>NZ_JACCHJ010000001.1:0-4286696 GCF_013410615.1 Leifsonia naganoensis
CCAGGCCGGCATCAAGGATCCTGTCGAAGACGCGGTCGACCACCTCGCGAAGGTCGACGGCGTCTCGGGCGCCACCTCGCCGTACAGCACGACCGTCAAGAACCTGATCTCGGACGACCGCACCGCGGCCATCATCACGGTGCAGCTGAAGGGCCAGCAGACCACCGTCACGGCGGAGACCAAGACCGCCCTGCAGGACGCGGGCGCCGACCTGCAGAAGCAACTGCCGCACGGCTCGCAGGTCGCCGTCGGCGGCCAGCTGTTCTCGCAGAGCCTGCCCACCCTGTCGCTCACCGAGCTGGTCGGCGTCGGGATCGCGCTGGTCGTGCTGATCGTCACGTTCGGGTCGTTCATCGCGGCCGGGATGCCACTGCTGACGGCACTGCTCGGCGTCGGGCTCTCGATGGCCCTCATCTTCATCGCGACGGTGTTCGGGCCGATCTCGTCGACCACTCCCCTGCTCGCCCTCATGCTCGGGCTGGCGGTCGGGATCGACTACTCGCTCTTCATCATCTCCCGTCATCAGAGCCAGTTGAAGGCGGGCGTCGATCCGGAGGAGTCGACCGCGCGATCGGTCGCCACGGCCGGATCCGCGGTGCTCTTCGCGGGCATCACCGTGATCATCGCGCTGGCCGGTCTCGCGGTCGCGAACATCCCCTTCCTCACCACGATGGGCTTCGCCGCGTCCGCCGCGGTGGCGATCGCCGTGCTCGTCGCGCTGACCCTCACCCCCGCCCTCCTGGGCTTCGCCGGGGCACGCATCACGCCGGGGCGCCGGGCATCCCGTCGCGCGGAGAAGCGTGCCGCGCGCGCCGCCACGAACGACGGAACGGCCGCCGCTCCGTCCGCCGAGTCCGAGCCCGCTCCGGTCGCCGCGCCCGCCGCGGCTCCCGCTCGCGCAGCCGCACCCAGCCTCGCCCACGCCGCCACCGCCGAGATCCCGAAGGGGTTCTTCCGCGGCTGGGTGCGCGCGGTCACCCGCTTCCCGATCGTGACCGTCGTCGCCGTGATCGTGGCGCTCGGCATCGCGGCCGTGCCGGCACTGCAGCTGCGGCTCGCTCTGCCGGACGCCGGATCGCACGCTCCCGACGACCCCGCGCGCATCACCTACGACCTCATCTCCGAGCACTTCGGGCCCGGCTACAACGGTCCGCTGATCGTCACCGGCTCGATCATCTCCAGCACCGACCCGGTCGGCCTGATGGACAAGATCGGCGCCGAGATCGCGGAGATGCCCGGCGTCGCCGCGGTCCCGCTCTCCACGCCGAACGCGACGGCCGACACCGGTATCGTCCAGGTCATCCCGACGACCGGCCCGGACGACCAGCGCACCGCCGACCTCGTCGCCGAGCTGCGCGCCAAGCACCAGCACTTCCTCGACGAGTACAAGGTCGACCTGAAGGTGACCGGCACCACGGCCGCGCAGATCGACGTCTCCAACCGGCTGGCCGGGGCGCTGCTGCCGTTCGGCATCCTCGTCGTCGGGCTCTCCCTCGTGCTGCTGACGATGGTGTTCCGCTCCATCGCCGTGCCGATCAAGGCCGCCCTCGGCTACCTGCTCTCGGTCGGCGTCGCGTTCGGCGCCGTCACGGCCGTCTTCGAGTGGGGCTGGTTCTCCGACGCCCTCAACGTCGACAAGACCGGGCCGGTGATCAGCTTCATGCCGATCATCCTGATGGGCGTGCTGTTCGGTCTCGCGATGGACTACGAGGTGTTCCTGGTCAGCCGCATCCGCGAGGACTACGTGCACGGCGGCAACGCCCGGCGCGCGATCCAGAGCGGGTTCGTCGGCTCCGCGAAGGTGGTCACGGCCGCCGCGATCATCATGATCTCGGTGTTCGCCGCGTTCGTCCCCGAGGGCGACACGTCCATCAAGCCCATCGCCCTCGGGCTCGCCGTCGGCGTGTTCGTGGACGCGTTCATCGTGCGCATGACCCTGGTGCCCGCCATCCTGCAGCTGCTCGGCGACAAGGCGTGGTGGATGCCGCGCTGGCTCGACCGCATCCTTCCCTCGTTCGACGTGGAGGGCGACGGGCTGCAGAAGGAGCTCGAGCTGGCCGACTGGCCGGAGAACGGCGCGGGCGTGGTTGCCGCGGCCGACGGCCTCTCGGTGAGCGTGCGCCGCCGCCCCGTCCTGCACGACGTGTCGTTCCGCCTCCGGGACCGCGAGGTCCTCGTCGTGCACGGCGGCGATCGGATGGCCGCCCTCACCCTCCTGATGGCGGTGACCGGACGCACGAAGGCGGACTCCGGGACGATGAAGGTGGCGGGGCTCGTGCTGCCCACCCGCGGGTCCGGCGTGCGCTCGCGCACCTCGGTCGTCCGGCTCGGCGCCTCCGACACCCCCGTCGACGACGTGCGTCGTGCCCTGGCGAGCCGTCCGCAGCTGCTGGCCCTCGACGCCGCCGACACCGTGACCGATCCGATCGAACGCCGCCGGATCCGCGCGGAGCTCTCGGCCGCGCTCAGCCGCGCCCACGTGGAGGACCGGCCGTTCGCCCTCGTGGTGAGCTGCGTCGACCCCACCGGGCTCGACGACATCCTCCCCGACGGCGTCGAGACCGGCACGGTGCTCCTGCCGGACGACCCCACCGCTTCCCCCGACCGCACGGCCCATGCGCCGGCCCACCTCGAGAAGGCGAACGCCTGATGACCAGCCCGTCCCCCCTCCGCCGTCCCGGCTCCCTGTTCTCGCTCGAGCGCATGCGCTCCGACAAGCGGATCACCTGGCTCACGATCGTCGGCATCATCCTGGTCCCGCTCGCCATCGGCGGCCTGCTCGTCTGGGCGCTGTGGAACCCCACGGACCGACTGGATTCGGTGAAGGCCGCTGTCGTCAACCTCGATCAGCCGGTGAAGATCGGCGACCAGACCGTGCCCCTCGGGCGGCAGCTCTCCGCCGGGCTGCTCGACAGCTCGAAGGACAACTTCAGCTGGGTGCTGACCGACGAGAAGGACGCCGCCAGCGGTGTCGCCGACGGGCGCTACGTCGCCGTCGTCACCATCCCGAAGACGTTCTCGAAGGCCGCGACCTCCCCGTCGGGCGAGGCGGCCGACGCCACCCAGGCCACCATCGACGTGCGAACGAGCGACAAGTCGAAGCTCGTCGACCCGGCGATCAGCCAGGCCGTGACCACCACGGCCACCACGGTGCTCAATAAGCAACTCACCTCGACGTACCTCGAGAACGTGTACGTGGGCTTCAACACCCTGCACGACCAGATCGGGCAGGCGGCGACCGGAGCGGACCAGCTGTCGAGCGGACTCACGCAGCTCGCGAGCGGCACGCACCAGCTGAACGACGCGGCCGGTCAGCTCGCGAGCGGGGCGTCCTCGCTGTCGAGCGGCATCGGCCAGCTGTCTTCGGGGGCGAGCGGGCTCTCCAGCGGGCTCGGGACGCTGTCGAGCAATATGACGACGTTCGCGAATGCGCTGACGTCAGGCGCTTCGGACGCTGCGGCGCTCCCCGCGGGCACGGCCCAGCTGGCGGCCGGCACAGCCGGAGTGCGTGACGGGATCGGCCAGACGGCAACCGGCCTCGCCGAGCTCAAGGCGAACTGCGACGCGCTGCACCCAGGAGACCCGATCTGTGCCGGCATCCAACAGGCGATCGATGGGATCACTCAACCCGGCACCGCTCAGAAGCCCGGCCTGCTCGCGGCCGCGACCCAGGTCGCTTCCGGAGCGCAGACGCTGTCCGACCAGGTCGCCCCGCTTCCCGGGCAGCTCGCGCAGTCGGCCTCCGCCGCGCAGCAGCTCGCCGCGGGCACGCAGCAGTCCGCCTCGGGCGCCGCGCAGCTCGCTGACGGCGCCGCTCAGAGCGCGTCCGGAGCCTCCC
Organism: Leifsonia naganoensis; assembly: GCF_013410615.1. Taxonomy (NCBI): domain Bacteria; kingdom Bacillati; phylum Actinomycetota; class Actinomycetes; order Micrococcales; family Microbacteriaceae; genus Leifsonia; species Leifsonia naganoensis. The sequence continues at coordinate 3,839 of NZ_JACCHJ010000001.1, forward strand.
AGCTCTCGGACGGTGTCTCCCAGCTCGCGACCGGCATCACGCCCCTCGCGACCGGCGCCGATCAGTCGGCGTCCGGGGCGGCCTCCCTCGCCTCCGGGCTGAAGACCGCGGTGGCGCAGCTGCCGAGCTACGACAGCGGCGAGCGCACCAACCTCGCCTCAGTCGCCTCCGAGCCGGTGACGCAGAAGGCGTCGGGCACGGCCGCGTTCGGGTCGACGAGCATCCCGCTCTTCGCGTCCGTCGCCCTCTGGCTGGGCGCGCTGGCCTCGTTCCTGGTGCTGCAGGCCGTCTCGCGCCGTGCGCTGCTGACCTCCCGCGCCGCCGGGCTCATCGCCCTCGACGGGTTCGTCCCGGCCGCCGTGCTCGGAGCCGTCCAGGGCGTGCTCGTCGCCGCGATCATGCAGCCGGCGTTGCACCTCGACGCCGGCCACTGGTTCGGCTTCGCCGGCGTCGCCGTCGGAGTCGGGATCGCCTTCGCCGCGGTCAACCACGGTCTCGTCGCGCTCCTCGGCGGCATCGGCCGATTCCTGTCGATGCTGGTGGTCGTGATCACCCTGGCGTCGGGGATCGTGTCGACGGCGCCCGCCTTCTTCGACGGCGCCCTCCCGTGGCTGCCGACCTCACCCGCGATCACCGCGCTCCAGGGCGTGATCGCGAGCAGTTCGGACCTCTGGCGCGGCCTCGGCGGGCTGCTCCTCTGGGCGGCGTTCGGCTTCGGGCTGGTGCTCATCGCGATCGCACGCAAGCGCGTCGTCCGCGCCTCTCAGCTGCTCCCTGCCGAATAGCCGCAGCGCCGCTCGCGTTCGCGGTCCCGCTCAGCCGGTGACCGCGAGCGCGAGCGTCGCGAGCACGACGGTGACCGGCGCCACGATGGCACCGAGCAGCACGTAGCGTTTCCACCGCAGCTCCACGTCGAACGACGTCAACCGCTGATGCCAGAGCAGGGTCGCCAGTGACGCCCACGGCGTGACGAGCGGCCCCGCGTTGACGCCGATGAGCAGGGCGGCGAGCCGCACCGGGGATCCCGCCACCGGCTCGAGCGCCAGGTAGGCGGGGAGGTTGTCGATCGCGTTCGCGCCGACCATCCCGGTGAGCGAGAGCCGCAGCAGCGCCAGCGGCGACTCCCCGGTCCCCGAGACCGCGGCGAGCAGAGCGCCGAGCCCGACGGCGTGCAACGCCTCGATGAACAGGAACAGGCCGGAGGCGAGCACCACCAGCTGCCACGGGACCAGCCCGAAGCGCAGCACCGAACGCCGACGCACCACGAACACCGCTCCCAGCACGATCGCGGCCGCGGAGGCCGGCAACCAGACGGGCAGACCGGAGACGAGCAGCGGAACGAGGGCGACCACCACGATCGCGCTCGTCGCGAAGAGCACCCGGTCGCCGACCGACTCCTCCTCGCCAGGCTCGTAGCGCACGACGAGCGACCGCCGCGCGATGACGAAGACCGCCATCATCGGCACGACCATCGCGACCAGCGCCGGTGCCCACATCAGAGCCGCGAACGCCGCCGGCGACGGATCACCCATCGCGTGCTGGGCCAGCAGGTTGGTGAGGTTCGAGACCGGCAGCAGCAGCGAGCCGGCGTTCGCCATCCACACCGTCGTGAGTGCGAACGGCAGCGGGTTGAGCCCGGCATGCCGGGCGAGCACGATCACCACCGGCGTCAGCAGGACGGCCGTCGTGTCGAGCGAGAGGAAGATCGTGCACAGCGCAGCGACGAGCACGACGAGCAGCCAGAGCACCCAGGCGCGCCCGCGCCCCCAGCGGGCCGCGCGCTGAGCCACCCAGGTGAAGAGGCCCGCCTCCGCGGCCAGCTCCGTGACGACGGTGACCGCGATGACGAAGAGCAGGATGGGCCACACCCGGTCCCACAGCACCGCGACCTCCGGCAGCGGCAGGATGCCGACGGCCACGGCGATCGCGCCCAGCACGAGCAGGACCGCCCCGACGACGGCTGTGCGCATCCCGACTCCCTTTCCGCAGGGCCGGGTCCCCCCGGCGCCGTAGGCAGCGTACGCTACGGGAAGAGCGAAAGGATGCGGATGCGCAAGTACGTCTTCAACGGCGCGGTGCTCTCGGCCATCATGGGCCTGTGGACCACCATCCAGTCGACCAGGAGCGGGGTGCGGGACTGGCGTGTCCCCCTGCTCTGGATCAGTGCCGCCCTGTCCTTGGCGATCGCCATCGGCACCGTGGTGGAGGACTCGAAGGACGCCGCCGAGCGCGAGGCGAAGCCGCTGGGCTCCCGAAAGGGCTCCTGACCGCGGAATTCCGCTGATCAACCGGCGTGTCCGCGCCGCAGACAGCCCGTTCCTCCCCGACACTGGTAACGACGGAGAGCCAGGGAAGGGGTATCGCGATGTTTGGACGCAGGCGGCACGCCGCGGCAGAGGTTCCGGCGGCGCCGGTCCCTCAGTTGACGGACGCGCAGATCCTCGAGATCGTGCACGGCAAGATCGCCGAGCTGATCGGCGAGAGCGGCGAATGGACGGTCTCGCGCCGTTCGGCCGACGACACCGACACCATCTTCCACTCCGTGCTCGCGCAGTCGGTCTCCGTCGGCATCGCCGCGGCGCTCGTCGACGCGCGCAATCGACTCGAAGCGGGCGAGATCGGCGCGGTCACCGAGCCGCAGCACCTGGCCCCCTCCGAGAGCGCGCCCGTCGCCGCGAGCATCGAGACCGACGAGACCATCGCCGCCGACGAGAGCGACGAGCCGGCCGCATTCGGCTGGGAGCCTGCCCCCATCACCGTCTGGACCGACCTCCGCAAGCCCGTCACCGGCGAGATCCCCGCGATCGTGGAGCGCAACGCCGCCTGACCCGCCGCGGGCTCAGCCGATCCGCTTCCAGGATGCCGGGCCCTCCGACCCCGCGCGGTAGTTCTGCAGCGGGACCTCGTCCTTGCGCCACTCCGTCAAGACCGGTGCCACGATCCGCCAGCAGTCGACCGCGGTGTCCCCGCGCACCGAGAGCGACGGATCCCCGTCCAGGATCCCTTCCAAGACCTCACCGTACGCGAGCAGCTGGCCCGGCCCGAACGAGACGCTCAGCGCCGCGCGCTCGATCTCGAAGGGGTCGCCCGGACCGTTGACGTTGAGCTCCAGCGACATCTCGTCGGGAGCCAGCATGATCCGGAGCTTGGTCGGCTCCTTCGTGCCCTTGAGGCCCTTCGGCACGTGGCGAGCGGGCTTGAACGTCACCACGACCTCCCGCCGCCGCTGCCCCAGTGCCTTGCCGGACCGCAGCGTGAACGGCACACCCGCCCAGCGCCACGTGTCGATCTGCAGGGTCACCTCGGCGAGCGTCTCCGTGCCGCGGGAGGGGTCGACTCCGGGCTCCTTGACGTACGACGGGACCGTCTCGCCCTCGACCTGGCCCGCGGTGTACCGCGCCCGCCTGCTCGACTCGACCGGGCTGTCCTTCCAGACCCGGGTCGCGCGGAGCACCGTGGCCTTGGCGTCGCGGAGGTCGACCGCGTCGAGCGTCGACGGCGGCTCCATCGCCACCACGGCCAGGACCTGCAGCAGGTGGCTCTGGATCATGTCGACCAGCGCACCGGCGTTGTCGTAGTAGCGTGCCCGCCCCTCGAGCGCGAGCGACTCGTCGTAGACGATGTCGACCCGCTCGATGTGGTCGCTGTTCCAGAGCGGCTCCAGGATGCTGTTCGCGAACCGCAGCCCGATCAGGTTGAAGACGGTCGACCGGCCGAGGAAGTGGTCGACGCGGTGGATGCGGTCCTCCGGCACCAGGGTGGCGAGCTGCTTGTTGAGGGCGATGGCGCTGCGCTTGTCCGTGCCGAACGGCTTCTCGAGGGCGAGCGTCAGCCCGCGCGGGAGGTCCATCGTGCCGAGAACCCCGCACGCCTTCGCGGTGATCGCCGGCGGCAGGGCGAAGTAGAGGGCGGGCGCGCCCTCGCAGGCGGCGAAGATGCGTTCGAGGTCCGCAGCCTGCGTGACATCGGCCTGCACGTAGACGGTCTCCTTGAGGACTTCCTCAACCGCCGGCCCCGACGCCTTCATGGTCTTGAACGACGCGCGCACGACGGAGCGCCAGTGCGCGTCCGTCCAGTCCTCGAAGCCGGCGCCGACCAGACGGAACCGTCGATCCGGGTGATCCGACAGGAGCTGGCCGATGGCGGGGAGCAGCAGGCGGGCGGAAAGATCGCCGCTCGCTCCGAGAATCGCGAGAGTGTCGACGGTCTGCGTCATGAACATCACAGTACGGCCATACTGGGGATATGTCGCTCCCCATCGAGGAATACGCCCTGATCAGTGACTGCTTCACCGGAGCGCTCGTGGGCAAGGACGGCAGCATCGACTGGCTGTGCCTCCCCCGCTACGACTCGTCGTCGATGTTCGGCGCCCTCCTCGGCACCGAGGATCACGGCCGCTGGCTCGTCGCGCCCTTCGACGCCTCCGCCAAGAGCACGCGTCACTACGAGGGCGACACGATGACGCTCGTCACGCGCTGGCGCACCGGCGACGGGGAGGTGGAGGTCACCGACACGATGCCGATGGGCGACCATCGAGCCGACGTGATCCGCCGCGTGCGGGGCGTGAGCGGCACGGTGCGAATGCAGCAGGAGCTGCGGATCCGCTTCGGCTACGCCTCCGCGACGCCCTGGGTGCGCAAGGACACCGCCGAGCACCCGTCCGCGCTGGTCGCGGTCGCCGGGCCCGACGCCATCGTCGTGCGCGGGCCGGTGCTCCACGCGACCGATCACGCCCACCACGGGGAGTTCACCGTGAAGGCCGGCGAGATCGTCGACCTCACCCTCACCTGGTTCCCGTCGCACCGCGCGACCCCGGAGGCGCTCGACGTCGAGCACGCGCTGGAGCAGACCCGCACGTGGTGGACCCGCTGGGCCGAGGGCTGCGACCACGACGGGCCGTACCGCGACGAGGTCGTGCGCTCGCTGCTGCTCCTTCGCGCCCTGACGCACCTCGAGACGGGCGGGATCGTCGCGGCAGCGACGACCTCCCTCCCCGAGGCGTTCGGTGGCGAGCGCAACTGGGACTACCGCTACGTGTGGCTGCGCGACGCGTCCCTGACCATCGGCGTGCTGCTCGCCCACGGCTACGACGACTACGTCGACCACTGGCGCGACTGGCTGCTGCGCGCCATCGCCGGCGACCCCGCCGACCTGCAGATCATGTACGGCCTCTCCGGCGAGCGCGACCTGGCCGAACGGGAGCTCACCTCCCTCCCCGGATATCAGGGCGCGCATCCGGTGCGCATCGGCAACGGCGCGTCGACCCAGTTCCAGGCCGACGTGATCGGCGAGGTGATGATCGGCCTCGACCGCGGGCGCCGGCTCGGCAACGGCGAGACGCGGTTCTCGTGGGCGCTGCAGCGCGCGCTGATGGGGTACCTGGAGGAGCACTGGCGGGAGCCGGACCACGGCATCTGGGAGATCCGCGGCGAACCGCAGACGTTCACGCACTCGCGGGCCCTCGTCTGGGCGGCGTTCGACTGCGCGGTCCGCGCGGTGGAGCGCGACGGGCTCGAGGGGCCGGTCGTCCGCTGGCGCACCCTGCGCGACGAGGTCAGGGCCGACATCGAGGCGAACGGCTTCGACCGGGTGCGCGGCACCTACGTGCAGCACTACGGCACACGGGAGGTGGATGCGTCCCTGCTCCAGCTCGCCCAGGTCGGCTACGTCGACTGGGAGGATCCGCGCATGCTCGGCACGGTGCGCGCGATCGAGCAGGATCTGCTGCGCCACGATCTCGTGCTGCGCTACCGCACGGAGCAGGGCGTCGACGGCCTCCCGCCGGGTGAGCATCCCTTCCTCGCCTGCTCGTTCTGGCTCGTCGAGCAGTACGCGCACTCGCACCGGCTCGACGACGCGCGCCGGCTGATGGACCGGCTGGTGTCCCTCGCGAACGACGTGGGCATGCTCTCGGAGGAATACGACGTCGAGGGGCGTTCCCAGGCCGGCAACACGCCCCAGGCGCTCACCCACCTCACGCTCGTGCGGGCGGCGGACGCGATCGCGGCGGCGAGCCGATGACGGATGCGCGACCGACGGAGCGGACCGAGGGGTCGGTCGGCCTCGAGGAGCGCCTCGAGCTCGGCTCGCCCTGGGTCACCATCGTGTGGAACGACCCCGTGAACCTCATGTCGTACGTCACCCACGTGTTCCGCACCTATTTCGGGTATCCCCGCGCGGAGGCCGAACGCCTGATGATGCTGGTGCACAACGAGGGTCGCGCCGTCGTCGCGACCGGCACCCGCGAGGAGATGGAGCGGCACGTGGAGGCGATGCACGACTACGGACTGTGGGCGACGCTGACGAAGGCGGACGCATGAGGCTCTTCCATCCCGTCGGCCACGGCCGCGTCGCCGCCCGCTTCGAGGCGGAGGAGGCGGAACTGCTGCTGCGCCTCGCCACCGACGCCGCCGAGCTGGCATCCGAGGCGGCGATCGAGGACGACGAGCTCCGCAGCGACCCGGCGCTGATCCGGCTCATGCCGGACGCCTATCCCGGCGACCCGGCAGCCTCCGCCGAGTTCCGGCGGTTCACGGCGGACGGCATCGCGGAGCGCAAGGCGCTCAACGCCCGCATCGTCGTCGAATGCCTCGCCCGGTCCGATGCCTCCCGCGTGGACGTCATGCTCGACGAGGCGCAGGCGACTGCGTGGCTCCGCTGCCTGACCGACATCCGTCTCGTGCTCGCCGCCCGGCTCGGGATCGTGCAGGACGGCGACGAGGGAGACCTGCACGACGAGGAGTCGCAGATCCGTCGCACGGTCTTCGACTGGCTCGCCGTCGTGCAGGAGTCCCTCGTGCTGTCCCTCAGCCGCCGCTAGACCGGGAAGCGCACCGCCGCGGCGACGGCACCGCCGCCCGGCACGTCCTCCGCGCGCACGGCGTAGACCTTCGCCTTCGAGGCGAGGGAGCGGCGGATGATCTCGTCCACCACGCCGTAGTAGCCGGGCGCGTCCTCCGGGGCCAGGTCGATCGCGCCCGACTCGTCGTCGACTGAGCCGGGCACGCGGCGGTCGATGTCGAAGACCAGTGCCTCGACGGCGCCGAACGTCGCCGCGCGGGCGATGTCGCTCAGGTCGACGAGGGCCGTCCCTGCCGCGATCCGCGCCTCGAAGTCGTCCTTGAGCTCGTCGGTCTTGCGGGCGTAGACGGCGTCGAGCACGCCGCGTGCCGCCGTGGAGAGCTCCTCGTCGGTCTTCTCCTCCGGGTTGCCGCCGATGGTCTCCTCGACGAGGTGGGGGTAAGTGCTCGCGCCGCGGAAGATGCCGCTGAGCGGCTCCGCAGCGGCGAGGATGAGGGGCTCCGTCGTGTTCGCGAGCAGCGGGTGCAGCGCTCGGTCGATCGCCTGCACGTACTCCAGCATCCGCACCTTCTGACCCTCGGAGCCCTGGACGCGTCCGTCCGGCGAGCGTCCGCTGATCGACGGCAGTCCGGCGGCGGAGGCCACGTCCTGCGGCATCCCCTCGACCTCGACGGGCGTGGGAGGCGCCTCCGCGGCGATCCGGATCAGTCGCACGGAGTTCTGGGCGAGCGCCAGGATGAGCGCGGACTGCGGGAACGTGACGGCGCGCAGCAGCGGCTTCACGTAGAACCGGTCCGCGACCTCGCACGCGCTGTTCAGACGGTTCGGCAGCCGGAACGTCTGCGCGACTTCGCCGTCCAGGAAGACGGCGAGCGAACGGGACTGGTAGCGCCAGAAGTCCCGGTCGTCGAGGATCACCTCCCCCTCCGCCTGGACCGCTTGGATGCGGGCCTTCGCGACGCCGAGCGCCTCGAGCGCGCGCACCGCCTGGCTGAGATGGTTCTTGAGCTCGATGCGCGCGCGGTCCGCCTCGGGCGGAGTCGTGCCGGTGGGCAGGTAGATGCTGACGCATCCCGGCTCGCGCAGAGCGGCGATCCTCTCGATGTCGGCCTTGGTGGGAATGTCCTTGTACTCCACGGTTCCTCCTCGGTCGTCGCCGGTGGCGGTCGTCCGCGACCGGTCCGTTCAGTCTCGCCTCCCGCCACCGGTGCCACAAGCCCCCGAGCACCTGGAGCGGGAACGCCTGTTGACATCTCCCTTCAACCCGCCTACGGTGCGTTAAACCGGTTTAGGTCACTCGCCGGGACACCAGACGAAGGAAACGCAATGAAGCGGATCACTCTGCTCGCCGTCGCCACCGCGACGCTCGTGACGGCGGCGCTCGCCCTCCCCGCGGCAGCGGCCACGGCGACACCGACGGCCCCGGACAGCAGTCGCACGGCCGCCGCGCCCGCGAAGCTGACGAACCTCGCCCACCTCGACTTCCTCCTCGACGACGTGCCGCTGCTCACCGGCATCGCCGGGCACACCACCTACCGGCAGGACACCGAACCGTCGGCGCGCGCACCCTGGGTGTACGCCGACCGGCAGGCCGACGGCACCTTCTCCCGGGTGGGAGGCGGACCCATCACGGACGCCGCGCGCGGTTGGTACGCGCAAGGCGCGTTCGACGCCGACGACATCTCCCGTGCCGCGGTCGTCTATCTGCGGGACTGGAAGCAGAATGGCACCGCCTCGAGCAAGCAGAGCGCCTACGAGCTGCTGCGCTCGCTCACCTACCTGCAGACCGACTCCGGCCCGAACGCGGGCAACGTCGTGCTCTGGCAGCAGTCGGACGGCACCCTGAACCCGTCCGCCATCCCCGTCGAGCTCCCCGACCCGAGCGACTCCGCCGAGTCGTTCTGGCTCGCCCGCACCGTGTGGGCGCTCGGCGAGGGCTACGCCGGTTTCCGTGACGCGGACCCGCAGTTCGCGGGATTCCTCGCCGACCGCCTCGGGCTCGCCCTCGGCGCGCTGGGCCGCCAATCGCTCAGCAAGTACGGCACGACGACGACCGCCAACGGCGTCACCGTCCCCGCCTGGCTGATCTCGGGGAGCGCGAGCCCGACGGCGGAGGCCGTGCTGGGCCTCAGCGAATACGCCGCCGCCGCCCCCTCTGACCAGACCGCGCGTACGGCGCTCGCCCGGTACGCCGAGGGCATCGCGAAACTCGCGAGCGGCGGGATCGGTCAGTGGCCGTTCGGCGCTCTCCTGCCCGAGGCGAACTCCCCCACGTTCTGGCACGCCTGGGGCGCGATGCAGCCGGCGGCGCTCACCGCCGCGGCGAGCGTCCTCGGCGACGCGTCCCTGCAGAAGGCGGCGACCACCGACCTCGCCCAGTTCACCGCCCAGCTGCTGGCCTCCGGCGGTCCGGACAACGGATGGACGCCCACCCCGGCCGACCGCACGCAGATCGCCTACGGCGTGGACTCGCGGGTCGAGGGCCTCGTCGCCGCGTCCGACGCGACCGGCGCCGCGGGGCTCGCCGCTTTGGCCGGAGCCCAGGCCGCCTGGTTCTTCGGGGCCAATCCGGCAGGCACCCCGGCGTACGACCCCGCGACCGGCGTGTGCGTCGACGGCATCGCCACCGACGGCACGGTGAACCGCAACTGCGGCGCCGAGTCCGTCATCCACACCCAGCTCACGATGCTCGCGCTCGACGCCCATCCCGCCATCGCCCGCGCCGCGACCAGCCTCACCCGGACGACGGCGACCGATGGCATCCAGGTGGTGGAGGCGGAGTCCGGCCGGCTCACGGGCTCGGCGTCCGTCGTCACCCCGGCCTCGGCCTGGACCGGATCGGCGAACTGGTCGGGCGGCGCGTACGTCGCCGCCGCGTCGGGCGCTACGGTCACCGTGACGCTGCCCACCGGTCACCCGGCGGCCCGCCTCCTCCCGATCGCCGACCTCGGACCGGGCGACCCCGCGACCGGGCTGCCGGCCGGCTCGGGGAGCACCCGCTGGACCGCACAGCTCGGCCGGGTGACCGTGCCGATCGGATCGACGGCGAACATCCGCGCCGGAGCCGCCCAGGGCAGTGGCGCGAGCCCTGTCTTCCTGCTCCCTCAGACGCTGACGCTCCCCGTGCTCGCCTCGACGACCGCCGTCACGGCCCATGTCTCCGGCTCGGCGAAACTCGACGCGGTTCTGGTGCAGCCCGTCGTCTCCCATCTGGCGCTCACCGGCTCCTCGAGCCTCGACGTCTACGTCAACGCGACGAAGCTCCCCGTCCCCCAGCGGCTGAGCACGTCGGCGCCGGCGACCGTCGTCCGCTACGACAGCTCCGGCCGCCAGGTCGGCGGCGCGCAGACCGTCGGCGCCCGCGGATTGATCGCGGTCGAGCCCGGCGGCTTCACGACGGTCGTCCCCCGATGACGCCCGCCGCCGTCACCATCAACGACGTCGCGCGCGCTGCGGGCGTGAGCAAGGGACTCGTCTCCCTCGCCCTCAACGAGCGACCCGGCGTCGCCACCGAGACCCGTGAGCGCATCCTCGCGGCCGCCCGCGAGCTCGGCTGGACGCCCAACCCGAGCGCCCGGGGCCTCACGACCCGCCGCGCCTACGCACTCGGCCTCATCCTCCGACGCCCCGCCCGCACCATCGAGGTCGACCCGTTCTTCGCGGCCTTCATCGCCGGCGTCGAGACCGTGCTCGCCGAGCGCGGCCAGGTGCTCGTCCTGACGGTCGTGCCCGACCCGGAGGCGGAGGAGCGCGCGTACACCCGGCTCGCGTCCGACAAGCGGGTCGACGGATTCCTCCTCACCGACCTGCTGGCGTCGGACGACCGGATCGGACTGATCGAGCGGCTCGGCTCGCAGGCCGTGTCGCTCGGCGAGCCGGTCGGCGGCAGCCCCTTCCCCGTCATCACCCGGGACTACGACGCCGGCATCGACGAGCTCGTCGCGCACCTGGTCGACCTCGGCCACCGCCGCATCGTGCACGTGTCCGGCGACGAGCGGATGCTGCACGGGCTGCGCCGTCGCGAACGCTTCGACAGCGCCATGCGCGCGGCGGGCCTCGACCCCGTCGTCGTCGCCACCGACTTCTCCCCCGAGCAGGGCGCCGCCGCGACGGCCTCCCTCCTCGACGCCCCCGAACCTCCGACCGCCATCGTGTACGGCAACGACCCGATGGCGATCGCGGGGATGGGGGTGGCGCACGAACGCGGTCTGCGGCTTCCGCACGACCTGTCGATCACGGGCCTCGACGGGTCCCAGATCGGCACCTACATCTATCCCTCCCTCACGACGCTCGACAACGACCCGGCCGGCTGGGGCATCGCCGCCGCCACCGCATTGCTGCGGCTGGTGGAGCACGACGAAGCGGCCGACGTCGACCTGCCCCGAGCGCGGCTGGTGGTGCGCGCATCCACCGCTCCACCCGCCGCCGATCGATAACGCGAACACCCCACTCACGAAAGAGAACCCCATGCGAACACGCAGAACAGCCCTCCACCGGGCCGCGCTGGCGGTCGTCACCGCCGGCATCGTCGCCGGAACCCTCGCCGCGTGCGGCTCCAGCGGCGGCGGATCGTCCGACGCGATGAAGGCCCACGGCCCCATCACCATCTGGTACTCGAACAACGAGCAGGAGGTGCAGTGGGGCAAGTCGATGGTGTCGGCCTGGAACTCCGCGCACCCGGACGAGAAGATCAAGGCCCAGGAGGTTCCCGCCGGCAAGAGCACCGAGGAGGTCATCGGCGCGGCCATCACCGCGGGCACCACTCCCTGCCTCGTCTTCAACAACCTCCCCGCCGCCACGGGGCAGTGGCAGAAGCAGGGCGGCCTCGTCGACCTGTCGAAGTTCTCCGACGGCGCGAAGTACATCGAGGCGCGCAGCGGGGACGCGGCCGACCAGTACAAGTCCTCCGACGGCGACTACTACCAGATGCCGTGGAAGCAGAACCCGGTCATGATCTTCTACAACAAGGCGATCTTCGCCAAGGCCGGTCTCGACGCCGACAACCCGGACCTCTCAACCTACTCGTCCTTCCTCGCCGCCGCGCAGAAGATCAAGGACTCGGGAGCCGCGCCGTACGCGATCTACCCGGCTCCGACCAGTGAGTTCTTCCAGGTGAACTTCGACTACCTGCCGCTGCTCGCCGCGCAGACCGGCGGCAAGACCTTCATCGAGGACGGCAAGGCCGCCATCACGACCGACGACGCCCTCGACGTGGCGAACTTCTGGAAGACCGTCTACAGCGACGGCCTCGCCGGCAAGGAGCAGTACCAGGGCGACGCGTTCGCCGACGGCAAGGCCGCCATGGCGATCGTCGGCCCGTGGGCGATCGCGTACTACGGCGACAAGGTCCAGTGGGGCTCCGTCCCGGTGCCGACCAAGGACGGCAAGCCGGCCGATCAGGTCTACACCTTCCCGGACGCCAAGAACATCGGCATGTACACGTCCTGCAAGAACCAGGGCACGGCCTGGGACGTCATCAAGTTCGCGACCAGCAAGGAGCAGGACGGCAAGCTCCTCGACGTGACCGGCCAGATGCCGATCCGCACCGACATCGCCACCACTTACGCGTCGTACTTCAGCTCGCACCCGGACTACAAGGAGTTCGGCGACCAGAGCGCGCGGACGGTGGACGACCCCACCGGCAGCAACACCATCGCCCAGATGCAGGCGCTGCGCGACGCGTACAGCAAGGCCGTGATCAACGGCAGCGGCTCGGTCGAGGACGCCTTCAAGGCCGCCTCCGACAAGATCGACAAGCTGCAGGCGCAGAAGTAGCCATGAGCACCGTCTCCGCTCCCCCCGCGGCGGGCACCACGCCCGCCGCGGGGCCGCCGCCCCGACGGCGCCGCCCGCTCGTCCAGCGGATCCTGGGGAAGAACCCGCTCGGCTGGCTGTTCGGCGCGCCGTACCTGCTGTTCGTGCTGGTGATCTTCGCCTACCCGCTCTGCTACGCCGTCTACATCTCGTTCTTCGACTACTTCTTCGCCGCTCCCGGCGCGAACGTCAACCAGCCGTTCGTGGGCTTCGACAACTACGTGCAGGTGGTCACCGACCCGGCGGTGCTGCAGTCGTTCCTGAACGTCGGCATCTTCCTGATCATCAACGTGCCGCTCACGGTGATCCTGTCGCTGGTGCTCGCGAGCGGGCTGAACAGCATCACGCGGTTCCGCACGTTCCTGCGGGTCAGCTACTACGTGCCGTACGTGACCGCGAGCGTCGCGATCATCGGCGTGTGGCTCTTCCTGTTCAGCGGGAACGGCCTGGTCAACCACATCCTCGGGCCGCTGGCCCCGAATCCGACCTGGTTCGTCAACCCGTGGCTCGCCATGCCGACCATCGCGATCTACGTGACCTGGAAGCAGCTCGGGCTGTACATCCTGCTGTACCTCGCTGCGCTGCAGAATGTGCCGCGGGAGCTGTACGAGTCCGCGGCGACGGACGGCGCGGGCAAGGTCCGCCAGTTCTTCTCGGTGACCGTGCCGGGCGTCCGTCCGGCGACGGTACTGGTGCTGCTGCTCTCCACCATCACCGGTGCCAACCTCTTCACCGAGCCCTACCTGCTCACCGGCGGAGGCGGCCCGGACGGCCACTCCACGTCGCCCGTGCTGCTCATCTACCAGCAGGGCATCCAGCAGGGGCACCCCGGGTACGCGGCGGCGATCGGCGTCGTCCTCGTCATCCTGGTGCTGATCATCGGCTGGCTGCAGAACCGATTCGCGGGAGGACGAGACTGATGGCACGCAAAGACCTGGCGGCGTCCCGAGCGCTCAGCCGCCCGCAGGCGATCCTGCAGGGCGTCGTGCTGACGATCGGCGCGATCGCCTTCCTGTTCCCCTTCTACTACATGCTCGTCGGCTCGCTGCAGGCGACCCCCGACACGTCGATCGCCGGCGCGTTCCCGAATCCCGCGAACCTCACGCTGCAGAACTACGGGGCCATCGACTCCCGGATCAACCTGTGGTCGGGGCTCGCGAACTCGGGAATCTTCACAGGCGGAGTGCTGCTGTGCACGGTCGTCTTCGGCGTGCTGGCCGGATACGCGCTGTCGGTGCTGCAGTGGAAGGGGCGCGGCACGACGTTCGCCCTCGCCCTGCTGGTGCAGACCATCCCGTTCCAGCTGCTGATGATCCCGCTGTACGTGCTCATCGCGCGCAACTACGGGCTAGCGGACAACTACCTCGGGATGATCCTGCCGTTCGCGATCAACTCGGCCGCCGTGCTGATCTTCCGTCAGTACTTCCTCCAGCTGCCGCGCGAGCTCTTCGACGCGGCGCGGATCGACGGGGCGGGCGAGTTCACCGTGCTGTGGCGGGTCGCCCTGCCGCTCGTGCGTCCGGCGCTCGTCACGGTGGTGCTGCTCACCTTCATCGGCCCGTGGAACGAGTTCCTCTGGCCGTTCCTGATCACGAAGGAGGCGAGCATGCAGCCGCTCGCCGTCTCGCTGGCGAACTACATCAGCACCGTGGCGGCCTCCACGAGCAACCCCTTCGGCGCCATCCTGGCCGGGGCGGTCGTGCTCGCCGCACCCGTCGTCGTGCTGTTCATCGTCTTCCAGCGCTACTTCACCTCGACCGACATCGGCTCGTCCGTCAAGGGCTGAGCCGCCCACCCCAAGGAGATCCGTGGACACCGTGGACACCGTCCCCGTCACCATCGACGCCCTGCGCGCCAGTTATCAGGAGGCCCTGGAGCACACGAACGCGCTCACCGACCGCATCTCGACCGACCAGTTCTCGGCCCATTACGAGGATCGGCCCGAGTGGGTGATCGGGCCGTTCGAGCGGGACGACCGGCTCACCTTCCGCCCGCAGGGCCAGTGGGATGACCCGACCGGCGTCGGCTGGACCAGCGACTCGGTCTTCAACCCGACCGTCATCGAGGCCGGCGACGAGCTGCACCTCTTCTACCGCGCGTCGCCGCGCAAGGAGTCGACGGCGAGCCGGATCGGGCACGCCGTGCACCGCGATGGCGTCTGGCGCGACGATCCGGCCAATCCGATCGTCTACCCGACGACCGCGAACGAGGCGCTCGGCTGCGAGGACCCCAAGGTCTACGAGGCGGACGGGCGGTACGTCCTCTTCTACAACGCGATCTGGCGTACCGACGCCGGTGAGGTCGCCTGCGACGTCATGTCCGCGGTCTCGGACGACCTGACCACCTGGCGCAAGCTCGGCCTCGCCGTCCCCTACGCCGTCTCGCAGGGCTGGGCGAAGGGCGCGGTCGTGCCGCGGGACGAGCACGGTCGCGCGGTCCGCATCGGCGGCGAGTACCTGATGTTCCTGTCGGAGGGATGCGGCGGTCGCCCGATGGTCGGGCACTCCGACGACCTCCTGAGCTGGCGGTTCGAGGAGCAGCCGTACCTCGATCTCTCCTCGCTCCCTGGTTCCCTGTACGAAGTGGCGTGCGCAGCCGTCGACGGGGACAGGATGGTGCTCGACTTCTTCTACGCCGACGCCGCCGGCGACTTCGCCGCGGCGCAGGCCCTCTACACGCTCGACGACCCCTTCACCCAGCTCGCCCTGCACCGCGGCGGCTCGCTGGCGTGGGGCGGCCTGCAGAAGCTCGGCGGCCGCTGGTCCTTCGCGCAGGGCTGGGACGCCGCTCCCGGCGAGCGCGAACTCTTCTTCTACCGGGAGGTCGTCCGATGACGAGCACACCGTTCCCCTACCGCCTCGTCCGGGAGGGTGTCGTGATGACGCCCGCCCCCGGCGATCCACTCGAGGCCGAAGGGGTGCTGAACCCCGCGTCCGGTCGCGGACCCGACGGCGAGCTCTACCTCCTCCCCCGTCTGGTCGCGTCGGGTAACGTCTCCCGGGTCGGGCTCGCCCGGGTGGAGGTCGAGGACGGCGTCCCGGTCGGCGTCGAGCGCGTGGGCGTCGTGCTCGAGCCGGACCGCGAGTTCGAGCGCGGCACGAGCAACGCCGGCGTCGAGGATCCGCGCATCACGTTCATCCCCCGGCTCGGCCTGCACGTGATGACGTACGTCGCGTACGGCCCCCTGGGCCCGCGCACGGCCGTCGCCGTGTCGGAGGACCTGCGCGGGTGGAGGCGGCTGGGCCCCGTGACCTTCGAGTACGACGACGCGATCGGGACCGACCTCGCCCTCTTCCCCAACAAGGACACGGTCTTCTTTCCCGAACCGGTCACCGCTCCGGACGGGACGCCGAGCCTCGCCGTGCTGCACCGGCCGGTCTGGGATCTCGACGAGATCCGTGCCGGGGAGGGCGCCCATCCCCCGGCCGCCCTGGCCGAGTCGCGGCCCAGCATCTGGATCGCGTTCCTGCCCCTCGACGCCGTCCTCGCCGACGTGCGCGAGCTGACCCGGTGGCGGCAGAATCGCTTCCTGGCCGGCCCCGAGCATCCGTTCGAGGAGCTCAAGATCGGCTCCGGGCCGGCACCGATCCGCGTGCCGGAGGGCTGGCTCCTGCTGCACCACGGCGTCACCGGCCGGCTCGAGACCGGCGTCGCCCAGCAGCAGAACGTCAACTACGCCGCGGGCGCGATGATCCTCGACGCCGACGAGCCGTGGCGGGTGCTGCAGCGCACGGCCGAGCCGCTGCTGGCGGCGGAGACGGACGACGAGCGCAGCGGCATCGTCCCGAACGTCGTGTTCCCGACCGCCATCGAACGCGTCGGGGATGTCGACTGGGTCTTCTACGGGATGGCCGATTCGAAGATCGGGGTCGCGCGGCTGTCGCGGAACGATCCAGCAGCACCCTGACGGCGAGCGTGTCGTGCTTGTCGCGCGCGACGTGCGACCCGTACGCTCAGCGGGAACCTGAAGGAGGGCGCGATGCGCTTCACCCGTCCGCCGGCGACCCCGGCCTCCCGAGCCGCCGAGGAGCGCCGCAGCGAACCGCTCCTCAATCGCAGCCCGCTGCTCTTCGGGTACCTCATCACTCTCGGCGCCGTCGGCGCCGTGCTCACCGGCCTCATGCTCTACGGCCTGCGCTCGATCATCTTCTCCGTGTTCCTGGCCGCGTTCGCGACCGTCGGCCTCGATCCGCTGATCCGCTGGTTCCAGCGCCGCGGCATGAAGCGGGGCTGGGCGATCGTGACGGTCAGCCTGCTGCTCATCGGCGTCATCGTCGCGATCGTGTGGGTGGTGCTGCCGCTCGTGATCGAGCAGATCCAGTCGCTCGCCGTCTCGATCCCCAAGCAGATCGCGGCCCTGAAGGCGCAGGGATGGTTCGATCCCGCGAACGAGACCAGCAACGGCACGCTGTCCGCCGTCCTGAACTGGATCGCGCAGGAGGTGCAGGATCCGCAGCTCTGGGCCAGTATCGGCTCGGGTCTCGTCGGGTTCGGCCTCTCGGTCGTGAACGGTCTCACCACCGGGTTCTTCATCGCCATCCTGACGCTCTACTTCATCGCCTCGTACGACACGACGAAGGCGTCGCTCTACCGGCTCGTCGCCCGCTCGCACCGCGACAGCTTCACCAAGTACACCGAGCGCATCCTGCAGAACTTCGGCAAGTACCTCAGCGGGATGGTCGTGCTCGCGTTCTTCAACGCGGTCTACAGCACCATCCTGCTGCTGGTGACGGGCGTGCCCGGCGCGTTCCTCATCGGTATCGCCGCCTTCTTCATCACCCTCATCCCGCTGATCGGAACGGTGCTCACGACCGCGGTCATGACCGTGCTCGCGCTCATCCACTCCCCCGTCAGTGCGGTCATCGTGCTGATCTTCATGCTCGTGTACATGCAGGTGGAGGCGTACATCCTCACCCCGAAGGTGATGGGCAAGGCCGTGCAGGTGCCCGGCTCGGTCGTCCTGATCTCGGCGCTGGCCGGTTCGACGCTGTTCGGCCTGCCCGGAGCGCTCGTCGCCATCCCGATCTCCGCCGGCATCATCCTGATCATCAAAGAGATCGTGATGCCCCGCAAGGAACTGCGCTGACCCTCGACACACCCGAGGATCGCTCGATTGGCGAAGCGGCCGAAACCGATGCTAATGTTGAGCCTCGGTTCGGGTTACCGAATCGAATGCGCCTCTAGCTCAATCGGCAGAGCAATTGACTCTTAATCAATGGGTTCAGGGTTCAAGTCCCTGGGGGCGCACCACTGCGAAAAGCCCCCGATCCTCTGGAAACAGAGGGATCGGGGGCTTTTTCGTGCGCCGCGCCCAACCTGGGTACCCGCACATCCCGCGCGCGTAACGTCTGATCATGAACGCACAAATCGGCCCGCCTCAGGCGGCCACGAATGAACTCGAAGCCGGGGCCGTCCTCGTGGACACGCTCCCGTCCACGCTGCTGACTCCCGACGCTCCCGAGCGGTACACCGTCTCGGCAGTGTTCACCCGGCGGCCCAGTCGCGGCGAGATCGACGCCATCCAGGACGGCGCCACCCGCGACGCCCTCACCACGGCCGGGTATCCGACCGCCGAGCTCCGGGTCTCCGACCGGCGGCTGGAGATCTCGAACACGAATCTGGAGGAGCTCGGCGACGGGCTCGCCTCCGCCATCGCAGAACGGCTGCACGCGATCAGCGTGAAGTCCGCCGCGGACCACGACCGGTTCGCGGCCGAGTTGCTGGAGAAGACGCAGCGGGAGACCGACCGGGCCGCACTGGTCGTCCTGGCCGCCGCTGCCGTGAGCTTCGTCCGCCCGACGTCGCGCAACGATGCGGAGGCCCGCTGGGAGGGCGAAGGCGGCTCGCCGGACCATTCCTGGTACGACGTCCGCAACGGCGGCGCCGCGGCACGCTGATCGCACACGCCGTCCTCAGGCGGCCCGCGGGGGTTCGGGCGTCGAGGACACCTGGCGCAGTTCGAGCAGCGGACAGCTGAAGGGATCCTTGTCGCCGAGCCCCACCCGGTTGATGTGGCGCGTCACGATCGCGTACGACTGGAACAGCCCGGTCTCCGTGTACGCGATCTGCCGCTCCTCGCAGTAGGCGCGGATGATCGGCGCGGCGCGGCGCAGATGCGGACGCGGCATCGAGGGGAACAGGTGGTGCTCGATCTGGTAGTTCAGACCGCCCATCAGGAAGTCGAGGGTGCGGTTGCCGCGGATGTTGCGGCTCATCAGCACCTGGCGGCGCATGAAGTCCAGTTTCAGCCCGTGCGGCACCAGCGGCATCCCCTTGTGGTTCGGCGCGAACGACATCCCCATGTAGAAGCCGAACAGCCCCAGCTGCACGGCGAGGAAGACGGCGGCGATACCCGGCGACAGCACGACGAAGACGAGGGTGAGGAAGCCGACGATGCGCACGGCGAGGAACGCGATCTCCACGGGCCGGCGCTTGACGGCGCCGCGGGAGAGCACGCGACGCACGCTCGATGCGTGCAGCGACAACCCTTCGAGCAGCAGGATCGGGAAGAAGAACCAGCCCTGATGGCCGATCAGCCAGCGGACCGCCGGCGCGCGCTTCTCTGCGGCCTGGCTGGGGGTGAAGGAGATCACCGGCAGATCGATGTCGGGGTCGGCGCCCTCCTGGTTCGGGTTGGCGTGATGGCGCGTGTGCTTGTGCTGCCACCAGCCGTAGCTCATCCCGACGAACAGGTCGCCGATGAGGAGGCTGATCCAGTCGTTCCAGCGCCCCGATCGGAAGATCTGCCGGTGCGCGGCGTCGTGGCCCAGGAAGGCCATCTGGGTGAAGACGAACGCGAACACGACGGCCGTCGCGACCTGCCACCAGCTGTCGCCGATGACGATGAACACGGCGATCATGGCAGCTGTCACCACCGGCACGAGGATCAGCTTCGTCCAGTAGTAGCCGTACCGCCGGTGCAGCAGGCCGGATTCCCGGACGACGGTGGCGAGAGCGGAATAGCCGCCGTCGCGCGTCGTGGCACTTCCAGAGAGTTGCGACATCGCACACCTCGACTCGACTCGGATTCGGATCGCGTCGATGGTCTGGGGCGCTGTGCACACGACGATACGCCGCGCGGCGTCGGGGTCAATCGGAGGTTGCTGTGACCGCGGGAACTCGCAGCGAACTCCCGACGACGTGGCGGCTCAGGCCTCGACGGCGCGGCCGCCCTTCGCGCCCGAACCGCGCTTGCGCACCTCGCGGAGCACGATCTGCTCCGGGCACACCGTCGAGAGGAAGTCCCCCACCGAGAGGGCGAGCCGGTCCCCCACCAAGGAGTACAGGATGCGGTTGCCGTCGCGCCGCTCGGAGACCAGTCCCGCCTGGCGCAGCACACTCAGGTGCCGGGAGATGGTCGGGCCGGTGGCGTTGAACCGGGCGGCGATCTCCCCCGCGGCGAGCTCGCCGTCCTTGAGGTCCTGGAGGATCTGCCGCCGCGTCGGGTGCGCGAGAGCGGAGAACACGTCGGTCGCACTGTCGGTCATGGTTGCAATATAGCACCATTGCTATATACAGTTTCGCTATATTGCTAATAAGCGAAGGAGCAACTTCATGCGCGTAGCCATCACAGGCGGCACCGGGTTCGTCGGACGGCACCTCGCCGAACGGCTCGACCCCGCCGAAACGGTCATCATCTCGCGGCGCACGGGTGTCGAGATCGACGACGTGGACGCCCTGGCCGCGGCCTTCGCCGGCTGCGACGCGGTCGCCCACTGCGCCGGCATCAACCGCGAGCTCGATGACCAGACGTTCCAGCGCGTCCACGTCGAGGGCACGCGGGCAGTCGTCGAGGCGGCCCGCCGCGCGGGTGTGCAGCGGATCGTCCTGGTCAGCTTCCTACGCGCCCGGCCGGACTGCGGCTCGCCGTACCACGAGACCAAGTGGGCGGCGGAGGAGCTGATCCGCCATTCGGGGATCGACCACACCATCCTGAAGTCCGGCATGATCTACGGCCCCGGCGACCACATGGTGGACCACGTGACGCGCGCGGTGCGTACGCTGCCGCTGTTCGCGACGGTCGGCTTCCGCGAGCGGACCGTGCGCCCGGTCCCGCTCGACGATGCGATCGATGTCCTGGTCGCCGCCCTGGAGGGCCGCATCCCGGAGCCGACGGTCGCGGTCATGGGCGCCGACGAGATCACGCTCGGCGAGGCCGTGCGACGGATCGCCCGCGTCGCCGACCGGCGCCCGGTGTTCTTCCCCGCGCCGGTCTGGACCATCCGCCTGCTCGCCCGGCTGACCGAGTGGGCGATGGTGGTCCCGCTCGTCGCCAGGGCGCAGGCACGCATGCTCGACGAGGGCGTCAGCGAGCCCGCGCCGTTCGCGCCCGAGCCGCCGGTCGGCATCCGTCCGGCGCGGCCGTTCGACGACGCGAGCATCCGGGCGGCGCTCCCGGACGGACGGTTCTCCCTCCGGGACCTCCGGATCGCCCGCCGCAGGCTCGCCCGGTAGGCTCGTCCCGTGACCCGCCACAGCGACGACCTCGCCCTCGCCCTGCGCCTCGCCGACACCGCCGACCGGATCTCGTCCGAGCATTTCCGTGCCCAGGACCTCCGGATCGACACCAAGCCCGACCGGTCCTTCGTGACCGAGGCCGATCTGGCCGTGGAGCGGGCGCTGCGCGACCTGATCGCCGCGGAACGGCCGGGCGACGGCATCCTGGGCGAGGAGTACGGCACCGAGGGCGACGCCACCCGGCAGTGGATCCTCGACCCGATCGACGGCACCGCGAACTATCTGCGCGGCGTGCCCGTGTGGGGCACCCTGATCGCGCTCGCGGTCGACGGCGTACCGGTGGTGGGCGTCGTCAGCTCCCCCGCACTCGGCCGCCGCTGGTGGGCGTCGACCGGCGAGGGCGCGTGGACTGCGGACGCGACCACCGGCGGGCCGCGCCGGCTCCAGGTGTCGGGCGTCTCGGAGCTGGAGCACGCCTCCCTCAGCTTCCAGAGCATCGCGCAGTGGGATGACGCCGGCTACCTCGACAAGCTCATCGCGCTGACCCGCGCGGTGTGGCGCGACCGCGCCTACGGCGACATGTGGTCGTACATGCTGCTGGCCGAGGGCGTGCTCGACGCGGTCGGAGAGTTCGACGTGAAGACCTACGACCTGGCCGCCCTCATCCCGATCGTGCAGGAGGCCGGGGGCATGTTCACCGCGGTGGACGGCACCCCCGGTCCCGGGAACGGGTCGTCGCTCGCCAGCAACGGGCACCTCCACCCGGCGCTCCTCGCCGCCCTCGCCTGACCCGCGCACGCCCGACCGGCGTCTCCCCGCCCGGGCGTGGCCCCGACCGCGATCGCAGGGCCACCCCTAGGCTGTACGCGTGAGCGCATCGACACTCGAACCCCTCGTCCACATCCAGGGATTCCGGATGGACTTCGGCCGCACGACGGTAATCCGCGACCTCTCGTTCGACATCGAGCGCGGCGAGACGTTCGGCTTCCTCGGCAGCAACGGATCCGGCAAGACCACGACGATCCGCGCCCTGCTCGGCATCTACCAGCCGACCGCGGGCGTGCTGCACATCGACGGCAAGCCGTTCTCGCCCGAGACCGGCGAGCGCCTCGGCTACCTGCCCGAGGAGCGCGGGCTCTACAAGAAGGAGTCCGTCATCGACGTGATGGTGTACTTCGGCCGGTTGAAGGGGCTCGGAGCCGAGCAGGCCCGCCGCTGGTCGCGCGAGTACCTCGAGCGCGTCGGCCTCCCCGACAAGGAGAAGACGCGCCTCGACAAGCTCTCGGGCGGCCAGCAGCAGAAGGTGCAGCTGGGCGTCACTATCATGAACGACCCCGAGCTGCTCATCCTCGACGAGCCGACGAAGGGCTTCGACCCGGTCAACCGGCGGCTGCTCATGGACATCATCGCCGACCAGAAGCGCGCGGGCTCCACCGTCATGATGGTCACCCATCAGATGGAGGAGGTCGAGCGCCTCTGTGACCGGGTCATCCTGCTCAAGGACGGCGTCTCGCGCGCCTACGGCACGGTGCCGGAGGTGCAGGAGCAGTTCGGCGGGACGGTCATCCACGTCGACCACGACGGATCCGTCCCCGAGTCCCCCGCCTACCGGATCGCCTCGGACGCCGGCGGCCGCGCGGAGCTCGAAGTCGCGAACGACGCCGACGACGCGGCCATCCTCCGCGGCCTGCTCGACGCGGGCCTGAACGTCACCCGCTTCGCCCCCACCCGCAAGTCGCTCGACGACATCTTCGTCGAGGTCTACGGCGCCGAAAGCCGCCAGGAGGACTGACATGGCCCGCCACAACCTCTCCACCGTCATCTCGTTCGAGTTCAAGCGAACGGTCACCAAGCGGTCGTTCTGGGTGGTCACGCTCATCCTGCCGCTGCTGGTCTTCGGCCTCGGTGCCCTGATCATCTCGGCCAACGTCTCGACGTCGAACTCGGCCGACGCGCAGAAGAACGCGCGCTTCGACTTCCTCTACAGCGACGCCTCCGGGCTCGTGAACCCGACGATCGCGCGCGAGTACGGCGGCAAGCTGATCGAGAGCGACGCGGAGGGCGTCGAGGAGGTCCAGATCGGTGGGACCAAGGCGTACTTCGACTACCCCGCCGACCCGAAGACCGAGACCATCAAGGTCTACGGCGCCGACGCCGGCGTCTTCCAGAACGGCAAGTACTCCTCGGTCGCCGAGTCCCTGCTGTCCGCGAGCGTGGAGCAGCGTCTCGACTCGCCGACCGACGTCGCCATCCTGCGCGGAGAGGTGAACACCTCCACGACGACCTTCAAGGACGGCGCCCTGGCGCCCGGATTCGAGGCCATCATCCCGGCCCTCATCTTCCTGGCGGCGTTCTTCATCGTGATCGTCTTCCTCGGCAACCAGATGCTGAACTCCACTCTGGAGGAGAAGGAGAACCGGGTCACGGAGATGATCCTGACCACGATCAACCCGACGAACCTGCTGATCGGCAAGGTGATCTCTCTCTTCGCCGTCGGGCTCATCCAGATAGCGGTGTTCGCGCTGCCGGTGCTGGTCGGGTACGTCTTCTTCCGAGATCAGCTGAACATCCCGAACCTCGATCTCAGCGGGCTGGTGTTCGACCCGCAGAAGATGATCGTCGGCTCGCTGATCCTGATCGGCGGCTTCGCCCTGTTCACCGGCACGCTGGTCGCGGTCGGCGCGGTGATGCCGACCGCGAAGGAGGCCGCCCCGGTGTTCTCCGTGGTGATCTTCGCCGTCGTCATCCCGCTCTACGCGTCGAGCTTCGCGATCAGCGCTCCGGAGTCGCCGATCGTGCAGGTCCTGGCGTACTTCCCGTACACGGCGCCGATCACCGCCCTCATCCTGAACGCGTTCGGGTCGCTGCCGCTGTGGCAGGCCATCGTGATCATCGTCGAGCTCTTCGTGCTCGCCGCGATCGTGCTGCGGCTGGCGGTGCGCCTCTTCCGCTACGGCTCGATCCAGTACTCGAGCCGGGTCAAGATCCGCGACGTGCTCAGCGCCCGCAGCGACGCGGAGCGGGTGACCCGCTGATGCGCGCCGTGACCATCGCCGAACCGGGAGACCCGAGCGTCCTCCGGATCAGCGAGGTCGCGGACCCGGTGGCGCGCGACGGCGAGGTCGTCATCCGCGTGGCTGCGGCCGGCCTCAACGGCGCCGACCTCAGCCAGCGGCGGGGCTTCTACCCACCACCGCCCGGCGCTCCGGAATGGCCCGGCCTCGAGGTGTCGGGGACGATCGCCTCGGTCGGCGACGGCGTCGAGCGCTGGCAGGTCGGCGACCGCGTGTGCGCTCTGCTGCCCGGTGGAGGCTACGCCGAGCTCGTCTCCGTGGATGCCGGCCTCGTCCTGCCGGTGCCCGCACAGGTCGATCTGGTCGAAGCCGCGGGCCTGCCGGAGGCGGTGGCCACCGTCTGGTCGAACGTCTTCCGGATCGCTCGCCTCGCCACGGGCGAGACGCTCCTCGTGCACGGCGGATCGAGCGGCATCGGCAGCACGGCGATCCAGCTCGGCCGGGCCTTCGGGGCGCAGGTCATCGCGACGGCGGGCAGCGACGTCAAGACCGCCTTCTGCCGCGACCTCGGCGCTGACGCGGCGGTCGACTACCGCAGCCAGGACTTCGTCGAGGCCGTGCTCGCGGTCACGGACGGGCGCGGCGCCGACGTCGTCCTCGACATCGTCGGCGGCTCGTACATCGCCCGCGATCTGGATGCCCTCGCCGTCGGCGGCCGCATCATGTCGATCGCCATCCGCGACAGCGCGCCCGCCTCGCTCGACGTCGGTCTGCTCATGCGCAAGCGCGCCCTCATCCACGGCACCACGCTGCGGGCGCGCCCGCTCGCCGAGCGGCGGGAGATCATCGCCGACGTCGAAGCGCAGGTGTGGCCGCTGCTCATCGGCCGTCGTCTGCGCCCGGTGATCGACTCGGTGTTCCCGCTGGCCGATGCGGCGCAGGCGCACCGCCGGATGGAGTCGTCCGCCCACCTCGGGAAGATCCTGCTGCGCGCCGACTGAGGGCGTCCACTCCGGCCGCCGCACCGACGCCGACGGCGTAGGCGAGGAGGTCGATCGTCTGGAAGGTGCTCCCGAGCACCAGATACGCCCCCGGCACCGCTCGGGACAGCACGGCGGAGACGCCGGTGAGCTGGAGCAGCTCGATCCCCCAGCAGAAGGTCAGCGCGGCGCCCGCGGTGAGCAGCAGGGGCGCGCGCGGGGCGACCAACGAGACGAGCAGGAAGACGAGCACGGCGTAAAGCGCGTCTCCGGTGAAGGCGCCGAGGCCGCCCGGCACCCACTCGTACACTCCGAGGCCGACGGCCAGCACCACGATGGCGCAGATGAGCAGGAGAAGACGACGCATCCTGCGACGCTACCGAGCCGCGCGGTGCCCGGTCATCGGCCGGACGGATGATCCGCCCCCGCCGCAGGTGGGAGGATCGTTGCATGACCGACGCCGCACCCGACGCCTCCACCACCCCGTCCCCCTCCGACTCCGCTCTGATGGCGCTGCCGAAGGCCGAGCTGCACCTGCACATCGAGGGGACGCTGGAGCCCGACCTCGCCTTCGAGCTCGCGGGCCGCAACGGGGTCTCGCTCCCTTACGGCTCGGTCGAGGAGCTGGCCGCACAGTACGACTTCGCGGACCTCCAGTCGTTCCTCGACCTCTACTACGCCACGATGGATGTGCTCCGCACGCGCGACGACTTCGCCGAGCTGACGCGCCGCTACCTCGCGCGCGCCGCCGAGCAGGGCGTGCGGCACGTCGAGCTGTTCTTCGACCCGCAGGCGCACGTCGCCCGTGGCCTCCGCATCGGCGACGTCATCGAAGGGATCGGCGCGGCGCTCGACGAAGCGGAGCGCGACCTCGGGATCACGAGCGGGCTGATCCTCTGCTTCCTGCGCGACGAGTCGGTCGACTCGGCCGAGCAGATCCTGAGCGCCGGGCTCAGCCACACCGACCGGATCGTCGGCGTCGGCCTGGACTCCGCCGAGGTCGGCTACCCGCCGTCGCTCTTCGAGGGCGTCTACCGACGCGCTCGCGAGGCCGGCCTCCACGTGGTGGCTCACGCGGGCGAGGAGGGCCCGGCCGAGTACGTCCACGAGGCGCTCGACCTGCTCGGCGCCGAGCGGATCGACCACGGCATCCGCTCGATCGAGGACCCGGCCCTGGTCGCCCGGCTCGCCGCCGACCGCATCGCGCTCACGGTGTGCCCGCTCTCGAACCTGCGCCTGCGCGCGGTGCCGAACCTCGCCGACCATCCACTCCACCGGCTCGACGAGGCCGGCGTCGCCGTCACCATCAACTCCGACGACCCTGCCTACTTCGGCGACTACGTCGGGGACAACTTCATCGCCGTGCGGGACGCGCTGGGGCTGACGGCCGATCAGGCCGCGCGATACGCCCGCAACTCGATCGAGGCGTCGTTCGCGAGCGACGACCGCAAGGCGGAGCTGCTGCAGGAGCTGGAGGCGTGGCGGGGATGAGCGCGACAGAGCCGCGGTCCCTGGCCCTCCCGGACGGGCGGCGCGTTCGCTGGTTCGACACCGGCGGGGACGCGGGCGCTCCGGTGCTCGTCTGGCATCACGGCACGCCGCAGACGGGCGCCGTCATCGCCCCGATCGCGGCCGCGGCGGCGGTACGCGGCCTGCGGGTCGTCTCCTGCGCCCGGCCCGGCTACCCCGGTTCGGACGCGCTTCCGGGCCGGTCGGTCGCCGACGCCGCGGCCGACGTCGTCGCCGTGCTCGACCGGCTCGGCGTCGACCAGGTGATCGTCGCGGGCGCATCGGGCGGCGGCCCCCACGCCCTCGCTCTCGCCGCGATCGCTCCCGACCGCGTGCGCGCCGCGGTCGTGCTGGCCGGCATCGCACCGTACACGGCCTCCCCGGACTGGTTCACCGGCATGGCGGATCCCTCCGGTCTTGGCGCGGCACTCGGCGGTCGCGACGACCGGCTGGAGCACGCACGGACGGCGGAGTTCGACCCGGACAGCTTCACCTCCCGCGACTTCGAAGCGCTGAACGCGGACTGGGCGCCCCTCGGCGCTGACGCCGGGGCCGGCGCCGCCGAGGGGCCGGACGGCGAGGTCGACGACGACATCGCCTACGTCTCCCCGTGGGGCGTCGACCTCGCGGCCGTGCGCTGCCCCGTCCTGCTCGTGCAGGGCGGCGCGGACCGGGTTGTTCCGCCGGGCCACGCGGCACAGCAGCTCGAGCGCCTTCCCCGCGGCGAGCTCTGGCTGCGGCCCCGCGAAGGCCACGTCTCCGTGCTCACCGGCTTCGGCGTCGGCCTCGACTGGGCGCTCAGCCGCTAGGTCCTCCCGGGCTCGGCTCCTGCGAGTCGCCGGTCGGATCGTCCGGAATCGCGCATCGTCCTGACGGAGTGTGTGGCGCGTGTCGCTCCGCGGCTCTGCCATGATGGCTGTCACTGCTCGCGGACGAACAGAGTCGCTCGTCCGCAGGCCACGTCGGTTAGGAGAGACTGTGACGAGTACATCCGCTCCCGCGATCCCGAAGTCGGGGAACCTCAAACGGAGTCTCGGCCTCTGGGCCATCGTGGGCCTCGGCCTCGGCTACATGACACCGACAGTGGTCTTCGACACGTTCGGGATGGTGGCGCGCGACACCGACAACGTCGTCCCGTCCGCCTACCTCGTCGCCCTGGTCGTGATGATGTTCACCGCCATCAGCTACGGCAAGATGGCGGGCGCCATCCCGAGCGCCGGCTCCGCCTACACGTACGTGCGCGAGTCCATCCACCCGAACGTCGGTTTCATGGTCGGCTGGACCTCGCTCATCGACTACGTCCTCCTGCCGATGGTGAACTGCCTGATCATCCGCAGCTACCTCGAGGCGATCTTCC
This sequence comes from Leifsonia naganoensis, assembly GCF_013410615.1. NCBI lineage: Bacteria > Bacillati > Actinomycetota > Actinomycetes > Micrococcales > Microbacteriaceae > Leifsonia > Leifsonia naganoensis. Next base: position 31,771 of record NZ_JACCHJ010000001.1, read on the forward strand.
CCGACGTGCCCGGCTGGATCTGGGTCGTCATCTACTGCGCCGTCGTCACCACCGTGATCTACCTGACGATGCGCGGCACGTCGAACATGAACATGCTGCTGCTGGTCTTCTCGATCGTCGTCATGGCCGTGTTCGTCATCATGGTCATCGCGCAGCTCGCCCAGGGCCAGGGCGCCGGCACCGTCGCCTCCGTCCAGCCGTTCTTCCACGACGGCGTCACCCTCGGCGCCGTGCTCATGGGCGCCACGATCGTCTGCTTCTCGTTCATCGGCTTCGACGCCGTCACGATGTACGCGGAGGAGGCGAAGCACCCGAAGATCATGCCGAAGGCCATCCTCTTCACCGTGATCATCGGCGGCGCGATCTTCCTCATCGCCGCCTACTTCACCCAGCTGCGCTTCCCCTCGTCGTCGGCGTTCCCGAGCGACGCCATCGAGGACAGCACGCTCCCGCAGATCGGCCTCCAGGTCGGCGGCCCCGTGCTCCAGGCGGTCCTGACGGCCGCCGGCTTCGCCGCGACCCTCGCGTCGGGGCTCGCCTCGCACGCGTCCGTGTCGCGCATGCTGCTCGTGATGGGCCGCAACAACGTCCTCCCGAAGCGCCTGTTCGGGTACATCAGCCCGAAGACGCACACTCCGACGTTCAACATCGTCCTCGTGGGCGTCATCAGCCTGCTCGCTGCTGCGTTCACCCTCGAGCTGATCGCGGCCTTCATCAACTTCGGCGCCCTCATCGCGTTCACGTTCGTGAACATCTCCGTGATCGCCTGGTTCGCCATCCGCAAGGGGCGCCGCAAGACGGCGAAGGACATCGTCACGTTCATCGTGCTGCCCGGGATCGGCATGTTGATGACGGGGATCCTCTGGGCCAACCTCCACACGGACGCGCTGGTCGGCGGTGTCATCTGGGCGGCGATCGGCTTCGTCTACCTGCTGGTGCTCACCCGCGGATTCCGCCGCAAGGCCGCCGCCTTCGACGAGGCGCAGCCGGTGACGGGGTTCAACAAGGCGATCACGAAGGATGACGAGTAGGCGTCACCCCGCGACGAAATCGCCGAGCGTCCACGACCCGTCGAACGCTTCGGCCGTCGGGCCGTAGAGCCGCACGTAGACGAACCAGCCACGGCCCGGGATGGTCTGGATCCAGGCCGCGCCCGCATCCTGTGGCGCCTCGGGACCGAAGTGCAGCGTCGTCGCGCCCGAGACGGGGAGTCCCGTCAACTCGAACAGGCTGCGCAGCGCCGCCCCGTCCTGCTCGGTCGCGATCTGGCTGCGCGTGACCGCGTCGTAGACCGTCACCGACCAGAACAGACCGGCGGGAACGGGCAACGGCACCTGGAGCGTGTACGCACGTCCGCCGTCGAGATAGCGTCCGTCCGCATCCCGGGCCGAGAACCAATAGAGGGAGCCGGCGCCGGCCTGCCTGCGGAACATGGCCGGGGAGGCCGCGATCGCCTGGTAGAACCAGGTCTCCCGCGCATCCACGTCGGTCCGGCCCTCCACACGGAAGTCCGCGTTCTCGGGGCGCAGTGTCACCCACTCCCACTGCCGGTCCGGCCACACCACCCGGTCCGGGCGGCGATCGGCGAGCGACTGCACCCGCAGCTGCGCGTCGGCCTCCGCCGCCGCGGCGGTGAGGATCGAGCGGAGTCGGTCGTCCGGATCGAACGGCTGTCCGGCGCGCATGCCGAGCACGGCCAGCTCGCCCAGGTAGGCGCGGTCGTCGTCGTGCACCGGCTCGGTGTCGATGTACTCCTGCAACACCCTCCAGTAGTCCAGCGTCCCCTGCACGGCGAAAGGAGTCGTGTCCTGAGGCTTTCCCGTCAGGTCCGTCCAGACGGGCTCGACCCAGCCCTGGTCGTCCCGAAGCGGAGCCACGGTGACCGACCGCAGCAGCGCGATCGCCTTCTCGACGTCGCCGTTCTGCGGGATCCCGCGCAGGCCGACCACCACCCGCCGGCCGCGGCCGCGGTGCACGAAGCCGTCGACGTCATCGAGGCCCTCGGCGGGGTGGTCGAACGGGACGAAGATGTGCCTCCCGCCGGCTCCCGCATCGGGGCCGGCGATGCCGAGGTCGGCGATCCAGCCCTGATCGATGTCGAGCGCGGCACCGACGATCGGGCCCGGTGGAAGCGTCACCACGAGCGGCTCCGCAGTGAGGTCGAGGAACAGCGGGGCGTACGGAGTGTCGGAGTTCAGGGTGAAGCCCACCTGGCCCGGCCGCGTGTCCATCGTGCCGAACACCCGGTTGGGGACGATCCCGGCCGCCTGCGTGCCCGCCCAGATCGCCATGCCCGAAACGGCCGGGAAGAAGTGCTTGTACGCCACGATGGCACGTACGAAGTCGGACCGATCGTAGGCCTCGGCCACTGTCTCCTGGTCCGGGAATCCCCCGTCGAACCGGTAGTCGTGTCGCTTCACCTGGCACCCCCGTATCGGCGGCTCCTGGCGGTGCCGTTGCGCGAAGCCTACGAGGGCCGGGAAGCCCGCGGAAGACCCTGCACGGGCAACAGGAGCCTCCCTACGGCGTCCACCCCCGACCAGCAACCCGACGCTGCCCCGCTCCCGCGCCGTACTTCGCCTCGAAGACCTTGAGGCGTCGGCGCGCTCTGACCAGCTGCGCGATCCCCGCGCCGATGAAGACCGCCCACGTCCCCACGAGAAGCACGGCGCTGACCGGTTCTCCGCCTGAGATGAGAAGCGCGATTGCCAGCGCCCACCCGATCGTGCCCACGACGACGAAGATCACGCCGAATACCCGCGAACGCTCGATCGCGATGCGCTGCATCGCCGGTGACGGCGAGTGCGGCAGCGGAAACGGCACGGGCTTCGGGCCGGCGACTGCCGCCCTCATCGCTTCGAAGAGTGCGGTGATGTCCTTGTCCCCCCTCCCGTAGTCGGTACCGACCAGGGGCATCGACGAGCGGGTGACTGCGACCACACGGGTCCGAGACCCCTGCGGCGCGAATGTCAGTGCGATGGTGCCCGCGCGATACGCGAGGGTCGTCTTCCGAAAGAGGGTGCCCGCTTCCGGTCCCAACTCGGAGACACCCAGCCTCGGCACGGAGGCGACGGCCTGCCGGACGACACCCGGCATCCGGTCGACCGTGACATCGAGGTCCACGGTCGCACGCGCGCTCGACCAGCCCCGCATTTCGTTCATCCGCTCATCGAAGGTGGACATGCGCCGAAGATACGCCCGCCGGGCGGGTACGGCCATGATGGGCACCCATCGGTGACGCCTGAGATACCTCTTGTGAATGTCAGATTCATCCCGCTAGTTTGAAGGAAATCGACGCGGAGGGGGTGACGACATGATCAAGCTCGATGAGCGCCCGCTGGACATCGGAGCAGCGATGCGCTGCAACCAGCAGTGCATGTGCACCTGACGGACGGAGGGCTGAGAGCGTGTCGGCGCTCTCAGCCCTCTCCTCACACGTATCGATTGGCTCAAGCATGACCCTTCCTGTCTTCAACTCCTTCGACCTTCCCTCGCATCCCGCGCTCTTCCGCTCCCTCCAGAGTCTCGGTCCGGAACGCGCGTGGGACGTCATGAGCGAGCTATCGGAAGCCGACCTGCCGCACTACCGGGCGCAGGATTCTCCGGCCGGGGAGCCGACCCTCGAACAGATCGCACGACGAGCGATGGCTCGCGCACCGCGCCTCGATCGAGAGCGGATCGCCGACGAGGCGCGCCGGTTCGAGGCCTACCCGTACCGGATGCAACTGGACAGCTACTTTCTAGCGCTGTGGTTGAACGACCCAGAGGCGCTCTTCCGCTGCGTCGACCTATCCGGGACGGAGCGGCTGCTGGCCGAGGCCTCGCGCCGTCGCGGAGTCGTCCTCCTGCCGTTGCACATCGGCCCCTCCTACGCCGCCCCGCTCCTGTTCGGGCATCTTCATCCGACGACGTTCGTCTACAACCGAGCCAACGTCGACGACCTTCGCCCGCTCGCCTTCCCCGATCTCGACGTGGAAGCCGTGCCTCTAGCCGAGGGAGGCACCTACCGCAGCGCTCTTCGAGCCCTCGCGGGTGGCCGACTGTTCTCCATGTATCCCGAAGTCGACCCGCGAGGAAAGTCGAGACATCACACAGCCGTGCAGATCTTCGGCGCCGAACTGGACGTGCCGCTCGGGCCAGCGATCCTGAGCCGCGCATCGGGTTCGGCGATGATGCCCGTGACGCTGGAGCGAGCGGATACCGGCGGACATTACCGTCTGCAGATCCATGAGCCGATCGCTGCGCCCACCACCTCGGCGGAGTGCGTCGACCGCACCGTCGCGGTGTGGCGACTCATCGAAAGCGAGTTGGAGCGGACCGGATTCGGTGATTGGGAGATCTGGTACGACTTCGAGCGGATGCTGACAGACCGGGAGGATCCCCGTGGGTATTGAGGCGGCGGGGATCGAGCGGCGCTACGACGACTCGGACGTGTTCGCGCTCCGCGGAGTCGACCTCAGCGTCGCCGACGGAGAGTCCGTGGCCATCCTCGGCGCGTCGGGATCAGGAAAATCGACCCTGCTCCACATCCTCGGCGCGCTCGACCGTCCCACAGCAGGCACGGTTCACGTGGACGGGCGGGACATCGTCCAGGCGTCCGAGCGGGAGCGGACACTGTACCGACGACGCGACTGCGGATTCGTCTTTCAATCCTTCTTCCTCGTCCCGTCGATGACCGTCGGCGAGAACGTCGCCGTCACCGCCATCGTCGGGGGTGAGCGCCGGTGGAGCGAACAAGCGGCTCGGCTGCTGGCTGCGCTCGGACTCGAAGGTGCCGCGGATCGGTTGCCGCAGGAGTTGTCTGGCGGCCAACGGCAACGCGTGGCTGTCGCGCGAGCACTCTTCGCACGCCCGAAAGTCGTGCTCGCGGACGAGCCGACCGGAAGCCTGGACAGCGCGACGGGCCGAGCGGTGCTCGACCTTCTGCATGAGCACGTCCGCGCCCAGGGGAACGGATGCCTGATCACGGTGACACATGACCTGGCGGTGGCGGCGCGCTCCGAGCGAGTCGTGCTCCTCTCCGACGGGCGCGTCGCCGGCGAGATGCGGCTGGGAGGTGACCCTCATGAGCAGCTACGCGCGTGGCTGGAGACGGTCACGCCGTGAACTGAAGCGGCTCGCCCCCGGTGCGATCGGCTTGGCGGCGGGTGCGGCTGTCATGATGGCGACATTGACCGGTATCGGCGCCGTCGAACGGACGGTCTCGGACGGCGTGGAGGGGCTGGGCGGCTTCGGCCAGTTGGGGATCGTGCCGACCGAGAACGGCGCGACCCTCGACGAACGCGATCTCGCCGCTGTGTCGTCCGCGCCGGGTGTCGCTCTCGCGGTTCCGACGCTGAGCAGGAGGACGGTCATTCGGGCGACAGGTTCGTCCGACGAGCAGAGCGTGACGATCACGGGCTATCCCCCGGACCTGAATGACCGCGTCTCAGCTGCTGCGACATCGGGGAGGATGCCTCGTGAGGGCGCCCCCGAAGTCCTCCTCCCCGACGACATCGCCGCATCCCTTCGCGCCGATGTCGGCGACTCCGTCGTGATCGCATCCCCCTCCGGGCCGGTCGACCTGCGGATCGTGGGACTCGCGGACGCGAAGAAGCTCGGCATACTGGCCTACGAGAACGTGTTCACCGACCTGCGTCTCGCGCAGCGGATCTTCGGGGATGACCATCGAATCACGCGTGTCGACCTGATGCTGGATGTTCCCGCGGAAGAGTGGGAGTTGTCGGAGTCGGCTTCGCTTCCCGCCGGATCCCGAGTGCAGGACACGTCGGCGCTGTCGTCGACGCTCAGCCCCATCCTCTCGGCCTTGAGGTGGGTCATGATCGGGCTCGCGGTCCTGATGTCGCTCCTCGGGGCACTCCTCGGAGCATCGGCCTATGCGGATGTCGTCGCTCGGCGTCAACAGTTCTACAGCACGCTGCGCGCTGTCGGGGCGACTCGTGCCTGGATGGTGCGCTCACTCCTCTCCGAGTCCCTCGCTGTCACGGTCGTCGCCGTCGCTGTGGGTCTGATCGCGGGCTACTTCGGTTCGTTCGCTATCCAGGCCGCGGTGACTCCGCTCATCGGGGGTGATCCCGCGCTCTCCCCGCCCGGAGCCGGAGATGTGCTCATCGTGGTGTCGCTCGGAATGCTCGCCGGACTCGCGGCGGCGGCGAAGGGACTCATCCAGCTCGCCCGGATCCAGCCGGTCATCGGTCTCACCAGCCAGGTCGTCCGCCGACGGAGCAGGATGGGGTGGGGTCTCTCACTCGGCGGCGCCGCCGTCCTCGCGGCCGTGCTCGCTACCCTCCCGCGATCGCCGCTGCACGACGCCGTCGCCGTCGTCGCTCTCGTCGTGGCCGCCGCCCTCGCGAGCGTCGCGCTGCTGCCTGTCGTCGGGCGAATGGGTGCCGCGAGGTGGACCCGGTCGGCAAGCCTGCGCAGGATGGGACAGCGCGGCGGCGTCACCACGGTCACGGCTGTCACGGGTGCCGCGACGGCCGTGATCATCGCCTTGCTGTCGGGCGCGACAGCGATCGCGGACGCGACCGTCGCTCAGATCGGGAAGCAGTTCGGTTCGGACGTCCAGGTCGCGAGCACGGTGGCACAGAGCTCCGACGCCATCGGCGCCGACCTTCGCGCCGTCGATGGGGTGAAGAGCGTCGCCACTCTGGTCACCGGGACCGTCTCGCTCTCCACTTCGTCGTATTCCTGCGACTGCGACGTGCTCGCCGCGGACCCGTCCGACTATTTCGCCGGCGCCGACTTCTCCTGGATGGGGACCCCTGGCGACGTCGCGCGGGCTCGGCTCGAAGGCGGCGGCTACGTCGCCCTACCCACCGCGCTCGCCGATAAGGCGGATGCGCGACCCGGCGATACGGTCACGCTCGGCCACGGCGATGCGGTGCGCTCCTTCACGGTCGCCGGCACGTTCGGAGCCATGATCACGGGCAACCAGTTGTTCATGACGCGAGCAGACGCCCAGGAACTCGGCGTCGTAACGATCACCGGATGGAACATCGCGGTGCGAGAGGGTACGAGCATCGCGATCGCGCAGGACCGTATCGAGTCGTCGGTCGGGTCGGTTCCCGGCGTCACCGTGATCTCGGCGGCACAGATGCGCGAACGTGCCGCCTCCGAAGTCCTCGGCTATACCGCGATGGTCTTCGCCATCGCCGTCGTCCTGGCTGTCTTCATCTGCGTGGCTGCCTCCATCGGTTTCTCGGTGAACCAGCGGAAACGCTCTGAGGAGTTGGCTGTCCTCCGAGCAGTCGGCGCATCCCGGAGGAGCTCGGCCATGCTGGCTGCGTCGGACGCCATCAACACCGGGGTCGCCGCGGCCGTCGGCGGCCTCCTTTTCGGCATCCTCGCCGGCGGTCTCGTGACCCGGGTGATCGGTGGGCTGCTCGGGGCGACCCTGTCGTGGAATCCCGCGCTGCCGGGGTCCGTCACGATCGCCATCGCGATGGCTCTCGCCGTGCAACTCGCAGCATGGACGTCGATTCGAACGGCACGGCGCGTCCAGCCCATGGACGCGCTCAGGAAGGAGAGCTGATGGATGCGAACTGGCGGCCGCGCGTGCGCGGAGAGGTGATGGCGTTCGAAGGCGAGCACCTTGTTCGTTTCGTCGACCTGGGCTCGCTCGTGATGAAGGACTTCGCGGTCGACGAATGGGTTCCGAGCCTGATCAGGCTGCTGACGGGCGAGAACTCCGTCAGAAACATCGTTGCGGCGATACGGAGCGAAGCGTCGGAGGGCGACATCATCCAGTGCATCCAGGTCTTGGCCGCCGAGCGGCTCCTGTCGCATCCTCGCGCCGCAGAGCCGAGTGAGGGATTGCATTCGCGGCAGATCGCCTATTTCGACGAGATGGTCTCGCGGCAGCCGGAACTCGCCACCACGTCCGGCGAAGAAATTCAGGCGCGCGTTCGACGTTCGTGCGTACTGGTCGTCGGTTGCGGTGGGATGGGCACCCATGTTCTCGACGCTCTCGCACGCGCCGGCGTCGGCGCGATCGAGATATTCGACCCTGACATCGTCGAGCCGTCGAACCTTCATCGGCAGATTCTCTACGCTCACGCAGACGTCGGTCGACCGAAGACCGACGCTGCCGCGCAGCGGCTGGAAGAGATCAGCCCGGGCACCATCGTCCGCGCCCGCCGGGAACGGTTCGAGAGAGCGTCGACCCCGAGATCGGACCGGATCGACCTCGTGGTCAATTGCGCAGACGAACCGGATGTCCTCGAGATGTCCGACACGGTCGCCGACTGGTCGATGGGTCGGGGCATCCCGCATATCGTCGGTGGCGCATACGGCGCCAACCTCGGGATGCTGCCGGTCTCAGTCGTGCCGGGGCTCTCCGTGTGCTGGAGTTGCATCCGGGCCGCGACGGGGACTCTCGCTCCAAGAGCTGGGATGACCGCGATCAAGGGACGCGCACGAACGACCGGCACGTTGGGACCGATCACGGGCCTGATCTCGAACTTCGTGGCGCTGGACGCGCTGAGGATCCTCGCAGGCCTCGCTCCGACCCTGGTCAACGCCGTCCGCGAGCTCGACCTCGCGGGCTTCGGATGGCGGACGCTCGACGTCGAGCCGCAGCGGGCGTGCGCGGCCTGCGCGGGTGTCGGATGACGGGAACCACGAAGGCCGCCCCGGATACGGGACGGCCTTCGTGGTTCTGCGCCTGTTCGAACAACGCGCGACAGCGGCCTGGTGGTGGAGATGGGGGGAATCGAACCCCCGTCCACTGCTGTGGTCATGTGCCTTCTACGGGTGTAGCCAGTGAAGGCGTGTTCTCGGCCCCGGATCTTGCCACTGGCACCTGATCCGACGGGCCCAGCATCAGTTGAAGTCCCTCTGCGCCCTGATACTCAACGCAGAAGCTAGTCCTCTAGCTGACGCCAGGATCCGGGTAGAAGACGGTTCCCGGTCTGACGGTCTCTTAAATGGCGGAGGTGAACTTACGCCGCGAGGGCGAAGTCGGCCTTGGCCGAGACAGTGCTCTTGGAATTGGCACTTATTGTTTTGCATGCGTCGTTAACGAGATAAGCATGCATCCTCGACCCGCTTCTCACAGTCACGCAGACAATGTCGAAACCGATCATCCCCATGCGCAGCCTGGTGTGGCTGGGTCGCTGTCGCGCGCTGTTGAATTGTCCAGATGCAGATCTCGCCGCTGCCGGCGAGCTTCTCATCATACAACAGCGGTGAGGGTCGTTCTATGCCACGATCGGTCCATGTCGGAGACGATCATCACAGTCCAGGGCGAGCACGAGGAACGGCGGGCCGCAGAACGCGGCACGGTGAGGCTCCTGGTCACCTACGACGGTGACTCCCGCCGCGAGACGCAGGCGCTCGCGACCGAGCGGCACGCGGAACTCGCGGCCGGGCTTCGCGAGATCCACGACGCGCAGAACGGCCCGGTGCTGCACTGGTCCTCCGATCAGCTGCGGGTCTGGGGCGACCGGCCCTGGAGCCAGAACGGCGAGCGACTGCCGATCGTCCATCACGCCCAGGTCGGGATCGAAGCGGAGTTCTCCGACCCGGCCGCCCTGTCCGACTGGGTGGGCACGGTCTCCCTCCGCGATGGCGTCACGGTGGAGGGGGTGACCTGGAGACTGTCCGACGAGACCCACCGGCGGCTCACCGCGCAGGTGTCGCAGCGTGCAGTCGAGGAGGCCGTGGCGAAGGCACGCCGGTACGCGTCCGGTCTGGGTTTGACCGACCTCCGCCCGGTCGCGCTCAGCGACACGGGGCTGCTGGGCGATGCCGGCGCTCCCCCGCAGCCCGCGCCGCCGTTCGCGGCGCGCATGATGGCGGCAGACGCAGGCAGCGCCTCCCTCGCCCTCAAGCCGGATGAGATCCGTGTCGCCGTGCAGGTGCACGCCCGCTTCGCGGCCTCCTGATCAGGGTGCGCCGTTCCCTGGCGTCGGACCGGGGGTGGAGCGCGGGCGCGGGAAGTCCGCGAGCTTCAGGATGCGCGTCGCGGTGATGGTGTCACCGCTGCGGTCGGTCCCGACCACGACGACCTCGTCGCCGGTCGCGAAATCGGACTTCGACGCCGCCTGGTTCGGGAGGCCGTATGCGGTCGATGCGGTGACCTTCACCGTGACGGTCTCCCCGGCGGTGGTCTTCACGCTCCACTCGGCGCCCGCGGCCGACTCCAGCGTCCCGCGGACGAGCTCACGCTGCGTCCCGCCGGTGCCGCCCTGCGTGCCGCCCGTGCCGCCCTGGCCGCGCCCGCCGTTGTCCCGACCCTGACCCGGCACGGTGCGGTCGCCCGGAGCGGCATGGTTCCGCGCGGAGATCGAGTGCGTCACCACGTTCACCGCGACGACGGTCCCCACGCCGACGAGCCCGACCAGGACGACGATCCCGAGCACCAGGGTCGAAATGGCGAACGCGAGGCCGTGCCGCTTGTAGAACGGCTCGGCCACCGGTGGCGCGAGCGGCTGCTGCGGCTGCGCCGGTGGCAGCGGCTGCGTCGGCTGGTTCTCATCCATGAGCACATGGAAGCATGCGCAGCCCGCGATCGGACTGCGAGCGCATGATGACTTCCCTGTGAATCAGGCGCCGAGTCTGAGAGGGTCAGGCCGGCTGGATGAGCACCGAGCGCAGCTTCGCCAGCTCCAGCTCGTCCAGCCCCGCGTCGAGCAGGTAGGCACGCACGCCGCCGAAGTCGCGCCCGATGAGGTCGAGCATGGCCGCCAGCGCCTCCCGAGGGCTGCCGCCCATGATCACCTGGAGGTCCGGCGTGATCTCGACGCCATAGCCCCGGACCAGGGCGAGCATCCCCTCGAGCCATTCCCCGGCGAGATTCGCCTGGGTCGCGGCGTAGTCGTCGAGGACGGTCTCGCGGTCGACACCCACCGCCAGCAGGGCGAGCGCCACGACGACGCCGGTGCGGTCCTTTCCCGCCGTGCAGTGGACGACGACGGGCTCGTCGCCGGTGTCCGCGATCTCGCGGAGCGCGCGTACGACGACATCCCGATGCTGGAGGACGATCTTCTCGTACAGGTCGGCCAGCGTGGCGCCGATGGTGGCCTGGGATGCCCCCGAGCCCTCGAACACCGGCAGCCGGAGCACCTTCACGTCCAGGCCGTCGAGGTCGTCGGGGAGCGAATCCACCTCGAAGTCGTCGCGCAGGTCGATGACGACACGCACGCCGAGTTCGCGCAGGGACTCCTTGCCCGCCTCACCGAGGCGACCGAGCGCGTCAGCCCGGAACAGCTTGCCCGACCGGGTCTCGCCGCCCTCCACCCGGTATCCCCCGACATCGCGGAAGTTGTACGTGCCGGGGACGGGGATGCGCTGCGGAGAGACGGTCATGCCCTCAGTCTGCCAGGAGGCTACTCGCCGAGATGACGACGGCTCGACATGGCCCGCTCGGCCTCGCGGTTGTCCTGCCGCTCACGCAGCGCCTGGCGCTTGTCGTAGTCCTTCTTGCCCTTGGCGATCGCGATCTCGACCTTCGCGCGGCCGTCGTTGAAGTAGATCTGCAGCGGGATGATCGTGTATCCGCCCTGCTTGACCTTGTTCTCGATCTTGACGATCTGGGCCTTGTGGAGCAGCAGCTTGCGCTTGCGGCGCGGGGCGTGGTTGTTCCAGGTGCCGTCGGCGTACTCCGGGATGTGCACGGCATCGAGCCACGCCTCTCCCCGATCGACGAAGGCGTACCCGTCGACGAGCGACGCCCTGCCCATCCGCAGCGACTTCACCTCGGTGCCGGTGAGGACGAGACCGGCCTCGAAGGTGTCCTCGATGAGGTAGTCGTGGCGGGCGCGACGGTTGGTCGCGACGACCTTCTGTCCCTGCTCCTTGGGCACGGCTCACTCCTGACGTTCGACGGTGGTGCTGCCCGGCGCATCGCCGGGCAGCAGACCAGTCTATCGTGCGTCAGACCTTCAGATAGCGCTTGATGGCGAAGTTGGCCGACGCCGCCGCCAGAAGGACTCCGACGAGGACGATCAGCGGGATCACCGGCCACGCCTGCGACATCGAGACGAAGTTGATCGACTGGATGCTGTTCTGCAGCGGTCCGCGGACGAACAGCTGCACGATCAGCACCAGGACGGTCGCTGCGAGCAGCGCCCCGATGAGGGCCGCGAGCACGCCCTCGATGATGAACGGTGTCTGGATGAACCTGTTCGAGGCCCCGACGAGTCGCATGATCCCGATCTCCCGCCTTCGCGAGAACGCCGAGAGCCGGATGGTCGTGGCGATGAGGAGCACTGCCGCGACCAGCATCACCACCGCGACGACGAGCGCCGTGGCGCTGGCGGCGCCCAGGATGCTGAAGATCTGGTCGAGGTAGCTGCGCTGGTCGACCACGCTCTGCACGCCGGCGGATCCCGCCAGCGTCTCGGTGAGCACCGCCGACTGGTTCGGGTCCTTGAGGTTGACCCAGAACGTCTGCGGGATCATGTCCGGCGTGACGAAGTCGGCGATCTGGTTGCCCTTGAACTGCTGCTTGAACTCGTCGTAGGCCTGCTGCTGGTTCTGGAAGTAGAACTTCTGGATGTACGGCGACAGCTCCGGCGACTCCAGCTGCTTCTTGACCGCCTCGACCGTCTGGTCGGTGGCGGCGCCGCCCTGGCAGTTGTCCGCCTCCGTGCACATGTACACGGCGACCTGCGCCCGGTCGTACCAGTAGTTCTTCATCTGGCCGATCTGCACCTGCAGGAGCACCGCCGTGCCGACGAAGGTCAGCGAGATGAACGTGACGAGGATGACCGAGATCACCATCGAGAGGTTGCGGCGCAGGCCGTTGCCGACCTCGGACCAGATCAGTCCGAATCTCATTTGGTCGGCCCCACATTCTGCTCGCCGTCGCGGTCGGTGTTCTCGCGCAGGCCCCGCAGGTCCAGGTTCGCGGTGAAGTTGAGGTGGTCCGGCAGGGACTCGCCGGCGGGGGCCGGCTCGACCGGCTGCTGCTGGGCCGGTGCGGCCTGCGACACGACGGGCTGGGCGACGGGAGGCGGCGCGACCGGCTGGTACGCCGCGGGCGGGTACGCGACCGGCTGCGGCACCGACGGCTGCGGCCCGGTGGGCTGCGGCACGGAGACGGGCCCGGTCGGGTTGCCGACCGGCGTGTTCGGTCGCGTCATCGGCTCCGAGGCGAAGGGCGCAGCCGGCGCGGGGGCTCCCACGGGGACGGGCACGCCCTGCGCGGGGACCGTGAGCTGCTCGCGCTGGATGGGGACGGCCGCCGTCACGCCGTAGCCGCCGTGACGCTCGTCGCGCACGATCTGGCCGCCGACGAGCTCGATCACGCGTCGCTTCATCTGGTCGACGATGGCGGCCTCGTGGGTCGCCATCAGCACGGTGGTGCCGCCGGCGTTGATCCGCTCGAGCACGGCCATGATGCCGGCGCTCGTCGCGGGGTCGAGGTTTCCGGTCGGCTCGTCCGCCAGGAGGATCTGGGGCTTGTTGACGACGGCGCGCGCGATCGCGACGCGCTGTTGCTCACCGCCGGAGAGCTCGTGCGGCAGGCGCTGGGCCTTGCCGTCGAGTCCGACCATCTTGAGCACGTCCGGAACGGCCTCCTGGATGAAGCCACGGGACTTGCCGATGACCTGCAGGGTGAAGGCGACGTTCTGGAAGACGTTCTTGTTGGGGAGGAGGCGGAAGTCCTGGAAGACGACACCGAGGTTGCGGCGGAAGTACGGCACCTTGCGGGAGGAGATCGAGCCGAGGTCCTGCCCCAGCACGTGGATGTTGCCCTTGGTGGGCTTCTCCTCTTTCAGGATGAGGCGCAGGCAGCTCGACTTGCCCGAGCCGGACGCGCCGACGAGGAAGACGAACTCACCGCGCAGCACCTCGAGGTTGATGCCGTTCAGCGCCGGGCGGGTCGTGCCCGAGTACTGCTTGGATACGTGTTCGAACCGGATCATGACCTCTAGAGACTATGCATCTTCGGGCGCATCCGCCGTATCAGCGCGGGCGTGGCGCGAGCCTGACAGCGCGCCGAGCACGGGGTCCGTGCGGGGTCGGAGCCTGATCGGCTACGCCTGGGCCTCTGCTTTGGCTCCGGCGCGCCAGCGGATGCCCGCGGCGATGAAGCCGTCGAGGTCGCCGTCGAAGACCGAGCTGGGGTTGCCCGACTCGAATCCGGTGCGCAGGTCTTTGACGAGCTGCTGACCGTAGAGGAAGTAGGAGCGCATCTGGTCGCCCCAGCTCGCCGTGATGGTGCCGGCGAGCTCTTTCTTCTTCGCGGCCTCCTCCTCCTTCTGCAGCAGGAGCAGGCGGGTCTGCAGGACGCGCATGGCGGCGGCGCGGTTCTGGATCTGCGACTTCTCGTTCTGCATGGACACGACGATGCCGGTCGGGAGGTGGGTGAGGCGCACCGCGGAGTCGGTCGTGTTGACCGACTGGCCGCCGGGGCCGGACGAACGGAAGACGTCGACGCGGATGTCGCCCTCGGGGATGTCGACCTGCACGGCCTCCTCCATGAGCGGGATGACCTCGACGGCGGCGAAGGACGTCTGGCGCTTGTCCGCCGAGCCGAACGGGCTGATGCGCGCGAGGCGGTGGGTGCCGGCCTCGACCGACAGCGTGCCGAAGGCGTAGGGCACATCGACCTCGAAGGTCGCGGACTTGATGCCCGCCCCCTCGGCGTAGGAGGTGTCCATCACCTTGACCGGGTACTTGTGGCGCTCCGCCCAGCGCAGGTACATGCGCAGCAGCATCTCGGCGAAGTCGGTGGCGTCGTCGCCGCCGGCGCCGGAGCGGATGGTCACGATCGCGGCGCGCTCGTCGTATTCGCCGTTCAGGAGGGTCTGCACCTCGAGGGAGCCGAGCGCCTTCTGCAGCGCCTCCAGCTCCGCGCGGGCTTCGACGGCGGACTCCTCGTCGTCGCCCTCGACGGCGAGCTCGACGAGCACCTCGAGGTCGTCGAGGCGCTGCTCGATCGCGGTGATGCGGCCGAGCTCCGACTGCCGGTGGCTGAGCGCACTGGTCACCTTCTGCGCGTTCGCGGTGTCGTCCCAGAGGTCGGGCGCACCGGCCTGCTCGCTGAGTGCGGCGATGTCGGCACGGAGCTTGTCCGGGTTGACGACGGCGGTGATGTCGCCCAGGGTCGAGCGCAGCTCGGCGATCTGCGGGGTGAGGTCCAGTTCAATCATGTCGGCATCCAGCCTACCGGCCGGGCGTGCACGCGGGGGCGGCGCCCGGAAGTTGTACGGTGTTAAGGACATGACTTCCGACGAGCGCCCCTTCAGCTTCCGCTCCGTCGCACTCGCGGCCTTCCTGCCGACGCTCCTCTTCTCCATCGGAGAGGGCGCGATCATCCCGATCATCCCGATCGCCGCCGGCAACCTCGGCGCCTCGCTCGCGATGGCCGGATTCATCGCGTCCATGGTGATGCTCGGCGAGCTTGCGGGCGACATCCCGAGCGGCTGGGTGGTGTCGCGCTTCGGCGAGCGCCGCTCGATGATCGCCGCGGCCCTGGTCGCGATCGGGGGCATCGCGGTGTGCCTGCTCGCGCCGAACTACTGGGTCCTGATGGTGGGCATCTTCCTCGTCGGTCTCGCGACCGCGGTGTTCGCACTCGCACGGCACGCCTTCATGACGACCTACGTCCCGCAGCGGTATCGCGCGCGGGCGCTCTCCACGCTCGGCGGGATCTTCCGCTGCGGCTGGTTCGTCGGGCCGCTGATCGCCTCCGGCATCATCGCGCTGACCGGATCGACGCAGTCGGTGTTCTGGATCTTCGTCGTCGGCTGCGTGGGCGCGGTGCTCGTGCTGGTCGCCCTGCCCGATCCGGAGAAGATGTTCGGGCCGAGCCCGCGCACGACCGACGCCGCGGGCGAGCGCGTGACCGCCGGCGAGGAGGAGGCCGAGGAGCGGACGCACGGCCTGTTCCAGACCATCTGGGCGTTCCGAGCCGTCCTGGTCCGGATGGGCTCCGGCGTCGCGCTGGTGAGCGCGGTGCGCTCGGCCCGGACCGTGCTCCTCCCCCTGTGGGCGGTGTCGATCGGGCTCAGCGAGGCCAACACCGCCCTGATCATCGGCATCGCCGGCGCCGTCGACTTCGCCCTCTTCTATGCCAGCGGCCAGATCATGGACCGCTTCGGGCGGATGTGGAGCGCCATCCCGTCGATGATCGGCCTGGGACTCGGCTTCCTGGCGCTGTCGTTCACGCACGACCTGGACTCCCGAGTCGCCTGGTACATCGGCGTCTCCCTGTTCCTGTCGATGGCGAACGGGATCGGGTCGGGGATCGTCATGACCCTCGGCGCCGACCTGGCGCCGCGCGATGCACCGGCGGCCTTCCTCGGCGCGTGGCGGTTCTCCAGCGATGCGGGTCAGGCGGCCGCTCCGCTCGTGGTCTCGCTGCTCACCGCCGTCGTCTCCATCTCGTTCGCGGGCGGGGTGATGGGCGTGCTCGGCCTGCTCGGCGCCGGGATGCTCGCGCGCTACATCCCGCGCTATGTGCCCCGCAAGGTCCGCACGGCCTGACCGGGGCCTGCGCGACGGACGGACGCGGGAATAGGCTCGGCGCCGAGGCCGTTCGGCTTCATGCAAACGCATGAATGTGAGGACTGACATGGCGACCAGGATCGAACTCGGGATCGACACCTTCGGAGACGTCACCCGTGACGCCGACGGTGCACCGCTGAGCCACGCGCAGGTGCTGCGCAACGTGGTCGAGGAGGGCGTGCTGGCCGACCAGGTCGGGCTCGACTTCATCGGCGTCGGCGAGCACCACCGCGAGGACTTCGCCGTCTCGGCCCCGGAGGTCGTGCTTGCCGCGATCGCCGGCCGCACCGAGCGCATCCACCTCGGCTCGGCCGTCACCGTCCTGAGCTCGGACGACCCCGTGCGGGTCTTCCAGCGCTTCGCGACACTCGACGGCGTCTCGGACGGGCGCGCCGAGGTCATCCTGGGGCGCGGCTCCTTCATCGAGTCGTTCCCCCTCTTCGGCCTCGACCTCGGGCAGTACGAGGAGCTCTTCGAGGAGAAGCTGAACCTCTTCGCCGAGCTGCGCAAGCAGGAGCCGGTGACCTGGGAGGGCAGTCTGCGTCCCTCGCTCACCGGGCAGTCGGTCTACCCGCACCTGGAGAACGGCCCCCTGAAGACCTGGATCGGCGTCGGCGGCAGCCCCGAGTCGGTCGTGCGCGCCGCCCACTACGGCCTCCCCCTGATGCTCGCGATCATCGGCGGCGGGCCGATGCGCTTCCAGCCGCTCGCCGAGCTCTACCGCAAGGCGCTCGACCAGTTCGGGCAGGACACCACCCTCCCGATCGGCGTGCACTCCCCGGGCTTCATCGCCGCGACCGACGAGGAGGCCAAGGAGATCCTGTGGCCGCACTACGAGGCGATGACCAACCGGATCGGCCGGGAGCGCGGCTGGCCGCCGGCGTCGCGCGCCCGCTTCGAGCACGAGGCCGGAGAGGACGGCGCCCTCGTCGTCGGCTCGCCCGAGACGGTCGCACAGAAGATCGCCTACACGGCGCGCGGTCTCGGCATCGAGCGGTTCGACCTCAAGATCAGCAACGGGACGCTCGGGCACGACCACCTGATGCGCGCCATCGAGCTGTACGGCACCGAGGTCGCCCCGCGCGTGCATGAGCTATTGTCGTAGCCGCGCCCAGCGCGCGCCGCGGGAGTGGTGAAACTGGCAGACACGCAGGATTTAGGTTCCTGTGCTTCACGGCGTGAGGGTTCGAGTCCCTTCTCCCGCACATCAGACCGTCGCACCGTCAAAGACGGCGCACAGTCACACCACAGGATGATCTTCGGCCGCGCGGCGAGAATTCGCACGGTTCGTGCAGCTTCCGGACACTAAACTCGGCTCCGTACCTCGAACCCGTCTGGAGCGTCTTGATCCATCACGCCGGCCTCATCCCGTGGCTCGACCCGAACACCATCATCACGGCCGCCGGGCCGTGGGCGCTCGTCGTCGTCTGCGGCATCATCTTCGCCGAGACCGGACTCCTGATCGGTTTCCTGCTCCCCGGTGACACACTTCTCGTCATCTCCGGCCTGCTGACCCACACGTCGCTCGTGTTCGGCGTCGACATCTGGTGGGTGTGCCTGGCGATCGCGTTCGCCGCCTTCCTCGGCGGTGAGGTCGGCTATCTGATCGGGCACAAGGCGGGGCCGAGGGTGTTCGAACGCCGGGAGAGCGGCCTCTTCAGCATGGAGAACGTGCGCCGCACGAACGCCTTCTTCGACCGGTTCGGCGCCCTCGCCATCATCCTCGCCCGCTTCGTCCCGATCGTGCGCACGTTCGCACCGGTCGCCGCCGGCGTCGGGCACATGAACTACAAGAAGTATTCGCTCTACAACGCTATCGGCGCGCTGATCTGGGGCGCCGGCCTGACCCTGTTCGGGTACCTCATCGGCTACATCCCGCCGGTCGCGACGTTCGTCTCGAACTACATCGACATCATCCTCATCGGGGCCGTTGTCATCACGCTCATCCCGACGCTGTTCCACTACTTCCAGTCGCTGCGCAAGGCGAAGAAGAAGCGTCTCGCCGAGGCCGACGAGGCCGCTGCGCATCCCGCGCCGACCCCCGAGGTCTGAGACCGCGCTCGCTGCTACCGGTGAAACTCGTCCTCGTGCTCGGCATGCTCGGCCGGCTCGAGCTGGAACGTCGAGTGCTCGACGTCGAAGTGCTCCGTGAGGCAGCCCGACAGCTCGTCCAGCAGCGCACCCGTCCCGCCTGAGCGGAACACCTCCGGCTCGACCACCACGTGCGCCGTGAACACCGGCGCCCCCGAGGTGATCGCCCAGACGTGCACGTCGTGCACGGCCACGACACCCTTCGTCCGCAGGATGTGGTCCCGGATCTGGGCGACGTCGGTGTCCGCGGGCGCGGACTCGCTCAGCACGTGCACCACGTCCCGCAGGAGCAGGTAGGCGCGCGGGACGATGAAGGCCGCGATCAGCAGCGAGGCGATCGCGTCCGCCGGAGCGAACCCCGTCGTCATGATCACCACGGCGGCGACGATGACGGTGATGGATCCGATCAGGTCGCCGAAGACCTCCAGGTACGCCCCGCGCATGTTGATCGAGTGCCCGGCCGCCGGCCGCAGCAGGAGCAGTGCGACCAGGTTCGCGACCAGGCCGATCGCCGCGACGATGAGCATGGGGCCGCTGTGGACCTCCGTCTCCCCGCCGGTCAGACGCCCGATCGCGCCGATCGCGACGCCGACCGCGACGACCAGCAGGATCAATCCATTGATGAGGGCCCCGAAGACCTCGGCCCGGCGGTAGCCGAACGTCTGGCGGTCGGTCGCCGGGCGCGCGGCCACGATCGTCGCCACCAGCGCCACGATGAGGCCGGTGAGGTCGCTCAGCATGTGGCCGGCATCGGCGAGCAGCGCGAGCGAGCCGCTCAACCAGGCGCCGACGATCTCCACGACCAGCACCGTCGATACGATGCCGATCGCGATCAGGAGGCGGTTGCGGTTGGCGGAATGCCCGTGGTCGTGACTCATCGCTTCTACGGTAGACACACTGCCGCTCGCGAAGCCAGCGATCGCGCTAGATAGGAATGAGTGCCGTTCTCAGCTGGCGAGCCCGCGCAGCGCGGGGACGATCGCGGCGAACGCCCGAGCACGGTGGCTCTCGCGGTTCTTCACGTCCGGCCCCAGCTCCGCCGCGGTCCCGTCGTGCCCCTCCGGCACGAAGATCGGGTCGTATCCGTGCCCGTGGCCGCCCCGGGCGTGGCGGGCGATGCTGCCCGGCCAGACCCCCTCGACGATCACCGGCTCCTCCCCCGGCACGACGAGCGCCAGGGTGGCCGTGAAGTGCGCCGCTCGGGAGCCCTCCGGCATGTCGGAGAGCTGGTCGAGCAACAGCTGCAGGTTGGCCTCCGCGTCGCCGTGGTGCCCGGCCCAGCGGGCCGAGAAGATGCCGGGCGAGCCGCCCATCACGTCCACGCAGATGCCGGAGTCGTCCGCCAGCGCCGGCAGGCCGGTGTGCTCGGCCGCCGCGCGCGCCTTGATCAGGGCGTTGGCGGCGAAGGTCGAGCCGTCCTCGACGGGCTCGGGACCGTCGTAACGGACGATCTCGAGCCCGGGCACGGCGTCGCCGAGGATCTGCTGGAACTCCAGCGCCTTGTGGGCGTTGTGGGTGGCGAGGACGACGCGGACCATCCGGCTCAGGCCTTCTCGCCCAGCGCCGCGGTCTGGATGCCCGCGAGCTCGGTCGTGCCCAGGAGCGCGAGGTCGAGGAGCGAGTTCAGCTCGTCGCGGTCGAAGGGTGCGCCCTCCGCGGTGCCCTGCACCTCGACGAACAGACCGCGGCCGGTGACCACGACGTTCATGTCGGTCTCGGCGCGCACATCCTCCACGTAGGCGAGGTCGAGCATCGGCGTGCCGTCGATGATGCCGACCGAGACCGCCGACACGGAGTCGATCAGCGGGGTCGCCTTCTGGCCGATGAAGCGGTGCTCGCGGCCCCACTCCAGCGCGTCGGCGAGCGCGACGTAGGCCCCGGTGATCGCGGCCGTGCGCGTCCCCCCGTCGGCCTGCAGCACGTCGCAGTCGAGCACGATGGTGTTCTCGCCCAGCGCCTTCATGTCGACGACGGCCCGCAGGCTGCGGCCGATCAGGCGGCTGATCTCGTGGGTCCGCCCGCCGACCTTGCCCTTGACGGCCTCGCGGTCCATCCGGTCGTTGGTCGAGCGCGGGAGCATCGCGTACTCGGCGGTGACCCAGCCGCGGCCCTTGCCTGCCATCCAGCGCGGCACGCCGTTGGTGAACGAGGCGGTGCAGAGCACGCGGGTCTCCCCGAAGGAGATCAGGGCCGATCCCTCCGCCTGCTTGCTCCAGCCGCGCTCGATGGTGATCGGGCGGAGCTGATCGGCGGTGCGCCCGTCGGCGCGGATGATGTCGGTCACGTGGATCTCCTCGTGTGGTGTGGGTGGATCAGAGCGGAAGGTCGATCACGCCGGTCTGCACCAGGTCGACCCGGGAGACCTCCGGACCGATGAAGCGGTGCGCGAGGCGCAGGAAGTTGTCGGCGTCGAGACCGGTCGCCTCGTAGTGGATGGTCGGCGGCTCCGCGGAGCGACGTTCCAGGCCGCCGCCGACGAGCGTGCGGTAGACGTCCTTGGCGGTCTCGGTGTCGCTCGAGACGAGCGAAACGCCCTCTCCCATGACGTACGAGATGGCGCCCTTCAGGAACGGGTAGTGCGTGCAGCCGAGGACGAGCGTGTCCACGTCGGCCTCACGGAGCGGCTCGAGGTACTCGGCCGTGACGCGCAGGACCTCGTCGCCGCTGGTGATCCCCGCCTCCACGAACTCCACGAACCGCGGGCACGCCTGCGTGAACAGCTGCAGGGTCGGCGCGGCGGCGAACGCGTCCTCGTAGGCGCGGGAGGCGATGGTCCCGACGGTCCCGATGACGCCCACGCGGCCGGTGCGGGTGGCGGCGACCGCGCGGCGTACGGCGGGCTGGATGACCTCGATGACCGGCACCGAGTAGCGCTCGCGGGCGTCGCGGAGCATCGCGGACGAGGCCGTGTTGCACGCGATCACGAGCAGCTTGACGCCCTGCTCGACGAGGAGGTCCAGGACCTCCAGGGAGTAGCGCCGGACGTCCGCGATCGGCTTCGGGCCGTACGGGGAGTGCGCGGTGTCGCCGATGTAGAGGATCGACTCGTTCGGGAGCTGGTCGCGGATCGCGCGGGCGACCGTGAGCCCGCCGACTCCCGAGTCGAAGATCCCAATCGGCGCATCCGTCACAGCGATCCAGCCTACCCCGCCGTCCGCGACGGCACGCCGCTAGGCTGATCGCGTGACCGAGTCATCCGCGCTCCTGACCGACCGCTACGAGCTCACCATGATCGATGCGGCCCTGCTGAAGGGCACACACGACCGGGAGTGCGTCTTCGAGGCCTTCACCCGGCGGCTGCCAGCCGGGCGCCGGTACGGCGTGCTCGCGGGCACCGGGCGCCTCCTGGAGCTGCTGCAGGAGTTCCGCTTCCGCGATGAGGAGCTGGACTACCTGCGCGACAACTCCGTGGTGCGCAGCGAGACGCTGGACTGGCTCGCCGGATACCGCTTCTCGGGGACGATCAGCGGCTACCGCGAGGGCGAGGTGTTCTTCCCCGGCTCCCCGTTCCTGGTCGTCGACGCTCCGTTCGCCGAGGGAGTGGTGCTCGAGACGCTCATCCTCAGCGTCTTCAACTACGACTCGGCCGTGGCCTCCGCCGCCGCCCGCATGGTCTCGGCCGCCGGGGGGCGCCCGCTCGCCGAGATGGGCTCGCGCCGCGCCAACGAGCGCAGCGCCGTCGCCGCGGCACGGGCCGCGTACATCGCCGGCTTCGGTGCGACCTCGAACCTCGAGGCCGGCCGCACGTGGGGTGTCCCGACCATGGGGACGGCCGCCCACGCCTTCACGCTCCTGCACGACAGCGAAGAGGACGCGTTCCGCGCGCAGGTCGACGCGCTGGGGCCGGGGACCACCCTCCTCGTCGACACCTACGACGTTGACCAGGCGATCGAGACGGCCGTGAAGGTCGCCGGGCCGGAGCTCGGCGCCGTCCGGCTCGACTCGGGCGACCTCCCCAAGCTCGTCCGCCGCGTGCGGGACAAGCTGGACGGCCTCGGAGCGACGAAGACCCGCATCACGGTCACGAACGACCTCGACGAATTCACCATCGCCGCACTCGCGGCCTCCCCCGTCGACTCCTACGGGGTGGGCACCTCCGTCGTCACCGGCTCGGGCTCCCCCGCCTCCGGGATGGTCTACAAGCTGGTCGCGCACCGCTCGGCCGACGGGACGGGCGACTGGGTGCCGGTGGCGAAGAAGTCGGACGGCAAGGCGAGCGTCGGAGGCCGCAAGCACCCGGTGCGGCGGCTCGACGACCGGGGCGTGGCCGTGGCCGAGGTCGTGCACATCGTCGAGAGCGGGGATCGTCCCGACGACACCGGACGCGACCTCCTCGTGCCCCTGGTCACCGACGGTGAGGTGCACCCCGAGCATCTGGGTGCCGAGGGGACGCGCCGCGCGCGCGAACACCGCGAGCAGGCGATGCGGGAGCTGCCGGAGCAGGCGTTCCGCGTGAGCCGCGGCGATCCGGTGCTTCCGACGATCTTCGCGTGAGCGCTACCGGCTGCGCGCCGGCCCCCTGCGCGCCCGCCTACTCGTCGCGGAGCTTCGCGTAGATCTCTTTGCAGGTGGGGCAGACGGGGAACTTCTCCGGATCGCGTCCCGGCGTCCACATCTTGCCGCATAGCGCCTTCACCGGCTTGCCGGTGATCGCCGACTCGAGGATCTGCTCCTTCTTCACGTAGTGCGAGAAGCGCTCGTGGTCGCCCGGCTCGACGTTCTGGAGGAGCTCCTCGAGCTCGCGGTCCAGCGTCGCCGCGCCGCCGCCCGAGGGCAGGCCGCCTGGTTCGGAGATGCTCGCCTCGTTCATCGTTCCAGTGTAGACGCGCGGCTCAGCCGTTGCGCGTGGCGAAGGCCATCAGCTCCGGACCGCGACGGTCGAACAACCGGGCGCCCGCCCACAGCCCCGCGAAGAGCGAGACGAAGCCGATGACGACGGCGACGATCGGGGAGATCCCGAGCCAGAACGGGTTGACAGTCAACCCCAGCACCAGGAACACGATGGCCGGGGAGGCGAGGATCAGGATCGCGAAGAAGCTGAGCGACTGCACGAGCGCCGCCGACGCGCCGGAGGTCTGGGGCTGCGTGAACGCACTGTCGCCCGGCTTCGTCGCCGGATACGGGAAGAGCACCGACGAGATCGACGAGAGTCCGAGGCCGATCACCAGGATCGCGCCGCTCAAGGCGGCGACCGCCGGCAGGAGCGCCCAGTCCCCGTACGCGATCACCGTCGCGATCGAACCGATGGCGATCACCGGGATGCCCACGACGACGGGCGGGAAGAGCCGCCCCACGCGGTCGGCGATGCCCTTGGTGCCAGAGACGACGTGCAGCCAGATGGCTGTGCCGTCGAAGGCGATGTCGTTGTGGATGCTCCAGCCGAGGAACAGGCACACCAGCGGCAGCGGCACGAGGGAGACGTAGTGGGCCGGCAGGCCGGCGAGGAGCAGGGCGACGAGCACGAAGACCGGGATGACCGGGATCATCACCAGGGACACCCAGTAGCGCGGGTCGCGCCCCCAGTACGTCATGGACCGGGCGGCGATCGCCGCGGTCGGGCCGCCGTGCAGCCGGCCGAACCAGCCGGTGCCGTGGTACGACTTCACCCGCGATTGCCGCGGAGGGCTCACCAGGACGGTGCGGACCAGCACATCCCACACCAGCCAGAGCGCACCGGCCGTGGCGGCGGCGATGAGCAGCTGGAGCAGTGCGGTGCCCCAGTCGCCGGCAGCGGCCGCGCCGGGAGCGCCCCAGACGGCGCCGAGCGGCGTCCAGGCCAGCCAGGAGGCCGTCGCATGGAGGGAGGCCAGGCCGTCGCGACCCCAGTCGACCGTCACGAGCAGCAGGATGGCGGGCGCGAGCAGGACCAGCAGCAGGGCGGCGACCACGCCGCCTGCCTCGCGCGAGCGGCGCGTCGCGAGCAGGAACGATGCCAGCGCCGTCGACACGCGCGACGCCAGGACGCAGGTGAGCACGACGAGGACGGCGCAGACCACGGCGACCAGCGTCGTGCCCGGATCCCTGGACCAGGTGACCACGGTCGCCGCGCTGCAGATGATGAGCACGAACGAGGGGATGCCGATCAGCCCCGCGAGGAGGAGCCCCGTCGACAACACGCGGTTCGGGATGCCGAACAGTGCGAACTTGCGCGGGTCGAGCGAGTCGTCGACGCCGAACATCAGCGGGAGCAGCAGGAAGCCCACCACCACGATCGCACCGAGCACGACGAGCACGTCGCGTACCGCCCCGACGTCGGGCACCAGCCGCGCAGCGATCAGAGCCGCGACTGCGAGTACCGTGATGAAGCCGCCGTACACGACGCCGAGCACCAGTCCGAACACCTGCCAGGGGCTGCGCCGGAAGGCGTTGGCCATCAGCCGGACTTTCAGTCCGAGAAACTGTGCAACCACTCCATGCCCTCCGCTGCCTTGCGCCCCCCGGCGAGGTCGACGAACCGCTCTTCGAGCGTCTGCTCGCCGCGCACCTCGTCGATCGTTCCGGATGCGAGGACCTGCCCGCGGACGATGATGGCGACGCTGTCGCAGACGCGCTGGATCATGTCCATGCCGTGACTGGACAGGACGACCGTGCCGCCGGCCGCCGTGTAGCGCTGGAGGATGTCGACCACGTTGGCCGCGGAGACCGGGTCGACGGACTCGAAGGGCTCATCGAGCACCAGGAGGCGTGGCGAGTGGATCATCGCGGCCGCCAGGGCGATCTTCTTGGTCATGCCGGCCGAGTAATCCGTCACGAGCCGGTCGAGGGCGTCCTCGATGCCGAAGGCGGCGGCCAGATCACCCGAGCGCGCGCGCACCGTCTTCGCGCTGAGACCGCGCAGCGTGCCCGCGTACTGCAGGAACTGGGCCCCCGTGAGGCGGTCGAACAGGCGCAGCCGGTCGGGCAGGACGCCGATCACGTGCTTGGCGCGCACCGGCTCGGCCCACGCGTCCACGCCGTGTACGACGACGGAGCCGGCGTCGGGGCGCAGGAGGCCCGTGATCATGGAGAGGGTCGTGGTCTTGCCCGCGCCATTGGGACCGACGATGCCGTAGAAGGACCCCTCGCGGACATCGAGGCTGACGTCGTCGACGGCGACGGTGTCGCCGAAGCGCTTGCGGAGGCCGGCGACCGCCAGCACGGTCGGACGCGGGTCCGGCACCGGCTCGCTCTTCGCAGCGCTCGTGGCGCGCGTCTTGGCGGTCGTGCTCCGCTTGCGCGGCGCACGCGTGCTCGTGCCCGCCGCGGCCGCAGCGGTCTTCGCAGGCGTGCGCCGGGGCGCCGACCGCGGCTTCGCCGGAGCGTCCGCCCCGTCCGTGCTGCTGTCCGTCATACTCTCCCCCGTGTCCCCCTGGACGATCATGCGCTCGACGGGGACGACCGTGCCCTCGACGGGCTCGGCGTCGTCCTGCTGCGCACGCTCGAAACTCACCCCGCTAACGTACCAAGACGCTCGGCCTTGGGGAGCCCTCTGGGCGATTCCGGCGCGATGCGGGACCTCTGAAACACCTGTGAGGTACATAACGACCCCACAACGACATCCGTCAACCCCTGCCCCCGGACAGGGGCCCTCGCTATTCTGGTCGAGGCATGAAGGGGTGTCGATACGCGTAAGCGCGGATGAACCCTGGGTGAACCATCCCAGTCCCGGCGGACAGCTATGAAGCTGCATCGCCCGCCCGTGCGGATACCAAGGAGATGATTGTGACGACCCAGGTAGTGATCCTCGCGGCCGGGATGGGCAGCCGCCTCGGCCGCAGCCTTCCGAAGCCGCTGACCGAGCTGAACGACGGCCGCACGATCATGCAGCAGCAGTTCGACAACATCCACGCCGCCTTCGGCAAGGACGCCAAGGTCACGATCGTCGTCGGCTACAAGCTCGAGCACATCATCGAGGCGTTCCCCGACGCCGAGTTCGTCTACAACGAGCAGTACGACCAGACGAACACCTCCAAGAGCCTCATGCGCGCCCTGCAGGCCTCCGCACCCGGCGGCGTGCTCTGGATGAACGGCGACGTCGTGTTCGACCCGGCCGTCCTCGTCCGCGGCGCCGCGATGGTGAACCGCGACCAGACCTTCGTGACCGTCAACACCTCGTCGGTCGCCGACGAGGAGGTCAAGTACACGACCGGCCCCGAGGGCTACATCAACGAGCTCTCCAAGACCGTCAAGGGCGGGCTGGGCGAGGCCGTCGGCATCAACTACATCTCGAGCACCGACAAGGCCGCGCTCCTGCGTCAGCTGCAGCGCGTCGCAGACCAGGACTACTTCGAGCGGGGCATCGAGCTCGCCATCGAGCAGGACCGTCTCCTGGTCGAGCCCGTCGACATCTCCGACCTGTACGCCGTCGAGGTCGACTTCCAGGAGGACCTGGAGCGCGCGAATCTTTTCGTGTAGTCGTCGCTGCGTGAACGCCTCACGCAGCTTCGATCAATACGATGGGTGATCGTGACCAGTTCTTCGCTTGAGGTGCGCCCTGCGCAGCGGACGCGTTTCACGCGCTACCGGCACTCTCTCTGGCTGCTGACGAAGCGCGACCTCCGCGTCCGCTACTCGACCAGCGCCCTCGGCTACCTGTGGTCGATCCTCGATCCGCTCGTGATGAGCGGCATCTACTGGTTCGTCTTCACGGTGATCTTCCATCGCGGCGTCGGCGAGGATCCGTACATCGTGTTCCTCCTCGCGGCGCTGCTGCCGTGGATGTGGTTCAACGGCGCGGTCTCGGACAGCACGCGTGCGTTCCTGCGCGAGGCCAAGCTCATCCGCTCGACGATGATCCCCCGGACGATCTGGGTCAACCGGATCGTCGCCTCCAAGGGCATCGAGTTCCTCCTGTCCCTGCCGGTGCTCGCGGTGTTCGCGATCGCCACCGGCGCGAAGGTGAACATCGACATCCTGCTGTTCCCCCTGGCGGTGATCATCCAGACCGTCCTCACCGTGGGCATCGGTTTGCTGATCGCGCCCCTCGTGGTGCTGTTCCGCGACCTCGAACGTGTGGTGAAGCTCGCTCTGCGGTTCCTGTTCTACGCGTCGCCCATCATTTACAGCGCCCGTGACCTCCCCGGCGGCTGCGGCGGCGCGACGGTGGCGGCCAAGCACTGCGCCGCCTACGTCGCCGCGAATCCCGGCGCGCAGGCCGACACCCTGTTCTCCTTGCACTTCTGGTCGGCGTTCAACCCGCTGACGGGCATTTTCAGCCTGTACCGGGCCACGTTCTTCGCCCAGGAGCTCGACTGGTTCCTCGTCGCCGTGAGCGCCGGGATGTCGCTGCTGATCCTGCTCATCGGCTGGCTCGTGTTCAAGCGCTTCGAGCGCGATGTGCTGAAGGAGATCTGAGTGGCCGCCGTCATCGATGTCAGCGGGCTGGGCGTACGTTTCCGCCGCAACCGCGGTGCGCGCCGGTCATTCAAGGATCTGTTCGCCTCGCGCGAGCGCCGCACCCGACCTGACGACTTCTGGCCGCTCCGCGACGTGTCCTTCCGCGTCGACGCGGGCGAGGCCATCGGGGTCGTCGGCCGCAACGGGCAGGGCAAGTCGACGCTGCTCAAGCTGGTCGCCGGCGTCCTGCTTCCCGACGAGGGCACCGTGCGCGTGCACGAGGGGGTGGCTCCGCTCATCGAGATCACGGGCGGGTTCGTGGACGACCTGACCGTGCGCGACAACGTGTACCTCACGGCAGGTCTCCACGGTATGACGCGGGCACAGATCGACGCGCGATTCGGCGAGATCATCGACTTCGCCGAGATCGGCGACTTCGTCGACACCCCGTACAAGCATCTCTCCAGCGGCATGAAGGTGCGCATCGCCTTCTCCGTGATCTCGCAGCTGGAGGAGCCCGTGCTCCTGGTGGACGAGGTGCTCGCGGTCGGCGATCGCGGGTTCCGCGAGAAGTGCTATCGGCGCATCGACGAGCTCCTCGCCGGAGGCCGGACGCTGTTCTTCGTCTCGCACAACGAGAAGGACCTGCGCCGGTTCTGCGCCCGCGGACTCTACCTGGACAAGGGCCGGCTGGTGTTGGATGGACCGATCTCGGACGTCCTCGACCTGTACAACCAGGATTACGGAAGCTGACGAATTCCCCGATCAGGGTACCTTTCCTCGGAGGCATGAATTCCTCCACAGAAAGAATTCCGTCGAGTTGTCCACCGATGTGGCTTATCTGCCCGATGAGGGGCCGGGAGCGTCGGACGGGGTGGCTATCGTCGGCGGCATGAGAAACCTTCGCACCCTTCACAGCCCTCGTCCCGCACCCCGACTCCGGCGGCTCGCCTACCGGGTTCCGTGGAGCGTCGACCGCAGCACGGCGCCGCACTACCGACTCGTCAACACCAGCCGTGAGGTGCTCCGCGGCGTCAGCGTCAGCATCGCCGGCAGCTCTCGTCTGCAGGTCAGCGGGCCTGCCTCCGTCCGTCCCGGAGAGTCCGTCCGGGCGAGCCTGTCGGGCGGCGACCCGGCGCGCGACACCCTGCTCGTCGTCCGCTGGTTTCCGCCGGACGGCCGGGAGTACCTCTGGCAGATCGCCTTCTGACCGGCCCGTGCGGCGCAAGGAGCGGCCCCGGCCGTCTCCCGCGCCGCACGGACGGGCGGCGACTCAGCCCGCTGCGCGCTCCCGGGCCCGGAGGAAATCGGCCGCCGTGAGCACACCCAGGTCGTCTGGCAGATGCTCCGCGGTGATGCCATCCGTGAGCGCCGCCAGATCCTGACCGAGCACACTCGCGATCCGGAGCACGGTGAGGAAACTGGGATTGGCCGTACCACGCTCGATCTTGCCGAAATTGGTGACATGCATCTGGGCGAGCTCGGCGACGGCCTCCTGGCTGAGGCCGAGCTCCAGGCGGACGCTGCGGATCCGTTCTCCGAAGATGCGCGCGGCCGGCGAGAGTGGTTCGATCATCCACCTATTACTCATCACGAAGCCCTCGTGAGGCCAGAGCGCGAGGGCCTCCCACCCTCCGGCCTCAGGATGTAAGTGCATGAAACACAAGTATTGACAAGGGGTGCGGACGCTTCAGGTCCAGCGCCTACACTCGGTACCGATGGCCAAGAAGCAGCAACCGTATGTGTCCGTGACCGGCGGCGCACCGCAGGGTGGAGACACACCGCGGTTCGTCGATGCGACGCTCGACCGGTTCCTGGGCATCCAGCGCCCTGCGGTCGTGGCGCACCTGCGCACTCTGCGCCGACGGCATCCCGACGCGACCGGACCGGAGCTCGCGGCGATCCTCGAGCGCCGCTACCTGGCCGCCGTGACGACCGGAGGTGCGGCCGTGGGCGCGACAGCGGTGATCCCCGCGATCGGGACAGGGATCACGCTCGCGCTCTCCGGTCTCGAGACGGCGGGGTTCCTGGAGGCCACCGCGCTCTACGCGCAGTCGCTGAGCGAACTCCACGGGATCGCGGTCGACGATCCTCAGCGCGCCCGGGCGCTCGTGCTCACCATGATGCTCGGCCGGGAGGGGTCCGACCTGGTCCGCCAACTCGCCGGGCAGGTCGGTGGCGCGAGCGTGACGCGCACGGCGTACTGGGGCGAGCTCGTCACCTCCACGCTGCCGTCGATGGTCGTCGGACCGCTCGTCGATCGACTCAAGAGCGTCTTCGTGCGCCAGTTCGCCGTGCGCGGCGGCGCCGGGATGCTGGCGCGCGCCATCCCCTTCGGTGTCGGGGCGGTCATCGGCGGTGCCGGCAACAACATCCTCGGACGGCGGGTCGTGCAGAACTCGCGCCTCGCCTTCGGCGCTGCACCGCTGGACATCCCCGAGGCGCTTCGGCCGGTGGACGGCCCCGGCGTCACGCTGAGGCTGGGCCGGGCGACCAGCGCCCGCGTCCTGCGCGTCGGGACGGTCGTGCGAGGCGCACTTCCCCGCCGCCGCGCCAAGGACGATCAGAAGCCTCTGCCCGAGCTGGAGACCGGGGCGGGAGTCGACGAGACCGAGGGACCCGAGCGACCGGTCGCTCCCTGAGTCGCACTCAGACGATCGGCGGTCGCCCGGCGCGCGTCATACGCCAGACGGTGCGCCAGCGGATCGGACGCCGCTCACCCGGATCGGTCCGCCACCCCTCCCACCAGCCCGCGAACCACGCGCGGAGAACGGCGGGCTTGCGGAACCAGCGGAGCAGCTGGATGCCCGTCCACGATCCGACATAGAGCGGCACGAGCACGGCGGGGAGATTCCTCCGCGCCAGCCAGACCCGGTTGCGGGCGTTGAGCCGGTAGTAGTAGGCGTGGCGCGTGGGCGACACGGACGGGTGCTCGGCCAGCAGGTCGCCGGCGTACCAGACCCGGCGGCCCTGATCCCACACCTTCCAGGCGAGGTCGATCCCCTCGTGGGCGTAGAAGAACGGGTCGGCCCACCCTCCCGCGCGCTCGAACACCGCGCGCGGCAGGACGATCGCCGCTTCGAGCACCGAGAACACATTGCTCGACGTGGTGGGTTCGCCCTTGCGGATCCGAGGGATCCAGCGACGCGGTGAGTCTCCACCGTCCGGGTCGGCGAGGCGCGGCTGCAGCATCCCGATCGACGGGTCGTCGGTGAGCGCACGGATCGCGTCGGCGAGGAACCGCGGCGACGGGATGCTGGCGTCATCGTCGAGGAAGAACAACCACTCCCCCTCCACCAGCGGCACGCCCCTGTTGCGACCGGCCGGGATGCCGATGTTCTCGGGCAGCGCCAGCGTCGCGACTCCCACGGGGAGCGGCGGATCCGCCGTGGCGGGGTCCCACCCGTTGCCGACGACCACGATGTCGGTTCTGACCCCCTGCTGCGCCGCGACGGAGTCGAGACCGTGCCGGAGCTCGACGGGCCGCGTGCCCTGGGTGAGCACCACCACGCCGACCGAGGGCAGCTCAGCCACGGACGCGCCGAGAGGCCATGATCGCCACGAAGTGCCCGATGACCGCCAGGAGCGCGAGCGGCACGAGCACGGAGAGCAGGATGCGATCGGCGAGCACCGGGCCGATGAACAGTCCGACGATCGCGAAGACGAAGATCATGATGGTCAGCTCGACCGAGTGGTACAGGCGGTGGAACGGCAGGAACCGCGCAGCGCGGCGGAGCCGGGCGATCAGACCGTTGGTCGGCGCGTAGGCGGCCTGGGTGTCCGCGA
Source organism: Leifsonia naganoensis (assembly GCF_013410615.1). Lineage (NCBI taxonomy): Bacteria > Bacillati > Actinomycetota > Actinomycetes > Micrococcales > Microbacteriaceae > Leifsonia > Leifsonia naganoensis. The sequence goes on from NZ_JACCHJ010000001.1 coordinate 63,424, forward strand.
GCTTCGGGAGGCCGGCGTTGGCGCGCGCGACCCTCACCATGTCGTTGAGGGCCTTGTTCAGCACGATGAGCAGGGCGAGCAGGGTGCCGAGGTTGGTCCAGAGGAAGTCCTGCGGAGCCTCGAACGGGAAGCCCGCGGCGCGGATGCCGAGCACGATGGCGATCAGCGTCTCAGTCGTGTAATGGCCGACGTTGTCGAGGAAGATCCCGGCCGGTGAGGAGGTCTGGCGCCAGCGGGCGACCTCGCCGTCGCAGCAGTCCACCAGCATCTGCAGCTGGCCGAGGACGAGTGCGAGGGCCGCTCCGCCGATCCCGGGGATCAACAGGCTCGCCGCCGTCGCCCAGCCCGTCAGGATCATCAGCCCCGTGACCCCGTTTGCGGAGATCGACGTCTTGAGGAGGATCCACGTGAGATATGGGGACAGGTTGCGCAGGTACAGCGACGCCGCCCAATGCTCGGCGTTGCGTCGTCCGCGGACCTCCGGCGGCTGTGCGACGGCCCTCAGCTCGGCGATCGAGGCCGGTCGCGTGGTCCGCGGCCCGCTTCCCTGTGCTGACATGCCTACCTTCCCGTGTGGGCCGTGATGTTGCGCGTGAGGGAGAGGTATCCGAGGACGAACCCGATCCCCCAGCAGAAATGGATGCACGGCAAGACTACGAGAAACCAGAGGAACGGGCGAAAACCGTCCCGTCTCCCCCAGAGCAGCGCCGACACGACGTCGATCAGCACGTAGAACGCCGGTGCGGCGAATCCCCAGAGCAGCCAAGGTGCCGCCCCCAGCACGGCCTGGACGATTCCGGCGATGCCGAGGAGGGTTCCGAGCGCGACACCGAGCACCATGATCGGGGGCGCGAAGTAGCGCAGACCGTTCGAGGCCGGGTAGCGACGCGCCAGCTCGCCGCGCCAGATCCCGGTCGAGAAGAACTGGCGACCGAGGCGGTACAGGTTGGGGCGCGGACGGTAGGTGACCGTGAGCCGCGGCGTGAACCAGACGGTGCCTCCGGCGGCGCGGATGCGGCGGTTGAGCTCCCAGTCCTGGCCGCGCTTGATCTCCTCGTCGAACAGACCGACCTCCAGGAGGCGGTCGCGGCGGAACACGCCGAGGTAGACGGTCTCGGCCGGCCCGGCGTCCCCGCCGACGTGGAGCTTGGTGCCGCCGAGGCCGACCCTGCTCCCGTAGGCGCGGGCGACCGCGCGCTCGAAGTCGGTGGTGCCCTGGGCGTCCATCAGGCCACCCACGTTGTCCGCGCCGGTCTCGAGGATCGTCTCGACCGCGATGCGGGTGTAGTCCGCCGGCAGCACGCTGTGGGCGTCGACCCGGACGACGATCGGATATTGGGACTCACGGATGGCGAGGTTCAGCCCGGCTGGCGTTGACCCCACGACGTTGTCGACGATCCGGATGCGCCCGTCGACGGCGGCCAGCTCGGCGACGAGCTCCGTCGTGCCGTCGATACTCGGGCCGAGGGCGACGGTGACCTCGATCGGGCCGGCGTAGTCCTGGTCGAGCAGGCTATCGACCGCCGCGCGGACGTGCGTCGCCTCGTTCAGCACGGGCATCACGTACGAGACACCGGGAAGGGTGTTCGGGGTGTCGTCCGGCATGTGTTCCATTCGTGTTTCGGGTCCGCCCGAGCCTACCAGCCGCTTGCTGGGCGCCCCCGGCACGCGACGGAAGGCCGCCCCGTGCCGAGCACGGGACGGCCTTCCGGTCGCGGGGCGGATCAGTCGGTCGCGAGCGAGCCGAGCGTGACCGTTGCGGTCTTGGTCTGACCGTCGCGGGTGTAGGTGACCTCGGCGGACGCGCCGGCCGCGAGGGCCCGCACCTGAGCGGTGAGGTCGGTCGCGTCGGTGATCGGCACGCCGTTGAAGTTCACGACCACGTCGCCGGCCTTGAGGCCCGCGTTGGCGGCCGCGCCGCCCGAGGTCACGTCCTTGATCAGGGCGCCGACCGTGGTCGCCTTGGTGTCCGAGCTGGCATCGGCGACGGAGGCGCCGAGCAGACCGTGCGTGGCGGAGCCGTTCTTGATGAGCTCGTCCGAGACGCGCTTGGCCAGGTTGGCCGGGATGGCGAAGCCGACGCCGATGCTGCCGGACTGGCCGCTCGAGTCGCTGCTGCTGCCGCTTGCACTGGCGATCGCGACGTTGACGCCGATCAGCTCGCCCTTGCTGTTGAGCAGCGCACCACCGGAGTTGCCGGGGTTGATCGACGCGTCGGTCTGGATGACCGGCAGCGAGATCGTGCCCTGCGTGGTGGTCTGCTGCTGCGAGCCGCTGCTGCCACCCTGGCCGGGGAAGTCGAAGTTGAACGGGTTCTGCGAGCTGCCGTCGCCCTCGGAGGAGCCGTCGCTCGACTTCGGCGCCGCCGAGGAGGCGATGCTGATGCTGCGGTTGAGGGCGCTGACGATGCCGTCGGTGACGGTGCCTGAGAGACCCAGCGGGGCGCCGATCGCAACGGCGGTGTCACCGACGTTGAGCTTACTGGAGTCTGCGAACGTCATCGGCGTCATGCCGGACGCTCCGTCGAGCTTGATCACCGCGAGGTCGGTCGTCGGGTCGGTGCCCACGATCTTCGCCGAGTAGATCTTGCCGTCGTTGTCCGTGACGCTGATGGAGACGTCGGACGACGCCCCGTCCAGCGTGACCACGTGAGTGTTCGTCAGGATGTAGCCGTCCGAGGTGAGGACGATGCCCGAGCCCGTGCCTCCCTCGCTGGAGGCGGTGACCGAGATCGTGACGACGCTCGGGGAGGCCTTGGCGGCGACCGCGGTGACCGTGGTCGCGTTGTTGGCGTCGTTCACCGTGATGTTCTGCGGGCCGGAGACCGTCTTGATCGTCGCATTGTTGGACGTGGTGGCCGAGTAGATGCCCACGCCGGCGCCGGCGCCGGCGAGACCGCCCACGAGGGCGCCGATCGCGAGCGTGGCGATGATCAGTCCGGTGTTCCTCTTCTTGGCCGGACGGTCGGCGGTCGCGGCGCCCGGGGCACCGGGGGCCGGGGGCACCGGGGTGCCGGGAGCGGCAGCGTAGGCGTGCTGGTGGGGGTGCGGCGCGTACGGGCCGGCCGGTGCGGCGCCGGCGTAGGCCGGCTGGCCGAACGAGCCGTTGCCGTAGTCGGGCTGCTGCGCGGTCGGCTGCTGCGCGGTCGGCTGCTGCGCGGTCGGCTGCTGCGCGGTCGGCTGCTGCGCGCCGTAGGGCTGCTGCGGGGCGAGCGGCTGGGTCGGCTGGGTGTGCTGCGCTGCCGGAGCGTTCTGCTCGGCGGCGGGTGCGGTCCATCCGGTGGGAGCAGCGGGTGCGGCGGCGGCCGGAGCGGCCGGCTGCTCAACGACGAGCGGGGCCGGGGTCTCGACCACGGGGGCGGCCGGAGCGGCCGGGGTCTCGGCGGCGGGAGGCGTCGGGGCGGTGGTCGCGGCCTCGGTCGAGGCGGTGACCGCGGTCGCGGCGTCGGTGGAGGCGGTGCTGCCAGCATCCACGACCGCGTCGGTGTCGGCGTCGTGCTGGGCCTTCGCGGGCTCCGGGGTGATCGGGGTGTCGGTCATGGTGTTGCTCCTTCCAAGCAGGAACAGCTTGGGACGCGAACCTGGGTGTTCTATTTGCGCCCCCTGTGGGCTGCCTTCCGCCTGTCGATGACTCTCCTTAACGTAGTCGACGGCTCCGACGTGGCCGAGGCCGTAGGTTGGATGCGCACACGAGGAAGAGGTGGACATGACGGTCTCGGGAGCATGGCGGCGGGCGGCGGGCGGAGCCGGACTCCTCGGCGCGGACGGGTCGGTCCGCCCGACCATCTTCGCCGAGATGAGCGCCCTCGCCGCGCGTACCGGCGCGATCAACCTCGGTCAGGGCTTCCCCGACGAGGACGGTCCCGCTGCGGTGCTCGACGCCGCGGTCGACGCGATCAGGAGCGGGGCGAACCAGTATCCGCCCGGGCCGGGCACGCCGGAGCTGCGTCACGCCCTCGCGGAGCACCAGCGGCGCTTCTACGGGATCGAGCTCGACCCCGATCGCGAGGTGCTCGTCACGGCGGGTGCCACGGAGGCGATCGCAGCGACCTTGCTCGCCCTGCTGGAGCCGGGCGACGAGGTCGTGACCTTCGAGCCCTTCTACGACGAGTACGGCGCGGTGATCGCTCTGTCCGGCGGCCGCCACGTGACGGTCCCCTTGGAGCCGCCCGCCTTCCTCCCCGACCCCGACCGGCTGCGTGCGGCCGTGACGGACCGCACCCGCGTGATCCTCGTGAACACGCCGCACAACCCCACCGGCACCGTGTTCGACCGCGAGCTGCTGCAGACGATCGTCGAGCTCGCCGAGCGGCACGACGCGATCATCGTCACCGACGAGGTCTACGAGCACCTCACGTTCGGTCCCGCGCACATCCCCGTCTCCACGCTTCCCGGGGCGCGGGAGCGCACCGTCAGCATCTCCTCCGGAGGCAAGACCTTCAACACGACCGGATGGAAGGTGGGCTGGCTCACCGCGCCGCCCGAGCTCGTGACGGCCGTCCTCGCCGTGAAGCAGTTCCTGACCTACGTGAACGCGGCGCCGTTCCAGCCCGCCATCGCGGCCGGCCTCGCGCTGCCCGACGCGTACTTCACCGGCATCGCCGCCGACCTCGCGCACAAGCGGGACATCCTGTCCGCCGGTCTGCGCTCGGCGGGCTTCGGCGTGCTCCCCACCGACGGCACGTACTTCGTCGTCGCGGACGCGGCCCCTCTCGGCCATCCGGATGCGGTCGAGTTCTGCCGCGCGCTCCCCGACCTCGCCGGCGTCGTCGCGGTGCCGCTGGCCGCGTTCTGCCGCGACGAGTACGCGGATCGCACCGCGTCGCTGGTGCGCTTCGCCTTCTGCAAGCGGGTCGGCGTGCTGGAGGAGGCGGCCGGACGGCTCTCCGCCCTCCGCACCTGATCCGCGGGCTCAGTCGCGGGGAACGACCCGGTACCGCCGCAGCGCCAAGGCCGGGTTGACCTCCCTGACCCGCTCGATCCGCTCCCGCGAGACCTCGGCGACCGCGATCCCCGTGGTCTCGGCGAGTCCGGCGATGGTGACGCCCATCGGGTCGATGATCGCGCTCGCCCCGACGCCGATGGGCGGGGTGTGGTCGGCCGCGGCGACGTAGAGGGTGTTCTCGATCGCGCGCGCCTGCAGGAGCGTCGACCAGTGGTGCTCCTTGAGCGGCCCGCGCACCCACTCGGCCGGGATGGCGACGAGGTCGGCCCCCGCATCGGCGAGCAGCCGGGTGACTTCGGGGAAGCGCAGGTCGTAGCAGGTCTGCAGGCCGACCCTCAGCCCGTCGACCTCGAACAGCTGGGGCTCGACGATCTCGCCGGCCACCACCCAGTCGGACTCGCGCGAGCCGAAGGCGTCGTAGAGGTGCTGCTTGCGGTAGACCGCGACCAGGTCCCCGCTCGGTGACACGGCGACGAGGGTGTTGGCGAAGCGGTGCCGCTCGTCGGTTCGCTCGACCAGGCCGGCGACCACGTGGACGCCGTGATCGCGGGCGGCGCCCGCGAGGGCGTCCACGAACTCGCCGTCCAGCGTCTCCGCGTTGTGCGCGAACGAGGGACCGAGCGGGTCCGTGAAGTAGGACGAGTACTCGGGGAACACGACCAGCCGGGCACCGCGCTCGGCGGCGACGGCGACCAGCCCGGCGACGACCTCCCGGTTGTGCGCCTTGTCGTCCCGCGGCGTGAACTGTGCGACGGCGACGGCGACGGTGGCCGCCGTCACGACGCCGCCCCGCGCAGAGATCCGGCGGACGGGAGGGAGTCGGCTCCGGGAAGGGAGTCCACCACGGGCTGCGGCGTCTCCACCGGGAGCACGATGCTGATGGAGGTGCCGACGCCTTCCTCGCTCGCGATGTCGAGCCGCCCGCCGTGGGCCGTCACGATCGCCTTGGTGATCGTGAGTCCGAGGCCGACACCGGGGACGGCGTTGCGCGTGGCGGTGGAGGCGCGGAAGAAGCGTTGGGAGAGCTGGCTGAGCTCGACGGCCGGGATCCCGATCCCCGTGTCGGTCACGGCGATCACGTCCTCCGTCGCGCCCGGCTGCAGCGCGACCGTGACCGTTCCGCCCGAGGGGGTGAACTTGACCGCGTTGGAGATGAGGTTGTCGACGGCCTGGCCGAGGCGGACGGCGTCGCCGCGGACCTCCGCACGCTCCTCCGGCACCTCGCTCACCAGGGTGACGCCCGCAGCGGCCGCGATCGGGCGCGCGGTCTCGACCGACGCGGCGACCACCGAGCCGAGTTCGACGTCCTTGATGTCGAGCGGGAACCGGCCGGACTCGACCTGCGCGGTGAAGAGCAGGTCGCCGACCAGCCGCAGCAGCCGGTGCGCGTTGCGCTCGGCGACGGCCAGATACTGCAGCTGCTCGTTCGACAGGGGCGACTCGTCGTCGTCTCGCATGAGCTCCAGGTAGCCGAGGATCGAGCTGAGCGGCGTGCGCAGCTCGTGCGAGATCAAACCGACGAACTCGTCCTTGAGGCGGGCGAACTCGCGCGCCTGGGTCATGTCGGTGGCCACGAAGATGAAACCGACACGATGACCGTTCTCGTCGATGCGGGGCGTCGCCGCCACCTGGACGGGGACGCGCTTGCCGTCGGGACGCACGTACGTCCAGTCGCGCACGTCGGCGTAGCCGGCCCGCACCGTGTCGACGAGCGCGGAGAAGTCGTCCGCGCTGGCGACCGTCGTGAACCGGGCGTCCATGTCGCGGAGCCGGTCCTCCAGTTCAGACTCGAGGTGGAACTCGACGACGTGGCGCTTTCCATCCACGACCTGCTTCTCGGTGAGACCGAACATCTTCTCGGCGCCGGGATTCCACACGTCGATGAGACCGTCGAGGTCGGTGCCGATCACGGACTGCTCGGTCACCGCGTTCCAGATGCTCTGGATCAGCCGGTTGGCGGTCTTCAGGCGGGCCTCGTTGAGCACCAGTTCGTCCTGGGCGGTGACCGCATCGGCCAGGAGCTCGGCGCGCTGCTCCGCCGCGGCCTTCGTGACGGCCAGCTGCGCGCGCAGCCGGTGCGCGATCTCGTTGATGACGGTCGCGACGATGAAGTAGATGACCGGCGAGAACAACGCGCGCACCACGTCGACAGCGGTGCCGGGCACGCCGGTCGCGTAGAGGGGCGCGAGGAGCACGACGAACATCCCGGCCGTGGCGATGAGGATGTTGCGGCGACCCTCCTCGGTCGCGATCCAGATGAACGGGAGGAGCAGGACGACCGCGATCGGGGAGGTCGAGCCACCGGTGCCGAGACGGAGGAGACCGATCGCCAGCATCGACAGCACCGGCACGACGGTGATCCAGCCGGCGTTGATCCGGTGCCACGGGAGCACCCCGGCCAGGATCGTCGCGACGGCGATGACGACGATGGAGGCCCACACGTAGTCGGGATGCTCCACCGGCACGAAGTCCGGGATGAGCACCACGGCGACCGCGAGCAGGAAGCCGACCAGGGTCGGCAGCTGCTTCATGAACACCGACGGCGAGTCGATGGGCAGGCGGCTCAGCAACCGATCGAACGTCACGCGCTCACCTCGATGCTGAGCATCGCCCGGATGCGCTCCGTCAGGACCCGGGGGCTGAACGGCTTGATGATGAAGCTGTCGGAGCGCTCGGCGACCACGCCGTGGTCGGTGAGCAGCTGGACGGAGGCGGAGACCATCAGGATGAGGGTGTCCGGCCGCTGCGCGCGGACGGCTTCGGCGACCTCCACCCCGTTGAGTCCGGGCATCGAGATGTCGAGCACGGCGAGGTCGACGTCCTCGGAAAGGAGCGTGTCGAGGGCGGAGCGGCCGTTGTCGACGGCGGCCACGACCTCCACGCCTGCGCGCTTGGCGGCGATGATCATGAGGCCGCGGATGTCGTCGTCGTCATCGGCGATGACGACGCGCGGGACGCGCCCGGTCACGAGAAGAACACCACCCGCACCACGACGATCGCGGCGAGCACGAGCAGCGCGATCCCGGCGTACACCGGCAGCCGACGTTCCCAGCGGCGGTTCTGGTCGATCTCGCGCTGCATCTCGGCGCGCTGCGCGCGGTTCAGCTCGATGGGGCTCATCGGTCGTCCTCACCTTCGGGCGCGAGACGGCGGGCCGCCTCCGTGAGGAGGGCGGTCACCCGGTCGTACCGGCCGACGTCCGTCGCGATGTGACTGTCGGTGGAGGCAACGATACGCGCTCCGGCCCGCTGGAGGGCGATGATCGCCTCCACGCCGGGGCACGCCCACTTCTCGTTCACCTCGACGATGGTTCCGGTGGCGGCCGCGGCCTGCGCCCAGGCCGCGAGCCGGTCCGCGCCGAGCTGCGCCTCGTCGAGCCCGACTTTGGGCAGGATCGAGAACCAGTGCGCGAGCTGCGCCTGCGGGGTGCGCTCCATCGCCCGGATGCTGGCCGTGACGAGCAGGTCGAGCGCGTCGTCCGCGGAGAGACCCGCGGCGAGCCGATCGCGGGTGGCCTGCGGCGACCACGGGCCGTCCGTGCCGGGGAACTGGTGGTCGCCGATGACGATCGTGTCGACGCCGCCCGCTCCGACGACGAGGTCGGCGGGGATGTCGACGGCGCCCGTCGCGTCCAGCAGCTTGGTCTCGACGCCCGTGACCACCGTGAGGCCGGAGGGGATGCGCTCGGCCGCGACGGCGGCGATGAACTCCGGCACCCAGGTCGTGGACGCGCGCACGTGATCGTTCAGCCGCAGACGCTCCAGACCCGCAGCCTCCGCGGCCGCGATGTTCTGCGCGAGGGTGCTGACCGCGTCGTCGGAGAACGTGGAGTGCACGTGGAAGTCGCCGCGGAGCAGCTGGGAGACGTCGATCACGGGAGGTGCCGCTGTCACTCGTCGAGCTCGTCGGCGTGCGCCGCGTTCTCCGAGACCAGCACGTCGGCCGGGTCGAGGAAGACGTCCTCGAGGAAGCGCACGTTCGCGAGCTCGCGGAAGTCGACCGTCGCGGGCACAGGGCGGCCCAGAACGAGGTCCAGCAGGAGCGACGGCATGTCGACGCCGGCCGCGATCGTGAGAGGCATCGCTCCCGGGAAGCGCGGGTTCACCTCGAGCAGGGCGGGGACGCCCTCCACGCTGTAGCGCAGCTGCACGTTCGCGACCCCCGTGAGACCGATCGACTGCGCGACTGCGGCGGCCGTCTCGGAGAGCTCGGCCCGCTTGACGGTGCGACCGGCGATCGAGACGCCCGAGTCGACGCGCTCGCGGGAGCGCGGGACGGCGGCGATGACGGAGCCGTCCAGGCCGGCGAGCACGTCGACGGAGAACTCCTCGCCCGGCAGGTTCTCCTGGATCAGGATGCTGTCGTCCAACGGCACGGACTCGAGCGCGGCGCGGTCCGGGATGAGCCGGACGCCGCGCGAGCCCGCACCGCTGCGGGGCTTGATGATGACAGGGAAGTCCCAGTCCTTCGCCACACCGTCGGCGGTCAGCAGCCGCGTGCGCGGGATGCGGGCCGAGCCCTCCACCCGCTCCGCGAGCCGGTACTTGTCGAGGCAGGTGACGAGGGTCTCGTGGCTCGGCGCGGCCAGCGCGGTGCCGACCGCCTGCAGCTCGTCCCGGCGTGCGGCGAGCCCCGGGAGCTCGACGTCGACGGTCGAGAACAGCACGTCGACCTCGTCGGCGTCGCACATCGCGATCAGCTCATCGACGAACGTCTCCGACCGGCCGGCGGGCACGATCCGGCGATTCGCAGCGGGCACGAGGTAGAGGCCGCTCGCCCAGCCGTCCATGTCGGCGGCGAGCACGTCGACGTCGTCCCTCGCGAGCAGCGAGCGGATCACGGCGACGCCCGCGGGGCCGCCCGCGCCTGTCACGAGAACTCTGGTCATTCGGCGGTCCTTCGGAGTCGGGCCTCGGTCGAGATCGTCGAGGCGGGGATGGAGATGTCGGCGGTGTCCCGCATGACTTCGAGCGGCTCGCACATCGTGCCGCCGCCGAACCGGGACCAGTAGCGCGCGGTCGCGAGCACGAAGTCGTGCTCCAGGTAGGCGCGCAGGTCCTGCGAGCGGAAGCAGTCGATCAGGGCGAGCTTGGCGTCGGTGAAGCCGTCGATCGGGACGAAGCGCGTGGGACGGAAGTCGATGGTGGCGCTCGGGCTCTGGAAGCAGCAGACCGTCCGCACGTTCCGGGTCGCCACGCTGACCGCGGCGTTCACCGCCCGGTGGTCCTGGTGCCGGTCGTGGGCGGAGTGCGTGTAGACGATGTCGGGCTCGACCTCCCGCACCACCCGCTCGATGATCGACACCGTCGGGTCGGCCGCCGAGATGTGGGTGTCCTCGAGGTCTTCCAGGAACAGCCGGGCGCCGAGCAGCTCAGCCGCGGCGAGCGACTCGTGCTGGCGGTCGTTCGCATCGCCGCCGCGCGCGCCGCGCGACAGGGTCAGGATGACGACCTGGTTGCCCGCGTCGCGATGCGCGGCGAGGATGCCGCCGACACCGATCTCGACATCGTCGGGGTGGGCGCCGACGGCGAGGACCACCTGCTGCCGCGAGGCGGACCGCTTGGTCCGGCCTTCCTCGGCCAGGCGCGTCACGATCGACACGAGGACTGCGGACGCCACCGGCTTCGTCAGGAACTCGTCCGCCTGACTGCGCAGGGCGGCGACGGCGTAGTCCACCGACACGTGGGCGGTCATCACCACCACCGGCATCCCCGGGTACTGCGAGCGCAGCTCCTTGAGCAGATCGAGGCCCGAGATGCCCGGCATCTCGATGTCGGTCAGGACGAGATCGGGCTCGAAGTCCGCGATGGCGGCGAGTGCCCGGGAGGGATCGGTGATCGCCGTCACCACGGCGTCCGCCCGCTTCTCGAGCACGGTCTTCATGAAGAAGGCCACATCCGGGTCGTCCTCGATCACGACCACCCGGTACTTCTGAGTGCTACTCGCCATGCCCTGTCCCCTACGTCTTGCACCCGACTTTAGTGGGACGGGCGGTCTACCACCGGGAGGAGCGCGCCGGACGCGCCCGGGATACGGGTTCGATTTCCCACCCCCTCAGAGCCGTGCTAGAGTCATTTCTTGTGCCGCGGGGTGGAGCAGCTCGGTAGCTCGCTGGGCTCATAACCCAGAGGTCGTAGGTTCAAATCCTGCCCCCGCAACCGGACAGGCCCGGACTCGAGGAGAAATCCCCGGTCCGGGCCTTTTTTGATCCCGAACCCCAGCGCGGAGGAATATGGACGAGGCCCTCGCCGCCGACTCGGTCGCGGACGCCTGGGAGGAACATCCCACGTGGGCGCTGCTGCGCAGCCACAACGGACGGTGGATCCTCCCCCTGTTCTCGCGACACCTCGAGTTCGCCGACGGCCCCGTCTCCGCCGACTGGTTCCATCAGAAGGTGGCGGAGGCGCTCGGCGCCGTCTCCGAGGGCGAAGCCGCCCCGGCCTCCGCCGACGTCACCGAGGCCTCCGCCGAGGATCCCGCACTCCCCCGCCGCTCGGCGCCCGCCGACTACTGCCGGGGGTGGGTGGACAACCGCTGGCTCGTCCGCTCCCGCCCTCATGACCGCGAAGGCCGCGCCGAGTACCGGCTGTCGCAGTACTCGCTCCAGGCGCTCCGCATCGTGCGCGAGCTCGTGGACGCCGACTCCGTGGTGTCGGAGGCCCGGTTCGGCAGCATCGCCCACGCCGTCCACCAGCTGGCCGACATGACCGACCCCGATCCCGACGCGCAGCTCGCGCGCATCGACGACCAGATCGCCCAGCTGCAGGCGCGCCGCGCGCGTATCGCAGCGGGCGGGGTCGAGCCGGCCCCCGGCGAGGCCGTGCGCCGCCAGCTCCGCGAAGTGCTCCGGCTCACCGCGTCGCTCCCGGAGGACTTCCGCCGGCTCAGCGCGATGGTCGAGCAGCGACACCGCGAGGTCGCCCGCCGCGCGACCGAGGACCAGGTGGGCAAGGGCGCGCTGGTGGAGCAGTACCTGCGTGACAACGACCTCCTCGAACAGACGCCGGAGGGGCGCGCGTACCGCGGTTTCGCATCCATGCTCTCCTCCCACGGGCTCGACGGGATGCGCGCCGACCTGGAGCGTGTGCTGGCGCAGCCCCTCGCGATCGCCGAGATGACCGAGCGTCAGCGTCTGCAGCTGGAGACCCTGATCGGCTCGCTCCTCGCCGAGGAGCAGACCGTGCAGGAGACCTACGTGCGCTGGATGTCGTCGCTGCGCCGGTTCCTCAGCCGGTCCGGCGCCGAGAAGCACCAGCGCCTCCTGTCCCTGGCCGACCAGGCCCTCGCGGCCGGCGCCCACTGGGCCCAGGTGCGCCCCGGGCCCGTCTCGGTGCCGGAGGACGTGCTGGGGCTCGGCCCGTGGGCGCTCACCGACGTCACCCAGACGCAGGTCTGGCGCGGCGGGGAGCGGCCCGACATCGCGGTGGCCGTCACCGAGAGCCGGGACGCGCTGCCCGCCTCAGAGCGCGCCGCCCTGCGCCTCGCGGTCGGCACCAGTCCGGACGCGGTGCAGGAGACCATCGAGCGCCTCCTCGCCGAACGCCCGCAGGTCTCTGGCGCGGAGGTGTACGCCGCGACCCCTCCGGAGTTCCGGCGACTGGGCCTCCTGGTGAGCCTGCTCGACGCCGCCGCCGAACGGGACTCGGTGCTCGACGGCGTCGACACCGTGCGCATCGCGGTGGACGGCGAGACCGAGCGCGAAGTAACCTTCCCGCGCACCCGCTTCGGCGGCGCGGACGACGAGACGGCCGCGACACGCGGCGGGAGGACGGAGCGATGACCGACACGATCGCCGACGACACGGATCTCGATGACCGGGCGGAGGCCGTGACGGCCGATGCGTTCGGCGACGCCGCCGACGAGCGGCTCCCCCTGCCCGCCCGCCGTGCCCTCGTCACCCTCCTGACCAGCCGGTTCATCACGCGGGCCACCCATCCCGACGCATGGAGCGGGCTCGTCGACTACGAGGAGGACGTGCGCGGCCGGCTGGAGGAGCTCTTCCTCACCCTGACGATCGACCGCGATCACGAGGTCGCCTTCAAGCGGCAGAGCGCCGAGGACGGCGCCCCCGTGCTCCTCCGCCGCGAGAAGCCGCTCTCCCGCGACGCCTCCCTGCTGCTCATCCTGCTGCGCCAGGAGCACGCGTACACGGACGCGGCCGACGATGCCGTCACCGTCAGCCGCGACCACATCGCCGAGTTCCTCGGGCGCTTCCAGACGGACGCGTCGAACGACGAAGTGCGCGTCGACCGCCGCATCCGCGCCGCGATCGCCGCCATGGAGCGCCTCGGGCTGCTGGTGCCCGAGACCGACGACCCCGACCTCTACGTGGTCTCGCCGGCCGTCGTGCCGCTGGTCACCACGACCGAGCTGGCCCACCTGACGCGGCTGTTCCAGGAGGCGAGCGGAGCGGAGCTGCGCGACGACGCCGCCCCGGAGCCCGCCCACGCCCACGTCGACGCCCCGGAGGTGGACGAGTGACCGACCTGATGACCGCCGAGCACGACGAGCTGGAGGAAGACCTCCCCCTCGCCGACGGCCTGATCCACAGCGGCCAGTTCCGCATCGAACAGGTGCAGCTGCTGAACTGGGGCAGCTACGACGACCTCCACACCATGCCGGTCGGGCGCGGCGGCCTCGCCATCCTCGGCCCGACGGGCCGCGGCAAGTCGACCGTGCTCGATGCGATGGCCGCGGTCATCATGCCCAACCCGCAGGAGTTCAACCGCGCCGCGCGCGACGACACCCGTCAGCGCTCGGAGCGCACGGTGTACAGCTACGCCCGCGGCAAGACCGACGAGGTGCGCGAGGCGGGCTCCGACGTCACGACCACGCACTTCCTCCGCCCCCTCGGTACCGCGTTCGCGTCGGGCGCCGCGATCACCTGGCGCACCGAACTCGGTGAGACCATCACCGCTGCCCGGCTCGCGTGGCTCGGCCGCGACACCGCCACGCAGGACGAGGTGACCTCCTCGACCGTCTACGTGTTCGTGCACGGGGAGTTCCCGCTCACCCGGCTGGCGGAGCTGCGGCCCGAGCCCGGCAGCTCGTCGCCGCTGACACGGGGATCGCTCGGCCGGCTCGTGGACCCGGTGCGCGACCTCGTCACCGGATCGCAGCCCGAGTTCCGCGTGCGCCTGTGCGAGGAGCTCGGCATCGGCGGCAGCGACGAATCCCAGCTGAAGGCGCTCACCCTGCTGCGCCGCGCTCAGGCGTCCAAGGGCGTCTTCTCGATCGACGAGCTGTTCAAGCAGTTCGTGCTCACGGAACCCCGCGCCCTCTCCCGCTGGGAGACGACGCTGAGCAGCTACCGCGAGGCGTCCGCCCTGTACGACGTCTTCGAGACCACGCGGCGCAAGCTCGACGTGCTCTCCGACGTACCGGTGCGCGCCGAGCAGTACCGCGCTGCACTGGAGGACGCGACCGGCAAGCGCCGGCTGCTCGCGCCGCTGGACGGAGAGGAGAGCAGCCGGCTCTGGGTCTGGCTGTCGGCGAGGGTCGCGGACTGGGTCCGCGGCGAGGTCGACCGCGTGCGCGACGCCAAGCGCGAGCAGGAGGCCCTCCGCCGCGCCGCCGCGGACGAGGAGACCGCCGCCCATCGCGCCCACAAGGACGCGCTCGACCAGCTGGCCGCCGTCGGCGGCGACCCGTCCGAGGCGATCCGGCGCGAGCAGGAGGTGGCGGGCATGATGCTCGCCCAGCTGGAGCGCGAGCGCGACCGCGCGGCACGCATCCTGACCAGTGCCGGGCTCGAGCTTCCGCTCACGGCGGACGAGCTCGCCGCATCGCAGGAGCGCGCTGTCGCCCTGCTGAGCGCGTCCACCGAGGCCGCCGACGACCGGTCCGAGCGCTGGGAGCTGGCCGCACGGGTGGAGACGGTCAAGCGCACCCTGGCCGAGAAGACCGCGCAGAAGACGTCGTACGAACGCCGCCGCAGCAATGTGCCGCCCGAGGCCGACGCGCGACGGCGCCGGATCGCCGAGGGCATCGGCGTCGCGCCCGAGGCGCTGCCCTACGCCGGAGAGCTGTTCGAGGTCGCTCCCGGACGACGCGACTGGTCGCGGGCCGTCGAGCGCGTGCTCGGCGACCTCGCGACGAACCTCGTGGTGGACGAGCGCCGCTTCGCCGACGCGCGCCGCTTCGTGAACGACAACGACATGCGCGGTCGTGTCGTGCTGGTGCCCGCCGAGGTCGGTGCGCCGGCCGAGCGCTCCGCGATCGACGGCACGGTGCCGGCGATGCTGACCTTCGACGAGCAGAGCCCGTTCCACGGCTGGCTGCACGACGAGATCGTCGCCGACCGCAGCATCCTGTGCGTCGAATCGGCGGAAGAGTTGGATGCGACCCTCCCGATCGGCGTCAAGGGCGCCGTGACCCGCGCCGGCCTCCGCACCGGCTCCCGCGACCGTGTCATCAAGGACGACCGTGCCGTCGACTCCTGGATCGGCCTCGACAACGCGCCTCGCGTCGTCGAGCTGGCCGACGAGATCGAGCGGCTCGGGACCGAGCTCGACGAGGCCCGCGCCGCCTCCGACGCGGCCGAGGCACGATCCGCCGGCGAGCGGCACCGACGGGAGGCCCTCGCCGCGGTCGCCGACCTCGACTGGGCGTCGATCGATGTCGCACCGGCGGCCGACCGGGTCGCCGAGCTCGCCGCCCGGCTGGAGCGGGTCGCCGTGGAGCGGCCCGAGGTCGCCGAGCTGACGGCGACGGCCGACCGCGAGGACGAGGCACGGCTCGCCGCAGCGCGCCGCGGAGCCGGGATCCAGCGCGTGATCGACCAGCTCGACGCCGAGCACGCCGCCCTCGCCGACATCGAGGACGAAGTCTCCGACCACCTCGACGCGACGGCGCTCGACGACGCCGAGCGCGCCCTCCTCGGGTCGCTGCCCTTCGCTGCTCCGCGAGAGGCGGCCGACGTGCGCCGCCGCTACACCGACGCGGAACGGCTCGTCCGCGACCAGATCGATGTGCACGACCGCACCGTCGAGCAGTCGGAGTCCCTGCTCCTCAGCGCTTTCGAGCGCTACCGGGAGCTGGACCCGTCCGCCGAGCTCGACGCGTCGATCGACAGCCTCTCCGCCGCCCTCGCCATCCAGCGCTCCCTCGTCGAGGACGACCTCCCGCGCGCCAAGTCCGACTGGCTCGCCAAGGCCGGCGCCAGCATGGGCGACAGCCTGCGTGCGCTGCTGACGCAGATCGAGGAGGACGGCCGCGCCATCCGCCGCGGTGTCCGGCCCATCTCGGCCGCGCTGCACGGCATCGAGTTCCGCGAGGGCTCCACCCTCGACATCGACCCGCGCCCCACCACCAACAGCGATCTGGCCGAGTTCAAGCGCACGCTCCGCAAGCACACCGCCGGTGAGCCGGGCGAGACCCGCGACCCCGCCCGCGTGGAGCGCGACTTCCTCTCCCTGCGCGCCGATCTCGGCCGGCTCGAGGAGCGCTCGCGCATCGGCGAGGCGTGGCGCCGCCGCGTGCTCGACGCGCGTGAGCACTTCCAGTTCCGTGCGATCGAGACCCGCCGCGACGGCGCGCAGATCGTGCACGAGGGGGTGGCGGGCAAGTCCGGCGGCGAGGGCCAGGAACTCATCGCGTTCGTCCTGGGCGCCGCGCTGCGTTACCGGCTCGGCGACGGCACCGACCGGGTGCCCGTCTACGCGCCCATCGTGCTCGACGAGGGCTTCGTCAAGGCGGACAACGAGTACACCGGCCGGGCGCTGTCCGCCCTGCGCGGGCTCGGCTTCCAGCTGATCGTCGGCGCCCCGCGCGACAAGGTGAACGCGTTCGAGCAGCACGTGGAGAGCGTCGCGTACGTCACTGGGGACCCGGCGCGGCCCGGCCGCTCGCGGATCTACGCCCTCAGCATCCGGGAGGCGGTGGAGCTGGAGCGCGACGCCGGCTGATCCGGGCGGTCGGGGCAGCCCCGCCGCTCAGCGGAACGTCACCTCGTCGAGCTCGACGACCTCCACTCCAGCCGCGTCGAGCTCGAGGGTCACCCGCGCCACGATCTCGTCCGCCGGCACATCGCCATCGAAGGTGGCGTGGGCACCAGACGGAACGACGACCGCGAATCCCCGCTCCAGTGCTCCGAGAGCGGTCGCCTGCACGCAGACCTCGCTCTGGAGCCCGGCGACGACCAGCGTGTCGACCCCCATCGCGTGCAGCACGTCCGCGAGGGCGGGGTTGGACAGGAACGTGTCGGGGTCGTCCTTGCGCACCACGGGTTCACCGGGCGCCGGCGCCAACACGGACTCCCAGCCGCGGGTGCCCGGCTCGTCGGGGTCTCCCGGCGCCCCATCGTTCTGGACGTGGACGATGGGCACACCCGCGTCGCGCGCCGCCTCCAACAGCCCGGCAAGGACCTGCCGGAATTCGTCGGCACGCGCGATCGCGGTCTCGCCCTCCAGCATGTTGCGCTGTACGTCCACCAGCATCAGTCCATACCCCATGACCCCATCTTGCGCCCCATTCGCTAGGGTCGTAAGGGCAGGACGCGCCGCGATCGGCGCACGGCGAGGACGGCAGGAGCAGTGGCAGACGATCACGGCAAGGCGACCCAGGCCGCCGTGCGCGAGAAGAACCTGACGACCGCTCTCCAGCTCGTGCTCTCGGGAGGCGGCACCGCGACCCGAGCGAGCATCGCCCGCCGCACGGGGCTCACCTCGGCGACCGTCTCGTCTCTGCTGGCCGGGCTGATCGCCGACGGCCTGGTCTCCGAAGGGCAGCTCGCGGAGAGCACCGGAGGCAAGCGCGCGACCACCCTCCGCGTGGACACGGAACGGCAGGTGCTGCTCTCGGTGCTCGTCCAGCCGGGACTGATCCGTGGAGCCGTCCTGAGCATGCTCGGCGACGAGCTCCACCGGCTCTCGCATCGGCCATCGGAGACGGGCTCCGTCGATGACATCCGCACCGTGATCCGGAGGCTCGTCGCCTCCACGGACGCGCGGGTCGCGGCGATCGGCGTGCAGGTGCCGGGGATCACCGACGGACGCCTAATCCGCGAGAGCGTCCAGCTCGGTTGGAGCGACCTGGACCTGGTCGGCGCGCTCGCCGGCGTCGTGGACGCGCCGATCCATCTCGTCAACGACGCGGATGCCGAGGCCATCGCCGACAGCTCCGCCGACGACGGCTTCGGAGCCAATCGCCTCTTCGTCTCCCTGAGCACCGGCGTCGGGGCGGCGGTCATGGTCGACGGCGTCGTCGTGGCCGGGGCTGCGCATCGGGCCGGGGAGATCGGGCACGTCCCCGTGCTCTTCGGCGACGACGCCCCCCTGTGCGCGTGCGGCAACCGCGGGTGCCTCGAAGAAGTCGTCTCGGTCACCAGCCTGCTCGGACTCCCCCACGGCGCCGACCTCGAAGCGGTCGACATCGCCGCCCTCGCCTCGACACCGGAGGCGCGCGCACGCATCGCCTCGGGGGCACGCATCCTCGCGCGTGCCCTGTTGCTCGTGAGCGCCGCGCTGGACGTCCCCAACGTCGTGCTCGGCGGCGCATCGGCCGAGCTCGGACCCGAGTTCATCGGCCACCTGCGCGCCGAGGCCGCGCGCCATCCGGTGCGCGCGGCGATGCCGCTCAGCTTCCGCTACGCGCGTTCGGCGCTCGATGAGCCGTTCCGCGGCGCCGCGCAGCACGCCCTGCAGTCGACGCTCGGCGTCAGCTGGGCACGCTGACGACGCAGCGCGTCAGGAGACCCCGAGCTGTGCGGACATCACCATGATCACGCAGCCGCGGAGGACGATGTCGCGGCCCTGGCTCGTCATCCGGATCGTCGTGGCCGAGTGGAAGCCCGCCATCGTCCGGTTGTCCAGTGTGGTGCGGACGGCGCCGAGGAGGGCGCCCTCCAGCAACTCCTCCGGTCCGCTCAGGACGACTTCGGCGAGGTCGAGCGCACCGACGATGGGCGCGAGCGCCACACCGAGCCGCTGACCGGCCTCCCGCAGCACCGGCTCGATGGGATCACCGGCGATCGCCGCCGCCGCGACGCGGGACTCGAGACGGGGCACGGCCAGCCACGCCTCCAGCACCCGGTCCCGGTCGTACGGCGCCTCGGCGCCATCGTCCGTCCCGACCATGACCTGCCCGATCTCACCCGCTGCGAAACGGCTCCCCACGACCATTGCTCCCGCCACGAGGAGTCCCGAGCCCACACCGTGGCCGACCTTCACGAGCATCATGTCCCCACGGGCGGCGCCGAAGCCGTGCTCGGCGAGCACGGCGGCGTTCGCGTCGTTGGCGACGAACACCGTCCTCCCCGTCCGCTCGGCGACCAGGCGCTGGAGTGGCACATCGGCCCAGCCGAGGTTCGGAGCCGCGACGACCGTTCCCGACGCGTCCACGACGCCCGGGGAGCCGATGCCGATGCCCAGGACCGGCACCGTCGCGAGCTCGACGAGCCGGTCCACGAGCTCTAGCGCTTTGGCGAGCGCCTCGGCGCCGCGGCTGCCGGCCAGCGCGATCTCCGCGCTGTGGAGCACACGACCGTCGATGTCGAGCACGGCTCCGCGGAAGACGGCGTGCTCGCTCAGGTCGACCCCGATGATCTGGGTCGCTCCCCGATCCATGTCCAGGAGAACGGCGGGCTTGCCCGGACGTGCGTCGTCTCGCTGCCCGAGCTCGACGACGAGGCCCTCGGCGATGAGTTCTCCGACGAGGTCGGAGATCGTCACCCGGGTGAGGCCCGTCCCGCGCGCGAGGTCGGCGCGGCTGGCACGACCGCCGCGATAGAGCGACTGCAGCACGAGCGATCGGTTGTGGTTGCGAGCGTGCTCGGGCAACACCTTGGTGCGCGGTCGCAGTGCCCGCCCCGGGATCATCGGCCCGTCGAACGCCGGCGGGATCGGATCGAACGCGGGCGGACGACGCACATCATCGAGGAGCATGTTTGTTAGTAAAGTGGACAATCAAAGTTCTGGCAAGCGAGATGCTGCGAGTCGCTCCGCATTGACAGCGGATCCATGGGTGCCCGCTGCGGCGGTGCACGATCCCGAGACCACTTACAGCGGCGTCCGAGCATAGTGCCCGGACATCGCGACGGCGGCCCGTGCGTTTTCGCACGGGCCGCCGTCGGTATGGCTGGGATGGAGCGGGAGCTACTTGCCGCCCTCGGCCGCGAGAGCGTCCTGCAGGGCCTGCTGCAGGCGGGCGTCCGCCTGACCGTAGGCCGTCCAGTCGCCGGCCTTGAGAGCGGTCTCGCGGTCGGCGAGCGCCTGCTTGGCCTGCTGGAGAGCCGCTTGCAGGGCCGCGTTCGTCGTCGTCCCCGTGCCGGTGCCGGTGCCCGTTCCGGTCCCCGTCCCGGTATCGGTCCCTCCCCCGGTGCCGCCTCCGGCGTCGGAGCCCGGCACGTTGTTGTCGCCGGCCGTCGCTCCCGAGTCCCCGCCGAACAGCGAGTCGAGCGCTTGATCGAGGGTGTCCTCGAAGGCGATCTTGTCGCCGAACGCGACGAGCACCTTCTGCAGCAGCGGATAGCTGGTCTCCCCCGTCGACTTGACGTAGACCGGCTGCACGTAGAGCAGACCGCCGCCCACCGGCAACGTCAGGAGGTTGCCGTTGATCACATCCGTCTTGCCCTGGCGCAACAGGTTGAGCTCCTGCGACACCGTGGGGTCGGAGTTGAACGTGTTCTGTACCTGACCCGGCCCCGGTATGGTGTCGCTGGAGGGCAGGGACAAGAGTCTCAACTTGCCGTAACCGGCGGCGACCTTCCCCTTGGTGGAGCCGGCGTCGGCATCGACCGCCAGATAGCCCTTCAGCACCGATCTACTGGCCTCGCTGGATGCCTGGGGTATGAAGGTCGTGTAGAGCGAGAAGCTCGGCGAGGTCTGGCCCGGCATCTGCAGCGTCAGATAGTACGGCGGCTGCAACGTCGGGTCGGACGACGACGAGGTCGGGTCCGGCGGGGTCGTCCAGGCGTCCTCGCGCGAGTAGAACGAGCCCGCGTCGGTCACGTGATACTGCCCCAGCACCGACCGCTGCACCTTGAACAGGTCGGCCGGGTAGCGCACGTGGCTCAGCAGCTGCGCGCTCATGTCGGCGATCGGCTTGACCGTGGACGGGTAGACCTTCTCCCACGTCTTGAGCACCGGGTCCTTGGCGTCCCAGGCGTAGAGCGTGACGGAGCCGTCGTAGGCGTCGACCGTGGCCTTCACCGAGTTGCGGATGTAGTTGATGTCGTCGAAGGCGTACGCCGGCTTCGGCGTCTCGGTGTCCGCGGTGGCGTCGCTCAGGCTGCCGACGTGGGAGTACGGGTACTGGTCGCTCGTGGTGTAGCCGTCGATGATCCACTTGACCCGGCCGTCGACGACGGCGGGGTAGGCCTGCGAGTCGAGCGTCAGGTACGGAGCGACCTTCTGCACGCGCTTGATGGGGTCGCGGTCGTACAGGATCTGCGAGTTGTTGTTGACGGCGTCGGACAGGACGATCTGCTCGTCCTGGAACTTCAGCGCGTAGACCAGGCGCTTGAAGATGTTGTCGAGCTTGGGTCCGCCGTTGCCGTCGAAGGTCGTGTACGTCTGCTGGGCGCCGTCCGCGCCGCCGGGGTAGTCGAGCTCGACCGACTTCGACCCCTTCGGGGCCCCGACGATCGAGTAGGTCGGCGACTGCTGGCCGAAGTAGATGCGCGGCTCGTACTCGCCGAGCGTGCCCTGGGTCGGGATGCCGTACTCCATGAAGACCGGCTGGCCGTCCGACGAGCGCTGATTGCCGTAGGCGGCGACCATGCCGTAGCCGTGCGTGTAGACCAGGGTGTTGTTGTACCAGTTGCTGGCGCTGGTCAGACCGGACTGCTGAAGCTCGCGGACCGAGACCACCGCGTCCTGCTCGCTGCCGTTGACCGTGTAACGGTCGACGTTGAGGGTGTTCGGGAACGCGTAGTACTGGCGGAACTGCTGCAGCTGGCGGAACGACGGGCTGACGATCGCCGGGTCGATGATGCGGATCTGCGCGGTGGTCTGCGCGTCCTGGCGGAGAGCGCCCGCCTCGGCGTCGGTCTTGGCGTCGTACGGGATGGTCTCGATGTCGCTCAGGCCGTACGCGGCTCTGGTGGCGTCGATGGAGTCCTGGATGTATGGCGTCTCGAGCGTCTTCTGGCTGGGCTCGACCTGGAAGCGCTGGATCACCCACGGGAAGATCGCGCCGACGACGAGGGCGGCCACGATGAGCAGGGCTGTGCCGACGAGCGGGAACCGCCACCGGCCGACGAACGCCGTCACGATGAAGAGGATCGCGACGAAGACGGCCGCGCCTGCCAGGATCGCGCGGCCCGGGATGGTCGCGTTGACATCGGTGTACGCGGCGCCGTTGATCGAGTCCCCGACGTTCGAGTCCGTGACCGTGGCGTAGCGGTCGAGCCAGATGCTCACGCCCTGCAGGAGCAGGTAGAGCGCTGCGACGACCGAGATCTGCACGCGGGCGGCCTTGCTGATGCGCACCTCCCGACCGGAGACGCGGATGGAGCCGTAGAGGTAGCAGGTCGCCAGCGTGGCGATCAGGGCGATCAGCACGACCGCCGAGGCGAAGCCGACCGCGCTGCGGTAGAAGGGCAGGGCGAAGACGTAGAAGCCGATGTCGATCTTGAACAGCGGGTCGGTCTTACCGAAGGGCGTCCCGTTGATCCAGGCCGCGGCCAGCTGCCAGCGGCTCGACGCCGAGACGCCGGCGAAGATGCCGAAGACGATCGGGATGCCGTACATCGCCAGGCGGCGCAGCGGCTCGATCACCTGCTGGTAGCGGTCGAGCTGGCTGTTCAGCTTGGCGTAGACCGGACGCAGCCGATAGGCGAGCTGGATGCAGGCCCACAGCGGGAGCGCCATCGCCAGGAACCCGACGAAGAACATCGAGATCGCGCCGAACCACTGCGTTGTCAGCACATTCAGGAAGCCGACCTGCTGGTACCACAGGATGTCCGCGTACAGTCCGGCGAAGACGAAGAACAGGATCACCAGGGCGACGATCACTCCGAGAGTGATCCAGACGGCCGCACGGCGGCGTCCTGCTGGTCGTGCGGCGGTAGTAGAACTCACGTGCGGCCCTCTTGCTCTCGCGTGATGTGCAGATCGGATCCATCCTAGGCGCGCGTCGCTTGGAGAACGCCGTGCCCGGCGCTGGGCCATGCCCGCCCGGGAGTGTCAGAGCGCGTCAGGAGGCGGGGCAGGTCGGCAGGCCGGAGGTGCTGCCTCCCGAGCTCACGGCTTTCAGGACCGCCAGCGAGTCGGAGAGGGTCTTCACGGCGAAGACCTTCAGGCCGGCCGGGATGTGGCCGGTCACCTCGTCGCAGTTCGCGGCCGGGGCGAGGAAGTACTGCGCCTTGCCGTCGTCGCGCGCGGCGTACATCTTCTGCCGGATGCCGCCGATCGCGCCGATGTTGCCCGCGTTGTCGATCGTCCCGGTCCCGGCGATCTTCTTCCCGCCGTTCAGCTCCCCCGGCGTCAGCTTGTCGATGATGCCGAGTGCGAACATCTGGCCCGCACTGGGGCCGCCCACGTCGTCGAGCTGGATCTTCACCTCGAACGGGAACGTGTAGTCCATCCCGGCGCCGATGCCGAGCACGGCCCGCCCCGCCGAATCGACGGGGGTGATGGCGACGGTCTGGGCGCTGCCGTCGCGGAGGATGCCGACCTGGGCGGCCTTGTCGGTGCCGTTCTTCGCGATCGCGTCCCGGAGGGCCTGGACGCTCTTCACCTTCGCCCCGTTGACGGTCGTGATCTCGTCCCCTTCTTTGAGGGTCTTCGAAGCCGGCGTGTCCGTGATCAGCTGCTTCACGACCACGGCCTGGGGGAAGTCGTAGCCGAGCTCGTTGAGCGCGGCCGCCACGGCATCCTGCTGCGAGTCCACCATCAGTGCGGCGTTCTCGGCGTTCGACTGCTCGGTCGTCGTTCCGGGAGGGAAGACCGCGTCGATTGGGAGGACCGCGCGGCTCGGCTGGAACCAGGAGGAGACGATCTCGAACCAGCTGGGCCGCGAGTCGGGATTTCCGACGACGGAGACCGTCAGCAGATCGAGGGAGCCGGCCGTGTCGTAGGTCTTCTGACCCGGGATCGTGATGAGCTCCTTGGCGTCGCCGCTCTTCTCGGCGCCGACCTGCTGATCGGTGCCGAGAGTGTTGAAGACCGGTCCCGGGATCTCGATCACGAACGGCGCGGGAGCCAGGGCCAGCACCAGCGTCAGCGCGAACGCGGCGAGCACGGAGGCCCAGCCGATGACGACCCGCCGGGACGGCCGGATCGGCTGGTGAGGCTCCGCCACGGCGTGCTCGTCGTCGGTGAACAGGCTCACGCGGCAGGTCCCTTCGGTCGTGTTCGCCACGGGCGCACCGCGCGCCGGGCAACCGGGGCGGATTCCCACCCGGCTCTTGGAGATCAGGAGCTAGCGTAGATGGCGAGCCTGAAAGCCGCACACCGCAGCGGCACAACTTCGAGACGAGGGGCGCCCACGATGGCCGACGAGCCGAACAAGGAGCCGGACGACGAGTTCCGGGACATGTTGCGCGAGTTCCTCTCCGGAGACTCGTCGATCGACCCGAGCCAGCTGGCCGGAGCCGCGGGTCTGCCGAACGACCCGGCGAGCATCCAGAAGCTGCTCGGACAGCTGCAGAACGCCCTGGCGAACCCCGGCGGCGGCATCAACTGGGACATCGCCGAGCAGCAGGCACGCACCCTGGCCGGCGAAGGCGCCCACGTGGTCACCCCGGCCGAACGGGCGACGCTCGACCAGGCCTTCAACGTGGCCGGTCTCTGGCTCGACCAGGCGACGTCCGTCGCCGGTCTCTCCGGCACGCCCGAGCTGATCGGCCGGGCGGAGTGGGCGCGGCAGACGATGCCCTTGTGGACGCAGCTGGCCGAGCCGGTCGCCCTCAGCATCTCGGACGCGCTGACCCGCGTGCTCGCCGAGCAGGCCCCGGAGGAGATGCAGGGCATGCTCCAGAACGCCGGGCAGCTCATGCGCTCGATCGGCGGCGCGCTGTTCGCCATGCAGCTCGGCCAGGTGGTCGGTCAGCTGGCCAAGGAGGTCGTCTCGGGCGGCGACATCGGCATCCCGCTGCTCGCCGACGGCACGGCCGCACTGATCCCCCAGAACGTCGCCGAGTTCGGTGCAGGACTGGACATCCCCGAGGACCAGGTGCAGCTCTACCTCGCGGTGCGGGAGCTCGCCCACGCGAGCCTGTTCCGTCACGCCAAGTGGCTGCGGCTCCAGCTGATCACGCAGATCACGGCATTCGCGAAGGGCATCACCATCGACACCGACCGGCTCGAGTCGCTCGCCGAGAGCTTCGATCCGGCCAACCCGGAGGAGCTGCGCGAGGCGATGGTGAGCGGCGCGCTCATCCCGCCGAAGACAGAAGAGCAGCAGGAGGCCCTCGCCCGTCTGGAGACCGTGCTCGCCCTCGTCGAGGGCTGGGTCGACGTCGTCACCGCGAGCGCGACCCGCCTCCTCCCCCGCGCCGACGCCATCGCCGAGACGGTGCGCCGTCGGCGGGCGTCCGGCGGTCCGGCCGAGTCGGCGTTCGCGACGCTCGTCGGCCTCGAGCTGCGCCCGCGACGACTGCGCGAGGCGGCGGCCATGTGGCAGGCCGTGACGGACGCGGTCGGCCAGGACGCACGCGACGGCCTCTGGTCGCACCCGGACCTCCTCCCCCAGGCGGCCGATCTCGACGACCCGTCGGCGTTGGTCGCGCGGCTCAGCGCGGCCGCCGCCGGCACCGAGCCGGAGCGGGACGAGCTCGATCAGGCGATCGAGGACCTCCTCCGCGATGACACGGAGCGCCCCACCGAGGACTGATCCACGGCGCCTCCGGCACGTCGTCTGGGGATGACGGCCGGAGCCCCGCGCCCCCTGTGGATAACGGCCGGAGATGGTCTCGCTGCGGGCAGGATGACGGGATGGTCCTCGCACTCGATCCCCGCATCCCCCGGGTCTGGCGCACGCCCGACACCCTCCAGTTCGGCGTCGATGCGCCGCGGCTGGTCCTGCATCCGGTGAGCGTGGCCGAGGAACGCATGATCACGGCTCTCGCCGACGGCGTCTCGGTCGCCGGGTTGCGCATGATCGCCAGACGGTCCCGCGCGGCACCCGATTCGGTCGACGCTCTCCTCGCGAAGGTGGCCTCCGTCCTGGAGCAGTCGCCGGTCGACCCGGCGCCCGCTCCGCTCGTCATCGTGGACGGCGAGGGACGGACGGCCGGGCGGATCGTCGGCCATCTGCGCGCGGAGGGCGTCGATGTGCGCAGCGGCCTCGCGTGGAGCGATCCGCTGGTCGAGTCGGCGACGCTCGCCGTGATCGTCGGTTCGTACGCGATCGAGCCGTCGCGGCACGGCCCGTGGTTGCGCCGCGACATCCAGCATCTCCCGGTCGTCTTCAGCGACGGCGGCGTCGACGTCGGCCCCCTCGTCCTGCCGGGCCGCGGAGCCTGCGTGCGCTGCGTCGACCTGCACCGCGCCGATGCCGACCCGGCGTGGCCCGCGATGGCTGCGCAATTGCACGGCCGCCCGCGGCCCGGCGAGACCGAGCTCGTCTCGGATGCGGTCGCCGCCCTGGTGGCCGCGCTGGTCGTCACCGCGGTGAACGCGCCCGACTCGCGCTGCGCTGTCGGGGGCAGCCGATTCGAGCCGGCGGCAGGCGGATGGATCCCGCGCGAGCATCTGCCGCATCCGGAATGCGGCTGCCTGGGCCTCCCCGTCACCCCTCGGGAGACGCCTCCTGCGTCGCCGCCACCCGAGCCGGACGCGCGGGCGGAGCCAGCTCCGCCAGGAAGCGGGACGGCTGGCGAGACACCGGCCGGCCGGGATTCGAGCCACGATGCGCCCAGCTGAGCCGCAGGCGCCGACGCGCGCGCGTGATGCCCACGTACAACAGACGGCGCTCCTCGTCGATCTGCTCGAACCCGGTCGCGTAACTGATCGGGACCAGCCCCTCGCTCAGCCCGATGAGGTAGACCGACTCCCACTCGAGACCCTTTGCAGCGTGGAGGGTGGCGAGCGTGACCGCGGAGAGGGTGGGCTCGTGCTGACCGGCCTGACGCGCCAGCAGCTCGTCCGTGAAGCGGCGGAAGGTGGCGCCGGGCGGCATCTCGTCGACGAGGCCCATGATCGCGTTCAGCGATTCCCAGCGCTCCCGCACCGCACCGCGGCCGGCGGGAGGCTGGACCGACCACCCCAGGGTGCGCAGCACGTCGCTGACCGACTTGAAGAGCGGCTCGTCGGTCGCCGCGACGCTCGCCGCCCGCAGCGTCATGATCGCCTGGCGCACCTCCGGGAGATCGAAGAACCGCTTCGACCCGCGGATCTGGTAGCTGATGCCGAGGTCTCCGAGCGCCTGCTCGAGAACGGCGGCCTGCACATTGACGCGATACAGGATGGCGATGCTCTCGGGACGCGCACCGGCCGCGAGCTCGGCCGCGATCTGCTCGGCCACGGCGCGCGCCTCGGCGCGGTCGTCGGCGAAGGCCGCCGGCTGCGCGACATCCGCCGTGTCGCGAGCCGGGTCCGCGGAGCGCTGCGTCGCCGCGGCGTGCAGGGTGAGCGCTCCGGAACGGCCACGCATGAGCCGGTTCGCCGTGGCGATCACGCCGGGCGTCGAGCGATAGTTCTGCTCCAGGCGCACCACCGTCGCGCCCGGGTGCTCCCGCTCGAAGCCGAGGAGGTACTCGCTGCGTGCGCCCGCGAAGGAGTAGATGGTCTGGCTGGCGTCGCCGACGACGCAGAGATCGCGCCGGCTGCCGAGCCAGAGCCCCAGCAACTGATGCTGCAGCGGCGAGACGTCCTGATACTCGTCCACGACGAAATAGCGGTACTGCTCGCGCACCTGCATCGCGACGGACGGCTCCATCTCGATCATCCCGGCGCAGACCAGCAGCACGTCCTCGAAGTCGATCTGCTTGCGCTCGTCCTTGAGCTCCTCGTAGGTCCGGTGCAGGTCGATGAGCTGCTCGGCCGAGAGAGTGCCCGGGAGCGGGCGCGTCGCGAGCGCGGCCGCGTACTGGTCGAGCGTGAGGCCGGAGACCTTGCGCCACTCGATCTCGGCGGCGATGTCGCGGAGCATCGCGGTGTCGACGCGCAGGGAGAGCTTCTCCGCCGCGTGGCCGAGCACCCGACCCTTGCCGTCGAGCACGCTCGGGAGCTGGCCGCCGGTGACCTGAGGCCAGAAGTAGTTGAGCTGCGCCAGGGCAGCAGCGTGGAACGTCCGGGCAGCGACGCCTCCAGCGCCGAGCTGGCGCAGACGGCCCCGGAGCTCGGCGGCCGAGCGGTTGGTGAACGTGAGCGCCATCACGCGGTTGGGCGTGAACGCTCCAGAGGCCACCCCGTACGCGATCCGGTGCGTGATCGCGCGGGTCTTGCCCGTGCCCGCACCCGCGAGGATGCACACGGGGCCGAACAAGGCCTCCGCCGCCACCCGCTGCTGGGCGTCGAGCCCGGCGAGCAGGGCCGCCGGAGTGGCCGGTCCCTCGGTCACGGCACCGCCGGGGGCTCGTCGAGGGACCCTCCGTACCAGTCCTCGATGAGGGCACGGGCGATCGACGACCGGCCGGGCAGGATGACCTGTTCGCGGGCCGCCCACAACTCGACGCGGCTGAACCAGCGCAGGTCGAGGATCTCCTCGCCGTCCGGGGCGAGCGCGGACGCTGCCTGATCATCGGCGAGCCGCGCCGTCATCCCGACCATCACCGAGGCGGGGAACGGCCACGGCTGGGAGCCCTTGTACTGCGCGTCGACCACGCGGATGCCGGCCTCCTCGAAGATCTCGCGCTCGACGGCGGACTCGAAGGACTCCCCCGGCTCGACGAAGCCCGCCAGGAGCGAGAACCGGGTGTTCTCCCACATGGCGTTCGAGCCGAGCAGGAGGCGGTCGTCGGCGTCGAGCACGGTGACGATGACCGCGGGATCGGTGCGCGGGAACACTTCCGAACCGTCCTCGAAGCAGTGCCGCACCCAGCCGGCCTGCTGCACGACCGTCGGCGTCCCGCAGCGCGGGCAGTGGGTGTGGGAGGCGTGCCAGTTCGCGATGGCGAGTGCCTCGGTGAAGAGTCCGGCGTCCCGATCGCTGAGAGCCGTGGCCACCGTGCGCAGATTGCCCCAGCGCGCCTCATCGGGCTCCAGCTCCCGAGCGGCCGCGTCCGTCAGCACCTCCAGCACCACGGCGGTGCCCGCCGGCTCGGTGGGCGTGGCGACGAGGGTCCGGCCCAGGTAGACGCGCACCAGTGCAGACGTGACGCGCTCGACCGGAAGGAGGTCGAGAGCGGCTGCGCCCGCATCCGGCGCGCTCCAGCCGTCCCCGGACGGCGTCGCGGCCGGGATGTTCTCGGGCGTCAGAAGCGCCCGGCCCTTCCACAGGGCGAGGACGCGCGTGCCCGGCTCCTCCCACAGCTCGTCGAACAGCGCAGGACGCGACCGGGCGGCGTGATCGCGGTCGACGGCGTGACGGGAGAGCGGCAGGTCGCGCAGCGAGGCGGAGAGGGGTGCGGACGACATCGAGAACCTTTCAAGGCGTGGCGAT
The DNA here is from genome assembly GCF_013410615.1 of Leifsonia naganoensis. Lineage (NCBI taxonomy): Bacteria > Bacillati > Actinomycetota > Actinomycetes > Micrococcales > Microbacteriaceae > Leifsonia > Leifsonia naganoensis. Next base: position 92,854 of record NZ_JACCHJ010000001.1, read on the forward strand.
CAGAGCCCACGCACGGATGTCCATTTAGCCTAGGAACCATGGCCAGATCCCACCTCACTCTAGCCGCGCTGGCCGCTTCGGCCGTGCCCGACCTCGTCGTCTCCGGCGCCCGCAGCTACTCCCGGGACGGCGCAGGCGAGTTCGATGCCGCGCTGCTCGACGAGCGCGACGGCCGCGTCTGCATCGTCCGCGTCCCGCTCTCCCAGTCCGCCGAATCGGAGCAGAGCGCCGACCTCGTGGCCCTGCGCGCGCTGACCGCGGGAATCCGCAGCCGGCTGCCCTTCGACGTCCCGCAGTACCTCGGGCAGGCACCCGTGGGCGGCACCCGCGCCCTGGTCTACGACTTCCTCCCCGGCGAGCACGTCACGGTCGAGGAGGTGCCGCCGGGAGACGGCCTCGCCGGCTCGATCGGTCACGCCATCGCCGCCATCCACACCCTCCCGACCAGCTTCGTCGGCGAAGCGGGACTCCCCGTGCTCTCGGCCGCCGACTCGCTCGGCTCAGCCACCTCCCTCATCGAGGCCTCCGCCGCCACCGGCCTGCTGCCGACCGCGCTCCGTGACCGCTGGCGCGACGCCACGGCGGACCACTCGCTCTGGCAGTTCCAGCCGACCGTGATCAACGGCGCCCTCACCGCCGACTCGTTCCTCGTGGACGGCGACTCGGTGACCGCGGTCCTGGGCTGGTCGGCGCTCCGCGTCGGCGACCCGGCACGCGACCTGCACTGGCTGCTCGCCATGAACCCCGAGGCGACCGACGGCGCGCTCACGGCCTACGCCTCCGCCCGTCAGGTCGCGACGGATCGGCAGTTCACGCAGCGCGCCATGCTGTACGCCGAGCTCGAGGTCGCACGCTGGCTGCTGCACGGCCGCGAGGTGCGCGACCAGGACATCGTCGACGACGCGGTGACCATGCTCGACGGGCTGGTGGATCGGGTGCACAGCAACGCGGTCAACCCGCTCTCGAACGCGACCGGCCCGATCATGGCGATCGGCGACGTCGAGGCGATGCTCGACCGCACCCCCGGCGACCGAGCGGAGGGCTACGGCCGTTCGGGCGGGATGAAGCCGGTGGCAGAGGACCAGAGCGAACGCAGCTCCTCCTCCTCGTAGAGCCGTTCCGGCCGGACCACCTGGTCGTCCGCGACGAAGTAGAAGACGGCGTCGATGAGCGCCGGATCGACGCCCGAGTACCGGGCGAACGCGAGCCGGTAGAGCGCCAGCTGCAGCTGCTTGCGCTCGAGGTCCTCGGCGTCCCGTGGCGCCTTTCCGGTCTTCCAGTCGACGATCTGGTACTCGTGCATCCCGTCATCGCTGCGGTAGACGGCGTCCAGCTTGCACACCACCACCTGCCCGGCGAGGGTCACGTGGATCTCGAGTTCGACCTCCTCGGGGCGCCTCCCCGCCCACGTGCTCGCGGCGAACGTCGCCTGGAGCTCGGCGAGCCGGTCGGCCTCCAGCAGCTCGCCCGCCGGATCGTCGAGCTCGGTCGCGGCGGCGTCGAGTTCGTCCGCCCCGCCCGCGGGTGCGCCGAACCGCTCCTCCACCCACCGGTGGAAGAGCGTGCCGAGGCGCGTCTGCCGGTACGGCCGCTCGGGCATCGGCCGACGCAGCGTCGCCGCCACGGTCTCGGGGTCGGAGATGTAGTCCTTGAAGCGCGAGGCCGGGATGCGGGCGGGCAGCTCGACGAGACCGGCGTCCTGTGCGCGCCGGGCGCGTTCGGCGAGCAGCAGGTCGAGGTCCCGCGCGTAGACGCCGCCCGCCGATGCACCGCGTTCGCGGCGCTCGCGCACCGCCTCCGCCGCGGCCTGCACCCGGTCGCGGCGCGTCCCGAGCGGGTCGAGCGGCCAGGTGAGGGTCTGCGCGGTCAGGGAGAGCGGGTTCTCGTCGGGCTCGTCGCAGTCCGGGAAGGAGTCCTCGGGCAGGAGGCCGGCGGCCTGGAGTTCGAGCAGGTAGGTGCCGGGGCCCCGCGGCCGGGTCTGGGTCGACCAGTACGAGCCGGTGAGGAGGAGACGCTTGCGCGCCCGGGTGACGGCGACGTAGATGAGCCTCCGCTGCTCCTCCAGGTGACGACGCAGGTTCTCCGCCTCGAACGCGTCGATGGACTCGTCGATCTGCTTCTGGTCCTCGGCGTTCCGCCAGGCGAGCACGGGCAGCTCCGCGGAATCGCCGCGGAACTCGTTCGGCAGTTGACCGAACGCGAGCCAGCCTTTGCGGCTCTGCGGCGGCCCGGGCAGCTCGCCGTCCACCAGGCGCGGGACGGCGACGACGTCCCACTCGAGTCCCTTGGCGCCGTGGATGGTCAGGATCTGGACGGTGCCGGGCTCCGGGTCCTCGCTGCGCGGTGCCAGGTTGTCGCGCTGCTCGGCCTCGGCGAGCCAGGCCAGGAACGAGCCGAGCGTCGCCCGATCGTCCGCGGCGAGGTACGAGGCGACCTGCTCGGCGAAGGCGTCGAGGCTCGCCTGGCCCAGCTGCGCCGACTCGTTCGCGGCGACCTCGACGTCGAGCAGGAGCTCCTGCTGCACGAGGGTGACCAGATCGAGGAGGTCCAGGCCGACACGCGATCGCAGCCGGTCGAGCAGGCGGCCGGCGTCGCGCATCCGCTCCAGCCCGACCGCGCTGATGTCCTCGAGCTTCGTATGGCCCTCCGGCGCCTCCACCACGAAGTCGAGGGCGTCGACGAGCGACGCCGACTCCTCCCCTGCGACGGATCGCCGCAGCCGGTCCCGCACCTCGGGGTCGAGCTCCTGGAACCGGTGGTCGCGCGTCGAGAGCCAGGACGCGACCCGGCGGAGCCCGGCGATGTCCTTCGGGCCGACCCGCCAGCGAGCACCGGTGAGGAGCCGGATGAGCTCGGACCCGGCCGTCGGGTCGTGCATCACGCGGAGGGCGCTCACGAGGTCGGCGATCGCCGGCTGCTCCAGCAGGCCGCCGAGGCCGAGCACGTGGTACGGGATGCCGCGGCGCGCGAGCGCCGCGGTGAAGACGTCGATCTTCTTGAGCGAGCGGCACAGCATCGCGGCGCTCGGCGGCACCCCATCGGCGTCGCGGTCCGCGATCCGCTCGCCCAGCCAGGCCGCGACCGACTCTGCCTCGTCCGCCACGGTCTGCCCGAACTCCGCCGTCAGCTCGCCGGCCACCGCACCGGGCCGAGGCTGCAGCAGCTCGACGTGCACCGGGGCCGCCGCCGAGAGCGGGGCGACCAGGGTGTTGGCCGCGTCGAGGACGCGGGTGGGGTTGCGCCAGCTCGTGCTCAACGCGTATTCGTCGGCGCCGCCGTGCTCGACGCCCGGCCGCTGCCCGGTGAAGTCGGCCGAGAACCGGCCGAGGTTCGCCGCGCTCGCACCGCGCCAGCCGTAGATGGACTGGTGCGGATCGCCGACGGCCATGACGGCCTGCCCGGCGAACAGGGTCGAGAGCAGCCGTGTCTGGACGACGGAGGTGTCCTGGTACTCGTCGAGGAGGACGACCCGGAAGCGGCGGCGGTAGTCGTCGACCACGGCGGGGAGCCGCTCCGCGATCGTCAGGGCGAGCGCCACCTGGTCGGAGTACTCCACGAATCCGCGGCGCCGCTTCTCGTCGGCGAACGCTTCGGCGAGCGTGAGCAGGGGCGGCAGGGAGCCGACGGCGGCGACCGCGGAACGGACGGAGGCATACACGTCCTTCACCCGCCCGTTGCCCGTCGGCAGCTCGACGATGCGCGAGAACCCCTCCACCATCCGCTCGACCTCGGCGGCGTCCGCGACGTTCTCGCTGAGCGCCCGGCTGAGCGACAGGACCGCACTGGTGACGGCGTCCACACCGCGCTCCAGGTCGACGAGACGCTCGTCGGTGCTACCGACCACGAGTCGGCGGGCGAGCTGCCAGGCCGACGCCTCGCTCAGCACGGCGGACTCGGGCTCTCGCCCGATCAGCAGCGCGTTCTCCCGGAAGATCGCGTTCGCGAACGCGTTGTAGGTCGCCACCTCGGGCGCCTCGAACGGGTCGAACGCGATGTCGGTCAGGCCCGAGGCGACGAGCTGCTCGATCCGGGTGCGGATACGCGCGGCGAGCTCGCCCGCCGCTTTGCGGGTGAAGGTGAGGCCGAGGATCTCGGGGACGCGGGCGTGGCCGTTGGCGAGCAGCCAGACCACGCGGTTCGCCATCGTCTCGGTCTTGCCGCTGCCCGCCCCGGCGACCACGATGGCGGGACGCACGGGCGCCTCGATCACGGCCTGCTGCTGGAGGGTCGGCTCCGGCAGGCCGAGCGCGCGGGCGATCTCCACGGCGCTTATCGGGCGCACCGCACGCTGCTCGCGCTCGGCCCCGGCCGCCGGCTCGTCGAGGGTCAGGGCCTGCTCGACCAGGTCGAGGTCGGCCTCCGCGGCGGCCCACTCCAGCACGTTCTCGTCGTTCACGCCCGTCCCTCCGTCGTCGCGCCGCCGGTCATGCGCTCACCGCCGGCACCAGGTGGATGCGGTACTCGTACTTCGCGTGCGGGTCGCGGTCGCCGAGGTCGACGACCCCGGCGAACGTCGCCGCCGCCATGCCTGTCGCCGCGTCGGCGACCCGCTGCTTGAGACGCTCCAGACCCTCGGGATCGACCCGGTCCTGCGCGACCTCCCGGTACCCCTTGCCGCGCACGCCCTTGGCGACGAACAGCAGTTTCGCCCCGCCCGACGGCAGCCCGTCCGCGACCTCGATGGCGCCGTGCTCCAGAGCGAGCTGGTAGGCCCCGAGCTGCGCGTGCTCGGCGGCCTCCGCCGCGGTCGGCGTGCGGTTGCCTGTCTTGAGGTCGACGATCACGACGGTGCCGTCGGCCGTGCGCTCCACGCGGTCGATCGTGCCGCGCACCAGCGCCCGGCCGATCCGCAACTCGAATTCGCCCTCCGAGCCGAGGAGCGCGCCGCCGGCGCGCTCGAAGTCCCGCAGGTACTCGGAGACGCCGTTGGCGAGCGTGCGGGTGCGCCGCCGCTCCTTCTCCTCCAGCCACGGGGACTCGAAGCTGAGCTCGCTCCAGCGCCGCTCGATTCCGCCCCACAACCGCTCGACGCTCAGGTCGCGGTCCTCACTCGTGCTCGCCTCCTCCATGACGGCGTGCACCACCGTGCCGATGCCGGCTGCGAGGCCGCTCGGCGACGAGGCCATCGCGTCGACGAACCAGGCCAGCGGCGACTTCTCGAACGTCTCGAGTCGCGACGGCGACACCCGCACGACGGCCTCCTCGTCGCCGAGGTCGACGAGCGGATCGGTCGTCGACGGCTCGATGAGGCCGTACCAATCGGCGGGGTCGGCTCCTTCGACGTCGGCATCCGCCAGTCGCGCGAGCGCCTCGGCGGCGTCGGCCGAGCCGGTGGTCGCGAGCCGGCGGCGCAGCCGGCCGACCATTCCGCGCAGCGACAGCGGGTGGATGCCCTCGTCGCGGTCGTCGACCGCCAGCTCGCCAGGCAGGCGGAGGAACGGGGACGGCTGCTCGTCGTCGTTGGCGGTGGCGGTGAGGATGACCTGGCCGCGGGCACGGGAGACCGCCAGGGCGAACATACGCAACTCGTCGCCGAGGACTTGGGCGCGCTGGTCCTCCGTGGCGGTCTCGCGCCCGTCGAGGGCGTCGGCGAGTTCCTGGGGGCGCAGCAGGGAGCCGCGCAACCGGAGGTTCGGCCAGACGCTCTCCTGCAGACCGGAGACGGCCACGACCTCGAACTCGCGACCCACCGTCGCGCTCGGGGTGCAGACCAGCACGGCCGGACCGGCGGTCTGGGCGGCGAGGGTGTCCTCCGGGACCTCGGCGCCCAGCAGCTCGACGACGAAGTCGGCGGCCGGACGCTCGGGGTACCGCTCGACGAACCGCCGGGCGGCCGTGAACAGGGCGACGACGCCGTCCAGGTGCCGGTTGGCCTCGTCGGCCACGATCCCGCTCCGCTCAGACTGCTCGAGCCAGCGCCCGGCGAGGCCGCTGCGCTCCCAGGTGTGCCAGAGGAGCTCCTCGATCGTCGCGCCGGAGGCGGCCTTCTCGCGGCCCGCGCGCAGCGTCTCGGCAAGCCGGCCGGCGCGGCGGGCCGGCGACGCGTCGATGGTGGCGAGGTGCGCCGGGTCGGCGAGCGCCTCCACCAGGAGGTCGTCACCGGACCGGTTGCCGTCGCCGGCGAGCTCCTCCTGACGGAGGGCGAGGCGCAACCGTCGCAGGCTGACGGCGTCGAGCCCGCCGAAGGGGCCGAGGAGCAGTTCGGTGACGACCGCGGGGGTCGGATCGACAGCTCCCACCTCGACGCCGGCGACGGTGATGAGCTGGCGGGCGGCGTAGTCGTCGCGGAGGGCGCGCCCCGCGATGCTCGTCTTGGTCGGAACCTCCGCGACCGCCAGCGCACGCGCCAGGCCGGGCACGTGCGCCCCGGAGCGCACGACGACCGCCATCTCGTCCCACGAGACCCCGTCGAGCAGGTGGCGCTCGCGCAACCGGCGGGCGAGGCGCGCCGCTTCGGCCGGCGCCGACGCGGCCAGGATGCGCAGCACCTCCGGGGGTGCGTCGTCGTCGGGCTGCGTCCGGTCCTTCGCGCCGGAATCGACGGGAGCCGGACGCGCGGACGCGGCCAGACGCTGGACACCGGCGGCCGCCGTGCCGATGCGCTCCGTCACACGCACGGTGAGCTCGCGCAGCGCCGGGGTCTGCCGATGAGCCGCACCGAGCACGAACCGTTCGACCGGAACGCCGAGGCGCGACCCGAGCTGCCCGATGGCACCCGTCTCCGCGCCACGGAAGGTGGTGGAGGCGACGTCCGGGTCGCCGAAGGCGATGACGGCGACGCCGCGCTCGGCGAGCGCCCGCAGGAGGGCGACGGTGGCGACCGTCGCCTCCTGCAGGTCGTCAACGAACACCGCGCGCAGCCGGTCGAGCGCGCTGCCCTCGCGGACCACGGCGACCGCGGACGCGATGAGCTCGGCCGAGTCCACGAAGCCGCCGCGGTAGCTGTCGACGACGGCCTGGTACTCCGCGAGGAACCGGGCGGCGGCCCTCCACTCGTCGTGCCCGGTGATCGCCCCGAGCTCCGAGAGCCGCGACGTCGACACTCCGTGCTCCGCGCATCGCGCCATGAGCTCGCGCAGCTCGGTGCGGAATCCGCGGAGCGACCGGACCTCCTCGACCAGCGGCTCCGGCCACACGGGTCCGGTGCCGTCCTCGACGTGGCCTGCGAGCAGCTCCGCGATGATCTGGTCCTGCTCGCCACCGGTCAGGAGCCGCGGGGGCTCCTCCCCCAGGCGACGGGACCGCGCTCCGACGAGCTGGAAGGCGAGGGAGGTTGCGGTGCGCGCGAGCGGACCGTTCGTCGGCACGCCGAGCCGCAGCGCGATCCGGTCGCGGAGCGCCGTGGCGGACGAACGGGAGGCGCTGAGCGCGAGGACCTCGTCGGTCCCGTAGCCGCGGCCGAGCACACGATCGGCGAGCGCCTCGACCAGCGTCGTCGTCTTGCCGGTGCCCGGAGCCCCGAGAACGGCCGCGGACGCGCCGTCCGCCAGGCGCAGCACGGCGGACTGTGTCTCGTCGAGGACGGGGTCGCCGCTCGCCCTGCGCCGGTCGGCGCGCGGGCGGAAACCTCGGGTCGTCATGTCCTTCACGGTATCGGCGTCCGCCGACAGAGAACGTGACCCGGCGCCGCGAGCCGTGTGCCGTAGTCTGAACTCACATCGGGCGGTCGGTTTCGAGACGGCCCGGACACACCGGAAAGGCACGTCGTGGAGATCCGCATCGGAATCGTCAACGCCCCCCGCGAGCTGGGATTCGAGTCGGCGCAGTCGCCCGACGAGATCGCCCAGCAGGTGGAGACCGCCGTCAACGACGGCACCGGCGTCCTGCGCATCACCGACGACAAGGGCCGCATCTACGTGGTGCCGACCGCGGGCATCGCCTACGTGGAGATCGGCGCCGAGGAGTCGCGCCGCATCGGCTTCGTCGGCTAGATTCCCGTCGTGGAACTCCTCTTCGTCGCTCTCGGCGGAGCCGTGCTCGGACTCGGCGCCCGCTACCTGCTCCCCGGCCGTCACACGCACGGCGCCGTCCTCATCCCCGCCCTCGGCGTGATCGCCGCGAGCGCCCTCTGGGTCGCGCTCACCTGGGCCGGGCTGAAGTGGAACGGCGGCTGGATCTGGTGGATCACGCTGCTCGGCACGGCCGCGATCGTCGCCGTGGTCGACCTCGTGATCGGCCGTGTGCGCGCCGATCACGACGAGAAGCTGCTGCACACGCTGGCGAAGGGCGCCGTCGCGCGCTGACCCGCTCCGGCGGCGCACCGCACGGGCGGTGAGGCTCAGGCGGTGAGGCCCAGCGCGTCCATGCGGCGCGTGTGCGCGGCGATCAGCTCGGTGAAGATCGGCTCGATCCGCTCGTCGTCGGTCGCACGATTGCCCGAGAGGTGCAGGGCCGACCGTGCCACGAGGAGGGTGTCGCCGACCAGGCGCCGCCCCCACATGGCCAGTCGCGAGGGCAGCTGCGGGTCGGCCTCGATCTCGGCGCGCAGCACCTCCAGCACACCCTCCTGACCCGAATCCGAGCCCAGGAGCTGCGCGACGCGCGGACCGATGTCGCCCGGGAGCCCGGCCGCCAGCCGGATGAAGAAGTCGTCGAGCAGTCCGCCCGTCACGAGGGCGGAGAGCAGCGTCTCGCGCCAGTCCGAGCCCACGATGAGCGCGCTGAAGCCCTCGATCTCATCGGCGAACGGCTTCATGACCTCGCCGGGGTCGTCGCCGCGGCGGCGGATCTCCGCCACGATCCCCTGGTGCTTCGACAGGGCGTTCCCGGCCGCGGCCGCCACCAGTTCCTTCCCGCGCAGCGAACCGCATTCGGCCGCGACGCGCGACAGGGTCTGGAACTGCTCCAGCTGCAGGTACGCCGCCTGGCCGAGATACGGCAGCAGATCGGGCATGACCTCGTGGAGGTCGACCCGCACGGCCGGCGCGCGATCGGCGCGAGGGGCGAGACGGGGCAGCTCGACCGTAGAGCGTCGGCGCGTGAACCAGGTTGACACGTACAGCAGTGTAACGGGGTCGTCCAGTAGGCTTGTCGTGTCCGTCGGCGTTGGATCGACGGCTCCTACGCCTGCGACACGAACAGGGCGTAGACCTTACGCAACGAACGACAGGCATACCTTTTGACTTTCTCCGAACTCAACATCGACCAGGACATGGTGGACGCCCTCGCCGCGAAGGGCATCGTCGAACCGTTCCCCATCCAGGCGCAGACCATCCCCCTCGCGCTCAGCGGCCAGGACATCATCGGCCAGGCCAAGACGGGCACCGGCAAGACCTTCGGCTTCGGCCTCCCGATCATCCAGCGCATCGGCATCGACCCCGCCCCCGGCGTGAAGGTGCTGGTCGTCGTCCCCACCCGCGAGCTGTGCGTGCAGGTCGCCGAGGACCTCGAGCTCGCCACCTCCAACCGCTCCACCTCGGTCGTCAGCATCTACGGCGGTAAGGCCTACGAAGGTCAGGTCGAGCAGCTCAAGGCCGGCGCCCAGATCGTCGTCGGCACCCCCGGCCGTCTGCTCGACCTCGCCGGTCAGCGCCTCCTCGACCTCAAGCAGGTGCAGGAGGTCGTGCTCGACGAGGCCGACAAGATGCTCGACCTCGGCTTCCTCGCCGACATCGAGAAGATCTTCCAGCAGGTCCCCGCGACGCGCCACACGATGCTCTTCTCGGCGACGATGCCGGGCCCGATCGTCGCCCTCGCGCGCCGCTTCATGACGCGTCCGGTGCACATCCGCGCGACGGACCCGGACGAGGGTCTGACCCAGGCCAACATCAAGCACGTGGTCTACCGCGCGCACTCGCTCGACAAGGACGAGGTCATCGGCCGCATCCTGCAGTCCGAGGGCCGCGGCAAGACCGTCGTCTTCACCCGCACCAAGCGCGCCGCGGCGAAGCTGGTCGAAGAGCTGAACGACCGCGGCTTCAACGCCGCCGCCGTGCACGGCGACCTGAACCAGGAGCAGCGCGAGCGCGCGATGGCCGCGTTCAAGGCCGGCAAGAAGGACATCCTGATCGCCACCGACGTGGCCGCCCGCGGCATCGACGTCAACGACGTCACCCACGTGATCAACCACACGGTCCCGGACGACCACGACACCTACCTGCACCGCGCCGGCCGCACCGGCCGCGCGGGCAAGACCGGCATCGCGGTCACCTTCGTCGACTGGGACGACCTGCACAAGTGGGCGCTCATCAACCGCGCGCTCGAGATGGGCCAGCCGGAGCCGGTCGAGACCTACTCGTCGAGCCCGCACCTCTACGAGGACCTCAACATCCCCGCCGGCTCCAAGGGCCGCCTGAAGGCCACGCCGGTCGTCAAGACCGAGGGCTCGCGCTCCGGCGGTTCCCGCTCCGAGGGCTCCCGTTCCGGCGGAGCCGCCCGCGACGGTGAGCGTACCGGGGGCAACCGCAGCCGCCGCCGCACCCGCGGCGGCGAGGGCTCGGCCGAGGCGACCACCGCCGACGCCGGCGCCACGGCGAGCACCGCGACGGCCACCGCCGAGGGCGGCGACCAGAACGTCGCGACCGGCACCCACGACGGGGGCGGCTCGCAGCACCGCGACGGCAACAGCGCACCGCGTCGCCGTCGCCGCCGTTCGCGGGGCGGAGCGTCGAGCGCTCCCAGCACTCCCCCCGCGAACTGAGCTCCGACTCGCAGTGAAGGCGGCGGCCCCGACGGGGTCGCCGCCTTCTGCGTCAGTACCTGTTCCGCGTCAGTACCAGTTGTGCCCGAGGTGGAACGACCAGGCGGCGCACGGGCTGCCGTAGCGGCCCGAGATGTAGCTGAGACCCCAGTTGATCTGCGTGTCGGCGTTGGTCATCCAGTCGCCGCCCGCGCTCGCCATCTTGCTCCCGGGGAGTGCTTGCGGGATGCCGTAGGCGCCGCTCGACCGGTTGTAGGCGTCGGCGCGCCAGCTCGACTCCTTGGTCCAGAGCTTGATCAAGCAGCTCATCTGCTCGCCTCCCCAGCCGTAGGCGGGCAGCCTGCTGGCCGCGTAGGCCTGGGCCGCGGCGGGGTCCACGACCACGCCGGGAGGCGGTGCCGAGCTGTCGGCCCCGCCGCCCGAACCGCCGCCGCTGCTTCCACCACCGCCGCCGCCGCCGGAGCTGGCCGACTGTTCGGCAGCTTTGCGGGCGGCCTCGCCCTCCGCGTACTGCCGCTCGACCGAGGCCTGGGTGTTCTTGAGCGAGGCGAGCTGCGCGTACAGCGTGTCCGCGCGAGTCTGCTGATCGGCAACAGCGGCGTCGGCCGCGGCTTTCGCGGAGGCGGCGGTGTCGTACGCCTTCTTCGCATCGGCATCGCGCTGCTGCCGGACGGTCTGCGCCGCTGCGGCCTGCGCGCTGAGCGAGGACGCCAGGTTCTTCTGCGACGTGGCCTGCTGGAGGAGCGCATTGGATCGTTCGGCGAGCTTGGACACAGCGCCGAGCTGGTAGAGCAGGGAGTCGGCCGTCGCGGTGCTGTCACTGAGGAACAGCCGAACGGAGACGTCCGAGCCACCGCCCCGGCTGAGCTGGGCCGCGAGAGTGCCGCTCTGCCTGCGCAGCGTGTCGGCCGCCGACGTCGCGGTCGCGGCCTGGGAGGCGAGGTCCGTCGCCTTCTGAGCTGCCGCCTGTAGGGCGGCTTGGGCGGCCCCGAGCTCGGCGGCCCGCTGGATGGCGGCGTCGGCCGCCGTGTTCGCACTGCTCTGCAGCCCGGCGAGCAGGCCGTTGATGCGGTCGACCTGCGCCTGCGCGGACGAGGCGTTCGCCTTGGCCGCGGCGACCTCGTCCCAGCTCGGATAGGCCGTCTCGGCCGCTGCGGGACCCGCCACCTCGGCGGTCACGAGACCCGCGACCAGCACGGCGACCGCCGCCGACCGCGTCAACACCCGTCTCACCGCACACCCTCCCGGCTCGCCCCTGTGCCTCCAGGCTATGCGACCCGCCGGCCCAGCGTCGACCCGGGCCGCTGCGGCTCAGTACCAGTTGGGGTCGTGGCTCATCTCGAAGTTCCAGGCGGCGCAGGGCGATCCGTAGGCCCGGTTGATGTAATCCAGCCCCCAGTTCACCTGGGTGTTCTGATTCGTCATCCAGTCGGCCCCGGCCGACGCCATCTTGCTGCCCGGCCACGACTGCGGGATGCCGTAGGCACCGCTCGACGAGTTGTACGCGTCCGCGCGCCAGCCCGACTCATGGTTCCACAGCTTGATCAGGCACCCCATCTGATCCTGGCCCCAGCCGTAGGCGGCCAGGCGGCTCGACGCATACGCCTGCGCGGCGGCCGGGTCGACGACCATTCCCGGCGGCGGCGCGAAGCCGTCGGAGCCGCCCCCGGGATTCGCGGCGGCCTCCGCGGCAGCCTTCGCCGCCTCCCCCGCCGCATAGCTCTGCTCGACCGAGGCCTCGGTGTTCTTCAGCGTCGCGAGCTGGGAGTAGAGGGTGTTCGCGTGCGACTTCTGGTCGGCGAGCTCGGCCTCGGCCGCCGCCTCGGCATCCTTGGCGGTCTGGTACGCCTTCTTGGCGTCGGCATCGAGCTTCGTGCGCACGGTCTCCGCCGCCGCGGCCTGGGTGCTGAGCGCGGCGGCGACGTTCTTCTGCTGGTCGGCCGCGGCGAGGAGCGCCGTGGAGCGCTGGGTGAGCTTGGACACCGCGCCGAGTTCGTAGAGCAGCGACTTCTGGTGAGTGGTGCTGCTGCCGAGGAAGAGGCGGAGGGTGACGTTGGAACCGCCGGCGCGCACCAGCTGCGAGGCGAGGGTGCCGCTCTGCTTGCGCAGGGTGTCGGCCTGGGCCGTCGCGGCCGTCGCCTGCGCCGACAGGTCGTCCGCCTTCTGCGTGGCCGCTTGCAGCGCCGTCTCGGCCGCGCCGTACTCCCCGGCCCGCTTGATGGCCAGGTCGCCGGCCGCGTTGGCCGCGGTCTGCAGCCCGGCGAGCAGCGCGTTGATGCGGTCCACCTCGGCCTGGGCGGCCGTGGCGTTGGCCTTCGCGGCCTGCACGTCGTCCCACGAGGGGTAGGACGTGTCGGCGGCGGCCGGTGCCGCTCCTCCCGCCAGCACGAGCGCGCCGATCAGCGCCGTCGCCGCAGCAGAAGCCGTCCACATCCGTCTCACCCGAGCACCTCGCCTTTCCGTCCCCCGCGGTCCAGGCTAAGCGCACCTGGTCACGGAGCGTAGAAGGGCGCCGCGCCTGTCGCTTCTTCGATCATCCGGTCGAGGACCGCAGGATCGGTGGTGTTCTCCCCCAGCCGGTTCGGTTTGCCCGCCCCGTGGTAGTCGCTGGAGCCGGTGAGGGCGAGGCCGTAGCGGGCGGCCAGCTCGCGCAGGCGCGCCTTGCCGTCCTCGGTGTTCTCGCGATGATCGACCTCGAAGCCGAACAGCCCGGCGTCGACGAGCCGGCGGAGGCGGTCCTCCGGGATCACCCGGCCGCGGCCTCCCGTCGCGGGATGCGCGAGCACCGGGATGCCCCCGGCCTCCCGGATCAACCGCACGCCCGTCAGCGGTTCGGGCGCGTAGTGCGGCTGGAAGTACCCGCTGCGCCAGTGCAGGATGCCCGCGAAGGCCGCGCTGCGGTCGACGGCGAGTCCGCGGGCGACGAGGGCATCGGCGATATGGGGACGGCCGACCGTGGCGCCCTCGGTGGCCTGGGCCATCACGTCGGCCCAGGTGATGTCGTAGTCCTCGCCGATGCGGCGCACCATGTCCTCCGCGCGCCGCATCCGGCCGTCGCGGATGCGCTGCGTCTCGGCGACGAGGGCAGGGTTCGTCGGGTCGAAGAGGTAGCCGAGCATGTGGACGCTGGCGAACTCGATCCGTGTGCTCAGCTCCATGCCCGGGATGACGGTGATCCCGGCCTCGGCGCCCGCGACGGCCGCCTCCGCCCAGCCCGCGGTGGAGTCGTGGTCGGTGAGGGCGACCGTGCCGAGACCGGCGCGGGCCGCGGCGTGCACGAGCTCCGCAGGGGTCTCCGTCCCGTCCGACACGCTCGAGTGCGTGTGGAGGTCGACGGGACCGCGGAACCGTCGCTCATCAGCCATGCACTCCATCCTAGGAGTGGGAGAATGGTCGCCATGTCGTCCCAGCAGTCCACTCCGTCCCCCGCCGAGACCGAAGAGGCCCCGCGCGCCACCGCGAACCGCTCGACCACCCCGGGCTCCGCCGCCTTTAAGGATTTCATCGGCAGCGGCTGGGCGGAACGGCCGGAGGTGCTCCCCGGCGCTCGCGAGCAGGCCGCCTTCGCTGCCCGCCGCCGCGAGCGCGTGTCGGAGCTCTTCCGCGGTCAGCGCGTCATCATCCCGGCCGGCCGCCTCAAGCAGCGCTCCAACGACACCGACTACGCCTTCCGCGCCCACTCCGCGTTCACCCACCTCACCGGGTGGGGCTCCGACTCGGAGCCCGGCAGCGTGCTGGTGCTGGAGCCCACCGCATCCGGCCACGAGGCCACCCTGTACTTCCGGGAGCGCGCCGGACGCGACTCCGACGAGTTCTACGCGAACCCCGAGATCGGGGAGTTCTGGATCGGCCCGCGCCCCTCGCTCGGGCAGGTCGCGAGCGACCTCGACCTCCCGACGCGCGGGATCGCCGACGTCGCCGCCGTGCTCGACGCCGTCGACGACCGGACGGTGGTCCTGCGTGAGGCCGACCCCGACCTCACCGACCGTGTCGACACCGCGCGCCTCGTGCTCGCGGAGGACGCCGACCCGGAGGACCACACCGAAGACGACCGGCTGGCCCGCGAGCTCTCCGAGCTGCGGCTCGTCAAGGACGACTACGAGATCGGTGAGCTGCGCGCCGCCGTCGCCGCCACCGCGCGCGGCTTCGACGACGTGATCGCCGACCTCCCCCGCATCGTCGCGCACCCGCGCGGCGAGCGCCTCGTCGAGGGCGTCTTCAACGGGCGCGCGCGGGCGGACGGCAACGCGGTCGGGTACGACACGATCGCGGCGAGCGGGCCGCACGCCTGCATCCTGCACTGGACGCGCAACGACGGTCCGGTGGTCCCCGGCGACCTCATCCTGCTCGACGCGGGCGTGGAGCTGGACAGCTACTACACGGCGGACATCACGCGGACGCTGCCGGTCGGCGGCACGTTCACCGAGACCCAGCGCCTGGTCTACGAGACGGTGCGGGAGGCCGCGGACGCCGCGTTCGCCATCGTCCGCCCCGGGATCCGCTTCCGCGAGATCCACGCGACCGCGATGGGCGTCATCGCCCGCCGCACCGCGGAGTGGGGGCTCCTCCCCGTCAGCGCGGACGAGGCCCTGGAGCCCGAGAACCAGCAGCACCGCCGCTACATGGTGCACGGCACGAGCCACCACCTGGGACTCGACGTGCACGACTGCGCGCAGGCGCGGCGCGAGCTGTACATGGACGGCGTTCTGGAACCGGGCATGACCTTCACGATCGAGCCCGGGCTGTACTTCCAGCCCGACGACCTGACCGTTCCCGAGCGGTTCCGCGGGATCGGCGTGCGGATCGAGGACAACATCCTCGTCACCGCCGACGGCGCCGAGAACCTGTCGCTCGCCATCCCGCGCACCGCGGACGACGTCGAGGAGTGGATGGGCCGGCTCGGCGCACGCTGAGCCGGCCGCTCCGCTCGTTCTGACGCCCGGGACTCGGGCGCCCGGGCGTCAGAAGATCCGCAGGCCGATCTCCGCTGGGGCAGCGAGCAGCGACTCGATCTCGTCGTCGAGCCGGACCAGGGTGATCGAGGCGCCGGCCATGTCGAGCGACGTGCAGTACTCGCCGACATAGCTGCGGCCGACCGTGATGCCCTTGGCCGCGAGCGACTCGTGGGCGTGGCCGTAGGCGATGTAGAGCTCGCTGATCGGTGTGCCGCCGAGGCCGTTCACCATGAGGGCGACGCGGTCGCCGCGCTCGAAGGGCAGATCGGCCACGACGGGCTCGAGCAGTTCGTCCACGAGGGCGTCCGACGGTTCGATCTTCGCGCGGCGGCGTCCCGGCTCGCCGTGGATGCCCACGCCGATCTCGATCTCGTCGTCGCCCAGCTCGAACAGCGGCGAGCCCTTGGCCGGCGGGGTGCACGCGGTGAGCGCGAGACCCATCGTGCGCGTCACGGAATTGACCTTCTCGCCGATCCGGACGACCTCGTCGAGGTCGGCCCCCGCCTCGCTCGCCGCGCCGACCGCCTTCATGACGAAGAAGTTGCCCGCGACACCGCGCCGGCCGACCGTGTAGGTGGAGTCCTGGACGGAGACGTCGTCGTCGATGAACAGCGTCCTGACCGTCACGCCGTCGGCGAGGCTCATCTCCTGGGCCATGTCGAACGCCATCCGGTCGCCGGTGTAGTTGTTGACCAGCAGCAGCACGCCCTTCGGCGACGCCAGCAGCTTGGTCGTCTCGTAGACGTAGTCCATCGGCGGAGCGGCGAACACGTCCCCGGGGCAGGCGCCGTCGAGCATCCCGCGGCCGACGGTCAGCACGTGGGCGGGCTCGTGCCCGGAGCCGGAGCCCTGGATGATCGAGACCTTGCCGTCGTTCGGGGCGTCGGCGCGCATGATCAGGTTGTACTCCGGCACGTAGCGGAGCGTGTCGGGGTTGGCGAGGGCGATGCCCTTGAGCATGTCGGGGACGTACTTCTGCGGGTCGTTGACGAACTTCTTCATGGCGCTCTCCAGTTCGGGTGTTCGGGTTCGGATGGGTTCAGGATTCGCGGGGCCGGTCCGACCAGGCCGGGGCGAGCCGCTCGAGGATGACGGCGACCGCGACGGCGCCGGGGTCGGGCGAGCCGATGCTGCGCTCGCCCGTGTACGCGGCCCGGCCGCGCTTGGCCTGCATGGTGACGGTGGCGTCGGCGGCGGTGCGGGCCGACTCGGCGGCGACGGCGACGATCTCGTCGCTGCTCCCGCCCGCGGCGAGCCTGGCCTCGATCGCATCGGTCATCGGGACGAGTGCGTCGAGCAGGGTCTTGTCGCCCACGTCGGCGTTCCCGCGGGCCTTGATCCCGTCGATCGCCGCGTGGAGCATCGCGACCACGTCGTCGCCGGTCAGCGTGTCCTTGCCCTTGGCGATCGTTGCGGCCCGGAGGAACGCGGTCCCCCAGATCGGCCCCGACGTCCCGCCGATGCGGCTCGTGATGGCGACCGCGATCTTCTGCAGGAAGGTGCCGATGTCGGCGCGGTCGTAGGAGTCCCAGTCGGCGAGCACGATCTCGAAACCGCGCGCGAGCGAGAAGCCGAAGTCGCCGTCGCCCACGACCGAGTCGAGGTCACCGAACTCCCGCTCGTTGTCGACCGCCGTCTGCGCGATCGTGCGGACGACGAACTCCGTGTCGTCGAAGCTCTGGGTCATGGCTGCTCCTTCGGGATATGTCGGGTTCGGGTATGCCGGTCAGGGGCGCGGCCGCGCGAGCACGGCGGCGAGGTCGTCGAGGGTCACCAGCTGCTGCGGGACGACGCCGGCCGGCGCGGCGATCACCTCGGCCGGCTCTTCCGGATCGCCGAGCGAGCTCACCACGAGCGACGCGCCGGAGAAGTCCTCGTCGACCGTGTAGGCGCTGACGGTGACGACGACCCGCAGTCCCGCGTCGACCGCCGCGCGCACGCCGTTGCCGCTGTCCTCGATCACCACCGCCTCGTCCGCGGCGAGCCCGAGGCGGTCGAGCGCGAGCAGGTAGATGTCGGGCGCCGGCTTCTTGTGCGGGACGATGTCGCCCGCGAAGACGGCGAAGCCGCTCGCCAGCTCGTCACCGACCGCGTGCTCGAGCACGGCGCGGACCGAGGGCTCCGCCGAGGTGGAGGCGACGGCGAGCGTCCAGCCGGCCCCTCGCGCCGCCTCGACGATCCGGCGGATGCCCGGGCGGCCGGGCAGCGCGCCCGACGCGACCAGTTCCGTGTAGATGGCCGTCTTCCGCTTGTGCCACTGAGCCAAAAGGTCGCGCTGGCCGTCCGCATCGGACGGCAGACCGTTCGCGGCGACGAACTCCGGGGTCAGGATGCTCGCCATCCGCTCCTTGCCGCCGCCGATCAGCACCTTCTCGCGGTAGTCGTCGTCGCTCCACCGCACCGGCACGCCGAACTCGGCGAACGTGCGGTTGAACGCCGGCAGGTGCCCGTTGCGCTCGGTGTCGGCGAGCACGCCGTCGCAGTCGAAGATCAGCGCCGGCACGTCGTCACCACGCCCGTCCCGCGCTGCCGAAGGTGGCCGCGAGCCCGGTGGTCAGGTCGACGATATGCCCGCGCACGTCGCGGAAGAGCGACGGCGGATCCCATTTGTCGGCCTCCTCCGCCCCCTTGAGGAAGGCGAGGCTCGACCGCATGAACTCGATCTTGAGCGCCGTCGAGATGTTGACCTTGGCGCAGCCGCGCGCGATGAGATCGCGGAACTGCTCGTCGGTCATCCCGCTGCCGCCGTGCAGGGCGATCGGCACCCCCGTCCGCTCCACCAGGTCGGTCACGCGCTGGAAGTCGAGCGCGGGGGTCGCGGAGTAGACGCCGTGCGCGTTGCCGATCGACGGCGCGAACACGTCGACCCCGGTCTCCTCGATGAAGGCGACCGCCGTCTCCAGGGTCTGCCGCTGCGGCTCGGTGTCGGCGCCGATGCCGTCCTCGACCCCCTTGATCGCCTCGATCTCCCCCTCGACGTGGGCGCCGTGCCGACGGGCCTCGGCGACCACCTCGACGGTCTGCCGCTGGTTCTCCTCGACGGTCAGCGTGGAGGCGTCGAAGAGCACCGAGTTCCAGCCGCGGTCGAGGCACTCGGTGATGACGGCGCGCTCCGGGCAGTGGTCGAGGTGGAGCGTGACCGGCACCTCGATGCCGGCGGTCATCGCCTCCCACATCGCGAAGAGCACGTCGGAGCCGATCGACTTGACGGTCTTGACCGAGGTCTGCACGATCACCGGCGAGCGCGCCTCCACCGCTCCCGCCAGGACCGCCTCCAGCGTCAGATCGTTGACGATGTTGATGGCGGGGACGCCGTAGCGCTCCGCGAACGCCCGGTCGACGATCTCCTTCAGCGACACGACAGGCATGGGATCCTCCTCGTTCCACGCTCAGCGTAGGCAGCGGGCGCGGACGGGCGACACGGGGAGTTCCCCCATCCCTGCGGTAGGGATTACCCGCAGAGGGCGCCGGTCAGCGTCGGTCAGCGGCGGGCGGCGAGGACCGTGCGGTTCGCCGCGCCGGTCTTGCGCAGCAGCGCGCCGACGTGCTTCTCGACGGTCTTGACCGAGATGTGCAGGGTGGCCGCGATCTGCTTGTCCGGCATTCCCTGCTCGACGAGCGCCCGCACCTCCCGCTCGCGCGCCGTCAGCGGTTCGTCGCCCCCGGTCAGCGAGACGGCGAACCGGCTGAGGAACTCGGGGCTGAGGAGGAGGTCGCCTCGCGCCGCCGCCACGACCGTGCGCGCGATGGCGGCGGGGTCGGCGGTCGACTCCACGAACCCGGCCGCGCCGACCCGGGTGCCGCCGAGCAGCCGGTCGTCGGTCACCGAGCCGATCAGGAGCACCACCCGGGCCTCGTCGTCGGCCGCGCGCAGGTAGGAGGTCAGCTGCACCCCGTCCACGTGCGGGAGGTCGAGATCGGCGAGCACCACGTTCGGGCGTAGGAGGTCGTACGCCTCCACCGCCGCCTGCGCATCGGCGACCTCGGCGACGACCTGGATGTCCGGTTCCGCGAGCGCGAGCGACCGCACCAGGCCGGAGCGGATGAGCGGGCTCGCGTGGGCGACGAGCACCCGCCAGCGCGCGTGCTCGTGCCCGCGGGCGGCCGCGGCGACCGGCAGTTCCGCCCGCACACGCGTGCCCCACTGCGGCGTCGACTCGATGTGGATGCTGCCGCCGAGGTGCTCGGCCCGTGCCGCGAGCCCCTGGAGGCCGAGCCCGCGGAGCGGTCGGCTCGGCGCCTTCGCGAGGCCGCCGACGTCGAAGCCGCGCCCGTCGTCCTCGATGAGTGCGGTCACCTCGCGTTCGCCGTAGACGATCCCGACGCGCACCTGGCGCGCCGAAGCGTGCTCGACCACGTTCGTCAGGGACTCCTGCACGATCCGGAAGAGCTGGCGCACGGTCTCCGGCGCGAGCGGCCCCGGCTCTCCGACCACGACCAGGCGCGTGGTCAGCCCGGCCGCGGACTCCGCCCAGGCCAGCTCGAGCCCGATCGCCTCGCCCAGCGACCGGCCGTCCAGCTGCTCGGGACCGAGCCCGAGCACCGTCCGCTGCGTCTCGCTCAACGCCGACCGCGCGGCGCGCCGGGCCTGGGTCAGCGCGGCGCGCGGATCCTCGCCGGCGGCCGTCCGCCGCTCGGCCTCGTCCAATCGCAGCAGGATGTCGGCGAGCCCGCGCCCGACCGTGTCGTGGACGTCGCGGACGACACGCTCGCGCTCGGTGGCGACGGCGGCCTCCTGCGCCCGCTCCGCCGCGACCGCGTGCAGGCGGGCGTTCGTGATGGCGATGCCCGCGTGGGCGGCGAAGCTCTCGATCAGCTGGGCCTCTGGACCGCTGAACCGGCGGCCCGGATCGCGGCTGAAGACCACCAGGGCGCCGATGATCGCGCCGTTCCAGCGGATCGGCACCCCGATCGTGGCGTGCAGCAGGTCGCGGTCGGCACCGTCGATGTGCCCGCCGCGCACCTGGGCGTACTCGTCGAACACGACGGTCCCGCGCGCCCGGACGACTTCCCCGGTCACGCCCTCGTCCAGCGGGAACGTCGCGCCCGAGCGGCAGCCGACGCCGAGGTCTGCATCCTTCCGGTAGGTGCCGGATGCCTCGTCCACGGTGCAGATCGACCCGCTGTCGCAGCCGAGCAGCTCGAGGGTGTGGCGGAGGATGCGCTCCAGAAGCGGCTCGAGCGCGAAGTGCCCTGCCAGGTCCTCCGCCAGGGCGGCGAGCGTGTCGAACGGCGCGCTCAGCCGCGGGGCGGGCGCGACGGAGTCGCGGGTCGTGCGGGTGTTCGGGTCCGGGTCTGCGGCTTCCATGCGGTCCTCATCGACGTCGACGGCGATGCCGTCTCCATCATGCGCCCGTGCGAGGGCGCGCCGCCACCCCGGGGATCAGGCCCGCGGAGCGGGTGGCGCCGTCGGGTCCTCCGGGCCGTCCACCGGCGGGACCGGCTCGACCGGCGGCTGCGGCGCGGGCGGCTGCCACGCGCTCGGCGGGTCGCTGGGGTGCGGGGCGGCCGGCGGGTCGCTCGGGTGTGCGGCGGCGGCCTGGGGCTGCTCCGCCGGCCGCCCGTCGAGCAGGTTGCGCGCGCGGTTGCCGAGGTCGCCGTCCACCAGGACCGAGTAGCTCGTGGCGATCACCTGCATGACCGAGGTGTAGTCCTTGCGACGCCGGTTGATGGCGTACGAGACGATGCCGAAGAGCATCCCGAAGCCGGCGCCGATGAGCACGGCGGCGATCACGAAGGCGAAGCTGACCGTCGGGGAGAAGATCACGAGCAGGAGCCCGAAGAAGATGCCGAGCCAGGCGCCCGACGCCGCACCGGCGAGAGCGACACGCCCCCAGGTGAGCTTGCCGGTGACGCGCTCGACGCTCTTGAGGTCGCTGCCGATGATGGAGACCTTGTCGACCGGGAAGTCGGCGCGGGCGAGCACGTCCACCGCCTCCTGGGCGGCGGGATAACTGTCGAACGTCGCGACCACCTCACCGCGCGGGAGGGTCGGGAACAGGATCCGGTTGCGGCCGCCGAGAGGGCTTGGGGAGCTCATCGCCCCATTGTTCCATTCTCACGGCCCCTGCGGCGGGAAGGGCATAGGTTTATACACGTGAGTAGCACCAGGATCTTCGTCGCCCGGCTGGCCGGGACCAGCGTCTTCGACCCGGTCGGCGACCGGGTCGGGCGCGTGCGCGACGTGCTGGTGGTCTACCGCAAATCGGATCCGCCGACGGTCGTCGGACTGATCGTCGAGATCCCCGGCAAGCGCCGCGTCTTCGTCTCGATCGGGCGGGTGACCAGCATCTCCCCCGGCCAGATCATCACCACCGGCCTCATCAACGTGCGACGGTTCGAGCAGCGCGGCGGCGAGGTGCGTGTCATCGCGGAGCTGCTCGGCCGCAAGGTCGACTTCGCCGACGGCACCGGCGAGGCCACCATCGAGGACGTCGCCATCGAGGAGTCGCCCACCGGCGAGTGGGCGGTCGGGCAGCTCTTCGTGCGCCGCCCCAAGACGGGTTCGTCCCCGTTCGGCAAGGGACCGACCACGTTCGTGTCGTGGAACGAGGTGCGCGAGCGCCTCCGCGGCGGGGAGGCGCAGTCGGCGGAGCAGCTGATCGCCACCTACTCCGAGCTGAAGCCGGCCGACCTCGCGAACACGCTGCTCGACCTCCCGCCCCAGCGCATGCTGGAGGTGGCGGAGGAGCTGCCGGACGACCGCCTCGCGGACGTGCTCGAGGAGATGCCGGAGAGCGAGCAAGTGCAGATCCTCACCAAGCTCGACGACGACCGCGCCGCCGACGTGCTCGACCAGATGGAGCCGGACGACGCCGCCGACCTCATCGCCCAGCTCTCCGACGAGCGTGGCGAGCACCTCCTGGAGCTGATGGAGCCGGAGGAGGCGGAGGACGTCCGCATGCTCCTCAGCTACGCGCCCGACACCGCCGGTGGTCTGATGACGACCGAGCCCATCATCGTGTCGGCCGACGCCACCGTCGCCGAGGGCCTCGCGCTCATCCGCCGCCACGAGCTCGCCCCCGCCCTCGGCGCCGCCGTCTGCGTGACGCTGCCGCCCTACGAGTCGCCGACCGGCCGGTTCCTCGGCATCGTGCACTTCCAGCGGATGCTGCGCTACCCGCCGCACGTGCGTCTCGGCACCCTGCTCGACCCGAGCCTGGAGCCGGTCACCGCCGACACCTCCGCGGCCGAGGTGTCGCGCATCCTGGCCAGCTACAACCTCGTCTCGGTCCCCGTGGTCGACGACAAGCACCGGCTCGTCGGGGTGGTGACCATCGACGACATCCTCGACTATCTGCTCCCCGACGACTGGCGGAGCCAAGACGAGGACGAGCCCGTGAAACGCACGGCCTCGTCCGACGAGACCGGCAGCATCCCGATCGTGAACGGAAGGAGGGGTTCGAATGGCACGAGGTAAGCAGGACACCCGTCTCGATGCGCCGAAAGGTCTGCGCACACCCGTCCTGGGGTCGTCGTCGCGACGCGGGCGGGCCGAGCAGAGCGACCGCTTCGGACGGTTCACCGAGTGGATCGCGCGCGCCATGGGGACGCCGTGGTTCATCCTCGGCCTCACCGTCTTCGTCGTCGCCTGGATGGCGTGGAACACCCTTCTCCCGACCTCGTGGCGGTTCGACTCCGCGGCGCTCGGCTTCATCGCCCTGACCCTGGTGCTGTCGCTCCAGGCGTCGTACGCCGCGCCGCTCATCCTGCTCGCCCAGAACCGGCAGGACGACCGCGACCGCGTGCAGATCGAGCAGGACCGCCAGCGCGCCGAGCGCAACCTGGCCGACACGGAGTACCTCGCCCGCGAGGTCGTCGCCCTGCGGCTGGCGGTCAAGGACATGGCGACGAAGGACTTCATCCGCGCCGAGCTGCGCGCCCTGCTCGAAGACCTCGAGGAGCGGGACGCGGAAGAAGGCGAGACCACCCGTGCCTGAGCTGGCGGACGCCGTCGGGCGTGCGCTGGCCGCCGTGCTCGACCCCGAGATCCGCAAGCCCATCACCGAGCTGGACATGGTGGGTGGGGTGGAGGTCGCCCCCGACGGGCACGCGACGGTCGGCATCAAGCTGACGATCGTCGGCTGCCCGGCCGCCGACGCGATCGAGCGGGACGTGCGCGCCGCGACCGCGAGCGTCCCCGGGGTGACGGACGTGACCGTCGACGTCTCCGTGATGACCCCGGCCGAGCGCCGCGCCCTCACGGAGCGCCTGCGCGGCGGCAAAGCCGAGCGGACCGCTCAGTTCGGCCCGGACTCCCTCACCCGTGTCTACGCCGTCACGAGCGGCAAGGGTGGCGTCGGCAAGTCCACGGTCACCGCGAACCTGGCGGTGGCTCTCGCCGAGCGCGGGCTGCGCGTCGGCATCGTCGACGCCGACGTGCACGGCTTCTCGATCCCCGGTGTGCTCGGGATGACCGACGAGAACGGCGTCGCGCCGCGGCCGACCCGGGTGGACGACATGATCCTCCCGCCCGTCGCCTACGGCGTGAAGGTCGTCTCGATCGGGATGTTCGTCGACTCCGCGTCCGCGGCGGTCGCCTGGCGCGGCCCGATGCTGCACCGGACCATCCAGCAGTTCCTCGGCGACGTGTTCTTCGGCGACCTCGACATCCTGCTCCTCGACCTCCCGCCGGGCACCGGAGACGTGGCCATCTCGGTCGGGCAGCTGCTCCCCCAGGCGGAGGTGCTGGTGGTGACGACTCCCCAGCCCGCCGCAGCCGACGTCGCGGAGCGCAGCGGCGTCGTCGCCCGGCAGACCGGCCAGAAGGTCGTCGGCGTGATCGAGAACATGGCGGGCCTGGTGCAGCCCGACGGCAGCATCCTCGACCTCTTCGGCAGCGGAGGCGGAGCGGAGGTCGCCCGCCGCCTGTCGGCCGGCCAGGACGAGGAGGTGCCGCTGCTGGCCTCCGTGCCGCTCAGCATCCCGCTGCGCGCCGGCGGGGATGTGGGCGCGCCGATCGTCGTGACCGACCCCGCCGATCCCGCGGCGGCCGCGATCCGCGCCGTCGCCGAACGGCTCGCCACCCGCGCGCGCGGCCTCGCCGGCCGCAAGCTCGGGCTCTCCCCGAGGAGCTGACCATGACCGTGCTGACCATCGTGCAGCTCGTCCTCGCCGGTCTGCTGGCCGGCGAGGAGACGATCGTGCGCTGGGGCGTGCAGCCGGCGCTGCGCTCGCTGCCGGACGACGCCCACGTGCGGGCGCGGATCGCGCTGGTGAAGCGGCTGAAGGTCGTGGTGCCGATCCTGATGGCGCCGACGGTGCTCGCGACGATCGCACTCCTCGTCGTCACGGGAGGGTCCGACGGGCTGGCCTGGCGGATCGCGGGAGCCGCGGCGCTCCTGGTCTTCGTGCTCGCGTCGTTCCTCGGCACCGTGCCGATCAACATCGGCGTGAACGACTGGGATCCCGCTGCACCGCCTGCGGACTGGCGCGCGGTCGTCGTGCGCTGGGAACGGATCGACGTGCTGCGATCGAGCGCAGCGGTGCTCGCCTTCGTGTTGTTCGCGATCGCCGTCGGCGTCGCGCTCCCCTGACCCGTCCGGTCGCTAGACCGGCTCGACGATGCGGGCGATCAGCTCGATGAGCAGGCGCTCGGTCAGCGGGCGCGGCAGGGCCTCGATGAGCGCGAGCAGCGGGGCCTGCTCGTCGGGCAGCCGGCCGTCGCCTCCCCCGCCGATCCCGACGGCCTGCAGCACGGCTGCGGCGGTCTCCGAGTCGAGCGGGCCCTCCGCGAGCCCTGGCGGGAGCGCACCGAGCAGCTGAGCCGGATCGATCGCAGGTATGCCGCGCACCTCGTCCGCAGAGGCGCGCAGTGCGGCCTCCAACTCGTCCAGGCGGCTGCCGGTGACCGGGGTGATCGTGAGGTGGGTCGTGTGCGGGAGGTGCGTGCTGTCCTCCTGCGTCAGGCCGGGCTGCAGCTGGAGGTGCCAGCCGCGCAGGCGGGCGCGGTCGGCCCAGTGGTGCGGGTCGACGCGGCGGTCCGCGGGAACGGAGTCGTCGCTGGTCACCGCCAGCAGCGGGCCGGTCGGCGTGCCGAGCACGCGCAGTCCCTCGATGTCGCCGATCAGGTCCGCGAGCGCGGCCGTCGAGCGCAGGCAGGATTCGCCCAGCTCGGCCAGCCCGCGTGCGCCAAGGGCCTGGGTGATCGCCCACGAAGCGGCCAGGGCCGCAGCGGACTTCGAGCCGAGGAGCGTCGGGTTGACGACCGGGTAGCCCGGCCAGCCCGTCGTGGCGAAGTACTGCAGGCGCTGGCGGTCACGGCCGCGCTGGAGCAGCACGCTCGCACCCTTCGGCGCGTAGCCGAACTTGTGGAGGTCGGCCGAGATGCTCGTGACGCCCGGCACGCGGAAGTCCCACAGCGGCAGGGCATCGCCATCGGCACCGCGCCAGAACGGCAGGATCCAGCCGCCGATGCAGCCGTCGACGTGCAGGGCGACGCCGGCCTCCTCGCATGCCGCGGCGACGGTCTCGACGGGGTCGAGCGTGCCGAACGGGTAGGAGGGCGCGGAGACGACCACGAGGGCGACGTCCGGACCCAGGCGGTCGAGGAGGCGGTCCGGATCGATCCGGCCGGTCTCCGGGTCGACGGGCACCAGGTCGAGCGCGAGATCGAAGTATTCGGCGGCCTTCTGGAACGCCGCGTGCACCGTGACCGGCGCGAGGAGCCGCGCTCGGCCCTCCCCGCCCGCGGCGCGCCACGCCTCCCGCGCGGTCTTGACCGCGAGGAGGCACGACTCGGTGCCACCCGAGGTGACCGAGCCGACCACGTCGTCGCCCCCGTGGAGCAGCTCGCGCGCGAAGCCGATCACCTCCCGCTCCATCACGGCGACGGAGGTGAAGGTCGTCGGATCGAGGCCGTTCACCGGCTGCACGAGCCGCATGGCCTCGGCGGCCAGCTCGTCGATCTCGGCGACGCCCGAGTCGTACACGTAGCTGAGCACGTGGCCGCCGTGGGTCGGCGCGTCGGCCGAGCGCAGGGCGGCGAGGCGGGCGAGGACCGCCCTGGCGTCAAACGAGACCATCGATGTCGTCCTTCCGGAGGCGGTAGCGGCCGAGCGGGATGAGGCTGAGGGCGAGCAGGACAGCGGGCACCGCGCTGAACGCGAGCACGATGCCGGCGACGGCCGCAGCGGGCTGCGTCGCCCCGGCCACGAACTGGGTGGGGTCGGAGGAGCGCACGACGTAGCCCGTCACGGCGAGCACGATCGTGAGCACCGTCGCGCCCAATGCCATGCCGGTCGTCTCGCCCGCGGTCCACATCCCGCCGAACGTCCCCGCGCGGCCCGGCCCGTTGCGGCGCGCGTCGTGCGAGATCACGTCGGGCAGCATCGCCATGGGCAGGGACTGCATGCCGGCGTAGGCGGCACCCGCCACGGCCACGGGGAGGTAGACCCAGGCTCCGGGCGCCCAGAGCAGGGCGACCATCGAGAGGGCGGCGAGCCCGAAGAGCACGCTCGCGGCGATGAAGCCGCGCTCCTTGCCGACGCGCCGGGCGACGACGCCCCACAGCGGCGTGACGACGAGGGCCGGTCCGATGAGGGCGAGGAAGAGGAAGGTGACGGCGTCCTCGGAGTGCAGCACCCAGGTCGCGACGTAGTTCGCGCCGGCGAGCATGAGGCCCGTGGCGAGTCCCTGCAGCAGGAACGTGAGCAGCAGCGCCCGGAACGGCTGGCTGTCCCGCAGCACGCGCACCCCGGCCGCATAGTTCGTGCGCAGCGTCACGAGCACCGACTCGCGGGGAGGGGCGACCGCGGCCGGAGCGTGCCGCGGCGCCACGAAGGCCGAGATCAGCATCCCGCCGCCGATGACGACGCCGGCGATGAGCGCCATGACCGGGTAGCCGCCGAGCGAGCGGAGCGCCGGTCCGCCTGCGCCGAACAGCAGGATCGCGAACGTCAGAACGACCACCCGCCAGGTGAGGAGGCGCGTCCGCTCGTCGTACCCGCCGGCCAGCTCCGCGGGCAACGCGATGTACGGCACCTGGAACAGGCTGAACGACGTGGCGGTCAGTACGAAGGCGATCAGGACCCAGGTCGCCGCGACCCCCTCGGGCATCCCGGCCGGCACCGCGAACGTGAGCAGGAAGAACACCGGAAGCGTGGCCGCGCCGAGCACCATCATCGCCCGGCGGGATCCGCGCACGGCGAGCATCCGGTCGCTGCGGGCGCCGATGACGGGGTCGATGATGACATCCCACACCTTGGCCACGGTCACGACGACGCCCGCCACCAGTGCGGCGACGCCGAGGCTGTCCGTCAGGTAGTAGACGAGGACGAGACCGGGGAGCGTGGAGAAGCCACCGGTGCCGAGCGAACCGATGGCGTAGCGTGCGACCGTCGGCCGGGTGAGCGTCTGCTCCGATGCGATCATGTCGGAATCGTATTGGATGCGCGGCCCGCGGACCGGCGCGACGCGGGCTAGGTCGATTCGGCGTCGAACGGCGGCAGGGCGCCGGCCGGCAGGGCGCGCTGTGCAGCCGCCGCGGGGCTCGCCGGCTTGATCGAGCTCGTGGGAGCGGGGGCATCCTCCAAGAGGGCCTCGCGGATGATCCGGCGCGGGTCGTACTGACGCGGGTCGAGCTTCTTCCAGTCGACCTCGTCGAACTCCGGGCCCATCTCCTCGCGCATCCGCGACTTCGCACCGTTCGCGAAGTCGCGCAGCGAGCGCACGAACTGGCCGAGCTTGCCGGCGTACAACGGGAGGCGTTCCGGACCGATGACGAACGCCGCGATCACCGCCACGATGAGCAGCTTGTCAAAGGTCAGTCCGAACACGCATCAAGAGTATCGCGCCGGGCTTGCGCGGATGCTGGGTCGGCGGGCCGTATCCTGGACCGGAGGCAAGGAGCACTGTGTCAGACAAGGACTCGAACTGGAGATTCTCCGACGACGTGATCGTCGAGAGCGACGTGATCGCGCGGGCGCGCCAGCAGTCGCTGGAACTGGGAGTCGAGCCGATCGCCCCCAGCACCGGCGCGCAGGCGGCCATCGTGGTGGCCGCGACGGCCGCCGAGAACATCGTCGAGATCGGCACCGGGGTCGGGGTGTCCGGGCTCTGGCTGCTGACCGGCGGCGCGAACGCGCAGCTCACCTCGATCGACCAGGAGCTCGACCACCAGCAGCACGCGCGCGCCTTCTTCACCGAGGCCGGCGTCGCATCGAACCGCGTGCGCCTCATCACCGGCCGCGCGCTCGACGTGCTCCCCCGGATGAACGAGAACTCCTACGACATCGTCTTCATCGACGCCGACCCGCAGTCGGTGATCGAGTACGTGGAGCACGGCCTGCGGCTCGTGCGTCCGGGCGGGACCGTCCTCGTCGCGCACGCCCTGTGGCGCGGCCGCGTCGCCGATCCCGCTGCACGCGACGACGTCGCCACCGGCTTCCGCACCCTCATCACCGAGACCGCGCGCTCCGGCGCCGTGATCAGCGCGCTCTCCCCCGCCGGCGACGGCCTGCTGCAGCTGACCAAGCTCGCACCGTAGACGCATCCCAGAAACTACGAACGGACCCTGAGCATTCAGGGTCCGTTCGACGTGTTACGTGTTATTCGTTCAGGAGGCACTCACGACGCTCGCGAGAGCATCGTGCAGTTCTTTGGCTTCCGCGTCGTTGACGGAGACGACCAGGCGCCCCCCACCTTCGAGCGGGACACGCACGATGATGAGCCGTCCCTCCTTCACAGCCTCCATTGGCCCGTCCCCGGTCCTCGGCTTCATGGCCGCCATGCAGCTCCCCTTTCGTGGATGTCCCCCTATTATCCGACATCCGCGGCGACCTGTGGAAATCGGCACCCACCCCGAGCGGGTGCCACGGGTCACGGCGGTGACCAATCCGCGCCGTCGACGCCCCAGCAGATCGCGATCCAGCCGACCTGCATCGCCAGGAACAGCACGACCATCGCCACCCGGTAGACGCGGCTGCGCGGCAGCGCCAGAGCGCCCAGCAGCGGGAAGAGCGGCATCAGGAGGCGGAAGGTGCTCGACTGCGGGAAGAACACTGCGAAGAGGTACACCGAGTAGGCGATCACCCAGAAGAGCAGGTCGGGTCCGAGTTTGCGCACCGCGGGCGAGAAGAGCAGCACGGCGTACAGGGCGACGATGACGACGAGCACGACGATGCCGATCCAGCCCGGCAGGCCGAGCATGACGGTCGTCCACCACTCGGCCCCCTGGAACCACGCCGCGAACGGGACGAGGTGCTGGTAACCGATGTACGCCGCGCGCCAGGCGAGCTCGGTGTCGGTGTAGGCCGTCCACGACCCCGTCGCGATACCCGCGATCGCCGGCCAGGCGAGACCCGCGAGCCCGCTGAACACGGTCAGCGACACGCTCTGGACCCGCTCGCGGACCGGGAAGGGGTCGTCGCGGCGGCGCACCCAGCGGTACACGACGTGCAGTCCCAGGGCGAGGGCGAAGGCGAGGCCGCTCGGCCGGGTGAAGGCCATCACGAGCGTCACCGGGAACAACCAGCCGTACCGGCGGTCGACGAGCAGGAGCAGGGCGACGGCCAGCAGGAGGAGCTGCAACGACTCGGCGTACGCGAGCTGGAAGAGCGGGGACACCGGCGCGACGCAGAACAGCACGACTGCGAAGAGCGTCGTCGACTCGGACAGCCCGACGCGCCGGAGCAACCGATGCAGCACGAGAGCGGCCCCGGCAGCGCAGACGACCGACACGAGGACGGCTGCCGGCGCCCAGGAGAGCCGCGTCACGAACATCACGGCGTCGACGACGCCCGGGTACACGGGCATGAACGCCCAGGCGTTCTCGGTGACGTGCACGCCGTCGGTCGGCAAGGATGCCGGATAGCCCGACACCGCGATGATGTTGTACCAGAGCCCGTCCCAGATGGTCGCGAACGAGAAGTAATCGGGCTTCGGGCCCGTCCACGGGTTCTGCCCCTGGTTGGCCGCGAAGATCAGCAGGACGACGGTCGTGAAGACCCGGCTCGCGACGAAGATCGCGAGCACCCGGACCCACCAGCGGGTCCACCACGAGCCGGGCTGCGCCGCGGAGTGGACCGCGGCGGCCTCGTCAGCGGGTGCCGGAGCCGGTGAGCCAGGCACGGAGTCCGGCCTCCACGGCCACGATCTGCTCCACGTCGACGCGCTCGTCGTCGGCGTGGGCCTTCAGCGGGTCGCCGGGGCCGTAGTTGACCGCGGGGATCCCCATCGCGCTGAACCGAGCGACGTCGGTCCAGCCGTACTTCGGCTTCGCGACACCGCCGACGGCCGCGACGAACTCCTGCGCCAGGGGCGCGTCGAGCCCGGGGCGGGCGCCGTCGGCCCGGTCGACCACGGTGATCTCGTAGTCGCCGAACAGCTCGTGCATGTGGTCGATGGCCTCCTGCGAGCTGCGGGAGGGGGCGAACCGGTAGTTGATGTGCACCATGCACTCGTCGGGGATGATGTTGCCCGCGATGCCGCCGGTGATGCCGACCGCGTTGAGGCCCTCGCGATAGACGAGGCCGTCGACCTCCACCTCCCGCGCCTGGTACGCGGCGAGGATGTCGAGGATGGGCGCCGCCTTGTGGATGGCGTTGTCGCCGACCCAGCCGCGCGCCGAGTGCGATCGCAGGCCGTAGGTGCGCACCTCGACGCGGAGGTTGCCGTTGCAGCCGCCCTCGACGACGCCGTTGCTGGGCTCGCCCAGGATGGCGAAGTCGCCGGTGAAGAGGTCGGGGCGGTTGCGGGAGAGCCGGTTGAGCCCGTTGAGCTCGGCGTTGACCTCTTCGTGGTCGTACCACATCCATGTCACGTCGATCGCGGGGTCGGTGAGCTCGGCGGCGAGCTTCAGCTGCACGGCCGTACCGGCCTTCATGTCGACGGTGCCGCGTCCCCAGAGGTAGGTGACGCCACCCACGGTCTCGAAGCGCGTCGGGAGGTTGCCGTTGAGCGGGACGGTGTCGATGTGCCCCGCGATCAGGGCGCGACGCTCACGACCGAGGTTCGTGCGGGCGACGATCGTGTCGCCGTCGCGGATCACCTCGAGGTGCGCGAGACCGGAGAGCGCCTCCTCGATCGCGTCGGCGAGCTCCTTCTCGTTTCCGGACACCGACTCGATGTCGCAGATCTGGCGGGTGAGGTCGGTGGAGGTGGCGGTGAGGTCGAGAGGCACCCTACTAATCTAGAGCCATGCCTTCCGAGATTGCTGACGAGTCCGCCGCGCCCGCCACCTCCCGCACCGCGTGGGGCTACGGACTCGCGACCGTGGCCGGCGACGGCACCGTCCTCGACACGTGGTTCCCGTCGCCGCAGCTCGGCCGCATCCCGGCCGGCCGCGAGCCCTGGATCGCACCGGCCGAGCTGGAGGCCCTGGCCGGCGAGGACGCCCGCCGCAACGTGCGCATCGACACCGTCACGGTCGAGATCGACCTCGACGCCGCACCGGCCTCCACCCCGGACGCGTACCTGCGCCTGCACCTGCTCTCACACCTCCTCGTCGCGCCCAACACCCTGAACCTCGACGGGATCTTCGGCCACCTGCCGATCGTCACCTGGACGAACGCCGGCCCGGTGCTCCCGGCCGACTTCGACCGCCTGCGTCCCGCGCTCCAGCGCGCCGGCATCCACGTCACGGGCATCGACAAGTTCCCGCGCCTGCTCGACTACGTCACGCCCGACCGCGTGCGCATCGCGGACGCGTCGCGCGTGCGCCTCGGAGCGCACCTCGCGCCGGGCACCACCGTGATGCACGAGGGATTCGTCAACTTCAACGCGGGGACGCTCGGCTCCTCGATGGTCGAGGGCCGCATCTCCCAGGGCGTCGTCGTCGGCGACGGCTCCGACATCGGCGGCGGCGCGTCCATCATGGGCACCCTCTCCGGCGGTGGAACCCAGCGCGTCGCGATCGGCGAGCGCGCCCTGCTCGGCGCCAACTCCGGCATCGGCATCTCCATCGGCGACGACTCGGTCGTCGAGGCGGGCCTGTACGTCACCGCCGGCACCAAGGTCGTCGTCGTCGACGCCGCCCCCACCGCCGACGGACGCCCGCAGACGGTGAAGGCCGTCGAGCTTTCCGGCGTGCCCGGCCTGCTCTTCCGCCGCAACTCGGTCTCCGGCGCCGTCGAGGTGCTGCGCCGCGCCGGCTCCGGCGTGGAGCTCAACGCGGCGCTGCACGCGTAGCCGCCCCTCCTCGACGGCGCGCCCCTCCGGTCAGACGAACGCGAGCACCGACGCCGGGTCGCTCAGGATGCGGCCGAGGTCGGCGAGCAGCACCGATGCCTGCTGACCGTCCACGATCCGGTGGTCGAACGACAGCGCCAGCGTGAGCACGTTGCGCAGCGCGATGCCGCCGTCGTGCTCCCACGGCTGACGACGCACCGCACCCAGCGCCAGGATGGCGGCCTCCCCCGGCGTCACGATCGGCGTGCCCGCGTCGACGCCGAAGACACCGACGTTCGTGATCGTGATGGTGCTGCCGGAGAGATCGGCGGGAGCCGTCCGTCCGGACCGCGCCGTCTCCGCGAGCGTGCGGATCGCGCCGGCGAGGTCGGCGAGCGGGAGCAGGTCCGCATCCCGGACGACCGGGACGAGCAGCCCGCGCGGGGTCGCCGCGGCGATGCCGAGATGGACGGCGCCCGACTGCACGATCTCGTGCGCGTCGTCGTCCCACCGCGCGTTCACCTCGGGAGTGCGCCGGATCGCCAGGCACAAGGCTTTCGCCACCACGGTGAGGAGCCCTGGGCGGGCC
Organism: Leifsonia naganoensis; assembly: GCF_013410615.1. Lineage (NCBI taxonomy): Bacteria > Bacillati > Actinomycetota > Actinomycetes > Micrococcales > Microbacteriaceae > Leifsonia > Leifsonia naganoensis. Next base: position 126,143 of record NZ_JACCHJ010000001.1, read on the forward strand.
TCGCCGTCCGCGGTGCGCGCGCGCAACCGCTCGACGAGCTCGGACGTCGCAGTCACGTCGACCGTGAGGAAGACCGTGGCCTGTGGCGCCGAGAACGCGCTGCGGACCATGGCTTCGGCCGTCGCCTTGCGCACCCCGCGGATCGGGATGCGCACGTCGCCGCGGCCCGGGGCCGCCGCAGCGGTCGTCGTCGCGGACACGGGAAGGCGGTGCGATCCATCCGCCGTCGCCGGCCCACCCGTCGCCGCGGCGTCGAGATCCTGCCGCGTGATCAGGCCGCGCGCCCCGGTCCCGGTCACGGCGCTGAGGTCGATGCCGCGCTCGCGGGCCAGCTTGCGCACCGGCGGGGTGGCGCGGGGGCGCTCGGCCAGGGCCGTCGCGGTGGCGGCCGGCGCGGCTGCGGGCGCGGACGCGACTGCGGTCTTGCGCGCAGGCGCTGCCTCCCGTGTCGGCTCCGCCGGAGCGAGCCCGGGGCGCGCCCGGCGTGCGGGCCGGGTCGTCGCGTCGGGACGCGCGCCGTAGCCGACCAGCGTCGGCTCGGGCGCATCGGCGCGATCGTCCGCTTCGTCGGCAGCACCCGGAGGCTCGAGCTCCGCTCCCGCCACCTCGAAGGCGACGAGCGGCTCCCCCACCGCGACCGTCACCCCCGGCTCGACATAGAGGCGCGACACGCGACCGTCGTACGGCGCGGGCAGCTCGACGAGCGCCTTGGCCGTCTCCACCTCCGCGATGATCTGGTTGAGGTGGACGCTGTCGCCGACCGCGACCTTCCAGCTCACCAGCTCCGACTCGGTGAGGCCCTCGCCGAGATCCGGCAGGGCGAAATCCTTGACCGCCATCAGTCCTCCACCCCCGAGAGCGAGTTCGGCCGGTCCATGACGCGGTCGATGCCGTCCAGGATGCGGTCGAGGTCGGGCAGGTGCGCCGACTCCAGCCGTGCCGCCGGGTAGGGGATGTCGTGCCCGGTGACGCGCACCGGCGCGTGCTCGAGCTCGTAGAAGCAGCGCTCGGTGATCGACGCCGAGATCTCCGCCCCGAGTCCGCCGGACAGCGCCGCCTCGTGCGTCACCACGAGCCGGCCGGTCTTGCGCACCGAGGCGACGACCGTGTCCAGGTCGAGCGGCGACAGCGAGCGCAGGTCGATCACCTCGACGGAGACCCCCTCGTCGCCGGCCGCCACGGCCGCATCCCGGGCCAGCTGCACCAGGCCGCCGTATGTCACCAGGGTCACGTCGCCTCCGGTCGCCATGACGCGTGCGGTGCCCATCGGGCGCGCGTCCGCCATCGGGGCGGCCTCGTCCACCTCGCCCTTGGCATGGTAGCGGCGCTTCGGCTCGAAGTAGAGCACGGGGTCGTCGGAGGCGATGGCCTGCTGGATCAGCGTGTACGCGTCCTGCGGATCGGAGGGGCTCACCACCCGCAGCCCGGCAGCGTGGGCGAAGTACGCCTCGGGCGAATCGGAGTGATGCTCGGCCGCGCCGATCCCGCCGGCGAAGGGCACCCGGATCGTGATCGGCATGCGCACGGCGCCGTCCGTCCGGTAGTGCATGCGCGCCACCTGGCTGACGATCTGGTCGAACGCGGGGTAGACGAAGCCGTCGAACTGGATCTCGACCACCGGGCGGTAGCCGCGGTACGCCATCCCGACCGCGGTGCCCAGGATGCCCGACTCGGCTAGCGGCGAGTCCATCACCCGGCGCGGGCCGAACTCCGTCTGGAGTCCGTCGGTCACCCGGAACACGCCGCCGAGCGTGCCGATGTCCTCCCCCATCAGCACCACGTGCGGGTCGCCCGCGAGCGCCTTGCGCAGCCCGGCGTTGATGGCCTTCGCCATCGTGAGGGTGGTCACCGTCCGTCACCCCCGACGAACGTGCGCAGGTAGCGGGAGTAGTGGTCGCGCTGACGGGCGATCCCGGTGTGCGGCTCGGCGTAGACGTTGTCGAAGACCGTGAGCGGCTCCGGGTCGCGCAGGGCGAGGCAGCCCGCGCGCATCTCGGCGGCCACGGCATCCGCCTTGGCGTGGATGCTCGTGAGACGCTCCTCGTCGAGGCGGCCCTGGGCGTCGAGGTACGCCTCGACCCGGGAGATCGGGTCGCGGCCGCGCCACTCGTCCAGCTCGGACGGGTCGCGGTAGCGGGTGGGGTCGTCCGCCGTGGTGTGCGGGCCCATCCGGTAGGTGACGGCCTCGATGAACGTCGGACCGCCTCCCGAGCGGGCGCGGTCGAGGGCGGCGCGGGAGGCCGCGAGCACCGCGAGCACATCGTTGCCGTCGACGCGGATGCTCGGCACACCGAACCCCGGGGCGCGCTCGGCGATCGGCCGCTGTGCCTGCAGCCCGACGGGCTCGGAGATCGCGTACTGGTTGTTCTGGCAGAAGAACACGACCGGGGCGGCGTAGGTCGCGGCGAAGATCAGGGCCTCGCTCACGTCGCCCTCGCTGGTCGCGCCGTCGCCGAAGTAGGCGACCGCGACAGCGTCGGTGCCGTCGGCCTGGATGCCGAGCGCGTATCCCGTCGCGTGCAGCGTCTGCGCGCCGATGATGACCTGCGGCGTCGCCATGTTGATGTCGTACGGGTTCCAGCCGCTCTGCGCCGTGCCGCGCCACACGCGCAGCAGATCGACGAGTCCGGCGCCACGGCAGTAGGCGACGCCGTGCTCGCGGTAGCTGGAGAAGACGAAGTCGTCGGAGCGGAGCGCGCGTCCGGAGCCGATCTGGGAGGCCTCCTGGCCGAGCAGCGGAGGCCAGAGGCCGAGCTCGCCCTGACGCTGGAGAGCGGTGGCCTCCGCGTCGATGCGGCGGATGACCACCATGTCCTCGTAGAGGTCGAGCAGCTGGTCGGGGCCGATGTCGGAGACCCACGCGTCGTACCGGTCGTCGCTCAGCCGCTCCCCCGTCGGCGTCAGGAGCTGGACGGTGTCGGCTCCCGCGGGGAGTCGCACGTCGTCGAGGCCGCCATCGCGGCCGAGGTGCACACCAGGCTGATTGTCGATCGTCACGGTTCACGCAACCTTCACTCTCATGCCCGGGGCGGCTCGCTCGTGACGGGCCGCTCCGGCCTCCGGCCCCTTTGCCGGAATTAATCGGAAGGCTACGCTGTGCGATCAGGACGCACAACCAGCGGCGTGTCGACCGTGCACACTGCCCTATCCGCGGCCCGGCCGCGGTGCTACCTTTCACACTATGCGCACGTTCGACAGCACAGACCGCCGCATCCTCGTCGCCCTCGCGGACGACCCGCGATCGACCAACGTCTCCCTCGCCGACCGCCTCGGGCTCAGCCGGAACACGGTCCAGGCGCGCCTCGCCGAGCTCGACCGCAGCGGCGCGTTCCTGTCGTTCGAGCGACGCATTGACGCCCGCGCCGCCGGCTATCCGCTGGCTGCCTACGTAACGGTTCACGTGCAGCAGCAGCTGCTCGCCGCGATCGTCGAGCACCTCACCGGGATCCCGGAGATCGTGGAGGCGCACGGCCTCTCCGGGTCCTCTGACCTGCTCCTGCGCGTGCTGGCGCGCGACGCGGAGGACCTCTTCCGCATCACCGGCGCCATCCAGTCCACCGACGGCGTCGTCCGCGCCGAGACCTCCCTCGACATGGGCGAGCTCATCCCCTTCCGCCTGCGCCCCCTCCTCACCCGCTGAGCCATCGCTTCCGGACTTGTGTGCGCATCCGCCCGGCGTGTTGCGTGCAGAAGTCCGGAAGCGATGGCTGCTCCGGGAACGCGCGAAGGCCGCGTCGACCAGGGGGTCGGCGCGGCCTTCGTGTGCTGGATCAGCGAGCGGGGATCAACCCTCCGCCGGCTCCGAGGGGCCTTCGGAAGCGGCGTCGCGGCCGTGCGTGTCGGCCTCGTCGGCGATCACCGGGGCGAGCGAGAGCTTGCCGCGGTCGTCGATCTTGGTGATCTCCACCAGGATCTTCTGGCCGACGCCGAGCACGTCCTCGACGTTCTCGACGCGCTTGCCACCGGCGAGCTTGCGCACCTCGGAGATGTGCAGCAGGCCGTCCTTGCCCGGCAGGAGCGAGACGAACGCGCCGAACGCGGCGATCTTGACGACGGTTCCGAGGAACTGCTCGCCGATCTCCGGGTTGGTCGGGTTCGCGATCGCGTTGACCTGGGCGCGAGCGGCCTCGGCCGACGGACCGTCGACGGCGCCGATGTAGACGGTGCCGTCCTCCTCGATGGAGATGTCGGCGCCGGTCTCGTCCTGGATCGCGTTGATCGTCTTGCCCTTCGGGCCGATCAGCTCGCCGATCTTGTCGACGGGGATCTGGACCGAGATCACGCGGGGCGCGGTCGGGGCCATCTCGTCCGGCGCGTCGATCGCGGCGTTGAGCACGCTCAGGATGGTCGTACGAGCATCCTTCGCCTGCGTCAGCGCACCCGCGAGGACCTCCGAGGGGATGCCATCGAGCTTGGTGTCGAGCTGGATCGCGGTGACGAACTCGCTCGTGCCGGCGACCTTGAAGTCCATGTCGCCCAGCGCATCCTCGGCGCCCAGGATGTCGGTGAGGGCCGCGTAGCGGGTCTCGCCGTCGACGACGTCGGAGATCAGGCCCATGGCGATGCCGGCGACCGGGGCGCGCAGCGGCACACCGGCGTTGAGCAGCGACAGGGTGGAGGCGCAGACGGAGCCCATCGACGTCGAGCCGTTGGAGCCGAGAGCCTCGGACACCTGGCGGATCGCGTAGGGGAACTCGTCGCGGCTCGGCAGCACCGGCACGAGGGCGCGCTCGGCGAGGAAGCCGTGCCCGATCTCGCGACGCTTCGGCGAACCGACCCGGCCGGTCTCACCGGTCGAGTAGGGCGGGAAGTTGTAGTGGTGCAGGTAGCGCTTCTTGGTGACCGGCGACAGCGAGTCGATCTGCTGCTCCATCTTGAGCATGTTCAGCGTGGTGACGCCCAGGATCTGGGTCTCGCCGCGCTGGAAGATCGCCGAGCCGTGGACGCGCGGGATGACCTGCACCTCGGCGTCGAGCGGACGGATGTCGGTCAGGCCGCGGCCGTCGATGCGGATGCCCTCGCGCAGCACACGACCGCGCATGACCACCTTCGAGACGGACTTGTAGGCCGCCGAGAACTGGGTGAGGGCCTCGGCGTCGACCGTGCCCGCCTCCACCTTCTCGGTGAGGGCCGCCTTGACGCGCTCCTTGAGGGCGTCGTCGGCGTTCTGGCGCTCGATCTTGTCGGCGATCTGGTAGACGTTCACCAGCTCGTCGTAGGCGAGACCGGCGACGTTGTCGTAGGTCGCCTTCGAGTAGGGCAGGAACACCGGGTAGTCGGCGATCGCCTTCGCGGACTGCTGCGCGATGACGTTCTGGGCGCCGACGAGCTGGCGGATGAACGGCTTCGCCGCCTCCAGGCCCTGTGCGACGACCTCTTCGTTCGGCTTGACGGCGCCGCCCTGGATGAGGTTCCAGCTGTGCTCGGTGGCCTCCGCCTCGACCATCATGATCGCGACGTCGCCCTCGGAGCCGTCCGCGTTGGTGAGGACGCGGCCCGCGACGGTGAGGTCGAAGACGGCCTCCTCGAGCTGCGAGGCCTTCGGGAAGGCGATCCACTGGTCGGCGTGCTGGCCGTTGCCGGGGATGAGCGCCAGGCGCACACCCGCGATCGGGCCGGAGAACGGCAGACCGGAGATCTGGGTGGAGGCGCTGGCCGCGTTGATCGCGAGAGCGTCGTAGAACTCGTCCGGGGCGATGCTCAGGACGGTGATGACGATCTGGACCTCGTTGCGGAGACCCTCGACGAACGAGGGGCGCAGCGGGCGGTCGATCAGACGGCAGACGAGGATCGCCTCGGTCGAGGGGCGGCCCTCACGACGGAAGAACGAGCCGGGGATCTTGCCGGCGGCGTAGGAGCGCTCCTCCACGTCGACGGTCAGCGGGAAGAAGTCGAAGTTGTCCTTCGGGTGCTTGCTGGCGCTCGTCGCGCTCAGCAGCATCGTCTCCTCGTCGAGGTACGCGGCCACGGCGCCCTGCGCCTGCTGGGCGAGGCGTCCGGTCTCGAACCGGACGGTGCGGGTGCCGAAGCGGCCGTTGTCGAGCACGGCTTCGGCGAATTTGATTTCGGGACCTTCCAAGAGGTCTTTCTCCTTTGTTTAACGTCGCGGCCCCGTGTGGGCGCGACTCTCCAAGGAGCGAGCAGGCAGATCGACACGTCCGACGTGTACGCGGCATCCCATGCGGGTGCGTGGGCTGAGCCCGTCTGGCCATCAGTAGAAATACACGGCTGCGCTCGTCGCGCATCCGGATACCACCACCGAGGACCAGCTCCTGCCAGCCTGCTCCGGCGGCCGGCACACAGCCGACCATGAGCATCCTATCAGTCGCACCCCGCTGAGCGGCGGTCAGAGCGCCAGCGTGGCCAGCGCGGCCGCGGCGAGCGCCCGCCCGTACGCCGGGCCGTGGCCGGCGGCGTGCACGGCGAGGGGGTGCAACTGGTGCAGCGGGATGCGCTCGCGCCAGCCCGGCCGCAGCGGGCGCGCGGCGTCGTAGCCGGCCAGCACGTCGTCCAGGAACGGGAGGCCGAAGAGCGCGAGCATCCCGAGATCGGTCTCGCGGTGGCCGCCGTGCGCGGCCGGGTCGATCAGGACGGCGCCGTCGGCCGACCAGAGCACGTTGCCGTTCCAGAGGTCGCCGTGGAGGCGCGCGGGAGGCTCGCCGTCGTCGAGCTCGCCCGAGGCGACGCGCTCCACCGCCTCCCGGATGACGGGGAGCTGCGCGGCCGTGACTCCCCCGACCTCCACCGCGATGTCGAGGTACGGCTGCACACGGTCCCGCGCGTAGAAGCGGCCCCACGACGTCTCGTGGGCGATGGGCAGCGGGCGTCGGCCGATGTAGAGCGGGCCGTCCCAGCCGTCCGGCGGTGCGCCGAACGCGGCCGCCCCGGATGCGTGCGTCACGGCGAGCGCCGCGCCGAACGCCCGCGCGTCATCGGCGGTCGGCCGCGACTCGGCGATGCGCTCCAGCTCGATGCGGCCGGGCTCGACGGAGGCGACGCGGACGATGCGCGCGCCTCCTTCGCTCTCGGCCGCGGCGAGCCAGCGGAGACCCGCCGCCTCCGCCTCGAAGAACCGGTCGGGCGCGTCGGGGCGCTCCTTCAGGATCGTCTGCACCCGTTCCACGGTACCCGGCGTACGATCTGCGCATGGACGAGGGAGTCTCCCGGCGGGTGCGGCCGGTCGTCGGCGCATCGTGGCAGCGGGCCGAGCAGGCGCGGCTCGATCCCGAGCGGGTCGTCGCTCCGCTCCTCCTGGACGGTCCGGGCCTCGAGGACGCGCGCCGCTCGCATCCCATCGCCGCGGCCCTCCCCGTCATCCGCCAGTTGCTGGTGCGGGAGGCCGAGCAGGACAGCCGCGTGGTCGTCGCCGTCGGGGATGCGCGCGGCCGGTTGCTGTGGGTCGAGGGCGATCCGGAGCTGCGCCGTCAGGCTGAGGGGATGCTGTTCGTGCCGGGCGCGGCGTGGGCGGAGGGCGACGTCGGCACCTCTGCGCCGGGGACTGCCCTGGCGATCGGGGGTGGGGTGCAGATCCGCGGGGACGAGCATTTCGCGTTCGAGGTGAAGCCGTGGAGCTGCACCGCCGTGCCGGTGCGGGACCCCGAGACGGGCGAGATCATCGGGGTGCTCGACGTGACCGGAGGCGACCAGGTCGCCGCGCCGCACGTGCTGCCGATGCTGGAGGCGACCGTCGCGGCCGTCGAGCGGGAGCTGCTCATCGAGCGGCTGCGGGAGTCGAGCGCGCGCGGCCGCAGCCGTCGCGAACGGCCGCGGCCGGCCATCCCGTCGCTGCGGATCCTGGGCCGGGACACCGGCGAGCTCACCGGCACGAACGGCCGGTCGGGCACGCTGAGCAGCCGGCACAGCGAGCTGCTGACCCTGCTCGCCTGGCACCGCGAGGGCCTGTCCGCGGAGCGGCTCGCCGAGCTCGTCTACGGCGACGCCGCCAGCACCGTCACGCTGCGCGCCGAGATGGTGCGGCTGCGCCGGGTGCTCGCGTCGCTCGCTCCCGAGCTCGGTCCGCTCGCCCGCCCGTACCGGCTGGCGGCTCCGCTGGAGACGGACATCGGCGGTGTCGTCGACCTGCAGCGGCGCGGCGCGCACCGCGCGGCCGTCGCGGCGTACGGAGGCGGCCCGCTCCCCGGCTCCGCTGCGCCCGGGCTGGAGGAGCTGAGGGACGACGTCGTCGCCCGGCTGCGGGAGGCGCTGCTCGAATCGGGCTCCGCCGACCTCCTGATCGCCTGGGGCGAGACCGAGCGCGGCGCCTTCGACGACGAGATCTGGCGCGCCGCCCTGCACGCGCTGCCCCTGCACTCCCCCCGCCGCGCGCAGGTCGTCGCGCGCCTCCTCGCCCTCGAGTCCTGACCTCGCACCGACATTCGTGCCGAATGTCGTGATTGGCGAGTTCAAAGCCCACATTCGTGACGAATGTGCGGAGGGGGTGGGGCGGGTGCAACGGGATGCAACGTTGCGGTGCGTAGCGTCGGCCGCGACGGTGCGCGATGGGCGCGCGCCGCGCGAGTCAAAGGAGACTTCGATGACGTTGAGCCCCGAGCAGACCGCCGCCCAGGAGGCCCAGGAGGCCGCGAAGGAATCGCCGAGCGTCTACGCGCAGCCCGGCACCGACGGGTCCGTGGTCAGCTACGCGAACCGGTACGACCACTACATCGGCGGCCGCTACGTCGCTCCCGCCGGCGGCCAGTATTTCGAGGACATCACGCCGGTGACCGGCCGTCCGTTCACCGAGATCGCCCGCGGCACGGCCGCCGACGTGGACCGCGCCGTCGAGGCCGGCTGGGCCGCCTTCCCCTCCTGGAGCACGACCTCCGTCGCCGAGCGCGCGCTCATCCTCACCCGCATCGCCGACCGCATGGAGGCGAATCTCGAGCTGCTCGCCGTCGCCGAGACCTGGGAGAACGGCAAGCCGGTGCGCGAGACGCTCGCGGCCGACATCCCGCTCGCGATCGATCACTTCCGCTACTTCGCCGGAGCGATCCGGGCCCAGGAGGGCGGGATCAGCGAGATCGACCACGACACGATCGCCTACCACTTCCACGAGCCGCTGGGCGTGGTCGGGCAGATCATCCCGTGGAACTTCCCGATTCTGATGGCGACGTGGAAGCTCGCACCCGCGCTCGCGGCCGGCAACTGCGTCGTGCTGAAGCCGGCCGAGCAGACGCCCGCCTCCATCCACGTGTGGCTGGACCTCGTGCGCGACCTGCTCCCGGACGGCGTGCTCAACATCGTGAACGGCTTCGGCTTCGAAGCCGGCGCCCCGCTCGCCTCCCACCCGCGCATCCGCAAGGTCGCCTTCACCGGAGAGACGACCACCGGGCGCCTGATCATGCAGTACGCGAGCGAGAACCTCATCCCGGTCACGCTGGAGCTGGGCGGCAAGAGCCCGAACGTCTTCTTCGAGGACGTCGCCGCCGAGCACGACTCGTTCTACGACAAGGCCCTGGAGGGCTTCTCGTTCTTCGCGCTCAATCAGGGCGAGGTCTGCACCTGCCCGTCGCGCGCGCTCGTGCAGCGCTCGATCTACGACGGCTTCGTCGCCGACGGCCTGGAGCGCGTCAAGCGCATCAAGCAGGGCAACCCGCTCGACGTGTCGACGATGATCGGCGCGCAGGCGTCCAACGACCAGCTGGAGAAGATCCTGTCGTACATGGACATCGGCAAGCAGGAGGGCGCCAAGCTCCTCATCGGCGGCGAGCGCGCCGACCTCGGCGGCGACCTGGCCGGCGGGTACTACGTGCAGCCGACGGTCTTCGAGGGTCAGAACTCGATGCGCATCTTCCAGGAGGAGATCTTCGGGCCGGTGCTCGCGCTGACCAGCTTCAGCGACTTCGACGACGCGATCTCGATCGCCAACGACACCCTGTACGGTCTGGGCGCCGGCGTGTGGAGCCGCAGCGGCGCGCAGCTCTACCGCGCGGGCCGTGCCATCGAGGCCGGCCGCGTCTGGTCGAACACCTATCACCAGTACCCGGCGCACGCGGCCTTCGGCGGCTACAAGCAGTCCGGCATCGGGCGGGAGAACCACCGCATGATGCTCGACCACTACCAGCAGACGAAGAACCTGCTCGTCTCGTACGCCGACGGTCCCATGGGCTTCTTCTAGGAGTCGCGATGACGGACCCGCACGAGACGCGGGTGGATGTCACGGCCGCCGCAGCGGACATGCTGCGGCGGCTGGCCGCCACCCACGGACCGCTCATGTTCCACCAGTCCGGCGGCTGCTGCGACGGCTCCTCGCCGATGTGCTTCCCGGTCGGGATGTTCCGGGTGGGCGCCTCCGACGTCCACCTCGGCGATCTCGACGTCGACGGGATCGACCCGGTCAGCGTCTACATGTCGGCGTCGCAGTTCGAGTACTGGAAGTACACGCACCTGACGATCGACCTGGTCGACGGCCGCGGCAGCGGCTTCTCGGTGGAGGCGCCCGAGGGCAAGCGGTTCCTGATCCGGTCCCGGATGCTCACCGACACCGAACTCAGCGCGTTCGGGCTCGTCTGACCCGGGAGGCCGAGGCCACCAGCACGATCGCGATGCCCACGACGGTGCCGAGCGTGTTCGCCAGCAGGTCGCGCGGGTCGCTGAAGCGCGCCGGCAGGAACAGCTGCACGAATTCGATGGTGAGGGTCGCGACGACGCCGAGCGCGAGCGCGAGCCACCAGTGCTCGCGGCCGAGCAGCAGCGTCAGCAGCACGCCCATCGGTACGAACATGACGATGTTCGCGCTGAACTCGACGACGTCGTAGGTCACCCAGGCCAGCAGCGGGGTGTCGGCGAACAGCGCGAGCAGCGAGGTGAGCAGGCGGTTGCCGTGCGGGTCCGGCGGGAACGGGTTCAGCGTGATCCACGCGACCACGAGCAGATACACGGCGGTGACGGCGGCGAGGACGCGACGGGGCATCCTCCTATGCTTGCGCACATGAGCATCGCGTTCCGCATCCCGATGTCCGGTCGCTCGACGGAGGAGCGGCACCGCGTCTCCAGTCCGCTGGAGCTGCTCTTCGATCTGACGTTCGTCGTCGCGATCGCGCAGGTCGCCTCCCAGCTCGCCCACGCCGGCGAGGAGGGGCACGCGCTCGACAAGCTCGGCCCGTACCTGATGGTGTTCTTCGCCATCTGGTGGGCGTGGATGAACTTCACCTGGTTCGCCTCCGCCTACGACACCGACGACGTGCCGTACCGGCTGATGACGCTCGTGCAGATGGGCGGCGTGCTGGTGCTCGCGGCCGGAGTGCCCGCCGCGTTCGCGCAGTCGGACTTCACCGCGATCATCGTCGGCTATCTGATCATGCGACTGGCCCTCGTCGGGCAGTGGGTCAGGGCCGCGATCGAGCACGCCGACGGCCGCGCCACCGCGGTGCGGTACGCGAGCGGGGTCGCTGCGGTGCAGGTGCTGTGGGTCGCCTGGGGCTTCCTTCCGCCCGGGATGCGTCCGTGGCTCTTCCTGCTCGGCGTGGTGCTGGAGCTGTCGGTGCCGATGTGGGCGGAGCGGACCGGGATGACCTCCTGGCACCCGCACCACATCGCCGAGCGGTACGGGCTGTTCACGATCATCGTGCTCGGGGAGTCCGTCTCGGCGTCCGCCATCGGCGTGCAGAAGGGGCTGGCCGCGCACGGCGTCTCTGCCGCCCTGGTCGCCATCGCCATCGCCGGCCTGGTGCTGCTGTTCGCGCTGTGGTGGCTGTACTTCCTCGAACCCGCGGGCGAGGGGCTGTCGAGCAAGCGCGGGCGCGCCTTCTACTGGGGCTACGGCCACTACTTCGTCTTCGCCGCCCTGGCGGCGCTCGGAGCAGGACTGGAGGTGGCGGTGCAGGCGGGCGCGGAGCACCATGCCGCGTCCGACACGGCCGTGGAGTACGCGGTCGCCATCCCGGTCGCCGTGTTCCTGCTCATGCTCTACGTGCTGCACGCGCCGCTGGTGCCGGAGGTCGTCATCCGGCCGCTCAAGACTGCGGCGGCGATCGTCCTGGTGCTGGCCCTCCCCCTCGCGTCGCCGCTCATCGGCCTGGTGGGCGTCATGATCGGGATCGCCGTGGTCGCGGCCGCCCTCGTCGCGGCGACGCTCGTCGACCGGGCGATAGCCGCGCGCGCGACCACGGACGCGGCAGGCGCCGCGGACGGGGCCGCCGAGCCGACCGCATAACGCGCGGTACCGCGCGGCCCACGATCACACCCCGCGCAGAGTTCATCCCGCGTTCACACGCGCCGCGCCGATCCGGCGTACTCAGGAGACCGTAACGGGAACCTGACGGAAGGCGGACGCAGATGGATGTGCTCATCACCGTCGTGCTGGTCGTCGTGATCGCCCTCGTGTTCGATTTCACGAACGGCTTCCACGACACGGCCAACGCGATGGCGACCTCGGTGGCGACCGGGGCGCTGAAACCACGGGTGGCGGTCGCCATCTCGGCCGTGCTGAACCTCGTCGGGGCGTTCCTCTCGACCGAGGTCGCCAAGACGATCTCCGGTGGCATCATCCAGGAGGGCGGATCGGGCGTCGAGATCACGCCGACCCTGATCTTCGCGGGTCTGGTCGGCGCCGTGTTGTGGAACCTCACGACGTGGTACCTCGGCCTCCCGTCGAGCTCCACCCACGCCCTGTTCGGCGGACTCATCGGCGCCGCGATCATCGGCGGCGGGCTGAACGCCGTGAACTGGGGCGTGCTGCTGACGAAGGTCGTCATCCCGGCGCTGCTCTCCCCCGCCGTCGCCGGCCTGGTCGCGCTGCTGGCCACCTACGCGGCCTACCGCATCACCGCGAACGTGCGGGCGCACGGGGCGGAGGCGGGGTTCCGGCACGGACAGACCGTCTCGGCTTCCCTCGTCTCCCTGGCGCACGGCACGAACGACGCGCAGAAGACGATGGGCGTCATCACGCTGACCTTCATCGCGGCCGGGTACCAGAGCGCCGACTCCGGCCCCGAACTGTGGGTGATCCTGTCCTGCGGACTCGCGATCGCCCTCGGCACCTACCTCGGCGGCTGGCGCATCATGCGCACCGTCGGCAAGCGCATCACCGACGTGAAGTCCCCGCAGGGCTTCGCGGCCGAGACGAGCGCCGCCGCGACCATCCTCGTGTCGTCGCACCTCGGCTTCGCGCTCTCGACGACGCAGGTCACCTCGGGCGCCGTGGTCGGCAGCGGGCTGGGCAAGAAGCTCGCCTCCGTGCACTGGGGCATCGTCGGGCGGATCGCGACCGCCTGGGTCGTCACGCTGCCGGCCGCCGCCCTCGTGGGCGGTCTTGCGGCCTGGGTTGCGTCGACCAGCGTCATCGGGCTCATCGTGGTCGCGGTGGTCGCCCTGCTCGGCGGGCTGGGGCTCTACGCCCTGGCGCGGCGGCACCCGGTCACGCGCGAGAACGTGAACGACGTGGATGAGCAGACGCCCGACGCACGCGCCACCGCGTCGGCGGGGACGGCGGCACGATGAACGCGACACACACCCTGCACGCCGCGGACGACCCGGGAGCCGGCCAGTTCCTCGGCGTCGACTGGGGCTCGTTCGTCGTGGTACTCCTCATCGCCCTCGCCGCGACGGTGGTGATCGTCTGCTTCTACGCCCTCGCGCTCCGGCTGCTGTCGCTCGGTGCTCCCCTGGACGGCTCGGACGAGCGCTCGACGGCCCCGGCCGCCGCCGCGACGCTCCACCGGCCGCCGCTCGCCACCGTCGCGGCCGTGGTGTGCATCGCCATCTGCGTCGCTGCGGTGCTCTACGGGATCTGGCTGGTCATCCCGCAGTTCCACTAGGGGTTGTCGGGAGGGCCGTGGCGCGGGATGGTGGAGTCCGACCGACCCGAGGAGCACCATGGCTGACACGCCAGACCACGACGACGCCCGCACCGACCAGCTGACCACCGCGCCGAAGGCGACCGAGGAGGATGCCGCACCCCGCATCGAGGTCGGCGAAGGCGACGAGGGCCGCACGCGGATCGACCTCCGCGACGACTCCCCCGTGCGGCCGGGGACCGATCCCGAGCACCGCTGACCTCGCGGACGACGTCCGCACACACAGAACGGGCCGCCACCCGAAGGTGACGGCCCGTTCCGAAGAAGTTCGCGGTGTCAGCGAAGAGCTGACATCTGCGGAGACTAGCGACGCAGTCCGAGGCGCTCGATGAGCGCACGGTAGCGGTTGATGTCGATGTCCGACAGGTAGCCCAGCAGACGACGACGCTGACCGACCAGGAGAAGCAGGCCACGACGCGAGTGGTGGTCGTGCTTGTGCTCCTTGAGGTGCTCGGTGAGATCCTTGATCCGCTTGGTCAGGATCGCGACCTGGACCTCGGGGGAACCGGTGTCACCGGGGTGGGTAGCGTACTCTTCGATGATCGCCTTCTTGATATCAGCATCCAGTGCCATAGACGGGATCCCCTTCCTGTTCGTTGCGCGGTGCCCGGGGCCTGATGCCTGGGCTCTCTTTCTCCGCGGCCGTTAGACGGCAACCTGAGGAGTCTACCAGACGGTGCCGGTGTCTCAGCCCGCCGGGCGCTCCGGCTCGAGCAGCGCGAACCCGCCTCCCTGGGGGTCGGCGACGACCGCCCAGCGCCCGACGCCGGGCGCCGCGATGGGCTGCTCCAGCACCATCCCGCCCAGGGCGACGAACCGCTCCAGCGCCTCGTCGAGCTCGGCGACGGTGAAGTAGACGAGCCAGTGCGCGGTCGTACCCTCGGGGGCCTCCGTGGCGCCCGCGACGCTCGTCGTACCGACGTCGAACAACCCGTACGGGGCGTCGCCGACGCGCATCTCGCTGACGCTCACGCCCAGCACGGAGACGTAGAAGGGGAACGACCCCTCCACCCCGTGCTCGACGAGCTCCAGCCAGTCGACGGCGCCGGGCTCGTCGCGCAGCCAGGGTGAGTCATGCTCCCGCTGCCAGAGGCCGAAGACGGCACCGGCCGGGTCGGCGACGATCGCGAGCCGGACGCCGGTGCGAGGTCGCCCGGCGGAAGCAGCACCGCTCCCCCGCCGGCCGTCGCGGCCGCAGCGGACGCATCGATGTCCGCGACGGCGAAGTAGAGCGTCCACACGGAACGCTCGACACCCGCCGGCAGCGGACCGACCGCGGTGACGGGGATGCCGTGAAGGGTCGCGATGGAGTAGCCGCCGGTCTCGGCGGTGGCGTCGGGCGCATCCCACCCGAAGAAGGCGCGGTAGAACGCGACGGCGGCCGGCTGGTCGGACGACTGGAGGTCGACCCAGATCGGCGTGCCGGGCGGGAAGCTCTCGATGGTCGGCATGCGCACACGGTACCGCCGCGCGGGTGGACGTGGCGAGGCCTCGCGCGGTCCTAGAGCGGCGCGATCCCCCGGAGTAGCGTCCTGACCATGAAGGCACTGCAATATCGCGAGATCGGCTCCCGTCCCGTCGTCGTCGAGGTCCCCGATCCGGAGGTCGGGCCCGGCCAGGTCCTGCTGAAGGTCACGGCCGCCGGGGTGTGCCACTCGGACGAGTTCATCATGGGTCTCCCCGCCGAGCAGTACGTCTACGGCCTGCCCCTCACCCTCGGCCACGAGGGTGCCGGAATCGTGGAGGCCGTGGGCGCCGGCGTCACGGGTGTGCACCCCGGTGACGCGGTGGCGGTGTACGGGCCGTGGGGCTGCGGGCGCTGCCACATGTGCGCGCAGGGCAAGGAGAACTACTGCCTCAACGCCCAAGCGGAGCAGATCCGGCCGCCCGGGCTCGGAGCGCCCGGCTCGATGGCGGAGTACATGATCGTCGACAGCGAGCGCCACCTGGTGCCGCTCGACGGCCTCGACCCGGTGAAGAACGTCTCGCTCACCGACGCCGGCCTCACGCCGTACCACGCCATCAAGAACTCGCTGCCGAAGCTCGGCGCCGGCACGACCGCCGTCGTGATCGGGACGGGCGGCCTCGGCCATGTCGGCATCCAGATCCTGCGCGCGATCAGCGGAGCGACCGTGATCGCGCTCGACGTCAACCAGGAGAAGCTCGACCTCGCGACCGCCGTCGGTGCGCACCACACGTTCCTGTCGAACCCGGACGCGATCGCTTCGGTGAAGGAGCTGACGGGAGGGCGCGGCGCGGACGCGGTCTTCGACTTCGTCGGAGTGCAGCCGACGGTCGAGCTCGCCGGCGCGATGGCGGCGGCGGAGGGGGACGTCACCATCGTCGGGATCGGCGGAGGAGCACTCGCGGTCGGCTTCGGCCGCATCGCGTACGACGTGGCGGTGCGGACGCCGTACTGGGGCTCGCGCGCCGAGCTGATCGAGGTCCTGGACCTGGCGCGCTCCGGGCAGGTGGAGGTCGAGATCGAGACGTACTCGCTCGACGAGGCCCCGAAGGCGTACGAGCGCCTGCACGAGGGGAAGATCCGCGGGCGCGCGGTCATCCTCCCGAACGGCTGAGGCCGAGCCGGAAGGAACCGCGGGTCAAAACCCGCGCAGCAGCTCGTCGAGGGCGGCCACCGCGATCGCAGCGGGGTCGCCCTCGTCGTTGCGCGCCCACCAGATCAGCGCCGAGAAGTTGGCGGAGCCGAGGGCGCCCGCGAGCACCTGCACCCGGAGGCCGTCGACGGGCTCCCCGAGTCGCCGGGCGAGGAAGGCCGCGACCATCCCCTGGTCGGCGCTCAGCCGCGCGAGGCCGAACGCGATGAGCGCCGGGTCGGAGCCGAGCAGGCGCAGTCGCCGGCGGGTCGCCTCCACGGCGTCGGGGGCGAGGTCGAGGGAGGCGGTGATGGCGCGGGCCAGCGCATCCCGTACCGGCTCGTCGTCGGGCGCCGTCTCGAGCACGGCGTTCATCCGCTCGACGACCGGCTCCATCCCGCCCCACACCAGGGCGGGCTTGCTCGGGAAGTAGCGGAAGAGGGTGCGCCGGCCGATGCCCGCGAGCTCGGCGATGTCGTCCATGGTCGTCGCCTCGTAGCCGTGCTCGTCGAAGTGCCGCAGCGCGAGGAGCGCGACGCTCTCCGGGTCGACGTCGACGGGACGCCCGCGGCGGCGGGGAGCGGGATCGGCTGTCGGCGAACTCATGGGTTCCATTATGGCACCGAGTGCTATAAATAGGTCGACGCCCGGTGCGGGCGTCGACAGGTTCCGTCGAGGAAGACCCGAGGAGAGAACACCATGAGCACCACCACGCCCGGCCGTTTCGCCGGCAAGACCGCCATCGTCACGGGAGCCGGCTCCGGCATCGGCAAGGCCACCGCGCTGCGCCTCGCCTCCGAGGGCGCCCGCGTCATCGGCAGCGACATCTCGGCCGAGCGGCTCGCCGCGCTGGTCGACGAGAACCCCGGCCTCGAGATCGCCACCGTGGCGGGCGACGTCTCCAGCGAGGAGACCATCGCGAAACTGCTGGAGGCCGCGGGCGGGCGGGTCGACGCCCTCGCGAACGTCGCCGGCATCATGGACGGCTTCCTGCCGCCAGCCGAGGTCGACGACGCCACCTGGGACCGCGTGTTCACCGTCAACGTGACCGCGATCATGCGCCTCAGCCGCGCCGTCCTGCCGCTCATGGTCGAGGCCGGCTCCGGCTCGATCGTGAACGTCTCGTCCGAGGCGGGCCTCCGCGGCTCCGCCGCCGGCGCGGCGTACACCGCCTCCAAGCACGCCGTCATCGGCCTCACCAAGAGCACCAGCGTGTTCTACGCACCGAAGGGCGTGCGTGCGAACGCCGTCGCCCCCGGCGGCGTCGCGACCAACGTCGAGGGCACCATGCGCTCCGCGTGGGCCGGCGAGCGCCTCGGACCGCTGCTGCAGACGGTCGTCCCGCCGGTCGCGCAGGCGGAGCAGCTCGCCGCCTCCATCACCTGGCTGCTGAGCGACGACTCGGCCAACGTCACCGGCGCGGTGCTCGCCTCGGACGGCGGCTGGTCCGCGATCTGATCCCGGGGCCGGGCGCCCGGAGTCCGGACGCGCGGCTCACGGCCGCGGCTGCTCGCGCGACACCGCGTCGGCGAGCAGCCGCAGGCCGTCCGGGATGTCCTCGGCGGCGATCGCCCCGAACCCCAGCAGCAGTCCCTCTCTCCGCTCGCCCGCGCTGAACCGCGGGAGCGGCTGCACGGCGACGCCCGCCGTCGCAGCACGGGCCGCGATCCGGTCGGAGTCGAAGCCCGGGCCGCTCGGGCGCAGCGCGAGATGGAGGCCGGCCACGGACGGCACCACGACGAGGTGCTCCCCCAGCAGGCGCCCCGCCTCCTCGACCACGATCCGCTGCCTCCCCTCGTAGACCCGGGTCGCCTGGCGCACGTGCCGCGCGAATCCGCCGGAATCGAGGAAGCGCGCCATGGCGTGCTGCGAGACCGGCTCGCCGTGCCAATCGGTCAGGCGCTTCGCGTCGCGCAGGGCCGGGAGCAGCGAGGGCGGCGCCACGAGGAACCCGAGCCGGAGGGTCGCGAGCATCGTCTTCGAGAACGTGCCGACGTAGACCACGCGGCCGTCCGCGTCGAGACGCTGCAGCGGATCGAGCGGCCGCGAACGGAAGCGGTACTCGCTGTCGTAGTCGTCCTCGACGATCACCGCGTCGTGCCGTGCGGCCCACTCCAGCAGCGCGACGCGGCGCTCGATCGGGAGCACACCACCCAGCGGGAACTGGTGCGACGGCGTCACGTAGACCAGGCGCGCCGGGGGCAGGAGGTCCACCCGCAGCCCGTCGTCGTCCACGGGCACCGGCACGACTCGCGCGCCCATCGTCTCGAACAGCTGCCGCACCGGAGGGTAGCCGGGATCCTCGACCGCGACGGTGTCTCCGGGCCGGAGCACGACCCTTCCGATCAGGTCGAATGCCTGCTGCGCGCCGCTGGTCACCAGCACGTCGTCAGGATCTGCGACGACCGAGCGAGCCAGCCCCAGGTGCCGCGCGATGCCGGAGCGGAGCCGCTCGACCCCGGCGGGGTCGCCGTAGTGCGCCGTGCGCAGGAGCCGCCCGCGCAGTTCGGCGTCGACGTAGCGCCGCCAGTCCGCGAGCGGGAAGAGCGCGGGGTCGGGGGTCCCCACCCCGAAGTCGTAGGCGACGGGATGGGGTTCGCTCCAGAGCGGGTCGTCGCGCCCACGCCAGGCCGGAGCCGGGTGGGCGGCTCCCGGGGTGGACCGACGGATGCCCGGAGCACCCGTGACCGCCGCCACGAAGGTCCCGGACCCGACGCGGGAGACGAGGTACCCCTCCGCCGTGAGACGCTCATACGCCGTGGTCACCGTCGCGCGGGCGACCTCCAGCCGCGCGGCGAGCTGCCGCGTCGGGGGCACGCGCTCCCCCGGGCGCAGGCGGCCGTCGAGGACGGCGTCGCGGAGGGCGCGGTAGATCCGGTCGGCGCGGTCGCCCCGTCCCTCCAGCGCCACGTGCAGTTCCATCGCGCCTCCAGGAGTCGGTCTGTCGGAAATCGGTCTGTTCGCAATCGCTCAAATTGGAACTTACACCGAACCAATGCCGCTCCTAGCGTGGAGGCATGACAGAACGGATCCAGATCTCCTCCCTCGCCCGAGAGGGCTACCGCGCGGTCGTCGCGCTCGACAGCTACGTCGGCGAGCACGTCGAGGCACCGCTCGGCGACCTCATCAAGCTGCGCGCCTCGCAGCTCAACGGCTGCACCTTCTGCGTCGACATGCACTCGGTCGACCTGCAGGGCGGCGGCTACCCGCTCCGCAAGGTGTTCGCGGTCTCCGCCTGGCGCGAGTCGACGTGGTTCACGGAGCGCGAGCGGACCGCCCTGGAGCTGACGGAGGCCGTGACTTTGATCCACGACGGCGGCGTCTCCGACGAGCTCTACGACCGGGCGCTGGCCGAGTTCGGCGACGAAGCGCTCGCGAATCTGATCCTCGCGATCGGCACCATCAACATCTGGAACCGCATCGCCGTCCCGACCCACATGCGGCCGCCGGCGCTCTGAGTCGTCCGATCGATCCCACGCCCCCGAACGACGAAGCGCTCCCTGCGGCCATGCCGAGGGAGCGCTTCGTGCCGTGCGGTCGGATCAGCTGACGCCGAGCAGGTCGATGACGAAGATGAGGGTCTTGCCCGAGAGCGGGTGACCGCCGCCGGCCGGGCCGTACGCGAGCGCCGGCGGGACGGTGAGCTTGCGGCGACCGCCGACCTTCATGCCCGGGATGCCCTCCTGCCAGCCCTTGATGAGGTTGTTGAGCGGGAAGTTGATGGACTGCCCGCGGCTCCACGAGGAGTCGAACTCCTCGCCGGTCTCGTACTCCACGCCGAGGTAGTGCACGTCGACCTTGGCGCCGGGCGTCGCCTCGGCGCCGGTGCCCTCGACGATGTCGACGATCTCGAGCGTCGCCGGAGCCGGGCCCTCGGGCGCGTCGACTTCGGGCTTCTGGTTGGTGTTCTCTGCCATGTGCTCCATCCAACCGGTGACGGGGCACCGCGTCAAAGCCCGTTCGCTCTGCGCGCAGTCGGCCTGCTCGCGAGAAAGGTCTTGCGGTTCTCGCCGTGGAGGGGCACCCTAGTCGTATAACTCGACGTCCCGGGAGCGTTGCAGGCATCGCCGCACCACCGGGCGTCGAGTCTGTTAACGGCCCTGTCTCTGTCGACGGCCCTGTCGAGCTCGGCCCTAGCCGAACACCTTGCCGGGGTTGAGGATGCCGAGCGGGTCGAAGACCGACTTGAGCTTCACCTGGAGCTCGTACGAGTCCGGGCCCAGTTCGTCGGCCAGCCAGCGCCGCTTCAGCACGCCCACGCCGTGCTCGCCCGTCAGCGTGCCGCCGAGCTCGACGGCCGTGCGGAACAGGTCGCCCGCGGCCTCCCAGACCGCTGCCGGCGCCTCCTCCCCCTCGTAGACGAAGTTCGGGTGGAGGTTGCCGTCGCCGGCGTGCGCGACCGTCGGGATCGGGATGCCGTACCGCTGCGAGATGCTCTCGATGGCTGCGAACATCTCGGGCATGCGCGAGCGCGGCACCGCGACGTCCTCGATGAGCACCTCGCCGCCCGCGGCGAGCGCCGGATGGAAGGCGCGGCGGATGGCCAGCAGCCGCTCGCCCTCCGCGGTGTCGGCGGCGACGCTCACCGTGCCGCCGTTCTCAGCGATCAGGGCGCCGGCGGCCGTCGCATCGGCGCCCGCCGACGGGCCGTCGAACTGCACGAGGAGGAAGCTGCCGCCGCCCGTCGTGCCGAAGGCGTCGGCGATCGTCTGCTCGCCGAGGTACGCGGAGATGCGTTCGAGCGCCGGGCCGTCGATCAGCTCCATCACCGCCGGGCGCAGTCGGGCCGCGGAGACCCGGGCGGCCGCCGCGGCCGCGGTGCGGACGTCCGGGAAGATCGCCCCGAGGGTCCGCGGCTCCCCCGCCGGGATCGGGAGCAGGCGCACGGTCGCCCCGACGATGACGCCGAGCGTGCCCTCCGAGCCGACGAAAAGGGCCGTGAGGTCGAACCCCGTCACGCCCTTCACCGTCCGGTGGCCCGTCCGGATGAGCCGGCCGTCGGCCAGTACGACGTCGAGCGCCAGCACCGCCTCCCGGGTCACGCCGTACTTCGCACAGAGCAGGCCGCCCGCGTTGGTGGCGATGTTGCCGCCGATGGTCGAGATCGCCCGACTCGCCGGGTCGGGGGCGAAGAACAGCCCGTACGGCTCGAGGGCATCGTTCAGGTCGGAGTTCACGACGCCGGGCTCGATCACGGCGAGCTGGTCCTCGGCGGAGATCTCGACGATGCGGTCCATCCCCGCGACCGAGAGCACGATCGCGCCGTCCGTGCCGTTGGCGCCGCCGGCCAGCCCCGTCCCGGCACCGCGCGGGACGACCGGGAGGCGGAACTCGTTCGCCGCGCGCAGGGTCGCCTGAACGTGCTCCACCCGGGTCGCGTTCACGAGCGCGAGCGGCGCTCCGTCGGCGATCCAGCCGGAGCGGTCGGTGCGCACCGCGTCGAGGAGCACGGGATCCGTCGTGAGAACACCCGCCGCGATCGCCTCGTCGCCGAGGGCCGCGGTCAGCCAGTCGAGTACGTCCATCCGCCCAGGCTAGCGACGGCGGCGGGTGCGGCCGATCACTCATGTCCGTTTTCCGCTATCCGATGTCGGCGGCCCGTGTCAGGCTGGGGCCATGGCACGCACCACCGGCCCCACCTCCAACCCCCTCGAGGATCCCGTCTTCGCCGAGCGCTACCGCGCGATGAACGCGCGCGACACCCGATTCGACGGCCAGTTCATCACCGGCGTCCACTCCACCGGCATCTACTGCCGCCCCAGCTGCCCCGCCGTCAGTCCGAAGCCGGGCAACGTGACCTTCTACCTCACCGCGGCCGCCGCACACGAGGCCGGGCTGCGCGCGTGCAAGCGCTGCCTCCCCGACGCCGTGCCCGGCTCACCGGAATGGAATATGCGCGACGACCTCGCGGCCCGCGCCATGCGCCTGATCTCCGACGGCACAGTGGAGCGGGAGGGCGTCCCCGGCCTCGCGCACCGGCTCGGCTACACGCCGCGCCACCTCGGGCGCGTGCTCACGGCCGAGCTCGGCGCGGGACCGCTCGCCCTGGCCCGGGCGCATCGCGCGCAGACGGCGCGGCTGCTCCTGACCGGCACCGACCTCCCGATCACCGATGTGGCGTTCGCCGCGGGATTCACCAGCGTCCGCCAGTTCAACGAGACGATCGCCGAGATCTACCGCACCACGCCGGGCGGCATCCGCGCGGCGGCCCGCCGCCCGGCAGCAGCAGCCCAGACCGAGGCGGGCGCGGCGACGCTGAGCCTGCGGCTCCCGGCCCGCGCGCCGTTCGACGGCGCCTCCCTCCTCGCCTTCCTCTCGGCACGGTCGGTCGCGGGGATGGAGTCGGGAGGCGACACCTCCTACTCCCGCGCGCTGCGCCTCCCGCATGGCCCGGCCGTCGTGCGCCTCACCCTCATCGGCACCGCCGAGGCACCGGCCGTCCAGTGCGATGCGACCCTCGCCGACGTCACCGACCTGGCTCCGCTGGTGGCCCGGGTGCGGCGTCTGCTCGACCTCGACGCCGACGCCGCCGCGATCGACGCTGCCCTCTCGGCGGATCCGGCTCTCGCCGCGAGCGTCCGCTCCGCCCCAGGCCTGCGCGTGCCCGGCGCGGTCGATGCCGAGGAGATCGTCTTCCGCGCCCTCATCGGCCAGCAGGTCTCGGTGCCGGCCGCCCGCACCGCGCTGACCCGGCTCACCGACGCGCTCGGCGAGCCCATCGATCTCGGCGGCTTCACCCGGCTCTTCCCCACCGCCGCCGCGATCGCCGAGCGCGGCCACGAGGTGCTGCGCGGTCCGGCGCGCCGAGTGGAGGCGATCATCGGCGTCGCGCGCGCCCTCGCGGACGGCTCGCTACACGTCGACGTCGGCGAGTCCCGCGACGATTTGGAGGCGCGCCTCCTCGCCCTGCCCGGCATCGGCCCGTGGACCGCCGGCTACATCGCACTGCGCGTGCTCGGCAGCCCGGACATCCTGCTCACCGGCGATCTCGCGCTGCGACAGGGCGCCGCCCGGCTCGGCCTGCCCGGCGAGGCACGTGCCCTCGCGGCGTACGGCGCCCGCTGGGCCCCGTGGCGCAGCTACGCCGGAATGCACCTCTGGCGGTCGAGCAAAGCGTAGGATCGCATCACAACCGGTCGGACGAGGTGGGAGGGGTGACGCCAGAAGTGCCCACGATCACCGTCGTCATCCCGGCCCTCGACGACGCGGAGATGCTCCGGCGCAGCCTCGGCGACCTCGCGACGCAGCTGCGTCCGGCCGACGAGATCATCGTCGTCGACAACGGCAGCAGCGACGACACGGCGGCCGTGGCCCGCGCCGCCGGCGCCCGCGTCCTGGAGCAGCCCGTCCGCGGCATCTGGCCCGCGGCCGCCACCGGCTACGACGCGGCCACCGGCGACATCATCGCCCGCATCGACGCCGACTCCCGCCCTCCCGTCGACTGGCTCCTGCACATCGAGGCCGAGTTCGTGGACGCCCCCGAGATCGGCGTGCTCACCGGCCCGGGCGTCTTCTACGACGGCAACCCGTTCGTCGCCGGACTCGGCCAGGTGCTCTACATCGGCGGCTACTTCTGGTCGATGGAGATCTGGCTCGGGCATCCCCCGATCTTCGGCTCCAACTTCGCCATGCGCCGGGAGGTCTGGGCCGACGCGCGCAGCCGCGTCCACCGCGACCTCCGCGAGGTGCACGACGACCTCGATCTCGCGTTCCACCTCGACCCGGGCGTGATCGTGCGCTACGACGAGCGGCTCACGGTCGGGATCTCGGCGCGCCCGTTCTCGACCTGGCACGGCTTCGGCCGGCGGCTCTCCTGGGCGTTCGGGACGCTGTGGATGCACCTGCCGGAGGAGTCGCCGTGGCGGCGCCGCGCGGCCCGCCGCCGCTGGCGCGAGGAGCACGCGGAGGACGCGACCGGCGCGGTGGCCTGAACGCTCTCTCACGTTCGACACCGCGTCGACCGGACAGCCTTCGAACCGACTGCCTGTCGAGTACCGCGGCCCCCGCCTCCCCGATAGGTTGGAGGGTGTGAGATTCTCGCACCTCAGCACCACCCCCGACGCGGCGCCGCGCCTGGCCGCCGTCGTGGCCGACGGCGCCCTCTTCCTCGACGAGGTCATGCCCGACGCCCCGCGCGACCTCCAGGACCTCATCGAACGCGGGGAGGGCGCCCTCGAGCAGGTGCGCTCCATCGTCGACGAAACGGTCGCGACCGGTCGTCCGCTCGCCCCGGTGGCGGAGCTGCGGCACGCCTCGGCCGTGCTGCGGCCCCCGCAGGTCATCGCGATCGGCGCCAACTACGCGGCCCACGCCTCGGAGCTCAAGCTGCGCAGCGAGAAGGCGGCGACCGTGTTCTCGCTCTGGCCGAACTCGCTCGCCGGGCACGGCGGCACCACCTCCTGGCCCGAAGACCTCACCACGCAGGTCGACTACGAGGCCGAGCTCGGCGTGATCATCGGGCGCCCGGCGCGCAACGTCTCCGCCCGCGACGCCCTCGACTACGTGTGGGGGTACACCGTGGTCAACGACATCACGGCGCGCGACCTCCAGTTCTCCGAGGCGCAGTGGTCGCGCTGCAAGTCGTTCGACGGCTTCACCCCCAACGGGCCCGTCGTCGTCACCGCCGACGAGGTCGCCGACCCGCAGGATCTGTGGCTCACCACCAATGTCGACGGCACCATCCTGCAGGACGCGTCGACGGCCGACATGGTGCGCTCGGTGGCGCAGATCATCGAGTTCCTCTCGCACTCCGCGACCATCCAGCCGGGCACGCTGATCTCGACCGGCAGCCCGGGCGGCGCCGGCTACTCGCGCACTCCCCCGGTGTTCCTCCGCGACAAGTCCACCGTGACCGTCTCCATCGGCGGGATCGGCTACCTGACGACCTACTGCCGCGTCACGTGACGCGGTGACTGCAATCGCGCCCGCCGTCGGCTAGCGTGAATGCATGTCCATCGGAGAGCGCCGGCCCGGCATCACGGGAGACGGCGGCGAGGCCGCACGCCTCGACGCCGCCCTGCCCGACATCGACTGGTCGATCGCGCCCGTCGGCACGGTCTTCTCGCGCTTCGCCGCACCGAGCGGTGAGCTGGCGGTCGCCTCCCTCGGCGACCCGGCGGACCCGCGCGTCGTCATGGTGCCGGGAGCGACCGGGTCGAAGGAGGACTTCTACCTCCTCGCGCCCATCCTGGTCGCCGCCGGCTACTTCGTGCAGAGCTACGACCTCGCCGGGCAGTACGAGTCGGCCGACGCCGGGCCTCCCCCGGGCGGCCACTACACCTACGACCTGCTGGTGGCCGATTTCGTCGCGTTCCTCCGCGACGGCGGCGCGGCGCACGTGCTCGGTTACTCCTTCGCCGGCATCGTGGCGCAGCTCGCGCTGGTCGAGCATCCCGAACTGTTCCGCTCCCTCACGCTGCTGACGACGCCGCCGGAGCCGGGGCAGGCATTCCGCGGCGTGCGAGTGATCGGCTGGCTCAGCTGGCTCCTGAACGGGCACCAGGGCGCCGGCCTGATGATCTGGGGCATCGTCACGAACAAGAACAAGGTCCCGCCCAGCCGTCTCGCCTTCGTGCGCTCGCGCTTCGACCTGACGCGGCGGTCCAGCGTGGATGACATGGTCGGCCTGATGAAGCACGTGCCGGACGTGCGCGCCCGCGTCGCCGCGAGCGGCATCCCGGTGCTGGTGGCGACGGGCGACCACGATCTGTGGCCGACGCCTCTCCACGCCGCGAACGCGGACGCGCTCGGCGCACGCCTCGCCGTCTACCGCACCGGGCACAGCCCGTGCGAGACGGCGCCCCACCAGCTCGGGCGCGACATGATCGCCCTGTTCCGCGAGGCGGACGCGCGCGCCTGAGCGCCCGGGCGCTAGTCCGTCGCCGCCTCCACGTCGATCACCGGGATGGCCGTGGTGACGGTCTCCAGTCCGCTCAGGCGGGCCGGCGAGAGCAGGCGGGTGACCTCCTCGCGGCTCATCAGCTTCGCGTCCACCACGAGGTCGGCCACGTTGTGGCCGGTCAGCAGCGCCGACTTGGCGAGGGCGGCCGCGGCCGCGTAGCCGATGTGCGGGGTGAGTGCGGTGATGACGCCGACCGACGAGCCGACCATCGCGCCGAGCCGCTCCACGTTGGCCGTGATGCCGTCGACGCAGTTGACGCGCAGGGTGTGGAAGGCCTGCGTCATCCACGTGATGCTCTGCAGCAGCGAATGGGCGATGACGGGCTCGAACGCGTTGAGCTGCAGCTGACCCCCCTCGGCCGCCATCGTGACGGTGACGTCGGCGCCGGCGACGGAGAAGGCCACCTGGTTGACGACCTCCGGGATGACCGGGTTGACCTTGCCCGGCATGATGCTGGAGCCGGCCTGGCGCGGCGGGAGGTTGATCTCGCCCAGCCCCGCCTGCGGGCCCGAGGAGAGCAGCCGGAGGTCGTTGCAGATCTTCGAGAGCTTGATCGCGCTGCGCTTGAGCGAGCCGGAGAACGACATGAACGCGCCCGCGTCGCTGGTCGACTCGATCAGGTCGGGCGCGGATTCGAGGTTGAGACCGGTGATCGCGTTGAGATGGCGCACCGCGGCGGCCGCGTATCCCGGGTCGGCCGTGATACCGGTGCCGATGGCGGTCGCACCGAGGTTGATCTCGGCGAGCAGCCACTTGGTCTCGGTGAGGCGCGCGTGGTCCTCCGTGAGGGTGGTGGCGAAGCCGTGGAACTCCTGGCCGAGGGTCATCGGGACGGCATCCTGCAGCTGGGTGCGGCCCACCTTCAGGATGTGCCGGAACTCCTCCCCCTTGCTCGCGAACGAGTCGCGCAGCAGGGCCAGCTGGTCGAGGAGATGGGCGAGAGCGAACGTGAGAGCGATCTTGATCGCCGTCGGGTACGTGTCGTTCGTGCTCTGGCTGCGGTTGACGTCGTCGATCGGGCTGAGCGTCGCGTAGTCGCCCTTCGGCCGGCCGTCGAGCTCGAGCGCGACGTTGGCGATGACCTCGTTGGCGTTCATGTTCGTCGACGTGCCGGCACCGCCCTGCATGACGCCGACCACGAACTGGTCGTGGAAGCGGCCGTCGATGATGAGCTGGCAGGCGCGGTCGATCAGGTCGGCCTTGTGCGGCTCCAGGACGCCGATCTCGAGGTTGGCGCGAGCGGCCGCCTGCTTGACGCTGGCGAGCGCGACGATCAGATCGGGGTAGACCGAGATCGGTCGCTTGGCGATGGAGAAGTTCTCGAGCGCACGGGAGGTGTGCACGCCCCAGTAGGCGTCGGCCGGGATCTCACGGCTGCCGAGCGAGTCGGTCTCGGTGCGGGTCGGCCCGGTCGCCGCGCTCGGATCGGGCACGTCGGACACGTTCTCCGAGGCGTCGACGATCGACGCCGGGATCACGGGGACGGGCTGGGTCTGGGGATCATCCATCATGGTTGGCGGGTTCACGGTTGGCACCGTTGCCTCTCGTTGTGCGGTTGGCTCGCCGGACGGACCGGCGCGGGGGTGTCGGCCGTTCGTGGCCGCCGACAGCACCAACCTACCGCGGGGCCCTGGAGGCGCGGTGGACGATCCGTCTCGAATCCGAGACACCGCCGAGCGAGCTGCTCGTGGGTGCCCGCTCGGCCGGCCGCTCAGCCCAGCTTGCGCAGGAGGCCGCGCGCGAAGCGGTCCTTGCCCTCCGTGTACGGCGGGTAGATCAGCTTCATGGTGTCGGGCGCGAGGGGCTTGCTCAGCACGGCCTTCTCGTGGCTGAAGACCCGCAGGGACCGCTCGCCGTGATACGCGCCGGCCCCGCTCTCCCCCACGCCGCCGAACGGCAGTCCACCGACGGCCAGGTGCGCCGCCGGGACCCCGAATCCCACCGCTCCGGAGCTCGTCTCGGTCAGGATGCGGCGGCGCACCGCGGCGCGCTCGGTGAAGGCGTAGAGCGCGAGCGGCTTGTCGCCCGCCCGGATGAAGCGGATCGCGTCGTCGAGGCCGGTCACCGGCACGATCGGGAGGATGGGGCCGAAGATCTCCTCCGCCATCACGGCGGCGTCGCGCGGCACGTCGGTGAGCACCGTCGGGGCGAGATAACGGCTCGCCGCATCCTGACCGCCTCCGACCGCCGTGGCCCCGGCGCCGTCGAGGAGGCCGGCCAGCCGCGTGAACTGGCGGTCGTCGACGATGCGCCCGTAGTCGGGGCTCTGCGCCGGGTCGTCGCCGTACAGCTCGCGGATCGCGACGCGCAGCGCATCGGCCAGCCGGGCGGCGACCGACGACGTCGCGAGGACGTAGTCGGGGGCGACGCAGGTCTGCCCGGCGTTCATGAACTTGCCCCAGGCGATGCGGCGCGCGGCGGCCGCGATGTCGACCGAGTCGTCGACGTAGACCGGCGACTTGCCGCCGAGCTCGAGCGTGACCGGCGTGAGGTGCTCGACGGCCGCGGCGGCCACGATGCGGCCGACCCGGCCGTTCCCGGTGAAGAAGATGTGGTCCCAGCGGAGCGCGAGCAGCTCGGTCGTCTCGGGCACGGCGCCCTCCACGACCGCGACCGCCCGCGTGTCCAGGTACTGCGGGATGAGACGCGCCATCGCCGCGGAGGTGGCGGGAGCGAGCTCCGACGGCTTCAGCACGACCGCGTTCCCGGCCGCCAGCGCCCCGACGAGCGGGGCGAGCAGCAGCTGCACCGGGTAGTTCCAGGGCGCGATGACGAGAACGACGCCGACCGGCTCCAGCATCGTGAAGGCCTTCCCGGGGAGGAGCGCCCCCGGCACGCTCACACGCTTGGGCCGCAGCCAGCGGCGCAGGTTGCGCAGCATGTGGTCGATCTCGCCGACGACGAAGCCGATCTCGGCGATCTGCGACTCCGTCGGGTTCTTCGCGAGGTCGGCGAGGAGCGCGTCCTCCAGCTCCGCGGCACGCTCGGTGAGCAGCCTCCTGAGTGCCCTGAGCTGCGCCACCCTCCACGCGAGGGGCGTGGTCGCCCCGCTGTCGAAAGTCGTGCGCAGAGCGTCGGCGGTCTGCCCGATGGCGGTGAGCCCAGTGGTCATGCGCCCATCCTACGGACGGGGGCGGTACTCCAGGTCGAAGATCGCGTGGCCCAGCTTCTCGCCGCGCCGTTCGAACTTCGTGACGGGGCGGTCCTCCGGTCGCGGGACGAAGTGCGCGTCACCCGCGACGTTCACCAGCGCGGGCTCGGCGTCGAGCACCTCGAGCATGTGCTCGGCGTACGGCTCCCAGTCCGTCGCGAGCCGCAACACGCCGTCGGCGGCGAGTGCAGGGAGGATGATCTTCACGACGTCCGGCTGCACGAGCCGCCGGCGGTGGTGGCGCACCTTCGGCCACGGGTCAGGGAAGAAGATCAGCACCTCCGCCACGCTGCCCGCGGCGAGCCCGGTGTGGAACACCTCCACCGCGTCGTGCCGCACCACCCGGATGTTCGTGAGCCCGCGGTCGCGCATCCCGGCGAGCACACGACCGACGCCGGCACCGTGCACCTCCACGCCGAGGAAGTCGCGCTCGGGATGCCGCTCGGCGAGCGTGAGCAGGTTCTCGCCGTTGCCGAAGCCGATCTCGACCGTGCGCGGCGCCGTGCGGCCGAAGATCGTGTCCAGGTCGAGGGGCGAGCCGTCGAAGTCCACGCCGTAGGCGGGCCAGAGCTCGTCGATCGCGCGCTGCTGCGCTTCGGTCTTCCGTCCGCGCACGACGTAGCTGTGCGGGCGGACGAGGTGAGGCTGTTCCATCCGTCCATTCTCTCAGGCGATGAGCGCCGCCCTGATCAGAGAGCCTCCCGCGTCAGAGGAAGGCGAACGGCAGGAAGCTCAGCCCGAGGCCGATCCCGGCGAGGGCGAGCACGAGGCCGAGGAGGACGCCGAACAGCATGAGCGCGTTCAGCACGATCCCCCAGACGGCGAAGGTCCGGCCGAGCGGTTCGCGGCCGAGCGCGATGATGCCGACGACCAGGCCCGCAATCGGGGCGACGAAGGTCCAGCCGAACACGATCGAGGCGAGGCCGAGCACGAAGCTCGTGACGCTGAGGGTGCGATAGTCCGCGGCGACGGCGGGGGCCGCGGACTGCGGGTAGGCGTGCGGGGAAGGCGGGCTCTGCGTGTCCGTGCTGGTCATGCGTCCAGTCAAGCGGGCGGCGTGCTCCGCCGGTATCGGGGAAACCCCCGGATCCGGCTCGGGGGTTTCCCCGAGCCGGATCGCGCGACGCCGCCTAGTGCGGGAGGAACGCCTCGATCGGCCCGCGGGCGAAGTAGATCAGGAAGCCGGCGGCCACGACCCACAGCAGCGGGCTGATCTCGCGGGCCTTGCCCGACAGCGACCGGACCAGCACCCAGCTGATGAAGCCGACGCCGATGCCGTTGGCGATCGAGTAGGTCAGCGGCATGACGATGATCGTCAAGAACACCGGCAGCACGCTCGAGAACTCGCTGAAGTCGATGTGGCGGATCTGGACGACCATGAGCGCACCGACGATGACGAGCGCCGCGGCCGCGACTTCCAGCGGGACCACCTGCGTCAGCGGGGTGAAGAACATCGCGAGCAGGAAGAGCACACCGGTGATGACCGATGCGAAACCGGTCCGGGCGCCCTCGCCGATGCCCGACGCGGACTCGACGAACACCGTGTTGGACGACGAGGAGGTCGCACCGCCGACGACCGCGCCGACGCCCTCCACGATGAGCGCGGGCTGCAGGCGCGGGAACGTGCCGTCCTCCTTCGCCAGCCCGGCGCTGCGCGCGAGGCCGGTCATCGAGCCCATGGCGTCGAAGAAGTTCGTGAAGACGAGGGTGAAGACCAGCATGATCGCGGCCAGCGCGCCGATGCGGCCGAAGGAGCCGAAGATGTCGACCTGGCCGACGAGGCCCAGGTTCGGCAGCGAGACGAGGGAGCTCGGGAGCTGCGGGACCGTGAGGTTCCAGCCGCCCGCGTTCTTGCCGCCCATCGACGGGCCGACCGGCCAGATGGCCTCCACGATGATCGCGACGACGGTGGCTGCGACGATGCCGATGAGCAGGGCACCCTTGACCTTGCGGGCCATGAGCACGCCCATGATCACGAGGGCGAGCAGGAAGATCAGGGTCGGGACGGTCGCGATGGAGCCCGCCTCGCCGAGCTGCACGGGCGGCGACGACATGTTCGTGCTGCGCACGAAGCCGCTGTCCACGAAGCCGATGAACGCGATGAAGAGGCCGATGCCGACCGTGATCGCCGTCTTGAGCTGCGCCGGGACGGCGTTGAAGATCAGCTTGCGCAGGCCGGTCGCCGACAGCAGCACGATGATGAGGCCGTTGATGACGACGAGCCCCATCGCCTCCTGCCAGGTGAGCACCTGCACCACGTTCACCGCGAGGAACGAGTTGATGCCCAGTCCGGCGGCGAACGCGAACGGCAGACGCGCCACGAGACCGAACAGCACCGTCATGACGCCCGCGCTCAGCGCGGTGACCGCGGCGACCTGCGCGCCCTGCAGCGAGTGGCCGGAAACGTCCGGCGTGCCGCCCAGGATGAGCGGGTTCAGGATGACGATGTACGCCATCGTCACGAACGTCAGCACGCCGCCGCGGACCTCGGTGGCCCAGGTCGTGCCGCGCTTGGTGATCTCGAAGAAGCGGTCCAAGCGCCCCGTGGCGGTCGGCTCGGTCGTGGAGGTCGGAGCGGAAATGATGGTCTCCCGTAGTATCTCGTAGGGCGGTACACCGGTTGTTCACCGGATCGGACGGCCGATGGGCGCGACGCGCCGTGTACCAGCCTAATTCCAAGCCACCTATCGGAGGACACACATGGCCCTGCCCTGGACGCTGCACGGCGACGGGAAGAACGTCGGCGCCCACGAGATCGTGCTCCCCGGCGAGCGTCTCACCTGGCCCCGCACCATCGGGCTCGGCGCCCAGCACGTGGTCGCGATGTTCGGTGCGACCTTCCTCGTCCCGGTGCTCACGCACTTCCCGCCGAGCACGACGCTGCTCTTCTCGGGCGTCGGCACCATCCTGTTCCTGCTGATCACCGGCAACCGCCTCCCGAGCTACCTGGGCTCGTCGTTCGCCTTCATCGCGCCGATCACCGCTGCGACGGCCAGCAACGGGATGGGCAGCGCCCTGTTCGGGATCGTCGCCGTCGGTGTGCTGCTCGCCATCGTCGGCGGGATCGTTATCCTCACCGGCACGGGCTGGATCGACGCACTCATGCCGCCCGTCGTGGCCGGTGCGATCGTGGCCCTGATCGGGTTCAACCTGGCGCCCGCGGCGAAGAACAACTTCGTGCAGGCGCCGTGGACCGCACTCGTGACGCTGCTCGCCGTCATCCTGTGCACCGTGCTGTTCAAGGGCCTCCTCGGCCGCCTCTCCATCTTCGTCGGCGTGGCCGTCGGGTACGTCTTCGCCGCGATCGCGGGAGAGATCGACTTCTCCGCGGTGGCGAAGGCCGACTGGATCGGGCTGCCCACCTTCGCCCTCCCGGCCAACCCGTTCGAGAACCCGGGCGCCACCTTCGGCATCCTCCCCGCCTTCCTCCCCGTCGTGCTCGTGCTCGTCGCCGAGAACGTCGGGCACATCCGCGGCGTCGCCCAGCTGACCGATCCCTCCGTCAACAAGCTCACCGGCCGCGCGCTCTTCGCAGACGGGCTCGCGACCACCGTCGCCGGCTTCTTCGGCGGTTCGGGCACCACGACGTACGGCGAGAACATCGGCGTCATGGCCGCGACCAAGGTCTACTCGACCGCCGCGTACTGGGTGGCGGGCATCGTGGCGATCCTGCTCGGTCTCTCCCCCAAGGTCGGTGCGGTCATCAACACCATCCCGGCCGGCGTGCTCGGCGGCGTGACGACGGCCCTGTACGGCCTCATCGGCATCATCGGCGTGAAGATCTGGCTCGACAACAAGGTGGACTTCTCGAAGCCCGTCAACCAGTTCACCGCGGCCACCGCTCTCGTCGTCGGCATCGCGGACTTCACGCTGAACCTCGGCCAGCTGACCTTCAACGGCATCGCCCTCGGCACCATCGCCGCGATCGTGGTCTACCACCTCATGCGCACCGTCGCCCGGCTCCGCGGCACGGACTGAGCGCGGGCGCGTCCGCGCCTGTCCGCGCCTGTCCGCGAGGGGTGAGTAGTTGCGGGTAAACCACCCGGAATACCCGCAACAAGTCACCCCTCGCGAAGGCCCGCTGCTTCCTGTCCCGCGAAGGGTGAGTAGTTGCGGGTAAAAGGCGCGGAATACCCGCAACAAGTCACCCCTCGCGCATCCCCGCACTCCGCAGCTCGCGAAGGGTGAGTAGTTGCGGGTAGCGGGCGCGGAATACCCGCAACAAGTCACCCCTCGCGCAGCCGCGCAGGCGGGCGCGCAGGCCCGCGCGGGGCGCGCCTCAGGAGGCGTGGAAGAAGGGGATGATCAGGTACAGGCCGTAGAGCACGGCGCAGCCAGTCAGGACGAAGCAGACGTACGCGCCGGTGAGGGCCAGCCGCTTCTGCCCCGCGGTCAGCGGGTTCTTCTTGCGGGCTTTGGCGGCCTTCCGCTGGGCCTTGGCGGCCTCCTCCGGCGTGATCACCGTGATGGCGTCCGTGAACTCGACCGGCTCGACCACGAGCGCGCGGCCGGCGACGGCCAGGAGCCGCGTGCCGAGGGCGTAGAGGCTCACGACGACGCACGCGCCGACGATGGCGGCGGCGAAGACGATGACGAACGCGACCCAGTCGATGCCGATCATGCGGACTCCTTGCGCGTGCGCTCCTTCTTGAGCGGCTTGACCTTCTTGATCTTCACGGCCCTGGCCGACGCGGCGACCTCGCTCTGGCCCTGGACGGGCGCGGGCTCGACCGCGTTGTCGCTGTGCACCTGGTTGCGGCGCGACAGCCAGAAGATGAGGGTCACGACGCCGACGCCGAGCACGGTGTCGATGAGGATTCCCACGGGCCCGAGGCCGGCGATGAGGGCGGCGACGGCGCCGACGATGCCCGCGGCGGGAAGCGTGAGGAGCCAGCCGATCGCGATGCGCCCGGCGGTCCCCCAGCGCACGGACGACCCGCGGCGCCCGAGGCCCGAGCCGATGACCGAGCCGGAGGCGACCTGCGTGGTCGAGAGGGCGAAGCCGAGGTGGCTGGAGGCGAGGATGGTCGCCGCGGTGCTGGTCTCGGCGGCGAAACCCTGGGCGGGCTTGACCTCGGTGAGGCCGCGGCCGAGGGTGCGGATGATGCGCCAGCCGCCCGAGTACGTCCCGATCGCGATGGCCAGGGCACAGGAGACGACGACCCACAGCTCGGGGCCGGTGCCCGCGGTCTGCAGGCCGGCCGCGATGAGCGTGAGGGTGATGACGCCCATCGTCTTCTGGGCATCGTTGGTGCCGTGCGCCAGCGCGACGAGCGAGGAGGAGAAGATCTGGCCGTACCGGAAGCCGCCGCGGCCGTCGGGCCGACCGTCGTAGCGGCGGGTGATCCAGTAGGCGAGCTTGGTCGCGGAGTACGCAACCACACCCGCCGTCACCGGCGCGATGAGCGCCGGCAGGATGACCTTGTCGAGCACGACGAGGAAGTCGACCGCCCCGATCCCGGCGCCGACGATGGCCGCGCCGATGAGCCCGCCGAACAGCGCGTGGCTGGACGAGGACGGCAGGCCGAACAGCCAGGTGACCATGTTCCACACGATCGCGCCGACCAGTCCGGCGAAGATCAGTTCCGGCGTGATCTGCACGCCGCCCGATCCCTCCTTGATGATGCCGCCGGAGATGGTCTTCGCCACCTCCGTCGAGAGGAAAGCGCCGATCAGGTTGAGGACGGCGGCCAGAGCCACGGCCACCTTCGGCTTCATCGCACCGGTCGCGATGGGCGTCGCCATCGCGTTCGCGGTGTCGTGGAAACCGTTCGTGAAGTCGAAGAACAGGGCCAGCGCGATGACCAGCACGATGATGAGGGTGAGGTCCACCGGATTCTTTCTCGTGTGGGGGATGCGATCCACCCCGATACAACCGTTCACCGGGATGTCATGCAAGTGACCTGGCGCGCGATCAAGCGACCGTGTAGATACTCACACGGCGGCGGTCCGCCGTCAAAATCGCTAGAG
Source organism: Leifsonia naganoensis (assembly GCF_013410615.1). Lineage (NCBI taxonomy): Bacteria > Bacillati > Actinomycetota > Actinomycetes > Micrococcales > Microbacteriaceae > Leifsonia > Leifsonia naganoensis. The sequence continues at coordinate 161,558 of NZ_JACCHJ010000001.1, forward strand.
CCGCTCGACGCCCGTCACCCGCACCACGGCCACGCCCGCCCGGGCCGACGCCTCGAGCAGGATGTCCGCGCTGATGCCCCAGTCGTGATCGCCGGCCGGGTCGGCGAGGATCTGCCGCACCCGCCAGACGCCCTCGGATGCGGCGGGGGTCTCGTCGACGACGATCATCGTCGCCGAGCGCGCGGCGGCGTCGGTGAGGATCACGTCGTGCTCCTCGTAGTAGTCCTCGAGGGCCGCATCCCACTGCTGCTCGGTGAAGGACGGCACCGCGGACTCGGCCAGCGCCGCAGCCTCCGCCTCGAGCGTCCCGAGCTCGGGCACCCGGTCCAGGGCGGCCAGCTGCACACGACGGAACAGCTCGTTGCGCACGAGCACGAAGAACGCCCGCCGGTTGGTGGTGACGTTGCGCGGCGCGGGAGGCGCGAGCTCGGTCGACTCGGCGGCGTGCCGGGCGGCGTCGGGGTGGATGAGCTCCTCCCACTCGTCGAGCAGGCTCGAGTCGACCTGCCTGACGAGTTCGCCGAGCCACTCGATGATGTCGCGGAGGTCCTCGGTGCGCAGGTCGAGCGGCACCGTCTGCCCCAGCGCGCGGTACGCGTCGGACAGGTACCGCAGCACGACGCCCTCGGAACGCGCGAGCTTGTAGAAGGCGATGAACTCGCCGAACGTCATCGCCCGCTCGTACAGGTCGCGCACGACCGACTTGGGGCGCAGCTCGAAGTCGGCGACCCACGGCTGGCTGGAGGCGTACGTCGCGAAGGCCTCGTGGAGCAGCTCGTCGTGCGGCTTCGGGTGCGTGACCTCCTCGAGCGCGGCCATCCGCTCGTCGTACTCGATCCCCTCGGCCTTCATGGCGGCGACGGCCTCGCCGCGCGCCTGGAACTGCTGGGCGGAGATCACCGGACGCGGGTCGTCGAGCGTCGACTCGACGACGGAGACGATGTCGAGCGCGAACTGCGGCGACTCCGCGTCGAACAGCTCGAACGCGGCGAGCGCGAACGGCGAGAGCGGCTGGTTGAGGGCGAAGTTGGGCTGGAGGTCGACGGTGAGCCGGATCTCCCCGCCCACGTTCTCGATCACCCCGGCGGTCAGGAGCGAGCGGTACAGCTCGATCGCGCGGCGGGCGAGGGCGAGCTGCCGCTTCCACGGCTCGTGGTTGTCGAAGACGAGGGCGCGTACGTGGCCGTAGACGTCGCCCCCGCGGCCGATCACGTTGATGAGCATGGCGCTCGTGATCTGCATGGACGAGGTGAGCGTCTCGGGCTCGGCGTCGATCAGTTTGCGGAAGGACGGCTCGCCCCAGGAGACGAAGCCCTCCGGCGCCTTCTTGCGGACGATCTTGCGCCGCTTCTTCGGGTCGTCGCCGGCCTTCTCGATCGCCTTGAGGTTCTCGCTCTCGTGCTCGGGCGCCTGGGCGACGACGGTCCCCGCCGTGTCGTATCCGGCGCGCCCGGCCCGGCCTGCGATCTGGTGGAACTCGCGGGCGTTGAGCTGCCGCATCCGCGTGCCGTCGAACTTGGTGAGCGCGGTGAGCAACACGGTTCGGATCGGGACGTTGATGCCGACCCCGAGGGTGTCCGTCCCGCAGATCACGCGGAGCAGGCCGCGCTGGGCGAGCTGCTCGACGAGGCGGCGGTACTTCGGCAGCATCCCCGCGTGGTGCACGCCGATCCCCTGCCGGAGAAGGCGCGAGAGCGTCTTGCCGAACGCCGTCGTGAAGCGGAAGTCGCCGATCAGCTCGGCGATGCGGTCGCGCTGCTCGCGGTCGGCGATCTTCGCGCTGGAGAGCGACTGGGCGCGTTCGAGCGCGGCGAGCTGGGAGAAGTGGACGACGTAGATCGGCGCCTGCCCGGTGTGCAGGAGGTCGTCGATCGTCTCGTGGATGGGCGACAGCTCGTAGAAGTAGTGCAGCGGGACCGGGCGCTCGACGCCCGTGACCGTGGCGGTCTCGCGGCCGGTGCGCCGGGTGACGTCCGCGGCGAGCGCCGTCACGTCGCCGAGGGTGGCCGACATCAGCACGAACTGGGCGTGCGGGAGGGTCAGCAGCGGGACCTGCCACGCCCAGCCGCGGTCGGGGTCGGCGTAGAAGTGGAACTCGTCCATCACGACCTGGCCGACCGGGGTGTCCTCGCCGTGGCGGAGGGCGAGGTTGGCGAGGATCTCGGCCGTGCAGCAGATGATGGGCGCATCGGGGTTCACGGCGGAGTCGCCGGTCATCATTCCGACGTTCTCGGCTCCGAAGGTGTCGACCAGGGCGAAGAACTTCTCGGAGACGAGTGCCTTGATCGGCGCCGTGTAGTAGCTGCGCTCCCCGCGGGAGAGGGCGGCGAAGTGCGCGGCGACCGCGACGAGCGACTTGCCGGTGCCGGTCGGCGTGCTCAGGATGAGGTTCGCGCCGGCGACGATCTCGATGACGGACTCGTCCTGCGCCGGGTAGAGCGAGATGCCTCCGGCCTCCGCCCAGGCGACGAACGTCTCGTAGACGGCGTCCTCGCTCGCGGTGCCCGGGCCGGTGTGGCCGGGGATGTCGTCGACGAGGAGCCGGACGGGTGCAGGAGACGTCATGATGCCTCCAAGGCTCTCATGCCGCGCCCCGCCTTCTCTTCCGACGCACAGCCGGCGCCCCTACGCTTCGATCATGATGTCGATGCGCGCGCGTGCGGCCCTGGCCGGTGTCGCGGGCGTCGTGGCCGGCGTCGGGGCCGCCGAGCTGGTGAGCGCCTTCGTGGTGCAGGACGGCAGCCCGGTGCTCGTCGTCGGCTCGCTGGTGATCGACCTGGCGCCTGGATGGGTGAAGGAGGCCGTGATCGCGGTGTTCGGCACCGGCGACAAAGCCTTCCTGATCGCGCTGCTCGCGGTGCTGGTGCTGGCCGGGGGTGCGCTCGCCGGCTGGCTGGAGCTGCGCCGTCCGCCGTTCGGGCGGGTGCTCATCGCGGCGGGCGGCGCCGTCGGCGTGCTGGCCGCGCTGACCCGGTCCGGTGCGGGGATCGTCGACGCCGTGCCGTCGGTCCTGGCCGCGCTGGTGGGCGTCCTCGTCCTCGCCTGGCTGATCCGGCTGCTGCGCGGCACCGAGCCGACGAGGGTCGCGCCGCAGGGAGAGGTGACCAGGCGGCGTTTCGTGCTGGCCGCGTCGGGCACGGCCGTTGCGGGGGCGATCGCGGTGGTCGCCGGCCAGGTCGTGGCGACGGGCTACCGGGCCGCGGCGGCCGCCCGCGCGGCGTTCCATCTGCCGACGCCCGCGACGACGGCGCCGCCCATCCCGGCCGGGGCGTCGTTCCCCATCCCCGGCCTCTCCCCCATCGTCACGCCCGCCGCGGACTTCTATCGGATCGACACCGCCCTCCAGATCCCCGGCATCCAGCCCCAGGACTGGCGCCTGCGCATCACGGGGATGGTCGAGCACGAGGTGGAGCTGTCGTACGCCCAGCTGCTCGCCCTGCCGCTCGAGGAGTCCGTGACGACGCTCACCTGCGTCTCGAACGAGGTCGGCGGCGACCTCATCGGCAACGCGCGCTGGCTGGGCTACCCGATCCGGCACCTCCTGGCCCGGGCGAAGCCGACGGCGCGGGCCGACATGGTGCTCTCGCGCAGCCAGGACGGCTGGACGGCGAGCACACCGATCGAGGCGCTCACCGACGAGCGTGCGGCGATCCTGGCGGTCGGGATGAACGGCCAGCCCCTGCCGCTCGAGCACGGCTACCCGGTGCGGATGGTGGTGCCGGGACTCTACGGCTACGTTTCGGCGACGAAGTGGGTGGTGGAGCTGCAGGTGACCCGGTTCGACGCCGTCACCTCGTACTGGACGGATCGGGGATGGTCCGAGCGCGGCCCGGTCAAGCTGTCGTCCCGCATCGACGTCCCGGCGGCGGGCCGCCAGGTGAAGGCGGGGACGGTGGCGGTGGCCGGCGTCGCCTGGTCGCAGCACGTCGGAGTGAGCGCGGTCGAGGTGCGGGTGGACCACGGTGACTGGGTCCCGGCACAGCTCGCGGACGCCATCTCCATCGACACCTGGCGGCAGTGGAAGTACGAGTGGGCCGCCGAACCGGGCACCCACACGCTGACGGTGCGCGCAACGGACGCCCGGGGAACGGTGCAGACCGCGAAGGAGCAGGACGTCGTGCCCGACGGTGCGACGGGCCTGCACACCATCACCGTCACGGTCGCCTGACCCCCGGAGGCTCTCGCGGGTCGCGGGGCGAGGCACGATACTGGGACCCATGAGCCCGACCGTGGACGAGCACGCCGAGACCGTCGCGAGGCTGCTCGCCCCGCTGGCTGCCGAACCGACCGTGGAATCGGCGCCGTTGGCCGAGGCGCGCGGTCGCGTCACCGCCTCCGACGTGCGCTCGGAGGTCGACCTCCCCCTGTTCCGCAACTCCCAGATGGACGGCTTCGCCGTACGGGCGGCCGACGTCGCGCACGCGCCGGTGGCGCTCGAGGTGGCCGGCGACATCCCCGCCGGGCACGCCGTCGCGGTGCCCCACGCCGCCGGAACCGCCATCCGCATCATGACGGGCGCTCCGATGCCGGACGGCGCCGACGCGGTCATCCCCGTGGAGGACACCGAGCTCGTCCTCGGCCGCGACGACGACCTCCGCGGCGCCGTCGTCGAGATCCGCCGGCCGCGTCGCCGCGGCGAGTACGTGCGCGAACGCGGCAGCGACGTGCGTCGCGGCGAGGTGCTGGTGCCAGATGGCACGCGGCTCGCCCCGCGCCATCTGGCCGCGCTCGCCGCCGCCGGCGTGCGGAGCGTGCCGGTGCGGTCGCGGCTGCGGGTGGGCATCCTGACCACCGGCTCCGAGCTCGTGACCGACGGCGGCCCGGCCGCCTTCGGCCAGATCTTCGACGCCAACGGCGTCGCCCTGGCCGCCCTGGTCGAGGAGGCCGGTGCGGTGGTGTCGTCGCGGGAGGCGAGCGACGATGATCCCGCGACGTTCGGGCGGCTCCTCGATGCGGCCGTCGCGGTCAGTGACCTCGTCATCACGTCGGGCGGCATCTCCCAGGGTGCCTACGAGGTGGTCAGGGAGGTGCTCGAGCCGCGCGGCGCGGTCGTCACCACGGTGGCGATGCAGCCGGGCGGACCGCAGGCGACCGCGGTGGTGGACGGCGTTCCGGTGTTCTGCTTCCCCGGCAACCCGGTGAGCACGCAGGTGTCGTTCGTGGTGTTCCTGCGGGGACCACTGCGCGAGGCGGCCGGACTGCCGCCGGTCGCACCGTCGAGCACCCGGCTCGCCGAGCCTGTGCGGTCGGTGCCGGGGAAGCGCCAGTTCCTGCGGGCCCGATCGGCGGAGGATGCCGTGACGCCCGTCTCCGGGCCGAGTTCGCACCTCGTCGCCGCGATGGCCCGCGCCGACGTGCTCATCGACGTCCCCGCCGAGGTGGAGTCCCTGCCCGCGGGGGCCGACGTGACAGTCTGGACCCTATGACCGAGCTCAGCCACCTGGATGCCGACGGACGTGCCCGCATGGTCGACGTGGGCGGCAAGGCCGAGACCGACCGGGAGGCCGTCGCGCGTGGCCTGCTCCGCACCACGCCCGCCGTGGTCGCGGCGATCGCCGCGGACGATCTCCCCAAGGCCGACGTGCTCGCCACCGCGCGCATCGCCGGGATCGCGGGCGCGAAGCGCACCAGCGACCTGATCCCCCTGTGCCACCCCCTCCCGCTCACCTCGGTGCGCGTCGACTTCGCGCTCGACCGCGCGGAGGGGTCCGTCGCCATCGAGGCGGTGGCGCGCACGCACGGGCGCACGGGCGTGGAGATGGAGGCGCTCACCGCCGTCGCGGTGGCCGGGCTCACCCTCCACGACATGGTCAAGGCGGTGGATCCCGCGGCGGTGCTGACGGATGTCCGCGTGGTCGCGAAGAGCGGCGGCAAACGCGGCGAGTGGCGACGCGACGGGGAGGCCGGCACCCAACCTTCCCCGGAGGCCGCGGACCACCCCGCGCAGGCTGCTCCCCCGGCGCCTGCCGCGATCGTGCTCGTCGCCTCGACCCGGGCGGCCGCCGGGACGGCGGAGGACGCCACCGGTCCCGTGATCGCCGCCTGGCTCGCCGAGCGCGGGCTCCCCGCCGACGTGCGTGTGGTGCCCGACCGGGCGGTCGGCGACGCGGTGCGCGCGGCGGTCGACGAGGGCCCCCGCGTCCTGCTCACGACCGGCGGCACCGGGCTCGCCACCGACGACCTCACGCCGGAGGCGACGGCAGCCGTCCTCGACCGTGACCTGCCGGGCGTCGCCGAGGCGCTCCGGGCCCGCGGCGCGGCGAGCACACCGCTCGCCGCCCTCGGTCGTGGGCGAGCGGGAGTCGCAAGCGCCACCCTCATCGTGAACCTGCCGGGGTCGCGCGGCGGGGTGGCCGACGGTCTCGCGGTACTCGCCGAGTTGCTGCCCCATCTGCTCGACCAGATCGCCGGCGGCGACCACGCCGGAGACCGCGGCGACCGCAATGGAGACCGCGGCGGCCGTCACGGCGGCGAGCGTTGACGGCCGAGTACGCGGTGCTCGCCGACATCAGCACCGACCCGCTCGATCCCGCGGTCGTGGACGAGTTCGTCTGGCGCGCGGAGGCGGGAGCCGTGGTCTCCTTCCAGGGCATCGTGCGCGACCACGACGGCGGCCAGGCGGTGGTCTCGCTCGACTACCGCGCGCATCCCGACGCCGAGGACTTCCTCCGCACCTGCTGCGAGGAGGTCGCCGCACGCACCGGACTGCGCGTCGCCGCGCAGCACCGGGTCGGGTCGCTGACGGTCGGCGACCTCGCGCTCGTCGCGGCCGTCGCGGCGCCGCACCGGGCCGAGGCGTTCGCCGCGTGCGCCGAACTCGTCGAGGCGATCAAGGCCGGCGTGCCGATCTGGAAGCGGCAGCACTTCGCCACCGGCGCGTCCGAATGGGTCGGTCTCTGACCCCTCCCCGAACCGCGGATGCGACCCTAGGATGGCTGCCATGCCGCAGATACGGGTGAAGGACGCAGCGCTGTTCCTCGGCGTCTCCGACGACACGGTGCGCCGCTGGATCGAGGGCGGACTGCTGTCGAGCGAACGCGACGACGCCGGCCGCACGGTGGTCGACGGCCTGGAGCTCGCGGTGCTCGCCAAGCAGAACGCCGTGCTGCCGATCGACCCGTCCGGGGTCGGCCGGTCGGCCCGCAATCGATTCGTGGGCATCGTCACCGACATCGTCGCCGATCGCGTCATGGCGCAGGTGGAGCTGCAGTGCGGCCCGCACCGCGTCGTCTCGCTCATGAGCAGCGAGGCCGTGCGCGAGCTCGGGCTGGAGCCCGGTTCCGTCGCGGTCGCCGTCGTCAAGGCCACCACCGTCATCGTCGAGACCCCGGGAGCACCGTCATGACCGTGTCCGACCGCCTCACCGCCGCAGCCGCCTCCCTCGCCGTCCTCCTCCTCGCGGTGACGGGCTGCTCGGCCTCCGGCTCCCCCTCCGGCACCGCCACTCCCACCTCGTCCGCGACCGGCGGGGCGACGGGGACGATCACGGTGTTCGCCGCGGCGTCGCTCACGAGCACGTTCACCGAGCTCGGCAAGCAGTTCGAGAAGGCGAACCCGGGCAGCTCCGTGACCTTCAGCTTCGCGGGCTCGTCCGACCTCGTCGCCCAGCTGACGGCCGGGGCGCCCGCCGACGTGTTCGCCTCGGCGGACGAGGCCACCATGCAGAAGGCGGTCGCGGCCGGCGTCACCGCGGGCGACCCCGTCGACGTCGCCACGAACGTGCTCGCGATCGCCGTGCCGACCGGCAATCCCGCGCACATCGAGAGCTTCGCCGATCTGGCGAAGCCGGGCGTCGCCACGGTCGTCTGCGCACCGCAGGTGCCGTGCGGGGCGGCGACGGCGAAGGTGGAGGCCTCGACCGGCACCACGCTCACGCCGGTCAGCCAGGAGTCGTCGGTCACGGACGTGCTCGGCAAGGTCATATCCGGCGAGGCGGACGCGGGTATCGTCTACGCGACAGACGTCCGGGGCGCCGGCGGCAAGGTCGACTCCGTGCCCTTCCCCGAGGCGAAGGATGTGGTCAACACGTACCCGATCGTCGCCGTCGGGCAGGGCGCCAATGCTGCGGGCGGGAAGGCCTTCATCGCCTTCGTGACGGGCCCCACGGGTCAGAAGGTGCTGCGGGCCGCGGGATTCGGCGCGCCGTGACCACGAGCGCGCGGTCGTCCGCGTCACGTCGGCCCGCGACCTCCCGACCCTCCACCACCGGCGTCCCCGCCTGGCTCCTCGTGATCGCCGCAGTGGGCGCCCTGTTCGTCCTCCTCCCCGTTGCGGCGATGGTGCTGCAGGTCGACTGGGCGCAGTTCCCGGCTCTGATCAGCTCTCCCTCCTCGGTGGACGCCCTCCTGCTCAGCCTGCGCACCTCGCTCACGGCCACCGCCGCCTGTCTCGTGCTCGGCATCCCGATGGCGGTGGTGCTGGCGCGCGTTCCCTTCCGCGGCCGCGGTCTCGTGCGGGCCATCGTGCTGCTGCCGCTCGTGCTGCCGCCGGTCGTCGGCGGCCTGGCGCTGCTCGCGCTCTACGGCCGGCGCGGCCTGCTCGACGGTGCCCTCCCGGTGGCGTTCTCGACCCCGGCGGTCGTGATCGCCCAGACGTTCGTCGCCCTCCCGTTCCTCGTCCTGAGCCTGGAGGGCGCTCTGCGCACGGCGGGCGATCGGTACGAGGCGGTGGCCGCCACCCTCGGTGCCGGCCCGTCGACCGTGCTGTTCCGGGTCACCCTGCCGCTCGTCGTGCCCGCCATCGTCTCGGGCGCCGTGCTCTCGTTCGCCCGCGCCCTCGGCGAGTTCGGCGCCACCCTCACCTTCGCGGGCAGCCTGCAGGGCGTCACCCGCACGCTACCGCTGGAGATCTACCTGCAACGGGAGACCGATCCCAACGCGGCGGTCGCACTCTCGCTGGTGCTCATCGCGGTCGCGATCGCCGTCGTCGCCGTCGCACACGGAGCGGGCGAACCGCTCCGCAGGCGCACCGCATGAGCCTGCGGCTGACGGCGTCGCTCGCCGAACGCGGGGTCGCGGTGGACCTCGCTCTCGCCTCCGGGGAGACCCTCGCCCTGCTCGGCCCGAACGGCGCGGGCAAATCGACGGTGCTCGGGATGCTCGCCGGCCTCGTCCGCCCCGACGAGGGCACGGCCGCGCTCGACGGTACGACCCTGTTCGACCTCCCGTCGACCTGGCTCGCGCCGCACCGCAGGGGTGTTGCTCTGCTCGCGCAGGAAGCGCTGCTGTTCCCGCACCTGACCGCGCGCGGCAACGTCGCCTTCGCGGCACACGCGACCGGCCTCAGCCGCGCGGCGGCCCGCGACCGCGCCGACGACTGGCTGACGCGCACCGGGGCGGACGCCGTCGCCGAACGGCGCCCCGCCGAGCTCTCCGGCGGCCAGGCCCAGCGGGTCGCGATCGCGCGGGCGCTCGCCGCCGAACCGCGACTGACGCTGCTCGACGAGCCACTCGCCTCCCTCGACGTCGGCGTCGCCGCCGAACTGCGGCTGACCCTCGCCGAGGTGCTGGCCGACCGCACCGCCGTGCTGGTCACACACGACGTGCTCGACGCCTACCTGCTCGCCGACCGCGTCGCCGTGCTGCACGAGGGGACGGTGGTCGAGCAGGGACCCACCCGGGAGGTGCTCGCCCGCCCACGCCACCCGTTCACGGCGGAGATCGCCGGCCTCAGCCTGCTGACCGGCCGGCGCACCGAGCACGGGATCCGCACGGACGACGGGCTGGAGCTCGCCGGCACGGAGTTGGAGCCGATCGGCGCCGGGATACCGGTGACGGCGGTGATCCGGCCCTCCTCGGTCGGCCTCCACCCGGCCGGGTCCGGCGGTATCCCCGCTCGGGTCACCGCGCTCGAACCCCGAGACGACCTGGTGCGCGTACGCACCGACCGGCTCACGGCGCTACTCCCGGCCGCGGTCGTCGCCGAGCTGCGTCTCGCACCGGGGACCCAGGTCACGTTGCGTGTCGCGCCCGGTGACGTGGCGATCGCGCCCGCCTGACGGAAGGCGGGTCAGCCGCCGGCGAACGGAGGCAGCACGTCCACCCGCTCGCCGAGTGGACGGCCGGCGTCGCGCGCGACCACGCCGTCCACCAGGAACGAGCCGCTCCGCAGCACACGCTGCATCGGTTCGCCGTAGCGGGCGACGAGCTCGTCGCGCAGTGCGCCCAGCGTCGGCTCGGCGAGGGGGATGCGCTCCTCCGCGCGTCCCGCGGCCTCCTCCGCCGCGGCGAAATAGCGCACCAGCACCTCAGCCACCGATCGCCCCCATGCTCCGGACGGGAGGCAGGAACCCGGCCGCGTCGATCCCGTGCCCCGCCTGCTTGCCCCACATCGCACCGCGCCACCAGCGGGCGATCTCGGTGTCGTCGGCGCCGCCCCGGAGGAGGCCGCGCAGATCCGTCTCGTCGTCGCCGAACAGACAGGAGCGCACCGTCCCCTCCGCTGTGATGCGCGTGCGGTCGCAGGCGCTGCAGAACGAGCGGGTGACGGAGGCGATGATGCCGACGGTGGCCGGACCGCCGTCGACCAGCCAATCCTCGGCCGGTGCGGAGGGGTCGTCGCGGCCCGCCTCCGTGAGCGCGAAGCGGGTGCCGAGCGTCTCGAGCAGCTCGCTCGCCGGCACCATGTTGTCCCGCAGCCACGAGCGGTCGGCGTCGAGCGGCATCTGCTCGATGAAGCGCAGGCGGCAGCCGTTCTCGAGCGCCCACGCGAGGAGCTCCGGCGCGTCGGCCAGGGTGTCCCGCATCATGACGGCGTTCAGCTTAAGCGGCGTGAGGCCGGCGTCGTGTGCCGCCCGGATGCCGGCGAGCACCGCGGGCAGGCGGTCGCGGCGGGTGAGTGTCGCGAAGTGAGCGCTGTCCACGGTGTCGAGCGAGATGTTCGCGCGGGTGAGGCCGGCCCCGACGAGCGCGCCCACGCGGCGGTCGAGGCCGATGCCGTTCGTCGTGATGCTGAGGTCGATGCCGGGCGCGACCGCGGCCGAGCGCGCGACGATCTCGGTCAGGTCGGCCCGCATGAGCGGTTCGCCGCCGGTGAACCGCACCTCCCGGACCCCCAGGTCGCGCACGCCGATGCCGACCAGCCGGGCGATCTCCGTCGCCGTGAGCAGGCTCTCCCGCGGGATCGCGGGCAGGCCGTCGGCCGGCATGCAGTACGTGCAGCGCAGCGAGCACTTCTCGGTCACCGAGACGCGCAGGTCACGCGCCACCCGCCCGAAGCGGTCGACCAGCCCCGGGTGCTCGGGACGACCGGCGAGGCTCGGCGCCGCCGCACCGGAACCCTCGGCGCGCACGGGAATCCGCACGGGCGAGCCGAGGTTGACGGCGGTCATCTCCTCACCCTAGTCCGCGGTCAGTAGCGCGGGATGGCCGGATCGATATCGCGCGACCACGCGTCGATGCCGCCGGCCAGGACGAGCCCGGGCGCGCCGGCCTCGGCCAGCAGGCGCCGTGCCGTCTCGGCGCGCACACCGTGATGGCAGACGATGACGAGCGGGTCGGCGCCGAGCCGCGCCGCGACACCCGCCGGGTCCCGTTGCACCACACCGAGCGGCACCAGCAGCGAGCCGGGGATCTCCGCGACGTCGGCCTCCCACGGCTCGCGCACGTCCAGCAGGGTGTGCGGTTCGCCGGCGAGCAGGCGGGCATGCAGCTCCGCCGCCGAGACGGTGTCCGTGACCCCGCAGAACAGGTCGTAGTCGATCAGCTCGGTGACGGGGTCGGCCGCCGGGTCCCGATCGTACGCGAGCTCACGGAAGGTCCCCCGCAGCGCGTCGTGCACGATCACCCGGCCGAGCAGCGGCTCGCCCGTGCCGGTGACGAGCTTGATCGCCTCGCTCACCATCAGCGAGCCGATCGTGCCGCAGACGCTCGGCAGCGCGCCGGCCTCCGCGCAGCTCGGGATGCTGCCGGGCTCGGGCGGCACGGGGAACAGATCGCGGTAGTGCGGCCCGTGGGCCGCCCAGCTGAGCCCCGCCTGGCCGCCGGCCTGGTGCACGGCGCCCCAGACGACCGGCAGGCCGGCGAGCAAGGCGGCGTCGTTCACGAGGTACCGGGTGGGGAAGTTGTCGCTGCCGTCGAGCACGAGGTCAAACCCGGCGAGGATTCCCCGGGCGTTGTCCGCGGTCAGCCGCTCGGCGAACACCCGGACGTCGGTCTCGGGATCGAGGGCGCGCACCGCCTCGGCCGCCGACTCCGTCTTGAGGCGGCCGACATCGGCGGGCGTGTGGACGGTCTGGCGCGGCAGGTTGCTCGGCTCGACCCGGTCGTCGTCCACGATCCCGATGGTGCCGAACCCGGCGGACGCGAGCAGCGGCAGGACGGCGGAGCCGAGCCCGCCCGCGCCCACCACCAGCACGCGCGCCGCGTGCAGCCGGCGCTGCGCGAGCATCCCGAAGCCAGGGAGGCGTGCGGTGCGGGCGTATCGCGCCTCGCGCTCCGCGGGGAGCGCCGGTGCGGGTTCGACGAGCGGCGGGAGGGCCATACGCACAGCCAACCATGCCGCGGGGTCTCGTGTCCCGCGGCCCCGCGCAATATGCTTCGCGCATGGGCATCGTCTCCTCCGGATTCCTGGGACGTCGCAGAACCGACGACCCGCGCGTTCCGCCCGGCCAGTACGCCACGGACGGGTTCCCCGTGCTGTCGGCCGGTCCCACGCCCCGCATCTCGAAAGAGGACTGGGCGTTCACGATCACCAACGAGACCGGCGACGTCCGCCGGTGGAGCTGGAGCGAGTTCCTCGCCCTCCCGCAAGAGGACGTGAGCACCGACATCCACTGCGTCACCAGCTGGTCGAAACTCGGGACGTCGTGGCGGGGAGTCGCCCTCGACACCCTGTTCGCGGAGGTCGACACGACCTTCGAGTACACGATGGCGCACTCCTACGGCGGCTACACCACGAACGTCCCGCTCGCCGACCTGCTCGACGGCAAGGCGTGGGTCGCGCACAGCTTCGACGGGGAGGACCTCGCTCCCGAGCACGGCGGCCCCGCCCGCCTGCTCGTGCCCCACCTGTACTTCTGGAAGAGCGCCAAATGGGTCAGCGGGCTGCAGATGCTGCCGCAGGACCAGCCCGGGTTCTGGGAGCAGAACGGCTACAACATGTACGGCGACCCCTGGAAAGAGCAGCGCTACTGGTGAGCACCGTCTGGCGCGTGGCCGACGTCGTGGACGTGCGGGCCGAGACACCGTCCGCGCGCACCATCCGCCTGCGCATCCCGGGCCTCCACGGGCACCTCGCCGGTCAGCACGTGGATGTGCGGCTGACGGCTCCCGACGGCTACCAGGCCGTGCGCTCCTACTCGATCGCCTCGGCGACCGGCGCGAACGGCGTGGCGGAGGATGAGCTGGAACTGACGGTGGAGGAGCTCCCCGACGGCGAGGTCTCCCCCTACCTCGTCCACGGGCTGATGGTCGGAGGACAGCTCGAGGTGCGCGGCCCGGTCGGCGGCTGGTTCGTCTGGCGCCCGACCGACACCGGGCCCGTGCAGCTCATCGCCGGCGGCTCGGGGGTCGTGCCGCTCATGTCGATGGCGCGGGCGCACGCCGCCTCCGGAAGCGCGGCACCGTTCCGGCTGCTCTACTCGGTGCGCACGCCGGAGTCGGGCTTCTATCGCGACGAGCTGGAGCACCTGAGCCGGGACGCCGCAGCGCCGCTCTCCGTCGACTACGTCTACACCCGCACCGCGCCGGCCGGTGCCGCGACGCCGCCCGGCCGTCTGACGGCGGAAGCGCTCTCCGCCGCCGTGGTGCCCGCGGCCGAGTCGCCCACGTTCTATCTGTGCGGGGCGACGCCCTTCGTCGAGACGGTGTCGGGCTGGCTGGTGGACGCCGGTCACGCGCCCGAGCGCATCCGCACCGAGCGCTACGGCGGCATCGGAGGTGCCTCATGACCGACCAGAACGAGCAGGCCGACCCCGCCGAGCCCGGCTATCTCGACGGCAATGCCGCCGCCGGCCTGCTCTCCGAGATCTTCGCCGTCGACGTCACGGCGGCCCGCGGTCGCTGCGCCCACTGCGGCGACGAGAACGTCGTCGCCGCCGCGCGACTCTATCCGCACGGCAACGGGATGGTCCTGCGGTGCGCCGTCTGCGGCGAGGTGCTCGCCCGGGCGACCGAGATGGAGGACTCCGTGTGCCTCGACCTCAGCGGCCTCGCCTGGCTGCAGGTGCGGATCTGACGAGGAGGTCAGCCGCCCACCGCCGCAGTCGGCGTCCCGCTCCTACGAACCGAGGTACGAGCCCGACATCGAGTAGCCGCCCCTCGGGTTCTCCGACGGTCGCGGCTCGTCGAACCCCGGATTGGCCTTGCCAGGAAGGCTCGCCGGCACGGCCCGGGTGCGAGCCGCTGCCACGATAGCCACGACGCAGCCCGCGAGCAGCACGAGCCCGAAGGCGGCGAGCGCCCAGCCGATCGGCTCACCGGCGACCACGAGGACGACCCCGTACGGCCCGGTCAGCCAGGCTCCGACACCGGCCACGATCGCCCCCGCGACCAGCAGACCGAAACGTGAGCGGCGGCGTCGCGCCTGCTCGAACTCCTGCATCAGCACACTCATCGTGCACCCCCTTTTCGGAAGGCTAGCATCCGGGCCCCGGCGCAGGCAGGGACTGTGCAGGAGGGCACCGTAGAATTCTCCGGTGCCATCCACGACCCCTCCCTCCGACTCCCCCGCCGTCGGCATCGATCCCGCCGACCTGGAGATCACGCTGCGCGTGCTCGGGAGCCTCCACGAGTTCGACCGCGAGCACCCCGACTTCGTGGCCGTCCGCCAGGCCACCGGCCACATGTTCAAGGCCGTCAAGCAGGCGCGTCGCCGCGAGCTGCGCGATGCCGTCGCCGAGGCCGACCGCGCCGTCGTCGCGGCCACCGCGACCGGCGCCCCCGACCGGATCGACGACGAGACCCGCGGTCGTGAGCTGACCTCCGGCACCACGCCCTCCACCACCGCAGGCACTCTGCTCAAGGCGCGCGCCTGCTACATCTGCAAGCAGGACTACACCGAGGTCGACTGGTTCTACCACCAGCTCTGCCCCTCTTGCGCCGCGTTCAGCCACGCCAAGCGCAACGCGCGCACCGACCTGCGCGGCAAGCGCGCCCTGCTCACGGGCGGCCGCGCCAAGATCGGCATGCACATCGCGCTGCGGCTGCTGCGCGACGGCGCGCACCTGACCATCACCACGCGCTTCCCGCGCGACGCCGTGCGCCGCTTCTCGCAGCTGCCCGACGCCGGCGAGTGGCTGCACCGGCTGCGAGTAGTCGGCATCGACCTGCGCGACCCGTCCCAGGTGATCGCGCTGGCCGACTCGGTCGCGGCGCAGGGCCCCCTCGACATCCTCATCAACAACGCCGCCCAGACGGTGCGCCGCTCCCCCGGCTCGTACTCGCTGCTGGCGGAGGCCGAGTCGCAGCCGCTGCCCGACGGCCCCCTGCCTGAGATGGAGACCTTCGGCCACACCGCCGACCCGCACCCCCAGGCCCTGGAGGCCTCGGTCGCGGCCCACCCGCTGCTCTCGCGCACGACGATCGCCGGCACGATCGCGGAGCTCGGCGGTCAGGGCGGCATCACCGCGCACGACCTGGCGACGCTCGCGATGGCGCCGGGGTCGTCGTCGCTGGCCAAGCACGCCGACGGCACCGCCATCGATGCGGGCGGCCTCGTGCCGGACGTGAAGACCGTCAACAGCTGGACCCAGGCGATCGGCGACGTGGACCCGCTCGAGCTGCTGGAGGTGCAGCTCTGCAACACGACCGCGCCGTTCATCCTGATCGACCGTCTGCGCCCCTCCCTCGCGGCGACGGAGTCGGGTCGGGCGTACGTCGTCAACGTCTCGGCGATGGAGGGCGTGTTCGGCCGCCGATACAAGGGCCCCGGGCACCCGCACACCAACATGGCGAAGGCGGCGCTCAACATGCTCACGCGCACCAGCGCGGGCGAGATGTTCGAGACCGACAACATCCTGATGACGAGCGTCGACACCGGCTGGATCACCGACGAGCGCCCGCACTACACGAAGGTGCGCCTCGCCGAGGAGGGCTTCCACGCCCCGCTCGACCTCGTCGACGGCGCCGCCCGCGTCTACGACCCGGTCGTGCGCGGCGAGGCCGGCGAGGACGTCTACGGAGTGTTCCTCAAGGACTACCGCGCGTCGGCGTGGTGAGCGAACTAGTGTGAGGTCGTAGGCCCAGCACGAGGAGCGACGATGTCGACCACACCGGCGGACGGCGCACCCGCGCCCGTCCCTGTCCCCGGCCAGACGCACCCTGGCCGGGCCGCGGGATCCAAGGCGGGCCGCTTCCGGCACTGGCTGCTCTCGGGGCTCGTCGACGAGCGCGGAACCCAGCAGGGACCGCACGGCCGCAATCCCGAGCGCACGCACTCGTGGTGGCAGGTCATGTGCCTCACCGGCGTCGACTACTTCTCCACCCTCGGCTACCAGCCGGCGATCGCGGCCCTCGCGGCCGGGCTGATCTCGCCGTTCGCGACCCTCGTGCTCGTGGCGCTGACGCTGCTCGGCGCCCTGCCCGTCTATCGCCGGGTCGCCCGGGAGAGCTTCCGCGGCTCCGGGTCGATCGCGATGCTGGAACGGCTGCTCCCCTGGTGGGCGGGCAAGCTGTTCGTGCTCGTGCTCCTCGGCTTCGCCGCCACCGACTTCATGATCACGATCACGCTGTCGGCGGCGGACGCGACGGCGCACGCGATCGAGAACCCGTTCGCCCCCGACTGGTTCCACGGGCAGAACGTCATCATCACGCTCGTGCTGCTCGCCCTGCTCGGGGCCGTGTTCCTCCGCGGGTTCCGGGAGGCCATCGGGATCGCCGTCGTGCTGGTGGCGGTGTACCTCGCGCTCAACGTCATCGTCGTCGGCACCTCCATCGTCGAGGTGTTCCACCACCCCACCGCGATCTCCGACTGGTGGGGGATGCTGTTCCGGCAGAACGGCAACCCGCTGATGATCGTCGGCGTCGCCCTGCTCGTCTTCCCGAAGCTCGCCCTGGGTCTTTCCGGCTTCGAGACCGGTGTCGCCGTGATGCCGCAGATCAAGGGCAAGCCCGACGACGACCCCGCCTACCCGGTCGGACGGATCCGCGGCGCCCACCGGCTCCTGACGACCGCTGCGATCATCATGAGCGTCTTCCTCATCACGTCGAGCTTCACCACGACACTGCTCATCCCGCAGAAGGAGTTCCAGGCGGGCGGCTCGGCGAACGGCCGCGCCCTCGCGTACCTCGCGCACGAGTACCTCGGCAACGTGTTCGGCACGGTCTACGACATCAGCACCATCCTCATCCTGTGGTTCGCCGGCGCGTCCGCGATGGCGGGACTGCTCAATCTCGTGCCGCGGTACCTGCCGCGCTACGGGATGGCGCCGCAGTGGGCGCGCGCGGTGCGACCCCTCGTCCTCGTCTTCACCGCGATCGCGTTCCTGATCACCCTCGTCTTCCAGGCCAACGTCGACGCCCAGGGCGGCGCGTACGCGACCGGCGTGCTGGTGCTCATCACCTCGGCCTCCTTGGCGGTGGCCCTCTCGGCGCGGCGCAAGAAGCAGCCGCGCCGGTTCGTGCTCTTCGGCATCATCACCGCGATCTTCGTCTACACGACGATCGTCAACGTCATCGAGCGCCCGGACGGCCTGCGCATAGCCACGCTGTTCATCCTCGGCATCCTCGTCGTCTCGATCGTCTCGCGCATCGGCCGGTCGTTCGAGCTGCGGGCCACCTCCGTGACGCTCGACGTCACGGCCCTCGACTTCGTGCTGGAGGACGCGGAGGAGGGCGAGATCCGCATCATCTCGCACGAGCCCGACGTCGACACGACGACGGAGTACGCGCAGAAGAACAAGGACGAGCGCAAGTTCAGCCACATCCCGCAGCGTGCCCGCACGATCTTCCTCGAGGTGCTCCGTTCCGACTCCTCCGACTTCGAGGAGGATCTGGTGGTCCACGGCGTCGTGAAGCACGGCTACCGCGTGCTGCAGGTCAAGAGCGGCAACGTCCCGAACACGATCGCGGCCGTGCTGCTCGAGATCCGTGACATCACCGGCATCGTGCCGACGATCTACTTCGAGTGGACAGAGGGCAACCCGATCTCGAACATGTTCCGCTTCCTCATCACC
Source organism: Leifsonia naganoensis (assembly GCF_013410615.1). Classification (NCBI taxonomy): domain Bacteria; kingdom Bacillati; phylum Actinomycetota; class Actinomycetes; order Micrococcales; family Microbacteriaceae; genus Leifsonia; species Leifsonia naganoensis. Next base: position 179,670 of record NZ_JACCHJ010000001.1, read on the forward strand.
GGCGTCGGCGAGGTCGCCCCGGTCACGCGCGAGGTGCTGCGCGAGGCCGAGAAGGATGTGAAACGGCGACCGGCCGTCCACGTCTCCTGATCCGCGCCGCCCTGTGGCACCATGACCGCATGAGCGGACACGCGTTCTTCGAGGCCATCGGCGTCGCCTTCGAGTTCGCCGGTGTGCTGGCGATGGCGCTCGGCTTCGTCGTCGCGGTCGTGATCTCTCTCGTCGCCTGGCGCCGCCACCGCAGCGGGACCGTCGCGTTCCGCACGCTGCGGGAGACGTTCGGCGGGGTGATCCTGCTCGGGCTCGAGATCCTCGTCGCGGCCGACCTGGTCAAGACGGTGACCTCCAGCCCCACCCTGACCGACGCCGTCGTGCTCGGCATCATCGTGCTGATCCGGACCATCCTGAGCTTCTCGCTCCAGGTCGAGATCGACGGCGTCGCGCCCTGGAAGCGCGCGCTCGTCACCGGGCCGCAGGTGCTGGCGCAGGCCGCCCGCCGCGCCGGTGAGCCTCCCGCCACCAGCTGAGTGCGCCGGCGACTGCCGGGTCGCGGGACGGGTCTCAGCGCTTGATCTGCGGCGCGCGCAGGCCCAGCGGATGCGGGCCCAGCAGGAACCAGACGATCGGTCCGGCGAGAGGGAATGCGATGACGGCGAAAATCCACACGAACCGCTCGATCCGGGTGAGCTGGTCCGTGCAGATGATCCGCATCACCGCGTACACGAGAGCGGCGAGATAAAGCGCACCGGCGAGAGCGGCGAGAATCAGGCCCAGGGTTTCCATCTCAGCTCCTTCGACGAAATGTAGTCTGCACACTAGCAGCAGATACTCTGCGTTGCGTGCATGATACTTCAGATGCGATCGAGCACCACCCGCCCCGGCCGTCCGCCCGAGCGGTCGGGCCTTCGGACGTCGATCATCGGCCCTCCAGCACCTCCTCGCCCAACTCCCCCAGCGATCGCACCCCCGCCAGCCCCAGGGTGATGTCCAGCTCGGCGATCACGTTGCGGAGCAGCTCGCGCACGCCCGCCTCTCCGGCGAGCGCGAGCGCGTAGACGTACGGGCGCCCGATCGCGACGGCGCGTGCTCCGAGGGCCAGCGCGATCACGACGTCCGCGCCGCCGCGCACGCCGCTGTCGAATAGGACGGGCAGGCTGCCGCCGACGGCCTCCACGACTCCCGGGAGCGCATCGAGGGCCGCGACCTCCCCGTCGATCTGACGGCCGCCATGGTTCGACACCTGAACGGCATCCACCCCGGCGTCCACCGCACGCCGCGCGTCGTCGGGATGCAGGATGCCCTTCAGCACGATCGGCAGCCGCGTGCGCTCGCGCAGGAAGGCGAGATCGTCCCAGCTCAGGGACGGGTCGGCGAAGACGTCCAGGAAGGTCTCGACGGCCGCCAACGGCTCCGGCGACCGGAGGTTCGCGCGCAGTCCGCCGGGATGGTGGCGCAGGATGCTCGCGAACGCCGCGATCGCTGCCGGTGTCACCCGGGTGGGCTCCCGCTCCCCGCCCGCGGCGACGCGCTCCGCTACGAGCCGCCGGAACACCGGGTCGCTGGTGTACTGCGCGATCCCCAGCCCGCGGCTGAACGGCAGATAGCCGAGATCGAGATCGCGCGGGCGCCAGCCGAGCACGTGGGTGTCGAGAGTGACGACGATCGCCTCGCACCCGCTGCGCTCGGCGCGTTCGACGAGGCTCGCGACCAGGTCGCGCGACGAGCTCCAGTAGAGCTGGAACCAGCGGGCCGCGCCCGGATGCGCGGCGTCCATGGCCGCGGCGACCTCCTCCATCGGAGCCGACGCCTGGTTGGAGAGCACGGCGGGGATGCCGAGGGAGGCGGCCGCCCGTGCCGCGAGGGCGTCGCCTCCGCGCCGCGCGAGCTGGAGCACGCCGATCGGGGCGAGCAGCAGCGGGGTCGGGCGGCGCACGCCGAAGAGCTCCACCCCGAGGTCGCGATCGGCGACGTCCCGCAGCACCCGCGGCACGATCCGGCGCGCTCGGAAGGCGTCGAGGTTCGCCTGCGCGGTGCGCTCGGCCCCCGCCGAACCCGCGACATAGGCGAACGCCGCCCGCGACATCCGCCGTTGCGCCGCGCGCTCCAGGGCAACGGGACCGACCGGGACGCGCGGTCTGCTCCCGCTCACTCCCGCACGGTAGATCTCGGACTGGGCGTCGCGGCCCGCACTGGCTGCCATGCCGCCATTCTGCCCCTCAGCGGCGCTTGCGGCCCCGCGCGGCCCGCGGCGCGGACTTTCCGGTGGTCCGTGGCCGGGCCTTGCCTGCGCCGCTCGTGCCGGCACCGCCCTTGCTTGCCGCACCCGTGCCCGACGCCGATTTCCCGGCCCGCTTGCCCGTGGCCGCCTGCTCCGCGGCGACCTCCGGATTGCGCGAGCTGTGCGCGGTACGTCCGCGCACGATGCCGATGAACTCGTCGACGAGGGGATGCTGCCCGTCCCGCGGCCAGGTCAGGCCGATGCTGCTCTGCTCGCCGTCCTCCAGCCGCACGGCGACGACGTCCTTGCGGCGCAGCGCCTTGGCGACGGAAGCCGGCCACAGGGCGATGCCCTCGCCCTCCGCGATGCGGCGCATCAGCGCGTCCGACGGCTCCCCCTCGACGCGCGGCTCGCCCTCCAGATCGGCGAGGTGCAGCTTCTTCTCGAGGGTGAGCAGATGCTCGTGATGCATGACGAGCACGACGTCCTCCGCGTACAGCGGGATGAGGTGCCGCGCATCGTCGGACTCGGCGTCGCGGGCGAATGCCATATCGGCCTCCCCCGCCGTCAAGGCGGACACCGGATCGGCGCTGGGGGCCACGACGAGCTCGACGTGCGGGTGCCGTCGCTCGAACTCGCGGGTCCACTTGCCGACGGCGACGCCCCGCGGGAACGACAGGGCGAATCGGGAGGTCATCCCCCGAGCGTACCGAACGGTAACCTGGAACCCATGAGTGCCGAGAAGCGACCCCAGACCATGAAGGCGGCCACCGCCGCCAAGAAGCTCGGCATCTACCTGCCCGCCGCCCCCGCCGAGTTCCGCGAGCGCGAGATCAGCCGCACCGAGTTCGACGCGCTGAACGCCGAGCCGCCGGCGTGGCTGCAGACCCTGCGCGCCGAGGGGCCGCACCCGCGCGACGAGGTCGCCCGCAAGCTCGGCGTCTCCAACTCCGGTCTCGCCCGCGGCGGCGTCGACGAGGCGCTCACCACCGCCGAGATCAAGGCGCTACTGGCCGACCCGCCGGAGTGGCTCGTCACCGAGCGTGCGACGCTGGCCGCCGTGCGCGCCGAGAACGCGCGGGTCAAGGCCCGCGACGCCGAGCGCGCCGCCCGTCGCTCCGACTCCTGAGGCCGGCGACCTCCCCTAGTCGATCGACGCCCCGATGAGGGCGAGCAGCGCTTGCGCGTACGCGGTCGCCGGGTCGTCGTGCTCGAACATCCGCTCGGCCCCGCCCAGCACCGTCGTCACGCGGTAGCCGTCGGCCGTGCGCGCCAGGTGCCGGAACGAGCCGCCCAGCAGCTCGCGCAGCTGGTCCTCGCGCGGGATCCAGAGGGCGTCCTCCACCGCCAGCGAGTCGAGCGCCCATTCCGTCGTGCCGTTGAAGCCGAGGATGGTGCCGCTCTCGAAGTGGTGCGGTTCGATCGTCATCTCGCTGACGGTGAAGCGCTCGCCGGCCATCCCGGGCCGGTCGATGGCGAAGGTGTCGCCGGACTGCGGCTGCCAGCGCAGCCCCGCCTGCCGCAGCAGCCGTGCGGTGTCGTCGTCGATCATCCCCACCCCTCAGTCCGTCACGACGACGATCTTGCCGCGCAGGTGCCCGGCCTCCAGCCGCCCGTACGCCTCGCCCGTCCGCTCGATCGGGTAGATGGAGTCGATGGGGAGGACGAGCTCATTCTCGGCCAGGAGGGACGCCAGCTCGGCCAGCTCGTCGTTGCCGGCGGAGGCGCCGCCGACGTTCTGCGCCCCGTGCGCGTCAGGGCCGAAGACGGCGATCGTGTTGATCCGTTCGACGGGCACCCCGAGCTCGAGCGCAGCCTCGATGGTCCCGCCGCCGTGGTTGTCGAGCGCGGCGGTGACGCGGTCGCCGTCCAGGAGATCGCGCACCCGTTCGGCGAGGCCGTCGCCGTAGGTCACGGGGATGACGCCGAGCGTCTCGAGGAACTCGTGGTTCTCCTCCCCCGCCGTCCCGACGACGGTCGCCCCCGCCCGCACGGCGAGCTGGGCGGCGAGCACGCCGACGCCGCCCGCCGCGGCGCTCACCAGCACGGTGTCGTGCTCGCCGAGGCCGAGGGAGCGCGTGGTCGCCATGGCGGTGCGTCCGACGACGCCGAGCGAGCCGGCGACCTCGAAGGTCAGCGGCTCGGGCTTGGCGACGACCTGGCCCTCCTCCGAGACGACGACGAAGTCCGCGACCGCGGCGAACGGAGCCGTGCCGAACACGGCGTCACCGGCCGCGAACCGGGTCACGCCTTCGCCGACGTCCTCGACGTACCCGGCGAAGTCCTGACCGATGCCGCTCGGGAGCGTGACGCCCATCCGCCCGGCCGACCGCTCGTCGCGATAGGCCTTGTAGTCCATCGGGTTGAGCCCCGCCGCCATCACCCGCACGAGCAGCTGACCCGGCCCGGGCCACGGTCGCTCGCGTTCCACCACCTGCAGGAAATCGCGCGAGCCGAACTCCTCGAACTGGACGAATCTGGGCATACGGCATCCCTTCACTCTCGTAGGAGGGAGCCTAGACCCGCCACCCGTGCGCCAGAAGTGCCCGTCGCCCGGGAGGCGACTCAGCCGAACAGCAGGGCGGCCTCTTCGTAGCGCGCGTCGGGAACGGTCTTGAGTCCGCCGGTCGCGTCGGCGATCGAGACGTTGACGACGTCCGTGCCGCGCAGGGACACCATGGAGCCCCAGCGGCCCTCGTAGACCGCGTCGACCGCGGCCATGCCGAGGCGCGTCGCGAGCACGCGGTCGTAGGCGCTCGGGACGCCGCCGCGCTGCATGTGGCCCAGGACCGTCGCGCGCGACTCGATGCCGGTGCGCTCCTCGATCATCGGCGCGAGCATCTCGCCGATGCCGCCGAGGCGGGGGCGGTTGAACGCGTCGAGGCCCTTGTGCGAGTGCGCCTCCTCCATCGTGTCGAGGTGGAAGCCCTCGGAGACGACGAGCACGGGGGCGCGGCCGCGGTCGCGCACCGACTCCACCCACTCGACGACCTGCTCGATGGACTGCGGCCGCTCCGGGATGAGGATGGCGTGCGCGCCGCCCGCCATGCCGGAGTGCAGCGCGATCCAGCCGACGTGGCGGCCCATGACCTCCACGACCATGCAGCGCTGGTGCGACTCCGCCGTGGTGCGGAGGCGGTCGATCGCTTCGGTGGCGATCTCGACCGCGGTGTCGAAGCCGAACGAGTAGTCGGTGGCCGCGAGGTCGTTGTCGATGGTCTTCGGGACGCCGACGATCTTCAGGCCGGCGTCGGTGAGGCGGCGGGCCGCGGTGAGCGTGCCCTCGCCGCCGATCGCGATGATCGCGTCGATGCCGTTCTCGTCCATCATCCGCTGGATGTTCTCGGGGCCGCCGTTCTCGCCCTCGAACGGGTTCGTGCGGCTGGAGCCGAGGATGGTGCCGCCCTGGCGCGAGAGGCCGCGGACGCTGTGGCGGTCGAGCGGCATGATGTCGCCGTCGACGACGCCGCGCCAGCCGTAGCGGAAGCCGGCGAACTCCGAGCCGTGCACGCGGTCGCCCTTCAGGACCGCGCCGCGGATGACCGCGTTGAGTCCGGGACAGTCGCCGCCGCTGGTGAGGATGCCGATCTTCATGGTGCTCCGTCTCTCGCCGTTTCTGTAACGCCCCTAGGCATCATGCCCGACCTCCCGCCGCAGCACAAAAGCGCACTGGACTTCGGGGGGACCGTGAGGTATCGCGCGCACGTGGACCGCTCCGTCCACTGCGCGGGTCAGAGTTCGAGCACGTGCTGCAGCTTCGAGCCGCTCGCCGACGGCCGTGCGCCGGCCTCCAGCAGCCGCTCCTCGACGCCGTCGAGCAGGGCGGTGCGGCCCGACCGCGTGTCGGGCGCCCCACTCAGGAGCTCGACCTCCCACTCGCGCCACTCGTCGCGGCCGCCGCTGCGCAGGTTCTCGCCGCGCACGTGGTCGTCGCAGAGCTCGGCGAGGTCGAAGCCGGCCGCATCCCGCAGCACGGTCGTCACCCGCGTGTTCACGATGCGGGCGATCGGGACGAGCTGCTCGTCCCCCAGCACCGACCCGAGGGCGTCGGCCACCGCGTCGCGCAGCTCCTGAGGCTCGCGCTCACCGTCCCCGAGCGGCCAGTGGAGTTCGACGCGCCCCTCGTCGCCGGGCGCGAGCTTGACGTGCCAGCCTTCGTCCGCACCGCCGCGGCGGGCGCGCACGGCGATGCGGTTGCGGGCGAGGGTCAGGTCGCCCGTGTCGTAGTAGGTGGCGACGAGCTCCGCCGTCTCGGGCTCCGCCACGACCGCGACCGCACCGACGCCGACGAGGTCGGGCGGAACGGTGTCCTCAGCGACGTCGTACTTGCGCTCGATCTCGACCTGGCTCTGGTGCTCCATGCCCCCTGTCTAGCCCACTTCGGCCGTGTCGCGAAATCACAAGAGCGCCGGGGAGCGCAGTGCTTAGGCTCGGGGCATGGACACCACGGAGACGATCACCGCCCGATTCGAGGTCACCGGCTGGGACCCGGAGCCGCTCGCCGGTCTCGACGGCGACTGGGTCGGCGCCATCGTCATGCGCAAGCGCTACACGGAGGGGCTGTTCGGCGAGTCCGTCGCGCACTTCGTGTCGTCGGGGACGGAGGAGGGCGGCCGCGGCTACCTCGCCGCCGAGCGCGTCACGGGCACGTTGCCTGACGGCCGGAACGGCTCCTTCACGGTGCACCACGGGGCGCTGCAGCATCCCGACGACCCCTCGGCCTTCGGGTACATCGTCCCGGGCACCGGCACCGGGGACTTCGCCGCGTTCCGGGGCGAGGCGCGCATCCTGCATGACGAGCGCGGCCCGTTCTTCGTGCTCTCGCTCGCGGGCTGAGCACCCTCGACCCCGCCCGGCGCGAGCGGTACCCTCGGTGTCATGAGCGACCGACGCGACGAGGATCTGGACGAGTTCCGGGAGTCGCAGGAGGGCGATTACGAGCCCGATCCTGTGCTCCACGATGCCGACGACGTCCCCGTGACGGACGACGAGGAGACCGACCGCATCCTCCCGGACGACGATCGGCCCGTGCCACTCGACCCGGACGACGCCGGCATCGCCTGACGCCGCCCGGCACATTCGTGCGGAATGTCGAGATAGCGCGCGCGATACCCCACATTCGGCACGAATGTGCCGACGCCGCGCCTAGTCGAGTGCGTCCGTGAGCAGGTGGATGAGCGCGTCCAGCTGCACCGAGTCGGCCGATCCCGCCTCGACGTCGCTGCCGTCGAGGGCGCGGGCCGCGAGGCCCTGCTTGGCGTCGATGAGCTCGGCGATCTTGGAGTCGATGGTCTGGGCGGCGATGATGCGCCACGCGGTGACCGGCTCCTCCTGACCGATGCGGTGCACGCGGTCGATGGCCTGCGTCTGCTCCGCGGCGGTCCAGGACAGCTCCGCCAGGACGACGTTCGACGCGGCCTGGAGGTTGAGGCCGACCCCCGCCGCGGTGAGCGAGCAGACCGCGACAGAGACGTCCGGGTCGTTGTTGAAGGCGTCGATCTCCTTCTGCCGCGACAGCGCGCTCTGGTCGCCGCGGATGGAGATGGTCTTCAGCTCGCGGGCTGCGAACGCCTCCTCCGCCTGGTCCATCACGTCGATGTGCTTGGCGAAGAACACGACCTTGCCGACCGAGCGTGCGAGCTGCGCGGTGTAGTCGGCGGCGAGGCCGGCCTTCGCCTGGCCGATCTTGCGGACCATGGTGAAGACGTTGTCGCCGGTCTTGGCCGACTTCGACTCCTCGAGCTCCGACTGGGCGACCAGCCGGATGAGGTGGCGGCGGTGCGCCTCGTCGTCGCCGTCGAAGGTGTCCGGCCGGCCTGCGGCTGCGGCGCGGTGGAAGCGGGCGACGAGGCGGTCGGCGAGCTCCTTCTCGGCCTGGCGGATGGAGCGGCCGAGGTCGCCGTCGAGCTCGACCGGCAGGTCGACGACACGGCGGCTGGGCAGGTCTGCGGCGACGTCGAGCTTGCGACGGCGCACGATGCCCATGTCGATGACGGCCTCGCGCGCGGCGGCGTAGAAGCCGAACTCGGCCGGGGTGAGTCCTGTCTCCTCGAGGCGCTCCATGAGCTGCGCGGTCGGCTTGCTGCCGTCGATCCAGCCGAGCAGCTGCCAGATGGCGCGGAAGTCGTCGATGTCGTTGATGAGCGGCGTGCCCGTGAGGGCGAGCAGCAGCGGGTCCGGCGTGTTCGACCGGATGGCGTCGGCCAGTCCCAGGACGAGGCGGGAGCGCTGCGAGTGCAGGTTCTTGATGAAGTGCGCCTCGTCGACGACCATGCCCTTGAAACCGAGCGTGCTCAGCCAGGAGAGGTGGCGGTCGAGCACCTCGTAGTTGACGATGACGACGTCGGCGAAGGCGTCGAGGCCCTCCCCGTCGCCGTGGATGACCGTGGCGCGGCGCTGCGGCGTCCAGCGCTCGACCTCGCGCGCCCAGTTCATCTTCACGACGTTCGGCACGACGGCGAGCAGCGGGTACGCCCCGGCGACGGAGGCGGCGAGGACCGACTGGGCCGTCTTGCCGAGGCCGGGCTCGTCGGCGAGGAGGAACGTGCGGTGGCCCTGGCGGACGCTCTCCACGAAGCGGGCCTGGTGGTGCATGAGCTCCAGCCCGGGAGGCGAGTAGCGGTCGATCGCGGGAGCCGGCGGGAGGTCCATGCTCGCCGCCTGGCCGCCCGCACCGTACTCGAACGACTTGAAGAGCGGCCCGAGCAGCTCCCACGAGTCGAGCCGGCGACGCGGCGTCGGCTGTGCCGGCGTGAGGCGCGAGAAGTCGGGGGCGAGGAACGGGTTGGACAGCTGGCGCGCCTTCACCGACTGCGGAACGACCTGCTTCTCCGCGAGCTCCGGCGGGATGACGCTGTCGGTCTTGGCAGCGGGGCGCTCGATGGTGATGATGAGGTCGTCGGGGCTGAGCTCGGTGCCCGACTCGAGCAGCCAGTCGCGCCGCATCTTCTGGGCGGTGGCGGTCGGCGGGGCCTCGCTCTCGAGCAGCGAGATCAGGGAGGTGTCGCGTGCCGCGGTCTTCGCGAGGATCGTCGCGATGCCGTCGAGGCGCTTCAGCTGCTCCGCGCGCGCGGCGTCGCTCAGCTCGCTGTCGGCCTTGGCCCTGGCGCGCTCCTCGCGCATGAGGAACGCGATCACCTGGAACTTGGTGCGGTTCGTGGGGCCGAGCTTCTTGCCGTCCGCGGCCTTCGCCTCGACCTCGCGCACCTTGCGGGCGAGGACCGGGATGAGTCCGTCGTTGTTGGCGTGCCGGTTCCGGCGCTGCTGCTGCGGGCGCGACGAGCTGGTGCGCTGACCGGAACGAGACATGGTCCTCCATGAAGGTGCGCCGCGCGCTGTCCGAGGGCACGGCGCCTAAGGCGTGAGGGCCGGCGCGACCTCCGATCGGAGGACCGAGTGGCCCCGACCGGGCGTCGGGGACGCCGGGAGCGCGGCACAGGAATCGCCGCGCACATCCATTTTACCGGATGCGGGGCCGTTCAGCGACGAGTGTCGGCCGGGATCTTGATGAGCGTCGCCGCACAGACCAGGAAGACGGCCGCGATGACGTGCAGGGCGCGCAGGATCGTGTCGTCGATCGTGATCGGCCAGACCGGGTTCCAGACGACGGCGATCGGGACGAGACCGACGAGCCACCACCACTGCTTGGCCTGACCGGCGAAGACGCACATGATCAGCGCGAGGATGGCGACCGCGTACTGGACGTAGAGGTACCAGGGGCCGCCGATCAGGGCGAGGCCGGCGAGGAGCACCATCGCGCCGATGATTCCGGGCGCGAGCGCCGCGCGATTGAAGGCCGGCGGCTGCGGAGTGCGGGGTGTGGACATCCCCACCACCCTAGCGGCACCCGCTCTCGAGACGAGACCTCCTCGAGGAGCGGATGCCGCCGGGAGCGGCTAACCCGTCAGAGCGCTCCCCTGCGGAACAGGAAGGCGCACGGCGGGGCGTCGGAGCCGACGCGGACGACCACGGAGGACGAACGGGCCTGCTCGAGGAACTCCTCGAGGCCCAGACGCTCCATCGGGACGCGCCGCAGCTCGGCATCGGAGGCGATGCCGTTCACGGCGAAGGCGACGTCGGGGACGTCGTAGGACTCTCCTGTCAGGTCGAGGAATGCGATCGGGGACGGGTGGATGTTGTCGAGCGGGAACACACTGAGGATCGCTTGGGCGGCGTCCTCGGTGGTGGTGTCGTCCTCGAGGCGGACGATGGGCGCGGTGATCGTGTTCTCTGGATAGCCGCTGCCGACGAGGGTAAGCGTCTCGCCGTCGTTCATCGAATCCAGTGCGCTCAAGAGTGCACCGGACAGCAGCGGGCTGAGGTTCTTCAGCAAAGTCGGGCCTTTCCTGCAAAACGAATATTTCTCAACCCCTGCGCTGAGGATAGACCCGCTTGTATGTCCTCCCCTACCCCCCTTTAAGGGGAGACCGGGTGGACGCGCCGTGCGACATCCCGATTCCGCGGTTTCGCACCTGCTATCGATCCGCTCTGCGCGGCCGGGGTTCAGAACCGCCGCAACCGCAGACTGTTCAGCACCACGAACACGCTCGAGAACGCCATCGCCGCTCCCGCGATCATCGGGTCGAGGAGGCCGAGGGCGGCGATCGGGAGGGCGGCCACGTTGTAGGCGAAGGCCCAGAACAGGTTGCCGCGGATCACCGCGAGCATCCGGCGCGAGAGCCGCAGGGCGTCCGCCACCAGACTCGGCTCGGGTCGGAGCAGGGTGAGGTCGGCCGCCTCGATGGCGATGTCGGAGCCGGTGCCCAGCGCGATGCCGAGATCGGCCGTCGCGAGCGCGGCGGCGTCGTTCACGCCGTCGCCGACCATCGCGACTGCGCGGCCGCCGGCCTGCAAGCGGGTGATCTCCGCCGCTTTGCCCTCCGGCGCCACACCGCCGACGGCGCGCACGGCGCCGAGGCCCGCCACGGTCGCCCGCACGGTCGCCTCGTGATCGCCGCTCAAGACGACGGGCTCGGCGCCGAGCGCGCGCACACGCTCGACGGCGTCCGCCGCGTCCGCCCGGAGTGGGTCGCTCACGGCGAGCACGGCCATCGGCGCGCCGTCGATCGACACGGCGACCGCCGTCGCCCCGGCGGCGCGGATCTCGCCGACGGCGTCCTGCAGGAGAGGGGGCAGTCCGTCGGCCGCTCGTGCGACCACGACCTCCCGGCCTTCCACGACCGCAGTGACGCCGAATCCTGCCACGGCGCGGAACCCCGCGACGACGGCATCGGACGGAGCGGCCTCCGCGATCGCCCGGCCGAGGGGATGCTCGGAGCCGCGCTCCGCCGCGGACGCCAGCCGCAGGACCTCATCGAGGGACGCGTCCGGCACGACGACGGTCCGCGCGACGGACATGCGGCCGGTGGTCAGCGTGCCGGTCTTGTCGAAGACGACCGTGTCGATGCGTCCGGCGCGTTCGAGGGCCTCCGGTCCGGAGATCAGGATGCCGCGCTGGGCGGCGCGACCGGTGCCCACGAGCAGGGCGGTCGGGGTCGCGAGGCCGAGGGCGCACGGGCAGGCGACGATCAGCACCGCCACCGCCGGGGAGACGGCCGCGGCCGCATCGCCGGTGACGAACCACCACACCGCGAACGTCAGCACGGCGAGCCCGATCACGATCGGCACGAACACCGACGACACCCGGTCGGCGGAGCGCTGTGCGCGGGTCTTGCCGAGCTGGGCCTGCTCGACCAGGGCGGCGAGCCGGGAGACGCGGGTGTCGGCGCCGACGCGCACCGCCCGCACCACGAGCATGCCTCCCGCGGCGACCGTCCCGGCCGTGACGTCGTCGCCCGCGGACACCTCGACCGGCACGGACTCGCCGGTCATCGCGGACGCGTCGACCGCGGCCTCCCCCTCGAGCACCTCGCCGTCGGCGGCGATCCGCTCGCCAGGCCGCACCACGAAGCGGTCTCCGGCCGACAGCAGAGCGACCGGGAGACGGCGCTCGCTCCCGGACTCGTCGAGCACGGAGACCTCCCGCGCCGACGCCTGCGCCAGCCCGCGCAGCGCCTCCCCCGCCCGGCGACGCGAGCGGGCCTCCGCGTAGCGGCCGAGCAGCAGGAAGGTCGTCACGACGGCGGCGACCTCGAAGTAGACGTGACCGCCCGCACCGAGCAGGAGCACGGCGAGCGACCAGACATAGGCCGCGAGGGTGCCGAGCGAGACGAGCGTGTCCATCGTCGTCGCGCCGTGTCGCAGATTCACGGCGGCGGACCGGTGGAACGGCCAGCCGCCCCAGAGGACCACGGGCGTGGCCAGCAGCAGCGAGACCCACTCCCAGCCCGGGAAGTGCAGGGGCTCGATCATCGCGATCAGGACGATCGGCACGCTGAGCGCGGCGCTCACGAGCATCCGCGGCACAAGGCGGCGGCCGTCCCGGGCCTCCCCCGCGTCGTCGGGGCCGGAGCCGGCGGAGGCGTCCCGCTCATCGTGGAGCAGGCGGGCACCGTATCCGGCCTTCTCGACCTCGGCGACCAGGGCCGCGACATCGAGATCCGCGGGGACGAGGGCGCTGGCGCGCTCGGTGGCGAGGTTGACCGTCGCGGTCACGCCTTCCACGCGGCCCAGCCGCTTCTCGACGCGCGCCACGCAGCTCGCGCAGGTCATCCCCTCGATCGCCAGGTCGACCCGGGCGAGGCTCTCGACGGCCGTCACAGCAGGGGGAGCCGGTCGGGGCGGCCGAGGGTGTAGCCCGCCTCCTCGACGGCGGCGCGGACCGCGTCATCGCCGAGCGGCTGGGTGTGGGCGACCGTGGCCCGGCCGGCGGCCACATCCACCTCGACGCGTTCGACCCCGTCGAGGGTCGAGAGTTCGTCTGTGACGGCCCGCGCGCAGTGTGCACAGGTCATGCCGAGGATGTCGTAGGTCGTTTCCATGTCCACCACCGTAGCACATACCCCATAGGGGTATATGGGATGCGGGGTATCCTGGAGGGGTGATCGCGGACATCAAGAAGCGTGCCCTCCACCGCACGCGCATCCTGGAAGGCCAATTGCGGGGCCTCGAGAAGATGATCGAGAACGAGGACTACTGCGTCGACATCATCACGCAGTCCCTCGCCATCCAGAAGTCGCTCGGCTCCCTCAACAAGCTGCTGGTCGAGAACCACCTCCGGACCCACGTGTCCGAGATGTTCGAGGAGGGCGGCAGCCAGCGCGACGACGCGATCCTCGAGCTGCTGAAGGTCTACGAGCTCTCGAACAACCGGGGCTGAGATGACGGACCCCATCGAGATCGTCCGCGGAGACATCACCGACCAGGCCGTGGACGCGATCGTCAACGCGGCCAACAGCTCCCTGCTCGGCGGGGGCGGTGTCGACGGCGCCATCCACCGCCGCGGCGGCCCCGCCATCCTCGACGCCTGCCGCGAGCTGCGCGCGACGACGCTGCCCGACGGGCTGCCCACCGGCCAGGCCGTCGCCACCACGGCGGGCGACCTGCCCGCGCAGTGGGTCATCCACACCGTCGGCCCGGTCTGGACCGACGCCGAGGATCGCACTCCCCTGCTCCAGAACGCGTACCGCTCCTCCCTGCGCGTCGCACGCGAGCTGGGAGCGGTGACCGTGGCCTTCCCCGCCGTGTCGGCAGGGGTCTACGGCTGGCCGATGGAGGATGCCGCACGCATCGCCGTCAGCACCGTGCGCGCCGTGCTCTCCTCCGGTGTCGGCTCCGTCGAGCTCGTGCGCTTCGTGCTCTTCAGCGATGAGGCCCTGGCGGCGTTCCGCGCGGCAGCCGGCGAGTGAGCGCCGTCGACCAGGCGCCGGTGGCGGCGCGCGAGGACGCCGCGCTCGACCGGTTCCGCACCCTCCTGCGCATCCCGACGATGTCGCGCAACGACGTCGAACTGACCGACTGGGCGGCGTTCGACGCGTTCATCGCGGCGCTGCCCGGGCTCTACCCCGCCGTGCACGCCGCGCTCGAGCGCGAGCAGCACGGCCACTCCCTTCTCTACCGCTGGGCCGGGAGCGCGCCGACCGGCCGCCCGACGATCCTGATGGGGCACTACGACGTCGTCCCCGCCACCGACGAGGGCTGGCAGCACCCGCCGTTCGCGGCAGAGATCACCGGCACCGGAGACGGCCGGGTGCTGTGGAACCGCGGGACCCTCGACGACAAGGGCGCCGTCGTGGCGATCCTGGAGGCCGCGGAGCGTCTGCTCGGCGAGGGCTTCACCCCGACCGAGGACGTCTACCTGAGCTTCGGCCACGACGAGGAGACGGTCGGCACGGGTGCGCAGACGATCGTGGCGGCGCTCCGCGAGCGCGGCATCCGCCCGGCGCTCGTGCTCGACGAGGGCGGCGCGATCGTGGAGCGCATCTTCCCCGGCGTCGCGCGCCCCATCGCGGTCGTCGGCGTGAGCGAGAAGGGCATCACCTCCGTGCGGCTCACGGTCGAGCAGCACGGGGGCCACGCCTCCACTCCCCCGAAGATGACCGCCACCGTGCGCCTCGCCCGCGCCATTACGCGACTCAACGCCAAGCCCTTCCCGGCCCGCCTCACCGAGACGAATCTGCAAATGGTGGAGACGCTCGGCGCCCACGCCTCCGGACCGCTGCGCGCCGTCTTCACCCGGGCGCGACGGCTCCAGCCGCTGCTCCGCGCCGGCTTCGGCCGGCTGAGCGACGAGACCCGCGCCATCGTCCGCACGACCACGGCGGTCACCCAGCTGCGCGGCAGCCTGGCCGCCAACGCGCTGCCCGAGACGGCGGAGGCGATCGTGAACGTCCGCATCGCCGTCGGCTCGACGGTCGCCGAGACGATGGAGCACATCCGGCGCGCCGTCCGCGACCCGCAGGTGCGCATCGAGGCCGTCGACGCGAGCGAGCCCTCTCCGGTCTCACCGAGCGAGGGAGCGGAGTGGGATCGCGTCGCGGGAGCGCTCGCGCAGGTCCATCCGCACGCGATCGTGACGCCGTACATCATGCTCGGGGCGAGCGACAGCCGGCACTTCACCGCCATCGGCGACACCGTCTACCGGTTCACCCCGTTCGAGATGAGCACCGAGGAGCGCGGGACGTTACACGCGCGCGACGAGCGCATCCACGTGCGCACCTGGCTGCGCGGCATCGACGTCTACGCGCTGCTGCTGCGCTCCAGCTGACGCGGGCCGAGGCGCCTAGGCCGCCCCGCCGAGGTCCGGCAGCTCGATCGCCCGGGTCGATGGCGGCAGCTCCCGCACGACTTCGAGCGCCGGGATGAGCTCGCTCGCCCACACCCGGTAGCCTTCCGCGTTCAGGTGCAGCCGGTCCTCGGTGAAGGCCGGGTTCAGCTCGTCCTCGACCGCCATGGCCGGCCACAGGTCGAGCCAGCCGGCGTGCACCGTCGGCGCGAACTGCCAGAGGTGCCGGTTGATGTCCTTGATCTGATCAGCGAACTCGGCACCCCGCGGCAGCACGGACTGCGCCAGGATGCGCGCCTCCGGCAGCTCCTTGCGGATCGTCACGAGCGCGGTCTCGACGTTGCGGACCACATGCTCGGCCGAGCGCCGCCAGGCCAGATCGTTCGTCCCGATCAGCAGGGCCACCGTCGCCGGCCCCGAACCGATCACATCGTCGAGACGTGCGAGCACGTCGTCCGTCGTGTCTCCGGCGACGCCGAAATTCCAGACGGTCTCGCCGGGCAGCAGAGCCGCCCAGTCACCGCCCTGCGTCAGGCTGTCTCCGATGAGGGCGAGCGGGCCTCGCCCCGTTTCCCATTCCTCCGGCATCCGTACCATCCTCCCCGGCTCCCTCCATCCTCCCCCAGATCGGGCGAGGAGGCGAGGGGGTCGGGGAGGCCGGCGCGCTCAGACCAGCGACTTGGTGTGCCAGACGGTCTTCGTCTCCGTGAAGAACGCGATGCGGTCGAGCGAGGGCGCAGCGGCGTCCGGCCCGTTCTCGGGGGTGAGGACGCGCTTGAGCGTCTCCGCGGCGGCGATCTGCAGGTCGACCCACTCCAGCGCGCCCGCACCGACGAGGTCGAGCGCGTTGACGTCGGCGTGCGACGCGAGCCAGGGCGCGATCTCCGCCGGGGCCCCGGTGAGGATGTTGACCACGCCGCCGGGGACGTCGCTCGTCGCGAGCACCTCGCTCAGGCTGATCGCCGAGAGCGGGAAGCGCTCGCTGGCGACCACGACGACGGCGTTGCCCGCCACGAGCGCGGGGGCGACGGCGCTCACGAAGCCGAGCAGGCTGGAGTCCTGCGGCGCGATGACGGCGACGACACCGGTCGGCTCCGGCACGGAGATGTTGAAGTACGGCCCGGAGACCGGGTTGGCGTTGCCCACCACCTGCGCGAACTTGTCGGCCCAGCCGGCGTACCAGACCCAGCGGTCGATGGCCTCGTCGACCTGCGCCCCCGCCGCAGCGGCGGAGACGCCCTCGGCGTTCTGGATCTCGTCGACGAACTGCGCCCGGCGACCCTCCATCAGCTCCGCGATGCGGTAGAGCACCTGTCCGCGGTTGTACGCGGTGGCACCGGCCCAGCCCGAGACCGCGGCGCGGGCGGCGACCACGGCATCCCGGGCGTCCTTGCGGGAGCCCTGGGCAGCGTTCGCCAGGAACGCGCCGGAGGCCGAGAGCACCTCGTAGGTGCGGCCGGACTCGCTGCGCGGGAACTTCCCGCCGATGTAGAGCTTGTAGGTCTTCGGCACGGCCAGGCGGCTCATTTCGTGGCTCCCTTGCGGGTCGAGCGGGTGGAGGAGGAGGTGACGGCGGCCGGCAGCGCGCGGCCCGGCACGAGGTACGCGCCGAGGCCGTGACGGCCTCCCTCGCGCCCGTAGCCGGACTCCTTGTACCCGCCGAACGGGCTCGCCGGGTCGAACC
Organism: Leifsonia naganoensis; assembly: GCF_013410615.1. Taxonomy (NCBI): domain Bacteria; kingdom Bacillati; phylum Actinomycetota; class Actinomycetes; order Micrococcales; family Microbacteriaceae; genus Leifsonia; species Leifsonia naganoensis. Next base: position 196,695 of record NZ_JACCHJ010000001.1, read on the forward strand.
GGTTGAACGTGTTGGCCCAGATCACACCGGCCCGGAGCTTGTCGGCGACCGCGAGGATGCGGCTGCCCTTGTCGCTCCAGATGCCGGCGGAGAGGCCGTACGGCGTGTTGTTCGACTTGGCGATCGCCTCGGCGGGCGTGCGGAAGGTCAGCACCGAGAGGACCGGTCCGAAGACCTCCTCGCGGGCGATCCGGTGGCTCGTCGACACGTTGTCGAAGATCGTCGGAGCGAACCAGAACCCGTTCTCGGGGATGGCGCAGTCGGCGGTCCAGCGCTCGGCGCCCTCGGCCTCCCCGATGTCGGAGAGCTCGCGGATGCGCTGCAGCTGCTCGGCGCTGTTGATCGCGCCGATGTCGGTGTTCTTGTCGAGCGGGTCGCCCAGGCGAAGCGTCGAGAGGCGGCTCTTCAGCCGGTCGACGACCTCGTCGTGGATGCTCTCCTGCACCAGGAGGCGGCTGCCCGCGCAGCACACGTGGCCCTGGTTGAAGAAGATGCCGTTGACGATGCCCTCGATGGCCTGGTCGATCGGCGCGTCGTCGAAGACGATGTTGGCCGCCTTGCCGCCGAGCTCCAGCGTGAGCTTCTTGTCGGTGCCCGCGACGGAGCGGGCGATCTCGCGCCCGACGGCGGTGGAGCCGGTGAACGCCACCTTGTTCACGTCCGGGTGGGCGACGAGGTCGCGGCCGGTCTCCCCCGCGCCGGTGACGATGTTCACGACACCGGCGGGCAGGCCCGCCTGCTGCACGATCTCGGCGAAGAGCAGCGCCGTCAGCGGCGTGGTCTCGGCGGGCTTCAGCACGACGGTGTTGCCGGCGGCCAGCGCGGGCGCGATCTTCCACGCGAGCATCAGCAGCGGGAAGTTCCACGGGATGACCTGCGCGGCCACGCCGAGCGCGCGGGGCGCGGGGCCGAGACCGGCGTGCTCCAGCTTGTCGGCCCAGCCCGCGTAGTAGAAGAACCAGGCGGCGACGAGCGGGACGTCGACATCCCGGCTCTCCTTGATCGGCTTGCCGTTGTCGAGGCTCTCGGCGACGGCCAGCTCGCGGGCGCGCTCCTGGACGAGGCGGGCGATGCGGAACAGGTACTTGCCGCGGTCGGTGCCGCTCATCCGCGACCAGACCTTCTCGTAGGCGCGGCGGGCGGAGGCGACGGCCGCGTCCACGTCGGAGGTGTCGGCGGTCGCGATCGTGGCGATGCGCTCCTCCGTCGCCGGGGAGATGGTCTGGAACGGAGTGCCGTGGCCGGCGACGAACTCGCCGTCGATGAAGAGGCCGTACTCGTCGCGGAGGCTGAGGATCGACCGCGACTCCGGGGCCGGAGCGTATTCGAGGAAACTCATTCTGGGTCTGCTTTCGTCAGTCGATCGTCACGTAGTCGGCGCCGGAGTAGTGCCCGGTCGCGAGCTTCTGGCGCTGCAGGAGCACGTCGTTCAGGAGGCTCGACGCGCCGAAGCGGAAGAGGTGCGGCTGCAGCCAGTGCTCGCCGACCGTCTCGGCGACGGTCACCAGGTACTTGATCGCGTCCTTCGAGGAGCGGATGCCGCCCGCGGGCTTCACGCCGATCTCCTCGCCGGTGAGCCGGTGCCAGTCGCGCACGACCTCCAGCATCAGGAGGGTGACGGGCAGCGTCGCCGCCGGGGAGACCTTGCCGGTGGAGGTCTTGATGAAGTCGCCCCCGGCGAGGATCGCCAGCCACGACGCGCGGCGGATGTTGTCGTACGTGTTGAGCTCGCCGGTCTCGAGGATGACCTTGAGGTGGGCGTAGCTGCCGTCGGTGCGGCGGCAGGCCTCTTTCACCGCGACGATCTCGTCGAACACGAGGCCGTAACGGCCCGAGAGGAAGGCGCCGCGGTCGATGACCATGTCGATCTCGTCCGCGCCGGCCGCGACCGCGTCGGCGGTGTCGGCCAGCTTGACCGCGAGGGAGGCGCGTCCGCTCGGGAACGCGGTCGCCACGGCGGCCACGGCGACCCCGGCCGGGGCCTCGGCGTGGGACGAGCCGAGCGCCTCGACGGCGTACGGCACCATGTCGCCGTACACGCAGACGGCGGCGGGGCGCGGCGTCGACGGGTCGCCGGCGTCCGGCGTGAGCGCCTTCGCGACGAGCGAGCGCACCTTGCCGGGGGTGTCGGCCCCCTCGAGGGTGGTGAGGTCGATGAGCTCGATGATCTTGTCGAGCGCCCAGCGCTTGCTGGTGGTCTTGATGGAGCGCGTGCCGAGGCCCGCCGCCCGCTGCTCGAGCCCGACGGCGTCGACACCCGGGATGCCGTTCAGGTAGCGCCGCAGGGACGCCTCGGTGAGGTCGCCGCCGAGCACCTCGACGGCACGTGCCGCCGGCGCGAGCGTGCGCACGGGCGGGACGGTGGTTTCGATGGTCACGTCATTCCTTACTGGTTCTGCTCACGAGCCCGGCTGGCTGCGGCCGAGGAGGTCGTTCGCGGTGGCTTCGTCGGTGATGATGGTGGTGCACAGGCCGCTCGCGACGACGGCGTGCGCGACCCGGTGCTTGGCTTCGCCCGCGATGACGGCGATGCTCGTGCGCGCGTTCCGCAGCTCTTCGAGCGAGAGGCCGAGGGTGCGGCCGTCGAGCTCGGGATCGGCGACCTCGCCGGTGCCGGTGATGAACCGGCCGACGACGTCGCCGACGGCACCCTTGTCCGCCAGGCCGGTGACGTCCTCCGGGGAGAGGTAGCCGGAGTCGACGTGGACGGAGCTGGTGTCGACGACACCCGCGCTGAAGAGGAAGGCGCTCGCGCCGCGCGCGAGGTCGAGCACGGACTGCACCGAGCGGTCGGCCTCGATCGCGCGGCGAGTAGCCGCGTGCTCGAAGATCGCGGGGCTCGGCAGCAGTGTCGCGGTGCCCTGCGCCTTGCGCGCGATGACGACCGCGGTGTCGGCCGCCGCCGTCGCCTGGCGGGTGCTGGACACGCTGCCGTTGATCTGCACGGGGTTGACGCCGACGGCCCAGCCCGGGCGCAGCCGGGCGGCGACCGCGTGCAGCGTGCGGCCCCAGCTGACTCCGAGCGTCCGCGGCACGGGACGGAGGGTGGTGAGGTAGTCCGCTGCGGCCTGCGCGACGCGCGCCTGCGTCTCGGACTCGGTCTCCGCGGCGGGGACGACGACCGCGTCCTCCAGGCCGTAGAAGCCGCACAGCTCACGCTCGAGGGAGAACCGCCTGGCGCTCGGATGCACGATCTCGATGCGCACGAAGCCGTGCTCGCGCGCCGCCACCAGGAGCCGGCCGACCTTCCATCGGCTCACGTTGAGGGCGACGCCGATCTCGTCCTGCGTCTTGCCCGCCTCGTAGTACAGCTCTGCGGCTTTGACGGCGAGGATCTCGTCGGTATCGTTCAGGGCCACGTTCACAGCCTAAGACGTGAGCAACCTTTGCGCACGCGTTGCTCAAATGAGCAGGAGGGGATCGTCTAGGGTAATGGTCGTGTCCACACCCCTCGCTCTCGCCGTCGACTTCGGCGGCACGAAGGTCGAGGCGGCGCTCGTCGACGCCGATGGCCGGCTCGTGCCCGACTCCCGCTTCCGCCGCCCGACCGGCCGCACCGCGACGGTCGACGATCTGGAGGCCTCCGTCGGCGGTGTCGTGCACGACGCGCTCGCCTCCCTCCCCGAGGGGGCGGAGATCGTCGGCGTCGGCATCGGCTGCGCCGGACCGATCGACCGCGTCCGCGGCCTGGTCTCGCCGCTCAACGTTCCGCACTGGCGCGACTACCCCATGCGCGACTTCATCGGGACGGAGGTCCGCTCCGCCGGCCTCGACGTCCCGGTGACGCTCGAGATGGACGGCGTCGCGATCACGATGGCCGAGCACTGGGTCGGCGCGGCCCAGGGCGTCGACAACGTCATGGGGATGGTCATCTCGACCGGCATCGGCGGCGGCCTCATCGTCGGCGGCCGGGTCATCACCGGCCCGACCGGCAATGCCGGGCACATCGGGCACGTGGAGGTCGGCGACATCCGCGGCGAGGACACCTTCGGCAACCCGTACGCACTGGAGGCCATGGCCTCCGGCCCGCACACGGTCGCCTGGGCGCAGAAGCACGGCTTCACGGGCACGACGGGCGAGGAGCTCGCCGCGGCCTATGCCGCCGGCGACGAGGTCGCCCGGCACGCGATCGCCCGCACCGGGCGCGCGGTCGGCCACGCCATCGCCTCCGCGACCGCCCTACTCGACCTTGAGCTCGTCGCGATCGGCGGCGGCTTCTCGCACTCGACTCCCGACCTCTTCACGCACATGCGCGAGGTCATCGAGAAGCACTACTTCCCGTTCGTGCGCAAGGTGCGCATCGTCCCGTCGGCGCTCTCGTCCGAGGGTCCGCTCATCGGAGCGGCAGCCCTCATCCACCGCGCGAACCTGCTCCCCGCCTAGCGGAGCCTTCCGCCGTCTCGGTGCGGGTCAGCGGTCTTCGAGCGCGCGCGGACGCGCGACGACCGCCCCCGCGGCCGCGGCCGCGAGCGCCGTCACCGTGAGGACGATGAGCGGGACGGTCCAGGCGCCCGTCGTCTGGTGCAGGAGGCCGACGACGAGCGGACCGAGCGCGCCCAGCGTGTAGCCGACTCCCTGCGTGAAGCCGCTCAGCGCGACCGACCCGGCGTGCGTGCGCGTGCGCATGTTGATCAGCACGAGCACCAGCGGGAAGAGCAGCGGGCCGAGCCCGGCGAACGTCACCCACAGCCAGGTGGCGGCGCCCGGCGCGAGGATCAGCCCGAGGTACCCGGCGACGAAGAACGCGACGGCGAGGTAGATCAGCCCGGCGACGCTGCGCAGCCGCGCGGCGAGCAGGGGCACCAGCAGTCCGGCCGGGATGCCCATCCCGGCATACACGGAGAGCAATGCTCCCGCCTCCGCCGGTGGCGTGCCCGCGACGTCGTGCAGGATCTGCGGCAGCCAGGCGAACATCGCGTACGCGTTCAGGCTCGAGACGGCGAAGACGATCGCCATCGCCCAGGCCAGCGGCGAATGCCAGACCTTCCCGACCATGGCGGGCGGGGCGCCCTCCACCTCCACGTCGTGCGCGGGATGCGACGGGCGGTGCGAGATCAGGATGCGCAGCCACGGCAGCACGGCGAGCAGACTGACGGCCGCCCACATCCCGACCGAGACGTGCCAGCCCGCCGCGTCGGCGACCGGCACCGCGATGAGCGGTGGCAGCAATGTGCTCACCGACATCACGGTCGCGTAGAGCGACGTGACGAGTCCGATGCGGTCCGGGAAGTAGCGTTTGACCAGCGGGGGCAGCAGCACGTTCCCGACACCCATGCCCGCGAAGGTGAGGGCGGAGCCGAGCGCGAGCACGACGAAGGACGGCGCCGAGGCGCGCAGCAGGTGCCCGGCCAGCATGACGCCGAGGGCGCTCAGCATCACGGCCTCGAGGCTGAGCCGGCGGGTGAACGTCGGCGCGATCAGACCGAACACGGCGAAGCAGATCGGCGGCAGCATCCCGAGCAGCCCGACGCCCAGACTGCTGACCGGGAACTCGGTGCGGATCTCGGCGTAGATCGGCGACAGGGCGGCGACGGCGGTGCGGAGGTTCGCGGCGACGAGCAGGATGCCGATGAGCGCGATGGCGCGCCCGTGCCAGAGCGGCCGCGCACCGGGCGCGGGGGCGCTCACGCGGGCTCGGCCGAGAGGATGCCGCGCGCCTTCTCGACGTCGTCGGCGATCTGGGCGATCAGCGGTTCGACGCCCTGATAGGCGACCATGCCGCGGATGCGCTCCACGAACGAGACCTCGACGCAGTGGCCGTAGAGGTCGAGCTCGCGGTCGAGCACGTAGGCCTCGACCTGCTTGTGCGGCACGCCCTCGAAGGTCGGGTTGTTGCCGACCGAGATGGCGGCGGGATAGGTCTCGTCGCCGTCCGTCAGCCAGCCGGCGTAGACGCCGTCGGCCGGGATGAGCCCCTCGGATTCCGGCGAGAGGTTGGCCGTCGGGTAGCCGAGCTCGCGGCCGCGGGCCGCCCCGTGCACGACGACGCCGCGCAGGGTCGGTATGTGGCCGAGCAGCTCGGCGGCGTGCGCGACATCGCCGTCGGCGAGGAGCTCGCGGATCCAGGTGGAGGAGACGCGCCGGCCGTGCTCGGGCCGCACGTCATCGATCAGCTCGACCGCGAAGCCGTACTTCTCCCCCAGCTCGCGCAGCAGGCGCACGTCGCCGGCGCCGCGGTGGCCGAAGCGGAAGTCGCTGCCGACGAGCACCTCGGCGGCGTGCAGCCGGTCGACCAGGATGCGGTGGACGAACTCCTCCGGCTCGAGGGCGGCGAGCGCCTGGTCGAAGGCGACCATCAGGGTCGCGTCGATGCCGGTGCCGGAGAGCAGGTCGAGCTTCTGCCCGTTGCTCACCAGCGAGGCCGGGCACTTCTCAGGGGCGATCAGCTCGAGCGGGTTGCGGTCGAAGGTGATCACGGCGGCGGTGAGCCCGCGGTCGGCCGCGACCTGCCGCAGTCGGCCGATGACCGCGCGGTGGCCGGAATGCACGCCGTCGAACTTGCCGATCGTGACCGCGCTCGGGCCGAAGCCGTCCGGCACCTCCTCGACGGAACGGAAGACCTTCACGAGGCGTCCGTCCGGGGGCGGTGGCCGCGCAGCCAGATCAGGCCGAGGATCGGCAGCGCGAGCGGGATGAACAGGTAGCCCATCCCGTAGACGGACCAGACCGTGGCGTCACGGCCGAACGGGTCGACGTCGTGCAGCCCGAGGGTCTCGGGGGCGAACAGGCTCAGCGAGCCGATGACCAGCACGCCGACCAGCTCGAAGGTGATCGTGATCCACGCGACCCGGTACCAGACGCGGCCGGGCGCGACGAGGGCGATCGTGGCGACGATGTAGACGACGGCGGCGACGGCGGAGAGCGTGAAGGCGACGGGCGCCTCGTCGAAGCGGTCGATGATCTGGAAGACGCTGCGGCCGGTGGCGGCGAGCGCCAGCACGCCGTAGACGAAGACGAGCACCCGGCCGATGCCGGAGATGCGCCGCTTCGACGGGCGCTGCACGCGCTCGCTCGCGGACTCGGTGAGGGGAGACATCGAAGACGATTCTATTCGCGTCCGCGGCGAGCTCGCGGCGCGCGCGGGCTCAGGCGCCCTGCACGAACCAGATCTGCCCCATCCGGTACACCATGACGGCGATGGCGAGGCAGACGCCGCCCAGGATGACCGTGCTCCAGCGGTTGCGCTCGATGAGGGCCCAGAAACCGCCGGCGGCCGGGAGGATGAGCGCGGAGATCAGGTAGATGTAGAACTCGGGGAGGCTGCCGCTCGGCTCGTTCCCGACCGCGGGCGACACGATCGTGACGACGAGCTGGGCGATCAGCAGCAGCTCCACCAGCGCGACGGCGCCCATCGTGAGGTCGTTCGGCACGCGACCGGCGAAGCCGAGCACGAGGCACAGGAGGCCGGCGACGCAGGCGACGATCACCTGGACCGTGGTGAACCACTCGATCATGCCGTGGCGATCTCGTCCGTCGGGAAATTCACGAGGGTGCGCGCTTCCTTTCCGCGGAACTCGACGAGCCCTACCAGGTGGCCGGTCGGCGCGACGGCGGCGACCGGGACGCCGCCCGGTCCTTCCCGGTCGGCGAGGTGGATGCGGCGGCCGTGCGTCAGGTCGATCGCCTGCTGCTCGGTGAGGTCGAGGCGCTCGAACAGCGCCGTGGCCGCGTCCACCGCCGGCAGCAGCGCCGTCTCCGGGTCGAGCGTATCGAGGTCGTGGGCGTCGCGCACGTCGTAGTCGCCGACGCGGGTGCGGCGGAGGGCGGTCAGGTGGCCGCCGACCCCGAGTCCGGCGCCGAGGTCGCGGGCGAGCGAGCGGATGTAGGTGCCGGACGAGCACACGACGCGCACGTCCAGGTCGATCGCGTCGGCCGAGCGCCGCTCCTCGAGGAGCTCGAACTCGCTCACGGTGACCGCACGCGGCTCGAGCACGACCTCCTCCCCCGCGCGGACGCGGGCGTAGGCGCGCTTGCCGTCGACCTTGATGGCGCTGACGGCGCTCGGCACCTGCTGGATCTCGCCCGTCAGCTCGGCGATCCCGGCGCGGATCGCAGCGCCCTCGACCGCGGCGATCTCCTCGGCATCGGCGCGGGCGGTCTCGTCGCCTTCCGCGTCGTCGGTCGTGGTCGTGGAGCCGAGGCGGATGGTCGCGAAGTACTCCTTGTCGGCACCGACGACGTAGGTGAGGAGCCGGGTGGAGGAGTTCACGCCGACGATGAGGAGGCCGGTCGCCATCGGGTCCAGCGTCCCGGCGTGGCCGACCTTGCGGGTCCCGGCGAGGCGTCGCACCCGTGAGACGACGTCGTGGCTCGTCATGCCGCCGGGCTTGTCGACCAGGAGCAGACCGCTGCCGGTCACGCGTCGGCCCCGGTGGTGTCGAGCACGAGCTGGAGCTTGGTGCGGAACGTGCTCTCGAGCAGCTCGGTCGCGCACGGGTCGTCGCCGTACTCGTCGGGCAGGCGCAGGCCCAGGAGGGTGTTCAGCAGCATCCCCTCGGCCAGGAACGATCGCGCCTCGTCTGCTTCGAATCCGGCGTCCTCGCGGAGCATGCGGTAGATCGCGATGAAGCCGGCGCGCGCCTTGCCGCCGATGACGGGGTCGTGGCCCATCCCGAACGCCTGCATCAGGGAGAGGAGGATGCCGCGGTCCTCGATCAGGTTGACGTACGTGAGCCCGAGGCGGCGGCTGATCTCCTTGCGCTCGCTCTCGTTGTCACCGGCCGGGCGGCCCTGGGCGTTCCACTCCCCGATCGTCTCGGTGAAGGCGACGAGCAGCGTGTCGAGCGCGCGGCCGAGCACCTCGACGAAGAGGTTCTCCTTGCCGCCGAACATCCGCACCACGTAGGGCTGGCTGATGCCGGCCGCCTTGGCGATCTGGTCGGTGGTCGCGCCGAAGTAGCCGCGTTCGCCGAACACGCGGCCCGCGGCGCCGAGGATCTGCTCCCGGCGCTCGGCCGAGGGGATCCGCTCGCTGATCTTGTCCGTCACGCTTGACAGGTTATCAGTCGATTACTAAAGTGCGGAGTAATCATTCGATTACAACATAAATCCGGTACCCGATCCGCGAACAGGAAGCCCGCCCCATGACCGCAACAGACTCCGCACCGGCCCGCACCATCGCGGGCCGCCGCATCCCGGTGTGGCTCGCCATCGTGGCGGCCTCGCTGCCGATGTTCATGGCGACCCTGGACAACCTCGTCGTCACGAGCGCCCTCCCCGTGATCGCCCACGACCTCAGCGCCTCGATCGAGGAGCTCCAGTGGGTCGTCAACGCCTACACGCTCAGCTTCGCGACGCTCATGCTGATGGCCGTCGGCCTGGGCGACCGTTTCGGCCGCCGCAGCGTCTTCCTCGGCGGCATCGTCGTCTTCACCCTCTCCAGCGCGGCGGCGGCCCTCGCGACCGAACCGTGGATGCTCATCACGGCGCGCGCCGTGCAGGGCGCCGGGGCCGCAGCGCTCCTCCCGCTGTCCCTCACCCTGCTCGCCGGCAGCGTGAGCGCACGCCTCCGCCCGGCCGCCATCGGCATCTGGGGCGGGATCTCCGGCCTCGGCGTCGCGCTCGGCCCGCTCATCGGCGGTGCCGTCGTCGAGGGATGGAACTGGCAGGCGATCTTCTGGCTGAACGTCCCGCTCGGCGTCATCGCCGTGCCACTGGTGCTCCTCGCCCTGCCCAACAGCTTCGGCGCCCGCGTGCGCTCCGACATCGTCGGCCTGCTGCTCGCCGCCCCCGGCGTCTTCGGACTGGTCTACGGCATCGTCCGCGGCAACGACGCGGGCTGGGACAGCGCGGAGGTGCTCATCTCCCTCATCGGCGGCGGCGTGCTGCTGGTGGCGTTCGTGCTCTGGGAGTCGCGCACGCCGGCTCCGCTCCTCCCCCTGCGCCTCTTCCGCGACCGCAGCTTCACCACGGCGAACCTCGTCGGCATGACGTTCAGCTTCGGGATCTTCGGGGCCGTGTTCATCCTGATCCAGTTCCTCCAGGTGGTGCAGGGGCACACGCCCCTCGAGGCCGGCGTCATGACGATGCCGTGGACGCTCGCCCCGATGATCGTCGCTCCGCTGACCGGTCTCGTCTCGTCGCGGACCGGCACCCGCCTGCCCATCGTCGTCGGACTCGTGCTGCTCACGGTCTCGATGGGCTGGATCGCCCTGACCCTCTCCGCCACCGTCGCCTACTCCGAGATCTGGCCGCCGTTCCTGCTCGCCGGCATCGGGATGGGGCTGGTCTTCGCCCCGAGCTCGACCGCCGTCCTCGCGAACATGCGCCCGGCCGATCACGCGAAGGCGTCCGGAACGAACTCCACCCTGCGCGAGATCGGCGTCGCCCTCGGCGTCGCGGTCCTCACCGCGGTGTTCACGGGAGCGGGCGGCACCCTGACCCCGACCGGCTACGTGGACGCGGCCATCCCGGCGGTGTGGGTCGGCGCGGCCGTACTCGCCCTCGCCGCCGTGTTCGCGCTCGCCCTGCCGGGGCGCCGACTCGCCGCGCGTCTGGCAGCGGCCGCCACCGACCACGAGGCGGAGGACACCGCGTCGGGATCCGCCAGCGCGCCGGTCGACGCCCCCACGGCCATCCCGATCGCCTGACCGTTCCGATCGCCGACCACCGATCCGCACGCCGTCCGACCGACGCACTCGTCGTAGGCTGGACGTCGTGCGGATCGGCGTCATCGGAGCAGGAGCGATCGGCGGCGCCGTCGCGGCGCTGCTCGACCGCGTCGGACATCTCGTCGAGGTGACCGCCCGCGGCGACCACCTCGCGGCCATCCGCGCGGACGGGCTCCGCCTCGACGGCGGCTGGGGCGAGCACATCGCCCGCGTTGAGGCGGCCGAGACGCTGCAGACCGCGCCCGAGCTGGTCTTCCTCTGCACGAAGGCGCAGGACGCCCGCGCCGCCATCGAGGAGAACGCGCATCTTCTGCACGGCATCACCGTCGTCGTCGTCCAGAACGGCCTCGCCGGTCTGCGCCAGGCGGTCGAGCTGCTACCGGATGCGAACTGCGTGGGCGCCCTTGCCCTCTACGCCTCCAGCTACCTCTCCCCCGGCCGCATCACCGTGACCACGACCGCCAACACCTACCTCGGCGCGGGCGACGGACCCCCTCCCGCCGCCGCCGTGGAGGCCGCGCGCATCCTCGACGCCGCGATGCCCGCCTTCGCCGTCGAGAACTTCACGGGCTGCCAGTGGACCAAGCTCATCGTCAACCAGGTCAACGCGATGCCCGCGATCACCGGCCTCAGCGCGCAGGAGACACTCGGCGACCAGAGGCTGCGGGCCGTCATCACCGCGAGCATGCAGGAGGCGACGCGCGTCGGCCTCGATCGCGGCATCCACTACGGCAGCATCCAGGGCCTCGATCACCGCATCCTGCGCTTCGTCGCCGGCGCCCCCCGCTGGGCCGCGCAGGCCGTGCCGCTGCTCATGAGGCGGCGGATGGGCGCGACGCCCAACCCCGGCTCGACGCTGCAGAGCATCCGGCGCGGACAGCGCAGCGAGATCGACTACCTGAACGGCGCCGTCGTGGCCGAGGCGGCGGCCATCGGTCGCGCGGCCCCGGTGAATGCCGCGCTCACCGCGCTCGTGCACGAGGTCGAGAGCTCCGGCGCCTTCATCCCGCCGGAGGCGGTCGCCGTGCGCCTCCGCCCGCTGCTGCAGCGCTGAGACGTCAGCGGGCCACGCGCACCGGATGCTCCGGGTCGGAGTCGTCCACCAGGATGTCCGCCACCTCGGCCGGCCGCGCCTCCCGCTCGTACAGCTCCCACTCGGGCGCGTTCACCAGCAGCACCGACGCGCTCCATTCGCCGCGCAGCTCGGGTCGCAGCAGGAACTCGCCGTCGATGACGAGCACGGCATCCGGGCCCGTCGTCTCCCAGCTGCTCTCGACCGGCTGATCCCGCACCTCGTCGAACGCCGCGGTCTGGAACCCGGCGCTCCCCGCCATGCGGAACGGGTCGAGCAGCACCCGACGCAGCGTCACATAGTCGAACGACGACCGGTAGTAGTCCTCGGGCGTCTCCGGTCCGAGGCGCGTCCGCGCGGCACGCGAGCGGTGGAAGTCGCCGATGGAGGCGCGGAACGTGTCAACGCCCGCCTCGCGGAACACCTCCGCCAGATCGTCGGCGAAGGCAGCCGTGCCTCCGCCGCCGTCCACCGCGACGACGACCCGGCCGAGCGGAGACGCCGCACGGATCGCCCCCACCACCTCCCGGAGGAGCAGCACGCGCGGGGTCGGCGGGAGTCTCATGCCCCGAGCATAGGCCGACCGCCCTGGCACTACCCTCGAAGGATGCGTGACACCTTCGCCGAGACCGTCGTCGACTGGTACCACGCCAACCGCCGCGACCTGCCGTGGCGCCGCGACGGCTTCACCGCCTGGGGCACCTTGGTCAGCGAGTTCATGCTGCAGCAGACGCCGGTGATCCGCGTCATCCCGCGCCTCGAAGAGTGGCTGGAGCGCTGGCCCACCCCGGCCGACCTCGCCGCCGTGCCGCCCGGCGAGGCCGTGCGCGCCTGGCAGTCCCTCGGCTATCCGCGCCGCGCCCTCTGGCTGCACGCCGCGGCGGTCGCGATCACGGAGCGGCACGGCGGGGTGGTGCCCGACGACGTGACCGAGCTGCTCGCCCTCCCCGGTATCGGCGACTACACCGCCCGCGCCGTTGCGGTCTTCGCATACGGCGAGCGGCATCCCGTCGTCGACACGAACATTCGGCGCGTGATCGCCCGCGCCGTCGAGGGGCAGGGTGAGCCCGGTCCGCCGAGCGCGCGGCGCGACCTCGCGGCGATGGAGGCTCTGCTCCCGGACGATCGACCGGCTGCGGCCGCCTTCAACGCCGGCATGATGGAGCTCGGCGCGATCGTGTGCGTCGCCCGCACCCCGCGCTGCGACGTGTGTCCTCTCGCAGCGACGTGCGCCTGGCGGGCGGCCGGCTATCCGGCCTACGTGGGACCGCGCAAAGCCGTGCAGAAGAAGTACGAGGGCAGCGACCGCCAGGTGCGCGGACTCATCATGGCCGAGCTGCGCGCGTCGCACATCCCGGTGACCGCAGCCGAGCTCGATGGCGTCTGGCCCGACGCGGCCCAGCGGGACCGCGCACTGGCGGGCCTCCTGGCCGACGGCCTGGCCGTCGAAGCGCAGGGCGGCTACACGCTCCCCTAACCGATCAGCGCTCGGCGAAGACGAGCGGATCCCAATCGAGCACGCGGGCGCGCTTCACCAGGCCCTCCATGACAAAGGGGTCCCCGGCGATGAAGCGTTCGGCAGCCTCACGGGTGCGGAAGATCGCCATGGATCCTTCGTTCGCCGCGTCGCCGAACGTCCCGATCATCACCACGTCGCCGGTCTCGGCGAACGCGTCCAGATACGCGCGATGCCGTGGGTAGGCCTCGACGAGGCGAGCGAAATGCTCCTGCCCGGCGTCCGGGTCGGGCTCGTAGAACGAGACGGCGTACATGCCGCCAGAGTAGTCTCCGGCGGCATGCGCCGGGTCATTCCTCTTCGTCGGCCTCGTCGTCTTCGTCGTCGAGGTCGCGCGGCTTGACGTACGGGTCCTCGTCGCCGGCGTAAACGGCACCGGCCGCCAGCCCCGCCACCGCAGTGTCGCGCTCGCGCGCCTCGCGGAGCAGGTCCTCGATGTGCGCGGCGTTCTCCGGGATGGCGTCGAGCTGGAACTCCAGCGTCGGCGTCAGCCGGGCGGTGATGTTCTTGCCGACCTCGGTGCGGAGCAGGCCGGTCGCGGCCTTGAGGGCCGCCGCCGTGCCCTCGCGCTCCTCGTCGGTGCCGTAGACCGTGTAGAACACGGTCGCGTGCTGCAGGTCACCCGTCACCTGGACGTCCGTGATCGTCACGAAACCGAGACGGGGATCGCGCAGACCGCGGTCGAGCCGCTTGGCGATGATGACCTTGATTCTGTCGGCGAGCTTCCTCGCGCGTGCCGGGTCGGCCATGAGTGCTTCTCCTTCGTTCCGCAGTGGTGGCGAAGCCGGAAGGCCCGGCGGATGAACCGCCGGGCCTTCTGAGCATCGATCTAGACGCGGGGCTTCTCGCGAAGCTCGGTCGTCTCGATCTCGTCGCCGATCTGGATGTCGTTGTACTTGCCGAGGCCGATACCGGCTTCGAAGTCCGTACGCACCTCGGTGACGTCGTCCTTGAACCGGCGCAGCGACTCGATGGCGAGGTTGTCCCCCACCACGACGCCGTCGCGGATGACGCGCGCCTTGGCGTTGCGCGTGATCGTTCCGGACCGGACGATGACACCGGCGATGTTGCCGAACTTGGAGGAGCGGAACACCTCGCGGATCTCGGCCACACCCGACTGGACCTCTTCGAACTCGGGCTTCAGCATGCCCTTGAGCGAGTTCTCGATGTCCTCGATCGCGTTGTAGATGACCGAGTAGAAGCGCACGTCGACACCCTCGCGGGCAGCGCGCTCGCGGGCCTTGACGTCCGGGCGGACGTTGAAGCCGATCACGATCGCGTTGTCGATGGTCGCCAGGTCGATGTCCGACTCGGTGATCGCACCGACGCCGCGGTGCAGGATGCGCAGCGACACCGAGTCGTCGACCTCGATCTTCATGAGCGACTCCTCCAGCGCCTCCACGGCACCGGACACGTCGCCCTTGATGATGAGGTTGAGCGCCTCGACCTTGCCCTCTTCCAGAGCGCGGGTGAAGTCCTCGAGCGAGATGCGCTTGCGGGCCTTCGCCAGCTGCGCGTTGCGCTCGGCGGCCTCGCGCTTCTCGGCGATCTGACGCGCGGTGCGGTCCTCCTCGGTGACGAGGAAGGTGTCACCGGCGCGCGGGACGCTGGAGAGACCCTGCACCTGGACCGGACGCGACGGGGCGGCCTCGAAGACCGGGTCGCCGTTCTCGTCCGCCATGGCGCGCACGCGGCCGTAGGCGGTGCCGGCGACGATCGCGTCGCCGACGCGCAGCGTTCCGGACTGGATGAGCACGGTCGCGACCGCACCGCGGCCCTTGTCGAGCTTGGCCTCGATCGCGACACCGCGGGCGTCCTTGTTCGGGTTCGCACGCAGGTCGAGACCGGCGTCGGCGGTGAGCAGCACCGCGTCCAGGAGGTCCTGGATGCCGATGTTGTTCCGCGCGGAGACGTCGACGAACATGACGTCGCCGCCGTACTCCTCGGCGACCAGACCGAACTCGGTCAGCTGCTGGCGCACCTTGGCCGGGTTGGCCTCGGGCTTGTCGATCTTGTTGACCGCGACCACGATCGGCACACCGGCCGCCTGGGCGTGGTTGAGCGCCTCCACCGTCTGCGGCATGATGCCGTCGTCGGCCGCGACCACGAGGATCGCGATGTCGGTCACCTGCGCACCACGGGCACGCATGGCGGTGAACGCCTCGTGACCAGGGGTGTCGATGAAGGTGATGGCGCGCTCGATGTTCTCGTGCTCGGTCCACACCTGGTACGCACCGATGTGCTGGGTGATGCCGCCGGCCTCGCCCTCCACGACGTTCGCGCTGCGGATGGCGTCGAGCAGTCGCGTCTTACCGTGGTCGACGTGACCCATGACGGTGACCACCGGCGGGCGGATCTCGAGGTCCTCGTCGGACTCGTTCTCCAGTTCGGCGTCGAGGTCGATGTCGAAGCCCTCGAGGAGCTCCTTGTCCTCGTCCTCCGGGGAGACGACCTGGATCTTGTAGCCCAGCTCCTCACCGAGGATCTGGAAGGTGGCCTCGTCGAGAGACTCGGTCGCGGTCGCCATCTCGCCCAGGTGGAAGAGGACGGTGACCAGCGACGCGGGGTTCGCGTCGATCTTGTCGGCGAAGTCCGAGATCGAGGAGCCGCGACGCAGTCGGACGACCGTGCCGCCGTCGCCGCGGGGAACGGACACGCCGCCCAGCGACGGGGCCTCCCGCATCTCGAATTCCTGACGCTTCGCGCGCTTCGACTTGCGAGCCTTGCTCTTGCCGCCACCGCGACCGAACGCGCCGGCCGTGCCGCCGCCCGGTCCACGACCGCGACCGCCGCCACCGCCCGGACGGGGACCGGAGAAGCCTCCGGCCGTGCCCGGTGCGCCGCCGGGGCGCTGGAAGCCCGCGCCGCCACCAGCGCCGCCGGGGCGCTGCTGGAAGCCGGGACGAGCGCCGCCGCCCTGGCGGTTGCCGCCGGGACGACCCTGGCCGCCACCCTGACCCGGCGCGCCGATGCGCGGCGAGCCCGGACGCGGCGGAGCCGGACGCGGGATGTTGCTGGGGGTCGGACGCTGGCCCATGCCCTGCGAGCTCGAGAACGGGTTGTTGCCCGGACGCGGGGTGCTCGGGCGCTGGCCCATGCCCTGGTTGGACGAGTACGGGTTGTTGCCCGGACGCGGGGCGCCGGGACGCGGGATGCTGCTGTTGCCGCCGGCGCTGCCGCCGGGACGGGGAGCCGACGACGGCTTCACCGCGTCGGACGGACCGTCGGCCGGCGTGCCGGCCTGAGGCGCGGCCTCCGTGGCGGTCTGAGCCGCAGCCATCTCGGCAGCGGCCTTCTCAGCCGCGGCCTTCTCGGCAGCGGCCTGACGCTCGGCGACGGACATCGGCGCCTGCGGCTTCGGAGCGCCGGAATCGGCCTCCGCCTCGGCGGCCTGCGGGCGCGGGGCGGCCGGGCGCGGGCCGGGAGCCGGCGCCTTGGGAGCGGCGGCAGCCGCCTTGTCGGGGGTGAAGCCTTCGGCCTCGAGGGCGGCACGCAGCTTGCGTGCGACCGGGGGCTCGATGCTGGAGGACGGTCCCTTGACGAACTCGCCCATCTCCTTGAGCTTCGCGAGCGCGACCTTGCTGTCGACGCCGAGCTCGCTCGCGACCTCGTGTACGCGTGGTTTTGCAGCCACAATTCTCCTGTCTGGGGCCCACCCCGGACAGGGCAGGCGTTAGTAGCGGACGGAACTCATTTCGAGCCGCTCATCGGTTGTCACTCATGTGAAGTCACTGGTTCTTCAGCCTGTTCTCTCAGTGCGGCCCGGATGGCCGTCGGGTCGAGTGCTCCCTCCACCCTCAGCGCACGCCCGAAGGCCCGCCGCTTGAGGGCGATGTCGAGACACTCGTCGACCGGATGCAGCCACGCGCCTCGCCCGGGGAGCGTGGCGGAGTGATCCACCACGAGTTCCGAATTCCGGGCGACGACCCTCAGAAGAGAGGATCGGGGAGCGCGAGAACGGCATCCGACGCACGTTCTGACAGCTTCCATCTTACACCCGCGCGCCCGGTGACCCGGCGCGCACCTACTCGCGATCGAGGATCGAGTCCGGCTGGATGTCGATCTTCGCGCCCGTGAGCTTCGCGGCGAGGCGGGCGTTCTGCCCCTCCTTGCCGATCGCGAGCGACAGCTGGTAGTCGGGGACGAGCGCGCGGACCGCCTTCAGCGACTCGTCGATGACGAAGGCGCTGGTGACCTTGGCCGGCGAGAGCGCGCTCGCGACGAAGGTCGCGAGGTCGGGCGAATAGTCGACGATGTCGATCTTCTCGCTGTTCAGCTCGGCGGTGACGGCGCGGACGCGCTGGCCGAGCTCGCCGATGCAGGCGCCCTTGGCGTTCACGCCGGGCTCGGTCGCGCGGACGGCGATCTTGGTGCGGTGACCGGCCTCGCGGGCGAGGGAGACGATCTCCACCACGCCGCTGGCGATCTCCGGCACCTCGAGCGCGAACAGCTTGCGGACGAGCGCGGGGTGCGTGCGCGAGACGGTGATCGACGGACCCTTCGGGCCCTTCGCGACGCTCGTGACGTACACGCGGATGCGCGAGCCGTGGGTGTACTCCTCGCCGGGCACCTGCTCCTCGGGCGGCAGGATGGCCTCCACGCTGCCCAGGTCGACGTGGATCATGCGCGGGTTGGGGCCCTGCTGGATCACTCCGGCGACGATGTCGCCCTCGCGGCCGCGGAACTCGCCGAGCACGGCGTCGTCGGCGATGTCGCGCAGACGCTGATTGATGACCTGCTTGGCCGCGAAGGCGGCGATGCGGCCGAAGTCGCTCGGGCTGTCCTCGGCCTCACCGATGACGTTGCCCTCTTCATCGAGCTCGGGTACGTAGACGGTCACATGGCCGGTCTTGCGGTCGAGCTGCACACGCGCGGCGGGGGCCTCGTCGGTGTGGCCGTGCCCGTGCTTGTGCTCGGCCTGGTTGGTGTGCTTCAGGTAGGCGGTCAGGATCGCCTGCTCGATGATGTGCACCAGTTCGTCGAACGGGATCTCTTTCTCGCGCTCCATGAGACGCAAGACGCTGAGGTCGATGTCCATGCCGGCCTCCTCTATTCACATTGCGCCGCTGCGCGACGGCGCGGCGGACTCGAGTATCTACGGTACCTGAGTTTCGGCGGCGGCGGGACCCTCGTCCGCTGCCGCCTCGGAGCGGGTACCGTGCCCCTCATGACCGCACCGACCCGAACCGCCTCCCGAGCCGAACGCAACCCCGCCGTGCGCGCCCTCGCCCGGGTGGGGCTGGCCACCATCGGCCTGCTCCACATCCTGATCGGCGGCATCGCCCTCGCGATCGCCTTCGGCGGCACGGGCGACGCCGACCAGTCCGGCGCGCTGCAGGCGATCGTCGCCGTCCCGGGCGGCCTGTTCGTCGTCTGGCTCGCCGTCGCCGGGCTCGTCGTGCTCGCCCTCTGGCAAATCCTCGTCGCCGTCACGGTGCAGGGCGCTGGCAAGCGGCTCACCGAGCTCGGCAAGTGCGTCGTCTACGGGTTCCTCGCCGTTGTCGCCGCCTCGATCGCCCTCGGCGGAGGCCACGACGCGTCCTCGTCCGAGAAGACGATGAGCGCGCGCCTCCTCGCCATGCCGGGCGGAGTGTTCGTGCTCGCCCTCATCGGCCTCGGGATCGTGGCGGGCGGCATCGTCTTCCTCCGCAACGGGATCACGAATCGGTTCGAGCGCGACCTGCGCCTGCCGCCGAACGCCATCGCCGGGATCACGAAGACGCTCGGACGTGTGGGCTACATCGCGAAGGGCATCGCGCTGATCCTCGTCGGCGGCCTGGTCGTCGCCGGCGCGATCACGTACGACCCGCAGAAGGCCGGCGGGCTCGACGGCAGCCTCAAGGCGCTCGTCGGGCTGCCGTTCGGCCCCGTGCTCCTGGCGCTGATCGCGCTCGGGCTGATCGCCTACGGCGTCTTCTGGCTGGTCCGCTCGGTCGCCGCCCGGCTCTAGGCCTCCTCCGCAGGGGCCGCGAACTGCGCGTTGTAGAGCGTGTAGTACGCGCCTCCCCGGGCGAGGAGCTCGGCGTGCGTGCCCTGCTCCACGATGCTCCCGGCCTCCATGACCAGGATGAGGTCGGCGTCCCGGATGGTCGACAGCCGGTGGGCGATGACGAACGAGGTGCGGTCGGCCCGCAGTGCGCTCATCGCCTTCTGAACGAGCAGCTCGGTGCGCGTGTCCACCGACGAGGTGGCCTCGTCGAGGATGAGCACGCTCGGCCGTGCGAGGAACGCCCGCGCGATCGTCAGCAGCTGCTTCTCCCCCGCCGAGATGTTGCCGCCCTCGTCGTCCAGCACGGTGTCGTAGCCGTCGGGCAGAGAGCGCACGAAGCGGTCGACGTAGGTCGCCTTCGCGGCGTCGACGATCTCGTCCTCGGTCGCCCCCGGGCGGCCGTAGGCGATGTTGTCGCGGATGGTGCCTTTGAACAGCCAGGTGTCCTGGAGCACCATGCCCATCCGGTTGCGGAGGTCGTTTCTGGTCATCGCCGCGATGTCGACGCCGTCGAGGGTGATCCGCCCGCCGTCCAGCTCGTAGAACCGCATCATCAGGTTGACGAGCGTGGTCTTGCCCGCACCCGTCGGGCCCACGATCGCGACCGTCTGCCCGGGTTCGGCCACCAGCGAGAGATCGTCGATGAGGGGCTTGTCGGGGCTGTACCGGAACGAGACGTCCTCGAACGCGAGACGGCCCTTGGTGCCCTCGGGGCTCTGCGGCCGCTCGGGATCGGCGGACTGCTCGTCGGCGTCGAGCAGCTCGAACACGCGCTCGGCGCTCGCCACCCCGGACTGCAGCAGGTTCGCCATCGACCCGAGCTGGGTCAGCGGCTGGGTGAACTGGCGCGAGTACTGGATGAAGGCGGTCACGTCGCCGAGCTGCATGGCGCCGCTCGCGACCTGGAGGCCGCCGACGACGGCGATGGCGACGTACATCAGGTTCCCGACGAACATCATCGCCGGCATGATGATGCCCGAGATGAACTGGGCGCCGAAGCTGGCCTCGTACATCTCCTCGTTCTTCGTGCCGAACCGGGCCTCCACCTCACGGTGACGGCCGAAGACCTTCACGAGGGAGTGCCCGGTGAAGGCCTCCTCGATCTGGCCGTTCAGCTCGCCGGTGCTGCGCCACTGCGCGACGAAGAGCTTCTGCGAGCGCTTGGCGATCAGCGAGGTCACGAGCAGCGTGAGGGGGATGGTGATCAGCGCGATCAGCGCGAGCAGCGGCGAGACGACGAACATCATCACGACCACGCCGACCACCGTGAGCAGGGAGGTGAGCAGCTGGCTCATCGTCTGCTGGAGCGTCTGCGAGATGTTGTCGATGTCGTTCGTGACGCGGCTGAGCAGCTCGCCGCGCTGCATCTTGTCGAAGTACGTCAGCGGGAGGCGGTGGATCTTCGCCTCCACGTCCTCACGGAGCCGGTACACCGTGCGCTGGGTCACCCCGTTCAGCACGTAGGCCTGCAGGTAGCTGAAGACGGACGAGGCGATGTAGAGCGCGAGCACCCACATCAGCACGTGTCCGACGGCGACGAAATCGATGCCGGCGCCGGGTGTGAACGTCGTGCCCGAGAGCAGGTCGGCGAACTGGCCCTGGCCGTCCGCGCGCAGCTTGGCGATCACCTGCGCCTGCGTCTCGCCGCTCGGGAACTGCTTCGAGAGCGCGCCGGCGAAGACGAGGTTGATCGCGTTGCCGAGCAGCTTCGGTCCGAGCACGGCGAAGAACACGCTGACCACCGCGAGCAGGGTGACGAATACGATCGCCCACCGCTCCGGCTTCAGCCGGCTAGCCAGCCTCCGCGCGGAGGGGCCGAAGTTCAGGGACTTCTCCGCCGGCATCCCCATGCCGCCGAACGGGCCGCCCCCGCCGGGGCCGCGCCGGACGGGCGGGCGCGCGGGCGCCGGACGGTCTTCGGTGTCCTGGCTCATGCCGCCTCCTCCGCGGTCAGCTGCGACGAGACGATCTCGGCGTAGGTCGGATTGTTCTCGACGAGCTCGTCGTGGGTGCCGCGGCCGACGACGCGGCCGTCCTCGAGCACGATGATCTGGTCGGCGTCGACGATGGTGGAGACGCGCTGGGCGACCACGATCATCGTCGCGTCGGCGACGTCGCGGGCGAGGGCCGCGCGCAGCCGGGCGTCCGTCGCGGTGTCGAGCGCCGAGAACGAGTCGTCGAAGACGTAGATCTCGGGCCGCTTCACCAGCGCGCGGGCGATCGCGAGGCGCTGCCGCTGACCGCCGGACACGTTGGTGCCGCCCTGGGCGATCGGCGAGTCCAGCCCCTCGGGCATCGCCCGGACGAAGTCCTCGGCCTGCGCGACCTCGAGCGCGTGCCAGAGCTCCTCGTCGGTCGCGTCCGGCTTGCCGTAGCGGAGGTTGGTGGCGACCGTCCCGGAGAACAGGTACGGCTTCTGCGGGACGAGGCCGATGCGCGACCAGAGCAGCTCGGGGTCGAGCTCGGCCGCATCCACCCCGTCCACCAGGACGAGACCGCTCGTGGCATCGAAGAGCCGCGGCACGAGGTTCACCAGCGTGGTCTTTCCGGAACCCGTGCTGCCGATGATCGCCGTCGTCTCGCCGGACCGGGCGAGGAAGGTCACATCGCTGAGCACCGGCTGCTCGGCGCCGGGATAAGCGAAACCGACGTCCACGAACTCGACGGTGCCGTGGGCGGGCAGCTCGGTCACCGGGTTCTCGGGGGCGCGCACCGACGCCTCGGTGCCCAGGACCTCGCTGATGCGGTCGGCGCACACCGCCGCACGGGGCACGAGCACCGCCATCATCGTCGACATCATGACGCCCATGAGGATCTGCATGAGGTACTGGAGGAAGGCGGTGAGCGTGCCGATCTGCATCGATCCGTCGTCGACCCGGAAGCCGCCGAACCAGATGACCGCGACGCTGGAGACGTTCAGGACCAGCATGACGATCGGGAACATCAGCGCGAACAGCCGCCCGGCCTTGAGTGCGGTCTCGGTGACCTGGTCGTTGGCGACCGCGAACCGGTCGGTCTCGACGTCCTCCCGGACGAACGCGCGGATGACGCGGATGCCGGTCAGCTGCTCCCGGAGGACGCGGTTGACGCGGTCGATCCGCTCCTGCATGCGGCGGAACAGTGGCACCATGCGCGAGATGATCAGGCCGACCGCGATCAGCAGCACGGGCACGCTCACCGCGATGAGCCAGGAGAGCTCGATGTCCTGCTGCATCGCCAGGATGATGCCGCCGATCGCCAGGATCGGCGCGGAGACCAGCAGGGTGCAGGTCATCAGCACGAGCATCTGCACCTGCTGCACGTCGTTCGTGTTGCGGGTGATGAGCGAGGGCGCCCCGAACCGCGAGACCTCGCGCTCCGAGAACTCCCCCACCTGGTGGAAGATCGCCGTCCGCAGGTCGCGGCCGACCCGCATCGCGACCTTGGCGCCGAAGTAGACCGCGGCGATCGAGCACGCCACCTGCACCAGGGTCACCCCGAGCATCTGGGCGCCGACCATCAGGATGTAGCCCGTGTCGCCCTTGGCGATGCCGTTGTCGGTGATGTCGGCGTTGAGCGTCGGCAGCCAGAGCGAGAGCAGCGACTGCGCGAGCTGGAACACGACGACTCCGACGAGGAGCCGCCAGTGGGGCCGGAGGTACCGGCCGAGGAGTTTCAGGAGCATGTGCGACCTCCTATTCGTGCGCCGCGTCGGCGCCGCTGGTGCTGGTGGTGATGCCGGTGGATGCGCCCGCGGGCGTGAAGACGACGAACGGCCGTCCGGCGACGCCGAGGAGGGCGATCCGGGCGAGCTCGTCCACGCTGAACTCCATCCCCTCGTTGAGGGCGGGGAACGCGGACGCGAAGCTGAGGAGCCGGAGCACGTAGGCGACGCGCTCCGGCGGGAGGTTGAGGGCCGCCGCCTCCGGCTCGATGATGCGGGCGATGATCCGCGCGAACTCGTGCCGCTCCTGCGGCACCGCCGGGCGCTCGGCACCGATGACGGCCATGATGCGCATGACGCTCTGGAAGCGCTCGCGCATCAGGAGGATGACGGCCCGGACCTTGTGCTCGAGGGGCAGGGCCGGGTCGATGGCGCGGAGCGCGTCGCGCAGCGGCTCCGGGTCGAGGTACTTCTCGATCGCCGCGGTGACCAGGGTCTCCTTGTCGCCGAAGGCGCGGAAGACGGTCCCCTCGGCGATGCCCGCCGCCTCGGCGATCTGGCGCGACGTGACCGCGCGTCCGTGCTCGATCAGCAGGGGGATGACCGCGTCGATGATCATCGCCTTGCGCTCGTCCGGAGACAGGGGCTGGGCACGTTGGCGCGGGGACGCGTCGACGACCTCATCCTGATCGGGCGCGACTTCTTCGGGAATCACGGAGTGACTTTACGCGGAGTGAGTGCTCACTCACAACGGTCCATGCGTTCGCTCAGAGCGAACTTCGCTCCGGTCTAAGCGGTGGGCGCGAAGATCTCCGAGATCCGGGCGACCTCGTCCGCCGTCGGGGTCCAGCTCGTGGCCGCGTCCGCGTTGGCGACGATCTGCTCCGGCTTCGTCGCGCCGGCGATCACGCTCGTGAGCCCCGGCTGGGCGAGCAGCCAGGCGAAGGTCGCCGCCAGCATGCTGACGCCGCGCTCGTCGCAGAACGCCCGGTACTCCTCGATTCGGTCCCAGGGGGCGTCGTCGAGCAGGTGCTTGCGGATCGACATGATGCGGCTGTCCGCCGGACCGCCGTCGCGCGAGAACTTGCCGGTGAAGAGGCCGTTGTAGAGCGGGAAGAAGGGCAGGAAGCCCAGACCGTATGCGTTGACGGCCGGGAGCACCTCGCGTTCCGCGTCGCGCACCAGGAGGCTGTACTCGTTCTGAGCCGAGATGAACTTCGGGTGGCCGTGCAACCGGGCCGTGAACTCGGCCTCGGCGATCTGCCAGCCATCGAGGTTCGAGTGGCCGATGTAGCGGATCTTCCCCTCGGCGATGAGGTCGTCCAACGCGTCGAGGGTCTCCTCGATCGGCGTCACGCCGTCCGGGCGGTGCAGCTGGTAGAGGTCGATCCAGTCGGTGCGCAGCCGGCGCAGGGAGGCCTCGACGGCCAGGCGGATGTAGCGTCGCGAGCCGCGGGCGCCCCAGTCCGGACCGTTGGTGCCGGCCATGTCCATCCCGAACTTCGTCGCCAGGACGATGCGGTCGCGCTTGCCGGCGAGCGCCTTGCCCATCAACGACTCGGAGAGGCCGCGCTCCGCCCCGTAGATGTCGGCCGTGTCGAAGAGCGTGACCCCCGCGTCGATGGCGGCGCCGATCACGGCGTCCGTGCCCTCCTGGGTCTCCGTGGCGGTCCCCGTGCGGCCGAAGTTGTTGCAGCCGAGACCGATGGTCGAGACGACGAGGCCGGAACGGCCGAGGGTGCGGTATTCGATGTTCGCCATGGTCCGAGTCTAGGCCGGGCTCGGGGCCACGCCGGAGCCCGAAAGGGCATCGTCCGCTCCACAGCCGGGAGCGATCGGAGAGTTCTCCCCGATGTCCGATTTCCGCGAGACTCCGTCGGTGGCTGCTTCTAGAGTCGACTCATGACCAGCTTCGCGTACCTCCTTCGCACACCGAGCCCGATCGGGCGGATCGAGCTGACGAGCGACGGTGAGGCCGTGACGTCGCTCTCCATCGAGCGCGGCGGCCGCCTCCCGCTCGACGAGCACCCCGAGCGCGGTACCGCCGTGCTCGACGAGGCGGTGCGGCAGCTCGACGAGTACTTCGCCGGCGACCGGCGCGAGTTCGACGTCCCCGTGCGGTTCGAAGGGACCCCCTTCCGCGTCGCCGTGTGGGAGAGACTGCAGAGCCTCGAGTTCGGCACCCTGACCTCGTACGGCGAGCTCGGGCTCTCCCTCGGCTACGCCGGCTACGGGCGCGCGATCGGAGGGGCCGTCGGGGCGAACCCCGTCCCCATCATCGTCGGCTGCCACCGCGTGCTGTCCACGAGCGGCAAGATCACCGGCTACAGCGGCGGCGAAGGGGTGCCGACCAAACTGTGGCTGCTCGAGCACGAAGGGATCATGCTGGCCGCATGAGCGCCGACGACACGACCGCCGCCGGTTCGACGACCACCGAGACCACACCCCCGCCCTCCGCACGCGCCGCGATCATCCACGGCGACGACGGCCTCGACCGCTGTTCTTGGCCGGGCGCGGATGCGGAGTACCGCCGCTACCACGACGAGGAGTGGGGGCGCGAGCAGCGCGACCCGCGCGCGCTCTACGAGAAGCTGTGCCTCGAAGGCTTCCAGGCCGGGCTGTCCTGGATCACCATCCTGCGCCGGCGGCCGGCGTTCCGGGAGGTGTTCCACGGTTTCGATTCGGAGCGCGTCGCGGCGATGACGGAGGCGGACGTGCTGCGCCTCCTGGGCGACGAGCGCATCATCCGGCACCGGGGCAAGATCGAGGCGACCATCTCGAACGCACGTGCGACCCTGGCGCTCGACGTGCCGCTGGATGAGCTCATGTGGAGCTTCGCACCCCCTCGAGCACCCGAGAGCGCGCGCCCGCGCGCCTGGGCGGACGTCCCCGCGGTCACCCCGGAGTCGACGGCGATGAGTAAGGAGCTACGCCGCCGCGGGTTCCGGTTCGTCGGTCCCACGACCATGTACGCGCTCATGCAGGCGACCGGGATGGTCGACGACCACTTCGTCGGCTGCTTCCGCGCGCAACACCCTTAGGGACGCAACGAAAAGTCGGGCCGACACTCTGTCGACGGGATCGTTCTCGCTGGCGATGGGAGCGTCCGCTCGTGCCCGACCGCACGCGGCTCTCCGCTCCCTCACACACGACCCCGACGTCGACGTGGGATGACACGTCGAGAGCTTCGTCGGCCCGACTATTCTGCGAGTCGCGCTGACACCCCCGCGGCGTCCCGCTTCTCGGGTCTTGGAGGACCCTCTCGCTTATTATGAGCTTATCTCACTTTTGCGTCAATGCAAGAGGAAAATGCTCCGCGCGAGCGAAATCGTCAGGCGCCTGCAGTGCGCAGGACGGCCATGAGCTTTCCCGGCGAACCTGCCACCTCGGGCACCACCAGCTCGAGGTCCCCCGAGCCGTCCGTGGTCTCGGTCAGTTCGTAGCGCTCGGACGCCGCCCAGTCGAGCAGCTCCGCGGTCGTGGCGAAGTCGACGCCGGCCTCCACCAGAGCACGCGTGAGCAGCCCCTTGGCCTGCTTGTTGAAGTGATTGAGGGCGCGCACGTTCCCGCTCTCGTCCCGCGCCAGCACGCGTACGTAGTGGGCACCGTCGCGCCGTGGAATCGGGCCGAGGGCGGCATATCCTTCCGACCGCAGGTCGAGGATGAGGCCGCCGTGCTCCTGCAGAGCGGCGCCGGAGGCGGGCGCCCATCGCTTCTTGAGCGACGGCACCCCGCGCTCGAGCGAGAGCCGCGAATCGAACGACAGCCGATAGGCCGGGATGAGGTCGGCCGCACCGACGAGGCCGAGCAGCGCCGACTTCACGGCGACGGTCGACGCGGCGAAGCGTTCGGCCTCCGGAGACAACGTCTCGGGCGAGAGCGCGTCGTAGAGCACACCGGTGTAGCGGTGGAGCGCCGGCATCGTCGGCGACGTGAGGATCGCCCGATTGCGGTCGACCTCCCCCGCCTGCTTCGGGCCCAGCTTGAGCGCACGCACCGCAGCGTCCCGATCGGCGGAGAGCGCGAGGACCGCATCGATGATCTCGCGGCGGACGGGTGCGAGCGAGGGGAAGCTCAGCGCATCGAGAGCGAGAGGCGCGCCGGTACCCCCGTCCCTCTTCGTCTCGGAGGGCGGAAGGAGGATGAGCACCCTAGCGCTCCACGAAGGCGATCGCCGCCTCGACGTTCTGGCCCAGCGGGAGGGACGTGTCGAGGGTGATCCGCGGGAGCGCCGCAGCGGCGCCCCTCCACTCGTCGTACTCCTCGATGCTCTGCTCGACGGCATGACCCGAGATGGGGACGTCGCGCTTGCCGAGACGGTCGCGGTGCAGCTCGTCGTCGGAGCAGACGGTCTCGACGACGTTCAGCCGCACGCCGCAGCGCTCCGCGAGGTCGCGCCACTGCAGACGCGCGGGCTCGACGGCGTTGACCGCGTCGACGACGACGGACCGGCCGGAGACGAGCACCTGCTCCGCCAGGGTCTCCGCCACGAGATATGCGGCGAGCCCGGTGGGCTGATCGGAGTCGATCCCGGCTCGCAGGATCGACACCTCGATCGGGTCGACGGAGATCAAGGTCGCGCCGATGCGCCCCGCCGTGATCTCCCCGATCGTGGATTTGCCGGAACCGGGCAGCCCCGCCATCACCACCAGCACGGGGACGCGGACGTCACCGAACTGGCGGTCGAGCGGGGCTGCCTGGTCGGACATGTCAGACCAGCTCGGCCTGACGGGCCACGATGGTGACCGTGTTGTTCTCCACGGAGAGGAAGCCGTCGTCGGCCTGCGCCGAGATGGACTCCCCACCGTTCAGGGTGACGCGCACCTCGCCGGTGGCGAGGATGGCGAGCAGCGGCTCGTGGCCGGGCAGGATACCGATCTGCCCCTCCACGGTCCGCGCGACGACCATGCTCGCCTCACCGGACCACACCTCGTGGTCCGCGGCGACGACGCTCACGTTGAGGACAGCCATGATCAGCCGTTCTCCTTCTGGATCTGCGCCCACTTCTCCTCGACGTCGGTGATCGCACCGACGTTGAAGAAGGCCTGCTCGGCCACGTGGTCGAACTCGCCCTTCGCGATGGCGTCGAACGACTCGATGGTCTCCTTCAGCGGGACGGTCGAGCCCTCGACACCGGTGAACTTCTTCGCCATGTAGGTGTTCTGCGAGAGGAACTGCTGGATGCGGCGCGCACGCGACACCGTGATCTTGTCCTCTTCGGAGAGCTCGTCGACACCGAGGATGGCGATGATCTCCTGCAGTTCCTTGTTCTTCTGGAGGATCTGCTTGACCGTGGTGGCCACGCGGTAGTGGTCGGCGCCCAAGTAACGGGGGTCGAGGATGCGCGAGGTCGAGGTCAGCGGGTCGACGGCCGGGTAGAGACCCTTCGAGGCGATCTCTCGCGAGAGCTCGGTGGTCGCGTCCAGGTGGGCGAAGGTGGTCGCCGGCGCCGGGTCGGTGTAGTCGTCCGCGGGGACGTAGATCGCCTGCAGCGAGGTGATCGAGTGGCCACGCGTCGAGGTGATGCGCTCCTGGAGGAGGCCCATCTCGTCGGCGAGGTTCGGCTGGTAGCCCACGGCGGAGGGCATGCGACCCAGCAGGGTCGAGACCTCGGAGCCGGCCTGGGTGAAGCGGAAGATGTTGTCGATGAAGAGCAGCACGTCCTGCTTCTGCACGTCGCGGAAGTACTCCGCCATCGTCAGGGCCGACAGCGCGACGCGCAGACGCGTTCCCGGCGGCTCGTCCATCTGGCCGAAGACGAGGGCGGTCTTGTCGAAGACGCCCGCCTCTTCCATCTCGTGGATGAGGTCGTTGCCCTCACGGGTGCGCTCGCCGACACCGGCGAACACCGACACACCACCGTGGTCCTGCGCGACGCGCTGGATCATCTCCTGGATGAGGACGGTCTTGCCGACGCCCGCACCACCGAAGAGGCCGATCTTCCCACCCTGCACGTACGGGGTGAGGAGGTCGATGACCTTGATGCCGGTCTCGAACAGCTGGGTCTTCGACTCGAGCTGGTCGAACGCCGGCGGCTGGCGGTGGATCGGCCAGCGCTCGGTGATCTCGATCGTCTCGCCCGGCTCGGCGTTGAGGATCTGGCCGGTGACGTCGAACACCTTGCCCTTGGTCACGTCGCCGACGGGCACCGAGATCGGCGCGCCGGTGTCGCGGACCTCGCCGCCGCGGACGAGGCCGTCCGTCGGC
This sequence comes from Leifsonia naganoensis, assembly GCF_013410615.1. Classification (NCBI taxonomy): domain Bacteria; kingdom Bacillati; phylum Actinomycetota; class Actinomycetes; order Micrococcales; family Microbacteriaceae; genus Leifsonia; species Leifsonia naganoensis. The sequence goes on from NZ_JACCHJ010000001.1 coordinate 225,732, forward strand.
TTGAGGGCGATGGCACGGACCAGGTCGTCACCGAGGTGCTGAGCGACCTCGAGGGTGATCTCGGTCGAGTTCTCACCGATGGTGATGGTGGTCTTCAGAGCGTTGTAGATGCCCGGGATCGAGTCGTGCGGGAACTCGATGTCGACGACCGGACCGGTGACGCGGGCGATGCGTCCCACGCCGGCCGGCTGCGCGGTCGAAGCCTGGGCCTCGGCGGTAGCGGTAGTCATGATTCGTTCTCTTCTCGTTGTGAAACTTCTCGGCCGGGTGTCACTTGGCGCCGCTCAGCGCGTCCGCGCCGCCGACGATCTCGGAGATCTGCTGGGTGATCTCGGCCTGACGGGCGTTGTTCGCGAGTCGCGTGTAGTCGGTGATGAGCTTGTCGGCGTTGTCGCTCGCCGCCTTCATCGCCTTCTGCGTGGCCGCGTGCTTGGAGGCAGCGGACTGGAGCATGGCGTTGAAGATGCGGCTCTCGATGTACACCGGCAGCAGCGAGTCCAGCACCGTGCCGACATCGGGCTCGAACTCGTAGAGCGGCAGGACCTGCGTGCGGTCCGGCTCCTCCACGCCTTCGACGACCTCGAGCGGCAGGAGGCGGACGACCTGCGGCTCCTGGGTCAGCATGCTGACGAAGCGGTTGTAGATGATGTGGATCTCGTCCACGCCACCGTCCGCCGAGTCACGCAGGAAGGACTCCAGGATCGCGTCGCTGACCTCCTTGGCCTGCTCGTACTCCGGGGCGTCCGTGTTGCCGACCCAGACGCGCTCGAACGCGCGGCGGCGGAAGCTGAAGTAGCCCTGCGCCTTGCGTCCGACGAGGAAGTAGACGACGTCCTTGCCCTGGCTGCGGAGCAGCTCTGCGAGCTTCTCCGACTCCTTGAGCACGTTCGAGTTGAACGCGCCCGCGAGTCCACGGTCCGACGAGAAGATGACGATCGCTGCGCGGTCGATCTTCTCCGGCTCGGTGGTCAGCACGTGCTCGACGTTCGAGTAGGTCGCCACCGCCGACACCGCGCGCGTGATCGCGCGGGCGTACGGCGAGGAGGCGGCCACTCGCGCCTGTGCCTTCTGGATGCGTGAGGCGGAGATCAGCTCCATCGCACGGGTGATCTTCTTGGTCGTCTGGGCAGACTTGATCTTCTGCCGGTAGACCCGAAGCTGTGCTCCCATGTGTCTCCTAAGTACCTAACTGATCGCGGTGGATCAGCGCTTCGCCTTGACGATGCGCTCCTGGTCGACGTCCTCTTCCGCGATGGCCTCGAACTCCTCGCGGCCGACCGAGGCGAGCGGCTTGCCCTCGCCGGTCTGGAACTCGAGCTTGAACTTGTCGACCTCGGCGCCGAGCTTCTCCACGGTCGCGTCGTCGAGCACGTTGGTCTCGCGGAGCGTGCCGAGGATGTCGGTGTTGCGGCGCAGGTGGTCGAGCAGCTCGGCCTCGAAGCGCAGCACGTCCTCGACGGCGACCTCGTCCAGCTTGCCGTTGGTGCCGGCCCAGATCGAGACGACCTGCTCCTCCACCGGGTACGGCGAGTACTGCGGCTGCTTGAGCAGCTCGGTGAGGCGCGCGCCACGAGCGAGCTGACGGCGGCTGGCCGCGTCGAGGTCGGACGCGAACATCGCGAAGGCCTCGAGCGAGCGGTACTGGGCGAGCTCGAGCTTGAGCGTGCCGGAGACCTTCTTGATCGACTTGACCTGCGCGTCGCCGCCGACTCGGGAGACCGAGATACCGACGTCCACGGCGGGGCGCTGGTTGGCGTTGAAGAGGTCCGACTGGAGGAAGATCTGGCCGTCGGTGATCGAGATCACGTTGGTCGGGATGTACGCGGAGACGTCGTTCGCCTTCGTCTCGATGATCGGCAGACCGGTCATCGATCCGGCGCCCAGCTCGTCGGAGAGCTTGGCGCAACGCTCCAGCAGACGGGAGTGCAGGTAGAAGACGTCACCCGGGTAGGCCTCGCGTCCCGGCGGACGGCGAAGGAGGAGGGACACGGCGCGGTAGGCCTCGGCCTGCTTCGACAGGTCGTCGAAGATGATCAGGACGTGCTTGCCGCCGTACATCCAGTGCTGGCCGATGGCCGAGCCGGTGTAGGGGGCGAGGTACTTGAAGCCGGCCGGGTCGGAGGCGGGAGCCGCGACGATGGTGGTGTACTCCATCGCGCCGGCGTCCTCGAGCGCGCCCTTCACCGAGGCGATGGTCGAGCCCTTCTGGCCGATGGCGACGTAGATGCAGCGGACCTGCTTGTTGACGTCGCCCGACTCCCAGTTGGCCTTCTGGTTGATGATCGTGTCGATCGCGATCGCCGTCTTGCCGGTCTGGCGGTCGCCGATGATCAGCTGACGCTGACCGCGGCCGACGGGGATCATGGCGTCGATCGCCTTGATGCCGGTCTGGAGGGGCTCGTGCACCGACTTGCGCTGCATGACGCCGGGGGCCTGGAGCTCGAGCTCGCGGCGGCCCTCGGAGGCGATGTCGCCGAGGCCGTCGATCGGGTTGCCGAGCGGGTCGACGACGCGGCCGAGGTAGCCGTCGCCGACGGGGACGGAAAGGACCTCGCCGGTGCGGGTCACCTCCATGCCCTCGACGATGCCGTCGAACTCGCCGAGCACGACGACGCCGATCTCGTTCTCGTCCAGGTTCTGGGCGAGGCCCAGGGTGCCGTTCGAGAAGCGGATGAGCTCGTTGGCCATCACGCCGGGGAGTCCCTCGACGTGCGCGATGCCGTCGGACGCGTCCAGGACGTGTCCGACCTCGGTGGTGCCTGCCTGCGCCGGCTCGTAGTTCGAGACGAACTCCTTGAGCGCATCCCGGATCTCGTCGGGGCTGATCTGAATGTCTGCCATCGTTAGTTCCCTACCTGGGTTTCTCGTATAGAGGGCGGTCAGCCCGCCAGCTGAAGTCGAAGTTCGGAGAGGCGCGAGGCGATGCTGCCGTCGATGACGTCGTCGCCGATCTGCACGCGCAGCCCTCCGATGATCGTCGGGTCGACGACCTGGTTGAGCTTGAGGTCGCCGTACCGCGCGGCGAGGCTGGCACGCAGGCGCTCGACCTGCGCGTCGGGCAGGGCCGCCGCGGTCACGACCGTGGCGATCGTCTGGCCGTCCTGCGCCGCGACCGTCCGCGCTGCGGAACGGAGCGACTCGCGGATGCTGCGGCCGCGGGGCTGCAGCGCCAGCTGGCGCACGATCGCGACGGTCTGAGCCGAGGCCTTGCCGTCGAGCAGGCGCGACACGAGGTCCGCCTTCGCCTCCGGCGCCGCGAGCTTGCTCCGCAGCGCGAGCTCGAGCTGCGCGTCGGAGGTCACGGCGCCTCCGAAGGCGAGCAGCTCGGCCGCGATGTCGAGGTTGCGCGGTGCCGAGGCGGCGATGGAGCGGATGCCGAGCTCCTCGATCGCGTCGAGCAGGTCGTCATGACCTGACCAGCGCCCGGAGGCGACCGACACCAGCAGCTCGACCGCCGGAGCGGAGAGCGAGCCGAACACGCGCTTCACGAGCGCGGTCTTGCCGGCGGCGTCGGCCGAGGGGTCGCTGAGGACCGCTCGGAGCTGGGCGGAGTCGGCGACGACTCGTCCTGCGGCGAACAGGTCCTCGGCCGTCGCCAGATCGGCCTTGGATCCCAGGCCGGCGAGAGCCGACACGGACCGGGCCAATGCTTCTCTGGTGGCGCTTCCCATTACTTGCTCGATCCTGCCTTCTCGCCGGCCTTGAGGTCCGCCAGGAAGCGGTCGACGATCGCCTGCGACTTCTTGTCGTCGGTGAGCGCCTCGCCGACCACGCCGGAGGCGAGGTCGATCGCGAGGGAGCCGACCTCGCTGCGCAGCGACACGAGAGCGCCCTGGCGCTCCGCCTCGATCTGCGCCTGCGCGGTGGCGGTGACGCGGGCGGCCTCGGCCGTCGCGTTGTCCTTGGCCTCTGCGACGATCTTCTGGCCGTCCGTACGGGCGGTCTCGCGGATCTTCGCGGCCTCGGCACGGGCATCGGCGAGCTGCGCGGTGTACTCCTCGAGCAGCGCCTCGGCCTTGTGCTGAGCCTCGTCGGCCTTCGCGATGTTGCCCTCGATCGCCTCAGCACGCTCATCGAGCAGCTTCTTCATGCGCGGAAGCACGAGCTTCCAGAAGAAGAACAGGATGATGATGAAGCAGATCAGCGAGCCGATGATGTCCGGCCACGCGGGAATCAGCGGATTGTGCTGTTCCTCGGCGGCCGCCACGACCACACTGTTGAGCATCTTTCCTCCTTATTGACGAGGGATAAAGAGGATTACTGGAAGATGAAGTAGGTAGCGATACCGATGAAGGCGAGCGCCTCGGTGAACGCGATACCGATGTACATCAGGACCTGGAGACGGCCGGCCAGCTCAGGCTGACGGGCGACGCCCTCGATGGTCTTGCCGACGACGATGCCCACGCCGATGGCCGGGCCGATGGCCGCGAGGCCGTAACCGACGGTGGCGATGTTGCCGTTGATTGCAGCGATGTCCACGTTATGTGTTTCCTTCCGTGATGGCGATCCGTGCGGGTGCGCGGATCGTTCTTAGTGTTCCTCGGCGACTGCGAGCTGAATGTAGACAGCGGTGAGCAGTGCGAAGACGTAGGCCTGCAGGACTGCGACCAGGATCTCGAACAGGGTGAAGACGAAGCCGAAGGCGAAGGTGCCGATCCCGAAGAGCGACCACCAGCTGCCGGCGGTGAAGAAGAAGAACGAGGTGGCCGTGAAGAACAGGACCAGCAGAAGGTGCCCGACCACCATGTTCATCAGGAGTCGGAGCGTGAGCGTCACCGGGCGCAGGATGAACGTCGAGACGAACTCGATCGGCGTCACGATGATGTAGAGGAACCACGGCACGCCGGGCGGGAAGAGCGCGTTCTTGAAGAAGTTCTTGGGGCTCTTCTTGACGCCGGCGTAGATGAACGCGATGTACGCCACGATCGCCAGCAGCAGGGGCAGCGCGATGACCGACGTGCCCGCGATGTTGAGGAACGGGATGATGCCCGTCAGGTTGAAGAACAGCACCATGAAGAAGATGGTGGTCAGCAGCGGGAGGAACCGGCGGCCGTCCTTCTTGCCCAGCAGGTCTTCGGCGACGTTGACTCGGACGAAGTCCAGCCCCATCTCGACCACGGACTGGAAGCGTCCGGGGATGAGACGCATCTTGCGCGTCCCGAGCCAGAAGACCAGGATCAGGGCGAGCAGGGCGATGAGCCGAACCACGATGATGCGGTTGAACTCGAGTCCGCCGATGGTGAACAGGGTCGGTGGGAAGAACTCGTTGATCGAGGGACCGTTGAAGCTACCATCATCGGAGCTTGCGGCCTGGACCAGCAGGTTCACAGCGTTAGCTAACAGCGCTATCTCCTGTTTCGGGGCGTCGAGCTGAAAGCCCTCGCGACGACGAACAAGTGGACACCCGAAAAGATGCGCAAGTGGAGCAGGTGAGCGCGTTCGGGTGGGGGATCACTGACAACTCTACAAGAGTTTTCGCAGCGTAACGAATCGGATACGGCTCAGCGCTTCTCACCCGGCAGCGACACGTCGCTGACGTAGGGCACCCGCGACCGGAACACCACGATCATGTCGACCACGAGGGAGCCGATCACGCCCGCGATGAGGCTCAGGAAGAGCACGGTCGGGTTGATCCACGGCTGGTCGCGCAGCAGGATGGCCAGCACGAGGAACAGCACGAACTTGACGATCCACCCGCCCAGCACGATCCCGAAGAAGAGGCCGACGAAGAGGTCGGAGCCGATGAAGCGGTTGGCGATCAGGATGCTGAGCGCGGTGATGCTGAGGAAGACGGCGGCGATGACGGTGCCGATGAGGGCGCTCGTCACTCCGATCCACCCGGCGAAGATCCCGCCGAGGAGCGCACCCACGACGGCGATCACCAGCGCGAGGATGAGCCCGTACTTGAGGACGTCCTTGAGGACGGGCGTGGAGGTGGGCTGCGCGGGCGGGCCTGTCGGCTGGGGCGTGGGGGCGCCGTCCTGGGGGGCGGTCATCGTGACTCCTCGTGGGTGGGGGCTGGTGGCCCGACGGCCGGCGTCGGGTCGGAGTAGGGGTGCCGCTCGCTGGCGGCGTCGAGCTGGTCGTACCGGGCCGTCTCGGCGGCCTCCTCTGTGCCGGCGGGCGCGAGCTCGGCGGCCGCTTCGGTGAGCTTGCGACGGCTGAGCGGCGCGAGGGTGAACACGGTGCACACGACGAGGCCGATGGCGAGGAAGACGATCGCGATCCAGTACGGGTCGAAGAAGAAGAGGAGGGAGCCGATCGCGACGACCGCGGTCCACGCGTAGAAGATCAGCACGGCGTGCAGGTGCGAGTGCCCCATGTCGAGCAGCCGGTGGTGGAGGTGTTTGCGGTCGGCGCTGAACGGGGACTTCCCCGCTCGGAGGCGGCGGACGACCGCCAGTCCGAAATCGAGCAGCGGCACGATGAGCACCGCGAACGGCAGGATGATCGGGATGAACGCCGGCACGAGCGAGGACTTGCCGAGGGTCTGCAGCGTCTCGGGATTGATGGTCCCGGTCACCGAGATGGCCGACGTCGCCATCAGCAGGCCGACCAGCAGCGCACCCGCATCGCCCATGAACATCTTCGCGGGGTGCCAGTTGAGCGGCAGGAACCCGGCGCAGGCGCCCACCAGGATGGCCGCGATCACGCCCGCCAGGCTGAAGTAGTTCTGCGGGCTGATCTCACGCTGCAGCAGGTATGTGTAGATGAGGAACGTGCCGTTGGCGATCAGGGCGACGCCCGCGACCAGGCCGTCCAGGCCGTCGATGAAGTTGATCGCGTTCATCACCAGGACGATCGCGAACAGCGTGATGACGATGCTCATGATCGGCGAGCCGACGGTGAGGCCGCCGATCGGCAGCGACAGGATCTGCACCCCGCCCAGCCAGCCGATGAGTCCGGCCGCGACGAACTGGCCGGCCAGTTTGGTCATCCAGTCCAGGTCCCAGATGTCGTCGGCGACACCGATGACGACGATCAGGAGGCTGGCGCCGAGGATGGCCAGGATCGGCCCGCTGTCCGAGAAGATCAGCGACAGCACGCCGAACTGGCTCGAGAGCAGCCACGAGACGCCGAAGGCGACGATGATGCCCAGGAACATCGCGATCCCGCCGAGTCGCGGCGTCGGACGGGTGTGCACGTCGCGCTCGCGGATCTTGGGGTACAGCCGGTACTTGAGGCTCAGCTTGTAGACGACGAGCGACATCCCGAAGGTGATAACCGCCGAGATCAGCGCGAGGGCGAGGAGGAGGATCACGGGATCAGCTGTCCGTGGCGGTCTGCGCCGGCGCGTCGTCCGGCTCGAGGGCGTCGCCGACGACGTCGCGCAGCTGCTCGGCCGAGATGACGCCGTGGCGCAGGATGCGCAGCTTGCCGGCGCCCGAGGCGAGGGCGGTGGCGTCGACGATGGTCGACGAGGAGTCCTTGCCCTCGACGCGCTCGTAGGAGGCTCCCGCCTCTCCCCCGTCGAGGTAGACGGAGATCGAGTCGCCGAGCATGGCCTCCGCCTCCGCTGCGGTGCGGGCGGCGGGACGACCGGTCAGGTTGGCGGAGGAGACGGCGAGCGGCCCGGTCTCCGACAGGAGTTCGAGGGCGATCGTGTCCTGCGGCATGCGCAGGGCGACGGTGCCGCGGGTCTCCCCCAGGTCCCAGACCAGAGAGGGGGCGGCGGGCAGGACGATGGTCAGCCCGCCCGGCCAGAAGGCCTTCACGAGGGCGTCGACCTCGGGCGGCACGGACTCCGCCAGCGCGGCGAGCGTCGGGATGCCGGGCACGAGCACGGGCGGCGGCGACTGACGGCCGCGGCCCTTCGCGTCGAGGAGCCGCTGCACCGCGGCGGGCGAGAACGCGTCGGCGGCGACGCCGTAGACCGTGTCGGTGGGGATGACGACGAGTTCGCCGCGTCCGATGGCCGAGCGGGCCAGACGCATGCCGGAGAGGAGCTCGGAGTCGACCGAGCAGTCGTAGATGGGTGCCATGACGGCACCCATGATAGTTGAGCCGCTGCAAGGTTCCCTGCGTTCACGGTCGATACTGGTACGGATGGACGTCTACTTCTTCGACTGCGACAAGACGCTCTACGACTACGACTTCCACCGGCGGCTCCCCCGGCTGGCCGAGCTGAGCGGCGTGAGTCAGTACCGATTGGCCTCCACCTGGTGGGCAGGAGGGCACGAGCGCGCCGCCGAGATCGGCGAGTATTCGACCAGCGAGGAGTACCTCGAGGCGTTCGCCGACGTGACGGGGGCGCGCCTCACCCTCGCCCAGTGGCAGGACGCCCGCAAGGCCGCCATGACCCCCATCCCCGGCTCGATCGCGGCGCTGCACGAGGCGGCGACGCTCGGCACGGTGTCGCTGCTGTCGAACAACCCCATCCCGTTCAAGGACTCGCTGCCGGTGCTCACGCCGGAGATCGTCGACGTGCTGCAGAACAACGACCTGGTCTCCGCGGTGCTCGGCGCGCGCAAGCCGGAACGGCGCATCTACACCCGCGCCCTCGGCCGGTTCGGCGTCGAGCCGCAGAACGCCATCCTCTTCGACGACTCCCTCCCGAACGTCGAGGGTGCCCGCGAAGCAGGGATGCACGCCCACCACTTCACCAAGCGGGAGGACGGCTCGTTCGACACGGACGCGCTGCTCGACGCCATCCACGCCTTCGCCGAGCGGGGGCACTGAGCGGTGCTGTTCGTCTTCGACATGGACAACGTGCTCTACGAGTACGACTGGCGGCGGCGCATGGCCGGGATGTCGCAGCTCACGGGGCTCAGCCTCGCCGAGCTGCGCGAACGGTGGTGGCATCGCGACGGCGAGTGGGCGGCGGAGGCCGGGGCTTTCGCCGACGAGGTGGAGTACTTGGACGCGCTGCGGGCGGCGCTGCGCGTGCCCGTGAGCGAGGAGGACTTCCTCCGCATCCGCGGCGACGCGATGACGCCCTGGCCGATCTCGCTGCGCGCCGTCGAACGCGCCCGGGAGCTCGGCACGGCCACGCTTCTCACCAACAACGGTCCGCTCGTCGCCCGCCGGCTGACCCGGCTCGCCCCCGAGCTGGTCCCCATCCTCGGGGTCGAGCATCTGCGCGCCTCGTCCGACTACGGCGCCCGCAAGCCCGACCCGGTGGTATACGAGCGCGTTCTCGAGCGGTACGACTCGGAGCCCGGGGAGACGTTCTTCGCGGACGACATGGTGGAGAACGTGGAGTCCGCGGCCGCGCTGGGGATCCACGCGCACCTCTTCCGCACGCCGGACGGCCTGCTCGACGCGGTCGAGCAGGCCGGCGAGCTGGTCGCCTGATCCCTCGGAGTCTCCCGGCTCAGCGCCGCCCCGCCTTCCGCCGGAACAGCCACGCCGCCCAGACGTAGGCACCCGCGATGATGAGCGCGCACCAGCCCAGCGCCCACCACAGGTCCGACCCCGGGTCGTCACCGAACAGGAACGCCCGGATCGTCTCGATGATCGGCGTGATCGGCTGGTTCTGCGCGATCCACTGCAGCCACTGGGGCATCGTGTCGGTCGGGACGAACGCGCTCGACAGGTACGGCAGGAAGAGCAGCGCGAAGCCATAGCCGGACGCGGACGTGGGGTTCTTCGCGGCGATACCGATCCCGGCGTAGAGCCAGGTGATCGCGAGGATGAAGAGGGCGACGACGGCGAGCGCCGCGACCCACTCGAGCACGTTCGCCGTCGGCCGGAACCCGACCAGGAGCGCGACCGCGATCACGACGCCGGTCGCCACAAGATTGCGCAGCAGACTCGCCACGACGTGCCCGGTGACCACACCCCGGGAGCGGAGCGGCATGGTCCGGAAGCGGTCGACGACGCCGTCGCTCATGTCCTGCGCGATGTCGACGGCGGTGCTCGACGCCCCGAAGCCGGCGCACAGCAGGATGATGCCGGGGACGACGTAGTCGACGTAGCCTCCGCCGCTGTCGAGCGCCCCGCCGAACACGAACGTGAACAACAGCATGAGCATCACCGGCAGGACGATCGCCATGGTGAGGGCCTCGACGTTGCGCAGCGAATGGCGGATGCTGCGCCCGATGAAGACGAGGGTGCTGGTCAGCGGGGTGACGGTGGTGCGGGTGGGTGCGAGGGCGGTCATCGCACGGCCTCCTTCTGGTTGGTGAGGGCGAGGAAGGCGTCGTCGAGGCTCGGCTTGCGGATGCCGATGGACGCGCCGGGGAGCGCGAGGTCGTCGAGCTCGTCGATCGCGGCGCGCAGGCCGTCGACCGTGCCGTCCGTCGGCAGCTCGCGGAGCACCTCGTCGTCGGGACCGCGCAGCTCGACGACCTCGCCGCCGACCAGCGCCTTGAGTTCCGCGGCGGTCCCCTCGGCCACGATGACGCCGTGGTCGAGCACCGCGATCCGGTCGGCCAGGTGGTCGGCCTCCTCCAGATACTGCGTGGTGAGGAGGATGGTCGTGCCGGCGCGGGCGAGGCCGTCGATGATGTCCCACAGCGCCTGGCGGCTGCGGGTGTCGAGGCCGGTGGTGGGTTCGTCGAGGAAGATCACCGGGGGTGTCGCGACCAGGCTCAGAGCCAGGTCGAGCCGGCGGCGCATCCCGCCCGAGTAGGTCGCCACGCGCTTGCGCGCCGCGCCTGTCAGGTCGAAGCTCTCGAGCAGTTCGCGCGCGCGCCGCCGCGCCCCCGCCACCGAGAACCCGGAGAGGCGCGCCATCATCCGCAGGTTCTCCTCCCCCGTCAGGACCCCGTCCACGGCCGCGGACTGGCCGGTCAGACTGATCGACTCCTTCACACCCTCCCGGTCGGCGACGACGTCGTGCCCGCAGACGGTGGCGGCTCCTCCGTCCGGGTCGACGAGCGTGGACAGGATGGAGATGAGCGTGGTCTTGCCCGCTCCGTTCGGACCGAGCAGGGCGAAGACGCTGCCCGCCTCCACCCGCAGGTCGATGCCGTCGAGGACGGTCTGCGTGCCGAAGGACTTGCGCAGCCCCTCGACCTCGATCGCCGCTGTCGTCATGATGCTCCCTTTCTGTGTATCAGCAAAACTGTTTATGGTGCATACGATTTCGTTTAAGTGATACACAGTTCTAGGATGGATGTCAACGACCGATCCCGGATCCCTCCCGGACCGGCTGCGAGGAAGGCGGAGCAGATGCCCGATGCCGTCGAGGATGCGCTCCCCCGCGCCGTGGCCCTGAGCTGGGGTGTCGCCGAACGACCGCAGCGCGGCCCCAAGCGCGAGCTGAGCATCGAGCGCATCGTGGAGACCGCGATCGCGATCGCCGACGCCGACGGCCTTGCCGCCGTGTCGATGAGCAGGATCGCCGGCGACCTCGGGTTCACGACCATGTCGCTCTACCGCTACGTCACCAGCAAGGACGACGTGCTCGCCCTGATGCAGGACACCGTCTGCGACGTCCCCATCCCTCCGGAGCCCGACCCGGACGCGTCACCGGACTGGCGTCAGGGCCTCCGGGAGTGGGCGATCGCGAGCATCCACATCATCGAGGCGCACCCGTGGTTCCCGGACATCCCGATCACCGGCGCCCCGATGATGCCCAACAACCTCGCCGTGCTCGACTGGGGTCTGCGCGAGATGCGGGGGTTGCCGCTCGCGGACGCCGAGAAGATGTCCGTCGCTCTCCTGCTGTCGTCGTACGCCCGGGCCGTCGGCATCGTGGAGCGGGACCTGCGGCTGTCCCGCCGCGACGACGCTCCCCCGCAGAACGGCGAGGCCTTCGCCGCCGCCCTCGGCGAATTGGTCACGCCCGAACGGTTCCCCGATCTCGCACCGCTCATCCGCTCCGGCGCGTACACGGAGGACGGCGAGGACGGCCAGGACGACTTCGCGTTCGGCCTCGAGCGGATCCTGGACGGCATCGAGCGCTACGTCGCCGCGCGCGCGTCCGGCGAGCCGATCACCGCCGCCGAGCCGCGCCCCGAGGAGATCCCGAACGACAAGGCGGTCCGGGAGGCGACCAAGCTGCGCCGCGAAGCCGAGAAGGCGCTGCGGGAGGCGCGCAAGCGGGAGCGGGAGGCCATCGAGCGGGCCCGCGAGCGTGCGCAGCGCGAAGCCGAGAAGGCGGCCAGGGAGGCCGAGCGGCGCGGACGCTGAGCGCCGACGCGGATCTGAACCGCGGTCTCAGCGCAGCGCGGTCGTCGCCCGGTCGCGCGTGGTCAAGTCCCGATGCGTCGCGGCGGCCCGCCAGCCGTCGGCCGTGAGGATCGCCCGGATGTCGGCGCCCTGCAGCTCGCCGTGCTCCAGCACCAGGGTGCCGCCGGGGTGGAGCAGCCGCTGGGCCACGCGGGAGATCACCCGAACGACATCCAGGCCGTCCTCCCCGCCGTAGAGAGCGGCCGCCGGATCGAACAGCCGCACCTCCGGGTCGCGCGGGATGGCCGCATCCGGCACGTAGGGCGGGTTGGAGATGACGACGTCCACCGTGCCGTCGAGCTCGGGCAGGGCGTCGGCCAGATCGATGAACACCGGTCGGATGTTCGTCGCGCCCGTCTCGTCGACGTTGCGCCGCGTCCAGATGAACGCCTCGGGCGAGTTCTCGACGGCGAACACGCGCGCGTGCGGCACCTCCGTCGCGAGCGCGAGCGCGATTGCGCCGCTCCCGGTGCCGAGGTCGACGGCGATCGGCTCGGCCGAGGGCACGGAACGCAGCGCGTCGATCGCGAACTGCGCCACCTGCTCCGTCTCGGGGCGCGGCACGAAGACCCCGGGGCCGACGGCGAGCTCCAGCGAACGGAACGCTGCCCGTCCGGTGATGTGCTGCAGCGGCTCCCGGGCGGCGCGACGCTCGGTCAGCTCCCGGACGCGCTCGGCCTCCTGCACTTCCACGGACGAACCCATCACGGTGAGGGCCTGCACCCGCCCCCGGCTCGCCCCGAGCACATGGCCGACGAGCAGCTCGGCGTCGACCTCCGGGTCGGGCACGCCCGCAGCGGCGAGCACCGTCGCGGTGCGTTCGAGCAGAGAGCGGACGGTGGGCGTCGCGGACGCGTCCGGGCGGTCGGCGGCAGGGGTCTCGGGAGGCATGGCCCACCGAGCCTATCCTCATCGGCGACCGCCCATCCCGCGCCGTCACAGTGGTCCCGGCGACAGCGACGCGGATTAGAGTGGGACACGCTCCCCGTCCACTCTCCGCCACGAGGAAGAGGCCATGTCAGAACAGGTCAAGGGTCACATCTACGCCGACGTCACCGAGACGGTCGGCCGCACGCCGCTCGTCCGGCTGAACCGGCTCGCCGAGGGCACCGGCGCCACCGTGCTCGTCAAGCTCGAGTTCGACAATCCGGCCGGCAGCGTCAAGGACCGCATCGGCGTCGCGATCATCGACGCCGCCGAGAAGGCCGGCGCGCTCCGCCCCGGCGGCACGATCGTCGAGGGCACCAGCGGCAACACCGGCATCGCGCTCGCGATGGTCGGCGCGGCCCGCGGCTACAAGGTGATCCTCACCATGCCGGAGACGATGAGCAAGGAGCGCCGCGTGCTCCTGCGCGCGTTCGGCGCCGAGATCGTCCTCACCCCCGGGCCGGACGGCATGCGCGGCGCGGTCGAGAAGGCGCAGGAGATCGTCGCCGCCTCCGACAACGCCATCTGGGCGCAGCAGTTCGCCAACGAGGCGAACCCCGCCATCCACCGCGCCACCACCGCCGAGGAGATCTGGGCCGACACGGCCGGCGAGGTCGACATCTTCGTCGCCGGCGTCGGCACCGGCGGCACGGTCACCGGCGTCGGCCAGGTGCTCAAGGAGCGCAAGCCGGACGTGAAGGTGGTCGCCGTCGAGCCGCTCGACTCCCCCATCCTGAACGGCGGCAAGCCCGGCCCGCACAAGATCCAGGGCATCGGCGCCAACTTCGTCCCCGAGATCCTCGACACCACCGTCTACGACGAGGTCGCCGACGTCTCGTTCGACGACGCGATCGAGGTGGCCAAGAAGCTCGCGAGCCAGGAGGGCATCCTCGCCGGCATCTCGTCCGGTGCGATCGTCTGGGCCGCACTGGAGCAGGCGAAGCGTCCCGAGAACGCGGGCAAGACCATCGTCGCCATCGTCTGCGACACCGGCGAGCGGTACATCTCCACGCCGCTGTGGGCGGACCTGCAGGACTGACGTTGCCCTTCGGACGCATGCGGGAGGACATCCGCAACGCACGCCGGCACGACCCGGCCGCACGGAACACCACCGAGGTCGCACTGGCGTACTCGGGGCTCCACGCGGTCTGGGCGTACCGGGTCGCGCACCGGATGTGGCGGGGCGGGCTGCGGACGCCCGCCCGCCTCCTCTCGCAGGCCGCCCGGTTCCTCACCGGGATCGAGATCCACCCCGGCGCGCACATCGGCCGCCGGTTCTTCATCGACCACGGGATGGGCGTCGTCATCGGCGAGACCACCTGGATCGGCGACGACGTGATGATCTACCACGGCGTCACGCTCGGCGGTCGCGGGAGCGGGCACGGCAAGCGGCACCCCACCATCCACGACGGCGTGATCGTCGGAGCGGGCGCGAAGGTGCTCGGTGCCATCACGATCGGCGAGCGCACCGTGATCGGCGCGAACGCGGTCGTCACGAAGGACGCCGAGCCCGACTCGGTGCTCACCGGCGTCCCCGCCCGCGCGCGTCCGCGCTCGGGCCACGAGCAGATCGCCGGCGACGACTGGCTCGACCCCGCCCTTTACATCTGACGCAGTCCGCGAGTGGTCACAAAGTGACCGGGATCGCGCCGAGACGGCGGATCATTCGCCGTCTCGACGCCGACGGTTACTCGTTGCCGAGGTCGGCGAGGCGCGCCTCCTCGTCGGCGAGGATGTTCGACTCGATGACGGGCTCGAGCGCGCCGTTCATGACGGCGTCGAGGTTGTACGCCTTGTAGCCGGTGCGGTGGTCCGCGATGCGGTTCTCGGGGAAGTTGTACGTGCGGATGCGCTCCGAGCGGTCCATCGTGCGGATCTGCCCCTTGCGGAACTCCGCGGCCTCGGCGTCCGCCTCCTCCTGCTGCTTGGCGAGCAGGCGGGCGCGCAGCACGCGCATCGCCGCCTCGCGGTTCTGCAGCTGGCTCTTCTCGTTCTGCATCGAGACGACGATCCCGGTCGGCACGTGCGTGATGCGCACCGCGGAGTCGGTCGTGTTGACCGACTGGCCGCCGGGGCCCGACGACCGGAACACGTCGATCTTGAGGTCGTTCGGGTTGATGTCGACCTCCTCCGGCTCATCCACCTCGGGGAAGACCAGCACGCCCGCGGCGGAGGTGTGGATGCGGCCCTGCGACTCGGTCGCCGGCACGCGCTGCACGCGGTGCACGCCGCCCTCGTACTTCAGGTGCGCCCACACGCCCTCGGCCGGGTCGCTGGACGAGCCCTTGAACGCCACCTGGACGTCCTTGATGCCGCCCAGGTCGCTCGAGGTCTGCTCGATGATCTCGGCCTTCCACCGCTTGGAGTCGGCGTAGTGCAGGTACATCCGCAGCAGGTCGCCGGCGAACAGCGCGGACTCCGCGCCGCCCTCGCCCATCTTGATCTCCATGATCACGTCGCGGCTGTCGTTGGGGTCGCGCGGGATGAGCAGGCGGCGCAGCTTCTCCCCCGTCTCCTCCACGGACTGCTCGAGGCCGGGGATCTCCTCGGCGAACGCGGCGTCCTCCGCGGCCAGCTCGCGCGCGGCCTCCAGATCGTCCGAGAGCTGCTTCCACTCGTTGTACGAGGCGACGATGCGCGAGAGCTCGGCGTAGCGGCGGTTCACCTTCTTGGAGCGCGCCGGGTCGCTGTGCAGCTCCGGGTCGGAGAGCTGCTGCTGGAGGTCGTCGTGCTCGGCGATGAGGCTGTTCACGGATTCGAACATGGGGACTGCTTTCTCGCGGGAGGGATCCAGGACCGGCGGGGTCCGGGAACGGAAAAGTGCCCGCCCGGCACGCGCGCGGCGTGACGGACGGGCACTCTCTCAGCTAGCGGTGGTCGTTCTCGTGACCGTGCGAGTGGGCGGTGCCGTGGCCGTTGGTCGGCTGCGGCATCGACTTCTGCACCTGCATCAGGAACTCGACGTTGCTCGAGGTCTCCTTGAGGCGGCCGAGAACCATCTCGAGGGCCTGCTGCTGGTCGAGCCCGGCGAGGGCGCGGCGCAGCTTCCAGGTGACCTTGACCTCGTCCTGCGCCATCAGCATCTCCTCGCGGCGGGTGCCGGAGGCGTTGACGTCGACCGCGGGGAAGATGCGCTTGTCGGCCAGCTGGCGCGACAGGCGGAGCTCCATGTTGCCGGTGCCCTTGAACTCCTCGAAGATCACCTCGTCCATCTTGGAGCCGGTCTCGACCAGCGCCGAGGCGAGGATGGTCAGCGAGCCGCCGTGCTCGATGTTGCGGGCGGCGCCGAAGAAGCGCTTCGGCGGGTACAGCGCCGCCGCGTCCACGCCGCCGGACAGGATGCGCCCCTCCGCCGGAGCGGTCAGGTTGTACGCGCGGCCCAGACGGGTGATGGAGTCGAGCAGCACGACCACGTCGTGGCCCAGCTCCACCAGGCGCTTGGCACGCTCGATGGCGAGCTCGGCGACGGTCGTGTGGTCCTCGGCGGGGCGGTCGAAGGTGGAGGCGATGACCTCGCCCTTCACCGTGCGCTGCATGTCGGTGACCTCTTCGGGACGCTCGTCCACCAGGACGACCATGAGGTGCACCTCGGGGTTGTTCGTGGTGATCGCGTTGGCGATCTGCTGCATCACGATGGTCTTGCCGGCCTTCGGGGGCGCGACGATGAGGCCGCGCTGGCCCTTGCCGATCGGGGCGACCAGGTCGATGATCCGCTGGGTGACCTTGGTGGGCTCCGTCTCCAGACGCAGGCGCTCCTGCGGGTAGAGCGGGGTCAGCTTGCCGAACTCGACGCGGCTGGCCGCCTCCTCCACGGTCTGGCCGTTGATGGAGTCGACCTTCACCAGCGCGTTGTACTTCTGGCGGCTGTTGTTCTCGCCCTCGCGCGGCTGGCGGATGGCGCCGACCACGGCGTCGCCCTTGCGCAGGTTGTACTTCTTGACCTGGCCGAGGGAGACGTAGACGTCGCTCGCGCCCGGGAGGTACCCGGTCGTGCGGACGAACGCGTAGTTGTCGAGCACGTCCAGGATGCCCGCGACGGGCAGCAGCACGTCGTCGTCGGCGAGCTCGGGCTCGAACTCGTCGCCGGGGCCGCCGCGGCGCTTGCGGTTGCGGTCGCGGTAGCGGCCGGAGCGCTCGCCCTCGGCGTCCAGCTGCTGCTGGCCGCGGTTCTGCTGGCGGTCGCCCTGCTGGCGGTCGCCCTGCTTCTGCTCGTCGCCGCCCTGGAGGTCCTTGGGCTGACCCTGCTGGCGGTCGCCCTGGTTGCCCTGGTTGCCCTGGCCGTTCTGGCCCTGACCGTTCTGGTTCTGGCCGTTCTTGTTGCGGTTGCGGTTGCGGCGGCCCGAGCGGGACTGCTGCTCGCCCTCGGCCGGCGCCTGCGCGTCGCCCTGGTCGGCGGGAGCGGTCTGCGCGGCCTCGGCCTCGCGGCCCTGCTCAGCCGGCTGCTGCAGCTGCTGCTCGCCGTTCTGCTCCTGCTGGGCGCCCTGGCCGCGGCCGCGTCGACGGCGTCCGCCGCCCTGGCCGTCGCGCTGCGCCTGCTCGCGGGAGGCGAGGGCGGAGTCGAGGAGGGCGTCGACGTCCGGGATGAGCGACTCGACGCCGGTCTCGCCGGAGTTGACGTGTCCGGCGGCGTTCAGGCTCGTGCCGTCCGGGCTGGAGGCGCGACGCGAGCCGCGACGACGCGGCTCCTGCGTCTGCTGACCGGCCGGCGCGGCGTCCGCGGCGGCGGTCTCGGAGGCGGGCTCGACCGACTCGGCGGCGGCCGGCTCCGCGATGAGCGGCTCGATGAGCACCTGGGAGGCGGCGGTCGCGTGGTCGGCGGCCGGCTGCTGGGCGGGCACGGTCTCCGCGACCACCTCGACCGGGGCGGCGGACTCGACCGCGACCTCCGGCAGGGTGGCGGCGCGGGCGGCCGCGATCGCCTCGACGAGCTCGCCCTTGCGAAGCTTGCTTGCGCCCTGGAGGCCGAGCTGGGAGGCGAGAGCCTGGAGCTCCGCCACCTTGAGCGAGGTCAGGTCGCTGGTATCCACGCCCCCGGCGTGGAGTTCGACATCAGTCACTGAAGAGGATTCCTTTCCCCCGACGCGCTCTCTGCGCGTCGCTGTGGAGCACTCGTCACATGAACTGCCTTGACCGAGCGGCGTTCTGATCCGCGCTACGGTGCGCCCCGGACATCCGGGCACGCAGGCAGGAATGACGGCATGATTGCTATGAGATCACCCGGAAGCTGAATTCGCTCGTGAGGCGGGTTCTTCACGGGTGCACGCACAGTTTACCACCTCGCCCCCAGCGTTTTTGACGCTAGGCGGCGGGCGTGTCCGCGCTCTCGACGGCGAGCGGGGTGACCGTCGCGCCCTTGAAATCGACCGCCAGCATCAGCGGCTTCCAATCGGTCTCGGCTTCGCTCGCCACGAGCTCCGCGGCGGCGAGCCGCTGGCTCGGGTCGCTGCAGAGCACGAGGATCGAGGGGCCGGCACCGGAGACGACCGCCGCGAAGCCGCGCGCACGCAGCAGCGTGATGAGACGGTTGGTCTCGGGCATCGCCGAGGCTCGATAGCTCTGGTGGAGCTTGTCCTCGGTGGCGGCGTGCAGCAGCTCGGGGCTCTGGATGAGAGCGGCGACGAGCAGGGCGGAGCGGGAGACGTTGAAGACGGCGTCCTCGTGCGGCACGGACTCCGGCTGGAGGCTGCGGGCCAGAGCCGTCGACATGACGTGCGAGGGGACGAGCACGAGCGGCGAGACGCCGCGGTGCACGATCAGCTTCTTGAACTGCGGTCCCTCGGGGGTGACCCACGCGATGGTCAGGCCGCCGAAGAGCGCGGGCGCGACGTTGTCGGGGTGCCCCTCCATGTCGTTGGCCAGCGCGAGGAGGCTCTGCGCGTCGAACTCGACGACGCCCTCGAGCAGGCCCTTGGCCGCCATGATGCCGGACACGATCGCGGCGCCGGAGGATCCCATCCCCCGGCCGTGCGGGATGCTGTTGCGCGCGACCAGCGAGAGTCCGGGCAGCGGGTGGCCGACCGACTCGAAGGTGTGGGCGATGGCGCGGACGACCAGGTTGGTCTCGTCGGTCGGAACCTCGCCGGCGCCGACGCCGATGACCTCGACCGTCGCGCCCGGCTCGTCGCGGACCGAGACCTGCAGTTCGTCGTAGAGGGCCAGCGCCAGCCCGAGGGTGTCGAAACCGGGGCCGAGGTTGGCGCTGGTCGCGGGGACCTTGACCTGGACGGAGCGGCCGCGCAGCGCGTCGGCCGAGAACGTCACGCCGTCACCCCGCTCGGGACGAGACCGAGGACGTCGGCGATGGTCGCGGTGTCGATCGGGACGACCGTCGGCTGCACGTCGGAGCCGTCCGCGGTGCGGAGGGCCCACTGCGGGTCTTTCAGTCCGTGGCCGGTGACGGTGAGGACGACCGTCGCGCCCGCCGGGATCACGCCGGCCTCGGCGCGCTCGAGCAGACCGGCGACGCTGATCGCGGACGCCGGCTCGACGAAGATGCCGACCTCGGACGACAGGATGCGGTGCGCCTCGAGGATCTTCGCGTCGTCGATCGCTCCGAAGTAGCCGTCGCTGTCGTCGCGGGCGTTGAGGGCCAGCTCCCACGAGGCGGGGTTGCCGATGCGGATCGCGGTGGCGATCGTGTCCGGTTCCGTGACGGGGTGGCCGAGCACGATGGGTGCGCTGCCGGCGGCCTGGAAGCCGAACATGCGGGGCAGCTTCGTGGTCTCGCCTCGCTGCAGCTCCTCGGTGTAGCCGCGGTGGTGGGCGGTGTAGTTGCCGGCGTTGCCGACGGGGACGATGTGGAAGTCCGGCGCGTCACCGAGCGTCTCGACGATCTCGAACGCGGCCGTCTTCTGGCCCTCGATGCGGTCGGGGTTCACCGAGTTGACGAGGTGCACCGGGTAGTTCGTCGCGAGTTCGCGCGCGATGTCGAGGCAGTCGTCGAAGTTGCCCTGCACCTGCAGCAGGTGCGCGTTGTGGGCGATGGCCTGGCTGAGCTTGCCCATTGCGATCTTGCCCTCCGGCACGAGGACGACGGCCTGGATGCCGGCGTGCGTCGCGTAGGCGGCGGCCGAGGCGGAGGTGTTGCCGGTGGAGGCGCAGATCACAGCCTTCGCGCCGTGCTCGACCGCCTTCGAGATGGCCATGGTCATGCCGCGGTCCTTGAAGGAGCCGGTCGGGTTCATGCCCTCGAACTTGACGTAGACGTCCGCACCGGTCCTGGCCGAGAGCGCAGCGGCCGGGATGAGCGGCGTGCCGCCCTCGCCGAGCGTCACGATCGGGGTCGCCTCCGAGATGTTCAGGCGGTCCGCGTACTCGCGCAGGACGCCACGCCACTGACGGCTGTAGGACTTCTCGGGCATTACGATCCTTCGACTCGGAGAACGGAAGAGATGGCGGTCACGACATCGCTGGCCGCGAGCGCCTCCACGGTCGCCGCCAGAGCGGCCTCCTCGGCCTCGTGGGTACCGATGACCAGGGTAGCGGTGGGCGCGCCCGCGCCGTGAATCGCAGCGTTACCGGAGATGACGACGGCTCCCGTCGTGCTCGGCACCGACTGCTGCATGGTCTCGACGCTGACCCCGCCGTCGCTCAGGATGCGCGCGACCGACGCGAGCACGCCCGGCTGGTCGGTCACATCGAGCGTGATCTGGTAGCGGGTGACCACGCGGCCGATGTCGAGCACGGGGAGGTCGGCGTGCGTGGACTCCGCGACGCCCGGGCCTCCGACGACGTGGCGGCGGGCGGCAGAGACGACGTCGCCGAGCACGGCGGAGGCCGTCTCGACGCCGCCGGCGCCTGCACCGTAGAACATGAGGTCGCCCGCGGCGCCCGCCTGCACGAAGACGGCGTTGTGCGCGCCGTGCACGGCGGCCAGCGGGTGGTGCCGGTCGATCAGGGCCGGGTAGACGCGGGCCGAGACGCCCTCCTCCCCCGTCTCCGGATCGGTCATGCGCTCGCAGATCGCGAGGAGCTTGATGACGGCGCCGGCCTCGCGGGCGGCATCCACCTGCGAGGTGGTGATGCCGGTGATGCCCTCGCGGTAGACCCGGTCGAGCGGGACGGTGGTGTGGAACGCGAGGCTGGCGAGGATCGCCGCCTTCTGGGCCGCGTCGTAACCGCCGATGTCGGCGGTCGGATCGGCCTCGGCGTAGCCGCGCTCGGTCGCGGTCGCGAGGGCGTCCTGCAGGCTCTCGCCGTTGACGTCCATCCGGTCGAGGATGAAGTTCGTCGTGCCGTTGACGATGCCCAGGATGCGGTTGACGCGGTCACCGGCCAGGCTGTCGCGCAGCGGCCGGATGATCGGGATGGCGCCCGCGACGGCGGCCTCGTAGTAGAGCTGTGCGCCGACCTGCTCGGCGGCCTCGAACAGCTCCGGGCCGTGGGTGGCCAGCAGGGCCTTGTTGGCGGTGATGACGTCGGCGCCGGAGTTGAGCGCCTCCAGCACGTAGCCGCGCGCCGGCTCGATGCCGCCCATCAGCTCCACGACGATGTCCGCGCCCAGGATGAGCGAGCTCGCGTCGGTGGTGAACAGCTCTCGCGGCAGGTCCACGTCGCGCGGGGCGTCGACGTCGCGGACGGCGATGCCGACGAGCTCGAGCTTCGCGCCGACGCGCGAGGCGAACTCGTCCCCCTGCTCCAGCAGCAGGCGCGCCACCTGCGACCCGACGGACCCGGCCCCGAGCAGGGCGACGCGGAGGTTGCGGTACTCGATCATCGGTTGACTCCTTCACCGGCGTTGCCGTCGTACGCGGCATCGCGCGACAGCAGATCCGCCTCGGTCTCGCCGCGCACGATCACGCGGGCGTCGCCGTCGCGCACCGCGATCACGGGCGGACGGCCGAGATAGTTGTAGTTGCTCGCCAGGGACCAGCAGTAGGCGCCGGTGGCGGGGACGGCGAGCAGGTCGCCGGGCCGCACGTCGGCGGGGAGGTATTCGGCGTCCACGACGATGTCACCGCTCTCGCAGTGCTTGCCCGCGACGCGGACGAGCGCGGGGGCGGCGTCCGAGACGCGGCCGGCGAGGCGAGCCGAGTAGTCCGCGCCGTAGAGCGCGGGGCGGGCGTTGTCGCTCATCCCTCCGTCGACGCTCACGTAGCGACGGACCGCGGTCTCGCCGTCGTCCTCGGCCGCGACGAGCACGTCCTTGGTCGTGCCGACCGTGTAGAGGGTGAGGCCGGCGGTGCCGATGATCGACCGGCCCGGCTCGAACGCGACGACGGGCGTCGGGATCTCGAGCTCGGCGCATCCCGCAGCCACCGTCTCCGCGATGCGGCGGGCGAGGTCGCCGATCGGCGCGGGGTCGTCGACGGACGTGTAGGCGATGCCGAAGCCGCCACCGAGGTTGAGCTCGGGAACGTCGCCTCCGGTGAGGAGGTCGCGGTGCACCGCGAGCAGCCGGGCGGCGGACTCGACGAACCCGTCGGCTCCGAAGATCTGCGAGCCGATGTGGCAGTGGAGGCCGAGGAAGCGCAGGCCGGCGTGCGAGCGGATGCGCGCCACGGCGTCGGCCGCGTCGCCGAGGGCGATGCCGAACTTCTGGTCCTCGTGGGCCGTGGCCAGGAACGCGTGCGTGTGGGCGTGGACACCGCTGTTCACGCGGAGCCGCACGCTCTGCACGCGACCGTGCCGCTCGGCGGCCTCGGCCACGCGATCGATCTCCTGGAGGCTGTCGATGATGATCGCGCCGATGCCGACGGAGACGGCGCGGTCGATCTCGGCGGCCGACTTGTTGTTGCCGTGGAAGCCGAGCCGCTCGGGGTCGACGCCGGCCGCCAGCGCCACGGCGAGCTCGCCGCCGGAGCAGATGTCGATGTTCAGGCCGGCCTCGGCCATCCAGCGCGCGACCTCGATGGAGAGGAACGCCTTGCCCGCGTAGTAGACCTTGGCGGCGGTGCCGACCTCGGCGAAGGCGGTCTGCAGGGCGTCGCGCACCTCGGCGGCGCGCTCCCGCGCCTCCCGCTCGTCGACGACGTAGAGCGGGGTGCCGAAGCGGGCGGCCAGGTCGGACGCGCGCACGCCTCCGACGGTGACCTCACCGTCGTCGCGCACGACCGTGCGGGACCAGAGACCGGGGACGAGCGCGTTGGCATCGTCCGGAACATGCAGCCACGGGGGTGCGAGGGGATTCGGAGCCATAGGGAGAACCTCACGGGAACGACGAGTGGGAGTCTCTCAGGCGAGCGGACCCGGATTGGCCCCTGAAGCCGGTGGAGAAGTACGAGAAGTCTACCGATGCCGCCGGGAGCCCCCGGACAGTGTTACGTGCAGCTCCCCTTGCTGCCGAGGAACTTCTCGTCCATCACGAAATCGTGCGCCGTCAGCGTGACGGTGGCGTGGCCCGGAGTGATCGCGATGTCGGAGACCTCCACGCCGTCCGGGAGGTATTGAGCCGCGCAGACCGGGAACGGGCCTCGGTCGGTGAGGGCCTGCAGCAGCCGGGTGAGGTTGACGTCGGCGCCGGAGCCCGTGTCGAGCGAGGCCTTGTCCGGCTGGAGGAGCACGGTGTCGCCGTCCGCCTTGGGCGTGGCCGTGACCGCGTAGCCGACGGGGAGACCGAGCAGGTCGATGCTCCCCTTGTACCCGAGGACGCCGTCGCCGAGGGTGATGTCGCCGGTCGCACCGGGGATGGTGACCAGCTTGTTGAGCGACGCCTGCGAGATGCTGAGCGTCCCCGTCGCCGTCGAGATGGGCTTGCTGAAATCGGTGGGCACGCCCGTGGCGACGATGGAGGCGCTGAGCGGCGCGCCCTTCGCGGTCAGCTTCGGCGCATCCAGCTCGACCCGCTGGAATGTGCCCGCGAGGTACTGCTGCAGCACCGACACCCCGCCGATGTGCACCTGGACGTCGCCGGAGATCTCCGGAGGCAGGCTCTTCTCGATCTCGGATGAGACGCGCTGCTCGGCGTACGCGCGCGCCACGACGTCGGCCACGACGAGCAGGACGGCCAGCACGACGAGCGGGATCAGTATCCACAGGAGCACCCGCACCCACCGGGGCCGACGGGTGCGCGCGGACGTCTGGCCGGGCGTCGCCGCCGGCTCGGGGAGGATCGCGGTGGGCTGCTCGCTCATCGGGTCACATCCGCTCGGGAGCGGACACCCCCACGAGGCCGAGGCCGTTGCGGATGACCTGGCCGGTGGCGTCGTTCAGCCAGAGGCGGGTGCGGTGGGCGTCGGTGACCGGCTCCTCGCCGAACGGGATGACGCGGGTGGAGCCGTCGCGGACCGCGTACCACGCGTGGTACAGCCCGGCGACCTCCTCGATGTAGCGGGCGACGCGGTGCGGCTCGCGCAGTTCGGCGGCCTGCGCGACGACGCGCGGGAACTCCTGCAGCGCGCCGAGCAGCGCGCTCTCGCTCTCGTGCGTGAGCAGCTCCGGGCGGAACACGCTGCGGTCCACGCCTGCCTTCGCGGCGTTGGCCGCGACGGAGCAGGTGCGCGCGTGTGCGTACTGCACGTAGTAGACGGGGTTCTCGTTGCTGCGCTTGCTGAGCAGGTCGAGGTCGATGTCGAGCTGCGAGTCGGTGGACGAGCGCACCAGCGAGTAGCGGGCGGCATCGACGCCGACCGCGTCGACGAGGTCGTCGAGGGTGACGATCGTGCCGGCACGCTTGGACATCTTCATCGGCTCGCCGTCCTTGACGAGGTTCACCATCTGGCCGATGAGGATCTGGAGGTTGACGTTCGGCACGTCGCCGAAGGCCGCCGTCATCGCCATCATGCGGCCGATGTAGCCGTGGTGGTCGGCGCCGAGCATGATGATGTTCTGCTCGAAGCCGCGCTCGCGCTTGTCGAGGTAGTAGCCGAGGTCGCCGGAGATGTAGGCGGGCTCGCCGTTGGAGCGGATGATGACGCGGTCGCGGTCGTCGCCGAAGGTCGTCGTGCGCAGCCAGATGGCGCCGTCCGCCTCGAAGATGTGGCCCTGTTCGCGGAGGCGCTGGATGGCGCGCTCGACGGCGCCCGACTCGTGCAGCGAGTCCTCGTGGAAGAAGACGTCGAAGTCGACCCCGAACGAGTGCAGGCGGTTCTTGATCTCCTCGAACATGAGGGCCGTCCCGCGCGAGCGGAAGACCTCCTGCTGCTCGTCGCGCGGAAGGGAAGCGAGGTCGCCGTCGAAGCCGTCGGCCACCGTCGCGGCGATCTCGCCGATGTAGGCGCCGCCGTAGCCGTCCTCCGGCGTGGGCTCCCCCAGGTATGCCGCGAGCAGGCTCCGCGCGAAGCGGTCGATCTGCGAGCCGTGGTCGTTGAAGTAGTACTCGCGCGTGACGTCGGCGCCGGCGGCCTGCAGGATGCGGGCCAGGCTGTCGCCGACCGCCGCCCAGCGCGCGCCGCCCATGTGGATGGGGCCGGTCGGGTTGGCGGAGACGAACTCCAGGTTCACCAGCAGGCCGTGGTACACGTCGCTGCGGCCGTAGGCCTCGCCGGCCTCCAGGATCGTCTGCGCCAGCTGCCCTGCCGCGGCGGCGTCGAGGCGGAAGTTGATGAAGCCGGGTCCGGCGATCTCGGCCGAGGCGACACCGTCGATGGACGCCGCGGCCTCGGCGATCTCGGTCGCGAGCTCGCGCGGGTTCGCTCCAACCTTCTTGGCCAGGCGCATGGCGACGTTCGACGACCAGTCGCCGTGCTCGCGGTTCTTCGGCCGTTCGAGCGGCACATCGTCGAGGGTGATCGTCAGCTCGCCGAGGTCGGCTCCCCCCGCTCGGCGCCGGTCGACGACCGCGGTCACGATGTCGAGCAGGGCGGCGGAGAGGTCTGCGGGAGTCATGAGGACCGATTCTACCGGGCGCGGGAACGCATCGATTGCCTAACGAAGCGGTCGCCCGTCCCGGACCGGCAGGAGGCGCCGCACCACCGCTTGGTAGTCTCGACGGGACGTACACGCCGACACGGAAGACCGAGCGCCACCATGCCATTCATCGCCCGATCCGCTCTCCGCACCGTCACCGTCGCCGCCGCCCTCACCGGAGCGCTCGCGCTCGCCGGATGCGCCCCCACCGCGACCTCCCCGTCCTCCTCCCCCACGGGGACCGCCGGCGGCGGAGCGACGACGACGAAGCCGACGGTCACGCCGACGCCGACCCCGACCGAGCCCGCCACGCCGGTCACGCTCACCTGCGACCAGCTCATCACCGCCGACCAGCTCTACGCCTACAACCCCAACTTCGGCCCCAACCCTGATTACAAGCCCGAGGACGGCAGCCTCGAGGCGAAGATCGCCGACTGGCAGGGCCTCACCTGCGCCTGGCTCAATCAGACCAGCGGCGACGTGATCCAGATCGCCGTCGCCCAGCCTCCGGCGAGCCAGATCGACGGGCTCAAGAACGCCGCGATCACCGACGCGCAGCCCGTCCCGACCTACGGCGCACCGCCGATCGAGGGCTACTTCAAGACCGGCGAGTCCGGCCAGGTGCAGATCTTCCGCGGCGGCTACTGGATCGTCGCCGAATCCACGGCCTTCTTCGAGCCCGGCGACGCCGCGCCCCTCATGGAGAACGTGCTGGGGAACCTGCCCGCCAGCTGACCCAGCGGAGCCCTGCTCCGTGCGAGCACCGCGGAAAAGTGATGCTAGCCTGGACGGGCACTCCTGGCCCCCATAGCTCAGGGGATAGAGCGTCTGCCTCCGGAGCAGAAGGCCGTAGGTTCAAATCCTACTGGGGGCACCGCAACATCGAACGAAGGCCCTTCTCCTGCGGGAGAGGGGCCTTCGTCGTGTCCGGGACCGCGTACCATTGACCGGTCATGGACTGCTCGTACTTCGATGCCGGCGTGTGCCGGTCGTGCACGCTGATGGGTGTGCCGTACGCCGAGCAGCTGGCGGAGAAGGACCGGTCGGCCCGTGCGCTGCTGGCGCCCTACGGGGACGCCGCGTGGCTCCCGCCGGTCGCGAGCGCGGAGTCCGGATACCGCAACAAGGCGAAGATGGTCGTCGGGGGCACCCTGGAGCAGCCGACCATCGGCATCCTGGACGAACGCGGACGCGGGGTGGACCTGCAGGAGTGCGGGATCTGCGCTCCGGGCGTGCGCGCCGCACTTCCGGTGCTCGCCCGGTTCATCACCCGCGCGCGGCTGGTCCCCTACAGCGTGCCGGAGCGGCGCGGGGAGCTGAAGTACGTGCTCGTCACGCTCTCCCCCGACGACGAGCTGATGATCCGGTTCGTGCTGCGGGACGAGTCGGCGGTCGCGCGCATCCGGCGCGAGCTGCCCTCGCTGCTCGCGGAGCTGCCGAACACGCGTGTGGTGTCGGCCAACATCCAGTCCGAGCACAAGGCGGTCGTCGAGGGCGACCGGGAGATCGTGCTGACGCCGGACGCGTCCCTGGTGATGCGGGTCGGCGGGGTGGGGCTGCGGCTGCGCCCGCAGAGCTTCTTCCAGACCAACACGGCCGTCGCCGAGGAGCTCTACGGCCAGGTGAGCGGCTGGGTCGACGAGGTGTCGCCCGCGAGCGTCTGGGATCTGTACTGCGGCGTGGGCGGCTTCGCCCTCCACTGCGCGGCGCCGGAGCGGCGGGTCGTCGGCGTCGAGACGAGTCGGGAGGCGGTGAAGAGCGCGCGCTCCACCGCCGCTGCTGCTGGGCTCCCCCAGCTCGCGTTCCGCGCCGAGGACGCGACCGCGTTCGCGCTGCGGGCGAAGACGGCCCCGGAGCTGGTGATCGTGAACCCGCCACGGCGCGGCATCGGCACGGAGCTGGCCGACTGGCTCGAGGGCTCCGACATCCCGCACGTCGTCTACTCCAGCTGCAACCCGAAGAGCCTCGCGACCGATCTGGCCCGCATGCCGTCGTATCGCATCCGCACCGGCCGGGTGCTCGACATGTTCCCCCAGACAGGCCACCTGGAGGTCGCGGTCCTGCTCGAGCGCGCCTGACGGGCGCACGCACGCAACGAGGGGCGCGTCTCGCGACGCACCCCTCGTGATCCGATCATCAGCTCGCGAGCGACTCCGACCGCTTCGGGAGCACCCAGCCCGGGCGCGCGAAGTGGCAGGTGTAGCCCCACGGGATGCGCTCCAGGTAGTCCTGGTGCTCGGGCTCCGCCTCCCAGAACGGGCCGGCGGCCTCCACCTCGGTGACGACCTTCGCGGGCCAGAGCCCGGAGGCGTCGACGTCGACGATGGTGTCCTCCGCAACGCGGCGCTGCTCGTCGTCGGTGTAGTAGATCGCCGAGCGGTAGCTGGTGCCCACGTCGTTGCCCTGACGGTTCTTCGTCGACGGGTCGTGGATCTGGAAGAAGAACTCCAGCAGCTCACGGTACGAGGTGCGCTCGGGGTCGTACTCGATCTCGATGGCCTCGGCGTGGGAGCCGTGGTTGCGGTAGGTGGCGTTCGGCACGTCGCCGCCGGTGTACCCGACGCGGGTGCCGGTGACGCCGGGGCGCTTGCGGATCAGATCCTGCATGCCCCAGAAACAGCCTCCGGCGAGGATCGCCTTCTCGGTCGTCATTCGTTCGTTCTCCTTACTTCTCGAAAAGCCGGCGGTAGACGCCGTAGCCCTGCTGCTCCAGCTCGGCGAGCGGGACGAAGCGGAGCGCGGCGGAGTTGATGCAGTAGCGCATGCCGCCGTCGGCGACGGGACCGTCGTCGAACAGGTGGCCCAGGTGGCTGTCGGCCTGGCCGGAGCGCACCTCGGTGCGGCGCATGCCGAACGTGCGGTCGGTGTTCTCGACGATCTCGGCGGACTCGATCGGCCGGGTGAAGCTCGGCCAGCCCGATCCGCTGTCGTACTTGTCGGTGGACGAGAACAGCGGCTCGCCCGAGACGACGTCGACATAGATGCCGTCCTCGTGGTTGTTCCAGAACTCGTTGCGGAAGGCGGGCTCGGTCGCCGCCTCCTGGGTCACGGCGTACTGCCGCTTGGTGAGGCGCCCGATCGCGTCCGGGTCCTTGGTGTAGCGCGGTGTCACGTTCTCCTGTGTCACGATTCCTCCTCGTTGCGTTGCCGCTTGCTGCGGCCCGCACTGAGAAGAACAGCGGAAGGGCGCCGGTTGGTCCCGCTGATGCTGAGTCTTCGCTGTGAGCGGTCGCGGAGGTCAGAGCGGCTCGTGCCCGAGCGCTCCCCAGCAGGTCGCGAGGATGAGCGGGCGCGCCTGCGCGGCCGTGGCCTCCTGGTCGTAGGTCAACGCGAGGACCGCGAGCGCGCCGATCGCGCCCGTGACACGCGCGCGACGCTCGATGTCGGTCTCCATGTGGAACATGTCGAAGAGCAGATCACCGATCTGGGCGAGCTGCTCCTCGAGGGCCTCGTCACGGAACGGCGGAACGGAGGCGAGCGCGAGCTCCGTCCAGCCGCGGCGAAGGAGCGCGAGATCGATGAGGCCGCGCAGCGCGGCGGCGTCACGATCGGGCCCGTCGGGGAGGTCGGCGACGGCCCCGTGCACCGCCCTGGTCTGCTCGACGCATTGCCGAAGGGCGGCGTCGACCAGCACCTCCTTGGACGGGAACCGGCCGAGCAGCCCGGTCTTCGAGTAGCCGGTCGCGTCGGCGACGGCCTGCACGGCGGTGTCGCGGAGGCCCTTGCGGGCGAGGAGGCCCGCGGTCGCATCGAGGATCGCGCGGTCGATCTCCTCGCTGGACGGCCGCACCGGGCGGACCGAGGGAGTCACGCGGCCACCTCGGCAGCCTCGGGTTCGCGGTCCGAGCGACGGGAGCGGCGGAGGCCGATGAGCGTGGCGGCTCCGGCGACGAGCTCCCACACGAGGATCGAATAGACCGAGCCCCGCTCCCACACTCCGTCGGGGAGCAGATCGATGGTGGCCGAGGACGAGTCGACTTCGAGCATCACGAGACTCACCAGGCCGATGATACCCAGTGCGAGACTGACCATCCCGAACCCGCGGTGCGTGTGCGACCGCAGGAACGCGGCGCCGGCGAGGATGGCGGCGGCGTTCCCGCCGACGATCGCCATGACGGCCCCGAGGATGTGGAGCACGATGAGGCCGTTGTCGGCGTTGGCCTGGCTGCCGTGGAACACACCCACCAACGCGATGCCGACGCCGTGCACGATCGCGGCGCCCACGAACCACCGGCGGAGGCGCGGCGATGCGGCGGCCACGTCGGCGCTGCGGGCGGCGAGGAGCGCGGCCGCGACGAAGAGCACGCCGTGCAGAACGTAGGCCGTGTTCATGACCGGGTTCAACGGCGAGTCGATGAAGCGGCCCTGGAAGGTGCCGACGCCGGGGACGCCGAGATCACTGATGTAGTTCGTCGCGTAGGAGTATCCCGGATACGCGGAGGCGGTGATCGCCTCCGCGGACAGGTAGACCACGCCGGCGAGGAGCCAGAGGATTCCGGAGTACAGTTTCGGTCGCATGCCGACCATTATAGTCGGGTGGATCATTCACGCGACGGCCCTAGCCGCGGGCGGGTGCGTCCCCTACTCTGTGGCTGTTCCACCGCCTCTCCCGCACGATCCCACTCCCCTCGTCCCGGTACGGCACCACGGAAGGAACCACGTGTCTCCGCTTCCCACCATCGTCCTCGTCCATGGAGCATGGGCGGACGCCTCCAGCTGGAACCCCGTCATCACGGCACTGCGCGAGCGCGACTTCACCGTGCTCACCGTGCCCAACCTCCTGCGCGGCGTCGCCGGCGACGCCGCCTACGTGGCGTCCGCGATCGCCCAGCGCACGAGCGGACCAGTCGTGCTGGCCGGGCACTCCTACGGCGGAGCCGTCATCAGCGGTGCCGCGCTCGGCGGCGGGGACGTGCGCGCACTCGTGTACGTCGACGCGTTCCTGCCCGACGACGGGGAGACGGTCGTCGGGCTGCTCGGCGGCACCGGGTCCGCGCTCGACGTGCCCGATCCGACGACCGTGCTCGACGTGGTCGGCTATCCGGGAGCCCCCGAGGGAGACGCGGACGCGTATCTGAAGGCGAGCACCGTGCACGAATCGTTCGCGCAGGACCTCGACCCCGACGTCCGCGAGCTCGTGTTCGCCACGCAGCGCCCCATCGCGCTGGCCGCCAACGTCGGCCCCGCCGGGCCTCCCGCGTGGCGTCAGCTGCCGAGCTGGACGCTCGTCGGCACCGAAGACCGCATCATCCCGCCCGCGGCCCAGCGTCGCATGGCCGAACGTGCCGGCTCCACCATCGTGGAGACCCCTGCCGGACACGTCTCCATGCTTGCAGCGCCGGATGTCGTGACCGGGGTGATCGTCGCCGCCGCGGAATCCCTCGGCTGAGCGACGCCGGCCGTGACGGACGACGTCCCCCACGCGTCCTCACGGCCGGGCCTGCTCCTCCTGACCGTCGGCGTCCGGCAGGATCACCGGGATCGCCTCGGTGAACTGCGCGCCGCGCTGCTCCTTCTCGGGCGAACCGCCGAAGAGCCGGGCGTCGTCGTTCGTCTGCGCCTGGGCCCGCGCCGGCGGCACGGAGGGGGCGGGAGGCTCCACCAGCTCCACGCGCGACCGCGGGAGCGACCCCGGTGCGTACCGCTGCATCCAGTCGATGAGGCGCTCGCGCACGAGGCACCGCAGGTCGAACAGGGTCGGGGCGTCCTTCGCGGTGACGAGGACGCGCACGCGCACCCAGCCGGCGACCGCGTCGGTCACCTGCAGGACGCCGGTGCGACCGTCCCACAGCTCGGTGGTGGCCAGGATGCGGTTGAGCTCGGAGCGCATCCCGCCCGGTGAGACGCGCCAGTCGAGGTCGAACTCGACCGAGCCGAGCAGCTCGCTGTGCTGGCGGGTCCAGTTCTCGAACGGCTTGGTGGTGAAGTACGTCGACGGCAGCACGAGGCGCCGGTCGTCCCACACGTGCACGACGACGTAGGTGAGGGTGATCTCCTCGATCGTGCCCCACTGCTGCTCGACCACGACGACGTCGTCGAGCCGGATGGCGTCGCTGAAGGCCAGCTGGATGCCCGCGAACAGGTTCGCCAGGCTGGACTGCGCGGCGACACCGGCGATGATGCCGATGACGCCCGCAGACGCGAGGAGGCTCGCCCCGGCCGCCTGCAGCGCCGGGAACGTGAGTAGCACCGCCCCCAGGCCGATCACGACCGCCGCCACGACCGTGAGGCGCCGAAGGATGAGGACCTGCGTCCGCACCTTGCGCGCGTAGCGGTTGTCCGGCACGTCGAGCCGGTAGCGCGCGAGACCCAGATCCTCCACGAAGACCACCATCGCCGCGGCGAACCAGACGCCGGTCACGATGGCCAGGATCAGCATCGTGTGGTGGATGCCCTGCTGCCAGCCGGCCGGGACCTCCGGCGGGAGGGAGATCGTGACGGCGATCCACAGGACGACGACGAGCAGGAACAGCCGGAACGGCACGCGCGCGTTCCGGATGAGCAGTTCGGGCCAGGTGCGCCGGCGGGCGAGCGCCCGCAGGACGGCGCCGACGATGGCGGTGACGACGATCGCGAGCACGACGGCGACGACGCACGCGACCGCGAGCCCTGGCCAGGTTCGGAGGGCGGACACGGCGGGAGGAGCTCCTTCGGGTTCGGGACGGGGGTGCCGTGGAGTGTACGCCCCGGCCGCGCTACGCTGAGGGCTTCGGGGGAATCGGTCGGTCGGCGAGGGAGCAGGAGACAGGCATGGCAGCGACACGGACACTCTTCGTCGGCGGCACGGGGGTCATCAGCTCCGCGTGCGTGGCGGAGGCGCTGGAAGCAGGGCACGAGGTCACCGTGGTCAACCGGGGATCGAGCGGCACGCGTCCACTGCCGGAGGGTGTCGAGGTGCTGCACGCCGACGTCCGCGACCCGGAGAGCGTGCACGCCGTGCTCGGTGAGCGCAGCTTCGACGTGGCCGCCGAGTTCCTCGCGTTCACGCCCGAGCACGTCCGCACCGACTTCGACCTGTTCGAGGGCCGCGTCGGCCAGTACGTCTTCATCAGCTCCGCCTCGGCCTACCAGAAGCCGCCGTCGCGCTCACCGGTGACGGAGTCCACGCCGCTGCGCAACCCGTTCTGGCAGTATTCGCGCGACAAGATCGCGTGCGAGGACCTGCTCGTCGAGGCCTACCGCGAGCGCGGGTTCCCGGTCACGATCGTGCGCCCGTCGCACACCTACGACCGCACCATGATCCCGACCAGCGGCCACTGGACCGACCTCGAGCGGATGCGCCGCGGCGCCCCCGTCGTCGTGCACGGCGACGGCACCAGCCGGTGGACGATCACGCACAACACCGATTTCGCCGTCGCCTTCACCGGCCTCCTGGGCCGCCCGGAGGCGGTCGGAGACACCTTCCACATCACCGGCGACGAGGCTCCCACCTGGGATCGCATCTACTGCGACCTCGCCGAGGCGCTGGGCGTCGAGGCCGAGCTGGTGCACGTCGCCAGCGAGTCCATCGCGGCCGTCGTCCCGGAGCTCGGGCCCGGCCTCCTCGGCGACAAGGCGCACTCGATGCAGTTCGACAACAGCAAGGTGCGCGCGCTCGTGCCGTCCTTCCAGCAGAAGGTGCCGTTCGCCCGTGGCGCCGGCGAGATCGTCGAGTGGTTCCTCGCCGACGCGTCCCGGCAGCGGGTCGACCCCGACCTCGACGCGGCGTTCGACCGCCTGGTCGAACACGCCCGCGCGTTCGGATGACCCGCGCCGCGCCTTATTTCGAGTAGCCGGAGCTCGCCCCTCCCGAGGTGGAGGTCGCGGCGGCGGCGATCTTCGTGCCGTCGGGCATGACGGCCCACCAGATGCCGCCCACGCCCTGCCCGGTCACGTCGCCGGCCGACGAGTCGCCCGCGAACGTGTAGAGCGGCCAGCCGTCGAGGGTGACCTGCTTGCCGCCGTCGACGCCCGTGATGGTGCCGACCGTGCCGGTGACGCCGGTGACGTCCGGCTTCGCGGAGTCGGTCTCGACGGCGGGCCACTGGGCGGCGCAGGCGCCCGAGCACGAGCTCGTCCCGGAGTTCTGCGTGTCCTTGTCGAACACGTAGACGGTGAGCCCCTTGCCGTCGACGACGACGGTTCCGAGGGACGTGTCGCCTGTCTTCAGCGCGGCGGCCGAGGCCGAACCGGAGGTGGAGGCGGAACTCGAGCCGCCTCCGGAGCTCGACGTGGAGGTTCCCGTGCCGGCCGAGCAGCCGGCCAGGGCGATCAGGGCCACCGCGGCAGCGGCGGCGAGTGCGGCGATTCTCGTTCTCATGATGGTGTTTCCCTTCCACGAGTGGCACGAGACCGCCCCACCTCCCGGTTCACCGCATCCCGAACCCCTCGCGATTTGTGCCAAATGTGGCGAATGGCGTCGGCTAACGCCACATTTGTGCCAAATGTGCGGGAGGGAGCCGCGGGGACGGGAGACGAAACACACGCTTTACTATTAAGAAACTTTCCTGATACATTCCCGTCAGATGATCGTTCCGACGGAGGGATGAGGATGGCCGACAGACCGGTTCGCGGCACGCCAGCATGGCTGCGCGAGACGAACGACCGCACGGCGCTCTCGCTGCTGCTCGAGCACGGCGTCCTCACCCGCAGCCGGATCGGCGAGCTCTCGGGCCTGTCGAAGCCGACCGCGGCGCAGATGGTGTCGCGCCTCGAGACCGCCGGCCTCATCCACGTCGTCGGCGAGGTCTCGGGAGGCCGCGGACCGAACGCGGCGAGCTACGCCGTGCGCACGGACCGGATGCTCGGCGTCGCGATCGACATCGATGCGACGGCGCTCCGCTCGACCGTGGTCGATGCCGCCGGCGGCGAGCACCCGATCGCCCTGACCCCGCTCGCCGCGCGCACGCCGGAGGACGACGTGCGCGTCGCGGTCGCCGCCGCCTGCGAGGCGGCCGACGTCGACGCCGAGCGCGTCCGCGCCGTCTGCATCGGCGTGCAGGGCGCGCTCGACCCGCGCACCGACGAGCTGACCTACATCGAGACGCTGCCGGAGTGGCCCAAGCAGGGCATCCTCCGCCGCCTCCAGGACGCCCTCGGCTACGACGTGCACATCGACAACGACGCCAACCTCGCCGCCATCGCCGAACGCGCCGACGGCGCCGGTCACGACGCCGGAGGCTTCGCGCTGCTCTGGATGGGCGACGGCCTCGGCCTCGCCGTCGACCAGGGCGGCGCCGTGCACCGCGGGGCCTCGGGCGGCGCGGGCGAGATCGGCTACCTCCCGATCCCCCGCGAGGCGGCCGAGCTCGACCCCGCCGCCCACGACCTCCAGGACCTCGTCGGCGGCCCCACGGTCGCGCGCCTCGCGGCCGCCCACGGCGTCACCGGGTTCGGGACGAGCGGCGATGCGGGCGCATCCGACTCCCCCGCGTCCGACTCGTCCGCCCCCGACTCCCCGGCCCTCGACGCGCTGATCGCCGAGCTCGCCCCGCGCGTCGCGGTCGGCGTCGTCCCCGTGCTGGCCCTCCTCGACCCCGAGCGCATCGTGCTCGGCGGCCCGACCGGCCGCGCCGGCGGCGCCCTGCTCGCCGAGCGCGTCACCGCGCTGCTCCGCGAGAAGTGGGGCTGCCCCACCATCGTCGCCACCGGCGTCCCCGCCCACCCCGTGCTCCGCGGGGCGCGGGAGCACCTCCTCGGCGAAGTGCGCGGTGCGCTCTTCGCCGAAGTGTCCCGGATCACCGTCTAGGGCACCGCACCACGGCACCACGCTCCGTCCATCTCTGCATCACGACCGGAATCAGTGAGGAAACCACCCGTGAAACACCGTCACATCGTCGCCGCGATCGGCATCGCCGCGGCCGCAGCACTCACCCTCGCCGGCTGCTCCGGCGGCTCCAGCGGCACCGCCTTCTCCGACACCACCCCGAAGGAGCTGTCGGGCACCGTCTCGTTCTGGCACTTCTTCTCCGACCGGGAGGCGGACGTCATCCAGTCCGTCGTCGACGACTTCGAGAAGAAGAACCCGAAGGTGAAGGTCGAGGTGCACTCCGGGCAGGATGACGAGAAGCTGCAGAAGGCCATCGCCACCGGCAGCAAGGTCGACGTCGGCCTCTCCTACTCCACGGACATCGTGGGCAACTTCTGCTCGAACGGGGCGTTCCGCAGCCTCAACAAGGTGATCGAGCGCGACGGCGTCGACATGAGCCAGTTCTCCGACACCGTGAAGTCGTACACCGAGTTCAAGGGCACCCGTTGCGCGATGCCGATGCTCGCCGACGTGTACGGCCTCTACTACAACACCGACCTCCTGCAGGCCGCCGGCTACACCGCGCCGCCGAAGACGCTCTCGGAGCTGGAGGCCATGGCCGACAAGCTCACCACCTTCAACGCCGACGGCTCCATCAAGACGCTCGGCTTCAACCCCACGATGGGCTGGTACGAGAACTCGGCCGCGCACTA
This sequence comes from Leifsonia naganoensis, assembly GCF_013410615.1. Lineage (NCBI taxonomy): Bacteria > Bacillati > Actinomycetota > Actinomycetes > Micrococcales > Microbacteriaceae > Leifsonia > Leifsonia naganoensis. The sequence continues at coordinate 262,002 of NZ_JACCHJ010000001.1, forward strand.
CGGGCCCGCTGCGGGCGCCGAGTGGCTGAAGGACGACGGCACGAGCGCGATCTCCTCCAGCCCCGGCTGGAGCGAGCTGATCCAGTGGCAGAAGGCCTACGTCGACAAGATCGGCTGGGACAAGCTCAACGCCTTCACCTCCGGCCTCGGCCAGGAGTTCTCGGCCGACAACGCCTTCCAGACCGGCCAGGTCGCGATGAACTTCGACGGCGAGTACCGCACCGCGTTCATCGCCGATCAGGCGAAGGGCCTGAAGTACGGCACGGCACCGTTCCCGACCGCGGACGACCACACCGACCTGTACGGCGGCGGCTACATCACGGGCAACATCATCGGCATCTCCAAGGGCTCCAAGCAGCCGGAGTTGGCGTGGGCGCTGCTGAAGTACCTCACCACCGACACCGACGCGGTCGTCAAGCTCGCCAACGGCCTGAAGAACGTGCCGACCACGAAGGACGCACTCACGTCGCCCAAGCTGGAGGTTTCGGACCAGTTCAAGACGTTCCTCGACATCTCGTCCGATAAGAACGTCCAGACGACGCCCGCCAGCCCGCTCGGCGCCGGCTACCAGAACTCGTTCCAGGACTTCTGGAACAAGTACCAGAGCCAGGGCGGCGACCTCCAGGCCGGCCTGAAGGACGTCGACAAGCAGATCGACGACGCGCTCGCACTGACCACCGGTCCGTGAGATGACGTCGACCATCGAACGCGCGGGGCGGGTCGCCGCCCGCCCCGCGCGGTCCTCCCGCTACCGCCGGCGCCGCAACCTGGTCACCCTGGCGTTGCTGGCGCCGACGCTCCTCGGCCTCGCGATCTTCTTCGTGTATCCGCTGATCGCCTCCGTCTACTACTCCTTCACCCGGTACGACCTCGTGTCCGCCCCGCAGTGGATCGGCCTGCGCAACTACGAGTACCTGTTCACGCAGGACCCGAACGTGTGGAAGGCGACGCTGAACACGCTGTGGTTCGTGGTCATCTGGGTGCCCGTGAAGACGGTGTTCGCCCTCCTGATCGCCGGCCTCCTCGCCCGGGCCAAGCGGGCGTCGGGATTCTGGCGCACCGTGTTCTACGTGCCGGCGCTCGTGCCACCGGTCGCCAGCGTCGTGGCCTTCGTGTTCCTCTTCAACCCGGGCACGGGCCCGGTCAACCAGGTGCTCGCCTGGTTCGGGATCAAAGGGCCGCTCTGGTTCAACGACCCGGCGTGGTCGAAGCCCTCGCTGGTGCTGCTCGGCATCTGGGTGATGGGCGACGTGATGATCATCTTCCTCGCCGCGCTGCTCGACGTGCCGAAGGACCAGTACGAGGCGGCCTCGCTCGACGGGGCGAACGGCGCGCAGAAGGTGCGCTTCATCACCATGCCGAGCATCGCTCCCGTGCTGATGTTCGCCGCGGTGACGGGGGTGATCGCGGCCATCCAGTACTTCACGGAGGCGGCCGTCGCCTCCTCCGTCGCCTCGGGCAAAGCCGTGGTCGGCGAGGGCATCAGCAACAACCTCGGCTACCCGGACGGCTCCCTGCTCACCTACACCCAGTGGCTCTACGTGCGCGGCTTCGGCACGTACCAGCTCGGCTACGCGTCGGCCCTCGCGGTGCTGCTGTTCGTCGTCGCGGCCGTGCTGCTCATCCTGATCCTGCGCCGGTTCAAGGCGTTCACACCGGAAGGCGCGCAATGACCACCGCCACCTCCTCCACCCCTCCGCTGGCACCCCCGGCGCCGAAGCGGCCCTCCCCCGCGAAGGGCGGCATCCCGACCCCGCGCTCGCTGCGCACGCGCCGCGTGCTGGGCTGGATCGCCGAGCACGCCGTCCTGGTCGTGCTCGCCGTGCTCTTCCTCGCGCCGGTCGTGTTCGTGCTGCTCACGTCGCTGATGTCGAGCCAGCAGACGCTGACCGCGTCGCTCTGGCCGCAGCCGTTCGCCTGGGACAACTACACGAAGGTCTTCACCTCCGTCCCGCTGGCGCAGTGGTTCGGCAACTCGGCCCTGTACGCGGTGCTCGCCACGCTCTTCATGCTGGTCTCCAGCGTGCCGGCGGCCTACGCCCTGGCCAAGATCAAGTTCCGCGGATCGGGCGTGCTGTTCACCGCGATCATCGTGGCGATGCTGCTGCCGCCGCAGGTGACGGCCATCCCCGTCTACGTGATGTGGTCGCAGCTCGGCCTCACCGGCACGCTCTGGCCGCTCATCCTGCCGAACCTGCTCGGGGACGCGTTCTCGATCTTCCTGCTGCGGCAGTTCTTCCTCACGATCCCGAGCGAGTACGCCGACGCGGCGCGCATCGACGGCAACGGCGAGTTCGGCGTGCTCTGGCGCGTCGTGCTGCCGATGGCGAAGCCGGGGATCGCGGCGACCGCGATCTTCATGTTCTTCGCGTCGTGGAACGACTACTACGGCCCGCTGCTCTACACCTCCGAGAACCCGGCCTCCTGGCCCGTGGCGTACGGCCTGGCCTCGTTCCGCGGGGTCCACGGCACGGACTGGGGGCTGACGATGGCGATGACCATGCTCGTGACCATCCCCGTCGTGATCATCTTCTTCTTCGCCCAGCGCGTCTTCGTGGAGGGCATCACTCTGACCGGCGTGAAGGGATAACGCGGTGAAACTGGCAGTCGTGGGTGGCGGATCCACCTACACCCCCGAATTGATCGACGGATTCGCGCGCATGCGCGACGTGCTGCCCATCGAGGAGCTCTGGCTGGTCGACACCGACCCGGAGCGCCTGCGCCTGGTGGGCGGGATGAGCGACCGGATGTTCCGCGCGGCGGGGCACACGGGCCGCATCGTCCCCACCTCCGACCTGGTCGCGGGCGTCGCCGACGCCGATGCCGTGCTCATCCAGCTCCGCGTCGGCGGCCAGGCCGCGCGGCACGGCGACGAGACGTTCCCGCACGAGTGCGGCTGCATCGGGCAGGAGACCACCGGTCCCGGCGGCTTCGCCAAGGCGCTGCGCACGGTGCCGGTCGTGCTGAGCGTCGCCGACGTGATCCGGAGACACGCCAAGCCCGACGCGTGGATCGTCGACTTCACGAACCCGGTCGGCATCGTGACCAGAGCACTGCTGAACGAGGGCCATCGCGCCGTCGGTCTCTGCAACGTCGCCATCGGCTTCCAGCGGCGCTTCGCGAACCTCCTGGGCGTGGACCACACGCAGGTGCAGCTCGGACACGTGGGGCTCAACCACCTCACGTGGGAACGCTCGGTCACGGTCACCGACGGCGGCGGCGCGCGGGATGCGCTTCCGGCGCTCCTCGGCGCCCACCTCGGCGAGCTCGCCGAGGAGATCGAGCTGCCCGCCTCCCTGATCTCCCTGCTCGGGAACGTGCCCAGCTACTACCTGCGCTACTACTACGCCCACGACGAGGTCTTGCGGGAGCAGCTCGACGCGCCCACCCGGGCCGAGGCCGTGCAGCGGGTCGAGCGCGAGCTACTGGAGCTGTACGCGGACCCCGCCGTCGACTCCAAGCCGGAGCAGCTGTCGCAGCGCGGCGGTGCCTTCTACTCGGAGGCCGCCGTCGACCTGATCGCCTCGCTCACCAGCGACCGCGGCGACGTGCAGGTCGTCAACCTGCGCAACGACGGCTCGCTGCCGTTCCTGCCGGACGACCACGTGATCGAGGTGCCCGCGACCGTGGGCGCCGCCGGGCTCTCCGCCCTGCCGATCGAGCCGCTTCCGGACGACATCCGCGGGCTCGTGTCGCACGTCGCCGGTTACGAGCGGCTCGCCCTCGACGCCGCGGTGCACGGTGGCCGGGACCGGGTCGTCCGGGCGATGCTGGCGCATCCGCTGGTCGGCCAGTACGACCGCGCGGAGAAGCTCACGGACCTCCTGATCGCCGGCAACCGGGAGCACCTCGCATGGGCGAAGTGACAGGAGCGGCGCGCCCGATCGCGATCGCGGTCGACGGCGGCGGCTCCAAGACGGACGCGGTGGCGCTCGAACTCGACGGGACGATCGCGGCGACGGCGCGCGCCGGGACCTCCAGCCCGCACCTGATCGGGATGGACGCCTCCGCGCGCCTCGTGGACGACCTGATCGAGCGACTGCTGGAGCAGACCGGGCCGCGCCCCCTCGCGAACGCCGGCATCTATCTCTCCGGGCTCGACCTCCCGGCCGAGGTCGCTGCGTTCCGCGCGGGCATCGCCGGGTACGCGTGGGCGGACGCGGTGGTCGACAACGATCTCTTCGCCCTCCTGCGCGCGGGCACGAGCGAACCCGACGCGGTCGCCGTCGTCTGCGGCACCGGCATCAACTGCGTCGGCGTGCGCGCCGACGGCGAGGTCGTGCGCTACCCGTCGCTCGGGATGACCTCCGGCGACTGGGGAGGCGGCTGGCACCTCGGCGAGCAGGCCCTGTGGCACGCCGCGCGAGCGGTCGACGGCCGCGGACCGGCGACCCTCCTGACCGCAGCCGTGCCCGTCGTCTTCGCGCTCCCCGACGTGCAGGCCGTGATCGAGGCCATCCACTTCGGGCGTGTGCCGAACGCCGACCTCGCGCGCATCGCCCCGTCGGTGTTCGCGTGCGCGCAGGACGGCGACGCGGTCGCCGTCGGGCTCGTCGACCGGCAGGCGGAGGAGATCGTGGCGTTCGCGGCGACGACCCTGCGGCGGCTGGCGCTGCTGGAGCGCCCCGTCCCCGTCGTGCTCGGCGGCGGCATCGTCGGGTCGCGGGATGCTCGTCTGCTGGACGGTGTGGAGAGCCGGCTCGCCGAGCGCGCGCCGCTCGCCCGCATCGAGCTCGTGACGGCGGCGCCCATCCTCGGCGCCGCACTGCTCGCGCTCGAAGGCGCCGGAGCGGACGCCGCCGCCCTCGAGATCGCGCGCGCGGGCCTGGCCGTGCGTCCGGCCGCGGTGGTTCACTAGGGGCACGGACAGCGAATACCTCACCGAGCGCCGCCGGATGGTCGAGAACCAGCTCGTCTCCCGCGGGATCGCGGACCAACGGGTCCTCGACGCGATGACCCGTGTGCCACGGCACGAGTTCGTCCCCGAGAGCCAGGTGCCGTACGCCTACGCCGACCGGCCCCTCCCGCTCGAGGACGGCCAGACGATCTCGCAGCCCTACATCGTCGCGCAGATGCTGGAGGCCGCCCGGATCGGGCCGGAGGACCGCGTGCTCGACGTGGGCACCGGCTCGGGATACGCGGCCGCGGTCGCTGCGGAGCTGGCGCACCGGGTGATCAGCATCGAGCGCATCCCGGACCTCGCGGTCACGGCGGCGGCGACGCTCGAAGCGCTCGGCTACCGGGTCGAGGTGATCACCGGGGACGGCACGCGCGGCTGGCCCGACGCGGCGCCGTACGACGCCATCGTGGCCGCGGCGACCGGCCCGTCCGTCCCGCAGGCGTGGCTGGACCAGCTCGCCCCCGGCGGCCGCATCGTCATGCCGGTGGGGCGCAGCGGAGGCGTCCAGCGGCTCGCGGTGTTCGAGCGCGACGCGGCGGGTGCGCTGCACGAGACGAACCTCGGCGCGGTGTCGTTCGTTCCGCTGGTCGGCGAGAGCGCCTGGCCGGAGGGCTGACCCCGGGGGTCCGGCGTGCGGGAAGTCCCGGCGTCAGGCCGCGACGGCGATGCGGGCGCGCAGCGTGCCGAGCAGCGCGGAGAGCTGGCCCGCGGGTGCGGCGATGTCCTCCGGGTGCCACTGCACGGCGAGCACGGGGGCGTCGGTGTGCTCGATCGCCTCGACGTGGCCGTCCGGCGCGCGGCCGGTGACGACCAGTCCCTCGCCCAGCGCGTCGACCGCCTGGTGGTGGGCGCTGCGCACGTCCACGACCGCCGAGCCCAGGAGCTGCGAGACGCGGCTCCCCGGCTCCAGCAGCACCGGATGGGTGGTCAGCACTTCGGGGATGGGCACCCCGCGGTTGACGTGCGGGGTGTGCTCGCCCAGATCCTGGACGAGTGTGCCGCCGAGGGCGACGTTGACGATCTGGAGGCCGCGGCAGATGCCCAGCAGCGGCGTGCGGCGCTCGACGGCCCGCCGCGCGAGAGCGAGCTGTGCGGCGTCGGCGACCTCGAGGTGGCGGCTCTCGTGCGCGTACCCGCCGGCGGCCCCGTAGAACCGCGGGTCGATGTCCTCGCCCCCGACGATCACGATCGCATCGGCGGTGTCCGTGCGCGCGAGCAGGGCGTCCTCGCCCGCGTCGGCCGCGAGCCGGCTGACCGCCCAGCCCTGGGCACGCGCCTCGGCGATCACCGCTCCGACCAGCAGCTGGACGTACGCGTGGTACTCCGGGTCGTGACCGCGGAAGCGGGTCGCCTCGACGACGGCGAGCGAGCGGGCACCGGATGCGGACACGGGCTCCTCCTCTCGCCGGGATGCGTCCGTCCATTCTGCGAGGGCTGCGCCGGGCGCGCATCCTCCTCCGTAACAGGCTGAAACAGTGACACCGTCGCACGGCCCCCATAGACTCGGCACGAAGTGTTCCTGGAGAGTGGGTGGATGCTCTTGCGACGTGTTCTGACCGGGGCCCTGCTGGCCGTCGCCCTCGTCGCGGGCCCGCTGGCCCTCGCGGGGCCGGCCTCCGCGCAGGATCCGGTGGACCTGGGCGCGAGCCACGTCGACGACGTCGCGGGCGTGCTCACCGACAGCCAGGGCGACGCGGTCGCCGCCGCCGCGGCGAAACTCGCCGACGACCACAAGATCGACCTCTTCGTCGTCTACGTCGACCGGTTCACGAACCCGACGGACGCCGCCGACTGGGCCAACGAGACGGCCGCCCAGAACAACCTCGGGCCGAACGACTACCTCCTGGCCGTGGCGACCGACGGCCGCGCCTACTACCTCTCGGGCGACGACGAAGGTCCGGTCAGCGCCGACCAGCTGGACCGGATCGAGCAGAACGACATCGAGCCCCAGCTGCGGGCCGGCGATTGGTCCGGCGCGGGGATCGCCGCCGCGCAGGGGCTCTCGGACGCGGTCGGCGGAGGCGGCGGCGGATTCTTCTGGTTCTTCCTGATCGCTGTGGTCGTCGTCGGGCTCATCCTCTTCTTCGTCCTCCGTTCGCGCCGCAAGAAGAAGGCGGGCGGGGCCGTCGCCGGCGCGCCGGGACAGCCGCAGAGCGAGCTGCAGACCATCCCGATCGAGGAGCTCCAGCGCCGCGCCGGATCGGCCCTCGTACAGACGGACGACGCCATCCGCACCAGCGAGGAGGAACTGGGCTTCGCGACGGCGCAGTACGGCGCGGACTCCGTGGTTCCGTTCCAGGCCGCGCTCGACCAGGCGAAGGGCCAGCTGCGGGAGGCGTTCACCCTCAAGCAGAAACTGGACGACGCCGAGCCGGACACCGACGAGCAGCGACGCGGGTGGAACATCCGCATCGTCGAGCTCTGCGCGGCGGCGAACCAGGCACTCGACGCCCAGGCGGACGCCTTCGACGAGCTCCGGTCGCTCGAGAAGCGCATCCCGGCGGCCTCGACGGAGGTGGCGACCGCCGCTCAGGAGGTCACCGCCCGCGTCGAGCAGACGCGCGCGACCGTGGCCGCGCTCGGCCAGCGCTACACGGACGCCTCGCTCGCGACCGTGAGCGACAACGTCGACCAGGCGACGCAGCGTCTCGCCTTCGTGCAGACCGCGCTCGCGGCCGCGGCGCAGAAGGCGGGCGCGGGCGACACCAGCGCCGCCGCGATCGGCGTCCGCGCTGCCGAGGAGTCGGTCGACCAGGCCAAGCTGCTGCTCGACGCCGTCGACCGCGTCGCGGCCGACCTGGCGACGACCCAGCAGTCGATCGACACCGTCCTCCCCGAGCTCGAGAGCGACCTCGCCGAGGCACGGGCACTGGCCGCCACCGGCGATCCGGGCGGCACGATCGCGGGTGTCATCGCGAGCACCGAGCAGACCGTGACGGACGTGCGGGCGAAGCTGGCCGCGGGCCCGATCAACCCCCTCGAGATCGCGCAGCGCCTCGACGGCGCCAACCGGTCGATCGACGGCGTGCTCCAGGGCATCCGGGACGCCCGGCTGCAGACCCAGCGCGCCCAGTCGTCGCTCCAGCAGACGCTGCTGGCGGCGAAGGCGCGCGTGTCGGCCTGCGAGGACTTCGTCACCGCCCGGCGCGGCGCCGTCGGTCCGGAGGCACGGACCCGCCTCGCCGAAGCCGGACGGCTCGTCGTGCAGGCCGAGCAGACCGCCGCGTCCGATCCGGTGGCGGCGCTCGCCCAGGCGCAGCGCGCGGCGCAGCTCGCCGACGAGGCGACCCAGCTCGCCCAGCGCGACGTGGGCGGCTTCCAGCCGCAGCAGGGCGGCCTCGGCGACATCTTCGGCGGCGGCACCACCCAGAGCCAGAGCGGCGGCGGCAACGGCGCGATGGGCGCCATCCTCGGCGGCATCCTGATCAACTCCGTCCTGAGCGGCGGGATGTTCGGCGGAGGGGGCGGCGGCTTCGGCGGAGGCGGCGGCGGGGGCGGCTTCAGCTCCGGCAGCTTCGGCGGCGGGGGCACGCGCACCCGGCGCGGAGGCGGACGCTTCTAGACGCACCAGACGGACCCAGCGCCCCATCCGGGGCGGGAGACGCCTCCTTCGGGGGGAGAGGAAAGGAAGAGCACATGGCAAAGCAGTCCATCTTCGGGCGCATCTCGCAGCTCCTGAAAGCGAACATCAACTCCCTCCTCGACCAGGCGGAGGATCCGGAGAAGATGCTGGACCAGATGGTCCGCGACTTCACCAACAGCATCGCCGACGCCGAGAGCGCCATCGCCGAGACCATCGGCAACCTGCGGCTGCTCGAAGACGACCACCGCGAAGACGTGGAGGCCGCCGAGGACTGGGGCCGCAAGGCGCTCGCCGCGAGCAAGCAGGCCGACACCTACCGCTCCTCCGGCGACACCGCGAACGCCGACAAGTTCGACAACCTGGCCAAGGTCGCGCTGCAGCGGCAGATCTCGTCCGAGAACGAGGCGAAGGCCGCCGAGCCGCAGATCGCCGCGCAGACCGAGGTCGTCGACAAGCTCAAGTCGGGCCTGAACGGCATGAAGGAAAAGCTCGAACAGCTCAAGAGCAAGCGGTCGGAGCTGATCGCGCGCGCGAAGAGCGCTCAGGCGCAGGCGCAGGTCATCGACGCGGTCAAGAGCGTCGACATCCTCGACCCCACAAGCGAGGTCTCGCGCTTCGAGGAGAAGATCCGGCGCGAGGAGGCCCGCGTGCGCGGCGCCCAGGAGCTGGCCGCGTCGAGCCTCGACGCCCAGTTCAACGACCTGGACGACCTCGGCGAGCTGACCGAGGTGGAGGCCCGGCTCGCTGCGCTCAAGACCGGTGGAGCGCAGCCGGCGGTGACGGCCGACCCTGCCCCCTCCGCTCCCTACACCCCGGGGCAGTGACCGCCCGGTGACTGCAGCATCCTTCCTGGTCGTTCCGCAGTGGCAGGGCTCGGGATCGTCGCGCGCCATGCGGCTGATCGACGGTGCGGAGGCCATCCGCGGCGATCTGCCGGCGAGCGCCACCCACACGGTCTCCGTGCCCTCCGCGGCGGGCGACGCGCTGGGCACCGGCGTGCACCGGTTCTCATCGCTCACCCTCGTCCGTGAGCTGGCGACGGCGGAGCTCTCCCTGCTCGAGGCGCCGGTCGTGACGGTCGGCGGCGACTGCGCCGCCGACCTCGCGAGCGTGCAGCACGCCGTCGCGGCGCATCCCAGCGGCGCCGTGGCGGTCGTGTGGTTCGACGCCCACGGCGACCTCAACAACGTGTCGACGTCGCCCTCCGGCGCCTTCCACGGGATGGTGGCGCGGGCGCTGCTCGGCGACGGACCGGACGGCCTGGCCTCGGCCGGCGCGGCGCGGCTGCCGGCCGCGAACCTGGTGCTCGCCGGCACCCGGTCGCTGGACGACGGCGAGTCCGCGTTCGTGGATCGCGCCGGGATCCGGGTCGTCGCGCCCGGCGAGCTGGATGACGCGGACGCCGTCGTCCGCGCCGTCGAGGCGACCGGTGCGACGGCCGTGTACGTGCATGTGGACCTCGACGTGCTCGATCCGGCGCACATCGACGGCATCGGCTACCCCGAGCCGTTCGGGGTGACGCCGGCCGCCCTGTGCGATGCCATCCGGGCGCTGCGGGCGCGGTTCGAGCTCGCCGGGGCGGGGGTGACCGAGTTCGCTCCCGAGTCGCCGGAGGCGGCGGGACGCGATATGCCCGTGATCCTGCGCATCCTCGGTGCGCTGACGGGCCCGATCGGCAGCGGCGGACCCGCGGCCTCCAGCAGCACGTCGTCATCCACAGGGGCCGGGCCACGGCACGCCTCCACAGATCCCGACCTCCCGGATGACGCCCTCTGACGCGGCGGGTAGCTTGGAATCCATGAGCGAACCCAAGATCCGCACCGAGCGCAGGGGCCATGTCCTGCTCATCGGCTTCAACCGCCCCGAGAAGCGCAACGCCGCCGATTACGAGCTGCTCTCCGCGCTCGCAGACGCGTACGGCGAACTGGAGCGGGATCCGGAGCTGCGGGTCGGACTCGTGCACGCGGTCGGCGACCACTTCACGGCCGGGCTCGACCTCGCCGACCTCGGCCCGCGGATCGGCCCCGACGGGCTCTCGTTCGTGGGCGAGGGCGGTCTCGATCCCTGGCAGGTCTCGGGGACGTCTCTGACGAAGCCGGTCGTGGTCGCCGTGCAGGGCACGTGTCTCACGCTCGGCATCGAGCTCATCCTGGCGTCCGACATCACCGTCGCCGCGCGTTCGACGACCTTCGGCCAGATCGAGGTCACCCGCGGCATCCTGCCGTTCGGGGGCGCGACGCTGCGCTTCCCGCGCGCCGTCGGGTGGGGCAACGCGATGCGCTACATCCTGACGGGCGACACCTTCGACGCCGCCGAGGCCCACCGCATCGGCCTCGTGCAGGAGGTCGTGGACGACGGCGAGCAGTTCGACCGCGCGCTCGCCATCGCCGAGCGGATCGCAGCGCAGGCGCCGCTCGCCGTGCAGGCGGCGCTCGCCAACGCGAAGCGCGCCGTGCGCGAGGGCGACGCGGCGGCGGAGGCGGAGCTGCAGCCGACGCTGGTGCGGCTCGTCACGAGCGAGGACGCCCGCATCGGCATGGAGGCCTTCCTCTCCCGCACCGAGGCGCGGTTCGTCGGCCGTTGACCCCCGCATCGCACCCGGCTCGACACGATCGCCCGACACGACAGAAGGAGACAGCATGACCAGCACTGAGTACGACGTCATCGTGATCGGAGCCGGCGCCGTCGGCGAGAACGTCGCCGACCGCGCCGTTCAGGGCGGGATGCGCACCGTGATCGTCGAGGCCGAGCTGGTCGGCGGCGAGTGCTCCTACTGGGCGTGCATGCCCTCCAAGGCCCTCCTGCGCAGCGGGGCCCTGCTCCGGGCGGCGTCCCGGGTGGGCGGGACGCGCGAGGCGATCACCGGACCGCTCGACGTCGAGGCGGTGCTCAAGCGCCGCGACCAGATGACGAGCGACTGGAAGGACGACGGCCAGGTCTCCTGGCTCGAGAGCGCCGGGATCGACCTGGTGCGCGGCTGGGCGGTCATCACCGCCCCGAAGGAGGTCACGGTCACCGCCGAGGACGGCACGGTCACCGTGCTGACGGCGAAGCACGCCGTCGCGGTCAGCACCGGCTCCGCCGCCCTCCTCCCGGACATCCCCGGACTGCGCGACAGCGAGCCCTGGACGAGCCGCGACGCGACGAGCGTGCAGCGCGTGCCGGTGTCCCTGGCGATCCTCGGCGGCGGAGTCGTCGGGGTCGAGATGGCCACGGCGTACGCGGGCTTCGGCACCGAGATCCACCTCATCTCCCGCGGCGCGCTCCTGGCGAACGACGAGCCGTTCGCCGGCGAGGCCGTGGCGGCGTCGCTGCGCGAGCTGGGCGCGAACGTGCACCTCGACGTCTCCCCGACCTCGGTCGAGCGGATCGACGGCGACCGGTTCCGCATCGTGCTCGACGACGGCAGCACGGTCGAGACGGACGAGTTCCTCGTCGCGACCGGGCGCCTCCCCCGCACCTCGGGCCTCGGCCTCGACGCCTTCGGGCTCGAGGACGGCGGCTGGCTGCAGGTCGACGACAGCATGCGCGTGGTCGGCGCCAACGGCGAGCCCGCGGTCGAGGGCGGCTGGCTCTACGGTGTGGGCGACGTCAACCACCGCGCACTGCTCACCCACCAGGGCAAGTACCAGGCCCGCGCGGCCGGCGACGCGATCGCGGCACGCGCCCACGGCACGCACGTCTCCCTGGAACCGTGGGGCACCTACGTCGCGACCGCGGACCACCAGTCCGTGCCGCAGGTGACCTTCACCGACCCGGAGGTCGCGTCGGTCGGGCTGACCGCTGCCGCGGCGGAGAAGGCCGGCTACCGCATCCGCGTCGTCGACTACCAGATCGGCTCGGTGAGCGGGGCCTCCATCGCCTCGGACAACTACGAGGGCCAGGCGCGCATGGTCGTCGACGAGGACCGCCAGGTCGTGCTCGGCGTCACGTTCGTCGGTCAGGACGTCGGGGAGCTGCTGCACTCGGCAACCATCGCGGTCGTCGGCGAGGTGCCGCTGTCCCGGCTGTGGCACGCGGTGCCGTCGTATCCGACGATCAGCGAGGTCTGGCTGCGTCTGCTCGAGACCTACGGCCGGCCCACCTCGTGAGCACGCGCGACCGGATCGGGGACGCGATCGACCGGAGCGCGCTGGGCCGGCTGCTGTTCGACTCGCCGATCAGCTGGCTGGGCTACCTCTACGCCACGGCCGTCGGCCTGACCTGGGGCTTCATCTGGAGCACGGGCCGGGTCGAGCGCCGCGCGGGGCTCTTCGTCTTCCGCGGGATGCCCCCGCGGACGTTCGGCCGCGGCGGATCGTGCGTCGGCCAGTGCTACCTCACCGACCAGAACGTGAGCGACGACATCCTCGAGCACGAGGCCGTGCACAAGCGGCAGTGGCAGCGCTACGGGATGGTGTTCCCGCTGCTCTACCTGCTGTCCGGGCGCGACCCCCTGCGCAATCGATTCGAGATCGAGGCGGGCCTCGAGAAGGGCGGATACCGATGAGCGACGCGGCCGAAGCGGAGCAGACGGAGCAGTCGAAGCGGGCGGAGGGCGCGTCGCGGCGACGCACCATCGTGCTCACCGGAGCGAGCTCCGGGATCGGCACGGTCGCGGCCGAGCAGCTCTCGGCCCTCGGCAACGAGGTCGCGGTCGTCGGGCGCAACCCGGAGCGCACGCGGGCGATCGCCGAGCGGATCGGGGCGACGCCGTTCCTCGCCGACTTCGAACGACTCGACGACGTGCGAGCCCTTGCGGATGCCCTGCTCGACCGGTACGAGACGATCGATGTGCTTGCGAACAACGCCGGCGGCCTCAACCGCCGGCGCGAGCTGACCATCGACGGGCACGAGCGCACGATCCAGAACAACCACCTGGCGCCATTCCTGCTCACCCACCTGCTCCGCCCGCGCCTGGAGGAGACGGCCGCCCTCGGCCGCGACGTGCGGGTCGTCAACACCGCCAGCCTCGCGAACCGGTTCGGCAGCCTCCGCCTGGACGACCTCGACTGGGAGCGCCGCCGCTGGGCCGGCGGCTGGCGGGCCTACGGCACGGCCAAGCTCGCGACGATCCTGTTCACGGTCGAGCTCGCCGAACGCCTCACCGGGACGGGTGTGACGGCGTACTCGTTCCATCCCGGGACGATCGCCACGAACTTCGGGCGCACCTCTCCGCTCATCCGCTTCGGCGCGCTCGTGACCCGCGGCACGTACGGCATCCCGGTCGAGGAAGGGGCGGCACCGCTGGTCAGGCTGGCAGCGGAGTCACCGGTGCTCGCACCCAGCGGGACCTACTTCGACCGGTTCACCGTCAACGGAGCCACCACGGCGCAAGCGAAGGACGCACAGCTCGGGCGCGACCTCTGGACGGTCACACAGACGCTGGTCGGTGTGGGCGCTCCGGTGTGACGACCGCGTCGCGGTCCATCCCGACCTCCGCCTGGAGCAGCTCGCGCACCTCGGTCACGAGCGAGAAGCCGCCGGTCACGATCGCCTGAGTGGCGCCGGGACCATCGCACAGCATCTCCGTCGCCCACGCACGCACGGCCCGGGTGGCCGCAGCTCCGCGGGCGCAACGCTCCCCGGTCCCGGGACGGCCGGAGCGCGTCGCGCGCGTCAGCCAGGTCACCGTCATGCGGATCGGGGCGGAGATCGGCGCGATGTGGTCGGCGTCCTCCACCTCCAGGAACACGCGGCCGCGGGCGCAGAGCGGGAGCAGAGCGAGTTCGGCCTCGACCTCGGAAAGAGAGGTCTCGTCGCCCACCACGAGGAACTGCACGCGGTCGTCGTGGTGCGCCGTCTCGGCGGTGTGGGAGGAATGGTCGGGTCGGTGCATCTCGCTTTCGAGTATAGGGCAGGCTTACCTAACCTCAACTGGGCGTTCCCGACCTCGAAGCCGACATCCAGACAGCGCGCCCTTCCCCTCCCCCGGCGCACGCGGGAAGATCGAGGCATGCGCCCCAGTCCGGACTCCCCCGTCGCACCGATGCTCGCCAAGGCCGTCCCCGCGGTCCCCGACCCGGACTCGGTGGAGGGCGGTCTCAGCTACGAGCCGAAGTGGGACGGCTTCCGGGCGATCGTGTACGCAGAGCCCGGCGATGGGGAGACCATCGGCACGGTCGAGATCGGCAGCCGTGGCTCCAAGATGCTGACCCGATACTTCCCGGAGCTGGTCGAGGCGTTCCGCCGGCTGCTGCCCGGGCCGTGCGTGCTCGACGGCGAGATCGTCGTCCCGACCGGCGAGAGCGGGCGCCAGCGGCTCGACTGGGAGGCGCTGTCGCAACGCATCCACCCCGCAGCCAGCCGCGTGAAGCTCCTCTCCGAGGAGACGCCCGCCACCTTCATCGCGTTCGACCTGATCGCCCTCGGCGACGAGTCGTACCTCGACCGTCCCTTCGGCGAGCGCCGTGCAGCCCTGGAGGAGTTCGCCGCCGACCTCCCGGCGCCGATCGCCCTCACCCGGACCACCACCGATGTGGACCTCGCCCGCGAGTGGCTGGTCGAGTTCGAGGGCGCGGGGCTCGACGGCGTCGTCGCCAAGCCGCTCGCCGGGCTGTACGCCCCCAACAAGCGCACACTGCTGAAGATCAAGCACCACCGCACCGCCGACGTCGTCGTGCTCGGCTACCGCATCCACGCGAGCGGGCGCGGCGTCGGCTCCCTGCTGCTCGGCCTCTACGACGCCGACGGCACGCTCCGCAACGTCGGCGGCGTCTCGGCCTTCAGCGATGCCACCCGGCTCGCGCTCATCGACGAGCTGGAACCGCTGGTCGAACGCGACGAATCGGGCGACGCCGTGAAAGGCGAGACGGAGCGCAGCCGGTTCTCCGCCGGCAAGGACGTGTCGTTCGTACGGCTGCGTCCCGAGCGGGTGCTGGAGGTGCGGTACGACCAGATGGAGGGGATGCGGTTCCGCCACACGGCGCAGTTCGAGCGCTGGCGCCTCGACCGGGAGGCGCGATCGTGCACCTTCGAGCAGCTCGACCGTCCGCTGGCCTACGACCTCGGCGACGTGCTCACCTGAGCCGATCCGCTCGCGCCGCCCCCACTCCGGCCGCCTCCGCTCCGGCCGCTAGGACTTCTTGGCGCGGCTCGGCTGGACGCGCGGCGGCTCGCCGGGCATCTTCGGGTAGTCGGGCGGGAAGGGCAGCTCCCCCAGCCCGGAGTCCAGATCGCGCTGCCACCACTCCATGAGCACGTCGATGCTCCCTGGCTCGTCGCCGAAGTGCTCCCACGGGTCGCCGACCGTGGCGAGCCGGTCGGGCAGGTTGAGCACGGTGAAGTCCCGCGGGTCGACCTCGGGCAGCTCGTCCCAGGTGATCGGCGTGGAGACCGGGGCGTGCGCCAGCGCGCGCGGACTGTAGGCACCGGCCATCGTGCGGTCGCGATTGGCCTGGTTGAAGTCGACGAAGATCTTCTCGCCGCGCTCCTCCTTCCACCACGCCGTCGTCACCGCATCGGGCATGCGCCGCTCGAGCTCGCGCGCCGCGGCGATGACCGCGTGACGGACGTCGAGGAACTCCCGCACCGGCGCGATGGGGGCGAAGACATGCAACCCGCGGTTGCCGGAGGTCTTCACGAACGCGTCGAGTCCGGCCTCCCGCAGCACCGTGCGCAGCTCCAGCGCCGCCGGGATCGCGTCGGCGAACTCCGTCCCCGGCTGCGGGTCGAGGTCGATGCGCAGCTGATCCGGGTTGTCGGAGTCCTCCGCGCGCGACGGCCAGGGGTGGAAGACCACGGTGTTCATCTGCGCGGCCCACACGGCCGCCGCCGGCTCGTCGATGACGAGCTGCGGGTGCGAGCGGGCGCTCGGGTAGACGACCATCACCGAGCGGACGTAGTCGGGGGCACCGCGCGGCGGATTCTTGGAGAAGAACTGCTCGCCGTCGATCCCTTCCGGGAAACGCTGCAGGGATACCGGCCGGTCTCCGTTCGCGCGCACGAACGCATCGCCCACGGCGACCAGGTAGTTCGCCAGATCGAGCTTGGTGATGCCGAGCTCGGGCCAGAGCACCCGGCCCGGGCTCGAGATGCGCACCTCCCGGTCGCCGTTCGGACCCGGGACGGTGAGGACAACCGCGTCGCCTGCCATGGCTCCACCGTACCGCTCGAACTCCCGATGACCAGGGTGTGAATTCCATGTGGGATGCGGCCCGTCCTCCGGCGTCGCCGCCGAGTTGGGCCAGAATGACAAGCGCGTCCGACCACGGCCCCGAGCGGCCGGACCACGAGATGAGGTGCATCGCCCTGAGGATCATCAGCTACAACCTCCGCAAGCATGCGGCCGGCCACGAACTCGCCGATATCGCCCTGAACCACGAGGTGGATGCCCTGTGCCTCCAGGAGGCGGACACCGACGTCCTCCCCGAGCGCCTCCACCACCTGAGCCTCGCGGATGCGACGCGCGCGAACCGCCTGGGCCTGGCCGTGTACGTGCGCGACGACCGCTACGAGATCCTGAACACGCAGGTCTTCGCCGTGCACAAGTCGTTGCACGACCGCGTGCTCGCCCCGGCGCACGAGCGTCTGCTCGCCGTGCACCTGCGCGACCGCGACAGCGGCGACAACGTGCTGGTCGGCTCCTTCCACGCCGCCCCGCTGACCGCCTCCAACTCACTGCGGCGCAAGCAGATCGCCGCCGCCCACGAGGGGATGCGCTCGCTCGCCCCCGACACCCCCGCGATCATGGTCGGCGACTTCAACTACCCCTGGTTCATCAACGGTCTCGAGCGCAGTCTGACGACGAGCGGGTACACGCTCATGCGCAGCACCGAGCCGACGTACCTGCGGTACAAGTTCTTCACCGGCTACTTCGACTTCGTCACCTCGACCGGCTTCGAGATCGAGCGCGTCGACGTGCTCCCCGCCGGCGCCTCCGACCACCGCGCGATCAGTCTCGACGCGGAGCGCGCGGCCTGAACCGCGCCTAGCCGGCGACGGGGAACCGCAGCCGATCCGTCGCCTCCGGCTCGATCAGGCCCAGTGCGATGAGCCGCGCCCGCACGCCGCCGACGCGGCGCCCTGCGGCCGCCGCGATCTGCTCGAACGTGTCACCCCGGTGATACGCCTCGACGACCGCGGCCTCCTGCTCGGGCGTCCAGCGCCGGAACGCGTTCGGATGCTCCGGACTGGAGCGCGACGACGCGGGCTCGGGCTCGGGCTCGGCGACCAGCGGCTGCACGAGCTGGACGCTCAGCACCTGCTCCAGCCCGTAGCGGGCCACCGGCTCCTCCCCCGCCGCGGACCAGCAGACGAGCGTCGCGTCGTCGATGGTGATCAGTGTCGCGTCGACCTCCGCGAAGGCGTCGCCGACCATGGATACGTGCAGCATGAACTCTTCCCCCCGATTGTGTTGCCTGTGGTTTCGAGCGTACGAAGGAGCCGAGAGGCCGGCCAGAGCGCGGACGCAAGGTGGTGACGGATGGATCTGCTGGGGTGGCTCGCGGGCGGCGAGTACACGATCGCGCGGGAGATCCTGCAGCGCGGCGTCGCCCTGCTCTACGTCGTGGCGTTCGTATCGGCGGCGAACCAGTTCCCGGCGCTCCTGGGCGAGCACGGCCTCCTGCCCGCACAGCGCTTCCTGCGCTCCGCCTACGGCCGCGCCCAGCCGACGCTGTTCGGATGGCGCCGGAAGGGCGAGACGATCTACTCCGATCGGCTCGTGCGCGCGGTCGCCTGGACGGGCGCCGCTCTCTCCGCACTCATCGTGCTCGGGCTCCCGCAATTCCTGCCCAGTTGGCTGTTCGTCCCGCTGTTCCTCGCGATCTGGTATCTCTACCTCTCGATCGTGAACATCGGCCAGACCTTCTACGGCTTCGGCTGGGAGAGCCTCCTGTGCGAGGCGGGGTTCACGGTCGCCTTCCTCGGAGCCGCCGACACGGCGCCGCCGATCACGATCATCGTGCTGCTGCGCTGGCTGGTGTTCCGGCTGGAGTTCGGCGCCGGGATGATCAAGATGCGCGGCGACCGGGTCTGGCGCGATCTGACCGCGCTCTACTACCACCACGAGACGCAGCCGATGCCGAACCCGCTCAGCCGCACGGCGCACCTCCTGCCGAAATGGTTCCACCGCATGGAGGTGCTGGGCAATCATTTCGCGCAGCTCGTGGTGCCGTGGCTGCTGTTCCTGCCGCAGCCCGTCGCGAGCGCCGCGGCGGCGGTCGTGGTGCTGACGCAGCTGTGGCTGGTCGCGACGGGCAACTTCGCCTGGCTGAACGTGATCACGATCGTCCTGGCGTTCTCGGCGGTGAGCGATCCCGTGTGGTCCTGGGCCCTCTCGTGGACGGACGGGGGCGCCCAGCTCGGCGGCATCGGCGCCCCGAGCGTCCCGCTCTGGTACGCGGTGGTCGCCGTGCTCGTGACGGCGGGCCTGCTGGTGCTCAGCTGGGCGCCGCTCCGGAATCTGTTCCGGCGGCGCCAGCTCATGAACGCGAGCTTCAACCGCTGGCACCTCGTCAACGCCTACGGCGCATTCGGCAGCGTGACCCGCGAACGCTACGAGGTCACCGTCGAGGGGACGGCGGACGACCCGCACGATCCGCACGCCGTTTGGCTCGAGTACGCATTCAAGGGGAAACCCGGCGACGTGCGCCGCCTCCCGCGCCAGTTCGCGCCCTACCACCTGCGCCTGGACTGGCTGATGTGGTTCCTCGCCCTGGGATCGCGCGACTCCCCCTGGTTCCAGGTGTTTCTGCTCCGGCTGCTCGAGGCGGACGCACCGACCCTGCGTCTGCTGCGCGCCGACCCGTTCGGCGGCGAACCTCCGCGCGCCGTCCGCGCGACGATGCACCTCTACCGCTTCACGACGCACGCCGAGAAGCGGGCGACCGGCGATCGCTGGGTGCGCACGGAGGTCGGGCTGCTGGTGCCGCCGGTCTCGCTGCGCGGGTGAGCCGGATCAGTACCCCGTGCGCTCCTCCTGGAGCTTCGCGAGGTCGCGCCAGATGAGCAGCTTGAGCCGCGCGGGCTTCTCGCGCTCGTAGTCGTCGCGGAGGGCCTCCACGCCCGAGAGCGCGTCGAGGCCGGCCTCGATCGCCGTGCCGACGTCGTCCCAGGCGTCCTTCCGCCCGCGCTCCACCAGCGCCAGCAACTGCTCCTCCGAGTCGGCCTTGGCGCGCAACTGCTGGGCGAGCTCGAGAGCGGCGGACTTGCGCAGGTTCAGATTGGCGAGGTCGACGTCGCGGTAGTCGTGCGGATGCGTCGCGTCCCCGCGCAGTCCGGTCGCCACGGCGAGCTCCTCGTCGATGCGCCCGGCCGCCTGGCCCTGCTCGGAGGCGAGCTCGCGCAGGATGCGGGCGGCCTCGCCGGTGTGACGCGCGGGGTCGAAGTCGTTGCCGTACTGGATGGTGTCGACGACGATGTGGTTCTTGATCGCCATGCGCGTGGCGTATTCCGCCAGGAGCATGCCTTCCTCGACGGACTGGTCGAGGGTCGGCGCGGGAGGCGCGGTCAGAGCGTCCTCGTCGAAGGGACGGGTGCGCACCGTCTTCCTCTTCGGGGCTCCGCGGTGGAACCACGTCGGCCAGCGCATCGTCTTCCACCTTCCCTCTCGTCGTGCGGGAGCGCCCGCGGACGACGCGGCGGCGGCGCCCGAGACCATTCTCTCCGATCCGGCCGGGCGGCCGGGACGGCTCAGGCCGACTGCCCGTTGAAGAACGCGTTGGCGCGGCGCGTGAACAGCAGCGAGAGCACGATGATCACCCACACGATGTCGATCACGCCGCTGAAGACCTGCAGCGTGAAGAGCAGCAGGACGCCGTTGATCAGGTTGAGGATCATGACCAGCGTCACGAGAGCGCGCGAGACCTTGCTGCCGTTGAGGAGGCCGCGGGCGACGATCAGGATGACGATGCCGAGCACGATCGAGACGATCGCCGAGGTGGTGATGCCGGCCAGGCCGCCGGCCGTCTCAGCGCCCGGCGCGGACTCGCGCGTGAAGAGCACGACCACGCCGCCGATGATGTTCAGGACGCCGTTGATGTAGGTCAGCACGGCGACGAACGTCACCGATCCGGGACGCGTGGCGGACATGGGACCTCCTCGGGGACGGACGCGGTGTCGATCCGATCACGGTCACCCTATCGGCCGGGATGCGTCCGACGGGAGGGGGTGGATGTCGGTGGTCCGTGCCAGGGTGGAGGCATGGCGGGAGTGCGGTACGAGTTCGAGGCCGAGCTGTTCCGGTGGGAGGCCCGGCGCGACCTGTGGGTCTTCGCGCGGCTGCCCGACGACGTGTCGGAGGAGATCCGGCTGGAGCCGCATCCCCCGGCAGGGTTCGGCTCGGTCAAGGTGATGATGACGCTGGGCTCCTCGCGCTGGTCGACGTCGATCTTCCCGGAGAGCGCCGAGGGCGCGTACATCGTGTCGATCAAGGGCGACATCAGGAAGGCCGAGGGCGTCGGGCTCGGCGACCGGGTGCGGCTCGGGGTCGAGACGCTGCTGTAGCCGTTCCGGGATGGGACAGAATGGCTTCATGGACCGACCGGGCGAGCAGAGCGCGCCGCACTCGCAGACGCTCTCGCGGGGCATCCGGCTGCTGGAGGTCCTGGCCGAGTCCGAGGACCCGATGACGATCGCGGCGCTCGCCGACGCGCTCGGGGTGCACCGCTCGATCGCGTACCGCATCCTGCGCACGCTCGAGGATCACGGGCTCGTCGTCCGCGACGCGGCCGGCGCCGTACAGCTCGGGCCGCGCATGGCCACGCTGGCGCGCTCCGTCTCGCGCGACCTGCAGTCCGCGTCCCTGCCGCAGCTGACCGCCATCGCGAACGACCTCTCGATGACCGCGTTCGTCGCCGTGCTCGACCGGACCGAGGTCGTCACGCTGGTGAGCGTCGAGCCATCGCACGCCCACGCGACGGTGGTGCAGCGTCCCGGCACCCGGCATCCCCTCGGCTCCGGCGCGCCGGGCATCGCGATCCAGTCCGCGCTCACCGGCTCGCAGTGGCGCGCCCTGCCCGACGAGCACCCGCGTGACGAGGCCGCCCAGGCGCGCGAGCGCGGGTTCGCGACCAGCCACGACGAGGTCATCCCGGGTCTCGCGTCGGTCGCGGTGCCGCTGGTGCTCCCCGACCGCGCGCCCGCGGCGGTGGCCGTCGTGTTCGTGGCGAACGGACGCGAGGTGGAGGCGGTGGCCGAGCGGCTGCGCCAGGCCGCGCAGGCGATCGCGGCCGAACTGCGCTGACCGGGCACGCCGACCCGAGCACGCCGACTTGGCGACGCCGGAACGAGGGTTGACCGCAGCCGCACATCCTCCGCCGCGCGCTTTCCCCGCGCGCGAACCGCTGCCGATACTGGGCGGACGACGGAAGGAACCGCAATGCCCATCGACGACCTCACCGACACCGCCACCTGGCTGCCGCTCGACGGCCTCGCCCCCGGCTTCGACGCGAGCAAGGCCCCGCACACGACCGACCTGGCCGGCCGGACGGTGACGCTCGTGGACGATCGTGGCACGCGCATCGCGCATACCTTCGACGAGCACCGGGTCGAGTGGGAGTACACCCCGGGTGCGGGCGACCCCATCCCGCAGACGTCCAGCTCCGACGACTACGAGGCGTTCCTGGTCGACGACGAGCTCTATTTCGTGCAGTTCCACCACGAGTACGAGCCGGCGGAGGCGGTCTCGCTCGTCCTCGACCTGCGCTCGGGGCGAGCGTTGTCCATCGTGCAGGCGATTGGCGGCGACCTCCCGGGCAACACCGCGGTCAAGCAGCTGTTCGTGCCGTCGGTGATCGAGGAGCTCGAGACCAGCGGTTCGGCCCCCGCGCCCTCCACGACCCTGGTCGGCCGGCGGGTGCTGTGGGAGTACAGCGCCGAGCACGCGTACGAGCACATCTACCTCGGGCCGCAGTGGTACACCTGGCAGTGCCTCGCCGGCCCCGAGCGCGGCCTCGCCGACACGGACGAGTGCTCGGTGTGGGAGGTGCGGCCCGGCATCCTCGTCTTCACCTGGCGCGAGAAGGTCATCCCGTGCGCCTCTGTGACGATCGCGGACCACCGCGATCAGCGTGCCCTCCGCTCGCACGGGGTGCTCTTCGGCCTCGACGAGAGCGGGAACGTGCCGACGCACTTCACCTTCGGGGCACACGGCCGGCTCCTCAGCAACACGGTGCACCCCGCCGAGTACGACCCCGCGACGGCATGAGCCCCGCCGACCAGGGCACCGCCGACCTGATCGTCACCGGCGGCATCGTCTACCCGGTCGACGCGGCTCGGTCGCGGGCCGAGGCCTTCGCGGTGCGGGACGGTCGCATCCTCGACGTCGGGACGGCCGCCGAGATCGAGAGGTTCCGCGGCGCGGAGACGCAGACGGTCGACCTCGCCGGCGGATTCGCCATGCCGGGTCTCGTCGACGTGCACAACCACCACGCCCACGCCGGGCGGGCAGAGCTCTACGAACTGACCTTCCCCAACACGGCCTCGCTCGACGAGATCGTCGAGGCGGTGCGCGACCGGGCGGCGACGCTCGGACCCGACGAGTGGATCGTCGGCAGCAGCTGGGGCACGGGACTCCTCGACACGCTCGGGCGCGCCACGGCGCGCCACGCGCTCGACGCGGCCGCCGGGGGCCGTCCCGTGCTCCTGACGGACGACAGCCACCACAACCGGTGGGCGAGCGCCCGCGCGCTCGAGCTCGCCGGGATCGACGCGACGACGCCCGACCCGGCCGCCGGGTCGATCCTCCGCGATCTTGAGACCGGCGAGCCGACCGGCGTGCTGCTGGAGGCGGCGGGGCTGCTGGTGGAGGCCGTCGCGGCTCCTGCCGTCGCCCTGACGCCCGAGAAGGACGTGCGCGCGTCGGCCCGCGGGATCGAGATCCTGCACACCTACGGGATCACCGCGTTCCAGGACGCCGCGATCTCGCTGCCGCAGATGCGCGCCCTCGCCACGCTCGACGCCCGCGGCGAGCTCGACGCCTGGGTCGTCTCGTCGATGACGGTCAACGACCAGATCTTCGGCTACGAGGAGCTCGGCGACGCCCTCATCGCGCACCGGGACGAGCTGGCGGGCGAGCACCACCGGCCCGACTTCGTGAAGATCTTCCTCGACGGGACCCCGCCGGCCCGGACCGGCGCGTTCCTCGAGCCGTACCTCCCCGCCGACGAGCACGACAGGGCGCCCTGGCACGGCGGGACCACCATGCCCGCCGACGAGCTGCTCGGCTGGCTGCGCCGCACCGCCGCGCTCGGCATCTCCGCGAAGATCCACTGCACCGGCGACGCCTCGGTGCGGATGGTGCTGGATGCGGTGGAGGCCGTGCGAGCGGAGGGCCACACCGAGCCGATCTACCAGATCGCGCACGGCCAGTTCATCGCCGCGGAGGACCTCCCCCGGTTCGCTCGGCTGGGGGTGGCGGCGGACATCTCGCCGTTCCTGTGGTTCCCGGGCGTGATCGCGGACGCGCTCAGTACGGTGCGCCCCGCCGACGAGGTCGCGGGCCTGCAGCCGAACCGCTCGCTCATCGATTCCGGGGCCCTCGTCGCGGGCGGCTCCGACTGGCCGGTGAGCGAGACGCCGAACCCGTGGGAGGGTATCCAGGGCCTGGTGACGCGCGCCGACCCGTCCGGCCGTCGTCCCGGCACCCTCGGGCCGGAGCAGGCCATCACGCTGGCGGAGGCGATCGAGGTCTTCACCGTCAACGGCGCCCGCGCGATGGGTCTCGCCGACACGACCGGGTCGCTCGCCCCCGGCCTTTCGGCCGACTTCGTGGTGTTCGACGACGATCCTTTCGCCCTCCCGGTGGACGAGCTCGTCGGGCTGCGCCCGCGCGCGACCTACTTCGCCGGGCGCGCCGTGCACCGTCGGGAGTGACGCCTTTCCCCTACACTTGTGGACGAACAACGACGTGCCGTCCCACGAGTGGAGGACCATGCCCAAGGTGATCGACCACGATCAGCGACGCTCCGACATCATCGACGTGACCTGGGGGCTGATCGTCAAGGGCGGCCTGGAGGCGGCGACGATGCGCGAGATCGCCAGCGAGGCGGGCTTCGCCAACGGCGCGCTCAAGCACTACTTCCCCGGCAAGGACGAGATCATCCAGGGCACGTACGAGCGCGCCCTCGGCATGATGAGCGGCGGTGTGGAGCGGGCGGTCGGCGACAAGACCGGCCTCGAGGCGCTGCGCGCGATCGTGGAGGCCTCCGCGCCGACGACTCCGGAGGCCATCACCGCCGGCCGTGTGCTGCTCAGCTTCTGGGAGCGCGCGCTCTCGAACGAGGAGCTGCACCAGGCGTACCGGGATCACCTCGTCTCGTGGCGCGCGGGTCTGGCCTCCTACATCGCCCAGGGCCGTGCGGACGGCGACATCGTGACCGCGACGCCGGACGAGCAGCTGGTCGATGAGATCGTGCTCATCAACGCGGGCGCGAACATCATGAGCCTGATCGCCCCCGATCTGTCGACGCCGGCCCTGCTGGAGGCGCAGATCGAGGCGTTCTTCCAGCGACTCACCGCGCGATAGGCGCACCCTACCGCACGAAGGCGCGGTGCATCGCGGTCTGAGCGAGAGCCGACGCGAGCGTGAACCCGGCGAGGGCGGACCACCCGCCCGTCCACGTCATGCCTTGGGCGACCTCCCAGATCGTCGCCTGCGGATGCGCGCGGAGGGCGTCCCGGACCTCCCGCGCCCGGCGCAGGTGGTGCTCGGCGAGCGCGGCGCAACGGTCGTGGAGGTTCGGGAACGGGGCCTCGTGGCCGGGCAGGGCCAGGCGATCGAGGTCGGCGACGCGGCGCAGCGAGCGCAGGTAGTCGCCGATCGGGTCGTCGGCCCGGCCGCCGAGGCCGAGCCCGGGGTTCACCGTCGGGAGCACGTGGTCGCCCGTGAAGAGGAGGCCGTGGTCCTCGTCGTCGAAGCAGAGGTGGCCGCTGGTGTGCCCGGGAGTCCAGAGCGCGCGGATGCGGCGGCCCGGGATGTCGAGGAGCTCACCGTCCGCCAGCACCGCGTCCGGCGCGGTGACGCCGGCGATCGGGAGGGCGGGCAGGGCGAGCAGCTCGAGACGGCGATCGTCGGGGACGCCCCAGGCCTCGAGGGTCCCGGCATCCGGGCCGCCGGAGGTCGCCACCCCGGCGAGGGCGTCGCGCTCCCGCTCGTGCATCAGCACCCGCGCGCCCGTCGCCTCCCGGACCGCCGCCGCCGCACCGGCATGGTCGGAGTGGAGGTGCGTGATCAGGATCGACGCGACGTCGTCGAGCCGCCGGCCGACGCCGCGGAGCGCATCATCGATGACGGCCACGGCGTCCGGCCCGGGAGAACCCGGGTCGATAAGGTGGACGCCGCCGGCCGCATCCTGCAGCAGGTAGCAGAGCGAGTAGGGCAGGCCGCCGCCGGGCATCGGGATGCGCACCAGGTGCACATCGGGTCGGATGCTCTCGAGGGCGGCCATGCCCTCACGCTAGCCGAGCTCAGACGGCGGTCGCGAGGAGGATCCGCGGGCTGCCCGGCAGGGCGACCGTCCGCTCGGCGCGCCAACCGGCCGCCTCCAGCCAGTCGCGCACGGTCGCCTCCGGGTACACGACCGTGCCGTCGATGTTGTAGTACTCCCCCGCGTGCAGCGCGTCGATCTTGCGCTGCTGCGGGTCGTCGTCCAGGAAGAAGTCGAGCACGACGAGCGTCGCGCCGTCCGCCGCGGCCGCGCGGGCGTTCGCGAAGATCGCCCGGTTCTGGGCGTCGTCGAACCGGTGGATGACGTGGTTGACGAGCACGAGATCGTGCTCCCCGCCGGGCTGCGCGGTCGCGGTGTCGGCGCCCTCGACCGTGGTGCGGTCGCCGTAGCCGGCCGCCTCGACGGCCTCCCGGACCGAGTCGACGGAGGCCGGGTCGAAGACGAAGCGGACCTGCAGCTCGGGGTTCGCCTTCAGCCCCTCCACCGCAAAGGCGGGGCTGAGACCGCCGAGGTCGAGTGCCGAGCGGTACGGGGTGAAGTCGAAGGCGTCGCCGAGCATCGCGGCATGCAGCTCGTTGTAGCGCATGACGCCGGCGAGGAAGTCGCCCCAGCCCGCCTCGTCCAGCTCCAGCACGCCGGGGGCGTCGGTGTCGACGGTGGAGTCGTAGCCCAGCCACTGCGTGTAGCTCGTCGTGCCGAGGAAGGCGAGGAAGGGGGCGAGGTCGAGCTCGGCGTCCTCCCCGGTCAGGAAGGCGCGGGCGTCGGGCTCGAGGTCGTACCGGCCGTCGGTGCGGGTCAGGAGACCCTGGGCGGCCATGCTGTCGGCGAGGACGCGCGCCTGGCGAGGCGGCACACCGGTGGCTGCGGCGAGGGCGTCGGCATCGAGCGGGCCGTCGGAGAGGGCGGCGAACAGGCCGACGCGGCTGGCGGCGAAGAGCTGCTTCGCGCCCATGAAGCCGATCGCGATGTCGACGATGGCCTCGGGCGTCACTGGACGGGTCGTTGTCACGTTCACGCTCTTTCTGTCAGGTGGCGGACGGTGGAGTCCGACGGGATCGGGATGACTCTACCGATGGAGACGTTTATTTTCTACTATCATAGAAAAACAATTCACCCGGAGGTCGACGATGCCCGCTCCCACGCCCCTGTCCCCGCTCGCGGTCCGCCGTCTGGCCGCCCCGACCGGCTCCATCCCGGCGACCGCTCTGCCTCCGGTGCTGCTCGTGCACGGCTTCGGCTCCTCCTCCGCCGAGGACTTCGACGGCTGGGGCGAGGCGCTGGCCGCCGCCGGGCGCGAGGCGTACCTGGTCGACCTCCCGGGGCACGGCTGCTCGCCCGCGGTTCCGGGCGTCGACGCGGGAACGACGAGCGCCGTCGTGGCGGCCCTCGCGGACGTCGTCCGGTCGATCGACGCCGAGCGCGTCGACGTGATCGGCTATTCGCTCGGTGCCCGCCTCGCGTGGGAGCTCCCCGCGGCGACCGGACGCGTGCGACGGCTCGTGCTCGGCGGGCTCAGCCCGTTCGAGCCGTTCGCCGGGATCGACATCGTCGCCATCGCGCGCGCCGTCGACGGCGAACCTCCGGCGGATCCCTTCGTCGGGATGATGGCCGGCATGGTGTCGGGCGCGGGCCGCGACACGGATTCGCTGCTCGCCCTGATGGCCGGCCTCGGGTCGGAGCCATTCGCGCCGGAGGATCCCGCATCCGCCTGCCCGGACGTGCCGACTCTGCTCGTCGCCGGCGCCGACGACCCGATGACGCAGGGCCTCGAAGTGCTCACCGCGGTCGTCCCGGACGCGCGCCTCGTCCGCGTGCCGGGCGACCACCTCGGCGCGCTCCACTCCTCCGGGTTCCGCGAGGCCGCCCTGACGTTCCTCGCCTGAGCCGCCCCGCACAGATTTGGCCCAAATGTCCTGAATGGCGGCACTATTCACGACATTTGGGCCAAATCGAGAGGGGTGGTGAGGGGTAGTGAGGGGAGGTCAGCCGAGCACGGGGGTCGCACCGTCCCAGGTCAGCGGGCGCACCAGCATGCCGCGGTAGGCGTAGGCGTCGTCCCAGCTGTGGAAGACGAGCCAGTCGCGCCCGTCGAACGTGACCACGTTCTGGCCACCCGGCCCGTGGAAGGTCCCTCGCTTCGACGCGGAGGTCAGGAACGGCTTCTCCTGCGAGGTGAACGGCGCCGTCAGCGACGACCCCCTCGCCGTGCCGATCGCGTAGTCGTCGCCGCCGTAGTCGTTGGCGGAGAAGAACAGCACGTACACGCCGTCGCGCTTCACCAGGTCGGGCGCCTCGACGAGCGCGCCCTCCCACGCGCGGTCCTGCTTCAGCAGCTTCACCGGCGGTCCCGTCAGGCTGAGTCCGTCGGCGGAGAGCGGGGCGGTCTCGATCCAGGTGTCGAGGTCGCAGCAGTTGCCGTCGGTCTTCCAGAGCAGGTGGAGGCTGCCGTCGTCGTCGCGGAAAGTCGCGGCATCGATGGCTCCTCCCGCCTCCACCGGGCAGACGAGCGCGGCGTCGGAGGCAGGGGTGAACGGGCCGCCCGGCGCACTCGAGGTGGCCGTGCCGATGCACTGCCGGCCGGACGCGGCATCCTGAGCCGTCAGGTACAGCACGAACGCTCCGGGCGAGACCTCGGCGACCTCGGGCGCCCAGGTGCGGCCGGGCTGCGCCCAGGCCGGCAGCGCCTCGAGCGCGTCCGACTCCGAGACGGTCCAGTCGCGCATGTTCGTGGACGTCGCCGAGCGCACCAGGAAGCCGGGCGTGTTGGTCGCGAACGCGTACGCCGTCCCGTCGTGGACGAGCACGTCCGGGTCGGCGAAGTCCTGATCGATCGCGAACGCCGGAGACGTCTCCGTGGCAGTGGCCGACGCGGTCGGGGCTTGCGCACCTCCCGAGCAGCCGCTCAGCGCCGCGAGAGCGACACCGGCAGCCGCCAGCGCTCCCGCGGCACGCGCGGCCACGGCCGCGGCCGACCTCACCCCTTCACTCCCGAGCTCGCGACGCTGTCCACGATGTGGCGCTGCGCGATCGAGAACAGGATCAGCACCGGGATGGAGGCGATCACCGCGCCCGCCATCACGATCGCGAAGTGCGTCGAGTACGCGCCCTGGAGCTGGGCGAGACCCGGCTGCAGCGTCAGGTTCTCCGGGCTGAGGAGCACGTACACCGGCCAGAGGAAGTCGTTCCAGTTGGCGAGGAAGCTCAGCACGGCGAGGGTCGCCAGCGCCGGCCGCGCCAGCGGGATCACGATCTGCAGGAAGATCCGGATGTCGCCGGCGCCGTCGATGCGCGCCGCCTCCTCGATCTCGACCGGCAGCCCGATGAAGAACTGCCGCAGGAAGAACACGCCGAACGCGCTCGCCGCCCCCGGGATCGAGATGGCCCAGATGGTGTCGAGCCAGCCGAGGTTCTGCACGATCAGGTAGTTCGGGATGAGGAAGATGACCGGCGGGACGAGCAGGGTCGCGATGATCGCGCCGAACACGATCTTCTTGCCCCAGAACTCCAGCCGGGCGAGCGCGTATGCGGCAGCGGAGGCGGTCACCAGGATGATGGCCGTCTGCAGCGTCGCCGCCAGCAGGCTGTTGAGGAACCAGCGGAAGATCGGCTGCTGCCCGCTGGCCAGCGTGATGTACGCATCCATCGACCACGGTGCGGGGAAGGCGGAGAACGGGTTGCGGATGGCGTCGCTGTCGGTCTTGAACGACGTGAGCACGATCCACACCAGCGGGAGCACGATGAGGAGGGTGACCAGGGCCAGCACGACGTACAGGACGACCCGGCCGGCGGTCCGGCGGGGTGACCGCCGCCGCCGCGAAGGTCGCGTGCGCGGAGCCTCCTCGCCGCCGGCGACAGGCTTCTGGGAGATGAGGGACGTCAACGCGGTGCCCTTTCCGTGCGCTCCCGCTGCAGGCGGAAGTTGATGACGCTGATGATCGCGAGGAACACGAACAGCACGTAGCTCATGGCGGACGCCGCGGCCATGTTGTTCTGCGACAGACCCTGATCGGAGATGTACATGATCGCGGTGCGGGTCTGGTTGCCCGGGCCGCCCTTGGTGAGGATGTACGACTGCCCGAACATGTTGGCCGACGCGAGGATGGTCACCGTGACGACGAAGGTCATCACCTGGCGCAGTCCCGGCAGCGTGACGCTGAAGAACGTGCGGAACGGGCCGGCGCCGTCGAGCGCGGCCGCCTCGTACAGGTCGGCGTTGATGCCCTTCAGCCCGGCCAGGATGATGACGGTGTTGAAGCCGAGCGTCCACCAGACGGTGACACCGACCAGCGAGACCCACACCCAGGGCACGTTGACCGTCCACGGGATGTCGGACGGCAGGCCCAGCATCCCGAGCACGTGATTGACGATGCCCGACTGGGTGTCGAGCAGGTACTTCCAGATCACGCCGATGACGGCGACGCCGAGCACGTAGGGCGCGAAGAACACGGCACGGAACACGGTGCCGCCGCGGATCTTGCGGTTGAGCAGCTGCGCGATCAGCAACGGGATGACCAGGAGGAACGGGACGCTGGCGACCGTGAAGATCCCGGTGGCGCCCATGGACTGCCAGAAGTCCCCGGAGGTCGCCGAATCGGGGGTGAAGAGGTCGATGTAGTTCTTGAGCCCGATGAACTGCTGTGTGTCGCGGAACGGGCTCCAGTTCGTGAGGCTGATCCAGAGGCCGAATACGGCCGGACCGGCGACGAAGACCAGGAACAGGACGAGGAACGGCGCCAGGAACAGGTAGGCCGTCTTCGTCCGGCGCGGCGCAGCGAGGGTGCTGCGCCGGGCGCGCCGAGGCGGCACCCCGGCGCGGGGCCGGGATGCCGCCTCTACAGCGAGCTCATTCGCCATAGGTCTGCTGGTTCTGCTTCAGCAGCGTGTTGGCCTTCTCGACGGCGTCGTCGAGGGCCTGCTTGGGCGACTTCTTGCCCGTGACGGCCTCGTTGACGGCCGTGGTGACGGTCGCGGTGACGCTGGTGATGCCGGGGGCCGAGGTCTCGTAGTGCGCGTACGGGAGCTCGTCGAGGAACGGCTTCAGGTTCGGGTACTTCTGCACCAGAGCCGGGTCGTTGCGCACCGTGTTGCTCGCGGGCAGCTCACCGGTGTCGGGCCAGCTGGCCGAGTTGTCGTTCATCCACTTGACGAACGTCGCGGCGGCGGCGGTCTTGTTCTTGTCCTGGCCCTTGTTGTTCATGAACATCCAGTGCGTCGACGAGGACCACACGGCCTTCTCGGTGCCGATCTGGGGCACCGCGACCGCGGTCCAGGCGAGCTTGTCGAACGCGGTGTTCGTGGTCTGCCAGACGCCGTTCCAGTTGAACGCGGTCTTGCCCGCGATCAGGGCGTTGATGTTGCCGTCCTGCGCGACGTTGGCCGGGCTGTAGCCCTCCTTGATCAGGTCGACCATGTGGGTGAGCGCCTGCACGCCGGCGTCGGAGTTGAAGGTGGCCTTCGTGACGTCGTCGTTGAAGAGGTCGCCGCCGAACTGCCAGAGCAGCGACTCGAACTCGAACGTGCCGGTGAAGACGTAGCCGTCGACCCACTCGCCCTGGATGCCCGCGGTCTTGAGCTTGGCCAGCGCATCCATGTACGAGGCCTTGTCGGCGGGGATGGTCGTCGGGTCGATGCCCGCCTGGCTCAGCACGTCCTTGTTGACGTAGAGACCGAGCGGGGTGACGCTCCACGGGATGCCGTACTGGGCGCCCTTGTACTCGCCCGCCTTCATCAGGCCCTCCGGGAAGTCGGAGGCGCTGTAGCCGAGCGACTTGACGATGGAGTCGCTCTTGAGGAGCAGCCCCTGGGCGGCGTAGGTGGCGATGTCGTCACCGTGCGCGACGGCGACGTCCGGTCCCTTGCCGGCCTTGACGGCGAGCGGCATCTTCTTCGCCAGATCCGCCCACTCCATCGGGACGTCCTTGACGACGATGTTCTTGTGCTCGGAGTTGAACTTGTCGACGAGCTTGGGGACGAGCACCGGGGCCGCGCCGCCGGTCCAGCCGTTCCAGAAGGTGACCGTGACCTGGGGCCCGGAGTAGTCGCCGGACGCCACCTCTCCGCTCGATCCGCCGGAGCTGCCGCAGGCGGTGAGTGCGAGACCGACGCCCATGACCACGGCGGCGGCCAGGATCCGCGCTGCAGATCGCTTCTTCATGTGATTTCTCTCCCTTGAGTGACAGGCGCGAGGCGCGGACGAGGCCGCGTTCGTCTTGAATTTACAGCGCTAGAAATTTGCTGTCAAGCGATTGCGGGTGTTCGGCGATCGTGCCCACCGGAACGCGCAGTAGAGTTTCCCCGACGAGAGGAGTCGCAGTGGCGGGTGTGCGCTTGCAGGACGTCGCGGAGCTCGCGGGGGTGTCGATGAAGACCGTCTCGAACGTCGTCCACGAGTATCCGCACGTCAGCGACCGGATGCGCGAGCGCGTCCAGAAGGCGATCGACGAGCTCGGCTACCGGCCCAACCTCCTGGGGCGACGGCTCGCCACCGGACGCACCGGACTGCTCGCCCTGGCGTTCGCCGACGTGACGCTCCCCTACTTCGCCGAGCTGGCCCGCCGGGTCTCCGACGTGGCCGAGGAGCAGGGCTACCGCGTGCTGCTCGAGCAGACGGACGCGACGCTCGAGGGCGAGCGGGCCGCCGTCTCCGGCATCGAGGCCGGGATGGTCGACGGGATGATCTTCCAGCCGAGCGTGATGAGCTCGGCCGAGCTCGCCCAGACCAGGAGCTCCCTCCCGATGGTCATCCTCGGCGAGGGGGCGGCGCCGCTCAGCATCGACCGCGTGATGATCGACAACATCGCCGCCGCCCGCGAGGCGACGGCGCACCTCCTGAGCCTCGGGCGCCGCCGCATCGCCTTCGCCGGACACGAGCCGGAGCGGCTGTCGCGCACGTCGGAGCTGCGCATCGCGGGGTACCAGTCGGCTCTGGAGGACGCGGGCATCACCCCCGACCCCGACCTCCTCATCCCGAGCAACGCCATCTCGCCCGTGGACGGCGCCGCCGCGATCGGTGCCGCTCTGGATGCCGGCCTGCGGATCGACGCGATCATGTGCCGCGACGACCTCGCCGCCATCGGCGCACTGCGGGCACTGCAGGAGCGGGGGCTCCGCGTGCCCGAGGACGTCGCGATCACGGGATGGGACAACACGCTGATGACCGCGGTCACCTTCCCCAGCATCACGACGGTCGCGCCCGACCTCACGGCGCTCGCGACGCAGGCCATCGCGATGCTGGTGGAGCGGATCGACGGGCTGGGTTCGATGGGCAGGCACGTGCTGGTCGGCCACCGCCTCGTGGCGCGGGAGAGCGCGCCGGCCGCCTGATCCGTCATCCCCTCGTCGGGGCGTTGTCGATTTTTCCTGTTTTACAGCGCTGCATTTCTAGTGCACGATGGTGTCCATGACACTTCCCCCTGCCAGCACGCTCGACGGAACCTACCCGCGCCCTCAGCTGGTGCGCGAGCGCTGGTGCGACCTCGGCGGCGTGTGGGCCTTCGCGTACGACGACGCCGACGAAGGCGTCGCGCAGTCCTGGTTCGCCGACGGCGCGGGCGACCGGTTCGACCGCGAGATCGTGGTCCCCTTCCCTCCGGAGTCGCCGTCGTCGGGGATCGGCGACACCGGCTTCCATCCCGTCGTCTGGTACCGCCGCGCGATCGGCGCGACCGAGCTCGACGCCATCGGCGCCGGCGACGACGCACCCCGAGTGATCCTGCACTTCGGCGCCGTGGACTACCGCGCGAAGGTGTGGGTCGGCGGCCGGTTCGCCGGCGAGCACGAGGGCGGAGGGTCGCCGTTCTCGTTCGACGTCACCGAGCTCCTCGCCACGGCACGGGCGGATGCCGGTGACGCCGGCATCGCGATCGTGGTCCGCGCCGAGGACGACCCGGCCGACCTCTCGCAGCCGCGGGGCAAGCAGGACTGGCAGCGCGAGCCGCACTCGATCTGGTACCACCGCACCACCGGCATCTGGCAGCCCGTCTGGCTCGAGGCCGCCCCCGCGGTGGCGATCGAGCGCATCCACTGGACGCCCGACCTCGTCGCGGGCACGGTGGAGGCGCGCATCCGCCTGAACCGCCCGGCACCGGACGACGCGGAACTCTCCATCGCCCTGACCTACGCGGGCCGGCCGCTCGGCTCCGTCACCGTGCCCGCTGGGGGCCGGACGGTCGAGGCGACCGTTCCCCTGCCGCAGCAGCGCAACGGGCAGGCGTACGAGGAGCTGCTCTGGTCTCCCGAGCACCCGCGCCTCGTGGACGCCGTCGTCTCGGTCGGAGCCGACACCGTCCGGTCGTACCTCGGGCTGCGCTCCGCGGCGGTGGCCGCCGGACGGTTCCTGCTCAACGACCGCCCGTACTACGTGCGCTCGGTGCTCAACCAGGGCTACTGGCCCGCGTCGCACCTCGCGGCGCCCTCGGTGGAGGGCCTGCGCGCGGAGGCCCAGCTCATCAAGGACCTCGGCTTCAACGCGGCCCGGCTTCACCAGAAGTACGAGGACCCGCGGTTCCTGTTCTTCGCCGACACGCTGGGCCTGCTGATCTGGGGCGAGACGCCCGCCGCGTACGAGTTCACGCCGACGGCCGTGAACCGGACCGTCCGCGAGTGGACCGACATCGTCGACCGCGACTACTCGCACCCGTCCATCGTCACCTGGGTGCCGCTGAACGAGAGCTGGGGCGTGCAGCACCTCGCCCACGACGGCCGGATGCGCGAGTTCGCCGCCTCCCTCGTCTCGCTGACGAAAGCCCTCGACCCCACCCGGCCCGTCATCTCCAACGACGGCTGGGAGCACGTCGGCTCCGACATCCTCTCCATCCACGACTACGAGGCGTCCGGCGACGTCGTCGCGGCCCGATACGGGACGGCGGAGGCGATCGACGCCCTCTTCGACGGCCTCGGGCCCGCGGGTCGCCGCATGCTCGTCCAAGGCGAGCGCGACCTCCAGGCGCCCGTCATGCTCACCGAGTTCGGCGGCGTCTCGTTCGTCGACCGCGCCCACGAGGTGGACGGTGCGTGGGGCTACTCGGCGGCGACGAGCCCGGAGGACTTCGCCGAGCGCGTCGGCGCCCTGCTGGCGGCGACGCACGCGAGCCCCGTGCTCGCCGGCTTCTGCTACACCCAGCTCGCCGACACCGGGCAGGAGACCAACGGTCTCGTGACCGATGACCGCCGCCCGAAGGCGCCGATCGAGCGCCTCCGCGCGATGGTGCTCGGCCGCGCCTCCTGACAGCGCCCAGATTTGGCCCAAATGTCGTGAATAGCGCCGCTATTCACGACATTTGGGCCAAATCACGAGGGGGTTACGGGGCCCAGGTGCCGTCGGGGGCGACGTCGCGGTCGAGCCAGAGGTGCGCGGTGCGCTCGCGGATGACGTCGGCGCCGACGCGGTCGAGCAGGGCCAGGGCGCCGAGGTTGTCCTCGAACTGGTCGAGCCTGCTGACGCCGAAGAGCACGTTGGCGGCGGCGGGATGCGTCAGCACGAACGCGAGACCGAGCTGGGTGGGCGTGGCGTCGAGAGAGGCCGCGATCCGCTCCACCTCGGGGTAGGCGGCGACGATGCTCTTGCGGATCCCGCCCACGTCGGCGCCGATCTTGCGGGCGGGAGCCAGCTTGCCGGCCAGGATGCCGCCCTCGAAGACGTCGGAGGCCTGCAGCGCGAGCCGCCCGTCGGCGAAGAGCGCGCCGTAGGGCTCCCCCTCGGCCATCGACCGGCGCACGAGGCCGTACTTGAGCTGCGCGAACGTCGGCGGGGTCAGCCCCTCCTCCGCGGCGACGTCGAGGGCGAGGCGCACGTCGCCGATCAGCCAGTTGTTGACGCCCCAGGAGTCGAAGCGGCCCTTCGCGATCTCGGCGGCGACGTCGCGGACGATCCGGCGCACATCCACCTCCCCGAAATAGTCGCCGACGACGACGAGATCGGCGCGGTCGACGCCGATGCGGTCGAGGGAGACGGCGAGCTGGTCGGCGAAGGAGGTCTGCGGGTACTCCCAGAGCCAGAGCTTGCCGCAGAGCAGGTAGTCCTCGCGCGCCAACCCGGCGGCGCGCACGGCCTCGCCGAACAGCAGGTCGGTGCGGGCGTTCTCGGCGTGCGGACCCATGTTGTAGTGCGCGACGTCGAAGAAGGCGGTGCCGACCTCGTGGGCGCGGTGGATGAGCGCGACGGCGTCGTCCGGCTCCATGCGGTCCCAGGTGTTCCAGGAGCCGAGGGAGAACACGGGAACCTCGGGGCCGTTCGGGCCGAGCGGGCGGGTGGGGATGGTTCCAGTCTCGGGCACGAGGCCTCCTTGCGTCGGGCGGGCGATGTCGGTTTTTCTACACTCGTATAATATAACTACGCGCCGCGATCGCGCGGCCAGGAGCAGAGAGGCCCCGCCATGACCGCATCCCCCTCCCCCGCCCGCACCGTCGTCGTCACCGGCGGCGCCGGCGGCATCGGCCGCGGAATCGGCCGCGCCTTCGCCGAGCTGGGCGACCGGGTCGTGCTCGCCGACGTCGACGCCGACGCGGTGGCCGCCGCCGCGAGCGAGCTCGGCGTGGCGGCCGTGGCCGTCGACATCACCGACCCGGAGGCCGTGGCCGCGATGGTCGACCAGGTCGCCGCCGACCACGGTCCGGTCGACGTGCTCGTCAACAACGCCGGCGTGCTCTCGGTGCACGGCCGCCTCACCGAGCTCGCGCCGAGCGACTACGACCTCATCGTGCGCGTCAACATCCTCGGCACCTTCACCGTGACCCAGGCCGTCGCGCGCCACATGACCGCGACCGGAACCCGCGGCTCCATCGTCAACATCTCCTCGATCGGCGGCCGCCAGCCCACGCCGGGCATGGGCGCCTACGAGTCGAGCAAGGCCGCCGTCGACTCCCTCACCCGCTGGGCCGCGATCGAACTCGCCGCCGACGGCATCCGCGTCAACGCGGTCGCCCCCGGCCCGGTGCTCACGCCGATGCTGCAGCTCGGGATGCCCGAGGGCTCGCCGGAGCGCGCCGCCTGGTCGTCCCGAATCCCGCTCGGTCGCCTGGCGGAGGTCGACGACATCGCCCCGGCCGTGGTGTTCCTCGCCGGGGCCGACGCTGCTCACATCACGGGCGTCAGCCTCGCGGTCGACGGCGGGCAGCTGCTGGCCTGAGGGAAGGTCGCCCGCTCCGACGGGCGACCTCCCGGCGGTCCCCCGCGCCGGTCGTCACACCGACGAGACCGGCACCCGCTCGAACACGACGTCGCCGTCGACCACGGTGAGGTCGACGCCCACCGACGGCAGGTCGGCCGGGGCGAGGGTCAGCGGGTCGGCCTCCAGCACGCAGAGATCCGCGGCCTTGCGCGGCTCGAGCGAGCCCTTCCAGCCGGCGGCGCCGTCCTGCAGCGCGGGAACGGTCGTGTACGCCCGCAGGAGGGCGAGCATGCGGTCGCGCTCCTCACCGGGCGCGGGCGCACCGATCCAGGCGTCGGCGTCGGCGACCCCCTGCCTCCAATCGGGGGCGAGGATGGGCGCGTCCGAGCTGAGCGAAACCGGCACGCCGGCCTCCCACGCCGCCCTGATCGGCCAGGCCGAGGCCGCGACCTCGTCGCCGAGCACGGCGGCGACCCAGGAGGCGGTGTGCGCGGCGATCCCGGCCTGCACGTTGAGTCCCATCCCGAGGCGCGCCATCCGGGCGAGCGCATCGGGGCTCACGAGGTCGCCGTGGATGATGTAGTGGCCGAGGTCGGTCCTGGTCTGCGCAAGCGCCTCCTCCACCGCCTCGACCACGGTGTCGATGGTGCGGTCGCCGGTCGCGTGCACGCCGACCTGCAGGCCGAGCCGGTTGGCCTCCCGGATCATCCGGCGCAGGGCCGCGGCGCGCTCGTCCGGATCGGCTCCATCGATGAGGAGGCCGCCTTGCGTGCCGTCGGGATAGCGGCGGTGCGTCCACGCCTGGTGCATGGGCGGGATGCCGTCGGCGAAGATCTTGACCCCGGCGACGCGCAGCCGGCTGGGCCGCGCGGTCTCGCGCCGCAGCTCGGGCAGCCCGGCGAGCACATCCCGCAGCGAGCTGGGCCCGTCGAGCACGCCGAACAGGCCGAGGACGGTGACGCGCGCAGTGAGGGCGCGTTCCGCCTCCAGCTCGGCGTAGGCCTCGAAGACGTCCTGCCCGAAGCAACCGGTCGCACCGTCGTCTTCGCCAGGGCCCAGGCCGGGCTCGGTGTAGCTCGTGATGCCGAGGGAGGCGATGAGCTCGCCCGCGCGCAGGATGGCCGAGCGGCGCTCCTTCCGTGTCGTGAGCAGCGGGGCGGCGCCGGAGGTGTCGTGCGGGTCTCCGGTCGCCTCGATAGCGGCAGGGTCGGCCCCATCGGGTGCGGCCGCACCGAGCGCGTCGGCGTCGGGAGCCCCGCCCGGCCCGAAGACGGTCTGCGGCCACATCGCGCCGAGCCAGGCGGCGTGGAGGTGCGAGTCGTTGATGCCCGGGAGCACGGCGCGGCCGTCGAGGTCGATGACGCGCGTGCCACGGACGATCGTCTCGGCGACCTCGGCGTCGCTGCCCACGCGGAGCACCCGGCCGTGCCGCACGGCGATCGCCTGGCCGGTGGTGCCCGCGTCGTCGAGCGCGTGGACGACGCCGCCGCGCAGGACGAGGTCCGCGCTGCGGTCGGGGGTGGCTGCTGGATGCACGGCTCCTCCTCGAGACGACCGGAGGGAGGCGGGATGCCCTCTTCCGATTTTGGTCAACGTATGTAGAATAACCCACACCGACGACATCCGCGCGTCGAGATCCGGAGCAATCGATGACGATCCCCCTGACTGTCCCGCGCACCACCCGCGCCGCCGTCCTCACCGCGCACGGTGAGCCGCTCGCGCTGCAGACGCTCCCCCTCCCGGAGGCGATCGAACCCGGCGCGGCCCTCGTCCGCATCTCGTGCGCGACGCTCTGCGGCACCGACATCGAGATCTGGTCGGGCGCGATGACCTTCCCCGGGATGCTGCCGCTCGTGCTCGGGCACGAGATGGTCGGCGAGGTCGTCGCTGTTGGCGAGGGCACGCGCGACGCCCTGGGCCGCCCGATCGCCGTGGGTGACCGCATCGGCTGGTCCGAGTCGACCTGCGGCGAGTGCTTCGGCTGCACCGTGCTGCGGGAGCCGGTCCACTGCTCGCGCCGCGGCTACGGCTTCCTGCAGCGCTCCGACGTGCCGCCCTATGCGACCGCCGGGCTGGCCGACCACGCCTACGTCGTGCCCGGCGCCGCCAAGCTGCTCCTGCCTCCCGAGGTCAAGGACACCTGGGCGTCGATGGCGGGCTGCGCGGCCAAGACGGTGCTGCGCGCCTTCTCCCGCGCGGGCGGCGTGCGCCCCGGGTCGCGCGTGGTCGTGCAGGGCTCGGGAGCGCTCGGCATCTTCGCGACGGCCGTCGCGCACCTCTCGGGCGCGGGCCAGGTCATCACCGTCGGGGCGCCGGCCGACCGGCTCGCGGCGGCCCGCCGGTTCGGCGCCGACGAGGTCGTGGACATCGCCGGCGGATCGGAGGCGACCATCGAGCGCGTCCTCGCGCTCACCGACGGTGCGGGCGCGGACCTCGTGCTCGATTTCGCCGGGGCGCGCAGCGTGGGCCCGGAGGCCGTCGCGATGGCCGCCACGCGCGGCACCTTCGTGGTCGTCGGCTCGACCGGCCCGGTCGGCGACCCCGTCGCGCTCAGCGCGATCATGGGCAAGGAGCTCACCGTCGTCGGCTCCCTCAACGGTGACATCGGCGACTACGCCCGCGCCGTCGACTTCTTCCGCGTCTTCGCCGACCGGATGCCGTGGGACGACCTGTTCAGCGCCCCGGTCGGCCTCGCCGAGGCGTCGGATCGCATCGCGACCATGGCCGCCCTCGGCGAGATCAAAGCCGTCATCGACCCGCGCCTCGGCTGAGCGCAGAAGGAGCAGCAGCGTGACCTCCCGCATCCCCACCCGCCCCATCGGCACCTCCGGCCTGGAGGCGAGCGTGCTCGCGCTCGGCTCCTGGCACACCTACGACCGGATGGACTTCGCCGACGCCGTCGACATGGTCTCCTTCGCGGTCGAGCGCGGCGTGAACCTGTTCGACGTCGGCGTCTACGGCTTCCGCGGCATGCAGCCGCCCGTCTTCACCGACGTGCTGTTCTCGGCGATCGTGCGCGCCGCCGGCATCCCGCGCGAGCGCTACCTGCTCTCGGAGAAGCTCTGGCTCGAGGGCTTCGGCGAGGGAGGCTTCCGCCCCCAGCTGGAGCACGCCCTCTTCCGCGTCGGCAGCGAGCACGCCGACCTCGTCGTGCTCGGCGACCTGCGGCGCGACGACCTGGAGCTGCGCGACCTAGTGCTCGACCTGGCGCAGCTCGCGGACGCCGGGCTCATCCGCGCCTGGGGCGTCAACAACTGGTCGGCGACGAACATCCAGTCGCTCATCGACATCGCGGCGGCCGAAGGGGTGCCCGGCCCGCAGCTGGCGCAGCTCAAGTACAGCGTCGCGCGCCGCTCCATCCCCGATGGTGGCCCGTTCGCCCGGCTCTGGGAGCAGGGCCTCTCGATGCAGGCGTCGGACGTGATGGAGGGCGGCATCCTCGCCGGCAACACCACGCCGGGCCGCGAGGTCGGCCGCGACCCGGGTGCGGTGCGCGAGCGGATCGTCGCCGACGTGCCCGCCTTCGTCGCGCTGGCGGACGACCTCGGGACGACCCCGGCGCAGCTCGCCGTCGCGTTCACGCTGACGCACCCCGCCACGGCGACCACCCTCTTCGGTGCCAGCCGGCTGGAGCAGGTGCAGGCCAACCTCGAG
This sequence comes from Leifsonia naganoensis, assembly GCF_013410615.1. Classification (NCBI taxonomy): domain Bacteria; kingdom Bacillati; phylum Actinomycetota; class Actinomycetes; order Micrococcales; family Microbacteriaceae; genus Leifsonia; species Leifsonia naganoensis. The sequence continues at coordinate 302,616 of NZ_JACCHJ010000001.1, forward strand.
GCCGTCGCGCTGCTCGAGACGATCGGCGCCGACGTCATCCGCGAGCGGGTCGCGCCGTTCTGGGCCGACCGGGATGCGGTCGACCCCGAGGGCCCCTGAGCCCCGAGCCGCTCCGCGCCACACCCTCCATCCACCCACCACCGCTGAGGAGTCACCGATGATCCCCGTCCCGTTCGACCCCGACATCGCCCCCGTGCTCGACGCGATGGCCGCCGACCCGCAGCCCGCGCTCAGCCGGGAGACCATCCCGCTCACCCGCGACGGGGCGGCCACGGCCTTCCCGAGCACGGAGGAGGTCATCGGCGACCTCCCGATCGACGCGCACGACCGCGTCATCCCCGGCCCGGCCGGTGCGCCCGACCTGGAGATCACGGTGCTGACCCCGCGCGGCCACGACGCGACCAAGCCGGCGCTGCCCGTGCTCTACAACATCCACGGCGGCGGCATGATCGTCGGGCACCGCAGCTGGGAGACGGGCCGCCTGGTGCAGCTCGTCGACGAGCTCGGAGTGATCGCCGTGAACGTCGAGTACCGCCTCGCCCCCGAGGACCCGTACCCGGCCGGCGTGGAGGACTGCTACGCCGGGCTCGTCTGGCTCGCCGCGAACGCCCGCGAGCTCGGCGCGGATCCCGACCGCATCGTCGTGATGGGCGGCAGCGCGGGCGGCGGGTTCGCCGCCGCGATCTCGCTGCTCGCCCGCGACCGCGGCGGCCCCGCGCTCGCAGGCCAGCTGCTCCTGTGCCCGATGATCGACAACACCAACACGACCGTCTCCAGCCTGCAGTACGCCGGGATCGGCACCTGGACGCGGGAGGCGAACCTGCTCGCGTGGGAGTGCGTGCTCGGCGAGGAGCTGGCGTTCAGCGCCGAAGCCCCCGCCTACGCCGCGCCGACCCGTGCGGACGACCTCTCCGGCCTCCCGCACGCCTACATCGAGGTCGGGGCGGCCGAGCCGTTCCGCGACGAGGACGTCGAGTACGCCTCCCGCATCTGGGCGGTCGGCGGCGCGGCCGAGCTGCACGTGTGGTCGGGAGGCTTCCACGGCTTCGACATGTACGCTCCCGCGAGCGAGCTGACCCGGGCCGCGCTCGACGCGCGCTTCTCCTGGCTGCGCCGGGTGCTGGGCCTCTGATGACCGCCGCACCGCCTCCCGTGCCGTACGACCGGGAGCTCGAACCCGGCCTGGCCGCCTTCCTCGACCTGGTCGAGCGCATCCCCCTGCGCGAGGACACGATCCTGGCGAACCGCGCGCACTTCGCCACGATCATCCCGCCCGTCGAGCAGCAGGTCGCCGACGCGCCCGTCACGTGGGAGGACTGCGTCATCCCCGGTCCCGCGAGTGCGCCCGAGGTGGCCGTCACGGTCATCCGGCCCGTGGATGCCGCGCCCGGCGCGCCCGGTGTGCTCGGCATCCACGGCGGCGGGCAGGTGCTCGGCACGCGCTTCTTCGGGACGGGCGAGCTGATCGACCTGGCCGTACGGCACGGCGTCGTGGGCGTCGCCGTCGAGTACCGGCTCTCGCCCGAGCATCCCGGAACCGCCGCGGGCGAGGACTGCTTCGCCGCGCTGGTGTGGATGGCGGAGCACGCCGACGAGCTGGGCATCGATCCCGCCCGCCTCCTCGTCTCGGGCGCGAGCGCGGGCGGCGGTCTTTCGGCGGCCGTCGCGCTGATGGCGCGCGACCGCGGAGGCCCGGCTCTGGCCGGCCAGCTGCTGAACTGCCCGATGCTCGACGACCGCAACCGCACGCCGTCGAGCCGTCAGTACGACGGCATCGGCGCCTGGGACCGCAACAACAACGACACCGCGTGGGACGCCATCCTCGGCTCCGATCGCTTCACCGACCGGGTCTCGCCGTACTCGGCTCCGGCCCGCGCCGCCGATCTCTCGGGGCTGCCGCCCACGTACGTCGAGGTCGGCGCCGCCGAGGTCTTCCGGGACGAGTCGATCGACTACGCGAGCCGCATCTGGGCGACGGGAGGCGAGGCCGAACTGCACGTCTGGTCGGGCGCGTACCACGGCTTCTCCGGCTTCTCGCCGGACGCGATCGTCTCCCGCGCCGCGCTCGACGCCCGCGACAGCTGGGTGCGGCGCGTGCTGCGGCTGCCGTGAGCGGGCTGCCGGGCGTCGACGCGGGAGCGGCCTCCGCCTCCGGCGCGGGCGTTGCACCTGGTGCTGCCGGCCCCGTGATGAGCGTGCGGCGCAGCATCCTCGTGCTCGGCGTGCTGGAGGCGTTCGGCCCGCTGTCGATGGACCTCTACCTCCCGCAGCTCCCCCAGCTCGCCGGCAGACTCGGCACGAGCGACGCGCTCGCTCAGGCGACGATGTCGGTCTGCATGGTCGGGCTGGGCGTGGGCCAGCTCGTCGCCGGTCCGCTCTCCGACCGGTTCGGGAGGCGCCGGCCGTTGCTGGTCGGGGTCGCGCTGTTCGCGATCCTGTCGCTGGTGTGCGCGCTCGCCCCGACCATCCAGGTGCTGCTGGTCGCTCGCCTGCTCCAGGGGCTTGCGGGGTCGGCCGGGCTCGTCATCACGATGGCGGTCGCGCGCGACATGTACAGCGGCGTCGAGCTGTCCAGGATGCTGTCGCTGCTGGCGCTCGTCAGCGCCTCCACCCCGATCATCGCGCCGGTCATCGGCGGCGCGCTCGCCCTCGTGCTCGACTGGCGCGGGATCTTCGGAGTGCTCGCCGGGATCGGCGCCGCACTGTTCATCCTCGCGCTCACCGGCCTGCGCGAGACCCTGCCGCCGGGGCTGCGGCACGGCGGCGGGCTGCGTCGGACGGCCGCCGATTTCCGGGCGCTCTCGCGCGACGGTCTCTTCCTCGTCATCGTCATCGCCGCGGCGGCCGGTGGGGCCGCATTCTTCGGGTACCTCTCGATGTCGAGCTTCGTGCTGCAGGACGAGTTCGGCCTCAGCCCGCAGCAGTTCAGCCTCTTCTTCGCCCTCAACGCCCTGGCCAACCTGGCGGGCGCCCAGCTCAGCCGAGTGCTCGTCCGCCGCCTCGGCCCCGCGCGGCTGTACCTGATCGGGCAGGTCGCCGCCGTCGCTGCCGCGCTCCTGCTGCTGGCCGGGGTGCTCCTCGGCTGGGGCGTCGCGGGCGTGCTGACGGCACTCGCCTGCTTCCTCTTCGCCTCCGGCGTCGGCGGACCGAACGGCACGGCGCTCGCACTCAACGGCCACGGGATGCGCGCGGGCACGGCCGCCGCGGTGCTCGGCACCGTGACCTTCACCGTCGGCCCCATCGTCGGCCCGCTCGCCGCGCTCGGCGGAACGACCGCCCTGAGCATGGCGCTCACCATCGCGATCGCCGCGACCATCGCCGGGGCGTGCGCGTTCTCGGCGGCGCGACCGTTGCTGGCGGTGGGGCGTTAGGGTCTGCTCGTCTTCGCTACGTCGTGCGCCGAAGCCGGAGTGAGGAGTTGAGATAGGCCGCGGCCAATCCGAGGGAGAGCACCACGGCGACGACGTACAGAGGGGCGAGCCGCTGCGCCGATGCAGCATTGATCGCCGTCGACGCGGCCTGCAGGATCAGGAGGATCGCCAACACGAAGCCGGCCGTGGGTCGTGCTGTCATGCGCCACATCGGTCGCGTCCCGTTCGGGTCCTCGCCCTCGCCTCGGAACAGGCGGGTCCCGCACCAGACGAGGAGCACGACGACGACGGAATACACCACCACTCCGACCGCCGGACTCGCCGCCAACGCCCCGACCACCGCGGCGGTCAACGCGACCACGTACCCCACGACCACGTACGTGACCTTGCCCTGAGGTGAGGTGATCCGATACTGCACGAGCTCTCCTGACTCACTACCGGCAGGGCCGCCGGAGTCGATTCTGGCAGCCCAGGGGCCCTTACGCGGCGACCGTGTAGGTGTAGTAGCTGCAGTACGTGGCGCCGATGCACTGGTAGTAGAGAGCCTTGATCCGCTTCTGCTGGTAGTGAGCCTGGTCCAACGCGTCAGCTAGATTGCCGGGCGCGCTGCACCCGAGCGAGGCGAAGAATGACAGCGGCAGGACCCGGCAGACATTGTTGATGTTGTTCTTCGCCCGCCACATCTCCTCAACCGCTGCACGGGAGTACCAGATCGTCACCGGAGGGTAGACAGCCGGCGGGGTGATGCCACCTGCGCCCGCGTTACGAACGTCGATTGTCGTCCCGTCGGGAAGCTCGGTCGACGTCCCCGTCACCGTGCGCGTGATCGTCAGAGAGCCCGTCGGATACTCGACGTAGGTTCCATCGGGGAACTGGACGGTGTCAGGGCCGGGACCGTCCGACACGACACCCCCCGACAACGTGTCGTCGTCACCGACGACCGCAGCATTCGCGGCGCCACCGACCAGCAATGAGGCCGCTAGCGCCGCGACACCGACGATTGTGGTGGTCGCCCTGCTCAGTCTCAGTCTTGCTTTCAAGGCCATTCCTCTCATCATCGAAAGGCGGCGACAACGGCTCGTCAGCAGATCAAGAACAGCGAGCAGCCGTACCGCACGCGATGTGCTGGCTGATGCTCGCGAGAACTACCTCGGCGGCGATCCGAGCATCCGGGCGCAGATGCTGCGCGCACCTCGGATGGCTCGACACGCAAACTCCGGCGTCGCAGCTAATATTCAACATTTTGTTGTTCGAATATCATAGGGGTGCAAAGTATCCGCTGTCCACGGTTTCTGCGCTGCGCAATGCATGCATATCAACAGCCGTGGCGACAGCTCGGCTGCCGCTGGAGAGCCCGAGCCGTCTACCCCGCGTCCCGCCCGCGGCGTGCCCGGATCACCAGCAGCACCGCGCCGCCCACGACGAGCACGGCCGCGACGACGACGATGATCCACGGGACGCTCGAGCCGGTCGCGGCGAGGGTCGCCGCTCCCGGAGCGGCCGGGTTCGCAGCGGTCGCGGCGACCGCGGCGACGGTCACCGGGGCGGTGCTCGCGACGACGGCGGTGCCGGCGACGATCTGGATCGGGAAGGAGCCGGCGCGCTGCGTGTTCGCCAGGACGAAGGAGAAGGTGGCGGCGCCGTTCGCGTCGGAGGTCCCGGAGAACACTGTGGTGCCGTCGAAGGTTCCGGTGAAGGCGACGCCGGCGGGCAGGCCGGTCACCGACACGGGTACGGTGGCGCCGGGCAGCACGGATGCGACCGTGGACGCCGTCGTCGTCGCGGCGGGCGAGAACGACCAGGTGACGGTGACCTCGGCGATGCCCGGGTTGCCGGAGTTCGCGGTCGCGGTCAGACCGGGAGCGAGGTAGCCCGAGCCGCCGCCTCCCGGGGCCACGACGTCGATGTCGAGGTCGCCGTTGGAGACGTTGCGCATGACACCGCCCGCGCCTCCTCCGGCGTATCCGGCGCCGCCTGCGCCGCCGGTGCGGTCGAAGGCGCCGATCGTGATCGTGCTGCCGGTGCCGCCGGCCACGGGAAGGCCGCCCGCGGGCGACAGGCCCGCGGTGCCGGGAGCGACGCCCGTTCCGCCGGCGCCGCCGACGGTGCTGCCGCCGATGCCGTTGGCCGGAAGGGTGCCGAAGGCCGCGCCGGAACCGCCGGGCGTGACGCCGGTCGTGGCGGGCGCGCCACCCGCGCCTCCCGCGTAGGAGGCGAACACCTGGTCGGGCAGGGTGAGGAGGCCCGCGTAGCCCGCGCCGCCGCCACCACCGGCGATGGCGAGCGTGCTGCCGTCGCCGGAGATCGAGCTGCCGCCGCCGACGCCGCCGACCGTGAAGCCGAGGGTCTTCCCGGCGTACGCCGCGCCCAGGTCGATGGTCGCGCTGCCGCCGGTGCCACCGACGCCGGCGGGGTCGGGGCTGATCTGCGCGGCCACGGGCGCGCCAGCGCCTCCGGTCACGGTCGCCGACACGGACGTGACGCCGACCGGGATCCCCACGATGCCGGTGGAGGGCGTGTCGAACGTGACCGTGCAGTCCGTGATGCAGACCGGAGCGGGGGCACCGACGGCCGCGGTCGGCGCGACGGCCAGCAACGCGGCGGTCGCGACCGCTCCGAGGACGGACAGGGTGGCGGGCAGGAGGCGGCGTCGACGCACGGGGATCCTTCGGGTCGGGCGGGAGTCTGGTGACGAGAGCGGATCCCGGCGGCCCAGCGAGACGGACACGCCCGGGAGGCAGCGCTCACCGCACAGCCTAGCGGCCCGATGCCCGCCCTTCCGGCGCTCGTTCGGAGGTCACGCCGCGCTCTCGCGCAGCCGCAGCCAGGCCGCCCGTCGCTCCGCCTGCTTGGCCGGGTCGGCGATGGGCGACGCCGTGAGCAGCCGGCGCGAGTAGGGATGCTGCGGGTCGCGGGTGATCTGCTCGCCGTCGCCGGTCTCCACGATCTCGCCGTGGTACATGACGGCCACGCGGTGGCAGATGCGGCGCACGACGCCGAGGTCGTGCGAGACGAACAGGTAGGAGACCCCGGTGTCGCGCTGCAGCTCGATGAACAGGTCGATGATCGTGGCCTGCGTCGTAAGGTCGAGCGCGCTGACCGGCTCGTCGCAGACGATCAGGCGCGGCTTGCGCACGAGCGCCCGGGCGATCGCGATGCGCTGGCGCTGGCCGCCGGAGAACTCCTTCGGGTAGCGGTCGACGACGGCCGCCGGCAGCTTCACCCGGTCGAGCATCTCCTGCACGGTCGCGCGCGCCTCCCGGCGTCCGGCGCCCGCGGTCGTCAGCGGCTCGGCGAGGATCTCGCCGATCGTCATGGCCGGGTTCAGTGACCCGTACGGATCCTGGAACACGACCTGGATGCTCGACGCCAGCTCCCGCCGCTTCGCACCCTTCAGCCGGGTGATGTCGCGCCCGTCGAACGTGATGGTGCCGCTCGTGACGGGGACCAGCCCGAGGATCGCCTTGCCGAGGGTCGACTTGCCCGACCCCGACTCCCCCACCAGCCCGACGCACTCGCCGGCGCCGACCTCGATCGACACCTCTTTCAGCGCCCGGAACGAACCGCGTCGCTGACCGTAGTCGACGACGACGTTCTCTGCCCGGAGCAGAGGAGTGCCGGGTACGGGAATGGATGCGGCGGTCATGCCAGCACCGCCTTTCGCGTGTCGGAGGTGCCCGCGGCTGTCTGCGCGGCATCCAGCTGGGCGCGGCTCTCGGCCCCGTCGAGGGAGGCCGCGATGAGCTCGCGGGTGTAGTCGCTCGTGGGCCGGGCGAAGATCCGGTCGACGGCGCCGATCTCGACGATCGCGCCGTCGCGCATCACTACGACGCGGTCGCAGATGTCGGCGACGACGCCGAAGTTGTGGGTGACGATGACGAGCGCCATCCGGTACTCCTGCTGCAGCTCGCGCAGCAGCTCGAGCACCTCCGCCTGCACCGTCACGTCGAGCGCGGTCGTGGGCTCGTCGGCGACCAGCACCGACGGCTTGCCCGCGATGGCGCCCGCGATCAGCACCCGCTGGGCCATGCCGCCGGAGAGCTGGTGCGGGTACGACTTCATGACCCGCGGCGGGTCGACGATGCCGACCTTCTCGAGCATCTCGAGCGCACGGGCGCGGGCCTCGCTCCGGGAGAGCTTGTGCACGGTGCGCAGCGGCTCCATCAGCTGCGAGCCGATCGTGAACGACGGGTCGAGGTTCGACATCGGCTCCTGCGGGATGTAGCCGACCTCGTGGCCGAGCAGCCGCTGGCGGTCGCGATGGTTCAGCCGCGTGACATCCCGGCCGCCGATCCAGATGGCGTCGGCCGTGCAGGCGCCGCCGGCGGGCAGCAGGTCCAGGATGCTGAACACCGTCTGCGACTTGCCGGAACCGGACTCCCCCACGATGCCGAGCACCTCGCCCGGCGCGACGTCGAGGGTGATGCCGTGCACGACCTCCACCTCGCCGCCGTCGGGCTTCGCGTACGAGACGTGCAGGTTGGTGAGCTGCACCGCCGAGTCGACGGACTTGTGGGCGACCGCTCCGGTGGAGGTGGTGACCGGCGCCGGCTCGGAGCCGGGCGTCCGGCGCGGTCGGCGACGACGAGCGACCGGCGTCTTCACGCTGACCACGTCGGCGAGCGTCGAGCCGAGCACCGCGAGCGCCGCGATCGTGATGCCGAGCGCGAGCGAGGGCCACAGCAGCAGGAGGGGGCTCGTCATCATGGTGCGGAAGCCCTCGTTCATCATCGCGCCCCAGCCCGGCGTCTTGCCGCCGCCGATGCCGAGGAACTGCAGACCGGCCTGCATGCCCATCGCGAGGCCCGCGGTCAGGGCGGTCTGGATGATGACAGGCGCGTAGACCGCCTTGACGATGTGGCGCGACATGATCCGCAGATCGCCGAGACCCGAGACGCGCGCCGCATCCACATACGGCTCGTTGCGCACGGCCAGCACGGTCGAGCGGGTGAGCCGGAAGTACCCGGGCGCCATGAACACGCCGAGGGTGGCCATGAGCACGGTGAAGTCGTTACGGGTGCCCGCGGCGACGATCAGCAGGATGATCATGCCGGGGACGGCCTGGAGGGCGTCGCTCACCCAGGCGGCGGTGCGGTCGAAGGCGCGGCCGTAGTATCCGGCCGCGAGTCCGGCGGGCACGCCGACCAGGAGCGCGACGACGATCGTGACGAACGCGCCCCAGAGGGTGGACTGGGTGCCCCAGATCAGCCGGCTCAGCACGTCCCGGCCCGAGCTGTCCCCGCCGAGCGGATGGGCCGCGCTCGGCGGCGCCTTGGTGAGGGCCAGGTCGACGAAGTTGGGGTCGTGCGGCGAGAGCAGCGGGGCGAAGACCGCGACGAGGAGCACGAGCACGAGGATCCCGAACGACACGGCGCCGGCGGGGCGCTTCAGGAAGCGCACGAACGTGGAGCCGCGGCGCGGGGTGGCCGCCGCCTTCGCGGAGTCCCGCGGGTCGATGATCACTTCGGTCGCCGTCATTGCACACGCGCCTTCGGGTTGATCCAGCCGAGCACCACGTCGAGGAGGAAGTTCACGATCACCACGAATATGACCGTGACGACCGTGATGCCGAGCAGGATGGGGATGTCGCCGTTCTGGGAGGAGCCCGAGGTGAGGGCGCCGATCCCCGGCAGGGAGAAGATCTGCTCCACCACGATCGCGCCGCCCAGCAGGCCGACGAACATCAGGGCGAGCACGGTGAGGGCGGCGGGGGCCGCGTTGCGCACGAGGTGCACGACCACGCGCGGCTGCGAGAGACCGCGGCTGCGCAGCGTGCGCACGTAGTCCTGGCTGTTGGCGGAGATGATCGCGTTGCGCAGCTGCTCGGCGATCATGACGATCGCTCCGAGCGAGAGCGCGATGGCCGGCAGCGTGATCGACCGTAGCCAGCCCTCCACGCTCAGCGCCGGCTGCACATAGCCGACGGCCGGGAACCACTTGAGGTCGACCGCGAACCAGATCACCAGCACGAGGCTCACCCAGAAGCCGGGGAGCGCGAAGAGTATGACGGACGCGGCCGTGACGACCTTGTCCAGGACGCTGCTCGGGCGCAGACCGGCCGCCACTCCGAAGAGGGCGCCGAACACGGCCGAGAGCAGCGTCGCCGCCGTGACGACCGAGAGGGTGACCGGCAGCTTGAGCGCGATCTGGGCGCCGACCGGCTGGAAGTTGCGCCAGGAGGTGCCGAAGTCGCCGACGGCGGCATGGCTCACCCAGTCCCAGAACTGCACGAGCAGCGGGCGGTCCGTGCCGATCTTGGCCGCGAGCGCCGCCTGCTGGGCGGGCGTGGCCGCGCTGCCGAGCAGGCCCGCGGTGGGATCGCCGATCGCGAGATGGGCGAGGAAGAAGGTGCCGACGGAGACGGCGACCAGGAGGATCACGCCCGAGACGAGCCTCTTGACCGTGAATCTGATCATGTGCGGGGTTCCTGTCGATGCCGGTGGCGGTCGATGGCGGTGGTGGAGTGGAGGGGCGGGTCGCGCTGGTGGCGCGGCCCGCCCGCTCAGCTATCCCTTGACGGCGATCTGCCGCAGGGTGGGGAACATCATCCCGACGACCGGGGTCACCTGGATGCCGGAGGTGCTGACGTAGCTGTTGTTCGCCTGGTACCAGACCGAGTACCACGCCTTCTGGGTGACGAGCGTGTTGAGCGCCTCGATCTGCTTCTCCTGATCGCTCGGGTCGGCGGTGAGCACCTTCTTCACCGCGGCCTCCACGTCGGGGAACTGGTCCACCTGCGGGGTCGGGTTGTACCACTGCGGCAGGTTGATCTGACGCTGAACGGTCGCGACCGGGTTGGCGTCCATCGAGAGGAAGGCGACGAACATCGGGTAGGTCGGGGCGTTCTTCTGGTAGTCCATGTACTGCATGTCGTCCCAGGTGACGGTGATCCCGAGGTCCTTGAAGACCTGGTCGGCGACGGGCTGCCAGACCTGGAAGACCTGCGACATCGGCATGTGCAGCTCGAAGCCGTTCGCGTAGCCGGCTTCGGCCAGCAGCGACTTCGCCTTGCTGATGCTGGTCTTGTACATGTCGTCGAGCGAGGTCAGGTTGCCCGGCAGCCCGGCCGGGAAGACCTGGTTCGAGACCTTGCCCGCCCCGTTGCCGACCGACTTCAGGATGTTCGCGCCGTCGAACGCGTAGTTCAGCGCCTGGCGCACCTTGACGTCGCCGAGCGGCTTGAACTTCGATCCGGTGCGGTCGGTGAACTGCAGGCCGACCCAGCCGGAGACCTTCGCGGCCACGTTCCAGCTGTTCTCCGACGCCTGCTTGAGCGCGGTGTCGTCGGCGTAGTTGACGTTGATCTGGCCGGAGAGCATCGCGTTGTCGCGGGCGGTCGCATCCTGGATCGGGTAGATCGCGAGCGGGTCGAACGGGAACTGCTTGGCGTCCCAGTGGTTCGCGACCTTGGTGAAGTGGTACTCGGAGCCCGCGACGCTGGAGGAGGCGAGCGTGTACGGTCCGGAGCCGACCGGCTCCTTGGCGAGGGTGCCGGCGGCGATCGCCTTGGGCGCCATCATGTAGCTGCGGCCGATCCCCATGAAGTACAGGAGGGTGTCGTCGCGCTGCGTCAGGTCGATCTCGACCGTGGTGGGGTCGACGGCGACGAACTTCTCGACGTTCTCGTAGGCCTCGCCGCTGCGCGCGCCCTGCTTGAGGTAGTCGAGGCTCTTCACGGCCGCGTCGGCGTCGAACTTCTCGCCGTCGGAGAACTTCACCCCGGTGCGGAGCGTGAGGGTGACCTTCTTGAAGTCGTCCGAGACCTTCCATGCTGTGGCGAGGGCCGGGACGGGCTTGCCGTCGCCGTCGGAGGCGATCAGCGGGTCGTAGACGGCGGACAGGTACGGTCCGTCGAAGCCGATGTCGGCCAGCGAGGGATCCCAGCTGGTGACGTCGGCGAAGTTGCCGATGTTGAGCGGTCCGCCGGCGGCGCCGGTGGTCGATTTCGTGTCGCTCCCCCCGGAGCCGCAGGCGCTCAGCGCCAGTGTGGTCGCGGCGGCCAGGGCCACCGCGATCAGTGCCTTCTTCATCTTGTCTTCTCTCGGTTCGCAAGGCGGGTGTGGAACTCGAAACAGCACAGTGGAGACGGTCGTCGACCGGGGTACGGCTGACACTCCGCTGTGTCGTGGCGGTAATTCTACAGTTGTTGACAAGAAAGGCAACCAGTGGAGAAAAACAACGGGAGAAGCCTGACATGGCGCGACCTGGAACAGGAAATCCACGCATCCCTGTTGCCGGATCGCGCATCACCCGTGGTCAGGGTGTACGGGATGATATACGATCCACCCAGGGCCTCAACGGCCCTCCTCCGACGTCGAAGGGAGCCCCGCGGTGCTCGACACCACGACCATCCAGGCCATCGCCGACGAGCTCGCGGCCGCCGAACGCGACCGCACGACCGTGCCCCTGCTCACCGCCCGGCACCCCGACATGACGGTGGAGGACTCCTACGCCGTGCAGAAGGTGTGGGTCGAGCGCGGCCTCGCCGCCGGCCGCCGCCTGGTGGGCCGCAAGATCGGCCTGACCTCCAAGGTGATGCAGCAGGCGACGGGGATCACCGAGCCCGACTACGGCGCGATCTTCGCCGACATGGTCTACGAGACCGGCTCGGTCATCCCCTTCGACCAATACTCGAACGTGCGCATCGAGGTCGAGCTCGCCTTCGTGCTCGGCGCGCCCCTCGAGGGCCCGCACATCACCCTGTACGACGTGCTCGACGCGACGAAGTACGTCGTGCCGGCGTTGGAGATCCTCTCCTCCCGCATCGAGATGCAGGGCCGCACGATCGTCGACACGATCTCCGACAACGCCGCGATGGGCGGCATGGTGGTCGGCGGCCGTCCCGTCCCGGTCGACGCGGTCGACCTGCGCTGGGTCGGCGCCCTGCTCTACCGCAACGAGACCATCGAGGAGTCCGGCGTCGCCGCGGCCGTGCTCGACCATCCCGCCAACGGTGTGGTCTGGCTGGCGAACAAGCTCGCCCAGCACGGCTCGCGCCTGGAGGCCGGCGACATCGTGCTCGCCGGCTCCTTCACCCGCCCGATGTGGGTCGAGCGCGGCGACACCGTCCACGCCGACTACGGAACCCTGGGAGCCGTGACATGCCGATTCGTCTGACCGCCGCCCCGACCTTCGCCGACCGGTTGGGGTCCGCCGACCGTGTCCAGTACGGGCAGTGGGTGTGCTCCGGCAGCCCGCTGGTCGCCGAGATCGTCGCCGGCAGCGGCACCGACGTCGTCGTGATCGACGGCGAGCACTCCCCCATCGGGCTGGAGTCCGTGCTCGCCATCCTCCAGGCCGTCGCCGCCTACCCGGTCACCCCGGTGGTGCGCGCCCCGATCGGCGACCCCGTCATCCTGAAGCAGCTGCTCGACCTCGGCGCGCAGAACATCCTCGTGCCGATGGTCGACACCGCCGAGCAGGCCGCCGCGATGGTCCGCGCCGTCCGCTACCCGCCCCACGGGGTTCGCGGGGTCGGGAGCGCGCTGGCGCGGTCGTCGCGCTGGAGCCGCATCCCGGACTATCTCGCCCGCGCGAACGACCTCGTCTCGCTCACGGTCCAGATCGAGACGGCGGAGGCCGTGGCCGTCGCCGCGGACATCGCCGCGGTGGAGGGCGTGGATGCGCTCCTCGTCGGCCCCGCCGACCTCGCCGCATCCATGGGCCTGCTCGGCCAGCAGAACCACCCCGACGTGGTGGCGGCCGTCGAGTCCGTCATCGCGGCCGGCCGCGCAGCGGACACCCCGGTCGGCGTCAACGCGTTCGACCCCGCCACCGCCGATCGCTACGCCGCGGCGGGCGCCGCCTATCTGCTCGTCGGCTCGGACGTCACGTTGCTGGCGCGTGCCTCGGAGACCCTCGCCGAACGGTTCGTGCCGGACGCCGGCTCCGACGGCACGGCTCCCGCGAGCTACTGACGTCGGCAACGGAGGAGATCCGCTCGTGGGCAGCTCGCAGCGCAGGCTCGGGAGGAGTTCGTGCGGAAAACGGCCCGCAACTCCTCCGCTGCCTGCGTGTGCGCGCCGCGTCGGCAACGGAGGAGATCGCGGCCCCCGCTCCTTCGATCTCCTCCGCACCCCGCTGTCCGGTCTCGGCCGAGCCCGAATCCCCTCCCTTCCCCACAGTCCTTGAACGACCTCCACGGATCGTATACAATCTCGAATACGGTCTGAGCCGCACGTAGCGGCCCCACCGGCACCACCATCCCCGACGACGAGGAGAACCACCCCGTGAGCCAGCTCGCCCGCCCCGGCAAGATCATCGCGGTGCACCTGAACTACCGGTCGCGCGCCGCCCAGCGCGGGCGCACCCCGGCCCAGCCCTCGTACTTCTTCAAGCCCGCGTCCTCCGTCGCCGCGACCGGCGGCGAGCTTGAGCGCCCCGCGGGCACCGAGCTGCTCGCCTTCGAGGGCGAGATCGCGCTGATCATCGGCAGCACCGCCCGCCGGGTCTCGCCCGAGGACGGCTGGGCCGCCGTCTCCGGCGTCACCGCGGCGAACGACTTCGGCCTCTACGACCTCCGCGCGGCCGACAAAGGATCGAACGTGCGCTCCAAGGGCGGCGACGGCTTCACGCCGCTCGGCCCGGACGTCATCCCGGCGGCCGACGTGAACCCGGACGCGCTGCGCGTGCGCACCTGGCTCAACGGCGAGCTCGTGCAGGAGGGCACCACCGACGACCTGCTCTTCCCGTTCGGCCGCCTCGTCGCCGACCTCTCCCAGCTGATGACGCTGGAGCCGGGCGACGTCATCCTCACCGGCACCCCTGCCGGCTCGTCGGTCACGCAGCCCGGCGACACCGTCGAGGTGGAGGTGGATGCGCCGAGCGCGCCCGGGGCCCCGACCAGCGGCCGGCTCGTCACCCGGATCACCGAGGGCCGCGTCCCGTTCGGCGACTTCGGCACCCAGCCCAGCGTCGACGACCACCAGCGCGCGGAGGCGTGGGGCACGCCCCCGACGCCCGCTCAACCGCCCTTCGCGCTGACCGACGACCTGCGCGCTGCTCTCGCGAGCGTCGCGACCGCGACCCTCAGCTCCCAGCTGCGCAAGCGCGGCCTGAACAACGTCTCCATCGACGGCCTGGCCTCGACCCGGCCCGACGCCCGGCTGGTGGGCACGGCGAAGACGCTCCGCTACATCCCGAACCGCGAGGACCTCTTCGCGAGCCACGGCGGCGGCTACAACGCCCAGAAGCGCGCGTTCGACGCGGTCGGCTCGGGCGAGGTGCTCGTCATCGAGGCCCGCGGCGAGCGCGGCAGCGGGACCGTCGGCGACGTGCTGGCCCTGCGCGCCCAGGTGAACGGCGCGGCCGGCATCGTCACGGACGGCGGCGTGCGCGATCTCGCGGTGGTCGCCGCCCTCGACATCCCGACCTATCACGGCGGCGCGCACCCGGCCGTCCTCGGCCGCAAGCACGTGCCGTGGGAGGCCGACGTCACGATCGCCTGCGGCAGCGCGGCCGTGCAGCCGGGCGACGTGATCGTGGGCGACGCGGACGGCCTGATCGTCATCCCTCCCGCGCTCGTGGCCGAGGTCGTCGCCGACGCGATCGAGCAGGAGCGCGAGGAGGAGTACATCGCCGATCAGGTCGCGGCCGGGCACCCGGTGGACGGACTGTTCCCGATGAACGCGGAGTGGAAGGAACGGTACCGCGCATGGCTGACGCAGCGGTGAGGTCCGCAGCCACGGCGCCGAGCAAATCGCAGCTCGCCTACGAGTTCCTCCGCGCGCGCATCGACGACGGCCGCTACGTCTCCGGCTTCCGCCTCGTGCTCGGGCAGATCGCCGGCGAGCTCGACATCAGCGTCGTCCCCGTGCGCGAGGCGATCCGGCGGCTGGAGGCGGAGGGTCTCGTCACGTTCGAGAAGAACGTCGGCGCCCAGGTCGCGCTGCTGCAGGACACCGAGTACGCCTACACGATGCAGACCCTCGCGCTCGTGGAGGGGGCGGCGACCCAGCTCTCCGCTCCGCTGCTCACGGCCGACCACATCGAGCGGGCGCGCGCGGTCAACGCCGAGATGATCGCCAGCCTCGACCACTTCGTCCCGCACCGGTTCACGCAGCTCAACCAGAGCTTCCACTCGGTGCTGTTCGAGGAGTGCCCCAACCCGCACATCCTCGACCTGGTGCACCGCGGCTGGAACCGCCTGACCGTGCTGCGCGACTCCACCTTCGGCTTCGTGCCCGGCCGCGCCCGGGAGTCGGTGGACGAGCACGAGCAGATCCTGACCCTGATCGAGGGCGGCGCCGACCCGCTCGAGATCGAGCTCGCCGCCCGGCGCCACCGCCTGGCGACCCTGGACGCCTTCCAGGCGTACCAGAGCGAGCACAAGCACACCCACTGACCACCCCACCCTGAAGGAGAGCACGCGCATGGCGCAGCACTACGTCCCCGAGAACCTTCCCGGGAAGATCCAGCACTTCATCGACGGACAGTTCGTCGACAGCGTCTCGGGAAAGACGTTCGACGTGCTCGACCCGGTGTCCAACGAGACCTACGTCACCGCCGCCGCGGGTCAGAAGGAGGACATCGACCTCGCCGTCGCCGCCGCCCGCCGCGCGTTCACCGACGGCCCCTGGCCACGCATGAAGCCCCGTGAGCGCGCCCGGGTGCTGAACCGCATCGCGGATGCCGTGGAGGCGCAGGATGCGCGGCTCGCCGAGCTCGAGACCTTCGACACCGGCCTCCCCATCACCCAGGCCCTCGGCCAGGCGCGGCGCGCGGCCGAGAACTTCCGCTTCTTCGCCGACCTGATCGTGGCCCAGCGCGACGACGCGTACAAGGTGCCGGGCAGCCAGCTCAACTACGTGAACCGCAAGCCGATCGGCGTCGCCGGGCTCATCACGCCGTGGAACACGCCCTTCATGCTGGAGAGCTGGAAGCTCGCGCCGGCGCTCGCGACCGGCAACACCGTCGTGCTCAAGCCCGCCGAGTTCACTCCGCTGTCGGCGAGCCTGTGGGCCGAGATCTTCCGCGACGCCGGCCTGCCCGACGGCGTGTTCAACCTGGTCAACGGCCTCGGCGAGGAGGCGGGCGACGCCCTGGTGAAGCACCCGGACGTGCCGCTCATCTCGTTCACCGGCGAGAGCCGCACCGGCCAGCTCATCTTCGGCAACGCCGCGCCCTTCCTCAAGGGCCTCTCGATGGAGCTGGGCGGCAAGTCCCCCGCCGTCGTATTCGCCGACGCCGACCTGGACGCCGCCATCGATTCCACCCTGTTCGGCGTCTTCTCGCTGAACGGCGAGCGCTGCACCGCCGGCTCCCGCATCCTCGTCGAGCGCGCCGTGTACGACGAATTCTGCGAGCGCTACGCCGCCCGCGCGAAGAACATCGTCGTCGGCGACCCGCACGACCCGAAGACCGAGGTCGGCGCGCTCGTGCACCCCGAGCACTACGACAAGGTGATGAGCTACGTCGAGCTCGGCAAGCAGGAGGGCCGGCTCCTCGCCGGCGGCGGCCGCCCCGAGGGCCTCGACCACGGCAACTACGTCGCGCCGACCGTGTTCGCCGACGTCAAGCCGGACGCGCGCATCTTCCAGGAGGAGATCTTCGGCCCCGTCGTCGCCATCACCCCGTTCGACTCCGACGAGGAGGCGCTGGAGCTCGCCAACGGCGTGCGCTACGGCCTCGCCGCCTACATCTGGACCAACGACCTCGAGCGCGCGCACACCTTCTCGCAGAACGTGGAGGCCGGGATGGTGTGGCTCAACTCGCACAACGTCCGCGACCTGCGCACCCCGTTCGGCGGCGTGAAGGCCTCCGGGCTCGGCCACGAGGGCGGCTACCGCTCCATCGACTTCTACACCGACCAGCAGGCCGTCCACATCACGCTCGGCCCGGTGCACACGCCCACGTTCGGCGCCCACTGACCCACGCATCCACTCGACGAAGAGAAAGAACCACCATGAGCAGCCCCATCCCCGCTCCCGCGAACCGCATCCCGACCCCGCAGGCCGCCCCGCCGGACATCCTGCGCTGCGCCTACATGGAGCTGGTCGTCACCGATCTGCAGGCCAGCCGCGACTTCTACGTCGACGTGCTCGACCTGGTCGTGACGGAGGAGGACGAGAACGCCGTCTACCTGCGCAGCTTCGAGGAGTTCATCCACCACAACCTCGTGCTGCGCAGGGGCCCGGTCGCCGCCGTCGCCGCCTTCTCGTACCGCGTGCGCAGCCCAGAAGACCTGGACCGCGCCGTCGCGTTCTACACCGAGCTCGGCTGCCGCATCGAGCGCCGGTCCGAGGGCTTCACGAAGGGCATCGGCGACAGCGTGCGCGTGGAGGACCCGCTCGGCTTCCCGTACGAGTTCTTCTACGACGTGCAGCACGTCGAGCGACTCGCCTGGCGCTACGACCTCTACACGCCCGGCGCGCTCGTCCGCCTCGACCACTTCAACCAGGTCACCCCGGACGTCCCCCGTGCCGTCGCGTACATGGAGGACCTCGGCTTCCGCGTGACCGAGGACATCCAGGACGAGGAGGGCACCACCTACGCCGCGTGGATGCGCCGCAAGCCGACCGTGCACGACACCGCCATGACCGGCGGCGACGGCCCGCGCATGCACCACGTCGCGTTCGCCACGCACGAGAAGCACAACATCATCGCCATCTGCGACAAGCTCGGCGCCCTGCGCCTCTCGGACCGCATCGAGCGCGGCCCCGGCCGCCACGGCGTCTCCAACGCCTTCTACCTCTACCTGCGCGACCCCGACGGCCACCGCGTCGAGATCTACACCCAGGACTACTACACCGGCGATCCCGACAACCCGGTCGTCACCTGGGACGTGCACGACAACCAGCGCCGCGACTGGTGGGGCAACCCCGTCGTGCCCTCCTGGTACACGGAGGCCTCCCTGGTGCTCGACCTCGACGGCAACCCCCAGCCGCTCGTCACCCGCACCGACGACTCCGAGATGGAGGTCACCATCGGCGCCGACGGCTTCTCGTACACCCGCGCGGGCGACGAGGAGAAGGGCTTCAAGCTCGGCGCGCAGGTCTAGCTCGCCCCTCCACCCGCTCGACCCCGGAACTCCGGAGTTCCCGCCTCTGACGGCGCGGACCTCCGGAGTTCCGGCGTTTCGGGCGGCGCGTCGGACCAGATCTCCGTATCTCCGGATATCCGGTTCTCCGGAGTCAGCCGCAGGAGCTCTGCCCCATCACGGTGAAGCCGCCCGTGTCGATGCGGTCGAAGAGCTCGATGACGATGCGGCGGAGGGCCTCATCCGACCGCTGGTACGCCTCGGACTGCCCGGCGGACGCCTGCTCCGGTGTGAACGGAGGCAGCTCGCTCGGGGCGGAGATGACGGTCCCCCAGTCGGTCGTCCGGAGCGCCTCCGTGGCGAGCCCGGCCGCCGCGCCGCCGTCATCGACGACGCCGTCCGGAGCCGCGGCCAGTTGGAGGGTGCAGGTCACCGCCGTCCCGTCCGAGAGGACGAACGTGTGCGTGACGAGCACGTCGGGATCGACCAGGTCGACCCTCCCCTGCGAGGGATCGGCCTCCCCCTCCGCCTCTGGCGGCGGCTCCGGCGCCTGCGACGGCACGAACGGCAGCGGCGCACCCGGCTGGCGGAACTCGGGCGGTCCGTAGGGCGACCAGAACTGCGGCCGGTCCTGCGCCGGCGCGCACCCGGCGAGCACCGCGACGAGGGACCCCGCGAGCGCAGCGCCCGCGAGCAGCCGGGCGCGACCGCGTCGTCGTCCCGTCATCCCTCCCCCGTCCCCCGGCGGTCGCATCCCGACGGCGACTACCCGAACTCGACCTCGGCGGCGCGCTCGACCGCGAACTGCTGGTCGGGGTAGCGCAGGCCCGAGAAGTAACGGTTGGTGTGGGCGACGATCTGCTGGCCGGTGATCTCGACGTCGTCCCATTCGGCGTCGGTGGTGGTGTGCGCGTCCTCGACCAACGTGACGTCGTAGCCGCGCACGGCCGCGCTCTGCGTGGTGGTGCGGATGCAGTAGTCGCTCTGCGCGCCGGCGACGACCAGGCGGGCGGCGTCGAGACCCTCGAGCACCTCGTCGAGGTCGGTGTCGGCGAAGGCGTCGCGGTAGCGCTTGTGCACGACGGGCTCGCCGTCGGCCGGGTCGAGCCCGTCGGCGAACGCCCATTCGTCGCTGCCGGCGGGCAGGTCGTCGGCCTCGTGCTGCACCCAGACCACCGGTGTGCCCGCCGCACGGGCGCGGTCGACGAGACCCGCGGCGCGGGAGACGACGCCGTCGGCGTCCCAGCAGCCGGGCAGCACCCCCTTCTGCAGGTCGATGACGAGCAGGACGGTCGGGATGGATGCGCTCACCCGACCATCCTGCCAGCAGGGACCGCCGCACCGCCCGCGGCGCGGACCCTACTTGTTGAAGGAGGTGATCGTGTTGAGCGCCAGCACGATGATGAGGCCGTTGAAGAAGAAGCTGAGCACCGAGTGCCAGAGCACGGTCCAGCGCAGACGGGTGGTCAGCACCTCCACATCCGACGCGGCGAAGGAGGTGCCGAGCGTGTACGCGAAGTACACGAACTCCACGAACCGGGGATGCTCGGTCGCCGGGAAGCGCAGGATGGGCACGTCGCTGGAGTAGTACCGCTGGTAGTAGATCTGCGAGAAGCCCCAGTGCAGGAACCCCCACGCGAGCAGCATCGACCAGACGCCGACGATGTCGGTGATCGACCCCACCTCCGGGTCGTTGTGGAGGCCGAGCACCTGCACCGCCGCGGTGAAGCCGATGAGGCTGGCGAGGATGGTCGCGGTCATCGACACGAGCCGGGCGACCCGGCCCACTTCGAACCGGGAGGGGCGGTCGCCTTCGACCGGCGGCCGCCGCGCGGCCCGGCCGAGCACGATCAGCACGACGATCTCGTACAGGGTGCCGATGGTGCACCAGACGGCGAGCAGCAGGAGGGTGGAGTCGTCGTCCTCGGCGAGCAGCACGAGCCAGACGCCCACGACGATCATCGCGAGCTGCACGAGCAGGCTCAGGATGAACCCGATCACGATGGGCGCACGCCGCGCGCTGACGGGAGCCGACATACCTGGATGCTAGTGCCCGCCCGACGAGGATCCGGGCAAGGATGGACCCATGCCTCTCTCCGCCGCAGCCTCCGAGCCGTTGCGCGTGGTCGCGGCCGTGATCTCCGACGGCTCACGTGTGCTGGCCTGCCGTCGCGGGCCGGGGAAGGACGCCGCCGGCCGCTGGGAGTTCCCGGGCGGCAAGGTGGAGGCGGGCGAGACGCCCGAGGAGGCGCTGGAGCGGGAGATCCGGGAGGAGCTCGGCGTGCCCGTCCGGGTCGGCGCCCTGCTCGACCGCACGACCACGATCGTCGGCACGCGCGCGATCGACCTCGCCTGCTATGCCGCCGACTTCAAGGGGTCGGTGCCCGAGAGCAGCACCGACCACGACCTCCTGCGCTGGGTCGAGCCCGGCGACCTCGACGCGCTGCACTGGGCGGACGCCGACCGGCCCGTCGTGCGGGTGCTCGGCGGTCGCTGAACGAGACGACGGCCTACTCGGCGTCGGGTGCGAGCGCAGCCCGCACATCCCGGACCCGCTGCACCAGCACCAGGCTGCCCGGCACGCGCACGAAGCCCAACCGCTCGTAGAAGCGGGCCACATTCTCGACGAGAGCGTCGACCACCACTACGCGCGCAGCGACGTGCTGGGTAGCCGCGAGTACACGGGTGAGGGCGTCCGCCAGGAGGAGATCGCCGAGACCTCGGCCGCGCAGGCGCTCCGCCAGAGCGAGTTTGCCGATCAAGACGGCCGGGATCTCGCGAGGCCCTCCACGACCGATCGAGCCGGGCACCTCTGCCCGAGCCACTTTGTGGGCAGAGAGCGCGTAATACCCGACGACCTCGCCATCGGCGACCCACACCCAGGTGGCCGCGGTATGCCGGCGATCAGCGTCCGCGGCGTGATCGCGGAGCCACGTATCCAGCGCGGGTTCTCCGCACGCGAAGGACGAGACGTCGTGGATCGCCGGGTCGAACCGTTCTGAGCGGAGTCGATCAGCCACGCTCGAGACCGCGGAGACGTTCGCCTGCAGCAGCCAGCGCCGGGTTCGGGACGGCGGGAGCATCCAGCGCGTGCCAGAGGTCGTCGAAGAATTCGACCGGCACGGTGGTGGTCGCCTCGTACGCGCGGAGGACCCGTTCGGCACGCTCCTCGGCGGCGTCGCGCGCGAAGGCGCCGACCTTCTCGCCGGAGAGCTGTGCCGCACGGGCGATACGGTCGAGGTGGTCGCGTGACACCCGGAATTCGAGGCGTTCGGTCGCTGTCATGGTCTTTCCTCTCTCGTACGGACAATTGTACGGCACTCGGAAACGAGCCGCGAGAGCGTTTCCGCTCCATCCGCGCGCTGTGCACACCGCACAGAACCATCCCAACTTCGTGCAGATCGCACATTCCGCGTTGCCGGTGGTCGGTTTACGGTGTTCGAAACCCCCACACCCGTCCCCCGTCAGAAGGACTCCCCTCATGGCACGCACAGCTCCTGCCGACGACTTCGCCCTCTCCCGTGTGACCCCCGACGCGCGCAAACCGTGGTTCGGGATCGCGGTGCAGCGGTTCGGCCAGGTCTCGGCCCTCTCGCAGTTCCTGCTCGGGGCCACCCTGGGCTACAGCATGACCTTCGGGGAAGCCGCCCTCGCTCTGCTCCTCGGCTCGGTCATCCTCGAGATCATCATGTGCATCGTCGGCATCATCGGGCAGAAGGAGGGGCTCAACACGGCGCTCCTGGCCCGGTGGACCGGCTTCGGCGAGGTCGGCGCCGCGCTGGTGGGCCTCGCGATCGGCATCAGCCTGATCGGCTGGTTCGGCATCCAGTCGGCGATCTCGGCGCAGTCCCTCGACGCGCTCATGCCGGGCGTGCTGCCGATCTGGGTCTGGAGCCTGCTGTTCGGCCTGGCCGTGACCGCGATCGTGGCCTACGGCTTCGTCGGGATGCAGTGGCTGGCGAACATCACCGTCCCCCTCTTCCTCATCCTCGTCGGCTGGTCCGTGATCAGCGAGCTGAGCAAGCACTCGCTCGGCGACCTCCTCACCTCCCCGGCTCCCGGCCCGACGATGTCGGTCTGGGCGGGCACGGGCATCGTCGCGGGCGGCCTCATCGTCGGAGCGATCATCACCGCCGACATGACGCGCTTCAACCGCAGCAAGGCCGACGTCGTCAAGCAGACCGTGGTGGGCGTGACCCTCGGCGAGTTCGTCATCGGCCTGGCGGGCGTGCTGCTCGCCCACGCGGCGGCCACCGGCGACATCGTCGCGATCGTCACCTCCTCGATCGGCTTCGTCGGCCTCATCATCGTCATCACCGGCACGCTGAAGATCAACGACTGGAACCTGTACTCGTCGACCCTCGGCCTGGTGAACTTCATCTCCACCGCGTTCGCGAAGAACCTCAACCGCGTCACCACGACGATCGTGCTCGGCATCGTCGGCTCGGTGCTCGCGGCGGCGGGCATCCTGTCGCAGTTCACCGGCTTCCTCACGATCCTCGGCGTCGCGTTCCCGCCGATCGCCGGCATCATCGTCGCGGAGTACTTCTTCGTGCGGCGCTGGCGCGGCGACCTGGAGGCCACCCGCGCCTCCGGCCGGCTGCCCGAGTTCGCGCCCCGCATCGTTCCGGCCACCCTCGTGGTGTGGCTCGCATCGTCGCTCTTCGGCTACTTCTTCACCTGGGGCATCCCGGCCCTCTGGTCGCTCTTCCTCTCGATCATCCTGTACACGATCGCCGGCAAGCTCGGCTGGGTGCGCGGCGTCGGCCGGGCCCGGACCATCCAGGACACCCCGGAGGCCGCCGACGGCACCGCCGCGGGCAGCACGCCGGGCTCGGAGGCCGTCGCCTCCAGCTGACCAGCTCGACCCGTCTCCACCAGCCCCACCCCGCCGTCACCGCGGCAGAAAGCGAAACACCATGCATATCGGCATCGACGTCGGCGGAACGAACACCGACGCAGTGCTCATGGACGGCCGGACCCCTCTCGCCGGCGTCAAGAACTCGACCAGCCCGGACGTGACCGCCGGCATCGTCAGCGCCATCGAGGCGCTGCGCGAGGCGCGCTCGTTCGAGGGCTCCGAGATCCACGCGGTGATGATCGGCACGACGCACTTCATCAACGCGCTCGTGCAAGCGAAGCGGCTCGCGCCGACGGCCGCGCTGCGGCTGGGCCTCCCGGCGACCAAGGCGCTCCCGCCACTGGTGGACTGGCCGGAGGCGCTGATCGAGGCGATCGACGCCCGCAGCTACCTCGCGCACGGCGGCTACGAGTTCGACGGACGCCCGATCTCCCCGCTGGATGTCGCGGAGCTCAAGGGCATCGCCGCCGACATGGCCGCCCACGGCGTGCGGTCCGTCGCGATCTCGTCCGTCTTCTCGCCGGTCAACCACGACGTCGAGATCCGCGCCGCCGCCATCCTGGCCGACGAGCTCGGCGACGACGTCGCCATCTCGCTGTCGCACGAGATCGGCCGGATCGGCCTGCTGGAGCGCGAGAACGCCACGATCATCAACGCGGCACTGCGCGAGCTGGCGAGCGAGATCGTCGACGGCCTGACCTCCGCGGTGCGCGCCCAGGGCATCGAGGCGCCGATCTTCCTCAGCCAGAACGACGGGACCCTGATGGACGAGGACTACGTGCGCCTCTACCCCGTCGCCACCTTCGCCTCCGGCCCGACCAACTCGATGCGCGGCGCCGCCCTCACCAGCGGGCTCGAGACCTGCGCCGTCGTCGACATCGGCGGCACCACGGCCGACATCGGCCTGCTCGTCAACGGGTTCCCGCGCGAGACGGCGAACGAGGTCAAGGTGGCGGGCGTCCGCACCAACTTCCGGATGCCGGACGTGCTCTCGCTCGGCATCGGCGGCGGCTCCATCGTCGACACCGAGACCGCCGAGGTGGGCCCGGAGTCGGTCGGCTACCGGCTGACGACCGAGGCGCTGGTGTTCGGCGGCTCGACCCTCACCGCGACGGACATCGCCGTCGCCGCCGGGCGCGCGCAGGTCGGCGACCCCGCGAAGGTCGCGCACCTCGATCCCGCCTTCGTGCAGCGCGTGCTCGACCGGATCGCCGAGCGCGTCGCCGAGGCCGTCGACCGGATGCGCACCTCCCCCGACCCCATCCCCGTCGTCGCCGTCGGCGGCGGGTCCATCCTCCTGCCGGACGAGCTGCCGATCTTCGGCGCCGTGCACCGGCCGGAGAACTACGCCGTCGCGAACGCGATCGGCGCCTCCATCGCACAGGTCGGGGGCGAGATCGACAAGGTGTACGCCGTCGAGCCCGGCCGTCGCGACGAGGCCATCGCCGCCGTTCGGGCGGAGGCGGTGGACAAGGCGATCGCGGCCGGCGCCTCCCCCTCGTCGGTCGCGATCGTCGATTTCGACGAGGTCCCCATCCCCTACCTGCCGGGCAACGCCACGCGCATCCGCGTGAAGGCCGTCGGCGATCTGGCGATGGAGGTGCGGGTATGAGCTGGACGCTCACGGCCGACGCGATCGGCGACCTCTCGCGCGGCGCCGCGGTGCTGGGCACGGGTGGTGGAGGCGACCCCTACATCGGCTCGCTGCTGGCGAAGCAGGCGCTCGCCGAGCACGGACCGGTCACCGTCGTCGGCCTCGACGAGGTGCCGGACGACGCGCTGGTGCTCACCGTCGCGATGATGGGCGCGCCGACCGTCATGGTCGAGAAGCTGCCCAGCCTCGACGAGGTCATCGCCCCGGTCGCCGCGCTCGGCACCTACCTCGGCCGCCCGGTCACGCACGTGGCGTGCGCCGAGGTCGGCGGCGTCAACTCCACCATCCCGGTCGCCGCCGCGGCCGCTCTCGGACTCCCCCTCATCGACGCGGACGGCATGGGCCGCGCGTTCCCCGAGCTGCAGATGGTGCTCCCGACCCTGTACGGCGTCACCGCCTCCCCGCTCGCGTTCGCCGACGAGAAGGGCAACGTCGGCGTGCTGCAGACCGTCGACAACAACTGGACGGAGCGCATCGCGCGCGTGGCCTGCGTCGAGATGGGCTGCTCGATCATGATCTCAGGTTTCCCGATGACCGGCACGGTCGCCCGCGAGGCGCTCGTCCCCGGCTCCCTCGCGCACTGCGTCGCCATCGGATCCGGCATCGCGGAGGCGCGCACCGCCAAGGCCGACCCGGTCGCGGCGACCGTCGCGCTGCTCGGCGGCCGCGAGTTCTTCGGCGGCAAGGTCGTGGACGTCGAGCGCGGCACCACCGCCGGCTTCGCCCGCGGGCGCGCCCGCATCGAGGGCACGGCGACGGGCTCGGCGGCCGACTCGACCCTCGCGCTGTCGTTCCAGAACGAGCACCTGATCGCCCAGGCGGGCGACGAGGTCTTCGTGACGACCCCCGACCTGATCATCGTGCTCGACGCCGAGAGCGGCGAGCCGATCACGACCGAGGCCCTCCGCTACGGCCAGCGCGTCCGCGTGATCGCCGCGCCCAGCGACCCGCGCTGGCACAGCGCCGAGGCACTCGCGATGGTCGGCCCCGGCTACTTCGGCTACGACCTCCCCTCGCATCGCTTCGACGGCACCGCCGAGCGCACCCTCGAGGAGGCCGCCGCATGAGCTGGACGCTGACCGCCGCGGACCTCCCCGACCTCGCCCGCGGCGCCACCCTGCTCGGCACGGGAGGCGGCGGCGACCCCTACATCGGGCAGATGCTCGTCGCGCGCGTGCTGGATCAGAAGGGTCCCGGCGAGCGCGGCATCACCATCCTCGATCCGGACGAGCTCGACGACGATCTGTTCGTCATCCCCACGGCCCAGATGGGCGCGCCGACCGTCATGATCGAGAAGATCCCCGCGGGCACCGAGCCGACCTTGGCGCTGCGCACGCTGGAGGCGCACCTCGGCCGCACCGCCGACGCCACGATGCCGATCGAGTGCGGCGGCATCAACTCGATGATCCCGCTGATCGTCGCGGCCGAGACCGGTCTGCCGGTGGTGGACGCGGACGGCATGGGCCGCGCCTTCCCGGAGCTCTCGATGGAGACGTTCGCGGTCTACGGTGTGCACGGATCCCCGCTGGCCCTCGCGGGCGAGCGCGGCGAGACCGTCGTGATCGACACCGGCGACGACGACCGGCAGATGGAGTGGCTCGCGCGCGGCGTGACCATCCGTCTCGGCGGCGTCGGGCACATCGCCGAGTACGCGATGACCGGCGCGGACGTGAAGCGCACGGCCGTCCCCCGCACGCTCTCGATGGCGCTCGCGCTGGGCCGGGCGATCCGGGAGGCGCGGGAGCAGCACCGCTCGCCGTTCGAGGCGATCGCGCAGACCCTCTCCACGACCCTCTACTCGGAGGTGCGCGAGCTCTTCTCCGGCAAGGTGACGGATGTCGAGCGGCGCACGACCGAGGGCTTCGCCAAGGGCCGCGCCACGATCTCATCGCTGGATGCGAGCGCCTCCGAGACGCTGGAGATCCGCTTCCAGAACGAGAACCTCATCGCCCTGCGCGACGGCGAGCTCGTCGCGATCGTGCCCGACCTCATCTGCGTCACCGACATCGAGTCGGGCGAGCCGATCACGACCGAGGGCCTGCGCTACGGCCAGCGGGTGCGGGTGCTCGGCATCTCCACGCCGGAGATGATGCGCACGCCAGAGGCGCTCGCGGCGTTCGGTCCGCGCGCGTTCGGGCTGACCGAGGAGTTCGTGCCGGTCGAGACCTCGGCGCTGGTCTGAGCAGCACCACGACTCGCGGGCGCTCGCGCAGGCGGGCGCCCGCACCGCCTACCCTGGAGGGCATGAGAACCCTCGGGCCGGAGCGCCTGCCCGCGCTCGCCAGGGGGTTCTCGCTGCTCGGCTCAGGTGGAGGCGGCGGCACGACGATGCTCGAGCTGATGGTGCAGGACGCGCCCGCCTGGCCGATCACCCCGCGCACCCCCGCCGAGTTCGATCCCGCGACGCCGTGTGTGGCGGTGGCGTTCGCCGGCTCCACGTACCTGCTCGCCGAGCGCCTCCCGGGCGCCGATGTCTTCGCTCCCCTGGTCGCCGCCGCGGAGCGCTGGACCGGAGTCCGCGCCGCCGCCGTGTGCGCCCTCGAAGGCGCCGGGATGAACGGCCTGACTCCCCTGCTGCTGGCCGACCGCCTCCCCCTGGTCGACGCCGATCTGATGGGCCGCGCGCTCCCCCGCCTCGACCAGGTCTCGCTGCTGGTCGACGCCCTCCCCGGCGTCGTCGCGGTGTGCGACACGGGAGGCGGGGTCGTGGTGATCGACACCCGGCGCCCCGCCGATGTCGAGAGCCAGGTGCGCTCCGCCATCGTGCAGGCCGGTGGAGGGGGCGCGGTGCTCGTCGCGGGCTTCACGGTCGGCGACCTGGCCGAGCACGCCGTGCTGGGAACGTTCGAGCGGGCGCTCGCCCTCGGCGACGCCACCGCCGACCGCTCCCTCTCTCCCCACGAGCTGGCCGCGGCGACGGGAGGGCGGCTGCTCGGCTCGGGACGGGTGAGTGCCGTCGTGCCGCTGCCGGACGACCCGTACGTCAGCGCCATCCAGCTCGACGGCGACGACGGCGCGCTGCTGCGGCTGGTCGCGCGCTCCGAGCTGCTGGCTGTGGTGCGCGACGGCGAGACCACGGCCGCGAGCCCCGAGATCATCGTGGCCCTCGATTCCATCTCCCGCGACATCCTGCAGGTGGACGGCGTGACGCTGGCGCGCCATGTGACGGTGCTCGCCCTCCCGGCTCCCGGGTGGTGGACGGCGTCGCCCGACCGGCTGCGCCACGTCACGCCCGCCGGCTTCGGCCTGACCGGGCTGGAGGTGGCCGCGTGAACGACCAGCTCGACCTCGCCGCGCTCTTCGCGCATCCCGCGAACGGCGGACTGCGCCCGATCGCCGCCGCCGACCCCTCCGTCGTGTGGCGGGAGCTGGTCGTCGCGTCGACCGAGTCCGAGCTCGCTGCGGACGGAGGAGGCGCCCTCGCCGTGCTCACCGTCGCCCCTCCCGCGACGCCGTGGCAGCAGGACGCCCTCGTGCGCCGCGTGCGCGACCGCGGCTACCGCGGGCTGGCGCTGCCCGGCGCGGAGGCGTTCGGCCCCGGCACCCGTTCGCTCGCGGAACGCCTCGGCCTCGCCCTGCTCGACGCCGAGGAGCCGATGGCGCTCGCGCGTGCGGGCTGGGAGCTGTTGGAGGGCCGGGACGCGCTCACCCTCGGCTACGTGCGCCGGGTCGCGCAGTCCATCGAGTACCACGCCGACAACCTCGCCGACCTGCTGCGCCACCTCTCGGCGAGCGTCGGGCACGGCGTCGCCCTGATCGACAGCGAGGGCGTGCTCCTGGAGGCCGGTGAGACCCTGCCCGCGACGGTCCACGCCGCGATCGACTTCGCGCCCTGGATCGACACCGTCTCGCTGCCCGAGGGGGCGGCGGCATCCGTGCGCGTGGACTCCCCGAGCCGTGCGGGGCTGCGCCTCGCCGTCTTCGGGCGCGGGCTCGGACAGCAGCAGCTCAGCGCCCTGGCGGTCGCCGCCGAGGTGGCCATGCCCGCGGTCGCAGCGCGCATCCTCATCGACGAGGTCGCCGACGTCAACGACGCATCCGTGTCGTCCGGCCTGCTCCGCGACTTCCTGGAACTGCGCGACAGCCGCGACGCGGAGCTCGAGCAGCGGATGGTCGAGCGCGGCTGGCGCACCAGCGGCTACCACCTCGGGTTCCGCCTGATCGGCCGCTCGCGCGTCGACACCCTCCAACTGCTCCGCTTCGTCACCCGCGAGCTGACCGCGCTGCCGGTCGACTCCCACGCGGCGACGAGCGGGCGCGGGGTGACCGGCTGGCTCAGCTTCGCCGCACCTCCCGCGCCGAGCCGGGTGGAGGAGAACGTGCGCGCCCTGCACGCCCTGCACACCGCCGCCCGCCGCGTGTTCAACGTCGCGACCGGCGTCGGCACGCTCGAGAGCGGGTCGGCCGGGCTGGTCGCGACCATCGACGGCGCTGCTGACGCCGCGCGCATCGCCGCCGACCGCTCCGCGACCGGCCACTTCGTGCGCATCGACGCGCTCGGCCTGGAGCAGCTCCTGCTCTCCTGGACCGAGAGCGACACCTTCGTCCCGGCCGCGGAGTCCCTGCTCGCGCCGCTGATCGCCCGCGGGCCCGAGCTGATCGAGACGCTCACCGCCTACCTCGACCACGAGTCCGGCATCGCCGCGACCGCCGACGCCCTCGGCCTCCACCGCAACACCGTCTCCACCCGGGTCGCCCGCGCGCAGGAGCTGCTCGGGCTCGACCTCGGCGACCCGGAGACCCGCCTCGCCGTCCACCTCGCCTGCCGCGCCGTGCAGCGCTGATTCCGGGAGCCCCATGAGAGCACTGCTGTACGACACGTTCGCCGGACCGGTCCGGGTGGCGGAGGTCGCCGATCCCGTCGCCCCGGAGGGCGGCGCGATCGTGCGCGTCGCGGCGTCCGGTCTCTGCCGCAGCGACTGGCACGCCTGGGCGGGGCACGACGACACCGTCCGCCTGCCGCAGGTGCCCGGGCACGAGTTCGCCGGCGTGGTGGAGTCCGTCGGCGCGGGCGTGGAGCGGTGGCGGCCGGGTGACCGGGTGACGGCGCCGTTCGTCAACGGCTGCGGGCGGTGCGAGTGGTGCCGGAGCGGTCAGGCGCAGGTGTGCCCCGACCAGACGCAGCCCGGCTTCACGCACTGGGGATCGCACGCCGAGCTGGTGGCGGTGCGTGCCGCGGACCTCAACCTGGTCGCCCTCCCGGACGACATCGACGACGCCGCGGCGGCGAGTCTCGGCTGCCGGTTCGCGACCGCGTACCGGGCGGTCACCGCGCGGGCGCGCATCCAGCCCGGCGAGTGGATCGCCGTCTACGGTGCGGGCGGCGTCGGGCTCAGCGCCGTGATGATCGCCGCCGCCCTGGGTGCGCGGCCGATCGCCGTGGACCGTTCACCGGCCGCGCTCGAGCTGGCCAGGAGGTTCGGCGCCGAGCACACCCTGGAGGCAGGCGACGGGACTCCCTCGGCGATCGCCGAGCTCACCGGAGGGGGAGCGCACGTCTCCGTCGACGCCGTGGGCTCGCCCGCGACGGCCGGGGCGGCCCTCCACTCGCTGCGCCGGCGCGGACGGCACGTGCAGATCGGGCTGCTGCCCGGCGGCGGACCGGTGCTGCCGCTCGACCGCGTGATCGGCTGGGAACTCGATGTGCTGGGCAGCCACGGGATGGCCGCCGCCGACTACGCCGAGATGCTCGACCTCGTCGCGTCGGGCGCGGTGTCGCCCGAGGCGCTGGTCGGTTCGCACGTCGGCCTCGCGGAGGCGGCGTTGCTGTTGCCCGCGGCCGCCTCCGCCCCGCCCGTCGGCATCGCCGTGCTCGACCCGACCCGCGACTGACCCCGCGCCATCTGGCGGGATCTCCCCCGCCTCCGGCTGGATCTGAGCGGCGCGAGGGCGGGCGCCTTGCCAGGATGGAGGGATGCTGCTCTCCGATCTGCCCGCCGCACCCGACACGCAGGCCGCGCACGCCGCCCGCGAGCTCGCCGCCGCCTACCACTCCCCCGCGCTGCTCAACCACGTCGTGCGGTCGTGGCTGTGGGCGGAGGCGTTCGCGCAGCTGGAGGGGCGTGACGACATCGACCACGAGCTCCTCTACGTCTCGGCCCTGCTCCACGACATCGGCATCGTGCCGGAGTTCGACAACGTCGCGCTCTCGTACGAGGACGCCGGCGGCCACGTCGCCGTCGCGCTCACGGCCGGCGCGGGCTGGGAGCATGCCCGCCGCACCCGCGCGCACGAGGTGATCGTGCGGCACAACTGGGCCGCGGTCGACCCCGCGTTCGACGAGGAGGGCTACCTGCTCGAGACCGCCACGGGGCTCGACATCTCGGGTGCGCGTGCTGACGACCTCCCGCTCGGCCTGCGCCGGGAGGTCGTGGGCGCCTACCCGAGGCTCGACCTGGCCGCCGAGTTCGGAGCGGGCGTCGCCGACCAGGCCCAGCGCAAGCCCGACACCCAGGCGCACCGCCTGGTGCTCGGCGGCGTGCGCGCGAAATTGGCCGCGAACCCGCTGGAGTCGCTCGCCTGATATGCCGTCGCCCGCCTGGCCTATCCTCGAGGGGTGACCACACTGCTCGACCCCGCCGACTGGCGCGCCCGCGAGGCGGCCCACGCCGCGCGCGCCGACGCGCTCACGGCCGGGCATCGCGAGCGGGCGGGGCGGGGCGAGAAGCACCCGGTCGAGGACTTCCTCTTCACCTACTACTCGTACGCACCGCGCGTGCTGCGCCGGTGGCATCCCGGGCCGGGCGTCGAGCTGGCGGAGGCCGCGGGCGATCCACGCGCCTCCTGGCGCTGGTACGCCCCTGGCACGACCCCGGGCTCCCTCGTGGTGGACCAAGCCGCGTTCGAGGCCGAGAAGACGTCACTGCTGCGCGGGATCGAGCGCATCCTCCGCTCCACCGCTGCGCGCCCCGGCCAGTTCGGCTGCTTCGGGCTGCACGAGTGGGCCATGGTCTACCGGCAGGACGAGACGCGCCACGAGGTCCCGCTGCGCCTCGGCGGCCGGGGCACCGACGCGGTCGTGGAGGCGCACGACCTGCGTTGCACCCACATCGACGCCTTCCGTTTCTTCACCCCCGACGCCGTGCCGCGTAACCGCTTCGCGCCCACCCGCGAGACGCAGCCCGAGCTGGAGCAGCCCGGCTGCCTCCACGCGGGGATGGACGTGTACAAGTGGGCGATGAAGCTCGGCCCGCTCGTGCCGGGCGAGCTGCTGCTCGACGCGTTCGAGCTGGCCCGCGGCATCCGCCTGCTCGACATGCAGGCGTCGCCGTACGACATGCGGCCCTGGGGTGCCGAGCCCGTCGCGATCGAGACGCCCGAGGGCAAGGCCGAGTACGTACGCCGTCAGCGCGGGTTCGCCGAGCGCGCGAACGTACTGCGCCGCGCGGTCCTGGCCGCCTGGCTCGGCGAGAGCGCCGTCGCTGCCACGGCTGCGTAGCCGCGTCGCCTAGGCTGAAAACACATCCACACTCGAAGGACGAGGGAACGACACGTGCAGTACATCTCCACACGCGGCGGCCGGCTCGGATCGTATTGCGACATCCTCGTC
The DNA here is from genome assembly GCF_013410615.1 of Leifsonia naganoensis. Taxonomy (NCBI): domain Bacteria; kingdom Bacillati; phylum Actinomycetota; class Actinomycetes; order Micrococcales; family Microbacteriaceae; genus Leifsonia; species Leifsonia naganoensis. Next base: position 335,028 of record NZ_JACCHJ010000001.1, read on the forward strand.
GAAGGGCTCGCTCCCGACGGCGGGCTCGCGGTTCCCGAGGAGCTGCCGCAGCTCACTGCCGCCCTGCTGGAGCAGTGGCGTCCGCTGGACTACGCCGACCTCGCCACCGAGGTGATCGGCCTGTTCGCGACGGACATCCCCCGCGACGACCTCAGCCGGCTCTGCCACGCGGCGTACCGTCCCGAGGCCTTCGCGTCGCAGGAGGTCGTCCCGCTGCACGCACTCGACGACGGGATCACGCTGGTCGGCCTCTCCGAAGGGCCGACGCTCGCCTTCAAGGACATGGCGATGCGGTTCCTCGGTGAGGCACTCGACTTCGTGCTCGGTCAGAGCGGCGAGGTCCTCAACATCCTCGGCGCCACCTCCGGCGACACCGGCTCGGCCGCCGAGTACGCGCTGCGGGGCCGGGACCGGCTCTCGGTGTTCATGCTCTCGCCGCAGGGACGCATGAGCATCTTCCAGCGCGCCCAGATGTACTCGCTGCTCGACGACAACGTGCACAACATCGTCGTCGACGGCACGTTCGACGACTGCCAGCGCCTCGTGAAGCGCATCGCCGAGGACGGCGCGTTCAAGCGCGAGCACCGCATCGGCGCCGTCAACTCGATCAACTTCGGCCGCATCTCTGCGCAGATCGCCTATTACATCTGGGCGTGGCTGCGGATCACCGACGCGCTCCCCGAGGCCGAGCGCGCGGGCTTCGAGGTGTCGTTCGCGGTGCCGTCCGGCAACTTCGGCAACATCCTCTCGGGGCACTACGCCCGCAGCATGGGGCTGCCCGTGCGCAAGCTCGTGCTCGCCACGAACGAGAACAACGTGCTCGACGACTTCTTCCGCAGCGGCCACTACCGCCCGCGGCCCGCCGCCCGCACCTTCGTGACGTCGAGCCCCTCGATGGACGTCTCGCGGGCCTCCAACCTCGAACGGTTCGTCTTCGACCTGCTCGGTCGCTCGGCCGAGCAGACCGCAGCCGCGTGGCAGGAGCTGGACGCCCGGGACGAGTTCGACCTGACCTCCGAGCTCGATCGGTTCGGCGCCGAGTTCGGGATCGTGAGCGGGACGAGCACCCACGCCGACCGGCTGGCCACGATCCGCGCCGTCTCCGAGCGCTGCGGCGTCACCCTGGACCCGCACACCGCGGACGGCGTGAAGGTCGCGCGCGAGCACATCGAGCCGGGCGTGCCGATGCTCGTCCTCGAGACGGCCAAGCCGCAGAAGTTCCCCGAGACGATCGCCGAGGCGCTCGGCAGCGTCCCGAACGCGGACGCCGCCACCCGCGAGCTCCTGGCCGCGCCGCAGCGTGTGACCACCATCGCGGACGACGAGGAGGCGCTGCGGGCGATCATCTCGGAGCTCGCCCTCCGCTGACCGCGGGCCCGGCCGGGCGGGTGTGTCAGCCGCCGCCGTTCCCGGTGTCGTTGCCGCTGTTCCCTGTGCCGTTGTTCCCACTCCCGTTGCCGTTCCCCGTCCCCGGGCTCGCGGTCGGCTGACTCGTCGATCCCCCTCCCGTGCCGGGCGTCGGCGTCGCGGAGGCCTGCCCGCTGCTCAGCTGGATGGTGACGCTCGCGCCTCCCTCGACCGCCGACCCGGCTGCGGGGTCGGTGCCCGCGGCGGTTCCGGCCGGCTGGCCGCTCGCGACCGGCGTCTGGTCGATCGTGACGTCGAGGCCGAGCGCCTCCAGCAGCTTCTGGGCCTGATCCGGGGTCTTGCCGGCGACATCCGGGACGGTGACCCGATTTCCGTAGAGCGAGGAATCCTGCGGGTCCGTGAAGTCGTCGCCGCCGTAGACCTGGTCCAGGGCCTTCTGGATAGGCTTCACGATCGAGAACTTCACGTCGCCTCCGCCGACGCCGTTGAAGCTGAGGCTGCGCAGCGGCGTCTGACCCGAGACGTTGCCCACCCATGTCGCCTGCGCGACCTTGGTGGTGGAGGTGATCAGCCAGTTCTGCAGCGAGTCGTCGGTGGTGCCCGTCTTGCCCATGACCGGCGTGCCGTCCCACGGGTTGGCGCTGGTGGCGGTGCCGTCGGTCATCACGCCCTGCAGGGCGTAGGTGACGCCCGCGGCGACGTTCTTGTCCAGCCCCTGCGTGCACGTGCTGGCGCTCACCTTGTGCGCGCTGCCGTCGGCGTTGAGGACCTTGTCGATCGCGATGGGCGTGCACACGGTGCCGTTGTTCGCGATGCCCGCGTATGCCGTCGCCATGGTGAGCGGCGCGACCTCGTTGGTGCCGAGGATCATCGACGGGTACGAGTTCAGCGTGCCGCCGGTGGCCGCGGTGTGGATGCCGAGCGCTTTCGCCGCGTTCAGGATGGAGCAGAGGTCGACCTTCGTCGCCATCATCGCGAAGGCCGTGTTCACCGACTCCGCCGTCGCCGACATCACGGAGAGCCGGCTCGCCGATCCCTCGTCGTTCGCGACCTGCCAGGACGGTCCGGAGATGTCACCGCAGGTGCTCGTGAAGTCGGACATCGGGAAGGTGTGCTGCGAGGCGTTCACGCTCTCGTACAGGCTGTGCCCCGCCTCCAGCCACGCCGCCAGGTCGAACGCCTTGAACGTCGAGCCCGTCTGGAAACCCGACGAGCCTCCGTACGCCTCGTCGGTGTTGTAGTTCACCGCCGTCGTGCCGTCGACGGGTTGGTCCGTGTTGTTGAAGGCGCGGTTCTGCACCATCGTGACGATGCGGCCGGTGCCGAGCTCGACCGAGACGTTGGACGCGCCCAGGTCGATGCCGGCCTTCGATGCGGGGATGTAGTTGCTCAGCGACTGCTGCGCGACCGATTGGAGGTCGAGGTTCAGCGTCGTGTAGATCTTGAGGCCGCCGCGGTTGAGGGTCGCCCAGCGATCGTCGCTGGTCGCGCCGTAGGCGGGGTCGTTCAGGATGGTGTCGCGCACGTAGTCGCAGAAGAACGCGGCGTTGTACTGCTGCGCGGCCGCGCATCCCGAGGTCGTGGGCGTCACGGTCGGCGTGACGGGCGTCTCCTTCGCCGCGTCGCGGTCGGCCGCCGTGATCTTGTGGTTCACGTACATGCGGTCGAGCACGTAGTCGCGGCGCGCCTTCGTCAGCTTGTATCCGTTCGCTGCGCCGTTGGTCTTGCTGTCGGGCTCGTCGATGCGGAGGTTGGACGGGTTGTTGACGATCGCGACCAGCGTCGCGGCCTGCGCCAGCGTCAGGTTGTTCGCGTCGACGCCGAAGTAGTAGTGCGCAGCCGACTGGATGCCGTACACCTGACCGCCGAACCCGACGACGTTCAGGTACCCCATCAGGATGTCCTTCTTGCTGTACTTCTTCTCCAGCCCCACCGCGTAGCGCATCTCCTGCACCTTGCGCTGGAGGGTCTGCCCGGCCGCGTCGTCGTAGCAGGCCTGCACCTTCTTCGCGTCGGTCAGCGCTTCGCACTTCTCGACCTCGACGTTCTTGACGTACTGCTGGGTGATCGAGGACCCGCCCTGCACGTCGCCGCCCACCACGGTCGCCAGCGCACCGCGCACGGTGCCCAGCACATCCACCGCGCCCTCGGAGTAGAACCGCGGATCCTCGGCCGCGACCACCGCGTCCTTCACGTTCTGCGAGACCGCGTCCCAGGTCACGTCCTGGCGGTTCTGCGCGTAGAACGTGGCGATCGGCACGTCCTGGCCGCCCTGCTTCGCGTACACGGTCGAGTTCTGCGCGAACTGCTGGATCTGCAGGTTCGCGGGCAGCGCGTTGAAGTCGGAGATGCCCGCGGCCGCCGCGACGCCCGTTCCCAGGAAACCCGGAAGAACGAAGAGCGAGCTGAGCACGGCCGCGACGAGCGTGAAGCCGAGGAACTGCCAGATCGCGCGGCCCCGGGTGCGCGGCATGCGCGGCTCGAGCCGCTGGACCGGCGCCAGGATGCGGTCGATCAGCGGCGGACGGTTCGGATCGGGAGTAGACACCCGTCTACGCTTCCAACCCGGCCTGTGGAATCGGTCGGTGCGAGGTGAAGGGAGGTTTGGAGATGTACAGGAAGCGGCCTCGGACGAGGGCTTTGGATCTCACCCCCATTCCGGGTGGGTTGACCGAAATGAGTCACCTCTCGATACCTACCCCTCAGTATCTTTGGATCACGATCCGCCCAAAGGAGACCCATGGATTTTGCAGAGGTGCTCGCCGCCATCGCAGTCAAAGTCGCCAACCAGCGCGACGCCATCCACACCGAGGAGGCGACGAAGAATGCATTCGTCATGCCGTTCATCTCGAATGTGCTCGGCTACGACGTCTTCAATCCGCTCGAGGTTGTACCGGAATTCACCGCCGACGTGGGGATCAAGAAGGGCGAGAAGATCGACTACGCGATCATGCGGGACGGTGAAGTCCAGATGCTGATCGAGTGCAAGAAATCCAACGAGTCACTCACGATCGAGAATGCGTCGCAGCTCTACCGCTATTTCGCAGTGACGAATGCCCGTGTCGCGGTGCTGACCAACGGCGAGGTGTACCACTTCTACACCGATCTCGACGCCCCGAACCGGATGGACGACAAGCCGTTCCTCGTTCTCGACCTGCTCGACATCGACGAGACACTGATTCCGGAGCTGCGGAAGCTGACCAAGGACGCGTTCGACCTCGACTCGATCATCAACGCCGCAGGCGAGTTGAAGTACATCGGCCAGATCAAGCGGGCACTCGCCACCGAGTTCCGCGAGCCCGATGAGGAGTGGGTTCGCTTCTTCACTAGCCGCGTGTACGACGGGTCGATTACCCAAAAGGTGCGTGACCAGTTCACTCCACTAGTGCGCAAGGCGACGAGCCAGTTCCTGAACGATCAAGTGAACGATCGGCTCAAAACCGCACTCGGAAGCTCGTCGTATTCCACCAGCGCCGCCGAGCCGGAAGCCCTCACGAGCCAACCGCCCGCGGAAAGCGATCTGGATCGCGACACGGAGATCGAGACGACGTTGGAGGAGTTGGAGGGCTACCAGATCGTCAAGGCGATTGCATGCAGCGAGGTCAAGCCGCAGAGGATCGCCCAGCGAGATTCCAAGTCCTACTTCGCAATTCTTCTCGACGACAACAACCGTAAGCCGGTCGCGCGTCTGCACTTCAACAGCAAGACCAAGAAGCACATCGGCCTCTTTGACGAGGACAAGAACGAGACGAAGCACGAGTTGGGCTCGCTAGACGAGATCTACCGGTTCGCGGACGACATCCGCGCGGCCGTTCGTCGTTACGCGTGAGCACATCTGGGGGCCGCGTACGCACGTGCGGACGCGACCCCCAGGTGACATGTTCGCCCCGCCTCAGTCGAAGACGACCGTCACCTTGTCGGCCGCGCCGGGCGTCGCTGCGAGGGCGAGGGCGTCGAGGGCTTTCTCGAACGGCAGGCGGTCGCTGATGATGAGCGCGTACTTCTGCCAATTCTCGATGATGTCGTCGGTGACCTCGAAGATCTCCGTCGGGTAGCCCATCGACCAGACGATCGTGAGCTCGGTCGGCAGGATGCCGCCGAAGTCCAGCTCGACGGGGCGCTTGTGCACGGCGACGATGCCGAGCGTCGCACCGTGCTTGGCGAAGCCGGCCACGGCCTGCGGGATGGAGCCGACACCGGCGGCGTCGAGGTAGATGTCGGTGCCGGGGCGGGCACCGCGCACCATGGCGGTGGAGGCGTCGCCGTGCAGTTCGACGAGGCGCGCGGCGAGGTCCTCCTCGGCGGAGTTGATCACGGCGTCGGCGCCGATCGCGAGCGCCTTCTCCAGGCGGGTGGGGAGGATGTCGACGACCACGATGTGCGACGCCCCGCGGCGGCGGTAGCCGAGCAACGCGCCCAGGCCGATGGGGCCGGCGCCGAAGATGACGACTCTGTCGCCGTCCTTCGGGGCGGTGCGGTTGACCGCGTGGTAGGCGACGGCCATCGGCTCGTTGAGCGCGGCGACGTCCCACGGGATGTCCTTCGGGATCACGCGCAGCTGGCGGCCGAGCACCGCATCCCGGACCACGACGAACTCCGAGAGGGCGCCCTGCTCGCCGCCCGAGCCGAGCAGCCCGTCGGTGAAGGCCATCGTGTCGATGACGACGTGGTCGCCGACGCTGATCCCCTGCACGTCGGCTCCGACCTCGACGACCTCTGCGGCCGGCTCGTGCCCGAGCGGGGTCGCACCCTGCCGGGGCGGGATGCCGCCGAAATGCGAGTACATGGCGTCGGAGCCGCAGATCCCGCACGCCTTGATCGCGAGCAGGACGTCGGCGGGTCCCGCGGTCGGCTTCTCGATGTCGACCCACTCGTTGGTGTCGACGCCGGTGACTCGGATGGATTTCACTGCATGCTCCTTCAATCGGTTCTCGCCACCGTAGTTACTAAATCGAATTAGTGCACGTTAGGATCGGGCCGTGAGCGTGACGATCAAGGAGGTCGCGCGGGCGAGCGGCGTCTCCCCCGCGACGGTCAGCTTCGTGCTCAACCGCACGCCGGGGCAGGTGATCCGACCCGAGACGCAGGAGCGGGTGCGGGAGGCCGCACGCGCCCTGGGCTACGTGCCGCACGGCGTCGCACGCGCACTGCGCGAGGGGACGTCGCGCGTCGTGCTGCTCGACGTCGGCGCGCGGCGCGGCGGCCCGATCCTGGAGGGCTTCATCCTCGGGATGAGCACGGAGCTCGCCGCCCACGACCACAGCCTCCTGGTGCAGCACGGCACCCACGACCACGCGCTGCAGTCGGCGATCGCGGCGGTCTCGCCGCGCGCCGTCGTCGACATCTCCGGACCGTTCCGGCACGTGAACCCGGGAGCGCCCGAGGGCGGCTGGGTCTACGGGCTGGCGTCGCACGCGCTCACCCAGCTCGCGCACCTGCGCGACCGCGGGCACGCGGTGGTCGCGTTCGGGGCGCCGGGGCCGCACTCCGACGTTCCGCACGACCGGCTGCCGCACCTCGTGCAGGCGGCCGAGCGCCTCGGCCTCACCGCGGCCGGAGTCGTCACAACCGGGACCGATCGCGACTCCACGGCCCGCGCGATCGCGGAGCTGCGGCAGCGGCATCCCGAGGTCACCGCCATCGCGGCCGTCGACGACGAGACGGCGCTCGCCATCCTCTCGGCACTGCCGAAGCTCGGGCTGGCCGCCCCCGGCGACCTCGCGGTGATCGGCTTCGGCGACAGCGAGTACGGGGCGCTGTGGGCGCCCGCGCTGACCACGGTGCACGTGGAGGCGGAGCGGCTCGGCGCGCACGCGGCGCGGGTCGCGATCGGCCTGGAGCCGGTCGCGGAGCCGACCACGGGTTCCCGCGTGGTCGTGCGGGAGTCGGCGTAGCCATCCATCAGACGCAACACGCCGCGCCCGCAGAAGCGGACGCGGCGTGTTGTGACTATTCGTTCGGTGCGGGGTGCGGGGTGCGGGAGTCCGGATCAGGCGGCCGCGGCGAAGATGGCCCGCGCGCTCACGCGCAGCTCGCCCTCCACGGCATCCACCACCACGGTGCCACCCTCGGCGACCTCGCCGGTGACCATCAGGTCGGCCACGCGGTCGTCCACCTCGCGCTGGATGACGCGGCGCAGCGGGCGTGCGCCGTACTCGGGCTCGTAGCCCGCGTCGGCGATCCACTCGACGGCCGCCTCGGTGGTCTCGAACGCGATGCCGCGGGAGGCCAGGCGGTGCTCGGTGGCGGTCAGCAGCAGGCGCACGATCGACCGCAGCTGCTCCGCGTCCAGCTTGCGGAACAGCACGATCTCGTCGATGCGGTTGAGGAACTCGGGCCGCATCGCCTCACGCAGCTTGCCCATGACGCGGTCGCGCAGGTCCTTCTCGGAGGAGAAGCCGTCCGCGCCCGGTGCGACGAAGCCGAGGGCTCCGCTGCGGGAGGCGAGGAACTCCGACCCGAGGTTGGAGGTCATGATGACGACCGTGTTGCGGAAGTCGACCGTGCGGCCCTGACCGTCGGTCAGGCGTCCGTCGTCCAGCACCTGCAGCAGCAGGTTGAAGACGTCGGGGTGGGCCTTCTCGATCTCGTCGAACAGCACGACCGAGTACGGGTTGCGGCGCACGCGCTCGGTGAGCTGGCCGGCCTCGTCGTAGCCGACGTACCCGGGAGGGGCGCCGACCAGGCGGGCGACCGTGTGGCGCTCGCCGAACTCGCTCATGTCGAAGCGGAGCATTGCCTTCTCGTCGCCGAAGAGCGACCCGGCCAGGGACTTCGCCAGCTCCGTCTTGCCAACGCCGGTGGGCCCGAGGAAGAGGAAGCTGCCGACGGGGCGACGCTCGTCGCCCAGCCCGGTGCGGTTGCGGCGCACGGCCTTGGCGACCGCAGTGACCGCGTCCTCCTGGCCGATGACGCGCTCGTGCAGCTCGGACTCCAGCCGGGCCAGGCGCTCGCGGTCGGCGTCGCCGATGCGGGACACCGGGATGCCGGTGGCGCGGGAGACGATGCCCGCGATCTCGGGCTCGCCCACGACCGCGTCGGGCCGCGGGGCGCGACCGAGCTCGTCGAGGGAGTGCTGGACCGTCTCGATCTCGTCGCGCAGGCGCGACGCCTCCTCGTAGTGCTCGCCGGCGACGGCGGAGTTCTTCTCGGACTCGAGGGTCGCGAGCTTCTGCATCAGCTCGGACGCATCCACCCGCTTGCCCAGCGACAGGCGCAGTCGCGCGCCGGCCTGGTCGATCAGGTCGATGGCCTTGTCGGGCAGGAAGCGGTCGGAGACGTACCGGTCGGAGAGCTCGACGGCGGCGCGCAGGGCGTCGTCCGTGTAGCGCACGCCGTGGTGCTCCTCGTAGGCGCCGCGCAGGCCCTGAAGGATGAGCACCGCGTCCTCGACGCTGGGCTCACCGACGGTCACCGGCTGGAAGCGGCGCTCGAGCGCCGGGTCCTTCTCGATGCGGCGGTACTCCTTGAGCGTCGTCGCGCCGACCAGGTGCAGGTCGCCGCGCGCCAGGCGGGGCTTCAGGATGTTGCCCGCGTCCATGCCGCCGGACTCTCCGGAGCCTCCGGCGCCGACCACGGTGTGCAGCTCGTCGATGAAGACGATCAGCTCGTCGGTCCCCGCGCTGATCTCGTCCATGAGCGCGGTAAGGCGCTCCTCGAAGTCGCCGCGGTAGCGGGTGCCCGCGACCATCCCGGCCAGGTCGAGCGTGACGACCTTCTTGTCCTGCAGCTGCTCGGGGACGTCGCCGGCGACGATCGCGCGGGCCAGGCCCTCCACGATCGCGGTCTTGCCGACGCCGGCCTCGCCGACCAGCACCGGGTTGTTCTTGGTGCGGCGGGAGAGGATCTCGATGGTCTGCTCGATCTCGTCGAGCCGGCCGACGACCGGGTCGAGCCGGCCCTCGCGGGCGAGCTCGGTCAGGTCGGTGCCGAAGCGGTCGAGCATCGGGGTGTCGGACTCGTCCTCGGCGGCCTCTGGCTCGCCCATCCCACCGGCGCCGACCGTGGCGGTCTGGCGCATGGCGTTGGTGAGGGCGTCCGCGGTCACGCCGGCGGCCTGCAGGACCTGCCCGGCGGGGGCGTCCTGGCCGATCACGAGCGCGAAGAAGAGGTGCTCGGGATCGATGTACGTCGATCCGGAGGCACGGGCGACCTGGTACGCGTGGAAGAGCGCGCGCTGGGCGGAGGTCGTGATGGAGGCGGCGTCCGCATCCACCATCTCGCCCGACGCAGGGAGGCGCTGCTCGGCCGCGAGCACGACGCGCGCCGGGTCGACCCCGATGCCGCGCATCGCGTCGGCGGCCGGCTCCTCGCCCGCCATGACGCGCAGGATGTGCAGGGCGTCCAGCTCGCGGTGGCCGTGCTCCAGAGCGAAGCGGCCCGCCTCGGCGAGGATCTCCTGCGTGCGCCGGCTCAAGAACCGGCTGATGTCGATCGAGCGCGCGGCGCGCGCACGCTCACCCGCGAGGTAGCGGGCCAGGAACTCGTCGAACGAGCCGTTTCCGCCGCTCTCCGGAGTGAAGTTCTCGGGCACGTGATCTCCTGTTTCTAAAGTTGAGTGGTGTGCACTCAAGTTCAACGAAACCGGCGGGAGGATATTCCGGGAGCACGCCCGTCATCCTGTCCGCTTGCAGAGAACGCACGGAAGGCGTTGCATCGGGGGTATGACTCGACGCATCCCCGCCTCCCGCGCCTCCACCGCCTCGACCGTCCGGAACGCCGCCGCATGAGCGCCGCCCGCACCACCGCCCGCATCCTCCTCGGGGCCGGCCTGGTCTTCGCCGGGGTGAGCCACCTCACCTTCGCCCGCAAGGACTTCCAGGCACAGGTGCCGGACTTCGTCCCGCTCGACGCGGACACGACCGTCCTCGCCTCCGGGGTGGTCGAGATCGCGCTCGGGACCGCGCTCGCCGTCACCCCGCAGCGGAAGGGACTCGCCAGCCGGAGCACCGTCGGCTGGATCGCCGCGGCGTTCTTCGCCGCCGTGTTCCCCGGCAACGTGTCGCAGTGGCAGCACCACCGCAGCGCGTTCGGCCTCGACACCGACCGCAAGCGGCTGATCCGGCTCGCGTTCCAGCCGCTGCTGATCGCGCTGGCGCTGTACGGGACGAACGACCGCCGCAGGTAGCGCGCCGACATTCGTGCCGAATGTCGGCTTAGAGCGCTTCTTTCACGACATTCGGCACGAATGTCGCGGCGCGCGGCGATGCTCAGCGCGCGAGGATGCTCAGCGCGCGTCGACGCGGAGCCAGCGCAAGGCGGCGTCCACCGCGTCGGCGGGGTCGCCCGCGTCTCCCGCAGCCCAGTCGATGAGGGCCGAGCGGCTCGCAGCCTCGTAGGCGGCGGCCACCGCGTTGGCGACGGCGCGGGGCGCATCCGGCACGCGGCCGGCGATGTAGTCGGCGAGGTCGGCGGTCCACGGGAGGTTGCTGCGCTGCCCGAAGGCCGCGAGCTCCGGCTCGGTGGAGACGAGGGTCGCCCACTGGGAGCCGAGGCGGCGCACCGAGTCGAGCGAGACCGAGTTCACGACGGCGTGGCGCAGCACGTCGGCGAGCGGCTCCTCGGGAGCGGCCGCGGCGAGCGCGGCGGCGAGCCGTTCGCGCGCCGCATCCACGCCGGTCCAGGCGATGGCGGCGCGGGTCTGGAAGTGCCGGAGCAGCGTGCGCTCGCTGACGCCGGTCGCCTCGGCGAGGTCGCGCCAGGTGGTCTGCTCGTAGCCGCGCTCGGTCCAGAGCAGGATGGCGGCCTCGGCGACGGCGTCGTGGTCGACCACGGACGGGCGGCCCCTGCCACGGGAGGCGGGCGTGCGGTCGGCGGAATCGGTCACGGCGGCGACACTAGCACTGCGCATCCTTTTTTGGCGTAGTCTGTCAATAATGTTCACCCGTAGAAAGGACATGACATGACACGCACCTACGTCGTCACCGGATCCGCGTCGGGCATCGGCGCCACCACGGCCGCCCTGCTCCGCGAACGCGGAGAGAACGTCATCGGCGTCGACCTGCGCGGCGCCGAGGTCGAGGCCGACCTCTCCACCCGCACCGGCCGCTCCGAGGCCGCGAAAGCCGTGATCGCCCTCGCCGGCGGTCGCGTCGACGCCGTGATCGCCTGCGCCGGCATCTCCGCTCCGATCGCCAAGACCATCTCGGTCAACTACTTCGGCGTCACCGAGCTGCTCGAGGCGCTGCTCCCGGCGCTCCGGGAGTCCGACGCCCCGCGCGCCGCGGTCGTCTCGTCGATGGCGTCGCTGCAGCCGAACTCCGCCGAGATGGTGGAGGCCGCACTCGCCGGCGACGAGCCGCGCGCCCTCGAGATCGCCCGGGGCTACGTGACCGACGACCCGATGACGGGCTACATCGTCTATCCGTCGTCGAAGCGCGCGCTCGCCCGCTGGGTGCGGCGCGAGTCGATTTCCGAGGCATGGGCCGGTTCCGGCATCCCGCTCAACGCGGTCGCTCCCGGCACGGTGGTCACCCCGATGACGGCCGACCTGCTCGCGACACCGGAGGGCGCCGCGATGGTGGACGCGTCCGTGCCGATGCCGCTCAACTACCACCAGCCTCCGGAGTCGATCGCCACCCTCCTGATCTGGCTCACCAGCGTGGAGAACACGCACATGGCCGGCCAGGTGATCTACGACGACGGCGGCGCCGACGCCACCTTGCGCGGCGACGACATCTGGTCCTGGAACGACGCGTCCTGAGCTGACGGGCATCCGCGACGCGCTGCTCACCCACCGGAACTCCGGACACCGGCGCCGACACGCCGCTCATCTGACCGGAACTCCGGCGAAATCGAGGCTCACGCTCCGGATCGCCGGAGTTCCGGCGGTCCGCAGCCCGGGCCTCACGCCTCCGGGATGACGCGCTGGAAGAGCTCCTCGCGGAGGACGTCCGGGTCGGGGCCGCTGCGCATGCCGGTGTCCAGCGCGTCGATGCGGGCCAGCTCGTCGCCGGAGAGCTCGAAGTCGAAGACGTCGAAGTTCTGCGCGATCCGCTCGGGGTTCGTCGACTTGGGGATGGCGGAGCGCCCCTCCTGCAGATGCCACCGCAGCATGACCTGCGCAGCGCTCTTGCCGTGGTCGGCGCCGATCGCGGCGAGCTCCGGGTCGTCCATGACGCTGCGCCGCTTGTCGCCCCAGCCGGGGTAGAAGGTGATGCCGCCGATCGGCGACCACGCCTGGGTCACGATGCCGTGCGACTCGTCGGCCTGGCGCACGTCCGGCTGCGAGAAGTAGGGGTGCAGCTCCACCTGGTTGACGGCGGGCACGACCTCCGTCTCGGCGAGCAGACGGTCGAGGTGCGCGGGCGTGAAGTTGCTCACACCGATCGCGCGCACGCGGCCGTCGGCGAGCAGCGTCTCGAGCGCCTGGTAGGCGGCGATGGTCGTCTCGAACCGGCTCGGGACGGGCTGGTGCAGGATGAGCAGGTCGAGCTGGTCGACGCCGAGCTTGCCGGTCGCCTTCTCGAACGCGTGCAGCGTCTCGTCGCGGCCGTAGTCGGTCACCCACACCTTTGTCTCGATGAAGACGTCGGAGCGGTCGAGGCCCGAGCGGCGGATCCCCTCCCCCACTTCGCGCTCGTTCAGGTACGCGGCGGCGGTGTCGATGTGGCGGTAGCCGACCGAGAGGGCGGTCTCGACGGCCGCGCTGGTCTCCGCCGGCGGGCTCTGGAAGACGCCCAGCCCGAGGGCGGGCATGACGACGCCGTTGTTGAGTGTCAGATCGAAGGTCATGCCATCCACGGTAGGCCGCTCGACCGGTGCGAGGGAGGCTGCATCAGTGCCTCCCTCGGCGCGCGGCCCGGGGCGGATGTCCGTCGCCCGGAGTACCGTCGGGGCATGGAGATCGTCCTCGTCCCCGGATTCTGGCTGAACGCGAACGCGTGGGAGAGGGTGACGCCCGCCATCGAGGCGGCCGGGCACCACACGCATCCCCTGACCCTCCCCGGGCTGGAGGCCGTGACCTCGCCCCGGGCCGGCATCGGCGTCGCCGAGCACGTCGCGGCGATCACGGCGGCGGTCGACGCCGTCGGCGACCCGTCGGCGCGCGACGTGGTGCTCGTCGGGCACTCGGGAGGCGGACCGCTCGCGAACGCGGCCCTCGACGCGCGGCCCGACCGGGTGGCGCGCATCGTCTTCGTCGACTCGGCGCCGCTCGCGCCGGGCGACGTCATCCCGAGTGGGCTGACCCCGGTCGACGGCGAGGTGCCGCTGCCGGACTGGGACGACTTCGACGACGAGGACCTGGTGGATCTCGACGACCCCCTCCGCGAGGTTTTCCGTCGCGCCGCCGTCCCCGAGCCGGGCGGCGTGGTGACCGGCTCGATCGAGCTCCGCGACGATGCGCACCGCCGTGCCGTTCCGGCGACCGTGATCGCGTGCGAGTTCGGGGAGTCGGACCTGCGCCGCTGGGTCGCGGCCGGCGAAGGATTCTGCCGCGAACTGGGCGCCCTCGACCGCTACGACGTGGTGGAGCTGCCCACCGGGCACTGGCCGATGTTCACGCGGCCCGAGGAGCTCGGGGCGGCGATCGCCGAAGCGGCCGCGCGGTGAGCGGAGCGGTCGCGCCCTCGAGCGTGCTGGTGATCGGGAGCGGCGTCGCCGGAGCCGCGACCGCCTTCGCGCTCGCCCGGCGCGGCGTGGCGGTCACGGTCGCCGACGCGGGGCTGACCGGGCGCGCGACGGACGCGGGTGCGGGCATCATCCAACCGTGGAGCTCGGTCGCCGGGGGCGACTTCTCCGAGCTGTACTGCGCGAGCGCCGACTACTACCCCGAGCTGATCGAGCGGCTGGCCGAGGCCGGCGTCGACGACATCGGCTTCCGCCGCAGCGGCGCGCTGATCGTCAACCACGATGAGGCCGTCGTGGAGGCGGCGGAGGCGCGCGTCGCCGAGCGCGCACCGCAGGCGCGCACGATCGGCGAGGTGCGCCGCATCGACGAGGCCGCGGCGCGCGAGCTCTTCCCGCCGCTCGGGGACGGCTTCCACGCCCTCCACATCGCCGGGGGCGCCCGCGTCGACGGCCGCGCCCTGCGGGCCGGCCTGCTCGCCGGAGCGGAGACACACGGGGCACAGCGGATCGACGGCACGGTCTTCCTGGGCGCGGACGGCGTCCCGCGCATCGAGGAGCGCGAGCTGCGCACGGACGCGCTGGTCGTCGCGGCGGGCGCCTGGACCAACCGGGTGCTCGACCGGCTCGGGGCGAGCGTGCCCGTCGAACCGCAGCGCGGGCAGATCACGCACCTCCGCCTCGACGGCGTCGACACCCGGGACTGGCCGTCCGTGCATCCCGTCGCCCCGCACTACCTGGTGGCGTTCGACGACTCGCGTGTGGTCGTCGGCGCGACGCGGGAGACGGGATCGGGCTTCGACGCCCGGGTCACGGCTGCGGGGCAGCAGCAGGTGCTCGCCGACGCCCTGTCGGTCGCGCCCGGCCTCGCCGACGCGACGGTGATCGAGACGCGGGTCGGCCTCCGCCCGCTGCCCGAGGGCGAGCTGCCCTCCGTCGGGGAATTGGAGGGGCATCCGGGCGTCTACGTCAACGCGGGCTTCGGCGCCGCGGGCCTCACGATGGGGCCGCTCGTGGGCGACCTGCTCGCCGAGCAGATCGTGGGAGCGGGCATCGCATGATCCTCCCCCGCGACGAGGCGCGCCGCATCGCCGTGCGGGCGCAGCGCCTCGACGCCGCGAGACCCGAGGGACTGGTGCCGCTGGTCGAGCACCTGACGTTCCTGCAGCTCGACCCCACCGCCGCGGTCGCGCCGAGCGCCGACCTGATCGCCTTCACCCGTCTCGGGCCGGCCTTCCGCCCCGACGAGGTCCAGACCGCGCTGGAGACCGACCGCCTGCTCTACGAGGTGAAGGCGATGGACGACCCGAAGCAGCCGCCCTTCGCGATGGTGCGGGCCGTCTCCGACCTCGGCCTCCACCTCGACCGCATGTCGCACTGGCCCGACGCCGTTCCCGCCTGGGCCGCGTGGCTGACGGCCAACGACGCGTTCCGCACGGACCTCCTCGCCCGGCTGCGCGCCGAGGGTCCGCTGCTGTCGAAGGACATCCCGGACACCGCGGCGGTGCCGTGGCAGTCGAGCGGGTGGACGCACAACCAGAACGTGACCAGGATGCTGGAGCTGCTGCAGGGCCGCGGCGAGGTGGCGGTCGCGGGCCGCGTCGGGCGGCAGCGGACGTGGGATGTCGCCGAACGCGTCTACCCGGCCGGCATCGAGATCGTGCCCGAAGAGCAGGCGAAACCGCTGCGGGACGCCCGCCGCCTCCGTGCGCTCGGCATCGCCCGAGCCGTCCTGGTGGGCGACGCGGGCGAACCGGTGCGGGTGGAGGGCAGCGACCTCGACTGGCGGGTCGACCCGGAGGCGGTGGGGGCGCCGTTCACGGGCCGCACCGCGCTGCTGTCGCCGTTCGACCGCCTGGTGCACGACCGCGTACGCACGCAGGATCTCTTCGGCTTCGAGTACCTGCTGGAGATGTACAAGCCCGCCGCGAAACGTCGCTGGGGCTACTTCGCGCTGCCGATCCTCCACGAGGACCGGCTGGTCGGCAAGCTCGACGCGACCGCGGATCGCAAGGCGGGCGTCTTCCGCGTCGACGCGGTGCACGAGGACGAGCCGTTCACGCCGGCCGTGCGGGATGACGTGGACGCCGCGATCGCCGAAGTCGCCGGCTGGCTCGGCCTGGCGACCGATCGTCGCGACCGATAGTTGCGCCAGCCGGGTCCAGGGCGCTCCCGCAGACTCCCCTGCGCCGGAACTCCGGAGACTCGTCACGACGGGCCGCTCAGCTCGCCGTTCGGACGGCGATTCGGGCTGCGGGGCCGGGATTCTCCGGAGTTCCGGTGGCGGTGGCGGTGACGGACGCGGGCTAGGCCGCCGCGTCCGCCTTGCCGTGCGGGTCGGCGGCGTTGAGGGCAGCCACGACCTGGGCGTAGTCGCCGCGGGCCTCGCCGTAGCGCAGGAACTTCACGCGCTCGACCTGCAGCTCGGTGGCCTCCGGCTGCGTCTCGATGAGACCCATGACCTCGTCGACGAACTCGTCGAGCGGCTGGGCCACCGGGCTGTCCTCCTGGCCCGGCATCAGCCCGGTGCGCACCGCCGGCGGCTCCAGCTCCAGCACCCGCACGGAGGTTCCGGCGAGCTGGAGGCGGATGCTCTCGCTGAGCATGTGGATGGCGGCCTTGGTCGCGTTGTAGGTCGGCGTCACGGCGAGCGGCGCGAACGCGAGTCCGGACGAGACGGTGACGATGGTCGCGTCGGGTCGGGTCTGCAGGTGCTCGATGAACGCGCCGATCAGCCGGATCGGGCCGAGCAGGTTCGTGGTGACGATGGCCTCCGCGGTGTCGACGAAGCCGGCCGGGCTGCGCCAGTCCTCCACGCGCATGATGCCCGCCATCGCGACGAGCACGTTCAGGTCGGGGTGGCGCTCGATCACGGCGGCGGACGCGGTGCGGATGCTCTCGGCGTCGGCGGTGTCGATGCGGACCGTGTCGATGCCGGGGTGCTCGACGGCGATGCGCTCGAGCAGCTCGGTGCGCCGACCGCCCACGACGACCGTGTTTCCGCGGTCGTGCAGGGCGACGGCGAGGGCGAGGCCGATGCCGCTGGTCGCTCCCGGGATGAAGATGGTGTTTCCTGTGATGTCCATGCCCTCAGCCTCGGCGGTGGCGACGCCGACCGGGAGAGACCCGGTGATCGGGGGATCGGCGATCCCTGGTTCGCGGCACGCCCGCGGCGCATGATGGAAGCATGGATCGCACCGCGCTCGCCGACTTCCTCCGCCGCCACCGGGAGGCCTTGCAGCCCGCCGACGTCGGGCTCTCCGCCGGTGCCCGCCGTCGCGCCCCGGGCCTGCGCCGCGAGGAGGTCGCCCTGCTCGCCGCGATGTCGGTCGACTACTACACGCGCCTGGAGCAGCAGCGCGGACCGCAGCCGAGCGAGCAGATGCTCGCGAGCCTCTCCCGCGCGCTGCGGCTCACCGCGGACGAGCGAGACTACCTCCACCGGATCGCCGGCCACAACACGCCGGACCGGCTCGGCGGGGCGCACGTGCCGCCGGCGCTGCTGCGCGTGCTCGACCGCCTCGACGACACCCCCGCGATGGTCCTCTCCAACGTCGGCGAGACGCTCGTGCAGAACCGGATGGCCGTCGCCTTGTTCGGCGACCGCTCCGGCTTCACCGGCCTGGAGCGGAGCGAGGTGTACCGCTGGTTCGCGCATCCCGAGTCGGCCCGCTCGATGTACCCGGAGGACGACCGGGACCGGCAGAGCCGGGCGCAGGTCGCGTCGCTGCGGGATGCCTACGGCGCCCTGGGCGAGCGGTCCCGGGCCGGTGAGGTGGTGCGGGCGCTCCTGCGCGAGAGCCCGGAGTTCGCGGCGATCTGGGAGCGGCACGAGGTGGCCCGCCGGTTCGAGGACCACAAGACCCTCCTGCATCCCGAGCTCGGCGCGCTGGAGCTGGACTGCCAGGCCCTCTTCACCGAAGACCTGTCGCAGTGCCTGCTCGTGCTGACCGCGCCCCCGCACACCGAGGCGGCGGAGAAGCTGGCCCTGCTGAGCGTGCTGGGAACGCAGTCCTTCGCGGAGTAGCGTGTGCGCCGTGGACGTGACCTCCTGGCTCCTCGACGGCGACCCCTCGATCCGCTGGCAGACCCGGCGCGATCTCCTGCACGAGCCCGCACCGGAGTGGGCGGCCGACCGCGCCGCCGTCGAGTCCGAGGGCTGGAGCGCCGCCGTGCTCGACGCGCAGGACGCCTCGGGCACCTGGGGCGGCGCGGTGTGGAAGCCCGAGGACTGGGATGCGACCGACGACACCCTGCTCCTCCTCGCCACCCTCGGCGCCGAGCCGGACGGCCCGCGGATGTCGGCTGCGCTCCAGCGCGTGCGCGAGAACGTCGACTGGGGTGAGGAGTGGGGCAACAGCCCGTTCTTCGAGGGCGAGGTCGAGCCCTGCATCAACGGGCGCGTGCTGATCGCAGGAGCGGCCTTCGGCTCCCCCAGCGAACGGATCGTCGGGCTCCTGCTCGCCGATCAGCACGACGACGGCGGCTGGAACTGCTACTCGGAGGACCGGACCGAGCCCGGCTCCTTCCACTCGACGATCTGCGCGCTGGAGGGTCTGGCCGCCTACCGCGACGCCGGTGGCCCCACCGACGTGTCGGCGCAGATCGCCCGCGGTCACACGTACCTGCTGGAGCGTGGCCTGATGCGCCGCAAGAGCGACGGCAGCCTGATCGACGAGGACTGGCTGACGTTCCGCTTCCCGACCTACTGGCGCTACGACGTGCTCCGCGGGCTCGACCATCTGCGCGCGGCCGGCGCGCCGGCGGACGAGCGCGTTGCGGAGGCGGTCGCGCTCGTCGAGAGCAAGCGCGGCGCGGATGGCCGCTGGACGCTGGAGGCCGCCATCCCGGGCCGCACCACCATCACGATGGAGGAGGTCGGCGAGCCCAGCCGGTGGCAGACCCTCCGAGCGCTCCGCGTGCTGAAGTGGGCGGGAGCCGCCTAGACCACGCGCCCGTCGGCCTCCAGACCCTGGAACCACGGCGTCCGTGCGGCGATCTCCCGCGCCGCGGAGGGCAGGCCGCGCACGCGGAGCCGCACGCCGCGCCCCGCCAGCTCCCGGTCGAGGTCGCGGAACGCCAGGATCACCGTGATCGAGATGTCCTGCAGGGTGGAGCAGTCGAGGGTGAGCTCGTGCAGCGTCGCCACCTGCGCGGCGGCGTCGGCGGCGTCGAGCACCGCCTGCTCGGTCGCCAGCACGTTGGCCGTGTAGAGCGGGCCGAGCAGGGTGACCGCCATGTGCCCGTCGGCGGCGGCCTCCGCGTGGATGCGCGGCTTGTTCATCGCGACCAGCACCAGGACGAGGGTGAAGAGCACGCCGACGGCGACGGCCGCGAGCAGCCCCGCGGTCAACCCGATGACGGTGACGACGGCCGCGATGGTGAAGTCGCGCTTGCTGATCCGCCACAGCAGCGCCAGATCCTTGACGTCGATCAGGCCGAAGACCGCCACGAACACGAGCGCGGCCAGCGTCGCCTGCGGCAGGAGGCTGATCACCGGCCCGAGGAACAGCCCGATCAGGAGGGCGAGCACCACCGTGACGATCGCCGCCAGCTGCGACCGCGCACCGGCCGCCTTGTTCACCGCGCTCTGCGAGAAGCCGCCTGCGGCCGGAAGAGCCTGGAACCAGCCGCCGACGAGGTTGGCAACGCCGATGGCGAAGAGCTCGCGGTTGCTGTCGATGCGCGGATCGTCCACGTCGCGGATGCCGCGCGCGACCGCCGCCGTCTCCAGGAACGCCATCACGGCGATCGCCAGCGCGCCCGGGATGAGCTGGAACACGTGCGCGAACGACGGCAGGACCGGGAGGGGGAACGCCTGCCCGACCGGCGCGATCAGCTCGACCCCGGCCTCCCGCGCCCCGCCGAACGCCACGAGCAGGATGCCCGCGGCCACGACGATCAGCGGACCGGGCACCCGCGGCAGGAAGCGCTTGAACAGGAACAGCGCCGCGATCGAGCACACGGAGAGCAGCGCCGTCCACGGATTCGCCTGCGGCACCGCCGCGATGACGGCATTGATCGACCGGATGAATCCCTCGCCCGTCGGCGCCGTCGTCTCTCCCAGCAGCTTCGGGAGCTGACCGACCGCGACCGTCGCTCCGACCCCCACCTGGATGCCCAGCAGCGTCGGCCGGTTGATGATCTCGACGAGCGAGCCGAGGCGCAGCAGCCGCGCCACGAACAGGATCGCGCCGACCAGCAGGGTGAGGGTGACGAGGTCGCGCGGGATCTGGTCCGAGTTCGCAACGACCCCCACCGACACCAGCGTCGTCGCGGTGAGCGTCGCGATGGTGGAGGTGGCGGAGACGCTCATCGCGCGCGAGCCGCCGAGCAGCGCGTAGACCAGCATCGGCACGATCGCCGTGTACAGACCGACCTCGACCGGGAGGTTCGCGATGGTCGCGTACGCCATCGCCTGGGGCACGACGACCGCGCCCGCGGACACCCCCGCGACGATGTCCCGGCCGAGCCACCCGCGCTGGTACCCCGCCAGCGTCGGGAGCAGCCAGGGCCGCCGGGCGATGGAGGGTGCGGTGGTCACGGATCCCTCCCCTCGTTCTGCCGGCGGCGATCGAACTCTTCCGCAGGCTAGCCGCGCTCTCGGGCGATCGTCTAGACGCGCTCGCGGAGCAGGGCGGCCGCGTCCGCACCGGCCTCCAGCAGAGCGAGCGTGCGCTGCGCGAGCGCCTCGATCCGCTGCACGAGCGACCGTTCGGGATCGTCGAGGCGCGCCGAGCGGCGGATGGCGTCGATCGTGGAGCGGACGGCGGGTATCCGGTATCCCGCTGCGCGCAGTGCCGCGACGATGCGCGCCTCCCGCGCGGCCGCGGGCGGGTAGCTGCGGGCGCCCCGGGAGGTGACGCGGTCGGGGGCGACGAGCCCCTCCTGCTCCCAGAAGCGGAGCGTGGAGGCCCGCACGCCCAGAGCGTCGGCCAGCTCGGCGATGGTGAGCGCGACGTCGTCCGGCTGCGCGCGGCCGTGCCCCTCCGAGCGGATCGTGCGCAGAGCCCGGAGCGCCGCCTCCGCCTGTTCGCGCTCGCGCGCGAGGCCGACGTGCAGCGCGCCGAGCAGCGCAGCCGCGTCGGCGAGCGGGAGCGTCCACGCCTCCCGCAGCACGCGGCGCGCCTCGACCGGGCCGACGGCGGCCGCGGCCCCGCGGTAGACCCGCAGCGCGCGGATGTGCGTCGCATCGAAGCTCCGGTAGCCGTTCGGACCGCGCTCCGCCGGCGGGATGACGCCCAGCCGCTCGAGGTCGCGGATCTGCTGGCGGGAGTAGCCGGAGGCCGTCGCGACGGCGGCGATGGATGTCACGAACCCTCCATAAGCACTTCAATCGGACACTTGAACCATGAACACCGACAGTATGGACCGGATCGTCGCCGCCGTCCGCGCCCTCGACGGCGCGCTCGTGCTCCGGCCGGAGCCCGGCGACGGCTCCCCCGAGCTCGCCTGGGGCGACGCCTTCTTCTATTTCGCCCCGGACGGCCGGGTCCCGCAGAACACGCAGCCCTACGCCACCATCGTGACGAAGGACTATCCAGAGGACACCCTCTCCGCGCTCGGCGGCGACCGGTGGCGGGTCAACATCCACGTCGGCCGTGCACGGCTCGCCGAACTGGTCGGCGACGGCCCGCACGACCCCGCCGCCGTCGACGTGCTCGTTCCCCACCCGGTGTACGGATCGCTCGGCTGGGTCGCGGTCGTCCTCCCCGGCGAGCGCACCCTCGGCACCGTCCTCGACCTGGTGCGCGACGCGCACGACGACACCCGCCGCCGGACCGATCGTCGCGCAGCGAGAGACCTCTAGACGCACGCTCCCGCGCGGCGTTACTCTCAGGCCACACCCAGGGTCACGACCGACCCGGGCAAGGAGGGGTACGACATGTCTTTCTGGGACAACTTCTGGAACATCATCTGGCTCTTCTTCTGGAGCTTCGCGTTCATCGCGTATCTGTTCGCGCTGTTCTCGATCATCAGCGACCTGTTCCGCGACCACAAGCTCAACGGCTGGTGGAAGGCCCTGTGGATCCTCTTCCTGATCTTCGTGCCGTTCCTCACCGCGCTGGTCTACCTGATCGCGCGCGGTCCCGGGATGGCGGAGCGCAGCCAGAAGGAGGCGCGCCAGGTGCAGTCGGCGACCGACCAGTACATCCGTCAGGTCGCGGCGGCCAGCCCGGCCGACGAGATCGCCAAGGCCAAGGCTCTGCTCGACGCGGGGACCATCAACCAGGCGGAGTTCGACCACCTGAAGTCGGTGGCGCTCGGGCACCAGGCCGCGGCCGGCGCGCACGCCGCCCCGGCTGCTCCCGCGGCACCGGCAGCCCCCACTCCGCCGGCGGCGCCGACGGCGTGAGCATCCGGTACGTCATCCGACCAAGAGAGGTGAGCTGACGTGCCCGAATCCGCATCGGCGGCGCCGACGACCACGCGGTCGCCGGCGCCGCCGCGCATGCGGCCGCTCGCCGGCCTGAACCGGCGCACCTGGCTGCAGGAGGTGCTGGCCGGCGTCACGCTGCTCGCCATCGCCATCCCGCTCAACATCGGCTACGCGCAGATCGCCGGGCTCCCGCCCACCGCGGGCCTGTACGCGCTCGTCGTGCCCGCGGTGCTGTACGCGCTCACGGTGTCGTCGCGGCAGCTCGTCGCCTCCCCCGACGCCGCGGCGGCCGCGCTCGTCGCGTCCTCCCTCGGCGGCATGGCCGTGGCCGGCGGCAAGGACTACATCGTCCTCGCGCTCGCGCAGGCCCTCATCGGCGGCGTGCTCTTCCTGCTCTGCTCGTTCTTCAAGCTCGGGTTCCTGGCGAACTTCCTCTCGAAGCCCATCCTGATCGGCTTCGTCGGCGGCCTCGCGCTCGACATCCTGGTGTCGCAGGCGGCGAAGATGCTCGGCGTGAAGATCGACAGCGGCGGCGAGTTCCTCGAGAAGCTCGGCGGCCTGATCACGGGTCTCCCGAAGCTCAACATCTGGTCGCTCGTCATCTCGCTCGGCGCGCTCCTCGTGCTCCTCGTCGGCCGCCGGCTCGCCGCGGCCGTCCCGTGGGCGCTGATCGTCCTCATCGTCGGCACCATCGTCGTCGTGCTGACCGACGCCCAGAAGGCGGGTGTCTCCGTGCTCGGAAAGGTCGACGCCGGACCGCCGACCTTCACCTGGCCGGTCATCGCCTGGACCGACTGGCTCGCCCTCGTGCCGTCGGCGATCGCGCTCACGATGGTCACCATGGGCGAGGGGCTGCTCGTCTCCCGTTCCTACGGCCAGAAGCGCGACTACCCGACCCGGCCCAACCGCGACCTCTTCGCCTTCGGCGTCGCGAACCTGGGCGCCGGCGTCACCGGCGCCTTCACGGTCGGCTCCTCCACCTCCCGCACCGCGGCGATGGACCAGGCCGGCTCCCGCACCCAGCTGCCGACACTGATCACGGCGCTCGGCACGCTGCTGCTCCTGATCTTCGGGACGGCGCTGCTGGAGGACGTCCCCTCCCCCGCGATCGGCACCATCGTCGCCGTCGCCGTCGTGCCCCTGCTCGGCATCCGCGACTTCGCCCTGCTCTGGCGGCTGGACCGCTTCGAGTTCGTGATCGGCGCGGTGTGCTTCCTCGGAGCCCTGCTCATCGGTCCCATCGCGGGCATCGTCATCGCGTTCGTCCTGGCCGTGATCAACGTCACCCGCCGTGCGGCGAACCCGCCGATCGACACGCTCAAGGCCGACGGCGACCCGAACGCGTCGCTGCTGGCGGAGGCGCCCCGCGGCGAGCAGACCGCTCCCGGCGTCATCGTGGTCCGCCTCGCCGCCCCGCTGTTCTTCGCGAACAGCACCGTGTTCCAGCAGGCGGTCGAGGGGGCGGTCGGCTCGTCAGGCGCCACCCACCTCGTGCTCGACATGGAGGCCGTCACCGACATCGACGTCACCGGGGCCGAGTCGTGGGAAGGGCTGCAGGAGTACCTGCACCGACAGAACGCGGACCTGTCGCTCTCGCGCGTCCGCCCCGGTATCCGGGAGCGGATCGAGCACCTCGGCCTGGGTGACGGCGTGCGCTACTTCGAGACCAACCGGGAGGCGCTCTCCGCCCTCCGTACCGATTCGGACGATCATGCCCGCTCCTGAATGGTGGCCGTTCCACCGCCGCCCGAAGCCTCCGGAACCCGCACCGCCCTCGGCGGCCGACTCGGGCGGTGACGGCACGGGTTCGGGTGGCGGGCGCGGTGTGCGCATCCTCCTCGCCCTCGCCTCCGCGGTGGTCGTGGCGTTCGGGATGGCCGCCATCGGCAGCATCCTGGCACCGACCCTGCTGGCCCTCGTGCTCACGATCTGCGCGCAGCCCGTGCGCGTGTGGCTCACCCGCCACGGCACCCCCGAGGGCATCGCGACCGGTGCCGTCGCGCTGACCGTCTTCGCCCTGTTGGCGGGCTTCACCGCGGTGCTGATCGTCGCACTGGCCCAGTTCGTGGGGATGCTGCCCCAGTACAAGAGCCAGATCGAGCAGATCGGCGCGAACATCGGGGCCTGGCTGCAGAGCATCGGCGTGGGATCGCAGGAGGTCAAGACGATCACGTCGGGCTTCGACCCGGCCAAGTTCCTGGACTTCTTCACCGGGTTGCTCGGGGGCGCCTTCGGCCTCGTCTCGTTCGGAGTCGTCGTCCTGACGATGCTCATCCTGATGCCCGCCGACGCGGCGTACACACCGACGCTGCTGCGGCAGCTGGAGCCCACCCGCCCGAACCTCGTCTACGCGATGAGCGGCTTCGCGCACAGCGTGCGCCGCTACATGGTCGTCACCACTGTGCTGGGGCTGGTGCAGGGCGTGATCAACGGCTTCGCCCTCTGGCTGCTCGGCGTTCCGGCCGCCCTTCTCTGGGCGATCCTCGCCTTCCTGTGCAGCTACATCCCGAACGTCGGCTACTTCATCGCGATCGTCCCTCCCCTGGTCTTCGGCTATCTGACGGGCGGCTGGGGAACGGTGATCGCCATCGTCGTCGTCTACGGCATCATCAACGCCGTCGTGCAGTCGATCGTCCAGCCGAAGGTGGTCGGCAACGCGGTCGCGCTCAGCCAGACCCTCACCTTCTTCTCTGTGCTGTTCTGGGCCGTCGTGCTCGGACCGCTCGGCGCCATCCTCGCGGTCCCGCTCACGCTCCTGGTGCGCGCGGTGCTGGTCGACTCCGACCCACGCGCACGTGTCTGGCGCGCGGCGATCGGCGATCTGAGCGAGACCAGGCAGCTCATGAAAGTGGAGTCCGCCGCCCGGAAGTCCGAGCGCGCGGAGCACAAGGTTCACCACGACGACCGACGGAAGGACTGACCATGGGTGGAGCGATCGGAGACACGCTTCCGTTGGCATTGGGGATCGCGATCAGCCCGATCCCGATCATCGCGGCGATCCTGATGCTGCTGTCGCCGAAGGCGCGCGGCACCAGTGTCGGGTTCCTGCTCGGGTGGCTGCTCGGGATCATCGTGGCCGTGGTCGTCTTCACCTTGCTGTCCGGGCTCATCCCGGCCGCCGATCCCGACGCGTCGCAGCCGATCGGCGGGACGATCAAAATCGTCCTGGGAGCGCTCCTGCTCCTCCTCGCGCTGCGGCAGTGGCGCTCGCGGCCGAAGCCCGGCGAGACGGCCTCGCTCCCGAAGTGGATGGCCGCGATCGACCAGATGACCGCCGGCCGCGGGTTCGGGCTGGCGTTCATCCTCGCCGCTGTGAACCCCAAGAACCTCCTGCTCGCCGCGGGCGCCGGCGTCGCGATCGGCACGGCGGGGCTGTCCGTGGGCGCCGACGTCGTCGTGATCGTGATCTTCGTGGTCGTCGCCGCCAGCTCGGTCGCGATCCCCGTCATCGGCTACCTGGTCGCCGCCGAGCGGATGCGCGGTCCACTGGACTCCCTCCGCGGCTGGCTCGTCGGCAACAACGCGACGGTGATGGCCGTGCTCCTGCTCGTCATCGGCGTCGTGCTGATCGGCAAGGGCATCGCGGCGTTCTGAGGGCGGGACGCGACAGGCCCGGCGTCAGTGCAGGGCGATCTTCAGCAGGATCACGACCACGCCGAACAGCCCGGTGATCACGGCGCCGAGGAGGCAGATCCCGACCGGGCGGCCTCGGACGAGGAAGACCAGGTAGCCGAGGAGCGCCAGCATGAGCACCGCCAGCCAGAGCGCGATCGTTACGGCCGTCTCGGCGTCCAGTACGCCGAGCGTCGCCAGCAGCAGCGGGACGCTCGGGATGACCGCCGCCTCCAGCATCCCGGTCGATTCCGCCATCGCATGCCGCAGCGAGTCGCGCAGGCGGTCACGCACGTGTGCGGCGTCGCCGTGGAATCCGAGCGCCGTCGAGTACACGTGGGCGAGCCAGAACACGACGATGCTGATGAGGCTGAAGGCCAGGATCCGCACGGCCGAGTCGGGATGGTCGTCCTCGAGCGACGAGGCCGCCACGACGCTCGCGTACACGATGGTGCCGTAGATCGCCGCCGGTGTGCCCCAGTGGCGCCAGAGGGCGCGCTGCACGCGGACGGTCTGGTCGCCGGACTGGTTGAGGTCGAGCGACGGGTCGGGCTCGCCGGTCATCCCGCCGTCCTCGCCTGCACGTTCAGATCGCCGCCGCCCTCCAGCGTGAGCCGCCGCCCCACCCGCACCAGCTGCGGCTCGTCGGAGAACCCCCCGGCGAACAGTGCCTCGCCCTTGCGGAAGGTCGGCGACTGCTCGAGCAGGTACGACGGGACGAAGCCGAACACGTCGGCGATCTCGGCGAGGTCGCGCGGGGCGTTCATCCGCATGAGCCCGAGGTTGTCGCACTGGGAGAGCACATTGGGATGGATCTTGCTGGGACGCTGCGTGGAGAGGAACAGCCACAGGCCGAACTTGCGCCCTTCGGCGGCGATCTGGATGATCTGCTCGGTCAGCTGGCGCTCGATGTCGTTGCGGGCGGTGGGCGGGCAGAAGTTGTGCGCCTCGTCGATCACGATGAGCAGGGGGCGGCGGTCCATCCGGTGCTGCCAGAGATGCTCCAGCACGCACAGAGCGGCCGCCTGCGGCTCGGCGCTGTGCGAGAACCCGCCCACGTCGAGCACCGTGGCCCGCGGCCGCTCGTCGAGCACGTCGACGACGGATGCGCGACCCAGCGACCAGAGCGGCCAGTCCAGGATCTCGAGGTTCTCGATCCGGAGGCCGAGGCGACGCCGGGCGGGTTCGTCGGAGCCGAGCAGGGCCTCCAGGAACCGGTTCTGGTCGTAGTGGTCGGCGTTCTTGTCGAGGTGCAGCAGGACGTTGTACTCGTCCTCGTCGGCGATGGGGTCGAGCCGGGCGACCGCCGCCTGCGAGCGCACGCTGAGATCGACGTAGCGGGCGCGCAGCTGCGGCTCGGTCGTCGTGCTGCTGTGGAAGACCCGGATGTCGGACCGGGCGTAGCGCGCCGCCTCGGCCGGGTCGGCGTCGTCGCGGGTCTCGGCCAGATGCACGAAATCGGCGTTCGGGTCGAGGACGCCCATCGAGAGCTCGGTCTCGAGCAGCAGCTGCTCCAGCACGACGCCGAGCGCGTAGGTCTTGCCCGAGCCGCTCTGCCCGCACCAGAACGTGTGCCGGTTGAACCGGGAGGCGTCGATCACGGCGGGGCGGTCCGGAGCCTCCACCAGGGTGCCGATCGTCAACGGGATCATCGTGTCGCGTCCATTCCCGGGATCCTCCCCGTCTCCCGCGATGCTAACGAGCGCCGCGCGCACCGCACCAGACCCGACACAGGGGACATATATACGCGGGGCATCCGAATATATAGGAGGTGCGAATGACGCAGACGGCTCCCCCCGCGCGCAGCAAGAAGCTCATCGCCTTCCGCGACGACCAGGTCGCGGCCCTCGCGGCGATCGCCGCGGACACCCACACGAACTTCACCGCCACGGTGCTCGAGGCGGTTGACGCCTACATCGCCACCCACGACCACTCGACCCAGCAGATGATCGACCGGATCGTCACCGAGAACGCCGGTCTGCTCACGAGGCTCCGCGACGCGTGAGCACGCGCTACGTCACCGTCGAGGAGGCGCTCCAGGTCATCAGAGCGGTCCACGGCGGCGATCCACTGACGTACATCCGCGACACGGTGCTCCTGCAGTTCGCCCTCGCCCGGCCGGCCGCCACCCTGTTCGGCCGCGACGCCTACCCGGACGTCCACTCGAAAGGGGCGGCGCTGCTGCACTCGCTCCTGCGCAACCACGCCCTGCTGGACGGCAACATGCGCACCGGATGGGTCGTCTGCGTGCTCTTCTTCCAGCTCAACGGCTACGAGCAGCGGTACGACAAGGATGCGCAGTTCGACCTCATCCTGGCCGTCGCGGCCGGGGAGATCGAGGAGATCGGTGCGATCGCCCGACGGCTCGCGGTCTGGTTCACGGCACCTCAGCGCGACAGCGGTCTCAGCGTGTCCGGGAGCGGGAACGGCAGCGTGTAGTACAGCTGCGGGGCGCCGACCGCGCCGAAGTCGTCCTGCTTGGCGACGATGCGGGTCGGCGAGACCTCGGCCAGGCGCACGCGCAGCCAGCTGCCGTCGTCCAGGCGCAGTTCGTAGAGGTCGGCGAGGTAGCCGATCCCGATGCCGTCGAGCGTCTCCTCGGCGGTGAGCCAGTCGACGGCGCCCGAGACCTCGCGACCCAGGAGGTCGACCGGCACGAAGCCCTCGCCCTCGGGCCGCATCCATCCCACGCGTTCGCCGTCCGCCCGGCGATGCTCGATCCAGTCCTCCACGGGGTCTAACCTATCGGCCGTCCCGGCACTAGGCTGAGCGCGCCCGCGAGCGCATCCCGACGCCTGCAGGCGTCTCGCCACGACGCGAGGAGGGTGCAGCATGGACATCGACACCGTGGGCCTGCGGGCCGAGACGCCGCTCGACGAGGCGGAGCTCGCGGCCGCCGGACGCGCGATGCGCGAGGCGGTCCCGCGCTCCGCGCACGCCGAGTACTCGCCATCACCGGGCCGCGACCCGCTCGGCATCCTCGCCACCCAGCACGAGGCGCGTCTGCAGCAGCTCGTCGACCTGCGCGTGGAGCGGATGGGCACGGACGCGTTCTCGTTCTACCGCGGCACGGCGGCCATCCAGTCGGCCGATCTGGCCGCCTGTCCGACCACCGGCGCGGAGGTGGTCGTCTGCGGCGACGCGCACCTGTCGAACTTCGGCATGTTCCGCTCCCCTGAGAACGCGATGGTGTTCGACATCAACGACTTCGACGAGGCGACGGTCGGCCCGTGGGAGTGGGACGTCAAGCGCCTGCTCTGCAGCGTGATCGTCGCCGGGCGCTCGCTCGGTGCACCGGAGCAGGAGCTCGTCGGCATCGCCGAGGAGGCGGCGGCGAGCTACCGCGACTGGCTCGCCCGCACCCTGAAGCGCACGCTGCGCGAGCGCTACTTCCGGCCCACGTCCGTCAACGAACGCCGCCGCCGGCTGCACCCGGACACGGTGCGGATGATCCAGGAGGTCGCACTCGCCTCCGGCAAGCGCACCAGCCAGCGCGTCGCCCGGCGGGCGCTGGAGGACGACGGCGAAGGCGGTCTGCGCTTCGTCGACCGGCCGCCGGTGCTGCAGCGCGCCGAGCCCGAGATCCGGGCGCTCGCCGACGCGGCCTTCCACCGCTACCGCGAGACCGTCCCGCCGAACGTCGCCCTCCTCCTCTCGCAGTACCGGCTGCTGGATGTGGCGCGTCGCGTCGTCGGTGTCGGCAGCGTCGGCACGCGGTGCTTCATCCTGGCGCTGCGCGGCCCGGCGGAGGAGACGCTCATCCTGCAGCTGAAGGAGGCCGGCTCGTCCGTCGTGGAGCAGTTCGGGGGCGTCACGCCGCTGCCCGGCTACCTCGACCCCGCGCTGTTCCCCGAGCAGCAGGGCTACCGTGTGGTCGCGTGCCAGCGCATCCTGCAGGCCGTCTCCGACCCGTTCCTCGGGTTCCTGAAGGAGAGCGGCTTCACCTTCTACCTGCGGCTGTTCCGCAACCGCAACGCGTCGTTCGAGATCCCGGCGATGAACTCGGTGCAGTTCCGGGACTACGCGCGCATCTGCGCCGTCGTGCTCGCCCGCGCGCACGCACGGTCACCGAAGGCGGCCTTCGTCTCCGGGTACCTCGGCGCCGGTGACAGCTTCCCGCGGGCGGTAGCCCGCTGGTCCTCGGCGTACGCCGATCAGGCCGAGGAGGACTACGCCGCGTTCGTGGCGGCCGCCCGCGACGGCCGGTTCACGGTCGCGGCCTGACGGTCGCCCGGGGCGGCGACACCGGCAGCAGGAACGACCGCACCGCCTCCAGCACCTCCGGGGTGTCGAGGTGCAGGCCGTGGCCCGCGTCGAAGGCGCGCAGGGTCGCGTGCGGGATCGCCTCGGCGAGAGGCCGTGCCTGTGCGAGTGGGGTCAACGCGTCGTGATCGCCGTGGAGCACGAGCGTCTCGGCGCGGATGCCGGCCAGCGCCTCCCGCGCGTCGTGGTCGCGGCTCGCGGCGAAGTGGCCGCGCAGCGCCTCCCGGGTGGCCGTGCGGGAGAAGAACGCGTCGACGGTCTCGGGATGCGCGACCACCCAGTCCGCGTCGAAGAAGAGGGGCGTCATCCGGGCGCGGTCGCCGCTCAGCAGATCGGCGATCACGGCGGGGTCGCGCTTCTCGCCCGAGCGGTCGCTGGCCGTCGTCGCGATGAGCACCAGCCGGCGCACCCGTTCCGGGTCGTCGGCGGCGAGCCACTGGGCGACGCGGCCGCCCATCGAATGACCGACCACGTGGGCGGCGGAGACACCGGCCGCGTCGAGCACGGCGACGGCGTCCTGGGCGAACGCGCGGGTCGTGTAGTGCCCCGCCTCGCCGAGGTCGCTCGCGCCGATGCCCCGGTGGTCGAAGACGATGACGCGGAAGTCCTCGGCCAGTGCGTCGGCGAACGGGCCCCAGCCGTGCATGCCGGTCGCCTGTCCGGCGATGAGGAGGACGGGGACGCCGGTCCCCCGCTCGGCGAAGGCGATGCGCGCCCCGTCGTCGGCGATGGCGTAGTCGGGCACGAACGAACAGCCTAGTCCGCGGCGTCGGACGCGGGCCGCGCGCGCACGTGCATCCGCTCCCCCTGCTTGCCGAACAGGCTGAGGAACTCGACGCTCTCGGCGTCCGCGCGGTCGAACCAGTGCGGAACGCGGGTGTCGAACTCGGCGGCCTGCCCAGGCTCGAGCACGATGTCGTGCTCGGCGAGCACGAGGCGCAGCCGGCCATTGAGCACGAAGAGCCACTCGTACCCCTCGTGCGTGCGGGGGTCCGGCTGCGGGATGCCCGCTCCGGCCGGGATGACCATCTTGTACGCCTGGATGCCGCCGGGTCGGCGCGTGAGCGGCACCACCGTGCGGCCGTGCAGCCGCTGCGGACGCAGATGCACGCGCGGATCGCCGGTCGGCGGCGCATCGACGAGGTCGTCGAGCGTCACCCCGTGCGCCCGGGCGAGCGGGAGCAGGAGCTCGAGCGTCGGCCGCCGGGTCCCCGATTCCAGCCGGGAGAGCGTGCTGATCGAGATACCCGTGGTCTCGGAGAGGTCGGTCAGCGTCAGGTCGCGCTTGGTCCGCAGGGCGCGGAGCCGCGTGCCGACGCCGTCGAGGGCGTGGTCCAGGTCGTCGCTCATTCCTCCAGTTTGCCATTTCGGCAAGGACATTTGCCAGCGGTGATGCCGGGGCCGACGATCGGAGCATGCAGAACGATGGATTCGACGTGATCGTGGTCGGCGGCGGCGCCGCCGGCCTGAGTGCCGGGCTCATGCTGGCGCGCGCCCGCCGCTCGGTGCTGGTGCTCGACGCCGGGGCGCCGCGCAACGCCCCCGCCGCCGCGGTGCACGGCCTCTTCGCCCGCGACGGCGTTCCGCCGGCGGAGCTCACGGCCGTGGGGCGCGAGGAGGTGCGGCGGTACGGCGGCGAGGTCCGCACGGCGTCCGTCACCGACGCCCGCCGCGACGGCGACGACATCGTCGTGACCGCGGGCGGCGACGAGTTGCGCGCACGCCGGCTGCTCATCGCGACCGGACTGGTGGACGACCTCCCCGACATCCCGGGTGTGCGCGAGAACTGGGGCCACGACGTCGTGCACTGCCCCTACTGCCACGGCTGGGAGGTGCGCGACACCGCCATCGGCGTGCTCGCGCTCGGGCCGCGCGCCGTGCACCAGGCCCAGCTGTTCCGGCAGTGGAGCGACGACGTCGTGCTGTTCACGAACGGCTTCCCCGCACCCGGCGCGGACGAGAGCGAGCAGCTCGCGGCACGCGACATCCGCGTGGTGGAGGGGGCCGTCACCGCCGTCGAGTCCGCCGACGGGCGGGTCACCGGTGTGCGTCTGGCCTACGGGAGTGTCGTGCCGCGCGCGACGATCGCGATCGGCCCGGCCTCGTTGGTCCGCCTCCCCTTCGCCGCCGGCCTCGGTCTCACGACCGCAAAGCACCCCTCCGGCATGGGCGAGCACCTGCCCGTCGACCCGACCGGCCGCACCGCCGTGCCCGGCGTGTGGGCCGCGGGCAACGTCACCGACCCGTTCGCGCAGGTGGGTGCGGCGGCGGCCAGTGCGGCCTTCGCCGCCGCACAGCTCAACATGGAACTGGTGCAGGAGGACGTCGAGCGCGCCGTCGCCGAGCGCCGCGCGGGCTGAGGTCAGACGGCCGCCGCGCGCTCCCGCACCGCCCGAGCGCTCCAGCGGCCGTCCGCGCGCTCGACGCGGATGGCGTGCTCGAACGCCCGGGTGACCGTCTCGGTCGTGACGGCCTGCTCGATCGGGCCGGTCGCGACGATGCGTCCGTGGGAGATCAGCAGCGCGTGCGTGGTGGTCTCGGGCAGCTCCTCCAGGTGGTGGGTCACGAGCACCGACGCGAGGTCCGGAGCCGTGTGCGCGAGGCCGTCGATCGTCTCGAGCAGCTGTTCGCGCGCCGCGACGTCGAGCCCCGTCGTCGGCTCGTCGAGGAGTAGGAGCTGCGGATCGGCGATCAGGGCGCGGGCGATCAGCGTTCGGCCGCGCTCCCCCTGCGAGAGCGTGGGCCAGCGGGCGTCGCGGCGCGAGTCCAGCCCGACGGAGTGGAGGAGCTCGTGCGCCCGCGCGATCTGCTCGACCGTGGCCTCCCACCGCATCGGGGGCTCCAGGGAGCCGGTGAGACCCGTGAGCACCACCTCGGTGACCGTCAGCGGCGAGCGGACCGGATGCCGCGGGTTCACGTGCCCGATGTGCCGGCGCAGCTCCTGCAGCTCCACCCGCCCCAGCCGGCGGCCGAGCACGTCGACGGTGCCGGAGGTCGGGAAGGTGAGCGCGCCGCAGAAGCCGAGCACCGTGCTCTTGCCCGCACCATTCGGTCCCAGCAGCGCCCAGTGCTCGCCAGCGCGCACGGTCAGGTCGATGCCGTCGAGGATGTGCGTCCCGTCGCGGCGGAACGTCACCTCCCGCAGCTCGAGCACGGCGGGGGCGGCGGGCGTGGTCACGAGAGGCGCTCCTTCATCGAGGTGAGGTGGTCGCGGCTGAGGCGGGAGGCGACGAGGGCGTCGCGGTCGGCGATCGCGTCGAGCAGGGCGCGGTGGGCGTCGTGGTCCGCACCTTCGTCCGCGAGCGGACGCAGGCGCAGCATCTCGACCATCGACTGGCGCAGGCGCGGGACGAAACCGTCGAACAGCTCGGCGAGGATGTCGTTGTGGGCGGCGGCCACGATCGCCCGGTGGAACGCGGTGTCGGCGTCCACGTGCGCTTCAAGCTCGCGGTCGAGCCGGCTGCGGGCGTCGAGGGCGCGGCGCAGGGCGCGCAGCTCCTGCGGGGTGCGGCGCTCGGCCGCCAGGGCGGCGGCCTCCGACTCGATCGCGATGCGCGCCTCGATGACCGACACGATGGAGGCGCGGCGCAGGACCGCATCCCAGTCCTCCGGGGCGTCCAGCGCGGTGACGAAGACGCCCGCCCCCTGCCGGGACTGGAGCACGCCGCGACCGGCCAGCTGACGGATCGCCTCCCGCACGGTGGAGCGGCCCACCCCGAGCTGCGGCGCGAGCGTCGTCTCGCCCGGGAGCTTCTGGCCGAGGGCCCATTCACCCGCACGGATGCGCTCCAGGAGCGCGTCGGCGGCCTGGTCTGCGAGCGGGGCGCGGAGCACGGGCATGCGCCGAGTCTACGGGATGGTGGCGTCGCCTTGTCTGCTTGTCTGAGGAGTAGAGGCACAGAGGTCACGGTTCGGTCACTTTCAGGAAACGTTCGACCTTCGCATGGGGTTCCCCCAGAGCCGCTCCTTACGCTCCCCCCTTATGACGACGCAGCCGCTCAGGGTCGGTCCGCTGACCCGGCGCCGCCTGGAAGAACGCGCACGGCAGGATGCCGAGGCGCTGCGCGGCGCGCCCGCACCCGAAGCCGGCGCGCCGCCCACCGTCGCGGCACTCCAGGCCCGCGCCAACGCTTACGCCCGCCGCGAGGAGCAGCGCTTCCACCGGCATGTGCGCCGCGAGCTGACGGAGCACCGCCTCCTCACGGCCGCCGTGCGCACCGATCTCGACGCCTTCGACGATCGGCTCGACGCGCTCCCGCCCGCGGAGCGCGACCACGCCCGCATCGCCGTCGGCGACGGCCCGGCCTACGCCGAGCTGCGGCGCCTCGAACGGCGCATCGCCCGGCGGCACCGCCGCGCCGAGGAGCTCGCCGCGCTCATCCACGCCCGCTTCACCGCCGCCCGGCTGCGCGCCGCCCGGCACTTCGACCGGTCCGACGAGAAGATCGCGGTCTACTGGGGCGCCTACCGTGCCGCACTGCCCCGCGACGCCGTCGACCGCGACCCCGCCCGGGAGGGGACGCCCGAGCTGCGGCGCTCCGACTGGCTGACCACGCGCACCGACGCACTCGAACACTGGCAAGGGGGAACCGCCGATGGCCAAGCGTGACCGGCTCACCGAATACCGCGTCCCGAACGTCTCGCGGCTCAAGCGCCGCGTGCTCTGGCGACTGCGGAGGCTGCGCGACGCGGTCGACGTCGAGACGCTGGAGGTGTTCGAGCACGAGCTCGCCGCCTTCGAGCGCGCCGGCGCGGCCGAGCTCGAGCGCCAGCGCACGCGCAACATCGCGGTGTGCTCCGCCCGGGTCGCCGAGGCGCAGGCGCGCGAGGAGCTCATCCGCAGCGCCCTCGAGCGCACGGAGGCCGAGATCCTCCGCGCCGACGAGGCCGCCCAGCGTCTCGACGCCCGCTTGCTCGGGAGCGATCCCCAGCTCCACAACTACGCCTGAGACAGGAAGGACGACCATGGCCAGGGACATCGTCACCCGCCCGCCCCGCCACCGCCCGACCGTCGGGCACCTCTCCCCCGTCGCGCACGTCTTCGTGTACGTGCTGCTCGTCGCGATGCTCGCGGTGGACTACATCCTGCTCTCGCAGGCCCTCACCCTGCTGCTCCGCAACGACAGCCAGTACGGCTCGATCGGCCTGCAGATGTACGTCATCACCCTGGGCATCTCGCTCGCCGTTGTGACCCTCCCGCACGCCGTGGCGATCATCCTGCGCCGGGTGCAGGCGCGGGTCATGGCAAGGGGATGGATCCCCGCCGCCGTCGCGCTCTCCCTCGTGTGGGCGGCGCTCCTGGCCGCGATCACCGTCGCCCGGATCAAGGCGGGCATGGACGCGTCCGCGTCCGGCGGCCTCACCGGCCTCGTCGGCGGGGACACCGCACCCGCGGCGCCCACGTTCTCGTGGACGGCGCCCGACACGATCATGGCGTTCCTCATGCTCGGCGTGCTCGCCACCTCCGGCGCCGTCAGCTTCGTGATCGCCTGGATGACCACCAAGCCGCTGCTCACCGCGGCCGAGAAGGCCCACGCGCAGGCCGAGCGGCTGCGCGTGCACCGCGACAAGCTGCGCGGGGAGGCCGTGGCCGCCGCCGAGGCGACCCGCCTCGCCTACCAGCTCGACGCGCACGACGCCGTCCGCTACTCGGGCGCCCGCGTCACCTTCCACTCCCGGGTCGACGTGGTGCGCGCGCAACTCGGCGTCCGCCTCGCCCAGCGCGAGCGCGACCCCGAGAGCACGAGCCAGATCATCCGCGAGCTCAAAGCCCGGCGCAGCACCGCCGCGGTCGAGGCCGGACCGGGCGCGCACGCCGCGTCCACCCCGTCGGCCGATCACCCCGCCTGGCCCGCCCAGCCCTGACCTCGAGGAGCACTCGTGCCCACTCTCCCCCGCATCCGCACCGCTCTCGCCGTCGCCGGCGTGCTCGCCCTCGCGGCCGGCCTCACCGCCTGCTCGTCGGCGACCGCGTCCGGCGAGGCGTGCGACCAGTCCGCCCCGCGCAACTTGGGCGTCGTCGCCGGGAGCACCGCCAACGCGCCGACGACGGCGCTGCCCGCCTCGGCCACCAGTCAGCTGAAGGCCGTCGGCGCGAGCAACGGCAGCGTCACCGTCGTCATCCCCTCCGGCACCCCGCAGGTGATGGGGACGACGCTGATCGGCTCCACCGCGCAGGACGCGATCGTGTGCCAGAACGAGCAGCGCACCAAACTCACCCAGATCACGCAGTACATCGACGGGCTGAAGGCCGCGAACGCGCAGGTCGACTTCCTCGGTGCGATCGACCAGGCCGCCCGCAACCTCGGGAAGAACCCGATGGGCGTGCTCGTCGTCGGCAGCGGCCTCCAGACCACGGACCCGCTCGACTTCGCCGGCAGCGGCCTGCTCTCGGCCGACCCGGCGCAGGTCGTCGCCGATCTGACCTCCCGCACCCTGCTGCCGACCGACCTGAAGGGCGTCACCGTCTACTGGTCGGGGATGGGCGACACCGCGGGCGATCAGCAGCCGCTCACCATCCCGGCCCGCAGCAACCTGGAGGCCATCTGGACCGCCGTCGTGAAGGCCGCGGGCGGCACGCTCTCCCTGCTTCCCGAGCCGGCCTCGGGTGGCGCGACGACCGGCCTGCCCGCGGTGACGCCGGTGCCCGTCGAGGCCGTCGCCACCAAGACGGACTGGTCGCATCCCGTCGTGATCCGCGACAGCGAGCTGCGCTTCACCAAGGACACGGCCACGTTCGCCGACCCGCCCGCGGCGCAGCAGACGCTCGCGTCGCTGGTCCCGGCCATCGAGCAGAACGGTCAGGTCGTCACCATCACCGGCACGGCCTCCAAGGACCAGGCGACGAGCAACACCGCCGACCTCGCCCTGTCGCAGCGCCGGGCTGAGGCCGTGAAGACCGCCCTCGTCGGTCTCGGCGTGCCCGCAGCCGAGCTCACCACCGCCGGCGTCGGCCACGACTGGTGCGGCTGGCGGGCCGAGACGGATGCGAGCGGCGCGTACTCCGACGCCGTCGCGGCGCAGAACCGCACCGTCGTCCTGACTTCGGCGGGTGTGGGCCTCTGCGCGTGACGTCGCTGCTCGGGAGGAGCTGCTCGGGAGGTCGCTGGATCCGGGAATGACTCGCGGCCCGCACCGGTTCGCCCGAGTATGACAACCATCGGACTCATCGGTTCCGGCCACATCGGCTCCCAGCTCGCCCGCCTCGCGGTCGCCCACGGCTACAGCGTCGTGCTGAGCAACTCGCGCGGCCCCGAGACGCTCTCCGACCTCGTCGCCGAGCTCGGACCGCAGGCGCGCGCCGCGACGCCCGCCGAGGCGGCTGCGGCCGGTGACCTCGTCGTCGTCACCGTGCCGCTCGCGGCCGAGGCGGCCCTCCCCGTCGCCGAGCTCGCCGGCAAGATCGTCATCGACACCGACAACTACTACCCGCAGCGCGACGGCAACATCCCGGAGCTCGACGACGAGTCGACCACGGTCGCCGAGCGCCTGCAGGCCGTGCTGCCGACCTCGAAGGTCGTGAAGGCCTTCAACCACATCGGCGCCGCCGCCCTCACCACCGAGGGCCAGGCCGCGGGGACCCCCGGCCGCCGCGCCCTGGTCGTCGCCGGCGACGATGCCGAGGCACGCGACCGCGTCGCCGCACTCATCGACCAGTTCGGCTTCGACGCCGTCGACATCGGCCCGCTCGCGGAGGGATGGCGCATCCAGCGCGACACCCCCGGCTACGTCACGCGCTTCGACGCGGACGGGCTGCGCGAGGCCCTCGCCGCGGCCAAGCGCTACCGCGACATGTAGCCTCCCGCACCCCCGCACATTCGGCACGAATGTCGTGAAACGCCCGCCGTTTCGCGACATTCGTGCCGAATGTGCGTCGGGCGTCCGCTGCGCGCCCCTGTACAACCGCGCCGCGACCCCGCACAATGACGTGACATGAGCACGTCTCATGTAATCCGGACACCCGATCAACGATTACGCATCTTCGTCTCCTCCACCCTCCAGGAGCTGGCCGACGAGCGACGGGCGGCGCGGCACGCCATCGAGCGCCTGCACCTCGCCCCCGTGATGTTCGAGCTGGGCGCCCGCCCGCATCCTCCGCGCGAGCTCTACCGCGCCTATCTCGACCAGAGCGACGTCTTCCTCGGCCTGTACTGGGAGCGGTACGGCTGGGTCGCGCCGGAGGAGCAGGTCTCGGGCCTCGAGGACGAATACGACCTGTGCCCGCCCGACCTGCCGCGCCTGCTGTACATCAAGAGCCCGGCGCCGGAGCGGGAGTCCCGGCTTCGCGCGCTGCTCGACCGCATCCGCGACGACGACCGTGCCGCGTACAAGTACTTCGAGACGCCGAAGGAGCTCGCGCGCCTGGTCGAGGCCGACCTCGCCACCCTCCTCGCCGAGCGCTTCGACCAGAGCCGCCTCGTCCTCGCCGTCGCGAACGGAGCCGGCGGCGAGTCCGGTTCCCGGCCGGACGCCGGCTCCGAACTCGGGATGGCCGCATCCGCCCCCGCGCGGAGCGCCCGCCTCGACGCCGAGCGCCTGCTCACGCCCGTGCGCCTCCCGGCTCCCCTCACCGCCCTCGTCGGGCGCGACGCCGACGTGGCGGCGCTGCGCGGGATGCTCGCCTCCGGCACGCGGCTGCTCACCCTCGTCGGCGCGGGCGGGATCGGCAAGAGCCGGCTCGCGATCGCGGTCGCGCGGGCCGCTGCGCCCGGCTTCGACGACGGCGCCGTCTTCGTCGACCTCTCCGCTGTGCACGATCCGGAACGCGTCCCGAATCGCATCGCACAGGCGCTCGGCGTGCACGACACGGGAGATGCGCCGATCGCGGAGCAGCTGATCACCGCGCTCCACGACCGCCGCATCCTGCTCGTCCTCGACAACTTCGAGCAGGTGCTCGACGCGGGCCCGCTCCTCATGCGGCTGCTCGCCGAAGCGCCGGGCCTGGCGCTTCTGGTCACCAGCCGCGCGCTGTTGCGGGTGAGCGCGGAGCGCAGCTACGACGTCGGGCCCCTGGAGGACGAGTCGGCGGTGAGCCTGTTCGTCGAGCGCGCCCGCGCCGTGGCGGGCGACTTCGCGGTGACGCCGGACAACGCGGAGGCGGTCGTCGGAGTGTGCGAGGCCGTCGACGGCGTGCCGCTGGCGATCGAGCTCGCCGCGGCCCGCGTGCGCGTGCTCTCGCCGGCCGAGCTGCTCGACCGGCTCGACCGCCGCCTGAGCGTGCTCGTGGGAGGCTCGCGCGACCTCCCGGAGCGCCAGCAGACCATCCGTCGCACCATCGAGTGGAGCACGCAGCTGCTCGAGCCCGGGCAACGCAGCCTGCTCTCGCGCCTCGGCGTCTTCGAGGGCGGGTTCACGCTCGACGCCGTCGAGGCGCTCGGCCACGGCGACGGGGCGGAGGACGCCGACGTGCTCTCCGACCTCGCCGCCCTCGTCGACAGCAGCCTCGTCGGCCGCCACGACGGCGACGAGCGGCCGCGGTTCTCGATGCAGGCGATCGTGCGCGAGTACGCGCGGGAGCAGCTGGAGCGGGACGGCGCGCTGACCGCCGCGCGCGACGCCCACGCGCGGTACCTGCTCGCGCTCGGCGATGCCGCCCAGGAGCCGCTGAAGGGGGCCGGCCAGCACGAGTGGATGGAGCGTCTCGGCGACGAACGCGACAACCTGCGGACCGCCGAGCGCTTCCTCCTCGACCGTCACGACTGGGATCGGGCCGCGCACCTGGCGCTCAGCCTCTACCTCTACTGGTGGGTGACGGGCCTGCTCGGCGAGGTGCGCACCTGGATGGCGGAGGCCCTCGACGCGGGCGAACCGCTGAGCGATCGCACCCGCGCCATCGCCCTCTACTTCACCGGGACCATCGAGTTCTGGAAGGATCCCGACGGACGCGTCGCCGCCTCCCTCGCCGAGAGTGCCGACCTCTTCCACCGCGCGGGCGACGCCGACGGCGAGGGTCTCGCGCGCATCTCCCTCGCGCTCGCGCTCCTGGCGGGCGAGCGCCCCGACATCCCCCGCGCCCAGGAGGTGATGGAGGCGAGTCTCGCCCTGTTCCGTTCGACGGGCAGCGTCTGGGGCGAGTCCATGGCGCACGTGCTGCTCGGGCGGATCGCTCTCGCCCAGCAGGAGATCACCGCCGCGCAGGACCATTTCGAGCGCAGTCTCGCCCTCACCCGGCGCGACGGCGACGCGGTAGGCGAGCGGATCGCCTCGTATCATCTGGGCTGGACGCACCTCATCCGCGGCGATGTGGAGGCGGCCCGTCACGACTTCGCCCGTAGCGTCACGGTCTCCGCCGGCATCGGGCACAGCGAGGGCATCGCGTTCGGCCTGGAGGGGATGGTCGCCGTCGCCGCCCTGGCGGGCGACGCCTCCCGGGCCGGTCTGCTGGCCGGGGCCGCGCAGGCACTCCGGGAGCGCAGCGGCACGCACAACGGGCCGACCTTCACCTTCCACCGCCGCTACCTCGACCGCTTGCTCGCCGGGCCGTCGGCGCCGGAGGTGGAGGCTGCGATGGTGGAGGGCCGCGAGCTCAGCGTCGAGCAGGCGGTCGCCGAGGCCCTGGCGGGGAATGAAGCAGTCGAGTCTCCGGTTTAGTTGAAGCGTCAACCATCTGGACCTATGATCGGTTGACGCGACACCATTCCGTTTCGACCGAGGACTCACCATGACCACCGACCAGCTGCTCGACGCCTCCACGCACATGGCGGCTCCCACTCTCCGCGTCGGCGATCTGGAGCTGATGTCGTCGTACTACTCCGCCGCCTTCGCCTTCGAGGCGCTCGACGAGAAGGCCGACCCGCGCGGCCGCGAGGTGCACCGCGTGCTCGGCCGCAACGGCGTGCCGATGGTGTCGCTCATCCACACGCCCGACCTCCCCGCGGTCGACCCGCGCCAGGCCGGGCTGTTCCACAACGCGTTCCTCTTCTCCGACGCCGCGAACCTCGCGGCGACCGTGTACCGCGCCGCGCAGGACCCGCGCAGCCGTTTCGTCGGCTCCAGCGACCACCTCGTCTCGGAGGCGTTCTACTTCACCGACCCCGAGGGCAACGGCGTCGAGCTCTACACCGACCGGCCCCGGGAGACCTGGAAGCGCGAGCGCGGGCAGATCCAGATGGACACCACCTGGCTCGACCCCAACGCGTACCTGCAGGCGAACCTGGCACAGGAGGTCCTGGATGCCGGCTCCGCGCTGAACGGGACCGTCGGGCACGTGCACCTCCAGGTCGGCGACATCGCCACGGCGCGCGCGTTCTACGTCGACGCCCTCGGCTTCGAGTCAACGCTGAGCGAGTTCCGCGGCGCCCTCTTCGCTTCCGCGGGCGGCTATCACCACCACATCGCGATGAACACGTGGAACAGCGCCGGCTCCGGCCCGCGCGCCGCGAGCCTGGGGCTCGGGGAGGTGGCGATCACCGTCCCGGCCCGCACCGAGCTGGATGCCCTGGCCGCCCGGCTGCGCGACCACCGCATCCCCTTCGCCGACGACGGCCGCTCGATCGTCGCCGCCGACCCGTGGGGCACCCTGGTGAGCGTGGTCCTGCCCGACCTGACCACCGACGAGCTCCTGACCCGCTGAGCGCGGCCTACGACGATGCCGGCGCCGTCTCCTGCAGCGCCCTGATCAGGGTCTGAGCGTCGTAGGGGCCGATGTGGCGGCGGCCGTTGATGAAGAAGGTCGGCACGGCGGTGATGTCCATCGCCTCCGCGTCGAGCATGTCGTCGCGGACGCGGGCCGTCACCTCGGGCGAGGCCAGGTCGGCTTCGAAGCGGTCCAGGTCGAGGCCGAGCTCCTCGGCCCGCCGCAGGATGTCGGACGGCAGCTGATGCTCCTGGTCGGCGAACAGGCTGCGCTCGAATTCGAAGAATTGGCCCTGGCGCGAGGCGGCCTCCGACGCCTCCGCCGCCGCGAGGGCGTTCGGGTGGAACCGCGTGAGCGGGGCGTGCCGCCAGACGTACCGCACGCTGTCGCCGAGCTCGGCCCGCACCTCCACCACCGATCCGGTCGCCTTCAGGCAGAACCCGCACTGGAAGTCGCCGTACTCGAGGAGCGTGAGCGGAGCGTCCGGGTTGCCGTAGATGTGGTCGCGCGCCGGGTCGACGGGACGTCCGAGCGTCAGCCCCGCCTCCTCCTTCGGGCGCCGCGCGTCGGAGATACGGAAGATCACGGTCGCGACCACGAACGAGATGACCGTCGCGGCGAGCACCCCGACGCGCGCGGCGTTCTGAGCGGTCTCGTCCGGGATGGCGAGGTCGACGATGAAGAGGGAGATCGTGAAGCCGATGCCGCACAGCGCCGCGCCTCCCGCGAGCCGGTCGACCGTGAGCCCGGGACCGAACTCGCCGATCCGCAGCCGCCGCATCGCGAACGTCGACCCGAACACACCGACGAACTTGCCCACCACCAGACCGGCGACCACGCCCCACGCGAGCGGCGAGACCAGTGCGCCGGCGAGGATGCCGCCGTCCAGCCGCACCCCGGCATTGGCGAGGGCGAACAGCGGCAGCACGACGTACGCCACATAGGGAGACCACGCCGACTGCAGCCGCTCGTTGATCGAGATGGACTCACGGAGGCTGTTCGCCGCCGCCCGCGCGTACTCGGTGTTCGGCGATTGGCGGAAGGTCCGCGCGAGGTCGAGGGCGTGCTCCACGTCGCGCCGGTCGGGCCGGTACACCGGGATGAGCAGGGCGATCGCGACGCCCGCGAGCGTCGGATGGACCCCCGAGGCGAGGAACGACAGCC
Source organism: Leifsonia naganoensis (assembly GCF_013410615.1). Lineage (NCBI taxonomy): Bacteria > Bacillati > Actinomycetota > Actinomycetes > Micrococcales > Microbacteriaceae > Leifsonia > Leifsonia naganoensis. The sequence goes on from NZ_JACCHJ010000001.1 coordinate 377,957, forward strand.
ACACCACGATCGCGAGCGTCGCGTACACCGGGCCGCGCCCGGCGGGCAGATACCGCGTGAGGTAGACGCCCACCAGCCCGACCGCGGCGACGATGAGCGGCAGCGGCGTGAAGTCCTTCGTGTAGACGAGCGCGATGATGCTCAGCGCACCGATGTCGTCGACCACCGCCAGGGCGAGCAGGAAGACGCGCAGCCTCCCCGTGGCGTGCGGCCCGATCAGCGCCAGCGCACCGACCAGGAAGGCCGTGTCGGACGAGATCACGATCCCCCACGCGTGCGCCTGCCCGGTCGACGCCGTGAACAGCACGAAGATCAGCGCGGGGACGGCCAACCCGAACAGCGCCGCCACGACCGGCACGACGGCGCGCGACCAGCTCGTGAGCTCGCCGATCGCGAACTCGCGGCGCACCTCCAGCCCGACCGTGAAGAAGAAGATCGCCATCAGCGCGTCGTTCACGAGCGCGTGCAGCGTGAAGTCGAGGTGGAGGTCGCCGAGGCCGAGCGTGAGGTGCGTCTCCCAGAACGCCTCGTAGCCGCTGAACGAGATGTTCGCCCAGACGATGGCGATGACGGTCGCGGCCAGGAGCAGGACCGCGCCGATCCGGCTGCGGCCGGCGGCGCGGAACCGCTCGGCGACGGTGGGGCGCCGGTCCCGCGACGTGCCCCCGCCGTCGGGATCGGGCGAGCGCTGGATGATCGTGAGGTTGGTGGTCATGGGGTCTCCTCTGGCCGATCCGCCGGTCAGGCCGGCCCGACGGGGGCGGGCTCGCGCTCGCCCTGGTACTCGGCCGACAGCAGGCGGTAGGACTTCGTGGTGAAGGCGAGCAGCGCGAGCACCACCATCGCGAGGCCCGAGAACAGGAACACCAGCGCGATGCCGCGGGCGCTCCCCTCCCCCAGCAGCCACCCCCAGGTGCTCTCGCCCGCCCCCGTCTCCATGTACGGGATGATCAGGAACTGCGCGAGCGGGGCGATCAGGAAGGCCGTGATCGGCGCGGCCGCGGACTCGAACGCCTGCGCGAACCCGAACACGCGGCCCTGGCGGCCGAACGGCACGATCTTCTGGATCACCGTCTGCTCCGACGCCTCCACCGCCGGGATGAGGGTCATGTACAGCCAGATGCCCGCCACGTAGAGCAGCCACCACTCCCGGATGGTGAAGAGCGCGCCCAGCACCCCCATCAGGGCGACGAGCAGCAGCATCGTCCGGATCGGGTTGCGACCCAGCCCGAACCTCGCCACCAGCAGGCCGCCGATGATGAACCCGGTGGACGAGATCCCGAGCACGACGCCCCACCACTCGACGACGAACAGCTCGAGCCCGTACGGGTCCATGAGCGCCATGTAGACGCCGCCGATGAGGTTGTTGAAGGTGGAGAAGATGATGAGCGCGAAGAGTCCGGGCGCGCTCCGGATGGCCGCGATGCTCCCCCGCAGGTCCATCGACGGCGCGGCGCCCGACTCGGTCTGCGGCTGCTCCTCCGGGATCCGCAGGAACAGCAGGTGCGCGAGCGCCGCCGCGGTCAGCAGGATGGCGATGACCAGCGTCCACCCCATCCCGAGCAGTCCGATCGCGAGCCCGCTGAAGACGCTCGTGACGATGAACGCCACGCCCTGCACCGTTCCGACCAGCCCGTTCGCGTTCGCGTGCCGCTCCTCCGGCACGAGCAGCGTGACCGTGGTCGAGAGGGCGATGTTGCGCATGTTCTCCACCACCGACCCGAACAGGATGACGCCGGCGAAGATCCAGAACATCGGGCCGCCCAGGTCGAGGAGCGCCGACTCGGGGAAGACGAGATAGAGCGCGCCCGCCACCGCGAACGAGACGAGCGTGATCGTGCCCGCGAAGAGCATCACCTGGTACTTGCGGTGCCGGTCGACGATCGTCCCGAACAGGATCGAGAACACGGCCACGAGCAGCATGTAGGCGCCGCCGACGATGCCGGTCGCGAGCACCGACCGCGTCTCCAGGTAGACCCAGAAGGTCAGCGCGAACCAGAGGAACGACGTCGTGACGTTGGCCACGGCCGTGTTCACCAGCACCTGGGCGAAGGTGCGTACTCCCGGAACGGACGTCTCCGTCATGCACAGAGGGTACGGCACCCGTGCCGCCGGTGTCAGCCCGCCGGGGGCGACCGAGGTGGCACGAATGCGCGCGAAAACCCGCGAGACGGCGAACAGTCCGCCGTCTCGCGGGCCGCTGCGCGGCGCTGCGCGCTACGCGGCGACGACCGCCTCCTCCTCGGCGGGGGTCACGACGCGGGACTCGTCGGCGAGCTGGCGGCGCCGCGCGCTCACGACGTGGGTGACCACGATGAGGAGGATGCCGGCGGTCGCCCAGAGCGCGAGGCGCAGGCCCGCGAAGCCGAACGACTCGCCCGGGAAGTAGGTGAGCGCCTGGGCGGCGTCCAGCCAGGCGGCGCCGTTCCAGAAGGTGTGGAGGCCCGCGAAGAGTGGCGGCGAGAGCACGGCCTGGAAGATGCCGCCCGAACTGGTGAAGTTGAGCATCACGAACAGCATCGTGAGCGCGGGCGTCGTCCACTTGCCGAGGATGGGATGCAACCCGATCCCGACGGTCACGATCCCGAAGACGTACAGCGCGCCGAGGAGCCAGATGCTCCACTCGTTGCCGGAGAGCACGCCGTAGATCGGGCCGGCCACGACGACGCCGATCCCCGCGACGACGAGGGATGTGGCCGCTGCGACCGCGAACCGCCAGCCGAGCGCGATGCGGGCCGTCACGGCCGCGACCGCGATGGCGCTCGCATACGATCCGACGCTCAGCGCGACGAGGAGGAAGAACAGGCCCTGCCCGGTGCCGTCCTGCGCGCCGACGGGGCGCACGTCGTCCACGGTCACCGGCAGGTGCTGCTGGTAGGAGATCGGGAGGAGGAGCTTCTCGGCGGCGGAGGCCGTCGTCTCCGAGGCGGCGGAGGCGACGATGATCGTGGCGTGCGTCGCGTCGCTCGCGTAGGCGGCGGCGATGTCCCGGTGCGCGACGGCGGTGCGCGCGGCGGCCTCGTCCGTGACCGTCGTGACGTCGAGCTTCTGCGGAGCGGCGTCGTTCAGCTTCTGCGCGAAGACCTCGGCCGCGGGGGTGTCGCCGACGATCGCGATCGGGAGGTCGTGCGGCTCCGGCTGGTGGAACGCGCCCAGGTAGGCCAGCGCCATCCCCGTCGCGAGGAAGAGCGGGATGAGCAGGTGCGTGCCGAGCGCCTTCCAGAAGGAGGCGGCCGGCCAGAACGACGGACGGGGCGGGACGGTCATCGGGACGACGCGGTGGTTGGACATGACACCTTTACGGATCGGAGTTGCATTGAGCAACACCAATTGTTGCACAATGCAACGACTATGCTGAGGGGTATGGCCGCCCGAGACCCTGAGAGTGCTGACAGGAGCGCCGCCGTCGAGCGCATCCAGTCGGAGCTGACGACGATCGCCCGCCGCGGGACCGCACGCGTGCGACGCGAGGATGAGACCCTGTCGTTCGTCGATCAGTCGCTGCTCTCCTTCATCCGCGCCAACCCTGGCTGCCGTGCCGTCGACATCGCAGGGCACTTCCAGCTCAACCGCTCGACCGTCTCGCGCCAGCTCGGCGCGCTCGCGGAGTTCGGCCTGATCGCCGGCGCCGACGCGGACTCCGGTCGCGGTCACGCGCTCGCGGTCACCGACCGCGGCCGCGAACTGCTCGACCGCGCGGCCGGCAGCGTGCGCGCGGCCCTCGACGAGCGGCTGACCGGGTGGTCGGCGGACGAGCTGGTGCTGTTCGCCGGGATGCTCTCCCGCTACAACGCGATCGACGGCTGACGCGCGATCGACGGCTGACTAGCCGGCCGGATCCTCGGGGTCGGGTGCGCCGTCCGGGTCGGCCTCGCCCTCGTCCGGATCCCCCGGTCCCGGCTCGGCGTCCGGCCGGCGATCCGCAGCCGGCGCGGAGGGTGCCGACGGCCGCTGCTGCGGCGGCTTCGGGGTGCGCCGCATCTTGATCCCGACGGCGGCCAGCATCCCGACGGCCGCCACGCCGAAGAAGATGAGCCCGACGAGGAGCCACGGCTGACTCCCGGGCGCGGGCGCGGCGCCTGTCAGCAGCTCGGCGGCGGAGGGGACGGCGATGAGACGCGCGGCCATCGGGGGTCTACGGCGAGACATCGTCATCACCTCCGCGCCCCATCGTGCCGTGCGGAGGCGAACCCGTGCAACCGAGCGGCGGTCGGTGGTCAGGCGAACGCGGCGTCGAAGAGCGCGCGGGCACGGGAGGCGGTTGCCGCGCGCCGCTCGACCGGGGTGCGCGCGAGCAGATCGGCGAGCATCTCGATCGCGAGCAGCGCGTCGGCCGGTTCGACCTGCTCGCCGACGCGGCCGGCCTCGCGATCGCGGGCGAGCAGCGCAGAGACGATGGCCTCGAGCCGCGCGCCCAGCTGGGCGGTGCCCTCGCCGAACTGGTCGGCATTGAGCATGTCGATGAACGCGGTGGAGACGAGCGCCTGCTCGACCACACGGTCGAGCAGCACGTCGAGCGTGGCGTCGGGATGCGCGGCGATCGCCTCCAGCGCCGTCATGTTCTCGTCGAACACGGCCACGGCGAGCGCCGTCCGCGTCGGGAAGTGCCGGTACAGACTCCCCTGCCCGACGCCGGCCCGCTTGGCCACCGCGTTCAGCGGCGCGTTGTACCCGGCGGTGGCGAAGATCTCCCGCGCGGCGGCGATGAGCGCGCGGCGATTCTCGGGCCCGGCGCTCGGCCCCCGGTTGCTCTTCCCCTCACCTGACACGGGTGCTAGCGTACAACCGGACACAGGAGTCCGGTTGGAGGCGTCATGGCCGTGCAATGGGATCGTGAAGTGGATGTGCTCGTCGCCGGGTCCGGCGCGGCAGGCATGACGGCGGCCGTGACGGCCGCCGATCTGGGCCTGAGCGTGCTGGTCGCCGAGAGCACCGAGCGCTGGGGCGGGACGACGATGCGCTCGGGCGGGGGCCTCTGGCTCCCCGACAATCCGGTGATGAAGCGCGCCGGCATCCGGGACTCCCGCGCCGAGGCGCTCACCTACCTGCAGGCGGCGATCGGCGATCCGGACATCCCCTCGTCGACGGTCCGTCGCGAGGCCTTCGTCGACGCGGTCACGCCGCTGGTCGAGCTGCTCTCGCGGCTCGGAGTGCAGTGGATCCCCGCCGTGAAGTATCCGGACTACTACCCCGACCGCCCGGGCGGGAAGATCGGCCGGTCCCTCGAGGTGAAGCCGTTCAACGCGCGCCGCCTCGGCGACTGGCTCGCGACCTCCCGGATCGGGGACGCCATCCCGGTGCCCCTGCGCAACGGCGACGTGTACCTGCTCTCGCGCGCGTGGTCGACGCCGTCCGGCTTCGTCGCGGGAGCCGCGTTCGTCTTCCGCACTCTCGGCGGCCTGGTGACCGGCCGCAAGCTCGTCGGGATGGGAGGCGCGCTCATGCTGAGCCTCGGCGACATCGCGCGCCGGCAGGGCGTCGAGCTGCGCCTCTCCTCCCCCGTCACGGAGCTGGTGAAGGACGACGACGGCCGGGTGGTCGGGGCCGTGCTCGCCACGCCGGACGGGCCGGTGCGCGTCCACGCCCGCCGCGGCGTCGTGCTCGGCGCGGGCGGCTTCGCGAACAACACCGCCTGGCGTCAGGAGTACCAGGGCATCCCGGGTTACAGCTCGGCGGCGGAGGGCGATCTCGGCACCGCGATCGAGCTCGGCCGCGATGCCGGGGGCGCGCTCGACTATCTCGACGACGCCTGGTGGGGCGCCTCGGTGCCGCTGCCGGGCAAGCAGCCGCTCTTCGTGCTCAACGAGCGCAGCGATCCGTTCAGCATCGTGGTCGACCAGACCGGTCAGCGCTACCTCAACGAGTCCGAGAGCTACATCGACTTCGGCCACGATCTGCTCGCGCGCGACGGGATCGTCCCGGCGAACCCGTCGTGGCTGGTGCTGGATGCGCGGCACCGCCGCCGCTACATGTTCTCCGCGCTGCTCGTCGGCGGCAAGAAGCTGTTCGCCGACGGGATCGCCGTCAAGGCGGACACGCTCGACGGGCTGGCCGAGGCGATGGGTGTCGACCGGGAGACGTTCCTGGCCACGGTCGAGCGCTTCAACGGGTTCGCCCGCACCGGCGTCGATGAGGACTTCGGCCGCGGCCGCACGGCGTACGACCGCTACTACAGCGACCCGCGGGTGAAGCCGAACCCCAACCTCGGGCCGATCGAGAAGGGGCCGTTCACCGCGGTGAAGCTCGTGCCCGGCGACCTGGGCACGAAGGGCGGCCTCGTCACCGACGAGCACGCCCGGGTGCTCACCGAGGCGGGCGAGCCCATCCCCGGGCTCTACGCCGCCGGCAACACGACCGCGTCCGTGATGGGGCACACCTATCCCGGCCCCGGCTCCACCATTGGGCCCGCCGCCGTCTTCGGCTATCTCGCCGCGCGGCACGCGGCCCGCGTCGACTCCGCCTCCTCCCCCTCCACCGCCCGCACGACCGACAAGGAAGCCAGCGCATGACCCCCAAGCCGCTCTCCGCCGACGACTCCATCAAGACCTGGCTGGACCACCCGACCGGCGGTCCGATCATCCGCGAGCTGCTCGCCGAGGCGGGTCAGAGCCCGGAGGTGCTGCGTCCGGTCAGCCGGCTCGCGCTCAAGCGCCTCATCAAGCTGAGCAAGGGGCAGTTCTCGCAGGCGATGGTCGACGACCTCGTGCGCCGCGCCAACGCGGCCGACGGCGCCATGGATGCCGCCCTCGACTCGGCGGCCGCGTCCGCAGCGGCGGAGGCTGCCTCGCCCGAGGCCGCAGCACCGTCCGAACCGGCCGCCCCCTCCGGGCCGGAGCCCGCCGAGTGGGCGGAGCGCATCACCCCGGGCCGCTTCGACGGCAAGACCGTGATCGTGACCGGCGCGGGTTCCGGCATCGGCCGCGCCACCGCCTCCCGCATCGCCCGCGAGGGCGGCCGCGTCGTCGCCGTCGACGTCTCGCGGGAGCGGCTCGACCAGTTCGTCGCCGATCACCCGGGGGCCGACATCGTGGCCCTCACCGCCGACATCACGGACGATGCCGGAGTGGCCGAGATCGTCCGCGCCGCCGGCGACCGCATCGACGGCCTCGCCAACATCGCCGGGATCATGGACGACATGACGCCGGTGCACGAGCTCACGGACGCGGTGTGGCGCCGCGTCTTCGCGGTGAACGTCGACGGCACGATGAAGCTCATGCGCGCCGTGGTGCCCGCTATGCTCGCCGCCGCGGCCGGCTCGATCGTCAACACCGCCTCCGAGGCCGCCCTGCGCGGATCGGCGGCCGGCGTGGCCTACACCGCGTCCAAGCACGCCGTGGTCGGCCTCACGAAGAGCAGCGCGTTCATGTACGGTCCGAGCGGGATCCGCGTCAACGCGGTCGCGCCCGGCCCGACCATCACGAACATCGAGGCGAGCTTCGGCTCCCCGCTGGGCGCCGACCGCGTGCAGACCGCCATGGCCGTCATGCCCGATCCGGCCGGCGCCGACGCGCTCGCCGCCTCCATCACCTTCCTGCTGAGCGACGACGGCGTCAACATCAACGGCGTCGTCCTGGCGAGCGACGGAGGCTGGTCGGCCGCCTGACCGGACGGCGTCACCGCGCCGCGCTTGACCGCCGCGGCACGCCCGTTGACCGTCCGCGAAGGTCCGGCTGGCGGGCGTTCCGCGGCCCGGCGGCGCATGGGAGTCTCGGAACGACTCGAGGGAGAGGCGTCCGGGATGCAGACCAACGGTGTACGCAGCGCGATCGTGATCGGCGCGGGGTCGGCGGGTTCCGTCGTCGCCCGGAGGCTGGCCGACGCCGGAGTGGCGGTGACCGTGCTGGAGGCCGGCGGCGAGGACACGAACCCCGCCATCCACGACCCCAGCCGCATGGGCGAGCTCTGGCACAGCCCGGACGACTGGGACTACTTCACCGTCCCGCAGGAGCACGCGGCCGGCCGAGAACTGCACCTGCCGCGCGGCAAGGTGCTCGGCGGCTCCCACTCGCTGAACGCCATGATCTGGGTGCGCTGCGCGCCGGCCGACTTCGACCACTGGGCGGCGCTCGGCAATGACGGCTGGGCGTGGGACGACGTACTGCCCGTGTACCGCGCCATCGAGCGGTTCTCTGGCGGCGCCTCCGCGCTGCACGGCGCCGAGGGCCTGCTCGACGTGACCGACGACTATCCGCTCGACCCCATCCAGGAGTCGATCATCGCGGCGGCGGTCGAGGAGGGCCTCGAGCACAACCTCGACTACAACGGCGACCACCTCGACGGCGTCTCCCAGCAGCAGATCACCGTGCGCGACGGCCGGCGGCTGAACACCTACCTGGCGTACCTCAAGCCCGTGCGCGACCGCGTCGACGTGCGCACCGGATGCTGGGTGCACCGCCTCCTGATCGAGTCCGGCGACGATGGCACGCCGCGAGTCGTCGGCGTCGAGTTCGAGCGGGGCGGCGAGGTGCAGCAGCTGCGCGCCGACGAGGTGATCCTGTGCGCCGGCGCCCTCGATTCACCGCGCATCCTCCTGCGCTCGGGCATCGGCCCGGCAGCCGAGCTGGAGGCGCTCGGCATCGCGCCCGTCGCCGACCTCCCCGGCGTCGGCAAGAATCTGCACGACCACCTCCTCTCGCCGGTGATCTTCAGCACCGAGCAGGAGGTCGGGGCCCCACGCGCAGGCGTCTCGGTGACGCAGTCCCACCTGTTCTGGAAGAGCACCCCCGACAAGGAGGTGCCCGACACCCAGCCCATCCACTTCTCCGTCCCGATGTACCAGGAGGGCATGACCGGCCCGGCGGACGGATTCTCGCTGATGGCGGGCATCGTGTCGCCGAAGGCGCGCGGCAGCGTCACGCTGTCCGGGCCCGGCACGCACGACCCGCTGCTCATCGACCTCGATGCGCTCGGCCACGCGGACGACGTCGCGTCGCTCGTCGCCTCCGTGCGCCAGTGCCGCCGCATCGGCACCCGCCCCGCTCTCACCGCTTGGGGAGCGATCGAGCTCTACCCCGGCCCGGAGGTCGGCGACGACGAGCTCGAGGACTACGTGCGCTCGACCGTCGTCACCTATCACCACCAGGTCGGCACCTGCGCGATGGGCGTCGACGAGCAGGCGGTCGTGACGCCGCGGCTGCGGGTGCACGGTGTCGACGGGGTCCGCGTCGCCGACGCGTCGATCATGCCGCGCGTGACGACCGGCAACACGAACGCCCCGAGCGTGCTCATCGGCGAGAAGGCCGCCGCCTTCATCCTCGCCGGCGAGTGACCGCGACGCGGGACGGGGGACGACGATGGAGCTGGGACTCGCCGGCCTGTCGGTGATCGTGACCGGCGCGGCCAGCGGCATCGGCCGGGCGACCGCCCTGGCGTTCGCGCGGGAGGGAGCGCGCGTCGCCCTGCTCGACCGCGACGAGGCGGGACTCCGCACACTGCAGGCCGAACTGCGCGCCTCCGGCATCGACAGCGCAGTGACCCTCCCCGTCGACGTGACCGACGAGTCGTCCGTCCGTTCCGCCGTGGGCGAGGCGGCCGCCGCACTGGACGGCGTGGATGTCGTCGTCGCCTGCGCGGGGGTCTCCGGCCCGTTCGGCTCCCCTGTCGACGAGATCGCGCTGGAGGCGTGGAACGCGGTGCTCGCCGTGAACGTGACCGGGCCGTTCCTGCTCGTCAAGCACGCCCTCCCCCATCTGCGCCGCTCGGAGGCACCGGCGATCGTGCTGCTCGCCTCCGACTCCAGCTTCGTGGCGGCGCCCGGGATGGTGCCGTACAACGCCTCGAAGGGCGCCGTGCTGCAGCTCATGCGGGCGCTCTCCGTCGACCTCGCCGCCGACGGCGTGCGCGTGAACGCCGTGTGCCCCTCCATCGTGGACACCCCGATGGCCCGAGCAGACCTCGGAGTCGAGCCGGGCGGCTTCGCCGGGGCGGACTTCCCCGTGCAGACCGCCGAGGAGGTGGCGCGGCACGTGCTCTACCTCGCGTCGACGGCCTCGCGGCCCGTGAACGGCCACGCCCTCGTCTCCGACTTCGGCTACCTGGCCCGGTCGTCCTTTCCGGCCTGATCGCCTGATCGCCTCATCCACTCCACCATCTCCGAGAGAAAGCAGGCCGCCGTGACCGCACGCGGAGCATCCGTCGACGGCAAGGTCGTCGTCATCACCGGTGGCGGCACCGGCATCGGCGCCGCCACCGCCCGCCGCTACGCCGCCGAGGGCGCGCGCGTCGTGCTCGTCGGCCGCCGGCCCGGCCCCCTGGAGGCGGTCGCCGCCGAGACCGGAGGCCTCGCCGTGGTCGCGGACGCGAGCGTGCGGGAGGAGGCGGAAGCCGCCGTGCGCCACATCGTGACCGAGCTGGGCCGCATCGACGTCGTCGTCGCGAACGCGGGCGGGCACGGCCTCGGCACGGTCGACGAGACCGACGACGCCGCGTGGGAGCTGTCGTTCCGCACCAACGTGACGACGGCGTTCGTCCTCGCTCGCGCCGCGCTGACACCGCTGGTCGAGTCGCACGGGCAGATCGTCGTCGTCTCCTCCCTCGCGGGGCTCTTCGCCGGACCGGGCGTCGCCGGCTACACGGTGGGCAAGCACGCGCTGATCGGGCTCACCCGCTCCCTCGCCCGCGACTACGGCCGCTTCGGCGTGCGCGTGAACGCGGTCTGCCCGGGCTGGGTGCAGACGCCGATGGCCGACGAGGAGATGGACGACTTCGCCCGCGCCGCCGGGCTGTCCAGCCGCGAGGAGGGGTACCGGATCGTCACCGCCGCCGTGCCGCTCGGCCGGCCCGCGCTGCCGGAGGAGATCGCCTCCGTCATCCGCTTCCTCGGCTCGGCCGAGTCGTCGTACATCACCGGCGCGACGATCGTCGCCGACGGCGGCGCCCACATCGTCGACGTGCCGACCATCGCGCTCGACGCCTGATTCAGAGCGGGCCGCGCCCGGGGAGACGCGACCCGCTCAGCTCGTCGGCCCGCTCATCCCCCGAGGTACGCGCGGTGCAGCACCTCGGGCGACGCCTGGAGCGCCGACGCCTCCCCCTCGAAGGTCACGCGTCCGCCGGCGACGACCAGCGCGTCCGTCGCGACGCCGAGCGCCAGGTGGGTGAACTGCTCGACGAGCAGCACCCCGACCCCCGACTCGCTGAACTGCCGGATCATCGGCAGCAGGCGCATGAACACCACTGGCGCGAGCCCGAGCGACATCTCGTCGATCAGCAGGAAGCGCGGCTTGGAGGCGAAGGCGCGCGCGAGCACGACCATCTGCTGCTCGCCGCCCGACAGCAGGCCGGAGGCGCTGGTGCGCCGCTTCTCGAGCTCCGGGAACTGCGCGAGCGCCTCATCCACCCCCTCCTGCGACCCCGCGGTGAGCCGGATGTTCTCCTGCACGGTCAACGACGGGAAGATCGCCCGCCCCTGCTCGATGTGCACGATGCCGCGACGGGCGCGCTGCACGCGGGAGAGCTTCGCGATCGACTCGCCGTCGACGCTGATCGTGCCGGCGCTGGTCGCGACCACGCCGGAGATCGACTCGAGCAGACTGGTCTTGCCCGCGCCGTTCGGGCCGACGAGCGCCGTGATGCGGCCCGGCTCGACGCGCAGGCTGACGCCGCTGATGACGGGGCCCGCTCCACGGCTGACGGCGACGGAATCCAGGACGAGCGCGTTCACAGCATCTCCGTTTCACCCATGTACGCCTTCATGACGGCGGGGTCGGCGAGCACCTCCGCCTGCGGTCCGCTGGCGAGCACCTCGCCGAAGTCGAGCACGGTGAGACTGGAGCACACCGACCGCACCAGGTCGAGGTCGTGCTCGATCAGCACGATCGACATCGCGAACCGGGCGGGCGCCTGCAGCAGGCGCTCGCCGAGCTCGACGTGCTCCTCGTGCGAGAGGCCGGCGGCCGGCTCGTCGAGCACCAGGATGCGGGGCTGCGCGAGCACGTTGGCCGCCACCTCCACGAGCCGCCGGGTGCCGACGTCGACGCTCTGCAGCCGGGTGCGGGAGGCGGGGCAGCCGAAGAAGGCGAGGGTCTCCTCGATCTCGGCCGCGCTGAGTCGGCGGCGCGCGACGAACCGCACGTAGGCCTCGACCGTCAGCGTCGGCGGCACGCGGTCCTGCTGGAAGGTGCGCCGCAGACCCAGCCGGGCGCGCTTGCTCGCCGACAGGCCGCCGAGGTCGCGCCCGTCGAGGCTGACCGTGCCGGTGTGCTGCGGGAGGAAGCCGGTGACCGCGTCGACGAAGGTCGATTTGCCCGCGCCGTTCGGGCCGATGAGCCCCATGATGGTGTTCTCGCGCACCTCCAGGCTCACAGCGTTCAGGGCCTTGACCTGTCCGAAGGCGACGCCGAGGTCCTCGACCACCAGCACCGGCGCTCCTGACGACGGGGGCGCGGCGATGGGCGGAGCGACGGCCGTCTCCGGGGCGGGCTCGACGGCGGCGGCTGCCGCGACGACCGGCCGTCTGGCGGCCTGCCGCTTCCACCACGCGTTGCGGATCCCCTGGCCGAGGTTCGAGCCGCTCGTCAGGGCCTGCACCCCGAGCACGCCGAAGATCACGAAGCCCCAGTCCTGCGGGATGCCCCAGCGCTTGAGCAGCTCGGGCACCGCGATCCAGACGATGCCGCCGAAGATCGCCATGTCGATCAGGTACGCGCCAGACATGATCGCGAGCACGTACAGGGCGAGCGACTGGATGGGCGTGAAGCTGCTCGCGAACGGCAGCCCCACCTGGCCGGCGATGAGGCCGCCGCTGACGCCGCCGAGCGTGGCGCTGACGGCGAAGGCCGTGAGCTTGGCGCCGCGCACGCTCGCGCCGACCGATGCGGTGCCGCGCTCCGAGAAGGCGACCGACTTCCAGCTGGAGCCCCACCGCCCGTTCTGCAGGAAGTAGACGGCGATCCCGCAGATCACGAGGACGACCACGCTGAAGAAGAAGTAGGAGCGGTCGTCGCTGAACGCGTCCGGGCGCAGCACCGAGATGCCGTCGGTCGACCCGGGGAACTGGATCTGCACCAGGGTCACGTCGGCGGCGGCCGCGAAGCCCAGCGTCACCACCGCCAGGTTGACGCCGCGGAGGCGGAGGGCGGGGAGCCCGACCAGCACGCCGACGACGCCCGCGGCGAGACCGCCGAGGATCAGCCAGACGATGAACCCGCCCGGCGCCTCCAGCGTGTTCAGCAGCGAGACGATCCACGCGCCGACGGCGGCGAACGTCAGCTGGCAGAGGGCGATCATCCCGGCGCTGCCGGTCACGATGCCGAGACCGAGGATCGCGATGGCCGCGACCACGGCGCTCACCGCGAGGAAGACGAAGTAGCCGGAGAGCCCGACGCTCAGCAGGTAGCCGACGGCGAGGCCGACGGCTCCGACGATGAACGGCAGGGCGATCCGCGCTGCCGGAATGCCGCTAACGCGCCGCATCCCACACCTCCTTGCGCTGCATCCACAGCAGGAATCCGACGATGAACAGGAACGGCAGGAAGTTACGGATGAACGACACCGCGTCGATCTGCGCGACCAGGCCGCTCAGCAGCCCGAGCACGAGGCCGCCGACGACCGCGAGGTCCAGCCGACGGAACCCGCCGAGCAGCGCGGCCGCGGAGGCGGGGACGATGAGCATCGACAGGCTCGTCGCGTCGTTCGACTGCGACGGCGCCACGATGATGATGACCAGGGCCGAGATCAGCCCGGTGACCGCCCACACGGCGACGCTCAGGGGCCGGGACGGGATGCCGATCAGCTCGGCCGTCGTCGGCCGCTCACTGAGCGCCCGCAGCTTGGTGCCGATGGAGGTGCGCACCAGCACGATCCGGCAGGCGACCGCGACGACGATCGCGAGCGCCACGGTCACGACCGTGACCTGGCTCACCACCACCCCGCCGATCGAGAAGGCCGGTCCGGAGAGGATCGGGCTGAACGGCTGCGGCTTGTTGCCGAACAGGATGAACGACAGCGAGATCAGCATCAGCAGCGGCCCGACCGTGACGGCCGAGCGCGTCGTGATGTCGGCCTCCGGCAGCCAGGTGGCGATGATGAGGCCGATCAGGGCGCTCAGCGCTCCGCCGATCAGGACGCCGACCAGCGAGCCGAGCCAGATCGGCCAGCCGGCGTGGCTGACCAGCCACACGGCGACGAACCCGCCGAACATGCCGGTCGCGGCCTGCGAGAAGTTCACGACGCGCACGAGGCGCGCCATGAGGGTGAGGCACACCGCGAGCACGGCGTACAGTCCGCCGGCGGCGAGGCCGGCGAGGGCGCCCTGCAGCATCGGGGCTCCTTTCGGGTCGGGGGCGAGGAGGTGACGGCGTAGCCGGGGTGGGGCCCGCCCGCTCGGCGGGCCCCACCGGGGTCACTTCTTGGGGATGGTGATCCAGTCGTCGCCGTTCAGCTCCCAGGCGTTCTTCCCCGTGACGAGCTTGATCGGCCAGCCGGCGGTGTTGCCGTCGTGCGCCTTGGCCGTGCCGAACGTGTACGGCGTGCCGACCATCGGGTTGGTGATCGCGCTCATGTCGTGCAGCGCCTTGGTCACCGACTCGCGGGTGATGTCGCCCTTGATGCCCTCGGCGACCTGGATGAAGTACTTCGCCGCCAGATAGCCGCCCTGCGAGAACGACGTCAGCGGGATGTCGTTCTTCGTCATCAGGTCGCGCCAGTCTTTGTTGATGTCGCTGGACGCGTCGGTGAACGGGTAGAACTCGGCCGGCACGTAGATGCCGGCGCCGGCGTCGCTGACCGCCTTGGCGAAGTTGTCGCTGTAGACGCTGGTCAGGTACAGCCAGCTGACGTCGTTCCAGCCCTGCGCGTTCGCCGCCTTCACCTGCGCGATGGCGTCCGGCTCGACCGGGTTGATCGCGAGGGCCTTGCAGCCCGCGTCCTTCGCCTTGACGATGTACGGCGTGTAGTCGCTGGCGCCGTACGGGACGGTGTCGTCGATGTAGAGCGGCTTCTTGCCGGTGATCTCCGTCCACTTGTCGATCGCCTTCTGGTAGGCGGGACGCGTGCTGCCGGCGATCTCGAGGAGGACGCAGATGTTGTCGAGCTTGGCGACCTCCGAACCCCAGTACAGGGTGAGGGTCATGTCGTTGAACGGCCCGACGTTGGCCGGCGAGATGTTGGGGCTGTCGAAGCAGCCGGTGTCCACCCCGACGCCCGGGATGGAGAGGATCTTCTGCTGCTCGTAGTACTTGGCGTTGATCTCGCACTCGATCAGGCTCGCCGAGCCGACCATCGCGACCGCCTCGTCGCTGCCGACGATCTCGCGGGCGTTGGCGGAGGCCGTGGCCGGGTCGCCCTTGTCGTCGAGCGACTTGTAGTCGATCTTGTGGCCGTTGATGCCGCCCTTGGCGTTCTGGGCGGCGAAGACGGCCGCGGCGGCCTGCGCCGCCTCCGGGAACGTCGCCGCGCCGCTCTTGGTGTTGACGGAGCCGACCACGATCGGGGACGAGCCGTCGCCGCTCCCGCCGCCGCTGCAGCCGCTCAGTACCAGTGCTGCGGATGCCGCGAGCGCCGCTGCTGCGTAGAACACGTGTTTCCTCATGCGCTTCCCTGCCTCTCGGGTTGCGCCACGACCACTTCGTCGTGGCATCTCGGTGTGAACCTATGGCCGGGCGGTACCCGGCCGGTTGCCTGTCGCCGCATCCTTCTTGCCCGTCAGTGCTCGCCCGGGTGCTCGCCCGGATCCTCGCCCCGGCCGAACCGGCGCTCAGGAGAGGGCGTCGCGCACCTTCGCGGTGTCGGTGAACTGCTCGAACGCGACGACGCGGCCGTCGGCGAGACGCCAGACGTGCGCCACCCGCGCCTCGAAGTACCGCCCGCTCTGCCGGTGGGTGCCGCTGTACGTGCCGAGGCCGACGACGGTGTCGCCGCCGTCGACGAGCTCGGTGATCGCGGCCGTGTAGCCCTCCCACTCGGCCGCGATGCGCGCGAAGACGCCGGCGGCGACCTCCTCGGGGCCGATGTAGGTGCCCGCGTAGGGGAACCCGGCCATCTCGGTCCAGCGGGCGTCGGGCGCGAGGGGCGCCAGCATCCCCTCGATGTCCCCGCGGTCGCTGGCGGCGTAGTGGGCGGCGATGATGTCGCGGTTGGAGGTCATGGTCGTCTTCCGGTTCGGGGCGGGCGGTGGAGGTCAGACCGGCTGGGCGTCGGGGTACGACACCGAGCCGAGCGGGTAGATGTGGCCGCCGGCGCGGGAGTGCTCCGACTCCCCCGCCCCGTTCAGGCCGAGGAAGATCCCGGTCGTGCGCAGGTCGTAGCCGAGGTCGTGCAGCCAGACGCTGGCGACCGCGATGCGGAACTCGCGGAAGCAGAACAGATAGAGGCCGTCGGCGAACTTCCACACCGTCGAGAGGTCCATGTCGCCGTGGCCGCGCTGCACGCCCTCCAAGCACTGCCAGGCGTACCTCTGCGACGAGACGTAGACGTGCTCATAGAGGTGGTGCGGGCTGTAGCGGTAGACGTTGCGCTTGCCGATCAGGTCCCGGGAGGGCGCGGGCGCCTCCCCGGTCGGCTCGCCGCCGTCGGTGACCGCGGCGTGGAAGGTCTGGCGCACGCGCGGGGTGCCCTCCACCTCCTCCTCGCCGATCACCGAGTGTGCGACGAGCGCGCGGTGCGTGGACGTCGAGTACACGACCGTGATCGCCTCGCGCTCGACGCTGGTCAGCGGGAGGTTCACGAAGACGACGTCGTCGCGGGCAGCCACCGCGTCGTAGGGGTCGCGCCCCTCGGCCGCGCCCACGCCGATCCCGGCGCTCGCCGACCAGACGACCGCGTCGTCCTCGAACGTCAGCGCCAGCGTCGAGCCGCCGTCGAGGGTGAGGGCGAGGGAGGTCCCGGTCAGGTCGGTGTTCGGCAGCCGGTAGGTGTCGATGCCGGCGGCGAACTCGTCGTAGGTGCGCCACTCGTCGGTGGCGGGGTCGTGGAGGTCGTTCGTCGTGGTGTCGGTCATGGTGTTCCTTTCGTGGAGGGGGCGTGGGCGAATCAGCGCAGCGAGTAGCCGCCGTCGATCAGGAGATCGGTGCCGTGGCAGTAGCCGGCGTCGTCGGAGAGCAGATAGAGGGTGCCCGCGGCGATCTCGTCCACCGTCGCGAAGCGGCCGGGGACGGTGTTCGGGAGCCACTGGTCGTGCAGAGCGGAGTCGGCGGCGAGCAGCGGCGTGGCGACATAGCCGGGCGACACGGTGTTGACCCGCACCCCGCGCGGCCCCCACTCGACGGCGAGCGTCCGCGCCATCGCCGTCACCCCGGCCTTCGCTGTGTTGTAGGCGACCGTGCGCTGCGGCACGTTGACGACGCGGTTGCCCGACATCGACGCGACGGCCACCATGCTGCCGCTCCCCGCCGCGAGCATCGTCGGCGCGAAGGCGTGCAGGGTGAGAAAGACACCCCGCAGGTTCACGGCGAGCACGGCGTCGAACTCGCCGATCGGGAGGTCCTCGGCGGCCGTGTCCGAGCCGCGGATGCCCGCGTTGGCGACGACGTGGTCGATCCGTCCGCCGCTGAGCGCCAGGAGGTCGGCGGCGGCCTGGGCGATGCTGCCCGCGTCGGAGACGTCGCACGGGATGTGCTCGCCGATCCCGCCCGGCTCCACGTCGAGCCCGAACACGAGGGCTCCCTCCGCGGCGAGCGCGGACGCGATCCCCCGGCCGATCCCGCTGGTCGTGCCGGTGACGGCGGCCACCCGCCCGGCGAAGCGCGCCCGAGCGTTCGTCGCGCCGGTCATCGCGCCGCCAACCCGACGGCGGGGTCGATGACGGCCTTCAGCACGCCGCCGTCCCTGCTCTCGATCACGTCGTAGGCCGTGCGCACCTCGTCCAGCCCGAACCGGTGCGTCACCAGGGACGCGTAGTCGTAGTCGCCGCGCTCGAGGAGGCGGATGGCGGGCTCGAAGCCGCCCGCCGAGAGGAACGAGGGCAGCACGTCGATCTCCCGGGTCAGCAGGTCCTCGTCGGCGCGGAACGTCACGGGCGCGTCCGCTCCGCAGGCGCCGGCGAGCACCACCCGGCCGCCGCGGCGCACGAGCCGCACGGCCTGCTCCTGCGCCGCCGTCGCCCCGGCGATCTCGATCACGACGTCGGCCAGGGTGCCCCCGAGCGCTTCCCGGACCGCCGCGACCGCGTCGGTCTCGCGTGAGTTCACGACGGCGTCGGCTCCGAACGCGCGGGCGAGCTCGAGGCGGTTCGCGCGCGTCCCGACCACCACCACCCGCCCGGCCCCCGCGGAGCGCGCAGCCGCGGCGGCGAGGATGCCGACGGGTCCCGGGCCGATCACCACGACGCTCTCCCCCGGCGCGACCCGGCCGCGGGCGATGGCGCGGCAGGCGACCGCGAGGGGCTCGACCAGCACGGCGCGCTGCCACGGCATCGTCTCGGGCAGGCGGTGCACGACGGCCTCGGCCGGGACGAACAGGTGCTCGGCGTACCCGCCCCACATCCCCGGGGCGACGGTGCGCGGGATGTTGACGCCCAACTGGCGACCGTGCGGAAACCCGTTCGCGGGATCGTCGGCCTCGCAGAGGTTGTAGCGGCCCTCCCGGCAGCGCGCGCAGGAGCGGCACGGCAGCAGCATCTCGACCGCGACGTGGTCGCCGACGGCGAGGCCGCGTTCCGCCGCCGCGCTCGCGCCGATCGCCGCGACCTCGCCCACGAACTCGTGCCCGGGCACGAGGGGGAACGGGTCGCCGATGTGCCCGGCGAGGAGGTGCAGGTCGGTCGCGCAGACCCCGACGAGGGCGACGCGCAGGAGTAGATCGCCTGGGCTGAGCACCGGTACGGCCTGCTCTGCCGTCTCGATCACACCGCGGGCCGAGAAGATGACCTGTCTGCTGACCGCAGGGAGGTCCGTCGGGTGATCCGTCGGGGGAAGGGCACTGCCGGGCATCAGGTCTCCGTCTCCGCCCGCGCCGCACCGCGCGGGTCGACCCCATGGTGCGTGCGCCCGGACCGCCGCCTCAATGCCGCGGGCGGGATCATGCTCTGCGCGTCAAGCGCCCTTCCCTCCGCGACAACGCGAGCGGCCGCCGCGACGACGCAAAGAGGCCGCTCCCCGGGTTCAGCCCAGGTTCGCTGCGGCCGCGGCGGCGGCGCGGAGGTCGCTCGGCGACTCCGCGTACGCCGCCTTGAACACGCGGCTGAAGTGCGCTGCGTCGACGAAGCCCCAGCGCGCCGCGATCGCCGCGACCGGCCGGTCCCCGTAGATCGGGTTCACGAGGTCGCGCCGGCAGCGGTCGAGCCGCCGGGAGCGGATCCAGGACGACACCGTCGTGCCCTGCTCCCGGAACAGGCCGTGCAGGTGCCGGGTCGAGATGAAGTGCACGGCCGCGATCTGCGCGGGCCCGAGGTCGGTGGAGGCGAGGTTGGCGTCGATGTAGGTGCGGATGCGCTGCATCAGCGCCTGGTGCGGATCGAGCGCGCCGGTCATGTCCAGCTCGTTGGCGAACATCGTGGTGACGAGGTCGAGGGCGGTGTGCGCGAGCCGCGCGCCCGTCGGCCCGGAGAGCTGCTCCAGGTTCCCGGCCAGCTGCGCGAGGAGAGGAGCGATGATCCCGCCGACCCCGCTCCGCCCGCTCATCTGCACGGCCGTCAGCTGGGCGACGACGTCCGGCGGCAGGGCGATGAGATGCTTCGGGAACATCACCACCATCGTGCGGAAGTCGTCGTCGAACACGAGGGAGTACGGCCGGTTCGTGTCGTAGACGGCGAGGTCGCCCGGCTGGAGGGTGGCCTCCCGGTCGTCCTGGATCAGCAGTCCCGTGCCCGAGAGCATCAGGCTCAGCTTGTAGTAGTGACGGTCGGAGCCGGCGATCAGCTCGGGCGTGCGCTCGACGACGTGCTCGCCCGCGCTGACCTCGTAGACGTGCACCTCGTCGGCGCCGGCCCGCCGGATCCTCCCCCAGAACGGATCGGGCCGCGAGCTGGTCACCTCCAGCGGCACGAACGAGTCGGAGACCGCCTGCCGGAAGTCGCTGAACGTGCGCGCGATGGAGGTCGTCACGCGGTTGGGCTCACGGGCGGGGCCGGGCGTGGCGGGCGTTGCGGGTACGGGACTGAGCACGAGGAGCACCTCACTCGGATTCGGGACAGCGCTGTATACGATCCGTGATACGGGATGCTAGCACCGTTCCTACACGCGTGGACGATCCGATTCGAGCTCGGGTTCCGCTCGTGGCCTACTGCGGGTACGGGGTCTCGCCGCGCTCCAGCATCGTGACCAGCTTCTCGAGCCGGTTGGCGCGGGTGGTGGCGTTGGAGGCCGTCATGAGGCGGTGCAGCACGGCGTAGCGGTTGGTGCCGTTCAGGGTCGCGAACAGCGCCGCCGCTGCCGGCGAGACGGACAGCGCGGCGGCGAGGTCGTCCGGCACCTGCGCGGTGGAGGCGCCCGCGTACGCGCGCTCCCACCGGCCGTCCGCCTTCGCGCGGTCGATCTCGGCCTGCCCGCGCGGGCGCATCCGGCCGTCGGCGGTCAGCGCTGCGACGAGTCCGATGTTGCGCTCCGACCAGAGGGAGGCCTTGCGCCGCGGAGTGAACCGCTGCAGGAACGTGGCGGCGTCGAAGCTGCGCTTCTGCCCGTCGATCCACCCGCTGCACAGGGCCTCGTCCAGCGCCTCGGCGTACGTCAGCGTGGTCGGCTCGGTCGTGCCCTTCTTCGCCAGCACGAGCCAGACCCCGTCGGCGTCGTCTTCGTGGCGGTCGAGCCACGCGCGCCAGGCGGCGGCATCGGCGACGACGAACGGTTCGGGTGCGGTCTGTGCCATGGCAGCCATCGTAAGGGCGGTCACCGACGCCGGGCCTCGATGAGGTGCCGGGTGGAGTGCGCGATGAACGGGCCCTCGACCGCGATGCGCTCGTGCAGCTCCCGCAGCGCGTCCCGATACGCCTCCACCTCGAAGCCTGGCACCCACCAGATCACCTTGCGCAGCAGATAGACCACCGCCGAGACATCGAAGATCTCGATCCGGAGCCGCGCCGTGCGCAGGTCCACGATCTCCAGTCCCGCGGCCCGCGCTGCGGCGGTCTCGTCGTCGGGGTGGCGTCCGCGCCGCGCCGCCGGCTGCGGCCCGAGGAAGAACTCGATCAGCTCGAAGGCGCTCGCCGGGCCCACGTGCTGCGCGAAATACGTGCCGCCCGGCCGGAGCACGCGCGCGATCTCCTCCCACCAGATGGTGGCGGGATGACGGCTCGTCACTAGGTCGAACGCGCCGTCCCCGAACGGCAGCGGCGGCTCATCGGGGTCGGCGACGACCGCCACCCCGCGAGGATGCAGGAGGGCCGTCGCCCGGGCGACGTTCGGCGGCCACGACTCGGTCGCTACGGCGACGGACGGGAACCCGGGCGACTCGGCCAGCACCTCGCCACCGCCGGTCTGGATGTCGAGGGAGGCCGATGCCCGTCCCAGCCGCTCGCCGAGCAGCCCCGCGTACCCCCACGGCGGGCGCTCCTCCGTGGCGCGACCCTCCAGCCACCCGAAGTCCCACCCGGTGACGTCGGCCTCCTCGCCCTCGGCGATCAGCTCCTCGAACGACTTCGTCATCCCGCCATCCTCGCAGAGCTCCGCGCACGCACGCCGGAGCAGAGTACCGTGGAGGCATGGGCAAGGCGGTACGGCTGTGACGGGTGCGCACGAATCGGAGGACCGGTTCGGTGTGGTGCTGGCGCAGCTGCGCGACGACGAGCTGCCCCGGCTGGAGCTGGCGCGGCCGTTCGTGGACGTGCTCCCCGTCACCGGGACCTCCGTCTCGACGCTGGGCGACCTCCTCGGCACCGAGACCGTCGCCGCCAGCGACGCGCAGGCCGCACGGCTCGACGAGCTGCAGTTCGACCTCGGCGAGGGCCCCTGCTGGGATGCGTTCCGGCTGGAGCGGCCGGTGCTGGAGCCCGACGCACGCCGCCCGCGCAACGAATGGCCGTCGTTCTCCGAGGCGATCAAGGACGACGTCGGCGCCCTGTTCGCATTCCCGATGCTGATCGGCCCGCTGAAGATCGGGGCCGTCGACATGTATACGACGGAACCAGGCATCCTCACCCGCGTGCACGTGCGCCAGGCGACCGCCCTCGCCGACCAGGTCGCCCGCATCCTGCTCCATCAGGCGATGTCCTCCGTGGCGAACGAGACCGAGGAGGCGGAGATCAACCCGTTCTCCCGCCGCATCATCCACCAGGCGACGGGGATGGTGCTGGCCCAGCTCGGCCTCACCGCCGAGGACGCGCGCCTCGTGATCCAGTCGCACGCCTTCGCCACCGGGCGCACCATGATGGCGGTCTCGCAGGATCTCCTCGACGGACGGCTGGACTTCTCGCGACGAGACGGACGGATCGAGGACTCCCGATGACCGCACCCGGCCGCGAGCAGGACCTGCTGCAGGCGTTCGCCCATCTGGCGGACACGCTGGTGGCCGACTACGACGTGGTCGACATGCTGCAGAACCTGGTGGACTCCTGCCGGGACCTGCTCGACGCGACGGCCGCCGGCGTCCTCCTCGCCGACGCCTCGGGCGAGCTCGACCTGATCGCCTCCACGAGCGAGGCGAGCCGGCTGGTCGAGGTCATGCAGCTCTCCGCCGACGCCGGACCGTGCATCGAGAGCTTCTCCACGGGCACCGTCGTCTCGGTCCCCGACATCTCGCACACCCCCGACGCGTGGAGGCTGTTCCGAGAGAAGGCCATCGAGCAGGGCTTCGCCGCGGTCGACGCCATCCCGATGCGCCTGCGCGAGACCACGATCGGAACCCTCAACCTGCTGCGCGCCGAGCCCGGCCCGCTCAGTGAGAACGATCGGGTCGCCGCCCAGGCCTTCGCCGACGTGGCGACGATCGGGATCCTGCACGAGCGCAGCCTCGCCGAGAGCGAGCAGATCCGGCAGCAGCTGCAGAACGCACTGAACAGCCGGATCGTGATCGAGCAGGCGAAAGGCGTCATCGCGCACACCCACGGCATCCCGATCGACGACGCGTTCACCGTGCTGCGCTCCTACGCGCGCTCGCACCAGCAGGGGATCTCCACGGTCGCCCAGGCCGTTGTCGATCGGACCGTGGAGCTCTGAGGCCGAGCCCGCCGCGCCGTCGAGGCGAGCCGTGATCAGGCCGAGAGGTCGGTCACGTACCGCTCGGCGGCCCCGCGCCGAGTGTCGGGTCACGACGGCTGAGCCGCCGAGCGGGGGCCGGGCCCGACTGCGCCCACGATACGCCCAGGCGGGTGATTCTCCTAGCGTTGCGCGGGGTTCCCGTCCCTGGCCTCCGCGCGCCCCGCCGCCAGTGAACCCGCGCCGAGGAGGGCGGCGTCGGTGCCCGCTCGTGCGAGCACGACCTCCACGTCGCTGAACGGTCGCTGCAGTGCGCCGCGGAGCCGCTCGGCCAGGGGCGCGGTGAACAGCTCGCCCAGCCCGGACACGCCTCCGCCGATCACGACGACCCCGGGGTCCACAGCGACCACCGACGACGCGAGCGACTCCCCGAGATCCTCTGCGGCGACCCGGATGACCTGTGCGGCGACCACGTCCCCGCCGGCGGCCAGCCGCCCGATCTCTCGCAGCCCGGACGCGCGGCCGGTGAACTCGGCGTAGGTGAGCTCGATGCCGGGCCCGCTGGCGAAGGCCTCGACGTGGTCGACGCCGCCGCAGGAGCAGATCCGCCGGCGAGACGACGGGATGCGCACGTGCCCGACCGAGCCGGCCATCCCGGAGGCGCCGCGCAGCACGCGCCCGTCCGAGACCACGGCACCCCCGATCCCCGTGCCGACCGCGACGAACAGGAACCGGTCGGGAACCGCGCCCGCGACGCGCTCGCCGAGCGCCGCCGCGTGCACGTCGTTGACGACGATAGCGGGCGCGCCGAGGCGGCGGGTGAGGCCCGCTGCCACGTCGGTGCCGCACCAGCCGGCCAGGTGATCGGTGGAACTGACCACGACGCCCTGCTCGTCGAAGGCGCCCGCGCTACCCACTCCGTACGCGACGGGAACGACGCCCGCCTGGGCCGCGGACGCCGCTCCGGTGGCTGCGGCGGCATCGAGGATCGCCTCCGCACCCTCCCGCGCCGGTGTCGGCTGCTCGACGCGATGGCGCACCGCACCGTCCGCGAGCACGACGGCCGCCGCGATCTTCGTACCGCCGATGTCGATGCCGACGACGGCGTTCATCGCGTGCGCGGCGTCGCCGCCGCGAACCGGCGGGTGATCGCGACCGGGTCGGTGATCGCCCCGCCCACCACGACGGCGAACGCGCCTGCGTCGAAGGCTCGCGCCACGTCGGCAGGCGTCTGGAAGCGTCCCTCCGCGAGCACCCGGACACCGCGGGAGGCCAGCCGCTCGACGAGCTCGATGTCGGGCGACGGGTCGGCGCGCGAGTAGGGCGTGTACCCGGAGAGGGTGGTGCCGACGAACGCGGCTCCCGCCTCCCACGACCGCACTCCCTCGTCGAACGTGGAGATATCCGCCATGATCGGCCGGAGACCGGCCGTCGCCACGGCCGAGCGCACCCGCGCGGCGACATCCCCGGCGACCTCCTCCGTCGCATCGACGGCCACGATGTCGGCACCGGCGCCGATCAGGCCCACGACCTGCTCGTCGGCGGGGGTGATGATGTTCCGCCGGGGACCCATTCGCTTATCGAGGCCGATGATCGGGACCTCGGTGAGACCGCGCACGGCGGCGACGTCGTCCGCGCCGTTGATGCGGAGCGCGACGGCGCCGCCCTGCAGCGCGCTCACGGCGAGGCGAGCGATGGTCGGGGTGTCCCGCATGGGCGAGCCCGACGAGGCCTGGCACGAAACGACGAGGCCGCCGGCGATCGTCGCGAGGATGGCCTCCACCCTGCTGTCGGTGCGCTCGAGGGCGCCCTCGTCGCTACTTGAGTGCGCCAGCACTGATACCTCCGATGAAATAGCGCTGGAACACGACGAAGAGTGCGAGCGCGGGAACGGTGAACAGGACGGATGCGGCCATCAGCGGCCCCCACTCGACGTTGTGCTCGCCGAAGAACGAGTACAGCCCGATCGAGAGCGTGTACTTCGACGAGTCGTTGAGGTAGATGAGCGGGTTGAGGAAGTCGGTCCACGCCCACACGAACTGGAAGATCACCGCCGTGATGAGCGCCGGCCGCGCTTGCGGGAGCACGATCGACCAATAGATGCGGAACTCGGAGGCGCCGTCGATCCGCGCCGCCTGGATCAGCTCATTGGGCACCGACATCAGGAACTGCCGCAGCATGAAGATCAGGAACGGCGTCCCGAAGAACGCCGGCGCGACGAGCGGGATGATCGAATTCGTCGCCTGCAGGCCGTTCCACATCAGGAACAGGGGGATCATCGTCACCTGCGGCGGGAGCATCATCGTCGCCATCACGATGATCAGCAGCGGACGCTGACCGCGCCAGCCGATCTTCGAGAGCGAGTACGCCACGAGCGGCGACGCGATCAGCATCCCGAGCACAGACAGGGCCGCGATGACGATCGTGTTCCACAGATACTGCCAGAACGGGATCTCCTCGAATACCGCGGCGAAGTTGTCGAGCGTCCACTCCTTCGGCCACAGCGTCGGCGGCGCGCTGAAGATGTCCGTCGGCAGCTTGAACGCCGTGCTGAGCATCGCGAGGAACGGGAAGACGAACAGCAGCGTCATCCCCCAGACGAGGATGTAGCGTCCGGTCGTACGACCCGGGCGCCGGCGGCGCAGGCGGCCGGCCCGCGGTCCGCTCGGCCGCGGCGACTCCGCGGGCGCCGGCCGGATCTCAGTCGCGTTCAGAACCATAGTGAACCCATTTCTTCGACGACCAGAGCAGCAGCAGGGTGATGACGAGGGTGATCAGGAACAGCACCCACGCCATCGCCGAGGCGTAGCCCATCTTCAGGAAGACGAACGCGTTCTGGTACAGGTACATCGCGTAGCTGATCATCGACTGCCCCGGTCCTCCGCTCGCTTCGTTGAGGCGCGTCTGCGTGAGGAGGTACGGCTGAGTGAAGATCTGCAGATAGGCGATCACCGTGACGATCACCTGGAACAGCGTCACCGGCGAGATCGTCGGCCAGGTGATGAAGCGGAACCGCCCCCACCACCCGGCGCCGTCGAGCTCGGCGGCCTCGTACAGCTCGCCCGGCACGTCCTTGATCGCCGCGAGGTAGATGATCATCGTGCCGCCGATGGTCCAGAGGCACATGAGCAGGATGGCCGGCTTGCCCCAATCGGGCTGCTCCAGCCACTCGGGCTGCGGAAGGTGCAGCACCCCGAGGAAGTAGTTCACGAAGCCGTACTGGGTGTTGAGCAGCCACCGCCAGAGGTAGCCGCCGACGACGACCGGCACGATGGTCGGCAGGTAGACCAGCGCCCGATACAGCGGCTGGCCGCGCACGGGCAGGTTGAGGAAGTGCGCACCGACGATCGAGATGATGATCGTCAGCGGCACCCCGGTCACGGTGAGGAAGAGCGTGTTCCAGAGCGCCTTCCAGAACGTGGAGTCCTGGAGCATGTGCGCGTAGTTGTCCAGCCCGACCCAGGAGGGCGCCTGGAACAGGTTGAAGTCCGTGAAGCTGTAGCCCGCGGAAGCGAGCACCGGCCACACGATGAACACCGCCGCGCCCACGATGAACGGCGACGCGAACGCCAGACCCAGCAGGGTCTGGCGTCGCGCACCGCGCTTGGCGGTCGTGGCCGTCATCAGTAGGACTTCGCCTTGTCCGCCACCGACTGCAGCGCCTTCTCGGGTGTCGCGACTCCGCGCACCACGTCGTCGAAGGCGGTCGCCAGGTCGGTCGAGTACTGCGCGCTGTACGGCTGGCTGGCCAGCGACTTCGCGTTCGGGCTGGTGAGGGCGTTGAGCCAGGAGTCGAAGTGCGGGATGTCGCTGTACGCGGCGTCGGTCAGCAGGGCTGTCTTCGACGGGAGGTTGCCGAGGGCGAGCGTGAAGTCGGTCATCGGTTTGTCGCTCACCATGTAGGCGAGGAACTTCGCCGCCTCCGCCTTGTGCTTCGAGTTGCTGGGGATGAAGAGCGTGCTCGTCGTCACCTGGGTGGTGCCGGTGAGGTCATCGCTCGCGGCGGGGATGTCGACGACGCCCCAGTTGAGGTTCGGTGCGACCTTGGGGATGTTGACGGCCTGCCATTCGCCGTCGACGACCATCGCCTCCTTGCCCGTGTAGAACGGGTCCTGCGCCGACATGTACTGGCCGAGGCCCGAGGTGAACGACGCGATCTTGTCGGCACCGTAGGTGTCGGTCAGCGTCTTCGTGTACCAGTCGAGCGCCTCGACGTTCTTCGGGTCGGTGGGCGACGGCGTCTTGTCGTCCTTGCCGTCCCAGGTGCCGCCGAACGCGTAGCCGAGGGTGGTGAACAGCGTCGACGCCGAGGGGTTCCCGAGGCCGATCTGGGTGATCGCGCCGCTCGCATCGGTGACGGTGAGCTTCTTGACGGCCGCGGCCAGCTCGTCCATCGTCGTCGGAGGCTGGACGCCGGCCGCGTCGAGGAGATCCTTGTTGTACATCAGCTGCTGGGTGTGCACGGCGATCGGCAGCGCGTACGTCTTGCCGTCGTACTTCATCTGGTCGAGGGAGGCCGGGGCGAACTCGCCGAGGTCGACCTTCTCGGTCTTCAGGTAGTCGTCGAGCGGGGCGAGGATGCCCTTCGACGCCCACGAGCCGACCGTGTTGCCGAAGTTGTCGGAGATGTCGAAGCTGCCGTTGCTCGACGACATCGAGGTGAGCTGCTTCTGCGCGTCCGGACTGGAGACGCCGACGACCTTGATGTCGGACTGGCTCTTGTTGAAGTCGGCGATGACCTTCTCGAGCGCTTTCGCCTCTTCCCCTCCCCAGAGGTACGAGAAGGTGATCGTGGTGGGGCCGGAGGGGGCTGCTCCGGAGCATCCGGTGAGCGCGACAGCGGCGGCGGCGACGCTGGTCAGCGCGATGGCGCGCAGCGCGCCTCGTCGTCTGATGATCCTGGATTCCATGGGGTTCCTTACGGGTGTGAGGTGTGCGGAATGGGATTGCTTATCAATTGGTGTACTCCATTTATTCGAAGCATGTCAACAAAATCATTGGAATAGGCGGATACTTGCACTGAGTGGTGCACAACTCCCTAAAATGGTTGTCACCAATCAGTGTCAACGTGTCCGACCGATCCGCAGAGGAGAACCATGGCGGAGCAGCACACCAAGTCCGAGCGTCTGCGGCAGCATCTCGTCGAGGTCATCGACCAGGGCCTCGAGCCGCACTCGAAGCTGCCGACCGAGCGCGACCTCGCCACGGAGTTCGACGTCAGTCGCCTGACCGTGCGGCGGGCGCTCGACCGCCTGGAGCACGAGGGGCTGGTCTACCGGGTGCAGGGGGCCGGGACCTTCGTGGCCGCCCCGCGCATCACCAAGTCCGTCGAACTCACGTCGTTCAGCGAGGACATGCGCGCCCGCGGCCTCGAACCCGGGTCCTCCGTCCTCGTCACCGAGACCATCCCGGCCGGTGCGCGGCTGGGCGCGAAGCTCCGGGTCAGCCCGTCCGACGACGTGTTCCACATCCGCCGTGCACGCACCGCCGACGGCGAGCCGATGGCCCTCGAGGACTCCTACCTGAACCCCAAGCTGTTCCCCGGCCTGATCGACAACGTCGGGAGCGAGTCGCTCTACCGCATCCTGGAGACCGAGTACGGGATGCGCATCGAGTGGGCGGAGCAGAGCATCCATGCCAGCGTGCTCGAGCCCGACGAGGCCGGCCTGCTCGGCGCTCCGCCGTTCTCCCCCGCCTTCTACGTGACGCGCACCAGCTTCGACGCGCAGGACCGCGCGGTCGAGTACGCCGAGTCGACGTATCGCGGCGACCGGTACCACTACGAACTCCAGATCCATCGCACGCGCTGAGCAGAGGAGCCCCATGCGCATCGCCCTCGTCCCCCTCGACGAACGACCGGTCAACGTCGACCTCCCCCGCCAGGTGGCGGCGATCGCGGGGGCGGAACTCCTGCTCCCGCCCGCGGAGGCGATGCCCGACTTCCGCACCCCGGCCGATGTCGCCGCCCTGCACGACTGGCTCCTCGAACTCGTGGGCAGAGAGGGCGATGAACGCGCCGACCGGCTCGTCGTCTGCATCGACACCCTTGTGCACGGCGGGATCATCCCGGCCCGGATCACCGCGGACACGACCACGACGGCGCTGCAGCGGCTCGATCTCCTGCGCCGGCTGAAGGCGGCCTCCCCCGCCCTGCGGATCACGGCGGCCTCCCTCATCATGCGGGCGAGCAACTCGTATTCGGCCGTCGAGGAGCCGGGCTACTGGAGCGACTACGGTCGCGAGCTGCACGCGCTCGGCGGCGCCCTCCATCACGCGCTGGCGGCGGACGTCTCCGGAGGAGAGGCGGCGGCGCAGACACCGGCGGCGCCGATCCCCGACGCCGTCCGCAGTGACTTCGAGCGGCGCCGGCTGCGCAACCACACCATCAATCTGGCGGCGCTGGCCCTGCACGAGGAGGGGACCGTCGAGACGCTGACCCTGACGGCGGACGACACAGCGCCCTACTCCGCTGGTTCGGCGGAGCAGGTCTGGCTGCGGCACTGGGCGCGCGCGCTCCCCCGCGGCCGTGAGGTGCTGATGTATCCGGGCGCCGACGAGGTGGGGGCGGTGCTCGTCGCGCGCGCCCTCGCCTCCACCATCGGCGTGCCGGTGTGGCGTATCGAGTGCGGCGAGCCCGGCGGCCTCGACCGCGTGCCCAACTTCGAGAACGCGCCGCTGAGCGACAGCCTCACCCGGCAGATCGTCGCCTCCGGTGGTCGTCTCGCCGAGCCCGGCGAACGCGCCGACCTCGTCGTCGTCGCCCACGCGCCCGACCCGGCCCGCGGCGATTTCTTCGGCGGCCGCCCCGACTCGGACCCCGCCGCCACGGAGGGTGCAGTCGCCGCGGTGCGCGCCGCCCTCGAGAGCGGAGCGATCGTCGCGCTGGCCGACGTCCGGTTCAGCAACGGGGGCGACCCGGAGCTGGTGGACCGTCTGGCCGAGGAGGACCTCCTGCTCCGACTGGCCTCGTACGGAGGCTGGAACACCGCGGGCAACTCGATCGGCGGCGCCGTCGCACAGGCGACGGCTCTGTGGGTCGGCCGCACGCTCGGCACCGCGGACGAGGCCGCATTGCGCGAAGCGCTGCTCACGCGCGTCCTCGACGACCGGGCATACCAGAGCGGCACGCGCCTGGCGATGCACGCGGCCGAGTTCGGCGACAGCATCGGGCCGGTCGACGAGGCGGCTGAGGAGGCCGCGGTCGCCCGCATCACCCTCGAGCTGGGCGCCTACCTCGACCGCATCCTCCCGGACGGCGAGACCTGGCGGATCGACCGGGTGACGCTGCCGTGGCGGCGCAGCTTCGAGATCGGCCTGGAGCTCAGTGAGCAGTAATGGTCTGATCCATTCGCGAATGATCCCTATCTTTTAAGGGAATTCGTTGCTTAAGACTTCACAAGTGGTGTACACCATTAACGAAATCGGCACTGTCGCCGGTCTCGCACACCATCGAAGGAGTAGGCATGAGTCATCGCACCGGGCGCCGCATCGCGGCCCTGATCGCCGGAGCGGCCCTCGCGGCCGCACTGGCCGTCCCCGCGACCGCCGCGGTCGCCGCACCGACCTGCACCACCACCCCGCGCATCGACGGCAGCTTCATCCAGCCGGCGCTCGTCGACGGCTGGACCTCCAGCCAGCTCGCCTCGGAGTTCGCCACCCTGACCAACGCCTGCATCACCAGCCAGGTCATCCAGTGGACCGCCGACACCAAGGCGTCCACGACCATCTATCCGAGCGGACTGACCGGGTACACGCAGAACACGTCGACCGACGTCGTCTCCCGCGTGCTCACCGCGGCCGATACCGCCGGGGTCTCGGAGTACCTCGGCCTCCAGACGAACGACGACTGGTGGAGCACCTACGCCAACGACGCCACCTGGCTGAACGGGCAGGCGACGAAGGCGAACGCGCTCGCCGACGACCTCTACGCGAAGTACGGCACCCACACCTCGTTCGCGGGCTGGTACCTGCCGTTCGAGGTGGACAACTGGAACTTCACGACGACCGCGTCATGGTCCGCCATGGCGAGCTTCTATACGACGATCGCCAACCACCTCCACGCGCTCACGCCGGGCAAACCCGTCATCATCAGCCCGTTCTTCAACACCGCCGGCGGCCAGACCAGCAGCCAGTGGACAACCATGTGGTCCAGCATCCTGGGCTCGGCGCCGATCGATGTGATCGCGTTGCAGGACGGCGTCGGCGCCGGTCACGCGACGACGGCGCAGCTGGCGACCTGGTTCGCGGCCACGAAGAGCGCCATCACCAGCGCACGTCCCGCCACGAAGCTCTGGGCCGACAGCGAGACCTTCAATTCGGACTTCACGCCGATGTCGATCAGCCAGCTGGTCGCCGACCTGAACGCGGTCGCGCCGTACGTGAGCAAGACCCTGTCGTTCTCGTACGACCACTACCAGAGCCCGCTCGTCGTGCCCGCGGTGTACGACACGACGTACCGCAACTACCTGTCGTCGGGCGCGGTCGAGACGTCCGCTCCGAGCGTTCCCGCCGGCCTCGCCGCCACCTCGGGCGGCGTGACGAAAGTCACCCTGAGCTGGACGGCCGCCACCGACAACATCGGGATCGCCGGCTACCGGCTCTACCGCGACGGCGCGCTCGTCAGGGTGATCCAGGGAGCGGGGACGACGTTCACCGATGCCGGGCTCAGCCCGTCGACGGCCTACACCTATAAGCTCGCCGCCTTCGACGCGGCCGGCAACGCGTCGGCGCAGAGCACCGCGGCGAGCGCGACCACGTCCGCCGCGCCCGCTGCCAACCCGCTCGTCTCCTCGGGCAAGGCGTACACGGCCTCCCTCGCGGCGGACGCGGGCTACCCCGACACCGGAGGCGCCGAGCTGACCAACGGCGCGGTCGCGTCGACCAGCTACGCCGACGCCGCCTGGCAGGGCCGCAACACGGGCAGCCCGTACTCGTTCACGATCGACCTCGGCGCGACGAAGACCATCACCCAGGTGGGGACGTCGTGGCTGCAGACGAAGTCGCTGTACATCTTCCTGCCGTCGAGCATCCAGGTGTCCGTGTCGGCCACGGGGTCGAGTTTCACACCGCTCGTGACGATGCCCGCCCCGAACGTCAGCGACGCCGACCAGCGGTACACCTACGCCGCATACGGTCTCTCCGGCTCGGGCCGGTACGTGCGGTTCACCGTCACGCCGGCCAGCAGCGCCTGGTCATTCGTGGACGAGGCCGCGGTACGCGGCTTCTGAGTCCCCGAGGTTCGCGTCGTTGCGGTCATCCGGGGGTCCGCGACCGCAACGACGTGAACCTCGCGCGTCAGCGCACGCCAGAATGAGGGGATGATCGTCGCCTATTGGATCGTCTCCGGAATCCTCGCCGTGTTCTACCTCTACTCCGGAGGGGCGAAGGTGGTGCGTTCGCGCGATGCCCTGCGCCCGATGATGGGCTGGGTCGACGACATGCCGTTCGCGTTCGTGCGCGTCATCGGCGTGCTGGAGGTGCTGGGCGCGCTGGGCCTGATCCTCCCACCCCTCACCGGCATCGCGACCTGGCTCGCGCTCGTCGCCGCCGTCGGCCTTGTGCTCGTACAGATCGGGGGGATCATCGTCCACCTGCGCCGCGGCGAGACCAAGGTCATCGGCCTCAACGTCGGCCTGCTGGTGCTGGCGGGCGTCGCCGTCTGGCTGTCGACCGTCTGGCTCTGACGCCCCTCCCCTCCCCACACTCGTCTACTTGTCTGAGGAGTTGTGCTACAGTCGGCACATGCTCCGCCTCGAGTCCCTCGTTCTTCGCCGCCACGGCGGGGTCTAGCCGACCGGCTCCCCGTCGTGGCTGCTGAGCTGCGCCGGTCATCCCGATCCCGCGCATCCCGAAGGACTCGCACCATGACCAGCACCCCGTACTCCCGCCTCTCCACCCCCGCCGGCCCGGTCCCGGCGGACGCCCCCGCCTGGAACCGGCAGCGCGGGTCGCAGATGCACTCGCACCGCTACCGCGACGTCTTCTCCCGCGTGGAGGTGCCGCTCACCGACCGCGACTGGCCGTCCCGGAGGCTGACGCAGGCGCCCCTGTGGGTGCCGGTCGACCTGCGCGACGGCAACCAGGCCCTCGCCGAACCGATGGACCCGGACCGCAAGCGGCGCTTCTTCGAGCTGATGCTGGCGATGGGCTACAAGGAGATCGAGGTCGGCTACCCGTCCGCGTCGCAGACCGACTACGACTTCGTGCGGCTGCTCGCCGAGACCGGGCTGGCCCCGGAGGATGTGACCATCGTCGTGTTCACGGCCGCCCGCCGCGACCTCATCGAGCGCACCGTCGCGTCCGTCCGGGGCATGCGCAACCCCGTCGTCATCCACCTCTACACCGCGACGGCGCCGATCTGGCGGGAGGTCGTGCTCGGCCACGGCCGCGACGCCCTGACCGAGCTCATCCTCGCCGGCGGGCGCGACGTGCTCGAGTTCGCGGGCGACCTGCCCGACGTGCGCTTCGAGTTCTCCCCCGAGGTCTTCAACCTCACCGAGCCCGACTACGCGCTGGAGGTCTGCGACGCAATGACGGAGCTGTGGGAGGCGACCCCGGAGCGACCGGTCATCCTGAACCTGCCCGCCACCGTGGAGATCGCCACCCCGAACGTGTACGCCGACCAGATCGAGTACATGCACAAGCACCTCGCCCGCCGCGACGGCGTCATCCTGTCGGTGCATCCCCACAACGACCGCGGCACCGGAGTCGCCTGCGCCGAGCTGGCCGTGCTCGCCGGCGCCCAGCGCGTCGAGGGCTGCCTGTTCGGCAACGGCGAGCGCACCGGCAACGTCGATCTCGCCACGCTCGCCCTCAACCTGCACGCGCAGGGCGTCGACCCGATGATCGACTTCTCCGACATCGACGAGATCCGCCGGACGGTGGAGCACGCCAACCGGATCGAGGTGCACCCGCGCCACCCGTACGTCGGCGACCTCGTGCACACGGCGTTCAGCGGCACCCACCAGGATGCGATCCGCAAGGGCTTCGCCGAGCACCGCGCGCGGGCGGCTGAGGAGGGCCGGCCCGAGTCCGAGCTGGAGTGGCGCGTGCCGTACCTGCCCGTCGATCCTGCCGACCTCGGCCGCGGCTACGACGCCGTCATCCGCGTCAACTCCCAGTCCGGCAAGGGCGGCATCGCCTACCTGCTGGAGTCGGGCTACGGGATCGAGCTCCCGCGGCGCCTCCAGATCGACTTCGCCCGGCACGTCCAGCGGCACACCGACGCGACCGGCGACGAGGCGACTCCCGAGCAGCTCTGGGCGCTGTTCCGCGACACGTACGTCGCGGCGCCCGACGCGGCGGTCGGCCTCGTGGACTACACGACCTCCGACACCGACGGGCGCACCCGCACGACGATCACCGTCCGCGTCCACGGCGACGAGCGCACGACCACGCACGACGGCGTCGGCCCGGTGGAGGCGCTGGCCGAGGCGCTCACAGCCCACGGCCTCCCGGTCGAGGTGCTCGGCCTGCACCAGACGAGCATCGGCGAGGGCGCCGACAGCCAGGCCCTCACGCTGATCGAGTACCGCGACGGCGCCGCCACCCGCTGGGCCGCCGGGCAGGACCGCTCCGTGCTGACCGCCAGCCTCGCGGCGCTCGCGGGCGCGGCCTCCCGCGTGGCGCGGGTGGCTACGGCACCGGCCGGATGATCGGGACGGGGTCGGCGCGGTAGCCGCTCGTCGCCTCCTCGTAGCTGGTGTGCTTGCGCTTGGGCTGCGAGTCCGCCGGCGGCGGCACGGGCGTGTGGCTCAGCGCGTGCAGCACCAGCTGCTCGACCAGCTGCGACGCGCTCGTGCGCCGGTGCTGGGCGATGCGGATCAGGGCGGCGTACTCGGCCTCGCCGAGGTGGATCTTGAGCGGGATGCCGCCGGGCACATGCCCGGGGCCGAGAGTCGTCGGAGCCGTGATGTCGAGATCGCTCATGCCAGGATCATGCGCCCTGGGACGGGTGTGCGTCGAGTGGCAGTTAATACACGCCAACTAGCGAGATTGCCCGTTGCCGCACCTGCCCCGATGGGTGCATCATGCAGCCGTCAGGATACGTATGACCGACACCGGCCTTCTCCGCCTCGTCGATCGGCGGGACCGGCGTCGATGCCGGCCGGCCACAGGGGGTGGCCGGCCGGCGGCCACCGGTGCTGCATCCTCCGAAGGGAGCAGGACATGGGCTGGACCACCCAGAACCTCACCCACAAGTTCGGTGCGCCCCCGGCGCTCTCCGGGCTCGTCGGCTACCTGTTCGCCGCGGAGCGGACGCGCCACGTCATCTACCGGCAGCAGAGCGGCGACTCGGCATCCGCCGGGCACCTCATCGAGCTGTACTGCGGCACGGACGACGTCTGGCACGCGAAGGACATCACGGACGAGGGAGGCGCGCCGCAGGCGACCTCCGACCCGTCCGCCTACGCGTTCGAGAGCGAGGGGACGCAGCACGTCGTCTTCCTGAGCGATGACGACGGGCACATCCACGAGCTCTACCAGTCGGACGGCTGGCACCACGGCGACCTGACGGACTCCTCCGCGTCGGTGGTGCGGGCGGTCGATCCGCCGTTCGGCTGGGCGTCCGCGCACTACGGCACGCAGCACGTGGTGTTCCGCGACGAGTATCGCAGGGTCTACCTGCTCAGCCGCGGGACGGGCGACGATGCCTCCTGGACACAGCATCCCCTCACCACGGCGACCGGCCCGCACGCGGCCGTCGCGCCCGGCGGCTACGCCTTCGACGCCGCGCAGACGCAACACCTCATGATGGTGGGCGACGATCAGCTGCTGTACGAGTACGTGATGACGAACGGAACGTGGGGTCCGCCCCGCAATCTCGGTCCCAACGTCGGGGCCTCGCGCGACGCGCTGCCGCATCCCACCGGTTACGGATTCGCGGGCGACGGCACGCGCCACGTCCCGTGGCTGGGCGAGGATCGCGACATCCACGAGCAGTCCTTCACGAACGGCGCCTGGTCGCCGACGAACCTGACGACCGAGGTGGGCGGCACGTCGCCGATGCCCGGGCTCGCGCCCGTCGGCTACGCGTTCGAGTCGAACCCGGCCGTGCCCGTCGGCACCCGCCACGTCATCCACGTCGGGGCCGACGGCGTCATCTACGAGTTCTGGAACGACTCGTCCGGCTGGCACGTGAACCCGCTGACCGGCGGCGAGGGGTCCTTCCCCGCCGCGTCCGCGCCGACCGCCTTCGCCGATCCCGTCGCCGGGACGCAGAACGTCTTCTACCGCTCCACCGCGGACGAGATCATCGAGCTGCGATACACGCCGAGTGGGTTGCACGGGTCGGTGGGCATCCATGGTTCGGCGCACCTCCGCGGCAAGGCGCTCTGACCGCGGCCGGCACCGCCACCACCACGGGGCTCACCCGATCGCGCCGCGCTCGACCAGCCAGTCCCGGGCCGCGCGGGCCTCGGCCGCCTGGAAGGCGCGCAGCGCCGGCATCCGCGGCGGTGCGGGCTGCAGCGAGCTCAGCCGGAACTCCCCCGCCAGTCCGGCGAGCGCACCGTCGATCGCCTCGTCGGGCACCTCTGCGAACAGGGGATGTGCGAGCAGGGCACTCGTGCCGGGCGAGCCGCTGAGGCGCGCATCCAGCAGCACCGCCAGCCCATCGATCCACGGCGCACCGACGCACGCCCACGCCCAGTCGACGAACCAGACCCGGTCGCCGGCGTCGAGCAGGATGTTGTCCGCGCGGCCGTCGAGGTGCACGAGCCGGTCGCCGGCGAGCTGGGCGCCGGCCGCTGCGGCGAGCGCGGTCAGGCGCTCCCCATTGCGCCGTTCGAGGTCGGTGAGACGGTCCACGTGGTCGGCGACCAGCGTCGGCCACGCCGCGAAGGGCAGCTCGTCCACAAGCCGGGGCAGGCCCAGACCGCGGGCGTCCGGGAACTCGCCGATCGTGTCGAGGATCGCACGCAGCTCATCGTGAGCGGGCAGGGTGGAGGGATGCCGTCCGTCGACCTCCTCGGTCACCAGGCCGAACCAGTCCCCCACCTCGATGGTGGCGAGCAGGGCCGGTGCGGGAACACTGTCCGGCAGCCGGCGCAGCACCTCGGCCTCGCGACGGTAGAGGTCGACCGTCCCGCCGAGCTCCGCCGGCGCCGCCTTCACGAACGCGCGGCTTCCACCGGACGTCCCGACGCGCACGGCCAGCCCGGCCGAGTATCCGCCCGTCTGGTCGGCGGCGTCGACGACCGGTCCGCCCAGCAGGCGGCCGATCTCGTCGGTCAGTTCTCCGGGCGCGTCTGCCCAGCGGATGCGGTCGCTCGTGGCTTCCATGCGGCCACCCTACCCAGGAAGGGCCGCGGCCACGCCCCCAGCGCCAGCACGGCGAGCACCGTCTGCACGAGCCCGGTCGCGAAGAAGACGCCGTGCAGCGGGGACCAGACGAGCATGATCGCGATCTCGATGAAGATCCAGATCAGCATCACGATCCCGGCTGCGGCCTGCAGCCCCCACGCCAACCGGAACCGCGCGTAGTAGGCGATCAAAGCGAGCGCCTGGGACCCGCCGACCACGACGCCCAGGATGACGCCGGGCCAGACATACGAGTCGAACGTGCCCTCCACCCACTCCAACGGGATACCCATCCCGCCCCCGATGGTGAGACCGACCATCCCGATGAGGGCGGAGACCAGGTTGAACCAGGCCACGACCGCGAGGGCGATGCGCAGTCCGCGAGGCGGGGTTCCGGGCGATGACGTCTGGTCCGGCTGCATGCCTCACACGATAGCGGCGGGGCGGTTCGGGACTGTACCCCCGGTCGGATCCGTGCGACCCTGTCGGCGTGCGCGTCGTGCTCGTCCCGGGAGGCGGTGGCGCGGGCTACGCCTGGTCCGCCACGGTCGATGAGTTGCGCCGACGCGGAGTCGATGCGGTCGCACCGGATCTGCCGGTCGGCGCGGGCAACGGTCTCGCCGAGTACATCGATGCCGTCGTGGAGGCCGCGGGCGACGCGTCCGACGTAGTTCTCGGCGCGCTCTCGCTGGGCGGCTTCACCGCCGCGCCGACGGCGACGCACCTTCAGGTCTCCCGGCTGGTCTTCGTGAACGCCATGATCCCCCTCCCGCGCGAGCGCGCGGCGGACTGGGGTGACGCGACCGGCCACACCGCGGCCGTGCGCGCCGCCGAGCGCGCCGCCGGACGCGACCCGGACGCCCCGTTCGACCCGGTCGCGGCCTTCCTCCTCGACCTGACCCCGGAGCAACGCCGTGCTCTGGATGCCGCGGAGCGCGACGAGGACGAGCGCGTCTTCGACGAGCCGTGCCCGTTCGACGCCTGGCCGCCGGTGCCGGTGCGGGTCGTGGCCGGCCGCGACGACCGCTTCCTCCCCGTCGCGTTCCAGCGGACCGTCGCCCGGGAACGGCTCGACGTGGAGCTGGCGGTGATCCCGGGCGGACACCTCGCTCCGCTCTCGCATCCAGTGGAGACGGCGGACGAGATCCTGCGCGAGTGAGCTACTTCTTCTTGTCGCCCTTCTTGTCGTCGATGATCCCGCCGATGAAGCCGCCGATCTGACCGCCGAGCACGCCGCCCGCGGGGCCGCCGAGGAGCGCACCGAGTCCGGCGCCGATCCCGGCCAGGGCTCCGCCGTAGCTCACCCGGTAGACGACGACGGTCGGGGCTCCGCCATCCGGGTCTGGTTCGACCTCGAACGCGCCGAGGGTCGCTCCCGCGACGACCAGCGCGACCGGTGAGGTGGCGACGTTCGCCGCCAATCGGTCGTGGACGGTTCGCGCGTCGAAGTAGGAGCGCGTGACATCCCCTTTGTCGTGGCTCGCCTCGATGACGTGCCGGTAGAGCTGCACGAGGGTCTCGACCTCCTCGGCCGTGATCAGTCCCGCTTCGTGCAGGCGCAGGAGCACCTCCTTCTGCTCCGCGACGAAGTCGCCTTTGCTCTCCTCGATGATCCGGCGCGTCTCGGCTCTCGCCGCCCGCATCCCGTCGGTCGTCCCGATCGCTGTGTGCGCTGTCGTGTCCATCGTCTGCCTCCCCTAGTGAGTGTGTTCCGTCTGATGGCGGCCACAGTCAAGCACTCGGGCAGAGGGATGGGGATGGGGTGCGCACGGCATTCCGGTGCGTGGAAGTACTACCTCCGGCGACCGGCGAACACGGCGACCGCCAGCGGGACGACGGACGCCACCATCAGGACGGTCCCGAGCACGGTGTCGCTCGGCCGCACCAAGGCTCCGGCGACCACCACGCCGGCGAAGACCACGGCCGCGACGAGCCGCCGTGCGGTGCGTTCGAGGCGGTCGACGCGGCGTTCGAGGTGCGGCGTGGAGACGGCGATGCTGCCGTCCTCGACGCGGTCGAGGAGGGCGTCGACGCGTTTCGGCAGCCTCCACGCGACGCTCGCGATGGAGAGGGCCTCCTTCGCGAAGTCCTGCACGACGTTGCCGCGCTCGTCGCGCAGCAGCTGCGACGCGTACGGCTCGATCGAGTCCCAGAGATTGAACCCCGGGTCGAGCGCACTGCACACGCCCGACGTCAGGGACATCGCGCGCACGATGAGGAGGAAGTTCTCCGGCAGCTGGAACGGCAGCGACCGCACCACGTCACCGAACTGGTTGGCGAAGTCGCGGAACTCGCGCGGGTCGACCTCCCGCAGCTCGGCGAAGCCCATGCCGCCGAACCGCGCGAAGAGCTGCGTCATGGCCTGCTCCAGCTGGGAGGTGTCGGCGGAGGGCAGCAGCACCCCGACATCCCGCATCGCGTCGACCAGCCCCTTTCCGTCACGGGAGGCGGCGGCGATCAGGAGCTTGCGCAGGCCCGTGCGCAGCGTAGTCGGCACCTCCCCCATCATCCCGAAGTCGATGAAGGTCAGCCGCCACGGCCGCTCACCCTCGAGAGCGTCCGGGAGGGGCGAGACGAAGATGTTGCCGGGGTGCGGGTCGGCGTGGAAGAACCCGTTCGAGAACAGCTGGTCGAACATCACGGCCGCGAACACCGGTGCGACCTCGGCGGGGTCGATGCCCGCCGCGCGAAGCGCCGCGGCGTCGGTGATCTTGATCGCCGTCACGTCCTCGAGCGTGAGCACGCGGCGGGTGGTGCGCTCCCAGACGACGGCCGGCACGGCCACGCGGTCGTCGGAGGCGAAGTCCTCCGCGAACCGCTCCGAACTCGCGGCCTCGTGCAGGTAGTCGATCTCCTCCAGGCTCGTCCGGGCGAACTCCTCGACCAGCTCGGGCGCATCCACGCGGTCGGAGACGAGCCGCACGTGGCTCAGCCAGCGCCCGACGCGGCGCAGGGCCGACAGGTCGACGTCGACGATCGCGCCGATGCCCGGCCGCTGCACCTTGATGACGACGGCCTCGAGCCCGGTCTCCTCGGCATCCTGGGCCGACAGCCGCGCGCGATGCGCCTGGCCGAGGGAGGCCGCGGCCACGGGCTTCTCGTCCACCCACGCGAAGGCGCTGTCGAGGGGCACACCCAGCTCGGCCTCGGCCAGCGCACGGATCGCCCCGAATGCGACCGGCGGCACCTCGTCCTGCAGGCCCTCCAGCTCGGCTGTGATCTCGGGCGGCAGCACGTCGAGGCGCGATGACATGAACTGCCCGACCTTGATCATCAGGCCGCCGAGGTCGACGGCGAGCACGTGGAAGCGCTGCGCGAAGCGTTGCATCCGCCTCGACCGCGTGCGCTCGGCCACGCGCGCCAGCCCGATGCGCGGCAGGAAGAGCTCGTACCACCAGGTGACCGCGAGGTTCCAGCCCGCGAACCGGAGGATGCGCCGGTAGCGGCGGCGGGTGTCCCCCGCCGCGGCCTCCGCCCCCGCCTGCTCGCCGGCCCCCGGGCGAACGGACGTCACCCCGTCAGTCCTGCGCGAGGATCGAGTACAGGCGGCGCCGCGCCTCCTCGAGCACGGTCACGGCCTGCGCCACCTGCTCGGGCGTGCCGGTGCGGCGCACCTGGGCCGCCGCCTGCGCCAGCTCGACGCCCGCCTTGGGGAGCGGGCCGAACGGGTCGCTGGGGCTGCTGCCGCCGCTCGAAGCACCGGACTCCCACGGAGCGGGTCCGGCCTCCGCGGCCTCGGCGCGCCCGGCCTCGGTGAGGGCGTAGGTCTTGCGACCGTTCGACTCCTCGGCCGTGAGCAGACCCTCGTCCGCCAGCAGCTGGAGGGTCGGGTACACGGAGCCCGCGCTCGGCTTCCAGCTGCCGCCGCTGCGCTCCTCGATCTCCCGGATGATCTGGTAGCCGTGCATCGGCTTCTCGGCGAGCAACGACAGCACGGCGGCACGCACGTCGCCGCGACCCATCCGGGTGCCGACCCGCTTCTCGAACGTCGAGCGCAACTGCTCGAACGCCTGCCACATGCCGTCCGCCGTCATGCCGGGGCCGAAGCCTCCGGTCGGGAACGAATTCGAACCGCTCATGATGTCCTCCTCAGGAGTCGTCAACGATACTTAACGATATATCGTTATTGGCGCGAGCGATAGAGCGATTCGACGGTTCCGTGCGGATGACGGGAGAATCGGTTCGTGGTGCTGCTCGCCCTGACTGCGTGCGCGTGCATCACGATGCTCGCGCGGTCCGGCCGGCTGTGGAGACGCTTCTCTCGCGGAACAGCTCGCGCAGGAGGCCTCGTCTATGCCGCCTGGGTCGGCGAGATCCTGGCCCTCGCCGGCGTCCTCACCCTCCCGGCTGCGATGATGCGCGGTCCGGCCACCCTCAACGGCGTCTACGGGATGTTCCTCGCCTGGGTGGTGGCCGTCGCGCTGCTGGTCTGGTTGTCGTACCGTCCCCGGTCGGGCGCGTGGCAGCCGCTCATGATCGGCGCCGCCGCGACGCTCGTCGGCGCGCTCGGCATCCTGATCAGGGTCGTACGCGCCTAGCTCGGCCGACATTCGTGCCGAATGTGGGGAATGCGGGGCTCAAAGTCGACATTCGGCACGAATGTCGCGCCATGACGCTGCGACACCCGTCCCCTGGCCTCGCACAGCGGGGCGCAGTAGCGTTGCGGGTGCGAGTGAAAGACGCAGAGAGGACGTACGAGATGGCTCAGTACACACGCGATCCGGACGCGATCGCCCGGCTGACCCCGGAGCAGTTCGCGGTGACCCAGGAGGCCGCCACCGAGCGGCCGTTCGACAACGAGTTCTGGGACAAGGAGGATGCGGGGCTCTACGTCGACATCGTGTCGGGCGAGCCACTCTTCGCCTCCACGACGAAGTACGACAGCGGATGCGGCTGGCCCAGCTTCACGAAGCCGCTCTCGGCCGAGAACATCGTCGAGAACTCCGACACGTCGCTCGGGATGGTGCGCACCGAGGTCCGGTCGTCGCACGGCGACAGCCACCTCGGCCACGTCTTCGACGACGGCCCCGCCGATGAGGGCGGCCTGCGCTACTGCATCAACTCCGCGGCGCTGCGGTTCGTGCCGCTGGCCGACCTCGAGAATGAAGGGTACGGCCAGTTCGCACCCCTCTTCGAGAAGACGGCGACCGCCTGATGGCCACCGAACGCGCCATCCTCGCCGGCGGCTGCTTCTGGGGTCTCCAGGAGCTCATCCGCGACATGCCCGGAGTGCTCGGCACCCGCGTCGGCTACGCGGGCGGCCACACCGACAACGCGACCTACCGCAATCACGGCGACCACGCGGAGGCGGTCGAGATCGACTTCGACCCGTCCGTGATCTCGTACCGCGACCTCCTGGAGTTCTTCTTCCAGGTGCACGACCCGACGACGAAGAACCGCCAGGGCAACGACGTCGGCACCAGCTACCGGTCGGTCATCCTGTACCTCACGCCCGAGCAGGAGCGCGTGG
This sequence comes from Leifsonia naganoensis, assembly GCF_013410615.1. Lineage (NCBI taxonomy): Bacteria > Bacillati > Actinomycetota > Actinomycetes > Micrococcales > Microbacteriaceae > Leifsonia > Leifsonia naganoensis. The sequence goes on from NZ_JACCHJ010000001.1 coordinate 420,731, forward strand.
CGCGCGAGACGATCGCCGAGGTCGACGCCTCCGGGCGCTGGCCGGGCAAGGTCGTCACCGAGGTCGAGCCCGCCGGCACGTTCTGGGATGCCGAGGAGGAGCACCAGGACTACCTGCGCAAGCACCCCGGCGGCTACACCTGCCACTACGTGCGCCCGGACTGGGTCTTGGACGACGAGGTGAGCGCGGCAGGCTAGCCGCCGGAGCGATCACGGGATCCACTCACCGGAGCGCTGCGACCGCCGTCTTCGTGGCGGCGGCCAGCAGCGCGTTGTCCGGCGTCGCGTCCGGTGTCGCCTTGCGCGACAGCGTGACGACGACGATCGGCGCACGACCGGCCGGGTAGACCACGGCGATGTCGTCGCGCACCCCGTACTCCCCCGTGCCCGTCTTGTCGGCGACCGGCCACGCCGGGTCGACCCCGGCACGGATCGTGTCGTCGCCCGTGGTGTTGTCCAGCATGGTGTTGCGCAGGAGGGTGCGGTCCTTCGCCTCCAGCGCGGAGCCGAGCAGCACGGCGCGCAGGTCGCTCGCGAAATGGGCCGGCGTGGTGGTGTCGCGCGCGTCGCCGGGCAGCGCCTCGTTGAGGTCCGGCTCGATGCGGTCGACGTTCGTCGTGCGGTCGCCGATGCCGCGCAGCCACTGCTCGACGGCGTCCGGTCCGCCGAGTCGCGCGACGAGGAGGTTGGCCGCCGTGTTGTCGCTGAACCGCAGCATCGCGTCGATCAGCTCGCGCACAGTCATTCCGGTGTCCACGAATCTGCTGGTGATGGGCGCGTAGTCCAGCAGGTCGGCGCTCGTGTAGTGGACGACCTGGTCGAGGTCGGCGTCCGACGAGCGCCCGAGCAGCGCGGCCGCGATGAAGGTCTTGTTCGACGAGGCGAACGGGAACCGCTCCCCGCCGCGGTAGGCGACGGTGCGTCCGTTGCCGGTGTCGATCGCCGTGACGCCGAGGGTCGCCCCGTGGGTGCGCTCCAGCTCCGCGAACGCGCGCTGTGTACTGCTCGTGCTGCTCGCCGAGGCAGATGACGCCGCTGCGCTCTGCGAGGCCGGAGCGGCCTGGGCCGGCGCGAGCGAGGATGCCGCGCATCCCGAGATCGCGACCGCGAGGGCGACGGCGACGCCGCCGGTGACCGTGAGGAATCGTTTGCGAATGTCCATGCGGGCAGCCTCGCTCGCAGCGGCGATCCTGTCGAAGACCGAAACGCTCCCATCGATGCCGGATCGGCATGCATTTAGGGTGGAGCCGTGGATCTGATCGCTGCGTGCCGGGTGCTGGTCGAGATCGGCGACCGCGGGAGCGTGACCCGCGCGGCGGCCGCGCTCGAGGTGGCGCAGTCCGTCGCGAGCCGTCGCATCCTGGCGCTGGAGGGCCACCTCGGCCGCCCGCTGCTGGAACGGACCGCCCGCAACGCCGTGCTCACGCCCTTCGCCCGCGACCTGCTCCCCTCTGCGCGCCGCCTCATCCTGCTGGCCGACGAGCTGGAGCTCGACGCGGCCCGTGCCCGCCTACGGCCGGTGACGGTGGCGGTGCCGGTCGGCTGCTCCACACGGGAGCTCGCCGTGGTCGATGCCGCCGGCCGCGTCGCCGGGCTCCGCCTCGAGTTCCGGGCCGACGACCCCGCGCACCGCGCCGAGCTCGCCGCGACCCGGAGTGTGCGTCTGGCCGTCGCGAGCGTCGCACCCGATGCCGCGACCTGGACCGCCGACCTCGGCGCCGCCGGCCGCCGAGCCGCGGGTGACGCTCTGCGCCTCGACGAGCTGCGGCCGGGCCGCACAGCGCGTTCCCGCGACGACGACGCCGGGTCGCGGCTGCGCATCGGCCCCGAGGACGACGTCCCGCACATCCGGGATGCCCTCGTGCGCGCCGCCTTCGCCGTCGGTCTGCTGCCGAGCCAGCTGCCGGTCGATGGCTCGACGACGGCCTCCCTCGCCTCGGTGCTCGCCGACGGAGACCTCCTCCTCTGCACCGAGGCGGAGGCGCGCGAGCTCGGCCTGCACTGGCGGCGGTTCACCGGGTTCGGCGTCGCGCGCGGCTTCGCCCTCGTCGGCGACAGCGAGAACGATGTCGCGACGATCGCGAACGCCGTCGGCGACGAGCTCGCCGCCGCTCTCGGTGCGCGGGTCCGCGTTGCCGGAGAGGGGACGGAGGCCGGCCCCGATGCATGACGCGCGCTTCCTCGACGCGGTCCGCACCGACCTGGCGGCGGCCGGGCTGCGGGCCTCGATCGTCGTCCGCGACCTCGGCACCGGCCGCGAGCTCGACCTCGACGGCGACGTCGTGACGCCCGCCGCCTCGCTCGCCAAGGTCCCGATCGCCCTCTCCGTGCTCACGCGCGTGGCGGACGCCCGGCTCGACGGATCCGCTCCGGTCGCCGTGCCCGCCGGCGACCCCGCGGGCGCGCTGCCGGGGACGACGCGCTTCAGCCACCCCTCGGTCATCGCGGTCGACGATCTCGTCTCGCTCGCCGTGACCATCAGCGACAACGGCGCCGCGGACGCGCTCCTCGGCCTCGTCCCGCCCGCCGAGGTCATGGCCGATCTGGAGGCGCTGGGCGTCCGCGGCATCGCGGTGCGGCATCCCTTCGCCGATCTCTCCGACACCCCGCTGGAGCGGTTCGCGCCGGACGAGGCGCACCTCGCCCACACCCTCGCCATCCGGGGCAGCACGCCCGCGCACGGGCATCCGATCCGGCAGCTGGATGTCGCTCGCACCAACACCGGGACGGCTCGCGCCTTCGCCGACCTGCTCGAGGCGATCTGGAGCGATCGGGGCGTGCATCCCGACGCCGCCGCCGCGCTCCGCGAGCACCTCCGCGCCAACCTCCTCCGTCACCGGCTCGCCCCTGACATCGTGGCCGACGACACGGCGTGGGCGTCGAAGACGGGGACGCTGCTCAACCTCCGGCACGAGGCCGGCGTTGCCGAGCATGCGGACGGATCGCGCTTCGTCATCGTCGCCATGAGCACGTCGAGCGTGCCCGCCTCCGCCCAGCCCGCTGCCGAGGCGGCGCTCGGAGCAGCCGCGCGCCGGATGCACGAGAGGGTGCGGAACGGCGCGGAGTGATCGTCTAGGATTCACGGAGACGAGGAGGCCGCGGGGTGGCGGCGATGGACAGGGGGACGATGTTCAGGGGAAGCACGCGACGATCGATCGCGGCCATCGGCGTCGTCACGGCGACGCTCATCGCACTCTCCGGATGCGCGCTCTTCGGGGCGAAGCCGCACCCGACGACGACGCACACCCGCACCGCGACTCCGACGCCCACTCCGACGCCGACCGGTGACGCCACCCGCTCCGGGATCGGGTCGTCGCCGGCCCCGACGCCCGTCATCCCGCCCACGCTGACCCCGGTCCCGCCGGGCACCGTCGTCGCTGAGGGCGACGTCGCCTCCCCCAAGGGCAGCATCCACTACCACTATCGGGTCGTGTCGAACGGCGACAACACCTACTCGGCCCAGTTCTCGGGCTTCACGTCGACAGTCCCCGTGCCGGTGTCCGTCACCTTCCTGGACACTCCGCCCCAGGTCGGCGACGGGATCACCTACCACGGCGTCGGCGACTTCCAGCTCGGCGGCCCGACCACGTCGCCGGCGGCGGCCTCGTCCAGCACGCTGGGCAGCGTCGGCCAACCGTCCTACCTGGTCGCCCTCGTGACATACTCCTCGGCCCCGTCGTTCGACGGCGTGCCGCAGGAACTCGGCCCCGACAAGGTCCTGGCCGTGAACACCGTCCGCTGGTCCGTTCCGGTTCGGCAGTCGAACGTGCATCCCGTCGACAACGGAGCGAACCCCGGCGCGAGCGGGACCGTGACGGCGACCACGGCGTCGGGCGCCCCGAAGACGTACGTGGTCGCCGCGGGAGACGCCCCGGCGGGCATCGCCCAGCGCTTCGGGATCCAGGTCGCGGACCTCTACTGGCTCAACCCCGACTTGCCGTCGTCAGGATCGCAGCAGGTCGTCTTCGAGGGGACCGAGTTGAACCTGGACCCCGACAGCCTGTAATACCAGATCCCTTTATTCCATGTAACATGTGTGAAATCGAGTACACATGTTGCATAAGGAATCGACGGCGCTTCCTTCCCTGATGGAAGGATCGTCGTGCCCCTCTCGACGCGCGCCCACTGGCTGGCCGGACTGCTCGCCCTGACGACCGCTCTCGCAGCACCACTGGTGACAGCGTCGCCGGCTTCAGCTGAGACCGCCCCTCCCACGAGCGTCCCGGCGGCGTGCTCTGCTGGGACTCCGGTGATGTCCGAGGACTTCACCGACGGCGCGATCCCCGACGGATGGACGACCCGAGCCGGCACCTGGTCCATCACCGACGGCGCCCTCACCGGAACCGGCCCCTCCACCGCCGCCAACCCCACCCGCATCATCACCGACGCACCCCACCTCGACCGGTACTGCCTCGACCTCACCATGCGCTTCACCACCACCGCCTCCGCCACCCGCTGGGCAGGCGCCATCCTCGACATCGACCCCACCACCACCGGCGGACCCTGGCAACACGCCATGATGCGCACCAACGGAACCGTCGCCTTCGGCACCCGCACCCCCACCAACACCGGCTGGGGAACCGACACCCTCGGCACCACCCAAACCCCCATCCCCCTCAACCAGACCATCCACCTCACCATCCGCGTCGACGGCACCCACGGCGAAATCCACTACAGCCCCACCACCACCGACACCCCCACCAGAATCGCCACCACCGACACCCTCCAACGCACCCCCACCGGAACCATCGGCCTCCTCCTCGACGGCACCACCACCCACTACGACAACATCACCCTCACCCAACTCCCCGAACCGGCGGCCTGCTCCGCGGGGACTCCGGTGATGTCCGAGGACTTCACCGACGGCGCGATCCCCGACGGATGGACGACCCGAGCCGGCACCTGGTCCATCACCGACGGCGCCCTCACCGGAACCGGCCCCTCCACCGCCGCCAACCCCACCCGCATCATCACCGACGCACCCCACCTCGACCGGTACTGCCTCGACCTCACCATGCGCTTCACCACCACCGCCTCCGCCACCCGCTGGGCAGGCGCCATCCTCGACATCGACCCCACCACCACCGGCGGACCCTGGCAACACGCCATGATGCGCACCAACGGAACCGTCGCCTTCGGCACCCGCACCCCCACCAACACCGGCTGGGGAACCGACACCCTCGGCACCACCCAAACCCCCATCCCCCTCAACCAGACCATCCACCTCACCATCCGCGTCGACGGCACCCACGGCGAAATCCACTACAGCCCCACCACCACCGACACCCCCACCAGAATCGCCACCACCGACACCCTCCAACGCACCCCCACCGGAACCATCGGCCTCCTCCTCGACGGCACCACCACCCACTACGACAACATCACCCTCACCCAACTCCCCGAATCCACCCCCATCGCGCTGACGATCGCCGGAGCCCCTGACCGCACCGCGGTCACCGACGCGCCGATCACCGCGTGGAAGCCCAGCGCCCTCGGCGGGGCGCCCGCCTACACCTGGTCCGCGACCGGACTGCCGGACGGCCTGGCGATGAACACGACGACAGGATCGGTCACCGGGACGCCCACGACGGCGGGGAGGTCGACGGTGACGATCGTCGCGACCGATGCCGAGGGAGCCACCGCGTCGGCGATGTTCATCTACACCGTGACCGCGCTGGCCTGCTTCCCCTCCGACCGCGTTCCCGCCGCCGGGGACACGGGGGCCGTCGTCGCGCACCGCGGCAACGACGGTGACGACGGGTTCGGCGACAACACGCTCGCCGGCATCGCCAATGCCGTCGCGCACGGAGCGGATGCCTTCGAGATCGACATCTTCTTGACGAACGACGGCGTGCCCGTCGTCCGTCATGATGCGATCGGCGACATCTCGCTCGCCCAGTTCCGCGCCCGCTACCCCGATCTGCCCACCCTCGAGGAGGTCGCGAGCTGGATGCAGGACTCCGACGCGACGATGCTGCTGGAGTACAAGGCGTCCTGGACCGTCGACGGCGCGCGGATCGTCACCGACGTCCTGCACGCTCATGGCGTGGAGTCGCGCACCGTGACCCAGGCGTTCTCTCAGCCGGTCCTGGACGCGGTGCACACGGTCGATCCCGAGATGCCCCTCATGCTCCTGGTGAGCGGCGGCGTCACTCTCGACCAGATCCGGACCGCGCAGAGCCGCAACCTCGCCGGCATCAACCCGTCGACGACCCCGAGCGCAGCGACGGTGCAAGCCGCGCACGATGCCGGGGTGAAGGTCTTCGTGTGGACGAAGAACAGCGCAGCGGAGTGGGCGACGGCCACCGCGGCCGGCGTCGACGGGATCATCACGGACAACACGAGCGCTCTCGTCGGCTGGTACGCGTCGTACAACGCCTCCATCGGCCTGAAGGCCTGCCGCCCCTAGGTCGTCCGTCGGCCGCTGAGTGCGCAGACGACTGCGCCCCCGCGGTACGAGTGCGCCTCGTCGCGAGGGTGCAGTCGTACCACGGGGGCGCAGTCGCCTCTCGGGCGCTACTCGGAAGCGGAAGCGGACGCGGAGGCAGCGGCGGCGGTCACCGCGGCATCCACCGGCTTCGCAGCCCGCGGCGTGCCCGGGATGAGCAGCGTCGCGATCACGCCGACGATGAGGAACCCGGCCGCGAGGTACGAGCCGATCGCGATCGCCTGCGTCATGGCCTCCCGTGCCGCATCGGCTGCGAACACCGTCTGCGGGTTCGACGCGAGCGGTTCGATCACGGCCCCCGCGCTGTCCGTGACGGCGTTGCTGAGCTTCGTCGCCTCCGCACCGGTGAGCCCGGCATCCGTCAGCTTGCCGTGCAGGATGCCGCCCAGCGACGAGAAGAACACCGTAGTCAGCGCCGCGATGCCGAGCGCAGAACCCAGCTGGCGGAAAGTGCTCTGGATGCCGGAGCTCTGCCCGCCCTCCCCCTCGGGCACATCGGCGAGCACCACGTTGGTGACCTGCGACGTGGCGAAGCCGACGCCGATGCCGTAGAAGAACAGCACGAGTGCGATGAACCACCAGTTCGCGTCGGTGACCGCCGCGACCACACCGAGCCCGACCAGGCCGACGACCTCCAGGACGAGGCCGATGCGCACGAGGGCCAGCGGTGACACGCGCTCCGAGAGCGGGAAGCTGATCCCGCTCGCGACGAAGCTGCCGATCGCGATGGGCACGAGCGTCGCACCCGCCTCCAGCGGCGAGTAGTCGAGGGTGAACTGCAGCCAGAGCGGCAGCACGGCGATGATCCCGAACTCCCCGAGTCCGATGATCATGGTCGCGATGTTGCCGTTGCGGAACGACGCGATCGAGAAGAGCTTCACATCCATCAGCGGCGGGCGGGCGCTGGAGGCCCGGCTCAGCAGGATCTGCCGCCACACGAAGACCGCGAGCAGCACGATGGAGAGCACGAGCGCGACGAACGCCGGCGAGAGTCCGCCGTCCCAGGTCGCGCCGAACAGCGTGAACGCCTTCTCACTCGTCACCCAGCCGTAGACACGCCCCTCGACGAGGCCGAACGCCAGCAGACCGAGGCCCAGGACGGAGAGGAGGGCGCTGAGCGCGTCGATCCCTCCGCGCGATCGCGGCGGTTGGGTCAGGAAGACGGCCGCGATGACGAGGATGACGATCGTGAGCGGGATGTTGATCCCAAAGGCCCACCGCCACGACGCGTGCTCGGAGAGCCAGCCGCCGAGCACCGGGCCGAGCGCGGTGGCCGCGCCGATCGTGGAGCCCCAGACCGCGAACGCCTGCCCGCGCGCCGGTCCCGTGAACATGTGGTTCAGCAGCGCCAGTGACGTCGGCAGGATGGCCGCCGCCCCGATCCCCTGCAGGAAGCGGGCCAGGATGAGGATCTCACCGTTCGGCGCCAGCCCCGCGAGCAGGCTGGTCAACCCGAAGACGATGACACCCCAGATGAACACGGTCCGCGCGCCGCGCAGGTCGGCGATGCGCCCCGAGACCAGGAGGAGCGCGGCGAACACGATCGCGTACGACTCCTGGATCCATTGCGCCTGACTCGAGTCGATCTTCAGGTCATCGATCACCGACGGCGTGATCACGTTCACGATCGTCGTGTCCACCACGATCAGGGCCACGCCGAGCGCGACTGCGATCAGCCCGATCCAGCGCCGCGCGCCTGCGGATACCGCCATCTTGTCCTCCTTGTTGTTTCACCAGCGAGTTACTTTATCATGAAACAACTTGATGTTTTGATAACCTGTTCACCGGCAGCAGCCGGTGACGGGAGGGCCTCGCGATGACCGACGCGGAGACGCACGACGCGCTCGACGACCAGCGCGAGCGCCTCAACGAGGCGCTGCGCGCGTACGGCGCGAGCTACTCCGAGCTGGCGCGCGAGTTCGCCGCGAGCGAGGGCCTCCACTCGACCGACGCCGTCGCCCTCATCGAGATCCTGGCCGCCGAGGAACGCGGCGCGCCGCTCACGCCCGCACGGCTCAGCGACCGCATCGGCCTCACCGCCGGCGCCACCTCCACCCTGCTGAACCGGCTGGAGGCCGCGGGTCACGTGGTGCGCAGTCGCGGCCACGCCGACCGCCGCATGGTCACCCTCCACTCCACCCCGAACGTCCAGACCATCGCGGACGACTTCTTCCACCCGCTCGGCGACCGCATCGCCGCCGTCATGGCGAAGCACCCGCCGGAGCTGCTGGAGCAGTTCGAGACGCTGCTCGGCGAGCTGCGCGGGACGATGGAGGCGTACATCGCGGACACGACGAGGCGGCGCGAGAACGACGAGGGTCAGAAGCGGTAGAAGCGCCGGGCGGTCCCGGCGAACAGCGTCGCCCGGTCGTCGCGGGAGAACCCGTCGATGATCGCGTCGAAGGCGGCGAAGACCTCGCCGTAGCGGGAGTAGAGGCCGTCGACCGGGAAGTTGCTGCCGAACATGCAGCGCCGGGGCCCGAAGGCGTCGATGGTCTCGAGCACGATGCGGCGGATGCTGTCGACGGTCCAGCCGTGATCGTTCGTGCCGAGCGCCGAGACCTTCACCATCGTGTTCGGTTCCGCGGCGACGCGCTCCATCCCCCTGCGCCACGCGTCGAGCGCGTCCCCCTCGCGCTCGATCGGCATGCCCGCGTGGTCGAGGACGATCGCCGTGCCGCCGAAGTCCGCGGCCAGCGCCGCCGCGTCGTCGAGTTGGGACGGGAACACCTGGAGGTCGAACGACAGACCCGCAGGAGCCAGAGCGCCGAACCCGCTCCGCCAGGAGGGGTCGGACATCAGGTCGCCGCGCTCCCGGTGCGAGTAGTACGGATCGGGATGCCAGTTCAGGATGTCGCGGACGCCACGGACCGACCGCAACGCCGCGTGCGCCGCCACCTGCTCGGCTGCATCCGGTGCGGACAGGTCGACCTTGGCGACCTGGACGTTCGGCACGGGATGCGCGGCGATCACCTCGTCGACCCATCGGCTCTCGCCGATCGGGTCCGCCGCGCCGTTCTCGATGTGCACGGATCCGACGAGGCGGGCGTCGAGCGCCTCCAGCTCGGCCGCATCCCGCAGGTAGTCGGCGACGAGGTAGTCGCGGCGGAGGGGACGATCGTCTCCGTGATATCGGCGCACGGCGGGACCCTCGAGCCACGGGTAGGACGCTGTGCTGAGAGTGCACAGGTGGTGGTGGGCGTCGACGATGTCGAGCATGGTCAGTCCTTCCCCGCGCCGAGCTCGGCGATGGTGAGCTCGATCGCCGTGTGGTCGAGCTCTCCGCGATCGTCCACCACCATACGGTCGAACAGTCCCGCCACCGCCGCCGCCACCGGGAGGATGATGCCGGACGCATGCGCCGATTGGGCGACGAACCGCAGATCCTTCAATTGATTCGCCGCGCTGCCTCCGCCCTCGAAGTCGCGCTCAAGCCAGCGCCCGCGCTTCTGCCGCAGCACCTCGGAGCCGGCGAGCCCCGCACCGAGCACGTCGAGCAGGCGTCCGCGGTCGATCCCGGTCGCGTCCGCCAGCACCAGGGCTTCCGAGATGGCGGTCACGGTCGCGGCGACGACCACCTGATTGCACGCCTTCGCGATCTCGCCGGACCCGGGCGGCCCGAAGACGACGACGGTCGAGCCGACGAGGCGCAGCACCGGGAGCGCCTTCTCGACGGCTGCGTCGGACCCGCCCACCATCACACTCAACGCCCCCGTCTCCGCGCCGAGGACGCCTCCGCTCAGCGGAGCGTCGACCACCGAGACCCCGCGAGCGGCGAGGCTCGACGCCAACGCCGCGACCGCCACGGGCGACACGGTTCCGTGGACGACGAGCACCGGCGACGCGATCCCCTTCGCCGCCCATCCGGCGAGCAGGCCGTGGTCGCCGTCGAGCAGGTCCTCGACGTCGACGAGGTCGGTGAGGACGGTCAAGGTCACGTCGGCCGCCGCATCCGCGGGGGTGGCGGCCACGACGGCGCCGCTCGCCGCGAGGCCGTCCGCCTTCCGCTGGGTGCGGTTCCACACGGTCAGCGCCCCGAGATCGCGCAGGAGGCGGCGCGCGATCGGCTCGCCCATCCGCCCCAGACCGAGGAGGGAGACCGTCGTCGACCCCGTCATGCCAGACCCTCCGCGTCGTCGAGGTCCACGAGCAGCTGTGCGCCGAGATCGTCGAGCGTGATCGACGCCCGGAAGCCGAGCAGGTCCTCGGATCGCGCGAGCACGACCGGGACGCGCCGACCGGGAATGCTCGCGCGCGGCACCTCCGGCGCGAAACGTCGCAGTGCGGTCTCCGTGTCCTGTCGCAGATAGGTCAGCGGGTTCGCGACGAGGATGCCCGGGGCTGCGGGAGTCGAATGGGTCAGCGCCGCGAACACTGCTCGGGCGGCGTCGCGGACGTCCAGGTACGTCCATCCCTCGCACGCCTGCCGGCGCGGGTCCTCCCGCATGGCCCGACGGATGTGCTGGGCGAACACCGTGCCGTCGTCGACGGTGATGTCGCGCACGAGGGGGAACCGGATGCCGGTGACCGCGAGCCCGTAACGCGCGGCGACGGCCGCTCCGGCGGCCTCGTTGGCCTGTTTGGAGAGGGAGTAGGCGTCGTCGATGTCCGCGGGCTCGGTCTCGTCCCACGGGTAGCGCGTGGGAAGGACGGGCCGCGAGTTCAGTGGGAGCCCGGACGCGTTGATGCTGGAGGCGTACACGACCTTGCGCGCTCCGGCCTGGGCCGCGGCGTCCAGGATCAGGAAGGTGCCCAGCGCGTTCGCCTCGTAGATCTCTGCCGGCTCCCCCTGGTCGAGACCGGCCCGGCCCGCGAGGTGCACGACCGTGTCCATCCCCTCGACGGCATCGCGGACGAAACGCGCGTCGCTGACGGAACCGACCAGCCAGCGGCCCTCGACCGCATCCTTCGCAGCCCCCCGAGGCTCGCCGACCTCGAGCACCGAGACCTCGGCGCCACGCTCGACCAGGTCGTCCACGACCGTGCGCCCGATGAGGCCGGCGCCGCCGGTGACGAGGATGCGGTGGCCGGCGAGCTGGTCGCCGGCCACCGCGGACACCTCCTGCGTCACCGGACGACCTGGCCCTGATCCTGGCCCTGATCCTGCGCCGGGGCGGACACCGACGACGTCACCGGAGCGGGCTCCACCTTGTCGCGCCCGCCCCGGCGCATCATCGGCCAGCCCTTGCTGCCCTGGTCGATCGCCACGGCGATCAGCACGACCGCACCCGTGACGATCTGCTCGTAGAAGCTCGGCACGTTCAGGAGCACCAGACCGTTGGTCAGGGCGCCGAGGATGAGGGCGCCGACGAGAGTTCCGGCGATCCGGCCCTCGCCGCCCATCAGGTTCGCACCGCCGATGACTGCGGCCGCGATGGCCGTCAGCAGATACGGACTTCCCGCCTCGGACTGCGCCGCAGAGATGCGGGCGACGATCACGAGTCCGGCGAGCGCCGCGAGGGCACCCGAGATCCCGTAGACGAGGATCTTGACGCGGGTGACGCGCACCCCGGACAGCCACGCGGTCTCCTCGCTGCCTCCGGTCGCGATCACGTTCTGGCCGAAGACCGTGCGGCGCAGGAGCAGCCAGGCGAGGATGGCGACGACGATGACGACGACCACCACGATCGGCACCCCGCCGATGTAGCTGTTGAGCAGCAGCACGAAGTCGGTCGGCACGTTGTAGACCGGTGTCCCGTTGGTGACGACATACGCGAGCCCCTGGTAGATGCTCATCGTGCCGAGGGTGGCGATGAACGGGGGCAGCTTGAGCGCCGTGATCAGGATGCCGTTGACGGCGCCCGCGAGGAAGCCGAGGACGAGACCGACGGCGAGCGCCGGGAACGCGCCGACCCCTCCGCTGACCATCATGTTCGCCGAGACGATGCCGACGAAGCTGGCGATGGAGCCCACCGAGAGGTCGATGCCGCCGGTGATGATGACGAAGGTGAGGCCGATGCCGATGAGGGCGTTGACGCACGCCGAGACGGCCACGTCGCGGAGGTTGTCGAGGGTGAGGAAGTTCGGGCTGAGGATCCCGAAGATGATGAAGATGACCGCTGCGGCCCCGAAGATGCCGAGCGCCTGCAGGTTGACGGGAGCTCTCCGCGCTTTGCGCGGCGTCGCTGACGCGTTGCTCATGATGTTCCCTTCGCGATCCCCATGGCGCTCGCCACGAGGCTCTGTTCGTTGATGTCGTCTCCGGTGTGCTCGGAGATGAAGCGGCCTGCGCGCATGACGAGCGCGCGGTCGCTGAGTGAGATGATCTCGGGCAGGTCGGACGACACCACGATGACGGCGTTGCCTGCCGCCGCCAGCTGGTCGATCAGGCCGTAGATCTCGGCCTTGCCGCCGACGTCGACGCCCTTGGTCGGCTCGTCGAAGAGGAACACCTTCGATCCTCTTCGCAGCCATTTGGCGATCACGAGCTTCTGCTGGTTGCCGCCGGAGAACTGACGTGCGAGCAGCCGCACGTTCTCCGGCCGCAGAGCGAGGGACTCGGTGATCTCGGTGGCGACCGCGATCTGGTGGCGCGGGCTGATGAACGGCCCGCGCCCCACCATGTCGCGGGCGGCGGTGAGGGCGACGTTCGCGTAGGCCGGCATCTGCAGAGCGAGGCCCTGCTGCTTGCGGTCCTCCGGGATGAAGGCGATCCCGGCGTTCCTGCTGTCGTTCGGCGTGTGCACGCGGAGCCGCTTGCCTTCGATCTCGAGCACTCCCCCGCATCCCGGGTCGGCGCGCACGATCGCTCGGAGGAACTCGGTGCGGCCGGAGCCGACGAGTCCCGCGATGCCGACGACCTCTCCGCGGCGCACGGCGATGTCGTTGACGGCATCGGTGTCCGGGCGGGAGACGCCGGTGGCGCGGAACACCACGGGCGCATCCGCCCGGGCGGGATGAAGTCGTTTGAAGCCGAGGAGCTCGCGGCCGACCATCTTGCGGACGATCTCGTCGACGTCCGTGTCGCCGATCAGCGAATCGAAGCCGACGGAGCCGTCGCGGAGTACGACGACCCGGTCGGAGACGGTCATGACCTCGGGCATCTTGTGGGAGACGAAGATCACTCCGACGCCGCGATCGGCGGCGATCTGCCGTACGCGGGTCAGCACCGCCTCCACGTTCTGCTCGACCATCGACGTCGTCGGCTCGTCGAGGGCGACGATCTTGGCGCCGAAGGCGAACGACTTCGCGATGGTGAGCGCGTGCCGTTGCGCGGGGCTCAGCCGGGAGAGCCGCGTCTTCCTCGTCAGCGGGAAGCCCATGGCCGCGACGTCGGCCAGTGCCGCGTCGACGGCCGGTCCGGCGGCGCGCCGCTCCGTGCCCGACTTGCCGAGGAGAAGGTTCTGCTCGACGGTGAGCTGCGGGACGACGGCCGGCTCCTGGTGGGCGATGACGACTCCTTCGGCCAGCGCCCGGCGCGGTGAGTATTCACCGCGCCGGACGCCGTCGACCGTCACCGAACCGCGATCGGGCGCCATCGAGCCGCCGAGGATGCCGAGGAGCGTGCTCTTGCCCGCTCCGTTCTCTCCGGCGAGGGTGAGGACCTCGCCGCGGCGCAGCACGAAGCTGACGTCGTTGAGAGCTCGGACTCCGGGGAAGGACTTCGCGACGTTCCGGATCTCGAGAAGGGTGTCAGTCATGATGTCTCCTGTCCTGGGATCAGGCCGACCCCTTAGGGCATGCCCGTCTGGTACTGGGCCACGTTCTGCTTGTCGACGATGAAGGCGGGGACGTCGACCCAGGCGGGGACCGTCTTGCCGTCCAGCAGCCAGAGCGCCACCTTGACGCCGGTCTCGCCCTCGGTCGTCGGCCGCTCGCTCACTGTCGCGGTGTAGGTGCCGTCGTTGATCAGCTTCTTGGCCTGCGGGATGCCGTCGGTGCCGACGAGCATCACCTTGCCGGTGAGCCCCTTCGCGTCGATTGCCGCCTGGACGCCGAGCCCCATGCCGTCGTTCTGGGAGTAGAACGCCTTGATGTCGGGGTTGGCGGTCAGCATCGCGTTCGCGATGGTCTGAGCCTGGTTGGTGTCCCATTTGGCCGTCTGCGAGGCGACGAGGTCGAGGTTCGGGTTCTTCTCGATCCCGGCTTTGAACCCCTTGCCACGGTTGAGGGCGTTGGACGATCCGGGGTCGCCTTCGATCTGCGCCACCTTGCCGCCGTCGGGCAGCTGCTTGGCGATGTAATCGGCCGCCGTCTCGCCGATCGTCTCGGCGTCCGGTCCGACGTACACGACTCCCGGCACGGTGCCCTGCGCGTCGTTCAGCACGATCGCGGGCACGCCCTTGGCGAGGGCCGCCTTGAACACGGTGTCGAGGGCGGTCGCCGAGATCGGCGAGGCCAGGATGGCCGAGCAGCCTTGGTTCAGCGCGCTCTGCGCCTTGTCGAGCTGCTCGGTGATCGACGACTCGTCATTGACCGCGAAGGTCTGGTACTTGACGCCCAGTTTCTTGGCCTCACTCTCGAAGCCGTCGCGCTCATAGCCCCAGAACTCGTTGGCCAAAGTGCGAGTGACGTAGCAGAGCTTGACGTCCGCCTTCGCCTTCGGGGTTCCGAGCGCCTTTTCGACCTCGGTGACATCGGTCTTCTTACCCGTCTGCACGAGTGAGACGAGGTCGGCGGAGCCTGCGGTTCCGCCTCCTGCCGAGCCGTCGGGGGTCGCTGAGCACGCGCTGAGCACGAGCAGGGCCGCGGATGCGGTCGCGAGGGCAGCGATGCTGCCGACTCGTCGCTTCATGGTGATTCCTTTCGTCATTGGAAGGGGGACTTCTCATCGGTGGTGGGTGGGTGATGCCCGCGCTGCTGTCGGACCATTCTCCGCCGCGGGCCACGGCGAATGGGCCGGGATCAGGCGGAGACGCTGATGAGCGCCTCGGTCTCCCGGCGCAGTTCGAGGGCGGTGGCGAGGGACTCGTCGATGATCACGTCGTCCCAGCTGACGCTGCGGCCCTTCGGGACGTCGTGCGTCAGCTCGACGTGGTGGGCGAGGGCGACGGGGAGGAGGCGCTCGCGCACCGAGGTCTCGGCGGAGACGAGCTTGCCCCACACGGTGTACCCGCCCTCGCCGTCGAGGAACTCGCCGGCGGCGAGGTCCTTCTTGGCGGTCGCGACGACGTCGCCGTGGAACCCGATGGGCGACCCGGTGGCGACACCGAGCAGGGCGGCGTTGGCGATGGAGATGTTCAGCTCCAGGCCGACGTAGTGGTACGGCCGGTAGAGAGCGGCGTACTGGCCGGTGGGGTCCGGGTGCCACGGGTACTCGGTGAAGCATCCCGAGACGTAGTCGTTGGTCGCCTTCACGACCACGAACACGCCTTCCTGGGTGTTGAACGGGATCCACTCTCCGTCGCGGGTGACGCTCGACATGACGTCGACCGATCCGCCGTTGGCGAGCACGCCGCCGACGTCCGAGGGCCGGCAGATCGTCGCGATCTCCTCGATGTTGCCCGGCGTGAAAGTGAGCCCTTCGTCCGACGGGGTCAGGCCGGCCGCGTTCGCCACGGCCGCCATCTCGATGGCGGCTTTCGTGCCGTCGCGGAAGGAGGTGTGCATGTAGGGGTTGAGCTGCCCCGACTCGGTGAGCTCCTTCGAGAACTCCCAGTTGTCCCAGACGTTGTCGGGGTTCATCTCGTGATAGTGCGGGAGGTACTTCGCGCCCTTGCCAGCGCAGACCACGTCGAAGCCGGAGCTGCGCGCCCAGTCGACGAGCTCCATGATGAGCGCGGGCTGGTCGCCGAAGGCCATCGAGTAGACGACCCCCGCCTCCTCGGCGCGACGCGCGAGCGCCGGTCCGGCGAGCGCATCCGCCTCGACCGTGACCATGATGATGTGCTTGTCCGTGGCGATCGCCTTGAGGGCGTGGTCGATCCCGACGATCGGGTTGCCGGTGGCCTCGACGATCACATCGATGTCGGCATCGAACAGCTGGGTCGAGTCCGGGACGATCGTCGTCGTTCGGTGGGCGATGGCCTCGTCGATCGTGGACGCCATCTGCTCCGCCGGCCATCCGACGAGTTCGAAGGCGCCCTGAGCGCGCGCCACGTTGATGTCGGCGATGGCCACGACGTGGACACCGGGGATGTTCCTGGCCTGAGCGAGGTACATCGTGCCGAACCGGCCGGCGCCGATGAGGCCGACGCGGATCGGGCGGCCTTCGGTCTCGCGCTGCTGGAGGAGGGAGTGAAGGTTCACGATCGCCTTTCCTGTCGTGCGACGGCTGGGAGATCGTGTGTTCGGCCAAAGGTCGGCCCGACTCCATCGTCGTTCGCGTTGGTGAGTGGTAACGGTTACACTTTTGTACCACTACCCGTTCTCCGCGTCAAACACGGGGGCGGACATCATTAGGCTGAGCACGACCCACAGGAGGTACCGGTGAAGAAACCAGCGACGATCCGCGATGTCGCACGCGAGGCCGACGTGTCGGTCGCCGTGGTCTCCCGCGTCCTCAACGACGGCACGGGCCCCGTCGCACCCCTCACCCGGGCGAAGGTTGTCGAGGTCATCGAGCGACTCGGCTACCAGCCCCGGGCGGCGGCCCGCGAGCTGCAGCACCGTGGCGCGCCCACGATCGGCCTGGTGCTCGCCGACCTCGCCAACCCGTTCTTCGCCCGTCTCGCCGACCGCGTCGTGTGGGAGGCCCGCGCCCGTGGCGTGCACGTCGTGCTGCTGACGACCCAGGAGGATCCGCACCTGGAGGCGGAATCCATCGACAACCTCATCGGCCGCTCGGTGTCGTCGGTCATCGCCACCCCGACCGGCGGCAACATCGACAAGTGGTCGCGGCTTCTCGAGCTCGGCATCAGCGTGGTCTTCGTCGACCGCGAGATCGAGGAGCTCCCCCAGATCGACGTCGTCTCGATCAGCAACGACGCCTCGTCGGAGGTGACGACCCAGCACCTCATCGACCTCGGGCACGAGGCCATCGCGTTCATCTCCGGGCCGCTGACGACCTCCACCGGGCGCGACCGGGTGGCGGGTTTCCGCCGCACGATGACGGCGGCCGGCCTGGAGGTGCGCGACGACCTCGTCCGTGCCATCCCGTTCCGTGGCGATGCGGGCCGGGATGCCGTCGCCTCCCTGCTGGCCCTCCCGATTCCGCCGACCGCGCTGATCATCGGAAACACGGCGCAGGTCCCCTCCGCCCTGCACGCGCTCAAGCAGGCGGACGCACTCGTCCCCGACGACCTGAGCGTCATCGTGTTCGACGACAATCCGTGGACCGAGCTCGTGTCGCCACCCCTCTCGGCCATCCGGCAGCCGATCGACATGCTCGCCCTCCATTCGGTCGAGCTCGCCGTCGGTCGTGCGAAGGGCAACCTCCCGGAGGCGCCCCGGCGCATCCACGTGGACGCCGAGTTCATCCTGCGGTCCAGCACTGCCGCCCTGAGTCCCGCCGTCCGCGGGCTCTGACATCCCGATCCCTTTGGAGACCCCATGACCGTCATCGTCACCGCCGTGTTCCACCCGCTCGAAGGCCGCCGCGACGAGCTCGTCGATGCGCTGCGTGCCACGATCCCTGCCGTCCACGCCGAGGAGGGCTGCCTGCTCTACGCCATCCACGACGCGTCCGACGGCACGATCACGATGATCGAGAAGTGGACGGCCCCCGAGCTCCTGCAGGCCCACGCGGAGGGAGCGGCCGTCGTCGCCCTGAACGCGGCCGTCGGCGACCTGCTCGCCGCCCCGACCACCGTGACCACCATGACGCCGATCCCGGTCGGCGGCGAGGAGCAGGGGCTCCTGTGAGCGATGCCCCGGCCGTCGTCGTCGTGATGGGCGTCTCCGGCTCCGGCAAGTCGGTCTTCGGGGCGGCACTGGCGGCATCCCTGGGCCGCGGATTCCTCGACGCCGACGACCTCCATCCCCCCGCCAACAAGGCCAGGATGGCCGCGGGCGTGCCGCTCGAGGATGCCGACCGCTGGCCGTGGCTCGACACCGTCGCCGAGACCGGATCCGCGGCGGGCGACGTCGTCATCGCGTGCTCCGCGTTGCGTCGCGCCTACCGCGACCGTCTGCGCCTTCGGCTCCCCGCGGCCGTGTTCGTGCAGCTCGACGTCGCCGTCTCCGAGTTGGAGCGCCGATTGGCCGGCCGATCGCACGAGTTCATGCCGGCATCGCTGCTGACGAGCCAACTCGACCTCCTCGAACCCCTCGAACGCGACGAACGCGGCGTCGTCCTCGCGATCGCACCGGGGCGGAGCATCGACGCGATGGTCGCGGAGGCCGGCTCCGCGCTGCGGGATCTCTCGGCGCGGACGACCGACGCACCCTCCGTCGGCTGATCCGCAACCCCCTGACGCCGCCTCCCCTCCCGGCGTACTGTCGCATCGCAACCGACAGAAGGGGTATCCGCATGGACCACGAGAAGGACGCACGACCCGACCCGGACGATCTGCCCGACGGTTCGGGGAACGGCACGGGGACGCCGAACGACGGCGAGGACACCGCGTCGGGTGGTGGAGCCGATGACCGATAAGCCGCACCCCGACGACCTCCCCCGCCCCAGCGAGGTCGACCCCGACTCCGGCACCGACGCGGACGACAAGCCCGTCGAGAACCCGGGCGGCTGACCGAGTGCTGAGCCGTCTCGCCGCCGAGTTCGCGGCGGAGATCAAGAATCACGACTGGTCGGACGCGCCCTATCGGACGGACCAGGCCGGCCACAGCCGCCTGGACGACGACGAGGAGCAGCGGTCCGACCAGGTGCTGTCCGATGAGGAGACGGGGCGTGTGAAGACCAACGTCGCGTGGGTCGTCGGGCAGGTGCTCCTGCACGCCGATCCGAACTTCGACATCCGGGAGTTCGCCCACGCCTGCGATCTGCCGCGCGCCCTGCGCTACGGGCCCAGCGGCCAGCCGAGCGATGCCGTGCTGGAGGGGATCCGGCGCGACGACGACGGCGAGGTCAGCACCCCGTGATCACCTGCGTGGTGCACTACACGATCGACCCGGCGAAGATCGGGGCGTTCGAGGAGTTCGCGGCCGCCTGGATCCGGCTGGTGAACCGCCACGGCGGGGAGCACCACGGCTACTTCCTCCCCGGTGAAGGCGCCAGCGACCAGGCGCTGGCGCTCTTCACCTTCCCCTCGCTCGCCGCATACGAGCGGTACCGGCAGCTGTTCGGCGTCGACCCCGAGTTCATCGCGGCAGACCGCATCCGGGATGAATCGGGATGCGTGATCCGCTACGACCGCACCTTCATGCGGCCGCTGCTCCCCCGCGACCTGCAGACGCTCGAGGCCGACTGAGCCGGAGCCCGTCGAGACGCGCCCAACCTGGACGTCTGCCGCATGCATTTCCGTCCCGATAGGCGTACCTTGACGGAAACGCGATACATCGCGTTTGCAACCGACAGGTCGACGAAGGTGGACCGATGGACATGAACTCAGGGATGGGCACCCGCATCCAGGCCCGCTTCGGACCGATGAAGGGTGGGCGGCGCTCATGAGCGTCATCGCCGGTGTCCTCCTCAGCCTCCTGGTGATCGCCCTCCTGGGCATCCTCATCGGCGTGCTGATCGTCCGCGCCGTGTACCGGAGCATCAGGCGCAACCGCACGATCAACGGAGCCGTGCTCCGCACGCGCACCGCGTTCACCTGGGGGCCGCAGCAGCAGGTGCTGCGACTCCGGATGCGCCTCAACGATAGCCTCGAGAGCGGACGGGCGGCCGTCGAGCTCACGCTGCGCAGCGACGGACTGCGTGGCGAACTCGTCCGGTTGTTCAAACGCATCCAGGCCGAAGGCGCGACGCTGGAGTCTCAACTCCGGCTGCTCCAGAGCGAGACCGACTCGGCCGTGCTGACGGCGGAACTCCCCGTGGTGCGCGGTCGCGTCGAACAGGTCGAAGGGTTGGTGCGCCGCCTGCGGTCGGCCGTCTCGTCCGGCCTGGGCGCGCCCAGCGACGACGCCCTCGACGCGTTGCGCGCCGACGTCGACCGTGAGGTCGCGGCCATCCACGCCGGCATCCAGGAGCTCCACACCCTCAACTCCTTCGACGGCCGACCGGAGCCGCGCCGCCAGACCACGAACCGTCTCTACGGGGGGAACGAATCATGAGCGACAACACCGCGCGGATGCGCAACATCTTCCGCATCAAGACCTCACGCGCACTCGACAAGATGGAGGACCCGCGCGAGGCCCTCGACGACAGTTACGACCAGCAGGTGCGGATGCTCCAGCAGGTGCGGCAGGGACTCGCCGAGGTCGCGACGGCGCGCAAGCGCATCGAGCTGCAGGGTCAGGAGATGGGCGCGCGCTATCAGAAGCTCGCCCAGCAGGCCCAGGAGGCCCTGAACCAGGGCCGGGAGGACCTCGCCCGCACCGCGCTCGAACGCCGGTCTCTGCTGGAGAACCAGGTGGCGACCCTCCGGGATCAGCACGCGGCACTGCAGAAGCAGCAGGCCCAGCTCCAGGACAACGAGCGTCGTCTCGCCGAACGCGTCGAGGCCTTCCGGGTCGAGAAGGAGACGATGAAGGCCACCTACACGGCCTCGCAGGCGCAGGCGCGCGCCAACGAGGTGGCGGCCGGCATCAGCACGCAGATGAACGATGCCGGGGCCTCCCTCAACCGCGCGAAGGACAAGATCGCCCAGATGCAGGCCCGGGCGGCCGCGACCGAGGAGTTGATCGCCACCGGCGCACTGCACGACCAGACGGGCCGCCCCGACTCCGACCTCGAGCGCCAACTCGCGGCCGGCCTGACCAGGGCGGACATCGAACGTCAGCTGCAGTCGATGAAGGACGCGGCAGCGGCCGGCTCGCACACGACGAGCGGCACCGCGACCGACCCCGACAGCTGGCTCAGCATCGGTCGGTGAGCGCGTGGCGCGACGAGCCGGCGCCGCGACCTACAGGTCCGTCGGCCCGTGCAGCGGCGGTGGGCTGACGCGGAAGAATCGCGTGCGCCACAGCAGGTACGCCAGCCCGATCGCGACCCAGACGCCGCCGACGATCATCGCGCTCGGCTCCAGGCTGAACCAGAGAGCCACGTTGATCACGACACCGAGCCCCGGCAGCACGAGGTAGCCGATGGCGACGCGCCAGCCGCGCTCCTTCACGAACCGGATGTACGTGAAGATGACCGCCAGGTTCACGAAGATGAACGCGACGAAGGCCCCGAAGTTGATGAGGGAGGCGGCCCGTCCGAGGTCGAGGAAGACGGCCGAGCAGGCGAGCGCCGCGATGAGCAGCACGTTCGCCGCGGGCACGCCCGCCCGGTTGAGCGATCCGAAGAAGCGCTTGGGCAGCGCGCCGTCTCTCCCCATCGCGTAGAGCAGGCGGGCGGCGCTCATCTGCTGCGTGATCCCGCAGCCGAGCACGGCGACCATGTAGCCGCCGATGAACACGGCCTGGAACGCCGCTCCCCCGATGTACTTCGCGATCTCGGGCGACGCACCGACGATGTTGCCGACCGTCGCCACGTCGGGGAAGAGCACCTGCATCACATAGGTGACGCCGACGAAGAACACCCCGGCGACGGCGACGATGATCAGGATGGCGCGCGGGATGTCGCGGCGCGGCTTCTCCGCCTCCTCGGCCAGCGTGCTGACGGCGTCGAACCCGAGGAACGACAGCGCGAGGATGGCGGCCCCGGCCCCGATGGCCGGCACATCCAGGCCCGGCGCGAAGAACGGGGTCATCGAGAACGAGGCCCCGTTGGCGCCGTCGACGATGTTCTTGATCGTGAGCCCGACGAACGCGACCGCGACGACGACCTGGATGATGACGAGGATGACGTTCACCTTCGCCGCGATCTGCACGCCGATCAGGTTCAGCACCGTGCAGATGACGATGGTCGACAGGATCCACACCCACGACGGCACCGCGGGGAACGCGGCCGACATGTAGATCGCCGACAGCAGGGCGTTGATCATCGGCAGCAGCAGGTAGTCGAGCGTCGCCGCCCAGCCGACGAGGAACCCGAGGTGCGGGTTGATCGCCTCCCTCGTGTACGTGTAGGCCGAGCCCGCCATCGGGAAGACCTTCACCATCCGCGAGTAGCTGAGCGCGGTGATCAGCACGGCGACGAGCACCACCAGGTAGGCGAGCGGCACGTGGCCGTGGGTGACGTCGGCGACGATGCCGAACGTGTCGAAGACCGCGAGCGGCGCCATGTAGGCGAGGCCGAGGAAGACGATGTGCCGGAGCTTCAGGGTGCGCCGGAGGCCGGGGGCGCCGGGAGTGTGCGGTGCTTCCGCGGTCCGGGACGGCGCGATGGCCGGGTCGAGCTGGGACATGGGGGTTTCCTTCGCGACAGTGAGAGGAACGGGGTGGGAGGAACGGGGTGGGGTGGGCGCGTCGGCGCGCTCAGTGCGTCGGCGCGCTCAGTGCGTCGGCGCGGTCTCGGCGTGGGCCGAGCAATGCGCGAGCCCGCCGTAGACGGACGGGGTGGCGGAGGCGGTGGAGGCGTCGTGCACGATCTCCCCGCCGACGATGGTCAGTTCGGCCCGCTGGTCGAGCAGGCCGGCCGGGTCGGCCTCGTGGGTGTAGAGGTCGTCCGACCAGGCGACGAGGTCGGCCTTCGCCCCGACGCGGAGGATGCCGAGCTGGTCCTCGTCATGCCAGGCCCAGGCTCCCTCGCGGGTGTATCCGCGGAGGGCGTCGTCGAGCGTGGTGCGCTCGCCGGGCGTCCATGCGTCGCGGCCGTCGAGGCCGGCGCGGGTGAGGGCGGAGTAGAAGCCGACGAGCGGGTCCATCTCTCCCACCTGCCAGTCGCTCGACAGCGCGACGTGGGCGCCGGAGGCCATGAGCGAGCGGATGCGCCAGGCGCGGTCCCAGCGCTGCTCGCCGACGTTCTCCATCCACGTGCCGGCGACGAGATCGGGCGAGCAGTGCCGCGGCTGCATGGCGGCGGTGATGCCGAGGGCGGCGAAGCGCAGGAGGTCGTCGGGGTGCAGGCACTCGACGTGGACGATGCCGTGACGCCGGTCGACGGTGCCGTTGGTGCGGGCGGCGTGCTCGATCGCATCCAGCGCCAGTCGGATGCCGCCGTCGCCGGTCGCGTGCGTGTGGGTCTGGAAGCCGAGCCGGTCGAGCTCGGTGACGATGCGGGTGAGCTCGCCCACCGGGGCGCTCGGGTGGCCGCGGTGGCCGGGCTGGTCGGCGTAGTCGTCGAGCATCCACGCGGTGTGCGGCTCGATGACGTCGTCGGCGTAGAGCTTGACTGGGCCGAACCGGAGGCGGTCGTCCAGCGGGGCGGAGTCGACGGCGTCGCGCAGGTCGCGGCGGAAGGCGGCGTCGGCGTCGATCGGGTGGAACAGGGCGGTGATGACGCGCGAGCTGAGCCGCCCCTCCGCCCGGGCGCGGTACAGCAGGTCGATCTCGGCGAGCGGAACCTGCGGCTCGACCACGGTGGTGATGCCGCTGGCGGTCGCGAGCTCGAGGCTGCCGATGAGCTTGCGGTAGCGGCGCTCGGGCGAGTACATCGGGATGTCGCGCTGCAGCCCGGCGAGGCCCGCGGTGGTCATGGCGCTGGTGTAGAAGTCGGTGACCCAGCCGGTGGCGCTGCCGTCGGCGCGACGCTCGGGCCTCCCCCACGGGATGTCGCCGCCGTCGGCGATCCCGAGCACGCGCATGGCTTTCTCGTCGAGCCAGACCGAGTGCTGGTCGTAGGTGGTGACGAAGATGGGCCGGTCGGTGAGTCCGGCGAGGTCGTCGGCGTTCGGACGGCGGCCGGTGACGATGGAGTAGACGGCGTTCTCGGCGCAGATCCAGTCGAGGTCGGGGCGGCGATCGGCGAGCTCGCGGATGCGGCGGCGCACCTCGTCGAGGGTGTCGGCGCCCTCCAGGCTGACGGCGTCCTGGTCGAAGCCGAGGAGCAGGTGGTTGTGGCTGTCGATGATGCCGGGCGTGAGGGAGGCGCCGGCCAGGTCGCGGGTCTCGCGCGCGGCGGGGGCGTCGCTCATCGTGCCGACGTAGGTGATGCGTCCATCCGTGATGCCGACGGCCTGCGCCCAGGGCTGGGCGTCGTCGAACGTGCGGACGGACGCGTTGGTGAGGAGCAGGTCGGTCACGGAAATCCCTCTCGGCGATGAACTGGATCAATTCTTTGACGCTAGTGTCAAAGAATTCCGTAAGCGTGTCACGCCGATCGGCTAGTGTCAACTGATGGCCCGCCCCCGCAAGCAGGATGAACGCCGCGCCGACCTCGTGGAGGCGGCGCTCACCGCCGTCGGCGAGCACGGCCTCCGCTCGCTCTCGCTGGCGGATGTGGCCGAAAAGGCCGGGCTCACGCGCGGCGCGATCCTGTACTACTACGAAGACCTCGACGCCCTGCTCGTGGAGGCGCACCGCGCCGGCCTGGAGCGATTCTGCGATCACCGGGATGCGGTCGTCGCGGCAATCGCTTCGCCGCAGCTGCAGCTGGCCGCGGCCATCCGGGAGGGGCTGCCGAGCGGCCCGGATGATGCGCTGATGCGTCTGCTCTACGAGTTCGACGTGCTGGCCGGGACGTCACAACTGCACGACGAACTGGTCGAGCGGATGTACCTCCGCCAGCTGGCGACGTACACCGGGATTCTGGAGCGCGGAGTGGCGGCGGGAGTGTTCGTGCCGCGGCTGGAGGTCGCGACGCTGGCGATGAACCTGGTGGCACTGGAGGATGCGTACGGGCTGCACATCGTCGCCGGAAACAGCCTGATCACGGTGGAGTCGGCGCAGGCCGCGATGGTGGCGGCAGCGGACGGGCTGGGGGCGCCGACGCGGGAGTGAGCGGTCGCCGTCGGGCATCCTGAGGAGATCCGGCGCGACCGATAGGTTGGACCGCATGGGGTTCTCACCGATCGGGCTCGTCGTCGGGCTCGCGGTGCTCGCACCGAACCTCCTGCTGCTGTGGCTGCCGCCCCGGACGACGTCTCCCGCGCCGCACATCCCCACGATGCTGAGCTGGCTCGAACGCGCCGGCCAGGCACTGTGCCTGGTCGTCCCGGCGATCACTGCACCCGGACCCCTAGTCGGCTGGTGGTCAGCCCCGGCGGTGATCGCACTCCTCGGCTACTACGCGCTCTGGGCGCGCTACGTGTTCACCGGACGCGACCAAGCGACGCTCTACCGGCGCTGGTGGGTGATCCCGGTCCCGATGGCGGTCCTCCCGGTCATCGTCTTCCTTGCGACCGCGGGCTGGTTGAGCAACCTCTGGATCGCCGCCGCAGCGCTCGTGCTCGCCGCCGGCCACATCCCCGCCTCCCTGATCATCGCGCGCTCGACCCGGGTGCGGGGCTGACGCGGCAGCATCCGGCGGGTGCGTCCGACGCTGGTCCGTGGCGGAGTGTCGATTCATGTCTGGCCCGATCGTCATCCCAGTGTCATCATCGAACGATCCGGAAGGACACGACCACCATGCGTTACACGATCCTGATGCACTACCCCGAAATGGCCGCGAGCGGCGAGCTCGACGAGGCCGCCCTCGCGGAGGGCATGGCCGCGTTCGCGAAGTACGCGAAAGACCTGCACGCCGCGGGTGTGCTCCGTTCGGCCGAGGTGCTGCAGCCGTCGTCCGCGACGACGACGCTGCGCATGACCGAGACAGGCCCGCAGATCCAGGACGGCCCGTTCGCCGACACCAAGGAGCAGCTCGGCGGCACGGTCGTCATCGACGTTCCCGACCTGGATGCGGCGCTCGAGTGGGCGAAGCAGGCCCCGTCCGCCGCGTGGGGTCCCGTGGAGGTGCGCCCGACCGCGACGTACGTCGTCGACGGCACGTGGGTCTCCGCCCCGTGACCGCTGCGGA
Organism: Leifsonia naganoensis; assembly: GCF_013410615.1. Taxonomy (NCBI): domain Bacteria; kingdom Bacillati; phylum Actinomycetota; class Actinomycetes; order Micrococcales; family Microbacteriaceae; genus Leifsonia; species Leifsonia naganoensis. The sequence continues at coordinate 446,901 of NZ_JACCHJ010000001.1, forward strand.
TGCGCGGGCGGTCGCGGAACGCACCGCCCGCGCATCCTATGGCCGGCTGGTCGCGATCCTCGCGGCCCCGACCCGCGACCTCGCGCTCGCCGAGGACGCCCTGGCCGACGCCTTCGAGCAGGCGCTCACCACGTGGCCCAGCCGGGGCATCCCCGACAATCCCGAAGGCTGGCTCCTCACCGTCGCCCGCAACCGCCAACGCGACGTGTTCAAGTCGGCTGCCCACCGCACGTCCGCACCACTGGAAGAAGGGGATGGCGTGATCGACATCGACGCAGCGTTCCCCGACCTCGACGCCCTCCCGGACAAGCGCCTCGAGCTGTTGTTCGTGTGCGCGCATCCGGCGATCGACGTGAGCATCCGCACCCCGCTCATGCTGCAGACCGTGCTCGGACTGGAGGCGGCACAGATCGCCCGCGCCTTCGCCGTCCCCGCGTCCGCAATGGCCCAGCGGCTCGTGCGCGCCAAGCGCCGCATCCGGGATGCGGGGATTCCGTTCACCGTCCCGTCACGCGACCAGATGGCCGACCGGCTGCCCGCCGTGCTCGAGGCGATCTACGGCGCCTTCGCGATCGACTGGGACAGCACGAGCGAGAGGTCGCTCGCGGGTGAGGCGCTGTACCTGGCGGTGACGCTGGCGGCGCTGCTCGGCGACGAACCCGAGGCGTTCGGGCTCGCAGCGCTTATCGCGCTGTCGTCGTCGCGTGCGTCCGCTCGCGAGGTCGACGGGGCGTTCGTACCGCTCGACGCGCAGGATCCGGCGCTGTGGGATGCAGGCCTCATCGCGGAGGGTGAGGCGTATCTGACGCGGGCGCACGAGCTGGCTTCCGCGTCACCGTCGGCGGGCCGCCGCTTCCAGCTCGAAGCCGCGATTCAGTCGGCCCACGTCGCGCGCTTCTTCGGGGCGGAGACCGACTGGGTGGCGATCCGGGCGCTGACGGCGGCGCTGGTGGAGGTGTCGCCCACGCTCGGCGCGCGCGTGTCGCTCGCGGCGGTGACGGCGCGGCTGGACGGGGCGGCGGCGGGGCTTGCTGCGCTGGAGGGGATTCCGGAGACGTTCGATCCGGCGCGGCGGCTTCGGGTGGTGCTGGAGGAGGATGCGTCGGCGACCGAATCGGACTCGCCCGGGAACGGTACCCCGCCACCCAGTTAAGAGCCTCGACCGGCAGGGAGCACTCCTGCGACCGTCGGAATACCGACGGCGCAGCGATCGCATCACCGCAAGCGCACACTTGTGGTGACACGGATGTAATGCGGGTCAAGCTCTTGTTCCGACCAGGACAGAGCGGAAAGCGGCCATCTGAAATGGCAACTCGCCCTTCATCCGCTAAGAGAGCACCAGCTCGGGTGTGGTGTGAAAATCTTGCAGCGTTTCGACGGCAATTCCGGAACGACCCCACTCCTCAAGAGCCGCCCCGTAGATATCGCCACGAAGTCCTATTGGAGTCTCGGGCGGGTCAATAATTGCCTGGACCGAGACGTCTCTTCCCACCTCGAACTCACCGCGCCGGCCAAGGGATAGCCGAGCACCTTCATCGCGCAGCCTCGAAACAATGAAGTTCCAGGATTGGATGTCGCGCTGCAATGTGTCGAGAGTGGCAACGTTAAAGGCCCAAACATTTGTGAGCGATGTGGCTTGCCGGGTCGAAGCGAGGTCAAATAGGCCCCGTTGACGGCCTATCGAAACGCGGGGAGACATAAACAGATCTCGATCGACGACCATGCCGAACTCATGCCGGAGCGTGTCTCTTACGTCTGCTCTCATGGTGCGTCGGGTAACGCCGCTCCGGCGACGGATAGGTTCGCGCTCAACGAGATGGGGAAAAAGCAGCTGAATGGCCTCGGCTGCTGTCGCAGCATCAACAGCGGAAGGCACCGAAAATTGAATTGATGAGGCCTGGCGACCACGCAGGCTCTCAATCCACGCAGAGTCCACAGGTCGTTCGCTCTCGATAAGGCGCGGAGAAACGGGTTGGATTCGCCTTTCAAACCAGCGCGTCCACGACCGAAGTTCTCGCAGGTCAGGACCCAAATCACCGGTCACACGCACGAACTGCGTGTCAAACTGGACGGCCCAGTCGCCGGAGTCCCGGCCGCAAACCACTCCGATGTTGACAAACTCGCCGCGCACCAAGTTCGGCACGTAACGCACCACCCAATACAAGTAGTCCATCAGTCACCTCCCGGTGTTATCCGCTTGAGTTGCAGCGGTCATCAGCCTCGCGACTACGCCCTGCGATCGGAGATAGAGAATGTTGGCCAACTCGGACAATTCGTCTGCCGTAACGCCCCACTCTAGGGGCACCGCATGACAAACAGCCTGGAACTGTTCCCTCGGCAGCGCGTCTAGCCGACTAGCGACGGAACGCAGCTCCTGCGCATCAAGTCCGCGCGGGTCGAGGTCATCCCAACCACGATTTACAGAGGCTCGCAATTGTGCCAAGTTCCAGGAACCCTCATTCGCCAACCAGAGCCCGTGGTCGAACGACCAGATCGAATATTCACTTGAGACCGCGTGTAACCACTGCGGATCTCCACCCATGCATAGATCCCAGAGTGCAACTAGGGACGCCTGGCGCTTACGGTTACTGTCTTTGGACCTGAACTCGCTCCACGTATCTGAAACAAGGGCACTTTCGATCACTCGCGAACCCCATCCGATTCCAGGGCTCGGGCGACGTCCAGGCACGTACTCAAAGTTCATCGAGCTAGGGATCTCAACCAGGACGCCTTCGCAAACCGGTGCGCCGATTGATTGCCCCAAACCGAATGCCACAACTTCCGCAACAAGCGTGTGGTCACCCTGTGGGTTGTTCCGCGGCTTCACGAAGTACGGCTGACTGTCCGAAAGCAGCGCAAGGAAGGCGCCCGAGCCACCACCCGTGGTCGAGTGCGGAAGAACGCTCAGCACCCCGAGCGTGGGAAGTGCGAATCGGTCCCCCAGGCTCTGCATGGTTCGAGCATATTGCACAGCGTTAGGCGCCCGCGTCGCGCAGTCTTTGTCCGAGGCATCCTCTCTTCCACTGTCGCGAAACCAGCCTCCATTGGTGCGTTCGAGTCTCGATCCAGCAGCGTGACGTCTGTGAATCATGCGCGATCGGTCACGTGCGAGTGATTGTCGCGGCTTGCCCGCACAGGCGGGCGATTTATCACTGAGCCCCGCACTGGGGGGACCGTCGACGCATACTCTTCGGTACGCTCCCGGAATGAAGAAACCTCACCAGTTGGTTTTGATGGCGGCTGCGGTGCTAGTGCTTGCGGGATGCTCGGCTACCACAAATTCTGCCGGCCCGGCAACGCCGAGCGCCGCGAAAACCCAGAGTCCCACGCCTACCCCTACCCCTACGCAGATGCCGGTGGAGGAGGCGGGAACGTATTACCTGTCCATCGTTTGTCCGGCAAACGCGGCCTCGCAGGCGAACGCCAACGCATATGTCGCACAAGACCTTGCGTCGATTCAAGCCACCGCAGCTGCCGCGCGAGATGCGTTCCAGACACAGGTCAAACAATTCACGGATCCCATGAAGATCTGGCCCGACACGGTGGCTGCAGACATAAAGACACTGGTGGACTCTGACTACCAATCCATCTCACTCTTCGACCAGGTGTCTCGCGCCCAATCTCTTGATGCTGTCAACGCAGTCGTCTTCCCGGCGGACAATGCCGGCGCCGCGGCTCAACGCATACGAGTCAATCTCGGGCTTTCTGCGGACACGTCGGTTGGTTGCAGCTAGTCGCGCTCGCACAACGTCGATGCGTTAGCGTCGCGTCTACTGCTTGAAGAGCATTCGTGGTCGACTCGCCGAACAGCTTCGCGCTCCGGCTACAACGTATGTCGCCACGGGCTGCACCCCACCGCTACCCCAAACGCCGGCTCACGCTTCGCGTTCTCCGGCGCCTGGGGCCCCTCGCGGCGGGGACCCGGGAAGTCACCAGCGAGTCACGACAAAAACGGAGAGGGCCGGTTCGCAGTGCGAACCGGCCCTCTCCGTTTTTGTCGTGACGTCGGGCTGACAGGATTTGAACCTGCGACCCCTTGACCCCCAGGAAAGACACCCAAGTCGGCGGCACTCGGCCCCAGTCGGCTGGTTCAAGTTAAACCGCGGGATTCACGCCGACTAGACCGGTTTCGCCGAGCCGCGAGTCGGCTAGTTTTGGCCGGCTTAGTCGAGATTGTGCACACAGGAACGTGCACAGGCGAGGCCTAGTCATCGAGTGCTTGTACCCCGGATGTGTCCATGTAGGTTTCGTAGCCTTGTCGCCAGAGCAGGATGTTGACGGTGTGTGCGAGTGCGTATGCGACAGGGTCTGTGAACCATCGACGTCGGTTCTCGTGGGCTAGTGGGACGAAGAGTGTTCCGCCTCGTTTGGTGCGTGTTTTGAACTCGACTGTGAGCAACGCTTCTTTGATCACGGGCGAACCGTTATAGAGGACGTGGACGCTATCCAGGTGGCGTGTCAGGCCGTTATAGCAGGCGTAGGCGTCGTCGTCGGGGTTTCGGATGGCGTTAGGGTCGGATGTCCATTCGAGTGCGATTGCGATGTTCGTTTCGAGGATGGCCCGGTTTTCGCGGGGGTCGACTCGATGCCATCCGTGAGGGTCTGCGGTGATGATGGCCTGTTCGAGCTGCTTGAGTGTCATTGTGCCGAAGCGTGAGCTTACTGAAGGCGCACCCGCCAATGAGGCGTATGCGGCATCCCAACCGTCCTCTTCGACGGATGCCGCATACTGGGCGGCTTCGTCGCGTGTGGGGAATGTTGTGCCGCGCATTCGTCCTGTCAGGTCTCTTGCTTGGACGCGCCATGTTTCGGTGCCGTTGGGACTGAGGCGTTGATTGACGCTGGCCATAGTCGAGAGCGTATCCCGCAACGCTTGTTCAGTTCTGAACACCTGGCACAAACCATGATGCAGCTCGACGCCTGGACGGCAAGGAGTACGCCGTCCCGCTCCCGAAGCCGGCTCCGCGTGAGACGTTGGCCAACCCGAGCGGGAGCAGTTAGCCTCACGCCCATGAATGACTTTGTAGAAAGAGGGAAGTTCCCTAACGAATCACTCCTGTTGTCGCGCGACGTCGGTACTTGGCGACTGGATGACGATAGCAACGACTTCGGCTGGGCTAACGTCACGAGCGAAGTCCTAGTACCTACCGACGATACTCATGCCGAGATTCAGGCCGATGATGGCTTGCGCCTCTCCGGATCTCGGCATGAACTCGAGACCCTTCTGGAAGCAGGCAGCTAAGCGAGCGTGCAATTCGAACGTATGTTCTAATGTTCTCGTGACGCGTCCTCGCCCAATCCGATACGACCGGGATACCTGGTTGGTGATGCGTGACGACAAAGTAGTCCCGAAGGCCGTCATACGGCGGTATACGGACAAGGGCGGCAAAGACCAATACCTGCTAATCCGGTGGGATTTGGACCCGGCGGAGCGGCGCCTGATGGCGGTGTGCGATTCTCTCGAGCGGGCCGACAAGCTGGTGCTGTACGAGAGCGGGACACCGAAGGGGTACTGGAACGGCCCACCCAACCCGCACCCCGCCGGCTAGGACATTGGCTCCACTGTATCCGGAGCGGGCTGGTCGCCCATTCGATACACGTACCATCCGGTGCCGTCGTTGCTGCGGCAGAGCGTGACCACAGCCGGGATAATCACCATCTGCTCCTGCTCGACTATGAACCCTGACCCGACGTTGTTGAAGATCTTCACGTAGGCGACATCCGGATAGCCAGCGGGGAGAATCGGCGTCGTGCTGATTCCAGGATCTGGTATCGCGTCGAGGTAAGCTTTCGCGTCCGTGAAATCTCCCCAGGCGGACCGAGTCTGCGGCGCTACCAATTGCCCCAGAGCCACTGCGTTCTCGTCGACATCCTCTAGCCCGAGCATGAAGAGGCGAGCCACAGTGACGGGCGATTCCATGTCGGGCGTCAGAAGTTCCTCTGCTTCACGAACAACCGCCTCTTCGGCGGTTGGCAGCCGCTTCTCCAATCTGCCCCAGTAGTCCCTGCTGCCCTGATCGTCGCGGTCCATTCCATCCCCCTGCCCACATCCACAGTATTAATAACGCCCCTGAGCTTTTAATGCTCACAGCCAGCAATTAATCTACCGGTCATGAGCAACACTCAGGAGGAACGCCCCACCAGCGTCCGAGCACGCATCCTCGGTGGGAGCATCGCCGCAGTCCTCATCGTGGGACTCGGTGCAGGTGCGTTCGCGGTCGTCGCGAACGCGCAGGCTGCAACAGCAGCCCACCAGCAGCTCATGACACAGGTAAAAACGGATGGTGCTGTGCTGACCGCTGCCGCCTCCGACGATGCTGCACTGAATGACGCCACCGTTCAGGCGGGCCAGGTGAAGCATGTTGTTGCGGTTGCTGCGGCAGCAGAGGCCGCCCGGGTTGCGGCGGAGCAAGCCGCAGCCAGGGCGGCGGAAGAAGCCGCAGCGCAAGCAGCCGCTCAGGCGGCAGCAGAAGCCGCAGCCCAACAGGCCGCACAGGAAGCCGCCCAGCAGGCAACGCAAAGGCAGACCGCGTCGCAGCAGTCAACCGCAGATGACCCGGTGCCGAGTGGGCCGATCAAGTGCCCCGCCGGAAGTCAGGCCAACAGTGGTGACGGCGGAAACGACACGTCATGCCTACCCGAAATCTGCTTCCACATCACGCTGCCCGACCCGAACCATACCGAATGCGAGACGCCGTTCAAGCCGTGATCGTGATTGCCCAATACGCGTACTCGAGATCGTTCTCGACCGGACCAAGATAGGACCATCCTCTTGAACGAAGCAGGACTTGCATAGGGGTGTTCAGCCGGTGCACGACCGTCACGGCCCCTCCCTCGGCTAACCCGGCTTTACGCAAAACCCCTCGACACTCAGCGTCAAAGCAGTCAAGGATGCTGCCGCCCATTCCTAGGCCCCAGGCACCCACGTGGCGCGCAGCGATTGCCAGATCAAAACGCGCATCCCTGCTACGAACGTGGGCTTTCATCACCATAACGGCGTCTACTCGCTCGCCGTCCGCAGAGACTCGCAGCCTAACTATTGATCCATCTCGGAGCGGCGTGCGCATGCCTCGGACAAGTTTCTGAACCTTTGTTCCCCACGGTTGAGGGTCGTCCGGGACTAAAACGCTTCCCATGCCAAGTCGCTTCTTTGCAGCTTTCGGAACACACTCGAACGCTGCCAGAATTCGCCTGTGGTTACGCTCGGCGTCCAGCCATGCGCTCACTATGCGTTAGAACGCGGAGTGGCAGTCTGCTCTTTAATTCGCCTGAAGAGATCATCGTTGGCGAGCGTGCGGTCGATCACGCGCGAATACTGTTCGTATGTCGAAATATCGCGCAGCCGAATTATGCCGCGCACGCGGCGCTGGTCGTGCGGCATCGACTTACGTCGCGGGCTATTGATGATCGCCATAACACCTGCTCCCCTCTTGGCCAACACCATATCCCATGCGCGTTGGAGAAGACTAGGAATCACGTGACGACCCCTCGAAGCGATGCAAGCGTCGACATCGATAGATGTCCGAGATCGCGATAGGTCTTTGCCGTGACACCGTTCAAGCCTTGGCCTCGAGCGCAGCAATCCGGCTTTCGTGGCTCTGTGCGACGTTGAGCAACGCGACCACGAGGCGGTCATAGTTGATGCCCTTGACGGTCACCCCGTCGTCCTCGTAGAAGCACGCCCATGGGGCAACCTGGACGACCTCCTCAGCGATCAGGCCGTAATCCCACGGCGCCTCGTCGCCGAGCGCTTCCACGTTGGCCTTGTACCGAAACTTGTAGGTGGTTAGCCCCAGGAACCCGGCCGCGTCCGTCTCCACAGGGGTGATGTCCTGCTTGTAGCGTCGTGAGGACGTGTTGGCACCGAAGTTGCCGGCCGAGTCCGCCCACAAAGACTGATACCCAACGGTCACGGTATTTGCTCGCGTGCCGGGGCTGTTGATGACACCCGCCGAAATGACCTGACCGTTGGCGGAGACGTTACCGCCAGCACTCAATCCACCCGACAAGGTGCCGCTGCCACCAATGGACAGCGACGAACCCGACACCTGACCGGCAACATTGACACCCCCTCCGGTCGACGTCAGGTTTCCTCCGGCCGTGATGGTCGTGGCCGCGGAGATCGATCCCGCCGAGTTCAAGCCACCAGACGGGACGTTGATGGATCCGGAGCCCAGAACGCTCAGCGAGCCGCCATCTTGAATCGTGATCGAGCCGCCGCCGTTGACGAGGATGCCGCCCTTGCCGAACTGGGCCGCAGTTAGCGTCTGCGCGGCGTTCGCCTCACGCTGTGCGCGCTCAAGGTCTGTCTGAGCGCGCACGAGATCATCCTCCCGCGGCGGCATCGACCAAGAGAGATTCCCTGGACCGTTCGGCATGTTCTAAGCCTTTCTCGAGACGAGTCGCAGCGCGACCTTCTGTGTGAGTTCGGTTGGATCGTTGGCGGTGACGTTCCACGTGTGGTTGTGAGTGACGTTCGTGACGCTCGGGGCCACCCCGCGACCGGCTCGCGCGCCCGCGTAGTCAGCAATCTGGTTCGCGTTCGCGCCCGAATTGACGAGCTTCAACAGGCCGCGGTTGTTCGACGCCTGCCCCATCCGGTTGGAAATGACTTCCTCAGTCGGAGCCAGGAGCGCCCGCACCGAGTCAACGTGAGGTGACCCACCTCCAGGAACAGTCAGACCGGTGGCAGCGTGAATCGTGCCACCATCCCGGTACGTCCCCATGCGGCCGGTGCCCGAGTCAGCACCATTCAGGTCCGGAAGCTGGGAGCGCTGAACGATCGTGTTCACCCGGATCGTGTAGACGCCCTGCAACGCGTTGTAGGCCGCCTGCAAAGATGCGGCCGTGGCCGCCGCAGCAGCAGCCCCTGACGTCGTGAACGCCGTGCTGACGTTGCTCGGGACCAGGCCGTACTGGTCAGCCATCTTCCCCGCCTGCTCAGCGTTCACACCCATCTGTACGGCCGCATCAATGAACGACTGACGGGCAGCACCCATCTTCTGTGTCAGATCCCCCGTACCAACGCCTGCCTGTTGGGCTGCGGCCACCATCTGGATAGCCGACGACGCAATGCCGTCCAAAGCCTTCTGATTGTCGCGGCCCTGCTGCGAGTTCAGGTCGAGGGTGGCGCCGTTCTGCTTCACCGCCGCTGTAGCGTCCGCGATCGACTGCTGAAACGCGATGTTCGAAGAAGACGCGTCCAGTTGCGCTGAACCCAAGCCCTTCAACGTTTCGTTGAGCTTCGTCATGGCGTCCTGCGTCTTCTTCGCAGAATCAGCCGACGCATCCAGACCAGACGCGTTGTCCTTCGCCGCATTGGCTGCCTCTTTCGAAGCTTCCTGCTGCGCGTGAATCGCCGCTGTTGCGGCTGGGAACATGGTGGCCATGTCCTCAGACGTTTTGCCTGCCGCCTTCATCTGCTGCTGCAACTGCTTGTACGCCACCGCCGCATCCGCAGGAGTAGCCGACGCAATCGCCTGATCGAGGGCCTTCACGTTGTCGTAGAACGGGCGCACCGCCGTCCCGGCGATGTCAATGTTGTTCATGAAGTCGTTCCAGAACCCACCGGTCGCCTGCAACGTCTTCCCCAGATCGGCAGTGTTGATCTTCCCCGCCCGCACCGACGCCGACCACTTGTCCTGCGACTGGGTGAGGCCCTGCCACTGCTTGATCCCGCTCGTGATGCTCGCAGTCATCGACAGGATGGACGCATCCACCGCAGCGATGCCCTGCAACAGGGTTGCGAACGCAGCTTTGCCTGCACCCTGCGTCATGTTCAACGAACCGGTGACGCCATCGATGGAGCCCCTGATCGCACTCCACCCCTTGAACGCCAGCACAACGCCCACAGCCCCAACAGTGAGCGCCGGGAGAATACCTGCGGGGATCGCGTTCAGGGCGTCTGCAACACCCTTCAGGGCGCCCAGCATGGGCCCACCCCATGTGGAGAACGCCTCCGCAACATGCATGCCCAGAGAGGCCAGAGAACCGAGCGTGTCGGCCACCTGAGGGAACACCTGCATGGCGTACGCGGTGAACTTCTCAAGCCCACCGTTAGCCGTCCACGCCTCGAACCCGGAAGCGAGTTGCGCCACATATCCGGCGCCCTGCACGAACAGCGGATTCAGCACCTGCAACGCGTTGATCACGCCCTGTAGGACCGTGTTGCCGATGCGGCCGGCGTATCCGGAGAACACCCCAATCTGGTTGTTCAACTGGGGCAGCGCCATGTTGATGGTCGACACAGCCTCGTGGAACGCACCCAGCATCCGCACGGCGGCTGTACTGCCCAGCCGATCCAGCGTCCCCTTGAGCTGGTCAAGGCCGCGCTGGTACTGCGCACCCACAACCGTGCCGTCCTTGATCGCGCGAACGATGCCGTAGATCGCAAGAGCGCCAGCCGCCCCCATACCGGCCAAAGCCCCACCAACACCGACCACATATGCGGCCAGAGGAGCCAACAAAGGGATCAGGGCGGCAATAGCAGCGGCGATCAGCTGCCACCGCTGCACACCGTTGCCGTTCGTGTTGTTGACTGCCGTCTGCGAGGCCCGCAGCTTGTCGTTCTGCTCTGCAAGCCGCTTCACCTGCTCCTCAACAGCGGCAAGCTTCGCCATCGCGGTTGCCGAATCAACATCAACCTTGACGTTCGGATCGGCCGAACCGAGCTTGCGGGCCGCAGCCTCCGCAGCGGCAAGCTTCTCCATCCAGTCGGACGAATCGAGCTTGAGCTTGCCGACGATGCTGCCGGCTGTGGTGGGTCCTTCGCTCACGGGTGTTCGCTTTCGGGTTCAGGCTGGGTTGTCGTATCGGGTGGGGGAAGCAGGGCACGCGCAAGCCGGGTGTCTGCGGACAGAAGTCCGCTCACCCGGATGAGGAACCAGCGCCACGTGCGCCCTGCACGGATCTCAGGGGCAGCGAGGTCGACGCCGTACTCGGAGTGGAAATCTGATTCGACGTACCGCCACTGCTCCAAGATGCGGTCGAGCGCGACCGGTTCACCGGCTGGCCGGATTACTTCTTGGGGGACTTCCTCGTACCACTCGTAGAGGCCGGTCGCTTCGTCGTATTCGCCGCGCCCGTACTGGGCGACGGCTTCGATGCCTTCCGCTTTGTGGCCCGGTTCGTCAGCAACTCCACTTGTGCCTGAAGCGCTTTTGGGTCGCCACCGGTCTTCCAGATCAGCTCCGCGGCGACTCGCCCGCTTTTGTACTCTGCCCAGGCAGTCAGCACAGCCCGGAGGATGGCGTCTTCACTGACCGCATCTGCGCGCATTTCTTCGTACGTCGCCCCGAGCACCAGACGGTTGAACTCGTCGTCGGTGAGGTTCGACTTCCCGCCCTCCGCGATCGTGCTCATCGTCAACCCCGCCTCGAGGGAGATCGGCGGGATCGTGTACTTCTTCCCACGGATCGGAAGTACGAGCGGTTCCAGAAATTCGGCGTAGTCGGCAAAAGCCATTGGGTTTCTCCTTTAAACAAGAAACCGCCCGAAGGCGGTGAAGTTTGATCTGTCAGTAAGGGGGCAATTAGAAGGCGGCGTCGATCTCCTGGGCGACCACCGCGAGTGCAGCATCGGCCTGCTGCATCATCGGCAACTCAAGGAACAGAGCGTTGCCCGTGTTGTGGTGGTAGGTCAGCTCGTAGTGTTGGCGACGCGAATACGGTCCGGGGATGAACATCTCCGCCCCACTTTCGGTGGGGCGCACTTCCTCCGACCCGACAAGGTTTCCCGTCTCAACGGGTGTCTGCCGTGCCACCTCGGGGCGCACCACCGTCTCCATTGCTTTCATCGCGGCCGGCACGATCGTGGCCTGAAGCTTTGCTGCCAGCTCATCGAAATGCAGGTCGTATTCGTACTCAATCGACACGCTCAGACCTTGCGTAAGGTCGCTCGCAGCGGTCGAGCTGGCGGGAGCTTAGCCATAAGATCCGTGACCGATTGGCCCGCGACCTGAGCGGCAGTCTGCTCGACCCGTCGAAGCCGGATCGCGGCCAGGTCCAGTGACTCAGCGGCAGCGATCACCGGTGCCAACAGGTCAAGCGCTTCGCCCACAGTGTGTTCCCTCATACGTCGGCCCCCATCCGGTTTCGCGCCGAGTCAGCGATGACAACGTGAGAGTCTGGCCCATCTGACAGCGAAGGCCCCCGCACGTCACGATTGATTCCGTCCGCCCGATTTGCGCCCTGGTGTCGGCCGCGCCCAAGAAGTTGATCAAGCTCGCCCGCCTGCTCAGCCGCATAGGCTTCCTGAGGCGTCGCCGTATCTAGCCAGTCCAGCTTCGTCAACTGTTCCGGCGACATCTGCCGCCTGATCTTCTCGAAGACCGTGGAACCGTACGCGTTGCCGGCATTCTCCATCTGCGTGTAGGAACTGAACCCGTACGCTTCCGCGTAGAGACGATCCGGGGTGTCCTTCACTCGGGATTCCTGCGCAGTCTCGGCGTCCGTCTTGCCGCCCATGTAGGTCACCAGCTCGCCGCGGGCGAGCGCCTCTGAGATCTGATCCGGGGTGGCCGTAGCCACCCAGGATGCGTCCCGCTGACTAGTCATCTAGCGCGCCCTCCAGCCGGGTGAGAATCTCATCAATCTGTTCGTCAGACATCATTTGGTCGCCTTCCCCATATCCCGAGCGATATCAAACGCGGCGAGCACGCTGGACTCGTCAGGAGTCGGGAGGAACCCGTTCTGCACCTCGAAGAACAACAGCCGAAACAGGCTCTTGGCGTCAACCGGCCGCACAACCACGTCATCGACCAGGACGTCCCCCGCCGCCGAAACGCCCAAACCTGCGTGAGCGGGAGAGATTACACCCTTGTCGGGAACATCCAGCGCAAGCGCCTCCGAAACCCAACCGCGGGTGTCCGCCGATGCCTTATCGGCCAGCTTCACGACCTCCAATGACGCGGCCCGCAGAGCTTGCAGTTGCGCCAGAAGGCCAGCACCGTCCGCAGGGGCCTCCGCCAGAACTCGGTCCCTCAAATTCGTGAGCTTGGCGAGGCGGTTCTGCTCCCGCAGATCCTCAGCACGTGTCTTCGCACCAACAATGAGCTTCTGAAGCCAATTGCGGTTCTTCTCGGCGGCTTCTACCTCGTCGCGCGTAACGCCCGCGTCGCCACTCTCCACACGCCGCTCAAGCTCATCGAGAAGTCCCTCGGCCTCCCTCGCTGCCGCCTCCGCGTCAGCCACGATCTTTGCGGCCTCCGCATCCAGGTCGGGCGCCTGATCCATCTCATCAGCCTTAACCATTACGCCGCTCCATTACGCTCCTCAAACTGTCCAAATCGATCAGCCACGACCGCTCATTCACACGCCGGGCACGGACCTTCCCCTCATTGGCAAGCCGCGTGATTTGACGTTCAGAACGCTTAACCGTTTCGGCTGCCTCACGAACGGATACCCAATTCGTTACCTCCACTGTGACAACAGGGCGTCCGATAGCGGACGGAAGTGGCACGTTCGCTTCTTGGGCCAGCGCCTCCAAAACCTGCTGGGCGTACCACGGCATCGGAACGCCGTTCTGCTTCATCCGAACAGTCCAGTCGCGCATCAGCGATCGCCATACACCGTGAGCGACTTCACCGTGCAGCAGCTCCGAGATGTTGCGCTGTTTGGCGTGCGCCTGCGCGTCTCGCTCAAGCACAACGCCTCCAGTACGATTCAGCCATGGATGCGTCGAACTGGATCAACCTCAGCATCTTGGTAGTCGCTGCTATCGCAGCCCTTGTGGCAATCTTCCAAGTCGTAGAAGCGCGCCGGGCACGCGACGAGGCACGAGTCGCACGCGACGATGCCGCGAAGCACGAGCAGGAAGCGTTGGACGCTGCAAAACGGTCAGCCGACAGTGCCGTGGATAGCGCAGCAGCACAGCGCCGCCTTGCAACTGCGGCGGAGGAGCAACTCGACATGATCCGCAGATCCGCCGCACCACCGTGGCGCATCGAACGCGTTGACGACACGCGATGGAAGATCACAAACGCAACCGGCGAGAACGTCGACTTCTTCACCCTCAACGCGAAACCAGACGCAATCGAACGAGTCGGCTTCAACACCATCGCCCGCGACGTAGCCAAGAACGAATCGCTGTTCTTCAACTTCGGCGGGTTTTTGAACTCGCCACCGTCCGTCAACCTCGTCGTCGCTTGGCGGGACGCTTCCAGAAACGGCCAGGAATACGTCGAAACCATCCCGTGACGCGTCATAACCAGCCGCCTGCCGCACTATCCGGCTGATCCGTAGGCCTATGCACGACGCGCGCGCGTCGAAACGCATCCACCAGGGCGTCAGCCTCAGCCTTCTTCTGCGCCTTCCGCTCACGCTTCAACGCAACCCGCGTGCGAGCATCCCGAATCTGCTCCCGCACATCCTCCGGAACGTCCGGCGCCAAACCCAGACGCGCCGCCAGCCGCGACGAACGCACCATCAGCTCACGAGCCGTCTCCAGATGGGGTGTCCCGCGCGCATCCGAAGCCGCCTCCTCAATCGACAGACCATCCATCCACTCCACAAACACCCGCTCCCGCGCCTCCGCCACCGAGAACGCGAACAACAGATCCGTGAACGACGAATCCGCCAAATAATCCAACTCAGGCACCCTCAACAGGTCAGCCCGAATCTGCTTCGCCAACGGCAGATACACAGTCGGAGAACTCGCCCCATGCGTACGCCGCCCACGATTCCCCACCGACAGCGTGTTCCCCGGCCGAAACGGAGGACGCTGACCAGGAAACGCCGGCACCCACTCCGACCCATCCGGATTCACAAAACCCTCACTCACGCCGCCCTCCCCTCCTCCAACGCCACCCGCAACTCCCGCGCCTCAATCCGCCGACGCCCCGCCTCCTGCCGCAACAAAAACACGTACTCCTCCAACGCCAACGCAGCCGGCTCATCCACCACACGCACCCGCTCCAACGCCACCCGCGCCGACCGCCAAGCACCCTGCATACGGCCACTCACAACGCACCCCCAAAACCGAGATTCAGAAATACCCCGCATGTTTTTCGGGGTACGGCGGGGGTGCCCTTCGTCGCAAAAGGGGGGCCCACCCGGGGGTCTACGTCAGCATTCGAGGTCGACCAGCACGCACCACCACGTCGCTGCCGCGTGCCCTGCACACTTGACACTGCGACAAGAGAGCAGTCCCCGATGCCAGCAGGGACAAGGGAAGTAGCCGACCTGTGTGCACGCATGTGTGCAGCCACTCCCCCATCGACCAGCCCTCGCGCGTGCGTGCGCGGGGAGTTCAGGCGAACAGCACGAGCCACGCGGACAGACCGATCACGACTCGTTTCCGTGTGGTGTCTGTCTGTTCTGTCCGTTGTCCCCGCTATAGAAGCGGGGGTGGACGGACATGTCCGGGTTGTTTGGACAGTGGTGGACAGTGTGGACATTAGATGTTCTCCATGTCGAGGGAGGTGGGCTTGTAGAAGGGGCGCGCGTCTGTTCCGGTGTTGCGGATATGCCCTTGGTCTAGAAGGGATTTGACGGCGCGGAAGAAGCTCGAGGATGCGAGTTCGACGACGGATCGCAACTCTGCTTTGGTGGCTCCGTTGGCGCCGAAGTTTTGGACAAGTGCGGACAGTACTGTTTTGGCGTTGCCTGTCATGTCCGGGGACCAGCGGACGGATAGGACGACGGAGTTGGTGTTCTCGACGGGGATGAGTTCGAAGGATCGTTCGTCTTCCATGGGTCCGTCTTTGCGTTTGGTGCGGTGGAGTCGGAACAGGTCGCCATCACGATCGATCTGGTAGGCGATGTCGACGCCAGCCTCGAGGGCGGATGATCCGCGGACGGTGGTTTTGTCTTTGCCGGTGTGGTGGATGACGAGGACGTTGCCGCCGTTGGTTGCGTCGAGGATGTCGTATAGGGCGCTGACTGCCCCGGACATGTCTTTGGCGCTGTTCTCGTCCATGCCGACGATGGATTTGGAGAGGGTGTCGATGACGATGAATCGGTATCCGTGGGCACGGATGGCGGCGCAGAGTTCTTCGACCTTTTCGGCGTCGTTGAGCTGTACGGGGATGGTGAGGACTTCGAGTTCTCGTTCGGGGATGGTGATCTGGTGGTGTTTCTGCCACGCGTCGAATCGTGCCGCGATGCCGTAGGTGCCTTCTGCTGCGATGTAGAGGACTCGCCGCTGTTGTACCTGACGGGTGAACCAGGGGGCTCCGGTTGCGAGGGATGCACCAAGGGAGACTCCGACGAAGGATTTGGCGGTTCCCCAGTATCCGGCGAGCAGGCAGACGGTGCCCTCATCGAAGGTGTCGGCGACGACTTCGAGTGGTGCCGGCGCCTCTAGGAGTTCACGGAGCGTGCGGATCTCGTCTACGAGAACACGTGCATTCCGCGCCTCAGCCATTCTCATCCTGACGACGCGCAGCGATACCGAAGCGCGCTTCGAGCAGGTCGGCCGGGTGGCCGCGATGCCAGAAGATCTTGCAGAGCAGCCGCCGCTCGGCATCGGTGAACATGGAAGGGTCGACGTCTTCGGGGGCCAGTGTGACGCCGTAACGATTCTCGAGGACCGAGAGGTCGTAACCCTGGACAGCGAGACGGGCGGCGAGCCGCAACCGATCACCCATGGGGATAGTGGCGATGTCACGAGCCTTCAGCTTCACGCTGTAGCGGTGCTCGAGGTATTCGATGTCGAATGCTTGTGCAGCGAGTTGGAGGGCGAGGTCGCGCCGTTCGGTCTTCGGCAGGTGAGTCGGGTCGAACTCGGGGCCGTAGGCGTCGGTGCCGTAGCCGCGTCGGACGAGCTGGTCATGCCAGCGATTCTTCGAGTGGTGAAGGCTCGTCACCGGTTGCCCCCTTCGATGAGCGCGCGGATGTCTGCGATCGTGCAGCGTCGCACATCGATGCGACCGACCCGCTGAGCCGTGCAGATGGTCATGAGCGCACGACGGCCGAAGGAGATTCGACCGTCGTCACAGGCCAGCTCGTAAACCAGGTCTTCGACCGGGACGGTCTTGATCCTCGGGAGCACCGGCTTAGGAATCGAGCGCCGGTACGGCGCGTCATCCGGGGTGTGCTGCGTCGTCGCGAGCATGTCCCGAAAAGTCGGGTCGCTGTAGGACTCACGCTCCATCACGTGCTGCTCCTGCCACACCTGCTTGCGCAGGTGGCGGGCGACCGCCTCAACGGGGACGCGGTTCGACGTAAGGTCAGCCGGGAGGCTGTGGGCCTCGAGAAAATCGTTCGAAAGTTCGGGCAGGGAAAGCAAGGGTTCAACCCTTCGTTTTTGAAGTTGTGGGGCTAAGCCTGGGTTCCGGCTCCTGCCGGTTCGTTGCACGAGGTGGTCACTCACGTTGGTGAGTAGCTAGTCGATCTCCCCCAGCGATGCCAGGAGCGGACGAACGAGGACGAGGATCTTCCGCCCCAGTCGAATGGTGGCGATGTCGCCCCTTGCGATGGCGTCGTAGATGACGTCAACGCTGGCTTGGGTGTATCGAGCCGTGTGCGCCACGGTCGCCGTCGAGTGGACGCGGAAGCTCTCGATGAAGAGCCGTTCGTCTTCAAGATCCTGGGCGATCATTGCTTCCTCCTTTCGTCGGGCAGCCCGAGAGCCTTGAGCAGCGCAAGTGCGCGAACCGCGAGTCCTGCGGATGGCTGTCGTAGGCCCGCCTCCCATAAGCAGACGGCTGCACGAGAAGCACCGACACCCCGGGCGAATTCCGCCTGGCTCACTCGTGCCTGTTCGCGGATTTCAGCCGCCGTACCGTCCCGGTAGAGCTGCCGCGCCTCCGCGATGCGCCGCAACTCAGAGGGGCGAGATTTCTTCATATTCTTATTGTAAGCGCTACGTTTGCGAAAGTGCTACTTACGACTAGCGCCAGTTATTTGCAGGAAGGTGTCACCTGCGCACTTGTAACGTTGACAAACGTGACACCTTGTGTTTACGATGAGCCCATGACACCCCGACACTCCCCGCAAGCCGAACTGGTCTACATGATCGGAGACTGGAAAGATCAAGTTCCGGCTGAGATCGCAGATGGCATGTATCTCCCATTCACTCGCTACGAAGGGTTCACCACTCTCGGTCCCCTCAAGGTCACGATCCACGTCAAGATCGTCAACCGGCAGCCCATCTGCGAGCGGTTAGAGGTCGAGTCCCGCGACGGGACGCCCGTCACCGCCTCGTCGCTACGGGACATCCCGGTGGCCGCGATGATTCGGAAGAGTCTCGAAATGTTCGACCCGTTTACCCTCGAAGGTGACAAGCGCGTGCCTGTTCCAGCACAGCGAGCGGTCGACACCCTGGCGACTGAGCGTCAAGGACGGAAACCGCGCGAAGATCTTCTACCGCGTGTCGTAGAGGCATATCGCGCAGCACTGGCAAACCCTCTCACGCGCGACAGAGCGACTCAGGCGGTTGCCGACCAACTCGGTTATCAGCGCGGCTACATCAGCCGCCTGCTCTCCGACGCACGCAAGATGGACCCCCCTCTTCTCGGACCTGCCAAGCGCGGCAAGTCTGGAGAGTGGGCCGAGTAAGAAAAACGGCCCCCGCGACTGCGCAAACAGTCACAGGGGCAGCCCACGATGCAACCTAAGGAGAAGCATCATGAACAAGAACAAGGTTACCCAGTCCACGACCAGCGACATCCGTGACAACTCGGAGCTTGACGCGGAGATCGCAACGATGCGCCAGGCCTACGCGGAAGCGAAGTCCACTCCATGCGAGTTCCCTGGATGCGACGGCCGCTACCACGAGCCCGGAGTCGACCCCACCGAATGGCAGCACAGCGCCGGCGTCACCCGGTTCGACAACGGTGAGGTGAGCATCGACATCATGCGTACCGGCGCCGCTACTCCGGTCGCTCAGGTCTGGTTGGAGGGTACGTACGACGATCTGACCCCCGATGGACTACGCCAGCTCGCAGACCTGTACGCCACCCTTCCCGCGCTGATGCGGGAGCAGGCTGAGCGGCTGGAGCAGATCACACGCGAGGTCGAGGCCCACTGATGTTGTCGACCGTCCCCACGCTGTTGCGGCACGAGACGGTCACACCGGGTGCAGGTGTTGCAAATGCAACACCTGCACAGTCGGTGCGTTCTATCGTGTGCCGCAGCGTTGTGCTCGCCTGCATCTGGTACGGGATCAACCGCAAGACCCTTGCCGAAATGCTCGGGGTGAGCGCTCCAATCGCCTCCGCCATCTTCCGCGGCACCCGGAACCTTCGGGTGGACGAGTTGGCCATCATCGCCAACGCATTTGATCTACCCATCGAAACGTTCTTCACCGATCACGACAGCGACCCGTCATTGAGGTGGGTCTACGACAAGGAGGCCAACCATGGCTGACTACCTCTACCGCCGCTGCGGCTGCGAACGCGACCCCGGGAAGCAGTACCCGGTGCTGCCTGACAAGCCCACAGCAGACGACCTCGCGCGCTGCTGCCCCAAGATGTCCGACCCCGCACACGGCAAATGGGGTTTCTACCTCTCGGCCGGTCGCGACCCCAAAACGGGCAAGCGCCGTCAGATCCGACAGGCGCGCTTCCGTACCCGCGCCGAAGCCGCATCCGCATACCGGGCAGAGGGCAAGAAGGCCGATGACGGGATCTACGTGGCGCCCACCCGGCAGACGTTCGCCGACTACCTGGATGTGTGGTTCAAACGCCGTCAGACGACCGGTGACGGCCTGCGCCCGACGACTGCCGACAACTACGGCCGGTACATCGTCCAGGACATCCAGCCGTCCGCCCTGGGGCGCATGAAACTGACCGACATTCGCCGGTTCCACATCAACGCCTTCGTGGACGAGCTGACCGAAGCGGGGCGCGGAGCGACTACCGTTCGACGCATCGCAGCAGTCGTCCAAGGTGCACTCAAAGCGGCGTGGCAAGACGAACTGATCGACCACAACCCCGGCGCCGGCATCCGACTCCCCGTCGTGACCAAGAAGAAGTTCGAGCCCTGGCAGCCCGAACAGGTGGGATCGTTCCTAGACCTCGCCGCAGCCCATCGTCTCGGTGGCATGTTCGAGGTCGCGATGCTCACGGGCATGCGTCGCGGTGAGGTCATTGGTCTGCGCTGGTCGGACATCGACATGAGCCGGGCCACGATCACGATCCGAAACAACCGCACCAACGCCGGCACCACGATCGTGGAAGGTGACCCGAAGACGGACGCCAGTCGACGAACGATCAACTACGACGACACGGTTGGAGGGGTGCTCCTCGAGTGGCAGCTTCGACAGCGTCAGGAGGCCGACACACTCGGTGACACATGGACCGACACGGGCTACGTCTTCACCTATGAGACGGGCGAGCCGCTCAAGCCCCAGTACGCCACACGCCTGTTTGAAAAGCTCCGTGTAAGGTCTGGCCTCCCAAAAATCACTTTCCACGGGCAGCGCCACGAAAGCGCCTCACTGCTGCTTGCGAATGGCGCCGACATCGCGCTCGTGTCCAAGATGCTTGGTCACACGTCGGTAAGCATCACCAGTGATTTGTACTCGCACCTGATCGGACGAGCAGACCGGGACGCTTCCGAACGAGCGTCTGCATCGATCCCCCGACAGGCCAGTGCACACAGGATGCACACGGAGGCCGTCTGATCAGTTAAACGACGAAAGCCCTGGTGAATAGATTTCTCGATTCACCAGGGCTTTTTCTGTCGGGCTGACAGGATTTGAACCTGCGACCCCTTGACCCCCAGTCAAGTGCGCTACCAAGCTGCGCCACAGCCCGTTGCTGCCCCACCCAGGCGCTGGGCACCAAGCGAGGCAACTCCACTATCTTAGCGTGTCGGCGGGGGCGTCGTGCACCAACCCGAAGGTGCGGTGACGTCCCCGCCGACACGGCGACGAACGCGCGCTCAGGGGCTTCCCGACGAAGCCGGCGCGTATCGCCGCCTGGAACCTCCGCCCCGCAGCGGATGTGTCCAGTTGGGTCGGCGACGGGATGCGAGCAGGGGGTCTGCATCCCGCCGCCGAGTCTCATCCGGCGGTGGAACCGCCGAGGATCTGATCGATCTCGTCCTGGGTGAGCGGGGTCCAGGGAGACGAGTCGGGGTCCGAGCTGGCAGCCTCGGGGCTGTCGCCCTGCGTCCACCACTTGGCCTCGAAGGGCACGCCGTCGAAGAGCACACGCTGGCCCTTGTCGAACTGGGCGGTACCGGTCCATTCGGGGTAGGTGCCGGCGGGCAGGGTGGGCTGCGGGATGGGCGTCTCACCGGGGAGCACGGGCCCGACGAGCTCCCACGGAGTCTCCCACGCGTTGAGGACGGGGTTGTCGGGCACGTCGCCCTTGGTCCACCACTTGGCGACGTACACGTTGCGGTGCCACACGACCTTCGTGCCCTTGAGGTACGAGTTGGTCTGGGTCCAGATGGCGTACGGGGAGGTGGCGGGATCGTCGGCGACGGCGGTGCTGGTGGGCTCCGCGGTGGTGACGGACGACTCGCCGAGCGAGATGTGACCGTCGAACCCCTTCGAGAGGATGCCGGCGAAGGTCTGCTTGCCCTGACTGACACCGGAGCAGGCATCCGAGACGACAGAGGTGTCGACGTAGTTCGACCCGCAGGTCTTGTCACGGTTGGCGGACCACATGGACATGCGGCCGATGCCCTCCGAGACGGCCCACTTGTTGAAGGCGGTGGCGTCCTTGAGGCTGAAGACCTCATCCTCCACGTCGTTCTGGCCGATCATGGGGGTGGCGCCGATCTTCGCCCACAGGCTGGGGTCGCTCTGGTGCAGGCCGGCCCGGTCGTAGAGCACGCCGAGCTGACGCTGAGCGGCGGTGACGGCGGCCTGCGCGTTCTGCGCCATGGACTTCTTGGCATCCTTCGACTGACCGAAGTCCATGGTCATGACGTTGACGCCGGCGATGTCGACCTTGGCCTTGAGCATGGCGGCGATGGCGTTGGTGCCATCGGAGGTCATGCCGCTGGGCGCGACGGGGAGGGTCAGCCACACGGCGAGGCTCTTGCCTCCAGCGCGACGCTCCTTCTGCAAATCGGCGATGGCGGTGGCACGACGCTCGGCGGCCGCGGTGTCGGTGAGGCCGTTGCCCTCGAGGTCGAGATCGATGGTGCCGATCTTGTACCGGTCGACGACGGAGGCGTACGCATCCTTCAGCTCGGTTTCATCGGTGCAGTTCACGGCGAGCTCGTCGTTGTTCAGACCACCGAACGAGACGGCCACGGTCCCGCCCTGCTGCTGCAGGCGCGCGATGCGGCGGTCCAGATCGAGGGAGGAACGGGCCTGGTCGAGGGTGTAGGCGGCGCCCCACGAGGGGGTGCACGCCTGCTCCTTCGACGAGACGACGAACGAGAGCACGGCGTCCTTGGAGGAGGTGGCGCCCATGTTCTCGAACGCGAACCGCGGGGTGGCGGTCACGTCGACGTAGGAGGCGAACCACGGCTTGGAGTCCACGGCGGCGCGGGCGCTCCACCACTGGAAGCCGACGACACCACCGGTGACGAGGAGGGCGAGGACGAGCGTCGCACCGACGACCCGCCAGAACCCGAGCCGGCGGCCGGAGGTCGACTCCGGCGCCTGGGCGCGCTCGATCTGGGCCGCGTCCGCGGCCTTCGTGTCGCGAGCCATCAGGCGGCCTGCTTCTCAGCGTCGTCCACAACGGAGTCAGCGGACACGGCCGCACCGGCAGCACCCGTGGCACCCGCGGCGGCGGCGCGCTCCAGGTGGGGCACCTCCCCGCCGGAGTGGCCGTGGTAGAGCACGGAACGCCAGTCGATCGACTCGGTCGCCGGGGCGGGAGCCTCGGCGGCGCGCTTCTTGCCCTTCTCGACGTACAACGGCTTGGTCAGACCGAGCCAGATGTCGACGATGGTGGCGCCGATGCCGATGTAGGAGACGATCGCCCAGATGGCGAGAGTCGCGTTGAAGGCGGCGAACGCGGCGTTGCCCCAGTTCTGCGCGTTCCAGTCGCGCCACAGGGTGAACAGCGAGAAGGCGACCATCGCCAGCGGCGCGACCACGTAGAGCAGCGGCGACGCGGTGCGGTTCTTGACCTTCGGCGTACGGGCGAACGGGATCTTCTTGCCGGTCAGCGACTGCTGGATCGACTTGAGCACACCGGCCAGGTTCACCGGCAGCAGGATCAGGTTGAAGCCGTAGATCCGGAAGATGTCGGTGGCCTTGTAGCCGGAGTAGCGCAGGTCGGAGGCCTGGCTGATGAAGTACGGCAGGGCGGCCAGCAGCACCATCGGGCTCAGCAGGCGGCCGTCGTACGGATAGGCCAGCAGGAAGACGAGGCCGAAGCTCGCCCAGCAGATGGAGGCCATGTAGTTGACGCGCAGCAGCAGCTCGATGCGGGAGACGTTCTCCCCGCGACGGCGGCGCTCCTTCACCTGACGCCACAGCTTCGGGAGGATGAGCAGACCGCCGTTCGCCCAGCGGCGACGCTGCACGATCAGCGAGCCGAAGTCCGGCGGGGTGGCGGAGTAGCTCAGGCGCTCCGGGTAGTTCGCCAGGGTCCAGCCGTGGGTGCCGAGGTCGATGCTCGACTCGGTGTCCTCGATCACGGTGCGGTCCTGGATGTACCGGCGCACCTCGAAGCCGCCGACGAACTCGGTCTCGACGATGTCCTCCAGCGCGCGCTTGCGGATGACCGCGTTCGCGCCGACCCAGAACGTGGCGCCGTAGTACGACTTGCCCTGGTGCAGGATGTGCTGGATGTCGGTGGTCGCACCGGCGAGACGCTCGATGCGGGTGCCGGCGCCGCGGAACGACGAGTACGGGGTCTGCGTGACGGCGACGCGAGCGTTGTCGGGCTGCTGCAGGAAGTAGGTCAGTCGCAGGCAGTACTCGCGCAGCAGGATGGAGTCGGCGTCCAGGGTGAGCAGGAAGTCGCTGTCCGGGATCTCGATATCGCCCGGGCGGCGCTGGCCGGCCGGGACCGGGGTCAGGATGGGGCCGTCCGGCGTCTCCTCGACGCGGTACACACCGCCCATGAGGCCGATGTACGCGTTCAGGTTCATCGCCTTGTTGGCCTCGTGCGAGAGGGAGGCCCACTGCTTGCGCTCGAAGACGGCGAGCTCGGCGTCGAAGGTCCAGGTGAGGCGGCGGTACAGCTGGGCGACGCGCTCGGTGGAGAGGGTGGCGCCGTCCTCGATCGCGGCGCGCACGGCCTCCCCCGTCAGGGCGAGGTCGTCGCCGAGGGCGCGGAGCACCTGGTCGGCGAAGAACACGTCGACGTGATCGTCGATGGCGTGGGCGTCGGCCTGGGCGTACAGCCACTCGGCGGCCCAGGTGTAGTGGGCGGCGAGCTCGCGGGCGTCGTCGGCGGAGGCGAACGCACGCCCGTCCCCGAGCTCGAAGCGCAGCAGCGCGTCGGTGAAGCGGAAACGCGGCTCCGACAGCTGGTCGCTGATGCTGGCGGCCAGGTCGCGGGTGGCCTGGAGGCGCTCGATCACGGCGGGGTCGGTCGGGTTGGGGTTGTCGTCGAGCAGCAGCACGACGCGCTTGGAGGGGAACTCCTGCAGCGCGGCCGAGAGCAGCGTCATGCGCACGACCTCCGGCTCCTCCGCGTAGGAGGGCACGAGGACGGTGATGGTCGGCTGGTTCTCGGAGAAGTGGCGGTCGAGCTCGGCGCGGGGAACGCGCACGTGCTTCTGGAACCGCTGCAGCGCACCCTGGCGGGCGACCAGGTACATCAGCGCCGAGAAGGTGAGGAAGGTGACGACGACCGTGTAGCCGATCGCCTCCATCGTGAATCGGAAGTCCTGCGTGCCGAGCACCAGGAACTGGCGGATGATCGTCGTCACCACGTAGATCGCCCAGAAGACGATCGTCAGCACGATGGCGACGCGGCTCCAGGTGACCTTGCGGTCCGACGGCTTCGGGTGGACCGTCGGCAGCGGGGTTGTGCGCTTCTCGGAACCGAGTTGGCGCTTTCGGGCAGGGGTGTATGAACTTGTAGAACTCATGATCGGGTATGCGTCCTTGATAATGAGAGTCCGCGCCTTCGGGTGGCACGGTCGGGTAGCTCTCGGATGTCCACATTAGTGAGGACACGGTGGGGGACAAATACCCCCAACCTGGTCGCCCCCGATCTGGGGGTGACTCGTCATCGACTTTCTCAGAATCCGCCCGCGCGTGTCCGCTTGACGCGACCGGCCCTGCATGCCCTGGGATGCGCGAAAGCGCCGGACCCCGACGGGATCCGGCGCTTCGCAGTGCGTTCGACGCGGCTAGCGCTGGCGCTTCTCGCGCACGCGCATGTTGAGCACGATGGGCGTGCCGTCGAAGCCGTAGACCTCGCGCAGCCGGCGGATGATGTAGCGCCGGTAGCCCGGGTCCAGGAACCCGGTCGTGAAGACGACGAATGTCGGCGGCCGGCTGGTCGCCTGCGTGCCGAACAGGATGCGCGGCTGCTTGCCACCGCGCACCGGGTGCGGGTGCGCCGCCGTGAGCTCGGCCAGGAAGGCGTTGAACTTGCCGGTCGGGATGCGGGTGTCCCACGACTCGAGCGCGAGCTCCAGCGCCGGGACGAGCTTCTCGAGGTGGCGGCCGGTGCGGGCCGAGATGTTGACGCGCGGCGCCCAGGAGACGTGGGCGAGATCCTGCTCGATCTCGCGCTCCAGGTAGCGGCGGCGCTCGTCGTCCAGCAGGTCCCACTTGTTGAAGGCCAGCACGAGGGCGCGACCCGACTCGAGGACGAGGTCGATGATGCGCACGTCCTGCTCGCTGATGGGCTGGCTGACGTCGAGCACGACGACGGCGACCTCCGCCTTCTCCAGCGCGGTGGAGGTGCGCAGCGACGCGTAGAAGTCGGCGCCCTGCTGCAGGTGCACGCGGCGGCGGATGCCGGCGGTGTCGACGAAGCGCCACACCTTGCCACCCAGTTCGACCTGCTCGTCGACGGGGTCGCGGGTGGTGCCGGCGAGCTCGTTGACGACCACGCGCTCCTCGCCCGCCGCCTTGTTCAGGAGGGAGGACTTGCCGACGTTCGGCCGGCCGACGATCGCGACGCGACGGGGGCCGCCGACCTCCTGCTTGGCGACGGCCGAGACCTCGGGCAGCGCCTTCAGGATGTCGTCGAGCAGGTCGGCGACGCCGCGGCCGTGCAGGGCCGAGACGGGGCGCGGCTCGCCGAGGCCCAGCGACCACAGCTCGGTCGCGAAGGGCTCCTGGCGGGCGTCGTCCACCTTGTTGGCGGCGAGGAAGACCGGCTTGTCGGTCTTGCGCAGCATGCGCACGACGTGCTCGTCGGTCGCGGTCGCTCCGACCGTCGCGTCGACGACGAACAGCACCGCGTCGGCGAGGTCGATCGCGACCTCGGCCTGCGCGGCCACGGACGCGTCGATGCCGCGGGCGTCGGGCTCCCAGCCGCCGGTGTCGACGAGGGTGAAGCGGCGGCCGTTCCACTCCGCCTGGTACGACACGCGGTCGCGGGTCACACCGGGGGTGTCCTCCACGACGGCCTCGCGGCGGCCCAGGATGCGGTTGACGAGCGCCGACTTGCCCACGTTGGGGCGGCCGACGATGGCGAGCACCGGCAGGGCGGGGAGGAACGTGATGGCGTTCGGGTCCTCGCTGACGGTCTCGAGGATGTCGAGGTCGCTCTCGTCGAGCTCGTAGTCGTTCAGGCCGCTGCGCAGGGCGGCGGCGCGCTGGACGGCGAGGACGTCGTCCATCTCCGCCAGCCGCTCGGCGAGGTCGTCGGCCCCGACGGGCTCGTTGTCGATGTCAGACATGGGTCTCTTTCTGTACGACCTGGATGACCGCATCCACGGTCTGGTCGAAGTCGAGGTCGGTGGAGTCGACGGTGGTCACACCGTCCGCGGCGTTCATGAAGTCGACGACCCGGGAGTCGGCCGCGTCCCTCCGGAGCAGCGCCTCGCCGACGTGGGCGGCGGAATGGCCGATCAGCTCAGCAGAACGTCTGGCAATTCTAACGGATTCGTCGGCGGTGAGCAGGATGCGCACGGGAGCATCCGGAAACACCACGGTCGTGATGTCCCGGCCCTCGACCACGACGCCCGGTTTGCCGGAGCGCCGCACGATGTCGCGGAAGAGCTGCGTGAGGAAGGCGCGCACCTCCGGCACCCGCGCGATCGCGCTCACGACGGCGGTGACGTCGGGCTCGCGGATCGCGTCGGTCACGTCGTGGTCGCCGACGAAGACGCCGGTGTTCGCCGGGTCCTCGCCGGAGGGATCGGTGCCGATCCGGTAGTCGAAGTCGGGCAGCGCGTCGATCACGGCCGCGGAATCGGCCGGGTCGAGCCGGCGCTGCACGACGTACCAGCTGAGCGCGCGGTACGCGGCGCCGGTGTCGAGGTACGCCCAGCCGAGCCGGCGGGCGGTGGCCTTCGAGACGGACGACTTGCCGCTGCCGGCGGGTCCGTCGACCGCCACCACGATCGGGGTCTGTGCGAGCTCTGTCATCCGGCGATCCTCCAGCCGCGGTCGGTCAGGTCGTTCACGGTGCGGGTCAGCACCTCGGGCAGCACGGCGATCTCGGCGAGGCCGAAGGCGGCGCCCGGCGAGTGCTCGAGCCGCAGGTCCTCCAGGTTCACGTCGAGGTCGCCCAGTTCGTTCAGGAGGCGCGCGAGCTCGCCCGGGCGGTCCTCCACCATCACGACCACGGAGCTGTAGCGCTTGTCCTGGCCGTGCTTGCCCGGCAGGCGCGAGACGCCGACGTTGCCGCCCGCGATCTCCTCCGCGATCGCGCGGCGCGAGCCGGCCGCATCCACGTCGCCGAGGGCCACGAGCACACGGTCGAGGTCGTCGCGGTAGGCGTGCAGGATCTCGACGATCGCGGGTGCGTTCGCACCGAGGATCTGCACCCACAGCTCGGGCTCGCTCGCCGCGATGCGGGTCACGTCGCGCACGCCCTGACCGGCGAGGCCGAGAGCGGCGTCGGTGGAGCCGGCGAGGCGCTTGGCCATCAGGCTCGCCACGATCTGAGGCGTATGGGACACCAGGGCGACGGCCGCGTCGTGGTCGGTCGCGCCCATCTCGACGGGCGTCGCACCGAGGTCCAGGATGAGCGCCTCCACCAGGCTCACGGCCTCGCGCGGGTTCTCCGGCCGGGCGGCGACCACCCAGGGGCGGCCGATGAAGAGGTCGGCGCGGGCGGCGCTGGGGCCGCCGCGCTCGCGCCCGGCCAGCGGGTGCGAGCCGACGTAGCGGGACAGGTCGGCGCCCGACTCCTGCAGCTCCGAGAGCGGCGCGACCTTCACGCTGGCGACGTCGGTGACGACCGCTGCGGGATGCGCGGCGAGCTCCTCAGCGACGACGCGCGAGACCAGGTCCGGCGGCACCGCGACGACGATCAGCGACGGCTCCGCTCCCCCGTCGTCCGCGCGCCCGGCCCCATAGTCCGCGGCCAGCCGCAGGTGGGCGGGCGAGGCGTCGGCGAGCAGCACGTCGACTCCCCGGGCGCGCAGCCCGAGTCCGACGGAGGCGCCGAGCAGCCCGGCGCCGACGACGCGGACGGGACCGGTGAGCCGGGAGGCGGGTTCGTTCACGCATCCACCTTAGTCAGCGGCGGCACGCCTCACCGCCGCCCCCCTCCCCCGCACATTTGTGACGAATGTCGACTTTGGCCGCGCCGAAGTCGACATTCGGCACGAATCGCGGGAGGGGGTCAGCGCTCGGC
This sequence comes from Leifsonia naganoensis, assembly GCF_013410615.1. NCBI lineage: Bacteria > Bacillati > Actinomycetota > Actinomycetes > Micrococcales > Microbacteriaceae > Leifsonia > Leifsonia naganoensis. The sequence goes on from NZ_JACCHJ010000001.1 coordinate 475,477, forward strand.
GGAGTCCGCGGAGTCGGCGGAGCCCTCGCGGGAGATCGTGAGCAGCTTGCCCAGCTCCTCCTTCGTCAGGTCGCGCATCGCGCCGACCTTCAGCGTGCCGAGGTGCAGCGGGCCGAACTGGCGCCGGACGAGCTCGATCACGGGATGCCCGACCTCCGCCATCATGCGGCGCACGATGCGGTTGCGACCGGAGTGGAGGGTCAGCTCGACGAGGCTGTCGTTCGCCCCTCCGCCCCCCTGGAGCAGGCGCGCGCGGTCGGCGGAGATCGGCCCGTCCTCCAGCTCGACGCCGCGGGTCAGGCGCGCGATCGTCTGCGGCGTCACCTGGCCGCGCACGCGCGCGATGTAGGTCTTGGTGACGCCGAAGCTGGGATGCGCGAGTACGTGGGCGAGCTCGCCGTCGTTCGTGAGGATGAGCAGCCCGGAGGTCTCCGCATCCAGCCGCCCGACGTTGAACAGCCGCTCCGCGAACTCGGAGGTGAACCGCGACAGGTCGGGGCGCCCCTGCTCGTCGCGCATCGAGCTGACCACGCCGACGGGCTTGTTGAGCATGACGTAGCGGCGGCTGGTGTCCAGCTGCACGGCGGTGCCGTCGACGGCGACCTTGTCGTTCTCCGGGTCGATGCGGCGGCCCAGCTCGGTGACGACCTGGCCGTTGACCGTCACGCGGCCCTCGACGATCAGCTGCTCCGAGACGCGGCGGGAGGCGACTCCGGCGGCGGCCATGACCTTCTGCAGGCGTTCGCCCTGGGGTGCGTCCTCAACGGACATCGGCATCGAATCCTTCCGCTCCGTCCGCCAGCAGCGGGGAGATCTTGGGCAGCTCGTCCACCGAGTTGATGCCGAGCTGGGTGAGCAGCAGGTCGGTCGTGCCGTAGTTGATGGCACCCGTCTCGCTGTCGGTGAAGAGTTCGGTGATGAGCCCGCGGCCCAGCAGGGTGCGGACGACGGAGTCCACGTTGACCGCGCGGATGGACGCGATCGCGCCGCGGCTGATCGGCTGCTTGTAGGCGATCACGGCGAGGGTCTCGAGCGCGGCCTGCGAGAGCTTGGTGGGGTTCTGCTGCAGCACGTAGCCGGCGACGACCTGGTCGTACTCGGCGCGCACGTAGACGCGCCAGCCTCCCCCGACCTCGCGCAGCTCGAAGCCGCGGCGCACGCTCCCGCCCGGGGCGTTGCCGTCGAAGTCCTCCACCAGCACGTCGATCGCCTGCCGCACGCGCTTGACCGGGGCGCCGACCGCGGTCGCCAAGGTGACGATGCTCATCGGCTCGTCGGCGACCATGAGGATCGCCTCCAGCGCGCGCTCGATGTCGGTGTCGGCGACGGGCGCCGGCACCTCCGTCGAGTCGGTCGCGTCCACGAGCTCGGACACGTTCTCAACCGTCATAATCCGCTCCCAGGTTGGACAGGTTCTCCTCGGACCAGTGCTCCGCCGTCCAGCGCAGCGTCAGCTCGCCCAGCGGCTCCAGCTGCTCGAACGCGATGGCCGCGTGCCGGTACAGCTCGAGCACGGCGAGGAAGCGCGCGATGACAACGCCCTTCTGCTCCGCGCCCGCGACCAGCTGCCGGAACGACAACTGGTCGCCGCCGCGCAGCATCCCGACGACGACCGCCGCTTGCTCCCGGATGCTGACCAGCGGTGCGTGCAGGTGGTCGAGCCCCACAACCGGGATCTCGCGCGGCGTCATCGCGAGGGTGGCGAGCGCGGCGAAGTCGTCGAGGCCCAGCGTCCACACCAGCTCCGGGTCGCGCTGGCGGAACTTGTCCTCCAGCCGGACCGTGCGGGTGTGCCGGCCGCTCTCGGCCTCCAGCGTCCCCGCGAACCACGCCGACGCCTCCTTGAAGGCGCGGTACTGCAGCAGCCGGGCGAAGAGGAGGTCGCGCGCCTCCAGCAGCGCGACATCCTCGGCATCCACGAGCTCGCCCTGCGGCAGCAGCCCGGCGACCTTGAGGTCGAGCAGGGTCGCGGCGACGAGCAGGAACTCGCTCGCCTCGTCGAGGCTGTCCTCGGTGTCGAGCGCCCGCAGGTAGGCGATGAACTCGTCGGTGACGCGGCTCAGCGAGATCTCGGTGATGTCGAGCTCGTGCTTCGTGATGAGCGAGAGCAGGAGGTCGAACGGCCCTTCGAAGGCGCCGACCGCGACGCGGAATCCGGCGTCCGCGGGTACCGCGTCGTCGGTCGCGGCCGCCTCGGCTCCCGCATCCGCGGCGGACGGGGTCGCCAGGGTGCCCTGCGGGGCGTCGTCAGGCGACGGCGCCACGGAAGATCAGTTCCCGCGCGAGCTGGCGATAGGCCTCGGCGGCGGCGTGCTCGGGGGCGAACTGCGTGATCGGGGTGCCCGCGACCGAGGCGTCCGGGAACTTCACCGTGCGCGAGATCACCGTCTCCAGCACGCGGTCGCCGAACGCGTCCACGACGCGCTCCAGCACCTCGCGCGAGTGCAGCGTGCGCGAGTCGTACATGGTCGCGAGGATGCCGTCGAGCTCGATCGCCGGGTTGAGCCGCTCGCGCACCTTGTCGATGGTCTCGATCAGCAGGGCGACGCCGCGCAGCGCGAAGTACTCGCACTCGAGCGGGATGAGCACCCCGTGGCTCGCCGTCAGGGCGTTCACGGTCAGGATGCCGAGCGAGGGCTGGCAGTCGATCAGGATGACGTCGTAGTCGGCGCTGACCTTGCGCAGCACCGAGGCGAGGATCTGCTCGCGGGCGACCTCGTTGACGAGGTGCACCTCCGCCGCCGACAGGTCGATGTTCGCCGGGATGATGTCGAGGCCGGGGACGCTCGTGGTCTGGATGGCGCCCTGCACGTCCGCGTTGCGGTTCAGCAGCAGGTCGTAGATCGTCGTCACGTCGTGCGTCTGCGCTCCGAGGCCGGCCGAGAGCGCACCCTGGGGGTCGAAGTCGACGGCCAGCACGCGACGGCCGTAGTCCGCGAGCGTGGCGCCGAGGTTGATGGAGGTCGTGGTCTTGCCGACCCCGCCCTTCTGGTTGCAGAGCGCCACGATGCGGGCAGGGCCGTGCTGGTTCAGCGGGGCGGGCTGGGGGAACGCGCGCAGGGGTCGCCCGGTGGGTCCGAGCTTCGTGGTGAGGGAAGCCTCGTCCATACCGGGAAGCTCGGTCCTGACCTGGTCGTTGCGCGTCACCGGGGTGTTCCTCGTCCCTGTCGTTGGCGGTCTGTTCAAGGGGACAGTCTATCCGCGGCAGGGCGCCTCACCGGGCCGCCCGACGGCGGTTCGCCGGGACGGCGGGGAGGGAGCCCGGTCAGGCCTCCGCGGGCAGGACGGCGTGCTCCGCCGAGCGCAGCAGCTCGCGGTTGCCGGAGGAGATCGCGCCGAGCATGGCCTCGGCCGCCGCGTCCGGCGCGGAGCGCTCCAGCGACTCCAGCACGAAGCGGTGCGCCGCCAGGTCGCCCGTCAGATCGCGGACGTGCTCGCGCTCCAGCAGGGCCGCCTGCTGCAGGTCGAAGCTCAGCCGCAGGAAGTCGGCGACGAAGTTGCCGAAGCGCTGCATGAGCACGTTGTGCGTACCCGCGAACACGGCGAGGTGGAAGGCGACGTCATTCGCCGCGTACGCCTTCGGATCGTCGACCGTCTCGTCCATCCGCCGCTGCGCCTCGGCGATGCTCCGGATGTCGGCCGGCGTGCCCCGCAGGGCCGCCAGCCGGGCCGCCGACGGCTCGATGATCTCCCGCAGCTCGAGGAGGTCGCGGATGATCTCCTCACTGCGCCCCACCTCGGCGTACCAGCGCAGGATGTCGCTGTCGAAGGCACTCCACAGGGTCTCCGCCCGCACCCGCGTGCCGACGCGCTGACGCGTCTCGATGAGCCCCTTCGCGGCGAGGACCTTGGCCGCCTCCCGGAACGGCGTGCGGCTCACGCCGTACTCGGCCATGAAGTGCTCCTCCTTGGGCAGGAGGGTGCCGGGCGGGTACTCGCCGCTCACGATCGCGCGCCCGAGGGTCTCGACGACGCGTCGCTGGGCGCCGCCGGTCGTGCGGGCGGGCTGCTCGGGCTGATCCGTGACCATGCTCAGGAGTCTAGCGCGCGGAATCCCGATTTAAGTCGTACTTAAGTCACAAGAAGTTGTGATCAGAAAACTCTTTGACTCGGCGTCACAATCGGATATGGTTCAGACAATTTCTAAAAGTAGTACTAATACGAACCTTCGCCCGAACGAAAGGAACCCCCGTGAAGAGCAGAAGACTCGTCGGACTGATACTGGCAGCGACGACGCTGGCGGCCCTCAGCGGCTGCTCGGCCGGCAGCGACTCCGGCAAGACGGAGGTCGTGATCTGGGATCCGGGGCTGCTCAACAAGATGAGCGCCGACGGGAAGCCCGACAAGAAGGCGTCCTTCCTCGACGCCGCCGCGGCCGCCTACGAGAAGGCCAACCCCGACGTCACCATCAAGGTGGTCGAGACCCCGACCGACATCACCGCGACGACCGCCCAGTTCCAGGCGGCCTCCCTCGCCGGCAACGGCCCCGACCTCAAGGTCGGCTACACCGGCGGCGGCACGGACTCGTTCGCCAAGTACTTCGTCGACCTGGATGACGTGCTGAGCGCGAAAGTCAAGGCCGACCTCACCGGCTTCGACACGGTCCGCCAGGGCTACAAGGCCGACGGCAAGCTGCTCGCCCTCCCGTACGGCGCCGGCTCGTACTTCTACGTGTTCTACAACAAGAAGCTGGCGACGGACGCCGGGATCGACATCGCGAAGGCGGCCCAGAACTGGGAGTCGCTGCTGGCGGCGGCCGAGACCGCCAAGGCGAAGGGCGAGACGCCGTTCTGGATGGGCGATCTGGAGGGCTACGTCGGCGCCTGGACCATCGCCGCGCTCGCGGGCGGCGAGCTCGGGTCGAGCGCCTTCACCGACATGTACAGCGGCACGACGAAGATCGACAGTCCCGCGATGCTGAAGGCGTACAAGGCATTCGCCGCGCTCAACTCGAAGGGCCTGACGAATCCGGACGCCGGGAGCCTCGCCAACGGCGACTCCTCCACGGGATTCGTGCAGGGCAAGGGCCTCTTCTACATCGCAGGCGGATGGATGAACCAGACCTTCGCCGACGCGATGGGAGACGACGTCGGCCAGTTCGCCATCCCGATGTTCGAGGATGCGAAGTACCCCGACGCCGTCGCGGGCGGCACGAACGAGGACATCTCGCTCACCACCTACGCGAAGCAGCCCGCGGCGGCGAAGAAGTTCCTCGACTACCTCGCCCAGCCGAGCACGATCGATCTGTACGTCAAGATGAACCAGAGCGAGGCCTCCAACAGCAAGAGCGCCGACCTCTCGATGATCACCAACCCGCTGCTGAAGGCGGAGGCCGAGCACCTGGCGACGGTGAAGACCCGGGTCTTCCCGTTCGACAACGTGATGCCGCAGTCGGTGATCGACCTGTTCTACAAGGTCAACGCGACGACGTTCCTCGGCACGACCACGCCGCAGGACGCGCTCTCCCAGCTGCAGTCGGCCTTCGCCACGGCGAGCACGAAGTAGCCATGGCGCTCTCCGACACAGCTCCGCGGACCGGCGAGGGCGTTCCGGCACCCTCGCCGGGGCCCTCCCCCGCGTCGCCCGTCCCCGCATCCCGGGTCCGGCGACGCCGGCGCGACCGCACGATCGCGCTCGCGGCCGTCGCGCCTGCCCTGCTCGTCGTGGTGGGCTTCATGATCTACCCGGTGGTCTTCGCCCTCTACATCTCGCTCAACACGTCCGACGGCGCCGACTTCACCTGGGTCGGTCTGCAGAACTACCTGGACCTCTTCACCGACCCGGTGGTGCAGCAGGTGGCCCTGACCAACCTGAAGTTCCTCATCTCGGTCCCACTGGTGATCTTCGTCGCCATCATCGTGTCCGTGCTCCTGTTCGAGCGCGTGCGCGGCTGGAAGTTCTTCCGGGTGATCTGCTTCTTCCCGTCGGTCCTCTCGACCGTCGTCATCGGCATCATGTTCCGCTCGGCGTTCGGCTATTACGGCCCGGTGAACTCGGTGATCACCGCTCTCGGCGGCCAGCCCGTCCAGTTCTTCACGGAGACGAACAGCGCGATCTTCGTCATCGTGGTCGCGCTCGTCTGGGCCGGCTTCGGCTATTCCGGGATGCTGCTGCTCAGCGGGCTGACCGCCATCAACCCGGAGGTGTTCGAGGCCGCCGCCCTCGACGGCGCCGGCTGGTGGGCGCGGCTCTGGTTCGTCACCCTGCCGAACATCCGCCGCATCCTCGGCTTCGTCTTCATCATCAACGTGCTCTACACGTTCACGTCGCTGTTCGGCTTCATCTTCGTGATCACCGCCGGCGGCCCCGGCTACAGCACGACCACCCTGGACTACCTGGTGTTCCTCAAGGCGTTCTCGTCCAACTCCGACATGGGGAGCGGTGCCGCACTCGCGGTGCTGCTGTTCCTGCTCATCGGCGTCGTGACGGTCGTCCAGGCCAAGTTCTTCAAGATCTCCGAGGAGGACTGACCGTGTCCGAGACGAGCGCCACCCTCAACAAGCGGGCCCGCACACCGGTCTTCGTGCTGCTGCTCGTGCTGGCCCTGACCATCGCCTACCCGGTCGTCCTGATGGCGCTGTCGTCGCTGCGCACCAAGGCCGACTACCTGAAGAACCCGTTCGGGTTGCCGGGCGCCATCACCTTCGACAACTTCGTCAACCTCATCAACAACTACGGCATCGGCCGGGCCGCGATGAACAGCCTGTTCGTGGTCACGACGGGTGTCGCCCTCGTGCTGGTGCTCGCGACCCTGGCCGCGTACGCCCTGGCGAAGCTGCCCGTGCCGGGCGCGAAGTACATCAACGCGTCGTTCGTGTCGGTGATGCTGATCCCGAGCCAGGTGCTGATCATCCCGATCTACCTGATGCTGTCGAAGCTCCACCTCGTCGGAGAGTTCGGCGGGATCATCCTGGTCTACGTCGCGACGGGCCTGCCCTTCGCGGTGTTCTTCCTCACGCTGAGCTTCAAGGCCATCCCGGATCAGGTGCTCGAGGCGGCCCGGCTCGACGGCGCGGGATTCCTGCGCACGATGTGGTCGATCGTCGTCCCGATCGGCGGCGCCGGCATCGCGACGCTCGCCGTGCTGCAGTTCCTGGCGATGTGGAACGAGCTGATCTTCGCCTACGTGCTGCTGCCCGACGACACCAAGATGCTGCTCACGCCGGCTCTCACCCAGATCGGCACACGCTTCGTCTCCGACCAGCCGCTGATGGCGGCGGGACTGCTCGTGACCGCATTGCCGCCGACCCTGCTGCTCGCCTTCACCTCGAAATACGTGATGAAGGGCATGGCCGTCGGCGTCGGACGGTGACTCAGCGCGCCCGCGGGTGCGCCGAGGTGTAGACGTCGCGCAGGGTGTCGGCCGTGACCAGCGTGTAGATCTGGGTCGTCGCGACCGACGAGTGCCCCAGCAGCTCCTGCACGACGCGCACGTCCGCTCCCCCGGCGAGCAGGTGGGTCGCGAACGAGTGGCGCAGGGTATGCGGCGAGATCTCGACGGGCAGGTTCGCCCGCTCGGCGGCGGCCCGGATGATCAGCCAGGCGTTCTGGCGCGAGAGCCGCGCCCCGCGCATCCCGAGGAACAGGGCGGGCGTCGCGCGGCCCTTGGTGGAGAGCAGGGGCCGCGCGCGCACGAGGTAGGCGTCGACCGCGGTGCGGGCGTAGCTGCCGAGCGGGACGATGCGCTGCTTGCTGCCCTTGCCCGTCAGCCGCACGATGTCGGCGTCGATGACGTCGTCCACATTCAGCCCGACGGCCTCGCTGACGCGCGCGCCGGTGGCGTACATGAGCTCCAGCAGCGCCTTGTCGCGCAGGTTGGCGACCTCCTCGCCGTCGGTCGCCGCCAGCAGGGCGGCCACCTGGTCGATCGTGATGGCCTTCGGGAGGCGGCTGGGCAGCTTCGGAGGGCGCACCTCGTGGGCGACATCCTGCTCCACCCGCCCCTCCTCCAGGAGGAACCGGTGGAAGCCGCGGACCGTCGACAGCACCCGCGCGAGGGAGGATGCAGTGAGGGGCGACTCGGGCCGCGTGCCGAGGTGCGCCACGAACTCCGAGACCATCGGGCTGGTGACCTCGCGGAGGTCGGCCACCCCGCGCTCGTCGAGCCACGCCGTGTAGACGGCGAGGTCGCGCCGGTAGGCGGCGACGGTGTTCGCCGAGAGGCCGCGCTCGATCGTCACGTGCCTCAGGAAGGCGTCCACCTCCGCCGCTGCGGTCATTCCCCGGCGAGCTTCGGGTGGGTCGGCCACGGCTCGTCCGCCGCACCGAGCGTGGCCCACCCCTTCTCGCGGGCCGTCCGTGCCGCGAGCACCGCGATGATGAGCGGCGCGTTGTGCACCGTCCGGGCGAGCACCGCGTCCACCGCGTCGTCGAGAGGCAGCCACGCCGTCTCGATGTCGGCCTCCTCCTCCTCGCGCGCGAAGACCTCCGCCGCCGGACGCACACCGCGCGCCAGGTAGATGCGGATGGCCTCGTCGCTGCCACCGGGGCTGGTGAAGATGTCGGTCAGCACGTTCCACTCGTCGGCGACCAGGTCCGCCTCCTCGGCGAGCTCGCGCTTCACCGCGGTGAGCGGATCCTCGCCGCGGATGTCGAGGAGCCCGGCCGGGATCTCCCAGTCGCGGTGCCGCACCGGATGCCGGTACTGCTTGATCAGCAGCACCCGCTCCTGGTCGTCCAGCGCGAGGACCGCGACGGCGCCGGTGTGGTCGACGTACTCGCGGGTGATGTCCTCGCCGTTGTAGCGGAACACGTCCCGGCGCACATCCCAGATCCGGCCGTCGAAGACCGCCTCGGACGAGACGATCTCGGGGCGGAACGGCTCGTCCTGCAGCAGACGGTCGCTCATCAGCCCTCCGCGGCGACTTCGAAGAGCAGGCTCGCCTTCTGGCGCTCGAGCGCCGCGCCGACCAGGCCGGCGAACAGCGGGTGCGCGTTGTTCGGGCGCGACCGCAGCTCCGGGTGGGCCTGGGTGCCGATGTAGAACGGGTGCACGTCACGCGGCAGCTCGACGTACTCGACGAGGTGACCGTCGGGCGAGGTGCCCGAGAACCACAGGCCGGCGTCGGCGATCTGCTCGCGGTAGTTGTTGTTGACCTCGTAGCGGTGGCGGTGACGCTCGCTGGCCTCGTTCGAGCCGTACAGGTCAGCGGCGAGGGAGCCCTCGGCGAGCACGGCCGGGTAGAGGCCGAGGCGCATGGTGCCGCCCAGGTCGCCGCCGGCGATGATCTCGACCTGCTCCGCCATCGTCGCGATCACGGGGAACTCGGTCTCGGGGTCGAACTCCGACGAGGACGCGCCCGCGAGGCCCGCCTCGTGGCGGGCGTACTCGATGACCATGCACTGCAGGCCGAGGCACAGGCCGAGCGCGGGGATGCCGTTCTCGCGGGCGAACCGCAGCGCGCCGACCTTGCCCTCGATGCCGCGCACACCGAAGCCGCCGGGCACGCAGATCGCGTCGACCTCGCTCAGCTGGTGGGCGGCGCCCTCGGCGGTCTGGCACTCGTCAGACGGGATCCACTTGAGCTTCACCTTGGTCTGGTGCGCGAAGCCGCCCGCGCGCAGCGCTTCGGTCACCGAGAGGTACGCGTCCGGGAGGTCGATGTACTTGCCGACCAGGCCGATGGTGACCTCGTGCTTCGGGTCGTGCACGGCCTCCAGCAGGCGCGCCCAGCCGTTCCAGTCGACGTCCGCCGCCTTGTCGAGGCCGAGCTGGTCGATGATGTAGGCGTCGAGGCCCTGGTCGTGCAGCATGGTCGGGATGTCGTAGATGCTCGGCACGTCGACCGCGTTGACCACGGCCGCCTCGTCCACGTCGCACATGAGCGCGATCTTGCGCTTGTTGCTCTCGGAGACCGGGCGGTCGCTGCGGAGCACGAGCGCGTCCGGCTGGATGCCGATCGAGCGGAGCGCGGCGACGGAGTGCTGCGTCGGCTTGGTCTTCTGCTCGCCGGAGGCGTTCATGAAGGGCACCAGCGAGACGTGCACGAAGAAGCAGTTCTTGCGGCCGAGCTCGTGACGCACCTGGCGCGCCGACTCGATGAACGGCTGCGACTCGATGTCGCCGACCGTTCCGCCGATCTCGGTGATGATGACGTCGGGCGCGGGCTCGCCGTCAGGGCCGGCCTGGGCCTGGAGGCGCATCCGGCGCTTGATCTCGTCGGTGATGTGCGGGATGACCTGGACGGTGTCGCCGAGGTACTCGCCGCGCCGCTCCTTGGCGATCACGTTCGAGTAGATCTGGCCCGTGGTCACGTTGGCCGACTGACCGAGGTTGATGTCGAGGAACCGCTCGTAGTGACCGATGTCGAGGTCCGTCTCGGCGCCGTCGTCGGTCACGAAGACCTCGCCGTGCTGGAACGGGTTCATCGTCCCCGGGTCCACATTCAGATAGGGGTCGAGCTTCTGCATCACGACGCGGAGTCCGCGCGCGGTCAGAAGGTTGCCCAGGGAGGCCGCAGTGAGGCCCTTGCCCAACGAAGAAACGACACCACCGGTCACGAAAATGTGCTTGGTAATGCCGTTCGAGATGCCCGCTTCAGATTTATCCACCACGGGCTTGCAGCTTATCACCATCGGCTGCGAGTGGTTCGCGCGCCGCGGAGGTTCAGCGTGCGGCGGCCGCCATCTCGACGAGCTCGCGCGCGTGCGCCAACCCGCTCTCGGAGTCGGGGAGGCCGGAGAGCAGGCGCGCCATCTCGGCGATGCGCTCATCGCCGTCGAGGCGGCGCACGCTGGAGGCCGTGACCGACCCGTCGTTGCCTTTCACGACCGTGAGGTGGTTGGTCGCGAACGCGGCGACCTGGGCCAGGTGGGTGACGACGATGACCTGCGCGCTCTCGGCGAGCCGCGCCAGCCTGCGGCCGATCTCGATCGCCGAGGCACCGCCCACACCCGCGTCGATCTCGTCGAAGATGAAGGTCGGCACCGGGTCGGCGCCCGCGATGACGACCTCGATCGCCAGCATGACGCGCGAGAGCTCGCCGCCGGACGCCCCCTTGCCGAGCGGACGGGGCTCGGCGCCGGGATGCGGCTGGAGCAGGATCGAGACCTGGTCGCGACCGGTCGACGAGTACTCGTCGCGTTCGGTGACCTCGACGACGACCCGGGCGTCGGGCATCGCGAGTGCGGAGAGCTCGTCGGAGACGGCGGCGGAGAGCCGCTCGGCGGCCTCCCGGCGGCGGGCGCTCAGGTCGGTGGCCAGCTCGGCGGCCAGCGCCTCGTCGGCCTCGACCTCCCGCGCCAGCTCCTCGATGCGGTCGGCGTCGCCGTCGAGCTCCAGCAGACGCAGGCTGCCGGTCTCGAGCGTGCGGATCACGTCGTCGAGGGTCGGACCGTATTTGCGGACGAGGGTGGCCAGTTCGGAGCGCCGCTCCTGCACCAGCCCGAGCTCGTGGGCGCCGTCGGTGTCGAGTCCGTCGAGGTACGTCGACAGCTGCGCGGCGATGTCGGAGATGAGGTAGTTGGCGTTGGCCACGGCTTCAGCGAGCGGCCCCAGCGCAGCGTCGTGGGGCGCCATGCGGTCGAGCTGGCGGCGCGCGTTGTCGAGCAGGCCCAGCGCATCCGCACCCTCCGACTCTTCCGCCGACAGCAGCTCGCGGGCGCCGGCCGCGGCGAGCCGCAGCTCCTCGAGGTTGGTGAGGCGCTCGGCGCGCTCCGCCAGCTCGTCGTCCTCGCCGGGCTGCGGCGCGAGCGTCTCGATCTCGGACATCGCGAGCCGGAGGTCCTCCGCCTCGCGCGAGCGGCGGTCGCGGTCGGCGACGAGTTCGTCGAGCTCGGCCTTGTTGTCGCGCCAGCGGTGGAAGACCTGCGCGTACGCGTCGACGGCCGTGCCGAAGTCGGGCCCGGCGAAGCGGTCGAGCGCCTCGCGCTGGGCGACCGCCGACCGCAGCCGGATCTGGTCGGACTGGCCGTGCACGACGACGAGCTGCTCGCCGAGCTCGGTGAGCACGCTCACCGGGGCGCTGCGTCCGCCGACGACGGCGCGCGAGCGTCCCTCGGCGGAGACGGAGCGGCTCAGCACCAGCTCGGCCGCTCCCCCGCCCAGGGCGTCGACGTCGCCACCGGCGTCGCGGACGCGCTCGACGACGTCACCGGAGTCGATGACGCGCCAACGCCCTTCGACCCAGGCCTGGCCGCTCCCGAGTCGCACCGCGCCGGTGTCGGCGCGCGACCCGAGCAGCAGGCCGAGGGCGGAGACCACCATGGTCTTGCCCGCGCCGGTCTCGCCAGTGATCGCGGTGAATCCCGCGCCCAGGGGCAGGGAGGCGTCGGCGATCACACCCAGGTCTTTGATCGAGATCTCCTCGATCGCTCCACGCACGTCAGTCACGTCAGTCACGGCCCGCCGGCCCCCTCCATCCCGTGACGGGAAGATCGAACTTCTGCACCAGCCGGTCGGTGAACGGCCCCGGGTGCAGGCGCGCCAGGCGCACGGGCACCGGCGATCGGCGCACGACCACGCGGGCACCCCGCGGCAGGTCGAAGGCGCGCCGGCCGTCGCACCAGAGGATGCCCTCGCCGCCCGTGCGGTCGAGCAGCTCGACGGCGAGCGACGACTCCGCGTCGACCACCAGCGGCCGCGAGAACAGCGCGTGCGCGCTGAGCGGCACCAGCAGCAGGGCGGCGACACCCGGCCAGACGACCGGACCGCCGGCGGAGAACGAGTAGGCGGTCGATCCCGTCGGGGTCGACATCACGACGCCGTCGCAGCCGAAGCTCGACATCGGCCGGCCGTCGACCTCGATCACGACCTCGAGCATGCGCTCGCGGCTGGCCTTCTCGACCGTGGCCTCGTTGAGCGCCCAGCTCTCGTAGACGACCTCGTCGCCGACCTTCACGCGCGCGGAGAGCGTCATGCGCTCCTCCACCGTGTAGTCCTTCGCGAGACCGCGTGCGACCGCGATCTCGAGGTCGTCGCGCTCGCTCTCGGCGAGGAAGCCGACGTGGCCCAGGTTGACGCCCAGCAGCGGCGCGGAGCAGCCGCGCACCAGCTCGGCCGCGCGCAGGATGGTGCCGTCGCCGCCGAGCACGATCACGAGCTCCAGCTCGTCGGCCGCGACCTCGTCGCCGAGGAGGGCGATGCGGTCGAGGCCCGGTTCCGCCGCGAGGAGGTCGCGCCGCTCGTCCGCGCTGAGCACCGGGATGACGCCGGCCTCGAGCAGTTGCGTGCACACGCGCACGCCCGCGTCGAGGGAGTCCTGACGGCCGGTGTGCGCGACGACGAGGATGTATCGCGTCGCTGCTCCCATACCCGACTCTCCCTCCGGTCGTGCTCGTCATCCCATTCTGTCGGAGAATCGGCCCGGTCTGGGTCGATCGCCCGCACCTGTGGAGAATTCACGGGTTGTTCCGCCGGGCCTGCGCCCGCTGCCTCCCGGCCCCGGTGCCTCCCGACCCCGGTGCCCCCTGCGCTCAGCCGGCGAGCTCCTGCGCCCGGTCGAGCCACTCCGTCGGGTTCGCACCGCGCGGCGTGAGGTGGATGAGGAACTCGCGGTTGCCGTGCGAGCCCGCGATCGGCGAGGCGATGACGCCCGCGGTGCCGAGCCCGAGGTCGAACCCGGCCCAGAGCACACCGGTCAGCGCGTCCGCCCGCAGGACGGGGTCGTGCACGATGCCTTCGCGCACGCCGGTGCGGCCCACCTCGAACTGCGGCTTCACCAGCAGCACGAAGTCCGCCTCCGGCACGGCCGTTTCGCGCAACGCGGGCAGCACCTGGCCGAGGGAGATGAACGAGAGGTCGGCGACGACGAGATCGGGCCGTGCGTCGTCTCCCGTCAATCCCGCCAGCTGCTCGGCGGTGAGGGAGCGCACGTTGACGCCCTCGAACGACGCGAGCCGCTCCTCCTGCATCAGCTGCGGGGCGAGCTGGCCGTGGCCGACGTCGACCGCGATCACCCGCGCCGCGCCGCGCTCGAGCAGCACCTGGCTGAAGCCGCCGGTGGAGGCGCCCGCGTCGAGCGCGAGGCGCCCCGTCACCGGCACGTCGAAGGCGTCGAGCGCGGCGATCAGCTTGTGCGCGCCGCGGCTGACGTAGTGGTCCGCGCCCGCGACCTCGACGCTCTGCTCCTCCCCCACCTTGGCCGACGCGCGCACGACGGGGGCGCCGTCCACGGTCACCAGCCCCTGGGCGATCAGTGTCGCGGCGTGCGTGCGCGACCGGGCCAGTCCGCGCGTGGCGAGAGCGACGTCGAGCCGTTCAGCCATGCCGCTGCGCGTCGGCTCCCTCGAGCCGTTCGGAGAGCTCGGCGTGCAGCTGGGCGTACGCGTCGGCGCGCGCGGCGAGCGGCTGCTCCTCGATCACCTCGAGGCGGGCCACCAGCGCGTCGTCGCTGTCGTCGCGATCCTGGTCGGACATGCGTTCAGACTACTCGTCGGCCTATTCGACGAACACGCCGGCGAGTGTCTTCTTGCCGCGCCGCAGCACGACCATCCCGCCCGGGAGCGCCGCGTCGCCGATGGGCGCGTCCGCGTCCTCCGCCTTCGCGTTGTTCGTGTACACGCCGCCCTGGGCGACCGCCCGGCGCGCCTCGCCGAGGCTCTTGGTGAGCCCGGTGTCGGCGAGCGCCTGCGCGATCGTCGTGCCCGGCGCGGTGGTCGTGTTCGGCAGCTCGCGCAGGGCCGACTCCAGGGTGGCTCGGTCGAGGGAGGCGAGGTCGCCCTGGCCGAACAGCGCCTCGGCCGCCGCGATGGCCGCCTCGGTCTGCTCGACTCCATGGACGAGGGTCGTCACGTCGCGGGCGAGGCGGAGCTGCGCCTCGCGGCGGAACGGCTCGTCGGCGACCTTGTGCTCGTACTCGGCGATCTCGTCGCGGGTGAGGAACGTGAACACCTTGAGGCGGCTGATCACGTCCGCGTCGTCGGTGTTGACCCAGAACTGGTAGAACGCGTACGGGCTGGTCAGCTCCGCATCGATCCAGATCGCGTTGCCCTCGCTCTTGCCGAACTTGGTGCCGTCGCTGTTGGTGATGAGCGGCGTGCCGATTGCGTGCACGTGGGCGCCCTCCACCTTGCGGATGAGCTCGGTGCCGCTGGTGAGGTTGCCCCACTGGTCGCTGCCGCCGGTCTGCAGCACGCAGCCGTACTGGCGGTACAGCTCGAGGAAGTCGAGGCCCTGCAGGATCTGGTAGCTGAACTCGGTGTACGAGATGCCCTCGTCGGAGTTCAGGCGCGCCGAGACGGCGTCCTTCTTGAGCATGGTGCCGACGCGGAAGTGCTTGCCGATCTCGCGCAGGAAGTCGATCGCCGAGAGCGGCGCCGTCCAGTCGAGGTTGTTGACGAGGCGCGCAGCGTTGTCGCCCTCGAAGCTCAGGTACTTCGACACCTGGCCCTGCAGCGAGCGCACCCACTCGGCGACGGTCTCGCGCGTGTTCAGCGTGCGCTCGGCGGTCGGCCGCGGGTCGCCGATGAGGCCGGTCGAGCCGCCGACGAGCCCGAGGGGCTTGTGGCCGGCCAGCTGGAGGCGGCGCATGGTGAGCAGCTGCACGAGGTGGCCGAGGTGGAGGCTCGCCGCCGTCGGGTCGAAGCCGCAGTAATACGTGACCGGTCCGCCCGCGAGGAGTTCTTTGAGTGCGGCCTCGTCGGTGGAGACGTGGACGAGACCGCGCCAGACGAGCTCGTCCCAGATGTCGTCGAAGGACGGGTCGATGGCCTGCGTTTCGAGGGTGGCGGATTCGGACATCTGCCCAGATTATCAGCGGGAGGGCCGCCTCCCCCGCCGCCCCGAATCAGGGCCAGGGGCCTGATCGACTAGCAATCAGGTCCCTACGCCTGATAGAGTTCCGATCAGGCCACCAGCCCTGACCGTTCAGGAGGACCGATGTTCGTGATCACCGCGGACCAGGTCGGCAGCCGCACCGGCCCCGACCTCGCCACCGAGACGATGCGCGCCCTGCAGGAGCGCCACGGCGAGACCCTCGCCCTCCCCGTCGACCGCAACGCCGGAGACGAGCTCCAGGCGTTGTCGCGCGACCCCGCGACCGCCCTCGCCCTGGTGCTCGAGCTGACCCGCGACGGCCTCTGGAGCGTCGGGGTCGGACTCGGCTCGGTCCGCCTCCCCCTCCCCGCCCAGACCCGTGCCGCGAGTGGAGACGCCTTCGTCGCGGCGCGCACTGCGGTCGGCCGCGCGAAGAAGTCCCCGACGCGGTTCGCTGTGGAGGCGGTCGCCGACCCCGAGGCCGCTCACGACGTCGAAGCCCTCGCCGACCTCCTCCTCACCCTCCGGGACGGGCGCTCCCCCGCCGGCTGGGAGCTCTACGACCTCATCTCCGCGGGCCTGACCCAGGCCGAGGCCGGCGCACGCCTCGGGATCACGCCGCAGTCGGTGAGTGATCGCGCCCGCGCCGCGAACCTCCGCGTCGAGCTGGCGGCCGTCCCCGCCCTGACTAGGCTGTTGGCGAGCGCCGATGCCGCCCAGCACGTCGCTCCCCGCTCGACCGCGCACGACTCGGAGGACGAATGACGACACTGCCCCCGGCGGCCTTCCTCGCCTTCCTCTTCCCGCACGCGGTGTGGGTGCTCGTCCTGCTGCTGACGATCGCCGCCCTCTGCTGCATGGTCGCCACCCTGCGCACGCCCCGGCGCCCTCTCGTCTACACGGCGAGCGGCCTCCTCGCGGTCGCGTTCGTCCTCGCGGTGCTGCCGCAGGAGCAGGCTCCCCTGGAGTTCCGCCTCTTCATCGGCATCGCGGCGCTCGCGCTCAGTGTCGCGGGAGGCGGTCCCGCCTCCCAGCTGGTCCTCGCCCTCGCCACGCGCAGCACGACGGTCGCGGGCGACCACGGCGGCATCGTCGTGCACGACCGCTCCACCGGCTCGTCGGCCGACGCCACCCGCGAAGTGCTGCGCGGCGGCACCACCATCGGCTTCCTGGAGCGCTTCGCCACCACGGGCGCGATCATGGCGGGCTTCCCGGAGGCGCTCGGCGTGCTCATCGCCATCAAGGGCGTCGGCCGCTTCACCGAGCTCGACACCGCCGAAGCGCGCGAGCGGTTCATCATCGGCACGCTCGTCAGCATCACCTGGGCGTGCGTCTGCGCGGGACTGTTCCGCTTCGTCGCGGCCTGAGTTCCGTCGTCGACGCTCAGTCGTCCGACTTCGGGTGCCGCTTGTAGGGCGACACCGTCGGGTCTCCCGGCAGCCAGTAGCGCCACGGGAATGCCGCCCCTCCTCCGGCGCCCGAGACACCGGTGCGCGGGCCGGTCGCGTACTCCGCCTGCTCGTCCGGCAGCAGCAGCTCGAAGCGACCGCCGAACAGGTCTGCGCCGTCGTCGGCCAGCGCGATCCCGGCCGCGACGACCAGCCGCGCCGGTCCGCGCGCGAGGTCGCGGTGCGGGATGGTGCGGCCGCTCGCCCCGACCCGGCGCACCTCCGCGAGGGGCTCCCCCTCGACCACCTCGGCCGCCCGCAGGAGCACCGCCGTGGCCTCGCCCTCCGGCGAGCAGACGACGTTGGCGCACACGTGCATCCCGTACGTGAAGTACGCGTACAGGTGCCCGGGCGGACCGTACATCACCGCATTGCGCTTGGTGCGGCCGCGGAAGGCGTGCGAACCGGGGTCCAGCCCGTCGCCGATGTACGCCTCCACCTCCGTGATGCGGAGCCCGACCGTCCCCTGCGCGGTGGTGTGGCGGAGCACGGCGCCGAGGAGGCGCGGCGCGACCTCCAGCGACGACGCCTCGAAGACCTCGCGTCGGGGATGGTGCAGCGGCATCGCGGGACGGGTCCGCGTCAGAAGATGCGGCCGCCCGCGGCGACCGCGACGATCAGCCCGACGACGATGACCGCGATCGCGACCACGACGATCGTCGGGATGATCCACGGACGCTTCGGCGGCGTCTGCTCGGGGCGGGCCATCAGACGAGGTCCCGTCGCGTCGCGGCGAACGAGCCGGTGAAGGCGCGCACGCGCTCGGTGAGGGCCGCGAGCTGCTCGGCCACCCGTTCCGGTGCCGTCCCTCCGACGCCGGCGCGGCTGGCGACCGAGCCTTCGACGGTGAGCACGGAGCGCACCTCCGGGGTCAGCAGCGGCGAGACGGCGGCGAGCTGGGCATCGTCCACCTCGTGCAGCTCCAGGCCGTTCTCCTCGGCGAACTTCACCAGGCTGCCGGTGATCTCGTGCGCGTTCCGGAACGGGACGTGCTGCTTGACCAGCCACTCCGCGACGTCGGTCGCGAGCGAGAAGCCCTGCGGCGCGAGCTCCGCCATCCGGTCGGTGTGGAAGCGGAGGGTGGCGACCATGCCCGCGAAGGCGGGGAGCACGACCTCCAGCGTCTGCACCGAGTCGAACACCGGCTCCTTGTCCTCCTGCAGGTCGCGGTTGTACGCGAGCGGGAGGCCCTTGAGCGTCGTGAGCAGTCCGGTCAGGTTGCCGATGAGGCGGCCGGCCTTGCCGCGGGCGAGCTCGGCGATGTCGGGGTTCTTCTTCTGCGGCATGATCGACGAGCCGGTCGAGTAGGCGTCGTCGAGGGTGACGAAGCCGAACTCGCGGGTGTTCCAGAGGATGATCTCCTCGGCGAAGCGGGAGAGGTCCACGCCGATCTGCGCGGCGATGAAGGCGAACTCCGCCACCACGTCGCGCGCGGCGGTGCCGTCGATCGAGTTCTCCGAGCTGGCGGCGAAGCCGAGCTCGCGCGCGACCAGGAGCGGGTCGAGACCGAGCGTCGAGCCCGCCAGGGCGCCCGAGCCGTAGGGCGAGACGTCGGCGCGCTTGTCCCAGTCGGCAAGGCGCTCCAAGTCGCGCACGAGCGGCCAGGTGTGCGCCAGCAGGTGGTGGGCCAGCAGCACCGGCTGGGCGTGCTGGAGGTGCGTGCGACCCGGGAGGATCGCCGTCGGGTGCGCGTCGGCCTGCGAGGCGATCGCGTCGATGAGGCCGATCAGCCGTTCGGCGATGACCCCGGCGTGGTCGCGCAGGTAGAGGCGCACCAGCGTGGCGATCTGGTCGTTGCGGCTGCGGCCGGCACGCAGCTTGCCGCCGAGCTCGGCGCCCGCGCGCTCGATCAGACCGCGCTCCAGCGCGCCGTGCACGTCCTCGTCGGACTCGGCCGCGACGAACGCGCCCGAGACGACGTCGGCGTCCAGCTGGTCGAGCGCGGCGAGCATGCCTGCCAGCTCGGCGTCGTCCAGGTAGCCCGCTGCGGCGAGCGCCGTGGCGTGCGCACGGGAGCCCGCGATGTCGTAAGCGGCGAGCGCCCAGTCGAAGTGGGTGGACTTGCTCAGCGCGGCCAGCTCGGGCGAGGGCCCGCCCGCGAACCGGGCGCCCCAGAGGGACCCCTCGCCGGTCTTGCCGACTCCGGTGCCGTCCGTGCCGTCCATCTCCGCGCTCATGCGGCCTCCTCCTGGTTCTTCTCGAGCAGCCAGGCCAGCAGGGCCTTCTGCGCGTGCAGCCGGTTCTCGGCTTCGTCCCAGATCACGGACTGGGGGCCGTCTATGACGTCCGCCGCCACCTCGTAGCCGCGGTAGGCGGGGAGGCAGTGCAGGAAGATCGCGTCGGGTGCGGCCTGCGCCATGATCGCGGCGTCGACCTGGTAGTCGCCGAAGGTGGCGAGGCGCTGGGCCTTCTCGGCCTCCTGACCCATCGACACCCAGGTGTCGGTGACGACGACGTCTGCGCCGGCCGCCGCGGCCGCCGCCTCGGTGAAGACCTCCACAGAGCCACCCGTGCTCTCGGCGATGCGGCGCGCGTCGGCGAGGATCGCCGGGTCGGGCGCGTACTCCGCGGGGGCGGCGACGCGCACGTGCATCCCGGCGGTCGCGCCGCCGAGCAGGTACGAGTGCGACATGTTGTTCGCCCCGTCGCCGAAGTAGCTCATCGTCAGCCCGGCGAGCGAGCCCTTATGCTCCTGGATGGTCTGCAGGTCCGCCAGGATCTGGCACGGGTGGAACTCGTCCGAGAGCGCGTTGACGACCGGCACCCTGGTGCCCGCCGCCATCTCCTCCAGGCCCGCCTGGGCGAAGGTGCGCCAGACGATGGCGGACACCATGCGCTCGAGCACCCGCGCGGTGTCGGCGACCGACTCCTTGCCGCCGAGCTGGCTGTCCGCGCTCGAGACGACGAGCGGGCTGCCGCCCAGGTCGGCGATGCCGACGGCGAACGAGACGCGCGTGCGGGTCGACGTCTTGTCGAAGAACACGGCGACGGTCTGCGGACCCTCCAGCGGCTTGCGCGCGTACGGATCGCGCTTGAGCTCGGCCGCCAGGGCCAGGATCTCGGCCTGCTCGGCCGGGGAGATGTCGTCGTCGCGGAGGAAGTGCCTGGTCATCGGATTCTTTCGTCTCGGGAGGTCAGAGGGCGGCGAGGGCGCGGCCGAAGCGCTCCCGGAACTCCGCCAGTTCGGCGTCGCCCACGATCAGCGGCGGCGCGAGCCGGATGCTGGACTCGTTCGGGGCGTTGATGATGAGGCCCTCGGCGAGGGCGGCGTCGGACAGGCGGTGCGCCTCCCCCTCGGTGAGCCCGATGCCGATCAGTAGACCGGCGCCGCGCACGTCGCCGATGAGCGGCGAGTCGTAGGACCGGATGATGGCCCGCAGCTCCTCCCCGCGGCGAGCGGCGTTCTCGACCAGGCCGGCGCGCTCGATCTCGCCGAGCACGGCGTTGCCGGCCGCGGTCGCGAGCGGGTTGCCGCCGAAGGTGGAGCCGTGCTGGCCCTGGGTGAAGAGGTCGGAGGCCCAGCCGAACGTGACGAGCGCACCGATCGGCACACCGCCGGCGATCCCCTTCGCGACGGTCACCGCGTCCGGGAGGATGCCCTCGTGCTGGTAGGCGAACCAGCGGCCGGTGCGGCCGACGCCCGTCTGGATCTCGTCCAGGATGAGCAGCGCGCCGTGCTGCTCGGTGAGCTCGCGGGCGCGGGCCAGGAAGCCGGCGGGCAGGTCGAGCACGCCCGCCTCCCCCTTGATCGGCTCGATGAAGAGCGCGGCGACGCGGTCGTCGATCGCCGCCTCCAGCGCCGCGATCGTGGAGTCGATGTGCTCGACGCCGCCCGGGAGCGGCTCGAACGCCTCGCGCATCGGCGGCTTGCCGGTGAGGGCGAGGGAGCCCATGGTGCGGCCGTGGAACGCGTTGTTCAGCGCGAGCACGCGGGTGCGGTGGCCGTGCGGTCCGCGGTTCAGGCGCGCGAGCTTGAAGGCGGCCTCGTTGGCCTCGGCGCCCGAGTTGCCGAAGAGCACGCGGCCCTGGTCGCCCGCGCCCGTGATGGTGCGGAGGCGCTCCGCGAGCTCCAGCTGCGGTGCGGTCGAGAAGTAGTTGGAGACGTGGGCGAGCGTGCCCACCTGGCGGCTCACCGCCTCCACCAGTGCCGGGTGCGCGTGCCCGAGCGAGTTGACCGCGATCCCGGCGAGGAAGTCGAGGTACTCGACCCCGTTCGTGTCCCAGACCCGGCAGCCCTCGCCGCGCGCCAGCATCAGCTTCGGCGTCGCCAGCGTGCGCATGATGGCGTCGCCGAAGCGACCCTTCCACTGTCCCTGTGTCAGCTCGCTCACGCGGGCACCACCTCCGTTCCGATTCCGGACTGCGTGAAGACCTCGAGCAGGATCGAGTGCGGCACGCGCCCGTCGATGATGGCCGCCTTCTCGACGCCGCCGTCGACCGCGTCGAGACAGGCCGCCATCTTCGGGATCATGCCCGACTCGAGGGAGGGCAGCAGCTCGCGCAGGTCGTCGGAGTCGATCTTCGACAGCAGCGAGTCACGGTCGGGCCAGTCGCTGTAGAGGCCGGCGACGTCGGTCAGGATGACCAGCTTCGCGGCTCCGAGGGCGACGGCGAGCGCGGCCGCCGCGGCGTCGGCGTTCACGTTGAGCGCCTGCCCCGGGTCGTCGATGTCCGGCGCGATGGAGGAGACGACCGGGATGCGGCCGGCCGCGATCTGCGCGTGCACGGCCTCCGGGTTCACTCCGACCACGTCGCCGACGAGACCGAGGTCGACCTCCTCGCCGTCCACGACCGCTCCGCGGCGCCGGCCCTGGAACAGGCCCGCGTCCTCCCCCGAGAGGCCGGCCGCGAGCGGGCCGTGCTTGTTGATGTTGCTGACGATGTCGCGGCTGATCTGCCCGGTGAGCACCATGCGCACCACATCCATCGCCTCCGGGGTGGTCACGCGGTAGCCGCCGCGGAACTCGGAGTGGATGCCGAGCCGGTCGAGCATCGCCGAGATCTGCGGTCCGCCGCCGTGCACCACGACCGGGCGGATGCCCGCGTAGCGGAGGTAGACCATGTCCTCGGCGAAGGTGCGCTGCAGGTCCTCGTTCACCATGGCGTTGCCGCCGAACTTGATGACGATGATCTGGTCGTGGAACCGCTTGAGCCAGGGCAGCGACTCGATCAGGGTCGCTGCCTTGGCGGCTGCCGCAGAGCGGTCCTCCGCCTCGTCGATGGCCTCGGTGTCGATGGCTGCCGGGTCGATGCCGGCGGGGTCGATGTCAGAAGGAGTCGTCATATCAGCTGGCGTACGCACTGTTCTCGTGCACGTAGTCGTGCGTGAGGTCGTTGGTCAGGATGGTCGCCGTCTCGGCTCCCGCGTGCAGGTCGATCAGCACGTGCACGGCGCGGGGCGCGAGGTCGACGAGGTCGCGCGGCTGGTCCGGCTCCCCCGCGGTGCAGACCTGGACGCCGTTGATCGCGACGTCGATCCCGTACGGGTCGAACGCGGCGCCGGTCGTGCCGACGGCGGCGAGCACCCGGCCCCAGTTGGGGTCGTTGCCGAAGATCGCGGCCTTGAAGAGATTGCTGCGCGAGACCGCGCGTCCGACCTCCACCGCCTCGTCCTCCGAGTGCGCGTTCACGACCTCGATGGCGATGTCGTGGGAGGCGCCCTCGGCGTCGGCCTGGAGCTGCTCGGCCAGGCTGCGGCACACCTCGGTCAGGGCGAGCGCGAAGGCCGCCTCGTCGGGCACCACGCCGCTCGCGCCGGAGCCGAGCAGGGCGACGGTGTCGTTGGTGGACATGCA
The DNA here is from genome assembly GCF_013410615.1 of Leifsonia naganoensis. Lineage (NCBI taxonomy): Bacteria > Bacillati > Actinomycetota > Actinomycetes > Micrococcales > Microbacteriaceae > Leifsonia > Leifsonia naganoensis. The sequence goes on from NZ_JACCHJ010000001.1 coordinate 498,414, forward strand.
GCCGTCGGAGTCGAGGCGGTCGAACGTGACCCGGGTGGCGGTGCGCAGTGCGCGGTCCAGCTGCTCGGAGTCGAGCACGGCGTCGGTGGTGAGCACGACGAGCATCGTGGCGAGGCCCGGCGCCAGCATCCCGGCGCCCTTCGCCATGCCGCCGACCGTCCACCCCTCGGGTGCGCGGTGCTCCGCCTCCTTGGGCCGGGTGTCCGTGGTCATGATGGCCTCGGCGGCGCCCAGACCCGCGTCGGTCGCCAGGGCGGTGGAGGCGGCCTCGACGCCCGCGACGAGCTTGCCGAGGTCGAGCTGGTCGCCGATCAGACCGGTCGAGCAGACGAGCACGTCACCGGCGGAGATGCCGAGCCGCTCGGCCACGGCCTCGGCCGTCGCGTGCGTGGTCTGGAAGCCCTGCGCGCCGGTGTAGCAGTTGGCGCCGCCGGAGTTGAGGACGATCGCCGACACGACACCGTCGGTCATGACCTGCTCGCTCCACAGCACCGGGTTCGCCTTGCAGCGGTTGGTGGTGAAGACGGCGGCCGCCGCGGTGAGAGGGCCGAGGTTGCGCACGAGCGCGAGGTCGCGCTTGCCGCTCGACTTGAGACCGGCGACGACGCCTGCTGCGGCGAATCCGGATGCTGCGGTCACACTCACGGGGCGACTCCATTCACTGCGAGGCCCGTCGTCTCGTCGAGGCCGAGGGCGATGTTGGCGGACTGGATGGCGGCGCCGGCCGTCCCCTTGTAGAGGTTGTCGATCGCGAGCACCGTCACGACGCGGCCCGCGGCCCCGTCCAGGGCGACCCCGATCAGTACCGTGTTCGAGCCGAGCACGTCGGCGGTCCGCGGCACGGACCCGGCGGGCAGCACGTGCACGAACGGCTCGTCCGCGTACGCGGCCTCCCACGTCGCCTGCACCTGCTCGGCCGTGACGCCGGGCTTCACCCGCGCCGTCGTGGTCGCCAGGATGCCCCGCGACATCGGCACGAGCACCGGGGTGAACGAGACGGTCGGGGCGGTGGCGCCGGCCTTGCGGAGGTTCTGCTGGATCTCCGGGATGTGGCGGTGCGTGCCCCCGACGGCGTACGGGTTGGCGGAGCCGAGGATCTCGCTCGCGAGGTACATCGTCTTGAGGCTCTTGCCCGCGCCCGAGGGACCGACCGCGAGCACCGCGACGATGTCCTGCTCCTCGACCAGCCCGGCGTGGATGCCCGGGGCGAGTGCGAGCGAGACGGCGCTGGCGTTGCAGCCCGGTGCGGCGATCCGCGTGGCGCCGGCGATGTTCTCGCGCTGACGGCCGCCACCGACCTGCAGCTCGGGGACGCCGTAGGCCCAGGCGCCGAAGTGCTCGCCGCCGTAGAACGCGGCCCAGTCGGCCGGGTCCTCCAGGCGGTGGTCGGCGCCGCAGTCGACGACGAGCGTCTCGGCCGGCAGCTGCGCGGCGATCTCGCCCGACTTGCCGTGCGGCAGCGCGAGGAAGACGATGTCGTGGCCCGAGAGGTTCTCGGCCGTGGACTCCACGAGCGTGAGGTGCGCCAGCGAGCGCAGGTGCGGCTGGTGCACGATGAGGGGGTGACCGGCGTTCTGATGCGCGGTCACGGTGCGGATCTCGAAGTCCGGGTGATCGGCGAGGATGCGGAGGAGCTCCCCACCCGCGTATCCGGATGCGCCGGCGACGGCGACCGAGAAGGTCATGCTACTTCCTTAGTGAGTGGACGACAGGGGCCTCGGCGACGGCGACGCCCACGTCGACCCACGAAGGGTCGCCCGAACGCCGCCTAGATTCGGCGGTCGCGCAGGCGTCGGCGCAGGGCGCGGGCGGCGAGGGCCGCACGCGAACTCACGGTGCACCGGACGGAAAGCATGCGTCCACCCTAGCGGCCCCGCGGCGCCCGCCGCCACTCGGCGGGCGCCACGGCGTCATTCGCGGATGGCCGCCCCGAACCGCTCGGCGGCGAGCGCCGCTCCGGAGAGCTTCGCCTCGCTCGCCTCGGCAGCGGTGAGCGTGCGGTCCTCCGCGCGGAAGCGCAGAGCGAACGTCAGGCTCTTGCGTCCCTCCGGCAGCCCGGTGCCGCGGTAGTCGTCGACGAGGCGGATGTCCTCGAGCAGCGCGCCCGCACCCTCCTGCACCGCGTCGAGCACCTCGCCCGCGGGCACCTCGACCGGCACGACCAGGGAGAGGTCCTGCGTCGCGGCCGGGAAGCCGGCGATCACACGGGCGACGATGTCGTCGGACGAGACCGCGATGAGCGCGTCCAGGTCGAGCTCGAACACGGCGACCACGCGGGGCAGGTCGAGCTCGGCGGCCAGGGCCGGGAGCAGCTCGCCCGCGTAGCCGATGGCCGTGTCGACGCCGTCGCGACCGCGGGCGATGAGGCGCGCGGTGCGTCCCGGGTGCAGAGCCTGGTGGCTGCTCTGCTCCGGGCGGACCTGCACGCCGACCGCCGCAGCGGCCTGCGCGACCATGGCGAGGGCGTCGGCGATGCCGGCGGCGACCGCCTCCAGTCCCGGCTGCTTCTCGACCGTGTGGCCGACGACGAGCCCGGCGAGATGCCGCGGCTGGGCCGGGATGCCGGCGTTCAGCGCGTCGAGGGTCTCGTCCGCCGGGAGGGCGGCGCCGGGCGGGAGCGTCTCGCTGCCTAGGCGGTCGGCGCTCGGGAGGAACACCGTCCCGAGCTCGTAGATCGACAGGTCGACCAGGCCGCGCGCGATGTTGCGCTTGGCGACGTCGACGAGCCCGGGGAGGAGCGAGGTGCGCAGGTACGGTGCGGTCGCGTCGAGCGCGTTGGCCAGCTTGACGGCGGGCACGCCGCCCGCCTCGGGCGAGCCGAAGAGGTCGTTCTGCTTCTCGCTCACGAACGGGAAGGCGAGCACCTCGGTGGCGCCGTTGTCCGCGAGGATCTGCGCGACGCCGCGGCGGAGCTTCTGCTCGCGGCTGAGCCCGCGCCCGGGAGGCGCGACCGGCAGCACCGAGGGGATGCGGTCGTACCCGACGATGCGGGCGACCTCCTCGGCGAGGTCGGACTTGTCGAGCAGGTCGGGCCGCCAGCTCGGCGGAACGACGAGGAGCGCGCCGGCGGTCTCGGAGACCGATCCGCCGATCTCGGCGAGCGCGCCGCGCACCTCGTCGGCGGTGAACTCCACGCCGATGAGGCCGGCGATGTAGCCGTCGGGGAGGCGGATCGCCTCGGCGTCGGTCGCGGCATCGTGCAGCGAGCCGAGCTCGTCGGCGTGGCCGCCCGCGAGCTGCTCGAGCAGCTGGACGACGCGCGCCGCAGCCGCCACGGCGACGCGCGGGTCGACCCCGCGCTCGAAGCGCTTGGACGCCTCGCTCGGCAGCTTGTGCCGGCGGGCGGTGCGGGCGATCGACACGGGGTCGAAGTTCGCGGCCTCGATCAGGACGTTGGTGGTGCCCTCACCGATCTCGGTGGAGGCGCCGCCCATGACGCCCGCGAGGCCGATCGCACCGGAGTCGTCGGTGATCAGGAGGTCCTCGACGTGCAGCGCACGCGCCTGCTCGTCGAGCGTGACCAGGGTCTCCCCCGGGTGCGCCCGGCGCACGACGAGACCGCCGGTCACCTTGTCGAGATCGTAGCCGTGGATCGGCTGGCCGAGCTCCAGCATCACGTAGTTCGTGATGTCGACGATGAGCGAGATCGACCGGATGCCGGCGAGCTTGAGCCGCGACACCATCCACGGCGGCGTCGGGCGGCTGCCGTCCACGTCGCGCACGACGCGGGTGACGAACACGCTGGAGCCGATGCGCCCGCGGATGGGCGCGCGATCGTCGATCGCGACCGAGAAGCCGCGCGCGTGCTCGGCCGCCGGGGCGACCGCGACGGCGTCGGCGGGGTCGCGGAAGGCCGCTCCCGTCGCGTGCGAGTACTCGCGGGCGATGCCGCGGATCGAGAACGCGTAGCCGCGGTCGGGCGTGACGTTGACCTCCACGGCCGTGTCGTCCAGGCCGAGCAGCGAGATCGCGTCGGTTCCGACCTCCGGGTCGAGGCCCATCGTGACGAGGCGCAGGATGCCGGCGTGGTCGTCGCCGAGGCCGAGCTCGCGGGTCGAGGCGATCATGCCGTCCGACACATGGCCGTAGGTCTTGCGGGCCGCGATCGGGAACGGGCCGGGCAGCACCGAGCCGGGCAGCGTCACGACGACCTTGTCTCCGCGCAGGAAGTTACTCGCGCCGCAGACGATGCCGCGCACGTCCTCGCCGCCGTCGGCCGCAGTCTGCCCCTCCGGGGCGACGCGCACCTGGCACCAGCGGATGGTCTTGCCGTTGCTCTGCGGCTCCTCGACGAAGTCGAGCATCTCGCCGACGACGACCGGTCCGGAGATCTCGAAGGTGTGGATGTCCTCCTCCTCGAGCCCGACGGCGACGAGGGCGGCGTGCACCTCCTCCGCGGTCGTTCCGGGCTCGAGGTCGACGTACTCGCCGAGCCAACTCAGGGGGACGCGCATCAGACCACCATTCCGAACTGCTGGGAGAAGCGGACATCGCCCTCGGCCATGTCGCGCATGTCTTTCACGTCGTTGCGGAACATCAGCGCCCGCTCGACGCCCACGCCGAACGCGAAGCCCGAGTAGACGTCGGGGTCGATGCCCGCGGAGCGGAGCACGTTCGGGTTGACCATGCCGCAGCCGCCCCACTCGATCCAGCGTGCGCCGCCCTTGAAGGTCGGGTGCCACAGGTCGAGCTCGGCGCTCGGCTCGGTGAAGGGGAAGTAGTTCGGGCGCAGGCGCACCTTCGCCTCCTCGCCGAACAGCGTCTTGACGAAGTGGTCGAGGGTGCCGCGCAGGTGCGCCATCGTCAGACCCTTGTCGACGGCGATGCCCTCGGTCTGGGTGAAGACCGGCAGGTGCGTCGCGTCGAACTCGTCGGTGCGGAACACCCGCCCGGGCGCGATGCGGTAGACGGGCAGCTCGTTGCCGAGGAGCGCGCGCAGCTGCACCGGCGAGGTGTGGGTGCGCAGTACCAGGTGCGAGTCGGTGGGCTCGGCGAAGAAGGTGTCCTGCATCGCGCGCGCCGGGTGGTCGGCGTCGAAGTTCAGCGCGTCGAAGTTGTACCACTCGCTCTCGAGCTCGGGCCCCTCCGCGACCTCCCAGCCCATGCCGACGAAGCTGTCGGCGATGCGCTCCTGCAGGAGCGACAGCGGGTGCCGGGCGCCGGGGGTCCAGCGGGAGGCGAGCGCGGTGACGTCGACCGTCTCGGCGGCCAGCGCTGCGGCCTCCTCCTGGGCGGCGATCGCCTGCTCCTTGGCGGCGAACGCCTGGCCAACACGGGCGCGGGCGCCGCCGACGAGCTTGCCCGCCGCAGCCTTCTGGTCGCCGGGCAAGGAGCGGATGCTCGCGTTCAGGCGCGCGAGCGGCGAGCCCTCCGCGGTGTGCTCGTGCCGCACGGCCTTGAGCGCGGCCGAGTCGCCCGCGGCGTCGATCGCGGCGAGCGCCGCCTCGACCGCCGCTTCGACCGAGCCTTCGGTGATTTCGGTGGTTTCAGACACGGTTCCTCAGTCTAGTCGTCGGCGTACACCGGATAGGCGGCCTCCCAGAGCCCCTGCGGACCAGGGACCGTCAGGCCGGCGAGCTCGAGCGTCAGCTGGTCGATCAGCGAGTGCCAGCCCGCCGCGAAGTCCGGCGCCGAGCGTAGCCGCCCGGCGCCGAAGATCTCCTCGATGGGGTCCTGCACCAGGGTGAGGACGGTCGTGCCGGTGTCGCCGTCGTCGAGGCGGAAGGCGACCGAGGCGCTCCCCCAGCTCAGGCGGAGGAGGTGCCCCTCGACGAGATCGAGCACCTCCAGCTCCTGCACGCCGCCCTCCACGTTCGCGTCGCCGAGTCGCATGACGTCGCCGAGGCGCAGCCGGCGCTCGCGCGCGGGGTCGTCCGGCCAGCCCAGCACCGGCCAGAGCCAGCGGCCGACGCGGTCCGGGAGGGTGAGGGCGTCCCACACGTCCGCTCGCGGGGCGTCGAGCACCCGGCGCAGTCGCACGCCCGAGAGTCCGCCGACGCGCTCGGTCTCCCCCGCGACGAGTGCGGCCTCTGCCATCCGGTAGTCGGCGAGGGCCTCGTCGAATGCCGCGGGATCGGCCGCCTCGCCGAGGTAGCCGTCGTGCTCCTCCGCCGATGCGGAGGCCCCGAGCTCCCGCGCCAGGTGGGTGAGAACGTCCTGCCAGCCCGCGCCGTAGACCGAGGCGGTCACGGCCTGCACGCGGCGGTGGTTCAGGCGCAGGATGGCGGACGACGTTCCGGCGGGCTCGATCGTCGCCTCGAGTTCGGTCTCGGCTTCGGTCTCCCCTGCGCCGGTGAACCGCCAGCTGACGAGGAGGCGCGACTCGGGCTCGCAGGCGAGCACGCGTCCCGTCACCCGGGCGTCCCGATCGGGCCCGCCCATGTCGAGCTGGAACGCGTCGGGCGTGCCGCTGAATACGCCGATCCAGCGGGCGAGGCGCGCCGGATCCGTGAGCGCGCTCCAGAGCTCGGCGGGCGTCGCGGGATACTCCCGTTCGACGGTGACGGAGCGGCGCGCGCCGTCGAGGGCGATGTCTCCCCAGAGCGTCACGATCCGGCCTTCCGCGCGGGGACGTGCCGATCCCCGCGCGTCTGCCTCCGGCCGCGGGCGAGCTCGGTGCCGAGCGCGTCGAGGCGCTGCTCCCAGAACGCGCCCAGACCGTCGAACCAGGCGGCCGCGTCGGCGAGCCCGGCTCCGTCGAGGGTGTAGACCCGCTGCTGACCGCTCACACGGGAATCGGCGACGCCGACCTCCCGCAGCACGCGGAGGTGTCGTGACGCGGCGGGCTGACTGATGCCGAACTCTTCCGCCGCCAGGGCGGCGAGCTCCCCTGCTGTGCGATCACCCGCTGCCAGCAGCTCCACGAATCGTCGGCGGACGGGATCCCCGACGGCTTCCAATGCGTCCATGAATGCAAGCTATCATCATTGCGTTATATAACGCAATGGTTAATAAACGGGTCAGGATCGCTGCGCGAACGCAGATTCGTAGAGGCAGACGGAGGCCGCCGTGGCGAGGTTCATCGACTCGGCCTTGCCGTAGATCGGGACCGTGACGGTGCGGTCCACGAGCTCCAGCTGGTCGTCGTCGAGACCGTGGGCCTCGTTGCCGAAGACCCAGGCGGTGGGACGGGACAGGAGGCCGTCCGTGCGGGCGGCGAGGAGGTCCTCCCCCTTGATGTCCGCCGCGAGCACGGTGAGCCCGGCCGAGCGTGCGCGACCGATCACGTCGGCGAGGTCCGCGCCGACGGCGACGGGCACGTGGAAGAGCGAGCCGGTGGTCGAGCGGACCACCTTCGGGTTATAGAGGTCGACCGTGCGGCCGGTGAGCACAACCGCGTCGGCACCGGCCGAGTCCGCGGCCCGGATGATCGTGCCGGCGTTGCCCGGGTCCCGGACCTCCTCGAGCACGGCGATGAGCTTCGGGCCGTCGGCGAAGATGTCCTTCACCGAGGTCGGGAACTGCCGGCAGACCGCGACGAAGCCCTGCGGCGTCACCGTGTCGGCCATCGTCTCGAGCACCTGCTCGGTCACGAACTCGACGTCGACGCCCGCCTCGACGGCGGTCTGCGCGATGTCCGTGTAGCGCTCGAGCGCCGTGGGGGTCGCGTAGAGCTCGACCACGAGTTCGGGTCGAAAGGCGAGCGCCTCGGCGACGGCCTGCGGCCCTTCGAGCAGGAAGAGGCCGGTCTCTGACCGGGCGTTCCGCTTCGCCAGCTTCGCAACGGATCGGACGCGCGGAGAGCGCGGGTTGTCAAGCATGCGACCAGCTTAGGGGCAGCTCCACGCCGGGCCCGGGAGGCGGATCGAACCCTTTCGCGCCGCGTCTCGTGTCTAGGGGAAGAGCCGAAGGAGGCAGGAGCCATGAGGACCGGAACCAGAGCAGTGGTGATCGCGGGTGCCGTCGCACTCGCGCTGAGCGCGGGGACGGCGGGAGCGCTGGCCGCAACGACCGGACGCGGCGGTGCCGACGATCCGCCCAGCGTGATCGAGGACAACGTCCGCGTGCCCGCCGCGACGCCCTCCCCGTCGGCGCCCCGCCCCACACCCGCCACGGTGCCCGCGCCCGGCCCGGCGGTCGACGACCACGGCGCCGACGACCCTGCGACACACGATGTCGGAGACGACCACGGCGCAGACGACCCCGCCACGCACGACGTGGGCGACGACCACGGCGACCACGGCGCCGAGCCCGGTCACGGTGGTCACGGCGGCGACGACTGATCCCGGCGCCCCGCAATTCCGGAGATCTGCCGGCTACCGCACGAGAACGCCGGAGTTCCGGCCCTCTGAGCGGCGTGTCCTCCCGATCGTCCGGAGTTGCTCGACACCCGCACACGCAGAACGGCCCGGTCGACGTGAGTCGACCGGGCCGTTCGTGGTGGTGCAGCTGCTTACGCGGCGGCCTTCGGAGCCGAGGTGTCGGCCGGGAGGGCCTTCTTGGCGGTCTCGACGAGGGCCGCGAAGGTCGCGGGCTCGGTGACGGCCAGCTCGGCGAGGATGCGACGGTCCACCTCGACGCCCGCCAGGCCGAGGCCCTGGATCAGACGGTTGTAGGTGAGGCCGTTGGCACGGCTCGCGGCGTTGATGCGCTGGATCCAGAGACGACGGAAGTCGCCCTTGCGCTGGCGGCGGTCACGGTACGAGTAGACGAGCGAGTGGGTGACCTGCTCCTTGGCCTTGCGGTAGAGGCGCGACCGCTGCCCGCGGTAGCCCTCGGCGCGCTCGAGGATGACCCGACGCTTCTTGTGGGCGTTGACAGCCCTCTTCACTCTTGCCATTAGTCAAACTTCCTTAAAACGTACGGGTGGGGTTACTTGCCGAGCATCCGGCGGACGACCTTCGCGTCCACCTCGGGCACGACCTGGTCGGCGTTCAGGCGACGCTTGCGGTCGCTGGACTTGACCTCAAGGTTGTGGCGCATGCCGGCCTGCTGCTTCATGACCTTGCCGGTGCCGGTGATCTTGAAGCGCTTCTTGGCGCCGGAGTGGGTCTTCTGCTTGGGCATTACTTCTCCTCGTTGGTCGCCTGGGCGGGCGAACTCTCGTCGGACTGCGCAGCGTCGTCTGCGTCAGCAACCTCATCGGTGTCGCGCCCCTGGGCGCGAGCCTTCGATGCGGCACGTTGTGCGTTGGCCTCGGCCTTGGCCTCGGACTTGTTCTTCAGGGGGCTGATGATCATCACCATGTTGCGGCCGTCGATGGTCGGGTTCGACTCGACCTGGCCCAGCTCGGCGACGTCCTCGGCGAAGCGCTGCAGGAGGCGGACACCCTGCTCCGGGCGCGACTGCTCGCGACCGCGGAAGAGGATCATGGCCTTGACCTTGTCGCCGGCCTTCAGGAAGCCTTCGGCGCGCTTGCGCTTGGTCTCGTAGTCGTGCTTGTCGATCTTGAGGCGGAAACGCACCTCTTTGAGGATGGTGTTCGCCTGGTTGCGCCGGGCCTCCTTGGCCTTCTGCGCAGCCTCGTACTTGAACTTGCCGTAGTCCATGATCTTCGCGACCGGCGGCTTCGAGTTCGGCGCAACCTCGACGAGGTCGAGGTCTGCCTCCTGAGCGAGCCGGATGGCGACCTCGATCTTGACGACACCGACCTGCTCTCCGCTGGGGCCGACGAGTCGAACTTCGGGGACGCGGATACGGTCATTCGTACGGGGATCGCTGATGTTTGTCTCCTCTGATCGAGCGATGCTTCACAGCCGCGGATCATCGGGCGACGATCCGGCGAAAGAGGAGGTTCCACGCACCAGCACAGCCCTGCGATCGAAATCGCAGTGCTTGGTACAGCACCCTGTCTACCTCCGCGCCGGAGCGCATCGGCGGAGTGCAACAACCCGGTAACCTGTAAGCGGTCAAGCGCGGGTGGGAGGAATCTCCACTTTCGTACCGGGACAGAAGTCCCGGAGCCCGAACGATTCTAACAGAGGAATGCAGTGAGCGACACATCCCCCTCCTTCTCCTACCAGGAGGCCGACCCCCAGCACCACGACGAGGCCCTCTCGGAGGCCACGCGCGACATCGCCGACGTGCCCGCCGTCGAGGTCATCACCACCACGGCGGTGCACCTGATGAGCGCCGCCGCGGTCAAGTGCGGGCTCGCGGACGATCCGGATGCGCAGACCGATCTGGACGAGGCGCGCAAGCTGATCGACGCCCTCGCCGGCCTCGTCACCGCGAGCGCGGCGCACCTGGGCGACCAGCACGCGCGCAGCCTGCGCGACGGACTCCGGTCGCTCCAGCTGGCCTTCCGCGAGGCCTCCCCCATCCCCGACGAGATCGGCAAGGGTCCGGGCGAGAAGTACACCGGCCCGGTCAACTGATCCCATGGACGCCGCCGCCGTGCGCGCACTCGCCCTCGGCCTCCCGGAGGCGGAGGAGTACGAGCATGGCGGCCTCCCGGCGTTCCGCGTGCGCGGCACGCGGTTCGCGACCATGCTCGACGCGGAGTCGTCGACGATCAACCTGATGCTCGGCGAGGCCGGCATCCGCGAAGCAGCGGCGGCGTGGCCCGAGAACTGCTCGGAGCGCTGGTTCGCCGGGCGTCTCTCCTCGGCGCGGGTCGCGTTCGCGACCATCGAACCGGCGCTCCTGCGCGAGCTCGTCACCGACGCCTGGCGCAACCGGGCTCCCGCCGCGCTGCGCCGGACGCTCGACTGACGAAGCGGGCCGGGCTACTCCAGGCCCGGCAGGGGAAGCGGCTGATCGGCGAGCAGCGCAGCGCTCTCCAGCTCCGGATTCCGGGCGATCGCGGCCAGGCTCTCCTCGGGCCCGGAGACGAACACCGAATCGGCGTAGAGCGGCGCTCCGACCGACAGCCATGCCTCCGGGATCCACACGAACGATGGCAGCGGACGCGCGGGAGTGAACACCGCCGCGAGGGGCTCGGTCGTCACAGCGTGCTCCCCGTCCGGCGGTCCCGACGCGGGAGTCGCGTCACCCACGTACCCCCGCCAGCGGGCGACGCGCACGTCCACATCGCCGACGAGGTCTCTGAGGCTGTTCGACAACGCTGTCGCCGTCGCACCGTCGATTGTGCCGGTTGCGGGGTCGATCGCTTCGGATGCGGGAACGTCGTCGCGCGATTCGACGAGGTCTCTCCACCACGTTGTTCCGACGACCTCTTCGCTGGCGAGGGACTGCCATCGACGGAGGCGCCCGGCACCGTCGGTTCCGGGCAAAAACACTCTCAGTGCGATGCGCTGGCTGTCGAGCACATAGCCGGACACTCTTCGCTTGTCCGAGCCCCAAGGGATCGCCACCGTGTCGCTCGTCACCAGCGCGGAGGCCGGCGGTCCGTCCAGCGCACCGTCCGCTCCAGCTGTGCGGCGAGGGAGAGCAGCGTGCGCTCGCCTCCCGGGCGTCCGATGAGCTGCACACCCATCGGGAGGCCGCTCTCGGTCTGTGCGATGGGCAGGACGATCGCGGGGAGGCCCGTGACGTTCACCATCGAGGTGAACGGCGTGTACTGCACCTGCTGGGCGAAGTTGTGCTCGCCGTCCTCGGCGTCGTACCAGCCGACGGGTCGCGGGGTCATCGCCAGTGCCGGGGTGAGCACGGCGTCGAACGACGACAGCTGTGCGATGAACGAGCGCTCGTAGGCTGTCAGCGCCGACAGGGCCTCGCTGAGCTCGCGCGCGCCGAGCTCGCGGCCGCGGCGGACGAGCCAGGAGGTGAGCGGCTCCAGGAGGTCGAGGGCCTCGCCCTCGAGTGGGACGCCCGCCGCTCCCGCCTGCCAGATCGTGCGGAACGCGGGCGCGTAGGTCGGGTCGGGCCGCAGCGCGGTCTCCTCCATCCCGTGCCCGATGGACGTGAAGGCCGCCACCGCGGCGTCGAGGGCGGCGCGGGCTTCGGGGGCGATGGTGATCTCGTAGGCGTCGTCCCAGGCGGAGGTCGTCATCACGCCGAGCTGGAAGCGGCCCTCGCCGCGGATGGCTGTGCCGAGGAAGGGGCCGTCGTCGTCGTACGGCGCCCGGAGCGTGTAGTGGTGGTCGATGCGGTCGCCGACCTTGGCGATCATCCCGTCGAGGAGGAGTGCGGCATCGGCGGTGGTGCGCGCCAGCGGACCGTCGACGACCAGGCCGCCGAGGGAGGCGATCCCACTGCCGGCGGGGACGAGACCACGCGTGGGCTTGAGCCCGACGAGACCGCATGCCGCTGCGGGAATACGGATCGATCCGCCGCCGTCCGAACCCGGCGCGAACGGCAGCATCCTGCTCGCCACCGCGACGGCCGCCCCGCCGCTCGACCCGCCGGCACCGAGCGAGGGGTCCCACGGGTTGCGCGCGGGAGGGGCGGCGAGCGACTCCGTGTACGCCGGGAGCCCGAACTCGGGCGCGTTGGTCTTGCCGAGACTGACGGCTCCCGCGGCGTCGAGTGTCTCGACGATCTCGTCGCTGGTATCGGGCACGTAGCCGGCGAAGGCGCGGGAGCCGAATCCGGCGGGCACGCCGGCTCGCCGCCAGAGGTCCTTGTCTCCGGAAGGCAGCCCCCAGAGCGGCGCCGTCTTCGGCACCCGCTCCGCCACCTCCTCCGCTCGCGCCAGTGCGGCGTCGCGGGTGACCGTGACGAACGCGCCGAGTTCCGGATTCAGCCGCTCGATGCGATCGAGGTAGTGCGAGGTCAGCTCGCGGGGTGAGACGCGTCCGCTCTGCAGCTCCTGCCAGAGCGCGAGCGCGGTGAGCTCGTGGAGTTCCGCCATGGCGCCAGGCTATCCCGCTCTTGACAAAGCCGGACAGGCCTGGTTGGTTAGTTACATGAGTAATGAACCAAAGAGGTTCGGATGATCGAAGAGGGCAAGCCGATCTTCGTTCAGATCGCCGAGCAGATCGAGGACGACATCATCGACGGGGTCTACCCCGCCGAGACGCAGGTGCCGTCCACGAACGAGTTCGCCGCCTTCTATCGCATCAACCCGGCCACGGCCGGCAAAGGCGTCAACCTCCTCGTCGACGAGGGGATCCTCTACAAGAAACGAGGCATCGGAATGTTCGTCTCCACGGGGGCTCGGGAGCAGCTCGTCGCCAAGCGGCGCGAAGCGTTCCGCGACGAATACCTCCGCCCCCTCCTCGCCGAGGCCGCCAAGCTCGGCATCGACCCCTCCCAGCTCGCCCAGATGATCCAAACGGAAGGAGTGAGCGCATGAGCGCCACCCCCGTCCCCGCCGTCCAGGTGTCGGGACTGACCAAGAGATTCGGGTCGTTCACCGCGATCGACGACGTCTCCGTCACCATCCAGCCCGGCCGCATCCACGGCCTCCTCGGACGCAACGGCGCCGGCAAGACCACGCTCATGCAGCTGATCACCGGCCAGGACTTCCCGAGCTCCGGCGACATCCGCGTCTTCGGCGAGAACCCCGCCGAGAACGCGCGCGTGCTCTCCCACCTCTGCTTCATCAAGGAGAGCCAGCGCTATCCCGAGGACTTCCAGCCCAAGCACGTCTTCCGCAGCGCACCGTGGTTCTTCGAGCACTGGGACGCCGAGTTCGCCGAGCGCCTCATCGAGGACTTCCGCCTCCCCGTGAACCGCCGCATCAAGAAGCTGTCCCGTGGCCAGCTCTCGGCCGTCGGCGTGATCGTCGGCCTCGCCTCCCGGGCGCCGCTGACCTTCTTCGACGAGCCGTACCTCGGGCTCGACGCGGTGGCGCGACAGATCTTCTACGACCGCCTGCTCGAAGACTTCGCCGAGCATCCCCGCACCGTCGTCCTCTCCACGCACCTGATCGACGAGGTGGCGAACCTCCTCGAGCACGTGATCGTCATCGACCAGGGCCGCATCCTGATGGATCAGGATGCCGAGGAGCTCCGCAGCTCCGCCACCACGGTGGTCGGCCCCCGCAGCGCCGTCGACGCGTTCGTCGCGCCGCACGAGGTGCTGCATCGCGACGGGATCGGCGGCCTCGCCTCCGTCACCGTCTCCGGCCTGAGCAGCGCCGATCGCGCCGCCGCCGGTTCCGCCGGGCTGGAACTCGCCCCGGTCTCCCTCCAGCAGCTCATCGTCCGCAAGACCAACGTCCGAGAGACAGAATTCGAGCAGAGCGCATGACCGCGATCGATCCGGGAGCCCTGGCGCTCCCGACCTCCGAAGCACGCCAGCACCGCGTCTGGCGCATCGTCCGGCTGAACCTCGTCAACAAATGGACCGTCATCTGGCTGCCCATCGTGATCATGGGCTTCATCTGGCTCGTGAACTGGCTCATCTGGTGGATCATCTGGGCGGCGAGCGCCGGCCCCGACCGCGCGAAGGCGCTGGAAGGCACCCAGTGGAGCGGCGGAGCGTTCTACGTCTTCGTCTACATGCTGGTCATCGGCATCCAGGTGATCTCGGCGACCTTTCCGTTCGCCCTCGGGTACGGCACCACCCGCCGGGACTTCTCGCTCGGCTCCGGGCTCACCTTCCTGATCCTGTCCATCGGCTACGCCCTGGGATTCGCGACGCTGTCGGCGATCGAGGAGTGGACCAACGGGTGGGGGCTCGGCGGCCACCTCTACACCTCGGTGTACTTCGCCGACCAGAGCTTCCTCGGACGCTTCTTCATCGTGCTCTGCGGGATGCTGTTCTTCTTCGCCGTCGGCGCCTTCTCGGCCACGCTCTTCATGCGCTGGCGGATGAACGGCATCCTCGCGGCCGGTGCGGTGCTCGTGCTGCTCCTCGTCGGCGCGGTCGCCCTGGTGACGCTCACGGACAGCTGGCCGGCCGTCGGCGAGTGGTTCGCGTCGGCCGGTCCGCTGGGCCTCGCCGCGTGGCTGCTCGTCCCCACCGTGCTCGCCGCGCTGGCTGGTCACGTGGTGCTCAGCAGGGCGACACCGAAGAGCTGATCCGACATGGACGTGGCCCGGGCATCCCTCCTCGCACAGCGGGATGCCCGGGCCACGATTGTTCATCGGCCTCACTCGGCCGGCTGGTGCCGTCCGACGATGTCGTGCCTCCACCCTACGAACGGAACGGCCTCCGCGACGGAGTGCCCATCGCTTGCGTAGTCAGTTCATAGCCCGCTCCGAGACTTCGGCGGCGGACTCCTCCCCCAGCTCCTGGAAGACGGTCAGCTGGAGACCGGCCGGAGCCTCCAGACGCGAGTTGAGCGAGTTCCAGGGCGTGACCGTGGGCGGCGCGATCAGCTCGGCGCCGGCCTGCACGAGACGCGCGGTCACCGCACGCCCGTCCCCGACCTCGAAGGCGAGCCGGATGTGCGGCGCGACCGGTCGCCCGACCTCCACCTGGTCGATCATCGCCTTCTGCGCGGGGTTGGCCAGTTCCAGCGTCGCCCGCCCGGCGTCGAGGATCGTCACCTGCGCTCCGCCGTCCCCCGCATACGCCTCCTGTTCCGGGAGGCCGAGCGCATCGCGGAAGAACGTCAGCGCCGCGTCGTAGTCCTCCGCCTCGACCACGATCCGCAGCTGCCGTACCCGTGCCGTGTCGTCCATCCCTGACTCCTCCTCGATCGGTAACGTGTGCTCGTGCTGGGATACATCTTCCTCGGGATCGCGATCGCCACCGAGATCGTCGCCACGACGTTCCTGAAGTTCACCTCGGGCGAGAACCCGAAGTGGTGGGCGTTCGTGATCGTCGTCGTCGGCTACGTCGCGTCGTTCGTCGCCCTCTCCCAGTCGCTCTCGCGCGGGGTGCCGCTGGCCATCGCCTACGCCATCTGGTCGGCCGTCGGCGTCGCCGCGATCGCCCTGATCTCGTGGGTGTTCTTCAAGGAGCCGCTGACCTGGGTGCAGGTCGCCGGGCTGGTCCTCGTCATCGGCGGCGTCGGTCTGCTCGAACTGGGCGGCAAGCACTCCGCCTGACGCGTCAGGCCGAGCCGACGAACGCCTCCAGCGCCTCGTCGATGGTGCTCGCCGGCGGGATGTACTCGAAGACCGCCCCGATACCGGACGGTTCGTAGGTGCCGTCCGCCGCGACCGTGATCGTGCCGAGGAGGCGGCCGCGGCCGAGTTCGTCGTCCTCCAGCTGGGTGTGGTCGTAGACCGTGTACTCGTCGCCGTCCTCGTAGACGGTCAGGTCTTCCAGCAGGGGCATCTCAGAACCTCCTCGTGAAGGGCAGCGGCTTCCGCATCCGGATGAGCAGCAGGAGCGGGACGAGCACGTACGGCCCGTTGTACAGCAGGAAGATGATCGGGTGCGGCGTGCGCTCCCCCACCGGGCCGAAGAACTCGACGCCGAAGATCGGGATCGCCGTGAGGCTGATGATCATGGTGGCGTAGATCACCGCGAAGAGCTGGATCCAGTTGAACCCCTTCACGAGGCAGACGATCAGCAGCACGTAGAACGGCAGGTAGACGAACGCGCTCGTGCCGGTGATGAACCGCAGCCACAGCGGCTCCGCCTGGTAGAGCGGGTCGTACTGCGACGAGTACGTGTAGTTCCACTGGGCCAGGATGTTCGTCGTCGTGGCGGTCTGCGGGATGCCGAGCGTCGGGATGGCGTCGCTGATGATGCAGGTGACCACGAACAACGAGAAGATCACCAGGAAGAAGATGTCGATCGGCCGCTTGCGCAGCGGGAGGTTCGCGGGCGTCGCTGGGGCGGCGGGTGCGACCTGGCCGGTGCCGGAAGTCACTGTGCTCACAGCGCGAGCCTAGACCTGCGCGCGCCGCATCATGCGGAGGCGACGCGCCCGGAACCCGCTGTCACTTGAGCGACTTCTGCAGCAGCACCGTGCCGAGCCAGCGGTCGAACTTGTAGCCGACGCGGCCCATCCGGCCGATCTCCTCGAAGCCGAAGTTCTCGTGCATCTTGATCGACGCCTCGGCACCCTTGTCGGCGATGACGGCGATCATCTCCTTGAGCCCCGCGGCCTTCGACCGGTCGATGAGCTCCTGCATCAGCACCGGGCCCAGGCCCTTGCCGGTGGACGCGGCCCCCAGGTAGATGGAGTTCTCGACGGTGAACCGGTAGGCGCGCTTCTGCTTCCAGGGGGAGACGAGGGCATAGCCGAGGATCTGGCCGCTGGGCGACTCCGCCACGATGAACGGCATCCCGAGCTTGTGGAGGTACGCGTACTTGCTGCGCCACTCGCGGAGGGTCATGGCGTCCTCGTCGAAGGTCACCGTGCTGTTCGCGACGTAGTGGTTGTAGATCTCGCGGATGTGCGGCAGATCCTCCGGCCGCGCCTCGCGCAGGGCGTACTCGAAAGCCGGCTCGGCCTCCGCCGGCTTGCGCAGATGACGCGGCAGCTGACGGCGCGTCTCGTATTCCTCTTCCAGCACGGGGACAAGCCTACGTCCCCCACGTTGCGGGCGCGTTACGGTTCGAGCGACCAGTCGACGGGCGCGAGGCCGCGCTCCTCGAGCAGGGCGTTCGCCCGCGAGAACGGCCGGGAGCCGAAGAAACCGCGCGAGGCCGAGAGCGGGCTCGGGTGCGGCGACTCTATCGCCGGGTTGTCGCCGAGCAGCGGCTTCAGCGTGGAGGCGTCCCTCCCCCACAGGATGGAGACGAAGGGCTGATCGCGCGCGACGAGGCTGCGGATCGCGTGCTCGGTGACCGCCTCCCAGCCGGCGCCGCGGTGCGAGGCGGGAGCGCCCGGACGCACGGTGAGCACCCGGTTGAGCAGCATCACGCCGTTGTCCGCCCACGCGCTCAGATCGCCGTGGGCGGGCGGAGTCACGCCGAGGTCGTCGCGGAGCTCGCGGTAGATGTTCTGGAGGCTGCGCGGCACCGGACGCACGTGGCGCTCGACGGCGAACGACAAGCCGATGGGATGTCCGGGAGTGGGGTACGGGTCCTGTCCGACGATGAGCACGCGCACGTCGGCGAGCGGCGCACGGAAGGCGCGGAGGACGTCCGGCCCGGCCGGGAGGTAGGGGCGGCCGGCCGCCACCTCGGTGCGCAGGAACTCCCCCATCGCGGCGATGCGGTCGGCGACGGGCTCGAGGGCATCCGCCCATCCCGGGTCCATCGAGCCGTCCGCGGCCAGCTCGGCGAGCGACTTCGCCACGGCTGCGGTCAGTGCGCCGCGGTGACCGGCGGCAGGGCCGACCAGGGGAAGGTGATCCAGCGGTCCGTGCGGCGCCAGACGAAGTCCGGTTCGAGCACGGTGCGCGGCTTGGAGTAGAGGCAGACGGTGCGCACGTCGGCGCCCGAGGCGGCGATCAGGTCGACGACCATGGCCAGCGTGCGGCCGGAGTCGGACACGTCGTCGACGAGGAGCACGCGCTTCGCGTTCAGCGCGGACGAGTCCAGCATGGGCGGCAGCACGACCGGCTCGGGCAGGCGCTCGTCGACGCCCGTGTAGAACTCGACGTTCAGTGCGCCGCAGGCCTTGATGCCGAGGGCGTACGAGATGGCTCCGGCGAGCAGGAGGCCGCCGCGCGCGATCGCGATGACCATGTCGGGCTCGAAGCCGGACTCGAGGACCTCGCCCGCGAGATGGCGAGCGGCGTCGCCGAACTCCAACCAGCCCAGCACTTCCCGTTCCGTCTCTGCGAGAACACCTGTACCTGAGTCGTCGAGTTCGCTGGCCACCCCCCTACGTTACCCGCCTCCGACCGGTGCTAGCATCCAGCATGACCTCAGAGAAGACCGTCGCTCCCCGCCGGGCCGCTGTCGTGATCGGCGTCACCGCCGGCCTGATCGGATGGCTCGCCGTCGTCGAGCTCACGAGCGGAATCCTGCAGGGCTACTACGTGCCCCTGATCTCGGACACGGTCAAGCATCTGGGTATCCACGACGCCGATTACAACTGGTTCGAGGCCGCCCAGCTGCTGCTCTCCGCGCTGGTCGTGCCGCCCCTGGCGAAGCTCGGCGACATGTTCGGGCACAAGCGCATCCTCCTCATCGCGACGGTCATCACCGCCCTGGCGACGTGGGCCCTGGCGTTCTCGGGCAACTTCACGATGTTCCTCATCGCGTTCGCTCTGCAGGGCTTCTACGTGGTCTGGCTACCGCTGGAGGTCGCGCTGATCTTCGACCGCGGCCGCCGCACCGGCACAGGCGCGTCGCAGACCCGTCGCGCCGCCGGCCTGCTCGTCGTCGCGCTGGAGCTCGGCGCGATCCTCGGCGCGATCGGCGCCGGGCTGCTCTTCGAAGCTGTCGGCCAGAACCTCACGATCACGCTGATGATCCCGGCGATCGCCGTGACCCTCGTCTTCTTCGCCATCCTGTTCGGTGTCCCGGAGTCCGAGCCGACACCCGACCGCAAACTCGACGGCGTCGGCTTCCTGCTGCTCACCCTCGGACTGCTGCTGATCACCTCGGGGCTCACCTTCCTGCGGATCAACGGCGTCGGCACCTGGTGGGTGTGGGTGCTCATCGCCGCCGGCATCCTGGCCTTCATCCCGTTCGGCAAATGGGAGTTGAAGCAGTCCGACCCTGCCATCGACCTCCGCGTGCTGCGGCGCCCGAACATGTGGCCCATCCAGCTCACGGCGGGCCTCGTCGGAATCAGCCTCCTGGGGGCCCAGGCGCCGCTCAGCACCTACGCCGGCACCGACCCGGTGAACGGCTACGGACTCGGGCTCTCGGCGGGGCAGCGCAGCCTCCTGATCGGCGCCTATCTGATCTCGATGATCGTCGGCGCCGTGCTCTTCCCCCTGGTGTCGTCCTGGCTGACCCCGCGCGTGACGCTCATCGCGGCCTCGTTCCTGGTGGCGATCGGCTATCTGCTCTTCCTCCCGTTCCACCTGGAGACCTGGCAGGTGTTCACCAACATGGCGATCGCGGGCATCGGCTCCGGCGCGCTGGTCGGAGCGCTGCCCGCAGCAGCAGCCGCGGCGGCTCCACGGGGCCAGACCGGCGTCGCCACGGCCATGACGAACACCACCAAGACCATCGGAGGCTCGTTCGCCTCCGCCGTGTTCGGCGTCGTGCTCCTCGCCGGCGCGGCCACGGTCACGGCGACGGCCGCGAGCCTCTTCGGCTACATGCTCGTCTGGACCATCTGCGGACTCGGCGCCCTGGTCGCCGCCGTCCTCCTGTTCTTCGTGCCCAAGCTGGCGTTCGCCGACGCGGAGGAGCCCACCGCCTGAACGCGGACGAGCCGCCGCGGGTTCCGGAGGTTCCGGATCCCGCGACGGCTCGTCGCGCGATGGTGCGGGAGGCTACGCGCGCGCGGCCTCGGCGACCGAGCGGGCGGCGGCGAGGCCGGCCGACAGGTCCGCCTTCAGGTCGTCGATGTTCTCGAGGCCGACCGAGAGGCGCACCAGGCCCGGGGTGACGCCCGCGGTGAGCTGCTGCTCCGGGGTCAGCTGGGAGTGCGTGGTCGACGCCGGGTGGATGACGAGGCTGCGCACGTCGCCGATGTTGGCCAGGTGGCTGAACAGCGCCAGGTTGTCGACGAGCGCACGGCCCGCGTCCACGCCGCCCTTGAGCTCGAACGAGAGCACCGCGCCGACGCCCTTCGGGGCGTACTTGTTGGCGGCGGCGTACCACGGGCTGGTCGGCAGGCCGGAGTAGTTGACCGTGGCGACGTCGGGGTGGTTCTCGAGGAATTCCGCGATCTCCTGCGCGTTCTGCACGTGGCGCTCGACGCGCAGCGAGAGGGTCTCGATGCCCTGGATGAGCTGCCAGGCGCTGGCCGGGGCGATCGCCGAGCCGAGATCGCGGAGCAGCTGCACGCGCGCCTTGATGATGTAGGCGAGGCCGTCGCCCACCGCGGCGGTGTAGCTGGCGCCGTGGTACGACGGGTCCGGCTCGGTGAGGCCCGGGAACTTGTCGACGTTCTTCGACCACTCGAAGCTGCCGCCGTCGACGACGATGCCGCCGATGACGGTGCCGTGGCCGCCGAGGAACTTGGTGGCCGAGTGGACGACGATGTCGGCGCCGTGCTCGAACGGGCGGATGAGGTACGGGGTCGCGATCGTGTTGTCGACGATCAGCGGCACGCCGGCCTCGTGCGCGACGTCGGCGACGAGCGCGATGTCGAGGATGTTGATCTTCGGGTTGCCGATGGTCTCGGCGAAGAAGAGCTTGGTGTTCGGGCGGACGGCGCGGCGCCACTCGTCGGCGTCGTCCTGGTTCTCGACGAACGTGGTCTCGATGCCGAGCTTCGCGAGGGTGTACTTGAAGAGGTTGTACGTGCCGCCGTAGATCGAGCTCGACGAGACGATGTGGTCGCCCGCCTGCGCGATGTTGAGCACGGCGAAGGTCTCGGCCGCCTGGCCGGAGGCGACGAGGAGAGCACCGGTGCCCCCTTCGAGCGCAGCGACGCGCTCCTCGACGACGGCCTGGGTCGGGTTCTGGATGCGGGTGTAGATGTTGCCGAACTCCGCCAGGGCGAAGAGGTTCTTGGCGTGCTCCGCGTTGTTGAAGACGTAGGAGGTGGTCTGGTAGATCGGCGTGGCGCGCGCATTCGTCACGGGGTCGGGCGCAGCACCGGTGTGGATCTGCTTGGTCTCGAACTGCCAGTCGGCGGCGTCGGTCATGGCGTAGCTCCTTCGGGTGGAAATCGACGAGCGGCCCTGCCACCGCCTCCAGACCAGGGTAGAGGCGCGCCTCACGCACGGGCAACGCACCCGAAACACGCCGTAACCCGTGAGAATAGGGTCCATGAGCAGACGTGTTGTCGTGACGGGAGCGAGTTCGGGCATCGGGGCGGCGACGGTGCGCCTCTTCCGCGAGCGCGGCTGGGACGTGGTCGGGGTCGCCCGCCGCGAGGACCGGCTGCGCGATCTCGCGGACGAGACCGGCGCCGAGGTCTTCGTCGCGGACCTCACCCGCCAGGAGGACGTCGACGCGCTGCGCGACCACCTGGCGGCAACGGGAGGCGTCCACGCCCTCGTCAACAACGCCGGCGGCGCCCACGGGCTCGCCTCCGTCGAGGAGTCGAGCGTCGACGACTGGGTGTGGATGTTCGAGATCAACGTCCTCGGCACCAAGCGCGTCATCAGCGCCCTGCTCCCTCTGCTCCGGGAGGGCGCGGCGCAGACCGGGCACGCCGACATCCTGAACCTCACCTCCATCGCCGGCCACCAGGCCTACGTGGGCGGCGGCGGGTACAACGCCGCGAAGTTCGCCCAGCACGCGCTGACCGAGGTGCTGCGCCTGGAGCTGAACGGCGAGCCCATCCGGGTGGTGGAGGTCGCCCCCGGCATGGTCGCGACCGAGGAGTTCTCCCTGGTCCGCTTCGGCGGCGACCAGGAGAAGCGCGACGCCGTCTACGAAGACGTGCCCGAGCCGCTGACGGCGGAGGACATCGCCGAGACGATCGTGCACGCGCTGGAACTCCCCCGGCACGTCGACCTCGACCTGATCGTCGTCAAGCCGGTCGCGCAGGCGGCGCCCTACCGCTTCCATAAGGGTCAGCTCCGGGTCAAGGACTGAGACCGTGGGCGACGACGCGAAGCGCGAGCGCTGGGAGCGGGTCACCGCGTGGCCCGGGATCGGCGCGAGCGTGGTCTTCATCGTCGCCTACTCCGTGAACATCCTGGCGACCGATCCGCCGAGCGCCGTGCACGCGATCGTCGTGACGGTGCTGATCGTGGTCTGGGCGTTCTTCCTCGTCGACTACGTCGTGCGGATCACGCTGGCCGCCCACAAGTGGCGGTTCGTCCGTGCCAACGTCGTCGACCTGCTCTCCGTGCTGTTCCCGATCGCGCGGCCGTTCCGGCTGCTCGGCTCGCTCCAGCGGATCCCGGTGCTGCGCGGCAACTCGGCGGCGCACCTGCGGCGACGCATCCTCATCATCGCGGCGACGTTCGTCGTGATGTTCATCTACGTCATCGCTCTCACCGAGTACCAGATCGAGCGCTACGCTCCCGGCTCCAACATCCACTCGTTCGGCGACGCCGTGTGGTGGGCGTGCGTGACGATGGCGACGGTGGGGTACGGCGACTACTACCCGGTCACGGTGCCCGGCCGCATCCTGGCCGTCGTCCTGATGGTCGGCGGCATCGCGATCGTGGGCACGGCGAGCGCGACGATCGTGTCGTACCTCAACGAGCACACGCAGCACCTCCGGCACCAACCGCCGTCCGACGAGGGGCGTCGCCTCGACCTTCCCCGGGAGGACGACGCCCGCGAGACGCCGAAGGGCGACGAGTGACCCCGACGCCCTTCGCTCGGTAGAACCGCTACTCGCCCGCGGTCGCCGCTTTGGTGACGCCGCGGTCGACCCGCGTCGCGGTTCCCGGTGCTGCGGCGCTCAGCGCGTTGGCACCGAGCGCACCGCCCGCGAGAGAGCCGAGGATCGAGCCCAGGTCGAGCCCGGTCAGGTCTTTCACGACCTTGGGCACCTCGCTGACGACCTGACCGACCGTCTTCGTGACGGCGGATGCGCCGTCGGTGCTGATCACGGTGAGGTTGTCGATGTTGGCGAGCGGCTCCGCGACGGCGCGGGTGATCTCGGGCAGGCGGTCGATGATCTCCGACGCGAGGCCGGCCTCGCCGAACTTGCGCAGCGCCTCCGCCTTCGCATCCGTGGCCCGGGCCTCGGCGAGACCCTCGGCCTCGATCGCGGCGGCACGCGCCTCGCCGTCGGCGCGGACACCGGCGGCGAGCGCGATCTGCCGGTCGCGTTCCGCGTCTCCCGCCAGGCGCACGGACTCGGCGGCGGCCTGCGCGTCCTGCACGGCGGCGACCTTGTTGGCCTCGGCGATCGTGCGGCGCTTGTAGGCGTCGGCCTCGGTGGCGGCGTTGGTGGCGTCGCGCTCGGCCTGGGCACGCTGGACGGTCGCGTAGGCGTCGGCCTCGGCCGGCTTGCGCACCTCGATGTCCAGGCGCTCCTGCTCCACCTTGGCCTTCTCGGCCAGCGCGTCGCGCTCCTGGGTGGCGACGAGCTTCTCCTGCTCGGCCTGCGCGAGCTGACCCGCGGCCTCGGCCTCGGCGTTGGCGCGGTCGGTCTCGGCCTTGATGCTGGCCTGCTTGAGGCTCAGCGCCTTCTGGCGCTCGGCGATCTGCTCTGCCGCGTCGATGCGCGCGAACTCGCTCGCCCTGGCCGTCTCGACCTCACGGATCTCGGCGTTCTGCTTGGCCAGCGCGGCCTCCGCGCGACCGAGGTCCGCCAAGTAGTTCGTCCCGGGGGTGGAGATGTCCGAGATGTTCAGGAGGTCGACCTGGAGGCCCTGTTCGGCCAGGTCGACCTTCGTGGCCTCGACCACGGCCTCCGAAAGGGCGTTGCGGTTGGAGATGATGTCCTTCACCGGCATGTTGCCGATGATCGAGCGGAGGGAGCCCTCCAGCGACTGCTGGATGATCTCGGTGAGCGAGTTCTGCTGCGACAGGAAGCGCTGGGCAGCGCGGCGAACACCCTCGGGGGTGCCCGAGACCTTGAAGTTCACGCTCGCCTGGATCGCGAGCTTGATGAAGTTGCTGTCGACGCCCTCCACCACGATGCCGATCTGTCGCTGCTCCAGCGAGATCGCGAATCCCTGCTGCAGGATCGGCCAGATGAAGACGCGGCCGCCGATGACGACGCGCTGCCCGCCCTCGTGCTCCCCCGAGGCGGTTGCCGCAGCCGACGGCCGGCCGGCGCCGCGGCCGACGATGACGAGCGCCTCGTTGGGCGCCACGCGCCGGATGCGGCTGGCGATGAAGAGGAACACCGCGAGGACGGCGACGATGATGCCGACGACCGCGATGATGCCGGCGATGGAGGAGGGAGTGGTCATGTCTCAGTCCTTCTCAGGGTCGGTGGATGCGGGGATGGAAGCGGATGCGAGGCGGACGACCTTCACACGTGAGCCATGCGTCTCGACCACGCGGATGACGGTCCCGGCGGGGATCTCGTCGTCGGAATAGGCGAGCCGCGACTCCAGCTCGTGCGGCCCGTCGAGGCTGACCTCGCCGCCGTTCGGGCTGACGCGCGTGCGGGCGACGCCGGTGAGGTCCGCGGGGTTCGACGGAGCGCCGTCCTCGCTGCTCTGGAAGCGCCGTACGAGCAGCTGCACCCCGACGAGCGTCACGAGCCCGGCCGCGGCGGCGATCACGTACGCGAAGCCGACGGGCCAGTCGTTGGCGAGCACGAGCAGCCCGGACGCGCCGAAGATCGTGAGACCGGCGCCCAGGCCGGTGCCGGAGAGTGCCCCGTCCAGCAGGTCCAGGAGCTCACCGAAGAGCATCGAGATCAGGAGGAGCGCCAGCCCCACCCCGCCGATGATCAAGAAGACGATCACGATCCGCCCACCCCGCAACACGTGTTGAAGCTCTCATCACTTTGAAAGCCAAGTCCCAGGAAGCCTACTGCACCGGTGGCGACGTAACAGAGCGCCGACGCTCGTCCCGCTCCGGGAGAATGGGGCCATGGAGTGGCAGACATCCGCCGATACGGCGCCGTCGAGTTTCATCACGGAGGCCCAGGCACGCTCGCTGCTCGGCAAGCCCCCGGCGAGCGGCGCGTGGAAGGAGACCGACCCGCCCGCCGGCCGCCGGTTCGCGGGCATCGGGCCGTTCTCGTTCGAGAGCGGCGAGTCCCTCCCCTACGTCCGCATCGCCTACGAGACCTGGGGCGAGCTCTCCCCCGCGGGTGACAACGCCGTGCTCGTCCTCCACGCGCTCACCGGCGACGCGCACGCGGTCGGCCCCTCCGGTCCGGGACAGCCGACCGCCGGCTGGTGGTCCGGGATCATCGGCCCCGGCAAGGCGATCGACACCGACCGCTGGTTCGTCGTCGTGCCCAACATGCTCGGCGGCTGCCAGGGGACGACCGGTCCCGCCTCCATCGCGCCCGACGGCGCCGAATGGGGACCGCGCTTCCCGTTCACGACCATCCGCGATCAGGTGAACGCGCAGGCGGCCTTCACCGACGTGCTGGGCATCGACCGCTGGGCGGCCGTCGTCGGCGGTTCGATGGGCGGGATGCAGGCGCTCGAGTGGGCGGTGTCGTTCCCCGAGCGGGTCGAGCGCCTCGCGGTGCTCGCCGCGCCTCCCTTCTCCACGGCCGACCAGATCGCGCTCAACTCGGTGCAGATCGAGGCCGTCCGCACCGACCCCCTCCACCGCGGCGGCGTCTACTACGACGCCGGCGACGGCGACGGGCCGCACCAGGGCCTCGCGCTCGCGCGGCGGATGGCGCTGCTCAACTACCGCAGCCCGTCGGAGCTCAACGCCCGGTTCGAGCGCACGTGGCAGAGCGGGATCAGCCCGCTCGGCGGCGGCGGGCGGTTCGCCGTCGAGTCGTACCTCGACTTCCACGGCAACAAGTTCACGCGCCGCTTCGACGCCAACAGCTACATCACGCTCGTCCAGGCGATGAACTCGCACGACGTCGGCCGTGACCGCGGGGGCGTCGCCGCAGCGCTCTCCCGCGTGACCGCCCGCACCCTCGTGCTCGGGATCGACAGCGACCGCCTGTTCCCGGTCGAGGGACAGGAGGTCATCGCCTCCCACCTGCCCGACACGATCGACGGTAGAGTTCCTGTGGTGATCCGCTCGGACTTCGGCCACGACGGGTTCCTCATCGAAGACGACGCCGTCAGCGAGCACCTGCGGCGCCTGTTCGCGGCCTGAGCGGAACGGAGGAGGATGTCGCGCATCCAGAAGGAGCGTGATCGGCTCCTCGCAGCGACCGCCCGCACCGTCGGGCTCACCGCGAGCGCGACCGCCCTCGTCTGCCTGAGCATCCCGGGAACGCTCCCGCTGCCGCTCTACCTCGCTTCCCTCGTGTTGCTCGCGTGCCTCGCCTATGCCCAGTTCCAGCTGGGGACGCTGCTGCGCTCCACGCTGTGGATGTGCGTGATCGTGGTCGCGGGCTCCGCGATCGTGCTCGTCAACCTCCTGCCGATGGAGCCGCTCGGCCCGTCCGCGCTGAGCGTGGTCGGTGTCGTCGGCGCGGTGGGAATCGCCTGCCTGTCGGTGCTCTCGGTCACCTCCCGCGCCCGGCTGCTCGTGCTGATCGCGGCCGCGGTGGTCACTCTGGCCGCCACGTTCACGACGCTCATCGCGACACACTCGCGACTCGCCGAGCCGGTGCTGCTCATCGTCGCGGGATGGGTCGCACTGACCGCGACCGGGGTGTGGCTGGCGCGCACCGTGCCGCGCACGCTGAAGCGCATCTCGACGATGAGCCGCGCCTACCGGGTGGAGCGTCAGGCGAGCGAGACGGAGGCGCGTCGCCGCCAGGGCGCGCGCCTGCTGCACGACACCGTGCTCGCGACGCTCACCCTCCTCGCCCACTCCGGTGTCGGGGTCGGGGTCGGGGCGCTCCGCGAGCAGGCCGCCGAGGACGCCGCGCTGCTGCGGCAGCTGCGCCTCGGCTTCACGCCCGACCCCACCCGCTCCGGCGACTACCGGCTCAAGCCCGTCGAGGAGTCGACCCTCGGCAACACCCTCGAATCGGTCAAGCAGCGCTTCCGCCGCATGGGCCTCGAGGTCAACTGGCACGGGTCCGGCCAGGTGCTGCTGCCGAGCGACGTGCTCGACTCGTTCCTCCTCGCGCTCGGCGAGTGCCTCGAGAACGTCCGCCGCCACTCCGGCGTGAACGAGGCCCACGTCACCATCACCGACGACGAGACCACGGTGCGCGCGATGGTCACCGATGCGGGCAAGGGCTTCGACGTCGGCAGCATCGAGGAGGGCCGGCTCGGCTACACCGAGTCGATCGTCGCCCGGCTGCGCGACGTCGGCGGGAACGCACGCCTCTTCTCCTCCCCCGGCAGCGGGACGACCGTGGTGCTGGAGGTGCCGAAATGAGACGTGCGGACGAAGCGACCATCCGTCGCCCCGCGCTCGCCCGCCCGGCCGACGAGGAGCGCGACGCCCTCGGACGCGCCCGCCTCGATCTCGGCTTCAACGTGGCGGCGCTCGCACTGATCGCGTTCCTGCTCGTCCTCTTCGTGCTCAACGTCGGCGTGTATCCCGCGCTCCCCCTCGGCATCGCCGCGTGGGCCCTGATCGCCGTCACCCTCGTGGCGGCGCTCGTGCTCCGGTTCCGTCTGCCCGAGGAGCTGCCCGGCTGGCTCTTCGCCGCCGCGCTCATCATCTGGGCCGCCGCGGTCGCGCTCGACGTCGTGGGGACGTCGTCGCCCGACTGGCTGCCGCTGACCGCCGCCGCCGCGGTGGGCCCCGCCCTCCTGCTCTGCGTCCCGGTGCGGCCTCCCCGCGACATCGTGATCGTCACGGCGGTCCTGGGCGTGGTGCTCGCGGTCGTGCTCGTGCTGCGCTCGGGAGGCGACATCCGCATGCTCGGCCCGGGCGTCGTGACCATCGCGATCGCGATCGCGCCGCCCCTGATCAGCATGCAGATCATCCGGTCGCTCCGCACCCTCGTGCAGCTGGAGCTGGACCTCGTCCAGGTGCAGAGCACGGTGTCGTCACCGGGTTACGCGGTCGGCATGATGGCGTCGGAGGAGCTCGCCCGCCTCGACCTCGCCGCCGAGCGCCTGCTCGACGGCGTCGCGACCGGTCGCACCCCGCTCCCGCTCGACGAGGCGACCGCGGACGCCGCGGCGAGCATCGCGACCGAGCTGCGCCTCCACCTCATCCAAGGTCGCAAGGAGACCTGGCTGTACCACGCAGTGACCGAGTCCGCCCTGCTCGGGCCCACCGTCGCGTTGACCGATCCCGAGGGGCTGGCCGCCGGCCTGAAGCGCGACCAGCGCGACGGATTGCTGACCGCGGTCTGGCTGCTGATCAGCGATCCGGTCCGTACCGGTGCCGGCCAGCCGCGGAGCCTCTCGCTCGACATCTCCCGCCCCGTCGCCCCGCTTCCGGGCTCTCCGACAGCCGGAACCGCGATGGCCATCACGATCGCGAGTACCGGTGTGCCGCGAAACGGGGTAGACCCCGCGGCATGGCAAGCTATCCGTAAAGTGGGTCGATTCGTCGAGTCGTTCTCGGGCTCGACGCTCCGCATCGACATCACCACTGTGAGCGACACCACGGCCGACCCGACCTGACGGCCGCACCAGAACCGAAGAGAGGCTGCTCGTGAGCGAGGCTCCCCCCATCCGTATCGCCATCGTCGACGATCACAAGATGCTGCTCGGTGCGCTGACCGAGTGGATCCGCAATGCCGCGGACGACATCAACATGGTCGCGGCCGTGGCCAGCTGGCCCGAGCTGCTCACGCACCCGGAGTTCCCCGTCGATGTGGTGCTGCTCGACCTCGACCTCAAGGACAACATCCCCGTGTCGCTGAAGCTCTCGACGCTGAAGACGACCGGCGTCCGCACGGTGCTGATGAGCACCTACTCGGAGCCGGCCGTCGTACGCGAGGCCCTGGCGGCCGGCGCGCTCGGCTACCTGGTGAAGAGCGAGGACGCCGAGATGATCGTGGAGGCCATCCGCGCGGCGAGCAAGGGCGAGTCGTTCATCTCGGCCGAGCTCGACCTGGCGCTCAACGCCGGCGAGGTCGGCGGGGCTCCGAAGCTGAGCGCGCAGGAGCGCCGCGTGATGGCGCTCTACGGCGCCGGGGAGCCGGTGAAGGCCGTTGCCTTCCAGCTCGGCATCTCCGACGAGACCGCCAAGAGCTACCTCAAGCGCATCCGCGAGAAGTACCGGGTCGCCGGCTACGACGTGGGCACCAAGGTCGCCCTGCGCAAGCGCGCCATCCAGGACGGCATCCTGCTGCAGAACGACTGACGCCGCGCGCGTCCGTCAGTCGATCGGCACCGTCGGGCGCTGGGCGTGCACGACCCCCGTGTCCACACCGCGGTGGATGCGCGAGCGGTCGATTCCGAACGACACCAGCGCCAGCGCGATGCCCGCCACGGCGAGCACGGCGCCGACGGCGACCGGCGAGACGTAGCCGAACCCGGCCGCGATCGTGAGGCCGCCGAGAAAGGCGCCCATCGCGTTCGCGATGTTGAGCGCCGAGTGGTTGAGGGCCGCGGCGATGGACTGGCTGTCGTGCGCCACATCCATCAGCCGGGTCTGGATGGTGGGCGAGAGGGCCGAGGCCGCTCCCGCGATCACGAACACCGAGATCAGCAGCCCGGCCAGCGTCGCCGCCGTGAAGAACAGCACAGCAAGACCCACCAGCAGCACGACGAAGAACAGCATCATGCTGCGCTCCACGCTGCGGTCGGCCATGCGCCCGCCCAGGATGTTGCCGACGGTCATGCCGATGCCGATCAGGACGAGCACGAGCGGCACGGCCGACTCCGGCAGGCCGGTGACCGTGGTCGCCATCGGCGAGATGTACGTGTAGACCGCGAAGAACCCGCCGAAGCCGATGGCGCCGATGAGCAGCGCCAGCCAGACCTGCAGCCGGCCGAACGCGCGGAGCTCGTTGCGGAGGGTCGCCTTCGGGTCCCCGGCCTGCCACGGAACGAGGAAGGCGACGGCGGCGAAGGTGAGCGCGAAGATCGCCGCGACGACCAGGTAGGCGATGCGCCAGTCGGTCGTCTGCCCCACCCAGGTGATGAACGGCACGCCGATGACGTTCGCGATGGTGAGCCCCGAGAGCACGAAGGCCACGCCCTGTCCGCGCTTGCCCGGGCCCATGAGCGAGGCCGCGACCAGGGACGCGATGCCGAAGTACGCGCCGTGCGGCAGTGCGGAGATGAACCGGGCGACCAGCACCAGCCCGAAGGTGGGCGCGAGCGCCGATGCGATCGTGCCGACGGTGAAGGCGACGAGCAGCCACAGCAGCAGCTTCTTACGCGGCAGTCGCGCGGCGACCGCGGCGATCGTGGGGGCGCCGACGACCACGCCGAGCGCGTAGGCGGAGATGATCCATCCCGCCTGCGCGATCGCGTCCGTCGACGACGCCGCGTAGACCTGCGGCAGGAGGTCGTGCGCGATGTTGGGCAGCAGCCCCATCGCGACGAACTCGGTGGAGCCGATGCCGAACCCTCCGAGGGCGAGGGCCAGCAGCGCAAGACGAGTACGGGCCGACGACAACTGCGTCGGCCCGTCGATTCCGGGATTCACTCGGACAGCCTATATCGAATCGTTTCGATCGGATGCCCGGAGAGCACTCGTCACGTAACGATCACGTGAAATCCGCACGATCACGTGAATTCGGCGGCGCTCAGGCGTCGAGCGCGGCCTCCAGGCGCTCCAGCTTGCCGTCGAGCTCGCCGGTGTGACCGGGGCGGATGTCGGCCTTGAGGACCAGCGAGACCCGGGTACCGAACGCACCGACGGACTCGGTGGCGCGGCGGACGACGTCGAAGACCTCGTCCCACTCGCCCTCGATCTCGGTGAACATCGAGGAGGTGCGGTTCGGGAGGCCCGACTCGCGGACGATGCGGACGGCGGCGGCGACCGCGTCGTGCACGGAGTCGGAGCCGTCGGGGCCGCCGCTCGGGGCGACGGAGAAGGCGACGATCATGGTGTTTCCTCTCGGAGCGGGGCGCCCGCCGCCGCGGCGACAGGTGCGCGGAACGGCCAGACCCGGGTGGGCACGGTGTCGTAGACGGCATCGTCGGCGTGCCGATGACGCCACAGCGCGCCGATCGCCCAGCCGAGGATGACGAAGTACATGACGTTGCGGACGGTGAGCACGGCGACCATCCCCGGGTCGGGGATCAGCAGGTAGTCGTACAGGAACGGGTACAGCACCTGGGTGAGTCCCGCGGTGGCGAGGACGAGGAGCGCCGGGGTGCGGAAGCCCCTCCCCTGGTAGACGAGCCCGATGACGACCGGCGCGGCGAGCCAGGTGATGTACTGCGGCGATCCGACCTTGTTGAACGCGATGAGGGCCGTCACGATCGCGAGGGAGAGCTCCGGCAGGATGCGCGTGTACGGGGTCCGGCGGTGCAGCGCCCGGATGCCGAGGAGTGCGACGACCACGCACGTGATGGCGAGCAGCGGGTTCATCAGCGACCCCGCCAGCTCGGTGCCCGCGCCGCTCACCTGGAAGGTGATCAGCTGGGAGTCGTAGTAGACGGCCGCGCCGGGGACGTGGAAGGCGGCCTGCCACATCCAGAACGTGCTCACGGGCGCCTCGATCTGGATGCCGCGGCCGGTCTGCATGGTGATGAAGCTGAGGAGGTGCATCCCGGCGCCGAAGATGAGCGGAACCGCCACGATGACGGCCGACGTGACGACCGCGACCACCACGATGTGCCAGCGGGTCCGGAGCGCGACGACGGCGGCGACGAGCACGGCGGCCGGCCACACCTTGATCCAGGTGGCGACCGTGAGAACCACGACGGCCGCCCGCTCGTGGACGGCGAGCCACAGCAGCCCCACGATCGCGAGCGCTGCCGCGACGGAGTCGAGCCGGCCGACGGCGATCGGTCCGAGCAGCAGCAGGAACCCGAGCCACCACCAGGCGGCGACGATGCGGCGCGGATCCCGGCCGACGATGAGCGTCGCGAACGCCGCCGCATCCAGCAGCAGCACCATGGTGAGCCAGCCGCCCACGTAGTTGTCGACGCCGAAGAGCAGCGGGAGCATCACGGGCACCAGCGCCCCGAAGGGGTACACCCAGTCGGAGTCGACCCCGACGATCTGCGTGCCCTGCGCGGCGAGCTGCGCCCACGGCTTGTAGACGAAGTACACGTCGCCGAGACCCTTGCCGCCCTCCAGGGCGAGGCCGCCGATGATCAGGTGCACGAGCAGGAAGCCAATCCAGAGCGCGAGGGGATGCGCGAGCGCCCGGCGCAGCGCCCCCGGGGCCGACGCCGGAGCGGCCGACGCCGATATCGGCGCTGCGTCCATCCCCATGCGCCTCATCCTAGGGGACGCCTCAGACCGCTCCCCTGGGAGCACGACCGCGCTCTCTGAGAAGATCGCGGACCACGTGCGGCACCGCCTCCGCGATGTCGAGAGCGACGATCGGTGCGCCGTCGGAGGCGCGCTCCCCCGCACGTCCGTGCACCCAGGCCGCCGTCGCGGCGAGCGCGGCGAGCGCCTCGTGGCCGCGCGCTGCGATCTCGTCGGCGTGCGTGGCGACCAGTGCGCCCAGGATGCCGCCGAGCACGTCTCCGCTGCCCGCGGTCGCGAGCCACGCGGGACCGGCGGTGACGGTGAAACGGCCGCCGGACGGGACGGCGATGTTCGTGGTGTGCCCCTTCAGGAGCACGGTGACGCCGAGGCTGCGGGCGGCGCGGGCGGCCCAGGCCGCCGGATCCGCCGCGATCTCGGCCGCGGTCACCGCGTCGGAGTCGTCATCCGCCTGCGCGGCCAGCATGCCGGCCAGCTCGCGGTAGTGCGGGGTCACCACGACCGGCGCGACGGCCGAGCGGACGAGATCGAGCGCTCCCGCATCCACCACCAGCGGCGTGCCGTCGGCGAGGGCCGCCTTGAGGCGGAGCAGGTCGTCAGAGGGGCGTGCGCTCGCGTCCATCCCGGAACCGATCAGCCACCCCTGCACGCGCCCGCCGGCCGAGACGGCCTCGGGACGACGGCGCAGGACCTCTTCGGCGGGTCGCGGCGCGCCGAGATACCGGATCATCCCGACGCCGGTGCGAGCCGCTGCCTCCACCCCGAGCACGGCGGCGCCCGGGTAGCGGTCCGACCCGGTCACGACGCCGAGCACTCCGCGGGAGTACTTGTCACTGGCCTCGCCGGGCACCGCGATCCACTCGGCGGCGTCGGCCTCTCCCCATTCGCGGACCCGGTCCTTCTGCGCGTCGTTCATCGCACCTCCTCCCCCCACGATAGGTTCTCCGGCCGCAATGGGCCCGTCCGCCCGCGATAAGTTGGGGGCATGGGCATCAGCATCCCCGGCAGAGTGGTCGTCTTCGACTACGGCGAGGTCATCTCCGTCACCCCCACCGAGGCGGATCGCACCGCGCTGGTGGAGCTGGCGGGCGGCGATCGCGATGTGTTCTGGCCCGCCTATTGGCGGCACCGCCACGACCTCGATCAGGGCACGCTCGGCATCCAGCAGTACTGGCGCGGGATCGAGCGCGAGCTCGGCGAGAAGTGGGACGACGCGACCATCCACCGGCTGTGGCTGGCCGACTTCCGCAGCTGGCTCACCATCGACCCCGGCACCCTCGACGTGCTCATCGACCTGCAGGAGGGCGGCACCCGACTGGCCCTGCTGTCGAACGCGGGTCGCGATTTCGGCTCGTACTTCCGTCACGGCACGCTCGGAGATCTGTTCGAGCAGGTGTTCGTGAGCGGCGAGCTCGGGACCATCAAGCCCGACGCCGCGATCTTCGAGCACGTGCTGGAGGCGCTCGGCGTCACGCCCGAGCAGACGGTCTTCATCGACAACAAGGAGGAGAACGTCCGCGGCGCCGAAGCGGTCGGCATCGCGGGGCACGTGTTCACGACCTCCGCGGACCTGCGGGCATATCTCGAGGGCCTGGCGGCTTAGACCTGTCGATGACTACTCTCTTCGATCCATACACCGTGCGGGGAGTGACGGCCCGCAACCGCCTCTGGACCTCTCCGATGTGCCAGTACTCCGTGCTCGACCGCTCGGGTGTCCCGCAGCCGTGGCACCTCGTGCACCTCGGCTCGATCGCCGCCGGCGGCAGCGGCATCGTCTTCACCGAGGCCACCTCGGTCAGCCCCGAGGGGCGCATCTCGCCGGAGGACACCGGCATCTGGACGGACGAGCAGGCGGAGGCCTGGCGCCCGATCGCCGACTTCATCGCCGGCCAGGGCGCCGTGCCCGGCATCCAGCTCGCCCACGCCGGCCGCAAGGCGTCGAGCTGGGCGGCCTGGGGCTTCGAGGACCGCACCGGCGGCTCGGTGCCGCTGGACGAGGGAGGCTGGACCACCGTCGCACCCTCGGCGGAGGCGTTCGGCGACATGGCCGTCCCGGTCGCTCTCGACCTGGCCGGGATCGACACGGTGGTCGAGGACTTCCGCGCGGGCGCGCGCCGCGCGGTCGACGTCGGCTTCCGCATCCTGGAGCTGCACGCCGCCCACGGCTACCTGCTGCACCAGTTCCTCTCCCCGCTCGCCAACCACCGCGGGGACGAGTACGGCGGGTCCCTCGAGAACCGCGCCCGCCTGCTGCTGCGCATCGTGACCGCGGTGCGCGAGGAGGTCGGCGAGGACGTGCCCCTCTTCGTCCGCTTCTCCGGCAGCGACTGGGCTCCGGGAGGCTGGGACGAGCAGCAGACCGCGACCGTCGCCGGCTGGGCGCAGGAGGCCGGGGCCGACTTCTTCGACGTCTCGAGCGGCGGCATCGCGGCCGGCATCCGCATCCCGATCGGGCCCGGCTACCAGGTCCCGTTCGCCGAGCACGTGCGGTCGTCGGCCGAGGTCCCGGTCAGCGCGGTCGGCCTCATCACGACCCCGCAGCAGGCGGCGGACATCGTCGAGAGCGGCGCCGCCGACGCGGTGATGCTGGCGCGCGAGATCCTGCGCGACCCGCACTTCCCGCTCCGGGCCGCTCACGAGCTCGGCGCGACCATCGACTACTGGCCGCCGCAGTACCTGCGCGCGCAGTGGCGCTGAGGCTCCCGAACCGCTGACACCGCGACGCGGCCCGGCGCTCAGGAGCGCCGGGTCGCGTCCTGCACTTCGCCGACGAGCTCCTCGATGATGTCCTCGAGGAACAGCACGCCGGCAGTCTCGCCTTCGGCGTCCACGACGCGCGCCAGGTGGCTGCCCGAGCGACGCATCGTCGCGAGGGCGTCCTCCAGGTCGCTGTCGACGAACACCGTCACCAGCCGGCGCACGCGCTTGGCGGGGACGGGGAGCTCGAAGCCGGTCTCCTCGAGGTCGAGCACGTCCTTGAGGTGCAGGTAGCCGGTGGGCTCGCCCTCCGAGTCGGGCACGACGTAGCGGGAGAAGCCGTGCTTCGCGACCGCGCGCTCGACATCGGCGGGGGTGGGCGCCGGCGGCAGCGAGACGAGGGTGCCCGGGAGCACCATGACGTCGCGCACCTTCTTCTCCGTGAACTCGAACGCCGCGGTGAGCGCGCCGGTGCGGTCCATCAGCACGCCCTCGCGCGTCGACTGGTTCACGATGGTCGCGACCTCGTCGAGCGTGAACGTGCTGGCCGCCTCGTCCTTCGGCTCCACCCGGAACAGGCGCAGGACGCTGTTCGCCGTCGCGTTGAGCGCGACGATGATCGGGCGGACGGCCCGGCCGATCGCCACCAGGGGCGGCGCGAGCAGCAGGGCGGCCCGGTCGGGCATCGAGAAGGAGATGTTCTTCGGCACCATCTCGCCGAAGACCACGTGCAGGAACGACACGAGCACCAGAGTCACGATGAACGCGACTGTGCCGATGACCTCCTCCGACCATCCCGTCGCGTGGAGGGGGACCTCCAGCAGGTGGTGGATGGCCGGCTCGGAGACGTTAAGGATGAGCAGCGAGCAGACGGTGATGCCGAGCTGCGTGGTCGCCAGCATCAGCGTGGCGTGCTCCATCGCGTAGAGCGCGGTCTTGGCGCTGCGCTTACCGCGCTCGGCGAGGGGCTCGATCTGCGAGCGACGCGCGGAGATGACGGCGAACTCGGCGCCGACGAAGAAGGCGTTAACCAGCAGCAGGACGACCAGCCAGACGATCCCGATCCAGTCACTCATGGCGCACCCCCTCCGCGGTCGGGTCCGTCACCGGGTCGGGCGTGTACCGGATGCGGTCGACGCGCCGCCCCTCCAGGCGCTCGACGCGCAGCGTGCCGCCCTCGATCGGGACCTCGTCGCCCACCTTCGGCAGGCGGCCGAGCTCGTTCATGACGAAGCCGGCGACGGTCTCGTACGGTCCCTCCTCGGGCACGGTGACCCCGGCGCGCTCCTCGAGCTCGTCGGGGCGCAGGATGCCGGGGAAGGTGATGGAGTCGCGGCCGCGCACGACTCCGGCGCGGGTGCGGTCGTGCTCGTCGGCGACCTCGCCGACGATCTCCTCGACGAGGTCCTCGAGGGTCGCGATGCCGGAGGTCCCGCCGTACTCGTCGACGACGACGGCCATCTGGTAGCCGCGGCCGCGCAGCTCGCCGAGCAGCGTCTCCAGGTTCATCGTCTCGGGCACGCGCAGCGCGTCGGTCTGCAGGGCCGAGACGGGCACCTTGGCGCGGCGCTCGCGCGGCACGGCGACCGCTTGCTTGACGTGCACGAACCCGACGACGTCGTCCACGTCCTCGTCGACGACGGGGAAGCGGGAGAAGCCGGAGCTCCGGGCCAGCCCGATCACGGCCTGCGCCGGATCGGTGCGGCGGACGGTCTCGATGCGGGGGCGCGGGGTCATCACATCGGAGGCGTTGCGGGTGGAGAAGGCGAGAGTGCGGCTCAGCAGCGTGGCCGTATCGGCCTCCAGCACTCCCGCACTCGCGGAGCGCCGGACGAGCGACGAGAGCTCCTCGGCGGTGCGGGCGCCCGAGAGCTCCTCCTTCGGCTCGATGCCGAGCAGGCGCAGGAACCCGTTGGCGGTGCCGTTCAGCAGCGCGATGAACGGCCGGAACACCGTGGTGAACACGGTCTGGAACGGGATGACGAGCTTCGCCGTCGCGATCGGCAGGGCGAGCGCGAAGTTCTTCGGGACCAGTTCGCCGAGGATCATCGACAGGAGGGTCGCGACCAGGATGGCCACGATCGTCGCGATCGGCGTCACCGCCGCATCCGGCAGGCCGATCGCGAGCAGCGGACCGCGCAGGAGCGAGCTGATCGCGGGCTCCATCGTGTAACCGGTGAGCAGCGTGGTGAGCGTGATGCCGAGCTGCGCGCTGGAGAGATGGGTCGAGGTGATCTTCAGCGCCGCGATGGTCATCGACAGGCGGGACTCGCCACGGGCGCGCCGGGCCTCGAGGTCGCCGCGGTCGAGGTTCACGAGCGCGAACTCGCTCGCGACGAAGAGGCCGGTGCCGATCGTCAACAGCAATCCGACGCCGAGGAGGAGCCACTCAGAGAGCACGGTGGTCACCCCGCTCGCGCCGGCACGGCGGACTCGGGAGCTGGAATGGGCTACAAGAAGGAGGGTCGTCCATTTCCCGGCCAGTATAGCGGCGCGGTCTGCGAGGCATCGCAGTGGATCCGGGGTGGATTCCCAGCGTCTCCATCGAACCGCCATAGTCGCCGCGCAGGGCCGCCTCCGACAGTGACCTCAGCACCCACCCGAGAGGAACCGTCATGAGCACCGCCGACCCGAACGCCGCCGTCCCGAACCCGGGATGGCCGCAGCAGTCCGTCCCTCCGCAGCCGTCCGTCCCGCCGCAGCAGCCCGCTCCGCACTACGCGCCCCCGCAGCCGGCGCCGCACCAGACGTGGCAGCAGCCTGTCGCCGCGAAGCCCGCCGCGAACGGCAGCATCCTGCACCGCTGGCCGGTCTGGGCGCAGAACACCGCGATCATCGTCGGCGCCGTCGCCGTGCTCGCGATCGTGTTCTTCGCCGGCTTCTTCACCGGGCACGCGACCGACGGCCCGCAGCGGGGAGGCTTCGGCACGAACCAGAACTTCGATCCGCGCCAATTCGGCGGCGGCACCGGCGGCGGCTCGACCCAGCAGGGCGGCGGCGCCACCGGCGGCACGACCCAGGGCGACGGCTCCTAGGCCCTGGCTGCGAGCATCGTCTCCATCAGCGCGATCTCGGCGTTCTGACTCGAGACCACCCCGGAGGCGAACGTGCGCACGGTGCGGTCCTCGCTGCGCGCGAGGACCGCATCGGCCATCTCGACCGCGCCGCGGTGGTGGGCGATCATCAGCGTGAGGAACACACGTTCGGCCTCCACGCCCGAGGCGGCGCGCAGCTGCGCGATCTGCGCGGGCGTCGCCAGCCCCGGCATCGGCTCCCCCGGCGCATGGGCACCGCCGCCGTGGTCGTGGGCACCTGCTGTGCCGCCGACGGTGGCCGGGCGCGTCATCCACGTCATGGAGGGCTCGGCGGCCGCCTGCGGCAGCCCCCAGCCGGTCAGCCAGCCGTACAGCTGACCGGCCTGCTGGCTCTGCGTCGTGGCGATGTCGTAGGCGAGGAGGCGCGTCTCCGCGTCGTCGGTGCGGTCGCGCACGATCATCGCGAGCTCGACGCCCTGCTGATGGTGCTCCTGCATGTCGCGGGCGAAGCCGGCCTCGGCGCTCGTCGTCCCCGGCGTCTGCGGTGCGCCCACGCTCAGCCGGCCCGCCGAGAAGGCGAGCACCCCGGTGACCGCGACGATCACCAGGCCCGCGAGCACGAGCGGCCACGCCCGTCCCGGCGCGCGACCCATCGGCTAGGAGACCTTGCCGGGGGCGTCGAACGCGCCCGTGCACGAGGCACCCGGCTCGGGCACCGACGAGCTCTGCCAGTACGCCTCGAAGAACTTCGCGATGCGGGGGTCGTCGGCCCTCTGCACCTGCAGCTGCACGTTCCAGCCGCTCAGCACGATCGGGGCCGGGAGGTCGTCGTACGGCGACAGGACCGCGTACGTTCGCGGGATCTTCGTCTTCAGCATGTCGAGCTGGCTCGCGGGGAGATCCGGCGAGTACGTGACCCAGATCGCCCCGTGCTCCAGAGAGTGGACGGCGTTCTCGTTCGGCACCGGCTGGTCATACACGCCGCAATTGAGCCACATGGGGTTGTGCTCGCCGCCGGCGGGTGGCGTCTGCTTGTAGTCCACGGCGCCCGTCACATGCCCGGCCGTGTTGTCGAACGTCTTCACGCCCTCGATGGCGACGTTCTTCCCGCCGGCCTCGTACGTCGCGGCCTTCGGAGCGGTCACGATGATCGTCGCCACCAGCGCCACCACCGCGACCACGCCGGCGATGGCCGACCCGATCCCGATCCAGCGGTTGCGCGTGCGGCGCGCCTGCTCCTTCTTGAACTGCTCGAGCTTCGCCGCTCGGGCCTCGGCCTGACGCTGCTTGCGATTCGGGGCGGACGGGGATGGGGTCACGACGGGCCTCATTTCGACGTGGAGCGTGCGCTCCGACGGGGGTGGGGTCGTCGGGGACAACCCGTTCGCGAGAGTCTCGCATTTCCGCCGGGCCGGCGCTCACAGATCCTTCTCAGCCCCGAAGGGCCTCCGCGCTACCAGCTGACCGGCAGCGCCTTGCCCTCCTCGTAGCCCGCGGCCGACTGGATGCCGACGAGCGCGCGCTCATGGAACTCGGCGACGCTGCGCGCCCCGGCGTACGTGAAGGAGCTGCGGACGCCCGTGGTGATCATGTCGAGCAGGTCCTCGACCGACGGGCGCAGCGGGTCGAGGTAGATGCGCGAACTGGAGATGCCCTCGGCGAAGAGCGTCTTGCGCGCGAGGTCGTAGGCGTCGAGGCGCTCGAACCGGCCGTTGACCGCCTTCGTGCTCGCCATGCCCCAGCTCTCCTTGTAGAGGGCGCCGCGCTCGTCACGGTCGAGCGTGCCCGGCGCCTCGATCGTTCCGGCGAACCAGGAGCCGATCATCACGGAGGCGCCGCCGGCCGCGAGAGCGAGGGCGACGTCGCGCGGGTAGCGCACCCCGCCGTCGGCCCACACGTGGGCGCCGAGCTCGCGGGCCGTCTCGCTGGTCTCGAGCACCGCCGAGAACTGCGGACGGCCGACCGCGGTCATCATGCGGGTGGTGCACATCGCGCCGGGACCGACGCCGACCTTCAGGATGTCCGCGCCGGCGGCGACGAGGTCGCGCACGGCCTGCTCGGTGACGACGTTGCCGGCGACGATCGGCAGACCGAGACCCAACTCCTTCACGGTGCGGATGGCGCGGCGCATGCCGTCCTGGTCGCCGTGGGCCGTGTCGATCACGAGCACGTCGACGCCTGCCGCGGCGAGCGCCGTGGCCTTGCCCGCGACATCGCCGTTGATGCCGACCGCCGCGGCGACGCGGAGGCGGCCGGAGGCGTCGACCGCCGGGGTGTAGATCGTGGAGCGCAGCGCGCTCTTCTTGCTCAGCGTGCCGACGAGTCGACCGTGGTCGAGCACCGGCGCGAACTCGAGCCCGGCCGCATCCATCACCTCGAACGCGGCGCGGCCGTCGGTGAGGTCCTCGGCATCGAGGGAGGTCAGTGTGCCGTGGAGGAGGTCGCCGATGCGGGCGTCGGGCAGGGCGGAGCCGAGCTGCACCGCGGCGAGGCAGCCGAGGAACGCGCCCGACTGGTCGTGCACGACGATTCCGTGGCCTTCGACGGCCGGGATGCGGCGGAGCACGTCGGCGACGGTCTCCTCCGGGGTGGCGGGGTACGGGGTGTCGAAGGCGACGGGCTGAGCCTTGACCCAGCGGATCGCCTCGTCGAGGTCCTGGAGGTGCATGTCCTGCGGGAGGACGCCCAGGCCGCCGCGCCGGGCGAGGGTCGCGGCGAGGCGCTTGCCCGTCACCGAGTTCATGTTCGCGGACACGATGGGGATCGTCGCCCCCGTGCCGTCCCCCGGAGCGAGGGAGACGTCCAGTCGACTCGTCACGTCCGAGCGGGACGGGACGAGGAAGACGTCCGAGTAGGTGAGATCGTGGCGCGGCGTCGTTCCATAGAACTGCATGGGAATAACGGTATCGCCCCCGACTGGGCGCCTGCACGGATGCGCCGATGGGATTAGGCTTGATGTTCGGATGGAAGCGGGCGGCCACAAGCCGCCCGATCGGACGAAATCAATGGAGAGAGTGGGCGAGCGGCTGTGTCGAGCCAATTGACCGGAGTGGGAACCGACGACGGATCGTCGGGCGAGTTCGGGGCCAACGAATGGCTCGTGGACGAGCTGTACGAGCAGTTCGTCAAGGACAGGAACTCGGTCGACAAGTCCTGGTGGCCGACCCTCGAGAGCTACCGCCCCACGGTCAAGGACGGCGACGCGGACGCCTCCCTCCCCTCGCCCGACGAGACCCCCGCACCCACCCCGGCCGAGCCGGTCGTCCCGACGCCCAGCGAGCCGACGGCCCCGTCGCCGGCCGAGCCGACGGTCCCCGCCCCCACGGAGCCGCCGAGCACCCCGTCGGACGCCCACCCCGTCACCACCCCGATCCCCGTGATCGGCAGTCAGCCCGTCGCGCGCACCACCTCGGTGGCGCCGAAGCCCGCGCCGGTCCCGGCCGACGCGCCCGTCACCTCCCCCAACTCCGTCGTCGGCGACGGCGAGGAGGCGGAGGACAAGGTCACCCCGCTGCGCGGCATGGCCAAGTCGCTCGCGACCAACATGGACGCCTCGCTCACGGTCCCCACCGCGACCAGCGTGCGCACCATCCCGGCGAAGCTGATGATCGACAACCGCATCGTCATCAACAACCACCTCAAGCGCGCCCGCGGCGGCAAGGTCTCCTTCACCCACCTCATCGGCTGGGCGCTGATCAAGGCGCTCAAGGAGTTCCCGAGCCAGAACGTCTTCTACGACGAGGTCGACGGCAAGCCGTCGGTCGTCGCCCCCGCCCACATCAACCTCGGCATCGCGATCGACATCCCGAAGCCGGACGGCACCCGTGCCCTCCTCGTCCCGAGCATCAAGCGCGCCGACACGATGCGCTTCGGCGACTACCTCGCCGCCTACGAGGAGCTCGTGCAGAAGGCTCGCGCCAACAAGCTGACCGCCGGCGACTTCGCGGGCACCACGATCTCGCTCACCAACCCGGGCGGCATCGGCACCGTGCACTCGGTCCCCCGCCTGATGAAGGGGCAGGGCGCGATCATCGGCGCCGGCGCCCTCGAGTACCCGGCGGAGTTCCAGGGCTCGAGCGAGAAGACCCTCGCCGGCCTCGCGATCGGCAAGACGATCACGCTCACCAGCACCTACGACCACCGCGTCATCCAGGGCGCCGGCTCCGGCGAGTTCCTCAAGATCGTGCACGAGCTCCTGATCGGCAAGCGCACCTTCTACGAGGACATCTTCGCCGAGCTGCGCATCCCGTACGCCCCCATCCGCTGGAACCCGGACATCAGCGTCGACCTGGCCAGTGCCGTCGACAAGACGGCCCGCGTCCAGGAGCTCATCAACTCGTTCCGCGTGCGCGGCCACCTGATGGCCGACATCGACCCGCTCGAGTACAAGCAGCGCTCGCACCCCGACCTCGAGATCGAGACCCACGGCCTCACCTTCTGGGACCTCGACCGCGAGTTCGTGACCGGCCAGTTCGGCGACAAGCGCACCATGAAGCTGCGCGACATCCTCGGTGTGCTGCGCGACTCGTACTGCCGCACGGTCGGCATCGAGTACATGCACATCCAGGACCCGGCCCAGCGCAAGTGGTTCCAGGACAAGCTGGAGCGCGCCTACGAGAAGCCGACCCACGACGAGCAGCTGCGCATCCTCGGCAAGCTCAACGAGGCGGAAGCGTTCGAGACCTTCCTGCAGACCAAGTACGTCGGCCAGAAGCGGTTCAGCCTCGAGGGCGGCGAGTCCACCATCGCCCTGCTCGACACCATCCTCCAGGGCGCGGCCGAGGCCGAGCTCGACGAGGCCGCGATCGGCATGGCCCACCGCGGCCGCCTCAACGTCCTCACCAACATCGCGGGCAAGACCTACGGCCAGATCTTCCGCGAGTTCGAGGGCACGCAGGACCCGCGCACGGTCCAGGGCTCGGGCGACGTCAAGTACCACCTCGGCACCGAGGGCACCTTCAAGGGCGCCGGAGGCGAGGAGATCCCCGTCTACCTCGCGGCCAACCCGTCCCACCTGGAGGCCGTCGACGGCGTGCTCGAGGGCATCGTCCGCGCCAAGCAGGACCGCCGCCCCGCCGGCACGTTCCTCACCCTCCCGATCCTCATCCACGGCGACGCCGCGATGGCCGGCCAGGGCATCGTCGTCGAGCAGATGCAGATGTCGCAGCTGCGGGCGTACCGCACCGGCGGCACGATCCACGTCAACATCAACAACCAGGTCGGCTTCACGACGCCTCCCGGCGAGGGCCGCACGTCGGTCTACTCGACCGACGTCGCGAAGACCATCCAGGCGCCGATCTTCCACGTGAACGGCGACGACCCGGAGGCCGTCGTGCGCGTCGCACAGGTGGCGTTCGAGTACCGCCAGGAGTTCAAGCGCGACGTCGTCATCGACCTCATCTGCTACCGCCGCCGCGGTCACAACGAGGGCGACGACCCGTCGATGACGCAGCCGCTCATGTACAACCTCATCGAGGCGAAGCGCTCCGTGCGCCGCCTGTACACCGAGGCTCTCGTCGGCCGCGGCGACATCACCGAGGAGGAGTACGAGCAGGCGCACCGCGACTTCCAGGAGCGCCTGGAGCGCGCGTTCATGGAGACGCACGCGGCCCAGACCAACTCGACCCCGATCGTGACCGCCGACGGCGTCGCGGCCGGGCTCGAGCAGCCCGCCGCGCAGCAGGCCGACGACAACGTGGGAGAGCCGGAGACCACAGCCGTCTCGGAGCAGGTCATCCAGCTCATCGGCGATGCGTTCAACAACCCGCCCGCGGGCTTCAGCGTGCACCCCAAGCTGCAGCAGCTGCTCAACAAGCGCAGCGACATGAGCCGCAACGGCGGCGTGGACTGGGGCTTCGGCGAGCTGCTCGCCCTCGGCTCGGTCCTCATCGAGGGCACCCCGGTGCGTCTCGCCGGTCAAGACGCCCGCCGTGGCACGTTCGTGCAGCGTCACGCCGTGCTCCACGACCGGGTGAACGGTCAGGAGTGGTTGCCGCTCGCGAACCTCAGCGACAACCAGGCACGTCTCTGGATCTACGATTCGCTCCTGAGCGAGTACGCCGCGATGGGCTTCGAGTATGGCTACTCGGTCGAGCGCCCCGACGCCCTCGTGCTCTGGGAGGCCCAGTTCGGCGACTTCGCCAACGGCGCCCAGATCGTCATCGACGAGTTCATCTCCTCGGCCGAGCAGAAGTGGGGCCAGCGCTCGTCGCTCGTCCTGCTCCTCCCCCACGGCTACGAGGGCCAGGGACCGGACCACTCGAGCGCCCGCATCGAGCGCTACCTGCAGATGTGCGCCGAGAACAACATGACCGTGGCGCGTCCGTCGACGCCGGCGTCGTACTTCCACCTGCTGCGCCGTCAGGCGTACGCCCGCCCGCGCCGCCCGCTCGTCGTCTTCACGCCGAAGGCGATGCTGCGACTGCGCGGCGCGACCAGCGACGTGGCCGACTTCACGTCGGGCAAGTTCGAGCCGGTCATCGACGATGCGCGCATCACGGACAAGACCGCCGTCAAGCGCGTCCTGCTCCTGGCCGGCAAGCTCTACTACGACCTGCTCAACGAGCTGGACAAGAACCCGAACCCCGAGATCGCGCTGGTCCGCGTGGAGCAGTACTACCCGCTCCCCGGCGCCGAGCTCAAGGCCGTCGTCGACTCGTACCC
Organism: Leifsonia naganoensis; assembly: GCF_013410615.1. Lineage (NCBI taxonomy): Bacteria > Bacillati > Actinomycetota > Actinomycetes > Micrococcales > Microbacteriaceae > Leifsonia > Leifsonia naganoensis. Next base: position 543,296 of record NZ_JACCHJ010000001.1, read on the forward strand.
CAACGCCGAGCTGGTGTGGGTGCAGGACGAGCCGGAGAACCAGGGCGCCTGGCCGTACATGATCCTGGAGACCTCCAAGCTGGGCCCGCGCCCGCTCGGCGTCGTCTCCCGCCCGCCGTCGGCCTCCCCGGCCGCCGGTTCGGCGAAGCGTCACGCACAGGAGCAGTCGGTCCTGATCCAGCGGGCGCTCACGCTCTAGCCGCGCCGCACGCGCTGCGCCGAAGGGCTGCCGGACCTTGGTCCGGCAGCCCTTCTCGCTCTCTCTCGGCCCTTCCGCGAGCCGCCGGACCCGGCGTACGTTGAGGGCATGACCGTCCTGACGAACCACCGCCTCGGCGAGCCCTGCTGGGTCGATCTCGCCTCGTCCGATGCCCCGCGCGCCCGCGACTTCTATACGGCCCTGTTCGGCTGGACCGCCGACGAGGCGGGTGCCGAGTACGGCGGTTACACCACGTTCCGCAAGGACGGCCGCACGGTGGCAGGGCTCGGCCCCGCGATGCCGGGAGCGCAGGCGGACGCGTGGCTCACCCATCTGCTCGTGGAGGACGCGGACGAGGCGGAGAAGGCCGCCGGCGACAACGGCGCGCAGTCACTCGCGCCGGCGATGGACGTCGGCGATCAGGGGCGCCTCGCCATCGTCGCCGACCCCGGGGGTGCCGTCGTCGGGCTGTGGGAGCCGCGGGAGCACCGCGGCTTCGAACTGGTCGCCGAGGTCGGCGGGATCGCGTGGCACGAGCTCTACGCGCGTGCCTACCCGGCGCAGATTGACTTCTACACGAAGGTGTTCGGCTGGCAGACGCAGGTCCTCGGCGACACCGCGGACTTCCGGTACGCCACGTTCGGCGACCCGGACGCGCCGAGCGGCGGCATCTACGACGCCGACGGCATGCTCCCTCCCGGCGTCCCGTCGCACTGGGTGGTGTACTTCGGGGTCGCGGACGCCGAGGCCGCATCGCAGCGCGTCGTCGAGCTCGGCGGAACGATCGTGCGCGACCCGTGGGACAGCGAGTTCGGGAGGTTCGCGCAGGCGACGGATCCCCTCGGCAGTCTCTTCTTCCTGCACCAGGTGGGGACCGGCAGCTGAGGCGAGCCGCGCCCTCACTCGATCGTCAGGGACGCGTGCGGAGGCCGTCGACGAGCAGGTCGAGCAGACGCGCGATCTGCGCCTCGTCGGCGACGTCGCGTGTCGCCAGGAAGAGCCCGACGAGGGCGGTCGTGACGTCGTCGGTCGCGAGGTCGCCGCGCAGGACGCCGGTCTCCGCCCCGGCCTGGAGGAAGGCTCCGATGGCGCCGTTCACGCGCTCGCGGGTGTGCGCCGTGTTCGCCGCGTCGGCGAGCGCCCCGGCACGCAGTGACTCCGCCATCCCGCGCTTCGTCATCACGAAGGCGGCGTAGCGGTCCAGCCACGTCCGGAGGGCCACGTCGGCCGGCCGTGCGTCATGCAGGTCGTCCGCCACCGCGATGACTGCGTCGAGCTCACTGGCGTAGACAGCCGCGACGAGGTCCTCACGGGTCGGGAAGTTTCGGTAGAGCGTGCCGATCCCGACGCCGGCATCCCGGGCGATGGCCTCGAGGGACACCTGCTCGCCACCCGCCGCGAACGCGGCACGTGCGGCGTCGACGAGAAGCGCGCGGTTGCGCGCGGCATCGGCGCGTGGTGCGCGCGAACGGGCCGTCGCGGTCTCTGGGGATGACAAAACGGAGGCTCCTCCGTATAGTGGATGAGTAAGCGGAGGTCCCTCCGCTCTCTGACGAGTATAGAGAAGAGCCACTCCATGAGCGACACCTCCCTCCGCCCCGGCGGCACCTACGATTTCGCCGGGCACTCGGTCGCGCGTATCGGTTATGGCGCGATGGCGCTGGAGCGGTTCGCCACCGATGCGGCGTCCGGCGAGCGCCTGCTCCGCCGAGCCGTCGAGCTCGGTATCGATCACATCGACACGGCCGACTTCTACGGCGACAGCGTGGCCAACGACCTCATCCGGCGCGCCATCCGGCCCGAGGACGACGTGCTCGTCGTCACCAAGGTGGGCGCCCTCAAGAACCCCGGCGGCCCCATCCCGCTGCGGCCGGGCCAGAAGCCGGAGGAGCTGCGGCACGCGGTGGAGGACAACCTCCGCTCACTCGGGCGCGACCGCCTCGACGTGGTCAACCTCCGCCGTCTCGACGTCGGCCCCGGCATCGAGGCGGAGGGCGACCAGCTCGTCGACCTCGACGATCAGATTGCGGAGCTCGTCGCACTGCGGGATTCCGGCGTCATCGGCGCCATCGGTCTGAGCGCCGTCGACATCGACACGCTGCGCCGCGCGCTGCCGGCGGGCATCGTGTGCGTGCAGAACGCGTACGGCGTCGTCGCGCGCCGCTTCGAGCCCCTGCTCGAACTCTGCGTCGCCGAGGGCATCGCCTGGGCGCCGTTCTTCCCGCTCGGCTCCGGCTTCCCCGGCATCCCGAAGGCGACGGAGCAGCCCGAGGTCATCGCCGCGGCCGAGCGGATCGGGGCGACGCCGGCACAGGTCGGACTGGCGTGGCTCCTCGGTCACGCGCCGAACGCGCTCGTGATCCCCGGGACATCGAGCGTCGAGCACTTGGCCGAGAACGTCGCCGTCGGCCGGATCACGCTGGACGCGTCGACGACGGCCGAGCTGGACGGGATGTGGGAGGCGCGATTCGCCGCAGCGGGCGAGCCCGCCCCGCAGTGGACCGACTGACCGACGAAGCGGTCAGTGGGCGGTCGCCTGGAACGACCGGATGCGCAGCAGCACCTCGGTGCGCAGCGTCTCGGGAGCCGTCTCCTTGCACGCCCGCTGCACCACCTCGGTCAGCACCACGTTGAGGTGCGCCTCGTTCGTGCACCCGTCGCAGTTCGCGAGGTGCTCACGAATGTCCGCCGCATCCTCGCGGCAGAGCTCGTTGCGCAGGTATTCTTCGAGGTCCTTCTTGGCCTTGTCACAGCCGCAGTCCGTCATTTCGTGCTCCTGGTGGTCTGCACGGCGGCGGGCTGGACAGCAGAGAGCCCGCGCTCGTGCGCGTAGTCGGTGAGGAGTTCCCGCAGCATCTTGCGACCGCGGTGCAGCCGGCTCATCACCGTGCCGATAGGGGTCTTCATGATGTCGGCGATCTCCTGGTAGGAGAATCCCTCCACATCGGCGAGGTAGACGGCCAGCCGGAAGTCCTCCGGGATGGCCTGCAGCGCGTCCTTGACGGCACTGTCGGGCAGGTGGTCGATCGCCTCGGCCTCGGCGGATCGGCTGGACGACGCGGAGATGGACTCCGCCCCTCCGAGCTGCCAGTCCTCGAGTTCGTCGATCGTCCCCTGATACGGCTCGCGCTGCTTCTTGCGGTACGTGTTGATGAACGTGTTGGTGAGGATGCGGTACAGCCACGCCTTGAGGTTCGTGCCCTGCTGGAACTGCGCGAACGCGGCGTACGCCTTGACGTACGTCTCCTGGACCAGGTCCTGTGCGTCTGCCGGGTTCCTGGTCATGCGGAGGGCCGCTGCGTACAGCTGGTCCATGAACGGCAGGGCCTGCTCCTCGAAGAGGCGACCGCTGTCCTCGGTTTCGGTGCTCATCAGGGGCAAGTCTAGTTGTGCCGCCGCCGAAGCGTCCCGACGGATGCGCATCGCGCCGCCGGAGCGGGTCCCGAGGGCTGCGCGACGGGTCGTCGCCACGCGTGGAGCGTCGAGAACGGCGGTCCTGGATGCCACGGGATGTCCTTCCTTCAGACGGGAACACGGATACCCTTGACAACAATGCTGATCTCGAAATATTCCGCTCCTGACTTCGATCCGTACGGCGACGCCCGCACGGAGGAGCCGAACACGCTCTGGCCCGCTCCCGTCGCCTCCGGCCCGGTCTCGGCGTCCGTGTCCCTGCCGGGATCGAAGTCGCTGACCGCCCGCGAGCTCGTCCTCGCCGCCCTCGCCGATGGACCGTCGCTGCTCCGTGCACCGCTGCACTCGCGCGATAGCGCCAACATGATCGAAGCGCTGCGGTCCCTCGGGGTGCGCATCGAGGAGAGGGGCGGCGACAGCGAGTTCGGCGCCGACCTCCTCGTGACCCCCGCCGAGGAGCTGCTGGGCAGCACGACCATCGAATGCGGCCAGGCCGGCACCGTCATGCGGTTCGTGCCGCCGGTCGCTGGGCTCGCCCTCGGCCCGACGTCGTTCGACGCGGACGACTCGGCCCGCGGACGCCCGATGGGCGCCATCGTCGCGGCCCTGCGCGCCCTCGGAGTCGACGTGAACGACGACGGTCGCGGCTCCCTCCCCTTCACCGTGCACGGAACCGGATCGGTCACCGGCGGCGCGATCAGCGTGGACGCCTCCAGCTCCAGCCAGTTCGTCAGCGCCCTGCTCCTCTCGGCCAGCCGCTTCGACGAGGGGCTCGATCTGACCCACTCCGGCGAGCGCCTCCCGAGCCTCCCGCACATCGAGATGACGATCGCCGCGCTGGCCGCGCGCGGCGTCGAGGTGGAGTCCCCCGAGGTCGGCCGCTGGATCGTGCGTCCGGGCGCCATCGCGGCGCTCGACGTCGACATCGAGCCCGACTTGTCGAACGCCGCGCCGTTCCTGGCGGCGGCGGTCGTGACCGGCGGCTCGGTCACGATCACCGGCTGGCCCGACGAGACCACGCAGGTGGGCGCCGATCTGGCTGACCTGCTCCCTCTGTTCGGTGCGACCGTGACCCGGGAGGGCGACCGTCTGACGGTCACCGGGCCCGAACGGGTCCGCGCCGTCGACCTCGACCTCACCACCGGCGGCGAGCTCGCGCCGGCACTCGTCGCGATCGCGGCGCTGGCCGACGGTCCGAGCGAGATCACCGGCATCGGCCACATCCGTCACCACGAGACGGACCGGCTCGCCGCGCTGGCCGCCGAGATCAACGGCCTCGGTGGCGCGGTCACCGAGCTCGAGGACGGCCTCCGCATCGAGCCGCGTCCGCTGCACGGCGGGGTGTGGCGCAGCTACGAGGACCACCGGATGGCAACCGCCGGCGCGATCGTCGGCCTCGTCGTCCCGGGCGTCGAGATCGAGAACGTCGCGACGACGGCGAAGACGCTGCCGCAGTTCACCCAGCTGTGGACCAGGATGCTCGCGGAAGGCACGACGCCGCAGTGACCGAGAACACGGGCGCCTGGTGGGCGGATGACGACGAGGACGACGAGTACGACGTCTACGACGAGTCGAACATCCGGTCGCGGCCGAACCCGAAGGGCAACCGGCCGCGCACCAAGACCCGCCCGGAGCATGCCGACGCCCGCATCGCGCGGGTGCTCGGCGTCGACCGCGGCCGTTACACGGTCCTGCTCGACGAGGACTCCGGCGACGAGCACCAGCTGACCGCCGCACGCGCGAGCGAGCTGCGCCGGCAGCCGATCGTGACCGGCGATCGCGTCGCCGTCGTCGGCGACACCACCGGCGAGGAGGGGACGCTGGCGCGGATCGTCCGCATCGAGGAGCGCACCACCCTGCTGCGCCGCAGCGCGGACGACACCGACGAGGTCGAGCGCATCGTCGTCGCGAACGCGGACCAGATGCTGATCGTCGTCGCCGCCGCGAACCCGGAGCCCCGCACCCGACTGGTCGACCGCTACCTGGTCGCCGCCTACGATGCCGGGATCGCGCCGATGCTCTGCGTCACGAAGATCGACCTGGCCGACCCCGGGCCCTTCCTCGAGAACTTCGCCGGGCTCGACCTGCCGGTCTTCACCAGCCGTGAGGACCGCATCCCGGTGGATGAGATCAAGGCCGCCCTCGTCGGTCACGACACCGTCGTCGTCGGGCACTCGGGCGTCGGCAAGTCCACGCTCGTCAACGAGATCGTCCCCGGAGCCCGCCGGGCCACCGGGCACGTCAACGTCGTGACGGGACGCGGGCGGCACACGTCGTCGTCGACGGTGTCCCTCCGTGTCGAGAACGGCGAGGGGCACGGCTGGGTGATCGACACCCCCGGGGTGCGCTCGTTCGGCCTCGGACACGTGAACACCGACAGCATCCTGAAGTCGTTCACCGATCTCGCGCTGCTCGCGGAGGACTGCCCGCGCGGATGCACGCACCTGCCCGACGCTCCGGACTGCGCCATCATGGAGGCCGTCGAGTCCGGCGCCCTGGGCGAGGCCGGAAAGGCGCGGCTCGACTCGCTGCAGCGCCTGCTCACGACCTTCGCCCGCTGATCCTCCTCACAGCGCCCGCGGCGCGTACGTCAGAATGGAGGCATGACTGACGTGCGACTCGAAGCCGGCGATACTGCCCCCGCGTTCACCCTCACCGACCAGGACGGCTCGCCCGTGTCGCTCGGCGACTACGCCGGGGAGAACGTGATCGTGTACTTCTACCCGGCCGCGATGACGCCGGGCTGCACCAAGGAGGCCTGCGACTTCCGCGACAACCTCAACTCGCTGAAGTCCAGCGGCTATCGGGTGATCGGCATCTCGAAGGACGCCCCGGCGCAGAACAAGAAGTTCCAGGAGCAGGAGGGGCTCAACTTCCCGCTGCTGTCCGACGAGGACCTCGCGGTGCACAACGCATACGGCGCCTACGGCGAGAAGAAGCTCTACGGCAAGGTGGTGCAGGGCGTCATCCGCTCGACCTTCGTGGTCGACCCGGACGGCTCCGTGCGACTGCCGCTCTACAACGTCAAGGCCACGGGCCACGTCGCCTCGCTCCGCAAGAAGCTCGGCCTCGACTGACCCGGGCCCGGTGCCCGCTCCCGCGCCCGGCTAGGCCGGGAGGCGCGGCACCGACGCGAGCAGCCGCTGCGTGTAGGGGTCGGCCGGGGAGCGCAGCACGTCCCGGGTCGGCCCCTGCTCCACGATCCGGCCGCCCTGCAGCACGACCGTCTCGGCGCACAGGGACGCGACGACGCTGAGGTCGTGCGAGACCATCACGACGGTCATCCCCTCGTCCGCCGCCAGTCGGCCCAGCAGCTCCACGATCTGGATGCGCGTCGTCACGTCGAGCGCGCTCACGGGCTCGTCCGCGAGCAGCACCCGCGGCCGGGAGACGATGGCGCGGGCGATCGCGATGCGCTGACGCTGGCCGCCGGAGAACTCGTGCGGGTAGCGGCCGGCGGCATCCGCGGGGAGCGCGACGGCCTCGAGAGCGGCCGCGACGCGGTCGCGGGCCTCGGCTCCGGAAGCGAGCCGCAGGGAGGCGAGCGGCTCGCCCACGATCCGCCCGACGCTCTGGCGCGGGTCGAGGGACGAGTACGGGTCCTGGAAGACCGTCTGCACGCTGCGCCGGAACTCGCGCATCAGCGATCGGTCGCGCCGGTCGAGCGGGGCGCCGTCGAACAGCACCTCGCCGGTCGTGGGCCCGGAGAGACCCAGCAGCAGCGAGAGGATGGTGGTCTTGCCCGCGCCGGACTCGCCGACCAGCCCGACGCTGCGGCCGGCCTCGACGGTCAGCGAGACGCCCTCGAGGGCGGCGCCGGTCGCGCGCCGGTAGCGGAAACCGGCGTCACGGAGCTCCAGGATGGCGGTCACGACACCTCCAGTGCTGCGTCGAGCTCACGGGCGCTGCGCACGAGTTCGACGGTGTACGGGTCCGTGGGAGCGTCGAGGAGGCGCAGGAGGGCGCCCTCCTCCACCACGCGTCCGCCGCGGAGCACGAGCGCGCGGTCGGTCATGCGCGACACCACGGCGAGGTCGTGGCTGACGAACAGCAGCGACATCCCCCGGTCGGCGATGAGCGTGTCGAGCAGGGAAAGCACCTCGGCCTGCACGGTCACGTCCAGGGCGGTCGTCGGCTCGTCGGCGATCAGCAGCTGCGGGCGGCAGGCGAGCGCGGCGGCGATGGCGACACGCTGGCGCTGGCCGCCCGAGATCTCGTGCGGGTACGCCCGCGCGATCCGCTCCGGATCCGGCAGGCGGACCTCGTCGAGCGCTTCCCGGACGGCGGTGCGCAGCGCGGCCCCGCGCAGCCCGAGATGGCGCTTCAGCGGTTCAGCGACCTGCTGGCCGAGCCGCATGAGCGGGTCGAGCGCGGTCAACGGCTCCTGGAACACGAACGACACGGTCCGGCCGCGCAGCGGGACCAGGTCGCGCTCCCTCGCCCCGACGACCTGCACGCCGTCGAGCTCGACGCTGCCGGTCGCGGTCAGCCCGTCGGGGAGCAGTCCCGCGACGGCGAAGGAGGTCAGGGACTTGCCCGAGCCGGACTCGCCGATCAGGCTCACCCGCTCCCCCGCGCCGATCGAGAACGAGACGTCGCGGACGAGCGGAGAGCCGTCGCGCGCCGAGACGGAGAGGTTGCGCACGTCGAGGATCATCGCGATCGCCTCCTGGTCGGGTCGGCGACGTCGCGCAGTCCGTCGGCCACGAGGTTCACGCCGATCACGAGGATCACGAGGACGATGCCGGGCGCGATGGCTCCGACCGGGGCGACCGCCACGGTCCCCTGCGCCTCCTGCAGGAGGCGACCCCAGGATGCGTTCGGCGGCGGTGCGCCGAGTCCGAGGTACGACAGGCTTGCCTCGGCGAGCACGGCGATGCCGAACTGCAGCGCCAGATTGACCAGCAGGGTCGGCCAGATGTTGGGCAGGATGTGGCGCGCGACGACGCCTGGCCACGTGGTCCCCGACGTGCGAGCGGCCGTGACGTACTGCTGGGAGAGCACGCGTTTCGACAGCACCCGGGTCAACCGCGCGATGACGGCCGACATCGCCAGACCGATCGCGAGGATCGCCGTGCCGAGCGAAGCGCCCTGGGCCGCGACGATGAGCATCGCCAGGAGGAGGGTCGGGAAGGCGATGAGGATGTCGAGGATCGCCGAGATCGTGTCGTCGAGCCAGGTCGACGCGAACGCGGCGAGCAGGCCGATCGTGATGCCGACGACGGCCCCGATGAGCACGGCGCCGAGGCCGACCGCCAGAGCGATCCGCGCGCCCACCATCAGCTGCGACAGGAGGTCGCGGCCGAGCTTGTCGGTGCCGAGCCAGTGCGCCGGGCCCGGTGGTTCGAGGCGGCTGCCGGCCGTGTCGCTGGGGGCGTACGGGAGCCAGAAGAACGACACGAGCGCGACGACCACGACCAGGCCGACGAGCGTCAGCCCGATCCCGAGCGTCACGGAACGGCGGCCGCGGCGACGCACGCCCGGCTGCGGAGCGGCGCCCTGCGCCGCGGCCTGATCGACGACCGCGCTCATCGGTTCCCCGAGATGCTCTGCCGCAGCCGCGGGTCGACGAGACGCTGCACGACGTCGGCGGCGAAGCCGATGATCAGCACGGCGAAGGTCGAGACGAAGAGGATGCCCTGGATGGTCTGGAAGTCGTGCTGCTCGATCGCCCGCAGCAGCATGCTCCCGAGCCCGGGGAGGGTGAAGACGCTCTCGACGACCACGGCGCCGAGGAAAGTCGTCGCCAGCTCGATGCCGAGGATGGAGATGACGGGCACGGCGCCGTTGCGCAGGCCGTGCCGCCACATGGCCGTGCCGAAGCCCGAGCCGAGCGCGCGGGCATTGCGTAGATAGTCGCTCCCGATGACGTCGAGCGTCGCGCTCCGCACGTAGCGCGCGATGGAGGCGCTCATCACGATGGCGATGGTGATGATCGGCAGGGCGAGCGATTGCAGCGCGGCTGCCGGATCGGCCCAGTCGTCGCGCGGGAACCCGCCGGACGGGAACCAGCGCAGGTTGATCGAGAAGACGCTGACCAGCAGGATGCCGACCCAGAAGACCGGCACGGCGATGCCGAGCTGCGAGAACGCGGACAGCGCGATCCCGTACCACCGGTCGGCCTTCCACGCGGCGACGAAGCCGATCGGGAGCGCCAGCACGAGCGCGACCACGAAGGAGATCAGAGTGAGCGGGACCGTCACGGCGAGGCGGGAGACGATCTCGGGCCCGACGGGGAGCGACGTGATGAACGACTCGCCCAGATCGAGGGTGAGGAGGCTGCCGAACCAGGAGAAGAACTGCTCGATCAGCGGCCGGTTGCTGCCCACCTGCTCCTGCGCCGCCGCGATCTGCTGCGGGGTGGCGTTGACGGAGAGCAGCGCATTGGCCGGGTCGCCCGGCAGCACGCGCAGCAGGAAGAACAGCACGACCATGGCGAGCAGCAGCGACACCACGAGGAACGCGGTGCGACGCAACAGATAAGGAGCCATGGTCTTTTCAGCGTAGATGCCCGGGGAGTCCGTCACGGACTCCCCGGGCGATCGGTGGATAACTCGCGCGGGGCGCTACTTCTTGACGATGTCGTACGTGTAGAACGTCGAGTTCAGCCCGTTGACGGTGTAGCCGGCGAGGTCGCTCGACGCGACGACGATCTGCGGCGTGAGGTAGAGCCACACGCTCGCCGCATCCTTCGCGATCTGCTCGTTGACCAGCTTCAGCTTCGCCGTCTGCTCCGCGGTCGTGGACGACTGCTCGGCCTCGCTCACCCACTGGGTGACCTGCGGGTTGTTGTAGCCCCAGTAGAAGTCCGGGTTGCCGTACCAGACCACGTCGCGGTCGTTGACGTGCTCCTGGAGGGTCGCCTCGAAGTTCTTCTCCTTGAACACCTTCGAGTACCACTCGTCGGCGGAGATGGTGTTGATGTTCACCGTGATGCCGACCTTGGCGAGCTCGCTCTTCACGAACTCGGCGACCGCGGGGTGCGGGTCGTAGCTCGGGGTGTCGAGCGTGAAGGTGAAGCCGTCCGGGTAGCCGGCCTCGGCCAGCTCCTTCTTGGCGAGCGAGACGTCGTACGGGTTCACCTTGGTGAGGTCCTCGTACCAGGGGTCGCTCGGCGGGACCATCGAGCCGATGAGCGTGCCGTAGTCGCCCCAGATGGAGTTCAGCAGCTTCTTGGTGTCGATCGCGGAGTAGACCGCCTTGCGGACCTCGGCCTTGTCGAACGGCGCGACGCGGTCGTTGAACGCCAGGAGCTCCTTGACCGTCGACTTGCCGTCGTTGACGCGAAAGTCCTTGTTGTCCTTGATCTGCGCCAGGGAGTCCGGGCTCTGGATGTTGGTGACGATGTCGACCTGGTTGGTCAGGAGCGCGTTCGAGAGCGCGGACGCGTCGGTGAAGTAGTCGAAGACGACCTCCTTGTTCTTCGCCTTCGCACCCCAGTAGCCGCTCCAGCGCTCGATGCTGAGCGAGCTGCCGCGCTTCCACGTGCCGAGCGTGTACGGTCCGGTGCCGTCCTCCGCCGTCTTGTAGTCCTTGACGCCCGGACCGTAGATCCAGACGTAGCTGAGGTTGTACGGCAGCGAGATCGACCGGCTCTTCAGGGTGATGACGACCGTGTGCGCGTCCGGGGTCTCGATGCCCGAGATCACCGCGAGCTGTGACTTGCGCGCCGACTGGGAGTCGTCGGCGGTCACGCGCTCGATGCTGCGCTTGACGTCCGCGCTGGTGAACTCGGAGCCGCCGTGGAACTTCACGCCCTCACGGAGGGTGAAGGTGTAGGTGAGGCCGTCTTCACTGGTCGTGTACTTGGTGGCGAGGAGGGGCTCGACCTTGCCGTCGTCGGTGAGCTTGAACAGCCCCTCGTAGACGTTGCCGTTGAACGCCTCGGTCACACCGCTGCCGCTGCCGGCCGTGTTGTCGAGGTGCACCGGCTCGTTCTGCGAGCCGACGGCGATCGTCGCGTCCGTACCGGACGCCGACGAGGAGGACGAGGCGCCCGAGCACCCGGCGAGGGCCAGCGCCGTGGCGAGGCCGATCGCGAGCGTCGCGAGCAGGGGGGTCTTTCTCAACGGAGTTCTCCTGTGCTGTGGGGAGGGTGATGGGGGTGGATGGTGCCGGATGCGCTCAGTGCGCGCCGCCCGAGCGGAGCACGACGCGCTTCTCACCCGCGGGGACGGGCACGGAGAAGCGGTTGTTCCGCGGCGGCAGCGGACAGTTGTACTGGTCCGAGAAGCCGCAGGGAGGCACGAATGCGCGGTTGAAGTCCAAGACGACGCGGTCTCCGTCGCGCTGCACGAAGAGGAACCGGCCGGACGCGTACGTCCCGCTCTCCCCCTCGGCACCGTTGGTCGCGTCGGCGAACACCAGCAGGAGGGTGCCGTCGTCATCGAACGCGCTCAAGGTGTAGTCCACGCCGTCGCGGCTGAAGGTGATGTCGCCCGGGACGACGAGCTCGCGGGTCAGGCCGTTGTCGCGCAGGTGCTCGAACGGCACGGTGCGATCGGCCGCGACCGGGTGGAACTCCGCCTCCACGACCCACGACGGGTCGAACGGGAAGGCCGCGATGGTCTCGAAGGCGCGGATCGCGGGCGATGCCGCGTCCCACAGGCGGATGCCGCGCTCCGGCTCACCCGTCTCCAGACTGCGGCGGCTGAGCTCGGTCGCCGTGACGGTCTCTGGCTGCCCGGCGAGCGCCTCCTCCGCGGTGGTGGTGTCGCCAGCGGCCAGCCAACGCGTCTCGACGAGCGCGAGGTTACCGGTCGGGCCGACGACCGAGGAGAGCCGCGCCTGGCGCCAGGCGTCGTAGCCGGCGCGGGCGGCGTCGACGGAGGCCGGCGAGGCGGTGGAGGGTGCGGGGGTCTGCTGCGGGGCGGAGAGATCAGTCACGATGTCGGGCATAACGCACTCAGTCTGCGTCTTGTTCCCGCCGAATGCTCATTCGTGTTGCTCCGTGTTGCGCACCGTGGCGCGGACGACCGATGGCGTCAGCGCGAGAACGCCCGCGACGATCGCGGGGATGAGCAGTGCCCAGCCGAGGTCGGGGCGCGCGACGAGACCCTGGAAGCAGCCGACGGCGACGGCGATCTGCAGGATCTGGATGGTCACCGTCGAGGCCCGCGCCCACGCCCGCTTGCGCAGGATGCCCACCGCCGTCACGATGACCCAGATCGCTGCCAGCGCCGTCAGGACGAAGATCGCGATCGCCGTCGTCAGGTACTCCGGCGTCAGCGTGAGCAGATCGATCAGGAGCCAGACGGCGAGTCCGGTGACCAGGGCGGCCTCCAGGAACAGGATCACCGCGAGCGCCAGGAGCGCTGGCGGACGCGTGGTCGAACCGGGCACTATACCACCCCACCATTTCCGTCTTGTGTTCTCAGCGTTATCCCATACAAAACTATTGATTCGAGTTAAGCGCTATGGGAGCATATTGGAGGTCGAGTTAGTGCTCACAGGGTGGTGGGCAGGTCTTTTTCCCAACGGATCTGAAGAACCCTGTAACCCGACTGTTTATCTGCATCTTAGGCCACTGAGGCCAGGAAACATTCAGCAAACAAGGAGCATATCTTCATGGATTGGCGCGACAAAGCCGCCTGCCTGACCGCGGACCCCGAGCTTTTCTTCCCCGTCGGAAACACGGGTCCCGCCGTCGACCAGATCGACAAGGCGAAGGCGGTCTGCGCGCGCTGCACCGTCACCGAGATCTGCCTGCAGTACGCACTCGAGACCGGCCAGGACTCGGGCGTCTGGGGTGGTCTCTCCGAGGACGAGCGCCGCGCACTCAAGCGCCGTGCCGCCCGGGCCCGCCGCGCCTCCTAGCGGCACGCTCCACCGAAACGTCACCACCTCGCACCACGGCACTGCCGAGGCGGCGCTCCGCATCCAGCTGGACGGACACCTAGCACCCCGAACAGCAACGACTCCGCGGAGCGCCCCTCGGCTTTTCTCGTCAGAGGCGACCCCCCGGGTCAGATCGTGGTGAGGTAGCGCAGCGGGACCTCGATGGTGACCTCGGTCCCCTGACCCATCAGGGTGTGCCAGTCGATCGCGCCGCCCAGCTCGCCCTGGATGAGCGTGCGGACGATCTGCGTCCCTAGCCCCGACCCGACCTTGCCCTCCGGCAGCCCCGAGCCGTTGTCGACCACCTTGACCGTCAGCGACTCCGCCGAACGGTTCGCGATGATCTCGACCTGCCCCTCGCGGCCGGCGAGCCCGTGCTCGACGGCATTCGTGACCAGCTCGGTCAGCGCGAGCGCGAGCGGCGTCGCGTACTCGCTCGGAAGGGTGCCGAACGAACCCGTCTTCTTCGGGTGGACCGTCGTCGTGTGGCTGGCGGCGACCTCCGCCACGAGCAGCAGGACTCGGTCGAACACGTCGTCGAAGTCCACGATCTGAGCGAGTCCGGTCGAGAGCGTGTCGTGGACGACGGCGATCGCCGCGACACGACGCATCGCCTGGCTGAGGGCCTCACGGGCCTCTTCCGAGTGGGTCCGGCGGGCCTGGATGCGCAGCAGAGACGCGACGGTCTGCAGGTTGTTCTTCACCCGGTGGTGGATCTCGCGGATGGTCGCGTCCTTGGTGATCAGCTCGCGCTCCTGATGGCGCTGCTCGGAGACGTCGCGGCAGAGCACGATGGCGCCGACGCGCTCCCCACGGTTGCGGATCGGAATGGCGCGGAGCGAAACGGTGACGCCGCGGGCCTCGATGTCGGTTCGCCACGGCGCGCGGCCGGTGACGACGAGCGGCAGCGATTCGTCGACGGTGAGGGTACCCGCGACGAGGCCGGTGGTGACCGTGGCCAGCGACTGGCCCTCCAGCTCGCCCGTGAAGCCCATGCGGTTGAAGGCGCTCAGCGCGTTGGGGCTCGCGAACGTCGTCGTACCGTCGACGTCGAGCCGGATGAGGCCGTCCGCCGCGCGCGGCGCTCCACGCCGTGGTGCTGCGGGAGCCCCGAGGTCCGGGAAGTCCCCGGTGGCGATCATGCTGAACAGGTCGTTGGCGCACTCGTTGAACGTCAGCTCCTGACGGCTGGGAGTGCGTGCCTCGCTGAGGTTCGTGTGCCGGGTGACGACGGCGATCGGCTCGTCGGCCGTGTTGGGCGAGTGGACCGTGAGCCGGCGGATGACGGGGACGGCGCGCACGCGCGTGGGGGTCTCCTCGTACCAGTCGGGCGCGGAGGTGTCGATGATCTCCTTCGTGCGGAAGGCATCGGTCACCTGCTGCTTCCACTCGGGCTTGATGCGCTGCCCGACGAAGTCGCGGTAGAAGAGCGTCGCGGCGCTCGAGGGCCGCGCGTGGGCGACCGCGACGAAGTCGTCGTCGGTCGTCGGCACCCAGAGGACGATGTCCGCGAAAGCCAGATCCGCGAGCAGCTGCCAGTCGCCGACGAGCCCGTGGAGCCATTCCACATCGGCCTCGGACGAACGGCCTTGGGCATGGATGAGATCACTGAGCGTCGACACCCCCCTAGTTTAGGCGGACCTCCGAAGCCGGACGCCGGTTATCCACACGCGCGTTGGCACCCTGGACTCCCCCGCCCGCCACTGCTTGAGTGAGGTCGTGCGAACCGCGGCCGGGGGGCCGTGTCAGAGATCAGGGGGAATCGTGAGCACGAGCATTCCAGCGCGCATCGGCGACGGTACGGCGCCACGCTCCGGGCACGGCAGGTCTCCGCCAGGCCCCGCCCCGCCGACGATGGCAGACGCCGCACCACACCCAGCACAGCACAAGGAGACCCATGTCGACGAGAGCGACGACGATCGAACGACTCGCCCCACGCGGACGGACGACCGCGACGGACACGACCACCCCCGCGTGGCAGGGCAGGAGGGGCGATCTGCACGATGCCCTCCCGGAAGCGGCGCGCCGGTCGTTCGCGGCGCATCCCGTCAATCACAGTCCTCGCGCGCGGACGAACGGCGCGGACACCGACGCCGCCACGACGCGAACGCCCGCCGAGCCCTCGCCCGCAGCGACATCGAATGCCGCCGAGACGGATGCCGACCAGGCGCAGATGCGACTGGATCAGGCGCGACTCGATCAGGACCCGACTCTGTTGTGCGCGAACCTGGCCCTGTGCGTCGTCGAGATCCTGGCGGGCGCGCGCGCCCTCGATCAGATCGGCCGATGGGTCACCGACTCGGTCTTCGTCCACCTGCTGCGCCGCACTGTGATCGCGGCGCGCTCCCGTGCGGTCTCCGCCCAGGAGGCGATGCGTCCGCGGTTCTCGATCGGCACGCCGCGGCTGACGCATCCGGCGGAGGGTGTCGTCGAGGCGGTCGTGATGGTGCACCAGGTCTCGCGGTCGCGGGTGATCGCGCTTCGACTGGAACGTCATCGCGCGCGCTGGCGCGCGACCGCGATCAGCGTGCTCTGACCCGGAAACGCCGTATGGCGGCCCCGAAGGGCCGCCATACGGTGATGCGAGGACCCGTCGGGGTCAGCGCTTCTTGGACTGTGCGCGACGCTCGGCGCGATTGGCGGGCGCCTCGTCGGCGTCGGCAGAGACGGCCTGTCCGAACGCTCCACGCTGCGTCGCCGCCTGCTGCGGAGCCGCAGCCTGCGGAGCCGCCTGCTGCTGCGCGCGCTGGGCCCGCGCGGTGGCCGCCTTCTCGATCTGACCACGCTGGTTGCGGACCTCGACGCCACCGCCCTCGCCAGGGGCGGAGTAGCTCAGCGCCTGCTCCCCCTCGCCGCGGGCCAGGCCCTTGGCTGCGACAGACGGGGACTCGACCTCGCCGGGAGCCTGGTTGACCTCGACCTCCAGGTTGAAGAGGAAGCCGACCGTCTCCTCGCGGATGGCGCCCATCATCTGCTGGAACATCGCGTAGCCCTCGCGCTGGTACTCGACCAGCGGGTCGCGCTGCGCCATGGCGCGCAGGCCGATGCCGTCCTTGAGGTAGTCCATCTCGTAGAGGTGCTCGCGCCAGCGACGGTCGATGACCGACAGCACGACACGACGCTCGAGCTCGCGCATGGCGGGCTCCCCGAGCGACTCCTCGCGGCGCTGGTAGGCGATGCGGGCGTCCGAGAGGATCTCGCGCCGCATGAACTCGCGGTTGATCCGGCCCTTGTTGCCGGCCTCGGCGATGACCTCGTCGATGCTCACGCCGATCGGGTAGAGCGTCTTCAGCTCCGCCCACAGCGCGTCGAAGTCCCAGTCGTCACCGTTCCCCTCGCCGGTGTGCTGGTCGAGGATGTCGTCGATCACGTCGGTAAGGAACTTCTGCACCCGCTCGTGCAGGTCGTCGCCCTCGAGGATCTGCCGGCGGTCGCCGTAGATGGCCTCGCGCTGGCGGTTGAGGACGTCGTCGTACTTGAGGACGTTCTTGCGGATCTCGGCGTTGCGCGCCTCGACCTGGGACTGGGCGCTGCGGATCGCGCGGCTCACGACCTTCGACTCGATCGCCATGTCGTCCGGTACGCTGGCCCGGCCCATCAGGCTCTCGGCCGCGCCGGCGTTGAACAGGCGCATCAGGTCGTCCGTGAGGGAGAGGTAGAACCGGCTCTCGCCCGGGTCGCCCTGACGACCGGATCGACCGCGGAGCTGGTTGTCGATACGACGGGACTCGTGGCGCTCGGTGCCGAGCACGTAGAGGCCGCCCGCGTCGATGACCTTGTCGGCCTCCTCCTGGACCTTCTCCTTCACATCCGAGAAGACCTGGTCCCACTGCTCTTCGTACTCGTCCGGCGTCTCCACCGGCGACAGGCCGCGGGAGTTCATCTCGGCGACCGCGATGAATTCCGCGTTGCCACCGAGCATGATGTCCGTACCGCGGCCGGCCATGTTGGTCGCGACGGTGACGGCACCGAGACGCCCGGCCTGGGCGACGATCGCTGCCTCGCGCGCGTGGTTCTTCGCGTTGAGGACCTCGTGGCGCACGCCCTTCTTGGCGAGGGCTCGCGAGAGGTACTCGCTCTTCTCGACACTCGTCGTGCCCACCAGAACGGGCTGGCCCTTCTCATGCCGCTTCGCGATGTCCTCGACGACCTGCTCGAACTTGGACTGCTCGTTCTTGTAGACGAGGTCGGGCTGGTCGATGCGCTGCATCGGCTTGTTCGTGGGGATCGGGACCACGCCGAGCTTGTAGGTGCTCATGAACTCGGCGGCCTCGGTCTCGGCCGTACCGGTCATGCCGGAGAGCTTCTTGTAGAGGCGGAAGTAGTTCTGCAGGGTGACCGTGGCGAGGGTCTGGTTCTCGGCCTTGACCTCCACGCCCTCCTTGGCCTCGATCGCCTGGTGGATGCCCTCGTTGTAGCGACGGCCGACCAGGATGCGGCCGGTGTGCTCGTCGACGATGAGCACCTCGCCGTTCATGACCACGTAGTCCTTGTCGCGCTTGAACAGCGCGTTGGCCTTGATGGCGTTGTTGAGGAACGAGATGAGCGGGGTGTTCGCCGACTCGTAGAGGTTGTCGATGCCGAGGTAGTCCTCGACCTTCTCGATGCCGGGCTCGAGCACCCCGATGGTGCGCTTCTTCTCATCGACCTCGAAGTCCTCGCCGACCGTCAGGCGCTTGGCGAGGTTCGCGAACTCGACGAACCAGCGGTTCGCCTCGCCGGACGACGGTCCGGAGATGATGAGCGGCGTCCGGGCCTCGTCGATGAGGATCGAGTCGACCTCGTCGACGATGGCGAAGTAGTGCCCGCGCTGGACCATGTCCTGCGCCTGCCATGCCATGTTGTCGCGCAGGTAGTCGAAGCCGAACTCGTTGTTCGTGCCGTAGGTGATGTCGGCCGCGTACTGCTCGCGGCGCTCCTCGGGGGTCTGCCCGGAGAGGATGACGCCGGTCGTCATGCCGAGGGCGCGGAACACGCGGCCCATCAGCTCGGACTGGTAGCTCGCGAGGTAGTCGTTGACCGTGATGACGTGGACGCCGCGGCTGGCGATCGCGTTGAGGTATGCGGCCGTGGTCGCGACGAGGGTCTTGCCCTCACCGGTCTTCATCTCGGCGATGTTGCCGAGGTGGAGGGCGGCACCGCCCATGAGCTGCACGTCGAAGTGCCGCATGCCGAGCGTGCGCTTCGCGGCCTCGCGGACGGCGGCGAACGCCTCCGGCAGGAGGTCGTCGAGCGACTCGCCGTTGCTGTATCGCTCGCGGAGCTCCACCGTCTCATGCATGAGCTCTTCGTCGGTGAGCGCCGAGAAGTCGTCCTCGAGGGCGTTGACCGCTTTCGCGTACGCCTCGAGCCGACGGAGGGTGCGCCCCTCGCCGAGACGGAGAACCTTTTCCAGAACTGAGGCCACTGATGCACTCCACTTGTGTTCGGTCGGGCCGATCGTGCCCGCGTCCCTGTCGGACGCACGCCGAACGGCTGGCACCGCCGACGTTAGAGACATCGTACGGGATCAGCCGCCCGGTTCCTCCTGCGGGAGCTGAAAGCCAGCCGAATGGAGGGTGAATCCGTGGGACGAGAGCGCCGATGGCGGCCGCCGCCCGGGCGGACGCCATCGGCGCGCTGCCGTCAGCCGAGCTTGCGGCTGGCGGTCGCCACCTCCTGCAGCTCATCGGCGTCGTCGTCCAGCGCGATCACGCCGTAGTCCCAGCCCTTGCGCCGATAGACGACGCTCGGCCGCTCGGTCTCCTGGTCGACGAACAGGTAGAAGTCGTGCCCGACGAGCTCCATGTAATAGAGCGCGTCGTCGACGGTCATCGGAAGAGACGCGAAGACCTTCTTGCGGATCACGACGGGCGAGTACTCCTCTTCGGCGGCCTCGTCGGTCGTCTCCTCGTCCTGCACCACCGGCACGCTTCCGGTCCTGACCTGGTCGAGCACCGCCACCGGCGCCGCGGCGAGCCCCACGGCGCTGAAGCCGTCCGTGCTCGCTTCCCGCAACGAGGTCGGGCGATGCTGCCCGCGATGCACCTTGCGGCGGTCCTTGGCCCTGCGCACGCGTTCGAGGAGCTTTCCCAGCGCGAGGTCGAACGCCGCGTATTTGTCGGTGCCCGTCGCCTCCGACCGCACCACCGCCCCCGGTCCGACGAGCGTCAGCTCAACCCGGTCGTTCCCGTTCTGGCCACCGAGCTTCTCGTTGTGGCGGCTGACCTTGATCTCGAAGGAGATGGCCCGCTCTGCCAGATGCGCGACCTTGTCCGACTTCTCGGTCGCGTATTCACGGAAGCGATCAGTGATTCCCAGGTTGCGTCCGATGATGTTGATGTCCATGGAGACCTCCCTGATCCGACGCGGAGCCGTCCTGATCACGGTGGGCGACCCTCGCGCCTTTTCGACCACCGTAGTGCTCCCCTCTGGGTAAAGGAACCGGAAAACGCATGTTATTCGCTGGGAGCCCGCCGTAACCTCGCCGAGAGCTCCTCCGGAGCGCGGCGCGGCGTCCGTGCGACCGCTGCCGCACCCACCACGACCCCGCCGACTGCCTCGATCGCGCGCGCGGCCTCGGCCACCGTCGCCCCGGAGGTGACGATGTCGTCGATGATCAAGCAGCG
This sequence comes from Leifsonia naganoensis, assembly GCF_013410615.1. NCBI lineage: Bacteria > Bacillati > Actinomycetota > Actinomycetes > Micrococcales > Microbacteriaceae > Leifsonia > Leifsonia naganoensis. The sequence goes on from NZ_JACCHJ010000001.1 coordinate 563,354, forward strand.
CCGACCGCGGAGGCGGCGCGACGCCGCCAGGCTGCCATCGCGGTTGGCCGCACGGCCCGCCGACGAGAGCCCCGCCTGATCATCGGTCTGCCGGGTGAGGCGCAACGCCCGCCACAGCGGAGGGACGAGGATGCACGCGCGGTCGAGCATCATCCCCGACGGGTGGAACCCCCGCTTCCGGCGCGCGGCCGCGGTGGACGGGATCAGGACGGGCAGCAGCGCGTCCGCCCGGCGGCCGGCTGGGACCGCGCTCGCGCGCTGGGCTTCGACGATGGCCGCGCGGAGCGCGCGTCCGAGTGCCGGCGCGGCGTCGACGCGGCCCGATTCCTTGAATGCGAGGAGCACCCGGCGCGGCACACCCGAGTACTCGAGCGCCGACCAGAGAGGGACACCACCCGCCGTCGCCGCGGAGACCCGTGGCGTCAGCTCGCGCCGGCAGGCGGAGCAGAGGCTCCGGTCGGCCTCGCCGCATCCCGAGCATCGGACGGGGAGCAGGACGGCGGCGGCGTCGCGGACGGATTCACGGAGCACGGAGATCGAAGTCATGCGTCCAGCTTCGCGACGGCGGCCGTCCCCAGACGGCGATCTCTCGAATCTGTGGAGGACGCGACCGTCGCGGCACCCTGTGGAGAGCTAGGGCTGTCCGAGCTGGACCGCGACCGCCCCCACCTTGTCGGTCTGCGCCTGCCATCCCGTCCCGGTCGGTGCCTGGAGGCTCCCGTCGGCGGTGAGCACCAGATAGCGGGCGAGGCCGTTCGCCCCGACGATCGTCCGTCCGCCGCCCGGGCCGGTGGTGACGGTCTGCTCGCCCCCGATCGTCTGCTCGACGATGCTCGTCGCGTCTCCGGTCGTCGATGTGAGCAGCGCGACGCTGAGCTCGCCCGTCCAGGCGACCGAGAGCGGAGTCCCGGAGGCCACCGCGAGTTCGACCGGCTGGGTCAACGACGTGGGCACGCCCCCTGAGCCGCGGACGATTCCGGACGCGACGAGGGAGTATCCCGTCGACGTCTGCAGCAACGCGACGATCCGGGTGCCGTCGCGCGAGACGGCGAGCGACCGGATATCGACGGCCGTCGGCCAATCCGTCGCGACGGCGTGGGCCTCCCCGTTCGTCCCCGTCGCCTGCAGCGCGGCCGGAGCGTCCGCCGGGACGGACAGGACCCACCCGCTGTTGTCGATGGTCGGGGGGATCAGGCCGGGCCTGGCATCCACCCGCACCGTGTCGCCGGAGCGCCGGACGAGGTAGACGCCGCCTGCGGAGAGCACAGCGGCCTGGTCGCGCGCAGCATCCAGTGCCACCGCGGTGGGCTGCAATGCCACGACACGCTCGCCGAGCCCGCTCAGCGACGCGACGCTCGACCCGGTCAGCAACCCGAACGAATCTCCGCGGTACACGATCGGGTGTGAGTCGACCGACGGGTCCTGCTGAGGCGCGGCCCCGGAGCTGAGCGGTGAGATCTGCTCCACGTTGCCTTCGATGGAGAGCTGCACGGACTGGGCCAGGCTGCCCAGGCTCTGCTCCAGTTGCAGCTGCATGCGCTGGAGCTGCACGGTGTCGGCGCGCCCGGCCTCGGAGCTGAGATCGACCTGGGCCACCCCGCCAGCAGTCGTCACCGACGGCACCGCGAGCTGGGTTCCTTCGGGGAAGGCGCTGCTCACCGCGCCGGAAAGCCACTTGGCCGGACCGGAGAGGACGGCGCTCGCGACGCGGGTGGCAGAGGTCGCCACCCGAGCGGGGAACCACCGGGCGTCAGGGACCAGGTACGAGAAGTCAGGGCTGTAGAAGTACAGGGTCTGCTGCGTGTAGACCGCACGGAAGGTCGGATCGTCGATGACGACGCCGTTGGGCGCGACGGCGATGCGCCATTCCCCGTCCTGCTTGACGAGCTCATAGCGCAGGCCGATGGGCGCCTTGGTCGTCGCCGGATGATAGGTGCCGACGGAGTCGACGCTCGCGACCGGATCGACGTCGACGCTCCACTGATCGCCGTCGTGGTCGTAGGTGCGGTTGCGGCCGTCGTCGACGGTCACGGATTCGTCCGGGTTCCAGCTCGCCGCCATGGCGGTGGTGAGGTACTCGCGGGCGATCTGGAAGTTGTTCTTCGGGCTGGAGGCGGCGTCGATGAAGCCCTGCACGATGCGCTGCTGGGAGGCTCCCTTCTCAGGCTTCGAGGGGTTGAAGTCGAGGTCGAGCGGGTCGTCCACCTGCGCGACCGTCCCGCCCGGGCGCACCGGACCGGCATCGGGGATGCTTGCGCAGGCGGAGAGCACCACTGCGACGGCGACCACGAGGGCCGCGGCGAGCGCGCGGATCGGCCCGCGGTTCATGCGCGAGCCTCGCTCTCGGTCACGGGGAGGGTGGCGTCCCCGGCCGGGAGGCCGTCGGGCAGCTCCCCCGCGTCTGCCGGCGGCAGCGGCAGCGGGGAGGCGACGATCTCGCGACCAGGCACACGGGGCAGGGTCAACCGGAAGCAGGATCCTTGGCCCGGCATCGACCAGACCTGCAGCCACCCGGAGTGGAGGGTCGCGTCCTCCAGCGAGATGGCCAGCCCCAACCCGGTGCCGCCGAGCGTCCGTTTGCGGGAGGGGTCGGCTCGCCAGAAACGGTCGAACACGTGATTGACGTCCTGGTGGCTCATCCCGATGCCGTAGTCGCGGACGGTGAGGGCCACCGCGGTCTCGTTGCTGTCGACCGTGACGACGATCGGGCGTCCCTCGCCGTGCTCGATCGCGTTCCCGACGAGGTTGCGCACGACCCGGCGGATGCGGCGCGGATCCATCCCGACGTCGAAATAGCCGCCCGGGGCGTCGAGGGTGAGAGGAGATCCGTTCTGCTCGGAGATGGAGCGCAGCTCATCGATGACGTCCTCGGAGAGCCGGACGAGGTTGGTGGGCTCGGGGTCGAGCACGACGGATCCGGCGTCGTACCGGCTGATCTCCAGCAGGTCCGAGAGCAGGCGGTCGAAGCGCTCGACCTGCGTGTGCAGCAGTTCGGCGGTGCGCTCGGTCGCCGGCGGGAACGTCGCGCGCTGGTCGTAGATCACATCTCCGGCGAGGCGGATGGTGGTCAGCGGCGTCCTCAGCTCGTGCGAGACGTCCGAGACGAAACGCTGCTGGAGTTGCGACAGCGTCGCCAGCTGGTTGATCTGGCTCTGCAGGCTGTCCGCCATCCCGTTGAAGGAGCGCGCCAGCGTTGCGAACACGTCCTCACCCCGCTCCGGGATGCGCACCGCGAGATCGCCTGCAGCGAGCCGTTCGCTCGTGCGGGCGGCGACGCGGATCGGCTCAACCACGAAGCGCACGATCACCCAGGTGATCGCGCCGATCAGGACGATCAGGGCGAGCCCGGCGATCAGGAGGGTGTTCTGCACGAACAGCAGCGTGTTCTCCGAGTCGCGCAGGTTGTAGCCGATGTAGAGCTCGTACCGTCCGTACGACGGGAGGGTGAGCTGCGTGCCGACGACGATGCCGGGGTCGGTGGAGCCGGAGACTCCGGGCAGTGCGACGGACTGGTAGAACTGCTTGGTCCCGCCGCTCTGCACCTTGGCGCGGAGGGCGTCCGAGATGACCGAGTTCAGCGCCGGGCTCCCCCGGTCGGGCGGAGCGAGGACGCTGGTGTCCTGGCCAGGCACCCGATAGGCCGCGACGAGGCGGCTCGAGGTCGAGGTCTGCACCGACTGCAGCGCCGAGTTCAGGAGGTTGCGCCCGCCATCCGCCGACGACACGTCGGACGCGTTCATGGTCGTCTGAGCGGCCGTCGTCGCGCGGCTGGAGTCGCGGAGGGCCTGATCGAGCCGCGACTGATAGAGGTCGTTGGAGATGCTCAACGCCATGTAGATCCCGGTCACCAGGATGGCGACGCCGGTGAGCGCGAGGGTGATCGTGACGGTGCGCAGCTGGAGCGACCGGCGCCACTGCCGGGAGAGGCGCGACGGCGCCTGCCGCCACCACTCCCTGTCCGGCCATCGGAACCGCATCGCGACCGTCTCCGCGCTACGTCGCCGCGCCGGCGCGGTAGCCGACGCCGCGCACGGTCATGACGATCTTCGGGTTGTCCGGGTCCTGCTCGACCTTGGCCCGCAACCGCTGCACGTGCACGTTCACGAGCCGGGTGTCGGCCTTGTAGTGGTAGCCCCAGACCTGCTCCAGCAGCATCTCCCGCGTGAAGACCTGCTGCGGCTTGGAGGCCAGCGCCAGGAGGAGGTCGAACTCGAGCGGGGTGAGGGCGATGCGCTGCTCGCCGCGGCGCACCTCGTGACCGGCGACGTCGACGACGAGGTCGCCGATGCGGAGCTGCTCGGTAGGCGGGTTCGAGGCGGCCGGGCGCAGGCGGGTGCGGATGCGCGCCACCAGCTCCTTCGGGTTGAACGGCTTCACCATGTAGTCATCGGCGCCCGACTCGAGACCTTTGACCACGTCCGCGGTGTCGGACTTCGCCGTCAGCATGATGATCGGCGTCCCGGACTCGGCGCGGATCCGGCTGCACACCTCGATGCCGTCGAGGCCGGGCAGCATGAGGTCGAGGAGCACGAGGTCGGGCTTGGCGGCGTGGAAGGTGTCCACCGCCTGCGCGCCGTCCTCGCAGAACACCGGGTCGAACCCCTCCGTGCGCAGCACGATGCCGATCATCTCGGCGAGGGCGGTGTCGTCGTCGACCACCAGGATGCGACTAGTCATGTGCGAAGTTCCCCTGAACCCCTCTCGGGCGGCCGGCGGCCACGGATGCAACGGCACAACTGTAGTCGAGTCGTCTGGTCGAGCCGTGGAAGGCAACCGCACAAGCGCTGTGGAGAGGTCGGGAGTCGGCTCACCCCCTGTGGACGGGACAGTGCGGAAGCAGCGGATGTGCCAGCATGGGAGCAACGCACGACGGGCGGGGATGAGAGGGCACGGCGTGAGCGACGAACAGAACGGTCAGACACCGCAGGCAGCCGGGGGAACGGCGCCCGACGGTGGCACGCCTCCGGGCGCGCAGCAGCCGCCGCGGTACGGCGAGTACGCGCCGGGATACGGGCAGCAGCCTCCGGGATACGGGCAGCAGCCGCCGGCGTACGGACAGCAGCCTCCGGTGTACGGACAGCAGCCGCCGTCGTGGCAGCAGCAGCCCCCCGCCTGGCAGCAGCAGCCCGCGTGGCAGCAGACCGGCGGCCCGTACGGTCAGCAGCCGGGCTGGGCGCCGCCGCCCAAGCCGGGGCTGGTCCCGCTGCGTCCCCTGTCGTTCGGTACCCTGATCGGCGCTCCGTTCCAGGCGCTGCGCCGCAACCCCAAGATCACCGTCGGCGCGGCGCTGCTCCTCCAGGGCATCCCGACGATCCTGGTCACCGTGGTCCTCGCCGGCGCCATGTACTTCCTCCTCGAACGCGTGGTCAACTCCGACGCGTCCGACCGGAACACCCTGCTCGCCGGCGCCATCGGCGGCAGCGTCGTCCTGGGGCTGCTCTCCATCGTCGTGTCCGCGATCTCCGGCGCCCTCCTCCAAGGCGTCGTCGTCGGAGAGGTGGCGCGGGAGACGCTCGGCGAGAAGCTGACGTTCCGCTCGCTCTGGCAGCTCGTGCGCGGGCGCATCGGTGCGTTGATCGGCTGGACCTTCCTCGTGTCGTTCGCGTGGTTCGTGGCGATCGCGCTCGTGGTCGCCATCGTCGTGGCGCTTGCAGCACTCGGCGGACCGGCCGGCGTCGTCGGGGCCGTCGCCGTCGGCATCCTCGGCGGCTTCGGCATGGTCGCCCTGGCGATCTGGATCAACACCAAGATCGCCCTGGTCCCGAGCGCCATCGTGCTCGAACGACTCCGGATCGGTGAGGCCGTCGCCCGGTCGTGGCGTCTCACCAACGGCTACTTCTGGAAGTCGTTCGGCCTGATCGCCCTCATCGGCGTGATCGTCTACGCGGTCACCCAGATCGTCGCGACGCCGTTCGGACTCATCGGCGGCATGCTCGGGGGAATCTTCGCTCCGACATCGCTCAGCACGGACGACCCGTCGTCGTTCACGCAGATCTTCGTCGGCCAGCTCGGGGTCAACGCGCTGTCCAGCGTCGTCAGCGCGGTCGTCGGGGCGATCGGCAGTGTCGTGGAGACCGCCGCGGTCTCCCTCCTCTACATCGACCTGCGGATGCGCAAAGAGGGGCTCGACCTGCAGCTCGTGCGCTTCGTCGAGGCACGCCAGACCGGTCAGGAGCTCCCCGACCCGTATGTCGTGCCCGCGCCGACGGCCCCGACGGCGCCACCGCCCTGGCCGGGCAGCTGAGGCCCGTGCGCTTCGACATCCCCGTCGACCCGTCCTCCCCGCAGGCGCAGGAGTGGATCCGGGAGGAACTGGCCAAGCCCGAGTACCAGGCCGCGAAGCCGACCTGGTTCGACCTCGCCTCCAAGGCGGTCTCCGACTGGATCAACTCCCTCCTCCAGGGCCCGACCGGGGACGCCGGGCCCGTTCTGCTCCTGGTGGTCGTCCTGGTGATCGCGGCGCTGATCGTCGCCGCATTCGTGATCTTCGGCCGCCCGCGCGTCAACCGGCGCTCGACCCTCGACCGGCGGCCGCTCTTCGGAGCCGACGACGTGCGCTCCGCCCGGGAGTTGAGGCGTTCCGCCCAGGAGGCCGCATCCTCCGGTGACTGGGTGACCGCCATCGAAGAGCAGTTCCGGGCGATCGCCGTCGGCCTGGACGAGCGCACGCTCGTCGGCGTGACACCGGGGACCACCGCGACCCATTTCGCCGCGACCGCGGCCGCCGTCCTCCCCGCCGAGCGCGAGCAGCTGACGGAGGCGGCACGGACCTTCGACGCCGTGCGCTACCTCGACCGGCCCGGCACCGCCTCGGCCTATCAGCAGCTGGTCGCCCTCGATCAGCGACTGCAGCAAGCCAGGCCCGCACTTCCCGTGGCGGTGTCATGACGACGACCCGCACTCCCGATCGTCCGACGGCCGCCTCGACCGCGCCCGTGGACGCCACCCCCGTCTCCCTCACCGTCCGGCAGACCGGCCGGCGGGCGGTGCCGTGGATCGTGCTCGGCGCGATCGCGGTGCTGGTGGCGCTCGCGGGTGTCCTCCTGACCGGCGGCCAGACGCACTCCGGCACCCCGCTCGATCCCGGCAGCGCCGCACCGACCGGAGGCAAAGCGCTCGCCCAGGTGCTCCGCGCCCAGGGCGTCGACGTGCAGAGCGCCACGTCGCTGGAGCAGGTGCGCAACGCCACGGCCGGCGGCGGGGAGGCGACCGTGCTCGTCTTCGACAACGACGGCAACCTCGAGCCCGCTGCCTACCGTGAGCTCGCCCGGTTCGCGAACACCATCGTCATCGTCGAGCCCTCGTTCCGGACGCTCGGCGAGGTCGCGCCCGGCGCGCGTGCGAGCGGAGAGCCGACCGGCCCGGTGAACGCCGGGTGCGGGGTGGCCGCCGCGCAGCGGGCCGAACGGATCGACCCCCGCGCCACCGACAACACGGCCGGATCCACGGTGCCCGGGACGTTCCGGGTCCAGGACGACGGCGCCGCCTGCTTCGCCGACGCATCCGGCGCGGCATCTCTCGTCCGCACGACATTCACCGGCGCGACCGTCTACCTTCTCGGGTCGGCCCCTCTGCTGATGAACGACGGGGTGGACCGGGAGGGCAACGCAGCGCTCGGACTCTCCCTCCTCGGCCAGCACCGCACGCTCGTCTGGTATCTGCCGGGTCTCGACGACCGGCCCGTCACGGGACCGCCCGACATCGCCGCGCTCACGCCGGGGTGGGTGACGCCCGTCCTGCTCCTCCTCGTCCTGGTCTTCGTCGCCGCGGCGATCTGGCGCGGTCGGAGGTTCGGTCCGCTCGTCGTGGAGAATCTCCCCGTCGTCGTGCGCGCGGGCGAGACGCGGGAGGGGCGCGCGCGCCTTTATCAGCGGTCGTCCGCGCGTCTGCGTGCCGCCGATGCGCTCCGGATCGGTGCGCTGGGCCGGCTCGCCGCGCTCGCCGGCCTCCCCCGGACGGCTACCACGACAGAGGTCGCCGATGCCGTCTCCGCCCTCGTCGGTCAGGACCGTCACCGGGTGCGAGGACTGCTCGTCGACGACATCCCCCGCACCGACGGCGACCTCGTCGCCCTCTCGGACCGCCTCGCGGAGCTCGAACGAGCCACCGCCATCGCCGTCTCCCCCGCCGCTGCGGGCCCGACCGGAAGAATGGAGCCATGACCGACGTCACGACCGGAGCCCACGCCCATCCCGCACCCGCGGACGCCGCCGCCCTGCGCCAGACGCTCGCGCGCGTGCGCGCCGAGGTCGGCAAGGCCGTCGTCGGCCAGGACGGCGCCGTCACGGGGCTGATCATCGCCCTGCTCGCCCGCGGGCACGTCCTGCTCGAGGGCGTGCCGGGTGTCGCCAAGACCCTTCTGGTGCGCTCCCTCAGCCACGCGCTCAGCCTGGACACCAAGCGGGTGCAGTTCACCCCCGACCTGATGCCCGGCGACGTGACCGGATCGCTCGTCTACGACGCGCAGACGGGAGGTTTCGTGTTCCGCGAGGGACCGGTCTTCACGAACATCCTGCTGGCGGACGAGATCAACCGCACACCTCCCAAGACCCAGTCCGCGCTGCTGGAGGCGATGGAGGAACGCCAGGTGAGCGTCGACGGCGTGAGCCGCGGCCTGCCCGACCCGTTCATCGTCGCGGCGACGCAGAACCCGATCGAGTACGAGGGCACCTACACGCTGCCCGAGGCCCAGCTCGACCGCTTCCTGCTCAAGCTCACGCTCGACGTTCCGGAGCGTGAGACCGAGGTGGAGGTGCTGCGCCGTCACGCGGCCGGCTTCAACCCGCGCGACCTCGCCGGCGCGGGGGTCACCCCGGTTCTGACCGCGGCCGACCTGCAGGCTTCCCGCGAGTCGGCGGCGTCCGTCGGCGCGAACGCCGACGTGCTGGGCTACATCGTCGACCTCGCCCGCGCGACGCGGCAGAGCCCGTCCGTGCGCCTGGGCGTGAGCCCGCGAGGGACGACCGCGCTCCTCGCGGCGGCCAAGTCCTGGGCCTGGCTGTCGGGCTACGAGTCGATCACGCCCGACCACGTGCAGGCGATGCTCGTCCCCGTCTGGCGGCACCGCATCCAGCTGCGGCCGGAGGCGGAACTCGAGGGTGTGGGCGCCGACGCGATCCTGCGGTCGATCGTCCAGCAGGTCCAGGTCCCGATCTAGGCCCCGCCATGACCGTATCCGGACGCTTCGTCGCCCTGCTCGCGCTCGGCGTCGTCCCCGTCGTCCTGCTGGGCGGGGAGGCCGCACTCGCGTACGCCGCCCTCGGCGCCTGGGTCGTGCTCTGCCTCCTGCTGGGCGCCATCGACCTCGTCCTCGCCGCGTCGCCGCGCCGGGTCGTCCTCGAACGCTCGATCCCGGCCCGCGTGCGCCTCGGCGCGGAGGCCGTCTCCGAGCTCGTCGTGACCAACACGGGCCGCCGCACCATCCGCGGCACCGTGCGCGATGCCTGGGAGCCTTCGGCGGGCGCGACACCCACGCGGCAGGCCCTCCACCTCCCTGCGGGCGAGCGCCGGCGTCTCACAGTCGCACTGCGGCCATGGCGGCGCGGCGAGCGCCGGGTGGCCCAGGTCACGGTGCGGGTCTGGGGACCACTGCACTTCTGGGCGCGGCAGGCCACGCTCGCCGTTCCCGGTCGCATCCGGGTCCTGCCGCCGTTCTCCTCCCGCAAGCACCTGCCCTCCCGGCTGGCGCGCCTCCGCGAGCTCGACGGCACGACCAGCGTGCTGCTGCGCGGGCAGGGAACCGAGTTCGACTCCCTCCGCGAGTACGTGCGCGGGGACGACGTGCGCTCCATCGACTGGCGCGCGACCGCGCGCCGCCACGATCCGACCGGCGGCAGCGGCGCCCGCGTCATGGTGCGCACCTGGCGCCCCGAGCGCGACCGGCGTGTGGTGATCGTGGTCGACAGCGCCCGCACCTCCGCCGCCCGCATCGCCGACGAGCCGAGGATCGACACGGCGTTCGAGGCGTCCCTCCTGCTCGCCGCCCTCGCCACGCGTGCCGGCGATCGCGTCGACTTCCTCGCCTACGACCGCAGGGTGCGCGGGCGGGTGCACGGGGCGAACGGCCCCGAGCTGCTCTCGCGGATGGTCGACGCGATGGCGACCATCGATCCGGCGCTCATCGAGATGGACTGGTCCGCCGTTCCCGGTCAGATCGCGGCGATGACGAGCCAGCGTTCGCTCGTCGTCCTCGTGACGTCGCTCGACGCGCCCGGCGGGTCCCGCGGGCTGCTGGCGATCCTCCCCCAGCTGACCCGCAAGCACCTGGTGGTCGTGGCCAGCGTCACCGACCCGGACACGCTGGTGGCCACGCGGCAGCGCGGCGACCGCACGGAGGTCTACCGCGCCGCGGCCGCCGAACGCTCGTTGCTCGACGTCAGCCGGGTCACTGCCGCCGTCCAGCGGCTCGGCGGCGACGTCGTGACCGGATCACCCGAAGACCTGCCACCGGCGCTCTCCGACCGATACCTGGCGCTCAAGGCGGCCGGCCGGCTGTAGCGGAAGGCGTCAGCCCGCGACGATGCGCCGCGCTCCGGCATCGAACTCCGCGAGATCGCCCGTTTCACCGAGCCGCACGGCACGGCGTCCGACGACGATCATGTAGAAGAGGAACGCGGCCAGCGCGAGCGCACCGATCGCGATCTTCGCCCACACCGGCAACGCCGACGGGGTGACGAATCCCTCGATCAGGCCCGAGACGAACAGGCTGATCGCGCAGCCCACCGCCACCGTGAACAGGGCGCGACCGTCCTCGGCGAGCGCCTGTGCGCGGGTGCGCGCCCCGGGCGCGATCCACGCCCAGAAGATGCGCAGACCGGCCGCCGCGGCGACGAAGACGCTGGTGAGCTCCAGGAGGCCGTGCGGGAGGATGTAGGAGAACATGACGTCCCCGCGCCCGTAGGCGAACATGACGCCCGCGGCCGTCCCGACGCCGACCGCGTTCTGGACGATGACGTAGGGCACCCAGAGACCGGTGATGCCGAAGGCGATGCACTGGGCGGCGATCCACGCGTTGTTGGTCCACACCTGGCCGGCGAAAGACGACGCCGGGTTGTTCGAGTAGTAGTCGATGAAGGTGTGGTCGACGTACTGACGGAGGTTCGCGTCGCTGCCGAGGTTGCGCAGCACGTCCGGGTTGCCGGTGATCCACAGCGCGTAGAGCGTCCCGATCACGACGGTGACGGCGGCGACGGCGAGGACGATCCAGCGGATGCGGTAGAGCGCGGCGGGCAGCTCGAGTGCGAAGAACCGCGGGATCTGGGAGAACAGGTTGGCACCCGCGCCGGTGAAGCGCAGCCGCGCGGTGGAGAGGGTGAGCGAGAGGCGATCGCCCACCGCCGTCGACCCCGCGCTCGTCTGGATCGCCGAGAGATCCGCGGCTCCCGACTGGTACAGGTCGATGAGCTCGTCGGCGTCGCGGCCGTCGAGGCGCCCCTTCTTCGCCAGCTGGGCCAGCCGGTCCCAGTCGGCGCTGCGCGCTGCGGTGTATGCGTCGAGATCCATCTGCTTGAATGATAGCCATGACGGCAGCGGCGGACGCGTTCCCGGAGCCGGTCGAGCGCGAACTGGTGACCGGCGAGGCCGTCACCCTCGACGTCAAGCCGGCCAGCTACATCTTGCGTGCCGCGGGCACGTTCATCGACTGGGTCGTCTACATGCTCGTCATGCTGGGCTGCGTGCTCCTGCTCGTCGCGACGGGTGGAGGCCTGGACGAGGCGCTCGTGCGCGCTCTGGTCGTCCTGATCCTCGTCTTCGGAACGGTCGTGATCCCGCTCACGGTGGAGCTCGCCTCCCGTGGCCGGTCGCTCGGGAAGCTGGCCGTGGGCGCCCGCATCGTGCGCGACGACGGCGGCGCGATCGGCTTCCGCCACGCGTTCATCCGCGCCCTGACCGGCGTGCTGGAGATCTTCATGACCGTCGGCGGGATCGCCGCCCTGGTGGGTCTGTTGAACGCCCGGTCCAAACGGCTGGGCGATCTGCTCGCGGGGACGTACAGCCAGCTCGTGCGCGTTCCCGCGCCGCGTCCTCTCGACCTCTATCTCTCCCCCGCTCTCTCCGGGTGGGCGGCGACGGCCGATGTCGGCCGCCTCCCGGACCGGCTCTCGCGCCGGATCGCGCAGTTCGTGCGGCAGGCTCCGCAGCTCACAGCGGCGGCGCGGTACGGTTTGAGCACCGAGCTCGCCCGCGAGGCGTCCGCGTTCGTGTCGCCGCTGCCGGACGTGGACGCCGAGACCTTCCTGGTCGGGGTAGCGCTGCTGCGCCGCCAGCGCGACGCGCGGGGCCTCGCCCTCGAGCAGCAGCGCCTGGACCGCCTCTCCCCCGTGCTGGAGGGTCTCCCGCACGCTTTCCCCGACCGGTAGGAGCCATCGTGACCGAGAGCAGCACCGCCGACTACCGGGCGCACTTCGATGCGACCGTCGCGTTCGTGAACGGGGGCGGCCTCAGCGCGGAGGGGTTCCGGCTCGACCTGCCCAGCGCGGACGTCGCGGAGGCCGATGTCGCTCGACTGTTCGTCCAGCACCTCGGCCTGGCGCTGGTGAGCAGCGTGCAGTTGTCCGGTCTGCGCATCGTCGAGGAGCAGCACCGCGGAAGCCGCGGCATCGACACAGCGTCCGCGCCGGGCGCGCGCCGGGTCGTCGATCTCAGCCACACCATCCGCGCCGGGCTCGTCACCTATCCCGGGCTCCCCGCTCCGGTCATCACGCCGCACCTCACCCGTGAGGACTCCCGAGCGCGGTATGCCCCCGGGACAGAGTTCGCCATGGATGTGATCACCATGATCGGGAACACGGGCACCTACCTCGACAGCCCGTACCACCGCTACGCGGATGGCGGCGATCTGGCATCGCTCGACCTCTCCACACTCGTCGGCCTGCGAGCAGAGGTCGTGCACGTCGACGATTCGACCAGCCGCGGCGTCCCGGCCGAGGTCTTCTTCGACCGCGAGGTCGCCGGCGCGGCCGTGCTGGTGCACACCGGCTGGGATGCGCACTTCGGCACTCCCGCCTACGCGAGCGGCGCGCCGTACCTCACCGAGGAGGCAGCGGCTTACCTCGCCGGGCAGGGCGCCGCGCTCGTCGGGATCGACTCGCTCAACATCGACGACACCGAGGGCGGCGGCGCCCGGCCGGTCCACTCCCTGCTTCTCGCCGAGGGGGTGCACGTGGTCGAGCACCTCACCCGCCTCGGCGAGCTCCCGGCCCGCGGCGCGCGATTCACCGCCGCGCCCCCGGCCGTCGAGGGATTCGGGACGTTCCCCGTCCGCGCGTTCGCGGAGCTCTGACCGCGGCTCAGTCGTGCAGGATGCGCTGGAAAAGCACGTGATCCTGCCAGCGTCCGGCGATCTGCAGGTAGTCCGGCGCGACGCCGATGCGCTCGAATCCGGCGCGCGTCAGCACGGACTGCGACGCGTGGTTGGCGAGCAGCGTCGCCGCCTGGACGCGGTGGAGCCCGAACCCGCTCGCGGCGTCCAGCACGGCGGACAGTGCGGACGACGCCAGTCCCTTGCCGGTGTGCGCACGATCGAGCCAGTAGCCCACCATGGCGCTCTGGAAGGCCCCGCGGACGATGTTGCTGAGGTCGATCCCCCCGGCGATCTCGTCGCCGTCCACGAGGACGAGCGGGAGGCCCGAGTCGAGGTCGCGCAGGGCGAGCAGCTCACGCGTGCGGGCGAGTTGCCCCGCCTCGGTGAAGAACTCCTCCGTGCGGGTCGGATCCCACGGCGCGAGATGGCCACGGTTGCGGACGTAGGCAGCCGAGAGGGCCGCGGCGTCCTGCTCCGTGCGCACGCGCAGGATCAGGCCGCCGGGCAGCTCACGGTCGGTGAATTCGAGTGTCATCAGTAGCGGTAGTGGTCGACCTTGTAGGGGCCGTCCACGGGCACGCCGATGTACGCGGCCTGCTCCTCGGTCAGCACGGTGAGCTCGACGCCGAGGGAGTCGAGGTGGAGGCGGGCGACCTTCTCGTCGAGGTGCTTAGGGAGGACGTACACGCCGATCGGGTAGTTCTCGCTCGAGACGTACAGCTCGAGCTGCGCGAGCACCTGGTTGGCGAACGAGTTGCTCATCACGAAGCTCGGGTGACCGGTGGCGTTGCCGAGGTTCATCAGGCGGCCCTCGGAGAGCACGAGGATGCTGCGGCCGGTCGGCAGGCGCCACTCGTGCACCTGCGGCTTGATCTCGACCTTCTGTGCGCCGGGCAGTGCCTCGAGCGAGGCCATGTCGATCTCGTTGTCGAAGTGGCCGACGTTGGCCACGACCGCGAGGTGCTTGAGACCGAGCAGGTGGTCGAGGGTGACGACGTTCAGGTTGCCCGTGCCGGTGACGAGGATGTCGACCTGCCCGATCACCGACTCCAGCCGCGCGACCTGGAACCCGTCCATGGCCGCCTGCAGCGCGTTGATCGGGTCGACCTCACTGACGATCACGCGCGCACCCTGGCCGCGCAGCGCCTCCGCCGCGCCCTTGCCGACATCGCCGTAGCCGGCGACGAAGGCCACCTTGCCGCCCATCAGGACGTCGGTCGCGCGGTTGAGGCCGTCCGGGAGGGAGTGGCGGATGCCGTACTTGTTGTCGAACTTGCTCTTGGTCACCGAGTCGTTGACGTTGATCGCCGGGAAGAGCAGCTCGCCGGCCTTGGCCAGCTCGTACAGGCGGTGGACGCCCGTGGTCGTCTCCTCCGTGACGCCGATGATGCCGTCCGCGACGCGGGTCCAGCGGTCCGGAGACGAGGCCAGCGACTCGCGCAGCACGGACAGGATGACCCGGTACTCGTGGCTGTCACCCTCCGCGTCGCCCGGGACAGCGCCGGCCGCCTCGAACTCGCGCCCCTTGTGGACCAGGAGGGTGGCGTCGCCGCCGTCGTCGAGGATGAGGTTCGGGCCGGTCCAGTCGGCGCCTGCAGCCTCCGCTTCGGCGCTCCAGTCGAAGATCTGCTGGGTGCACCACCAGTACTCCTCCAGCGTCTCGCCCTTCCAGGCGAAGACCGGCACACCCGCGGGCGCCGCGAGGGTTCCGGTCGGGCCGACCGCGACGGCCGCGGCCGCGTCGTCCTGGGTGGAGAAGATGTTGCAGCTCGCCCAGCGCACCTGCGCGCCGAGGGCCACGAGGGTCTCGATGAGGACGGCGGTCTGCACGGTCATGTGCAGCGAGCCGGCGATGCGCGCGCCGGCGAGCGGCTGCGACGGACCGAACTCCTCACGGAGGGCCATGAGGCCCGGCATCTCGTTCTCGGCGAGTCGGAGCTGGTGACGTCCGGCAGCGGCGAGGGACAGGTCGGCGACCTTGAAGGGCAGGGCGGTATCGGACACGGTCGAAGCTGGCATGGCACCCATTCTCGCATTGCGCGACCGGGAGCGGGCCCCGGATGACGACGGGGCGCCGTCAGGCGCGGATGAGCGCGAGGACCTCGTCGCGGATGTGCGCCATCGTCGACGTGTCCGCGGCCTCCACGTTCAGCCGGAGGAGCGGCTCCGTGTTGGAGGAGCGCACCGAGAACCACCAGAACGGTTCGTCCTGGCCGACCTGTCCGACGACCGTCAGGCCGTCGAGCTCGTCGAACTCGGCTCGAGAGGCGAAGGCCTCCACGATGCGGGTGAACGCGCCGGGGACGTCGTCGATGGTCGAGTTGATCTCGCCCGACTGCGCATACGGCGAGAACGCGGACGCCAGCTCGGACAGGGGGCGCTCCTGACCACCGAACTCCGCGAGCAGGTGCATCGCCGCCAGCATCCCGTTGTCGGCGCTCCAGAAGTCGCGGAAGTAGTAGTGCGCCGAGTGCTCGCCACCGAAGACGGCGCCGGATTCGCGCATCGCGGCCTTGATCAGCGAGTGCCCGACACGGGTGCGCAGAGGGGTGGCGCCCGCGGCCTCGATCGTCTCGGGGACGATGTTGGACGTGATGAGGTTGTGGATGACGGTGATCTCGGCGTCGGGGTCCGTGGCGCGGGCCCGCGCGATCTCGCGCAGCGCCACGATCGCGGCGACGGCCGACGGGTTGACCGCGTCGCCGTTCTCGTCGACGACGAAGCAGCGGTCGGCGTCGCCGTCGAAGGCGAGTCCCAGATCGGCGCCGTGCTCGACGACGGCCTTCTGCAGATCGACGAGGTTCGAGGGCTCCAGCGGGTTGGCCTCGTGGTTCGGGAACGTGCCGTCCAGTTCGAAGTAGAGCGGGACGATCGTGATGGGGAGGGCCGGCAGGCCCGCCTCCTCGCCCAGCACCGACGGGACCGTGAGCCCGCCCATGCCGTTGCCCGCGTCCACGACGACGGTGATCGGGCGGATGCCGCTCAGATCGACGAGCGAA
The DNA here is from genome assembly GCF_013410615.1 of Leifsonia naganoensis. Lineage (NCBI taxonomy): Bacteria > Bacillati > Actinomycetota > Actinomycetes > Micrococcales > Microbacteriaceae > Leifsonia > Leifsonia naganoensis. The sequence continues at coordinate 579,656 of NZ_JACCHJ010000001.1, forward strand.
CGGAGGTAGGCCGCGTACGAGGCGAGGACGTCCTCCGCGCGGAACGAGCCCGGGGTCGCGACCGGCGCGATCCCATCGGCGAGGAACGCGGCGGCGCGGTCTCGCACGCCCGAGAGCCCGGTGTCCATGCTCAGCCCCTGCGCGCCCGCGCGGGAGAGCTTGATGCCGTTGTACGTCGCCGGGTTGTGACTGGCGGTGAACATCGCGGCGGGAGCCGCGAGGGCGCCCGAAGCGTAATACGACTCGTCCGTCGAGCAGAGTCCGATCGAGACGACGTCGGCGCCGCGCGCCTGCGCACCGCGGGCGAACGCCTCAGCGAACCCCGGAGAGCTGTCGCGCATGTCATGCCCGACGACCAGGTCTCCGCCGGCCGCGCCGACCTCGTCGACGAAGGCGGCGCCGATGGCCTCGACGACCTCCGGGGTCAGCTGCTCGCCGACCAGCCCACGGATGTCGTAGGCCTTGACGACGGAGTCGAGAGAGGTACGGAAGTCATCGGGATCGCGTCGGTTCACGACCCATAACCTACTTCACCGAAGACCTCGTGGCGCACGATGCTCCATCCCTGCGGCGCCGAGAGCCGCTCGGCGTGGATGGCGCACAGATCGTACGTGTGCGGCTCGTGCGAGAGGCTCAAGGGGCCGAGGACGGCCATCGAGTCCGCGTAGACGTACGTGAGCGTGGCGACGGCATCGCGCGGACACGCGACACGGGAACACGGACGGCTCAACATCGGGCTCAGACTACCCGAGCCCGTGCGACGTAGGATGGCGACATGCCCCGCAACCGCCGCACCAGCAGCCAGCCGCCGGCCACCAGCCGCTGGCGCAGCAGGCACGGCCGCGGCGCCCGCGGACCGGTGACGGGGCCGCACCTGCCGATGCTGCAGAACCGCATCGACTTCTTCGACATGACCGTGGCCTCCACCGCCGACTACCTCAAGGGCGTCTGGCCGGAGGAACTGGCGGACGTCCACTTCGAAGTCGCGGCGACGCCGATCGGCAACACCGGCACGGACGGGGTGGACCGCTGGCGCGTCGACCACTCCCGGCGCCGCATCGTGTTCTACCGGGTGCCCATCCAGCGGTTGACGAAGCTGCACCGCGAAGACGACATCCACCGGCGCATGTATATCGAGGGCTGCGTATTCCGCGCCGTCGCCGAGCTGCTCGGCAAGGACCCGTGGGACCTCGCACCGGATCGGTTCCGTCACTTCTGACGTCGCACGGTCACCGTCAGCGGGGGTAGACCTCGATCGGAGCGGCGAGAGGCCCGGGCGGCGCAAGTGCGAACGTGCTGCTCGCTCCGTCGGCCCCAAAGCTCACACTTGCGCGCAACCCCTCGGCGCCGTCGATCGTGTACCGGGTAGCGGTCACCGGGACGTGCGCCGAGCCTTCGGCCGGGACGACGAGAGTGGTGGCCTTCCCTCCGGCCGGCGTGATCGTGACCGTGCGGTCCTCCTCACCGGCATTGGCGAAGTGCAGCGCCCCACCCGGACCGTTGGGCACGGCCGCGAGCAGCGTGTCGTTCAGCGGAGAGGACGAGACGAACCAGGAGAAATCGCGCTTCGATGCGCCGATGCGCGTCGTCCTCGCGGCCGCGACGACCGGCACCGACGAGTTGACGGTGACGGTGTAGCTCCCGTCCTTCAGGTCATCGAGGGGAATCTCCGCGACATTGCCGGCTTTCACCGTCTGAGCGTGCGAGGTTCCGGCTGCGGTCCCCTCCTCCCCCACGACGCCGACCGTGACGTCGGCGTCCGTGCTGCCGGGGACGAAGATCCGGAGGGCCGGGAACTCCACACCGACGTTCTCACCGGATTCCGCGGCCGTCACGGCCGCGAGGTTGACGATCGTCATCCCGGAGATGATCTGCTGACGCGACGGAGCGCCCGTGCCGCCCGTGAGCTCCACTCCCTGGGGCTGGATGCCCTGCTCGAAGCTCTGCTGCATCGTGGCGACGACCTCGCCGCCCGTCGTCTGGACATGGACGACCGGTGCGGCGGCGGCGGGTGCGAGGCCCGCGAGCGGGATCACCTTCTGGCCGCCGGCCGGGACGGTGATCCCGGTCGCCCCGGGCGCGCTGACGACGCCAGTCTCGGTGTAGATGCTGAGCGACACCGTTGCGTCGACGGAGGTCGGGTTGGCCAGCAGGACGAGGCTCGTCTGACCGAGCGATGTCGCTCCCGCGACGAGCCAGGTGTCCGCGGCCGGCTCCGCGCACGCGGCGGCGGCGAGCCCGGCGAGGTCGTCCGACGTCACGGTCTGAACCTGAGCGCCGGCGAAGAGCGGCGGGGTGCTGGCGCCCTGCGGTGTGGAGACAGTGAGGGCCTGCGGAGCATCGGAGCTCGAATCGGCGTCCGAATCGGGCTTCAGACCGCGCACCTGGACGTCGGGCCCGTCGGTGCCGTAGCTGCTGCTCGCCTGTCCGATCGGGCTGGCCTGCGTCGCCGAGCCGGCGTCCGCCGCCAGCGCGAGGACGGGGCCGGGGCACACGCGCTGCTGGTCGGCCGCGACCGGCCGGACCGTCTTCGAGGGGGCGCCGATCGCGAAGTCGGGCAACGGGAGCAGGGTCGCGCCGGCGATGGCCACCACGGCGACGCCTGCCCCGACGATGCCACCGAGTGCCCGGGCGCCGATGCGGGCCAGTCCACGCTTGTCAGCCACGGTCGCCTCCATCGTCGGTCACACGTCGCGGTCGGATGATCGTCTCCTCGAGTCCGTCTTCGAGCGTCGTCTGCTGCTCGTCGACGATGGGCACGGGCCGGGTGGGGAGTCGCTGCTCGTCAGCGGGCTGCGCCTCGGTCTCGGCCGGGTCGGCCGCGAGAGGCGAGGGAAGGGCCACGGCCACCGGAGGCCGGCCGACGAGGGGCACTCGTTCGGCGGGCGTCGCGGGAGCGGGGGCCATGGCAGGGATGGCCGACGGCGCGGCGGACCGCGTATCGGCCGTCGGCGCGACGTCGCTCGCGGGCTCGGGCTCGGGCTCGGGCTCGGACGCAGGTTCGGGCTGCGAGGCCGACGCGTCGCCGGTCTCTGGCTCGGGCTCCGGGCCCGGCTCCGCGGCTCGCGCCTCGTCCTCGTCCGCCGACTCCACCGCGGCCTCGTCCTCCGGCTCGGCGTCGTACTCGGCCAGGCTCTCGTCCGCGATCGTCTCGTCGCCATCGGCCGGGTGCTCCGGCTGGTCGTCCGGCTCCACGGCGATCACGTCCGCGCCCTTGCCCTGCGCGCGGCGGGCGTTGAGCTCGGCGACGCGGTCGGCCGAACGCGTGGTGGGGATGGACATGAGCAGGGTCACGCCGACGACGATGCCCTGCACCAGCAGCACGAGGATGCGCCAGATCCCCCCGGCGTCCGCCGGGATCCCAGCCGCAGCCGGCACGCCGGTCGTTCCGCGGGAGAACGCCCAGAGACGTCCGCTGTCCGTCGTACCGACGCTCGTCAGCACCGCATTGGCGTCGAGGGCGACCGTCGCCCGGGTCTGGGTGGCCTGCGCCGCGCCCGTGTCGTCTCCGTCGAGCGGGAGAGCCGCGGGGGCGAGAAGGACGAAGTCGACGCCGAGGTCGGTCAGCTCCTTCGTCGCGTCGTATCCGCTCCGCGACGCGAGGTTGCCGGCGAGCGTCGCCAGATCGCCCTGGTCGGTCGTCACCGTCCTCCGTGTCGTGGCGAGCGTCGACTGGTCATCGAGGGTGGCACCAGCGCCGCGGACGATCTCCGCGGCGATGCCGCCGCCCGGCTGCGGCGTGATCAGCAGCGTCCCGGTGCGCGGCTGAGTCGAGGCCTTGGCCGTGACGACCGCCGGCATGGTGCGCCCGTCGCTCTCGGCGACCTCGGCGGTGTGGTTGACGGTCATGATCGCGACCGGTGCCGCAGCGACACCGATCGCGACGATCGCGACCCAGGCCGGGTAGACGGCGGCGCGGCCGAGGGCGGAGAGGGCGAGGACGGCCGCACCGGTCATCCCGAGCCAGTAGAGGCTGACGGCGGTCCCTGGCCAGATCGGCACGACGGTCCCGCCCGCGACGGCGACCTGGAGGTGCAGTGCGCCGACCGCGGTCACGAAGCCGGCGAGCGCGACCGCAAGGGCCACCACGGCGCGCACGGTGCCGCGCAGGAAGAGGGCGAGGAGGGCGAGGATGCCCAGCGGCGCGAGGAGGATGGCGACCAGGATCGTGGGCGCGTGAGCCAATCCGGTGCCCTCGAGCACCTGGTGCCAGCCGCCGAGCATCCCGTCGGGGAACCCCAGCGCCAGCTGCCACGCGGGTGTCTGACGGGAGTCGAGCGGGACGCCGGGATCGGCGAGGATCGAGAGCCACGCGCCGCGCGTGCCCTGCTGCCAGACGAGCGGTGCGAACAGCACGATCGTCGGCAGCGGGATGAACGCGATCCGCGCCGCGCGCCGGCCGGCGAAGACGATCGCCGCGATCCAGGCGATCACGAGCGCCGGGAGCAGGATGGGTGCGCATGCGGCCGTCGCCGCCGCGAGCAGGGCGGTCGTCGCACTCGCCGCCCACGAGCGCCGTGCCGCGAGTCCCGCGAAGAAGAGCCACGGCAGTAGGAGGTGCGCGAGCACGGCCGACGGCCGTCCGTCCTGCATCGCCAGGAACAGGGTCGGCGCGAACGCGTAGACGAGGGCTCCGAAGACGCGCAGCATGGTGCGGGAGGTGAGTCGGGCGGCGGCCAGCCACGCGCCGAGCGCGGTGAGGGGCAGCGCGACGATGTAGAGCACCACGAATGAGAGGGACGGCTGCCAGAAGGTCACCGAGCCCATCACGGCGAGCACGGCGGAGAACGGGTCGGCGGCACCGGTGAAGCCGAGGCTCACATCCCGCCACCCGTAGCCCAGGTTGGCCCAGAGCTGCCCGACCGAGGTGTCGAGGGGCAGCAGGCCTCCCCCGGCGAGCGCGCCGGAACCGACCAGCGGGTAGAACAGCAACGCGCCCGCGACGAGCGCGATCAGCACGGTCCAGCCGCCACCGGTGCCGAAGAAGTCGAGATCCTGTCGTTCGCCCTGCTGGGAGACGAGTGCGGCCTCGCGCTTGAGCGCGCGGGCGCGGCGCACCTCGGCGAACGGGATGCGGAGCGGAGCGACGGCCGCCCAGGTGACGGTGCGGCTCTTCGCCAAGCGCCCGCGCGCGTTTCCCACCGCCATCCCGGAGAAGGCGACCCGGAACGCCGCGGCGAGCTCGCCGCCGATGGACCCCGGCTCCTTGCGCAGCAGCCGGACCAAAGAGCGCAGGATCGCGAGCGGGACCAGGCTCAGCCAGTGGAACGGAACGGCCCAGCCCGGCGCGTAGACCATCCGGCGGTGCAGCTGCGCCGCGCGCCGCTCTTTGACGAGCCGGCGCCGGACGCGCCACTTCGGAGAGAGGTTGGGCCCGGCGAGCCCATCGCCGCCGATGGCGACCCGGGCCTGTGCGACGAGCGTCACGCGGTACCCGGCCAGGCGCGCCCTGGTGCAGAAGTCGAGGCCGTCGTCGGCGGTCGGGAGAGCCGGATCGAAACCGTCGAGCGCCTCCCACAGGGTCTGGCGCACGAGCATTCCCGCGGACGACACGGCGAGCACATCGCTCAGGCCGTCGTGCTGTGCCTGGTCGAGCTCGTTCTCGACGAGCGGCACGGAGGCGCCGAACGGGGTCATGGCCTCGCCGAACTCGCGGATGAAGGCCGGATCCTCCGCGTCGACCAGCTTGGGTCCGACGACGGCGACCGAGGGGGACACTTCGAGCGCGGCGAGCAGTGCGGCGAGCGCCTCGGGCTCCGGCGCGGTGTCGTGGGCGAGCAGCCAGATGAGCTCGTCCGACGAGGTGGTCGGGGGCAGGACGCGGATCGCGGTCGCCACCGCTGCTCCGAACGGGAGCTTCTCGGGGATGCTGAGCAGCTGGGTGGGTCCGGACTCGGCCAGCAGGCGGGCGGCGTCGTCCGTCGTCGCACAATCGACGGCGATCACGGCGTCCGGTTTCCTGGTCTGAGCCGCGAGGGCGTCGAGAGTGCGCTGGAGGCGGGGGCCGCCGCTGTGGGCGACGACGATGGCGGTGACTCTCGGATACATCGGAGTCAGCCTAAGTTGGGGCCACGCCGATTCCGGTAGTGCGTCGGGCGCGGCGTGGATTCGGCGACGGTCAGCCGGCGCGCTTGCGGAGCTTGCGACGCTCGCGCTCCGAAAGACCGCCCCAGATCCCGAACCGCTCGTCGTTGGCGAGCGCGTACTCGAGACACTGCGACCGCACCTCGCAGGAGGTGCAGATGCGCTTGGCGTCGCGCGTCGAGCCGCCCTTCTCGGGGAAGAACGCCTCGGGGTCGGTCTGCGCGCAGAGCGCGTCCGTTTGCCAGGCCAGCGGATTGTCTTCGGCCTCGTCGACATTCGACCGGACGCCCGGAACTCCGAGCCGGACCGGATCGATGAACCAGTCGTCGGGTACCCCAGAACGATATTCAGGAACTGTCATATCGGTCTCCCCACCCCATTAACTACTGGGACACGCAAAAGTACGTGTCCCAGTAATTACACCGTTGTCATTCGCGTCCGTCAAGTCGCGAATCGTAAAGCCTTAAGCCGTGGTCGAGACTTCACGACGCGCCGACGGTCGACAACAATAGCGACACGCCCGAACGTTCTACCCCCGGGAAGGCGGTCTCAGGACGCGGCCTGGCGTGCTTCCCAGGCGCTGCGCACCATCTGGTCGAGTGTGTGGCGCATCTTCCAGTCGAGGTCGCGCGCGGCGAGCTCTCCGGACGCAACGATCCTCGCCGGGTCACCCGCGCGTCGAGGCCCCACTTCTGGGGTGAAGGCGATCCCGGTCACCTCGGCGACCGTTGACATGATCTCGCCGACGCTCACGCCGTCGCCGCTGCCGAGGTTGTAGACCGCCTCGATCTCCTGACCTGCGTCCAGGCGCTTGGCCGCGGCCACGTGCGACACGGCCAGGTCGGCGACGTGGATGTAGTCGCGCACACAGGTGCCGTCGGGCGTCGGGTAGTCGGTGCCGTTGATGCGGGGCGTGCGACCGTCGACGAGGGCGTCGAAGACGAGCGGGAAGAGGTTGTGCGGGCTGGTGTCGCGCAGCGCCGGGTCGCCCGACCCGACCACGTTGAAGTAGCGGAGCGACGTGTGGCGCAGACCGGCGGCGATGCCCTGGTCGCGGAGCAGCCACTCGCCGATGAGCTTGGACTCGCCATAGGGCGACTCGGGGCTCTTCGGCGTGGTCTCCGTGACGATGTCGACGTCCGGGGTGCCGTACACCGCCGCCGAGGAGGAGAAGACGATCGCGTCGACGTCGGCCTCCTGCATCGCGGCGAGCAGCACCGCGGTCGCGGTCACGTTCTGCTCGTAGGTGTGCAGCGGCCGCTGGACGGAGACGCCGGCGTACTTGTACCCGGCGACGTGCACGACGCCGCTGATCGCGTTCTCGGCGAAGACCCGCTCGAGGAGCGCGCCGTCGAGGATGGTCCCGCGGTAGAAGGGGATCCCCGCCGGCACGAAGTCCTCATGGCCGCTGGAGAGGTCGTCCACCACCACGACGTCGATGCCCTCGTCGCGGAACGCCCGCACCACGTGCGAGCCGATGTAGCCTGCTCCTCCGGTCACCAACCACGCCACGGGGTCCTCCTGCTCTGCTCGCCGATCGAGTGCAGGAGAAACCCTATCGCGGGAGGATCAGACGAACGCCGCCTCGCCGGTGATGGCGCGGCCCACGATGAGGGTGTTCATCTCGCGGGTGCCCTCGTACGAGTAGAGCGCTTCCGCGTCCGCGAAGAAGCGGGCGACGTCGTACTCGATCACGATGCCGTTTCCGCCGAGGATTTCGCGGCACCACGCGACGGTCTCACGCATGCGTGCAGTGGCGAACGCCTTGGCGAGCGCCGAGTGCTCGTCGCGCTGCTGCCCGTCGTCGAGCATCTGCGAGACGCGGGTGCACAGCGCGATGGAGGCGGTGATGTTGCCGATCGACTTCACCAGCAGGTCCTGGATGAGCTGGTGCTTGGCGATCGGCTTGCCGAACTGGACGCGCTCCTGCGAATACTTCAAGGCGGCCTCGTACGCACCGATCGCGACGCCGACGGCGGCCCACGCGACCTCGGCGCGCGTCAAGCGCAGCACGGCGGCCGTGTCCCGGAAGCTGTTGGCGTTCTGCAGGCGCAACGACTCGGGGACGACCACGTTCTCGAGGGTGATGTCGGCGTTCTGCACCATGCGCAGCGACTGCTTGCCCTCGATCTTCGTCGCCGTGTAGCCCGGCGTGGAGGTCGGGACGATGAAGCCCTTGACCTGGCCGTCCTCAGCGCTCTTGGCCCAGATGACGGTGATGTCGCTGAAGGTCGCGTTGCCGATCCAGCGCTTCGAACCGTTGAGGACCCAGTTGTCACCGTCGCGGGTGGCGACGGTCTGGAGTCCCTGGGCGGAGTCGGAGCCGGAGGTCGGCTCCGTCAGTCCGAAGGCGCCGATGACCTCGCCGCTCGCGAGCTTGGGCAGCCACTCGGCGCGCTGCTCGTCGGAGCCGCAGACGCCGATCGCGCCGAGCGCCAGGCCGTTCTGCACGCCGACGTATGTGCTGACGGACGCGTCCACGCGCGCAAGCTCGAGAGCGACCCAGCCGCGGAACACGGCCGAGTTCTCGAACGCCGCTGTCTGCGGGAAGCCGAGGCCGATCGTCCCGGTGCCGTGCAACACCTCCACGATCTGGTGCGGGAACTCGGCGCGCTCCCAGTACTCGTTGACGATCGGCTTGATCTTCGTCTCGAGCTCCGAGCGGAGGTTCGTGATGAACTCCTTCTCGCGCTCACCGAGGAGGTCCTCGAAGCCGTAGAAGTCGCTCGCGAGTGTCTCGAAGGCCATGTCTGCTCCAGTGCGTCCAGGGGATCTGCCGGCCGCAGCGCGGCCAGCGCCAGCCTAGGGACGGTCGGCGGGCTTCACAAAGCGGTTGGTAGTTTGATCTAACCGGATCGAAGGGAACACGACGGATGTTTGTGCGCATCGGCAACACGCCGCGGGACTACGCCTGGGGATCGCGCACCGCGATCGCCGGACTGCTGGGCACCACTCCGAGCGGCGAGCCGGAGGCCGAGCTCTGGCTCGGCGCGCACGCCGGTTCTCCCGCGCGCATCCTCGACCCCGCGCAGACGGCGGGAGCCGCGGACCTCGCGGAGTGGCCGGAGACGGCTCACCTGCCGTACCTGCTCAAGGTGCTCGCGGCGGCCGGACCGCTGTCGCTGCAGGCGCATCCCTCGTCCGAGCAGGCCAGGGAGGGCTTCGAACGCGAGAACGCCGCAGGCCTCGCCGCCGACTCCCCCGAGCGCAACTACAAGGACCCGTTCCACAAGCCCGAACTGATCTTCGCGCTCTCCGATCCGTTCGAGGCGCTCTGCGGATTCCGCGATCCGACCGTCAGCCGCGCGGTGTTCGAGGAGCTCGCGACCGACTCGGACGATCCGCGCATCGTCGCGTTCGCGGACACCCTCGAGGGCGAGCCGGGCGACGTGCTGCGCCGCTCGACCGAGTGGCTGCTCGGCGGCGACCCGGCCGTGGCGGAGCTGGTGGAGGCCGTGGTCACCGCGTCGGAGAGCCGCGACGACCGCGACGCCGACACGGTGCGGATGCTGTCCGCTGCCTTCCCCGGCGACCCCGGCATCGTCCTCGCGCTGCTCCTCAACCGGGCGACGCTGCGGCCGGGAGAAGTGCTCTACCTGCCCGCCGGCAACATCCACGCCTACCTCGACGGTCTCGGGATCGAGCTCATGGCGGCGTCCGACAATGTGCTCCGCGGCGGCCTCACGCCGAAGCGGATCGATGTCGCCGAACTCGTGCGGGTGCTCGACTTCTCGCCGATCGTGGCGACGCCACTGGCGCCGGAGCATCCCGCGGCGGGCGTCGAGGTCTTCCGGCCCGACGTCCCCGACTTCGCACTCGACCACGTGGTCGTCGGCGGCGGGGTCGCATCGGCGCCCGTCGAGCTGCCGGGCACCGCGATCGCCCTCTGCACGGCGGGTGAGGTGGAGCTGACCGGGGCGAGCGGATCGCTGCGGCTGACCAGAGGCGAAGCCGCAGTGGTGACCGCCGACGAGGGGACGCTCACGGTCACCGGCGACGGCACGCTCTTCGTGGCGACGCCCAACCGGTGAACGTGCGCCCCCGCGTCGGCTATCCTGCCCGGATGACCCCCGCTTCCCCGCCGCTCGATGCGCGCGTCCGCGCCGCCCGGGCGACCACGGGGACGGCGGCCTCCGTCTTCGCCTCGCTGCTGCTCTTCACGCTCTTCGCCGGCGATTTCTGGCGCAACCTGATCAGCTGGCCCGGGTACTTCGTGCTCGCCGCTCTGCTGGCGGTCGGCAGCGCGGTGTTCCTGGTGCGGCTCCGGCCGGCGTTCCGGTGGCGCAAGGCGCCCAAAACGCTCGTGCTCTTCCTACTGCTCGCCGTGGTGTCGATCGCCTGGTCGGCCTATCCCGGCGCGAGCGCCCTCGGTGTGCTCGCCCAGCTCGCGACGACGGCCGGGGCGGTGTTCCTGGCGCTGTGCCTCAGCTGGCAGGGGCTGGTCGCCGCGCTCAGCAACGCGTTCAAGTGGGTGCTCGGCCTGTCGCTGGTCTTCGAACTGGTGGTCGCGGTCTTCGTGCGTCACCCTGTCCTGCCGCTCACGCCGATCCAGCCCGTCCCCGCTGGCAAGCTGCCGTCCGCGTTCTACTGGAGCCGCGACCTGCTGTTCCACGGCGGCCCGATCCAGGGCATCCTCGGCAACAGCAACCTCCTCGCGATGGTCGCGCTCCTCGCGCTGATCGTGTTCGGCATCCAGCTGGCCGACCGGGCACCCCGACGGGGCGTGGTGATCGCGTGGCTCGTCGTGGCCGCGCTGACACTCGCCCTCACCCGCTCGTCGACCGTGATCGTCGCGACGCTGGTCACCGCCGTCGTCCTCGGCTTCGCCCTCTGGACGCGCCGGGCTGGGCCCGATCGGCGCCGCCCCGTCTACCTGACGGCCGCCGTCGCGGTCGTCGCGGTCGTCGTCCTCGTCTCCGTCTTCGCCTCCCGCATCCCGGCCCTGCTCGGCAAGAGCGAGGACCTCACGGGCCGCCTCGACATCTGGGACAAGGTGATCGGGCTGGCGCAGCAGCGCCCTGCGTTCGGCTGGGGCTGGGTCAGCTACTGGGCGCCCTGGGTGTCGCCGTTCCACGACCTGGCCGAGCGCAACGGCGTCGTCTACCTGCAGGCCCACAACGCGTGGCTGGACGTCTGGCTCCAGCTCGGGATCGTCGGGCTCGTGGTCTTCGCCCTCCTGATCATCAGCACGCTCTGGAGGTCGTGGTTCTTCGCCGTCGACCGGCCGCGGGTCGACGTCGCCGACCGTCTCCCCTACGCCGCGTACGCACTGCTGCCCCTGCTCCTCCTGGCCGCCTTGCTCGCCCAGTCGCTCGCGGAGAGCCGCATCCTGATCGAAGCGGGATGGACGCTCCTCGTGGTGCTCGCGGTGAAGACGAAACAAGCCGCCCCGTAGGATTCCAGGTATGGCCGAACCGCGCACCCCCCGGGTCCCCGCCGCGGTGACCGAGTTCCTGGGTTCGGCGCGCTTCAACTCCGCGCTCGCCCTGCTGGCCGTCGGCGTCGCCTTCTCCACCCACGCCATCCGTGCGCTGACCGGCTGGCCCGGACTCATCGGAGCGCTCGCGGTGCTCGCGGTCCTCGCCGCGCTCTCGTTCGCGGCGCAGTGGCGCTTGATCGAGTGGCACGGACTCCTCCCGGTGTCGGCCCTGCTCTTCGTCGGCTGGTGCGCCCTGTCGCTGCTGTGGAGCCAGTACCAGTGGGCGACGCTGGCCGGGGTCATCTACCAGCTGCTCTTCGCCTTCCTGGCGGTCTACATCGCGCTCGTGCGGGACGCCATCCAGATCGTGCGGGTGGTCGGCGACGCCCTGCGCTTCCTGCTGACCGTCTCGCTCGCGCTGGAGGTGCTGAGCGGCCTGCTGCTCGACCTTCCGATCACCTTCCTCGGCATCCAAGGCAACATCGCCTCCGGCGGCCCGATCCAGGGGCTGTTCGGCTCGCGCAACCAGCTGAGCATCGTCGCGCTCATCGCGTTCGTCACGTTCCTCGTCGAACTGCGCACGCGCTCCGTGCGCCCGCCGCGGGCAGCCTTCTCGATCACCCTCGCGGTGCTCTGCATCCTGCTCGCCCACTCCCCCGTCATCGCGGCGGTCTCCCTCGTCGTCGGGCTGGCGACGCTCGCCCTCTACCTGATGCGCAAGGTCCCGGTGCACCAGAGGACCTTCGTGCAGTGGGGGCTCGCGATCCTCACGGTCGCCGCCCTGGTGGCGGCCTACATCTACCGCACCCGGGTCATCGACCTCCTCAACGCCCGCGCCGACTTCCAGGTGCGCTACCAGCTCTGGATCCAGATCTGGGAGCTGATCCCGGTGCAGCAGAGCGTGGGCTGGGGCTGGGCCGGGGCGTGGCCCACCGACCTCTACCCGTTCACGGCCATCCAGGCCGCGACCGGCGTCTACCATTCGGACGGCCTCAACGCCTACCTCGACGTCTACCTGCAGGTCGGCATCATCGGCCTCCTGCTGTTCGTCGCGCTCATCGGGCTCGCCTTCGTGCGCTCGTGGCTCCTGGCATCCAACCGGCGCAGCGTCGTCTACGCCTGGGCGCCGCTCGTGCTCGTGTCACTGCTCGTCACGAGCGTCTTCGAGAGCTCGATCCTGGTCGAGGCCGGATGGATGCTGCTCATCGTGTGCACCGTCAAGGCGTCGCAGGGGATGAGCTGGCGGCTGCGGCTGCCGCACCGGGACTCACGCCGGCTGTAGGAGGTCCCGGATGATGTCGGCACGCCCGCGGCTGGCGAACCGTTCGTAGCGGCCGCCCACGGCGATTCTGCGGACACGCCAGGGGCGGCGGAGCCGATTGGCGGGCAGGGCTGCACGCTCCGCCTCGAAGCGGGCCTTCTCGCGCGCCGCGTCGACGAACCCGAGAGGGACGCGGTCGCCCAGAGCGGCCAACCGATCGGCCAATACGCCGAACCGTGCCGCCAGTACCGCGTTGCGGTCGCCGCGCGGCTCGAGCACCCGCCTCATCTTCCCGGACATTGTCGGTGCCGCGACGCCGATCTGGTTGGAGTCGTGCTGCCGATAGTCGATCGTCGGCTCCTGGAGCACCTCCACACGACCCGCCGCTGCCGCCACCGCGGCGAGCCATTCGTCGTGCACCCACCCGTCGGCGAATGGAAGAGCGACCTCGAGCAGCGTGCGGCGGAAGACGACGGTGGCTCCGGTGGCGAGGTTGCGACGGATGAACGCGTCGAACGCCCTCCCCGCCAGCTCCGCGTCGAACTCGGAAGCGGTGACCTCCAGCGACTCGAAGAGGGTGCGATGCAACGGCTGTCCGTCGGTGTCGACGAGATCAGCGTCCGTGTGGACGAGCAGCAGCCCCTCGTCCGCCGCGAAGCGGGCCGCGATGCGCTCGAGGCGCCCCTCGTGCCACACGTCATCCTGGTCGCTCAAGGCGATGAGATCCCCGGTGGCGGCCTCGACCGCCCGCTGGAAGTTGCGGGTCACACCGAGCGGCCGCTCACCTGTGAGCACGACGACCGTGACGCCGTCGGCCAGGGGGGACTCGGCGATCTCCCGCACGATGCTGAGCGTCTGGTCCGTCGATCCATCGTCGGAGACGATCAGCTCGTCGGGGCGGGGGCGCTGCAGAAGGATGCTCTCGATCTGCTGGCGCACGAACCGCTCACCGTTGTACGTGCACAGGGCGACGCTCACCCGCGACTCGGCCATCACTTGCGCTTCAGAACCACCGACAGCACCCCGAGGAACATGCCGGCCATGATCGTCTGCGCTCCGAGGATCATCAGCAGAGCGGCGGGAACGGCGATACGGAGAGTGTCCTGGGCGTTCAGCGCACCGAAGCCCGACGAGGCCCACACGGAGAACTGGATGACGGCGATCGCCAGACCGAGGAGGAAGAGGATCACACCGGCGATGGCGCTCGACTCGAGGCTGATGCGTCGCTCCAGGCGATCGAAGTTGCGGCTTCGGGGTATTCGGAAACCTTCGTGCTGAGCGTAGATCTTGCTCAGGATGGCGAAGATCACCCCTTGGTAACCCACCACCGCCAAAGCGGCCAGATAGACCTGGCTCGACACATCGAAACCGATGTCGCCGATGACGAGCGGACCGAGGCTCAGGAAGAACGTCCCGAGGATGCCGATCGCGAAAGCGATGGAGCCCGGGACCAGGAACAGCCACCGCGGACTGAAGATCAGCAGGAAGCGGAGGTGGCGCCAGCCATCGCGCCAGCTGCGCAGGTGCGGTGGCCTCGAACGGCCGTCCTTGCTGAGGGTGGTCGGCACCTCGCTGACCTTGCTGCCGTTGAGCGAGGCCTTGACGACCATCTCGCTCGCGAACTCCATCCCTGTGGTCTGGAGGTGGAGCTGCGTGATCGCCGCACGGTTGAATCCGCGCAGTCCGCAGTGGAAGTCGGAGATCGGCGATCGGAAGAAGATCTTCCCGATGGTCGAGAGGACGGGATTGCCCAGATATTTGTGCAGCGGGGGCATCGCACCTGGTTCGATCCCGCCGAGGAACCGGTTGCCCATCACGAGGTCGTCCCCAGCGCGCAGCCGTTCGACGAAGGGATCGAGGTTCGAGAAGTCGTAGCTGTCGTCCGCGTCGCCCATGATGACGTAGGTGCCGTGGGCGGCGGCGATACCGCCGAGGAGGGCCGCGCCGTAGCCCTTCTCCGCCACCGGCACCACACGCGCGCCGTGCGCTTCGGCGATCTCCTGCGAGCCGTCGGTGCTGCCGTTGTCGGCGATGAGCACCTCGCCCACGATTCCGGCGCGCGCGAGGTAGGCCTGCGCTTTGTCGATACAGACGGCGAGCGTCTCGGCCTCGTTGAGGCAGGGCATGAGGATCGAGAGCTCGATCGCCTGGACGGTGGTCATGAAAGGTCGGGATCCTTGGTCGGTCGTCGTGGAATGAAGCCGATCATATCCATAACGACCCGATCGGCTCGTCAGTCGCCGCATGTCTGCGATAGTTGACGGGTGACTCAGGACGCCCGCCCGACCATCGACGTCGTGGTTCCGGTCTACGGGAACTGGCACCTCACCGAACGGTGCCTCGCCCACCTCGCCGCGCAGACGGTGCCCCATCGTGTGATCGTGGTCGACGACGCCGGACCTGACGACACCGTCGCACGGCTGGAGGCGGACTATCCGGCTGTGACCGTCGTCGCGCTGGCGACGAACAAAGGCTTCGCCGGTGCGTGCAACGCCGGCATCGCCGCAGGAGACGGCCAGATCGTCATCCTCGTCAACAACGACGTCGAGGCCGAGCCGGAACTGCTCGAACGGCTCGTTCAGCCGTTCGCCGACGACCCCGGCACGGGGAGCGCCTCGCCCCTCCTCCTGAAACCGGACGGCCGGGTCGACGCGTTCGGGATCTGCGCCGATCCGACCATGGCGGGATTCGTGCGGTACAACGGTGCCACCGAGGCAGACGTCGTCGACGGCGCCCCCGCACCACGGCTGCTCGGCCCCTACGGGGCCGTCGCCGCTTATCGCCGCATCGCCCTGGAGGCGGTGGGCCCGCTCGACGAGGGCATCCAGATGTACGGCGAAGAACTCGATCTGGCGCTCCGCCTCAGCGCCGCAGGCTGGTCGACGGCCGCCGTCGTCGGTGCGCGCGGCATGCACCTGGGCGGCGCGACCTCCGGCCGGGGCTCGGCTCAGCAGCGACGACGGGCCGGATTCGGCCGCGGATACCTCGTGCGCGCCTACGGAGTGCTGCGCACGCGCCACTTCGCACGGGCTCTGCTCACCGAGCTCATCGTGTGCGCGGGTGACCTGGTGCTCAGCCGCGATCTCGCTTCGACGTCCGGCAGGCTCGCCGGCTGGCGGGCCGGACGGACCGCGTCCCGCAGGCCGAGGCGCATCCCGGGCGTCGACACGCGTCTCGGGTTCGTCCAGTCGCTGCGGCTGCGTGTCGGAGACAGGCGGGCCTGACCGATGAGCACGGAACTCCCTCCCGAGATCCGCCTCCGGCGCGCGGCGATGTCGCTCATCACGCTGGTCGGAGGGGTCTCGCTCGCGGTGATCCCCGCGGCCACGATCTCGATCTCGTCCCGAATCTTCACGATCTCCGAGCAGGGCGTCATCTCGGTGATGATCATGGTGGCGACGTTCATCGGCCAGCTCACCTTCGCCGTCGTCGTCGAGTCCCGGCTGAGCTCCGCCGGCACCGAGCGGCGGGTCACGTTCCCGCTCTGGCTCGCCGGACTCTCACTGCTCGCCGCCCTCGCCGTTGCGATCCGGTTCGATGACGCCGTCGTGCTGTGCATCGCCCTGCCGGTGTTACTCGCCTCGCTCGAAGTGGGACGCGGCGTGTCCGTGGCCGAGCGTCTGGACACCCGCGAGATCGGCGCGGCGATCGCCGTTGGCGTCGGAGCGCTGGCCGGAGTGCTCGCCGGGTTCTCCGGCGCGCGCTGGGCGCTGATCCCCCTGGTCGCAGGGATCTTCGTCGCCACCCTCATCCGTTCGCTGCCCGTCGAGCACCGGCCGAGCGCCCCGGAGCCGCGGGTGCTCGGCTGGGTGGTGGCCGACGTCGCCCTGACGGGCAGCATCTACCCGCTGATCAACTGGACGATCCTGTCGTTCCTCGGCCCGCTGCCCTCCGTGCTCTTCACCTCCATCTCGACGGTCTCCGGGGTTCTGGCCATCCCTCTGAACTTCATGCGATTGCGGCTCCTCAAACAGCACTCGCTGCTCGACATCGTGGTCTCGGCCGGATCGGTCCTCGCCGCGACGGTCGTCATCTTCGTCTGCGAGTTCCTCGGTGTGTTCGGGTACATCTTCGGCGCGGGATGGACGCTGCAGGCAACGGTCCTCCCCCTGCTGATCGCGTGCCTCTGGCGGGCGGCCTCTTTGGCGACGACGATCCCGTTCGCGTCGCTGCGTCGCATGGGCGAAGCACGGCTCCTGACCATCCTCCGCGGAGTCGTGGCCGTCATCACCTTCGCCGTCGCCGCGGCGGTGGTCGCCACCCAGCAGCTGGGCTGGATCTTCGCCGTGCTGCTGCTCGGGGAGCTTCTCCAGGCGTTCCTCTATGAACTCGCCCGGCGCCGCAAGACCGCCGCCCCACGAGAAGGGGTCTGACCGCGATGCCCCGCATCCTCGTCGATCTGCTCTTCTACACGGGCACGAAGGGCGGTATGGAGTCGTACGTCAGGAACGTCTATCGCGAACTGGGCGGCCTCACCGACGGGTTGGAGTACACCGCCCTGCTCCCACGCGAGGCGGAGAGCCTCGATCTCGGCTGGTTTCCGGGCGACGTCGTGCGGTCCTCGGTCTCCGGGGAGGCGCGCGCGTCCTGGGCCCTCGGGGAGCTCCGATCGGTTCCGGCCGCGGCACGGCGGATCGGCGCCGACCTCATCCACGCCCCCGCGAACATCGGGCCGATCCGTTCGCGGGTGCCCGTGGTGCTCACGGTGCACGACCTTCTGCCGTTCGTGCATCCGGAATGGGTACCGGGACCGTACTCGCCGGTGCTGCGGGCGCTGATCTCGCGCGCGGCGCGGAACGCGCGCCGCGTCATCACGGTGAGCGAACAGTCGCGCGCCGATCTGCAGCGCATCCTGCGGCTCGCCACCGACAAGGTGGACGTCGTCCCCCTGGCCGGCCTCCCCGCCTCCGAACGCACGGCGAGCGCGCACCGTGCTGACGACCTCATCCTGAGCCTCGGCAACCGGATGCCCCACAAGAACTTCGAGACGCTCCTCACGGCGATCGCCCGCATCCCGAGCGAAGCGCGGCCCCGCCTCGTCATCACGGGGTCGCACGGCGACGATCCGCTGCGCCCGCTCGTCGAGAGGCTCGGCATCGCCGCCACCACGACCCTCCTCGGGTGGGTCGACGACGACGAGATCGAACGGCTCTACTCCGAGGCGACAGCGGTCGTCGTCCCGACCTTGTTCGAGGGATTCGGGCTTCCGGTCCTCGAGGCGATGTCGCGCGGGTGCCCGGTCATCTGCTCCGACCTGCCGGTCCTGCGTGAGGTGGGAGGCGATGCCGCACTGTACGTGGACCCGCGCGACCCGGACGGGCTGGCGGATGCCCTGAGCGCTCTGCTGGGCGATGCCGCCGCACGCGAGCGACGCTCGTCGGCGGGTCTCGCCCGAGCCGAAGGGTTCTCCTGGGCGCGGACCGCGCTCGCGACGGCAGAGAGCTTTCAGCGGGCGCTGGACGAGTAGCGCTTCACGATCTCGTCGACCGAGGAGCCGAGGTTCTGAGACCGCCGGGCGGTCGCGAACCATTCGGCGGTCGTGGCTCGCAGCGCCGATCCTCCCCCGACCGCATCCAGGATCGCCGACCCGAGCGACTCCGCGCCGGCGTCGTCGGCGACGAAGCCGTTGACACCGGCTTCGATCAGATCCGCGGCGGCATTGTCATCGCCGGCGACGACGACGCTCGGCGTCCCGACCGCGGCAGCCTCCGCGACCACGAGCCCGAAGCCCTCGCGTCTCGACGGGTTGACGAGCACCGCGGCCTCCGAGAAGAGGCGCGCGAGCTCGTCGTCCTCCACGCGACCGCGGACGTCGAACAGCGGCCCGACGTCCTCCGCCTCAACAGCACGGCGCAACGCTTCCGTCTCGGGCCCGGTCCCCACGACCACGACGTGCACGGAGGGGTCGCGGCGCCGGGCGACTCCGATCGCGGCAGGAAGCGCCGTCAGCTGCTTGTCCGGGATGTGGCGTCCGGCGAAGAGCACGAGCCCGGGATCCACCGGGGTCGGGTGCGCCGTCACCGGCGCCTCGGCGAGATCCAGGAGGCCGAGGACGATCGGATCGAGCCGACGTCGATAGCGGCGGATCCGCGCGCGCGTGAACGAACTGTTCACGGTGACATCCGACGTGAGCCGGAGGGCGACCCATTGCAGCACCGATGCGACAGTGCCGACGAGCGGGCCCGAGTACTCGCGCCACTTGCGCCAGGTCCACACTTCGAGCCAATCGCTGAGCAGGCGCGTCCGTGTGCCGATGGTCGCGGCGCGGGCCGCGAACACATTGAGCACCGGGAGAGCGCTGGCGATGACCAGGTCGTACTCCCCACGACGGCGACGAAGCTCGCCGAACGCCGCCGCCGCGAAACCCGCGGCAGCCGCCGTGCGACGACCGCCGGAGGCATCGTAGATCTCGCCGCTCCACACCGGGACGACCGTGAAGGACGCGTCCGGCTCATGGCCGTCGCCCCACTGGCGCCGCGTGAGGTAGTCGACGCTGTGCCCGCGCTCGACCAGCAGCTCGGCCATCCGACGGTACACGCGCTCCCCACCGCCGGTGTTCACCGGGAAGAGGCAGTCGTACACGATGGCGATCCGCACGCTAGCGCCCTCCGGGAACGGCGGCCGATGCCGCCTCGATCGTCGCGTCGACGGGCCGCTCGGGGAGGTCCGCAGCGGGATCGCGGTGACCCGTCTGGAAGCCCAGCCACACGGCGAAGCCGACGGTCGCCAGCCCGTAGAGGACGAGGAGGACCTCCCACCCCAGCGGCGGCTGCCACTCGGGATGGAACATCGCGCCGATACCGTGGCCGAAACCGGTGACGTACCGCCGAAGGACGGTGAAGAACGCCAGAACGCCGAAGAGCGCGCACAGGGCGAGGCCGATCCGCACGACCCGCACGGAGAGGAAGTCCAGACGCGATCCGCCCGCCCTCGACAGCATCCAGGCGGCCAGGAGAGGGACGGCGATGTACAGGAGCAAGCCGTAGCGCCCCTGCCAGATCAGACCCGTGCGCGAGATCTGGACGCCCTGGACGACGGCGGGGATGAGGACTGCGCCCGCCAGCGCGCACACGACGACCACGGCTGCCCGCCGTCCGGCCCCGCTGACGGCGAGAATGACCAGCACACCGATCGCGACGACGACCAGGGCGTAGAGCATCCACGGCAACGGGGTGTCGAGCCAGCCGAAGACGCCGAGGCCCTGCTGGACGTACCCGGGCGTCCGGCGAAGCATCGCGGCGACACCGGAGACGACGCTCGCGCCGACCAGTGGTGCATCGTTCGCGCCCGCCTGCCCGCCCGCGCCGTTCGTGGCGATCGTCCAGGCGGCCGAGAAGAGCATCCCGACGGCGATGACGCCCACCCAGATGTACGTGCGCCCCCTCGAGAAGAAGGCCCGCGCAGCTCTCCATCCGACGACGGCGACGCACGCCGCGACGATCACGACCACCCAGAGCGGCCCGATCGAGCGCGCGTTGGCGAGCAGGATCGCCGACACGGTCACGAGCGTCCACAGGTACGCACGCGGAAGTCCCACGTCGTCGGAGAGCGGATCGTGACGTTCGAGCAGGCGCAGCAATGTCGCCCACAGCCCCGCCGCAGCGGCGACCTCGAGCCCGTTCGGATTCACCGAGCCGGCGAGATAGAGCACCATCGGGCCGGCGACGAGCATCATGCCCAAGGGCAGCCAGCGCGAGCGTCGCGATGAGAGCGCCGCTTGGAAGCCGAACGCCAGCAGTGCGGAGCAGAGCAGAGCGCCGGCGATGCGCATCCCGTAGACGCCCGCCTCCCCCTGATCGGTGAGCAGACTCGGCCAGCCGACGAGGTAGTAGTAGATCGGGTTGTACGCTCCGACCCAGGTGTCGAAAGTGGAGGATCCCGTGCCGTCGCCGAAGTGGACCGCGCAGTGCGCCGAATCCTCGGGGACGAACAAGAAGCACATCGCCGAGTGGTTGTAGTGATAGCCGGGCGGCAGCTGGACGACGAGGTACTTCGCGCCGGGCTCCACCGCGCCGATCACCTGTCCGCGCACTTGTGCGATCGCCTTGGCGGCGTGGGCGTTCTCGTCCGGCACGGAGAAGAGCGGGCTCGCGAGCGCCCACAGACTGGACAGCACGGCGAGGAAGACGAAGGGGATCCAGAAGGCCCGGGCGGACCGCGATCGTCGAACCGCGATCGCTGGCGAGTCGGATGCGGTCACCCGCATCACGCTAGGGCATTCCGTGCCCGGCCCGGATCGCGACATGCGCGTCCCACGCGGACCGCACGATGTCGTCCAACCCGTGGGACGCCTGCCAGCCGAGTCGATCGCCGATCTTCTCCGCCGATGCGACGACCACCCCGGCATCCCCGGCTCGACGACCGACGATCTCCGGGACGAGCGAGGAGCCGGCGGCCTGGAGGATCGCCTCGACCATCCGGCGCACGCTCGTGCCCTCGCCGGTACCGACGTTGAACACCTCGTGGTCGCCGCGCCCGGCCACCGTGCTGTCGACCGCGGCGAGGTGAGCCCGGGCGACGTCCAGCACGTGAACGTAATCGCGCACGCAGGTTCCGTCGGGCGTCTCGAAGTCGTCTCCGAATATCAGCGGAGGAAGCCCTGCGTCGATCCGCTCGAACACCATCGGCACGAGGTTGAGCCGGGCACGGTCGGCCAGCTCGGGTGCTCCCGTGCCCGCAACATTGAAGTACCGGAGGCTCACGGCGGAGAGGCCGAACGAGCGTCCCGCATCCTGGACCAGCTGCTCACCGACGAGTTTCGTGCTGCCGTACGGATTGATCGGCTGCGTCGCCGCGCCTTCGGTGATCGCGGCCCCGCTCGCCATCCCGTAGACGGCTGCCGACGAGGAGAAGACGAGTCGCGAAACTCCGGCGTCCTCCATGGCGAGCAGCAGGTTCGCGAGGCCCCCGACGTTCTGCTGGAAGTACCACGCGGGCCGCTCGACCGACTCACCGACCTGCTTGCGGGCCGCGAAGTGGAGCACCGCGTCGATCCGCTCCTCTCGCAGGCACGCGGCCAGCCGCGGGATGACATCGACGGACGCAAGGTCGGCCTTCATCAGTCGGACGTCCGGAACCCGGTCGACGTCACCGGAGATCAGATCATCGGCGACCACCACATCGTCGCCGCGCTCGATCAGCAGGCGGACGACATGCGCACCGATGTATCCGGCTCCGCCGGTGACCAGGATTCGCATGGAGACGAGTCTACGAGACGCCGTTGCGGTCGGCTCCGTCGACGGCGGGCTCCACCGGCACCGTTTCCGCCGCGGCGGCCTGCCCGGCCGGCGGCACGGGCTCCGCGGGGCGTCCTGCCTCGACCTCAGCGGCTGTCGGCGCCTGCAGGATGGCCAGCTGCCGGGCGAGGATGGTGATCTCGCGCTCGGTGTTCCGATGGCGGCGCTGGACGAGGATCGAGTTGCCCGCGAACACCACGATCAAGCCGTAGAGCAGGAGGTCCGCCCCTCGGCCCACCCCGAGGACGTGCGCGACCGCCGTGACGGCGGAGGGGAAGATCACCGCGAGCACGACCAGGACCAGCAGCGCGATCATCAGCAGCCGACGGATCGCGACGTGCCGCTGACCGCGCCCGGGAAGCATCAGGAACACCGCGAACGCGGCGAGCGCGACGATGAGGATGATCTTGATGACGGTCTGACCGGCGTCCATGGCGCGCCTCCCTACTTCACGAACAGATCGCTGAGGATGTTGACCGAGTTCCAGACGGACTGGCCTTTGGCACGCGAGTAGTCCGTGTAGACCACGTGCACCGGCGCCTCCGCCCAGCGCAGTTCGTTGCGCGAGATCTCGGACACGATCTCCGAGGCGTGAGCCATGCGGTTCTGTGTGATGGCGATGGACGAGGCGGCCCGCCTGTTGAACGCCCGCAAGCCGTTGTGCGCGTCGGTCAGGTGCACACCGGTGCTGCCCCGCTGGAACGCCACGGCCGTCTTCAACACCGCCTTCTTCAACGGCGACACCCGCGTGCGATCGTCGAGGAACCGGGAGCCGATCACGACGTCGAGCGGCTGCGTCGCCAGCATGTCGACCATCGTGAGCGCGTCGGACACCTGGTGCTGGCCGTCGGCGTCGAACGTGACGAAGTAGTCGGCCTCCGGGTCGCCGAGTGCCCAGTCCAGACCCGTGCGGAGGGACGCGCCCTGACCGAGGTTGATCGGATGGCGGACCACCACTGCTCCCGCCGCAGCGGCTTCGTCGGCGGAGCCGTCGGAGGATCCGTCGTCGACGCAGACGACCTTCGGGAACACCGTGCGAGCGTCCTCGATGACGGCTCGGATGACCGGCGCCTCGTTGAAAAGCGGGATCACGAGCCAGGTCTTGCCCTCGACAGCGGAAATCGGTCGTCTCCAGATCGCGTACGTGTACGGAAATTGCTGATCCATACTAGCTCCGCCCTACCGTGGGGGAGCTGGATGCACCCCGGACGCTCAGGGCCCTGTCACGTGCGGCGTGGTAGTTTCGATGCGCGTTGCTCGCGTTCTGGGGCATACGCCTCCCACCTACGAAAGGACGAACGGCGTTGGCTTTCGTCGCACCAGGGGCCGATGTCTCGCCCGACGCTTCGATCGGCGAGGGCTCGAAGGTCTGGCATCTCGCGCAGGTCCGCGAGTCCGCCGTCCTGGGCGAGAACTGCATCGTCGGCCGCGGCGCCTACATCGGCACGGGCGTGCGGATGGGCGACAACTGCAAGGTCCAGAACTACGCACTCGTCTACGAGCCCGCCGTGCTCGGCGCCGGTGTCTTCATCGGCCCGGCCGTCGTCCTCACCAATGACACGTATCCCCGCGCGATCACTCCCGATGGGGAGCTGAAGAGCGCGCATGACTGGACGCCCGTCGGCGTCACGATCGGCGACGGCGCCTCGATCGGCGCCCGCGCCGTGTGCGTCGCGCCGGTCACGATCGGGCGCTGGGCCACTGTCGCCGCCGGCGCGGTGGTCACCAAGGACGTTCCCGACTTCGCCCTCGTGGCGGGTGTGCCCGCCCGGCGGATCCGCTGGGTGGGCAAAGCCGGCGTGCCGCTCGAGCAGCACGGGGACGAGTGGGTGTGCCCCAGCACCGGGGACCGCTACATCGAAATCGACGACGTACTTACTGAGGTGGACGAATGACTGAAGCTGGAGCTTTCATCCCGGCGGCGAAGCCGATCATCGGGGACGAGGAGCGCGCCGCCGTCGATGCGGTGCTCGCGTCCGGGATGCTCGCCCAGGGCGAGGAGGTCGCCGCGTTCGAGCGCGAGTTCTCCGCTCAGCTCGTGGACGGCCGCCATGCGGTCGCCGTGAACTCCGGGACGGCCGGACTCCACCTCGGGCTCCTGGCCGCCGGCGTCGGGCCGGGCGACGAGGTCGTCGTCCCCTCCTTCACCTTCGCCGCCACCGCGAACTCCGTCGCGCTGACCGGGGCGACCCCGGTTTTCGCCGACATCGACCCCGTCACGTACAACCTCGACCCGGCGGCGGTGGAGGCGGTCATCACCGAGCGCACCGTCGGCGTCATGCCGGTGCACCTCTACGGCCAGCCGGCCGACATGGGGGCTTTCGCGGACCTCACGGCCCGCCGCGGACTGCGGCTGTTCGAGGACGCGGCGCAGGCGCACGGCGCGCAGTACGACGGGCGTCCGGTCGGATCGTTCGGCGCGTTCGGGATGTTCAGCCTCTACCCGACGAAGAACATGACCTCCGGCGAGGGCGGCATCGTCACCACGGGCGACGACGAGGTCGCGCGCCGACTGCGCCTGCTGCGCAACCAGGGCATGGAGAAGCAGTACGAGAACGAGATCGTCGGCTTCAACGCCCGGATGACGAACCTCCACGCCGCCATCGGGCGCGTGCAGCTCACCAAGGTTCAGGGCTGGACCGAGCAGCGCCGTTCCAACGCCGCGTTCTTCGACGCCAACCTCAGCGGCGTCGGCACCCCCGTCGTCGCGGAACGGGCGTCGCACGTGTATCACCAGTACACGATCCGCGTTCCCGAGGGCCGTGACGGCTTCGCCGCCGCCCTCCGCGAGGAGTACGCGATCGGGAGCGGGGTCTACTACCCCATCCCGAACCACCGCCTCCCGTCGTTCGCCCGCACGGAAGACCTCCCCGAGACCGAGCGCGCGGCGCAGGAGGTCCTCTCCATCCCCGTGCACCCGTCGCTCACCCCCGCGGATCTCGACCGCATCGTCACCGCGGTGAACGCTCTCGCCGGAGCGGGCGCCTGATGGCCGACGTACGGGTCGGTCTCATCGGCCTCGGGATGATGGGACGCCACCACGCGCGCGTGATCCGTGAGGTCGAGGGCGTCACGCTGTCGGCCGTGGCCGACCCGGCCGGAGACCCGCACAACGTGTCCGGAGACCTTCCCCTCCTGTCCAGCGTCGATGAGCTGATCGCCGCCGGCATCGATGCCGCGGTGGTCGCCGTCCCGACGATCTACCACGAAGCAGTCGCGACCGCGCTGGCGGAGGCAGGCGTGCACACGCTGGTCGAGAAGCCGATCTCCCCGGACATCGATTCCGGCGAGCGGCTGGTGGATGCCTTCGAGAAGCGTGGACTGGTCGGTGCGGTCGGCCACATCGAGCGGTTCAACCCGGCGTTGCAGAGCCTGCGCGAGCGCATCGAGGCGGGCGACCTGGGAGAGGTGTTCCAGATCGCGACCCGGCGTCAGGGTCCGTTCCCCGCGCGGATCGCGGATGTGGGGGTCGTGAAGGACCTCGCCACCCACGACATCGATCTCACCGCCTGGCTCGCGCAGAGCGGGTTCAGCTCGGTGGCCGCTCAGGTCGCGCTTCGCAGCGGCCGTGAGTTCGAGGACATGGTCTCGTTCACCGGCCTCCTGGACAACGGCGTGATCACGAACCATCTGGTGAACTGGCTGTCGCCGATGAAGGAGCGCGTGACCGTCGTCACGGGCGACCGAGGCGCCTTCGTCGCCGACACGATCAGCGGTGACCTCACCTTCTACGAGAACGGCACGACGACGACCGAGTGGGAGTCCGTCATGGCGTTCCGCGGGGTCAGCGAGGGCACCGTCGTCCGCTACGCGCTCACGAAGCGCGAACCGCTGCGGCTGGAGCACGAGGCGTTCCGGGATGCGATCCTCGGCAAGACGTCGAGCGTCGTCACGATGCGCGAGGGCCTGCAGAACGTGAAGGTCGCCGAAGCAGTCCTCCGATCCGCACAGGGCGCCTCGACGGTACACGTCTCGGAGTGAGAGCGCGCACGCCGAGGCGTGTCGTCATCGCCTCCCGACTCTACGCACCCGAGGTGGGAGCCGCGGCGTTCAGGCTGCGCGCCCTCGCTCGAGGCCTCGCTGCGGAGGGTGCACGCGTCCGGGTCGTCACGACCATCCCTCCGCGCGGGACTCCTTCGACGTCGCCCGATGCAGGCGTGGCCGTCGCCCGATTCCCCGTCCTCCGCGATCGCGGCGGGAATGTGCGCGGATACGTGCAGTATCTGAGCTTCGACGTGCCTCTCGCCGTCCGCCTGCTGTTCACCGGCGGAGATCTCGTCGTCTCGGAGCCACCGCCCACCACCGGGATCGTCGTCGCGCTCACGAGCATGATCCGCCGGCGCCCCTACGCGTACTACGCCGCAGACGTCTGGTCGGATGGGCTCGTCGCGCTGGGAGCTCCGAGGGCGCTGGTCTCCGTGATGAAGGGCATCGAGAGCTTCGTGCTCCGGCATGCGGCGACGGTGATCGCGGTGTCCGAGGAGGTCGCTCAGAAAGTCGTCGACTTCGGCGTCGCGCGGAGCGCGGTCGCCACCGTCGACAACGGCGTGGACACCGAGGTGTTCACACCGGACGGCCCGGTCGCCCCAGGCGCGAGACCGGCCTTCGTCTACACGGGATCAATGTCGGAGTGGCAGGCGCCGGCGATCTTCGTCGAGGCGCTCGCGATCGTGCGACAGCGCTTCCCGGAAGCATCGATCCGCTTCTTCGGGCAAGGGGTCGAGGAGTCGCACGTCAGCGAGGCCGCCGCGCGGCTGGGCCTCGCCGACGCGGTCCACCTCGGCGGCGTGATCCCCCCCGCGGAGACGGCGGAGTGGATCCGCGGCGCGACGGCCGCGCTCGCGAGCATCCGTCCCGGGATCGGCTACGACTTCGCCAAGCCCACGAAGACGTACGCCGCAGCTGCGTGCGGCACGCCCGTCGTCTTCGCGGGACGCGGTGCGGGTGCGGCCCTCGTCGAGCGCAACGACCTGGGCTGGCGGAGCGACTTCACGCCGGAGGCCGTGGCCCAGGCCATGATCGCCGCCGCCGAAGCGGACGGCGGCGCGGACCACGCGCGACGACGCGTCTCCCGTGTGGAGTGGGTGCGCCAGCACGCCTCCCTCGCCGCAGCGGGCCAGCGGGCTGCGCGGCGGCTGCTCGCATCGGAATGATCCGACGCCGGCCCGCAGGCTACGCGGCGCCTCCGGCGACCCGCCCGGCGAGCTCTTCCACCACACGCTCGGCTGCGTGGCCGTCTCCGTACGGTGCGGCGAGGGTCGCAGCCGGCCCCGGCCGCTGAACGGCGTCACGCAGGCTCGACAGGTCGGACCCGACGAGCACATTCCAGCCGAGATCGACCGTCTCGACCCATTCCGTCTCAGGCCTCACCGTCGTCGTGGGCACGCGCAACAGGAACGCCTCCTTCTGCAGCCCGCCGGAATCGGTCACCACGCCGGCGCTGCCGAGGACGGCGGCCACCAGCTCGGGGTAGGCCAATGGAGCAGCCAGCTCGATCGCGCCCCGCTGGAGTTCGACGCCCGAGGCCGAGGCCGTGGCCACCAATCGTGGGTGCGCCAGCAGGCGCACCGGCCGGTCGAGGCCCGCCAGCGCGTCGATGATCGCTGCCAGTCTCCGGGGATCGTCCGTGTTGTCGGGGCGGTGGATGGTGGCGACGTAGTAGTCGCCTGCACGCGCGGCTTCGCCGCTCGCCGCGAGGACCTGATCGCGCACACGGTAGAGGACGTCGGTCATCACGTCGCCGACGAGCACGCTGCGGTGGCCGAGCCCTTCGTCGGCGAGGTGCCCCATCGCGACCGCCGTCGGCGCCAGCAGCAGGTCCGACGCGTGGTCCGTCAGCACCCGGTTGTGCTCCTCGGGCATCCGTCGGTTGAACGACCGCAGTCCCGCCTCGAGGTGCGCCAGGGGAGTGTGGAGCTTGACCGATGCCAGCGCGGCGGCGAGCGTCGAATTGGTGTCGCCGTAGACTAGGACCCAGTCGGGGGCGTATCGCTCGATCACCGGCTCGAGCGCGGACAGCATCGCGCCGGTCTGCTCGCCGTGCGATCCGGATCCGATCGCCAGGTTCACATCGGGCTCCGGGATCCCGAGATCGCGGAAGAACACATCCGACATCAACTCGTCGTAGTGCTGACCGGTATGGACGACGATGTGATCGGCCCGCCCCGCCATCGCCGAGGCGATCGGAGCCAGTTTGATGAATTGTGGACGAGCGCCCACGACACTTAATACGCGCACCCCGGTAGCCTATTCGCCCTGTCGCCGAGGGCGCTCGCGGAGCCCCTGCCCACGGTTCGCGCAGGTGCCTTTCTGTAAACTGACCGGGACACCCGGCGGTTGACGGGTGCAGAGACGAGCCTTGATGATCCCGATCCCCCACGCGTCCGATCTACGACGGCACAGGGTGCCCGAGCTGTGAAGGCACTCTGGAGCACCATCCGTGAGCTGGTGCCGCTCCTCCCTCCGGCCGGGCAGCGCTATCTGACGTTCTACTCGTGGTTCGTCGGGCTTCTCGCCGTGCTCGACGCGGTCTCCCTCGGCCTGCTCGCCGTCGTGATCACCCCGCTCCTCTCGGGGAGCTCGCTCACCGTTCCCGTGCTCGGCACGATCGACACGGCCGGCCTCGTATGGATCCTCGTGTTCGTCTGCGTCGTCGTGATCGTCAAGGGCATCCTCGCGTCGCTCATCCAGTACCTGGCGACTCGGAGATTCGCCGCCTTCGAGCTCGCGATCGGCGACCGTCTGCTGAACGCGTACATGAGGGCGCCCTGGGTCGAGCGGCTCAAACGCAATTCTTCGGACGTCGTGCGGCTCGCGGATTGGGGTATCGCCAACACCATCGCCGGCGTCCTCCTGCCGGCCGCATCGCTCGTCGGCGAGGCGACGACGTTCATCGTGGTCTTCCTCGTCCTCGTGGTCGCCCAGCCTGCGATCGCGGCGACCGCGGTCATCTATCTGGGCCTCGTCGGGCTGGCCCTCTACTTCTGGGTCTCACGCCGCTCCCAGGTCGCCGGCCGCGTCAACCGCGACTACTCCTACCGGGTCTCGCGCCTGCTCACCGAGATGATCGGGGCGCTCAAGGAGGTGACGCTGCGGAACAAGTCGGACGAGGTCGCAGCGGTGGTCCATGCGAACAGGGTGAAGACCTCCCAAGCGCGCGCCAACATCCAGTTCCTCAACCTCGTGCCGCGTTACATCCTCGAGTCCGCAGTGATCGGAGGAATCGTCCTCGTCGGCGCGGTCGGGTACGTCACCGGTGGAGGACTGACCGCAGCGATCACCGCCGTCTCCATCTTCAGCCTGGCCGGGTTCCGGATGGCACCGTCGATCACGCGATTCCAGGCCGTCATCGGTACCACCACTGCCAACCTCCCGCACGCGCAGAACGTCATCGCGGACATCAAGCTCATGGAGCGGCAGAATGCCGAAGCCCGGGGTGGGCTCGACACCGGCCATCTGCCCGCGCACCCCACGACGCTCGATCTCGACGACGTGACGTTCTCCTACGCGCCCGACGCGCCGACGGCGTTGCGCTCGATCTCACTCTCGATCCCGTTCGGCTCCACCGTCGCCTTCGTCGGGTCGTCCGGAGCCGGGAAATCCACGCTCGTCGACCTCATCCTGGGCCTGGTGGATCCGACCTCCGGTTCCATCTCCATCGACGGCACGCCGCTGCGGCACGTGTCGTCGGCGTGGCATTCCCGCGTCGGTTACGTCCCCCAGGACGTCTCGCTCTTCGACGGGACCGTCGGTCAGAATGTCGCTCTGACCTGGTCGGACGATGTCGACGCCGACCGTGCCAGGGCCGCTCTGGAGCAGGCCCAGCTCTGGGACGTGATCGCGGGCCGCGAGGGCGGACTCGATGGCGTCATCGGCGAGCGCGGCCTCGCCCTCTCCGGAGGTCAGCGTCAACGTCTCGGGATCGCGCGCGCACTCTACGTTGACCCCTTCGTCCTCGTGATGGACGAGGCGACGAGCGCACTCGACTCGGCCACCGAAGCCGCCGTCGCCAAGGCGATCCGGGAGCTGCACGGCAAGGTCACGGTGATCCTGGTCGCCCACAGGCTCTCCACCATCCGTCACGCCGACCGCATCTACTTCATGTCGGACGGCCAGATCGCCGCCAGCGGGACGTTCGACGAGCTCGTCAGGGATGTCCCCGCTTTCGCCGAGCAGGCCGCACTCGCCGGAATGATCGAGTAGCCACGGCATGCGCGTCCTCGTCGTCACCACCTGGTTCCCCAGCGACAGTCGCCCGGGAGAGGCCCCGTTCAACCTGGAGCACGTCCGCGCCATCGCACTCCGGCACGACGTGCGCGTCATCCACGTGCGACTCGGAGGGACTGCTGCACCCTCGACCGAGACCTATCACGGCATCCGAGTGCGGAGAGTGTCCTTCTCGCCGAAGCGGCCAGCGCAGGCGCTGAAAGCGTTGGGCGAGATCCGTCGCGCGGTCCGCAGCGCCGACATCCTGCACACGATGGCCTACTCGTCCGTTCTGGTGATGGCGCTCGCGAACGCGTTCTCCCGGGTCCCCTGGGTGCACACCGAGCACTGGAGCGGGGTGACCGATCCGGCGCGCACGGGCGGACTCTGGCTCCGGTTGGCCTGGCTGCGCCGGTTGCTGCGGCTGCCCGACAAGCTCACCGGCGTCACGACCCAACTCACCGAGGTGCTCGCGCGGTTCGGCCGGCCGGGAGCGACCAGTGTCGTGCCCTGCGTCGTCGAGAACTCGTCGCCGATCACAGCTGCGCCGTTCGGTGACACCGTGGAGCTCGTGGCGGTGGGCGGCTTGGTGCCGGGCAAACGGCCGCTGCTCGCCGTCGAGACGCTCGCGTGGCTGGTCGCGCACGGGCACCCCGCACACCTGACCTGGCTGGGCACCGGGCCGCTCGCCTCCGAGACGGAGGAGCTCGCCGGACGCCTCGAGGTCTCCGACTCCCTGACTCTCGCCGGCAGCCTGCCTCTCCGGCAGGTGTTCGACCACCTCGCGGCGGGAGATCTGTTCTTCCTGCCGACGGCGCACGAGAACTTCCTCACCAGCGCGGCCGAGGCGCTCTCGGCGGGTCGGGCCGTCGTCGTCCCGGCGAGCGGCGGATATCGCGACTACGTCGATGATGGCAACGGCGAGCTGGTGGAGGAGGCCACGCCGGCCGCCTTCGGCGCAGCGATCCTGCGCGCGGTCGAGAGGTTCAGAGAGGTCGATCCGCACACGCTGGCGGAGCCGATCCGCGCACGCTTCTCGCTGGACACCGTCGGCGCCGCGTTCGACGCCCTCTACCGCGATCTGACCGCGTCGCGGTAGGCCGTCTCGAGGACGTCGACCCAGCGCTCGGGCGTGTGCTTGCCCAGCACCCAGCGTCGAGCGTCGAGTCGCGCGGAGGCGGCGACCGGATCGACCAAGGCGAGCGCGGTCTGCTCGACGACTTCCGCGACGGTCCCGGTGAGGACGGGCGGCGGATCTCCCCCGTCCTGGAGCTCCCGGACCGGGCACAGGACGACCGGCCCGATGGCCATCGCCTCGAGCTCGCTCACACCGATAGCCCCGGAACCCTGGCCGATCGCGACGTCGGCGCCCGCGACGAGGTCGAGGAACTCGGCATGGCGGAGCCGTGGAACCAGTTCGACCCCGCGGGCCGCGGCCTCCCGGGCGCCAGGGCCCCAGTCGAGCCCGACGAGGCGCACGTCGGCGGGAAGCGCGGCGCGGAGTGCGCTCGCCACCGCGAGCTGGGTCTCGACGCCCTTGGAATCGTCCCAGCGCGAGACGAACAGCACAGTCTGCTGCCCCGAACGGCGCGGAGTCCGCCAGCTCGGCAGACGTTGCGGTTCCACGAAGGCGGGCATGTACTGAGCGTCGGGTCGCGCGGTCGTCGCTTCCTCGACGGTGTCGAGATTGGTGTAGTAGACGGAGCTGGCGCCGTCGATGGCCCGCTGCACCATGTCGTGCGTGCGGGGATCCTTCCACTGGCGCCGGATGTCCGTTCCGTGCAGATGCAGCAGGTACGGACGCTTCGGAATGTACGGCTTGCGCATCAGTGGAACGGTCGTGGCGTAGTGGATGTGCAGCACGTCGCTGCTAGCAGCGGCGCGAGCGTGGCGCAGGACGAACGGTAGCTCACGGAGTCTGCCAGCTCCGCCGCCGAAACCGGCGGCGGGCCGAACCTTCTCGGGGGGCAGGTAGCCCCACCGGAGTCCCGAACGGGCGGCGGCATCGACGAGCGCCCTGGCCACGAAGGCGCAGTCGTTGACGTGCGTCACGCGCGGCGGTCGGGGGGCAGGGCTCACGGTCACATTCTCTCATTCGACGGCGGCCGGTCCGGGTCCCGCCTCTCCGACCGTCCAGGCTGCTCCGGGTAAGCTTTCCCAGTGCATTACTCCCCAACGGATCCGTCCGGTCGACGTCGATGGCCCCTCCTCCTCGGGGTCCCCATCTTCGCGCTGATCGCCCTGATCATGTGGGCGGTCGCCACCCCCGTCGGCTCCAGCCCCGACGACGACTATCATCTCGCCAGCGCATGGTGCGCTCTGGGCGACCGGCCCGGCCTCTGCGAAGAGGTGCCAGGACATCCGGAGGAGCGCGCGATCCCCAAGGGCGTCGCGCAGGTCCTCTGCACCGATCTCTTCCCGAGCCAGCTCGAGAAATGCGACGTCGACCCCGGCCAGTCCGTGAACGACCTGATCCCGACCGCGCGCGGCAACTTCGCCGGCACCTACCCGCCGGTCTACTACGCGGTGATGGGCGTGTTCGCCAGCAGCCAGTACGCCGTGTCGGCGATCGTGATGCGCATCGTCAACGCCATCCTCTTCGTGGGGCTCACGTCGTTGCTCTATTGGCTCCTCACGCCCTCCCGGCGCCGGACGCTGCTCTGGACCTGGGCGATCGGCATCGTGCCTCTCGGCATCTCACTGCTGTCGTCCAACAACCCCAGTTCGTGGGCGATCATCGCAGGCGGCTCCGTGTGGCTCGCCGTGCTCGGGTGGTTCGAGGCCGACGGGCGACGGGCGATCGGCCTCGGAGCCCTCGCGGTCGTCTTCGCGGTCATGGGCGCCGGTGCGCGTGCGGATTCCGCGATCTACACCGTCCTCGGCATCATCGTCGCCGGCATCCTGGGCGCGAGCCGATCCCGCGCCTTCCTCCTGAAGGCGATCCTGCCGCTCGCCCTCGTTGTGGTCGCCGCCCTGTTCTACTTCGGCGCGAACCAGTCCGTGAGCACCGGCGGCCTCACGGGAAGTCACGACACGACCGCGCCGCTCACGACGGCCCAGTACGTGTGGGACTACTTCATCGATCTCCCGCAGCTCTGGGCGGGAAGCCTCGGCACGTGGCCGATCGGCTGGCTCGACGTCCCGATGCCCGCGGTCGTCTCTGTCGCCGCCGTCGGAGTCTTCGCAGCGGTGACGTTCGCGGGGCTGCGTTCGGCCTCGGTCCGTAAGCTGCTCGCGCTCGGGTTCGCGCTCGCGATGCTGTTCGCCGTGCCGGCGTGGATCCTGCTGAAGAGCAAGGCGCTGGTCGGCCAGGAGGTGCAGCCGCGCTACATCCTCCCGCTGCTGCTGATGTTCGCGGGAGTCGCCCTCGTCGAGGCCACCCGTCGCCGGATCGCCTTCACTCGACTCCAGATCGGCGTCGCAGCGCTCGCATTGTCGATCGCGAACGCGGTGGCGCTGCACGCGAGCATCCAGCGCTACGTCAGCGGCCTGGGCGACCCCGACATCGACCTCGGACACGACGTGCACTGGTGGTGGGGCGGCCCGGTCTCCCCCATGATCGTCTGGATCCTCGGCTCCCTCGCCTTCGCGGCGGCAGTCTCGGGAGCACTCTGGCTGGCCCACCGACGGGTCGGGGTCGCGGCCGCCCCGTCGAGCGAGACACCGGCGCGGCCGGAGACGGTCGGGAACAATGGCTGACACCACTCCTCCGCCCGACGCACCGGCGTCGGCGTCCTCGCCGCTCGCGCGACTGCTCGGGCACTCGGCCGTCCGCTACCTCATCGCCGGCGGTCTGAGCTTCCTGGTCGACTTCGGGCTGCTCGCCCTCCTCCATGACGTGCTGCTCTGGCCGGTGTGGCTGGCAAGCGGGACATCGTTCCTCCTGAGCTTCGCCTTCACCTACACGATCCAGCGGATCTTCTCGTTCGGGTCGACGGCGCCGCACGGCCGTGCCGTGCTGCGTTACACGCTGCTGGTGGCGTTCAACACGATCGCGACCGTGATCATCGTCTCCCTGATCAACTCGTCGGTGGTCGGCTGGGCTGGCGGCAAGATCATCGCGACCGTCGTCACCACCGTCTGGAACTACTTCGCCTACCGTTACTGGGTCTTCGCCGACCCGCGCCAGCCAGAACCGGGTCCGGACGCCGGACCCACCGAAAGGACGTGACCGTGTACAACGGAGCCCGCATCGCTGCAGTGGTCCCCGCTTACAAGGAAGAGGCGATGATCGCGACGGTCATCCGCACCATGCCGGAGATCGTCGACCACATCGTCATCGTGGACGACCACAGCCCCGACGCGACGAGCGACGTCGTCCGAAGCGTCGGCGACCCCCGGGTGACCCTGATCCGCCACGAGGTCAATCAGGGTGTCGGCGGAGCGATCATCACCGGCCACCGGGCCGCCCTGGAACTGGGCGCCGACGTGAACGTCATCATGGCGGGCGACGCGCAGATGGACCCCGAGTACCTTCCGCCGCTGCTCGACGCGGTCACCACCGAAGGTTACGGCTTCGCGAAGGCCAACCGGTTCTTCTCCCCCGAGTCCTTCCACGGCATGCCCGGTCATCGCGTCTTCGGCAACATCGTGCTCTCGTTCATGACGAAGCTGGCCTCGGGCTACTGGAACCTCTTCGACCCGCAGAACGGGTACACCGCGATCCGGGCCGAAGTGCTGAAGCGCGTCCCGCTCGACAGCGTCTCCAAGCGATACAGCTTCGAGAACGACCTGCTCATCCACCTCAACATCCTCCAGGTCCCCGCGACGGACGTGCCGATCCCCGCCGTCTACGGCGAGGAGGTGTCGAGCATCAAGCTGTCGAAGGTCGTGCCCGAGCTGCTCGCCCTCCTGACGCGCGGCTTCTGGCGGCGCATCTGGTACCGCTACGTGCTCTGGTCGTTCTCGCCGATCGCCCTCCTCCTCTTCCTCGGTCTGATCCTGTTCGTCGTCGGTGTCGGAGTAGCGATCTGGGTGTGCTTCCAGATCGCGGCCTCGGTCGTGGCGACGGCCGCGACCGTCATGCTGGCCGCGCTCCCGCTGATCCTGGGGTCGCAGATGCTGATCAGCGCACTGCAGCTCGATATCCAAGCGAGCCCGTCGACGCCGAATCTTCCGCCGTTCGAGTGATCGGCGCCATCGAGTCCAGCGCCGGCCTCCGACCCTCGGGCACCGACCTGTATTAGGATCTATCGCGGTATCGGGGCAACGCGCTCGTCGACAGCACACACATCGGGGAGCATCATGCAGACCGCTATCGAGCAGAACACCACACCCGCGTCGTGGGGCCGCAGAGCGTGGAGGGGGACCCGGAAGCGCTGGGTTCCGCTCCTGCTCGTGTTCGCCTCCTTCGTCATGGGGTTCACGGTGACCGCTCATCACTCCGAGGCGCTCTCGCCGATCGACGAGTGGGTGTACACCGACTACCTCTACAAGCTCCCCCAGCAGGTCATCATCCCCCGCGGACAGGAGATCGGGCCGGAAGCGCTCGCCCTCATGGCCTGCGCCGGCGTCCGGGAGTACGGCGCGATGGGACCGAAGTGCGGCTCCGACTATTCGGCCCACCTCGACCAGTTCCCCCAGGGCGGCATCACCTCGGCCGACGGGTACACA
Organism: Leifsonia naganoensis; assembly: GCF_013410615.1. Lineage (NCBI taxonomy): Bacteria > Bacillati > Actinomycetota > Actinomycetes > Micrococcales > Microbacteriaceae > Leifsonia > Leifsonia naganoensis. Next base: position 615,474 of record NZ_JACCHJ010000001.1, read on the forward strand.
CCGCTGTATTTCGTGATCACGTGGGTCGGAGCCAAGGCGATCCAGCTCGTCACCCACACATCGCTCGTCGAAGCAGCGCGTTTCACCGGCGCATTCTGGCTGGCCGGGGGCATGCTCCTCTTCTACTGGTTACTGAGTCTGATGCGGATCAGGCCCGTCATCACCCTGGGACTCGGTCTTGCGGTGATCGCGTCGCCCTTCGCCTGGTGGACCTTCACCTTCATCAGCACCGACGCTCCGGTCTTCGCGCTCGGCGCGCTGATGCTCATCGCCGCGATCAAGTATCTCCGGGGGCAGTGGTCCGGCTGGTGGTTGCCTGTGCTGGCCGCCGTCGCGACGCTCTTCAAGATCACGGCCATCCTGGCGGCAGCTCTCGTCGCACTCTTCCTGATCCTCGAGTACGTGCGCAGGCGGATGCGCGCACGGCCACGACGGCGCGGTTTCGACTGGAGGAGCGCCCTGCTCGGACGCGGCGAGGACGGCGCTCTCATGATCGCCGTCTCCACGGGGATCGCGGCGCTCGTCGCCGAGGTGGGCTGGCTGGCGCTCCGCGCGGCCGTCGCCGTCGGCCCGGCCGCGAATCAAGGTGTCACCGGCCGGATGACGCTGAAGGACCTGGGCTCCCAGTTCGTCAACTTCCTGCCGGGCACGATCATCTCGAACGTCAACATCACCGGCCGGGTCGAGCTCGGTCTCCCCATTCCGCCGTTCATCGTGGAGCCGCTCTCCTGGATCACCGTCGGCGGTGTCGTCGGCGCGGTCGCGATCTACACCTGGCGTCGGGCGAACAGCCCCTTGGTGTACGCGGTCGCAGCGCTCGCGATCCTCGGCGCGCCACTCCTCGCGATCTCCCTGGACGTCCAGGGCACCTACTTCCCCATCCCGCCACGGTACGGCACGGCGCTGCTGCCGGCCTTCCTGCTGGTGGCCGCACTCATCGTCCGCAGTCGCGTCGCGAAGACCCTGCTCGTCGCGTATCCGATCGTGGTTCTGGGAGTCGTCCTGATCTACTCCCCCGTCTTCGCCTGACGCCGCGAAGGTGGCCGTCCGCGACGTGTCGCCGACGGCCGCGACCGTGGTCAGGCGACGCCGATGACCCGGTAGATCACTCCCGGCCACGCCTCGGCCGAGCTCAGGCGTCGACCGTCGATGATCGCCACGATACCGGGCAGGTCGCCCGGTCCCAGCGCGCGGTACTCGGCGTGGTCGGTCTGGATCAGGGCGGCGTCCGCCTGATCACCAAGCGCGTAGGGATCGAAGCCGAGCGACCGCAGTTCGTCGTCGGAGTACAGCGGATCGTGCACGAGGGGGACCGCGCCCCGCGCCCGGAGCGCGTCCACCGTCGGGAACACGCCGGAGAACGCGGTCTCCTTGACACCGCCCCGATAGGCAGCGCCGAGGACGACGACGCGTGCACCCGTGAGGTCGCCGAAGGCCCCCTCGAGCATGGTCACGGCGTGCGTGGGCATACCCGCGTTCGCTTCCCGCGCCGCGCGGACGATGGTGGCCTCCGGGTCGTTCCAGAGGTACAGGCGCGGATACACCGGGATGCAATGGCCCCCGACCGCGATGCCGGGACGGTGGATGTGGCTGTACGGCTGCGAATTCGACGCCTCGATCACCTGGTAGACGTCGATGCCCGCGCGCTCCGCGTAACGGGCGAACTGGTTCGCGAGGCCGATGTTCACGTCGCGATAGGTCGTTTCTGCGAGCTTGGCGAACTCCGCAGCCTCGGCCGTTCCCAGATCCCACACGCCGTTCGGCCGAGCGAGGTCTGCGCGCTCGTCGAAGTCGAGCACGGCCTCGTAGAACTCGGTGGCGCGACGGGCGCCGCGCTCGCTCAGGCCGCCGATGAGCTTCGGATACTTGCGCAAGTCCGCGAAGATGCGCCCCGAGAGCACGCGTTCCGGCGAAAAGACGACGTCGAAGTCGACACCCTCCACCAGGCCGGAGGTCGCCTCCAGACGAGGAGTCCAGCGTTCACGGGTGGTGCCGACGGGAAGGGTCGTCTCGTACGAGACGAGCGCCCCTCGGGTGAGGTGCTTCCCCACGGATTCGGTGGCGGCGTCCATCCATGCGAAGTCGGGCCGGGCATCCTGGTCCACGAACAGGGGCACGACGATGACCACGGCATCAGCGCCGGGAACGGCGTCGGCGTAGTCCGTCGTCGCGCGGAGCGCCCCGGAGGACACGACACGCGCCAAGGCATCGCTCAAGCCCGCTTCGCCGGGGAACGGCGGCGTGCTCGCGTTCACGAGGTCGACCAGGGCGGAGTTCACATCGACGCCGACGACCTCGTGCCCCTTCGAAGCGAACTGAACGGCGAGCGGAAGCCCGATCTTGCCCAGGGCGACTACCGCGATCTTCATCTCGTCATTACTCCCGCCGATGTGCGAATCAAAGCGTGTCAATCCTAAAGGGCTACACGCTATGGGTCTGCCGGGAGCCCCCGGCCCCGCGTCTCAGGCTGCGGGGCCGGTCGGGATCGCGGACGCGAAGAGCGGGTGGACGTCGAGGTAGGCGGCGCCCTTGCTGAGCTCCGCGAAACGCTGCATCGACCCGATCGGTCGCTTCGTGCCGCCGTCGAGCCAGAAGATCGAGCCGTCGGGAGTGCGGATGAACGCGGTCGCCGGCGTCGTCACCTTGAGCAGCTGGCAGGTGTACGAGTCGAGGGCGACGAAGGCGAAGGGATACAGCGCCTTGATGCCCGGATCGACCTTGTGCACGCTCCCACCCGCGCTGACGTAGTCCGTCGAACCGCAGGTGAGTCCGAATCCGAGGAGGGTCGCCGACGTCGGGTATGCGTCCAGCCTCGCCTGCGTCGTGAAGCTGTACCCCGTGATGCCCGCCTCGTTCGCGAAAGCGAAGTTGGACAGTGCGATCTTGTTGGTCACGCCGTTGATCAGGTAGACGGTGGCACTGTTGGTGGAGAGCACGAGTGTGTTGCTCGTGAGCGCGACGGGCCCCTTCGGGATCGCGGCGACGAGCGAATCCGGCACCGTCGTGATCACCGGGGTCTTGCCGCCCGCGAGCGCGACGAGCGACTCCCAGGCGCCGACCGGCAGCAGTTTGTCGGCCATCACGATGTAGACGGTCGCCGACGAGGGCGTCTTGATCATCGAGCCGGCGACGATCGTCCCCTTCGACGGGTACGCCCCGAGGAATGCCTGGGGAACGGCGACCGCCGGAAGTGCGGAGGTCGATCCGGTGTTCCAGGCGTAGCTGCCCCCGTCCGCCAGCACGTACTTGGTGGCCGTGCCCGCCACTTGGACGATCCCGGTGAACGACGCTCCCTTGGGGATGAGCGCGAGGCTGTTCGGGCTGAGCGAACCAGCGGAGGCATTCGGCAGGCCGGCACCTGCGGCGGCGCCCGCGTCGACCGGGTAGGCGGATTTGTTGCCGAGGTAGGAATAGCTCGACGTGCCCCGCTGGGTCGCGAAGACCGCGTCACGTACGATCGGCGCCGCGTACGGCAGGGCCGAGACAGCGGACTCCGTGAGGACGTTGAAGCCGCTCGGCAGGCCGGCTGCGCTCTGCGACGTGTTGTCCAGGATCTCCCGCTTGGTGCCCGACGTCACGTAGTACCGCGATCCGGCGGTCGTGCCGAGGATCGGTCCCATGGCGGGACCTGTCGCGAACCCCGACAGTTGGTCGTCGCTGAGCTGCACGAAGCCGCTCACGTCGCATTTGCCCCCGTAGTCGACCACGAGGCCGCACGAACCGAACGGGAGCTTGATGCTCGCATCGGTGAAGTAGATCGTCCCGTTCGGCGAGCGCATGACCCGTCCAGCGGGTTGCATCGTGGCGAAACCATCCAGATAACTCTGGGACACGAAGCCGACCTGCCCGAGGGGCGCGTATGCGGTGAGCATCTCCTGGTTCAGCACCGGGTACTTGCTGGTGCCGGAGACGATGTAGACCGTCGCATTGGACGTCGTGCGGACGAGGCTGGTGCCTGCGGTGGTCGATCCGAACCAGTCGGTGTAGATGCGCCAGAAGTTCCGGTTGCCGTAGGCGCTGCAGCCGTCCCCCGTCCCGTAGAGGTTGGCCAGCGCCGCCCCGTTCGGCTGGTAGGGCGTGTAGTTGTAGAGTCCGGCCGTCGCCTGGTTCTGGATGAAGACGTTCGACGAGCCGCAGCTGGCGCTCGGACTGTAGCGGATGGCGTTGACCCTGCCTGCCACGTGGTTCCAGCCGGTCGGGTTCGCCGCGTAGCGCTTGAACTGAAGCGCTGCGTTGTAGACCTGGTTGAAGAAACCGAGGTAGGTGGAATCGCACGCCGCGGTGTCCGGGCAGGCGTAGCCGGTGGCCTTTTGGTACTGCGTGCTGTCCGGCCACGTGTCGGAGACGAGGCCCTGCTCCTTCTCGAGGAGCACCAGGAGGGCCTTCTGGCTGATGCCGCACGCCGCACCGACCTTGGCGATGATGACGGAGGCGAGCTCGTTCGAGGCGCCCGTGTAGGCATCGCACCGTCCGGCCACCGCGGCGCGCGTCGTCGTGGTCTGCCGGTAGTCCTTCAGGCACGTGTATCCGGACCGGCAGGAGGGCACCTTCGCGGACAGAGTCGCCTGGACCTCCGACGCCGTCAGTGCGGCACCGTCGAAGAAGAGGGCGTCGCTGATGATGTCACCGGCGTTGAAGTCCGAGGCGACCGCAGCGGCGGCCGGCTCATCGGCGGTCAGGGTGAGGGACCCGAGGAGTCCGGCGACCAGCGAGACGATCACGGCAGCAGGGACGACAAGGAGTCGGCGTTTCACGGGACCTCCACGGTCGTCGGGATGGACGTGTATGTCGTGCCGTCGTGCTCGTACGACAGGGTGAGGGTCCACGACCCGCGCGTGAAGTCCTCGATGGGCGACTGCACGAGGCCGCAGGAGGTGGTCATCCGGTCGGCAGCGCCGGTTCCGTCCGCCGTGACCGTCGCGCCGTCACGCTCGTAGGTGAAGACGCAGGGTGCGCCGTCTTCCACGACCCCCTGGATGTAGCCGGAGGCCGAGACGTTCTTCCCATCGACATCGACGCTCGCGACGACGAGGACCGCCTCGATCGTCGGCGGCGCCGACGGCTCGACCGCTCCGGGCGTCGCCGTCTTCGACGGGAGCGACGACGCGCTCACGGTGGCCTCGGGCGCGGCGGACGTGCAGGCCGTCAGCAACGCGACGGCCAGCAGCACCGCGGGGGCAGCGCCGAAGAGGGTGCGGGCGATCCTGCTCATTCCTGTTCCGGTCGGGGATGATGCGACGATGACGTCGCTCGAAAAATGCGTTCGGGTCGCCGTTCGACCCTATCCGGTCTCCTGGACCCAGTACAGCGCCTCTAACGGGGTACACGGCCCGGCGGGCGCCCAGGTGCGCTGGGTTAACATGTACGTCATGACTTCCCTCGAGGCGCAGACCCGAGCTGCGCTGATCGCCGACGAGCCCCTCGTCGAAGTAGGACGGAGCTCCGGGTTCTTCCGTGGCGCGTGGAGCTCCCTCGCAGACATCTGGGCGCATCGCGAACTGCTCGGGCTGCTGACCCGTCGCGAGATCAAGTCCCGCTACAAGGACAGCTCGCTCGGGCTGGTCTGGAGCCTGTTCCGGCCGATCGCGCAGCTCCTGATCTACTTCCTGGCCATCGGGCAGGTGCTCGGCGCCGCCCGCGCCACGCCCGACTTCGCCATCTTCGTCTTCATCGGCCTGACGATGTGGGGGCTGTCATCGGAGATCGTGCAGAGCTCCACGACGTCGATCCTCGCGAACGCCGGCCTCGTGAAGAAGGTCTATCTGCCACGGGAGATCTTCCCGCTCAGCTCCGTCGGAAGCGCTCTCTTCAACTTCCTCGTCCAAGCCGTCGTCCTGACGCTGGCCATCATCTTCCTCGCGAGCGTGCCCTTCGATTGGGACGCCGACATCCTCCTCGCCCCGGCGTCGGTCATCACGCTCGTCGTGTTCTCGACCGCCTGCGGTCTGTTCCTCTCCGCCGTCAACGTGTATCTACGTGACGCCCAGCACATCCTGGAGATCGCCCTGATCATCCTGTTCTGGGCGTCGCCGATCGTCTATTCGTACACGTTCGTACACAAACTCCTGCAGGGCAACTGGCTCGAGCAGCTCTATCTCGCGAACCCGGTGACCATCACGATCCTCGGCATGCAGCGAGCGCTGTGGTCGGCCGGGGACACCGCCACCGGCCCGATGGCCCAGGTCTGGCCCGATGCGCTCGGTATCCGGATCCTGGTCGTGTTCATCGTCAGCATCGTCCTCCTCTGGCTCGCGCAGCGCCTGTTCGCGCGCCTCCAGGGGAACTTCGCCCAGGAGCTCTGAGAACGTGTCCACACCCACCATCGCAAGCGTCGACGGGGTATCCAAGCGCTTCGTCATGCACAAGGAGAAGTCCCTCAAGGAGCGGGTGGTCAACTTCCGCCAGTCGAAGCGGCACCGCGACGACTTCTGGGCCCTTCGCGATATCTCCCTCGACATCAAGACGGGGAGCACCGTCGGTCTCGTCGGGCACAACGGCTCGGGAAAGAGCACGCTCCTGAAGGTCATCGGCGGGATCATCCAGCCGACGACGGGGACGGTGCGACGCCGCGGACGGATGGCGGCGCTGCTCGAACTCGGCGCAGGTTTCCATCCCGACCTCACCGGTCGCGAGAACGTCTACCTCAATGCCGCCATCCTCGGGCTCACCCGCACCGAGACCGACGCGCATTTCGAGGAGATCGTCGACTTCTCCGGGATCGGCGAGTTCATCGACACCCAGGTCAAGTTCTACAGCTCCGGCATGTACGTGCGGCTCGCCTTCGCGGTCGCGATCCACGTCGACCCCGATCTCCTGCTGGTGGACGAAGTCCTGGCGGTCGGCGACGAGCCGTTCCAGCGCAAGTGCATGGAGAAGATCGCGCAGTTCCAGCACGAAGGCCGCACGATCATCCTGGTCAGCCATTCGGCGGAGCAGGTCGGGTCGCTGTGCGACCGCGTCGTCGTGCTCGATGGCGGCCGCATCCAGCACGACGGGACGCCCGGAGAGGGAATCCGCATCCTCCGCGAAGGCTACGAGGACGAGCGCAAGGCCCTGCTCGTCAACGCCGACGGGACGCGCCGGCGTCTGGCGCTGGAGGTCGGCTCATTCGAGGTCGAGACGGTGCCCGAGAGCCAGGGCGTCCGTCTCGTCGCTCGCCTCGGGGTCGACGTCAACGAGCCCGTGAAGGACTGGGGCGTCGGCTTCTCGATCGAGAGCCCGCTCGGCATGCGTCTCTACAACATGACCACGTTCGACGAGATGACCCTCCCGACGAGCGTCGGACGGCACGAGTTGGTGTTCACCCTTCCCGACGTGCGCCTCGGACCGGGCCAGTACCTCATCAACGTGGGGCTGGGCGACAAGGCCGGGCGCAACTACGATCTCGCGACGCCCGCCGGCACGTTCGAGGTGCCCGGCGAGGACTTCGGCAACGGGATCCTCTCCCTTCGCACCCAGGTCGAGGTGGAGGGCAGCACCGCGCTCTCCCGGACGACCCAGGTCGAACTCAGCTGACGAAGCGGTGCGGCCGCGGGGCCGCACCGCTTCCCTGAGTCCCAGCAGGAACCGATCAGCGCTTGGCAGCCGCCTTCGCCTCGTGCTTCAACTTGCGCTTGTGCTCCAGCGAGCCGGCGCTGATGGCGCCGTGGTCGTCGAGGTCGACGAGTGCGGAGCGTCGGTAGCTCTGCCATTTGGAGAGGTGGAAGGCGGGGTTGATCGCCAGCCAGTAGGCCTTGCGCTTCCAGGAGTAGGCGTGGTCGCGGACGATGCGGATGCTGTCTCCGACGGTCCCCTTGAACGCGTAGAACACCACGGCGCTGCGGCTGATGACCGGGAGCTCCCCGGTCCCGATCTGGCGGAGGCCCACCGTCTCGTCAAAGATGCGGTCGCGGTACTCGCTCAACGTCAGATCGTTCGAGTGCTCGACCATGGCGCGCGGTGCATACGCCTTGACGTACCCGTTCATGATGACGTCGTTGCCGAACATCTGATCCTCCGCGTAGCGGACGTCCCGGTACGGGATGACATCGAGCAGAAACTGGCGGCGGACCGCCGAATTCACGTCGGAGTAGAACGACATGACGGAAATACTCGCCTTGTCCTTGAGGAGCTCGGGAGTCGCGTAGTACAACGTCGTCCCGAAGTCGGGACCGAGATGACGGAACATGCCGTGGATCTCATACTTCTGAAGGGGGAACGCACGGGGACGCGCCACCTGCTTGCCGAGCACGGCCACGACTTCGGGGAAGCGCCGGAACGGTTCGATGATCTCCGTCATCCAGTGCTTGTTGCTGGGCACCGCGTCATGGGTCAGATAGGCGATGAACTCGCCCCGTGCGAGCTGAGCCGCCAGGTTGCGCGTCTTGCCGTGGCCGAACTCCGAGTTCGGGATCTCGTGCAGGCGCACTTCGGGGAAGGAGCGGACGATGTCGAGCGTCCGGTCGGTGGAGCCGGAATCGATGACGAGGACCTCGAAGGCCTCGGGGAAGTCCTGCTTCCGGAGTTTCTTCAGAATGCGCTCGATGTACTTCTCACCGTTGTAGGTGAGGATCGTCACCGTGACGACGGGCTCGTCGGCCACCGTCACTCCCCTTTCATTTCGTTGTAGGTCCGGCGGATCCCCTCGTCGAGAGGGGTCAGATCCAATCCGCCGTACTGTGCTTCGTACCGACTCGTGTCGAGGACCACATGATCCACGAATGTCGGAGGCTTCTCGCGGCGCTCGACCGCGAAGTCGATGCCGGTCACCCGGCGGAGCGAATCCAGGACGTCGTTGACCGAGTGTCCGGCACCGCTGCCGATGTTGTAGACCGCGTGCTCTGGCTCGCTGCCGACCATGGGCAGGATCAGGCGCACCAGGTCCTCGACGTAGAGGTAGTCGCGGACCATCGTCCCGTCGCCGAACTGCACGACGGGCTGGCCGGTGAGGATTTGTCGCAACGCGATCGGGATCAGCCCCTGCTTCTTGCTCGGGTGCTGACGGGTGCCGTACGGGTTCGAGATGCGCAGGGCCGTCGAGGCGAGCCCGTGCTTGACGCGGAAGAAGCGAAGATACTGCTCGATGGCGAGCTTGCCGATCGCGTAGGGGGACGCGGGAGCGGTCGGATCCGACTCGGAGTACACGCTCATCCCCTGGTCGCCGTAGATCGCTCCTCCGGTCGAGGCGAAATAGACCCTGCGGACACCGGCCTGCACGCTGGCCTCGAGCAGCTCGATGGTCTGCGCCACGTTCGTGCGGATGTCGAGTGTCGGATCCGACTCGGCCGTCGCCGGCGTCGTGGTCGACAGGAAGTGGAACACGTATTCCTGTCCGGACACGGCCGACTCGATGTCACCCCGGCTGAGGAACTCGCCCACCATCACCTCGGCGGCCGCCTCGAACGTCGGTTCGCGGGAGCTGAACCGGTCGAAGGCGCGCACCTCGTGGCCCGCGGCGGCGAGGCCGTCGACGAGATGGGAGCCGATGAAGCCGTTGGCTCCGATGACGACGGCCCTAGCCACGCATGGCCCTCTCGAACGCGTCGACGAACGTCCTGCCGGACTCGGCCCACGTGGTTCCTCCGACGGATTCCGAGGCCAGGCGCGCGTGCTCGGGGGCGTCGGGACGTTCGACGACCTCGACGAGCTTGCGGGCGATCGCGATCGGCGAGGCGGGCACGTACTCGATGTAGGGGTTGTCGGAGACCATCCGGTTGTTCGGTCCGTCGTTCACGACGGGGATGACGCCGCTCGACAGCAGCTCGAGCGGGAGGAGCGACATGTTGGAGAGCGAGAGGACGAGACCGGCGGCACAGCGGTTGTAGACCGCATTGAGCTCGCTGAGCTGGAGGCTCGACAGATTGTTGTACGCGAACGGGATCTCCCAGTTGGAGACGTCCCATCCCGCGAGGTTGATGGTGACGTCGGGGCGCGCGCGCGCGAAGTCCTCGAGCGCGACGAGGCCGAACTCGAAGGCCCGCCGCGGGGTCACCGGCCGCGCGTAGAAGAAGATCTCGTTGCGCCGTTCGGCGTTCTCGTACCGGTAGAGCGAGCGGTCGACGGAGAAGTCGAAGTGATCGGTCTTCATCCCGAAGTCGGTGCCGAGCTTGTGAGCCAGCCATCCGCCGGCGGTGATCCCGTGGTACCCGAAACGGTAGGTGTTCTCCGCGAGGAGGGCCTCCGAACCGAGCGGGTAGAAGAGCGGCTCGTAGTCCTGCACGAAGTAGAAGCGGCGGGCGCGGCTGCTGTCGAGGAACGCAGGATACGCGGTCTCCCAGCCGGTGGCGAAGATCGCGTCGGTGCCGTCGGCGACGCCGCGATCGCGGTCCCACACCTGGATGTCGCCGTCCAGGTCCGGGTAGGCCTCCGACGCCGCGAGCATCGAGCGGACGACCTGGAGATCCACGGCGACCTCACCGGCGTGGTAGAGGTACACGTCGCAGCGATGTCCGGCCTGCTCGGCGAACTTGATGAAACGGAAGAGGTTCTGGTGACCACCGCTCTCCTTGCCGGGAGGAGACATGATCCAGGCGATGCGCGAAGGACGGTCGGCGACGGAGATCGGGTCGGTGATGCGCTCGGGGAGCACGGTCCAATCCACTGCGGCGGCGTCGCCCAGGTCGACCAGGAGTCGCGGCTTCTGCGGACCGGCGACCTGAACCAGCTTCGACCGCAGGTATCCGTAGGTCGCTCGTGGACCGTGGTTCTTGAGCAGGAGCAGCCCCGTCCTGGCTTTGCGCACGAGGACGCGGGGTCCGCGTTCGACGGCCCGGGAGAACAGCTTGCCTACAGATGCCACGTCGTCTTTTCGTCTTCCTCGTATCGCTCTACACCGGCTCAGGGGCCTACTGCCGACGGCAATCTTGCCACACCTGGTTGAGAGCATCCCTCAAGAGGCATCAAGTATGCTCGTCGGGTGCTTCGCTCCCCTGCTACGACGGCCGTCGTGACCGTCAGTTACAACTCGAGCGGGCAACTCGACCCATTTCTGACGTCGCTGCAGCCCGAGATCGCTGCCGGCGTCCATGTGGTCATCGCGGACAACGCCTCGGCCGACCTCGACGAGACCGAGCGGATCGCGCGCACGCACGGCGCCACGGTGCTGCCGCTCGGAGAGAACCTGGGCTACGGAGGTGCGATCAATCGCGCCGTCGCCGCCCTTCCCCGCGACGTGGACGCCGTTCTCGTGTGCAACCCCGACGTGCTCGTCGGCGAGGACGCCCTCGCCACCCTGCGCGAACGTCTCGACGGCGACCCCGGAATCGGCTCCGTCGGGCCGAAGATCCTGAACGAAGACGGCTCCCTGTACCCCTCCGCCCGGCGGATCCCCTCGTTGCGCACGGGAATCGGCCACGCCCTGTTCGTCCGCGTGTGGCCCGCGAACCCGTGGACGCGGGCCTACCGGTCCGAGCAGGACGCGGATGCGCGCGATGTCGGCTGGTTGTCCGGCGCCTGCGTCCTGGTGAGGCGCACGGCGTTCGACGCGCTGAACGGCTTCGACGAGGGTTACTTCATGTACTTCGAGGACGTCGACCTCGGCTACCGGATCGGCCGCGCGGGACTCCGCAATCGCTACGAGCCTGACGCCTCGGTGATCCACGTCGGCGGGCTCTCCACCCAGTCGGAGTCCCGCCGGATGATCCTCGTCCATCACGAGAGCGCCTACCGCTTCCTCGCCAACAAGTACCGCGGCCCGCTGCTCGCCCCGCTCCGGCTGGTGCTGAAGGGGGCCCTCGCCGCCCGCGGATGGCTGCTCACCCGCCGCTCCTAGGGGCGGGTCAGCCGTTGGCGGGCAGGCTCTCGAGATACGCGCCGTACCCGCTCTTCACCAGCGGAGCCGCCAGAACGGCGAGCTGGGCGTCGTCGATCCATCCGGCACGCCAGGCGACCTCTTCGATGCAGCCGACTTTGAATCCCTGGCGGTCCTCGATGACGCGGACGTACTCGGACGCCTGCATCATCGACTCGAATGTCCCGGTGTCGAGCCAGGCGGTGCCGCGATCGAGCACCTGCACCTGCAGGGTCCCCGCCTCGAGATACCGCTCGTTGACGGTGGAGATCTCGAGCTCGCCACGCGCGCTGGGTTCGATGGTCTTCGCGATCTCGATCACGGAGTTGTCGTAGAAGTAGAGACCGGGGACCGCGTACTTGCTCTTCGGCTGGGCCGGCTTCTCCTCGATCGAGAGAGCCTTGAAGTCGTCGTCGAACTCGACCACGCCGTAGGAGGTCGGGTTGCTCACCTGGTAGGCGAAGATGACGGCGCCGTCGACGTCGTTGTGCGCCTGAAGCGACGAGCCGAGGCCCGTCCCGTGGAAGATGTTGTCCCCGAGCACGAGCGCGACTGACTCGTCGCCGATGAAGTCCTCGCCGATGATGAACGCCTGGGCGAGGCCGTCCGGCGACGGCTGGACCGCGTACTCGATCCGGATCCCCAGGTGCGAGCCGTCACCGAGCAGTGCGCGGAACTGGTCGTTGTACTCCGGCGTCGTGATGATGAGGATCTCGTTGATCCCGGCCATCATCAGGGTCGACAAGGGGTAGTAGATCATCGGCTTGTCGTAGATCGGCATGAGCTGCTTCGAGATGCCCTTGGTGATGGGCCACAGCCGGGTGCCGGAGCCGCCGGCCAGAATGATTCCGCGCATGTCTTCAGTGATTCCTTACTTGTCGTTCAGCGACGCGTAGAAGGCCCGTGCGGCATCCCACGTCGGCAGGAGTCCAGCGTCCCGCGCTTCGAGGAGGCCCGGTGCGCCGGTGTCCTTCGGCGACAGGAGAGGCTCGCCCGCCTCGGGCGGGAACACCAGCGCGATGTCGGCGTCCAGAGGGTTGATGCCGTGCTCACGCGTCGGGTTGTAGGTGTCCGAGACCAGGTAGCTCACGGTCGCCCCCTCCGTGAGCGCGACGAAGCAGTGCCCGAGCCCCTCTGCGACGTAGATCGCGCGGCGGTCGACGTCGTCCAGCAGCACGCTGTCCCACTGACCGAACGTCGGCGATCCGACGCGGATATCGACGACGAAGTCGAGCACGGCGCCGTGGGGCGCCATCACGTACTTCGCCTGGCTGGGCGGGATGTCGGCGAAGTGGATGCCGCGCACCGAGCCGCGCTTGGACACGGACAGGTTGCCCTGGCGCAGGTCCAGCGGGTGGCCGACCGCCTCCTCGAGCCGATCGAAGCGGTACCACTCGGTGAACATCCCGCGGTCATCCGAGTGCTGCTTGGGGGTGACCTCGTAGGCGTCGGGGATCGAAAGTTCGCGGATCTGCACCCCGGGAGTCTACCAATCAGGCCCCCGCGGTAGACTCCTGCACGGTTCATCGACAGAAAGCACCCATCTCTCCCATGAAGATTCTCGTCACCGGCGGCGCCGGATTCATCGGCTCCAACTTCGTCCGACGCACCCTGCAGGACGCCTACCCGGGCCTCGAAGGGGCCGAGGTCGTCGTGCTGGACGCACTGACCTACTCCGGCAACCTCGCCAATCTCGCCCCGGTCGCGGACTCGCCGCGGTACACGTTCATCAAGGGCGACATCCGCGACGGCGCGCTCCTGGACGAGCTGTTCCCGACCGTGGACGCGGTCGTCCACTTCGCCGCCGAGTCGCACGTCGACCGCTCGGTGCGCGACGCGTCGATCTTCGTCGAGACGAACGTCCTCGGCACACAGCAGCTGCTCGACGCGGCCCTGCGCCATGACCTGAAGCGCTTCGTTCACGTCTCGACCGACGAGGTCTACGGCTCGATCGCCGAGGGCTCCTGGGCGGAGGACCGCCCGCTCGAGCCGAACTCCCCCTACTCCGCGTCGAAGGCCGGCAGCGACCTCCTCGCCCGCAGCTACTTCCGCACCCACGGCCTGAACCTGTCGATCACGCGCTGCTCGAACAACTACGGCCCGTACCACTTCCCCGAGAAGGTCATCCCGCTGTTCGTCACGAACCTCATCGACGACAAGCACGTCCCGCTCTACGGCGAGGGCAACAACATCCGCGACTGGCTGCACGTCGACGACCACACCCGCGGCATCGCGATGGTGCTCGTGAACGGCCGCGCCGGCGAGATCTACAACATCGGCGGCGGCACCGAGCTCACCAACAAGGAGCTCACCCAGCTGCTGCTCGACGCGACCGGCAAGGACTGGTCGTACGTGGACCGCGTCGCCGACCGCCTCGGCCACGACCTCCGCTACTCGGTCGACATCTCCAAGATCCGCAGCGAGCTCGGCTACGAGCCGCAGGTGCCGTTCGAGCAGGGGCTCGCCGACGTCGTGCAGTGGTACCGGGACAACCGCGCGTGGTGGGAGCCGCTCAAGGCCCGCGCCGCACTGGACGCCTGAGCGCCGGCACCATGACCCGCTATCTCATCGCCGGCGCCCGCGGCATGCTGGGCCAGGACCTCCAGCGCGCGCTGGAGGGTCGCGACGTGACGGCCCTCGGTCGCGCCGACTTAGACGTGACCGACCGAGACGCCGTTCTCGCGGCCGTGGCCGGGCACGACGTGGTCATCAACGCCTCCGCCTACACGAAGGTCGACGACGCCGAGACGCACGAGGACGAGGCCTACGCGATCAACGCGACGGGAACCGAGAATCTCGCCGTCGCCGCAGAGCACCACGGTGCGAAGTTCGTCACCGTGTCGACCGACTACGTGTTCGACGGTCAGGCGACCGAGCCGTACGCGGAGGACACCCCCCGCGACCCGCTGAACGCGTACGGCCGCACGAAGGCCGCCGGCGAGGAGCTCGCACTGGCTGCACACCCCGATGGGACGTACATCGTGCGGACGGCGTGGCTGTACGGCGCGGGCGGCGCGAACTTCGCGAAGACGATGGTGAAGCTCGCCGCGAGTCACGAGACGGTCAGCGTCATCACCGACCAGGTCGGCCAGCCGACGTGGACCGGTGACCTCGCCGCGCAGATCGTCGCCCTGCTCGACGCGGACGCCCCCGCGGGTGTCTACCACGGCACGAACTCGGGCCGCGCGTCGTGGTTCGACTTCGCGAAAGCGGTCTTCAGCGCAGCCGGATTGAACCCTGATAGGGTCACACCGACCGACAGCTCGACCTTCGTGCGGCCCGCAGCACGACCAGCTTTCTCGGTGCTCGGTCACGAGGCCTGGCGCGCAGCCGGCCTCGATCCCATGCGGGCGTGGGAGGCAGCATTGGCCGACGCAGCGCGTCACGGAGTCCTGGAGCAGAATGACAACCCTCAGGGTGGTGATCGATGAGCTGATCGGCGACGCTCCCGGCGGTGCACGCCGCTACACCGAGGAGCTCACCCGACAGCTGCTCACGACCGCCCCGAAGGGCTGCGACGTCGTGGGCATCGTCTCCGCGGTCTCCGACCAGCAGCTCGACGACCTGCGACTCCGCCTCCCTGGTCTCGCGGACATCACCCGGCTCCCGCTCGCCCACCGCGAGCTCACCGTCGCGTGGCAGTCCGGTGTGCGTCTCGGCGGCATCCACGGCATGGTGCACGCGCCGACCCTGCTCGCTCCACTCCGCCGGCGACGCTCGCTCCAGGAAGGCGACCAGGTCGCCGTGACCATCCACGACACGCTCGCGTGGACGCATCCCGAATCGCTCGGAGCCGGTACGGCGATGTGGACGAAGGCGATGGCGAAACGCGCGCGCAAGCACGCCGACGCGGTGGTCGTCCCGACGCACGCGGTGGCCGCCCGCCTCGCCGACGAGTTGGACTTCGGCGACCGCATCCGGGTCATCGGAGGCGCCCCGGCGACCGCCCTGCGCCTCCCGCCCGACGCCGACGCGCGCGCCGCCCGCCTGAACCTGCCGGAGACCTACGCTCTCACGCTCGGCTCGATCATGCCGCGCAAGGGCGTGGCTCCCCTCATCCGCGCCGTCGCGCGCACGGAGGCCCACGGCATCCCCTTGCTCATCGCCGGTCCCGATCGCTTCGGCGACGGCTCGGCGACCGGCGTCGCGGCCGCCGCAGGTCTTCCGGAGGATCGCGTCCGCGCGCTCGGACAGCTCGAGGACGCCGACCTCGCCGTGGTGCTCGACCGGGCGACGCTCTTCGTCTACCCCAGCCTCGCCGAGGGGTTCGGGCTGCCGATCGTCGAGGCGTTCAAGTTCGGCCTCCCGGTCATCCACTCCGACGACCCGGCCCTCGTGGAGGTCGCGGGCGGCGCGAGCCTCGTCGTGGAACGCCCCTCCCCCACCGACACGGACGAGAGCGGTTACACGGAGAGACTCGCCGCAGCGATCGGCCGTGTGCTCGACGACGGCGCCCTGCGCGAACGCTTGAGCGTGCTCGCGTCGGACCGTGCCCGCGCGTTCAGCTGGCGCGACTCCGCGGAGCGGGTCTGGCAGCTGCACGCCGACCTCTAGCCGGCGCGACGCTCAGCGACGGTTCGCGGTCTCCGGCTCGCGTGCGCGATCCACGGCGGTCCGGGGCGCTTCCGCCTCGGAGTCCTCGCGGCCGAACCAGGCGTGGTATCGCTCGGAGGCCCACGTGCCGACGGCCTTCGACCACAGGTGGCTGCGCTTCTCGATCAGCCAGGTGAACGCGATGGAGACAGCCACCGCCACAGGGATGCCGAACAGCAGGGCGACATACCAGGGCTCCGTGGCGAACAGGTAGGTGCTGAAGATCAGGATCGGCACGTGCACGAGGTACAGGCTGAACGAGATCGTGCCGGCGAACTGGAACGGCCGCGACTCGAACACCGCACGCAGTGGCTTCCAGCCCAGGACGGCGACGACGAGGCCGGCGGCCGCGAGGGGGACCAGGCCCTTGAGTGCGTGCTCCAGGTCGGGGAGCTGCGTGATGCCGGGACCGAACAGCCACGGCGCGATCATCAGCAGCGCGCTGCCCACGGTGAGGCCCGCCCAGAGCGGATGCCGGTACCAGCGGGCGTTGATGCGGTCGGCGACGTTGCGCACCGCATCGAGGCGCACGGCGATCACCGCGCCGACGAAGAAGGCGGGGAGGTACTCGAGCTCGCCCGAACCGGTGCGGGCACCGAGCCAGGTGAGCACGCAGGCCAGGGCCAGCCCGCCGATCCACCACTTGCGGACGGCGATGGCGAGGACGGCGAACACAGGCAGGGCGAGGGAGAACAGCAGCTCCCAGCGCAGCGACCACAGCGGGTTGTTGATCTGCCCGTCGCCGCCGAGGAGGTCGATCGCCTTGACGATGTACTCCCAGCTGAAGTTCGGCGTCGACGAGTCGCTCAGCCACGTGCCCTTCGGCTGGGTCGAGATCTGCGGGATCGCGGCGACCCAGACGGCGGCGAGGAGCACGGAGGCCGTCACCGGCACCATGAGGCGCACCACTCGACGAGGGAAGTACGCGACCCAGTCGAACCCGCGGTGACGGACCACGGGCAGGGTGACGACGAGCCCGGAGAGCACGAAGAAGACGATGACCGACTCCACGCCGGCGGTCGCGAACTTGAGGGGCGTATAGCTGATCCACCACATCGCCGAGCCCGCAGGAGCGTTGCCGCCGCCCGGCGTGCCGGGGAAATCGGGGTTGGTGTAAAGGGCGTGGTGGAACACGACGATCACCGCGGCGAGGCCCCGGAGTCCGTCCAGTGCCGTCAGCCGGGTGCTCGCCGGTCGCGTCGTTTTCTCTGCCACGTTTCCAGCTGTACCCGTCATAGGCGGGCGACGCTACGGGGTTGCGCTGGGCGGTCCCTGTGACCTATTAAGGGGTCGGCTGGACGCGCGCCGCCTACTTCGTGGTCGGTTTCGGCGACGCCGGGGCGACCGCCTGCTGCACGAGCTGGTGGATCTGCGTGTAGTCCGGATTCGTCGGGTCGATCGTGGGCGGCACGAGTTCGAGCTGGTCGACGGGGAGCTTGCGCGTCTTCATCCCGAGCTCGACGAAGTACCCGAGCATCGACTGCGGGATGTCCGTCTTCATCACCTGGGATCCGGCCTTGGCGATCCCCTCGAACTTACTCACGACGTTCACCGGGTTGACCTGCTTGAGGATGGCGTCCTGCAGCTGGCGCTGCCGCGCCATCCGGTCGTAGTCGCTCGAGCCGTGCCGGGCGCGGGCGTACCACTGCGCGTGGTAGCCGTCCATGTGGTGCTGACCCGGCTCGATCCACTCGACGACGCCGTTGAGGTTCTCGTCACCGCCGATCGGGATGCGGTCCGTCACGGTGATGTCGACGCCACCCAGAGCGTCGATGAGGTCGGCGAAGCCCTGCATGTCGATCAGGACGTAGTACTGGATGGTCAGGCCGGTCGCGCCTTCGAGCGCATCCCGCATCGCCTCGATCCCGGGCTCGCTCTTGTTCTTCGTCGCGTTCGGGTAGAGGTCCTTCTTGTAGGTCTCGACTTCGGTGTAGATGGAGTTCAGCTGGCAGACGTCCACGTCGCAGCGGTCCTCGTAGCCGTAGCCGTCAGGGTAGAGCGTGTGAAGCGGCGAGGTCTCGGTGAACGGCACGGGGTTGAGGTCGCGGGGCAGGCCGATGGTGACGGCCTTGCCCGTCGAGGCGTCGATGCTGACGACGGACATGCTGTCGGGGCGCAGACCGTCGCGGTCCGGACCCGCATCGCCGCCGAGCAGCATGATGTTGTACCGGCCGTCGACCGGGGGCTCCGACGGCCCGGCCGAGAAGATGTCACCCAGCGCACCGCGGGCGGAGCCGGCCACGACGGAGGCGTACCCAGCGGTGCCCGTCAACCCGACGAGCACGACGACGGCGAAGGCGGCGATCAGGCCGCGTGCTCTGGAGGTGGTCTTGACCAGACGCACCAGTCGGAGCGTGTCGAGCGTGAGCACGACCCACAGCACCGCGTACAGGACGAGGACGATCTGCAGCACAGTCAGGCTGCCCGCCTGGGTGGCGAAGGTGTAGATCGTCGCCGGTGCGACCAGGTATACGACGAGGGCGATGATCGCGAGCAGCCACAGCAGCCCGGTCGCGATCAATCCGACCCGGCCGAGCCGCCGGTTGCCGGCCACCACCTGCACCGATCCGGGCAGCAGGACGTTCATCAGGACGAGCCACCAGCCGCGCCTGGTCATGACGGGCGCGGATGAGGCGTCCGGATGACGCAGCGGGCTGGTCGGGTTCATAGCTTCGCTTGCAGGGCCGCGTTCTTCTGCTCCACGCTGGCCTCCAGGTCTGCGGCGAAGCGCTCGAGGGCGGCGGTCAACTCCGGGTCCGACGTGGCGAGGATCTTGACGGCCAGGAGGCCGGCGTTGCGTGCGCCGCCGATCGAGACGGTCGCCACCGGGACTCCGGCCGGCATCTGCACGATCGAGAGCAGTGAGTCCAGGCCGTCGAGCCGGGCGAGCGGGACGGGGACGCCGATGACGGGCAGGGTGGTCACGGCGGCCAGCATCCCGGGCAGGTGGGCCGCGCCGCCGGCTCCGGCGATGATGACGCGGACACCACGTCCGGCGGCGGCGGTACCGAAGTCGATCATCTTGACGGGCGTGCGGTGCGCGGAGACGACCTCGACCTCGTGCGCGACTCCGAACTCGGTGAGCAGGCGCGACGTCTCCTGCATGACGGACCAGTCCGAGTCGGAACCCATCACGACGGACACCAGGGGTTGAGGGTTCTCGGGCATGGCAATAATCGTACGGGCGCGCACCCCCGCGTCCGGGTTACGGCGCGCGCGAGTCGGGGCGGCCGGAATCAGCCCTCGAAGTACGCGGCTGCGGCGCGGGCCCGGTACACGACGTCATCGAGGTCGTCGCCTCCGACCGTCACGTGACCGACCTTGCGGCCGGGCCGCGGCTCCTTGCCGTAGCCGTGGAATTTGGCTTCGGGGTGCGCGGCGAGCGCCGCCGGGTACCGGCCCTGGAGGGTGCCCTCGGCCGGGCCGCCGAGGATGTTGATCATCACAGACCACTCGTCGCGCTGGCGCGTCTCGCCGAGCGGCAGGTCGAGCACGGCGCGCAGGTGCTGCTCGAACTGGCTGGTCACCGCGCCCTCGATCGACCAGTGGCCGCTGTTGTGCGGGCGCATGGCGAGTTCGTTGACGAGAATGCGTCCATCGGTGGTCTCGAAGAGCTCCACCGCGAGCACGCCGGTCACGCCGAGCCCGTCGGCGATGCGGGTCGCGATCTCCGCGGCTGCCTCCGCCGTGCGTCCGGCCGCGCCGGGAGCAGGGGCGATCACCTCCGCGCACACGCCGTCGCGCTGCACCGTCTCGACCACGGGCCAGACCGCGGAGTCGCCGGAGGGCCGACGCGCGATCAGCTGGGCGAGTTCGCGACGGAAGGAGACCAGCTCCTCCACCAGGAGCGCGCCGCCGCGGCCGTCCTCCGCCAGAGCGAGGAACCAGTCGTCCGCCTCGCTCGCCTCGGAGACGACGCGGACTCCCTTCCCGTCGTAGCCGCCGCGTGCCGTCTTGACCACGGCACGGCCGCCGTGGTCGGCGAGGAAGGCCGCCAGCTCGTCGGCCGACTCCACCGCCGCCCAATCGGGCACGGGCAGGCCCAGCTCGCTGAGCTTGGCACGCATCTGGATCTTGTCCTGGGCGTAGAGCAGGGCATCGGGCCCCGGATGCACGGGTACGCCGCGGGAGACCAACTCACGCAGGATGGCCGGCGGGACGTGCTCGTGGTCGAAGGTGATGACGTCGACCGTCTCGGCGAACGCGAGGACCGTGTCGAGGTCGCGGTAGTCGCCGACGCCCGTCGCGGCGATCTCGGCGCTCATGCCTTCGGCCTCCTCGAGCACGCGGATGTCGATGCCCAGCTCCACCGCCGGGGGGATCATCATCCGTGCCAGCTGGCCGCCGCCGATCACTCCGACTGTGTTCCTGACCATCGAACGCTCTCTCCTCGACTCTTCATGCACCCCGTGGCAACTCTCAGCAACGGGCTACCGGGCTCGCGTAGTGTGGCGAGCGCACTACCCATCTTCCCGCATGACGACGGCCGGAGCATGACGAACGAGAATCCCCCTGCGGCGCACAAGGCGCGGCTCCTCCCCCAGCTGATCAAGTTCGGCGCGGTGGGAGCGGTGGGCTTCGTCGTCAACCTCGCGGTGTTCAACGGACTCATGCTGACCGTGCTCGCGGGCGTGCCGCACAAGACGCTGATCGCCACCGCGATCGCCACCCTCGTGGCCATCGGCACCAATTGGGTCGGCAACCGCTACTGGGCCTTCTCGCAGAACCGCCAGGCGAACACGGCACGCGAGGGCGCCGAGTTCTTCATCGTCAGCCTGGCCGGGATGGCCATCCCGCTGCTGTGCGTCTGGGTCTCGCACTACCTGCTGGGCTTCACGTCGCTGCTGGCCGACAACATCGCGAACAACGTCGTCGGCCTCGCGCTCGGGATGGTGTTCCGCTTCGGCTTCTACCGCTGGTGGGTGTTCTCCCCCGACCGCGCCGAGCGCCGCACCAAGCGCCGCGCCGTTCCCGCCGCCCAGACCCCGGAACCGGCGGTCCTCACCGGCTCGACGCTAGCGGGATCCCCAGACGGTCGTCTCGTCGGAGACTGACTCGGACTGCTGCCGACGGAGCGCGACGACGTTCTGCGCGTGCTCCATCAGCTCGCTCAGCGCGCGCTGCACCTGATCGGCCTTCGGCACGTCCTTGAGGACGACCGGGTGATCGAGTCCCGCGTTGATCCGCACGTCGCCGGACCGGAATGCGCTCTGCAGCCAGTTGCGCTTGACGCTCACGTCGTAGCCGCGGCTGTGGAGCAGCTCCTGGCGGACGCGCACGAAGAAGCCGTGCCGGATGACGATGCGCCGCGTGGTGATCGTGTAGCGGCGGCTGAGCCACGCGGCCAGGGGCAGGAGGAAGAGGAGGAGCAGGACCGCGGCCGCCGACGACCACAGCAGCACGATCTCCCACACCTCGTCGAGCCGGCCGGCGAAGAAGCCGACGGCGCCGCTGGCGGCGATCAGGGCGAGGCTCGGCCAGAACAGCACACGCGCGTTCCGGCGCAGACGCGCCACGACCCGCTCCGGGGGCTGGCCGGGCACCCCGTCCGTCGTGTTGCTCATGCTTCCCATTAATACCGCAGGTGCGTCACGTCGCCCGCTGCGACAGCCGTGCGCCCCGTATCCGACTCCACGATCAGTCGTCCGTCGACGTCGATGCCCACCGCCGTGCCGAGCAGATCGTCGCCGCCGGGCAGTTCGACGCGGACGGCGCGCCCGATGGTGTGGCAGGCTTCGACGACCTCGTCGCGCAGCGCGCTGCGCACCGGATCGCCTCCGGCGGTCAGGTACTCGCGATAGAGGGTGATCAGGTGGGCGAGATACGACGCGAGCACGGCATCCGCATCCGGCGCCTCCGCCCCGGCGACGACGAGGGAGGTCGAGGTCGCGGTCGGCAGCTCGTCCGGCTCCTGGTAGAGGTTCACCCCGACGCCGATCACCAGGCCCGAGAGGTCGGGCAGCAGCTCGGAGAGCGTCCCGCTCACCTTCGCCCCGTCGATGAGGACGTCGTTGGGCCACTTGACCGACACGGTCCCCGGCACGAACGGAGCGATCGCACGGCTCATGGCGAGACCCGCCAGCAGCGGGAACCAGCCGAACGCATCCGGGGCGAGGCCCTTCGGCTTCAGCAGCACGGAAATCGCCAGCGTGCGCCCGGGCGGCGACACCCACACCCGGCCCAGCCGCCCCCGCCCTCCGGTCTGGTTCGTCGTCACCACGACCGACAGGTCGGGCAGCCCCGCGGCGCGCGCGCTCAGGACGTCGTTCGTCGACCCGGCCTCCGGCAGCACCTCCAGCCCGGGGACGACGGCTCGGCTCCGGCGGAAGTCCACGTGATCGCTCTGCTGCATTGGCCCAGTCTGCCAGTGCACAGCCCCGATTTTGTAGGATCCCGTCAACGGCATGGCCTCTGCACTGGCAGGTAGAGTGAACGGCGTGACCGACACCGAAGCACGCCAGACCGCCGATCTCTCCACCACCGCAGGCAAGCTCGCGGACCTCAAGGAGCGGTTCCACGAGGCCGTCACCGCCAGCGGGCAGGCCGCGATCGAGAAGCAGCACGCCAAGGGCAAGCTCACCGCTCGCGAGCGCATCGACCTGCTGCTCGACCAGGGCTCGTTCGTCGAGTTCGACGAGTTCGTCCGCCACCGCACCCACGCCTTCGGAATGGAGGCCAAGCGGCCGTACGGCGACGCGGTCGTCACGGGCGTCGGCACCATCCACGGCCGCAACGTCGCGGTCTTCAGCCAGGACTTCACGATCTTCGGCGGATCGCTCGGCGAGGTGGCCGGCGAGAAGATCATCAAGGTGATGGACCACGCCCTCAAGACCGGCGTGCCGATGATCGGCATCCTCGACTCGGGCGGCGCGCGCATCCAGGAGGGTGTGGTCGCGCTCGGCAAGTACGGCGAGATCTTCCGCCGCAACACGGCCGCCTCCGGCGTCATCCCGCAGATCTCCATCGTCATGGGCCCGGCGGCCGGCGGTGCGGTGTACTCCCCCGCCCTCACCGACTTCGTCATCATGGTCGACAAGTCGAGCCACATGTTCGTCACCGGCCCGGACGTGATCAAGACCGTCACCGGCGAGGACGTCGGGTTCGAGGAGCTCGGCGGCGCGCTCACCCACAACAAGATCTCGGGCGTCTCCCACTACCTGGCGAGCGACGAGGAGGACGCGCTCGACTACGCACGCAACCTGCTCAGCTATCTCCCGCAGAACAACCTCGCCGAGCTCCCGCAGTACGAGTCGGAGCCCGAGCTCGAGACGACGGACGCCGACCTGCGCCTCAACACCGTCATCCCGGACTCCCCCAACCAGCCGTACGACGTCAAGACGATCATCGAGGGCATCGTCGACGACGGCGAGTTCCTCGAGGTGCAGCCGCTCTTCGCGCCGAACATCGTGATCGGCTTCGCCCGCGTCGAGGGCCGCTCCGTCGGCATCGTGGCCAACCAGCCGAGCGCCATGGCCGGCACCCTCAACATCGACGCCGGCGAGAAGGCGTCGCGGTTCGTGCGCTTCTGCGACGCGTTCGGAATCCCGATCCTGACGCTGGTGGACGTGCCCGGGTACCTGCCCGGCACCGACCAGGAGTGGACGGGCGTCATCCGCCGAGGAGCCAAGCTGCTCTACGCGTACGCCGAGGCCACCGTCCCCCTCGTCACGATCATCACCCGCAAGGCATACGGCGGCGCGTACATCGTCATGGGCTCCAAGCAGCTCGGCGCCGACATCAACCTGGCGTGGCCGACCGCCGAGATCGCGGTCATGGGCGGCCAGGGCGCGGTCAACATCCTGTACCGCGGCGAGATCAAGCGGGCCGAGGAGGCCGGCGAGGACGTCGCCGCCGTGCGCACCAAGCTCGCCAACGAGTACACGTACAACGTGGCCAGCCCGTTCCTCGCGGCGGAGCGCGGCGAGCTCGACGGCGTGATCGAGCCGTCCGCCACCCGCGTCTCGGTCATCAAGGCCCTGCGGGCGCTGCGCACCAAGCGCGCGACGATGCCGCCCAAGAAGCACGGGAACATCCCGCTGTGACCGGCGAGCTCGACCCGTCGCAGATCCGGTTCGTCACGCGCGGCGTGACGCCGGAGGAGATCGCGGCGGTCACCGCCGTGCTGACGGCTGCCGCGGCCGAGCAGGCCGCCGCCGCGAGCGACGCGCGCCCGACGGCCGGACCGGACGCCTGGGCGCGCAGCCAGCGCCAGCTGCGCTCCCCCCTCGACCCGGGACCCGGCGCCTGGCGGTCGTTCTCGGGCTGAGCCGCGCGATCGGTGCGTACGTCCCCCGCTTTGTACCCCGATGTCGGCGTCCCCCACATGCGGGACAGCCTCGATCTCGGCTTCCGTCCGGCAACGAGGACACAGGGTGTCCCCCGGTGTCCTCCAAAATGACGACTATGTAATCCCTGGGATTGGCGTCAATATAGTTATTGCTAGGTGTCTCTCCTCGTGAGTCACACCGCCGAATCACTCGTCGACTAGGGTAAGCAGGCGAGTGCTTTGGGGGCGAGTCAGGGCGATATTCGGGTTGTCGCCCTGACTCGGGGTTTGAAAAGGGGCCGACAATTCGGGTGTCGGCCCCTTTCTCCTTTTAACCCATGACGCGGGACGCGCGAGCAGTGCGCGTGGCGTTCAGGCCACGGGGCGCGGGATCTCCAGCCACAGATCGACCTCGTCGTCGTCCGAGTCGGCGCCGAGCGCATTCGCGGCGCCGTCGTCGGACATCCGCAGTCCGACCACCGTCACGGCGGTCTGCGACGAACGGGGCACGGTCCGCACGATCAGCTTGTCCGTCGTCGTCCCGCGGATCGCCTCGGCGAGACGCCGCAGGACGGCCTCGAGGCCCCGCTGGTCGAGATCGTCGATCCCGCCCTCGTCCAGGAGGCTGACCACGACGCCGCGGCGGCGCGCGTCCATGACCTCCCGCCGCACATCGTCGTTGAGGAGGCGCCGGCCGCGGATCTCGTCGCGGATCGCGCCCTCCAGATAGCGGCACTCGCGTCGCTCCGCCTCGGTGAGGTCGCCGCCGCGCCGCACGATCTCGGCGAGCATGGGCGCCGCGACCCGATAGGTCTGGCGGAGCCGGAGCTGCCGCTCCATGACGTGCGCCTCCTGCGCGGCCTGCCACTCGGTGGCCTCCCGCTCGGCTCGCGCGAACTGCAGGGAGTCGCGTCCGGCCTTGGCCAGCGACCCGGCGATCACCACGGCGACGCCGACCCACACGACCGACCCGATCACGCCGATCCCCGCCAGGGCTCCCGGCCCGGCCCAGAACACCGTCTGCACGGCGAGGAACCCCACCCCGAGCCAGGCGAAGAGCGACTGCCTCCGGACGGCGCAGATGGTCATCAGCGTCCCGACGGCGGCGACGTACCACGTGCCGTAGCCGTTGTCCTTGGCGGGATCCAGCTGACTCGTGACCAGGATCGGGATGACCACGCAGACCGCGAGGTCGAAGGCTGCCAGCCACAGCGGCATCTTCGTCGGGCTCGTCGGCCACAGGCTCATCACCGTCGCGACCGCGTACAGGGTCATCGCCACGATCGGCGGACCGGGGTTCGCCGGGATGGAGAGGGAGGAGAGTGCGAGGAAGAGGTGGTACGCCGAGAAGAGGGCACCGAGACCGAGGAAGAGGACGCGGTTGAGGGTGATCACTCGACCACCTCCTGCTCCCGGTCGGACGACGGCCAGAGGATCACGACGGTCGTCCCGTTCCCGGGCTCGGACTCGATGCGGGCACGGCCGCCGACCTTCGCGAGACGGTCGCGGATGCTCACGCGCAGCCCCAGGCGTTCCGCCGGCACCTCATCGGCCGAGAACCCACGGCCCTCGTCGCGTACGACGATGTGCACCGTCGCCGCCGGGCTGCCGCCGCGGATGCTGATGCTGCGCGCCACCTCGGGTCCGCCGGCGTGCTGCATGCTGTTCACCATCGCCTGGACGCTCGCCGAGTACACGGCCTCCGCGACGTTGACCGGCAGGCTGTGCACCTCCACGTCCTGGACCTCGATCGCGAAGGGCGACGAGAACGCGTTCGCCGCCGTCACGAGGCGCTCGGTCAGCCGGTCGAGTCCGACCAGCGACTGGTCCTCGGGCGTCGAGGCCTCGGCCGCGTGGAGGTGTCCGATCGCGTCGGCGGCCATCGTCGCCGCCAGCTCCTTCTGCTCGGGACTGCGAGCGCTGGCCGCGGAGAGCAGGGTCGTCAGGACGCTGTCGTGCACGATCGCATCGACCTGGACCCGCTCGACCTCGGTGGCGTGCTGGCGGACCGCGGTGGCGTACCGCGCGAGCGCCTGGCTCTGCGCGACGTCGACGCCCGACGACGCCTGGCGCATCATCGCGATGATGGCCAGGATCGCACCGCCGAGGATGATCGCGTACACGGCGTCGAGACCCGCCAGTTCCGCACCCATGCCGCCGCCCGCCGGGAGCGCGCGGATCACGCCGTAGGCGATCGGCGCGATGAGCGTGTAGACCACGGCGAGCCAGAGAGGGTAGGCCACCGCGGCGAACGCCGTGAAGACGTTGCAGAGGAACCAGATCCAGGGCTTGTCCGCGGCGAAGGCCGCGGGGTCCGAGACGACGAACGGCCACGTGACGATGGCGACGAGGTACAGCACCGCGAGGACGGCCATCGCGCCCTTCACCCAGCGCTGCAGGATCGCCAGCAGCACCGTCACGACGATCCCGCCGAAGATGACGGCGGTCATCACGAGGCCCCATGGCTGCACCAGCACGTGCTGCTGTGCGATGGCGGTGGGGATGGTCTGCAGGCCGAAGACGACACCGAAGGCTGCCACGGTGCGGTCGGCGATGCGCTCGATGCGCGCCCGGCTCAGCGGGTTGCGAGGCTTCGACGTCTCGCGCGGAGCTCCCGGAACGGTCCCGGGACGCACCAGGTCAGACGCGCTCATTGCCCGTGTCGGGATCGAGACCCGGCAGGATGCCGTCTTCCACCGCGCGCCGGAGCAGATCGACCTTCGTGGGGGCCGGGCGGCCGACCTCCACGTACTTGACCCGGATGCGATCGAGGTATTCGCGAGCGGTCGAGTTCGCGATCCCGAGCTGGGCCGCGACCGCCTTGAGCGGCAGGCCCGACGCGTAGAGGTGCAGGACATCCCGCTCGCGCCGGCCGAGCTGGGCCTTCGCGAAGTCGCTGTCCGCGTCGATCGCGGTCGCCCACTCCAGGTTGTTGAGCACGTCGCCGCGCGCGACGGTGGCGATCGCGTTCATCACCGTGGTCGTCGGAGACGACTTCGGGATGACGCCGGCCGCCCCCGCGGCGAGCGCCTCGCGCACACTCGCCACCCGGTCGGCGATGCTGTGCACCAGCACGGCCGCCCCGGTCGCCTGCGCGCGCTTGACGTTGTCGGTCACCTTCGACCCGTCGCCCAGCGAGAGATCGAGCACGACGACGTCGCACTCCTGGCCGCCGATCTCGGCGACGAATTCGTCGACCGTCGCGGCGGTGATGACGACCTCGTAGCCGGCGTCCTGGCAGGCCGCTTTCAGCCCCAGACGAACCGATTCGTGATCGTCGACGATAGAAACCCGCACCATGTGGTTCATCGTAGTGGTGCGGAGGCCGGTGTCCCCCGTCAGGGCGTCAGCGTGGCGACCGCTTCCACGTGGTGGGTGTTCGGGAACAGGTCGAATGCGCGCAGCGAGCGCAGCGGATACCCGCGCTCGGCGAAGAACGCGAGATCGCGGGCGAGCGCGACGGGATCGCAGGCGACGTAGACGATCTGGGCGGGGCGGAGCGACGCGATGGACTCGACCACGGCACGTCCGGCACCCGATCGGGGCGGGTCGAGCACGACGGTCGCGGCGCGGAGGCGGCCGCGGTCGGTCGCGCTGGCGTTCGCGGCGAGGTCGGCGGCGAAATGCTCGACGCGGGCCGTCACCGCGGAGGCGCCGACCCAGTCCGCGAGGTTCTCCGCTGCATCGTCGGTGGCCGCCTCGTCGCTCTCCACGGAGGTGATCCGCAGCGTGGAGCCGAACTTGTCGCCGAGCGCGGCAGCGAGCAGGCCGACCCCGCCGTAGAGGTCGAGGTTGGCGGCGCGCGGGTCGAACAGCGCTTCGTCGACCGCGTCCTGCACGGCCGCTGTGAGGGTCGATGCCGCACCCCGGTGGACCTGCCAGAAGCCGCGCGCGTCGAGCCGGAACTCGCGGTCGCCGACGCGCTCGCGGATGGGGACGGGGCGCCGGCGCGGGCGGGCGAGCCGCTTGCCCGTGCGGATCGGGGCGTCGTTGACGAGCACGTGGGCCGCACCTCCCGCGGTGGCCACGACGTCGATCGACTCGGCGCCGGGGAAGGTCTGACCGAAGGGGGCCGCCTCCTGGACCGCGTCCGTGGCGAGCGGGAGGCTGCGCACCGGGATGATGGTGTGCGTGCGCGCCGCGTAGGGGCCGACCCGGCCGTCGTCGCCCACCTGCAGGCGCACGCGTGTGCGCCATCCCGTGCCGTCGGGCGACTCGCCCTCGATCGGCTCGACCTCGACGCGGCCTCCGGTCGGGCTCACCTGCGCGATCGTGTCCGCGTCGAGGCGGCCCGTGCGCTGGAGGGCGTCCTCGATCACGCGTCGCTTGAGCTCGCGCTGGTGCGTGAGGCGGATGTGCCCGAACTCGGCGCCGCCGGCGCGCTGGCCCGGCTCGCGATCGATCGATGCGGCGTCCCAGACGTGCTCCTGGCGCTCGGGGGCGGCATCGATCACCTCGACGGCCTCGCCCCGCCAGAAGCGGTCGTGGGTGCGGTCGGAGATGCGCGCGCGGATCCGCTCGCCCGGCAGGGTGTCGGGCACGAAGACGACCCGCCCTTCGTGGCGTGCGACGAACACGCCGCCGTGGGCGACGTTGGTAATGTCGAGGTCGACCTCATCGTTCTGGGGCATCCTTCGAGCATCCCACACACAGGTGACCATGCGCCTCTATCTCGCGTCCACATCCCCCGCCCGCCTCGCCCTGCTGCGCGCGGCGGGAGTCGAGCCGGTCGTCGTGCCCTCGCACGTCGACGAGCCCGCCGCCGTCGCCGCCGCCGAGGCGGAGCACGGCCCGCTGGGCCCGTCCGCGATGGTGCAGCTCCTGGCACGGCTGAAGGCCGAAGCCGTGCGTGGCACGCTCGACGGGGAGCCGATCGACGGACTGATCCTGGGCGGCGACTCCGCCTTCGCGATCGACGGGCTCATCCACGGCAAGCCGCACCGCCCCGAGATCGCGCGCCAGCGATGGCTCGCCCAGCGCGGCCGCACCGGCGTGCTGCACTCCGGGCACTGGCTGATCGACCACCGCGACGGCCGGGAGAACCGCTCGGTCGGGGCGACGGCGGTCGCCTCCGTGACCTTCGCCGACGTCACCGACGCCGAGATCGACGCGTACGTCGCCAGCGGTGAGCCGCTCGAGGTGGCGGGCGCGTTCACGATCGACAGCCTGGGCGGACCGTTCATCACGAGTGTCGAGGGCGACCCGAGCACCGTGGTGGGGCTCTCGCTCTCCACCCTGCGCACGCTGGTGCGCGAGCTCGACGTCGAGTGGACCTCTCTCTGGAACCGTTTGTAGACCCTCCAATCGTCGGATGTTCCATTTTTGTGAGGATCGTCCAAAAGCAGGGGTGCTCGGCGGCATAGGCTAGAGAACTGTGCCAGCCATCAGCAAGGTCCTCATCGCAAACCGGGGCGAGATCGCCGTCCGCGTCATCCGCGCCGCTCAGGACAGCGGGATCGGCTCCGTCGCCGTCTACGCCGACCAGGACCGCGACGCCCTCCACGTGAAGCTCGCCGACGAGGCGTACGCCCTCGAAGGCACGACCAGTGCAGAGACGTACCTGGTCATCGACAAGCTGCTCTCGATCGCCCGGAGGTCCGGCGCCGACGCCGTGCACCCCGGCTACGGCTTCCTCGCCGAGAACGCCGACTTCGCCCGCGCCGTCATCGCCGCGGGGCTGACCTGGATCGGGCCGTCGCCCGAGGCGATCGAGCGTCTCGGCGACAAGGTCTCCGCGCGCCACGTCGCCGAGAAGGTCGGCGCCCCGCTCGCGCCCGGCACCCTCAACCCGGTGGCCGACGCCGCCGAGGTGCTCGAGTTCGTCGACCAGTACGGTCTGCCCGTCGCCATCAAGGCGGCGTTCGGCGGCGGCGGACGCGGACTCAAGGTCGCCCGCGAGCGCGACGAGGTCGCGGAGCTGTTCGAGTCCGCCACCCGCGAGGCCATCGCCGCCTTCGGCCGCGGCGAGTGCTTCGTCGAGAAGTACCTCGACCAGCCGCGCCACGTGGAGACCCAGTGCCTCGCCGACGCCTACGGCAACGTGGTCGTCGTCTCCACCCGCGACTGCTCGCTGCAGCGCCGCCACCAGAAGCTCGTCGAGGAGGCCCCCGCGCCCTTCCTCACGACCGAGCAGACCGAGCAGCTCTACAGCGCCTCAAAGGCCATCCTCAAGGAGGTCGGCTACCAGGGTGCCGGCACCTGCGAGTTCCTCATCGGCAAGGACGGCACGGTGTCCTTCCTCGAGGTGAACACGCGTCTCCAGGTCGAGCACCCCGTCTCGGAGGAGGTCACCGGCATCGACCTCGTGCGCGAGCAGTTCCGCCTCGCCGAAGGCGGCACCCTCGACTACGACGACCCGGCGCCCCGCGGCCACTCGTTCGAATTCCGCATCAACGGCGAGGACGCCGGCCGCGGGTTCATCCCCTCCCCCGGCCCCGTGCACGTCTTCAAGCCCGCGGGCGGCCCCGGCGTGCGCGTCGACAGCGGCATCCAGGCGGGCGACGAGATCAGCGGATCGTTCGACTCCATGCTCGCGAAGCTCATCGTCACCGGGGCCAACCGCGAGGAGGCGCTCGAGCGTTCGCGCCGCGCCCTCGACGAGTTCGAGGTCGCCGGGCTGCCGACCGTCATCCCGTTCCACCGCGCCATCGTCCGCGACCCCGCCTTCGCCCCGCAGGACGGCGAGCCGTTCTCCATCTACACGCGCTGGATCGAGACCGAGTGGAACAACGAGATCGCGCCGTGGTCGGGCGAGCTGGGCGACCAGACCCCGGCTGAGCGCCGCAGCAGCGTCGTCGTCGAGGTCGAGGGCAAGCGCATCGAGGTCTCGCTCCCCGCGAAACTCCTGACCGGAGGCGGATCCGCGTCGGCCTCCACCGCTCCGGCCCCGCGCCGTCGCGGCGGCTCGGGCGCGGTCGACACCGCCACCGGCGACTCCCTCACCGCCCCGATGCAGGCGACGATCGTCAAGGTCGCCGTCGCGGACGGCGACGAGGTCGTCAAGGGCGACCTCGTGCTCGTCCTGGAGGCGATGAAAATGGAGCAGCCCCTGACCGCCCACAAGGACGGCACCATCGCCGGCATCAACGCCGCCGTCGGCGAGACCGTCTCCTCCGGCCACCTCCTCCTCAACATCGTCTAGCCCCCCACGCCCCACGCCCCACGCCGCTAACGGAGGAGATCCGACTCATTTCGAGTCAGATCTCCTCCGTTACCTGCGTTTCGGGGTGGAGCCGGACGAAGTCTCCTCCGTTACCGCAACGATGTTTTCGATGGTCGCCACAACGGCATCCGCATTCTCCAGCACCTGCCGCGCCGTGAACCGGAGGCGACGTCTGCCCTGAAGCTCGAGAGCCGTGTCGCGCAGCCTGTCGCGTTCGAACGCTGCGGGATCGGAGTGGTACGCGTAGCCGTCGACTTCGACGTGGAGGAAACCACCCACCCGAAGATCGACACGGCCGACTCCGGGCACCGCGATCTGCTGCTCGATCAGATGGCCGCGTGCCTGGAGACGCTGACGCAGAATCGACTCGACTCCCGAATCCGAACCCGGCCTCGCCCTGGCCGCGATCGTGCGTACGCGAAAAGGTTCCTCGGCGAAGATCCTCGTGAGGCGCGCCGGCACCACGCGGCCACTCGAGAGCGCGGTGTCGAGGACCGCGACTGCAGTCTCCTCGTCGGCGCACCTGACCGCGGAGCGCAGGCAGTCCTCGAATGAGACCCGCCAGAGCTCAGGATGCGGCTCGCTCATCTCCCAATGGCGCACGTCGGCCTCTCCGGCGCGTCCGGCGTGGGATGGCAGCCTGACGTGGAGCCGGCCGTCCGTCCCTCCCCACAGCCCGTAGGAACGCGCAGCCGAGACGCACGAGAGTCGACCGCCGATGCGGAGCGCCGAGAGGGCCTGAGGCGAAAGATCGGGTCGGCCGTAAACGCCGCGGCGCGGCCGAATCAGCAGACCATCGGCCATCGCGAGGGCGAGGGCGCGCTCGGACGCACCCGCCGCTCGTAGCCGTCTGGTCGTCGCAGCGCCGCCGAGTTGGTCGAGAAGGGTCATCCAGTGCATGGGGCCATGCTCCCCACGCTGGGGATCGGTTGGTGGCAGATCTCCGAAACTGTGGATAACGCATCGTTGGGAACGGAGGAGGATTCGCGCGACACACCGAGCCCGGGCAGGTAGCGGAGGGGATCTGGGGAGGCGCAGCCGGAATCTCCTCCGGTGGCGACACCGGGGCAGCAGGCGCCGCAGCTCAGTCCTCGGGGGGTGAGCCCTTCAGGGAGATGCTGATCTCGTCGGCATCGAGGTTGGTGAGGGCGGAGGCGAGCACGTCGGCGTCGAAAGTGCCGTCGTCGCGCGCGTCGAGCAGGGCCGTGCGCTGGGCGTGCAGGCGGTCGAGCGCGAACTTCTTCATGACCTCCATGTTCTCGGGGGTGCGGTCGCGCGACTCGGGCAGCGGGATGTGCTTCGCCGCGTCCTGCAGCATCGACATCACCCGCTGGCGCTCTTCGTTCTGGGCCGCTCGATCCACCTGGGCGGGCTTCACCAGTTTCAGCAACCAGCCGATCGTCCCGCCCTGGATGAGCAGCGATCCAGCGGCCACGAGGAACGCGATGAGGATGAGCACGGGGCGAGACGGGGTTCCGTCGACCGGCAGCGTCTGGGCAGCGGCGACGGTGACCGCACCGCGCATCCCGGCCCAGACCACGATGGTGCCCTCCCGCCACCCGAGAGGCGCGCCGGTGAAGTAGTCGATGTCGGCGAGCGTGCGGCGCAGACGGGTCGTGAAGCGCCCGACGTCCTTCTCGGAGGGAACGCGCCCGTTGCCGGGGCCCCCGGTCCGCACGAGTGCCTTCGGATCGTTGTCGGCGTCCGCGATCCGTTGCTGCATGGTCTCGATTCGCGGTCTGAGTTTCTCGCTCCGGCGCGCGCGGCTGCCGAGGGATCGCAGCAGCGGTGCGACATAGGCCGCCCGCACGAGGATGGTCAGCAGCAGGGCGCCCGACGCCACGAGGGCAGCCGGGAGGACGCCCTCGTGCACCTTCTCGACCTTCTGCACGATGCCGAACAGCTGCAGGCCCATGGTGAGAAAGACCATGCCCTCCAGCACGAGTTCCACGGTCCGCCAGTTCTGGGCATCCGAGAGCCGGTGCTGCGGCGAGAGCACCCGCGGGGCGCGTCTGCCGGTCACGAGCCCGGCCACCACGGCGGCGACGAGGCCGGAGGCGCCGAGCGCTTCGGCGGGCAGCGACGCGATGAAGGGGACGGTGAACGAGATGACCGTGTTGACCGTCGCATCCGTCACCCGCGCCCGCACGAACAGGTTGACCCGGCCCACGACCCAGCCGAAGGCGACGGCGATCGCGACCGAGTAGGTGAAGGTCCAGATGACGGTCCCGATGGCGAAGGAGGCGGCGGCCGCGGCGATCGCGGCCCGCAGCAGCACCAGCGCGGTCGCGTCGTTCAGCAGGCTCTCGCCCTCCAGGATGGCGACCACGCGGGGCGAGACCCCGCTCTTCTTGACGATGGAGGTCGCGACCGCGTCGGTCGGGCTGACGATGGCGCCGAGCGCGATGCCCCAGGCGAGGTCGAGCCCCGGGATCGCCCAGGAGAAGAAGAAGCCCAGGATCACCGAGCTGAGCACGACGAGCAGCACGGAGAGGCCGCCGATCGCCGTGAACTCCCGCCGGAAGTTCATCGACGGCATCGACACCGACGCCGAGTACAGGAGAGGCGGGAGGATGCCGGCGAGGATCCACTGCGGCTCGATGTCCACCGCGGCCACGAACGGCAGCAGGCTGACGAGGATGCCCGCGACGACCAGGATCAGCGGGGACGCGACGCCGAACTTCGGGCCGATGGTGGTCGCGGCCGCGATGGCCAGGACGGCGAGGACGCCGACGACGAGTCCGATCTCCATGCCCCGGACCCTACCTCAGAGGACGATGTGCATGGCGCGCGCGGCGTCCGAGATCGAGCCCGAGAGCGAGGGATAGACGGTGAACGCACGGGCGACCTGGTCGACCGTGAGGCGGTGCTCCACCGCGAGCGCGAGTGGGAATATCAGCTCCGAGGCGCGGGGAGCGACGATGACGCCGCCGATCACGGTGCCGGAGCCCGTGCGGGCGAACAGCTTCACGAAGCCGTCCCGCAGGCCGAGCATCTTGGCGCGCGGGTTCGACTTCAGCGGCAGCTTGTAGATGTCGCCCTGGGCGATGCCGTCCTCGATCTGCTTCTGATTCCAGCCGACGGTCGCGATCTCGGGCTGCGTGAAGATGTTGGAGGTCACGTTGCGCAGCTCGATCGGGTTGACCGCGTCGCCCATGGCGTGGAAGACGGCCGTGCGTCCCTGCATGGAGGCGACGGAGGCCAGCGGCAGCAGGTCGGAGCAGTCGCCCGCCGCGTAGATGTTCGGGATGGAGGTGCGCGCGACGCGGTTGACCCGGATGTGGCCGGACGGCGTCTGCTGGATGCCGGCCTCCTCGAGCCCGATGCCCGTGGTGTTCGGGATGGAGCCGACGGCCATGAGGCAGTGGGTGCCCTCGACGGTGCGGCCGTCCGAGAGGGTCGCGACGACGCCGTTCTCGGTGCGCACGACGGACTCCGCGCGGGACTTCGAGAGCACCTGCATGCCGTTGCGCTTGAAGACGTTCTCGATGACGCGTGCCGCGTCGGCGTCCTCGCCCGGGAGCACCTGGTCGCGGGAGGAGATGAGCGTGACCTTCGAGCCGAGCGCCGTGTAGGCGGAGGCGAACTCGGCGCCGGTGACACCGGATCCCACCACGATGAGGTGCTCGGGCACGGCGTCGAGGTCGTAGAGCTGCGTCCAGGTGAGGATGCGCTCCCCGTCCGGGACCGCGCTGGGCAGGACGCGGGGGCGCGCGCCGACGGCGATGACGATCGTGTCGGCCTCGACCCGATCGAAGTCGGTGCCGGAGCCGCCGCGGGCGGTCGAGACGATGATCGCCCCGTCGCCGTCGAGCCGTCCTTCGCCGTTGACGATGTTCACGCCGGCGCGGACGAGCTCGGCGCGCATGTCCTCGGACTGCTGCCGGGCGAGGCCCATCAAGCGCTTGTTGACCGCGGCGAGGTTGACGGCGATCTCGGGACGGACGGGCTTGCCGTGGTCGCCGCGGCTGTAGAACTGCACGCCGAGGTCGGCCGCCTCGGCGATGGAGTTGGTGGCCTCCGCCGTCGCGATGAGGCTCTTCGAGGGGACGACGTCGGTGATGACGGCGGAGCCGCCGACGCCCGACCGCTCGACCAGGGTCACGTCGGCTCCGAGCTGTGCACCCGCGATCGCCGCCTCGTAGCCGCCCGGTCCGCCGCCGAGCACGGCGATGCGCTGCTTGCGCTCGAATTCAAAGGCCATGCACACCATTCTTCCGCATGCGCACGCGCCGATGCGCATCCCGTCGCTCCTGGACGCCCGCAGCGCGCTCAGTAGAGTTGGCTCATGCTCGAAACGAACACGAATCCCCTCGACGACCCCCAGGCAGATCCCTTCGCGATCGCCCGCCAGGCGGCGGAGCAGCTGGCCGAGAAGACCAGCGTCGAGAAGCACGACATCGCACTCACCCTCGGCAGCGGCTGGGGCAAGGCGGCGGACCTCATCGGCGAGACCACCGCGACCATCCCCGCCACCGAGATCGTCGGCTTCGGCAAGCCCGCGCTGGCCGGCCACGTCGGCACGCTGCGCTCGGTGCTCCTGCCGAGCGGCAAGCGCGCCCTCGTCATCGGCGCCCGCACGCACTACTACGAAGGGCACGGCGTGCGCCGGGTCGTGCACAGCGTGCGCACGGCGGCCGCCACGGGTGCGACCACGATGATCCTCACCAACGGCGCAGGAGGCATCAAGGAGCACTGGAAGCCCGGAACGCCCGTGCTGATCAGCGACCACATCAACCTCACCGCGGACTCCCCGCTGGAGGGCGCGACCTTCATCGACCTGACCGACCTGTACTCGAGCCGCCTCCGCGAACTCGCGAAGTCGATCGACGGCTCGCTCGACGAGGGCGTGTACACGCAGTTCCGCGGCCCGCACTACGAGACCCCGGCCGAGGTGCAGATGGCGAAGACCATCGGCGGCCACATCGTCGGCATGTCGACCGCCCTGGAGGCGATCGCCGCCCGCCAGGCCGGGATGGAGATCCTGGGCATGTCGCTCATCACCAACCTGGCCGCGGGCATCCAGAAGACCCCGCTGAGCCACGCCGAGGTCATCGAGGCGGGCCAGGAGGCCGAGCCGGTGATCAGCGCGCTCCTCGCCCGGATCGTGGCGGCGCTGTGAGCACCGCGCTCGACACCGACGGCCTGCTCGCCGCGGCGCGTGCCTGGCAGGAGCAGGACCCGGATCCGGAGACCCGTGCCGAGCTGGAGGCGCTGGTCGCCTCCGCCGCCGAGGGCGACGCGGACGCCGTGGCCGACCTCCACTCGCGCTTCGACACCCGGCTCGCCTTCGGCACGGCCGGCCTCCGCGGGGAGATCGCGGCCGGCCCCAACCGGATGAACCGCGTGCTGGTCTCGCAGGCCGCCGCCGGCTTCGCCCGCTGGCTGCTGGAGCACGCGGAGGACGGAACGCCGTCCGTCGTCATCGGCTACGACGGCCGCAAGAACTCGGACGTCTTCGCGCGGGACACCGCGGAGCTGATGGCGGGCGCCGGCGTGCGCGCCGTGCTGCTCCCCCGTCTGCTGCCGACGCCCGTCCTCGCGTTCGCGGTACGCCACCTCGACGTGAGCGCCGGTGTGATGGTCACCGCCAGCCACAACCCGCCGAACGACAACGGCTACAAGGTCTACCTCGGCGGCCTGGATCACGGCTCGCAGATCGTCTCGCCGACGGATGCGGAGATCGCCGCGCAGATCCTGGACGTCGCCTCGGGCAGCGTGCTCGACCTCCCGCGCTCGGAGCAGTACGAGATCGCGTCCGACGACGTCGAGCGCGCCTACATCGAGGCCACCGCCGCGCTGGCGACGACCGATGCGCCGCGCGACGCGGTCTCGTTCGCCTACACCGCCATGCACGGCGTGGGCTGGCGCACGGCCCGCGAGGTGTTCGCGGCGGCAGGATTCGCCGAGCCCGAGGTCGTCGTGGCGCAGATCGACCCCGACCCAGCCTTCCCCACCGTGTCGTTCCCCAACCCGGAGGAGCCGGGCGCGATGGACCTCGCGTTCGAGACCGCCCGGGCCGCCGGCGTCGACCTCGTCATCGCGAACGACCCGGACGCCGACCGGCTGGCCGTCGCCATCCCGGACGCGTCGGAGCAGGGTTACCGCCGGCTGAGCGGCAACGAGGTCGGCGCTCTGCTCGGCTGGCGGGCCGCCGAACTCGCCGAGGCGTCCGCGGGAGACGGCGCGCCCGACGGCGTGCTGGCCTGCTCGATCGTCTCGTCCCCCGCACTCGCCGCGGTGGCGGCCGCGTACCACCTCGACTTCGCCGACACCCTCACCGGGTTCAAGTGGGTCTCGCGCGCGCCCGGGCTCATCTTCGGGTTCGAGGAGGCCCTGGGCTACCTGGTGAACCCGGAGACCGTGCGCGACAAGGACGGCATCTCCGCGGCGACCGCACTGCTCGACCTGGCGGCGACGCTCGCCGCGCAGGGGCAGAGCATCGCCGACCGCCTGGACGCGTTCGCCGAGAAGTTCGGGTACTTCGCCAGCGACCAGATCTCGCTGCGCGTGACCGACCTCTCGCGCATCGGCGAGATCATGGCCTCACTGCGTGCGACGCCGCCGAGCCGGCTCGGCGATGTCCGCGTGGAGCAGATCGACGATCTGCGCGACGGCTTCGAGGGCCTCCCCCCGAGCGATGTGCTGCGCATCCACCTCGCCGATGGTTCGCGCGTGATGGTCCGCCCGAGCGGGACCGAGCCGAAGCTGAAGATCTACATCGACGCCTCGAGCGACGAGGGCACCGTCGACGAGCGCCGCGCCACGGCGACCGCACGGGTCGCCGCGCTCGGCGACGCCATGCGCGCCCTCACAGCGTAGGGACCGATCGCGACCGGGAGGTGGCGCGGGCGGCGTAGCTGAGCAGGAACGCCGCCAGCGCCACCACGGTCACGACGGCGCCCGCGACCGGGACGGCCCCCGCCCCTCCCGCGCCGAGCGCGAGGGAGCCGATGGGAGGTGCGATCGCGATCCCGACGTACATCGCGGTCGAGTACCACGAGAGCGCGAGCGCCGAGGTTTCGGGGTCCACATGCACCAGCCGGTGCTGCACGGGGATCGCGATCGCGAACGCCGCGATCCCCCAAAGGGCGAACACGACCAGGGAGGCCGCGAACGACGCCTCGACGAACGGCAGCACCGCGAGCGCGACGACCTGGCCGATGAGGGCGATGGCGGCGACGGCTCGGCTGCCGAACCGGTCGGTCAGCGGCCCGGCGACGATGTTGCCGACGATGCCCGCCGCTCCGTAGGCCAGCAGCAGGACGGCCAGCAGTGAGCCGGAGCCGCCGGTGGAGGGGCGGGTCACCGCTGCGGAGAAGATGTAGACGATGTTGAACCCCGCGATCATGAACACCGTGGTCGCGAGCAGCGCGAGCACGCGCAGGTCGGCGAGGGTCGCGAGCCGCCGACGCAGCGTCGCGGGTGGAGCCAGGGGCACGCGCCGCACCAGCAGCGGGATGAGGACGGCGAGCACCGCGCCGAGGGCCACCACGCACCAGAGGGCGAACCGCCAGCCGGCGACGCCGCCGAGGGCCGTGCCGAGCGGCGAGCCGACCGCGGTGGCGAGCGTGAAGCCGGCACCCACCAGCGCGAGCGCCCGCCCCCGCTTCTCCGGGGCGGAGAGGGCCGCCGCCGCCGCGGTGGCCGTCGGGACGAGTGCGGCACCGCCGATGCCCGAGAACGTGCGCCCGGCGATGAACCAGCCGAGATCGGGCGCGAGTGCCGCAACGGCGGTCCCGACGGCGAACAGCGCCAACCCGGCACCCATCAGCGTCGAGCGCGGCACGCGCGGCAGCAGGATCGAGACGGCCGGTGCCGCGACCGCGACGACGAGGGAGTACGTGGTGATCGACACGCTGACGGCCGAGGGGGTGGTGCCGAGCGTGCTCGCGATCTGCGGCAGCAGTCCGGCGATGACGAACGCGTTCGTCCCCACGACGAAGAGGCCGAGCGCGAGGACCACGAGGGCCGGGGTGGTCCTGCGGTACGATTGTTCGATGGTCGTCATACGGTCAGCGTAGGGCGACTGTTCGATGATTGTCAAACAATTGGACGCCGCATGACCGAATACCCCTCGCCGCCGATGGACGCGGTCGAGCTGGTGGATCTGCTCCGCGCCGTGGCCGACCCGGTACGGCTGCAGATGGTGCGCGTCCTCGCCGACGGCGAACCCCATCCCAAGACCCTCACCGAGTGGGGATGCGACGTGCAGAAGTCGACCATGGCGCACCACTTCAAGACGCTGCGCGAGGCGGGCCTCACGAACACGATCGTCAACGGACGCACGCACGACATCCAGTTGCGTCGTGCCGAGCTCGACGCCCGGTTCCCCGGACTGATCGAGGCGCTGCTGACGGACTGACCGCCTGCTAGCCGAGCGCCTCGTCGAGCTTGCGCTCCAGCTCGTCGAGGTCGAAGTAGTTCTCGACGACGATCACGTCGGCGTTCGTCGGGCCGATGCGCTCCACGAGCTCCGGCGACGACAGGATGACCTGGGCGTCCGCGGCGGCGGCCGACAGACTGCCGACGTCGGTCGCGGTCACGTCGGCGTCGATGCCCAGCCGGTCCAGCACCCGTTCCGCGTTGACCTTGAGGATGCCGGAGGTGCCGAGCCCGACGCCGCAGATCGCGACGATCTTCATCGGGCGTTCTCCTCGGAGCGGGCGAGCACACGCTGCACGTCGGCCACGTCCTTCGCCGCCGCCAGTGCGGGGATGGACTCGGGGTCGTTGAAGACGTTCGCCAGCTCGGCGACGCTCGTCACGTGCGCCTCCGGGGTGGAGACGGCCAGGCCGAGCACCACCGAGACCGGGTCGTTGTGCGGGTGGCCGAACACCACCGGCTCGTCGAGCGTGACGACGGCGAGACCGTCGTGGTTCACGTCCGGGCCGGGGCGCGCGTGCGCGAGGGCCAGGCCAGGAGCGATCACGATGTACGCGCCGAACTCCTCGATCACCTGGATCATCCGGTCGCCGTAGCCCTGCTCGGTCGCACCAGAACGGGTCAGCGCCTCGCCCGCGAGCCGCACCGCATCACGCCAGTCGGAGGCGTGCGCCCCGACGGTGACGGCGGATTCGGGCAGCGGTGGCAGCGGCATGATCCCAGCGTAGCCGTCGCCGTGTCAGGAACCCTCGAAACCTGCTGTGATGATGTCCGCCAGCTCCTCACGTTCCTCCAGCGGGAGGAACGCGCCGGCGGCCGCGTTGAGCTGGAAGATCTCCAGGTCGGTGCGGTCGTAGGCGAAGGCGTCGGCCAGGATGCTCAGCTCGCGAGTCAGCGTCGTGCCGCTCATCAGTCGGTTGTCGGTGTTCACCGTCACGCGGAAGCCGAGCTGGTAGAGCAGGTCGAA
This sequence comes from Leifsonia naganoensis, assembly GCF_013410615.1. Lineage (NCBI taxonomy): Bacteria > Bacillati > Actinomycetota > Actinomycetes > Micrococcales > Microbacteriaceae > Leifsonia > Leifsonia naganoensis. The sequence goes on from NZ_JACCHJ010000001.1 coordinate 656,614, forward strand.
CGGGTGGTCGAGGATGTCGGTGCCCCAGGCGGCGATGGCGCCGGTCTGCAGGTTCGAGGTCGGGCTGGTCTCCAGCGCGATCTCGCGGTCCTTGACCCACTGCGAGAGGGTGCCGAGCGTCACGTACGTGTTCTCGTCGTCCTGGCGCTCGATGGAGATGTCCTCCGCGATGCGCACGCCGTGGCCGAGGCGCAGGGCGCGGCCGTCGAGGAGGGCGCTGCGGATGCTGTCGAGGCCGTCCGCCTCCCCCGCGTGCACGGTCGCCGGGAAGAAGTTCTCGGCCAGATAGTCGAACGCGGCCCGCTGGTTCGCGGGCGGGAAGCCCGCCTCGGGACCGGCGATGTCGAAGCCGACCACGCCGTTGTCGCGGTGGCGGACGGCGAGCTGCGCGATCTCGAGTCCGCGGTCGAGGTGACGCATGGCGCTGACGAGCTGGCCGACGCGGATGCGCTTGCCGGTGGCGCGCACATCCTGGATGCCGGCCTCGATGCCCTCCTGCACCGCCTCGACGGTCTCGTCCAGGCTGAGGCCGCGGGTCAGGTGCTGCTCGGGCGCCCAGCGGATCTCGCCGTACACGACGCCGTCGGCGCCGAGGTCCTGCACGAACTCGCGGGCGACGCGCGTGAGACCCTCGCGGGTCTGCATCACGGCGGTCGTGAGGTCGAACGTCTTGAGGTACTCGACGAGCGAGCCAGAGTTCGACTTCTCGCCGAACCAGCGGGCCAGCTCAACCGGGTCGGTCGTCGGCAGCTCGAGGCCGATGGCGTCGCCCAGCTCGATCACCGTCGCGGGGCGGAGGCCGCCGTCGAGGTGGTCGTGCAGCGACACCTTCGGCAGTGCGCGGATGTCGGTCCCGTCGGCGAGTGCGTACCCGGCGTTCTGTTCGCTCATGTCCTTCAATCTATCGGTTCGCCGGGGCGGTTCAGGAGATGCGGTCGGCGATGAGCGGACCGCGGGTGAACGGCGTGCCGGCCGGCGCGATGCGGTACGCGCCCTCGATGGCCTCGAGCGCGCGCTCGAAGCGCGCGGGCTCGTCGGCCGAGAGCGTGAACAGCGGGTCGCCCTTGCGGACCGTATCGCCGGGCTTCGCGTGCAGGTCGATGCCCGCGGCGTGCTGCACCGGGTCCTGCTTGCGCGCGCGTCCGGCCCCGAGACGCCAGGCGCCGATGCCGAACGGCAGCGCCTGCTGCTCGACCAGGATGCCGTCGGACTCGGCGACGACCGTGTGCGTCTCCTTCGCGACGGGCAGCGGGGCGTCCGGGTCGCCGCCCTGGGCGCGGATGACCTCGCGCCACTTGTCCATCGCGCGGCCGTCCTTCAGCGCCGCCTCCACGTCTTCGTCCGGGCGTCCGGCGAGGGCGAGCATCTCGCGGGCCAGGGCCACGGTCAGCTCGACGATGTCGGCGGGGCCGCCGCCCTCGAGCACCTCGACGGACTCCCGCACCTCGTTGGCGTTGCCGATGGCGAGGCCGAGCGGGACGTTCATGTCGGTGAGAAGGGCGGACGTCGCGACGCCCGCGTCCTTGCCGAGCTCGACCATGGTGCGGGCGAGCTCGCGCGACTTCTCGATGTCCTTGAGGAATGCGCCCGAGCCGAACTTCACGTCGAGGACCAGCGCGCTGGTGCCCTCCGCGATCTTCTTCGACATGATCGAGGACGCGATCAGCGGGATGGCCTCGACCGTTCCGGTGATGTCGCGCAGCGCGTAGAGCTTGCCGTCGGCCGGAGCGAGCCCCGACCCGGCGGCGCAGATGACGCCGCCCTCGTTCTGCAGCTGGGCGAACATCTCCTCGTTGCTGAGGTTCGCGCGCCAGCCCGGGATGCTCTCGAGCTTGTCGAGCGTGCCGCCGGTGTGGCCGAGCCCGCGGCCCGACAGCTGCGGGACGGCCACTCCGAACGTCGCGACGAGCGGCATGAGCGGGAGCGTGATCTTGTCGCCGACGCCGCCGGTCGAGTGCTTGTCCGTGGTCGGCTTGCCGAGCCCCGAGAAGTCCATGCGCTCGCCCGAGGCGATCATCGCCATCGTGAGGTCCTTGATCTCGCGGCGCGTCATCCCGTTGAGGAAGATCGCCATGATCATCGCGGACATCTGCTCGTCGCCGACGTAGCCGCGGGTGTAGGCGTCGACCAGCCAGTCGATCTCGGCAGTGCCGAGCTCTCCGCGGTCGCGCTTGGTCCTGATCAGGTCGACGGCGTCGAACGCCTCGACCGCTCCTGCAGTCTGGGTCACGGGATCTGTTTCCTAGTCGTTGTTGCGGTACTCGTCGAGCTGGCGCGGGCCGAACGCGTCGGGCAGCACCTCGTCGATCGTGCGGATGCCGGAGACGGTCTGCAGCAGCATCCCCTCGGCGGAGTGCTCGTAGAGCAGCTGCCGGCAGCGCCCGCACGGCATGAGGATGTCGCCCCCGCCGTTCACGCAGGTGAAGGCGACGAGGCGCCCTCCGCCGGTCATCGCGAGCGAGGACACCAGTCCGCACTCGGCGCAGAGCGTCACGCCGTAGCTGGCGTTCTCCACGTTGCAGCCGCTGACGATGCGCCCGTCGTCGACCAGCGCCGCCGCTCCCACGGGGAACTGCGAGTACGGGACGTAGGCGTGCGACATGGCCTCGGTCGCGGAGACGCGCAGCGCCTCCCAGTCGATCTGCGGCGCGGTCATGACTTGATGTAGGGCTTGCCGTCGGCGGCGGGTGCCCGCGACATCCCGACGAGGCCGGCGACCGCGAAGATCGTCACGACGTACGGGAGCATGAGCATGAACTCGCTCGGGACGGGCGAGCCGATGATGCCGAGCACGTTCTGCAGGTTCGACGCGAAGCCGAAGAGCAGGGCCGCGAGGGTGGCGCGGATCGGGTCCCAGCGACCGAAGATGACGGCCGCCAGGGCGATGAAGCCCTGTCCGGCGGTCATCTCCTTGGAGAAGGCGCCGACCGAGCCGAGCGTGAAGTACGCGCCGCCGAGTCCGGCGATCGCTCCGGCGAGGGAGACGTTCCAGAACCGCGTGCTGTTGACCTTGATGCCGACGGTGTCCGCGGCCTCCGGGTGCTCGCCGACCGAGCGGAGGCGCAGGCCCCAGCGGGTCTTGAACAGACCGAACCACACCACGAAGATCGCGATGTACATGAGGTACTCGATGATCGTCTGGTTGAAGAGCACCTTGCCGATGATCGGGATCTCGCTGAGGAACGGGATGGGCCAGTCCGGCAGGCGCGGCGGGTGGTTGAGGGCCGACGGGTCGGCCGCGAGCACCTGCGAGTAGAAGAAGCTGGTGAGGCCGGTGACGAGCACGTTGAGCACGACGCCGACGATGACCTGGTCGACCAGGTACTTGATGGCGAAGGCGGCGAGCACGAACGAGACCAGCACGCCGGCGACCATCGCGGCCAGCAGGCCGACGACCCAGCTGCCGGTGAGCGTCGCGGTCATGGCAGACACGAACGCTCCGGCGAGCAGCTGGCCCTCGATGGCGACGTTGACGACGCCGCCGCGCTCCGAGATCACGCCGCCCAGGGCGCCGAACACGAGCGGGACAGAGAGGCTGATCGTGCCGAGCAGGAGGCCGGTGACCGGGACGGGCAGCTCGCCCGAGCCCGCCCAGGCGAGGAAGCCGAACATGAACGCCAGGGCGAACACGACGACGAGCCAGATCGGCGTCTTGCGCGCGTTCCAGGAGAGGTAGGCGCTGTAGGCGGTGATGATCGCGAGGATCACGGTCACGACGATCGTGGTCGAGAACGTGTCGACGACGAGGTTCGGGAGCTTGACCGCGTCGGACGACTCGGAGAACCGGAAGGTGCTCTGGCCGTGGCGCGAGAAGCCGAGGAACAGGACGAGGCTGATGACCACGAACACCGCGAAGGCGATCGGGGCCTTCCAGGAGCGGATCTCTGCCTTCTCCAGCGCGATGGGCGCGGAGTCCGGGATGACGGGGGCCGTGGTGGTCACTTGGCCGCCACCTCCTTCGTGACGATGGGACGCTGTCTCCGGGGAGTGCTCCCGGGCGTCGGCAGGCGGAAGATCGCGCGCACCAGCGGCGGCGCGGCGACGAAGAGGACGATGAGCGACTGCATCACCAGGACGATGTCGATCGGGATGTCGTTCGCGGCCTGGATCGTGAAGCCGCCGGCCTTGAGCGCCCCGAAGAGCAGACCGGCGATGAAGACGCCCCACGGCTTGGACCGGCCGAGCAGGGCCACGGTGATGGCGTCGAAGCCGATGCCCGCGTCCACGCCCGAGCTGATGCCCTGCGGGAAGACGCCGAGCGCCTGGCTCGCGCCGGCGATGCCGACGAGGCCACCCGCGATGAGCATCGCGTAGAGGTAGATGTTCTTGACGTTGATGCCGGCGACGCGGGCCGCGTTCGGGTTCTCGCCGACCGCGCGGAAGCGGAAGCCGAGGCTCGAGCGGTTGATCAGCCACCACACGAAGACCGTCGCGGCGATCACGACGATGAACGCCCAGGTGAGGTTGTACTGCTCGCCGAAGAGGGGCGGGAAGACCGCGTTGGCGTGGATCGCCGGCGCCTTCGGGTTGTTCGAGCCCGGCGCCTGCAGGAGGCCCTGGGTGCGCAGCATGTACGCGACCAGGTAGAAGGCGATGTAGTTGAGCATGATCGTCACGATCACCTCGTGCGCGCCGGTCCTCGCCTTCAGGACGCCGACGATGCCGGCCCAGATCGCACCGCCCGCGATGCCCGCCACGACGGCGAGCACGAGGTGGATGACCGGGGGCAGGTTCCACGAGAAGCCGACCCAGGCCGAGGCGGCCGCGGCGATGAGGATCTGTCCCTGGCCGCCGATGTTGAACAGGCCGACGCGGAAGGCGAGGGCCACGCCGAGACCGCTGACGATCAGCGGTGTGGCGAACGTCAGTGTCTCCGTCAGGGGGCGGATACCGGCGGCGAACGTCGGGCGGCGGAAGTTGTAGATGGCTCCCTGGAACATCGACACGTAGGCGCTGGAGACCGAGTCCCAGATGGCCTTGAACGTGTCGCCGGGGCGGGCGAAGAAGTATCCCGCCGCCTTCTGCACCTCGGGGTCGGTGGCGGCGATCAGGATCGCGCCGACGACGAGCGCGAGCACCACGGCGAGGATCGAGATGATCACCGGTCCGCCCATGATGTCGCGGACCGCCTTGTTCCAGCGGTCGTCGTTCTCCGGCTTGCCGGCCGGCTGACCGGACGGTGCCGGTTGCGCCGGCGCCACGGGCTGGCTGGGAGTGGGGGTCCCGGTCATGCTGCTGCTCCTGCCTGCTCCGGCGACTCGCCGGCCATCATGAGGCCGAGGACGTCTCGCGACGTGTCCCCCGGCACGATTCCAACGATTCCCCCGCGGTACATGACGGCGATGCGGTCGGCCAGCGCCGCGACCTCGTCGAGCTCGGTCGAGACGACGATCACCGGCACGCCGGAGTCGCGGGTCTCGACGATGCGCTTGTGGACGAACTCGATCGAGCCGACGTCCAGACCGCGGGTCGGCTGCGCCGCCACGAACAGCCGCAACTCGCGGCTCAGCTCGCGGGCGAGCACGACCTTCTGTGCGTTGCCGCCCGAGAGGCGGCCGACGGCGGTGTCGATCGACTGGGTGCGCACGTCGAACTCGCGCACCTTCTCCTCGGCGAACTGCTTGAGATACGAGAACTGGATGTTGCCCGCCTTGACGAAGGGCTCCCCGGTCGAGCGGTCCAGCATCAGGTTCTCCTGGATGCTGAACTCGCCGACGAGGCCGTCCTCATTGCGGTCCTCCGGCACGAACCCGACACCGGCGTCGAGCACCTTGCGCGGGCTCTGCCCCTGGATCTCGTTGCCGTCGAGCACGATCGTGCCCTCGACGCGGGGCTGCAGCCCGAGGATCGCCTCGGTGAGCTCGGTCTGACCGTTGCCCTGCACGCCGGCGATGGCAAGGATCTCGCCTGCACGGACCTCGAAGCTGACCCGGTTGACCACGAGCTGGCCGATCGGGTCGATCACCGAGAGATCCGTGACCACGAGCGCCGCGTCGCCGGGTGCCGCCGGCTCCTTGTGCACCGTGAGCGAGACCGCGCGACCGACCATCATCGACGCCATCTCGGCGTTCGTGGCGGTGGGCTCGGCCTCGCCGACGACCTTGCCGAGGCGGATGACCGTGATGCGGTCGGCCACCTCGCGCACCTCGCGCAGCTTGTGGGTGATGAAGATGATCGCCGTGCCCTGCTCCTTGAGCTGGCGCATGATGCCCATCAGCTCATCGGTCTCCTGCGGGGTCAGTACGGCGGTGGGCTCGTCGAAGACGAGCACCTTCGCGTTCTGGGAGAGCGCCTTGATGATCTCGACGCGCTGCTGCACACCGATGGGGAGGTCTTCGACCAGCGCGTCCGGGTCGACATCGAAGCCGAACCGGGCGGAGATCTCGCGCACCTTCGCGCGGGCCGCGGCCAGGTCGAGACGACCGCCGAACTTCGTCTGCTCGTGGCCGAGCATGACGTTCTCGGCGACGGTGAAGACGGGTATGAGCATGAAGTGCTGGTGCACCATGCCGATGCCGGCCTTCATGGCGTCGCCGGGGCCGGCGAAGTGCTGGACGGCGTCGTCCAGCAGGATGTCGCCCTCCTCGGCCTGGTAGAGGCCGTAGAGGACGTTCATCAGGGTCGACTTGCCTGCGCCGTTCTCGCCGAGCAGGCAGTGGATCTCGCCAGGTTCGACCGTGAGGTCGATGTGGTCGTTGGCGACCAGGGCACCGAACCGTTTGGTGATGCCGCGAAGTTCGAGCTTCATTCGGGTGGGGTTCCTTCTCTACTCGCCCGTGGTGAGCACAGAGACAGTGAGCGGTGGCACGCGACAACGGCGGTGGCCTCGTTGCGCCTGTTCAATCTACCGTCTGCGCATATGTCAGTCTGTGCTCAGATGAGCATCTGGACAAGGGCACGACAACGGGGAGGCCAGCGGCGCTGACCTCCCCGTCGAGTGTGTTGCCGTCGTTGCCGAGTTACTGCTTGGGCGACGAGGGCGACGTGACCTTGATCGAGCCGTCGATGATGCCTGCCTTGATCTTGTCGAGCTCGCCCTGCAGGCCGGAGTCGACCTTCGAGGCGAAGTCGTGGAACGGCGCGAGGCCGACACCGTCGTTCTTCAGCGTGCCGACGTACGGCGTGCTGTCGAACTTGCCCTTCGACGACTCGATCACGACGTCGTTCGTAGCGGGCTTCATGCCCTTCATGACCGAGGTGAGGAGCAAGTCCTTGACGCTCGGGTCCGACTCGTAGACATCGGCGTCGACGCCGACCATGGCGATCGACTTGCCGGAGTCCTTGATGGCCTGCGCGGCCGACTGGTAGATCGGGCCGCCGACCGGCATGATGACATCGGCGTTCTGGTCGATGATGCCCTGAGCCGTGTTCTTCGCGGTCTCGTTGGCGTCGAAGCCACCGGTGAAGGAGCCGTTCTGCGCGTCGACGTCCCAGCCGACGACCTTGACCGACTTGCTCTTCTGGTCGTTGAAGTACTTCACGCCGTCCGCGAAGCCGTCCATGAAGATGGTGACGGTCGGGATCTGCATGCCGCCGAAGGTGCCGACGATGCCGGTCTTCGAGTAGCTCGCGGCCGCGTAGCCGGCGAGGAACGCCGCCTGGGCGGTGTCGAAGATGATCGGCTTGACGTTCTTGGCCTGGATCGAGTTGTCGTCGATGATGGCGAAATTGACGTCGGGGTTCGACGCGGCGGCCTTCTTCGTCGCGTCGGCGAGCAGGAAGCCGACGGTGACGACCAGGTTGCAGTTCTGGTCCACCATGTTCTGGATGTTCGGAGCGAAGTCGTTCTCGCTCTTGGACTCCGCCTTCTTCGGCTCGACCTGCAATGTCTTAGCCGCTTCGGTCAGGCCCTCGTAGCCGAGCTGGTTGAACGAGTGGTCGTCGAATCCGCCCGAGTCGGAGACCATGCAGGGCAGGAAGTCGCTCTTCGCGGCGCCGGTCGACGAGCTGTCGGACGGTGCAGCGGAACATGCGGCGAGCAGCGCGATGACGCCGGTCGCTGCAAGACCGACGAGGCCGGCCTTACGGGCTGTGATTGTCAAGGTTGTCCTCCAAGATGCGTGGCCGGCGCAGGTGCCCGCCGGCCAGGGTATGCACTGACGTTACCGAATGTGACGAACCGCTCCGTTCGAAAATCCGGCTTCTTCATGCAAGCGTTACAAACGCGCGCACCGTTGGCGACTGCTCATTTGAGCGAAATCAGAAGGGGCCGCCCCAGAGAGGCGACCCCTTGGTCGGCTAATTGCTGACGATGACTCCGACCCAGTCAAGCGACTCATTGCTTGCGCATGAAGCGCTCGACTGACCACCCGGCGGTTTGAGGGGGCCGTACTTCTGGGTACTCCAGGAGCCGTTAAGAAGCGTCCACCCGTTGCACCGGATTGCGACCTGGAAAAGATAGGACTGGCCGTTTGGGGCGCACGTCGCTGTGCCGGTCTTTCCGGACTTCGCCGTCGTGCATGAGGGAAAGTTCGCCGCAGATGCAGGCGCCGCGAACAACAGCGCCCCCACCAATGCCGCACTCGACGCTATCCCGATTCGAGTTATCCATTTGCGCATTTTCAACTCCTTCGTCGAAGGCGCCACGCGATCAGGAATCCAACGCCTGAAATGTAACGCCTGTGATCAACTTAGGAAGGTTGCGTCATTTTAACCAGAGCGTTCGCACCCGACTCGTTACATCCACCCGCGCTTCTTGAACAGCACATAGAGCAGCGTGCTCAGCCCCAGCATCGCGACGATCGCGAGGGGGTAGCCGAACTGCCATGCCAGTTCGGGCATGTGCTCGAAGTTCATGCCGTAGACGCCCGCGATGAGGGACGGGGCGAAGAGGATCGCCGCCCAGGAGGAGATCTTCTTGACCTGTTCGCCCTGCTCGTGGGTCGAGAGCGCGAGGCGGGTCATCTCCTCGTTCTGACGTTCGGAGACCAGGGTCGAGTTCACCGTCAGGATGTCGCGCAAAAGGTAGCGGAAGCCGTCCACGCGCTCGTTCACCTGTGTGAGGTGGTCGGCGACGTCGCGCAGACGGCGTTCGAGCTCCTGGGTGACGCCGTACTTGGCCGTGCCGCGTTCGAGCGCGATCATCACCGCGGAGAGCGGATGGGTCGCGCGCTGGAAGTCGATGACCTCGCGGGACAGCTCGTAGATGCGTCGGGAGACGAGGGCATCCCCGCCGAACACCTGGGTCTCGATCTCGTCGATGTCGTTGGCGAGACCGGCGACGACCGGGCTGTACGCATCCACGACGGCGTCGATGATCGCGTAGAGCACGGCCTGCGGGCCGAGCGCGAGCAGCTCGGGCTCCGCCTCCATGCGATGCCGCACGGTGGAGAGGTCGGGCGACTCGCTGTGGCGCACCGTGATCACGAAGTTCGGTCCGACGAAGAGGTGCAGCTCGCCGAAGTCGACCTCCTCGGGCACGTCCAGGTAGTTCGCCGCCTTGAGCACGACGAAGAGCACCGTGTCGTAGCGTTCCAGCTTGGGCCGCTGGTGGGCGACGATCGCGTCCTCGATGGCGAGCGGGTGGAGGTTGAACTCCTCGGCCAGCGACATCAGCTCGCGCTCGCTCGGCCGGTAGAGGCCGATCCAGGCGACGCCGTCGGGCGTCGCGTCGAGAGCACGATAGGTCTCGGCCAGCGTGGTCGGCGACGCGACGCGGACGCCGCCGCGGTACACGGCACTGTCCACCATGCTCGAGCGCGACGGGGCCGAACCGGGCGCGGGCTCCGGGGCGACGATCGAACTGGGAGGGTCGACCCTCCGCGACCGGGAAACGAAGGGCATGGGAATGCCGCGTCGGTTGATGTTCGCCATCGTTCACCTCCAGGGAGCGTGCGGAAGGGTGGACGGCCGCCTGAGCGGCCACCTAACTGTACGCGCGCTGCCTGCCGACCGGCTGGACGCCGCTCTCCTCCGCCTCTGCGCATGCGTTCAGGATCACGCGCTCGTAGTGCCCGACGAGCTCTCCGCAGAGGACGTCCCAGCCGCGGCCGAGGACGGCCCGCCTCCCGGCCTCGCCCATCCGGAGCCGGAGCCCCGTGTCGCTGACGATCATCGCGACGGCGGCACGCAGCGCCCGCTCGTCGGACGGCGGGAAGAGCAGCCCGTCGACACCGTGCTCGACGAGGTCGACCGGGCCGCCGGCGCGCGGAGCGACGACGGGCAGGCCCGAGGCATGCGCCTCCTGCACGGTCTGGCCGAAGGTCTCCTCCGACCCGGTGTGGACGAAGAGGTCGAAGGAAGCGTACGCCGCGGCGAGGTCGTCCCCGCCCAGCCGCCCCAGCCAGGTGACAGGCACTCCGCGCAGCTCGCGCTCGACGGCGTCGCGCGCGGGACCGTCGCCGACGATGGCGACCGAGACGCCGGGCAGGCCGCGCAACGCCCGCAGCCGCTCCACTTGCTTCTCCGGCGCGATGCGACCCACGTACCCGACGACGACCTCGCCGTCGGGCGAGAGCCGGTCGCGGAGCGCGACCGCCGCCTTCGTGCGCCGCTTGTTGGGGTGATAGCGCTCGAGGTCGACGCCACGGCCCCAGCGGCCGATCCGGGAGACGCCGGCGTCGCGGAGGTCGTACTCGGAGGCGGCGGAGGGGGCGAGCGTGAGATCGGCGCCCTCGTGCACCCAGCGCACATACTTCCAGGCGATGGCGGAGGTGAGCCCGAGCCCGTTGCGGCGGGCGAAGCCGGCGACGTCGGTCTGGTAGATGGCGACCGACGGCACGCCCAGCCGGTTCGCCGCGGCGATGGCCTGCGCACCCAGGAAGAAGGGAGAGGCGGCGTGGAGCACGTCCGGGGCGAAACGGGCGAGGATGCGCTGCACCTGCGGGCTCGGCAGCCCGACCGGGAACTGCCGGTAGGCGATGGACGGGACCTGGTGGATGCGGAAGCCGGCGTACTCCGCCGGCGCCCCCGCCTCCGGGCAGATCACGATCGCCTCGTGCCCGGCCTCCGCCAGATGGTCCAGCACGCGCAGCACGCTGTTCGTGACCCCGTTGACCGTGGGGAGGAAGCTCTCGCTGACCACCGCAACCCGCATGCCGCCACGCTAAGCAGCCGGGGTTGCCCGGCCGTTGCCCCGCGATGAACGGTGCATGTCCAGCGCCGATCGGTATCCTGTCCAGCATGAGCCGCAGCACCCCGCTCGACCACTTCTACAGCGTGATCCCCGCCGGTGGCGTCGGATCCCGGCTATGGCCGTTGTCGCGCGCAGACGCGCCCAAGTTCCTGCACGATCTGACGGGATCGGGGCAGACACTGCTACGCGACACCTGGGACCGCCTGACACCGCTCTCCGGCGACCAGCGGATCATGGTCGTCACCGGCCGTGCGCACCGCGCCGCGGTCGAGGCCCAGCTCCCCGACCTCGCCGACCCGAACGTCGTGCTCGAGAGCGAGGGACGCGACTCCACCGCGGCGATCGGTCTGGCCGCCGCGATCCTCGAGCGTCGCGAGCCGGGCGTCATCATCGGCTCGTTCGCCGCCGACCACGTCATCCGCGATCAGGCCCGCTTCCGCCACGCGGTGCGGGAGGCCGTGCACGCCGCCGCCGCCGGCTACATCACCACCATCGGCATCCAGCCGACGGAACCCGCGGTGGGCTTCGGCTACATCCACACCGCGGGCGAGACCGCCGAGATCGCGGGTGCACCGACCGCCCGCCTCGTCGACTCCTTCGTCGAGAAGCCCGACCTCGCCACCGCGGAGGCGTACGTCGCGGATGGCTCCTATCTCTGGAACGCGGGCATGTTCATCTCCCGCGCCGACCTCCTCCTCGAGGAGATCGGTCGCAACAAGCCCGACCTCCACGCCGGGCTGCTCGAGCTCGCCGCCGCGTGGGACGACCCGGCGACGCGCGGGCCGGCCGTCGACCGCATCTGGCCCGGCCTCGAGAAGATCGCCATCGACTACACCGTCGCCGAACCCGCTGCGGCAGCCGGACGCCTCGCCGTCGTGCCCGGCTACTTCGACTGGGACGACGTCGGAGACTTCGCGTCGCTGGCCAAGCTGAACTCCGGCGGCCGCAAGTCCGACCTGGCGATCCTCGGCGAGAACGCCCGCGTGCTCTCCGACTCGTCCAGCGGCATCGTCGTGAGCCAGAGCAACCGGGTGATCAGCCTGATCGGCGTGAAGGACATCGTCGTCGTGGACACCCCGGACGCCCTCCTGGTGACGACGAGCGAGAACGCGCAGCGCGTGAAGGCCGTCGTGGACGCGCTGAAGGTCACCGGCTCGACCGACGTCCTCTAGCGCAGAAGGGGCGGAGCCTCAGTCGACGACCGAGGGTCCGCTCTGCACATCGGCGGCGATCCGGGAGATCTCGGCGTCGTCGAGCTGGATGCCGGCGTCGTCGAGGCGCTGACGCAGGACCTTCTCGCTGTCTTCGCGCGGCAGCCGCTGCATGTCTGCGCGCATCTGTTCGACGATGCCGGCGACCTTGGCACCGGTTCCGGCATCGTTGCTTCCGTTCATGACGGGTTCGTCTTGGGTCATGCGTCGGAACGTACGCCTCCGCGCCGTCGACGCAAGGGATGTTTATCTCGACGTCGAGATAACTGAGGTCACCCTAAGCAGCGCCCGGATGACCCGCGGCATAGACTGGGCAACGCGCTCAGCGCGCCTCATGAAGCGACATGCAACCAGGGAGGGTTGTTCGTGCCAGACCAAGCGGCAGTGACTCTGCAGCCGACGAAGAACCGGCCGGGCGGCACGCTGTACCGCGGCCGCGAGGGTATGTGGTCGTGGGTGCTTCACCGCATCACCGGCGTAGCCATCTTCTTCTTCCTGCTCGTGCACATCCTCGACACCTCGCTCATCCGGGTCAGCCCGGAGGCGTACAACGCGGTGATCGGGACGTACAAGAACCCCATCATGGGGCTCGGCGAGATCGCCCTCGTGGCGGCCATCGTGTTCCACGCCTTCAACGGCATCCGGATCATCCTGATCGACTTCTGGAGCAAGGGCGTCAAGTACCAGCGCGCCATGTTCTGGATCGTCATCGCCCTCTGGGTGATCCTGATGGCCGGATTCATCCCCGTGCAGCTCGTGCACATCTTCGCGGAGGGGCACTGACATGACGACCATCGAAGCGCCCCGCTCCCCTGCGCGCCCGGCACGCAAGGGCGTCAACTGGGAGAAGTGGGGCTGGATCTACATGCGGCTCTCCGGCCTCGTGCTGATCGTCCTGATCTTCGGCCACCTCCTGGTGAACATCGTGCTCGGCGACGGCGTCAAGCAGATCGACTTCGCCTTCGTCGCCGGCAAGTACGCGACCCCGTTCTGGCAGATCTGGGACCTCCTCATGCTCTGGCTCGCCATGATCCACGGCGGCAACGGCATGCGCACCCTCGTCAACGACTACGCGCACAACAAGATGGTGAACCGCATCCTCCGTTGGGCGATCCTCGCCGCGGTGGTCGTGATGGTCGTGCTCGGCACCCTCGTGATCTTCACCTTCGACCCCTGCCCGGTGGGCGCCGCGGCCGACCAGCTGCCGTCCTTCTGCCCGGTCAAGTAACGGAAAACCGCACCTGTGACTACGACTGAATCCTCTGAATCGACCGTCATCGACGGCGTCCACTACCACGAGTTCGACATCGTCATCGTCGGCGCCGGCGGCGCCGGGATGCGTGCGGCCATCGAGGCCGGACCGCACGCCAGGACGGCCGTGATCTCGAAGCTCTACCCCACCCGCTCCCACACCGGCGCGGCGCAGGGCGGCATGGCCGCGGCGCTCGCCAACGTGGAGGAGGACAGCTGGGAGTGGCACACCTTCGACACCGTCAAGGGCGGCGACTACCTCGTCGACCAGGACGCCGCCGAGATCCTCGCCAAAGAGGCGATCGACGCGGTCATCGACCTCGAGAACATGGGCCTGCCGTTCAACCGCACGCCCGAGGGCAAGATCGACCAGCGCCGCTTCGGCGGTCACACCCGCGACCACGGCAAGGCCCCGGTCCGCCGCGCCTGCTACGCGGCCGACCGCACCGGCCACATGATCCTGCAGACGCTGTTCCAGAACTGCGTGAAGCTCGGCATCAACTTCTTCAACGAGTTCTACGTGCTCGACGTGATCATGAACGAGGTCGACGGCGTCGACCAGCCCGCGGGCGTCGTCGCCTATGAGCTGGCGACCGGCGAGCTGCACGTCTTCCACTCGAAGGCGATCATCTTCGCCACCGGCGGCTTCGGCAAGATCTTCAAGACGACCTCCAACGCGCACACCCTCACGGGCGACGGCGTCGGGATCATCTGGCGCAAGAAGCTCCCGCTGGAGGACATGGAGTTCTTCCAGTTCCACCCGACCGGCCTGGCCGGCCTCGGCATCCTCCTCACCGAGGGCGCGCGCGGCGAGGGCGCGATCCTCCGCAACGCCAGCGGCGAGCGGTTCATGGAGCGCTACGCCCCGACCATCAAGGACCTCGCCCCGCGTGACATCGTCGCGCGCTGCATGGTCCAGGAGGTCGCGGAGGGCCGCGGCGCCGGCCCGCACAAGGACTACGTGCTGCTCGACTGCACGCACCTCGGCGCCGAGGTCCTCGAGACCAAGCTGCCGGACATCACCGAGTTCGCCCGCACCTACCTCGGCGTCGATCCCGTCGTCGAGCCCGTGCCGGTCATGCCGACCGCGCACTACGCGATGGGCGGCATCCCGACCAACAACAACGCCGAGGTGCTGCGCGACAACACCACGGTCGTCCCCGGCCTCTACGCCGCGGGCGAGTGCGCCTGCGTCTCGGTCCACGGCTCGAACCGTCTGGGCACCAACTCGCTCCTCGACATCAACGTCTTCGGCAAGCGCGCCGGCAACAACGCCGTCGAGTACGTCAAGACCGCGACCGCCGTCCCCCTCCCGGAGGACCCGGCCGCGTTCGTCCGCGGACTCATCGACGACCTGCGCACCGGCACCGGCACCGAGCGGATCGCCGCGATCCGCAAGGAGCTGCAGGACGAGATGGACAAGAACGCCCAGGTGTTCCGCACCGACGAGTCGCTCGAGCAGGTCACGGGGACCATCCACCGCCTCCGCGAGCGCTACAAGAACGTCGTCGTGCAGGACAAGGGCAAGCGGTTCAACACCGACCTGCTCGAAGCCGTCGAACTCGGCTTCCTGCTCGACCTCGCCGAGGTCGTCGTCTACTCGGCCCGCAACCGCAAGGAATCGCGCGGCGGACACATGCGCGACGACTACCCGAAGCGCGACGACGAGAACTACATGCAGCACACGATGGCCTACCTGACCGGTGACCCCCACTCCGCCGACGCGGCGGACCACATCACCCTCGACTGGAAGCCGGTCGTCGTGACGCGTTACGAGCCCATGGAGAGGAAGTACTGATGTCGACCGCCGTACTGGAGACTCCCCCTGCTCCCGAAGCCCCCGTCCAGTCGTTCACGGTGACGCTGATCATCCGTCGCTTCGACCCGGACGTGGACACGGAGCCGCGCTGGCAGGACTTCGACGTCGAGATGTTCCCGACGGACCGCATCCTGGACGCGCTGCACAAGATCAAGTGGGAGCAGGACGGGTCGCTGACCTTCCGCCGCTCCTGCGCGCACGGCATCTGCGGCTCCGACGCGATGCGCATCAACGGCCGCAACCGCCTCGCCTGCAAGACGCTGATCAAGGACCTGGACATCTCCAAGCCGATCTACGTCGAGGCGATCAAGGGCCTGCCGCTGGAGAAGGACCTCATCGTCGACATGGAGCCGTTCTTCGCGAGCTACCGCGAGGTGCAGCCGTTCCTCGTCGCGAACAGCAAGCCGGAGAAGGGCAAGGAGCGCGTCCAGTCCGTCGCCGACCGCGCGCGCTTCGACGACACCACCAAGTGCATCCTCTGCGCCGCGTGCACGTCGTCGTGCCCCGTGTTCTGGACCGACGGGCAGTACTTCGGGCCGGCGGCCATCGTGAACGCGCACCGGTTCATCTTCGACTCCCGCGACGACAACGCGCAGGTGCGCCTCGACATCCTCAACGACAAGGAGGGCGTCTGGCGCTGCCGCACGACCTTCAACTGCACCGACGCCTGCCCCCGTGGCATCCAGGTGACGCAGGCGATCGCCGAGGTCAAGCAGGCCATCATGCGCGGCAAGCCGTAGTCCGGACTTCGTAAGAAGCGCCCCTCCGCCACTGGCGGAGGGGCGCTTTCTACTTAACTTGTCCCCGCGGTGCACGGCCAAAGAATTCACTGGGCCAGCGGGATGCGGGGAAGCCATGTCCCCCGGTAGAGTGACATGCCGGGCCCGCCCTGGAGCCCGCACTTCCCGACTCACACACAAGGAATCGCCATGGCGTCCGCACACGACTTCTTCCTGCTCGGCGACCACGAGGCTGCCAAGCAGCTCGTCGTCTCCGCCCTCGCCTCCGAGGGCTTCGTCGTCACGTCCACCCCGACCGGTGGCCTGCTCGCCAAGCGTGGCAGCGCCGCCTCGACCTTCTGGCTCGGCGCCTTCGCCGGCAAGAACTTCCAGCTGACCTTCCTCGTCGACTTCATGGTCGACCAGCAGGGCCGGCTGGTGGCCCGCCTCAACCGCAACATGGCCGGAGGCGCACTGAAGGGCGGCGCGATCGGCGCCGCCAAGACCGACACGGCGTTCCAAGAGACCGCCAACGCCATCGCGGCCGCCCTGCACCCCGCGGGCATCCTGGCCGACAGCATCTCGCAGAAGTAACACCTCACCAACACCACCGACCCCGCATCCCGAATCGGAGCCACCTCACCATGACCGACCAGACCCCGAATGCCTACCCGCCCGCTCCCCCGGCCGGCTACACCCCGTACCCGACGCAGAAGAGCGGCACCAACGTCCTCGCGATCATCGCCCTCGTCGGCGGGTTCGTCTTCCCGCTCGCCGGCGTGATCTGCGGCCACATCGCCCTCAGCCAGATCAAGCGCACCGGCGAGAGCGGCCGCGGCCTGGCCCTCGCCGGCCTGATCATCGGCTACGTCTACATCGCATTCATCGTCCTCGCCGTGATCTTCGCGATCGTCGGCGGCGTGATCGCCGCGTCCTCGGGCTACTCGAGCTACTCGTACTGAGCCGACGCACGGAGCCCCGGTCGCCGCGCCCTCGCGCGGACGGCCGGGGCTCTGTCGTTCCGCCGGCCCGAGGCGGTGCGATCAACGGCGCAGCAGGAACGCGTCCTCACCGGCGTAGTCGAAGTCGCCCTCGTCGACCTCCGTCGCCCACGGTGGCGTTCGACCGAACGACGCCGCCCACTCGATCGCCGGACGCACGGTGTCCGCGTAGGCGCCGACGGGGCGGTAGCCGAGCGCGGTGGCGGCCGACAGATCGAGTTCGATTCCGGGGACGACATCCCACGGGTGCCGGCCCTGCTCGTCACCCTCCACCAGCACCTCGTCCCACTGGTGCCCGAGCGTCTCGGCCACGATGCGCGCGATGTCGCGCCCGGTCGGCACATCCGGATCCGCCGCGTTCAGGATGCGGGCACCGGGATGGTCTGCGACCGTCTCGACGAGAGCAGCGGCGTTCACCGCTGCCGTCGGGTGGTCGTAGCCCCGGCCGCCATGGGCGAGCAGGACGACGGCCCGGCCGTCCAGCACCCGCCGCACGAAGTGCCACTCCCGGGGGAGTGCCGCCCCCGCACCGTGCACCTTCGACGCGCGCAATACGGTGACGGGATGGCCGCTCTCCAGAAGCACGCGCTCTGCAGCGACCTTGTTGCGGCCGTAGCCCTCCCTGCTCTGGTAGCGGCCGTCCCAGGCGGGTTCGAGCGTGTCGGTGTCCTCCCGCACCGGACCGCCGAACCGCGGGCGCTCGTCCGAGTTGATGTGGCGTCCGTCCGCATCGACGTAGACCGCCTTGCTGGAGAACATCACAGTCGTTCCGACGCTGTCCAGGTGCGGGAGCAGCAGTCGCCCGTCGTCCGCGGTGAAGCAGAGCGCGTCGACCAGCAGCTCGGCCCCTTCCCGGAGCGTCTCGGCCAGAGCGGCCGGGTCTCGGCGATCGGAACGCAGGTGCCGGACGCCGGCCGCGGCGAGCGCCGCCGGCATCCGCTCGGGATCGCGGCCGGTGACCGAGACGTCCCACCCGGAGGCGGCCAGCCGGAGGGCCGTCGCCCGGCCCAGGAGCCCCGTGCCGCCGAGGATGATCGCAGAAGGCATCCCGCCAGCCTATGCGGTCGATATCCTGAACCGGTGGCCAAGAAGACCCGACCAGCACCGGAGGCGGTGAGCCCCGACCCCGCTCTGCAGCGCGCCGAGGGGACGGTCGAGCCCGAGGAGACCCTGAAGGACCGGTTCCGCGACGCCGCGGAGCCGATCAGGGAGCGGCTGGAGAAGCCGGTCGCGCGGGTCTCCCACGTCGCCAAGTGGGTGCAGGCGCTCCGGCCGTACCGGGTGTACATCAATTACTCCCACTCGGACGGCAACCTGCGGGCGGCCGGGATGGGCTTCCAGTCGCTGTTCGCCGTCTTCGCCGCCGTGTGGCTCGGCTTCTCGGTGGCGGGCCTGTGGCTGACCGGCAATCCCGAGATCTACAAGGCGCTGGTGGAGCTGATCAACCGTGCGGTGCCCGGCCTCATCTCCACCCCGACCTCGCAGGGCGTGATCGACACCACGCAGCTCGAGCAGGCGACCTCGTTCGGCTGGGCCGGCGCCATCGCCGCGATCGGCCTCCTCTGGACGGCCATCGGCTGGCTGTACTACACCCGCCAGGCCGTCCGCGCGGTGTTCGGCCTGAGCAGGGACACCACCAACTACGTCCTGCAGAAGATCCGGGACCTGTTCCTCGCCCTCGGATTCGGCCTGGTGTTCATCTTCTCGGCGACCCTGACGATCGTCAGCACGCAGGCCCTGACGTTCTTCCTCGATCTGGTCGGCCTGCCCTCCGACTCCGCCGTGACCAGTGTCATCACCCGGATCTCCAGTCTCGTGGTGTCCGTCGCCCTCAACATCGTCACGCTCGGGGCGATGTTCCGCGTCATGGCGAGGGTCGCCATCCCGTGGCGCAACCTCTTCTTCGGCGTTCTTCTCGGCGCAGCGGTCCTCGCCGGCCTGAGCGTGCTCGGCGGCGTGCTGCTCGGCGGGGCGACGAAGAACCCGCTGCTCGCCACCTTCGCCGTGTTCATCGGTCTGCTGGTGTGGTTCAACCTCGTCTCGCGCGTCATCCTGCTCTCGGCCTCGTGGATCGCGGTCGGGATGCTCGACCGGGGACTCTCGCCGCGGATGGTGACACCCGAGCAGGCCGCCGCCGAACGCGCCGCCGCCGAGCACGAGGCGCGCGTCGTGGTGGCGCGGGCGGAGCTCGCGGACGCCCGCACCGAGCTCGCCGAGGCGCACTGGTTCGGCCAGCTGTCGGCCCAGCGCAAAGTCGAGAAGGCGGAGCACCGCCTCAACGATCTGCTCGATCTGGGGAGCGTCGGCGGCCACCGGTAGGCTTGATCCATGCCCACGAAACCGCTGCGAATCGCGACGATCAACACCAACGGCGTGCGCGCCGCGTTCCGCAAGGGCATGGGCGGCTGGCTCGACGGGCGCGACGTCGACATCCTCGCCATCCAGGAGGTGCGCGCCTCCACCGAGGACCTCGAACAGCTCCTCGGCCCCGACTGGGACATCGTGCACGACCCCGCGACGGCGAAGGGGCGCGCCGGCGTCGCCATCGCCAGCCGGCACCGTGCCGCGATCCACCGGGTGGAGCTCGGACCGTCGGAGTTCGACAGCGCCGGCCGCTGGCTCGAGGCCGACTACGAGGTGAACGGCACCGTGGTCACGGTCGTGAGCGCGTACGTCCATTCGGGCGAGGCCGGCACCGAGAAGCAGGTCGAGAAGTACAAGTTCCTCGACGCGATGGAGAAGCGCCTGCCCGAGCTGCAGAAGCACAACGAGCTCGCCGTCGTGATGGGCGACCTCAACGTGGGCCACCGCACCCTCGACATCAAGAACTGGAAGGGCAACGTCAAGCGCGCCGGGTTCCTCCCCGAGGAGCGCGCGTACTTCGACCGCTTCGTCGGCGCGGAGGGCGAGCCCGGCTACAACGACGGCGCCGGCCTCGGCTGGGTCGACGTGGGCCGCAAGCACGCGGGCGACGTCGACGGCCCCTACACGTGGTGGTCGTGGCGCGGACAGGCGTTCGACAACGACACCGGCTGGCGGATCGACTACCAGCTGGCCAGCCCCGCCCTCGCGGCGCGGGTGAAGGATTACGCGGTGGACCGTGCGGCCGCCTATGACGAGCGATGGTCGGACCACACCCCTGTGGTCGTCGACTACGCCATCTGAAGCATCCGCATCCATCGATTCGAAAGCACGGACATGACCTCTCTCCCCCGCCTCTACTCGGGCATGCAGCCCTCGGCCGACTCGCTGCACCTCGGCAACTACATCGGCGCGCTCCTGCAGTGGAAAGACCTGCAGAGCACCCACGACGCGTTCTTCTCCGTCGTCGACATGCACGCGATCACCGTCGCGCAAGACCCTGCCGAGCTCCGCGAGAAGACCCGCCGCACCGCGGCGCAGTACATCGCCGCCGGTATCGACCCCTCGGCCTCCACCCTCTACGTGCAGTCGCACGTCGCCGCCCACGCCCAGCTGCAGTGGGTGCTCGCCACCATCACCGGCTACGGCGAGGCGGCACGCATGACGCAGTTCAAGGACAAGTCGGCCAAGCAGGGTGCGGACGCGACCTCGGTGGGCCTCTTCACCTACCCGGTGCTGATGGCTGCAGACATCCTGCTCTACGACGCCGAGGTGGTGCCGGTCGGCGACGACCAGCGTCAGCACGTCGAGCTGACGCGCGACCTCGCCGAGCGGTTCAACAGCCGGTTCGGCGAGACCTTCGTCGTGCCGCAGACGCTCACCCTCAAGGAGAGCGCCCGCATCTACGACCTGCAAAACCCATCGTCGAAGATGTCGAAGTCCGCCGACTCCGGCTCGGGCATCGTCTGGCTGCTGGACGAGCCGGACGCGACGCGCAAGAAGATCATGCGTGCCGTGACCGACACCGACGGCGTCGTGTCGTTCGACCGCGAGGGCAAGCCCGGCATCTCGAACCTGCTCAGCATCTACGGCGCCCTCAGCGGCCGGTCGATCCAGTCGATCGAGCTGGAGTACGAGGGCAAGGGGTACGGCGACTTCAAGAAGGGGCTCGTGGAGGTCGTCGTCGGTGCGCTCGGCCCGGTGCGCGAGCGCGCGCTCGAGCTGCTCGCCGACCCGGCGGAGCTCGATCGCATCCTCGCCCACAACGCCGCCCGCGCCGACGAGATCGCCGAGGCGACGCTCGCCAAGGTGTACGACAAGGTCGGCTTCCTGCGGCGGGTCCGCTGATGGCGACGCCATCCGCCTCGCCCGTGGTGCTCACGGGCGAGCGGGTGGTGCTCTCCGTGCCCACGGATGCGGATGTCGACCGCATCGCCGAGCTGTGCGTCGATCCTGCCATCGCCGAGTGGACGACCGTCCCCGCGCCGTACACGCGGGACGACGCGGTCGGGTTCGTGAACGGGTTCGTCGCGGATGGATGGGCCAGCGGGCGCATCCACACGTGGGGCATCCGCGTCAGGAGCGACTTGGTCGGGATGATGGGGCTGCACGGCATCGAGGACTCCGCCGCCGAGATCGGCTTCTGGCTGGCCCCCGAAGCACGCGGACTCGGTCTGATGTCGGAGGCCACCGCACTCGCGCTGGATTACGGCTTCGCCCCGGCGCCCGACGGTCTGGGCCTGCAGCGCATCGTCTGGCACGCCTTCGCGGGCAACGTCGCGAGCGCCGCCGTCGCGCGCCGCGCCGGCTTCACGTTCGAGGGCGTGAGCCGGCTGGGCGCCGTTCACCGCGGCCGGCGCCGCGACGACTGGCAGGCCGGTCTGCTCGCCACCGATCCACGCGTCCCGAACGACGGCTGGCCCGCGGAGACCGTGGCGTGAGCCGGCCGTCCGTGGTGCTCTTCGACCTCGACGACACGCTCTTCGCCCATCGGGCGGCGGTGCAGCTCGGGATCCGGCGCTACACCGCGTCCCTCGGCGAGCCCTACGGGATGCTCGAGGAGGCGGAGCTCGGGGCTCTCTGGCACGACCTCGAAGAGGAGCACTACCACGAGTACCTCGCCGGCCGGCTGGACTTCGAGGGCCAGCGGCAGTCGCGCGCCCGCGACTTCGCCGCCCGCCACGGCGTGACCCTCTCACCCGACGAGGCGAGCGCCTGGTTCGCCTCCTACTTCGAGCACTACGTCGCCGCCTGGTCCCTCCACGACGACGCCCTCCCCTGCCTCGATGCCCTGAAGGCGGCGATCCCGGGAGTGCGTTTCGGCCTCATCACCAACGGCGACCTCGCCTTCCAGCGGCGCAAGGTCGAGTCCGTCGGGCTGGATCGACGCATCCCGGTGCTCGTCGCCTCCGGGGAGGTCGGCGTCGCGAAGCCCGACGCAGCGATCTTCCACCACGCGTGCACCGTGTTCGACGTGTCCCCGGCTGAGGCCGTCTACGTCGGCGACCGCCTGCGCACCGACGCGATCGGCGCCGCGCAGGCCGGGCTGACCGGGGTGTGGCTCGATCGGCGCGACGCGGCTCCAGCGGCGACGGACGCGATGGACGCTGACGCTCTCGGAGTACTCCACATCCGCGGCCTCGACGAACTCACGGACGTCCTCGCCTCCTGATCCGCCGCCAAGCACTGAGCGACGTCAGTTGCCCTTGGTGCAGGTCTGTTCGGCGGCGGTCTGGCCGGTGACGGTCGACGGCAGCGCGACGGAGGTGGTGGTCGGGGCCGGTGTCGCAGTCGCGGTCGGGGTCGCGGTGGATGCGGGGGCCGTCGCCGTCGGGGTGGGCGTCGCTGCCGGAGTGCTGGGCGCGGCCTCGGTAGCGGCGCCGGTCGTACCGGTCAGCTGGATCGGGGTGTCGGACGTGAGCGCCTGCTGCAACGCCGCGACCCCGGTCGGCTCGGGGACGACCCGGTTGACGTCGTCCGGATCGGTCATCGACGGGTACTGCACGAAGACGAAATCGGTGAGCGGCACGCTCTTCAACGCCAGCGCGATCGACACCAGGGTCGTCGGCGAGTCGAGGGTGTCGGAGAGCTGGATGTTGGAGGTCGCCGACTTGGCGAGGCCGTAGAGGGTGAGCGGGTTGCTCAGCACGCCGGCGCTGGTCGCCTTGCGCAGCAGCGCGGACAGGAACAGCTGCTGGTTGCTGATCCGGCCGAGGTCGCTGCCGTCGCCGACTCCGTGCCTGCTGCGGACGAACGCCAGCGCCTGAGCGCCGACCAGGGTCTGCTCCCCCGCCGCCAGGTCGAGGCCGACATACGGGTCCGTCACCGCGGACGCCAGGCACACCGTCACTCCCCCTACGGCGTTGGACATGGCGATCACGCCGTCGAAGGAGATCTCCGCGGCGTAGGGGATGGTCAAGCCGGTGAGCTGCTCCGCCGCCAGCACGACGCACGACAGGCCGCCGACGGAGAGCGTGGTGTTGAACTGGCCGCTCGAGACTGCCGAACTCGGCCCGTTCGAGGTCGGGCACGACGGGATGGGCGCCATGAGGTCGCGCGGGATGCTGATCACCGTCGCGTGCTGGTGGTCGGCGGAGAGGTGGAGGACCATCGTCACGTCGTTGTTGCCCGCACCCGAACTCCCGGCGAGCTCGTCGGAGGTCGAGAACTGGCCGCCCTGGTCGGTGCGGGTGTCCGTCCCCGCGAGCAGGATGTTCACGGCCCCGCTCTCGGCGCCGACCGTCGGGGGCGTGACCGTCTTGCCGGACGCGGAGACGAGGTGGATCGACGGCTTGAGCGAGTGCAGCGTGTCCCCGACCGCGTATGCGGTGACGGCGCCCGCCGACACGACCGCGACCGCGACCACCGCCGCGATCAGGCGCGCGAGCGGTCCGCGCGCCGAGCGGGCGGCGAGGCGTCCGTGGCGGACGGCGACCGCGGTCGAGGAATGTCTCACACGGGGACGCTAGCCGCCTCACCTGCGCACGGGCTTTCGGAGCCATGAGGAAACCGAGAGGTGATCCTGAGAGCAGGCGCGGCGGAAACGCGAAGCGCCGCCCGGCGGACCGGGCGGCGCTCGTCGTGCGAGAGGCGATCAGGCGTTCTCGACGTCGTCGTCGACCCAGTCGAAGGTCTTCGTGACGGCCTTCTTCCAGAGGCGCAGCTGGCGGTCGCGCTCGGCGTCCTCCATCTTCGGCTCCCAGCGGCTGTCCTCCTGCCAGTTCTTGCGGAGGTCGTCCAGGTTCTCCCAGAAGCCCACCGCGAGACCGGCGGCGTACGCGGCACCCAGCGCGGTCGTCTCGGCGACGACCGGGCGGATGACGGGGACGCCGAGGATGTCGGCCTGGAACTGCATGAGGGTGTTGTTGGCGATCATGCCGCCGTCCACCTTCAGCTCCGTGAGGTCGACACCGGAGTCGGCGTTGACCGCGTCGAGCACCTCGCGCGTCTGGAAGGCCGTGGCCTCCAGCGCCGCGCGGGCGATGTGCCCCTTGTTGACGTACCGCGTGAGGCCGACGAGCGCGCCGCGCGCGTCCGACCGCCAGTACGGCGCGAACAGGCCGGAGAACGCCGGCACGAAGTACGCGCCGCCGTTGTCCTCGACCGTCTTGGCCAGCTCCTCGATCTCCGGTGCGCTGGAGATGAGGCCCAGGTTGTCGCGCAGCCACTGCACAAGCGAGCCGGTGACGGCGATCGAGCCCTCCAGGGCGTAGTGCGGCTTCTCGTCGCCCAGCTTGTAGCCGAGCGTCGTCAGCAGACCGTTCTTGGAGTGGACGATCTCCTCACCCGTGTTGAAGATGAGGAAGTTACCGGTGCCGTAGGTGTTCTTGGACTCGCCCGTGTCGAACGCCGCCTGGCCGAAGGTGGCGGCCTGCTGGTCGCCGAGGATGCCCGCGACGGGCACCTCGCGCAGCAGGCTCGACGCCTCGACGGTGCCGTAGACCTCGGAGGAGCTCTTGATCTCCGGGAGCATCGACTTCGGGACGTTGAACGCCTCCAGGATGTCGTCGCGCCAGCTCAGCGTCTCGAGATCCATGAAGAGGGTGCGGGAGGCGTTGGTGACGTCGGTCGCGTGCACGCCGCCGTCGACGCCGCCGGTCAGGTTCCAGAGGACCCAGCTGTCGGTGGTGCCGAAGAGCAGGTCCCCGCGCTCGGCGCGCTCGCGGGCGCCCTCGACGTTCTCCAGGATCCAGACGATCTTCGTGCCGGAGAAGTAGGTGGCGAGCGGGAGGCCGACGATCGGCTTGAAGCGCTCGACACCGCCGTCAGCGGCGAGACGGTCGACGATGGGCTGGGTGCGGGTGTCCTGCCAGACGATGGCGTTGTAGACGGGCTCGCCGGTGTTCTTGTCCCAGACCACCGCGGTCTCGCGCTGGTTGGTGATGCCGACCGCGGCGATGTCGTGACGGGTCAGGTCGGCCTTCGAGAGCGCCTGGCCGATGACCTCACGGGTGTTGTTCCAGATCTCGACGGGGTTGTGCTCGACCCAGCCCGCTTTCGGGAAGATCTGCTCGTGCTCGAGCTGGCCGGTCGCGACGATCGACCCGGACTTGTCGAAGATGATGGCGCGGGTGCTGGTCGTGCCCTGGTCGATAGCGACGACGTAGTCGGCCATAGGTAACTCCTTTGTTCTTTGGGGGTGGTGCTGTGAAGGTAAGGGCCGGTCCGGAACCCGGACCGGCCCCGGGAGTGCTACTTGAGGATCGGGAGGAGCAGGAGTGCGAGCCAGCCGGCGAGGAGACCGCCGATGATCGGCCCGACCACCGGGACCCACGCGTACGACCAGTCGCTGCCGCCCTTGCCCTTGATCGGGAGGATGGCGTGGGCGATGCGCGGGCCGAGGTCACGGGCCGGGTTGATGGCGTACCCCGTCGGACCACCGAGGCTCGCGCCGATGCCGATCACGAGAAGGGCGACGGGCAGGGCGCCGAGGGCGGCGAGTCCGGCTGCGGTTCCGGGCTGGTGGCCGAACGCGATCACCACGAACACCAGCACGAAGGTGCCGATGATCTCGGTGACGAGGTTCCAGCCGTAGCTGCGGATCGCAGGTCCGGTCGAGAAGACGCCGAGCTTGTTGGCCGGGTCCGGCTCTTCATCGAAGTGCTTCTTGTACGCCAGCCAGGTGAAGACGGCGCCGATGATCGCGCCGATCAGCTGAGCGAGGATGTACAGGATGACGGTGACGAAGTTCACCGGCACCAGTGTGTGGGCCGCTGCGTTGCCGAAGGCCGGGGCGTTATTGGCGACCAGGCCGAGCGTCACCGCCGGGTTGAGGTGGGCGCCGGAGTTGTAAGCGACGACGACGCCCGAGAACACCGCGATGCCCCAGCCGATGTTCACCATCAGGAACCCGCCGTTGAAGCCCTTGTTCTTGATGAGTGCGACGTTCGCCACGACACCGGTACCGAGGAGGACCAGCAATGCCGTGCCCACCAACTCAGACAGGAAATCTACACCGATATTGTCCACGTTGACCTTCCAGTTGTTCGGTTGACCCGCACCCTGTTGTGCGATGAGGTGTGATCCAAGTCAGGGTGGGCACTTGAACGCTATTGGGCCGTGCCGACCCGGACAAGGACCGTGCTATGCACGTTCGTGCATTATCGGAGCGCCGCGGCTTCGCTCCCGTCTCCGGACACGAGGTGCACCCGGTGGGCGGCTGCCAGTTCCGCTA
Source organism: Leifsonia naganoensis (assembly GCF_013410615.1). Classification (NCBI taxonomy): domain Bacteria; kingdom Bacillati; phylum Actinomycetota; class Actinomycetes; order Micrococcales; family Microbacteriaceae; genus Leifsonia; species Leifsonia naganoensis. The sequence goes on from NZ_JACCHJ010000001.1 coordinate 683,224, forward strand.
TGAACGCATCTTCCTCCTCGGAGCGCCGGTTTGGCGACCATCCGAGCGCGTTTGCCGTGATTTCGCCGATCTCGTGGACCAGCGGGCCACTGACCGCGCCGGTGAAGGCGAGGCTGGTGCGGCGCAGGAAGACGTCGGAGAGGTGCGCGACGTGCTCCGTGCGCACCAGGTAGTCGACCTCGGCGCGGGAGTAGTCGGGGGCCGCGGCGAGCGGTGCGTCGTCCCCGTCGGCGCCGGCGATCGCGTCGATGACGAACGTCGCCTTCGTGCCGTAGCGGTGCAGGAGCTGCGCGGCGCGCTCGGCGCCGACGTCGGCGCCGTACCGGGCGATCCAGTCGCGCTCGGCCTGCGCCGTGGTCGGGAAGCCCGCGCCGCCGCCGATCGCGAGGCCGAGGGTGGAGAGTCGGCGCTCGGTCTTGAGCGCGGCGAGGGTCTCGTTCGCGAGGTGCTCGGAGAGAGCGCGGAACGTCGTCCACTTGCCGCCGACGAGGCTGAGGACCGTGGTGTCACCCAGGCCCGTGAGGGTGCCGGGGACGATGCGGTAGTCGCGGGAGACGAATCCCGGCGCCGTGTCGTCGTGGTGCGGGAGGGGCCGCACGCCCGAGAAGCTGTAGACGATCTGCTCGCGGGTGACGGGGATCGATGGGAATACGTGCGAGACCAGCTCGATGAAGTAGTCGATCTCGTCCTCGGTGCAGACCGCGGGCACGTTCAGGTCCGCGTCGATGTCGGTCGTGCCGACCATGACCCGGCCCTTGAGCGGGTAGATGAGGACGATGCGGCCGTCGTTGTTCTCGAAGAACATCTCGCGTCCCTGGCAGGCCTCGAGCAGACGCTCGTTGTCGAGGACGATGTGCGACCCCTTGGTGCCGCCCATGAAGCTCGTGTCCTGGCCCAGCGCCTCGTTGGTGAGGTCGGTCCAGGGGCCGGAGGCGTTGACGACGACCTCGGCGGAGATCGCGAACTCCTCGCCGGACTCGCGGTCGCGCACCAGCACGCCGCCGTCCTTGGTGCCGACGGCCTCCACGTAGTTGACGGCGCGGGCGTGCGGACCGGCGGCGAGGCCGTCCGCGAGCACGTCGAGCGCGAGCCGCTCCGGGTCGTGCACGGAGGCGTCGAAGTAAGTGGCGGTGTACTTCAGGCCGGGGTTCAGCTCGGGGAGCGTCTCGAGGGACTTCTTGCGGCCGTGGAACTTGTGACGGGGCACACTGCCGCCGTCGCGCGAGAACGCGTCGTAGATGGTGAGGCCGGTCTTGATGAGGAACGCGCCGCGCTCCTTCGGCTTGCCCTGCTTGTGCGTGAGGAAGCGCAGCGGCGCGGCGAGGATGCCGGAGAAGGTGGAGTAGATCGGGATGGTCGTCTGGAGCGGCTTCACGTAGTGGGGCGCGATCTTGAGCAGGCCGTTGCGCTCGGTCACCGACTCCTTCACGAGACGGAACTCGCCGTTCTCGAGGTAGCGGATGCCGCCGTGGATCATGTGGCTGGAGGCGGCGGACGCGCCTGACACGAAGTCGTTGCGCTCCACGAGCACCACGTCGACGCCCTGGAGCGCCAGGTCGCGGAAGGTGCCGAGGCCGTTGATGCCACCGCCGATGATGAGGACCTGGGCGGTGGGACGGTCCTGGAGGCGCTTGACCTCGCTGCGGACGCTCGACGTCGCTGTCACGGGAGACTCCTGTATTTCTGTCGATCGGGTGAAACGTGCAGCTATAGTCTTGGTTGCCTGCACAACTTCGATCAAGCTCGATGCACATACGTGCAGCGCTCCCCGATCCGAGAAGACGACCCCGATGCCCTCCCCCGAACCCGACACCCTCACGGACAAGGTGCGCGATGCCCTCAAGGCCGGCCACCTCTATTACATGCAGGACCTCACGATGGAGGCCATCGCGCACGAGATGCACACGTCGCGATCCAGCGTCTCGCGGCTGCTCAGCTACGCGCGCGCCTCCGGACTGGTCACGATCCAGATCGCCCAGCCGCACGAGCGGGCCACCCGGATCCAGCAGGAGATCCACGACCGCTACGGCATCGCGGCGCACATCGTCCCGATGCCGAGCGCCATCAGCGACGTCGACCGGCTCGAGCGCGTCGCCATCTCCGCTGCACGGATTCTCGACCGCTTCATCGACTCGAACCAGACCGTCGGGGTGGCGTGGGGCTCCACCATGAGCGCCCTCAGCCGCCACCTCATCCCGAAGGAACTGCACAACATCGAGTTCGTGCAGCTCAACGGCGCCGGCAACACCTATACGACCGGCGTGCTCTACGCCTCCGAGATCCTGCGCCGCTTCGGCGACACGTTCTCGGGCACGATCCAGGAGTTCCCCGTGCCCGCCCTGTTCGACGACCCGCAGACCAAGGTCGCGATGTGGCGGGAGCGCAGCACCCGGCGCATCCTCGACATCCAGGAGCGGATGGACGTCGCGCTGTTCGGCCTCGGCTCCCCCTTCTCCGAGGTGCGGTCGCACGTGTACGCGGGAGGCTACCTGGGCCAGGAGGACTACGCGTCGCTCGACGAGTCGGGCGTCGTCGGCGACGTCGCGACCGTGTTCTTCCGCGAGGACGGCAGCCACCACGACATCCCGCTGAACCAGCGCGCCAGCGGCCCCGACATCGACCTGATCAAGCGCGTGCCGCGACGCGTCTGCATCGTCTCCGGCCCCTCCAAGGTGCACAGCCTCCGCGGCGCGCTGGCGGCGGACCTCATCACCGACCTCATCGTCGACGAGGGCACGGCGCGCGCGCTCGTGGCCCGCGACGATGACGCCGGGTTGCCGCGGGAATAGTCCCGCCACGGGGGCGTTGACTACACTCGACAACAGAACAACGTGCTCCGGGGTCGGTGAGAGTCCGAACCGGCGGTCATAGTCCGCGAGCGGGCGGCGTGCGAACGCCTCCTGCTGAACCGGTGGAATTCCGGTACCGACGGTAATGCGTGCAGGCTCAGGCCCGTGCGCTCAGTCCGGATGGGAGGCAGCACGAAGCGGTGGTCGGTGACGGCCGCCGCCCGCGCGACCCCGGGACACGTCCGCTCTTCGACAGACAGGACGACGATCCCATGACCCGGGAAGCAGCGATGCGCACCGCGCTCGAGCTGGCCGCGAACGGCCCGGCCACCGGCGTGAACCCGCGGGTGGGCTGCGTGATCCTCGCCGCCGACGGCCGCGTCCTGGCCGAAGGCTGGCACCGCGGCGCCGGCACCCCGCACGCCGAGGTGGATGCGCTCTCCCAGCTGCCCGAGGACGGCGCGCAGGGAGCGACGGCGGTCGTCACGCTGGAGCCCTGCAACCACTGGGGGCTGACCGGCCCGTGCTCCGAGGCGCTGATCGCCGCCGGCGTCGCCGAGGTCGTCTATGGCGTCGACGACCCGGGCCGCCACTCCGGCGGCGGCGCCGAGCGCCTGCGCCAGGCCGGCGTCGTGGTGACCGGCGGGGTGCTCGCCGCCGAGATCGAGGAGTTCCTGGGCGACTGGCTGACGGCCGCCCGGCTCGGCCGCCCGCACATCACCGTCAAGTGGGCGAGCAGCCTGGACGGGCGCGCGGCCGCCGTCGACGGCACGAGCAAGTGGATCACCGGCGCGGCCGCCCGGCAGCGCGTGCACGAACAGCGCGAAGCGTCTGACGCGATCGTCGTCGGCACGGGCACCGTGCTCGCCGACGACCCGAGCCTCACCGCCCGCGGAGACGCCGGCGAGCTGCTCGCCACGCAGCCGACGCCCGTCGTCGTCGGCACCCGCGCCGTCCCGAACGACGCGGCCGTGTTCCGCCACCCGCGCCCCGTCGTCTTCGAGGGCACCCACGACCTCGAGGCCGTGGTCGCCGACCTCCACCAGCGCGGGTTCCGCCGCGTCTACGTCGAGGGCGGCCCCACCCTGGCAAGCGCTTTCGTCGCCGCCGGCCTCGTCGACGAGTACGCGATCTACCTCGCGCCGACCCTGATCGGCGGCCCCCGTCTCGCGCTCGGCGAGATCGGCGTCGGCACGATCGGCGAGCAGCGGCGGTTGCGCATCCTCGGCGTCGAGCAGCTCGGCGGCGACCTCTACGTGCGCGCCGTGCCCGCCACCACCCCCTCCCCCGACTCCGCCCAGGAAGGCTGACATGTTCACCGGAATCATCGAAGAGCTCGGCGAGATCACGGCCGTCGACCGCGTGGCCGACGCCGCCAGGATCACCGTACGCGGACCGCTCGCGGTCAGCGATGCGAAGCACGGCGACTCCATCTCCGTCAGCGGCGTCTGCCTCACCGTGATCGGGCAGGATGCACAGACGTTCACGGCCGACGTGATGGCCGAGACGCTCGCGATGAGCACCCTGGACGACGTCGCCCCCGGACGTCGCGTCAACCTCGAGCGCGCCGCGCAGGTCGGCGACCGGCTCGGCGGCCACATCGTGCAGGGCCACATCGACGGCACCGCGACCGTGCTCTCCGTCACCGACGGGAGCGCATGGCGCGTGGTGCGCCTCAGCCTCGACCCGGAGCACGCGGCCTTGGTCGTGCGCAAGGGCTCGATCGCGATCGACGGCGTCTCGCTCACGGTCAGCGAGGTCGGCGGCGGACGCGAGGACGGCTGGTTCGAGGTCTCCCTCATCCCGGAGACCCTCGCCGCGACCACGCTGGGCGACCGCGCGCCCGGGGATCGCGTCAACATCGAGACGGACATCCTCGCCCGCCACGTGGAACGCATGCTCGCACTCGGCGAGCGGAACGAACGGAGTGAGTCATGAGTCTCGCCACCATCCCGGAGGCCCTCGCCGAGCTGCGCCTCGGCCGGCCCGTCATCGTGGTCGACAACGAGAGCCGCGAGAACGAGGGCGACGTCGTGATCGCCGCGGAGCTGGCCAGCCAGGAGTGGATCGCCTGGACGGTGAAGAACTCCTCCGGCTTCATCTGCGCTCCGATGACCAACGAGATCGCCGACCGCCTCGACCTGCCGGTGATGGTCGCCAACAACGAGGACGACCGCGGAACCAACTACACGGTCAGCGTCGACGCCGCGAACCGCCTCTCGACCGGCATCAGCGCCGCCGACCGCGCGCACACGCTGCGCGTGCTCGCCGACCTGGACTCCACGCCGGCCAGCCTGCACCGCCCCGGTCACATCATGCCGCTGCGCGCGGTGGAGGGCGGCGTGCGCGAGCGCGACGGCCACACCGAGGCCGCCGTCGACCTCCTCACCCTCGCGGGGCTGACGCCGGTGGGCGCGATCTCGGAGATCGTCGCGGACGACGGCGAGATGATGCGCCTGCCCGGACTCATCGAGCTGGGCGAGCGCGAGGGCGTGCTCGTCGTCACCATCGAGGCGCTGATCGCCTACCTGCAGGAGTTCCACTGCGACCAGCCGCTGGCGCCGGTGACCCCCATCCCCGAGTCCTCCCGCGTGATCTTCGAGGTCGAGACGACCGTCCCGACCACGCACGGGCCGTTCCGGATGCGCGCCTACCGCGATCGCATGACGGGCGCCGACCACGTCGCGATCGTCGCGGGCGAGCCCGGAGCCAACGGCACCCTGGTGCGCGTGCACTCGGAGTGCCTCACCGGGGAGGCGTTCGGCTCGCTCAAGTGCGAGTGCGGTCCGCAGCTCGACGCGGCGCTCGACACGATCCAGCGCGACGGCGGCGTCGTCGTCTACCTGCGCGGACACGAGGGCCGGGGCATCGGCCTCATCAACAAGCTGCGCGCGTACAAGCTCCAGGAGGACGGCCTCGACACGCTCGACGCCAACCTGGCGCTCGGCCTGCCGATCGACGCCCGCGACTACGGCGCGGCCACGGCCATCCTGCAGGACCTCGGCATCGAGTCCGTACGCCTGCTGACCAACAACCCGGAGAAGGTGCGCCAGCTCGAGGAGCACGGCATCGACGTGGACGAGCGGGTGCCGCTCGTGGTCGGCGTCGGCGCCTTCAACGAGGGCTACCTGGAGACCAAGCGCGACCGGATGGGTCACGCGATCGGGAGCATCGACCAGACCCCGATGGACGACACGGCTGCGATCGCAGCGGAGAGGACCACACGATGAGCGGAGCGGGAGCCCCCAACGCGGCAGCGGCGATCGACGGGAGCGGCCTGAATGTCGTGATCGTCGCCGGCACCTGGCACGAGGAGATCACGGACGGCCTGATCGCGGGCGCGCAGCGCACGCTCGAGGCGTCGGGCGCCACCTGGTCGCTGGTGCGCGTGCCGGGCAGCTTCGAGCTCCCGGTCGTCAGCAAGACGGCTCTGGAGTCCGGCGCCGACGCGGTCGTGGCGCTCGGCGTCATCATCCGCGGCGGCACCCCGCACTTCGAGTACGTCTCGGCGGCGGCGACCGACGGCCTCACGCGGGTCGCCCTCGACACCGGCAAGCCCGTCGGCTTCGGCGTGCTCACGCTGGACGACGAGGCGCAGGGCATCGACCGGGCGGGCCTCCCTGGCTCGAAGGAAGACAAGGGCGAGGAGGCGGCCCACGCCGCACTCGCCACCGCGATCACCCTCCGCGAGCTGCGCGGCTGAGGCTACGGCTTCCAGACCATCAGCACGACGACGGCGACGAGGAGCAGGGACGCGACGCCCGATCCGGCCGCGATGGCCGGGTACTTCGCCACGGTCCCGCCCTCGATCGCCTCGCCGGCACGACGCATCGTCGGCACCACGAGGAAGAGCGTCAGGCCGAGTGCGACGACGTAGAGGATGATCGACCACAGGATCCACGGCGTCACGATGCTGAGGTCGTACTTCTTGTCGGCCAGGCTCATCGCGCCGAACCCGAAGACGACCACGAGCAGCGACAGCAGGGACATGAGGTTCGTCGACTTGGCGAGCACCTGGACCTGTCCCGCGTTGCCCGCGCGCACGGCGCGCATGGCGGTCATCGGGAGGATGGCCATCGGTCCGACGATGAAGACGGCTGCGACCACGTGGAGGACGTTGAACAGAGTATCCATGCGGCCAGCCTAGCGATCGGGGCGGTGCGCGGATTCGTGCGTCCCGCGGTCCGCGCATAAGCTGGAAGGTGCGCCACAAGCGCTTCCACCTCCACTTTTCCCCGCCTCACCAGCTCCGGACGCCCGATCGACGCCCGTACGCACCGCGGTCTCGCCTCCCGTCCCGGAAGATTCCACGCATGTCTACGACGGCCTCCGTCAATCCAACGCCTTCCCCGCAGCCCGTGAACACCCGCGGCCGCGTGATCCTCGCCAGTCTCATCGGCACGTCGATCGAGTTCTACGACTTCTACGTCTACGCGACCGCGGCCGTCCTGGTCTTCCCCTCGCTGTTCTTCACTAGCGAGGACCCGACCGCCGCCCTGCTGTCGTCGTTCGCCGTCTTCGGCGTCGCGTTCATCGCGCGCCCCGTCGGCTCCATCCTCTTCGGTCACTTCGGCGACCGGATCGGGCGCAAGGGCACCCTCGTCGGCTCGCTGCTGACGATGGGTGTCGCGACGGTGCTGATCGGCTGCCTCCCCACCGCGCAGACCCCCGGCTGGGAGTTCTGGGCCCCGTTCCTGCTCGTCGTGATGCGCTTCTGCCAGGGCCTCGGGCTCGGCGGCGAGTGGAGCGGCGCGGCCCTGCTCGCGACGGAGAACGCCCCCGCCGGCAAGCGCGCCATCTACGGCACGTTCCCGCAGTTGGGCGCCCCGATCGGCTTCATCGTCGCCAACGTGCTGTTCCTCATCCTGAACCTCTCGATGAGCGCCGACGCGTTCGCGGCCTGGGGATGGCGTGTGCCGTTCCTGCTCAGCGCGGTGCTCGTCATCGTCGGCCTCTACGTGCGGCTCAAGCTGGTGGAGACGCCCGCCTTCCAGAAGGTCGTCGACGACGGCGAGGTGGCGAAGCTCCCCCTCGCCCGCGTCTTCAAGACCAGCTGGTGGCAGATCGTCCTCGGCACGTTCATCATGCTGGCGACCTACGTGCTCTTCTATCTGATGACCGCGTTCACGCTCACCTACGGCACCACGGCGGGATCGGCCGACGCCGCTCGTGCCGCAGCCGAGAAGGCCGGCAAGGCGTTCGACCCGTCGACGTTCGTGCCCGGCCTCGGCTACACGCGTAACGACTTCCTCATCATGCTCATCATCGGCGTGGTGTTCTTCGGCATCTTCACGCTGGTCGCGGGGCCGCTCGCCGAACGCTTCGGACGTCGCAAGACGCTGATCTGGGTCACGCTCGGGATCATCGTCTTCGGCCTCCTGTTCGTCCCGCTCTTCGCGGGCGGGACCGTCGGCACGATGGCGCTGCTCATCGTCGGCTTCACGCTCATGGGCCTCACGTTCGGCCCGATGGGAGCCGAGCTGCCCGAACTCTTCCCGACGAACGTGCGCTACACGGGCTCGGCCATCGCCTACAACCTGTCGAGCGTTCTCGGTGCGGCCGTCGCGCCGACGATCGCGGTGTGGCTGTGGACGGTCGGCGGCGGATCCACCGTCTGGGTCGGGGTGTACCTGTCGCTGGCGGGTGTGCTCACGCTGATCGCCCTCCTCCTCTCCAAGGAGACGAAGGACATCGACTTCTCCGACAACGTCAGCTGACGCTCCGCTGAACCACGAGAGCCCCGCGGATCCTGGATCCGCGGGGCTCTCGTCGTGTCGGGACGCGACGGGCGTCAGCCGTGCTGGCCGCCTTGCTTCGACTGGAAGAACTCGGCAGCGCTCTGTCCGTCGGCGCTCGTCGCCGGCGCGGCGGGCGCAGCCGGGGCCGCCGGCGTCGCCGGTGCGGCCGCCTTGGCCTTCGGCTTCGGCTGATCGTCGATCACGGCCTGGAGCGTCTGCGCGTCCGCCTTCGCCTGGTCGTCGGCCGCGTTCAGCGTCTTCACCGCGTCACGCAGGGCATCGGTGTTCGAGGCGACCGTCTTGTTGAGCAGCGTGGCGTTGGCCGCGATCGTGTCGAGCGTGTTGCCGAGCTGGGCGACGAACCCCGCGAGAGCGGGCTCGGCCGAGCCGCCCGAGCTGCCGCCGACCTGGTACTCGGTGACGAGCTTCGGAGCATCGGCGACGGTCGCCGCATCGATCCGCTTGGCGTGGTCGAGGACGGTCTCGCCGTCGACTCCGACCTTCTTCGCAGAACTGGTCATCTGTTCCCTCCCCTCCTCGGGACTACGCGGAAACGCGTTCGCGGACCGGCGCCGGAGGAGTCCGGTGCCGATCCGCGAGCGACGTCGTTCAGAGCGAGAAGCGCCCGGCGGACGACTTGTCGGACGACACGTAGTGCTGAGAGATCTCGTCGGTCTTGTTCGAGATCTGCTCGAGCAGCGTGTTCAGAGCGGTGAGGGACTGGGTCCACTTGCGCTGGGCGTCGTCGTACGCCGTCTGCGCCTGGCCGTCCCAGGAGGCGCGGAGCTTGCCGACCTCGGACTCGAGCTGCTCGAGCTGGGACTTGATGCCGTTGGCACCGGTGCGGATCTGGCCCGAGAGAGCGGTGAGCTGTCCGGGGTCGACTGACATCGACTGCATGTTCAAACCTTCCTTATGCCTGAGCCGTACCGGCTCAGGAGCCCATCATCGACGAGAGACCGGAGATCGTCTGCTGGTGCGACTCCTCCGTGCTGACCTGGTCGCGCTCGGTGCCGCTCAGGGCGTCCTCGAGCGTGATGAGCACGTCGTTCAGCTTGCGCGTCTCGTCGTCCCAGCGGGCCATCAGCTGCGAGAACGCGCCCGCCGCCTCGCCGGTCCAGAAGCCGCGGAGCTGCTCGATCTCGCCCCGGACGAACTTGACCTGCTGGTCGATTCCGGACTTGGCCGTCCCGACCGCTTGGGCTCCGCGCTTGAGCGCGCCCTCTTCTGCTGAGATCACTCCATCAACCATGACACTCCATTCCTGATTCCATCACTGGTACGCACGGCAAGACCCCCCAAGCTCACCGACATGCAAGTGCACATGAGGTCATGTCGACACCCGCCACGCTATTGGCGTTACCGCGGGAGTGCAACCTCTTCAGGGGGATATCAGTGCTAGCACCCATGCGGGCCGACGGCGTGTCGGCTTGGCTAGGATAAGACGGCGTGGCGGTCGGCACCGCCACGCCGATTACAGGGGGAGGCACGGACCGGGTGAGTCAATCCGTCAGCACACTTCGGGCGCTCCTGCGCATCTCGGTCCAGAGCGAAGGCAGACGACTCGACGTCGGCGTCCCCGCGCACCTCCCGCTCATCGAGCTGATGCCGGGCTTCGCCCGCAGCCTCGGGGTGCTCGACCCGACAATGACGCACGTCGGGTACACCCTGCAGCGCGCCGACGGCAGCACGGTCGATCCGAGTCGTGGCGCGCTCGACCAGGGCATCCAGGAAGGCGAGCTGCTGACGCTGGCCCGAGGAGCTCTGCTCGCCGAACCGCTCGTCTACGACGACATCGTGGAGGCGGTGCTCGACGCGACCGCCGAGCAGCACCGTCCGTGGACGGCCGCGGACAATACCCGTACCGCCCTCGCCGTGAGCCTCACGATGCTCGCTGTGTGCGCCGTGCTGCTGGTCGCCGCGGGGCACTCGCTCGCGATCGGCCTGATCGTCGCGATCTGCGGCGCCGTGCTCCTCCTCACCACCTCCGCCGTCCTGTCGCGCGTCGGGCAGCCGGAGGCGGGCTGCGGCCTCGGGCTCGCCGCGGCCTCGTTCGGCGCCGTCAGCGGCTACCTCGCCGTCCCGGGCGGAGAGTCCCTCTGGGGCTGGCCCCTCGCCGCCGCCGGTCTCGGCGCCGTGGTCGTCGGCGGTGCTGCGCTCGCGCTGACCCCCTATCGTCCCGAACTGCAGCTCGTCCCCGTCGCCGCAGGAGCTGCCGTCGGCATCCCGGCCGTGATCACCGGCCTGATCCCGGACGCTCAGACCGCCGCGTACTCGCTCACGGTCGCCATCGTCGCCACGCTGGCCAACGCTCTCCCCTGGCTCGCGCTCAGCTCCACCCGGCTCCGGGTGATCAGCCCGCAGAGCGACAGCGAGGTGTTCGCGACTCCCGCGCCGATCGACGCGGAGGACGTGCGCCGCCGCGCCGCGGCCGGTCACCGCGCCCTCGTCGCGCTCCGCCTCGCGCTCGGCCTCTCGGTGCTGGCCTCGACGCCGGTCGTCGCGGGGGCGACACCGCTCGGAGCCGTCCTCTGCGCGCTGGCGTTCCTCGGCCTGATGTTCCCCGCCAGGCAGAGCTACTCGCGCAGCAACGTGCTGACCCTCATGGCGCTCGGGACGGCCGGGATCGCCGCCACCGGGCTCACGGTGGCGGTCGCCCAGCCCGCGCTCATCCCCGCCCTGCTCGCGGTCCTCGGCGGTGTGACGGTCATCACGATCGTCGTCACGCTGCTCGACCCGCGCGTGCGCATCCGGCTCGGCCGGCTGGCGGACACCGCCGAGGTGGTCGTCCTGGCCCTGCTGCTCCCGATCGGCGTCATCGCGGCCGGACTGGCCTGATCCGTGGCGAGCAAGACCGACCTCATCGAGGCCCAGAACTTCTCGCGCCGACGGCTGCTCACGGCCTTCGTCAGCGGTGCGCCGGGCGGCAAGGAGCTCGAGCCCGCCCGCCCGCTGCGTGCGGTCGTCATCGCCATAGTGCTGACGGCGGCCGTGCTCCTCGCCGGCGCGTTCTACGGGCTGATCCAGCCAGGTCTGCCGCAGGGCTGGCAGAACGGCCGCATGGTCATCGCCAAGGACACGGGCGCGCGCTACGTCTCCGTCAAAGGCGTGCTGCATCCGGTGATCAACACGGCGAGTGCCCGGCTCCTCATCCCGTCGTCCAGCTTCGCCGTCATCACGACCGACTCGCACGCCCTCTCCGGCATCAGGGTGTCCGACCCGGTCGGGATCGTCGGGGCTCCGGACGCCCTCCCCGCCGCGGACGCCCTCGTGAACACCGGCTGGACGGCCTGCGTCACCGACGACGCGGGCATCGCCACGACCATCGCCACGCGCCCCGCCGCCACCGCGACCTCCCGCGCCGTCGTCGTCGAGAACGGCGGCGACCGCTGGGTCGTCGCCGACGGGCTCCGCTACCGGGTGGACGGGGAGAACGCCGACGCCGTGCTGCGCGCCGCCGGCATCGACTCCCTCGCGCCGGTCCGCGTCTCGTCGGACTGGCTCAACCTCTTCTCCCCCGGTGCCCCGTTGGAGCCGCTCGTCATCACGGACGCGGGGACACCGGTCGCCGGCGGCGCGCTCGACGACGGGCCCCTGCTGGTCGGGGAGGTCGTCCACACCTCGGGCAGCCCGGCCGAGCAGCGCTTCGTCGTGCAGCCGGACGGTGCGCTCGCCACGCTCAGCCCGTTGGCCTGGCAGCTCTACCAGCTCGGCTCCGGCCGGACGATGACGGCCGTGCGCGACGTCTCCGCCTCGGCGGTCGCGAGCCTGCACACCGCCAAGGCCCCCGCCGGCGGTGCGGACTGGCCCGCCGACGGCTTCACCTCGATCACCTCGGGCGATCGCGCCTGCGCGCTGCTGTCCGCGGACTCCGGCGAAACCCGCACGGTGCTCGCGACGGCGCCGTCGTCGCGAAAGGCCACAGCCGGCGTCACGGTGCAGGCCGGCCACGGCGCCCTCGTGGATGCGGCGGGACGCGGCAGCGGAAGCGCCGGGATGCTCACCCTGGTCGACGCGACGGGCACGGCCTTCGCCCTGCCGGGAGCCGACGACGAGACCGTCAAACGACTCGGCTACGCTCCCGACGACGTCGGCACGATCGAGCAGAGCTGGGTGGCACTGCTGAAGAGCGGCCCCGAACTGAGCACGTCCGCCGCGGGGGCGACCTCGACCGCGTCGGCCGGATGACCCGCCCTCGCGGTCGGTTCGCGGTCGCGGGACTCGCGGGGGCGGTCGCTGTGCTGCTCAGCGCGGCCCCGGCTTCCGCGCTGGTCGCTCCCGGCGCCACGGTCGCGCGCGGCGCCTCCGTCCCCTCGGTCGCCGTCGCGGCCGACACCGGCTGCACCGACACCGCGACGCTCATCCCCCAGCGCCCTCCGGCGCTGAACCAGCTCCAGGCGCCCTCCGCGTGGGATGTCACGCGGGGCACCGGCGTCGTTGTCGCCGTGGTCGACTCGGGAGTGGATGCGGCGAACCCGCACCTGTCCGGGGTCCTCGCGGGAGGCACCGATCTGGTCGGCGACGGGGTCGGCTCGGCCGGCTACGCGGACGGCTACGGCCACGGCACGGCCATCGCGGGTGAGATCGCGGCGCAGACCGTGGACGGCTCCGGGGTGGAGGGTCTCGCCCCCGACGCGCGCATCCTGTCCGTGCGCGTCTTCGCCGGCACCGACGACCAGGCCGTCGCTGCCGGCACCGGTCCCAGCATCTCCCGTCTCGCTGCGGGCATCCGCTTCGCGGCGGACGCCCACGCCCAGGTGATCAACGTCTCCCTCTCGACCGCGGTCGACGATCCCGCCCTCCGCGACGCGGTGGCGTACGCGACCGCGCACGGCAGTCTCGTCGTCGCCAGCGCAGGGAACCGCGACTCCTCCCTCGCAGTGGAGAAGGACCAGCAGGACGGCGCGCGCTATCCCGCCGGCTACCCGGGCGTCCTCGGCGTCGCCGCGGCCGGGGCGAGCGGCGTCGTGACCGACGACAGCATCCACGGTGCGCACGTCGCCCTGAGCGCTCCCGGCCAGAACGTCCTGACGGCGGCGAACACCGGCGGGGACTGCGTGTACGCGTCCAGCGCACCGGCGACCAGCTTCGCCACCGCGTACGTCGCGGCGGCCGCGGCGCTGGTCGCCTCCGCGCATCCCGACGAGACGCCGGCTCAGTGGGCGTACCGTCTCACCGCGAGCGCCATCCGCCCGCATCCGGGATCGCGCGACGACGAGTCCGGGTGGGGCGTTGTGCAGCCGTACGAGGCGATGGTGCTCGTCCCCGGCGCTGAGACGGCCGGACCGCCCAATCCCTTCACGTCGGGCCCAACGCCCGCGGACGACACGGCGGCGGCCGGGACGGTCAGCGTACGGGCGAACGACGACAGCCAGGCTCGGCAGTCGGCCATCGCGGTGGCGATCTCGGTCGTCGGTGGCAGCCTGCTGGCCGCCATCGCCGCGCTGAGCATCCTCTTCGCGCGCCGGAGACGGGCCGCAGCGACGACGGAGTCTTAGCCGCCGAAGACGACGGCCGCGATCCCGACCAGTCCGCCGATCGAGACGACGCAGGCGCCGGCGATCCCCGCGACGGTGATCCACCCGGCCTTCCGGCTGGAACGGCGCACCGAGCTCATCGACGGCGCTTCGGCGCGGGTGGCGTCCGGCCCTGAGCCGAGGTCGGGGCCGAGAGTCGGCGGCGCAGGGATGGGACGCGGCTCGTAGGTGTCGACCGCGTTCGCCCCGACTGCTTCGGCGGCACGGGTGGAGGGCGACACGCTGGTGGGAAGCACGATCGGCGTGCGCTGGGCCCGGAGCGAGCGCCGGGTGCGCGGGACGGGCGTCCGTGGCGGGACGACCGGCGCCTCCGATCCAGCTGCGGCCGTGCCGGCGGCACGGCGGGCGATGACCGTGTCGTCGGAGTCGTCGGCCGGTGTCTCCGCGTCGTCGTCGGGACGGTGGACGACACGGGTCGCCTCGACCTCGTCGCCCTCCTCGCGATGCACCACGCGAGTCGCGTCGAGCTCCGGGTCGGTCAGCGGTCGCGGGGTGACGATCGTGTCGTCGAGTTCCGGGTCGGGCTGCGGCTCGGGCTCGGGCGCGGGCTGGAGCTCGGGCTGGGGCTCGGGCTCTGGTTCCGGCACGGGTGCTGATGGCGCCGGCGCGACGGCGAGCCGGGGAACGACGGGCGGGTCGACCGGCGCGACCGTTGCGCCCTGCTCGGGAGCGGATTCGGTGGGAGGCGAGACCCGGCGCACGACGACGGTCTCGTCCAGGGGTTCGGGTTCGGGTTCGGCCTCGGGCTCCGGTGCCGGGACGGCGCGCTGGACCACGACCGTCTCGTCGATCGGCTCCGGCCGGTGCACCACGACGGTCTCGTCCACCGGCTCCGGCTCGGGGTCCGCGCGTCGGACGATGATGGTCTCGTCGAGCTCGTCGAGCTCGTCCAGTTCGCCGAACTCGTCCACCTGCTGCTCGTCGTCGCGACTCATACCGGCACCGTGTCCCCATCGTCGGTCCACCCCGAGGGCTCGCGGGTGTCGGCCGGTCCGGCGGTACCCGGGTCGCCGCCCGCGAGCACGTCCACGACGACCGCGGTGACGTTGTCGCGCCCTCCGGCTCGGTTCGCCGCCTGGATCAGTGCCGCCGTCGTGGCCGAGGGACGGCCTCCCGCGACGAGGATCTCGCGCAATTGCTCGTCGCTGAGCTCGCCGTGCAGACCGTCGGAGCAGACCAACAGGCGCTCGCCCGTGGTCACGGGCATGAGCCAGCTGTCCGCGCGTGCATCCACAGAACCGAGGGCCCGCGTGATCACGTTCTTGTCGGGCGCCGTCGCCCGTTCGTCGTCGCGCAGCACACCCGCATCGATCCGCTCCTGCACCAGCGAGTGGTCGACGGTCAACTGCTCCAGGAAGCCGCCGATGAGGCGGTACACCCGGGAGTCGCCGACGTTGACGATGAGCCAGTGCGGTCGCCCCTCGTGCACGACCAGGATGACGCCGCTGAGTGTGCTCCCGGCGCCCCGCGCGGTCGTCGCCGCCAGCGCGGCCGTGCGACGGGAGGCCTCGTCGATCGCCGTCGAGACCTGCATCAGATCGACGGGGCCGCCGATGCACAGTGTGTCGCGGAGGGCACCGACCACCTCGGCACTGGCCTGCGCGCCCGCCTCGTGGCCGCCCATCCCGTCGGCCACCGCGAACACCGGCGCAACCGCGAGGCAGGAGTCCTCGTTGGCCGCCCGGCGGCGCCCCACATCGCTGCGGGCGTCGGCGCTCAGCTGCACGCCGGAGACGACGGCTGTCATCGGCGATCCTCTCGTTCGATGCGCAGACCAACGGTCCCCAGCAGGAGCCGTCCGGAGACGGGGGCGGAGTCGCCCGGCGCGAGCTGCCGTTCGACGCCGCCGAGGTCGAGGAACACGCCGTTCGTGGACTGGAGGTCGGTGACGATCCAGCCGTCGCCCTCCCGGGTCAGACACGCGTGCTGCTTCGACAGGGTGCGCGAGGTGTCGGGGACGGCGAGGTACTGCACGCCGGGCTCTTCCCCCGCCGGACGGCGGCCCAGGACGACCACGTCGGCCTCCAGCGGGTGGCGACCTCCGTCGTCGGTGACGAGGGTCCAGCTGACGACGGCCGGGCGCTCGACCACGATCGTCTCCGCCGCGTCGTCGTCGATGTCGATGCTCTCCTCGACGGAGACGGGCTCGGGCACTGGCGCAGGCTCGAGCGCCGGCTCCGGCTCCGGCTCGGGCTCGGGCTCGGGCGATTCCGGCACCGGGGGCCCGGCTGGCGCGTCCATGAACGGGGTGCGGATCGACGGGAGGTCGGCGACGGGTTCCGCAGGCAGCACGATGGCGTCCAGCGGCTCCGCGGCAACCGGCGACGCGATA
This sequence comes from Leifsonia naganoensis, assembly GCF_013410615.1. Taxonomy (NCBI): domain Bacteria; kingdom Bacillati; phylum Actinomycetota; class Actinomycetes; order Micrococcales; family Microbacteriaceae; genus Leifsonia; species Leifsonia naganoensis. The sequence continues at coordinate 699,620 of NZ_JACCHJ010000001.1, forward strand.
GGGACCGGCGGCGCGATGGGGACCGGCGGCGCGATGGGGACCGGCGGGACGACGGCGACGGGAGGCTCCGCGATCGTCGCCACGGCGACGAAATCCACCACCGGCTCCGGCTCCGGCTCCGTGATCCGGGCGGGCGCACGCTCCTCGGTCGCGGCCGGCTCCCGGGTCGACGCCAGCACGGTCGCCCAGACCGGCGGCAGCAGGACGGCGAGCACCGTGGAGCCCGCGCCGCGGCCGAAGGTGCGACCGATCCGGTCGGCGGCCAGGGCGCGCAGGACGATCGCGTAGACGCAGACGACGGGGATGAAGAAGTACACGACCGTCCACGCGGGGCGCCCTCCCAGTCGCAGGATCTCGGCCTCGTTGAGCACGGGCACCCAGGCGCGCCACGGCTCCACGCCGCGCCGGGCGAACACCCGGGAGAGCGCGGCGGCGTACCAGAGGAAGATCGCGAGCCCGATGATCAGGCCGACGAGCCCCGCGATGAGCGAGAGGGCGACGAGGGTGGCGGTGCTGTCGGTCATGCGCTCGCCTTCCGGGTTCGGGGCGCCGCGAGCAGTCGCCAGGAGAGTCGCAGACGCGGGCGTCCGAGTGCACGCACGAAGGAGGCGGGATTGATCGCGGCGAGCAGCGACCGGACCGGTCCGCGCTCGGCGCGCAGACGCGCGCGCTCGGTGTCGAGGAACTCCCAGGCGCGCTCCGCCGCCTCCCGGGTGGGTGGATGCTCGGCGAACACGGCGATGTCCGTGAGCGCAGCGAGTTCGATGGCGGCGGGAGAACCGATCGCGGCCGCGACATCGCGGCGCGTGCCCGGCAGCGCCGGATCCCCGCCGTCGGTCCGGGCATCGATCAGCTCGGCCCAGGCGCCCACGACGGCGACCTCGGGCACCGAAGCATGACGGCGGCGGCCACGCCGCATCCGCTTCGCGATGAGGAGCACCAGGAACGGCAGCGTCAGCAGCAGGAGCGTCGCCACGGCGAGGCCGATGATCGTCAGCACCCGCAGGAGCACGGTCACCCACTCGGGCTGCTCCTGCACCACGGCGCGGGTCGCGTCGCGGTCGTCGTGCTGAGCGGCCGGCGGCAGCACCGTGCCGACCTGCGGCTGCTCGGGGACGGTCGGGTTCTTGGGCAGCTGGTGGTCGAGGGAGATGAGCGTCGGAGCCTTCTTGAACTGCGGCTCGACGTCGACGGTCGTCCACTCCCCCGACCCGGGAGCACGCACCTCGATCCACGCGGCCAGGTTGGCTCCCGTGCACGTGCCCGAGCAGTTCGGGACGCCGCCCGTCTCGCCCGTGCCCATGCGCACCCCGACGACGACGCGGGACTCGTAGCCCACCGCCCGCGCGAGCAGAGCGCCCGCTGCCGCGAACTGTTCGTCGTCGCCGACTCCCGACACCAGCAGGTCCGCGCTCGACGCGCTCCCGACCCGGTTCTGCTGCTCGAGCAGCTGGCTGAAGAGGGCCTCGATCCGGGCGGTGGAGTGGCCGGCGAAGCTCGACTCGAACGGGTAGGCGGACTGGCTGCGCAGCGCGGCGATCCAGCTGGCCGCCTGGTCGTCCTCCGCGAGCGAGTGGCTGAGGTAGCCGCGGTCGCGCAATCGGGAGATGAGCTCCTCGAAGCCGCCGGCCGTCCGGGGCTGGCCCTGGGCCTCCAGCCACGCCGCGAGCTCGGGGTGCGCCTTCAGGTCGACGAGGCTGCTGGTGCCGGGGTCCGCCAGCGGGACGGCCGGGGTGCCGGTCCCGTGCACCTCGTAGCTGTCACCGCTGCGCACGCCGCGCGCCCCGTCGGTGCCCGGTGTGGTGTCGATGCCGGCGCCGGTCTGCTTGTCGAGGTAGAAGGCGTCGGTCAGCGCCGCGGCGCGCGGGCCGCTGAACGTGGGCGACGTGCGGGTGTCGGCCGGCATGGGCAGCCAGATCCCCGAGTACCCGTCGCCGATGGTGACGGTCAGGGTCCGCGCGCCGGGCGCGGGGGAACCGCCGGGCAGGCGCGAGAAGCGGGTGTCGCCCGAGACGAGGAAGTGCTCGCCGTCCCAGTCGTCCAGGGTGGCCAGCCGCAGCCGGTCGACGCCGGATCCCGCACCCGTGACCGAGAAGAGCTCACGGTCGAACGCGTCCTTCTCGAACGACGCGCGGTAGCGGCCGAGCGGCGTGGTCTGCTGCTGGACCACCAGCAGCGGCTCCGTCGAGGTGCGCAGCGTCTCGCGCGTGCTCGTGCCGGCGAGTGCGGGCCCGGCGGTCAGACCCGCGGCCAGGGCGACGATCAGGAGTCCGGCGCCCAGCAGGCGTCGTCGGACGGCGGCACCCGTCGACGCGGAGCCCTGGCGCACCACGCCGACCGTTCCGCGCGCGGCGGCGAGGGCGGCGCGACGGCGCAGCTGGGCGCGCAGTGTCAGCCAGACGAGGGAGGCCGCGACCAGGAGCAGGCCGAGCAGCACCTCCCGGGGCGCATCGATGCGGATGCCCAGCAGCAGGAACGGGGCGCCGGGGTCCGTGGCCCCGAACGCGATGCCGAAGACGCCCATCCCGAGGACGACCGGGACGGCTGCAGCCGCCCGGCGCTCGGGCGAGAGTGCCAGCGCCGCGGCGATCGCGGAGCCGATCAGGAACAGCGCGTAGACCGGAACCAGCACCGCCTGGTACTGACCGACCGGCAGGTCGAGGGTGAGCAGCTGCTTCCACCCCAGGACGATGCCGGTCACCCCGTCGAGGAGGCCGCGCAGCACGCCGAGGGGCGACGACAGCGCCGACGGCACGGCGAGGGGCACCACCCCGACGAGATAGAGGGCGGCGACGACGAGGATGTGGAGCCACGCGGGCCAGCGTCGCAGACGTGCCACGACGCCCGTGCCGACGCCGACGACACCGGCGTAGGCGGCGACCGCGATGAGCCGCGGCGTCTCGTACAGCGGCCACGCGAGGGCGCAGGCGAGCGCGAGGCCGATCAGCACGTAAGCGACGGCGAGGATCGTCTGCGGCACGTCCGGCCGGAGTGCGGCCGCGCGCTGTCTGCGGGCCCGGCGCGCTGCCGCCCGCGCTCCGTCGCCTCCCACCGGGGCGCTCACTGCAGGGCTCCGCGGGCGATCAGCTTGCCGAGGTCGTCGAGAGCGCCGACGGTCAGGACGCTCATCGGACCGAAGCGGCGGAACGCCGGGTCCGCGCCGAGCTCGCAGCGGACCGCGACGCACTGCGTGTCCGGCCCGAACGCGATCGAGGCGCCGCGCAACCGGCCGAGCGGGGTGTGCGCGCCCGTGACCAGGAACACGACCGAGAGGTTCGGGTTCGACTGGGCGGTGAGCTTCGCGACGTCCTCGAGGCGGCTGGCGCGCTCGGCCAGCTCGATCTCCGAGAAGCCGTCGAGCATGGCGGCGGCGTTGCGGGTCGGCAGCGTGCGGATGGTCACGACCTCGCCGCGCACCAGTTCCGGACGCTCGGCGCTCGTCGTCACGACCAGATCACGGCCGTCGCGCACGGCCTGGAGGCTGAGCGACGCGGCGACGCTGACGGCGAGCTCGAACTCGTCGTCCGACTCGTACTCCTCCTCGGCGGTGATGCCGATGGTCACGGCGATGCGCGAATGCCGCGCCTCCTCGTACTGCCGCACCATCAGGCGTCCGGTCTTCGCCGTCGACTTCCAGTGGACGTGGCGGCGGGAGTCGCCGGGGACGTAGTCGCGGATGGCGTGGAACGCGAGATCGGCGTCGACGATCGTGCTGGTGGGGAGGCCCTCGAGGTCGCGGATGAGACCGGCGCTGGTACCGGGGATGAGGGCGGTCACGGGGTGGACGTGGAGCGTGTGGACCTCGGGCCAGAGCGCCTCCCGCCGCAGCAGCCCGATCGGATCGCCGCGGGACACGGAGACCGGGCCGACGTCGATGACACCGCGACGAGCAGCCGCGATCGACAGACGCTCGGTGTGCTCGGCGCCGGCGGCGAGCAGCGGCACGTAGGCCTCCGCGAGGCCGGTGCCGATGGGCACGTCCACCCGCCCGGGCAGCGACGCCCTGCTGCCCGCGTTGCGGACCACGAGGCTGCCGGTGACGTCGTCCCCCGCGACCACTCGCTCCCGGTCGAGGGCGAGCTGCACCCGGTAGTCGTGCGAGCCGAGGAGGAAGGGGACGCAGACGACGATCAGCGCCGCGGCGGCCGCGGCGACGATCCAGCCGAGGCTCCAGCCGGCGACCCAGCCGGCGACGGCACCGGCGACGAGCACGCACACGACGAGCCACCCGGGCGCGGTGACGGTCTCCGCCAGCCAGCGCGCTGAGGCGCGCAGCGCCGAGCCGACGGCCGCCGCGGCCGCACGGCCCCAGAAGACGCCGTCCTCGACGATGCCGGTGCTGCTCCTCGTGACGCTCGTGACCGTCGAGGCACGCGTGCGCGTGCCGGTGACGGTGCGCGTCAGCCGCGAGGAGGTGTCGTCGTACTCTGCCATCCGCCTCAGGCCGCTCCGTTCTCCACGGGCGCCTCGACGTCCAGCAGGATCTGCCCGATCACGGCGTCGGCGGTCACGCCGTCGAACTCCGCGTCCGGGTTGAGCACGAGGCGGTGCGCGAGCACCGGGAGGGCGAGGTCGCGCACGTCGTCGGGGGTGACGAAGCTGCGCCCGTGCGCGACGGCCCAGGTCGCGGCGAGGCGCGCGAGGGCGAGGCCGCCGCGCACGCTGACGCCGAGCTTGACCTCGCTCGCACGGCGGGTGGCCGCGATGAGCCGCATGATGTAGTCGAGCACGAGCGGGCTGCTGTAGACACCGGCGACGAGGTCGGACATGGTCACGATCAGCTGGGCGTCGACGATCTCCGGAACCTCGCGGCGCGGGTGCATCGCGCCCTGCAGGATCCGCAGTGTCGACGCGTCGTCGGGGTAGCCGATGGAGGCGCGGATCATGAACCGGTCGAGCTGCGCCTCGGGCAACCGGTAGGTGCCGGCCTGCTCCACCGGGTTCTGCGTCGCGATCACGACGAACGGCACACCGACGGGGCGGGTGACGCCGTCGACCGTGACGCGGCCCTCCTCCATGACCTCCAGCAGCGCCGACTGGGTCTTCGGGCTGGCACGGTTGATCTCGTCGGCCAGCACCACGTTGGCGAAAATCGGGCCCGTGTGGAACTCGAACTCGCCGCGCTTCTGGTCGTAGACCGTGATGCCGGTGACGTCGCCCGGCAGGAGGTCGGGGGTGAACTGGATTCGCGTCGACGTGCCGCGGATGGTCTGGCCGAGGGCGCGGGCGAGCGCCGTCTTGCCCGTGCCGGGGACGTCCTCGAGCAGGATGTGGCCCTCGCTCAGGAGGGTCGCGAACACGAGCTCGACGATGTGCCGCTTGCCGAGCACCGCCTGCTCGACGTTCTCCACGAGCTGGGCGAAGGTCGACTGGAACCAGGCGGTCTGTTCGGGGGTGATGGTCATGCGTCTTCCTCGGTCGTCGTTCGCGGTCGTGTCGGTCTCGGTGTCATGGCGTCGCTCATCCGCCGGCCCCGCCGCCGGAGCCGCCTCCGCCGCCGGTCCCCGGGTCGGGGTTCGGGTTCGTCGGGGCAGCGACGCCGCACCGGGTCAGGGTCCGTTCGCCGAGCGCCGCGTAGGCGCCGGTGAAAGTGATCTTGTAGCTCACGGTCAGCGTCGCGGTGTCGTTCGTGATGGTGATCGTGTACGCATTGGCCGACTTCACCGCGCCCGAGAACACGATGTCGTCCTTCGTCGGAGCAGCCGTGCAGTCGGTCGGCACGTTCACGGTGACGGTCGTCGGGATGGTCGTCGACGTCACGTCGGCCTCCGCTCCGCACGCGCTGGTGCTGCTCAGGAAGCAGTAGCTGTACGTGATGTGACCGGGGTCGACGTCGCGGGAGAGCGAGAAGGTCGAGGTCAGATCGCCGTTGATGCGGTAGAAGACACCGAAGAGGTTGCGCTGCGGCACGTTCGGGGCGGTCACGTTCAGGAACTCGTAGCCGCTGGTGAAGGCGCCGGAGGTGATCGTGCGCGACGGGTCGACGCCGACCGTGTACGTGACGCCCTGGCCGCCGGGCGAGACGGTGAAGGTGTACGCCTGCTGCACGCCGGTCGAGACGGCGCCGAACCCGTTCGCGGCGCACGCCTGCCCGAAGTACTTGGTGTACTCCTGCAGCCCGCCGAAGTTGTTCGACGCCTGACCGCCCGGCATCACCGGAATGCCGTTGCCGTCCATGGAGCAGGACGGCTGCGGCGACCCCTCCCGCCACACGGCGTAGAGGACGCTGACGCCCTTGGCGCTGTGGTTCGCGTCCACCCCGACGTCCTTCAGCTGCAGCGCGGTGTTCGACGACGCGACGAGGGACCCGTTGGACGTGACGATCGGCGACCCGGAGACCTGCACCGACTGCGCCCAGACCGAGCCGGTGTTGCCCGATCCGAGCGGCGGCTGGAACTGGCTGACCGGCGTGACCGAGACGTTCCGCGATCCCGGGGAGGCCGTCCCCGTCCAGGTGGTCGTCGCTCCGCTGCGCGGGATCTGAGCGACGGGGTTGCCGTCGATGCTGATCTGGAACCCGCTGGTGTCGTCGCTCGACTGGATCGCCAGCGAGATGACGCCCTGCGTCGCGTTCGTGCGCGCCGGGTCGTAGACGGTGCTGCTGCTGCCGCCGCTGATGACCGGAGGCTGGTACGCCCAGGTGAGCACGGGCGTCGTGTCGAGCGACTCGCCCACCGCGTTGACCGCCCGGGCGGTGAAGGTGTGGCGCTGCCCGTTCACGAGGCCGCCGACGGTGCACGAGTACGTGCCCGCCGCGCCGGCCGCGCAGCTCGACGGCACCTGCTGGCCGTTCTCGTAGATCGCCACACCGCGGAGCCCGGGGTGCGCGAGGGCCGCCTCGCCGAGGGTGACGAGCAGTGTGACGCTCGATCCCGTGAAGCCGGTCGTCGTCACCGAGCTGGGCTGCGCCGGATAGCCCTGGACGTCGAGCGTGAGGGTGCCGCCGCCGGTGCGGCCCTGCGCGTCGGCGACGGTGTACGGGACGATGCAGCTGCCGCCGGCCGGCTTCGGTCCGCCGGGCCAGGTGGCGGTGATCGCGGTGGTGCCGGTGGCGGAGATCGCGGCGACCGCGCAGCTGGTCTGGCCGAGGCCGACGAGCTTGAGGCCCGAGCCCTGCTTGCCCTGGAACGGGTCGTACTCCCCCGCAACGCCGATGACGGTGACGGCGCACGAGGGGCCGCTGCTCACGGAGCACGACTGGGTGAAGGTCGCGGCGCGCGGCGCGTCCGGCGGTGCGGCCCCCACGACGAGCGTCACGTTGGCGGTGAGCCCGCCGAACGACGTGACCTTCACGGTCACCGTCTCGCGGGCTCCGGGATGCGCGTCCGCCCGCGCCGTCGCGGTCAACGTGCGACCGGACTGGGTGACGGCGAAGTTGGTCCCCGAGTAGACGATGGAGTAATCCAGGGCGCCCTGGTCGCCGACGCGGCCGCCCTCCCAGCTGGTCAGGTCGGCGTACAGGTCGATGGTCTGCGAAGCGCCGGGCGCGACCGTGCGGCTGACGGAGTTGAGCTGCGCCTGCGGGCTCTTGGGCTGGATGACGACCGGGACCGGCAGCGCCGTCCAGGTGCTCTGCCCGGCGAGGCGCACCTGCACCGTGCAGGTGTCGGTCCACGGCGCCTCCCGGCCCGCCGCGTACGACGCGGTCGAGCCGCCGGCGGGTGTGCACCGGGCGTTCGCGCGCTGCACGGCGAAGGTGCTGTCGTCGCGCACCTGCAGGGCGTCGCCGGAGGCGAGGTCGACGGCCTCCTTGAGCGGGATGGACACGGACTGCTCCTCGCCGACCTTGTAGGCGGGGAGGCCGCCGGCGAGCTGCAGGCGCATGTCGTCGAACGCCGGGATGCGCAGGAAGCCGTAGCCGACGGACTTCCGCCCGGTCTGGTCGGTGCCGGTCAGCGAGAACGGCACGAGGGCGCCGTCGCGCGGGACCGGCCCGCTGATCCGGTGGCCCTTCACCGTGTACGACGAGGCCGCGGGACCCCACACGGCCAGCGTGAGGTCGGAGATGCTGCCGGAGCTCCACACGGTCTTGCCCGCGACGACGTCGATGCCGGTGGCGAGCTCCCCGCGGTCGCGGGTGCCGACCACGGTGTCGGTCACGACCGGGACGTCGGTCGCGGCCTCCGCCGTCACGGTCACCACGATGAGACCCTGCGCGGTGCTGGAGGTCGCCGAGGACTTCACCGTGTAGATGTACGACTGCACGCCCTCCACGCTGCCCGGGAGCAGTCGGACCGTTCCCGACTTCAGGTCGGTGCCGGACGCGATCAAGCCCTTCAGCCGGTTGTACTCGCTCGAGCCGGGGAGCTCGGGGGCGTTCGGGACGACGGAGACGAGGCTCAGCGTCCCTCCGGCGGGGTCGCGGTCGTTCAGGAGGGGCTGGACCGTGAGCGGCGTGTTCGATCCCTTGACCGTGCGCACGGCGTCGCTGTAGGTGATCGGCGCGACGTCGGCATCGGCGCTGCCGAGCACGGCGATGCGGATGACGCCGTCGCCGGTGGCGCCGGCCCGGTCGCGCAACGTGTAGCCGAACGACACCTGGCCGCCGCTCACGCCGCCGCCCGGCGCGGTGTAGACCACCGATCGGCCGTCGGCGCCGATGGTCGCGGCGCCGGAGCCGGCCTTGGGCTGGGAGAGCGAGGAGAGCACGGTGGCGTCGCCGTCCGGGTCCTGTCCGGCGGAGGGGATGGCGAGGGTGACGGTCCCGCCGGCGCGCACGCGAGCAGTGAGCGTCGACGGCTCCGGGGCGCGGTTCGCTCCGTCGGCCACGACCGTGACGGTGATCTCCGTCGAGTCGAGGCGGCTGGGATCCGACTCCACATAGTCCGAGTAGTGGACGGTGTAGACCCCGGCCTTCGTGGGCGCGAGATAGCGCACGGTGTCCCCCGCGGCGAAGACGAGCTCGCCGGAGGCGCCCGACCCTTCGATCTGGGAGGCGAGGACGAGGCGCTCGCCCCGCGGTGCGATGTCGTTGGCGGTGACCGGGATGTCCACCTGGGTGCCCGCGCGCACCGTCACGGCGTCGGGACGCGCGATCGGCCCGATGCCGGTCGCGGGGTCGACGAGGAAGACCGTGATCTCGCCTTGCACGGTCTGCCCGGCGCCGTCGCCGATCGTGACCGTGGCGGTGCCGATGCGTCCGGGCCGTCCGTCCGCCGTGGTGCCGCTGACGCGCACCTGGGCGTTGTCGACGACGCTCGCCGAGAGCCGGTCGTCGTCCGCCGTCACCGACTGCACGGCGAGGACGCGTCCGGAGGTGTTCTGGACCGCCGGGAGCACGTCGAGGGTCGTGTCCTCCTGCGCCCGGGCGAACGCGACGAGCGGGGGGATGGTGAGGGCGCGGCCTCCCGCGACCACGCTGAACCGGAGCACGCCGGTCTGCTCCGCCTTGGTCTGGGCGTCCTGCACGGTGTAGCCGACGAAGTACTCGCCGGCGGCCTTCGCCGTGAGCTGGATGGTGCCGGCCGCGCCGTTCGGCGTCACCGTCGCGTTGTCCTTGTCGCCCGTCGTGATGACGGCGTCGGTGAGCCGGTACGAGCCGGAGCCGCCCTCCACGTGGTCGGCGATCGCCTCGGTGCGCGGCTCGCCGACACCGGTGACCACCGCGGCGGGCACCGTCGTCAGGGCGGGATCGGCCGCGACGGAGACGACGAGCTCCTTCGTCGTCTGCGCACCGCGCGCATCCACCACCGTCACCGTCACCGCGTACGTGCCGGCGCCGGCGTTCGGGTCGGTGTGGCGCACGGCCACGTGCCCGTCGGCGGTCGCGACGACGCGGATCGGTGCGGCGGCGTCCGTCTTGCGGGCGTCGGCCAGGGCGATCGGGTCGCCGTCGGGGTCCACCCACGCGGAGAGGACGGGGACGGAGACGGTGCCGCCCGGCGCCAGCGACACGGTCGGCCAGGTCTGCATGCAGTTCTCGATGCCGCACCAGGCCGGGGCGCCGTTGTCGGCGTCCGCCACGACGTGCAGGGTCACGGTCGCCGGCTGCGACTGCATGAGGCCGTCGGTCACGACGTAGCTGAACGTCGCGGTGCCGCTCTGTGCGCGCACGTGGACGGCGAGCTGCTGATCGTCGGCCGTCAGCGAGAGGTCGCCGAAGCCCGGGTCGCTCAGGCCACCGCCGAGCGAGTCGGGCACGATCGTCAGCACGGCGCGCTTGACCGGCGAGTGCGCGTTGAGGAGCACGGGGAGGATGGCGGTCGCGCCCGCGCGCACGCCGAAGCTCGACGGCTGCGCCACCGGCGGCATCTCCTGCGTGACCTCCTCGACCTGCGTCGTGGTCTCGGTCTCCTGCGTCTTCTTCTCGTCGTCCGCGTTCCACTGCGACGGCGGGATGAGCGTGCCGTCGGGGATCGTCCAGAGGGTTCCCGACTCGGTCTCGTCGAGGACGGCGCGCTGGCCGTTGCTCAGGATCTGCGGGGCGAGCGACCGGGCGTCTTCGAGCGTGCCCTGGGGCACGTCCAGCGCCTTCGCGCCGTCGCGGGACGACCAGAGGCGACCGGCCGTCGTGGAGAGCCACGCGCCGTACACCGTGCCCGCCACCTCGGTCGGCGCGGCGGGCGTGCCGGACGCGTCGAGCGTGCGACCGGACTGGCCGCTGCGCACCTGGACCGACACGAGGCCGGAGCCGTCGGCGAAGTAGGCGGTGCCGTCGTCGGAGGTGCTCCCGGCGATCGCGTCGCTGCCGAGGCGGACGTCGACCGCGGCATCGCGGCCGGCGATCCACGCCTTGCTCTGCGCGGGGGCGGCGAGCACCCAGGTGCCGCCCGCGAGGGCGAGCGCGACCTTGGCCGAGGCCGGCGGCGGAGAGGCGAGCTTCGCGGCGTCGCCCGTCCAGGTGCCGCGGGCGGCGTCGTAGACGCGCACCGCGCGCTCCTTCGCCGAGTAGAGGGCGACGGTGCCGTCGGCGCCCACGGCGACGGCCGTCGCGACGTAGCCTTCGGCCCCCTTCGAGGTCTGCTCCTGCTGCAGCGGGTCGATCGGGACGGGCTTGCCCGCCGACCCCTGCGCCGAGAGCTGCTGCACGTACACCGTGCCCGCGTCGGTGAGGTACGCGGCCCAGTCGCCGTTCGAGAGCACCTGCCGGGTGCCGCTCGGGGTGGAGGCGCCGGTCGAGCCGCCCGACGATCCGGACGAGGACGTGGATGCGGCCGCCGCCGACGACCCCTCCACCAGGGCCTTCGGATCGGCCGGATCGACGTCCCACGCCTGGCGGAAGCCCTGCGTGAAGACGATGCCCTGCGAGCCGTGCTGCACGACGCCGCTCGGATCCTCCGCATCCCGCACCGTGCTGAGCTGCTTCAGGTCGGTGTCGACGCGCGCGTACTGGCCGGACGCCTTGGTCACCCACACGGAGCTCTCGACGGCCTCCGACTTCTGGGTGTCGTACCCCTGCGCGATCACGGCGCCGGTCACGACGAGCGCGATGGCCGCGACGACCGCGGTCACGGCGGCGACGCGGCCGAAGCGCCGCTGGGGTGCCCGCTGCTTCACAGCACTCCACCCGCGATCAGGGCGACGCCCACGCCGACGACGGCGACGACCGCCACCCCGGCGCCGATGAGCGCGGGGACGATCGGGTTGCCCGCCCAGCGGCGCTCGCGCACGACGAGGCCGTCGCGGTCGCGCTTGGCCTCCGCCGCGGCCTCGGCCTGCTTGGCCTCGCGCTGCGCGCGGCGGGAGTCGGGGTTGACGGTGGAGACGACGGGGCCGCGGCGATCGCGGTCGTCGAGGTCGATGAGTCCCGCGGCGCGCGCCCACTCGGGCGAGGCGACCTCGATCGCGGTCGGCGGGATGCCCAGCTCGTACTGCACCCAGCGGAGCTCCTCGGCGAACGCCTGCGCGGACGCGAACCGGCGCGACGGATCCTTCGACAGCGCGGTCCGCAGCGCCTCCTCCAGGCGCGGCGGGACGTCGTCGCGGCCGGTCGGCGTGTACACGGCCTTCAGGATGCGGCCCGTCATCAGGTCGCGCGTGTTCGCCTGGCGGCGGTCCGACTCGAAGGGGCTGCGCCCGGTGAGCAGGGTGTAGACGGTGGCCGCCAGGCTCCAGACCTCGCTGGCGATCGTGCCGTTGGTGGTCTCCTGCAGGACTTCCGGCGCCGACCACGGGACCGACATCGCGACGTCGCCGTCCTCGTCGTCCGCCGCCGCGATGCCGAAGTCGGCGAGCACGGCCGAGCCGAGCGCCGTGATCAGGATGTTGGAGGGCTTGATGTCACGGTGCAGCAGGCCCGCACGATGCACGGTCTCGACGGCGCCCGCGATCCGCACACCGGTCTCGAGCACCGTCGTCAAGGCGAGGGAGTCGCGCCGGAGCCGTGCGCTCATCGTGTCGGGGCAGTACTCCATCACGAAGAACGGACGGCCGTCCGACGAGATGCTCGCGAGGTGCACGGTGACGATCGCGGGATGCGCGCTCAGCCGGGCGAGGATGTCCGCCTCCGCGTTGAACGCACGCAGGGTCTCGTCGTTGACGGCCTCCGCGGCGAGCACCTTGACCGCGACCACGCGGCGCGGGAGGTCCTGCTCGTACAGGAAGACGTCGGCGAAGCCGCCGGATCCGAGCGGGCGGATGACGGCGTACCCGGGCAGCACGGGCGGGGAGGCGATGGCTCGTCTGCTCACGCCTCGGCCCTCCGCTCGTTACGACCGGGCATCACGGTCCTCTCCCCCGACGAACCGGATCGTGCGGCCCCGGTCTGGTCACAGGGCCGCCGGAACCCCGGCGTCCTCACCAGCCTATTCGATTCCATCCGCCGGATCATCGCCCCGTTCGGGTCGCAGGGAGGGCGAGCTGGGCAGAGAACAGACCGCGCTCGCGGCTCACGACCTGGGCGCGTCCCGGCACCGACGGGATCGGCTTCACCCGGTCGATCAGGGCGCCCTCCTCGGGGTTGCCGCCGAGAATGATGCCGGTGACGCCGAGGTCGGTGAAGCCCTGGATGATCGGGTCGTACGCCTGGCGGCTCGCACCGCCGGTGCGGCGCGTGATGATGACGTGGAGGCCGACATCCGCCGCCTGGGCGAGCAGCGGGCGCAGAGCGGCCACCGGGTTGCCCTGGCTGGTCGCGACGAGGTCGTAGTCGTCGACGATCACGAAGCCCTCCGCGCCCTTCCACCACGAACGGTCCCGCAGCTGCTCGGTCGTCACGTCCTGGCCCGGGAGGCGGCCGGAGAAGAACTGGGCGAGCTCGCCCACGCCCGACATCGCCTGGTCGTGGGAGGTGATGTACGCACCGAGGTACTCGCTCGGGATCTCGCCGAGCAGTGCGCGCCGGTAGTCGATCGCGAAGATCTTGGCCTGCTCCGGGGTGTAGAGCCGGCCGATCTCCTGCACGATGCCGCGCAGGAACGAGGACTTGCCCATCCCGGAGTCGCCGTAGAGGTAGAGGTGCGACTCGGCGGCCAGGTCGATGCCGAAGGGGGCGAGCTGGGCCTCGTCGACGCCGAGGAGCAGCCGGCGGTCGCCCGCGGGCGCCTGGGCGCGCACCTCGTCGAGCGAGATGTCCTCCGGCAGGAGCCGCAGCTTCGGGCCGGCCGGCCCGCGCCAGGCGTTCGAGACGCGGTCGACGAGGTCGTCGACGCCGTCGACCAGCCGGGACGCGTCGCCCGAGCCGTCGATGCGCGGCAGGGCGCCGAGCATGTGCAGCTTGCTCGGCGCGAGACCGCGGCCGGGGGCGTCGGCCGGCACGTTGGCGGCGGCCTTCCGGTCGATCTCGGAGTCGCTCGCGTCGCCCTGGCGCAGCTCCACGCGGGTCTGCAACAGGTCCTTCAGGCTGGAGCGGATCTCGAGCCACCGGTTCGTCGTGACGACGAGGTGCACGCCGAAGCTGAGTCCGCGCGCCGCGATGGCCTGGATGCGCGGTTCGAGCGCCTCGTACTCGGTCCGCAGCGTCGACCAGCTGTCCACGACGAGGAACACGTCGCCCCAGCCGTCGTCGACCAATCCCTCGGCGCGGCGCTGCCGGTAGGTGTCGATCGAGTCGATGCCGTGCTGGCGGAAGTACAGCTCGCGGGCATCCAGGATCGACTCCACCTCGGCGACCGTGCGGCGCACCGACTCCTCCTCGGTGCGGGTCGCGACGCCGGCGACGTGCGGCAGCCGCTGCATGCCGACGAAGCTGCCGCCGCCGAAGTCGAGCACGTAGAACTGCAGCTCGAGCGGCGTTCCGGTGAGGGCGAGGGACGCCACCAGGGTCCTGACGAGCGTGGACTTGCCGCTGAGCGGTCCGCCGACGATCGCCACGTGACCGCCCGCGCCGCCGAGGGAGACGACGAGCTGCTCGCGCCGCTGCTCGAGCGGCACGTCGACGACGCCCAGCGGGACGGTGAGCGAACCCGCCGCGCGCCACGACGGCGACACGAGCCCGAGGGCCGGGTCGACCGCGAGGTCGGGCATGAGCCGGTCGAGGGGCTCGGGATCGCGCAGCGGCGGCAGCCAGACCTGGTGCGCCGCAGGACCGCGGCCGCTCATCCGCTCGACCGCGATCTGGAACGTGCTGCGCTCCTCCACCGGTTCGACGGACGTCGTCACGACCGGAGCCTCGGCGGACTCGGGGAGTTCGAGCGGTTGCGCGGCCGCCGTGAACAGGGCGACGTCCGCGGCGGTCGCCGTCACGGGGCCGTCGCCGCCGCCCGCACGACGGCGGGTCTTCGGCGGACCGGAGACATAGGCGGCGCGGAACTGCGTCATCGACTCGGTGTCGGCCTTGAGGTAGCCGACGCCCGGCTCCTGCGGCAGCGTGTACGCGTCCGGGACGCCGAGGACCGTGCGCGACTCGGCCGCGGAGAACGTGCGCAGACCGATGCGGTACGAGAGGTAGGTGTCGAGGCCGCGGAGCTTGCCCTCCTCCAGCCGCTGCGAGGCGAGCAGGAGGTGGATCTGCAGCGAGCGGCCGACGCGGCCGATGCTCACGAAGCTCTCGACGAACTCCGGCTTCGCCGCGAGCAGTTCGGAGAACTCGTCGGCGACGATCAGCAGCGCCGGGAGGGGCTCGAGGTCGGTGCGGCCGTTGCGGCGCGCCTTCTCGTAGTCGGACACGTTCGCGAAGTTGCCTGCCGCGCGCAGCAGCTCCTGCCGCCGCACCACCTCGCCCTGCAGAGCGTCCTGGAAGCGGTCCACGAGGGCGAGCTCGCTGCCGAGGTTCGTGATGATGGCGGACACGTGGGGCATCCCCGCCATGCCGGCGAAGGTCGCGCCGCCCTTGAAGTCGACGAGCACGAAGTTGAGCTGCTCGGGCGAGTGCGTCAGCGCGAGGGCGAGCACCAGCGTGCGGAGCACCTCCGACTTGCCGGAACCGGTGGCGCCGATGAGCACGCCGTGCGGTCCCATGCCCTGCTGCGCGGCCTCCTTGAGGTCGAGCACCAGGGTGGCGCCGTCGGTGTCCTGTCCGATCGGGACGCGCAGGCGGTCGCGCTCCAGGCGCCCCGCCCAGGCGCGGTCGAGGTCGACCTCGCGCACATCCGGGAGGCCGAGCAGCTCGACGAGCTCCAGCTGCGCCCGGGTGGTGCCGCCGTCGGTGGCGGCGACCGGCCCGGCGTAGAGGGGCAGCAACCGGCGTGCGGTGGCCTCCGCCTCGACCACCGAGACGGTGTCCGGGGTGAACACGCGCGTGTCGGACTGGAGGTCGATGGCCTCGGCCCGGTCGGCGGGCGCTGAGGGATCACCGGGAAGCGCGAGCCGGAGCACGTCCGCGTCCTCCAGGGCGCCCCAGCGGGTCGGCAGCTCGATGACGGTCACCCCGGCGACGCCGTCGCCGCCCACGAGCGGATCGCCCGCCGGCACCCGTGCGCCGTCGACGACGAGGATGACGTGCGGAGCGGCCTTCGCCCCCGGCGAGAACCGCGGGCGCTCGCGCAGTTCGGCGGGCAGCATCCGGGCGAGCTCCTCGATCGAGGAAGAGATCGCGCGGGCCGGGCCGAGCCGGTCCTCCACGCGGACGGACTGCACGTGCGGGAGCCACTTGGCCCACTCCCACTGCGAGAGCTGGCCGTCGCCCGCGAGCACCGCGATGCGCACGTCGTCCGGCGACTGCATCGTGGCGATCCCGAGCAGGATCGAGCGGGCGAGGGACCGGACGGCGTTCTCGTCGCCGCCGGTGATCTCCACCCGCGAGTAGTCGGTGAGCGGCACGGCCAGCGGCAGGCGCGGCTGCACCTCGTGCGTCAGCATGAAGCGGTGGGCGGCGGAGGCCGCGACCGGGTCGAGCTGCGCGAGCGGCGGCAGCTCGGGGGCCTCGAGCGTCACGCACAGCGGCTGGTCCGAGACGCCGATGCGGGCGAGCAGGAAGTCCTCGTCGGAGGAGATCCGCTCCCACACGCGCGTGCGGTCCTCGGTGATGAACGGGAGCGCCGACGGCGCCGGGTTCACCCAGTTGCCGTACCGGCGCTGCTGACGGGCCGCCGTGCGGACGGTGTCGCGCAGCTCGGAGAGGTACGCCAGGTACTCCCGCCGACTCCCGAGCACCTGCGACGTGCGCTGCGATCGCTGCCGCCAGCCGTTCACGGCCACGAAGCCGAGGGAGGACAGCAGGAACATGCCGCCGGTGATGAAGCCGGTCGGCCCGGCGTTCGAGATCGTGACCATGACGATCGCGCCGATGCTGCCGAGCATGGGCAGCAGCGACGTGATGAGGCCGCCGCTCTCGCTCGGAACGAGCTCCGGCGGCGCCTGCACGACGATCTTGCCGCCGGGGACGCGCGGGGGTGCGAGCCGGGGACCAGCGCTCATGACGCACCTCCGAGAAGTCTGCTGATGGTGAAGACGCGGTTGCCCAGCTGCACGCGGACGCCGTCTTCGACGAGGGTCCGGACGCCGGGCTCGAGGCGCCGGGAGGCCCCGGTCTCGTCGAGGAGCTCGGTGCCGTTGGTCGAGCCACCGTCCGTGATCCACGTGCCCGAGAACGAATGCTCGAGGCGCGCGTGCGTCTTCGACACGGTGTGCTCGGGGTCGCGGACCACGACGAGCCGGTCGCCGGGCTCGCTTCCTGCGGGAGCGCGACCGAGGTTGACCGCGACGGGGACGGGAAGCTGCTCGCGCTGTCCCGTGTCGAAGATCAGGAGGAGCTCGCCGCCGGTCTCGCCGCCGACGACGCCTCCCGCTGCTTCGACGGGAACGGGTCCGGGAGCGCCGGGGGTGCCGGTCCCCGTTCCCGTCCCGGTTCCCGTGTCGGAGGATCGCCCGGTGTCGCCGACGACCCCGCGAACGTCGCGGGACGGGATGACCTGGGGCGGGGCGAGGACCGGTGCGGAGGGCGCCGCGGGGGCGGCCGACGGCGCGGGAGCGATGGCGGGTGCGGCTCCGGGCAGCACCGTCACCTGCTCGGAGAGGTCGAAGGAGACGCCGCCCGGCAGCGGAGGCGCGACGATCGACGGCGCGGCCGGGGCTGCGGATTCCGTCGTGACGCGTCGCGGCACGGCGACCACGACGGTCCCCGCGGCTCGGTCGGCCCAGGAGCGGCGCCTCGCGCCGCGGTCCCACGCCGACGAGGCTTCGACGACCCACGCGCCGACCCCCAGGACGAGCGAGCCAGCGCCCGTCAGGAACGAGCGCACGAAGGCGCGACCGAGCCCCGGCGAGAAGGGCGCGTCGCTGCGCGAGACGCGCAGGCGCAGGAGGGCGTTCCCGAGGCCGAGGCCGGTGCGCGCCTGCAGGACGAGCAGCCCGACGGCCAGCTCGACGACGGCGAGGGCGGTCAGGACGGCGGAACGCGTCAGGAGCGCGACGGCGACGCCGACGACGGCGACTGCGACGACGTCGATCGTGAAGGCCGCGAGGCGCGCGCCGACGGCGGCCGGGTTCCCGGCGAACTCCGGGCCGAGCGGGGAGGCGTCACGAGCGACGGCGCGAGTCGCCCCGGGCAGCGCGCCGACGGCAGGCGCGCCTCCGGTGACGGGCGTGCCTCCCGTGGCGGGCGCAGCGGGGCGGCGATCCTGCGGGACGCCGCAGGACGGGCAACGGGCCGTCCCGTCGGGCAGCGTCTGCCCGCAGTTCCAGCACGAGACAGCGCTCATCACGCCATCACCCCTCTCATCAGGTCGATGACGCCGGCGGCGACGAGGCCGGCCGGGAGCGCGAAGACCACGCACAGCGCCTCGACGCGGTCGGCGAGGCGGGACCAGAACAGCGAGCTCGCTCCGCGGCCGACGGCGACGAGCACGGCGGAGGTCGCGATCCCGATCACGAGCAGCCCGGCGGCGGCGACGCTCAGGCCGAGGGCACCGGAGGCCAGGATCGCCGCCACGACGACGGAGAGCACGACCACGATCGCGGCGGCGCGGGGCACCCAGCGCAGCAGCCGCACCGACGACCGTCGGGCGCCGAGGAGGAGAGCGAGGGAGGCGGTCGCTGCGAGGACGAGCTGGCCCCAGAACCGCAACGGGTCGGCCGACTGAAGTGGGACCAATGCCAGGGGGGCGGAGATCGCCGCGATCCCGGCGAGCATGACCGTCGCCGTCCGCAGCCGCGCCGTCGACTGGCCCGCGATGCGCCGCGCACCCGTCAGCGTGACGGGCTCCCCCGGCTCGGGCACGCGCTCGCGCACGGCCCACCGGGTCGACTGGTAGCGCTGGTAGTCGATGAACATCCCGGGCGGCACGTCGAGGAGCATCGTCGGGAGGGCGCGCAACGCTACCGGCGCGGCGCCGAGCGTGATCGCCGCAGCGCCCTGCGCGGGCATCCCGAGCAGCAGGGCGAGGGCCCAGATCGCCCCGAGGATGAGGAGCACGACGGCGGCGGCACCCGCGGAGTCCCGCACCTGCTCGGAGGAGGCCACGAGGGCGATGACGGCGGCGAGCACCGCAGCGGCGGCGAGGCCGGTGAGGACGACGAGGGGGACGCTGTGGGCGGACGACGGGATAGCCGCCGCTCCCGCCGCGAAGGCGAGGGCGAGCGGTCCGAGGGCTGCGGCGGGGGTCGACGCCGCGGTCGCTGCCGGGTCTGCCGCACCGTCGCGTGTGCGCACCGACCAGGTGATCCCGACGATCAGCGCGGCGAGTCCGAGCCCGAGCGCGCCGCCGATCCGGAGGTCGGCCGGGAGGGCGTCCGTGCCCCCGAGCACGAGCGCGCTGATGAGAACGCCGACGGCTCCGAGGATCCACCACGCGACGGTCTCGGTGGTGAGTGCTGCACCGGATGCGGTGGCGTTGCGTTTGCTCGGCTGCGGGCGGTCGCGGAGGTCGACGACCGACAGGAGGGCGCCGTCGTCGAGCCGCCACGCGGGTTGGTCGATCGCGACCTCGCGTCCCGTGCGCTCCACGAGGACCTGCTGTCCGGCCTGCAGGCGGAGGCCGATCCCGTCGAGAGCGGTCTCGAGCAGCGTGCCCGCGGGGACGACGATCTCGTGCACGCGTGCACCGTCGACGATCGCGAGGCGACGCCGCTCGGTCACGCCCGTCGGCACGGTTCAGTCGAGATCGTGTTCACGCCCGCATCCTTCAGCACCTAGTGAGTCGACGTCCGCGGCTCAGCCGCGGCCGCCGGGACCGGCCGACGCCGACCGGGGTCCGCGCTCCTGGTCCTCGTCGATCTTGGGTGCGATGGGACCGCCGAGTCCGCGGCCCTGCCGCTTCTCGTCCGATCGGCCCGCGCCGCCGGCTCCGCCCATCATGCCCGCGCCGGCACCGCCGCGCGCGGCAGCGCCTTCGCCTGCTGCTCCCGCGGCACCCGAACCCGAACCGGATCCGAGCAGTCCGCCGGTCCCCGCGCGACCTGCGCCCGCGAGCGAGCCGGAGCGCGCCGCAGCGGTCTCCGCCGCGCCGCTCAGACCGCCGAGCTTGCCGCCGGCACCACCGGCGCCGAGCGAGCCCACCTTGGCGTTGAGGCCAGAGCCGAGCATCGATCCACCGCGCGCGGCGACGAGCTTCGCACCGCCGAGGGCGAGCGCCCCGCCCGCACCTGCGGCCAGACCCGGGGTCGAGCCGAAGCCGCCGCCGTTGCCGCCGCCGAGCCCGCCGTTGCTGCCGCCCGAACCCCACCCGGGCGTCGTCGAACCGCCCGAGATCGGGCCGTCCGGCGTGATGGAACCGTCGATGCCGGTACCGGGCGTCACGCCCGTGCCGGTGTGGCCGCCGCCGATCGTGCCGCCGGTGTGCGGGAGGCTGATGACGCCGCCCGTGTCGACCTGCGAGAGCGGCTCGACGTGTGCGCCAGGGTATCCGCCGAACGAGCCGCCGGCGGGGAGCCTGCCGCCCCCGGGAGTGCCGCCGCCCGTGCCGCCAGGCGTCGAGGAGCTAGGACCGGATGGGGCTGATTCGGGGAGGCGGGCGCCGGTAGCGGTCTGGGACCCGGTGGACAACTCGTACGCGTCCATCGCATCGCTCACCTTCTGCACCGCCGCTCGGGCGGTCGACTCGCGGTTGGCTGCCATGAAGTTGTTGACGGCAGCGACAGCACCCGGGCCCGCGACGATCGACAGCGGGCCGAGAAAGAAGGTGGCACCCGTTACCGCGGACTGCAGGATATTCGCCTGCGTGCTGTTCAGCCCAGCCGGAGCATCTTTGTCGAGTCGGTCCAGCTCGTTGTTGGCGAGGTTGCGCCGGGTTGCGTTGGCGGAGTCGACTTGCGTCTGAATGGATGCCACGCTCTGGGACAGAGCATCCGCCCTCGAAGCAACCGACCCCAGCGCGGCGGTGGCGGCTTCGCCCGCCGTCCCGTTCAACCCGACATCATCCTTCGCCGTGGTCGTTATGCGGTTGAGGGCTTCCAGCTGAGTTACGAGCTGGTCTGCGTTCGGGAGGCTCACGTCCGCTTTTGCGGACGCCAGCTTAGCCAGTCGGGTCTCCCACGGCCCCATGTTCATGCGTTTCCCCCATTCCCGCGCGGAGCTCTCCGGCGCGATAGTACGACGATCAGAACGGCGACGATAGCGAGGACCACCACGACCGCTATTCCGATTCCGATGAAGAGTCCGACCGGCGCGGCGTCAGAGCCGCCCCCACCTGATGCTCCCGATCCCGAGGCGTTCGATGGTTCGGGGCTCGAGGTCGACGCCCCGGCGATCTGCTCGGGCGTCGGCTTGCCGTAGGACTTGTCGACGAGCGGGTTCGTGTCCGGGTACGTCGTCGGATCCACCGCGAGCAGATGAGTGAGCGAGGCGGGGCCGTAGCCGTAGCCAGTGGTCGTATCGCGAATGAGCCCGTGATCGTCCGGCGTCGTGTTGTGGATCAGCGACTGGATCAGCTGGTTGCCCGTCGCCTGCGGATACTTCTGCTTCGCCGCGGCCAGCATCCCGGCGACGAGTGGTGTCGCCTCTGAGGAGCCCTGGGCACGATACGAGTCGTCCCAGCTGGCCGACTGCTCATCGCCGACGGTCGCGATCCCGACACCCGCGGCAACGACGGTCACCTCCGGGTTGATCGTCACGACTCCGTCGTAAGCCTGGATCTTCCCGTCCTGGTCGACGGCGTTGACCGCGACGACTCCGTTCGCCCGCGATGGCAGGCCGGTGATCTCGTCGTTCCTGTTCGGAACGGAGGCGAGGACGATGATGCCCTTGGAAGCGGCGTCGGCGAGGATCGCCATGTCCGGCTCCGACATGAGGTCGAATCCCACAGACGTGGTGATGATGTCACTTCCTGAGTCGATCGCCGCTTGAAGCGCGCGCCCGATGCTGCTCGCGTTCTTCGCGCTGGCGCCGCACGTGCTCGATCCATACCCTTCGAAGGTCACGGACGCGTCAGGAGCGATGCCGCGCACAGCGCCGCCCCCTGTCCCGTTGCCGATCAAAAGGGCGGTGATCGTCGTGCCGTGCACCGATCCCTCGTCTGCCTTTGCACTCGTCGGCGAACCACCGCAGTAAGCGGTCGGATCGACCTTCAGGCTCGTTCCCGAGAATACCGGCAGGTCCGGGTTGATCTGCTCGTCGATCACCGTGATCTTCACGCCCTTGCCGGTCCAGCCATCAGCGTGCGCCTGGCCGACGTTGTAGTAGTCGTACCACCAGTTGCCGTCGGTCGTGTCGGCCGTCGCGGAGACTGCGGGAACAGTCGCCAAAGCCAGGGCGAGCGCGCCCGCGAACATGCCCCGGAGGGCTCCCCTCGACTTCATCGCACCCCATCCTGCAACCGTCGCGCGCACCGCGCATCCGTGCGGTCACTGCCTTTCGGGGCCCGCAGCGTCAGCGCCGGCGGCATGCCCCGAGACCCCACCCACAAGTATCACGGATCGCGCTCGCGTCGCCAATCTCGGCGCACAAGAACACCCGTGGGCGATCCATCAGCGTGGAACTCGGCCGGAATAGGGTGCGGACACGGTGGTGAGAGCGTCGTGGTCGTCGGTATCGTCGGGGCGTATGGGGGAATACGTTGCGAAGCTCGCGGCGCTCGCGGGCGCTCCGCGATACGGGATGGCGGCCGCGTTCACGAAGGCCGGCGAGGCGCTGGGGGATGTCGCTCACGCCGCACAACGCGCTCGTTCGGGATGTCGGGTTCAGCGGAGAGGCGGGTCGTGCGGCGGAGACGCTGCTCGAGAGTCGCCGGAGGGCACTCATCACGATCGCCGACGGGGCGTCGAAGGTCCCTGCCCTGATCACCCGGGCGAACGACCAACTCGACCACGCACGCCGTGTCTCGAACGAGATCGGCGCACGGACGGCGCCGCCGATGCGCGCCGAAGCTGCGGCTGCGGCGAAGGCCGCGCTCGCGCAGTCCAACGAGCAGGATGCCAAGCGCGCGTACACGGCGGTCGTGAAGGAGCTGCGCGCCCTGGCGGCGGAGATGAAACCGCTGGTCGCGGACCTGTCGTCGGGTTCGTTCCCGGGCACGACCCAACCGGGCCAGGCGAACGCACCCGGGGGCCTGCGCGCGCTCAGCCAGCTCACGCCCGCTCAGCTGGCAGCGCTGTCGACGGCGCAGCAGATCCAGCTCGCTGCGATGCTGTCGAAAAATCCGGAGAAGGTCTGGGGGTGGTGGACCACGCTGAGCGACGCCCAGCGCGCGACGCTCCTGACGCACCTCTCCCCGTTCCTCGGCCGGCTCGACGGACTGCCGCCGGTGGTGCGCGTCGCGGCCAACCGGACGAATGCCGCGACCGACCTGGCGGCCAACGAAGCGGAACTCGCTCGGCTGCGCGCGCTTCCCGGAAACCCGGAGAACGCGAACAAGATCGCCCTGCTGGAGACCGAGAACGGCTACCTGAAGCGCGCGGTCGACGGCTCCGTGCAGTTGTATCTCTACGACCGCGACGCGTCCCGCGTGGTGGAGGTGGTCGGCGACCTCTCACAGACTCCCACCAACGTGATCTACTACAACCCCGGGACGTTCACGGGGATGCCGGACTTCTGGAAGGGCGGGGTGCAGGAGATGGCGAACGCTCTCATCCAGGGCCATCCGGGCGCCATGGTCTTCGTCAACAAAGACGGCGTCTTCCCTGGAGAGAACGACAGCACTCTCGGCGGCCCGGACTTCAGTCGCATTATGGAAGCGAACGCCATGTCCTCGACCGACGTGACCGCACGGCGTCTGGCCTCGCTGCAAGCGGGCCTCGATGCGACTCCTGCCTTCGCCGCCGCCCAACAGGATGCGATCGGTCACAGTTGGGGCCTCGCGAACGTCACCGCGTCTGAAGTCGCCGGCGCACACTATGACCAGGTGGTCTCCCTGTCTGGCGCGTGGATGCCTCCCACCTGGTCTCCCGACCCGACGACAAGCTACGTCGACTACTCCTATCCGGACATCCTGCAGGTCGGGCAGGAACTTGCGGTGGTCGGCGACAACAACGTGCCTCGGCGGTCCGACAGCGGATTCTCGTGGGATGGGTACTACCAAGCCCCGTCAGCATGGGACTTGGTCGACAATCACAATCTGATCGTGACCGACGATCAGGCCAATCGCGACCTCATAGCCGATGTGAGGAGGCAGCTCCATTGATCTCCCGTCGCATGTTGCACCTCATCGCCCCCGTCCTTCTCGTCGGAACACTGGCGGGATGTGCTCCCCAGCCCAATCCGATCAAAGGAACGCACAGCATGTCGACCGTCGACCCGTCGATGACCCTCGAGAAGGCAAAGGCCGAATCACTCGCGATGCAGGATCGACTGGTCGGATTCTTTCCCGCGGAGTCGATCGCCACTCGCCAGACCGAGCAGACTGCGCACCTGCGGCGATGCGACGCGGACGGCGTCTACCTCTGGGCCGGATTCACGAAGCTCACTTTCAACCAGCCGATCGATACGGACACTGTTATCGAAGCGATCGGCAAGGAATTCGAAACCGACGGTCGGTTCGTCGTTGTCATAAAGACGGACAAGTGGGGCGACAAGCGCGTCGACCTCTCGAGCGGCGACGGCGCCGGATACCTCATCACACCGGAAGCGAAGGACCACACCGACATCACGATGGATGCCTGGTCCCCGTGCTTCCTCCTCCCCGACGGCATGTCGCCGCTGGACACGTTCTGAGCGGGCATGAAGCGGATCACAGCTGATCGCCGGCCCCTGACGCGACGTCTTGTCATTCCCCTAGCGGCAGCCCTCCTCGTGCTCTCGACGCTCAGCGCGTGTGCACCATCTCACCCCTCGAAAGGCCTGAACACCATGCAGAGTTCCGCTGGGAGTCTCACTCCCGAGCAGGCGAAGTCCGAGTCGCTGCGTATGCAGGACGAGCTCGTGGCACTCGTCCCCGCCGCGTGGATCGCTGAGCGTCGCACCGAGCAGACCGCTCACCTGCGTCGTTGCGCGGCGGACGGCCTGTACTCGTGGTCGGGGTTCACCGGCCTGACGTTGAACGGCACGCAAGACACCGACGAACTCGTCACGGCCGTCGCATCGGCGTATGCGAACTCCTCGCTCGCGGTGACGATCGACAAGAACCCGAACGGTCTCCGTCGCGTCTCACTCACGGGCGAGGACGGTGCGAACTATCTCGTCGCGCCCGGCCCGAAAGGCCAGACCGGCGTGAGTATCTACGCCGGGTCCCCCTGCTTCCTCCTGCCCGAGGGCATGTCGGCGCTGGACACGTTCTGAGGTGCAGGCATGATGCGGATCACAGCCGTTCGTCGGACGGCGGCGGAGGCGGCGGGCGGCATCGCGGACGCCCTCCCCGCCGTGCGGGAGATGGCGACGCGGTTCCCGGGCGGAATCGCCGCCGGGGTCGACGGCACCGAGGAGTTCGACGCCGCGTTCAACGATGCGACGAGCGCACTCGCGGATACGCTGCCGACGGTCGCGTCGCTGATGAAAGGAACATCCGACGCCATCGTCGCGACCGCGGACGATCTGCTCGGAGCCGACCAGCAGAGCGCGACGGACCTGCGCGCGATCAGCAGCGCCTTCTGACGGAGGACCGGCAGAGGCCGCGTGCTCCTCAGTCGAGGAAGAGCGCGCGGAGGCGGCGCGTGGTCAGGATGAGGCCGAGGACGACCATCACGGCGAAGTAGAGGACGTGCCACAGCATCCCGACGTCGACGGCGCCGGTCGTGAGGCCGCGGACGAGTTCGACGCCGTGCCAGAGCGGGAGGCAGCGGATGACCCACTGGATCGCCTCCGGGTAGACGGTGATCGGGTAGAAGGTCGCCGACAGCAGGAACATCGGCAGCAGGACGAAGTTGATCCAGTCCATCTGCTGGAAAGTCTTCATGTAGCTGGTGACGCCCATCCCGAAGCTGGCGAAGCCGAAGGCGATGAGGAGGACGGCCGGCAGCGCGAGCAGCGCCCACCACGACAGGTTGAGGCCGAGCACCTGCATGACGAGCATGAAGCCGAGCGCGTAGAGCGCGCCACGGGCGAGGGCGAGCAGGATCTCGCCGAGCGCGACGTCGAGCGGCCCGAGGGAGGTGGAGAGCATCCCCTCGTACAGCTTGGCGAAATGCATCTTGAAGAAGACGTTCCAGGTGGAGTCGTACACGGCGCCGTTCATGGCGGCGGTCGCCAGGAGGGCCGGGGCGATGAAGGCGGCATACGAGACCGGCTGGCCCGTCGAGGTGTGCACGTCGCCGACGAGCTTGCCGAGGCCGATGCCGAGCGAGAGGAGGTAGAAGATCGGCTCGAAGAAGCCGGACACGATGACGAGCCAGTTGGTGCTGCGGGTCGCGCGCCAGCCGCGCTGCATCACCGCGGTCGCGTTGCCCGCGTACAGCGCGCGCAACGGACGCGAACGGGAGACGCTTGCTGTCATCCGGTCGTCGGTCGCGGTCACTTGTTCAGCCTCCGCCCGGTGATGCGGCGCGCCCACAGCCAGAACACGACGGCGAGGGCGGCCAGGTAGACGACGTGCACGATCGTGAGCCAGAGCGGCTCGGGCGACCCGTAGGCGAAGACGCGGGAGAGCTCGGTCGCGTGCCAGAGCGGCGAGATCCAGCCGATCCACTGGAGGTACTCGGGCATGTTGGTCAGCGGGAAGAAGGTGCCGGAGAAGAGGGTCATCGGCAGCAGCACGAAGCGCATCAGCATCGCGATCTGCCCGGTGTCCTGCTCGAGGGTCGCGACGTAGGCCATGACCGGGGCGCCGAAGGCGAGGCCGGCGAGCGTCGCCACGAAGACCGTCACCCAGCCCCACGGGCCCGGGACGGCGCCGAAGAGCAGCATGAACGCGTAGTAGACGATGCTCGTGCCGAGCAGGCGCGCGATCACCGAGATGACGATGCCGTCGATGATCTGGCCGGGGGCGATGGGCGCGGCGTTCATTCCGAAGAAGGTGGGATTCCACTTGAAGCCCAGCATCACCGGGTAGGTGAACTCCTCGCTCGCGACGGTGACTGCCGCAGTGCAGAGCAGCGCGGGCGCGACGAACGCGAGGTAGCTGACGCCGTCGATGGCGTCCGGGCCGGTGTTGGCGCTGATCAGGCTCCCGAGGCCGACGCCCATCGCGAAGAGGTACAGGAGCGGATTGCCGAAGCCGGTGACGAGCAGCGTCTGCAGGTACGACCGCATGACCCGGAAGCGGTGCTCGGCCACGTACCAGGCGCCGAACCGCCGCGGACGCACGGCCGCGGCGAGCGCCGCCCGCGCGTCCCCGGACGTGTCGAGGCCGGTCTCGGCGCTCATTCGATCAGGCTCCGGCCGGTGAGCCGCAGGAACACGTCCTCGAGGCTCGACCGGCGGACGAGGCTGGTGAGGGGGTGGAGGCCGCGCTCGGTGATCCGCGCCAGCTCGGCCTCGCCGTCGTCGCTGTAGACGAGGATGCGGTCGGGCAGCACCTCCACCCGCTCGCCCACGCCGTCGAGCTGCCCGGCGACCTCGGCGTTGCGCTCCGAGCCGAACCGCACCTCCAGCACCTCGCGGGTCGAGTACTCGCGGATCAGGGAGGCCGGCGAGCCCTCGGCCATGATGCGGCCCTTGTCCACGACGACCAGCCGGTCGCAGAGCTGCTCGGCCTCGTCCATGTAGTGCGTCGTGAGCACGAGGGTCGTGCCCTGCTCCTTCAGCCGGAAGAGGCGGTCCCAGAGGATGTGCCGCGCCTGCGGGTCGAGGCCGGTCGTCGGCTCGTCGAGCAGCAGGATGCGCGGGTCGTTGATGAGCGCCCGCGCGATCGTCAGCCTCCGCTTCATGCCGCCGGACAGATCGTCGACCTTCGCCTTCGCCTTGTCCTCCAGCTGGGCGAACTCGAGGAGCTCGTCGGCGCGGCGGCGCACGCGGGCGGAGGGCAGACCGAAGTAGCGGCCGTAGACGATGAGGTTGTCGCGCACGCGCAGCTCCGCGTCGAGGTTGTCCGCCTGCGGCACGACGCCGAGCTGCGAGCGGATCTCGGGGCCGTAGCGGTCGGGGTCGAGACCCAGGATGCTGAGGTCGCCGCCCGTCCGGGTCGAGACCGCGCCCACCATCCGCATCGTCGTCGACTTGCCCGCACCGTTGGGGCCGAGCAGCCCGAACGACTCCCCCGCCTCAACCTGGAAGCTGATGCCGTCGACCGCGGGGAAGTCCTTGTACGTCTTGACGAGGTCGGTGGCGGTGATGACGGGCGTCGGCATAGTTCAGCACTGTAGCCCCGGGTGCCGACATCTCGGCGCCCCGATGCGTCAATGCAGGTTGACGACATCTCGGGCGTCAACTATGGTTGACCGCATGGACAGTAGCACCCTCCGCACCCTCGCCGGCGACGCCGGGTCCGACGACCCGATCGTCGCCCTGCGCGCCATCTCCCGGATGCACCGCGAACTCGACCAGATCGAGGCGGTCGCCGTGCGCCGCGCGCGCAACGCCAACGCCACCTGGCAGCTCATCGCCCTGGCCCTCGGTGTCAGCAAACAGGCAGTCCACAAGAAGTACGGTCGGATGTAGACCGCCACCCGTCTGCCCTCCCCTCGTCGCAACCGAAGCACCCCGAACGGAAGACCATGACCACCGAGCAGCCCACCGCGTCCCCCCGACGCCGCTCCCCCTTCTCCCGGCGCCCCGACGACGCCGGCCCCCGCGCCCGTTTCAGCCAGCTCCTCCCCTACCTGCTCGAGCACAAGAAGGTGCTCGCCTTCGTCGTCGTGCTGAGCGTGCTCGGCGCGGCGGCCAGCCTGGCCCAGCCGCTGCTCGTCAGCCAGGTGATCGCCATCGTCGGCAAGGGCGAGGCCCTCGGCGGCATCGTGTGGGGCCTGGTCGCGCTCGTGGTGGTCTCGGGCCTGATCTCCGGCTACCAGCACTACCTCCTCCAGCGCACCGGCGAGGGCGTCGTGCTCTCCTCCCGGCGCAAGCTCGTCGGGCGGATGCTGCGCCTGCCGATCAGCGAGTTCGACACCCGCCGCACCGGCGACCTCGTCTCCCGCGTCGGCTCCGACACCACGTTGCTGCGCGCCGTCCTGACGCAGGGACTGGTGGAGGCGATCGGCGGGGCGCTCACGTTCGTCGGCGCGCTCATCGCGATGCTGATCATCGATCCGGTGCTCCTCGGGCTCACGGTGCTCGTCGTCGCGGTGTCGATCCTGGTCGTCACCCTGCTCTCCGGCCGCATCCGCGTCGCCAGCCAGAAGGCGCAGAACAAGGTCGGGGACCTGGCGGCCGCGGTCGAGCGCGCCATCAGCTCGGTGCGGACCATCCGCGCGGCCAACGCGACCGACCGGGAGATCGCCGCCGTCGACGAGAACGCCACCGGCGCCTACAGGATGGGCATCCAGGTCGCGAAGATCTCGGCGCTGGTCGTGCCCGTCGCGGGCATCGCCATGCAGGTGTCGTTCCTGGTCGTACTCGGCGTCGGCGGGTTCCGCGTCGCCAGCGGTGCGATCACGGTCGCGAACCTGGTGGCGTTCATCCTCTTCCTCTTCATGATGATCCTGCCGCTCGGCCAGGCGTTCGGCGCCATCGCCGCCGTCAACTCCGCCCTCGGCGCGCTGGGTCGCATCCAGGAGATCCTCGACCTGCCGACCGAGGACCAGCGCGACCGCGAGATCGCGCCGCTGGCCTGGACCGTCGGCGCCGCGAACGAAGGACTCGCTCCGGAGGCCCCGGCCATCGAGTTCGCCGACGTGCACTTCGCGTATCCCGAGCACGACGAACCGGCGACGGGTGACGCCGGATCGTCGCCCGCCTCCGCACCGAAGTCGGTCGAGCGTGTCGCCGTGGAGGCGTTCGGCGGCGTGGACGTCGTCGCCGAGGCGGAGGTCGCCGCGGGCGCCGGGGCCGATGGCGAGTCCGCCGCCCCGCACGGCGGAGTACTGCACGGCGTGAGCTTCACCGTGCCGCGCGGCAAGCGCACCGCGCTCGTCGGCCCGTCCGGTGCGGGCAAGTCGACCATCCTGGCGCTGATCGAGCGCTTCTACGACGTCGACGCGGGCGAGGTGCGCTTCGGCGGTCTCGACGTGCGGAGCCTGGAGCGCACGCCGCTGCGCGAGCAGATCGGCTACGTGGAGCAGGACGCCCCGGTGCTCGCCGGCTCCCTGCGCGACAACCTCACGCTGTCGGCGCCGTACGCGACCGATCAGGCCTGCATCGACGTCCTGCACGCGGTCAACCTCACTGAGGTGCTCGAGCGCAGCGAGCTCGGGCTGGCCGCCCCGGTCGGCGAGGACGGCATCATGCTCTCGGGTGGCGAGCGCCAGCGTCTGGCGATCGCCCGGGCCCTGCTCGCTGCTCCGCCCGTGCTGCTGCTCGACGAGTCGACCTCCAGCCTCGACGGCCGCAACGAGCAGCTCATGCGGGAGGCCATCGACGCCGTCGCGGAGGACCGCACGCTGCTCGTGATCGCGCACCGGCTCTCCACGGTCGTCGACTCCGACCAGATCGTGGTGCTCGACCACGGCCGGGTCGTCGGCGTCGGCACGCACTCCGAGCTGGTCGCCAGCACGCCGCTCTACCGCGACCTCGCCAAGCACCAGCTCCTGGTCTGACCTGACTCACGCCGCGGCCCGCAGCCGCCGAGCACAGGAAAGGGGTCCGTTTCGACGATGGAAACGGACCCTTTTCCTGTGCTCGGCGGCTTGCGGGGGCGCGGGCGCCGCGGGGGCTAGGCGCGCAGGTGGTAGCGCAGGGAGGCGAGCTCAGCGTGCAGCGCGGCCGGGACGCGGCTGCCGAAGCGGTCGAAGAACTCCTCGGTCAGGTCGCACTCGGCCAGCCAGCTGTCGCGGTCGACCTCGAACAGAGCCTCGACATCCTTCGCCGGCAGGTCGAGTCCGTCGAGGTCGAGCTCGTCGATGAGCGGGAGGCGGCCGATGGGCGCCTCCACGGCCCCGGCGCTGCCCTCGACACGGCGCGCGATCCACTCGATCACGCGGGCGTTCTCGCTGAACCCGGGCCAGAGGAAGCCGCCGTCGTCGCCCTTGCGGAACCAGTTGACCTGGAACACGGCCGGCGCGTCGGCGCCGAGCTTCTCACCGATCTCGAGCCAGTGACCCCAGTAGTCGGCCATGTTGTAGCCGCAGAACGGGAGCATCGCGAACGGGTCGCGGCGCAGCTCGCCGACCGTGCCCTCCGCGGCGGCGGTCTGCTCGGACGAGATCGTCGCGCCGATGAAGACACCGTGCGTCCAGTCGCGGGCCTGCGCCACCAGCGGCACGTTGGTCGCGCGGCGGCCGCCGAAGAGGATGGCGTCGATCGGCACGCCGTCGAAGGCGTCCCAGTCGTCCGCGATCGCAGGGCACTGGGCGGCGGAGACCGTGAAGCGCGAGTTCGGGTGCGCCGCGGGGCGTCCGGACTCGGGCGTCCACTCGTTGCCCTCCCAGTCGATCAGGTGCGCGGGCGGCTCCTCGGTCAGGCCCTCCCACCACACGTCGCCGTCGTCGCGGAGCGCCACGTTCGTGAAGATCGTGTTGCCCCACAGCGTCTCGACCGCTGTCGCGTTGGTGAGCTCGCCGGTGCCGGGCGCGACGCCGAAGAAGCCCGCTTCGGGGTTGATGGCGCGGAGGCGGCCGTCGGGACCCTGACGCAGCCAGGCGATGTCGTCGCCGACGGTCTCGACCGTCCAGCCCGGGATGCTCGGCTTGAGCATGGCGAGGTTCGTCTTGCCGCACGCGGACGGGAAGGCCGCGGCGAAGTGGAACGCGCGCCCCTCGGGAGAGGTGACCTTGACGATGAGCATGTGCTCGGCGAGCCAGCCCTCGTCGCGCGCCATGACCGAGGCGATCCGCAGCGCGAAGCACTTCTTAGCCAGGATGGCGTTGCCGCCGTAACCGGAACCGTACGACCAGACCTCGCGCGTCTCGGGGAACTGCACGATGTACTTGGTCTCGTTGCAGGGCCAGGCGACGTCGTCGTGGCGGTGGCCGGTCTCGTCGACGAGCGGTGCGCCGACGCTGTGCACGGTCGGCACCCACGGCTGGCCGGCCGCGATGAGGTCGAGGACGGTGTTCGTGACGCGGGTCATCATCCCCATGCTCACCGCGACGTAGGCCGAGTCGGTGAGCTGGATGCCGACCTGCGAGATCGGGCCGCCGACCGGACCCATCGAGAACGGGACGACGTACATCGTGCGGCCGCGCATGCTGCCGGCGAAGACCTCGCGCAGCTCCGCGCGCATCCCCGCGGGCTCGCGCCAGTTGTTCGTCGGCCCAGCATCGGCCTCGTCGACGGAGCAGATGAACGTGCGGTCCTCGACCCGGGCGACGTCACCGGGGTCGGTGCGCGCGAGGAAGCTGTTCGGGCGCCATTCCGGGTTGAGCCGGATCAGCTTGCCCTCGGCGACGAGCTGCTTGGTGAGGCGGTCGGCCTCGCCCAGCGAGCCGTCGCACCACACGATGTCGTCGGGCTGCGTGAGCGCCGCGATGTCGGCCACCCAGGCGTGCAGGGCGGTGAGGCCGGCGGCGGCATACGTGGCGTCCTCGCGGAGGTCGTCGCGGTCCGCGTCGGTGCGGCCGGTCTCGGTCAGCGGAAGCTCGGCGATGGTCATTCCCGTCGTCCTCTCG
Source organism: Leifsonia naganoensis (assembly GCF_013410615.1). Classification (NCBI taxonomy): domain Bacteria; kingdom Bacillati; phylum Actinomycetota; class Actinomycetes; order Micrococcales; family Microbacteriaceae; genus Leifsonia; species Leifsonia naganoensis. The sequence continues at coordinate 731,879 of NZ_JACCHJ010000001.1, forward strand.
GTCGGAAAGAAGTGCTGTAGATCCAGCTTCAGCGACCTTCTGCGGTTCGGACGAGCCTAAAAGGTGGAAAGAATCGCGATTCTTTCGCTATCGTGAACGCATGGAGCCGTTCACCGCCGAATCGGGCGCCGACATCGCCACGCTCGGCCACCGCATCCGCCACTTCCGCACGAACCGCGGGCTCACACTCGATGAGCTGGGAGTGGAGGTCGGCGTCGCTCCGAGCCAGCTCTCCCTCATCGAGAACGGCAAGCGCGAGCCGCGTGTCACGTTGCTCGTCACGCTCGCGAACGCGCTGGGCGTCCAGCTCGCCGATCTGCTGTCGGCCGAGCCGCCGGACGAGCGCGCCGCCCTCGAGATCGAGCTCGCCCGCGCGCAGCGCGGTACCCTCTACGGCTCGCTCGGGCTGCCCGCGGTGAAGCCGACGAAGGGCACGCCGACCGAGACGCTGGAGGCTCTGGTCGGCCTGCACCGCGAGCTTTCGCGCCGCGCGTCCGAGGCGATCGCCACCCCGGAGGAGGCGCGCCGGGCCAACACCGAGCTGCGAGAGCGGATGCGCGCCCAGAACAACTACATCCCCGCCATCGAGGAGCTCGCCGAGGAGCGCGTGCGCGCCTCCGGGCACACCCGCGGCGCCCTCACGCACCGCGAGGTGAGCGTGATGGCTGAGCAGCTGGGCTTCGAGTTGATCTACGCCAGCGACCTCCCCCGCTCCACCCGCTCCATCACCGATCTGGAGAACGGCCGCATCTACCTGCCGCCGGCCTCCATCCCGGGCGGTCACGGCCTGCGGTCGATGGCGCTGCAAGCGATGGCGCACCGCCTCCTCGGTCACGAGCGGCCCGACAGCTACGCGGACTTCCTGCTGCAGCGGCTCGAGATCAACTACTTCGCCGCCTGCTGCCTCATGCCCCGGGATGCCGCTGTCGCGTTCCTCGCGGAGGCAAAGAAGGAGAAGGATCTGGCCGTCGAGGACTTCCGCGACGCGTTCGGCGTCACCCACGAGGCCGCGGCCCTGCGCCTGACGAACCTCGCCACGGCCCACCTCGACATGACCCTGCACTTCCTGCGGGTCGGCGACGACGGCGCCCTCTACAAGGGCTACGAGAACGACGGACTGCCCCTGCCGACCGACGTGACCGGCTCCATCGAGGGTCAGGTCGTCTGCCGCAAGTGGGGCGCGCGCGGGGCGTTCACGCACACCAACCGGACCACCGAGCTATATCAGTACACCGACACCCCGGTCGGGACCTACTGGTGTGCCACGCAGGTCGGCTCGACCGCCGAGGGCGGCTACTCGATCAGCGTCGGCGCGCCCTTCGACCAGGCCAAGTGGTTCCGCGGCCGCGAGACGACCGTGCGGGCCGAATCCCGCTGTCCCGACGAGTCCTGCTGCAAGCGGGCGCCGTCGGAGCTGTCCGGCCGCTGGTCGGGCAAGGCGTGGCCCAGCGCCCGCCTGCACGCGCACATCCTGTCGCCCCTGCCGTCGGGCTCGTTCCCCGGAGTCGACGACTCGGACGTGTACCGGTTCCTGCAGCAGCACTCCGGGGCGTAGGACTCAGACGCGATCGAGCCGTAGGCTGGCGGGGCGCCCGGGGAAGGCGCGCCGACGTTCGAGGGGGATCACGTGAGGCTGACGCCGCTGACGAAGACCGGCCGACCGAGGGCACGGACCACGGGTCTGGGCGCACTCAGCGCCCTCCTCGTGCTCGCGCTGACCGCGTGCACGCCGGGGGCGCCGGTCCATCGATCGAGCACACACACGACCGAGCCGGTGACGAAGTCGAGCGCGACTCCCACTCCGGCGCCCCTCCCGGACGGTGTGATCGCGACGGCGACCGTCTCGACGCCGGAAGGGGCCGACGCGGGCACCCTCACGATCACCGTCTCCGGCGGTCAGGTGGCCCTGGCGTTCCCCGCCTCGTCGGTCCACGCCGACTCCCTCCGCCTGACCACCGCTGCCGCGGACGAGTGCTCCGACTCCGCGCTATCGTTCGCGCAGGATTCGCCTGACCACGGGATCGCGGTCACGTTGAACCCGGCCAGCATCGTGCCCGATGGTGACCCGACCTTCTTCCGTTCGGTGCAGCTGACCACGTTGAACGAGGCGCCGAGCACCTGCCTCTTCACGACCGTGGCGAGCGGCACGATCGAATGGAAGATCGCCCCGCGCGGCCTGTCGACCACCGTCGAGGATTCCGGACCTGCCGAGTTCGCGCGCGGCACGGTCACCACGGCCGGCGGGTCCGCCGTCGCCTACACGCCGGCCAGGGGCGACACGCCGATCGGCGTCGCACGTCGCCTCGGGATCACTCTGGCCGACCTGGAATGGCTGAATCCGATGCGCGCCTTGCTCCAGGCCGGCATGCCGATCAACCTGGATCCGGCGCGACGCGGGCAACCGGTCGACGCCGGCTGACCATCCCGGATCTGTCCACCAGTCCGACTGCGATGCCCCGGTACGTTTGCGCGCCGGCGAGCGGGTGCAGTCGTACCGCGGCACCGCAGTCGCGTGGCGGGAAGCCGGCCGCGGGCTACTTCGGCTGCATGCGGATCGCGCCGTCGAGGCGGATGGTCTCGCCGTTGAGCATGGCGTTCTCGACGATGTGGCGCACGAGCGCGGCGTACTCGGCGGGCTTGCCGAGACGGGAGGGGTGCGGGACCTGGGCGGCGAGCGAGTCCTGGGCGGCCTGCGGCAGGCCCGCCATCATCGGCGTCTCGAAGATGCCCGGGGCGATGGTGACGACGCGCACGAGGCTGCGGGCGAGCTCCCGGGCGATCGGGAGGGTCATGGCCGCGACCCCGCCCTTGGACGCGGCGTAGGCGGGCTGGCCGATCTGCCCGTCGAACGCGGCGACGGAGGCCGTGTTGACGATGACGCCGCGCTCGGGGCCGAACTCGCCCTCGAGCGGCTCGGTGGTCACCATGGCCGCGGCGGCGAGGCGCGTGACGTTGAAGGTGCCGATCAGGTTCACGCGCACGACGCGCTCGAAGTCCTCCAGCGGGAGGACGCCGTCGCGGCCGAGCATGCGGGCGGCGGTCGCGATGCCGGCGCAGTTGACGACGATGCGGAGCGGCGCGAGCTCCGAGGCCGCGTCGACGGCCGCCTGCACCTGGTCGCCGTCGGTGACGTCGCCGGGCACGAACCGCGCAGTCGGGCCGAGGGCGGTCGCGGCCTTCTCGCCCTGCGAGCTGGGGAGGTCGAACAGCACGACACGGGCGCCCGCGTCGGTGAGCGCGCGCGCCGTGGCGTTGCCGAGGCCGCTCGCGCCTCCGGTGACGAGGGCCGAGCATCCGTCGATCAGCATGGTTCTCCTTCCGGTGCGCGCCTCAGCGCAGCACCTCGATCAGGGTCGCGTTGGCGGTCCCTCCGCCCTCGCACATGGTCTGCAGGCCGTACCGACCGCCCGTCGCCTCCAGCTCGTTCAGCAGCGTCCCGAGCAGGCGCGTTCCGGAGGATCCGAGGGCGTGCCCGAGGGCGATGGCGCCGCCGCGGGGGTTGAGCCGGGCGGGGTCGGCGTCGAACTCGCGCTGCCAGAACAGCGGCACGGAGGCGAACGCCTCGTTGACCTCGTAGGCGTCGATCTCGTCGAAGCGCACGCCGCTGCGGTCGAGCAGCTTGCGGGTGGCGGGCAGGATGCCCGTCAGCATGAAGAGCGGGTCGCTGCCGGCGACGGCGAACGAGTGGAACCGGGCGCGCGGGCGCAGGCCGAGCCGGGCCGCGGCCTCCTGGGACATGATCAGCGCGGCGGAGGCGCCGTCGGTGAGCGGGGACGAGTTGCCCGGCGTGATCCGCCAGTCGAGCTGGGGGAAGCGCGCGGCGAGCTCCTCCGTGCGGAACGCCGGCGAGAGGCCCGCGAGCTTCTCGGCGGTCGTGCCGGGCCGGATGGTCTCGTCGGCCACGACGCTGCCGCTGTCGGGCGTAGGGACGGGGACGAGCTCGCCCTCGAACGCCCCGCTCGCCGCGGCCTCCGCCGCACGCTGGTGCGAGGTCGCCGCGAACGCGTCCAGCTCGGCCCGGGAGATGTCCCAGCGCTCGGCGATCAGCTCGGCCGAGACGCCCTGCCCGACGAGCCCCTCCGGATAGCGGGCGTGCATCAGCGCGCCGCCCCGGGAGGCGTTGCCGACGTTCGAGCCGAGCGGCGCCCGGCTCATCGACTCCACGCCGCACGCGATGACCACGTCGTAGGCGCCGGAGATCACACCCTGGGCGGCGAAGGCTGCGGCCTGCTGGCTCGATCCGCACTGCCGGTCGATCGTGACCGCGGCCACGCTCTCGGGGAATCCCGCGCTCAGCACCGCCGTGCGCGTGATGTTCGCGGCCTGCTCGCCCGACTGCGTGACGCAGCCGCCGATGACGTCGTCCACGCTCTCGGGGTCGATCCCCGTGCGGGCGACGAGCTCCATCAGCACTCCGGCGAGGAGGTCGGCGGGATGGATGTCCGACAGCTCCCCATCCGGCTTGCCGCGGCCGGACGGGGTGCGGACGACGTCGACGATGACGGCTTCGCTGCGCGGCATGTCAGGCTCCGAACGGGTCCGGGGTGAGCGTGTACTTCGTGCTGAGGTACTCGTGGATGCCCTCGAGCCCGCCCTCGCGTCCAAGGCCCGACTGCTTCACGCCACCGAACGGCGCGGCTGCGTTGGAGAGGACGCCCACGTTCAGGCCCATCATCCCGGTCTGCAGACGCTCGATCATGCGCTGCCCGCGCGCGAGGTCCTTCGTGAACACGTAGGAGACGAGCCCGAACTCCGTGTCGTTCGCCATGCGCACGGCGTCGTCCTCGGTCGAGAACCGCACGATCGAGAGCACCGGGCCGAAGATCTCCTGGCGCAGGATGTCACTGCCCGCCTTCACGTCGGTGACGACGGTCGGCTGGTAGAACGTGCCCTGCCCCTCCACCCGCGAGCCCCCGGTGAGGACGGAGGCGCCCCGGGCGACGGCGTCCGCGACGAGCGCCGCGGCCTTGTCGACGGCGTCGGAGTCGATCAGCGGGCCGATCGTCACGCCCTCCTCGGTGCCCCGGCCGACGCGCATCCCGTTCACGCGCTCGGTGACGCGGCGGGCGAACTCGTCGGCGACGTCCTCGTGCACGATGAACCGGTTGGCCGCGGTGCAGGCCTCGCCGATGTTGCGGAACTTGGCCAGCATCGCGCCGTCGACGGCCTTGTCGAGATCGGCGTCCTCGAAGACGACGAACGGGGCGTTGCCGCCCAGCTCCATCGACGTGCGGAGGACGTTCTCCGACGCCTGCTTGAGCAGAGACCGGCCGACCTCGGTCGAACCGGTGAACGACAGCTTGCGCAGGCGCGGGTCGGCGATGATCGGCCCCGAGACCTTGCCGGAAGTGGAGGTCGTGATCACGTTCAGCACGCCGGCCGGCAGGCCCGCATCCTCCAGCAACCGGGCGAAGTACAGTGTGGTGAGGGGTGTCAGCGCGGCCGGCTTGACGACCACGGTGCAACCCGCCGCGAGCGCCGGCGCGATTTTGCGGGTCGCCATCGCGAGCGGGAAGTTCCACGGCGTGATCAGGAAGCAGGGTCCGACGGGGTGCTGCGAGACGATCATCCGCCCCGTCCCCTCGGGGTTGGTGCCGTAGCGGCCGGCGATGCGCACGGCCTCCTCCGAGAACCAGCGGAGGAACTCGCCGCCGTACGTGACCTCGCCGCTCGCCTCGGCCAGGGGCTTGCCCATCTCGAGCGTCATCAGCAGGGCGAACTCGTCACGTCGCTCCTGCAGCAGATCGAACGCACGGCGCAGGATCTCGCCGCGTGCGCGGGGCGGCGTGGCGGCCCAGTCGTCCGCCGCGGCGACGGCGGCGTCGAGAGCGCGTGCACCGTCCTCCGGGGACGCATCGGCGATCGTCTTGATCAGGTCGCCGGTCGCGGGGTCGTAGACCGACAGGGTGCCGGCCGAGCCGGAGGTCCACTCCCCTCCGATGAACAGTCCGTCGGGGACCCGGTCGAGCAGGGCCTTCTCATCCATAGCGTCGTTCCTCTCCGTTGTCGTCCGTCGCCGCCGACTGCACGAGCGGCACCGAGCGGTGGTCGATCGTGGTGGCCAGCGCGATGACGGTGGATGTGCGGGTGATGCCGGGGCCGCCGACGATGCGGTCGATCACCCGCTGCAGGTCGGCGTTGGAGCGGGCGACCGCGCGGATCAGGAGGTCGCCGGACCCCGTGATCGTGTGCACCTCGAGCACCTCCGGGATGCCGCTCAGGTGGTCGACGACGGTCACGCGCCAGTCGCCCTGCGCCACCTCGGCGGTGACGAACGCCGTCACCGGGTAGCCGAGCCGCTCGCTGTCGATGGTGGGCGCGAAGTCCTTCACCACACCGGAGCGCTGGAGCCGGTCGAGCCGGGCCTGCACCGTGCCGCGGGCGACGCCCAGGCGGCGGGAGGCCTCGAAGACGCCCAGCCGCGGCTCCTCGGTCAGGAGCGCGATCAGGTCGGCGTCCAGCTTGTCGATCATCGGCCTCCTTCGGTCCTCGCACATCGTACGACCCTCGCGGGCGGCTTCCTACACGCTGGCGGGAATCCCCAGGAACGGGAGAGCAGCCTGCTTGAAGGCGCGGGCGCTCAGCGTGGTGATGTGGTCGCGGCGCGGCACTCGCACGAGCCGGGCTCCGAGGATCTCCGCCGCAGCCTCGGCGTCCTCCGCGACAGGGTCGACCTCGCCTGCGACGAGGAGGGTCGGCAGCCCGGTCGGGCCGAGCGGGAGCGGATGGGTGCCCATCCCCTCCACGCAGGCGGCCAGCGCGTCCAGGTCGACGCCCGGCGCGCGGCGGAGGGAGACCAGGAGCGGCCCGAGGGCGAAGTCGGGCGCGGAGACCTCCGCGCCGTGACGGATCGCGGCCTGGACTGCCGGGATGCCCCAGTGCCCGAACTGCTCGACGGTGCCGATCCCGCCCACGACCAGCCGGCGCACGCGGCCGGCGGGGATCTCGGGCACCAGCCCGGCGAGCGCGAGCGAGACCCAGCTGCCCATCGAGTAGCCGATCACGTCGACCTCCCCCAGCCCCTCCGCATCGAGCACGGCGCGCAGATCGGCCGCAAGGATCGCGGGCGAGTAGGCGGCGGGGTCGTGCGGGGCCTCGCTCCCGCCGTGGCCGCGCAGATCGGGGACCAGGGCGCCCCGGCCCGCGGCGGCGAGCGCGTCCACCCAACCCGTCGACTCCCAGGTCAGAGCGCCGGTAGTGGCGAAGCCGTGCACGAGTAGCACGGGATCGGGTCCGGGATGACGCGTGACGAGGAGGCGGAGGGGACCGGTCATGCCCCCATCCTCCCCCTCCCCCGGTCGGCCGGAGTCACGGCCGGGTGGTGCGCACCCGGGTGAGCACGGCCTCCGCGAGCACGTCGACCGTGTCGGCCACGTCGGCGAAGAAGTCGTCGTGGACGGTGGCCGTCTCGCGCAGGATCTGCTCGCAGACCAGCAGCGGGTCGCGGCCGGCCCACGCCCCGGGTTCCGGGAGGACCGGCTCGACGACGCTCGGTCCCGCTCCGGCGCGGGCGCGGTCGAGGGCGCGGGAGGTGGCGTCGTGGACCGCGAGGGCGTCCACTCCGTCCACGAGTTGCACGGGCATCCCCTGCACCCGGGACGGTCCGGCGGCGCCGACGAAGACGACGGGCAGCCGGGAGACGGCGGCGGTCGTCATCGCCTCGTCCACTTCTCGCGCCGTGCTGCCCGGGCCGAGCAGCACCAGGGCGACCCCACCCGTGCGGTCGAGCTTCGCGCCGAGCGCCCAGGCGACGGCGTGGGTGACCGGGGAGCCGTCGGCCGCCCGGCGGTCACGGGCCTGCAGGGCCAGCGAGGCATCGGCACCGGTCGCGACAGCGACGCCGAGGTCGCGGGCGGCGGGGAAGGCCAGGTCGCGGGCGGGGTCCAGGGCGGCGGCGCTGCCGACCTGGACGGCCTCGCGGCCGGAGACGGGACGGTAACCCTGGAGCTCGCCCCGGTGCTCCATGGCCCGCGCTCCGCCGTCGATACGGCGGACGGTCGCCAGGGTGCGGTAGAGGCGGCGCAGCAGTGCCGGGAGGCCCACGGGCGCGACGGTCACCGTCTCGAGGGTGGTCAAGGGCATGGCCACCACTCTCGCCCACCGGCGCGGACCGGGCAACGCGGGCCCGATCCGCCCAGCAGGTTGTCCAGCTAGTCGGAGACTCCGGCCCTGTCGTTGTGCAATGTGCTCTTCGCGAGCCGCGACGGCCACCAGATCGCGCGGCCGATGTCGTACGACAGCGCCGGGACGAGCAGGGTGCGCACGACCACGGTGTCGAGCAGCACCCCGAAGGCGACGATGAAGGCGATCTGCACCAGGAACAGGATGGGGATGACGGCGAGCGCCGCGAAGGTCGCCGCGAGCACGATGCCGGCCGAGGTGATGACGCTGCCGGTGAGGCCGAGCCCGCGCAGGATCCCTGGCCGGGTGCCGATGCGCAGCGACTCCTCCCGCACGCGCGTCATGAGGAAGATGTTGTAATCCACCCCCAGCGCGACCAGGAAGACGAAGCCGAACAACGGCACCGTCGCATCCGCCCCGGGGAAGCCGAACACATGGTTGAACACGAGCGCGGAGACGCCGAGCGCGGCGCCGTACGAGAGCACCACGCTGCCGATGAGCAGCACCGGCGCGAGGATCGACCGCAGCAGGAGCATCAGGATGAGGAGGATCACGCCGAGCACGATCGGGATGATCTTGGCGAGGTCGCTCTGGGCGGTGTCGTTCGTGTCGAGGGCGATCGCGGTGACGCCGCCGACGAGCACGTCGGAGTCCTCCGCGGGGAGCGTCGACCGCAGCGTGCGGACGACGTCCTCGGCGGCGGCCGAGTCCGGCTCGGCGGAGAGAGTGGCCTGCACCAGCACGCGACCGTCCTTGACGATGGGGTCGGCGGGTGCGCCGGACTGCGACGGGCGCACGTTGCCGGCGTAGAGGGTCGCGGTGCTGATGCCGTCCGTCTTCTTCGTCGCGGTGAGCACGGCGTCGGCGTCCGCCTCCCGGGTCACGATGAGGACCGGCGAGCCGGACCCGGCGTCGAAGTGCTCGGCGAGCACCTTCTGGCCGTCCGCGGCGTCGGACTGCGAGAGCACGAGGTCGGTCTGCTCCACACCGTTGGCCTTGAGCTGCGTGAGGCCGAGCGCGCACGCGGCGAGCAGGACGAACGACACCAGCCACGTGACGCGGGGCCGTCCGGCGATCAGGCGGCCGACGCGCAGCCAGATGCCGCGGATGCCCTCGAGGCCCGCGATGCGGGGGCCGGCCTCGTGCTCGTGCCGGTGGTCGTGCTCGCCGATGACCTTCGGCCGGAACGGCCAGAACGACGCGCGGCCGAACACGGCGAGCAGGGTGGGCAGCAGGGTGAGCGCGGCGAGCAGCGAGAACACGATGCCGATCGCGGCGATCGGGCCGAGGCTCTTGTTCGAGTTGAGGTCCGAGAAGAGCAGGCACAGCAGCGCCAGGATGACGGTCGCACCGGAGGCGGCGATCGGCTCCAGCGCCGCCTTCCACGCCCGGATGATCGCGACCCAGCGGGAGTCGACCTGCTCCAGCGCCTCCCGGTAGCGGGCGACCATCAGCAGCGAGTAATCCGTCGCCGCTCCGATGACCAGGATCGACAGGATGCCCTGACTCTGCCCGCTCAGCTTGATCCATCCCCAGAGCGCGAAGAGATAGACGACGAGGATGGCGGCGCAGAGCGCGAAGATCGAGGTCAGGAGCACCAGGAACGGCAGGAGCAGCGCCCGGTAGACCAGCAGCAGGATGACGAAGACGGCCGCGACGGCGACGAGCAGCAGGATGCCGTCGATCCCGCCGAAGGCGTTCACCAGGTCGGCGGTCAGCCCCGCGGGGCCGGTGACCCAGCCCTGGGTGCCGCTCGGGAGGTTGTCGTGCAGCGTCGTGCGCAGGTCGGCGACCACGGTCTTGACCGAATCCGAGTCGGCGATGGGCACGATGAACTCGACGGCGAGGCCGTCCTCCGAGGGGATGGGTCCGGCGACGCTCGTCGTCTGGTCGCCTTCGGGGGCCTGCACGCCCTTCACCTCGCCGAGCTTCGCGCCCAGCTTCGCGTAGTCGGCCAGGGCGGACGACGGGATCGCGGAGTCCGAGCGCACGACCACGATCGCGGGAATCGCATTGGAGTCGGTGAACTTCTGCTGCCAGTCCTGTACCTCGGTCGACTCGGCGCTGGCCGGAAGGAAGGCGGCCTGATCGTTGCTCGAGACGCCGGAGAGCTTGCCGAACGTCGGGCCGCCCAGACCGGCCAGGACGAGCCACACCAGGATGAGGACCGTGGGCAGCACGATGCGCAGCCAGATCGGGGGTCGCGCCTGGGTCTTCGTCGGCTCGGTCACGTCATCTCCAATTAGCTAGCCAGGATAGTAATCAGCTTAGCGCCGAGTTGCTGCCGACGCCAGACTACCCGGATCGACGATCCGGGGCGAGCGGGTGCCACTCAGGAGGCGGGGACGAGCTCCGCACCGGCGTGGGCCAGCTCCGCGAGGGCGGCCTCGGACGAGTCGGCGGCGACTCCCGCCACCAGACCGGTGAGCACGCGCACGTGCTGGCCGTGCGCGAGGGCGTCGAGCGCCGAGGCCCGCACGCAGTAGTCGGTCGCGATGCCCGCCACGTCGATGGTGTCGATGCCGTGCTCGTCGAGCAGATTGTGGACGGTCGATCCGGCGTCCGTCCGACCCTCGAAGATCGAGTAGGCCGGGACGCCCTGCCCCTTGAGCACGTGGTAGTCGACGCGGGAGGTGTCGAGGGCCGGGTGATATTCGGCGCCCGCCGTGCCGGCGACGCAGTGCGCGGGCCAGGTGTCGACGAAGTCGGGCTCCGCCGCCGTGGCGAAATGGCCGCCATTGTCGGAGTCGCCGTCGTGCCAGTCGCGGCTGGCGATCACGACCGCGTAGTCGTCGCGGTGCTCGGCCAGGTAGCGGGTCAGGCGTTCGGCGACGGCCGCTCCCCCGGCGACGCCGAGCGCACCGCCCTCGGTGAAGTCGTTCTGCACGTCGATGATGAACAGCGCCTTGCCCATGCGGGCCTCCCTCGACTGGTCAGGGTGCGAACAGGCCGGTCAGGTGTTCGACAGGTTGTCGCCGCACTTGTAGATGCCGGTGACGAGCGTGTCGATCGCCTGCTTGGCGTTGTCGCCCACGTTGCCGAGAGCGTACACGGCGAACGTGAGCGGGGTGCCGTCGGCGGAGTCGACGATGCCGGAGAGCGTGTAGCCGTTGTCGATCCAGCCGGTCTTGGCATGCACCGCGCCGCGGGCGGCGGAGTTGGCTCCCGTGAAGCGGTTGTAGCCCGGGCCGAGCGTGCCGGACTGACCGGAGACCGGCAGGCCGTCGTAGATCACGCCGAGGCCGTTCTCGCGGTTCAGCACCTTGATGAAGAGCCGGGTCATGTACGACGGAGGCACAGCGTTGTTCGCGCTCAGCCCCGAGCCGTCGGCGATGTGGAGGCCGGCGGTGTCGATCCCGTAGCCGGTGAGGCCCGCGAGCACACCCGCGTTCTCGGCATCGAAGGTGTTGCCGGCACCGTTCTTGATCGAGACGAGGCGGGCGAGCTCCTCCATGATCGTGTTGTCGGAGTACTTCATCGCCTGCTGGATGAGTGTCGTCACCGGCTGCGACTGCACGGCCGCGAGCTGGCGGGCGCCGGCGGGTGCAGTGCCCTCGGAGACCGGGACGCTCGTGCCGAGGTACTGCTGGAAGTACTGAACCGCACGGCCGACCGGGTCGGTGCTGCGCGGGGACTCGACCGCGCCGGGGTCGTCGCGGTCGCCGTCGACCATCAGGGCGGTCATGTACGGGGTCGATCCCTCGACGACGCGCTCCTCGTTCTCGTCCCAGCTGGGCTGCCAGACCGGGCCGCCGAAGAGGGAGGCGTCGACGACGATGGAGGTGATCGGCTGTCCGCCCATCGCCTGCTTGGCCTGGTCCGCCAGGTCCTGGATGGACGGGGCGCCGGTGTAGAACGCGCCCTGGCCTCCGGGCAGACGCGACAGCGTGACGTCGCCGCCGCCGACCAGCACGATCTGGCCGGGAGTGCTGCCGGCCACGACCGTCGTCGAGACGCGGTAGTCGGGACCGAGGGTCGCGAGCGCCGCGGCAGAGGTGACGGTCTTCATGACGGAGGCCGTGGGACCGGGCGTGCCGCCGTTGCGGTCGAACAGCACCTCGCCCGTCTTGGCGTTGACGACCTGGGCCTCGAGGTTGCCGAGGCGGCCATCCTGAGCCAGACCGGCGACCGAGCAGGTGCGGATGCGGCTCGCGGCCGGCGCGGCGGCGGGGACCGGGCGCGCGGGGTCGACGGTGGGCGTCGGGGTGGGGGTGGGCGTCTTCGTGGCGGACGCGCTCGCCGTCGGGCTCGGCACACCGGCCGCCGAAGCGGGCGAGCCGACCGTCGCTCCGAGGGCGACGCTCCCGGTGCCGAGGACGACCAGCGCGGCGGCTCCGCCTGCGATCATCCAGGCGCGGGGGTGCTTGCGGATGGCGGTCATGATGCCGGCCGTCATGCCGGCGAGGCCGGCCGCCGCTACACGACGCGGGCTGCTCGCGGGGGTCGACCCCGTCGTCGCTGCGGCCTCGCGCTCGGCCGAGAGCCGCTCCGAACGGGTCGCGGGCGCGGCAGCGGGGACGCCGGCGTCGGGCGCTGCGGCATCCTGATCGAGCGAGGGAACGGGGGTGGTCGACGGGATCGACGGGTCTGACTCGGTGCCGTTCGGCAGACCGGAGTCGGGCTGGTCCGATTCGTGCATCCGGGTATGCTACCTGCCTTTTCTGGGAGCGTCACCCGTCGGGGGGTCACGAGTGCGGCCGTCGGGCGGGAGGGGTGTGCTCCCTCCCGCCCGGTGCGCCTCAGCTCGCGACAGGCTCCGCGGCGAGCGCGGACCACTCCGGGGAGAGGGCCGGCTGCACCTCGGGGCGGCTCTCGATCACGACGGAGCGTTCGGCCTCCCCCGCCTCGATCGTGGAGACCATGGCGTCGAGCACGTGGTAGGCGAGCTCGCCGGTCGCACGCTCGGGACGACCCTCCCGCAGCGCCTCCGCCAGCTCGGCGACGCCCGTGCCGCGGGTGGTCGTCGAGCCCTCGGCCGCGATCGTGCGCGGTTCGTCGCCGTCGGTGTAGAGCAGCAGGTCGCCGTCGAAGCCGTTGACGTCGGGGACGACCAGCGTCCCCTCGCTGCCGGCGATCTCGAAGCGGGTGCGCTGCAGCTTCGAGTCGAAGCTGAACACGCTCTGCGCGCTGGTGCCGTTCACGAAGCGGTACCCGGCGCCGACGTACGTCGGGACGGTGACAGGGAAGCTCTCGCCCGCGCGCGGCCCCGATCCGATGGTGCGGTTGGCGTGGGCGGTCCCGAGAGCAGCGTCGACCGAGGCGAACGGGCCGAGCAGCTGCACGAGGGCCGTCAGATAGTACGGGCCGACGTCGAAGAGCGGGCCCGCGCCGTCCTGGAACAGGAAGTCGGGGTTCGGATGCCAGCTCTCCGGGCCCGGCGACTGCAGCAGGGTGAGGGCGGACTGCGGCACGCCGATCGCACCCGACTCGATGAGGCGGCGCGCGGTCTGCACGCCCGCGCCCAGGAACGTGTCGGGCGCGGCGGCGACCCGCAGCCCGGCAGCGGCGGCCGTGTCGAGGAGGAGCCGGGCGCTGGCGCGGTCGAGTCCGAGGGGCTTCTCGCTCCACACGTGCTTGCCGGCGGCGAGGGCCTGCAGTCCGACCTCCACGTGCACCTTCGGCAGCGTGAGGTTGACGACGATCTCGATGTCGTCGTCGGCGAGGAGGCGCTCGACCGATCCCGAGTCCGGGATGCCGAAGGCGGCGGCCTGAGCAGCAGCCCGGCTCTCGTCGAGGTCGGCGACGAAGCGCACGTCGACGCCCGGGAAGCGGGTGAGGTTGCCGAGGTACTCGGCGCTGATGACGCCGGCGCCGATCAGGCCGACGCCGACGGGACGGTGCGCGCTCATGCGGAGACCTTCTCGGTGAGGAAGGCGTAGCTGTCCGCGATCACCTGGAAGCGGTCCGAGCGGGAGTCGTCGACCTCCACGACGTGCAGGGCGTTCGGCGCCGCCGCCAGGATCTCGGCGATCGGCAGCGAGCCGGAGCCGACCGCGACCTGGTCGATCTCAGCATCGGTGGCCGGGCCGTCCTTGACGTGGATGGCGGTGACGTGGTCGCCGAGCGTGTTCAGCAGTGCCACGGGGTCGATGCCGCCGACCGCGACCCAGTAGGTGTCGAGCTCGATCGCGACCTCGTCGCCGACGTGGTCCGCGAACACCTCGAGGGCCGTGCGGCCGCCGATGCGGGCACGGATCTCGTGGGCGTGGTTGTGGTACGCCAGGGCGACGCCGTGCTCGCGGGCGACGGCGGCGGCGGCGCGGAACTCGGCGGCGACGGCGGCGACCTCCTCCTCCGTGGTCCAGCGGTCCTCCGGCACGTACGGGTCGATCACGGTGGCGACGCCGATCTCGGCCGCGGTGCGGAAGATCTGCTCCTGGTCGCGGCCCAGCACGAGGTTGTGCGCGGTCGGGACCGCCAGCCCGGCGGCGGCGATCGCGTCGCCGAGCCCCGGCCAGGTGGCGAAGTCGTAGGCCTCGACCAGCTCGAAGCCGATGGCGCGCACGCGGGCGAGCGCGCCGGGCAGGTCCTCGGCCAGCGCCTCCCGGATCGAGTACAGCTGGACGGACAGGGGTGATGGTGACACGGTTCTCCTCAGTTCGGGGTGTCGGTTGCGGGGGTCGTGATGGCCGCGAACGCGGCGCCGACGGGGGTCGCGCGGTCACGGGCGAGGCGGGCGAACCGGTCGGCCATGAGCCGGTGCCCGGCGTCGTCGGGGTGGAGGTCGTCGGGCAGCCGGACGGCGTCGTCCGGACCGAGGAGCAGACGGCCGTCGAGGAGGTGGAGGTGCGGGTCCTCCGGCTGCCGCGAGGAGACGCCGGCGGCGATCAGGTCGCGGATGCGGGCGACGGTGAGCGTGCCGTCCTCCGGCGTCCACACGCGCGGGGTGCCCGCGACCTTGCCGGGTGCGACCTCGCGGGTGGGGCCCGGGAGGTCCTCGTGCGAGGGCGATGTGATGGGCGTGATGACGAGGATGGGCGTCGCCGGATGCCCCTCGCGGATGAGGTCGAGGTAGTTGTGGAGGGCAGGCAGCAGGATGCGGCGGCGCATCCCGTCCACGTTGACGATGTTGATGCCGAGCTTGAGGGTGATGACGTCGGCCGGCTGGGCGGCGATGGTGCGCGCCACGAAGGGGTCGAGCAGGGCGTTGCCGGAGAACCCGAGATCGGTCAGGTCGAGGCCCAGGTCGGTCGCGGCGCGCTGCGCCCACGGCCCGCGCGGTCCGTCGGCCTCCCCGCCGTGGCTGATCGAGCTGCCGTGGTGCAGCCACAGCGGTGCGGTCGAGGCGGGGGCCGGCCGGAGCGGGGCGTCCGCGCGCGCGGAGCGGACGACGACCTCCGCCGTGTGCGGCAGCCAGAGGGTGACCGGGCGCTCGGTGCGGCCGTCGCCGTCGAGCGTCCAGCGCAGTGTGGAGACGCCGCCCTCCTCGCGGCGGACCTCGCCCGCCGGGTCGCCGTGGATGAGCGTCCCCTCGGTCAGATCGATGCGGTCGGTCGCGCCGTCGTGGTCGAGCTCGAAGGAGGCGGGGCGCTGCTCGTAGCCGGCGGGGGCGGCGATCCGGGCGACGGCGACCTCCACCTCCAGGCGGGTCGCGGCCGTGACGAGGGCCAGCCGCACACCGAGTGTCTGGTCGGCCATGAGGTGGATGGCGGGGCCGGCCTGGTGCGCGCGGGTCCACCCCGGCAGCCGGCGCGGGGCGAAGCCGCCGTCGCGCTCGACCAGCTCGATGGCACCGCGCACGCTCGCGGCGAGCGCGTCCAGCCCGGCGGGCAGGAGCGCGTCCGTCGTCTCGGTGATGCTCACGTGGTCCTCTCGGTGGTCTGGTGGTGGAGCGTCGTGGCCGCCGGGATGCGGCGGCCACGACGCTACTGGTCACTTCGAGATCGTGATCGATCCGAGCTCGATGGACCACGCCGTGGTGGCGCTGATGGTCGCCTTCAGGTACTTCGTGCCGCTGGGCAGCGTCGCGGTCGGCGTGAAGGTCGTCGACGCCCACCCGTTGGTGGTCGCCGCAGGGGTGGTGTGCGCGGTGGCGACGTTCGTCCACGTCGTGCCGTCGGGCGAGCTCGCGAACGTGAGCTTCGTCAGGTCGGCGCTGAACTCGTACGCCGTCGCCGAGAAGGTCTTCATCCCGTCGAAGAGCCAGGTCACCGAGCCGGCCGAGCCGTTCGAGCGCGAGAACCGCGACGCGTCGCCGTTCATGTTGCTCAGCGGGGTCGAGGTGTCGAGGATCATGTTCGACGTGTGCGACGCGCTGACCAGCCAGCCGCTGGCGTCGTCGACGAGCGTCGGCGCCGCGGTGATGTTCTGCGCCTCGTGGAAGCCCCGACTCGGCGCCGCGCTGGCGGAGACCGTTCGGCCGAAGTAGTCGTGACCGCCGTTCGCGGCGATGACCGCCCCGTTGCCGATCGCGGGCGATGTCGACTGGAGCTGGTATCCCGTCACCGAGGAGAGGCCGGTGGGTGCCGTCCCCGACGGCGAGACGAGCTTCGGATCGGTCGTCAGCTTGTGCGCGTCGGCCGGCTCCCCCGCGGGGTGGCTGCCGTAGAACACGTTGCTGTCGATGACCGCTCCCGCGACGTTCGGGTACAGGTAGTCGCCGCTGCCGTGGTTCTCCACGACGTTGTCGCGGAAGCTCCACGCGCCGGTGGTGGTGCCGTCGCAGCCGTCGCAGAAGATCGGCTTCGAGGTGGCGCCCGACGGGATGTACACGGTGTTGTTGTAGATGTCGGTGCCGGTCGGCACCCCGTACGAGAAGGTGAAGACGCCCTTCACGCCGCCCCAGCCGTCGTTGACGCTGAGGTTGTACCGGACGACGAGGGTCGACGAGTAGCCGCCCATCATGAGCAGGAACCCGCCCTGGTTGTCGTGGCTGTAGTTGTACTGGAACACCGTGTTGACGTTGAGCAGGTCGGAGTCGAAGCCCTGGCCGTCGGTGTCGTGGGTCAGGGTGCCGTAGACCTCGTTGTACTGCACCGTGGTGTTCATCGAGCGGGTCGGCCAGAGCCCGGCCGAGGCCGCCTCCGTCGAGCCGACGATCGTCTTCTGCCCGGGGTTGCCCACGACGTTGTTCTGGAGCAGCGCCCCGTCGGTGCCGAAGGTCAGGATGCCGTCGCTGTCGACGTTCTGTACGGTGTTCTGCTCGACCACGACGCCGGTGCTGAGCGCCGACTGGGACAGGGCGTACGGGGTGGTCGTGTAGTAGCTGGCGTCCCACAGCACGATGCCGGTGCGGCCGAGGTCGTGGACGGTGTTGCCGACGATGTGGACGTTGCTGAAGCTGTCCGACGCGCCCTCGGCGTAGACGACGATGCCGCCGTTCAGGTGGGCGTCGACGTCGGAGCAGTTGAAGCAGCCGTTCACGTCGTGCACGTTCGCGCCCTGGATGGTGATCCCGTTCAGGGTCCCGCCGCCCGCGTTGTCGATCAGGATGCCGCTGCGGGTGAGTCCCGGTGCGGCGAGGGTGCCGAAGTTGGCCGCGCCCGAGTCGTTGACCACCTCGAGCGAGCGGATGGTCCAGTCGTGCTGATTCTTCAGCAGCACGGCGCCTCCGCCGGTCAGCGATCCGCCATCGATCTTCGGTGCCGCACCGGTGCCGTACGCATCGATCGTGATCGGGCTGGCGGCCGTCCCGGACCCGAGCGGGTGCAGTTGCCCGGCCCAGCTCTGCCCCCGCTTGAACAGGATGCTGTCGCCTGCGGCGAACGTCGTGGCGTCCACCTTGGCCAGGGACTTCCACGCGGTCGCCTGGGTCGTGCCGGCAGCGGTGTCGGAACCGGCCGCGGCATCCACGTAGTACGTGGTCCCCGCCGCCAGCGCGGGCGCCGGGATCGCGACGACGGCCGCGGCCGCGCCGATCCCGACCGCCGCGGCGATCGCGAGGGCTCTCATTCGGAACATGGTGATTCCCTTCTTGTCTGCGTCAGCGCACGGCAGCGTCGCCGTGCACCGTGGTGCGACCGGGCTGGTGGAGCGTGGCGGCCTCAGTCCTTCATTCCGGAGGAGAGGCTCACGCTGGCGAGGAACTGGCGCTGGAAGATCAGGAACAGCACGACCGGCACGATCGTGGCGAGGAAGAGCGCCGCCAGGAAGACGGAGAGCTCCGAGGTCTTCTGCACGATCGGCAGGGCCACCGAGATCGGCTGGAGCGACGTGTCCGTCAGGACCAGGGAGGGCCAGAGGTAGTCCTTCCACGCGGCGACGATCGCGAGCAGCGAGACGACGCCGAGGATCGGCTTCGAGAGCGGGAGGACGACGTACCAGAGCACGCGGAGCGTCCCGGCGCCGTCGAGCTGGGCGGCCTCCATCAGGTCGCGCGGCAGAGCGCGGAAGAACTGGCTGACGACCAGGACGCCGAACGCGTTGGCGGCGGCAGGCAGCCAGACCGCCCAGTAGGTGTTCTGGAGGCTGATGCCGAACGGCGGAAGGTCGATCACCGTCAGATAGAGCGGGACGAGTGAGACGACGCTCGGTAGGAACAGCGTGGCGAGGATGGCGCCGCTCAGGAGGCTGCCCCACTTCGGGCGCAGCACCGCGATGACGTACCCGCCGAGCACCGAGACCGCCAGGTTGGCGATCCAGGCGCCGACGGCGACGACGACCGTGTTGCCGAGGTAGCGGCTCACATCCACCTGGTTCCACGCCTGGAGGTAGTTGCCCCACTGGCCGGCGTGCAGCCACACGCCGAGCGGGTCGCGCAGCACATCCTGGGTGGAGTTGAGGGAGGCGAAGAGCAGCCAGAGCAGGGGCCCGGCCCCGGCGACGAGCACGCCGGCGAAGACGAGCACCTGCACGACGCGGACGGTGACGCGCGTGCGCGCCCGGCCCATGTCGTGGCGGGAGACGAAGGACCCCTCGGCCACGGCCTCGCGGCGGCGACGGCGGGTGCCGGGTGCGGTTTCGACGACGGCCATCAGTCCGCCCACCTCCTGGTCAGTCGGAAGTACCCCACGGAGAGCAGGCCGAGCACGACCGCGAGCATCACGCTCAGGGCGGTCGCGGCTCCGTAGTCGCCGTCGAGGAACGCGTACTTGTAGAGCAGCAGCAGGATCGTGGTGGTCGCGTTCTGCGGGCCGCCGCCGGTGAAGAGGAACGGCTCGGTGAAGATCTGCGCCGCTCCGATGATCTGCAGCAGCAGCATGATCATGACGATGCCGCGGATGGACGGGATGGTGATGTGCCAGATCCGGGAGCCGATCCCGGCGCCGTCGAGCTCCGCCGCCTCGTAGAGCTCGGGCCGCACGGACGCGATCGCCGCGAGGTAGATGAGCACGGACGTGCCCGCACCGGCCCAGGTGGCCTCCACCACGATCGACGGCATGGCCGACGAGACCGCGTTGAGCCAGGGCTGAGGCGGGATGCCCACCATCCCGAGGATGCTGTTGAACAACCCGCCGCTCGACGGATCGTAGAAGACCTTCCAGAGCAGGATCGCGACCACCGGGGGCACGATCACCGGGACATAGGCCAGCAGCGAGTACAGCCAGCGCCTGCGCATGGTCACGGTCGAGAAGATCACGGCCATCAGCAGCGGGAGCGGGAACCCGAACAGGATGGCCAGCAGCGCGAAGTACAGCGTGTTCAGGATGGCGGTGCCCAGCAGCGGGTCGTGGAGCACGTAGGTGAAGTTGTCGATCCCGACCCAGTCGGGCGCGGCCACGTAGTTGTTGCGCTGGAAGCTCATGACCACGCCGCGCACGATCGGAAGCCAGGAGAAGTAGAAGAAGATCAGGATGACCGGCAGCGCCAGGAGGAGGGTGCTCAGTCCACCGCGGGTGCGCCACCGGCGGAACCGGCCCGCCCGTGCGCCGCGCGCGGCCGTCGCCGGGGCGGGTGGGGGCGCGACCGGCCGCTGTCGCGGCGGGCGCTCTTCGATCGTGCGTGCCATGTCGTCTTCGTCTCTCGTGCCGCGCCGGCGCGGCGGGTGGGGATGTGGAGGCTCCGGCGGCGAACCCGGTCGCGCCGCCGCCGGAGCCCGTCTCTCAGCGGCCCAGCTTGCCCTGGACCGTGGCCGCGGCGCTCTTCAGGAGGGCGTCGATGTCGGCGTTCTTGTCGGTGAGCACGGCCTGGACGACCGGGTCGAGCGCGGCGTACACGTCCTGCGCGTTCGCCACCGGCTCCGCCTTGACCGTCTGCTTGGCGGCGCGGTCGAGGTAGGGCTTGAAGTTGTCGACGGGGACGTTGTTCACGTCCGACACCCAGTCGAGGTACTGCGTGTACTTCGCGTCGCTCACGGCGGAGAGGCCGGGGATGGCGACGGGCGCGCCCTGCGCGGCGGCGGCCTCGGCGGCCTTCACCGCGTTGTCCTTGTCGGTGTATTTGTCGAGGTAGACGTACTTGATCCAGTCGACCGCGGCCTCCTTCTGGGCGTCGGACGCCTTCGGGTTCACGATCTCGATGTTGCCGCCGGAGAGGGTGATCGGGTCGTCCGAGGCCTTCTCGGTGGGAAGCGACGCGAAGCCGAAGGCCTCGGGGGCCATCTTCAGCTGCTGCGTGAGCGTGCCGAACGCGTCGGACTGGATGACGAACATGCCGACGTGGCCGGCCGCGAAGTCCTGCGCGATGTCGGAGATGCCGACGAGCGCGTTCGCACCCATCGAGTCGTCGGTCCAGCGGAGGTCCTTGAGGTACTCGAGGGCGTCCTTGGTGGGGGCGGCGTCGAAGGTCGCCTTGGTGCCCTCCGCGTTCTCCATTGCGCCGCCACGCGTGTAGGTCTCGGCCGTGAGGATCCAGCCGCCCATGTTGTCCTTGGTCAGCTGCGAGAACCCGGGCTGCCCGGTCTTCTCTGTGATGGTCTTGGCCGCGGCGCGCACCTCGTCCCAGGTCGTCGGCGGGTTGTCGGGGTCGAGCCCCGCCTGCGTGAAGAGATCGCGGTTGTAGGCGAGGCCGAGGGCGTAGGCCGAGGTCGGGATGCCGTAGGTCTTGCCGCTCTTGCTCGCGAGATCGACCATCGAGGAGTTGAGCTCGTCCTTGACGCCGGCCTTGTCGAGCGAGGAGGTGATGTCGGCGGCCTGGCCGCGCTTGATCAGGCCCGCCATCTCGGTGAACGGCACGCCGATCACGGTGGGGAGGTCGCCGCCGGCGAGCTTGGCCTGGAAGGTCTGCGAGTCCCAGCCGGTCTCGCTCGTGCTGATCTTCCACTTCGGGTGCAGCTTCGTGAAGGCGGCGACCTGCTCCTTGAAGAGGGCGAGCTCGGCGGTCTGCGACGCGGCGGGCTGGTTGCCGATCACGAGCTCGACCGCGCTGTCCTCAGCGCTCGGGCTGGCGGAGCAGCCGGCGAGGGAGGCGGTGAGCGCGACGGCGGCGATGCCGGCGACGGTCGCGGCGATCCGGGTCAGTCTCATCATTGAAACCTTTCATAGGTCTTCGGGGGTTCAGTCCACGAGTTTCGGGTGTGCTCTTGCTGTGTACTTCGAGATCGTGTTTGCCAAAGCGCTTTATCATCGACAAGATGAAGCATGACGATTTCGACCCGACGTGTCAAGTGGCGGATCGGAAAGCCCCGAAGGAGCAGCCGACGATGACGCGTGTGACCCTCTCCCCGTCGCCCGGACCCGAGCGGGCCCCCGCGGCCGCGGCGGGCGCCGGACTGCTCATGGACTCCCCGGTACGCGCCTCCTGGCCCGGCACGGCGAGCGGGCCGGGGCGGGCAGCGCTGCGCGGCGAGGACACGGTGATCGGACCGGACGACGAGTTGCGCTACGTCGTCCTCCCCGCCTTCGACGACGCCGCGCAGATCGGCGATGCGTTCCGCGCGTCGGCCGTCGCCGTCGACCTGCTCTTCGACGACGGCACGCGCCTGCTCGACGCTGCACCGGCCGACCAGTACGGCCTCCCGGCCTCCGCGCGGGCATCGTTCGAGAGGGCCGCGCTCACGCCGGACCAGTGGAACCTCCGCCGTCTCCCGCTCGCCGCACACGCCGGCCGCCGCGTCGTCGCGGTCGAGGTCGTGGTCGATGCTCCGGCGCCGGCCGGACCCACCTCCGACGAGCTCAGCGCCTGGATCGATGGCACCGCGATCGTGCCCGCCCGGCGGCTGCCCGCGGACGCCTCCCCCGCCGACCTCGTGGTCACCACGCGCGGCACGCAGTCCTCGCCGACGGCCTCCCGCGGCAACACCATGCCGTTCGCCGGCCTCCCGCACGGCTTCACCCTCGTGACGCCGATGACCGACACGGCGAACCTCCACTGGAACTACACGTGGAACCAGCACTCCCCGCAGGGGAGGCGGCCGCGGCTGCGCGGCCTCGCCATCTCGCACACGCCGAGCCTCTGGGTCGGCGACCGCGGAGTCCTGCTCGTCTCTGCGTCCCGCGGGCCGGGCGAGCCCGATCCGGCCGGCGCCGTGTTCGACCACGACGACGAGAGCGCGCGGCCGCACCGCTACGGCGTGCGGCTCGCCGACGGCACCGCGGCCGAGGTGGCCGCGACCGATCACGGGGCGATCTTCCGCTTCGACCTGGGCGCCGGCACCGGCGAGGCACGGCTGGTGCTCGACGGTCTCGCCGGGGGTGCCTACGTGCTCGACCCCGCCGCACCACAGGCCGTCCGCGGCTACGTCGACAGCCACGGTCCGCACACCGGGCGGCTGCCGCGGTTATACGTCGACGCGGTGGTGGAGGGGCGCGTCGAGGAGGCCGTCGTAGTGGCGGGCATCGACGGCGCACCCGATCGCGCCGTGCTGCGCGTGCGTCCCGACGCAGACGGCGTCGTCACCGTGCGCGTCGGCACCTCGTGGATCGGAGCGGAGGAGGCCCGCGCCGCCCGCGAGTCCGAGCTGCCGCCCTCGCGCAGCCTCGACGATGTCGCGACCTCCGCCAAGCGAGCCTGGAACGCGCTGCTCTCGCGCGTGCGCGTCGAGGGGGCGACCGACGACCAGCTCGTCACGCTGTACTCCAACCTCTACCGGCTCTTCCTCTACCCGACCGCACTCACGGAGGGGTCAGGGGCCGACGAGCGCTACGCGAGCCCGTTCATCGACGCCGCCGACGAGGACGGTCCCGAGCGCAGCCGGTCCGCCGTGCGTCCCGGCCGCATGTACGCCAACAACGGGTTCTGGGACACCTATCGCACCTCCTGGCCGGGCTACCTGCTGTTCGCACCCGACCGCGTCGGCGACCTGCTCGACGGATTCCTCCAGCACTACCGCGACGGTGGCTGGACCGCGCGGTGGAGCGCTCCCGGTTATCTCGATGCCATGGTCGGCACCAGTTTCGACGTGATCTCGGCGGACGCCGTGACGAAGCACGCTGCAGGCTTCGACGCGGCGACCGCGTACGACGCCGCTCTGCGCAACGCGACCGTGCACCCGCCGACCCGGTTCACCGGCCGCAAGGGCCTCCGTTCCACGCTGTACCGCGGCTATGTCGCGAACGATCTCGACGAAGGACTGTCCTGGACCGTCGAGGGGGCGATCAACGACTTCGGGCTGTACGTGCAGGCCATGACGCTCGCCCGCCTGGCCCCCGCGGGCGGCGAGCGCCGCGCTCGGCTCGACGCGGAGGCCCGCTACTTCCATTCCCGGGCGCTCGCCTACCGCAGGCTCTTCGACCCGGCGACCGGCTTCCTCCGCTCGCGCACTCCCGAGGGCGGCTGGGAGGAGCCGTTCGACCCCGCGGTGTGGGGCGGCGGATACACCGAGACGAACGCCTGGGGCATGGCGGTGAGCGCCCCGCACGACGGCGCCGGACTCGCGCGCCTGCACGGCGGGCCGCAGGGTCTCGCCCGCCTGCTCGACGCCTACTTCTCGACCCCCGAGACGGCACGGGAGGAGCTGCGCGGCACCTACCCGTCGGTCATCCACGAGATGACCGAGGCGCGGGACATCCGCATGGGGATGTTCGGCCTGTCGAACCAGCCGGCCCACCACATCCCGTACATGTACGCCTTCGCGGAGGCACCGCACCGGCTGCAGTCCGTCGTCAGGGAGTCGCTCGCCCGGCTCTTCACCGGCTCGGAGATCGGCCAGGGCTACCCGGGCGACGAGGACAACGGCGAGATGTCGGCCTGGTGGCTCTTCTCGGCGATGGGCCTCTATCCCCTCGCCCCCGGCTCCGGCGAGTACGTCGTCGGGTCGCCGCTGTTCCCGCGGCTGACCGTCGACATCCCGGGTGCCGGCACGCTCGAGATCGTTGCGGAGAACCAGTCCCCCGAGAACGTCTACGTGCAGTCCCTGACCCTCGACGGCGAGCCGTGGGAGTCGCTGGCGATCCCGCACTCGCGGATCGCTCGGGATGCGCGCCTGGTCTTCACGATGGGCCCGGAGCCCTCGACCTGGGGTGCGTCGCCGGAGGCGCGGCCGGCGTCGCTGAGCGACCTCGACCTCCCGCTGCTGGACGACGCGCTGCGGGGCGCGCGGCTCGCGCCCGGCGCGGCTCCGGATGCCGCCGCCCTCACCGACGACCTCGGAGCGACGACCGTCGTGCTGGAGACCGGTTCCTCCGTGACCTGGGAGCTGCGGGAGGCCGCCGTCCCCGAGCTCGCGACGCTCACGCTCGCGGAGCCGGGGCGCTACGCCTGGCGGCTCGAGCGTTCCACCGAGGGCACGGACTGGAGCACCGCCGACGAGCGCGCCGAGGAGTTCGTCTGGGAGCACCAGCTGCGCGTCTTCACCCTCGCCGGGCGGCCCGCGGCGGCCGTTCCTGCCCGCTGGTGGCGGCTGACGGCACTCACGCCACTCCCCCTCGAGCAGGTGGAGCTCCTCGCCCCCGCCTGACATTCGTGCCGAATGTCGTGAATGACGGCGGCTTTCGCGACATTCGTGCCGAATGTCGTGGCGGCTCAGAGGCCGACGACGTCCTTGACGGCGGCGAGGATCGGGATCCAGCGCGGGTCGAGGCCGCCCTCGGGGTAGAGCATCCGCTGGCTCACGAACCCGAACGCGACTCCGGTATCGGGATGCGCGAAGCCGAGGCGGCCTCCCATGCCCGAGTGCCCGAACGAGCCCGGCCCGATCATCGGGTTGAGCGGGTTGCTGATCTCGAAACCGAGGCCCCAGGCCGCGGGGAGGGGCGTCCCTCCCGTGCAGTCGGGCAGCAACGCGTCGGCGGCCTGGTTCTCGGACGCCTCGCGCACGATGCCGTCCGACAGCAGGCGCACACCCTCCACCTCTCCGATGCACGCGGCGTACATGGACGCGAGGCCGCGCCCGTTCGTGACGCCGTTCCCCGCCGGGATGACGGCTCGACGGAACTCGGGCTGGTTGAACGGTTCTGTGCCCATCCGGTCGTCGACACGGGCGAAGATCGGCGGCAGCTGGGCGGCGGACCGCCACGCGGCCTCGCACACGTCGCTGACGGGCTCCGGCGGCCGCGGCGGCGCCTCCACCAGACGCGTGAGACTCGGCAGGTAGTGCTCGTCGGCCGACGCGGGCTGGCCGATCCAGAAGTCGACACCGAGCGGATCCGCGACATGCTTCGCGAAGTATTCCCCGACCGGCATGCCGGAAACCCGGCGGACGATCTCCCCCACGAGGAAGCCGAAGCTGAGCGCGTGGTAGACCACCCACTCGCGCGGCGCGTACTGACTCGGCTGCGCAGCGAGGGCGGCGGTGACGGCATCCCAGTCGGTCGCGCGCGTGATCGGGTCGAGATCGATGTACGGGAGGCCGACGCGGTGGGTGAGCACATCCCGGACCGTCAGCGCCTCCTTACCGGCTGCGCCGAACTCCAGCCAATGCTGGGCGACGCGGTCGTCGAGGCCCACGAGCCCGCGGTCGACCAGCTGCAGGAGGCACACGGTCGCCGCACCCTTGGTGATGGAGAAGCCGAGCGTGACGGTGTCGCGCTGCCAGGGGGCTCCCGACAGCGGGTCGGCCCCGCCCCAGAGGTCGACGACGACCTCGCCGTGATGGCGGATGCTCAGGCTCCCGCCCTCATCCGGCTCGCTCCCGATCGCCTCGGCGAACGCATCCCGCACTTCGCGCCACCCGGGCGCCACGAATCCATCGACCATGCGGTCACTCTACAAGAAATCGCCAAAGCGCTTTATCATCGAGTGGTGGCGCGACCCGCGCCTGGATAGGATGCGCTGAGATCCAGTGCAGGAAAGGGGGCCGATCCGTGGAGTCCAAACCGGTCAGACTGGTCGACATCGCCCAGGCGGCCGGCGTCTCGCTGGCGACCGCGTCCCAGGTGATGAACAACTCCGGCCGGATCGCCGACGCCACCCGTCAGCGTGTGCTCGCCGCCGCCGAACGCCTGGACTACCGCCCCAACGCCCTCGCCCGCGCCACCGCGTCCGGGCGCAGCCGCACCATCGGCATCCTGGCCGAGAACGCGTCCGGCGCCTTCTGTATGCCGGTCCTCGTCGGCACGAACCGCACACTCAGCCGCTTCAACCTCGCGAGCGTGCTGTACGACGCCGCGCACAGCATCGACCTGCGGCACTCCCACTTCCGCGAGCTCCAGGCGCGTCAGGTCGACGGCATCGTCGTGATCGGCGACGGCGCCGACGGCGTCAGCCAATCGATCTCGCAGGAGTTCGCCGGCCCGGTCGCGTACGCCTTCGGCAAGTCGAGCGACCCCGCTGACACGGTCTTCCTGCCCGACGACGAACAGGCGGGCAGGCTCGCCGCCGAGCACCTCATCGGCCTCGGCCGCACGCGCCTGGTCCACGTCAGCGCCGAAGCCGAGCTCGCCACCGTTGCCGGTCGCGCGCGCGGATTCGCGTCCGCACTCGCAGCGCACGGCCTGCAGCCCGCGCACGAGCCGATCCACGGGACCTTCTCCCGGGAATCCGGTTTCTACTCGGCCCGTCGCCTCATCGACTCCGGTGCGGAGTTCGACGGCATCTTCGCCGGCAACGACGCCATCGCGGTCGGCCTGGCCGCCGAGCTGCAGGCGTCCGGGAGGCGCGTCCCCGACGACGTCGCCATCGTCGGCTTCGACAACACCGCTGGGCAGGCGGGCGAGCGCGAACTCTTCCTCACCTCCATCGACCCCCAGCTCGCCGCCGTCGGCTCGCGCGCCGTGGAGTGGCTGGTCGCGCAGCTCGACGACGACCAGGACGCCCCCAGCGTCGTCCCCTCGGTCGAGTGCACCCTCGTGACCGGCCGGTCGACCGTCGGCGGCCTCCCGACACCGCGCTCGCTCGTGCTGGAGCAGCTGCTGGCCTAGCCTGATCCCGGGGTCCGGACACTCGGATGGAACCTTTTCCGCCGATCGGACACTAGGGGATATGAACAACGCTGGAACGGACGAGGCCGACGCCTGGTCCCGGGCGCGGGACGGGGATCCGGACGCGTTCACGTCGCTCTTCGACGCGCATCGCGACCGCGTCTTCGGCCACGCGCTGCGCCTCGTGCGGCAGCCGCACGACGCCGAGGACGTCACCGCCATGGTCTTCCTGGAGGCCTGGCGCCGACGCGACGCCGTGCGCGTCGTGGACGGGTCGATCATCGCGTGGCTGCTGGTCACGGCGAACAACACGGTCCACAACCTCGAACGCAGCAAGCGCCGCCACCGCGAGGCGCTCGCCCGCATGCCCGAACCAGCGCACCAGCCCGACCACGCCGACGACGTCGCCGACGGTCTCGACAATCAGGAGCGCGACCGTCGCGTCCGGGACGCGTTCAGCAGCCTCTCCACGGCCGACCAGAACGTGATCACGCTCTGCGTGCTGGAAGAGCTGCCGCTCGCCGAAGCCGCACGGACGCTCGGCGTCCCGGTCGGAACGGTCAAGTCCCGGCTCTCCCGCGCCAAGCGCCGCCTCGGCGACCTCGCGCTCATCCCCGACACGGTCCACCCCGCCTTCGAAGGAGGTGCAGAATGACCACCACCGGCCCCGTCTTCGACCCGGCGCGCAGCGCCGCCCTCCGCGACATCCTCCACGAGACCGTCGCCTCCGCTCCCGCGCGTCCCTCGCGCACACGGTTCGCCCTCGTCGGCGGACTCGTCGGCGCCGCCGTGCTCCTCGCCGGAGGCACGGCCGCTCTCGCCCTCACGGGCGCACTGCACTTCGGTTCACCGGAGCCCGTCCCGGTGCCGACGACGCCCACCCCGAGCATCACGCCGACACCCACGCCGACCCCGACGCCGACGGCTCCGCGCATCGAGGTGAAGTCGGGCGTCGTCGTCCCGCACGACGTGGACACCCTCGCCCCGGCCACCCGGTGGGCACTCGACCTCCCGGGGCTCGACGACGGATGCCGGATGTCTCCGCAGGCCTACGACCTGAACGACGGGCTCGCGGTCTTCCTCTCCGGGATGCGTCCGAAGGAGTATGAGGGCGGCCCCTGCGCCGATGGCAGCCGTGACGAGAAGATCGGACTCACGCTGGTCGACACGACGGACGGCGAGGTCATCTGGCAGCGGACATGGGAGTACGTCTCCGACCCGGCTAACGCCTCTCAGGGCACGCAGTTCCGCATGCTCGGAACGTCTGGGCGCGCTCTCCTCACGACGGCCGACGATGTGAACGGCGCGCACGACGTGATCGACCTGACCACCGGCGAGACGGTCGCGACGTTCGATCCTTCGCTCACGTACGGTGTGCCCGTCCCCGGTCCGTCCGGAGACCTGATCGTCGCCACCGACCCGATGCGGGCGCGAGCAGAGCACGCAGGGACCATCTCACGCATCGACCCGCGCGACCCCGACCATCCACGGTGGAGCACCAAGGTCGACGCGGACGAGCTGTCCGTCGCCTCGGGGACGCGCGATCCCAATGCGCTCCCGGTCCTCTACACGGTCGGAGATCCCGCCATCCGATCGGTCGCGATGGTCGACCTCGAGACGGGCACGCCGACGAAGGTGACCGGGGTGAGCGACTTCGACCGGAATCTGGATGTGGTGACGCTCTGGCGCGCGCAGGCGCCGGACGGCTCGTCGAGCACGGTCGCGCTGGACGACAAGGGCAACCGGCTATGGTCGCTCCCAGCGACCGCCGGCTCGTACCTGGTCCCCGTCACGACGCCGGGCGCCCGGCCCGGGGACCAGTACTTCACCCTTCCGCAGACGGACAAGCTCGTGATCGTCGATCGTTCGTCCGTCCGGCTGACCGATCAGCTGACGGGCGACACGGTGTGGGAGACGTCGCTGACGGGATGCGACCCGGTCGACTTCCTCGGCGTCCCGAGCGCCTACGAGGACGCCTCTCGGGACGCGATCACCGTGCGTTTCCCACAGGATCGTTCGTGCTCGTTCGATCGTGAGACCGGAGAGCTCCTCCCGGCAGTGGGCATCCCGTACGACTATTTCGCCGCCTTCGGGGAGCGGAACGTCTACGTGAACCCGTTCGACTCCGCCACCGGCACGGCCTACGACGGAGCGACCGGCGCGACCCTCTGGACGCTCCCGCTGCAGAAGGGCGAGCGCTGGAACTTCGCAGGAGGGTACCTGGTCCGGTCGTTCGGGAACCATGTGGAGTCGATCGGCTGAGCGGGCTCGGGCTGCGACTGCGGCTCCCCGGTACGAATGCGGCCGCGCGACGGCACGCAAACGTCCCGGGGAGCCGCAGTCGCGCTAGCCCTCGAGAGCGCCGACTCCGACCTGGGTGCGCCACCACGGGGTCTCCACGAAACCGCGCTTGAGGTAGAGCAGCTCCATCGCTCCCGTCCAGCCTTCGACGCCCTCCAGCGCCGACAGGGTGTGCGAGATGAAGTCGTTCAGCTCGGCGACCGATGGCGTGATCAGCTCGCAGAAGAGCGAGTTGTCGTCCAGGATCGCCGCGAGGTACCGCACGGCCGGGTACTCCGAGAGCGCGTTCGCCACCGCCTCCAGGCGCGCCGGGGCGACACGGACCAGCAGCAGCGTCTCCGCCCCCATCCCGAGCGCGGCGGCCGGGACGAGGGTCAGGATGTCGACGCAGCCCTTCGCGCGCAGGCGGTCGAAGCGTCGGCGCACGCTCGATTCGTTCATGCCGGTCTTGTCGCCGATCGACTGGAACGTCACCCGGCCGTCCTCGCGCAACTCGGTCAGGATGCGGCGGTCGGCGTCGTCGAAGTGGGCGGGCTCGCAGTACTCCGGGTCGACGAGGGACGTCTTCTCCGACTCGGCGGGCAGCTTCATGGTCTCGGCGTAGAGCTGCCGGCTCCAGTCGTGCCGCACCTTGTAGACGTGCATGATGATGTCGCTGCGCCAGCGCTTGATGCCCGCGATCGACTGCAGCGACTGGATGAGCTTCGGATAGTGCGCAGCTCCTCCCGTCACGACGACCTCGGCCATGATGTCGTACTGACCGGTCACGAGGGTGAGGAAGCGGACGTCCTCGTGCGCCACGAGCGCGGCCGCCACCTCCAGCTGCGTGCCCGGCCGGCAGTTCAGGCGCACGAGGAAGGAGTCCACCTGCCCCGAGCTGCCGAGCGCGGGGACGATCGCGATGCGCACGACGCCGTCGGCGACCAGCTGCTGACCTCGGCGCGCGACCGTCGCGGTCGAGCTGCCGACCATGTCGGCGATCGCGGTCCAGCTGGCGCGCCCGTCGTGCTGCAGGGCGACGATGATCTTGCGGTCGAGTTCGTCGAGGGTGTCGAGCGCCTTCACGCGTCCGTGCCCGACCGGGGCGGCGCGGCCTGGTGCAGGAAGCCGCGTACGGTGGCCGTCCATTCCTCCGCCTCCTCGATCTGCGGCGAATGCCCCGATTTCTCGAAGATCGCCAGCCGCGCGTCCGGGATGAGCGAGACGATCGTCTCGCTGCACGAGACCGGGGTGATCCAGTCCGTGCGGCCCACCGTGACCAGGGTCGGAGCGCTGATCCCGGGGAGAGCCCCCTTCAGATCATAGTTCGGCAGGTTGTGGGAGAACGCGTAGTTGTGCGCCTCGTAGCGGTACGGGGTCGCCTCGACCTTGCGCTCGACCGCCGCAGGGTCGTAGACGAAGTCGTAGAGCGGGAGGATCTCGCGCCAGCAGTCGCGCAGGTCGGCGTCGTCGCGCACCCGGCCCTCGTCGATGCGGTCGAACTTCTCCATGTCGACGGTGACGCGGTCGGAGGCGAGCGCGTTGGCGCGGGACAGCTCCGAGTGGGTGTTGTCCGGCGCGGTGTCGCGCAGGACGAGCGCCCGCACGCGGTCCGGGTACCGGATGGCGTACTCCATCGACATGAAGCCGCCGTAGGAGCCGCCGGCCATGATGATCTGCTCGGCGCCGATCCACTCGCGGAGGCCGTCGATGTCGGCCGCCCACTGCTCGTGGCTGAACTCCCCCGCGCCTTCGCTCTCGCCCGACCCGCGTGCGTCGAAGACGACCACGCGGTACTCGTCGGCGAGGCGGCCGAAGCTGGCGCGCGGCTCGGCCCGCGAGCCGAGTCCGGGCGCCCCGTGGTGCGTGATGATCACCGGCGCGCCCTCCGGGCCGAGCACCTCCACGGCGAGGCGGTTGCCGTTGATCTCCACGAACTCGGCGGTGGTGGTCGCGGCGGCGAACTCCGGGGAGACGTCCTGGTTTCCGGTCACGGTGGGTCCTTTCTTCAGAGTGCGATGGTGCAGGAATCGAGATCGCGGGGGAAGGCGGTGAGCGGGCGCGAGCCGTCCGCCGTCACCAGCATGCTGTCCGAGATGCGGTAGCCGGCGTGGCCCGGGATGTAGATCCCCGGCTCGTTCGAGACGATCATGCCTGCCTCGAGCGGGGTCTCGTCGCCGTCCTCGAGCCACGGCGGCTCGTGCATCCCGAGGCCGATGCCGTGGCCCTGGCGGTGCCGCAGGTACTCCCCGAGGCCCGCGTCGCGGATCACGTCGAGGCAGTTGCGGTTGGCGTTGCGGCACTCGCGGCCCGGGCGGATGGCGCGGCCGCCGACCTCCTGCGCGAGCCGCACGGCGTCGTGATACCGGCGCTGCTCCGCGCTCGGCTCGCCGAGCACGAACGTGCGCTCGCCTTCCACGAAGCGTCCGCCGACGGCGCAGCCGAGGGAGAGCATGAACGTGTCGCCCCGCTGCAGCCGGTACCCGGAGGGGAGGCCGTGCGGGTAGGCGGAGTTGGCGCCCGCGTAGACCAGACCGCCCGCAAGCGGCGAGACGACGATCACATCGTCGTGCTCGGCGTACATCGTGGAGACGCCGACCCCGCCGACGTGCGAGGCCAGTTCGGCCTCCGTCGGCAGGGCCGCGCCCGCCGTGATGCTCTCGCGCACCAGGGCGACGCCCGCTTCGAGCATGAGGTCGGTGATCCGCGCTGCCTCCGCATGCAGCGCGACCTCCTCAGGAAGCTTGATGTAGCGGGCGACGGTCACGATCGGGGTGGGGACGGCCTCGCCCACGCTCAGTTCGGCGAAGGCGGCGTGCCGGCGCTCCCAGGTCATCCCCGTCGAATAGCCGACGCGGCCGGCGCGGCCCACCCGGGAGGCGAGGGCGCGGAACGGAGACACGACGCCCGGGAACTCGGCGTACGAGACGATCTCGGCGCGGGCCTCCTGCCGCTCGGCGTTCTCGCGCTCCAGTTCGGGCACCAGCAGCACGGCGCCGCCGTCGGCGCCGAGCCACACGGCCACGGGCCGCTCGCAGGGGTGGTGGAAGAAGCCGGTGAGGTAGGCGACGTCCTCGGGCGCGTCGGTCAGCAGCGCGTCGAGTCCGGCGGAGCGCATGCGCTCGCGCACGCGCTCCTGCAGCCGGTCGAGCGCGTCGGCGCTCAGGCGGGTGGTGAACACGGTCCTCCTTCGGATCGTCGGGTCGGTGCGGCGGGTCAGCGGCGACGCGACCGCGGGTTGCGGGCGTCGTTGTACGCGATCGACAGCAGCGTCGCGGAGAGCACCAGGAGCAGGATGGCGATGGACGGGAACAGGGTCAGCCACCAGGCGCTCGACATGGCGCCCGACTGCTGGGCCTCGTAGAGGATGCGGCCCCACGACCACACGTTCGGGTCGCCGAGGCCGAGGAAGGCGAGGCCGGCGGCCGACAGGACGGCACGGGAGGCCGTGACCACGACCGAGACGACGATGACGGGCGTGACGGCCGGGACGACGTGCCGGACGATGATCCACAGCGGCGACGTCGTCATCAGCCGGGCGGCGTCGACGTAGGGCAGGCGCACCACGGTGAGGGCCTGCGAGCGCACGAGGCGGGTGACCTCGGGCCACGAGAAGGCGGCGACCACGAGGATGATGGTGCCCGTGCTCGGGCCGACGAGGGCGGCGATGAGGATCATCAGCGGCAGCACCGGGAGCGACAGGGTGAGGTCGACCAGCACGCTGATGATTCCGTCCAGCCGCTGGAAGTAGGCGCCGACCACGGCGATCAGCGTGCCGACCACGATGGCGATGGCGGAGGCGGCGACGGCCACCAGGATGCTCTGCTGCGAGCCCCAGACCACCTCGCCGAACACGTCGCGGCCGAGGCTGTCGGTGCCGAACCAGTGCGCGAGGCTCGGGGCCGCGAGCACGGGGTCGCCGTAGCTCGGCGGGTAGGGGGCGATCAGCGGGGCGCCGATCGCGACGATGGTGAGCAGGATGAGCACGCCGAGGGCCAGCATCCCGAGCGGCTCCCGGCGGAAGGCCTTCCAGGTCTGGGCGCTCGCGCGGCCGTTGCCGAGGGCGACGGGTTCGAGCCCGACCGCCTCCTCGGTGACGGTCGCCGCGTTCTGGACGGTCGCGTCGGTCGTCATGCCTTCTTCACTCTCGGGTCGAGGAAACCGTAGACGGTGTCCGTGATCATGTTCGCGACCACGACCGTGATCGCGAGCATCAGGAACGCGCCCTGGAGGACGGGGAAGTCGAGCTGGGTGACGGCCTCGTAGATGCCACGGCCGATGCCGGGGTAGGCGAACACGGTCTCGGTGAGCACCGCCCCGCCGACGAGGAAGCCGAGCTGGAGGCCGATGAGCGTGGTGGTCGGCAGCAGCGCGTTGCGCAGCGCGTGCTTCCACAGCACCCGGCGGTAAGGCAGGCCGTTCGCCCGAGCCAGCGTCGTGTAGTCCTCCCCCAGTGCGTCGATGAGCGTCGAGCGCATCGTGAGCACGTACGAGCCGAGCTGCACGAGCATGAGCGAGAGCGCCGGCAGGATCAGGTGCGTCGCGACGCTCCCGTACCAGGCGAGCCCGTAGGCGTCCTGGTCGTACGCCCCGCCGATCGGCAGCCAGCCGAGCATCAGCCCGAAGACGAAGAGCAGCAGCACGCCGATACTCGGGACGAAGATGGACTGGCCGGTCACGCCGACGATCTGCACGAGCCGGTCCAGGAACCGCCCGCGGTGGGAGGCGGCCAGCACCCCGAGCGGGATGCCGACCACCACCGTGGCCACGAGCGCCGTGCCGGTGAGCAGCAGCGTCCAGGGGAGGCGCTGCATCAGCACGTCCAGCACCGGGATGGACTGCGTGAACGACACCCCGAGGTTGCCCTGGACGAGCTGCCACAGGTAGATGCCGTACTGCACGATCATCGGCTGATCGAGGCCGTACTGCTGAAGCAGGGCGGCCCGCGCATCCTCGGTCATGTTCGGGCTGGCGACGGCCAGCGCCGGGTCTCCGGGCAGCAGGCGCAGCAGGAGGAACGTCACGGTCACGGCGAACCAGATCGTGAGCAGACCCCGGCCGAGCCGTGGGAGGAGGAACAGGAACCGGGACACGCGGGTCTCCCTGCTTTCGGTTACTTGCCGGCCGGGTGCGCGCTGGCCAGCGACACCGGGTTGACGATGGAGAGCAGCTCGCTGGGCTTCGAGACGAACCCGGTCCACTTCGAGCTGTGGGCGAAGTACAGGTTCTGCGTGTACATGATGTTGTCGTACACGTTGTCCCGCACGATCTTCGCGGCCTCGCGCATCAGCTTCACCTTGTCGTCCTTGTCGGTCGTCGCGGTGCCCTGGGCGATCAGGTCGTTGAGCTTCGCGTCGTCGACGTAGGTGTAGTTGATGGCGCCGCCGGGCAGGTACGCCAGCGTCATGTTCGTCACCGGGTCGTCCATGATGGCGAAGTTGCCGGCGTAGATGTCGAAGTCGCCCTTGTTGGTCATCGCGAGGTACGTGTTGCGCTCGGTGCCCTGCAGTTCGATCGCGATGCCCGCCTTCGCCGCGCTGTCCTTCACCAGGGTCGCCCACTGGCTGGTGACGCTGTCCTGCAGCGAGTAGATGAGACGGAACTTCAGCGGGAACATGCCGTCGGAGCCGGCGGTGTAGCCCGCCTTCTCCATCAGCTTCCGCGACTCGTCGGTGTCGAACGCGTACTCCTTGATCGACTTGTCGTAGTAGTCCTTCAGCACCGGCATCAGCGGGCTGGAGCCGGTCGAGACGGCCTGACCCTGCAGCACGACCTTGCGGATGGCGTCGTAGTCGACGGCGTGCGCGAGCGCCTGCCGCACCTCGACCTTGGCCAGGTCCGGGTTGTTCATGTTGTAGGTCATGTGCGCGTAGCCGAGGCCGACGGCCTCCTCGACGGCGATGCCGCTCGTCGCCTTCAGCTTGGCGACCTGCGCCGGCGGGAGGGCGTTGGCGATCACGTCGACCTCGCCGCTCTGCAGCGCGAGGATCTCGGTGTTGATGTCCGGGAACACGCGGTAGACGACCGAGGCGGAGAGCGGGGTGCCGCCCTCGACCAGCGGGTAGTCCTCCACGCGCTCCAGCGTGTAGCTCTGCCCGATCTGCACCTTGGTCAGCTTGTACGGTCCGGCGCTGACCCAGCCGCCGTCGCTGCCGTCGTTCGGGAACGTCGCCACCGACTCCGCTTTCTCGAAGACGTGCTTCGGGACGATGTTGCCCCAGAAGCCGATCTCCTCGACGATCGACGAGTCCGGCTTGGTGAGGGTGAACTCGACCCGCGTCTTCGAGACGGCCTTCGCCGTGTCGAGGTTGGTGAGCTGGCCGTAGAAGGTGCCGGAGGGCTTGTCCTTCTTGACCGCGTTCATCGTCCAGGCCACGTCCTCGGCGGTCAGCGGCTCGCCGTCGCTCCACTTCAGGTCGTCGCGGATCTCGTAGAAGCCGGTGGTGTCGTCCACGTAGCCCCACTTGGTCGCGACCTGCGGCTCCTTCGAGCCGTCGTTCGCGATGCTCAGGAGGTGCGGGTACATGAGGTTCGTGATCCAGTAGTCGCTGCGGCTGTTGCCGACGAGCGGGTTGTAGTTCACGACGTCGGTGGTGGTGGCCACCGAGAGCGTCTGCGATCCGGCCGTCGCCGTGGAGGCGGCGGGCGGGGCGCTCGGGGCGCAGGCGCTCAGGGCGAGCGCCGACGCGGCGAGCACCGCAGCGGCGAGTGCGATCTTCCGTGGGCGCATCAGACCCACACCTCCTTCAGGACCCGCAGAGTGTTGCCACCCACGACGGCGCGGATCTCGTCGTCGGAGTAGTCGTGCTTCACCAGCCAGCCGATGATGTTGTAGAACTCCTCGGCCGGGTTCTCGAGGCCGTCGACGTACTCGACCTTCTCGTAGTCGACCGTCCCGTGCGCCTGCCCGAGGGACAGGTTGGACGAGAAGGCGTCGTGCAGGCCGACGTGGTCGCCGAAGAGCGTGTCGGGGCCGAAGCTGACGTGCTCGAGGCCGACCAGGTCGACGCAGTACTGGAAGTGGTCCATCACCGACTCCAGCGAGTGCCGCGGGTGCGACGGGGACAGCGTGGTGTGCGGCGCCGCCTCGATGCCGATCACGCCGCCGCGCTTCGCGCACTCGATGATCGTCTCGTCCGTCTTCATGCGGTTCGTCGGCCAGAGTCCGCGGGCGCCGGCGTGGGTGATGAAGGTCGGCTTCGTGGAGGCCTTGATCGCGTCCACGGCCGTGCGGTCGCCCGAGTGCGAGACGTCGATCGCGATGCCGAGCTTGTTCATCCGCTCGACCGCGCGCTCGCCGAAGTAGGTGAGGCCGCCGTCGCCGCGCTCCTTGAGGCCGGAGCCGAGGGTGTTGGCCTCCGAGTAGGCGATGCCCATCTGGCGCACGCCGAAGCCGTAGAGCACGTCGAGCCGGTCGACCTCGTTCTCGATCATCGTGGAGGCCTCGAGCGCGAAGACGTGCGCGATGCGGCCGGTCGCGGCCGCGTACTCGATGTCCTTGATCGTCTCGCCCTTGATGACGAAGTCCTGGTGCGCGAGGTCGGCCATGCGCACGCCGAGGTCGAACAGCACGTCCTGGTACTTCCAGCCGGCGTCGCTCGAGATGCAGCAGGTGCCGTCCATCCCGTTGTCGAAGACGGCCGTGATGCCCGAGCGGCTGAGGCCCTCATAGCCGGTTGGTTCGCGGCCCTGGCGGATGTGGTCGCGGAGCTGGGTCATGTCCTCGGGGAAGACCTGTACGTGGTCGTGCAGCGAGATCACGGTGGACTCGGTCAGCAGGCGCGTGGTGCGCTCCGCCTGGGCGTCGCTGAGGCCGAGTCCGGCGTAGGCGGGCACGCGGCCGATCTGCTGGGCGTAGCGGAACTCCCGGTAGTCCTTGCCGGCCTCGAGGTAGTCGTAGGCCGTGTAGCCGGTGTAGCGCGGGGAGGGGTCGAGCACGCTTTCTCCTTCGTTCCTGGTGAGGTGTTGGTCGCGGTGCGCACCTGGCGCAGTAGGACACAATCTCGCCGATATCCGGCATCTGTGTCAACATGAGTTTGAAAATTCGGCAAATCTGTTTCCCAATTGAAACATTCCGGAAATCACTCACATGCAAGGATGTCAGCGTGGACACTACGAATCCCTCCGGCGACGAGGTGTTGCGGGTACGCAACCTCTCCGTCGCGTTCACCGGCTCCGGGCCGGACATCCCGGCCGTGCGCGAGGTGGACATCAGCGTCGGCCGCGGCGAGTTCGTCGCGCTGCTCGGCGAGTCCGGCTCCGGCAAGTCCGTGACCGCCCGCGCGATCATGGGCCTCGGCGACGAGTACTCCCGCGTCAGCGCCGACGAGCTGCGTCTCGGCGACGTCGACCTCCTCACCCTGAACGAGGAGGGCCGGCGGCGGCTCCGCGGCGAGCGCATCGCCCTCGTGCTGCAGGACGCCCTCTCGGCCCTGAACCCCGTGATGACCATCGGGGACCAGATCGGCGAGCTGTTCCGCGTGCACCGACGGGCCGGTCGCCGGCAGGCTCGCGCCCGCGCGATCGATCTGCTCGGCCTCGTCGGCATCCCCGCGCCCTCCCGTCGCGTCGACGACTACCCGCACCAGTTCTCCGGCGGCATGCGGCAGCGCATCCTGATCGCCATGGCGATCGCGCTCGACCCCGAGCTTCTGATCGCCGACGAGCCGACCACCGCACTCGACGTGACGGTGCAGGCGCAGATCCTCGACCTGCTCGGTTCACTGCGCGACCAGCTCGGGATGGGCATCCTGCTCATCACCCACGACCTCGGTGTCGTCATGGAGGTCGCCGATCACGTCTCCGTGATGTACGCGGGGCGGATCGTCGAGAGCGGCAGCGCCGACACCGTCTTCGCACACCCCGCCCATCCCTACACCGAGGCGCTGCTGCGATCCGTGCCGCAGGCCGCCCAGCGCGGCTCCGATCTGCTCACCATCCCCGGGTCCCCGCCCAGCCCCGCGCGTGTTCCCCGCGGCTGCTCGTTCCACCCGCGCTGCCACCTCGCGGTGGACGCGTGCGCGACCACCCGGCCTCCGCTCGTCGAGGTCGCCATCGGCCGGCGCGCCGCCTGCCTCCGATCCGAGGAGCTCATCGGTGAACTCGTCTGACCCCCGCCCCGCCGCCGTGCTCCCCCGCCCGGAGGGCGACACCCGCGAGATCGTGCTCGGGGCCTCCGGCCTCGCCCGCCGCTTCCCCACCGGCTCGCGCCTCCGCCCCGCCACGGTCTCCGCCGTGGACGGCGTCAGCCTCGAGCTGCACGCCGGCGAGGTGCTCGGCATCGTGGGCGAGTCCGGGTGCGGCAAGTCCACCCTGGCGCGCATGCTCGTCGGACTGGAACGCCCCGACGACGGGACGCTCACCTACCGTGGTCGCGACGTCGGTCGCGGCCGGCTGAGCGACCGCAAGCACCTGCGTCAGGGCGTGCAGATGATCTTCCAGGACCCGTACGCCTCCCTCGACCCGCGCATGACCGTGCTCGATATCGTCACCGAGCCCATCGCCGCCGCCCACGCCATGAACCGGTCCGATCGGCGCGCCCGCGCTGTCGAGCTCCTGGAGCTCGTCGGCCTGGGCGAGGACATGCTCGGCCGATTCGCCCACCAGTTCTCCGGCGGCCAGCGGCAGCGCATCGGCATCGCGCGGGCGCTCGCGCTCGACCCGGATGTGCTCGTCTGCGACGAGCCCGTCTCCGCCCTCGACGTCTCAGTGCAGGCCCAGGTCATCAACCTCCTCGGCGACATCCGCCGCCGCCTCGGCGTCTCGATCGTCTTCATCGCCCACGACCTCTCGGTCGTCCGCCACATCGCCGACCGCGTCGCCGTCATGTACCTCGGCCGCATCGCCGAGATCGGCGACACCGACGCGATCTACGACCACCCCTCCCACCCGTACACGCAGGCCCTGCTGTCGGCGACCCCGACGGCGACGCGGGAGGGGCGCGGCCGCCTGTCGCAGCGGCGCATCCTCGGCGGCGAGCCCCCGTCACCGGTCGACCCGCCCGCCGGCTGCCGCTTCAACCCGCGCTGCTGGATGGCCACCGACGAGTGCCGCGAGATCGTCCCGCCGCTGCACGCTCTCGCCGGCCCCGGCATCCCCCTGCGCGACGTGGCATGCCACCACGCCGAGGAGGCGGTGCTGGCGGGGTAGCCCTCGATCCCTCACCAGGAAAAAGCCGAACGGCCCGCGGATCTCCGCGGGCCGTTCGTGTTTCTGTGGAGCCGCCCAAGGGAATCGAACCCTTGACCTTCTCATTACGAGTGAGATGCTCTGCCGACTGAGCTAGGGCGGCGTGGGCCGGGCTTCCGCTCGGCGCACAGTCAGATAGCTTACCCGATGCGGCGGGGTGTTCACGACCACCCGGGAGGCTCGGACGGACGAGTCAGTGCACCTGCGAGCCGAGTGCCTGCAGCTGGTCGAAGGAGCTGCGGAGGCGGTCGGCGAGCGGCTCGACGCCGCCGTGGTCGGCCCAGCACGACCAGGCGTGGCGCATGCCGGCGAACGCGACGTAGGTGACGAGGCGGGCGCGCTGGTGCAGCGCCTCCGCGTCTTCCGCGAGAGCCGGGTCGTCGTGAGCGAGGCGGCGCTGCACGACCGCGCTCAGCGCATCCTCGAACTTGTGCATGCTCGCCATCCGCTGCGCGAAGAGTTCGGGGTTGTCCTTGAGGAGGGCCCGGCGGAGGGTGTGCATCTCCTGCAGGCTCGCCGCCGTCTCGCCGGGAGCGGAGAGGGCGGGCTCACCGAGGTCGCCGCCGTCGATCGCCGCGATCAGGAGGAGGCTCATCCCGTGCAGGATGGACTCCTCCGGGCCGGCGGCGATGAACCGCTCGATGTCGTCCTCGTCCGGGAGCTCGGGAAGCTCCCCGATGATCGCCGTCTCCTTGGAGGGGAAGTAGTTGAAGAACGTGCGCGGCGAGACGTTCGCGGCGTGGCTGATCTCATCGATGGTGACCCGGTCGAAACCGCGCTCGCTGGTCAGGGTGAGCGCGGCGAGCTGGATGGCGCGCCGCGTCGCGATCCGCTTTCGCTCGCGCAGGCCGAGTTCGGTATCCACCGCTGAATCAGGTGCCACAGTCACACGCAGATTATTTCATCCTCTGCAAAATTGCACCACTCGACCGAGCGAGTGTGACGTCGCGCCGACCGGTCAACACGTCTTGCCGTCGGCGGGCAGCGTCCCCTTCACGAGGAAGTCGTCGACGGTGGAGTTCACGCACGAGTTCGACTTGTTGTACGCCGTGTGGCCTTCGCCCTTGTAGGTGAGGAGGTGGCCGTTCTCCAGCTCGCCCGCGAGGTTCTTCGCCCACACGTACGGGGTCGCGGGGTCGTTGGTGGTGCCCACGACCAGAATGGGCGCGGACCCCGCCGCGGCGATCGGGCCGCGCTTCACGGTCGTCTTGTACGGCCAGGTCGCGCAGCCGATGTCGCCGTACGCCATGTACGGGCCGATCACGGGCGCATCCTTGGCGAGCTCCGCCGCCTGCGCACGCATCGTGGCCGGGTCGGCGTCGTACGAGTAATCCAGGCAGTTGATCGCCATGAAGGCCTCGGTGGAGTTGTCCGAATAGGTGCCGTCGCTGTCCCGGCTGTTGTACGCGTCGGCCAGGGTGAAGGCGACGGAAGCGCTCCCCCGCATGACCGACTCGAACATCTGGCTGAGGTACGACCACGCCGTCGCGTCGTACAGCGGGTAGATGATCGCCGTCACGAGCGTGTTCGCGCCGAGCTCACGACCGTCCGCGTTGCGGATGGGGCTCTTCTCGACGGAGGCCAGGAGCGCGGCGATGGTCTTCATCCCCTGATCCACGGTCCCGTCGAACGGGCAGTCCTTCTGGGTGAGGCAGTCGGTCAGGTACGCCCGCAGCGCGCTCTCGAAGCCCTGCGCCTGCACCTTCGTCACATCGAAGTTGCTGGCCGCGGGATCGAGAGCGCCATCGAGCACCAGCCGTCCGGTCTTGCCCGGGTACAGGTCGGCGTAGACCGCACCGAGGTAGGTGCCGTAGGAGTAGCCCAGGTAGTTCAGCTTCGTGTCGCCGAGCACGGCGCGCAGGAGGTCGAGGTCGCGGGCGGCGCTCACTGTGTCCACCTCGTCGAGCAATGACCCGGTGTTCTTGGAGCACGCCGCGCCGAACTCGGTCGAGGATGTCGTGTTGGCCGCGATCCATTCGTCGGAACCGCGCACCCCGGGCGTGATGTCGTAGAGGTAGCCGTCCATCTGCTTCGCGTCGTAGCACTTCACCGCGGTCGAGTGCCCGACGCCGCGGGGGTCGAAGCCCACCACGTCGAAGTGGTCCTGCAGGGTGCTGTCGGTCGCGTAGCCGACGCTGTCCTTGACGAAGTCATAGCCGGAGGCACCGGGGCCGCCGGGGTTGACCAGCAGGGAGCCCTGCTTGGTGCCCTTGGCCTTCTGCCGGATGAGGGCGAGCTCGATCTCGCCCGCCGACGGGTCATCCCACTTCAGCGGCGCCTTCGCGGTCGTGCACTGCATGCCGCCGGAGCAGCTGCTCCATTTCAGCACCTGACCGTAGAAGGGCTTGAGGGCGGCGGAGACGTCCTCCTGGACCGGGGTGGAGGTCGCCGCCGTCTTCGGTGGGATGAACCAGGTCACGCAGCCGGACAGCGTGAGGGCCGCGATCGCGGCGATCGCGACGGACGCCAGTCGCAGAGTGCGTCGCCGGGCGCCGGGACGGGCCGATCGGGTGGTCACAGGTCGGTCCCCTTTCGCGCGGCGGTGCCGCGAAGGATGGTGGTGAGCATCGCCTCCAGCGCCAGCGCCGGTGCGACGTTTCCGTCGATCCGTTCGCGGGCCGTCTGGACCGCGTCCATCGCCGCGAGCGTAGCGGCGGGAGTCGAATGAGCGCTGAGAGCCTCCAGGCGATCCAGCAGCTCGAGGTTCACGAGTTCGCTGGCACTGCCGAGCTGGAGCATCATCACGTCGCGGTAGAGGGACTGCAGGTCGACGAGGATGCGGTCGATCCCGTCGCGCAGGCTGCGCGTCGCCCGCCGCTTCTGGTCCTCCTCCAGCTGACGCAGCTGGCCGCGGAGGGCGGGCGGCACCGTCCCGCCGGGCTCGACGCCGAGCGAGCGCAGGGCATGCTCGCGCTCCTCCGCGTCGCGCTCCTCGGTGATCGCCTTCGCGTCGGCGCCGGCGATCTCGAGCAGCGAAGCCGCCGCGAGGACGGCGCCGGAGACGGAGCGGATGCCGAGGGCGAGCGTGAGCGTCTCGGAGCGCCGACGGCGCGCTTCCTCGTTCGTCGCGAGGCGGTGCGCCATGCCGATGTGGCTCTGCGCGTGGCGAGCCGCGCGCTCGGCGGTCGTGGCGTCGACGCCGTCACGGCGTTCGATGAGCGTGGCGACGTCGGCCACGCTGGGCACCTTGAGCCGCACGGTGCGGACCCGCGAGCGAATGGTCGGGAGCAGGTCGGCGTCGCTCGGCGCGCAGAGGATCCAGACCGTCCGCTCCGGCGGCTCCTCCAGCGCCTTCAGCAGGACGTTGGAGGTGCGCTCGCTCATGCGGTCGGCGTCCTCGATGACCATCACCCGGTAGCGGCCCACCGATGGTGCGAACTGGGAGCTCGACACCAGCGTGCGCACCTCGTCGATGGAGATGATGACGCGCTCGGTGCTGAGCACTGCGAGGTCGGGATGCGTCCGCGCTTCGACCTGGCGCCGCGTCGCGAGATCCCCATCGGGCGTGCCCGGGCTGAGCAGGGCGGTGGCGAACGCGTAGGCCAGATTGGAGCGCCCCGATCCCGGCGGGCCGGTGATCAGCCAGGAGTGGGTCATGCTGCGGGCGTCGGCCCCATCGGACGCGGCGCGGACGACCGCGATGGCGTCGTCCTGTCCCGTCAGGTCATCCCACACCGCCATGCGTTCCAGGCTAGCGTCCACGGCGGACACCCGCCCGGTCAGACCCGGCCGGCGAGACGCTGACGGATGTCGGCCGCGATCTCGTCGACGGGTCGCGACGCGTCCACGACGAGGAACCGCTCCGGTTCCGCCGCTGCGAGCTCGAGGAAGGCGGCACGCACGCGGGCGTGGAACTCGGAGCGTTCGGCCTCCAGCCGGTCGTACCGGGTGCGGGAGGTGTCGAGGCGGGCACGCGCCGTCGTCTCGTCGAGGTCGAGCAGGATCGTGAGATCCGGCAGCAGACCTTCGGTCGCCCAGAGGGAGAGGTCGCGCACCTCGTCGCCGCCGAGGACGCGCCCCGCGCCCTGGTAGGCGACGGACGAGTCGATGTAGCGGTCCTGGACGACCACGTCGCCCCGCTCGAGGGCGGGACGGACCAGCGTGGCCACGTGGTGCGCGCGGTCGGCCGCGTAGAGCAGAGCCTCGGCGCGCGGAGCGATGTCGCCGCGGTGGTGGAGCACGATCTCGCGGATCTCGACCCCGGCGTCCGTGCCGCCGGGCTCTCGGGTGCGCACGACCGTTCGCCCCTCCGATTGCAGCCACTCCGTCAGGAGCGCGGCCTGCGTGGACTTGCCGACCCCGTCCCCGCCTTCCAGCGTGATGAAGAGCCCGCTCACTCGGCCGCCGGCTTC
This sequence comes from Leifsonia naganoensis, assembly GCF_013410615.1. NCBI lineage: Bacteria > Bacillati > Actinomycetota > Actinomycetes > Micrococcales > Microbacteriaceae > Leifsonia > Leifsonia naganoensis. The sequence goes on from NZ_JACCHJ010000001.1 coordinate 775,935, forward strand.
GCCGCGGGGGCCTTCTTGGCCGCCGTGGTGGTCTTCTTCGCCGTGGTCGTGGCCTTCTTGGCTGCCGTGGTCTTCGCTGCTGTCGTCTTCGCCGGCGCCTTGCGCGTCGTCGCCTTCTTCGCGGGGGCCTTCTTGGCGGGACCCTTGGCGCGCTTGTCGGCGAGCAGCTGCACGGCGCGCTCGAAGTCGACTTCCTCGACCGTCTCGCCGCGCGGGATGGTCGCGTTCGTCTCGCCGTCCGTCACGTACGGGCCGAACCGGCCGTCCTTGACCTTGATCGGCTTGCCGCTGACCGGGTCGGCGTCGAACTCCTTGAGAGCGCTGGACGCCCGGCGGTTGCCGTACTTGGGCTGTGCGAAGAGCTCCTGAGCGCCGGCGAGGTCGATCGTGAAGATGTCGTCCTCGCTGGTGAGCGAACGGGTGTCGGTGCCCTTCTTCAGGTACGGGCCGTAGCGGCCGTTGGCCGCCTGGATCTCGTCGCCGCTGTCGGGGTCGATCCCGACCACCCGCGGGAGGTCGAGCAGCTTGAGCGCCGTCTCGAGGTCGAGGGTCGCGATGTCCATCGACTTGAAGAGGGAGGCCGTGCGCGGCTTGGGAGCCGATGCTTTCTTCGCCGGCTTCTTCTTCTCGACGACCTCACCGGTCGTCGCGTCGGCCTGCGGGTCCTCTTCGGGATCGGCCTCGGTCACGTAGGGACCGAATCGGCCGTCCTTCGCGAGCACGATCTTGCCGGTCTCGGGGTTGGAGCCGAGCACACGGTCGGTCTGCACCGGGGCGTCGATCAGCTCGTGGGCCTTGGCCGGGGTGAGCTCGTCCGGGGCGAGTTCCGGCGGGAGATTCACGCGCCGGGGAGTCGCATCCTCGGCCGCGTCGGGCTCCGCCACCTCGAGGTAAGGACCGTACTTGCCGATGCGCAGCGTCACGCCGTCGTCGATGGCGATGGAGTTGATGCTGCGCGCGTCGATCTCGCCGAGGTTGTCGATCACCCGACGCAGGCCCTTGTGCTTGTCGCTGCCGAAGTAGAAGCTGTTCAGCCAGTCGACCCGCTCGGCGGCGCCGTCGGCGATCCGGTCGAGGTCGTCCTCCATCTCGGCGGTGAAGTCGTACTGCACCAGGTCGCCGAAGTACTCCTCCAGCAGCCGGACGACCGAGAACGCGACCCAGCTGGGGACGAGCGCCTGGCCGCGCTGGGTGACGTAGCCGCGGTCGATGATGGTGGAGATGATGCTGGCGAACGTGGACGGGCGGCCGATGCCGAGCTCCTCCAGCGTCTTGACCAGGCTCGCCTCGGTGTAGCGCGGCGGCGGCGTGGTCTCGTGGCCGTCGGCCTCCACCTCGGCGACGGCGAGCGTCTGCTTCGGTTCGAGCGGCGGGAGCTTGGCGTCCGCCGCGTCGGAGGAGTTGCGCTCCTCGTCCTTGCCCTCCTCGTACGCGTTGAGGAAGCCGCGGAAGGTGATCACGGTGCCGCTGGCAGTGAATTCTGCGACGGTTCCGTCGAGCGTTCCCTCGGCGATCTTCGCCTCGACGGTGACGGAGGCCGTCTGCCCCTTGGCGTCGGCCATCTGCGAGGCGACTGTGCGCTTCCAGATCAGGTCGTAGAGGCGGAACTCGTTGCCCCGCAGCACCTTCTCGAGCTCGGCCGGAGTGCGGAACACCTCGCCGGAGGGGCGGATGGCCTCGTGGGCCTCCTGGGCGTTCTTGCTCTTCGACGCATAGGTGCGCGGCTTCTCCGGCACGGTCTCCGGGCCGTAGAGCTTGGCTGCCTGGTTGCGCGCGGCGGTCGTCGCCTGCTGCGACAGCGACGCTGAGTCGGTGCGCATATAGGTGATGTAGCCGTTCTCGTACAGCGTCTGCGCGACGCTCATCGTCTGGCGGGCCGAGAAGCGGAGCTTGCGGGCGGCCTCCTGCTGCATCGTCGAGGTCGTGAACGGCGCGGCCGGTCGGCGCGAGTACGGCTTGGAGTCCACCTTCGAGACGGCCACGACCGTGCTCGGCTGGCGGATCGCCGCGGCGAGCGCCTGCGCGGCGTCCTCGTCGAGTGTGCGGGCGTCGGAGGTGAGGCGGCCGTGGTCGTCGAAGTCACGGCCGGTCGCCACGCGGGATCCGTCGACCCGGGCGAGCCGGGCCTGGAAGGAGGAGGCGTCTTCCGGCGCGAGCTGAGCGGTCAGGCCCCAGTAGGAGGCGGGGACGAACGCGAGGCGCTCGCGCTCGCGGTCCACGACGAGACGCGTTGCGGCGGACTGGACGCGGCCGGCGGACAGGCCCGGTCCGACCTTGCGCCAGAGCACCGGCGACACCTCGTAGCCGTACAGACGGTCGAGGATGCGGCGGGTCTCCTGGGCGTCGACGAGCGCCGTGTCGATCTCTCGGGTGTTGTCGCGCGCCTTCTCGATGGCCTCGCGGGTGATCTCGTGGAAGACCATGCGCTTGACGGGGACCTTCGGCTTGAGCACCTCGATGAGGTGCCAGGCGATGGCCTCTCCTTCGCGGTCCTCATCAGTGGCGAGCAGGAGCTCGTCCGCGTTCTTGAGCGCGCGTTTGAGGTCGGCGACGGTCTTCTTCTTCTGGTCGGAGACCACGTAGTACGGCTCGAAGTCCTTCTCGACGTCGACCGAGAACTTCCCGAGCGACCCCTTCTTGAGCTCCGGCGGCAGGTTCTTGGGCTCGATCAGGTCGCGGATGTGGCCGACGGAGGCCATCACCTCGTATCCGTCGCCCAGATACTGGGCGATCGACTTCACCTTGTTCGGAGACTCGACGATGACGAGTTTCTTCGTGTCAGGCACCTGACTCCTCTTATATGTACGACGATGTCGCCCCGACCGATGTCGGTAGCACGCTCCCGCGGTTCACCCGCGGAGCCCGGTCCTCGGCGCAAAGCCGGACGAGCGTGGGCCGGACGGCCCAACAGGCAAACCATACACACCTTGCCCGACGGTGTGCCTAATCCGGCCCTCGACGTTCGCTCCGGGCGCAGGCCGTGGGAGCCGATGATCTCTTGCGGCGGAGGGTGGGCTGAGGACAATGGAAGTATGGCAACGACATCACTGACGACGTACACCGCCAAGCTGACGGACGGCCCCCTCGAGGGCAAGACGATCACCACCGAGTTCCTCCCCTCCGGCGACCCGCGCCCCCGCCTGGAGATCACCGCCGCCGGCGGCGGAAAGCGCTACCTCTATATCCGGGTCTCCGGTACGGACACCGAGTACGCATCAGCCGATGCGAACGCCGACCGGCCGAGCGCGGTCGGTTACCGCTACCGGGAGACGCTGTTCGACTGATCCGCTCCAGGCGGTCCGGCACGAGCCCGACCGGTGACGCGCAGGCCCCCGGGCAGCGCGACACCGACGCCGACGAGCACGCGGACGCCGTCCGCGACGCACTGATCGAGGGCCGCGCCGTTCGCTGACGCCACCTGGGCCCCGATCACGCACGGCTCCCCGCTCACTCTGCCGACGGCCGCATCCGCCGCGGCGAGGGCGGCCAGGTCGGCAGCCGCGGCCGCCCGTCGTTGCCCGACATGGACGCCGCTCACGACGAGGGCCGCCGCGAGCACCGCGGCGAGCGCCCCGACGATCGCGAGAACCAGCACACTCGCCCCTCCCTCTTCTCCGGTGGGGCGCCACCGTCGGTTCGATACCGCCATCACTCGTCGCCTCCAAGCGGCGCTCCCGCTTCCTGAGCGGACTCATCCAGTGCGCATGCGCGGCCTCTGACCCGGAGGCCCGCGCCGCCGAGCCCAAGGATCGTGCTCGGCGCGGACAGCGTCACGCACACCATCCCCTGCTCCCGCTCCGTGACCCGCTCCGCCCCCGGCACCGCGTCCGCGCCGGGCCCCCTCGGCTCGTCTCCGCGTCCGAGCATGCGCGCATCGACGGCGGCCGCATCGATCAACCGGAGCTGCTGCCCGCCCGCCTGCACAGCTCCGACACCCACGGCCAGGCAGACGAGCGCCGCGGGGAGGGCAGCGGCGAACTCCGCCGTCACACTCCCGCGGTCGCCCTCAGCCGGCGATGGTGAGCGCACGGTGCACCAGGTCCGTGAGGAGTCCGCGCACCTCATCGCTGCGGAGCACGAGCGCGAGGAGCCCGGCGATACCCACCGCGGCCACGGTGATGATCGCGTACTCCGCCGTCGCAGCTCCCTTCTCATCCTGCAGCGCGTCCCGCACTCGTCCTCGTCCCCATCCGTCCATGTCGATCGCTCCCCCTCTGTTCGGACGCCCGCTCCGTTGGTCGCGGTGCGTGTTTCCATCTTTCGACGCTGGCGGACCCGGTGGTCCGGGAAACCTGAATCGGTGGAGAACATGTCAGAAGCCCTCGACGGTGGAGGAGATGAGACCGAGCACCATCGGCGCGACGCCCAGGAGAAGGAACGAGGGGAGAACGCACAGCGCGAGCGGTAGAAGGAGCCGGACGCCGAGGTCGGCGGCTGCACGGCGGCCCGAGGCCCGAGCGGAGCGCCGGTGCTGCTCCGCTGCGGACGCGAGCAGCTCGGCGGCGGGGGCACCGGCGCGCTCGGCGAGCTCGAGCACGCCGTCGACCGCGGAGCTCTCGGCCGTCCCGAGCTCGGCCATGCCGAACGCCTCGGCGGCCAGCCGCCGGGACCGCTCGATCGAGAGCCCCGAGCTCAGCGCGATCACGATGAGCTCCTCCTCCAGGCCGGGGACCCCGCCTCGCGGCGTCGCTCGCCGCACGAGGGCCGCCGTCCATATCCGGCCCACGACGCCCAGCGCCCCTCCCGCCCCGAGCAGCCCCAGCCCGACGGGCGAGCCGGTCAGCACGCCCAGTACGTCGACGCCCAGGAGGAGGGAGAACCCGAGGCCGACGAGGGGGAGCCACCCCACCAGCCGGGCCGTCGAGCGAGGTCCGCTGAGCGCGACCTCCACCTCGCGGGCGACCTCTGCTCTGTCGCGAAGGGCCGCCGCTGCTCCACGGAGTGCCGGGCTCAGCGGCGACCCCGCCGCGACGGCGACCCTCCACACGGCCGACAGGGCCGCCACGCCGCCGTCGCTCCCTGACACACCGGCCTCAGCCGCGAGTGCATCCTCGACGGTCGAGCCGCCCTCGATGCGGGCCGCCACCTGCCGGACGACCGGGTGCGGGCTCGCTCGCCCGACATGTCGCCACGCCGACGACGGCGCGATGCCGGCGTCGAGCAGGACGGCCAGCCCCTCGGCGGCGGACGCGATCCGGTCGGCCTCGTCCTCCCTGTCGCGCAGCCGGCTCATCCCCCGCTCCCCGCGGGGGCATCGTCTTCGGCGACCGTCAGCGCACGGACCCCGAGCCGTCCGTCCGCTCCGACGGCCAGTCGCGCGAAGCCGGCGACGCGCCGACTGGTCCCGCTGCGCTCGACGTGGACGACCAGGCCGATCGCGCTGACCGCCTGCCGGGCCAGAGCGTGCTCGCTCAGACCTGCGAGCGCACCGAGCGCCTCCAAGCGTGCCGGCACGTCGAGCAGCGAGTTCGCGTGGAGGGTGCCCGCACCGCCGTCGTGCCCCGTGTTGAGCGCAGCCAGGAGATCTCGAATCTCCTCTCCCCTGCACTCCCCCAGGACCAGACGATCCGGGCGCATGCGGAGCGCCTCCCGCACGAGACGGCGCAGATCGACGCCGCCCGCGCCTTCCAGGTTCGGCTGCCGCGCCTGGAGTCCGACGACATGCGGATGCGGAATGCGCAGCTCCGCGACATCCTCGATCACCACGATGCGCTCGGAGGGCGGTGCATGGGCGAGAACGGCCGCCAGGAGCGTCGTCTTGCCCGCGCCGCCGGCGCCCGTCACGAGGAGGTTGGTGCGGGCGGCGACCGCACGATCGAGCACCGCGCGCTGAGGCGGGCTGAGCGATCCCGCCGCCACGAGATCGGGAAGCGTCAGTACTTCGGGGCTCGGGATGCGGATGGAGAGCAGCGTCCCTCCGGTCGACACGGGCGGCAGCACGGCGTGGACGCGCACTCCGCCGCGGAGACGCACGTCGACGAACGGCGTCGCCTCGTCGATGTGCCGCCCGCCCCGGGCGATGAGCTGCACCGCGAGGCGCCGCACCTCCGGTTCGTCCGCCTGCCAGTCGCCGATGCGCTCCAGACCGCCCGGCCCGCCGTCGCTCCACAGCTCGCCGGTCGCGGCGATGAACAGGTCGGTGATGCCGGGACGCAGGAGGTACGGCGTGAGGACGCCGAAGGTCTCCCAGAGCCCCGGCTCGGCGGGCGGAGGCCGGCGTGATTCGGTGAACATCCCCCGAGACAATCCGATACCGAGAGGGCCGGGCCGCTCGATCGGCCGATCTGTGGAAAAGCCCGTTTCCCCACAGCGTTGTAGGCGAGCGATGTAACAGGTCGTTAAAAAAGGGGGGCCGCACCTATTGGGGGGAACAGGTGCGGCCACTGCGGCGCAGGATTGGGGGGAATCGTTTGCGCCGCACGCACGAATTTACATTCGGCCGGGTCCAAGTTTACGCAGAATCAATGCAAACGCAAGTCTCCGCGAGGGAGGTCTTCGTGAGGTTGTAGAGTCAGGCATTGTCGCGCCACGACAGAACAATCAGCATCGCAAAGGAGCGAACAGACTCCCCATGAGCAACACAATCGACAACCTGCTCCATGAAGCCCGACGGTTCTCGCCGAGCGAGGAGTTCGCCGCGAATGCCGTGGCGACCGCCGATCTCTACGAACGCGCGTCCGAGGACCGCCTCGGATTCTGGGCCGACCAGTCCCGCGAGCTCCTCCACTGGCACAAGCCGTTCACGCGGACGCTCGACTGGACCAACCCGCCGTTCGCGAAGTGGTTCGACGACGGCGAGCTCAATGTCGCGTACAACTGCCTCGACCGTCACGTGCTCGCCGGCAACGGCGACCGCGTCGCGATCCACTGGGAGGGCGAGCCGGGCGACTCGGTCTCGCTGACCTATGCCGAGCTCACCGCCGAGGTGAAGAAGGCCGCCAACCTGCTGACCAGCCTCGGCATCCAGGCGGGCGACCGCGTGGCCATCTACCTGCCGATGATCCCCGAGGCCGTCATCGCGATGCTCGCCGTGGCGCGCATCGGCGCGGTGCACTCCGTCGTCTTCGGCGGCTTCAGCGCCGAGAGCCTGCGCTCGCGCATCGACGATGCCGAGGCGAAGCTCGTCATCACCGCCGACGGCGGTTGGCGCAAGGGCCGCGTGTTCCCGCTGAAGGACGCGGTGGATGCCGCGCTGACCGGTGCCGAGAGCAGCGTGGAGCACGTGCTCGTCGTCAAGCGCGGCGGCAACGAGGTGGCGTGGACCGACGGCCGCGACCTCTGGTGGCAGGACGAGATCGCCCAGGTCGACGCCGATCACGTGGCCAAGGCGTTCCCTGCCGAGCAGCCGCTGTTCATCCTCTACACCTCCGGCACCACCGGCAAGCCGAAGGGCATCCTGCACACCTCCGGCGGCTACCTGACGCAGGCCTCGTTCACCCACAAGAACGTCTTCGACCTGCACGCCGAGAGCGACGTGTACTGGTGCTCGGCCGATGTCGGCTGGATCACCGGCCACAGCTACGTCGTCTACGGTCCCCTCGCCAACGGCGCCACCCAGGTGCTGTACGAGGGCACCCCGGAGACCCCGCATCCCGGCCGCTGGTGGGAGATCATCGAGAAGTACAAGGTCTCGATCTTCTACACCGCCCCGACCGCGATCCGCTCGTTCATGAAGCTCGGTCGCCAGCACCCGCAGCGGTTCGACCTGTCCAGCCTCCGCGTACTCGGCTCGGTGGGCGAGCCCATCAACCCCGAGGCGTGGATGTGGTACCGGGATGTCATCGGCGGCGGCGGGACTCCCATCGTCGACACCTGGTGGCAGACGGAGACGGGCGCCATCATGATCTCCGCTCTGCCCGGCGTCACCACCCTCAAGCCGGGAAGCGCGCAGGTCCCGCTGCCGGGTGTCTCGATCGCCATCCTCGACGAGGCCGGCGTCGAGGTCGGCAAGGATCAGGGCGGCCTCCTCGTGGTCACCGAGCCGTGGCCGAGCATGCTGCGCGGCATCTGGGGCGATCCCGACCGCTTCGTCGAGACCTATTGGTCGAAGTTCGGTGACAAGTACTTCGCCGGGGACGGTGCGCGCTACGACAAGGACGGCGAGATCTGGCTCCTGGGTCGGGTCGATGACGTCATGAACGTCTCCGGTCACCGTCTCTCCACGGCGGAGATCGAGTCGGCGCTCGTCGCCCATCCCCTCACCGCCGAGGCCGCGGTGGTCGGAGCGGAGGACGAGACGACCGGCCAGGCCGTCGTCGCCTTCGTCATCATCAAGGAGAACCAGCTCGAGACCGCGCAGTCGATCGATGTGGCGGCCGAGCTTCGCAAGCACGTGGCCGAGCAGATCGGGGCGATCGCCCGCCCGCGCGACATCTTCGTCGTCACCGAGCTGCCCAAGACGCGTTCCGGGAAGATCATGCGCCGCCTGCTCAAGGACGTCGCCGAGGGCCGGGAGGTCGGCGACACGACGACCCTCGCCGACACCGCGGTGATGAGCTCCATCCAGAGCAAGCTCTCCTAGCCGAAGAGACGACGAAGGGGCGGTGCCGTGCGGCACCGCCCCTTCGCGTTGTCGACGCTCTACTCGAACGCGACGACGATCTCGACCTCGACGGGCGAGTCGAGTGGGAGCACCGCGACGCCGACCGCCGACCGGGCGTGCACACCCGCATCGCCGAAGATCTCGCCGAGCACCTCGGAGGCGCCGTTGATGACACCGGGCTGACCGGTGAACGCCGGGTCGGACGCGACGAAGCCGACGACCTTGACGACGCGGGTCACCCGGTCGAGGGAGCCGAGGACGCTCTTGACCGCTGCGAGGGCGTTGAGGGCGCTCGTGCGGGCGTACTCCTTGGCATCGGCGGCCGGGATCAGACCGTGCCCCTCACCGACCTTGCCGGTCGCGGGCAACGCGCCCGACACCATCGGCAGCTGGCCGGACGTGTAGACGTGGTGGCCGTCGATCACGGCGGGCGTGTACGCGGCGACGGGCGGCACGACGCTCGGGATGTCGATCCCGAGCTCTACCAGGCGCGCCTCGACGGCGCCCATCAGGCGTCCGCCCCGTCGGTCACCGGACGCTTGAGGTAGGCCACCAGACCGCCCTCCGGACCGGTCACCACCTGGACCAACTCCCACCCCTCCGAGCCCCAGTTGTTGAGGATGGCGGCGGTGTTGTGGATCATCAGGGGCGTCGTGAGGTATTCCCAGCGCGGCATCGTGCTCCTTGCGTTCGGGGCGTTTATCAGGTTGATCACCTACTCTGATCCTATGTCTGCGAAAAAACCACGGGCTAGAGTTATGCTCGGCGCACTCGGGGGATTCCTCGGTATGAGCGCCGTCGCTGGGCTCTTGGTCACTGCCGCTGTCACGCCGGCGATCGCCGTGACCGGTATGGCCGCCAACAACGGCATCGGCGTGTTCGAGGGCCTTCCCGAGTACCTCGAGATCGGCACGCTCGCCCAGCCGACCACCATCTACGCGAAGAATTCCGACGGCTCCGACCGCGCTCTCGCGACTTTCTACTCCCAGAACCGCCTCCCCGTCACCTTCGGCCAGATCTCCCAGGCCGCCAAGGATGCGGCGATCGCCGGTGAGGACCCCCGCTTCTACAGCCACGGCGGCGTCGACATCCAGGGCACCATGCGCGGCGTCCTGTCGACCGTGTCCGGCGGCGGGGTGCAGGGCGGGTCGTCCATCACCCAGCAGTACGTCAAGAACGTGCTGCTGCAGAAGTGCGAGGCGATGCCCGTCAAGACCGACGAGCAGAAGAAGGCGTACCAGAACTGCGTCGACGACTCGACGGGCGTCACCCCCGACCGCAAGGTCAAGGAGATGAAGTACGCCATCGGGCTCGAGAAGAAGTACACAAAGGACCAGATCCTCGTCGGGTACCTCAACATCGCCGGCTTCGGCGGCTCGGTGTACGGCATCGAGGCCGCGGCGCGCTACTACTTCAACACCACAGCGGCCGCCCTGACGCCGGCGCAGTCGGCCAGCCTCCTCGCCATCGTGAACGAGCCCACCTCGCTCAAGCTGGACAATCCGGACTCCGAGACGAACGGCGCCGCCAACGGCTACGCCAAGAACAAAGAGCGCCGCGACTACATCCTGCAGAAGATGTACCAGTACAAGAAGCTGACCAAGGCGCAGTATGACGAAGCGGTCAAGACGCCCATCCAGCCGGTCATCACCCCGTCAGTCCGCGGTTGCCAGACGGCAGGCGGTTCGGCGTACTTCTGCGACTACGTGCAGAAGATCATCCTCAACGACCCGACCTTCGGCAAGGACGACGACACCCGCTCGGCGAACTTCAACCGCGGCGGCTACAAGATCTACACCTCACTCGACCTCGACCTGCAGCAGGTCGCCGAGGAGACCTTGAACTCCTACGTCCCGAAGACCTACAAGGTCGACCTCGGCGGCGTGCTCGTGGGTGTGCAGCCGGGCACCGGACGCGTGCTCTACATGGCGCAGAACAAGGACTATACGCAGGACGGGGAAGAGGCTGCGAGCGACGCCAGGTTCAGCGCGATCAACTACGCGACGGACTACGCCTACGGCGGCTCCGGAGGCTTCCAGGTCGGATCGACGTACAAGGTGTTCACGCTGGCCGAGTGGCTCAAGCAAGGTCACTCGCTGAACGAGACCGTGAACGCGAACGTCCGCACGTACACGAAGTTCAAGAACTCGTGCACGGGCGACTGGAGCGGCACCTACCGGCCGACGAACGACTCGGGCGGCGAAGAAGGTCAGCGCAGCGCGCAGAACGCCACCACCAACTCCATCAACACAGCATTCGTCTCGATGGCGTCGCAGCTGGACCTGTGCGAGATCAAGAACGACGCCGAGGCGTTCGGCGTCCACACCGCCACCAACGCCGAGCTGAACTCCGACCCGGCGTCGGTGCTCGGTACGAACAACATCGCACCGCTGACCATGGCCACCGCGTTCGCCGGAATCGCAAACAACGGCCTCACGTGCACCCCCGTCGCCATCGACAAGATCATCGACGGCAGCGGCAAGGAGGTCGCGCCTCCCGCGACCAAGTGCACGCAGTCCATCGACCCGACCGTGGCGAACACCATGGCCAAAGCCCTGCAGGGGCCGGTCCAAAGCGGAACCGCTGCCGGGATGAACACCACCGGCAAGGACATGCTCGGCAAGACCGGTACGACCGACGGCAACGAGCAGCTCTGGCTCGTCGCCGCCACGACGAAGGTCGCGGGTGCGTACTGGGTCGGCAACATCACCGGTCACCAGGACATGCGACGCATCTACCCGACGCACGGGACCACTCCTGCGCTCGCCCGTACCGCTGTGCAGCGCGCGATGATGTCGGCTGCCGTCGGAAAATACGGCGGGGACGACTTCCCGGCCGCGCCGGACAAGCTCGTCCGCGGTGTCCAGATCACCGTGCCCGACCTCGCGGGCAAGTCGCCGGACGAGGCGAAGAACGTTCTCAAGGGGCTCGGCCTCGAGAGTGCGGACGGCGGCCCCCAGGACTCCGCACAGCCTGCCGGCACCGTCTCGGCCACGGATCCCGCCGGAGGCAGCTCGGTCGGCAAGGGCACCGTCGTGACGATCTTCACCAGTAACGGCTCTCTCGCCATCGTCCCGAACGTGGTCGGCCAGAAAGCGTCCGACGCTCAGAAGGCGTTGACGGGAGCGGGCTTCAGCGTCAAGATCTCCGGCAGCGGCGGAGGGGATGCGATCGTGCAGTCCCAGGATCCCGCTGCGAACACCGCTGCGAAGCAGGGCACCCAGATCACCCTGACCGTGGCGGCTGCACCTGCCACAGCGCCGACACCGGGCAACGGCTAGTGGGACGCGGCTCCGCCCTCCGCCCGCTGGGTACCGCGCTCGCGGTGCTCGGTGCGGCGGGAGCGGCCGCGTTCGCCTACGGCTCGCTCATCGAACGCCGCGCCTTTACGCTCCGTGAGGTCTCGGTGCCGGTGCTGCCGGCCGGCTCGGAGCCGATCCGGGTGCTGCACCTCTCCGATCTGCACATGGCGCCGTGGCAGCGCGACAAGCAGGAGTGGGTGCGTTCGCTCGCCGCGCTGAAGCCGGATCTCGTCGTCGACACGGGAGACAATCTGAGCCACGAGGACGGCCTGGTCGGCGTTCGCGCCGCGCTCGACGCCTTCCGCGGGACGCCCGGCGTGTTCGTGCACGGCTCGAACGACTACTTCGGTCCCCAGCTGAAGAACCCGCTCAAGTATTTCTCCGGCCCATCGAAGAAGAACGGCTCGACCGCGCCGCGGCTCGACAACGCAGCGTTGACGGCATACATGCGCGACCTCGGCTGGCTCGACCTCAACAACGCCGTCGGCGCGCTCGACATCCGGGGCACCCACCTGGAGCTGTTCGGCGTCAACGACCCGCACATCCGCTATGACCGCGTGGAGGCCATCCCCGGCGCGCTGGACGAGCTCCGCGAGGACGATCCGTACAGCGACGATGCGACCTGGCCGGAAGACGCGCCCGCAGTGGCGCGACCGACGGTCACGCTCGGGGTCGTGCACGCGCCTTATCGTCGGGTGCTGGACGCGTTCGTCACCTACGGTGCGGCGATGATCTTCGCCGGGCACACGCACGGCGGCCAGGTCTGCGTACCCGGCTACGGCGCCCTCGTCACGAACTGCGACATTCCGCGCAAGCAGGTCAAGGGCCTGAGCATCTGGCGTCATGCCTTCCGCTCCGCCTTCCTCAATGTCTCGGCCGGCCTCGGCACGTCGATCTATGCGCCGGTGCGCTTCGCGTGCCGTCCTGAGGCGACGCTGGTGACGCTGACGGCGGCAGCCTGAGGGCCCGAGTGGTCATCAGCACCCCTCGCGCTCGTGTATCCTAGTTGAGGCCTTCAAGGCCATCGGGGTGTGGCGCAGCTTGGTAGCGCGCTTCGTTCGGGACGAAGAGGCCGCAGGTTCAAATCCTGTCACCCCGACCAGACAGCAAAAGGGAGAAGTCGGTTCGCGCAGCGAACTGGCTTCTCCCTTTTGCTGTCTGTCGCTGGTGTCTTCCCGGCCCCTGCCGCGAGGGGCCCCGGGCGCCGTTGAACGCGAAGCGTGAGGCGGCGTTCGGGGTAGCGGGAGGGTGCACCCCGACCAGACAGCAAAAGGGAGAAGTCGGTTCGCGCAGCGAACTGGCTTCTCCCTTTTGCTGTCTGTCGCTGGTGTCTTCCCGGCCCCTGCCGCGAGGGGCCCCGGGCGCCGTTGAACGCGAAGCCGCGAGGGCGATTCGTCGTTCCCTCTGCCATCCCACGCGCGCGATGGTGAATACTGGCCGCACGATGCTCTGAGTGAGGAAGCCGGTGGCGGTATGCGCAAGTGGTCCGTCGTCCTCATCCTCGGCAGCGCGCAGTTCGTCATGGTTCTCGACGGCACCGTGATGAACGTCTCCATCTCGACGGTCGTGGCGGACCTGCACACGACGGTGACCGCGATGCAGGCGGCCATCACGTTCTACACGCTCACGATGGCCGCGTTCATGCTGGTCGGCGCCAAGCTCGGCGATGTGTGGGGGCGCCGGCGAGCGTTCGTCATCGGGTCGATCGTCTATGCCGTCGGTTCGCTCACCACCGCGCTGGCTCCGAACATCGGGGTCCTGTTCCTCGGCTGGTCCGTCGTCGAGGGGCTCGGTGCGGTGCTGGTCATCCCGGCGATCGCCGCCCTCATCGCCGGCAGCTACCGGGGGCGCGATCGCATCACCGCCTACGCCGTGATCGGCGCGGTCTCCGGAGCGGCGGTCGCGGCGGGTCCGCTGATCGGCGGATTCGTGACCACCTACTTCGACTGGCGCTACGTGTTCGTGGCAGAAGTCGTGATCATGGCGGTCGTCGTCGTCTTCACCCGCGCCATCCCGGATCCGATCGGGCGGCAACCGGCGCGCATCGACATCTGGAGCGTGGTGCTCTCCGCAGCGGGACTCGTCTCCGTCGTGTACGGGATGCTGCAGAGCAAGATCTGGGGATGGATCATCCCGCTGCAGCCTCCGGAGATCGGCGGCGTCACGATCGCTCCCCTGGGGATCTCGCCCACCGCCTGGCTGATCCTGTTGGGCGCGGTGCTGCTCTGGGGCTTCGTCCGCCGCCAGTCGCAGCTGGTGCGGTCCGGGAGGCCGCCGCTGGTCCACGTGGAGGTGTTCTCGATCCGGCGGCTGCGCAGTGGGCTCACCGTGCTCGGTGCGCAGTACGCGGTGACCGCCGGCCTGTTCTTCATGGTGCCCGTCTACCTGCAGATGACGCTCGGCCTGGATGCTCTGCAGACGGGGATCAAGGTCTTCCCGCTATCGATCGCTCTGATCCTGTTCTCGATCGTCGGCACGACGCTGTCCCGCCGCTGGTCGCCGCGGCGCATCGTGCTCGTCGGTCAGGTGGTGCTGGTCGGAAGCGCCCTCCTGCTCCTGGGCTCGGTGACGACGGATCTGCGCAGCGGGCTCTTCGCCGCAGGGATGTTCCTCACCGGGGCCGCGCTCGGACTGCTCGCCTCCCAGCTCGGGAACGTCAACATGTCGAGCGTCGACGAAACGCGGACGAGCGAGGTCGGCGGCCTTCAGGGTGTGTTCCAGAACCTCGGTTCCTCCCTCGGGACCGCCCTGATCGGCTCCGTGCTCATCGGCGCCCTCGCCACCTCCTTCGCCTCCGGCGTCGCGGCCAGCTCCCTGCCGCAATCCGTGCAGTCCGAGATCCAGCAGCGGACCGAGGGCGGCGTCGCGATCGTGCCGGCGTCGAGCGTGGATGAGATCGCGACGGAGGCCGGGTTGTCGTCCGAGGACGCTCAGACCCTCACCGGCATCTACCGGGACGCCCAGGTCTCATCGTTGCGCATCGCCTTCTTCGGCCTGACCGCGATCACGCTGATCTCGCTGGTGTTCTCGCGCGGGCTCCCCTCCGATCCACCGGAGCGGACAGCCCGCACCCGCCGGAACGGGCGCGCGGACGAGCGACGAGTGGACACCGGCCCTCGCTAGGCTGCCTCCATGGAACCGCACGAGGTCTGGGCGAGCCCGACCACCCTGCTGACCCTGGACGGACGCGTGCTCGAGGTCTTCGGCTTCGCCGATGCGCAGCGCTTCCACCTCGCCTTCCGGCCGGTTCTCCGGCGCAGCGCGAAGCTGGTGACGATCACGCCGGAGCACGGCCCGAAGCTGAGTTTCTTCTACGACCGGGAGAACGCCGAACGCCTGGACGCGTTCGCCCGCCTCCTCGAGACGGCGCACCCGGCCCGGTAGACAGGACCGGTCAGAAAGCGTCCGGCCGCGCGAACTCCGCGTTCGCGTAGCGGGAGTCCGGGTCGATGTGGGCGCGCACCAGCGGCACGGTCCGGTTGACCGCGGTGTCGATGCGACCCCGGAGATCGTCCGAGGTGATCGCGTAGTCCGCGAAGTCGCTCTCAGCGGCGTAGATACCGAGAGGCAGCGTCAACGACTGGAAGAACCCGAAGAGCGGACGCATCTGGTGCTCGACGAGGAGCGCGTGACGATCGCTGCCGCCCGTCGCCGTGAGCACGATCGGCTTGTCGACGAGGGCGTACTGCCCGATGTGGTCGAAGAAGAGCTTGAAGAGGCCCGTGTAGGTGGCGCGATACGCCGGCGACCCGACGACGATGACGTCCGCGGCCTCGACGGCCTCCAACGCCTCCACGACCTCCGGCCCGAGGTGCGACCGGAACGGGCCGGCCCCGAGCTGGCCCAGGAGCGGCGCGAGCTCGATCGTGCGGTGCGTGCCGCCGATCGCCTCGGCGAACGACCGCGCGACCTCGTCCACCAGGACGGTGGTGCGGGAGGGATGAGTGGGGCTGCCGCTCACTCCGACGACCGTGGGGACGTGTGCCATGCGGGGACCGCCTTCGTGTGTCTTCGGCTCGGGAACGCCCTCACGCTACTCGCGTGCTGCGCCGGTCTCCTCCCGGAGCGTCATCCACCGTCATGCAGCCGGGTACAGCTCCGAGACGATCTCGATCGAGCGGATCCGCCCCTCCACCGTCGCAGCCCCCGACGACACCATCAGCTCGTCGGCCCCGGTGGAGGCCAGGAGCGCGTCGAGACGGCCGCGCACCTCGTCGGGCGTGCCGATCGCCTGACGGGCGTTGCGCGCGGCGATGAACTCCTCCTCGAGCGGGCTGAAGTCGTACGCCAGCGCCTCCTCCACGCTCACCGGCTGCGGCTTCTGCCCCTGGCGCATGCGGAGGAACGACAGCTGACCCGGCAGCGACAGCGCACGGACCGTCTGCGGGTCCTCGTCCGACACGACGTTCACCGCGATCATCGTGTGCGGCGCGTCGAGCAGGTCGCTCGGCTCGAACTTCGACCGGTAGAGGTCGAGCGCCGCCTCGGTGTTCTCGCCGGCGAAGTGATGGGCGAACGCGAAGGGGAGGCCGAGGGCGGCGGCGACCTGGGCGCTGAACCCGCTGGACCCGAGCAGCCAGACCTGCGGCGCGTCGCCGAGGCCGGGCACGGCGGTGATCGTGTGGAGCGGGTTGGCGTCGCTCATGCCGCCGTAGAAGAAGCCGAACAGGTCGAGCAGCTGCTGCGGGAAGTCGTCGACACCGAGGCCCTGCTCGCTCCGGCGCAGCGCCATCGCGGTCGCCCCGTCTGTCCCCGGAGCCCGGCCGATCCCGAGGTCGATGCGGTCCCCGTAGAGGGCGCGCAGCGTGCCGAACTGCTCGGCGACGACCAGCGGCGCGTGATTGGGGAGCATGACTCCACCGGACCCGACGCGGATGCGCTCGGTGGCGGCGGCAACTCCCGCGATCAGCACGGCGGGGGCGCTGGAGGCGATGGCCGGCATCCCGTGGTGCTCGGCCACCCAGAACCGGTCGTAGCCGAGCGCCTCCGCGGCCTGCGCGAGACGGACGGTGCCGGCGACCGCGTCGGCGTTGGTACCGTCGGCGGGGCGGGAGGCGAGGTCGAGGACGGAGAGGGGGATGCTGCGATTGGTCACACTGAGGCCAACGGGACGACGCGGGATGTCATTCCATCCCGCACGCCCGATCGCTCAGGATTCTCGGACCTTGCGCGCCCAGAAGACGACCGAGACGGTCACGAGCCCGGCGGCCAGGAGGCCACCCCCGATCCAGATGGCCCAGATCGCCATGGTCGAGCCGGTGTCGGCGAGCCCGGAACCGGGATCGGACACGGTGACGGCGGAGTCCGCAGGAAGCACGGTGATGGAGGCCGGGCACTCGTGGTTGCTCGTGCGCCCCACGCCGACGAACGAGTAGACGCCGGTCGCGTCGGCCGGAAGGGTCACCGCGAGGAGATCGCTGCCGTCGGCGTTCGACTGCTTCGCGAAGTGGACGCTGCTGGTGGCGGCTTTGAACACGGCGAGGGTGATGCTGGCGCCGTCCGACCCGGAGCCCGTCCAGTCGATGAACTCCTTGGAGGCCCAGGTGCCGGGCTGGCAGACCAGGTGCACGGTGTCGCCCGCGTGTGCGACGGCGGTGTCGAACCGGCAGGGCGAGCCCTGGGTGTAGTCGACGGCGTTCGCCGCAGTGGGCGCTGCGAGCAGCACCGCCACGGTCACGGCTGCCGCCGCGAGGATCTTCTTGAGCATGACCACGCCTTTCGCCGCCCGGCTTCGACGTCGGGAATTTGATTAATCCTCACTTTACGCTGGATGCACAGTCGACGGCAATCGAACCGATGGTGGATTCTGTCCCCACATCGGGGGTCGTCCCGTTGCCCGGGAGCGTCGGAGTCGTGGTCACCGCGACTCCCGTCCCCGTCTGCTTCACCCCGAGGAAGTCGACCTGAACCGTCTTCTGCTCCCCCGGCGCCAGCGTGACCGTGAGGACGGCGACCGGCCTTCCGCGGTCCGTCCCCGTCACCGTGGCATCAGCGTTCGCGGTGCCCGCGAGCAGACCACCCGACGGACCATACACGGCCACCCGCGTCTGGATCAGCCCCGGGGCGACGCCGGACATCCCGCCGCCGGTGACGTAAGCGGGTAGCGACGTCGCGGCATCGGCCGGCGCGCGATTGGCCAGCGTGACCGCGACGCGCGTGGTCGGCTTGCCGTCGGCACGGCAGACAGCGGCCCCTGCCGCGATGGAGGTGTCGAGGTAGTAGTCCATCTTGGAGCCGGTCGCGTCGTTGAAGTACACGCCGACGCCCGCGGTCGACGGGGTCGATGTGGGAAGCCCACCCGCGAGGCTCGTCGAGGCGAGGACCGCCTGCTCCCCGGGATGCGCACTCCAGATCAGCAGTCGATGCGACGAGCCGGCGGCGGCGAGCGACGAGACCAGGGTGGAACCGTCGATGCCGCCTGCGGCGACGCGCTGGAACACCGCCGCGGCCGCCGAAGCGAAGAATGCGTCCTGCTGGTGCGGGTCCACGTACCGCTGGTACACCTCGCTCAGCAGGAGGTGGACGGCGTTGGCCGATGTCAACGTGTCACCGCTCGGGAGGGCGACCGGCCCGGTGGCGCGCAGCACGGCCGCGAGGACCACCGGGTCCATCGTGACGACACCGTCGACGGTCCCACCGTTCTTCAGCGTCCACATCCGGGATGCGGTGGAGGCAGCGAGCGGGAAGTCCGGGGTGAAGTTCACGTCCTGGATGAACCGTCCGACGAGCGGACCGTAGAGCCCGGTGGGGCCTTCCGGGATCGAGGCGACCGGTTCGTCCCACGGCCCGATGGATGTTCCCGCCTGCTGGGCGGTCAAGGAGATCGCTCCATGGTCGGCCTGGATGAGCGCGACGGATCCGATGAGACCGCCAGTTGCGCGCAGCTCAGCCGGATTCTGGGCGACCAGGAGGTAGCTGCGGGGACCGTTCGCGCCGAGCATGGCGGGAAGCAGCTTCGCACCATTGCCCACGGCGTCCACCGCGGGCGTCGCCTCGGCGAAGAGCGTGCGCAGGCGCTCGACGGCCGAACCGACGGGCGGGATGGTGGCGGAGGCGTCCACCGCCGCCATGGTCTTTTCCGCGCCGTGGAACGCGGCCTGCGCCTTGGCCACGACCGGCTGGGCGGCGATGAGAGGCGCGAGGTCGACTCGACCGTGCGTGACCGCGAGTGCGCGCGGGTCGGCCGAGGCAGCGACACCGACGAGCGGCTGGATGACCTGCGACGCGACCGTGTCGGTGGCGGCGGCGGCCGTGCGCACCGCGACGAGGTTCGGTCCGACCCACGGGATGAACTCCACGGTCCGCCAGATCGGGTCGCCCGTCAGCGACGCAGCGGACGAGGCGCGCTTCTCCAGAGTGGTCGCCGCCGATCGGGCGCCCGCGAGGTCCCCGGCCACGACGGCGTGCTGGATGCTGCGTGCCGCCGGCAGGGCCGCGTTCAGCTCCTGCCGTGCGAGGAAGCCGCGGATCCCGATCCAGGCGGCCACGCCCACGATCACGAGCAGAACGGCGGCGACGATCCAGGTCGCGACCCGACGGCGACGGCGGCGTGCGGGGTGAGGCGGCTCCGCCGGGAGGGGCGGCGCCTCCTCATGGGAGAGTCCGGTCACCATGAGGTCAAATGTAACAAATCCTCATGTTTTAGCATCCCCCGAAACGAGGGCCGTGAGCCCGCCCGCGCTAGCGACCCAGGCCGCGGTAGGACCAGCCCGCCGCACGCCACGACGACGGGTCCAGCACATTGCGGCCGTCGATGACGCGCTTCTCCGCGACGATGGCGCCGAAGGCCACCGGGTCGAGCGCCCGGAACTCCGGCCACTCGGTGATGAGCACCACGATGTCCGCGCCCGCTGCCGCCTCCTCGGCGGTCGCCGCGTAGGCGAGCTGCGGCGCGCGGCGACGCGAATTGGGGATCGCCTCGGGATCCGTCGCCGTCACGATCGCTCCCGCATCCGCCAGCCGCTCCGCGACGTCGAGTGCCGGCGAGTCGCGGATGTCGTCGGAGTGGGGCTTGAACGCGAGTCCCAGTACGGCGACACGCAGCCCGGCGAGCTCGCCGGCCTCCTCGCGCACCAGCTCCACCACGCGGTCACGACGTCGGAGGTTGATCTTGTCGACCTCGGCGAGGAACTCCACCGCGTCGCCGCGGCCCAGCTCGCGGGCGCGAGCGGTGAAGGCGCGGATGTCCTTCGGCAGGCACCCGCCGCCGAAGCCCACACCGGCGTTGAGGAAGCGCCGGCCGATGCGCGCGTCGTGTCCGATGGCGTCGGCCAGCTGCGTGACGTCGGCCCCGGTGACCTCGGCGATCTCCGCCATCGCGTTGATGAACGAGATCTTCGTCGCGAGGAAGGCGTTGGCCGCGACCTTCACGAGCTCGGCGGTCGCGTAGTCCGTCACGATGACGGGCGTTCCCGCTGCGACGGCCTTCGCGTACACCTCGTCGAGGATGCCGGCAGCCCGCTCGCCGGCCGGCCCGGACGGGACGCCGTAGACCAGGCGATCGGGACTCACCGTGTCCTGGACGGCGAAGCCTTCACGGAGGAACTCCGGATTCCAGGTCAGGGTGACCTCGGGTGCGCGTTCGGAGACGAGCTGCGCGAGCCGCGTCGCCGTCCCGACCGGGACGGTGCTCTTGCCGACGAGCACATCCCCGGGCTTCACGTGGTCGAGCAGCGCGGTGAAGGCCGCGTCGACGAAGCGGAGGTCGGCGGCGTCGCCGTCCGCGCTCTGCGGCGTCCCGACGGCGACGAAGTGCACGTCGGCCTCTTCGGCCGCAGCCAGGTCCGTGGTGAAGCGCAGCCGCCCGCTCGCCGTCGCCGAGGCGAGCACCTCGGGCAGCCCCGGCTCGAAGAAGGGCGCGCGCCCGGCCGACAGCTCGGCGATCCTCACCTCATCGACGTCGATGCCGACGACCTCGTGCCCGAGGTCGGCCATCGACGCCGCATGCACCGCACCCAGATAGCCGCAACCGATCACGGAAATACGCATGTCGCCCCTTCTCGCGCGCCCGCGATGCTCAGGTGAAATCGGAGTCGGGTTCGCTGTCGTACGCCGTCGCTGCGGCCCCGACCGGCCAATGCCGCCGACCGTTGTTGAGCACCCCACGGCTCTCCTGCAGATAACAGTTGCCGCAGAGGGACTCGTACCCCACATCCACCCCGTCGATCGCCACCTGAGCGCCGTCGAAGACGAAGACGCCGTCGACCGTGCGCGCGTTGAAGATCGCCTTGCGCCCGCACCGGCAGATCGTCTTCAGCTCCTCCAGGCTGTGCGCCACCTCGAGGAGGCGCCTGCTGCCCGGGAAGGCGACGGTCTGGAAGTCGGTCCGGATGCCGTAGGCGAGCACCGGGATGCCTTCGAGCAGGGCGATCCGCAGGAAGTCGTCGACCTGCGACTCGGTCAGGAACTGCGCCTCGTCGACGAGGAGCGCGCTCACATCCGTGTCGTAGCGCTTGATCGTGCGCTCGCGGAGCTGCTGGAACTTGCCGTACGCGTCGGTCTCGGGAGCGATCAGGAAGTCGACGTCGCGGGTGACTCCGAGGCGCGACAGGATGCCCATGTCGCCCTTCGTGTCGATCGCGGGCTTCGCGAGCAGCACGCGGTGACCACGTTCCTCGTAGTTGTAGGCCGCCTGCAGCATCGCCGTGCTCTTGCCGCTGTTCATCGCGCCGTAGCGGAAATACAGTTTTGCCACGCAACGATCCTAGACGGCGACGATGGGTGTCAGGTGAGGTAGCCGTCTTCGGCGGCGCGGCGGATGAGGTCCGCGCGCGAGCTGGTGGGTCTCCCCGCCTTTCCGTACTTCTCGCGCACGCGGCGCAGGTAGGTCTTGGCGGTCTCGTACTGCACGTTCATCGCCTTGGCGACTTCCGAGGTCGTGCGGCCGTCGGCGTAGAGCACGAGGGCCTGCCGCTCGCCATCGCTCAGGCGGGGCCGTGCAGCCTCCGGGATGATCGGGCGCGGGCGCCAGACCAGTTCGGGGGCGGGGCTCCCCCGGTCGCCGCTGCGACCGACCGCCGCGAGCGCAGCGTCGAGGAGTTCACTCATCGGCTGGGACTTGGTCACGTAGGCGAGGGCGCCGGCGGCGAGGGCGGCATCGCGGTCCTCCTGCGTGTCGACCGCGCTGAGGACGATGACCTTGGCGCCGGCCGCCCGGCAGGTCCGCACCCGCGCCCCGATCGACACGGACTCCCGCAGCTGGAGGTCCATGATCACCAGGTCCGTGGGGAACGCGTCGCTGTGCACGAGTTCGATCCAGCTGCCGGCACGCAGAACGAGATCGAACTCCGGTGCGTTCTTCTCGATCCAGGTGGCGAGGCTGTCGAGGAGGATCTCGTGGTCGTCGAGGATCGCCAGCCGTGCTGGCGCGGGGACGGGGGATGCGGGGGTGGTGCTCATGGTCTGCGGCTTCCAGGATAGGCGAATCGGAGCGTCAGTTCGCCCGCGCGCACGCGCAGGCCCGTCTCCATCGAGACGGATCGGAGGGCGCTGAGATACGGGACGAGCTCGCGCCGGACCCCTCGCCGCTGCTGCGCGATGCGCGCGGTGAGCTCGAAGGAGGGGTGCTCCGGCTCGGCGACGTCGATCCGGAGGCTCGCCGGATCGAGACCGGGAAGCTCCGAGACGGTGGCGACGAGCGCGGACACGATCGCGCGCTGCTCGTCGGTGAGGACGCGGTCCAGCCGGTCGGGGTCGTGGACGCGGCTGGGAGCGGCCGTGCCGTCCGTGGGCGCGCGCCCGGCGAGGGCGAGCTCGACGGTCTCGTCGAGCCAGGTCCGCTCGACCGACGACACGGCCAGCGCACGGAGGCCGGACGCGAGCTCACCGGCTCTGTCGCGGTCGGCCGCGGTGATCTCGCCGCGCGCGCGCACACCGTCGAGGAAGGGGACGATCTCCTCGAACGCCGCCGCGCTCTCCTGCGCGACCTGGCGCTGCGCCGTGTCGCGCAGCTCGCCTTCGAGGCGCTCCTGGCCCGCGCGGGCGACCTCCCGCCAGCGGAGCGTCTCGCCGGTCATCGTCCAGGCGTACCCCGCCCCGCCGAGAGCGAGCGCGAGCACGGGGGTCGCGGCGACGGTGGCGTACACGATCGGGCCCGTGTGGATCGCGAGGGTGCCCGACTGCAGCGCGGCGAAGGCACCGACGACGACGGCCCCTGCCAGGGCGGCGGCGAGCACCTCGAGCACCGGCCGGTAGAGCGGCATCGCGATCAGGAGGAGCGCGATCGCGATCTGCCCCCAGTCGTCCTGGATTCGGAGGTTGTGCCCCCACACCGACGCGTCGAAGAGACAGGCTGCGGCGATCGCCAGGCCGATCACGGCCACGTGCGACCAGCGGCCGAACGGGGCCAGACCGGGGTGCGTGCGCACCGCGGCCACGGCGACGGCCAGCACCAGCACGACGATCGCGGCGATGGCCAGCGCCGGCGAGCGGAGCTGGTCGCGGTGCCAGATCGTCGACGTGACGGCGTAGCCGATCGCGGTCGCGCCGATCAGCGGGACGAGGAGCCATGCCGACTGCACGCCCAGGGGGTCGAGCCGCTGCGGCGTCCGCTCGACCGGTACGGACCGCAGGCGCACGATCGTGGCGGACGCGACCCCGCGCGGGGCGCTCATGCGACGACCTCCGGAGCGCACGGGACGACCATGATGACCGTGGTGCCGACGTCCGCGCTGGAGTAGACGGTGACCGTCCCTCCGACGCGGGAGATGCGGTCGTGCACCGACTGTCGCAGGCCGAGCCGGTCGCCGGCGGTGGAGTCGGGTGCGAAACCGCGGCCCCCGTCGACGACCATCACCGAGAGGGAGTCGTCGCAGATGCTGAGCGCGACCTCCGCCGTCGCACTGCCGGAGTGTCGGATGACATTGACCAGGCACTGCCGGACGGCCAGTCCGATCGCGCGGAGGGTCGTCTCGTCGAGCCGCGCGATCGAGGCCCGGTCGCCGGAGACGTCGACCGCCAGCCCCTCGTCGCGAGCATCCTCGATGGCGCGGTGCAGATCGCTGCGGTACCAGGGGTCGTCGTCGATGCCCTCGGCCGCCAGGGCCTGCGTCAGCGAGGGGAGGCCGCGCCCGAGGGCCAGCAGGTCGGCGTCGATGCGCTCCCGAAGGCGCTCGGGCAGCGGTCCGGGCTCGGACCGCGAGACCGCGAGGAGCTCGCTGAGCACCGTGTCGTGCGTGTCGGCGGCGAGGTCGGCGACGAGCGAACGTCGCAGCTCGACCAGCCGGACGTCTCGGACGGCACGGTGGATGGCGGATTGCGTGCGCCCCCGCGACCCCCGGGTGAGCCCGTCGAAGGCCAGCACCCCCACCAAGAGCAGGTACGCTCCGAGCGAGATGGCGTCGGTCGTGAACACCCGGTCCGTCGTGACGGCGGCGAGCAGGACGGCCGCCTCGGCGAGCGCGAACCCGAGCGACGCCCAGAGGATCCCGGCGAGGGCGCCCGTACCGGTGCCCCCGACCAGCGTCATCGCGACGACCGGCAGCGCGACCACGAACAGGTTCGTGTCCCGGTAGGCCGGGGTGCCGAGGAAGATCGCCACCACGTAGAAGTAGGTGCAGACGGTTCCGACGGCCAGGTACGCGATCGTGAGAGCGACGGTGCGCCCGCGAGCGAGCAGCGCCAGCACGGCCAGCAGCGCGACCATCGGCAGCAGCATCGCGAGCGTCAGCCACGAAGCGCCGTTCACCCCTTGGCCGAAGCCCGAGAAGAGGGCGTTGACGAGCGCCGCCACCAGGCAGACGAGCCCGGCCCAGCGGGCCGCCGTCGCGAGAGCTCGCGAGTTGGCCGCCCGCGAGAGGTGGGTGGGTAGGCCGAGGGACACGCGACCCCTTTCGCGAGAGCGGGCGATCCGGCACGAGCCGGAGGGATCGGATCGTCCCGGCTCCCTCGGGAATTATGGCACCCGCCGGGCACCGCGTGTACCCCGCACCTCCCCCGTTCTTGTACCCCATTACGGTGCCCGCCCCGCCGTCGCGCTCAGACTCGCGCTCAGAACAGCGTCGGCTGCAGTCCTGCGGCGAGCAGCGAGGCTCCCACGAGCGACTCGGCATCCGGCGCCCCACCGTGCGACGAGGGCCCCTCACCGGCGCGCGCGCCAGCGCCGCCCGCGCCCGCACCCGTGCCGGCGCTCACGACGCGCCGTTCGCCCTCGGTGTCGCGCAGCATCCCGAGGGCGGACGACCGCACCCCGCCCGTCATGGGATCCTCCTCGCCGCGTTCGAGCCCGTGCGCCCGGATGAGCGGCTTGATCCGCGCCGCCAGCCACTTGCGGTACTCGGCGGGCGCGTACGTGCCGCGGCCGTACATGCTCCGATAGCGCGGGAGGAGTTCGGGATGCTCGCGTGAGAGCCAGAGGTAGTACCACTCCTTCACTCCCGGCTTGAGGTGCAGAGCGGTGTACAGGACGGAGGTCGCCCCCGCCTCCTTCGCCTGACGGAGGGCCTCGTCGAGGTGGGCCCGTGTGTCGGTCAGGTACGGCAGGATCGGCATCAGGAAGACCGCGCAGTCGAGCCCGTGCTCGCGCACCGCGGTCACGGTCGCCAGCCGCGCCTTCGTGCTGGGCGTGCCCGGCTCGACCGACTGCTGCAGCTCGTCGTCGTACACGGCGATGGACATCGCGAGGTCGACGGGGACGCGCTTCGCCGCCGCCGCCAGGTGGTCGAGGTCGCGACGCATCAGCGATCCCTTGGTGAGGATGCTGAACGGCGTACCCGTGTCGGCGAGCGCGTCGATGATTCCGGGCATGAGCGAGTACCGGCCCTCGGCGCGCTGGTACGGGTCGGTGTTCGTGCCGAGCGCGACGGGATGCCGCCCCCAGCTCGGCCGCGACAGCTCCTTGCGCAACACCTCGGCCACGTTGACCTTGACGATGATCTCCTGATCGAAGTCTTTGCCCTGATCGAGTTCCAGATAGCTGTGCGTCGGACGCGCGAAGCAGTAGACGCACGCGTGCGAGCACCCGCGATACGGGTTGATCGTCCAGCCGAACGGCATCGGACCGCCGCCGCCCGGGATCTTGTTGAGCGCCGACTTCGCGAGCACCTCGTGGAAGGTGATGCCCGCGAAGTCGGGCGTTCGCACCGAGCGCACGAGGTTGTTGAGCCGCGCGAGCCCGGGCAGCGTCGACGGCGCTTCCGCCGTGAGTTCCTGCCCGCTCCATCTCATGACTTCATTCGAACATATGTTCGAACGATCGTCAAGCGGCGCGCAGGGCGATCTCCTCCCCGTCCCACCGCGCGCGGAGCCAGCGGTCGTGGCTGGCGACCACGACCGCTCCGGGATACCCGCCGAGCGCCTCCTCCAGCTCCGTCGCGAGCGCCAGCGAGAGGTGGTTCGTGGGCTCGTCGAGCAGGAAGAGGTGCGGTGGCCGGGCGAGGATGAGCGCGAGCGCGAGCCGACGCTGCTGGCCGACCGAGAGGGCCCCGACGGGCCGGTCCAGATCGCGCGGGGCGATCAGCCCGAGGCCGACGAGCGGGACGCTCTCGGCCCGCCGCTCCCCCAGCGCCGCCTCGTAGACGGCGCGCGGCGAGGCAGCGGGGTCCGGGAACCGCACGTCCTGCTCCAGCAGACCGACGCGCAACCCGCGTCGGCGCCCGACGGTGCCGGACGCCGGCTCCAGGCGGCCCGCCACCGCGGCGAGGAGGGTCGACTTGCCCGCCCCGTTCGCGCCGGTGACCAGCACCCGCGACTGCGGCGCCACGTCGAAGGACGGCACCTCGAGCCGGCCCGGGATGCGGAGACCGCGCGCGTGCACGAGCAGCCCGCCGTCCTCCGCGAGCGGCTGGAACCCGGTCGGGATCCCGCTGAACCGCAGCACGGGCGGCGGCTTGCGCACCTGGGTGCGTTCGAGATCCTCCCGGCGACCCGTCGCGTTCTTGATCCGGCGGCTGATCTGCTTGTCCAGCGCGCCGCCCTTGAACGACTTGGCGAACTTGTCGTTGTCGCGCACCTTGCCCGACCACGCGATCGACCGGGCCGTGACGTCGGCGGCGAAACGCAGCGCAGCCAGCTCGTCCTGCTCGTCGGCGAACTGCTTCTCCCACCGTTCCCGCTCCGCCGCCTTCGCGGCGAGGTAGTCGCTGTAGCCCCCGCCGAACGCGACGGGGCCGCCGCGCGCCGGATCGATGTCGAGCAGGCCGGTGGCGACGCCGTCGAGGAACGCCCGGTCGTGGCTGGCGAACAGCACCGGACCGTGCCACTCGCGCAGACGGCGCTCGAGGAACGCGGCGGCCGCGTCGTCGAGGTGGTTCGTCGGCTCGTCGAGCAGCAGCGCGTCCGGCTTGCCGAGCAGGAGCGCCGCGAGGGCGAACCGGCTCCGCTGGCCCCCCGAGACCTCCCCGAGGCGCCGGCCCAGCGGGATCCCGCCCACGCCGAGCCCGGCGAGGAGCTCGTCGCGGCGCGCGTCGATCGTCCAGATCTCGGCCCGCTCGGCGGCCTCCAGCGCCCGGTCGTAGCGTTCGGATGCTCGGGCGTCGCCGTCGGTGAGCGCCGCGGCCGCCGCCTCCAGCTCGCGCTCGATCGCCCGCACGCCGGTGAGGGCGTCCTCGATGAGCATCTCGAGCGTGTCGTCGGGCCGGAACCGGACCTCCTGCCAGAGGAAGCCGACACGCTCCGGGCGACGGATGGTGCCGCCGTCGGGAGCCTCGACGCCCGCGAGCAGGCGCAACAGGGTGGATTTGCCGGCGCCGTTCTCACCGATGAGACCTAGGCGCGAGCCCGGGCCGACGGTGAGGGAGACGTCGGAGAGGATGCGGCGCGCGCCGTAGCTGAGCGAGACGCCGTCCGCGCGAAGCGGAGTGAGTGTGGTGGATGCAGGCATGGATGACCGCCTTCCGAGCGCTCCGGTGTACCGGATTCCCGCCGGGCGTGGTCCGTCGTGAGCGGCGCGCGAGCGCTATGAACGCGATGACCTGTATCGAAGGGTCACCCCACTCGGTCGACGGCGCCTCGGGCGCGGGACGAGAGGAGGTGATCACTTCATAGCGTTGACGACCATAACAGGCCGCCCGCGCCGCTGTCCACCCTCCGGGATGGACTACCGGACGAGATTCAGCGTCGCCGCCGTCTGCGCCAGCACGCGCGCGGCCTCGTCCGGACGGTCGTTGAGCGTGGTCCCGACCGTCGGGATCAGCTTCTCGATCGTCGGCAGCCAGCCGTCGTAGCGGTCCGGGAAGCAGCGCTTCAGGAGGTCGACCATGATCGGCACAGCCGTGGAGGCGCCCGGCGATGCACCGAGGAGGCCGGCGATCGACCCGTCCTCGGCCGCGACGACCTCGGTGCCGAACTGCAGCACGCCGCCCTTCTTCGCATCCTTCTTCATGACCTGGACGCGCTGGCCGGCGGTGATGAGCTCCCAGTCCTCGCTCTTCGCGGTCGGCATGAACTCCTGCAGCGCCTTCAGCTTCTTGGCGCGGTTGGCGAGCAGCTCGCCCGCCAGGTACTTCATCAGGTCGAAATTGTCGCGGGCGACCGCGAGCATCGGGCCGAGGTTGCCGGCGCGCACGGAGCCCGGGAGATCGAACCACGAGCCGGTCTTCAGGAACTTGGGGCTGAACCCGGCGTACGGGCCGAAGAGCAGCGAGGCCTGGCCGTCGACGACGCGGGTGTCGAGGTGGGGCACCGACATCGGCGGGGCGCCGACGGCGGCCTTGCCGTAGACCTTCGCCTGGTGCTGGGCGACGATCTTCGGGTCG
The DNA here is from genome assembly GCF_013410615.1 of Leifsonia naganoensis. Taxonomy (NCBI): domain Bacteria; kingdom Bacillati; phylum Actinomycetota; class Actinomycetes; order Micrococcales; family Microbacteriaceae; genus Leifsonia; species Leifsonia naganoensis. The sequence goes on from NZ_JACCHJ010000001.1 coordinate 804,470, forward strand.
CTCGTACGCAGGAACTGTCCGGAGATCGGGAATCCGCCGAAGCCCTTGATCTCGGGGATGCCGGACTTCTGGAGCAGGTGCAGCGCTCCACCGCCCGCGCCGACGAACACGAACCGTGCCTCGACCTCGTGCGGGGTGTGGCCGACCTCGTGGCGCACCTTGATGCGCCAGAGGCCGTCCTTGGTGCGCTTGATGCTGCGCACGCGGTTGTTGAGCGCGATCTCGGCGCCGTTGGCGACGAGGTTGTCCACGAGGGCGCGGGTCAGCGCGCCGAAGTCCACATCGGTTCCGGAGGTGGAGCGCGTCGCCGCGATGCGCTGCTTCGCGCTGCGCTTCTTGGTGAGCAGCGGGGTCCACTCGCCGATCACGGCCGGGTCCTCCGAGTACTCCATGTCGGAGAAGAGCGGCTGCTCCTTGAGCGACTCGTAGCGGCGGCGCAGGTAGCGCACGTTGTCACGGCCGCGCACGAAGGTCATGTGCGGGGTCGGGTTGATGAACGTCTCGGGCGCCGGGAGGTCGCCGGCCTCGACCAGGCTCGCCCAGAACTGGCGGCTGAGCTGGAACTGCTCGTTGATGCTGATGGCCTTCGCGGGGTCCACGGAACCGTCCGCCGCCTCGGGCATGTAGTTCAGCTCGCAGAGAGCGGCGTGACCGGTGCCGGCGTTGTTCCAGGGGTTCGAGCTCTCCTGGGCGACTTCGCCCAGGTTCTCGTAGATGCGGATGCTCCAGTCGGGCTGCACGCGCTGCAGGAGCGCTCCGAGCGTCGCGCTCATGATGCCGCCGCCGATGAGGACCACGTCGATGGGAGAGTTGCTCACCGTACGATCTTACGGTGCCCTCGGCGCATCCCCTGATTTCTCCCGGGAAAGTATCTCGATGTCGAGACAATTCGGAGGCGGTTGACTCAGTTCACCCGCTCGTAGATCGAGACGAACCGGGAGACCGGGAAGGCGGCCACGGTCTTCGCGACGAGCGGGAGGTCGACGTCGGCGAGCGAGCGGAACCGCACGCAGCTCTTGCCCATGTCGAGCCTCCTCCCGCCACGCGTCCACTCCTTTCGGAAGCTGCGCTCCTCGGCCGAGTCGCTGTAGAGCGCCATCAGGTACAGCGACGTGTAGTGCTTCTGGGCGGCGAGACTCACGTACGCCAGCGGCTGCCGGTTGTAGGTGTCGGGGAACGTCTCCAGCGGGACCACCCAGCCGGGCATCCGCCACTGGACCCCGAGCCGGTAGCCGTCGGGCATGGCCGCGGCGACGGTGTCGAACACGGGCTGGAAGACCTCGCGCCGTTTCGGGGGCAGCGCTTCGAGGTACTCGGCGACCTCGGCGGGCAGTGGTTCGGCGCGCATGCGATCAGGGTAGCCGTCGGCGATCGCCCCGTGGAGGGGTGCGTCACCCTGCCGCGCGGGACGGTCAGCCCACCGCGCCAGCTCCGGCCACGATGAGCGCGACGCCCGCGACGATCAGGCTGATCGTCAGCACGGCGAACCCGACCCAGACGAGGGCGATCACGCCGCTGGGCCGCTGCGGGTCGCGCCCCAGGACCGAGAGGAAGAAGCCGCCCGGGATGAGGATGGCCGTCGCCAGCACGCCGATCGCTGCGAGGTGCATCCATCCCGTGACTCCGGCCGCGTCCAGCAGCACGAGGACGACGAGGCCGAGGATGACGAGCACGCCTGCGTGGGCATGGCCGGCGCGGAAGAAGCTCTTCTGCAGGTCATTCGCCCCCTGCTTGCCCGTGACGACGCGCAGCATGAAGGCGCCGCCGTAGGCGATCCCGATGACGGTGAGCAGGACGACGCCCGCGGTGATGGCGCTGGCTGGTTGGAGCAGCATGATCCGCCTCCTTGGATAGTTGAAGTATCCAAAGATTAGATAGTGCTACTATCCATGTCAAGGGTCTCTGAAAGAACGGCGACGGCGTGCGGATCTCCGAACTGGTCGAGCGGACGGGTGTTCCGCTCGCTACGCTCAAGTTCTACCTGCGCGAGGGGATGCTGATGCCGGGCGCGGCGCTCACAGCCACGCGCTCCGAGTACGGCGAGGAGCATGTGCGCCGGGTTGCGCTGATCCGGGCGCTGTCCGACGTCGCCGGCTTGCCGCTGCAGCGGGTGAAGACCGTGCTGGGGCTCATCGACTCCCCCGCCGGCTCGCTCTTCGAGTCCCTCGGCAGTGCCGTCGCGGCCCTGCCCCCATACGCCGACGACGTCGCGGACGGCGAGCAGGAGCCGACGGCTCCCGAGTATCCGCGGGCCCACGCCGCGATCACGGCCCTCGGGCAGGTGTACGACCCGCGCTTCGCGGCCGTCGCGCAGCTGGAGCGGGCGCTGGCGGCCGTCGAGACCGCGGGCATCCCGATGACGGCCGACCGTCTCGACGTCTACGGGGCACACGTGCGCGCCATGGCGGAGTTCGACCTCGCGCGGATGCCCGAGGGCGGCCGGGAGGAGCAGCTCGGGTACGCCGTGCTGGGCACCGCGCTCTACGAGCCCGTCATCGCCGCCCTACGTCGACTCGCCCACCAGGACATCGCGGCACGTCAGCTCTCCGAGGGCCCCGCCTGACGCAGCGACATTCGTCACGAATGTCGGGAAAGCGCTGCGCTTTCCCGACATTCGTGACGAATGTGCCGCGTGCTCAGGCCTGAACCGGAGTGGAGAGCCGCTCGGCGACCAGCTCGGCGATCTGCACCGCGTTCAGCGCGGCACCCTTGCGGAGGTTGTCGTTGCTGATGAAGAGCGCGAGGCCGCGACCGGCCGGCGCGCCCTCGTCCTGACGGATGCGACCGACGAAGCTCGGGTCCTTGCCTGCGGCCTCGAGCGGGGTCGGGACGTCGGTGAGGACCACGCCGGGAGCCGACGCGAGCAGCTCCTCCGCACGGGCCGGGGTGATCGGCTCGGCGAACTCGGCGTTGATCGACAGCGAGTGGCCGGTGAAGACCGGGACGCGCACGCACGTGCCGCTGACGAGCAGCTCGGGCAGGCCGAGGATCTTGCGGCTCTCGTTGCGGAGCTTCTTCTCCTCGTCGGTCTCGTTCAGGCCGTCGTCGACGATCGAGCCCGCGAGCGGGATGACGTCGAAGGCGATCGGGCGCACGTACTTGACCGGCGCGGGCAGGGCGACGGACGAGCCGTCGTGGACGAGCTGGAGAAGATTCTCGTCGGCGACCGCGGTGCGGACCTGGGTCGCGAGCTCCTCGGCACCGGCGAGTCCGGAGCCGGAGACGGCCTGGTAGGTGCTCACGGTGAGGCGCTGGAGGCCGGCCTCGTCGTGCAGGACCTTCAGCACCGGCATGGCCGCCATCGTGGTGCAGTTCGGGTTGGCGATGATGCCCTTGCGCGCGTCGGCGATCGCCTCGGGGTTCACCTCGGAGACGACGAGCGGGACGTCCGGGTCCATGCGCCAGCCGCTGGAGTTGTCGATGACGATGGCACCGGCCTCGGCGAAGCGCGGCGCGTGGGCCTTCGAGCCGGTGGCGCCGGCGGAGAAGAGCGCGATGTCGACGCCGGAGACGTCGGCGGTGGCGACGTCCTCCACCGTGATCTGCTCGCCGCGGAAGGGGAGCGTCGTGCCCGCCGAACGCGACGATGCGAAGAAGCGGACGGACGCGGCCGGGAAGGCGCGCTCCTCCAGCAGCCGGCGCATCACGCTGCCGACCTGGCCGGTCGCGCCGACGACGGCGATGTTGAGTCCAGTGGTCTCGCTCATGGTGGTGGCCCCTTCGGGTCGATGGTCTTGGAGGGTCGAACGTGATGTCCGCCGCGGCCATTCCCTCGCGGGCGGCCGGCGGCGGGCCGGGATCCCCTAGCGGCCGGTGCCGGCGTAGACGACGGCCTTCTCGTCGCCGTCGAGGCCGAACGCGGTGTGGATGACGCGGGCGGCGTCGGCGACCGTGTCGGCGCGGGTGACGACCGAGATGCGGATCTCGCTGGTGGAGATCATCTCGATGTTGATGCCCGCGTCGTAGAGCGCCTCGAACAGGCGGGCGGAGACGCCGGTGTTGGTGCGCATCCCTGCGCCCACGAGCGCCAGCTTGCCGATCTGGTCGTCGTACTGCAGCGACTGGTAGCCGACCTCGTCGCGCTCCGCCGTGAGGGCGGTGAGCACGCGCTGGCCCTCGGACTTCGGGAGGGTGAACGAGATGTCGGTCAGGCTGGTCGCGGCGGCGGACACGTTCTGCACGATCATGTCGACGTTGGCGTTGGCCTTCGCGACGATCTTGAAGATCTGCGCCGCCTTGCCGGGCACGTCGGGAACCCCGACGACGGTGATCTTCGCCTCGCTCAGATCGGTGGCGACTCCGGAGATGATCGGCTCTTCCACGGTTCCATCCTTCTTCGCGGCCTCGGCCGCAGCTGCTTCGTTGAGGACGTACGTGCCCTCCTTGTTCGAGAACGAGGAGCGCACGTGCAGGGTCACGTTGTGGCGGCGGGCGTACTCGACCGCGCGGATGTGCAGGACCTTCGCGCCGGCGGCGGCGAGCTCCAGCATCTCCTCGCTGGTGATGCGGTCGATCTTGCGCGCCAGGGGCACCTGACGGGGGTCGGAGGTGAAGACGCCGTCCACGTCGGTGTAGATCTCGCACACCTCGGCGCCGAGCGCGGCGGCGAGGGCGACGGCGGTGGTGTCGGAACCGCCGCGGCCGAGGGTCGTGATGTCGCGGGTGTCGCGGTTGAAGCCCTGGAAGCCGGCGACGATCGCGATCGCGCCCTCCGAGAGGGCGTCCTGGATGCGGCCGGGCGTGACGTCGACGATGCGCGCGGCGCCGTGCTGCGCGTCGGTGATCATGCCCGCCTGGCTGCCGGTGAAGGAGCGGGCGTCGTAGCCCATGCTCTTGATCGCCATGGCAAGGAGCGCCATCGAAATGCGCTCGCCCGCGGTGAGGAGCATGTCCAGCTCGCGCGGGGCGGGGATCGGGGTGACCTCGTGCGCCAGATCGACCAGCTCGTCCGTCGTGTCGCCCATGGCGGACACGGCGACGACGACCTCGTTGCCGGCCTTGCGGGTCTCGACGATGCGCTTCGCGACGCGCTTGATGCTCTCGGCGTCGGAGACGGACGAACCGCCGAATTTCTGCACGATAAGGGCCACGGACACTCCTGGACTGACGGGTTTCCCATCCTACCGTCCGGGTGCATGCCCCGATCCCCATATGACGACACGGCGTGGGGAGGGACTCGGCGCCGCTTGCTGCGGGTCAGGAGACCTGGCGGCGGCCTTCGAAAGCGCGACCGAGCGTGACCTCGTCGGCGTACTCGAGGTCGCCGCCGACGGGGAGGCCGGAGGCCAGCCGGGTGACCCGGATCTCGAGTGTGGTCAGCAGGCGGCTGAGGTAGGTGGCCGTCGCCTCGCCCTCGAGGTTGGGGTCGGTGGCGATGATGACCTCCTGCACGGTGCCGTCGGCCAAGCGCTGCATCAGCTGCCGGATGCGCAGGTCATCGGGGCCGATGCCGTCGATCGGGCTGATCGCACCGCCGAGCACGTGGTAGAGCCCGCGGAACTCGCGGGTGCGCTCGATCGCGACGACGTCCTTCGCCTCTTCGACGACGCAGATGAGCTCGGGCGAGCGGCGCGGGTCGCGGCAGATGGTGCAGGTCTCCTGTTCGGAGACGTTGCCGCAGATCGCGCAGAACCGGACCTTGTCGCGCACCTCGAGCAGCACCTCCGCCAGCCGGGTGACGTCGAACGTCTCGGTCTGGAGGATGTGGAACGCGATGCGCTGCGCCGACTTCGGGCCGATGCCCGGCAGGCGGCCGAGCTCGTCGATCAGCTCCTGGACGATGCCTTCGTACACCGGTTACCTCATCCCCATCGTGGGCGGGGCGTCGATCTCTTCGATGAACGTCGCGCCGAGCAGCTCGCGCACGACGGCCTCGCCGTAGCGCTGCGGCTCCTGGAAGGTGGGCGTGCGGGCACCGGTCGCGGCCGCCGAGCGCTGCGCGGCGGGAGCCGGGGCGGCGGAAGGAGAGGTGGTGGAAGCGGCGGGCGCGGATGCGGGGACGGACGCCGCGCGCGCGGGCGGCGCCGAAGGGGGCGAGGCAGGAGCCGGGCCGTCCGTGGAGGCAGGGGCGACCGACCAGTCACCGGCGGGCTCGTCGGGCGTGGGCGGCTCGAAGGGCGGCTCGGTCTCGTCCGGCGGCACGTCGTCGAAGGGCGGCTCGTCCGCCGCGGGAGCGGTCGGCGCGGGCCCCTTCGGGGTGGCCGGGGTCGCGGCCGGGCGCGTCGGCGCGGGGGCGGCGGCCGGAGCCGCGGGGCGCTCCATCGTCGCGACAGCCGTGGCGGCGGGAGCCGCACCGGCACCGGGGATGCTCACGATCGCCCAGTCGGTGACCGGACCCGTCGGCGCGGACGCCTCGGGCGCCTTCGGGGCTGCGGCCTGCTCCGTCCGCGGAGCGGAAACGGCAGGGGCAGCATTCGCTGGCGCGGGGGCAGGGGAGGAGGCGGACGCCGCGGGAGCCGACTGACCGGCGGCGTTGGCATCGCCCGGCCACGTGTCGGCGACCGGAGCGGTGGGGGCGCCGGCACCGGGGCGCTGACCGCCGCCGGGACCACCGTCGGCGCGCGCGATGAACTTCACGCGGATGCCGAGGATGTCGACGATCGCCTGCCGGAGGTACTCGCTGACGCCGGGGGTGCCGGGAGCCTGCGACTGCCGGAAGCTCTGGACGTCGTTGTCGCTCGGGAACGACAGCGTGAGCACGTCGCCGTCGAGCGCGCGGACCTGGGCCGTGAAGACGACCATCCAGGCGCTGCGCTTGGCGCGCTGGACGGCATCCAGGATCTGCGTCCAGGAGTCCTTGACCTGCTGCGTGGTGACGGGCCCGACCGGGGCGGGGGTCACAGCGGATGCGGGCGCGGGCGCAGCGGGTGCGGGCGCAGCCTTCTCCGCGGCCGGAGCCGCCTTCTCGGCCGTGGGCGCGGGCTTCTCCGCAGCGGGAGCCGTCTCGGCCGGAGTCGAAACGGCGGGAGCGGCCGGAGCCGGTTCAGCGGGAACCGCCTCGGCGCTCGGACTCGAGACCGGCGCCGACGCCGCGACCGGCTGCGGAGCCGCAGACGCGCGCACGGGAGCAGCAGGGGTGGCGGCCGGGCGCACCGGAGCCTCGGGCGCGGCGGCCCGGGAGGCTGCCGCAGCCGCTCCCCCGTCGCCGTCGCTGACACCGACACGGCGTTCCAGGCGCTCGACGCGGGCGAGCGCACCGCGCTCGGAGGCGTCGCTCGACGGGACCAGCACGCGGGCGAGCAGGAGCTCGAGGTGGAGTCGGGGCGAGGTCGCGCCCGTCATCTCGGTGAGGGCGGCGTTGACGATGTCGGCGGCGCGGCTGAGTTCGGCAGCGCCGAACTTCATGGCCTGCATTCCCATGCGGTCCAGCTCGTCCTGCGGCACGCCGCGGAGCACGGCCGCGGCGCCGTCGACGCTGGTCGCGGCGACGACGATGAGGTCGCGCAGGCGCTCCAGCAGGTCCTCGACGAACCGGCGCGGGTCCTGTCCGGTCTGGATGACGCGGTCGACGGCGGCGAACGCGCCGGCCGCATCCCGCGCCGCGATGGCGTCGATGACCTCGTCGAGCAGGGCGGCGTGGGTGTAGCCGAGCAGGGCGACGGCCCGTTCGTACTCGATGGCCTCGCCCTCGGAGCCGGCCATCAGCTGGTCGAGCAGCGAGAGCGTGTCACGCGGCGAACCGCCGCCTGCGCGCACCACCAGCGGCAGCACACCGGGCGCGACCGTCATGCCCTCGCTGTCGCACAGGCTCTGCACGTACTCGAGCATCTGCGCGGGCGGCACGAGCCGGAACGGGTAGTGGTGGGTGCGGGAGCGGATGGTGCCGATGACCTTCTCGGGCTCCGTCGTCGCGAAGATGAACTTCACGTGCTCCGGCGGCTCCTCGACGATCTTGAGCAGTGCGTTGAAGCCCTGCGGCGTCACCATGTGCGCCTCGTCGAGGATGAAGATCTTGTAGCGGTCGCGCGCCGGGGCGAAGATCGCGCGCTCGCGGATGTCGCGCGCGTCGTCGACGCCGTTGTGGCTGGCGGCGTCGATCTCGACCACGTCGAGGGATCCGCTGCCGTCACGGCTGAGCTCGACGCAGCTCGCGCACTTTCCGCATGGGGTGTCGGTGGGACCCTCCGCACAGTTGAGGCAGCGGGCCAGGATGCGGGCCGACGTCGTCTTACCGCAGCCGCGCGGACCGGAGAAGAGGTAGGCGTGGTTCACGCGATTGGTGCGCAGCGCCGTCATCAGCGGCTCCGTCACCTGCGATTGGCCGATCATGTCGGCGAAGGTGTCGGGCCGATATCGGCGATAGAGAGCGGTTACCACTCCCACATGCTACTTGCCGCCGCTGACAATCGGGCGGGCGGGCGGGTCAGTGACCGGGGACGGTGGAGGGCGCCGTCAGGGCCGCCGCGATCGCCCGCCACACGGCCTCCCGCCCCCGCTCCGTCGCCTGCGCCGCAGCGCCGTCCGGGAGGTTCAGCGGAGTGTATGGCGGGGTGTAGAAGAGGTGCTCCGCACCGGCGGCCCTGACGTAGGTGTCGCCCGGTCGCGCCGGCCACAGGCGCGCCGCCTCATCCATCCACGTGCATCCGTTCGTCAGCTGCTCGTCGCTCCCCGCGCAGCCGAGGACGACCGGTCCGCGGATGCGTCCGAGATCGAGCACGGACGACGCCCGCACGTCGGTCGTGCCGGTCGTGCAGGGGACCCACGCGCCGCCCACGGTGATCGCCGGGTTCGGGACCGGGGACGGGCACACCAGACCGGTCGTGCCTCCCGGGGCGATCGCGCCGTAGACCAGCCCGGGATGCGCGACCGCGAGCCAGAGCGCGAGCTGCGCGCCGCGCGAGGTGCCCATGACGAAGATGCGCTCGTCGTCCACGCCCGGCTGCGACTTCAGCCAGTCGACGGCCGCGAGCAGCCGCTCGGCGGGGACGGTGCGGCGCGGCTCGAGCTGCCCGGCGCTGCCGAACGTCGAGAGGTCGAGGGCGGGGTATCCCATCGCCGACAGGGTCGCGGCGGCGAGCACCCCGGTCGGCGTACCGGGGTCGGTCCCGTCGAGGACGAGTACCCCGGGGCGGAGGCCCTCCGGGCGCAGCACGGGCGCGAAGTAGTCGGCGCTCAGCCCGTCGTCGAAGACCGCTGCCGCGGGCGCTGCGGCGGTCAGTCCCACCCGCTGCACGTGCGTCGACGCCACGCGCAGGCCGCCGATGGTCGCGCTCAGGCCGACCGAAACCGTCGCGCCGCCCCAGGTCTGATCGGAGGTCGCGGCGCCGCCGTCCGCGCGCCGCATCGTCCAGAAGAGGCCCATCGGATCCGCCCCCGAGAACGGCGCCTCCACGGGCGCCTGCCGCGCCAGATCCACCTCGCCGTCCGGAGGCACGGCGTACACGGCGTGGGACGACCAGGTGCCGCCCGTCTGCGCGACGGCGGTGATCGTCACCCGTCCGCCGGGCGGGAGCCCGTGGAGGCTGATCCGCGCCGGCTCCCACACCCCCGTCGGGTTCGCCTCGACGACGAAGCGCGGTCCGCCCGCACGCGCGGTCGTGCAGCCGGCCAGCGACGCGAGGCCGAGGGCGGCGACCGCGAGGGCCGCGAGGATCCGGGAGACCCTCACGAGCGCGTCGCTCTCAGGACGATCTGGGCCACGGCGTTCCAGAAGGCGACACGCGCCTGCTCCGTCGCCTGCGCGTCCGCGCCCGAGCCGGCCGGGGCCTCCGAGCCGCCCTCGGGGAGCGACACCGGCAGTCCCGGCGGCACGGTCACGGCGTGTCCGGCCCGCGGCGCACTCTGGATGCTGTCGCCGGCGCGCACCCCGCGCGCCACGGCGAGCGCGGCCTGGCCGGAGCACGCCGACGGCAGCACCGTATCCCGGGCGCCGCAGGCGAGGACCACCGGGCCGTCCACGCGGCCGAGCGCGATCACCGAGGCGGCGGAGACGGGGCCGGGATCGACGCGGCACGGCAGTCCCGCGCCGTCCTCGAACGCGGGCGCCGTCGATCCGGACGGCAGGCAGAGCAGCTGTGGCGCCCCTCCCGCGGCGAAGACCCCGTGCACTCGCGTCGGGAACCGCGTCGCCGCCCAGAGGGCGAGCGGCTCGGAGACACCGGTGCCGTAGACGTAGAGGTTGCGGGTGTCGATGCCCTTCTGCTCACCGAGCCACGCGAGGGCGCGCTCGACGGTCGTGCTGTCGACGACGCTGGAGGCGTGCACGCCGTCGGGTGCCGACGACACCGGGAGCACCAGCACGGATGCCCCGAACCGGGCGAGGAGCGGCGCCGCGAATCCCGAGGAGGCGCCGGGCGCCGGGTCGTCGAACATCAGGACGCCGGGGGTGATCGGGCGCTCCTGCGTGGTCGCACTCCAGAACTGCGCGACGGGCTGGTCCTCGTGGGTCTCCCGAGGGAACCGCGACGGGATCGCGCCTTGCAGGTCGCGCGTGTACAGCGTGTGCGGCCGCAGCCCGTCGGCGAGGCCCTGCAACTCGAACGTCCGCGACGCGACCAGCCGGTCCGCGTCGAAGGCCGAGAGCGTCACCGGGAGGGTGTCGTGCATCCACTGCGTCGCGAGCGCCGCTCCGGAGAGGTCCGGCCCGTCGAGCGACCAGAACAGGCCGACCGAATCGGGTTCGGCGAACGGGGCGAGCTGGGGGCGGGAGGTGGCGAGGTCGAGCATCCCCCCGGCGGGCACGGTGTAGGTCGCGGACGACCGCCAGGTGCCCCGGTCGTTGGCGAGGGTGGCGACGATCCTCAGCCTGCTGCCCGGCTCCGCGCCGACGAGCTGCAGGGGAACCGGCCAGAGCACCGACGTGTAGTGGATGAGCGGAGGCGTGACGAAGCGCGGTCCGGTCACCCCGTCGGACGTCGTCGCGCACCCGCCCAGGGCGAGGGTGACCGCGGCGATGGCCGCGACCACTCCGCCGAGGATGGTGGCGGGGCGGCGCCGCGGGGATCGGGCGGGGGGCTTCCGCCGTCCGTCTCCCTCGCCGCCCCGTCGCCGCATCGTGGATCCTGTCCGATCAGCCCTCGCCCGAGACCGCCTGGAGGGATTGCCGGGCGATCTCCAGCTCCTCGTTCGTCGGCACGACCAGCACGGTCACCGGTGAGTCGTCGGCGGAGATCACGCGGGCGTCGCGCGACGTGGACGCGTTCCGCTCGGGGTCCAGCCGGATCCCGAGCACCTCGAGGCCCGCCAGCGTCTCCGCGCGCAGCTGCACGTCGTTCTCGCCGACGCCCGCGGTGAAGGTGAGCACGTCGAGGCCGCCGAGCAGGGCGGTGTACGCGCCGATGTAGTGCCGCAGCCGGTGCACCACCGTGTCGATGGCCAGCCGTGCGGACGCATCGCCGGCTTCGGCCGCGTGGCGCACGTCGCGCATGTCGCCGCGTCCGGCCAGGCCCAAGAGGCCGCTGCGCCGGTTGAGCAGCTCGTCGAGAGCATCCGTGTCGAGGTGGGCGCGCCGCGCCAGGTGGAGCAGCACCGCCGGGTCGAGGTCGCCCGAGCGGGTGCCCATGACGAGACCCTCCAACGGCGTCAGCCCCATCGACGTCTCCACCGAGCGTCCTGCGTCGACCGCACAGGCCGAGGCGCCGTTGCCGAGGTGCAGCACGATCTGCTTCAACTCCGCGAGCGGGCGCCCGAGGAACTCCGCGGCGGTCTCCGAGACGTACTTGTGCGACGTCCCGTGGAATCCGTAGCGGCGGACACGGTACTTGTCGGCCAGCTCCGCGTCGATCGCGTACGTGTACGCGGCAGGCGGGAGGGTCTGGTGGAACGCGGTGTCGAAGACGGCCACGTGCGGCACGTCCGGGAACGCCTTCTCGGCCGCCCGGATGCCCTGCAGGTTGGCGGGGTTGTGCAGCGGCGCGAGGTCGGCGAGGTCCTCGATGTTGATCTCGACCAGCGGGGTCACGATGGTCGGCTCGAAGAACCGCTTGCCGCCGTGGACGACCCGGTGGCCGACCGCGACGAGAGGGTTCTCGTCGAGACTCGGCCCCTCGCTCGCGAAGAGGTCGAGCATCGCGCGGAACCCGGCGGTGTGGTCCGGGATGGGGAGCGAGCGCTCGGTCGTCCCGCCCGGCCCACGGTGGCGGATGTGCCCGGACTCCTCGCCGATCCGCTCGATGAGGCCGCTCGCGAGCGCCTCCTCGGTGCCGGCGTCGATCAGCTGGTACTTGAGCGAGGAGGAGCCGCTGTTCACCACGAGGACGGCGCTCATGCCAGGGCCGCCTGGATCGCGGTGATGGCGACGGTGTTCACGATGTCCTCCACGGTCGCTCCGCGCGACAGGTCGTTGATCGGCTTGCGCAGGCCCTGAAGCACCGGCCCGATCGCGACGGCGCCTGCACTGCGCTGCACCGCCTTGTAGGTGTTGTTGCCGGTGTTGAGGTCGGGGAACACGAAGACGGTCGCGCGTCCGGCGACGTCGGAGCCCGGCATCTTCGCGGCGCCGACCGCGGCGTCCGCAGCGGCGTCGTACTGGATGGGGCCGGCCACCGCCAGCTGCGGCGCCCGCTCCCGCACCAGGGCCGTCGCGGCGCGCACCTTGTCGACGTCCGCCCCGGCTCCGGAGTCGCCGGTCGAGTAGGAGAGCATGGCCACACGCGGTGCGATACCGAACTGGTCGGCCGTGCGCGCGGACGACACGGCGATGTCGGCCAGCTGCTCGGCGGTCGGGTCCGGGATGACCGCGCAGTCGCCGTAGACGAGCACGCGGTCGGCGAGCGCCATCAGGAACACGCTGGAGACGACGAACACCCCCGGCGTGGTCTTGATGATCTCGAAGGCCGGGCGGATGGTGTGCGCGGTCGTGTGAGCCGCCCCGGACACCATCCCGTCGGCCAGGCCGAGGTGCACCATCATCGTTCCGAAGTACGAGGAGTCGGTGACCGTGTCCGACGCCTGGTCGACCGTGATCCCCTTGTGGGCGCGCAGCTTGGCGTACTCCGTGGCGAAGCGGAACCGCAGCACGTCGTCGAACGGGCTGATGACCTCGGCCCGCGAGAGGTCGAGGCCCAGCTCGATGGCGCGTGAGCGCACCTCGAACGGCTCCCCCAGGATCGTGAGACGGGCGACGCCACGTGCGAGCAGCGTGCCGGCCGCGCGCAGGATGCGGTCGTCCTCCCCCTCCGGGAGCACGATGTGCTTGTTCGCGGCGCGCGCCCGCTCGATCAGGTCGTACTCGAACATCAGCGGCGTGACGACGTCGTGCCGCGTCACGTCGAGGCGGCCCAGCAGGGCGTCCGCGTCGACGTGCCGCTCGAAGAGCGCGAGGGCCGTGTCGTACTTGCGCTGCGAGTCGGCGGCCAGGCGGCCGCGCGCGTGCGTGATCCGCACCACGGTGTCGTAGGTGTCGAGCCCGGTGCGGACGATCGGCAGCGGCGAACGCAGGCCGGCGAGCAGCCGCTCGATCGGCTCCGGGAGGTCGAACCCTCCGTTCAGGACGATTCCCGCGATCGACGGGAAGGTCCCCGACGCGTTCGCCATCAGGACGGCAAGCAGCACCTCGGTGCGGTCGCCGGGGACCACGACGACCGCGCCCTCCACGAGCCGCGGGAGGACGTTGTCCATCGACATGCCGGCGACGACGACGTCGAGCGCCTCCCGGCCGAGGAGGGTCTCGTCGCCCGCGATGAGCGTCGCGCCCGTCGCCTCGACGATGGACCGGATGCTCGGCGCGACCAGGAACTCGTCCTCCGGGATGGCCCAGACCGGCGGCCGGTCGCCGCCGCGCTCGGCCGGGACGATCTCGGTGATCGCCTCGACGATCTCGTCGAGGCGGGAGCCGTCGGCGCGGTTGGCGACCACGGCGAGCAGACCGGCATGCTCCGCGCGCATCTCGACGAGAGCGAGCTCGGCGAGGTGCTGCAGATCTTCGGGCGAGCGCGGTTCGGCCTGGCCGAGACGCTCCCCGAAGCCCTGCCCGACGCGGCCGCCCAGCACGAGCAGCACGGGCGCGCCCAGGTTCGCGGCGATGCGCGCGTTGTAGCCGAGCTCCGTCGGGCTGCCGACGTCGGTGTAGTCGGAGCCGAGGATGACCACCGTGTCGAACCGGGACTCCACGGCTCGGAACCGGTGCACGATCTCGGCGAGCGCCGCATCCGCGTCGACGTGGACGTCCTCGTAGGTGACGCCGATGGCCTCTTCATACGAGAGGTCGGCCGTGACGCGTTCCAGCAGCAGCTCGAGCACGTAGTCGCGCTCGACCGTCGAGCGGGCGATCGGGCGGAACACGCCGACCCGGCCCACGGAGTGCCGCAGCGCCTCGATGACGCCGAGCGCGACCGTCGACTTGCCGGTGTGGCCCTCGGCGGAGGTGATGTACAGCGAACGGACCACGTCTCAGCCGATCCGCTCGATGGCCGGCAGACGGTACTCGCCCGAGAGCACGGCGGCTCCCGGCGCGTACATGCGCATCAGCGGGCGGAACTCCCCCTCCGGCGTCGGCAGCCAGTTGGCGGCCGCGGTGGGATCGGTCGGTCGGGTGGTGCTCATCGTGATCGTCAGTCCTCCGTCGTCGTCGTACACGATCCCCCTCGTGCGTTCGCCCAGGGAGTACCGGTCCGCCGCGTTCGCGACGAGGAAGTACCCCGGGAGGTCGTACATCGTGAGGGACCAGAAGGCGCCGACCGGCGGGGTCGGCGCGAGGCGCAGGCGGTACACGTGCTCACCCGTGAGCGCGTTGCCGTCCGCATCCTCGTACGTCGCGGAGTACACGGCCTCGTAGCCGTGGTTGCCCCACAGCCCGCCGAGGGCCGCGCCGGCGCGGACGGCGTACCGGGTGCGCGGGTCGTCGAGCTTCCAGGCCGGGTCGTCGAGCGTCCCGACCTCGAAGAAGTCGAGGTTGTAGTCGAACGAGTGCAGGGTGAGCTGCCAGTGGTCGACGACCGGCGCTCCGGTGCGCAGGGAGGCCTCGAGCGCCTCCTTGCCCACCGCGTAGCCGGTCTCGAGTGCGGCCTGGACCTCCGCCGGGAGCGCCTCGACGGGGACGTCCCCGGTGAGGCCGAGCTCGGCGTACGTCGCGAGCGCGGCGCGATCGCGCTCGGCCGGCGGGAACGCCTGCGACCACACCCGCATCCGCTCGAAGAAGGTCAGCGCCTCGGTCGCCGCGGGCGCCACCGGGGGCACGCCGTCGGGAGGCGTCAGCGACCGGCGCAGCGGGGTCAGCGTCAGGGCGTCCTGGAGGGCGTGCACGGCAGGGAGGTCCTCCTCGCCGTCCACGGCCCAGCGGCCGACGATGGAGGCGATGCGGGTCGGGAAATGGATGCGCGTCGGGCCGCCGGCGGGATCGTCCGGGTCGGCCTCCGGTCCCTCCCAGTCGGGCGGGAGCAGCAGGAAGTCCCCCGCTCCGCCTCCCGTCGCGCGGGTGCCGATGTAGGCGAAGTTCTCGGTCCACGCCGAGACGAACTGCAGCACGTAGTAGCGTTCCCCCGCCTCCGGGACGCTCAGCAGCACCGGCCCGACGCTGAGGTCGACCTGGGCCATCGAGTAGACGGTGTCGTTGTTGATCGACACGAACGTGTCGGCCGGTCCGGCCAGCGTGCGCCCGTGGCCGAACACGTTGTACGGGGTGGGAGGGACGGCGCCGATCCCGGCGCTCACGAAACGTTCGACCTGCTCCAGGTCGAACACCAGGGGGAAGCCCACGACATACGCTTCGGAGGCCAGCTCGGCCATCTGCTCGGTCACTCCACCATTCCATTCTTCGGCGGGATGCCCATTCTACAGAACGTAGAAGAGCGGGCGATGCTGCCCTCACTCTACGCGGGCGCCCCGCGGCGATGGAATGAAAAAGACCCCCCACGCACCCGCCAGAGCCCGGTTACCCTTGCTGCGTTTCCGCCCTGGGGGAGTTGGCCTGGATGGCGCCACGTGGGGAGCCGTCGAACAGTCTAGCGGGTCGATCTGGGGGCTCGTGCACGGACCCCCTCCTCGCGTCCGCTAGGATATTGTGAGCCGTCGCCCGCAAGGCGGTGGCAACCCAAGGAGAATTCGCCTAGTGGCCTATGGCGCACGCTTGGAAAGCGTGTTGGGTGCAAGCCCTCGGGGGTTCGAATCCCCCATTCTCCGCCAGTAGTCCCTCTCTCTCGCCGCGCGCCGGTCGCGACATTCGTGCCGAATGTCGACTTTGGAGCCGCGCAAGCCGACATTCGGCACGAATGTGTCGGCGCGGCCACGCACGCTGGGGCGCTTCAGAGCTCGATGCTGTAGTGCACCTGGGTGTCGTGGGTGACGAACCCGGCGCTCTCGTAGAGCCGCAGCTCCGCGCTCGACGGGTCGGCATCGGCCCGGAGGCTGGCGCGTCCGTAGCCCTTGGCCTGCACGTCCCGCAGGGCGTGCGAGATCAGGGCCTCCGCGACGCCGCGATCCTCGTACGCGGGCCGCGAGGCGATGACCCGGAAGTAGGCGTCGCGGACACCGGTCGCCACAGTCTCCGCCTCCCACGAGACCACCAGCACCACCCCGGCCGCCGCCCCGCTCTCGACATCGCGGAGCAGGAAGCTCGACTCGGGCCGGAAGCTGGAGTTCACCGCCCAGACGTTCCACTCCTCGGCGCTGAGCTGCGACCTCCCCTCGGCCAGGGCGACCTCGTTGCGGACCGCGCGGAACTCCTCGTCGGTCTCGACCGTGTAGCCCTCGATCCGCAGGCCGTCGGGGATCGGGGCGTCCGGGATGGCGGCGCCGAGTGGATGCCGCAGGTGCCGGCTCCATTTCGTCGCCGTCATGCCCGCCGCACGGTACAAGGCGACGGCGCCGTCGACATGCTCGCCGTAGACGGATTCGACGACCAGCCGGAGCGTGGGGTGATGCAGTGCGTGCAGCTCCTGAGCGGTCTCCACACCGTGGCGCATGAGCCGCGTTCCGAGTCCCCGGCGGCGATGGGTGGGGCGCACGGCACCGGCCGCCTGCACCCGGTGGACGATCTCGGCCGCCGGCTTGTAGTGCACCGCCGAGAAGCCGACCATCGTCGCGCCGTCGAACACGGCCAGGGTGGAGGTCGGGAGGTCGTCGACCGGAGACTCCAACTCCTCGGCCGCATCCTCCACGGTGTACTGCCCCCACACGTGGTCCTCCGCGTCGATCGCGTTCAGGAGGTCGGCCATCGCCGCACTGTCGGAGACGGTCAGCGGACGCCACGAGAGGTCGGTCACGCCGCAACCCTAGCGCCGAGGAGAGGCCGACGACGGCGCCGACATTCGTGCCGAATGTGCACTCTGGCGGCGCGTAAGTCGACATTCGGCACGAATGTGCGTGGCCCGCTCGCGGTACCGCTCTCTCAGCAGGGGCGTAGGGTCGGTGGATGTTGCAGAATCGCGAAGTCGGCGGGGCGACCATGGGGGCCGATCGGCCCACCGCGACCGGACAGATCATCTTCGGGCCGTGGGGGTATCTGAACCTCGCGGTCCCGGTGGCCGTCATCGCCGTGTACTTGTGGGCGCTCTCGCTCCAGCTCAGCGACCCGCTGGGGGCGCACTGGTCGTGGGTCGCCCTCATCGTCATCGTGGCGATCTCGGCGATGGGCTGGGCCAGCAGGAGGTTCGGGGCGGAGAGCAACCAGAGGCATCGGCGAGGCCCGCGCGATCTGCGTTACCGCACGCAGCAGATCGCGCCGTTCGCGGTCCTGGCGATCCTGCTGGTCGCGTTCCTCGGCTTCATCGTCGGCGCCTCCGGAATGTTGACCGCGATGAACGCGCTGGCGTGCGGGGTCACCCTGGGGCTGGCGCCGCTGTACTTCCAGAAGCCGCCGCCGGCGTCGGACGATCGGGCTGCGGGCGACCTCTCACGAATGTAAGCAGCGTGTAACGTCTCGGGGCATCTGGTCATACCGCGTGATAGCTTTTCGCGAGCGCGGTGCGCGCTGCTGGCCCGACCCGAAGAGGCTCCGATGACCGTGCCCCGCCCCATCCTCCGCGCCCGCCTCGCGCGTGCGGCCAGCATCGCCGCTGCGTCCATGATCCTTGCCGCTCTGGTGACGCCGCCGGCCCAGGCCGCCGTACCGGCGAGCACCGGGAGCATCAGCGGGACGGTTGCCGCTGCCGCCGCACCAGGAACGCCGCTGAGCGCCGTGTCCGTAACGCTCTACGATGCCGGCGGCGTGAGAAGCACCGCCGCCGGGCTGGCCGACGGCCACTTCGTCTTCGACAACCTGCCTGCCGGCTCCTACCGGCTCGGCTTCGAGTCATGGAACAGACCTGGCAACCTCCTCACCCCGTACTGGCGCGGCGCCCCGTCGCTCTCGACGGAGACGCCCATCGTCGTCGCGGACGGCGCGAGTGCCACGGTCCCGACCGTCCTCATCCCGGCGGGGGCGACGATCTCGGGAAGGGTGACCCACGATGGAGCACCGGTGGAGGCGACCTCCGTGATCCCGTACGACAGCACCGGATCCGCATTGCCGATCGTCGCGATCACCACCGACGCTGACGGCCGGTACACGATCGGCGGCCTGTGGCCGGGGACGTACCGAGTGCAGTTCTCCCCCGCGTACGGCATCGCCGCCCAATTCTGGAGCGGCAAAGGCTCCCTCGCGACCGCGACGCCGATCACCGTCACTGCGCAACAGGCGGTGACGGGTATCGATATGAAGGCGACCTCCGGCGCACGCGTGTCGGGGACGGTCCACTACAACGGCAGCGACCCCACCCACCGCTTGGTGGATACGCGGATCCTCCTCCAGTCGCCGGCCGGTGACGTCGCGCTGTATGCGACCGCGGACAGTACCGGGCGCTACTCCGTCAGCCAGGTGCCACCAGGCGACTACCGCGTTCACTTCTCCGGCCCGGGCTTCGACTCGGTCTACTACGGCGGCACCGTCTTCCCGACCCAAGCCGCTCTCGTCCATGTGTCGGCCGACCAGCAGGTCACGGGGATCGACGGGACGCTGTCGGACGAGGCGGTGATCACGGGCACGACGAGCTATGTGTACCACGGTCTCAGTCAGAAGCCCGTCGGGGTGCTCGCGTACGCTGTCACCGCTGACGGCCAGCGGGCGACCGTCGGTGCGGCCACGCCGGACAGTCTCGGCCGATACCGGATGAGGGGGCTGCCTGCCACGAAGGTCCTGGTGGAATTCACGTCGAGCCCGAACGTCAGTGTCGATCTCCTGTATCCCGCCGTCTCGGAGTACTGGCGCGACTCGCCCACGGCTGCACGGGCGACGCCGATCGATCTCATGCGGGGCCAGACCGTCAGCGGCATCGACGCGGTCCTCGCCGATGCCCCGCGGCCGGTTCCCCTGCACGACTACTCCGGAGACGGACCCGTCGACCTGCTTGCCATCGACGGCACGGGACGTCTCCTGAGCTACCGCACGAACGGGCGGCTCGGCTGGAGCACGCCGACGTCGAAGCAGGTCGGCTCGGGATGGGGCGCCATGCGACTCGTCGTCTCCGCCGGAGATTGGGACCTCGACGGCTACCCGGATGTCATCGGCGTGAACGCCGCAGGGGACCTCATGCTCTATCGGGGCAACGGGCACGACGGCTGGCTCTCCGCGAAGCGCATCGGATCCGGATGGGGCGGCATGACGGCGGTCGTGGCGGCGGGCGATTTCGTGGGCGACGGCCGCCCGGACCTCCTCGCGCGTGACGCTGCCGGCCGTCTCCTCCTCTTCGAGAGCAACGGCTTCGGCGATCTCGCCACGAGTGGGCAGGTCGTAGGAGTCGGGTGGAGCGGCATGACGACGATCATCGGCGGTTCCGATCTCACGGGTGACGGATTCGCCGACATCGTCGCCCGCGACAGCAGCGGACGCCTGCTCGTCTACCCGCACACGCCGGCCGGGTGGAAAGCACCCAACGTCATCGGCACCGGATGGAATGTGATGAACCGGATCCTCATCGCCGGCGACGACACCGGGGACGGTGCACCGGACGTCGTCGGTCGTGACGCGTCCGGTCAGCTGTGGGTCTATCCCTATACGCCCGGACGGTGGGGAGCCCCGGTGCGGATCGGCGTCGGCTGGAACATCTTCTCCTGGGTCGGTTGAACCGGGAGGTCAGCCGTCGGGGCCACCGGCGATGAGCGCTTTGCGGAAATGGAGCTCACCGAGACGGCACGACACGCCCTCCCCCGTGACGTCTCGTCGCGGAGAAGGGCGTGTCGTGACTATTCAGGGCGAGGTCGGGCCGAGCGCTCAGCCGAGCAGGATCTCCGTCCACGAGACGGCGGGGAGCTCGATCCGGAGGGTCGAGCCGTCGCGCGTGAACGGGGCCTCGGCGAGGGAGACGCGGTCGGGGTTCTCGAGCGTGTTGGCGGCGTCGAGGTCCGGGTCGCTCAGGGTACGGGCGCTCACGGTGAGGCCGGCCGCGTCGGCGCCGAGCTCGGCGAGGTCGATGACCAGCTCGGTGGGCGCGTCGACCGCGCGGCTGACCGCGTAGATCGCGTACCGGCCGGACTCGGCGTCGTGGGTGGCGACGGCATCCACGAGCGGAACCTCGCCGAAGCGCTCGGTCGGGTACGTGCCGCTGGTCACGTGGACGTCGAGGGCCACTCCCCGCCCGTTCGCCGACGTGGCGGCGAACGGGAAGAACGTCGTCTGGCGCCAGGCCGGCCCGCCGGGCTCGGTCATGATCGGGGCGATCACGTTGACGAGCTGGGCGAGGGAGGCGCTGGTCACACGGTCGGCGTGCTTGAGCAGGGTGATCAGGAGGCTGCCGAAGACGACAGCGTCCGAGACCGTGTAGGTGTCCTCGAGGAGGCGGGGCGCGGTCGGCCAGTTGTCGACGCCCGCAATGCGGTCGACGGTCTCGAAGCGGGTGTTGTACCAGATGTTCCACTCGTCGAAGGAGATGTCGACGGTCTTCGTGCTGCCGCGGACGGCCTTCACGTGATCGGCGGTCGCGACGACGCTGTTGATGAAGTAGTCCATGTCGACGCCCGAGGCGAGGAAGGCTTCGAGGTCGCCCGTGTTCTCGTAGTAGGCGTGGCAGGAGATGTACTCGACGTCCTCGTAGGCGTGCGTGAGCGTGACCCGCTCCCACTCGCCGAAGGTCGGCATCGACGAGCTCGAGGAGCCGCAGACGACGAGTTCGAGGTCCGGGTCGACCATCTTCATCGCCTGCGCGGTCTTCGCCGCGAGCGTGCCGTAGTACTCGGCGGTGCTGTGACCCACCTGCCAGGGCCCATCCATCTCGTTCCCGAGGCACCACATCTTGACGCCGAACGGGTCGGTGCGGCCGTTGGCGATCCGCTGCTCCGACAGGGCGGTCCCGCCGCGGTGGTTGGCGTACTCGAGCAGGTCGAGCGCCTCTGCGACGCCGCGGGTACCCAGGTTGACCGCGAGCATGAGCTCGCTGCCGACCTTGTCGAGCCAGTCCTGGAACTCGTGCAGGCCGATCTCGTTGCTCTCCGTCGAGTGCCAGGCGAGATCGAGCCGGGTGGGCCGCTCCTCGCGCGGGCCGACGGAGTCCTCCCACTTGAACCCCGAGACGAAGTTGCCGCCCGGGTAGCGCACGGTCGAGACGCCGAGCTCCTTGACGAGCTCGATCACGTCGGTGCGGAAGCCGTCGGCGTCCGCGCTCGGGTGGCCGGGCTCGTAGATGCCGTCGTACACGGCCCGCCCGAGGTGCTCGAGGAACGAGCCGTAGATCCTCGGGCTGATCGCACCGATGACGGCGGAGGGGCGGAGGGAGAGGTGTGCAGTGTTCATTCGTTCTTCCGTCGGTGGTCTGCGGTCGGTGAGGAGGTCGTGGTCGAGGCGGCGTCCGCCAGGCGGCGTGCGTGCTCGCGGTAGCGGTCGGCGACGGGGTTCGCCACACGCAGCAATCCGTCGGGCGACTCGACCAGGTCGTGGAGCCCCATCGTGAGGAGGTGGTCCGCCCGGGGCGCATCCGTGTGCCGCCAGGTCCACTCGTACATGTCGAAGAGCGGCCACCAGACGTAGCCCACGATGTCGGCGCCGTCGGCGCGCATCCCCTCGACGAGGGCGAGCGAGTCGTCGAGCCAGGCGAGTCGCTCGTCGACCGTGCCCGTCACGCAGGTCTCGGTGACCATCACGGGAGCGCCGTAGCGGCGCGCGAACGACAGCAGGGAATCCCGGAGTCCCTCCGCGCCGCGGTCGACGCTCGGTCGCGGGTCGGCGAAGCCGCCCCCGTGGCGCACGCCGGGTTCGAAGAGCTCGGTGGAATGACGCGGGTAGTAGTTGACGCCCATGATGTCCGGATGCACCGCGTTGGCGCGGAACCACTCCAGCTCGTCGTCCGGCACGGCCGAGGCCAGGCGGTCGCGCAACGGGTGGGCGGCATCCACGCGGCCGGTGACGAGGTCTTCCACGAGGTGGACCTGGTGGCGCAGCCGTTCGGCCTCCTCACGGTGCTCGGGCGCGGTGTCGTCGCCGATGAAGCTCATCGCCGCGTCCACGTGCACGAACACCGCACGGTCGCCGATCACCGACGCGATCGCCCTCTGGCTGCGCACGAATCCGCGGGCGAGGTTCGCCGCGATGCGGGCGAAGCCGTCCGCTCCCTCCAGGTACGGCGGCCAGTAGCCGTACTCTCCCGAGAAGAGGGCGTGGATGACGGGCTCGTTGACCGGCGTGTAGTCCGTCACCCGATCGCCGTACCGCTCGGCGAAGCGGCGGGCGTACTCCTCGACATGGCGCGGGTAGTCGGCATGCGCGAACTGCCCGTCCAGCCAGAGCGGCGTGCCGTAGTGCAGCAGGTCGACGATCGGCCGGATCCCGTGCCCGAGCATCGACTGGATCGCGCGGTCGGTCCACTCCCAATCCCAGACGCCCGGCTCGGGGGCGACACGGTACCAGGGCACGCCCCAGCGCAGGAGCTCGGCGCCGACACCGGCCGCGAGGGCGAAGTCGGCGCCGAACCGCTCGTAGTGCTCGGTCAGCTCGTACTCGTCGATCGGGCGCTCGCCGGACCGCGCCTGGGGCACGAAGGTGTCCTCGATGCCGAGCCCGAGGTGCAGCCGGCCGTCGCGGTACCAGCGGTCCGTCGTCGTCATCACTTGATCCCCGTGGTCGCGACGCTCTCGATGAAGCGCCGTTGCATGATCAGGAACATGACCGCGAGCGGGAGCACCGCGATCAGGGAGCCGGCCATCATCGTGCCGTAGGGGATGATGCCGCTCGGGCCGGTCAGCAGGGTGAGGCCCGACGTGATCGTCCCCATCTCAGGCGACGTCGTGAAGACGAGCGGCCAGAGCAGATCGTTCCAGTTGTTCACGAACGTGAAGATGGCGAGCGTCAGCATGGCGGGCACCGCGTTCGGCAGCACGATGCTCCGGAAGACGCGGAACTCCCCCGCCCCGTCGATGCGCGCCGCGTTGTCGAGGTCGCGGGGCAGCGACAGGAAGAACTGCCGCAGGAAGAAGATGCCGAACGCGTCGGCGGCGCGCGGGATGATCAGCCCGGCGAAGCTGTTCACCCAGCCGAGCTGCGCCACCAGCTGGTAGACGGGGATGAGCGTCGCCTGGAACGGGATCATCAGGCTGGCGACGATCACGACGAGGAGCACCCGGTTGCCGCGGAAGTCGAGCCGTGCCAGCGCGTAGGCCGCGAGCGAGTCGAAGAACAGCGCGAAGACCGTGACGCCTCCCGCGAAGACGAGACTGTTGAGGAACAGCCGCGCGAACGGGAGGTCGCTGAAGATCTTCGTGAAGTTGTCCAGCGTCCAGGTGCCCGGCACGAGGGTCGGCGGGAACGCGTTGACCTCGACCGCGGGCTTGAAGGCGGTGAACACGATGATCGCGACGGGCAGGAGCACGATCGCGGTGAGCGCCAGCACGGCGGCGAAGAGCAGCCAGCGCTCGGTGGTGCGGCCGATCCGGCGGCGCCCGCGCGAGGCTCCGGTCCGGACCGGCGCCGGGGTGGTTGCGGTTGCGGCGGTCATCAGGCGTTGTCCTTCTCGCGTCGTCCGAAGAACCGGAACTGCACCAGGCTGAGGATGAGGGTGGCGGCCAGCAGCACGTAGGAGAGCGCGGTGGCGACGCCGAGGTCGAGCTTCTTGAAGCCTTCCTGATAGATCTCCATCACGACGGTCTGGGTCGAGCGGTACGGGCCGCCGCCGGTCATGACGTAGATCTGGTCGAACGCCTGCAGGGCCGCGATCATCGCGAACACGATCACGAAGGCGAGCGTGTTGCTCAGCTGGGGCAGCGTGACGCTGATGAACCGGCGCCAGGCCCCCGCTCCGTCGATCTTCGCCGCCTCGTAGAGCGATTCCGGGATCTCCTGCAGGCCCGCGATGAAGATCACCATGTAGAAGCCGAAGTTCTTCCAGATCGCCACCAGCACGACGGTCGGCATCGCGAGCGCGGGATCCTGCAGGACGTTGCCGAGCTGGATGCCGATGGAGCGGAGCCAGTAGTTGAGGAGGCCGACCTGCGGGTCGAGCAGGTAGGTCCAGGCGAACGCGGCGACGGCGAGGGAGACGATGAACGGGAGGAAGAGCGCCGTGCGGAAGAACCCGCGGGCGATGAGCCTGCGGTTGCCGAGGAGCAGGGCGAGCAGCAGGGCCGCGATCAGGGCAGTCGGGGTGAACAGCACCGTGTAGACCGCGGTGTTGCCGAGGGTCGACAGGATGCGCGGGTCGGTGAAGACGCGCACGTAGTTGTCGAGACCGACCCACTCCTCGATCCCGAAGCCGCTGGCGTTGGTGAAGGAGAGTCTGAGCGCCGACAGCATCGGCCAGCCGACGAACGCGATCAGGATGACGAGGGCGGGCAGGAGGAACAGGAGTGCGATCGGCGCCTGGCGTCCCGAGCGCGGTCGCCCGCCGAGCGGGGCCGGCGGCCGGTACGCGCGCTTGCGCTCACGGGAGCGGGTGAGTGAGGTCATGGTCGCTTTCGTGGTGGGCGGCCGCCGTGACTGCGACGGCCGCCCGGGTGGATCACGGGTGTGTCAGTTCCCGAGGGCCTGCTGCACCTGGGAGGAGGCGGACTTCAGCAGGTCGGCGGGGTCGCCGCCGGTGAGCGCCTTCTGGGTGGCCTCATCGACCGCCGACAGCACGTCCGTGCTGTTGGCCACACCGGGCAGCAGCGGCCGGGCGTCGCCGACGAGGTCGGTGAGGGAGGCGACGACGGGGTTCGACGCCACCGCGGACGAGGGGATGTCGGTGCGCAGCGGCGGCCAGCCGGAACCCAGCGACCACTTCGTGGCGACCTCCTTGGTGAAGAAGTAGTCGAAGAACTTCTCGGCGGCGGCCTTCTTGGTCGAGTCGGCCTGCGCCGTCACCGCGGCCGAGATGCCGATCGTCGAGGCGGCGGAGCTCTTCGGCCCGGCGGGGATGCCGGCGATGCCGTAGTCGATCTTGTTCTCGGTGGCGACCGACGCCATCCACGGGCCGCCGATCTCCATCGCGGCCTTGCCCGAGGAGAAGAGCTTGTCGGAGGCGACGCCGTCGAGGCCGGTGGGCGAGATCTTGCCGTTGCGCACGGCGTCGGCCCAGTAGGTCAGCGTCTCGGTGTTGGCCTTCGAGTCGAGCGCGGACGTCGAGCCGTCGACGATCTCGCCGCCGTTGCCGTAGAAGAGGCTCGCCCACACGCCGTTGCCGACGGTGGCGTGGTCGGGCAGCGCGAGCCCGTACTGCTCGGGGGTGCCGTCGCCGTCCTCGTCGACCGTGAGCTTCTTGGCATCGGCGACCCACTCGTCCCACGTGGTCGGGAAGCTGCTGATCCCGGCCTTGTCGAAGAGAGTCTTGTTGTAGATGACCGAGAGGGGGACGAAGCCGGTCGGGACGCCGTAGTACGACCCGTCGACCTTCTCCATCTCGACGGCGCTCGGGTTCAGCGAGGCCTTCTTCGTCGCGTCGCTCGAGTAGAAGTCGTCGAGCTTCGCGAAGGCGCCCTTGGAGGCGTAGACCGGGAGGTTCTCCGCCGGCATGGCGACGATGTCCGGCCCCTTCTTGGCCGACAGCGCCGGGAGGAGGGTGTCGCCGATGACGGCCCAGGTCTTGGTGGTCGTCTTGATGGTGATCTCGTCCTGCGACTTGTTGAAGTCGTCGACGATCTGGTCGAGCACCTTGCCGTCGGCCTCCGTGTAGCCGTGCCAGAAGGTGAGCGTGACGGGGCCGGACGAGTCCGTGCCCGACGAGCCGGAGCAGCCCGCGAGCGCCAGGGAGACGCCGGCCGCGGCGGCGAGCGTCGCAAGCAGTTTCTTCATTGAATGCCTCTCGTGTGCCCGATCGCGTCGTGGATCGGGTCGGGTTTACAACGATGCAATTCCAACGTTGTAGAAGCGATTCTACAAACGTCGCCGGGCTCCGTCAACGTCGGTTTCCCGACGCCTCAGACCGAAGCGGAGACCGGCGTCCCGGCGCCGGCTTCAGCGAGCGCGGGAGCGGACTCCCGCTTCACCAGGGTCGCGGGCACGTCGAACAGCCGGGGGCCCGTCCCGGCCGGCACGCGGCCGGCGATCCGCTCGACCAGTGCCTCCACCGCGATCTCGGCGACGCGGCCGCGATTCGGGTCGACGGTCGACAGGCTCGGCATCGCGAACTGCGACTCCGTCACGTTGTCGTAGCCGATGACGGCGACCTCCTCCGGAACGGCCGCGTGGTGCTGGGCCAGGGTGCGCAGGGCACCGAGGGCGAGCTCATCGTTGAGCGCGAAGACCGCGTCGAACGGGACTCCCCTGTCCAGCAGCTCCTGCATCGCCTCCGCACCGTCCCGGCGGTGCCACCCCTCCCGCGCGACCACGAGCGCCGGGTCGAACGCGATCCCGGCCTGATCGAGGGCGTTGCGGTGGCCGCGGAGGCGCAGCGCAGCCGACCCGACCCGCTCCCCCTCGTGCGCGCCGAGCACCGCGATGCGCCGCCGGCCGCCGTCGAGCAGATGGCGGGTGGCCAGGGCGGCGCCCTCCACGTTCTGGATGACGACGTGGTCGGTGGGGCCGTCGAAGATCCGCTCTCCGAGCAGCACCAGCGGGTAGGAGACGTCGAGCACATCCGCGTCATCGATGGAGAGGCCGAGGGGCGAGAACAGGAGACCGTCCATCATGGCCGTCCGCGAGCCGGTGAGCAGGGCGATCTCAGCCTCCCGCACCCCTCCGGTCTGCTCGATGAGCACCACGTAGTCGCGGGCGCGTGCCGCCTCCAGCACGGCATCGGCCAGCTCAGCGAAGTAGCTGAAGCGGAGTTCGGGGACGGCAAGGCCGATCACACCCGTGCGGCCGGCGCGCAGCTGGCGGGCGGCGAGGTTCGGCTGGTACCCGAGCTCGGCGATCGCGGCCTGGACCTTCGCACGGGTCGACGGGCGCACGAACTCGAAATCGTTCACAACGTTAGAAACGGTCTTGACGGAAACCCCCGCCAAGGCCGCGACATCCCGGAGCGTCGCCACCTCTCACCCCTCCTCGATCTGGAGACATCCTATTCACACCTCACGGGTCGGCACCGCGAACCCGGTTCCTGTTAGATGGGGACGATGAGCAAGAAGATGTTCTCCCAGCTGTGCGCCACCGCGGTCATCGCGGTGATCACGCTGCTCATCGGGCGCTCGATGCACGACGTCGGCACCGTCGTCCTCTTCGCCGTCGGGGTGCTCGCGACCATCCTGAGCGCGTTCCGCGTGCGCAGCATCCGCGCCCGCGAACTCGCCGCGAAAGCGGCCCGTGTCCCCCAAAATGCCGCTACCGGAGACACCGACCGATAAGTCAGGCTCGGTTCGATGACAGAGCAACGGGAACTCGGACGGGAGACAGGCGTGACGCGCGAAACAGTGCTGCGCCCCTTCCGGTACCTGTTCACGCGCGGCGTGATCGCCATCCTGGCGCTGACGACCCCCGTGTTCGCCGTGCTCTACTGGCTGTCGATCCCCACCGGCGGCTGGCCGCTCGTGCTGATCGCGCACCTGCTGGTCGTGGCGGCCACCGTCCTCTGCGTCTACTCGTTCCTGAGCGTCACGATCACCGTCGGCACCGACGGGGTGCGGGAGCGCGGCTTCTTCGGCCGCGTGGTCGCCGTGCGTCCCTCGGAGGTCGGGTCGGTCCTCCTGGTGCAGCTCTACGAGAGCAGCACGCTCGACACCCTGCCCCAGCTCTTCATCACCGGGCTGGACGGCCGCCTCCTGATCCGGATGCGCGGGCAGTTCTGGTCCCTCGAGGACATGGAGCGCGTGGCCGAGGAGCTCGACATCCCCGTGACGCGCCCGCAGGACTCGATGACGCTGGCCCAGCTGCGGCGAACCTCCCCCGAACTGCTCTACTGGTTCGAGCGGGTCCCGGCGCTCGTCGGACGCTGACCCCGGGCGTCAGAGCGTCGCGTCGGTCGCGATCGCGAGGGCCGGAGCGTCCGGTGTGCTCGACGGCAGCTCGGTGAAGCCGAGCCGCTCGTAGAACGCCCGGGCGCCGTGGTTCGAGGGCGACATCGTGAGGTAGACCCCGGGCACGCCGCGTTCCCGCAAAGCCGCGAGCAGGGTGCGGATGAGCGCGCGCCCGAAGCCCTGGCCCTGCAGTTCGGGGAGCAGGTCGATGTGGAGGTGCGCCGGGAACCGGTCGACCTCGGGCACGATCGCCTCGCGCACGTCGAGTCCGAAGCCGATCGCCTGGCGTTCGGCGTCGTCCCTGGCCCGCTCCAATGGGTACTTCGCGCGGAACGCCGGGAGCCACTCGGCCTCGTACCAGTCGGCGAAGGCGAGGCTGTCGGCGACGGCGATCACATACCCGGCCACGTGGTCGCCCGCGTCGACGACGAAGGCGAGATCGGGCTGGTAGGCGACGTACGGGCCGGCGAAGACATCGGGCAGCAGGTCGTCGCTGGAGTACGCACCGGTCGCGTCCTGCCCGCTCGCCCCGGTCCGGACGCAGATCGCGTAGACATCGTCGCGGTCGGCCGGCTGGAAGGGACGGATCGAGCTCACCGTGAAAGTATGGCAGCGTGAGTCCGCACACCGCCGCCGTGCCACGCAGCAACGGCCTGCTCACGCGCACCGGCGACGAGCCCGTGCGGATCGGCCGGGTGTTCCCCGGCGACGCGGCGAGCGCGTTCGTCCGACACTACTGGCTGCCGCGCTGGACGCTGCCGGAGGGACGGATCCTGCGCCCGCAGGTGCTCGAGTACCCGACGGCGAACCTCGTGATCGAGCCCGACTCTGCGCTGCTCCACCGGGCGAGCCGGGGCGCGAGCGGTCGCACCCTGCGCGGGTCGGGATGGGCGTTCGGGATGCTGCTGCGCCCGGGTGTCGCGCGCGGCTGGACCGGCGCCTCCCTCCGCTCGCTGCCCGCCGCGGTGCCCGCGGGAGAACTCGCCCTCGACGGGCTGGATGACCTGCTGCCCGTGGTCCGCGACGCGATGGCCGACGGCGACGACGCGAGCGCGGTCACCGCCGTCGAGAGCTGGCTGGGCGGCCTCCCGGTGCCGGGCGAGGAAGCCCGGCTCGTCGACGAGGTCGTCGCAACCGTGGAGGACGACCGCGAGCTTCGCCGCGTGGAGGACCTCGCCGCGCGTTTCGGCCTCGGCGTCCGGCACCTCCAGCGCCTGGTCGCCGGGCACATCGGCTTCGGCCCCAAATGGCTCATCCAGCGCTACCGGCTGCAGGAGGCCGCGGCCGCTCTGCGCTCGACCGAACCTCCCGCGCTCGCCACACTCGCGCTCGACCTCGGATACGCGGACCAGGCGCATTTCAGCCGGGAGTTCCGGGCCGTGATCGGTGCACCGCCGGGCGCGTACGCCGCGCGCGAAGGAGAGCGATGAGCGACGCGCTGCTCGCCGGCTGGCGCGAGCGCTGGGCGCTGACCCCGGACGGCGACCCGTTCGTCACCCCGTCGAGCGCCCTGCAGCCGGTGCGCCGGGATGGCCGGCCGGCGTTCCTCAAGTGCGCCCTCGTCGACGAGGAGGCCGCCGGCGCGCACGTGCTGCGCTGGTGGTCCGGTGAGGGCGCGGCGGAGGTGCTGGAGTTCGGGGACGACGGGCGAGCCGTGCTGCTGGAGCGCGCGGAGGGACCGCGGTCGCTGATCGAGTTGGCGCGTTCGGGTCCGGCGGGCGACGACGACGCCACGCGCATCCTGTGCCGCGCCGGCCGTCGCCTTCACACCGCGCGTGCCGACGGCCCGCCGGCGGGGCTGCATCCGCTCGACGAGTGGTTCCGTGAGCTGTTCGAGCAGGCCGCCGACCGGCCGGACGACCACGACGGGCTCTACCCAGCGGCCGCCGCCGAGGCGCGGGCGCTGCTCGCTCATCCCACCGCCGACGTCGTCCTCCACGGCGACCTGCACCACGGCAACGTGCTCGACTTCGGCGAGCGCGGCTGGCTCGCGATCGACCCGAAGCCGCTGCACGGCGACCCCGCGTTCGACCTGCTCAACATCCTGTGCAACCCCGACGCCGCGATCGCTCTCCGCCCCGGCCGCCTGGAGCGCACGGCCGGGGTGATCGCGGCGGAGTCTGGCCTCGACGAGCCCACCCTCCTGCGCTGGGCGCTCGCCTGGACCGGACTCTCCGCGGCCTGGAGCGAGCGGGGCGGGGAGGAGGCGCCGATCGCGATCGGCGTCGGTCAGCGCGTCCGCACCCTCCTCGGAGTCCGACCCCTCACTTGACGCTGCCGGCGGTGAGGCCGCCGACCAGGCGCTTCTCGATCAGCGCGAAGAGCACCACGACGGGGATCACGGCCACGACCGAGACCGCGAACACGTACTGCCACGCGGCGTCGTACTGACCGACGAACTTGGTCAAGGCCACCGACAACGGCTGGTTCGCGTCCGTGGACAGGATCACCAGGCTCGCGGCGAACTCGTTCCACGAGGCGACGAAGGTGTAGATGATCGCCGTCACGATGCCGGGCCACACCAGCGGGAGCTGGACGCGGAAGAGCACCGTCCACTTGCCGGCCCCGTCGAGCTGCGCGGCCTCGTCCACCTCCTTGGGCACTCCGGCGAAGAAGGTGTGCATGATCCAGATGGCGAACGCGAGGTTGAACGCCGCGTTGATGAGGATCATGGCCAGCCAGGTGTCGTTGATCCCGAGCGCGACCATCTCCTTGAACAGGCCCGTCGCGAGCACCGTGGGCTGCAGCATCTGCGTCACGATCACCAGGAAGAGGAACACTCCGCGACCCGGGAACCGGAACCGCGCCGTGTAGTACGCGGCGGGCACGCAGACCACGAGCACCAGCAGTGTCGCGAACACCGAGATCACGATGGTCGAGATGAGGTTGAGCGGGAGCGGCGTCTCCGGCGTCGACCACATCGTGAGGTAGTTCTCGGGATGCCACTGGTCGGGCAGATAGGTCGGCGGCACCTGGAGGATGTTGTTCCGCGACTTGAACGAGCCGACCAGCATGATCAGGTACGGCGCGATGAAGACGAGGGCGATGACCACCCCGGCGAGCGTCTTGCCGACGACGCGCCCCGGGGAGCCCGAGAGGCGGGAACGACGGCGGCGCACCGGCGGAGCCCCCGCCACCAGAGTCGGGGCCGGCGCGGTCATGCGACCTCCCTCATCGGCTTCACGATCCACAGGTACAGCGCGACGACGACCAGGACGATCAGGAAGTTGATCACGCTGAGCGCGCTCGACAGGTCGATGCGCTGCTCGTTCTGCAGCAGCTTGAAGACGTAGGTCGTCGTCGTGTCGGCCTTGTAGCCGGGGATCGAGCCCGTCATCAGCTTGAGGATCGGGAGCGAGTTGAACACGTTGATGATGTTGATGAGCGCCGCCAGGGCGATCGCGTTCCGCAGGTTCGGGAGGGTCACGCCGAAATAGGAGCGGGCGGCGCTCGCCCCATCCACCTTCGCCGCCTCCAGCATGTCGCCCGGGATGCCGGCGAGCCCCGCCAGGATCGTGTAGGTCGTGAACGGCAGCGACACGAACACCGCGATGCCGATCGAGGAGATGAACGCCGGCACCGGCTCCTTCGTGAAGCCGAACGGCTCCGCGAGCAGGTGGATGTCGACGAGGAACTTGTTGATGATCCCGTAGAAGGGGTCGAGACCGTACACGAACACGGTCGTCGTCATCACGACGCTCGCCGCCCACGGGACGATGATCGCCATCCGCACCCAGCGGCGGCCCGGGAAGTTCTTGTCGAGGAACTGGGCGAGCGCGAGCCCGATCACCACGGTGATCGCGACGACGGCGACGACCCACACGAGAGTGTTCAGCAGGATGCCGGGAAGCTCCGGGCGGGAGAGCACCGTCAGGTAGTTCTGCAGCCCCACGGAACCGTGGTCGACGCCGGCGATGGAGATCTTCCGCGTCGAGTTGAAGATCATGTAGCCGGCCGGGAACAGCACGATCCCGAAGATCAGGAGGAGTGCGGGCAGCGTCCACGGCACGGCGTGGAGCAGGTCGGACGCGCCGGAGCGCCTCGGTGGGGACCCGCGACGGGGGCGGCCGGAAGCCGCCCCCGCGCGCGTCGACTCAGCGGTGCTGGTCATCCGGGATTACTGGCCGTCGGCCTTGGCCTGGATGGACTTCAGCAGATCCGCCGGGACCGCGCCCTGGCCGAGCTGTCCGATCTGGCTCTGGATCGCGCCCTGCGCGGCCGACCAGTCCGGGTTGGTGGACGGGTAGAACTTCGCGTCCGGCAGCAGGTCGAGGAACGGCTTGATGGTCTCGTCCGAGGCCATCTCCTTCGCACCCGACTTGGTCGTCGGCAGGAAGCCCTCCGCGCCCACCCACTTGGTGTAGACGGCGGGCGAGTAGAAGTAGTCGAGGAACTTCGTGATCGCCGCCTTCTTGTCGGTCTTGTTCTTGAAGGCCATCAGGTGGTCGGCGACGCCCAGGGTGAAGGAGGAGCCGTCCTTGGTCGGGATGGGCGCGACACCGTAGTTGAGCGACGGGTTCTTGTCCTTGATCTGCCCGACCGTCGGCGGGAGGCCGACCTGCATGCCCAGCTGCCCCTGGATGAAGACGTTGAGCAGCGGCGTGCGGTTGGTCGAGCCCGGGTTCGGCTCGGTGTAGCCCTGGTCGATGATCTTCTTCATCTCGGTGGCGCCCTCGACGTTCTGCGAGCTGTCGATCGTGAGCTTCTTGGCGTCGCCGTAGCCGCCGCCTGCTCCGTAGAACCAGATCGCCGTCTCCGCCTGCGCCTCCTCGCTTCCGAGCGGCATCCCGTATGCCGTGACCCCGGCGGCCTTGAGCTTGCCCGCGTCCTCCTCGAACTCGGCCCACGTCTTCGGCGGGGCCGAGATGCCGGCCTTCGCGAAGTCGTCCTTGTTGTAGAACAGGGCGCGGGCGGAGGCGATGAACGGGAGGCCGTACTGCGTGCCGTCGATGCTCGCGTTCTTCTTGAACGCGTCCTGGAAGTCGTCGAACGTCGAGGCCGAGACGATGTCCTTGGCGGGATAGAGCAGGTCGTCCGCCGCGAATCCCGCGAACGCGTCGATGTTCAGGATGTCGGGCTGCTTCTGCGCCTGGATGCGCGTCTTGATGACGTTGTTGATGTCCGTCCAGGACTCCACGTCGAGATTGACCTTGATGTCGCTGTTCTTGGCCTCGAAGTCCGTGATGATCTGCTGCCATTCGGCCTTCGTATTGTCCGAATAGCTCGCCACCATCAGGTCGAGCGTCTGCGCGCCGCCGGACGAGCCTCCCGACCCGCCGCTGAAGCCGCAGGAGGCGAGTGTCATGGTGGTGACGGCGACGGTCGCGACCGCCGCTCCCCACCGGAGTGACTTCTTCATTGACTTCCCCACTTCTCGAAGAAACACGTGCCGATACTGCTGAGGTGCCTGCGCGTCAATGCGGAGCCGTTGATGTTTATTGACGTGTTCCCGTGGGAAACAAGCACTTTCACTCAATGGATGCTGGCGATCATGCCCCTTTCGGGGGCAGGACGTCAAGCATCGAGCCCGAAATGGAGATGATCGAATGTGATCACTAGACAACGGCTTCGATCATGCGGAATCATTGCCAGAGACATTCGCGCAACCGCCCGACGGCGCAGGACAGGAGCGGCCCGTGACACGCTCATCCACCGCCGGGGCGCACGAGGACGACGGCGCGCTCGCGCTGTCCGGCCCGGCGCGGCCGGGCGAGCGGAGCCGCGAACGCACGGCGATGAGCAGAGCCCAGCGACTCGGCGCCGTCCTCGACCTCTTGGCCGAGACCGGCCAGGTCGAGGTGGAGGACATCGTCACGACGCTCAACGTCTCGGCGGCGACCGCCCGCCGCGACCTGGACGCGCTCGCCTCGCAGCAGATGCTGACGCGCACCCGCGGTGGGGCGATCGGCCAGTCCGTGGCCTACGACCTCCCACTCCGCTACAAGCACGATCAGCACGCCGAGCAGAAGATGCGCATCGCGCAGGCGGCGAGCGCCCTCGTCCCCCGCGGCGCCGTCGTCGGTCTCTCCGGCGGCACCACGAGCACGGCGATCGCGACCGCACTGGCCTCCCGCTCCGACCTCCTGGAGCCGTCGCCCTACCCGAACCTCACCGTCGTCACCAACGCGATCAACATCGCCGCGCAACTCGTCATCCGCCCGCAGATCAAGATCGTCGTCACCGGGGGCGTCGTCCACTCGCGTTCGTACGAGCTGGTCGGCCCTTACACCGACGCGGTCCTGGAGAAGATCACCATGGACGTCGCGTTCATCGCCGTGGACGCCATCGACCCCGTCATCGGGCCGACGGTGCACGACGAGGGCGAGGCGAGCGTCAACTCCCTCATGGCCCGACGCGCGACGCGGGCCGTGTTCGTCGCCGACTCGTCGAAGATGGGCCGGACAGCCTTCGCCACTGTGACCGGACCCACGAGTCTCACCACACTCATCACCGACACCGGCATCACCGACGAGCAACGCGCCGCGTTCATCGAACGCGGGTACGAGATCATCGTCGTCTGAGACGAGGTCCCGGGGGCTGCGAGGAGCGGCGCGGCTAGCGTCGCTTGCGCGTACCGAAGATCCCCTCCACCACGCCCGTGAGGATGTCGCGGGTCGCCTTCGAACCGAGGACCTGCTCCAGCACGTTGGGGGCCGGCTTGGAGGTCGTGCGGCGGGTGGTCCGGGTGGGCGAGGTGCTCTTGAGGATGCGCTCGTACTCCTTCTGCGCGGCGGCCTGTGCCTTCGCGTCGGCCTTCGCCTGTGCTGCTGCCGCCTTCTCCGCGGCTGCGGCGGCTTCCGCCTGGGCCTGGGCCTGCGCTGCCGCGTCGGCGGCGGCCGCGGCGGCGTCGAGCTTGCGGGCGAGCTGCTCTCGCGCCGAGTCGCGATCGACGGGAGTGCCGTATTTCGCCTGCAGCGGGGAGGCGGCGACCGTGGCCTCCAACTGCGCCTCCGGGGCCGGCGACATGGATCCCTGCGGTGCGCGCAGCCGGGTCCAGGCGACCGGGCTGGGCGCGCCCTTCTCGTTCATGACGGTGACGATGGCCTCCCCCGTGCCGAGGGACTGCAGCACCTCGGCCAGGTCGTAGCCCGACTTCGGGTAGGTCGACACCGTCGCCTTGAGCGCCTTCGCGTCGTCGGGCGTGAAGGCGCGCAGCTGGTGCTGCACGCGCGAGCCGAGCTGCGCGAGCACGTCGCTCGGCACATCCTTCGGCGTCTGCGTGACGAAGAAGATGCCGACGCCCTTCGACCGGATGAGGCGCACGGTTTGGGTGATCGAGGCGATGAAGTCCTTGGAGGCTCCCTTGAACAGCAGGTGCGCCTCGTCGAAGAAGAAGACCAGCTTCGGCTTGTCCAGATCCCCGACCTCCGGCAGGTCGTTGAACAGGTCGGCGAGGAGCCACATCAGGAACGTCGAGAACACGGCGGGCTTGTCCTGCACGCCGGGCACCTCCAGGAGGCTGACCACGCCCGTCCCGTCCGGCGCGACCCGCAGGAACTCGGCGGTGTCGATCTCGGGCTCGCCGAAGAACGCCTCGGCGCCCTGGTCGGCGAACGCGATCAGCTCGCGCAGGATGACGCCCACGGTCGCGCTCGACAGGCCGCCCAGCCCGGCGAGCTCGGCCTTGCCGTCGTCGCTCGTCAGGTAGGTGAGCACGGCGCGGAGGTCGGCGAGGTCGAGCAGCGGGAGGCCGGCCTGGTCGGCGTAGTGGAAGACGAGGCCCAGGCTCGACTCCTGGGTGTCGTTCAGCCCGAGCACCTTCGAGAGCAGCAGCGGGCCAAACCCGGCGACGGTCGCCCGGATGGGCACGCCGCGGCCGACGCCGCCGAGCGAGAAGAACTCGGTCGTGGCCGCGCGCGGGGTCCAGTCCTGGCCGATGCCGCGGGTGCGCTCCAGCAGCTTGTCGTTGGACTCGCCGGCGACCGCGATGCCCGAGAGGTCGCCCTTGATGTCGGCGGCGAAGACCGGCACGCCCGCCGCGGCCAGCTGCTCGGCGAGCACCTGCAGCGTCTTGGTCTTGCCTGTCCCGGTCGCGCCCGCGACCAGCCCGTGCCGGTTGGTCATGGCGAGCGGGATGCGCACGGGGACGTCGGCGATCGGGTCGCCGTTGACGAGCGCACCGATCTCGAGCGCGGGTGCGTCGAAGGCGTACTCGGCACGGACCGCGGCGACGGCGTCGGCCGAGAGCGGGCCGGCCGCGGGTTCGGCAGAGGCAGTGGATGCGGGCGGTGCCGCCGGTGCCGCCTGCGCCGCCTCCTGCGCGGCAGCGGCCGCAGCCGCCGCCTCCTGCGCCTTGCGCAGCGCTTCCTCCGCCTCGGCCTGCAGCTTCGCGGCGGTCTCCGCCAGCGCTTCAGCGTCGCTCATGCGGCTCAGCCTACTGACGGGCCGGTGCGCCGCCTAGCGTGCTTCGCGCATCCCCCACGCCTGCCCGTAGCCGCCGTCGTGCTCGGGCCGTTCCATGAGCTCGAGGAACGGCCGCGCGGGGAACGCCTCCGGCCCGAGCACGCCCGTTCCGCGCCAGGCCCCCTTCGCCAGCAGCTCGAGCGCGATGACGGGGTTGAGCGCGGTCTGCCAGACGACGCACTGGCAGTCGTACTCGCGCATCGTCCATTCGTTGTCGCTGACGTGGTACAGATAGACCTCGCGCGGGGCGCCGTCCACGCCGATGCCGGTCACGTTCACACCGGCACAGGTCTTCCCCGTCATCAGCGGACCGATCGTCGCCGGGTCGGGCAGGGCAGCGGCGACGACATCACGCGGCGCGACCTCCGCCGGGCCGCCGGCGCTGCGCACGCGGACCGGCGTCGTGGAGTCGAGGCCCAGCAAGTGGAGGGTCTTCAGCACGCCGATGAACTCCTCCCCCAGCCCGTACTTGAACGTCACGCGCTTCGCGTCGAGCCAGCGCGGCATGAGCAGCACCTCCTCGTGCTCGACGTTCACGCACTCCACCGGTCCGATGCCCTCGGGGAAGTCGAAGACCTCCGGCTCGCTGAAGGGCGGGGTGGTGAACCATCCCGTGTCCTTCTCGAAGACCACGGGCGGGTTCAGGCACTCCTCGATGGTGGTCCAGATCGAGAACGACGGCGCGAAGATCTCGTTGCCGGCCTCGTCGCGCACCACGAGATTCGCGCCGTCGCGGGTGCCGAGCTCGCCGATGGATGAGAACAGCTCGTCGGCGGCGTAGCGGGCGAAGACGTCCGAAAGGCCGGGCTCGACCCCCATGCCGACCAGGGCGAGCCGGCCGGCTGCCTCCCAGTCGCCGCGCAGGGCGAACTGGTCGTCGCCGAGCTTCACGCCCGTCTTCTCGTAGGGGTCGGTGGGATGCGGCTCCGACAGGCTCATCGCCATGTCGAGGTAGTCGGCTCCCGCCGCGAACGCGCCGGCGAAGATGGTCGGCACGAACTTCGGCTCGACCGCGTTCATGACGTGGGTCGCGCGGTGCTCGCGCGCCACGGCCTCCACCGAGTCGGGGTCGGAGGCGTCGATCGCGGCGGTGCGGAAGCGGGACGCCACCTCCTCACCGTGCCGGGCGCGGATCCACCCGACCGTCCGCTCGGCGCGCGCGACGTCGTAGTCGCTCACGGTGATGGTGTCGTAGAACGTGCGGCGCGCGGCGATCTTGGCGATGGCGTCGCCGACGCCGCCCGCGCCGACCAGCAGAATCCTCATGGCCGCCACAGTACTGCCCGCTGCGCCTCCTCGGGTCTGTGAAGTTCACGACGTGGCGCCCATTCGGGCGCGAATGGGCGCCACGTCGTGAACCTCGGCCTATGGGGTCGGGGAGGTGGAGGAGGGGGTGCCGGGCGCGCGCGAGCGCAGGAAGGGGTGCGGAAGGGTGCGCTCACGGGCGAGGCGGTACGCGAGCGGCGCCCACACGATGACGGCGACGGCGGCACCGAGCAGCAGCCCGCCGACCGTGTCGCTCATCCAGTGGGCGCCGAGATACGTGCGGCTGACCGCCATGAGCAGCGCCCACGCGACGCCCAAGCACCAGACCCAGACGCGCGGGAAGAGGATGGCGAGCACGACCACCATCGTCGCCGCGTTCGCCGTATGCCCCGACGGGAATGAACCCGCGTCGGCGTTCACCAGGATCTCCGTCGGCCGCGCTCGCCCGACCGTGTGCTTCAGCACTTGGACGAGGACGACCGACAGGATGCTGGCCGACGCGAAGAACAGCGCTCCCCACGGCCGTCGGAACGCGAGCAGCAGCAGCACGATCACTACAGGGATCACCGCCGAGCCGACGATCCCTCCCCCGGCGTAGTTGAAGAAGAGAGCCGGCCCGAGCCAGAAGGGCGAGCGGTGCTCGACGATCTCCTGCATCCACTCGAGGTCGAGGGAGAACGGCTCGGTGGGGCGGAATGCGATGATCGCGCCGAGACCGAGCACGAGGAGCACGGCGACGGAGGCCGAGATCACGGGCCAGAGGCGACTGATCCGAGCGGCCTGCCGCAACTGCTCGTGCTGGGTGGCCGGGGCGTCTGGCTGGTCGTCCGCATCCATCGCCCCACCGTACCCGCGAAACCTGACACGAGAGGTGAGTGGTTGCGGGTGCGGGCGCCCCCGCACCCGCAACCACTCACGTCTCGCGGAACGGGGAGGCTAGTGCGCGAGGGCGGGGACCGTGCGCGGGCGCACGATCAGCCAGAGGGCGCCGATGGACACCAGGGCGCAGGCCGCCATCACGTACCCCATCGGCGCGGCGCTGCCGACGCCCAGGATGCCCACGATCGGCGAGACGATGCCCGCGATGCCGAAGTTGAGCGCGCCCAGGAGGCTGGCCGCGGTGCCGGCTTCGTGGCCGTGGTTGTTGAGCGCCAGCACCTGCACGCACGGGAATCCGAATCCGCAGGCCGCGATGAAGAACCACAGCGGGATGGCCGTGCCCCAGAGGCCGACGTGCGCCTGGTCGAGCACCACGATCACGACGGACGCGACGAACATGACGACGGTCGAGACGGCGAGGATCCACTGCGGGCCGACGTACTTCGTGAGCCGCGCCGACGACTGCACGCCGATGATGATGCCGATGGAGTTGACCGCGAAGAGGAGGCCGTACTCCTGGGCGTTGAACTTGTAGATCTCCTGGAAGATGAACGAGCTCGACGACAGGTACGCGAACAGTCCGGTGAAGTTCGCGGCGCCGACGATCGCGATGCCGACGAAGACCCGGTCGGAGAGCACCGCCTTGTACCGCTGGCGGACGGTCGAGTGCCCGGCGTCGTGGCGACGCGCCTTCGGGAGGGTCTCGACGATCCAGAGCGAGACGCACACGATGACGAAGAGCCCGTAGAACGCGAGTACGACGAAGATGCCGCGCCACGGCATCACGAGTAGCAGCCACGAGCCGATGACGGGGGCGAGCACCGGGGCGAGCCCGTTGACGAGCGCCAGGCGGCTGAGCATGCGCACGAGCGGACGGCCGCCGAACAGGTCGCGGACCATCGCCATGGCGACGACACCGCCCGCCGCCGCGCCGATCCCCTGCATTGCGCGGGCGACGCCGAGCAGCTCGACGTTCGGCGCCACCGCGGCGCCGAGGCAGGCCAGGATGTGGACGGCCGTCGACGCGATCAGCGGGGTGCGCCGGCCGATCTTGTCGGACCAGGGACCGACCAGGAGCTGCCCGAGACCGAACCCGATGGTCGTCGCGGTGAGCGTCAGCTGGATCGCCGCGGTCGACACGTCGAAGTCGGACTGCAGCGTCGGCAGTGCCGGCAGGTAGGTGTCGATCGTGAACGGCCCGAGCGCGGTGAGTGCGCCGAGGATCAGGATGTACGCCAGGCGCTGACGGCCGGAGAGGGAGTCGCCGGGATGCACGACGGTGGTCACGAAGAAGGTCCTTGCTGGGTCGGAGGTGCGGGGTGAGGTGGCGCACGGGCGGCGGACGCACGAAGAAGCACCGCGCTGCGTTCACGCGGTGCCGGTGTCGGTCGAAGCCGGGAATCGAATCGATTCGACTCGGCGACACCATTCATCCTATCGCAGGCGGGTGCCCGATGTTACCGTGCGCATCCCCCGCATTCCGGGGGTGGAGGCGGCCATCGTTTCCGGAGTTCTGCACGCTAGCGGACGGCGTGTTGCGTACAGAAGTCCGGAACGGATGGCGGCGAGGCTCAGGGGGCGGGAGGGGCGGGAACTGGGGCGGGGGCAGGCGCAGGGGCGGCGAGGAGGGGGCCGAAGGCCAGCTCCGCCGCGCCGATCATGAGGATGTCGCCGCCGAGCTCGGCGCGCACGATCCGCAGGCGCTCGGCGCTGGCCGCGAGCGCCTGATCCGAGACGAGCTGCGGCAGGCGCTCGGGCGCCAGCGCGTGGAGCGCGCCGAGGAACCCGCCGAGCACGATCAGCTCGGGCGCGAAGACGTTCGTGGCGTTCCGCAGCGCCGTGGCGAGGAAGCCGAGCTGCCGGTCGACCTCGGCCGTGACCGCGGTGTCGCCTGCCGCGACCGCCGCGGTCAGCGCGCGCGAGAGCTCCTCGCCGTCGGCGGCACGCATCCCGAGCACGCCGAGCAGGGCGCGCTGGCTGACCTCCGTCTCGAGGCACCCGATCGCGCCGCAGTGGCAGCGGATGCCCGCCGAGTTCACAAGGGTGTGCCCCAGCTCCCCCGCGTACCCGCTGATGCCGGTCAGGGGCTCGCCGCGGACGATGACGCCCGCGCCGATGCCGGACGCGCCGCCGTTGAGGTAGACCACGTCGGATGCGCCGCGCCCGGCCCCGAAGAGCCGTTCGGCGTTCGCGCCGAGGCTCGCGTCGTTCGCCGCGAGCACCGGGTAGCCTGTGGCGGCCGCGAGCTCGGCGGCGAACGGCTCCTCCGCCCACTCCAGGTGCGGGGCGAGGCGCACGACGCCGTCCTCCTCCCGCACGAGCCCGGGGACGGCGACGCCGATGCCGACGACGCGACGGGCTGCGGCCAGGTCGGGCCGCAGCCCGTCGATCACCGCGGCGGCGATGGCGGCGGCCTCCTGCGCGGTCGGCACGTCACCGGTGGGGAACCGCACCCGGCGGTGGACCGTGGCGTCCAGCCCGACGACGCCGACGGTGACCGCGTCGATCTCGGGATTCACGGCGAGCGCGACCACGCGTCCGTCCGCGGCGACGACCGGCGACGGGCGCCCGACGCGGTTGCTGGTCTCCGGATCGCGCTCCCGCACGAGGCCGTACTCCACCAGCTCGGCGACGAGCGCACCCGTCGTCGACCGGTTCAGCCCGGTCGCCTGGGTGAGCGCCGAGCGCGCCAGGGGACCGCCGCGGTGCACCATCCCGAGCACGGTGGAGAGGTTGTGCCGTCGCACCGTGTCGAGGTTCGTCCCCGCCGTCGTGTTGCCGTTCATGGTCCCGAGTACTGTATTACAGCTCGGCGCGACCTCCGCTGGACGCGACGGTGCGACCGGTCGCGACATCCCGCAGCGTGAAGGGATGCGCCTCCGGACCGGATGCCCGCAGCGCGTCGCCCGATCGCATGACCGCGTACTCGGCGACCTCGCCCTCCGGCGTCGTCACCGTGACGATGCGCGTCGTGTCCGGCCCCGGATAGACGGCCAGCGTCAGCCCCTCGCGGTAGTCGTAGTCGGGGCGGTCGTCGCGCGCGCCGAGCGGGAGCACGGCACCCTCGCGCACGTAGAGCGGGAGGGTGTCGAAGCCGTGCGTCTCACGCCTCCAGCGGCCGCCCTCCACCTGCTCGCCCGAGAAGAACTCGGTCCATGTCCCGGCCGGCAGGTAGAACTCGACGTCGGCCGGTGAGAACACCGGGGCGACGAGGAGGTCACCGCCGAGCAGGTACTGCCGGTCGAGGTGGTCGACGGCCGGGTCGCCGGGGAACTCGAGCTGGAGCGGTCGCATGACGGGCGTGCCTCGCAGCGCGGCCTCCTGGCCCGCGGCGAACAAGTACGGCATGAGCCGCAGCTTGAGCGTCGTGAACCGGCGCGTCACCTCGACCGCCTCCTCGTCGAACGCCCACGGGACGCGCACCGAGTTGCTCCCGTGCAGGCGCGAATGGCTCGACAGCAGCCCGAACGCGGTCCAGCGCTTGAAGACGCCGGGATCGGGGGTCCCCTCGAAGCCCCCGATGTCGTGGCTCCAGAAGCCGAACCCGCTGAACGCGAGGGAGAGGCCGCCGCGGAGGGTCTCCGCCATCGACTCGTACGACGAGGTGTTGTCGCCGCCCCAGTGCACCGGCATGGCCTGGCCACCCGCGGTCGCCGAGCGCGCGAACAGCACGGCGTCGCCGGCACCACGCGCCTCCTGCAGCACCTCGAAGACCGCCTCGTTGTACAGCTGGGTGTAGAGGTTGTGCATCCGCTCGGGCGACGAGCCGTCGAAGTACGCCACGTCGACCGGGATGCGCTCCCCGAAGTCGGTCTTGAAGCAGTCGACGCCCTGCGCGACCAGGCGACGCAAGTGGTCCTGGTACCAGCGGGTCGCGTCCGGGTTGGTGAAGTCGACCAACCCCATCCCGGCCTGCCACATGTCCCACTGCCAGACGTCGCCGTCCGGTCGCCGTACGAGGTATCCGGAGGCCGCGGCCTCGGCGAACAGGGGCGAGCGCTGGCCGATGTACGGGTTGATCCACACGCTCACGCGCAGGTCCTTGCCGTGCAGGCGGGCGAGCATCCCCTCCGGGTCGGGGAAGGTGCGCGGGTCCCACTCGAAGTCGCACCAGTTGAACTCGCGCATCCAGAAGCAGTCGAAATGGAAGACGGACAGTGGGAGGTCGCGCTCGGCCATGCCGTCGATGAAGGAGGTGACCGTCGCCTCGTCGTATGCGGTCGTGAAGCTCGTGGAGAGCCAGAGCCCGTAGGACCACGCCGGCACGGTGGCGGGCCGGCCGGTCAGGGCCGTGTACCGCTCCAGGATCTGCTTCGGCGTCGGCCCGTAGATCAGGTAGTACTGGAGGCTCTCGCCCGGCACCGAGAACTGCACGCGCTCGACCGATTCGGAGCCGATCTCGTACGAGACGTGGCCGGGGTGATCGACCAGCACGCCGTAGCCGCGGTTGGTCAGGTAGAACGGGATGTTCTTGTAGGCCTGCTCGCTCGAGGTTCCGCCGTCGGCGTTCCAGATATCGACGGTCTGGCCGTTCTTCACGAGCGGACCGAACCGCTCCCCCAGCCCGTACACCAGCTCGCCGACGCCGAGCGACAGCTGCTCGTGCACGTAGGTGCCGTCTCCCGCGACCGTCATGTGGGCGAGCGACTTGCGGCCGCTCGACGTGAGCACGGTGTCGCCGGCCGAGAAGGTGAGCGACCAGGGCGCCCCGCGGCGGACGGTCGCGACGAGGTCGCCGGCGCGCAGCCTCCCGCTCTCGTCGTCGACGACCACCTCGACGTCGCCCTCCTCGGCGGCGAGCGTGAACCCCCGCCCGGCGCCTGCGCCCTGCCAGTGCTCGACCCGGACGCCGATCACGTTCGGCAT
Source organism: Leifsonia naganoensis (assembly GCF_013410615.1). Taxonomy (NCBI): domain Bacteria; kingdom Bacillati; phylum Actinomycetota; class Actinomycetes; order Micrococcales; family Microbacteriaceae; genus Leifsonia; species Leifsonia naganoensis. Next base: position 848,084 of record NZ_JACCHJ010000001.1, read on the forward strand.
CGGCGAGTGGAGGGTGACGGTCAACGTCGGCCTGTTGAGGGTGTCCCCCCGGCGCTCGATGACCGTGCCGGGGGCGGTGACGGTGACGGTGCCGTCGCCGGCCTCCACGTCGTACGCCTCCTGGGCGTAGACGGGCGTGACGCCGTCGCGGAGCTGCCAGAATCCATCGGTGAACTTCATTGCTACTTGACCGCTCCTGCTGTGATGCCGCGCGTGAGAGTGCGCTGGAAGATGAGGAAGAAGACGAGGGTGGGGATGAGGCCCAGCAGGGCCGAGGCGGACGTGGTGGTCACATCCATCAGCCGGTCGCCCTGCAGCGCGCTGATCGCGACCGGGACCGTCTGGTTGTCGTTGGAGACCAGGAACGTCAGCGGGATGAGGAACTCGTTCCACGTCCAGATGAAGAAGAAGATCAGCAGTACGCTCAGCGTCGGCCGCGAGATCGGCACGACGACGCGCCATAGGATGCGCCAGCGTCCGGCGCCGTCGAGCGACGCGGCCTCCAGCACTTCCTTCGGGAACGTGCCGTACACGCTCGACAGGAGGTAGGTGCCGAACGCGCTCTGGATCACGGTGAAAATGATGATGACGCTCCACACGTTGTCGTAGAGACCCACCTGCTTGAACATGAAGTAGAGCGGGTACAGCAGGGACTCTTGCGGCAGCATGTTCGCGAGCAGGAACAGGACGATGATCCACGTGCGCGCCTTCACGCGGCCGATGCCGAGCGCGTACGCGTTGAGCACGGAGATGATGACCGCGAGGATCGAGACGACGCCCGAGATGAAGATGGAGTTCCAGAGCTTCTCGGGGAAGTTCACCCGGTTCCAGAAGTTCACGATGCCGTCCGTGTAGAACGTCGTCGGCAGCTGGAGCGGCCCGCCGGAGTTGTAGTCGGCGGGGCTCTTGAACGAGTTGAGCACGATCAGCAGGAACGGGAACGCGATCCCGACGCCGATCAGGACGGCCACGACCAGGATGATCCAGTCGGTCACGGTCTTCTTGGGCTTCTGCCGCTTGAGCGTGCGCGGGGCGGCGGGCGTGGGAGCGCCGGTGCGGGGGCGGTCGACGGTGGTGGACATCAGCTCTGGGCCTCCCGGCGCTCGGCTCGGTTCTGGGCGACGATGAAGAGGATGGACACGACCACGATGACGATGGTCAACGCGGTCGCGATCGTCGCGCCGTATCCCACCTGCTGGCTCTGGAAGAACTCGCTGTAGGAGTAGTAGCTCGGCACCATCGTGGCGGTGCCGGGGCCGCCGCGCGTGAGGGTGTAGACGGGGCCGAACACCTTCAGGGCCGCGATGGTGCAGGTGAGGGTGACGACGAAGATCTCGGGCCGGATGATCGACACCGTGATGGCGCGGAACCGCTGGAACCAGTTGGCCCCGTCGAGCTCCGCCGCCTCGTAGAGCTCCGGGTCGACGCGCTGCAGGGCGGCCATGAAGATGACGACCGGGTAGCCGAGCTGCACCCACACCATCACCGCCATGATCGACGCGAGGGCGGTGTCCGGGCTCCCGAGCCAGTTGTGCTGGAGGTCGCCCAGGCCGATCGCGGCGAGGATCGTGTTGAGCGCGCCGTTGTCCGGGCGCAGGATCCAGCCGATCACGATCGCGGCGATGACCACGGGGAGGATCTGCGGGAGGTAGTAGGTGGCGCGCAGGAAGCTGGCGAACCGGCCGCCGAACTTCTTGCCGATCAGGTCGAACAGCATCGCCGCCAGGATGAGGCCGACGAGGGTGGGGATGACCACCATCGCGACGATCATCGCGATCGAGTTGCCGAACGAGGTCCAGAACTTGTCGTCCCCGAAGAGCCGGACCCAGTTGTTCAGGCCGATGAACTTGGGCGGGCGGATGCCGCGGTAGCTCGTGAAGCTGAGGTAGATGTTCCAGACCAGCGGGATCAGGACGATCACCGCCAGCAGGACGAACCCCGGCAGCAGGTACCACCAGAACGATCCGCGCCCGCTGCTGGGCAGCAGCGAGTCCCCGCCGCGCTTCCGCGTCGTCGCCGCGCGCACGTCGACTGCGACCATGCGTTGCTCCTTGCTGTGTGCCGTCGCGGGGCCGGCCTCCGTCGAGCGGACGGCCGGCCCCGCGACGGGTGGTTACTGGTTGACGATCTGGTCGACGCCGTCCTGGTACTCGCTGCCGAGCTCCTTGTTGACGGCGGCCGGGTCCTTCGTCCCGTTGATGAGCTCCTGCAAGCCGGCGTTCAGCTGGTCGTAGAAGGTCGGGGTGGGCCAGTCGGGGTAGTAGGCGATGCCGTCCTCACCGGTCAGGGTGTTGAAGTTGGCGATCAGCTCCTTCGACTTCTCGTCGGTGATGTCGCTGGTCTTCGCCGCGACGGGCACGCCGCCGTTGTTGCCGATCAGGGCCTGGATCTTGTCGCTCATCGTGATGTCGATGAACTTCTCGGCGAGGCCCTTGTTCTTGGCGTTCTCGGGGATCACCCACATGTTGCCGGCCGATCCGGGCGACAGCTTCGTGCCCGGGTAGAGGAAGGTGCCCCAGTCGTAGCCGGTGATCTCGGACTGGAACCGGCCGTACCACCAGCTGCCCGAGAAGAAGATCGGGTACTTGCCTGCGATGAAGGCGGTCCCGGCGTCTTCGGCCTTCAGACCGGAGGCGTCCGTGGAGATGTAGCCCTTCTGCACCCAGTCGTCGACCGTCTTGGTGGCGGAGGAGAGCTCGGGGCCCTGCCAGTCCACCTTGCCCTTGTAGAGCTGGTAGTCGTCGACGAAGGAGCGGTCGGCCTTCGTCAGCGCCAGCTGGTACCAGAGCTGGCCGAGCGGGTACTCGGCGGCCGACTCGGCGAGCGGCGTGATTCCGTTGTCCTTGAACTTCTGGAGCGCGGCGACGAAGTCGTCCTGCGTCTTCGGCACCTCGATGCCGTACTTCGCGAACATGTCCTTGTTGTAGTAGACCTCGACGTACTCGCCGTAGTTCGGGACGCCGTACCAGGAGCCGGAGCCCATGATGCCCTTGTCGTCGTACCGGGCGGTCGTCTGGAGGCTGGTCGCGAGCTTCTTGTCCCAGCCGTATTTCTTCACCGCGTCGTCGAGATTGGTGAGGAGGCCCTGGCTGGCGAGCAGACCCGCGGTCGCGTTGCCCTTGTTGTACTCCAGGATGTCGGGGGCCTCGTTGGAGTTGAGGACCTGGGAGGCCGTGGAGCGGATCTGCTCGAAGGCCTTCGCCTCGAACTTCACCTTCGCCCCGGTCTCCTTCTCGAAGTCGGCGATGGCCTGGTTCCAGGCCTTGCCCATCGCCGAGTCCTCGCCCTCGTAGTGCCACAGGGTGAGTGTCTTGCCGGTTCCGTCCGTGCTGTCGGATCCGGGCTCCGACGTGCCGGAGCAGCCGGCCAGCAGCAGCGCGCCCGCGGCCAGAGCGGCGCCGAATGCGAGGTGCCTCTTGCGCATCGTTTACCTCCTTGTAGTGGAGTGGGCGCGCGTCTGCAGGCCTCGCAGCCACTCCGATGCATTTTGTTGGTGACCACAACATAAAGGAGGCTGGGACGGATTGCAAGCGCGAATTCTGCCCAGAAGGGCCGATACGGTGCCTTGAACGATTTAGTTCACGAGCGCAACAATGCCCGCGCGGGCGTCACGCAGCGAGCACGTGCGCCGGGTCGGCGATCAGGTCGGAGAAGACCAGTTCCGCCGCGCCGATGAGCATCTGGTCGGTGCCGAGCTGCGCCTCCGCGACCACCACGCCGTCCCGTGACGAGTGGATGACGCCATCGAGGAGATCCGCGGAGCCGTGGGCCAGCGCCGCCCGGTGGAGCGCGGCGAGGAACCCGCCCAGCACCACGACGGACGGGTTGAAGACGTTGACGGCATTGCGCGTCGCGATGCGCAGGGCCTCGTACTGGGCGGCCACGACGGCGCGAGCGCTCGGCTCGTCGGAGGCGACCAGTTCGTCGGCCAGCGCGGCGGCGTGCGCGGAGTCGAGGCCGACCGCCCCGAGGAGCTCGGCCTGGGTGACCTCGGCTTCGAGGCAGCCGCGGGCACCGCACGAGCAGGCCCGGCCGTCCGAGCGCACGAACGTGTGCCCGAACTCCCCCGCGTAGCCGGCCGCCCCGGTGAGCAACCGGCCGCCGCTGATCGCGCCGCCGCCGATCCCGGAGGCCCCGCCGATCAAGTAGACCAGGTCGTCGATGCCGCGTCCGGCGCCGAAGGCGCTCTCGGCGCGCAACCCCAGCACGGCCGCGTTCGCCGCCCAGACCCGGAGCCCGGTCGTCTCGGCCAGCATCCGCGCGAGCGGTTCGTCGACCCAGCCGAAGTGGGTGGCCTCCCGCACCATGCCGTCCGAGAGCCGCACCTGGCCGGGCACGGCGACGCCGATGCCGGCGATCCGCACGCCGGTCTCGCCTGCAAGCATCCCGGCGATGCCGGCCGAGGCCAGCGCGACGGTCTCGGCGACGCTCCGTGCCGAGGCCGTCTCGACCCGGATCCGCTTGAGCACCCGGCCGCCGAGACCGACGAGACCGACGATCACGGCATCCACCTCCGGGTTCACCGCGACCGCGGCGACGCGATCCGACACCCGCACGAGCGGGCTCGGCCGGCCGCGCGGGGCGGGAGCCCCGGAGCCGGCTCCGGTCGGTGGCGTCTCGTCCACCTCCACGAGCCCGAGGCCGGAGAGCTCACCGACCAGGGCGCCGACCGTCGAGCGATTGAGCCCGGTCAGGCGCGTGAGGTCGCTGCGCGAGAGCGCGCCCTCGCGATGCACGAGCCCGAGGACGGTCGCCAGGTTGCTCCGGCGCAGCGCGTCCGTGGCGCCGCCGGAGGCGTGGCGCACGGTGCTGAGCTCGGAGGCCGTCGACATGATCCGACAATAGCCCCGGAGGGTCCGGTTCCCGCGGTAAATCCGTCCGGCTACGCGGCCTTGCGATACAGGGAGACGATCTCCCGCATCACACGGTCCGACAGCCGTCCGTCCTCAATGTCCTGCACGATCGCTGAGGCTTCGGCCGGTGAGTACCGGCTCTCGCACATCCCTTGAAACACGAACGTCTCCAGGGTGTCGTATTTGCGAGCCATCTGCCTCGCGTTTCGCTGCAACTCTCGTTGACGAAGAATCAAGTCCAGATCGTAGTCGCCGCTCGAACCAATGGGGTGTACTTGGTGATAGTTGATCGCGTCCTCCACGTATTGGAATGTGCAGCCCGCCCGCCACAGACGGTAGCCCAGGTCCGTGTCCTCAGCGCCCCATCCCTCGTACGACCCTTCAAAGCCATCGACGCCCTCGAAGACAGCACGGCCGATCGCCACGTTTGCGGTTGTCATCGCCAACCACGGCAGGCGGTATCCCGCGAATGCATCGCCATGGGCAGCCCGTACCGCGTCGAAATTGTCGCGATGGCTCGGGAGCAGGTATCGCCGAAGCGCCTCTTCGACCCCGAGCCCGAGGATGTCCTCAGGTGTTACGAGATCGGCGACGCAATCCAGCGACCCATCGACCGCAGTCGCTGCGAGCAGAGACGCCGGCACGGAAAGCGAATTCGGAATCCACCGAGTGAGAGCCTGCCTCTTCTGGCCGATTGTAATCTGGGTCGAATCCGACGCTGCTCGCACGTGCGCCTCCACGAAGTCGCCGCCAGGAATCCGGTCATCGTCGCAGAACACCAGCAGTCGGCCGCTCCCGGCGTAGGCGCCGGTATTGCGCGCGGCACCCCTCCCTGCGTTCGCTTGCCTGATGAGGTGAAAGTCCACGAGACCATGCAGTGGAGCAATCGCGGGGTCAAGGTCGACGGAACCGCCGTCGTCGACGATGATCAGTTCGAAGTCCCCATAGGTCTGCTGCGCGAAGCCCGCCAAGGTCAGTGCAAGGTAGGCCTCCTTGTTACGTGTGGGAATGACGACGGTCACGTCCGGCATCGATCTTCCTTCCTTGTCGAGCATTGAGCAGAAGCGTGACGAGAGCCGTCGCGCACAAGACAGCACCGACCACGAATATGCCTGGTCCATAGCCGGCGATCAGAAGAGGCAGGAGGATTCCCACCAGACCTCCGATCTGCAAGCTCCCCTGGTAGAGGCTGGCACCACGTTCTGCATGCTGGGTGGCCTCCACGAACCTCTGCACACCGAACAGCTGAAAGCCCGAAGTGAAGAATGCGTAGAGGATCTGCGAGGTGATCAGGATCCAGAGAGACGTTCCGGCAGCGACGAGCAGCATCGAACACGCTCCCACGAAGGCGACGAGCATCAACGGCGTCACGCTTCGCGCGCGATCGCCGATTCGACCGAGCGGTCTCACGACCAGGAGCTCGCTGACGGCTGTAGCGACGAAGAGAAGGCTGATGACGGATGCAGTGACACCGACATGCTGCGCGTACAGCGGGAAATAGGTTGATCGGAGCGAGTCTGTGGCGCGAAGCAGGGAGATCGCAACACCGAGTAGCACGAGTGCCGTCACGCGGACTCGCGGGCCTCCGAACCGATCACCTGAAGGGTGCGGAGGTGGAGAACTCGGTTCCTCGCGGACGCGACGCCACACGATCTGGAGAACCACGGTGACGGCCAACGCGACCAGTGGCACCTGAAGCGCGGCCCCTCCCATGAGGGCGACCCCGGAATACGCCCCCAGACCCGCGATGTACCCGAAGATCCATATGCGTCGCGCGGAGGCCATCGACGAGCCGACACGTGCGCCGGATTCGCCCGACGACACTATGCGGCCCAGGTAGATCGGATACTGAACCGAGTACGCCGCCATCAGAACTGCAGCTGAAAGCACAACCGCCAGTGGCAACGCGAACGCGAAGATCAACAGCAACATGCCGACGAAGACGGCCACGGAAGACAGCAACAAGATCAGAGATGATCCCAGTGCCGCTCTGAGTCGACGTTGCGGCGCAAGGTTGATCGCCGCCCCGCTCAGATTCCAGAGCACGAAGAAGACGGCGATCCCCCACTTGTCGACTCCCGCATGGTCGAGAGTCAAAACGAGTGGGACACCGAGACTCCCCGAAAAGACGGCGTTCACGAAAAGAAGAGCAGTCGTTGACGACTTCGGTCGACCGCGCCTTCCAATCGCACTGCGCGGCGCGGAACTCACCTCGTGCATTCGATTCGTGCGAATGTTGCTAGCGCGGCGCATGTGGTGCTGCCGTCAGCAGAGCGACGAGACGCTTCTGATCCGCCGTGACGTCGATGTCCGTCGTCTCCGATATCGCCCGATCAGGTAGTGAGTCGATCGCTGCTCGGATCTCGGTCCACGGTGGCCTGTCTCCGGTCTCGTCGACCGCAGCCCCCCAGACGGTCCCGACCAGGGCCGGGGGATGGAGGACGAGATTCGGGCCCTCGCTCGCGGCACGCATTCCGTTAGCCAGTCGTTCTGGGTTGTGACCGGGTAGCGCCACTGACGGGATCCGGTCGGCTAGGCACTTGAGCGTGATTCCGTGCCCCCCATGGTGCACGATCGCCTGAAGACTGTGACCGATCCGGTCCAGATCCCAGAGCGGTGCGACCTCGAGATTTCTCAACCCGAGTGGGCCGCAGCCGTCGTCATCGAGTCGGCTGCCCCCCGTGGCGATGTAGATTCGACCTGGCCAGCTCGAGAAGGCTTCCCTGAACTCAGGATCGATTTTTCCTACGGTGCGGTAGAAGAGGAGGCTCGTCGCGTGAGCCCCTGCTCCGCCGGAGCCGCGGTCCAGCAGTCCCGTGTACACGACGTCCACCTCGGGCGAGGCGAACCAGTCGACCGGTTCGAGGTCTTCGGAACTCGGGATTGCTACGCGACTGCGACAGAATAGCCACCGAGCGTCGTCGCTGATGGGGAGATGTCCAATGGCAACCAGCTCATGGTTTATCGCGTCGATGGGCAGAAGCCACGTTTCCGGAGTCGTTCGTCCGTCGTAGCAGTACCCCGGCAGCTGATTGTCTTGGCAGAGTGAAACGATCGGGATCTGTTCCGCGAGGGCGGCGAGCATCATCGAGACACGGTTATCGTTGACGACAAGCGAAGGCCGCACGCGACGCAAGAATTCCCGATCAAGCGCCACAGACGCTGACAGGACTCGGCCCTTGTTCCAATCCATCCATGGGTCGATTTCTTCTGCCCACGGCTCATATCGATGGTATTGCCAACCGGCTTCGAGGATCCGCTGCACGTGCATGGAGTTGGAATGTCCATAGACAATCGGTGTCCAACCCTCGTGGTCAAAGGCACGCCCGATTTTCTCGAGTCGAGCGATGTGTCCGTGTCCACGACCCCACGATGTGAGCAGCACCGTCTTCTGTGTCATCCGCTCGCCGTCGAGCGACCGAGAGCACGGGCTCACGAGTTTCCATGGGCGATGTTGAGGTCGACGGGAGCGAACCGATGGACACCGCTCCGCTGCAGACAGGCGATCACGATCGAATTCGACGCGATGGCTCCTGACATCCACCGCGCGTCGTACGGCGATCGACTCTCAAGGTCGTGGTTGGACCATCGTTCCATCCGTGCGGCGAAGATCTCGAAATCATCGGCCAAGCACCAGATCCCTTGCAGAGGGACACCAAAACTCTCAAGGTACGTCCGCTCACCCCCGGTGTATGCGAACTCGCCCAACCAGTCGGGAAGTTGACCGGCCACGAATTCGCGACACGCCGTTACTTCTCGTTCAGAGGGGCCTTTGGAGAGCCCGAACCGGCGATTCAAATCCGCGATTCCGAAGGGAAGTAGATGTGTGAGACCCGTCGGCGAGGTCACCTGGATGCTCCCCCCACCGACGTTTATGGCATCGAGCGAGGCGAGGACCGACTCTCTCGCCAATGCCCGCCTCATGAGATCTGCTTCCGACTCCTGGTCGATGATCGAGACCGAGATACCGAGGAATTGACACGCTGTAGCCAATGTCTCGCCGAGGTTCGGCCGGCGACGGAACGCCGCAGTAGCAAGTGCAGTCACGCTCTCGAGATCCGGCACTCCGTTCAGGAACCGCTGGAGGAACTCGCCAAGTTGATCCGCACTGATCTCCGCATCGAGGATTTCCCATGTTGCCGTTCGTACGAGTCGAAAAGATTCGCCCTGCTGTTCGTAAAGCTTGACACTGTGGCTACCGAGATCGAGCGTGTACGTCGCGGCGTCGGGCCGAACCGATGGCCCGCGCCGGGACTCGACCGCTCCCTGCCCATAGTCGACACGGCTCACGCCACTGCCTCGTGATTCTCCTTGAAGCCGGCGAGTGTCGCCGAATATCGCGTCGGCAGCAGCGGGAACACCTCGTGGATCGGGCGAGTGTACCCCGCAAGATTCGGGTCGCTGACCGGCTCCTGCGTGAGTACTTGCACGCCCTGGGCGATCGCGTATCCGATCTCCATTGTCGCTGCCGCGCCGAGATACCCATCGATGTTTGCCACGACAATGAATGTCGAGTGCCGAATCATGGCGAAGATCGAGTCTTGAAGCGTGCGAGGGTCAGTTGTCGGGTCGAGGTCCAGCAACACGAACTCGTCTGTGGGGTTGATGATCGTTTCGCTGACGGGCGCGAGCACGCTCACGCGTTCGGCTTCGAGCGCCGCTTTCAGCGCGAGCATCTCGGCGAAATGACGACGGTAGGATCCGCTGATCACCGCCTTGAGTGCGATCGTGTTCGCGGTCATCGACGCGCTCCCGAATCCTCACCGTGGATGCCGGTTCCCTCGGCAGAGCATATGCTGGTCGCTCGCAGGTAATGTTTCGTCATCGTTGACTTCCTTTGAATGCAGAGGCAGACATTGTTGTCCGCGCCCTGCGTGGAGATTAGCCAGCGACCGCGACTCCGACAGAACCACCGCAAGCAATTCAGTGCAGGTTCACATCACATTAAGTATGTCCGGCCTCGAAAATCAGTACGAAGCTTCCATCCTGCGATGAGCCGCGCCAGCCGGACAGTTCCTCCGACAAGTGGTCGGGCGAAGGCGGGACGGCGGGACAGGTCATAGCCACCGCTTCGGGCGTAGTTCGCAAGCCCCCCGGGCGGGGTGACGCAACCGATCTCCTATCCCGGGAACTCGCGTTCAGCGCGCTGATCGACGCCCTCACCAGCTCTCCGGACGCGCTCCCAGCGGCACCGGCGCCGGCCGCTCGACCGTGGACGCGAGCGTGACGACCGCGTGCTCGCGGCCGGCCGTGACGACCGCCTCCATGATCTCCAGCACGTGGAAGGCCAGGTCGCCGGAGGCGCGGTGCGGGCGGTGCGTCTCGATCGCCCGGGCCAGGTCGGCCAGTCCGACGCCGCGGCCGGCGTCCGCGTAGCCGGCGGCGACGGGGACCTCCCGGAACTCCCGGTCCTCGGCGGTGGCGATGAGCACAGCGTCGGAGAACTGGTTGGGATCGGGCACCGCGATCGTGCCGCCGGTGCCGTGCACCTCGAAGAGCGGGATGCGCGTGGCCCACACCTCGAACGACATGGTGACGGTGGAGGCGACGCCGGATGCGTGCTCGAGGATGGCGGTCACGTGGGTGTCGACGCCGACCGGGATGGCGGCGCCGGCGAGCGGGCCGGTCGCGACGGTCCGCTCGCGTGACGACCGCCCCGTGACGCCGGAGACGCGCACGACCGGACCGAAGAAGGTGACGAGACTGGTGAGGTAGTACGGCCCCATGTCGAAGAGCGGGCCCCCACCCGGCTGGTAGTAGAACGCGGGGGCGGGATGCCACAGCTCGTGCCCGGGCGCGCTCCACGCCACGGCCGCGGCGACCGGGGTGCCGATGCGGCCGTCATCGATCAGGGCGCGCGCGGTCTGGATGCCGGTGCCGAGGACGGTGTCGGGCGCGCTGCCGACGCGCAGGCCGAGCTCGGCGGCGCGGGCAAGCACCGGTGCGGCCTCGGCGGTGGCGAGCGCCAGCGGCTTCTCGCCGTAGACGTGCTTGCCCGCCTCCAGCGCGCGCAGCGCCACCTCGGCGTGGGCCTGCGGGATGGTGAGGTTGAGCACCGCGTCGATGCCCGGATCGGCGAGCAGGTCCTCCACCGAGAGGGCGCGCACGCCCTGCTCGCCGGCGACCGCGGACGCCCGTGCGAGGTCCAGATCGGCCACGGCCTCCAGCCGCAGCCCGGGCAGCGCCGGGAACTGGGCGAAGTACTGCCGGCTGATGTTCCCGACGCCGATGACGCCGATGTTCAACGGGCTGCCCACAGCAGTCCCCTCTCGATGATGGTGCGGACGGGCTTGCTCTCGACGATCTCGAGCCGGTGGCCGGGGGCGGAGACGAAGACGCGGCCCTCGCCCCACTGGCGCGTCCAGATCGCCGGCGCCGTCACGGGCCGGTTCCACGCATCCCACGGCCGCACCGACTGCGTCGTGGTGGCGAGGACGTCGTTGTACTCGTCGGAGAGCACCCAGTACTGCTCGCTCACGAGATCGAAGTCGTCGATCCCGGCGGTGATCGGATGGGTCTTGCCGTACTCGGTGATGTGGACCGTGTACGGGATGTAGTTGTCGCTCTGCTCGCCGGTGCGCTCGGCGGGGTCCTTGCCCGCGTGGTGGGCGAACTGGCCACCGATCATGTGGAGGTAGTCGGCGCTGTTCCGGTACGCATCGGCGATTCCGCCGTGCCAGCCCGCGAGACCCGCACCATTCAGCACGGCGCGCTGCAGCCCGGCGAGCTCGGCCGGCTCGATGGTGCTCATCGTGTTGATCTGGACGATGAGGTCAACGGTGTCCATGAACGGCTCGTCCGCGTAGACGGCGGGCGAGTCCTCGACGCGCACGGTGAAGCCGTTCGCCTCGAGGAAGGGGATGAAGAGGTCCGTGGTCTCGACGGGCATGTGCCCGTCCCAGCCGCCGCGGACGACGAGGGCGTGTCTGGTCATGGTGCCTTTCGAGGTGGCTCAGATGGTCGGGGTCCAGGCGCTGCCCGCGGAGGCGCTGCGCTCGACGGCGTCGAGGACGCGCTGGATGTGGAGGCCGTCGGCGAACGACGGTTCGGGGTCGGTGCCGCGGGCGATCGCGGTGACGAGGTCGACGACCTCGTGGCTGAAGGCGTGCTCGTAGCCGATGGCGTGCCCGGTCGGCCACCAGTTGGCCATGTACGGGTGCTCGGGCTCGGTCACGATGATGCGGGTGAAGCCCTGCTCCCCCGCGGGCGCCGTGGCGTCGTAGAACTGCAGCTCGTTCATCGCCTCCAGGTCGAAGGCGATCGCGCCGCGGGAGCCGGACAGCTCGATCCGCAGCGCGTTCTTGCGTCCGGTCGCGTACCGGGTGGCCTCGAAGGCGCCGATCGCACCCGCCGCCGCGCCGCCGACGAGGCGGGCGGTGAACCACGCCGCGTCGTCCACCGTCACGCGTCCGCGCTCCGCTGAAGCGGTCCCGGAGAGCCCGACGGTCTCGCCGAGCAACGGGCGCTCCTCGACGAACGTCGCGAGCGTGCCCGACACGCTCGACAGCTGCGAGCCGGTCAGGTGCTCGACGAGGTCGATCGCGTGGGCGCCGATGTCGCCGAGGGAGCCGGAGCCCGCCTGCTCCTTGTCGAGCCGCCACGTCATCGGGCCGTCCTCGTCGGTGAGCCAGTCCTGGAGGTAGAGGGCCCGCACCTGGCGGATCGTGCCGAGGCGCCCCTCCGAGACCAGCCGCCGCGCGAAGCCGATCGCGGGCACCCGCCGGTAGCTGAACCCCACCATCGACCGCACGCCCCGGGCGGCGGCGCGCTCGGCGGCGGCGACCATGGCCTCCGCCTCCGCGACCGTGTTGGCGAGCGGCTTCTCGCAGAGCACGTGCTTGCCCGCATCCAGGGCCGCGATCGCGATCTCGGCGTGCGACGAGCCCGGCGAGCAGATGTCGACGACGTCGATGTCCGGATCGTCGATCACGCGACGCCAGTCGGTCTCCGCCCGCTCCCAGCCGAATTTCGCGCGAGCGGCCTCGACGCGTTCGGCGTCGCGCCCGACGATCGTGCGCATCACGGGCTCGGCCGGGAGGTCGAAGAACCGCGGCGCGACCCGCCAGCCCTGCGAGTGGGCGGCCCCCATGAAGCCGTAGCCGACCATCGCCACCCGCAGGCGGCCCGTCGAATCCGTCATCGTGTCCCGCTCCCTCGCGCTCGTCCGGTGGCGACGCTAACGGCGGCTCGGAGCGGCCCGCAAGTTACCGCGGACGGATTGGAAAACTTTCGTGGATCACCTCGGCGGGCCGGCCGTGGAGCTGCGCACGACGAGGGAGGTCGCCAGCTCGATCCGCGTGACGTCGGCCTCCCCGGCCCGCATCCGCAGCGCGAGCCGGGTCGCCTCCTCCGCCATCTCCTGCAGGGGCTGCCGCACCGTGGTGAGCGGCGGCCGTGCCCAGAGCGCCGGCCGCACGTCGTCGAACCCGACGACCGACACGTCCTCCGGGATGCGGAGCCCGAGAGCCGCCGCCGCGTCAAAGACGCCGAGCGCCTGCGTGTCGTTCGCCGCGACGATCGCGGTCGGGCGCTCGGGGAGGCCGAGCAGCCGACGCCCCTCCTTATCCCCCGACGCCTGGCCGAACGTGCCGACCCGCGCGAGCTCCGGGTCGAACGGGATGCCCGCCTCGGCGAGCGCGGACTGGTACCCGGCGACGCGGGCGCGCGAGCACATCAGGTCGGTCGGGCCCGAGATCACCGCGATGCGGGTGTGGCCGAGGTCGAGCAGGTGACGCGTCGCGGCGACGCCGCCCGCCCAGTTGGTCGCGCCGACGGCGGCCATGTCCGCCGGCGGGTCCCCGGCGGGGTCGACGACGACCACCGGGATGTTGCGGGTGCGCAGCTGTGTGCGCTGCACGGCCGTGAGGTTCGAGAACTGCAGGACGACCGCGAGCGGTTTGCGCTGGAGCACGCCGGCGATCCAGTCGTCGCCGAAGCTCCGATGGTCGCCGACCACGCTGAGCGTGAGCACCAGCCCGTTCTCGCGGGTGATCCGCTCCACCCCGCGCAGGATCTCGATGGACCACTCGCTCTCGATGTTCTCGACCACCACCTCCACCGTGCCGCCGCGCTCGGGATCGAGGCCGCGGCGGGCGTATCCGGAGCGGAGCAGGAGGCTCTCGACGCGCTGTCGCGTCGCGGCCGAGACGCCCGGGCGGCCGTTGAGCACTTTGGACACCGTCGAGAGGGAGACGGACGCCTCGCGGGCGATCGCCTCCAGCGTGGGCCGCGCGGATGCAGGGGAGGCGGGGGATGCGCCCACCCGTCGTTCGGCCATGCTGTCACTGTGCCACAATGTCGGCCATGCCTCTCTCCGACCTCACCCACGCCGAGCTGCTGGCCTACCGCCCGGAGGTCGACGAACCGGCCGACTTCGACGCTTTCTGGACGCGGACGCTCGCCGAGGCGCGTGCCGCCGGAGGCGCCGCCACCCTCGTCCCCGCCGAGACGCCGATCACGCAGCTGATCGTGGAGGACCTCACGTTCCCCGGTTTCGGCGGGGACCCGGTGAGCGCGTGGGTGACGCGGCCGAAGGAGGCCGACGGGCCGCTCCCCGCGGTCGTGCAGTACCAGGGCTACGGCGGCGGCCGCGGCCTCCCCGGCGACAACGCCCTGTGGGCGCTCGCGGGATACGTGCACGTGATGGTGGACACGCGCGGCCAGGGCAGCCGGTGGGGTTCGGGAGGCGACACCGCCGACCCGCACGGCGCCGGGCCGTCGGTCCCCGGCTTCATGACGCGCGGCATCGAGCACCCGGACGACTACTACTACCGCCGGGTGTTCACGGACGCGGTGCGCGCGGTGGATGCCGCGCGCGAGCTGCCGTTCGTCGACCGCGACCACGTCGCGGTGACCGGCGGCAGCCAGGGCGGCGGGATCGCGATCGCGGCCGGCGCGCTGGCCGACGGTGTGGCCGCCGTGCTGCCCGACATCGCCTTCCTGTGCGCGTACCGGCGCGGCGCGGACGTGGCGGCGGACGGCCCGTTCATCGAGCTGGCGCAGTACCTGTCGGTGCACCGCGACCGGGTGGACGACGTCTTCCGCACGCTGTCGTACTTCGACGGGGTGAACTTCGCCCGCCGCATCCACGCGCCCGCGCTGTTCTCGGTCGCCCTGATGGACACGATCGTGCCCCCGTCGACGACCTTCGCCGCCTTCAACCGCCTCGCGTCGGAGGACCGCACGATCGAGGCCTACGCGTTCAACAACCACGAGGGCGGCGGCACCGTCCACTGGCAGAAGCAGGCGGTCTGGCTGCGGGAGCGCTTCGCCGCCTGAGGCGCCGGACGCTCCGCGCGGCCGCTTGCGACTGCGCCGTCCCGGGACGATTGCGCGCCGTCGACGCGCCGCAATCGTCCCGCGGGACCGCAGTCGCGCCGCAGTCGCTTCAGCGCGGGGGCGCGGTCGTGCCGCGGGTGATGAGGCGCGTAGGGAGGACGAGGTGCGTCTTCTCGGGGGTCTCGCCGGCCATCAGGGCGGTGAGCATGCCGACCGCGGCGGCGCCGAGGCCCTGGATGGGCTGCCGGATGGTCGTGAGCTGCGGCGTCGACTGCGACGCCTCGGGCACGTCGTCGAAGCCCACGACGGCCAGGTCGCCGGGGACGTCGATCCCCAGCTCCGCCGCGACCTCGATCACCGTGAGCGCCGAGAGGTCGTTCGCCGCGAACACCGCTGTCGGGCGGCCCGGCTGTGCGAGGAGTCGCAGCGCGGCCTCCCGCACCGTCTCGGGCTCGTAGCGCCCGATGGCGACGATCTCGGGGTCGTACGGCAGCCCCGCCTCCCCCAGCGCGCGCCGGTAACCGGCATCGCGCAGCCCGGAGGAGCGCAGATCCGGTCGGCCGGCGAGAAAACCGATGCGCCGATGGCCGAGCTGCACCAGGAACTCCGTGGCCTGGCGGGCGCCGCCGAAGCTGTCGGACTCGACCGTGGGGAGGTCGGCACGGCCGGTGTGCGGGTCGATGGCAACGATCGGCACGTCGGCGGAGACGTTGACGACGGTCGGGGTGACCATGATCACGCCGTCGATCAGGGTGCCGCTCAGCCGGCTCAGCGAGCGGCGCTCCCAGCCCTCGGGCGAGAGCTGGCGCGACCCGCTGTACGCGAGGAGGTCGTAGCGGGAGTCGTGCAGGGCGGCGCCGACGCCCTTCAGGATCTCGGCGCTGAACGGCTCGAAGTCGGCCACGAGCACGCCGATCACGCCGGTCTGGCGCGACCGCATGCTGCTGGCGACGAGGCTCGACTCGTAACCGAGCTCCTGCACCACCTGCAGCACGCGCTCCACGGTCTGCACGGCGACGCCGTAGCGCCCGTTGACCGCTTTCGACACCGTGGCGACCGAGACGCCCGCGGCCTCGGCCACGTCGTTGATCGTCGGTCGGCGTCCCATGGAGCGCGAGCCTAGCACCGGAAAACGGTATTGAAAACGATATTGAAAACGTTTGACACGTCTCGGCGGGGTTGCGACACTTCAGTCACCGTCCGGGTCATCCCGGGTCCTGCGAGGTCGACCCCGCCGCCGCGAACGAGGCAGTTGCACGGCGGACGAGACGACACCCGAACCGGGGCACCGCGCGGCGGCGCCCCACTCAACGAAGAGAACAGGTTGGAATCACATGAAAGGCATGAAGCTCCTGACAGGGGCGGCTGTCCTGGTTCTCGGATCGCTGGCGCTCAGCGCCTGCAGCGGTCCGTCCGACAGCTCCAGCGACGGCAAGGTCTCCATGACCCTCTGGCACAACGCCACCACCGGTCCCGGTGCGGCGTTCTGGAAGACCACGGTCGCCGACTTCGAGAAGGCGAACCCCGACGTCACCATCAAGGTCCAGGCGATCCAGAACGAGGACCTCGACGGCAAGCTCCAGACCGCGCTGAACTCCGGCGACGCCCCTGACATCTTCCTGCAGCGCGGCGGCGGCAAGATGGCCGCGATGGTGCAGGCCGGGCAGCTGATGGACCTCAGCGACAAGGTCTCGTCCGACACCAAGAAGGTCGTCTCCGACGGCTCCTTCAAGGCCGAGACGTACCAGGACAAGGTCTGGGCCATGCCGGTCTCGGTGCTGCCGGGCGGGCTGTTCTACAGCCAGGACCTGTTCAAGGCCGCCGGGATCACCGAGGCGCCCGCGACCATCGACGACCTGAGCGCCGATGTGCAGAAGCTCAAGGCCACCGGCGTCGCCCCCATCGCGCTCGGCGCGAAGGACGCCTGGCCCGCCGCGCACTGGTTCTACTGGTTCGCGCTGCGTGAGTGCTCCGGCTCGACCATGGAGAAGACCGCCGACTCGAAGAGCTTCTCCGACGGCTGCTGGCTGAAGGCCGCGCAGGACCTGCAGGACTTCGCCGCGCAGGATCCCTTCAACGAGGGCTTCCTCACCACCTCGGCCCAGCAGGGCGCCGGCAGCTCGGCCGGCCTCGTCGCCAATCACAAGGCGGCCATGGAGCTCATGGGCGCCTGGGACCCGGGAGTGATCGCCTCGCTCACCCCTGACCAGAAGCCGCTGCCCGACCTCGGCTTCTACCCCTTCCCCGAGCTCTCGGGCGGCAAGGGCGAGCCCGGCTCCATCATGGGCGGCGTCGACGGCTACTCGTGCTCGGCCAAGGCGCCGAAGCAGTGCGCCGACTTCCTCAACTACATCGCGACCACACCGGTGCAGGAGGCCTACTACAAGGCCTTCAACGCCCCGCCGGTCAACACGGAGGCGCAGAAGCAGGTCACCGAGCCCTACCTGCAGGACGTGCTCGCCGCCTACAACAAGGCGCCGTACGTCTCGCAGTGGCTCGACACGGTGCTCGGCCAGAACATCGGCAACGCGCTGAACGTCGCGGTCGTCGACATGCTGGCGGGCAAGAGCGACCCGAAGGGCCTCATCCAGGCGGCGAATGACGCCGCCAAGAAGGGCTGAGAGGACCACTCGTGAGCAGCACCCGCGAGACCACCCGCCCCGGCTCCGTGTCGACGTCGGATCTCGCGCAGCACGACGGGAGCGGCGCTACAGCGTCGCTCCCGTCGCGGCCGCGCCGGCGCGGCGCCGGCTGGGCCGGCCGCGCAGAGATCGCGATCCTGGCCGGCCCGGCCGTCATCGTCTTCCTGGCCTTCGTGATCCTCCCGGTCGCGATGGCCGCCTACTACGGCTTCTACCGCTGGGCCGGATACGGCCCGCCCACCGACTTCGTCGGACTCCAGAACTACGTCGTCATCCTGACCGACCCGGCGTTCCTGCAGGCCATCGGCCACAACGCCTTCATCGTCGTGATGTCCCTGGTCATCCAGGGCCCGATCGCGATCCTGCTGGCGCTGCTGCTCAACCGAAGGATGCGCGGCCAGTCGATCATCCGCATCCTGATCTTCGTCCCCTACGTGATCTCGGAGGTCGTCGTCGGCACGGGCTGGAGCCTGATGCTCTCGACCAACGGCGCGCTCAACGGGATGCTCCACAACCTCGGCCTCGGCAGCCTCGCGCACGACTGGCTCTCCGACCCGAACATCGCGATCTGGACCCTGATGGGCATCCTGACCTGGAAGTACGTCGGCTTCGCCGTCATCCTCTTCCTCGCCGGCCTGCAGGGCATCCCGGAGGAGCTGTACGAGGCGGCCGCGCTCGACGGCGCGTCCTATTGGCAGATGCAGCGCCGGATCACCCTCCCCCTGCTCGGACCGACGCTGCGGATCTGGGCGTTCCTGTCGATCATCGGCGCGCTGCAGCTCTTCGACCTCGTCTACATCATCTGGGGACAGTACGTGGCGTCGACCGCGGGCACGTCGACCATGGCGACCTACATGGTCGCGAACGGCCGCAACGCGGGCAACTACGGCTACGGCAACGCGGTCGCGGTCGTGATCTTCCTGATCTCCCTCGTCGTCGCGCTCATCTACCAGCGCTTCGTGCTCCGCCGCGACACCGCGGGCGCCCTCACCGAAAGGAAGACCCGATGACCGCGCTCACCGCCGGGCGGACCCGGCGCCGCGGGAGCGGCACGAACCCGTCCAAGCGTTCCACGAAGGAGCGCCTGCCCTGGGGCTCGCCGACGGTCTACTTCATCGCGTTCGTCGTGATCGCCCTGATGATCGTGCCGATCATCTACATCATCCTGGGCGGCTTCCGCACCAACTCGCAGATCACCGTCGACCCGGCGGGCTTCCCGAACCCGTGGAACGTGCAGAACTATCTGAGCATCCTCGGCGGCAGCGTGTTCTGGGGGCAGGTGCTCAACTCTACGATCGTCGCGCTGGTGACCACCATCGGCGCCGTCGGACTCGGCCTGATGGCGAGCTACGTGCTCGCCCGGTACCAGTTCCGCGGCCGCGGCGCTCTCTACGCGCTGTTCGCCGCCGGGCTGATGTTCCCGATCACGGTGGCCATCACGCCGCTCTACATCGTGGTGCGCAACCTCGGCCTGATGAACTCGCTCGGCGGCGTCATCATCCCGCAGATCGCGTTCGCCCTGCCGACGACGATCATCATCCTGGTGCCGTTCCTGCGCGCCATCCCGGACGAGATCCAGGAGGCGGCCTTCATCGACGGTTGCAGCCGCCTGGGCTTCTTCTTCCGGATGGTGCTGCGCCTGTCGCTGCCCGGCGTGATCACGACCGGCATCCTGGCCTTCATCGGCAGCTGGAACAGCTACCTGCTGCCGCTGTTCATCCTCAACAACGACGCGACCTTCACCCTGCCGCTCGGCGTGCAGGCGTTCTCGTCGCAGTACGCCACCGACACGGCGCAGGTGCTCGCGTTCACCTCCCTCTCCATGATCCCGGCGCTGATCTTCTTCAGCCTGTTCGAGCGCCGCATCGTCGGTGGGCTGACCGGCGCCGTCAAGGGCTGACCGGCCCCTCCCCTGGCGACGCCCCGCGCGCGCCGCAGAAAGAAGTGTGATCTGACCATGACCGCTCTCGACCCCACCGACCGCGTGCGCGACCTGCACGCCCGGATGACCCTCGAGGAGAAGCTCGCCCAGCTGGTGGGCTACTGGGTGGACAAAGGCGACGAGGTCGTCGCGCCGATGGCCGGCGAACTGGGCAACGCGGCTCCGTACCAGGAGGCGACCGAGCACGGGCTCGGCCAGCTCACCCGCGTGTACGGCACCCGGCCGGTGGAACCCGCCGAGCGCGCCGCCTGGCTGTGGAGCGAGCAGCGCCGGCTGGTCGAGCAGACGCGGCTCGGCATCCCGGCCCTCGTCCACGAGGAGTGCCTGACCGGGCTGGCGGCCTGGAAGGCCGCGACGTTCCCGACGCCGCTCGCGTGGGGCGCCTCCTTCGACCCCGGCCTGGTGGAGCGGATGGCCGCCCTGATCGGCGGCTCCATGCGCGAGCTGGGCATCCACCAGGGCCTGGCCCCGGTGCTCGACGTCATCCGCGACCCGCGCTGGGGACGCGTGGACGAGTGCATCGCCGAGGACCCGTACGTGGTCGGCACGATCGGCACCGCGTACGTGCGCGGGCTGCAGTCCGCCGGCGTGCACGCGACCCTCAAGCACTTCGTCGGCTACTCGGCCTCGCAGGCCGGCCGCAACCACGCACCGGTGCACGCGGGCACCCGGGAGGTTCGGGATGTGCTGCTCCCGCCGTTCGAGATGGCGGTCCGCGACGGCGGGGTGCGGTCGGTGATGAACTCGTACGCCGAGATCGACGGCGTGCCCGTCGCCGCGAATCCCGAGTACCTGACCGGCATGCTGCGCGACGAGTGGGGCTTCGACGGCGTCGTGGTCTCCGACTACTTCTCAGTCGACTTCCTCCGCACGATGCACGCGGTCGCGGCCGACCGGGGCGAGGCGGCCGAGCTGGCCCTCGCCGCCGGCATCGACGTGGAGCTGCCGACCGGCGACGCCTTCCTCGAGCCGCTGGCCGCGCGGGTGCGCGCCGGGCTGACCGACGAGGCGCTCGTCGACCAGGCCGTGCTGCGCGTGCTGGCGCAGAAGGAGGAGCTCGGGCTGCTGGACGAGACCTTCGCCGAGCCCCCGGCCTCCATCGACCTCGACACCCCGGAGCACCGTGCGGTCGCGCGGCAGCTGGCCGAGGAGTCGGTGGTGCTGCTGACGAACGACGGCCTGCTGCCCCTGGACACGCGCCCGGCGACCCGCCGCATCGCGGTGCTCGGACCCAACGCCGACGCCGCCGAGGCGCTGATGGGCTGCTACTCCTTCGCCAACCATGTGCTGGCGCATCATCCGGAGGTCCCCCTGGGATTCGAGATCCCGTCGCTGCTGGAGGCGGTGACGGCGGAGTTCCCCGAGTCCGCGGTCGCGCACGTGCGCGGGTGCGACGTGGAGGGCGACGACCGCTCCGGCTTCGCGCACGCCGTCGAGGCGGCCGAGGCGGCGGACGTGGCGCTCGTCGTGGTCGGCGACCGCGCCGGGCTCTTCGGGCGCGGGACCGTCGGCGAGGGCAACGACGTGGAGAGCCTCGAGCTGCCCGGGGTGCAGCGCGAACTGGTGCAGGCCGTCGTGCGCACCGGCACCCCCGTCGTGATGGTCGTGCTTTCCGGCCGGCCGTACGCGCTCGACTGGGCCGTCGGCAACCTCCACGCCGACGACGGGGCGCCGGCCGCCGTCGTGCAGGCGTTCTTCCCCGGCGAGGAGGGCGGGGCGGCCATCGCCTCCGTGCTCTCCGGCCGGGTGTCCCCCTCGGGACGGCTGCCCGTGTCGTTGCCGCGCTCCGCGGGCGCCCAGCCCTACTCGTACCTCCACCCGCGGCTCGGCGGCCCCACCGAGATCACGAGCGCGGACAGCACGCCCACGCTGCCGTTCGGCCACGGCCTGACGTACACCTCGTTCGAGCACAGCGAGCTCGCGGTGGAGACGGAGGTCGCGGCCGGCGAGTCGTTCACCGCGACCGTCCGCGTGCGCAACACCGGCGACCGCGCAGGCACGGACCTCCTGCAGCTCTACGGCCACGACGTGAGCGCGAGCGTCACGCGGCCCGTCGCCCAGCTACTGGGCTACCAGCGCGTCGAGCTCGAGGGGGGCGAGGAGGCCGTGGTGCGGTTCACCGTGCCGTCGACGCGGCTGGCCTTCACGGATCGCCGATTCCGGCGGATCGTGGAACCGGGTGCGGTCGACCTGTGGGTCGGCGCCTCCTGCGCGGACCGCGCGACGACGGCGACCGTCGTCGTCACCGGCGACGCGCACGAAGTCACGCCGGACCACCAGCGCTTCGTGGCCGTCTCGATCGAACGCGAGTCGATCGAGGGGTTGGCACTGGACGAGGCCGTGTCCGGCCTGGTATAAGTTTATCGAAACAACAAATCACCGATGACGCTGAAGGAAAGCAGAACCATGAGCCTCACCCCCACCCGCGCCGACAAGTTCTCGTTCGGACTGTGGACGATCGGCTACAACGGCACCGACCCGTTCGGCGGCCCGACCCGCCCCCAGCTCGACGTGGTCGAGGCGGTGACCAAGCTCAGCGAGCTCGGCGCCTACGGCCTCACCTTCCACGACGACGACCTGTTCGCGTTCGGCTCCACCGACGCCGAGCGGCAGACCCAGATCGACCGCCTCAAGCAGGCCCTCGCCGACACCGGCCTCATCGTGCCGATGGTCACCACCAACCTCTTCAGCGCCCCGGTCTTCAAGGACGGCGGCTTCACCTCCAACGACCGCTCCGTGCGCCGCTTCGCCCTGCGCAAGGTGCTGCGCAACCTCGACCTCGCCGCCGAGCTCGGCGCCAAGACGTTCGTGATGTGGGGCGGCCGCGAGGGCGCCGAGTACGACTCCGCGAAGAACATCGGCGCCGCCCTCGAGCGCTACCGCGAGGCCGTCAACCTGCTCGGCGACTACGTCACCGATAAGGGCTACGACATCCGCTTCGCCATCGAGCCGAAGCCGAACGAGCCCCGCGGCGACATCCTGCTGCCGACGGTCGGCCATGCGCTCGCCTTCATCAACTCGCTCGAGCGCCCGGAGCTCGTCGGCCTCAACCCCGAGGTCGGACACGAGCAGATGGCAGGCCTGAACTTCGCCGCCGGCATCGCGCAGGCGCTCTACCACGGCAAGCTCTACCACATCGACCTCAACGGGCAGCGCGGCATCAAGTACGACCAGGACCTCGTCTTCGGTCACGGCGACCTCCAGAACGCCTTCGCCCTGGTCGACCTGCTCGAGAACGGCGGCCCGAACGGCGGCCAGGCCTACGAAGGCCCGCGCCACTTCGACTACAAGCCGTCGCGCACCGAGGACGCGACGGGCGTCTGGGACTCCGCCGCGGCGAACATGCGCACCTACCTGCTGCTCAAGGAGCGCGCGGCCGCCTTCCGCGCCGACCCCGAGGTGCAGGAGGCGCTCGAGGCCGCCAAGGTCAACGAGCTGTCGCAGACGACGCTCGGCGCCGGCGAAAGCTACGACGACCTGCTCGCCGACCGCAGCGCCTACGAGGACTTCGACGCGAGCGCCTACTTCGGCGGCAAGGGCTTCGGTTTCGTGCGCCTGCAGCAGCTGGCGCTCGAGCACCTCCTCAACGCCCGCTGACCCCTCCCCCACCCCGCTTCACCGTCGAGGTGCACGTCGTGGCGCTCATCCCTGCGAGGATGACGACCACGACGTGCACCTCGATCGATCGTTAGGACACAGTGACGTGACACTCGTCGCCGGCGTCGACTCCTCGACGCAGAGCTGCAAGGTGGTCGTGCGCGACCTGGAGACCGGCGCGCTCGTGCGCAGCGGCCGGGCCGCCCATCCCGACGGCACCGAGGTCGCGCCCGCCGCCTGGTGGAGCGCCCTGCAGGAGGCGCTGGCCGCCGCGGGCGGACTCGACGACGTGGCCGCGATCTCCATCGCCGGCCAGCAGCACGGGATGGTCGTGCTCGACGCCGAGGGGCGTGTCATCCGCGACGCCCTGCTCTGGAACGACACCCGCTCGGCGCAGGCCGCCCGCGACCTGATCGACGAGGTCGGCGCTGACGCGTACGCCAAGCGCGTCGGCGTGGTGCCGGTCGCCTCCTTCACCGCCACGAAGCTGCGGTGGTTGCGGGAGGCGGAGCCCGCGAACGCCGCGCGCGTCGCCGCCGTCGCCCTCCCGCACGACTGGCTGACCTGGCGGCTGCGCGGCTACGGCCCCGCCGACGAGAGCCCGCTCGGGCCGGACCTGGAGGCATTGACCACCGACCGCTCCGACGCCAGCGGCACCGCCTACTGGAGCGCGCGCACCGGCGAGTACGACCTGGACCTGTTCTCGCGCGCGCTCGGCGTGGCGGGCCGGGAGGCCGGCGGCACGTCGGACGGCGATCCGGGAGTCGCTGCCGGTGCACCCGGCGTGGTGCTTCCCCGTGTGCTCGGGCCGGGTGAGGCCGCCGGCCGCACCCCGTCCGGTGTGCTCGTGGGTCCGGGAGCGGGCGACAACGCCGGCGCCGCGCTGGGACTCGGTGCCGCGGGCGGCGACGTCGTCGTCTCCATCGGCACCAGCGGCACCGTCTTCGCCGTCACGGACACCCCCTCCGCCGACCCGACGGGAACGGTCGCCGGCTTCGCCGATGCGAGCGGGCTCTCCCTGCCGCTCATCGCGACGCTCAACGCGGCCCGTGTGCTCGACGCGATCGCGCGCCTCCTGAACCTCGACCACGACGGCCTCGCCGAGCTCGCCCTCACCGCCGAGCCCGGTGCCGGCGGCGTGGTGCTCGTGCCTTATTTCGAGGGCGAGCGCACCCCCAACCTCCCCGACGCGACGGCCGGTCTGCACGGCCTGACCCTCGCCTCCACCACCCCCGCCAACCTCGCCCGCGCGGCGATCGAGGGGATGCTGTGCGGGCTGGCCGACGGCCTCGACGCCGTGCGCGGGGTCGGCGTGACCGAGCAGCGCATCCTGCTGATCGGCGGCGCGGCGCAGAACCCGGCCGTCGCCGCGGTGGCCGCACAGGTCTTCGACGCGCCCGTCGTCATCCCGGCGCCCGGGGAGTACGTCGCCGACGGCGGTGCGGTGCAGGCCGCGTGGGCGCTGACCGGCGAGCGTCCGGTGTGGACCGTGGAGGCGGCGGAGCCGCTGCCCGTCGACACGCGCGCCGTGATCCGCGAGCAGTACGCGGCCGCGCGGCCGTAGGCCCCCGCGGCGCCATCGGAGGAGATCCGTCCCTCCCCACCCCGAACCTCCTCCGTTCCCGGTCGACACGCCGTCACAGTGATGGGATCTCCTCCCTTGGCCACGCCGTGGGGAACGGAGGAGATCGGGCGTGACACGCCCGGATCGGGCAGGGAACGGAGGGGATGCGCGAGCGGCAGGCACGGAACTCCTCCGTTGCCTGCCGCGGAGGCGGCCGGGTCAGTCGGCGGTGCGGGACGCGAGGGCGGCGCCGGCGGCGCGCGCCCAGCGGAGCGGGTCGGCCAGGGCGGCGTCGGTGCCGCCGGCCAGG
Source organism: Leifsonia naganoensis (assembly GCF_013410615.1). Classification (NCBI taxonomy): domain Bacteria; kingdom Bacillati; phylum Actinomycetota; class Actinomycetes; order Micrococcales; family Microbacteriaceae; genus Leifsonia; species Leifsonia naganoensis. Next base: position 873,270 of record NZ_JACCHJ010000001.1, read on the forward strand.
TCGGTGAGGGCGACGGCGTCGGCGAAGCCGTGCGTCTCCGCGGTGATTGCCCCGGAGGCGAGCAGCACCGGGATGCCGGCACGGCGCGCGAGCGCGGCGACGTGCTCCGGTGCTTTGCCGGAGGCCGACTGGCTGTCGTAGCGCCCCTCCCCCGTGATGACGAGGTCGGCCGACGCGATGCGCTCCGGCAGTCCGAGCGCGTCGGCGACGGCCGCCGCTCCCGGGGCCATCGTCGCGCCCCACACGCGCAGGCCGTACCCGGTGCCTCCCGCGGCCCCCGTGCCCGGCTCGTCGACGGACACCCCGGTCGGCCCCAACGTGCCGTTACCGCCCGCGGCTCCCAGCACCGCCGCCAGCCGCGCGAGCCCGGCATCGAGCTCCGGGACATCCTCCGGAGTCGCGCCCTTCTGCGGCCCGAAGACCGCGGCGGCGCCAGCCGGCCCCAGCAGCGGACTCGTCACGTCGCTCAGGATGCGCGCGCCACCGGCGGGCAGCGCCCGGAGGCCGGAGAGATCCACCCGCGCCAGCCGCGCCAGGCCGCGGTTCCCGGGCGCGACCGGCTGACCGGCCGCATCCAGCAACCGGGCGCCGAGCGCGGTCAGCGCCCCGGCGCCGCCGTCGGTCGACGCGCTCCCACCGATCGCGAGGAGCAGGGAGGTCGCCCCGGCGTCGAGCGCAGCGGCGATGGCCTGGCCGAACCCGACCGTGTGGGCGTCGAAGGGCGCGGGATGCTGCAGCAGTCCCAGTCCGCTGGTCGCGGCGAGCTCCACGACCGCCACGCCATCGGGCAGCCCCAGCCAGGCCGCCTCCACCGCTTCGCCGGACGGGCCGAGCACGCGTACCGGCTGCCGCTGCGAACCGGGCACGGCGACGGCGAACGCGTCGAGCGTCCCCTCGCCGCCATCGGCCGTCGGCGCGAGCACCACCGTGTCCCCCGGCCGCACGCTGTGCCAGCCCGCGCCGAGCGCCTCCGCCACCTCGGCGGCCGTGGCGGAGCCCTTGAACGAGTCCGGGGCGACGACGACGGTGCGGGCGGTCACGCGTCTCACACTGGCACAGACCGCAGCGGGATGCTGCGCTCGAACGCCCGGACGGTGCGGGCAACGACCTCCTCCGGATCGGCGGCCCAGATGTCGGCGTTGAAGATCTCCACCTCGATGTCGCCGGCGTATCCCGTCGCCTCGACCGCCGCGGTCAGGCTCGCGAAGTCGATGTGGCCGTCGCCCATCATCCCCCGGCCGAGCAGCGCGTCGGCGGGGATCGGGGTGAGGAAGTCGCAGACCTGGTAGCTCGCGATGCGTCCCGCGGCGCCGGCGCGGGCGATCTGCTCGAGCACTTGCGGGTCCCACCAGATGTGGAACGTGTCCACGATGACGCCGACCGACTCCGCCGGGAACGGCTCGGCCAGATCGAGCGCCTGGCCGAGCGTGGACACGACGGCGCGATCGGCGGCGTACATCGGGTGCAGGGCCTCGATGGCGAGGGTCACCCCCGCCGCGCGCGCTTCCGGCTCCAGCTCGGCGAGGGCGTCGCCGACGCGCCCGCGCGCGCCGACGAGATCCGTCGACCCCTCGGGCAGGCCGCCCGCGACGAGCACGAGCACCGCCGCCGAACCGGGAGCGCCGGCCGCGGCGAGCGCGGCCGTCTCCTCGATCGCGCGGCGGTTCTCGTCGATCGCGGCGCGGCGCTCGGCGCCCTCGGGCCGCGTGAAGAACCCGCCGCGGCACAGGCTGGAGACGCGGAGGCCGCTGTCTGCCACCATCCGCGTGGCCTCCGCCAGCCCCACCTCCGCGACGGGCTCGCGCCAGACGCCGATGGCCTCGATGCCGGCCGCCACGGTCAGGCGCAGCGCGTCGGCCAGGTTCGCGTATTTGATCGTCGCCTGGTTCAGCGACAGTCGGGCCGGGGCGGTCACGCGTCCACCCCGTTCAGGCGCAGCAGATCCGACCAGCGCTGTGCTGCCAGGTCGGGGCGTTCGAGGGCGCCGCATGCTCCGGCGAGCCGCACGATCTCCGAGAGGTGCGGGAGGCTGCGCGCAGCGTGCAGGCCGCCGACCATGGCGAAGGCGTCCTGGTGGCCGTTGAGCCAGGAGAGGAAGGCGACGCCGGTCTTGTAGAAGTATGTCGGTGCGGCGAACACCTGCCGCGACAGCGCCTCCGTCGGGCCGAGGATGGCGCGGTAGCGCTCGGAGTCGCCCACGTCGAGCGCCTGGATGGCGGCGGATGCGCTCGGCGCGAGCGCGGCGAACGCCCCGAGGAGCGCGTCGGAGTGCGCCTCCCCCGTCCCCTCGATCAGCCCGACGTAGTTGAAGTCGTCGCCGGTGAACATCCGCACGCCCTCGGGCAGCCGGGAGCGCAACGCGATCTCGGCGTCCGCGTCGAGGAGGCTCATCTTGATGCCCGCCACTCGGTCGCCGCCCGCCTCGATGATCCGCAGGACCGTGTCGGCGTCGCCGAAGTAGCCCGCCAGTCCCGGGTCGAACGCCTCCCCGAGCCAGTGCAGGACGACCGGGGCACCCGCCTCCGCCAGCACCGCGCCGTACACACGCTCGTAGTCGGCGGGCGACTGCGCGGCGCGCGCGAGGTGCCGGCTCGCCATGAGCACCACCCCGGCGCCCGCGTCCTCGGTGAAGTGCAGCTGCTCGACGTAGGCGTCGATCACGGCGTCGAGGCTGATGACCTCGTCCGCCACGTGGTCGGTGTTCACCCCGGCGACGACCGACCCGCCCACCGCACGGGCCTCGTCGGCGCTGCGGCGGATGAGCTCGCGGGTCGCGGCGGCGTCGAGCCCCATGTTGCGCTGGGCGGTGTCCATCGCGTCGGCGACCCCGAGGCCCCAGCCGTACACGTGCCGGCGGAAGGCGAGCGTCGCATCCCAGTCGATGTCGGCCGGCGCGCCGGGCACGTTGTCGGCCCAGGGCTTCGGGATGACGTGCGCCGCCGCGTAGGCGACGCGCGACCGCAGCGGGGAGGACGGGCGCTCGGTCACGGCCGGGGCCGCGAGGTCGGCGGTGGAGGTGGTGCCGTCGGCGCCGACCAGGGTGACGGCGCGCACGGCGACGTCGGTCATCGGGCGACCTCGGGCAGGCGCACCTCGGCGAGGTCGATGCGGCGGCCCTCGCGCGACGAGCGGAGGCCCTCCTCCGCGAGCTGCACGCCGCGTGCACCGGCGAGGAAGTCGAACGCGTTCGGACCGTCCTCGAGCACGTGGCGCAGGAACTCCTCCCACTGTGTCTTGAAGCCGTTCTCGAAGACGTCGTTGGCGGGAGACTCGATCCAGTCCGCGTCGTAGTCGTGGGCGTCCGCGAGGTCGGGGTTCCACACCGGCTTGGGCGTGGCGTTGCGCGGCTGGATCTTGCAGCCGAAGAGCCCGACGACGGCGCTGCCGTGCGTGCCGTCGACCTGGAACTCGACCAGCTCGTCGCGGTTGACCCGCGTGGTCCAGCTGGAGTTCAGCTGCGCGGTCACGCCGCCGGCGAGCTGGAAGATGGCGTACGCGGCGTCGTCGGCGGTGGCGGCGTACGACCGGCCCTGCTCGTCGACGCGCTGCGGGATCTCGGTGACGGCGTGCGCGTAGACCGACTCGACCCGGCCGAACAGGTTCTCGAGCACGTAGCTCCAGTGCGGGAACATGTCGACGACGATCCCGCCGCCGTCTTCCGCGCGGTAGTTCCAGGAGGGGCGCTGCGCCGCCTGCCAGTCCCCCTCGAACACCCAGTAGCCGAACTCGCCCCGCACCGAGAGGATGCGGCCGAAGAAGCCGGAGTCGATGAGCCGCTTGAGCTTGCGCATCCCGGGCAGGTAGAGCTTGTCGTGAACGACGCCGTTCTTGATGCCGGCCTCGTCGGCGAGGCGTGCGAGCTCGAGCGCCTCCTCGAACGACTCGGCGGTCGGCTTCTCGGTGTAGATGGCCTTGCCAGCGGCGATCGCCTTGCGGATCGCCGTGCTGCGCGCCTTCGTGACCAGGAAGTCGGCGTAGATCTGCCAGCGGTCGTCCGCGAGCGCGGCGTCGAGGTCGGTCGTGTAGTCCGGGATGTCGTGGCGCTTGGCGAGCTCGGCGAGCTTCTGCTCGCTCCGGCCGACGAGCAGCGGTTCGACCTGCACCCGCGTGCCGTCGGAGAGCAGCACGCCGCCCTGCTCGCGGATCGCGAGGATCGACCGCACCAGGTGCTGCCGGTAGCCCATGCGCCCGGAGACGCCGTTCATGATGATGCCGATCGACGACACGTGTACTCCTTTGTGCGATGCGTGCGGTACGAGCACCCTCCTCATGGGAAAGCGCTTACCGCTAAGCTACCCACCGACCGGCGGTCCGTCAATACGCCGGCCACCGATTCCGGAGAGCGCTTACCATCCCATAGCGTGATCACCAGGAGGACCCCATGCGAGCACAGATCCTGAGCGGCGCCGGCCGGTACGCCGACCCGTGGCATCCCTTCGCCGAGACCTCGGAGCGCCTGGCCGGCATCCTCCGCGGCCAGGGCCTGGAGGTCGAGACGTCGGAGGACGTCGACGCGCGCCTGGCTGCGCTGACCGAGGACGACCCCGACCTCCTGGTCCTCAACGTCGGTGACCCGGCGCACACCGGCGCACCCGATCCCGAGGCGGAGGCGCGCGGTCGCGAGGGTCTCCTCGCGTATCTCGGCCGCGGCCGCCCGCTGCTGGCGTCGCACGTCACCTCGACGTCGCTCCGCGGCATCCCGGAATGGGAGGCGATCCTCGGCGGGGTCTGGGTGCGCGGCACGACATTCCACCCGGATCGCGGCCCGGCGACCATCCTGGTGCACCCGGACCGCGATCCCCTCGTCGCCGGGCTGGGCGACTTCACTGTGGTGGACGAGCGCTACACGGACCTGCGGGTCGACCCTGCGGTGGTCGCGCTCGCCTCGCACGAGCACGAGGGCCGGGAGCACCCGCTGATCTGGGCGCGGCGCTACGGCGACGCGAAGGTGTTCTACGACGCGCTCGGCCACGACGCCGCGTCGTACGACGCGCCCACGCACCGGCAGATCCTGGAGCGGGCGGTGCGCTGGCTCGTGTCCTGAGCGGCAGCGCGAAAAGCGGCGCGGCGCGGCGGGGTCAGCAGCTCCGGATCAGCGGCGCGGGGTGGAGGCGCGCAGGCGCACCTCGGCCACGACCGGCACCGCAGGCGACGGGTCGTCGGCGAGGGCCAACTCCAGCGCGCGCGCCCCGATGTCGGCCAGCGGGAGCGCCACCGAGGTCAGCGCGGGCGTCACATCGGCGACGAGGGGGATGTCGTCGAAGCCCGCGACGGCCACCTCCGCGCCCGGAGCGATGCCCGCCTCCCGGAGCGCGGCCATCGCGCCGATCGCCATGACGTCGCTGACGGCGAAGACGCACTCGGGTACGTCGCCCGCCGCGATCAGGTCGCTCATCGCCTGGTGGCCGCCGGATCGCGTGAAGGCGGCATGCACGACCCGCGCCGAGGGAACCACCGACAGGAATCCGGCGACGCGGTCGCGCACCGTCACGAGCTCCCCGGGGCCGGCGAGCACAGCGAAGTCGGCATAGCCGAGCGCGAGGAGCTCGGCGGCGAGCGCGGCCGCACCACCGCGGTTGTCGACGTCGACCGTGCGCAGCTCGGGCGCGCCCGTGCCGATCACCGCCACGCGTTCGCGGTCGCCGACGCGGGTCCCTGCCCCGGCGACGCGGCTGCCGGCGAGCACCACCGCCCGCGGGCGCTGACCGCGCAGAGCATCGAGGGCCGCTTCCTCCCTGGCCATCGACTCCGGTCCGGAATAGGGCCCCGTCGCGGTGATGGTCACGATCAGTCCGCGCTCGTCGGCCACGCGCACGACCCCGGACGAGATGGAGGCGAAGTACGGGTCGGCGATGTCGCCGACGACGAGCGCCACCACGTTGCTTGTACCGCGCGCGACCGCCTGCGCCTGCACGTTCGCGCTGTACCCGAGCGTGCGCGCGGAGGCGAGCACCCGGTCCTGCAGTTCCGGGTTGACCTTGCGCGCGCTGCCGTTGAGGGCTCGCGACGCCGTCGCGAGCGATACGCCCGCGTGCGCCGCCACGTCGGTCAGGGTCGGGGCGTTCTCGCTCACATGCCCAACCTACCGGCGCACCGGTCCTCCCGCGCCGGGCCTTCACAGCGCGCCCGCCATCGGGCATGCTGTCGCCGAGGGGGAGGTCGCCATGGAAGTCGTTCTCGTCATCCTGCAGGCATGCGTCGTCATCGGCGCGATCGTGCTCGGCGTGCGCGTCGGCGGGATCGGGCTGGGACTGTGGGGCGTGGTGGGCACCGCGATCCTGGTGTTCGTCTTCCGCCTGCCGCCCGGCTCTCCCCCGGTGGACGCCTTCTTCATCATCATCGCCGTGATCACGGCGTCGTCCGCCATGCAGGCCGCGGGCGGCATCGACTTCCTGGTGTCGATCGCGTCGAAGATCATCCAGCGCAACCCGCGGAGGCTGACCTACGTGGCCCCGCTCGTGGCGTTCGTGTTCACGGTGCTGTCGGGCACGTCGAACATCTTCTTCGCGCTGATCCCGGTCATCTACGAGACGGCGTACCGCAACGGGCAGCGACCCGAACGGGCGCTCGCGGCGTCGACCGTGACCTCCGGGCTCGGGATCACCGCGAGCCCGGTCTCGGCGGCGATGGCGGCGTACCTGGTGCTGATGGAGGCCAAGGGGTTCGGGCTGCCGCAGGTGCTGGCGATCACCGTGCCGTCCGCGATCGTCGCCTGCATCGTGACCTCCTTCGTGCAGCAGCGCATCGGCAAGGAGCTGATCGCCGACCCGGTGTTCCGCAAGCGGGTCGAGGCCGGCACGGTCGAGGTGCCCGCCGCGCTGGAGGCGAGCTTCGCTGCCCAGGCGTCGGGCGGAGCGGAGGCCGCGGCCGGTTCCGGTTCCGGTTCCGGTCCCGCTTCATCCGCCAAGGCCGCGCGGCTGACCAGCGCGGGCGCCGCCCCCGTCGAGCACACGGTGCCGCCGGGCGGTCAGACCGCGGCCTGGATCTTCATCGTGGGCACGCTCCTCGTCGTCGCACTCGGGCTGTTCCCGGCCCTCCGCCCGGCCTTCCCCGACGCGGACGGGAAGTTCGTGCCGATCGGCATGTCGCCCGTGATCGAGATGGTGATGTTCACGGTCGCCCTGGTGATCATCCTGGTGCGCAAGGTGAAACCGTCGCTGGTCGTGGAGCAGCCCCTCCTGCGCTCCGGCTACGTCGCGGCGGTCGCCCTCTTCGGCATCGCGTGGATGGCGGACACCTTCATCTCCGCCAACCAGCAGACCATCATCGAACCGCTCGGCCAGCTGATCACGGCCCAGCCCCTCCTGCTGGCGGTCGCCCTCTTCCTCGTCGCCGGGCTGACCACCAGCCAGTCGGCGACGACCAACACCCTCATCCCGATCGCCCTGGCCGCCGGTCTCGCGCCCGGCGTGATCACCGCAATGTGGCCGTCGCTGATCGGCGTCTGGCTGTTCCCGGCCAACGGCTCGCAGATCGCGGCGGTGGAGACCGACCGCACCGGGTCGACGCGACTCACGCCGGTGCCGATCTGGCACTCGTTCACGATTCCTATGCTGGTCTCGTGGGTGTCCGTCGTCGTGTCGGGGCTGCTCATCCAGCTCGTCATCCCATCCTGAACCGTTAGGAGCGCCCGTGTCCGAAGCCGAAGCCCTCATGCCCGACGTCCTCGATCGTCTGGACGCGCTGGTGCGCATCCCCTCGATCGCCTTCCCCGGCTTCGACACCGAGCCGGTCCACGCGATGGGCCGCGCCGTGGTCGAGCTCTTCGAGGCGGCGGGCGCCGACGACGTGCGCCTGCTCGACGTGCCGGGAGGCTACCCCTGCGTCTACGCCGACCTCCCGGGCCCCGAGGGGGCGCCCACCGTGCTGCTGTACGCGCACTACGACGTGCAGCCCGCGCCCGCGAGCCAGGGCTGGAGCTCCGAACCGTTCGAGCCGACGCGCAAGGACGACGGCCGCATCTACGGTCGCGGCGCCGCCGACGACAAGTCGGGGCTCGTCATCCACTACGGCACCCTCCGCCTGCTCGGGCCCGACCGGCCGTGCCGCGTGAAGATCCTGATCGAGGGCGAGGAGGAGACCATCTCGCACCTGGAGGAGTTCGTCGAGGCGAACCCCGAGCTCATGGCCGCAGACGCCTTCGTGATCGCCGATCTCGGCCCGCAGGAGGCCGGGCGGCCGGCGCTCACCACGGCCCTCCGCGGGGACGTCGCGTGCACCGTCACGGTGCGGACCCTCGCGAACCCCGTCCACTCGGGCGAGTTCGGCGGTGCGGCGCCGGACGCGATGACGGCGATGATCCGCATCCTCGACACCCTGCACGACGAGAACGGCGACACCGTCATCCCCGGCGTGGATGCGGGCACCTGGCCCGGCGCCGACATGGACGAGGCCGCCTACCGGGCCGGATCCGCCATCCTGCCCGGTGTCGGCTACCTCGGCACCGGATCCCTCTCCGACCGCATCTGGGCGAAGCCGTCGGTCACGGTGCTCGGGATGGACCTGCCGAACACCGCCGAGGCGTCGAACGTCCTCCTGCCCTCCGTCACGGCGAAGCTCTCGATGCGCATCGTCCCGGGCTCCGACGGCGACGCCCAGCTCGAGGCGCTGATGGCGCACCTGCGGGCGCAGCGCCCGTGGAACTGCGAGGTGGAGGTCGAGAAGGTGAAGGTCGGCCACGCCTTCCGGGTCGACGAGTCACACCCGGCGATCACGTCGGCGATGGATGCGCTCGGGACGGCGTTCGGCGTCCCGGCCGAGTCGATCGGAGCGGGCGGATCGATCCCGCTCGTCGCGTCGCTGAAGAAGGTCTCCCCCGACGCCGCGATCGTGCTCTGGGGCGCGGAGGACACCGCGCAGTCGCGCATCCACGCCTCCGACGAGTCGGTCGACCCGGAGGAGATCCGGCGGATGATCGACGCGCAGACACTCTTCATCCGCGAGTTCGCCTCCGCCCGCTGACGTCGCACCCCCGCACATTCGTGCCGAATGTCGACTCTGCGCGACGCGAAGGCGACATTCGGCACGAATGTGCGGCAGGGGTGCGGGCGCTACGCGCTGTACGCGCTCCTGCCCGCCACGACCGTCTCGATGATGCGGGCGCGGAGCAGGGAGGCCGCACCGTCCGCGAAGACGTCGGCGTCGAGCACGGCGACGTCGGCGGCGAAGCCCGGCGCGATCCTCCCGCGCCAGTCGCCGTCGCCGACCGACGCCGCCGCATCCCGCGTCGCATGTCCGACGGCCCGCTCCAGCGGCACCGCGTGCTGGGGCTGCTTCGCGAGCACGGAGGGGTCGAGCGCCGAGGCACGCGTCGACGCCACATACATGTTGGCGAGCGCCTGGTGCGGCGCGGTCGGCGAGTCCGTCGAGAAGGCGAGGAGCGCGCCCGCGTCCTCGTACTCGGGCCACGGGAAGGCGCGGTCGACGCGGTCGTCGCCGAGCATCTCGACCCAGTTGTCGAAGATCGCCGGGTCGGAGTGCACCGGCTGCATCGACGCGGTGACGCCGAGTCGCGCCATCCGCTCCGCCGTGCCGGGGGCCGCGTACTCGAGGTGCTCGATGCGATGGCGGCGCGGGCGGTCGCCGTTCTGGGCCGCGGCGTGCTCGATCGCGTCGAGGGCGATCGTGCTCGCGTAGTCACCGATCGCGTGCTGGGCGATCTGGAGGCCGGCCGCGTCCGCCGCGGCGACAACCGGCTTCAGCCGTTCCAGCGGCCAGATCGGGTCGGCGTTCGTGCCGTTCGCGTAGGGCTGCCGCATGGCCGCGGTGCACGCGTCGATCACGCCGTCCAGGATGAGCTTGATCCCGACGACGCGCAGCCAGGACGTGGACGGCTCGGCGGCGAGCCGCGCAGCCCGCTCCACCTGCGCGAGGTTGGCGGCGTCGTCCCCGGTGTTGGTGACGAGCCAGTGCGCGGCGACCCGGATCGGCAGCTCGCCCCCGTGCCGCTCCTGCGCGCGCTTCAGCGCGGCCAGGCCGAACTCGTCCATCGCCATGTCGACGACGCCGGTGACGCCCGTCGCGAGGTACGCCTCGATGGCGCGCTCGACGTGCGCGTCGCGGTCGGCGTCGGTCGTCGCGGCGTCGCGCTGCCCCCACGCGTACTCGGTCGCGGCGGTCTCGAGCAGCAGCCCCGTCGGGTTCCCGTCCGCGTCGCGCACGATCTCGCCCCCGATCGGGTCGGGGGTGTCGCGCGTGATGCCGAGCTCGGCCAGCGCGGCCGTGTTCACCCAGCACGAGTGGTAGTCGTTGGCGTCGAGGTAGACGGGCACATCGGGGAGCACCGCGTCGATCATCGCCGCGGTCGGCGCTCCACCCGGGACCGCGTCGAACAGCCAGCCGCGCCCGCGCAGCACCGTGGCCTCCGGGTCCGCGGCCCGCGCCTCCTGCAGCAATCGCAGGATGTCGTCCAGCGAACGCGCGTCCGTCAGGTACACCTGGCCGAGCGCCGCGCCCATCATCAGGAGGTGGGTGTGCGCGTCGGTGAAGCCGGGGAGCACGAGCCGGCCGCCGAGCTCGACGACGCGATCGGCGACGGGCGGGGTGTCACCCTCCGCACCCACCCAGACGATGCGGTCTCCGGTGACGGCGAAGGCGGTCGCCCAGGCGTGCTCCGGGTCGGTGTCGGCCGTGAAGACGCGGCCGTCGCGGTAGAGGGTGGTGGGGTCGGTCACAGCCGGCCCTCCTTTCCGAGTCGAGTGCGGCTGAGGAGAAGATACGTGACGGCGGCGACGATCATGCCGACCGGGACCGACAGGTCCACGTGCCCGAGGGCGGCGGCGATCGCGCCGGTCCAGACGTCGGTGGAGAGGCAGAGCGCCGTCGCGAGCCCGCCGAGGAGCAGGGCCGCGATGCCCGGGATGCTCCAGCCTCCCGAGTACCAGAAGCGGCTGCCGCGGGAGTCGTCGAAGAGCTCGGCGCCGTCGTAGACGTAGCGGCGCCGCAGCACGTCGACCACGAAGATCGCCATCGCCGGACCCGACACGATCACCAAGAGCTGCAGCAGGATGTTCGCGGCCTCCAGCAGGCTCGACGACAGCACCAAGTAGATCGTCAGCGCGGTGCCAACGGCCCCGACGATGATCGCCGAGGGGATGCGGCGCAGCCGGAAGCCGATCGCCTGCAGCGCCATGCTCGACGTGTAGGTCGTCATCGCGTTCAGCGCGATCGTGTTCACGATGACGCCGATGACCAGCACCGGCCCGACCCAGCCGGGCAGCAGGTCGAAGAGCGCCACATCGATGCCCGCGTCGAAGGCGCCGGCCTTCAGCCCGGTCGCCAGCAGCACGCCGACGCTCGTGAACACGATGAAGGGCAGGGCGCCGCCGAACGCCGTGGCGGCGGCGATGTGCGACGGCTTGGTCGAGCGCGGCAGGTAGCGCGCGATGTCGGGGCTGTTGATGAACGACAGCGGGGTGGAGGCGAGGATCGTGAAGCCGATCGAGATCGCCGACCACAGCTGGCCCCCGCTCAGCTGCTGCGGCGCCGTGTACCCCCAGTCCACCGTGGGGAGGATGAACGCGCTGACCAGCAGGAAGATCACGAAGAGGACCACGGCCATGATCGGGTAGATCCGCAGGATCAGCCCGTGCCCGAAGATCGCGACCAGGACCGTCACCGCCGAGACGACCAGCGTCACGCCGATCGGCACCCACACGGGGTCGTCGAGCCCGATCCGGCGCAGCAGGTCGGCGCCCATGAACGACGAGGCGAGCCAGGTGAGCGACAGGAACACCGCTCCGATGAACCAGCCGACGAACGCGACGAAGAGCTTGTTGCCGAGCACGCCGTACATCGCGCGGGTCACCACCGAGCCCGACGTCCCGGCGGCCGGTCCGCTCCCGGCGATGAGGCCGGGGAAGACCCAGAGCAGCGACGAGGCGAGGATCACCGCGATGGCCTGCCAGATCTCCAGCCCCAGGAGGATGAGCGTCGCGCCGACGGTGAAGTTGAGGATGCTCACCCCCGGCGCCGCCCAGACGAAGAAGAGGTCGCGGGCGCGGCCGTGGCGCTCGGCATCGCCGATGACCTCGATCCCCCGTGTCTCGGGTGCCGTGGAGGCGTCCACGAACTCCTCGGCGCCGATCCGTTCTGCGGACATATGGTCTCTCTCCCGACTCAGCATCGTTGCTGTTGGTCACATGGCCAATAACCTGTTGGTCAGTCATTCAATAGCATGGAGGTCATGGAGTCAAGCACGCCGTCGTCGCGCTCGCGGAAAGCACCGGAGGAGCGGCGCGAGGAGATCCTGTCCGCAGCGGCCTCCATCGCCCTCGAGCAGGGTCTGGAGCGCATCACGCTGCGGGCGGTCGCGACGCGCCTCGGCGTGCGGCCCGGCCTCATCTCGCACTACTTCCCCGCAGCGGAAGACCTGGTCGAGGAGGCTTTCGTGCGCGCCGCGACCGTCGAGCGCGTGCAGTTCTTCCCCGCCGAGGGCGCGCCCATCGAGCGACTGGCGCACTTCGTCGACCACATCGACAGCGGCGCCTCCCTGCCGCTCGCCCGACTCTGGCTGAACGCCCGCCACCTCTCGCGGTTCGCCCCGTCGCTGGAGGCCACCCTGCGGGAGCAGGACGACCTCGACCGCGCCGAACTGGGGGCGATCGTCGCCGCCGGTGTCGCAGCGGGCGAGTTCGCCGAGGTGGACCCGGAGGCGGCGAGCATCCGCCTCCTCATCGCCGTGGACGGCAGCGGCTCCTACGTCAACAGCACGGGCGACCTCAGCCACCCGGCGCAGGCGCGGTTCGTCGCCGACGTCGCCGAGTGGACCCTGGGGCTCGCCCCCGGCACCCTGGCGCGGGTCGTCGCCCGCTAGCCGTCGCGGCGGCTCAGGATCCGCGGGCCGACGACCCACGCGAGCGCGCACAGCACAGCGGTGACGGCGTAGGCGCCGACGAACGGCCACGCCCCTCCCGCCGCGTGCAGTGCGGCGTAGACGATCGCGGTGGCGGCCAGCGCGATGGCCGAGCCGATGGCGTCGGCGATCGAGAGCGCCGAGCTGTTGAAGCCCTGGTCATCACGGGTGGAGTACTGGAGGGTCAGCACGCCGAGCCGCGGGTACAGGACGCCCATCCCGGCGCCGGCGAACGCCCAGCCGACGACGACGACCGCGGGCGCGAGGTGGAACGCGGCGGTGACGACCAGCGACGCGATCGCGATCGACAGCCCGAGCGGCCCGAGCCACGCGGTCGTGCGGTTCGTGAGGCCGTCGAAGCGTCCCTGCGCCCAGGAGGCGGCCGCCCAGCTGAGGCCGGCGGCCGTGAGGGCGAGGCCCGCGAGCGCGGCCGAGAGCCCGTACTGCGTCACGAGCAGCAGCGGGACGTAGACCTCCGCTGCGAAGAAGGTGCCGGCGACGAGCGCGCGGGTCAGGATGACGCTCGGGAGACCGCGGGCTCCGCGTAATGTGCGCGCCGGCAGCAGCGGACGGAGCGCGACGACGGCCCCCACGGCCGCGATCGGCGGCACGATCCACTGCACCGGCCCGGTCGCCTCCGCCGAGAGCGTGAGCGCGAGGACGGCGACGGCGACCAGCAGCGCCAGGCCGATCCGGCCCAGGTCGCGGGGCGGCAGCTCGGCTCCGGCCTCCGGCCCGTGGACCCCGCGCATCGCGGGGATGACCATGAACATCGCGAGGACGACCAGCCCCACCACGCCGAGGAAGACCCAGCGCCAGCCCACGCTCTCGGCGAGCAGCCCGGCGATCAGCGGCCCGATCAGCGACGGCACGACCCAGGCCGCGGCGAAGCCCGCGAAGATGCGCGGGTGCAGTCGTGGCGGATAGACGCGCGCGACGATGACGTAGAGGGCGACCGTGAGCGCGCCTCCGCCGAGCCCGTGGATGAGACGGCCGGCGACGAAGAGCGGCATCGTCTGCGCGGTCCCGGCGACCAGCAGGCCGACGACGAAGAACACGACCGAGCCGTACAGCGCCGATCGCGGGTTGCCGCGGTCGGCCCACGCGCCGGCGATCACCATGCCGACCACGCTCACGGCGAGCGGGCCGGCGAACGCGAAGGCGTAGAGGGCGGCGCCGTCCAGCTCCCGGCTCACCGTCGGCATGATCGTGGTCACCGCGAGCGCCTCGAACGCGGCGAGCATGATGAGCAGGCACATGCCGATGCTCACCCAGCGGTAGTGCGCGCTGAGCACGCCGCCCGGCGGAGAGCGGTCGGCGGGTGTCTCGTCGCCGGCGGGCGGAGCCGCGGGCGCGGCCGGGAGAGGGGCGCCGGCGGGGTCGGCGTCGGTGTCGCGGGAGGTCATGGTCCGAGCCTAGAACCTCAACTATGGTTGAGGTCAATGACTCCGGCAGAACCCGTCCTCAGCGTGGGAGACGTCGCCGCCCGCAGCGGCGTCGCCGTCTCGACCCTGCACTTCTACGAGCGCCAGGGCCTCATCGCCAGCGAGCGCACGGCGGGCAACCAGCGCCGCTACCGGCGCGACGTGCTGCGCCGCATCGCCTTCGTGCGGGTGTCGCAGCGGGTGGGAGTCCCGCTCGCCGACATCCGCGCGGCGCTCGACTCCCTTCCGGAAGGCCGCACGCCCACCAAGAAGGACTGGGCGCGCCTCTCCCGCCTCTGGCGCACGGAGCTGGACGCGCGCATCCGCGACCTCCAGCACCTGCGCGACGACCTGACCGACTGCATCGGCTGCGGCTGCCTCAGCCTGCGCAGGTGCTCACTGCAGAACCCGTCCGACGAACTCGCCGCCTCCGGCTCCGGGCCCCGGCTGTGGGCGGACGGCACCGAAGACTGAACCCGGGCCGCCCCACTCCGCTCAGCGCGGCGGCGCGGTCGAGGCGCGCACGATCAGGTCCGGGAGGATGCTGGCGGCCGACGGCTCCGCCCCTCCCTCGATCTCGGCGACGAGCCGCTCGACGCTCCCCCGGCCGAGCGCCGTGAAGTCCTGCAGCACCGTCGTCAGCGGCGGCCAGAAGTGCGCGGCCTCCGGGATGTCGTCGAAGCCGACCACGCTCAGGTCCTCCGGGATGCGCCGCCCCAGCTCGTGGGCCGCGTGATAGACGCCGAGCGCCATCTGGTCGTTGGAGGCGAACACGCCCGTGAGCGAGCGGTCGGCGAGCAGTTGGAGACCGGCGCGGTAGCCGAACTCGGCTGTCCAGTCGCCGTGCGGGACGACGGGCACCGGGAGGCCCGCGGCGCCCAGTTCCTCCTCGTAGCCGGCGCGGCGCGCCTGCGCTTCGAACCACGCCTGCGGTCCGGCGAGGTGCGCGATCGTGCGGTGCCCGAGCTCGATCAGGTGCCGGGTCGCGGCGCGTGCCCCCGCGACCTGGTCCACGGACAGCTCGCGGTCGATGCTCGCGGTGCCGCTCTGCAGCGTGATGTAGGGCACGCCCAGCCGGGCTGCGGCGATCTGCTCCAGCACGGCCTCCTGCGGGGCGATCACGATGATCCCCTCGACGGCCTGGGCGAGCAGGTGGTCGAGGCCCGCCTCGATGCCGGACGGCGTCAGGTCGGCGAGCTGCGCGACCGCGATGTAGTACCCGGCCTCGCGTCCCGCGTCCTGGATCGCGTTGATGCTCGACACCGGCCCGTACAGGGCCGCGGCCGACGTCGACAGCACGCCGATGGTGCGCGACCGGGCGGTGACGAGCGCGCGGGCCGCGCGGTTGGGCCGGTAGTTGAGCTCCTCCATCGCGCGCTGCACCCGCTCGCGCGTCTCGTCGCGGATGCTCGCGTGCCCGTTGATGACGCGTGAGACCGTCTGGTGAGAGACCCCGGCGAGAGCCGCGACGTCGCGCATGCTCGACGCGCGCGGCGGATACGGGCGAGCGGCCGGGGCGCCCGGGGAGCCCGGGGCGGACGCCTGCGGCGGTTCGGCGTGCTCGTCTGCCGTCACGGCGTCCCCCTTCGGCTGCGCGCCGCCCATCGGGCGCGGGTTCCCCTCATTATGCGCGATCCCGGCTCAGCCGCCGGGCCCTCCCGTCACGCGCCGGTGCGGGCGACGGCCGCGCGCCGGGAGCGCTGCGTCACGACGCCGACCAGCACGGCGACGACCGCGACCCCGGCCGGGAAGACGAGGTGCCAACCGGCCAGCACCAGGAGGCCGGCGGCGAACAGGCAGGACAGCACGGCCATCCACCACCCCACGGACCAGCGCGGCAGCAGCACCACCGCGGCGGCGACGCCGAGCCCGTAGACGGCCGCGGCGATGCTCGTGTGCACGAGGATGAACGGCTGGAGGTCGCCGCTGGCCAGCACGACGACGGAGTACGCGGCCATCACCACGGCGGAGAGCAGGAGCCCGCGTCGCGCGATCGCGCCGTTCTCGGCGCCGCGGCCGAACCAGCGCGGGAGGTCGCCGTCGCGGCCCATCGCGGCGCCCAGCTTGGAGAAGGCGGCGAGGTAGGCGTTGAAGACGCCCGTGACGACGATCGCCGCGATCACGGCCACGACGATCCCGCCGCCGCCCCCGGTCGAGGCCGTCACGAGATCGAGCAGCGGCACCTCGCTGGCCGAGGCCGCATCGCCCAGGACGAGCACCGTCACCGTCTGGATCGCCAAGTAGGCGACCGACACGATCACGAGCGCCAGCGCGGTCGCGCGCGGGATGTCGCGGCGCGGATCACGGAACTCGCCGCCGATGCCGGCCACGGCCTCCCACCCGGCGAAGGCCCAGATGTACAGGCTCATCGCGAGACCGACCCCGGCCCAGCCGTGCGGCAGCAGCGGCTGCAGGTGGGCGGTGTCGCCGTGCGGGACCGCCACCGCGAGCACGAAGACGAGCACGGCGACCAGCGCGCCCGACAGCACCAGCTGCACCGAGGCGGCGAAGCGCACGCCGAACGCCGTGACCGCCACCGGCACGACCATCAGCGCGACGGCGATGACCGTCGTGCTCACCGCGTCGCCGCCGATCACGGCGACGACGTAGCGCGCGGTCATGAGGGCCGCGATCGGCGCACCGATGGGGGTGCCGAAGAAGAACCAGTACGAGACGATCCGGGCCGCCGTGGGCCCGAACGCGCGACGGGCGAAGGTCGCGACCCCGCCCGCATCGGGATGCCGCCGTGCGAGCGCCGCGAAGGTCGCCGCGAGCGGCACCGAGACGAGGGCGAGAGCGGCGACCGCGAGGATCGAGCCCGGCCCGGCGGCGGACGCGGCGAGCGCCGGGAGCACGAGGATGCCGGTGCCCAGCACGGCGGCGACGTAGAGGGCGGTGCCGCCGGCGACCCCGATCCGCCCGTGCGGCGCACCGTCGTCGACCGTCTCGGGCGCGCGCGTGAGTGGGGGCCCGTCCGTCATGTCTCCATGATGGCCCGGGCCCCCGACTTTCCCCCCCTCTGTTACTCGGTCAGGTCGTAGACCGTCACGCCGTCCACCGTCTTCGCGGTGAAGTTCTGCTCGACCCAGCTGGAGATCGCGCTGGAGGCGCTGCTCCCGCCGTTCGACTGGCCGACGCCTCCGGCGATGAAGTAGTGGATCTCGCCCTTCGCGACGTACTCCTCGAACTGCGCCAGTGTCGGGGACGGGTCGGAGCCGTTGAAGCCGCCGATCGGCATCACCGCCTCCTGGGTCGTCAGCTGGTATCCGGCCGCCGAGTTGGAGCCGATGGCCGCGGCCACCCACGTGTAGGAGGAGGCGTCGGCCTTCAGCAGGACCGAGAGCGCCGAGCCCACGGTGCCGGAGGAGAGGAGCGATCCACCGCCGCCGCCCGTGCCGCCCGGAGCTGTCCGGGTCCCGGTGCCGCCAGTGCCGCCAGTCGTGGTGCCGCCGGTCGTGGTGCCGCCGGTGGTCCCGCCCTGGGTCTGGCCCCCGAAGCCGTTGGGCGGGGTGCCGCCCTGTCCGCCGCCGCCGAAGCCGCGGCCTCCCCCTCCACCCGGTCCGCCCATGGAGCCGGTCACGGTCGGTCCGGCCGTGGGGATCGACCCGGTGTGCGCGGTGGTGACGGTCTGGATCGTGTAGGCGAACGGCGCCAGCAGGCCGGCGACGAGCGTGACGGCGATGGTCGCGGTGCGCAGCGCCCGGCCGCGCTGCGGCAGCAGGAGCAGCGCCGCCGCGACAACCGAGAGCACCACGACCAGGACCTTCAGCCACGGCAGCCAATCCGTGGCGCGGTCCAGCAGCACCCAGGCCCAGACTCCCGTGCCGAGCATCACCACGGCCGAGACGATCCGCACCCACAGCCGGTCGCGTGCGCCCCACGCCGATGCCGCGCCGATCGCGACGACGCCGGCCAGAGCCGGGGCGAGCGCGACCGTGTAGTAGGCGTGGAAGATGCCGGCCATGAAGCTGAAGGCGAGCGCGGTCACGACCAGCCAGCCGCCGAAGAGCAGCAGGGTCGCACGCCGGCCGTCGGTGCGCGCCATCCGGCGACCGAGCACCAGCGCCAGCGCGAACAGCACCAGCGCAGCGGGGAGCAGCCAGGTGATCTGGCCGCCGATCTCGCCGTCGAAGAGACGTGTGATGCCGGTGGCGCCCCACATCCCGCCGCCCGTCGTGGCCCCGCCACCGGTGACGCTGCCGGTCTCGTCACCGGTCAGCCGGCCGAGCCCGTTGTAGCCGAACGTCAGCTCCAGGAAGCTGTTGGTCTGCGAACCGCCGATGTATGGCCGCCAGGACGCCGGGACCAGCTCGACGATCGCGACCCACCAGCCGGCGGCCACGACCACGGCGCCGAGCGCGGCGAAGAGGTGCCCGAACCGCTTCCGCCACGAGATCGGCGCCGCGGCCAGATAGACGCCCGCGAGCACGGGCAGGATGAGGAACGCCTGCAGCTGCTTCGTGAGGAAGCCGAAGCCGATCGCGACACCGGCCCACACCACCCAGCGGATGCGGCCCGACTCGATCCCCCGCAGCGTCAGATACGTGGCGAGCGTGAGCAGGAGCACCAGCAGCGCGTCCGGGTTGTTGAACCGGAACATCAGTGCGGCGACCGGGGTGATCGCGAGCACGCCGCCCGCCAGGAGCGCCGTGCGTGCGGTGAAGTGGCGGCGCACCGTGGCGTAGACGAGGCCGACGGTCGCGACGCCCATCAGCGCCTCGGGGAGCAGGATGCTCCACGAGCTCAGCCCGAAGATCCGGACGGAGAGCGCCATGATCCAGAGGCTGGCCGGCGGCTTGTCGACCGTGATGGAGTTGGCCGCATCGCTGGAGCCGTAGAAGAACGCCTCCCAGTTGACGGAGCCCGCCTGCACCGCGGCCGAGTAGAACGAGTTGGCCCAGCCGCTCGCAGCGAGGTCCCACACGTAGAGCAGGAGTGTGACGCCCAGGAGGCCGAGCAGCGCGGGGCGCTCCCAGGCCGCGGCGTCCTCCCGGCCGCGCACGAGACGACGGAGGACGGTGCGGGTGCGGCCGCGCGTTGGGGCCGCCGTCGGGGGCGGCGCCACGGGCGTGGCGGCGGTGGTCGTGGTGGTCATGGTGTCACTCGCTTTCGCTGGTGGTGAGGGAGAGTGTCCGGGAGGCCGCCGGTGCGGCGGCTGCGACCGGTGCGCGGCGGGAGGCGCGGAAGACCCAGAGCCGCAGCAGCACGAACCGCACGAGGGTGGCGACGAGGTTCGCCACCGTGAGCACGACCAGTTGCAGCCGGGCCGAGGCGTCGGGCACGAACGCGTGCAGGCCCAGCAGCGATCCGCTGGTGAGTACCCACGCGATCCCGAAGACGATGAGCCCCTGGAACTGGTGGCGCACCATCCCGGGCCCGCTCACCCCGAAGGTGAAGCGTCGGTTGGCCCAGGTGTTCGCGACCGCGGTGATGAGCAGGGCGGCGAAGTTCGCGACCTGTGGAGCCACGACCGCCTGCAGCAGCAGGTAGAGCAGTGCGTACGCGACGGTCGAGAGCACCCCGACGAGGCCGAAGCGGACGACCTGCCCGAAGAAGCTCGGCGGTCGCGGCGGCGCGAACGGCCGCCTCCCCAGCTCCGCGTAGATCGACTCGACCGGGATGCGGCCGCGGGCAATGTTCGTGCCGACCCGCGCCATCCCCTTGAGGTCCTCGACGGCGGTGCCCATGATGTCGACGGAGCTCTGCGGGTCGTCGACCCAGTCGACCGGGATCTCGTGGATGCGCAGGCCCGACCGCTCGGCGAGGATCAGCAGCTCCGTGTCGAAGAACCAGGCGTCGTCCTCGACAAGCGGGAGGAGGCGCTGCGCGACATCCTTCCTGATCGCCTTGAACCCGCACTGGGCGTCGCTGAACCCGACGGACATCGTCCGCCGGAGCAGCAGGTTGTAGCTGCGCGAGATGAACTCGCGCTTGCCGCCCCGTGTGACCCGCGAGGTGCGGCCGAGCCGCGTGCCGATGGCGAGGTCGGAGTGCCCGGAGAGCAGCGGGGCGACCAGCGGGGGCAGCGCGGCGAGATCGGTGGAGAGGTCCTCGTCCAGGTAGACGAGCACCTCGGCTTCGGAGGCGCCCCACACCTGCTTGAGCGCGCGACCGCGCCCTTTCAGGGGGAGGTGCACCGCGGCGACGCCGCTCAGCTCGCCGGCGAGGCGGTCCGCGATGGCGGCGGTCTCGTCGGTGCTGGCGTTGTCCGCGATGGTGATCCGCCAGGTCTGCTCGACGGAGTCGGTCAGATAGGCGTGGAGCCGGCGGATGGACGACTCGAGCGTCGCCTGCTCGTTGTACACGGGCACGGCGATGTCGAGCGAGAGGGTGGCGGGTTCGTACGACATGCGCACAACCCTCGCGCCGTTACATGCCCGTGACCTTTCGCGGACCTATGCGCGGTTCATGCGTTCTCTGCGGGGTTCCTATGCGCCGTTCCAGGGCGCGCCCGCGGCCGTCGCCGCGCTCGACGGCGAGCGCGGCGGCGGGTCTCGCCGGTGGAGCGGAGGTGCGTCAGGCGGGACGGATGTTCGACGCCTGCAGGCCCTTCGGGCCCTGCGTCACCTCGTACTCGACGCGCTGGTTCTCGGTGAGGTTGCGGTAGCCATCCCCCGAGATCTCACTGAAGTGGGCGAAGACGTCGGGCGAACCGTCGTCCGGGGCGATGAACCCGAACCCCTTCTCCGAGTTGAACCATTTGACGGTGCCAATTGCCATCGTTTTCTGCCTTCTCTTCTGCGCGGGCCACACGGACGGCCCACCGCCAGTGTCCCCCAAGTGCGGCTGAAACGCGAGTATCCCGATCGTTCGTGACGCTTGGTATCCGCGCATCCCGCCCCTTCCCGCGCGGTCGGCACGCGCCTACGATCCAGGCATGACCGATGCGAAGGAGCAATTCCCCGAGACGCCGTCCGGCGAGCCGATCGACGTGGATGCGATCGCCGAGGGCGGCGGGCAGGGCCCGTACGACGCCGACGGCGTGTTCGAGCCCGAGCACGACGAGACCGCCGACGATGACGAGGCGGTCCGCGACGAGGAGTTCGACGGCGTCGACGTGAACCGCCAGGATCCGTACGACTGACGTTCACCCAGCACCCCTTGTCCCCCGGCCGTGTACCCCGCTATGGTCGAGCAAAGCAAGCTGCACGTTCGGGGAGGGGTGCCGCGTGACGACCTATGAGACGCCGATCGGGAATGCGCCGAAGGCAGGGCAGGACATCCATCTGGTCCGCTGGGTTCATCGGGCGGACGGGTGGAGCAGCGAGACGCTGCTGTGCACCTATCTGGCCGGGACGCCCCATGACTGGATCGTGGAGTCGCGCGGGCAGCGCGTCGAGTTGCCGCGCGAGGAATGGGCGCAGTTCGCCTTCTGAGCCGACAGCTCGCCTCTGAGCGACGTGGGCGTCAGAGGCCGGCCTGCGCGGCGAGCACGTCGACGGCCGCGCGCCAATCGACCGACGGGATGCCCTCGCCGGTCTCCTCCTCGCCGGGGAGGCGGGCGACGAAGGTCGGCCACGCCTCGCCCGCGGGATGCTGCTCCTCGACCAGCCCGAGGTAGTCGCCGCCGTAGTACACCTCCCACGCCGCCGTGGAGGTGGGGCTGTACATCAGGGTCAACGGCAGCGAGCCGTAGGTGTAGACGGCATGCTGGTGAGCGAGCTGGTTGTCCGTCATGTTCGGCAGAATAGGCGTCTTCGCCGCCGCGCGGAAGGGACTGTCGCGCCGGTCCCCGGTGTGCCCTCACGCGACGTCGGCATCGTCGCCGTCGTCGTCCTCGGACTGCTCGTGCGTGGCCGCCACCGCGGCATCCACCACGTCCCGCATCCGGCCGCGACGTGCGAACGCCGCGCGCTGCCGGCCCGCCCCTCCCCCGGTGCGCAGGATGCGCGCCAGCCCGCGCCGCACCATCGCGAGGTCGCCCGCCCGCTCCAGCTCGGGCGCGGTGTGGGCGAGCAACGCGGTCACTGCGTCCGCGGCGGTGCCCGCGACGCCGGACTCGGGATGCGGGAGCCCGCCGGTCGTCCCCGTGAGCGCCGCCTGCCACTCGGCGAGCCGTAGAGCGGCCGACGGCAGTGGGACCGGCGGCACCCCGGCACGCCACTGCTGCGCCGCGGTCTCGACGAGCGCGCGCACGAGAGCGGCCAGCACGACGGTGTCCCGGGCATCCAGGCACACATCGGCGACGCGGATCTCGATCGTGGGCTGCTTGTGCGAGAGCCGGGCGTCCAGGTAGAGCATCCCCTTGTCGAGGATCACCCCGGTGTCGACGAGGATCCGCTCGAACAGGTCGTACGCCTCCACCGACCCGAACACGTCCGTCGGGCCGGCGCTCTGCCACTGGTGCCAGACGACGAACCGGTAACTGGCGTGGCCGGTGTCCACGCCGCCCGCGAACGGCGAGTTCGCCGTCAGCGCGAGCAGCACCGGCAGCCAGGTGCGGATGCGGTCGAGCACCGCGACGCCCTCCTCGCGGGAGGCGATGCCGACGTGCACGTGGCAGCCGCAGACGAGAGTGCCGCGGGCCGTCAGCCCGTAGCGCTCCATCATCCGGTCGTACCGGGGGTCGGGTGTGGCGTGCGGGCGCAGCCGACGCGGCGACATCGCGAGCGCCACCGCCCGCGCACCGTGCCGCAGCGCGAGCTGATCGGCAAGTTCGCGGCCCGCGACGATGTCGGCGAGCAGCGTGGTCATGGACAGGTGCGGCCGCGTCTGGGTCTCCAGCATCTCCTGCTGGATCTCGGCGCTGACCGCCGGGCCGTCGCCCTCGGGAGGGGCATCCGCCAGAGCGAGAGGGGCCACCGGCGCCGCGACCCCGCGCGCGTCGACGAGCAGGAGCTCCTCCTCGACCCCGACCGTCCTCACGCCACAACTATGCGCGCGGACCGCCGGGACCGGCAATCCCCGTCCGCCATGAATCGGCCGTGAGACCGGGGCCGCCGGATCGGCTCCTGACGCGGGTCGCGCGGCCCTCTAGACTCGGCCGCATGACGGCTCCCGACGCCTCCGCCCTCGCCGCCCTCTGGGCCACCGCCCTCGCCGGAGAACCGGCCGGCCTGGAGCGGGCGCTCGGTGAGAACAGCAGGCTCCCGGGGCCCCGCGCCGACCTCGAGCTCGCCGCCCGGCTGGCCGACACCGCCGGCGCGACGCCTGCCGCAGACCGGGATGCCGCGCTCGCCCTCCTCGATGGCTGGCTGGCGGATCCCCCACGCTCCGCCGCCGACCTCCCCGAACCGCACCGCGAGTACGTCGCCGCCTGCGCCGCCCTCGCGGCCGGTGCGCTCGGCGAGGTGCCGCTGCTGACCAGGGCCGCGGGCGACGACCGCTGGCGGGTGCGCGAGCTGGCGGCGACCGGGATGCAGCGCATCCTGGACCGGGACTGGACGGGCGGCCTCCAGGAGGTGCGGTTGTGGCTCCGGGGTGACGACGCGCCCGCTCCCCGCGCCCTCCTCGCTCGCGCGGCCGTCGCGGCCGTCGCCGAGCCCCGCCTCCTGAAGCAGGCGCCGCACGGTGCCGAGGCATGCGCGGTCGTCGGCGATGCCATCGACCTGCTGCTCGCCGTCCCCGCGGATCAGCGCCGCGAGCCGGACGTGCGGATCCTGCGCCAAGCGCTCGGCTACGCGGTCAGCGTCGTCGCGGCTGCGGCGCCCGACGAGGGCATCCCGCTGCTCGAACGCCTCGCCACCGCGGCCGACGCGGACGCCCGCTGGATCGCCCGCGAGAACCTGAAGAAGGCCCGGCTGACGGCGCTGGCCGCACGGCTCGACGTGGCGCGGGAGGCGTCGGCGCTGACCACGTGACGGTCCGCGCCGCGATGTCGAGCGCTTAGACCGTGACGGTGCCGTCCTCGGCGAGCGCCCAGCCGGGGTTGTACGCGATCTCCCACACGTGGCCGTCCGGATCGGCGAAATAGCCGGAGTAGCCGCCCCACTCCGCGCGGACCGCCGGCTTCAGGATGCGCGCCCCGGCCGCCTCCGCCTGGGCGAGCACCCGGTCCACGTCGTCCTCGGTGCGCTGGTTGCAGGCGAGGGCGATACCGCTGAACGAGCCGTCGACGGGGGTGCGCGCGTCGGCCGCGAGCTCGCTCCGCGACCAGAGCGCGAACGCCATCCCGGGCAGCTGGTAGAAGACGACACCCTCGGGGGCGTCGGCGGGGCGCCAGCCGAGGCCGTCCTCGTAGAAGGCGCGCGCCCGCGCGAGGTCGTCGACGCCGAGGGTCACGAGACTGAGTCGCTGGTCCATGCGGCGACCCTACTCCGCACCTCCCACAACCCTCGCCGAGCTGGACGCCAAGGCGGCGAGAAGTGACGCGCAGGGTCAGCGGGCCAGGGCCTGATCGATGTCCGCGAGCAGGTCGGCGACGTCCTCGATGCCGACGGAGAGGCGCACGATGTTGTCCGGCACCTCGAGCTCGGTGCCGCGCACCGACGCGTGCGTCATCTCCGACGGGTAGCCGATGAGCGACTCCACGCCCCCGAGCGATTCGGCGAGCTGGAAGACCGTCGTCGACTCGGCGAACGTGCGGGCCGCCGCGGCCCCACCGCTGAGCGCGACCGAGATCATGCCGCCGAAGCCGCTCATCTGGCGGGCGGCGAGGTCGTGCCCGGGGTGGCTCGGGAGGCCGGGGTAGTAGACGGCGTCGACGCCGGCGTGCCCGACGAGCGCCTCGGCGATCGCCTGCGCGTTGGCCGTGTGGCGGTCCATGCGCACCGCCAGCGTCTTGATGCCGCGGATCGTGAGCCACGCATCCATCGGGGCCGACACCGCGCCGGCCGCGAACTGGATGAACTGCACCTTCTCCGCCACCTCCTCGTCCGCGAACACCAGCGCGCCGCCGATGACGTCGGAGTGGCCGCCGAGGTACTTGGTGGTCGAGTGCACGACCACGTCGGCCCCGAACGACAGCGGCTGCTGCAGGGCGGGCGACGCGAACGTGTTGTCCACGACGACGAGCGCGCCGGCCGCGTGCCCCAGCTCGACGAGGGCGGCCAGGTCGCTGATCTTCATCAGCGGGTTGCTGGGCGTCTCGATCCAGAGCACGCGGGTGCGCTCGGTGGTGAGGGCGGCGCGCACGGCGTCGAGGTCGGTCACGTCGACGGTGGTGTTGCCGATGCCCCAGGCCCGGTGGATGCGGTTGATCAGCCGGTGGGTGCCGCCGTAGACGTCGTTGCCGAGCACGACGTGGTCGCCCGGCACGAGCACGGCGCGCAGCAGCGCGTCCTCCGCGGCGAGGCCCGAGGCGAACGACAGGGCGCTCACCCCGCCCTCGAGCGAGGCGAGCAGCGTCTCGAGCGACGTGCGCGTCGGGTTGCCGCCGCGGCCGTACTCGTAGCCGTTGCGCAGGCCGCCGATGCCGTCCTGCACGAAGGTGGAGGTCTGGTAGATCGGCGGGATGATCGCGCCGGTCGTCGGGTCGAACTCCTGGCCCACGTGGATGGCGCGGGTGGCGAAGCCCTGGTTCGTGTCGTGCTCGGCGGTCATGGTGGTGTCTTTCGTGTCGTTCGTGTCGTTCAGTGGGAAGGCCGCGGGGATGCGGGGCGCAGAGGTGCGGGATGCGCGAGCGCACCCCGCACGGCTCAGTCGCTGAGGTAGTTGAGCAGGTCCTGCCGGGTCAGCACCGCGAGCGGCTTGCCGTCCTCCGTGACGAGCAGGGCGTTGGCCGTGCCGAGCGCGGCGCGGGCCGCCGTCACCGGCTCGTTGACGCCGATCAGCGGCAGCGCGTCGCCGATGTGCTTGGCGACCGGGTCGCTCATGGCGGCCCGTCCGCTGAACACGGCGTCGACCAGCGACGTCTCGTCGAGCGCGCCGGCGACCTCGCCCATCACGACGGGCGGCTCGGCGGTCAGCACCGGCAGCTGCGAGACGCCGTACTTGTTCATGATCTGGATGGCGTCGCGCACCGTCTCGGCCGGGTGCGTGTGCACCAGGTCCGGGAGGTCGCCCCGCTTGGTCTTGATGACGTCCTGGACCGTCGACTCGTCCGGCACCTCGCTGAAGCCGTAGGACTGCATCCACTTGTCGTTGAAGATCTTGGCCAGGTAGCCGCGTCCGCCGTCGGGCAGGATGACCACCACGATGTCGTCGGCCGTGAGGCTCTTCGCCGCGCGCAGGGCGGCGACCACGGCCATGCCGCTGGAGCCGCCGACGAGGATGCCCTCCTCGCGCGCCAGGCGCCGGGTCATGTGGAACGACTCGGCGTCGGTCACCGGGATGACCTCGTCCACCACGGTGGGGTCGTAGGCGGTCGGCCAGAAATCCTCGCCGACGCCCTCGACCAGGTAGGGTCGCCCGGTGCCGCCTGAGTAGACGGAGCCCTCGGGGTCGGCGCCGATGATGCGCACCGCGCCCTCCGACACCTCCTTGAGGTAGCGGCCGGTGCCGGAGATGGTGCCACCCGTCCCGACGCCCGCGACGAAGTGCGTCACCCGGCCGTCGGTGTCGCGCCAGATCTCGGGACCGGTGGTCTCGTAGTGGCTGCGCGGTCCGTTGGGGTTCGCGTACTGGTTGGGTTTGAAGGCCCCCGGGATCTCGGCCGTCAGGCGGTCCGAGACGGAGTAGTAGGAGTCGGGATGCTCGGGCGGCACCGACGTCGGCGTCACCACGATCTCCGCCCCGTAGGCGGTCAGGACGTTGCGCTTGTCCTCGCCCACCTTGTCGGGCAGCACGAACACGCACCGGTAGCCGCGCTGCTGGGCGATGAGCGCCAGCCCCACGCCGGTGTTGCCGCTCGTCGGCTCCACGATGGTGCCACCGGGCTTCAAGTGGCCGTCCCGCTCCGCAGCGTCGATGATGCGGCTCGCGATGCGGTCCTTGGAGGATCCTCCGGGGTTCAGGTACTCGAGCTTGACGAGCACCGTCGCCGCGATCCCCTCGGTCAGCCGGTTGAGCTTCACGAGCGGGGTGTCGCCGACCAGGTCTGTGATGGTCTCTGCGTACTTCACGGCTCCAACGGTAACAGCGCGGGCACCGCGGATCGATCCTGTTACAGCCCGTAGACTTTCGTGCATGCCCGTGTCCGACCTCTCGCCCGTGGCGCAGGACTACCTGAAGTTCATCTGGTCCGCCACCGAATGGGAGGGCGATCCCGTCACCGTGAAGCAGCTCTCCGAGCGGATGGGCGTGCGCGCGGCGACGGTCTCCGACGGCATCCGCCGCCTGACCGAGCAGGGCCTCCTGGCCCACGAGCCCTACGGCGGCATCGAGCTGACCGAGGAGGGCCGGCGGCACGCGGTCGCGATGGTGCGCCGTCACCGCCTCATCGAGACCTTCCTGGTGGAGGAGCTCGGCTACGGCTGGGACGAGGTGCACGACGAAGCCGAGGTCCTGGAGCACGCCGTCTCGGACGACCTCGTCGAGCGCATCGACCGCCGCCTCGGCTTCCCGGCCCGCGACCCGCACGGCGACCCCATCCCCACCGCGGACGGCCAGCCCCGGAGGCCCGACGCCGTCCCGCTGCTGTCTGCGCAGACCGGCGTGGAGGTCGTGGTGGCGCGCATCTCGGACGCCGACCCGGCCATCCTGCGCTACCTCGGCGAGCTCCGCATCGGCCTCGACACCGCGCTGACGGTGGACGAGCACCGCGAGTTCGCGGGCGACGTCACCGTGCGCACCGCCGACGCCACGATCGTGCTGGGCGCGACCGCCGCCGCGGCCGTCTGGGTCGTCACCGCCTGACCCGCTCTCCCGCGCGCTGCCGCGGCGCCGCTCCCGGAGGACATACCGGCCCGGATCGGCCACGGCGGCGCAGGTAACGGAGGACATCCGTCGCGACCCGTCGTCCCGGCGCAGCTCAGGGAGGACATCAGCCCCAGTCCACCCCCGATCTCCTCCCCTGGCTGCATCGCCACGGGCGCAGCGAACGGAGGAGATCCCGGGCCCGAGCGTCCCGCACCTCCTCCGTTGCCCGCTCTCCCGCGGCGTGTCGCGCGAAGACTCCTCCGTTCGCCACGCCCCGTCGCCTCACGCTCCGGTCACGGTCAGCACGACGAGCGCGAGGTTGAGCACCACGACCAGGCCAGCCACGATCCCCCCGGCCACGCGCACCCAGACCGCGTCGGCGCGCTCGCCCATGACCTCCTTCGACCCGGTCAGCCGCAGCAGCGGGATCATCGCGAACGGGATGCCGAGGCTCAGGAAGACCTGCGAGAGCACGAGCGCCCAGGTCGGGTCGACGCCGGCGGCGAGGATGACCACGGCCGGGATGAGCGTCACGACCCGCCGGGCCAGCAGCGGAACGCGCACCTTCAACAGGCCGCCCATGATCGTGGCGCCCGCGTAGCTGCCCACCGACGTGGAGGCGAGGCCCGATGCGAGCAGGCCGATCGCGAAGACGACGCCGACGACCGGTCCGAGCGCCGAGGAGATCGCGGCGTGCGCGCCCTCGATGGAGTCCGTCCCGTCGACGCCGCGCAGCGACGCTGCCGCCACGAGCAGCATCGCGATGTTGACGGCGCCGGCCAGGATGAGCGCGAGCACAACGTCCAGGCGCGTCGCGCGCAGCAGTGTGCGCACCCGCCCCGCGTCGGCCGAGACGCCGTGACGGTCGCGGGCGAGCGCCGAGTGCAGGTAGATCGCGTGGGGCATCACGGTCGCCCCGAGCATGCTCGCCGCGAGCAGCACGGTGGGCGCACCGTCGAACCGCGGCACCAGGCCCCCGGCCGCCGCACCCCAGTCGACCGGGCTGACGAACATCCCGGCGAGGAATCCCACCGCGATGACGCCGAGCAGCGTGATCACGACGACCTCGAAGGGCCGCTGCCCCCGGCGCGACTGGATGCTGAGGATGCCGATGGACGCGATCCCGACGATGAGACCGCCGATCGGCAGCGGCAGGCCGAACAGCAGGTTGAGCGCGATCGCACCGCCGATCACCTCGGCGATGTCGGTCGCGGCGGCGACGAGCTCCGCCTGCACCCAGTACGCCCGCCGGGATCCGGTGCCGAGCCGCGAGCCCAGCAGTTCCGGGAGGCTCTTGCCGGTGACGATGCCGAGCTTCGCCGACTGGTACTGCACGAACACCGCGATCGCGTTCGCGGCGACGAGCACCCACACGAGCAGGTAGCCGTACTGGGCGCCGGCCGTCAGGTTGGCGGCGACGTTGCCCGGGTCGACGTAGGCGATGGCGGCGACGAACGCCGGTCCCAGGAGGAACAGCAGCCGGGCGCGGGAGCCGGCGGCTCGCTCCGTCGTCGTGACCGCCATCTACGCCCTCCCGAACTCAAGTGTTAGCCTAGGCTAACACTTGACGAGAGCGCGCCGCGAGGACTCCCGCTCGACGCGTCAGCGGCGCAGTCCCCGTGTCTCTGAGACGTCCCCACCGGCCCGCTCGGCCATGGCCTTGCGGTTGTCGATCGTCTGGCCGATCTCGCGCGCCAGGAGTGGACGGCGTCGCACGAGCTCCTCCAGCACCGGCACGGGCACCGTGACCAGCGTGACGTCGGTGAGCGCCACCACCGAGGTGAACAGCTTCTCGCCCGTCAGCGCGGTCAGCCCGATGTAGTCGTTGACGCCGAGCTGGCCGAGCGGCAGCAGCGAGCCGTCCTCCGCCACAGCGTCGAGCCGGGCCTCCCCCACCGCGATCACGCCGGTGGAGTCCGGGATGCCGCCGGCGCGCTGGATGGTCTCCCCCGCCCCGTAGCGCTCGAGTGTCGCGCGCGACGCGAACTCCTCGACCTCGTCCTCGGCGATGTGCAGGGTGGCCGCCACCCGTGCCAGCAGCTCGCGCAGGCGTTCCGGCGTGCGGTAGTCGTCGGTGAGGTCGCCGTCGAGGTGCAGCTCGGCCCGGCGCGCCGCGTACCAGAGCCACGTGAGGAACAGCGCCAGGGTCTGGTCACCCTGCGACGGACTGTCGACCGGGATATCGATCTGGTACTTCCCGCCGCCCACCGGGTACGCGGCGGGCGACGCCTCCCGGGCCAGCATCGGCAGCTCAGCCGCCACCGTCCGCAGCAGCCGCACCACGTCCTGCGGGGCGTCGTCCGTCGTGAAGGTCAGGGTGGACGACAGCAGGAAGGGGCCGGGCGCCTTCGACAGGTTCGTGAACGACGCGTCGGCGAGGGAGCCGTTCGGCACGATCTGGATGCCGTTACCGGTGTCGATGTGGACCGCTCGCCAGTTCACCTCGATCACCCGGCCGCGCACGCTTCCGGTGTCGAGCCAGTCGCCGAGCCGGAAGGGCTGTTCGAAGAGCAGGAACAAACCGGAGACGATGGGGCCGACCGCGTTCTGCAGTGCGAGGCCGATGACGATCGAGCTCACCCCGAGCGCCGTGAACAGGCCGCCGACGTCTGCGCCCCAGACCCAGGCGAAGAGCACGGCCAGGCAGATCACGATGAGCAGCAGCCGCACGATGTCGACGAAGATCGACGGGATGCGCGCCCGCCACGAGCCGCGGTCGGCCGTCGCGAACAGGGCCACGTTCAGCCCGTTGAGCAGCACGAGGATGAGCAGGAAGCCGAAGACCGTCGCGACCACCTTCGTCGACGTCACGTCGCGCGAGCCGAGGTCCACTTGGCTCAGCAGGATCAGCAGCGCCCCCAGCGGGAGCACGTAGTTGCGCACCAGACGCACGATCTTCGCCGCCGGGTTGCCGCGCCGCGTCATCCACGCGATCAGCTCGGTCAGCACGAGCAGCACGACCGGCAGTCCGATCACGATGATCAGCGCGGGCCAGAACCACGGCTGGCCGGTGATGTCAGACACGCGCCGCCTCCGCATCGATGCGCCAGACCCGCACGCGACCGGTCTGCGTCTCCAGCACTCCCGAATCGGAGTAGCCGACGGAATCCGGGAGGGAGTCGACGACCCGTTGCGTCAGGTAGATGCCCGGGCGGCTGGAGACGTCCTGCACCCGGTGCGCGAGGTTCACGGCGTCGCCCCACATGTCGTAGACGACGCTGGTCCGGCCGACGAGGCCGCTCGTCACCGTGCCGCTGTCGATGCCGGCGCGCAACTTGAGCTCGATGCCGTTCTGGGCGCCGTAGCGGTCGAGGATGCCCTGCATCGCGATCGCGAACTCCACCATCCGCCTGGCGTTGTCGACCCGAGGGACGGTGAGTCCACACGAGGCCAGGTACCCCTCCTGCCGCGTCGTCCGCACCCGCTCGACCCCGTGCTTCTCGGCCGCCTCGTCGAAGCTGCGGACGATGCTGTTGAGCAGCGCGAGCGACTCCGCCGAGTCCTTGCCGCGGGCGTAGTCGTCGAAGCCGGCGATGTCGGCGAAGAGCACCGTGACGTCCTGGTGATCCTCCGCGATCGTCTCGTCGCCCTGCCGGTACCGCTTGGCGACGCCCTCGGGCATCAGGGTGAGCAGGAGCCGCTCGTGCTCCTCCTGCTCCGCCTCGAGCAGGTCCGCCTTCACCTGGAGGCTGCGCGACATGTCATTGAACGCCGTGCCGAGGTCCGCGATCTCGTCGCGCGACTTCGTGTCGACCTGCACGCCGACCTCCCCCGCCGCCACCCGTTTCACCGCGTCGAGGAGGCGGCGGAGCGGTCGCAGGAACACCTGCGCGAGCAGCAGAGACAGCAGGCAGACCACGAGCACGAGGGCCGCGGTCGAGAGTACGAGGTTGCGGGTGAAGTCGGCCGCCGGGGCGAACGCCTCCGACGTGTCCTCGCGGGCGACGATCACCCAGTTGAGGCCCTGGATGTCGAGGGGCGCGTAGGCGGCGAGGTTCTCCTTGCCGACATAGCTCGCCCCGATGGAGGTCCCCGTCTTCCCCTTCAGGGCGTTGTTCACCGCGATCGTGTTCACCGGCTGCAGGAGCACCGTGCCCTTGACGTCGACGATCCGCTTCGCGACCGCGGGCGGCGTTCCGGCCGCGATCGCCTGCTGCGCGTACGACTTCGGGTCCTGGATGAGGAGCCGCGACGCCGATCGCATCGTCTTGTCCGGCCCGGCGATGTAGACCTCGCCGGTCGAGCCGAGCCCCTGCTTCGCCCAGCCCTCGTTGCCCGTCATCACGTTGTTGATGGTGTCGATGTTGATCTGGAAGGCGAGCACGCCCGTGAGCGTGCCGTCCTGACCGACCGGCGAGACGACCCAGATCGTCGGAACGCCGAGCGACGGGAGGTACCGCTCGAAGTCCGTCGTCACGGTCGCGTCGAGCGTGTTGGTGGTGAGCACCTGCTGGTAGGCCGTCGACAGCAGCGAGTTCTTGTAGGGACCGGTGAGGACGTTGGTGCCCAGGTCGGTGCCCTTATACGCCGAGTAGACGACGTCGCCCTGCGTGTTCAGCAGCAGGGCATCGTCGAAGTTGAGGTTGGTGACCAGATCGCTGAAGTAGTGGTTGTACTGCGCGTTCGCGGCCGACCAGGCGCTCCCGTCCCCCGCGTCCGTCTGGGCGATGGCCTTGTCGTAGTCGAGCTTGTACGGCGCCGTGTAATACGACTGCAGGTAGGCGCCTGCGCCTTCGGGCGTGAATCCGTCGGCGGAGTACGTGTTCTCGCTGCGCTTGTCGAGCGCCGGCACGAACGTGTCCGCGTAGAAGGCGTCGAGCGCCTGCGACCGTGCGGGCGGCAGCATCGCCGTCCCGAGCTGCGCGAACGCGTCGTTGAACGCGGCCGACGCGTCGATCGCGCTCTGGTTGCTGGAGCCGAGCACCACCGCCGAACGCACGTTGGCGAACACGCGCTCGATCTCCGCCGCCCGCGTCTCCCGCACGCTCGTCAGCTGCTTGAGAGCCGCCTCCTTGAGCGAGTCGGTGGCGTTCACGTAGCCGATGACGCCCGTGACCAGCACCGAGAAGATGCTCACCCCGAGCAGCATCAGCAGGAGCTTCGACTGGATGCTGAGCCCGCCTCGGCGCCGGCGCCGCGGCGTAGCGGGTGGCGGGGCGGACGTCGGCGGTGCGGAACCGGGCGGCGTCGCCTCGGGCGGAACAGATGCGGTCTCGAGCGTGTCGGCGGTCACGCGGTCCCCTTTTGTCGCGCAGAACTCGGCATACAACTGTGCTCGCACGCTATGCCCGCCCCGCCAGCACATCTAGTCCCGGCCGGAAAACCGGAACTTCCGACGCTCCCGGCCGCACACCGTAACTCCGGCGATCCCGCCACCCGGCCACCCATCCACCGGAATTACGGCGAACTGAGCGGCGCGTCGCCGAGATTTCCGGAGTTACGGAGTGCGGCGGACGCATCCCCGCCCCGCCGCCTCACGCCTCCGGGCTGAGGGACCCTTCGATCTGCTCGCGGTAGAGCTTCGTGTAGACGCCGCCGGCCTCGAGCAGTTCCCGGTGCGTGCCGCGCTCGACGATCTGCCCGTGGTCGACGACGAAGATCACGTCGGCCGCGACGATGGTGGAGAGGCGGTGGGCGATGGCGATCGTGGTGCGGCCGCGGGAGGCCGTGTCCAGCGCCTGCTGCACCACGCGTTCGGAGATGGTGTCGAGGGCGCTGGTCGCCTCGTCGAGGATGAGCACCTCGGGGTCTTTGAGCAGCACGCGCGCGATGGCGATGCGCTGCTTCTCGC
This sequence comes from Leifsonia naganoensis, assembly GCF_013410615.1. Taxonomy (NCBI): domain Bacteria; kingdom Bacillati; phylum Actinomycetota; class Actinomycetes; order Micrococcales; family Microbacteriaceae; genus Leifsonia; species Leifsonia naganoensis. Next base: position 907,015 of record NZ_JACCHJ010000001.1, read on the forward strand.
CGCCGGAGAGCCGGTAGCCGCGCTCCCCCACGATCGTCGCGTACCCGTCGGGGAAGCTCACGATCGTCTCGTGGATGTTCGCCTGCCGGGCGGCCGCCTCCAGCTCCTCCTGCGTCGCGTCCGGCCGGGCGTACCGGAGGTTCTCGGCGATGGTCGCGTGGAACAGATACGTCTCCTGGCTGACCACGCCGATGTGCGAGACGAGCGACTCCTGCTGCAGCCCGCGGATGTCCGACCCGCCGAACAGGATGCGCCCGCTCGTCGCGTCGTAGAACCGCGGAATGAGGTACGAGACGGTGGTCTTCCCCGCACCGCTCGGCCCGACGAAGGCGGCGAACTCGCCCGCTCGGATCGTGAACGACACGTCGTCGAGCGTGTTGCGCTCGCCCTCGCGCGCGTCCGGGTAGCGGAAGACGACGTGGTCGAACTCGATGCGGCCGAGGTCGCGCTCGGGGTCGACCGGCACGGCGTCGGGGCGGTCGGCGATGGCGGGCTTCAGGTCGAGGTACTCGAAGATGCGCGCGAACAGCGCACCCGAGGTCTGCAGGTCGAGCGCGACCCGCATCAGCGCGAGCAGCGGGAAGAGGAGGCGCGCCTGCACGGTCGTGAACGCGACGATCGTTCCGGCCGTGATGTCCGTCGCGCCGCCCAGGATGAGCCAGCCCGAGACCACGTAGACGATCGCCGGGATGGACGACAGGAAGATGTTCACCATCGCGAAGAACCACTGGCCGCTCATCGCCTGCGACACCTGCAGGCGGATCTGGTTCTCGTTCTCGTCGGAGTAGCGCTGCACCTCGGCGCCCTGCCGGTTGAAGCTCTTCGAGAGCAGGATGCCCGAGACGCTCAGGGTCTCCTGCGTGATCGCGGTCATGTCCGACAGCGACTCCTGCGTGCGCGTCGCGATCCGCGCACGCACCTGGCCCACCCGCCGCTGCGCGATCACGAGGATCGGCATCAGGACCACCGCGACGATCGTCAGTTGCCAGTTGAGCAGCAGCATCGCGACCAGCGCCGCGATCACGGTCACGGTGTTGCCCAGGATGCTCGACATCGTGTTGGTGAGCACGCTCGCCACCCCGCCGACGTCGTTCTGCAGCCGGGACTGGATGATGCCGGTCTTGGTCTTCGTGAAGAAGCTCAGCTCCATCGACTGCAGGTGCGAGAAGAGGCGCACGCGCAGCGCCCCCATCACCTTGTTGCCGACGGAGGCCGTGAGGTAGGTCTGCCAGACGCCGAGCAGCGCGGAGCCGACGAAGACCACGATCATCGCGACCACGATCTCGATCAGCACGGGCATGTCGGGGCCGCCCTTGGGGAAGAGGCCGTCGTCGAAGGCCCGCTGGGTCAGGAGGGGCGGGATGACCGACAGGGCCGCGCCGACCAGCACGAGCACCATCGTGACGATGATGGCGGTGCGGTGCGCGGCGAACAGCGAGACGATCCGGCGGAACAGGTGCGGGATCTTCGGCGCCGTCGCGTTGAGCGCCTTCTGCGCCTCGGCGTCGCCGCCGCTCACGCGCGACCGCATCCCGCCGCCGCCTCCGCCGCCCATGCCCATCCCGCGCATCCCGCTCACGGCCTCAGCCTAACTCCGCCGTGCGACGCGCCCGTCCGCGGCGCGTATGACCGGTCCCACGCATCCCCGTCCCCCACCCGAGGGTGGAACCCCGTGACGGAACCGTGATGCAAGCGCTTGACGTAAACGCTTGCATCGACGCGCGGACCGGGGGTACGGTGACGGCGGGCGCACCCGCGCCCGCACCAAGAGCTCAATGAGGAGTGAAATGAAAGCAGCACGTCTCTCCGTGGTCGCGGGAGTCGCCCTGGTCGGCCTCGCGCTTGCCGGTTGCACGGGTGGGGGATCGGGAGGAAGCAGCAGCGGCGACGCCAGCCAGAACCTCACGGGCAAAGGCCCCATCACCTACGTGCAGGGCAAGGACAACTCGAACGTCGTCCGCCCCCTGATCGAGAAGTGGAACTCCGCCCACCCCGACGAGAAGGTCACCTTCAAGGAGCAGACCGACCAGGCGGACCAGCAGCACGACGACCTCGTGCAGCACTTCCAGGCGAAGGACTCCAACTACGACGTCGTCGATGTCGACGTGGTGTGGACGGGTGAGTTCGCGGCGAAGGGCTGGCTGCAGCCGCTGACCGGCGACTTCAAGATGGACAACTCGTCCCTCCTCGCCCCGACGGTCAAGTCGGGCACCTACAACGGCACGCAGTACGCGGCGCCGCAGACCTCCGACGGCGGCATCCTGTACTACCGCAAGGACCTCGTGCCCACGCCGCCGAAGACCTGGGACGACATGCTCAAGGACTGCGACATCGCCAAGGCCAACGGGATCGGCTGCTACGCCGGTCAGTTCGCCCAGTACGAGGGCCTGACGGTGAACGTGGCCGAGGCCATCAACACCAACGGCGGCACCATCGTCGGCGACGACGGCAAGACGGTGACGGTCGACAGCAAGGAGGCCAACGCGGGTCTGTCCCGCCTGGTCGACGGCTTCAAGAACGGCCAGATCCCGGCCGAGGCCATCACCTACCAGGAGGAGCAGGGCCGGCAGGCGTTCGAGGCCGGCAAGCTGCTGTTCCTGCGCAACTGGCCGTACGTCTACAACCTGGCCAAGACCGACGGCTCCTCGACGGTGAAGGACACCTTCGGCGTCGCTCCGCTGCCGGGCGTCTCGGCCGACAAGCCGGGCGTCTCCAGCCTGGGCGGTCACAACGCGGCCATCAGCGTGTACTCCAAGCACAAGGCGACCGCGTTCGAGTTCCTCAAGTTCCTGCAGAGCGAAGAGACGCAGAAGTTCTTCGTCACGCAGGGATCGCTGGCCCCGGTCCTGTCGTCGCTGTACGACGACGCTGACCTGAACACCCAGCTGCCGTACCTGTCCACCCTGAAGACGTCGATCGAGAACGCGGTGCCGCGTCCCGTCTCGCCGTTCTACCCGGCCATCACCAAGGCCGTTCAGGACAACTCCTACGCCGCCCTCAAGGGCGACAAGACGGTCGACCAGGCGCTGAAGGACATGGCGTCGGCGATCCAGACGGCCAGCCAGGGCTGACCCGGCCGGTCCACCGGTCACCGGGCGGCGGGATCCTTCCCGCCGCCCGGTCCCCCTCTCTTCTGCCACGTCACCGGAGGCACACATGTCAGCGTCGAACGTCGTCGCCCCCTCATCCACCAATCAGAGCGGCAAACCACCGGTCCGGGCCGGTATCAAGAAGAACAGGCGCCAGCAGAGCCGCTGGGCCCTCTACCTGATCATCCCGACACTCATCCTCCTGGCCGTCGTCATCGGCTACCCGGTCGTGACCGCCATCGTCATGTCCTTCCAGAAGGATGCCGGCCTCGACCCGGCCACCGGCCTGTTCGTCCAGGGCGGCTTCGCCGGATTCCAGAACTACGCGCACTGGCTGTTCCAGCAGTGCATGGGGACGGACGGCAACACCATCGCGTGCCCGCCCGGCAACCTGGGCTCCACCTTCTGGAACGCCGTGTTCGTCACCTTCTTCTTCACCGTGACGACCGTCATCCTCGAGACCGTCCTCGGCCTCTGGTTCGCCCTCATCATGAACCGCGCGTTCCGCGGCCGCGGCTTCGTCCGCGCCGCGATCCTGGTGCCGTGGGCCATCCCGACCGCCGTCACCGCGAAGCTGTGGTTCTTCATCTTCTCGGTCGCCGGCATCGCCAACGCGATCCTCGGGGCGCACATCCTCTGGACCAGCGACGAATGGGCCTCCCGGTTCGCGGTGATCATCGCCGACACCTGGAAGACCACGCCGTTCATGGCCCTGCTGATCCTGGCGGGTCTGCAGCTGATCCCCGAAGACGTCTACGAGGCCGCCAAGATGGACGGCGCGTCCACCCTGCAGCGGTTCTGGCGGGTCACGATGCCGCTGCTCAAGCCGGCGCTCATGGTCGCCATCCTGTTCCGCGTCCTCGACGCCCTCCGCATCTACGACCTGCCGGCCATCCTCACCGGCGGTGGAGGAGGTACGGGCCATGCCACCACGACCTTGTCGATCCTGGTCATCGACCAGATCAGGCAGGGCTTCAACAGCGCGGCCGCCCTCTCCACCATCACGTTCATCATCATCTTCCTGGTCGCGTTCATCTTCGTCCGAATACTCGGGACGAACGTCGTGAGAACGCAGGAAGCCCAGCAGAAGGGTGCGAAGCAATGACCGCAGTCGCCGGCCCCGCCGCCGCCACCGCCGAGGCGAACGCCCTCCCCCGCACCCAGACGAAGAGGAAGGGCGCCTCCCGCCGCCGCAACGCGGGCGTCCGCACGGGCGTGCAGGCCGTCGTCATCGTCCTGTGGTGCTTGCTGCCCTTCTACTGGATGGTCGTCACCTCGTTCCGGGATGTCGGCTACACCTTCGACACGACGCCGTGGTTCACGCACTTCACGTGGGACAACTACGCGACCGCGTTCTCGACCAACCTCGGCAACCACCTCGGTCAGGCGCTGCTGAACTCGCTGATCATCGGCGTGTGCGTCACGGTCGTCTCGCTGGTGTTCGGCATCTTCGCCTCCTACGCCCTGGCGCGGCTCGATTTCCGGTTCAAGGGCATCGTGCTCGGCATCATCCTGGCCGCCTCGATGTTCCCGGGCGTCGCGCTCATCACGCCGCTGTTCCAGCTGTTCACGAGCATCGGCTGGATGGGCACCTATCAGGCGCTGATCATCCCGCAGATCTCGTTCGCGCTGCCGCTGACGGTCTACACGCTCTCCTCGTTCTTCCGGGAGATGCCGTGGGACCTCGAGGAGGCGGCGCGGATCGACGGCTGCACCCAGGCGCAGGCGTTCCGCAAGATCATCCTGCCGCTGGCGGCCCCGGCCGTCTTCACGACAGCGATCCTGGCGTTCATCTCGTCGTGGAACGAGTTCCTGATCTCCAGCCAGCTGTCGAGCGACGCGACCCAGCCGGTCACGGTGGCCATCGCCTCCTTCACCGGCAGCCAGCCGCACCAGGAGCCGTACACCGCCGTGATGGCAGCCGGTACGATCGTGACCGTCCCCCTCATCATCCTGGTGCTGATCTTCCAGCGCCGGATCGTCGCGGGGCTCACCGCCGGCGGAGTGAAGGGCTGAGCAGATGCGCTGGAGCGATCCGAGAGAAGCCGTCGACGTCGGGATCGGCTTCGTCGGCTTCTTCGCGGTCGCGTTCTTCGTCATCACGCTCGTCTGCGAGCTGACCGGCCAGCCGGCGCTCGTCTGGGCACTGATCACCCTGGTCCTGGTGCTGCTCTTGATCGCGCTCTGGCAGGCGCGCCGCCGCATCCTGGCGGCGCGCCTCCGAGCGCAGCAGGAGCACGCCGCGCCCGAGCAGCTCTGAGCGACCGACCATGCGGATGCCCGGGATCGAGGAGGTCGCGCGCGCGACCGGCGTCTCGACAGCGACCGTCTCGCGGGCGCTCCGCGGCCTCCCGAACGTCTCCGACACGACGCGCGCGGCGGTGCGGAGGGCGGCTGACGAGCTCGGCTACGTCGCGTCCTCCAGCGCCTCCGGTCTCGCGAGCGGCCGCACGCTCGCGCTCGGGGTGGTGGTCCCGTCGGTGAGCCGCTGGTTCTACACGCAGGTGATGGAGGGCGTCGACGCCGAGCTGCGCGCCGCCAGCTACGACATGATCCTGTTCAACCTCGGCGGCCACCGCGGCGACCGGGAACGGGTGTTCCACCGCAGCATCCTGCGCAAGCGCACCGACGCCCTGCTCGCGCTCTGCCTCGACTTCACCGTGGAGGAGCGCGAGCAGCTGGCCTCCCTCGGCCACCCGACGATCGTGGTGGGCGGCCCGGTGAAGGGTCTGCGGAGCGTCGGCATCGACGAGCGCAGCACCGCGCGCCGTGCGACCGAGCACCTCCTGAGCCTCGGCCACACCGAGATCGCGCATCTCGGCGGCGAGGACGAGGAGGGGCTCAACAGCCAGGTGCCGGCCGGGCGGCTGCGCGGCTTCACCATCGCGATGCGGGCGGCGGGGCTGCCGGTGCGGCCCGAGTGGACCGTGCCGGGCGGTTTCGCGCTCCCGGCCGCGCGGGCGGCCATGAACCGGCTGCTCGACCGTCCCGGTCCACGGCCCACCGCGGTGTTCGCCGGGTCGGACGAGATGGCGTTCGGGGCGATCCTCGCCGCGGGCGATCACGGGCTCAGCGTGCCGGGCGATCTGTCCGTCATCGGCATCGACGACCATGACTTCTCCGAGTCGTTCGGGCTGACCACGATGGCGCAGAGCCCGTTCGAGCAGGGCGCCGTCGCCGCGCGCATCCTGCTCGACGAACTCGGCGGCGGCGAGCCGCGCCGCGGGTCGGTGCGCTCCCCCGTCTCGCTCGTCGTGCGGTCCTCGACGGCCCCTCCGCGCGGCGTGTACCGAGCAGCCCCGTCCATCTGAAAGAATGTTTCTGCGCCGCTGCTGCGGATCGCGCCTTTCGGGTAGGCACGATCGAGTGCGCAGCGGCTGTTCGCTCCTGGCTCTCCTAGGCCTCGACGCGAGAAGGGCCGCCCTGACTAGGACAGGGCGGCCCTTCGAATTCCACGGCGTGCGCCGCGGGCGCGGTCAGTCGGCGTCGGCGAGCGACAGCACCTCGGCCTCCTGCTGCGTCGACTCCTGCGGGGCGTCGACCCGGCGCAGGTGCTTGTGGCCGATCATCACGAGGGCGACGGCGATCAGCACCGAGACGGCGCCGGCGAAGAACGGTGTGGCCGGGCTGATGGTGTCGGCCAGGAGCGTGGCCGCCGGCGGGGCGATGGCGCCGCCGAGGAACCGGACGCCGGAGTAGGCGCTCGACGCGACCGAGCGGGGCAGGTCGGTCGCCTCCATCACGCACTCGGTCAGCACGGTGTTCAGGACGCCGAGGAGCAGGCCGCCGACGATGACGCAGACGATGAGGGCGGCGAGGGACGAGATGAACAGTCCGGCGGCCGCGAGGTCGAGCGCGAGCAGCGGCATCACGATCCACAGCACGCGGGTGCGCGGGAGGCGGGAGGTCAGCAGCGGGGCGACCCAGACCGACGTGACGGCGAGCGAGAGGCCCCAGCCGAAGAAGATCAGGCCGAGGGTGATCGCGTCCTCGACGCCCAGCGGCACGAGGGCGAACGGCGTGTAGGCGAGCAGCACGAAGAAGCCGATGTTGTAGAACAGGGCGGCCGCGGCGAGGAAGCCGAGCGCGGGCTTCGCGAGGGCGCGGAACGGAGCCGAGAGCTTCGTCGGGACGGGCTTCTCGGGGTTCTTCTTCAGCATGATCACGATCGCGATGAAGCCGAGCGCCATGAGGGTGGCGGTGCCGAAGAACGGTCCGCGCCAGCTCCAGCTGCCGAGCAGGCCGCCGAGGAGCGGGCCGATGGCGATGCCGAGGCCCAGTGCCGCCTCGTAGAGGATGATCGCGGCCGAGGTCCCGCCCGAGGCGGCGCCGACGATGGTCGCGAGCGCCGTGGAGATGAAGAGGGCGTTGCCCAGGCCCCAGCCGGCGCGGAAGCCGATGATCGACTCCACGTTCTGCGACAGGCCCGCGGCGAGCGCGAACACGACGATGAGCGCCAGACCGATCAGCAGGGTGCGCTTCGCGCCGATGCGGCTCGAGATCCAGCTGGTGAAGAACATCGCCAGGCCCGTGATGAGCAGGTAGCTCGTGAAGAGCATCTCGGTCTCGGTCGGGGTCGCCTCGAGGCTCTTGGCGATGGCCGGGAGGATCGGGTCGACCAGTCCGATGCCCATGAAGGCGATGACGGAGGCGAAGGCGACGGCCCACACGGCGGTGGGCTGCTTGAGGATGTTGTCTGGTTTGTCGTGGGACATCGAGGGTGGACGGCTCCTGGTGATTCGGTGGTGCGGGAGGGGTGTGAACGGGGGCGCGCTCAGCGCGCGCCGGCGAGGGCGGCGGAGGTCGCCGTCGAGAGGTCGACGCGGGAGGCGATGACCTCGACCGTGCAGCGCATGGCCGCGAGCTCGTCCTCGCTGAGGTCGGCGAACATCGGGACGAGGGCGGCGGAGAGCTCGTCGCGCCACGACTGGAGCGCGTCCGCGCCCTTCGTCGTGAGGGCGATCTGCCACGCGCGGGCGTCGTCGGTGTCGGCGATGCGCTTGACCCACTCGGACTCGACCAGCGTGCGGACGAGCTTGGTCATGGTCGGCTGCGAGACCCGGCTGTGCGAAGCGAGCTCGCCGAGGCGCAGCGGGCCGGAGGTCTGCAGCACGCTCAGCGTGCGCCAGATGGCCGGCGACTCGGTGCTCCCGGTGACCCGGGCGGCGAGGCGGGTGAGTCGATGGCTGGCGACGACCAGGTCGCCCAGCGTGCTCCTCAGTTCTTCGGTGCGGTTCTCGGACATGTCCTCCATTTTATATAGCTGGCCTATATAAATCAAGCGAATGCATCCATTGCACGCTAGTGATATACAGCATCCGGGATGCTTGAATCGGAGGATGCGACGAAGCACTCCTCCCGACCGGCCCGGAACCGCGGGCTCCGGCGGCTACCACCGCGAGCTGAAGCCGCGGCACATCCAGATGATCGCCATCGGCGGCGCGATCGGCACCGGGCTCTTCCTCGGCGCGGGCGGACGGCTCGCCTCGGCCGGCCCGTCCCTCGTCATCGCCTACGCCGTCTGCGGTCTCGCCGCCTTCCTGATCCTCCGCGCGCTCGGCGAGCTCGTGCTGCGCCGCCCCGACTCGGGTTCGTTCGTCAGCTACGCGCGCGAGTTCCTGGGCGAGAAGGCCGGCTTCGTCACCGGGTGGATGTACTGGATGTATTGGGCGATGATCGGCGTCGTCGACGCGACGGCCGTCGCCCTCTATCTCCGGTTCTTCGGCGCGTACCTCCCGTTTTTCGCCGAGGTGCCGCAGTGGGTCTGGGCGCTCTGCGCCCTGCTGCTGGTGTTCGGCCTCAACCTGCTCTCGGTGAAGGTGTTCGGCGAGCTCGAGTTCTGGTTCGCGCTCATCAAGGTGGCCGCGCTCGTGCTCTTCCTCATCATAGGGACGCTGTTCGTGGTGCTCGGGACCCCGGTCGCCGGCCACACTCCCGGCTTCGCCCTCCTGGCCGAGAGCGGCGGGATGTTCCCGCACGGGGTCGTCCCGCTCATCCTGGTCGTCCAGGGCGTGGTCTTCGCCTACGGCGCGATCGAGCTGGTCGGCACGGCGGCGGGCGAGACCGCCGACCCGGAGCGGACCATGCCCCGCGCGATCAACTCCGTCATCCTGCGCATCGCCCTCTTCTACGTCGGCTCGGTGCTGCTGCTCGCCCTCCTGCTCCCGTCGAGCGCCTACTCCGCCGACGAGAGCCCGTTCGTGACGTTCTTCGCCTCGATCGGGGTGCAGGGCGCCGACGTGGTGATGAACCTCGTCGTGCTGACGGCAGCCCTGTCCTCGCTGAACGCCGGCTTCTACTCCACGGGCCGGATCGCGCGGTCGCTGGCCCTGCGCGGTGCGGCCCCCGCCTTCGCCGCGCGGATGAACCGCTCGGGCGTCCCCTACGGCGGCATCGTCATCACCGGCACGGTCGCGCTGCTCGGCATCGTCCTGAACGTGCTCCTGCCGGAGCAGGCGTTCGAGATCGGCATCAACCTCACCTCGGTCGGCCTGCTGACCGCCTGGAGCGTCATCGTGCTGTGCCAGCTGACCCTGTACCGCCGCTCGCGACGCGGCGAGGAGGTGCGGCCGTCGTTCCGGATGCCCTGGTCACCGTGGTCCGGCTACGTCGCCCTCGCCTTCCTCGCCACGGTGGGGGTGCTCATCCTGCTCGACTACCCCACGGGGACGTTCACCGTCGGCGCCGCCGTCGTGATCGTCGTCCCGCTGCTGATCGGCGGCTGGTACCTGGTGCGGCGCCGGGTCACCGCGTTCGCCGAGCAAGAAGATACGCCTGCCGCGTCTTCTCCGGAGCGACCGGCTCGCGCAGCACCTCGCCCGTGAGGGCGAAGCCCGCCGCGATGAGTCGGCCGCGCACCCGCTCCGGCGACTGGCGTCGCGTCCGCAGGTCGATGTCGTGGCCGTACGCGTGCGTCAGGTGCACCACATCCTCGTCCCCCGCCGTGCTGACCTGGAACGCCAGCACCAGCCGGCCGCCGGGCCGGACGACGCGCGCGAACTCCCGGAAGAGGGCGTCCTGCTCGTCTTGCGGGATGTGGATGATCGAGTACCAGGCGAGCGCGCCCGCCAGCTCTGCCTCCCCGAACGGCAGGTCGAGCATCGAGCCGACGGAGAACGGGATGCCGGGATGCTCGCGCCGCGCGACCTCCACCATCCCGGGCGAGAGATCGATCCCCCAGACGTCGAGGCCGAGCCCCGCGAGATGACCTGTGATGCGTCCGGGACCGCAGCCGAGATCGGCGACCGGTCCGCCGCCGCCGTCGATCACCTGCTCGGCGAAGATACCGAGCACCGCCCGGTCGAACGTATTGCCGCGCAGGTCGTCGCGCAGCAGATCGGCGTAGTCCTGCGCCACGGCGTCGTAGGCGACGCGGGTGGCGTCGCGGTCGCCGGGTTCGGTCGTCTCGATGTCAGACCCTCCGAACGCGTCGCATCAGGACGAGGGCGGCACCACCGATGAGCAGAGCGGCCGCGATGAGCCCGCCGAGTGCGGTGGTGGAGCCGGTGTCCGCCAGCACAGCGGGGTCGATCGGCGACGGAGAGGCCGTCGGCTGCGGCGTCGGGGTGACGACGACGGCTGCCAGGGTCCGCGTCGCAGTGGACGCGGCAGAAGTCACGACCGTCTCTTCGGGGGTCCCGCCCGTTGCCGTGGCCGTGTTGCTGAGAGTGCCGCGAGCGATATCGGCCGCCGTGAGCGTGTACGGAGCCGTGCAGGTCAGTGCCTCGCCCGGCAGGAGCGTGGTGCCGGGGCACGAGATCGCGCCGAGCGTGCCCGTCCCGGTGAACGCGCCCTCGACGACGGCCAGCGCGGTGACGGTCACCGTGCCGGTGTTCGTGATCGTGTACGAGTAGGTCACGACAGCGCCGGAAGCGACCGGCCCGGAGGCCGGGGTGACCGACTTCGCGAGCGAGAGCCCCGGGTCCCGCACGGTGTCGAGGACCAGTTCCTCGGTGGGGGTGTCGATCGTCTCGCCCGGGTTGCCGGTGGCGGTGACGAACGCGCGGTGCACGATCCCCCCGGCATCCACGTCACGTTGGGTGACGGTGTAGTCGGCTGTGCAGGTGGTGGACGCCCCCGGGTCCAGCGGCAGGCCGACGCACGTCGCGGGCGACAGGGTGCCCGTCCCGGAGATCTCGACCGTGGTGACGTCGAGTCCGGAGAACGCCGCGTCGCCAGTGTTCGTCACCGCGTACGTGAACACGATCGTCGTGCCGGCCGTCAGCTCCGCAGGGGTGTCAGGTGTGGCGGTGAGGACCAGCTCGGCGTTGGGCGCCGCCGACGCGGGCGCCGCGATCACCGCCCCCGCCAATCCGGCCGTGACGACCCCGACGACGACGAGCGCGAGTGCGCGGAATCTCCCCATGCGCTCCATCCTATGAAGCCTCATCGGAGCCCTCTAGACCGCACACACGGACGCCCCCGGCACCGGACGGATCCGGCGCCGAGGGCGTCTCAGGTGGTTCGGGTTACCGCAGGTACCGGTCGTACAGGAGGGTCCTGCGGCAGAGATCCGGCGGGTGGCAACCGTTGTCGCGGTCCTCACCGTGCAGGAGTGCGGCCCCGAAGCCGCGGAGGTATGCGGCGCAGCTGCGCCACAGCGATGTACTCATCGTTGTTCTTCTTCCGATTGTGCGTCCTTGCACACCGACACACGCAGGCAGGCGCGATCGGACGCTCCGATGTGGATGAGCGTCCGCGTCCGCGCGTCGTTAAACGCACGGAGGGCGTCGCCCCGCAGCGGGGGCGACGCCCTCCACAACGCGGACACTCTCGTGAGAGGAGTCCGCGTCGAGCAGCGTCAACCTGCGTGTAGAAGAGCCCCGATGGGGCGTCGACTACTTCAGGGTGATGGTGGCGCCAGCCTCTTCGAGCTGGGCCTTCGCCTTCTCAGCGGTCTCCTTGTTGGCACCCTCGAGAACGGTGCTGGGCGCACCGTCGACGAGAGCCTTCGCCTCACCGAGGCCGAGGCTGGTGAGGGCGCGCACCTCCTTGATGACCTGGATCTTCTTGTCACCGGCCGCCTCGAGGACGACGTCGAAGGAGTCCTTCTCCTCGACCTCTTCGGCGGGGGCAGCAGCGCCGGCGCCGGCCGCAGCAACGGCGACGGGGGCGGCGGCGGTGACCTCGAAGGTCTCCTCGAACTTCTTCACGAACTCGCTCAGCTCGATGAGCGTGAGCTCCTTGAACGCGTCGAGCAGCTCGTCAGTCGACAGCTTTGCCATGATTTTCTCCTTAGTGTGTGTGGTTACTCACCGCTTGCGGGGCCCGGGGGCCTGGTCCTCGAGGGACCTTACGCAGCGGACTCCTGCTTCTCACGCAGCGCGTCGACCGTGCGAACGGCCTGCGACAGCGGTGCGTTGAACAGATATGCGGCTCCGAACAGCGAGGCCTTGAAGGCGCCGGCCAGCTTGGCCAGCAGAACCTCACGGGACTCGAGGTCGGCGAGCTTGCCTACCTCTTCGGCGGTGAGCGGGTTACCGTCGAAGTAACCGCCCTTGACCACCAGCAGAGGGTTCGCCTTGGTGAAGTCACGCAGTGCCTTCGCGACGGCGACCGGGTCGCCGTGCACGAATGCGATCGCGGACGGACCGGCGAGCTCGTCGTCGAACGACGAGATTCCGGCCTTGTTCGCTGCGATCTTGGTCAGCGTGTTCTTCACCACGGCGTACGTCGCGTGCTCACTGATCGACGTGCGCAGCTGCTTGAGCTGAGCGACAGTGAGACCGCGGTACTCGGTCAGCAGAACGGCGGTCGAGCTCGTGAACAGGTTCTCGAGCTCGGCAACCGTGGCTTCCTTGTTCGCCATGGCCTACCTCTCAATCTTCTTCGTCGCACACCGCGGGAGCGGCGTGCGCCTCGACCGCGGGCAAAGAAAAAAGCTCCGGCGCAGAGGCACGGAGCTGGAGGACGCAGGAACCTGCGAGTCTTGCTTCATACACCTGCGCGGGCGCCCACCTGAGTGGATCTTCTCTCCGTGCGGACACGGGGACCAGCGGTCTTTGGCTTCGTCAAGGGTACGTGATGGGGCGTCCCGGCGCAAATCGCGGTCAGCGGTGGCGGCGCAGGAACCCGCGGACCGAGGCGCCGTAGCCCGGCCGCAGCACGACCTCCCCGTGAGCGCAGCCGCGGTGGACGACGACACGGGAGTCGGGGATGCGGTCGGCGGTGGCGCGCACCACCTCGTGCGGATAGAAGGCGTCGTGGTCGCCGCTGTGGAAGAGGGTGGGCGCGGTGATCCGGTCTGCCCGGTCGACGATGTCGAAGCCGTCCTCGGCGCGGACGAGCGGGACGAGCGTCCCGACGTCCTCCGGGGACGTCAGGAACGGCGCCACCGCCCGCAGCATCGGCCCGGCGCCCAGGAAGTCGAGGGTCGCCAGTGCCAGTTCGGCGTCGGCGCGACGGTCCCCCGCCTCCACCTGGTCGGCGTAGCGCCGCTGCAACAAGCGCCCTTCGTCACCGAGCCGGCCCGCCCCCGAGACGATGACGAGGGCGCTCACGAGGTCGGGATGATCGACGGCCAGCTGGAGGGCGATGCTCGCGCCGGTGGAGGTCGCGACCATCGGGACCGGCGCACCGAAACGACGCCGGAGCGTGCTCGCGTAGAAGTCTGCGATCTCGGGCATGGTCACGGCGCCGGCCAGCGTGTCGGGACGACCCAGCGCGTAGACGCGGTGCCCGTCGGTCCCACGGAGCGACAGGCGCTCGGTGAACGCGTCGATCCCGTGCGGTGCGTGCGGGACGGCGGGCAGGCCGCGGAGGAACACCAGGGGCGGCGCCGAGGGCGGACCGTAGGGCGTCGCGGCGATCGTCGCCGGGCGGGTCACTCCCGTTCCGTTCTCGGCGCGGTCTCCACGGCGTCGTCTTCGACAGCGTCGCCTTCGTCAGCGTCGACCTCGATCTCGTCCGATTCGACGTCGTCCGGCTCGAGCATCGCCACGGGCTCGGCGGACGAGCCGTCGCCCTCCACGAGCGGCAGGCTCACCGTGAAGACCGTATCGCCGGGCTCGCTGCGCACCGACACGTCTCCGCCGTGCGCCTCCACCACGGCCTGCACGATCGCCAGGCCGAGACCGGTGGACCCGGTCGCCCGGTTGCGGGAGCTGTCACCGCGGGCGAACCGTTCGAACAGCGTCGACTGCAGTTCGTCGGGGATGCCGGGACCGTTGTCCTCCACCGTGACGATCGCTCGGCCGGCCTCGCGGTCGACGGCGAGCGCCGCCGTCACGACGGTGCCCTCGGGGGTGTGCACCCGCGCGTTCGCGAGGAGGTTCGTCACGACCTGGTGCAGGCGCGGGGCGTCACCCACGACCTCCACCGGCTCCTCGGGCACGAGGATCCGCCAGCGGTGATCGGGGCCGGCCGCGTGCGCGTCGCTGAGGGCGTCGATGAGCAGCAGGGAGAGGTCGACCGGGTCCTGGTCGAGTTCTCGCCCCTCGTCGAGCCGCGCGAGCAGGAGCAGGTCCTCGACCAGTGAGGTCATGCGCGTGGCCTCCGACTCGATGCGGCCGAGCGAGCGCGTCACGTCCGCCGGCAGCTCGTGCGGGGCGCGGCGGGTGAGCTCGGCGTAGCCGCGGATGGAGGCGAGCGGGGTGCGGAGCTCGTGGCTCGCGTCGGCGACGAACTGGCGCACCTTCTGCTCGCTCGCCTGACGCGCGGTCAGTGCGGAGGCGACGTGGCCGAGCATCCGGTTCAGCGCAGAGCCCACCTTGCCCACCTCGGTGTGCGGGTCGGTGTCGGACTCCGGCACGCGGACCGAGAGGGCGACGTCGCCGCGGTCGAGGGGCATGTTCGCCACCTGCTCGGCCGTGCCGGTCACGCGCTCCAGCGGCTTCATCGCGAGCCGCACGATGAAGCTCGCCAGGAGGAACGCGAAGATCAGGCCGGCGAGCGTCACGAGCACGATGACCAGCGTGAGCTGAGCGACGGTCGCGTTCACCGGGGCGAGAGGCAGCCCGATGATGACGCTGTCGCCGTTGTCGAGAGGGACGGCAGCGACGCGGTAGTCGCCGACGGTCGGGCCGAGCGTGATCGTCCGCGGCGTCCCGTCGGCCGGGAGCTTCAGCAGGACCGCGCGGTTGATGGCCACGCTCTGCGGGGCCGCGGACTGGTCAGGGGTCCCCTCCGGTGGGCGATCGGCCAGGATGACCGGGTAGAGGAGGTTCTGACCGCTGCGGACGACGCCGAAGGTCTCCGTCTGCTGTCCGGGAGCCGCCACCACCTGGGTCACGTTGGGACCGGTCGGGCCCTCGCCGAACAGCGAGTTCGCCCGCTGCTGGCCCCGATTGAGCGACGAGGTCAGCTGTGAATCCAGCCGTCCGACGAGATAGCTCTGCAGCGACAGCACGCTGACCGTCCCGATCACGGCGCCGAGCACCGCGAGCATCGCCACGACGACGAGCACGACGCGGCTGCGGAGCGTCCACGAGCGGAAAGGGCGGATGCGGCGGAACCAGCTGGTCCCGCCGCCGGATGCCGGTGCGCCCGCGGTGCGGGCTGCGGTCATTGGGCGGCCTTCACCATGTACCCGGCGCCGCGCACGGTGTGGATCATCGCGGGGCGGCCGGCGTCGATCTTCTTGCGCAGGTAAGAGATGTACAACTCGACCACGCTCGAGGAACCGCCGAAGTCGTAGCTCCACACCCGGTCGAGGATCTGCGCCTTGCTCAGCACGCGCCGCGGGTTGCGCATCAGGAAGCGCAGCAGCTCGAACTCGGTGGCCGTGAGCTGGATGGGCTCGCCGTCGCGGTGCACCTCGTAGCTGTCCTCGTCCAGCACGAGGTCGCCGACGATCAGCACCGGGTCGTCCTGGTCCGCCACCGCCGCGCGCGACCGGCGCAGCAGCCCCCGCAGACGCGCCACCAGCTCCTCCAGGCTGAACGGCTTCGTCACGTAGTCGTCACCACCGGCGGTGAGGCCGGCGATGCGGTCGTCGAGGGAGTCCTTCGCGGTGAGGAAGAGCACGGGCGCCTCGTTGCCGTCGGCGCGCATCCGGGAGAGCACCTGCAGCCCGTCGATGTCGGGAAGCATGATGTCGAGCACCACGACGTCCGGCTTGAACTCGCGCGAGAGCTGAAGCGCCTGCTGGCCGTTGGCCGCGGTCTTCACCTCCCAGTCCTCGTAGTGCAGCGCCATCGCCAGCAGATCCGTCAGCGTGGCCTCGTCGTCGACGACGAGCACGCGGATGGAGCTGCCGTCCGCACGGCGCAGGAGGGTACGGGGCTGGGGGGAGGCGCTGGAGGCGGCGCGGGCGTTGATGGTCACCTTTCCCATTATGAAGAGGGGTCTTCGCACTGGCTATGCGAAACCTATGAGCCCTCTGAGAGCTTCGATCCCTCACATCTTCAGCGAAACCATAGGAACGCCATAAGCGCCCGAAAGGGTGCGGACCTAGCGTCCCCCCGTCATCATCGGACCACAGCCCAGTTTGGAAGCCACATGTTCGGCACATATCTGCGACGGGAACTCCTCAATCGTCGCAAGCAGACGATCATCATCGCGATCGGCATGGCCCTCGCGATCGCCCTCGTGATCATCGTCAACGCGGTCTCCGCCGGAGTGAAGGACGCGCAGGCCAGCGTCCTCCAGTCCGTCTACGGCGTCGGCACCGACATCACCGTCAGCGAGCCCGCGACCGCCCCCACCGCGACCGGCCAGGCGGGTGGCGGCGGACGCTTCGACTTCGGCGCGAACTCCGGGACGGACGCCGGCGGCAGCCGCAGCGTCAACACCTCCCGGCTCGAGCCCACACGCGGGGCCACCGTGATGGCGGACTCCACCCTGGCGACCGTGCAGAAGGTGCAGAACGTCTCGGCCGCGGCCGCGGTGCTCTCCCTCACCAACACCAGCTTCAGCGGCACGCTCCCCGACTTCCAGCAGCTGCGCCAGGAGCGGCAGGCCGGCGGCACCGGGGCGGCCGGCGGCGACGCGGCCGCTCCCTCCCCCGCTCCGACCGGGGGCGCGGACGGCGCAGGCGGCAGCTCGTTCAACGTCGACTCGTTCAGCGTGCTCGGGCTCGACCCGGCCGGCAAGTCGGTCGGCCCGCTCGCATCGGTCACGCTGACCTCGGGCCGGACCTTCACCAAGGCCGACGCCGGCAAGGACGTCGTCGTGCTGGACTCCGCCTACGCGAAGACGGCGAGCAAGGCCGTCGGTGACACCGTCACGATCGGCGGCACGGACTTCAGCGTCATCGGCGTGGTCGCGGCCACCGGGTCCGACTCCTCCACCGCCTCCAACGCGTACATCCCGCTCGACGTCGCGCAGACCCTCTCAGGGCAGACGGCCAAGATCTCCTCCGTCTACGTGACGGCGGCGTCCTCCAGCGACATCTCGCAGATCAAGACCGACCTGACGAAGGTGCTCCCGACCGCGACCGTCAGCACCGAGGCCGATCTCGCCGCCGACGTCTCCGGCTCGCTCGGCAGCGCCGGCGACCTGATCGCGAACCTCGGCACCTGGCTGTCGCTCATCGTGCTCGCGGCGGCGTTCCTCATCGCCATCCTGTTCACGATCTCCGGCGTCACCCGCCGCACCCGGGAGTTCGGCACGCTCAAGGCGATCGGCTGGTCCAACGGCCGCATCGTCGGCCAGGTGGCGGGCGAATCGGTCGTGCAGGGCGTCATCGGCGGCATCATCGGCGTCGCCGTCGGACTCCTCGGCGTGCTGATCGTGAACCTCGTCTCGCCGACCCTGACCGGCAGCGTCAACACCCGCTCCGGCTTCGCCGACGCCGCGGGACGCGGTGCAGGAGCCGTCGGCACGGCGGCGACCAATGCGCCGGGAGGCGGCTTCGGCGGTGCGGGAGGCGGCTTCGGCGGCGCAGGCGGAGGCTTCTCCGGCGCACGTCAGGCCGCAGCCTCCACCAGCGAGATCGCCCTCCACGCGCCCATCACCCTGTGGATCATCCTCGGCGCCGTCGGGCTCGCCGTCCTCGGCGGCCTGATCGCCGGTGCGATCGGCGGCTGGCGCGCCTCGCGCCTCCGCCCGGCCGCCGCCCTCCGTTCGGTCGCCTGACCCCACCGCCTCAAGGAGCAACCGTGTACACCCTCACGAACGTCACCAAGAAGTACACCCAGTCCAAGCGCGAGGTCGTCGCCCTCAAGGACGTCACCCTCGAGATCCCGGACGGCCAGCTCGTCGCCATCCAGGGCCCCACCGGCGGCGGCAAGTCGACGCTGCTGCAGATGCTCGGCGCCCTCGACCGCCCCACCACCGGATCGGTCGAGCTGGGCACGTCGAGCCTGTCGAAGCTCGGCGACGGCAAGCTCACGGGCATCCGCGCGAACGAGATCGGCTTCGTCTTCCAGGGCTTCAACCTCATCCCGACGCTGACGGCGCAGGAGAACGTGGAGACCGCGCTCGCCCCGCTGAAGGTGAGCGCGGAGGAGCGCAAGCGGCGGGCCGCGGAGGCGCTCGCGTCCGTCGGACTCGGCGACCGCGGCACCCACCTGCCGTCCGAGCTCTCCGGCGGTCAGCAGCAGCGCGTCGCGATCGCTCGCGCCCTGGTGAAGAACCCGGACGTGCTGCTCGCGGACGAGCCGACCGGCAACCTGGACGAGGAGACCCGCGACGAGATCATGGACCTGCTGGAGGGGCTCTGGCGCGACCGCGGCCTCACCCTCGTCATCGTGACGCACGACAGCGCGGTCGCGAAGCGCGCCCAGCGCCGCCTCCACATCAAGCACGGCCAGGTCAAAGAGGCCGCCTGACCCCCTCAGATTTGGACCAAATGTCGACTCTGCGCGTCGCAGAGTCGACATTTGGTGCAAATCACCGGGCGGTGGGAGTCGGGACGACGAACATCCCGAGGGCCTCGGCGAGCACGACGGCCTGGCGTTCGTCGATCGTGGCGCCCCGAAGGAGCACGTCGGCCGGGTCGACCCCGGTGAGGTCGCTGCCGACGAGGGAGGCGGCGGTGAAGTCGGCACCGGTGAGCGTCGCTCCCGAGAGGTCGCACCCGTCGAACCGGGACTCGGCGCAGCGCGCCTCGCCCAGATCGGCTTCCCGGAGGCGCACCCCGCGGAACTCCGCGCCCCGCAGTTCGGCGCGCGAGAGACCGGTGAAGCCCCAGTTGCCGCCCTCCACTTTGAGCAGCGCGAAGTCGCACGCGTGGAAGGTGCTGCCGGTCAGCTTGCAGCGCCGGAAGGTCGTGTCGAAGAAGTTGCACCCTTGGAAGGTGCAGTTCACGAACGCCGAGTCGGTGTGCTCGCTCACGTTGAACCGCACCGACCGGAACGTGCACCGGGTGAAGGTCGCGCCCGAGGAGCGCAGCTCCGTCATGTCGACGTCCACGAACTCGACGTCCGTGAACTCCACCCCGTCGAGGTCGCGCCCGTACCAGTCCTCACCCCGGATGATGCTCTCCGTACTCACGGGTCGAGCCTAGCCATCCGGGGTGACAGCCCGGCCGGGGCCGGCTCAGTCCTGGTTGCTGAACGCGGCGTCGAACGAGGCGGTCGGCTGCTTCCAGAGCAGGGAGCGGATGTAGCCGACGGCCTCCTTCGCGCCGTGCAGACGGTCCATGCCGGCGTCCTCCCACTCGATCGAGATGGGGCCGGTGTAGCCGATCGACTCGAGCGCGCGGAAGGAGTCCTCCCAGGGCACGTCGCCGTGCCCGGTGGAGACGAAGTCCCAGCCGCGGCGCGGGTCGCCCCACGGCAGGTGCGAGCCGAGCACGCCGGCGCGGCCGTTGCGCGGACGCAGCCGGGTGTCCTTGCAGTCCACGTGGTAGATGCGGTCCTTGAAGTCGACGATGAAGCCGACCGGGTCGATGTCCTGCCACATCATGTGCGACGGGTCCCAGTTGAAGCCGAACGCCTCGCGGTGCTCGATGGCCTCCAGCGAGCGGACGCTCGACCAGTAGTCGTAGGCGATCTCGGACGGGTGCACCTCGTGGGCGAACCGCACGCCCTCGCCGTCGAACACGTCGAGGATGGGGTTCCAGCGGTCGGCGAAGTCCTGATACCCGGCGTCGATGACGGAGGCGGGGACCGGCGGGAACTGGGCGACGTACGGCCAGATCTTCGACCCGGTGAAGCCGACGACCGTGTCGACGCCGAGCTTGCGGGCGACCTTCGCGGTGAGCTTCAGCTCCTCGGCGGCACGCTGGCGGACGCCCTCCGGATCCCCGTCGCCCCAGACCTTCGAGCCGACGATCGCCTGGTGGCGGAAGTCGATCGGGTCGTCGCAGACGGCCTGGCCCTTGAGGTGGTTGGAGATGGCCCACACCTTGAGTCCGTACGTGTCCAGGATGTCGAGGCGCCCCTGCAAGTACGCGTCGTCCTCGGCGGCACGCCAGACGTCGAGGTGCTCCCCCGACGCGGCGATCTCGAGGCCGTCGTAGCCCCACCCGCTCGCGAGCTTCGCCACCTCCTCCAGCGTGAGGTCGGCCCACTGGCCGGTGAAGAGGGTGACCGGGTGAGTGCGCCCCGACTCGTTCTGATCCGTCATCGTTCCGTTCCCAATTCGATCCAGGTGCCCGCCTCGGCGGAGTCGAGCACGGCGTCGGTGATCCGCACGGCCCGCAGGCCGTCGGTGAAGCGCGGCAGGCCGTCGGGGCTCTCCCCCGCGACCGCCGCGTAGCTGTCGGCGATGAACGCGTTGAACGCGTCCTGGTAGCCCTGCGGGTGACCCGAGGGGACCACGCACAGCCGGGCGGCGTCCGCGCTCAGCTGGTCGCCGTCGCGCGGGATGAGGAGGCTGCCCGCCCGGCGGCCGACCCACAGCGTCTCGGGCTGCTCCTGGTCGAAGGCCACGCTCTCGGCGGTACCGGCGATCTCGAGCCAGAGCTTGTTCTTGCGGCCGGGTGCGACCTGCGACACGAGGAGGGTGCCGAGCGCACCGCCCACGGTCTCGACGACCACCGCGACGGCGTCCTCCGTGGTGATCGCGGAGTGCGACGCCCGCTCGGCGAACACGGTCTTCTTCGTCGCGGAGACGCGGGATACCCGGTCCCCCGACACGAACTCGACCAGGTCGACGAGGTGCGAGCCGATGTCGGCGAAAGCGCGGGACCGTCCACCCTGCGCCGAATCGACGCGCCAATTGTCGTCGCCCGAGCCCAGCAGCCAGTCCTGCAGGTAGGAGGCGTTGATGCTGAGTACCCGACCGGCCTCTCCCGAGGCGAAGCGGTGACGCGCCTCCCGCACCATCGGGTGGAAGCGGTAGATGAACGGCACCGTGGCGACGCGCCCCTCGGCCGCCCGCACCAGCTCCTCCGCGTCCGCGGTCGTCGTGGCCAGCGGCTTCTCGCAGATGACGTGCTTGCCCGCGGCGAGCACCGCCCCGGCCTGCTTCGCGTGCAGGGCGTTCGGCGTGGTGACGTGCACCACGTCGATGCTGTCGTCCGCGAGCAGCTCGTCGAGCGAGCCGTACGCGCGGGCGACGCCCAGGCGGTCCGCCGCCGCGGCCGACTTCTCGGCCGTCGACGACACGATCCCGGCCAGCTCGGCCCGGGCTGCGCGTGCGGCCCGAGTGTGGACCTCGGCCATGAAGCCGCCGCCCACGATGGCGACCCGGAGGCGTTCGCCCGCCCGGCTCTCGTCGCGGCGGGTCAGGCCGCCGTTCGTCGCATCTCCCACAGTCACGTCCTCACGTCTCCGAGCCGGCTACGCCAGCGTCGCCGCTCGCGGGTCCCAGTCCTCGGGGAGGGCGGGCGCCACCTGCACGGTGCTCGCGACCTCCACCGGAACGCCGGACTCCCCGGCCTCGATGGTCGCGACCATCACGTCGAGCACATGGAACGCCTGCTCACCCGAGGCGCGCTCGGGGACGCCGGCGCGGATGGCGCGGGCCAGTTCGACGACGCCGGTGCCACGGGAGGACGTCGAACCGGTCGAGGCGACCGTCTCCTCGCCGTCGGCGCCGTGGATGCGCAGCTCGCCGGTGAAGGTGTTCGGGTCCGGGACCTCGACGGTGCCGTCGACACCGGCGACCTCGAAGAGCGTGCGGCCGAGCTTCGAGTCGAAGCTGAAGATCGCCTGGGCGGTCTGCCCGCTCTCGAACTGGTAGAGAGCGCTGACGTGCGTGGGCACCGTCACGGCGAACTCCTCGCCCGCGCGCGGGCCCGAGCCGATCACGCGGGTCTCGCGCGACTTCGACGCCACGGCGGCCACGCGGGCGACCGGGCCGAAGAGCTGCACCAGCGCAGTGAGGTAGTACGGGCCGATGTCGAACAGTGGGCCTGCGCCCTCCTGGAACAGGAAGTCGGGGTTGGGGTGCCACGACTCCGGGCCGGGCGACTGCATCAGCGTGAGTGCGGTGAGCGGGGCGCCGATGCGGCCGCTCTCGAGCAGACGCCGCGCGGACTGGATGCCGGCCCCGAGGAAGGTGTCGGGCGCGGTGGCCACGCGCAGCCCGCGTGCGTTCGCGGTGTCGAGCAGCTCCTGCCCGGTCGCGCGGTCGAGCGAGAACGGCTTCTCGCTCCACACGTGCTTGCCCGCGGCGAGCGCTTGCAGCGCCACCTCGACGTGCACCTTGGGGATGGTGAGGTTGACGACGATCTCGATGCCGTCGTCCTCCAGCAGCTCCTCCACCGAGCCCGAGCCCGGCACGCCGTACTTGTCGGCCTGCGCGCGAGCGCGCTCCTGGTCGATGTCGGCGACGAAGCGCACCTCGAGGTCGGGGAACGAGGTGAGGTTGCCCAGGTACTCGTTGCTGATCACACCGGCGCCGATGACGCCGACGCCCACGCGCCCGGCGCTCACGCGAGGCCCTCGGCGGTGAGGAAGGCGAAGCTGTCGGCGACGGCCTGGAAGCGGTCGCCGCGCGAGTCGTCCAGCTCCACGACGCGCAGGGCGTTCGGGGCGGCGGCGATGATCTCGGCGATCGGGAGCGAGCCCTGGCCGACGGCGACCTGGTCCTTCGTCTCCGTGCTGCCGGGGCCGTCCTTGATGTGGAGGGCGACGACGCGGTCGCCGAGAGCGGGGAGGAGGGTGCGCGGGTCGTGTCCACCAACGGTCACCCAGTAGGTGTCGACCTCGAGCACGACCTCCGGGGCCAGCTTGCCCGCGAAGAACTGGAGGGCGGTCGTGCCCTCGATGGTGCTCTCGATCTCGTGCGCGTGGTTGTGGTATCCGACGCGGACGCCGTAGCGGGCGGCGACCTCGGCCGCCTCGTTGAGCTGGTCGGCGATCGCGGCGACGTCGGAGGCGGTCTGCCAGCGCTCCGGAGCGACGAACGGGTCGATGACCGTCTGGATGCCGAGGGCCTGCGCAGCGCTGAAGACCCGATCCAGATCCCCGCCGATGAAACCCTGGTGGGTGGTGGGAGCGGCGAGCCCCGCCTCGGCGAGGCCGTCGCGGAGGGCGTCACCGAACTCGAGGAAGGCGAACGGCTCGACCTGGGTGAAGCCGATGTCGGCGATGCGGCGCAGGGTGCCGGCCGTGTCCTCGGTCAGCAGTTCGCGGACCGTGTAGAGCTGCACGGAGAGTTTTGACGTCGACACAGGACTCCTCGTCGAGTGGTGGTGCGGATGGATGGCCGCCGGATGGCGATGACTCCATTCAACCGAGACTTCTGTCGGATGTCAATCAAAAGTCGACGGATGCCGCGCGATCTTTGGATGGAGGGCGACCGGTGTGGTTCAATGACCGCATGACCGACACCGCGCGCGAGACGGGCCTGGTCGCGACGGACGCCGCCGACCTGCTGGCGATCCTGCGCGACGGCGTCCCACGCACGCGCGCCCAGCTCGCCGAGCTCACCGGTCTCGCCCGCTCGACCGTGGCGGTGCGCATCGATTCGCTCACCGCCTCCGGACTGATCGCACCCGCGGGCGACGATGTGTCGACCGGAGGCCGCCCGCCCGCGCGGGTGCGCTTCAACCCGTCGTCGCGCGTCGTGATCGCGATCGATCTGGGTGCGACGCACGCCGTGGTGGCGCTGGCCGATCTCGCCGGCGACATCCTCGCCCGCGAGTCCCAGCGCATCCGCATCGCCGACGGCCCGGAGTCCGTGCTCGACTGGGCGCTCGAGAGCGCGCAGCGCCTCTACCGGGAGAGCGGCCGCCCGCTCGGCGACCTGGTCGGCATCGGGATCGGTGTGCCCGGCCCGGTGGAGCACTCGACCGGACTCCCGGTGAACCCGCCGATCATGCCGGGCTGGGACCGCTTCGACGTGCCCGCCTACGTCCGTCGCGTGTTCGACGTGCCTGTGCTCGTCGACAACGACGTCAATCTCCTCGCCCTCGGCGAGCACGCCCGCGTCTGGCCGGAGCAGACCGACCTGCTGTTCGTGAAGGTCGCGACCGGCATCGGCGCCGGCCTGATCAGCGGCGGCCGGCTCCAGCGCGGTGCGCAGGGCTCCGCCGGCGACCTGGGCCATGTACGCGTGCCGTTCGGCGAGGGCACCCCGAGCCACGGCGCGCAGGATGCGGACCTCGAGGCCCTCGCCAGCGGACCGGCGATCGCGCGGGCGCTCACCGCTGCAGGCATCCCCGCCGAGACCACCGACGACGTCGTCGACCTCGCACGCACCGGCAATCCGATCGTGCAGGCGGCCATCCGCCAGGCCGGACGCGATCTCGGCGAGGTCGTGGCGACCTGCGTCAACCTCCTCAACCCGTCGATGGTCATCGTCGGCGGCGGTCTCTCCCGGGTCGGCGAGCAGCTGCTCGCCGGGGTGCGGGAGGTCGTCTACCAGCGGTCGACGCCGCTGGCCACCCAGCACCTCACCATCACCGAGTCGCGCTCCGGCGAGACCGGCGGTGTGATCGGTGCCGCGATCATGGTGATCCAGCACGTGCTCGATCCCGGCTCGGGGGCGGTGCGCGCGCTCTCGCGCTGACCCCCTCCATCACCCCGTCCACCCGCATCGACCATCGAATCGATTCGATCCCGCTCCACCCCACCTCTGAAAGGACTCTCGTGACCACCGAATCCCTCTCCTCCGGCGCCGCTGCCGGTCGACCCCTGCGCGCCGGCGTGATCGGCCTGGGCTGGGCCGGTCAGCAGCACATGGAGGCCTATGCCACCCTTCCCGGCGTCGAGCTCGTCGCCATCGCCGGGATGGAGGACGAACCTCGCGCCGCCCTCGGCGAGAAGTACGGCGTCGAGCGCCGCTACGCCGACTGGAAGGACCTCGTCGCCGACGGCGACCTCGACGTCGTGAGCGTGGCCGTGCCCACCTTCCTGCACGCCCCGATCACCGTCGGGGCGCTCGACGCGGGCATCCACGTGCTCAGCGAGAAGCCGATCGCCCGCAGCGCTGCCGAAGCGCAGGCCATGGTCGACGCCGCGCATCGCTCGGGCCGCGTGCTCGAGGTCGCGTTCAACCACCGTCGCCGCGGCGACATCGAGGCCCTCAAAGCGGCCATCGACGCCGGTCAGATCGGCCGCCCGTACCACGCGCGCGCCATCTGGCTGCGCCGGGCCGGCATCCCCGCGCTCGGCAGCTGGTTCACCAACCGCGAGATGGCCGGCGGCGGACCCCTGATCGACATCGGCGTGCACGTGCTCGACTACGCGCTCCACCTCTTCGGCGAGCCGCAGGTCGTCGCCGTCTCGGCCGTCACCCACTCCGAGCTCGGCGTCCGCGGTCGCGGCGGCGCGACGTCGGACAAGCAGCTGGTCGGCTCCGCCTACGAGGTCGAGGACCTCGCGAGCGTGCTGCTCCGCCTGGAGGGCGGCGGCTCCATCGTCATCGAGACGAGCTGGGCCGCGTACCGGCCCGCCGGCGACGAGTTCGGCATCACGCTGTACGGCACCGAGGGCGGCGCCGACCTGCGGGTCGTCGACTACGCCCCCGCCGGCGAGCTGACCATCTTCACCGGCGACGGAGAGGAGACGGCGGACGTCCGCGTCGCCGCCGACGCGGGCCGTGGCCACCTCGCCGTCGTGGAGACGTTCCTCGAGCACGTCGCCGACGAGGCGAACTGGTCGCAGTGGGACGGCTCCCTCGCCCTGGACCGCGCGCGGGTGATCGACGCCGCCTACGCGTCCGCCGAACGCGGAGCCGAGGTGCGGCTGCAGCCGGCCACCGTCGGCGCCGACGACACCAGCGTCGACGACACCACCGCCGACACCAGCGTCGCCACGAAGGGAGCCTGAACCATGGCCGCATTGCGCGTCACTGTCTGGAACGAGGGCGTCCACGAGACGACCCAGCCCGCGATCGCCGCGATCTACCCGGAGGGCATCCACGGCGCGATCGCCGAGGGCCTCCGCGACCTGCTCGGCGAGGAGGTCGTCGTGCGCACGGCGACCCTCGCCGACCCCGAGCACGGCCTGAGCGAGGCCGTGCTCGCCGAGACCGACGTGCTGCTCTGGTGGGGCCACATCGCCCACGACCAGGTCGCCGACGAGGTCGTGGAGCGGGTGCGCGAGCACGTGCTCGGCGGGATGGGCCTCATCGTCCTCCACTCAGGCCACTTCTCGAAGATCTTCATCCGGATGCTCGGCACCACCTGCTCCCTGCGCTGGCGCAACCCCGAGGGCGGCGAGCGGGAGCTGGTCTGGAACGTGAACCCGACGCATCCCATCGCCGCCGGGGTCGAGCAGCCGATCGTGATCGAGGCGCAGGAGATGTACGGGGAGTTCTTCGACATCCCGACGCCCGACGACCTCGTCTTCATCAGCTCGTTCACCGGCGGGGAGGTGTTCCGCTCGGGGGTGACGTTCACCCGCGGCCGCGGCAAGATCTTCTACTTCTCCCCCGGCGACCAGGAGTACCCGGTCTACTTCCACCCGCAGGTGCGCCGCGTGCTCGCCAACGGTGTGCAGTGGGCGGCCCCCGTGGCCGGCGCCCGCGTCGCCCCCGCCGTCTCCAACCCCGAGCCGGTCTAGGCAGAGGGCCGCGATCCGGAGGGCGATCCTCCGGCTTCCGTCGCCAACGGAGGAACTCGCTGCCTATCATGGCGCTGATTTCCTCCGTTGCCTGCGACCCGCCGACGCACGTCCCTGAATCTCCTCCCTTCGCCGCATGGCCGGAAAGGGAGGAGATTTTCGGGATCGACCCGGAAATGGCGGGCAAGGGAGGAGGTCGGCGCGCGAGGACGCCGGATCTCCTCCCTTCACCGCGCGGCGGGGAGGCACGGCAGACTGGGCACATGACGGACGTGCTCTCCTCCCTCCCCGCACCACGGCATCCCGATCCCGCCGACGCACCGCCGCTGCGCTGGGGCGTCCTGGGGCCGGGCGTGATCGCCGCCGACTTCACGAAGGCGCTCCACGCCCACACGGCGCAGCGGGTCGTCGCCTGCGGGTCGCGCTCCGCCGAGCGCGCCTCCGCGTTCGCCGCCGAGCACGGCGTCGAGCGGGCGCACGGCTCCTACGAGGCTCTGGTCGGAGACCCCGGTGTCGACGTCGTCTACGTTTCGACACCGCACAGCGAGCACCTCGAGCACGCGCTGCTCGCCATCGCGGCGGGCAAGCACGTCCTGATCGAGAAGCCGATGGCAGCGACCGCCGATCAGGCGCGCCGCATCGTCACCGCGGCGCGGGAGGCGGGGGTGTTCGCGATGGAGGCGATGTGGACGCGCTACCTGCCGCAGACCGACATCGCCCGCCAGCTGCTCGACGACGGCGCCCTCGGCGAGGTGCGGGTCGTGACGGCCGACTTCGGCGGGAACGCCGCTTACGACCCGACGAGCCGGCTCTGGAACCCGGACCTGGCCGGCGGCGCCCTCCTCGACCTCGGCGTGTACGTCGTCTCGTGGGCGTCCTTCGCGCTCGGCTCGCCGGCGGGCATCATCGCCAGCGGATCCCTCGCCCCCACCGGCGTGGACGAGCAGGTCGCCCTCGTGCTCAGCACGGTCTCGGGAGCGCAGGCGCTGCTCAGCACCGGGCTGCGGGCCGGCACGCCGTCGCTCGCCACGATCAGCGGGTCGTCCGGTCGCATTGAGACGGATGCGCCGTTCTGGGGACCGAGCGGCCTGCGGGTGCACCGCGCCGACGGGTCCCTCGCCGCGCACTGGCGCGACCCGTACGGGCGCCCGCACCGGCAGGGGATGTCGTACGAGGGTGCAGCGCTCGCCCGCTACGTGGCAGAAGGCCGCACCGAGTCGCCGCTCCACTCCCTCGACGAGGCCGTCTCGACGCTCGCCACGATCGACGAAGCCCGTCGCCAGCTCGGCGCAGCGGGCGTGGGCTGACAGCGGGCGTCGCCGGAGCGAGGCACAATGGAGGGGTGCTCGACCCCGCCCACACCCGATCCGCCGACCTCTACCGGCCGGGCGTGCTGGCAGACCTCGGCCCGGTGAGGGCCGCCGCACCCGCTCCCGTCCCCGTGATCCCGGCCGTCCCGGATCAGATCGGGCACCTCGCCCGCGTCGTGGCGCGCTCCAGCGACCGCGTCGGCTGGCTGCGCGCCCGCAGCCGCGGCATCACCGCGACCGACGTCGCCAAGCTCTCGACACCGCGCTCCCTGCGTGCAGCCGTCTACGACAAATTGCACGGCACCGGATTCTCGGGCAACTCGTACACGCAGCACGGCCGGGTGCGGGAGCCGGAGATCGCGGCCTGGGTTGCGGCGACCCACGGCATCCAGCCCTCGGACGCCCTCTTCCACGCCGAGCGGGATCGCCGTCATCTTGCGACGCCCGACGGACTCGCCGTGCGCTCCGACGAGCGGATCGAGCTCTGCGAGATCAAGACGACGAACAAGCCGTTCCGCAGCATCCCGCGCAGCTACCTGCGCCAGATCTGGTGGCAGCAGTACGTGCTCGGCGCCGAGCGCACCCTGTTCGTCTGGGAGCAGCACGACGGTTTCGTGCCGCTGCACGACGAGCCCGAGTGCCGCTGGGTCGACCGCGATGACGCGGAGATCGCCAAACTCGTCGGGCTCGCGGGCGACCTGATCGAGCTGCTCCGTCAGGCGACGGCGGTGCCGGCCAGCGCACCCGCTCCTCCTCCTACGCCTGCACCTGTTCCCGCGCCGGTCGCGACCCTCTACTGAGCGCGAGCGCGAATACTGCGATCCACGCGATCGCCACCGTGGTGCCGATCAACTCCAGCCAGGCGCCCACGTCCGTGGCGACGTGCACGATCGCGAGCATCCCCCCGACGATCGTGATGACGGCGACGGCGACGCAGCTGGCGAGTGAGAACCGCGCGACCCGCGGCAGCCGCGCCGCGAACGCCACCTGCAGCATCGCGTAGCAGGCGGCGACGAAGCCGAGCACGGCGGAGACGGTGTGGGTCAGATCCTGCGCCGTCGAGCGCGGATCGGCGATCGGCACCGGGCAGTTCGCCGTGCACGTCACCTGCGAGGCCACCACGAAGCAGAGCGCCGCGAAACCGAGGCTGAGGGCCGGCACCCAGCGGTCGAGCGGCCGGATGCGGGAGCGCACGTGCCCGCTCGCGAGAGCGATCGAGAAGCCGCCCGCGGCGACCAGCAGCAGCGCGACCCGGAACATCCCCGCCGTCGGGGCGCCCTCCGCGCCCAGCTCGCTCACGTACACCGGGCGGTCGACCGTGAGCCGGGCGGCCCAGATGATCGTGAGCCCGCCGAGCACCGCGACGGTGCCGATGGCGAGCAGGATGGGCACGGCGCGCTCCCACCCGCGGGCGAGCGGAGGCACCGCGAAGGGCTGGCGCACGATGCGCAGGAATCGCTGCACGCTGGCTCCTCGGGTCCGGGTCGAAGCATCCTAACGCGACCCCTCCTGGAAACGTCCTGGGGGTATCCGAAACAGAGTGTTCACATGCGGTGACCCCGGCGTAACACCGGTGACGCAATCCCGGGATTGACTGGGTTCAGCCTGATCGCGTCAGTGGAGGGCGACCGACGAGGGGACGACGAATGCCGAAGACCATGCGGGCCGCACTCCTGGATGCGGCGGGTGGGCCGGAGTCCCTGCGGATCGGCGACACGATCTCCCCCGACCGTGTCAACGCGGAGTTCCTGGTGAAGGTGGTGGCCGCCGGCGTGAACCCCCTCGACGCGAAGACGCGCGCCGGCCGCGGGGTGTTCGACGCCATCCACTCCTTCCCCGCCGTGCTCGGCCACGACTTCAGCGGCGTGGTCGTCGAGTCACCGTACAGCGCCCATCCCCTCCGCCCCGGCGACGAGGTCTTCGGGATGGTGATGGTGCCGCGGTTCGGGGGAAGCTACGCCGAGTACATCTCGGTGCCGAGCCTCAGCGTGGT
Organism: Leifsonia naganoensis; assembly: GCF_013410615.1. Classification (NCBI taxonomy): domain Bacteria; kingdom Bacillati; phylum Actinomycetota; class Actinomycetes; order Micrococcales; family Microbacteriaceae; genus Leifsonia; species Leifsonia naganoensis. The sequence continues at coordinate 937,190 of NZ_JACCHJ010000001.1, forward strand.
GCGCAAACCCTCCACCCTCTCCCACATCGAGGCCGCCGCCGCCCCGCTCGCCGCGCTCACCGCGTGGGGCATGGTCGTGGAGGTCGCCAAGGCGCACGAGGGCCAGCGGATGCTCATCCACGCGGGCAGCGGAGGAGTCGGTCACTTCGCCGTGCAGTTCGCCTCCTACTTCGGCGCGCACGTGATCGCGACGGCCTCGGGCTCCCACGCCGCGTGGCTGCGATCGCTGGGCGCCGCCGAGGTGGTCGACTACACCACCACCCGGTTCGAGGATGCGGTGGAAGAGGTGGATGTCGTGATCGACCTGATCGGGAACGTGCACGACGACACCGGATCGCGCTCCCTGAGCGTCCTGCGTCCCGGCGGCCTGATCATCAACGCGCCGACCGGGAGCTGGCCCGGCTTCGAGGACGAGATCGCCGCAGCCGGCGTACGCGGCACCCGCTACCGGGTCGCCCCGGACGGCAGCACCCTCGGGGTGATCTCGCGCCTGCTGGAGGCCGGGAACGTCCGCGTCCATGTCGACCAGATCTACGCACTCGAGCAGATCGCGGACGCGCACCGGGCCGTGGAGAGCGGCCACACCCGCGGCAAGGTCGTGCTCAAGATCGCCGAGGGGTAGGAGCTCCGAACGGCGTGGTCAGGAGATCGGGCTGCGCTCCATCACCCAGTCGTCCTCCCACCGCTCGCCGACCAGGAACCGCTTCGACCCCACGTGCTCGAAGCCGTGCTTGCCGTAGAAGCGCTGGGCACGCGCGTTCTCCTCGTTGACGCCCAGCCACATCCCTTCGGCCCCGGCGTCCGCAGCCGCGCTGACGCTCGCGACCATCAGGCGGCCGGCGACGCCCTCGCCGTGGTGGCCGGGCAGCACGTAGCACTTGCTCAGCTCGGCGGTCGGGCGCACCCGGATGGCGCGGCGCACGTCCTCGTCGGCAGGCTCCCCCACGATGACCATCGTGTAGCCGATCGCCTCCCCGGTCTCGTCCTCCGCGATCAGCACGCGACGGGAGGGGTCGGTGACGTACTCCGCGAACCGCTCCGGTGAGAGCACGGTCGCGATGAAGTGCGCCTTCGCCTCCTCCGTGGTGTGGGGCGGGCAGGCGAGCGGGAAGGTCACGGCGGCGACGGAGGCGAGCGCGGCGGCGTCGCCTGTGCGGGCGGGACGGATGGTGACGGTCACGCCACCAGGGTAACGGGTGGCGGGCATGGAGGGACCGGCCGCCCCCGGGGGAATGGGGCGGCCGGTCCGGTCGTTCAGGCGCCGACTAGTGCCGGCCCTGCGCCACCAGGCTGAGCAACGAGAACGACACGTCGCCGAGGCCGGTCACGGGGTCGTAGCCCTTGGCCGTCTTCAGCGTGGTGTCCTGATCGAACGACACCAGGTAGCTGTTGCCGCTGGTCTTGCTCGTGTATGCGACGGCCTGGGTCGGGTTCTGCGGCAGCACGTCGCGGAAGCTCCCCGGCAGCACGCGCTTGACGGCGTACAGCGTCGGGTTCGCGAACCCGATCGTCGTGTGCGTCGACTGCTGGACGATCGCGATCTGCGCGGCCACGATCGGCGAGGCGAGCGAGGTGCCGCCATACGTCTCGTTGATGTAGTCGCCGACCGCGAGCGTGTCGTCGTCGACGATGGGCCGGATGCCGATCAGGAAGCCGGTGTACGGGTCGGCCAGGGCCGAGACGTCCGGCGAGACGCGCTTGCCCGCGGCCAGAGCAGCCGGGACGATGCCGCGCTGGTAGTCCGGCTGCGCGAACACGGCGCTCGTGCCGCCTCCCGCGCCTCCGACGAACCGGCTGCCCGGCAGCGGCTCCGCGTAGCTCAGGGAGCCGTCGGCGTTCTTCACGATCTGGTCGACGGTGTCGCCCCAGCCGGTCTCGAAGGCGATCTTGCCGTTCTTGTCGATCGCCATGCTCGTGCCGCCCACCGAGGTGACCCACGGCGAGGAGGCCGGGAAGTCGGGTGACGCGTAGCCGAGGTTCGCGACCTCGTCGCCGTTGTCACCGCTCGAGAAGTAGAGGCCGATGCCTTCACCCGCAGCCTGCAGCTGGAGGTTGACCTCACCCTGGATCACGTCGGCCGGGACCGCTTCGCCGACGTTGCCGTAGCTGTTGCTCACGATGGTCGCGAGCTTGTTGTCGAGGATCTTGGACATCGCCACGTCCAGACCGCCGCCGCAGTTCGTGCCACCCACGTAGAGGATGCGCGCTCCCGGTGCGATCGCGTGCACGGACTCGACGTCGAGCGTCTGCTCACCCTGCCAACCGCTGGGGTACTGGCACAGCTCCTGGTCGGTGAAGTCGGCCGGCTTCGGCACCAGCTGCTGGTACGAGGAGTTGGTCAGACCCGGCTCGCCGTTCTGCGCGGAGTACGAGTTGACGTCCTTCACGATGCTGGGGCTGGCGTATGCGTCGATGATGGCGACCGTCTGACCGGTGCCGTTCACGCCACGCTTGCTGAGGTCGCTCAGACCGTAGGCACTGCGCAACTGCTGCGGCGTGTAGCCGCAGTTGTAGGTGCTGTACTTCGTCTGGCCGTTGTAGGCGGCGGGGACCGTCACCGTGTTCTCACCGAAGTAGTGAGAGCAGGGAGTGTCGACCACCGGAGCCGCGGCGACCTTGCGCGAGAGCTGCGGCTCACCGGATGATCCGAGGTCGCCCTGCTGGATCGAGTCCGGCCGGGTCAGGGTCCGCGACTGCTCGACGCTGACGCCCGACACCTTCGTGCCGATCGACGCGGGCAGGGACGGCGCCGTCGCGGGCGCGATCAGTTGGCGGCCGGCGTAGTTGAACGAGCGAAGGGAGGTGCCGAAGATCGACCCGATCTGATCGGGCGTCCCGCGGAACACCACGTACTGACGGCTGGCGGGCACGGCGGTGATGGTGAGTCCCGCCGTCGTCAGGAAGCTGACCACGGCGTCGGAGTCGGCCTGCGTCGGCGAGAAGCGCCCGATCCACTGAGCCGGCGCGAGCGCCTTGCGGTAGCCGGCGATCGCCGGGTTCGAGACCTGCTTCGCGAGCGCTTCCGCGCCCTTCTGGTCGCGCAGCGGGAGGTAGATCTCACCTTCCACCGTCGTGTCGGCGGGTGCGGCGCCGGCGTCGTTCGCGGCGGTGGCCCACGACGGGACGGAGTCTGTGTAGGTCACCCGGTCGGCGGCGGTGGCCGCGGAGGTACCCGCCAATGACAAAGCCACCGTGGCGGCCACGGTGGCGATGATTCCGACGACCCTCTTGTGGAGGGATCGTGTGGTGCGAGGAGTCATGGAAACGTCATCCTTCACTCGGACGGACTCGACATCGAGCCGACGCGCGGCGCGCGCCAGAGCGAGCGTAAACCCGCGTCGTTCTGCCACACAAGAGGGGGTAGACGGGTCTGTCGCGATCCATGACGAGTGTGTACGTTCTCTCAGAATCGTGGGGAGGGCTTCAGCAACGCCGAAGGGGCCGGCACCGGCTGCTGCCGGTCCCGACCCCTTCGAGTGTCTGCGTGACGATCAGATCGCGTTGACGTCCAGCGGGATGCCCGGGCCGAACGTGGTCGACACGGCGCCCTTCTGGATGTAACGGCCCTTGGCGGCCGACGGCTTCAGACGCACGATCTCCTCGAGCGCGGTCTTGATGTTGTCGTCGAGCTGCTCCTGCGTGAAGCCCGCCTTGCCGACCACGAAGTGGACGTTGGAGTGCTTGTCGACGCGGAACTCGATCTTTCCGCCCTTGATGTCGGAGACGGCCTTCGCCACGTCCGGGGTGACCGTGCCGGTCTTCGGGTTGGGCATGAGGCCGCGCGGGCCGAGCACCTTACCGAGACGGCCGACCTGGCCCATGAGCTCCGGGGTGGAGACGGCCGAGTCGAAGTCGGTCCACCCGCCGGCGACCTTCTCGATCAGCTCGGAGCCGCCGACCTCGTCCGCGCCGGCCGCGATGGCCGCCTCGGCCGCAGGGCCGGTCGCGAAGACGATGACGCGCGCGGTCTTACCGGTGCCGTGAGGAAGGATGACGGTACCGCGGACCATCTGGTCCGCCTTGCGCGGGTCCACACCGAGCTTCAGCGCGACCTCGACGGTCGAGTTGAACTTCGCGGAACCGGTCTCCTTCGCGAGGGCGACAGCCTCGGTCGGGGTGTAGAACTTGCCGTCTTCGATCTTCTCGGCGGCGGCCCGGTAGGCCTTGGACTTCTGTGCCATGAGTTTTCTCCTAACGAGAATGTGGTGCGAGCCTGGCCGGCTCTGCCACTGTGATGCCTTTCGGCGGAGGGTGTGTGAGGGCGGTCGGGGCTTACGCCTCGACGGTGATGCCCATCGAACGGGCGGTGCCGGCGATGATCTTCGACGCGGCGTCGATGTCGTTCGCGTTGAGGTCGACCATCTTCTGCTCGGCGATGCCGCGGACCTGCTCCTGGGTCAGCTTGCCGACCTTGTTGGTGTGCGGGACACCCGAGCCCTTGGCGACGCCGGCCGCCTTCTTGATGAGCTCCGCAGCCGGCGGGGTCTTCAGGACGAACGTGAACGAACGGTCCTCGTAGACGGTGATCTCGACCGGGATGACGTTGCCGCGCTGCGACTCGGTCGCAGCGTTGTACGCCTTGCAGAACTCCATGATGTTCACGCCGTGCTGACCCAGGGCCGGGCCGATCGGCGGGGCCGGGTTGGCAGCGCCGGCGTTGATCTGAAGCTTGATCAGACCGGTGACCTTCTTCTTCGGTGCCATGTCTCTTCCTTCTTTGTGTATTCGAGCGGCGTTGGATCTCTCCGTGCCGCTCTCCCGGTTTCTCGGCCCTTCCGAGACCCGGTGATCTGAAAACTAGGGGGTCAGAGCTTCGTGACCTGGTCGAAGCTGAGCTCGACCGGCGTCTCGCGCTCGAAGAGCGACACCAGCACGGTGAGCTTGCCGCTCTCCGGCTTGATCTCGCTGATCGATCCGGGCAGGCCCGCGAACGAGCCTTCCTTGATCGTGATGGTCTCGCCGATCTCGAAGTCCACCTCGGCCGGGATGACCCGGGCGGTGGCCTTCTGGCCCTTGGCGGCGCCCTTGACCGGTGCGGCCTCGATCTGGACGAGGCTCTTCAGCATCGAGAACGCCTCTTCGAAGCGCAGCGGCGTCGGGTTGTGCGCGTTGCCGACGAAGCCGGTGACGCCCGGCGTGTGGCGGACGACCGACCAGCTGTCCTCGTTGAGGTCCATGCGCACGAGCACGTAGCCCGGGATGCGCACGCGGTTGACCATCTTGCGCTGGCCGTTCTTGATCTCGACCACGTCCTCCATCGGGACCTGGACCTCGTAGATGTAGTCCTCCATGTTCAGCGAGACCATGCGGTTCTCGATGTTGGACTTCACCCGGCGCTCGAAGCCGGCGTACGAGTGGATGACGTACCACTTGCCGATCTTGCCGCGGAGCTCGGTGCGGAACTCCTCGTAGGGGTCGGTGGCGACCTCTTCTTCGTCCTCGACGGCTTCCTGGGCGGCCTCGGCCTCCTCGTCGTCGTGGACCTCGAGGGCCTCGTCGACGGCGTGATCGGCCTCGGGGTCGACGGCCTCCGCCATCGCGTCCAGCACGGCGTCCAGATCGATCTGGGTGCCGTCCTCGGCCACGACGTGCAGCGCTTCGTGCTCGGCGGCGTCCGACGAGTCCTCGTCGTGCTCGAGCACGTTGCCGGTCTGCGCCTCGTCGTCCTCGGAGGACTGCTCGGCTGCGGTGGCCCAGTCCACGTCGTCGCGATTCGTCTCAGACACTGAATTCATTCCATTTCTGTCGGGGTGGCCGGTGGTCCGGCCGAGCTTTCCACTCGAGCGGGAGTCGTCCGCTCTAGGTGGGGTTGCCGAAGACCCAGACGACGCCCAGGCTGAACAGCCAGTCGAGGAGGGACACGAGCGCCATCATGATCACCACGAAGACGAGCACGACGCCCGTGTAGCTCAGGAGTTCCTTGCGGGTCGGCGTGACGACCTTCTTGAGCTCGCCGATGACCTGGCGGATGAACAGCGCGATGCGCGCGAAGGGGTTGCGCTTCGCAGCGCGATCCTTCTTCGCGTTGGCGACGATGTCCTCACTCGGCTCGTCGATAACTTTTCGGGCCACCTCGTTACACCTTTCGTGGGCCGACATCGGAATGTCGACTTGCAGGGCGGACAGGAATCGAACCTGCAACCTGCGGTTTTGGAGACCGCTGCTCTGCCAATTGAGCTACCGCCCTAGGGAAGACGAACCCGCGAAGCGCTCCGCACGTCCTGAGACAAACCTAGCCTCGGTCAAGGCTAGCCGATCACGCATCCGAATGTGCTCCGAATGCCTGATCGCAGCTCGGCACATCTGCCGTCGCCACAACCGAAAAAAGGCGCAGAAAAGCTTGGCAGATTCAACCACCGCGTCCAGTGTACGGGACGCTGCACCACCTGCGCAAAAGCGCGCGTCCGGGCTGGGTTGAACAGTCACGACCCGCCCTTTTCCGTGACCGCTCACCGCCTTGGAGGGCGTCTTGTGACGTCTCACCCGATCCGCGCCTCCCTCGCCTGTGGACAACCGCGTCGGACGGGCTGCGGCGCGGAAGAGTGGTGCGCATGAACAGCGCGCACCCCGTCCAGCTCGAACGCCGCCCTCTTGCCGTGCGGGAGGCGCGAGCCCTCGGTTCCACCGAGAAGCGGCTGCGCGGGCCGACCGTCCATCACCCGTTCCGCGGGGTGGTGACGACGACACCCCTCCGCCGGCTCGACGACTGGTGCCGCGCCTACCTTCCGGTCGCGCCGCCCGGAGCGTTCTTCTCGGGGCCGACCGCGGCGGCGCTCCACGGCATCCCTCTCCCCCGCCTCCCGTCGGGCCTGCATGTGTCGGTGCCCGCGCCGGCTCGCGCCCCGCGGCGGCCGGGCATCCACGGGCACTCGGTCCGGGTCTCGTTCGGAGATGTGATCGTCAAGAACGGTCTGCAGCTGAGCTCCCTCCCGCGCGCCTGGTGCGAACTCGCCGGGATGTTCAGCGTCGAGGACCTGGTGGTCGCGGGCGATGCGGTCGCGCGTCGCTCCACCGGTCGCGATCGCCTCCGTGCGCTGCGCGATGCGCTGAGCCGCTGTGCGTCGCGGCGCGGCCGGCCGGAGCTGCTCCAGGCATTCGACCTCCTGGATCCCCGGGCGGAGTCACCGCAGGAATCCCGCCTCCGCTTCCGGCTCGTGACCGGAGGCGTGCTGGGTTTCGAGTCGAACCTCGCCATCCGGACGACCACCGGCAAGAACTACCGCGGAGACCTCGTGTTCCCGGAGCGCCGGGTGATCCTCGAATACCAGGGCGACCATCACCGCGAGCAGGAGCAGTACCGTCGCGACCTCCGCCGGCGCCTGGACCTGCAGGCCGACGGCTGGACGATCGTCGAGCTCGGGCCGGACGACCTCGGCGACCCGGGTCTCGCGCGTCGGGTGCGTGCCGTGCTCGCCGCCGCCCCAGCGGCCGGGCGATGATGGCGGATCCCGTCGCTGTCAGCCGGCGAGGGCGTCGAGGAGCGGAGCGGGATTCTCCACCAGGAAGTAGTGTCCGCCGTCGGGGATCTCGACCAGCCGCGAGGCGGGGAGCCGATCGCGCGCCCAGCGGGCGACCGCGATCGGAACGTTCACATCCGCGTCGCCGTGGAGTTGCACGGTGGGCACGGAGATCGCTTCGAGGGGTTCGGGGAGCGCGCGATAGTAGCGGGCGAGGTCGGTCACTGCCGCGCGCGCACCCTGCCGCATCCCCTCGGCGCCGTCCGGAGCGGTCAGCGCCTGGGAGGCGGGGTCGGTCATCACCCGGCGATCGCCCGCCGGCCAGCTGTCGACGTTGGCGGCGCGGGTCGACCGGAAGGGACCGCGGCCCTCCAGCATCGCAGTGGCGACCCAGGGAACGTACCGGCAGGCGCGGTAGAGCAGCGTGATCAGGGGAAGGCGGGCCCGGAGCTCACCCGCGGGAGCCCCCGGGATCATGCCGCACGCGAGCACCAGTTTCTCCACCCGGTCGGGATGCGCGGCGGCCAGTCCGAGCGCGTACCCGGCGCCGCCGGAGAAGCCGACCACGGGGACACTGTCGAGGCCGAGGTGGTCGAGCAGTGCGATCGCGTCGTCATCCCAGGAATGGAATGCGCGGTCCTCACTGGGGTCGGTGAGGCCGAACCCGGGACGGTCGGGAGCGATGAGCCGGATCCCTGCCGCCCGCGCCGACGCGTGCAGCGGGAGGAGCTGGTAGCGACTACCCGGGGAGCCGTGCGCCACGAGTGCGGGGCGGCCGGCGGGGTCGCCGAGTTCGCACCAAGCGATGGTCCTCCCCGCCGTATCGGTCATCCGCCTGGTCAGCGGAATCGCGGTCGCCCGGTCAGCCACGACGGGCCTCACGGTCGGCATCCGCCCGCGCCCGGAGGCCGCCGAGCACGATGTCGAGGCCGGTCTCGAAACGCTGGTCGTAATCATGGTGGTCGGCGAAGACCGACGCGATGCGACGCTCGGAACTCAGCCGCTCGAGCTCGAGCTCACCACGGCCGAGTCGGATGGCCACGTGGCCGGTCACGAAATCGTGCACCGTCGCGTAGCCATACGCTGCATCCTCGGCCGAGAGGCCCGCGGCCGCGAGCGCCTCGACCACGCGATGCGCGACCGCGTCGGCGCCGGGCGCCTCGAGCGGGGCCTGCCGATGGGCCTCCAGCACGAGGGGGTGGCGGAGCAGGAGGGTGCGAAGGCTCCGGGCGAAGGTCCGGACGACGTCCTCCCAGTCCTCACCCCACCGCACGGTCGCGGTCGCCTCGCCGACCAGACGCCCGACGAGCGTCCGCCTCAAGGCGTCGATACCGCCACTCGTGCGATGCACGGCCATGGCCGAGACACCGAGGCGGTCGCCGAGCGCGCGGAGCGTGACCGCGTCCAGCCCCTCGTCGTCGGCGAGCTGAACCGCTGCCGCGACCACCTGCTCGGGATCGACGGCCCGGGGACGACCGCTTCGCACGGGGCGGGATGGATGCTGTACCATTCCGACACAATAACGATACGCGTAACGAAAAGGCAAACCCATGGCACCGAACGCACCCTCCTCCGTCGACGAGCCGACGGCGCTCGAGCTGCGCGCGGCTTACGCCGACCGTTCTCTCGGCGTGGTCGAGGTCGTCGCGGCGGCACTCGACCGCGCGGCACGGGAGGACGTCGTCGGCGCCTTCACCACGCTGAACCCGGAACGGGCGCTGGCGGAAGCCGCTGAGGCCCAGCGCCGGATCGACGACGGCGAGCAGGACGTCCATCCCCTCCTCGGCGTCCCCACGGCGATCAAGGATCTGGAAGCGACGGCGGGCGTGCGCACGACCCTCGGTTCGGCCGCCTTCGCCGACTGGATCCCCGACGCCGACGAGACCATCGTCACCGTTCTGCGCGACGCAGGTCTCGTGAGCATCGGCAAGACGACCGTCCCGGAACTCGGGGCCGCCTGCTACACGGAACCCGATGTCGCCCCTCCCGCGCGCAGCCCCTACGACCTCGAGCGCTCGGCCGCCGGCTCCAGCGGAGGCGCCGCGGCCGCCGTCGGCGCGCGCCTCGTCCCGGTGGCCCAGGGCAGCGACACCGCCGGATCGCTGCGTTCCCCCGCGAGCGCCTGCGGCGTCATCGGCATGAAGCCCAGCCGCGGGCTGCTCACGGGTGGATCCACCGCCACCGACGGAATCGGGCTGACGACCAAGGGCCCCATCGCCCGGTCCGTCCGCGACACCGCCGCCCTGCTCGACGCGATGGCGGCGGCAGCTCCCGCCGGCACCATTCACCCGGCACGGCGGCGCGGGTTCCTCCTCGCCTGCGACGAGACCGTGGGTCCGCTGCGCGTCGTGGTCGCCGAGGGGTCCGTGTCGGGCGGCGAGGTCGCTCCCGAGCTGGCTGCCGCCTGCGCGGACGTCGGCGTAGCGCTGGCCGCCGCCGGCCATCACATCGAGACCCGGACGCAACCGACGGACACCATCTTCGTGCGCGACTTCACCACGATGTTCAGCGCGCTCGCCGGCGCCAAACCGGTCCCCGTCGAGCGCGAGCACCAGCTGCGGCCGATCGTCCGGCACCTGCGTCATCGCGCCTCCACGACGACCGCCGGCGAACTCGCCGCCGCAATCCTCGGCACGCAGTCGGCCGCCGGCCGATGGGCGGAGCGATTCGCCGACGCCGACATCGTCGTGAGCCCCACGATGACCCGGCCGCCCACCCGTGTCGGTGAGCTGCGCGACGACACCGACCCGGCCGGCGAGCTGGAGGCGATGACGCTGTTCACGGGCAACACCGTGCTCGCCAACGCGACCGGCTTCCCCGCCATCAGCCTGCCGCTCGGCTGGAGTGCCTCCCGGCTTCCGCTCGGAGTCTCGCTCACCGCCCGCTGGGGCCGTGACGACCTCCTCCTCGCGGTCGCCGCCCAGCTGGAGCGGCTGCTGCCCTGGAGCGACCACATCCCCCCGCTCCGCCGCTCCGTCCCCCGAACCGCTCGCAGCTGACGAGCGAACCCACCCGAAGGAGTCCCGTGTCCCACGAATCCGCACCACTCCACCCGTCCCCCCGCCCGGCGGGCCGGAGGGCGCTGACACTGACCGGCCTCGCGCTCGTCGTCGTTGCCGTCGCCGCGTTGGAGAGCTTCCTGCTCCCCGCCCTCCCGCACCTGCAGAAAGAGTTCGGCGTCGACGCCGCGACGGGCGCGCTCGCGACCGTGGCTCCGACCGTCACGACCGTCATCGTCACACCGCTCGCCGGCCGGTTCGCCGACGTCTTCGGCGCGAAGCGGACCCTCGCCGTACTCGTCTGCCTCGTGATCGCCGGCGGTCTGGTCAGCGCGTTCGCCCCCGTCTTCGGCCTCTTCGTCGTCGGCCAGGTGCTCCAGGGCTTCGGCCTCGGCATCCTCCCGGTGAGCTTCGTCGTCATCGCCGCGATCTTCGACAGCGGGAGCCTCAAGGTGGCGTCAGGCGTCATCGTCGCGATGACGGTCGCGGGAGCGGGCCTGGGAGTCCTCGTCGCCGGGCCGATCGTCGAGAACTTGTCGCGAGCGGTGCTGTTCGCGGCCCCGGTCGCGATCGTGATCGCGGGCGCGATCGCGTTCTTCGCCGCCCGCCCGTCTCTCGCCGTCGCCGAGCGCGGTGCTCCGACCCGGATCGATTGGGCGGGGTCCCTCCTGTTGGCGGTCGCGCTGGTCGCCACCGTCGGATGGCTCGGCAGCCTCGCTGCGGCCGGCCCGTTCGCCCCGGTGCCACTCGTGCTGCTGATCGTCGCGGTCGGTGCGGTCGCCTCCTGGATCGCCGTGGAGCGCACGGTCGCGCAGCCGATGATCGATGTGCGCACCCTCCGGACACGCGCGGTCGGGGGCGCCGTCACCGTCGGGCTCTTCATCGGGGCCGCGTACGGCGTCGTCGTGTACCTCGTGCCGCAGCAGATCGCCCAGTCGCCGGCAACAGGTTACGGACTGGGCGCGAGCGCGACCGAGACCGGCTTCTTCCTGGCCGCCGCTTTCGGGATCGCGGTGATCGCCTCGCCCCTCGCCGGCGTGATCGCGCGACGGGTCGGCACGACCGTCGTCGGGGTGGTCGGGATGGGCGTGCTCGCCGCCGGCGCCCTCGTCGCCGCCGTGTCGACGCAGCCCATCGCCATCGTGGTCGCCCTCCTCTTCGCCGGGATCGGCGCCTCTTCCGCTTCCACCGCAGTCTTCGCCTCCGCGGCGGGCGGAGCCGGCGAGCACGAGGTCGGCGTCTCGACGGCCCTGGTGACGATCGCCCGCGCCCTCGGCTCCGCCCTGGCGACCCAGAGCGTCGCGGCGATTCTCGCTTCGGGCGCGGTCGGCGGCGTCCCGGACCTCGCCGGTCTCCGCGTCGCGTTCCTGATCGGTGCGGTGCTCGCCGCGATCGGCGCGTTCCTCTCCTTGGCGCTCCCGCGGGCGGCTCGTCCCGCTCCCCTGCCCGCGATCAGCGGCGAGAGCGCGTAGCACGTGGATCGCTCCGCCTACGTCTCGGCCTTCGACCTCTTCTCCGTCGGCATCGGCCCGTCGAGTTCGCACACCGTCGGCCCCATGCGCGCCGCGAGACGGTTCTCCGCGACGCTGGTCGCGTCGGGCGCTCCTGATCGCGTGGCCAGGATCGAGTGCGATCTCTTCGGCTCGCTCGGCGCGACGGGCCTCGGCCACGGCACGCCGGATGCGGTGGTCGCCGGCCTCCTCGGCCACGATCCCGAGACTGTGGACCCGTCGCTCGTGCGAGGGATCTGGACGGACTGGACGGACGGCGCGACCCTCTCCATCGGAGACCGGGCGACCGTGCCTTTCCGGCGGGACGATATCCGGCTCCGACCCCATGTGCGCGTGCCCGGGCAGCCGAACACGCTCACTCTGCGGGCGTTCGCGCCCTCCGGAGAGCAACTGCTCGCCGAGACGTACTACTCGGTGGGCGGCGGATTCATCGTCCGGGACGACGAAGCGGCGGCACAGGACGAGGAGCCCGCCGGCCGTCCCGAGCGATACCCGGTGCCGTTCGGCGACGCGACGGCCCTGCTCGACCACTGCGAGCGCACGAGCGCCTCCATCGCGCAGCTCGCGCGTCGCAATGAGCTGTCGCTCCGCCAGGCGGAGGAGGTGGATGCTGGTCTCGATGCGATCGCCGCGGCCATGGACGCGTGCATTGATGCCGGCCTGAGCCACAACGGTGTCCTGCCGGGCGGGCTGAACGTGCGGCGACGCGCGTCCTCGATCCGGGCGCAGCTCGAGAGCCGGCCGCACACGGACCCCTCCGAGTGGCTGGGCGTCTTCGCCCTCGCGGTGAACGAGGAGAATGCGGCCGGCGGACGCGTGGTGACGGCGCCCACGAACGGCGCCGCCGGCATCGTGCCCGCCGTCCTGCGCTACTGGTCCGCTGTCCTCGCCGCTGGCACGGCGACCGCCGCAGGCACGCGCGACTTCCTCCTCACTGCCACGGCGATCGGCTCGATCATCAAGGCCAACGCCTCCATCTCCGGTGCGGCGGGAGGCTGTCAGGCGGAGGTGGGCTCGGCCTGCGCGATGGCCGCCGCCGGCCTCACCGCCGTCCTGGGCGGTTCGCCCCGGCAGGTGGAGAACGCCGCCGAGATCGCGGTCGAGCACCACTTGGGCCTGACCTGCGACCCCGTCGCCGGGCTGGTGCAGATCCCGTGCATCGAGCGCAACGCCATCGCGGCGTCGACAGCGGTCGCGGCGGCCCGGCTCGCGCTGCGGGGTGACGGGAGCCACGCGGTCTCGTTCGACACCGTGGTCGAGACCATGCGGCAGACCGGGGAGGACATGTCGATGAAGTACAAGGAGACGTCCCTCGGCGGCCTCGCGGTCAACGTCGTCGAGTGCTGAGGCCGGCGGACTACAGCAGCTTGCGCTCCAGAGCCCACGCCGTCAGCTCGTGCCGGGACGAGAGCTGGAGTTTGCGGAGTACCGCGGAGACGTGGGTCTCCACCGTCTTGATGGAGATGAAGAGCTCGGCCGCGACCTCCTTGTACGCGTAGCCGCGGGCGATCAGCCGCATCACCTCACGTTCGCGGGCCGAGAGCCGGTCCAGTTCGTCCGTGGTCTCCGCCTGCTCGCCCGCAGCCGCTCCGAAGGCGTCGAGTACGAAGCCCGCGAGCTTCGGCGAGAACACCGCGTCGCCTCCGGCCACCGCCACCACGGCATCGCTCACCTGGCCGCCGGAGCTGCCCTTGGTGAGGTAGCCGCGGGCACCGGCCCGGATGACACCGACGACGTCCTCGGCGGCGTCCGAGACGCTCAGCGCGAGGAAGCGGGTGTGCGGGCATTCGGAGACCGTGCGTCGCACGACCTCGGCGCCACCGCCTCCCGCGCCGCCCGGCAGGTGCACGTCGAGCAGCACGACGGCCGGCCGTGTCCGCACGATCGCCTCGACGGCGGCGTCCACGTCCGCGGCTTCGGCGAGCACGTCGAGACGGTCGTCGAGATCGGCACGCAGGCCGGAGCGGAAGATGGAGTGGTCGTCGACGATCACGACGGTGATGCGCCGCGGATCGGTTTCCCCGTTGCCAGGGGCGGTTTCGGTGTGGTCTGTCATGGTGCCTCGTTCGCGAACTCGATGCTCAGGTGGACCTCGGTGCCGGCGGGCCGGGAGGTGACGGTGGCCGTGCCGCCGGCGCGGCGCATCCGGCCGATGATGGACTCCCGCACGCCCAGGCGTCCGTCGGGCAGCGCGTCGACGTCGAATCCCGCCCCTCGGTCTCGCACGAAGACGTCGGCGGAGCCGGCGCCGTTCTCGATGTACACGGAGACCTCGCCTCCGGCATGGCGCGCGGCGTTCAGCATGGCTTCGCGGGAGGCGGCACCGAGCTCGGCAGGAGCGTTCCGCACCGGCTCGCCGACCGAGACGATATCGAAGTGGACGGCGTGGTCGACCTCGAGCGCCGCGGCGACCTCTCGCAGCTCCCCGGCCAGGTCGGCCGCGTCCCTCTCGGCCGCGTGCGCGGCGTCGGCGTACAGCCAGTCGCGCAGCTCACGCTCCTGGGCCCGGGCGATGCGGCCGACCTCGCTCGAGGCCCCGGCGCGGTTCTGGATGAGCGCGAGGGTCTGCAGCACGGAGTCGTGCAGGTGCGCCGCCATCTCGGCGCGCTGCTCCTCCTTGATGCGCGCGGTGCGCTCCGAGATCAGCTCCCGCCACAGGCGCAGGGCCCATGGCGCGACCAGCACGGCCGCCCCGGCGAAGGTCGCGGCGATGATCCCGAGCCACAACGGTCCTGAGCTGCGCCCGTTCTGGAGCACGCTCAGCACGAGCGCAACCACGACCAGGAACGCGCCGGCGGCCGTGCGGAACGCGGTGGCCGACAACGGCGTGGGGAGGAGGCTGTCGTCCTCCACGAGCTGGTCCCAGGCCACGGCGGCGACGACCAGGACGATCGAGAGGAAGAGGAGGCCGATGGCCGAGCCCAGAGCACCGGTCGACACCAGGACGATCGACACGACACCGGACGCCGCACCGGCCATCCCGAAGAACCAGGGGATGTTGACGCGGCGGTGCACCCGCTGGACGGCCTCGTCCCCTTCCGCCGCGCGCAGGGGGACGAGCGCCCACAGCCAGAGGTAGAAGAGGACGCCCGCGCCGGCCAGGAACGTCGTCCCGACGAAGATCCACCGCACGGCAGCGACCGGCCACCCGAGGTGCTCGGCGAGCGCCTGGCTCACACCGCCGAACACGCAGTCGCGCGGACGCGCGAGCGGCGGCCGGGCAGCGGGGACGGTCGGGGTCATGTTCAGAATCCAAGCAGACCCGGAGCCACCCGGACAGCCCACGGGCAGGGGAATCAGGGTCCGCTCAGGGTGTCACCCCATGTCGCAGCGCCGCCTCCGAACGCCAGGATCGAAGCATGTCACAGAACGACTCCACCACCACGCCGCCGCCGTACGGCGGCCCGAGCACCGGCCTCTCCGGCCGCGGCTCCCGCTTCTTCGACTGGATGCGCAGCCTCGGCGTCGTCCGCGCGGACGGCTGGGTCGGCGGTGTGTGCGCCGGCGTCGCCTACCGACTCGGCATTGACCCGCTGATCGTCCGCGGCATCGCCGTCGTGGCCGCCCTGCTGGGCGCGCCCGTCCTCCTCGTCTACGCGCTCGCCTGGGCGCTCCTCCCCGATCGCGACGGCCGCATCCACCTCCAGCGCCTCTTCGAGGGCGACGTGGACGCGCCGATCGTCGCGGCGGGCGTTCTGATCGTCCTCTCCCTGCTGCCCTGGTCGAGCGGGCTCGGCTGGTTCGGTGGCGGCGTCTGGCACGACTGGGGCTGGGCCGAGATCGTCGGCCGCGTGTTCTGGACGCTCCTCGTGCTGGCGCTCGTCGCCGGGCTGATCGTCTTCGCGGTGCGGGCGGCCGACAAACGGCCGGGTGCATCGACCCCCGCGGACCGGCCGGCACCTCCCGCGCCAGGCGCGTGGCCGAGCGCGACGGCCGAGGGAGCACCCAGCGACTCCTCGAGCCCACCCACCACCTCCGCCGCGTTCGCCACGGGTGCGGACGGCGCGACCACCACCACCGCGGCGAGCGCGGACCCGACCACAGAGGCCGGCGCTCCGACGCCCCCGCTCGACATCACCGCCGAGCCGGTCGCCCCTCCGGCACCGACCGTGGGCGCCAGCCCTCAGGACCTCGCTGACTGGCAGCAGCGTCAGGCCGAGTGGAAGGCCGACCACGCCCGCTGGAAGGCGCGCCTCGCCGAGGACATGCGTGCCGTCAAGGCGCAACGTTCGGCGGAGATCCGCTCCCAGGCGGCCGCCGCCAACGCCGCGGCCAACGCGCGACGCGCGGCCTACCGCGCCGCCAATCCCCGGGTCGGCGCTCCGCTGGGCTGGCTGACCGTCGGCCTCGCGATCATCGCGGGAGCCGCCGTCTCGGCGCTCTGGATCCCGCTGACCGGCCTGTCCGGTTACGCGTCGACCGCCGCCCTCGCCGCCGCGACGCTGGTCTTCGGCCTCGCTGCACTCATCGCGGGCATCGCCCGCCGCCGCAGCGGATTCCTCATCACGTTCGGGATCATCCTCGCCGCTCTCACCGCGCTCACGGCGGCTCTTCCCGGGGGCGCTCGCGCGAGCTTCTCCGCGACGTCCATCGTCGCGGGAGCCGACCAGACCCTCTCGCCGTCGTCGGACGCCGCCTACGTGCAGGGCTGGGGTCACACCACGATCGACCTGACCGACGCCGTGACGGCCTCGGGAACACCCGAGATCGACCTGGCCAAGGGCTCGGACGCGACGACGCTGATCATCCCTGCCGACGCCACCGTGCGACTGGAGGCGGCGACGCCGTCCGCCGTGATCGTGACGGACCCGTCGGGCGCCGAGCACGTCCATCGCTGCCAGCCACGCCCGCTGGGCGGCTGCAGCACGAACATCGTCGTCGGCTCGGGTGGAGATCCCGACGCCGTCGTCCGGATCGCCCAGCTCGACGACGTGCTCGTCCAGCGCGAGCAGAAGTGAGGAACGTCATGACCACCGACGCGAACCAGACCCCCGACCCGTCCGACACGCAGCCGACGGAGGCACTCCCCACGACGGAGCAGCCGACAACGCAGCAGCCGACCGTGGAGCAGCCGACCGCCTCTCAGCCGACGCGCCCGCTGCCCGCCGAACCCTGGCTGACCCCACCGCCACCGTCCTCGTGGTCACCCGCGACATCCACCGCGTCCCGTCCGCCGATCCGGTGGGGAGGGGTGGTGTGGGGACTGCTCCTCGTGCTGTTCGCCGCGGGGACGCTGTTCGTCCTGTCCGCGCCCGAACGGCTGGCGGCCGTGGAGGTCTGGCTCGCCGCCCTCACACCCGGTACGGCGTGGGCGCTGTGGCTTGCTGCCGCGGGCGTGCTCATCGTGGTGTTCGCACTGCTCGGTGCGATCCGGTCGGCACAGCGACGCCGCCAGACGGCATGATGGGGGCATGACTCCCCACCGCGCTGCGGTCTCGGTCCGCGACCTCCGCAAGACGTACGGCGCATTCGAGGCGCTGCGCGGAGTCGACTTCGACATCGAGGAGGGCGAGACGTTCGCCCTCCTCGGCCCGAACGGTGCAGGCAAGAGCACGACGATCGAGATCCTCGAGGGCTACCGCGACCGCAGCGGCGGCACGGCCGAGGTGCTGGGGGTCGACCCGCAGCACGGCGGCACGGAGTGGAAGGCCCGGCTCGGGATCGTGCTGCAGTCGGGCATCGAAGCCGCCGACGTGACGGTGCGCGAACAGCTCGTGCACTTCTCGCGCTTCTACCCTCAGCGTCGCGACGTCGACGAGCTCATCGCAGCGGTCGGCCTCACCGACAAGGCGAAGACGCGCATCCGCAATCTGTCGGGCGGCCAGCGGCGCCGGCTCGACGTCGCGCTCGGCGTCATCGGCCGGCCGGAGCTGCTCTTCCTCGACGAGCCGACCACCGGCTTCGACCCGGAGGCGCGCCACCAGTTCTGGGATCTGATCAGGGACCTCAAGCGCGAGGGCACGACCATCCTCCTCACCACCCACTACCTCGATGAGGCCGCCCAACTGAGCGATCGGGTCGCGGTGATCGCGCGCGGCACCCTGATCGACATCGGCGCCGTCGACGAGATCGGCGGCGCGGATGCGCGCATCCCCATCGTCAGCTGGCGAGACGGCGGCGGTGCCCTCCAGCGGGAACGCACCGATGAGCCGGGCGCACTCGTCTCCCGGATCACCGCGGAGCTCGGCGGCGAACCGCGCGACCTCGAGGTGATCCGGCCGAGCCTGGAGGACATCTATCTCGAGCTGGTGCGCGAGGCGGGGGCCGCGGAGCAGGAGGCGATCGCGTGACGACCATCCCGCTCGGCATCGCCCGTGCCCGCTACGAGACCCTCACCTACTTCCGGCAGGGCGACACGATCTTCTTCACCTTCCTCTTCCCGGTGGTCATGCTCGGCATCTTCTCGGTCGCGTTCCAGGGGCTGGGGAAGGTCGGAGCGGCGCCCGACGGCTCGGGCGGCATCGCGCAGGCCGCCTACTACCTGCCCGGCATGATCGCCGCGGGCATCCTGCTCAGCGGCGTCCAGAACCTCGCCGTCGACATCGCCGTCGAGAAGAGCAACGGGACGCTCAAGCGTCTGGGCGGGACGCCCCTGCCGGTGGTCTCGTACTTCATGGGCAAGATGGGCCAGGTCATCGTCACGAGCGCCCTTCAGATCGTGCTCCTGCTGCTGGTCGCCAGACTGGCCTTCGGCGTCGAACTGCCGACCGACCCCGAGGCGTGGCTGCGCTTCCTCTGGATCTACCTGCTTGGGATCGTGACGTCGGCGGTGCTCGGGATCGCCCTGTCGGCGGTGCCCCGCACGGGCAAGAGTGCGACGGCCGTCATCATCCCGATCGTGCTGGTGCTGCAGTTCATCTCGGGCGTCTACCTGGCGTTCAACCTCCTCCCCGCCTGGCTGCAGAACATCGCGAGCGTGTTCCCGCTGAAATGGATCGCGCAGGGGATGCGCAGCGTCTTCCTGCCCGCATCGTTCGAGTCGCAGGAGCCGAGCGGGAGCTGGCAGCTGGGCTGGATGGCCGTGGTCCTGCTGATCTGGCTGGTCGCCGGGCTGATCGCCTGCCGGCTGACGTTCCGGTGGATCCGCAAGGACGGCTGATCCACGCTGCCGTGGCAGAGGGTTCTGCACAGCCGTCCCGGCCTGGGACTTGTCCACCGATCCGCGCCCGGGGCGATCGGGCGTCGGCCCCCTCTGGAACGATGGCTGCATGAGCACCACCAGAGACCTCGCCGTCACCAGCCTCCGCGCCCTCGTCGGGCGGGAGGACGCCGACTTCCACTCGGGGCAGTACGAGGCGATCGCGGCCCTTGTCGACGAGCAGCGACGGGCGCTGGTCGTGCAGCGCACCGGGTGGGGCAAGTCGGCCGTCTACTTCGTGGCGACCATGCTGCTCCGGCAGCGCGGTGCCGGGCCGACCATCCTGGTCTCGCCGCTGCTCGCCCTCATGCGCGACCAGGTCTCCGCCGCCGAACGCGCGGGAGTGCGCGCCGTCACCATCAACTCGGCCAACCGCCACGAGTGGGACGACGTATCCGCGCGGCTGCGCGAGGACTCGGTGGATGTGCTCCTGGTCTCCCCGGAGCGGCTCAACAATCCCGACTTCCGCGACCAGCACCTCCCCGACCTGATCGCGCGCAGCGGTCTCCTCGTGATCGACGAGGCGCACTGCATCTCGGACTGGGGTCACGACTTCCGGCCGGACTACCGCCGCCTGCGCGACCTGATCGCGTCGCTGCCGGATGGCGTGCCCGTGCTGGCGACGACCGCGACGGCCAATGAGCGCGTCGTCGCCGATGTCGCCGAGCAGATGGGCGAGGGCAGTGGGCACGCGGAGGTCCTGACGATCCGCGGACCGCTCGCACGGCGGTCCCTGCGCCTCGGCGTGTTGACCCTGGAGGACGCGACGTCGCGGCTCGCGTGGCTGGCGAGCAACCTCGACGCACTACCGGGCAGCGGCATCGTCTACACCCTGACCATCGCGGCCGCGGAGGACACAGCCCGCGTGCTGCGGAAGGCGGGGTTCGAGGCGCACGCGTACACCGGGCAGACCGACACCGCCGAGCGTGAGGATCTGGAGGGGCGGCTCAAGCGCAACGAGGTGAAGGTGCTCGTCGCCACGAGCGCTCTCGGCATGGGCTTCGACAAGCCCGACCTGGGCTTCGTGGTCCACCTGGGGGCGCCGTCGTCGCCCGTCGCGTACTACCAGCAGGTCGGCCGCGCCGGGCGCGCGACCGAGAACGCCGACGTCCTACTGCTGCCGGGCCCGGAGGACCGCGCCATCTGGCAGTACTTCGCTACCGCCTCCATGCCGTCGGAGGAGAAGGCGGCGGCCGTCCTCGACGCCCTCTCGCAGGAGACGCAGTCGACCCGCGTGCTCGAGAGCCGGGTCGACCTCAAGGCGTCGACGCTGGAGCTGCTCCTCAAGGTCCTGGATGTCGACGGCGCCGTCCGCCGAGTGTCTGGCGGCTGGGTGTCGACGGGTCAGCCTTGGGTCTACGATCGCGACCGGTACGAGCGGATCGCCGCAGCGCGTGAAGCGGAACAGCAGTCGATGCTCGAGTACGAGAGCACCGGGATGT
Source organism: Leifsonia naganoensis (assembly GCF_013410615.1). NCBI lineage: Bacteria > Bacillati > Actinomycetota > Actinomycetes > Micrococcales > Microbacteriaceae > Leifsonia > Leifsonia naganoensis. Next base: position 957,737 of record NZ_JACCHJ010000001.1, read on the forward strand.
GCCGGATGCAGTTCCTGCAGGAAGCCCTCGACGACCCGGCAGCGGCACCGTGCGGCCGATGCGACAACTGTGCAGGCGCCTGGTATCCGAGCGCCATCGCCGCGGAGGCCTCCGGGTCGGTCTCGGCGATGCTCGATCGGGTGGGGGTCGAGATCGAGCCGCGCAAGCTCTGGCCGACCGGCGCGGACCGGTTGGGCGTGTCCGTGCGCGGCAAGATCGCCCCTGCCGAGCAGCTGCAGTCCGGCCGGGCCCTCGCCCGGCTCACCGACCTGGGCTGGGGCAATCGTCTTCGTGAAGTGCTCTCTCCTCAGTCTCCGGACGCGCCGTGCCCTCCCGAGCTGCTCGCCGCCTGCATCCGGGTCCTGGCGGATTGGGACTGGGCCGAGCGGCCCGCTGCGGTCGTCGCGATGCCGTCGCGACGACGACCGGTGTTCGTCGAGTCGCTCGCGCGCGGTCTGGCCGACGTCGGACGGCTGCCGTTCCTCGGCTCGCTCGCGCTTCGCGGAGGAGGTCCGACCGGAGACCCGGGCGGCAACAGCGCGTTCCGGCTGGCCGCCGTGTGGGATCGCTTCGGCGCCGAGGGTCTCGACGTGCCGAACGGGCGCCCCGTCCTCCTCGTTGACGACCTCGTCGACAGCCGCTGGACGATCACCGTCGCCGGGCGCGCCCTGCTGGCCGCGGGCGCCTCGGCCGTGCTCCCGTTCGCGGCGGCGCTGAGGGGGTGAGGGTCGGGGTGCCGAGGACGAGATGAAGACGACTAGATGAAGTCGCCACCGCCGAAATCGCCGCCGCCGAAGTCACCGCCGCCGAAGTCACCCCAGCCACCGCCGCTGTCACCCCAGCCGCCTGCGTCGGCGCCGCCCATGTCGGCGCCGCCCGCGTCCGCACCGGCCGCGTCGGTCGTACCGGCATCGCCCGAACCTCCGTCGCCGGAGCCGCCGTCTCCACCGTTGTCGCCGCCGTCACCGTTGTCCGCGCCCGCCTGGCCGTCGGCCGGCGACGGGAGGAACGCGCCGACCAGGGCGGATCCGATGACGTAGCCGGCGACGCTTCCGAGAAGGGAGCTCGCGAACATCCCACCGAAGCCCACACCGCCGCCGCCCGCGCGGCCCCCGAGCGAGCGCTCGAGGGTCCCGGGCTGACGCAGCTCGGAGCGCGTGGCGGACTGCGCGAGCGAACGCGGATCGTCGCCGCGCGGCTGCTCACCGGCCGGGGCGTTCTCGCTGAGCTGCTGGAAGAGAAGTCTGCGCTGCTCGGGCGTCAGCTTCGTGAACGCCTCCTCGTGCACCTGCTCGATGGTCTCAGGCGGAGCAGTGCGCAGCAGGTAGCGGTAACGCTCGACCGCGATCTCGTCGTCGGTGCGCTGCTGCGGAGCGGGCGCCTGCTGAGGCACCGGCGCGGCCGGATACTGCTGGCCGGCGGGACGCGGCTCTTCGCGTCCGAGAAGGCGGTCGAGGAATCCCATGGTCGTGCCCCTTCGGTCGACGGCTGTGCGGGTGCGCCGTGCTGCCGTCAGCCTAGGTTCCGTGCGTGTGAGAGTTCTCAGAGAAAGCCGGGCGGTCGCCTACAGCACGACGCCGACGAGCACCGGCTCCGGCCGCAGCAGCACACCGAACTCCGACTGCACGCGGGCCTGGATGAACGACGCCAGCTGCACGACGTCCTGCGCCGATGCGCCTCCACGGTTCACGATCGCGAGCGTGTGCTTGGAGGACAGTCCTGCCGCCGAGCCCGGGAGCCCATAGCCGCGACGGATGCCCGCCTGCTCGATGAGCCACGCGGCCGAGAGCTTCACGTCGTACGGGCCGTCGGCGAGCGGCGGCACGTCGAGGGGGTGCACCCCGCCGGGCTCCAGGCCGAGCACGGCGTCCGGCTCCGGCGGGGTCACCGGCCAGCGCGGAGCGTCGCGGGGCAGCGACCGCGCGAAGTTCTCGGACACGATCGGATTCGTGAAGAAGCTGCCGGCGCTGACCGAGTCGGGGTCGTCCGGATCGAGGACCATCCCCTTCGACGAGCGCAGCGCGAGCACGGAGCGACGCAGTTCCGCGATCGGGACGCGGGCGCCGATCACGACGCCGAGGGCATCCGCGAGCTGCGCGTATCCCACCGGGGCGCTGAGCGGTGCGCCGACGCCGCCGGGCACGGTGTTGTCCGCCAGTTCGAGGTCGACCGAGAGCACGATGCCCGCCAGGCCGCCCTTGAGGGCCGACATCCGGTAGCCGAGGCCGAGCTCCGCCTTCGTGAGCGTCGTCACCTCGCCGGTGCGGTAGTCGAGGAACTCGATGCCGAGCAGGGCCGATTCGAGCTCCTGGCCGTAGGCGCCGATGTTCTGCACGGGGGCGGCGCCAGTCGATCCGGGGATGCCGGACAGCGCCTCGATGCCCGCCCAGCCGTTGCGCACGGTGAGGGCCACCAGGTCGTCCCACGGCTCGCCCGCCTGCACGCGCAGGCGCACGCGGCCGTCGGGTGCCTCCAGGCGCTCGACGCCGCGGGTGACGATGCGAATGACGGTTCCGTCGAAGCCGTCGTCGCCCGCGATGGTGTTCGAGCCGCCGCCGAGGAGCAACCAGTCGTCGCCGCTCCCCCACACCTCGAGCGCCGTGGCGACGAGCCCGTCGCGGTCGGCCGGGGCGACGAGGCGCGCGGGCACGCCGCCGACCCGCATCGTGGTGAGGTCGGCGAGTGCGGTTGGCGCGGCGGGCGGCTGGGCGTCGGTCATGCCAGGGTGACCCGCACCTGCGCCTTGCCGAGCACGGTCTCGCCGTTGAACGTCGTGGTGAGGTCGACGCGGGCGACGCGGGCGTCCGCGTCGAGCTGTCCGATCTTCGCCGTGACCGAGACGGTCGCGCCGGAGACCGGGTCCACCAGGATCGGCCGCGTGAACCGCACCTGGTAGTCGGCGACGCGCGCCGGGTCGCTGGCCCAGTCGACGACCGGCTGCACCGAGAGACCCATGGTCAGCATCCCGTGCGCGATCACGCCGGGCAGGCCGACGGAGGTCGCGATGTCGTCGCGGTAGTGGATGGAGTTGAAGTCTCCCGAGGCGCCGGCGTAGCGGACGAGGGAGTCGCGAGTCAGCTCGTAGCTGCGCTCGGCGATCACGTCGCCGACGGTCAGCGTGTCGAAGTCGGGCTGTGCGGAGGTCTGCTGGGTCATCACTCGTCCCCTCGAACGACCAGGGTGGAGGTGGAGGTCACGACGTGCTCTCCAGCCGCGTCGACGATCACGGTCTCGGCGGTCACCATCGAGTGGGCGCCCAAGGATTTCACCGCGGTGACGGTGAGCGTGCCGGTGAGTTCGTCGCCGGCGATGACCGGGCGCGTGAAGGTGAACCGCTGGTCGCCGTGGACGACGCGGCTGAAGTCGATGTCGGCCTCCGGGTCTGCGAGCAGCTGGTCGAGCGAGAGCTGCTGCACGACGATGGAGAACGTGGGGGGCGCGACGAGGTCGGCGTGACCGGCGGCGCGCGCGGCATCGAGGTCGAAGGAGGCGGGGTCGGTCGCGAACACGGCGCGGGCGAACTCGCGCACCTTCTCCCGGCCCACGAGGTACGGGGCGGTCGGCGGGAACGCGCGGCCCTGAAGAGCTGGATTCACTGGCACCCGTCGATTCTACGGGGAGACGAAAAAAGAGAACCCCGGCCACCTGGCCGGGGTTCTCTTTACGTGTGGTCGGTGCCTACTGGCAGCTGTCGCACTGCAGCATGTCCATCGGGTCGACGGGAACCGCGTAGCCGCCGACGCTGTCGTTTTCGTAGTCCATGATGGCCTCCCCTGAAGTCTCGTTTTTCACCGCTTCGCGCGGTGTTCACCCACTATATAACCCGAATGACACGATTGTCATTCCACTAGATGTAGTGTTTTCGACTTTTTTTGGCTCTTGTCGGCTCGCACGACCCCTGACACCCCAATCACCATTGATGACATTTCTCGCAGGTCATCGTCGATTTTTCTTGCCAATCATTTTGTTGACACCAGAGCACCCCATGCAGGTGCGACCCCAGTCCGACTCTCGAAATGCAGACGCTACGCCCTCTAGCCGCGTGTCGTCGGCGTGTCGCACTGGCACTCGCACTCACACTCAGATTCGTGCAGCCTGTGACCGTTTCGTTCCAGCGTTGTCCCGCGCCGGTGTCCGTAGTCACCCATAGGCTGAGCGGTGAAGGCGAGGTCAGATGAGCGCGAGCATGTACCGCAGCCAGTTGGACCGCAAGCGAGCGCAGCGGGTGGAAGCAGAGAGGAAGGCTGGCGAGTACCGAATTAAGGAGTCGAACAAGCGCACCGACGCCGCGAAGGCTCGACAGTCGGCAGCTAAGTCGACCAGCTCCTCTACGATCTCGAGCAAGATGCGCGAAGCGGAGCGTCGTGAAAACGAGGCTGCGTCTGCCGGGGCGGACGCGAACCGCTGGCAGGCGAAGGCCGCCGGCGACATGAAGGAAGAGTCAACGCTCATCGAGAAAGTAGCGAAGGCGGAAGCTTCAGAAGCCGCCGCCGCTGACCGGAAGCGTCGTGCCGAGGAGCAGGCCGCCGAACGGCGACGGCAGGCCGATCAGCGGGCCGCTGAACTCGCCCGCCGGTCGATGGAGTCACAGGTCGTTTACGCGGTTGCTACTGCTGACGCAGCTGCGCAACATGTTCGGGCTCCGAAGGTGGAGAAGTTGCGCGTTCTACTACTTGCTTCTTCACCTGAGGGTGATTTGCGGGTCGGCCGGGAAATCAAAAGGATCCGGGGCGCTGTCGAATCGGCTCTGCATCGAGATCTCATTGAGTTCGACGTCCGGACTGCTGCGACGGCAGCCGACTTGTTGGATGGGATCGTGAAGTTCCGCCCGCATGTGGTCCATTTCTCTGGCCACTCAAATGACGATCTCATCGTCCTCGAAGAGGACGTAGATGACCACAACACCGGAGCGATCGTGTCTGCGGCCACGTTCGCGAAGGCACTGCGGGCGACGGACGACCCTCCGATCTTGGTGGTATTGAACGCCTGCCGTTCGGCCCATCAGATCGGGGCGATTGTCGCCGGCACTGTGCCATTCGCGATCGGAATGGCTGACGAGATCGAGGACGTGGACGCGATCGCCTTCGCAGCGCAGTTCTACGCATCCGTCGCGAACGGTCAGTCGATCAGCTCGGCACATCTCGCCGCTCAGGTCAGCCTGGAACTCGCCGGTTTGCCGGGGTCTGACCTTCCCACGTTGGCGTCTGCAGTCGGATACGACCCGCGGGCAGCCATCCTGGTACGCCCGCTCGCGGAAGACAGAACTTGATGCGTCCTGAAACGCTCGTCACACTTAACGCCGGCTTTCGATCGGGACTCGTACCGCTCTTCCACGGCGGGGTACCGGGCCTTGCTTTGGGAGATCTGCTGCTTCCGCCCGCGGTCACCGGAATCACCGGCATGGCGACGACGTCCCGGGATGCCGGCTTCACTCGCATCACCACGTCGTCCTCCCTGGTATATGTGACAACGGAGCACGAACTCGCGACCGCGTGCGCTGCTTGCTGGGAGGTTCTTGGACGTGGAACCGGCGCCGGGTGGGTGTATCGGGTTGAGTTCGACGACGAGGAGCTCGAAGCTGACGCTGACCTCCCGCGCGGGCCATTCGTGAGCTTCCAGCTTACGCAGGCCAGGGTTGCCGAGATCGTCGATCGCGACGTCGACCCCACTAACCCCCGCCACCTCCAGACACTATCTCGTTTTATCGCCAGGATTGGGTAGCGCGGGAGGGCGTCCATCTGGATCTGGCTCTGGGTGATTCGAGTTCCACGGATCACTGCCGCCGAACCAATGCATTCAAGGTGCACCGCGCGTGGGTCTTCCAAACGAATCGGGATCGTCCGGTGCCCCCGGGGGTCCGAGCTAACGCTCGAACTCCCACGGTCATAGTCTTTTATGGGGTCTAACCCGACAGCACCCAGCTGGTGAGCCGCGGAGCGCATAGAGCCGCAACGACGTGATGGCGTGCATCAAGATGGCCGGCCCGGTGGCAGACTTCGCTTACCTAGTGGATCGCGACGGCGAGAAAGCTGCCCTCGAAGCCACGGTTGATGGTTGGCGTGAGTTGCTCGTCGTTGACGGCCCCGATGACGATGCGCTGCTCAGCGACCAGGCTGGCGCTGCCTCAACAGGTGCGATGGCGTATGGGTTTGCGTGGGCGGCGGGATTCTTCGAAGCGAACCGCGACCTGATTTCCGAGTTGGGTGAGATGTTGCGGGGCGCTGACGGGTACCTCGGGTTGGACGCGACGGCGGGTCGGTTGCAGGGTGCGGACCAAGCGGAGCTGAACCGGATGTTCGCCAAGGTGAGTGCGCACACCTCGACGGTTGAGGATGTGCAGGCACACCGGCGTGAGCTGTCCCACCACACTGAAGGTCCGCCGTGCCTGTCCGCTACAGGTGTTCGCTAAACGGTGAGTGCCGGAAAGGTGGCCCAAGCAAGCCGGTGCAGTGCTCGGCTTCGTGGTTCAGACACTGTTCGCGTCGTACAGCATCTCGAAATCGTGACGAAAGTCTGCGAGTTCGTCGGCTTCGAGGATCCAAGTAGCCCAACCTGCTTTCGTCGATGTAGTCCGGGGCAGCTGTCTGTCGGACCACCGCGCCTCAGGTGTGAAGAGCGGCGAGAGCGGTCCCGCTCGACCTTGTCGGGTATGTCGATGTACTCGCCGTCAGCGGTCCAGAGCAACCCCACACCTGACGGGTGCTTCGGGAACTCTCGGTAGATTGTCTCGGCACCGCGCGGGAGGTTCTTGTCAACCCAGTCGGCCAACCAGAGCAGTTCGCCGAAGACGGCGTGGAGGGTCTGCGCGGCGTCTGCGGCCGCGGAGCGATCGTTCTTAGTCATGCTCAGTCACATGCGGCGGAAGTGAGCGTATGGATGACCTGGTGCAGGGTCTGACTCCTGCTTTGGGCTGTAATCAAGCCATCAGCTGACCCACGAGACACGAGCCCCGTCTCGCACCGCTTCGATCACGGGTCATAGCGCGCAGAAGTCATTTGTCCACAGCACCCAGGTGGTCCAGGGTCATTGCGTTCACCGTCGAACCCGCCTCCGCGTGACGCTTCGGTCGTAGCTGCTGTGAGCTGTTGGAATGCCTGCATGCCCCTGCTTCGTCCGCTCGCTGGTCGTGCGGTCGTCCGGTCGCGTTCATGCCCCGAGCCTCACGCTTCACCCGGGGTCTCTGGATAGAACGCGTAGTGGGCGGCCCGACCGGCACAGATCAATCAGTCGACCGGGGTCGCGCACGCTGGCGGCCTGCGGGTCCGGCGCCGTGCAGGGGAAAGCCTTCGCCTTGGAGCTTTCCACGGGTTGAGATCTTTCCCGGTTCCGCTTGCGTCCATGCGAATGCTTCAGGTGATGGGTACGCGATGGGCGGGAACAATCCGGCCGCTCGGCGGGCGTCGGAGTCTTGCCGAAACGTATCGGCGACCGCTGAAGCAGCGTCTGGATTACCGGTGCAGTCGAAATCGTACAGATCCACTTCTGCGTAGAGAAACACGTGCATCAGATGTAGCCGTTCGGAGAAGCGAAGTCGGCTCCAGAACGGTGAGGTCGCCCATTCTGCGATTTCGGGATCGATCCCTATGCGGGGGTTGAATTCGACGCCGTCTGCGGCCTCTGCGGTGGGGAAAGTGGCGCGGGCGACTTCACATCGCCCGGCCGTGAAGGTCTTCTGTCCCCATTCAAGGTGTGGCATAGCGCCGCTCGGCACCGAGAATACGGGGTTGGCTTCTGCGATTCGCGCGGTCCAGCTGGCTAGTCGGCGATGGCGGTCGACTCGAGCGAGCCGGTTGATCCATCCGAGGAAGTTCCCGTCGATGTTGGAGTTGAACGGCTGCATTGTCAGGAGCATGTTCAGCTGGTGTGGCGGGAGGTTCTTCAGCCGCCACTTGTTTCGCTTCCATGCGGGCTCGTCGTCGTAGATCGGGTACTGAAGGGCTTCCTCCGCCGGCGGCGGGTATTGTCCGGTGCTGTGGACTGCGGCAGCCCACATGATGTAGTCGAGCGCGCTGCGCATGTTGTAAAGCCACTCGCCGAATAGCACGGAGAGCTCTACCGGGAACGGGTTCGTCTGATCGACTCGAATGATGTATTGGGTTGGCGATACTCGGTCTAGGGCGAATTCGAAGGGATGCGGTTCGAGGAACTCGTTCCAGACTTCGGACATCTCTGTCGATCGGGTCCGGGCACGGTGGATTCGTTGTCGCGCTGAGTCGAAATGGCTCATACGGCTGAGGCTAGCGTCACCGACCGACACTCGCGGCACTGCCGCGGCCTTCCGCCGCTCTTGCGGGCGTGATCTGAGGCTGAGATGGTGGGGCATTCGGATCACGCCGTCCCGTCTCTTGCGCCACGGCCTTTAGCGGCATGACTGCCGTATGAGGCGGTCGGGCTGCAAATTCGGCGATTAGGATCCGTACTGCGCTCATTGACGACGACGCGCGCACCGCCGTAGATGTCACGGGTAGCTACTCGAAAGCTACTCGAAAGCGGCAGATCATCGTGAAGGCCGCAATTATCGGCGAGATTACGCGGATCGGTTGGCGGACTCTAAAACAATTCGCCTCTACTCGAAATCCGTAGGCTTATGCCTATGACGACGAACCAAGTTGATGGTGCGCTGGGCTCCGGTGCTGATTCCGTGGGAACTTATCTTCTCAACTTGGATGAAGACCAATGGTTCGACAGGAAGTCGGTTCGGACCGACCCTGTCAAACTCGCGCAACCGATGGTCGCATTCGCCAACGCTGAAGGCGGCGTTCTTGTTGTCGGTCTACACGGCGGCAAGGTGGAGGGGACGAACTCTCAGCCGAAGCGCTTCAACGATTTGAAGCAAGCAGCGATCGATTTCACCGTCCCGCCAGTTCACGCGACTGTTGATCGAGTGGCCTGTGTCAATGATGCTGGCGAGGAAGACGCTTTGATTGTCATTCGTGTCGACTCGAGCGAACGTGTGCATGAGACCCAAAACGGTGACTGCTACCTGCGTGTGGGAGATGAATCCCGGAAACTTCGCCACGACCTCCGCCAGGAGCTCGAGTATGACAAGGGGCAAAGCCAATACGATGGAATGCCTCTCAAACAGATTGCGGTCCCCGACCTGGACGGCTCGCGCCTTGACGACTACCGCGTAGCGACCGGAACGACGAACACCATCGAGAAGCTCTTAAAAGCTCGTGGGCTCCTCACCCATCAGGGCGAGGTCACCAACGCCGCATATCTGCTGTTCGCGGACCAGCCACAGGCGTATTTCCCCGAGGCATACGTCCGAGTCATCAGGTACGGGTCTGTAGAGCGAGGCACAGGATCTCGTCTGACGATCGAGGATGAACACGACTACCGCATCGAAGGTCCGATCCCGCAGGTGATTGCCGACGCGGCAGCGGTGATCGAACCGTTGATCCCTAGGCGGCGAGCGTTGCGTGAGTCGGGGAGGTTCGAAGCTGAACCGATTGTGCCCCGGGATGCGTGGTTGGAGGGTCTCGTGAACGCCGTCGTTCACCGTTCGTACTCCCTCGCAGGTGACCATATCCGGTTTGAGATCTTCCCGGACCGGGTAGAGATCGAATCTCCCGGACGGTTCCCTGGTCTGGCCAATCCGAGCCGGCCGTTGGATATCAGCAGGTTCGCGAGGAATCCCCGAATTGCGAGGGTGTGCGCCGATCTCGCGATTGGCCAGGAGCTTGGTGAGGGAATCAAGCGCATCTTCGATGAGATGCGCAATTCAGGACTGACGGACCCAGTTTATCGGCAGGGGCAGGGCAGCGTTCATCTGAAACTTCAAGCTGTTGCTCGACTCGACAGCAAAACTCTGGAGCGGCTGCCGAAGCGGTCAGAGGAAATTCTCGCGGTTCTTCGCGCGGCGGACGGCGGCATGGGCACCGGCGAAATCGCTGAAGCGTCGGGAATGAGCCGGCCCACAGTGAAGCAGCGGTTGGATGCTCTACGCACTGAGGGTCTCGTCGAATGGTCCGGCAAGTCGCCGCGGGATCCGCGAGCGCTGTGGAGCGTTCCAGAACTCGATTAAACGGGTCGGATCAGGCTTCTGCGATCTGCTGAATCCAGCTGTTGACTTCGTCGATGGCCTCGTCGAGTGTCAGGGAGATCTCAGCTCCAGCTGCAGCCCGTTTGTAGCCCGCTTCCCAGATTTCGTTTGAGATGACGGTCGGCGGCCATTCCCGCCGGGCGAACCCGAGCTCTTCCGCTTCTGTGGCACGTCCCGAAAAGACTGCTTCAGCGGCCAGGCGAACGTCGACGAGTGGGATGCCGTCCACGTAGAGCTGCTCTCGGATGAGGAGCAGGTCGACGACGTCTCGGACGCGGTCGTTCTTAGTTCGCGGAGGGTCGTGCGGGTCGGTGCAAGCGTGGAGTTTTTGCGCTACCTGGTACGCGAGGGAGATCGTCGCGATCTGAGGGGCGGATTCCAGACCAAAGAACCCGAAGTCCTCGGCCTCGACATATTCGGCATCAGGCTGTGCCTGGCCGTCAGCGAAAGCGATCTCTACTTGGATCTTCCGCCAAACCCTTCCTTTAATCTCCAGACGGACATCAAACCGTCGGGGTTTGACCCGTCGTGACGGGACGTTGATCGTTTGAATTTCGCCTCGAGTGAGGGTGAAAGGCCCCCACGGCTCAGTGAACGCTTCGTCCAGCTTTTGGACGAAGGCGTCCACCTCACCTCGGAACATTGCATCGATGTCTTTGGTCGAACGCGCTGTCTGTGAGAGACGCCTTTCGAGGAATGCTCCTCCTTTAAGGAGGAACAGTGCACCCAACTCGGGGTCCATCACACGTTGCATCGCTGCAACCACAATCGTGGAAGCGATCTGCCATGACAACCTGCCCGGGTCACCGACTCCGAGTTCTTTCGCTGCATGGTTCACCCAGCCGTTGAGGACGGCAACGCTTTGAGGGGTGCGATCCTTCTCCGGCAGCTCCGACAGGTTTGCTCGACTCATCCGCGCTGTTTCAGATTGCGACGCAGCTTTGCAGCTTCGAACTCGGAGATCGTTCCGCGCCTACGCGCGTTCTTGATCGCGTCGGCGAGTAGGTACGTTGGCGTCCCGTACGCGATGCATTGCTCGATTGCAGTCCCGGGGCGGACGGATGGTATCCCTTCCCACCAACCTTTATCTGCCTCGACCAAGTCAGTGTGATGAATGACGTATCCTTCACCGCCGTCGCGTCTGATCCGTTTCGCTTTGGGGATGGTGATGTGGATCTGATCCGGATTTACGTCGCAGAGTTCGTATGCGGAGAGCACAGTCTCATGGCTGAGAACAGCGTCGTCGGCACCGGTCCAGAGAACGGCGAGCATGTATTCATCTTTGTCCGTCTCGGGCAGTTGGTCGAATCGGTACACACCGTGGGTGACATGCCGGAGCTGGTTCCGGTTCGCCAGCTTCGCAAGCTCAACGGGAGGTACCCCGAGGTTGCGGGCGCCCCGCGTGGTCACGAAACCGTATTGTTCGGTTGCCACATCCCACAAATCTGCTTGCATCGTCATTTCGCCACCTCCGTGTCCATGTCAAAACTATACCATTTTCGGGATAGTTTTGACATATAGCAACAAACGCTTTATGCGCCAAACCGCCGATCAGCTAGAGAATTCGCGCTTTCCCCTGCCGAACCAGTTTTGAGTAGACGTTCCTCGCACCGCAGGACATGTTCGACGGCCAGCGTGAGCAGCTTCTATCTATGGGATTTGAGGGCACGGATCCTTGTCGTCGACATGGATCATGGCCTGGCTAGCGTCCGCTTGAGCAGGGTTCTTTGGAACATGCGGCGGCCCAAGTCGTGGCGTGAGGTAACTGGTCCGACTCGCGGTCCCGATGAGCCAGTAGGAATTAACATCCCCGTGCTGTGGGTCTTTCAGGCACACGGGCTCCACTCCGAATGCACCCTGTCCAACAGACACTCGGTATCGCAGCAAGCTGTTCGCTGTAAATGCTGCGTTCGCGATGGGAGTGACGAAACACGCGAGCGCTGCAATACTTGCGGCTGCGAGGAGGGGATGCCTTCTGCGGATCCCGCTCCCATTCCTGAGGGAGGACAGGGCGGCGGCGGCGACAGCAATTGCTCCCAGTGCTCCGAGGAGAACCGGCCACCCCGAGGCGACGACTGTACCGATCGGGACGGAACCGATGAGTTGCGGGTATCCGACGGTCCACATGAACAGCGTCGACGGAAGATTGAGGACGACCACGGCTGCTGGGATTGTCACCGCCAGGCCCCACGCCATTCGGGTGGTTGAGAGACTGAGGCGAAGCAGGATCGGTCGAAGCACGAAAGCAGTGAGAAGAACCACACCGAGGGTGACAGCTGATCCGAGAAAAGCCGCCTTTCGTCCTACTGTGATCGCCGCGACAACTCCCAGGACAAGCATGCCGAGAGCGATCGGTGCTGATATCACCCACATGCCACCTCTTGGTCCACCCCCTTTACGCTCCTGTCTGCTGGTCTGGATTCGGAGGATCAGACTTCCCGCGAGCGGCGCGAGGATGGCGAGGACTAACAGCGCAACTCTCAGCTCGGCCGGCATCGTTGAAAGCGACGCCACGGCCGGGCTGACAAGCACTGCAAGTACAAAGCTAGCGATACCCGGAAGCAAGAGGGCAGCGAGGGCTCTCCATGCAGGATTTTTGGTCGCTGAGTCGCTCACGCTTAGTGCCGCATTGGCCGTGGCCGGCAGCAAAGTCCACGCGTGATCTGCGACGCCTTTCGAGGAGAGGATGCTGCTGACGCTCTTTTCGACGGCTTCTCTTGAGCCTGATGCGTTACGCCCCTGTACTGCACGGTGGATTCGTCGCGCGTCAGTTGCGGTCGCGTCGGCGCCCAGTGCCAGATACCAACGTGGTGGCGGGGTGTCACCCTCGCGGACGGTGCGAACGTCGAGTAGGTCGATCGCGAACGCATCCAGGGCGAATTCGAGCTGATTGAGCGCGTGTCTGGCCACTCTGTTCGATTCACTCCGCGCGAACAGCCCCCACGCCGCCAGCTCGAATACGCCCCTCTCTGCTTCAGTGATAGAGCCCACGGTCCAACCGGCGGACTCAATTTCGGCCTGAACGACCCTCATTGGCGCCGTTGTTCTCACAACGCCACGGGCTTCGACGAGCTGCTTTCGCATTCCGCCGGAGATCCACCGGCGTTGCAGCTGCTCGATGAACGCTAGAGCTCGCGTCGAATCCGGCGACCTTGCTTCAGCGCGCTCGGAAGCTCTGGTCGGAGTCGGCACTTCGATGTCGGGTAGCGATTCAGTTGCGACGTTCAACACCCGATGGTTTATCGACGAGGAAACTGGATTGGTTAGGTCGATTGCGCGCTGACGCTCGAGTGAGTCAATCCAACGATCGTGATCGCTGCGCCTGAGCTGCTGCGGCTCAGATCCATCAGTCTGCATCGTTGCGGAAGGCGCTTCGGTCGCGATGCGAACACGCGTCCGCGACTCCGACTACTTCGCTGCTTCCGGCCCTTCCCAGTCGATGACGCCGGGCCAGAGCGGCCCGAGTACTCGTTCGAGCCGGGCGATGGTTGCGAGGTCTGGCCAGGATTCGCCGGCAAGAATCTTCCGGATGGTGTTGTGGTCGAGGCCCGCGGCTCGTCCGAGTTCTCGGTAGCCCCACCCGTCGATCGCTGCTCGGAGGTTGTTGGAGAAGATCCGCGCGGTTTCGCTGACCGGGTCGGATCGTTTCCGTGTCGGCCACCCGTCGATGTCCCCGGCGTTCGGGAGGGGCCGGTGTGGACGGGGCATGTCCTGAGCGTACCGATGAGTTCCGTCGGGGCGCCTGCGACATTCGCTAAGCGGGGAAGGACGGCATCAGCCGGTGTTGGTAGGCCCGCTCAAACTTGATGATCTCGTCGCCGCCCGGGAGGGTTCGCCCGTCGATGATGCGGCGAAGGCGACGCCTGCTGACACCGCTTCGGTCTGCGGCGCTCTCGAGCGTCTCCTCGCCGATCGCGTTGAGAAGGTTCGATCGGAATTGTGAGACGTACCTGCCGACGAAGTCGTCGGTTGTGCGGGCGATCGGGCGGATTCTCCGCCAAGTGCCCCGGTCGAGTACGAGCCAACCGTAGGAGGCGTGGAACCGCGCGAGCTCATCACCGTTTGGCTCCGCGGCGAGCCGCATGATCTTATCCACCCTCGAGCGTTCTATCCCGGTCCTGTCTGCCATCCCTTGGCGGTCATCGTGGGCAGTCAGCACGTGGAGGAGGACCACCCGCCGGGCAGCCGCGAACGGATCCGTCTCTGTCTCCTCTGTCAATGCTCCTCCGTTTCAGAAGATGGCCAAAACCACAGCCTGGGTATAGCTTTAACCAGAATAGTCGCGATGTCGCAATAGTTGAGAGGTCGCAAATGCCACTCCAGCTGAACCCGCTACCGGAATGCGTGGTCGCATCGATGACGCTCCGCGAGCTCGGCGTCCGCACCGACACCCCGATCGGGTGGGCGTCTGCGTGCCTCACTCTGGTGACGACCGTCAAAGCCGTTCGCCCTGGGGTGCGGATCCACCTGAATGCTGTCGGCACGTCGATCAAGCTAGAAACTCAGGACGGGATCGTGGTCGTTGCTGACGGTGGGGTCGACTCGCAGATGAACGCATGGTTCACCGCTGACAGAACGATCGCCCTCACCTGTGGAGCCTGTGGCCGGCCGGGGCGACGTCGCACCGAACCGGTCGGAGTCCGATGCGACGCCTGCGCATACCTTGCCACCGCCCCCACACCAACGGAACTCCCGTTCATCCCAGGACTTCCGCTCCTCGACGAAGCGATCGAGGCCGTCAGAAACCTCGGCGCGCAAAACTTCCCGAGCCGATTCGTGGTCATCCCCGACGGGTGGGCACGCCTCGTCAGCTCAACGCTGCGCGACATGCCAACGCCGGAGCTCGCCGACGCGGCCACCTTCAACGTCCACGACGACACCGTGTCGTTGGCGTTCGATGGCGAGGCGTTCCCTCCATCGCCGAAGCTGCTCGTTTTGAACGACCGGTTGGAGGCGAATAGTCGTGTGCATTGCCGGCGGTGTTCGCGTCGGATGACCACGGACCCTGCCGATCCGGACCATTCGACGATCTGTCCCGGATGCCGGTGGGTGGAGTCACGGGGTTGGGAGGTCGTCCATGCGGACACCATCTGAACCACGGCCCCGCCTGCAGCTGACGCTCACCGACACCGGTGCCTGGCAAGTTACGGTCGGCGACGACGTCGCCCTGGTGTTCGATTTCCAGACGGGGACCGTGATGATCCTCGACGACGACCTCACCGATCGGACGGTCCGGAGGGAGCGGATCGACACGATCGAGGTCGGCGCTCCCTCAGCCGAACCGCCGACGGAAGAGCCTGACTTGGGTTCGCTACTCACCGAGGAGGAGCTGCTCGACCGTCTCGGTATCGGCCCGGAAACGCTTCGACGGTTCGAGGAAGACCGGGTGGTTCTGCGGATCATCACCGAATCGGAATACCCGGCGTTCCAAGTGGTCGACGGGAACCTCCTCCCCGGGCTACGCAACGTCCTAGGCGAGCTCGCCGACGGGATCGACTTCCCGCCACTGCACTGGAAGTGGCTGACAAGACCCGCGGACTGGGCTGACGGCAAGCCGCCGTGGGAGCTCCTCCGCGACGGTCGCGTCGACGAAGTCATCCAAGCTGCCGGCAGAGCCGCATGGGTGTGGCGAGATCAGAATCGAGGGTACGCATGAGCGACAAGCCTGATGACGAGTTCGAAAGGTGGATGCGCGACGTTATCGTTCCCGGCGCCGGCGAACCGGACGGGACGGTAGCGCTATCCGTGCCCGAGGAGGCGCTGCGGCAGGGTGCCGAGGGCCAGA
This sequence comes from Leifsonia naganoensis, assembly GCF_013410615.1. Lineage (NCBI taxonomy): Bacteria > Bacillati > Actinomycetota > Actinomycetes > Micrococcales > Microbacteriaceae > Leifsonia > Leifsonia naganoensis. The sequence continues at coordinate 973,567 of NZ_JACCHJ010000001.1, forward strand.
CTGCTCCCTCCGAGGACGTCCCGTTCGTTGTGGTGCCGGTCGCGTCGGCACATGTCGCTGACGTACTGCGAGCGACTCAGCCGACGCGAGTGGCGCCAGAGGAATGGCTCGGTGGGGTGTGGGAAGTCGTCACCGAGTCGGGATCACGGTACGTCATCGACACGATCAAGTGGACGCTCACTCGAGTTCGGGGACGGGATGAGCAGGAGGATCCTGATGTAGCGCCGGCGTCGACGTTGCGACGCGACGGAGAAACCCTGCGGCTTCTGAGGGTGATTGCGCTGGAGGTGGGAAAGCGGGCGGTGTTCGATGTGGAGCCGCTGCGACCGGATGCGGTGTGGACCCGGAGAAGTACGACCTATGTGGTGGAGATTCGCCTGGTCCGCTCTAACGCTTGAAGTTCGTTGCTGCTTCAACGCGGGCGAGACCACAGGGCGTCTGAAGACACAGTCGTCCGGACGGATCAAATTGCCTCCGCCTGCGCTTCACGTTTCAATCGAGTTGGTGGCCACTCCTCCCCTCAGTTCCGGGTCCTCCAATCCTGGGTTGAGCGCATAGTCGTTCGCCGGGCGGACCCCACTAGCAGGTGAAGGCTTTGAATTTTCCAGGTCCCTGTTCGGTCAACGATTGAAAGGCTCACCGGAAGCAGTGCCCGGGCGCGTGTCGAAACGAGTCACGCGATGCTGTATCCGCCGTCCAACACCACGTTCTCTCCGGTCACCATGCCAGCATCGGCCGAGGCCAGGTAGGCCACGAGTGAGGCGACCTCTTCCGGCTTGGCGAATCGGCCGACAGGGATGTCAGCGCGAGCTCGCTCGCCCTTCTCCCCCGACCACGCCATAACAGCCATCGGTGTCTCAACAATGGTCGGCGAAATCGCATTCACCGTGACACCGCTGCGTGCCCACTCGAGCGCGAGCACCCGCGTGAGGCCGAGAATTCCGGCTTTGCTCGCCGCGTATGCGGCGTGGTCCGGCAGTGCGACAATGGCCGCCTGCGAGGCGATATTGATGATCCTGCCGTAACCGGAGGGCACCATGACGCGCGCTGCAGCCTGCGCCATGTAGAAGCTTGCGCTGAGGTTGACGTCGAGCGTGGCACGCCAACGGCTGGCAGTGACTTCAAGTGCCGGCTGGTTCAGTGCGACTCCAGCCGAGTTGACCAGGATGGTCGGCGCGCCAACAGCGCGCACGATCGCATCGACGATTCCGGTCGCAGCTTCGGGATCGGTGAGGTCATGGGCGAATGCGAGGTGGCCGGTGCCGGGCAACTCAGCCATAGCCGATTTGACTTTGTCGCTAAGGTCGACGCCAGCGACGAGGGCGCCACGCTCGGCGAAATGCCGAGCTACCGTGTTGCCGATCCCACTCGCCGCGCCTGTGACGATGATGATTGCGTTGCTGAATGTCTGATCCATACATCTCCTTCGACGGGATCGGTTACGGGGAGGCGCGTGCCCTGGGCTGCCGAGTTGACGTCCTATTAGCCCCGGGCACGCGCCGGTCTTACTATCAGGCGGGCTCCGCCACCCGAACGAGTACCTTCACCTGCTCGGGATTGTCGGAGGCATGAAACGCCTTGTCGGCTTCGTCGAGCCCGAACGTAGCGGTGACAACCTCGTCGAACGGGAACGGGTGCTTTCGAAGAATCTCGATTGCGTGCAGAACATCGTCCCGGACGTACATCAAGTTGCCGATGATCGTCAGCTCACGGTCCTGGACGAGATCGAGATCGACCAGCGTCTTCCCGGCAGGCACGCCAACGGTCATCAGCGAGCCACCCTTGTCGAGTACTTCGATGGCCAGCGCCACCGTGCTTTCACGCGAGACACAATCGAATACCACGTGGGCTTTTCCGCCGAGTTCCGCCTGCGCGAGCTCGGCGGCATCCGGCGCGGACGAGTCGAACGCCCCGTGAGCGCCGAGACGGACGGCTCGCTCACGCTTGCTTTCGAGCAGGTCCGCCACGACGACGCGCTCAGCACCGGCGTCGAGTGCGGCGATGGCGGTGAAGAGGCCGATCGGGCCGGCTCCGATGACGACCACACGACGTCCGGTCAGGTCGCCGGCGCGACGCACCGCGTGGACGGGGGTCGAAAGCGGCTCGATGAGGGCGGCCCAGTCGTCCTCGAGGTCATCGGGAAGCGGCACGATCCTGTCAGCGGCGATGACGAACGCATCGGTCATCCCACCCGGCGTCTGACAACCGAACACGTCGAGGGTTGCGCAGATGTTGTATCGTCCGGCGAGACACTGGTCGCAGTGCCCGCAAGCCAAGTTCGGCTCGACGACGACCCGGCGGCCGACAAGCGAGCCGTCCACGGCCTGGCCCGTGCCTGTGACAACGCCGATGACCTCGTGACCGGGCCAGAACGGAAGCGACATGAACGGATGGCGGCCGTGGGCCGCGTGCATATCCGAGCCGCAGATGCCCACGATCGTGCTTCGAACGAGGACTTCACCCGCTGCGGGTTGAGGGGCTTCGACAGCCTCCACATGGATGTCGTCAATCGAGTTCACGACAACTCGGCGGATGCTTTGCATGGTCTTCTCCTTCTGTCCGTGTCAGACGGCGGTGTAGCCGCCGTCGACGACGAGCACCGACCCGGTCACGAACGACGCGGCACCGCTGGCCAGGAACACGACGCTCGGCGCGATCTCCTCCGGCTGCGCGAAACGCTGCTGCGGAGCGTCATCGATCCAGTACCGCTTGAAGTCCTCGCGGTCCACTGGGGCCATCTCGGTCTTGACGTATCCCGGAGCCACCGCATTGACCCGGATGTTGTAGGGCGCCCACTCCACCGCGAGGGATTTCGTGAGGTGGTGGACTGCTGCCTTGGACGCGTTGTACGCGGGCTGCCACTGCGGGCGGTTGACGATGAGTCCGGACATGCTTCCGATGTTGACGATCGATCCACCACCCAGCTCGCGCATGTGCTCGCCCGCAGCGATGCTCGCCTTCCACAGTGCGCGGACGTTGAGGTCCCAGACCGCGGACCACTCCTGGTCGGTGACGTCGAACGCAGGGTTGTGGAAGCAGGTGCCGGCGTTGTTCACCAGCACGTCCAGATGTCCAAGGCCGTCGATAGCTGCTGCGGTCATCGCATCGACCTGCTCGTCGTCGGTGATGTCGGCGGTGATCGGGAGGAACTCGAATCCTGCCGAGCGGGCCTCCTCGACGGTCGCTGCGTTGCGTTCGGCGCTGCGCCCGGCGATCGCCACGCGCGCCCCGGCTTCCGCGAGGCCGAAGGCGAATGCTTTGCCGAGGCCCTGGTTGCCGCCGGTGACGAGGACGGTCTTGCCGTCCAGGCTGAAGGGGGAGGTCATGCGAACTGCCTTTCGTTTCTCACTTGTTGGGGTAGACGATGGACTTGAGGCTGGCGGGGTCGAGGTCGCTCTCGAGTGCCGCCTCGACCTGGTCGAGATCGAACCGTCCGGTCACGAGAGAGTCCAGGTCGACCTGGCCGCTGCTCACGAGGTGAATCCCAGTGGGCCACGTGTCCGTGTACCGGAAGATGCCGGTGACCCACACCTCCTTGTTCTGAATGTGCTCGATGGGCAGGTTCATCTCGGGGTTGCCGAGACCCACGAGCACTGCGTACCCGGCGGGGCGAACCGCCTGGATGCCTGAGAAGACGGCGCGGGGGGCTCCGCTGGCATCGATGAACGCGTCGACATCGAGGCCGATGTTCGCGACGTCCTCGGCCGCGGGATCGATGGTTCGGGTGGCACCATACGCCAACGCCCGTTCCCGTCGTTCGGACACGGGGTCGCTGACGATGACCTCGGCTGCGCCGAACGCGCGAGCGGTTTGGGCGCAGATGATGCCGATCGGGCCGGCGCCGGCGATCAGAACGCGCGAACCGGGAACGATGTGCGCCTTCCGCATGGTGGTGATCGCGACGGACAGCGGCTCGAGCAGAGCCGCCGCCTCGTCGGAGACGTTGTCGGGAACGGCGTGGGCGAAGATCGATTCGATCGTCACATAGCCGGTGAAGGCCCCGTCGATCGGGGGTGTCGCGTAGAACTCCATGTGCGGGCACAGGTTGTAGCGGCCGGCAAGGCACTGGTCGCACACGTGGCAGGGCTTCTGCGGTTCGATCGCGACCCGCTGGCCGACACGGGTCGGGTCGACCTCATCGCCGACAGCGACGATCGAACCCGAAAGTTCGTGGCCGAGCACGAGCGGACCATCGACGACGAAGTCGCCGATGCGACCGTGCCTGAAGTAGTGAACATCGGATCCGCATACACCGACAGCGGCGACTTTCACGAGAACCTCACCCTTCGCGGGCGAGGGGACACGGCGATCCTCGATGGCCAGTGCGCGCTGGCCCGTCAGGACGCTCGTGCGCATCGTGTCGGGGAGGACATCGGACATTGCAACCTCTTTTCCTTGCGGGTGGGACTTCTCCTGGCGCAACAGCGCGCGACCGGAGACGATGTGGGTGGCTCCTGCATCGGCGGCGGCGCGCGCGAGACCCGCGGTGATGCCGCCGTCGACACCGACCGGCCACCGCTCTGCGAGAGCAGGGATCTTGTCGAGGCAGGCCGGGTCGGCGTGCCCTGCAGTGCCGGAAGGGATGAACATGACGAGAACACCATCGACATCCGGGATGCCGTGGCCGTCGTCGTCCGGTTGCAGCTCGACCCAGACGTGGGCGCCGGAGGCACGAACGGCGGTGAGTGCGTCGTGCGCGGCGGCGAGCAGTTCGCGACCGACCGTGACGTGGTGCACCCCGGTTCTGGCCAGATCATCGAGTATCCGCTCGACTTCTGCACGGACGGCCGGTTCGGCGATCGTCCCGGGCGACAGCATGATGTGGACATCGACACTCGCCGGGTCCACCGTCGCGAGAACGCGGGTCAGTTCGGTGGGAAGTACACCGATATGAGTGCCGTCCGCAGCGACGATCACGTCGACGTGGACAGCGCATCCCGCGTCGACCAGGACGCGGGCGCAATCCAGCCGCAGCTGCGACTCGACGGCGTATAGGCTGCCCGCAAGCGTCGCGTCGATCGTGTCGTGCCACGCTGCGATCGCTGGGGCGCGCTGCACCGTGAGGCTCATGGCCGATCCAGCTCTCGGATCGAGGTGACGGCGCGATATGCCTCCCACCTGCTTTCGTCGAAGCCCCGGGGTTGTGCAACAGAAGTCAATCGGGGCGCCCAGCGGTCGCGGATCGTGGCCACGTCAGTCGTGTGTGCAATCGCCGCCGCTTGGACGGCCGCTCCGCGAGCGGTTGCCTCCTGGACATCGGCGGTGTGAATCGTCCGTCCGACAGCGTCCGCGAGCAGCTGCTGGTACGCCGGCGACTTCGCGCCGCCACCGACGGCGAGAACGCGTCCGTGCGTCCGAACGCCCATCCGCTCGAGATGGTTCTGTCCCGACACCAGACCAAGGACGACGCCCTCGTATGCTGCTCGCGCGACCTGTTCGCGCGAGGTCGAGGTGGTGATGCCGCCGAGGATACCGACGGCACCGGGCAGATCTGGAGTGCGTTCCCCGTCGAGGTAGGGAGCCAGAACGGGCCCGGGCTGCGCGTCGAGAGCCAGCCGGGAGAGCTCATGGTGGTCGACGTTCAGGATGCGGGCGAACGTGTCCGTCGTCCGGGCCGCGTTCAAGGTGCTGACCAGTGGCATGTATCCGCCGGTCATGTCGGCGACACCATCGACATGACCCGAGACATCTCGGATCGGGGTGGGGCTGAGCGCGGACACGACACCGCTGGTGCCGAAGGAATAGACGACGTCGCCGTCGACGATGCCCAGACCGAGCGCTGCCGCGTGCTGGTCACCGCCACCCGCCCCGACCAGCACCCCCGGAGGGAGTTCGAGTTCTTCGCGCGCCTGACCGATGACTTCCCCGGCACTCTCCGATGGCGCAAGCACCTCCGGCAGCATGCGCAGCCAGTCGCGGTGGGGGTCGATCAGGCGCAACAGGTCGGGCAGATATTCGCGGGCATCCGCGTCGTAGTAACCGGTGCCTGAGGCTTCCGAGCGGTCGGTGACGGCGCGGCCGGTGAGACGGAAGGTCAGGTAGTCGTGCGGCAGCAGGATGCGGTCCAGCCGCTCGAACGAAGTCGGCTCATGCTCTGCGAGCCAGGCGACCTTGCCGATGGTGAACGCGGCAGTCGGCACGGTACCGACCCGATGCACGAGTTCGTCGTCCCCGACGATGCCCCGCAGGCGAGCGAGCTCTGGCGTCGACGTTGTGTCGTTCCACAGCTTGGCCGGTCGGATGACGCGATTCTCGGAGTCCAGAGGGACGAGACCGTGGCATTGAGCGGCGACGGAGATCGCGATGACATCCGCGGGGTCGACATCCGCGTCCTCTACCGCAAGGTGGAAAGCGGTGACGAAGGCGGTCCACCAGTCCTCTGGACGCTGCTCGCTCACCGGTGGGAACACCGGGGGGTGCGGAGCGCTCCCCCCACCCTGGCGGACACCGCTCTCGGCATCGAAGAGCTCGACCTTGCACGACTGCGTGGACGAATCGACTCCGGCGACGATGCGTCGTGCCGTCATGGCTGATCCTCCGGTTCCAAGGTGAGGTCGTCGGGGAGCTCGGTTTGCAGCCCGACGATCCCGCCGGGGTGGATGTCTACGACATCCTTCCAGCTGTGGTCACGCAGCCGCATCAGAGTAGAGGCGAGGGCGTCGCCCCAAGCGCCGGAGACGAGCGTTGAGCCCATTGCGATCAATCCGCCCGGGTCCGCGTCCGATGGGTTGGTCGTCACGTGCGCGACGATCGTGGCAGAGCGGGCGAAGGGCGAGTCGGGATTCTCGGTGAGTGCCACCACGGGGATCCCGCGTTCCACCAGCTTCCGGGTCAGCTCGACGAGCTCGCTCGAGTGTCCGCCTTTCGAGATGGCGATGACATAGTCGCCGTCCGTGATCGAACCGAGACCCCCGTGGAGGGCATCCAAGCAGGGGAGGTAGAAGGATGGCGTGCCCGACACCGCGAGGAGGTGGGAAAGCCGCTCGGCGATGATTCCTGATGTGCCGGCGCCTGTGGTGATGATCTTGCCCGGCGCGGCGAGGACGGCATGGACGATCGCGGTGAACGTGGCGTCAAGCTGCGGTGCGAGCCCGGCGACTGCCTGGGCTTCGCGCTCTACGCTGCCGCGGGCGGCGGCGAGGATGCGCTCGTCGAGGGCCGACTCGGGAGGCGTTGCTGTCACGTGACGTTCCTTCTCTGAGATGGTGACGGCGGGGCCAGTGGCTGACCCCGCCGTCGATGCAGGGTGCTGCTACTGCTTCTGCCCGGGCAAGCCCTCGTACGAGATGTTCCCCGTCTTGAGGTTTCCGTTGATGAGATCGGTGAGACCGGACAGGAACTTTTTGCGATCGGTGACGACGTGCTCGATAGCCGCGTCGACGTTGTCCTTGGTGATGGCCGGCATCACATAGACGGGGTTGGCGTCCTTGGCCTCGCCACGAGCGACCTGGGCCGCGACGGCCAGTCCCGTGGCGAGTTCGACCGTGCCGTTCTGCAGCGACGTGCCGATGAAGGTGCCGTCCTTGACTGCGCTCAGGCCGTCCTGGATGCCGTCGATCCCGACGATCGGAACCGACTTTCCGGCTTCCTTGAGTGCCTGCAGGGCGCCAAGTCCCATGTCATCGTTCTGCGAGATGACACCGTCGATCTGGTCACCGAACGCGGAGATCCAGTTCTTGACCTTGTTGACGGCTTCGTCGCGCTTCCAGTTGGCGGTGTCCTTCGCGAGCACCTTGACGTCCGGGTACTTGGCGAGGACCTGGTCGATGCCCTTGCCGCGGTTGATCTCTCCGGAGCCGCCGAGCGGCCCCTGCAGGATGACGACGTTGCCCTTTCCGTCGAGCTTGTCCATCATCATCTGCGCCTCCTGCGCCCCGGCTGCGACGTCGTCGGGCTGCACGCTTGCGCTGATGTCCTTGTTGTTGAGGGTCGCGTTGACGTCCAGCAGGGGGATCTTCGCCGCCTTGGCCTGACTCACCTGCGGCTGGAGGGTGTCTGCCTGGACGGGGACGACGATGATCGCGTCGACCTTGGCGTTGATGTACTGGTCAACCTGGCTGGCCTGAGTACTCACATCGTTGTTCGCCGAGTTCCACAGGACCTCGATGTTGTTCTCCTTGGCGTAGGTGTCGATTCCCTCCTTGCCTTCGGTGATGAACGAGGACATGTCGTAGACCGAGATGCCGACGGTGATGTGCTTCTGGCCCGACGAATTTGTCGTGTTAGCCGATGGGTCACCCGCGCCGCAGGCGGTGAGCCCGACGAGTGTGGCGGTCGCGACGCCGACGACGGCGGCACGACGCATGATCCGGTTGATCTTCATTGATTTCCTCCGATGGGTGATGTGCAGTGCGGTGCAGTGTTGTGCCGGGTCAGACCCGGCGTTTCGCAGCCCAGACGTCGACGGCAACCGCCGCGACGATCAGGATGCCCTTGATGACGTCCTGCCAGTAGGCGGGAACGGTCAAGATGTCGAGGCCGTTGTTGAGGGTCTGGATCAGGAGCAGGCCGAGGGCGGTCCCCCAGACGGTTCCGCGACCGCCGAGCAGGCTGGCACCGCCGATGACGACAGCGGCGATGGCATCGAGCTCGTAGCCTTGTCCGAGAGTGGGAGAGCCGGTGATGACCCGGGAGGCGAGCATCACACCGGAGAGGCCGGCCAGGGCGCCGGAGATCGCGTACACGCTGAACAGGACGCGCCCGGTCTTCACACCGGCGATCCGGGCAGCGATCGGGTTGCCGCCGACCGCGTAGACCCGCATGCCCCAGGCCGTGCGGCGCATGGCGATGCCGAAGCCCACGATCCCAACGATCATCAGCAACACCGGGATGGTGAGGCCGAAGATCTGGGTGTTGGCGATGGCACCGAAATCGGCCGCGAGGCCGTTGATCGGCGCCCCGTTGCCGACCACGAACGCGAGTCCGGAGGCGAGTGTCAGCATTCCCAGTGTCGCGATGAAAGGCGGCACCTTGATGACCGAAACCACGAAACCGTTGATGCTTCCCGCCGCCAGTCCGACGACGATCGCGACGAGGACGGGCAGGACCAGGTTGCCAGGAACGGACTTCGCGGTCAGCGCGGCGGTCATGGAGCTGAGGGCGATCACGCTTCCGACCGACAGGTCGATGCCGCCGGTGAGTATCACCAGGGTCTGGCCCAGCGCGATGAGTGCGAACGGTGCGGCGGCGACCAGGATGGTCACGACATTGTCCACGGTGCCGAAGCGCGCGCTTCTGTACATGAAGAACGCGATGACCAGCAGCAGCACGATGACCATCGCATAACGGATGGCGAGGTTCTGCAGGACCTTGGCGTCGAACCGACGCTTGCCTGGGGTGACAGCGGTGTCGCTCGTCATCGGCTGATCTCCTTTTCAATAGTGGAGGCGGAGGTCTCCGCCAGTGTCTGCGGTACGGTGACCGGGCTCTCCCCGAGGGCGTCTTGGCTAGAGAGGCCGCTTGCGAGCCGGAAGATGGTGTCCTGGACGTCCGGCTGGTCGAGCGCCGCGCGGTCGAGTTCGCCGACCACCCGGCCGCCGTTCATGATGAGGGCTCGATGGGAGAGGCTGAGGATCTCCGGCATGTCGCTGGAGGCCATCACGACCGCCATACCCTGCTTGGCGAGTTCCACGATGATGCGGTAGATCTCGCTGCGGGCGCCGACGTCGACCCCTCGGGTCGGCTCGTCGAGGAGGAGCACGTCGACATTCCCGACCAGCCAGCGCGCGAACACGACTTTCTGCTGATTGCCGCCGGACAGCGTCTCCATGCTCTGCTTGAGGCCGCGGCTACGCAGACGCACCGACTGCGTAGCCGTTGTGACTGCCGCACGACGCGCGCGCTGGCGAAGCCATCCCGCAACCGAGAAGGAGGCGAGCCGCGGCAGGCTGCCGTTGTCGAGGATGTCCATCGAGAGCACCCCGCCTGCGCCCTTGCGGTCCTCCGGGACGAGCGCAACGTTCGCAGCGATGGATGCGGCAGGATCGTTGCGCTTGATCGGCTGGCCCGCGACCGAGATCGAGCCGCCGACCGTGCGTCGCATCCCGAAGATGCCCTCGATGAGTTCGGTGCGCCCCGCGCCGACGAGACCGGCGAGTCCGACGATCTCGCCGCGACGGACGGTCAGGTCGACCGGCTCGGCGGCTCCTTCGACGTCGAGCGCACGCACGTCGAGCGCGATATCTCCTGGATCCCCCGGACGGTCGGGGAAGAGATCCTCGAGCTCGCGGCCGATCATCGCCGTCACGATGTCGTCGTCGCTCACGGCGGACATCGGCTGTTCCAGAACGAGGTTCCCGTCGCGGAGCACCACCACCTGATCGGCCAGCTGGCGGATCTCCTCCATCTTGTGCGTCGTGAAGAGAAGGGCGACACCGGTGTCTCGCAACTTCCGCATCACGGACACGAGGTGCTCGACCTCGCGTGCGGCGATAGCGCTCGACGGCTCGTCGAGCAGGATCGACCGGGCTCCGGTATTGGTTGCCTTCACGATCTCGACGATCTGGCGGAGTCCGAGAGGGAGCGTCCCCATCCGTCGAGTCGGGTCGATGTCGATGTCGAACTCAGCCAGATTGCGCCGAGCCTCCCGGATCATCTCCTGACGCTTGAGCCCGAATGGGCCGCGCAGTTCCCGTCCGATGAAGATGTTCTCGTAGATGCTCATTTCGGGAAGGGATGCGAGTTCCTGAGGAACGATCGCGACGCCAAGTCGCGCCGCCTCATGGGCGTCACCCGCGGAAAGATGCTCGCCGCGAACAAACACCTGGCCTGCGTCAGCCTTGTACTGGCCTGAGGCAATCTTCATCAGCGTGGATTTGCCCGCGCCGTTCTCGCCCGCGAGGGCCGTGATCGTGCCGGGACGGAGGCTGAGGGAAACGCCCCGGAGAACGGGGATCCCGCCGAAAGCCATCTCGATGTCGCGGCACTCCAGCGCTGCCGGTTGGTCGGTCATGGTCTCACCTTCTGCAGCGGGCGCCCTTGCGCTGCTGCGGATATGACCCTGCCACAATTGCACTATCGAGTGGGCCAAGCGCTCAATTGAGCGGTATTGTCATGGCTGTACACTGACGGGTGGAGGGGGACGAACGTGATGATGGGACCCGACGAGCTTGTCCAGATAAGCCACGTGGCCAGGCGTTTCTATTTGGAGAATGCGAGCCAGGTCGCGATAGCCGACGAGCTGGGCATCTCCCGCTTCAAGGTCGCTCGTTTGTTAGAGAAGGCGGTCAAGGATGGGGTTGTGACCATCACGATTCAGAGCCCGCCGAGCATCGACTTGGACCTCTCCATCGGATTGCGGAATGCATTCGGCTTGTCGCGCGCACTGGCGGTGCCCACCCCGAACGAGGATCCCGCGGTTGTCCAAGACCAGCTCGGTTCTGTGGCCGCCCAGCTCCTGGAGGAGATCGCGTTTGAAGGAGCCGTCCTCGGGTTCACGGCCGGCCGCACATTGAACGCAACGACCCTTCACCTCACTCGCCTTCCCTACTGCGAGGTCGTCGCACTGGGGGGCGTCGCCGGACCGGTGAAAGAGCATGGCGTCGAGGTGATCCGCCGAGTCGGCGAAGTCACCGGCGGTCCAACCTTTCCGATCTTCGCGCCGTTGTTCGTCGCCAGCGCCCCGGTGGCCAACGCCTTACGAGTCGACCGCGGGATCGCCCAGGCGTACGCGAAATTCCCCCGTGTCGACATCGGAATGGTCGCGGTCGGAAGTTGGGCGCCCCCAGACTCGCAGCTCTACGACGCAGCGAGCGAGGCCGGTATCGCCGAGCAACTGCTCGATCAGGGGGTCGTCGGCGAGGTCGGCGCGACGCTGTTCACTGCCGACGGCACCACGATCGACACCATCGACGACCGGTCCATCGCCATCACCGGTGAGCAGCTCCGGCGGATACCGGAGGTCATCGCCGTCGCTGGAGGCCGAGCGAAGACCCGTGCTATCCGCGCTGCACTAAACACGGGGATGGTGAATTCGTTAGTGACAGACGCCTCCACGGCACAGAGACTGCTTGAGTCTTCAACATGATTGATCGGCGTCGCCACGTGTTTGCCCGAGAAACTGAGCCAACTTCGGAGTCGACCGAGCGCTAGCCTTTGGATCAGGAGCGTGGCTCTCGCCGCCGCCGGCCAACATGTGCCTTCACTCTGCGTTGCCCGCTTCGCCGCCGGTCTGACCGTCCCAGCTCGCAGGGCTGACCTTTGGACCTCACTTGAACGAGCGTCTGTCCTTGCAGTGCCCGCTTCCACCAAGTCGCGTCGGGCTACGATTCCAACGTGGTGGAGTGGCTTGAACATTACCTGGCCTTCTAATCGCCGTGCCCGACTCTGGCGTTGCCCTCCAGCACCCCAACTTCGGCTCCGCTCGCCGCGAGACCGTGTTGTTCGCGCATGATCCGGTCGAGCTTTCGGAACACTTCCCGGATGACGTACCGCTTCAATGACCGCAGCACATGCCGTCGTGTGGCGCCTTCGGCAAGGCGACGCTCGAGGTAGGCGCGGGACCGCGGATCCCTGATCAGGCGCACCAAAGCGATGGTGTGGACCGCGCGATTCAGCTGCCGGTCACCGCCCACGTTCAACCGGTGACGAACCGTCTTCCCGGACGACACGTCGATCGGTGCGATGCCCGCCAGCGAAGCGAACGCAGACTCGGATCGCACTCGGCCCGGATGCGAATAGGCGGCGAGGATGATGGCACCGGTCACGGGGCCCACTGCGAAGAGGTCGAGCAACCCCGGTGCGATCTCTTGGACTAGTTGTTCAAGTTTGGACTTGTTGTCAATGAGCTGGTCACGCAGCCGCAGATACTCTTCGGCGAGACGAGCGACTTCCTGTCGTGCCATCACTTCATATCGGTCCCCGACAACCCACTCCGGGGTCGTGAAGAGGCGGATAGACGCGATATCCAGCTTGATGGTCGTGTCGAGGCCGAAGTCTGTCGTCCGCACCAAGCCGTTCAGTCGGTTGCGGATTGCCACGGACCGGACCTCCATCTCCCGCCTGCCACTGATCAGCATCGCCAGTGTCCGCCGCGCCCCTCTCGCGCGTGGCTGGGAGAGCTTCGCCACCGGTGCGCCGAGGACAGACCAAGCGGCCATCGCAGCATCCGACTGATCGCTCTTCGGATTGGTTCGAACACGTCGGGGCGGGCGGGCATTACAGACGGTGAAACCGACGTCGATCGCCTTTTGCGCCAGGAGGGATCCGTAGGAGTTCGCTCCCTCAATGGAGAGGAGGACATCCCCGGTGAAGGTCGCCATCAGCCAACGCAGCGCAGAGGCGACGCCTTCTGAGTCAGCCCGGAAGGTTTGGGTCTCGCCCACTTCGCCCGTCCGAGCAACGAGCACTGCGTAGACATGAGTCTCCGCATGAGTGTCCACACCGACGACGTAGGAGAAGGCGTCCGCAACCACGACGGGTCGGGACGGTTTCGATTCGGGAGCCTCTCGGGAGAGTGGCGCGTCGGTCTGCTGCACGTTCGTAGACCGTAGCCGGGCCGGGTGAACGGGGCAGCTCGACAGTCTGAACTGCGCCGCCAACGAATTTGAAGGTCCATCTTGGCGAAGGCGCCACGCCGTTCGCTTACTGCGCGGGCCACGCCGGATTGGCTATGTCAACTTGATTGAGGCCCGGGGTAACGGCTAGATCGGGGCCCACTTTGTCTTATTGCGCTTGTCGTGGTTAGCGCACGATTGCCGGGCGCAGGAGCAGCCATGTTCCTGCGCCCGAGAGAGTGACCGCGACGACGGCAGCGATTGCGAGCCACCAGAGCTGGAAGGCTGCGGCGATGGTCGCGGCTTGCGGTACGAGGATGATCACGGCTATTGCGAGGGCAATGATGAGGCCGGCGGCGATGAGTTGTGGGCCGCGTGCACCGAAACGAACCCAGGACGCTGCGAAGACTCCGCCGATGGTGAGTGTTGTGAGTACTCCGAGGAACACGATGAGCAGCAGGCGGAGGGTGTCGCCGCCGCCGAGGACGTAGATGTCGAAGACGTAGAAGCCCGCGAACCAGTGGTTCGTTGCGATTTCGATGGTGTTGAGTACCGCCAGGATGATGGCAACGTATGCGGCTGTGATTGCGTCCCAGATGAGGGTGCCGGCCACGAATGCGCGTCGGGTTGCCCCGAGGGTGAGGGCGAAGGGGAAGGTTGTTGCGACGGTCGCTACGCCGAGGTAGCCGAGGAATCCAGCGAGGGCGTATACGATGCCGGGATTGCTTTGTGAGCCTTGGATCCAGCCCTGGGTGCCGGGCTGGCTACCTGATCGCCAGAAGATCAGGGCGATGAGTACGGATATGACGGCGACTGTCCCGGCGATGCTGAGGGGCACGATGAAGGTGGACTCGCGCCGGTTGAGGTGGAGTTTGACGGTCGAGACGATGGCGCTCATGCGCGTGCACCTTTCGTGAGGAGTTCTAGTTGCGGTGTGTCTGCTCCGAATGCGGCGACGAGTTCTTGGAGGGAGGCGGGTGCGATCGTGACCCCGAGGGTGCGGGCGTGTGACAGGAGGTCATCATCGACTGCTCCGCTGATGGTCGCTGATTTTAGGCCGCCGACGGTGTGGGAAAGAAGGGTGTCGCGGCCGGCCGTCATGAGCTGGACGGCGTCTGTGGAGCCGCTGACGGTGAACGCCAGGTCGGTGATTTCGTCGCTGGCGCAGGCTGCGCGTACCCGACCGCGATCGATGATGAGCACGTGATCGAAGAGCGCTTCGGACTCTTCGATGAGATGTGTTGAGAGCACAACGGTTCGGGGGTGTGCGGTGTAGTCGCGGAGGAGCATGTCGTGAAACAGGGCGCGCGCTGTCACGTCGAGACCGAGATAGGGCTCGTCGAGGAGCGTCAACGGGGCGCGTGACGCGAGGCCCATCACGATAGCGATTGCTGAGAGCTGTCCGCGGGAAAACTTCTTGATCGGAGTCTTGGTCGGGATCCGGAACCCGTCGACGAGTTCGGCAGCAACATCGGCGTTCCAGTTCGGTGCGAACTCCGGTGCGATTCGGAGCACGTGGTGCAACCGATAGTTGTCGGGGTATTTCTGGTTGTCGCGCACGAAACTGATTTTCGAGAGGATCGCTTCGTTTTCAAACGGGCGCTCACCGAAGACTTCCGCAGTGCCCGAGCTGGGTCTGTCTTGGCCGGCGAGGATGGACATGATCGTCGTTTTGCCCGCCCCGTTCCTGCCGAGGAGGCCGCAGATGGATTCTTCTGGCACTGTCAGCGTGATGTCATCAAGCGCGGTTGAGCGCCCGAATGAGCGGCTCATCGAGCGGATGGTGATTGCGTTACTCATGCCGGATCCTGTTCTTGGTCGTCGATCATCGAGTGCAGTTCGCTAGTCGTGATGTCCAGCACCGAGGCTTCCCGGAGAAGCGGCCGCATGTATTGCGCCCGGAATTCCTCCCGCCGTTGGCGGAGAAGGAGATCCCTGGCACCGGTCGCGACGAACATCCCGATGCCGCGCTTTTTGTAGAGCACACCGAGTTCCACGAGCATGTTCACGCCTTTGCTCGCGGTGGCCGGGTTCATCTGGTGGAACACAGCGAAGTCGGTAGCTGAGGGCACGGCGGTCTCTTCGGCGTATGTGCCACCCACGATGTCGTCGGCGATCTTGGCAGCGAGCTGCTGAAAGATCGGACCTTCTCCTACGAACATGCGTCCACCATAGTCCATTACTCGACTAATGGACACATGTACCTGTCGGCGTCTCGAAGTGCGGGCGAGACTTCGAGATGGACCGGTCAGGCTCCGCTGCAACCCTTACAAGGTGGCTGTCGTGACGCTCAAGGAAGCGAGAGGGGTTCCTCGAGATTGCTGCCATGTGCCATTCGTGGATGAATGTTTCCACTCCGCTCCGAGGCGAAAGGCGACGTTTTTAGCAAGGCCCCGATCGAGCGACCGAGTTGTGCCCGTTGGCATGGCAGCATAAACCGTAGTGTGTCGCGCGTATGTCGATTCCACATCGGCGATGAACCCATCGAGTACCCGGTTGGGGTCAGCACGGCGCGCCATTCACACACGCTAGCCCAGACGAATTCTTTACCGTTGACATTCCGCGCGACGCGGGACGCAGGCTATGGCCGTTGGCGGGAACTCTGGCGTGAGAAGAGCTCACGAATGGTTCTGTCTCCGAGCAACCATGCGAGTCCGACGAACGCGGCCGTAGCTACGGCGACGGCGATGCAGAGTTCGATGACTCGGATCCACCAGCTCCCGGGCACAGGGAACGCAAAATGCATGGCCGCCCAGCCCGCTGTCGATAGAAGAACGGCTGTGAGCGTTATCGGTAGGTGGCTTCTGAGGACCGCTCGCGCGCGAAAGCCTGATTGCTCACTGTGATCGGTGCGTGAGATTAGTCGGAGAGCGAGCAGGTATCCGACGATGTTCGCTGCGGACGTGGCTCCTGCGATGATCGGCACCGTGTAGTCGGCGGGCGCGAGCATTGCGCCGATTGCGCCAATCGCAGTGATGGCCGCGACGATCACCTGAGTTAGGAACACGCTCGACCCGCTGCGGAGCGCGAGGGCAGCACGATTGAGGGCGTAGAGCTGGCTGAACGCGGATAGTCCGATCGAGAGCAGCGCGATCAGATCCCC
Organism: Leifsonia naganoensis; assembly: GCF_013410615.1. Taxonomy (NCBI): domain Bacteria; kingdom Bacillati; phylum Actinomycetota; class Actinomycetes; order Micrococcales; family Microbacteriaceae; genus Leifsonia; species Leifsonia naganoensis. The sequence goes on from NZ_JACCHJ010000001.1 coordinate 990,163, forward strand.
GATGATCTCGCTGTTCCAGAGGACACTTCCGATGAGGCGACCGAAGGCGACGAGAACGACCGTGAAGAGCCCTGAGATGTATGCGATGCGTTGCAAGGCGGTCGACAGGTCAGAGTTGAAGTCGTCGCGTCGGCGCTCTTCAACGTGGTGGCTCATGCGTGTGAATACGGCAGTCGTGATCGCGACGGCGAATACTCCATGTGGGAGGAGCGAGACGAGGTAGGCGTTGTTGAGTGAGTTGAGGCTTGCTCCATCCGTGCCCGCGGCGTGGAGTTGCGCCCCCGCGGCGTTGGCGACGTTGCTGACGACCAGAAACGCCAGCTGGCCTGCGATGATGCCGAAGAACGCGATCCCCGCGGTGCGTCCCGTGCTGGCCAGCCCGCGGACCCCGAAGCGAATGCGCAGCGAGAAGGGCAGCTTCCGAAGGAAGAAGAGCAGAAGCGCGCTCTGCGCCACAACGCCGAGTGTGGCTGTTCCGGCAAGCACGGTAACCATCGGTGACGTCCACCCGTCGACGGAGTCACTGGCCTGCCGAAAGACCAGAGCGAAGGCGCCGAGCCCGGCCAGCGCAATCAGGTTGGACAGCACTGGCGCCCAAGCAGCGGGTGCGAAGTTGTGGTGGGCGTTCAGAACTTGGCTGAGGACCGCATACACGACAAAGAAGAAGACCTGAGGGATGCACCAGTAGGCCATGCTGGTGGCGAGCTCGAGCCATTCGTCCGGCCATCCCAGGGCAAGGAGCCGAACAAGGCCCGGTGCCGCCCACGTCAGCAATGCGGTCAAAGCAAGTGCAGCTGTGAGCGTCATCGTCACCAGACGATTCAGGTCGTCATGACGTTCGTTTCGGGTTGCTCGGACAATGTCGGGGACCAGCACGGCCCCTAGGAGCCCGCCTGCGATGAGGCCGTAAATCTGGGTGGGGAGTTCGTTCGAGACGCCGAAAGCCTGGCCACCCACCGCGGCGGCTGTGCCGCCGATGAGAAGCACGAGGACGACGTTGCGCACGAAACCGGTCAGCCTGGAGGCGAGCGTTGCCACCGCCATGCCGGTGGCGGCGCTCTGGTTCTTCCAAGTACCCAGGTCGAATCCTTACCTCGATTGCAGCAGCGTGGGGCATGAGCTGGTTGCCCATGCCCCCTGAGCTAGCTACTCTGCCTGGTCGCCCGCCACTACACCCATTCCGACCCACGAGTAGTTGAAGGTCCAGTAGTTGGCGATCTGGCCGCTCCAGACGATGAACTCATCCATATGGTCGTGGCACGACTTGGTGATCACGTAGCCCTGGTTGAGCTTGCTCTGCTGAGCAGACTTGCACGCGGCGGACGAGGCGTAGTAGTCCGACTCGGTCGCCTGAGCCGCTGTTGCGGTCAACCCGACGAGCGCCGCAGTCAGGACAACTCCGGCGCCAATCTTGGTGGCCAACTTCATCTTGTGTTTCCTCTCAGTCAAGATCGCCGGCAAACGGAACGTGGCGAATCGATACGAAGCGAGAAGAAGCCCCCGCGGCACGCCACAAAGTAGCGCGCCTACGGCCAGTCACTGTGAACCGTTCCCCCGAACTCAGCGCGACCTCCCCCAGACGCAACGCTAGCGAGACGCCATCAGCCAGTCCAAATCATCGGTTATGCGTAGATCACCGTCCGGACAAAGGCCCTTGTGATCGGCCGCCAGAAGCGCTATGTCAGTCGTCCAGGAAACGTACATCAGGGAATCTGCCGGTCAGACGATGGTTCTCGGAACTACTCAAACCGTGACCGGGACCACGGCAGCTCTGGAAGAGGCGCGAGCCAACCCTGTGTTGAGAACTGTTACGCGGCGCTACCGACCACCAATACAACGAAAGATGTAGTCCACCAACTGCGTTTCTCTGTGTCGAAGATGCAACGCGGCTTCAAGCAACTGACACGAGATCGTCACTACCGCCGCCACCAAGGGCTTGCCCGATTGGTAATTGGCTGCCGGACGGGGGTCACGAAACCGGCCCCGGCTTTGGACATCATCGATAGACGTGGAGGCACCTCAGACTGTTGTCAGCAACGCCGACTTGACGTTGACGTTATCCGTTTCGTCGCGCGGGGCGCGTCACAGGTCGCCGTGAAGCTCCTCGAGCTCTGACCGTGCTGCCGCTGCCATCTCGGCCTTCGATGGTGATCGATTGCTGCTCCTCGTCGCAGCTCTCGGGTTTCGAGCGCGGAGCAGCTCCACCGTCTTCGCGATCAACACGGCCGTGGAGGCATGGCTGCCAGCCGGAACATCGTCGATGAGCATGCGGCCAGCGAGAAGGGAGACGAGATCGTCGAAGCCTGTACCTTCGCTCTCAGCTACGCGAAGGAGGTCGTCGAGGCGGTCGGTGAGCGCCTCACTTCGCAGTCGCGCGGGAATAGCGATCTCGTGTCCTTGTTGGTTCGCCGTCTTGCGCAGATAGCCACGCGCCCGCAGCGTGGACGTCGCCACACCGATGGTGTCTGGGCTCGCGGAAGCAGCCGAGGCGAGCGTGGACACAGACGGAAGATCGCCACCGATCTTTCCTCCGGCAATCAACGCGGCAAGTGCTTGCGTGATTAGTTCGGGAGGGGTTCTCATTTATCCTCCAACTGAATCGCCCAGGGTCTCCGGAGTTCATTCTGGCAGCAATCGATGCCGCGAACCGTACTGTTCGCGTCGAACGGTTCACTGTGAGGCATGCGACAAAGACCTGGACCATTCGACGCGAACAGTATGGATCGGGTCGTGTAATCGCCCAATAGCAACAGTTGTTGAGCTTCACTCACACTCGGACGTAGTCCGATAGAGCTCAAATCAAGTATTTTGGTCCGCAAATAGGTTCGAGTACCATCGGCGAGGCCAGTGTCTGGGCGGAAATGAGACAGCCGAGATCCCTGGAAATCCGGGCCCCCCAGCCCCAAATCCCCCCACTGTACTTACTTACTTACTTCTAAGATCTCCTTAAGAAAGAAAGATCTATATAAAGGGGCCCAGGGGGAAACATATATGCCCCCTGATCTCTTTAGGGGGTCACTCTCGCAAAAGCGTCGGACAGCGAGACTCCGTGAACTACGATCCCAGCCGCCCGCTGGCAAGAAGCTGTCACACCGGCTGGTCAGACGCAGTCCAGCCCTCGCGACAGACTCCGGCACCCGCATTGGGTCGCGCTGATGGGCGCAGGCGGGAGCACCCGAGCCGGAGAGCACGATCAACCGCCCGGCGGAAGGCCGGCGCCGACTCAAGCCGCTCTGCCGGTACCGTCGCGTGCACGGCGTCCGGCTCGTCACCGATCGACGCCGACCCGCGATCGGCCCGCAGCGCTCGTGCCGACGGCGGGTCGCGCGCGACCTGATGCGAGCCGGGCGCGGATCATCACCAGCGCGACCAGGTGATCTACCCACGTCGATGCCGCCCCTCCGCGCCGCGCCAGCTCGTCGCCACGATCGGCTCACAGCCGTTTCCAGGCATCGTCGCCGACTGCGCCGCATGTACTTCACGTGACCAACATTCGCATTCGCCAGCCGCGCCGCACACAGACCTGGCAGAAGCACCCCGCGATCGGAGAATACCCAGTGAAGTACAACCATGCCGCGCCTGCCAGCGCGACCGGACACCCCGCCAGCGACCCTCGACACTCTCGAGCGACACGAGGATCCGTCGACCCCACCGGTACCGCCGGAGCTCCACTCACCCGACCGTCGCTCACCCCGCCGTCGACACAAACATCAGGCCCAGGGTCCCCGCAACCCAAAAGCGCATGGGGCCGAGCGCTGCGAGCGGCGTAGGACCCAGCCGGTTGGAGCCACGCATCACAGACGTACACATGGGACTGCACCCGGCAGCCCAGCCGCATCGAGAGAGTTAGACATGACCGCAGTAACCGCCACCGCTTCCAACCCGGAATTCATCTGGCGTCCACGCCCAAACCGCCGCGTCCCCGCCGCCGACGTCCAGGTCGGCGATGTCATCCTCGGACCCTACGGTGGCCACGCCACGGTGGTGGCCGTCGACGGCGACGGCTACATCACGGAGCACGGCCCGCAGATCAACGCCGACCCAGTCCTCGTCGCCGGCGATGATGACATCCTCGGCCCCGACATCCGCGACCTGACCGACGACGAGCTCATCCTCATGCTCGCCGACCCCGACGGCAACCTCGACTACTGGCACTACCGAGTCAACCAGCTATTCCTCTGGGGCGCCGTGTCCCGGGTCGACGACTGGGACCGCATCGTCGGCGCCGCGACCCGCAGCGAGGACGGCGCCGACGCACTCGGACTGCTCCCGCACAGTCTCGACTTCGTGCGCCAGGCGGTGGAGCACGCACTCGAACGCCACCACCGCAGGAACGCGCAGCTCGGCGTGGGCCGCACGCTCTACCGGTCGTGCCCGCAGGCTGACTCCCTACCTAATACCCGGACGACCCTCCCGGAGTAGACGCGAGGACCTCTCCCTGCATGGAGGCGATCCACCGAGATTCGCGCTCCGGCGATCCCGCTCTCCACCCTGCAACCTCCAGACGACAAGATCACCGTACCTCAGAAAATATGCCGGTTAGAAGCATTTTCCCAATCACCTTACGCTTAGAACCCAACCGGTTTCGACTCCCGATCATAGGGTTAACACCAGCAAGCACACGGTTTGCTGGTGCTAACCGAAAGGCACCGCCGTGAACACCACCCCCTCCGCCACCGAGACCGACTTCGAGCTCATCTGGAACCCCCGCCGCGCCCGCCAGGTCCTCCCCCGCGACCTCGAGCCGGGCGACGTCATCCTCGGCCACGACGGCGGCCACGCCACCATCGACGAACCCGAAGAGGACGGGTACATCTCGGAGTTCGGCATCCGCATGCAGGACGATCCCGACGAGCCGGTTACCGTTGTCGCCGACGACGACATCCTCCGAACCGACATGCGCGGCAAGAGTGCTATCGAGGTGCTCGAGTACGCCGACTGCCGTTACGGCGACACCGACGACTGGCACTTCCACCTCAACCAGCTGTTCCTCTACAACGTCGTCACCTCGACGCAGGACTGGCACGACATCACAACCCGGGCCCTCAGCTCCCAGCGCGACTCGATGGTGCTTCACGAGCTGAAGCACCCCCTTTCCGCACTCGAGGCTGCCATCGAGAACGGCCTCGCCCGCCACCAGAAGAAGAACGCGGACCTCGGTATCAACCGCACCCTCTACCGCTCGTTCGACGGCGGGTACTGATTAGTTCCGGGGCGTCAGCCTGCATGCTGGCGCCCCGGGAACGCCTCTCCCGCAATACCGAGTATTGATTGCTCGTGGTGGGGCTCCGAACCACACTCGCTAGGGTCACCGCACCATTAAGCGCACCTGCCGCCGATCAACATCAGACGACATGAGCCCGATCCGAACCCCAGATCGTCCGCGTTATCGATCAGCGTCATCGAACAGGATGGTCAGCTCTCTGACATCCGTGAGGTGGGTGTGCACGTACCCCCGTGCGGCGGCAGCGAAACCTACGCGGACACTCCCGCGAGGCGTCCACCAGTGCGTCCGGGGGGAGGGACGCTGCGGCGCGATCAACGCAGTGAACGGGATCGCTGCAGGCAGCGCCACGATCAAGAAGATGATCGATGCCGCCCACCACGGGGCTCCGTCCACGATCGCGGCCACGGGCAGATATATGCAGGCCGCGGCGGCGAGAAGGGCGAAGACCCCAGCCGCGATCACCCAGCTGAAGCTGGGCAGAAGGTCGCGAGGTTGACCGCTCACCAACCGCTGTTTACTTCGCCACACGAGACAGCAGGCAACACTGACGACAGCGGAGCCGACCAAGAGGAGCAGCAACGACGCGATGACGCTGTAGGTGTTCGCCCACATGGCGAACGTCACCTCCTCACCGCCCCAGACCGGCATCACAGCCAGGACCCCGAGAACCCCGCCGGAAAGCAGTGCACACCAGCCAATGAATGCGACAAGGGCCATCATCATCAGCGGTCGCGGGTACCGCATACCGAGAAACTCGCGGCCGAGAACGGCGCAGGTGCCACGGATGGCCTGACGGGCCTCAAAACGAAGGATGCGCCGCCGGTCCTGCCGGAGAACGATGGATGCCCCGTCTGCGGCGAAGAAGACGATTCCGACGGCTGCCGACGTTAGAAGGAGGTATTGGCCTGGCGCTTCGGTGTTGAACGCGCTGGTGAATAGGACCCAGCAGGCCGTCGTGAGCGACCCGGTGAGGACAGCGGCGACCGTGAACCGAGACGAGCGGACGTGCGCGAGTCGGTCTCCTGCCTGCTGATTTCCCCAGGCTGTCACCTGGATGGCGACAACAAACGCGGCGAACACGCCAAGGAAAGACCAGGCGTCGCTGACAGCAATCGTGTGGGCGAGCTCGCTGAGCCGCTGCCGGCCTTCTTGCGGAGGCCCGGCGAGGGTCACGACGAGGATGAGGATCTCGAGAAGAACGACGGCACCGCCCAGCATCAGCAAGATGCGGGTCGGAACGCCTCGGATGCCGAATCGTCGCTCTCGAGGTGGAAGGTGGTTAGTCACGAGTTAAACTGTCGGACCACAACGCGACGCGGTAAGGCGGTGGCGCGTGCACGGGGCCAGAATGGAAAGCGGAGGAGACCCTGAGCCTTGTGCCCTTATCGATCGGAGCGGCGAGGGAAGAGGTCCACTCCGAGCCCGTCTTCAAGCTGTGTGATCAGGACGAGGTCAGGCCACGATGCGCCGCTGAGAACTCGGACGATCTGCGCATGATCGACGCCGCATAACTCGGCGATGTCGCGTAGAGGTCGACCGTCGATCGCTGCTCGCAGGTTTGTGGCGAACCGTAGCGCCGCGTGCGCCGGCTTCACTAGCCGTTCGTCCTCTGGTGCCAACGGTTCTTCGTCCCAGGTTTGCTCGGCGACACGTGCTGCGAACGTCCGCGGCCAGGCCGCGAGGACCTCACGCGGTCGTCGACGCTTCAGTCTGGGCATACGTCGAGCGTAGACGAGCGATGACCGGTCGCACGACGGTTCATTATTGGTGCATTGTTGCACCAATCATGACGCAACTTTTGCGCAGTGTCAACTGCGTGACCGAATCCAACCGTTGCGAGCAGTGAGCTCTGTACAAAAGAACCCCGTTGGTGCACTATTGCACCACTCGCATTTCAGGCGCCGCCTCCCACTCCGGCGCAGCGACCCGACTCGACGTCGTCCCGACCTTGCAAAAGATCGTCGGGCTGACGTAGCGCCCAGCCGCCACCCACCCAAGTGCATAGACCTTCGTGAACGTAGATCGAAGGGATTGAAGCCATGACAGGGCGTACGTCGACCAAGTACAAAGCGCTGAAGCCGAGCAGGGCCGGGAGCGACCTCCTCATCTGGGAGGACTCGAGAGGCAAGGTCCATCGCGACCGGATCGGCCCTGAGCGCATCCATGACCCACTCCACCTTGCGAACCCTGCCCGTATCCCGGTTCCGTACCAGGCCATGCCGAACCGACACGGAAAGTACTGGTTCTCCCAGACCGGTAACCATGTCTGGCACGAGTCGATGTTTGAACGGTGGGCGCTGATGATGCTCGACTTCGGGGCGGACGTGATCGCGGTCAGCTCGCAGCCGTGCCTCCTCGAGTTCACGGACGGTAGCTACCACTACCCCGATTTCTTCGTCATCTTCGGAGATGGCAGCCGCGGCCTTATCGATGTTCACTCCGAGACCATCACCGACGAGGAGACGCTTCTCGGCTTCCAAAGCACGCAATCTGCCTGCCGCCGGATCGGATGGTCGTACGAGCTTCTCCGACACGTCAATCCCGTCGTGATCAGGAACCTCGAACTACTGATGATGTACCGGCACCCGATCAACAGCATTCATGACGACCAGCGCAAGACACTCCTCGAAGCTGTGGACGGCCTGCCATTCGGCGAAGCAGTGCATGTCGACCCCAGCGTCCCATCCACCCTCACCACTTGCCGCATCTACCAACTGTTATGGACCGGTGAGCTCATCGCCGACCTCACCCGCCCGTTCGGCGACTACACCATCCTCCGGAGCAACTGACATGCAGCGCACATTCGACATCAGCAAGCCACTCAAGTTCAACGACGGCGAGTACTACGTCACCGAAGTCCTCGGAGGCCAATACCGGCTGTGGAATCCCTCCACCGATGAGTACTCGATGATGGCCGCGTGGGAGCTGCCAAAACGACTCGCAGAACCGTTGACGCGACTCGTTGCGAACCCCCGGCAGTTGGAAATCATGCCGGACGACGAACGTGAGAACGTAACGTTCTGGGCAGAGCACATCCGGGAGCTGGACACGGGCTGCAAGTGGGCTGGCGCCGACTTCAATCCAACGTACGACCCAAAGACCAGCCTCAACGACCGAATTAGCGCGAAGCTTCGCGAACTCGAGAGCCTCGGCCGCGCGACGTCCAGATCGACGATCATCCGCAAACGCAAGAAGCTCAGAGCCGGCGGCGTCACCGCCCTCATCGACGGACGCGAGCTACGGACCGAGACCCCCGTCGACGGTGCCGATCAGAGGATCGTCGACGCTCTTCGGAAGCGCGCCGCGATCGCCTCAAAGAACTCCACGATCACCAAGCTGGCCCACATCGCTGAGGCGATCGCTGAGGTTAAAACCCTCGATCCCAGCATCGAGATTCCATCGGAAGCGACCCTTCGCCGGTGGTTCAACTACGTCAGCACCGGCAAACGAATCAGCAAATCGTCACAAAGTCGGAAGTCGCTTGCCTCGGTGCCCAAGCGATCGTTCGGCGACACCCGTAAGTACTTCCCGGGGCAGTTCACCGAGATCGACTCGACCATGCTTGACTGCTTCGTTTACGACGAGGACAACAACATCGGACGCCCCATCCTCACGATGCTCATCGATGTTTGCACTCGCAGCATCATCGCGTGGACCTTCCGCCTCATCGCGGCCAAAGCGGTCGACCACTCGTTCCTCATCGCGGAGGCGCTCACACCTCCGCAGCTGCGACCGAACGCCGGTAGTGCGTGGCAAGACCTGCAACTTCGCTTTCCGTGGGTTGACCTCGTATCGGTCGAAGATCGTGCAGCCCTCGACGACACGATGCCATTCATCCGCCCCCAGACCATCACCATCGATTGGGGCACCGACTATCACGGCACGGCATTTGAGGCCACGTGTGAGGCATACGGCATCGACATGCTGTACGCCGCCCCGGGCACCCCGACGGACAAAGGTCACGTTGAACGCGCCTTCGGCACGGTCAAAGGGTTCGTCGAACACATCGCCACGTTCACCGGCGGAGCTCCCGGGCACCGAGGCGACATCGAAGACAGGCCGATATTCGACCTTGTCAGTCTCGACGCTGCCTTCGGCGAATGGCGAACCCGCGTCTACCAGAACACTCCGAACGACGGATTATTCGACCCGTACCGTCCCGGCGTCACGCTAACTCCCAATCAGATGTACATGGCCACCTGGGATCTTGCACCGATGCAGCCCGTACCGATGGACAAGATCGACTACATCGGGCTGCTCCAGCCAGATCGCCGCACCATCCAGGCACAGGGCATGCAGGTCAACAAGCGCTTCTACGATTCGATCCAGCTCCAAGCTCTTCGCTCTGCCTCACCGCGGATGGATGAGTCCGGGAACGCGATCAACGATTGGGAGATCCGTGTTCACCCGCACGACCCGCGTGCGATCTGGGTGCGCACTCCCGGCAACGAATGGTTGGAAGTGCCGTGGCGCCACCGATCCGCCGTAAACCAGCCGCACCAATCACAGCTCTGGAACGAAGCGCAGCGAATCCGCGACGCATACCCGACGAAGTTCAGCCCGCTCGAACGACGCCTCGCGACGATCGACATCCTCACGGAAGCCAACAAGAGCGACGCCACGATCAGGAAGATCCGCGCCCAGCAGAAGGCGGCGAAGACGATGGCCGAGATCGGTGGCGTCCCGATGCCCGAACCGACCGCCCTCGAACTCGAACCGGCCCGGAGCATGGAACAGGAGCCGGCCGAACTTGATCAGATCGACAACGACCTTGAACCCTACACCGGAGGTAACTGGAAATGAGTGAGCTGTTCCGCACGCACAAGACGCTGCGCATGACCACGAAGGAGGGCCTCACTCAGGCTCTTGAAAAGAGGTGGGAGCGGCCTCAGCTGATGACGATCGACGACTATCGGAACCTCAGGGAAAGTGATCGTCTCGACTACAACATCGCACGGTCCGCGTACACGTCCGGGGCTATCCGCCTCCCAACTGAAAACGGCGACCAGGGCCACAAGCTGCTCGAGAACCTCATGCGAGCGAACGTCCACGCCCCCAACCGGAGCGGGATGATGATCGACGCCGAGCCCCACATGGGCAAGACCACCCTCCTGCGTGCGCTGATGGAGTGGACGCATCAACGGTATCGTGCTGACTTCCCGCAAGCCGAGTATCGCGGCCATGTCCCGATCGTCTACGTCGAGGCTCAGCCGGACACATCCGGCAAAGCACTCGCGACAGCGCTCCTGGCGTTCTTTGGCGGGACCCCATACGCACGCGACAATACTCCAACCATCATCAACCGAGTGATCGGGCTCATGCGAGACGCTGGCACCCACCTCGTATGCATCGATGAGTTTCACAACATCGCCGCAAACAACGTCGGTAACGGACAAACAGTCGATTACATCAAGAGCTTGCACAACGAAGTTGAGGCGACTTTCGTGATCTCTGGCATCGAAGTCAACAAAAGCAAGGTACTCACGGACACCCCCCGCGGAAGGCAGCTCCGAAGCAGGTTCACAAAGCACGGCATCAAGCCATACAGGCTCGGCGATGCAACCCAGCAGAGGCAGTGGCAGCAGCTACTGCTCGGCTTCGAACGCGAGCTCCCACTACTCGCCCAGCAGAGGAATTCGATCCTCCAATTTCAAACTCTCCTTATGAAGAGGACCAGCGGCAACATCGGCGCTCTTCACAAGCTACTCACTCGGATAGCTGTCGACCTGATCTGGGCGGACCACCCGGCGCGAGAAGCGCTCACCGCGGATCACATCATCTCGATGTCACTGGACATCGCTTCCGAGGAAGCAGAGCTGATCGCCGACGCAGAAGCTGAAATAGAGAAGGCGCGCGCCAAGAAGCAGGCCGCAAAGCAGCAGAGAGAGCTTGCGAAAGTTGCGTAAGCATAGCGCGGCACCTCGTACCTACGTCGGCGGTTTGGAGACGTGGGACATGGTCTGTCGCACCTACCCGATTCGCGTATGGCCTCGCCATCTCGAGACCATCGACAGCTTCTCCGAGCGACTGCTCTCGTCAAACGGGGAGACCTTCGCACACCGTACGCGACTTGTCAGGGCAGCCTCCCGCCTTCGGCCGGAAATGTCAAAGGAAGACCTGTGGATCGAAATCCTCGCCGCCAAAGCACAAGTACCATTGGACTCCCTCGGTGAGCCTGCAACGCCCGAACTCCGTCATCACGACGGAACGACTTGCCTCGCCTGCAAGGCGGGAACAGGCGCGCAGTGGATGTGCCGCGATTGCGCCGGCGTCAAGCCAGTGCGCCTCCGACCACATCTCGAGACCCTTGTGTGCGTTCCTCATCGGCGTTGGGTGGGTTCCGGAGCTGACCCCGACAATCAGTTTGAGGTAAGCGATGACTTCATCGAAGCCGAGCGTCAATTTCAGTCGCTCCGGCAGCGAGGCGTGGCGGACGCGACCACGCTCTGGGAGCTCATTCATACGATCGATCCATCGCTCACCGATGAAGCTGCACACCACCTCCTTCCGGCTCGCCCATTCCCTCACGCCATCCGGCTCTGGACAATACTGGCGAGCACGGAATTCCAAAAGGCGTTCTTCGACCCCTCCTCGACGTACAAGCAGTCGCTGAACATGCTCAATACCGCGCTCAAGAACTCCGGGCTCGGCGACCAAGGCTTGACGACACGCGTCTGGCACTACCTCCGGTTCACGGCTCTGGGCGTGCGCGAATGGCTCGACCAAAGGGCACTCGGGTCGAACGCACCGTTTCGCCCACGATGGGACCACGACCTCTGGCTGGAGCCTGCCGTCCTGGAGAGTTTCACGCTACCGACACGTCCACTCGAACGCTTCGAGCGCTATTTGCAAGCGTCAAACAGTCAGACGATCACGGCCACAAACTGGCGGGAGGTTCTCACCCACCGCAGCGCCGGTCAGCCAGTAGACCACCTCCGTGAGAACCTGAAACGCAGAGGCGGCGTGTGTCCTGCCGGTCACCGAGTACCTGTCGAACCGGTCCGCGAGGTGGGAAAGCGCACATCGTTCCTCTGCGCTTATTGCAGCGGGCGACGAGTAATCCCCGGCGAAACAGACATCGCGTCAACTCATCCCGCGCGAGCGAGCTATTTCGACTTCGCCGCCAACTCCCCTCTTCTACCCATCGATCTGCACTCGAACCTCCCAACGAAAGTCGCTTGGGTCTGCCCTCTAGGACACACGTATGAACGAAGCGTTCAGGGCCAGTGCATAGGTGAAGAGCCGTGTCTTGTGTGCAACGGCAGCATCGCACGCCCCGGTTTCAACACACTTCAGGATCTCCGGCCGGATATCGCACGCGAGTGGCATCCGACGCTAAACACGAAGTCGCCGTCAGAAGTCACGTTGAGAGGGAACGAGCGAGCCTGGTTCATCTGCCCGAAGGGACACCAGCCATACGAAACGATGATCAGATCTCGCGCCAACGGAACCGGCTGTCGCAAGTGCGGGCATGCTCTTGGCGCGCACAAGGGCCAGCAGCTCATCAGTGAACGCTACCCGGAACTCGCAACCCAATGGGTCCCCGAACTCAACGACGGCGTCCGATTCGGAGAGGCACGCGGTATCTCCTTGAAGCACGTGTGGCGCTGCAGTCGGGGCCACGAGATTTCGCGGGAAGCCTTCATCAGGGCGAAATTGGGCTGTGGACGCTGCTCAGGCCACGTGAAGACGCCGGACTGCAACATTCTTCTCGAAAAGTATCCGCTCATAACGAGCGAGTTCCATCCGACCGCGAATCAAGTAAGCAAATTGCAGATGAACGCATCGGACAACTATCTCTGGATCTGCGCGGCAGGCCATGTACGGAGTGCGACTCTCCACACGCGGATCAACTCGCGCGGATGCTCGGCTTGCCCGAGGCCGGATCGAATCGCCTACGAAAGCAACGAATGGACGGCCGGAGCCCGTGGTCGCGCAAGTAATGACCCCGCTCTGATGCGCCAATCAAACTATCTGGTGAAGCAGTACCCTCTCATCACAAGCGAGTTCCACCCGACGAAGAACAGTGTTGATAAGGTCAGGATTCGGTCAGCGCAGACGTACGTTTGGCTTTGTGCGTATGGCCATGAGCGAGAGACCCACGTTCATAGGCGAGTCGACTCGAGAGGCTGCCCAGACTGCCCAAAGGAGCGCCGGATTGGCTATCGCGCCGACGACGAGCGACGCTAGCCGAAGCTGACTTCGCTATCGGATGCGACCCGGCAACCCGAACATTCGACAAACTTCGGTCGCCGCACCTTGGTCTCAAGTAGCTACGGCACGAGCAAGCGACGCTCAACGATCTCAATCGCTGCCGCGTTCGGGCTCAACGTACGTGTCGGCCACGAAACGGACCACCCCGACTTCCGCTTCGGTCTACACGCGCCCGCCTCTGGTGCAACCGGCAGAACGGACACAGCTCACCCAAAGCTCACGAACAGCCCGAGCGTCCCCTGACCGTAGGCGCAAACCTCGGTCAAACACCATCGTCCTCAGAAGCTTGTCTCTGACTCAGAGTAAGCACATCAATCGACGGGCCGGAGAAGTCGAGCTCAAACTCGCCCCCAGCTTCCGCGTCGACGTTCGACGCGGTCGCCCTCCACGTCATCGTTACCGGGCCAGTGCGCGCTTTGGGGATGAGCACCACCGTCCGAACATCGACCAACTTTCCGTGGTCGGAAGGGCGAAGGTCGAAGGCATCAAGTTCGACAACGAAGCTGCCGCCGTTCCGGATCTCCCGACGACCAAACGAGCCGACGACGGGCGGGATCGCAACCCGGAATGTAGGGTCAGGCAGGTAAGGGCCGAAAGACCGCGGTCGATCAGGAAGACGGAAGGCGAGAAGCCTGCGGTCCTCATTCGAGTCCTCGGCGTGCGCGTCCCCACTCACACTGAGGGTGACATGGATGTCCTTTAGATTCGTACTGCCCAGATTGTCAGCGACGATCTCCACGGCCGGGAACACCGACGCGGCGACGCTACGAAGCGTGTCCGGTAGCATCTCACGAATCCTCGCAAGATGACTCTCAACATGTCGGAGATACTGCTCCTCAGTCCGGTCCTCCGGCCGATGCAGAAGCGACGGGAAGGCTGGCGGAATGGCTGCACCAGCCGTGAGCACCCGAGAGAGACGGTCAGCGTTCAAACTCTCCAACATCGATCGTCGCTCAGATTCGATAAAGGCTTCGATACCTTCTTTGTCCCACCAGTACGTCGGATAACGATCAACACCGACAGCTCTGATCCTTATAGGGAGAATCGGTTCCGGATCGGCCGGGAGGAACCGTGCTGCGAGACGTCGCAAATCCGCGGGAGTCGCTGGCTCCGACTTCGAACCGACACGAGTGAAAACCTGGCCGACCCTCAGCTTGTCGACAGAGCTAGTCAAGACAAAAGGCGGCTGCCCGCGGCGCGGAGGCATCACCTGGATCACCAACACGACGAGCTCCCGGAAACGCAGCCAATGGGGAATCCACCGAGGTCCTTCCCGCCCACCGGTGAAAGCATCAAGCTTGTTCTCGAGCACAGTCGAATCGATCGCGTTGACGCCATGCGCCACTCCTGGCTCAAGCCCGACCACAACGATCGCGTTCCCGCCGAGATGCGTGGCGGCCTCATCAGGATCACGATTCGCCATCGCGATGATTGCTCGAGCTACCGCTCCAAGGTGGGCTCTGTTTTCCCACGAGTACGTCGACTTCCACTCGACCCAATACGCCTCGTCGTTCGGTGTGGCTTCGAAGATGGCAGCGAGAAGCTCCGACCACTCGGCTACACGCGTCGGCAACCTGCTGACGTCGAAATCGATCACGCTTACAGGCTATGCGCGACCAGCCGACGCCGCCGAACGAAACCACTTCAAGCTCGCGACGGGTATTGGGTGCGCGTCCTGGTGCCGTGGGGAACTTGGGACGGAAGCAGTGTCATCTTTTGTGCGTGTCTGAACGCGGCCTGGCGCTGCGATGGCCAATGAAATGCTGGTGTCAAGAACGCGATTTATGTCGTCCGGCATGAGAGCGGACAGCTCTCCCCCGAGATTACGGCGGACCACCGACATTCCGCCGCTCGCGACTCCTGTCTCACCGGCGTGTCGCGGTGTCAGGTCGGCGTGTCGCGCCCTCTGTCGCGGGCACCGACACCACGACCTCCGGATCCGCGCCCCGATCAGCGCGGACGAGGATGATGCCGCCCAGGATGAGCACGCCGCCGAGGAGCTGCAGGACGCTCAAGCGCTCTCCGAGGAGCAGCCAGGCGTAGAGGCTCGCCGCCACGACCTCCAGCAGTCCGACGAAGGAGGCCAGGCGCGACCCGAGCAGCTCGGTGGCGGTGATGCTGGAGGCGTAGGCCACTGCCGTCGCGAGCACGCCGACCACCGCGAGCGGCACCCACCAGGCCGTCGGCCGGCCGAACAGCTCGACGTCCGTGAACCGCACCGCGAAGGGCAGCAGACCGGTCGCACCGACGGCGGCGAGGGCGAGTCCTCCGACGAGCAGGCCGCCCGACGCCAGCGCGACCGGGGGCAGGCCGTCGCTCGGGCGGGCGGCGATCACATAGAAGGCGGCGCATCCGACCATCGCGACCGTCGCGAGCACGATCCCGAGCGGATCCAGGCGACCGGCGCCGCCGGGCGACACGACCAGCACGAGTCCGACGACGGCGACGGCCGATCCGACGAGCACGACCGCGTGCGGCGCACGGCGGGTACGGGCCCACGCCACCGCGACGAGCAGCACGGGAGCCAGGTACTCGATCAGGATGCCCGTGCTCACGGGGATGCGCTGGATGGCCGAGAAGTACAGGACCTGCGTCCCCGCGACGCCGACCAGCGCCATCCCGAGGAGCCGCCAGCGGCCCCGCCAGACGGCCGCCCAGCGCCCACGCAGCGAGACGAGGGCGAACGGCAGGAGCACGAGACCGCCGATCA
This sequence comes from Leifsonia naganoensis, assembly GCF_013410615.1. NCBI lineage: Bacteria > Bacillati > Actinomycetota > Actinomycetes > Micrococcales > Microbacteriaceae > Leifsonia > Leifsonia naganoensis. The sequence goes on from NZ_JACCHJ010000001.1 coordinate 1,006,314, forward strand.
GCGCCCGCAGCGTGACGGCGGCGACGGGCGACCATCCGCTCTCGAGCAGGGGCTTGATGAACGCTCCCGACATCCCGAAGGTCGCCGCCGCGAGCAGCGCGATGAGGAGGCCGAGCGTCGTCGGGTGGCGGTGCGACATGAGAGTCACCTGTCAGGATCGAAAGGGATGATGGGCCTGACGCTAGTCTTGTGCCGAGTAAGGAGTCAACTTGCATTTTGCCCCTGACACGGTGGACGCGCTCGAGTTCGCCGTCGAGCTGGGCAACACGGCGCCCGGCGCCTCCCGCAGCGGAGACGACGAGCTCCCCACCCCGGCTGAACTGGCACAGCTGCTCGCCCGCAACCGGTACTCCGGCCGGAAGGAGGAGACCGAAGCCGAACTGGCCGACGTGCACGCGACCCGCGATCTGCTGCGGCGCGTCTGGTCACTCGACCGCGACGATGCGGCCCTGGCCGTCAACGGCATCCTCGCCGACGCGCACGCCCTTCCCTATCTGCTGCGCCACGACGGCTTCGACTGGCACCTGCACGCGACCTCGCAGGACGCGCCGCTCGCCGAGCGCATCCGGGTGGAGGTCGCACTGGCCCTCGTGGACGTGATCCGCGCGCGTGAGACGGACCGCCTGCGGGTGTGCGCCGCCGACGACTGCACCGCACTGCTGCTCGACCTCTCCCGCAACGGCTCCAAGCGCTTCTGCAGCGTGCGCTGCGGCAACCGCGTCAACATGATCGCGTTCCGCGCGCGCAAGGAGAGCGGGGCGTAGTGGAAACGATCCGCAGCGGCCCGGAGCAGCCGCGGTGCGTCAGGACCCGTACGCCCGCAGGAACGCGCGAACGCCCTCGACGATCAGGTGCTGCGTCTGCTGCTCGTCGCGTTCGATCGGGCGCCCGAGGGTGTTGGCGAACGACGAGACGGTGAGGGCCACGAAGTGGTCGGCCGCGAGACGCGGGTCCGGAGCGACGAGCAGCCCGCGCCGGTCGAACTCGGCGAAGCGCTCGGCCACGGCATCCTCGGGCTCGCCGACACTCCAGTGTTTGTCCCAGAGCTCGGGCAGGTTCACCGACTCGGTGGAGAGCAGACGCATCAGCGCGATGTAGTCGGAGGACCCGAGCGCGGTGGACGTGATGTCCTGGGCGAACCGCGTCAGCGCGGCCTCGATCTCGATCTCGCCCCGGAGGTTGGCGTCGATGGCCGCGGTCACAGCCGTGCCGAGCGCGTCGACGGCCTGCTCGACGACGGCCAGGAGCAGATTCCGCTTGTCGCCGTAGTAGTCGTAAACAGTGCGCTTGGAGACTCCGGCACTCGCGGCGATCGCGTCCACACTGGTGCGTTCGACCCCATCCGCGAGGAACAGCTCGCGCGCGGCCGCGAGGATGGCCTCCCGCTTCTGCGCCGACCCCTCTCGAACGCCCTTCGCCGGCGTCGTCGTCTGCATCGGACCTCCCTGATTCCTCCACGATCTTACTCACCGGTTTACTTACTACACTGCACGGTGTAGTTTACCTCTCATGACCATGACCCCACCCGCCGCCGTGAGCTCGCGTCGGCTCAACCTGATCAGCCTCGTGCTGATCCTCGGCGCGATCACGACGATCCTCGACTCGACGATCGTGAACATCGCGCTCGACCACTTCCACACCGTGTTCCACGCCACCGTCGCCCAGACGCAGTGGGTCGTGACCGGCTACCTCCTCGCCTACGTCGCCGTCGTCCCGGTCTCCGGCTGGGCGTCCGAGCGATTCGGCGCGCGGCGCATGTGGATGTTCGCCGTCGCCACCTTCCTGCTCGGATCGGTGCTCTGCGGCCTCGCCTGGAACCTGCCGAGCCTCATCGGCTTCCGCGTGCTGCAGGGCGTCGGCGGTGGGATGGTGCTCCCCATCACCATCACGATCCTCACCAGGGCGGCCGGCAAGGAACGGATCGGCCGGGCGATCGCGACGATCGGCCTGGTCGCCCAGCTGGGACCCATCCTCGGCCCACTGATCGGCGGCTCGCTCATCGACTCGGTCGGCTGGCGCTGGCTGTTCTTCGTCAACGTGCCGATCTGCCTGACCGCACTCGTGCTCGCACCGCTCTTCCTGCCGGTCGGCGCGAAGGATTCGGCGCACCGTTTCGATCTGTTCGGCTTCGTCCTCCTGACACCGGGTGTCGTCGCGCTCGCCTTCGGGATCAGCCGCGGTGCGACCCCCGACGGTTTCGCCGCCCTCGACGCGTGGCTCCCCCTCGCGATCGGCGTCGCCCTCCTCGCCGGCTTCACCGCCTGGTCGTTGCGCTCGAAGCGGCCGGCCCTGCTCGACGTGCGCGTCTTCGCGCGGCGCAGCTTCGGGATCGGCAGTGTCATCACATTCCTGAGCGGCTTCTCGATCTACGCGCTCATGTTCCTGCTGCCGCTCTTCTACCAGCAGATCCGTGGCGACTCCGTCTTCACGACCGGCCTCCTGCTGATCCCCCAGGGTCTCGGGACGATGTGCTTCATCCTCGTCAACCGACGGCTCGGCGACCGGATCGACACCCGCTTCGTCATCGCGGGCGGCGTGGTGCTCGCCATGATCGGAACGCTGCCGTTCGCGCTGGCCGGCGCGTCCGGCGGAGACGTGCTGCTCCTGGCCGGGCAGTTCCTGCAGGGATTCGGGATGGCCGCCGTCTCGCTCCCGGTGATGACGCTCGCCTTCGCCAGCCTCAGCCACGCGGAGACGCCCCGCGGAAGCGCCGCCTTCAACCTGGTGAAGCAGGTGGGCGCCCCGTTCGGCGTCACGGTCATCGCCGTCGTCCTGCAGCAGTACCTCGCGGGAGCGACCACGGCGAACCAGGCGCTCGGCGCCTTCAACGCGACGTTCTGGTGGGTGCTGGCGCTGAGCGCGGTGCCGCTCGTCCTGGCCTTCCTCGTCCCGGCCACCCGCCGGGCCCGGGATGCCGCCCAGCGTGCCGAGAACGCACCGTCCGAAGCGGCAGACTCCGTGATCGAGACCGTCTGACGTTCGCTCCGGATCAGGCGCCGTCGGCCGGCGAGGAGGGCGAACCCTCCTCGCCGGTGCCGAGCAGCCCGCGCGCCTGCTCGGCGGCGCGGGCGATGCTCTCGCCGACGAAGTCCATGAAGCGCGCCATGTTCTCGAGCCGGACGCCGGCCGAGGTGTCGTCGCCGAGCAGGCGCACGCCCTCGCGGGCGGTCTCGGCGATCTGGGCATTGGAGCGCGCCGCCGCGATCATCGACTGATACCAGACGTCGGCGTCGGCGATGTAGCGCTCGCGCCTTCCCTCCCCACGCTCGCGGATGACGAGGCCCTGTCCCTCGAGCAAGCTGATGGCTTTGGAGATGGAGGCGGGGCTCACCTCGAGACGCCGCACCAGCTCGGCCGCCGTGAGGCTGCCCGCGTCGGTGGTGTAAAGGCTGGTGAGGATGCCGGCCGCCACGCGCGGAAGACCGGACTGCATGAAGAGCGTGGTGAAGGACTCCTCGTAGGCGCGGACGGCCGGCGAATCGCGTCCGTCCGCCTGCGGTTCGCGGGCGGCTCCCGAGACGGTGCCGCGACGCTTGTGCGCGCGCTGCTCGGTGGCCCGCTGGGCGAGGTCTGCCCGGTACGCCCCGGGGCCGCCGTTGCGCAGCACCTCGCGCGTGATCGTCGACGTCGGCCGCTCCAGTTGCCGGGCGATCTCCGCGTATGCGAGATCGTCGGCCAGGCCGAGCGCGATCCGATGGCGCTCCTGTCTGGTGAGCCTGCCTGCGGCCATCCGTCACCTCCTTCGTCGAGTCGAGCGTAGCGTTCAGTCGCTCACTAACGCAACAGAATCACTCGTGGTGATTGCATTACTTTCTGACCTATCGCAACGATATATATCCTTTGATCTGGATTTTTATACTTACAACGCAACGCTGGTATTGCCCAGTAAGTGAACGCAACGTAGCGTTTCTTGTATCAGAAACATCCACCAGCGTCACCGATCAAGGAGTTGAGCACCATGCAGACCTTCGACACCCCGTCCCCCGTCACCACCGTCGTCGACGTGCCCGCCGGGCGTCTCCGGTTCATCGCCGCCGAGCGGACGGACGTCCGCGTGGACATCCGCCCCGTCGACGCCACGAAGGCGCGCGACGTGAAAGCGGCGGAGCGCACCACCGCGGCGTTCGCCGCCGGAACGCTCACCATCGGCACGACCGAGCCGTCCGCCGCGTTCGGACCGAGCGGCTCCGTCGAGGTGACGGTCCAGCTGCCCGCCGGCTCCAGCGTGCGGGCGACCGGAAGCGCGGAATTGCGCGGGGCCGGGAGCCTCGGCGACGTGGTCGTCGAGGGGTCGGTCGGCCCGATCGCGCTCGACGAAGCGGAGACCGTCCGCCTCAGCGCCCTCGACGGCGGAATCGCCGTCGGTCGCCTCACCGGCCCGGCCGAGATCAGCACCGCGCGCGGCGACATCCGGATCGCCGAGGCGCGCCGGGGCGACGTGGTCGTCAGCACGCAGTTCGGCGACGTCTCCGTCGGGGTCCCGGCGGGCACCACCGCCGTCCTCGACGCCGGCACGCCGCACGGGCGCATCAGCAACGCCCTCCGGAACACCGATGGATCGGCGACCGTGCGGATCCGCGCCACCACCGCCTCCGGCGACATCGACGCGCACACCCTGTGACCGCGCAGCCCACCAGCCCTCAGGAGAACATCATGACGAACCGCAGCACGACCTCGACCAGCGCAGCTTGGACCGGCATGGTGCCGGTCGACGACACAGCCCTCGCCACCACCGACACCGGCGGTTCGGGCACCCCCATCGTCTATCTGAACGGCCAGTTCGCCACGCAGGGCTACTGGCGCCGGGTGATCGCCGACCTCGGCCCCACCTGGCGGCACATCACGTACGACGAGCGCGCCCGCGGCCGGAAGTCGGGCCGCTCGGCCGACTACTCGTTCGCGGCCGCCGTGCGCGATGTCGACGCCGTGCTCGCGGCACGCGGCGTCGACCGCGCCGTGGTGGTGGGCTGGTCGTACGGCGCCTACGTCGCGGCGCACTGGGCCAACCTCAACCCCGCACGCACGATCGGCGCTGTGCTGGTCGACGGCGCGCAGCCCTACGACTGGCTGGACGACGCGATGGAGGCCCGCATCCGGACGCTCTTCCGGCGGATGGGCTGGTTCACGCCGCTCCTGCGGCCCACCGGACTCACGCCCCGGATGAGCGCCGCCCAGCAGGCCGAGAGCAACATCGAGCTCGGCCGTCTCGGGAGCACCGGCGAGCTGGGCCCGGTGCTGGACGGCATCGTGGTGCCCACCCGGCACGTCGTCGCCTCCGGCACATCGCTCGGCAGCCGCGGCGACGAGCAGGAGGTCATCCGCGCCGGCCTCGCCGACGTGATCGCCCGCAACCCCAACATCGCGATCAGCGCAAAGGTCCCGAGCAACCACGGCGCGATCCTCCGCAAGGATCACGCGGCGGTCGCTGCCGCCGTCCGCGAGGTCGCCGCCCTGGGCGCCGACCGCTGACCATCGGCCGCCGACCGCTGACCATCGGCCCGGATCGGTGTACTGATGGTGCGGACGATGGAGGCAGCAATGGCACAGTTCGCGATCACCGGCGGCAACGGTCGCATCGGCCGTTCGATCATCCCGCGCCTGATCGGCCACGGCCACCAGGTCCGCTCGATCGACATCACCGAGGCTCCCGACGACGCCACGTGGGAACACGTCCAGGCGTCGATCGCCGACAGGGACGCGCTGGCGAAAGCGGTGAAAGGCGCCGGCACCCTGATCCACCTCGCCGGGGTCGCCTCGGAACGGCCGTGGAACGAGATCGTCGAGGAGAACATCGACGGCACCCGGAACGCCCTCCAGGCCGCGTACGTCGCCGGGGTGCCCCGGGTGATGCTGGCGAGCTCGATCCACGCGGTCGGCCAGGCCCCGGCCTCCTCCGCACGGGACTCCGGCATCCTCCCTCCACGACCCGACACCTACTACGGCGTGAGCAAGGTCGCGATGGAGGCGCTCGGCAGCCTGTACGCCGACCAGTTCGGGATGGCCGTGGTGTCGGCCAGGATCTGCACCTTCGCCGAGCATCCCGAGGCGTCGCGTTCGCTGGCGACCTGGCTCTCGCCGGGCGACGCGACGCGTCTCGTGGAGGCCGTGGCGACGCTCACGGAGCCGGGCCACCGGATCGTGTGGGGCGTCTCCGCGAACCGTCCCGCCTGGTTCCCGCTGGAGGAGGGCGAGGCGATCGGCTACTTCCCGCAGGACGACGCGGTCGCGATCGCGGAGCGCAGTGGTGCAGCCATCGACCTGCCCGACCCCGAGCAACCGCTGGGCGCGCCGTTCGGCGACGAGCGGCATCCCGTCGGGCTGCGGTGGTGACCGGACGCGACCGGATCAGTCGAGCGCGACAGCGATCTTTCCGCGCGCGTGCCGCGACCGCTGATGGGCGATCGCGTCGCGGAATTCGGCGAAGGGATACACAGCCTCCACAGGAATCCGGAGGCCGTCGGCGCGCACCAGCCGCAGCAATTCCTCCAGTGCCCCGGGCCGCGCGTTCGACCCGTTGACCGCTCGGGCGCCGGCAGGGGGGTCGTCCGCCTCGATCGTGACGACGCGGCCGGGCCGCGCGCCGAGCGCGAGGGCGGCGACCGCCGTCTCTGTCGCGAAGAGGTCCGCCGCCGCGGTCACTCCCCTCGGCGAGAGCGCCAGGACCCGCGTCTCCAGCCCCGGTCCGTAGCGCACGGGCTCTGCCCCGAGCGAGCGGACGTGGTCCGCCGAGGCCTCGGATCCGGTGCCGAGCACCCGCGCGCCGGAGCGCACGAGCAGCTGAGTCAGGATCGCGCCCACCCCGCCTCCGGCCGCGCCGACGAGCACCACGTCTCCGACACCCGCGGCGAGCGCGTCCGCAACCGCACTCGCCGTCCGTCCGGCGACGTCGAGGACCCCCGCCGTCAGGTCGTCGATCCCGTTCGGCGTGCGGTGGATGCGACGATCGTGCTCGGCGAGCACGACGTGGTCGGCGAGCGCGCGGCCGCGGGCGCCGCCGTACACGCGGTCGCCCACCGCCCAGCGCGTCGAGTCGGGTCCGACGGCGTCGATGATGCCCGCGAAATCGTTGCCGTACCCGGTCGGCAGGATCACACCGAATTCCGCCGCGACCCGCGGCGATTCGAGGATCTGCCAGTCCACCGGGTTCAGTCCGGCCACCGTCACGCGCACGCGCACCTCGGCTCTGGCGGGCTCGGGTGCCGACCTCTCGACGACGCGCAGCACCTCGGTGCCGCCGAACTCCTCGTGCTGCACGAACCGGCTCATCAATGGGGCACGTCTCATGCATGCGGCAACACGAACGGAGTTGAGGTATTCCACCGTTACGCAGGGGTCCGCATACGTCATCCGACGGCGTGCGCCTACGGAATCCCAGTGCACCGACTACTGAGCGGTCGGAGGCACTACCGATATGCATGTAATGCCAGCGCACACTGGAATCCGATCCCACCCGATCAGGATCTCCCCACCCGAACCGCATCCGTTGCAGCTGCACCCGGCGTCCTAGCGCCGGGGTGGCGCACGCTCCGTCGCGTCGGCGCTCGAGGGATCTCCAACGCACCCGACTCCAGATGAAGCGAGGTTTCCCCATGTACCAGGCCGGACCAATCGGCGGTGGGCTGACCGTCGGCGGCGTTCTCGCCGCCACCGGCAGCGGTTCGATGATGACCGTCATCGGCGTCACCATCGTCACCCTCTTCCTCCTGCTCGGCGGACTTCTGCTCCTCCGCGCGGCGACTCTTCGCCGTCGCGAGAAGGCCGGCAGTGCGTCCCTGGCGGGGGTGCGTCACACGGCAGGAGGCCGTCATGTCGGCTGACCTCACCACCGCGATCCCCGTCCCCCGCCCCCTCACCCGTCGTCGTGCTCGCCCCGGCGTACCGCTCCGCCGGATCGTCGCATGGCTGACCGCCATCGCACTGGTCACGACCGGCGTGCTGCTGATGCTCAATGAGGGCGTGGTGCGCGACGTCGAAGCCCGCATGCTCGTGACGATCGCAAACGACCTGTTCGGGTCCGACGCCGTTCTCGCCCGCAAGGACGGCAACCCGGGCGTCGCCTTCCCCGCCGACAGCAGCTGGGTCCTCATCGTCATCACGATCCAGTGCGCGGTCGCGCTCTACCTCGGCCCCATCGCCTTCCTCGCCGGTGTGCTCGCCCTTCGACGGGGCGTGCGCCTCCACCGGGTGCTGCTCTCCGCAGCAGCGGGGATCATCGGGATGATGCTCCTCAACCTGCTCCGCCTCGGCCTCCTGATCTTCGCCTGGAGCACGTGGGGCATCGAAGCGTTCCGCTGGGTCCACGGCCCCGTCGGCACGGTCCTGATGCTCGTCGGGATGGCCGCCGCGCTCGTCCTGATGACCATCGTCGCCTTCAAACGCCCCGCATCCGACGGTCGCCGCCCGGCCAAAGGCCGCCGCGCCGCCCAGGCCTGAAACCGGCCGAGTCAGTACCAGCCCACCAGCACTCCGGTGGGCGCGCCCTGCGCGCGCCCACCGTCACTCCCCGTCCCACTCTTCCCAGGAGCCGCCCGTTTCGGACCACCCGCCGAAGGCTCCACAGCAACGCCGATACCCACCCGTTAGGGGTAGACCATGGTCCCCATCTTCGCCGTCGCCGCCTCCGTCGTCATCTGCATCTCGTTCGCCTACCTCTGGCGGCGGCGTTGCGTATCTGGACTAACGGGTGGTCCATGCGCTTGAGAGGTCGGCCGTCCCTCCCTTGGGCGGCCGGCCTCTCCACTCCCCAAACCCAACACCCGCCACCCGTACCTCCCGGCCCGATCCGTACCCGACGGCCGATGCGCAGACCCGACACCCGCCCCTCCCGCGCACCCGACTGAGAGGAACCCTCATGCCCGCCACCCCCCACGGCATCGCCATCGTCCTCGGAACCCGCCCCGAGATGGTCAAACTCGCCGGGATCATCCACGAGCTCGGCCCCGAGAGCCGCGTGATCCACACCGGCCAGCACTACGACCAGGCCCTCTCCGGGTCGGTCTGGGAGGCCCTCGGCCTCCCGGAGCCCGAAGCGGTCCTCTCCGTTGGCGGCAGCGGCCGCGCAGCGCAGATCGCATCGACGCTGAAGCAGCTCGACACGATCTTCAGCGCCCGGCCCCCGAAGGCCGTCGTCGTTCAGGGCGACACCAACGCGACCCTCGCCGGAGCGCTCGCCGCGAACGCGCTGGGCATCCCGCTGGTGCACGTCGAGGCAGGGCTCCGCAGTTTCGACCGCGCCATGCCCGAGGAGCACAACCGGGTGATGGTCGACCACATCGCCGACCTCCTCTGCGCGCCGACCGCCGTGAACGTCGAGAACCTGCTCGCCGAGCAGATCCCGGCCGAGCGCATCGTGCGCACCGGCAACACCGTCGTCGAGGCGGTCCAGGCGCAGCTCCTGCCCCGGCACGCGGCTGCCGCCGTGCTCGCCGGCCTGCGGCTCTCCGTCGACGGCTACGTGCTGGCGACCATCCACCGCCCCGAGAACACGGACGATCGGGAGGCTCTCTCGACGATCCTGTCGGAGCTCGGCTCCGTGAGCCTTCCGGTCGTCCTGCCCCTGCACCCGCGCACCCGCGCTCGCATCCACGCATTCGGACTCGATCCGTTGCTCCAGGGCCTGCAGGTGATCGATCCCGTGACTCCCCCGGAGTTCCTGGCGCTGGCGTCCTCCGCGGCCGTGCTGGTCTCCGACTCCGGCGGTGTGCAGGAGGAGTGCAGCGTGATCAAGCGCCCCCTGCTGGTGGTCCGCGCGTCCACCGAGCGTCCCGAGGTGATGGGGTCGTTCGCCGACCGCGTGCTGCCGGGGCCCCAGATCTCGGAGATCGTCGAGCGCTGGATCGGCGAGCTCGACACTCTCCACGCAGAGCTGGAGCGCCTCCCGAGCCCGTACGGTGACGGCACCGCCTCCGTGCGCGTCGCGCGGGAGATCCGGACCCTCGTCGGCAGCCCGCACGCGGAGCGTCGGGCCGCCTGAGCCCGCGGGTCAGCCGCCCGTCGCGTGCCGGCCCTTCCCGGTCGCCGGATCGATGAAGGACGCTCGACGCGGCGGCGGCCCCTGGCGCCGGTGCAGGACAACCGCGCAGCAGCACCCGCCCGCGGCCGCCGCCAGGCCCGCTCCCGCGGTGAGCACGACGCCGCCTCCCGCTTCTCCCGCTTCGGGAAGCACCAGGGCTTCGAGCACGACCAGTGTCAGAGCCGCGAGGCAGAAGAGCCCCACCGCGCTGAATGCCACTCCGACGGCGCCGACGAAGAGTCGCTGAACGCGGGTCATCGGTCCGTCCTCCACGGAGTCACGGCATCGTCCGTGCTGCGGCAGGATGAGCCGAGGCGAGGTTCGTGATCGTGACGTTCGCCGCACAGGCAGCCGACCCGGATCGGTTCGCCCGACAACTGGCTTGTGAAGATCTCGGCGTGCACGGCCATCTCCTTCGACGCTCGGAGTCCGCGCGCGGGCACGCGGGATGCGCCGATGTTAGAGCGCGCGAGAACGCCGAGAGGTAGGCCGCCTCCGGATTTCAGTAGTGCCGACCGGGCTGTTGGGTAGGCAACGCCAGCATTTGGCCCGAATGTCGCGTTTCGCGTCGCCTAACGCGACATTGGGCCCGAATGTGAGGCCAGAGTGCGCGCGAGCAGGGCCGCGGCGGCGTCGACCATCGCAATGCGCGGAGCGACCTCGGCAGAGGGATCCGCCCAGCCGAACTTCACTCCTGCCCACTCGAGCGGGCCGGCAGCCGCCACTGCAGCGTCGAGACGATCCGCGGTGAGGAGCGACGCGGGCTCGCCGAAGGGGAACCCGGGCGCCGGGACCATCGGATGGTGCGCGTCGACCCACGCCGGCCCGAACGGAGTGACCTGATCGGCGGCGCCCGAGAGCATGAGCCCGCGGAGGCGACCGGAGGACGCGATCGCCGCGATCTGAGCGGCGACGGCGTCCCCGTCGCGCACCTCGATCGCCGAGCGCCCCCAGTTGACGCTCATCCCGAACCGATCGGGTAGTCCGTCGAGGGCGGCGAGCTCGTCGGCGACGGCGAGGAAGCCTTTCTCGGGCGCCCTGCCCGGCACGAACGCGTCGCAGTGCTCGACCACGAGGGCCGCGTCGTCACCGACGCCGCTCGCTGCGAGGGTCTCCAGCGACTCGCGCAACGCGGCGATCGCCGCCTGCACGGCCGCGGGGTCGACGGAGGCGACGGGCGCGCTGTGCAGCTCGACCGCGATCACCGCGCGGCGGCCGCAGGCGTCGTTGAGGCGCTCCGCAGCCTCCAACATCCGGGTCGCCTCGGCGACGGCGGCAGCACGACCGTCGGCGTCGGGCGAGGCCAGACCGAACCGCGGGTCGCGCCCGAGCCGGCGCATCGTGCCGGGGATCCCGGTCAACACGGCGTCGAACCGGCGCGGGAACCGGCGCAGCAGCCATGCGTCGTCGTGCGGGTGGAGGCCGTCGATCCAGGGCAGCTCCAGCCCCCGCACCGTGGTGAGCGCGGCGAGGCCGTCGAAGTACTCCTCCTCGGCGTCCGCTGCCCATTGCGCGTGCGCGGGAGACGCCGCATAGGCCCCGACGAGGACGCTCATCGGGCGACGGCGTCCGCGAACCACCGGGTGATGGTGGCCGGATGGGTGATCGCGGTGCCGACGACGACGGAGTGGGCGCCCGCGTCGATCGCGGCGCGCGCCTGCTCCGGCGTGTGGATGCGGCCTTCGGCGATCACCGGGACCTCCACCGCGGCGGCGATCTCGGCCACCAGGTCCAGGTCGGGCCCGTCGAGCTTCGGCCGCTCGGACGTGTAGCCGGCGAGCGTCGTCCCCACGCAGTCCGCGCCGGCTTCGACAGCGGCGAGCGCGTCGGCGAGCGATCCGGTGTCCGCCATGACGAGCGTGCCGGTCTGGTCCTTCAGCCGGCGGATGGTCTCGGCCAGGTCGAGCCCGTCCGGCCGTGGCCGTCGGGTGCCGTCGAGCGCGACGATGTCCGCTCCCGAGGCGGAGACCGCGACGGCATGTCGCAGCGTGGGGGTGATGAAGACGCCGTCGTGCCCGTCCTTCCAGAGGCCGATCAGCGGCAGGTCGACCCGGTCGCGGATGAGGGCGATGTCGCCGAGCCCCTGGGCGCGGATGCCGACGGCATGGCCGGTGAGCGCCGACGCGGCGATCTGAGCCATCGTCTCCGGGCTGCGCATCGGCTCCCCCGGGTAGGCCTGGCAGGAGACGACGAGGCCGCCGTGGATCGCCGCAAGCGGCGCCGGGACGGAGAGAGGGTGAGAGGTCATGCGCGGGCTCCGGTCGGAGAGAAGTGGAGAGGGTCGGATGAGGGTGGCGCAGCGGCGACCGCGGCGTCGAAGGCCAGGGCCCCGGCACCGGCGAGGGCTGCGGCCGTGCCGAGGGCGGCGGGCACGACAGGGCGGTCGCGCACGAGGTCGATCGCCTCGGCCGCGACTCCCTCGCGGAGCGGGCCCCACCAGAGCTCGGATGTCTGGGACAGACCACCGCCGACCACGACGACGTCGGGGTCGAGGGCGTTGAGGAGGCCGCCGATCGCGCGGCCGAGCGCGCGTCCTGCGATCTCGACCACGGAGATCGCCAAGGGGTCGCCTGCCTCAGCGAGGGCGAAGACCGCTCGCGCGTCCGGCACGGGCGCCGTCCCGCCGCGGCGCAGATAGGCGGCGTGGATCGCGGGGCCGGCCGCGATGGTCTCGACATGGCCCTGCCGGCCGCACGTGCAGGGCAGGCCCTGGGCCTCCACCGCGGGCACGTGGCCGAAATGGCCGGCGGCGCTCGTCGCACCCACGAGCGGAGCGCCGCCGACGATGAGGGCCCCGCCGACACCGGTTCCGGCCGCGACGAGCAGCACACTCGATCGCCCACGGCCGGCTCCGAACCGCGCCTCGCCGATGGCGTGGGCGCGCACGTCGTTGTCGACCGCGACGGGAACGCCGAGCACCCGCTCCGCCTCCTCGCCGATCCTCGTGCCCGCCCATCCGGGGAGGGTGTCGGTCGCGGAGAGGACGCTGCGCGTGCGCGGGTCGACGACACCCGCCGCGCCGATGCCGACCCCGATCAGTGGAGCGTCGCCGGTGAGCGCGGACGGGGCCGCGGCGATCACCTCGGCGGCGAGGCCGATGACCGTGGCCAGCACGGCGCCCGGGCCGTCGGCGGCGGGGGTGGGCGCCTCCTTTCGGAGCAGCACCGCACCGTCCGCTGCGATCAGACCGGCCGCTGTCTTGGTGCCGCCGAGGTCGACACCGACGGCGTACCCGATCGGCCCGAGATTCATCGGACGAGGAGCCCCGACTCCTCGACGATCGCCCGGATGCGCTCGACGGTCTCGCCCTCGAGTGCGGGCACAGGGTGGGCCATCCGGTTGCTCTCGATCACACCGAGCGTCTGGAGGGCGGTCTTGAAGGCGCCCAGCCCGGCCGCCTCCCCGCTCACCCCCTGCGCCTGGAACACGATCTCGAACAGGGAGGCCAGACCGTCCTGGATGCGCTTGGCCTCGGCCCAGTCCCCGGCGCGCGCGGCGGCCACGAGCCGCACGTACGAGGCGGGGTCCACGTTGCCGAGGCCCGGCACGACGCCGTCCGCGCCGGCGAGCAGGGCGCCGTCGACGACGATCTCGTGCCCGGTGAAGAGCACCAGCGGGCTGCCGGCGGCGCGGTTCGCCGCGACCAGCCGGCGGAAGCCGACGTCGTCGCCGCTGGAGTCCTTGACGCCGGCGAGCACGCCCTCGACGCCGAGGCGCACGAGTAGTTCGTGGCCGAGCTTGACGTGCACACGGACGGGCACGTCGTAGGCGAACAGCGGAAGGGCCGTCGACGCGGCCACGGTGCGGAAGTGCGCCTCGATCTCCTCGAGGCTGGGGCGGACGTAGAAGGGCACCGTCGCGACCACGGCGTCCACCCCGGCGAACTCGGCCAGGCGGACCTGCTCGACGACGCGGGAGGTGGACATGTCGTTGACACCGGCGAGCACGGGCACGCGACCGGCGGCGATGCGCACGGCCTCGCGCAGCACCTCGCTGCGGACGGCGTCGGTCAGGAAGCCGACCTCGCCCGAGGACCCGAGGACGAACAGCCCGTCGACGCCCGCCGCGATCTGCGACTCGATCAGGCGCTCGAACGAGGCCACATCGAGCGCGCCGTCCGGTGCGAACGGGGTGACGAGCGGCGGGACGACGCCGGCGAAACGGGAAGTGCTCACAATTCTCTCCAATGGTGGTGCGTGATGGCGGTGCAGGTGGTGCGGTGCCGGCCGGCGGTTCAGGCGCCGGCCGGCGGTTCAGAGCAGCGTCGGCGCGGCCCCGAGCAGCGTGCGCGTGTAGTCGTCGGACGGGTGGTCGAAGACCTCGGCAGCCGTCCCCTCCTCCACGATCCGGCCGTAGTACATGACGACGATGCGATCGGAGACATAGCGGACGGTCTGGATGTCGTGGGAGATGAAGACCATCGCGAGGTTCAGCTGCTGCTTGAGGTCGCCGAGCAGGTTGAGGATCTGCGCGCGCACCGAGACGTCGAGCGCGCTGGTCGGCTCGTCGGCGACGATGAGGTCGGGCTCCAGCGCCAGTGCCCGGGCGATCGCGACGCGCTGCCGCTGGCCTCCGGAGACATGGCTCGGCAGCACCTCGGCCGCCGAGCGCGGAAGCCCGACCAGGTCGAGCAGCTCGAGGATGCGCCGCTCGCGCTGAGGCCCCGTGCCGATTCCGTGCACGTCGAGCGGGTCGCGCAGGATGTCGTGGATGCTCAACCGGGCGTTGAGGGCGGTCGACGGGTCCTGGAACACGATCGACACGGCGCGGCCGAGCTGCCGGCGGGTGGCGCGATCGCGGCTGAGGACGCTGCGTCCCTGGTAGAGCACGTCGCCTTCGGTCGGCTGCTGCAGCCCGACGATCACCCGCGCCAGTGTCGACTTGCCGCATCCCGACTCGCCGACGATGCCGATGGTCTCGCCGCGCCGGATGGAGAGGCTCACGTCGTTGACGGCGTGCACCTTGTCCGGACGGAACAGCTTCCCGGTGCGGGCGGTGTGGACGACGTGGACGTGGTCCAGGGTGAGGATGTCGTCTCCGGTCATGAGGCCGCTCCCTTCTGTGCGAACGTCTCCGCGAGCACGGACGGCTCGGCCATGGCGACATAGTGGTCGCTCGTCCCGTCGACGAGTCGCAGCTCGGGCCGCACGTCGCGGCCGACGCCGGGGCGCTCGACCGATCGCGAGGCGAACCGGTCGCCCGTCGCGAACTCGCGCGGAGTCGGCACCGTGCCGGGGATCTGGTGGAGGCGGGACGCGCCCGACTCGATCGACAGCACCGAGCCGAGGAGCCCGCGGGTGTACTCGTGCTGCGGGTTGCGCAGCAACTCGACGGTGGGGGCGCTCTCGACCACCTGACCGGCGTACATGACCGTGATCCGGTGGGCGACCTCCGCCACGAGGGCGAGGTCGTGGCTGACGAACACGAGTGCGAAGCCCAGCTGGGCGCGCAGGTCGTTGAGCAGGTCGATGATCTGCGCCTGCACGGTGACGTCCAGAGCCGTCGTCGGCTCGTCCGCGACCACGAGCTTCGGGCTGCGGGTCAGGGCCATGGCGATCAGCACGCGCTGGCGCTGACCTCCCGAGAGCTCGTGCGGGTAGCTCGTGAGCGTGCGCTTCGGGTCGAGCCCGACGAGCTCGAGGAGTTCCTCGGCCGAGCGTGTGCCGCCGCGCTTGAGCAGCTGATTGAGCTGGGCGCGGATGAGCATCGACGGGTTCAGGGAGCTGAGCGCGTCCTGGTAGACCATCGACATCTCGTGGCCGCGGAGGGTGTTGCGCTGCTTCTCCGTCATCGTGAGGAGGTCGCGGCCTTCGAAGAGGACGCGGCCGGTGACCTCGGCGTTGGCGGGCAGCAGGCCCATGATCGCGAGGCTGGAGAGGCTCTTGCCCGAGCCGGACTCGCCCACGAGCGCCATGGTCTCCCCCGGCCGGACGGCGAACCCGAGCCGGTCGACGACCGCGACGTCTCCGTGCCGCTCCGGGAAGCGGATGGAGAGGTCCTCCACCTGCAGGAGGGGCGGCACGTCTCCGTCGAAGACGAGCCGGTCGGTGCGCCGCGCCTCCACGTCGCCGAGACGCTGCAGGTGCTGCGCCAGGGCGGGGTCGGGCCGGCGGTCGACCACCGGGTCTGCATCGGCGAGGGCTTCGAACTCCTCCTCCTCCTGCGCACCCGCGGCGTCGAGCGGCTCGGCGGCGACGAGGGAGGCGGTGCCGGCATCGTTCGGCAGCTCCTCCGGGGCCACGGCGCGCTTGCGGACGCTCGGCCGTACCATGGCGTCCGTCAGTCCCTCGGCGAGCACGTTGAGCGCCAGCACCGTGATCAGGATGAGCAGGCCGGGGAAGAGCGTCGCCCACCAGCCGCCCGCGAGCAGCAGGTTCTTGCCGCTGGAGATCACGTTGCCCCAGGACGGCGCCGGCTCCTGCACGCCCGCCCCGATGAAGGAGAGGCTGGCCTCGAAGACGATGGCGTCGGCGACCAGGATCGTCGCGAAGACGAGGATCGGGGCGGCGCAGTTGCGGAAGACGTGCTTGAGCAGGATGTACGCGGTCTTCGCGCCGAGCACCCGCTCCGCTGCCACGTAGTCCTCGCCGAACTGGCTGAGCACGTTCGCCCGCACGATGCGCGCCAGCTGGGGCACGTAGAGGAAGGCGATGATCGCGATGAGCACGGGGAGGCTCTTGCCGAACACGGCGACGAAGACGATCGCGAGCGCGATGCCGGGGAACGACATGATCACGTCGAGCACGCGCATGATGCCCTCGTTGACCCAGCGGTGCGCGGTCGCGGCGATGGCGCCGATCGTGCCGCCGACGATGAGGGCGAGCGCGGTGGCGCCCACGCCGATCGCCAGCGACGAGCGCGCACCGTAGACGAGACGCGAGAAGATGTCGCGGCCGCTGCGGTCCGTCCCGAACCAGTTGTCGAGCGACGGCGGTTGGGCCGGGATGCCCGACTTCAGGGGGTCGTGCGGCGCGACGAGCGGCGCGAAGACGGCCGCCAGGACGACGATCACGAAGAAGACCAGCGCGATCTTGGAGGAGATCGGGAGCGCCCGGAAGCGCAGTCCTGGAGCGGAGAGCCGCTCGGCAAGGGTGCGTCTCATCGTTACACCGTCCTGATTCTGGGGTTGACGACCAGGTAGAGCAGATCGACGATCGTGTTCACGATCACGAAGGTGAGCGCGATCGTGATGGTGACGCCCTGGACGAGGTTCGTGTCGCCCGCGGTCACGCCCCCGAGGATGAGCTGTCCCATCCCGGGCAGATCGAAGATGACCTCGATGACGATGGCGCCGCCGAGGAGGTAGCCGACGCGCAGCCCGAGCACGGTGATCGGGGTGATGAGCGCGTTGCGGAAGACATTGCGGCCGATCACGACCGCGCGCGGCAGCCCGCTCCCGATGGCGGTGCGCACGTAGTCGCGGTCGAGCTCCTCGACCATGGACGTGCGGACGACGCGGGTGAGGGAGGCCGCGACCGGGACGGCGAGCGCGACGGCGGGGAGGAACATCGACTGCAGCCAGCCGGTGAACGAGTCCTGCGGGGACGTGTACCCGCCGGTCGGGAAGATCGGCCAGGTGAGCGCGAACTGCTGGATGAGCAGGATGGCCAGCCAGAACGACGGCACCGCGATGCCCGCGATCGAGACGACGCGAATGACCTGGTCGGGCCACCGGTCGCGGTAGAGCGCGGCGACGACGCCGAGGATCGCGGCGACGACCACGGCGATGATCAGGCCGAGGAACGTCAGCTGCAGGGTGAGGGGGAAGGCGGTCGCGATGAGGCTGCCGACCGGCTGTGCGGGCGGGACCGTGTTGCCGAGGTTGCCCTGGAACAGGTGGCCGAGGAAGCCGAGGTAGCGGACGATCAGGGGGTCGTTGTAGCCGTTGTCCTGACGCCACGCCGCCTTCGCCGCGTCGCTCGCGCTCTCGCCGAGGGCGTTCGTCGCCGGGTCGGTGGGGGCGAGCTGCAGGACGAGGAAGACCAGCAGGGTGATGCCGAGGATCATGAACGGCAGCGCGATGAGGCGGCGGCCGGCGAGACGCACGAGTTGGGCCATGCGGTGCTCCTAAGGGGACGGGTCGGGAGGCGGGGCCGGCTCGTGGCCGGCCCCGCCCGTGGGCGCTACTTCGTCGGGCCGACGCCGAGGAACGACAGGCCGGTCATCGAGATCGGCTTGAAGTCCGTGAGCGCATCCGGGTTCCACGCCGTGGGCAGCTTGCGGTGCAGCAGGGGGTAGAGCGGCACCTCGTCGGAGACCAGGTCGTAGATCTGGCCCCACGTGGCGAGCTGCTTCTTGCGGTCCGTCTCCTGGGCGCCCTGGTCGAGGAGGGACTGGAGCTTCTCGAAGTCGGCGCCGGAGTTCCACCGGTAGCGCTTCTGCGACCAGAGGTTGTCCCCGTAGAACCAGCGCAGCAGCAGGTCCGCGTCGTTGCCGAAGACCGACGGGTCGCCGGGGGCGATCATGACCTCGAACTGGTCGTTGTCGACCTTCTTGTACTGCCCGGCCGACTGGCCGATGTCGAGGGTGGTCGCGATGCCGGCGGCGTCGAGGTCCTCCTTGATCAGCGGGGCGACATCCTTCACCCAGCCGGTGTCGGTGGTGAGGAGGGTGATCGACAGGTTCGAGACGCCGGCCTCCTTGAGGAGCGCCTTCGCCTTGGCCGCGTCGTGCTTGTAGACCGTCTTGGCCTTGACGTAGTCGGGGTGGGTCTTCTGCACGTAGCTGGAGGCGGCCTCGGCGTTGCCGAGCATGCCGTTCGCGACGAGCTTGTCGATGTCGATCGCGTAGAAGAAGGCCTGGCGCACCCGCTTGTCGTCGAACGGCTTCATCGACGTGTTGAACATCATGAAGAGGAGGCCGAAGGACTGCACCGACTCGGTCTTCACGACGCGGGAGAGCCCGTCGATGTTGAGGTATGGGACGTCCTCGATGGCGTTGACGCGCTTGGACTGCATGGCACTGACCCGGGCGGACGGGTCGGCGAGCAGGTTCCAGGTCATGCCGGCGGCGAGCGCCGGGCGCGAGCCGTTGTAGGCGTCGTAGCGCTCGAAGGTGAGCTTGTCGTTCGCGGTGGCCGCGGTGATCTTGTAGGGGCCGGTGCCGGTCGGGAGGGCGTCGAACGCTTTCGGGTCGGCCTGCACGACGGCCTTCGGCACGATCTTGACGACGGAGATGCGCTCGGCGAAGAGGGAGAAGGGGTAGGCCGCCTTGAACTGGACGGTCGAGTCGTCGACCGTGGTGACACTGTCGGCGGTGAGGAAGGGCAGGAAGCCGGCGTAGAGGGAGGCGTTGGCCGGGTCGAGCACCCGCTGGAAGGAGAAGAGGACGTCGTCCACCGTCACGCTGCTGCCGTCGTGGAAGGTGGCGCCCTTGCGCAGGGAGACCGTGTAGGTGGTGTCGTCGACCTGCTTCGGGAGGGCCGAGCCGAGCGCCGCGTAGGCCTTGCGGGTGACAGGGTCGAGCTCGACGAGGCCTTCGAGGGTGTGCCAGTTCGCCGCCATCGTGAGAGCGCCGGTGGTGGTCATCGGGTCGAACCCGGTGCCGAGGGTGTACGACATCCCCGCCGTGATGGTGCCGTTCTTGTCGACGACACCGGTCGCACCCGAGGTGGCGGCCTTGCCGGTGGTGCTGGGAGGGCCGCTGCACGCGGCGAGAGCTGCAACGATCCCGGCGGCGCCGGTGGCGGCGAGGAACGTCCGCCGGCTCGCCTCCTTGTGGAGCGATTCTTTCAACATTGAAGTGCCTCTCGTGATGTCGGACGTCTGATGTCCTACTTGGGTATAGTGAACGTAATGCACGTCCCGCGGAAAGGTCAAGTCGACGATGGCGCCTGAGCCCACACCCTCCGGAATGTTCTCCTCTGCGCCCAGTCAACGCCGCACGTCGGTGACGGACCAGATCAAGGACTACATCCTCATCCACCGTCTCAAGCCGGGCGAACTGCTCCCGACGGAGGCCGAACTCTGCGCCGAGCTCGGGGTGAGCCGTTCCAGCGTACGTGAGGCGATGCGTACCCTCGCCGCCCTCGACATCGTCGAGGTTCGCCACGGGTACGGCACCTACGTGGGCCAGCTGTCTCTCGCCCCGCTGGTGGAGGGACTCGTCTTCCGCGGCGTGCTCCGGCCCGAGGACGACTTCGCCGCGCTGCGCGAGGTGGTGGAGGTGCGCGAAGCCCTCGACCTCGCCATGGCCGAGCAGATCTGCGCCGCCATGGTCGGCACCAGCAACCCCCGCCTCCACGAGCTCGTCCAGACCATGGAGGAGAAGAGCGGCCTCGGCGAACCCTTCGCCGAAGAGGACCGCGCCTTCCACTCGGAGCTGCTCGCCCACCTCGACAACGCGCTCGTCGGCCAGCTGGTCACCGCGTTCTGGGAGGTCAACACCGTCGTGTACCCGCGTCTCGGGCTCCCGCCCGCGACCGACCTCGACGAGACCGCCCGGGCGCACGGGGACATGCTGCGCGCTGCCGAAGCCGGGGATGTCGCCGCCTTCCGGGAGGCCGTCGTGACCCACTACATCCCGCTGCGTCGCGGTCTCGGGTCCGCGTCCTGACCTGACGCGCGACGGATCCCGGTAGCGTGGGCGGCATGAACGCATCCCTCGACTCCCTGAAGGACGAACTCGCGCGCCGCGGCCTCATGCCGTCTCCCGAGATCGAGGACTCCTTCGTCTATGGGCCGGCCCGGTTCGCTGCGATCGACGGTGACGTGATGGTCAACGTCGATCCAGAGATCGAGGAGCGCGGTTCGCTCGAGGCCGGACCCCTCGCTGACCGGGTCGAGCGCTTCCTGAGCCTGTCCTCGACCACATGGCGCGAGATCCTCGAGGCGGCAGTATCGGAGATCGAGGAGTCCGTCGGACCCGCTCCCGTCGCCGAGGAGGCGGACCTGCGCGACGACCTCGCCCTGAAGTCGGTCGTGGTGTTCGTCGACGCGGTGCTGCTCTCCTTCGACGCGCCCCGGCAGTTCCCCGACAGTGTGGTCCGTGTGCTGCTCGACGAGGACCTCGCTTACGACGACGTAGAGATCGACGAGCGCGACGACGACGGCGTCGAGACGCTCACGTTCGGGAGCCTCGACGAGCTCCTCGAGCACCTGTCGACCGACCGTCCCGAGGGCTGATGCCCGGCGCCGATCTCAGCGCCGATCCCGTCGTCACGTCGTTCTCGCACGCGGGCGCGACGCTCGTGGCAGAAGAGAGAGGTGCCGGCCGGACCGTCTTCCTGCTCCTCCACGGCATCGGGATGGGCAGGAAGGTGTTCGACGGCCTGGCCGAGATCCTCGCCGGCCAGGGGCGGGTCATCGCCGTTGATCTGCCGGGGTACGGTTCAGCACCCGAACCGGAGCGCATCCTCACCATGGAGCGCACCGCCGACCTCGTGGCAGCGTTCCTCCGCGACGCACGGCTCGGGCCTGTCGTCGTCATCGGTCATTCGATGGGGACGCAGGTCGCTTCCGAGCTGGCCGCGCGACATCCGGCGCTGGTCGAACTGCTGATCCTGGTCGCGCCCACGGTCGACCGGCGGGCCCGCCGCCTGGGGCCGCAGCTGGGGCGGCTCATCCGCGACCTCGCGGGTGAGAACCCGCTCGTGCTCTACCGCGGCGGGCGCGAGTACCTGCGGGCGGGCCCGAACCTGCGCGGTAAGGCTCACGCGATGCTGAGCCACCGGCCCGAACTCGCGTATCCGAGAATCGCGGTGCCGACGCTGGTCCTGCGCGGAGCGGACGACCACGTGTGCCCGCCCCGGTGGTGCCGGTTCGTGGTGGACAGCATCCCGGTCGCGGAGTACTCCGAGGTGCCGGGTCACCGGCACGAGACGATGATCCGCGATCCGCGGGAGGCCGCGCGGCGGATCGTCGGCTTCGTGGAGCGGTTCGAATCGGGGACGCCGGCCTCCTGAGCCGTGGCCTCCCACGAGGGGTGCCCTGTCAGTACACGGCTCGTCAGGGGCTCCCACGCGAGCTCGGGACGGGGTGGACTGGACGCACACCCCGAGATCGAAGGAGCGCAGCCGTGCGTGGAGTCATCATGAACGCCCCGGGCGATGTCGTCGTCGCGGAGCGGCCCGACCCGGTGATCGTCGAGCCGACCGACGCGATCATCCGCCTGACCGCGACCTGCATCTGCGGCTCGGACCTCTGGCCGTACCGCGGCACCGAGCACGCCGACCACGCCCCCATGGGGCACGAGTACGTCGGCGTGGTCGAGGAGGTCGGAGCCGACGTCACGACCGTGAAGCCCGGCGACTTCGTGGTCGGATCGTTCGTCGCCTCCGACAACACCTGCGAGATCTGCCGCGCCGGATACCAGTCGCGGTGTGTGCACAACGTGATGATGGGCGGGATCGGCACCCAGGCCGAGAAGGCGCGCATTCCGCTGGCCGACGGCACCCTCGTGGCGACGCCCGGACAGCCCGATGCCGACCTCATCCCGTCACTGCTGGCCGCGTCGGACGTGCTCGGGACGGGCTGGTTCGCCGCCGTCGCCGCCGAGGCCGGCCCGGGCAAGACCGTCGTCGTGGTGGGTGACGGGGCGGTCGGCCTCATGGGCGTCCTCGCCGCCAAGCAGCTCGGCGCCGAGCGCGTCATCGCGATGTCGCGTCACGCGGACCGCCAGGCGCTCGCTCGCGAGTTCGGCGCCACCGACATCGTCGAGGAGCGTGGCGACGCGGGCGTCGCGAAGGTCAAGGAACTCACCGGCGGGCTCGGCGCCCACTCCGTGATCGAGGCCGTCGGCACCCAGGAGTCCCTGTTGCAGGCGATCCGGTCCGCGCGGCCCGGCGGCCACGTCGGCTTCGTCGGCGTCGCCCACGACGGCGTGACTCTGCCGGCCGACGAGCTCTTCTTCGCCGAGGTGCACCTGCTCGGCGGCCCTGCGCCCGTCCGGCGGTTCCTGCCCGAGCTCATCCGGCTCATCTGGGACCGCGAGATCGACCCGGGCCGCGTCTTCGACCTGACGCTGCCCCTCGACCGCGCGGCCGAAGGGTACGACGCTATGGATCGACGGACCGCGACGAAAGTGCTCCTCACCTTCTGAGCCTCTCCACCACGAAAGGAACCGCCATGAACATCGAACCCCGCACCCCGACGGCGAAGAACCCGCCGGAGCAGTTCGCCGGCGACGTCTGGGTCGACGGCATCGTCGCCCCGCACGACGCCGACCAGCGTACGACCGTCGCGCTCGTCCGCTTCGCGCCGGGCGCCCGCACCGCCTGGCACAGCCATGCGCGCGGCCAGTACCTGCGGGTCACCGAGGGCGTGGCCCGCTTCGGTGACCGCGACGGCAACGTCTTCGAGGTGCATCCCGGCGAGACGCTCTACACACCGCCCGGCCAGGACCACTGGCACGCTGCGGCCCCGGACTGCTTCATGCAGCATCTCGCGATCCTGGAGGCCGCGGACGACCCCGCCGCGACCACCACGTGGAAAGAGCACATCACCGACGCCGAGTACGAGGGGCGCCGCGCATGAGCGACGAGACGACCGGCTGGACCGGCGGACAGCAGGCCTTCGGCGATTTCGCCCCCGGCCTCGTCCACTACACGGACCGCGTGCTCTTCGACGAGGTCTGGGAGCGTCCCGAGCTCTCGAAGCGCGACCGCAGCCTGGTGACGGTGGCGGCCCTGCTGACCGGCGGCAACATCGAGCAGCTCCGCTTCCACCTCGCGTTCGCCCGCGACAACGGTGCGACGCAGGAGGAGCTGATCGAGGCGATCACCCACCTCGCCTTCTATGCCGGCTGGCCGAAGGCGATGTCGGCCATGGCGATGGCGAAAGAGGTGTTCGAACGGGACTGAGGCCGGGCCCTTCGTCCCCCTAACGGGTGGCTCCGACGTCGCAATTCCGCCCTGATCGCCGCCCAGATGGCGGTGGGTGCCACCCGGCCCCACCCGGGAATGCTCAAGACTTGCAGCTCTCCGGATGTTCCGGATCGCGGCTGCCAGGGCCGCGAGGATGCGCGGCTTCGGGAAGCTCGCGCATCGGGCCGGATGAGCACATTCCCCCGGTGCTCATCCGGCCCCTCCCGGCTCACGTCCCGCTGAGCGCGCGCAGCGTCAGCAGGTCGTCGTCGATCCCCCCGCCCTCGTGGCCGTTGTAGCGCCACGTGTGCAGCGTCTTGGGACCGGCGTACGCGTTGTAGGCGGCGTAGACGGTGGACGGCGGGCAGATCGGATCCATCAGCGCGACCGTGAAGGTGGCGGGTGCGCTCGCGCGCGCGGCGAAGTTCACCCCGTCGAAATACGAGAGCGTGCGCAGCACGTCGTCCGTGCGATCGCGGTAGTGGGCCAGATGATCGGTGATCTCGCGGAACGGCGTGCGGTCGGAGGCGACGATGCCGCGGGGGATGTCGCAGAGGAAGGGCACGCGCGCCACGACCCGCGACAGCCCTGGCACCAGCCCCGCCACGGCGAGCGCGATGCCGCCGCCCTGGCTCACGCCGAACACCGAGACGCGGAGCGGGTCGACAGTGTCCAGGGAGCGCGCGACCTCGACCGCGCGGACCGCATCGGCGAACACCCTGCGGTAGTAGTAGGTCTCGGGATCGCCGATGCCGCGCGTGAGGAAGCCCGGCACCTGACCCGCTCCCGGACCGGAGTCGGGCGTGACGCCGCGCGAGCCGCTCCAGCCCTGCCCGCGGGTGTCCATCTCCAGGTGCGCATATCCGGCGGATGCCCAGAGCAAGTTCTCCACGGCCTCCCCTCGACCACGCCCGTAGCCATGGAACTGCACGACGGCCGGCAGCGGTCCGCCGGCGCCCCGCGGGACGCGCAGCCAGGCCGCGACCTGCTCCCCCGCATAGCCGGCGAACCGCACGTCGTAGACGTCGATCGTCGTCAGTCCGGTGTCGACGGGCTCGAGGCGCGTCAGGAGGGGGTGCTCGCGGCTTCCGGCGAGCGTGCGCTCCCAGAACGCGTCGAAGTCGTGCGGGTCGGCAACCGCGCTGCGGTAATCGCGCAGTGCGGACTCAGGAAGGTCGGTGAACACGGGGCTCCAGGGGTTCGTCGCGTCAGTCGGTCTCGGCTCGGCCACCTGCTTGCCCGCCGGCCTGCTCTCCTGCTGCGGGAGGGTCGTCCAGCAGGGCGCTGCGCACGATGGACCTCGGGTCGAACCGGCGCGGGTCGAGCTTCTGCCAGTCGATCTCCTCGCCGATCTCGTCGTCGACGCGCGCTTTCAGACCGGCCGCCGTCTGTCGCAATCGGCGCGCGAAGGCGGCGAGGGAGGCGGCGTATCCGGGAAGGCGCGTTGGCCCGACGACGAAGGCGGCGATGACGCCCACGACGACGATCTTGTCGAACGTGAGACCGAGCATGGGAGCGACCGTAGCACAGAATCCATTGGACATCAGACGTCATATGTGCTTGAGTGTGCCGCACGGCAGTCGCCGTGGACCACGCAGAGAAAGGCCTCTTCCGATGTTCGCGAACCTCAACGGGTGGCATGCCCTGATCATCGTCGCCATCATCCTTCTGCTGTTCGGCGCCCCGAAGATCCCCGCCCTGGCGAAGAGCCTCGGCCAGTCGATGCGCATCTTCAAGAACGAGGTGAAGCCGGAGCTGGGTGGCCGCGACGAGTCTCCCGAGACGCCGGCACCGGCCGCCTCGGAGCGGTGATGACGGCCGGCGCGGCATCCGCTCCCACCCGGCGGCGTCGCCGAGCGCCCGAGGGGCGCATGCCGATCGCCGGCCACCTCGCCGAGCTGCGCCGCCGACTCTTCCGCTCCGCGGCCGCGCTGCTGGCCGGCGCGGTCGCCGGCTGGTTCCTGGCCGCGCCCGTGCTCGACGCGCTGCGCGTGCCGATCGAGCAGATCGCCGACACGCAGCACCGGATGGCCGAGCTCAACTACGACACGATCACCGGAGCGTTCGACCTGCGCATGCAGGTTGCGATCACCGTCGGGGTGATCGTCTCGAGCCCGGTCTGGCTCTTCCAGATCTGGGCCTTCCTCGTCCCGGCGCTGTCCCGCCGCGAGCGCCTCTACGGGTTCGGGTTCTTCTTCACCGCGGTGCCGCTCTTCCTCGTCGGGTGCGCCGCCGGGTGGTTCGTGCTGCCGCACATGGTCGGCGTCCTGACCGGCTTCGCGCCGGAGCAGGATGCGGCGATCGTGCAGGCGAAGACCTACTTCGACTTCGTGCTCAAGCTCGTCCTGGCGGTCGGGATCGCCTTCGTGCTCCCCGTCGCCGTGGTGCTCCTCAATTTCGTCGGCGTGCTGCGCGCGAAGACGATCCTGCGCTCCTGGCGCGTGGCGATCATCGCGATCGCCCTCTTCACGGCCATCGCGACTCCCGCCGCCGACGTGCTCTCGATGTTCGTGCTCGCCGTGCCGATGGTCGCGCTCTACTTCGCGGCGGCCGGTGTCGCCGCCCTGCACGATCTCCGCACCGACCGGCGCGCGGCCGCACTTCTCGCCGCATCCCCCGCGGAGCTGCCGCTCCCCTGATCCGCTCACGCGGCACCGACACGCCTAGCACCCCACCCGGACACACCGTCGTGCACCACTGGAAGGAAGGAACGTCATGTCACCACGCCCCACCACCGGAGCCCCTCTCCGTCGACGATCCCGAGCGGCGACCGTCGCCGCCGGCCTGATCGCACTCATCACCGCGGCCGCTCTCGCCGCACCGGCGGCGCCGGCAACCGCGGCGCCCGCCGACCCGCCCGGCTCATTCAGCACCGTGGACATCTCCGGCGCCCCCGCGTCGCCGTACGCCAACTACCGCATCCCGGCCCTCGCCTCCCTCGGCGGCGGTGTCGTCCTCGCCGCCTGGGACGGCCGGCCCGGCAGTGCCGCCGACTCCCCCAACCCCAACTCGATCGTCCTACGGCGCAGCACGGACGGTGGCCAGACCTGGGGAGCACTGACCACCGTGCGCGCCGGGGTGACGTCGTCCCCGAAGAGCGGGTACAGCGACCCGAGCCTGGTCTACGACGCCGTCGCCGGGAAGGTCTTCCTCTTCTCCGTCTACTCCAAGGACCAAGGGTTCGGCGGCAGCGCGTTCGGCAACGACGACGCGAACCGCCAGGTCATCAGCGCGCAGGTGTCCGAGTCATCGGATGCGGGCGTGACGTGGGGCGCCCCGCGGCTGATCACCACGGTCGTGAAGCCGGGCGCGAGCAGCACGGCCCCGGTCGCCGGCGACGTGCGCAGCATGTTCGCGACCTCGGGTGAGGGCATCCAGTTGCGGTACGGCGCCCACGCCGGCCGGCTCATCCAGCAGTTCGCCGGAGATGTGCGGCAGGCCGACGGCACGAACGCCATCCAGGCCTACAGCGTCTACTCCGACGACCACGGCGCCACCTGGCAGCGGGGCGCGTTCGTCGGCACCCGGATGGACGAGAACAAGGTGGTCGAGCTCTCGGACGGCCGAGTGCTCCTGAACTCGCGCGACAACGCCGGAGGCGGCTATCGCAAGGTCGCGATCTCGTCGGACGGCGGCCAGACCTATGGCCCGGTCAGCCAGGACACCGAGCTACCCGACCCCACGAACAATGCGTCGATCACCCGCGTCTACCCGGACGCACCCGCCGGCTCTCCCGAGGCGAAGGTGCTGCTCTTCACCAACACGGCCTCGCAATCGGCCCGCTCGAATCTGACGGCCCGGGTCTCGTGCGACGACGGTGCGACCTGGCCGTACGCGCGGCAGATCAACGCCGGGTACTCCGGATACTCGACGGCGACCCGCATGGCCCCGGGATGGTTCGGCGTGCTCTACGAGAACAGCTCCTTCACCGCGATGACCCTCGCACGCTTCGACGACGCCTGGCTCGGCGCGGCCTGCGACGGCGTGACAGGGTTGGCGTCGCTGACGATCTCGGGCGGCCGGACCGACACCTCCCGCGACCTGAGCGCCTCGCCCTACGCGGCCGGCGACGTCGTCCCGTACGCGTTCACCGTGCGCAACCAGGGCGGAGGAGCGTCGACCGTCACCCCGACCAGCGGGAACTTCACCCCGCTCGTCCCGGCCGGCGCCGGGAACTGCCGCTACACCGGCCTCGCCGCAGGCGCGTCCTACACCTGCTCGACCCCGCGCCACACGGTGACGGCTGCCGAGGCATCCCAGGGGTACGTCGTGCCGGACACCACCTGGACGAGCACCGGCGACTCCGTTGGCGCCACCCGCGTACTCGGGCTGCCGCTGGCACTGACCGGCGGTGTCTCCTCGGGGACGACGACTCTCGCCTCCGTGGTCATCGCGGGCGCCGACTCCGACGGTGAGCGGAACGTCGCGACCTCCCCGTACGCGGTCGGCGACCAGGTCGCGTACACGTTCCGGGTGACGAACACGGGAACGTCCACCGCGAGCGTCGTGCCGACGGCGGGCAACTTCGCGCCCTTCGTGCCGAGCGGCACCGGGAACTGCCGGTACACCGCTCTCGCGGCGGGAGCGTCCTATGTGTGCTCGACCCCCCTCCACACGGTCACCGCGGCGGAGGCGGCGCAGGGCTACTTCGTGCCGGACACCACGTGGACCGTGACGGCCGGCGCGGTGACGGGGAGCAGCCGCATCCTGGGAGCACCCGTGCGCGTCTCCTGACACATGACGAGGGCGCCACGGTCTCCCGCGGCGCCCTCGTCGGATCAGGCTCGAGGTGGTGTCAGGCCTTGCTCCCGCGGCGGAGCCAGCCGACGATCGCGGTGATCACGAAGAACACGAGGCCGAGGATCGCGAGCCAGAGAAGACCCTTGACCGC
Organism: Leifsonia naganoensis; assembly: GCF_013410615.1. Lineage (NCBI taxonomy): Bacteria > Bacillati > Actinomycetota > Actinomycetes > Micrococcales > Microbacteriaceae > Leifsonia > Leifsonia naganoensis. The sequence continues at coordinate 1,035,018 of NZ_JACCHJ010000001.1, forward strand.
GAAGCCGAGGACGGCGAGGACGGCCCAGATCACGAGGAGGACGATGATGAGTGCGAGCATGGGTGTGCCTTCTTTCTTCGGGGGTCTGATGCGTGAGGGTCTGACGCGGACGGTCAGATGAGAGTGGCCGCCGCGGCGACTCCGACGATGAGCGCGGGGATCGCGACGGCGACCGCGGTCGCCGAGGCCACCGGGAGAGCCCAGCGACCGGACGAGGACGAGTCGTCGCCCCGGAACCACCGCGTGTAGACGGCCACCTGCGCGCCCTGCAGCGTCGGGAAGACGCCGAGGTCCTGGCCGGTGGCACCCGTCGCGACGAAACCGTCGTTCGAGCGGTCCACCATGCCGAGGTAGTCGTCGGGAGTCTCTGCGACCCAGAGCCCGTCGACGGGCGTGCGCCATGCGACGCGGGACGTCTCCTCGACTGCGCTGCTCATCGGGCTCTCCTTCTCACTGGACAAGTAACTAGATCATCGAGATAAACAGGCGCCGAGGCAACTTTCACCGGAGGGGTTGATCGGCCCGATTCCGAATGGTATTTACTTATGTCGGCCACAATGTTTTCCATCCCATGGAAAGCTAGATCGGCTAGTTATCGAGAGAGAGGACAGCGATGGGCGCGCTCGTCTACGACGGGGAGTCATACGAGTTCGACGACCGCACCGTCGCGCACATCCTGGCCGTCGTCACGGTGAAACTGCGGCGCCGCGAACCCTTCCTTCTGAGCTGGCCGACCCGCGGCGAGAAGGACACGCGCACCTCCGTGTGGATCGACAACGCCATCCCGTTGCGGTATGAAGTGGGCGCCGAACACGTCGGCCGGCTCGATCAGGCCTGGCTCGACGAGCTCATGGACATGACCACGCGGGCCAGCGGAGTGGTGCTGCCCGGTTAGCCGGACGGCCTCGTCGGCTGGTCTATCATCGTTGCCATGACGACGGGCGAGCGCAGTTCGACGCCTCACCACGGCTACGACTCGGAGGCGGATCGGGAGCGTGCCGTCGCCGTGCTCGAGGCCATCCGCGCCTACAGCGCGGCCGAGACGGCCCTTCAGCGACGCTCCGAACACGCGATGCGCCTGAGTGAGAACGACATCTCCGCACTGCGCTACCTGTTGCGCGCGCGCGAACGCGGGGTGAGCGTCGGGCCGCGCGAACTCGGCGAGTATCTGGGCGTGCAGAGCTCCTCCATCACCGTCTTGCTCGACCGACTCGAGAAGGCGGGCCACGTGCGCCGCATCCCGAGCCCGTTCGACCGGCGGGCCCTGATCATCGAGCCCACCATCCCGACCGACGACGCCCAGAAGGCCATCCTCGGCGACGTGCGCGAAGAGCTCGTGGAGGTCGCCGCCTCACTGTCGGACGCCGAGGCGGACACCGTGGTCGCCTTCATCGACCGGCTCCGGGATGCGGTGGACCGCATCGACACTCCCCCGCCGGGACGCGCCCGACGCTGACGCGGCGGACCCCGTCAGGGGAAGCCGTTCTCGAGGAGCCGGCCCTCCCACCCTGGTCTCGGCGTCAGCGGATACGCTCGAACCATGCACTCCACCAGTCGCACGGAATCGGCCGACTGGCGCCCGCTCGTCGCCGCGCTCGCCAACGCCGACACGCGTCGGGTGTTCGCGGAGGTGGAGCTGGGGCGGCCGCTCGACGAGGTCGGTGCGGGGCTGAGCCCGTCCCGTCGTCAGCGCGCGCTGGATGCCGCGACGCGGGCCGGGCTCATCACGATCGAGGAGGGCACCGCCTCCGTCGCCGCCGATCGGTTCACCCGCGCGCTCCGCGACGCCCCCGCGCGGCCGCCGCGCACCGGAGTCGACCGCTTCCTCGATGCAGCGGGACGGATCGACCGGTATCCGTCGTCGGCGGCCGATCGCGCCGAGCTGTTCCGCCACATCGCCGGGGCGGTGCTCGCCCCGGGCGAGGTCGTCGACGAAGCCCGGTTGGGCGAGCGGCTGCAGCGCTTCGGCGACGACACGGCGGCACTGCGGCGACACCTGGTCGACAGCGGGCTGGTCATTCGCACCGCGTCCGGATCGTCGTACTCGCGCACCGACTCGGAGTGAGACTGTCGGGAGGCCGCGGTAGCGTCCCCGCATGACCACGACTCCGCCGGGCTCCTGCGCCGTGTGCGCGGGCGCCAGGCATCCCGGCGCGCCGCTCCCCCTGTGCCTGGCGCATCTGCTCGAGGCGCACGACTGGGCCGCTGGAGAGTTCGGGGTGACCGATCTGCTGCCGTCGCCGTGCGCGTTCTGCGGATCGCGGCTCGGTGTGCGCTGGCCGTCCGGTTGGCTCTGCGCGGTGTGCGAGTGGCGTGCCGGCGAGCTCCCGCCCGAGGGCGCGGCCGCCTCCCGGGTCGACGTCGTCTACTACCTGCGGTTCCGCGACCGGATCAAGATCGGCACCACGGCGAACCCCGCGCAGCGGTTCGCCTCCCTCCCCCACGACGAGGTGCTCGCGTTCGAGCGCGGCGACCGGACACGGGAGCAGCGGCGGCACGCGGAGTTCGCCGATCTGCGCATCCCGGGCACCGAATGGTTCGAGACCGACGCGCGGCTGCTGCGGCACGTCGCCGGTCTGCGAGCCGCCGCGGGTGACCCGTGGGCACTCCTCGCGCGGTGGCGCAGCGAGCGGGCGGCGCGGTCCTGATACCGCATTCCCGGTGCGGAATCCCGGGGCGGTACGGCTCATACGTCGCCCATGACGGATCGCGCAGAGGTGCCGATAACGGAGGGAGTGGACGACCCTGTCCACGCCATCCGTCCCTCCTCTACCCGAAGGAACTCTCGTGTCCCAGCCCTTCACCACCGTGGGCGTGCCCCGCATCGTCGTCGCCTCGTTCTGGATCTGGATCGCCAGCGCCGCCCTCGGTCTGCTGTCGTTCTTCCTCGGCCTCCCCGCCCTGCTCGACAACCCCGCGGTGCACACCGCAACCGGGCCGGGCATCGTCATCGGCAGCATCGCCGGCGCGGTCATCGGCGCGCTGATCCGCGTCTTCCTCGGCCTGTTCCTGCTGCGCGGCGCGAACTGGTCGCGCATCGTGCTCACGATCATCGGCGTGATCGTGCTGCTCGGCCTCGTGGCCACCATCCTCACCGGGGACCTGATCGGCCTGCTCAGCGGCATCGCGGTCATCGTGGCGGCTGTGCTGATGTGGCTGCCCTCCGCCCGATCCCACTTCCGCCGCGCATGACCGCGGCGCAGACCGAGCCGGCGGCTCCGGCACCCACCCCCGCGAAGAAGCGGGTGCCGTACGCGCCCGACCCGCGGGTGCGCTGGGGACTCCCCGCGGCCCTGCTCGCGGTCGTCGCCGTCGCGGTCGTCTGGATGGTGCTCGTCGCGATCGTCAAGGCGGCCGCCCTCGACGAGAACCTGGCGAGCCTGATCGTCTGGGTCGTGACGTACGCCGCGGTCATCGTGGCCGCGGTCCTCATCGCGAAGAACCGGGGCTCCGGCTCGCTGCGCGTCGACTACGGTCTGGCGTTCCGCTGGTACGACGTCTTCATCGGCCTCGGCACCGGAGTGGGACTCGTGTACGTCACCGCGCCGATCAGCGCGATCATCGAAGCGCTCTACGGCAAGGTGAGCACGTCCAACGACCAGGCGGCCTCCTCCGACGGCGTGTGGCTCGTCGTCAACGGCTTCATCGCGGTTGCGGTCGTCGCGCCGTTCTGCGAGGAGCTGCTGCTGCGCGGACTGGTGCTGCGCGGCATCCGCAACAGCATCCTCCGCCGGTCCACCGGCGAGCCGACCCGGGGCGCCCAGCGCACCGCGGTCGTCGTGGCCGTGCTGGGCAGCTCGCTGCTCTTCGCCGCGCTGCACCTGCACGAGGGCATCGGCAGCCCGGTCACCATGACCAACCTCGGCGTCGTCACTTTCTGCCTCGGCCTGGTCAACGGAATCTACGCCGCCCGCACCGGCCGCCTCGGCCCCGGCATCTGGACGCACGTGTTCTTCAACCTCGTCTCCACCACCCTGATGACGGTGCGCGCCCACTCCTGAGCGTTCCGCGAGACGTGACTAGTCGCGGGTGTCCGGTCTTGGACACCCGCGACTCGTCACGTCTGGCGGGAGGTGGAGGTGGGGGTGCGGTCAGGCGACCTCGAGCTGCTCCGTTCGGGCCGAGCGGGCGGGGTGCGTGAGCGGCTCGGCGATCGGGGTCTCCGCCGCCACGCTCTCCTCGACCTTCGCGGCGAGACGGTCGAACTCTGCGGCCTCCGCGAGCTCGGCGAGCATCACCGGCACAGCGAGCGACTCGACCTCGGCCAGGGAGAGTGCTGGCTGCGACGACGCGGGCTGCGGCTGCGAAATCGCGGCGGGCTCGCGCTCCTGCAGCCGGGCGAGCCCGGCGACCGCGGCCAGCTCGGCGTCCGCCGCGGAGCGACGGCTGCGCGAGCGCATGACCACCGCGGCGAGCACCGTGACGACGCCGGCGCCGAGCGCCAGCAGGCCGGCGGTCGTGAAGCCCGCGGTGTAGCCGGACTCGGCCGGGAGGCCGTTCGCGGCCGTCGCGCCGGTCACGAGCGCGGTCATGACGGCCGCGCCGATGGCCGAGCCGACGGTGCGGAGGTTGGCGTTCATCCCGCTGGCGACCCCGGTCTGGGTGGCAGGGACGCTCTGCACGACGACGCTCGTAATGGCGGCGTAGATGAGGCCGAGGCCGATCCCGAAGACGCCGGAGGCGGCGGCCACGTCGAACAGCGAGCTGTGCAGGAACGCGAGCGACAGGCTCGCCGCCGACATGAGCACGGCTGCGATGACGATCTGCGCGCGGAACCCGACCCAGCGGGCGAGCGGTCCGCTGGCGAAGCCGGTCACGGCCATGGTCACGAGCATCGGGAGCATGAGCATCCCGGACTCCGCCACCGAGGCGCCGAGGCCGTATCCGCTGGCGGTCGGCGTCTGCACGAACCGCGGGAAGTACGCGAACACTGCGAACATGGCGGCGCCGATGAAGATCGCCGCGGCGTTCATGGACCAGACGCCGGGCTCGCGCATCAGCCGCATGTCGACCAGCGGGTGCCGCGAGCGCAGCTCGACGACCACCCAGGCGGCCAGCAGGACAGCCGCGGCGACGAACAGACCGATCACCTGCGGAGAGGCCCAGCCCCACTGCGCGCCCGTGCTGAGCGGCAGGAGCAGCGCGATCAGCCAGCCCGAGAGCAGCACGGCCGACCACGGGTTGACCCCGCCGGCAGCGCGCTCGCGGGACTCCGGGATGAAGATCAGCGTCAGGACGGCGCCGGTGACGGTCAGCGCGACGGGCACGAGGAACAGACCGCGCCAGCTGAGCACCTCGGCCAGCGGGCCCGCGAGCACGGTCCCGAGACCGCTGCCGATCGCGATGACCGACGCGATGGCGCCGATGGCCGACGGGAGGCGACGGGCCGGGAACTCGTCGCGGATGATGCCGAAGGCGAGCGGGAACATCGCCCCGCCGATGCCCTGGACGACGCGGCCGGCGATCAACACGCCGATGGACGGCGCGACTGCAGCGATGACGCTGCCGAGCGCCACCGCGAGCAAGGAGAGAACGAACACCCGGCGCTTGCCGACGATGTCGCCGACGCGGCCGAGCACGGGGGTGGCGACCGCGGCGGCGATGAGCCAGGCGGTCATGGTCCAGGTCACGCCGGAGGTCGTCGTGCCGAGATCGGACTGGATCACGGGCAGGACGGGGACGACGAGGGACTGCAGGAGGGCGAAGGAGGCCACGCTGAGGGCCAGGATGGCGAAGGTGATGCCGGGTCGAGATCGAGACATGTCGGTTTTTCTTCCGTTTCTCGAGGAGATGCCGCGAGAGCGGCTACAATTGGAGGCAGGCTCCGTTCGGAGGGAGCCTCCGGTTACGTCAACGACATTACCGGAGGCCGCCTCCGCTTCGCAACCCTTTCTGGCATACTTGTTTCGACGACCCGTTCGGAAGGACCCGCTGTGACCGGCACACAGACCGCCCATGTCGGCGTCGTGCGCCCCCAGCGGGCGGACGCGCGCCGCAATTTCGACGCGCTGCTCTCGGCCGCCCGCGAGGCGTTCGCGTCGGACGGCACCAGCGCGTCCCTCGAAGACATCGCCCGGCGCGCCGGGGTCGGCATCGGCACGCTCTACCGCAACTTCCCCACGCGCGACGCGCTCGTCGAGGCGGTCTACGTCGACGAGGTGGAGGCCGTGGTCCACGCCGCGGAGGATGCCGCGGACCTCGAAGACCCCTGGGTCGGCGTCGAGGCGTGGCTGCGCCGGTTCGTCACCTACATCGGCACCAAGAAGGCGCTGCTGGAGGGTCTCAACAAGGACTCCCCCGTGCTCCTCAGCTGTCGCACCTCCCTCTACGACGCCGGCGAGCCGCTGCTCGAACGCGCCCAGGAGGCCGGCGAGCTGCGCGAGGACGCGACGATCGGCGACGTCATCCGCATGGTCTCCGGGATCGCCGGCGTCGCGTTCGACGACGACGAGCAGCGGGACCGCGTGATCGCCATGGCCATCGACGGATTGCGCGCCCGCTAGGGCCCCGGACCGCACTGCCTACGGATTCATGGAGCTCGGCGTATACGCGGTGATCGCGGTGGCGGTCATCGTCGCCGTGGCCGCGTTCGCGCGCAAGCTCGGCGTCGCGGCGCCGATCATCCTGGTGATCGTCGGCGTCATGCTCTCGTTCCTGCCGGGCGTGCCCGAGATCGACGTGCCGCCCGAGATCATCCTCGACGGGCTGCTGCCACCCATCCTCTATGCGGCCGCGATCAGCGTCCCCCTCACCGACTTCCGCCGCAACCTGGCGCCGATCGCCGGGCTCTCGGTCGTACTCGTGATCATCACGGCATTCGCCTCGGGCTTCGTGCTGTACACGATGCTTCCCGACCTCAATCTGGCCGCGGCCATCGCCCTCGGTGCGATCATCAGCCCGCCCGACGCGGTCGCTGCGACCTCCATCGGCCGCAAGCTCGGCCTCCCGCCCCGCGTCCTGACGGTGCTGGAGGGCGAGGGCCTCGTCAACGACGCGACGGCCCTGGTGCTGCTCCGCACCGCCCTCGCGGCCGCGGTCGGCTCGCTCAGCACGCCGCTCGCCGGCGTCGCCGACTTCCTCACGGCGGTCGCCCTCGCCGCGATCATCGGGCTCATCGTCGGCTTCGTCTCCGTGTGGGTGCGCTCGAAGCTCCACGACCCCGTGCTCGACACGGCCCTCTCGGTGATCGTCCCGTTCGCGGCCTTCGCGCCGACGGAGGCCCTGCACGGCTCAGGTGTGCTCGCCGTCGTGATCGCGGGGCTCTACACGGGGCACGCGGCGCCGCGGCACTTCACCGCTCAGGCGCGCATCAGCGACACGATCAACTGGCGCACCATCCAGTTCCTGCTCGAGAACGGCGTCTTCCTGCTGATCGGGCTCGAGATCCGTACCCTCGTCGCCGACGTCGACCACCCCGAGGTGCTGAGCGTGTGGGACTCCGTGCTCCTCGGTCTCATCGCGATGGTGTCCCTCGTCGTCATCCGCTTCGTGCTCATCGTGCCGCTCATCTACTCCTTGCGAAGACGCGCCCAGCACGCCGAGAAGGCGGTGCTGAAGGAGTGGCTCCTGATCAGCTACTTCCGCGACCATCCGGTCAAGTACCGCTGGCAATCGATACGCAAGCAGCGCGCCGAGACGCGGTACCAGCGGCACCGGAGCGACCTCGAGGAGTTCCGGCAGGAGGCGATCGACTGGAAGGGCGGCGTCGTTCTCGGCTGGTCCGGGATGCGCGGTGTCGTGACCCTGGCGGCCGCGCAGTCGCTGCCGACCGACATCCCGTACCGCCCGCAGCTCATCCTGATCGCGTTCACTGTCGCGGTCGTCAGCCTGGTCGTGCAGGGCGGCACCCTGCCGTGGCTCATCCGGGCGCTCGGGCTCCAGGGCGTCGACGTGAAGGACGACCGCCGCCTGCTCGCCCAGCTGCTCGACGACCTGAGCGAGACCGGCCTGAAGGTGCTCGACGAGCCGGAGGTGGTCGCGGGGAGCACCGCCCCCATCGATCCGGAGATCGTGGAGCGGGTGCGCCAATCGTCGTATCTGCAGGCGGAGTCGGCGTGGGAGCGCATCCTGCTCTCGGACACACCGGCCGAGGGCCGACCCCACCACCTGTACCGCACGCTCCGGCTCGCTGTGGTGGACGCCGAGCGCGACCGCCTGCTGCTGGAACGCTCGCGCGGGCTCTACCCGTCTCGCATCCTCTCGGAGGCGCAATCGATGCTCGACCTCGAGGAGACGCGGCTGCGGTCGCGCTCGCGCTGAGCGGCCGTGCCGTGACAGCACGCAGCGCGGGCGCCGCCTCCTGCACAGGTCGGAGACGGCGCCCGCGCGTGCGGCCCTAGAGCACCTGCGACAGGAAGCGCCGCAGACGCTCGGACTGCGGGCGGTCGAAGAGGTCGGCCGGAGCCCCCTGCTCGACGACGACGCCCTGATCCATGAAGACGACCCGGTCGGCCACGCGGCGCGCGAACCCCATCTCGTGCGTGACCACCACCATCGTCATGCCGGCCTTCGCGAGCCCGGTCATCACATCCAGCACGCCCTTGACGAGCTCCGGGTCGAGGGCAGAGGTGACCTCGTCGAACAGCATCAGCTCGGGGTCCATCGCGAGGGCCCGCGCCATCGCCACGCGCTGCTGCTGGCCGCCGGAGAGCTGAGCGGGACGCGATTGCGCCTTGTGCTCCAGCCCCACGTCGCGCAGGCGGTCCAGAGCGATCCGCTCGGCCTGCGCCTTCGGCGTCTTCTTCACCTTGCGCAGAGCCACCGTCACATTCGACAGGACCGTCATATGCGGGAAGAGGTTGAAGTTCTGGAACACCATCCCCATCCGGCTGCGCACCGCGTTGATGTCCGTCTTGGGCGACGTGATCACGTCGTCGTCGATCAGGACCCGGCCGGAGCTCGGCTCCTCCAGCCGGTTGATCACACGGAGGAGGGTCGACTTGCCCGAGCCGGAGGGGCCGATGATGCACACCACCTCGCCCGGCTCGACGGTGAGGTCGATGCCCTTGAGCACCTCCACCGAGCCGAACCGCTTGTGGATCCCTTCGACCGCGACCCGTCCGGCTTTCGCCGGGGCCGCCGTCACGCCGGCGGGTGCTGCATCCAGAGGTGTCATCGTCTCGTCCGTCACGCTCGGTCCTCGTGTCTCGATCTGGGTCATTTCCGGGCTCCCGCCAGGTCGGCTCCGGCGTCCGGCGTCGGCGTCAGGTTCGCCGCGTCCGCCTCGCCCGTCATGACGTTCTCGGGCCGGCGACCGGTCTTGAACCGCTTGTCCATGTAGTTGACGACGTAGGTCAGCGGGATGGTGATGATCAGGTACATGATCCCCGCGGCGACCAGCGGCGACAGGTTGCCCGTCTGCTGAGCGGCGTCCTGACCGATGCGGTAGAGCTCGCGCTCCGAGATCGTGAAGCCGAGCAGGTACACCAGGCTCGAGTCCTTGATCGTCGCGATGAACTGGTTCGTCAGGGCGGGGAGCACGTTGCGCACCCCCTGCGGGATGACGATCAGCCGCATCGCCATCCCGTGCGACATCCCGAGCGCCCGGGCCGCCTCCAGCTGGCCGGGCGGCAGAGCCTGGATGCCCGAACGGAAGATCTCGGCGATGTAGGCGCCGGCGATCAGTCCGAGGGTGAGCACGCCGTACGGGTACGAGCTGTTGCCGAAGATGTGCACGCCCATCAGCGGCAGCCCCTGCCCGAGCAGGAAGATCGTCAGGATGACGGGCAGACCGCGGAGCAGGTCCACGTACACCCGGGCCGGAATCCGCAGGATCGCGCGCTTCGACATGCTCGCCAGCGCGATCAGGATGCCGATGATCGAGCCGAGCACCATCGCTCCGATCGCGAGGATCAGGGTGTTCGGGAGCCCCACGAGGAAGAGGTCGGGGAGGATCGTGCTGATCTGATCCCAATTGAAGAAGCTGTCGATAATGTTCATCGTCGATTCCTTGCCTGGCCCGGGTGCCGGTGCGGGCTACTCCGCCGAGTACTTGTTGGATGGGTGGGCGGCGTAGTACTTCGTCAGCCAGTCGATGACGGGCTGCGAGGGGTCGGCCGGGTTCCACTTCTCGAGGATCTTCTGCGTCGTGCCGTCCTTGAGGGCGTCGCGCAGCTGCTCGTTGAGCGCCTCGCGGAGGTTCGTGGCCTTCTTGTTGAGGATCCAGGCCCCACCGCGGTCCTCGGGGTTCACCGCCGAGAGCGCGATCTTCATCGGGTACTGGTCGGTGTAGAGCTTCGCCGACTGCGGGTCGACGAGGATGCCGTCGAGACCGCCGCCCGAGAGCGCGAGCCGGGCCGCGTTGTTCGATGGGAACGTCACGATGTCCGACTTCGTCCAGTACTTCTGCGCGTACTCGAGGGCCTGGCTGGACTGCAGGATGCCGATCTTCTTGCCGGCGACGTCGTCCTCGTTCTTGATGCCCGACCCGTCGGGCACGACCAGGGCGTTGTTGCCGATGATGTCGGGGAGGGTGAAGTCAACCGTCTTCCGGCGGACGTCGGTGTCCGCGATGGAGCCCATCGTGAGGTCGGCCTGGCCGCCCGCGACCAGGGGGATGAGGGTGTCGAAGTCGTGCGCGGTGATCTCGACCGTCAGCCCGAGCTTCTTGGCGGCCTCGGTGACGAGGGCCACGTCGACGCCCTGCCACTCCTTGTCCTTGATGTAGGCGAACGGCGTCAGGTCGCTGCTCGTGACGATCGTGAGCACGCCCGGTTTGATGGTCTCGTACTTCGCCGTCTTGCTGTCGGCCGTCGCGGACGAGTCCGAGCCGGCACCGCTCGAGCACGCCGTGAGGGCGACGAGCGACGCGGCGAGAACTGCGGCTCCGACGGATGCCTTGGTCCATCTCTTCATTTCACTGCTCCAATGCTGGTGTTGTCGTGAATCGATCGGGAGAGAAGGTGCTGAGATCCAGCGCCGTCGTTCCGCCGAGTGCCAGGTCGGCACCCGCATCGCCCACCGCGGCGGACATCTTGAAACCTCGGCCCGAGCAGGCCGAGAGGACGACGAGCCGGGGGTGCTCCGCCGGGATGCCGATGGAGAACTCCTCGTCGGGCGTCATCGTGATCATGCAGCCGGCCGAGTGGACCGGGACGGGATCGAGGTGGGGCAGCGCCTCCGCGACGAAGGCGCGCACCCGGGCGAGCTCCCACTCCTCGACCTCCTTGCGGTTGAGGGACGGGTCGACGACCTCGTAGCCCTCGGTGAAGTCGAGACCGATCTTCACGCCGAACTCGTCGAACTCCGGCAGGCCCCATCCCGTCTCGCCGAATCCCTCGTGCGTGAACGCCGGGAACCGTTCCGCGGTGAAAAGGGACTCCGAGCCCGCTCGCGGCCGGAACCACGAGAGGGTCGCGCGCCGGGGAGTCAGCTCGAGCGGCAGGTACGGCAGCAGGGTGCGCTGCCAGGCGCCCGCCGCGACGACGGCCGTCCGGACCTCGAAGGTGCGGTCGGCCGTCACGATGAGGACCGAGTCCTCCCGCGGGATGACTTCGAGCACCGCGCTCTCGACGACGCCGGCGCCGTGCGCCTGCGCGAGCCGCCACTCGGTGCGGATCGCGAGCTCGGGCTGGAGGTAGCCGCTCGCGGGGTCGATGACCCCGATGTCGCCGTCGGAGACGACGTGCTGGGGGAAGCGGCGTCGCAGTTGCGCGTTGTCGAGGTATTCGAGCGGGAGGCCGGTGTCGGCGCTGACCTGCTCGAGGCCGGCGATGAGCGGGCCGTCGGGGCGGCCGATGGAGAGGCCGCCGGTCATGTGGAGGACGGACTCGCCGCTCTCCTCCTCCAGGTCGCGCCACAGTGTGGCGGCCCGCTGTGCGAGCGCCGACTCCTGCGGGCCCTGCGGAGTGACCGACTTGAAGACCCGCGAGTACCCGTGCGAGGAGCCCCGGTCGTGTCCGGCGCCGAACTGCTCGAAACCGATGACGTCCGCCCCGCGGTCCGCCAGACGCCAGAGCGCGGCGCTTCCAGCCGCTCCTAGCCCGATTACGCCAACTTCCGCGTCCACTTCGCTCCTCACTGAAAACGACCTTGGTTCCTTCGCTCACCGGAACCTCCGATCGGAGGCCTCGGCCGCGAAGTAACGGCAGTCAATCACAGAAAAGCAAATGCAGTCAAGCGGAAAAGCGAGTTAATCAGAACGTAACAAAACCAGAAGTTTCGGGGCTCAGACGCGGACGACCTGGCCGATGACGGAACCCAACTCGTCGGCTTGGTGAGCGCTCAGGGCCGTGTCCGTGATCAGGAGGTCGATGTCGCCCAGCTCGCCGTAGCGGCAGAACGAGACCTTGCCCACCTTGCTGTGGTCCGCCAGCAGCACGCGGCGGTTCGAGCAGTTCAGCGCGGCGCGCTTGGTCTCGGCCTCGGCGATGTCGGGAGTGGTCAGCCCCCGGTCCACGGTCAGCCCGTTGGTGCCGAGGAAGGCGACGTCCACGTACAGGTCCTGCAGGTTGCGGATGGCGAGGGCGTCCACGCTCCCCAGGGTCAGCGCCCGGACGCGGCCGCCCAGGATGACGACCGTCGCGGCGGTGCTCCGCGAGGTCAGCTGCAGCGCGATCGGCAGCGAGTTGGTGACCACCGTGACCGGCAGATCGGCGGGGATGAGCTCGGCGAAGCGTGCCGTCGTCGAGCCGGCCTCGATGAAGATGACACCGCCCGTGGGGATCTCCTCGAGAGCCGCGCGCCCGATGCGCTCCTTCTCGGCCGCCCACTCGGTGCGCACGGTCACGCCCGGCTCGTACGCCAACGTCTCCACCGGGAGTCCGCCGCCGTGGACGCGGACGATGAGGCCGTCCTCCTGCAGTGCGGCCAGGTCCTTGCGCACGGTCTCGGGCGTGACGGCCAGGGACTTCGCCGCCTGCGTCACCCGCACCCGCCCGTGCTGGCGGGCGGCTTCGAGCAGGAACCGCTGGCGTTCGGGCCCGGAGAGCCGCTCGTCGGCATCGTCGTCAGTCATCGCTTCTCCCTCTTCTGCGGGTTCGGTGTCGCGGGCTCGCCGCCTGCGTTCCACATTGTACGGTTTTGTTTCTCCCTTGACTGGTTCGATATCTCTGTGCTTTGCTTTGTTTACTTTGGGTTTGCAACGGAACGATGTGAAGTCGTGGAGGGTCGGGTCATGACGGAATCTGAGCGGGACGAGCTGCCCACCGGCTGGCCGTCCGGACCGGGCGCGACACGGACCATCGCCGTCGTCGGGCCGAACCCCGCCATGGACCGCACCGAGGAGATCGAGCACTTCCGGCCGCACGAGGTCAACCGTGCGGCGGTGAGCAGCCCGCGGGCGGGCGGCAAGAGCTTCATCGTCGCCCGGGCGCTCCGTCGCCTGGGCGACGACGTCACGCTCTACGGCTTCCTCGGCGGAGCGACCGGAAGCTACCTGCGGGACGAGTGCGCCCGGCTCGGGATCCGCGACCGCCACACCGCGATCGCGGACGACACCCGGATCAACACCATCCTGGTCGACGAGCGCACGCGCCTGTCCACGGTGATCAACGAGCCCGGACCGCAGGTGTCACCCGCCGAGCTTCGGGGACTCACCACCGCCCTCGCCACCGACATCCGGAGCGGAGACCTGCTGGTGCTGACCGGCAGCCTCCCGCGCGGCGCCGACGACACCCTCTACGCCGACCTGGTCGTGCTCGCCTCCCAGCGCGGCGCGCTCTCGATCGTGGACGCGGAGGGCGAGACCCTCGTGCGGGCCGCCGCCGCCCTCCCCTGGGCCGTCAAGTGCAATCTCGAGGAGTTCCTGGCCATCGCCCCGGACGCACCCGAGCGCATCGTCACCGAGGACGACCGGCGCCGCCTCGTCACCTCCATGCAGTCCGTCGCGCGCTGGGGCATCCAACTCGTCATCGTCACCCTGGGAGCCGACGGACTGGTCGCGGTCACGAAGAGCCACGCCTACGAGGTCGTCGCCGCCGCGGTCGAGACCAAGAACGCGACGGGATCCGGGGACACCTTCCTCGCGGGGTTCGTCTCCGCGTGCGCGGCGGGCTCCTCCCTCCCACAGGCGCTGCAGCACGGCGCCGCGGCCGCGAGCGCGAACGCAGCGGTGCTGGTCCCCGACATCGGCCCGGAGCCGCGGCTCGATCCGCTGCTCCGGCGCACGCGGGTCCGCCGGCTGGCCTCCGCCGCAGAACCGTCGGTGGCGCCGCGATGACGTTCATCGGGATCGACATCGGGACCACCCGGATCAAGGCCCTCCTCTACGACCCCGCGTCGCCGGAGCGCCGGCTGACCGAACGGCGGACGCCGGTGACGAGCTCCGCCATCGGCGACCTCCGCGATGCGGACGCCGTGCTCGACGCCGTCGTCGCCTGTCTCGACGAGCTGCTCGAGTCGGCGACCGTCGAGGAGCGCGCCGCGCTGGCGGGGATCGGCGTAACCGCCCTCAGCGAGGAGGTCGTCCTCCTCGACGAGGACGGGTCGTCCATCGGCGCGATGCCCACCTGGTACAACCGGGAGGCGGGCACGGCGGCCGCACGCGAGCGGGGCATCGACTCCTCCTTCTCGTGGGCGAAGCTGCGCTGGGCGTTCGACGATCTCGCCGATGGCGGCTCCGCCCGCTTCCCCGGCACGCGATCGGATGACGTCACCGGCGTGACCACGCTGAGCGGCTACATCGCCGACCGGCTCGCCGCCGCCGGCCGCTTCGTCATCGACCACTCCCACGCCTCCCGCACCGGGTTCTTCGACGTCCGCACCGCGACGTGGGAACCGGACGCCTTCACCGGCACGGGCTGGCCGGCCTCCGCCCTCCCCGAGCTCGTTCCCACCGGAGCGATCGTCGGCACGCTCGACGCGACCTTCTCCCAACGCTGGGGAGTCCCGGCGACGGGCGCGGTCGCCCTCGCGGGCCACGACCACTTCTGCGGAGCCTTCGCCGTCGGCGTCCGCGGCGAGGGCGAGGTCTACCTCTCCGCCGGCACGTCGGAGGCGCACTGTCTGATCGTCGACGACGCTCCCACCGGCCCGCTCCCCGACGGGGTCGGCCTCGGCCGCTACGTCGACGGGCAGCGCTTCTACCTGCACCGGCAACTGCCGTCCGGTCATCTCTATCAGCAGTGGCGCGGTCTGCTCGGCCTCGCCGGGCTGACACAGATGGAGGAGGCCGAACTGCTCGCGGCGCAGCCCATCGGATCGCGCGGCGCGACGGTCGTCCCCGGCACCGGGACCGACGCGCGCAGCTCCTTCCTCGCCGTCGACCCGGATGCGGGCGCTGCAACGCTCCTCCGCGCCCTTCTGGAGGGGCTGGCGTGCGCCGCCCTGGAGACCGACCGCGATCTCGAGCGGATCTCGCAGCGTCCCATCACGGCGATCGTCGCATCGGGCGTGCCCTGCCGCAGCCCGTTCTGGCAAGAGTTGCGGGGCCAGCTCAGCGCGGCACCGCTCACCGTGAGCGACGAAGAGGAGGCGCCGGCGCTCGGCGCCGCCTTGATCGTCCAGCGGAGCACGACGGGCCGGGACGTGGAGCGGCCGCCCACCATCCCGGTCGTTCCCGACCCGCAGCGGAGCGACGCCTACCGTGCCGTCTTCGCGCGCTACGAGGCCGCTCGCGCGACCCGCTGACCTCCTCCCCTGATCCACGCCCCCTCATCCACCCCCGACGCAGAAGGACACCCGTATGGCGACCCCTCTTCCCACCCGGCCTCTCGGCACCACCTCGATGGACATCAGCCGGATCGGCTTCGGCTCGCTGGCGATGGGCGGCGCCCAGTGGGTGTCCGGCCGCGGCGAGCAGACGGACGACGACTCGGTGGCGAGCGCCCGGGCAGCGATCGAGGCGGGGATCAACTGGATCGACACCGCTCCCGTCTACGGGCGGGGCCTCGCAGAGGAGCTCGTCGGCCGAGTGGTCCGCGACTTCCCCGCCGCCGACCGGCCGCTGATCTTCACGAAGGCCGGCCTCGCGTGGGACGACGACGACCCGCGCGGCGAGCCGACGCGCACCGGTTCCCCCGATCGCATCCGCCGCGAGGTGGACGACTCGCTGCGCCGCCTCGGCGTCGAGCGCATCGACCTGTACCAGATGCACTGGCCGCCTCTGGACGACTACCGGGTCGAGGACTACTGGCCCGTCTTCGCCGAGCTCCGGGACCAGGGCAAGGTGCGCGCCATCGGACTCTCCAACCACACCGTCGAGGAGCTCGCCGCGGCGGAGCGGATCACCCACGTCGACTCGATGCAGCCTCCGTTCTCCGCGCTGAACCGCGACGCCGCGGCCGACGTGATCCCCGCGTCCCGTGCGCAGGGAACGGCCGTCCTGGCATACGCCCCGATGGAGTCGGGGCTGCTCACCGGGACCTTCACCCCGGAGCGCGCCGGCTCGCTCTCCGAGACGGATTGGCGCAAGAGCGACCCGGCCTTCAGCGGCGAGGGTCTGCGGCGCAACCTCATGGTCGTCGACGCGCTCAGCGCCGTCGCGGCTGCGCGCGGAGTGACCACCAGCGCCATCGCCGTGGCCTGGACGCTCTCCTTCGACGGGCTCACCGGCGCCATCGTCGGAGCGCGCACGCCGGGGCAGATCGCGGATTGGATCGACGCGGCCTCCCTCGAGCTCTCCGCCGACGAGCTGGACACGATCGCCCGCGCCATCGAGGCATCCGGCGCCGGCACCGGCCCGGCGCGGCCGGCTCCTCTCTCATGAGCCTCGTCAGCCCCGCGGAGCTGTTCGCCGCCGCCGCCCCCGGCACGGGCGTCGCGGCCGTCAACGTCATCCTGACCGAGCATCTGGAGGCGTTCGTCCTGGCGGCCGAGAGCCGGCGCACGGGGCTCATCCTGCAGCTGTCGCAGAACGCCGTCGCCTATCACGGCTCCCTGGCTCCCATCGGAGTCGCCGTGCTCGAGGCCGCACGCCGGTCGACGGTGCCGATCGCCGTTCAGCTCGACCACGCCGACGACCCCGCACTGATCCGGGAGGCGGCCGCCCTCGGCTTCACCTCCGTGATGTACGACGGCTCGAAGCTCGCCTACGACCGGAACGTCGAGACCACGGCGACCCTCGCGGCCGAGCTGCATCGCGCGGGGATCTGGGTGGAGGCGGAGCTCGGCGAGATCGGCGGCAAGGACGGCGTGCACTCGGCCACGGCGAGGACCGACCCCGACGACGCAGCGGCGTTCGTCGCGAGCACCGGGGTCGACGGCCTCGCGGTCGCGGTCGGCAGCTCGCACGCGATGCGCGACCAATCGGCGGTCATCGACCTCGACCTCATCCGGGCCATCGGCGGACGCGTCGCGGTTCCGCTGGTGCTGCACGGATCATCGGGAGTCGGCGACGACCTCGTCCGGGCGGCGTGCGCCGCCGGGATCCGCAAGGTGAACTTCGGGACGCGGTTCAACGCGGTGCTCACCGCGAGCGTTCGTGAGACCCTCGCCGCGTCTCCCGGGCTGATCGACCCGCGGGCCTATCTGGCGGCGGCCAGGGCGGCCGTGTCGGCCGACGCGGCCCACGTGCTCGACGTCGTGTCCGCGGCCTGATCGCCGGCCGCGCTCGACGTCACGCCGAGCGGTACGTCGCGGCGCTGCCCGCCGCGACGATCCCGGCGAACACGATGAGGCCGATGATGACGACCCAGACCAGCAGGATCAACGCGCTGATGATGATGCCGGCGATCGCCATCCCGCGACCGGCCGGCTCCCGGCGCACGCCGAGGATCCCGAGGATGAGGCCGATGAGCGGGACGACGAAGGTGAACCCCGCGACGAGCGAGACGAGGCCGAGGACCATCGAGGTGACCGAGAGACCCTTGGGCTGCGGCGGTACGACCGGGTAGACGGCGACTCCGTACGCCTGGACGTAGCCGGGCTGCTGGTACGGAGCGGGCTGCTGGTAGTAGTCGGGCTGAGGGTAGTGGCCGGGCTGCTGGTACGGGGCCGGAGGCTGTGTCGGGTAGGCCGGCTGCCGGTATCCCTGCGGCAGCGGCGGGTACTGCGGCTGCTGCGGGGGCTGAGGCTGACCCTGGTTCTGGCCCTGGGGCGCCTGCGGCTGGTCCGTCATCCGATCCTCCCGGTCGTCCCGCACACCGTATCCCATCCGTGCGCCGACGCGCCCGAATGCACGCATTGTTTTGATCTATTCAAAACAAGCGGCTACGGTCGGAGGATGGACACGGCACAGCTCGAAGGCGCACTGCGCGCCGGCGGGTTGCGCGTCACGCAGGGGCGCCTCGCCGTCCTCGGCGCGCTGACCCGGCTGCCGCACGCGGACGCCGACTCGGTGTTCCGCGCGGTGCTTCCCGCTCTGCCCGGCACGTCGATCCAGAACGTCCACAACGTGCTCGGCGACCTCACGGCCGTCGGGCTGCTGCGGCGCATCGAACCGGCGGGATCCCCCGCGCGGTACGAGCGCCGCACCGGTGACAACCACCACCATGTCGTCTGCACCTCGTGCGGCGCCGTGGCCGACGTCGACTGCGTCGTGGGGCACGCCCCCTGCCTGCACCCCGGCGATGCGTCGGGATTCACGGTGAACACCGCCGAAGTGACGTTCTGGGGACTGTGCCCGTCCTGTCAGGAGCGCGCGGACGATCCCGCGACGCACACCGGATAGGTAAGGAGAACCATGACCGACAACAACACGACCACCCAGACCGGCACCCCGGTCGGCAGCGATTCGCACTCGCTGACCTCGGGCGCGGACGGCGTCACCGCCCTGCACGACCGCTACCTCGTCGAGAAGCTCGCGCAGTTCAACCGGGAGCGCATCCCGGAGCGGATCGTGCACGCGAAGGGCGGCGGCGCCTTCGGCGAGTTCGTCGTCACCGGTGACGTCTCGGCGTACACGAAGGCCGCGGTCTTCCAGCCGGGCACCAGCACCCGCACCGTTCAGCGGTTCTCGTCGGTCGCCGGCGAGCAGGGCTCCCCCGACACCTGGCGCGACGTGCGCGGCTTCTCGGTGAAGTTCTACACGACCGAGGGCAACTACGACATCGTCGGCAACAACACCCCGGTGTTCTTCATCCGCGACGGCATCAAGTTCCCCGACTTCATCCACTCGCAGAAGCGCCTGCCGGGCTCCGGCCTGCGCGACGCCGACATGCAGTGGGACTTCTGGACCCTCTCCCCCGAGTCGGCGCACCAGGTCACGTACCTGATGGGCGACCGCGGCATCCCCCGCTCGTGGCGGCACATGCCCGGCTTCGGCTCGCACACCTACCAGTGGATCAACGCCGCGGGCGAGCGCTTCTGGGTCAAGTACCACTTCGAGGCCCTGCAGGGCAACGAGGAGATGGCGGGCGCCGAGGCGGAGGCCATCGCCGGAGCCGACGCGGACTACTACCGCCGCGACCTCTACGAGGCCATCGAGCGCGGCGAGTTCCCGGCGTGGAAGGTCTCCGTGCAGGTCATGCCGTACGAGGACGCGAAGACCTACCGGTTCAACCCGTTCGACCTCACCAAGGTGTGGCCGCACGCGGACTACCCGCTGATCGAGGTCGGCGTGCACACGCTCAACGAGAACCCGGAGAACTTCTTCGCGCAGATCGAGCAGGCCGCCTTCTCCCCCGCCAACACCGTCCCGGGCATCGACATCAGCCCGGACAAGATGCTGATGGCGCGCGTCTTCTCGTACCCGGACGCGCAGCGGTACCGCGTCGGTACCAACTACAACGAGCTGCCGGTCAACCGCCCGCTCGCGCCGGTGCACAACTACTCGCAGGACGGCGCCGCCCGCCACGGGTTCAAGCCGGCCGACGCCCCGGTGTACGCGCCGAACTCGTTCGGCGGCCCGACCGCCGACGCCGCGCGCGCCGGCGAGGGCTCGTGGGAGTCGGACGGCGAGCTCGTCCGCGCCGCCGCCACGCTGCGCGCCGAGGACGACGACTTCGGCCAGCCGGGCACGCTCTACCGCGAGGTGTTCGACGACGACGCCCGCGCGCGCTTCCTCGACACGATCGCGGGAGCCGTCGGCGGCGTGAAGCGCGACGACATCCGCGAGCGCGCCATCCAGTACTGGACGAACGTGGACGCGGGCCTCGGCCTGGCGCTCCGCGCCCGTCTGGCCTCCCCCACGGAGGACGCGGACCAGGCCGCCGAGTTCGTGGGCGTCGGAGAGTAACTCCCCGCGAAGCGTGAGTCGTTGCGGGTCGCGGGCCTCCGTGACCCGCGACGACTCACCTCTCGGGAGTGTGCAGAGAGACCAGGGCGCCGGACTCGAGGGCGGTCCAGACCGTGCCGTCGGGCGCGACGGCCAGGCCGTGCGGTTCGGAGGCGTCGCCCGGGAGCGGGTGGAGGCTGACCTCGCCCGCCGCAGACGCATGGGCCAGCGCGTTCGCGCCCCACAGACTCGCCCAGACCCCGCCATCGTGATCCGTTGCGACGGCGTGCGGCTTGGCGCCGGTGTCGAGGTCGATCACTCGGACCGCGCCGTCCTTCGCGACCCGCGCGAGGGCATCGGCGCGGATGAGCGCCGACCAGACCGCCCCGTCCTCGGCCACAGCGATGCCGACCGGCCCGGAACCCGCGGGGAGGTCCGTGACGGCGATCGCCGCATCCCCGCCTCGCACGTGGCCCAGCGCGTCCGCGGCGTTCATCGAGAACCAGATCGAGTCTCCCGATGCGGCGATCATCGAGACCATGGCGTCCGGAGGCGTCACGGGGAACTCGTCCACGCCGCCCAGGATGCCCACCCGGCCGAGCGCGTTGCCGCCCAGCTCGGTGAACCAGGCGGTGCCATCATCGAGGGCGACGACGCCGAAGGGCTGCGAACCCGCGGTCGGAACCGCGATCTCCGAGAGGATGCGAGGGCCGGGGCCGACGAGCACCAGCCGGTCGCCGGTGGTGTCGGCGATCCAGACCGTGGACTCGGTGGCCGCGGCGATCCCCGAGGGCTGCGCACCGTCGCCGAGCGCGAGGTACGTCAGCGAGCCGTCCGCGTCCCTGCGCCCCACCCGGCCGCCGTGCACGAGCGTGAACCAGACGGCGCCGTCCTCGGTCGCGGCGACCGCGTACGGTCCCTCGCCGGGCTCGCCGACGGGGAGGATGCCGACGTCGCCGCCGAGGTCGTCCCGCGCGGTCACAGGGTGACGTCGATGGTGCGGTCGTACACGGTGCGGCCGCCGACGCGGATGAGCCCGTCGGCCAACGGCTCCGTCGTCAGCTCGGATCCCTCACCCTGCGAGATGCGCAGCGCGCGCCCCAGCTTCGCCGTGATCGAGACGGCGGCGGCGCCGGTCGCCTCGTCTTCGACGATGCCCATGTCGGGCGCGAACATCCGCGCGCGGAGGCGGCCCTCGGCCTCGTCGATCCACGCGTAGGCGTAGTGGTGGCCGCTCGTGAAGGCGGAGGGGTCGAGCGCGTCGACGTCCTCCGGCGACTGGAGGGGCAGCCAGGTGAAGTCCGGGGTCCACTCGGCGCGTGCGGTGATCCACGCGGTGTCCTGGTCCTCGTCGACCGAGACCGCGACATCCCCCGCCTTCTCGCGCAGCACGTCGACCGGGGTGCGGCGGTCGGCCAGCCACCACGCGGTGCCCACGCTCGGGTGACCGGCGAACGGGAGCTCGCGGGCCGGGGTGAAGATCCTCAGATCGGCCGCGCGTGCGCCCTCGTCGACCGCGTCGAGGAAGACCGTCTCGCTGAAGCCGAGCGCCGTGGCGATCGCCTGCTCGCGCTGCGCCGTCTCCGGCGAACTGCGCACGATCCCCAGTTCGTTGCCGTTCGCTCCGCGCTCGTCGGTGAACACGCGGACAACCACTACCTCGATCGACTCGTCCATGACCCCAGCCTGACAGATGATCCAGCCACGGTTCACCCCCGAGGCGCATAATGCGTGCATGACCGGTCACGATCAGAGCCCTGACGAAGAACTCGTCGCTGTCGAGCACGCCGCCACCCGCCTGTCGGAGCGGTTCCCCCACATCCCGAAGGACCGCATCGAGGAGCTCGTCAAGGAGCGCCACGAGGAGTTCTCCGGCGCGCCGGTGCGCGACTTCGTGCCGGTGCTGGTGGAGCACGACGTCAAGCGGCAGCTCGCATCGGAGTCGGGCGGGGCCTCCGCCTGAATCAGGCCCCGGGCCAGGCGATCGGCCGCGCCGCCGCGCGGCCCACCGCCCGGATGCGCACGAGCACGCGCCTATCATGGGTGTGCCCGACCTCCAGGAGCCTCCACCGATGACCCGAGTCCCGACCGTCTACGACGTCGCCACGCACGCCGGCGTCTCGATCGCCACGGTCTCCCGGGTGTTCCGGCAGCCGGACACGGTCAAGGAGGCGACGCGCGAGCGCGTGCTCGCTTCGGTGGACGCGCTCGGCTACGTGCCGAGCGGCGCCGCGCGCGGTCTGGCCGCCCGGCGCACCGGCGTGATCGGCCTGTTCTTCCCCGGTCTCGACGCGATGGATGCCGACGCCGGCCGTCGCCTCGACGAGGGCGACGACGGTGCGGCGACGATCGTCCGCGACGTCGGCGGCTCCGTCGACACCCGCGGCGGAGACCTGTACTTCGACGAGGTGCTGCGCGGCAGCGAGGTGGAGGCCTGGCGCTCCGGCTTCGTCTTGATGGTGGGCGTCGGCCGCGGGGCGACGGCCCACGAGACGTTCGTCGACATGGCCGGACGCGTCGACGGGATCATCGTGCTCGCCGGGAGCGTTCCGGAGGACGAGATCGGCCGGCTCGCCCGGAGGCTGCCGGTGGTCGTGATGGCGGGCCGCCGCCACGGCGACGAGGTCGACCATGTCTCGGTGAGCAACGCCGAGGGGATGCGCGCGCTCGTCGGCCACCTGATCGACGACCTCGGCGTGCACGAGCTCGCCTACGTGGCCGGCAGCATCGGCTCCCCCGACGACGACGAGCGCTGGCAGGGGTTCCGCGAGGCGCTGACCGAGCGCGGGCTCCCGGCGCCGGACGCCCCGGACCACCGCGGCGAGTTCACCCGCGAGGGCGGTCGGCGCGCGGGCCGCGAGCTGGTCTCGCGCGACCGCCTCCCCCGCGCCGTCGTGTGTGCGAACGACCAGATGGCCCTCGGCGTGATCGACGCGGCCCGCATCGGCGGGGTGGACGTGCCGGGCGAGCTCATCGTGACCGGCTTCGACGGGATCGACGCGGGCCGGCTCTCGACCCCGCGCCTGACGACGGTCGAGCAGCCGATGGAGGAGGTCGGCCGTGCAGCCGTGCAGACCCTCGTGCGCCGCCTCACGGACCCGGAGCGACCGGCCGCATCCGTGCGCCTCCCGGTGCGGGTCTACCTCCGCGAGTCCTCCGAGCCCGCGTAGCCGGCTTCCGCGCACAGCGCGGGCGCTTCAGGTGCGCGGGGTTGAAAAAGGAAATGTATGCGCATACAGTCAGAGGGCAACGACCTAGAGAAGGTGGCAATGACGCACTCACGACCCCCTGGTGGGCGACGCCGACGGAGACTCGGAGCGCTCGCCGTGATCGCAGCCGCAGCCCTCGCGCTCTCCGGCTGCAGCATCAAGATCCAGAGCAAGCAGGACCCGTCCATCCCGGCGGACACGATGCTCCTGGCTGCAGACAAGGGCACTCCGATGATGGAGCGCAACTTCAACCCGTACCTGGTGAACAAGCGCGCGGCCTCGTCGTACATCTACGAGCCGCTCGTCGTCATCAACGTGCTCGACGGCACCGGGACGCCGTGGCTGGCCTCGAAGGTCGCGCAGCCCGACGCCCGCACCATCGACTACACGATCCGCGACGGCGTGACGTGGTCCGACGGCAAGCCGTTCACCGTCGATGACGTCGTCTTCACGCTGAACCTCATCAAGAAGTTCCCGACGCTCGACCTCAAGGGCGCGTGGCAGCACATCGCCTCCCTCGAGACGAAGGGCGACCACCTCGTCATCCACCTCAAGGAGGACGACGCCCCCGCGCAGGACATCATCTCGCAGACGCTGATCGTTCCGGAGCACATCTGGAAGGACCAGAAGAGCCCGGACACCTGGCGCGACCCGAAACCCGTCGGCACCGGCCCGTACACCCTCGCGAGCTTCACCTCGCAGCAGTACACGATGGACAAGTACGAGGACTACTGGCAGGCGGACAAGGTCGAGGTGAAGCACCTCGTGCTCCCCGCCGCGACCAGCGAGCTCGACATCGCCACCAAGGGCTTCGACTGGGCGTATGCCTTCATGAGCGACGTGCAGGGCACCTGGGTCGAAGCCAATCCGAACAACAAGTACTGGTTCCCGCCGGGCGGCATCATCGGCCTCATGCCGAACTTCACGGTCGCACCGTTCAACGACATCAATGTGCGCCGTGGCATCGCCCTCGCGCTCGACCGCGACAAGATCGCCGACTCGGCCACCGAGGGCTACATGAAGCCCGCCGGCCAGACCGGGCTCATCCTCCCCAACCAGGAGAAGGAGCTCGACCCGAGCATCCCCGACGGCGGCCTGATCACGCAGGACACGGCGGGCGCCCTCGCCGCCTTCGCCGCGGCCGGCTACACCCAGCAGGGCGGCAAGCTCGTCGGCCGCGACGGTAAGCAGTTCTCGTTCTCCATCACGACCGCCAACGGCTACACCGACTGGCTGCGCGCGGTGCAGGAGGTGCGCAAGGAGCTGACGGCCCTCGGCATCGACGTGCAGATCAAGCAGCCGCAGCCGCCGGGGTACCAGCAGGCCATCCAGAACGGCGACTTCCAGGTCGCCATGGGCGGCATGGGCGCGGGCGTCGTCTTCCAGGCGTTCAACGCGACGCTCTCCAGCGAGTTCGCCACCCCGATCGGCAAGGCGACCGCGAGCAACTTCGGCCGCTACACCAACCCGGAGGCGGACAAGCTCCTCGCCGAGTACAAGACGACGGTCGACCCCGCGAAGCGCCTCGAGCTCAGCCACCAGCTGCAGCGGATCGTCTACGACGACCTCCCGGTGATCTCCATGTACTACGGCGGTCTGTGGGGCCTCTACAACGACGCGAAGTTCACGGGCTGGCCCGACGCGGACGACCCGTACGCGCCGCCGCAGACGTACGACCAGACCCCGCTGCTCGTGTTCACGCATCTCAAGCTCCGGAAGGACGGTGAGTAGGCCGTGAAGTACGCCCTTCGCAAACTCGGCCTGTTCGTGCTCACCCTGTGGGCCGCGATCACGCTGAACTTCCTCCTGCCCCGCCTGATGCCGGGCTCCCCGACCGACGCCGCCATCGCGAAGCTGTCGCAGAACGGCCCGGTCACCCAGGCCACCCGCGACGCGATCGAGGCGCAGCTCGGCGTTCCGGGCGGCAACCTCTGGGACCAGTACGTGAGCTACCTGCACCAGGTGGTCACGTTCGACTTCGGCGTCTCGTACACGTTCTATCCGCAGAGCGTCGGCGAACTGATCGGCCAGGCGTTCCCGTACACGATCATGCTGGTCGGCATCGTCACCATCGTGGCGTTCGTGCTGGGCACCCTGACCGGTGTGCTGGCCGCCTGGCGCCGCAACACCTGGCTCGACTCCCTGCCCACCCTGACCGGCACCTTCGCCAGCACGTTCCCGTACTTCTGGACCGCGCTGCTCCTGCTGTTCTTCCTGGGCTACGTTCTGCACTGGTTCCCGACCTCGGGCGCCTACGGTCCGACGGCCACGCCGATGTTCAGCTGGGACTTCATCGTCGACGCGGCGTACCACGCGGTGCTCCCGGCGGTGACGATCCTCATCACCTCGGTCGGCGGCTGGATCCTCGGGATGCGCAACGCGATGATCAACACCCTCGGTGACGACTACGTGACGTTCGCGCAGGCGAACGGCCTCAAGGGCCGCACCGTCGCGATGAAGTACGCGGCGCGCAACGCGATCCTGCCGAACCTCACCGGATTCGGGCTCGCGCTCGGCGGCGTGGTCGGCGGCTCCATCCTCGTGGAGCAGGTGTTCGGCTACCCCGGCATCGGCTTCCTGCTCTTCAACGCGGTGATCGGGCAGGACTACCCGCTGATGCAGGCGCTCTTCCTGCTCATCACGGTGAGCGTTCTCGTCGCCAACTTCCTCGTCGACATCCTGTACGGCGTACTCGACCCAAGGACCCGCCGATGACCACAACGCAGAGTTTCAAGTCCATCAGCACCGAAGAGGTGGCGCGTCCGCCGCACCGGCTGGCCTTCATCGGCCGGGCGTTCGCGACCCTCTGGGCCAACTGGAAGTCGCGCCTCGGCCTGATCATCCTCGGCCTGTTCGTGCTCGTCGCGATCTTCGCCCCGTGGCTCGCGCCGTACGGCGCCACCCAGGACGGCTTCCCGCGCAATGCGGACGCCAGCTGGGCGCACTGGTTCGGCACCACCGCCGCCGGCGAGGACGTGCTCAGCCAGCTCATCTACGGCACCCGCATCAGCGTCACCGTCGGCTTCATCGCCGGAGCGCTGTCCACGCTGGTGGCCGTGCTGATCGGCCTCAGCTGGGGCTACATTCGCGGGTTCGGCGCCGAGGTGGTCAACTTCATCGTCAACCTGTTCCTGGTGATCCCGGGCCTCCCCCTGATGATCGTCATCGCCGCCTACCTGCAGAACGGCGGCCTGGCGATGATCATCACGGTCATCGTGATCACGGGATGGGCGTGGGGCGCGCGCGTGCTGCGCAGCCAGACGCAGTCCCTCCGGTCGCGCGACTTCGTGACCGCCGCACGGTTCTCGGGCGACAGCTCGTTCCGCGTGGTGTTCCACGAGATCCTGCCGAACATGACGTCGCTCATCGCGGGCTCGTTCTTCGGCGCCGCGACCGCCGCGATCCTCGCCGAGGCGGGCCTGGAGTTCCTCGGGCTCGGCGACTCGTCGATCGTCAGCTGGGGCACCATCCTCTACTGGGCGCAGAACTCGAACGCCC
Organism: Leifsonia naganoensis; assembly: GCF_013410615.1. NCBI lineage: Bacteria > Bacillati > Actinomycetota > Actinomycetes > Micrococcales > Microbacteriaceae > Leifsonia > Leifsonia naganoensis. The sequence goes on from NZ_JACCHJ010000001.1 coordinate 1,061,757, forward strand.
TGCTGACCGGGCAGTGGATCCTCCTGTTCGCCCCGGGTCTGTGCATCGCCCTGCTGGCGATGAGCCTGACCCTGATCAACTTCGGCGTGGATGCGATCAGCAACCCGCGCCTGCGGGAGGGGTCGGCCAAGGCCACCCGGACCGCGCCTTCAGCCCGCACCGAGGAAGGAAGCGAGCGATGACCGCACTGCTGGAGGTCCGCGACCTCTCCGTCGTCTACGAGTCGGCCGGGCAGGTCCCGGTGCAGGCGGTCGACCACGTGTCGTTCGACATCGGCGCCGGCGAGTTCGTCGGCCTGGTCGGCGAGTCCGGGTCGGGCAAGTCGACGCTCGGCTTCGCCCTCACCCGGCTGCAGAAGCCGCCGGCGCGCACCAACGGCGGCAGCATCCGCTTCGACGGGCACGACATCCGCGAGCTGGACGACGAGTCCCTGCGCCGCCAGCGCCAGGGCGGCTTCGCCATGGTGCTGCAGTCCGGCATGAACGCGCTGAACCCGGTGCGCACCATCCGCAAGCACTTCGCCGACATCTTCCGCGCCCACGGGCACGTCGAGCGCAGCCGCTGGGACGACCGGATGCGCGAGCTCGTCGGCAAGGTCGGACTCCCGGAGCAGGTGCTCGCGCGCTTCCCCGGCGAGCTGTCCGGCGGCATGCGCCAGCGCGTCTCGATCGCGCTCGCGCTGTCGCTCGAACCGCGCCTGATGGTGTTCGACGAGCCGACCACGGCGCTCGACGTGCTCGTGCAGCACGCGATCATGGACACCATCACCGAGCTGCAGGCGTCGGAGGGCTTCACGGCCGTGCTCATCAGTCACGACCTCGGGGTCGTGCTGGAGGCCACGCAGCGCGTGCTCGTCATGCACGACGGGCGCATCGTGGAGGACGCCACCAGCCGCGACATCCTGGAGCGCCCGCAGCACGAGTACACCCAGATGCTTCTGAGCCACTACGCCGACCCGCGCGGCGAGGTCGTCGAGCTGCCGGGTCTGCCGGCGGACCGCTCGGCCCGTACCTCGGACGTGCAGCAGCGGGAGGGCCGCGCAGCCAGCTCCGCGATCACGGTCGAGGGCGTCAGCAAGGTCTACCCGGCCCCGCGCCGCGGCGAGAGCCCGGTGACGGCCGTCGACGACGTGACCTTCACGCTCGAGCCGGGCCAGTCGCTCGCCCTCGTGGGCGCGTCGGGATCGGGCAAGTCGACGATCGCGAAGCTCCTCACGGGAGTGGAGGCGCCGACCTCGGGCACCGTCCGCTTCGGCGACACCGACGTGGCGTCGCTCGGGCGCCGCGGCATCCACCAGCTCCACAAGAACGTGCAGATGGTCTTCCAGGACCCGTACGCGGCGCTCAACCCGCTGCACACCGTGGAGTACGCGCTCACCCGGCCGGTGGTCAACTACACCGGTCTCCGCGGCAAGGACGCCCGTCGCCGGGTGCTCGAGCTGCTGGAGACGGTGGGCCTGACGCCCGTGGAGCAGTTCGCGCAGAAGCTGCCGCACCAGCTCTCGGGCGGGCAGCGGCAGCGCGTCGTGATCGCCCGCGCGCTCGCCAGCGATCCGCAGGTGCTGATCGCGGACGAACCGGTCTCGATGCTCGACGTGACGCTGCGCGCCGGCGTGCTCGCGCTGCTCGAGGAGCTGCGCGAGCGCTGGGGCGTCTCGCTGCTCTACATCACGCACGACCTGCTCTCGGCCCGGCTCGTCACCGACGACATCATGGTGCTGAACAGCGGCCGCGTGGTCGAGCGCGGGCGGACCGCCGACGTGCTGCGCCATCCCACCGACCCGTACACGATCGCGCTGCTCGATGCCGTTCCCAACCCGGCGAAGACCCGGGAGGCGCTCGCGTGACCTTCGCTCCGCTGCCGCCGTTCGGTGCGCTGCCCGTGCCGCCGGGGGTCGACATCGTCGGCCTCCCGGCGCGGGTCGGGACGCTGACGGCGTTCCACGCGGCGCCGGCCGGCGACAGCCGGGGCACGGTGCTGATCGTCCCCGGCTTCACCGGGTCGAAGGAGGACTTCCGCGCATTCCTCCCGTTGCTCGCCGAGCGGAGCTGGGACGTGTGGGCGTACAGCCAGCGCGGCCAGGCCGACTCGGCCGCTCCCGCGGGGGTCGAGGCGTACACGCTCGACGCGTTCGCCGCGGACGCGGTGGAGGCCGCCGGCCTCGTCGGCGATGGCTCGACGGTGCACCTCGTCGGCCACAGCTTCGGCGGGGTCGTCGCGCGGGCGGCGGTCATCGCGTCCCCCGCGTCGTTCGCCTCGCTGACGATGCTGTGCTCCGGCCCGCACGGCTGGCCCGGACGCCACCAGGAGACGTCCGACACGGTCGAGGAGTCCGGCTCGATCGGGCTCTGGTACCGGGACAACCCGCACACCCGCGGGCTCCCGGACGACGCACTGGAACCCGAGATGGCGTTCCTGCGGCTGCGGGCGGCGCACACGTCGAGCGACAACCTGCTCGCCGGCGCCGAGATCCTGCGCTCCGAGTCCGACACGACCGACGAACTGCGCGCGACCGGCGTCCCGGTGCTCGTGGCGCACGGCGAGCACGACGACAAATGGCCGATCGCCGACCAGCACGACATGGCCGAGCGCCTCCGCGCCCGCTACGCCGTGATCCCGGGCGGGGCGCACTCGCCGCAGCTCGAGGCGCCAGCGGCGACCCTCGACGCCCTCGACGGCTTCTTCGCCGCGCCCGGACCCTGACCTCCCGAACCTCCCCATCCATCCGCACGACAAGGAGAACTGTGCTCACCTTTCCCGACGGCTTCCTCTGGGGCGCCTCCACCGCCGCCCACCAGATCGAGGGCAACAACATCAACAGCAACTGGTGGGTGCACGAGCACACCCCCGGCACGAGCATCGTCGAGCCCTCCGGCGACGCGATGGACAGCTACCACCGGTACCGCGAGGACATGAAGCTGCTCGCCGACGCCGGTCTCGACAGCTACCGGTTCAGCGTCGAGTGGGCGCGCATCGAGCCCGAGCGCGGCTTCGTCTCGCGCGCCGAGATCGACCACTACCGCCGCATGGTGGAGGCCTGCCACGAGTTCGGCCTCAAGCCGGTCGTCACGCTCATGCACTTCACCGTGCCGCGCTGGTTCGAGCGCGACGGCTTCTGGCGCGCCGCGGATGCCGCCGACCTGTTCGCCCGGTACACCGAGCTCGCCCTCCCGATCGTCTCCGACGGCGTCGAGTACGTCTGCACGATCAACGAGCCCAACATCGCCGCCATGCTCGCGGGCGGCGAAGACGCCTCGAACCTGGTCGCCTACGGCCTCCCCAACCCGGACCTCGGTGTCGCGGATGCGCTGCTCGACTCCCACCACCGCTCGCGCGAGGTGCTGTCGCAGGTGGGCGGCCTGAAGTCGGGCTGGACCATCGCCACGCAGGCGTTCCGCGCCACCGGCGAGCCCGGTTCGGAGGAGAAGCTGCGCGAGTACGGGTACCCGCGCGACGACTGGTACCTCGAGAACTCCGCCGGCGACGACTTCGTCGGCGTGCAGGCGTACACCCGCACCTTCATCGGTCCGGAGGGTCCGCTGCCGGTCTCGGAGGACGTCGAGACGACGCTCACCGGCTGGGAGTTCTACCCGCCGGCGGCGGCCGAGGGTGCGCGGAGCGCCTGGGAGCTCTCCGGCGGCGTGCCGGTGATGATCACCGAGAACGGCATCGCCACGGCCGACGACGAGCGCCGGATCGCGTACACCGACGGCGCGCTGCGCGAGCTGCACGCGGCCATCGAGGACGGCGTGCGGATCGAGGGCTACCTGCACTGGAGCGCGCTCGACAACTACGAGTGGGCCAGCGGCTTCCGGCCGACGTTCGGCCTGATCGCGGTCGACCGCGAGACCTTCGTGCGCACCCCGAAGCCCAGCCTCGGCTGGCTCGGCGGCGTGGCCCGCGCAAACGGGCTCTGAGCCCCGCGCACCCACCCACCGGCCACGGCGAATGCGCCGGATCATCGCGATCCGGCGCATTCGCCGTTCTCATGCCCGACTACCCGTCGGCCCGCGCTGCGGCGCGGCGCCGGCGCAGTTCGACGGCGAGCGGGAGGGACCCGAGAGCCAGCAGTGCGAGCCCGGCGGTCGCGGGGATGGCGATCCCCGCGCCCGTCGCTGCCAACCGGTTCGTGGCCGCCGGACGGATCAGGTCGCCGTCGCGTGCACCAGGGGCAGGCGGGGTCGGCTCGGGAACCGTCGGAACGGCCGGGACCACCGGCACGCCCGGGTCCGGCTCACTGTGCGGATCGAGCGGAGACGGAGGTTCCGGAGTCTCGCCGTCCGGCTGCTCGGGCTCCGGAACGACCGGCACCTCGGTCTCGAGCTCCGGCTCCGTCGGGACCTCCGGCTCGGGTTCCGGCGCGGCCGGGACCTCCGGCTCGGCCGGGACGTCCACCTCCGGCTCCGGCTCCGGTCCGAGCTCCGGCTCGACCGGCACCTCCGGCTCGACCGGTACCTCGGGCTCCGCCACCGGATCGGCCGTGTTCACCATCACCACGCGCACGCTCTGACCGCTCGCGATCACGAACTCGGCGCCCGGCCCATGCGCGACGCCGTCCACGAGGATCTGCACGTCGCCCCAGACCAGTCCCGGGATGGACGGGAGGTCGACCTCGCCGACGACCACGCGGGTCCCGGCGCGGAACCACGGCGACACCACCTCCGAGCCGTCGTCCGCCACGTTCAGAGTCCCGTCGTCGTACCCGCTCGCGGAGTAGCGCGCGTGGAACTCGGTGCCCGGCTCGACGAGCGCGGCCGCCGCACCCGTCACCGACTTGGCGACCGAGAAGCGTCCGACCGCGTCACCGTCGGCCGCGCCTCCACCCGAGCCGGACAGGACGATCCTGCTCGACGTGACCAGCGCGCCGACGCTCGCGCTGTTGCGGAAGGTGTCCCCCGCGCGCACCTCACCGCTAGGCCGGGTGATGTAGTTGACGCGGATGGCGCAGGCGCCGTCCACGCCCGCCTTCTGGGCGAGCGCCCGGTCCACCTCCACCGTCATCGTCCCGCCGTCGGGCGAGACCGTCCAGCGCGCGAGCGACCGATCGCCCACGACGCGCGGATACCGGTCGGCATCCGCGTCGCAGCTCTGCTCCAGGTAGGGAGCCCACTGCGGCCCGGGGTAGGCGGCAGGGTCGAGGAACCGGTGCGGCGAGCCTTCGCCGATGCGATCGACGATCGTCAGCGGGGACGTCCCGTCGTCCGGCCACTCAGCGGAGGGCACAGCGACCTTCCACCAGAATCCCTCTCCCTTCGCCAGGTAGTTCTCTCCCCACTTCTGGAACCGCTCGATCGGCGGCGTCGGCTCGGGCGGGGTCGACGGCTCCGTGCCGGTGTCGCGCGGCACGATCCCGCCGCCGCCGGGAAGGGGAATGGACCGCGTCCGCCCACCGTCGATGACGACGTCGACCGACGTTGAATCCGTCGTCTTGGTCGCCCGGACCGCCGCCCACAGGGTGCCGCGCACGTTGCTCTTGCCCTCGACCGAAGAGTTCAGCGTGCACGCGAGCAGCGGTGGCGCGCCGGTGACCGTGCAGTCGCCCATCGACTCCCCCGACGCCGTCTCCAACGCGAAGGGCGTGACGGTGACGGTCGAGAAGATATCAGGGAGCTGGAGGGTGAACCGGTGCCCCGCCACAGTGCCGTCCGGCACCGACCACGCCGCGGTGACGCGGACCGCATCGCCCACGGTCAGCGGCTGCCCAGCAGTTCCGGCCGGGTCGCGGGTGATCTCGATGGAGGCCGGGTCGATGCCGCCCGTCTCGGCGGCTGAGACCGGCGAGACGACCACCGCCCCCGCCACTCCGAGGACCCCGCCGACCAAGGCGGCGATCAGAGAAAGAGATAGGGGAACCTTCATCAGAGACCTCATCCTTCATCCCGGTGCGGCAGCCCGAGCGGCGCCGCATCGCACGCCTCCAGCCGACCAGACCGCCGTGCGGTCACCGAGGCGGCGCGCGAGAGGTGCAGTGCCGGTGGAGGGGTTTCTCCGAGGTGGACGAGAGGACTCGCCGGGGAACCCCGAGCGGCTCCGTAGCGCTGCCGGGGACTACCGAGGGGGCTCGCAGATCGTGGTGCGTATCCATTCGGCGACGGAACCCCGGTTCACCTCGCCGGTGCGGGTGAGGCGCACGAGGTCGAGCGCGTGGTCGGTGAGCCGACCGTCGGCGGAGTCCGCCGGGTCCCGCAGCACGTGGAGGGCGAACCAGCGGGTGGGGCGGGCGCCGATGCGCGCCGCCACGGCCGCGATGCCGGCGAAGTGCCGCGCCTGGCCGTCGGTGCCGTCGTCGACATGCGGCTGGAAGCCGCGCCCGCGCAGCCGGTTGCGGCCGCCGCGTGCGGCATCCAGGAACCAGAAGGGGCCGCGGCCGACCCCTCCGACCTCCGCCCCGAGATCGATGAAGAACCTGCGGGAGCTGGTCGACCCGGCGGCGAGGCGGGCGGCGGTGCTGACGAGGTCGGCGCAGGCGTTCATGCCTTCAGCGTAGGCGCGGTCCGCGCCGGGATTCGGAGCGGACCGTCAGGGTGACGGGACGAGCCGCCGGCCGCTGCCGGCATCGCCGCGCTCGTCGGTCACGAGGAACGCCTGGTCGTCGTTCAGCAGTCGCAGTGGATGCGTCGCGCCGTACTCCGCGACGACGCGCTCGATCACGGCGGCGGGATACGACAGCCCGTCGGCGTGTGGCACCACGACCACGTCGACCAGGCCGAGACCGGCATGGTCGGCGAGCTCGGGCGCCTCCGCCGGATCGTCCATCGGGGTGATCGGCTCGATGGTGGGTCCGGCGACGACCGACCCCGCGCTCAGGCCGATGTAGGGCAGCCCGGCGCGCACGCGGTCGACGATCGCGCGGTCGGCGCCGGTCGAGCGCAGCGCGTGCAGGAGGGCGAAGGTGTTGCCGCCGGCGACGTAGAGCGCATTAACGCGGTCGAGGGCGCGCTCGGTCTCATCCAGCGGCGTCCCACCGACGCGGACGATCTCCACGTCGTGGCCGAGTGCGACGATCCGCTCCTGCTCGGCGCTGACGAACGGCGCATCGGGATACGGCAGGGCCGCATCCGGAACGTAGCCGATCCGGAGGGCGCCCGGCCTCCCGGTCGCCTCCTCCAGGAACGCGGGGACCGCACCGACGCCGGACGAGAGCAGGAGGAGACGCACCCGTCGATGCTACCGACGCGACTGCGCTGCGGCGGGACGTCTGCGGGCGCTCGCCGCACCGCAGACGTTCCGGGGGACCGCGGTCGTGTCGGAGGGTCCCCGGTAGACTAGAAGCCTGATCGGCCACGCGGCCGATGCGGTCGCCGGGCATCGCCCCGCCGGTCCGAGGCTCGAAACCTCCGGCATCCCTCACAAGACTCCGGAGGTCCCTCCATGTCCCGCGCCGTCCGCCAGCCGCACAAGTGGCTCGCCCTCGCCGTCCTCTCCCTCACCCAGCTCGTCGTCGTGCTCGACGGCACCATCGTCACCATCGCGTTGCCGCAGGCGCAGCTCGCCCTCGGTCTCAGCGACACCGAGCGGCAGTGGGTGGTCACCGCCTATGCGTTGGCGTTCGGCGCCCTCCTCCTGCTCGGCGGCCGCGTGGCCGACTACTGGGGCCGCAAGCGCACCTATCTTGTCGGCATGATCGGCTTCGGCATCGCCTCGGCCATCGGCGGCCTCGCCCAGAACGGCATCGAGCTGATCGGGGCCCGCGCCCTCCAGGGCGTCTTCGCCGCGTTGCTCGCCCCCGCCGCCCTCGCGCTGCTCACGGTGACCTTCCCGAGCGGGCGGGAGCGCAACACCGCCTTCGCCGTGTTCGGCACGATCGCCGGAGCCGGCGCGGCGGTGGGTCTGCTCCTCGGTGGAGCGCTCACCGAGTTCGCCGACTGGCGTTGGTGCCTGCTCGTGAACCTCTTCTTCGTGGCGGTCGGCCTGGTCGGTGGAGTGTTCGTGCTGGGCGAGAGCCGCGCCGAGGGCCGCAACCGCTACGACTGGTGGGGCGTCGGCACCGTCACGCTCGGGCTCGGCTCGCTGGTGTACGGCTTCAGCCTCGCCGAGAACGGCTGGGGCCGCGTCGACACCATCGGCTTCCTCGTCGCGGGCGTGCTGCTTCTCGTCGCCTTCGTGCTGATCGAGCGCCGGGTCGCCCAGCCGCTCCTCCCGCTGCGGGTCGTGCTCGACCGCGTGCGCGGCGGCGCCTTCCTCATCCAGGCCGTCGCCGGCAGCGTCATGATCGGCGCGACGCTCTACCTGACGCTGCACCTGCAGCTCGTGCTCGGGATGCCGCCGCTCGAGGCCGGCCTGGCGAGCCTCCCCCTTACCCTGGCGATCATGGCGACCGCTCCGGTGGCGACCCGCCTGCTCGGCCGCGTCGGCGCGCGGCCGCTGATGATCGCCGGTCCGCTGATCGTCGCGGTCGGCCTCCTGTACCTGAGCAGAATCACGGCCGACGGCTCGTACTTCGTGCAGGTGCTCCCCGCCCTCGTGATCATGGGCGTCGGCATGGCCTGCGTGTTCGTGCCCCTGCAGAACCTCGCACTCAGCGGGGTCGAGCCGCACGACGCGGGCGCGGCCTCCGCCACTGCGAACTCGGCCATGCAGATCGGCGGCTCGGTCGGCCTCTCGGTCTTCACCGCGCTCTACGCCGCGGCCCTCCCGACCGGCGGCGGCAAGCCGGTCGACCTCACGGACGGCTACTCGGTCGTGTTCGTCGCCGCCGCGGTCGGGATGGTGCTCGCCGCGGCGATCGCGGTCGCGCTCATCCGCGGACCACGCAGCCGCGCGGCGACCACGACGGCGCACGCGCAGGCCCCGATGGGTGCGCACTGACCCGGTGAAGCGACGTGGCGGATGCAGCACGACTTGCATCCGCCACGGGTCACGCGTCCGTGACGGCCGGGCTCAGGCCTGCGCGCGCGGGAGGGTCTCCCCGCGGAAGAAGGCCGGGAGCCGGCGGCGCATCACGAGCATCACCACGACGCCGGACAGCAGGATGACCATCCCCAGGATGAACACCAGCCCGACGCCGGCGACGTTCGAGCCGCTGCCGTAGGACGGGTCCATGCTGTCGACCAGCGTGGTGACGAACAGCACGCTCAGGATGCCGCCGCCGATGAGCGGGCACACGAGCGTGAAGAAGGCGTTGCGCACCGAGGTGAACCACTTCGCACGGAAGAACCACACGCACGCGAACGCGGTGATGCCGTAGTAGAAGCAGATCATCATCCCGAGCGTGGTGATGGTGTCCCACAGCACGTCCTCGCTGATGAAGCGCATGACGGCGTAGAACACGCTCGCGACCACGGCTGAGACGACGGTGGAGTAGCCGGGGGTCATGAACCGCGGGCTCACCCGGGCGAACCGCGCCGGGAGTGCGCCGTAGTGCCCCATGGCGAGCAGAGTGCGCGCGGGCGAGACCGCCGTCGACTGCAGAGACGCCGCCGAGCTGGAGAGCACGGCGATCGACATCAGGATGGCGAGCGGGCCGAGCACGGGCCCGGCGAGCGCGAAGAAGACGTTCTCCTGGATGTCGGGGTTGCCGAGGCCGATACCGCCCTCCCCCGTGCCGGCGAACGAGATCGCCGCCATGGACACGAACAGGTACGCGACCACGATGATCACGACGGTGAGCGTCGCGGCGCGGCCGGGCGTCGACCGGGAGCCCTTGGTCTCCTCGGACATCGTGAGGGTCACATCCCAGCCCCAGAAGATGAAGATCGAGAGCGAGAGCCCGGCGGCGAAGGCCGAGAACGAGGGGACGCCGAAGGGGTTGAACCAGTCGAGGCTCGGCGGGGTCGCGTCGAAGGCGGTGCCGTTCGCCACGTGGACGAATGCGACGACCCCGAACAGCACGAGCACCAGCAGCTGGAAGCCGACCAGCACGTACTGCACCTTCTGCGTCGTCTGCATGTCGCGATAGGAGATGAGCGTGGCGACGGCCATGAACGCCAGACACGTCGCGACGTTGATGAACGGGTTGTCGGAGAGGTGGGCGATCGCCGGGTTGTGGAATACCTGCGACAGCAGGAGGTAGAGGAAGTCGACCGCGATGCCCGCCAGGTTCGAGAGCACCACCACCGTCGCGGCGATGAGGCCCCAGCCGCCCATCCAGCCGAGATACGGGCCGAAGGCGCGAGTCGCCCAGGTGAACGAGGTGCCGGAGTCGGGCATCGCGTTGTTGAGCTCGCGGTAACCGAATGCGACCAGCAGCATCGGGAGGAAGCCGACCAGGAAGATCGCGGGCAGGTGGACGCCGACCTCCGAGACGGTCGGGCCGAGCGCACCGGTCAGCGTGTACGCGGGCGCGATGCAGGAGATGCCGATGACGACGGCGCCGATCAGGCCGACCGACCCGGCACTCAGACCCTTGGCGGTGCGGGTCGAGCTGGTCTCGGTGGATTCCGCGGCGCTGCGGGTGCTCATTCGGTGGTGCTCCTAGTGGCCCGCGCGGGGCACGACGATCATCGGGACGGGGAGTTCGCGCAGCATCGTGGCCGCGGTGGTGCCCAGGAACAGACGGCTCTGCTGGGCGAGACGGCTGGAGCCGACGACGACGACCTCGCCGGGCTGCCAGTCGAGGGAGGCGACGGCGTGCGAGATGCTGTCGCCGGGGGCGACGGAGGCGGTGGCCTCGACGCCGTCGGGGAGCGCCGCGCGCGCCTCCTGGAGCACGGCGGCGGCGTGGTGCTCGCTCACGCGTGCCTTGGCCGCATCCACCCCGGGGAGGTCGAGGGCGAGCAGCGAGACGAGGCGGAGCGGCACGGTGCCGCCGGCGGAGAGCCGGGCACTCGTGGCGAGCACGGCGTCCGCGCCCTCGCGCGTGCCGACCATGCCGGTCACGCGGCCGAGCGGGGCGGCGGTCTCGCGCGAGCCCTGCGGCGCCAGCATCACGGGGATGGGCGACGCGTGCAGCAGGGAGCCCGCCACCGAGCCGACCGTGAATCGACCGAGCAGGCCGTCCCGCGCTGCACCCACGACGATGAGCGCGGCACGGCCTGCCTCGGCGGCTGTGAGGAGCCCGCCGGCGAGGGAGTCGCCGTAGACGACCCTCTCGCGCGACGGCACCTGGTCCGGGATGCGGGAGCGGGCGTCGGCGAGCCAGCCCTCCGCGGTTTCGCGCAGGAGCGCGTCGTAGCCGGGATCGTTCGGGACGATCGACGGCCGCGAGTTCATCGGGAGCACCACCACGACATCCAGCCGCGCACCGATCGAGCCGGCGAACGCCGCCGCGGCGGCGAGGGCGTCCTCGCCGGACGGCGTCGCCGTGTAGCCGACGAGGATGCGCGGTGGAGTCGTGGTGGTCATGTCAGCTCGCCGGGATGAGCGTGTACTTCGTGCTCAGGTACTCGTGGATGCCCTCGAGCCCGCCCTCGCGGCCGAGACCCGACTGCTTCACGCCACCGAACGGCGCGGCGGCGTTGGAGACGAGGCCGGTGTTGAGCCCCATCATGCCGGTGTCGACGCTGTCGATCAGGCGCTGGCCGCGGGCGAGGTCCTGCGTGAAGACGTAGCCGACGAGTCCGTACTCGGTCTCGTTGGCGCGAGCCACGGCCTCCTCCTCGGTGGAGAAGGTCGAGATCGCCAGGATCGGCCCGAAGATCTCCTCGCGGAGGATCTCGCTGCCGGGCTGGATGTCGGTGATGACGGTCGGCTCGAAGAAGAAGCCGTCGCTCTCGGGGGCCGCGCCGCCGGTGAGCACGCGGGCGCCGCGCGAGACGGCGTCGTCGACCAGGGCCGCCATCGAGGCGACCGCGCGGTCGTCGATCAGCGGACCGAGGGTGACGCCCTCGTCGGTGCCGCGGCCGACGCGCAGCGCGTTCACGCGCTCGGTGACGCGGGCCGCGAACTCCTCCGCGATCGACTCGTGCACGATGAACCGGTTGGCCGCGGTGCAGGCCTGTCCCATGTTGCGGAACTTCGCGAGCATCGCGCCCTCGACCGCCTTGCCGAGGTCGGCGTCCTCGAAGACGACGAACGGGGCGTTGCCGCCGAGCTCCATCGAGGTGCGGAGCACGTTCTGGCCCGCCTGCGCGAGCAGCGCGCGGCCGACCGGCGTGGAGCCGGTGAACGAGAGCTTGCGCAGACGCGGGTCGGCGATGATCGGGGCCGAGACGGCACCGGAGGTCGACGTCGGGATGACGTTGACGACACCGGCGGGCACGCCCGCGTCGGCGAGCAGCTGGGCGAAGAACAGCGTGGTGAGCGGGGTCAGCTCGGCCGGCTTGATGACGACCGTGCAGCCGGCGGCCAGGGCGGGCGCGATCTTGCGGGTCGCCATCGCGAGCGGGAAGTTCCACGGCGTGATGAAGAAGCACGGGCCGACGGGGCGCTGGGACACGACCATGGTGCCGGTGCCCTCGGGGTTCGAGCCGTAGCGGCCGGCGATGCGCACGGCCTCCTCGGAGAACCAGCGGAGGAACTCGCCGCCGTAGGTGACCTCGCCGTTGGCCTCGGCGAGCGGCTTGCCCATCTCGAGGGTCATCAGCAGCGCGAAGTCGTCGCGGCGCTCCTGCAGCAGGTCGAACGCACGGCGGAGGATCTCGGCGCGGGTGCGGGGCGGGGTCGCCGCCCACGCCTCCGCCGCCTCGGCGGCCGCGTCCAGAGCACGGATGCCGTCCTCCGGGCGCGCGTTGGCGATGCGCTTGATCACGCGGCCGGTGGCCGGGTCCTGGACCTGAATCGGGTCCTGGGCTCCGGCCTCCCAGCGGCCCGCGATGAACAGGCCGTCGGGAACGCGGGCGAGCAGCTCGCTCTCGGTCGCGGTCAGGTCGGTGGCGGTGTCGACGGCGCTCATGCGTTGGCCACCGCCTCCGCGACGACGTCCAGTCCCTCGATGAGGAGGTGGTCCGGGATGCTGAGCGGCGGCAGGAAGCGGATCACGTTGCCGTAGGTGCCGCAGGTGAGCAGCACGACGCCGGCCGCGTGGGCGGCGGCGGCGACCTTCGAGGTCAGCGCGGCGTCCGGCTCCCCGGTCTCGGGGTCGACGAGCTCGATGGCGACCATCGCACCGCGGCCGCGCACCTCGGCGACACGCGGGTCGGCGTCGCGGAGGGCGCCGAGCTTCTCGAAGAGGATGTCGCCGATCTGGCGCGCGCGCTCGACCAGGCCGTCCTGCTCGTAGGTCTCGATCGCGGCGAGGGCGGCGACACAGGCGAGCGGGTTGCCGCCGTAGGTGCCGCCGAGGCCGCCGACGTGCGGCGCGTCCATGATCTCGGCGCGACCGGTGACGGCCGAGAGGGGCAGGCCGCCGGCGATGCCCTTGGCGGTGACGATGAGGTCGGGCACGAGGCCGAACTGCTCGGAGGCGAACATGGTGCCGGTGCGGGCGAAGCCGGTCTGCACCTCGTCCGCGATGAAGACGACGCCGTTGGCGCTCGCCCACGCCTGCAGGGCCGGGAGGAAGCCGTCGGCCGGGACGATGAAGCCGCCCTCGCCCTGGATCGGCTCGATGATGATCGCGGCGAGGTTGCTCGCGCCGATCTGCTTCTCGATCATCGTGATGGCGCGCTTCGCGGCCTCGGCGCCGGAGAGGCCGCCGTCGCGCAGGGGGTAGCTGAGCGGCGCCCGGTAGATCTCGGGGGCGAACGGGCCGAAGCCGTTCTTGTAGGGCTGGTTCTTCGCCGTCAGGCCCATCGTGAGGTTGGTACGGCCGTGGTAGGCGTGGTCGAACGCGACGACGGCCTGCTTGCCGGTGTAGTGGCGCGCGATCTTGACCGCGTTCTCCACCGCCTCCGCGCCGGAGTTGAAGAGGGCGCTGCGCTTCTCGTGGTCGCCGGGGGTGAGGCGGTTGAGCGCCTCGGCGACGTCGACGTAGGAGTCGTACGGGGCGACCGTGAAGCAGGTGTGCGTGAACGCGGCGACCTGCGCGGTGACGGCCTCGACCACGCGCGGGGCCGAGTTGCCGACGCCGGTCACGGCGATGCCGGAGCCGAGGTCGATGAGGGAGTTGCCGTCGACGTCGACGATGACCCCTCCGCCCGCGGCGACGGTGTAGACGGGGATGGTGGCACCGACACCGGCGGCGACGGCGCGCGACTTGCGCTCGGAGCGCTTGCGCGACTCGGGGCCGGGGATCGGGGTGACGAGCCGGCGCTCCTGCGGGAGCGTAGGTCCGCCGACGGGTGTGCTGATGGCGGGGTCGGTGATGGTCATGGCGGCATCGTAAGGAGCCTGGCGCGCCGCTGTCCTGGACACCCCGTACAATTCGTTGAGTCGGATTCGACACCCTGTCAGATCGGAAGGCACCGATGCCCGCCACCCTCGCTCAGCTCCTCGCCCGCCCCGAGCTGGACCTCACGCTGCTCACCGCGCCCGGCGTCGGCGATCCCGAGACCCTCGTGCCGTGGGCGCACAGCTCCGAGCTGCCCGACCCGACGCCCTTCCTCTCCCCGGGGCAGGTCCTCCTCATCACGAAGGCGCCCGACGAGATCGACGACTACGTCGCCCGGCTGGCCGAGCACGGGGTGGCGGCCCTCGGCTTCGGCACGGAGGTCGTACGAGCCGGGACGCCGGATGCCCTGCTCGAGGCGTGCACGCGGCACGGCCTCCCGCTGTTCGAGGTGCCGTACCGCACACCGTTCATCGCGATCGCGCGGTTCATCGCCGACCGCGTCGCCGCCGACGCGTACGCCCGCAGCACCTGGGCGCTCCGCGCCTCCCGCGCCATCTCGCTCGCAGCGCTGCGGCCCGACCCGCTCGCCGCGGTGCTCACCGAGCTCGCCCGGCAGATCGAGCGCCCCGTCGCGCTGATCGGGGCGGACGGCGCGCTCGACCGCGTCTCCCCCTCCGGTGCGGTCTCCGCGGCGTCGCGGGAGGCGCTGGTCGCGGCGGCGGACCCGTTGCTGCGCAGTCGACGTCGCGCGGCCGGCTCGGTCGTCACCGAGGCCGGCGCATTCGCGCTGCAGACGCTCGGGGCCGCCGGACGCCTGCGCGGCGTGCTCGCGATCGGCTCCGAGGGGCTCGACCCGGCCGCCCAGCAGGTGGTCACCGGGGTCGTGGCGCTGGCCGGCCTCGCGCTCGAGCAGAGCCGGGCCACCGACGCCGCCCGCGCGCGCCTCCGCACCTCCGTCTGGCGGGCGCTGATCGCGGGCGAACGAGCGCTGGCGGAGTCGGTCGCGGAGCCGGTGCTGGGCCCGCTGCCGGAGGCGCCGGTGCGCGTGACCGTGCTGGCCGGGACCGCCCTGACGGCGGCCGCGGACTGGCTGGAGTCGCACTCCGACGGGTTCTTCGCCCGCGACGGGCAGGAGCTGGTGCTGGTGGAGTCGGACGCGGGGGATCCCTCCGCGACCGCGACCGGGCTTGCGGCCGCCTCCCGGTTCGACCTCCGCGGCGGCACCTCGGCACCGAGCGCTCTCGCCGACCTCCCGACCGCCCTGGCCCAGGCCGAGGTGGCGCGGCAGCGGGCGACCCCGAAGGCTCCGGTCCCGTCGTTCGACGACGTCGCCGCGGCCGGGATGCTCGCCCTGCTGCAGACGCCAGACGCGCGCGCCGTCGCGCAGACCGCACTCGCGCCGCTGACCGCGGCCGACCCCGCCCTGACCGACCTGCTGCGCACCTGGCTCGACAGCGACGGGGTCTACGACATCGCCGCCCGCCGTCTCGGCATCCACCGCCACACCCTGCGGGCCCGCGTCGCCGAGGCGGAGCGTCTGCTCGGCCGCGACCTCAGCGGCTTCGCGGCCCGCGCCGACCTCTATGCCGCGCTCCGCGCGACCGCCTGAGCGCGCCTCCCGCGCCGCCCATCCCGCGCCGTCGAAGTTCACGATGTGGCGCTCATTCCACCCGAAATAGGCGCCACTTCGTGAACTTCGGGGTCGGGGTCAGGCCTCGCGCGTGATCGAGACCGAGACGAACAGTTCGGAGCCGCCGCCGCCCGCGAAGACGCCGCGCAGGGGGGTGACGTCCGTGTAGTCGCGGCCGTGGCCGACGCGCACGTGGCGGTCGCCGATGTCGATGCCGTTCGTGGGGTCGTAGCCGTGCCAGAAGCCGCAGAACCACTCGACCCACGCGTGCGACTCCCCGGTCACGGTCTCGCCGATCGCGGCGTCCGCCTTCGGGTGCAGGTAGCCAGAGACGTAGCGGGCCGGGATGCCCGCCGAGCGCAGCGCCCCGATGGCGACGTGGGCGATGTCCTGGCACACCCCGCTGCGCGACTCCCACGCCTCCGCGGCCGTGGTGCGCACGCCGGTGACGCCGCTGACGTACTCCATCCCGTCGCCGACCGCCGCGACGATCGCGCGCGCGGTGGAGCAGGGGTCGTCGGCGCCGTCGGACGCTGCCGTCGCCGCCGCCTCGGCCGCCAGCTCGGCGAGCGACGCGGGCGGCGCCGTCAGCTCCGTCTGCCGCAGCTGCTGCACGCACTCTCCCGAGCGCTGGACAGCCTCCTGCAACTCGTCCCAGCCGAGGCCGGCGAGGGGATGGGGAGCCTCCAGCACCTCCACCAGGCTGCTCGCCGTGATGGTCAGCTCGCGGTGCGGGTCGAGCACATCGAAGGCGAGCACGCGCGTGCCCCAATAGTCCGTGTACTGGTGGTGCGACGAGACCGGCTGCACGTCGAGGGAGGCGTGCAGCACCAGCTGGCGCTCCCCCGAGAGCGGCAGCATGCGCGCCTCGTTGTACGACGCGGTGACCTCGCCGTCGTAGCGGTAGCCCGTGGAGTGCGTGACCCGCAGCCGCTTCATACCCTCTCCCCGATCCAGCTCGGCGCCGCATGCTCCGGGAAGTAGCGCTGCGTGACGGCCGCGGTGGCCGCGCTCGTCGCATCCTGGATCGCGGACATGTACGCGGGGAGGTCGTCGATCACGTCGGCGACCGGCCGGAACTCCAGTTCGCTCTGCACCTGCCCGAGCAGCCGCACCGCCCGGTCGGACACCCCGGCGCGCTCCGTGCGCGGCTCGATGTCGCGCAGGCTGTCGACCGCGCCGGCGATCGAGTAGAGGATCGACCGCGGGAACAACCGGTCGTGCAGGAGGAACTCGGCGGCGTTGCGGGCGGAGGGCACACCGCGGTAGGTCCGCAAGTAGGCCTCGTAGGCGCCGCACGAGCGCAGGATGGTGGTCCAGCTCGGCCCGCTGGCCTCGGTGAGCGAGCGGGTCGCGAGCAGCCGCGCGGTCATGTCGGCCCGCTCGAGGCTGCGGCCCAGCGTGAAGAAGTGCCACGCCTCGTCCCGGCTGGCCCCGGACTCCATGATCCCCACGGCGAGCGCCGTGCGGTCGCGGACCCACGTGAAGAACTCGTGCACCTTGTCGCTCGTGACCCGGCGCGGCATCCGCGCGGCGGTCGTGTTGAGGCACTCCCAGAGCTCGGTCGAGACGATCTCGCGGGCACGGCGGGCGTTCTCCCGGGCGGCGCCGAGCGAGTAGACGATGGAGGCGGGAGCGCCGCGGTCGACGGCGAGGATGCGCAGCACGTCCTCCCGGACGAGGGCCCCGTCGGGCGCGTCGCTCCCCATCACGCCGAGCAGGGACCGGCAGGCGGTGTCCTCGTCGATCCACGGATCCTCGAGGAGCAGCTGGAGGTGCACGTCCAGGATGCGCGCCGTGCCGTCGCTGCGCTCGATGTAGCGGCCGATCCAGAAGAGCGAGGAGGCGATGCGGCTCAGCATGCGGTCCCCTCCTCCCGGTCGGCGCGTGCCTGCTGTTGTTGTTGTTGCTGCTGTTGCTGCTGGTCGGCGCGGGGCGCGTCCTCCTCCGAGTGGTCGGGCGCGTGCGGTGCAGGCAGCAGCGGGAGGGCCGCCGCCTGGTCCTCGACGAGGCCGGCGACCGCCCGGAGCTCGCGACCGCCCTCCGTCTCGACGGCGCTGCCCGCCGTGCCGACCACCCAGGTGTCCTTCGAACCGCCGCCCTGACTGCTGTTGACGACGAGCTGCCCTTCGGCGAGCGCCACTCGGGTGAGGCCGCCGGGGAGCACCCAGACGTCGCGCCCGTCGTTGACCGCGAACGGCCGCAGGTCGACGTGGCGGGGCCGCATCCCGTCCTCCACCAGCGTCGGGATGGTCGACAGCTGCACCACGGGCTGCGCGATCCAGCCGCGCGGGTCGGCGATCAGCCGGGCGCGCAGGTCGGCGAGCTCGCGGCGGGAGGCGTCCGGCCCGATCACAAGTCCCTTGCCGCCGGAGCCGTCGACGGGCTTGATCACCAGCTCGTCCAGCCGCTCGAGCACCTCGGCGAGCGCATCCGGCTCCTCCAGACGCCAGGTGTCGACGTTCGGGAGGATCGGCTCCTCGGCCAGGTAGTAGCGGATCAGCTCGGGCACGTACGTGTAGACCAGCTTGTCGTCGGCGACGCCGTTGCCGACCGCGTTCGCGATGGTCACGTTGCCGAGCCGGGCGGCGAGCATGAGGCCGGGAGTGCCGAGCACCGAGTCCACGCGGAACTGCAGCGGGTCGATGAAGTCGTCGTCGATGCGCCGGTAGATCACGTCGACGCGTTGGGGTCCGCTGGTCGTCCGCATCCACACCTTGCCCGCGGAGCAGAACAGGTCGCGCCCCTCCACCAGCTCGACGCCCATCAGGCGGGCCAGGAGGGTGTGCTCGAAGTAGGCCGAGTTGTAGACGCCGGGGGTCAGCACGACGACGTTCGGGTTCTCCATCCCGCCCGGCGC
Source organism: Leifsonia naganoensis (assembly GCF_013410615.1). Lineage (NCBI taxonomy): Bacteria > Bacillati > Actinomycetota > Actinomycetes > Micrococcales > Microbacteriaceae > Leifsonia > Leifsonia naganoensis. Next base: position 1,080,336 of record NZ_JACCHJ010000001.1, read on the forward strand.
GCTCGCCTTGAGCGCCTGCAGCAGCCGGTACGGGTAGTCGCCGACCGGCCGCACCCGCATCGAGGTGAACAGCTCCGGCAGGGTCTGCGCCATGACGCGGCGGTTGGAGATGACGTAACTGACCCCGCTCGGCACGCGCACGTTGTCCTCGAGCACCCGCCAGTCGCCGAGCTCGTCGCGGATGAGGTCGATGCCGGAGACCTGGATGCGCACCCCGTTCGCGCTCTCGACGCCCGCGGCCGCGCGGTGGAAATGCGCCGAGGACGTGATCAGCCCGGCCGGGATGACACCGTCGCGCACCGCGTTCTGGGCGCCGTAGACGTCGCTCAGGAACGCCTCCAGCGCGCGCACCCGCTGGCCGACGCCCGCCTCGATGTGCGCCCACTCGGGCTGCTCGATCACGCGCGGCACGGCGTCGAGCGGGAAGGGGCGCTCCTCCCCCGCGAAGTCGAACGTCACCCCTTGCGCCAGGTACGAGCTGGCCAGGGCGTCGGTGCGGCCGCGCAACTCGTCCTGGGTCAACGCCGCGAGCGCGGCGAACAGCTCCCGGTAGGCGGGACGCGTCTCGGAGGTGTGGGCGCGACGCGCATCCCCGAACATCTCGTCGAACGGTGCCGCCCGGCCGCGCCGGCGCCGCGCCGTCTGCGCCCCGTACCCGCCGAACAGATCTCCCATGGGCTGACGCTAGCGCCGCGTCGTTACCCCCACGTTTCCGCACGTTTCGGGCACGTTGCGCTGCGGGAGGCGGGGCGTGGGAGGCCATCGGTTTTGTGCCCGATCGGGTGCGAACGCCACAATGGGCGGATGACCACTCCGATCTCCGGCACCCACTTCGGCCTGAGCGCCGGCGATTACCACGCCACCATCGCCTCCGTCGGCGCTTCGCTGCGCACCCTCGAGCACAAGGGGCGCGCGCTCGTCGTGCCGTTCGAGGCGGACGAGGTGCGCCCGGCGTTCCGCGGCGCCACGCTCGCCCCGTGGCCGAACCGGGTGGTCGACGGCCGGTACACCTTCGAGGGCGTCGAGCAGCAGCTCCCCCTCACCGAGCCGGACCGCGGCCACGCCTTGCACGGCCTCGCCGCGTGGCTCGACTTCGCCCCCGTGGACCGCTCCAGCGACAGCGTGACCTTCGCCGCCACCATCGAGGCGCAGGCCGGCTACCCGCACCGCGTGGAGGTCTCGGTCACCTTCAGCCTCGGCGAGGGCGGTCTCCGGACCGTCGTCACCGCCACTAACACCGGTCCGACGGCGGCGCCGTGGGGCACCGGCCCGCACCCGTACCTCGTCGCCGGTGAGGGCCGCGTGGACGACTGGACGCTCTCCCTCCCCGCCGCCGCGGTGCTGCCGGTCGACGAGGAGCGCCTCATCCCCTTCGACCTGACGAGCGTCGAGACCGAGGGCGACGGCGTCTTCGACTTCCGCACCCCGCGCACCATCGGCGACACCTTCATCGACCACGCCTTCACCGGCCTGACCCGGGATGCGGACGGCATCGCGACGGTCGCCCTCCGCACCGCCGACGGCTCCGGGGTCGAGATGGTCTGGGACGACGCGTGCCCGTGGGTCCAGATCCACACCGCCGACCAGCCCGACCCCGCCCTGAACCGCCTGGGCCTCGCCGTCGAGCCGATGACCTGCCCGCCCGACGCGTTCAACTCGCGCACCGACCTCATCGTGCTGCAGCCCGGCGAGTCGTCGAGCGCGTCGTGGACGATCCGGGCGCTGGGCTAGGCGGAGTTCAGGGCCGCGGGGTCTCGTCCCGCGGCGGACGCGGCGAGCGCGTCGCTGCCGGTACACCTCGGCGAGCGAGAAGTACGAGACCGACGACGATCGCTGCGACGACCGCGGCGATGGCGCCGACGATCCCCACGATAATGGCGGCGTGAACGACGTCCATCACGGAGTCGAGTCCCAGCGCGAGGTGTCACGAACGTAGAACGAGAGGCTGTAAACGCCGGAACCACTGCCCAACAGGAAGGTCACGTAAAGACTTCCCTGCACGTGGGCGGGCGAGGTGCCACTCTGATCTCGTCGGACCAGATTGAATCTCGTTGAATTCACGGTTGCCGCCCCGGTCCAATAGCCGATCTGACGGTAGTTGGTCACCTGCGCTTGTCCGATCGAACTCCTGCGACCATCGGAGAGAAACGTGATCGAGTACAGCGCCGTGTTCGTCTGGACCCGACAGTCGTAGAAGGGGAAGTTGCCAGCCCCGGCGCCCTCTCGACACCCGGAGACCGATCGAGGTGCCCCCGAGGAGCCGATGACCTGCGGCACCTCGATCGACGAGATCGCGGGGGATCCGTCGGCGTAGATTCTGGTGGTGACCTCCTGGTCGCCAACGATCTCGGTCCTTTCAGAGACTGGTTCCGCACCCGTGACCGAGTCCCAGTCCTCGCCTGCTAGAAGCTTGGCCATCAAGCGGTCCTGCGTTTGCGTGTCAACCCCAGCGTCGGCCAAACGGGCCCGGATGCCGTCGAGATCGGGTCCTCCGCTTGCCTGGGCAGGGACCGCCGACGAGACCACGAGGACAGCAGCAGCAAAGAGGGTAGCGAGCGGCGAGCCCGCCCGCGTGAGGGACGTTTTCATTGCTTCATTCCTTTCACACAGCGACAACATTGTCGATGTGTGAAATTCAGAGTCTCATATCATGCGATTGTTTACCGCAGTGCTCGCACCCTATAAATGCGATTTCATGAAGTCAGGCAGCCCCGCCGAGGTTGCCCAGGATGAGGCCGAGGGTGAAGTCGAAGCGCTCGTGCTCGGTGCCCGCGGTGAGCTCGGTCGCGTAGCGGCGGATGTTCGGGAAGCGGTCCTCGGGGAGCGCCGTGAAGCGGGCGATCAGATCGCTGCGGTCGTCGGCGTCGAGGCGGCGGTCCACGGTGCCGGATCCTGTACCGGCGACCGCGAGGTCCATGGCGTAGGCGCCGACGTAGAGGAACAGGGCGTCGATGGTCCACGTCGCCGTCTGCGGGGCGATGCCGCCCGCGACCAGGATGGCGAGCATCCCCTCGTTGACGCGCAGCACGTCGAGGTCGGTGACATCCATCGCCAGGGCTGCGCGGGAGATGCCGGGGTAGGCGAGGTACTGGTCGCGGAGCTGCGCGCAGACGTCGGCGATCTGCTCGCGCCAGGCCGACGGCTCGGGCTCCGGGAGATCGATCCGGCTGCAGAGGCGCCCGATGACGAGCTCGTCGAGATCGGCCTTGTTGACGACGTGCGCGTACAGCGAGGCCGGGCCGGTCTCGAGACGCGAGGCGACACTGCGCATGGTCAGCGCCTCGTAGCCCTGCGCCGCGACGATCTCGAGCGCGGCATCGGTGATCCGCTCCACCGTGATCGGCGCCTTGCGGGCGGCGTTGGGGGTGTCGCTGGTCGCGTGCCGGGCCGCACGACGCTGCTGAGGGGAGGCCATTCCTCCATCCTAGCTTGACTCGAACGGTGTTCGGAGAGTAGAACAGTGTTTGTGATTAACGAACAGCGTTCGCCTCGTACTCTTCGCGGCTCCTGGATGGCCCTCGCCGGGCTCTCCGCCGTCTTCCTCTTCGAGATGCTCGACAACTCCATCCTGAACGTCGCGCTCCCCACCATCGGCCGCGAGCTGCACTCCTCGACGACCGCCCTCCAGTGGGTGACCGGCGCCTACTCCGTGGTCTTCGGCGGTCTGATGCTCCTGTTCGGCGCGATCGCGGACCGGTTCGGCCGCCGCCGGGTGATGCTCATCGGCCTGGTGCTGCTCGCCCTCGCGAGCCTGGCGACCGCCTTCGTCACGACGGCCGAGCAGCTGATCGCCGTCCGCGCCGTGATGGGCATCGCCGCCGCGATGACCACGCCCGGATCGATGGCACTCGCCTTCCGGCTGTTCGACGAGGAGAGCCTGCGCGTCCGCGCGATCACCCTCATCTCGACGGTCGGGCTGGTCGGGCTCGCCATCGGGCCGACGGTCGGAGGTCTCGTGCTGGCCGTCGCGCCCTGGCAGGTGCTGCTGCTGGTCAACGTGCCGATCGCCCTGCTCGCGCTCGTCGGCATCCGGGCCGGCATCGCCGCGGACGACCCGACCGAACTGCACCGCGATCCGCTCGATATCCCCGGCGCACTGCTGGCCACCGCGACCATCGTCTTCGCCCTGGTCGCGCCGACGATGTTCGTCGACGACGGCGCGGGATCGTGGATGCCGTGGGCCATGACGGCGGCGGCGATCCTCGCGGCCGTCGGATTCGTCCTCCGGGAGCGCTCGGCGCGGCATCCCCTCCTCGATCTCGGCCTCCTCGCTCGCCCGCTCGTCTCCAGCGGTCTCGCGTTCAAGGCGGGCGCCGGTCTCGCCACGGCGGGCCTGAGCTACCTGGTGACCCTCCAGCTCCAGCTCGCGTGGGGATGGCCTCCGGCGCTGGCCGCGCTCGGGATGCTGCCGCAGGTCGTCGTGCTCCTGGCGCTCGGCCCGTTCGTGAACCCGTTCGTGCAGCGCGTCGGCATCCGGCGCGCGGCGTGGCTGAGCGCCGCAGCCGTCGTCGCCGGCCTCGCCGTCTACGCGGTCTTCAACAGCCTCGGCTACGTCTTCGTCGCGATCGCCCTCGCGCTCGTCGCCGCGGGGCTCCGCGTGGTCGGCGTCGTCGCAGCGGTCACCGTCCTGAGCGGCCTGCCGAAGAACCGCACCACGATCGGCGCGGCACTCGCCGACACCACGACCGAGGTCGCGAACGGCGTCGGCATCGCGGTCGCCGGCACGATCCTGGCGGCCGTGTTCACCGGGAGCATCGCCGCCTCCGGCTGGACCGCCCAGCAGGCTGCGGAGTTCCAGGGAGCCGCCACCCTCGGCGGGCTGGTCCTGACCGCGGTCGCCGCCGCGTTCGTCGTGTTCGGGATCATCCGCTCGCGTCGTGCGGGCGATGCCGAGGACGACTCCACGGAGCGCGCCGCGGCCACGGACGAAGCGGCCGTGGACCCCGCGGCGTAGCCCGCGCCGCTACTCACCGACGGCACCCAGCTCACCGAGAGCCCGGGTGTCGATCGGTGTGCCGGTGTCGACAGCCCTCACGAGCAGGAGCGTCGCCTCCGCCGCGAGGCGCGCGCCCTGTGGACCGTTCGCACCGGTGAGCCCCGGCACCGGCCCGATCAGCCGTCCGGCGTCGATCATGCCGAGGTGGGCGACTCCGTCGAGCGTGACCCGGGCGCCGTTGCGGTCCGCGAGGAGGCTGCTCAGGGCCTGGTCGTAATCCGGGTTCGCTGGCATGTCCCCCGCCACGACGGCGAGCAGCGGCTGGGCGAGCCGGGTGTCCGCGGGCGAGCGCGGCATCCCGTCGATGTCGACGACGCCCGTGATGCGACGGTCCAGCCGGGCGGCTTCGATCGCCGCCGCGCCGCCCGCGGAGTGCCCGGCGGCGATGATCCTCGTCCGGTCGGCAGCCGCAAGCTCGGGGGCATCGGAGGCCGGCCCTTCCAGCGTGTCGATCACGGCACGGATGTCGGCAGCCCGGATTCCCGCCCACTGATCGGCGAGAGCCTGGTCGGCCGCGTCGTCCCCCGTGGTCCGCAGGTCGTCGTGGGCGATGGAACCGTCGGCGAGCTCGGTCGCCGCGGCGTCGTACGGATGGTCGAGCGCGATCACGACGATGCCGTTGCTCGCGAGCTCCTCCGCCCAGGAGGTGAAGAACCAGCGGGTGCTGTTGAGGCCCGGCGAGGCGATGACGACGGGGAAGGAGCCGCCCGCGGGCGACGCCTCCTCCGTCGCCGCGCTCCGCGCGCGGGTCAGGCTGTCGAAGAGGAGTGGCGGCATCCCGTACTGCTGCGCCAACGAGCCGGTGAGCGCGGCCGCGGACGCAGCGTTCGGGAGGTACGCCGAGCCCGGGCCTGGCCGTGCGGCCGGGTACCAGACAGTGACTGGGAGGGAGCGCACCTGCCCGGGGGTGCTCCCGCCGTGCGCATCCCGGGTGGGATCCGTCCACACGTGGGTGGCGACGCCCACGGCGTGCGGTCCGCTCGGCGTCGGCACCGACATCGGCGGGAGCGCCCACGCGGCGCCGGCGATCCCGACCACGCCGAGCGCTCCGAGAGTCGCGCCCGCGACGGCGAGCCGGGGCGCCCTCCCGGAGCGCGCCCACAGCACGACGACCGCCACAACGACGGCCGCCACGGCTTCGGCGATCAGCTGCGGCCGCGCACCCTCCAGCACGACCGCGATCATGAGCAGCAGTACGGTCGCCGATCCGACGACGATGACAGCGACGGCGCGGCGCCGGCGGGTGGCGACGCCCACGACCAGGGCGGCGAGCAGCAGGGCGGAGACGGAGATGTCGATCCAGGGCACGGGTGGGCTCCTCCAGTACGGGGTGATGGGCCCACCGTAGGTTCCGGGAGGAGGCGCGCACGTCGGCCGGGAGACGCGAGGGGGTCATCCCACCGGATGATCCGCGCGCCGTGACCGCGGGCCCCGACCGCCACCTCCCGGGACGACGGAACGGGCCGGCTCACCGAGCCGGCCCGTTCGTCTCTCCGCACGGAGAAGGTGCGTGCGGCCATCCACGACTGGCCGCACGCCGTCTGGGATCAGGAGGCCGAAGCGGTTCCTGCAGGGGCGAGCGACGCGATGATCGCGTCCGCCGTCTCGTGCCCGACGCGGATCGCACCGTCCACGTGCTGGTAGCCGCGACCGGCCATGTCGCTGCACGAGAAGTGCACCGGGCCGACGGGCGCACGCAGGTCGGAGCCGTAGCGGGCCAGGCCGCCCATGTCGAAGCTGGCGGCGTAGGCGCCGCGCGTCCACTCCTCGCTGCCCCAGTCGCTCTCGTAGTAGACGACCGGGCTCAGGGCCTTCTCGCCGTAGTAGTGCGACAGGGACTCGAGGATGCGCGCCTTGCGCTCCTCGGGCGGCTGGCGGAACACGTCGTCCGCGGCCTCGTCCGAGACGAAGCCGACGAGCGTGCCGCGCGGGTCGCCGTGGTAGCTGTTGTCGTACGCCTCGTGCACGAGCTCGTACGGGCTGAAGGCGGTGCCGGAGAGGCCGTCCTCGCGCCAGAACGGGGTCTCGTAGACGGCGTGCACCTTGATGACGAAGCCCATCGACAGGTGCTGGTGCATCTGCTGCTGGCGGCGCGGGAGCGGCGGCTCGTAGGAGATGCGGCTGATCAGCACGGGCGGGACGGCCAGGATGACGCGACGGGCGCGCACCTCCACTCCGTCGGCGATCGCGGTGACGCCCTCGTCGCTCCAGCGCAGCGTGCGCACGGGAGCGTTCAGGAAGACGTCGTCGCCGAGGCGCTCGGCGAGCAGCAGCGGCACCTGCTGCAGGCCGCCCTTGACGCGCTTGTCCAGAATGAAGTCGGCGTCGACGAGGTGCGAGAAGCTGCCCGCGCTCGCGGCCATCAGCAGCGCCTGCAGCGCGGAGAACGCGTGGGCGGGCTTGGTGAGCATGGCGCCGGCGATGAACATGCCGATGTTGCGCCGCGCCTCCTCGTCCTCGGTCTGCGTCTCCAGCCAGCGGCGGAACGAGATCTCGTCGAGCTCCTTGGCCTGCGGGTGGTCCCACGGCCGGTCCGGGTCGATCTCGGCGACGAGCGCGTCGAGCCGGTCGATGAGGCTCACGATCTCGCGCTCGGTGGTCGGCGCGACCGGGAAGATCTCGCCCTCGAAGGTGCGGCGCTCGCCCCCCTCGCCGAGGTAGACGTTGATGCCCTCGCGGTAGCGGGAGTAGGTCTCGAGCCCCAGTTCGGCCAGCGTGTCGATGAGGGCGTCCTGGTCCGGCGAGACCCACTGCCCGCCGATCTCGAGGGTCGCCCCGTCGATGTCGTCCGTCCACAGCCGGCCGCCGACGCGGTCGCGCGCCTCCAGCACGGCGACGGTCAGGCCCGCCTTCTTCAGGTCGGTCGCGGCCGTCAGGCCGGACGCACCAGCGCCGATGATGACGACGTCACGTTCGATGCTGCTCATGGCTATCACTCCTCGATCAGGTCACGGCGATGCTAGGCGGGGCGACGAGCCCGGCGACTGTACGGGCTGTCGAAACGCGGGAGGGTGCATCGACAGTCTGGCACTGTCAGGCCCGTTCGGACGCCCGGCGCGGAGTGTCGTCGCGCAGCACGCGCGCCGGAGGGACGATCGCGCTCTGGAGGCGGCGGACGACCTCCAGGTAGTCCGCGGTCCAGATGACGCGCACCGCGGTGCCCATCGCGTCGGCGGAACCCGACTCGAGGTCGTCGGCCACGGCGTCCGCGAGCCGCGCCGGCGCGGACGGGTCCTTCGGCGCCGGCTGCGGGAGGGGCTCCCGCGCGGCCAGCTGCGTCGCGAGCTCGCCGTACCAGCGCTCGAGGCGCGCAACCGACGCGTCGAGCACCCGGCCCGCCTCCGCCGTGCCGCCGCCGGCGACCTCCTGCCCGTCCCAGAGCTCCAGGATGGCGTCGCCCGCGAGCCGCACGCCGGCGACCCCCGTGACGGACGCCGACACCTCGGCGAGCGGTCGGCGCTTGGTGCCGCGCTCGGCGAGGTAGGTGCGGAACGCGTCGTCGAGGCGTCGGGAGGCCGCCGCCGCGCGCAGCGACTGCGTCCGGGTCGTCTCGCGCTCGTCGCGACGCGCCCCCTCCCCGACTCCCGCGTCGACCACCGCGCGCAGGTACCGCATCCCCTCGCGGTAGGCGTCGGCGAGGGCGCTACGGAGGGACGCGGAGGCGCCGCGCGGCCAGAACAGCACGCCGACGACCAGACTCACGGCGCAGCCGAGGGCGACGTCCTCGATGCGGCTGAGGCCGACGGTCCACCCCGTCGGCGCGATGATGTTGAAGAGGAGCACGATCACGATCGTGAAGGCCGCCTGACCGGCCGCGAACGAGATCGCCGCCGGAGCGACCCCGGCGATCAGGATGGCGACCGGCAGCACGATCCAGAGCACGATCGGGTTGCCGCCGATCACGAACAGGGCGGCGGCCCCGACGATGACCCCGACGACCGTCCCGAGTACGCCCCGCAGCGCGGTCTGGCCGGTGCTCAGCGCGTTCGAGCGGAGCACCGAGAGGGTGCCGAGCACCACCCAGAACGCGTGCTCCACGCCGGTGAGCTTGGCCAGCAGCACCGCGAGGCCGAGTCCGATCGCGCCGCGGATGCTGTTGCGCAGCCAGACCGAGTTCCACCCGAAGAACCCGCTGGCTCGCTCGGCCGCGGCGACGACCGGCCCGCGCAGGTCGCCCGGCTGACGGCCGAGCATCCGCTGCCACCAGGTCCGCCGTTCCGCGCGGGCGGTGAGGGAGATGTTGCCCGCCACGGTGGCGACCGCGTAGGCCAGCTCCTGGGCCCGGAATCCGGGATCGAGGGCGGTGATCATCCAGCCGCCGGCATCGGCTCCGCCGCCCGCTCCCTCCGAGGCGGCCGCGTCGCGCCGCGCCGGCGGATGGGTCAGCATCGCCGCCTCCACCTGTGCCCGTGCGCGGGCGAGACGCCCGAGCGCATCCTCCAGGGCGGTCGGGTCGCCCGCGTGCTCCGCCAGCACGATCGCGCTCTCGTCGAGCACGTCGGCCGCGGCGTTCTTCACCGTCCAGGCCGCCTCGTGGATGGGCTCGGGCACGCCCGACGGAGGCCGGCCGAGCCGGTCGAACTGGGCGATGACGGCGTTCAGCCAGGTGAGCTCGTCCACCAGCCGGACGATGGTCCGAGCCGGAGTGCTGAGCCCGGTCGGACGGTACGGCGTCGCCAGGAACGTCGCGTGCAGCGAGGCGACCGCGTCGTCGCCGACCGCCCGCGTGCGGTCGCGCTCGGCCAGCAGGTCCGGGTCGGCGCCGCTGAGCAGGTAGGCGGTCTCGGCCCGCAGACGGGCGGCGAGCGCGCGGCAGGCGTCGGCGGCAGGGCCGCGCAACGGCTCCCTCGTCGGCGCGGGCCAGAGCACCGTGATCGCCACGATGCTGACGACCGCGGCGATCCCCCAGCCGAGCAGCCGGGGGCCCAGGGTCGCGATCGTGCCGGGAACCATGACCGGGAGGATGAACGCCAGCAGCAGGGAGGTGCCGGCCGACGCCGTCACCGAGCTCACCGATCCGGCGAACAGCACGACGAGCGCGACGACCGCCATCGCGACGGCGGACAACCAGGCCGGGTCCGACGCGAGCGTGCCGAGGCACACGAGCACCGCGCCCACCACCGCGAGCGCCACCTGCGCCTGCACCCGCTCACGCAGCGGACCGCCGAAGTCGACGAACAGTAACATCGCGAACGTGCCGAACGCCCCGAACAGCGCGACGTCCGGGCTCCCGAGCACCTGCCCGCCCAGGAGGAACAGCAGCGGCATCACGATCGCCGCCCGCCCCGCTCGGCGTAGGGCGTTGAAGCCCGGGTCGTGGCGGCGCAGCCAGCCCGCGAGGCGCGCACTCGCGCCGCGCTCGCGCCGAACCGCCTCGCCCTCTGCCACGTCGGAAGGGTATCGCCCTGCGGGCGTGGGGAGAACCTCCCGCGAGACGTGACTTGTTGCGGGTGCAGCCTCCGCGTCACCCGCAACAAGTCACGTCTCGCGAATCACGGCGTTCTCTCTCCGTTCACCGGTGCTTTGCCTTTCGTACCGCGCGCGTCGATAGCGTCCGGTCTCATGAGACCTCACCTCTCCCGCGCCGTCGCGGCCCTCGCCGCGACCGCCGTCGCCGGCGCCCTCGCCATCGCGATCCCCGCCGCGGCGAGCGCCGCCGACACCCCGTCCGTCCGCATCACCGAGTGGATGTACAACCCGCTGACCGGTGCGGGCGAGTTCTTCGAGATCACCAACCTCGGGTCCGCCCCCGTCAGCCTCGCCGGCTGGTCGTTCGACGACGACAGCCGCACGCCCGGCACCGTCCCGCTCGACAGCCTCGGCACACTGGCGGTAGGCCAGTCCGCCGTCGTCACCGAGCTGTCGGATGCGGCCTTCCGCAGCGAGTGGGGCCTCGGGGCCGACGTGAAGGTCCTCGCGGACAACACCACCGGACTCGGTCGCGCCGACGAGATCAACGTCTTCGACGGGTCCGACCCGGTCGCGAACCTCGTTGATCGCCTCACCTACAACGACCAGGGCACCGGCACCGTGAAGGGCCCCCGCACCCAGGGCGTCGCCGGCATCCCGAAGACCGACGCGGCGCTGGGCGCGAACGACGCGTCGCAGTGGCAGCTCGCCACGGTCGGGGACGCGGAAGGCTCCTGGACCTCCACGGCCGGCAACATCGGCTCCCCGGGCACGAGCCGGTTCGCCCCGGCCGACGGAGGCACGACTCCCGCCTGGGCGGACATCCACATCAACGAGGTGTCGTCCGACAACGGCGCCACCCCGGTCGGCGACGCGATCGAGCTCGCGAACACCGGCTCCGCCGACGTGAGCATCGCGGGCTGGCTGCAGATCGACAGCGGCGCAGCGACCGCGGCGACGACGTTCTCGGCCAAACTGGCGGACGGCACCGCGACGACGGTCGTCCCGGCCCACGGCCACGTCTACTTCTCCTCCACCAAGGGCCTCGGCAGCGGCGGCGACAGCGTCAAGCTCTACCTCCCGGACGGCGCGAACGGCACCGCGGGCACGCTCGTCGACTCGGTCGACTACACCGCGGGCGAGGCCGGCACGGACGAGGGCAACAACTTCGGCGCAGGCGCCTTCGCGCGCTGCCCCGACGGCACCGGCGCGTTCGTCTCGGTGAAGGACAAGAGCTTCGGCGTCTCCAACGCCGGCGCGTGCGCCACCCCGCTGACGAACCCCGCCGACGGCGGCACCGGCGGCACCCCGACCCTGAACTGCGAGCCGGAGGCTCCGTCCGGCACCGGAACCCTCCCCGGTACCGCCCTCACCCCGGCCGCGTGGCCGGGCAGCGCCGACGTCACCGTCTCGGACAAGCAGTGCGCGTGGACGACCACGACCGGCCCCGAGGGCCGCGACGTCAGCGGGCTCGTCTTCGACCCGACGAACGCGAACGTGCTCTACAGCGTCAAGAACAAGAGCTGGGTCTTCCGGATGGTGAAGCAGGACGGCCTCTGGGTCGCCGACACCACGAATGGCTGGGGCGCTGGCAAGCAGATCTTCTTCCCGGGCAGCACCGACACCGCGACCAACCAGCCCGACTCTGAGGGCCTGACGGTCGGCCCGGACGGCGCGCTCTACGTCACCACCGAGCGCAACAACGCGGCCAACACCATCCCGCTCAACTCCATCCTGCGCATCGACCCGACCCAGCCGGGCACGCAGCTCGTCGCGACGCAGCAGTGGAACCTGACGGCCGAGTTCCCGGAGCTGCACGCGGGCAACAAGACCGAGGCGAACCTCGGGTTCGAGGGCGTCACCTTCGTGCCGGACAGCTACCTGACGGCCAACGGTTTCGTCGACCAGTCGACCGGGAAGACCTACCGCCCGGCCGACTACCCGACCCACGGCACCGGCCTCTACTTCGCGGCGCTCGAGAACGACGGCAAGCTGTACGCCTACGCGCTGAACTCCGACGGTTCCTTCCACCGCGTGTCCGTCGTCGACACCGGCATGGGACACGTCATGGATGTGGCCTTCGACGCCGACACGCAGCGCATCTGGGCGCTGTGCGACAACACCTGCGGCGTCGTCTCGACGGTGCTCAAGGTGAGCTCCACCGGCGCCATCGTCCCCGAGGTCGCCTACAGCAAGCCGGCCGGTCTGCCCGTCGACAACCTGGAGGGCTTCGCCCTGGCGCCGAGCTCGACCTGCGTCGACGGCACCAAGGAGGTCGTGTGGTCGGACGACGGTGTCTACGGCACCGGCACCGGCTCGGCGGGCGAAGGGCACGCGCTCTACAGCGGCCGCATCTCCTGCGACCTGAAGCTCGGCGAGCAGGGTGTGCCGCCGGTGAACACCCCGGCCCCCGCGCTGACGCTCTCCGTCGGCTCCGGGACGGTCGGCGACCGGATCACCGTCGCGGCTGCGCACCTCGCGCCCGGCACCGCGGTCAGCTTCGTGTTCAACTCGACGCCGGTCCTCCTCGGCACTGCGACGGCCGGGCCGGACGGGACGCTGAGCTTCACGTTCGCCGTTCCGAACGTGGCCGCCGGCGCTCACACCATCACGGCGTCGATCGGCGGGACCGTGGTCGCCTCGGCCCCCTTCACGATCGTCGCGGCCGCGACCGACGTGACCGCTGTGGCGGCGGCCGGGGGCACGGGCACCTCCGCGCTCGCCTCCACCGGGTCCGACCTGAGCGGGTCGGCGATCATCGCAGCGCTGGCCCTGCTCCTCGCGGGGGCCGGGATGCTGATCCGCCGCCGCACGCGCGCACAGGCTGTCCGCGACTGACCTGATCGCCGGCGCTTCCCGGAACGGCCCCTGCTCTCTGGAGCGGGGGCCGTTCCGCGCACCGCGACACCCCCGAGCGCCCCACGTCAACGCCTCCCGGTACGCGAGTTCCGGTCGTACCGTCGCGGCATGCCCACATACACCGCCATTCGTTCGCTCGACGGAGACGCCGACGAGTACTTCGACTACATCGCCGACCCGGAGAACCTGCCCGCCTACTTCCCGCGCATGACGGAGGCCCACGAGCTTCCCGACGGCAAGGTGGAGACCACCGCCCACGTCGACGCCGACCAAGACGGCACCGACGAGACCGTCACCTCCGAGGCCGAGTTCGACGTGGACCGCGCCGCGCGCGAGGTGACCTGGTCGGCTCCCGGCCCGCACGACTACCACGGGTCGCTCAAGCTGACCGACGACGGCGTCGAGCTCACCATCCACACCACCTCGGAGTTCCCGGGGATGCAGGAGGCGCTCGACGGCTCGCTCGCGGCGATCGCGGAGAACCTGCAGAAGAAGGCGTGACCGGATTGCGGACGGTTCCCGACCGGAATCACACCTAGCGTCGAGAGCGGGTCCCGACTCGGGGGCCCTCGATGAGAAGGACTCCGACCCTATGGACCTCGCCGCCACCCGCATCTTCACCGACGACATCGACGGCCTCGTCGCGTTCTACGAGCGCGTCACCGGCCTGGCCGCGAACCGCATCCACCCGCTCTTCGCGGAGCTCGACACCCCGTCCGGCAAGCTGGCCATCGCGAGCACGCAGACCACAGCCGCGATGGGCGACAGCGGGATGCGCGCCGGCGCGAACCACTCCGTGTGCCTCGACTTCCGCGTCGACGACGTGGATGCGACGTTCGACGCACTCCAGCGCGGAGACGTGCGCGTCGTCGAGGCGCCCGCGGACATGCCGTGGGGCAACCGTTCGCTCCTGGTCGCCGACCCGGACGGCAACCTCGTCAACTTCTTCGCACCGCTCGGCGCGCGCTGATCAGTGCGAGTGCTCCGCCTCGCCGAACTTGAAGGCGAGGCGGCCGTGGGCGAAGCCGCCACCCGCGCGGATGGCGGTCGCGACCCACGCAGCCTCCGCCAGATCCTGCTCGGTCGCGCCCGCGGCGACGGCGCGCTTCGAGTGCGCGTCGATGCAGTAGACGCACTGCGTCGTGATCCCGACCGCGACCGCGATGAGCTCGCGGAACTTCAGCGGGATGGCGCGGCCCTCGGACGCGAAGACGGCCTCGTCGAAGTCGACGAACGCCTTCAGGATGTCCGGCGTCTCCTTCTTGTAGACCCGGGTGTACGTCTTGTCGGCTTCGCGGTCGAAATAGTCGCTCATGCTTCGGACGCTAGCGGAGGCCGGGCCGCCGATCCCGCTGGGATTGCGGTTCATGACGGCACGGCCCACCGCCTCACCCCATCTGCTCACCCCGCGGTGCGCGCTCCCCGCCGGTTCGGCTCCTCGACCGGCGCCGCGTCGAGGAACGCGCGGGCCACCGTCGCTCCCCCGGCATCGGTCAGCCAGAGCAGGAGGCGGCCCGTGCCCTGGTGCGCCGGGACGGTGAGCCGCAGCTCCCCCGAGAGCTCGAACGGGACGACCTCCACCTCGGCGCTCGACGCGTCGGGCCGCAGCTGCGCGGACGATGCCGAGGGTCCGTCCACCGGCGCTCCGGCGGACAGCCAGGCGGCGTGCAGCTGTGTGCGCAGCGCGTCGGCGCCGTGGTGCGACACGTGCGCGACGAGGTCCAGCGGCGAGGCCGACGGCTCGATGTCCGCACCGGCGCGGAGCGGGACGAGGTCGAGCACGATCACCGTGTCGGCGTTGACGTCGGCCGGGATGCAGCCGCCCCAGTCCTTCGCGCGACGATCGGTGGTGAGGAGCCCCGCGGCCTCGTGCTCGACGTCGGCGAACTCGGTGTACACGTAGCCGGCGAAGCGGTCGTGACGGCGCAGCTCCTGTGTCTCCCAGCGGAGGTGCCAGGCGCGCTCCAGGCTGGTGAAGCCCTCGCCGTACTCGCTGTTGACGATGGGGACCCCGGTGCGCGGGAAGTCCGCCGACGCGTAGAAGGACTTGTCGACGACGAAGTCGGGTCCGAGCCGCACCGGGAACGCCTCCTGCGAGCCGTCGGCCATCGCGGCCACGGCATCCCGCCACCGGGCGATGTCCGGCTCGTAGTAGTGCCAGTCGACCAGGTCGGAGCGCACGTGCGACCAGCCCGAGTTCTCAACGATCGGGCGCGTGTCGTCGAGCGCCCGCAGCAGGTCGTAGGCACGCTCGGCGGCCGCGGCACGGGAGGCGCTGCCCGGGATGTCCCAGTCCAGGCCCCACTCCTCGTTGTAGAGCCCCCAGATCACGATCGACGGGTGGTTGCCGTCGCGCTCGACCATCGCGGGCAGCTGCGCCTCGAACGCGGCAGCGGCCTCCTCGGAGAACCGGCTGGGGCACGCGGGCTCGGCCCAGACGAGCATCCCGGTGCGGTCGGCCTCGTGCAGCCAGAGCGGCTCCTCGAACTTCAGGTGCTTGCGCACCAGGGTGTAGCCGAGCTCGCGGGCGAGCGCGACGTCCTGCATCAGGGCGGCGGCATCCGGTGCGGTCAGACCCGTCTCGGGCCAGTAGCCCTGGTCGAGCACGCCGCGCATGTAGAAGCGCTCCCCGTTGAGGAAGAGCTGCTCGCCGCGCGTCTCGATACGGCGGAGGCCGGTCGTCGCGACGACGGTGTCGATGCCGTCATCGTGGCCCTCGTCGCCGACGCGCACCTCGACGCGGTACAGCTCGGGGTGCGCGGGCGACCACAGCCGCGGCTCGGCCAGGACGATCCGCCCGGCGGCGTGGCCGGAGGCGTCCGCGTGCAGCTCGACGGCCTCCCCCGTCTCGAGCACCCGGGCGTGCACGACGGCGCCGGCCGCGGAGTCGCCCGCGGTCTCGACGACGAGGTCGATGCCGGTCAGGCTGTCTCCCCGCAGGGTGACGGCACGGGCGTAGGTGCGCCCGCGCGCCTCCAGCCAGACCGTCTGCCAGATGCCCGAGGTCGGCGTGAACGAGACGCCGTCGTAGTCGTCGCGCGGGAGGGAGCGCTGCTTGCCGTGCGCGATGGCGCGCTTGTCGGCGGGGGCGTCGACCTCCACGGAGAGCTCCGACGGGATGCCCGGCACCAGGAACGCGGTGACGTCGAACTCGAACGACTCGTAGCCGCCGGTGTGCTCGCCGACGAGGCTGCCGTCGATGCGGACGACAGCGTGGTGGTGCACGGCGCCGAAACTCAGCACGACGCGCGAGCCGGTCCAGTCCTCGGGCACGGTGACGCTGCGACGGTAGACGGCGCGCTCGAGCCACGTGCGCTGCACGCCCGACGCGGCGGTCTCCCACGCGAACGGCACGACGATGCTGCCGGGGGCGTCGGCGCCGTCGAAGTCCCAGCGGCCGTTGAGGTTCAGCCAGCGCTGCGAGCGGTCGAGGTCGGGCCTCGGGTACTCGGGGCGGGGCTGGTCCGTCGTCGCCGGCGGAGCGGTGACGAGGGAATCGGTCGGGGAGAGTGTCATGTTCAGCCTTTCACGCTGCCGGCGAGGATGCCGTTGATGAAGTGACGCTGGAGCACGATGAAGAGCACCAGCAGAGGGATCAGGGCGAGGGAGCTCGCGGCGAGCAGTTCGCCGGTGACCGTGGCGTAGTCGGCGCCGATCCGGTTGCCGGTGATGTTCTGCGCGAGCGTGGAGAGCACGACCTGCAGGGTGGCCATGCGGTCGGAGCTCGCCGCGACCACCGGCCAGACGAAGTCGTTGTAGATGTTCATGATGGTCAGCACGGCGAGCCCGGCCAGTCCCGGGCGGATGACCGGGACCACCACGCGCCAGAAGATCCCGAACTCGCCGCAGCCGTCCACGCGGGCCGCGTCGAGCAGCTCGTCGGGCACGGCGCTGATGACCTGCCGCATCCAGAAGATCGCGAAGGCGTCGACCGAGCCCGGCAGGATGAGCGCCTGGTATGTGTTCACCCAGCCGAAGGTCTTCATCTCCAGCAGCAGCGGGATGATCAGCACGATCGTCGGGAGCATGAGGGTGATGAGCACCGCGCCGAAGATGACGTTCTTGCCGATGAAGTCGTACTTCGCGAACGCGTAGGCGGCGAGCGGGGCGAAGAAGAGCGTGATCGCGCCCTTGACCACCAGCACGATCGCCGTGTTGAGGAACCCGTGCGCGATCGGCACGTCGTGGAACATCGCCGTGAAGTTGTCCAGGGTGAACGAGCCCGGGTCGAATCCGAGCGGGTCGCGGATGATGTCGTTGGCCGGTTTGAAGGCCGAGACGATCGCCCAGACGACCGGCGCGAGGAAGGCGACCATCAGGACGAGCAGGAAGGCCTGCGTGCCGATCCGGGGGCGGGCGCGCCGCTTCCGCGGTGCCGACGGGGTCCGGTCGGCGGGTGACGGTGCGGCGGGAGCAGCGCCCGACGGACCGTCGAGGACGGTGGGGGTCGTCGTCATGGCGTCAGTCCTTCGCTCGGAGCATGCGGACGAAGAACAGCGACAGGACCATCACGAGGATGACGAGCAGGAACGAGTTCGCCGCTCCCGTGCCGAGGTCCGCCCGGGTGATGTGGTTGTAGAGGTAGTACCCGGCCGTGGTGGTCGAGTTGTACGGGCCGCCCTGCGTCACGACGAACGGTTCCGCGAACATCTGGAACACCGCCAGGGTCTGCAGCACGACCGCGAACATGATCGTGCGGCGCAGCAGCGGCACGGTGATGCTCCACAGCTGCCGGATCGGCGAGGCGCCGTCCAGATCCGCCGCCTCGTACATCGAGCGGTCGATCGACTGCAGCCCCGACAGGAGGATGATCACGATGAACCCGGTGGTCTTCCAGAGGAACAGCAGGGCGAGCGTCGGCTTGGCCCACGCGCTGGTCGTGAGCCAGCCGACGTCCGGGATGCCGACCAGGCCGAGGAGCGCGTTCACCGCTCCGTGGTCCTGGTCGAACAGCACGACCCAGATCTGCGCCACCGCTACGAGCGGGGTGACGAAGGGGACGATGAACGCGACCCGGTACATCCCGCGCAGCCGCAGCTTCGCCGAGTCGAGCAGCACGGCGACGATCACCGCGAGCACGATCTGGATCGGCACGATCAGCAGCCAGAGCACCGCCGAGTTGCCGAGCGAGCTCCAGAAGGCGGGACTCCCGAGCAGATACGTGTAGTTGTCCCAGCCCACCCACTCCGCGGCGCCGGCCCCGTGCCAGTTCGTGAAGCTCAGTCGCGCCGTGAAGATCAGCGGATAGACGCTGAAGGCGAGGAAGATCGCCACGAACGGGAGCACGAAGAGGTAGGGCGCTATGCGCCGTCGCATCCGGGTGCCGCCGCGGCGGTCGCGCGGCCGGGCCGCGGAGGGGAGGGCTGTCGTCGTCATGGTGTCGTGGTGCTCACTGCCGGTCGATGAGGTTGGTCTGGATGGACGACCCGGCATCCGTGATCACCTGGTCGGGGGTGAGGTCGCCGTCGTACATCTTCTGCAGGTCGGTGCCGAGGTAGTCGGTCGACGCGTTCCACCAGGACGGGATGGCCGTTCCGGAGGGGATCTGCTTGCCCGCCTCGGTGGCGACCTTCCAGAGGTCCTGGTCGCCGAGCGCGGGCACCGGCTTGAACAGCGGCTTCGACGGATCGGCCGCGGGCAGGTAGGCCGGGATGGACGTGTTCAGCCCTTCCGGGTAGGTGCTGCTCGGGCCCCACACGGCCGAGTAGCCGGCCTCGTCGTACATCAGGAACTTGTAGAACAGCCAGGCCAGCTGGGAGTTCTTGCCGTCCTTGGGCAGCACGAACGACGATCCGCCCATCGCGCCGCTGCGTGCGCCGCCGTCCTTCCAGGCGGGCAGCTCCATCGCGCGCCAGTCGCCGCTGGTGTCCTTGAGCAGCTGCTGCGGCGCGAAGCTGAACCAGATGGCCCACGGGTAGAAGACCTCGTTGCCGGCCTCCATCTCGGCGATGTCGCTCTGGCCGAGGTACTCGGCGCGGGTGCCGAGCCCCTCCTTCTGCACGGTGTCGAGGTAGGTGAGGATCTGCTTGTACTCCGGGCTGTCAAGCCGCAGCTTGCCCTTCGCGTCGGCGAGGGACGTGCCGAGCTGGCTGGCGAACATCTCCAGCTGCAGCTGCCCGAGGAACCCGCCCTGCTCGATGTGGATGGGGTGCGAGCCCGGCTTGGCCTTCTGGTAGGCGCGGGCGGCGGCGAGCAGGTCGTCGTAGGTCTTGATGCTCGACGCGTCGATGCCGACCGATTCCAGGGCCTTCGCGTTGTAATAGAGGAGGCCCGGGTTGAGGTCGTACGGCACCCCGTAGATCCCGCCGTCGACCGTGTTCGCGTCGACCTTCTGCGGTGCGATGTCCTTCAGGTAGGGCTTCAGCACGTCGCTGAGGTCCCAGAGGTGATCGGCGTAGCCGCTGACCATCGCGTCGTCGAGGAACACGCCGTCGGGCACGTCGGTCCCGGTGATCAGCGTGTTCTGGAGCTTGGCGTTGATGTCGACGGCCTCGTGGTGGACCGTGATCTTCGGGTACTTCTTGTTGAAGTCCGCGATGACGCCGTCGAAGACCTTGTACAGGTCGCCGGACCGGTCCCAGATCGTGATCTCGCCCGCGGGCTGATCGCTGGTCGGCGCCTGCAGCCGGTCGGACGTGGTGGCGGCGCCGCCGCTGCCGATGTCCGGGCCGCAAGCGGTCAGGGTCAAGGCGGTCGCGACGAGTGCGCCGGCGACTGCCAGGCCGCGCGCTCGCCGTTTCGGGTGGTGGTTCATGGGACACTCCCTCGTGTTTTGCCAACGTATGCAAACTGTAACGCTCGTTTGCGTACGTTGCAAACGCTACGATGAATTCATGCCAGCAACGCTCCGCGACGTCGCCCAGCTCGCCCAGGTCTCCGTGAGGACCGTCTCCAACGTGGTGAGCGACTACGAGCACGTCAGCGAGCAGATGCGGGCGCGCGTCCTGGCGGCGATCGAGGAGCTCGACTACCGCCCCAACCCCGTGGCGCGCACGCTCCGCACCGGCCGCACCGGGATGCTCGCGCTCGTCGTGCCCGAGATCGACGTGCCCTACTTCAGCGAGCTGGCCAGGGACATCATCGACGCCGCCGCGGAAGTCGGCTACCGCGTCATGATCGACCAGACCGGCCACGACCACGAGCGCGAGCGGCAGCTGCTGCTCGGCGACGACCGCACGATGCTGTTCGATGGACTGCTCTTCAGCCCTCTCGTCACCCAGGCGGAGCTGCTCGACATGCACGGCGCCACCCGCATGCCGCTGGTGCTGCTCGGCGAGCACGACTTCGACGGCCGCTACGACCACGTCGCGATCGACAACGTGCAGGCGGCGAAGGATGCGGTCGCGCACCTGGTCGCGACGGGCCGCGGCCGTATCGCCGCCATCGGCTCGCAGCCCGCCGAGGAGTACGCCACTCCCCTGCAACGCGCGTCCGGCTACGCGGAGGCTCTGGCCGATGCGGGCCTCCCGTACGAGCCGGAGCTCGTGCGCACCGCAGCGCACTACAGCCGCCCCGACGGCTATGCGGCGGCGCAGGCGCTCCTCGAGCTCGACGAGCGGCCCGACGCGATCTTCTGCTTCTCCGATCTGCTCGCGATCGGCGCGATGCGCGCGGTGTTCGACGCCGGCCTCCGCGTGCCGGAGGACGTCGCCGTCATCGGCATCGACGACGTCGAGGAGGGACGGTTCGCCCGTCCGTCGCTGAGCACCGTCTCTCTCGACACCCCGTTCATCGCCCGCGAGGCCGTGCGCCGGATCGTCGCTCGGATCGACGACCCGGACCTCCCCGCGGAAGAGGTCGTCGCCCCGCACCGCCTGGTCGCGCGCGAGAGCACCGCGACCGCCGGCTGAGGCCAGCCAGCGACTCTCAAGCACGCCGCAATCCCCCATTTCGCCTCTTGCAACGATGGCAAATGCCTGCCAGGGTCATTTGCAACGTCCGCAAAGCGGCGGGCGCCTCACCAGAGAGGACTCTTCATGGAACGCATCACGCGTCGAGGGCGACGGCTGTCGCTGCTCGCCGTCGCGGCTCTCGCAGCCGCGACGGTACTCACGTTGACCCCGACGGCGTCGCCGTCGGCCGAAGCGGCGCAACCGGGATCCGTGCTCTATTCGCCTAACCTCGCCACGTTCCCGAACGGGACGGCCGGCTATCCCCGCGCCATCGCACTCGAGCACGACGGCACCCCGGCCGACACGGTGCTCGCCACGTTCGCCAAGGGCGGCCACAACGCCCCCGGTACCCTGCCGATCTACCGCAGCACGAACGGTGGCGGCAGCTGGTCGCAGATCTCGACGATCAGCTCCAACACTCCGGGCTGGGACATCGAGGCTCCCACGCTCTTCGAAGTGCCCCGGAACATCTCCGGACTGAACGCGGGCGACATCCTCGCCGCGGGCACCGCCTGGCACGTCGGTGACTACACGGCCCAGAAGGTGGAGGTGTTCAAGAGCACGAACGGCGGCGCGAGCTGGCAGTTCCTGTCGAACTGCACCCAGACCTCCGGGCTGCCGAACTCCTGGGGCCACGGCATCTGGGAGCCGTCGTTCGTGGTGTCGAACAACAACACGCTGGCGTGCTTCATCTCGGACGAACGCCCGGCGAACAGCGCCACGAACAACCAAAAGATCGGCCACTACACGTCGACCAATGGCGGGGCGAGCTGGAGCTCGGCGATGACCGACGACGTCGTCTTCCCGGCCGACAACCTGGCGCGACCGGGCATGCAGACCTTCGCGAAGCTCCCCGACGGCCGGTTCGTCATGAGCTACGAGCTGTGCCGCGACGCGACGAACGCCGACCACGCCTGCGAGGTCTACATCAAGTTCAGCGCGGACGGACTCGCCTGGGGCGCCGCCGGCGACAAGGGCACGCTGGTCCACACGTCGGACGACCGCCAGCTGCTCCACACCCCGTACATCTCCTGGGCGGCGGGAGGCGGACCGAACGGCACCCTGCTGCTCTCGGGCCAGCGGGTCGTCGCGGGTCCGACCGGCAACAAGACCGTGCTCGCCGAGTCGGGCACCGTCCTGTTCGCGAACACGCAGCTCGGCGCCGGCGACTGGACCGAGGCGGCCACCCCGGTGACGGTCTCCCCGACCGGCGGCTACGCCTCCGGCGTCCCGTCGTGCCCCGGCTACTCCACCCCCGCCATCCCGCTGAGCAACGGCACGTCGTACCTGTACTTCGCCGCCACCTGGCTCGGGCAGGGCAACCAGTGCGAACTGCGCTTCGGCGTCGGCACCCTCCCCGGGCCGACCGGGGCGATCACGGGACCCGGCGGGAAGTGCCTCGACGTCGACACGAACACCGCCGCCAACGGCAAGCGCGCCCAGCTCTGGACCTGCGGCGTCGCCACAGGGCAGGACTGGTCGGTGTCGCCCGACGGCACGCTGCGCGCGTTCGGCAAGTGCCTCGACGTCGACGCGCAGGGCACCGCGAACTTCACCAAGGTGCAGCTCTGGGAGTGCAACGGCTCGGGCGCCCAGAAGTGGGTGCACCAGTCCAACGGCTCCCTGCTGAACCCGCAGTCGGGCCGCTGCCTCGACGACCCGCAGGGTGTCACCACCGACGGCACGAAGCTGCAGATCTACGACTGCAACGGCCTGTGGACCCAGCAGTGGTCCCTCCCGGCCTGACCTGATCGTGGAGGCGGCCGCTCCGGATTCCGGGGCGGCCGCCAGTGCACGAGCCGAGCGTCACTGCTTGAGCATCGCCACATCCATCTTGTGCTGGTCGTCGATGAGGTGGGAGTGGTCGTCGCCGCCGAGGTCGATGCGGACCCAGTCGATCGTCCCGGTGAACGCGTTTCCGGTCGCGGCGTAGTCGGTCGAGACCGGGGAGGCGAGGTCGCATCCCACGTCCACGGTCTCGTCGAAGGTGAACTGGAACGGGATGGTGCGCTCGACGCGCCCCTCCCCGATCTGCTGATCGCCGGCGAACAGGGTGACGGTCCCGCCCTTGCCGATGCCGCCGCCGTCGTACGCGAAGTGGGCGCGCAGCTCCTGCGGGCCGGTGGGCACCGCCGAGTCCGACCGCACGATGTCGACGGCGATGCCGAGGAGGTTGTACGCGAAGGCCAGCTTTCCGCCGGTCGTGTAGAACGACCAGCCGCCGTAGGCGCCGCCCTGGGCGATGATCACCCCCTCCGCTCCGGCGTCGGGCACGGTGGCCTGCGTCGTGACCGTCCACGACTTGTTCTTGATGTTGATCGTCGTGTTCTCGCTGAGGCGGCGCATCCCGGGGTAGAACTTCTGCGAGGTGCCCACCTGCAGCGTCGGCCGGCCGGCGAGGTCGGGGTTGAACCGCTCGGCGGTGCGGATGTCGAGCGGCAGCACGTTGAAGCGGGCGGCCTGGATCAGGAACAGTCGTTGCAGGTGCGCCAGCCGTTCCGGCTCCTCGGCGGCGAGATCGTGCGACTGCGTCCAGTCCTCCTCGACGTTGTAGAGCTCCCAGACGTCGTCGTCCAGACCGTGGTCGGAGCCGAGCCAGGGGTCCTTGTGCTTCGCGACCGCTGTCCAGCCCTTGTGGTAGATCGCGCGGTTGCCGACCATCTCGAAGTACTGGGTCTCGTGCTGCTCGTCCGCCTCGGCTCCCTCGCCGTCGAACGTGTAGTTCATCGGCGTGCCCTCGTAGGGTCGCTGCGTCACCCCGTTGACGGTCGACGGCTCCGGGATGCCCGCGGCCTCCAGCACCGTCGGCGCCACGTCGATGACGTGCGAGAACTGGTGACGGATACCACCCTTCTCGACCCCGCCGTTCGGCCAGCTCACGATCGTGCCGTTGCGGGTGCCGCCCCAGTGGCTCGCCACCTGCTTCGTCCACTGGTAGGGCGTGTCCATCGCGTGCGCCCAGCCCACGGCGTAGTGGTTGTACGAGCTCGGGGTGCCGATGTCGTCGATGTGGTCGGCGACGTACTGCTCCGTCTCGATGTCGTTCATGTGGTTGATCGTGAAGCCCTCGTTGGTCGTCCCGTGCATCGAGCCCTCGGCCGAGGCGCCGTTGTCGCCGATGATGACGTAGACGAGGGTGTCGTCCAGGATGCCGAGCTCCTCGTACGCGTCGAGCAGCCGGCCGACGTGGTGGTCGGCGTACGCGAGGAACCCGGCGTACACCTCCATCTGCCGCGCCAGGGCGGGCTTGATGAGGTCGCTCATCTCGTCCCAGGCGGGGATGCCCTTGCTGCGCTCGGTGAGCACCGCGTCCTTCGGGATGACGCCGAGCTCGAGCTGCCGGGCGAACGTCTCCTCGCGCACGGCGTCCCAGCCCTGATCGAACTTTCCTTTGTACGCGTCGGCCCATTCGGCCGGGACGTGGTGCGGCGCGTGCGTCGCCCCCGGAGCGAAGTAGGTGAAGAAGGGCACGTCCGGCGCGAGGGACTTCTGCTGCTGGGTCCAGGCGATGGCCTTGTCGGTCATGTCGCCCATGAAGTGGTAGCCCTCCTCGGGCGTCCCCCACGGCTCGACAGGCGAGGTGTTCTCGTAGATCGCGGGGTACCACTGGTTGGTCTCGCCGCCGATGAAGCCGTAGAAATACTCGAACCCGCCTCCGGGATGCGGCCAGTGGTCGAACGGCCCGACCGCGCTCGCCTGCCACACCGGCACCTCGTGGCACTTGCCGAACTGGGCCGTGTTGTAGCCGTTCAGCTTGAGGGTCTCGGCGAGCGGCGCGCAGTCGTTCGGACGCAGGGAGCTGTACCCGGGGGCCGAGGTCGCGATCTCGGTGATCCCGCCCATCCCGACCGAGTGGTGGTTGCGCCCGCTCAGCAGGGCGGCGCGCGTCGGCGAGCACAACGCCGTCGTGTGGAAGCGCGTGTACTTCAGCCCGGCGGCGGCGACGCGCTCGAAGTTCGGCGTCTGCACCGGGCCGCCGAACGCGCTCGACGCCCCGAACCCGGTGTCGTCGATCAGCACGACCAAGACGTTCGGCGCGCCCGCGGGAGGCCGGATCGGCGTGATCGGCGGATAGTGCGTATCCGGATCCGTCGCGTCGTAGGTGACCGTGCCGGTGTAGGCCAGGTCGGGGATCGGAAGGGAGCTGCGCTGCACGTCGTCGCCGGTGGTCACGGTGTCGTCCTCGACTCTCTCTTTGAGCGGGCGGTCGATCTCGGCGCCACTCTAAGCCGGGCACGGCTAGCGGGTATAGGCCCTTCTGCCGCTCAGCGTGCCCGTCGCGGCCACCGCCGTCGCGACGATCTGCTCCACGTCGCCGGCGGCATCCAGCCGCACCCCGGGCTCGTCCGCGCCGAGCGGTTCGAGGGCGGCGAGCTGGGAGTCGAGCAGGGCGACCGGCATGAAGTGGTCGCGGCGGGCGCCCATCCGCGCCCGGATGACGGCCGGGTCGGCAGCCAGCTCGAGGAAGACCGCGTGCGGGGCACGGGAGAGCAGCCGGTCCCGGTAGGCGCGTCGCAGGGCGGAGCACGCCACCACGACGCCTCCGGCCGCGAGCACGTCGCCGACGGCATCCAGCCAGGGTGCGCGGTCGGCGTCGTCGAGCGGCTCGCCCCGCATCATCTTGTCGATGTTGGCCGGCGGGTGGAGGTCGTCGGCGTCCACGAAGACACGTCCGGTCGCCGCCGCCAGCCGCGCGCCGACCACGGACTTGCCCGAGCCGGAGACGCCCATCACGACGACGGATGCCTCCCCCGGCCCGGGCGCGCCCATCAGTCCCGCTCCGGGAGGCGGAACGTCACGGCGTAGTCGAAGCGCCCCGGCAGCAGTCGCGCCGACGGCAGGGCCGCGGGGCCGCACGAGGCCGAGCCGAGGCCGTTCTGACCGGCGTCGAGGTTCAGCCAGGTGAGCCCGTCCCGCGCCAGATCGGTGGGGTGGGCGGCGGCATCGAGGGCCTCGCTCGTCCACGGGCGCACGGTCGCGTCGACGGCGGGATGGCCGGTGACCTCCAGCGCCGCGTCGTCCCCGGCGAGCAGCAGCCGCCTCACGCCGGCGCGGTTGCCGTTCTCCTGTGGGAAGGCATACGGGGTCTGCAGCTCGTCGACGCTCGCCGACCAACGCCCGAGCCGCACCGCGCTGCGGGAGTCGGAGTAGGCCTCGCCGGGACCGTAGCCGTCCCACTCCACCTGGTCGAGCTCGCCGGGGAGCGCCAGCCGGAGACCGAAGCGCGGGAGCTCGATGTCCCACGCGCCGATGGGCTCGGCGACGACCCGCAGGGTCGCGGCGTCCGGGCTCGCCGTCCAGCGCTGCTCCACCCGGTAGGCCAGGTCGCTGCCGGGGAAGCCGAGATGACTGGTGACCACGACCTCGCCGTCCTCCTCGGACACCGCGACGCCGTCCGTCCGGACGTGCGCGTGGTCGAGGCCGATCTGCCGCCAGCGCTGCTCCTTGGGCGCCCACGAGAACGGCCGGTCGTTGTCGATCACCGCGCGCCAGACGTCCGGGCCGAACCCGGAGACGGGGAGGTCGCCGAGAGCGACGAGACGTCCGCTGCGCGCATCCAGCCGCGCCGGACCGACCACGAGCTCTCCGTCGGTGCGGGCGACCGGTGCGCCCTGCGCGTACGGAGCCGACGCTCGCGGCTGCTCGAACTGCCCCCACGCCAGCTCGTGTCCGGCGGGTGCCCAGGCGGCGTCCGCCGCGAGCGCCGCGGAGACCGTGATGACGGCGCCCTCCGGCAGATCGGCCGCGGCGAGCGGCACGGAGACACTGCGGCGCGGGCCGACGGGGGCGACCTGGATGCGCTCGCTCGAGAGCTCGACCCCGTCGAGCTCGACGCGGGCGGTGAACGCGAGGTGCGCGGTGTCGCCGTGGTCGTAGCGGTTGGTCACGGTGACGCTGTCGGCCGAGACATCGAGAACGACCGGCGCGTACACCGCCTTCAGTTCCAGCAGGCCGGGTGCGGGCGTGCCGTCGGAGAACGCGAGGCCGTCGGCGACGAAGTTCGCGTCGTGCAGATCCTCGCCGAAGTCGCCGCCGTAGCCGAAGAACTCCCGGCCGTCCTCGGTCTGCGTGCGCAGGCCGTGGTCGTACAGCTCCCAGACGAAGCCGCCCGCCAGGCGCGGATGCTTCTCGAAGACCTCCTGGTACTCGGCGAGGCCGCCCGGGCCGTTGCCCATCGAGTGCGCATACTCGCAGAGCACGAACGGCTTCGCACGGCGCTCGCGGTCGAGGTCGGCGTCGGGCCAGGGCTCCTCCTCGCCGCGGCCGATGACCTCCAGCTCCGCCTGCGTCGTGTACATGCGGCTGTAGACGTCGACGTACTCGGTCGACCAGTCGCGCTCGTAGTGCAGGGGTCGCGAGGGGTCGCGGTCGCGCGCCCACTGCGCCATCGCCCCGAGGTTCTCGCCGGCGCCGCACTCGTTGCCGAGCGACCACATGACCACGCTCGGGCTGTTCTTGTCGCGCTCGACGAGCCGCTGCATCCGGTCGACGAGGGCCTCCCGCCAGCGCGGGTCCTTGGCCGGGTTGCCGGCCAGCTCATGGAACCAGTCGATGGGATAGAAGCCGTGCGTCTCGAGGTCGCACTCGTCGATCACCCAGAGGCCGAGCTCGTCGCACAGCTCCAGGAA
The DNA here is from genome assembly GCF_013410615.1 of Leifsonia naganoensis. NCBI lineage: Bacteria > Bacillati > Actinomycetota > Actinomycetes > Micrococcales > Microbacteriaceae > Leifsonia > Leifsonia naganoensis. The sequence goes on from NZ_JACCHJ010000001.1 coordinate 1,108,121, forward strand.
GCGCGCCTGCGGCGGGTAGTGGCTGGTGCGCACGGCGTTGATGTTGTGCTGCTTCATTAGCTGGATGTCGTGGCGCATCCGCTCCTCGCTCACGACGCGTCCGGTGTCGGTGTCGATGTCGTGGCGGTTCACGCCGCGCATCAGGGTGCGCACGCCGTTCACCCGGAACTCGCTCTCGGCGATGCTGACGGTGCGGAAGCCGACGCGCAGCCGGATGCGCTCCCCGTCGCTCGCGAGCTCGCCGTCGTACAGCCACGGATCCTCGGCGGACCACGGCCGCACGCCCGGGATGCGCAACTCCTCGCCCGCGGCGATGTCGACGCCGAGGTCCGGGAGGGTGACGCGTGCCGGCACATCCGCCTCCACCCGCAGGATGCCGTCGCCGGAGCGGTGGTCGTAGTCGGCGTGCACCCAGTGGTCGCCGATCGCCCCGGCCGGGCGGCCGAGCAGGGTGACGTCGCGGAAGATGCCCGACAGCCACCACATGTCCTGGTCCTCCAGGTACGTCGCGGAGGACCATTGGTGCACCCGCACGGCGAGCACGTTCTCCTCGCCGCGGCGGACCACGTCGGTGATGTCGAACTCGCTGGCGAGCCGGCTGCCGCTGGTGACGCCGAGCTCCACGCCGTTCAACCACACGCGCCCGACCGAGTCGATGCCGTCGAAGCGCAGCAGCATCCGCTCGACCGCCCAGTCGGCCGGCACGGCGAAGGTGCGCCGGTAGTCGCCCGTCGGGTTCTCGTCCGGGATATGCGGCGGGTCCACGGGGAACGGGTAGCGCCGGTTCGTGTACGCCGGCGCCCCGTGGCCGTTGAGCTGCCAGTGCGCCGGGACCGGGATGGTCCCCCAGCCGGCCGCGTCGAAGTCCGCCGACGCGAAGTCGTCGGGCAGGTCGGCGCGCTCGGCGTAGCGGAACGCCCACTCCCCGTTGAGGCTCAGCTCGGGGGCGTCGGAGCGGGCCCACGATCGGGCGGGCAGGGTGCCGCGGCGGGGCAGGAAGTCGGTCAGATAGGCAGGGGAGGTCATGGCTTCGTCGTCCTCGGCGGTGTCGTGCGGGCGTGCGTGATGTGCGGTCTGCGGGTGTCGGAGGCGGTCTACTCTTTGACGCTCCCGGTGGAGAGACCCGACTGCCAGTAGCGCTGCAGGTAGAGGAAGGCGACGACGAGCGGGACGATCGAGACCAGGGACCCCGTGATGACCGTGGAGAACTGGGCGCTCGCGCCTCCACCCGCCTCGCTCGCGGCCTGGAGCTGCGCGAGCCCGACCGTCAGCGGGAAGAGCGACGGGTCGGTCAGCATGATCAGCGGCAGGAAGTAGTTGTTCCAGGTCGCGACGAGCGCGAACAGCAGCACCGTCACGATGCCGGGGCCGAGCAGCCGCACGCCGATCTGCGCGAAGATGCGGAACTCCCCCGCGCCGTCGATGCGCGCGGCCTCCAGCAGGCTGTCCGGGATGGCCTCCTCGGCGAAGACGCGCATCAGGAAGACGCCGAACGGGCTCACCAGCGACGGCAGGATGATCGCCCAGATCGTGTTGGTCAGCCCCGCCCCCGAGAAGAGGAGGTAGGTCGGGATGGCGAGGGCCGTGGTCGGCACCATGATCGCGCCGAGCACCACGGCGAACCAGAGCTTCTTGCCCGGGAACTCGTACTTGGCGAACGCGTAGCCCGCCGCGGTGGAGAGCGCGGCCGCTCCGACCCCGCTCACCACGGAGTAGAGGATGGTGTTCCAGCCCCAGAGCGCGAACACCCCGTCCCGCTGCGTGAACAGCGTGGTGAGGTTGTCCCAGAGGTGGAACTCCCCGGCGAAGCCGAACCCGAAGGTGGTGAAGAGCCCCGTGTTGTCCTTCGTCGACGCGATCAGCAGCCAGATCAGCGGCAGCACGAAGTACGCCGCGCAGAGCCAGATGAGCACGGTGAGCACCGAGCTGCGGCGCTCGCCGGGCGGCAGGTTGCGGGCACGGCGGCGCGGGGCGGCCGCGCGCTCTGCCGCGCGGGGGCGGGTCATCGTCGCGGTCATCGCCGCGCTCCCTTCTTCTCGCGGCGCGCGGTGCTGAGCTGGACCACGTACGAGACGATCATGATCACGAAGCCGAGCAGGAAGGCGATGGCCGCCGCGTAGTTCATGTCCTGGTTGGTGAACGCGAGGTTGTACGCGTAGAGGTTCGGCGAGAACGAGGTGCCGATGGCGTTCGGGGCGATCTCGAAGAGCAGCTTCGGCTCGCTGAACAGCTGGAAGCTGCCGATGATCGAGAAGATGACGGTCAGCATGATCGCCGAGCGGATCGCCGGGATCTTGATGCTCCACGCGATGCGGAACTGCCCGGCGCCGTCGATGCGCGCGGCCTCGTACAGCTCCTGCGGGATGGCGCGCAGCGCCGAGTACATGATCACCATGTTGTAGCCGATGTACTGCCACGTGACGATGTTCATGATCGAGCCGAGGATGGTGCCGGACGAGAGGAGGTCGGGGGCGCCGAGTCCGATCGCCTCGAAGAACTGCGCGATCGGGCCGAAGTTGCGGCCGTACAGGTAGCCCCACATGAGCGTCGTCACGACGCCGGGCACCGCGTAGGGCACGAAGATCGCGAGGCGGGCGAACTTGCCGCCGCGCACCCGACCGCTGTCGAGGGCGAGCGCGAAGATCAGCGCGAGGCCGAGCATGATCGGCACCTGGATGACGAGGAAGAGCGACATCCTCCCCACGCCCTCCAGGAACCGGCTGTCGCCGAGCGCCCGCAGGTAGTTGTCGAGGCCGACGAAGGCGTCGCCGCCGACGAGCTGCACCCGGAACAGGCTGAGGTAGCCGGCGTAGAAGAGCGGCACGACCAGCATCGTGACGAACACGACGAGGAAGGGCAGCAGGAGCGTGTAGGCCGCGATGTGCTTGCGGCGGGTGTCGGCCGAGCGGCGGCGCCGGCGCGGGGCGGAGAGCGTTGTCATCGGGGGTCCATTCCGGGGCCGGGAGTGCGGGACGGGCGGGAGGTCGCCGCCCCGCACCCGGGGTGCTACTTGACGGTGAAGCCCTGCTGCTTCGCGTAGTCGACGAGCTGGCTCTTCCACTCGTCCAGGGCGGTGAACAGGTCGCTGCGCTCGGTGATCGCGGCGCCCAGCGTCTCCTTGAAGCTCGAGCTGGCGTAGTCGTTGAACGGCAGCCACTGCCAGTCCGACGGCACGGTGCCGGCGATGTCGACGAACACGTCGTTGACCGCCTGGCCGCCGTAGAAGTCGGACTTCTGGTCGCGGAACGCCGACTCCTTCTGCGTCGCGACGAGCGACGGGAAGAGGAACTGCTCGGTCGCGAGCTTCGTGGTGGACGCCTCGTCGTGGTTGAGGAACTTCACGAACTCGGCCGCGACGATCGGGTGCTTGCTGTCCGCGAGCACCACATCCGCCGATCCCCCCTGGTTGCCGGAGGCGGGGGATGCGGCATCCCACTGCGGCAGCGGGGCGGCGCGCCAGAGACCGCTCGTGTTGGCGGCGGTCCCCTGCAGGAACACCGGGCCCCACGCGGCGGCCAGCCAGGTCGCGTAGTCGCCGCGCGACATCCGCTGGTACCAGTTGTCGTCGAGCTGCGGCTCGGTGGCGATCAGGTCCTGCTTGATCAAGTCGTTCCAGTAACCGACGACCTTCTTCACCTCGGCGCTGTCGAAGTCGATGGTGACCGTCTTGTCCCCGTCGTAGCCGAAGGGCTTTGCGCCGGCCTGCCAGAGGAGGGCCAGGAGGGGCGAGAAGCTGTTGCCGGGCAGGTCGGTGATGTACGACCCGGTCTTCTCCTTGACCGTCTTGGCCGCTGCGGCGAACTCCTCCCAGGTCGTGGGCGGCTGCACGCCCGCCTTCTCGAGCAGGTCGGTGCGGTAGAGCAGGCCGGTCGGTCCGAGGTCCTGCGGCAGACCCCAGACGGAGTCGCCGCTCGAGACCTGCGCCCAGGCGCTCGGCGAGTAGTCCTTCTTGTAGTCGCCGTAGCCGTAGGCGCCGAGGTCGAGGATGCTCTTGGTGATCGTGAACGACGGCAGGAACGAGTACTCGATCTGCGCCACGTCCGGCACGTCGCCCGACTTGATGGCCGCGCGCAGCTTCTGGTACTGCGCGGTGGCGCCGCCCTGGTTCTGCAGCTTGACCGTGATCGCCGGGTGCTCCTTCTGGAACGCGTCGATCTCGTTCTGGATGTCGGGCACCCAGGACCAGAAGTCGATGGTCGTCGGGGTGGAGAGCGCTTTTTCGATCTCGTCCGCGCTCGGGCCGGAGGAGGACTTCGCTCCCCCGGTGCCACCGCCGGCGCAGCCGGCGAGGATGAGCGCGAGCGCTGCGGCCGCGGCGAGCGCGGCGGAGCGGCGTTTGAGAGACATGGGTTTCCTTCCGCTGTGGACGGCTCGTCTACGAGTCGTCGCGAGGAACCGCGCCGGGAGTCCTTTCGCCTGGTCGCGGACGCTTCGGTCGCGTCGTCACTGACCGGGCGTGGGGATACGATAACACAGCAAACGGTTAATACGTATGCTTTATCGAAACGGTCAGTTCTGACCGATCGGAGTGATCACGAGTTCGTCGATGCGCACGTGGTGCGGGCTGTCGAGCACGAACCGGACCGCGCGGGCGATGTCGTCGGGGCTCAGCATCGAGGACCGCTGGTCCGCATCCGGAACCGTCGGGCGCAGGGCGAGGAAGTCCGTGTCCACGTCGCCCGGGCACAGGTGGCAGGCCTTGATGCCGTTGCCGTTCTCCTGGTCGTTGAGGGAGGCGACGAGGGTCGCGAGGGCCGCCTTGCTGGACATGTAGGCGACTCCGGCGCCGGGCGAGAAGCGCCAGGCCGAGCGCGAGGAGACCACGACGATGTTCCCGGACGCGGCCGCGCGCATCCCGGGCAGGACGAGGTCGACGATGCGGGCGACGCTGACGAGGTTGGTGTCCACGATCGCCGCGAACTCGTCGGCCGACTGGTCAGCCCACGCGCGGTGCGGCGCATTGAGCCCGGCCGCGAGCACCAGCCCGGTGACCGGGCCCCAGGTCTGCTCGATGGCCGCGTGCGCGGCGCGGAGCGCGGCCGGGTCGGTGACGTCGACCGGGACGGCGAGCGCCTCTCCCCCTGCGTCGCGGACGGCCGCGACGGTCGCCTCCACCGCGTCGGGCCGGCGCCCGCTGACGGCCACCCGCCAACCCGCCGCTGCCGCTGCGATGGCGGAGGCGCGGCCCATGCCGCTGCCGCCGCCCGTGATCCAGATGACCGGCGAATCGCTCACCAGTGAACCTCCCTTGTCCACGCACGATGTAAAAAGCATCTTAATAGGTGCTTCGCGCTGTAATAGTATGCGTAAAAGACTTTCGGGAGGAACAGCTATGGACTGGGGACTGAACGGCCGCGTGGTCGTCGTCACGGGCGCCGGGCGCGGCATCGGCCGCACGATCGCGCAGAGCTTCAGCGACGCCGGCGCGACCGTCGCCGCACTCGACGTCGTGCTCGACGGGGCGCGGGAGTTCGTCGATGGTGTCGAGTCCGCCGGAGGGCGCGCCGGTGCGTTCGCCTGCGACGTGACCGACTCCGCCTCCGTCGAGCGCGCGCTGCGGGAGGTCGCCGATGAGTTCGGCGGTATCGACGTCGTGGTCAACAACGCCGGCATCAACGTCGACGGCACCGTCGAAGAGCTGAGCGACACCGCGTTCTCGCGCTGCCTCGACGTCAACGTCACCGGCGTCTTCCGCGTCTGCCAGGCCGCCATCCCCTACCTCAAGGAGAGCGCCCACGGCCGGGTCATCAACGCGGCGTCGTTCGCCGCGATCGTCCCGAGCGTCGGCAGCGCCGCCTACGCGGCGTCGAAGGCGGCGGTCGTGCAGTTCACCCGCGTCCTCGCCGGCGAGCTCGGCCCGTGGGACGTCACGGTCAACGCCTACGCCCCCGGCATGATCCCCACCGGGATGAACGGCTTCGCCGAGCTTCCCGCCGACGCGCAGTCGCGCCTGCTCGACACGCTGACCCTGCGCCGCTGGGGCGATGCGGCCGAGGTCGCCGACCTCGCACTCTTCCTCGCCAGCGACGCTGCCCGTTACATCACGGGCACTCTGATCGACGTCAGCGGCGGCAAATTCGCCACCCAGATCCCCGCCAAGGCGTACGAACGGGCCGGCCTGCTCTGAGCAGGCGCCCGCCCATCCCCCACGTGATAGGTTCCCGACATGCCGTCTCCCACGCCGCGCACAGCGCACTACCAGCAGTCCCTCCCGGGGCTGCACGGTCAGGTGCTCGATCAGCTGGGAGCCGACATCTGCTCGGGCCGCATGCCCGCGGGCACGGTCATAACGCTGGAGGAGATCGAGCGCAAGTACGAGGTCTCCCGCTCGGTCGGCCGTGAGACCATCCGGGTGCTGGAGGCCATGCGCCTCGTCATCTCCCGGCGCCGCGTCGGTGTCGTCGTGCTCGGCTCCGAGGAGTGGAACCTGCTCGACCCGCGCGTCATCCGCTGGCGCATGGAGTCCCCCGACCGCGCCGAGCAGATCGACGCGCTCACCGAGCTCCGCATCGCGATCGAGCCGGAGGCCGCGCGTCTCGCCGCCACCCGCGCGACCGCTCAGGAGGCCGCGGAACTCGTCGGCATCGCCGGACGCATGTGGGCCGCGAGCGAGGAGGGCGACCGCGAGGCGTTCCTCGAGCTCGACGTGCAGTTCCACTCGCTCGTGCTGGCCTGCTCGGGCAACCCGATGTTCCGCCAGCTCGAGTCCCTCGTGAGCGAGATCCTCCACGGCTGGCTGGCGCACGGGCTCGGCCCGCAGCATCCCCACCCCACGGCACTCTCGCTGCACGGCGCTGTCGCGACCGCCATCCAGACCCGCAACGCCGACGAGGCGTTCACGGTCATGCGCGATCTGCTGGTGCGCAGCGCGCTGGAGTCATCCGACGGCTGAGACGGCGGGATGCGCCGGCTCGCGATCGGGACTATCGTCGCCGCATGTGCCGCAACATCCGCTGCCTCCACAATTTCGAACCGCCGACGACGGACGACGAGGTGCGTGAGGCCGCCCTCCAGTTCGTCCGCAAGGTCAGCGGCTCCACCCATCCCTCCCGCGCGAACGCTCCTGCCTTCGACCAGGCGATCGACGAGATCGCCCACGCCACCCGCCGGATGCTCGACCAGCTCGTCACCAGCGCCCCGCCGAAAAGTCGCGAGGCGGAGGCGGTGAAGGGCCGGCAGCGGCACGAGAAGCGCATGGAGCGCGAGGTCAGGATCCGGACGGCTCCCGTCAGCTAGTCGGCGCTCAGTTCCAGAAGGCGGCGACCTGCGACGCCACGCGCCGGCCGAGCTCGCGCCCGGCCCGGGCCGACGCCGGCCGCGTGGACGGGTCGAGCGGGTTGACCCCGATCGCCGCCAGCGACGCGTCGTCGGCGAAGATCGCGTGAACGCGCGCCGGCTCGAGCGCGGCCAATTCCACCGCGGGAAGGGCTGCACCCATCGGGGACTCCTCCGGACCCGGCACGAGGATCAGGATGCGGTCGGCCCCGGCGGCCAGATCGGCGTTCGCCGAGGTGCGCGTCCCGCCGTCCATGTAGAGCGTCCCGTCGATGGCGACCGGCGGCCACACTCCCGGCACGGCACAGCTCGCGGCGACCGCATCCACGAGGCTGACGCCGGAGTCGCGGTCGAAGACCCGGAGGTCGCCCGTCGCCGTGTCGACAGCGGGGATCAAGAGCGGATGTTCACCCCACGTCTTGACGGAGAGCCGCGCCTCGATCGCCGCGAGACGAGCCTCCGGTGCCACCGTCCGGGCGCCGAGCGCGATCGCGCCGACACGACGCCGCGCCTCCTCGGCAGAGGCGACGTCCGTCATCGCGCCGGCGAAGCTCGCCAGGAGGTCCTGGATGTCGACCTCCGGATTCAGCTCCGCGGTCTCCTCCGAGATCTGCCGCTCGAAGAGCTCGCCGAGCGGCGTGCCGCCCGCCAGCTGTGCGGCGACCGTCGATCCCGCCGACGTCCCGATGAACGTCGTCTCCGCGGAGAGGATGCTGTCGACGAGCATCGGCTCCGCATCCTGGAGCCCCAGCAGCACGCCGGTCTCCCATGCGATTCCCGCCACGCCGCCGCCGGCCAGGACCAATGCACCGCTCGTCATCGTCATGGCGCCATTCTGCCGGACGCTACTCCCGAGACGTGAGTAGGTGCGGGTGTGGAGGCTCCCACACCCGCAACGACTCACGTCTCGCGGAGCGCTTGACCCTGAATCGATTCACGTCTAGCATCGACCTGCAAGCAGCCGGAAAGCGCTTACCGCGCCTACCATCATCGTCAACGTTGACAGGAGACAAGGATGTCCGAAGACGTCACCTCGCTCGAGGCCCGGCGCATGCCGCGCCGCGCGGCCATGAGCGGCTGGGTCGGGAGCGCTCTCGAGTACTACGACTTCTCGATCTACGCCGCAGCCGCCGCCCTGGTGTTCCCGCAGATCTTCTTCCCGAGCGAGAGTCCCGCGGTCGCACTGATCGCCTCCCTCGCCACCTACGGTGTCGGCTACGTCGCCCGCCCGATCGGCGCGTTCGTCCTCGGCAACTTCGGCGACAAGTACGGCCGCAAGCGCATCCTCGTCTTCGCGATGATGGTGATGGGCATCTGCACCCTGCTCGTCGGCCTGCTGCCCACCTACGCGCAGGTCGGCGTGCTCGCGCCGATCCTGCTGGTGGTGCTGCGCCTGATCCAGGGGTTCGCCGTCGCCGGCGAGCTCGGCGGTGCGAGCGCGATGATCGTCGAGCACGCACCTGAGGGCAAGCGCGGCTTCCTCACCAGCTTCAGCCTCCAGGGCACACAGGCGGGCAGCATCCTGGCCTCGGCGAGCTTCATCCCGCTCTCGACCTTCCTCTCCCATGACCAGTTCGTGGCGTGGGGCTGGCGCGTGCCGTTCCTGCTGAGCGTCGTGGTCATCGTCGCCGGCCTCATCATCCGCGCGCGGGTCGAGGAGACCCCGTCGTTCCAGCGCGAGCAGCAGGAGCAGCGCGTGCCGCGCGTCCCGGTCGCCCAGCTGTTCCGCGAGAACGGCGGCACGGTCTTCCGTGCGGTGTGCATGGGCCTCGCGAACGTGATCGGGGTGACCGTCGTCGTGTTCGGCACCGCGTACGCCACTCAGCCCGCGTACGGCGTCGGGATGTCGCCCTCCGTGTACCTGTGGATCCCGGTCGTGGCCAACATCGTCGCGATCATCCTCATCCCGTTCTTCGGGAGGCTCTCCGACCGCATCGGCCGCCGACCGCTGATGATCTGGGGTCCGTTGAGCGCCGGCGTGCTGTCGTTCGCGTACCTGTTCGTGGTGCAGGCGAACAACGTGCCGCTGACCGTCGTGCTCGCCATCCTGATCTTCGGCATCCTCTACCAGATGTGGAACGCGACCTTCGCGAGCTACTTCCAGGAGCTGTTCCCGACCCGCACCCGCGTCACCGGCTTCGCCGTCTCGCAGAACCTCGCGCTGTTCATCACCGGCTTCCTTCCGGCGGTCTTCGCCGCGATCGCCCCTCCCGGGAGCGCGAGCGTTCCGCTGGTCATCGGTGCCTTCACCCTGCTCTTCTCGCTGATCTCCGCGTTCGCCGCCTGGCGCTCGCGCGAGACCGCCAAACTGGATCTCGAGGAGCTCGAGACGGCGCCCATCAAGCAGGTACGCGCGCCGCGGGGCGAGGCCCGTACCCGGCAGGCATGAGCCGACGGGCCGCGGAAGCGACGAGACGGAGATCGGGATGGTGAGCACAGGCGGGGCGCGGGTGGCCCTGATCGGCGCCCACGGTTTCGGACTCGTCCACCGCCGCAACCTCGCCCGTCTGCAGGAGCTCGGCCGCGCGACGCTCGTCGCCGTGGCCGAGCCCTCGCCGCTGCAGCCCGGCGAGCTGCCGGACAGCGTCCGGACATACTCCGACGCGGCCGCGCTGCTCGCCGCCGAGAGCGACCTGGATGTCGTCATCGTCTCCACTCCTCTGCACACCCACTTCGGCCTGGCCGAGGCCGTCCTGGCCTCAGGCGCCGACCTCTACCTCGAGAAGCCGCCGGTGACCTCCCTCGAGCAGTTCGACCGCTTGCGCGCGCTCGCGGCCGACGGCGGTCGGCGCGTGCAGGTCGGCTTCCAGAGCCTCGGCTCGCACGCCATCCCGTGGCTGCGCGCCGCGATCGAGGCCGGCGAGTTCGGCGACGTGCGCGCCATCACCGCCACCGGGCTGTGGACCAGGAGCCGCGCGTACTTCTCCCGCTCCCCCTGGGCCGGCCGGCGCACGCTCGACGGGGTGGATGTCGTCGACGGCGTCGCCACCAACGCCCTCTCGCACGCGGTCATCACCGCCCTGACCGTCGCCGGTGCACGCCGCGCGAGCGACCTCGAACGCGTGGAGGTCGACCTCCACCGCGCCAACCCCACCGAGAGCGACGACACCACCGTGGTCCGGGTGCGGCGACCCGCGCCCGAGCCGGACGTCACCTGCGCGCTCACCCTGTGCGGGCCGGAGGAGGCCGAGCCGTACGTCACCGTGCACGGCTCGACCGCCACCGCCACCTTCTTCTATGTGGCCGACGAGGTGCGCGTCGACGCCGGCGGCGCAGTGCGGACCAAGCGCTTCGATCGCACCGATCTGCTCGAGAACCTCCTCGACGCCCGCGCGGGCCGGGGCGAGCTGCTCAGCCCGCTCGACGGGACCGAGGCCTACATGAGTGTGTTGGAGGCCGTGCGCACAAGCCCGGAGCCCCACCCGATCCCGGACCGCTTCGTCGAGCGGGTCGGTTCCGGCGACGACGAGCACATCGTCATCCGCGGCGTCGAGCAGGCGGTGCTCCGCGCGTGCGCGGCCGAGGCCACCTTCACCGAGCTCGGGCTGCCGTGGGCGGCGCAGGCTGCGGCTGCGGCTGCGGACGATGCGCTCCGCATCGATGGCCGACCCGTCGCCGAGCTCCGCTCGGGGGGCGCCGTCGCGGCCTCCCTGTCTCCCCGACCGTACCTGCACCCCGTCCGCACGCTCGCCGGTGTGGCGCTCACCCACCACTTCCCGATCGACCACACCTGGCATCTCGGCGTCGGCGTGGCCATGCCGGACGTCGGCGGCACCAACCTCTGGGGCGGTCCCGACTACCGTTCCGACGGCGAGGGATACCGCTGGCACCGCACCCACGGGACCATCCGCCGAGCCGCGGAGGACGTCGTCGGGTCGGGCACCCTCCAGCAACGGCTGACGTGGTGCGATCGGGACGGCGCCGCGCTCGTCGACGAGACCCGCGAATGGACCTTCGCAGCGATCGACTCGGTGTCGTGGCTACTCGAACTCCGCTTCACGCTCACGGCGGCCGACGGTCCCGTCGAGCTGGGCAGCCCCGGCTCGCACGGCCGTGCCGGCGCGGGCTACGGAGGCTTCTTCTGGCGGTTCGCCCGTTGCCGCAACGTGGAGGTCCGCGCGGCCGACGCGACCGGGGAGGAGGCCGTGAACGGCTCCCTTGCGCCCTGGCTGAACTGGACCGCGGAGTTCGCCGACGGTCCGGCGAGCGTGCGCTTCTCGGCCCCTCCCGAGTCCGACGACCCGTGGTTCGTCCGCGTCGCGGACTACCCGGGTGTGGGCTCGGCCCTGGCGTGGGACCGGCCCCTGCGTTTGGATGAGGGGCCGGTCACGCGGACGATCTCGATGGTCGTGGGCGACTGAGGCGTCCTCGATCAGGACGCCCGCTCGACGGGCGCCTGGAGTTCGGTCAGCCATTCGGGGCCCGGGATGTGGCCGGTGGCGCGCACGTAGACCTCGCGGGTGGGGCCGACGACGCGGTAGCCGTCGGTGACGAGGCTCTCGATGAGCGCCATCCAGGAGTCGCCGATGCCGGACATATCGCCGTGGTGCATCAGTGTCGCGGCCAGGGGCACGGCAGGCAGCTCGACGACGTCGTAGCCCTCGCCTGGCTGGGGAGGTGTCTCCGCTGGATAAGAGATGTTCACCTCGAGCCGTTCATCGTCCCGGGATTCGTACCAGAACGTGGAAGGCGCGAGGATCGGACGCCCCGCAGCCTCCAGAGCCCGGTCCAGTGAGCCGATGAGCGGCCCGACGATCGGCCCCACCAGTTCGGGCCCCATCCCGGGCGCGGTGCCGCTGACGGCGTAGACGGTGAACGCCTCGAGGGGGCGGTACTCGACGAGTGTGGACATGGTTTCCGTTCCTTCCAGGATGTTGAGGCGCCGCTCGAGCCGATCGAGCCGGTCGCGATCCTGGGCGATTCCCGCCACCAGCTCGGCCCGCTGTTGCCGCAGCGTCGCCGTCAGGGCGGGCCGCGGGTCCGTGGAGGCGAGCACGGCGGCGATGGCGTCCAGGCCGATCCCGAGCTGTCGCAGCTCGACGATCAGGAGCAGGCTCGCAAGCTGCACGTCCGAATAGAAGCGGTACCCGTTGTGCTCGTCGACGTGCGCCGGCGGCAGCAGGCCGATCGCGTCGTAGTGCCGCAGCATCCGCACGCTGATTCTCCCGATCGCCGCGAATTCCCCGATGGTGTACATGATGGAGGCCACACTCCAGCCTGACACGGTGTGAGGGTCAAGCCCCGTGAGCGTTCGACGTCGAAGCGGTCCGACAACGAGAAACGGCGGCTGATGATCAGCCGCCGTTTCCGGTGTTTTCAAATTCTGTAGCGAGGGCGGGACTCGAACCCGCGACACCACGATTATGAGCCGTGTGCTCGTATTGGGCCTTCACCAGCCAGCGTCACCACCAGGAAAACCGCGTAATTCCGCACCATTTCGAGGTGGGACACTGAGTACGGACGCGTACGACAGAAGAGGATTGTGTCCAAATTGTGTCCGCTTCCAGAGCGATGGCAAGAGCTGGCCTGCGCCCGCGACGTCTCGATGGGCAGGTCACTTGCCACAAACAGCACCACGCGCGCGATGTCGTCCGGGGTGCCGAGGCGCGCGCAAGCGATCCGGGACCCGCGACGAGCTACCGGACCGGGCGATTGAGTGCGACGACGAAGGGGGCGTCGTGGATGCTGCCTCCATCACCCGATTCCGTGGCTTGTGCTCAAGCGACGGCTCGCGAAGCGGACCGGGTCGAGTTCAGCGCCGACCGGGTACTGATAGTCGAACAGCGCGGCACCCGCCTCGACCAATTCCGTCGCACCGTCTGGGGCGACCTTCGCGACAACGACACGCTTGCCGTCTGGGTGCGACGCCGTCAGATGGAGGAGGCTCATGGTTGCGTCATGATTGCCTCGGACGCGGATCCACGGGTCCCCTATGGTGAGCGACAGTGCACCGTGGTGGGCACGGAACGCGACTTTGCCGGAATATCGGAACTCGTTGTCAGCAACTTCCGCGAGCGGGAATCGCAGCGCTCCGGCAGCTGCGCGCGAAGCAGGCAAGATCACTTCGATCGCCCCGACGACCTCGACGTAGGCGAGAAACGATGCGCGGATGCCCCACACGAGGTCACTGTCGTACATGCTTGTCTTCATCGCGAGCCGACGAGGAGGACGGGCTTGATCGCCTCACCCGTGCGCGCCTCCGCCTCGGCGACATCGATGTCCTCGAACCGGTAGGTGGCGACCAACCGATCGAAGGGGAATCGTCCGGCCTGCCAATGCTCGATGAGCAGGGGGATGAACCGCTGCGGATCGGCCCCGCCCTCCAGGACGTAGGTCACGCGTTTGCCGGTGAGAGTCGTCGGGTGCAACGCCAGACCGTCGACGCTGGCACCGAGGAGGACGATCTCGCCGCCCGCCCCGACGACCTCGATCGCGCTCTCCATCACGGCACTGACTCCAGTCGTGTCGAGGGCGAAATCGAGACCGTCGGAATCTCCGAGGATGCGATCCACGAGCCGCTTCTCGCTGGCGAGAACGACGCGGGTGGCCCCCAACTCGAGTGCAAGGTCCAACCTGCTCTGATGCAGATCGATCGCGACGATGTCTGCGGCGCCGGCGACCTTGGCGGCCATCACCGCCGACAGACCCACAGCGCCGGCGCCGAATACGGCGATCGACTGACCGGGCTGAAGATCCATCTCATTCAGCACTGCCCCTGCGCCGGTTTGAATGCCGCATCCCAGGGGGCCCATGAGTTCGATCGGGAGATCGGGGTCGACTACGACAGCACTTCGCTCGTTGACGATGCAGTATTCAGCGAATGATGACTGTCCGAACCACCGGTTCTGCAGTGGTGTTCCGGCACCGTCCGTTGCGCTGGTGCCACCGAACATGTCGCGGCCACTCATGTTCAGGGCGAGGAAGTTGACGCAATAGGCTGGCGTGCCCTTGAGACACTGGCCGCACTCGCCGCACGAGGCAAAGCTGAGCACCACGGCATCGCCGAGACGGACGTGGGAAACCTCGTCACCGACCTCGGTGACGACGCCTGACCCTTCGTGTCCGAGAATCGCGGGGAGGGCGTGCGCGGCCATTCCTCGCGGCATGACGTCGGTGTGGCAGAAGCCCACGCCGACGATTCTGACGAGGACATCATGCGGGCCGAGTTCGCCCAGTGTCACCTGTTCGAACGCGAACCGTGCATCGGGGGCGCGGAGAACGGCAGCGAGGGTGTTCGTGGTCACGGGGTCATCTTCCTTACGTGTGGGCCGGCTGCGTTGCCGGTTCGAGAATTCGGATTGCGTCGGAGAAGAGACCACGCTCTGCGATGTGGCGCCGAAGCTTCATGATCTTCTTGCGTTCGTCGAGTGTGGCTGCCCCAACGAGGCGGTCGCCCGTTCTGTAGAGCGCGACGAAGCGGGAGTCGTCCGGGCTTCCTGACGCGAATTCGACCGCCTCGGCAGTGGCGGTTCCGACGAACTGGATGCGCTGGCCGTACCAGTCGCTCCAGAAGTAGGGCACGGTCTCGTAGCGTTCGGCGTGGGACGGGTCGGCCGCGTTAGCGCCTGCCTGCGCCGCCTGATCGGCAGCGTTCGTCCAGTTCTCCAACCGCATGACGAGGTCGAGCGCACCGTTCGGCCAGTGTGCGACGTCGCCGGCCGCGTACACCCCGGGCAGCGAGCTCTGCAGATATTCGTCGCAGATGATTCCGCCATCGAGCGGATGAAGTCCGATCCCGGAGTCACGCAACCACTCGGTGGCAGGAGCGGCGCCGATCCCGACGACGACGACGTCGGCTCGGAGCACGTCGCCGTTGCTCAGCCGAACCGCTTCGATCCGGTCTGATCCGAGATACTCGACGATCCGCGTGTCCATCAGCAGACGCGTGCCATGCCGTTGATGGAGGCCGGCCAGCGCGCGGCCGACGACGTCTCCGACGGCGCGCACCAGAGGGACAGGTGCGGCCTCGATCACGGTCACCTCGGCGCCCAGATGGGTCGCCGAAGACGCGATCTCCGATCCGATGAAGCCGGCCCCGAGGATGACCACGTGCGCACCGGGACGAATACTCTCGCGCAGCCGATCCGCGTCGTCGAGGGTGCGGAGCGTGACGATTCCGGCGAGCGCGGGCACTCCCGGGATCGTGCGCGGTGCCGCTCCTGTCGCGATGATCAGGCGGTCATAGGCCACATCGCCGGAGGTCGTGGCGACAGTGTGATCATCGGCGCGAAGCGCGGTGGCGCACGTGCCGAGCCGCAAGTCGACCCGCAGTTCGTCGCGGATGGCGTCCTCGGTGCGGTAGTAATCGGCTGCGGATTCCCCGGTCAGGTACCGCTTCGAGAGCGGGGGCCGGTCGTACGGCAGATGCGCCTCTGCCCCGATCATGGTGATGTCGCCTTCGAAACCGTGCCGGCGGGCTGCTTCGACGGACCGTATGCCCGCCAGGGACGCCCCGACGACGAGAAGTCGCTCGGTCATGATCCGGCCGGCACGAGGCTCAGCGCCGCCGCGGGGCAGCCGGACACGGCAGCTTCTGCCGCGTCGCGGTCGGCGGCGGTCACGAGATCGTCGTGCACGATCAGAGTGCCGTCGTCGTCGACCTCGAAGCGGTCGGGCGAGAGCGATTCGCAGATGCCGATTCCGGTGCAGCGACCGCGGTCCACGACGATACGAAGAGTTTCCATGCTTGCACTCCTGGTTCGGTCACCGAATGGTGACGGGAAGGTGCTTGACGCCGTTGATGAAGTCGCTCACCAGGTACTCCGGCTCGCCGACCTCCATGTCGGGCAGTTTGGTGAGGATCTGCTGGAACAGCGCGCGGAGCTGCGCCTTCGCCACGCCGTTTCCGAGGCAGTAGTGCACGCCTCCGCCGCCGAAGCCGACGTGAGGCGTCCGCCCGCGGGAGAGATCGAACTTCGACGGGTCGGGGAACACCGATTCGTCGCGGTTACCCGAACAGTAGAACAGTCCGACTTTGTCGCCCGCCTCGATCCGCTGTCCGGCGAGCTCGACATCGACGGTTGCGGTGCGAGCGAAGTCGATGACAGGCGAAGCGTGCCGTACGAATTCCTCGATCGAGCCCATGATGCGGCCGTCGAAGTCTTCCATCAGCCACGCGCGCTGGTCCGGGTTCTCGGCAAGGGACATCACCGTGCGGGTCGTGGTCTGCTTCGTCGTGTCGTTCCCGGCGACGCTGAGCAGCAGCATCAGCATCAGGATCTCCTGGTCCTCCAGACGCCGCCCGTCGATCTCGGCCGACACCATCGCCGTCATGATGTCGTCCTTCGGATCTTCGCGGCGGGCCGCGGACAGCTCGCTCGTGATGCTGGCGAGAACGAAGAAGGCTTTGCCGGCGATCTCGCCACGATCCTCGTCGCCGAAATCGGCGTAAGGATCCTGGATCAGGATCAGATCGTTCCCGGCTCTGGCGAAACTGTCCATCAACGACTCCGGGATGCCGACGAGGTCGGCGACGGTCATCATCGGGAGCTTGCTGGACACCTCCTCGACGAAGTCGATCGTGCCTGCGCCGACGACCCTGTCGATGATCTGAGTCGCCCGTTCCTGGATCTTGTCGCTCAGCCGGGCGACCGCCTTCGGTGTGAACCCCGCGCTCATAATCTTCCGGAACGCGGTGTGGCTCGGCGGATCCATGTCGAGGATGGGGACGACCACGGCCTGGTCCGGCACGCCAGGGTGCAGCGGTGTGCGACCCAGTTCGGAGCTGAACAGCTCGTTGTGCTGGCTCACATAGCTGATGTCCGCCGCGCGGGTGACGGCCCAGAAGCCGGCCTGACCGTGCTGTTCCGGTGTCACCGTCAGATCCTCGAGCGGGGCGTGCCAGCTCACCGGATGGTCGGCGCGCAGCCGAGCGAACGTGTCATCGCGCTCGTCGAAGGTTTTCGACCAGAACGCGACGCTGGAGATGTCGAGGTCGGTCGTCGGTTCGTGCGTGGTGGTATGGACCGGCATGGTTCTACTCGGTACCGTCGGCGGGGAGCCCGCGGATCGCTCGAATCTTCTCCGCGGAGAAGGGGGGCTGTCCGTATCGGGCGGCGCCTTCGCCGCGCTTGGTGAGAACGGCACGTTCGTGGCTGAAGGTACGGATTCCGAACTCGCCGTGATAGGAGCCCATCCCGCTGGCGCCCACTCCCCCGAACGGCAGCGTAGACACACCCAGTTGGAGCATGGGCGCATTGATTCCCACGGATCCGGAGGAAGTCCTCGTGAGGAAGTCCTCTGCGACGCCGTCGTCCGTGGTGAAGACGTACAGCGCCAATGGCTTGTCCCCGCGGTTGATGATGCCGATCGCCGCCTCGGAATCGGCGACCGGGACGATCGGGAGGATCGGTCCGAAGATCTCCTCCTTCATCACCGGGTCATCGACGGTGACGTCGGTCAGGACGGTGGGGGCGAGGTAGCGTTCCGATCGCTCCGCGACGCCGCCGATGGCGACGCCCGTGTCGGGCAGCAGCCCGACGAGGCGATCGTGATGGCGAGTGTTGACGATGCGGCCGAAATCCCTGGACTCGTGCGGGTCGGTCCCGTACATGTCCGCGATCTCGCGCGCGAGTGCTTCGACGAGCTTGGGCTGCACGGCCTTCGTGGTCAGAATGTAGTCCGGGGCGACGCAGGTCTGGCCGGCGTTGAGGAACTTGCCCCAGACCAGCCAATGAGCGGCGGCGGCCAGGTCGGCGGAGCCGTCGACCCACACGGGTGACTTGCCCCCGAGCTCGAGCGTCACCGGTGAGAGGTGCTTCGCAGCGGCCTCCATCACCACGCGCCCCACCACGCCGTTGCCGGTGTAGAAGATGTGGTCCCAGGGCAACGAGAGCAGCTCGGTCGTCTCCTCGACGCCTCCCTCGACGATGCGGATCGCGCGCGGGTCGAGATACTTCGGAACGAGCGCCGCCGCGACGGCCGACGTCGCCGGCGCCAGCTCGCTGGGCTTGATCACGACCGCGTTGCCTGCGGCGATGGCGGCGATCACCGGCATGAAGAGGAGGTGCACGGGGTAGTTCCACGGGGAGATGACGAGGACCGTGCCGAGTGGCTCACGGACGATCTGAGCGGTCGCGGGCTGCAGGCCGTCCGGGACGGCGACCTCGCGGCGGCTGGTCCATGCTTCGAGGTTCTGCAGCACCAGTCCGATCTCGGATCGGACCGAGCCGGTCTCCGCCATGAACGATTCGATCGGGGGCTTCCCGAGATCGGCGTACAGCGCGTCTTCGAATGCGGGCCCGTTCTCGCGAAGGAGCTGCTCGAGAGCGATGAGCTGTTGCTGCCGCCAGGCGAGCGGTTTCGTGATGCCGGCGGCGAAGCCCGCGCGGGCGACGTCGGCCTGCTGGGTCGGGCTGAGGATGTCGGAGTCGACGCGTGCGTCGGGGGCGATGGTCATGAGGATCCTTTCGGAGACCCGCTACACGCGGGTCCCGGCTACCTTCTGCGCGGGGAACATGCCGGCCTTGGCGGTGCCGGACAGGGCGTCGTCTTCGACCTCGACGGTCCAGACGATGTGCAGCTTCATCGGTGAGGCGACGTCCTGAGTGAATGTCGCGGTGTCGCCGTCGAACACGACGTTGTCGACCTCGGTCGTGTCGTCGCCGTTGCCGGACATCACCGCGCGCGGAGGGTCATCGGTGAAGGTGAGATCGAACTTCTGCTCGCCGAACGGACTCTTCATGGCGATGCTCCACGTTCCAAGGACGGACATGCTTCTCCTCTTTGAGATTGGGTGGCTGGTGGGTCAGCGTGCGTTTTGGTGTCGGACGGGCGCGGCTCAGAGCGGGGATCCCTGCTCCTCCAACGCCTTGCGATGGAGGGCTCGTGCGGACTCGAACAGCCGCACGCAGTCCGGCCCCCATTGCATCTGAAGGACTTCGCGCTCCATTTCGGGCTGCTGCATCTCCCACGCGCGCTCCTGGAAGCGCGCAGTCTCGGCGATAGCCTCCTCTTCCTGCTCCGGTGTCAGCCCCAGCGCGACCCGTGCGCGGTGCGGCAGCGCCCCCACGGCAGCCTTGTGAGGCTCCCGGTACAGCAGCGTCTGCATCCGGAGCGCCGGGTTCTGCGACGGGTGGTAGGTCTTGGTCGCCGACTCCGTCAGGATCTCGAGGTAGTCGTAGCCGTACTCGGGAGAGATCCTGACGGTGCTGCTGGGACCGAACAGCTGGTCGTACTCGGCGTAGAGCGCCTTCAAGTCCGCCATGTTCTGGGGGATCTTGTCTTCGGGGGTGCCGTGTGCGCGTAGGTAGGGTGCACACTCCCGGATGAATCGGTCGCGCTGTTCGTCGGACAGCCGGTGGGGAGCTTTGCCGTCTCGATATGCGAAAGCCTCGTACATTCGCAACATCGGGTGCATCTCGGTCAGGGCCGCCCACATGGATTCGCGCGGGCCGGCGGCTGCGTATCCGCCGAGCTCGGGGTTGCCGACGTCGATCACGTCGCCGGCGACCTTCTGGTGCACCTTGTGCAGGAAGTTCGCCATCGACACTGCGGTGTTCGTGTCGCTCAGCCACATGATCCCGTGGATGCCCGCGCCACGTGAGGAGCGCTCGAAGCCATCGAACCCCGAGAAGACACCTTCACGCGCCTGGCGGACGATGGGCTCGTGATCGCGGATTCCCGCCACGATCGGCAGGTAGGTGTCCTGGGCGATCTGCTGACCGACGTGGTGGAAGACGACCGTCGCGGGGTGCAGGAGGACCTCCCACACCATGCTCCCCGGACCGAAGAGTCCGTAGTCCGGGGTGCCGTCGTCCTTGACGGAATCGCCTGCAGCGACCGGGACCATCCCGCGACGCCAGCGCCGGTCGGTTCCACGGATGTCCTCTTCGGTCACCACGCGTGGCTGCCCGGGAGCGATCTCCTGCACTGTCATGTGAAACTCCTTCGTTCGACAAGACCGTTAATTCCCGCCCGGGAATTAAGTGGTTGACACAGTATTGTTTGAGGGTCAGCGCCCTGTCAAGCTCGCTACGGAACGGAGTCCTCATGACCCGCACACCTGCGGCCGAACCAGCGAGCGCCGGCGCGTTGCGAGGGCCGGGAAAGCGGGCCGGGCTCACGTTGGAACAGATCCTCGCCGCAGCGCGAACCATCGACCCTCGCAGTCTCACGATGCAGGCCGTGGCGGATACCCTCGGTGTCGATCGGAAGGCCGTCCACCATTACGTGCGCGACCGGGAGACGCTCCTGGATCTGGTCGCGAGAGAGGCCTTCGCCGAGCATTTCGCAGCGGCCCACCTCGCCGAGAGCGAGAGTTGGCAGCAGGCGTGCCGCGCGTACGCGACGGCATTCACCGAAAGTCTCATCGCTATCGGCTCACTCGGGGACTACTTCCGGCCAGGAAGCCCGTTGCTGGTGGGAATCATCGCGCCGACGGAAGTCCTGCTCTCCGCGCTGCTGGACGCCGGCTTCGACGATGAGACTGCGGCCCAGTGCCTCATGCTGCTGACGTTCATCTGCACCGGGTTCGCACGCACCGCCACCCTGACGAGTGAAGCCGGAGAGCACCTCGGGCTCGCTCAGCTTCGACTCGCCCTGGAGGATTCGGCTGGCGCGAGTTTCCCGCATGTGACGCACATGGGGGATCCGAGCGTCGATACCTCCGGCGCAGGACAGTTCCGGACGAGCATCGACGTCTTCATCAGCGGATGTGAGGACCTGCTGAAGGCGCAGAAGTCCGTTGGCGAGCCGTAGGTTTCATCCGGCTGCCCCTAGAGCGACGCCGCAGCCGCCTCGGTTCCTGGCAGGACGAGCTCGATTTCGTCACCCGTCGGTTCGGCGGGAATCTTCTTGCGCAACTGGAGCAGCCGAAGTAGGAGAACAGCCGCCGTCGACGCCACAGCCCATATCCCGAGGACGAGAAGGTGCTGTCCCACCTGTGCACCGTTGAAGTAGAGCACTCCGCGCATCGCCTCCAAGGCGGCCGCGCCGAACCAGAAGCTGTGGATGAATTGCCAGAAGCTCGGCAGGAGGCCTGCACTGACCGCACCTCCTGCGCTCGGGAAGTTGAGCGCGAGCAGGAAGATCGTGACTCCGAACGTGGAGGCCGTGCGTAGAGCGCGGGTCAGCAGCGTCGCCAGCATCGCGACCGTGAACACGTAGAGTACGTCGATGCCCCACATGGCCCAGGCTTGGCCGGCACTCGCCCCGAAGACGCCGACGAAGAGGCTCTGGACTCCGATGACGACGGAAGGAATGACCACCGCCGAGACGCCCACGATCGCAAGCTGGTAACGCAAGCGAGCTCGAGGGAACGTCTGGAAGAGCGCGTTGATCGCCAGATACCCGCCGACCGTGCTCGCAATGATGAGGTAGAACAACCCGGTTCCCGTGGGATCCTCGTCCGACACAGGGGCGACATCGACGACAGTCACCGTTCCGCCCAGGGACTCGGCGACCTGTGACCCGAGTGATTGGACCGTGGACGCAGCGAGCCGACCACCTCCATTCGCGATGTATACGGTGACGTCTCTTCCCTCGACGGCGATCGCACCTTCGACCTGTCGATCAGCCACGGCGGATTTCACCGTGGATGCGTTGGTCGTGGTCGTGAGGTGGAAGGCGCCGTCGGCCTTGGCTTCAACCCCATCCACCACCTGGGTCGTCACGGTCTGTGGTCCCGCGATCACGACAGACATGTTGTTCGGGGTGGGAGAGTGCAAAGCCGTGAGGTATGCGAAAACGAAGGACACGATGAAGAACAAGGGCAGGGCGATCACGCCGGCGATCCGAGTGGACGGCTTGAGATTGCGGGGAGCGGCTGCCAGATCGATCGCTTTCGTATCGACTCCTTGCATGGTGCGCACCTCTCGGCGCAGCACCGAGATCGATCTGCCCAACTCGATCACGGCGATGATCACGAGCAGTGCGAACGTCCAGGCCGCCAACTGGAGTATCCAGCGGGCGCTTCCCGCACCGTCGAAGTAGATCAACGACCGGAACGTCTCCAACGCGCCGGCGCCGAACCAGAAACTGTGGACGTCTTGCCAGAACGGTGGCAGGAGTGATGCCGCCGTCGTCCCTCCCGAGCTCGGGAAGTTGAGGAATACGACGAGCAGGATCACTCCCATTGTGATCGCGGGGCCGACGAGTTGTTCGGCCAGGATCGCAGCCAGGGCGCAGGTGAAGACGTAGAGGGCGTCGATGAGCAGCAGCTTGGCGATCGTGCCGGCGTCGGCGCCGTACGTTCCGACCACGATCGAACTGAGGAAGAAGACCAACGGTGGAGTGACGACCGCGGCGACCGCGGCTCCAGTCAGTCGTGCTCGCAGCGATCGTCCCCAGAGCTCGGAGATCGTGATGATGACGAGGTAGCCCCCGATCGACGAGAAGATCAGCAGATAAAGAAGGTTGCTGCCGAGCGGGTCCTGCTTGGCCAGCGGGGCGACATCCACGACCGTATTGGCGACGTCGAACTGCGAGGCGATCTTGTCGCCGACTGCTTGGACGACCGACGTCGTCGCGCGACCGGCCCCGGACGCCGTGTAGGTGGTGACCGTCGTCGTCTGGGTCCCGTCGGCGGCCATCTCGATATCGATCAGCACGCTTCCGACGGAGGCGCGACTCGTCACGCTCCCCCTGGCATCCGCCGCTTGCCCCGAGACCGCGACGGAGAATTCATCGCCCTTGCTCAGTGAGTTCGCGATCGGTGTTGTCACGGCGGACGGTCCGACGATCGTGATTGGCATGTCGTGGGGCGTCGGATCGTGTGAAGCACTGACGTAGGCCAGCGGGAATCCGATGATGAAGAACAGCGGCAGCGCGAACCACGCGATGATCTTCCCGAGCGAGGGCCGCGAGTGGGGCGGGCGGGGTTCCGATGACATGGCGTACCTTCCGAACGGTGGGGTTGTGTCGATTAGGCGCGGACGCCGGTGAGTTGCTCGAGGATGCGCGGAGCGACTTCCTTCGCTTCGGGAAGCACGGCCACGACCGCTCGGCGAACGCCGTCCGCCGGCTCGTCCGGAGCGAGCGTCCAGACCGGCCATCCCACCGCGGATGAGGAGGAAGCGACGATGCCCTTCAGTTTCTTCGCGGGCGGCGATGGCGGCGTCCACTTCGCATCACGTTTGGCGATCGAGGCATGGAGCTTCTCGGGCGTGCGACGCCCGAGACCGAGAGGCCGGATTACAGTCACGAGCAGCCGCTGCTGCCAACTGGGACGCGATGTCATGATGCCGATGGTAGTCCGGCAGAGGTATTAAAGTCAACACCGTTGACCTAAATAGCGGTTCGAGTGATTTGCGATTCGATCAGGGGTCGATGAGGCTCTGCAACGCGCGGGAGTAGACCTCGACGACGAGCCCCGTCTCGTAGTCACGCAGGTGCGTCTGGTGGGCGACGCGAAGGTTGACGAGGAGGCCGGTGAGCTGCGCGGTGATCAGACGAGCACGCAACTCGACATTGTCGCCGGTAAGGCGCGCGATCAGCGGTTGAACGATGTGCTGCTCGGTCGAGCGCTCGAGGTAGGCGCGCACGTCAGGTCGGTCTGAGGCGCCCATCAGGGCCGCGAACACCTTGACCTGCTCGGGCGTTGCGTCAGTGATGAGCCGATCGAGAATGCTGCGACCGAGCTGGTCCAGCGGACCCTCAGTGAGTCCGCGGAACCCTTCGTCCACGGAGAGCGTTTCAAGGAACAGCGATTCCTTCGATCCGAAGTGGCGGATGATGATTGCGGGGTCGACCGACGCCGCTGCGGCGATGTCGCGGATGGAGGTCCCGGAGAACCCGCCTTCGGCGAAGAGCTTCGACGCGGCGGCGCGGATCGCGTCCTGGGCGCGCGTGGACGGCGGCCGCCCGCGGCGCCGCGGCGCCGCGGGAGCTTCGTGCTGGTCGTTCACCTTTCGAGTATCTCAGGTCGCGTCCGGTCGCCGTGGGTCAGTCGTCCGCGACGACGATCGTCACCTCGATGTTGCCGCGAGTCGCGTTCGAGTACGGGCAGACCTGATGCGCAGCCTCGGCGAGGGACTCGGCGACGCCCTGCTCGACTCCAGGAAGCACGACTTCCAGGAGGACGGCCAGCCTGAGGGCGCCCTGCGCGTCGGCTAGCAGGCTGATCTGACCACCGACAGACGACCCGGAGATGTCGATCTTCCGCTGTCTCGCCACCAGTTGCACGGCGGAATGGAAGCAGGCGGAGTATCCCGCGGCGAACAGTTGCTCAGGGTTCGAGCCGTTGCCGGAGCCACCCATGCTCTGGGGAACAGCGAGGTCAAGGTCGACCCGGCCATCGGTGCTGCGGACGTGGCCATCCCTTCCCCCTCCGGTCGCGATGGCCTCGACGGTATAGATGCTGCGCATATCGCTCTCCTTGTTCAGTCGTTGTCGTGGTCAGTGGTGGTCGGCGCCTTCGGCGATCAGCTTCTCGACGACGCCCTGCAGAACGGTCCCGTTGCCCCAGCCGGCGTAGTACATACCGTGCAGGACCAGCTCGCGCAGCTGGTCGGTCGTGAACTCGCCGTTGGCAAGGGCCCCGCGCAACTGGGTCTCGATCAGATCGGCACGACCGAGCATGGCGGTGGCCCCGAGCGTCAGGAGGCGCCGGTCGCGGAGCGTCAAGTACGGACGCGCCCAGACGTCGGCGAAGAGCTTGTCGACCGTGTCGACGATCGAGGGGACGGTGATCGGCTGTGGGATCTGCGCGCTGAAGCCGTCGCCGTAGACCCGATCCATCGTCACCAGCCCTCGCTCGCGCACATCCTCGGGGTAGCGGGTCTCGACGTCGCCGCGATAGACCGCGGACATGCGAGGCCGTACGACGTCCACGATGGGGAGCGGGATGCCGACGCTTCCGGCGAACTCCTGAGCCGCCGAGAGATCCTTCTCAGCCAGCACGTTCACCTGCGCGGCGTAATCGTCGGGAACCACGTTTCCGGCGACCTGGGAGCGAAGCAGAGTGTACGGCTCCGTACCCGCGTCTTGCTGCTCGAGCACCTCCAGCAGTGTCTCGCGAGTGACGCCGCCGGCTGCGGCGATCGATGTCGCCTCGCGGACAGCGGCCCAGATCGAATAGGTGAGCGAATTGCGCGCGAGCTTGGCGACCATCCCTGCTCCGAGCGGGCCGCAATGGACGACCGACTTGGCGAATGCATCCAGCACCGGGAGGGCGCGAGCGACGTCTGCATCCTCACCACCGACCATGACGATGAGCCCGTTTTCGGCGGCCTTGCTGCCGCCTGTCACGCCTGCGTCGAGGAACGCCACGCCGCGATCGGCGCACAACGCGGCGAGCGAACGGACCGCCTCGATCGAGACCGTCGACAGCAGGACGACCGTGAGGCCGTCGTGGGCTTCTTCGAGCAGACCCCTGGGTCCGGCGATGACCTCCTCGGCCTGGGCGGCGTTGAGCACGGCCAGCAGAACGATATCGCTCTGCCGGGCGACCTCGGCTGGACTGGCTGCTTGCGACGGCACTCCGTCGAGGTTGTCGGAGATGCCGGGGCGCACATCGAACACAGCCGTCGGGGCGTTGCCGGTCTTGGCGAGACTGACAGCCACACCGCCACCGATCATGCCGAGCCCGATCACGCCGGCGCGGACGGTATCCGGGCCCTTCGCATCGTTGACAACCATTGTTCTGCTCCCTCTTCGATCGAACCGTTCATTGAATCAACCCTGTTGACTAAATCTTGCGCTCGCCTTACCTTTATGTCAACACGGATGACTTTAATCAGTAAAGCATCTTCGACGAGGAAGGAATCAGTCATGCGAGGTCTGAATACGAAGCGGATCCTGGTCGCAGGGTCGGCCAGCGGGATCGGCGCGGCGACTGCGATCCGCCTCGGGCAGGAGGGAGCACATCTCGTCCTGGGTGACATCAACCTCGACGGCGCCGAGTCGACCGCTCAGGCGATCCGCGACGCAGGCGGTACCGCGACCGCGGCACGCTTCGATCTGGCGGACGCGGCGTCAGTTGAGCAGCTCGTCCAGTCGGCTGTCGATTCCCTCGGGGGTCTCGATGGCGTCGCGAACGTTGCAGCCGATCTGTCCCCCGCGACTCTCGGCAACGATGTCGAGGTGACCGACATGGACGTGGCGATCTGGGAACAGACGCTCAGGGCCAATCTGATCGGCTTCGCCCTGATCGCCAAATACGCCGTCCCTCACCTGGCCGAGGCCGGAGGCGGTTCCATCGTCAACACCTCCTCAGGCGCGTCCTGGGTGGGCGAGAAGACGCGGCCGGCCTATGCCGCCTCGAAGGCCGGCATCAACGCTCTGTCTCGTCACCTGGCCGCGACCTACGGACACCAGGGGATCCGCGCGAACAGCGTCAGCCCGGGCGCGGTACTCAGCGAGACCGCTATCGCGACGATGAGCGATGACTTCAAAGCCGCCATGCTCGCCGGCGTTACTCTTCCGCGACTCGGCCGGCCCGAAGACCTCGCGCAGACGATCGTCTTCCTCCTCAGCGATGACGCGGACTGGGTGTCGGGACAGGTCTGGAGCGTCAACGGTGGCGGCGGGTTCCGCGACTAGGACCTCGCGCGGACGGCGATGCAACAAATGAATTCGAAACAGATGATGGGAGACGGAAATGGGTCGTTTTGACGGAAAGGTCGTAGTGATCACGGGAGCCGGGCGCGGTCTCGGCCGGGAGCACGCGCTCCTGTTCGCTCGCGAGGGCGCTCGCGTGCTGATCAACGACGTTGCGACGCGCGAGGGGTCACGGGCGTCAGACGTCGTCGCCGAAGTGGAAGCCGCCGGCGGAATCGCCGTGGCGAACACAGACTCGGCGACGTGGGAAGGCGCATCCTCCATCGTCGGCACGGCCGTCGATGCATGGGGGACCGTTGACATCCTCATCAACAACGCCACCGCGGGCGGCTACGGCAACGTCTGGGACTTCTCGCAAGCCGACTGGGACCGCACCATCGCCGTCAACCTGAGCGGGTACTTCGCGATGATCCGCCAGACCGTCCCGCTGATGGCGGCGCAGGGCTCAGGCGTCATCATCAACACCAGTTCGGGTGGCGGCTTCGGCCTGCCCGGACTCGTCGCCTACGCCTCCGCCAAGGAGGGTGACATCGGACTGACTCGGACGGTGGCGAAGGAGGTCGGTCGTTTCGGCATCCGATGCAACGCGATCCGGCCCCTCGCTCTCGCACAGTCCTCCGACTCGTTCGATGAGGCGATGCTCCCGTGGGCCCGCCTCATGCAGGCGACGACGGGTGACGACCCTGCGACGCGCGGCGGAACGTCGCTCGGTGCCGAGGTTCTGACGCCACCGAAGATTCCGCCGTTCGTCGCGTGGCTGTGCACCGACGCGGCGGCGAACGTGAACGGTCGCACATTCAAGATCGGCGGAGACCAGGTGAGCCTTCTTGAAGAGCCCGGCCTGGAGCGGACGATCGAACACGAGGGCGGATGGACCCTGGACCTTCTCGACGCTGAAGCACCCTCCGGTCTGACCAAGGACCTGACGAACCGATGGACTCTCGAGGATCGCCCCGACCTCGCCGACCTCAAGAAGTGGGCCGATTGAGTGACCTCCAGACCAGCGAGGTGAAGCCAAGATCTCCGTCCGTGTGACACCAGAATCACTCGGACGGAGGTTTTCGCTGCTACCCCTAGATCCCGGTGCTCGAGCGGCATGACGAATGGCGGCTGGAATCGGCGCGGTCGCAACTGAATTGACCGCCTCAGATATTGCGCTCGCTTAGGACAGGTGACGTGGGCGGCTCGGCAAGGCATCGATAGTATGAGGATTTGCTCCCCCTCCCGCCAGCCGGGCGAACGACAGAAACGGGACGCACGCAGCCTCGGCTGCGATTGCCGCCAGCCGGCCAATAGGCGTGTGGGGGTCGGCCGCAATGGCCCACCCGTCGGTTGCGTATCGCGCTACGATCTCCACGCATTCCCGCTTCTCCTCGGATCCCGGCTCTGCGGTACCTGTCACGCCGATAAGCCCGCCTTGCAGCTCGGGGCCCATGCTTCTGGTGTCGATGATGAATACCCGCATCCTAATCACTCCCCTGGTCGATCGTTTTGTTTGCCTTTCCCGCGGAGAGATCGATGGCGAGTGGGAGGTGCGGGAGTGCGGGGACCGTGGAATACCGGAGGGAGCAGCGAGTGAGGATATGCCGCGAAAGCCCGGCACGGGAGCACCGGGAACGAGCTACGATCGACCACCGGAAAGACACACAAACCGGCAAAGACAGCGCCGCCGACGGCGGCTCCACTGGCAACCCATCGCGCACGCGAAGGGGGCAGTCGATCTCCGACGCACCCGCCCCGTTTATCTCCCGTGAGATCGGCTGGCGCGCTCAGCGCGCGACGAGGACCTCACGAGTAGCGACAGCGGCCGCCGGGAGCCCGGTGCGCGGATCGAGACCCGCCTGCCAGCGCGCCTTCTGTTCGGTCGGCGTCGCGATCGACCCGTTCGGTGCCGTGACCGGGATCAAGAAGTTCGGCATACCCAGGCTCAGCGCACACGCGTCCACTGCCGGCTGCTCGGCTACACCGGGCTCCGCTGGGGCGAGGCCACTGCACTCCGTGCGAAAGACGTGGATCTGCGGCGTCAGCGACTTCACGTCGTCGAGAACGCTGTCTTCGTGCGAGGTGAGGTCATCGTCGGATCGCCGAAGTCACACAAGCGACGGAGCGTTCCGTTCCCCGCCCTCCTGCGCGAGGGGCTGACGGAGGCGATCGCGGGCAAGGATCCTGAGGACTTGGTGTTCCCCGGACGCTTCGGGCAGCACCAGACCACTCCGACGATCAGGGAGAACTCCTGGCTTGATCGCGCGCTGATCTCAGCCGGCCTGCCATCCATGACGATCCACGGTCTCCGCCACACCACCGCGAGCCTCGCAGTATCCGCCGGCGCCAACGTCAAGGCAGTCCAACGAATGCTCGGCCACGCGTCGGCAGCCATGACACTCGACGTCTACGCCGACCTGTTCAACGACGATCTTGACGAGGTCGCGAAGCGACTGAATGAGGCCGCTTCGATCGCGCTCGATCACGCGCGCCCAACGGCCCTCACATAGGTCGCCCGCTGGTCATCCGAGCGCGTCTCGGCCCGCTTCGATGATCTGGAGTGTGTCCAGATTGTGTCCACGTCGGCTTGTGAACGACGAAACGGCAGTCCGTCCGGACTGCCGTTCGCGTTGTGTGTCTGTAGCGAGGGCGGGACTCGAACCCGCGACACCACGATTATGAGCCGTGTGCTCTAACCACCTGAGCTACCCCGCCGCGGTCTCCACCGAACATCGGGGAGACGGAGCCCCCTGTGGGAATCGGACCCACTACCTCTTCCTTACCAAGGAAGTGCTCTACCAATGAGCTAAGGGGGCGAAGCCGGTCCTGGTCGGAAGACCCGAACGATTTTGGCAACCGTAAGAGAATACCATCACCGCGAGGGTGCTTCCGACCATCGTGGACGCGACTGCGCGCGGGCCGGTCAGGCGGCCCGCGCTGCCTCCGAGGCGCCGTCGAGGGCGTCCAGTTCTGCGGGGGTGAGCTCCAGCGAGACCGACGCGAGAAGGTCCGGGAGCTGGTCGAGCGTGCGCGCGCTGGCGATCGGCGCGGTGACCGTCGGCTGGGCGGCCAGCCACGCGAGCGACACCGACGCGACCGAGGCGTCGTGCGCGGCCGCGACCTCGTCGAGAGCGCTCAGGACGGCGCGACCGGTCTCGTCGAGGTACTTCGCCGCACCGGCGGCGCGGGCGCTGTCGACGGTCACGCCGTCGCGGTACTTGCCGGTGAGGAAGCCCGCGGCGAGCGCGAAGTACGGGAACACGCCGAGGTTCTCGCGCTCGGCGATCGGGCGGTACTTCTGCTCGTAGGAGCGCTCGACCAGGTTGTAGTGCGGCTGGAGGGCGACGGCGCGGTGGAGGCCCTCGGCCTCGGTGATGCGGAACCACTCCTCGATGCGCTCGGGGCTGTAGTTCGAGATGCCGATGTAGCGGACCTTGCCCGCGTCGACCAGGCCGGAGAGGGCCGCGACGGTCTCCTCCAGCGGGACGGTCTCGTCGTCGAAGTGCGCGTAGTAGAGGTCGATGTACTCGCTGCCGAGGCGCTCGAGCGAGGCGTCGGCGGCGCGGCGGATGTTGTCGGCCGCGAGCCCCTTGAAGTCGGGGTGCTGGCTGACCTTCGTCGCGAGCACGACGTCCTCGCGGTTGCCGCGGGCGTCGAACCACTGGCCGAGGATGCGCTCCGAGTCGCCGCCCGTGTTGCCCGGCACCCACGCGGAGTAGCCGTCGGCGGTGTCGACGAAGTTGCCGCCCGCCGCGGTGTACGCGTCGAGCACGTCGAAGGAGGTGTCCCGGTCGGCGGTCCAGCCGAAGACGTTGCCACCCAGCGAGAGGGGGAAGACCTCGAGGTCGGAACTGCCGATGGTGCGACGGGGTGCGGTCATAAAGATCTCTCCGGTTTCGTGTGTCGTGTCGGTCAATTCACGGTAACGCGAGTGGCCGCGCGAAATTCCGGGAGGCACTGAAGATGTGGAAAGGTTAGGCGGAGCCCCGCGCTGTGGAGGGCCGTACGCTGATGGGATGGACGTCGCCGCCCTCCCCTCGCCTCCCTCGCTCTCAGCCGACTGCGCGAACTGCGCCGGGCTCTGCTGCGTGGCGCTGGCGTTCGCGAAGTCGGCCGACTTCGCGTTCGACAAGCCGGCGGGCGATCCGTGCGTGAACCTCGACGACGACTTCCTCTGCCGCATCCACCCGCAGCTGCGCGACCGCGGGTTCAAGGGCTGCACGGTGTTCGACTGCTTCGGCGCCGGCCAGCACGTGACGCAGCGCACCTTCGGCGGCGCCACCTGGCACGACGGGGGCGCCACCCGCGACGGGATGTTCGCGGTCTTCCCGATCGTCCGCCAGCTGCACGAACTGCTCTGGTACCTGCGGGAGGCGCTGCGCCTGCCCGCCGCCGAGGGCCTTCACCCGCGACTGCGCGCCGCCGAGCGGGCCGTGCGCGCCGCGGCCGACGACACCCCGGAACGCATCCGTGAGCTCGACGTCGACGCCCTGCGCGCCCCTGCGGCCGAACTGCTCCGGGAGGCCGCACGTCTGACCCGGGAGGCGGCGACCCGCTCCCCCGGCCGCAGGCGCGACCCGAAGGGCGCCGCGCGCACGCCACGCGTCGCCGCGACCCGCCTCCGCCCAGGCGCCGACCTCCTGGGCGCCGACCTGCGCGGCGCGGATCTGCGCGCCGCCGAGCTGCGCGGCGCACTCCTGATCGCGGCCGACCTCCGCGATGCCGACCTTTCCTTCGTCGAGCTGCTCGGCGCCGACCTGCGTGACGCGCGTGTGCACGGAGCCGACCTGCGCGACGCCCTCTTCGTCACGCAGACCCAGGTCAACGCCGCGACCGGCGACGCGAGCACGCTGCTTCCGGCCGGGCTCGGCCGGCCCTCGCACTGGCGCGGCTGAGCCGACCGACCGGGCATCGTACACAGACCGCTCACTGGAAACGCTTCCATTCTGCGCAGTCTGCGCCACTAGACTCGTCCCGTCGGCCAGGCGCCGGCCGGTCGCGCGCCCGGTGCGCGGCCTCCACACGACCGCGGAAGGGGTGCGATGCCCGGCATCGACGACGTCGCCCGTCTCGCCGGAGTCTCGACCGCAACGGTCTCCCGTGCGCTCAGCGGCAACGGCTCCGTCTCCGACCGCACCCGCACGCGCGTCGCCGAGGTGGCGGCCTCGATCGGCTACGTCGTCTCGTCGGACGCCTCCAGCCTCGCCTCGGGCCGCACCCGCAACATCGGCGTCGTCGTCCCCCACCTGAACCGCTGGTTCTTCACCTCCGTGATCGAGGGAGCCGAGCGCGCCCTCCTGCGCCGCGGCTACGACCTCACGCTCTACAACCTGAGCGGTGACGACGGCGAGCGCCGCCGCGTGTTCGACCACCACCTCCTCCGTAATCGGGTGGATGCCGTCATCGCCGTCGCACTCGCCCTCGACGAGGACGAGGTCGGCCGGCTGCTCTCGCTCGGCAAGCCCATCGCGGGCGTCGGCGGCCCGCTGCCCGGCGCGAGCGCGATCACGATCGACGACATCGCGGTGGGGCGTCTCGCCACCGACCATCTCATCGGGCTGGGGCACCGCCGCATCGCCTACATCGGCGGCAGTGAGGAGTGGGACCTCGAGTTCCACACGCCCACGAAGCGCCGGCTCGGTTTCGAGGCGGCGCTCCGCGATGCCGGGCACGCGCCCGACCTCGACCGCAACCGCGGCGCCGACTTCACCATCCCCGGCGGGCACGCGGCCGCGATGGAGCTGCTCGCCGACCCCGCCGACCGGCCCACCGCCATCTTCGCCGCCTCCGACGAGATGGCGATCGGCTGCATCCTCGCCGCGCGCGAGCTCGGGCTCTCGGTGCCGGGCGACCTGTCGGTGATCGGCGTCGACGACCATCCCCTCGCGGACTTCTTCGGCCTGACGACCATCTCCCAGCACCCCGAGCTGCAGGGCGAGGAGGCCGTCGAGCTCCTCCTGCGGAGCGTGGAACGCGGGCGCCGTCGCCCCGGGCCGCGCACGACCGCCGCGACCGCGCTGCCGACACCGCCCGCCGACGACGCCGACGCCGACGACGAGCGCCCCGTCACCGTCCCGGTCGCCGTCGACCTCGTCGTGCGTTCCAGCACGGCGCCCCCAGCCCCCGCACATCCAGCGCTGTCCGCCGGCAGCCCGAACGAGAGGTGACCGTCATCACCGCCAACACCCCCGACTCCTCCGCCCTCGCGCCCAGCTCCCCCGGCCGCGAGTGGTGGCGCTCCGCCGTCATCTACCAGGTCTATCCGCGGTCGTTCGCCGACGCGGACGGCGACGGGATGGGCGACCTCCCGGGCATCACGCACCGCCTCCCCGCACTGCGCGACCTCGGTGTGGACGCCGTCTGGCTCTCCCCGTTCCAGACCTCGCCCCAGCGCGACGCCGGGTACGACGTCGCCGACTACCGCGACGTCGACCGTCGATTCGGCACCCTGGCCGACTTCGACACCATGCTGACGACCGCGCACGAGCTCGGGCTGCGCGTGATCATCGACATCGTGCCGAACCACTCGTCGAGCGATCACCGCTGGTTCCAGGAGGCCCTGGCGGCCGGTCCCGGCAGCCCCGAGCGCGCGCGCTACCTGTTCCGGGACGGCAAGGGCGAACACGGTGAGCTGCCTCCGAACAACTGGGAGTCCATCTTCGGCGGCGCCGCGTGGACGCGCGTCGACGAGGCGGACGGCAACCCGGGCCAGTGGTACCTGCACCTGTTCGACAAGTCGCAGCCCGACTTCGACTGGACGAACCCGTGGGTCCGGGAGCAGTTCCGCGACATCCTGCGCTTCTGGCTCGACCGCGGCGTCGACGGCTTCCGTGTGGATGTCGCCCACGGCATGATCAAGGAGACCGGCCTCCCCGACTACACCCCGCCGGAGCACGCGGGCAGCATGGGCGGGGGCGCCGGATCCGTCGCGCTCGAGCCCGGCATCGAGGGCCACGCGGGCGACGAGCCGCCGACGCCGCCGTACTTCGCGCAGGACGGCGTGCACGAGATCTACCGCGACTGGCACCAGGTGCTCGAGGAGTACGAGGGCGACCGCGTGCTCTGCGGCGAGGCCTGGGTGGAGCCGCTCGAGAAGCTGGCCCACTGGGTGCGGCCCGACGAGATGCAGCAGACCTTCAACTTCGGCTACCTCGAGACGCCGTGGGAGGCGGCGGCGCTGCGCACCGTGATCGACCGCTCGATCTCGGTCTTCGGAAGCGTCGGCGCACCCAGCACCTGGGTGCTGTCGAACCACGACGTGGTGCGGCACGCGACGCGTCTCGCGCTGACGGGCGAGAACCTCCAGGGCCACGGCATCGGCCCGAAGACCACCGGACTGCCCGACCCCGTCTTCGCGCTGCATCGCGCCCGCGCGGCGACCGCTCTCATGCTCGCGCTCCCCGGCTCGGCCTACCTCTACCAGGGCGAGGAGCTCGGCCTTCCCGAGGCGATCGACCTGCCCGACGACGCCCGTCAAGATCCGACCTGGTTCCGCACGAACGGCGAGCGCTACGGTCGCGACGGCTGCCGCGTCCCGATCCCGTGGGAGGGCGCTGACCCGTCGTACGGCTTCGGCCCGTCGGCGAAGAGCTGGCTGCCTCAGCCCGCGTCGTGGGCGACCTACACGCGCTCCTCGCAGGAGGGCGTGCCCGGTTCGACCCTGACGATGTACCAGGAGGCGCTCGCCGCCCGCCGCGCGCACGACCTCGCGTTCGGCGAGCTGGACTGGTTCGACCTCGGCCCGGACACCCTCGCGTTCCGCTCCGGCGGCGTCACGGTGGTCGCCAACTTCGGCGAGCGACTCGTGGAGCTGCCGGCGGGCGAGATCGTCCTGGCGAGCGGCGAGCTCGAGGGCCGCAGCCTCCCGCGCGACACCACCGTCTGGCTGGTCTGACCGCAGCGGCGATAATCGTCTCGGCCGCGGGCCGGTCGGCTCAGGACGCGTTGGCCTTCAGCCACGCGTAGGGGTCGACCGGCTCGGTGCCGTTCAGGCGGATCTCCAGGTGGAGGTGCGCACCGGTCGAGACGCCGGTGTTGCCGACCTTGCCGACGATGTCGGCCACCTTGACGATCTGCCCGGCCTGCACCTGGACCGAGCCACGCTGCATGTGGCAGTACTTGCTGCTCACCAGGGCACCGTCGATCATGTGGTCGATCGTGACGTTGACGCCGCAGCCGCCGTTGTCGCCGAGCACGACCTCCCGCACCACGCCGTCGGCGATGATCTGGATGGGCACCCCCTCGCCCGGGGTGAAGTCGACGCCCAGGTGGTTGGTGGAGGCTCCGGCCGTCGGCGCCTCGCGCGGCCCGAACCACGACGAGATCGGGACGCCGACCGGGAACGGCCACTGGATCGCGCCGCGCGGGTTGTTCGTGAAGGTGTTGGCGATGCGCATCGAGCGCACGGCCGCGAGCTGCTCGGCCGCGGTCACCTCGGGGCTCTCGCGGTCGACGACGGCGGTCTGGTCGGACTCCACGCGGTCCAGCGCCTGCACGTCTCCGCGGCTCGCCCCCGCATCGGGGAACGCCTCGGCGACGGCCGTGGCGCGCACCTGCTCCTCCGTGAGGAGCGCCATCGCCGGGAGCGACGTGGCCACCCCGATGCCGAGAACGGCGAACATGGCGATCACGCTGACGCCGCGGCCGGCACGACCCTTGACCGCGGGCGACGCAGAGGCTTTCGCCGAGACCACGGCGGCGCGGTTGCGACGCGCACGCCTGGTCGAGCGGCTCTCGGCCTCGCGCGCCTCCCGGGCGGCTCGTGCGGCCCGGCGGGTCACCGGCGCGTCCGGCTCGGATCGGCCGGCGCTGTGGTCGGTGGAGGGGCGCACTCGACCAAAAGTAACAAATCGATAAACATCACGCCAGTTCGCCGGCGCGTCCGCCTACTCCCAGGCGCCGAAGAACTCCTGCACCATCGGCTCCAGCGCCTCGTAGAGCGCGGGTGCCGCGGCGAGCAGCAGCCGGCCGTCCTCCGGTCCGCCGTCGAGGCCGCCGACGCGCGCTCCGGCCTCCCGGGCGACGAGCGCACCGGCCGCGTGGTCCCACGGGTTCAGCCCGCGCTCGTAGTACGCGTCGAGCCGACCTGCGGCGAGCGCGCAGAGGTCGAGGGCGGCGGAACCGATGCGGCGGATGTCGCGCACCTCGCCGATCAGCCGCGCCACGAACTCCGCCTGTCGCCGCCGCACGCCCGCGTCGTACCCGAAACCGGTCCCGACCAGGGCGAGCGGGAGCTCCACCCCCTCGTTCACGCGCAGCGCCTGGCCGTTGCGGGTCGACCCCCGACCTGCCGCCGCGGCGAACACGTCTCCTGACTCCGGGTTCACCACCGCGCCCGCCAGTGTCCGCCACGTCGTCGGGTCGGGGTCGCCCTCCACGACGGCGATGCTCACCGCATAGGCCGGGATGCCGTAGGCGTAGTTCACCGTGCCGTCGATCGGGTCGACCACCCAGGTGAGCCCGCTCGTCCCGGCATCGCCGCCGGACTCCTCGCCGAAGAAGCCGTCCGTCGGCCGGGCCGCCGCGAGCGCTCCGCGGATCAGGTCCTCGGCCTCCCGGTCCGCCCGCGTCACGATGTCCGACACGGACGACTTGGAGGCGGCGATCTCCACGCCGTCACGCCGGCGCTGCTGCGCGAGCGTCGCCGCCCGCTTCGCGATGGTCACGGCGATGTCGCGGAGCTCTGCGGAGGAGGTCATGCGTCCACCCTCCCACGCGCCGCACCGCGGATTCGTGCCGAATGTCGACTTTCGCCGCCGCATAACGACGATTCGTGCCGAATGCGGCGACCCCGGAGACGACGAAACCCCCGGTCATGGAAGACCGGGGGTTGTTCGCTGTGGCGAGTGAGGGATTCGAACCCCCGAAGGCTACGCCGTCTGATTTACAGTCAGATCCCTTTGGCCGCTAGGGTAACTCGCCGTTCGCGCTCCCGACCACCAGTCAGCTGCTGACCGAAGGCGCCACATAAGAATACTGGTCGCGCGCCCCGTCGCGAAATCAGGCCGTGCGCGGCGTCTGCCCGCGGCGAATTCGCGCCCGGCAGAAGCCGATGACAGGGGCCTCTGCGCCGCTCAGGATGGGCGCATGGACACCGACATGAACTCCCCGGTCCAGCGCCTGCTGGAAGAACGCATCGTCTTCCTCGGCAGCGAGGTGACCGACGAGACCGCCAACGAGGTCTGCGCCCGGCTCCTGCTGCTGGACTCCATCGCCGCTGACAAGGACATCTACCTCTACATCAACTCCCCCGGCGGCTCGATCACCGCGGGCTTCGCCGTCTACGACACCATGAACTTCGTGCGCGCCGACGTCGCGACCGTGGCGCTCGGCTTCGCCGCCTCGATGGGGCAGTTCCTGCTCTCGTCGGGTGCGAAGGGAAAGCGCTACGCCCTGCCGAACGCGTCCGTGGTGATGCACCAGCCGCACGGCGGGTTCGGCGGCACGAGCGCCGACATCCAGACGCAGGCCAACCAGATCCTCCACTTCAAGCGGAGGATGGCGCAGCTCACGAGCGAGCAGACGGGCCGGACGGTCGAGCAGATCGTCGAGGACGGCGACCGCGACCGCTGGTTCACCGCGGACGAAGCGCTCGACTACGGATTCGTGGATGCCGTGGTCGGCACGACGGGCGCCCTGCGCGCCTGACGCCGCGCACCGGGAGCCAGGAACCGAGCGCTGACGCTCAGGCGACGAGCAGCAGCGCGGCCGGCGCTGTCTCGGTGGTGGAGGCCGGCTCGGCGACCGCCGCGACCGCGGTCTGCGACGCAGGGACCTCGTCGCGCTCGGGGACGAGGCTCAGCACCTGCGCCGGTGCGGCGGCCTGCACTCCCGCAGCCTGCACGCCCGCAAACTCGGCGGCGACGCGGGTCAGCAGCTCGCCCTCCGGCACCTCCAGCACGCGGCACAGCGCGGCGAGGATCTCGGACGACGCCTCCTTGCGGCCCCGTTCGATCTCGGAGAGGTAGGGGATGCTCACCCGCGACGTCTCGGAGAGCTGGCGCAGCGTCGTCCCCTGCTCCGTCCGTATCCGGCGGAGCACGGACCCGAGAGCGTGCCGCAGAAGCATGGCGCAAGCCTAAGCCGCGCAGCGCGGATCCGGACCAGTGCGATCCGGTGATTCTGCTCAGAGCAGAACGCGCAGCGACATCGATCCGCCGGTCACGCCGGTTCCGCGCCCGCGAGCACCTCCGGCGGCAGCACCCGCTGCGCACCCAGCACCTCGAGGCCGACCAGCCGCCCCTCCGCGTCGTACTCGGCGTCGACGTAGCCGCCCGCCGGCACCCCGGTGACCTCGCCGCGCAGGGGTGCTCCGGCCGCGCCCTCGTCGAACAGGAGGTGGGCCACATCCAGTTCGGGGTCGTAGACGATGCGCATGACTCGACGCTACGGGGCAGCGGCCGCGGTGTCGTCGGACCGTCGTACCACCCTGCGGGTCCGCCGAGAGAGGGACACCGATCGGCGACACCCCGCAGCCGCTTCCACGGATGTCGGTGGCCGGGCGCAGAATCGTCGGCATGAGGACCTTGGAGATTTGCGAACGGTGCGACGGGACCGGTGCCGACCCCGCCCAGCACGGTGAGGAGATCACCGTGTGCGTGGAATGCTCCGGTGACGGCTGCCACGTGACGTACTACGCCGAGTTGAGAGAGACCGCGTAGCCTGACCGCCGACGGTCGTGTGCCCCGTATCGGAGGCTGGAGGCGCGACCCGCGGTGTGGGAGTGTCGGTCCATGCTGATCGTGACGACCAACGACATCCCCGGCCACACCGTGACGAACGTCCTCGGCGAGGTGTTCGGCCTTACCGTGCGCTCGCGCAACCTCGGCTCCAACCTCGGGGCGAGCTTCAAGTCGCTCGCGGGCGGTGAGCTCAAGGGCATCACCGCGCTGCTGCACGAGGCGCGCACCGAGGCGCTCGGCCGCCTGGCCGACGAGGCGCAGGCGAAGGGCGGCAACGCCGTGCTCGCGTTCCGCTTCGAGACCAACGACTACGGCCAGGCCGGCGTCGAGGTCTGCGCGTACGGAACAGCAGTCACGATCTCCTGATCGGTTCCGCGGTTCCGTCCCCGGTCGCGGGTCCGGCCACAACGCACGGTTGCAACGGCCCAACCGCGCGTCGGTAGCCGAGGCGGCCCCGGCCGGGAGATGCTCGGTGGAATGAACGTCTCCCCCGTGCGCACCCTCCCGGCCCGTCTCGTCTCCCGCGGGGTCGACGTCGCACCCGGCGTGGGTGTCACGGTGGTGATCGCCCTCGTCGCGACGGGCATCGCGCGGCTCGTGCCGGCCCTGGGCAGCGCGCTCCCCGCGCTGCTGATCGGCGTCGTCGTGGCGGTCATCCGCAAGCCGACGGGACGGTTCGCGCCCGGAGTCGGCTACTCCGGCAAGTTCGTGCTGCAACTCGCCGTGGTGCTCCTCGGCGTGCAGCTGTCGCTGTCCGGCATCCTCGTCGTCGGGATGCAATCGCTCCCCGTGATGCTGAGCTCGCTCGTCGTGTGCCTGCTCGCGGCCTGGCTGATCGGCCGCGCCCTGCGCATCCCGACCCGCGAGCGCACCCTGATCGGCGTCGGCACCGGCATCTGCGGCGCCTCCGCGATTGCCGCGGTCTCGCCGATCATCGGGGCGACCAGCGCCGAGATCGCCTACGCGGTCTCCACGATCTTCCTCTTCAACGCCATCGCGGTCGTGGTCTTCCCGTATCTGGGCCACGCGCTCGGGATGGATCCCCACACCTTCGGCCTGTTCGCCGGCACCGCGGTCAACGACACCAGTTCGGTCGTCGCCGCCGCGAGCCTGTTCGCGACCTCCGCCCTGGGTTTCGCGGTGGTGGTGAAGCTCGTGCGGACGCTGATGATCATCCCGATCAGCATCGGCCTCGCCATCGCCGAGAACCGCCGGACGAACGCGGGTACGCCGATGACCGCCCGCCGCGCGCTCGGGCTGGTGCCGTGGTTCCTGATCGGCTTCCTGCTGGTCGCCGTCGCGAACACGTTCATCCCGATCCCCGGCGGCGTGCACGACGGGCTGGTCGCGGTCAGCGTCTTCCTCGTCTCTGTCGCCCTCGCCGGCATCGGCCTCTCCACCGACCTCGCCGCCATCCGCCGCGCCGGCTGGCGACCGCTGCTGCTCGGCTTCACCCTGTCGACGCTCGTCGCCGGGACCAGCCTGCTCGTGATCTGGGTGACGGGGCAGCTGTAGTTCGTCGTTGACACCTCCGAGGATCAGGCGGAACCTGTGATGCACGGCGCACCGACGTGGGTGCACCGGTCCGGAGGGAGGGACCGTCGTGCCCCTGAACGAGAAAGTCGTCAGCTACACCGTCACCGTGCTGAAGAACGAGATCGTGCCGTACACG
This sequence comes from Leifsonia naganoensis, assembly GCF_013410615.1. Taxonomy (NCBI): domain Bacteria; kingdom Bacillati; phylum Actinomycetota; class Actinomycetes; order Micrococcales; family Microbacteriaceae; genus Leifsonia; species Leifsonia naganoensis. The sequence continues at coordinate 1,148,228 of NZ_JACCHJ010000001.1, forward strand.
CGGGTCATCCGTCTCACGACCGAATCCGGGCACCGGGTCTTCCTGGCCTTCGAGCCGGATCCGCGAGCGAACTGGCTGGAGGTCGCAGGCGCCTACTCGAACGTGTTCCTGGACGCCCCGGAGTTCGACCGGACGTACCATCTGCTGCAGACGGAGAGCCCTGTCTACTTCACGGCGTTCGCCCTCCTCGGGATCGCCGCCTACAACCTGTCCACGGGTGAGGAGCTTCCCGGCGAGGGCCCCGGCGACGACGATGCCCTCGTCGATCTGGCGGCTCGGATGCGCGAGGCCGCCGCGTCGTCCGACTGACGGCGCTCGGAGGTGGAGGGCGACCGTCGCCGCCGTAGACTCGTGGGACGAGGCCGATCAGCACATCAACCGTGATCAGCATTTTCTACGAAGAGTGAGGCAGATACCGTGGCAGACTCCACGTTCGACGTCGTCAGCAAGGTCGACAAGATGGAGGCGGACAACGCCGTCAACCAGGCGCGCAAGGAGGTCGAGCAGCGCTACGACTTCAAGAACGTCGGCGCCTCGGTCGAGTGGAGCGGCGAGAAGATCCTGCTCAAGGCCAACACCGAGGAGCGGGTGAAGGCCGTGCTCGAGGTCGTCGAGTCCAAGATGATCAAGCGCGGCATCACCCTCAAGTCCCTCGACGCCGGCGACCCCTACCCCTCGGGCAAGGAGTTCCGCATCGAGATCGGCCTCAAGAACGGCATCGAGCAGGACGCCGCCAAGAAGATCTCCAAGCTGATCCGCGACGAGGCCCCGAAGTCGGTCAAGGCACAGATCCAGGGCGACGAGCTCCGTGTCTCGTCGAAGAGCCGCGATGACCTCCAGGCCACCATGGCACTGCTCAAGGGCGCCGACCTCGACGTCGCCCTCCAGTTCGTCAACTTCCGCTGACGTACCCGCGGATCCAGCGCTCCATCTCCGCGTAGGCGACGCCCCGCGGCTGTTCCCGCGACAGGAACACGTCGTGCAGGGCGCCGTCGATGCGTGAGACGGTGACGGTCGGGGCGAGCCCCAGTGCCCGCTTCGCGATGTCTTGCACGACGAGCACGATGTCGCTGCTCATCATCTCGGGCGTCCAGTACGGCAGCAGGGCCGACCGCGCCGACAGCAGGGTCAGCACCGGCACATCCAGGGACAGTCCGGCGGCGACGCGGGCATGGCCGGCCAGGATCGCCGTCAACCAGGCGGGATGCACGGGGAAGCCGCGCACCGGGCGCCAGGCCAGGTCGTAGTCCCACTCGCCGTCCATCGTCTTCGAGACGGAGCGCGTGTAGTAGCCGAGGTCGACGTTCGGCAGCGCCGCCTTCGGATCGATCCGGGCGTGGAGGTCGATCAGCGGCGCGAGGGCGGCGCGTCCCGGACCTCCGGCCTGGAACTCCAGCCACGGGCTGTTGAGCACGAGTGCGTGCGCCCGCCCGGGGTGCCGGTTCGTCCACAGGCTGAGGGTCAGGCCGCCGGTCGAGTGGCCCAGCAGGATCAGCTTCCGGTGGGAAGCCGACCCCTCGCCGTGGCCCATCACCGTGAGCGCGGCCTCGATGTCCTCGTCGTAGGTGGCCAGGTTGTCGACGAACCCCGGGGTCTGCCCCTCCCGCAGGCTGCGACCGTACTTGCGGAGGTCGAGCGCGAAGAAGCGCGCGCCGCGATCGTGCCAGAACCGCGCGAGCTCCTCCTGGAAGAAGTAGTCCGACCAGCCGTGCACGTAGAGCACGTCCGTGTCGGCCGCCGGCCGGTGCGGGCGCAGGTCGGCGAGCCGCGGCGCCGGGAAGTACCGTACGAGGGTCGCGACAACCTCGCCCTCGCTGTCGGGCTGCAGCGGCAGGGTGAGCTGCTCGAACGGCTCGCCGAGCACATCGGGCTGCCACTCGTGCACGCGGGTCATCCCCCCAGCGTGCCAGGTCGGGAGGCTCGCCGGTACACCCGGCGTGCGCGCCGCGCGACTGCGCCGTCCCGCGACGAGTGCGCCGGGTCGCCGCGCCGCAGACGTCCCGCGGCGCAGCAGTCGCTACCAGCGGGCGCCGGCGCTCAGTCCTCGGAGGAGGCCGAGACCGACGTGCGGTTGGAGACGCGCACCATCTCGTCGCGCGGCACGACCTTGATGCGGGCGCGTCCGCGCTCCGCACCGAGGGCCTGCTCGTGCTCGTCGAGGTTGTGCCAGCCGTCGAGGTCGGTGTACTCCACACCCCGCTCGCGCAGGAGCTTATCCACAGATTCCTCGTCAGGGTCGGTGGGGGACCACCAGTTTCCCTGATCGTTGATCACATGCTTGATCGTCTCCATCGCGTCCGACTTGGTGTGTCCGATGAGCCCGACGGGGCCGCGCTTGATCCACCCGGTGGCGTAGACGCCGTACATGCGCTCGTTGTCGTCGCCGCGCAGCACCTGGCCCTCATGGTTCGGGATGACGCCGTGCTTCGCATCGAAGGGGATGTCGGGCAGCGGGGAGCCGAAGTAGCCGACGGCGCGGTAGAGCGCCTGGATCTCGACCTCGCGGATCTCGCCGGTGCCGCGCACGCCGCCCTCGCCGTCGGGCTCGGTGCGCTCGTAACGGAAGGCGCGCACGCGACCGTCCTCGTCCGGGAGCACCTCGAGCGGCTTGGCGTAGAAGTGCAGGTGCAGGCGGCGGGAGGCCGCGCCCACCTCGCGCTGGCGCCACTGCTGCAGCACCCGGTCGATCACCATGACCTGCTTGTTGCTCGCGATGGCGTCCTTCGACTGCTCGTCGTAGTCGAAGTCCTCGTCGTAGACGATCATGTCGACGTCGCGCAGCTCGCCGAGCTCGCGCAGCTCTAGCGGGGTGAACTTCACCTGCGCCGGCCCGCGGCGCCCGAAGACGTGCACGTCGGTCACGGGCGAGCTCTGCAGGATCTCGTAGACGTTGTCCGGGACCTCGGTGGGCAGCAGGTCCTCGGCGTGCTTCGCCAGGATGCGCGAGACGTCGAGCGCGACGTTGCCGTTGCCGATCACGGCGACGGACTCGGCCTCCAGCGGCCACGTGCGCGGCACGTCGGGGTGGCCGTCGAACCAGCTCACGAACTCGGCTGCGCCGTACGAGCCCTTCAGGTCGATGCCCGGGATGTCGAGGTCGGCGTCGCGGATGGCGCCCGTCGAGAAGATGACGGCGTTGTAGTGGCGCTTGAGGTCGTCCAGCGTGATGTCGGTGCCGAAGTTCACGTTGCCGAAGATGCGGATGTCGCCGCGGTCGAGCACATCCCGCAGCGCCGTGATGATGCCCTTGATGCGGGGGTGGTCAGGGGCGACGCCGTAGCGCACCAGGCCGTAGGGAGCCGGGAGCTGCTCGAAGAGGTCGATGGAGACGTCGAAGCTGCGTTCCGCCTTGAGCAGGATGTCCGCGGCGTAGATGCCGGCGGGCCCGGCGCCCACGATGGCCAGTCGGAGTTTGGTCATGCGTCGTATCCTTCGTGTTCAGCTGGAGCGTTCGACGATCGTGTCCGCGAAGCGGACGAGCGCCTTCTTGACGGGGCCGTCCGGCAGGGGGGCGAGCGCCTCGACGGCCTCGCGCGCCCACCGGTGGGCCTCCTCCAGGGTCTGGTGGGTGACCTCGTGCTCACGCAGCGCGGCGATCGCGGCGGTGGCCTGCGGGGTGACCGGGCCTTCGTCGGCGGTGCCGATGACATCGCGCTCGAGCCGGTCGAGCAGCTCGGCGGCGGAGGGGTCGGTCGCGGCCCGCTCGCGCAGGCGCAGCACAGGGAGGGTCGCGACACCGGCCCGCAGATCGTTGCCCGGGGTCTTGCCGGTCTCCTCGACGCCCCTGGCAGAGAGGTCGATGACGTCGTCGATGATCTGGAAGGCGACGCCGATCTTCTCGCCGAACGTCACGACCGGCTGCTCGTAGCTCTCGTCCGCTCCCGAGAAGACGACGCCCATCTGGGCGGCGACGGCGATCAGGGACCCCGTCTTGTCCTCGAGCACGGTGATGTAGTGGGCGATGGGGTCCTCGCCCTCGCGCGGACCGATCGTCTCGTGCAGCTGGCCGAGGCACAGCCGCTCGAAGGTGTCGGCCTGGAGCTGGATGGCGCGCTCGCCCAGCGCGGAGACGAGCTTGCTCGCGCGGGCGAAGAGCAGGTCGCCGGTGAGCACGGCGACGGAGTTGCCCCACACGAACTGCGCGCTGGGGACGCCGCGGCGCATCTGCGAGTCGTCCATGACGTCGTCGTGGTACAGCGACGCGAGGTGGGTGATCTCGACCGCCTGGGCGGCCTGCAGCACCTGGGGCGTGGTCCCCCGGCCGAGCTGCGCCGCGAGCAGGGTCAGCATCGGGCGCACGCGCTTGCCGCCGGCCTCGAGCAGGTACCGGGCGGTGACGTCGGCCAGCTCGTCGGCGAACTGCATCTGGGCGCGCAGACCGTCCTCGATCTGCACCAGACCCGCATCGACGGCAGCCGCGAGGGCGCGATCCTCACCGCGGGAGAAGATCCGCTCGGTCAGTCCCAGCTGGCTGGAGACCGACGCGGGGCGGCGGACTCCGGGAACACTTCGTGGCACTACTCCCCCTCGGATGGGACGGACGGTGTCGAAGATGTTCCGTCGGCTGCGGGCTTCGCCGGAGCAGGCTTCTTCGCGGCGGGCTTCTTCGCGACGGGCTTCGCCGCGGTGGCGGGCTTCGCGGTGGTCGCCGGCTTCTTGGCGGCCGGGGTCGCCGGCTTCTTCGCGGCGGCGGTCGCGGCCGGCTTCGCGGAGGTCGCGGGCTTCTTCGCGGCGGCGGTCGCCGCCGGCTTCGCGGCGGCGGGCTTCTTCGCGGCAGCGGGCTTCTCCGCGGCAGCGGGCTTCACCGCGGCAGCGGGCTTCACCGCGGCCACCGGCTCCGGTGCCGCCTGGGCGGGCGCGGCATCCACGGGCTTGCGGCCCCGATGCAGCGCCACGATGCCGGCGGTCAGGTTGCGCCAGGCGACCGACTCGTAGCCGGCCTCGCGCAGCCATCCCGCGAGCTCCGGCTGGGCCGGCCAGGCCTGGATGGAGTCCATCAGATACTCGTAGGCGGCCGGGTTGGAACTCGCGACCTTGGCGAGCAGCGGCATGCCGTACTTGAGGTAGGCGCCGTACCCGGCGCGGATGAGCCCGATGGGCGGGTGGGAGAACTCGCAGATCACGACGCGGCCGCCGGGCTTGGTCACGCGGTAGAACTCCGCGAGCGCCGCGCGCGGGTCGACGATGTTCCGGAGGCCGAACGAGATCGTGACCGCGTCGAACGAATCGTCGTCGAAGGGCAGCTTCATCGCGTCGGCCTGCACGAAAGTGACGTAGGGGTTGTCGGCCTGACGGCGGCGCCCGACCTCGATCATCCCCTCGGAGAAGTCCGCCGCGACGACGCTCGCGCCGTTGCGGGCGAGGGACGCGCTCGACGTGCCGGTCCCGGCCGCGACGTCGAGGATCCGTTCGCCGGCGCGCGGTCCGACGGCACGCGTCGTCGCCACACGCCAGAGGGATGCGTTGCCCACCGAGAGGACCGTGTTGGTCCGGTCGTAATGGGTCGACACCTCATCGAACATGGCGGCGACCTGGGCGGGCTTTTTGTCGAGGTCGGCCTTACTCACCACACCAGCTTAGGCTGCGCCGTGATCCCGTGCATTCCCGGGGCGGGATGGACGGCGCCTGCGCGGCGAATGCGCGGTCAATGCGCAGGGGGCGCGCATCGGACGCCCAGCGTGCCGGGCGTAGTCTGTAGCGGTGACAGCACCAGCGACCACGCGCCAGGCGACGGACGTGACGGCGCTCTCGGTCGAGACGACCCCCCTCGACGACGTACGCCAGCTCATCCCCTACATCGATTCACGCACCCCCCTCCTGTGGCTGCGCAAGGGCGAGGGGATCGCCGGCATCGGCGAGGCGCTCCGGCTCGAGTTCTCCGGCCCCGACCGCATCGCCGACGCCTCCGCCGCGTGGCGCGAGACGGTCGCCGCAGCGACGATCGCCGACTCCGTGCGCACCCCCGGCACCGGTCTGGTCGCGTTCGGCACGTTCGCGTTCGCGGACGAGAGCGCGGCGACGAGCACGCTGATCGTCCCCGAGATCATCCTGGGGCGCCGCGACGGTCGCAGCTGGATCACCCGCATCCGCCCGATCGACGTCAACGACGCCGCCGCAGCAGCCCCGACCTCCACCTCCTCCGCACTCCCCCCGCGCACCCCGCTGGGCGACGAGTACCGGCTCAGCCTCCTGCCCGGCACCCTCGGCAAGGACGGCTATCGCCAGGCCGTGTCCGCCGCCGTGGCGCGCATCCGCGAGCACGACCTCTCCAAGACCGTCCTGGCCCGCGACCTCACCGGGCACCTGCCGCTGGAGTCCGACCTGCGCCGCGCCCTGGTCGAACTGGCCCTGGGCTACCCGGAGTGCTGGACGTTCGCGGTCGACGGTCTCGTCGGCTCCTCGCCCGAGACCCTGGTGCGGGTGCACCACGGCACGGTCACGGCGCGCGTGCTCGCCGGCACGATCTCGCGCGGGGCGGACGCGGTCGCCGACCACGACGCCGCCGTCACCCTGGCGAGCAGCACCAAGGACCAGGAGGAGCACCGGTTCGCGGTCGCAAGCGTGCTGGAGGCCCTGCGTCCGCACAGCGCCGACCTCGACGCCAGCGACCTCCCCTTCACCCTCAAGCTCCCCAATCTCTGGCATCTGGCGACCGACGTCGCCGGCACGCTCAGCGACGGCGCGAGCTCGCTCGACCTCGCCGACGCCCTCCACCCGACGGCGGCCGTCGCCGGCACCCCGCGTCAGGACGCCCTCGCGGTCATCCGCGAGCTCGAGCCGTTCGACCGCGGGCGCTACGCCGGTCCGGTCGGCTGGGTCGGCGGCGACGGCGACGGCGAGTGGGCGATCGCCCTCCGCTGCGCCCAGGTCGATCCCGACGGCGATCTGACCGCTTACGCGGGCGCCGGCATCGTCGCCGACTCCGACCCCGAGCGCGAGCTCGCGGAGACGACGATGAAGTTCCGCCCGATCGTGGAGGCCTTCGGCTGAGACCGAGCCCGAGCCCGACCCCCAACCCCAGCCCGGCGGTCCCGCGGCACCGGCCTCAGGTCGCGGCGAGCCGGTTGCGCTGCTCCTCCACGTCGTAGGAGGGCACGGGCCACCCGAGCTCCATCCGCTCCAGCGCGTCGATCAGGAGGTGCTGCACGGCGATCCGGGCGTACCACTTGCGGTCGGCGGGCACGACGAACCAGGGCGCGACATCAGTGGAGGTGCGCTCGAACACGAGCTGGAACGCCTCCTGGTAGTCGTCCCACAGCATCCGCTCGTCGACGTCGTTGGTCGTGAACTTCCAGCGCTTGTCCTCGCGGTCGAGGCGATCCTCCAGGCGCTTCTTCTGCTCGTCCTTGCCCAGGTGCAGCATCACCTTGACGATGGTCGTCCCGGTCTCGGCGAGCTCGCGCTCGAAGTCGTTGATCGCGCGGTAGCGGCGTTCGATCTCCTCCGGCGGGGCGAGCTGCCGCACACGGCCGATCAGCACGTCCTCGTAGTGGGAGCGGTCGAAGACGCCGACCTGGCCGGCGGCGGGCGCCGCCTTCTCGATGCGCCAGAGGAAGTCGTGCGCGAGCTCCTCCGGCGTCGGCTTCTTGAAGCCGGTGTAGCGCACGCCTCCCGGGTTCATCGCCCCGACGACGTGCGAGACGATGCCGCCCTTGCCCGCGGTGTCCATCGCCTGCAGCACCAGCAGCACGCGGCGCTGGTCGCCCTGCGTGCCCGCGGCATACAGCCGCTCCTGGAGGTCGGCCAGGATGCCGGCCCCCTCGGCGAGCGCCTTCTCGCCGTCGCGCTTGTCCCCGTCGAACCCGGGCTTCGCGCCGGTGTCCCGCTCCGACAGCCGGAATCCGTCCCCGACCCGCAGCAGGTCGTCCGGGTCGGTGGTCCAGTAGCTCTCTCGTCCCATCCGCGTCCTCCTCGATCGGGGTGGGTCCATCGTAGGGAGGTCAGCGCGGGAGCGCCACGCCCACGATGGGGCCGAAGGCGTGAGGCGGGTGCGCCAGGACGATCGGCTGCGTCCCGCCCGGGAACAGCCGGGCGACCTCCGCGCGGTCGGCGCGGTCGTCGACGGTGATGTCGATCGTCTCGCGCCAGCGGCCGTCGGCCATGCGCTGCAGCGTCGCCTCCCACGTGATGCCCGGCGTCCGCTTGGCCTGCACCCGCAGGTGGACGCCGACGGAGCCCCGCCGGCCGAGCAGGGAGAGCAGGCCGCGGTAGACGGCGGCGCGACTGCGGTTCGAGAGCCAGGGGCCGAGCGCGGTCGCGAGGATGTCGGCGTTCCAGATCACCGTCGTCGCGAATCCCGAGCGCGACTGGTAGACGTCGACGGCGATGACCCCGGAGATCCGCCGCACGGTCTGCCGCAGGCTCTGCCGGGTGATCCCCTCCTCCACCGTGTTCCGCAGATAGATCGGCACGGATGCCCGCGGCGGCAGGTCCCCGGCACGCAAGGCAGCCCGGTCGTCGACGTGCTGCCCGGCGCCGAGGAAGGGGGCGAGCTCGGCGAGGAAGGCGGCGACGCGCTGATCAGGTGGCCGCGCCTCCACGATCCCCGCCGTGTCGGCGTACGCGGTCGACTGGTGGAGCGCACCGAGGCGGAACCCGACGGAGAGCGGGGGTCGCGCCTTCACCGTGAGCAGGTCGTCCGGACCGGCGTCGACGGCGTTCTCGCGTCCGTCGATGCGCGGCACGATGTCGAGGACGTGCTCGAGCGCGAGCGTTCGGACGCCGGGAGGATGCGGGAAGCGCCCGAGCGGCGACCCGGCGACCACGAGGTGGGTCACCGTGAAGCCCTCGGCGGCAGCGGCGAGCGCGATCTGCGCGGCGACCATCCCGCCGAGACTGAAGCCGGTGAGCAGCACCGGCTCTCCTCGCGCGATCCCGGCTGCGCGCATGGTCGCGATCGCCGCGCGCGTGATCGTGGCCCGCTGCTCGGCACCGATGACGAGGTCGGCGGTGAGGTCGTTCGGCGCCGCGCCCGCCCGCGGGTGCCACGACTTCGTGCTCGGGAGCTGCACGATCCAGTGGCGCAGGCCCTCCGCGTCCACGCGGTGGATCACCCGGATCACGCCGACGTCGGCGCGGTCGTCGAGGTCGGGATCGCAGAGGTCGTCGATCTCGCGCTGGCTGAGGAAGACCTCCCGCAGCGACCGCACGGCGCGGCGTCGCATCGCGCCGGCGGCGAGGCCCGGCTGACCCAGGGGGTCGACGGGAGGCCCGAGGCGCAGACCGAGCCGCGCCGCCTCCGCCGACGCGGCGTCCCCGAGCGACGCCGGCGGACGATACGGCTCGGGCGCCTCCGGCTCGGACCACCATCGGAAGAAGTCGTGCAGCAGGGGGAAGGCGGCCGCGAGGAACTCGTCGTAGCCGAGCAGCCGCGCGTCGTGCCCGTCGCGCAGGAGGCCGCGCCGCCTCCCCAGGCCGACGACCTTCCGCAGCAGATCGGGCAGCCGGAAGACGGCGACGTACGGCCGGGCGCGCCAGCGCGGGAATGCGACGCCCGCGACGCTCACGCCGAGGGCGAGCGGCGCGAGCAGCCAGCCCGCCAGTCGGGCGATCCCCCCGACCGTGCGAGGGACAAGGGAGAGATAGAGACCGCTCAGTGCGACGCGGCGAGCGCGACGGCGGACCGGCGGCGGGGAGGGGAACGGGTACGGGATGCGGCGCGAGCGCTGCACGACGAACCATACCCAGGCCGCGGCGAGGCCGATCAGGCGTACGACGAGGGCCACCACCGCCGCCACGACCGCCAGTGCGAGCAGCACGACGCCGGTCACGAGCGTGAGCGGGATGCCGACGACGAATCCCGCGATCAGCGCGATCCATCCGCCGGCCGAGCGCCCCCGCCAGAGGTGCGGTGGCGACGACGACGGCGGCATGCGGTCAGCCTAGCTCCGGCCCCGCGCCCGGCCGCGTCTAGCCACGGGCGGATCCGCCCGATACGGTGAGCGCCACGGGATGGGAGTCACGGATGAACAATTTCTGGGATGTGCTCTGGCTGATCTTCTGGTCGTTCGCCTTCGTCGCCTACCTGTTCGTGCTGTTCGGGATCCTGGCGGACCTGTTCCGCGACCAGACGCTCAACGGCTGGTGGAAGGCGCTCTGGATCATCTTCCTGGTGTTCCTGCCCTGGCTGACGGCCCTCGTCTACCTGATCGCGCGCGGTCGCGGGATGGCCGAGCGGAACGCCCAACGCCGGCAGACTGTCCCCGGGGACGACGACTACGGCCTCCACCCGGTCGCCTCCTCCAGCCCGTCGAGCGACATCGCGCAGGCGAAGGAGCTGCTCGATCGCGGCGTGATCAGCCGGAACGAGTTCGACGCGCTGAAGGCGAAGGCACTGGGCCAGCGCTTCTGAATCACGGCATTGTATCCAGGCTGAGCGGATGTAATATTCAAGTATGCCTGTACCCGTAACCGAGGCCGTCAGCCCCAGACGGCTCATCCGAGACGAAGTCTTCCTCCGTCTCCTCGACGCGATCGTCGAGGGAGACCTCACACCCGGCGGGCAGCTCTACGACGCCGAGATCGAGCGGTGGGTGGGCGTCTCCCGCACACCGGTCCGTGAGGCCCTCAACCAGCTCGCCACCATGGGCCTGGTCGAGATCATGCCGCAGAAGCGCACCCGCGTGACGCCCATCGACCCGGTCCGCCTCCGCGGCCTCATCGACACGGTCGGCACGCTGCTGCGCGGGGTCGTCCGCGACGCCACCCCCCTGCTGACGGACGCCGACAAGGAGACGCTCCGCGGCCTCCCGGAGCGTGCGGCCGACGCGCGGAAGGGGACCGCCCTGGAGCGCGACCGCGTCCTGGTCGACGGTTTCATCGACGTCTTCGTCCGCCGTCTCGACAACCGCACCATCGCTCGTCTCTTCAAGCGGCACCTGCCCGAGGTGCGCCGCGCCCTCGTCGCAGCCCCGTCCGGCGACGCGTTCGCCGCGGGCGTTCCCGCGCTGAAGTCGCTCGTGACGGCCGCCGTCGACGGCGATGCCGCCGGCGCCGCGCAGGCCGTCACCGAGTACTGGGACAACGGCATCGCGACCGTGGTCGACGAGTTCGCCGCCACCGAAGGGAAGGCCCTCTGATGCCGCTGCCCGTGAAGGACTCCGCCCCCGTCGAGCGCCAGCTGCTGCGCGACGTCGTCTACAACCGCCTCTACGACGGCATCCTCGACGGCACACTCGAGCCGGGTGAGACCCTCCTCGACGACAAGCTCACGGCGTGGCTCGGCGTCTCGCGCACCCCGATCCGGGAGGCGCTGATGAAGCTGGCCGACATCGGCCTGGTCGAGATGGCGCCCAACCGCTACACCCGGGTCGCCCCCATCGACCACCGCGCGATCGACGAGGCCATCTACACGACCGGGCTGCTGCACGAGCACGCCGTCCGCGCCGCCGTCCCCGACCTCGACAACGCGGCCGTCAGCCGCCTCGACAAGGCGCAGAAGGAGGTCAAGAAGACCGCGAAAGCCGGCGACAAGCCCGCCCTCGGCCGCGCACTCAACGACTTCCTCCTCGAATTCGGTCGCAGCGCGGACAACGCGGTGCTGCTCGGCGTGAGCGAGGGCCTCAGCCCGCAGCTGCTGCGCTACATCGCCGTCTGGCCGCAGCCGTTCGGCGTCGACGACCTCCCGGCCCGCGTCACCGCGATCTTCGAGGCCGCCAAGGCGCGCGACGGGCAGAAGGCCGGCGACCTCATCGCCGAGCTCTACGCGCCGACGCTCACGCAGTTCCTCGCCGAGTACCGGCGCAGCGACCGCGACATCGACGACACCCCCGGCTACTGACGGCTCACGTCACCCGGAACAACGCGAAGCGCCCGGTCCCCTGCGGGGCCGGGCGCTTCGTCGTGCAGAGGGGCGGGAACCGTGGCTCAGACCTCGAAGTCGACCGCGCTGCGACCGTCGACGACGGAGCGGATGTACGCCGCGACCTCCTCGTGCGCGGGGTGCACCTGGTAGCGCGCCACGGCATCGAGGTCGGCGAAGTCGCCGATCAGCACCAGGTCGAAGTTGCCGGGAAGCACGTTGACACCCACCTCGAGACGCTCGATCTCGGGCACCACGCCCACGAGCGACTCCAGCTTCGCCTTGACGGCGGCGGCGTGCTCGGCCCGCTCGGACTCGTCGGTCGAAGCGAGCTTCCACGTGACGACGTGGCGAATGGTCATCGGTCCTCCAGGATCGCGGTGCGCAGCCGGGCCGGATCGACCCGCCAGTAGGTGTGCATCCGCCCGCCGACCAGCACGACCGGGATCTCCTCCACGTACTTCTCGTGCAGAGCCGGGTCGTCCAGGATGCTGAGCTCCTGCACCTCGACGGAGGGAGAGCCGTCCGGGAGGCCGTCGACCACCGTGCGGATCACCTCGCGGGCGTCGTCGCACAGGTGGCAGCCCGGCTTGCCGATGAGGGTCAGGGAGACGGCGGACACGGCGTCCAGCCTAGCTCTCCCGAGCACAGCACTGTGCTCCCGAGCACAGCAAAAAGCGCCGGGCCGTGACGGACCGACGCTTGAGCCGCAGACTCTGAGGTCTACTTCTTGTTGCGACGCTGGTGGCGCGTCTTGCGGAGAAGCTTGCGGTGCTTCTTCTTCGCCATACGCTTGCGACGCTTCTTGATAACGGAACCCACGTAGACCTCACAAAGTTAGGGGGGTTTGCCGCGGGGTGCGCGGCGACACAAGCAACCAGTTTACCCGACGTCACGCCGTATCGGCGACGCCGCCCTTCTCGGAGGTCACAAGAGCCTCCAGAGCCTGGTCGACGGCCGACTCCGGAACACGGAATGAGCGCCCGAAACGGATCGCGGGAAGCTCACCCGAATGCACCATCCGGTACACGGTCATCCGGGAGACGCGCATCATGTCGGCCACCTCGGCGACCGTCAGGAAGCGCACGTCGCGCAGATCGTGTGCCATCGTCGTACCTTTCCGCCCGCCATGGTACTCGGCTCCACCGGCGGGTGACAGGAACTCTATGCGCCCGCGGGATCCCGCGGCAAGCACCGGGAGGTCAGTCGCGACGCCACTTGGTGACGCGCTCGGTCGCGCTCGACACCGCGTGGCGGGTGTCGGCGAGCACCTTGCCGACGGTGCTGGCGAACTCCCGGGTCTCCTCGGCGAGCTGCGCCGAGAGCGCGGCGGCGTCGACGTCGGCCGTCGTGAACGGGATGATCCAGTCCTCCACCAGCTCGAGCGGGGTCGCGTCGAGCCGGTAGTAGCGGTGCTGACCCTCCTCGCGCACCGAGACGAGGCCGGCCTCCCGCAGCACCTTGAGGTGCTTCGAGACGGTCGGCTGGCTGAGCTCGAGCGTCGAGACGATCTCCGAGACCGAGATCTCGCCGACACCGTCCCCCGACTCCGAGTGTCGGTCGAGCAGCACGCGGAGGATGTCGCGCCGCGTGGGGTCGGCGATCACGTCGAAGATGTCGGCCATCCCCCCAGGCTAGTCACTCCACTCCCGGAGTACCATGTCCGAAGCTTCGGTGGGAGGGAACGGACCATGGCTACGACCCCGGCGGCCCGGCGCGGGACCGCGGTTCCCCTGAACCGGGTGCGCGGCGCGATCAACGGATTCGCCTCCCGCAGCCCGTCGCGTTTCGCGATCCTGGTGTTCACCCTCCTCATCCTGATCTTCACGCTGCTGTTCTCCCTGCCGATCGCCTCGGTGAAGCAGACGGTCACCCCGCTGGCGGACGCGCTGTTCACCGCCGTCTCCGTCATCTGCGTCACCGGCCTGTCCACCGTCGACATGGCCACGCACTGGTCGGTCTTCGGTCACCTGCTCGTCTACCTGGGCGTGCAGATCGGCGCGGTCGGCGTGCTCACGATGGCGAGCATCCTGGGCCTGGTCATCTCCCGCCGCCTCGGGCTGCGCGCCAAGCTCATGGCCGCCAGCGACAGCAACCCGCTGCGCATCCACGCCGGTCCCGTCGCCGAGGGCCAGGCCGTGCGCCTCGGCGAGGTGGGCAAGCTGCTCACGACCGTCGCCCTCAGCATGGTCGTCATCGAGGGGCTCGTCGCCCTGCTGCTCCTGCCCCGGATGCTGATCGCCGGGATGTCGTTCGGCTCGGCGCTCTGGGAGAGCCTCTACTACTCGGCCATGGCGTTCACCAACACCGGATTCGCGCCGAACGCGGAGGGGCTGACGCCGTTCCAGGAGGACTTCTGGTTCCTCGGCGCCCTCATGATCGGCGTGTTCCTCGGGGCGATCGGGTTCCCGGTCATCCTCGCCATCGCCTCCAACCTGCGCAAGAAGCGGCGGCGCTGGTCCATCCACGTCAAGCTGACGCTGCTGACGTCGGTCATCCTCCTCGTCGCCGGCGCGGTCATGTACATCGTGCTCGAGTTCGACAACCCGAAGACCTTCGGGAACCTCGACGCCGGGCACACGGTCTTCCAATCGTTCTTCCTGTCGACCATGGCGAGATCGGGCGGATTCTCGACGATCGACATCAGCGACCTCCACGGGTCGAGCCTGCTCGTCACCGACATGCTGATGTTCATCGGCGGCGGGTCGGCCTCCACCGCCGGCGGCATCAAGGTCACCACGCTCGCGGTGCTGTTCCTGGCGGCGTTCGCGGAGGCCCGCGGAGTGGAGACGATGGACGCGTTCCGCCGCCGCATCCCGATCGACGTGCTGCGGCTGTCCGTCGCGGTCGCCCTGTGGGGCGCGACCATCGTCGCCGTGTCGACCATCACCCTCACCCAGATGACCAAGGCGCCGCTCGACCACGTGCTCTTCGACGTGATCTCCGCGTTCGCGACGTGCGGGCTGTCCACCGGGCTGACGGCCTCCCTCCCGGACCCCGGGGTGTACGTGATGGCGGCCACCATGTTCTGCGGCCGCGTTGGTACAGTGACACTCGCCGCGGCGCTGGCGCAGAGCCAGCGCAAGCAGCTGTACCAGAACCCCGAGGAGAGGCCGCTCGTTGGTTGACCGGATCAAGCACAACGCCCCCGTCCTGGTGATCGGCCTCGGCCGGTTCGGAGCCGCGACGGCCGGTCAGCTCGACCGCCTCGGCCGCGAGGTGCTCGCCATCGACACCGACGGCGGACTCGTGCAGAAGTGGGCGGACCGCGTCACGCACACCGTGCAGGCGGATGCGCGCTCCATCGAGACGCTGCGCCAGATCGGCGCGGAGGACTTCTCCATCGGCGTCGTCGCCGTCGGCTCCTCCATCGAGGCCAGCGTGCTCATCACCGCCAACCTCGTCGACCTCAAGGTGCCCCAGATCTGGGCGAAGGCGATCTCGCAGTCGCACGGCAAGATCCTGGAGCGCATCGGCGCCAACCACGTCATCTACCCGGAGGCGGAGGCCGGCGAGCGCGTCGCCCACCTCGTCTCGGGACGGATGCTCGACTTCATCGAGTTCGACGACGACTTCGCGCTCGTGAAGATGTACCCGCCGAAGCCCATCCGCGGCCTCAACCTCACCGAGTCCGGCGTGCGCAGCAAGTACAACATCACCGTCGTCGGCGTGAAGAGCCCCGGCAAGCCGTTCACCTACGCCACGGCCGAGACCGTCGTCTCGAACCACGACCTCATCATCATCTCGGGCACCTCCGCCGACATCGAGCGCTTCGCCGCCCTCGACTCCTGACCCGCGCCGCCGCCCGTCCGCCGAGTACGCAGAATCTCCGCGTACTCGACGTCTAAGCCCCCACTTTCTGCGTACTCGCGGGATGGGCTGTGGATAAGTTCTGCGGTGACGGCGCGGGTCCGGTTGGGTGGGCGGATGGATGCGATCAAGACCAGCGACGCCCTCGCCGTCGGATTCCCTCGCGCGAGCTTGTACGGCACCCGCTACCACCGACCATTCCACGGTGTCCGTACCGACCGGATCCCGTCGTCGCACGTCGACCTCTGCCGCGCGGCCGTGCTCGCGCTCCCGCATGCGGCCGCGTTCTCACATCGTTCGGCGGCCATCCTCCATGGGATACCGCTCCCGCTCGGCGACCTCCCCGACGACGTGGAGGTCAGCGTCCTCGAGCCGTCCCGCTCACCACGACGAGCCGGCATCCGGGCCCACCAACTCACGCCGAACGGTCAACGGATCGTCCACGTCGACGGAATGCGGATGTTCGCGCCGGAGGACACCTGGATCCAGTTGGGCGCCCTCCTCTCCATCGAGGACCTCGTCGTCGCCGGAGACTTCCTCATCACGGGCGACGAGCCCTTCACCGGGGCCCGACCGCCCACGACACGAAGCGATCTGGAGAACGCGTTACGTCGATTCGGCCGCCACCGCGGTGTCCGATCTCTGCGGCTCGCGTTGGATCGTGTCCGCTACGGCTCCCTGTCTCCACAAGAAACCCGGCTTCGCCTCGCACTCGTCACCGCGGGCTTGCCGGAGCCGGACCTGAACTTCCGCGTCGTGGACGGCCGTGGGCGCATCGGAGCGATGGTCGACCTCGCCTATCCCGCGAGCAACGTCGCCATCGAGTACTTGGGCGATCATCATCGAGCGACACCTGCCGCATATCGGAAGGACATCGAACGTCGCGAGTGGCTCGCTGATCGTGGCTGGAACGTCGTGTTCGTGACCTGAGGAGACGACTTCACCGAGGTCGCCCGCCGTGTGCGCACAGCCCTGCGGCGCGCGTGACCGTCGAGTACGAAGATTTTCTGCGTACTCGACGGTTTCGGCCCGAGTTTTTGCGTACTCAGCGCCTCGCGGGCGGGCGGCGCGGCGTCAGCCGGCGGCGAGTTCGCGGGCGCGGGCGAGGGCGGCGTCGGTGGCGCGCGCGAAGAGCGCGGGGAGGTCGGCCTCGGCCAGGACTGCGATGGCGCGCTCGGTGGTGCCCTTGGGGCTGGTGACGCGGCGGCGCAGCTCGGCCGGGTCGTCGTCCGACGCGGCGAGCATGGTCGACGCGCCGAGGAACGTGCCGTTCACGAGGATGGCCGCCTGCTCCGGCGTGAAGCCCTTGGCCACGGCCGCGTCGGTGAGCGCCTCGATGAGGAGGAACACGTACGCGGGACCGGAGCCGGAGATCGTGCTGAGCGCATCCAGCTGCGACTCGGGCACCTCCACGACCTGGCCGACGGTCTCGAAGAGGGAGCGCACGAGGGCGAGGTCCTCCGGCTCGGTGCGGGTGCCGGCGCTGATGCCGGTGACGGCCTTGCCGACGACGGCGGGGGTGTTCGGCATGGAGCGGACGACGGAGACCGAGTCGGGCAGGAGCGACTCGAACGTCGCGACGGTGACGCCCGCGGCGACGCTGACCACGACGGCGCCGGGGGCGAGGGAGTCCGCGATCTCGCGCAGGAGGTCGGGCACCATCGCGGGCTTGACCGCCACGATGACGATCTCGGCGCCTTCGACGGCCCGCCGGTTCGCCGCGGGGTCGTCGTCGGTCGCGAACGCGGTGACGCCGGGGGTGTCGGCGAGCTCGGCGGCGCGGGCGGCGGAGCGGTTGGTCACGCGCACCCCGCCGGCGACGGAGACACCGGGGGCGAGCAGGCCCGAGAGGATCGCACGGCCCATGGAGCCGGCTCCGAGCATCGCGATGGTGGGCAGCGTCACGTTCTGCGTGTCGGTCATGCGGCCATCCTAGGATGAGTCCATGAGCGCATCAGGAGGCACCAGGGCGATCGTCGCGGCGTTCTCCGCGAACCTCGGCATCGCATTGACGAAGTTCATCGCCTGGTTCTTCTCCGGCTCCTCCTCGATGCTCGCCGAGGGCGTCCACTCGCTCGCCGACTCCGGCAACCAGCTGCTCCTGCTGCTCGGCGGCCGCAAGGCGAAGCGCCAGGCCGACAAGGAGCACCCGTTCGGCTACGGCCGCGAGCGCTACGTCTACGCGTTCGTCGTGTCGATCATCCTGTTCTCCGTCGGCGGCGTGTTCTCGCTCTACGAAGGCTTCGAGAAGCTGGCCCACCCGCACCCCCTCGACAACTGGTGGCTCCCCGTCCTGGTGCTGCTGATCGCGATCGGCCTGGAGTCGTTCTCGCTGCGCACCGCGGTCCACGAGTCGCGCCCGCACAAGAAGGGCATGTCGTGGCCGCAGTTCGTGCGCCGCGCGAAGGCTCCCGAGCTGCCGGTCGTGCTGCTGGAGGATGTGGCCGCCCTCACGGGTCTGGTGTTCGCCTTCATCGGCGTCGGCCTGACGGTCCTCACCGGCAACGGGATCTGGGATGCCGTCGGCACTCTGCTGATCGGCGCGCTGCTGATCGTGGTCGCGATCATCCTCGGCATCGAGACGAAGAGCCTCCTCGTCGGCGAGGGCGCGACCGACGCCGACGTCGAGGCGATCGAGCGCGCGGTGCTGGCGGGCGACGAGGTCGAGCGCATCATCCACATGAAGACGCTGTACCTCGGCCCGGAGGAGCTGATGGTCGCCGCCAAGCTGGCGCTCCCGGGCGAGCAGCGCCTGGCCGACGTCGCCGCGGCGATCAACCTCGTGGAGCGGCGCATCCGCGACGCCGTCCCGGCCGCGCGCGTCATCTACATCGAGCCCGACGTGTGGATCGACCCGAACGAGAAGCACCCGGCGACCGACACCATCATCCTGAAGGGCCTGGATTGACCAGCAACGCCGCCAGCACGGGCACCCGCACGGCACTCGTCCTGCAGCACGACCCGACCATCCACCTCGGCAACATCGGCCCGACGCTCGAAGAGCACGGGTACGAGCTGCGCGTGGTCGAGGTGCGCACGCCGGAGGATGTGGCAGCGGTCGATCCGACCGATGCCGACCTCGTGGTGGTGCTCGGCGGCGAGATGGGCGCCTACCAGACCGACGAGTTCCCGTTCCTGGAGGCAGAGAAGCAGCTGCTGCGCGAGCGGCTCGACGCAGAGCGGCCGACGCTCGGCGTGTGCCTCGGCGCGCAGCTGATGGCCGGCGCGCTGGGCGAGCGCGTCTACAAGGGCGACACCACCCAGATCGGTTACCGCCGGGTCGAGACGACGGAGGCGGGCGCGAGCTCCCCCATCCGCCACTTCGAGGGCGTGCCCGTCGTGGAGTGGCACGGCGACACGTTCGAACTGCCCGAACGGGCGACCCGGCTGGCGTCGTCGAGCGACTACTCGAACGAGGCGTTCGCGATCGGCGGCTTCGCGCTGGCGGTGCAGTTCCATCCCGAGGTCACGGACGAGATGCACGAGTCGTGGGTGTCGGACGGGTACAACGAGCTCGACGAGCAGGCGATCGACCCCGACGCCCTGCGCCGCGACCGCGAGCTGTACTCGGCCCGGATGCAGGAGGCGTCCCGCGCGGCGTTCTCGGAGTGGCTGGAGTCGCTGCCCCGCTGAGCGCTCGCCGCTCGCCGCTCGGCCGCCGCTCGCCGCTCAGCGCTTGGCGCGGAAGAAGTCGAGCAGCAGTTCGGCGCACTCCTCGGCCAGGACGCCCGCGAACACCTCGACCCGGTGGTTGAGCCGCCGGTCGCGCAGCACGTCGTAGACCGATCCGGCCGCCCCGGCCTTCTCGTCCCAGGCGCCGAACACGACCGTGGGGACGCGCGCGGCGAGCACGGCGCCCGCGCACATGACGCACGGCTCCAGCGTCACGACCAGAGTGCAGCCCTCGAGGTGCCAGTCGTCGCGCGCCGCGGCCGCCTGCCGCAGGGCGAGCACCTCCGCGTGCGCGGTCGGGTCGTGGTGCAGCTCGCGCTCGTTGCGCCCCGTGCCGATGACCTCGCCATGCTCGTCGAGCACGAGCGCCGCGACCGGGACGTCGCCCGTGTCGAACGCGAGGCGCGCGTCGGCGACGGCGCGCCGCATCCACTGCTCGTAGTCGGCGGGGACGGACAGGGACACGGGCTCCTCCAAGCGGGATGTCGGCTAGCCTTGAGCCTATGCGAGTGCACGTAGCGGACCACCCCCTCATCACCCACAAGCTGACCGTGCTCCGCGACAAGACCACGCCGTCGCCGGTGTTCCGCGCGCTCACCGAGGAACTCGTGACGCTGCTGGCCTACGAGGCCACCCGCGCGGTGCGGGTCGAGCCGATCGAGATCGAGACCCCCGTGACAACCACCACCGGCGTCGCGATCAGCAAGCCGCGCCCGCTCGTCGTCCCCATCCTGCGCGCCGGGCTCGGGATGCTCGAGGGCATGGTGCGCCTGATGCCGACGGCCGAGGTCGGATTCCTCGGCATGGCCCGCAACGAGGAGACCCTCGAGCCGACCACCTACGCCGAGCGCCTGCCGGAGGACCTCTCCGACCGCCAGTGCTTCGTGCTGGACCCGATGCTGGCGACGGGAGGCTCGCTCGGCGCGGCCATCGACTTCCTGTTCGCGCGCAACGCGGTCGACGTCACCGCGATCTGCATCCTCGCCGCCCCGGAGGGCCTGGAGGCGCTCGAGAAGGCCACCGAGGGCCGTAACGTGACGATCGTCCTGGGCGCGCTCGACGAGCGCCTCAACGAGAACGGCTACATCGTCCCCGGCCTCGGCGACGCCGGGGACCGCCTCTACGGCACTGTGTGAACGCCTGCAATATTCCGTAATGATTTGACACCGCGAGTCATCGTTCGCTTTACTGACTCCATGACTGACAACTCGCGTACCCTGACCTCCTTCGAGGCCCCTGGGGATGCCGGCATGATGATGGCCGGCCGCGACTCCGTCATGTGTTGCCGAATGTGTCGCTGATCTGACGACCCTTCGCCGAGCCGAACGCCCTCCGACCACCACCTCGTGATCGGGCGAGAGCTCCCCGGGAACGCCACACGCACGTTCCCGCGCATCAGCCGTCTCTGATACGGCCAACACGAAAATTCTGCGAATCCCCGCACCATCTGGCGCATCTCACTCCTCGGGACGACCGTCCCACGGCGTCGGAGGACCATCGGGCTCGCGACATCATCTAAGGACTTCCTCCCATGTCTCTCGCCACCATCGACACCTTCGCCCCCACCGCCCTCCGCCCCGCTGCCGAGGCCGCCCCCGCCGCTCCGAAGATCCGCGCCGTCCCGACCGGCACGGAGGCTCGCGGCTTCGTCCTCTACGTCGGCATCGACGAGGCCAAGGCGGCGGCCGCCGGAACCGATCTCGGCCGCATCGTGGAGGCGCTCAAGGCGCTCACCGCGGAGCTCGCCCCGGCGTCGGAGACCTACGCCGCCGTCGCGATCGCCCCGGCCGGCGCCGGCGGCCGCGACGTGGATGTCGTCCGCCTCGCCCTGCAGGACCCGTCCGCGATCGCCAAGCACCGTCACACGGCCGCGATCGACGAGGACGAGGACCGTGCCGCGTCCGGCGTGGTCGTGGACATCTCCCGCAAGCGCCTCATCCTGGACAACCAGACGGTCGCGCTGACCTACAAGGAGTTCGAGCTGCTGCAGTACCTGGTGCTGCGCGAGGGCCGCACGATCGAGCGCGCCGAGCTGATCTCGTCGCTGTGGAACGGTGCGGACGAGGAGGACGTGCCGAACGAGCGCACGATCGACGTCCACGTGCGCCGCCTGCGCGCCAAGCTGGCCCGCTACGAGGACATCGTGCGCACGGTCCGCGGTGTCGGCTACCGGTTCGACCGTCACGCGGACGTCTCGATCCGCCACGCGAGCGCCCCCTCCCCCGACCTGTTCTGAGCGCCCGCCCGCGTCCGTAGCTCGCGAGTACGCAGAAAGTCGCCCGGAAACCGCCGAGTACGCAGAGAGTTCGCGTACTCGACGGCTTGCGAGGCGACGGGGCTGTGCGGCTGCAGTCAGGCGCTGCGCTGGTAGACGCGGAACGCGCTGGTCGCGAGGGCGGCCATGACGACCGCGAGGGCGGCGAGCAGGCCGACGTGCCCCCAGAGGGCGGCGGTGTCGGGATGCGCGCTGAGCGCCTCCCGGCCGACGATCACCGCCCACTCGAACGGGTTGTAGGCCGCGACGTTCCGCACCCACTCCGGCGACAGCTTCGTGTTCATGATCGCCGAGCTGAGGAACATCAGCGGCAGGGTGATCAGCTGGGAGATGCCGATGAGGGCGGTCTGGTCGCGGGCCAGCAGCGCCACGGCGTTCGACAGCGAGCAGAACACCGCGGTGAGCAGCACCACCCCGACGAGGAGCAGCAGGATGCCGCCGACGCCTCCGTCGAATCGGGCGCCCGCCCAGAACGCGATCCCGACCACGATCAGCGACTGGAACACCGCGAGGATCGACTGGTAGACGAGCGTGGCGACGATCATCGCGCCCCGGTTCGCCGGTGACGTGAGCAGCCGATCCATCACCCCGCGCTCCATGTCCTGGATGTAGACCGTCCCCGACCACGCGCTGCCGAACAGCGCGAGCATCATGACGACGCCCGGGGTCAGGTACTCCAGATAGCTCTGCCCGACCCCGAAACCGGGGATCTCGACGACGGATTTGAACAGCTGCCCGAAGAGCAGCAGCCAGATCACGGGCTGCACCAGGTTCATCACGAGGAACGCCGGCATCCGGACGGCCCAGCGCAGCTGCCGCCCGGTGAGGAGGAGCGTGTGCGTGAGGAAGGTCGGTCCGCCTCCCCTGCGGGCGCTGCGGGCGGGCGACGGTGCGGGCGCGGTGACGGCGGTCATGATGCGTTCTCCAGGGCGTGCTCGGCGGACGCCTGCGCCCGCGTGAAGGTGCGGCCGGTGTGCCGCAGGTAGACGTCGTCGAGGCTGGGCCGGGCGACGGTGGCGGACGCGACCGCGATGGCCGCGGCCTCGAGGGCGCCGAGGGCGAGCGGCAGCGTCGCGGCGCCGTCATCGGCGCGGGCGCGGAGGGTCCGGCCGTCGCCGCCGATGTCGCGCAGCGCCTCCACCCGCTCCAGGGCGGCGAGGGCGGCGAGCGGGTCGCCGTCGGGCGCGACCTCGACGATCACGGTGTCCCCGCGGAGGCCGTTCTTGAGTTCCTCCGGGGTTCCGCCCGCGACGACGCGACCGTGGTCGACGATCGCGAGCCGCCCCGCCAGCCGGTCGGCCTCATCGAGGTAGTGCGTCGTCAGGAGCACGGTGATGTGCTCGGCCGCGGTGAGCCGCTCGATCTCGAGCCAGAGCTCGGTGCGCGCCTCCGGGTCGAGCCCGGTGGTGGGCTCGTCGAGGAAGAGCACCTCGGGACGGTGCATCAGACCCAGCGCGACGTCGAGCTTGCGCGCCATGCCGCCCGAGTACGTCTTGACCTGGCGGCCGGCGTGCTCGGCGAGGCCGAAGCGGTCGAGGAGGTCGCGGGCGCGTGCCCGCGCATCCCGCCCGCTCATGCCCTGCAGCCGGCCGGCGAGCACGAGGTTCTCCGCCCCGGTGTCCATCGGGTCGGAGACGGGCTTCTGGGCGACGAACCCGATGGCGCGCCGCACCCGCCCCGGATGCCGGAAGACGTCGATCCCGGCGACGAACGCGCGGCCGGAGTCGGCGCGGGCGAGGGTCGACAGGACCTTCATGGTGGTGGACTTGCCGGCGCCGTTCGGGCCGAGCAGCCCGAAGACGGTGCCCGCCTCGACGTCGAAGTCGAGGCCGTCGAGGGCGCGGACGGGCGGCGCGCCCCTCCCGCCGGGATAGGACTTGACGAGCTGATCGGCGACGAGCGCCGGACCGGTGGATGATGCCACGATGGTTCCTCTCTGAGAGGTCACCGAAGGGGGCATATCATCGGATACGACCCTCGGTGACTGTTGACGCAGGTTCCGTAAGGAACGACTGAAGGTTTCCGATGGCCGGGGAGTTGCCGCTCTCCGGCCATCGTCTTGTGTGCGGCGGGATGCCGCGTGGATCAGTTGCCCAGCAGTTCGGCCACCTCCTCGCCGAAGTCGCCGGCCGCGACCCGATGCTGGATCTCGGCCATGCTCAGGCCGTTGGCGAGCAGCACGTGCAGCTGCTCCCACCACTCGTAGCCGCCGACCGTCCCGGCGCGCAGCCGTGCGAGCAGGTCGGCGACGAAGGCGCGCTCGGCGTCGAGCACGGCCTGCCGGTAGCGGAATTCGATCATGAAGAGCTCGGGCAACGCCGGCCCGGTCGCCTCACCGAGCGCACGTCGCTCGGCGATGTCGGCGTCGATCCGTTCGAGGCGGCGCTCCAGGAGGTCGGCAGCCGTCGCCGGCGGCAGCATCGGGAGCAGCGACAGCCCGGTCTCGATCGCGGGGTACTCCTTCACCGGCGTCTCGATGAGGTCGCTGAGCCACTCGGTGGCCTCGCGTCGGCCGCTCTCGGTGATCTGGTAGACCACGCGCTCCGGCCGGTTGCCCTCGCGCTCGGTCTGCGCGACCTCGATGTAGCCGTGCTTCTCGAGGGACTTGATGACGGAGTACAGGGAGCCGAAGTTGAGCCGGATGCTGTCTTCCTTGCCGCGCTCCCGCATGGTCGTCGTCATCTCATACGGGTACATCGGCTTCTCCCACAGGCAGGCCAGGACGGCCAGGGCCAGCGGGTTCGCGATCGCGCGCTTCGACATTGCTCACCTCCGAATACTTTGCTCAGAGTATTCGATCGCGAGCATTGTGTCCAGACCGCCTCATCCGGCCACTGAAAATCCCGTCAGGCACCCATAGACAACTCGCAGCAAAAATAACGACTTGATAACTAGATCCCGTTACCTCTTCGTTATATAGTTCAAGAGCAATGGTTGTTTGCTGTGGCAGCCATCGCGGAATGTGATTGCAGGACACTCTTGGTGCAAGGGAGAGGGCCGGCCGCTAGCCTCTGCGGCCGGCCCTCAATCCGTCCCGGCACCCTCCGCCCTCCCGTGCTGGCACGGATGGCCCTGTCGGCGGATGATGAGAAGATGCGAATGCATTGAGACGCGTTTTCGAACAAGGAGGCAGGCGTCATGAGCAGCAGCGCCACCGAGACGGCTCCGGCCCGACACCGCATCAACGCCGTCTCGGCCTGGGAATCGCTGTTCCGTGCGCAGGTCGCCGTGATGCGCTCGCTCGCCGCCGAGTTCCCGACGAAGGACATCTCCTTCAACGAGTACGACGTGCTCTTCAACCTCTCCCGCCAGCCGGACCGCCGGCTGCGCCTGCGCGAGCTCAACAAGCACGTCCTCCTCACGCAGCCCAGCGTCAGCCGGCTCGTCGACCGTCTGGTCGCACGGGGGCTCGTCGCGAAGTGCCCCGACCCCGCCGACGCGCGCGGCACCCTCATCATGCTGACCGACACGGGTTTCGAGATGTTCCGCAGCGTCGCCGTCGAGCACATGAAGACGATCACCAGCCGGGTGGGCGAGCGCCTCGACCCGGACGAGCTGGAGACCCTCGCGGCACTGTGCGACAAGCTGCGCGGCGCAGCATGACGTCATCCACAGCCCCCGCTCGGCGCCGACTCTCCCCAAACTGAGCGTCGCCCCGGGGAAGGCCCTGGATCCTCCGCGTATCATGACGCCCATGGCCTCGACGACACGCAGAAGATGGAAGTGGGCGCCTGCGCTCGTCGGATTCGTCGCGCTGAGCGGCATCGCGGGGATCCTCGCCGCGGCCGCCGTGACACCCGCCGTCGCCCTCACCGGATCGGCCGCCGACTCCACCATCGACGTCTTCGACGGCCTCCCGGAGTACATCAAAGTGGAGCCCCTCGCGCAGGCCTCCACCATGTACGCCACCTCGAACGGCCAGCAGGTGCCGATCGCGACCTTCTACTCCCAGAACCGCGTGGAGGTCGGCTGGGACGCGATCTCGCAGAACCTCAAAGACGCCGCGATCGCCACCGAAGACCCGCGCTTCTACGAGCACGGGGGCATCGACGTGACGGGCACCCTGCGCGGCGCGGTGCTGACAGCGCTGCACAAGTCGGTCCAGGGCGGATCGTCGATCACGCAGCAGTACGTGAAGAACATCCTCGTGCAGCGCTGCGAGAACAAGCAGCCCGACCTGACGGCCACGGCCGAGGTGCAGAAGAAGCAGCTCGCCGCCTACAAGGCCTGCTACAACGACGCCACCGAGGTCGACCCGGTGCGCAAGCTCAAGGAGATGCGTTACTCCATCGGCCTCGAGAAGGAGTACTCGAAGAACGACATCCTCCAGAGCTATCTGAACATCGCACTCTTCGGCGGCCGCGTCTACGGCGTGCAGTCGGCGGCCTCCTACTACTTCGGCGTCTCCGCCAAAGACGTCAACCTGCAGCAGGCGGCGACGCTCATCGCCATCCTGAACAACCCCGACAACCTGCGCATCGATCAGCCGGACAGCACGGAGAACGGCGCGGCCAACGGCTACAAGGAGACCCTCGACCGCCGCAACTACGTGCTCGACCGGATGCTCGTCAACGGCAAGATCACGAAGGAGGAGCACGACGCCGCCCGTGCCACTCCCGTCGAGCCGAAGATCACCCCCGTGCAGAACGGCTGCATGACGGCGCAGCAGTACAACGCGGCGTTCTTCTGCGACTACGTGGAGCGGACCATCGAGCAGAACGCGACCTTCGGCAAGACCGACGACGAACGCTCCAGCTTCCTCACCCGCGGCGGCCTCAAGATCTACACGACCCTCAACCTCGACCTGCAGAACCAGGCGCAGTCGGCGCTCAGCGCGTACATCCCGCCGACCAGCCCCCGGCTCGACCTCGGCGCCTCGAACGTGGCGGTGGAGGTCGGCACCGGCCGGGTGATCACGATGGTGCAGAACAGACCGTACGACAACACGGCGCAACCGGCGCCCGGCACGACGGCGGTCAACTACAACACCGACAGCGACATGGGAGGCTCGCAGGGCTTCCAGACCGGATCGTCGTACAAGGCGTTCGACCTGCTCGAGTGGTTGCAGGAGGGGCATTCGCTGTACCAGACGGTCAGCGGGACCCAGCACAGCTTCCCCCAGAGCTCGTTCCATGCCAGCGATCCGTGCAACGACATCGGCGGAGCGCCCTGGAACGTCTCGAACGACGAGGGCGAGACGGTCGGCAGCACCACGGTGATGAACGCCACCGCCCAGTCGATCAACACGATCTTCGCCAAGATGGCCACCCAGCTCGACCTCTGCGGCATCAAGCAACGCGCACAGGACCTGCTCGTCCACGGCGCGGACGAATCGATCAACCCGTTCATGTCGAATCCCTCGGCCGTGCTGGGCACCAACTACATCGCGCCGCTGACGATGGCCACGGCCTACGCGGGCATCGCCAACAACGGCGTCGCCTGCAGCCCGGTCGCCATCGACAAGATCGTCGATGCCGACGGCAGCGAGCACGCTGTGCCCAAGACCCAGTGCTCGACCACCCCGATCGACCCGGGAGTGGCCGCGGCCGCCATCTACGCCCTCCAGGGTGTGCTGCGCGGCGGCGGGACGGCCTCCTCGGCCAACCCCGGTGACGGCGTGCCGATCTTCGGCAAGACCGGCACGACCGACAACTCGCTCGAGAACTGGCTCGTGACCTCCACCACCAAGACGGCGCAGGCGACCTGGGTCGGCAACGTGTCGGGCGACGTCGCCCTCCGCAGCCAGAACTTCAACGGCGTCGGCGGCGGCAACGTGAAGTTCTCGATCGTGAAGCCGATCGTGGCAGCGCTCAACGCGGCGTACGGCGGCAGCGCCTTCCCGACTCCCCCGTCGAAGTACGTGGCGTCGGCTCCCGCCCCCAAGCCGTCCACCCCGGCACAGCCGGGCACGGGCACGGGCACGGGACCGGGGACCGGAGGACAGGGCGCGAACCCGCCGGGTCGAGGCTGACTCCGCCCGAAATCGACCACTCACAAATGACGAAAACTCCGTTATCGTTAGCGCGTGGGACGCACACCTGATCCGACCAGGAAACCGGAGCTCCTCAGCCGCATCATGGAACACGTGGCGACGGAGCCGCTCTCACGCATGACCTTCCGGAGCCTCGCGACGTCTCTCGGCGTGAGCACCTATTCGTTCGTCTACCATTTCGGGTCCCGCCAGGAGATGATCGACGCCATCCTCGAGGAGGGCGTGCGGCAGCAGAACGAGTCGTTGGTCGGCGTCGACATCGTCGCCTTCGACCGCGAACAGTTCCGCGACTGGTACCGCCAGGCGTTCCGCCACACCCTGCGCGAAGGCAACCGCACCGCGCTGCGCCTGCAGTTCGAGGCCGGCGTGCTGGAGCCGATCGACCCCGACCTCGGCAAGCGCATCACGACCGCGTTCACCGAGTGGCGCGAGCTGGTGCGCTCGTGGCTCAAGAAGCAGGGCGTCGAGACCCGCCGCGCGGGAGTGCTGGCGCACTGGCTCGTGGACTCGGCGGCGGGACTGCAGTTCGGCTACCTGCTCGTCGGGGACCGCGCGGCGACCGTCGCCGCCTTCGATGTGTTCCTCGACGCCTACCTGCGCGAGGCGCTGGGCGACTGAACCCGGCTCACGCGCCGCGTTCGGCCACGGTCTTGACGCCCGCGAGCATCTGCGCCCAATTGCGCTGCGAGTGCTCGGCGGCCTCCCGGGTCGGGTTGTTGTCCTGATCGAGGGTCACCACCGTTCCTGCCGCCGTCTCCTCCAACTCGAATCGGAGCGTGTGGTAGTTGTCGGGCTCGTCCGGCAATCCCGTCAGCGGGCTGAAGTGCGTGAGGACGATGCGCCAGGGCTCCTCGCGGTCTTCGAGCTCGATGACCCGGCCGTGGTCCTCGAACGACCGTCCCTCCCACTCGCCGCTCCAGGTGATCGGCGAGCCGAGGCGCCAGTCCGAGCGCACCTCGGCACCGAACAGGATCTCCGGATGCGCGCCGTTCGAGGTCAGCACCTGCCACACCGTACGACGCGGCGCCCGCACCGTCGCCTCCGCGCGCGCGACGAAATCGCCCATGATCGCCTCCTGCATCTCGCGCCCATCCCACACCCGCAACGAGTCGGCGCACAAGACCGATCAGCGCTGCAGAACCACGGCCTCCCAGGGGCCGAGCACGCCGGTCAGCCCGGTCGCAGCCGTGCCTCCGGATGCGAGCACCACCTCCGCGGACTCCCACCCCGGCAGCGCTGCCACGTCGTACGCGGCCGGCCGCCCGGTCAGGTTCGCGAGCACCAGGAGGGCCTCGCCGTCGAGTGCGCGCACGTAGGCGAAGACCTGCTCGTGCTCGGGGAGCACCAGCTCGAAGCCGCCCGCCGAGACGAGGCGCGACCGGTGGCGGAGGTCGATCAGCGCCCGGTAGTGGGCGAAGACCGACTCGGCGTCGGCGCGCGCGGCGGCGGCGTTGACCTGCGGGAAGTTGGGGTTGACCGTGATCCACGGCTCCCCGGTCGTGAATCCGGCATTCGGCCCGTCGCTCCACTGCATCGGGGTACGCGCGTTGTCGCGGCTCGTCCGGCGGAGCGCGACCAGAACCTCGTCGGCGGGCTCTCCCAGTACGTCGACCGCCTCGGCGTAGTGGTTGAGGGTCTCGATATCGCGGAAGTCGTCGATCGTGGAGAACGGGACGTTCGTCATCCCGAGCTCCTCGCCCTGGTAGACGTACGGGGTCCCGCGCATCAGGTGCAGCACGGTGCCGAGCGCCTTCGCCGACGGGACGCGGTGCTCGCCGTCGTCGCCGAAGCGGCTGACCACGCGGGGCTGGTCGTGGTTGTTCCAGTAGAGGCTGTTCCAGCCGACCTCCGCGAGGCCCTCCTGCCACTGGGCGAGGTTGCGCTTCAGGTCGAGCACGCTCGCGTCGCGGTGGTCCCACTTGCCGCCGGGACCGTGGTCGAGGTCGACGTGCTCGAACTGGAACACCATGTCCAGCTCGCCGCGGGCCGGGTCGGTGAAGCGGCGCGCCTCGGCGATGTCGACGCCGGGCATCTCGCCCACCGTCAGGTAACGGTCGTCACGGCCGGCGAACACGCGCTCGTGCATCTCGTGCAGGAACTCGTGGATGCGCGGGCCCTGCGCGAAGAACGGATACGCGTCTCCCCAGAGCGCACCCGGGGGAACGACGCCGTCGGGGAGCGAGACGTCCTTCGAGAGGAAGTTGACGACATCCATCCGGAAGCCGTCGACGCCGCGGTCGAGCCACCAGTTCATCATGTCGTAGACGGCTCCGCGCACCTCCGGGTTCTCCCAGTTGAGGTCCGGCTGCTTGCGCGAGAAGAGGTGCAGGTAGTACTCGCCGGTGCGCTCGTCGAGCTGCCAGGCGGAACCCGAGAAGAACGAGCCCCAGTTGGTCGGCTCGGCGCCGTGCTCCCCCGGCTGGGCGCCGTCGCGAGGCCCACGCCACCAGTACCAGTCGCGCTTGGGGTTGTCGCGGCTGGAGGCGGACTCCACGAACCACGGATGCTCGTCGGAGGTGTGGTTGACGACGAGGTCCATCACCAGCTTGATGCCACGCTCGTGGAGACCGGCGAGCAGCTCGTCGAAGTCGTCGAGGGTGCCGAACAGCGGGTCGACGCGCTGGTAGTCGCTGATGTCGTACCCGTTGTCGTCGTGCGGGGACGCGTAGATCGGCGACAGCCAGACCACGTCGACGCCGAGCTCCTTCAGGTGGTCGAGGTGCTGGATGATGCCGCGCAGGTCGCCGATGCCGTCGCCGTCGCTGTCCGCGAAGCTCCGCGGGTAGACCTGGTACACGACCGCCGACTGCCACCACTTGTCGTTCACGCACGCCACCCTACTCGGCGAGGACCACCCGCGCTCCGGTGCGGAGCGACTCCCGGGCCGCCAGGCTGACGCGCAGCGCATCGACCGCCGCGGCGACCGGGGCGCGCCGGGGTCGGACTCCGGACTCGACGCAGGCGAGGAAGTACCGCGCCTGTTCCTCGAACGGGTCACCCGGAGCGTCGGCGAGCGTATCGAGGCCGCCGTCGCCGACGACGTCGAGGGAGGTCTGGAACGGCGTGCCCGGCGGGAGATCCGCCACGGCGAGGATCTGGGCGATCCCGCCTTCCGCGTACTCGATCGTCACGGCGACCGGGGCGCCGAACCCGTCGCCCGGCATCGGGAGGGCCGTGACCGCCCTGGGTGCGCCGAGCAGCGCGTTCGCCTGGTCGATGTCGTGGATGGCGAAGTCCACGACCAGGCCGCCCGAGCGCTCCTCGTCCTGCAGCCAGCGGGCCTCGTCGGGTGGCGCCGCTGCCGAGAGGCGAGTGGCGCGGACCGCGCGCGGACGACCGACGCTGCCGGAGGCGACCCGCTCGACGAGAGCGGCGTAGGCGGGGAAGAAGCGCACGACGTGCGCGACCATCAGGATGCCGGGCGCGTCCTCGGCCGCGGCGGCGACGCGCTCCGCATCGGCCACGGTGAGGGCGATCGGCTTCTCGAGCAGGACGTGTCGCCCGGAGGCGAGGGCGCGCACAGCGAGGTCCGCGTGGGTTGGGGTCGGGGTGCAGATCGAGACGATCGTGACCGCGGGATCGGCCAGAGCCTGGTCGAGGTCGGTCGCCCAGCGCACTTCGGGAGCGGCGTCCAGCGCGGGTCGACTCCGGGGCGAGACCGCCCAGCGCACGGGGACGCCGAGGCTCTTCCACGCCGTGGCGTGAGCCTGGCCCATCCGGCCCGCGCCGACGACGACCGCGGCGTGCGTCGCCGCACCGGAGAGCGTCACCGGACCGCCCGGTCGACCTGCGCCGGGTCGAACAGGGCGTCGAGCACGAGGCGTCCGGCGCCGCGGATGCCCGCCTCCTCCTTCGCGACCGTGATCGCGATGTCGAGCTGGTCGGTGATCATCGGCAGGCAGTCGGAGTAGATCGTGGACCGCACTCCCGCAACGAAAGCCTCCGCTTCGCCCAGGATGCCGCCGAGTACGAGCCGCTGCGGGTTGAAGAAGTTCATGATGGTCGCGAGCACGCCGCCCGTGCGCAGCCCCGCCTCGCGCAGCATGAGGGTGGCGAGGGGATGCGCATCCCGCGCCAGGGCCAGGATGTCGCGGGTGTCGGCGACGTCGACCCCCTCGCGGCGGAGCGCCTGCACGATGGCGGCACCGCCCGCGACGGCGTCGAGGCAGCCGATGCGTCCGCAGGAGCACAAGACCTCGGGGACGCCGGGGACGGTCACGTGGCTGATGTCGCCGGCCATGCCGTGGTGGCCGCGGTAGACGCCGCCGAACGCGATGACGCCGCAGCCGATGCTCGACCCGGCCTTGACGAACACGAGCTGATCCGTGCCCCCGCCGAGCGCGGTGTGCTCGCCCAGCGCCATCAGGTTGGCGTCGTTGTCGGCGACGGCCACGAGCCCGGTGCGCGCCCGCAGCTCGGAGGCGACGTCGAGACCGTTCCAGCCGGGCATGCGCGACGGCGACACCATGCGCCCGCTGGTGGAGTCGACCGGACCGGGCAGCCCGATCCCGAAGCCGCGGAGCTCCTGCCCCGGCTCGGCGTAGGCGGCGCGCAGCTCCTCGGCGACGGCGGCGATCCAGCCGAGCACGTGGTCGGGGCCGGCCGCGATGTCCATCGTGTCGGTGCGCGAGACGAGGAGGCGACCCGCGAGGTCGAAGAGCCCGAAGGTGGCGTGGTGCGAGCCGAGGTCGACGGCGAGCACCACGCCGGTGGTGGGATCGACTTCGAGCGCGCGCGGCCGCCGCCCGCCGTGGGAGACCCCTTCGCCGGCCTCGCGGAGGAAGCCGGCGGCGAGGAGCGCATCCACCCGCTGGGCGACGGTGGAGGGAGAGAGGCCGGTGTGCCGGGCGATGTCCGCTCGGGAGGCGGCGCGCCCGGAGCGCACGAGGTCGAGGACGCCGCCCGGCCCGGACGACGACGCGAGCGTGACGGCGGCATCCGGCGGCGTGGTCCTGGTGCTGCTCGGCATCGCGCGTCCCCCTCGTCTGCGCGGTCGGCGCCGCACTGCTGGTGTTGAGGATAGTGTAGCCACTTTCTTCGATTTCGATCTAACCAAAATCAAAATTGCATGAACTTTGATTACTTAGTACGCTCATCGCAATCCGACCGACGATGATGCGAGGAACACGATGGAAGCAGCGAACGCACGGCCCATGGTCAGCCTGCGCCGCGTCGAGAAGCACTTCGGCGATCTGCACGTGCTCAAGACGATCGACCTCGATGTCGCCCCGCGCGAGGTCGTCGTGGTGGTCGGGCCGTCCGGATCCGGCAAGTCCACCCTCTGCCGCTCGATCAACCGCCTCGAGACCATCGACAGCGGCGAGATCCTGGTCGACGGCGAGGCGCTGCCCGAAGAGGGCGCGGCACTCGCACGACTGCGGGCCGAGGTCGGCATGGTCTTCCAGTCCTTCAACCTCTTCGCGCACCGCACCGTGCTCGACAACGTCGCACTGGCTCCGATGAAGGTGCGCGGCAT
This sequence comes from Leifsonia naganoensis, assembly GCF_013410615.1. Classification (NCBI taxonomy): domain Bacteria; kingdom Bacillati; phylum Actinomycetota; class Actinomycetes; order Micrococcales; family Microbacteriaceae; genus Leifsonia; species Leifsonia naganoensis. The sequence continues at coordinate 1,181,253 of NZ_JACCHJ010000001.1, forward strand.
GAAGAAGGCCGCCGCCGAGCGTCAGGCCCTGGAGCTGCTGGACCGCGTCGGGATCGCCGACAAGGCGCACAGCCACCCGGCCCAGCTCTCGGGAGGCCAGCAGCAGCGGGCGGCGATCGCCCGCGCGCTCGCGATGCAGCCCAAGGTGATGCTGTTCGACGAGCCCACCAGCGCGCTCGACCCCGAGATGGTCGGCGAGGTGCTGGACGTGATGACCTCCCTCGCCCGCGACGGCATGACCATGATCGTCGTCACCCACGAGATGGGCTTCGCCCGCCGGGCGGCCGACCGGGTCGTCTTCATGGATCGCGGGCAGATCGTCGAGCAGGCGACGCCCGCCGAGTTCTTCGACTCGCCCCGCTCCGAGCGGGCGAAGTCGTTCCTGGCCTCCGTGCTCTCGCACTGAGTCCTGCGCACCACCGGCTCCATCGCACCACGGCTTCACCGCACCACTGGTTCCACCGCTCCACCGCACCACGACCCGTCCGTTCCAGAAAGGGAAGCACCATGACCCGCAGCACGACCCGCAGGAAGGCCGCCTTCGCCGGCGCCCTGCTCGCGGCCGTGACGCTCGCCGTCACCGCCTGTTCGTCCGGCTCCACCAACCTGCCGGGCTCCGGCTCGAGCTCCACGTCGTCCGCCGACGCCGTGTTCTCCGGCGCCCCCGTCGCCTCGGCCGACCTGATCATCTCGGGCTCGACGATGGAGAAGATCAAGAAGCGCGGCAAGCTCGTCGTCGCCGAAGCGCTCGACGCCCCGCTGCTCTCGCAGCAGGATCCGACCAACCCGGACTCGGTGACCGGCTTCGACGCCGACCTCGCCAAGCTCCTCGCGATCTACATCCTCGGCAAGCCGAACGTGGAGATCGTCCCGCCCGCGAGCGAGACCCGCGAGGCGATGCTGCAGAACGGCACCGTCGACGTCGTGTTCAACACGTATACGATCACCGAGGAGCGCGCGCAGCAGGTGGACTTCGCCGGCCCGTACTTCGAGTCCGGCCTCGCTGTCGCCGTCAAGAGCGACAACAAGGACATCACGAGCTCCAAGGACCTCGACGGCAAGACCGTCATCGTCGGCGCCAACACCCCGGCCGTGACCGAGGTGCCGAAGATCGCCCCGACCGCGACCGTCACCGCGTTCGCGACCGACCCGGCCGCCGTGCAGGCGCTCATCCAGGGCCGCGGCGACGCGTACGTCCAGGACTACACGCTGCTCGCGAGCGACGCCGCCAGCGAGAAGCAGATCAAGGTCGTGGGCCAGCCCTTCACCAAGGAGCCGTACGGCATCGGCCTGAAGCACGGCGACTCCGACTTCAAGTCCTTCGTCAACGACTGGCTCACCAAGATCCAGAAGGGCGGCCAGTGGGGTCAGGCGTGGAAGACCACGCTCGGCACCGTGACCGACTCCGACATCCCGACGCCGCCGAAGATCGGCTCCGTCCCCGGCTCCTGAGCCCCCGGGGCGGGGCCGGATCGTCGGCCCCGCCCTCCCCCGACTTCTCTCACGAGTGAGCGAGCGATGAACCCTCTGATCGACAACCTCGGACCACTGGTCCAGGCCCTCGGCACGACGCTGCTGATGGCGGTCGTGGCCGGTGTCGGCTCGATCGTGCTCGGCGTGCTGATCACGATCGCGCGTGTGAGCCCGATCCCGATCCTGCGCACCGCGGCCTTCCTCTACGTGCAGTTCTTCATCAACGTGCCCCTGCTGGCGCTGCTGCTGCTGGCCGTCTTCGCGCTGCCCGACGCCGGGCTGCTGCTCCCGCTGACGCCCACGGCGATCATCGTGCTGACCGTGTACGAGGCCGCCTACGTGGCGGAGGCGGTGCGGTCGGGCGTCAACACCGTCCCGGTCGGCCAGGTGGAGGCGGCCCGCGCGCTGGGCTTCACGCTCGCCAAGACGCTGCGCCTCGTGGTCGTGCCCCAGGCGCTGCGCGCGGTCGTGCAGCCCATCGGCAACGTGATGATCGCCCTCGCGATGAACACCGCCCTGGCCGCCGCGGTCGGGGTCGTCGAGCTGACGGCCGAGGTCAACAAGGTGAACCTCGTCGCCGCGCAGCCCATCCTGATCTTCTCCAGCGCCGGACTCGTCTACATGGCGATCGCGCTGACCATCGGCCTGGCGGCCGGCTGGGTCGAACGAAAGGTGGCGATCGCCCGATGACCGCCCAGCTCATCCCGGACCGCCCGGCACCCGCACGTCCCCGCCGCCCCAGGCGGACGTATGCCGCTTCGTTCATGTACGACACCCCGGGCCCGCGCGGCCGCCGCAACATCCTCCTCGGCTCCCTGATCAGCTGCGTGGCCTTCGCCGCCATCATCGGCTACGGGATCTGGCAGCTCGCGTCGCACGGTCAGTTCGCGGCGGAGCGCTGGGCGCCGTTCACCGACTGGGCGATCTGGCAGTACCTGCTCGTCGGCCTGCTCGGCACCCTCGAGGCCGCGGCGATCGTCGCCGTGCTCGGCGGCGCCCTCGGGATCGTGCTCGCCCTCGGCCGCCTGAGCCGGCTGCGCCCGGTGCGCTGGCTGTGCGGGTTCTACATCGAGGTCGCCCGCACCATCCCGGTGCTGCTGATGATCTACCTCATGCTCTTCGGCCTCCCCCAGCTCGGCATCAACCTGCCGACCCTGTGGAAGCTGGTCGTTCCGCTGACCATCGCCAACTCGGCGGTGTTCGCCGAGATCGTCCGCGCCGGCGTCCTCAGCCTCCCCCGCGGTCAGCGCGAGGCGGCGCTCAGCCTCGGGATGCGGCCGGTGCAGGCGATGCGCCACGTCGTGCTCCCGCAGGCGCTGCGTAACGTCGCGCCGTCGCTGGTGACCCAGCTCGTCAGCCTCCTGAAGGACACCTCGCTGGGCTACATCGTCGCCTTCACCGAGCTGCTCTACCGCGGACAGGTGCTCGCCTCGTACCTGCACCTGCTCATCCCGACCTACGTCGCGGTGACCGTCATCTATCTCGTCGTCAACGGCAGCCTCTCGGCACTCGCGTCCCGGCTGCAGCGCGGCTCGCGGCGCGGCTCGCGTCGCCGCCCCTCGACGCAGCCGCCTCTGCCGCCCCTGCCGGCGACCCCGCACCAGGAAGAATCCCATGCCTAGCACCACCAGCCACCCCGGAGCGGGTCTGGCCGAGCTCGCCGCCGTCCGTCGTTCCGGGATGATCGAGAGCCGTCACTTCGGCAGCCTCGTCGCCCTCGCACCCGACGGGAGCACCCTCCTGGAACTCGGCGACGCGGACGCGGTCATCCTGCCGCGCAGCACCGTCAAGCCGCTGCAGGCGCTCGCCTGCCTGACCGCGGGCGCCCCGCTCGCCGGGCCGGAGCTCGCGATCGCCGCGGGCAGCCACACCGGCGAGGACGAGCACGTGCGGGTCGTGCGTGAGCTGCTGGCCCGCGCGGGGGTCGACGACGAGGCGCTCGGCTGCCCGGTCGACCGGCCGGAGGACGAGGGCACCTTCGAGCGGCTGGTGCGCGCCGGCGAGCCCCGCGCCCGGGTGCGGATGAACTGCTCCGGCAAGCACGCCGCCATGATCCTGGCCGCCGCCGCGAACGGCTGGGACGTCGCCGGCTACCTCGACCCGGCGCACCCCCTGCAGCAGCATGTCCGCGCCACCATGGCCGAGCTCACCGGTGTCCCCGTCTCCGCCGACGCGGTCGACGGCTGCGGCGCCCCACTCTTCGGGACCACCGTGCGCGGTGTCGCCCGCGCCTTCGGCCGCCTGGTGCAGGCCGCACCCGGCACCCCCGAGCGCGCGGTCGCGGACGCGATGCGCACCCATCCCTTCTACGTGGGCGGCTCGGGCCACCAGAACTCCTCGCTGATGGAGGAGGTGCCAGGCGCCCTCGCCAAGGGCGGAGCCGAGGGCGTCATCGGTGTCGCCGCCGCGGACGGCACCGCCGTCTCGATGAAGATCGTCGACGGCAGCCCGCGCGCCACTACGCTCATCGCCCTGCGGGTGCTCGAAGCGCTCGGCACCTCCATCGACGGCGCCGTGTCGCTGGTCGAACTGCCCGTGCTCGGCGGCGGCGTGCCCGTCGGCCGCATCGAGATCGCCGCCGACCTGGCCGCCGCGCTGGAGCGCATCGCGTGACCGTCGTCGAGATCTGCCTCGACGATCTCGCCGGGGTGCGGCGGGCGGAGGAGGCGGGCGCCGATCGCATCGAGCTGTGCTCCGCCCTCGCCACGGGAGGCCTCACCCCGTCGATCGGGACGGTGGCCGCCGCGCTCGGGCTGGCCCGCCGCATCGGTGTGAACGTGCTCATCCGCCAGCGCCCCGCGGACTTCGTCTTCGACGACGACGAGCTGGCGGCGATGGTCGCCGACATCCGCGCCTTCCGTGCCGTGGACCGGCCGGAGGGCGTGACGCTCGGCTTCGTGGTCGGTGCGCTGCACCCGGACGGCACCGTGGATGCGGACGCGACCCGAGCGCTCGTGCGCGCCTGCGGCGACGCACCGGTGACCTTCCACAAGGCGTTCGACCAGACGCCCGACCGCGCGGCCGCCCTGGAGGAGCTGATCGCCCTCGGAGTCGCACGCGTCCTGACCTCGGGCGGCGCGACGACTGCGCCCGACGGCGTCGCCGAGCTCGCGGCGCTCGTCGCGCAGGCCGCCGACCGGATCACGGTGCTCGCCGGCGGCGGCGTCCGCCCGGCGAACGTTGTGGACCTCGTCGAGCGCTCCGGCGTCTCCGAGGTGCACCTGCGGGCCGTCGAGCAGGCGGCCAGCGCCTCCCTCGTCCTCAGCGGGTACGACAGCGGGATGCGCGACGTCACCTCCTCCCCCATCGTCGCCGCGGTCGTGGACGCGCTGCGCGAGGTCGCGGCGTGAGCGGCGGACCGCTGGCCCTCGCCGTCGATCTGGGCGGCACGGCCATGAAGGGCGCCGTCGTGTCCGAGGCCGGGGCCGTCGTCGCCGAGCTGACGCGCCCGACGCCCACCGCCGACATCCTCGGCGCGCTCGTGACCCTGCTGCGCGACCTGCGCGACGTCGCTCCGGACGAGGTCGTCGGCGCGGGCGTCGCGACCCCCGGGATCCTCGACGAGGAGCGCGGCATCGTCCACTACGCCTCCAACCTCGACTGGCGGGACGTGCCGCTGCTCGACATCCTGCAGTCGCAGTTGCGGCTTCCGGTCGCGGTCGGGCACGACGTGCGCGCGGCCGGCCTCGCCGAGCGGCGCCTGGGTGCGGCCCGCGGCTTCGACGACTTCGTGCTCATCCCGATCGGGACGGGCGTGGCCGCGGCACTGGTCACGGCGGGCGGCACCATCACCGGCGCCACGGGCGCGGCCGGCGAGTTCGGGCACATCCCGGTCATCCCGGGCGGCGAGCCGTGCACCTGCGGGCAGCGCGGCTGCCTGGAGGTCTACATGTCCGGCGCCGGCGTGGCCCGCCGCTACGCGGAGGCCGGCGGTGAGCCGCTCAGCGCGCGGACCATCGTGAGCCGGCTCGGCTCCGACCCGCTCGCCGACCGGATCTGGGACGAGGCCGTGACGGTGCTCGCCCAGGGACTCGTGACGATGACCCTGATGCTCGACCCGGGCGTGATCGTGCTGGGCGGCGGCGTCTCGCAGGCCGGCGACGCGATGTTCGGGCCACTGGAGCGCAAGGTGCGCGACGGGCTCGCCTGGCGTGCGGCCCCGGCGATCGTGCAGAGCGCGCTCGGCGGCGACGCCGGGCGCACGGGCGCGGGACTGCTCGCCTTCGGCGCGGCGCGCTGAGCGACCCCTCCCCGTCGGCGCTCGGTGAGAGGATGACCGGGTGAAGCACCTGCGGCTCGGCCTGGCGGCCCTCATCACCACGGCCGCCGCCGCAGCCGCGTGCGCGACCGTGTGGCTGACCGTCGGCGCCATCGCCGGTCCGGCTGCCGCGGGGTCCCCCGCGGTGCTCGCCACGGTCGTCGCCCTCAGCCTCGCCCGGCGCACCGTCTCCGGACGCCGCGAGTTCGCCCGCTCGGCGGTGCTCCTGCCCGTGATCGGCGTCGCGGCGGCCGGCGTCGGCTGGCTGCTCGTCATCGTGCCGGTCGTGGGCGCGCTGCTCTACATCGCCGGGATGAGCGTCCCGATCTGGCTCCGCCGGTTCGGTCCGTTCGCCGCCCGGCTGGGCGCCCTCATCGCGCTCCCGCTGACGGCGGTGCTGATCGTGCCCGTCGTCCCCGCGGCCTCCGGGACGCCGTGGTGGGCGGCCGCGCTGCTGACGGCCGGTGCCGGTGCGGTCGCCGTGCTGTGGGTGGCGGTGGCGCGGGAGGTGCTCGGGCTGCTGCGCATGGGCCCGGGCCACGGCGAGCCGGCCGCGACGGCTGCGGCGGCTGCGGCGGTTGCGCGGCCCGCGGCTGCCCGGGCGGCGCCCTCGGCCTCCTCCACCTCGCGCCGGCGACTCCCCGCGAGCACGCGCATGGCCATCCAGATGGCGGTCGCCCTCGCCGCGGCGTTCGTCGTCGGCTGGCTGGTCTTCCCGCAGCACGCGATGTGGGTCGTGCTCACCGCGTTCATCGTCAACTCCGGCAACCGCGGCCGGGCCGACGTGCTGCACAAGAGCGCGCTGCGCGTGGCGGGCGCGATCGGCGGCACCGTGCTCGCCCTCGGGCTCGCGGCCGCGGCTCCGACGGCAAGCGGGTTCGCCGCCGTGGTCGTGGTCTTCGTGGCCCTCTTCGCGGGCACCTGGCTGCGCTCGTACAGCTACGCCTTCTGGGCCCTCGCGGTGACCGTCGTGCTGACGATCCTGCAGCAGGTCGTCGGCGTCACCCCGGCCGCCGGGGAGACCGGGCTGCTCCTGGAGCGAGTGCTCGCGATCCTCGTGGGCGCGCTCCTCGGGATCGGCGCCGGCCTGGTTCGTACTGCCGGTCCGCTCGACCGACGTGCTCCGCAAACGGCTCGCCGACCTCCTGATCGCGGTCGGGTCGGTGCTCACGGCCGAGCCGGACGACCGGCAGGCACATGCAGCCTCCTTCCGTGCAGCGCTCCGGCGCGTCGAGGAACTCGCCCCCGCCCACCGGGCCCGGCGCCTGTTCGGCGGCACGGGCGTCCAGCCGATCGACTGCATCGATGCGGCGAGCGCCCTGGGCCCGGCGCTCGACACGCGACTCACTGCAGCCGAGCGCGGCCGCATGTCGCCGGAGCAGCGCGAGCGGGTGCGCGACGCACTCCGGCTGGCACGCGCCAGCCTCGCCGCCCCCGCCGACCTCGAGCGCGTGCGCGCACGGCTGAACGGACTCGTATCGGCGCTCCAGGGCGGCCCGGTAGCCTGAGCACATGCTCACCCCGCCCGTCACCGCGAAGAAGCCGACCGAACGCATCCAGCACGGAGACGTCTACATCGACGAGTACGAGTGGCTGCGCGACAAGGACGACCCGGCGGTGCTGGCGCACCTGCACGAGGAGAACGCGTACACGAACGCACGCACCGAGCACCTGTCGCTGCTGCGCGAGCAGATCTTCGAGGAGATCAAGGGACGCACGCGCGAGACCGACCTGAGCGTGCCGGTGCGCGAGGGCGACTGGTGGTACTACACGCGCACCGTGGAGGGGAAGCAGTACGGCATCCACTGCCGCGCCCCCATCGCCTCCCCCGACGACTGGGAGCCGCCGGCGCTCGACGACAGAGCGCAGGTCGAGGGACTGCCGGGCGAGCAGATCCTGCTCGACGACAACGTGGAGGCCGACGGGCACGACTTCTACGCGCTCGGCAGCTTCGACGTGAGCGCCGACGGCACGCGGCTGCTCTACGGCGTCGACACCGAGGGCGACGAGCGGTACACGATCCGCGTGCGGTCCCTGACGGCCGGCGGCGACGCATTCCCCGACGAGATCGAGGGCACCGGCGCCGGCGCGCTCTTCGACCAGAGCGGCGAACACATCTTCTACACGACCGTCGACGACGCGTGGCGGCCCGACACCGTGTGGCGGCACCGGGTCGGCGTCGGCCCGGACGGTGAGGAGGACGCGCAGGTCTTCCACGAGCCGGACGAGCGCTTCTGGATCGGCGTGGGGCTGACGCGGAGCCGCCGCTTCCTCGTCATCGAAGCCGGGTCCAGCGTCACCAGCGAGGCCTGGCTGCTGTCGTCGGACGACCCGACCGGCGAGTTCACCGTCGTCTGGCCGCGCAAGGACGGCGTCGAGTACGACATCGAGCACGTGGTGGTCGGCAGCCACGACCGCCTCCTCATCGTCCACAACGACGAGGCCGTCAATTTCGAGCTGGTGAGTGTCTCCGCCGAGGACCCGCAGGGGCCGCGCAAGACGATCCTCGCCCACAACCCGGCCGTCCGGATCGAAGGGGTGGATGCGTTCCGCGACTTCGTGGCGCTGGAGTACCGGCGTGAGGGCCTCACCCGCGTAGCCGTCGCGTGCATCCCGGAGGACGGCGGATCGAGCGACGACACCCTCCACGAGCTGCACTTCGACGAGGAGCTCTTCACCGTCGGCGTCGGCGGCAACCCCGAGTGGACCCAGCCGTCGCTGCGGCTCGGCTACGGCAGCTTCGTCACCCCGTCGAGCGTCTACGACTACGACGTGCGCACCCGCGAACTGACCCTGCGCAAGCAGCAGCCGGTGCTCGGCGAGTTCGACCCCGGGCTGTTCGAGCAGAAGCGCGAGTGGGCGACGGCGAAGGACGGCACCCGCATCCCGATCTCGCTCGTCTACCGCCGCGACCTCGTGACGCCGGGCGAGCCCGCCCCGATGGTGCTCTACGGCTACGGGTCGTACGAGGCCAGCATGGACCCGTCGTTCGGCATCCCGCGCCTCAGCCTGCTCGACCGCGGCGTCGTCTTCGCGATCGCCCACGTGCGCGGCGGCGGCGAGCTCGGCCGGCTCTGGTACGAGAACGGCAAGAAGCTGCACAAGAAGAACACCTTCACCGACTTCGTGGAGTCGGCGCGTCACCTGATCGACGAGGGCTGGACCTCCCCCGACCGGCTCGTCGCCCAGGGCGGCAGCGCCGGCGGTCTGCTGATGGGCGCGATCGCCAACCTGGCGCCGAAGTACTTCGCCGGCGTGCTCGCCGAGGTGCCGTTCGTGGACCCGCTGACCAGCATCCTCGACCCCTCCCTCCCCCTCACGGTGATCGAGTGGGACGAGTGGGGCGACCCGCTGCACGACGCCGACGTGTACGCGTACATGAAGTCGTACTCGCCGCTGGAGAACGTGCACGAGACGCGCTATCCGAAGATCCTCGCGGTCACCAGCCTGAACGACACCCGCGTGCTCTACGTGGAGCCGGCCAAGTGGGTCGCGAAGCTGAGGGATGTCGCCGGCGCGGATGCGCTGCTCAAGACCGAGATGGCGGCCGGGCATGGCGGCGTCTCGGGCCGCTACTCCGCCTGGCGCGAGCGCGCGTTCTCGCTGGCGTGGATGCTCGACGTGATCGGGGCGCACCCGACCGGGGAGTAGTCCCGCGACTGCGGTCCCACGGGACATCTGCGGCGCGGCGAGCAGCCGCAGATGTCCCGCAGCACCGCAGTCAGACCGCTCGGGAGAAGCGCGCCGCTGCAGTCACGGGTTCGTGCGGAGGCCCCCGATGAGCGCGGACGCCGACTCGATGGCGACTCTGCGACGTCTGCCCGCATCCGACCCGGACGCGGCGGCGACCCAGCGCGAGGCATCCGCGAGCGCCCCGTTGAGCATGGTCGCGATCGCCACCGGTGACACGTGCTCGGCGACGATGCCGCGGTTCCGGGCCTCCTCGACGACCTCGGCCAGGGTCGCGATGCACGCGGCCGACGTCTCCTCCACGGCGTCCGGGATGACGGCGGGTGCGTCCGTGAACATGATCCGCTGGAACTCGGCCGACTGGGTCTTCTCGATGTAGGCGCGGCTGCGCTCGTCGAGAGCGACGAGCGGATCGTCGTGGCCGGTGAGGATCGTCCTCAGCTGGGCGCACAGCTCCGCATCGAGCTGTCGCACGACCGCGTCGAGCAGTCCCTGCTTGCCGCCGAAGTGGTGGTACAGCGCGCCCCGGGTGAGCCCGGCGGACGCCGTCAGCTCGTCCATGGAGGTCCCCGCGTACCCGTGCTCGGCGAAATGCGCCCGCGCGGCTGTGAGCAGTTGGTCCCGCGTCTCGTCGATCATCTGGGCGCGCGAACGACGCTCGGGCTTGCGTGCGGTGGAGGTCGCGGCCATCGATTCTCCGTCGTCCGGGGGTGGGGGTCGTCGGGGGGTGGGGCTCCAGTCTAGCTCGCATACGCGGCGCATGTTAATTGACATACGCGTCGTATGTGAATACCGTCATCCACATACGCGGCGTATGTGTCCGCCGACCGGATGAAAGCAGCTCCTCCCCATGACGACTCAGCGAATCGACCCCGCGGCGCCCTCGACCCCGTCCCCCGTCCCCGTCTTCCGGTGGGCTCCAGTGCTCGCGGTGGCGCTGTCGACGTTCACCGTCGTCACGGCCGAGATGATGCCGGTGGGGCTTCTCCCGTCGATCGCCGCGGACCTGCGGGTGAACACCGGGCTCGCGGGGATGTCGCTCACCATCACGGGCGTGCTGGCCGCGATCGTCGCTCCTCTCACCCCCGTGATCGCGGGTCGCGGGGATCGGCGCACGCTCCTCGTCGGGTTCCTCGCGCTGTTGACGCTGGCCAACATCGTGAGCGCCCTCTCCACGAGCTTCGCGATGTTCGCGGTCGCCCGCGTCTTCATCGGCGTCTCGATGGGCGTGGTGTGGGCGTCGGCGGGAGGGCTCGGTCCGCGGCTGGCGGATCCGGCTCACCTCGGCCGGGCGATGACCGCGATCTTCTCCGGCACCTCGATCGGCATGGTCCTCGGCCTGCCCGCAGGGACGTTCATCGCCGGACTCGCCGGATGGCGCGCCGCCTTCTGGGCGGTCGCCGCGCTGAGTGCGGCGGGCGCGCTCTGCGCCCTCGTGGCGATGCCGCGGCTCCCGGTCGTCGAACGTGCGCGCCTCGCGGGCACCTTCCTCCCCTGGCACGACCGAGGTCCGGACCGGATTCACCATCACCGCCCTCGTGGTGACCGGGCACTTCATGGCCTACACGTACATCCGGCCGGTCCTCGAGACCGACCCGGACATCACTCCGCCCCTCGTCGTGGCAGCCCTGGCCGCGTTCGGTCTCGCCGGCATCGTCGGGAACGCCGTCCTCGGCCCGTTCGCCGCCGGCCGCCCCCGCGCCGTGCTGCTGATCGCGCTCAGCACCATCGCGCTGGGCACCGCCCTCCTCCCCGTCGCCGTCGCCGCGATCTGGACCGCTTTCGCCGTGCTGACGCTCTGGGGGGCCGGGTACGGCGCCATCGGCGTCGCGACGCAGGCGTGGATCCGGTCCGCCGATCCGGCGCTGGTGGAGCGGAGTTCTGCGATGTGGTCGGGCGTCTTCAACGGCGCGATCGCCGTCGGTGCCTTCGCCGGCGGCCTGCTCTTCGATGGTCTCGGCGGAGCTCCGGTCCTCCTCGTCGCCGGCGGTATCGTCGCCGTCGGCTGGATCGCGACGCTCGTCGGGCGCCCGGTCAGCCCAGGTCGTCAGGGTCCTTCCCCGTCCGCTCGCCGGTCTCGAGCGCAGCGATAGCGGCGAGGTCGTCGGCGTCGAGCTCGAAGCCGAAGACGTCGAGGTTCTCGCGGATGCGCGCGGGCGTCGACGACTTCGGGATGACGACGTTGCCGAGCTGCAGCTGCCAGCGGATGACGACCTGCGCCGGCGTGACGCCGTGCTTCCGCGCGAGCCCATCGAGGGTGGGGTCGCCGAGCACCCGCCCGCGCGCCAGCGGCGACCAGGCCTCGGTCACGATGCCGTGCTCGCGGTCGTAGCGGCGCACCTCCTCCTGCGGCAGCCACGGGTGCAGCTCGACCTGGTTGACAGCGGGGACGACCTCGGTCTCCGCGGCGAGCCGGTCGAGGTGGTGCGTGTGGAAGTTCGCGACGCCGATCGACCGGGCGCGGCCCTCCTCCCGGATGCGCTCCAGCGCGCGCCAGGTGTCGACGTACTTGTCGTGCTTCGGCGCCGGCCAGTGGATGAGGAACAGGTCGACCGTGTCGAAGCCGAGCCGCTCCAGGCTCGCGTCGAACGACCGCAAGGTCGAGTCGTAGCCGTTCTCCGTCCACCACACCTTGGTCGTCACGTACACGTCGTCGCGGTCGAGGCCGCTGCGACGCACGCCCTCCCCCACGCCGCGCTCGTTCTCGTAGAACGCAGCCGTGTCGATGTGCCGGTATCCGGCGTCGAGCGCGGCGAGCACCGCATCCACCGTCTCGGCCTCCGGGATCTTGTAGACGCCGAAGCCGAGCTGCGGGATGCTGCTGCCGTCGTTGAGAGTGACCTGGGGGATGCTCGTCATGGGTTCATTCTCCCGCTCCCCCGGCGTACCAGTGGAGGTGACGTAAGGAGACGACATGACTGCAGACGGACGAGCGATCGCGTTCCTGGTGGGACCCGAGGGCATCGAGCAGGCGGAGCTGACCGAGCCGTGGAAGGCGGTGGCCGACGCGGGAGGCACCCCGCGGCTGATCTCGAAGGATTCGGGCGAGGTGCAGGCGTTCGAGCACCTGACGCCGGCGGACCGCTTCCCGGTGGACGTGACGCTGGATGCGGCGTCGGCCGACGACTTCGACGCGCTGGTGCTGCCGGGCGGCGTCGCGAACGGCGACCAGGTGCGCACCTTCCCCGGAGCGGTGAAGCTGGTGCAGGAGTTCGCGGCCGCGGGCAAGCCGATCGCGGTGATCTGCCACGGCGGCTGGGTGCTGGTGGAGGCGGGCGTCGTCGACGGGCGGCGCCTCACGAGCTGGCCGAGCCTCCAGACCGACTACCGCAACGCCGGAGCGACCTGGGTGGACGAGGAGGTCGTGGTCGACGACGGACCGTTCACCCTGATCTCGTCGCGCAAGCCCGACGACCTGCCCGCGTTCAACCGGGAGCTGCTCGCGGCGCTGGGGTAGGGCCGGAACGCCGGTCGCGAATCAGCGCGCGACGGTGCGGAACCCCGTGTTCGCCATCGACGAGTCCGGGGTGTTCGACGAGCGCGCTGCGTTCCGGTACCGGTTGCAGTAGGAGTCGTGGCAGAGGAACGATCCGCCGCGCATGACGCGCTGAGCCCCGCGCTTCGGCCCGCGGGGGTCGGAGCCGGGCGACACCGCGTAGTAGCCGGGGTCGTACCAGTCGGCGACCCACTCCCACACGTTGCCCACGGTCTGCCAGAGCCCGTACGCGTTGGGTTCGAAGGTGTGAACGGGCGCGGTGGTCAGAAAGCCATCGGCAGTCGTATTCCGGTCGGGGAATGCCCCCTGCCAGATGTTCGCGCGCCAGCCTCCCGGCTCCTCCTCGACGCCGCCGCGCTCGTCGCCCCACGGGTAGCGCGCGCTCTCGAGGCCGCCGCGCGAGGCGGCCTCCCACTCGGCCTCGGTGGGGAGTCGCCGGTCGGCCCACTCGCAGTACGCGACAGCGTCGTTCCAGCTCAGGTGGACGGCGGGGTGGTCGTCCATGCCGTCGATTCCGGAATGACGGCCACCCGGATGCCGCCAGTCCGCGCCGGCGACGCCGAGCCACCACGGGGTCTGGGGAGGCTGTCCGAGTACGTCCGCGTCGTCGGCCGCGAGCGCGAGGTGGAAGACGGCGGAGTAGCCGAACGTCTCCGCCTCGGTGCGGTAACCCGTCGCCTCGACGAAGGCGGCGAATGCAGCGTTGGTGACGCTCGTGGTGTCGATGGTGAAGGCCTCGAGCGTCACCGCGTGGAGCGGCGTCTCGCCGTCGTGCCAGCGGTCGTCGCCGTGGGCGTCGCCCATCGTGAAGGTCTGGGCGGGGATGCTCGCCTGGGCGATCGGATGACGGCCCAGCGCGGCCGCCGGAGTCGGCGCGGACTCCGCCCGGACGCCGAGGAACAGATCGGCGCGGGAGGGGGCGCAGCAGTCGTGCGAGTCCGTCATGCGCTCATTCTGTCGCGGATCGGCCTCCCTGCCGAGCCTTCGTGAGTGTTTCCTGGCAATGGGACGCATCGGGGTTGCGGGCCCGGCGGAGGCGCGGGAACGTGGCTGGCTCCTGGAGACATCGAACGGAAGGAGAGCACATGCTCACCCTCACTGAGAACGCCAGCACGATCGTCAAGACCCTCACCGACCAGTCGCCGGCCGACGACGCGGGACTGCGCATCAGCAGCAGCAACCCGGAGCACACGGCCTTCGCGGCCGCCGTGTCGGAGACACCCGACCCCGCCGACCAGATCGTGGACGCGGGAGGTGCGCGCCTCTTCCTCGAGGAGGGAGCCGCCGCAGCACTCGACGACAAGGTGCTCGACGCCCAGGTCGACGAGCAGGGCTCGGTCAGCTTCGCCATCGGCGCGCTGGCCTAGAGCCGCCCAGAACGCGAAAAGTGCGCCGTCTCGATGCGAGACGGCGCACTTTTCGCGTTGTCGGCGAGCTACGCGGGCTGCGCGCTCGACTCCGACTCCGCCTCGGTCTCGGCCTCCGCGGCGGCGCCGCGGAACTGGGTCATGTAGAGGTCGTAGTACGCGCCGCGGCGCTCGAGCAGCGTCGCGTGGTCGCCCTGCTCCACGATGCTGCCGTTCTCCATCACCAGGATGGTGTCGGCATCCCGGATCGTGGAGAGGCGGTGCGCGATCACGAACGACGTGCGGTCGGTGCGCAGCGCGGCCATCGCGTGCTGCACGAGCAGCTCGGTGCGGGTGTCGACCGATGAGGTCGCCTCGTCCAGGATCAGCAGAGAGGGGTTCGCGATGAACGCCCGCGCGATCGTGATCAGCTGCCGCTCGCCGGCCGAGACGTTGCCGCCGTCGGACTCGATGACGGTGTCGTAGCCCTCCGGCAGCTGGCGCACGAAGCGGTCGACCATGGTGGCCTTGGCGGCCTCCACGACCTCCTCGTCGGTCGCGTCGAGGCGGCCGTACCGGATGTTCTCGCGGATGCTGCCCGAGAACAGCCAGGCGTCCTGCAGCACCATGCCGACCTGACCGCGCAGTTCCGACCGCGACAGGTCCGTCGTGTCGATGCCGTCGAGGCGGATGGCGCCGCCGTTCAGCTCGTAGAACCGCATGATGAGGTTGACCAGCGTGGTCTTGCCCGCACCGGTCGGCCCCACGATCGCGACCGTCTGACCCGGCTTCACGGAGAGGCTGAGGTCCTGGATGAGCGGCGTCTCGGGGTCGTACGAGAACTCAACGTCGTCGAGTTCCACCCGCCCGTCGGCGCGCTCCGGGAGGTGCCGCGTCTCGTGGTCGGGGGTCTGCTCCTCGGCGTCCAGGAACTCGAAGGTGCGCTCGGCCGAGGCGACGCCGGACTGCAGCATGTTGGCCATGCCGGCGATCTGCCCGATCGGCTGCGAGAACTCGCGCGAGTACTGGATGAACGCGGTCGCGTCGCCGATCGTCATCTGGCCCGACACCACGCGGAGCGCGCCGACGACGGCGATCAGCACGTACGACAGGTACGAGACGAAGTTCATCGCCGGCATGATCATGCCCGAGACGAACTGCGCACCGACCATCGAGCGGTACAGCTTCTGGTTGCGGCCGTCGAACTCCTCCAGCATCACGCCGTCGCGACCGAAGGCGCGCACCAGGTCGAGACCCGAGTACGACTCCTCGATGTGACCGTTCAGGTTGCCGGTCGACGCCCACTGCTGCTTGAACAGCTTCTGCGACCGGCTGCCGATCACGCCGGCGATGACGCCGGACAGCGGGATGGAGATGAGCGCGATCAGCGCGAGCTGCCACGACACGATGAACATCATGATGCCGATTCCGACGACCATCAGCACCGACTGGATCAGCTGCGAGAACGCCTGCTGCAGCGCGGTCTGGATGTTGTCCACGTCGTTCGTCACGCGCGACATCAGGTCGCCGCGCTGGCGGGCGTCGAAGTAGCGCAGTGGGATGCGGTTGAGCTTGGTCTCGATGTCGCGACGCAGGCCGTAGACGACCCGCATGACGAGGGCGTTCAGGATGTAGCCCTGCCACCACTGCAGGAGGGACGCCACGATGTACATCGCGAGCACGATCATCAGCAGCCGGCCGAGCTGGACGAAGTCGATCCCGGTGCCCGGGATCAGCGTGCCCTTGTCGTCGATCGTCCCGACGGCGCCGGAGAAGATCACGTCGGTCGCCTGACCGAGGATCCGCGGTGCGATCACGACGAGCGCGACCGAGATCACGACGAGCAGGGTGACCCAGGTCATCCCGACCCACTCGGTGCCCAGCAGACCCAGGAGGCGCTTGAACGACGGCCAGAAGTTCTCGGCCTTGCGCGCGGGGGCGTCGCCGAACATGTCGCCGTCCGACTCCCCCGGCGTGTACTCGTAGGCGACCTCTTCGAGGGTCGCCTCCACGGCGCTCTCGCGGGCGGCGCGGTCCGCCTCGGTCGCGGCGGCGCCGCGCTTCGTCTTCTTGTCTCGTGCCATCTCAGGCCACCTCCAGGCTCAGCTGGGACTCGACGATCTCCCGATACGTCTCGCTCGTCTCCAGCAGCTCGTCGTGGGTTCCGCGGGCGACGACCCGGCCGTCGTCGAGGACGACGATGGAGTCGGCCTCGCGGATGGTCGAGACGCGCTGGGCGACGACGATGACCGTCGCGTCGCCGGTCGACTCCGCGAGCGCGGCGCGCAGGCGGGCGTCGGTCGCGACGTCGAGCGCCGAGAACGAGTCGTCGAAGAGGAATACCTTCGGCTGGGCGACGAGAGCACGGGCGATGCAGAGCCGCTGGCGCTGACCTCCCGAGACGTTCGTGCCGCCCTGGGAGATCCGCTCGTCGAGGCCGTGCTCCTTGGCGCGCACGAAGTCCTCGGCCTGAGCGATGCGCAGCGCCTCCCACAGCTGCTCGTCCGTGGCGTCCGGACGGCCGAAGCGGAGGTTGCTGGCGATCGTGCCCGAGAACAGGTACGGCCGCTGCGGCACGAGCCCGAGCTGCCCGGCCAGCTGCTGCCGGCTGAGGGCGTCGACGGCCACGCCGCCGATGCGCACGTGCCCGGTCTGCGGCGTGAACAGGTTGGCGATCACCGAGACCAGCGTGCTCTTGCCCGATCCGGTGGAGCCGACGATGGCGGTGATCCGGCCGGGCTCGGCGGTGAACGACACGTCGCTCAGCACCGGCTTCTCCGCACCGGGGTAGCCGAAGGTCACGCCCTCGATCTCCACGCGGCCGTCGGCGGGGAGCTCTGCGGCGTGCGCGCCCTGCCCCTGCGACGGGACGGCGCTGAGCACCTCGTCGATGCGCTCGGCGCAGACGATCGCGCGCGGGATCATCATCGCCATGAAGACGCCCATCATCACCGCGGTGAGGATCTGCAGCAGGTACTGCAGGAAGGCCGTGAGCGCGCCGATCTGGATGTCACCCGCGCCGACCCGGTGCCCGCCGAACCACAGCACGGCGGCGGTGGCGGCGTTGAGGATCAGCATGATGAGCGGGAACATCAGCACGAAGATGTTGCCGACCCGGACCGAGACGCGGGTCAGGGCCAGGTTGGCCTCGTCGTAGCGCAGGCTCTCGAACTTCTCGCGGACGAACGCGCGGATCACGCGGATGCCGACGATCTGCTCGCGGATCACGCCGTTCACACCGTCGATGCGTTCCTGCATCTGGCGGAACAGCGGCAGCAGCAGCCACACCAGGAGGCCGACCACCACGAACAGGATGGCCACTGAGACCCAGATGAGCCAGGAGAGCCCCGCATCCACCTGCACGGCGAGGATGATGCCCGCGATGCACATGATCGGCGTCGACACCATGAAGTTGAGCGTCAGCAGCACGAGCATCTGCACCTGCTGCACGTCGTTCGTGTTGCGGGTGATCAGGGTCGGCATGCCCCAGCGGGCCAGGTCGAGCGAGGGGAGGGAGTCCACCTTGCGGTAGAAGTCGCGGCGGATGTCGCGGCCGACCGACATCGACGCGCGGGCGCCGAAGTAGGTGGCGGCGATGGCCGCGACGACCTGCACGAAGCAGACCATGAGCATCATCCCGCCGGTCGACCAGATGAATCCGGTGTCGCCGGTGACGATGCCCTTGTCGATGATGTCTTTGTTGAGGGTCGGGAGGTAGAGGGCCGCGAGGGTCGCGATCAATTGGAGGATCACGACCGCGAGGGCCGACCGCCAATAGGGACGACCGAACCGCAGAGCCATTCGGAGAAGAGTCACGAGAATTCCTGAGTGTCGCAGTGCTGGTGAGGTGCCGGGAGGCCGGAGCACAAGTGCCCCAGTCAAACACGACGCCGGAAGGCCGCCACTATGACGTCGCTGTCTGAGTGATCTCGAACACCGATTACGGTAGCGCGGGCCTCCGACGTACGTGTCCGGAGGAGTGGACTCTCCCGACGCTATGCGGACTTGCGGTCATGTCGTGACCGCAATCCGGCGTCGGGCGAGGTGTTTCAGGCGGGCGAGTAGTGCAGGTGCAGCACGCCGTTGTCGTAGGCCTCCGAGTGCCGCAGGCGCAGCTTCGCCGGTGCCGAGCCGTCGGGGAAGAGTCGCGCACCGGTGCCGAGCACGACCGGGTAGACGAAGAGGTGGAGCGAGTCGACCAGTCCGTCGGCGAGCAGCGCGCGCACGAGGGTGCCGCTGCCGCTGATGTAGAGGCCGCCGGAGACGCTGTCCTTGTACTCGCGGATGCGGTCGGCGTCGTAGGCGCCGAGCGACCGCGAGTTGCCCCACGCCGCCTCGGTGGCCGCGTCGTCCAGGGTGCTGCTGACGACGGCCTTCGTGGAGTCGTTGAAGAACGGGGCGCCGGGGTCGTCGGCCGCGGTGCGCGTCGACCACGCCGGGGCGAACATCTCGAAGGTGCGCCGGCCGAGCAGGATGGCGTCGGCCGAGCGCGTGATGCGGCCGATGTCGTCGCCCATCGCGGGATCGAAGCCGTACTCGGCGGTCCAGCTCGGATCCTGGAAGACCCCGTCGAGCGAGACGAACTCGTGCACTGCGATGGTCCCCATGGCATCCCCTTCCGGCCGGCCGACGGGCAGGCCCGTCCACTGCCGAACAGCTTAGGACAGTACTCAGCCGGGCGTCAGGCCCGGGGCATCCATTTGTCAGAGCACGCCCGGCAGGCGGTCGAGGCAGTCGTTCCAGCCGCGGACGTGCTCGGTGGCCGCGTCCCCGTCCGCGAAGCCGTCGTGCCGCACGG
Organism: Leifsonia naganoensis; assembly: GCF_013410615.1. Classification (NCBI taxonomy): domain Bacteria; kingdom Bacillati; phylum Actinomycetota; class Actinomycetes; order Micrococcales; family Microbacteriaceae; genus Leifsonia; species Leifsonia naganoensis. The sequence goes on from NZ_JACCHJ010000001.1 coordinate 1,200,314, forward strand.
TGACGCGCGTGCCGTCAGCGTCCGGGGTGAGCGCGATGGTGACACGCGTCTCGACGTCCTCGCCGTCCCAGCGCCAGGTGGTGGAGAGCCCGTGCCCGTGGTCGACGGCGGTCACCGTGCCGGTCACGGCCATCGCCGCCGGACCGGACGCGATGCGGAGCGCTCCGCCCTCGCGCGCATCCAGCTCGACGACGGTCTCGAAGCGCGGTGGCCAGAACCAGGTCGCGAGCTCGGCGGGATCGGTGAGCGCACGCCAGACGCGCTCGGGAGGGGCCGGGATGTGCCGGTCGACGGTGAGACCGCTCATGCCGACCATGCTCGACCCGTCGCGGCCCGGCGTCTAGGCCGCGCGCGATCAGCGCGAGCGGCGAAGGACCGCGTGTCGGATGAGCGGGGTGATGAGCGTCACCGCGAGGAACACGATCGAGCCGCCGAGGATCGCGTCGACCGGAGGCGTGTCCCGGCTCACCTCCACGGCGCCGGAGATGACACCGGCCGGCGCCGCGACGACCGCGCTGATCCAGAATTCGCGCCAGTACGGGTTGCGCTCGGTACGCGAGAGGTGGGACGGGTCGGCGACGACCGGGACGTCGTCCACGGGATCGCGGCGGAGCTGGGCGGGAGTCGGGTCGGCGTCCATGGGGGTCCTTCTCTTCGGGTACTGGGCCACTATCGGCACAGCAAGGCAGCGCGTTAGGCGCCCCGGGTACGCGAAACGCCGTTCCGGCAGGAGCGGAACGGCGTCTCGCGGTGAGTCAGGCCTCCGGTTCGGTGGGCGGCGCGACGTTCGCGCCTCCGGCACCCGGTCCGGCGGGACCCCCACCTCCACTACCGCTGGCAGAACCAGCACCCGCACCCGCGGTCACCCGGCCGCCGCGCTGCTCGGCCTCGAGGCGTTCCGCCTCCTCGCCGCTGATGGCCTCGCCGCGGGCCACGAGCCCGGCCTGGTCCGACAGCGGGATCTGCTTGAGGAAGAGGGCGAGGATGAGCGCGACCGCGATGAACGGCACGAGGTACCAGAACACCGGGGCGAGCGCGTCCGCGTAGGCGTTCACGACGCCGGTGTGCACGGCCTCCGGGAGCTTGTTCAGCGCCTCCGGGCTCAGCGTCGCCGTCGCGCCGGCCGCGTCGGACGGCGAGGCTCCGGCCTGGGTGAACACGTCCTTCAGGTTCTCGCTCAGCCGGGTGGTGAACAGCGTGCCGAACACGGCGGTGCCGAGCGCGGCGCCGACCTCGCGGAAGTAGTTGTTCGTGGAGGTCGCGGTGCCGATCTGCGCGGCGGGGACCGCGTTCTGCACCACCAGCACGACGACCTGCATGATCAGGCCGAGACCGGCGCCGAAGATGAACAGGTAGACGCAGATGAGCCAGATCGGGGTGGAGGCGGCCAGCGTCGTCATGCAGACCATGGCGATGCCGGTGATGATCGTGCCGAGGATCGGGTAGAGCTTGTACTTGCCGGTCTTCGTGATGGCCATGCCCGACACGATCGAGGTGCCGATCAGGCCGACCATCATCGGGATCATCAGCAGGCCGGAGGCGGCCGCGGAGGTGCCGGACGACATCTGCAGGAAGGTCGGCACGAAGCCGATGGCGGCGAACATCCCGATGCCGAGCGCGAGACCGATGGCGGTCGCGTTGATGAAGATCGGGTTCTTGAACAGGCTGAGCGGGATGATCGGGTCCTTGGCGCGCGCCTCGGCGATCACGAACGCGACAGCCGCGAGGAGCATCCCGATGCCCCACGCCCAGGTCGCGAAGGAGCCCCAGCCGTGGTCCTTATCGCCGCCGAAGTCGGTGAAGAAGATGAGGCAGGTCGTGGCGATCGACAGGAAGAGGATGCCGAGGATGTCGATGGGGTTGGTCGCGCGCTTGCTCGGCAGGGTCAGCGCGAACAGGGCGATGACGAGCGCGGCGATGCCGACCGGGATGTTGATGTAGAACGCCCACTGCCAGGTCAGGTGGTCGACGAAGAAGCCGCCGAGCAGCGGACCGGCGACGGCGGAGAGGCCGAAGATGGCGCCGAGCGGGCCGAGGTACTTGCCGCGCTCGTTGGCGGGCACGATGTCGGCGATGATCGCCTGCGACAGGATCATCAGACCGCCGCCGCCGAGGCCCTGCATGGCGCGGAACACCACGAAGGTCCAGAAGTCGCCCGCGAACGCGCAGCCGATGGAGGCCGCGGTGAAGATCGCGATGGCGGCGATGAACAGCCACCGGCGGCCCAGCACGTCGCCGAGCTTGCCGTAGACCGGCATCACGATGGTGGTGGCGAGGATGTACGCGGTGGTGATCCACACCTGGTGCTCGACGCCGCCGAGGTCGCCGACGATGGTCGGCATGGCGGTGGAGACGATCGTCTGGTCGAGGCTGCTGAGCAGCATCCCGGCGATCAGTGCGCTGAAGATGATCCAGATGCGCCGCTTGGTCAGCAGCAGCGGCGCAGGCGCGATGGCGGTCATGGGGTCCGTTCGTTCTCGGGTGGTGCGGGGGTGGGATGCAGGTGGTGCCGTGGGGCGTGATCAGGGGGCGGGCGTCAGGCGAGCGTCAGGCGAAGAGCTCGCGGACGGCGTCGATGCGGCGGCGGATGATAGCGGGGAGCTCGTCCGAGCCCTCGGGGCGGAAGAACTCCTCGACGCTGGCTCGCAGGAGGCCGCCGGCGAGCTGGACGGCAGCCGCCGCTCGCAGGTCGCCCGATGCGAGACCTTCGCGGCGCTCGACGAGGAGGATGTCCTCCCGCTCGCCTTCGCCGGCCAGTTTGAGCATGTGGGCGGCGAGCCGCGGCTCGCGATCGACGGCCTTGATGAGCTCACGGATGTCGTCGACCGTCAGCCCGCCGTAGTCCCAGCGCGCGAGGTTGAGGGCGATCAGGTCGTCGAGGAGGTGCTCGATGCCCCGCGGGCCCTCGGCGAGGAACCGCTCGGCGGCTCCGGACTCGTCGAGGTCGACGGGGATGCCGATGACCGCGTTCTCTTTGGACGCGTAGTAGTTGAAGAGGGTGCGGCGGGAGACGCCGACCTCCTCGCAGAGCTCCTCGACCGTGAACCCGGCGAGTCCGCGCTCGATGGTCAGCCGACGGGCCGCCTCGCGCAGACCGCGGGCGGTCTCCTCCTTGCGACGCTCTCGCGTCGACATTGCACTCTCGCTCACGAAGTGCAATCTTGCACCCTCAAGCTGATAGTGCAATGTGAGCGGGAGTGCCCTGCGGCTAGTGCGAGAACGCGGTCTTCGGGATGCGGCTGGGGTCGCCGGTGCGCAGCTCGGCGCACACCGCGCGCACGTCGGCGACGAGGTCGTCGCCGAGCTCGGCGCTGAAACCGTCGCGGACCACGATGCGCAGCACCGCGACATCTTCCGCGTTCGCCGGCATCGTGTACGCCGGCACCTGCCAGCCGCGGGCACGCAGCTCGTGCGAGACCTGGAACACGGTGAACGGCGCGTCCTCCTTCACCTCGAACGCGATGACGGGGATGGCCGTGCCGTCGGTCAGCACTCGGAGGTCCTCCTCCCTCGCCAGCCCGGTGGAGATGCGCACCGCGGTGTCGCGCAGGGCGCTCATGATCGCGGTGAAACCTCCCCGGCCCAACCGCACGAAGTTGTAGTACTGGCCGATGACCTGGTTTCCGGGGCGGGAGAAGTTGAGGGTGAAGGTCGGCATCTCGCCGCCGAGGTAGTTCACGTTGAACACCAGCTCGGGCGGCAGGTGGTCGGGCGAGCGCCAGACGACGAAGCCGATGCCGGGATAGGTCAGCCCGTACTTGTGACCGCTCACGTTGATCGAGACCACGCGCGGCAGCCGGAAGTCCCACTCCAGGTCCGGGTGCAGGAACGGCACGACGAAGCCGCCGCTGGCCGCATCCACGTGAACGGGGACGTCCGGCCCGCCCGAGTCGGCGAGGGTGTCGAGCACCTGGCAGATCTCGGCGATCGGCTCCAGCTCGCCCGTGAAGGTCGTGCCCAGGATGCCGACGACGCCGATCGTGTCCTCGTCGACCGCGTCCCGGACCTGCTCGGGCGTGATGACGTAGCGCCCCTTCTCCATGGGGAGATAGCGCGGCTCCACCTCGAAGTAGCGGCAGAACTTCTCCCACACGACCTGCACGTTCGAGCCGAGGACGAGGTTCGGCGTGCCGCCGGAGGTCAGCCCGCGCCGGGCGCGCCAGCGCCACTTGAGCGCGAGGCCGGCGAGCATGACCGCTTCGCTCGAGCCGACGGTGGAGGCGCCGGTCGGCTCCCCGGGCTCGGCGTGGAAGAGGTCGGAGACGATGGAGACGCAGCGGCGCTCGATGGCGGCCGTGGACGGGTATTCGTCCTTGTCGATCATGTTCTTGTCGAACGACTCCGCCATCAGGATCTCGGCCTGCGGCTCCATCCACGTCGTCACGAAGGTGGCGAGGTTGAGGCGGGAGCTGCCGTCGAGCAGCAGTTCGTCGTGGATGAGGCGGTAGACGCCGTCCGGGTCGGTCGGCTCGGCGGGGAGCCGGTCGGGCGGGCTCTGCCGCGACAGCCTCCCGGTGTACGCCGGTGTGGTGGAGCCTTCGGGGACGAATCGTTGAGGCGTCATGGGGCCGATGCTAACGGCGGCACCGAGGCGCGGCAACGCACGGGACGAGGGCAGCGACCGCCTCCGGGAAACACGAAGCGCCCCGCCAGACGAATCGGACGGGGCGCTTCGGGGAGGCTCAGAGAGCGCGGATGTTGGAGGCCTGCGGGCCCTTGTTGCCCTGCGTCACCTCGAACTCGACCTTCTGGTTCTCTTCGAGGTTGCGGAAGCCGTTGCCCGTGATCTCGCTGTAGTGAGCGAACACGTCGGCCGAGCCGTCGTCCGGGGCGATGAAGCCGAAGCCCTTTTCGGAGTTGAACCACTTGACGGTGCCAGTTGCCATCGTTTTTTCTTCTTTCAATCTGCGATGACCGACGCCGCCGGAACCGTTCCGGAGCTGCTTACGGAAAGCGCGATGTCCAGGATACGCGAAAAGCCGGTTTTACGCCTTGGTTCTGTCGAAGAGAAGTCGCGATGTTGCGCCGGCGATGAGCGCTCCCACGATCGGGGCGACGATCGAGAGCCACAGCTGGCCGAGTGCGGTGGGCCCTCCGTAGATCGCCGTCGCGATGGAACGGGCGGGGTTGAACGACGCGTTCGAGACCGGGATGGTGATGAGCGCGAGCAGCGTCAGCGTGAGGCCGATCGCGAGCGGGCCGAAGCCGTCGGCCGCGCGGGAGCTGGTCACGCCGAGGATCACGTAGACGAACACGGCCGTCGTGATGATCTCGATCAGCAGTGACGAGATGAGCGGGAATCCGCCCGGTGAGAGCTCTCCCCAGCCGGTGGAGGCGAAGCCGCCCTTCTGCGCAGCGGCGAGGAAGCCGTTCGGTGCGCCCGCCGCGATGGCGACGAGGAGGGAGGTGGCGATGATGCCGCCGACGATCTGGGCGACGATGTAGGAGACGACGTCCTTCCAGCCGAACCGGCCGGCGATCGCCAGGCCGAGGGTAACGGCCGGGTTGAAGTGGCCGCCCGAGACCGGTCCGAACGCGTAGGCCGAGACGACGACACTGAGGCCGAGCGCGAGCGCGACGCCGAGGAACCCGACGTTCAGCCCGCCGTCGCCTCCGCTGAAACCGGCCGCGTAGATCGCGGTGCCGATGACGCCGAAGACGAGGACGAAGGTGCCGGCGACCTCGGCGGCGAGGCGTGCGCCGACGGTCGGTGCGACGGGAGCGGTGGGCGCCGCCGAGACGGTGGCGGGAGGGACGGTTTCGGACATGGCTCTCCTTGGCGGGTGTGATCTCGAGACGATCGGGAGGAGACTCCCACGGTCAACGTAGCGAACGCACCGGCAACACGCAGCGAATATGACGGAGCGTCACGGGCCGACCGTGACCGCTGGGCCAGCCGGACCCGGCTCAGCCGACGTTCACAGCGCCGCCGTGAGCCCTCCGTCGACGGCCAGCACGGCGCCCGTGACGTAGGTGTTCGCGGGAGAGAGGAAGAAGTCGGCGGCGGCCGCGACCTCCTCGGGGCGCGCCGGGCGACGGAGCGGGACGCCGCCGTGGCCGACGTAGACCTCCTGGAACCAGTCGGTGTCGTACTCGCTCGTGCCGTCGGGGAGGAGCGCCATTGCGGTGTCGACGAAGCCGGGCGCGAGCGCGTTCACCAGGATGCCGTCGAGGGCCAGGTCGACGGCGAGCGCGCGCGTGAGGGCGTGCACCGCACCCTTGCTCGCGACGTAGGCGGGCGATCCGCCACCGGCACGGGTCGCCTGCACCGAGCCGATGGTCAGGACGCGGGGTGCGGCCGATCGGCGCAGAGCCGGGAGGGCGGCCTCGACGATCGCGGCGACTCCCGCGACGTTGACGTCGAGGACGGCACGCACGGTCTCCGCGGAGAGCCCGGGGCCGCCCGCGACGGCGGCGGACGCGACCAGCACGTCCAGAGTCTCCGGGAGGCGCGCGGCCGCGTCGTTCAGGCTCTCCGGCGACGAGACGTCCAGGACGAGCGGGATCGCCCCGAGGCGTCGCGCGGTCTCGCACACGGCGGCCTCGTCGCGGTCGGCGATCCAGACCGCCGCGCCCTGCGCGCGCAGGCGCTCGGCGATCGCGGCGCCGATGCCTCCAGCGCCTCCCGTGATCAGCGCCGCGCGGGTCGTCTCGCCCATGTCTTCTCCCTCGATCGGATTTTCAGATCATACCTGTCGCTGTTAAAGGTATGATCTAAAAAATCGAAGGGAGCGCCATGCGCATCGACAGTGTCGACTTCTTCTACGTCGCGATGCCCGAGGTCACCCTCGACGCCGACGGCAGCCAGGACGCCCTCGTGGTGCGCGTCACCGCGGGCGGGCACGTGGGCTGGGGCGAGTGCGAGGCCTCGCCGCTGACCTCCATCGCCGCGTTCGTCACGCCGCGATCGCACGGGGCGTGCCTGCCGGTCGCCGACTCGGTGCTCGGCGAGCGCCTCGACTCCCCCGCCGACATCGACCGGATCGCGGCGCTCGTGCGGCGCAACAGCATGGACCTGCTCCAGGCGGCGCACACCTTCTCGGGCATCGAGATCGCGCTCTGGGACCTGCTCGGCCGGCTGCGCGAGGAGCCGGTGTGGCGCCTGCTCGGCTTCGAGCACTCGTACGCCAAGACGCCGTACGCCTCCGCGCTGTTCGGCGCGACGCCGCAGGAGACCCTGGAGAAGGGGCGGGAGCTCGTCGCCCGCGGGTTCCGCGCCGTGAAGTACGGCTGGGCGGGCTTCGGGGAGGGCTCGGTCGCTGCGGATGCGGACCAGCTCCACGCCGCCCGCGAGGGCATCGGCTCCGACGGGCTGCTGCTGGTCGACGCGGGCCAGGTGTGGGGCGGCGACGTCGAGGCGGCCGAAGCACGCCTCGCCGCCCTCGAGGATGTCGGGGCGACCTGGATCGAGGAGCCGTTCGAAGGCGCCGAGTACGGCGCGTACGCCGCCCTCTCCGCCGCCGCGAGCCGATCCGGCTCGGTGCGGGTGGCGGGAGGCGAGGCCGCGCACAGCGAAGCGCTCGCCCGCACCCTCCTGGACTACGGCCACGTCGGCTACCTGCAGGTGGACACCGGCCGCATCGGCGGCATCGGGCCGGCCCACCGCGCCGCGCTCTACGCCGACCGGGCGGGCGCGACCTTCGTCAACCACACCTTCACGACGCATCTCGCGCTGTCGGCGTCCCTGCAGCCGTTCGCCGGCCTCCGGGATCACCGCATCTGCGAGTACCCGGCGGAGCCGCGCCGCCTGGCCGTCGACCTCACCCGCGACTACCTGCCGATCGTCGACGGCGAGCTGCGTGCTCCCGACGCACCCGGACTGGGCGTGGAGGTCGACCTGGGCGCGCTCTCCGTCTACCGGAGGAGCGTGGAGATCCGGGTCGACGGCGAGCTGCTCTTCGCCGGCACCGGGCTGAAGGCGCCGGAAGGGGAGACCACGGAGTCGTCGGAGCCCGAAGCGGTCGGAGTGCGCGGAGCGTCCCGATGACGGCGAGCGCCTCCCGCAGCCGGCAGGATGTCGTCGCCGAGTCCGTCGGCCGCGACATCGTGTCGGGCCGCCGCCCGTCGGGCGAGGTCCTCCCCCGCGAGGACGACCTGTGCACCGCGCACGGCGTCAGCCGCACCACCGTCCGCGGTGCGATGGCGGTGCTCGCCGGCAAGGGGCTGATCGAGATCCGCCGGAAGACCGGGACGGTCGTCCGGCCGCGACCGGAGTGGGACGTGTTCGACTCCGACCTGTGGCGCTGGGCGCACGCGGAGGGCTCCGGCGAGGACCTGATGGCGGCGCTCGTCGAGCTCCGCCGCGTCATCGAACCGGAGGCCGCCCGTCTGGCCGCGCAGCGCGCGACGCTGGCCGAGCTCGCCGATCTGGAGCGCGCCGCGCGCGAGCTGACCGCCGCCGTGCACGACCGAGCCGCGTATCCCGAGTGGGATGCAGCCTTCCATCAGGCCGTGTTCGTCGCCAGCCACAATCCCCTCCTGGTGCGCTTCGGCGCGCTCGTGGGCGATGTGCTGCGCATCGCGTTCGCCATTCAGCAGGACGACGGTCGCAGCTCCGTCGACCTCGCCACCGACGCCGCCCGCCACGTGATCGTTCTGGATGCGCTCCGAGACGGCGATGCGGAGGCCGCCGCCGCCGCCATGCTCGAGGTCGTGCTCGACGGCCCCGCCCCCGAGGAGGACTCCCTGTGACCGAGATCGACCGCACGACGCAGATCGACCGAGCGACCGAGATCAGCTGGGGCGATGCCGCCCTCCGCCTGATCGTCGCCGTCGACGCCGACGGGCGCACGCGTCTCGTGTCGTTCGGCCCGGAGGATCCGGCGCGGCGTCCTGCCCCGTTCGAGATCGCCCTCCCGCTCGTGGAGATCGTCACGGCGCAGCGGAGCAAGCCGTCGGGCCCGCGCTTCGACCACACCGACCTCGGCGGCGACCTGCGCTATGTGCGGCACAGCTCGACCGTCGCCGACGGCATCGCCGCGCTCGAGATCGAGCTGCGCGATCCGCTCTCGACCCTCACCGTGTCGGTCCGCTACGCCATGCGCCCCGGATCCGGCACGGTCTCCTCCTCGGTGCGCATCGCCGACGACGGCCCGGAGCCCACGGTGGTCCTGTTCGTCAGCAGCGCCGCCCTCGACGACGGCTCGTGGGGCGTCGCCGACACGCGCATCCACCTCGCGGACAGCGACTGGCTCGCGGAGGGCCGGTGGCGCAGCGGCACCTTCACCGAGCTCGGCGAGCCGGATGTCGCGATGGCCGCGCACGGCGGCGCTCGCCCGCGCGGCTGCATCGCCCTCGCGGGACGCGGCACCTGGTCGACGGGCGCGCACGTGCCGATGGGCGCCCTCGAAGCGCCCGACGGCCGCACCCTGCTCTGGCAGGTGGAGTCGAACGGCGGCTGGCGGTGGCAGCTCGCCCAGAACGGCGGGGCCGATCCGCTCGGCAGCGCGCCGCTCGGGACCCTGGGGCTGGTCGCCTCGGGCCCCGGCGACACCGACCACAACTGGTCCGTTCGGCTGTCCGACGGCGCCTCCTTCACCACTCCGGTGACGACGATCGCGGTCTCCGCCGACGGCTTCGAGGGCGCGCTCGCGCGACTGACCGCGCACCGCCGGGCCGACCGGCGGCCGTACGCGGGCGACGAGGGCCTCCCGCTGATCTTCAACGACTACATGAACACCCTCATGGCCGACCCGACCACCGAGAAGCTGCTGCCCCTCATCGACGCCGCCGGACGCGCGGGGGCCGAGATCTTCGTGGTGGACGCCGGCTGGTACACGGACGAGCAGGGCTGGTGGGACACCGTGGGCGGCTGGGTCGCCTCCACCCGCCGCTTCCCCGGCGGCTTCGACCGCGTCATGGACGCCATCCGCGACGCCGGCATGACGCCCGGCCTGTGGCTCGAGCCCGAGGTCGTCGGGGTGAACAGCCCCGTGGCCCGTGAGCTGCCGGACGCCGCGTTCTACACCCGGCACGGCGTGCGGCTGGTGGACAACGGCCGGTACCAGCTCGACTTCCGTCACCCGGCCGTGATCGAGCGGATGGACGGGGTGCTCGACCGCCTGATCGCCGACCACGGCATCGGCTACGTGAAGTTCGACTACAACATCGACCCCGAGCCGGGCACGGACCAGGGCGCCGACAGCCCCGGCGCCGGCCTCTACGACGCGACGGCGGCGTATCTGGACTGGATCGACGGCCTCCACACCCGGCACCCCCGGCTGATCGTGGAGGACTGCGCCTCGGGCGGCATGCGCGCCGACTGGCGCACCGTCTCGCACTTCGCGCTCCTCTCGACGAGCGACCAGCAGGACGCGCTGCGCTGCGTCCCCGTGGCCGCCTCGGCGACCACCCTGGTGCCGCCGGAGCAGGCGGGCGTCTGGTCGTACCCCGAGCACGGGATGTCGCCGGGCGTCGCGACCGTCACGCTCGCCAACAGCGTGCTCGCCCGGCCCATCCTCTCCGGCCACCTCGATCGGCTGGACGAGACGGAGTTCGCCCGCCTGCGCGAGTACGTGGCGGCCCATAAGCGCGTCCGCGGATCCCTCGGCCGGCTGCACCCGACGTGGCCGATCGGTCTGCCCGGGTGGGAGGACGCCTGGGCGGCGGCCGGACTCGTCGGAGCAGAGGAGGCGTATCTCACGGTCTGGCGGCGGGACGCGGCCTCCCCCGACGTGCTCGAGCTTCCCGCGGCGCGGCTGCTGGCGGGTGTAACCGGCGACGAGCCCGTTCGGATCGAGCGCGTCTTCCCGGCCGACTCGTCAGCGACCGTGTCGCTCGACGCCGGCACCCTCACGATCGCGCTCGATGCGCCGTCGGCGGTGGTGCTGCGGTTCAGCCGCGGGCTCTGATCGAGCTCCGGCGCAGCGGCTCACTGGCTCAGCGGCTCTGCGCCGCGTGCAGCCGCGCGTAACGCCCCTCGGCGCGCAGCAGTTCCTCGTGGCTGCCGATCTCGACGATGCGGCCCCTGTCCATCACCACGATGCGGTCCGCGTCGCGGATCGTGGAGAGTCGGTGGGCGACGACGAGGGAGGTGCGGCCCCGGCGGAGCGTCTCCAACGCACGCTGGACCTGCGCCTCCGACTCGCTGTCGAGGGCGCTGGTCGCCTCGTCGAGCAGCAGGATGCGCGGGTCGCGGATGAGGGCGCGCGCGATGGCGATGCGCTGCCGCTGGCCGCCGGAGAGACGCGCGCCGCGCTGGCCCACAGTGGTGTCCCAGCCGTCCGGCAGAGCGGCGACGATCTCGCTCGCGTTCGCATCCCGCAGCGCGGCGGCGACCTGCTCGTCGGTGACGTCGTCGAGCCCGTAGACGACGTTGTCGCGGATGCTGCCCTCGAAGAGCACCGATTCCTGCGGCACGACCGAGATGAAGCGACGGGCGGTGCGCAGGTCGAGACTCGCGGTGTTCCGGCCGTCGAGCAGGAGGCGACCGCCGGTCGGACGGATGAAACCGAGCACGAGGTTCATCGCGGTCGACTTGCCCGAGCCGGACGACCCGACGAAGGCGATGGTCTCCCCCGGCTCGATGGTGAGGCTGAGGTCCGCGATCGCCGGCTCCTCGGCATCCGGGAACGTGTACGAGACGTCCTCGAACCGCAGCTCCCCGATGACGCGGTCGACGACCGTCTTGCCCTCGTTCTGCTCGACGTCCGGATCCTCCAGCACCTCGGCGATCGACCGGATCGACTCCAGCCCGCGGCTGAAGATCGGCGTCAGGCCGACCAGCTGCGAGACCGCGCCGGTCAACGTCGCGAAGTAGGTGCTGAGCAGGACGACCTGCCCCGCCGTGATCGGCAGGAGGTGCGACATCGCCGCGTAACCCGCGAGGCCCAGGCACAGCACCGAGAGCACGTTGAAGGCGACCCACGACGTGGTCTCGAACCGGCCGTTGAGCCGGTCCAGGGCGAGGCCCGCGGTCTTCACCTGCTCGGCCGTAGCGGCGACGCGGCGGGCGGCGACGCCCTCCAGACCATGGGCACGCGTGATCGGGATGAGGCTCGCCATCTCGCCCACGCTCGCCGACAGGCTCTCCATCTCGGTGCGGAAGCGCTCGTTGCGCCGGGCGGCGCGCTTGCGCATCCCCGCAATGAGACCGCCCGCGACCGGCGCCGTGAGCGCGAAGACCACGAGGAACGCCGGCGCCTGCACCGCCGTCACGATGACCGACCCGACGAAGATGCTCACCGAGACCGCGACGATCGGGAAGACCTGCGCCATCAGCAGCTCGACGTTCTCGACGTCCCGCACCACCTTGGTCTGGATGACCGCGGCATTGCGCCGCGAATGGAACCCGATCGAGAGGCCCTGCAGCCGCGCCGTGAGCGTGTTGCGCAGATCGGCGGCCACCGACCGGTAGACGCGGCTGAACATCCGCACGTACAGCAGGTGGTTCGGGTAGTTCTGCACCAGCACGAGCGCGGCGGCGGCGACGAGCACGGCGAGGCGCGCCACGTCGGTCCCCGCGACCACCGTGTCGATGATCATCGCCGTGAACACGGGGATCAGCCACAGCGGGCTGTCCTTCAGCAGGTGGAAGAACGCGGCCGCGGCGATGCGCCCGCGGTACGGGCGCAGCATGCTGCCGAGCGAACGGAGAGGGGAGGCGGCCCGGATCTGCACGGAGGCTCCCCTGTCGCCCCTCACCTCGCCTGGGTGCTGGCGCGGACGACGAGCTCGGGCTCGAGCACGACCTGCGGGTACTCGTCGACCTCGACCGAGAGGTCCTCGTCGACGAGCAGCCCGACCGCGATCTCCGCGAACTCGTCCCGCGGCTGCCGGATGGAGCTGAGCGGCACGACCGCGGCGGCGGCGAACTCGATGTCGTCGAAGCCGATCACCGCCATCTCCTCCGGCACCCGCACACTGCCCTCGGCGACCACCGTCTGCAGCAGACCGAACGCGAGCCGGTCGTTCATCGCGAAGACGCCGTCCGGCCGGTCGCGCGGCGGCCGCATCAGCAGTGCCTCGCCGACCTTGCGGCCCTCCTCCACGTCGCGGTTGCGCACCTGGATGACCTCCAGCGAGACACCGGGGTGGTCGGCGACGGCCTGCAGCGCCCCCGCGAGACGGTCGTCGAACTGCCGGAGGCCGGAGGGCCCTCCCACGAACGCGATCCGCGTGCGCTTGCGCGACACCAGGTGCGCGGCGGCCATGTAGCCTCCCGCGACGTCGTCGATCGAGACCGACGGGCTGAGCGAGGGGTCGCCCTGCTTGTCGACCAGCACCACCGGGATGCCGCTGCGCCGGAACCGTTCGATGCGCTTGTCGATCGACCCGATCGGCGAGACCAGGACGCCGTGCACGCGCTGCTCCTCGAACAGGTTGAGGTACGCGGACTCGCGCTCCTCGTCCTCGTCGCTGTTGCCGAGGAGGACCGACAGGCCGTGCTTCGTGGCCTGCCGCTCCACCCCGTGCGCGAGATCGATGAAGAAGGGGTTCGCGATGTCGAACGCGAGCAGCCCGATCGTGCGGCTCCGGCCCGCGCGCAGCTGGCGCGCGGCGTCGTTGCGGACGTAGCCGAGCTCCTCGATCGCCTCGCGCACGCGCTTCGCCGTGCCGGGCGCCACCCGCTCCGGGGTGTTCAGGAACTTCGACACCGTCCCCGCCGAGACCTTCGCGTGCTCCGCGACGTCACGAATACCGACAGCCATACCTCTCCTTCACGGTCGGCGCCACACAGGCCCCCGACGTCCTCATCGGCGTGTCACCGGACCGTCCGTTGACACATTAGCCATGTCGCGTCACCACGCGCACCAGCCGGTGCGGGTGCACCAGTCCTTGAGCGCCGCCACGATGGCGGCGAGCGCGGCGGCCAGCGCCGCGGCCGGGCCGGTGGCCGGCGGGGACGCGGTGCCCGCGGCCGCCGCCGTCGTCCCGCTGTCGAGCCGGATGTAGTCGATCTTGCCCGACCAGGTGCTGCTCAGATCGTTGATCCGGTAGTTCCACCGGTTGGCCGGCTGGACCATCAACTGCTGCACCGTGCCCGTCCACCCGGCCACGGTCGACATGTCGAGCGTGTACTCGTGGAAGTCGGCGCCGGGGAGGAGCGAGAACACGTATCCCTTGCCGGACTCCTCCGGCGGCGGCGAGCCGTCGCCGGGCTGGTCGAAGGCCGGGTCGGCGTTGGTCGTGAAGAGCAGGTAGGCGACGGGCTGGTTGGTCGGGTTGCTCATCCGGATGTGGATGTAGCGGGTGCCGGAGGCGGTGATGCCGAGCTTTCCCGGCGAGAGCAGCGCGGGCTCGTAGCCGCCGCTGCCTTGCACCGCACCGTCGGCGACGGTGACGGGCGCGTAGCCCTCCGTCGGGTTCTGCGCCGCGATGGTCGCCGCCGTGTAGGTGCGGAACTTCAGGCTGCGGGCGCCTTCCGGCCCGTTCCAGGTGCCGTTGTTGTTCACCGAGTAGAACTCGCGGCCGGCCATCGGGCGCGAGCCGTCGTCGCTGTAGGCGACCCCGAAGTTCCCGCCGCCCGGGACGACGTAGGGGTTGAAGATCTCGAGCCCGTAGGTCGCCGCGGTGTCGAGGCCCGTGAGTCCGGGGTAGACGCTGACGAAGCCGCCGTCGGTGCTGACGGCCGACGCCGGGACGGCTCCGGTGAACAGGGTGTCTCCGCGGTGCGTGGCCGGGTCGGTGATCTTCACGATGCGGAAGTACAGGCAGCCCTGCGGGTCACCGGTCTTGAAGGCCCAGAAGTCCACCTGGGCCAACCGCGGCGTGCTGACCGGGAAGGTCTGCATGCGCGTCATGGTCCAGTTGATGTCGGCGTACTGCGAGAACCCGCCGGCGGTGTTGTCGACGTCGACGGTCGGCGAGGCCGAGGCGGTGCCGGTGGTGGCGCAGCTGACGTTGGACTTCGCCGTCCAGCCGGAGGCGGTGTCGAACTCCCAGCCGGTCGTCTGCGGCTTCGTCAGTTGCACGCTGTCGACCGCGAAGGTGCCGCTCGCGCCGGTGATCGCGATGCGGATGCGGTCGATCGTCCCGGTCCACGCCGCGTTGCCGGCGAGGGGCACGAGGACGCTCTGGAACCCTTCGACGACGCCGGCGGTGCTCCGGGGGTTGATCGAGAACGGGACGGAGCGCTCGGCCGTGAACGACTGCCCGGAGGCCGTCGTGAAGTACACGGTGCCGGAGGTCGCGGCGGTGCCGTTGTAGTAGCGCAGGCGCAGGCTCGAGCTGGCGGCGGCCGACAGCTTCAGCCCCGCGGCCGAATCGAGGGTGGTGGTGCCGCCCGCCGTGCTGATGTCGGCCAGACCGCGATGGATCTGCGCCGGAGCACTGCTCGACCAGCCCTGGGCGTCACCGGCGACGGAGAACGTCCACTCCCCCTTGCCGTCCGACGACGTCGCCTTCGAGGAGTAGGCCACCGCCGGCACCCAGCTGACCGGGGCGCTACCCGCTGCGACCGAGAAGCGGACGACGTCGCCGTCGTGGACCGTGACATCGTCCGCCTTGAGCACTGCTCCGACCGTGTCGATCGTCGCGGTCGCGACAGCGGTCCCGTTGACGGTCACCTTCACGGCAGCGGTGCCGGACAGGGCGAGCGGGTAGCCGCGCAGGCTGATCACGCCGGAGCGGGGAGCCGTCCAGGTGATCCCGGCATCGCTCGTCGCCGAGGGCGTGAGGGCGAACCGGCCGACCGTGACCCCCGACGCCGTGTAGCTGGACGACGCCGTGTCGTACGGGAGCGCCTTCCACGAGCCGCCGGAGATGCGCTGGTATCCCCACGGGGTGCCGTTCGCGCCGAACTGCGCCGCGGCCTGGGAGATGTCGTCGGCCGAATCGGTGGCGATGTTGTTGGTCGACGTGTAGTGCGTGACGTCACCGCCGAGCTGCGCGGTCAGGAGGCCGTACGGCTCGAAGGCGAGGTTGTCCGAGATGGTCGCGTCGGTCGCGATGCTGCCGCCCACCTGGGCGATCGCGCCGTCGCCGGGATACGGGATGGCGTGCGAGACGCCGTTGCGCAGGAACACGTTCGCGGTGGCCGTATTGCCCGTCGAGAAGTCGTTCGGACCGTGGATGGCGAGGTACTCGATCGCACCACCGTAGTTGTCGGCGAAGTAGTTGCCCGCGATCGTCACATCGCTGGTGGTGGCCTCGTGGTCGATCGCCACCATGTCCGGGTTCCCCGTGTTCGGCGTGTTCACCATCATGTTGTTGGCAACGATCGCGTGGTTGACGTTGCCGAGGAACAGCGCGGCCGTCCCCGCCCCCGTGCGGCACGCGGCCGAGCCGTCGAGGATCGAGTTGCGCACGGTCACGTTCGACGCGCTGGAGATGGCCAGGCTGTCGGGGCATCCCGCGTCGATCTGCGAGAAGACCTCGTCGACGGGCGGGTTGTTGTTGTCGTCCGCGGTCTGGTGGATGCCGTCCACCAGCACGTGCGCGAACACGTTCGACCCCGAGTTGCCCGGCGACTGCGGCGTCGGGATGTCCGTGACGGCGCCCTGGTTCGTCAGCACGATGCCGTGCCCGTTGTGGGTCGACGTGACGCGGGAGATGGTCACCCCGTCGAGCACGGTCTGGGCGTTGGTGGTGTTCGCGGTGTTGCGCACGAACAGGCCGACGATGCGGTTGTCGTGCACCGACAGGTCGCTCAGCGTGAGGTCGTCGTGCCCGGGGCTCGTGTACGTGACCATCAGGCCGTACGAGAGCGCGCTCGTGCCGGCGGCGGTCTTGGCTCCGATGTCCAGGCCCGAGACGACCGCGTGGTCGGGGTCGGTCAGGTCCACACCGATGGCGCTGTCGTTGAAGAGGATGCGGGGCGCGGCTCCCGTGCCGTACGCGCCGAGCGTCGCGGGCGCGGCGGCGCTGCCGTGCAGCGCGACGACGAGGCGCTCCGACCAGGAGGCGCCACGGGCGAGCAGCAGACTGTCGCCCGCGCCGAGGGTCAGGGAGGCCGCGGGTGCGAAGGAGCACCAGGGCGCCGTCGTGCTCGTGCCGGCCCCCGTGTCGGAGCAGTTCGAGCCGGAGCGGTTGTCGATGTAGTGCGCGGTGCCCGTGGCGGCGGGGGCCGCCGGGGTCGCCGGGGCACCGTTCGCGGGCTGCGCGGCGCCGAGCAGGCCGGCGATCAGGGCGACGGCGGCCGTGGCGGCCGTCGCGGTACGTGCGAGCAGTGTGGATCCCATGTCGGTTCGTCCTCGTCGTCGAGAGGCGGATGGTGCGGGAAGGGTGCAGGGGTGGTGCGGGGAGGCGCCCCGGCGGATCGCTCCGCCGGGGCGCCGGTGCTCAGTTCTTCGTCCAGTCCTCGGTCCAGCCGGCCGCCTGGACGCCCTCGTGGGCGGCGTCCTTCCAGACCGACTCGAGGAAGGTCAGCTGCTGGTCGAGCGTCTTCGTGCCGAGCAGGTAGCCGTCCCAGAGGTTCTTGCCGGCCTCGGCCTTCGAGATGAGCGCGCTGACGCCGATCTGCGACGGCTTCGCCCAGTCGCCGGTGGTCAGGTTCGCGACGGCCTTGGAGGGCTCGGTACCGGTCGTCGCCGGGATGGCGTCGGTGTCCTTGATCCACTGCGTGCCGCCCTCGGGGCTGGAGACGTACTGGAGGAACTTGACCGCCGCATCCAACTTCTTGCCCTTGGTGGTCGCCGGGATCATGTAGCTGGTGCCGCCGGCGGAGGCGCCGAAGCGGGCGCCGTCGCCCGAGGCGAGCGAGGTGTCGTCCTTCGTGACGGTCGGGAACGGCATGGTCGACCAGCCCCACTTGACGTCCGAGAGGTTCGTCGACGCGAAGCTGGTGCCCCAGGCCGTCGCCGCCTTGCCCGCGAGGAACTCCTGGCCGCCGACGAAGGTGGCGGAGGCGGCGGTGCCCGACCAGTTCTTGGTCGCGCAGTTGTCGTAGACGTCCTTGAGCAGCTTCGCCGCCTCCGCGACCTCGGGGGTCTTGGTCGCGTCGAGCTCGCCGGTGAGCACGGCGCGGGCGAGGCTCTTCTGGCTCAGGCTCTCGTCGGCCGTGCCCGGGTTGCCTGCGGTGTCGTACTTGTTCCACGCGTCGAAGTACTTCGCGAGGAGGTTGTTGAGTATCGTCTCGCTGGTCCAGCCCGTGCCGAGGCTGCCGTTGTCCATCGCGAGCCCGGAGTAGCCGGCGTCGCTGAGCTTCGTGCAGGCCTTCGTGAGGTCGCCGATGCTCTCGACGGGGGCGGTGACGCCCGCCTTCTTCAGCGCGTCCTCGTTGTAGAAGAGGCCGGCGGTCACCAGGTTGAAGGGGATGAACTCCAGCTTGCCCTTGACGTTGCGGTTGGCGTCGCCGAACGTGGCGGGGTTGAAGATGTCCTGCCACTTCGTGTTGCCCTTGACGAACGGGTTGGGCTCGGCGAGGTACTTGTCGAGCGAGACGATCTGCTCGGGGGTGTGCGGCGCCTGGGCGAAGATCAGCTCGGGAGCCGTGCCCGCCGACAGCTGCGTCGACAAGGTGTCCGAGAAGCTCGCGATCGGCAGGACCGTGGTCTTGACCTCGATGTCCGGCTCCGCCTTCTCGAAGCGGGCGATGAGGTCCTCCCACGGCTTGCCGAAGGTGCCGGCCTCGTTGTTCCACTGGTTCGGGCCGGCGAGGGTGATGACCGTCTTGCCGCTCGCGTCGTCGCCGCTGGAGGAGCAGCCGGCGAGCGTGACGGCGGCCGTGGCCACCGTGGCGAGGACGCCGAGGGTCCGCAGCGCCGCGGACCGGGGTTTCGTGTGCATGGTTCTCCTTGGTTGATGCTCGGGTGGTGCGTCTGTGAGGGGGTGGAGCTCTCGGCCGCTCGGGGAGCGCCGACGTCAGTGGGAGCCGGGCAGGCCGCCCTGGATCCCGGCGAGGAAGTACCGCGAGAAGAAGATGAAGAGGACGAGCAGCGGGATGCTGGCGAGCAGGTAGCCGGCGAACATCGGCCCGTACGCCGTCGACGACTGGCCCTGGAAGAAGAGGAGGCCGACCGACACGGTCTTGAGATTGTTGTCGGTCACCGTCAGCAGGGGCCAGAAGAAGTCGTTCCAGACGCCCTGGATCGTCACCAGGCTGACCGTGCCGATCACCGGGAGCGAGAGCGGGAGCATGATCGAACGGAAGAGCCGCACCGGTCCCGCGCCGTCGATCGCGGCCGCCTCGAACAGCGTCTGCGGGATCCCCTCGATGAAGGTCTTCATCAGGATGGTCCCGAGGATCGCCCCGGTGGCGACCTGCGGGATGATCAGCACCGCGAAAGTGTTGAGCAGCCCCAGGTCGCGCATCATCAGGAACAGGGGGATGAGGCTCGAGATGCTCGGCACCATCATGAGGGCGGCGATGAGCGTGAACAGGAACGTCCGGCCCGGGAACCGGAACCGTGCGAGCACGAACCCGGCGAGCAGCGAGACCGCGATGATGCCGATGACGGAGCCGACCGCGACGATCACGGAGGCGACGAGATAGGGCTGGATCTGCGTCCACGCCGTGCCGAAGTTCTCCCAGTGCAGCGGGAAGGCGAGGGCCCAGAAGTTCTCGTTGTACTGCTGGTTGTCCTTCAGCGACGTGACGAGCATGAAGAGGTACGGCGCGAGGCTGAGGAACACGAGCACGAGGAGCCCGATGTGGACGCCGATCTGGCGGGAGGGCCGGCGCTTGCGCACCTTCGGCTCGGCGTGGGCGAGCTCGGTGGCCGCCGCGAACGTCTGCTGGGTGACGGTGCTCATCGGGCACTCCTTCTCTGCGCGCGTCGCTGCGCGGTGGCGTCGGTCGCTTCACGTCGGCGGACGAACATGACGATGCAGCTGAGGACGAGGGTGATGGCGAACAGGGTGGTGGAGAGCGCTGCGGCGTAGCCCCACTTCTGCGCTTGGAAGGCCTGGTTCAGCACGCGGAGGATGGGCACCTGGGTCGCGTTGTCCGGCCCTCCGTTGGTGAGGATGTACGCGGTGAAGCCGTACTGGAGGGTGCCGACGACGGCGAAGAAGAGGAGGACGCGCACCTGGCTCGCCATGAGCGGCAGGTCGAAGGTCCAGATGCGGCGCAACCGGCTCACGCCGTCGAGCGACGCGGCCTCGA
The DNA here is from genome assembly GCF_013410615.1 of Leifsonia naganoensis. NCBI lineage: Bacteria > Bacillati > Actinomycetota > Actinomycetes > Micrococcales > Microbacteriaceae > Leifsonia > Leifsonia naganoensis. The sequence goes on from NZ_JACCHJ010000001.1 coordinate 1,220,298, forward strand.
AGATCTCCCGCGGGATGTTCTGGAGGCTCGAGTACATGAGCAGGAAGGGCAGGCCGGCGATGAACGGGAACCCGACGAAGAGCAGCGACAGGAGGGCGGTGTTCGGGCTGCCCGTCCAGTTCTGGGTGAAGTCGCCGAGCCCGATCGCGGTGAGCGCCGCGTTGAAGACGCCGTTGTTGGGGTCGTAGAAGAACTGCCAGACGAGGGCGGTGACCACGCCGGGGAACGCCATCGGGATGATGAGCAGCGTGCGGTAGACGAACGAGGCGCGCTGCCCGCGGAGGCTGATGAGCAGTTCGGCGGCGAGGAGCGGGAAGATCCACATCACCACGCCGAAGACGAAGATGATGCCGAGGTTCTTGAACGAGTCCCACCAGACGCCGTCGCTGAACATCGCCACGTAGTTGTCGAATCCGATGAACGTCGAGCCACCGGAGGGGATCCAGTTCCAGAACGAATACCAGATGCCGCTGATGGCAGGGTAGAACTGGAACATCCCCAGCAGGGCGAAGACCGGCACCAGTGCCAGGTAGACGCCGACGGGGATCCGCCTGCGACGCCGGCGGGGCGACGGGTGCACTGGTGCTCCATCGCCCACGACGGGGGCCGTCGCCGGATCGGGTTCGCGCCGTTCGATCACCGTTGCCACGTGCACCTCTCATCATCGAGCTCTCAGCCGGACGGACCGACTGCAGTAAAACGATTCATTTGTAACTGCCCGAGCGGCCGATGTCAAGCGTGAGTCCGTCGATTCCGCTCGATTGCTGGGGATTCACTCCTCTTCGCCTCCACTGGATCGCGCGAAAAGGTTTGCATTGCGAAACGGAAAGTGAAAGCATTCACTCCGTACACCGACGATGACGAGGGCACAGAGACCGACGCATGACACTCGAGAAGCAGACGACCACGCCGGGACTCCCCGGCCGCACGACGGTCCCCTCGGCACCCCACGACCTCCGCGTCGACGGCCGCCCCCCGCGTGAGGACGGCGACGGCGCTCGCGGAGTGAACCTGACCTCCCGCCCCCGCCCGCGCCTCTCCTGGCGCACGCCGGACGACGAGGCGCAGCAGCGGACCGGCTACGAGGTCACGGTCGCCGACGAGGCGGGCACGACGATCTGGGCCTCCGGCGCGGTCGCGTCGACCGAGACCGCGGTGACCGTCGACGCTCCGCTCGAGGAGGGCGGACTGTACGCCTGGCAGGTCCGGACGCGCACCGAGCACGGCTGGTCGGGCTGGTCGCGCGCCGAGCTCGAGACCGGTCCGCACGGGCTCGACCGGTTCGGCGGGTCCTGGATCGGCGTGGCCGCCGGCACCCGCGTGCGTCAGCCGTTCGACGTCACCGGCGAGATCGAGCGGGCGCGGCTCCACGTCACGGCCCAGGGGCTCGTGCGGGCGGAGCTCGGCGGCGTCGCGGTCAACGACGGCCACCTGGATGCGACCCGGACCGACGCGGTCCGCGCGCTCTACCGCACCTACGACGTGACCGACCTGATCGCGGCCGGGGAGAACGTCCTCGACCTCGTCGCCGGCACCGGCGAGTGGGAGCGCTCCGGCCTCCCACCTCGCGTGCTCGCGTCGCTCGTGCTGCGACACCGGGACGGCACGACGCAGATCGTGCATCCCGGAGCCGGTTCCCTCGTCTCGCCCAGCCGCATCGTCGTCGACGAGCCCTTCTATCTGGAGCGTCACGACCCCTCCGCGGACCGTGGCACCTCGTGGACGCCGGTCGATCCCACTTCTCTGGTCTCGCCCGACGCGCAGAGCACAGGCGCCGGGGCACCCCCCGCACGCATCGAGCCCGACTCGACGCCGCCCGTCCGCGTCGTCGCACGCCTGCACCCGACGGAGCTCTCCCGCGGCGGCGGCGTGCGCCTCTACGACGTCGGCGTCAACATCGCGGGACGCAGCCGCGTCGAGGTCGGCGACGCGCTGGCCGCCGGGTCCGTGATCCGGGTCGTCCACGGCGAGCACGTCGACGCCGCCGGCCGCCTCGACACGACCAACCTCACGATGCCCTTCGACAACGGCCGCGTGCGCCAGGTGATGGAGTGGGTCGCCTCCGGAGAGCCGGGGGATGTGGTCGAGCCCTGGTTCGCCTATTACGGCTTCCGCTACATCGAGGTGCACGGCCTCCCCGACGACGCCCGCGCCGAGGTCGTCGCCGAGACCCTGCACACCGATCTGCAGCCGGCCGGCGCCATCGAGGTCTCGAATCCGACCGTCGGTCGCCTGCTCGAGCGCGCGGCACGCACCCTGCTCAACAACGTGCACGGCGTGCCGGAGGACTGCCCGACCCGGGAGCAGGCGGCCTGGACGGGCGATACGGCCTCCGTCGCCGAGTACGAGCTGGCCGCGTTCGACTCCGAGGCCTTCCTCGCCAAGTGGCTGCGCGACCTCATGACGAGCCAGGAGCCGGACGGCTCGTTCCCGGCGATCGCGCCCGACGTGCGCGAGCCGCGCATGCCCGCCGACCCGGTGTGGGGCTCGGCGTTCCATCGCCTCCTGCTCGGCCACTGGCTGCACTACGGCGACGAGTCGCTGGTGCGGGAGGCCCTCCCGGCGCTGCGGCGGTGGGCCGACTTCCAGGTCGCCTGCACCGACGGGCACGGCGTGATCGGGCTCTCGCCCATCAGCTACGGCCATGACTGGCTCGCGCTGGAGCAGACCCCTCCCCCGGTCCACCACACCGGCGCGGTCATCGACTGCCTGCTCACCCTGGCGCGGCTGGAAGCCGAGCTCGGCGACGACGCGTCCTCCGGCGAGCGCCTCGACCAGGTGGAGCAGCTCCGCGCGGCCGCCCGGCGGCGCTTCCACGACCCGGAGCGCGGCGTCTTCGCGAACGGCTCCCAGGGCGCCTGGGCCGTCGCGATCGAGGCGGGCATCCTCACGGGCGCCGACGCCGACGAGGCGGGTCGCCGGATCGAGCGCGACGTGCGCGACCGCGGCAACCGCATCTCCGGCGGCTTCGCGACCACCCGCTCGATCGTGCGCGCCCTCGCCGCGACCGGGCGCTCGCAGGTCGTGATGGACATGCTGGAGCAGCCGGCCGAGCCCGGCATCGGCGCGATGCTCGCCGGCGGGCCGGGGACCTTCTGGGAGTGCTGGTGGATCGACCCGGCCAACACCGGCACCGGCTCGCTCGACCATGTCGGGCTCGGCGGCGTGTTCGCCGGGTGGGCGTGGGAGTCGCTGGCCGGCCTCCGGCCGACCTCCGCCGGCTACCGTACGTTCACGCTGGAGCCGCAATTCGTCTCCGGCGTCGACGACCTCGCGGTGCGCACCGCCACTCCGCGCGGCACGATCGGGATGTCCTACCGCTTCACCGGTACGACGGTCTCCCTGACGGTGGAGGTCCCGCCCGGAACGGTCGGCACGGTGGCCCTCCCCGGCCAGGCGCCGCGCGAGCTGGCGCCCGGGCAGCACACGCTCACCGTCGCCCTCGAACGCGTCGGCGCCGTCGATCCGGCGCCCGACGCCGAGCCGTGGGCCGCCCCGGCACTGGCGCCGCGCGCCGCCGACGTGACCGGACCGGACGACCTGCTGCGCCGGGCGGTCGACCGCGGCGCCCTCACCGCCCCGGGCTCGGAGCTCGCGGTGCTCGACCGGCTGGTGTGCATGCCCATCCCGCACGCCCAGCCGCTCGGGCCGATCGCGCAGGTGCTCCCCGTCGACGGCAGCCGGCCCGTCGCGCGCGTTGATTTCGACGAACCGGTGGACGCCTCGGACGCGACGTTCGCGTTCGCGCTCGTCGACCTCTGCGACGAGCGCTCGGCGCGGGGAGCCCTGCCGACGCTGCGGCTGATCGCGGCCGACGACTCCGACCTCCTCGCCGTCGGCGAGACCTGGCCGGCGGGCTGGAACCGCGTCGCCGCCGACCTCGGCGACTGGCCGGGACGTTCCGCCATCGTCGCCGCCGAGGTCTCGCTGCGCTTCCCGGAGCACGGCGGCGACGACCAGCTCATGCCGCAGTCCGCCGATGACGCCCCCGGCGGTTTCCACTTCGGCGGCCTCGGCCTCAGCACGGCACGCCGCACCTGGTGACCACGCCGGCCTCCGCCCATCCCCGATCCTGGAGACACCGATGACTCCTTTCTCTTCCGCCACGGCCGCCTCCCCCGCGCTCGTCTTCGACGCCACCGGCGCAGGCCTCGCGCCCACCGCGGCACGCACGGAGGCCCGTGGCGCCGTCGCCCCCGACGGGCGTGTGCTCGGCGCCACGAACTTCCACCTGACACTCGACGGCGAACCGTTGCCGCTCGTCTCGGGCGAGCTCATCCTGCAGCGCTATCCGGTCGACGAGTGGCCGGAGGCGGTCCGCGCCCTGCGCGACGGCGGCTGCTCCGTGGTCTCGTCGTACGTCTTCTGGGGGCAGGTCGAACCACGCGCCGGGGAGTTCGACTTCACCGGCTCGAACGACGTGCGCCGTTTCGCGCAGGTCTGCGCCGACGAGGGGATGCTGTTCGCGCCGCGCGTCGGCCCGTTCAACAACTCCGAGTTCCTGCTCGGCGGTCTGCCGCCGTGGTTGTACGGGATGCCGCTGACCGAGCGCAGCGACGACCCGCGCTACCTCGCGCGCGTCGGCCGCTACTTCGAGCGGTTGGCCGAGGAGCTGCGCGGGCTCTACTGGTCCGACGGCGGCCCGATCGTCGTCGTCCAGCTGGAGAACGAGCTCACCCACGCACCGAACGACTGGCGCACGCTGTTCGGCTACACGGCCACCGACCATCGCGGGCCGGGCGCTGCGGACTTCGACGCGCACATGGCCTCCCTGCGCGGCCTCGCGATCGACGCCGGCATCCTGCCGCCGTACTTCTCGATGACGGCGTGGGGCCTCCCGGGCGATCTGCCGACGGAGGGCTACCTCCCGAGCTACGGCGCGTACATGGACCTCCACCCGAACACGGGCGGCAACCACACGCTCACGACCTTCGTCCCCGGCGACTACCCGACGCGCGGCGTCGACCCGATCCTCTTCAGCGAACTCGGCACCGGCTCGCCGGCCCGGGCCGCCTACCGCGCGATGACGCCGCCGGAGTCCATGCTGACGACCGCGGTCACCCGGCTGGCCTCGATCGAGTCCATCTTCCTCGGCTATTACCTGTTCCACGGCGGCACGAACCCGGTGCGCGGCGACGGGTTCGGCTGGACGACGAAGGAGCCGGCCTTCCCGCAGCGCTCCTACGACTTCTGGGCGCCCGTGAGCGAGTTCGGCGAGCGCCGGGAGTCGTTCCACCTCGCCCTGCCGTTCAACCGCTTCGTGCAGGAGTTCGGCGCCGACCTGGCCCGCACGGAGGTCGTGCAGCCGGCGGACCCGGTGGTCGATCCCGACGAGGACCGCCTGCGGGCGGTGCTGCGCGCCGACGGGTCCCGCGGCTTCGTGTTCCTCGTCAACCACGGCGACATCCACCCGCTGAGTGAGCGCGCGGGAGTGACGGTGACAGTCGCGACGGACGCCGGCACGGTCGCGTTCCCGCGGCGCGCCGAGCTGACGGTCGCGAGCAGTGCCGCCCTGGTGCTGCCGATCGGGCTCGACCTCGGCGCCGGGCTGACCCTCGCCACGGCGACCGCACAGCCGCTCGCCCGGCTCGGCAGCGCGGTCACCCCCGTGGTCGCCTTCCACGCGCCCGCGGGGTCGGTCGCCGAGTTCGCCTTCACCGGCATCGGAGTGGAGGCCGTCGAGGCCGGCACCGGCGTGGAGGTGTTCGACGACCCCGACGGCGCGACCGTGCTCGTGACGGTGGATGCGGCACGATCCTTCCGCATCGCCGGTCCCGGCGGCACCGTCGAGCTGATCACGCTCCCGACCGACCAGGCCGAGCACAGCGCGATCGTCGCGACCCCCGCCGGGCGGCAGCTCGTGTCGAGCGACGCTGAGCTGAGCACGCGGGGAACGACCGTCGAGCTGTCGCTGCTGCGCCCGCTCGGCGAGGGCGACGGCACGGCGGCCGTCCTGCGCCGGCACACGTCGGGCACCGACCTTGTCGTCGATCTCCCCGCGCCGGCGATCGCCGTCGACGCGATCGCGGTCGAACAGCTCGCCCCCGGCCGCGCCCTGCTGACGCTGCGCGACCCGGCCGCCGACGTCGACGGGCTCTGGCTCGACATCGCCTACTCGGGCGACCTCTGCCGCCTGTTCGACGCTGCGACCGGCCTGCTCGTCGCGGACGACTTCAGCCGCGGGATCCCGTGGCGGATCCGCCTCGGCCGCTTCGCCGACGCCCTCCGCGCGGACGGGCTGCAGCTGCGCGTCGAGCCGCTGTCGGAGCGCGTCGAGGTGCCCGACGACGAAGGGATCCTGCTCGACCACGCCGAGCAGCCCCAGGGCGACGCGACGATCGACGGCCTCGCGTTCGCCGAGCGCGTCACGACGGTCGTGGACCTCGGCGCATGACCGCCTGGGGCGAGGTGACGGTCCGCCGATCGGCGACCGGGATGCCGCTGCTGGAGGCCGAGACCGAGCCCGCTGCCTTCTTCGGCCTCGGCTACGCGCAAGCCGCCGACGAACCCGACGCGCTCCTCCGGAAGTACCTCCTCGTCCGCGGGGAGCTCGCGACGGTCGACGGGCCGGGCGCGACCGGACGCGACGAGAACCAGCGCCGCTGGCAGGTGCTGGAGGAGGCCCGCACGGCCTTCGCGAGCCTCCCGGCCGCCCTCCAGGACTGCTACCGCGCCTTCATCGCGGGCGTGAGCGCGTACTTCGACGAGCATCCCCGGCTGCTGCCCGCCTGGGCGCCCCCGCTCGAACCGGCCCTCCCGATCGGCGTCAACCGCACGGTCATGCTCTACTGGACCATCGCCGACGCCGCGCAGGAGCTGCGGGCCGCGGGCATCCCGCTGCCCGAGGTCGTCTCGGAGCTCGACCGCACGCCGATGACCCCGGGTTCCAACGCCTGGGTCGTCGCGCCCTGGCGCACCCGCGACGGCGAGGCCTTCCTCGTGAGCGACCCGCATCTGCCGTTCGGCGGCGCGTACGCGATGCACGAGGCGACGGTCGTCACCCCGACCCTGCACTACACCGGCTTCACGTTCCTGGGGGCGATGCTCCCTCCGCTCGCCCACACCGCCGACATCGCCTGGGGCGTCACAACGGGCGGTCCGCGCGTCTCCGACGCCTACCGCGTGCCCGACACGGCCGAGCCCGCCGTCGAGCTGAACGGCGTCCGCAGCCCGATCGTCGCCCGCCACGACGGCGCCGCCTACGCGATCTGCTCGCCGTATACGGACCGCGCGGCCGCGACCGAGCTGCAGCTGCTCGCGATGCTGCGCGCGCGGGATGCCGGCGAGCTCCGCGAGACGTTCGCTGCGGGAGGCTTCCCCCCGCAGAACGTGCTCGCCGCCGACCGCACGGGCGCGTCCTTCTATCTCCGCACGGGACGCGTTCCGCGGCGCCCGGACGGAGCGACCGGGGTGCTCGACCCGCAGCAGCGGTGGAACGGCTTCCTCGAGCAGGACGAGCTCGTCCACCTCGACGGCGCCCCGTCCGGCTACCTCCAGAACGCCAACTCCGCGCCGGACACGGTCGCGCCCGAGCTCTCGGCCGAGGGATGGAGCGCCGACGCCTTCAACGACGTCCCCGGCCGGCAGACCCCGCGCAGCGAGCGCGCCATCCAGCTGCTCGCCCGGGCCGTCGACGTCGATGCGGACGACATGCTCGCGTGGGCGGTCGACGATCTGTGGCCGGACACCCCCGCCTGGCAGGACGGCCTGGCCGCGGCCGTCGACGCGCATCCCGCCCGCATCGCGGCGCTGCCCGCCGAGCGCCGCGCGTTCCTCCGGCTGCTGCTCGATTTCGACGGGCACGCCTCCCCTACGTCCGTCGGTGCGAGCGCCTGGCTCGCCTGGCGGGGAGACATCGCGCGCACCCCGGAGGCGCCGGAGACCCTGCGCGACCGCGTCGACGCCCTCGACCCGGAGCTGCTCCTCGGTGCGCTCGAACACTGCGCGCTCGAGACCCGGCCGTACGGCGAACTGCACACCATCGCCGGGCATCCCGGGCGCGGCGGCTCGTTCACCGTGCGTCCGGGGGCCGCTGGCGACGTGCAGCCGACGATGCAGGCGGCGCTGCGGGCGACCTACTTCGCCGACGGCGAGGCGTTCGCCGGCGGACCTGCGCTGCGGGTCGTGCGTTTCGGCTCCGACGGGATGCGGTCGTGGAGCCTCCTGCTGCCCAGACAGGCGGCGGCGTTCTCGCGCGGCGAGGTGCTGCCGACGGCGTTCCATCCGCGCGATGCGGACGACGTGGACGCCGTGCGACGGCTCACCGCCACCGATAAAGTGTGACGCGAGCCGTCCGGCTCGCGAGACGAGGCGGAGGGAGCCCCGTGAGTTCGGAACAGCAGGAGCAGGTCCAGCAGGAGCCGCGCGGCGCGGAGCACACGGCCGAGTCGGGCTGGCGGCGGTTCTGGAACCGCGGCGGCTGGTGGAAGGCGCTGCTCGTCATCGCCGTCTACTACGGCCTCTACCAGCTCGCCGGCTGGCTGATCGGGCTGGCGTTCGGCGGCCTGATCGACGAGCACGACATCTTCGCGAACGGCATCAGCACGTTCATCGCAGTGGGCGCGCCGATCGTGGTCGGCAGCATCCTGCTCGTCGTATTCGCGCTCTCGCTGGGCTGGCTGAAGGAGCTGTTCGGGCCCCAGCCGATCCGGGGTTCGTGGTGGATGTGGATCGGCGTCGGCGTCGTGATCCTGTTCAACGTGCTGCGCTTCGTCAGCGCGGACTACCCCGGCTGGAATGCCGGAGCGGTCGTCGCCGTGCTGATCTCCGGGCTGTTCATCGGCTTCGCCGAAGAAGTGGTCACCCGCGGTTTCGCCGTCAACCTGCTGCGCCGCGGCGGCTATGGCGAGCGCAGTGTGATGCTGTTGTCGTCCCTGCTCTTCGCCGCCATGCACTCGGGCAACATTCTCACTGGCCAGAGCCCGCTCGCGGTGGGCTTCACCGTGGTCTACACGTTCGCGTTCGGCCTGGTGATGTACACGGCCCTGCGGGTGACCGGCAACCTCATCTGGCCCATTCTGCTGCACGCCTCCACCGACCCGAGCCTCTTCCTGCTCACCGGCGGGATCGATGCCACCGGCGGCTCCCTCCACCCGGGTCCGCTCGCGGGGATCGCCGGGCTCGGCAACTTCGTCGTCATGTTCGTCGCGCTCGTGCCGCTGATCTTCGTGCGCGGTCGCGTCGACCGCGAGGCCGCGTACGGACTGAAGCCGCCCGCGACGACGCTGTCCTGAGCGTCAGCCGGCGGGTGCCGGGCGAGTCGAGCCGCGCACGCGCAGCCGCGGGTCGGTGCGGAAGCGCCTCGGCTCCGTGCGCCCCGCCAGCCGCTCGAGCAGCATGGTCGCCGCGGTTCGCCCCATCTCGTCGCCGCGCTGATCCACGGTGGTGAGGTCGAGCAGCGGATGCCGGGCGATATCGATGTCGTCGTAGCCGGCGACCGAGACGTCCGCGGCGGTGAGCCCGCGCTCGGCGACGGCACGCAGCACGCCGAGGGCGAGGGTGTCGTTGGCCGCGAAGATCGCGGTCGGCCGGTCGGCGCCGTCGAGCAAGCGAAGCGCGGCGGCGTGCGCGCTCTCCTCCGACGCCTCCGACTGCACGACCTGCGGCTCCGCGCCGGCGGTGCGCATCGCGGCGGCGTACGTGACCAGCCGCAGCGAGTGCGGATCCACCCGCTGGTCGTCCTCGGCCGCGTACGCGTGGGTCAGGTGGGCGATGCGTCGGTGCCCGAGGGCCAGGAGGTGGTCGACCACGAGCCGCGCACCCGCCCTGTCGTCGCCGGCGACGGTGTCGAACCGCTCCGAGTACTCGTGTCCGCCGAGCTGCACGAGCGGGACGTGACGCGCGAGCCGGTCGAGCCGCTCGGGATCGGAGGGCGGCGCGATCGCGACGATGCCCGCGACCTGACGGTCGAGGAGGCTCTCCACCGCGTGCATCGACGACGCGAACTCCGAGGGCGCCAGGATGACGTCGAACCCGGTGCCGTCGAGCGCGGCCACGGCGCCGCGGACCACCGTCGTGAGGAACTCGTTGCCGAGCTGCGGCACGGTGATGCCGAAGGTCGTCGTCGTCCCGCGCATCGCCCGCGCCGCCGTCCGCGGCCGGTAGTCGAGGCGCTCGATCGCCGCTCCGACGCGCTCGCGCATCCCGTCGCTCACACCGTAGGCGCCGCGGATCACCTTGGAGACCGCCGCCGGGGAGACGCCGGCCTCGCGGGCGACGTCGGCGAGGGTGGCGGCGCGCAGTGGCGCGGGGCGCGGCCCGTCGGTCATGGTCGTGCTCCCTCCGCCGTCGGCGCGGCCGTGTGCCGGCCGCCGTGGCGAATCTAGCGGAGATCGCGGCTCTCCGTATATCGATTGACGGGGCGAGGGCCGCTCGGTAACGTGGGGCGGACATCCGTGTGTATATCGATCTACAGCCGCCGTGCGCCCCAAGGAGGCACCGTGTCCGCATCCCACCCCGTCCGCATCGCCGAGGTCAGGGTCGACCGGCGACGGGATGCCGCCCTCGCGAGCGTCCCGGACCCGCAGCTCGGCTGGCTCGTCGAGTCCGACCTCCCGGACTGGTGGCAGCGGAGCGTCGAGCTGCGCTTCGGCGACCGGACCGCGACCGTCGAGACCGCGGAGTCGTCGTTCGTCGACTGGCCCTTCGCTCCGCTCGCTCCGCACGAGACCGGCGAGCTGAGCGTGCGGGTCACCGGCGTCGACGGGAGCACCTCCGAGTGGAGCGCCCCGCTCGCCGTGCGCGCCGTCTTCCTCGCGGAAGGCGAGTGGACCGCGCCCACCATCGCCCTGGCCGACCCGGCGGCACCGGCGCAGCCCGTCTCCCTGCGCCACGAGTTCTCCCTCGACCGCCCGGTCTCCCGTGCCCTCCTGTACGCCAGCGCCGAGGGCGTCTACCAGGTGTCCCTCAACGGCCGGGACGTGGACGACGCCGTGCTCAAGCCCGGCTGGACCGTCTACCAGGAGCGCCGCATCCACGATTCCACCGACGTCACCGGCCTGCTCTCTCCCGGCCGCAACGCGATCGGTGTCCGCCTCGCCGGCGGCTGGTGGACCGAGGAGTTCGGCTTCGCCGGCCAGGGGAAGCGGTTCTACGGCGACCAGCCGGCGGTGACGCTCTTCGTCCGCGTCGAGTACGCGGACGGCACCGTGGAGACCATCGAGACGGGCGAGCACTGGCGCGCCTCCGGCGACGGACCCCTCGTCTCCTCCAGCCTTTACCAAGGAGAATCGGTCGACACCCGCCGCGCCGCCCCCGGGTGGGACGCACCCGGCTTCGACGACACGGGCTGGGCACCGGTGCGCACCTCCCCGACGACGGTGATCCCGGAGGCCGAGCGCGCCGAGCCCGTGCGCCGCACGCAGCTGCTCCCCGTCGTCGAGGTGCTGACCACGCCGTCGGGGGCGACCGTGCTCGACTTCGGCCAGAACCTCGTCGGCCGCCTGCGCCTGCGCGTCTCCGGCCGGGCGGGGCAGACGATCACCCTGCGGCACGCCGAGGTCCTGGAGCACGGCGAACTCGCCCTCCGCCCCCTGCGCTTCGCCGCCGCGACCGACACGTTCGTGCTCTCCGGCGCGGGCGAGCAGACGCTCGAACCCGAGTTCACCTTCCACGGCTTCCGCTACGCGCAGGTCGAGGGCTGGGCCGACCTCGACCCGGCCGCCGTCTCCGCCGTCGTACTCGGCAGCGACATGCGGCGCACCGGCTGGCTCGAGACCTCCGATCCGCTGATCGACCGCCTGCACGAGAACGCCGTCTGGGGGATGCGCGGCAACTTCCTCTCCCTGCCGACCGACTGCCCGCAGCGGGACGAGCGTCTCGGCTGGACCGGCGACGCCCAGGTCTTCGCGCCCTCCGCCTCCTTCCTCTACGACAGCGACGCCTTCCTGGCCTCCTGGTTGCGGGATGTCGCCGTCGAGCAGCGCGGCAACGGGGGCGTGTGCCCGTACATGGTGCCGAACGTGCTCGGCGAGTGGGGCGCCGCCGCGGCCGCCGGGTGGGGCGACGCCGCCACCGTCGTCCCCGCCACCCTGTTCGAGCGCTTCGGCGACCGCCGCGCGCTCGCCGACCAGTTCTCGCAGATGACCGCCTGGTGCGACGCCATCCTGTCGCGCACGGACGACGACGGCCTCTGGCGGGCGCCCTTCCAGTTCGGCGACTGGCTCGACCCGGCCGCACCGCCGGACCGCCCGATGGATGCGCGCACCGACCCGGACCTCGTCGCGAACGCCTACCTCGTCCATTCGCTCGACCTCACGGCGAGCGCGGCACGCACCCTCGGCGACGAGGAGGCCGCCTCGCGCTATGCGGCCTACGCCGCCGACACCCGGATCGCGTTCGACCGCGAGTACCTGCGCGACGACGACCGTCTGGCCTCCGACGCCCCCGCCGCGTACGCGCTCGCCCTCGCGTTCGGCCTCGACGGCGGCCGCCCCGAGCGCCGTGCGGCCTTCGGCGACCGTCTGGCCGAGCTCGTCGCGGAGGGCGGCCACCGCGTCCCCACCGGCTTCCTCGGCTCCCCCGTGCTGCTCGACGCCCTCACCGCCACGGGCCACGTGGACGACGCCCTGCGCCTCCTGTTCCAGACCGAGAACCCGTCGTGGCTCTACCAGGTGCTCCTCGGCGCGACCACCGTCTGGGAGCGCTGGGACTCCCTCCTCCCCGACGGCACGGTCAACCCCGGCGAGATGACCAGCTACAACCACTACGCGCTCGGCAGCATCGTGGACTGGATGCACCGCTCCCTCGGCGGCCTCGCCCCGGCCTCCCCCGGCTACCGCACCATCCGGATCGATCCGGCGGGCTACGCGGGCTTCGACCGGGTGCGCTGCGCCCACGAGACCCCGTACGGCTTCGCCGAGGTGGAGTGGAATCGCGACGGCGACCGGGTCGAACTCACCGCCACGGTGCCCGCGAACTCCCGCGCCGAGGTGCACCTGCCCGGCACCCCCTCGCCCGTGACCGTCGGCTCGGGCACCCACAGCTGGACGTTCCCCGTCCCCGCGCCCGCCGCCGCCGCTCCCGCCGCCTCCGCCGCCTCCGCCGCCTCCGCCGAGGGGTGACTTGTTGCGGGTAAAACCCCCGCCTCACCCGCAACGAGTCACCTCTCGCGGGCGGTCATCCCCAGAAACCCTGGTGGGAGGCGGCGGCCTCCTGCTCGAGGTGCGGGCCCGAGACCTCGATGACCCGACTCCCCGCGCCCAGTACGGTGCGCGAGGGGAGGGCGAGCGTCGGGTTGTCCGCGTGGTCGCCGGTCATCGCGTAGAGAGCCTCCTCGGGCAGCGCGTAGACCACGCGGCCGATGCCCGACCAGTAGATCGCGCCCGAGCACATCGCACACGGCTCGCACGAGGTGTACAGCGTGTAGCCCGGCAGCTCGTCGCCCGGGATGGCGCGGCCGGCCAGCCGCACGAGGTTCGTCTCGGCGTGCCCCGTGATGTCCTTCTCCGTGTCGACCGTGTTCTCCGCCTCCAGCGCGACCGACCCGTCGGGGGCGACCAGGATGGCGCCGAACGGGTGGTTGCCGTGGCCGCGGGCCGCGTCGGCGACGGCGATGGCGCGGCGGAGGTGCTCGAGATCGGCGGAGTTGTCAGTCATGCGGCTGAGCCTACCGAGCCGCTCGCGAGACGTGACTTGTTGCGGGTGCGGGCCCCCCAGGACCCGCAACAAGTCACATCTCGCGCAGCGCCCCGGGAACGAAGAAAGCCCCGGCGAACCGGGGCTTCTCCTACTGTCTCAACCAGTGTGCGCCACGAGGGATTCGAACCCCCAACCTTCTGATCCGTAGTCAGATGCTCTATCCGTTGAGCTAGTGGCGCATGACCGTCACGCTCTCGCGCGGGCCGGATTAGAGCTTACATGACCGCATCCAAGACCGCCAATTGGCGGCGGAGGGCGACCTGCCGGTAGGAGGTCTCGATCAGTTCGCCGATCTCTGTCCACTGGTCGGCGTCGTCGGGCCACGCGCGGTCGATGTCGATCCCGAGCCACCCACTGGCGCCCCAGTACTTGGGGATGAAGACGCGCGGGTCCTGCCGGAGCGCCGGATCCTCGGCCGGATCGGGCTTGAAGACCACGGAGTCGCTGCGGTCCATCATGGCGCCGACGAGGGCGAAGACGCGGCCCTTCTCCCCCGCCTTGAATGCGGGGCGGCCGTGCGTGAGGATCTCGACGGCCTCCGGGAGGTGGAGGCTGCGGGCGCGCACCCGGGCGACCAGCTCGTCGCCCGGCTCGAACAGCAGGGGGTGCTCCATCAGGCGAACACCTCGTCGAGGAAGCAGACCAGCGCGCGCCAGCTGCGGGCGTCGGCGACCGGCCGGTAGCTGTCTCGGCCCGGAATGGTGAACGCGTGCGGCGCTCCCGAGTAGGTCGTCACCTGCCAGTCCACATGCGGGGCGCCGCGCAACTCGTCCTGGAAGGCCGCGACCGCCGAGTCGGGCACGACCGCGTCGTCCCCGCCGGTGAGCACCAGCAGGGAGGCGGCGATCGCGGCGGCGTCGGAGGGGTCGTGCGCGATGAGGCCGCCGTGGAACGAGACGACGCCGCGCGCCGGCGCTCCGGTGCGGGCGAACTCGAGCGCGGCGGTGCCACCGAAGCAGTAGCCGATCACGGCGAGGCGAGCGGGGTCGACGGCGGGATGCTGCTGCAGCCAGCTGAAGCCGGCCGCGACGCGGGCGCGCAGCAGGGCGAGGTCGCGGTAGTAGGTGCCGGCGACCTCCCGGGCCGCATCGCCCTCGGGCCGCACGTCGGCGCCGTAGAGGTCGGCGGCGAACGCGACGTAGCCGCTGCGCGCGAGCATCTGGGCGCGCATCCGCACGTTGTCGCCGACGCCGTGCCAGTCGTGGAGCACCAGCACGGCCGGCCGCCGCTCGTCGGCCTGCGCGTCGCGGGCGAGGTAGCCCTCCAGCGGCAGGCCTTCGTGGTCGTACGCGATCGTCTCGGTCTCGATGACGGAGCGTTCGCCGACGGGCACCTGGGCGAGCAGCCGCTCGTGCGCGGGCGAGAGGGCGGTCGGCAGGGTGGTCGAACGGGCGGTCGGGCGGGCGAGCGTCACGGGATGTTCTCCATCGGGTCGCGTCGTCGCGGGCGACGGACGTCGCCAGCGGCCTGGCCTGCTGTGACTCGGTCGCGGACTGCGCGCGGGACCCCCGGTGCGGGTCGGGTCCCACATCGACACCCTACCTCGGTCGCCCCGGGCGCGCGACGGGCGGCCCACGCGGAGGCGACGGTCGTACCATGGGCGCATGGTCACCCAGTTCAGCAACGAGACGGACGCCAGCCGGTACGCGATGCACATGGACGGCGAGCTCGTCGGCGTGCTCGATTACCGCGTCCTGGGCGGGTCGATCTCGCTGACCCGATCGTTCACCGTCCCGGCGAAGCGCGGCAACGGATACGCAGCCCAGCTCGTCGAGTACGCGGTCGACGACATCGCGCACACGGGCGGGCTGACCATCGTTCCGATGTGCTGGTACGTCGCCCAATGGTTCGACGACCACCCCGAGCGCGCCGGCCTGCTGCAGCAGCGCAGCGCGGGCTGAGCGCGACGATGGCGGACAGACGAGCGGTCCTGGTCTCCCGGTTCGGCGACTCCACCTCGCTGGTGCTGGCGGAACAGTCGATCCGGCCTCCCCGCGGCAACGAGGTCGTCGTGCGGGTGACGCACGCCTCCGTCGGCACGACCGACGTGCTCGCGCGCCGTGGCGGCTACGTGTTCCAGCCGCTCCCCGGATTCACGCCCGGCTACGACTTCGTCGGCGTCCTGGAGACGGAGTCGGCCGTCTCGGTCGCCCTCGGCCTCCGCACCGGCGCGCGCGTCGCCGGCGTGCTGCCCCGGATGGGCTCGCACGTGACCCGGCTCGTGCTGTCGCCGACCTTCCTCGTCGCCGTGCCGGACGGTCTGGACTCCGCCGCCGCGGCGACCGCCCCGCTCGACGCCGTCACCGCCGGACTCGCGCTGCGCATGACGGGCGATGCGCCTCGCGTGCTCGTGCAAGGTGCCTCCGGAGCCGTCGGGTCGATCGCCGTGCAGCTCGCGACGCAGGAAGGCCGCACCGTCGTCGGGACCGCCTCCTCACGCACCCGCGCCTTCGCCGAAGAGCTCGGCATCCCCGTCGTCGACTACCGCGGGGCCGACTGGATGGGGCAGGCGCGCCGCGCGGCGGGCGGCCCCTTCGACGCCGCGATCGACCACACCGGCGCGCCCCAGGTGCGCCAGACGCTCGCGCCGGACGGCATCCTCGTGCACACCGCCTTCGCCGGCCGCGCCGGACACGAACGCGCCGACTCGCTGCGCGGCTCCGCGGAGGCGGCCGGGCGTCGGCGCGGGCACCCCCGCGAGCGCGTCTGCAGCGTCCCGTACTTCCTGCTCACGAAGCGGCCTCGGTACCGCGCCTTGCTGAGCGGACTGCTCGCCGCGATCGACGACGGGCGTCTCCGGGTCGCCGCGCCAGAGGTCTACGCGTTCGACGACCTGTGGGAGGCGGACCGGGCGGCGGAGCGGGTCGAGCCCGGGCGGAAGGTCGTTCTCGCGGTCTGAGGGGGCACCCGCGGCCGTATGGGAGTGGAAGGACCACCCCCATACGGGCATTCGGGTAAGCCACCGGTCCGTTCGAGACGCCCCCTAGCGCGCACTGCACGAACCGGCTGACCCCTCCAGGGTAACGGTGGAGTAGACGGTGCAGTCAACCTGAGATGCCCTCTCGTCACCGCTGGGCCTGCTGGATATGCTGTGCCGCATGAGCACGAAGAGCCGCCAGGGGCCGCATCCGGAGACCACTCTCGAGATCCGCGATCACCGCGGGCTGTGGGGCGCGCTGGCCGGCCTGATCACGGCCGTCCTGATCGCGTACCCGCTGTCGGCCAGCATCGCGTTCGCGACGCACCCCGCCACGCAGCGCCTGTTCGGCGGACGGCTGGAGTCGGCGTCGCAGTTCGGCTTCCAGGCGTTCTGGTGGGTGCTCGCGCTCGCCTGCCTGGCGCTGCCGTTCATCGTCGGGTACGGGATCGCGAAGCTCTCGGTGCGCACCCTCACGGTGATCGGCGCCGTCGTGGTGATCCTGCTGATCCTGCTCGTCGTGCTCGGGCAGCTGTTCGCGTTCTGAGCCTCCCGAGCGCGCGAGGCTAGCCGAGCGTGCCGTGGACGGCGAACTCGTCGATCGCGGCGAGCTCGGCATCGGTGAGCGGGGCTCCGTCGAGCGCGCCGACGTTCTGCTCGAGCTGGGCGACGCTGCTCGCGCCGATGATCGCCGACGCGACGGTGCGACGGCGCAGCACCCACTGGAGGGCGAGCTGCGCGAGGCTCTGGCCGCGACCGGCCGCGATCTCGTTGAGGCCGCGGGCACGCTCCAGGTAGGTCTCCGTGATGTCGGACTCGTGCAGGAACACGCTCGTGAGCGCGCGCGACCCCTCGGGCACGCCGTTCAGGTAGCGGTCGGTCAGCATCCCTTGCGCCAGCGGCGAGAAGACGATCGCGGCGGCGCCGACCTCGTCCACGGCATCCAGCACACCCTGCTCGACCGTGCGGTCGAACATCGAGTAGCGCGGCTGGTGCAGCAGCAGCGGAGTGCCCGCGGCGGCGAGCAGCCCGGCCGCCTCCACCGTGCGCTCGGGGCCGTAGTTCGAGATCGCCGGGTAGAGCGACTTGCCGCTCGTCACGGCGGTCACCAGCGCCCCCATGCTCTCCTCGAGCGGCGTGTCGGTGTCCGGACGGTGGTGGTAGAAGACGTCGACGTAGTCGAGGCCGAGGCGCTTCAGCGACTGGTCGAGGGACGACAGGAGGTACTTGCGCGAGCCTCCATCGCCGTACGGGCCGGGCCACATCTCGTAACCGGCCTTGGTGGAGACGACGATCTCGTCGCGGTAGGCCTTGAGGTCGGTGGCGAGGATGCGGCCGAAGACCTCCTCGGCGGCACCGGGAGGCGGGCCGTAGTTGTTGGCGAGGTCGAAGTGGGTGATGCCCAGGTCGAAGGCGCGCAGCACGATGGCGCGCTGGACCTCATAGGCGCGGGCGTGCCCGAAGTTCTGCCAGAGGCCGAGCGAGAGCTCGGGGAGCACGAGGCCGCTCCGTCCGGCTCGGCGGTACGGGATGCGGTCGTAGCGGTTCGGGTCGGCGAGATGAGTCACTCCCACAACCTAGCAACTTCGCGGGACCGGTCCCACCGCGCTCCTCCCGCGCCCGCGCCGCCACGACATTCGTGCCGAATGTCGAGAAAGCGCGCACCATTCGCGACATTCGTGCCGAATGTGCGGGCCAGGCGGCCGCCCCGATCTACGCGGTGCGGAGGCGGAACGCGTCGCCGTCGCGGGTCACCGCGACACCGGTGTGGTCCGGGAGGCGCGGGAGCCCCTCCGTCGTCGCCGACGCGTACGACCCGACGACGATCGTGCGGGCGCCCGCGTCGATGCCGGCGCGGAGGCCCGCCTCGACGTCTTCGAAGACCACGCAGTCCGCGATCGGCACACCCAGCCTCCGCGCACCGAGCAGGTACGGGTCGGGAGCGGGCTTGCCGTGCTCGACGTCGGCGGGCGTCACGACGACGGCGGGGAGCGGGACGCCGGCGGCCTCCATGCGGGCAACCGCCAGCGCGCGCGGGGCGCTCGTGACCAGGGCGACGGGAGCGCCCGCGTCGGTCAACGCCGCGATCAGTGCAGCGGCGCCGGGGATCTCGACGATGCCGTCGGTGCGGGTGACCTCCTCCTCCAGGAGGCTGTCGGTCATGCGCTCGCGCTCCTCGGCGGAGTACTGCGGAAGGAAGTGCGCCACCGTAGAGGGTGCCGGTCGGCCGTGCGCGTACTCGAGCACGGCGGCCGCATCGAGTCCGTGCGCCGCGCTGAACTCGCCCCACACGTGCTCGACGACCGGCGTCGAGTCGACGAGGGTGCCATCCATGTCGAAGAGGAATCCGCGCGCTGTCACATCCATGCCCTCACCCTAGGGGCCGGGCGTGAACGGGATCAGCGACGCGGGTCCTGGATGTCGCGGGCGGCGCGCAGGTCCGAGAGCGCACGCTCGGTCTCGCGGGAGGGGGTGCCGCCTCGCGCGGCGATCGCAGAGGCGAACCAGTCGCTCAGCACGAAGCGCCGGCGGCGCGGCTGCTCCCCGCCGTCCACGGTGCGGGCCGGATGGGCGATCCAGCCGTGGTCGATGCCCGATGTCCATGTCGTAGTAGCCATGACATAGACGTTACGAGCGTAAAGAAACTGCCACGAGATGGCTCTGGGTCTATCTTCGCAAAGATACGGCCACTATCATGAGGGAATGTTGAAATCCGTCGCGGTGCCGCTCATCGACGAGTTCGCCATGTTCGAGTTCGGGGTCGTGTGCGAGGTGTTCGGCCTCGACCGCACCTATGCCGGGCTCGAGCCGTTCGACTTCCGCGTGTGCACGATCGATCCCACCGAGCCGCTCGGCGGCCGCAACGGCGTGCGGCTGATCGCGCCCTACGATCTGAGCGCGATGGAGGATGCCGACCTCATCGCCGTGCCCGCGGCCGACATCCGCGACAGCTACCCCGAGGAGCTGCTCGACGCGCTGCGCCGGGCCTCCGCGCGCGGCGCCACTCTGCTCAGCGTCTGCTCGGGCGCCTTCGTGCTCGGCGAGGCCGGCCTGCTGGACGGCCGCGAGTGCACGACCCACTGGCGTTACGCGGACGCGCTGCAGCGCCGGTTCCCGAACGCCCGGGTCAACCCCGACGTGCTCTTCATCGACGACGGCGACGTGATCACCAGCGCCGGCACCTCCGCCGGCATCGACGCGTGCCTGCACCTCGTGCGCCGCGAGCTCGGCAGCGCCGCGGCCAACGCGATCGCACGCAACATGGTCGTGCCTCCCCAGCGCGACGGCGGTCAGCGCCAGTACATCGACAAGCCCGTCTCGGACTGCGAGGACGACACCTTCAGCGAGCTGATCGACTACCTGACCGATCGCCTCGACGACAACCACACCGTCAGCGGGCTCGCTGCCCGCACCCACATGTCCACCCGCAGCTTCTCGCGCAAGTTCGTGGCGGAGACCGGCGTCTCGCCGATGCAGTGGCTCACCACGCAGCGGGTGCTGCGCGCGCGGCTGCTGCTCGAGACCACCGACCTCCCGATCGACGAGGTCGCCCGCCGCTGCGGCTTCGGCAGCGCCACCCTCCTTCGCCACCACTTCGACCAGGAGGTCGGCGTGCCGCCCACCCGGTACCGCGCCGCCTTCGCGCAGCGCGAGGCGCAGGCGGTGCCCGTTTCCTGAGCGGCGGAGATACGGCGCACGTCCGGCGCGCATCGACCGCGCTCAGTGCCTCCGCTGACGGACGACGCGGCGGCGCCGGAGCCCGGCGACGATGAACAGTGACATGACGACGATCGCGGCGATGCCGACGAACATGATGATGCTCCCGACGAGCGAGTGCGCGATGCTGTAGCCCTTGTGTCCGCCGTCGGCGAAAGCGATCGCGATCACCAGGAACCGGATCTGATTGAGCAGGACGAACAGGACGACGGACACCGACACGGCGATCGCGATTCTCAGCAGGCGGAATCGCTGGACGAGCGTGAACGCGGCGAACATCACCAGGAACGGTGCGATGACGAAGGAGATCGCGCACTCCGTCGTGATCCGGAGGGCGCGCCACTCGCCGTCCACTCCGAACGCGAACATCGGCGACCCGCTGCTGAATCCCGTCGCCGCCCCGTCCGCGAAGGTGTGAGCGGCCGCCCAGGCCGCCAGTTCGGCCTCCAGCTGGCGGGCCGGGTGGTTGAGCAGGACCAACGCCACGGCGACCGCGAGCAGTGCAGCCGCACTCACTCCGCGGGTCACCCAGCCATGTCTGCGCGCGGGTGCAGCTCCGGGTGTCGATTGGAGATCGTCTGTGGCGATCGGGGTCACAGCCATAGTTGGCCTCTTTCTCGGGTTCGAAGGGTGGCGCTCGGTCGTTCTCCTCTTGCCGGCTCGGCACGGAGCACGAACAAACGGATGAAGACGTCGTGGATGCCGATGGCGAGGACCAGCATCACGGTCAGCGGGTTCAGCAGCAGCTCGCGCCACTGGTGAACGGGTTCCAAGATCAGGAACACGACGATTGCCCAACCGATGGCGACCAAGCGCGCGAATTCGAGCGACGTGCGCACCGGCCGCCTCCGCTCTCTTCGCCCGGTGGTGCGCTGCGCCGCACGACCGGTCAGAACATCGGTGAGGAGCTGGATCACCAGGCCGGTGAAGTAGATCGACGCGCCGAAGACGGCGACCCAGCCGACGAAGTAGGAGGACGACACGATCCATGCGGTGACGGCGCCGGCAAGCAGTATCGCGTCTCCGATGACGAGGTTCCGCTCGAAGGCGATCGACGCGCTCGAGAAGTCCGGTCCGGCCGGCCGGCCGGGAAACACACCCCGCGCGAACAAGCACGCGGAAAGGGCCGCGACGAACAGAACGAGCCCGAGGAGCGGGCCGGTGCTCACGGTCACCCCGCCGTTGAGCCACAGGATGTTGGCACCGACGATGACGAGCACGACGTCCCAGGCCAGTGTCACGAGCGACCAGCCGACGATGCCGAGCCGTCCGACGTGCCGCTTATTCTTCGAGTGCAATTTTCGCACCCTTCGCGTGACCTTCGGCGTTCCGCCGCGTCTTCGCCCACCCGCGCTTGCCGCGGATGGAACGGTAGAAGGCGCGCGGGATCACCAAATACATGTAGTAGATGTACAGCCAGAGGGCCAAGCCGTAGCCGACAGCCACCGGCGGCGAGATCTGCGGCTCGCATCGCCATCGGTAGACCGGGCCCCACAACGCGAACGGGGCGATCGCGAAGACGGCGAACAGCATGAGCGTCGCCCACCCCTGCCCGAGATATTCGGCAAACGCGGCCGGATCGCTCGCGGCCTTCGCGACCGTCGCACCACCGACGAGAAGGAACGCGATCATGCCCAGCAGTTGCAGGAACGGGAGCACGAGGTAGTAGCAGCTCTCGAGCACCCCCGCCGAGTCGATGTGCGGGCTCCGGAGGATCTTCGGGATATAGCGCACGCAGTCGATGTTCCCTTGCGCCCAGCGCGTCCGCTGCGTCACCAGTCGTTTGAACGAAGGAAGGCCTTCCTGCGACACGTGAGTGTCGTAGACGTGTCTCGTCGCGGCACCGGCCAGAAGCACGTGGACTCCGAGTTCGTAGTCCTCGAGCAGTGAGCCGTGCCACGGGTCGCCGTACTCCCGGTCGATCTCGTCCAGGATGGATAGTCGCGTGAACTGACCGTTCCCGCCCAGGGCGACGGTCCCTGTCCGGGCCCGCAACGACTGCATGCCCGCGATCGAGGTGCGGAATTCGATGTCCTGTACGCGCACGAGCAGGCGAGCGAAGAGGTTCGGCAGATACCCGCGCCCCGGCAACGGCTCGGGATCGTCGCGATTCTTCATCCACACCGAGATCTGGGCCGCTCCCACTGCGGGGTCTCCGAACACCGTGTCGGACGCGACCGAGCGGAGGGCGTTCTCGGCCAACTCGCCGTCGGCATCGACGACGTTGACGATGATGCGACTCCTGTCCGCGTCCGCCGGCAGCCACTCGTCGAACTGGCGGTACGCGGCGTTGAGCGCCGCCCCCTTGCCGACCCGGGCATCCGGGCGTCGGCGCGAGACGACGTGCACATGGTCGTCGAGACGCTCGAACGACTGCGCGATCGACAGAGTGTCGTCATCGCTGTCGTCGTCGATGACCCACACGTGGGCCTCGGGAAAGGTCTCGCGTGCGCGCGAGATCGTTGCTTCGATGACGGCGGCTTCATCGCGGCACGGGATGAAGAAGTGCCATCCGAACTGTTCCACAGAGCCTTCCTTCACCGGCGCGTGGCGCAGAAAGGGGACCAGGATGAGAAACACGTAGGTGACGAACATGACGCTCAGGACCAGCGTGAGCGCGTTGACGATCGCGAACATCTGCCGCGCCGTCAGCTGGGTCTGATGCGACGCAGCCAACGCTCCCGCGCGAACAACGCGACGCCGATCGAGACGGCGACGCATCCTCCGAGGATCATGAACACCGGGTTGCCGGTCACACCGGTCGCGGCGAGGACTCCGGCAGTTCCGAGCCCTCCACCCACATTTCCGTACATGCTGCTTCTTTCTCTCTTCTCTCGGGTCGCAATGCGAAGAAGAGACCTGCTCACTCCCCTGTAGTTCGTGTTCTTCACGGAATTCGCTCTGTCGACGCTACCTGCGGGACAGACCCCTTCCGCCTGAGTTAAGTAGCGATGGGCGGGACATTCGGCACTGGGCATCGCGCACCCGCGTAGCGGAGGACGTGAACCCAGTGGCTGCAGAGGAAGTACGCGTCAGACGACGTCACACGGGAATGCGCTGCGGCCCTCGATGGCTGCATCCTGGGGAGGGCCGGACGCGCCGGCCGACGACGAGAGGACGCGCGATGGCGACCGTGGTGCAGTACGAGCAGCTGGGCGGACCGGAGGTCCTGGAGGTCGCCGACGTCCCCGATCCCACGGCGCCCACGGGCGGTGCGGTGGTGCGCGTGCACGCGGCGGGCGTGAATCCGATCGACGGCAAGCTCCGCAGCGGCGGCCGCCCGAGCGGTCCCTTCACGGGGCCGCGGGTGCCGGGAGGCGACGCGGCGGGGACGATCGTCGAGGTCGGCGACGGTGTCGACGGCTGGGCCGTCGGCGACGAGGTCGTGGTCCGCGGCGCGAAGGGCGCGTACGCGACCCATCTCGTGGCGGACGCCGCCCAGCTGGTGCGCAAGCCCGCGGAGGTGACGTGGGAGCAGGCCGCCTCGATCGGTATCCCCGTGAGCACGGCCCACCAGGCGCTCGTGTCGCTCGGCGTCGCGGACGGCGAGACGCTCCTCATCCACGGCGGTTCGGGTGCGGTCGGCCGGGCAGCGGTGCAACTCGCGCGACGCGCGGGAGCGACGGTCGTCGCCACCGCCTCCCCCGCCAACCACGAGCGCCTGCGCGAGCTCGGCGCCACGCCGGTCGCGTACGGCGACGGGCTGCTGGAGCGCCTGCGCGCGGCCGCCCCGCAGGGCTACGACCGCATCCTGGACGCGGTCGGCACCGACGAGGCGCTGGAGACCTCGTTCGCCCTGGTCGACGATCGGTCGCGCATCGGCACGGTCGTGGTCGGCGGCCGCGCGGCCGAGCTGGGCATCCAGGCCTGGGCGGGAGGCAACCCGGTGCCGCTCACGGCAGAGCAGAGCGCGCTCCGGGACGAGGCCTACGACCTGGTGCTCGACCTGATCGCGCGCGGGGAGTTCGAGGTCGACATCGCCCGCACGTTCCCTCTTGCCGAGGCCGCGGACGCCGCCCGCCTCGTCGAATCAGGGCACCCGGGCGGCAAGGTCGTCCTGCTCCCCTGATCCCGAGCGGGCCTCCGCGGCTCAGGAGGTGGCGGCCGACCGGAGGATCGACTCCATCTTCTTTCCCCGGGCGACTTCGTCGACCAGCTTGTCCATGTACCGGATGCGCTGCATCAGCGGGTCGTCGATCTCCTCGACCCGCACCCCGCAGATCACGCCGGTGATGAGGGCGGCGTCCGGGTTCATGGCCGGTGCCTGCGCGAAGAACTCCTCGAGCGTTGCCCCGTCGGCGATGACGCTCTGCAGGCCGGCGTCGTCGTATCCGGTGAGCCAGGAGATGACCCGGTCGACGTCCTGCGCGTCGCGTCCCTTGCGCTCCACCTTGGCCACGTAGAGCGGGTGGATGCTCGCGAACGGCGTCGCGAAGATGCGGTGGGAGGCCATGCACCGAGCCTAGCCAGCCGTCACCGCTCCGCAACCCGCGGTTCGGCGGACGTTCGCGCGCCTGCGCTCGGATGGGCTGCGCTGCCCGATCGCGGTCGGCAGCGGACGCCGAGGGGCGAAGGGGCGGGGGCGAAGGATGAGCGGACCACGGGACTGGTCACCGGCGGGCTACTGGGACGAGCCGGCCACGACGCACCCGCAGCTTCACCCCACCGAACCCACCGGCCGCACCCGCCCCACCGGCTGGTGGATGGCCGTCGCCCTGCTGCTGGGCGTGTTCGCCGTCGTGTGGCCGCTCGGGATGTCGTCGGCCTCGCCGTCCGGCGTCGGCTGGGCCGTCACGTCCGCCGGCGTCAGCGCCGTGTCCATCGCCCTCTGGTACCGGAAGGCGGGCGGCGGGACGGTCCTCCCCTCGATCGCCGCCACCCTCGGGTTACTCGGGAGCATCCTGTGCATCTGGAGTCTGGCCGCGGCGGGACTGCCCGGCACCATCCCCGCGCTCCCGTCGGTGTTCGGCATCCCGGCCGCGGCGCACGGCGGGGCGTCCGGTGATGCCGGAGCGGGAGCGCCCGCATGCCGCGTGGAGTCGCCCGAGCCCGTGCCGGCGGCCGAGGCGAGCAGTGCCGAGCAACAACGCTCGGACGCGGTGCAGAGCGCGATGGCCGTGCTCGCCGATGCCGTGTGCGTGCAGGCCGCGGGCGGCGCCTACCCGGATGCGCTCACCGTCGCCGACGACCGGACGGTGACCTCCCCCTCCGGACCCGTCGGCTCCCTCCCACCCGGGATGCTGCTGGAGTACGCCCGCACCGACACCGGCTTCAGCATGACGGTCTCTGACGAGTCCGGCCTCCCGAGCGGGACCGTGGAGTTCCGCTGACGCCTGTCCGGCACTGGCGGATTCTCAAAAAGTGAGTACACTCATAAATGAGCAAACTCACTTAAGGGGTTGAGGACGATGCCGGCAGGACGCCGCGAGCGCAACAAGGAGGAGAAGCAGACGCGCATCTTCGATGCCGCCGAGCGCCTCTTCGACGAACTGGGCTTCGCGAACGTCACCACCCAGCGCATCGCCGACGAGGCGGATGTCGCCGCCGGGACCGTGTTCCGGTACGCCGCCACCAAGGCCGAACTGCTGATGATGGTCAGCAACGAACGCAGCCGGGAGCGCATCCGGGCCGGCGTCGAGGCGGACGACCCGTCCGCTCCCGCGACGACCCGCATCCTCGCCCTCATCACCCCCCTGGTCCTCGCCGGTCGCGACAACGACGAGAACACGCTCGCGTATCAGCGCGAGCTGCTGTTCGGCGACCAGGGAGAGCGGTACCGGGAGGAGGGGCTGGCCCTGTTCGGCGAGCTGCGCGAGCGGATGGGCGCCCTGCTCTCCGACACGTGGGAGCGCGCGCGGGCCGTCGCGGCCGCACCCGAAGCGGCCGCGCCCGACCGCGCAGCGCCCGACCCGGCCGCCGCCTCCCGCGCACTCTCCGCCGTGCTGCACTTCGCCATCGCGGATGCTGCGGCGCACGGCCGCCCCACGGGTGAGCTGCTCACCGACCTCGCCGCGGACTTCGAGGTGATCGTCCGCGGCTACGAGACAGACCCGACCACCTCAGGACAGTCAGGACAGGAAGAGAAATGACCGGCATCACGAATGTCACCGTTCTCGGAACCGGCGTGCTGGGTTCGCAGATCGCGTTCCAGACCGCGTTCCACGGCTTCGCCGTCACCGCGTACGACATCAACACCGACGCGCTCGACGCCGCCAAGAAGCGCTTCGAGGGCCTCGCGGCCGTGTACGAGAAGGAGGTCGCGGGCGCTGCAGACGGCGCCGCGCAGAAGGCGCTGGGCGGCATCCGCTACTCCGACGACCTGGCGCAGGCCGTGAAGGACGCCGACCTCGTCATCGAGGCCGTGCCGGAGAGCCTCGACCTCAAGCGCGACATCTACACGAAGCTGGGCGAGCTGGCGCCGGCGAAGACGATCTTCGCCACCAACTCCTCCACCCTGCTGCCGAGCGACCTGGTCGGTTACACCGGCCGCGGAGACAAGTTCCTCGCCCTGCACTTCGCCAACCACGTGTGGGTGAATAACACCGCCGAGGTGATGGGCACGACGAAGACCGACCCCGAGGTGTACCAGCAGGTCGTCGAGTTCGCCTCCGCGATCGGGATGGTGCCGATCGAGCTGAAGAAGGAGAAGGCGGGATACGTGCTCAACTCGCTCCTCGTCCCGCTGCTGGATGCGGCGTCCGAGCTGCTCGTGGACGGCATCGCCGACCCCGAGACGATCGACAAGACCTGGCGCATCGGCACCGGCGCGCCCAAGGGGCCGTTCGAGATCTACGACATCGTCGGCCTCACCACCGCCTACAACATCGCCTCGGTCTCCGGCCCCAAGCAGCGCGAGTTCGCCGCGTACCTCAAGGAGAACTACATCGACAAGGGCAAGCTGGGCCTCGCGACCGGCGAGGGCTTCTACCGGTACTGATCGGCAGCCGGGCGGGCCTCCCCCGCCTCAGTGATGCCGCACTCTCGGATGCTGCACCCGCGCGGCGGCGACCGTCTTCAGGTCGTCGCCGCGGAAGTGCCGCAGCAGCAGCCAGTTGCGGCGCGCGACCGACGCGCACAGCCCGGCGGTCACGACGCCGCACACGATGATGCCCCAGGCCCGCGGGTTCTCCCCCTGGGTCGGGATGGCCACGGCGAGCGCCGCCGTGGCGATCAGCGCCAGGACCGCGAGCACGGTCCCGGCACTCACTCCGCGCCACGCCCGGGCGCGCTCCGCACGGTCTCCCATGCGGCGAAAACTACTCCGCCTGCGCGGTTGATGCCAGATGAACGCGCAGTTAACGGCCGGTTCCGAGGCGGTCGTAGACGCGCGCCCAGCCGAGCTCGAAGCCGATCTCGTCGATGCGGCCGCGATCGCGCAGGCTCTCGAGCAGGGCGAGCTCGGCGAATGCGCGCTCCAGCGCCTCCTCGTCGCCGACGGTCTCGACGCCGGTGCTGAGCTGCACGCTCGACGCCTTGAGGGAGCGGCAGGCGCGCCGCGCACGCCGGGAACGCCTCCCGACGACCGCCAGGCCGCCGATGTACACGGCGAGCATCCCGGCCAGGGCAGCGAGTGGGGCGACCGGAGCGAGCGCGAGCGCGACGGCGAACGCCAGCGCGCCGCCGACGAGCGGCCACGAGCGCCAGAGCGTCAGGATGCGGCGGTCGGCCGCGTCCGTGCCGGGCGCGTAGACGACGAGCTGCCGCACGCACACGCCGGTGCGCGCGGTGAAGAGGGCGGTGCTCTCCTCGAACCGGCCCCAGCGGTACGCGCCTTCGAGGAGGCGGGTGGTGCGGGTGCGCGGTGCGGGGAGGTGGATCGTGGTTGTCACACATCCCGGTCTACGCGGGGGCGGCCTCGCCTGGGCCGATCCTCACGAGATCCTCACGGCCTCCAGCCGCATCCTCACGCACCCCTCACACGCGCGACGCCCCTCACACGCGCGACGCCCCCGGCCGCAGATCGCGGACGGGGGCGTTCGATACGCGTGGGTCAGTGCTTGAAAGCGTCCTTGACCTTCTCGGCCGCCTGCTTGATGTCGGCCTTGACCTGGTCGCCCTTGCCTTCGGCTTCGAGGCGCTCGTCGCCGGTCGCCTTGCCGGTGGTCTCCTTGGCCTGACCGCCGAGCTTCTCGCCCGCGTTCTCGATCTTGTCGTCGAGTCCCATGTCGTCCCCTTTCGTCCGTGAGTTCGTGTCGTCCGTGTGACGTGGTCCGTCTCTCGGACATCTCCGACATTCCCACCGCCGCGGCCCCTCGTCCAGCCCGCACGGGACCCCTGGGAAATCAACCCCCAGAAGCCTGACGGTGCGCCTCTTCACCTGCTCCGGCGCGACGGACAGAATGAATGCCTGTGAGCATCCCCCGCCCCGCCAGCACCTACCGCCTCCAGATCTCCGCCGACTTCACCCTCCGCGACGCCGCCCGGGTGCTCGACCACGTGCACCGGCTCGGCGCCGACTGGGTCTACCTGTCGCCGCTGCTGCAGTCCGAGCACGGCTCCAACCACGGGTACGACGTGATCGACCACAGCCACGTGGACGAGTCCCGCGGTGGCCCGGAGGCCTTCCGCGACTTCGCGGCGGCCGCCCACGAGCGCGGCCTGCGGGTGCTGGTCGACATCGTCCCGAACCACATGGGCGTCGCGACGCCGCGCGACAACGCCTGGTGGTGGGAGGTGCTCACCCACGGCCGCGACGCCGAGCACGCCGACTTCTTCGACATCGACTGGGACTTCGGCGGCGGGAGGCTGCGGCTCCCGATCCTCGGCGACGGCCCGGACGAGCTGGATGCGCTGCGCGTGGAGGACGGCGAGCTGCGGTACTACGACCACCGCTTCCCGATCGCGCCCGGCACCGGCGACGGGAGCCCCCGCGAGGTGCACGACCGGCAGCACTACGAGCTGATGTCGTGGCGGCGGGCCGACGACGAGCTGAACTACCGACGCTTCTTCGCCGTGAACACGCTGGCCGGGCTCCGCGTGGAGGACGACCGCGTCTTCGACGACACCCACGCCGAGATCGGGCGCTGGCTGCGGGAGGGGCTGGTCGACGGCCTGCGCGTCGACCACCCGGACGGGCTGCGCGACCCCGGCGCCTACCTGGAGCGCCTCGCCGCCCTGGCGGACGGCGCCCCGATCTGGGTCGAGAAGATCCTCGAGGGCGACGAGCGGATGCCGGACTGGCCGGTCGACGGCACGACCGGCTACGACGCGCTCGGGCTGGTCGACCGCGTGCTCACCGACCCGGCGGGGGAGGAGGAGCTGACCGCGCTGGCGGGGGCGCCCGAGTGGACCGCGCTGGTGCGCGAGCGCAAGCGGGCGGTCGCCGACGGGATCCTGCGCTCGGAGGTGCTGCGCGTCGTGCGGGAGCTGAGCGCGGCCGACACCGAGCAGCCCGCCGACGTCGTCGAGCGCACGGCCGACGCCGTCGCCGAGCTGGCCGCGAACTTCCCCGTGTACCGCAGCTACCTGCCGTTCGGCGCCGATCACCTGGCGGAGGCGCAGGAGGCGGCGACCGCCTCCCGGCCCGATCTCGCCGCGACCATCGCCGCCGTGGTCGAGCGCGTCGGCGCCCCCGGCCCTGGCTCCCCGACGGCGCGGTTCGAGCAGACCACGGGCGCGATCATGGCGAAGGGCGTCGAGGACAACGCCTTCTACCGCTACCCCCGGCTGGTGTCGCTGACCGAGGTCGGCGGCGAGCCGAACGTCTTCTCCCTGACCGTGGAAGCCTTCCATCGTCTGCAGGCGGCGCGGGCGGTCGACCTCCCGCACTCGCTCACCGCCCTGACCACGCACGACACGAAGCGCAGCGAGGACACCCGCGCGCGCGTCGCGGTGCTGGCCGAGCTGCCCGAGCGCTGGGCCCGCTTCCTGCACGCCGTGCGCGAGCGGGTCGCGCTCGGCGACGAGCCGCTGGAGGACCTGCTCTGGCAGTCGATCGTCGGCGCGTGGCCGGCGTCGCGCGAGCGGTTGCACGACTACGCGCTGAAGGCCGCGCGGGAGGCGGGGGCCTCGACCTCCTGGATCGACCCCGACGCCGCGTTCGAGGAGCGGATGGCCGCGCTCGTCGACTCCGCTTTCGACGACGACCGCGTGCGGGCCGAGGTGGAGGCGATCGCCGCGATCGTGGCGGCTCCGGGCGCGAGCAACGGTCTGGCGGCCAAGCTCATCCAGCTGACCGTCCCCGGCGTCCCGGACGTGTACCAGGGCACCGAGCGCTGGGACCGTTCGCTGGTCGACCCGGACAACCGGCGCCCGGTCGAGTTCGAGGCGGCGGAGGCGCTCCTCGCGCACATCGACGAGGGCTGGCAGCCGCCGATCGACTCGTCGGGCGCGGCGAAGGTGCTGGTCACCTCCCGCGCGCTCCGGCTGCGCCGCGATCGGCCGGACCTCTTCACCGGCTACCGCCCGGTGGTCGCCGAGGGCCCGGCCGCCGCCCACCTGGTCGGCTTCGACCGCGGCGGCGCGATCACGCTCGCGACGCGCCTGCCGCACCGGCTCGCCGAGGCGGGAGGCTGGGGCGAGACGACGGTCGACCTGGGCGAGGGAATGGTGGGCGACGGGATGCTGCGCGACGCCTTCACCGGCCGCACCCATCGCGGGCGCGCCCGCCTGGCCGAGGTGTTCGACCGGTACCCGGTCGCGCTGCTGGTCCCGGCCGACGCCACCGCCGCCACCGAGGAGGACGCACGATGAGCGTGGAGCGCACCTTCCCCGCCCGCACCTTCCCGGTCTGGGCGCCCGACGCCGAGCGCGTCGACCTCGTCGTGACCGGCCGCGACCCCCTCCCGCTCACCCGCGAGGACGGCGGCTGGTGGCGACTGGCCGAGCCGCTCCCGGCCTCCCCCGAACCCGTGGACTACGCGTTCTCGGTCGACGGGTCGGACCCGCGTCCCGACCCGCGGTCCCTGCGGCAGCCGGGCGGCGTGCACGCCCCCGGCCGCGAGTTCGACCCGGGCGCATACGCCTGGGGCGACTCCGCCTGGCGCGGCCGCGACCTGACCGGAGCCGTGATCTACGAGCTGCACCTCGGCACCTTCACCCCCGAGGGCACCCTGGATGCCGCGGCCGGCCGGCTCGACCACCTCGTCGACCTCGGCGTGGAGGCCATCGAGCTCCTGCCGGTCAACGCGTTCAACGGCACGCACAACTGGGGCTACGACGGCGTGCTCTGGTACGCCGTGCACGAGCCGTACGGCGGCCCGGAGGCGTACCAGCGCTTCGTCGACGCCTGCCACGCGCGGGGTGTCGCTGTCATCCAGGACGTCGTCTACAACCATCTCGGCCCGAGCGGCAACTACCTGCCCGTCTTCGGGCCGTACCTCGGCGACGCGCACAGCACCTGGGGCGCCTCCGTGAACCTCGACGGTCCGCAGTCGGACGAGGTGCGCCGGTACATCCTCGACAACGTGCGGTACTGGCTCGCGGACATGCACGTCGACGGGCTGCGGCTCGACGCCGTTCATGCCCTCCACGATTCGCGGGCCGAGCACATCCTGGAGGCGATGGCCCGGGAGGCTGCAGCCGTGACCGAGCGGACAGGACGCCCGACGACCCTCATCGCCGAGAGCGACCTCAACGACCCGAAGCTCATCCGATCCCGCGCCCACCACGGCTACGGCCTCGACGCACAGTGGGATGACGACGTGCACCACGCGCTGCACGCCAACCTGACCGGCGAGGTCACCGGCTACTACGCCGACTTCGGCGATCCGGCCGCCCTGGTGAAGGTGTTCGAGCGCGGCTTCTTCCATGACGGCACGTGGTCGAGCTTCCGCGAGCGCCACCACGGACGCCCCCTCGACGCCGACATCCCGTTCACCCGGCTCGTCGCGTTCAGCCAGGACCACGACCAGATCGGCAACCGCGCCGCCGGCGACCGTCTCACCGCCACCCTCGGCGCCGGCTCCCTCGCCGTCGCCGCCACCCTCACCCTGCTCGGCCCGTTCACGCCGATGCTCTTCATGGGCGAGGAGTGGGGGGCGACGACCCCGTGGCAGTTCTTCACCTCCCACCCCGAGAAGGAGCTCGGCGAGGCCACCGCGCGCGGCCGCATCGCCGAGTTCGCCCGCATGGGCTGGGACCCGGAGACCGTGCCCGACCCGCAGGACCCGCAGACCTTCGTCCGCTCGAAGCTGGACTGGTCGGAGTCGGAGCGGGCAGAGCACGCGCGCCTGCTCGACTGGTACCGCACCCTCACCGCACTGCGCCGCGGCATCCCGGCGCTCGCCCGCGCGACCGACGTCACGTTCGATGGCGGCGTTTTCGCGTTCACCCGCGGCGGCCTCCGGGTGGAGGCGGCGCTGAGCGGCGGCGGCCTGGCCGAGGCCGCGGCGGACGGGGAGGCCGTCGCCTCCTTCGCCGACGCCGTCCGCGTGACCCGCCTGGTCGCTTAGGAGGCGAGCTTCATACTCACCAGACGATTCAGGCTCACGTGCTCTTCGGCGGCACGGACCACGAGCGCGCGGTGCAACTCTGGTGGGACGCGGACCTTGAACTCTCCGCTGTAGCGTCGCTCCGAGAACGGCACAGGGATCGGCTCACCCGCGCTCTGGAGGTCGGCAACCACCTCGCGCACGAGGTCGACGATCCCGGTCAAGGCTCCGGCCTGGGTCGCCGCGAGCCAGGAGAGGGCGGGGAACTCCGCCACCTTGCCGACGAACTCGCCATCCTCCGCGGACCATTCGACTCGGTACGTGTAATGCAGATATTCGCTCATCGTCCCTGTCCCTTCAGCCGGTCGATCGCCGTCAGCACCTGACGGACCTGGTGCGGCTTCGCCCCGCGACCGTTCTGGATGTTCACCCGCGGGTCGCCGGGCCGGGGCATCCGGAAGACCATGTGGCTGGATCCCTTCTGACGCGGTGGCCCGAAGAATTCTTCGCACACCTTGACCAGGTCGACGAATGACACGCCCTTCGGGTTGGAGCGCATCTCAACGAGGATCTTCTCGACGCCGGTCATATCCAATGGTGTCACTATTGCCACCATTTTACAAGGCGCGCGGAGGGAGCCTCCACTCCTCCCCGCTGCGTTAACGACCCGCACCCCCGCTGTCAACCGCTGGTGAGGGGGCGTCGGTGCCCGGTACTCTTGCGGTTCCACGATCGGAGGCGCCGTGAGCGAGCCCAGCCCATCCCACCCCCGCACTGCACCAGCTGCAGCCCGCGCACGCGGGGCCGTCAGGTGACGGCAGAGCGCTCGCGGCCGTACCCGCTCGGGGTCACGCTCGTCGAGGGCGGTGCGAACGTCGCCGTCTACAGCGAGCGCGCCGACAAGGTGGTCGTCTCGATCTTCGATCACCGCGGACGCGAGAAGCAGACCGTGCTCACCGAGCGCACCGGCCACGTCTTCCACGGCTTCGTCCCCGGGCTGACCGCGGGCACGCGCCACGGCCTGCGCGTCCACGGCCCGTGGGACCCGGCCAACGGCCTCCGCTTCGCGCCCGCGAAGGTGCTGCTGCCTCCCCGCTCCCGCGCCGTCACCGGGTCGTGGGACAACACGCAGGCGGTCTTCGGGCACCAGCTCGGCCGCCCGCGCCGCCGCAGCGACACGAACGGCGCCCGGCACGTGGCGCTCGGCGTCGCCGTCGA
Source organism: Leifsonia naganoensis (assembly GCF_013410615.1). NCBI lineage: Bacteria > Bacillati > Actinomycetota > Actinomycetes > Micrococcales > Microbacteriaceae > Leifsonia > Leifsonia naganoensis. The sequence goes on from NZ_JACCHJ010000001.1 coordinate 1,254,159, forward strand.
CCGCCAGGAGTTCGACTGGGGCGACCACGAGCGGCCTCACACCCCGCTGAGCGAGACCATCATCTACGAGCTGCACGTGAAGGGATTCACGAAGCTGATGGAGTGGGTGCCGGAGGAGTTCCGCGGCAGCTACGCCGGGCTCGCGCACCCCGCCGCTGTCGAGTACCTCAAGAACCTCGGGGTCACCGCGGTCGAGCTGCTGCCCATCCACCAGTTCGTCCAGGATGCGCACCTGCTCGAGAAGGGTCTGCGCAACTACTGGGGCTACAACTCGATCGGCTTCTTCGCGCCGCACAACGAGTACGCGGCCACCGGCGACACCGGCCACCAGGTCGACGAGTTCAAGGGGATGGTCAAGGCGCTGCACGCCGCGGGCATCGAGGTCATCCTCGACGTGGTCTACAACCACACCGCGGAGGGCAACGACCTCGGCCCGACGTACAGCTACAAGGGCATCGACAACCCCTCGTACTACCGGCTGGTGGAGGGCGACGCCGCCCACTACTTCGACACCACCGGCACGGGCAACAGCGTCAACGTGAGCCACCCGGCCGCGCTGCAGCTGATCATGGACTCGCTGCGCTACTGGGTCGAGGACATGCACATCGACGGGTTCCGCTTCGACCTCGCGACGACGCTCACCCGCCAGGGCGGCGACGCCAGCCTCCACAGCGCCTTCCTCACCCTCATCCAGCAGGACCCGACGCTCGCCGAGGTCAAGCTCATCGCCGAGCCGTGGGATGTCGCCGGCTACCAGCTGGGCGGGTTCCCGGCCGACTGGTCCGAGTGGAACGGCAAGTTCCGGGATGACGTGCGCGACTTCTGGCGCGGAACGCCCGGGGTGCTGTCGACCCTGTCGCAGCGCGTGCTGGGCAGCCCGGACATCTACGAGGACTCCCGCCGCGCCCCGCTCTCGAGCGTCAACTTCGTGACCGCCCACGACGGCTTCACCCTCGCCGACCTCACCAGCTACGAGGAGAAGCACAACGAGGCGAACGGGGAGGACAACCGCGACGGGGAGTCCGACAACCGCTCCCGCAACTACGGCGCCGAAGGTCCGACCGACGACGAGGCGATCAACGCCCTCCGCATCCGGCAGCGCAAGAACTTCCTCGCGACGGTGCTCCTCTCCGCCGGCGTGCCGATGATCCTCGGCGGCGACGAGATCGGGCGCACGCAGCAGGGCAACAACAACGCCTACTGCCAGGACAACGAGATCTCCTGGTTCGACTGGGAGAACGCGGACTGGGACCTCCACCGCTTCACCACGGAACTCATCCGGCTGCGGCGCACGGAGCCGGCGCTGCGCCCCGAGTGGTACCGGCACGCGCCCGAGGTCGGCGGCCCCGACACCGTGCAGATCGTCCGCACCGACGGCGAGCCCTTCGGCGACGACGACTGGGGCGACCCGGAGGCGCGCTCGATCGGGTTCGTGCTGCGCCACGAGGACGCCGATGCCTTCCTCCTGCTCTTCAACGCCGCGGGCAACGGGGTGGACTTCACGCTGCCCGCGTCCGACGGGCAGCCGTGGGAGCTCGCACTGTCCAGCGACCCCGAGCTGACCGTGGCCGCCGACGCGCCCAACGTCATCCTGGGCGAGACCTCCTTCGCTCTGCTGCGCTCGCGCCGCGCGGACGACAACCAGGGCGCGGATGGAGACGACCACCGGGACGAGTAGGCGTGAGGGGGGGCGCGCGCCTGCGGCACTCCCGCGGCCACGCCTCCGGAACTCCGGAGATTCGGCGCCATCGCGCCCGGCTCCCCGGATCTGCGGCGACTGAGGCGGGCTAAGCGGTCGGGACGGCGGCGGCGGGAGCGCGCACGGCCTCCACGATCCGGGCGGGGACGGTCTCGTCCTGCAGCGACGTGGTGTCGCCGAGCGGGCGGCCGTCGAAGATGTCGACCAGCAGGCGGCGCATGATCTTGCCAGAGCGGGTCTTCGGGAGGTCATCGACGAGCACGATGTGACGCGGCTTGGCGATCGCGCCGATCTCGCGCGTCACCTGGTCGCGCAGCTCCGCCCCGGTGGGCGCGCCTCCCGACGGCACGACGAACGCCGCGACCGCCTGGCCCGTGGTCTCGTCCCCGACACCCACGACGGCGGCCTCGGAGACGGCGGGATGGGCGACGAGCGCCGATTCGATCTCGATCGTCGAGAGGCGGTGGCCCGAGACGTTGATGACGTCGTCGAGGCGGCCGAGCAGCCAGATGTAGCCGTCCGCATCCACCGCCGCCCCGTCGCCGGCGAGGAAGTAGCCGCGGTCGGCGTACGGCGCCCAGTACGAGTCGCGGTACCGCTCGGGGTCGCCCCACACGGTGCGCGACATCGACGGCCAGGTGCCGTCGATCACGATCGAGCCGCCCGAACCGCGCGGCACATCGTTCCCGCGCTCATCCACGACACGTACCGTCACTCCCGGAACCGCGACCGTCGCCGACCCCGGCTTGAGCGCGGTGACGCCCGGCAGCGGCGCGACGATGGCGGCGCCGGACTCCGACTGCCACCAGGTGTCGACGACCGGCGCGCGGCCGGCGCCGATCTGCTCGCGGAACCACACCCACGCCTCCGGGTTGATCGCCTCGCCCACGGTGCCGAGCAGCCGGATGCTTCTGAGGTCCCAGCGGTCGCCGAGCCCCTCCGGGAACCAGGTCATGAAGGTCCGGATGAGCGTCGGGGCCGTGTAGTAGGTCGTCACGCCGTAGCGTTCGATGATCTCGAAGTGGCGGCCGGTCGTCGGCGTGTTCGGCGTGCCCTCGTAGATGACGGAGGTGGTGCCGTTGGAGAGCGGCCCGTAGAGCACGTAGGTGTGTGCGGTGACCCAGGCGAGGTCGGCCGTGCACCAGTAGACGTCCGAGTCCTTCGCGTCGAAGAGCGCCCAGTGGCTCCACGACGCCTGCGTCAGGTAGCCACCGGTCGTGTGGACGACGCCCTTCGGCCGCCCCGTCGTGCCGGAGGTGTAGATGATGAAGAGCGGGGTCTCGGCGTCGAAGAACTCGGGCTCGTGCACGTCGGAGGCGGTGCCGACCACGTCGTGCCACCACACGTCGCGTCCCTCGGTCCACGGGATGTCCGGCGTGAGGTCGCCGGTGCGGCGCACGACGAGCACGTGCTCGATCGCGTTGTCGCCCGCGACGGCCGCGTCCGCGTTCTCCTTCACCGGCACGGCCGTCCCGCGGCGGAACTGTCCGTCGGAGGTGACCAGCAGTTTCGCGCCGGTGTCTTCCACGCGGAAGCGCAGCGCCTCTGCCGAGAAGCCGCCGAAGACGAGCGAGTGGATGGCGCCCACGCGGGCGATCGCGAGCGTGATGACGACGGTCTCGGGGATGACGGGCAGGTAGACGACGACGCGGTCTCCCTTCCCGACCCCGAGCGCGGTGAGCGCGTTCGCCGCCTGCGCGACGCGTCGCTGGAGCTCGGCGTACGTGATCGTCTCCGTGTCGCCCGGCTCGCCCTCGAAGTGCAGCGCGACGCGGTCGCCGTTGCCGGCGTCGACGTGCCGGTCGACGCAGTTCACCGCGGCGTTGAGGCGGCCGCCGGCGAACCACTCGGCGCGCGGGATGCTCAGAGCGCCGTCCGCATCCCGGGTCGCGGGCTCCCAGGTGTGCGCGGTGTGCCAGGGCTCGGCCCAGTCGAGCCGGGCGGCCTGCCGCTCCCAGAACGCGACCGGGTCGGCCGCGTCGACGAAGACGCTCGCATCGACGTTCGCCTGCCCGGCGAACTCGGGGGACGGCTCGTAGAGGCGGCTCTCACGGCCGAGGTTCTCGATGGGCGCACTCACGCTCCGACGCTAGCCGAGCGACCGCGCGGCCCGCCGGGATGCGCGCAACGCTGCGTAATCGGCGCCGATTCTTATGAGCTCCGGGCGTAGCTCATAAAAACGCGAGAAACCCTTATGAGCTTCGCACTCGGTATCGCAGCCGCGCGAACTGCCCGATCGCCTCCGCCGACTCGAGCGTCAGCCGGTCGGACTCGATGCGGCGCGGGAAGAGCGGGGCGCCGCCGGTGAGCGCGACGGGCGCGACCGAGATCGCGAGCTCGTCGAGGGCTCCCGCGTCGAGGAACTGGCCGGCCAGCTCTCCGCCGCCGACCACCCAGATGTCGCCCTCGCCCGCAGCCTCCCGGATCGTTGGCAGCGCGTCGGCGACGGAGCCCGAGACGAACCGGATGTCGGCCCCCTCCGGCACGGGCAGGTCCCGATGCGTGAACACGAATGTCGGCCGGTCGCCGTGGAACTCGTGCCACCGTTCGGGATGCGCGAGGATGTCGGACTCGGCGAGCACCCACTCGTACGTGGTCGACCCCTCGACCATGACGGCAGCGTCGTCCGGTAGGAGGCCCTCGGCGGGCTCGTCCCCTCCCGGGACCGCGAAAAGCCAGGCGAGCGAGTTCTGCTCGTCGGCGATCCAGCCGTTGACGGACGTGGCGGTGTCGAAGACGATCTTTCCCATGTGGCGACGGTACCGGTGACGACCGACACCCCTCGGTGGGAGCATGGGCGCATGGATGCCGTCGACGCCCTGACCGAGATCGCCTTCTGGCTGGAGCGCGACCTGGCCCCCAGCTTCAAGGTGAAGGCGTTCCGCACGGCCGCCGCGATCATCGCCCCTCTCGACCCGGGCGAGCTCGCCGACCGCGTCGCCGACGGCCGGCTCAAGCGGACCAAGGGCATCGGCGACCGCACCTTCCAGGTGATCTCGCAGGCCGTCGCCGGCGACGTGCCCGACTACCTGGCCGACCTGCGCGCGAAGAACACCGAACCGCTGGATGCCGCGGGCGCCGAGCTGCGCGCGCAGCTGCGCGGCGACCTCCACGCGCACACCGAGTGGTCGGACGGCACGACGCCGATCGAGGCGATGGCGGCCGCCGCGGCGCTGCTCGGCCGCGAGTACCAGGCCATCACCGATCACTCCCCCAACCTGACCGTCGCGAACGGGCTCAGCGCCGAGCGCCTGACCGAGCAGCTGGAGGCCATCGCCGCCCTCGACACGGGGTCCGTGACCCTCCTCACCGGCATCGAGGTCGACATCCTGGAGGACGGCACGCTCGACCAGACGCCGGACCTGCTCGACCGGCTCGACGTGGTCGTCGCGAGCGTGCACTCCAAGCTGCGCGCCGACCGCCGCACGATGACCGCCCGGATGCTCGGCGGCATCCGCTCCCCGCAGACCAACGTGCTCGGCCACTGCACCGGCCGTCTCGTGCAGGGGTCCCGCGGCACCCGGCCGCCGTCGGAGTTCGACGCGGAGGACGTGTTCGCGGCGTGCGCGGAGAACCAGGTGGCGGTCGAGATCAACTCGCGTCCGGAACGGCAGGACCCGCCCGACGACCTCATCCGGCTTGCTCTCGACGCCGGCTGCCTCTTCTCGATCGACACGGACGCGCACGCACCCGGGCAGCTCGACTTCCTCTCCTACGGCGCCGCCCGCGCGGCGGCGAACGGCGTTCCCGCCGACCGGATCGTCACCACCTGGCCGCTGGAGCGGCTGCGCGACTGGCTCAGGAAGAGCTAGCGCCGAGGTGCTCGATCTCCGGGGCAGACAGGTGCAGCACGCGGTGACCCGCGCGGACCTACTGGCCCCAGGCCGACGCAGGCGCCTGGACGATCTCCACGGGCCGGGTGCTCCAGTGCGCGCCGTTCGCGTAGTGGCTCGTCGCCCACGGCGACGCCCAGATCGCGGCGGCGGTGGCGTCCGCGCTCGTGCCGGCCTGCAGGCCCGCGACGATGCCGGGGTATCCGCGCTGGAGGTTCTTCGCGCAGTACTCGGCGGCGCTCACGAGGTCGGTGTAGCTGCCGAGGCCGGCTCCGCCTCCGGAGCCGTAGCCGTTGTTGAGAGGATTGTTACGGTTCCACCAGTCCGGCGGCCCGTTCTCCTGCCGCATCCAGCGCAGCATCACGGTGACGTTGGCCTCGGTCTGCGGCCAGCCGCCGAACATCAGGACGAGCTTGGCCCACGCCTCGTTGGTGCCGACCGTGGCGAGGGTCTGGAGGCCGTCGGTCGCGCCGATCGCGTCACGGTCGATGACGGGAGCGGCGATGGTCGCGTCGACGGCGAGGTGCTGATCGGGTTCGGTGGGGCCGCCGTCCACGGGGGTCTGGCCCGGCGCGAGGGTGGAGACGGGGGCGGCGAGTACTGTGGCGGCCAGCGCCGCGTCGGTGGGCACGATCGAGAAGCCGGCGACCAGGGCGACGAGGGCGAGCGTGACGCCCAGGCGGTGGTGGAGCGGCATGCGGGTCACCAGGCTCCGCACCGGCGTGGGAGCCGGGGCGGGCGCTGCGCTGCGACGGCCTGCCGAACGGCGGCCGCGGGCGCCGGGGGTGACGGATGCGGGCTGCATACCCGACCGAGAGTACCAAAGGCGTGCTGGAATGGAACCGGGAGGAGGGACCGATGACCTCGAACGAGAACGCAGCGGAGCCCACGGGCACCGCATCGACGGCGGCGGAGGTCCCCGCCGACACCCCCTCCCGCCGGTTCCGCGACGGCCCGCATCTGCCCGCCCTCGTCGTCACTCTGATCGTCACGGTCATCGCGGGGCTCTTCGCCGGCACCTACGCCTGGGCGATGGGCGACCCGCAGCCGCACGATGTGCCGATCGGCCTGGTCTCGACGACACACACCCCGGACGAGCTGGCGACGGAGCTGCAGGCGCGGACCGGGACCACCTTCATCGTCCGCCCGTACGACACCGAGACGGACGCCGAGGCAGCGATCCGGGAGCAGGTGGTCTACGGCGCGCTGGTCGAGCAGTTGAACGGCTCGGTGCGGCTCTACGTCTCGAGCGCATCCGGGGCCTCGGTCGCCCGGCTCCTCGAGGCGGACGCCCCGCGCCTGGAGCAGTCGATCGGGCAGCCGGTGACGGTCATCGACGCACATCCGCTCGGTCCGAAGGATCCGAACGGCCTCGTGCTGTTCTACGTCGCCCTCGCCGCGGTCGTCATCGGGTTCGTCGGCGCCATCCAGACCCGGGTGAACGCGGCCAAGCTGACCCTCGGCGGCGAGCTGTTCTGGGATGTGGTGCGCTCCGTGCTCGGCGGCTTCGCGATCGCGTTCACGGTCGGCCCGCTGCTCGGCGTGCTGCCGATCCCCTTCTTCGCCGTCTGGGGAGTGCTCGCCCCCACGATGCTGATCGCCGGAGCGACGTACAGCTTCTGGAGGGTGTTGATCGGCGCGCGGTGGGCGATGCTGCCGACCTGGATCGTGTTCGTGCTGATCAGCAACCCGTCGTCGGGCGGCGCGGTCGCGCCCGAGCTGCTGCCGCCGTTCTACCAGTTCATGGGGCGCTGGCTGCCGACCGGGGCGACCGTGCGGGCCGTGCGCGACCTGACGTACTTCCCGGAGAATCTGCATCTCGAGCCGTACATCGTGCTGGCCGTCTGGCTGGTCGCCTCGGTCGGGCTGTTCACCGCCGTGCGGCTGTTCCGGTACGGCCCTGGCGCGCCCGGCGACATCCTGCACACCTGGCGCAGCATCGCCTGGCGGCCCGGGCAGGCGGGCGCGAGCGCAGGCGCCGAGGCCGCCACCTAGGCCCGGGCCAGCGGGACCGGACCCCGAGACCCGTCAGAGCTGGGTCGAGTTCAGCCGCGCGAGCAGGTCGGCGAGGCGGCCGACGTCGTCGGCGCCCCACTTGCGCAGGCTGCGGTAGAGCCGCGCCTGATCGGCCACGCGCGCCTCGTTGACCTTCTCGATCGCGGGCGGCGTCGCCACGAGGAAGCTCGCGCGGCGATCGGACGGATCGACGCGGCGCTCGATCAGATCGAGATCTTCGAGGATTCGAACCTGTCGGCTCACGACGCTCTTGTCGGTCGAGAGCAGGCCGGCCAGGGCGCCGGCGTGCAGCGGGCCCGTGCGGACCAGCGTGCTGAGCAGTCGGTAGCCGACCGGCTGGAGATCGGGGTGCACCTTCGCGGCGCGCTCCCGCATCCCCGAGCTCACCTGGTTGAAGAGGATGGTGAACTGCTCCTCGACCGACGCGATGGCCTGGTCGACCGCCGGGTCGGGGGCGGCCGAACGGGCGGCGGCGTCTCGCGCCGTCGCCCGCTCGGTGTTGTCCATGGCCGCGATCATAACCGGTCCGATCAGCGATCTTCCTGAGCGGGACGATCGCCAGCCGGCTGCCCGGAACGGACCGCCCCGACGGAGCCGGTGACCGGAGCCGCGATCATCGCCTCGGCGACTTCCACGAGGTTCTCCTCGGCGGCCTCGACGGCCGACTCCGGGGCCTTCTCCTTCATCAGCTCGACCGCGGTCTTCGTGCCGAGCGTGTTGTTCGGGAGGAACGCGATCGCGATGATGGTGATGATCGCGAGCGGCACCGCCACCAGGAAGACGTCGGCGACGCCCTGGCCGTAGACCGATTCGACGATGCTGCGCACGCTCGCCGGGAGGGTGTTCACCTCGGGCAGCGTTCCGCTCTTCAGCAGCTGCCCGATCTCGGCGCCCTTCGCCCCGAGCTTGGCGAGGATGCCCTGCAGCTCCGCGCCGTGTGCGGCCATCCCGTCGGCGACCTTCGTGCCCAGGATGCTTCCCATGACCGAGACGCCGATGGTGCCGCCGAGGCTGCGGAAGAACGCCACGTTGGAGCTCGCCGCTCCCAGCTGCTCCGGACGCACGGTGTTCTGCACGATGAGCACCAGGTTCTGCATCACCATGCCGACACCGGCTCCGAGGATGAGCATGTAGAGCGAGACGAGCACGTAGTCCGTGTCGTACTTGATCGTGCTCATCAGGTACAGGCCGATGGTCAGCAGGATGGATCCCACGACCATGAAGCTCTTCCACTTGCCGAAGCGGCTGATCAGGTTGCCGACGATCGTCGACGACAGCAGCAGGCCGAGGATCATCGGCAGCGTCAGCAGGCCCGACTGGGTCGGCGTCGCGCCACGGGCGACCTGCATGTACTGGCCGAGGAACACCGACGTGCCGAACATCGCGACGCCCACCGAGATGGAGGCGATGACCGCGAGGGTGAACGTGCGGTTCTTGAACATCGCGAGCGGGATGATCGGCTCCTTGACCACCAGCTCGGTGATGACCGTGGCGGCGAGCAGTGCGATCGATCCGCCGACCATCCAGATGGTCTCCGGGCTCCACCAGTCGAAGTTGGTGCCGGCCATCGAGACCCAGATCAGGATCAGCGAGATGCCGCCGGCGAGGAAGATCGCGCCGAGGTAGTCGATGCGGACCTTGCGGATCGCGCGCTTCGGGAGGCGCAGCGTGAACTGCAGCAGGATGATCGCGACGATCGCGACCGGCACGCCCACGAAGAAGTTCCAGCGCCAGCCGATGGAGTCGGTGAGCAGTCCGCCGATCAGCGGTCCGCCGACCGTGCCGACCGCCATGATGCCGCCGAAGAGGCCCATGTAGCGGCCGCGCTCACGCGGGCTGATGATGTCGGCCATGATGATCTGGCTGAGGGCGGTGAGGCCACCGGCGCCGAGGCCCTGGACCACGCGGAAGCCGATGAGCATGTTGGTGTCTTGCGAGAAGCCGGCGAGCGCCGAGCCGAGCACGAAGAGCACGAGGGCGAGCTGGATGAGCAGCTTGCGGTTGAAGAGGTCGGCGAGCTTGCCCCAGATCGGGGTGGAGACCGTGGTCGCGAGCAGCGTGCTCGTGACGACCCAGGTGTAGGCGGTCTGATCGCCGCCGAGTTCCGAGATGATCCGCGGCATCGAGGTCGACACGACCGTGCCCGCGAGGATCGAGACGAACATCCCGAGCAGCAGCCCGGAGAGGGATTCGAGCACCTGGCGGTGCGACATCGCCGAAGCGGGCGCTGCGTCCTCCTTGGTAAGAGTTCCTGACATGTGATTCCTTCGCACAATTGGTTGACAGTGAGCAACCATATATAATTAGGTGACCGAAATCAACTAACAAACTGCACTCACGCAAAATTTCCTCTTATGCATGATTTTCCGCACATCCCTCCGGCAGCGTCGCCGACCCCCGGCCTCCGCGAGCGCAAGAAGGCCCAGACGCGCTCCGACCTGGAGCGCGCCGCCGTCGAACTCGCCCTCGACCACGGCCCCGACGATGTCACCGTCGACGACATCTGCGCCCGCGTCCCCGTGTCGCACCGCACCTTCTTCAACTACTTCGACAGCAAGGAGGACGCCCTCTACGGCATCCGCCGCGCCTGGGGCGATCGAGAGCTCGTCTCCGCCCAGCTCGGCGAGGCCTACGACGGCGACCTCGTCGCGGCGGTGGTGCACACCCTCTTCCGCGGCCTCCCCGCCGAGACCAGCGACCCGTCGCTGCACGAGGCGCGGATGCTCCTCGCCGCCCGCGACCCCGGCGTCGTGCACCGTCGCCTCCGGCGCCTGGGCGATCTGCGCGACGGGCTCATCACGGCCGTCGCCGAACTGATCGAGCGCGCGGAGGAGGCGGGCGCGGCGATCGCCGACCCGGACGTCGACCGAGAGTCCCGCGCCGAGATGCTCGTCGTCGTGTGCATCGGCGCCGTGCGCATCGCCGTCCGCGAGTGGGCGGACGCGGGCGCGACCGACACGGCGGACGAGATCGCCGCGCGCACGGTCGCCATCGCGCGGTCGATGGGGACGGTTCTGTAGCACGGCGCGTCTTGACGGGTCGTTCCAGCCCGTTCAGTTCAGGAGTACGTCGATCGGTGCGGTCGAAATGCGGCCGGCCGCCGCTCGCTCGAGCAGCGGGTCCAGCGTGACCAGCACGTCCGCCTGCAGCGTCGCGACGGCAAGGTACTCGGCCGGCCCCGGATCGTCCCAGCCGAGCTCGACGGCGAGCCGCCAGGCGGTCGCGCGCGACACCCTGTCGCCGAGGAGCCGGATGCGGAGCCCGGCGAGCCGCTCGAGGCGACGGCGACCTTCCCGCTCATCAAGGTCTCCCGCGCGGACGTCCGCGTACAGGAAGCGCAGTGCGTCGGAACGCAGCACGGCCGGCCCCACGAGGGAGGCTCCTGCGGCGAGCGCCGGCACGGGCTCCGCCGATCCGACCAGCCGCAGCGCGACGGCGGCGTCGATCGCGTAGCGCGTCATGCGTCCCAGGCTACGCCGCGCGCTCGAACGGTCAGTGCGTCCGTCGGCGCCGAGTCGAGACGAGCAGCGCGAGGGCGCCGAGCGCCAGCACACCGACAGCGCCGAGTCCCGCCAGGGCGCCGGATCGGCCGTCAGTGCCCGTGACGGCCAGACCACCTGGGGTGGTCTTCCCGGCTTCTGGGGAATCATCCCCCGGCACGGCACCGGGCACGGGGATCGTCCAGGTCACCGTCGCGTCGGCGTCCGCTGTGACGACGATCCCGCCTGGGCCGGTCCCCTCCGCCGTCGCGGTGTTCGTCATCGAGCCGGCGGCGAGGTCGGCTGCGCCGAGCGGCGACCACGCCGTGGCGCTGACGCTCGCCCCCGCCGGAAGCTCACCCGGCGTGCCGTCACCCCACGCGATGGAGAGATCGCGGACACCGTCGAGATGATCGATCAGGGTCACACCCAGCAGATCGGTCGCGCCGGTGTTCGTGATCGTGAAGGTCCACTCCACGGGGTCGCCGGGGTGAGGATCATTCCCGACGCGCCCTGTCTTGTCGAGCGCGATCGCGATCGGATCGAAGCGGTAACCGAAGTCGACCTCGCCGACCGTCTCGCCGACCTCGAGTGCGATGGGCCCCGAGTCGTTGTCGACGTTCCCGTCCCGGTCGAACACGTTCACGATGTGCTCGCGGTCCGCGGCGCCGAGTGTCGTGGGGTCGACGATCGTCCGGTAGCCGCCACCCCGGAGGCCGTCGAACAGATAGTGGCCGTCGGCATCGGTCGTCGCGACGGCGACCGACTCGCCCTGGTCGTCGAGCAGGCTGACCGTAGCGCCGGGAACCGGCCGCCGGTCGGTGAGGAGGCGGGGATCTGGCGATTCGAGCCAGACCGTGCCGCCGATCGTTCCGGCGACGACGTCGATCGTCGCTCGGTTCGACTCGCCGAGGTGACCGCCGACGCCGAGCCAGGTGTCCACGGTGTTCACGAAGCGGTCGCCGTCCTTGGCTCCGTCGATGCGCGCGGAGACCTGGAGCGCGATGTAACCGGTCACCGTGGCGCCGAAGTCCTCGACGACGACGCGCAGCGCGGTGACGCCGGAGATCCCCGCGAGATCCGTACCGTCTGTGTCGACCCACTCGATCCCGCTCTCTGCCTCCCCGGCGGCACGGACCTCGGCACCGGGCGCCGTCGTGTACTGCAGTTGCATCCCGTCGGAGGCTGCGCCCGTCATCTCGGCGCCGGTGACCACGAGGTCCCCCGTGAAGGCGCTCCCCCGCCCGTCGCCGTCGAAGGGCAGCACGTCGATGAAATGCGACCGGCCGGCGCTCGAGCTGGAGGTGTTGTACCACCGCGCCTCCCAGCGCGCGGTGTCCCCGGGCTGCAGGGTGCTGTCGCCGACGACGAGCTTCTGCTCGCTCACGGCGGCGACCTGCTGCACCGAGACCGTGTTCACGCTGGTGCGTGTGGCCTCGGTCTGCAGATTGCCGGTCGCATGAACGGTCGCCGTCGTGACGAACGCCCTCGAGGCAGGTGCCAGGATGTCGGTCACGACATGGTAGGTGAACGTCGGCAGCACGCGGGACGTGTCCCACTCCCCGTCATACGTGTACCGGAGCGTCATCCCGGAGACGGCGTCCCCCACCACGGTGACGCTCCATCCGTCTGGCACGTCGTCGACCTGCACCGAGCGCAGACCGGGCGGTACGGTGACGTCGACCCCGAGGCCCTGCATCGTCGCGACGTACTCGGCGCCGGGAGGGGCGGTCGCGATCGGGGTGACGGCATAGTCGATGGCGCCACCCGACATGATCGAGCTCGCCGACGACGCGACCTCGGTCGACAGTCGGTGGCTGCCGACGGCGATGTACGAGCTTACGGAGAGGCCGGCGCTGTTCTCGTCGTACCGGTTGGTGGCGGTGTCGGCGACCTGCGTGCCGACCGCGCCGACGAGCCGGAAGGGCACGCCGACGGTGAACCACGCGTAGAACGGATCGGCGTCCTTCTTCCAGGTGCCCCCGGTGTACGCGATGCGGATGCCGGAGACGGCCGTGACGCCGCCGGCGGCCTCGATCGTGTCGAACCACGGGTTCGCCTCGGGGTGGGCAGCGTCCCCACCGGAGGTGTACTGCACCGTGTAGCGGGTGGACGAGATCGACGAGGTCGCGAGGTTCTGCCCGACGAAGATGGAGGCGCCGTCGACGATCTGCTGCTCGCCGGGGTTCCAGAAGTCGTACGCGACGAGATTCGTCAGACCGGTCGACAGCTCCGCGACCGTCCCCGCCCGCACCCGCAACCGGGACGCGACCAGCGAGCCCGGGGCGACCTCCCGATCGAGCGCGGTGCCCGTGGTGAGGGCGATGAACTCCGACGACAGCTGGGCCGGGTCGCCCGTGACATCGCCTGTGACGGCTTGATCGGCGAAGAGATAGATCGCTTTGGACGCGTATGCCGGCACGGTGTCGGCGGGGCGGGAGATCGTGCGGGCCACGGTCGTATTCGTCCGGTCGACAGTGATCGGCACCCCGTCCGCGGTCAACCAGTCGCCGACCGGTGCGATCGAGTTGGTCACGGTCAGTGCCGATCCCGAACTGGGAAGGTCCGAGTACCGCACCCACATCCGCACGTCGATCCAGGCCGCGGTCACGGCTCCGAAACCGTCCAGGCTGACGGTGAAGGTCTGGCCGGTCTGCACCAGCTCCGCACTCGCTCCCGGGACGGATGTCGCCGTCACCTCGCCCTGGAACTCCGCCGCCGCGTTCGCGCCGATCACCGTGAAGGAGTCGCCGAGCACCAGCGGCTGCCCGAGCGTCGCAACGGAGGCACCGATCGCGAACTCGCCTTCAGGCTCCCTGACGCTCAGACGGTAGTCGATGTACCGCGCATCGACCGCTCCCGCACCGTCACCGAAGTCGTGTGCTCGCGAGTTCGCCGCGGTCGCGACGTACGACTTCCACAGTTCCACGCGGGGTTCGCTCACCACGGTGATCGCGGGCGCCGTCGTAGTGGTCTCGCCGGCTGCGTCGCGCGCGCTGAGCTGCGCTGCGTAGACCGAGCCGTTCGGGACGTCCGACGAAGGGATGGCGCGGAGCGCCCCGAGTTCGAAGTGCGCGGGGTTCCCCGGTGCGAGCGTCTCGACGACGACCGTGAGGGTCCGTCCGTCGGGGCTGATCGTCCCCGTCACGCGGAAGAAGTCCGTCGAATTGTTCGCCGGGAGCAGGCTCTGCTGATCCCACGTCCAGCCCTCCGGGAGGGTCTGTCGGAGGACTCCGCCGCTGAGGTCCGTCGCGGTGACGTTCCAGGCGAAGCCGACGACGTCGTTCGTCGCGACGATCCCGTTCGACGGGCCGTCGTCCAGCGCTCCGGGGGTCTGACCGTCGTAGAGCACAGCGACCTCGACCGACGCGAACTCGCCCACGGGATCGGACAGGCCAGCATCCACGGCCGCCGCCGGTGTCCCCGCGAGGGCGGCGACGGCGATCAGCGCGGCCATCATTAGGCCCAGCGCACGCCTCCACCAGGACCGACCGATCAGGGGCGCATCTCCGCGCATATCGAAACTCCGCTCACCGCATCACCGCACCCATGGACAGGGCCACCGGAAATGTATCGGGCATATATGCCTCATTGGAGCCTGCTGCACTGGTCTCAGTGTCACGCGACGAAAGTTCCGTGTCGACGGGCGGGTCCTCCGTAGACGGAGCAGTACTTTCAGGATGTAGAGGAGGAGTCACGCGTACCGCTCAGCGGTCGAGCGCGGGCCCGTCGAGCACGACCGCGATCAGCCGCTCGGCCGACGCGTCGTCGGTCTCGACCCGGGCCAGGGCGCGCAGGATGATGGCACCGACGAGGACCTCGCCGAACTCGGACATCGGGACGGTGGGCGCCAACTGGCCCGCCGCCACCGCCGACTCCAGGCGGGCCGAGAGGGCCGAACCCGCTCCGAGCTTGTCGCGGATGCGGCGCGCGACCTCGGCGTTCTCGGCGGCGGCCGCGGCGAACGACCGGATGAGGTTCTCGCCCTCCGAGCGCTGCAGCACGTGGAAGACGTCGTGCAGCCAGGAGACCAGGTCGGCGCGCAGGTCGCCGGTGTCCGGCGGGATGAGCGGCTCGGGCATGAGCACGCCCTCGACCAGGCAGTCGACCACGAGCTCGCTTTTCGAGCCCCACCAGCGATAGATGGTCTGCTTGCCGACACCCGCCTCGGAGGCGACGCCCTCGATCGACATGTGGTCGTAGCCGCGGGTCGCGAAGAGCCGCGCGGTCGCCTCGAGGATGGCGACGCGCGCTTCCTCGCTGCGCGAGCGTCCGCTGCGGCCCGTCATCCTCACATCCTATGTTCATCTTTCGATACGAGACGGTGCGTATCATCGACTGAGTCGGCGCGTGGACGCCACGGGAGAGGATGAGATGGCCGAGTTGCTGTACCGCCTGGGAAAGGGATCCGCCAAGCGGGCCTGGGTCGTCATCGGTGCCTGGATCGTGGTGCTCGCCATCGCGGGCGCCGGGTTCCTCATCGGCTACAAGGGGCTCAGCTCGAGCTTCGACATCCCGGGCACGGCCTCCGGCGCGGTGACCGACGATCTGGCGAAGAAGCTGCCGAAGTTCAGCGGTGCCTCCGGCACCGTCGTGCTCACCACGAAGGACGGCTCGGCCTTCACCGATGCGCAGAAGACCGCCATCGCCGACCGCATCGAGAGCGCCAAGGACCTGCCCGACGTCTCGGGCGTGACCGACCCGTTCTCGACCGAGAAGCAGCGCGCCGACCAGCAGCAGCAGATCACCGACGGCCGGGCGAAGATCACCGCAGCGACCGCGCAGCTCGACGCCGGGCAGACGCAACTCGACGCCGGCACAGCCCAGCTGGATGCGGCCCAGGCGCAGCTCGACGCCGCGAAGCAGCAGCTCGTCGCCGCCGGGCAGCCCACGACCGCCCTCGATGCGCAGCAGGCGCAGCTCGACGCCGGCAGGGCCCAGCTCGCGGAGCAGCAGCAGAAGCTCACCGACGGCCGCACCGAGCTGACGACGCAGACCGCGAAGCTCGACCAGGGTGCCGAACTCCTCAGCCTCGCGAAGGACATCCGCCTCGTCTCCTCCGACGGCTCCGCCGCGCTCGTGAGCGTCGCGTTCGACAAGCCGCGCCTCGAGCTCTCGGAGGAGTCGAAGAACGCCGTCATCGACCACTTCGAGAAGGACCCGGTCGAGGGCGTCACCGCCGACTTCTCCACCGAGCTCGCCCAGGGCGTGCCCGAGGTGCTCGGCGTCGGCGAGCTGATCGGCGTGATCATCGCCGCCATCGTGCTGCTCGTGATGCTGGGCTCGGTCATCGCCGCCGCGCTCCCGCTCGTCACCGCCATCCTCGGCGTCGCCATCTCCGCGGTCGGCACCCTCGCCTTCTCCGGCGTGGTGCAGATGGCCTCCGTCACCCCCGTGCTCGGCGTGATGCTGGGCTTGGCCGTCGGCATCGACTACGCGCTCTTCATCATCAACCGGCACCGCAAGCAGCTCCTCCAGGGCGCGGAGGTGCGGGAGTCGATCGGCCTCGCCACCGGGACGGCCGGCAACGCGGTCGTCTTCGCCGGCGCGACCGTCGTCATCGCCCTCCTGGCGCTCAACGTCACCGGCATCCCGTTCCTCGGCCTGATGGGAACCGCCGGCGCGATCGCCGTGGCCGTCTCCGTGCTGATCGCGATCACGCTGACGCCCGCCCTCCTCGGCCTGGTCGGGATGCGCGTGCTCACCAAGAAGGCCCGCGCCCGCGCCGCCGCCCATGAACGCCGCGCTCAGAAGCCGGTGCGCCCGATGAAGACGTGGCGCGCCGTGGTGACCGTCGTCGCCACCATCGTCGGCCTTCTCGTCATCGCCGCGCCCATCCTCACGATGCGCGTCGGGCTCCCGGACGGCGCCCAGGAGCCCGCCGGCTCCACCACCGCCCGCGCGTACCAGGTGATCGAGGACTCCTTCGGCGCCGGCGCCAACGGCACGCTGCTCGTCTCGGCCACGCTGCCCGCCGGCCTCGACGACGACCAGGTCACCGCGACGCAGCTGACGATCGCGAAGAAGCTCGCCGACCAGTCCGACGTCGCCGCCGTCGCCCCGATCGCCGTCTCGGACGACCACCGGCTCACCGCGTTCCAGGTGGTGCCGAAGGAGGGGCCGAGCAGCGCCTCCACCGAGCAGCTCGTGCGCGACCTGCCCGCGGTCGGCGACGGCATCACGCTCGGCGTCGCCGGGCAGGCGGCCAGCAACATCGACATCTCCGAGAAGATCGTCGGCATCCTTCCGCTCTACCTCGCGGTCGTCGTCGGACTGTCGCTGATCATCATGATCGTGGTGTTCCGGTCCTTCGTGGTGCCGCTGATCGCGACGGGAGGCTTCGTGCTCTCCCTGTTCGCGACCTACGGCGCGATCGTGGCCGTCTTCCAGTGGGGCTGGTTCGGCGCGCTGTTCGGCATCCACACCACCGGACCCATCCTGAGCTTCCTGCCGGTCATCCTCGTTGGCATCCTGTTCGGGCTGGCGATGGACTACCAGCTCTTCCTCTCGACCGGGATGCGGGAGGCGTACGTGCACGGCTCCCCCGCGCGCCTGGCCGTGGCACAGGGCTTCCGCGCCGGCCGCTCGGTCGTGATCGCGGCGGGCATCATCATGGTGTCGGTCTTCGGCGGGTTCATCTTCTCGGACTCGACGATCATCCGGTCGCTCGGCTTCGGCCTCGCCTTCGGCGTGCTGCTCGACGCGTTCGTGGTCCGCATGCTGCTCATGCCGGCTCTGATGCACCTCGTCGGGCGCGGCGCCTGGTGGCTGCCCCGCTGGCTCGACCGCATCCTCCCGAACGTGGATGTGGAGGGCGCGAACCTCGAGCGCCGGCACCACGTCGACGGCGCCCCGGTGGACGCGGCGGCGGCGCCCGCGACGGACGCGGAGCCCCTCCCGACGCGCTAGCCGTCATCACATTCGTCACGAATGTCGCCTTCGGGCGTCGCTTTCACGACATTCGTGACGAATGTGAGGCTGCGCACCATCGGCGAGAATGGGGTGTGCACAATCTCGGACTCCTCTTCGACGTCGACGGCCCGCTCGCCAGTCCCGTCACCCGCACCATCAACGTGCGCAGCATCGTCACCGACCTCGTCGCGATCGCGGCGGCCGGGGTGCCGATCGCGTTCATCACGGGGCGCTCCGGCGACTTCATCCGCCACCAGGTCGTCGCGCCGCTCCTCGACGCTGGGCTGGGGGATGCGCTCGAGCAGCAGGGTGCCCGGATGTTCGGCGTCTTCGAGAAGGGCGGCGCCTGGGCGCCGATCACGGCCGACGGGATGGGTGACGTGACGGTCGACGAGTCGGTCGCGTTCTCGACGGAGGCGGTCGACGGCATCCGCTCTCTCGTGCGGGAACGGTTCGCGGACACGATGTTCTTCGACGAGACGAAGCGCGCGATGATCTCGGTCGAGCAGCGCACCGACGTGGAGTCGGACGTCTACAAGGAGGCGCAGCCCCGGTTCGAGGATGCGGCGTACGAGCTCCTGACCGCGCTCGGGATCGGCCTGCGCTACGGCGAGCGCTCGACGCCCGACGCCGCCGGCGAGGTGCCGTTCCGAATCGACCCGACGATCATCTCGACGGACATCGAGTCGGTGCTGCTCGACAAGGACCGCGGTGCGCAGCGCGCCTTCGAGTACTTCGCCGAGCGCGGTCCGCTCCCCCGCCGCTGGCGCTCGGTCGGCGACTCCCGCAGCGACTACAAGATGGCCGACTATGTGCACGACGCCGGCTTCGATGTCGCGCACGTGGATGTGCGCCCGGCCGACGGCATCCTGGATCGCCCGTACGAGGTGATCACGATCGGCGACGCCATCCACGACGACGCCGGCGCCGAGTTCCTGGCGCACTGGCGCCGCGAGCTCGGGCTGGAGTAGCGTCCGGCGGTTCTAGAGCCGCCGCTTCATCGTGAGGACGCACGTCGCGGCATCCGCTGTCGGCGTGATGCCGGTCACGTCGAGCGGGCCCTCGACCCGCGCCACGACGCTGCACACCACCTTCCGGTCGACCGTGCAGAGGGAGTCGGCGAGCTCGGAGCGCAGGTCGCCGAAGGGACAGGTCAGCCGGATCTCGAGGGCGGGCCGGTCGACGCGAGGCTCGAAGCCGCAGCGGTCGAGGTAGTCCTCGAGCACATCGAGCTGCGCGTCTGCCGCGGTGTCGGTGTCGGTGCCGGCCTCCGCTGAGACGGGGTACGCCTGGCGGTACGCGCGGCCCAGGGCGATCGCGTCGTCGGTCTGGGTTCGTGCGCGTTCGCTCGCCCCGTCGAGCCCGTTGGCGGCCGAGTACAGCACCTGCGGACGGCCGCGCACGGTGCGGTGCTCGGTCGTGCGGACGACCAAGCCGTCGTCGATCAGGCGTTCCAGGTGCTCGCGGACGGTGTTGTGATGGAGGTCGACATCCTCCGCCAGGCGCGGCGCGGTCTGCGGGCTCTCCTGCTGGAGGCGTGCGAGGAGCCGGATGCGCGGCGATGACACCAACGTTCGCCGGAGGCCGGTCGACTGCCGCTGCGCCACGTGCTCTTCTCCGCTCCCCGGCCCGGACGGGGCGGCTTTTCTACACATCGTAGAAGGGCTCGGGGCCTGCCACAACGTATGTATTATTTCCGGCATTCCGCCCGGCGGCACGTCTCCCCCGGCCACCACGATCGAGGGATGACCGCGACCATCACGGACCCTCCGCAGCAGCGAGCGCTCACCCGCCCGACCCGCAAGGGCAACATCGTGGTGAGCTGGATCACCTCCACGGACCACAAGACCATCGGCTACATGTACATGGTCGCATCCGGTGTGTTCTTCGCCATCGGCGGGATCATGGCGCTCCTCATCCGCGCGCAGCTGATGGAGCCGGGCCTGCACATCCTGTCGGGCGAGCAGTACAACCAGATGTTCACGATGCACGGCACGATCATGCTGCTGCTCTACGCGATGCCGTTCTTCACCGGCGCGGCCAACGTCATCATCCCGCTGCAGCTCGGGGCGCCCGACGTGGCGTTCCCGCGGCTGAACGCGTTCTCGTTCTGGTGCTTCCTGTTCGGCGGCCTCATCGCCGCGGGCGGCCTGCTCACCCCGCAGGGCGCCGCGGACTTCGGCTGGTTCGCCTACCAGCCGCTCGCCTCGACGACCTTCTCGCCGGGACTCGGGAACACCCTCTGGTTCGCCGGCGCGGTCCTGCTCGGCTTCGCGACGATCTTCTCGTCGGTCAACTTCATCACCACGATCATGACCATGCGCGCGCCGGGCATGACGATGTTCCGGATGTCGATCTTCACCTGGAACACGCTCATCACGTCGATCCTGGCGCTTATGGCGTTCCCGGTGCTCGCCGCGGCCCTCGTCGCCGCCATGGCGGACCGCGTCTTCGGCGCCCACATCTTCGACGCGGCGAATGGAGGCGCTCTGCTCTGGCAGCACCTCTTCTGGTTCTGGGGCCATCCCGAGGTCTACGTGATCGTGCTGCCCTTCTTCGGGATCATCTCGGAGGTCCTCCCGGTCTTCAGCCGCAAGCCGATCTTCGGGTACAAGACCCTCGTCTACGCCACCGTCGCGATCGCCGCCCTGTCTATCACTGTGTGGGCGCACCACATGTACGTGACCGGGAGCGTGCTCCTGCCCTGGTTCTCGCTGATGACGATGCTCATCGCGGTGCCGACGGGCGTGAAGATCTTCAACTGGGTCGGCACGATGTGGCGGGGTTCGCTGACGTTCGAATCGCCCATGCTCTTCGCCATCGGGTTCCTGATCAACTTCACGTTCGGCGGCCTGACCGGTGTCATCCTCGCCTCGCCGCCCCTCGACTTCCACGTGTCCGACACGTACTTCGTCGTCGCCCACTTCCACTACGTCCTGATCGGCGCGGTCATCTTCGCGACCTTCTCGGGCCTCTACTACTGGTGGCCCAAGTGGACGGGGCGGATGCTCAACGAGACGCTCGCCACGTGGAACTTCTGGCTGCTGTTCATCGGCTTCCACATGACTTTCCTCATCCAGCACTGGCTCGGCGTCATCGGGATGCCGCGTCGATACGCCACGTACCTGCCGCAGGACGGCTTCACCTGGATGAACCAGCTCTCGACGCTTGGCTCCGCGGTGATGGCGGCGTCGATGATCCCGCTGCTGGTCAACATCTACCTGACCTGGCGTCGCGCGCCGAAGGTCACCGTGGACGACCCGTGGGGCACCGGCCGATCGCTCGAGTGGGCGACGAGCTGCCCGCCGCCGCGGCACAACTTCACGTCGATCCCGCGCATCCGTTCGGAGTCGCCCGCTTTCGACCTGCACCACGGCACCGGCGCTCAGCTCGCGCCGCTGACCGCCGGGGCGCCGGAGCCGCTCACCGCCGAGGAGTCGGAGCCGGCGCGATGAGCAGCGCGACGGCGATGACGGTCGAGGAGGCCGCGCGCATCCGCCAGCAGGCGCGGCGCGGGGTGCTCGACCTCGGCCTCCCCGGCACCGGCGAGATCGTGCGGGATGCGGAGCGCACCTGCGCGCGGGCCGAGCTGTGGGGCTCCACCCGGGATGCGCGCCGGCACTCCGCCGCCGGCGCCGCGGCGATCGCAGCCGCCACCATGCTCGTCGTGGGCATCTGCATGCTTCCGTGGCCGGCGTGAACCGATGACCACCGCCTCCCGCCTCGACCCGCGGCCGCGCCTGCTCGCGATCTGGCTGATCGTCGCGGGCGCGATCGGCCTGGCCGCCGCCTTCCTCCTGACGATCGACAAGCTGGACATGCTGCGCGACCCGAACGCGCAGCTCACCTGCAGCTTCAACGTCCTGATCGGCTGCGCGACGAACCTCGCCTCGTGGCAGGGCTCGCTGCTCGGGTTCCCGAACCCGCTGCTCGGACTGATCGGCTGGACGGCGACGATCGCCGCGGGCGTCGCCGTGCTGGCGAGCCGCGGCGGCCTGGCCCGCTGGTTCTGGATCGCCCTCAACGCGGGCGTCGTGCTCGCGCTGGCGCTGGTGGTGTTCCTCATCACCGCATCGCTGACCGTGCTGCACATCCTCTGCCCCTGGTGCATGGTCACGTGGGCGGTCACCATCCCGACCTTCTGGGGCGTGACGCTGTACAACCTGAAGTCGGGCACCATCCCCGTCCCCGAACGAGCGCGCCGCCTGTTCGCCACGCTCTACGGCTGGGTCCCCGTGCTCACGGTCGCGAGCTACGCGGTGGTCGCCGTGCTCGCGCAGATCCAGCTCGACTGGATCCACCGCGCGTTCGCCTGACGCGCGCGCCCGCCCGACGTCTTAGGCTGGCGGAGGATCGCCCGCGACGAAGCGGCGACCGGAGGAGGCAGCATGACCGCCGCGTTCGTCTACGACGCCGTGCGCACGCCGTTCGGCCGCTACGGCAAGGCCCTCGCCGGGGTCCGCCCGGACGACCTGGCCGCCTCCACGCTGCGTGCCCTCGTCGACCGGCATCCCGGCCTCGACCCGGCGACCATCGACGACGTGCTCCTCGGCGACGCCAACCAGGCGGGCGAGGACAACCGCAACGTGGCCAGGATGGCCGTGCTGCTCGCGGGCCTCCCGGTCACGGTTCCGGGAGCCACGGTGAACCGGCTGTGCGGGTCGGGTGTCGAGGCGGTCGTGCAGGCGAGCCGCGCCGTGGAGACCGGGGACGCCTCCCTCGTCGTCGCGGGCGGCGTCGAGTCCATGACCCGCGCACCCTGGGTGCTCCCCAAGACCGACCGGCCGTATCCCGCGGCCGACCAGGCGCTGGTCTCCACGACGCTCGGCTGGCGACTCGTGAACCCGGCGATGCCGCCCGCGTGGACCGTGCCCCTCGGTGAGACGGCCGAGCTGCTCGCCGATCGGTTCGGCATCCCGCGCGAGGAGCAGGATGCGTTCGCACTGGAGTCGCATCGGCGAGCGGCCGCGGCGTGGGACGCCGGCGCATACGATGGCGAGGCCGTGCCCGTGCCGGGCGTCGCGCTCGATCGCGACGAGAGCATCCGACCCGACACGACGGCGGAGGCGTTGGCCGGTCTGGCGCCGGCGTTCCGGCGCGAGGGCGGCACGGTGACGGCGGGCAACTCCTCCCCGCTCAACGACGGGGCGGGGATGCTGCTCCTCGGCGCCGAGGGCGCGCTCGACACCGCCCCGCTGGCACGCATCGTCGCCCGCACGGTCGTCGGCAACGAGCCCGACGCTTTCGGGATCGCGCCGGTCGCAGCGGTCGAACGCGCCCTCGCCCGCAGTGGCCTGACCTGGGACGACGTGGACCTGGTGGAGCTGAACGAGGCGTTCGCCGCACAGTCCCTCGCCTGTCTGCGGCTCTGGCCAGGACTCGACCCGGCGAAGGTCAACGTGCATGGCGGCGCGATCGCCATCGGGCATCCGCTCGGCGCCTCCGGAGCGCGGATCGTCGGGCACCTGGCGCACGCCCTGGCGGCGCGCGGCGGCGGGATCGGCGTCGCCGCCATCTGCATCGGCGTCGGCCAGGGCATGGCGGTGGTCCTGCAGGCCTGACCATGGCCGGGTGTTGACAGTTTGAATTCTAATGATTAGAGTTCTAACTATGACATCGAGAACCGAGCGGCTGGCCGACCTCCTGCGCACGATCCTGTTCGCGCAGCGGGCCGCCGGAGAGGAGTGGATCCGCCAGAGCGGACTCACCCGCTCACAGTCGTTCACCCTCGCCTACCTCGACGAGAACCAGGACCGCGGAGTGATCGCCCGCGAACTGGCCGAGATGTCCGGTACCACGCCGGCCAGCGTCACCAGCCTCCTGCAGGGGCTGGAGGAGCGCGGCTACATCACGCGCGAGCCGTCCCCGACGGACTCCCGCGTGAAGCTCATCCGCGCCACTGCGGAGGGCTCCCGGGTCGTCTCCGGATTCGACGACGTCATGACCGCGGCGCAGGAGCGCATCTTCGCGGTGCTCGACGACGCCGACCAGGACGCCCTCATCGCCCTGCTCCAGCCGCTCGCCGACTCCATCGTCGAAGCGGGCGACGCCCCGCCGCCCGGCACCACCGAGCGCAGCCGCCGCCGCTAGCCGGCATCCGCCGCGCGCCGGCACCCGCCCTCGCGCCGGCATCCCCCTGATCACCAGGCTTCCCAGCCGTTCACCGGAACGGAGACATCGTCATGTCCTCATCCAACCGCCTCACCCTTTCATCGGCCCCCATCTGGCGGGCTCTCGTGCACCTCTGCGTGCCCATGATCGCCGGCTTCTCGGTCGGCGCCGTCTACAACATCATCAACGCCGGCTTCGTCGGCGCCCTCCACTCCACCCCGCTGCTCGCCGCGCTGACGTTCTCCCTCCCGGTCTTCGCGTTGGTGATGGCGGTCGGCGGCGTCTTCGGGGTCGGCGGCGGCACGTTCGTCTCGCGCCTCCTCGGATCGCAGGAGGAGCCCGGCGCCGACGTGGAGGCTGCGGCCACACGCATCAAGCAGGTCTCGTCGTTCACCTTCTGGGGGGCGATCGCCGGCGGCGTCGTCATCGGCGTGCTCGGCGTGATCTTCGCGACGCCGATCGCGATGGCCGTCGGAGCGTCGGGCGCCTCGCTCGCGCCGACCGCGCTCTACATCGGCGCGATGTTCGCCTTCGCCCCGATCTACGTCTCCGCCTTCGCGCTGGAGCAGCTGGTGCGGGCGGAGGGTGCCGCTGTCGCATCCATGACCGGACTCATCGCCTCGACCATCGCGAACCTGCTCTTCGACGTCGTCTTCATCCTCGGCCTCGGCTGGGGTGTGCTCGGCGCCGGCATCGCGCTCGGCCTCTCGAACGTCGTGACGGTCGCCTACTACGTGTGGTGGCTCTCCCGCCGCAGCGAATCCGTCTCCCTCGCGCCGCGCTTCTTCCGCGCCGACCGCGAGATGCTCACCACGGTGTTCGGCGTCGGCGCCTCCGAGCTGCTGATGTCGTCGTTCCTCATCGTCACGACGCTGGTCATGAACTGGATCGCGATCGCCTACGGCGCCTCCCTGCTCGCCGCGATGGGTGTCGCACTGCGCATCGCCCAGCTGCCCGAGATGATCTGCATGGGCGTCTTCATGGGCGCCATCCCACTGTTCGCCTACGCGTTCGGCGCCCGCAACGGCGCCCGGCTGCGCAAGGCCATCACCGGCAGCGCCGTCGCGATCGCCGGGATCGTGCTCGTCTTCTCCACGATCGTCTTCCTCTTCCGCGACCAGGTGTTCGCGCTCTTCAGCGCCGACCCGTCGGTCATCGAGGACGGCACGCTCATCCTCACCGCCATGCTGGTCTCGACCCTGTTCAACGGCTTCACCGGCCTGATCATCGCGGTCTTCCAGGCCACCGAGCAGATGCGCAACGCGACGATCATGTCGGTCGCGCAGGGCATCCTGTTCATCCCGGTGGTGCTCATCGGCAACGCGGTGTTCGGGATCACCGGCCTCATCTGGGCGATGACGGTCACCGAGCTGCTGGTACTGGTCCTCGGCGCCACCCTGTTCGCCGCGTCGCGGAAGGCGCTGGTCGCCACTCCCGAGCAGGCGGAGGCCGCGCTGGCCGCCGCCGAGGAGGCCGTGGCGGCCTGAGGCCGTCAGCCCTCGATGACGACCAGGGTGCCGAGCGGCAGCGCGTTCACGGCCGTGAGCGCGTCCGCCGGGAGGC
Organism: Leifsonia naganoensis; assembly: GCF_013410615.1. Classification (NCBI taxonomy): domain Bacteria; kingdom Bacillati; phylum Actinomycetota; class Actinomycetes; order Micrococcales; family Microbacteriaceae; genus Leifsonia; species Leifsonia naganoensis. The sequence continues at coordinate 1,279,772 of NZ_JACCHJ010000001.1, forward strand.
GCACGCAGCCGTGGGACACCGCGCCGCTGCTCTGCTCGAAATAGTGGATGCCGATCAAGCCGCCGTCAGAGCCTCCGAAGGGCTCGTCGGCGGCGGTCGCATGCAGTGAGGTGAGCTGGATCGGGTGCACGGACTGCCCCTGGTCGGGATCGGTGTAGCGGGCCTGCAGGTAGCCCGTGACGCCGGTCGGCGTCGGCGTCTCGTCGGTGCCGACTCCCACCTTCCAGGAGGCCGTCACCGTGCCCGCAGCATCGAGGATGCTCAGCGACTGCTCGGCGACCGAGATGCGCACCGACTTGGTGAGGGTCGTCGTGCCGGCCAGGCTCGCGGCCGGCATCCAGGCCGCGGTCTGCGCGGGGGCGGCGGCCTCGCCTGCCGCGACCTGCGAGGGCAGCACTTGCCGCGCCGGGGTGAGGACGAGCGCCCAGGGCCCGTCGAGCTGGATGGGCACGACCACGGTGCGCTGGCCTCGGAAGTCCGTGGCCGGGATGCGGGCGACGGGAGTCGCACGGTCCGCGCCGAACAGCGGAACGTCGAACATCACCCGGTGCGCTGTCGGCGCCGTCAGCTTCCCGGCCGGCGCGGGCAGGAGGCCGGGGACGACGGCGTCATAGACCGCGGCGGGCAGCGCGGCGATCTCAGAACGTGTCAGAGCGGGAACGGGCGGGGCTGTGGACGCGGCCTCAGTCGGTACGGCCGTGACCGACGCGGAGGGTTTCGGAGTACGCGTGGGGTCCGGTTGCGCGCAGCCCGTCAGGCCGATGGCGGCAGCGAGGACGGCCACGGCGGACGCGGCGGCGATGAGGGTGCGGGGCTTCGGCATGAGCGCTCTCCGGTGGTCCGGGCTGATCGAACGGAAAACGGCCGGCGGCACCGCGAGGTGCCGCCGGCCGGAAATGCTGAGGGTCAGCCGGCGACGCGCGGGCTGGTGACCGCGCCGCCTGCGGGCGAGACCTGCACCGGCGTGACCTCGTCATCGGGAGCGCCACCGAGTTCGATCGTGGGGCCGGTCACCGCGACGCTGATCGACTGCGAGAGCTTCGAGTCGGCTCCGACGACGGTGAAGTCGATGGTCCCGGCCTCGACGGTGCCGCCGACGAGCGACCAGCTGAACGCGATGCCGCCGAACCGGTCCGCCGGATCGGTGTGCTCGAACGTGTAGCCGTTGTAGACGATGGTCGTGGTGACGCTCTCGCCCGGCGTGTAGCCGCCGGCCCAGACGATGGCGCCGACGTTCTCGTCGGCGAGCTCGGCCGTCGTGATGGTGGCGGCGTCGGTCCAGATGCCCTCGGGGGCGAACAGGGTCAGCGGGACCTCGGCGGCCAGATTGCCGGAGCCGTCGGTCGCGACGACCGCGAGGTAGCCGTTGTCGTAGTCGGCCGTCATGGCGTTGGCGGTCGGCGTCCAGTCCAGCAGGATGGCGCCGGCGTCGTCGCTCTCGGTGATGATGCTGTCGAGCACGGTCGGGCCGGTCGACTCGACGTCCACGAGGGACACGGTCACGTCGGCGTCGAGGTCGAAGCCCGAACCCGTGACGGCGAGGCCGGAGCCCCAGTCCCCGATGGTGAACGTCGACGACGCGAGCGAGATCTCGGCGCCGGCCGCATTGGCGGGGACGGCGGAGAGGGACAGAGCACCGGCGACGGCGACAGCACCGAGAACGGACGCTGCGCGCACCTTGGTGGTGGAAAGCATGGAACTCCCTGACTGGTGAGGTAGACGGGCGAGGTCGCCCACGTGCGAATCTAGGAGGCGGCCTGATGCGCGGTCTCGGCCTCCGGCTCGATTTACGTAGTGCCGAACATGCGTTCAGTAGACGCGTCGCTCCTCTCCGCAGCCGACGTCCCGCTGGGCCAGTGGTGGAGACCCTCCTCCCCTCGGACTGGGGAGGCGCGACGCTTGACATCTGCAAGCGCTTTCTGATCACCGGTGGCTGGTTTATTTGCCCGCCGTAAACGTTGTGTTACCAGTCCGTTTCCGCGGCCCCTCCGGCGATCCCGGTACCCATAACCTCCTTTCTGAGAGACCGTTCAGCCTGTCTCTCACTGCTCCTCCTCGCCGCCCGGACCGGCTGCTTCGCCATGCCCGGGCGACCTTCCCCCACGCCCCCGAGCTAGGAGAACCGTGCCCAAACGCCTGCCTGTACGACGACGGATCGCGCTCACCGTCGCCGCAGCCCTCATCCCGGTCGTCGCGTTGACGACCGCCCCCGCCGCCCTCGCGGCTCCCGCCCCCGACCCGGTCGTGGCCTCCGGCTCCGACTGGGCGGTCACCACCTCCCCCGGCGGCTACGTCGTCACCCTCGAGCTCGACGAGCCGCTGCCCATGGTCGACGACGCACCGACCCTCGTCGTCGACGGCGAGCCGATCGGCCTCGCCACGGAGTCGGCTGACGGACTGACCCTCGGGGTCGTCACCACCGACCCGGCCGTCGCGAACGCCTCCTCGGTCACCAAGGGATGGTCGAGCGGTGACGACGACAAGGCCGCCGAGACGCCCGAGGCTCCGGCCACACCGGCCGTCCCCGAGAACACGACCCTCACCAAGCAGCTGAAGTCGTTCGCACAGCTCGCCGCCGTCGAGGACCCGGCCGACCTCGGCTCGTACGCGGTCACCGAGGCCGAGTACGACTTCGGCGACCAGGCCGTACCGCTGGCCGCGATCGGCGGCATCCGCGGCGAGCTCACCGGCAAGATGTACCTGACGAATGCGGCCGGCGCCCGGCCGACGATCGTCCTGCTGCACGGCCGCCACACCTCGTGCTCGGGCACCGGAGCCAACCCGCTGCGCTGGCCCTGCGGCCCGACGCAGATGAACATCCGCTCGTACCTCGGCTACGAGGGCACGGCGCGGGCGCTGGCCTCGCGCGGCTACAACGTGCTCTCGATCGCGGCCAACTCGGTCAACTCGAACGACAACCAGCTCGCGCTCGACTACGGCGCGCAGGCCCGCGGCCAGCTCATCCTCGACACCCTCGGGATGCTGGCGAAGGCCACGGCCGGCGACGCGGTCGCGTACGACGACATCACCACCGCGACCAGCACCGTCCCGAGCACCACGACGACCCGGACCCTGGATGAGGCCCTCGTGCGGGCGACCACCCGCACCGATCAGCCCGCCGCCGCCTCCGGCATCACCGCCGCGTCGCTGAAGGGACGCTTCGACCTCGGGCACGTCGGCATCATGGGCCACTCGCGCGGTGGCGAGGGCGTCGTCTCGGCGGCGACCCTCAACCAGGCGCTGGCGAAGCCGTACGGCATCGAGTCGGTGCTCCCGCTCGCACCCGTCGACTTCGGCCGCATGACGCTGCCCGACGTGCCGACCGCCGTGTTCCTCCCCTACTGCGACGGCGACGTCTCCAACCAGCAGGGCCAGCACTTCATCGACGACTCGCGCCACGCGTTCGACGACGACGTGCTGCGCTCCGCCGTCTGGGTGATGGGAGCGAACCACAACTTCTTCAACACCGTGTGGACGCCGGGCCTCTACCCGGCCGCCACCGGCGACGACTGGCGCACCACCGACACCACGTCGACCTGCGCGACCACCAACCCGACGCGCATGACGGCGGCGCAGCAGTACCAGGTCGGCGTCAGCTACATGACCGGCTTCTTCCGCCTCACCATGGGCGGCGAGACGCAGTTCCAGTCGCTGTTCGACGGATCGGTCAAGCCGTCCACCGCGTCGACGACCTACGCCGACGTGCGGACGATGGCGACGCAGCCCGCCTCGAAGACCTCCCTGGTGAACGACTTCACCGAGACGAGCTCGCTCGTGCGCGTCTCGGGAGGCGCGACCGCCGTGGTCTGCACGAACCTGACCGGCCGCACCGTGCCGCAGTCGCTCCCGTTCTGCGCCACGACCAAGGCCTCCGCCCAGGTGCCGCACTGGACTCCCGGATCGTTCGCGCCGAACGTGCCCGAGTTCCCGGTGACCCGGTTCCTCTGGACCGGAGCATCGACCACCGATCCCGCCGTGCCGAGCACGGGCGAGCTGCGCGTGACCGTCCCGGCGAAACACCGCGACGTCTCGCGACAGTCCCAGCTCACGCTGAAGACGGCGCCGGACGAGGCCGTGCAGAACGGCACCGACTTCCGGATCACCGTCGTGGACGGCGCGGGCAAGACGTTCGCGATCGCCGCCTCCGCGGTGAACCCGCTCGCCGTGAACCGCATGCCGGGCGGGACGAACACGACCCTCAACAAGGTCGTGCTGCAGCAGCTGACCATCCCGACCTCCACCATCACCGGCATCGACCTGACCGACGTGCGTGAGGTGCGTCTCACGGCAGCGGTCGGCGCGGACGGCACCGGAACGGGAGGCGTCTACCTCTCCGACTTGGCCTTCGACACCCCGTCCGTCGGGACCGCCGTGGTGCAGACGCGGACCTCGGTGAACGTCGCGCCGACGATTGTCGAGGAGGGCAACGGCCCCGGCAGCGCCGACGTCGCGGTCTACCTGAACCGCGCGGAGAAGTCGGCGGTCACGGCCTACGTCAGCGTCATCGGTGCGGCGGCAGGATCGGTCGGCGTCGGGATCGGGATGGAGAAGGTCGCCTTCGCCCCCGGCGAGACCTGCAAGGCCGTCACCGTGCCGACGCTCGGCAACACCGCCGCCTCCGCCTCGCCCAGCACGGCCTTCAAGGTCAGCGTGACGAACAGCACGAACGCCGTCATGGGCGCGAGCGCCTTCGCCAACCTCACCGTCCGCGAGGACGACGGGGTGACGGGTGCCGCTCCCGCGCTGGCCCCGGTCGGCGCGCAGGGAGACGTGTGCGCCGAGCTCGCCGCCGCGACGAACCCCGTCCCGCTCGAGACCTCGGCCGAGGACGTCGCTCCGGGCGACTCGTTCACCCTCCGCGCGACCGGGTACCGGGCCGGCGAGACCGTGGCGTTCCGCTACGGCGCCACCGACCTCGGCACCGCGGTCGTGGATGCGGACGGCACGGCCTCGGTCGTGGTGCCCGTCGCAGAGGACGCCGACCTCGGTCCCGCCGACGCGACGGCGACGGGCTCCGGTTCGGGCCGTGCGGCGACGGTGTCGGTCTCGGTGCTCGCACCGACCGCGACGACGGTCACCGTGTCCCCGGCGACGCCGACGGCCGGGCAGAAGGTCACCTTCACCGCAACGGTGACCGGCCGCGACACCGCGGGCACGGTCGCCTTCCTCGACGGAGGCGAGCCGGCCGCCGCTCCCACGGCGACGGCTTCCGCCCTCGTCGCGGTGGCCGCGCCGACGGTGCTCGGAGAGGTGGAGGTCGTGGACGGCGTCGCGACCCTGACGCTCCCCGGAGGTCTCGCCGCCGGCAATCACGCGATCACGGCCTCCTTCGCCCGCACCGCCACCGCGAGCGCCTCCACCTCCGACCCGATCGCGGTGACCGTCGCGCCGGCGGCCTCCACCGGCGGATCCGAGACGGGCGGAGCGGGATCGACCGGCTCGGGATCCGGCACGGGTTCGGCTGCGGCCGGCGCGAGCGCGCTGGCCGAGACGGGATCGGCGATCGGCCTCTGGCTGCTCGCCGGGGTGACCGTGCTGCTCGCAGGAGCCGGCCTCCTCGCCGCCTCGCGCCGCCGCCGCATCGCGGAGTAGCCGAGTACGAAGAACCTGGGGCCAAAAACCGCCGAGTACGCAGAGAAATCGCGTACTCGGCGGTTTGGCGCGGGCGGTGTCAGCGGGCGGCGAGGCGGAGGAGGTGGGCCGCGGCGGACGAGGCGGGCGCGGCGCCTCCGCTCCAGATCGCGGTCAGGGGGCGGATGACGCGCAGGTCGAGGACGCGCACCCGCACGAGGGAGCCCTGCGCGAGCTGGTCGCGGACGGCCAGGATGCTGAGCGCGGCCGGTCCGGCGCCGGCCGCGACGGTGGAGCGGATCGCACTCGTCGTCGAGAGCGCGAGCGCCGGTTCGACGGGTGCGAGACCCGCCTCGGCGAGCGCCCGTTCGAGTGCCAGGCGCGTCCCGGAGCCGCTCTCGCGGACGACGAGCGGGGCGGCGGCGAGTTCGGCGGCGGTCACGCCCGAGCGGCGTCGGGCCCACGGATGTCGGGGGCCGACGACGACCACGAGCTCGTCGGTCGCGATCGTGCGGTGCGGGAGTCCCGCGGGGAGGTCGGGGGTCTCGATGAAGCCGAGATCCGCTGCCCCGCCGCGCACGGCCTCCACCACGCCGACGCTGTTCGCCGCGGTCAGCTCGATGCGCACGCCGGGCTCGGCTGCCCGCAGAACCGTGAGCCACGCCGGGGCGAGATGCTCGGCGATCGTCATGCTCGCGGCCACGCGGAGGCTCCCGGACTCGGGCGCGCGCAGCGCCGCCGTGGCGGACGAGAATCGGTCGACGGCGGCGAGCAGCTCAGTCGCCCACTCGACGACGATCGCGCCGGCTCCGGTCGGGCGGGTGCCGTGGGAAGTGCGCGTCAGGAGGGCGACGCCGAGGTCGCGTTCGAGCGCGGCCATCCGCGCCGACGCGGCCTGCTGGGAGACGCCGGTCGCCTGCGCGGCTCGCGAGAGGCTCCCGGACGCGGCGACGCCGACGAGCAGGCGGAGGCTGTCGAGATCGGGTTCGCGCATGCGGCTCCAGACACAAGGGACGGTTGTGGCGACTCCCACCGTAGTCGCACATCCGTTCAAGACCCGGCGTGCCGTCGCGGGCGACCCTGGAGCATGCACTCCGCCACCTCCTCCCCCGTCGGCTTCGCCGGGCTCGGCATCATGGGGCGGCCGATGGCGGCCAACCTCCTCTCGGCCGGTGTCGACCTCGTCGTCTGGAACCGTTCGCCCGGCCCCGCCGCCGAGCTCGCCGAGGCCGGCGCCACGATCGCCCGGGATGTCGACGACCTGTTCGCCCGCTGCCGCACCGTCATCCTCATGCTCGCCACCGAGGACGCGATCGACGCCGTGCTCGACCGCGCCGGTCCGGCCTTCGCCGAGCGGGTGGCCGGCCGGATCGTCCTGCAGATGGGCACCATGACGCCCGGCTACTCCCGAGGGCTCGCAGCCGCGATCGCGACAGCGGGCGGTGCGTACGTCGAGGCGCCCGTCTCCGGCTCCCGCGTCCCCGCGACCGAGGGGACGCTCGTCGCGATGCTGGCCGGACCGGACGAGGCGGTCGCCGAGGTCGCGCCGATCGTCGACGCGATGTGTGCGCAGCGGTTCGTCTGCGGCGCCGTTCCGGCGGCGCTCACGATGAAGCTCGCGGTCAACACCTTCCTCATCACGATGGTGACGGGGCTCGCGGAGGCGTTCCACTTCGCCGAGGTGACCGGGGCGGACCCGCGGGTGCTGCGGGAGGTGCTCGACGCCGGCCCGATGGCCTCCGCCGTCTCGCGCGGCAAGGCGGCCAAGCTCGTCGACGGCGACCTCTCGCCGCAGGCGGCGATCGGCGACGTACTCAAGAACGCCGCCCTCATCGAGGACGCGGCGCGCGAAGCAGGCTCGGCCCATCCCCTCATCACCGTGTGCCGCGAGCTGTTCACCGAGACCGCTGCAAGCGGCCGGGCGGGCGAGGACATGGCCGCGGTGGTCACCGCGCTCGCGGCGCGGGCACCCTTCTCGCGCCGCTGACGAGGGGCCGGGCGGCGAGGCGGCACGAAGTGCACGCGAAACGGCCGAGGCGGCGAAGAATTCGACCGCTCGGCGGGGAGGAGTGGAGGTGGGGCGCGGAGCGCGGGTCAGCGCGGGGCGCGCTGCGCGGCGCGCCAGCGGCCGGGCGTCAGCCCCTGCGTCTCGCGGAACACGCGCGTCAGGTGCGCCTGGTCGCTGAACCCGGCCGCGGCGGCGGCGTCGGCGAGCGACCAGCCGTCGGCGAGGAGCCGACGCGCCGCCCGCACCCGGCTGGCCGAACGGTAGCGGCTCGGGCTCGTGCCGAGGGCCGCCGAGAACTGCCGGGCGAGCTCCCACCGGCTGAGCCCTGACAACCCCTCGAGCCGCGCGGCGCTCCAACCCGACTGCGGCTCGTCGCGCAGCGCCTGCGCCACCCGAAGCACGGCGGGGAGGTCGACCCGCTTCGACCATGCCGGCGACGCGCCCCCGGAGGCGGTGACCAGCACGCGCGCGAGCGCTTCGACGACCTCCACCTCCTGCAGCTCGTCGCCCGCGGCCGACCAGCGGGCGACCGTGGCCGCGCCGGGGAGCGGCAGACGGTCGGGCCGCGCGATCGGGTCGCGCACGAACGGCAGGCCCGTCGTCCCACCCGCCGCGCGGATCGCCGCCGGGTCGACGTAGAAGATGCGGTAGGCGATGCCTTCGGCGTCTCCGGGCATCCCGTCGTGCAGTTCGCCGGGGTGGAGGATGTGCCACTGTCCGACGAGCCCCGCGTGGTGTTCGCCGCGGTAGTAGAACCGCTGCACGCCGGAGAGCGTCACGCCGATCCCGTACGTCTCGTGCCGGTGCCGGGCGAACCCGACGCCGTCGAGGGTGACGTCCCACGTCTCCACGGCGTCGCCGGCCGTCCGCTGGCGGAAGCCGAACCCCGCCGGCGCCGGTGCCTCGTTCGACGGCCCTTCGCTCATGGTGCACCGAGCCTACGGCATGGGTCATGCACCGGGAATCCGTAGCGGCGGGCTCAGTCCGCGATCACCCGAGCGCGCCCCGCGAGGTAGCCGAACACGCCGAGCACGGCGAGCAGCCCGACGAGGATGGCGAGCGCCGGCGTCCACGAGCCCGTCGCGTCGTGCAGCGCACCCGCGGCGATCGGGCCCGCGGCGGCCAGCACGTAGCCGACCGACTGGGCCATCCCCGAGAGTGCGGCGGCCTGGTCATGGTGCCGGGTGCGCAGGCCGAAGAACGAGAGCGCGAGCACGATGCTCGACCCGCCGGCGAGCCCGGCCATGCTCGCCCAGACACCGCCGAGCTGCGGGGCGAGCAGCACGCCGAGCGCGGCGAGCGCGAAGAGCGCGGGTCCGGCGACGGCGAGCAGTCGCTGGTCGCGGAAGCGCGGGATGAGCGTGGAGGCGAGCAGGCTGCCCCCGATGCCGAAGGCGTTCAGCAGCAGCTGGTGCACACCGGCGGCGGCCGCATCCACCCCGGCCGCGCCCTCCATCGACGGAAGCCAGGTGATGAACACGTAGAAGCCGACCGACTGCAGCCCCATGAACGCGGTCACCTGCCAGCCGATGGCCGTGCCCCAGGGCGACCGGGCGCCGGCCGCGCGACCCGAGGGCGCGGTGTGGTGCGGCTCGGTCAGAGCGACGTCGTCCTCGGACGGCGGCACGACCGTGCGGCGGCGCAGCTGCGGCACCATGACGGCGAGGGCGATGAGCGCGAGGCCCGCCCACATCCCGAGCGGGAGGCGCCAGCCCCACGCTGTGAGCGCGGCGACCGGCACGGCGGCACCGGCGGCGATCGCGGCGAAGGAGGCCTGCACGGCCGAGTAGGCGCCCGTGACCTGCCCGATGCGGGTCGGGAAGTCGCGCTTCACAAGCGCGGGCAGCACCACGTTCAGGATCGCGATGGCGACGCCGAGCAGCCCCGTGCCGACCCAGAGGAGCGGCAGTCCGGGCAGCGAGCGGACCACGAGCCCGACCGCGAGACTGGCGAGCGCGACGCCGAGCGCGCGCTCGAGGCCGAGGCGGCGCGCGAACGCCGGGGCGACCGGCGACACGAACGCGAACGCGAGCAGCGGGAGGCTGATCAGGATGGACGCCGTCAGCGACGACAGCCCCAGGTCGTGCTGCAGCTCGGCGAGCACCGGGCCGACCGTGGTGATGCCGGCGCGGAGGTTGCCGGCCACGAGCAGCAGTCCGGCGATGACCAGGGCGGGCCGCAGCGGGCGGATGGCGGCGGGCGCCCGCGCGGCCCGCTGGGCGGGGGTGGGACGGGTCTCGGTGCTCATCGGGCGTTCTCCTCGGGCTGGTCGGCGGGCTGGGCTGTGGGCTGGGCCGTGGGCTGCGCCGTGGGTTGGTCATCCTGCGACGGTTCGAACCCGGCCTGCGCGTGGGCGACGTGCACCATCCGTTCGGCGGCGTCCGCGGCGCGATCCGGATCGCGGGCCTCGATCGCCGCCACCAGCTCGACGTGCGTCGCGTCGATGCGCGCGATGTCGTCGGCGAGGGCGTCGAGGTCGACGTCCGGCGAGTCCAGGTGGAGGAGCGCCTGATCGTTGCCGCCTGCCCCGCGGTAGAGCTCGGCCAGCAGCACGTTGCCGGAGGCTTCGAAGATCGCGCGGTGGAACCGGCGGTCCGCCTCGGCGTACGCGGGGGCGTCGCCGGTGTCGCGGGCGGTGGCGCGCTCCGCCAGCGCCTCGGCCAGCACCTCCCGCTGCCCCGGCGTCGCGCGGGTCGCGGCCAGCCGGGCGCCTTCGCGCTCCAGCAGCAGCCGCACCTCGAGCACGTCGGCGATGCGGTCGTGCTCGAGCCGACGGGCGAGCGCGGGTGCCAGATCGCTGGTCGCGACGACGAACGTCCCGTACCCGGCGCGGGCACCCAGCATCCCGGCGTGCACGAGGGAGCGAACGGCCTCCCGGACGCAGCCGCGGCTGACGTCGAACTCCCGGGCCAGATCGACCTCGGTCGGGAGCAGGGTGCCGACCGGGAACTCCCCCTCGGCGATGCGTTGGCGCAGCTGGATGGCGATGCGTTCCGAGAGCGGGACGTTCGGGGCGAGGCGAGGCATGACGGCCACGCTAGCAGCAAATGATCAAATGTCGGACAAAGTTTGCCGACATGGCAAACCGGCTGAATCGACCCCTCGCCGGCCCCCGCCCGACTTATGCGTCGATCGGGGGAACCACCTTGCGGTCCTGCGCCGGGAAGACGACCTTCTGGATGATGATGATCGCGCTGGCCGCGACCGGGATCGCGACAAGCGCCCCGAGGATCCCGCCGATCGTGCCGCCGCCGACCGCCGCGATGACGACGATCGCGCCCGGCACCGCCACGGCCTTGTTCATGATGCGCGGGCTGAGCACGTACGCCTCCACCTGCATGTAGACCAGGTAGTAGATGAACGCGACGAGCGCGGTGAGGGGCGACGCGAGCAGACAGATCAGCGAGTTGATGATCGCGCCGATCAGCGTTCCGACCAGCGGGATCAGCGATCCGAGAAAGGCGATCAGGGCGAGGAGCGCAGGCTGGGGCGCACCGATGATGGTGAGGAAGATCAGACTCAGGATGCCGTTGATCAGCGCCAGGCTCGCCTGTCCGATCACGTAGCGGCCGACCGCACCGGAGACGTCGTCGACGAGCTCGGCGAAGCCCTCGCGGCGGTACTCCGGCACGAAGCGGGCGGCGATCCGCTTGATCGAGCGCAGCGACGCCATGAAGTACAGGGTCAGGATGAGCACGATCGTCACGCCGGTCAGTCCGCCGGCGATGCCCGCGCCGACCGCGATCAGGCCGCCGCCGATGGTGGCGAGGTTGCCCGGGTCCTTGAAGAAGTTGAGCACGCCGTCCAGGCCCTGCTGGATGCTGTCGCCGTACTGGTTGGTGACGTCCTTGTACCAACTGCTCTTGGTGAAGTCCTCGATGGTGGTCGGCAGCGTCTGCACCAGGTGCGTGATCTGCTGGACGAGCACGGGGACGATGGCAAGGATGATCCCCGCGAACGCCAGGATCACCACGGCAACCACGATGCTGACCGCGGCGCCGCGCGGGAGCTTGCGCTCGATGAACGACACGATGGGGTCGAGGCCGAGGGCAAGGAACAGCGCGAGCCCGATGTAGACGAGCACCGTCGAGAGCTGGCCGATGACGGAGCCGATCAGCAGGGCGACGAGCACGCCCAGCGCGCCGACCAGTCCGAACGTGAAGGGGTGGATGCGGCGCAGGGTACCTCTATGAGGAGCGGCGCTGGCGGCGGGCGAACCCGCCACGGCCTCCGGATCGCTTCTGCGCTTCATGTCCCCTGCCTTCAGCGCGGGTGCTCGGCCATCCCGCGCCCGCCCGCACAGGCCCGGACCACGACCGTACCACCGGGCCATTCCGGGGCGGAGGACCTTGACATCCGCCGAGATCTGACTCGCAGCTCACCCGGCGATCGCCAACTGGCTCTACGCGTAATCGGGTCGGCCCGCTAACATGTGTCGATCGGATCAAGACAGGGCGTGCACGATGGAGCAAGAACGGCCTTGGACGTTGCGACTGTGGGCGTCTCGTGCAGCCGAGTTCCTGGTTGCCATCGCTGACAGCATCCTCGGCGGTCTCCGCCGGTAAGCCTGGACGATCGCCGAGAGCAGGGACCCCCTGTCAGCGGACGCGGACGGCCGCGGTGTAGCCGGCGCAGGATCCGGTGCCGTCCTTCCCGCACTCGTCGTACGGACTCCCGGTCACGACGACGGACGCGTCGCCGCGCGGGAAGTCGTCCGGTATCGCGAGGGGGACGCTGAAGGAACCGTCGGCGGCGACCTCCACCTCCACCGGCGGCGTCTGGGTGCCCGGAGTGCCCGGCACCCCCTCTGCGACGAGCGTGACGGAGTACGTGTGCCCCGCGGAGTAGCCGAGGTCGCATTCCGCAGCGGGGCTGGAGACGGTGACCGTGGTTCCCGCGTCCGGCCCTGACGGCGCCACCTCGAGCGGGGCGGGCAGGCAGCGGTCGATCCCGAAACGGGCCGACGACCCGCAACCGGCGAATGTCAGCGCGAGCGCGGCCGCGAGCGCACTCGCTACGACGCGCCTCCCCCAGCCCTCCATGCCGGGAGCCTAGCCAGCGTGGCGCCGAGGTTCACGTCGTTGCGCTCATTCCGGGACCCGAAGCCGCCACTACGTGAACCTCGGCGGCGGGATCTCAGTTGGTGACGAGGGCCTCTGCGGGTTCTGCGGCTGCTGCGGTGCGGCGGCGACCGCCGAGCAGCCGCGCGGCCGTCACCAGGGCGATCAGGGTGAAGAGCAGGCCGATGCCGATGTCGACCCACTCGCGACGGGTCAGGACGGTGTGCGACGGGACCTTCGTGGTCGAGAGTCCGTGATCGATCCCGGGAGCGCCGACGAGGGCGAAGGCGACGACGGCGACGACCAGCGCGAAGGGGACGATGCACCAGAGTGCTCGGACGGTTCTGACGGACATGGGTTCCTCCGTTCGCGTCGAGGCTCCCGCGGCGGGTCAGCCGGGAAGGATGCGGGTGAAGTGGTGCGCGACGCCCTGCCAGACCGTGGTGATCGACACATCGCGTCCGACATCGGGTGCATGGATCAGCGTACCGTTCCCCAGGTAGATCCCGATGTGCTCCTCATCATCGAAGACGACCAGATCGCCCGGCTTCGCCTCCGACTCGGGGATCACGGTGCCGGCGTCGTCCTGAAGGTGCACGAGGTGGCCGAGGGATATGCCCGCAGCGGCATACGCCTCCATCACGAGTCCCGAGCAGTCGATGCCGGAGTGCGACGCGCCGCCGAGGACGTACGGCGTGCCGAGGTACGACAGCGCGGCGTTCACGATCGCAGCCCGGGCGCCTCCCGCGGCGAGGGAGTCCATGATGGCCGACGCGGCCTGGTCTCCGGCGGCGCCGCCTTCGGACTGCACCACACCCGCCAGGGCGGAGGCGACGGGCGTGTCGCGGCTGATGGTGGAGGCGGCGAAGCGGGCCAAGGCCAGGTGCTGACTCTTCGTGGCGCCGGAACCGCTCGCGGACGACGACGACGCAAGCATCGAGGCGTCGACGAGCGCGGTGGCCGAGGTGGCGGCGTCGGCGGGCGGCACGACGGCGACGACCCCGATCAGGGCGAGGGCTGCGGCGGAGGCGGTGAAGGCGGCGGCACGGCCGGTGCGGTGACGGTCATCGGAGCGGCTCGTGGTCTCGGGCTTCTCAGCCCGTCTCCGCCCGGGCCGGGTCGTCCCGGGCTCGATCCGATGGCGCGCTCGTCCGCTCGTGGCCATCCCGTTCCTTCCGCGTCGTCCCCGTGAGTGCGTGCTCCCGGTGCAGACCGGCCTCCCCAACCCGATCGAGCCTAGGCGGGCCACTCTGGGCGCGACCGGCAAAGGACGCCGCTGCGGGTTCGGGTTCTCTCAGATCGCGGTGGCCTGGTCGACCAAGGCGGAGGCGATGACGAACGCCAGACCGGTGAAGACGAGTCCGACGAGCGGGAGCCACCAGGAGACAAATCCGGTCTTCGTGCGTGCGGCGAGTCCGGCGATCGTCGCGGCAACGCCGATCAGGACGACCGCCGGCACGATCCAGGTGGTGACTCCGAGCAGCGCGAAATCGCAACCGTGCGATCCGGCGCAGCGGGCCACGGACATGTGCTCGAGCAGCACCACGAACGAGAGCGCGACTCCCGCGACGAGGAGCACGACGAGCAGAAGGATGGTCGACGTCAGATCCCCGGTGGAAGGAGGCCGACTCTCCGGAGGACGACTGTTCACCTGCCACGGGTCCGTCGGTTCGTCGAACATGGAGAGCGCGTGCCGGTACGGCACCCTCCCCTCCCCCGATGGATCGAATGGTGGAGGACTCTGGAAATCGAACCAGACGAGTCGCCCCGATAGGCGAGTCCCCCCGATGTCGGGCCACGTTACCGCGCCGGGGCGCGACGAGCGAGACCCGGCAGGCGGATCAGCGGGGTTCGTTCAGGAACCGCTGGGCGCCCTGCGCGATCTCCGCCGAGAGGGTGTGGTGGAGGTAGTGCTCGCCAGACAGGGGAACGACCTCGCCGCGGTCGACGCTCGCCGCCTGCTCCTCGTGCAGCGTCATCCACCCCTGCACGTCGGTGTTGTCGTCCTGCACGAACAGGAGCACCGGGAGGTCGCGGGGGAAGGTGAGCCGCTGCGCGTCGCGGAAGTTCTGCGAGAAATGCTCCGTCTCATCGACGTAGGTCGGGCTCAGGCTGTTCTGCATCGAGAGCATCGTCATCTGCTTCTTCGCGTCATCGCTGAACGACGCCCCGGCGTAGGGGTCGCCCGCCAGGTCGGTCAGCACGCGCATCAGGCCGAGCGACTTCATGGCCTGCATGGCCCCGATCGGCAGCTCGTCGTCCATCCCGGGCTGCGTCGGAACGCTGCTGTCGATGCCCACGAACGCGGTCACCTCGTCGGGGTAGGCGTTGGCGTACTCGAGACCGTAGATGCCGGCGATCGAGTGGCCCATCAGCACGTAGCGGTGGATGTCGAGCTCGCCGAGCGCGTCGTGCACTTCGGAGACGATGTTGGCGGAGGTGCGCGGCCGGTCGGTCTGGTCGCTCAGGCCGTAGCCGAACGGCTCCACGACGACGGTGCGGTAGTCCACGTCGAGCTTCTCGGTGAGCGGGCCGAAGTCGAGGGCCGGCGACGACGTGCCGAAGCCGGGCAGCAGCACGATGGTCTGGTCGCCCTGGCCGC
This sequence comes from Leifsonia naganoensis, assembly GCF_013410615.1. Taxonomy (NCBI): domain Bacteria; kingdom Bacillati; phylum Actinomycetota; class Actinomycetes; order Micrococcales; family Microbacteriaceae; genus Leifsonia; species Leifsonia naganoensis. Next base: position 1,295,013 of record NZ_JACCHJ010000001.1, read on the forward strand.
TCACGACGACGTTCATCTTCTTGCCGTCGACGTCGACCTTCTGGCCGTACTGCTCGATCTCCTTCGCCTCGGCCGACGTGGCGACGGCGTTGGAGATGGAGGTGACGGCGAGCGTGACGCCGACGACGGCCACGAGGCCCGCGATCGAGAACGCGGTGGCTTTCAGGAACGTCCTCCCGCGGCGCGGCGCGCGGGCCGGCGGGGTGTCGTGAGGGTCGTTCGGGGTGGAGAGAGGACCGGATCCGTCGGTGCGGGTATTCATGTATTCAACGTATGGCGGCCGACCCGGCGGCGGATCGGGCGCGGGTACCAGCGGCGCGAGCGGAAAGATCGTCCCGGGGGACCATCTTCGCGCGTCACATCGCGTGGCAGACGATCTCGTCGATGTGCGCGTAGGGATGCGTGGACGCCTGGTCGGCCGGCGCGTAGGTGTACGTCACGCCGGCCTGGAGCGGTGCCGTGTCGGTCAGCACGTCGACGGACTCGCCTCCCGGCGTGTCCGCGAAGCCGACGACGACCTTGGCCGCGGGACAGTCCTGGGGTGAATCGAGGAGGAAGGTCCACCCCTCCCCCGAGTAGCGGACGGTGACGCCGTCGAGCACCTCGACCGCTCCTTCCGTCGAGGATGCCGCGTGCCGCGGGCCGAACGCGCCGGCGACGTCGCCGGGACCGACGACGGCGATCCCGGCCAGGAGGGCGACCACTCCCAGCAGAGCCGCGCCACCGATCGAGATCCCGACGATCGCCCCGGTGGAGAGGCCGCGACGTCGCGGCGCACCTCCCTGCCTGCGGGGAGCCGCACCCCGTGATCGCAGCAGCACCTCCCGCGCCTGGGTGAGCAGGTCGAGGCCATCGCGGTCCTCGGGATCGTGCGTCTGCACACTCCACTCGTACATGCGCTGGATGTCGTCGGACGAGGCGGCCGGATGCACTCCCAGCAGGAAGGCCGCCTCCTCGGGCGATCTCACCGCCACGGGACGGCGGGTGGGTTCGCAGTGCGCATGGACCGATCGTGGCGATCCGAGGTCGACGCTGTCAAATCACCGTCGACCGGCGTCACTCACGCTCGCGCCACCCCCGCGATCTGCGTGTTGAACGGCAGGAACGGCGTGTGGATGCGGTACCTCTCGACGTCCACGTCGGCGAACCCGGCGGCGCGGACCGCGCCCTCGAGGTCGCGTTCGCACGAGCAGCCCTCGAAGGTCCATGCCCACGGCCGCCTGCACAGGCGCTGCGCCGCCCGGGTCGGGGTGCGGGGCGCGGCCTCCACGTGCTCCACGAAGCGGAAGGTCCCACCCGGTCGCAGGATGCGGCGGATCTCGGCGAGCACCGCCTCCGGCTGCCGCACGGTGCAGAGCACCAGCGACGAGATCACGGTGTCGACGCTCCCCGCGGCGAGGCCGGTGTCTTCGGCCACCCGCGCGCGCAGGTCCAGGTGGATGCCGTGTTCGCGCGCCGCGGCCGCGAGCCCGTCGTGCATGTACCGGTTGGGCTCGACGGCGACGAGCGTGCCGCCGGAGGGCAGGTAGCGGAGGTTGGCCCCGACGCCCGAGCCGATCTCGACGACGGTGCCGGGGAGGTCGGCGAAGACGCGGTCTTTGTGCGGCTGGAGGCTGCGCTGCAGCACCGGATCCATCGCGTGGAAGAAGGCGGCGTTGAAACGCCCGCGGAGGGCGTGCTGCTCGAAGGCGGGCGGCTGGACGGTCTCGGCATCGGTCTCGGTATCGGTCTCGGTCATGGCCTCAGCGTCGCCGCTCCGGGCCACGCGGGCAGGCGTGGAACCACCCCACTTCGCCGCGTCGACCGCATCGCTCCGCCTCACGCCCGGCCGTCGCGCTGAGCTGCGTACCAGGCCGCGAGCTGCGCACGGGAGCGGAGTCCGAGCCGCTGCCGGATGCGGTCGACGTGACCTTCGGCCGAGCGCTCCTCGATGCCGAGCCGCGCGGCGATCTGCCGGTTGGTGAGGCCCTCGCCGACGAGGGCGGCGACCTCCTGCTGTCGTGGGGTCAGCATCCCGCTGCCCTCCCGCAGCGCGCGCAATCCGAGGAAGCGGCGGATGGTCGCCACGAGGGCCGACGCATCGCCCACGTACGGCAGGTGTGATCGCCCGGGCAGCACGACCAGGCGCGCGTCCGGGATGCCCGCGGCGAGCGCCTCCGCCTGGGCGACGGGAGCCGCGCGGTCGTGCTCGCGGTGCACGACCAGCGTCGGGGCACGCACGCTGCCCAGGAGGTCGCTGACGTCGAGCGCGTAGCTCATCCCGAGCAGGGCGCGGGCGGTCGCGGCGGTCGAGCAGGCGCGCTGGTACCGGCCGATCTCCGCACGCAGCGCGGCGCCCGCGTCGGGCGCGAAGACGTCGGTGAGCACGTCGGAGCCGAGACCCCAGTGCGCTTCGATGAGGCCGAGGAGGTGCTCCCGCACGGCGGGCGCCGCGACCTGCGATCCGGATGCCCAGCCGCCGTAGAGCACCAGGCGGCGCACGGACGCGGGGTGCGCGGCGGCCCACGCCACGGCGACGAGCGCACCCATCGACACCCCGACCAGGTCGAACGGTTCGGGCCCGAGCGTCGCCACGACGGCATCCAGCTGCTCGAGCTCGAACGCGAGCGACGGCGGACGGGCCGGCACGGGCTCCGGAGACAGTCCGCAACCGACGCGGTCGTAACGGACGAACCGCGCGCCCTGGGCGAGACCCGCGTAGAAGGAACGCTCCTCCGGCAGCGCCCACCCTCGCTCGAGGTGGCTGAGCCAGCCGGAGACGTACACGATCGCGCGGCCGTCGCCGGGGCCGACGGTCGCGTACGCCACCTCCGCTTCTCCGGCCGTCGCGACGCGGGCGATGCGCTGCTGCATGCGTCCATTGTGAGCCCGTGCGTACGATGCCCGTATGGTGCGCTGGGATCCGGGACTGTACGGGACGTTCGCGGACGAGCGGGCACGCCCGTTCCTCGACCTCACGAGCCGGCTGGACGGCCTGAGCCCGGCCCGCGTCGTCGATCTCGGCTGCGGCACCGGCGAGCTCACGGCCACGCTGGCCGACCGGTGGCCCGAGGCGCAGGTGCTCGGCATCGACTCGTCGGCCGAGATGCTCGCCGACGCGGAGGCGGTCGCAGCCGGCCGCGCGAACCTGCGCTTCCGGCAGCAGGCGATCGAGGAGTGGGAACCCTCCGGCGACGTCGACCTCGTCGTCAGCAACGCCGCGCTGCAGTGGGTGCCCGGCCACCGCGACCTGCTGCGCTCCTGGCTCCCCCGCCTCCATCCTGCGGCGACGGTGGCGGTGCAGATCCCCGGCAACGAGGACTCGCCGTCCCAGGTGCTGCTGCGCCGGCTCGCCGCGGAACCGCGCTGGGCGGGCGCCCTCGACGGCGTCGGCAGCGTGATCTCCCGCGTCGGGAGCATGCGCGAATACCTCGACGTCTTCCTGGAATCCGGCCACCGCGTCGAGGGATGGGAGACGACGTACCAGCACGTCCTCGCCGGCGACGACGCGGTGCTGCAGTGGCTCAGCGGCACCCGCCTGCGCCCCTACCTCGCCGCTCTCGGCCCGAGCGCCGACGCGTTCGTCGACGAGTTGCGACCCCGCCTCCGCGCCGCCTATCCGGCCGAGCACGGCGCGACCGTCTTCGGGTTCCGGAGACTGTTCGTCGTCGGACGGCTAGTCCCGGCCTGAAGATGTGACTTTCGTTGTAGCCGCCACGCCGCCCGCAATGGTGAGGAGGGCTCGACAATGAGCCCATGAGCAGTGTGGTCCAGCCGCACCGCCGTGCGCTCGCGGAGTGCGCGTCGCAGGTGGGGCTGGCTTTTCTGGAGGGCAGACCCGTGGTCCTCGGCGTCTTCGCGCTCCGTTTCGTCGTGGGCACACTACTGGTCGCAGACGCGGAGTGGTCGTCGCCGATGCTGTGGACGGCGGGGACGTCCTGGCTGCTCGCCGTGTGGGCCGTCTACCTGATCAACGGGATCAGCGACATCGAGGGCGACCGACTCAACGGGTCGTCACGGCCGCTGGCCAGCGGGAGGCTCGACAAGCGCCCGGCGATCGTCATCGCGGTCGCCCTCCTGGCCGTCTCCCTGCTGATGGCGACCCTGTTCCCCAGCCCGTTCCCCCTCGCGGTCGTGGCCTTCGTGTGCCTGGGGCTCGTCTACTCCGTCGGGCCGTGGGCGGCCAAGAAGGCGGGCGTCGCCGCGCTCGCGGTCGCCGGGGGCGGCGTGTTCCTGACCTACCTCGCTGCGGCGCACGTCGTCGCGAGCACGGTATCCGCCTCCGCGTACGCCTTCGCGACCGTGGCGTCGTCGTGGATCGTGGTCGTCGGCCACACCAAGGACTTCGGCGACGTGGAGGGCGACACGGCGGAGGGCCGGCGCACACTCCCCGTCCTGCTCGGCGAGGAGCGCGCGCGGACCGTGGTCGCCCTCGGCACCGCTGCGGTGTCCGCCACGGCGCTCGTGCTGGGCGCGGTCGTCGAGCAGCTGCGCGCACTGCTCGTGCTCGGCTTCGCGGGGCCGGTCGTCATCGTCTTCGTGCTCGTCGCACGGGGAGGCGACCGCGGCGACGAGAAGCGTCCCTACCGCTCCTTCATGACCGGCCAGTACGCTCTGAACATCGCAGCGCTGCTCGGCGCACTGGGGGGTTGAGGTCGAATTGGTGATCGGTGACGACGGCGTCGCGCTGCGCGACCGCATCCTGGAGACGCTGTTCGAACGCCTCCGCGCCGCTGAAAGCACGCTCGTCGCCGACGCCGAGGTGAAGGAGCAGCTGGCGACCCAGGTCGACTGGATCCTCGACCGCACCTTCGACACCCTCGGCCGGCCGGCGAGCGCGGAACGCCTCGTCACCCCGGCGCGACACGGTTCGGGAGTCGGCGAGACGCGTGCCCGCCAGAACATCCACCCGGTCGACAGCCTCAGCGCCGCCACCGAGCTCTTCGACGTGGCCTTCTCGATCATCAGCGCCGACCACGACGCCGACATCAGCCTCGGCGATCTGGCGCGCGCGCTGAACTCCGCCATCATGGCCGCCGTCGTCCCGGCGTCCGTCGGCTACGTGAACGTGCTGCTCGAGCGCCTCGCCGTCGCCCACAGCGAGGAGCGGCTCGGGATCTCGCGGGAGCTGCACGACCGGGTGGCGCACAGCATCGCCGCCGGCCTCCAGCGGTTCGAGCTGGGCGGCATCGACGACGGCTCCGACCCGCGCCTCCGGGAGGGGCTCCAGCTCTTCGGGGCTGCGCTGGACGAGACCCGCGCGATCGCGCTCGACCTCCGTCACGCGGTCGGCGACAAGCGGCTCGACGAAGCCCTGCGCGACTACGTCGACGACCTCGACGACTCCGGGCCGCCCGTGCTGACCACGGTGGAAGGGACGCCGTACCGGCTGTCGACGGGAGTGCAGGAGGAGGCGTTCATCATCATCCGCGAAGCCGTCCACAACGCCCGCCGCCACTCCCATGCCGGGATGATCCGCGTCCATTCGCACTGGGACCGGCGCAGCCTCACCATCGCGGTGAGCGACAACGGCCACGGCTTCGCCCATGAGACCGTGCGCTCGGGAGCGCTCGGTCTCATCGTGGCGCAGGAGCGTGCCGAGCTCATCGGCGCCGAACTCGACATCGTCCCGGGCCTCGGCACCGGGACGACCCTCAGCCTGACCATTCCGAGAGGCCCGGGAACTCCATGACAGACGAATCGCGAACCGTCGTCCTGATCGACGACCACGGCATGTTCCGGCAGGGGATCCGCGCGCTCATCGAGGGCCGCTTCCGCATCGTCGGCGAGGGGGGTTCAAGCGACGACGCGTGGACCCTCGTCTCCGAGCACGCCCCGGACGTGCTCCTCCTCGACGTCGAGATCCCGGGGTCGCCCGCCGAGCAGACGGTCTCGCGGCTGCGCCGGCACCACCCCGGGACGGCGATCGTCATCCTCACCATGCACAGCGACGCGGTGCTCGAGCGCCAGCTCCTGCGCGCGGGAGCCGCGGCCTTCGTGACCAAGACCGTGGACAGCGAGCAGCTGATCGCGGTGATCGCGCGCGCGACGCCGCCCGCGAACGAGCCGGCCGATTCCGGCGCCGACTCCGAGGTCACCGGCACGATCCTCACCATCCGGGAGCAGGAGGTACTGCGCATGATCGCGCAGGCGTACTCCAACCGCGACATCGCGACGTCGCTCTCCATCGCCGAGGGCACCGTCAAGCGGCACACGACGAACATGTACGAGAAGCTCGGCGCCACTTCGCGCATCGATGCGGTCCGGAAGGCCGCCCGGCTGGGGCTGCTGAACTGAGGCCCGCGGCGGCGGTCGGGGCCGTTAACAGAGGCGGCGGTGGCAGGAACCCCCGTTGCCCGCCACCGCCAGCGCCGTCCCCCGATGGCGCACAGAATGAAAGTAATCCCCGCATTTCTCGAAGTGAATACACCTTTGGTCACATCTCGCGGGTTCCCGATTTAATTCCCCGGTCATGAGAGGTTTCGGTCGCACCATTCGCCGTTGATATCCTCATCCCACACGCAGGCCTGGAGGAACGCATGGAACTGACATCGGTGATCGACGGCACGCACAACGCCCGCGACCTGGGCGGCATCACCCTCGACGGGGGCGCCGTGGTCGCGCCGGGAGTCGTGTACCGCTCGGATGCCCTGGCGACGCTGACCCCCGCGGGCGTGCAAGCCCTCCTCGATCTGCGGATCGGCACGGCCATCGATCTCCGCACCGACAGCGAACGCCTGCGCGCCCCGGACGTGCTGCCTGCTGGCGGCGAGACGCGGCTGGTCGAGCTGTCCATCCTGGGCGGCGCGATGGACGAGCTGGTGAAGCAGCTCCTCCCCTCCGGCGACCGCGCCGCCCTAAGCCAGGAGCAGATCGCCGCCCTCGTCGAGCAGATCCCGACCCTGGAGGAGCTCTACGTCGCCATCCTGCAGAGCAGCGCCCCGCAGTTCGCCCAGGTCGCCCGCGCGGTCGCCGAATCCGTCGGCACCGAGCGCCCCGCGGTGCTGTTCCACTGCACCGCCGGCAAGGACCGCACCGGCATCGCCGCGGCCCTGCTGCTCTCGATCGCCGGGGCGGATCGCGACGCGATCGTCGCGGACTACGAGCTCACGCAGGCCAACCTGGCGGGCGCCTTCGCCGACGCGCTGACCGGCCTCATCACGCAGCTCGGCATCCCGCTCGTGCCGCGCCTGGAGACGCTCGCGACGAAGTCCCCGGCCTCGGCGATCACCGCCGCGCTCGACTGGGTCGACGCGAACCACGGCGACGCCGCCGGTTACCTGCGCTCCGGCGGCCTCACCGACGCGGAGCTCGCGAGCGTGCGCGGGGCGCTCCGCCAGGAGCGGACCCCGCCGGAGTGATCCGGCCACCCGGGCGTCCTCCGCACGCGGGGGATCGCCAGGTGGGAGGCCTACGGTGAGGCCATGACGCCCCCTTCCCCGGATCGACCCGGCGCCCGGGCAGCCCGCCCCTGGCTCACCTCCTACGCCGAGGGGGTCCCCCACGACATCCCTCCCGTCACGACCACGCTCGTCGATACGCTCGACGCGTCCGTGCGCCGGTTCGGACGGCGCGGGGCGCTGGAGTTCTTCGGTCGCACGACGACATACGGCGAGCTCGGGGATCAGGTCGCCCGAGCGGCGAACGGACTCCGCAAGCTCGGCGTCACCGCCGGCGATCGGGTCGCCCTCGTGCTGCCGAACTGCCCGCAGCACGTGATCGCCTTCTACGCCGTCGTCCGGCTGGGCGCGATCGTCGTCGAGCACAACCCGCTCTACACGGCACGCGAGCTCCGGCATCAGTTCGAGGACCACGGCGCGAAGGTCGCCATCGTCTGGGACAAGGCGACCGACATGATCGCGGGTCTCCCCGCCGACGCCGCGCCCGAGCGGGTGATCTCCGTCGACATCACGCGCGCCCTGCCGTTCGGGAAACGCGCCGCCCTCCGCCTGCCGCTGCGCCGCGCCCGCACGGCACGAGCCGCGATGACCTCCACCCCGACGGCGAAGCGGGTGGTCCGCTGGGAACAGCTCGTCGCCCACCGGCCCCTCCCGCGCCGCACGCCGCGCCCGCGGGTCGGGGATGCCGCGCTCCTGCAGTACACGAGCGGCACGACGGGCACGCCGAAGGGGGCGATCCTCTCCCACGGCAACCTCGTCGCCAACGCGGCGCAGGGCAGGGCCTGGGTTCCGGGGCTCCGGGAGGGCGGCGAGGTCTTCTACGGCATCCTGCCGCTGTTCCACGCCTACGGCCTGACCCTCTGTCTCACCACCGCTCTCAGCATCGGCGCGCGCGTCGTGCTCTTCCCGACCTTCGACGTCGACCTGGTGATCGCGGCCGCGCGGACGTCGCCTCCGACCTTCCTCCCCGCCGTCCCGCCGATCTACGACGCGCTGGCCCGCGCGGCCCAGCCGAAGAGGCTGGACCTCAGCAGGATCCGGTACGCCATCTCGGGCGCGATGAGCCTCCCGGTCTCCACCGTGACCCGCTGGGAGGAGACGACCGGCGGCCTCCTCGTCGAGGGCTACGGGATGACGGAGGCCTCCCCGATCGCCCTCGGCAACCCGATGGGGCCGTCGCGGCGGCCCGGCACCGTCGGCGTGCCGTTCCCGAGCACTGACATCCGCGTCGTCGACCCCGCCGACGTGACCGTCGACGTCCCTTCCGGCGAACCGGGCGAACTGCTGATCCGCGGACCGCAGGTCTTCCACGGCTACTGGCGGCGCCCCGACGACACGCGTGCGGCGCTCCTGGACGGCGGCTGGTTGCGGACCGGCGACATCGTGACCGTCTCGGAGGACGGGTTCGTGACCATCATCGACCGGATCAAGGAGCTCATCGTCACCGGCGGCTTCAACGTCAGCCCGAGCGAGGTGGAGCAGACCCTCGCCTCCCACCCGGACGTCAGCGCCGCCGCCGTCGTCGGTCTGCCCCGCGGATCGGGCGGCGAGGACGTGGTCGCCGCCGTCGTCATGAACGAGGGGATCACCGTGGACCCCGGAGCCCTGCGTGACTACTGCCGGGCGCATCTCGCGGCCTACAAGATCCCCAAGCGGTTCGTGCAGGTCGACGAACTGCCGCGATCGCTGGTGGGAAAGGTCCTCCGGCGGACGGTGCGCGAGGAGATCCTCGCGGGGCTGGATCGCGGCTGACGGGCGGCCCGGCGGTTTCCCCCTCCCCACGACCCCCTCGCACCCGGTACCGTTCGCGCGAAAGCACTCTCACAGACGAACGGAGTCGCGCGATGACCCTCACCCCCACGGAACTCGACGAGATCGAGGCCGCCAACACCTCCGGGCGCACGCCCGTCGTGTTCGTGCACGGCCTGTGGCTGCTCTCCAGCAGCTGGCAGCCCTGGCGCGACCTCTTCGAAGACCAGGGATACGCCACCATCGCACCGGGGTGGCCCGACGATCCCGAGACGGTGGAGCAGGCCAAGGCCGATCCGGACGTCTTCGCCGGCAAGATGGTGCGGCAGGTCACCGACCACTACGCCGAGGCCATCGACGCGCTCGATCAGGCGCCGGTCGTCATCGGGCACAGTTTCGGCGGGCTCATCGCGCAGAAGCTCGCCGGCGAGGCGAAGAACGCGGTCACCGTCGCCATCGACCCGGCGCAGTTCAAGGGCGTCACCGCCCTCCCGCCGTCGGCCCTCAAAGCCGGTGCGCCCGCGCTCCTGACCTTCAACCGCACGAAGCACGGCGTCACGCTCACGTACGAGCAGTTCGCCTACGGCTGGACCAACGCGGTCTCGGAGGAGGAGGGCAAGGCCCTCTACGAGAAGTTCCACGTGCCCGCCTCCGCCGTGCCGATCTTCCAGGCCGCGACCGCCAACTTCAACCCGTTCGCCGAGACCAAGGTCATCACCGACAACCACGACCGCGGCCCGCTCCTGCTCATCGCCGGCGGCGACGACCACACGGTGCCGCAGGCGGTCGTCGAGAACGAGTTCAAGATCCAGCAGAAGAACCCCGGGGTCACCGAGCTGATCGTCGTGCCGGGCCGCGGGCACTCGCTCGTCATCGACTCGGGATGGCGGGAGGTCGCGGACGAGGCGCTCGAGTTCGTGCAGCGGCACAGCGGGTAGCGCGTGCGTCGCCGTCGTGCCGCGCCGTCAGCCGGCGCGCAGCACGGCGAGCGCCGAGCGGACGTGCTCCTCCATGAAGCCCACGCGGATGCTGTCGTCGGCGAGCCGGCGCAGGGCGGTCGCGTCGAAACCGAGCGTGTCCGCCAGGAGCGCATGCTCGCGTGACAACGGCGCGCCGGTCTGCCGCGGGTTGTCGTCGCCGAGGACCACCGCGACGCCCGCTTCGCGGAACCGGCCCGCCGGATGCGCGGCAAGCGAGGTGACGGCACCGGTGTAGAGGTTCGACGTCGGGCACACCTCGATCGCCACGCCGGCGTCGACGATGCGCGCCAGCACCTCAGCGTCGTCGGCGACGTGCGCGCCGTGCCCGATGCGGCTGACGCCGAGGAGCTCTATCGCGTCGAGCGCCGCCTGCGCGGGAGCAGCCTCCGCCGCGTGGCTGGTCAGGCCGAGGCCGGCCGCCCGAGCGATGGCGAACGCCCCCGCGAAGGCGTGCAGGTCGGGGAAGCGCGCCTCGTCACCGGCCAGGTCGAAGCCCACGACGCCGTCCCCGGCGAAGCGTGCGGCGGCCCGCGCGACGGCCTCGTTGATCTCCGCGTCGTGCAGGCGGAGTGCGGCGACCACGACTCCCGCCGGCATCCCGGTGATGGCGATCCCCTGCTTCACCCCCTCGCACACGGCGGCGATCACGTCGGTCAGGCCGAAGCCGTCCCGGACGTGCGTCGCGGGCCCGAAGCGCAGCTCGAGATAGCTCTGGCCGTCCGCGTGCGCGTCCTCGACCGCCTCCCTCGCGATGCGGGTGAGGGAGGCGCGGCTCCCGAAGAAGGGATAGGAGGACGACACCTTGGCCAGGTAGTCCGTCAGGTCCGAGGGCGCGTCGAGTTCGAGCGCCCGCTGCCAGTCGATCCCGGCGTCGAGCCCGGCGGCCGGCGCCAGGGCCGCCGCCGTGCTCGGCCGGACCCGCCCCTCGAGGTGGGTGTGCAGGTTGATCAGCATGCGGTCGTGAGCAGCTCGATCAGGTGCGGCCCGAGCGGACGGTCCGTGCCGAGCACCACACGCGTCCGGGCTCCCGGCTGGTCGACCGGGCCGAGGCGCTGCCCCCGCAGATCGCAGATGGTCTGACCCCGTCCCGGGCCCTCGGTCTCGTCGACCTCCACCGCGACGGCGGGCGCCACCGTCGGGACCACGCCGCCCACGGCGATCGCGGCGGCCAGCGGATCGTGGAGGGCGCAGCTGCGGCTCCCGTAGAAGTCGACGTAGAAGTCGAAGTAGTGGTCGAGCATCTGCCCCAGCGCGACCGCCAGCGGCACCTCCGAGCCCAGCAGGCGGGCGCGGTCGGACTCGTCCAGCGTGTTCTCCAGGGTGACGTCGAGCGGCACCAGGGTGATGTCCCAGTCGGCCTCGAGCACGATCCCCGCGGCCTCGGGGTCGTTCCAGATGTTCGCCTCGGCGACGGCGGATACGTTGCCGGGCACGAGGGCCGCTCCTCCCATGATCGTCACGTCCTTCACCCGCTGGGCCAGACCCGGATCGGCCTCGAGCGCGATGGCGATGTTGGTCAGCGGCCCGACGGTGACGAGGCGCAGCTCGCCCTCGTGCTCGCGCGAGAGCCGGAGGAGGAGGTCAGTCGCGGACTCGCCGGCCACCTCCCCCGCGCCACGCGGCAGCTCCACTCCGCCGACGCCGTTCCAGCCGTGGATGTGCGGCACGCCGCCGCCGAACGCCCGAGTCGACCAGTCCTCCGCCCCCTGCGCGACCGGGACGCCCTCGCGCCCCGCCAGCGCGAGCAGGTCGAGGGTGTTCCTCGCAGCCTGGGAGGCGCTGGTGTTGCCGCTCACGGTGCCGACGCCGACGAGGTCGACGCCGGGCGCGGCGAGCAGGTAGGCGAGGGCGAGGGAGTCGTCGATCCCGGTGTCGCAGTCGAGGTAGACGGGGAGGCGCTGATCGGTGGTGCTCATGCTCTTCTTTCGGTGGTTCGGGTGTCAGATGCGCTGGCCGGCGCGGGGGCGGATGAGCAGGCTGGTGATGAGGGCCAGGACGGTGATGACCACGGAGATCCAGAGGGCCGTCGTGACCCCGCCGAGCGAGCCGGAGGCCGCGAACGGGGCGACGATGCCGATGCCGAGGCTGGCGCCGATGCCGAAGGCCGCTCCGTTCAGGCCGGGCAGCGCCGCCGGCGCGTCCGGGGGCGAGAGCAGCACGCCCAGGCCGTTGACGGTCGTCAGCACGAGGCCGTTGTAGGTGATCCCGAGGAAGGCGACCGCAGCGAGCACGAGACCCTGGTTGGTCGGGACGAACGCGATGACGATGAGCGCGATCGTGCTCAGCAGCAGCCCGATGCGCAGGATGCGGAGCCAGCCCGCGCGTCCCGCGAGCCAGCCGGAGAGCGGGGCGGCGAAGACGCCGATCAGGGCGGCCGGGGTGAGGAAGAGCAGCGCCGATGTGGCCGCGTCGAGTCCGAAGCCGATCTCGGCGTTCTGGCTCAGCAGCACGACGGTGAAGTTGATCACCGCGAAGATGCCCGACAGCGTCAGGACCGTCGTGACGATGACCGGCCACACCTGGCGCGAACGGAGGTGCTCGACCGCGATCAGGGGCGAGGTGCGCCGCTTCTCGATCAGCCAGAACGCCACGAAGGCGACCACCCCGACGGCGAGGAACACGAGCGTGAGCGGGGCGACCCAGCCCAGCGAGGAGCCGTTCGAGACGAAGTAGGTCAGGCCGATCAGGGCCACGGACAGCGCGGCGGCGCCCCACCAGTCCATCGTGCCCGTCGGCGTCGGTCGCCCACCGCGTGGCACGACGACGATCACGGCCAGCAGGGCGACGATCCCGAAGACGAAGATCACGACGAACACCGAGCGGAAGCCGAAGTTGTCCGTCAGCAGACCGCCGACCCAGCCGTCGAGACCGCCGACGCCGCCGTTGACCGCCGTGATGATCCCGAGGGTGGTGCCGAAGATCTTGGCGCTGAGCGACTCGCTCAGGATGATGTACGCCAGCTGGAACGCGGCGCTCGACGCCCCCTGGAGCACGCGGCCCACGAGGAGGATCGGCAGGTTCGGCGCGAAGATGCAGAGCAGGGTGCCGACCGCGAGGATCGCCAGCACGATGATGAGCGACCGTCGACGGCCGACGAAGTCGCTCCAGCGCGACAGGACGACGCCTCCGATCGAGCCCGCGAGGAAGAACAGCGAGGTGACCTGGGAGACCGAGCCGACGTCGACGTTCAGCTCCTTCGCCATGTCGGGAAGGGCGGGCGACAGCATGCTCGCGTTGAGCTGGTACGACAGCACGCCGAGGACCAGCGTGACGACGAGGCCGACCGCGCGGCCGCCTCTGAGAGTGGGCGACGCGGACGCGGCCGGAGCTGCGGCGGTCGAGAGGTTCGGGTGACTCATGTGACTCCAATGTCAGAGACGCCGGAGGACTTCCGGCCAGGTAGTAGGAAGTTATACCTCTCCGGTACAACATTTGCAAACAGCGGTCGGCCGGTGCTTGAATGGGCGGACGATGCGAGGAGCGGCGATGACGATCACGACGGAAGAATTCCTGGGCGAGCGACTGATGACGCCCGCCGGGCAGCCGCTGCGGGTCGCCGTGTACTCACGGCTCGCCGACGGCATCCGGTCCGGTGTGTTCCCGCTGGGCGCCATGCTCCCCCGCGAGACCGAGCTCGCCGAGCAGCTGGGCATCAGCCGCACTCCGGTGCGCGAGGCCCTGATGCTGCTGGAGGAGGACGGCCTGATCCGCACCCGGCGCGGGGTCGGGCGCTTCGTCGCCGACGCCATCCCCCGCTCCGGGCTCGAGCTCTTCCAGCCCTTCGACGTCGCGCTCAGCGAGTCGGGGGCGCCCGTCGAGGTCGAGGTCCTCGAGTTCGAGCTGCAGCAGACGACCGACTTCGTCTCGACCAAGCTCGCGCTCGACTCCGCGGCGAACACGTGGTTCCGGGAGTCGCTCGTGCGCCGCGACGGCGAGCCGATCGCGATCCTGCAGGAGCACCTCCCGGCCGGCAAGTATCTGAGCGATGTCAGCCCCGCCATCGCCTCCGACCTGCAGGAGGCCGCGGCCCTTCCCGCCTCCCTGCTCGCCTCGCTCACGGCCCGGCGCGGGCCGCAGTTCGACTCCGCGGTCTGCCAGATCGCCGCGAGCGTCGCGGGCAAGACGCGCGCCAAGCTGCTCGGGATCGACCCCGCCGACTCGGTGCTCGTGCTGACGCAGGTGGCCGAGCGGGCCGGCACGCCGCTCTACCTCGCGAAGTGCATCACGTCGTCGCACGTTGGCCAGCTCACGGTCATGCAGTCCACCGCCTCGGTCTCCTGACCGACGCCGACCCGAAAGGCCCTACCGTGCACGACCTCCGTCCCCTCGTCGTCGTCGGGAGCATCAACGTCGACATCACCGCCATCGCCGACCGCCTCCCCACGCCGGGCGAGACGATCGGCGGGGGGCTCCTCCAGCGCCACGCGGGCGGCAAAGGCGCCAATCAGGCGGCGGCCGCGAGCCGGCTCGGCGCGCGCGTGCGTATGGTCGGCGCCGTGGGCGACGACGCGGACGGCGCGTGGATGCTCGACGAGCTGCGGGAGGCCGGCGTCGACGTCGGCGATGTGCGGACGGTGGCCGCCGCGACCGGGACCGCCCTCATCGCGGTCGACCACGACGGTGAGAACCAGATCGTCGTCTGCCCCGGCGCCAACGCCGAGGTCTCCCTCGCGGGCGTCGAGGTGGCGGACGACGAGGTGGTCCTCGCCCAGCTGGAGGTCGAGCTCGAACTCGTCCTCGAGCTCGCGGCACGCACCCGTGCCTTCCTCGCCCTGAACGCGGCCCCGGCCCGCCCCCTCCCCGTCGAGCTCATCGAGCGCGTCGACCTGTTCATCGTCAACGAGTCGGAGTACGCGCTGATGCCCGAGCTCGCGAGGGCCGAGCGGGTCGCCGTCACGTACGGGGGCGAGGGCGCCGCCCTCTACGAGAAGGGGACCGAGGTCGCCCGCGTGCCCGCCGTGCGCGTGCAGCCGGTCAACACGGTCGGCGCCGGCGATGCGTTCTGCGCCGCGCTGACGATGGCGCTCACCGCGGGCGCGACGCCCGAGGAGGCCCTGCGCGCGGCGTGCGCGGTCGGCGCCGCCGCGGTCGCGCATCCCGGCAGCCAGCCGCCGTTCTCGCCGCTGGCCGCATACACGGCGTGACGGCCTAGACCAGGAGCGACCGGATCGCGGAGGCCGCGGCGCCGCGCGCCCAGTCCTCGAAGGTGTGCGGGCGCACCTCGATGCGGCACCGGCCGGCAGAGCCGAACGCGTGCTCGGCGTAGGAGGTGCGGAGCGCACCCTCGAGCAGGTCGATGGCGGCGACACCCTCGCCGCCGATGATCACGAGCTCTGGACCGACGAGGTTGACGAGGCTCGCGATGGCCGCCCCGATCACGCGGCCCGCCTCCGCGAAGACCGCGACGGCGGCCGGGTCGCCCGCGCGGCCAAGGGCGACCGCCTCCTCGATCGGGACCGGCCGGCCGTGCGCGGCCGAGACGGCCTCCACGATCGCGCCGGTCGCCGCGACCGCCTCGACGCAGCCACGACGGCCGCAGGCGCAGAGGCGGTCGGGAGCGGCGAGCGGCAGGTGGCCGATCTCCCCGGCGACGCCGTACGCGCCCGCGACGACCTCCCCGTTGAGGTGGAGGCCGCTGCCGATGCCGCGCCCGATCGTCACGATGGCGAAGGAGGCGGTCCCGAGCCCGACGCCGAACCAGTGCTCACCGATGGTGAGGGCGCGCACGTCGTTCTCGACGAGGACCTCCTGCGACAGCCGTGCGGAGAGCGCGGCGCCGAGCCCGACGTCGCGCCAGCCCATCAGGACCGAGTCGCGCACCACGCCGCTCGCGGTGTCGACATCGCCCGAGACGGCGACGCCGACGCGGGCCATCCGCGAGCCGAGCCGGCCGATGGCGGTCTGCAGGTGTGCGCAGAGGCCGGCGATCGCGTCGATGACCGCAGCGGGCTCCGCTGATGCCAGCGGCACCCGCTCGGCGGCGACGACGCGGTCGGTGAGGTCGGTGACGACGCCGACGAGCTCGTCCGCATTCACCTTCACCCCGGCGACGACGAGGGCCTCTGGCACCACGGCGACCGGGCTGACCGGGCGGCCCGGGAGGCCGGTGGGCGTCGCCTCGAGCGAGTCGTCGACCAGCCCCGCAGCGACGAGGGGCGCGACCGCCTTCGTGACGGCCGCCTGCGACAGTCCCGTCCGGCGGGCGACCTCGATGCGGCTGATCGGGCTGCGGGTGAGGATCGTTCCGAACACGCGCGCGGCCGCGTCGGAGGAGGAGCGGAGCAGCGCCGTCCGGGCCCGCGTCTCGTCGTCCATGTGCTGCACCGCTTCTCGTGAGGGGGTTGCCGCACACACCGTAGCCGTGGTTAATTTACACTGTCAAGTAATCCGTCTCCCCGAGGAGCCCACCATGCTCGACGGCTCCGGCGCCGTTCTCCTGCTGCGCGCGGCAGGCGCATCCCTCGTCATCGATGCGGCCGGGCCCGTGCCCCGGGTGCTGCACTGGGGTGCGGATCTCGGCCCCCTCGACCCGGTCGCCGCCGACGCCCTGCGCGTCACAGGCGCGCCGGCCGTGCTCAACAACGCTCCGGACGTCCCACGGGCGTTCAGCCTGTGGGCGACCGAGTACGAGGGATGGGCGGGAACGCCCGCGCAGGAGGGTCACGCCGCCGGTTCCGCGACCACACCGCGCCCGCGTGCGGTGGCGGTGCGGCACCGCGTCGACGGCGTGGACGGCGACGGCGGCGGCCTGATCGAGATCGACCTGGTGGACGAGATCACCGGGCTGCGGTCGACGATGGCGCTCGCCCTCGACCGGTTCGGCGTGCTCGCCGTCGACGTCTCCGTCGTCCGCGATGAGGCGCTGCTCGATGCGACCGCCACCGCAGCGCCGTACGAGCTGGACGCCCTGCGCGTGCTCCTCCCCCTGCCCGAGCGCGCGGTCGACATCCTCGACTTCAACGGCAAGTGGTGCCGCGAGCGCTCCCCGCAGCGCGGTGCGATCTTCTCCGGGACGCACCTGCGGCGCACGCGGCGCGGCAAGCCGGGCCACGACTCCCCCTTCCTCGTCGTCGCCGGCACGAGCGACCTGGCGTTCGGCACGGGCGAGGCCTGGGCGACCCACCTCGCCTGGAGCGGCGACAGCGAGTACGTCGTCGAGAGGCTTCCCGAGGGCGCCGGCGCGTTCTCCTCGGTCCTCGGCGCCGGGGAGGCTCTGCGCCCGGGCGAGATCCTGCTCGCGCCCGGCGACCGGTACGACGCGCCGACCGCCCTGTTCGTCTGGTCGGGCGACGGTCTCGACGGCGTCGCCGACCGCCTCCATCGCCGGCTGCGGGCCCGGCCGTCGCATCCCGCGACTCCGCGGCCCCTCACCCTGAACTCGTGGGAGGCCGTCTACTTCGACCACGACCTCGACCGGCTCTCCGCGCTGGTCGAGCGCGCGGCCCGGGTCGGCGTGGAGCGCGTCGTGCTCGACGACGGCTGGTTCCACGGCCGACGGGCGGCGAACGCCGGTCTCGGCGACTGGTTCGTCGACCGCGCGGTGTGGCCGGAGGGCCTGGCACCGCTCGTCGACCGGGTCCGCTCGCACGGCATGCAGTTCGGGATCTGGTTCGAGCCCGAGATGATCAACCTCGACTCCGATCTGGCCCGCCTCCACCCCGACTGGGTGCTCGGACCGCGTGCGGGCCTCGGCGCCACGGCGCGCGACCAGTACGTGCTCGATCTGACGCGCACGCAGGCCTACGACCTCGTGCTCGACCGCATCAGCGCGATCGTCGAGGAGTACGGCGTCGACTACATCAAGTGGGACCACAACCGCGACCTGTCGGAGGCCGTGAGCGGCCGGTCGGGCAACGACCGTCCCGCGGTCCACGAGCAGACCCGCGCGCTCTACCGGATGCTCGACGCGCTGCGCGAGCGGCACCCCGGGCTCGAGATCGAGACCTGCTCGGGAGGCGGCGGCCGGGTCGACCTCGGCATCCTCGACCGCACGGACCGCATCTGGGCCTCCGACTGCAACGACCCCGTCGAGCGCCTGCAGATCGAGCGTTGGACCCGGATGCTCGTGCCGCCGGAGCTCATCGGCTCGCACCTCGGCGCGGAGCGCTCGCACACCACGTCCCGGCGCACCGACCTCTCGTTCCGGCTGATCGTCTCCCTCACCGCCCACGCCGGCATCGAGTGGGACCTGCAGGAGGCCGATGACGTCGAACTGGAGACCATCGCGCGTTGGGGTGCGGTGTACCGCGAACTGCGCGACCTCATCCACCGCGGCCGCGTCGTCAACGCCGACCTCGCCGACGAGGCGACCGTGCTCACCGGCATCGTCGCGCAGGACAGCAGCCGCGCCATCCACACCTGGGCGCGGCTCGCGACCTCGGCCGCCGGCCAGTCGGGACGCGTCCGTTTCCCCGGTCTCGATGCGGCCGCGCGCTACTCGGTGCGCATCCGGGACGAGTTCGGGACGGCACGCCGGCACCAGAGCTCCGACCCCGAGTGGCTCGCCGCGGCGCTGACGGCGGAGGGCATCACGCTCCCCGGCTCGGTGCTCGGGATCGTCGGCGTTCCGCTGCCGACGCTCGCACCGCAGCAGGCGATGCTGTTCGACCTCGTCCGGGTGGCCTGACGCGGTCGGCTCGGCGCGGCGCTTCCGTCAGCCCTCCTGCGGCCAGTCCGCCAGCCGCGCGGCGGCCGCTGTCGTGACCCGCAGGAACTCCAGCGCGAGCGCGGTCGGGTCCGACGACTGCCGCACCACCTCGTAGGGCAGGACGAACTCCCCCAGCGCGTGGTCGTAGTACGCGCCTCCCGGGACCGTCGTCTGCGCATATCCCTCCGGCTCGGGATACGCGTACGAGTAGAACGCGCCCTCGCGGCCGCCCCCGGGCCAGAAGCCCGAGCTGCTGATCTCGTCGCAGTAGCCCTCGATCATGACGCGGTCGGGGCAGTTCGGCACACCGCCCGGGTGCAGCGGGGCGGGCCGCCCGGAGAACCGGGTCGTCGCGATGTCGAGCGCGCCCCAGAAGAGATGGACCGGGCTGGCCTTGCCGCGGAACTCGGCCCGCAGGCGGCGCAGCACGCCGTCGGCGCGGATGAGCTGCCGCCAGAACGCGTGCACCTGCTCCGGCTCGTACGAGCGGTGCTCGACGTCGGTCGGGAACGGGATCGCCGGGTCCACCTCGTTCGGCGTCGGATGGATCTCGAGCTCGACGCCGAGCCGGCCGAGCGCTTCGAAGGCGAGCCGGTAGAACTCGGCCACCGTCATCGGCTGCAGCGCGATCTCCTCCCGGCCTCCCTCGCTCGTCCGCAGCACGAGCCGGTGGTCGACGAAATCGAACTCGATGTCGAGGATGACGCCGTCGAGCGGGATCGGGCCGGTCGAGAGGCCGCGCGCGCTCAGCGAGAGCGTCACGTGCCACCAGTGGTTCAGGAACGGCGAGCCGACCATCCGCAGCTTCCCGATGATCTGCAGCCACATGTGCAGCGTCTCCCGGGTGGGGGCCCAGGCCTCCACCTCCAGGGACGGCCACGATTCTCCGCGCTTCTCCATCTCGACCTCCGTCACCCAGTGTGACGGACGCGGACCGCGCGCGGTCCCTCCGTTTGTCGAGTCGTCAGGCGGCGAGGTGGAAGGTGTCCGCGAACCGGCCGAGCAGGTCGCCTCGGCCGTGCAGCACTTCCACCACCCCGGCCTCGATCGCGGCGGTCGGCGCGAGCTCGCCGGAGATGAGGCGGCGGATGCCAGGACCGGCGGAGAACGCCAGGTCGGCGGGGCCGTCCCCGCGAGCAACGTCGAGGGTCGGGCCGTCCACGCGGATGAGCAGCTCGGCGGCGCCGAAATGCGCACCGTAGACGGTCGTGGGGAGCTCCGCGGCGATCTGCGGGCGGAAGGCGGTGCGGAGCGCCATCGTCATGGAGTCCGGCGTGACGATCTGCTCCTCCCGCGGGTCGCCCATCGCTTTGAACCCCCAGGCGCCGAGCGCGAGCACGACCGGCTCGAGCTCGCGGCCGTACGGCGTGAGCTCGTAGACGATCACGCGCGAGCGCGGCGCCCGGCGGATGATCCCCGCCTCCTGCAGCTCTTTGAGCCGCGCCGCCAGGATGTTGCTCGGGATGCGCGGGAGGCCCGCGGCGAGCTCGCCGTAGCGGCGCGGCCCGACGAGCAGGTCGCGGATGATGAGCAGCGCCCAGCG
The DNA here is from genome assembly GCF_013410615.1 of Leifsonia naganoensis. Lineage (NCBI taxonomy): Bacteria > Bacillati > Actinomycetota > Actinomycetes > Micrococcales > Microbacteriaceae > Leifsonia > Leifsonia naganoensis. The sequence continues at coordinate 1,315,311 of NZ_JACCHJ010000001.1, forward strand.
TTCGCCCACGAGCTCGACGGCCCGCGTGACGCCGCAGTACTGCCCGTAGTCGCGTGCGGCCATCGGACCTCAGGCCTGCTGGTTCGCGACGGCGGCCTCGGGGCCCTGCTGGGCGGCGGTCGGGTCCATCCAGCCGAACTCGAGCAGGTTGCCGTCCGGGTCGGCGAGCTGGCGCTGGTACATGAAGCCGTAGTCGGCGGCGGGGCGCGGCTCGGATCCACCGGCGGCGACGCCGTCCGCGACGGCCTTGTCGACCTCCTCGCGGGAGTCGAGGAAGATCGCGGTCGAGACGGAGGGGTTCGCGGCCGGGTCGCCGATGGGCAGGTCGGTGAAGGTCTGGAAGAACTCGCGCACGAGGATCATGAAGTAGCTGTGGTCCTCCTCGACGACGACGCAGGCCGCGTTGTGGTCGGTGAAGAGCGGGTTGATGGTGAAGCCGAGCGCCGTGTAGAACGCCTTCGCGCGCTCCAGGTCGGTCACCGGCAGGTTGACGAACATCGCGGTCATCATGGTCTCCTTCGACGGGTTCTGATGTGCTGTCGAGACCGATACTTGCAAAAAACAAGTGGGGCGTCAAGAGGGGATTCCGCCGTCGGTGCCGGAGGGTAGCGTGGCCCCGGTGAGCATCGACGAGTTCCGCATCCACCTGTCCGACGAACTGCTCGACGACCTGCGCGCGCGGCTCGCGAGCACGCGCTTCGTCGAACCGCTCGGGTCGCGGCCGTGGAGCGGCGGCGCGGGCGAGCCGGTGCTGCGCGAGCTGGTGGACTCGTGGCTCGCCTTCGACTGGCGGGCACAGGAGGAGCACCTCAACTCCTACGACCAGTACCTGGCCGACGTGGGCGGGCACCGCGTCCACTTCGTGCGGCTGCCGGCCGCGGGGTCGGCCGAGGTCCGCATCCCGCTGCTCCTGCTGCACGGCTGGCCCAGCGCGTACACCGAGTACCTGCCGCTCGCCGAGCGCCTGGCCAATCCCGCGGGCTCGGGGTCGGATGCGCGCATCGCCTTCGACGTCATCGTGCCCTCGCTGCCGGGGTTCGTGTTCTCCGAGCTGCCGGAGGGGCCGCTCACCCGGCAGGCGATCGCCCGAGACCTCCACGAGCTCATGACGACCGTGCTCGGCTACGACCGGTACGCGGCCTTCGGCGGCGACATCGGCGGTGGGGCCGCGACCTGGCTCGGCGTCGACCACGCCGACCAGCTGATCGGCGTGCAGCTCATCCACGCACCCTTCCCCGCTGACGAGGAGCCGCGCACCGACGAGGAGCGCGCCTACCTGACCGCCCTCGACGAGTACGACGCTGCCGACAGCGGATACAGCGAGATCATGGGCACCCGGCCCGACACCATCGCCGCCGCCCTCGCCGACTCCCCCGCCGGGCTGCTCGGCTGGATCGCCGACAAGTGGCACGACTGGGTCGACGGCGACCTGGATCGGGTGGTGCCGCGGGATGCGCTGCTCACCATCGCGACGCTCTACTGGGCGACCGGCAGCATCGGCACCTCCTTCCGCCAGTACTTCGACTACGAGCAGAACCCGCCCCGGCCGCCGATCGTCGCACCGCTCGGCGTGCTGCTCAGCCGCGAGCCCGTGATGGACGGGTTCCCGCGGTCGCTCGCCGAGCGGGCGGCCGACGACCTGCGCTCCTTCGAGCGCGCGCCACGGGGCGGCCATTTCCTCGGCCTGGAGCAGCCGGAGCTGGCCGCCGACCACATCCGGGCGTTGTTCGCAGGACTCACCCTGCGGGACTGACCGTGCGGGACGGGCTACGAGATCGGGCCGATGAACCGACCCACCTTGGCCGAAGCCCAATCCACCGCGAACGGCGCTCAGGACGCTAGTCAGGAACTGTGGCGGGCGTTTCCAACTCGAAGCTGATCGCTCCGCGCTGAATGATCGGCATGAGTAGAGGGGCGTTGAACACGCGCTGCGTCACATCCGCAATCGCCTGCCGGGTGAACGGCAAGACGTGCATCAAAGCAACGTTGTTCACGAATTCTTGAAGGGCGACAGTACTGCCTTTTCGCACAACAAGTCCCTCCAAGCCATATTCCGCAGCGACTGCGCAACTGACAGAACCGACCGGCAACTCGATATCGGTCTCGATCCGCACCCTGAATCCAGCCGCATCGTCGCGGAGCATGAACACCAACGAATATCGGGGCTCGATCTCAAAATCCTCGGATGGCTGCACATCATCGAAGCGCTCGGCCGCGATCTTCACGATGCTGATGCCCAGCAAGCCCGCATGCTCGACTAGCTGGCCGACATCTGCGACGACCTCATCAGACAAAGGTCGAGGCTCCGACCACGTGGCCGGACGACCACTCCCAGTCGAACGGTTGGCTCATCACCCAGCCAGCGTTATCGACCACCCGAGCAAAGGCGCGAGCATCATCACTTTCGCCACATTCGTCAATCACTCGGTGCTCGATGGTGGCACCGACAGCAAGCGCGTAGCGTCGCAAGGTACTGAGGGTTGGGTTGGCATCGTAGCGCTCGAATGCGGCCACCGTCGGCTGACTCACCCCCATGCGCTCCGCCACCGTGCCTTGAGTAAGCGCGTGCCGCTTGCGCATAGCGACGAGGTCTTCCATGAGCTTGTCATGGGAATCAACGAGGCTATCGGCTATGTGCTCGAGCCGCTCGGCGTCCATGTGCATAGATCAAACTCTATATCCGCAACGATAACTCAGGCAATTCCCCATCGTGAAGAGGCACCCGCGTTGTGAAAACCGATCGCTGTATTGATCTCTCGCTGCTGTTCGGCATTCACGTCCTCGACGTCGATCCGCTTCTCATGAGCATGATGGCCGATGAAATGCGAGGGGGCGTCAGCTGGTTCGGAGTGGTACATGCGAACCTCAACCTCACAGTGCCTTTGCGATCCGTTCTCTTCGCGATCTGTCACGGTGACTCCAGACCACCTGATTTCGTAAAGGGGCGGCGGATTACGGACGTCGACGGCCTTGACTTCTTCTACCGGCATGAGGCGGCCCGCCTGGGCCTTCTGCAGTCGGCGCTTGAACTCACTCTTCGTGATCTGCATCGACCACGGGTTCCATACGCGGTTCTGCCCTGACACGGCCGCGATCAAGGCAGCCACCGCAGTGGTGATATCGTCTCCGACCGGGCACGAAGGAAATCCGTACCACCGGAAGGCGATGGGGGTCCCCGCGCTACAGCGTGAAGAAGCATTGAAAGTGGGCACGATTCGATGCTACCGAGGCCCCCCGACGCGTCCCGTCGTTCCCAGGCGCCTGGACCGAAAGACTGGGCCGGCAGCGGTGATGCGACTAGCCTGCCCGATATGACCGCGCGCATCGCCAACGTGACCTTCCACGCCGACGAACCCGTCGCCCTCGCCGCCTTCTGGAGCGAGGTGCTCGGCTATCCCGCCTTCACCGGTTGGGACGACGAGGAGATCGCCGCCCTCCGGGAGTCCGGGTTCGACGACGAAGCCATCGCCGACCGTGCGGAGGCATGGGACGGGGATCCCGCCCACCAGCGCCTGTACTTCTCCCGCTACCGCCACGAGAAGCGCAGCGCAACCGCGTGCACCTCGACATCACGCCGTTCGACGACCGCCGGGCGACGCGGGAGGAGCTGGCGGCCGAACGCGACCGCCTCATCGCCCTCGGCGCGACCGAGGAGAAAACGCTCCTGGGCAACTGGGGCCCGTACGAGGAGTTCGTCATCATGATGCGCGACCCGGAAGGCAACGAGTTCTGCCTGCAGTGAGGCGGCACCCGGTCGGCGCTCAGGACGTCGGCGCCAGCAGCCCGAGATCGCGCAGGCTCTCCGCGGTCGCCACGATCGTCTCCACCGCGGGCCGTGGGCGGAGGCCGAGTTCGGCCTTCGCGCGGTCGTTGTGGATGACGAGCGGTGCCGGTTCGTCGCCCGGGAGCTCGTCGGTCGGAACGCGGGCGGCGAGGTCGCCGAGTTCGGCGCGCAGGACGTTCGCGACGTCGAGGAACGTCATCGTCGGGCCGTCCGCCAGCACCAGGTAGCGCTTGCCCGCCGCATCCGGGGTTCCCATCGCCGCGATGTGCGCCGCCGAGACGTCGCGCACGTCCGCGATCCCGAAGCGCTGCCGCGGAACCGCCGTCATCGTGCCGTCGAGCTTGCCGGTGAAGAGCGCCAGCGACGACCGGGCGGAGGCGGTCAGGGTGGGGCCGGCGATCCAGGTCGGGTTGATCACGACCAGCTCGAGACCGTCGCCCTCGCGCTCGACGAAGTCCCAGGCGGCACGCTCGGCCACCGCCTTCGACAGCGGGTAGGCCGGGAGGCCGGGCGTCGCCGGGTCGGTCCAATCGGACTCGTCGTAGTCCCGCACCGGCTTCGGCGAGTACCCGACGGCGGCGAACGACGAGGTGAGGACGACCCGGCGAGCGCCGGCGTCGCGGGCGGCACGCAGAACGCGCAGCGCACCGTCGCGGGCCGGGACGACGACCTCGTCCGGGTCCGCCGTCTGGATCATCGGCGAGGCGACGTGGTAGACGTCCGTGATGCCGGAGAGGGCGTCGCTCCATCCTTCGTCGGCGGTGAGCGATGCGGCGACGAACGACAGGCCCGCGGGGTCGACGCCCGCACGCCGGACGGCCTCCCGCACCTCGTCGGCCCGGTCGAGCGAGCGGACGCTGGTGCGCACGTCGGCGCCGGTGGCGAGCACGTCGGCGATGAGTCGGGTGGCGAGATAGCCGGTGCCGCCGGTGACGAGGATGGTGGGTGCGGTGGGTGCGGTGGTCATCGGAAGGTCTCCTCGAGTCGGGGCAGGATGGTTCGGAGTTCGGCGTCCGCGCGCGCCTCGGCGGCGGCGTCGGCGCGATCACGGGCGTCCCACAGGGCGGACTTCACCCGCAGGTAGTCGAGGTGCACGCGGAGCGTCGCGATCTGCTCCTCCACCCGGTCGGCGTGACGCAGCAGGATGACCCGCTGCTCCCCCGCCGCCGCACGCCCCCGGCGCCGGTTGAGCTGGTAGGTGCGCATGTCCTCGATGCCGATGCCCATCGCGCGCAGGCACGCGAGCACCTGCGCGTCGTCGAGATCGCTCTCGCGGTAGCGCCGGTGCCCGCTGCTCTCGTCGCGCGCGATCGGCCCGAGCAGGCCGACCTCCTCGTAGTACCGCAGGGTGGGCTCGCTGAGTCCGCTCTGCCGGGAGACCTCCTGGATGGCCAACGTGATCATGGGTCCATCAGAACAGACCTCAAGCGCTTGAGGTCAAGCCCGCGGGGGAATCGCGCGAGAGAAAGGCCCCGAGCGCACCGCGCCCGAGGCCCCTCACCGCATCTGCCGATCAGGCGTGCGCCTCCTCCACCACCGACGCCTCCCGCAGCTCACGTGCGAGCTGCGACGCCGCACGCCAGGCGAGGGCGACCGTCGTGAGGGTCGGGTTCGCTGCTGTGGCGGTGGGGATGACGCCGTTGCCTCCGACGAACAGGTTGCCAACGCCCCACACCCGCAGCCACGGGTCGCAGACCGAGGAGCCGTCGTCCACGGCACCCATGCGCACGGTGCCCTGATAGTGGAGTGACGAACCGCCGGCCGCGAGCTCGGGCTGCTCCAGCGGGGTGCCGATGCGGCCGGCGCTGCGCAGCGAGTTCTGCCGCATCTGCTCGATCGTCGCGAGATCCTTCTCGGTGCGCGAGTAGTGGATGGTCATCTTCGGCATGCCGTAGAAGTCGGTCTCGGTCTCGCTGAACTCCACCGCGTCCCTGAACCGGATGTCCTTCGCGGCGTACCAGGCGAGCACGCCGAGCCGTGCGGTCGCCGCGTCGTCCATGCCGGGGAGCTTGTAAGCGGAGCCCGCCAGCGAGATGATCCCGCCCTGCATGGGCCGGGCGTCGGAGAACGGGACGAGCACCGAGCCGATCGAGCCCGCATCCACCGGGTAGCGCGCCGGCTCGAACTCGTCGCTCAGCTCCACCATCGTCGCCATCTGGAAGTGCTCGTTGAGGTGGTGCCCGAGGGCCGTCGGCCGGACGCCGGACGCGAAGAGCACCTGCGGCGTGCGCAGCCCGTCGGCGCAGACGACGACGTAGCGGGCACGCACTTCGGTCCGATCGCCGGTGACGCGATCCTCCAGTTCGGCGCCGACCGCGGTGCCGTCCTCGACGATCACCCGTCGTACGAGCGTCTCCGATCGCAGCTCGAAGCCGGGCACGATCGCCTCCAGGTCGCCGAGGATCACGCCGGTGCCGGAGAACCGCAGCTTCTCACCGTCCCACTGGGTCGCGGTCGGCATGTAGGTGGTCGGGGTGAGGCCGGGTCCGTCGAATTCCGCGGCGATGGCGTCCTTCATGGCGCGGAGCAGACCGCTGCCGCCGCCGGGCGGTGTGCTCACCCCGAGAAGCTGCTCCGCGTGCGCGAGGGCACCGTCGAGCTCCTCCGCCGCAAGGAAGGGGATCCGCTCCGACTGGTGCGGCCGAGGGCAGGACGTGCCCCAGTGGATCCCCATCCCGCCCACGCCGCTCGACATGCTCGCGGCGGGCAGTCCCACATCGCCGTCGGCGAGCGTGGGCCGCGGGTCGGCGAAGAACAGGCCGGGGAGGATCGTCTGCCGGAACTCGAGGCTGGGGTCGATCCCGGGCGCGATGTCGGAGAGCGCGGCAGCGCGCTCGATACCCGCGTCGGGGCCCTGCGTGAGCAGCTGGACGGCGAGGCGCTCGGCCTCCTCGAGGTTCTGGGTGTGGTCGCCGCGCGTGCCGGGTACCGCGGGTCCGACCTCCACCATCAGGATGCGGGCGTCGGGGACCGCGTCGCCGATCGTGCGAGCGTAGGTCGAACCGGCCGGCCCCGACCCGACGATGAGGACGTCGACGGTCTCTGTGTCGCGGGCGCTCATCGGGCGATCTCCGAAGCCGAAGCGGCCGCCACCTCGAGCACGCGGGCACTCTTGGCCCACGGATCGCCGCCGGTCCCCTCGTACTCGACGGTCAGCGGACCGCTGTATCCGTGCGCGGCGAGGATCCCGAGCGCCCGGCCGAGGTCGACCGGGCCGACGGCTCCGTCGTCGCCGACGGCGTGCGCCTTGACGTGTACGAGTTCGGCGCGCGGGGCGAGCGCCTCGATGCCCTCGTAGAGGGAGGTGAGGTCGAGGCCGGCGAAGACCTGCTCCGGGGTGACCTGCGCGCCGTCCGGGCCGCCGAACAGCAGCGCCATCGTGGGGAGCATGAGGGCGTCGAAGTTGCCGAGGTCGAGCAGCAGCCCGAGGTGCTCGTGCCCGACCGCGTCGAGCAGCCGGTTCATCCACGCCGGGTCACTGCTCGGGCCGCCGTGGTTCTCGACGAGCAGGCGCGAACCGCGCGCGTTCGCGTACGCACCGAGGTGGCGGAGTGCCTCGACCAGGTGGTCCGGGAGGTCGTCGCCGGTGTGCTGCGCCATCGGCGATCCGGGATTGACCCGAACGAAGGTCGAGCCCATCGCGGCGAACCGGTCGATCCAGCGCTCGATCTCGGCGACGTCGGCGGCACGCTTGGCCGCGTCGGCCTCCAGCAGATCGCCGGCGTCGATGGCGACGTTCACCAGCTGCACGTCCTCGGCGCGCAGGGCGGCGGCGAACCGGTCGAGCTCGGGGTCGTCCACGCCGGCGAACTGGAACGCCACGGTCTCGATCGCACCGACCCCGAATGCACTCTTCGCACGGGCCGGGAAGTCGGAGAGGTCGAGCTCCTTGGTGAACGGGAACGAGATGTGCACGTCGCGTCCGGACGGGTCGACGAAGGTGAAGTCGACGGGCCCGAGCTGCTCGCGCACGCTGTAGGTGGAGACGGACAGAGTATTCATTTCGATGGTGCTCCTCGGAGTTGCGGGATGTTCAGACGACGGTCGGTTCGGGCGCGGGGCGCGATTCTCCCCGGGTGATGACGGCCCAGCGCGGGTCGCCCTCGCGACCGAGCTCGGGGAGGCGGAGGACGAAGGCCGCGCCGATCAGGCCCAGCACCGCGAGCACGAGGTAGAGGGCGGTGTAGCCGCCGAGCGCGAGCATGAAGGGCGCGATGAAGGGGACGAACGACTGCGGAAGCGTGTTCGCCATGTTGATGATCGCGAAGTCCTTGCCCGCGTTCTCACTGCTCGGAAGCACGCGGACGCAGAGAGCGCTGTCGATCGAGAAGAACAGGCCCGTCCCGACGCCGATCGCCGCGGTGGCGATGAAGACGAAGCCGATGTTCGGCGCGAACGCCATCCCCGCGAGGCCGGCGGCGGCCAGCACACCCGCTGCCACGACGAACGGCTTCTGGCGCCGGAGGCGGTCGGAGACGAGTCCAGCGATCACGCTCGTGACGGCCAGGAGGGCGACGGAGAGCAAGGACAGACCGAGCACGATCGCGGCGACGTCGGCCTCCGCCACCCCGAAGCGCTGGATGAGGAAGAACGCGTTGTACGTTCCGCTCGCGTAGGCGCAGGTGATGAGGAACCGCACCGCCCAGGCCCACCCGAAGGCGGGATGCCGCCACGGGTTCAGCCAGAACGACTTCGCCAGCTCGACCAGGTTGAGCCCGGCCTGGTGGGGTTCGCGCTTGTGCTGCGGGTCACGGAGCAGGATCACCGCCACGACCGCGAACACCAGGGCGATGACGCCGAGCACGACCCACTGCGCGACCGGGTCGGCGATCGCGCTCACGGCGGTGAGGCCGAGGAGGGGACCGGCAGCGGCGGCGAGACCGACGAAGCCCGAGACCGTGCCCCGTCGGAGCGGGGGCACCTGGTCCGCCAGCAGCGCGCTCGTCGCGGCCTGCTGGAAGTTGAACAGAGTCTGCGTGATGCACCAGACGACCGCCACCTGCCAGACCTCGGTGGTGAAGGCGAGGGAGGCGACCGCCAGCGACCCTGCGAGGCCGCCGGTGAGGATCCAGGTGCGGCGACGGCCGAACCGGGCGGCCGTGCGGTCGCTGATCCGGCCGGCCAACGGATTCGCGACCAGCGCGAACAGGGCGCCGAAGCCGGTGACCACGCCGAAGGCCGCGGCGGCGCCGGGGCCGGCGATGCGGGTGAGGTGCAGGGTGAGCAGGAGCTGCAGGGGTGTGAGCAGGGCGATCAGGGCGCCCATGTTCGAGGTGAGAATCGCAGCGATCAGGCGCGGCAACGGTGTGGCCGCGGGGCCGGGTGTTTCCAGGGCGACGTCGATGTCGGCCGGTCGGGACATTCCACACTCCTCTGTGTGATGTGATGCCGTTTGGGTGTCTCTCCAAAATCGGAGTGGCTCTCAGTATGTAGATCCTTTCATTTGGTGTCAACTGCGAATTCCCGCGGTATCCTGGGCGCATGGGATTGAGGGAGAAGAAGGCGGCGCGGACGCGAGGCCAGATCCTGGACGCCGCCGCGGAGCTCTTCCTGTCGCAGGGCTACGACGAGACGACGATGGAACAGATCGCCGAGAGCGCCGAGATCGCGCCCTCCACGCTCTACCGCTACTTCCCCAGCAAGGACCTGCTTCTTCTGGGCCGCCTGACGGAGTCGCTGCAGCTGGGTGAAGCCCTCCGCTCCCGGCCCGCCGGAGAACCCGTCCCGGAGGCGCTCGCCGCAACCCTGCTCGCCACGATCGAGTCGTTCGACGACACTCCGCGCTTCGCTGAGCTGCGCCACGTCATCGACGTCTCGCCGGTCCCCCGCGCCCGGCTCTGGGACGTCTTCATGCAGTCCCGCAGCGAGCTCGAGAAGGAACTCGGTGTCCGGATGGGCCTGCCCGCAGACGACCTCCTCGTGATGATGACGGCGCGCAGCGCCATCACGATCTTCGAGATCGTCGCCGAACGCTGGTGGGCGGGCGACCACACCGCCTCCCGCGCGGATGTGCTCGACGATGTGCTGCGCAGCCTCGATGCGACCGGCGTCGTGTTCCCGGCCCCGAAGGCCGCGAGCCGCCCCAAGAGCGTGGCCTGACGGCAGGGCGGCTCGGATCGTGCTGATCTGGATCAACGGCGCCTTCGGTGCCGGCAAGACCCACACCGCCTTCGAGCTCCGACGACGACTCGCGGGCGCGCACGTCGCCGACCCGGAACCACTCGGCTTCGCCCTGCAGCGCACTCTGCCGCCCGAGGCACGCCCCGACTTCCAGGACCTCCCCCAGTGGCGCTCCGCTGTCGTCGACACGCTGCAGCAAGCCGATGCGACGCATCCCGGTGCGGTGCTCGTCCCGATGACCATCGTCCGCGACGACTACTTCGATGAGATCGTCGGCGGTCTGCGCTCGCGGGGCGTGGACGTGCGGCACTACGCCCTGCTCGCCTCTCCCGAGACCCTGCGTCGCCGATTGAGCACCCGGATCGCGTTCCTCCGCACCGGGCTGCGCCGCGAGACCTGGGCCGTGCAGCAGATCGACCGCTGCGTCGCCGCCCTCGCCGATGACCGCTACGCCACGCACGTGCACACCGACCACCGCACGACCGACGAGGTGGTCGAGTGGATCGCGGATCACGCAGGACTCCCCCTCACGACTCCCCGGCTCGATCCGTGGCGCTTTCAGCTGCGCCGCCTCAGGGTCGGCTTGCAGCACATCCGCCGACTCTGACGGCAGCCCTCACCGCACGCCGATCGTCCAGTGGCGGTCCTTCCTGACGAGGCTGAATGCGCAGCTGGCGTGCCGTTCGGGATCCTGGCGCGCGGCGCCGACGACCGTGATGACGAAGGAGGCGGGAAAGTCCCTGCTGCCGGAGACCTCGATCCCTCGTCCCTCGGGTGCGATGACGTGGCAGTTCGCATAGAGCTCGTCGGCGCCGGGAGGGTAGGGGGTCGCGAAGCGCGTGCGCAGCGCACCGAGATCTGCCGCGTCGACCTCCCGGAGGACCGCCGCGGCCTCCCCGCGGGCGTCGTCGGACGTCGGGGCATCGGGCAGCCCGTTCACGACGGTGGCGATGAGGAACCCCACTGCGGCGATGGGGACGAGCAACGCGAGGGCGCCCCCGATCCGCCAGCGACGATCGCCCGCGTTCGTCGCGCCTCCCCCCGAAGCCATGGGTCGAGGTTAGTGGCTAGCATGGTCGCGGTCGCAACCGGAAGGGATTCGACGATGGATGCAGGCGCACGTCGTGGCTGAGTGGGTCGATTCCGTTGAACTCGCGCTCTTCGAACGCCTGCTCGACGTCGGCAAGCTCATCGAGCGCCGGGCGGACCGGGCGACGAAGGCGCGCACCGGCATCAGCTATGCGCAGTACGAGGTGCTGATCCGCCTCCGGAACGCCGACGGCGAGCTGCGGATGGCCGAGCTCGCGAACAAGCTGGTGAGCAGCCCGAGCCGCCTGACCTACCAGGTGTCGCTGCTGGAGAAGGCCGGGCTCGTCGAGCGCGCGATCGCCCCGGACGACGAACGCGGTGTGCTCGCCCGCATCACCGACGAGGGCAGGGCGCTGCTGTTCGAGGTCTCACGCGCGCAGAACGACATGATCGTCGACGCGGCGATCGCTCCGCTGTCCCGCGAGGACGTCGAATCGGCCCACCGCATCCTCGGCGCCCTGCAGCTCCACCTCCGCGGGGAGCAGACCGGCGGCCTCCTCCCCGAGCACCTGCGCTCCTAGTCCGCGCGGCCGTGCAGCTCCGGAGCGCCGTCGGCCCGCTCGACCCACCGCTCGCGCACCAGCCAGCCACCGGCGGCGTCCGCCGTGAACGTGTCCCGCCAGACCTCGAAAGGGATGCCCTGCAACCAGTCCCGGTCGCGCTCGACCATGACGCTCACGCTCGAGACGACCAGCGAACCGTCCGGGAGGTCGCGCACCGACTTCCTGGTCTGGACGCGCTGGACACCGTCCGGCAGCGTCCGGACCCGAGCCGCGAGCTGCCGCAGTTCGTCGCGTCCGCGAGCAGTGCCCTCGGGGTGGTGCACGACGCACGTCTCCGTGAAGAGGCCGACGAGCGACTCCACATCGCCCCGCCCGAGCAGTTCGTCGATCCGGTCGACCTGGTCGAGCACGGCGTGGCCGTCGGCCACCCGCACGACGTTGCCCAGCGTGGAGGTCCCGGTGTCCGCCTGGTTCACGAGTTCGCCTTTCCGAGCGTGTCGAGCCGCCCGAGCGACGGCACGAAGAACACACCGCCGGTCACCGCGGTGGAGAAGTCGAGCAGCCGGTCGTGCAGGCCCGGCGGGTCGCCGATGAACATCCGCTCCAGCATCCTCTGGATCACCCACAGGTTGCGGCAGTACCCGATGAAGTACGTGCCGAACTCGCCCGACCCGGGACGGCCGAACGGCATGTTGTCGCGGAGGATGTCGTGCTCGACGCCCTCGTCGTCGACGATGGTCGCCAGCGTCTTGTGCGACTTCTGGCCGGCGTCCGCGTCGTCGAGTTCGACGTTGTCGGCCTTGGTGCGGCCGATGATCGCCTCCTGCTGCTCGGTCGTGAGCGCCTGCCACGCGTCGAGCGGATGCACGTACTTCTGCACGACGACGTAGCTGCCGCCGGCCGCGTCCGCATCCTCGTCGCCGACGAGGGTGGAGTCGGGCAGCTGCTGTCCCACGGGGTTCGCGGTGCCGTCGACGAAGCCGAGCAGGTCCCGGATGTCGAAGTAGCGGAACCCGACCGTCTCGTCCACGACGGCCACAGCGTCCCCCAGGCTGTCGAGCAGGAGCCGCTCGAACTCGAAGCAGAGATCCTGCCGGTCCGCACGGATGTGGAAGAGGAGGTCGCCCGGTGTCGCCGGGGCGACGTGCTTCGCTCCCTGGATCGGTGCGAACGGCCGCAGCTCGTGCGGCATCGGGTCGCTTGCGAGTGCGGGCCAGACCGCCGCGCCGATCCCGACAGTGCACGCCAGGTTCGCACCGAGGTCACGGAACGCGACCGTCTTCGTCAGGCCGGCGAGATCCCCGAGCGCGTCGCGCACGCGATCCACGGCCCCCAGCGCGCTGCTGACCGTCAGCACGAGGAAGACCGCGGTGCGGGTGAGCGGCGCGTCCACCTTCTGCGCCTCGATGGGCACCCGACGGTTCCCCGTCGTCGTTGCTGCGTCCGTCATCCGACCTCCTGCCCGGAGTCTAGGAGCCGACGGACGAAAGGCTTTCCGTCCGTTGTAGGAATGCGGGAGGCGGCACGCTCACTAGCGTCGTGCCCATGTCCGGAGCACGAGGTGTGGGAGTCGTCGGCGGTTCGATCGGCGGCCTGTTCGCCGCCGCCCTGTTGGCCAGGCGCGGTCACGACGTCACGGTGATGGAGCGGTCGCGACACGGCCTCGCGCGCCGCGGAGCCGGTCTGGTGGCGCAGCCGGAGCTGCTCACTGTGCTCGAGCGGGTGGGACGGCCCGACGCCGCGGCGGTCGGCGTCGTCGCGGAGGAGCGCATCACGCTCGATCGAGGCGGGAGGGTCGTCTCGCGCGACCGCACCCCGCAGATGCAGCTCTCCTGGGACCACCTCTACGAGGTGCTTCTCGGGCAGATCCCGCCCGAGTCGTATCTGCTCGGCAACGCCGTCCGCGCCGTGCGCTCCACCGAGGTCAGCGCCGAGGTGCAGCTGCACGACGGCGAGCGCCGCTTCTTCGACGTCGTCGTCGGGGCGGACGGGCTCGGCTCGGTCACTCGCGACGCCGTGGTCCCGGACGGCCGCGGCAACCGCTACGTGGGATACGTCACGTGGCGGGGGCTGATCCCCGAGCAGGCACTCACCGGGCGCGCGGCGGACACCCTCCTGGGCCGGTTCGCGTTCTACACCGGGCCGGGCGCCCACATGCTCGGGTACCTCGTCCCCGGCGCCGGTGGCGAGCTGACGCCGGGGCTGCGGCGGTACAACTGGGTCTGGTACCGGCCGCTCTCGGTCGTCGACCTCGCCGACCTGATGGAGGCGAGCGGGCGGCCCGTCGGCAGCCTGTCGCTGGCGCCCGGAGACCTGCCGCACGCCGCGCGCGAACGGCTCCGCGCGGACGCGCACGCCGAGCTGCCGCCGGAGTTCGCCACCGCGGTGGACGCCGAGCCCGAGCCCTTCCTGCAGGCGATCGTCGACTACGTGCCGCCGCGGATGGTGCGGCAACGGGTCGCCCTGCTCGGCGACGCCGCCGTCATGGTCCGGCCGCACACGGCGATGGGCGCGGCGAAGGCCGCCGGTGACGCGCTCGCCCTCGCGGACCTGCTCGACCGGCTGCCGGTGCCGGAGGCGCTCGACCGGTACCAGCTGCAGCGCCTCCCGGTCGGCCGCTCCATCGCCCAGTACGGGTTGCGGCTGGGCGAGTCCCTGCCCTTCGCCCGCCCGGCTCGCCAGCCGGTGTGACGGCTACTTGCCGGTCGGTAAGTAGCCCGCGCTCGTGAAGAGGTGGCGCAGGTCGACGATCATCTGCTCGTCGACGTCCTTGTGGCGCGGCCGGGTCAGCACCAGGCGCTCCTCGCCGAGCTTCACGATGTACTTGCCGTCGTGCTCCTCCCGCACGTCGGCCGCCTCCTCGAGCAGGGCCAGCACGGCGTGCCACTCGAGGTTGTGCGACGTGGGGTGGCGCTCGATCTGCTCGAGGGTCGTGCGGTGGTGCTCGCTCAGGTGCTCGGGCGTCGTTCCGGTCATGGCGGGTGTTCCCTTCGTCGGTTGCCCCGCCACGATAGCCGCGGGCGCGGCGGAGCGGCACCCTCTGGTTGTCGCAAAGTCTCCCGTCGCCGGCCGATCGGGTGCCTCAGGCCTCCGCGGCGCCCGCGACGATCTCCGCGAGGCGGCCGAGTGCCACGCGCGAGTTCTCGTCCACCGGTCGCCACACGACCAGGGTGAGGTCGAAAACGCGCGGGATGTTCAGCTGCTGGTAGGTCAGGGTCAGCGGTCCGACGACATCGTTGGGGAAGGCGAACGCGTCCGACTCGTCGCGCGAGCCTCCCCCGTTCGCCCACGCCTCGGCGAACGCGCTGCTCGTCGTGGAGAGGTCCGTCACGATGCGCTCGAAGGCGTCGTCGGACTCGTGGCGGGCGAGCGATTCGCGCAATGTGCCCGCGAAGTGCTCGGCGATCACCGCCCTGCTCGGGCTGGTCCGCATCGCATCGGAGTCGACGAAGGTCGCCCGCACCAGGTCGACGCCGTCGTGGAAGGCGGGCGAGAGGGATCGCGCCAGATCGTTGGCCGCCAGCACCGTCAGATGGCGGTCGCGGACGAACGCCGGGATCGCCGGCCACGACTCGATCATCCCGCGGATCTCCGGGGGGACGGCGCTCGATGGGCCCTCGACAGTCATGCCCGTCACCATAGCGAAGGGGCCGCCCGCGAAAGGGGGTCTGCCGGGACCACCTTGGGCGGCCGAGGGCGCGATCATCCACCCCGGGCGCGGCGCGTTTCCGCGGTCCGGAGGCGACCGCCGGCCGCTGGGAGGGTGGCAGCGGGCCAGGCAACTGGAAGCGCGGATCCACAATGATCGGCACTATGAACACGCATCGGGAACAGGCCCTTCGATGAACCTGCAGGACGTCGTCGACGAACTCGCCCAGACGCTCGGGCGCAGTGTGATCATCGACGGCGCGGACTCGATGGCGGTCGCGACCAGCGGCGCACGGGCCCAGCCGCGGCGGCTCGCGGTGCCGATCCGCGACGAGAGCGGCCAGCTGGGCACGCTCTGGCTCGCTGCGGAGGAGGACCGGCCACTCACCTCGGCGCAGTACTCCGTCATCGACGTGGCCGCCGGCGCCGCGCGGCAGATCCTGTCGCAGGAGGCGGGCGCGCCGGAGGACTCCTCGCACGGGGCGGTCATGCTCCGGCTGCTGTCGGACGACGCGGGCGCGCGGCGGCGAGCCTTCGCGCACGCGGCCTCGCGGCGATGGATCGAACGCGGTGAGGGGACGCTCGTGCGCGCCGTCGCCGTCGACCCGGACGCCGGCGTCCTGGACCGTCTCGCCTTCGGGCGGCACATGTCCGCACTGAAGGGCGTCGACCTCGCGTTCATCGGTCAGCGGGACAACATCCTGTACTTCGTCGGGCGGGTGGCCCGCACGATCGACCGGCCGGCTGACGGCGCGGGCGACCCGACCGCCGTCGTCCTGCAGCGGGAGGCCGCCGCCCGCGGGCTGCGCCTGCACGGAGTGGGATCCGCTCGCCTCGACCGGAGGGACGAGGACCTCTCGGTCTCGGCGGAGCAGGCACGACGCGCCGCCGAGATCGTGGCCTGGCTGCCGCACATGGGAGGCGTGGCCGACTTCGCGCAGCTCGGCGCGTGGGTGCTGCTCGACTCGATCGACGCCGACGGCTCGCACGTCGGCTCGTTCTCCCCGGCCGCGGCGAAGCTCTGGGAGGAGGGCAACGCCCTCCAGCTGGAGACGGTCGAGACCTTCCTCGACACCTGCGGTCGCGTGCGGGATGCGTGCGAGCGGCTCCACATCCACCGCACGACGCTGTACTACCGGCTCGACAACCTCCCCGAGTCGGTGCGCGCCGCCATCGACGACGGGATGAGCCGGAGCGCACTGCACATCTGCCTCAAGCTCCTGCGCTACTGGAAGGCCACCGGCCGCATCTCATGACCGCCTCGACCAACGCCACCGCCCGCGCGCGCACGCCGCGCGTTGCGCACGGCGCCGGATTCTGGATCGTCGCCGTCGCCTTCCTGCTGGTGATGGCGTACTCGACGGTCCCCACTCCCCTGTACCCGCTCTACCAGCAGCGCGACGGATTCCCGCCGTTCGTGATCACGGCGATCTTCGCCGCCTATGCGGTCGGCGTCATCGTGGCCCTCTACTTCGCGGGTCACGTCAGCGACTGGCTCGGCCGACGGCGCGTGCTGGTGATCGCCGTGCTCATCTCGACCGTCTCCGCCCTGATGTTCCTGATGTGGACGGAGGTGCCTGGACTGCTCGCCGCACGCTTCGTCAACGGCGTCAGCATCGGAATCCTGACCGCGACGGCCACCGCCCATCTGGGCGAGCTGCGCTCGGTGGTCAAGCCCGACGAGAACGCGGTGGTCGCAGCATCGGTCTCCGGCGCAGCGAATCTCGGCGGTCTGTCGCTCGGCCCCCTCATCGGCGGCGTCTTCGCCGACTTCCTGCCCGCGCCGCTGATGTTCCCGCACCTGGTGTTCCTGGTCATCCTGCTCGTCGCCGCGCTCGCCCTGCTGCTGGTCCCGGAGACGGTCGACGTGCCCGAGACCGCCCCGCGCTACCGGCCGCAGCGGCTCTCCGTGCCGGCGGGTGCGCGTGCACCCTTCCTGGTCGCGGCCTTCGGCGCGTTCTCCGGCTTCGCCGTCCTGGGGCTGTTCACCTCGCTCGCACCCACCTTCCTGGTGTCGACGTTCATGGCCGGGGACCACCTCCTCGCCGGTGCGACGTCGTTCGCGGTGTTCGCGGCGGCGGCCGCGGGCCAGCTCCTGCTCGCTCCTCTGCCGGTCCGTACGCAGTTCGGGCTCGCCGTCGCGGCCTGCAGCAGCGGACTCGTCCTGGTCGCCGTCGGCGCCCTCGTGCCGCAGCTCGCCGTCTTCATCGCCGGGGGCCCCGTCGCGGGACTCGGGGTCGGCCTGCTGTTCAAGGGCGCCGTCTCCACGACCATGTCGCTCGCCGATCCCGCCCGCAGGGGTGAGACGCTCGCCCTCATCTTCCTCATCGCATACTCCGGACTGGCGATCCCGGCCCTTCTCGTGGGCGCTTCGCTCTCCTTCGCTCCCCCGACGACCGTGCTCCTCGTCTTCATCGCCGTTGTGCTCGTCGCGACGACCCTCGCCGGCAGCATCATGCGGCGCCGCGCTCCGCGGCGCCGACGCTCGACGATGTCCTAAACCTCGCCAGAGTTGGCCTGATCCGCTCTCATGCCCAAGCGCTCGCGCCGCCGAGAATGATTCGGGATCACTATCCGAATTCTCTCGAGGGACGAACGGATGAGCGTCGCGAAAAGCACCACACCACTGGGCGAGTACCTGCGCGCCCGGCGCGAGCTGGTCCAGCCGCACCAGGTCGGCATCGTGGTCCAGCCCGGCCGCCGGGTCCCTGGCCTCCGCCGCGAAGAGGTCGCCGAGCTGGCCGGCGTGAGCCCCGACTACTACCTGCGTATCGAGCAGGGTCGCGACCGGCGCCCGTCGGAGCAGGTGCTCACCGCCCTCGCCCGCGCCCTCCTGCTCGACGAGGACAGCCGTCAGTACCTCCTGCGCCTCGCCCGCCCGCGCCCCTTCATCCGGCGGGCACCCGACGACGGACGGATCAGCGACGGGGTCGCCCAGCTGCTCGCGCAGTGGGACCATACCCCGGCGTACGTCACCGACGCGAACCAGAACATCCTCGCGGCGAACGCCCTGATCGACGGCATCGCCCCGGGGATCCTCGTGCCGGGGACGAACATGCTCGTCTCCGGCTTCGAGAGCTACGCCCGCCTGAGCGCGACGCTCGCCGACCCGACCGCGGAGGAACTGGAGGTCGTCGAGCTGTGGGAGCAGACCCTCCGCGAGCTGACGGCCTCCATGCGCTACTACGGCGACCCCGACGACCCGCGGCTGCAGGAGATCGTGGGCGCGCTGTCGGCCCGCTACCGCCTGTTCCGCACCATCTGGGCCGAGCACGACGCGAAACCGCAGGTCTCGGGAGTGAAGCGCGCGTTCGTTCCACCGCTCGGCTGGATCGACTTCCGCTGGCAGACGCTCGAGATCCCGCGGACCGCCGGTCAGTTCATCACGACGTTCTTCGGCGAGCCGGGATCGGCGGCCGCCCAGGCGATCGCCTACCTCGCGGCGCGACCGTCGCTCGACGACAACCGCGCGACCGCGATCCGCGCCTCCTCGTCGACCGGGACGAACACCATCAGGGCGTTGTCCTCGTAGTCGGGCACGTTCAGAACGGTGTAGTCCGTCCGCACGGTGCCGACGGCGGTGCCCTCGAACTCGATGTAGCCCGACGTGCGCGGGAGCGTCTCCGGAGCCGCCCAGATCTCGGAGAACTCGCGCGACTTGGCCGACAGCTCGCCGACGATCCGCTGCGACGCGCGATCCTCGTCGTGCTGGTCGAGGGAGTCGCGCAGCAGCCCCGCGACCACGCCCGACATCTCCCGCCAGCGCGGATGCTCCGCGTTGCGCTCGGGCGAGAGGAAGGCGAATCGCGCCAGGTTCACTCCCGGCGCGAAGGCCGGGGACAGCGCCCGGGCCAGCGGCGTGGCGTCGAGCACCTGCAGCCGGCGGTCGTAGAGGATGGCCGGCACGGTGTCGCGGAACGCGAGGAGCCGATCCGGGCCGGCGTTCTGCTCGGGGGTGCCTTCCCTGGCGCTCATGCTTCGAACCTACGTGGTCAGCGCGGCCCGAAGGTGACCCCCGCATCCACACCTTCGGATGCCGACGGCTCGACGGTCGACCTGCTGGTCTGGAACCGGCGCTGGTACTCGGACGGCGTGATCCCGAACCGTGCGACGAACGCCCGCCGGAACGAGACCGGGGAGCTGTAGCCGGTCGCGGCGGACGCTTCGGCGACGGTCGTGCCGGACTCGAGATGGCTCACGGCCAGGTCGAGCCGGATCGCGCTGACGTACTCGATCGGCGTCGCGTCGAGCTCCTCGCGCATGATCCGGGTGAGGTGGCGCGGGCTGATGTTCACGTGGGAGGCGAGGTCGCGCACGGCGAACGACCGAGTCGGGTCCGCGTGCACGAACTCGGTGACCGAACGCGCTATGGGTGATCGGGCAGGCGGCCCCTTGAGAGAGGCCGAGAACTGCGACTGCGATCCGGAGCGCTTCATGTAGACCAGCAGGAGCTGCGCGACACTCCGCGCGACGTCGGCGCCGTAGTCCTGTTCGAGGAGCGCCAGGGCGAGGTCGATACCGGCCGCCACCCCGGCCGAGCTGTGGAACCGGCCGTCGTGGACGAAGATCGCGTCGGGCTCGACGGTCACCTTCGGGAAGGCGACCTGGAGGGTCGGCGCGAACTTCCAGTGCGTGGTGGTGGTCCGGCCGTCGAGGAGCCCGGTCGCGGCGAGCGCGAACGCGGCCGTGCAGATGGAGGCGACGCGGCGCGAGCGGCCGGCGAGAGCGGCCACGGCGCTGAGCACCTCCTCGGTGAAGACGGAGGGCGCCCCTTCGGAACCGGGCACGATCAGGGTGTCCAGCTCGCCGACGTCGTCGACCGACGCCTGCACGCCGACCCGCACCCCCATCGACGAGGTGATGTCATCCCCCGATGCGGAGATGAGGACGATGTCGTATCCCTCGCTCCGCTGGGAGGCCTCGTGGAAGACTTCGGCCGGCCCGACGAAGTCGAGCATCTTCACCCCGTCGAAGACGAGGATGCCCACTCGCGGTCGCCGGCGCCCATCGGGTGATGCGACCATGGGGATCCTCTCGAATCGTCATTCTGGAATAGAAATTCCATTAAACCGCGAGATAGGCCAGGACGGCCACCCCCGGCGTGTTCGGCTCGGCGAAGATCGTCGTCAGCACGTGACCGGGTCGGCCGGGGATCGCGAGGTTCTGGTAGCGCAGGTCGACGAGTCCGAAGCCGTCGACGGAGTGCCGGGCGATCCCGTCGGCGAGCGGCCAGGCATCGTGGCGCGGCCAGAGCCGAGCGAAGACCGGGCTCGTGGCCGAGAGCTCGTCGACGATCTGCTGCCGTCGGGGGCTGAGCGGGTCGCTGTGGAAGCGGAGGGCGGCGACGAGATGCGCGGCCGACTCCTCCCACTCGATGGCCACCTCCTGCGTGTGGTCGCTGAAGAACGCGACGACGTTGTTCCGCCCGACGTCGAGGAACCCGCGGCCGACCTTTCCGGCCAGGGCGTTGGAGGCGACGATGTCGTGGTTGCCGTCCGTGATGTACGCCGGGTTCTGGCGCCAGTGGTTGAGGAGCTCGAGCAGGCTGTCGTCCGGGGTGTCGGGTGAGTCCTGGTCGGAGAGCTCGCCGTAGGCGATCCGGAAGACGTATTCGGTGGCGTAGTGGTCGAGCCGGAGTGCGCGGGCCAGAGCGCCGAGCACCTGCTCCGACGGTCGCTGGTCGCGGCCCTGCTCCAACCGCAGGTAGTAGTTCTCGCTGACCCCGGCGAGCTCGGCGACCTCACTCCGTCTGAGACCGGTCACTTTCCGTCCGGGATCCACCGGGATGCCGACATCCTCCGGGGCGACGAGCCCCCGTCGTGCGCGCAGGTACTCGCCCAGCACTGTCGCGCGCGTGACCACGAGAAGCTCCCATCCGGAAGTGTTTCAATTTTGAAATAGTACCCTGCGTTCGGATACTACCGGCGGTCGAGTCGTACGCACCGCCCCCGTGATTCGACAGTCGTCCTATCCCCTCCCCGTCACCCGCGACTAACGTCGGCAGCGACACGGAAAGGCGGACGGACACCATGGACGATCTGACGGGAACCGCCGACGAGCGCCGGCAGCGGCTGAGCGAGCTCGCCGCCGAGGCGGAGTTCGAGGCCGAATGGCTGCAGCGCCAGCTCGCGCTCGTGCTGGAGGAATGGGCGCGGGCCGAGAGCGAGCTCCGGGTCGCCGCGGAGCGCCGCGAGGACTACTAGCCCGCCATTCGAGCAGACGTGAAGCGGCGCAGTCCCCCCGCGTCTACTCGCGGTCGCTCACGCCGGCAAAGGTCTTGGGATAGTCGCTGAGCCACGACCAGTGGCTCAGCGGCCAGCTGACCACGAAGGCTTTGCCGACGACATCCGCCATAGGCACGGTGCCACGACCTGGGTCGTCCATGTGGTAGCGGGAGTCGGCCGAGTTGTACCGGTTGTCGCCCATCACCCAGACCCTGCCGGCGGGCACGGTCACCTCGAACGGCTTGCCCGAGACCTGCTGCACGCCGGCGGGAAGGAGCACGTACGGCTCCTTCAGCGGCACGCCGTTGACCGTCATCTGACCGAGCGCGTTGCAGCAGCTGATCTTGTCACCGGGGAGGCCGATGAGGCGCTTCACGAGGTGCTGGTCACTGTCGGAGGCGCCGAGTCCGACGAAGTCGAGCACCGCGCCGACGCCCTTCTGGAGCGCGTTGCTGTTGTCCGGGGCGGGCGCGGGCAGCCAGCCGCCCGGATCCTTGAACACGACCACGTCGCCGCGCTGCAGCGGAAAAACGCGCGGCTGGAGCTCGTTGACGATGATCCGGTCGTTGATCTGGAGGGTGTTCTCCATCGACCCGGAGGGGATGTAGAAGGAGCGCGCGACGAACGTCTTGATCAGGAACGAGACGAGGACCGCGACGACGAAGATGACGACGACATCCCGCAACAGCGACTTCCACCCAGACTTGCGAGTGGCGCGGCGAGGGCGGGTCGTGGCGGTGCTGTCGGTCACAATGCCTATTGTGGCCGCTAGCGAGTCCTGGACCAGACGGCCCTGTGAGCACTGGTAGTTCGCCTCCACGAGTTTGGTGCTCAACACCCCGAATGTCCGCGCATGATGCGCGCCGATAGGTGATCACGCGACACCGAATAAGTAAGCCGGCTGAAGCTCACTACGGGTTTCTGACCACGCTGGGGTGGCGTCGCTTTAGCCCGCCCGCAGCCCCGCGAGCAGCAGCCGCACCATCCGTTCCGCGCGCGGCGAGGTCGCGGTGCCTGCCGGGCCTCCCCCGTGGCACAGGTTGGCGACCGCGCCCAGCAATTCGTACGGGTCGACCTCCTGCACGACGTCGCCGGAGGCGGTCGCCGCCGCGAGCAGCCGCTCGAGCGTCGGCGCGAGGTGGGTGGCGAAGTACTCCGCGAGCGGTTCGTACGCGGGGTCGCCCGAGTGGAGGGCGGAGGCGAGACCGAGCTTCGTCGCCACGAACTGTGTGTACCGCATGACCCAGCGATCCAGGGCCTCGCCCGGCGGGTACTCCGCCTCGATCTCGGGCGCCGCCTCGACGCACGCGTCGATCTCGCGGCGGAACACCGCCGAGATCAGGTCGGAGCGCAGCGGGAAGTGGCGGTACAGCGTCCCGACCCCGACGCCGGCCCGCTCGGCGATCGCGCGCACTGGTGCGTCGACGCCGGATTCGGCGAAGACCGCTTTCGCCGCCTCCACGAGGGACGCGACGTTCTGCCGTGCATCGGCCCGCCGGGGGCGGACGGCGGAGTCGGTCATGCGGGCTCCCTCTGGCGTGCGGGACGCATCCCGGGTATCGTCGTCTTGTAAACGGAACGTTGTTCCGGTTAGAGTGGTCCTCCAACCGGAGCATTGTTCCGATTCACCGATCATACGACACCCCGACCTTCCCGGTGCCGCGATCCCGATCCGTTCTGGAGCAGACAGCATGCAGTATCGAACCCTCGGCCGCACCGGCATCAAGGTCACCCCCTACGCCCTCGGCGCCATGATGCTGGGGTCGCTCGGCAACCCCGACCGCGCCGACGGCATCCGCATCATCCACCGCGCGCTCGACGCCGGTATCAACTTCATCGACACCGCCGACCGCTACGGCGACTCCGAGGAGGTCGTCGGCGAGGCACTCAAGGGCCGCCGCGACGATGTCGTGCTCGCCACCAAGTTCTGGGGCCCGGTCGACGACGACATCAACCACCGCGGGGCCTCCCGGCGCTGGATCATGGAGGCCGTCGAGCGTTCGCTGCGCCGCCTCCAGACCGACCACATCGACCTCTACCAGTTGCACCGCCCCGACACCGACACGGACATCGACGAGACGCTCTCGGCACTGACCGACCTCGTGCGGCAGGGCAAGGTCCGCGCGATCGGCAGCTCGTCCATGCGCGGCTCGGAGATCGTCGAGGCGCAGTGGATGTCGGAGCGCCGCGGTTTCGAGCGGTTCCGCACCGAGCAGCCCAACTACTCCATCCTCGACCGCGAGATCGAGCGCGAGATCCTCCCCGTCGCCCAGCGCTACGGGATGGGGACGCTCGTCTACAGCCCGCTCGCCGGCGGCACCCTGACCGGCCGCTACCGCGCGGGTCAGGAGAACGACAACTTCCGCTCCACCCGCACCGGGATGCGCCACTTCCGCGACGAGCGCCGGCTCGCCGCCGTGGAGGAGCTGGTCGCGCTCTCCGATGACACCGGCGTGAAGCTGACCCACCTCGCGATGGCCTTCGTCATCGCGCACCCGGGCGTCACCTCCGCCATCGCCGGCCCGCGCACCATGGAGCAGCTGGAGGACACCCTCGCGGGCGTGGACGTCTCCCTGTCGGACGAGATCCTCGACCGCATCGACGCGATCGTCCCGCCCGGCGAGAGCATCGGCGCGATGGACATGGTCTACCGCGGGCCGGAGGTCGGCGACGCCGCGCTGCGTCGGCGCCCGCTCGCGGAGCGCACGGCCGCGTAAGCCCCCGAACCCTCCGCCGAAGTTGATCTGCCACGATACATAG
The DNA here is from genome assembly GCF_013410615.1 of Leifsonia naganoensis. Lineage (NCBI taxonomy): Bacteria > Bacillati > Actinomycetota > Actinomycetes > Micrococcales > Microbacteriaceae > Leifsonia > Leifsonia naganoensis. Next base: position 1,339,439 of record NZ_JACCHJ010000001.1, read on the forward strand.
CGTGGGGACTCTTCTTACGGCCGGCAGTCTGGCGCTCCTTTTCTCGCTGCTGCTCACTCCGGCCTTCATCCGCCTGTTCCGGAAGCTCGAGCTCGGTCAGTTCATCCGGGAGGACGGACCGAAGTCGCATCACGTCAAGCGAGGCACCCCGACGATGGGCGGGATCGTCTTCATCCTGGCGACGCTCTTCGGGTTCTTCGCTGCGGCCCTGCTGAACGGCGGGGAGGGCATCACCGCCTCGTCGCTGCTCGTCCTGCTGATGTTCGTCGGCATGGCCTGCGTCGGGTTCGTCGACGACTATCTGAAGGTGCGCAACCAGCGCAGCCTCGGTCTCGGCGGATGGTCGAAGGTCGCCGGCCAGCTCATCGTCGGGACCCTGTTCGCCGTGCTCGCGATCTCCCTCCCGAACGCGGAGGGCGTCGCCCCGGCCTCGACCGCGATCTCCGCGCTCCGCGACATCCCCGCCCTCGACCTCGCCCGCATCGCGACCGGCGTGCCGATCGTCGGCCTGGTGCTCTACGTCCTCTGGGTGAACGTGCTGGCCGCGGCGACGACCAACGGCGTGAATCTCGCCGACGGGCTGGACGGGCTCGCGACCGGCGCCTCCATCCTCTCGATCGGCGCCTACATCTTCATCGGCTTCTGGCAGTTCACGCAGTCCTGCACGAATGGATCCCTCCATCCCGACAACGTCGCGAAGTGCTACTCGACGGCCGACCCGCTCTCGCTGGCGATCGTCGCCGCCGCGATCTGCGGCGCCCTCGTCGGCTTCCTCTGGTGGAACACCAATCCGGCCAAGATCATCATGGGCGACACCGGCGCGCTCGGACTCGGCGGCGCACTCTGCGCACTCGCCATCGAGACGCACACGGAGCTCCTGCTCATCCTGATCGGCGGCCTCTTCGTCATCGAGGCCGGCTCGGTGATCCTCCAGCGGGCCTACTTCAAGACCACGCACGGCAAGCGGCTCTTCCTGATGACGCCCATCCATCACACGTTCGAGCTCATGAACTGGCGCGAGGTGACGATCGTCGTGCGGCTCTGGATCGTCGCCGGGATCCTCATGGCGGTCGGCGTCGGCGGCTTCTACCTGGAGTGGCTCGGCTAGCCCTCCGTAGCGGGCCGTGACTACGGCAGTCGACCACGGTCGCTACTGATTCTGCGCCCGCCACCGCGCTCGCGGGGCCTCCGGTGTCCCAGAGTGGACGCGGGTCGTCCTCTGTCGCGGGTTGCGACGTTCGGCCGCTTCCGCCGGCGTTCGGGTCGCCAGCGGAACAGAGCGCGGGCGCGGACTAGGAACCCGCCCGCGCTCCCCTTCCCCCCGAGTCCCGACCGCCGCGCCTCCGCGCCTCCGCCGATCGGGGAGGCGTGGCGCGCATGTGGTCACGGACCTTGCCGAGCGAATCGGCGAGTACGGCGACCTCAGCGTCCGTGAGGGGTGCGAGGAACATCTTCCGGAGCACGTCGATGTGGCCGGGGAACACCGCGGCGAGCACGGCGCGGCCGCCGTCCGTGATCGTCACCGTCACACTGCGCTCGTCCTCGACGGACGGAGCGCGGGTGACCAGGCCCGCTTTCTCGAGCAGCCCCGCCTGGTGCGTCAGCCCGCTGCGGCTGTAGACGACGCCGTCCGCCAGGTCGGTCATGCGCTGGCGGCCGCCGGGCGAATCCCCGAGGCGCGCGAGGAGCTGGAACTGCACATAGCTCAGGCCGCCGGCATCCCGCAGCTGCTGCTCGACCGTGTGGCGCAGGAGGCTGCTCACCTCGATCAGCGCGAAGTACGCATTCAGCTGCGCGGGCTCGAGCGGGGCGGATTCGTCGGTCATGCACCGATCATACTTGCTTCGACATCGAAGCACTGCTATCGTCACTCTCAGTTGCTTCGACATCGAAGCAAAACACGAACCGGTCACCGGATCGACAGAAGGAGAAGACCATGAAGGCAGTGCGTTTCCACGAGTTCGGCGCCCCGAGCGTCCTCACCATCGAGGACGTCGAGCAGCCCGTCCCCGGCACCGGAGAGGTGCGCATCCGCGTCGCCGCGTCCGGCTTCAACCCGGCCGACAACGGCATTCGCGCCGGCAGCCTCCCCATCCCGGTGACGCTGCCGCACATCCCCGGCTACGACGTCGCCGGCACCGTCGACGCCCTCGGCAGCGACGTCACCGGCTTCGCCGTGGGCGAGGCGGTCATCGGCTTCCTCCCGATGACGGCCGATGGCGCTGCCGCCGAGTACGTCATCGCCCCCGCGGACGTGCTCGTCGCCGCTCCCTCGAGCATCCCGCTGACCGATGCCGCCGCCCTCCCGTCGGTCGGCCTCACCGCCTGGCAGGCGCTCTTCGACGAGGGGAGCCTCCGGTCGGGTCAGCGCATCCTGATCGTGGGCGCCGGCGGCACCGTCGGCGGGTACGCGGTCGAGCTGGCCGCGAAGGCCGGCGCGTACGTGATCGCGACGGCCAGCCCCCGCAGCCGGGCATCCGTCACCGCCGCGGGCGCGGACGAGGTCATCGACCACACCGCCACCGCCCTGCTCGACGCCGTGACCGAGCAAGTGGATGTGCTGCTCAACCTCGCCCCGATCGACCCCGCCGAGTTCGAGGCGCTGGTCGGCCTCGTGCGCGACGGCGGGATCGTCGTCAGTACGACGGCGTGGATGCCGGCCCCGAGCGACGAGGGCCGCGGCGTCCGCGGCACGGTCGTCTTCGTCCGCAGCGACGCGCAGCAGCTCGCCGAGCTGGCGTCGCTCGTGGACAGCGGCGACCTCCACATCGAGGTCGCGCGGCGTGTCTCGTTCGTCGAGCTGGCCTCCATCCACGAGCAGTCCGCGGCGGGGACGCTGCGCGGGAAGGTCGTGGTCGTGCCGGACAACGCGTGACGGTCGCGAGCGAGCGGGGCGCCCCTTCCCGCGCCCGACGTTCTGGACAAAAGTAGGACTACGGAGGCGGCGTCGGAGGTTACCGTGAACGCGCTCTCCGAAATCAGCAGAGAACGTCCCACCGTCGAACCGCACCGATCGGCTCGACACGACCTGGAGGTTGATCATGGCGTTTGTGACCACAGACGATGGCGCAGAAATCTACTACAAGGACTGGGGCAGCCCGGACGCGCAGCCCATCATGTTCCACCACGGCTGGCCGCTGTCGTCCGACGACTGGGATGCCCAGATGCTGTACTTCCTCGGCAAGGGCTACCGGGTGATCGCGAGCGACCGCCGCGGCCACGGCCGGTCGTCCCAGATCGGCACCGGGCACGACATGGACCACTACGCCAGCGACGCGTCCGCCGTCGTCGAGCACCTCGACCTGCGCAACGCCATCCACATCGGGCACTCGACCGGCGGCGGCCAAGTCGCGCGTTACGTCGCGAAGTACGGGGAGCCCCAGGGACGCGTCGCCAAGGCCGTGCTGGTCTCGTCCGTGCCCCCGCTGATGGTGCAGACCGACGCCAACCCCGAGGGGACCCCGATCTCGGTGTTCGACGGGTTCCGGGAGGCGCTGGCCGCCAACCGCGCCGAGTTCTTCCAGGCCGTCGCCGCCGGCCCGTTCTACGGGTTCAACCGCCCGGGCGTCACGCCGTCGGAGCCGGTCATCGCCAACTGGTGGCGCCAGGGCATGACGGGCAGCGCGCTCGCCCACTACGAGGGCATCAAGGCGTTCTCCGAGACCGACCAGACCGAGGACCTGAAGGCGATCACCGTCCCGGTGCTGGTCACGCAGGGCGACGACGACCAGGTCGTCCCCTACAAGGACGCGTCGGTCAAGCAGGCCGAGCTCCTCCAGAACGCCACGCTCAAGATCTACGAGGGCTACCCGCACGGGATGCTGACCACGCACGCGGACGTCATCAACCCCGACATCCTGGCGTTCATCCAGCAGTAGCCGAGCCGGCTCGAAACAGCGACGGCGCAGCCGGGGGATTCCCGGGTGCGCCGTCGTCGTCTCAGTTGCGCCAGATCGACACGTCGTCGACGTTCAGCCACTGACCGCCGGACCCCGCCGACCAGATCCCGATCGTCGCGGATCCCGTGCTGACCGTGAAGGTCAACGTCCGGGTCTGCCAGCCCGGGACCGCCGTCGACAGATCGGAGTGCCGTTCCGCTCCCCCGTAGTTCTTGACCACGAGATAGGCGGACGACTGACCCCCGCTGCTCTTCACGTCGGCACTGAAAGTGTAGGTGCCTGCGGGCAGCGTGACCTGCTGGACCGCCCACGCGCTGTACGACGTCGCGAAGGTCTGGGTCAGCTGCCGATTCGAGGCGCCGGTCGTGTCCTCGACCTTGGTCGCCCCGGCCGTGTAGCTCGTGGCCCACTGCGGGATCGCGGTGCCGGCGACATCCTGATCGAAGCGGCCGTTCGCCACGGCGTTGTAGTCGAGCGTCCCGGCAGCGGCGTTCGCGTGCACGTCGGTCGCACCGATCAGGGTGGGAGTGTCGCCGGAGAAGGTCAGCGGGTACCAGTCGTTGCGGCCGATGCCGCCCGGCGCCGTCGTGTCGCCGGGGCCCTTGTAGAACTCCGAGTAGCGGTCGCCGTTGTACAGATACGACGTCCCCGACGATCCGATCACGGGGATGATCTGCTCGAACTGCGTGTTGAACGAGTTGCCCGACGCGGGCACCGTCGCGACGTTCGCCCACGGCGTCCAGCTCGTGAGGTTCGTGCTCGTCCGATGACCGGTCGCCGTGCCCGCCCACCAGTTCATCCCGGAGGCGAACCAGTGGTAGGTCGAGCCGATCTTGATGATCGCGGGCGCCTCGTGGTGGTTGCTCGGGTTGTTGTAGTCCTTGTAGACGATCGACTGCACCGCCGTCCAGCTCGGGTTCAGCAGGGCGATGCTCTCCCAGTAGTTGTCCGAGCTGCCGTTGTCACCGACGTACACGAGGTAGGCGTTCGCACCGTCGACGAACAGGGAGTGGTCGCCGGTCGTGTTCCCGTCGACGAGCGAGGCGCCGAGGTAGGTGTACGTCCCGTCGATGGTCGGGCTCGTGGCGAACGCGATGGCGTTGCGCTGCTCGCCGTCGGCCCGGAGATGCGGGACCTCGAAGTCGAGCACCCAGGTGCCGTTCGGGTTCTGCGCGAGCTGGGGCCGGCCGAGCCAGTTTCCGGGCGTCAGGTCGCCCGCCGTGTCGCCCGGCACGCCCACCCCCTGGGACAGCAGGGTCTTGTCGAAGTGCCAGGTGGTGAGGTCGGTGGAGCTGTACAGGTTCACGTTCTTGTTCGGGCCGTCCTTGAACGAGACCCCGACCCAGTAGTACGTCGAACCGACGTGGAGGACGTTGCCTCCCTGAGCCCGGATCGGATTGCCGGCGTCATCGTTCCACACCGTGTCGTTCGCGATGGATGGGGTGGGGCCGGCCGCCTGGGCGGGCAGCGCCGCCATCCCGATCGAGGCGACGACTGCGGCCACCACTGCGGCGACCGTGGTCGCCAGAGCACGTCTGTTGAGTTTCACCGAGGTTCCCTCTCCGTTGATGGAAACTGTTGCGTGCTCATTATTTGCGCATTCTCGCGAGCTGTGCAAGCGTAGTGACAAATAATTTACCGGGAGCATCGACACCTCCGCGGTACGAAGGAGTAGCGCGACCATGCAGCAACAGACGGTCACTTCGGACGTCACGGTCATCGGAGGCGGGCTCGCCGGTGTCGCCGCCGCCATCGCCGCCGCTCGGGCAGGCGCGAGGGTCGCGCTGATCAACAACCGCCCGGTCCTCGGCGGCAACTCGAGCTCCGAGATCCGGGTCTGGGTCTGCGGTGCCACGGCGCACGGCGCCCAGAAATACGCCAGAGAGACCGGGATCATGGGAGAGCTGTTCCTGGAGAACCAGTACCGCAATCCCGAAGGCAACCCGTACTTCTGGGACCAGGTCGTGCTGGATGCGGTGCGCGCCGAGCCCGGCATCAGGCTCTTCCTCAACACCGACGTGACGGAGGTCGACGCCGACGGCCCCGACGACGACCGTCGGATCATCGCCGTCACCGGGTGGCAACAGGGCTCCGAGCGGCGGCTCACCTTCACCGGCGCGGTGTTCATCGACGCCAGCGGCGACGGACTCGTCGGCGAGCTCGCCGGCGCCTGGTACGCGTCCGGCCGGGAGGCGGCGAGCGTCTACGGCGAGGAATGGGCGCCCGAAGTCCCCGACGACAACATGCTCGGCAGCACCCTGTTCTTCTACACCAAAGACGTCGGCGAGCCGGTGCGCTACGTCCCGCCGTCGATCGCGAAGGACATCGCGGAGACCAGCATCCTGGTCCACCGCCGGATCGACACCCGCGCCAACGGCTGCGACTACTGGTGGATCGAGTGGGGCGGCGAGCTCGACGCGGTGAACGACAACGAGCGCATCCGCGACGAGCTGTGGGCGGTGGTCTACGGGATCTGGGACCACATCAAGAACTCGGGGCTCTTCGACGCCGAGACGCTGACGCTGGAATGGGTCGGCTCGGTGCCGGGCAAGCGCGAGTACCGCCGGTTCGTGGGGGATCACGTGCTGACCCAGCGCGACATCATGGCCCAGGAACGGTTCGACGACCGGATCGGCTTCGGCGGCTGGTCCATCGACCTCCACCCGCCCGGAGGGATGTACTCCACCGACCACGGCTCCAAACACCTGTTCACGTCCGGCGTCTACCACATCCCCTTCCGCTCGCTGTACTCCCGGAACACCCGGAACCTGCTCATGGCCGGGCGCGACATCTCCGCCAGCCACGTGGCCTTCGGCACCACCCGTGTGATGGCGACCTGCGCCGTCACGGGGGAGGCTGCGGGCGCCGGCGCGGCGCTCGCGGCACTGCAGGGGATCACTCCGCGGCAGGTCGCGACCGAGCGGATGGGCGAGCTGCAGCAGTTGCTGCTGCGCAGCGACGCCTCCCTGCTCGGCGTGACCTGGACGTCGCCGGACGATCTCGCGCTCACCGCGGACATCACCGCGTCGAGCACCCTCACCGAGCTGCGCGTCGACGCGTCACCTGCGGCCACCCCGTACCCCCTCGACGAGCACGACTTCGGCCTCCACCTCCCCGTGGATCCGAGGCTGGACCGCGTCGCCCTGCTGGTGCAGGCGGAGGGGCCGACCGAGGTGGTCGTCGAACTCTGGAGCACCGACGGCGGCGAGAACCACATCCCCGTGCGGTTCGTCGACCGGCGGACCCTGCAGGTCGAGCCGGGCCGCACCCGGATCGAAGCCGATTTCGGCTACGCGCCGACAGCGCCGGAGGACGTGGTCGTCGTCGTCCGGCGCGCTCGGGGACTCTCGGTGATCGTGAACCCGGAGCCTGCTCCGTCCGGAGTGCTCGGCCTGCTCAGCCGAACGCCCGCGACCGACCTGCACCGGCCGCAGTCCAACGCATGGTCGGCGGCGGAGCTGCGCAGGCACGCCCCCGTCTTCGATGCGACGCCCGCGACGCACGCCTACGGTGCCGGCCAGGTCGCCGGCGGTTACGCGCGACCGTTCGGCGGCCCCAACCTGTGGTCGTCCGACCGCATCGAGCCGCAGCGGGAGGAGCGGCTCGAGCTGCGCTGGGACGCCCCCGTCGTCGCGGGAAGCGTCGAGCTGGTGTTCAACGACGAAGTGGATGAGGACCTCGTGAACCTCCACCACCACCGCACGCCGTTCCCCGTGATCCCCGAGCTCGTGCGCGATTACCGCATCGAGGCCGCGACCGGCGACGGGTGGGTGACAATCGTCGAGGTGGAGGGTAATCGCCGCCGTCGTCGCATCCATCCGCTCGGCGGAATGTCCACGGACGCGCTCCGGATCGTCGTCGAGGCGACCAACGGGTCGGCCTGGGCGAGCGTCGTCGCCGTCCGCGTCTTCGGGTGACCGGGTCAGGCGGGGAGCGCGAACGACGCCTTGAGGCGCTGGGCCACCAGCATCCAGAGCACGGCACCGACGAAGTCGTCGCTCGCCCGCCCCGCGAAGTACTCCGTCCAGGTGCGACCGCCGCCGGTGCCGGTGTAGAGCACCAGGTCGGCGTCGCGCGTGACGAGCCCGTCCGGGACGCCGGTGATGACGATCGTGGTCGCTCCGTGGGCCGAGGCCTCCTGCAGGAACGACTTCACGATGTCGCTGTCGCCGTTGCGCGACACCGCGATGGCGACACCCTTCGCGTCGAGGAGGCTCGCGCCGACCTTCGCGGCGTAGGCGCCCTCGTGCATCCAGACGGGCACCCCGAGACGCATGAGCCGCATCGACAGCTCGTCGGCCGGAGGGCGGTCGCCCCACTCGCCGAAGATCTCGACCCGCTTCGCGACAGCGATCGTGTCGGCCGCCGCGGAGAGCAGCCCGAGGTCCACGTTCGACAGCGCGTTGCGCAGCGCCCGGAACTCGTGCCCGGCGAGCACGTTCATGACCTGTTCGGGCGAGTCCGTGGGAGTGACGTCCGGCCCGATGTCGCTCGCCCATCCCGCCTGCGACTCGCGCCCGGTCTCGTTCGCCACCGCTGCACGGAAGGCGGGGAAGCCGGAGTAGCCGAGCGAGACGGAGAGCCGCGTGACGGTCGCGGGCTGCGTGTCGGCCTGCGACGCCAGCCACGTGATGGAGTTGCGGCCCGCTTCGAACGGATCGGCCAGGACGATCTCGGCGACCCGCTTGCGCGCACCGGACAACGTCGGCAGCGCGTGCCTGACGAGCTCGAGCGGGCTGGGCTCTGCTGCGGTGCTCACGACGGCCTCCCTCACTGTGCGGCGCGAAGCGCCTACTGAAAATAAATTACACGAGAGGACGAGACATGCGCTTCTGGTACGGAGCCGATTACAACCCCGAGCAATGGCCGGAGGAGACCCAGGACGAGGACATGCGCCTCATGGTGGAGGCGGGCGTCACCGTCGCGACCGTCGGCGTCTTCTCGTGGGCCTTCCTCGAGCCCGAGGAGGGGCGCTTCGAGTTCGCGTGGCTCGACCGGGTGCTGGACCGCCTGCACGCGGCCGGCATCGGCGTCGACCTCGCGACCGCGACCGCCACGCCTCCGCAGTGGCTGTCGCTGAACCATCCCGACACGCTGCTGGTGGACGAGTGGGGTCACGTCCTCTCTCCCGGCAGCCGGCAGCACGTCAATCCGAGCTCGGCGACCTACCGGCGCCTGGCCGTCCGGCTGGTCCGCGCCCTCGCCGAGCGTTACGGCTCGCACCCCGCCCTGGTGGCGTGGCATGTCGGCAACGAGTTCGGCAACGACAACCCGCGCGACTACGGCGACGAGACGGCGCGGGCCTTCCGCAAGTGGCTGCGGCGCCGCTACGGCTCCATCGACGAGCTGAACGCCCGCTGGGGCACCGCGTTCTGGTCGCAGCGCTACGCGTCCTTCGACGAGATCCTCCCACCACGGGCCGCCCCCACCTTCGGCAACCCGGCGCAGCTGCTCGACTTCGACCGGTTCGGTTCGGACGCACTGCTCGACGGTTACCGGGCGGAGGTGGCGGTCCTGCGGGAGGCGACCCCCGGTATACCGATCACCACCAACTTCATGGGCCTGTTCAAGCCCGCCGACTACTGGTCCTGGGCGAGCGAAGTGGATGTGGTGAGCGACGACGCGTACCCGGATCCGGCGGATCCCGGCTCGTGGAAGGACGGGGCCCTGCAGCGCGACCTCATGCGGTCGCTCGGCGACGGCCGTCCCTGGTTGCTCATGGAGCAGTCGACCAGCGCGGTCAACTGGCGCGACCTCAACGCCCCGAAGCGGCCCGGGCAGATGCGCGCCCTGTCGTATCAGGCGATCGCGCGCGGCGCGGACGGCGTGATGTTCTTCCAGTGGCGGCAGTCGCGCCGGGGCGGGGAGAAGTTCCACTCCGCGATGGTGCCGCACGCCGGCACCGACACGCGGATCTGGCGCGAGGTGTGCGGGCTCGGCGACGAGCTGCGCCGGCTCGGCGATCTCGCCGGGACCCTGGTCGAACGGCCGGAGGTCGCGGTCATCGTCGACTGGGACTCGTGGTGGAGCATCGAGCAGCGGGCGACGCCCGCCCGCATCGATTACGCGGAGGTCATCGCAGCCTGGCACCACGCGCTGCTCGACCTGGGCGTCACCATGGACTTCGTGGCCCGCGACGGCGACCTCTCCGCCTACCGGGTCGTGATCGCTCCCGCCCTTTTCGTCATCGGAGAGCAGGATGCGGACCGGCTCGGCGCCTACGTGCGCGACGGCGGCACCCTGCTGGTCGCTGCTCCGGCCGGCGTCACCGATCAGGATGCTGCTCTGCCCGACGGCGGACACCTGGGGCGCCTGGCCGACGTCCTCGGCGTCCGGGTCGAGGAGTACGCGCCACACGGTCCCGCCGATCCCGTGCGGCTGACAGGCGCGATCGACGGCCCCACCGGCCAGTGGTCGGAAGTCCTGCACGCGCGCGACGCCGACGTCCTCGCCCGCTTCGACGGCGGCCTTGCGGACGGCGGCCCCGCCTTCACCCGCTCCGCGGTCGGCGACGGATCGGCGTGGTACCTGGCGACGGACCCGGACGACGCTGGGATCCGTGCGGTGCTGACGTCGGTGCTCGCCGACGCGGACGTCGAGCTGCGCGAAACCCCGGACGGCGTCGAGGTGATGCGCCGGGGCGGTCTGACGTTCGTGGTGAACCACGGCCCGGTCGCCGTGCGCGTCGACGTGGTCGGGATCGATCGGCTCACGGGCGACGCCGTCGACCGGCCGTTGCTCGAACCCTTCGGCGTCCTCGTCGTGTCCCTGGTTGACGCCGCTCAGCGCAGGGGACGCCCGGTGACGAGCCGGTTGTCCGGATCCAGGCGGCTCTGGGCAGCGAGGAGCCTCGCGCCGTCCGCCTCGGTCCAGAGCGAGAGCACCGCGCCGGGTTGCGGGGCCGGCCCGGAGAAGTTGAACTGGGCTCCGAGACCGGGCGACCCGATCCGGGACACGGCGTCGTCCACCAGCTCCCGGGACGACGCAGGATCCGAGGTGTCGTACGGAGCCGAGACGTAGAGGTTGAACTGCGCACCACGCGCCGTCGCGCTGTTGGGCGCCGCGGTGGAGCTCTCGTACGCTCCACCCAGATGACGCAGCTCGAGCAGCGTCGGGACGGGTCCCTCCGGGGCGGTCGCGATGCGGGTCATCGTCGCGATGGCGTCATCGTCGATCGCCGCCAGGTGACCACCCCGGTACGCCGCGGCCGTCGGGTCGACCGGGTCACGATGGATGTCCGGGAGAAGGTCCGGCGTCATCGGGCGCGCATAGTCGAGGATGACCGTGGCGGCGGCGGTCATCGGCCCCAAGAGCCGTCGGCCCGTCTCTTCGAGCTCGTCGTCGGCGGGGTCGATGTGCGCGATCCGCAGGTGCACGACGAACTGCCCACGAAGCTCCGGGGGCAGCGCGGGAGCGGTTGGCAGATGCAGGAGGGCGATGGAGGTCGACGTGCGGTCGTCGAGAGACGGCAGCCAGTCGCGATAGGCGGCGAGCACCGCGGCCGCCTCCTCGCCGGCGAAGTACACGCCCCCGCCGAACAGGGTCGGCACCTCCACCACCTCGAACTCGATCTCCGTCACGATCGCGAGCGCGCCTCCCCCGCACAGCGCCCAGTACAGGTCGGGCTCGCGTTCCGCAGTGACCTCGAGCGGCCGGCTCTCGGCGTCGAGGACGGTCAGCCTGCGGATCCGATCCGCGGCCATCCCGAACGTGCGGCCGATCGGCGAGAGCCCTCCCCCCATGCTGTAGCCGGCGACGCCGACGCCGAGGGACCCGCCCGCGAGCCCGGAGAGGCCATGCGGTGTCACCGCAGCCTGCACATGCGACCAGCGAGCGCCGGGCGCGACCGTCACACATCTGTCGGCGAGGTCCAACCGCAGCTCCGTCAGTCCGTCGACGCTGACCACGACGCCCTCCGCCACATCGCTGAGGAGGCCGTGACCGGTGTTCAGGATCGCGAGGTCCAGCCCCTGATCGGCCGACCAGCTCGACGCCGCGACGATGTCGCGCACGGACCGGGCGCGCACCACCGCTGCGGGGCGGAGCACCACCGACCGGTCCCACGTCGCGACCGCCGAACCGTACCCGTCGTCGCCGGGAGTCAGAACCTGACCGCTCACACGGCGGCGAAGGGCGTCGAGACTCTTCTGCTCCATCGAACCGACCTCCTCGAACGCGACGTCTTGCCGTCACAGTAGCGATCCGGTCGCCGGGCGTTCAAGCCTCCAGGGGACCGCGATCCGGCCGGGCGAGCCAGGTCGCACGCGACGGGAGGGCGCCGCCGAGCGCGAGAACGACGAGCTGGTTCTCGCCCGCGCGCGTCGCGGGGCCGGGCACGTACAGGGAGTGCTGCGGCCCGCGGCTCCAGAAGCGGCCGAGCGGCCAGCCGTTGACCCAGGCGAATCCCTTGCCCAGGTCCCGGGTGGCCAGGTGCAGGTCCGCCGGTTCGTCGAGGCGGAACGTCGACCGGGCGACGATGGGACCGCCGACACCGGTGCGATGGTCGGGGCCGGCTTCCAGGTAGCGGTCCGGATGGTCGAGGTCGATCGGATCCACGGACCATCCCCGCAACTCGCGTCCGTTCAGCGTGACGGGTCCGATCAGTCCCTTGGGCTCGCCGATCCGCGGCCCGTAGTTCACCCGCCCCTGGTCCTCCACCAGGATCTCGAGCAGCCGGGTGCCGTCCGGCAGTTCGATCGCGACATCGTTGTGCTCCCGCTCGAGGACGCCGACCGGGCGTCCGTCCGCGAACACCTGGGCACGGTCGCGCACCTCTCCGACCCGGAGCACGCCCGCGGCCGCCTCCGCCCGGTAGAGCGCCAGCCCGCGATATACGCCGAGCTCGTCCATGCTCGGTGCCGACGAGTGTTTGCCGCCGCTTCCGAGCGGCACGACCGACAGCAGCCGGGAAGCGGCGTCGAACGGGGAGGTGAACGCCGGGGCCTCCCCCGGATCGTTGCGGGTCCGCTCCGGGAGCGGGACGTACCTCCCGAGCACGGCACGGAACGCGCGGTACTTGGCCGTCGCGACGCCGTCCTCGCTGAGCGGGGCGTCGTAGTCGTACGAGGTCGTGGTGGGCTCGTAGTAGCCCTTGTGGTTGGCGCCGTTCGTGAGGCCGAAGTTGGTGCCGCCGTGGAACATGTAGATGTTGACCGAGGCGCCGGTCGAGAGGATCTCCTCGAGCTCGCGGGCCGCGGCCGTCGCATCGGTGGTGTTGTGGCGCCCGCCCCAGCGGTCGAACCAGCCGTCCCAGAACTCCGCGCACATCAGCGGCCCGTCGGGTTGGTGCCGCCGCAGCCGGCCGAGACGCTCGATCCCGTTCGATCCGAACGACGCCGTGAGGTGGGCGCCGTCGATGCGCCCGTCCTCGAGCATCCTGTCCTCCGGCTGGTCGACCGTCGTCAGCGGGACGGTGATGCCGCCGGCCCGCATCCAGCTCACGAGGGTGGCCAGGTACTCCTTGTCCGCCCCGTATGCGCCGTACTCGTTCTCGACCTGCAGCAGGATGACCGGGCCGCCGCGATCCACCTGGCGCGGGACGACGATCGGGAGCACCCGCGCGAAGTACTCGCCGACGGCGCGCAGATAGCGGGGGTCGGAGCAGCGGATGCGGCTGCCGCATTCGCGCGTCAGCCAGCCGGGGAGCCCGCCGTTGTCCCACTCGGCGCAGATGAACGGACCGGGACGGACGATGGCGTGCATCCCGGCCTCGGCGACGAGGTCGAGGAAGCGCCCGAGATCGAGCGCGCCGTCGCTGCGGAACGAGCCCCGTTCGGGTTCGTGCTCGTTCCACGCCACGTAGGTCTCGATGGTGTTGAGGCCCATCTCCTTGGCCGCGAGGATGCGGTCCTCCCACTGCTCCGGGTGCACCCGGAAGTAGTGCAGGGCGCCCGAGAGGATGCGGAAGGGCTGGCCGTCGAGCAGGAAGTCGCGCTCGCCGATCGTGAAGGTGGACATGACACTCCTGGAGGCTGGGATGCGGCACGGCGACGCAGAGGAGCGGCCGGTGCTCCCCCGCACCGGCCGCTCCCCGTTCTCTACTTGACGGTGAAGCCCTGCTGCTTGCCGTAGGTGACGAGCTTGTCGCCCCAGGCCTTCAGGCCGTCCTGCAGGGTCGTCTTGCCGACCCAGGCCTGCCCGGCGGTGTCGCTGAACACGGAGTTCGCGTACGACTGGTAGGGCAGGTACTGCCAGCCCTTGAGGGCGTCCGCGGCCGACTGGGAGAAGATCGTGTTGATCTGCTGGCCGCCGAAGTAGTCGTTCTTCGCCTCGAGGAACTCGCTGGAGTTCTGCTCCTTGACCGTCGCGGGGAACTGCCCGGCCGCGATGGAGAGCTGGATGGCCTGGCTGTCCGTCTCCATGAACTTCAGGAACTCGGCCGCGACCAGCTGACGCTGCTTCGGGCTCTGCTTGAGCATCGCGTACCCGCCGCCGCCGTTCATGGCGCTGGCGGTCTTGCCCGCTTCGTACTGCGGCATCGGCGCGACGCGCCACTGGCCCGCACCGGTGGGCACGCTGGACTTGAGCGACCCGGCCATCCACGCACCGCTGACGACGGTCGCGATCTTGCCGTTGGCGAGGCCCTGGTACCAGTCGTTGCTGAAGCCGGAGGCCGGCATGAGGAGCTTGTCGTCCAGAAGCGGCTGATAGAAGTCGGTGAACTTCTTCTCGGCGGCGCCGGAGAAGTCGATCGAGACGTCGGACGTTCCCGAGACCTGGAAGGGCTTGGCGCCCGCCTGCCACAGCATGCTGGAGACCATTCCCGCGTCTCCCGTGTCGGCGGCGATGTACGCGGTCGGGTCGGCCTCGTGGATCGTCTTCGCGTCGGCGGCGTACTCCGCCCACGTCGTCGGCGCGTCGAGACCGTACTTGTCGAAGACGGACTTGTTGTAGAACATCGCGGTCGGGCCGGCGTTGTGCGGGAGCTCGTAGAGTCCGCCGTTCACGTTGGTCGAGTTCCAGATGGCCGGCGTGAAGAGGTCCTTGTACTTCCCGTAGCCGAAGGTGTTCAGGTCGACCAGGCTTCCCTCGAGCGCGAACTGCGGGATGGTCTGGTACTCGACGGTCGCGAGATCGGGGGCGCCGGAGCCGGCCTTGATCGCGTTCTCGAGCTTCTGGTAGTGCGCGGCGCCCGTGCCCACGTTCACCACGTTCACCGTGATGTCCGGGTACTTCTTCTCGAACGCGTCGACGATCCCGCCCAGGGTGGTGGCCCAGGTCCAGATGGTGATCGTCGTCTTCTTCTTCATCGCGGCGTCGATCTGCGCCTGGGTGACGCTCGCCGAGGGGGTGTCGCCGGCGGAGGAGGAGGCGCCGGAGCATCCTGCGAGACCCGCCGTGACGGCGAGGCCCACCGTGGCGGCGACGACGAGCTTCTTCGCACCGAGTCGCCAGCGGCTGTGGTTGATCATTCGGGTGTGCACCTTTCTTGGTTGCCGGGGAACCGGACGTGTCACGCCTTCACGCTTCCGGCGGCGAGGCCGGACTGCCAGAACCGCTGCAGGAAGAGGAAGGCGATGATGAGGGGGACGATGGTGAGCAGGGAGCCGGTGATCACGAGGTTGAAGACCGTCTCACCTCCGGCCGTGTTGGCCTGCTCGCTCCACTGATTGAGGCCGACGGTGAGCGGGTACCACTTCGGGTCGCTCAGCATGATGAGTGGCAGGAAGTAGTTGTTCCAGGTGCCGACGACGTCGAGCAGCAGCACCGACACGACACCGGGGGCGAGGAGCCGGGACGAGATCGTGAAGAAGGTGCGGAACTCCCCCGCGCCGTCCATCCGTGCCGCCTCGAGGAGCTCGTTGGGCACCGCTTCGCGCGAGTAGCTCCACATCAGGAACAGCCCGAACGACGAGACCAGCGACGGGATGAACACCGCCCACGGGGTGTTGGTGAGGCCGAGCTGGCTGAACAGCAGGAAGGTCGGGACGGCGAGCGCCGAGCCGGGGACGGCCACGGCTCCGATGATGACCGCGAACAGCACGCGCTTGCCGGGGAAGTCGAACTTCGCCAGCCCGTAGCCGCCGAGCGTGGCGAGGAACGTCGAGCCGATCGCGCCGACCACGGTGTAGAGGATGGTGTTGAGCACCCACCGGCCGAAGGTGCCGTCCTGGTAGGTGAACACCTGGACCACGTTGTCCCAGAACGCGAACGGCCCGGAGAACCAGAGGCCGAAGCTCGAGGCGAGGGCGCCCTGGGTCTTGGTGGAGCTGACGACGAGCCAGAACAGCGGGAGCATGCTGTACGCGAACAGCACCGACATGAGGGCGGTGAGCAGCCAGGACTTGCGCGGCTTGATCCCGCTGCGCCGGCGCGGGGCCGGGCGTCCGTCGTCGGCGGTGCGGGGCTCGGTGCCGGACGGCCGCTGGAGAGTGGCGATGGCCATGGTTCAGCCCTTTCGGTTTCCGACGCGCTGGATCGCGTAGGCGACGATCATCGTGATGACACCCATGACGATCGCCACGGTGGCGGCCGAGTTGAATTGCTGGCCGGCGAAGGAGAGGTTGTAGGCGTACATGTTCGGCGTGAAGTGCGAGCTGATCGCGTTGGGCGCCAGAGCCTTGAGGATGTTCGGCTCGTTGAAGAGCTGGAAGGCCGCGATGGTCGAGAACATCACCGTCACCACGAGCGCCGGACGGATCGCCGGCAGCTTGATCGCCGCGATCACGCGCCACGGTCCTGCGCCGTCGATGTCGGCGGCCTCGTACAGCTCCGTCGGCACGACGCGGAGCGCCGAGTAGAAGACGAGCATGTTGTAGCCCATCGTCAGCCACACCATGATGTTGCCGATCGAGAGCAGCACGAGGTTGCCCGACAGCGGGTCCGGGAGGGTGATCCCGAGGAAGTCGTCGATGTTGCCGACGAGACCGAAGTGCGTGCCGTACATGTATCCCCAGAGCAGGGCGGCCACCACGCCGGGCACCGCGTGCGGCAGGAAGATCGTGAGGCGGAACAGCCGCGGGGCGTGCAGCCGGGCCGAGTCCAGGGCCAGCGCGGTCAGGAGGGCGAGCCCGAGCATGACGGGGACGAACACGACGAGGTAGAGGCACACCCGCAGGAGCGCATCCCAGAAGTCGGGGCTGGTGAGCTGCTCGACGTAGTTCGTCAGGCCGACGAATGTGTTGCCCCCGATGAGCCGGTGCTGAAAGAGGCTGAGGTAGACGGTGTAGCCGAGCGGCGCGATGAGCACGAAGGCGAACGCGATCGTGAACGGTGCGACGAAGGCCCAGCCGATCAGGGAGCGGCGCGGACGGCGGCGGCGCGTCGGCCGCGCCGTCACCGGTGTCGTGCTCGACATCGTCGTCATGGGAGTCCTATCCGTGCGGGCCGTGGAGGCCGTGCTGCTGGAGTAGAGATTCGCATGCGGCGCCGACGCTTGTCAAATGATTTGCACAAGCTGGGAGTTTGCGTGACTTAATTGATACTTATTTGCAAGCGTGTGATCCCTTCGCTGCACAGCGGACGGCGCACCCGGGATGCCCCGGGTGCGCCGTCATTTCTGTTGAGAAGCGCTCCGCGCGATGGTCAGGCGGCCACGGCCTTCCGGCCGTTCTCGGCCGCGGACTCGACCTGGATCTTACGCGGCTTGGCACGCTCCGCGATCGGGATGACGACGCTGAGCACACCGTTGTCGTAGCTGGCGCTGATGGCCTCCGCATCCACGTCGTCACCGATGGTGAACTGCCGCTGGTACGAGCCGAACGGGCGCTCCTGGGCGAGCCACCGGAAGTTCTCCCGGTTGCCCGCGGAGCGCTGGGCGCGGATGGTCAGCAGGTGGCCGTCGACATCGATATCGACCGAGCCCGGGTCGACGCCGGGGAGGTCGGCGTTCAGCACGTACCGATCGCCCTCGCGGAACAGGTCCACCGGCATCAGGCGCGGCTGCCGGCTGGTGTCGAACACGCTCTGGGCGATGCGGTCCAGCTGGCTGAAAGGATCGAATGACATCGACATGGTGAGATTCTCCTTCCGATAGGGGCGGCATCCCGCCGCCCGAACTGCGTACTGCTTCACTCCTTCACTACCGCACTGCTTTCCGCGGTGGGGAGCGGATGGTCGCGAGCACGTCGACCCGCCACAGGAACCTCGATGCCCCGCTGCTTCGACGCGCATCCCCGCTCGCCGGCCCACTCGCCGACCGGGATCCGGATGCCGCAGTGCGAGGGGGGACCGGTTCGTCCCACAGTCCGGCGACGATCTGCTCGAACTCGGCAGCGACCCACTCCGGATCGGAGCAGACGATGTCGGCGAACTCGGCCGACACCTGATCAACACTGTCCGCCACGGTCACGGCTCATCACCTCCATCTCCGACAAGATGTGGATCAGTTGATATAGATTTTCTACATCAATCATTGACAGGACGCAACCCTGTTCTGCAGACTTTCTGCGATGAACACACCGCCCGCGGCTCGCCCGGTCTACAGCATGGCCATCGCCGCCGAACTCCTCGGTCTGGCGCCGGCGACGCTCCGCCTCTACGAGCAGAAGGGGCTGCTCACCCCGGCCCGCACCGCTGGCGGCACACGCCGCTACAGCGCCGACGACGTCGAACGGATGCGCCGCATCGCCGACCTCCAGGCCGACGGGCTGCACCTGTCCGGCATCGGCCGGGTGATCGATCTGGAGGACCAGAACGAGGCGCTGCGGCGGGATCTGGCGGAGGCGCGGGAGACCGCCGTCGGCGACGCTCTGGGCGGAGCTCCCGGTTCCGTCTGAATCCTGGAGTAGCCGCCTCGACAGGATCCCGCGCCCGGGCCGAAACGACGAAAACCCCCGAAATCACTGCGATTCCGGGGGTTTCTCCGGCGGGCCTATCTAAGGTGCCCCAGATACCAGTGCTGGCGCGAGGCACGGATTTCGAGAATCCCCTGAGCCCCGGAAGAAGATCCCCTCCAGGGCGCCGGGCCACGGAATATGGTCGTCCGCTCCGGCGCTGGCCAATAGACGTACTGTTCATCGACACGAAAGCTCGGGTACCAGTTCACACCGTCGGCTCACTTCACCCCGGGAGATTGCGGGAACAACTCGACGGGAAGAACAACGCCCATCCTTCCGCGTTCGCTCGCAGCCAGATACCCGAATCGCTTCGAACGACCAGAGAGTGAGTATTCATCGAACGGAAGCCGGGTCAGACGCTCACCGTTTCGAATCCACATCGCGCGATCGTCGAAGGCGCTCTCCAGGATGTCACCCACCCGATCTCTGCGGCCCGCCGCACGGATATTGCGCATCATCTGAGTTCCGAAAGGCACCAGCGACCACAAGCATCCTCCGATCCAGAGGAGACACCACTGCCACGCAAGCGGGCCTCCCGCGATCAGCATCACAACCGCAGCCACAAGCATCAGACAGGCCAACACACCGGCCGCAATCCATCGAGGCCGCGACCGGAACTCGAAAGCGTAGAGCGCGATCATGCGTGCGCGACTGGAGCATGGGCCCACGGTCATTCGATAGGCGAAGACAGAGGGCGGGTGCCCGCTAGTGCCAGCAAGAGAGCGCCCCCGGCGGCTCCAGCAGCCACCGCAGAAAACCTGACCCTCACGGCCGGTAGCCTATCGACCGTGACGTGAGGCCTCCGTGGTCTTCCGGCATGTCGTCACGGCCCCGGCGGATCCCGCGGCAACGCGCTCGGGTTCGCCGGTCGGGCTGCGGTGCCCCTAGCGATGCACGACGGCGCCGACCAAGACCAGACCGTAGTTGATGGCGATCGGAGTGAGCTCGAGGAGCAAAACGGCAAGGCCGACGATGAAGCCGATGAGTGAGAGTCGGCCCCCACGCAGCTCGCGATCTCGCTGCAGACGCCGCCGCGACGCGACCGCAAAGCTCACGGCCGCAGCGGCGAGCACGATCGCGATCGGAGGGAAGCCGAAGCTGATGGCGGCGGCGGCGGCCATCACGAGACTGAGGACGCTGGCGGCGTCGACGTGGCTGGTGTTGCTTTGTGCGGTCATCTTCCCTCCGAGCGCTGTTGAGCCGCTGGGGCGTCGGGAGCGTATCCGTCCTGACGCCCCAGCCGGGGTCTAGTAGGTCGTGGTCCACGCCTGCGTCGACGAGACGCGCAGAGAAAGGTAGAGCTCTTCGCTGCCAGCGCCGTTGTAGGACGTGTACCGCGAGTGGGCGGTCACCGTAGCCGGGGTCGTAACGGTGGCAGTGCTCCTGATGAACGACCAATCGGGAGTGGTGGCGCTGCCGTAGTTCACGACCGCGTTCGCCTCACGCCAGTTCGAGATCGACGCACCGCTGGCCCAGCGGGAGTAGTCGGCTTTGAACTTCATCGTGACAGTGCCATTGCTCTGGCTGATCTGGCAGTTCTGGTAGGAGACGGCGCCTCCACTGCTGTACGTGGAGCATCCAGCGATGGCGCGCGGCTGAATCGCTTTGCCGGGGTTCTCGGTCGGCTTTTGCACGGTGCCAACGCTGACCGAGAAGTCCGCGAAGGTGGTGATTGTTGTCGTCGCTTCCGCACTCTCGATGACCTTCTCATCGATCGGTACTGCACCGGATCGCATCGAATCGATGACTCCCCCCGCGTCGAGAGTCTCGATCAGCGTGTTTTGGTGTGCCGCTGAGACTCCGTAGTCGGAGAACCACTCACGCTGCTGGCTCCAGTCCTGGCTCTCCGGGGTGTCAGCGAGGGCCGGAGTGATTGTCGCGACGGATAGCGTTGCCGCGATCAGCGCCGCCGAGACGCCAGCAAGTGTCTTACGCATTACCATTTGATTCTGCCCTTCGTTAGAAGCTCTGAGTAGTCCACGCGCTGGACCCGTTTACGTTCAGGTACAGGCGAGCAGTGAACGACGTCGCAGTGCTCGAATACTGGCTGACGGCCTGTGCGGTAGCCGGCGCGCCGCTCGCTTTCGTGATGGTGAGCACCGGCGTTGAAGCCGTACCGCCGGCCGCGTACTGATAGGGCGAACCGACGCGGTTGATCACACCGGTGCCGTTCGTCACTCGCGTGTAGTCCGCACGGAATCCGATTTCGAGGTAGACACCGTTCGAGCCCGACGCCGCGCAGTCGTAGTAGTTGGCGAAGCCCGAGCCGCCTACAACCCGGCTGCAGTTCCCGACCGAGCGTGTGCCGATCTGCCCCGCAGGTCTTGCCCGTGACGCCTCGGGCGTTTCGAGTTTCGACACGGACAGCGATCCATCTTCGAACCACGCACGGGTAACGATCCACCCAGCCTCGTTCGCTCTCTGAACCCGAACGGGCTCGCTCCCGTTCATGGAATCCAAGAGCGTCCCGCTGTTGAACTTCGCGATGAGGGCGTTTGCTGTTTCGGGCGTCACGCCGTTGTCGATGTACCAGCTGTACTGTCGCTGGTCCACGGAGTCGTCCGCAGTCGCCGGAGCTGCGGCTGCGACCGCGCCGACGACCACGATGCCGGCGGCGAGGATCCCAGTCACCGTCCTGATGACGCCCCTCACCTGATTTCCCCCAATGTCGGGTTGCTCGTTGATCGTGTCATCCCTGTTCCCCCTCTTCTTGCCAGATCGCGCCGTCTTTCCGCGCATACAAGGGGATGTCCGGCTCACGTTCCGGGGTTCCATCGCCACGACTATCGGGGAACCGCACCGCGAATGACGGACATATCGAGTGTGAGTCTCTGCATCCGCGGAGATACATCTCGGCCGGTACTCCGGCCTCACGTCACGCGAGGTGAAGGCATGCGTCTTGTTCTCTCCCTGTCCGCTGCGGCTATCCTGGTCGCGAGTCCGCTCGGCACCGCTGAATTCAGCGCTTCCCATGACGGCGAATACTGCGCGACGCGCATCCAGCCCATCGGGTCCGCTGCGGCCCCGCCATCGCCGGCCTGCTTCGACAGCCAGAAGGAGGTCGACAGCTACATCGAAGCGTTGCTCGCTCCGAATACTGGCGCTCGTTCGTCCGCTGCGTCGGTGCTGATCGGAACCGTGTATAAGGACGACAACTACAGCGGTGGCAGCTACACCTTCTACGGCTCAGGCTCGTGTGCCGGCTCAACCTATGGCTTCCCGAGTCTCTCGTCCGACTGGCAGGGCACGATCAGCAGCGCGAAGGCGTACTCGTCCTGCTGGGTGACGTTGTATGACTCGACCTCGTACGCCGGTCAGCGCTATAACTGCACGCCGAGCTGCTCGAGCCTTCCTTCGTTCAACGATCGGACGAAGTCGCTGGTTTTTCGTCCGGCGGGCACCGTCGGCTAGCCGGTAGGTTTTTCCGGGGCCAGCCCCACCGCCTGGCAGACGCCGGGTCGCCCCGGAACCACGGCTGCTGTCCCATCATCCATGACGCACACCTGCAACTGCCCCGGCACTTTGCCCGGTGCACCGGTCGCAGAGAGCGGGTCGTGGTCTTCGTTGAACACTCCCTGCCTCCACATCGTTCGGCAGAGCTCGAGCGCGTTCTCGACCCTTCCGCCGCCGCTTTCGGGGTCGTACATGGTGGCGCCGGACATGTCGTACTGGCCGTTGGCGCCGCGTTCCGCGGACGCGAAGCAGTACACGCCGTCTTTGTTGGTGACCTGCTGCGCAGAGACCACCGCTGTGGCCGCGGTGGCTACGCCTCCGATGGCGAGGATTCCTATCCCTCCCCACAGCGCGAAGCGGCGGCGGATGCGCTGGCGGCGCTGCTCAGCGTCGGTTCGGAGCTGCGTCATGAGGGCGTCACGGATCGCATCGGTGCGACGCTCGGTCATCTCGGGCATGTCGTCGCGATCGTACGTCGGGGTCACGTTTGTGCTCCGTCCAGTCGAGCAGCGAACTCGTTCGCTGGGACGTCCGTTGGAAGCCGCTTGCGGACCTTCTCCTTGGCGCGGTGCAGTTTCGATTTCACCGTGCCTACGGGAATGTCCAGAACAGCTGCCGCAGTTGCGACTGGCAGCTCCTCCACAAGGCAAAGGTCGATGATCGCCTGCTCTTGGGTGCTCAGCTTTCCCATCACGCTGCGGATGGCGACCAGCTGCGCGTCGCGATCGAGACGTTCGACGACCTCGTCTGCATGGTCTGGCTCCTGCTCCGGCGCAGGCATGGCGGCGAGGAGACGACTGTACCGCCGAGCGGTCCGGTTCTGGTTGAGCAGGACGTAGTTGGTCACGGTCAGCAGCCAGGGGAGGAGGGACCCGTCGACGATGCGAACTTTGGCTCGGTTGCGCCATGCCTCGAGGAAGACGAGCGCGACCACGTCTTCGGCGTCTGCGACGTTGCGTACCTGTGCATACGCCTTCCGGAAGACACGCGTCCGGTATCGGTCGAAGAGGATGGCGAAGGAGCGTTCCGTTCCTGTGGAGGCTTCCAACCACAGTGCCGAGTCGGACACCTCCCCCGCGATGCTCACACCGGCCCCCGTTCACGAACCAGGTGAGACTAACACGCGCCGCAGACGACACGGTTCACCCTGGCGGGCGTGCTGATGTCCACGAATCGGGTGTTCATCCACTTCGACCACTGGTACCTCATCGACACGTTCGTGCTCGCTGCGGTCCTTCTTGCGGCGGCGATCGTTCTGGCCAGCGTCGGGGTCGCGCCCAGCCTTTTGCGGCGGTCGTCGATCACCGCGTGGCCTGACGGATTCATCTACTTCGGGCACGCCAGGCACTGGAGCCCGATCGCGCTAGCCGCCGCGTTGGAGGAGAAAGACATCCTTCCCCAGCTGTCCCGGCAGATTGTGGTGACCGCTGAGATCGCCTGGCGGAAACACCGCTACGTCGGCTGGTCGATCTGGCTCACCCTGTTGGCCGGCGGGATGCTGGTGCTTTACGCCATCCTCACCCGATTTTGAGCAAGCTGACGCAGCGCCGGTCAGGGGATAACGCTCCCCTGACCCGGTGTTGTTGCCTGGTGTCACGGTGGAGTTGGCGAGCCTCCATATAGCTCGACTAGCCCGCGGTCACTGGGACGAGCACCGAGCTGAGGGGGACGATCGGCAAAGCCCAGACGACTGGGTTAGCCCATTCGCCGTCGGGGCACTTGTGGCCGTCACGAAGGAGGTGGCGGGATCTATTCTCGCCGCGAAAGAGGCCATGACCGTGGTACAACCGATCCCTGTGCAGGTGGTGGACACGCATGGCTTCTCAACTCGGACACGCACCGCATTCGTGACCATTCACCGGTGGACCTGCAGCGGCCGGCGAGTTCGCGCGCGGCGGCGATCACGGTCTCCCGGGCCGGGCGGAGCCGCCCCGATCGGCTGAGCTGAGCGGCCGCCGCGCTGCCGGCCACGAGCCTCGTCGGAAAGAACACGTTTGAATGAGCAGCCTTCGTCCAAGGACAGTGGAAGTGGTGTCGACACACGTGCGCTTCGCCGCCTGCTCGATGCCATCAACGAAGGCTCGTTGAATAGGCCTCATCGAGTTGTGGGGGTTGATGCCCGCCGTCTTTCCAATGAAACACTGGGGAAACGGCGCAGACCGTGGAGGGGGGTTTATGGGGATACGGGCCACACGGAACCAAAAAAACTGTCCTGACCAGCATATTTAATGGCGGGCCTATCTAAGGTTCCCCCGGTAACAGGTGTGGCGCGGGCACGAATTTCGAGAATCCCCTGACACCCGGAAGAAAATCCCCCAAGGCCGCCGGGCCGCGGAGCTTAGTCGCCCGTTTGCCGGCCAAGGCACGCGCGCCCGGACCCTACAGCGATCGGCGTTTACGGCGAGAAACTACGGGCATCGGCCTGTACGGCCTTGAGGTCTTGTCAGACGCGTAACCGCCGCAATCGATCGAGCCCTCTTCATTCGGGTGCGTTGGCGAAAAACCGTCTCGAGCTCGGGGCCCATAGTAGCGCGGCCCCCACGAGCAACATCGTCGACGGGATCCACACCAATGCTGTCTGCACACTCGACAGCGAAAACAAGAGATTCACGGCGGCTATGCCCGAGAGCACCCAGCGACCCCAGCGGTAACCCCGGCTCACAGGAACAAGGAGAATCACCGGAAGCAACAACCAAATAAGCACACCAGCAAACTGGACGATGAGAATGACGACGGTCACCGCGACAGAAGGCACATGTCCGGTCCGCGGGTCTCTCAAGTCGGACGGACCCGCCACTCCCTGGACTACAACACCAACGAGCAGTGCCACGACGGACACCGCAAAGCGGGCACTAACAAGCAAGCTGGCCACCCGTACCGCAACGGGCGTACTGCGTAGCCTCGAAATGAGGTTCAACTTTTTCCTCCGATACTCACGAACTGCAGTCACGCATCCGCCCCAACCTTCGTTGGCTAGAAGAAACGTCTGCGACCGTAGTTTGTGTTGTGAGCAACCGTGCTGGACGGTGTGCCTGCACGCACCGATCCGCTCGTACCGTCCGACCGCCTTGGTGTGGTTCGAGGCTTGGGGCATTGAGCGCCGTGAAGTGACCCTGCATGTTCTTCCAAATCTGATTCGTGTACGTGAAATCTGAAAGAGGCACGTGGTAGGTCTTCGTCGAAAACTTGTCTTCATCTAGGTACCAGTTGTAGACGCTAAGGGTTAGGCCCGCCGCGTCCTGCGGATCCATACTCAGACATTCTTCCCAATTCAGCGAAGCACATCGCGCGACTGATCGCGCCCCGTCCCGGGGCGCTACTTGTCGTGCCCGCGATGTCGAAGATCGCCCACGACTGCAGCGAGTCGGCGCCAGCCTGCCCGAAAACAGTCAACCCGAGGTCTCATCGGCCGGAAATCGGTGCTCCGAGAAGCGATGAGCATCAGGAACAGCAGCAAGAACGACGAAACGGCTCCGCAAACGCGGAGCCGTTCTCTTTTGGAACCGAACCTGAGATCAATTTCGTGATGACCTTAGATAGGCCCTCTGGCGGAGACGGAGGGATTTGAACCCTCGGTCCCCTTACGGGGACTCCACCTTAGCAGGGTGGTGCACTAGGCCGAACTATGCGACGTCTCCTCGGCGCCTGCGAGCAGGCGCACGTCAGCCATCATAACGGACGCGGGCGGCCGTCTGGGACACGGGACTCTCAGGCTCCGGTGTAGGCCATCCGGGAGATCTGGTCGAAGATGCTGGTCGTGAGGGTGATCGTCCAGATCGTCGACACGATGAACGACACGGCGATGACGGCGATCGCTCCCCACATCGGCGCCATGCCGCGGCGGTTCGCGACGGAGCGAACGATCACGGTGCGGCCGATGACGTAGACGAGCGGGCTGAGGAACGACCAGGCCCAGTGGAACGGACGGACGACGCCGCGGCGCGTGAGCTCGCGGTAGTCGAGCCAGCTGAAGACCACCAGCGCGGCGTACGACAGCCAGCTGACGCCCATCAGCACGAAGTACCAGGGTCCGCCGATGAGGGCGAGCGGGTCGGGGATGGTCGGCGTGGGGTCGTTGAGGTCGATCGCCGGGAGGTGGACCTGGAGCGTCGGAAGCAGCGCGATGGTCAGCAGCGGCAGGAGGGCGACCAGCCAGATCCACACGGTCCCGACGGGCGTCGCGGGGTTCAGCTCGGGGCGGGCGGGGCGCACGGCCACCGGCTGCGGGTACTGGGGAACCTGGGCGTACTGCGGCTGCGTGGCTGCCGGTTGCGGCACCGCGGGCTGCGAGACGTGCCCGGTCCACTGCGTGCCGTCCCACCAGCGCTGCGGCGCGGCGCCGTACGGGTCGGCGTACCAGCCGGGGGCGACCCCGCCGGGAGTCCCATTCGCGTCGGTCATCGTGCGCGCCTCCATCCCGCGGCCTGCTCCGGCCGCACCCGCGACCTTACCGCGCGAACCTATGACCGCTCGCGAGCCGTGACTTCTTGCGGGTCGGGAGGCCGCCGCACCCGCAAGAAGTCACGTCTCGCGGACCACGCGTTCAGACAGTCGCCCGTGGAACGCCTCGCTGCGCTCATCCAACCCCACGAGCTCCACCTCTGCTCCGTGGGCGGCGTACTTGGTCTCGACGGCGTCGAGGGCGGCGACGCTGGAGGCGTCCCAGACGTGGGAGGCGCTGAGGTCCACGACGACGCGGGCGGGGTCGTCTGCGTACGAGAACTGGTCGACGAGGTCGTTGCTGGAGGCGAAGAAGAGCGGGCCGTGCACGCGGTAGTGGGCGACGGCTCCGTCCTCCGACACCTCGCGGGAGACCCGCACGACGTGCGCGATCCGGCGGGCGAAGAGCACCAGGGCCAGCAGCACGCCGACCCCGACGCCGATCGCGAGGTTGCCGGTCGCGACGGTGACGGCGACGGTCGTGAGCATCACGAGGGTCTCGGGCACGGGCATCCGGCGCAGGGTGGAGGGGCGCACGCTGTGCCAGTCGACGGTCTGCAGCGCGACGATCATCATGACCGCGGCGAGCGCCGCCATCGGGATCGCCGCCATCACCGGGGAGAGCACGCCGACGAGCAGCAGCAGGAAGAGCCCGGCGACGAGCGTGGAGAGACGGGTGCGGGCTCGCCCGATCTGCACGTTGACGACGGTCTGGCCGATCATGGCGCATCCCGCGACGCCGCCCCAGAAGCCCGCGAGGATGTTCGCGATGCCGAGCCCCCACGACTCGCGGCCCTTCGCAGAGCGGCTGTCGGTCAGCTCGTCGACGAGCTTCGCGGTCAGCAGCGACTCGAGCAGGCCGACGAGGGCGGCGGCGAGCGCGGTGGGGGCGATGATCTGCAGCGTCTGGAGGTCGAACGGCACGGTCCACGGGGTCAGGCCGGGCAGCACGCCGCTGACGCTCCCCTCGTCCGCGACGGTCGGGACGGGCAGGCCGAGGGCGAACGTCGCGAGTGTCACCACGACGATCGCGACCAGTGGGGCGGGCACGGCCTTGGTCAGGCGCGGGAGGAACAGCACGATCAGCACGGTCGCCGCGAACAGCGGGTACACCTGCCACGGCACGTCGATCACATGCGACAGCTGCGCGACGAAGATCAGCACGCCGAGCGCGTTCACGAACCCGACCATCACCGAGCGCGGGATGTAGCGGACGAGCTTCGCGAGCCCCGCCGCCCCGAAGACGACCTGGATGATGCCCGCCAGCAGCACCGTCGGCAGCACGTACGCGGTGCCGTGCGCCTGCACCATCGGCGCGAGGACGAGCGCGACCGAACCCGCCGCCGCGGTCACCATCGCGGGGCGGCCGCCGAGGAACGACATCGCGATCGCGAGCACGACGGACGAGATGAGCGCCACGTCCGGCCCGACTCCCGAGATGAGGGAGAACGAGATCACCTCGGGGATGAGCGCGAGCGTCGTCACCATCCCGGCCAGCACCTCGGTGGCGAACAGGCGCGGACGCTTCAGCACGGCGCGCACCGGCACCTGCCCGTTCGGGAGGCGGAACGCGGCGGAGGGAGGCGCGGAGGGGGCGAGAGGCATCGGATCGTGCGCCGGCGTCCGCGCACCACCGCGCACGACCGCGCGGCAGTCCTTTCGGCAGCGGGAGGGAGGCGCCCGCACCGGGAGGCGGACCTGATCACCCTACCGGCCGCGTCACCACCCGATCGTGTTGAACCACTCCCGCCGGCTTGCGATCTCCGCATCCGTCTCGGCCGCGTCGGTGGTGTCGTGCTCGACGAGCCGGCCGGTGCCGTCGAGGGCGATGAACCGCAGGCAGCGGTCGCAGAGGGCGCGGCCTCCCGGGTACCCGTCGGCGAGCTCGCGCGCGGGCGTCCCGGGCTCCCCCGAGCCGGGGCAGCGGGGCGCGTCGGCCGACGCATCCGACCAGAGCAGCGCGCCGCGCCGGTGCAGCCCGGGATGCCCGAGCGGCCGGGTGCAGTGCCGCCCGCCGTTGCGGCTCGGGCAGTAGCGCTCGGGTGCGGAGTCCATGCTCCGAACCTAGCCCGCGGCCTGGGGAGAGACCCCCGCGAGACGTGACTTGTTGCGGGTGCGGGGCCTCCCGCACCCGCAACGACTCACGTCTCGGGGGCCAGGGGCGCGGCCGGATCCGCGACCGCGACCGGCTCGGGGCCGGGGTCGTTGGCCGGCGGGGCGCCGTGCACCGTGCGCAGCATCGCGGTGACCATCGCGTTCGCGACCGCGATGAGCGGCACGGCGAACAGCGCGCCCGGGATGCCCGCGATGCCGGTGCCCGCGGCGACGCCCACGACCACGGCGAGCGGATGCACCTTCACCGCTCCCCCGACCAGCAGCGGCTGCATCACGTGCGCCTCGAGCAGGTGCACCAGCAGCACTCCGGCCAGCATGATGATCGCCTGCACCGGACCGGCGAAGACGAGCGCGATCACGACGGCGATGATGCCCGACACGATGGCGCCGATCACCGGGATGAAGGAGGCGAGCAGCACGACGACGCCGATCGGGATGGCCAGCGGCAGCCCGAGGAAGAACGCCACCAGCCCGATCCCGACGCCGTTGACCAGCGCGACCAGGATCTGCACGCGCACGAAGCTCGACAGCGTGGTCCAGCCCGCGTCACCCGCGGCGGAGATCGCCGGGCGTCCGCTGCGCGGGAAGAGGCGCGTGATCCAGCGCCAGATGCCGCCGCCGTCGATGAGCATGAAGATCGTGGCGAACACCGCGATGAGCGCGCCGGCGAGGAGGTGGCCGGTGGTCGACCCGACGCGCACCGCCCCACCGATGATCTGGCCGCTGTCCTTCGTGATCAGGTCGCCCGCGCTGGAGATGTAGCCGGCGAGCTGGGCGTCGCTCACGCTCCACGGCGGCTGACGCAGCAGGTCGCGCACCCGGTCGTACGCGGCGACCGACTCGCGCTCCAGTTGCGGGAGTCCCGCCCGCACCTGCCACACCACGAGCAGCACGAGCGCGCCGAGTACCGCCGCGAACGCGACGAGGGTCAGCAGGATCGCCAGCCATTTCGGCCAGTGGCGGCGGACCAGGGAGGCGACGACCGGCTGCAGCAGCGCCGACACCAGGAGGGCGACGAGCAGCGGGATGACGATCTCCTGGAACACCATCACCAGGTAGATCACCACGGCCGCGAGCCCGACGATCACGAGCAGGCGCCACGACCATTCCGACGCCGACCGCACGCCGCTCGGGATGGTGGAGTTCGGACCGGTCGCTCTCGAGGCGGATGCGCCTCCCGGTCGCGGACGATTCCAGCGCAGCTCC
This sequence comes from Leifsonia naganoensis, assembly GCF_013410615.1. Taxonomy (NCBI): domain Bacteria; kingdom Bacillati; phylum Actinomycetota; class Actinomycetes; order Micrococcales; family Microbacteriaceae; genus Leifsonia; species Leifsonia naganoensis. The sequence goes on from NZ_JACCHJ010000001.1 coordinate 1,369,329, forward strand.
ATCAGCGGTCTCCTTTCGAAGGGACCACCTCATCATCTCCGCGCCGCGCCCGCGCGTAAAACCGTTGACTTCGCGGGGCCGTGGTGGGGATGCGCACGCACATTCGTGCCGAATGTCGACTTCGGCGGGACCAAAGGCGACATTCGGCACGAATGGAGCCGCCGGCTACTCGCCGTAGAAGACGCCGTGGCGGCGCTTGGCCAGCAGGTACAGCACCAGGCTGATCGCGCAGAGCACCGCGACGTAGATCGGGAACACGCTGCCGAGGCCGACGCTCTGCAGCCAGACGAACAGGTAGGAGGCGGTGCCGCCGAAGAGGGCGACGCCGATGCCGTAGCCGATGCCGACCGCGGTGCCGCGGCAGTACTGCGGGATGAGCGAGTTGGCGACGGTGTTGTAGATCGTCAGGTTGAGCAGCAGCACGAGCGAGCCGCCGAGCATCACACCGGCGAGGGAGCCGACGCCGTTGCCCGTGTAGATCAGCACGAGGAAGATCGTCGGGATGGCCAGGGCCCGCCCGAGCACGAACCAGCGCGAGAGCGCCCACTTGTCCAGGAAGCGGCTGAGCACGAGCGCGCCGACCGTCAGGATGATGCTGAGGGTGGTGCTCACCGCGAAGACGCTCGTCGGGTCCTCGCCGTACGAACCGGTCGCGAGCGAGGGCAGGCCCGACAGCCAGGTGTAGTTGTAGGCCTGGATCGCGCCGACGACGAAGACGACCGCGACGATGCTGAGCCAGTAGTGCTTCACGCCGCGCCACACGCGGATCGACTCCGTGCGGGTGGCGATCGTCCCCGGGTCGGCCGCGCCGTCCTCGGAGCCCAGGGTCTCGGGCAGCGAGCGCCGCAGCCAGAGCACGATGAAGCCGAGCAGGCCGCCGAGGATGAAGGGGATGCGCCAGCCGTACGCGGTCATGCCGGCCGGTCCGAGGAGCGCGCTGGCCGTGAACGCGGTGAGCGGCGCCAGGAGGTTGCCGAGGTTGTTGAAGAACGCCATGAAGCCGGCGACGTAGCCGGGGCGGTCGGGCACCAGCTCGACGCCGTACGCGTTGCTGAGCGGCGCCTCGATGCCGGTCGAGAACCCCTGGACCAGACGGAGGACGAGCACGATGACGCCGGCCCAGATCCCGAGCACCTCGTGGGTCGGGAGGAAGCCGATGATCAGGCTGGCCAGCGCGGTCGCGCCGACGGCCCAGAGCATGACGACCTTGCGGCCGATCCGGTCGGCGACCAGGCCGAAGACGACGCCGCCGACGGGCCGCGCGACGAACCCGACGGCGAACACGGCGAGCGAGTTCAGCGTGGAGGCCGCCGGGCTGGAGCCCGGGAAGAAGGCGTTGCCGATGTAGACGGACAGCAGCCCGAACATCGCCCAGTCGAACCACTCGAGCGCGTGCCCGGCACTGAGCGCGAACAGGTTCCGGGTGGTGTGCGGCCGCGCCGCGGTGGGGACGGCGGAGGCCGAGGGGGCCGCGGTGTCCTGGTTTTCCAACATTCTGTGAGCTCCTTCGCTCATCGCAGATCGGGGGACGGGTTGGGTGGTTCACGGAGGGGGTCGAGGTGCCTGACAAAACTATAGTATAGCGACAACGACCTCAAGAGAAAGGGACCGACGATGGTTCAGATGATCACGGCTGCGGACGAGGAACTCATCGCGGAGGCGTCCGCGCTGCTCGTCCGCGTGCACGATGCCGCCATTACGCGGGTCGCCGCCGCGGCGCTCGGGAAGTCGGGCGCGGTGCACCTCGGCGTCAGCCTCCGCTCCCCGCGCGTGAGCGTCTGTGCGGAGAGCACGGCCGTCGCGAACGCGAAGGCGGCCGGTGAGGAGGCGATCGAGACGATCGTCGCCGTCGGCCTCGGCGAGGACGGGGTGCCGGTCGTGATCAACCCCTGCGGTGTGTGCCGCGAGCTGGTCCCCGCCGTCGCGCCCGGTGTGCGCGTGCTCGTGGACAATGACGGCCACGTGGTCGCCGTCGGCTCTCCCGACCTCCTGCCGATGCCCTGGAAGCGGGCGCGCTCGTACGACTGAGCGCACCCGCTCCACGCGGACCGGTTCATCGCCAGGGAAGCGGCCGGCGCAGCACGTCGCCGATCAACTCCAGCACGCCGTCGAAGTCCATGTCGAAGATCACCCGGTGGAGGGGCCGCGTCTCCCCCTTCACCGGGTGCACGCCCGCGAGGTAACGGTCGCCGGTCTGCGGATCCTCGAAGGTCTGCAGCGGGCGCTGCACCGAACCGGTCACCAGCTCCGGCCGCAGCAGGCTCGCCACGGCGAGGCTGTCGTTGATGCCCATGGTGCGCTTGCCGTCGGGCCGCGGGTAGGAGCGCGTGTAGAAGCCGGCGTAGTCGGCGCTGATCTTCGTGATCAGCTCCGCGGGTGCGAACCCGGTCGACGCGGCGATCTCCAGGAAGAACTCCTCGGGGACCATGGCCTGCCGCGTCACGTAGGGCCCGCACCAGGTGATGTCGCCCTTCCGCTTCGCGACCTCCTGGGCCGCATCGATGTCGAACGAGACGTTGGGATCGCGGGAGACGCGGAAGCGGCGATCCGCCCACGGCTCGGTGTCCTGGTAGAGCGCCGGGCCGAGCGTGCCGACGATGGTCGTGCTCTTCAGGCGCTCCATCAGCGCGGGGTCGGTCCGCAGTGCCGTCGCCAGGTTCGTCTGGGGCCCGAGCGCGACGTAGTCGATCTCGCCCTCGTGCGCGTCGACGAGGTCGAGGAGGATCGGGATGCCGTTCGGCTCGGCCGGCACCGGCGTCCGCGGTCGCAGGCCGGTGTTGCCGAACCCGTCGTCACCGTGGATGCCCGCCGATAGGCGCAGCTCCTGCTCCAGCGGCGCGTCGCAGCCGCGATAGACCGGCACGTCCTCGCGTCCGCAGGTGTCGAGCACGTAGCGCGCGTTGTCGGCGGCGCGATCGCCGTACGTGTTGCCGAAGACGCTCAGCACGGCCAGGATCTCGACCTCGGGATCGGCCGCCAGCAGCATCAGGGCCAGGGCGTCGTCCACGCCGGTGTCGGTGTCGACCACGACTTTTCTCATCGTTCCAGTCTCCTTCTCGGTTCGATTCCCGTGAGCGGTCGTGCTCACGGTGTGCTCAGTCCGGCGGCGGCGAACGCGTCCTGCGCGGGTGCGCTCGTCAGGGCTCGGGCGAAGTCCTTCGCCTCGTCCGGCGCGCCGGTGCGGGCCCCGATGGCGAATCGCGCGTACGCCTGCAGCTCGTGCGGGATCGGCTCGACGATGTGCGGGCCGGCGACGGACCGCAGCTCGCTCACCTGCTGGATGGCGACCTCCGCACGGCCGTCGACGACGGCTTCTGCGGTCAGACCCGACTCGAAGCGCACGGCGCGCTCGTCGATGCGGTCCAGCAGCCCGCGCGTGCGGAGCACCTCCATGAAGTGGAGTCCGCTCGCTCCGGAGAGCGTGTAGGCCACGGCCCGGGCAGCGAGCAGATAGTCCAGGAACGTCGACGCCGACGGGTCGGCGGGGGCGGGGGTCGCGGGGAGCCGCGCGAACCCGACCGCCGAGACCGCGATGTCGGCGATCGCCTCCCCGTCGACCACGCCCTCGTCGGCGAGGTCGCGGACGGACGACGAGACCCCGAGCACGAGGTCGGGCCGCTCCCCCGCACCGATCCGCTGCAGGAGCTTCGAGGTGGGCTCGAACGTCGCTTCGATGCGGACGCCGTGCGCGCGCTCGAACGCCGGGATGACGGTGTCGACGAGAGGCTGGCGGACGACGAGCCCGCTGTAGAGGGTGATCACGGCGTGAGGGCCTTTCCGGTCGGGGCTGCGGACCGCGAGACGGCGGGCCGCAGAGCGGCGACCTGCGCATCCGAGAGCGGCGCCGTCGGCAGTCCGCGGGTGAGGAGGAAGAGCTGGGCGGTGTGCTCGAGCTCCTCGAGGGCATCGAGGGCCGCATCGAGGTCGGCGCCCGCCACGACGGGGCCGTGGTTGCGCAGCAGGAGGGCGTGGGAGGCGCGCGCGGCGTCCTCGACGGCCGCGGTCGCTGCGGGATCGCCGGGGGCCGCGTACGGCAGCAGCCGCAGCGATCCGACGCGCATCCCGTAGTAGGCGGTCAGCGGAGGGAGGGGCCGCTCGGGATCGAGTCCGTCCAGGCACGACAGGGCGGCGGAATGCACCGAGTGGGTGTGCACGACGGCGTTCGCCTCGGGGCGCACCCGCAGCATCGCGACATGCAGGAACGCCTCCTTCGTCGGCCGGGGGCCGGCCAGATGGCGCCCGCTCGCATCCACCACGGAGAGCGCATCGGCTCGCACCTCACCGAGGCTGACGCCGGTAGGCGTGACCAGCACGCGATCCCCGTCGCGCACGGCGAGGTTGCCGGTGCGTCCGTGGGTGAGTCCGCGGCGGTGGATGTCGTGAGCCACGCGCTCGATGGCTGCGGCGGCGGTCATGCGTCCGCCCCGATCACGGCCGGGTCCCGGAGGGCGACGTCGACGAACAGTCCGGGCTCGCCGAAGTTGCCCGACTTCAGCACGAGATGGAGGTCGTGCGCGACGTCGTGGATCCAGGGTGCGCCGAGCGCCGCCTCCTCCCCCACGACCGCGACCCGCGTCCCGAGGGCGTGGATCACCGCGCCGGAGGTCTCGCCTCCGGCGACGAGCATGCGCGTGACACCGCGTTCTGCGAGCCCGTGGGCGATCAGCCCCGCCACCTCTTCGTAGAGCTCCGCGGCTCCGTCGATGGAGGCGTCCCGTTCCTCCGCCGTGCTGGAGGAGTAGAGGAGTGCCGACGCGGTCGCGGGCAGTCGGTCCCACCAGGCGAGCGCCTGTTGGGCCAGCCCGGCCGCGGTGTCGCCGGGTGCCGCGACGACCTTGTACGCCGGCGCGCCCTCCTCCCGGAAACGGGCGATCTGCTCCAGGGTGCGCCGCGAGCAGCTTCCGGCGATGATCGCCGTGCGGGCCGCGGGCGGGCGCGTTACCGAGGCATCGGATCGGGGGCGACGACGGGCGATCGCTCCGATCAGTCCCGCCGAGCCCGCGATCAGGGGCGCGTCGCCGATCGCCTCGGCGAGCGCCGCGAGGTCGTCTTCGGACACGGCGTCCGCGACCAGGTGGGTCGTGCCGTCCGTCTCGGCGGCGGTGATCGTCTCGCGGATGAGCTCGGCACCGGCCCGCACGATGTCGAGGGGGAGCAGCCCGACCGGCCGCTCGGTCTGCGGCGCCAGGAGGCGCGGCACGGACGAGTCCCGCATGGGGGTGATCGGGTGCTCGCGCATGTGCGTCTCGTTCAGCAGGGTGTCCCCGACGAAGAGGTGCCCTTGGTAGACGGTCCGGCCGTGCAGCGGAGCGGCGGGCGTCGTCACGACGGTCCGCGCCCCGAGCCGCACGGCCAGAGCTTCGGTGACCGGCCCGATGTTGCCCTCCGGGGTGGAGTCGAACGTCGAGCAGTACTTGAGGTAGAACTGGTCCGCCCCGAGCCGCTGCAGAGCGTCGAGCGCGGTGAGGCTCTGGGCGACCGCGTCGGCGGCCGGGAGCGAGCGCGTCTTCAATCCGATCACGACGGCGTCGGCGTCGCTCACGACCTCGTGGTCGTCCACCTCGGCGGTGAGCGACAGGAGGGTGCGCAGCCCTGCGCGGCTCAGCGCGGCCGCGACGTCGGTCGCTCCGGTCACGTCGTCGGCGATGACGCCGATCATCGGGACCCCTCGGCGATCTCGGCGGCGAGTCGGCGGGCGGCCGCACTCGGGCCGTCCAGGACGGGCACCCCGAACCGCGCTGCGAGGGCGCCCGCCGCCGCGGCTAGGGAGTACTGGGCGAGCACGACGAGGTCGTACGGTTCAGCGACACCGGCGATGGCCGCCCCGAGCACCTCGTCGAGGCTCTCGCCCTGCGGGGGACGCGCCGCTGCGCGGACGACCAGCGGCGTGACCGACGCAGCCGAGCCGGATGCGGCCAGCACGGCCGCGAGACGGCCGGCGCTGTCGGCCGCCGCGGATTCGAGCGATGCGACGAGCAGGATCCGCGTCGGCCGATGCTCCGCCGCCTCCGCGAAGAGCGGGCCGTCGGCAGAGAGCACCGCGACCCGATCGGTCGCGCGGTCGCGCACGTCGGCCCGGGTGCCGAACTGCGAGCACGTCAGCAGGATGCCGTCCGCGCCGCCGGCCAGGGCGAGCTCGATGAGGTCGTCCATGCGGGCGGCCAGCGGTGCCGTGATGCCGCCCTGCTCCTCGGCGTCGGCGAGCAGCCGGTCATCCAGGAGGTTCCACACGGTCGTGTCCGGCAGGGCCGTCGCGATCGCAGCGGCGGCAGGGGGGATGGCGAGCGGGGTCGCGCTGATCAGTGCGATCTTCGTCATCGTGCGATCCTCTCGGTCCAGGCGAGCCCGTCGACCGTGCCGGCGACGGGGCCGTACTCGCAGCCGATCCAGCCGTCGTACGGGCTGGCGGCGATCCGCGCCAGGACGCGGTCGAACGCGACCTCGCCGGTGCCGGGCTCGCCCCGGCCCGGGTTGTCGGCGATCTGGATGTGGGCGATGCGCGGCAGGAGGCGCTCGAACCGGTCGATCAGGTTCCCGCCGTCGACCTGCGCGTGATAGACGTCGAACAGCACGCCGACGGTCTCGGGATCGACGGCCTCCGCCACCGCGGCCGCGGTCTCCATCGAGGCGAGTCCGTACCGGGGCTGATCGCGCTTGTTGATGGGCTCGAGCGCGACGCGCACGCCGGCGGCGCGGGCCTGCGCGGCGGCCCAGCCGATGTTGGCGACGTAGGACGCGAAGGCGAGATCGGGATCCGCGTCGGCGGGACGCAGCCCGGACATCACATGGATGACCGGGGTGCCGAGCACCGCCGCGTACTCCAGTGCCCGGAGCACCCCCTCCCGGAACTCCTCCCGGGCACCGGGCACGTACGCCGCACCCATGATCGTGGCCGATCCCGCCGGCCCCGCCGGTGTGTTGATGAGCACCTGCTCCAGTCCGGCGTCGTCCAGCCGCCGGCGCACGGTCCCGGCCGGGAGCTCGTACGGCGATGCGAACTCCACGCCGGTGAACCCCGCTCGGGCGGCGGCGTCGAAGCGCCGCTCGAACGGCACCTCGGTGAAGAGCCATTTCAGGTTCGCCGCGAGCCGCACCGGCCCGGCGGTGGTCTCGACGATCACGCCGGCACCGCCTGGTAGTCGGGGTTGACGACGAACTGCGGGGCCCCGCCACCGAGCACGCCGATGACGTTCGCCGCGGCCATCCGCCCCGATTCGCCGCGTGCTTCGCGGGTCGCGCCGGCGACGTGCGTCGTGGCGAGGATGCCGGGAGTGTGGAGCAGTGGGCTGTCCGCCGGGAGCGGCTCGGCGGCGAAGACGTCGAGGGCCGCGCCCCCGATGATCCCGTCGCGCACCGCGGCGACGAGCGCGTCCTCGTCCACGATGCCACCGCGCGCCGTGTTGATCAGGATCGCGTCGTCCTTCATCGCCGCCAGCCGCCGGGCATCGATCAGGTTGCGCGTCGAGTCGTCGAGGAAGAGGTGCAGGGTGATGACGTCGGCCTCGGCCACGACCTCGTCGAGGGTGGCGCGACGGATGCCGTTGGCGGCCGCGAACGCCTCGTCGAAATACGGGTCGTAGGCGAGGACGTCCATCCCGAAGCCGGCGGCGATCCTCGCGACGGCCTTGCCGATCGAGCCGAGGCCGAGGATGCCGAGGGTCGCCCCGTGCAGCTCGCGGCCTGTCAGCTGCTGCCACGTGCCGTCGGCGAGGTTGGCGATGTTCTCCGGCACGCGCCGCGCGACGGCGAGCATCAGGGCGAACACGTGCTCGGCGACGGCCTGGCGGTTTGCCCCGGCCGTCACGCACACCGGCACGCCGGCGGCCGTGGCGGTCGCGACGTCGACGCTGTCGTAGCCGACGCCGGTGCGCACGATGACCTCGAGGCGGGTGGCGGCCTGCAGCTCCTCGGCGCGCAGCGGCTGGGTGCCGGCGATGATCGCCCGCGCCTGCGACAGCAGCAGCGAGCGCTCCGCCCGCGGGAGGGCGAGGAGGTCCGGCTCGTGCCGGGTGGCCAGTCCGGCCTCCCGCAGCGCATGGTCGACCTCGTCGCCCGGGTGCAGGAACGCGGTGGTGATCAGGACATCGATGGGCTCGGTGGCGTCGCTCACCAGATCCCTCCTTCGTAGTCGGATGCGGTGAACGCGCCGCCGTGGAACAGCGGGGCGGCGGTGTCGCGGTCGATGGCGCCGGCGTGATCGGCGGCGTCGTCCTGCGGGGTGTAGCCGATGGCCTCCCAGCCGGCGCGGCCGTCCCACCAGCCGCCGGTGTTCGCGGAGGCGCCGTACACGACCTGGCAGCCCACCGGTCCGCTCTCGATCGCGCAGCGGGTCAGCTCGATGCCGTCGCGCCAGCTCAGCCAGAGGGCGAGCTGCCGCACGTCCTCCGGCTCGGGACGGAACGTGCCGATCCGGAGGATCACCGACTCCACGCCCCACTTGTCGTGGTACAGGCTGGCGAGCGCCTCGCCGAACGCTTTCGAGACCCCGTAGTAGGTGTCGGGGCGCAGCGTCGCGGTCTCGTCCAGCACCTCGGTGGCGGGGTGGAACCCGATGACGTGGTTCGAGCTGGCGTAGACGACACGGCGCACACCGGCCCGGCGCGCGGCCTCGTAGACGTTGTACGTCCCGTCGATGTTCGCCGCACGCACCTCGTGGAAGGGGGCTTCGTCGGCGACGCCGCCGAAGTGGGCGATGACGTCGACTCCCTTGGCGGCCTCCACCAGGGCATCCAGGTCGGCGAGGTCGCCGACGACGACCTCCTCACCGGGATGCAGCGGCTCCTCCGGCTGACTGCGTGCGAAGAGCACCACGCGGTCGTAGCGGCCGGACAGTCCGTCGCGGATCACCCGGCCCATGCGGCCGGTGCCGCCGGTGTAGAGCACTGTGGTCATCGTCGTCCCTTCGTCGTGGTGCAGCTCATCCGATGCTGCGGTCCTCTTCGCCGCGCGCTCCGTCGGCGAAGTAGCCGATGGAGGCGCGCTGCGGGCGCACGCGCTCGACCGTCCCGCCGTCGAGCCGCAGCCCGACGTCGTGGCCCGGCACCAGCACACCGGCGGTGTCGGCCAGCAGCGAGCGCAGGCGATCGATGGTGGCGACGCTGGCGTCGGCGTCCATCGTCGAGTCCGCTCGAGCGGTGCTGAGCTCGTGGATGTTCTTCACGGAGTCGCCGGCGAAGATCAGCCGGTCGTCCGTGCTCTCGGCGAAGAACGCCAGATGGTTCGGGGTGTGACCGGGGCTGGCGATCGAGTGGATGCCGGGGAGGACCTCCTGCCCGGCCGACATCCGCTCGACGCCGTCGGTCCGCCGCAGCAGCTCGCGCACGTGGAGGTCGGGGATGAACGTCGTGCCGGGAGGCTGCTCGGCCGCCCAGGCGAGCTCGGCCTCCCCCACCCAGGTCGTCGCGTTCTCGAACATCGTGAAGTTCGCGACGTGGTCCCAGTGGAGATGCGTGATGAGCACGTCGGTGACGTCGGCCGCGGTGAGTCCGTGGCGGGCCAGCCCCTCGTGGATGAGCGGGATGTACGCGGGCTGTCCCGCGTCGATCAGCACGCGCCGGGTGCCGTCGTCGAGCAGCCACAGACTGCTCCAGCCGAAGGCGCCGTGCGAGTGCGACTTGCCGGGGAACCCGTCGACGATCGGGTGCGCGGTGTAGATGGTCACGCCGTCGTCCTCTCTCCGCTTCGTTACGAAGACTATAGTATAGCGATCACAGGACGGAGTCAAAGCTCCTCCACACCGCTCCGGGTGCCGGCGTCAGCGGGCGAGCAGGCGCTCCGCGGCTCCCGCGATGTGCGTCCGCATCGCCGCATCCGCGGCATCGGCGTCTCCCGCGGCGAGCGCGTCGAAGATCTCGCGGTGCTCCGGAGCCGCCCCCTGGGCGCCCGTGCGGCCGAACTTCGAGAACAGCCGGAAGCGCTGGATCTGGCCGCCCAGGGCCGCGTACGCGAGTTCGAGGAACTTGTTGCCGGCCTGCGCCGCGATGAGCATGTGGAAGCGGTCGTCCGAGCGCCAGTAGAGGTCGAACCCCTCGGTCTCGAGGTCGGCCACCTCGGCGGAGCGCTCGAAGTCGTCCAGCGTCTCGCGGAGCGCGTCGACGAACTCGCTCGTGCTCCGCAGGGCCGCCTCGCGGGCGAGGGTCGGCTCCAACTGGAGGCGCGCCTCCTTCAGCTGCTCGACCTCGTCCCGCGTCATGGCCGGTGCGACGCGGTAGCCGCGCAGCGCCTCTCGCTCGACGAGGCCGGTGTGCTCGAGCCGGGCGAGAGCTTCGCGCAGCGGCGTCTGGCTGACGGCGAGTTCGCGCGAGAGGGCGCCGATGTTGAGGCTCTCCCCCGCGGCACGCTCGCCGGACATGAACTGGTGGAGGAGCACCTCGTACATCTGATCGGCGATCGGCTGCCTCAGTGAAATCCGCTCAACCATCCATGACCCCTGTTCGAAAATCAGCCGCCCGACCGCCCTGCCGGCGCCGGCGGACCGGCATCGCCCGATTCTATCGCCCCGCCTCCGGCCGGGATGCCCGCGCACATTTGGACCGAATGTCGCGTTTGGCGGCGCCAGAGTCGACATTTGGTCCAAATCTCGGGGGGGTCAGAAGATCTCGACGTACTCCTCGGGCGGCCCGAGCTCGGGGCGCGCCCGGAACTCGATGCGCTCCCCTGAGTGCTCCAGCTCGAGCACCGTCACGGTGTTGGCGCCCGCCACCAGCACGGGCGCCGGCACGTAGAGCGTCACCTGCGGCCCGATCTCCCAGTACCGGCCGAGCAGGAGGCCGTTCACCCAGACGAAGCCCTTGCCGAAGCCGGGCAGCGCGAGGAAGGCGTCGGCGGGCTCGCCGTCGTCGAGCGTGAACCGCGCCGTCGAGAAGCCCGCGGCAGCACCAGCACCCGCCCCCGCCAACCCCGCGACCTCCTCCTGCGTCCACTCGTCCAGCGGCAGCGCCCGCGCCGTCCAGCCGTGCACGAGCCGGCGGCCGATCTGCACGCCGCCGAGGATGCCCTTGCCCTGCCCGAGCAGCGGCCCGTAGTTGATGCGGCCCTGATTCTCGACCAGGATCTCCAGCTGCACCCGCTCGCCGCGGCCGGTCACCGGGACCGAGCCGTCGGCATTTAGGATGCCGACGGGCACGCCGTCGACGAATACCTGCGCGCGGTCGTGCAGGCCGCTGACGGTGACCGTGTTCTCGCCGCGCGGCAGGCGCGGGGTCGCGGTGTAGAGCACGAGCCCGGAGGGGAGGCCGAGCTCCTCGAAGCTCGGCGGTGTCGCCCCGGTGATGGCGGGGGGCACGGTGCGCAGCGCCTCCAGCAGACCGGCGCCTCGTGTCACCGGCACGGCGCGCGGGTCCAGGATGCGCGGGTCGGCCGGCACCGGCAGCTCCCGCCCGCCCGCGGCGACGAACCGCTCCCGGAACGCGTGGAACTTGGCCGTGACCGCGCCATGCTCGGCGATCGGCGCATCCGAGTCGTAGCTGGTGACCGTGGGCTGCAGGCGGCCGTCGTGGTTCGCACCCGCCCAGAGCCCGAAGTTCGTGCCACCGTGCGCCATGTAGAGGCTGACCGAGCCGCCGGCGTCGAGGATCTCCCCGAGCGTCGCGTCCGCGCTCGGCACCGTGCGCACGTGGTGCCGCTCGCCCCAGTGGTCGAACCAGCCGTTCCAGAACTCGGCGCAGAGCAGCGGTTCGCCGTCGCGGCGCGCGCGCAGCAGGCCGAACGCCTCCCCCGCCCGCGTGCCGAAGGTCGCCGTGGCCAGTACGCCCGGGAGGCTGCCGCCGTCGAGCATGAGATCGGTCGGGCCGTCCGCGGTGTACAGCAGCTCGGTCGCGCCGCGGGCGACGAGCGCATCCCGCAGCCAGGCGAGGTAGTCGCCGTCGTCGCCGTAGCTGCCGTACTCGTTCTCGACCTGGAAGGCGACGACCGGTCCGCCGTTCGCGACCTGCAGGGCGGCGAGGCGCGGGATGAGGTCGTCGAACCAGGCGCCGACGGCGTCGAGGAAGGCGGGCTCCGAACTGCGGGCGCGCATCCCGACCCGTGCCGTGAGCCACGCGGGCAGGCCGCCGTTGTCCCACTCGGCGCAGATGTATGGTCCCGGACGCACGATGACGTCGAGCCCGATCTCGCCGGCCAGCGCGATGAACGCCTCCAGATCGCACCAGCCGTCGAACGACGCCGGCCGGTCCGCGCGGCGCTGGTGGAAGTTCCACGCCACGTAGGTGTCGACCGTGTTGAGGCCGAGCGCGGCGAGCCGCTCCAGCCGGTCCCGCCACTGCGCGGGATGCACGCGGAAGTAGTGCAGCGAGCCCGAGAGCACCTGGTGGGGCACGCCACCGCGCAGCAGCACCCCGTCCTCGTACGTCAGGAGGGAGGCGGTCGCCGTCAAGGTCGCGTCGGCGCGCGTCACTTCACCGCTCCCGCAGTCATCCCGGCCCGCCAGAAGCGCTGCAGGGCGAGGAAAGCGATGATCAGCGGCACGACCGAGACCAGCGAGCCGATCACCACGAGCGGCGGCGGAACGGCGACGTGGCTGGCGTTCCAGCCGACCAGGCCCACGGTCACCGGCTGCATGCGGTCGTCGCCGAGCACCATCGCGGGCAGGAGGTAGTTGTTCCAGATCTCGACGAACTGGAACAGGAAGATCGTCACGAGCGCCGGCAGCATCATCTTGGTCGAGATGGCGCGGAAGATGCGGAACTCGCTCGCGCCGTCGATCCGGCCGGCCTCGATCACCTCGTCCGGCACCGACTGGGCGGCGAAGACGCGCGCCAGATAGACGCCGAACGGGCTGACGATGCTCGGGAGGAGCACTGCGAGCGGGTTGTTGATCAGGTGCACCCCCGAGAACATCAGATAGAGCGGGAGCGTGAACAGGATCTTCGGCACGAGCACCGCCGCCAGGATCACGCCGAACAACGCGCCGCGGCCGGGGAAGTCGTACTTGGCCAGCGCGTAACCGCCCATCGCGGAGAGGAGGGTGCCGATCGCGGCGCCGAGGCCGCAGTAGATCAGGCTGTTCAGCATCCACTGCCAGAAGATGCCGTCACCCTGCGCGGTGAGGCGGGCGAGGTTGTCCCACAGGCCGAAGCCGTCGAACCACAGGCCGTTGCCCGAGAACTGCTCGCCGAACGGCTTGGTCGCCGCGACCAGCAGCCACCAGAGCGGGAAGAGGAAGTAGACGGTGGAGACGGCGAGCAGCACCATCACGACGGTGCGGCTGAGCGGAGTGGTGTCCCGCCGCGGGCTGAGGAGGGTCACGCCTTGTCCCCTTTGCTGGTGAGTCGGAAGAACACGAACGAGATCACGCCGACGATCACCGCGAGGATGACGGACTGGGCGGCGGCGTACGGGTAGTTGCCCGCGCCGACGGCGGCCTGCGCCGACATGATCGGGGTGAAGGTGGAGGAGACGGATCCGCCGGAGATCGGCTGCAGCACCGTCGGCTCGTTGTAGAGCTGCGCGGAGCCGATGATCGAGAAGACGGCCGTCAGGATGATCGCGCTGCGCACCATCGGGATCTTCACGCTCCACGCGGTGCGGAACGCCGACGCGCCGTCGAGCTTCGCCGCCTCCAGCACCTCGGCCGGGATGGACTGCAGCGCGGCGTAGATGATGATCATGTTGTAGCCGGTCCAGCTCCACGTGACGATGTTCGCCACCGACCACAGCACGGTGCCGTCGTCGAAGAAGGGCAGCTGGATGCCGAGGGGCTCCAGGATGTGGTTGATCGGGCTCGAGGTGGTCGAGTACATGAACGACCAGACCAGCGCGGCGCTCACGCCCGGGATGGCGTACGGCAGGAAGCTCGACAGCCGGAAGAAGCCCTTGCCGCGCGCCGACTTCGAGTCGATCAGCAGGGCGAGCACCAGCGCGAGGCCGAGCATGACCGGCACCTGCACGACGCCGAACAGCGCGACCCGGCCGAGCGAGGCGACGAAGTCGGGGTCGCCGAACGCGTTCGCGTAGTTCGCGAACGGGTCGAACTCCTGCGTCGGCGCCGTCAGGCCGAGGCCCGACCGCTTGACCGTGAACAGGCTGCTCACGAACGCGTAGACGATCGGGGCGATGTTCAGCGCCGCGAACAGCACGACGAACGGCCCGAGGAAGAGCAGCGGCGCGCGCCAGCTGAACGAGCGGCGCGGCCGGCGCGGCTTCCGCGGCGCCTGCGAGGCTGCCGGTCCCGCCGGTGGGGTCGCCCGGTACTCGGCGACATCCAGGTCGGTCACGATTCCTTCTCTCTGCGCACGGTCGCCCGTGCAGTCTCACGACGGGATGCGGCGATCCGTCCCTGATCGGACCGCCGCATCCCTCGCCCCCGTGTCGCCGTCGGCTCCTACTCGGAGACCTTCAGCCCCTGCTTCTTCAGCTCGGCGACGGTCTTGTCCTGCGCGCTCTTCAGCGCGTCGGTGATCGTCCCCTGACCGGCCCACGCCTTGCCGAGCCCGTCGTCCAGGTCGGCGGCGGTCTTCGTCATGACCGGGCCCCAGGTCCAGTCGGGGTTCACGTGCGGCGCCGCGTCGGCGAACACGTCGAAGATCTTCTGGCCGCCGAAGTACGGGTCGGCCTCGGTGAGGGCGGGCAGGTCGCTCAGGCCGGTGGCGGCCGGGTAGAGGCCCGCCTTCTGCACGAGCGTGTTGTAGGTGTCCTTGTCGGTGCTCATCCAGTGCGCGAACTCCCACGCGGCCTTCGCGTTCGAGCAGCCCTTGAGCACGGCGGTGGCCGAGCCGCCGGCGTTGCCGACCTGGTCGTCGCCGGCGGACCACTGCGGCATCGGGGCGACCGCCCACTTGCCGGAGGCGTCCGCGGCGCCGCCCTTGATGACGCCCGCCTGCCAGACGGCACCGACGACGGTGGCGATGCTGCCGTCGCCGAGGCCGGTGTACCAGGCCTGGTCGTACATCGGGGCGCTGCTGATCAGGCCCTCGGAGACGAGGCCCTGCCAGTAGTCGGCGACCTTCGCGTTGGCGTCGGAGGCCATCGTCACCTTCCACGAGTCGCCGTCGACGTCGAACCACTTCGCGCCGGTCTGCCAAGCGAGGCCGGCGTAGTCGTAGTCGAGGTACGGCGACGAGATGAACTTCTTCGGGTCGGACGCGTGGATCTTCTCGGCGTCGGCCTTGTACTCGTCCCAGGTGGCCGGGGCGCTCAGGCCGAGCGAGTCGAACAGCTCCTTGTTGTAGAACAGACCCATGGGGCCGGTGTCGACCGGGGCGCCGTAGACGGCGTCGCCGATGCTCACCGACTTCCACGCGGCGGGCTGGAAGTCCTTCTCGTCGGCCTTCGCGTAGCTCGCGACGTCTTCGAGCGCGCCCTGGGCGGCGAAGCTCGGGAGGGTCTCGTAGCCGACCTGCGCGAGGCAGGGGGCGTTGTTCGCGGTGACGGCGTTGAGCATCTTCTGGTAGCCGCCCTTGGAGCCGGGCTGCACCTCCTGATACTTGACGACGACGTCCTTGTGGGAGGCGTTGAACGCCTTGACCGCGTCGGCGTAGCCCGGGGCCCAGCCCCAGAACGTGACCGTCGCCGGTGCGGAGTCGGACGAGCCGGAACCGGATCCCCCGGAGCACCCGGCCAGACTCATCAGACCGAGCGCGACCGCCCCCGCCGCGCCCGTCAAACGGATTGCTGCTGACTTCTTCACTGCCTCTCCTTTGAACACAGACACCCTTCAGCGGGTTCGAGAAGCGAGTGTTGCACAGAATGATACCGATAACAACCCGTGCGACCCGAAGGGGGTAATCGGGATGGAAATCTCCGTAGTCCGGCCGATGCGGCCGTTATCATTGCATGCATGAGTACTACCGACGGGCGTGAGGCTGCGCCGAAGCCGCCCGGGATGACGGACGTCGCGCGAGTGGCGGGCGTCTCCGCCCAGACCGTCTCGCGCGCGCTCAGCGGCCACCCCAACGTGCAGGAGAAGACCCGCGCGAAGGTGCTCGCCGCCGTCGAGCAGCTGGGCTACCGCATGAACAACGCGGCGCGCATGCTCTCCTCCGGGCACAGCCGCACCCTCGGGATCGTGCTGCTGCAGACCGGCTTCTACTCCCGCACCGCGGTGACGGTCGGCGTCGAGGCCGCCGCGCGCGACGCCGGCTACGCGGTCAGCGCCGCCACCTGCCCGTCGCTGGACCCCTCCGCGATCGAGGAGGCCATGTCGCGCCTCGCCGACCAGGGCGTCGAGGGCATCGTGCTGGCGCTGCCGCTCATCCACGTGACCAAGGGCATCGAGGAGCTCACCCGCTCCATCCCGACCATCACGATCGACGGCTCCCGCACGTCGACCACCGAGATCGTCGCGGTCGACCAGTCCCAGGCCGCCCGGCTCGCGACGCAGCACCTGCTCGACCTGGGCCACGAGACCGTCTGGCACGTCTCCGGCCCCACGGAATGGCTGGATGCGGTCAGCCGCAGCGAGGGCTGGCGCAGCACGCTCGAGGCCGCCGGCATCACGCCTCCGCCGGAGCTCAAGGGCGACTGGTCGCCCGCCTCCGGGTACCAGAACGGCCTCATCCTGGGCCGGATCCCGGATGTGACGGCCGTGTTCGTCTCGAGCGACGAGATGGCGTTCGGCGTGATCCGCGCCTTCCACGAGCTGGGTCGCCGCATCCCCGAGGACATCTCCGTCGTCGGCGTCGACGACATCACCCTCGCCGAGTACTGCTCCCCGTCGCTCACCACCGTGGCGCAGCCCTTCGACGAGATGGGCCGCCTGGCGGTCGAGCACCTCCTGCGCTACATCACGGAGCCCGGGACCACGCTCGCGCCCGCCTCGGTCGAGCCGACGCTCGTGGTGCGCGCGTCGACCGGGCCGGCGCCCGCCGCCGCGCCCGCCGCGGGCTGACTCGCACCCGCGATCTCGGAATCACCTGAACGCTGCTAGCGGTAACAGGGGGTTCCCGTCATCGCTTTAATCCCCTAGTGTTATCGATGCCATACAGGCAGTACCTTCCCAACGATGCAGCTAGGTGGACCTTGTGAGCCTTCATCCCCCGCGCGGCCTCCGCGCCCTGTCAGCCACGATCGGAGCCGCGGCGCTCGTCGCCGCCGGCGCCCTCGTGCCGATCGCGGCCGCTCCGGCCGCGGCCGCCGACGCCCCTCCCCCGGCCGGCGCGGCCATCGCCCAGACCCAGTACGCGCTGGTCGGCGTGGACTCCGAATCGGCGCCGTATCCCGCGCCTCCCGCCCTTGACGGCACCGCGCTCGCGGCGTTCGACGGCGACCCGAACACGCAGTGGGCCACCGAGTACAACGGCGGCGACCCCGACCCGCTCCCCCACTGGATCACCCTCGACGTGGGCGGTTCGTTCCCGCTCACCGGCCTCCAGTACCAGGTGAAGAACCAGTCCAACGGGCCGGTCGCCGATGTCGCCGTCTACGTCACGGACAGCGCCGCGGTGGCGAAGGATGCCGCTGCTGACTGGGGCACGCCGGCCGAGACCGGCACCTTCCGCCAGCCGACCTCGGCCACGGACGTGCAGAACCTCGTCTTCTCCCAGCCGGTCACCGGCCGCTACGTGAAGTTCGTCGCGACCAGCACGATCAACGGCAGCGCGAACGTCTCCGCCGGGGAGCTGCGCATCTTCGCCACCGGCGACACGACCCCGCCGCCCGTCACACCCGACCCGCCCGCCGACGCCGCGACCCCCGTCGCGATCGGCAACGGCGCCGGGCTCACCGTTCAGGTCGCCCGCGAGTTCCCGCAGGTCGTCTCGTACGACCTCGACGGCAAGCCCCTCGGCGGACAGGCGCAGAAGCTCGACACCTTCACGATCAACGGGACCGCGCACACCGCGGCGACGACCATGACGACCACGGCCGACACCGCCACGTACGTGTCGACCTTCGCCGACCTCCCGGACCTCACGATCACGACGGCGATCACCGCCACCGCGAAGGGCACCGTCGAGTTCGCCGTGACGAAGATCGAGGGAGGCGCCGCCGCGACCGTCGACCAGCTCGCCATCCCGGACCTGTCGCTCGTGTCGGTCGATTCGTCCGACCCGGCCGCCGCCCTCGCGCGCACCCAGATCTCCACCGACTCCACGACGACCGGCGACCGGTTCCTCGCGATCACGGGCTCGACCCCGGTGGACGCGCGCAGCGTCGGCACGCCGTACGGCTTCGTCAGCGGCTCGCAGCTCGCCGCGGGCATCCTCACCAACGCGACCGACGACTCCGCCCAGGACTCGAACACCAACTGGAACACGCGCCTGCAGTCGCAGATCGTGGACGCCGGCAACGGCGCCCGCCGCGCGCAGCTCTCGGTCGGCAACTGGACCTACGCCCCGGCCGGCGCGACCGACCCGCGCGTCGCGGTCTACGCCCTGCCGCAGGCGACCGTCGTGCTCTCGGCCGACGCGAACGGCGACGGGAAGGTCGACTGGCAGGATGCCGCAATCGCCTATCGCGACGCCTCGACCCGGCCCCTCGGCGCCGAGCGCGTCGCCGAGCGGGTCGTTCAGCACATCCCGTTCAACTTCGCGAGCCAGGCGACGAACCCGTTCCTGAAGACGCTCGACAACGTCAAGCGCATCTCGATGACCACCGACGACCTCGGCCAGTGGGTGCTCGACAAGGGCTACGCCAACGAGGGCCACGACTCCGGGCACCCGGACTACGGCGGCGACTACAACACGCGCGCCGGCGGTCTCGCCGACTTCAACACGCTCGTCGAGGACGGCAAGAAGTACAACGCCGACGTCGCCGTGCACGTGAACGCCACCGAGGCGTACCCGCAGGCGAAGACCTTCAGCGACCGGATGGTGGAGGGCCAGGTGAACGGGTGGGACTGGCTGAACCAGAGCTACCACATCGACCAGCGCTACGACCTCGGCTCCGGCGCGATCGTCGACCGGTTCGCGCAGCTCAAGCAGGAGGTGCCCGACCTGGCCGGCGTCTACATCGACGCCTACTACTCGAGCGGCTGGCTGGCCGACGGGCTCGCGGCGCAGCTCCGCGACCTCGACCTCCAGGTCGCGACCGAGTGGGCGTACAAGTTCGAGGGCTCGTCGATCTGGTCGCACTGGGCCAACGACAAGAATTACGGCGGCGCGACGAACAAGGGCATCAACTCCAACATCGTCCGCTTCATCGCCAACACCGACCGCGACGTCTGGAACGTGGACCCGCTGCTCGGCGGCGCGGACGTCAAGGAGTTCGAGGGCTGGACCGGTCAGAACGACTGGAACACCTTCTACTCGAACATCTGGTCGGCGAACCTCCCGACCAAGTTCCTCCAGCACTTCCCGGTGCAGTCGTGGGACTTCGGCAAGACCGCGACCCTCACCGGCGGCGTGACCGTCTCGATGAAGGACGGCAAGCGGCAGATCGCGATGGACGGCGCGACCGTCGCCACGGGAGGCACCTACCTGCTCCCGTGGGGCGAGCCGGATGCCGACGGCGTCTCGTCGCCGGCCCACGCCGACAAGATGTACTACGTCAACGCGACGGGAGGCGCGGCGACCTTCACGCTCACCCCGCAGTTCGCCGGCACGACCGATTTCACCCTCTACAGGCTGACCGACCAGGGCAGGGTGAAGGTCTCCGACGTCCACGCGACGGACGGCGCCGTCACGCTGACCGGCGCGAAGGGCGTGCCGTACGTGCTCGCCCCCGCGAACGGCGCAGCGCCCCACGCCTCGGCCGAGTACGGCGCGGGCAGCGGGCTGGTCGACCCCGGCTTCAACGCGGGCGACCTGACCGCCTGGAACGCCACGGGAGGCGCGAAGGTCGCCACGGCCGACAGCGGCGACAACGTCGCGGTCCTCGGAACCGACCGCTCGTCGCTCTCGCAGAAGGTCACCGGGCTGCAGCCCGGCAAGCGGTACTCCTTCAGCGCGAACGTGGAGATCGGGCCGGGCGAGCGCCGGGCGACCACACTCTCGGTGGATGCCGGGACCATCGCCGCGAACACGTTCGATACGACACCGGCCGCCAACTCGATGGACTCGGACGCGAAGAAGGGCACGTACTCGCAGCGCGCGTCCGTCGGCTTCACCGCGCCCGCGAACGGGACGGTGACCGTCGCCCTCGGCGCGGTGGCCGGCAAGGCCGCGGTCACGTTCGACGACGCCCGGGTCATGCTCGACACCTCCACCGCCCTCCCCACCGACGGCGCGGTGATCGCGGCGGACGACTTCGAGGGCAACCAGCCCGGCTGGGGTCCGTTCGTGAAGGGCGACGCCGGCGGCAGCACCGACCCGCGCACCTCCATCAGCGAGCTGCACGACCCGTACAGCCAGAAGGCGTGGAAGAACACGCACTCGCCGTACGACTCCGGAGCCCTGAACGGCCTCGGCGTCGACGACGTGCTGAGCGGCGAGCACTCGCTCAAGGCGCACGAGGAGAACACCGGCCTCGTCTACCGCACGATTCCTGCCACGGTCCCGTTCGTCGCCGGCCACGAGTACCGGGTGTCGTTCGACTACCAGACGAACCTCGACGGGCAGTGGGCCTGGGTCACCGGCGCGGACACGGTCGGCGGAGGCGCGGTCTCCTCGGCCGACGTGAACCGGGAGGCGATCGCTCCCGCCCTCGACACGGCGCACTACGCGAAGGACATCGTCGCCGGCTGCGGCGACACCTGGGTGGGCCTGCGCAAGCTGGGCGGTGCGAACGGCGCCGACTTCGTGCTCGACGACTTCCGCGTCGAGGACCTCGGCGAGGAGGCCGGAGGCGCGTCCTGCGGTTCGGTGGCCGCTCCGGCGAGCACCGACCTCAGCCCCGGCGTCGCGGGCTCGCTGGTCACGACCTTCGCCAACAACGAGCTGACGGCGGCGACCAACGTCGGCATCGAGCTGACCGGCCTGCCCGACGGGTGGACCGCGCAGGTCGCGAAGAAGGGCGGCAACCTGTTCGGCAGCGTCGCCCCGGGGACGAGCGTGACGACCACCTGGCTCGTCACGCCTCCCGCCGCCGCCGCGGGGACGAGCGCGAGCCTGACGGTCGTGGCGACCTACGCGAACGACTGCGTCACCAAGTCGGTCACCGGAGCGGCCAAGACGACCGTCTCCGACCGGCCGATGCTGTCTCCCGGCTCGATGACGGCCACCGCCGACTCGGAGAACCTCTCCTCCGGAGCCGGCGAAGGCCCCGTCGGGAACGTGCTCGACGGCGATCCCGGAACGATCTGGCACACCGACTACACCAACTCGTCGGCGCCGTATCCGCACTGGGTCACCCTGGCTCTAGCGGGTCCGTCGACGGTCGACGGGTTCGGTTACCTCGGCCGGCAGAGCGGCGGCCAGAACGGGCGGGTGAAAGGCTATGAGATCGCCGTCTCGGATGACGGCGCCTCCTGGACCACCGTCGCGACCGGCGCGCTGGTCGACTCCCCCGACACCCAGGTCGTGCCGTTCGCGCCGGTGACCGCGTCGTTCGTGCGGTTCACCGCGACGAGCTCGCTCAACGGTCAGCCGTTCGCCGCCGCCGCGGAGATGCGCGTCTACGGCACGGCCGCCGACCACCCGACCGGGATCGCGCCCGAGGTGCGCGCGGCGGACGAGCCCTGCGCCGCCGGGACGCCCGCGATCTCGGCCCCGGTCGCGGTCACGGCGGGCCACGACCTCACGGTCGGGCTGAGCGGGCTCGGCAAGGGCGTGCGCGCCTCCGTGGTCCTGCACTCCGACCCGCTGACGCTCGGTACGGTGACGACGGACGCGCACGGGGAGGCGAGCCTGACCGCCACGGTCCCGGCCGACTTCGCCACCGGCCCGCACACCCTGCAGGTCGTGGTGGACGGCGACGTGGTCGCCGAGCGTGCGATCACCGTGACGGCGGCAGACGTGCCGGGCGGGAACGGCGGTGCGGGTGGCGGTTCGGGAGGCGGCGGTGCGGCGGTCGTCCCGCCGGGCCTCGACGGTCCGCTCGCCTCCACCGGCTCGACCGCGCTCGGTGTCGCGGCGCTGCTCGCGCTGCTGGCCGCGGCCGGCATCGGTGCGGGCGTCGTGCTCCGCCTGCGGCGGACGCGCCGGGCGTAGCGCCCGGCCGCCGCTACGACGGTGCCCCCGCCTCCCGGTCGATCACCGGGGGCGGGGGCACCGTTCGTTCGCGCGCGTCCACCCGCGCGATTCGTGCCGAATGTGGACTTTGGCGCGCGCTTTCACGACATTCGTCACAAATGTCGCCTTACGTCTACCGCGCGATTTGTGCCGAATGTGGACTTTGGCGCGCGCTTTCGCGACATTCGTGACGAATGTCGGCGCGCGGGTCAGTGGCGGGGCTTGCGCGGCGGCCGCTCGTCGCGGCCGCGGTCGTCGCGACCGCGGGACTCGCGGCGCGCGCCGGCGCCGCGGTCGGGGCGCAGCTCGATCAGCTTGCCGCTGATCCGCGTGCCCGACAGGCGCGAGAGCGTGTCGCCCGGGAGGTCGGCGGGCAGCTCGACGATGGAGAAGTCGGGCATGATGCGGATGTGCCCGAAGTCGTCGCGGCTCAGGCCGCCCTCGTTCGCGAGGGCGCCGACGATCTGGCGCGGCTCGACGCGCTGCCGCTTGCCCACCTCGATGCGGTAGGGCGCCATCGTCTTGTCGCTGCGCTCACGGCGCGCGGCACGATCACCGCGGGCACCGTCGCGGTCGCCGGCACGGCCTCCACGGTCCGAACGCCCCCCGCGGTCCTCGGAGCGGGAGTCGCGCTCGACCCGCTGGGTCAGCGCGTCGTCGCCGCTGAGCAGCAGCGGCTCCTCACCCTGGGCGACCACGGCGAGCGCCGCCGCGACGTCCGCCTCGGGCACGTCGTGATGCTCGACGTAGTGGGCGATGATGTCCCGGAACCGCGAGATGCGGTCCTCCTGGCCGAGGGCCTCCGTGATCGCGTCGTCGAAGCGGGCGAGGCGGGTGGTGTTGACGTCGTCGACGCTCGGGAGCTGCATCTGCGTGAGCGGCTGGCGGGTCGCCTTCTCGATCGCGGTGAGCAGCCGGCGCTCGCGCGGCGTGACGAAGCTGATCGCGGCGCCGCTGCGGCCCGCGCGGCCGGTGCGGCCGATGCGGTGCACGTACGACTCGGTGTCGATCGGGATGTCGAAGTTGACCACGTGGCTGATGCGCTCGACGTCGAGTCCGCGCGCCGCCACGTCGGTGGCGACCAGGATGTCGAGCTTGCCCGACTTGAGCTGGTCGACGGTGCGCTCGCGCTGGGCCTGGGCGACGTCGCCGTTGATGGCGGCCGCCGAGTACCCGCGGGCGCGGAGCCGCTCGGCGAGGGTCTCCGTCTCGTTCTTGGTGCGGACGAAGATGATCATGCCCTCGAAGTTCTCGACCTCGAGGATGCGGGTGAGCGCATCCACCTTCTGCGGGTACGAGACGACCAGGTAGCGCTGCGTCGTGTTGGCCGACGTGGTGGTCTTCGACTTGACCGTGATCTCTTCGGGGTCGTGCAGGTACTTCTTCGAGATGCGACGGATCTGCGCGGGCATCGTCGCCGAGAAGAGGGCGACCTGCTTGTCGTCGGGCGTATCGGCGAGGATGGTCTCCACATCCTCCGCGAACCCCATCTTCAGCATCTCGTCGGCCTCGTCGAGCACCAGGTACTTGAGCGCAGAGAGGTCGAGGGTGCCCTTGTCGAGGTGGTCCATGATGCGGCCGGGCGTGCCCACGACGATGTGGACGCCGCGGCGCAGCGCCGAGAGCTGCACGCCGTAGCCCTGGCCGCCGTAGACGGGGAGGAGATGGACGCCCTTGAGGTGCGCGGCGTAGCTCTCGAACGCCTCCGCGACCTGCAGCGCGAGCTCACGGGTGGGCGCGAGCACGAGCGCCTGGGGGGTCTTCTGCGAGAGGTCGAGGCGGGAGAGGATCGGCAGCGCGAACGCGGCGGTCTTGCCCGTTCCGGTCTGGGCGAGCCCGACGACGTCGCGGCCTTCCAGGAGGAGGGGGATGGTGGCCGCCTGGATCGCGGACGGGGTCTCGTAGCCGACGTCCTTCAGGGCCTTCAGCACAGCGCTGTCGAGCCCCAGGTCGGAGAAGGTCAACGCGGCTTCGGCGGTCTCGGCCTCGCTGGGCACGGAATCGGACGTGGTCATCGTCCAACGGTAGTCCCTGCGGGCTGCGAGCGCGCCGCGAGCGGGTGCTGCACATTCGTGCCGAATGTGGGGATACGCGCCGTCAAAGTCGACATTCGGCACGAATGTCGCGCGTCAGCCGCCGATGGTGGCGGCCGTGACGTCGATGACGGCGCCCGCGCGGCCCGTCGACGCGGCCCAGTCGCGCACCACGTCGTAGACGCGCCGGCACACCTCGCCGGCCGCGTCGACGCCGTCCACGCCGATGCGCACGCGGATGCGGTCGCCGCTCACGAGCACCGTTCCCGGATCCGCCGGGCCGGCGGTGAGGGCCGAGCCGATCGCCGCGACCACCTGGCCGGCCGGGGAGGCCGCCGGGTACAGCGTGGCGACGCCGTCGACCTCGAGGATGAGGGCGGAGAGCGCCGCGGTCGACCCGGCATCGGGCGCGGTGCCGTCGGTCGCGAGCGTGCCGCTCATCGCGCGTCCTTTCCGGTGCGGGGCTCCCGCACGTCCGTGACGAGCACGTCGACGGAGGTGATCGTCAGCTCGGCGTGCCGGGCGAGTTCCGCGGCGACCGCGTTGCGCACCGCCTCGGCCGTCTCTGTCATCGACACCCCGTAGCGCACGGAGATCTCGATGTGGACGGCGACCGGCGCCCCGGGCGTCTCCACCTCGCCGTCCAGCCGGCACCGCCCGACGAGCACGCCGTCGATCTCGTCGCCGACGCCCCGCACGAGAGCGCGGACCGCGCCCTCGGTCAGAGCCAGGTCGGCGGCGGGGTCGGGATGCGCGATGGGGATGCGGCGGCCCGACTGCACGTCGAGCCGGATGCCGGTGAGGATGCGCCCCACCCAGTCGTCGTCGGCGGGGCTGGCCGCGGCCTCCTCGTCCAACAGGTCCTGCGTGGCGCGGCCGAGCCGCTCCAGGGCGGTCAACGCGGCCCGGCACTGGGGCGAGTCGTCGATCGTCGGGTCGGCGGGCTGCCGCCCGGCGGCGAGGTAGTCGCTCAGCTGGTCGAGGGTGTGCCCGTCGATCAGTTCGTCGGGCGGGAGGAGCGGATCGGTCATCGCCAGTCCTCCATCGCCTCGAGCAGTTTCTTGCGGCCGCGGGCGAGCTGGCCGCGCACCGTGGATGCGGGGATGCCGAGCTCCTCCGCTATGTCGTCGTAACTGTACTGCCCCACTTCGCGGAGCACCCAGCATCGCCTCTGCAGCTCGGGGAGCTGATCGAGCGCCGCGCCGAGCGCCTCCGTCGCGGAGTGCGTCTCGGCCAGCCGGCTCGGCTCCTCGCGCGCCGGTGCCGGTGCGTCGAGCTCCGTGATGTCGTCGTGCTCGTGGCGCACGCGGATGCGGTCGATGCACCGTCGGCTCAGGATGCGCATCAGCCAGCTCTTGACCGCCGCGCCCTCGTCCAGCTCGCCGAGCCGCCGCCACGCGGTGACGAACGTCTCTTGCACGACGTCGTCCGACTCGTCGGTCGACCCCAGCATCCGGGCGGCGTAGGCGCGCATCAGCGGACCGTGCCGGCGCACCAGCACCTCGAACGCGACGGTGTCGCCGTCGGCCGCGCGACCGGCGAGGAGGCCGTCGGCCGCCTCCCACAGCTCGGACACGCTGGACCTCGGCACAGCACCCCCTCTGCTCGGCGGTCTCTTGAGCGACCACACGCATCATGTTAGACAGGCGATCAGCACGCCGAGCGCGGTCGACAGAAAAAACTTCGTGCGGGAGCGTGACGAATGCACGCCTGCGCCCGTCCCAGCAGTAGGAGTCACCACGGTGACCACCGCGGGACGTCCCCGCGGACAGAGGGAAGGATCACGCATGGCAAACACAACGACCACCACGACCACGGCCGGATCGAGCATCGTGTCGGCGCAGGGCAGGACGGTCATCAACGACGCCGTCGTCGCGAAGGTCGCCGGCATCGCGGCCCGTGAGGTCCCCGGCGTGTTCGCGCTGGGCGGCGGTGCGGCCCGTGCCTTCGGAGCGATCCGGGAGGCCATCAACGCCACCGATATGGGTCAGGGCATCAGCGTCGAGGTCGGCGAGACGCAGGTCGCCGCCGACGTCACCATCGTCGCCGAGTACCCCGTCGCCCTCCAGAAGGTCGCCGCCGACGTGCGCACCGCCATCACCCAGGCGATCGAGCAGATCGTCGGGCTCCAGGTGACCGAGGTCAACGTGACGATCAACGACGTGCACCTGCCGTCCGACGACGATGAGGACGGGCAGGAGGCGCGAGTCCAGTGACCTCCGCCCGGTTCGGCGTCCTGGTCGCCGGCGCGCTCGCCGTCGTCTGGGCCGTGTTCGGTTTCTGGGTGTTCCTCGGCGTGGCCGCCGCGATGCTGGTCGGCTACCTCGTCGGGCGCCTGCTCAGCGGCGAGATCGACGTGGCACGTCTGGCCGACGCGCTGCGCGGCCGCCGCTCGTCGTCATGACGGCCGGGCGCGACCGCTTCGCACCCAAGGCGCTGGAGCGCCTCGCGCGGGCGGTCGCGGCCGAGGCGCTCGGCGTCCGCGTCGCGGAGACCTCCGTGCGCATCTCGGACACCGGCGGCGCGCTCGCGGTCCGCGTGCAGTCGCCCGTGGCGCTGCCGCCCCTCGGCGACGCGTCCGGCGGCGGGCTGACCGTCCGGCTGGCCGACGCCGCCGCGGAGGCCCGCCGGCGGCTCGCGGAGCTCACGGGCCTGGAGGTCGCACGCGTCGATGTCCGCGCCACGTCCGCCGTCATCAAGGAAAGGAGAGTGCGATGAGCTCCCCCGCCACCCGCATCGTGCGTCGCGAGACGCACTCGCCGCGGTCGACAGCCGCCGTGATCGTCGCGCTGTGCGCGGCCCTGGTGATCGCCTGGGTCGCGACCGAGGGCGTGCTGTCACTCCTGGGCGCCCATCCACTCCTCCTGTCGCCGCGCGGGATGCTGACCTCCGTCGCCGGAGCGCCCGACGCTCCAGCAGCCTCCGTCATCGCGGTCGCCGTGGTGGCCGGGCTCGTCGGCGTCCTGCTGCTCGCCGTCGCGCTGCTGCCCGGTCGCCGGGCGCGCCGCGCGCTGGACGCCGAGCACGCGATCGTTGTCGCGGACGACACCATGCTCGCCTCGGCGCTCGCCCGCACCGCGGCCAGGACCGCCGCCGTCTCCGCCGATGCCGTGAGCGTGTCGCTCGGTCGCCGCACCGCCACCGTCCGCGTCGTGCCGGTCACCGGCACGCGTGTCGATCGGGACGCGGTCCGCGCCGCCGTCTCCGAAGAGTTCGCCCAGGCAGGGCCGGCACGGCCGGTCCGCGTCGCCGTGCTCGTCTCCGCGGCAGGAAAGGTCGGATCGTGAACACCACCAATCGCGCGCTCAACCGCGCACTGCTCGCCGTCGTGGGGCTGCTCGCCCTCGCGGTCGCCGCATCCCTCGTCTGGCTGCTCGTGGTTCCCGGTGCCGGTGGGCTCTGGCGCGAGTGGGGCACCGCAGCGCTGACCTGGACGGACGACGTCTTCGGCCGGCCGCTGTGGACGGGGACCACCGTGAGCCTCGCCGCCGTGATCGCCCTGGCCGTCGCCGTGGTCGTCATCGTGCTGCTTCTCGACTTCGTGCTCCGGCAGGGCGGCGGTTCGACGGCCACGGTCGTGCGCGCCCGCGGCGAGGACGGCGGGATCGAGATCGATACCGCCGTGCCCGCCAGCCTGCTCGTCGAGCGGTTGCGCACCGTGCCCGGCGTGGCCGGCGTCGCCGTCAGCGCGTACCGCGTGCGGCGGCAGCCCGCGCTCAAGGTGACGGTCGACTGCCGGCGCGGCGCCTCTCCTCGCACGATCGTCGACGCGATCGACGACGCGGTCCTCCGGCTCGGGGATGCGCTCGGCACGCAGCCGACGGTCTTCGCGCAGCTGACGGGAGGCTTCCGGGCACGCGTCCGCACCCCCGCCCGGGTCGACACCTCCGTCACGGCGGTGCGTCCCATCCCCTAGCCTGGTTCGCATGACAGTTGTCGTCGAAAACCTCCCGCCGCTGACGTGGAGCAACGGAGCAGGACAGGCCGAGCAGACCGCGGGCGGTGAGGTCGTCGTGACGGCCGCCGCCGGGAGCGACTGGACCAACGACGCCTTCGGGGGCCCGCAGCAGCACGCGGCGACCTCGCTCGGCTTCACGCCGACCGAGGACTTCGCGCTCAGTGCGCGGGTGCGGGTGACGTCCCCGCGCACCACCTTCGACGCCGGCGTGCTCGCGATCTGGGGCGACCGGGACCACTGGGCGAAGCTCTGCTTCGAGAACTCGCCGCAGGGGCAGCCGATGGTCGTGTCCGTCGTCACCAACACGTTCTCCGACGACTGCAACTCGACGATCGTCACCGACGACCACGTGTTCCTGCGCGTGGTCCGCTCCGGCACCGGCTGGGCGTTCCACTCCTCGCGCGACGGCGTGACCTGGGACTTCGTGCGCGTCTTCCGGCTCGACTACGACGGCCCGGTGAACGTCGGCTTCCTGTCGCAGGCGCCGATGGGCGACACCTGTGTCGCCGCGTTCGACACGATCGCGTACTCCACCGACGTGCCGGGCGACTTCCGCAACGGCGACTGAGCCCCGCCCTACTCGGCCGGCGGCGTCGGCTCCCCGAGCGACAGCATGAGCCGGTTGGCCCAGTTGAAGAAGGCCGCACCGTTGATCGCGTCGATGATCGCCAGATCGTCGAGCCCGGCCTCCCGGAGCTGCCGCACGTGCTCGGGGCCGAACGCGCCCGGGATCACGGTGAGGGCGACCGACGCGTCGATGACGGCGCGCCACTGCGGGTCGTCCTGCTGCCCGGCCGGCCCCTCGTCGAGCAGACGCTGCACGTCGTCCGGCCGCTTGGACTTGTGCGTCGCGAAGCGGGAGTGGACCGACGCGCAGAAGATGCAGCCGTTGGTGCGGGAGGCGCTGGCGGCCGAGAGCTCGCGCAGCGCGCGGGTGAGGCCGCCCTTCTCGTTGTAGAAGATGTCGTTGTCGGTGCGGGTGCGGGCGCCCAGGATGTCGGGGTCGCGCACGAGCAGGCGGAAGTACGGGCTGTTCGCCCGGCCCTTGTCGACGAGCCCCTCGTAGTGCCGCTCGGTCAGCTCGTCGAGGGGCAGCGGCTCCAGCCACGCCTCCCAGCCGAGCTCGGCCTGGGTGAAGGCGTTGGGGGCCTCGACGTCGTGCCGGATGACGGTGCCGCTCATGCGAGCTCTCCTTTCAGGACGGTGAGCCCCGCGACGACGCGGAGCTGGAAGCTGAGGAACGCGACGAGCTGGGACAGCGTGACGATGCCGGTCGTGGACCAGCCGGCGTCGAGCAGTGCCTGCAGGGCGTCGGCCGACGAGTCGCGTGGGCGGTAGACGAGCAGATGCGTGTGGGCGAGGGCGGCGGCGAGACGCTCGCCGGCCGCCGCGGAGAGCGCCGCGTCCGGGGTCCACACGAGCCCCGCGACGTTCTCGACGGTCAGCGGCCCGGCGGGGTAGTCGCCGTACGGTCCCTCGGTGAGCGCCCCGGGCAGGGCGGCGTCGAGCGCGGCGAGCAGGTCGGCATCCTCCGCCGCGAGCAGCTCGCGGTAGTGGGAGGCGGTCGGCGACTGCGAGAGCGCGACCGCCCAGTACGCGACGGCGAGCCGCTCGCGCTGGCCGACCTCCTCTCGCTCGTCGGAATGGAAGAGGGCGTCGTAGCTGGCCTGCGCGTTGGCGCGCGCGTTCGGCCGCTGGTCGCGGAGGGCGTCGAGGGCGTCGCCGGGGGCGATGCCGACCAGCTGGTCGATGACGTCGGTGGGCATGGACGGTCCTTTCGGTGGTTCGCGGGAGTCAGCGGTTCGTGTGAGTCACGGGCGCGGGGAGCGCCGGCGTCCAGTCGAGGAGTGCGGGCCCGACCTCGGCGGCGATGAGCTCGAGGGAGCGCAGCACCGCGGCGTGCGGCGGGTCGATGGGATGCGGCTGGAAGGCGACGTCGGTCGCGCGCGCCAGGATCGTGTCGGCGCGCAGCGTCGCCAGCACCTGCTCCGGCGTCCCGATGTGCACATCGAGCCAGGCCAGCAGCTCGGCGTCGGAGACCCCGGCCGGCACCTCCAGCCCCTGGGCGTCGATGAAGCTGCGCCCGCGGTCGATGCCGCGCCGGATCCACGCCGCCGCCTCCGCCTCGGTGTCGACGACGAGCGCGGAGCGGGACGCCAGGATGCGCGGCTCGACGCCCTCGGGCAGCGCCGCCAGGTAGGCGTCGACGATGGCCTCCTGCAGCTCGGGGGAGGTCGGGTCGGTCCAGTTCTTCCGCGGCTGGGTACGGGAGAGCATGAGGCCGTTGCCCCGGCGCCCGATGCGCTCGGCGCCCGCGGCCGAGAAGGTCGCCTCCCAGATCGCCCCGAGCAGGTCGGGTGCGGCGGGATACAGCGCGCCGCCGTCCGACGTGAGCTCGTCCCCGCGCAGGGCGGCCACCAGCGTCTCGCGGTGCCGGTCGTAGATCGCGGCGCGGTCGCCCGACTCGTGCCCGAACGGCGGGAACGAGGAGGGCGTGCCTCCCGAACCGATCCCGAGCTCGACCCGTCCGCCCGAGAGCAGCTGCAGCACGGCGGCGTCTTCCGCGACGCGCAGCGGCTCCTCCAGCGGCAGCGTCACGATGCCGGTGCCGAGGTGGATGCGGGAGGTGCGCGCCGCCGCCTGCGCGAGCAGCACGAACGGCGACGGGAGGCCGCCCTCGCCTTCGTGGAAGTGGTGCTGGGCGACCCAGACGCTGTCGAGCCCGACCTCCTCCGCCCGCGCGAACTGGTCGATCGCGTTGCGGTAGCGGTCGAGCGCGCTCCCGTCGTCGAGCAGCCGGGTGAAGAACCCGAGCCGCTGGGGTCGCTGGGCCGTGCCGGTCACTGTCCCGCCTTTCCGAGGTACGCCTCTTGGATCTGAGGGTCGTCGAGCAGCTCCTGCGCGGTGCCCTCGAGCACGATCGCGCCCGTCGCGAGCACGTAGCCGCGGGAGGCGATGGAGAGCGCCAGCTCCGCCTGCTGCTCGACGAACAGCACGGCGACGCCGAGCTCGCGGTTGATCCGCACGATCTCGTCGAGCACCTGGTCGACGAGCTTCGGCGACAGCCCCATCGTGGGCTCGTCCATGCACACCAGGCGCGGGCGGCTCATCAGGGCGCGGGCGAACGCGAGCATCTGCTGCTCCCCGCCCGACAGCGTCCCGGCCTGCTGGCGGCGGCGCTCGGCGAGGCGGGGGAAGTGGGTGCGCATCCGGTCGAGGTCCTCGGCCACGCCGGCCTTGTCGCGCCGGGTGTACGCGCCGGCGATGAGGTTCTCGTCGACGGTCATCTCGGGGAAGACGCGCCGCGCCTCCGGGACCGAGGCGATGCCGGCGGCGATCCGGCGGCGGGTGGGGGCGTGCGTGACGTCCTCCCCGGCGAACCGGACGGTGCCGGTCTTCGGCCGGACCAAGCCGAGGATGGTCTTCATCGTCGTCGACTTGCCGCTGGCGTTGCCGCCGAGGAGCGAGACGATCTCCCCCTCCCCCACGGTCAGCGAGTTGCCCCGCAGCGCATGGAAGGGACCGTAGTAGACGTTGACGTCGTCCAGTGCGAGCAGCTCGGTCACTTGAGGTCCACCCCTCCCAGGCCGCGGCGGCGGCCGAGGTAGGCCTCCACCACGGCGGGGTCCGCGCGCACCTCGTCCGGGCGGCCCTCGGCGATGATGCGGCCGCCGTCCATCACGATCACGCGGTCGGAGACGGTCATCACGAGGTCGAGCTTGTGCTCCACCAGCAGGATGGTCTGCCCGGCCGCCTTGAGCTCCAGCAGCTGCTCGAGCACCTCCGCCGTCTCGGACTGGTTCATCCCGGCCGTCGGCTCGTCGAGCACGAGCAGCTTGGGGGCGAGCGCCAGCGCGCGGGCGATCTCGGTGCGCCGGCGGTTGGCGTAGCTGAGCGAGTAGGCCGGGTCGTCACGGCGTGGCCCGAGGCGCGCCTCGAACCGGTCGATCTCGGACTCGACGACCGCCGCGATCTCCTTCTGCTCGCGCCGGGACGCCGGGGTGCCGACGATCGCGATGTACAGCTCGGCGAGCAGCGGGATCCAGCGCAGCAGGAACAGGTTCGACAGCCGGCGGAACGGGCGGTTGGCCCGCAGGGTCGTGTGGAGGCCGACCTCGATGTTGTCCGCCACGGAGAGGGTCGCGAAGACGCGTCCGTTCTGGAAGGTGCGGGCGATGCCGTGCTCGGCGATCCGCGCACTGTCGGCGCGCTCGATCCGCTCCCCCTCCAGCGAGATCGTCCCGCTGTTGGGGCGGAACGTGCCGGTGACCAGGTTGAGCGTGGTGGTCTTGCCCGAGCCGTTCGGCCCGATGATCGAGACGACCTCCCCCGGCGCAACCGAGAAGGAGATGCCGTCCACGGCCTTCACGCCGTCGAAGTGGCGCGCGAGGTCGCGCACGTCCAGCAGCGGCTCACTCATGCGTTCTTCACCAGGATCCCTCCCGGCCGGAACCGCACCGCGAGGATGAGGACCAGCCCGTAGACGATGATGCGCAGCTCGGGAGTGAAGCGCAGCAGCTCCATCGCCCCGATCAGCACGATCGCGCCGATCACCGCGCCGTACGGCAGGTTGATCCCGCCGAGGATCACGATGGTCACCACGAGCAGCGACATCAGCATGGTGAAGATCGTCGGGTCGATGTAGGTGTACTGGTGCGCGAGCAGCGAGCCGCCGATACCGGCGAAGAAGCCCGAGACGGCGAACGAGAGCGCCTTGTAGTTGCGCCCGCGGACTCCGGAGGCGAGCGCTGCGACCTCGTCGGAGCCGACCGACGAGATCACCTTGCCGAGGTGCGATCCGCGGATCCGCCACATGACCAGCAGCGTCACCACGAGCACGCCGAAGTCGATCAGGTAGTACGCCTGCGGGGTGTTCAGCGGGGTCCCGAACCACTCGGGCACCGGGATGTTGTAGAGCCCCTGCGGCAGCACCAGCTGGATCACCGCGACGATGGCGATGCCGAGGCCCAGCGTCGCGATCGAGATGTAGTGGCCCTTCACGCCCCAGATCGGCGAGGCGAGGATCGACGCGACGACCGCGGCCACGATCCCCGCGACCGGCAGCGCGACCCAGAACGGGAAGTGCAGGTACAGCGAGAGCAGCGCCGAGGCGTACGCGCCGATCGCGATCGG
Source organism: Leifsonia naganoensis (assembly GCF_013410615.1). NCBI lineage: Bacteria > Bacillati > Actinomycetota > Actinomycetes > Micrococcales > Microbacteriaceae > Leifsonia > Leifsonia naganoensis. The sequence continues at coordinate 1,402,436 of NZ_JACCHJ010000001.1, forward strand.
GCCCGCCTGGCCGAGGGCGAGCACACCCGCCTGTCCGGCGGTCACGGTGAACCCGGCCGCGATGATCGCGTAGATCAGGACCTGGGTGCCGGTCGTCAGCACGTAGTCGTTCGCGACCAGCGGGATGACGACGCCGCCGACGACGAACGCGGCCAGCCACACCCAGCGCGGGATGCGGATCGGGCGGCCCTTGCCGAGGAAGGTGCCCGTCAACGGTTCGCTCGAGACCAGCGGCACCTTGCCGAGCAGCCCGCCCGGACGCACGATGAGCACCACGATCAGGATGACGAACACGATGATCTCGCGCGCCGTGTCGCCGAAGAAGTGGATGCCGAACGCTTCCAGCACGCCCAGCACGAAGCCGCCGATCACCGCCCCCACCAGCGACCCGAGGCCGCCGAGCGTGGCCGCGACGAACGCGGTGAGGCCGACATCCAGGCCCGAGGTCGGGTTCGCGACGCCGACGTAGAGGGCGATGAAGACGCCGGCGAGACCGCCGAGCGCGGACGCGATCACGAACGACACGTGCTGCACCTGGCCGACGGGGATGCCCATCTGGAGGGCGGCCTCCTGGTCCTGCGCCGTCGCACGGATGGCGCGGCCGACCTTGCCGTACTTGAGGAACAGCGTCATCACGATCATGATGACCGCCGTCGTCCCGAGCATCACGACGTCCGAGGTGCCGAACCGCATGTTGCCGATGTGCAGGTTGGAGGTCGGCAGCACGTCCGGGAAGACGCGGAACTGCGCGCTGAACGCCATCTGCGAGGCGTTGTCCAGGATCAGCGAGATTGCGTACGTGGAGAGCATCGCCGCCAGCGGCAGGTACTTCGCGAGCGGGCGGACGACGGTCACGTTGATGAGCAGGCCGAGCGCGCCGCAGATGGCGAGCACCACGATCAGCGCGAGCCAGAACGGGAGCCCGATCTTCACGATGAAGAACCAGGACAGCATCGCGCCGAGGCCGAAGAACGAGAACTGCGCGAAGTTGACGACGTTCATGACGCCGAAGACGAGGGAGATGCCGACCGCTCCGAGGGCGTAGACGTTCCCTCGGAGCAGGCCGGCGATCAGAGTGTCGAGCATGGTGTGTGCGGTGGCGTCGACGGACTAGCCGTTGTACGCGACCCAGCTTCCGTCCTTCAGGATGCTCGGGGTCAGCTGCGGCGAGGCGACGCGGCGGGTCGACTGGTCGAAGGTGATCTTCCCGTAGACGACGCTCGGCACGTCCTTGACCTTCTTGAAGCCCGCGAGGATGCCCTCCCGGCTCGTGCCGCCGATCTTCGCCGCCGCGACGGCGACGTTGAGGGCGTCGTAGGCGCCGGCCTCGAAGCCCGTGACCTCGGTCTCCTGCGGGTACTTCTTCTTGAACGCCTTCACGAAGTCCTGCACCTCGGTCGCCGGGTTGGAGGCGAGGAACTCGGCCCCGTTGATCGCTCCCTCGGCGTCCTTGGTGCCGTCGAACGACTCCTCGTCCTGGCCGCCGTAGAAGGTCTTGTCGTAGCCGATCGCGCGCAGCTGGGTGACGATCTTCGCCGCGTCCGGGCCGTAGCCGATGTGCACGAACGCCTCGGGCTTGTCGGCCACGGCCTTCGTCAGCGACGGCCGGTAGTCGTCGGAGGTGTCGAGCACGCCCTCGGCGTCGACGATCTTGAGCCCGATCTTCTTCGCCTCGGTCTTGAACGCGTCGTACGCGGGGATGCCCCAATCAGCGGTGTTCAGGTACGTCACGCCGACCGAGTCGATGCCCTGCTTCTTGATGTAGTCGGCCGTCCACGTGTAGGTCGCGCTCGTGGTGATGGAGGTCGACCACTGGTACTGCGTGCCCTTGGCCGTGAAGTCGGGGTTGGAGTTGTTGAACCCGTACTGCAGCAGCTTGCCCGCGGTGTAGATCGGTGACGCCGGGATGGAGGCCGCCGACGAGTAGTCGCCGAAGACGAGGCTGATGCTGTCGTCGCCCACGAACTTCTGCGCGACCGCCACCGACTGCTTCGGGTCGGACTGCGAGTCCTCGTACTTGAGCGCGACCGGGTGCCCGTCGATGCCACCCTTCGCGTTGACCTGCTCGACCGCCAGGTCGAAGGCCTCCTTGAACTGCTCGCCGTACTGCGCGTACTGGCCGGTCGTCGCGGCCGAGACGCCGAAGTAGACCGTGCTCTTCCCGGACGAGCTGTCCGTCGACGCCGCGGAGTCGCTGGCGCAGGCGGCGAGGCCGACGATGGTGAGCGAGGCCACGGAGACAACGGCCGCGCCACGGAGGAACTTCTTCATGGGGGTGTCCTTCGAACGGGAGGGGGTCGGGGTGACCCGAGGCTAGGACTCCCCCGCAGCCCGCCGCGACCCTCCCCGTCACAGTCGGTAGCGGCACGCAATGGACGTCACAAAGTTTGCGCGAAGGCACCAGTTTGTGCTCGCGTCGCGCGCGCCGCCCGGCCCCGCCAGCCCCCAGCCGCGGACTACGCGTTCGCGGCGCGGCACCAGCTCACGCCATGTCTCCGAAGCAGATGCGGTGTTCGACGAAGGTGAACAGTCGTTGGAGGGGAAGGAGGCTACGAAGGTTCGGAACCGAGGTAGGCGGTCGTCGGAGCGAACAGCATCAGACCCCACGCCACGACGAGTGCCGTCGACGAGACGACCAGGGCGACGTTGCCAGACGAAACGGCCGCGAGGAAGTAGATAACAGCGACGACCCCGAGGACAATCCGGGCCTCTTTGACCTTCATCACGACCAGTAGCGCGAGCGCCAGGGGTCCGAGCGTCACCATCACGATCCCGAAGGCGAACGCGACGAAGATGAGGATCACCCCCACATCACCTTTCGGGTTCGCACCTGCCGCGGTCATCCGTGAGATCTGCTCCATCGACAGCGGTCTCAGGCCGCCGCCGACAAGTGCAATGACATCCCAGGCGAACGTGAGAACGGCCGTGGCCGAAACCAACCCGGACGCGATCTGAAGGCTGAGAGGGGCGTCCCGCCAGAAACGCGCGAGGTGGCCAGGTCTCGCCCTGAGGGCAGTTGGTCTCATCGTCACTCCTGGAAGGCGGTTGTGCCGGCGGTGACTCCTCGGATGAGCGCCAGCGCGCCAACGACCACCAGCTGCAACGTCCTACTTTCTACCAGGCGTCGAGCGTTCTGCGAACACCTGTCCGCGCAGCACTCCCCGTTGCCGCCCGCTGCCGACTCGCTATCGGGACAAGACCCCGTAGACGACGCCGACGACGACGACGAACACGAGTCCACCAAGCGCGAGCCTCAACCATTTCTTCACAGCCATGGACCTCCGCATCAGAAGATCCCAGAAGCCCACGCGTGTATCGATGTCATGGACGTGCTTGAACGCAAGCCACTTGATTCTGGGTTCATTCATGAGGGGCCACAGAAGCGTCCGACACCCACGGCACCCAGGACTCGAGAACCTTGCGTCGATGCTCGCGTTCGGGGGGTCGACCCCGAGTAGGGTCGCACGCCCCCAAGGCAGTCCAAAGCGAGTAACTCTCTCCACGCGCATCCCGCGCCTGCCGATGCCCTGCACTATTGCGAGGGCCCATTCAGACCCTCGGCCGACGCCATCGTAGCCATCGAATGTGCTCGTGGCGGCGTCAATCGTGTAGACGCCAAGAGAATGGTCGACTGTTACTACGGCAGCGCCGGGGTTGGCCGGTGTGAATCGAACCACATAGCCAGCCCCATCAATCAGAGGTACACGCGCGACGTGAACCCAATCCGCGAATTCGCGTTCGATCTCGCTGACTATCGATTCGAGCTCTGGATGTGAATCACTCAATGTCGTCTCGGTCCTCTGAATGCAAAGTAGTGGCCCTTAGCCGGAAGTAGCCCCGAGCGACGTCCGCAGTCGGTCGCGAGGGACAGGGCCTGCGTGCGTGAGGATCAGATCGGCAGGAGAAGCCGAAAGCGATTGGGAAAGACCGTCACGCCGTTCGGTCGCAGGTCGCGTCGGAGGAGGATATGAACGGCGTGATCAGAGCGGGAGGTGATATCTACGTCCTGCACGTGGGCGCGGTTCAAGGTTCCAATGACGAACGGTGTCGAGCCTGAACTCCACACGCGAAGAGAGTCATCGCCGATCTCGAGGACGCACGTCTTCGGAGCCGTGGACGTCGTCGACATGTCCAGCGCCCGCGGGGACCCGCGATCAAGCGATGCGGCGACGAGGTCGTTGTCGGAGCGCCGACGGATGCGACGCATTGCCACAGTCACTCGCACGGCCCAGATCGCCATGATCGCGCAGGCGATGAGGAGCGAGACGCCGAACCCGATCACGACAGCCGGAACGACGCTGACGCCACTCGCCCCCGCGCGTCTCAAATTCAGGACGAGGACGGCGATAGCAAGGCCGAGGACAGCCACACTTGCAACGCCCCGCCACATTCGGCCTCGACTCATCGGACGCCCCACCCCTCTTCTCACCCGACGTGTTTTCCAGGTGGCTCGATGTCCGCTCCCGGGCCCGGCCCCACCTTAGCCAGCAGAACGGCTGGTCCAGCATCAACCTCGGTAGCTCAGTGCGCGCGCGAGGGATCTCTCCGCGGCCCACGTATCCAGGCAGAGGAAATCACTGATCACCAGAACGAGGACCGCGGCTACGATCACCGGACCGATCGGCCCGTTGCTCCCGACGAAGGCGAGTGCGAGCAGCACGACGTAGAGCACGCACCGCCACGATCGCCGGAGGTAGACGGCGTGGAGTCCGACGAGGCCTCCGACAGCGAACAGCACAAGAGCGAGCCTCGTGCTTCTCGCGACGGCCCCATCGTCGCGACCCGGCGCGACTCGCTGACCTCCCGCCGTGATCGGCACCGACCATGCGAGCACCGCGCTGAGGCACGCGGCTGCCGTCAGCGCAACGTTGGCCCACCAGTACAACGGTGTCGCCGTTTGAAACAGAAGGACGAAGTCGGCCACTGCGACCACGCTGAGTCCGATCCGACCGAGCAACCGGCCCTGCGTTGTCAGCCGAAGTGCGAAGAGCGGAATCAGAACGTAGAAGGCCCAGGCGAGCGGTGCCGCAACGAGCCATAGGACGGCGGTCCGCGCGATCGGCCCAGCCTCTGTCACCCAGGTTTGCGTCAGCCCCAAGAGGGTCGACGTCGTCAGGGTTCCGCTTATGACCGTCGACAAGATAGAACTTGTCACCAGGACCCGCGTCCCCAGACTGAGCTCGTCAAACCTGAATGCGAACACCCGAATCTTCATCTTGCTCCTTGCCGTCAAAGACTAGTAGACCGAGATATTCGACATGCCGACTCCCGCTCCTTCGTGCGTGCGTCGTCGGCGACTCGCTGCGCCTCGTCCACCCGGCCGCGGACGGCCAAGGTCAATCCATGACTCCGGACGCGGGTACTCCTCACCCTTCCGGGGATGATCCTGGGGACGCATACCAGCCACATGAACCGTACGTCGGCATGACGGAATCGATCCTGACCAAGCTGGTTGTGGACCCGTCGAGCCCCAAGGCTGGGCATCAGCGCCGGATCATTCATCGGCTGGTGGTGGCGGCGACCCTCGTCTTCGTTGTCGGCTCGATCGGCCTCATCGTCACCATGGTCGTAGCCGTTCTGAGCAACTGATCTGTCAGGGCTACGACACCGAGCACGCTGTTGTCACCACCGTTCGGACTGTGTCGATCGCTCCCTAGGGTTCGTGGAGCTTCGGTGAGATCCTTCCCACCGTACGTACTGAAGGCGCGGACGATACGGTGTGCGACGAGGGTTTTTGTGAGCGCTCTCCGCTGAAGTGTCATGCGCCGCGCCGTGTTTCTGAGCGCGCGGAGGGCTATTCGAGACGTTTCTTCGCGCGAAGATGCGCCCAGATCTTCTCGTTGCGGAGGTGGACGGCCAATCGCTCGGCACGGTCAGCCTCCGAAGCCATTCCGGTATGGATCCAACCGACGAATGGCAAGAGCCCTTCGTCGTAGTCGAAGAATTCATAGACGTTCTCGATCTCAAGTTCGGCCTCGGGAAGACGACGGGCCTGATCGAGACAGATAGCGATCCACAGCCTCCTGCTCTCCTGATCAACCGGTGAGTCCAGGCGGCGAATCAGGACGTCAACGTCCTCCAGCTGATCGGACAACAGAAGCGCAACAGATTCTGCTGCATCTGAAAGCGTTTCGCCCTGTTCAAACCTTTTCAGGCAGTGAGCCACCACCGCCTCTGGACTCAGGAGGTCGCGCGCGTAGCCGTAGCGGATGTCGGCCTCGAGCAGCGGTGCAAATGCTTCAGCGGCGCCAAGTGGCACAGAGGTTCCGACATCGCTCCACATGGGCTCTCCGTTCAGCAGTATTTTCTGGACCTGACGAATCCGCGAGTGAGCTGGTTTTGCCCGGTGGTCGCGGGGAGGCCCGCTACGCGGCGGTAAATGGGACCTAAAAACCTTACGCTTTTAGGCGCTGATAAGCCCCGTTCCCCAGTCGTTCGACGCTCTACGACGGCACGCACAGTTAGACCGCGGCTGCGCTCGTGAAGTAGGTCCTCGCTGTCGACGGAGCGAGATTGCCCGAAGTCCGGCTTGGCATTCTCAGACAACATGCAAGAGCGCGTAGAGGAACACGAGCGCAGAAACGACCATCATTACGATGCCGGTGACAAGGAACGCTGTTGCAGATGCCGGGGACCAGTTGCCCGAGCGGATCCACCGCGGGAGATCCTCCTTCGCCACCTCATCGGCCCCACGCTGAGCGTTTCGTGCCATTTGTTGCCGGAAGACGACACATATGAGGCCGATTACAAAGAGGAAGGGTCCAACTATCAGCGCGCCGACCCAATGCCCAATGTCAACTGCGGACATCAACGACTCCTCCGTCTGCCATTCCGCGGCCTCCAGTCAAACCGCTCACGGGTTTCATCGCGTCGGGAAGGAGCGCAGCTCACCTGTGAGCTCCCTCGCGCTGAACGCGAGCTGAGCCGGCGTAGTCGTGACCTCCAACTCGGCTCGATGGTCAGAATCCCTTGAGTTTTGATGCGCCGCCGTAGTGACGTTATCCCCCGACAGAGCTCAACGCTCCCCCTGTGGCCAAGCGCAGACACAAGCTAGCGGAGAGCCGAGCCCGTAAGGAAGGGGACTTCGATGAGCGTTCTCTCAGACAACGTACCCAAAACAGGCGCGCAAGTGTTTGCCGTCATGGGGCCCAGCGCTTGTGAACGGAAGATGCGCCGTACCGCACCCCTTCCCGCCGGCCACAGCCCTGTGTACCGTCGGCCGCACCGAGCGAGCGATGAGGGGGCGACGTGCTGCGCGGACTGCGGAGGCTGGCGGTGGTCGCGGCCGACTACGCCTTCGCGGCGCGGCACCAGTTGAGGGCCGGTCTCGATCGCAGCGATCCCGGGGTGCTGGTGCGCTCGGCGGGACAACGCATCCCGGTGGTGCTGCTGCCGGGTGTGTACGAGACGTGGCGGTTCCTGCTCCCGCTGGCGCGGCATCTGCACGAGCGCGGGCATCCCGTGCACATCGTCAACACGCTGCGCTGGAACGTCTCGACGATCGCCGAGGGGTCGGTACGCGTGGCCGCCTACCTGGAGCACGCGGACCTGGACCGGGTGGCGATCGTGGCGCACAGCAAGGGCGGTCTGATCGCCAAGCATCTGATGGAGTCGCCCGGCGTCGGGGAGAAGGTGGTGCGGGCGATCACCATCGCGACACCCTTCGCCGGCTCCTCGCTGGCCCGCTTCGTGCCGCTGCCGACCGTGCGCGCGCTCGGGCCGTCCGGTGCCGAGGTGCTCGAGCTCGCCCGGCGCACCTCGGCGAACGCGCGCATCGTCGCGGTGAGCCCGGACTTCGACCCGCACATCCCGTGCGGCGGCCACCTGGACCGGGCGACGAACATCCGCCTCGGGATCAGCGGACACTTCCGCATCCTCGGCAGCCGCGAGCTGTTCGACGTGCTGGACGAAGACCTCGACGGGGTGTGAGAGTCCGTGAGCCCGTCTCTGAGCGAGGGGCCCTTCGCGTGGAGGATGGGGAATATCCTTTCATCTTCGAGACTCATCGCATCACAAGATCACCGGTTGCGCGTCCCAGATGCGTCAAGATAGGTCTCACCGACCCAGTGACAGAGAACCTGACTGATGACCGAATCCCGTCTTGCGTCCGGGGCTCTCCTCGAAGAGCTCTCGACGTTCGTTGGTCGCCGCGACGAGCTCGCCGAGGCGCGTGCCGCGCTCGGACGCACTCGCCTTCTCACGGTGCTGGGTCCCGGCGGCATCGGCAAGACACGGTTCGCGAAACGGCTCGCGCACGACGTGCGCAAGCTCTACGCAGGGAACGTCTGGTTCTTTGATTTGTCCGCTGTGACCGCGGGCGGATCGGTCGTCGATCATGTCGCGACGAACCTCAACGTACAGGCGTCGAGCACAGACCCGGCAGGCGAGGTCGCCGACTTCTTCGGAGAAGCCCCTGCCCTCCTCGTGATGGATGGCTGCGAACACGTCCTTGATAGCGCCAGCGATCTCATTCGGCACCTGATTGAGACCCGCCCTCATATAGCGATCATCGCGACCAGCCAGTCGACGCTGCGCCTCTCGTCCGAGTATGTTTACGTACTCGGCCCTCTCCCTGTGCCGAGCGAACACGTGCCCATCGAAGCCTCCGCGGTGCAGCTGTTTCTCGACCGTGTCCGTGACGTCATGCCGGACCCCTCGGCGGCCCAACTGAACGACATCGCTGCGATCTGCCGACGCCTGGACGGTATCCCCCTGGCCGTCGAACTTGCGGCAACGCGAGTGCGGGCCCTGACTCCTCGTCAGATCGTGGAGCGGCTCGATTCGCCACTAGCGTTTCTCACGCGAGGCGACCGTGACCTGCCTGATCGACAGCGCACGCTCAGGACCGCGATCGCATGGAGCTACGAGCTCTGCACTGATGACGAGCGTGAACTGTGGCGGATGATGTCAGCCTTCGGCGGCGAGTGGTCGCTTGCGACTGCCGAATCGATGGCCTCGTCGATGAGGAAGGACATCGATGCCCTCGACACTGTGGAATCGCTACTGGAAAAGTCGATTCTACGACGCGGCAATGACGATGGGTCCGTGACCTATGCCATGTTCGAAACGATCAGGCTGTTCGGACTGGAGATATCGACCCCCGGAGAGCGCGAATCGGCGTTGACGGCTCAGCGGGATCTGGTCCTGGATCGTCTCATAGCGCTCGAGGCGGAATGGTTCGGCCCTGATCAGCTCTACTGGCTGAAGTTGACCCAGCGAGCGCTGCCGAACCTGCGGGCAGCGATCCAGTTCAGTATCGACCGGGGAGACGCCGACGAAGCGGCTCTTCTGGTCGGTCTTGGCTGCCGGATCACGTGGATAGCCCACGGGCGCGGTGATGAGCTACGGCGCTGGTCGCTCCGCGTGCTCGACATGTCTGCTCCACCGTCAGCGATCCGATGCCAGCTCCTCGCTCTGGTGGCTGCCCTCGAGTCGAGCCAAGGAGATCTGGCCGCCGGTCGTGCTCGGCTCGCCGAGGCAGCGGAAGCTGCCGAGGGCGAGGGCATTCACGACGGAGTCACTCTCGCAACGATCGAAGGAGCCCGCGGCTACATGGAGCCGGACCCGGCGGTGAAGGTCGACGCCTTCGAGCGTGGCCTCGCTGTTCAAGGAGGTGCGAACCAGGTCCTCACCCGCATCGATCTCGAAGAACGCCTGGCGGATGCGCACAATAGGCTGGGACATGCGGAGACAGCGAATGCGATGATCTCGTCGTTGGTGAAACGGGCGGGCGAAGCCGGTGACACCTACGAGACTTCGAACCTCCTTTTCAATGCGGGAATCACGGCTCTCGGACGCGACGCCTTCGCCGACGCGACATCTCGGCTTCGCCAGGCGCTTGTTTTGAAGCAGGCTCTCGGGAACCCGTTCGGCATTGCAATGGCACTGGACGCCCTCTCGCTGGTATCGATGAAGAAGCGTGACTACCCGCGTGCGGCGACGCTGCTCGGCGCAGCACAAGCGTTCTGGGGTAACGAGGGCATCACCGCATCGCCGTTCTCGCGGACCTCGGTGCACAGGCCGGAAGTCGAACGAGAGGCTCGGAACATGCTCGGAACGAGAGCCTTCGACGCCGTCTTCAGGCGCGGACAGAAGATGCCTGCGCGAGAAGCCGTCCAGTACGCGCTCGGCGTGATTGCCCCCACGAGTGCCGAAAGCCGCGAAACGGAGCGCGAGATCCCCTTGAGCAGGCGCGAGCTCGAGGTCGCAACTCTCGTGGCGGAAGGTCTGAGCGACGGGGAGATCGCGGCGAGGCTGTCGATCTCGCGGCGGACCGCAGAAGGGCATGTCGCCAAGAGCCTGATGAAGCTCGGCTTGAACTCGAGAACGCAGCTGGCCGCGTGGAGGGTACGGGTGACGAGCGGAAGGTGAGAGGTTCGGAGCGCGGTGCACGGATGCCCGACATCCATGCACCGCACTCCGGCAGAGAGCCCCGAAAGCCCTCCGACAGGAGAGCGCTGCTTACCCGAACGGCGCTCTACATGACTAGACCGGGGTGGCCTCCGACGATAACGCGTCCCACTCTTTACGCAGTCCCGCCCGGGCGCGAAGGGTCAGCATGGCGACGGCGGTGGGCTTCAGGTCCAGGATTTTGCCGATCTCGGTGTTGGACCGCCCCTCGACAGTGGAGTACCACAGAGCCGCCTTCCACCGTTCGGGCAACGCCCGGAATGCAACTGCGACGCGGTGGCGGCTATCGAGATCCTCGACCGCATTCAACCGCTCGTCGTCCATCGCCTGCTCGGGAACGCTGTCGAGGTCGACCGTGGTCCGTATTCCTTTCGCCCAGGATGCGGCGATGGCGCGGATAGTGGTGGTGAGATACCCGCGGAACTCTTCGCGAGGACCGGAGCCGTTGCGGATCGCCCGCAGGATCCGGGCGAACGCTTCGGACACCAGGTCGGAGGCGTCGAAGTGGTGGGTGACGCGGCGTGCGACAGCGAGGCCGACTCTCACGTGTCGGCTCCAGAGCTCGCCGTAGGCGCATTCGTCATCGGCGCGGGTCAGCGCGAGGAGGTCGACGTCGCTGAGCGTCTCGTAGTCGATATGGGACGACACCGGCCGGGAGGTGGTCGGACGCGAGGTGCAGGGAAGGGCGGGTGTGAGTGTAGAGAGCATCGTATTCTTGCGGCGCATCGCTCTGCTCGCGATGTCGGCGCGGGTTCGGGTTCGGGTTCGGGTTTCGGATGAGACCGGGCAGCTGTCTCATCCGCGGAATGAGAATCCCAACTATCGGTCGGTTTGTAACCCGTAGAACTACGTGTTCCGCTACGTGTTCTCTCGCCATGACTTGCGTCACGCAGGGCACGACTGCCCGTCAGGACACAAGCTGCGCGGTGATCACCATGTTGTCGATCGACTTCGTCTGTGCCGGTACTTGAAGGCACGTGAGCAGCACGAGCTTGCCCGGAGTGTTCTGCCAGATATCGATGTCTGAACTCACCTCGGGCTTGTACACCGAGTGCGATCCGGTGACCCGGTAGTGCAGACCGGCGACATACACGTCGGCGCCGGACTGCACGGAGGCCTCACCTGTTGCAACGTCGATCAGGTAGTTTCCAGGGCAGGTCGCTCCACCGCGACAGGAGTGCATGACGACGTACACGGTGCCTTCGGCGGCATTGTCGAGGGTGGCGCCGTGGTTGCGGACGACATAGGCGGAGGCGAAGCCGGGCGGGTCGATCACGCCATCGACCTGGTCAAGTTCGCCGAGAGGGACGGACAGTTTCTCGGAGGGGACGCGAAACGTCCTGCCGTCGACCTGCGGCACCGCATGGTTCTTCGGCGCGGCGATGGACTCGATGACGACAGGGTTGCCCTTCATGTCCTTCGGAAGGTTCTGCTCGTGCAGGTACGTCGACACCGTATATGCAGCCGCTGCGATCGCGACGATACCGAGTACACCGAGCAGCACGATGCGCGGGGCGCAGAGGCCCCGGCGTGAGCGGCGGGGCGCCGGCGTCCGATGGCGGCGCCGCTCAGACATGGAGGGCTCGGTCTGACGGCGTCGTGGGTTCCGGCGCGGGCGAGCGCGTAGACCGCCGCGTGCTCCCCGACCTGGTGGGTTTGGTTCTGGGTGGGAGCCCCGACCACCAGAGGAAGACCGCGGCTGCTGAAAGAACAGCCGCGAAGCCGACCGCCCACCACGGGACCCCTGGGCCCCTCGCCTCTTGGGTTGCGCCGGAGACTGCTGTCGCCGGGGTCGGGGTCACGCGTTCGCCGGTGACGAGGATGCGTTGGCTGTTGATACCGATGGGTGTGCAGGTGACGAGGGTCACGAGATCTCTCCCCTGCACAGGGTTGAGGGTCTTCGTCTGGTCGGGGTCGACGATCTTGATGCTGCTCACCTTGTAGGTGAGGGTCTCGCCGAACACGTAGATCGTGAAGGTGTCGCCGTTGTGAACCTGGTCAAGGTGTGTGAACAGGGTCGAAGAGGCGAGGCCACGGTGCCCGGCGAGTACCGCGTGGGTGCCCGTGCCGCCAACGGGCAGCGAGCTGCCTTCGAGGTGGCCGATGCCTTCGGCGAGCGTCGCATCGCTGGTGCCATGGTAGATAGGGAGATCGGCGTCGATGGACGGGATCACGATGCGCCCCATGAGACCGTCCCGGTTCGCAGCCAGAAGCTGCGAGTAGTTGTAGCCGCCGGGCAGAGTCGCACCGGAATCGACGGGAACGCGCTCGTTGGCTTTCACGGCGGCCCCAGCATCCAGGGCGGCGTTATAGGCGGCGGCCTGTTGGAGTGCCTTCAGGCGACTGGCTGGGCCAATGACTTTGACGTCATCGATGCCCTGACGGACCTGGTCGGCCTGAGCTGTGGCGCTGAACCACTGCGCCGTCGACGGGTAGAGCGCAATGCTGATGCCACCCAGGCAAAACAGCGCGACGACAAGGGCAAGAATCGACAGACGCCACGTCCGCGTGGGTTTGCCTGCGTGGCGGCCGTTCATCGGGGCACCTCCATTCGATGGGCTGGCAGAGAGATGGCCACGGGCGACGAGCACGTCGTGCGGCTCCGTCGCCCGTGGCCGATGGGTTACTTCTGGGTTCAGGCAGCGTCGACCGGAACCGCCGCCTCACGACGACGACGCACGATGAACACGCCGCCGATGGCAGCTGCGGCCGCGATGGCGATTCCGCCGCCGAGGAAGATCGCCGTGCCGGTCGAACCGGTCAGCGGCAGCGCGATCGCGGGCGCCTGCGGGTCGGTCACCGTGACGACCGGGTTCGCGCCGGCATCGCCGGGGTTCACCGTGACGGCGGTTCCTCCCTGCGCCTGCGACCAGGCAGAGGCGATGCCGTAGCCGGCGGGAGCCTTGGTCTCGACGACGTAGTACGTCAGGTCAGCGCCCTGGCCGTTCTCCTGGGCCTTGAGGCCGTCGATCGCGACGGTACCGGCGGTGTCCGAGGTGAACGTGGTGGCACCGTCGACGGAGACCGGGTTCGCGAGGTTCTTCGCGTCGGCGGCCGAGGTGAAGACCTGGAATTCGGCGCCCTTGAGCGCGTTGCCGTTCGGGTCCTGCTTGTGCAGAGTCACGTCGCCGAACGTGGAATCCGCCGGGTTGGACGGGGTCGTGCTCGGCGCGGTGCCGTTGTCGGCCTCGGTCTTCGACTGGCTGGTGAGGTCCGCGGTGTTGGTGATCGTGCCGTCGCCGACCGAGTTGACCACGGTCGAGAACGTGGTCGTGATGACCGCGGATGGGTTCGCCGTCAGCAGTGCAAGTCCATCCGCGTTGAAGTCGACCGTGACAGTCTGGCCGGTCACGTCGACCGTGTAGTCAGCCGCCGACAGTGTGATCGCGGCACCGGTCGAGTCCGCGAGGGACACCGTCACGTCGGAACTCTTCGGCGCAGTGAGGCGCGAGTCGAGCGCGTCGGTGATGGTGTACTTCACCAGCGGGTTGCCGGCTGCCTGGTTGGGGACGGTGTCGGTGATCGTCCAGTCGACCGAATCACCGACAGCGTGGGCTTTGGAATCGTCGACCGTCTTCGTCGGCGCACCCTGCACGGTGTTCTTCGGGTAGACGAAGACGTTCGTCAGCCAGTTGTTCGTGCTGGCCTGCGGCAGCGGGAGCTCCACGAGGAACGGCTCACCGAGCTGGACGCCGACCGGTGCGCTGGTCTCGGTGACCTCGTAGACGCTCGCCGTCGTGGTTGAGTACGTCGTGACACCGTCCGGGCCGGTCGTCGCGAGCGGGGTCTGGGACCCCGTCGAGTACACCGTGCCGGATCCGTCGACGACCTGACCGGTGCTGTTCACCTTCAGGTCCGCTGCGGTCTTCCAGCCCGCCGAGGTCGTCAGGTCGACACCCTGGACGGGCGCGATGCTGAAGTCGACGCCCGCGAGCGGCTTCGGGTTAGTGAGAGTCTGCTGTGCGCCGTCCGTGGGCGTGCCACCAGTTGCCGGGTTCTGCAGCTTGGTGATCGTCAGGTTGTATGGACCTGCGGGGACGTTGCCGCCCGTCGTGTCCGCACTCGCGGGCCCTGCAACAGCCACGCAGGCGAGCACGCCGAGAGCGGCCGCGCCGAGAGCGGCTGTCAGCCGGACAGTGGATTTCTTCTTCATCGTGTTTCTCTTCTCTTCGGGTATTGGGAGTCAGTTGGGTCTTGGGGAGATCACACCTAGTTGTGAGCACGGCGACTTCGCTGCCGGATGAGGCAGGCGAGTGCGATGGCAGCTGCCGCCAGCAAGGCGATGGACCAATAGGCGACGACGTCCAGGCCCACGCCACCGGTCAGCGGCAGCATGAGGGCGGGCACGGCCTGGTTCACGAAGCGGTACTGCACCGTGGAGCCAGCCACTGGGATGAACGAACTGCCGCTCACATTCGTCCAGCTGCTGCCGCCGTCTGTCGACTGCTGGAGACCAATGGCGAGGTAGGCCGTCGTCGACGACAAGGCCTGCTCAGTGAGCGAAAAGGACACGCCGGGCTTCACCTCGAGGCTGTTCGCTGCCGTTGCCGACTCCGAACCGGAGAAGCTGACGGCGGAGCCGACATCCGAGGGTGGCGTGAGCGTCAGGGTGAACTGCCCAGCACTCAGCCCGCTCGAGCCCTGGATGTGCTTGAGGATGACCACGTCGGCGGTGCTCTGCGTAACCGTGCAGGTCACAGCCTGTCCGTAGCCGACCACGACAGAGTTGCCCGACACAGGCACGGACGTGCCGCCTGCCGTGCAAACCCAGTCACTGGCCGCGTAGTTCTGTGCGCCCGCTGCTGACGACGTTGAACCCAGCCCATACGCCGCGGCCGGAGTCACCGGGATGAAGGTGACGGCTGCCGTGCCCGTCCTCCCATTCGGGCCTACGAGAGTACCTGTCGGACCGTTGCCCGTGAGCGTCCAGTCGCTTGCCGTCAGAGAGCCGAAGCCGACCTTGTTCACGAGGGTGAGGGTCTGCGCGCAGGTGACGGTGTTCGTGATGGTGAAAGTGGGCACTGACGTGCCGGCCAGAGTTCCCGAGTACGGCAGGGCGGCGGCCGTCGACAACGCAGTCCCGTTCACCGCAGTCATCTTCTGGGATGTGAGGGTGCAGCCTGTGGGCACCGTCACCAAGCCCTCGCCCACCGTCACTGCCTGCCCGGCGACATAGCCCGTGTAGGCAACGCCGAAGGCTGGCTCGACCTGGCCGGTCAGCGTCGGAGCGGCCGAGAAACCCGCCGGAACCGTCTGGGCCGTGTCACTGCTCTGTGCGGGAACGTTGTAGGTGCCGAGCACGCTGCCCGATGAGTTCTTGATGATCCAGGTCTTGTCCACCTGCACGGACAGTGCAGTGGTGGTGTTCGTCACGGTGCAGCTAATCGCGCCGGACGATACAGGCATCGTGAAGCTGGCTCCCGTCGACGTCCAGCTCGTTCCTGCCTGTGTGCAGGCGTAACTCGCGGCGTACTCCGCAGCGGTGCCGGTCAACGTCTCAGACAGAGTGACCAACGCTCCAACCACACCGGTCGCCGAAGCGACGTTCGCCGTGTCCGGGTTCGGTCCCGTCCCGGCCGTCGAGGTCCTGTTGACCGCGCCGGTCACACCGGTGCCGCCGATGGTCAGCCTGGCCTTCGATCCGGGGAGAGCGTTGACCCAGCTCTTCGTCAATGTGATCGGGTTCGAGATCGCGGTGTTCGTCAGCGTGCACGTGACTTGGTCGACGGCCCGCAACCATATGACCTGCGCGGTCCCAGAGCTTCCGGATGCGGGTAGCCCTGTCGCTGCTCCGCTCGCACTCGTGCACGACCAGCTCTGGGTGTAGTCGGACAACGACGCCGTGCCGGATGCGGCCTCGCTGAGCGTGTACTGCAACCAGCTCACCGGCACGACCAGCGTCCCCGTCGTGACCGTCTTCGCCGTGCCGGAAGTCGTCGCGGAGCCGATCGGCGTGTTGTAGCCGTCGACCACGTTCATCGCGAACTGATCGCCGGCGGCAGCCCGGGTGGGGACGCTCTTCGTGAGCTTGATCGTCGCGGTGTTGATCCCGATCGCGAGAGCCTGTTTGCCGGGCGTATTCACCTGAGTGTTGACGGCAGTGATCTGTGTCGGAGCGTTACCCGTGGTGGCAACCAAGGCACCCCAACTGTTGGGCGAGCCGTCGCACGTGACGGTTTGCGTACCCGCGCCGCTGAGGCCGGCGAAGTTGGTGGAGTCGGCCGGTCCGCGGCAGGCCCCGTCGCCGGAGTCCGGGTCGAGGAGATCCTGCACTGCCCAGCCGCCGCCGTCGGTCGTCCATTTCCACGACTCGCCCTTGTTGGTGGTCTCGGCATCCGCCACGGCGAGCGAGTACGCGCCCACCGGATTACCTGCCGGGTCCAGGAGCTGGATGCCGCTCACTGAGATGGTCCCGGTCCCGTTACCGTTGTCGAACCCCCTGGTCGAGTCGGACGACAGCACGTCCTGGATGGCGGGGTTCCCGGCGACCTGCGTCGTGTTCTTCGCCGTGTTGCCGAACAACGCCGAAGCCCACGTCGGCGTCGGATAGGCTCCCCAGACCGGCAACGCGCCGGTGGAAGTCTGCGTGATCGTCACCGTGAACGACATGGTGAAGCCGTTGCCGACCGTCTCTGTGAACGGCTGCGAGACCGTCCCCGTGCTCGAGTTCGGGTTGAGGCCGGTGAAGTCGAACCAGCAGTACCCGTACGAGTCGGCCAGGGTCGTGCCGCCGGTCGAGCAGGCATTCGCGATCGCCGCCGCCTCCGCTGCCTGGGGAGCAACAGGCACGACGACAGCGGCAAAGGACAGGCACACTGCCATCAGGGCGCCAACAAGCGCGCTTCTCTTCTGCATGGCGGATTCCTCATCGGGTGAAGGCGAGTTCGGGTGGGGCTCGGAGCCGAGCCCGTGTGCCTATACAGACGCGGAATCCTCGCTGGCATAACGTTGAACCTGGGAGCGGCCTGAGAGATCGCGGCATGACAGCGAAGATCTGCCGACGGCTGGACAACCCGAGTAGGAGCAGACGATCGACGCCCGAATGTCATGCCGTCCTTGCCGCTCGTGGCCGCCACACCCCGTGAGCACACCGAGCAGCCGCGAGCTGTTCGACGTGCTGGATGAGCGTCTCGACGAGGCGTGAGACACCCCTCTCGAACCCGGCCGGCGGGTGCCTCAGCCCTTGGACGACTCCAACTCGAACAGCAGGAAGGCCAGGAACCGGCCGCTCGGGCGGTCGGCGAACTCCTCGGGGAACCGTTCGTAGGCGGCGGCCGACGGCGCCGGTTCGCTGATCGTGGTGATCCGGAACCCGGCCGAGGCGAACGCGTCCGTCATCGCGTGGAGCGGTCGATCCCAGAACACGAGTTCTGCGCTCTTCCCGCCCAGGTTCCATTGTTCGGTCCGGCGCCGCACTCCGAAGTACTCGGAGCTGCCTCCGGAGAGCCGGTCGCCGAGGAACGTGGCCGACGGGTGCTCCTCCGAGACGATGAGCCTCCCGCCGGGCTTCAGGATGCGCCGGAATTCGACCAGAGTGGGTTCCCACTCCCGGAGGTAATGGAGTGCCTGCGAGGCGACGACGAGGTCGAAGATGCTGTCGTCGAACGGCAGGGTTTCGCCGATGTCCGCGACGACGAGATCAGCGTCATGGCCGAGCCGGAGTGCGGCTTGTTCCACCATGCCGGCGCTGGAGTCGATGCCGGTGACGATCGCGCCGCCGGCACGCAGATCGGCGTAGATCGGGCCCGAGCCGCAGCCGGCATCGAGTACGCGCAGTCCCGTGACATCCCCCGCCATCTCGGCGAGCGCTGGCCTGTTGTAGTACTCGTTCAGGAGGCTCGTCTCGTTCATGGCCGCATAGCCCTCAGCGATCGAATCGTAGGCGCGAGTCATGGGACCGATCGTGGCACACGCGTTCGGTCGGACGCTCGACTCGCGCAAGCGGCATGACAGAACGAGGCCCCGGACATAGGTCCGGGGCCTCGTGATTCGCGCAGGTCGCAGCTAGAGCGACAGGCCGTGCCCGAAGCGGAACAGCGGGTCCTTGGTGTCGAAGGGCACGTCCTCGCGGCTGGCCTCGACGGCCGCCATGCTCGACGGGAGGTCGAACGGCAGCGCGCCGTGGGGGGTCGCCGCGCCCGTGAGCACGTCGAGCAGAGCGCGGGCGTTCGCGCCGTAGTTCGCGACGATCGCGGCCGGCGCGTCGACGAACGGCGTGAGGATGGCCGGGCGGTCGAGGTGCACGTCGACGATGGTCGGGACGGCCGCGGCGATGGTGCGCAGGTGCTCGACGGCCTCCTGAGTGAAGTCGAGCGACCCCTGGTGGAAGAAGTTCTCGAACGTCGTCGCCCGCACCTCGAACGGCGCGTGCGTGCGGACGATCGCGTAGTCGGCCTCCTCCGGGGTCGCCACGACCGTCCCGAACTCGCCGGCGACGGCCGGGTCGATGCCCTCGACGTAGAGGCGGGTGCCGGCGGGCAGCGGGAGCGTCGGCACGCCGCCCGCGGAGGGACGGTTGGTCAGCACGGTGATGGACGCGCGCTGGGCGGCCTCCCCCGCCTCCCGGAACGCGGCGGACCCGACCACGCGACCGGCCTTCTCCACGTCGACGAGCGGCGCGTCGAAGAGTCCGAGCACGAACTTCTCGCGCAGCAGACGGCGGGCGGAGACGTCGATGCGCTCCTCCGAGATCTCGCCCGAGCGCACAAGGTCGATCAGGAGGTCCGGGACGGCCTCGCCGCCGAACTGGTCGGCCCCGGCCTCGATGACCTTCTTCATCCGCTCGCGCGGGCTGAGGTGCTCGACGCCCCACGCGCGGGCGGGGAACGGCTGGCCCATGATCTCGGAGTCCGAGATCAGTCCCCAGTCGGTGCAGACGATGCCGTCGAAGCCGTAGCGCTCGCGCAGCAGGCCGGTGATGACGGACTTGTTGAAGCCGAAGCCGACCTCCTCGTACTCGGTGCCGACCGGCATGCCGTAGTACGGCATGATCTGGCTGGTGCCGGCCTCGAACGCCGCCTCGAACGGCTTCAGGTGCAGCTCGAACTGGCCGCCCGGGTAGACCTGCTCGCGGCCGTAGGCGAAGTGCGCGTCCTCGCCGTCCAGCTGCGGCCCGCCGCCCGGGAAGTGCTTGGTCATCGTGGCGACGGAGTCGGGGCCGAGCGCCGCGCCCTGGAAGCCGCGGATGTAGGCGGCGCCGAGCCGCGAGGTGAGGTCCGGGTCCTCACCGAACGTCGCGACCTGCCGCCCCCAGCGCGGCTCGGTGGCGAGGTCGATCTGCGGGTGCAGGGCGACGCGGATGCCGACCGCCGTGTACTCCTGGCGCGCGATGTCGCCGAAGCGCTCGACGAGCCCCTCGTCGCGGGTCGCCGCGAGACCGATCGACTCCGGCCAGCTCGAGAACGGCCCGGCCATCATCCCGGCCAACGGGTTGTCGCTGAACGAGTGGCGCGGGTCGGTGGAGATGGTGACCGGGATGCCGAGGCGGGTGGACGCGGCGAGCTCCTGGAGGGCGTTGTGCCACTGCGCCATGAGCTCGGCCGTGGGGGCGGAGCCGAGCACGTTGAAGTGCGTCATGCCCGCGCCGATCACGTACTCCTCGTTCGACGGCAGGCCGAACATCGGGTCGGCGGGGGCGAGCCCGCCGTCCTGGCTCATGGAGATCATGGTCTGGAAGAACAGGCCGGCCTTCTCCTCCAGGGTCATCTGGCCCAGGAGGTTCTCGACCCGCTCCTCGACGGGCAGGGAGGCGTCGCGGTACGTGGGGTCGACGGGCAGTTCGTCCGCCGCGCCGGTGACGTCGATGGTGTCGGTCATGAGTTACTTGACTCCCTTGATTCGATAGACGAGCACTGCCCCCGCGAGGGAGACGAGCGCACCGAGCAGGTACCAGAGCGTGTAGCCGCCGAGGGCGGTCGTCGCCCCGAAGGCGATAATGGAGGGGGCGATCGCGGGCGCGATCGACTGCGGGAGGGCGTTGGCGATGTTGAGCACGCCGAGGTCCTTGGCCGTGTCCGCCTTGTTGGGCAGCACCTGGGTGGCGAGCGCGGTGTCCACCGAGAGGAACGACCCCGTGCCCAAGCCGATGATCGCCTGCGCCACGATGACGACGCCGATGTTCGGGGCGAAGGCGAGCACGACCAGTCCGACCACCATGATGAGGCCCGCGGCGGTCACGAACGGGCGGCGCTTGCCGATCTTGTCCGAGAGGATGCCGCCGAGCGGCCCGGAGAGCGCCATCGCGAGGGTGGACGCCACGTTCGCCAGCAGGATCGTCTCGATCGCGGCCGACTCGCTCAGGTGGAACTTCTCGGTCAGGTAGAACGGCAGGAAGGTGGCGATGCCGGCGTAGCCGAAGAAGATGAGGAACTTGGTCAGCCAGGTCCAGCCGAAGTCCTTGTGCTTGACCGGGTTGAAGACGAACGAGCCGAAGAACTCCTTGAGGCCGTAGCGCTCGGCCGGCTTCTCGGCGAGCACGCGATCCTTCAGGGTGAGCACGAAGACGAGGACGAGGATCACGGCGATCACGGCGGGCACGACGAAGCGGCTGAAGTCGTCGGCGAGGAAGTTGACGATGAAGCTGCCGCCGAGGATGGCGACCGGCGTCGTCATGCCGACGATGCCGGAGACCTTGCCGCGGCGCTCGACGGGCACCTGGTCGGGCACGGTGGCGGTGGAGGCGGCCAGCACGCCGTTGAGGGACGCCTGCACGATGCACCAGCCGATCAGGACGATCCACGGGCTCGTCGCGACGCCGATCAGCACGAACGCGGCGAGGCCGACGAGCACGCCGCCGAGCATCCAGGGGCGGCGCATCCCGAACCGGGAGGCCGTGCGGTCCGACAGGCGGCCGACGAGCGGGTTGCAGATCAGGGCGAAGAGGGCGCCGACGCCGGTGATCATGCCGAGCGAGGCGGTGGCCTCCTCAGGCGAGGAGGTGATGTGCTGCACCTTGAAGGCGAGCGAGACCAGCACCGGCGTGAGCAGGGCGAGGTAGAGGCCGAAGTTCGCGAAGGCGAGGCCGGGGATGAAACCGCGGGGCGCCTTGCCGCTCGTGGGAGCGTCCGCGGTTGCGGGGCCGACGCCGGCAGGCGTGCCCGTGGCCGCCCCTGACGCCGTAGACGACTCTGTCATGGTGTTCCTTTCGGTGGACCGGAGCCTCCGTCGGCTCGGGATGAGTGTACACACAATTAGACCGCGTGGTAACTCAAACCTGTCCGACTGGTAACCGCGCTGTGGCAGAATGGACCAGGCTCGAGGAGAGGGGGGATCGATGAGCGGACGACTGGCGACCGACGAGCGCCCCGCCTCCGGGCGCGCGGCCGCGGCGATGCGGACGCGCGAAGCGATCCTCGAAGCGGCCTCCGACCTCTTCGTGGAGCAGGGCTTCGGAGCCGTCTCCCTCCGCGACATCGCGGCGCGGGCGGGGCTCTCGCATCCCGGCGTCTTGAAGCACTTCGCCTCGAAGGACGAGATCCTCGACGCCGTGGTGGACGGCTTCGAGCGGAGCAACGGCGAGTGGATCGACGCGCACGGGCTCGGCCTCGACATGTACGGCGACCTCGCCCGGCACAATGCCGAGATCCCCGGATATACCGCCCTCTTCACGACCCTCGCGGGTGAGGCGACACGAGCCGACCATCCCGCGCATCAACGCTTCCGGGAGCGGCACCGCGAGATCCGCACCCGGACGATGCAGCAGTTCCAGGCCGCCGTCGAGGACCGTCTGCTGCCGCACGACACCGACATCGCCGGCGAGTCCGTGCGCCTCGCCGCCGCGTGGGACGGTCTGCAGCTCATGTCCCTCTATCTGCCGGCGCGCGTGGATGTGGCCGGGATGGTCGACGCGTACGTGCGGAGGCTGCAAGGCCTCGCAGTGATGGACGCCCCCGTCACTCCGGTCGCGCCGCCCTGGCCGGCGGAGACCACCTGGGCCGACGCCCTCGGGTACGCTCCGGGCCGCGCTCGCCGGGCGCAGATCATCCTGGACGCGTCCGCCCTGTTCGCGAGCCGCGGCTTTCACGCGACGAGCCTGCGCGAGATCGCCGAGAAGGCCGGCATCGGCAAGTCGACCCTCCTGCACCACTTCTCGACCAAGGAGGAGCTGCTCGCCGCCGTCATCGCCCACCGTGACGCGACGCTCGATGAGCGCCACGGCATCGACTCCGACGACCCGCTGCGGCTCCTGCTCGAGCTGCCCGACGCCAGCCGCCGCGACGCACGCCAGGAGCCGGGACTCATCGAGCTCTACGCCGTACTGTCGGCGGAGGCGGCGGCTCCCGCGCATCCGGCCCACGAGTACTTCCGGCGGCGGTTCGAGCTCGCCATCGCCCGCTTCAGCGATCTCTTCGCCCGCGCGGCAGCCGATGGCCACCTCCGGCCCGGCCTGTCACCCGAGGCCGAGGCCCTCTGGCTCGTCGCCCTCTGGGACGGCCTCCAGCTGCAGTGGCTCTACGACCCGGAGAGCGTGGATGTCGGTGACCAGCTGGCCGCGCACCTCAAGCACCTTCTCGGCTGATTGTCTACCGGAATACTGGAGTGCCTCGCATACCGGAGAATGGTCCGGTGGGTATTCCTGAAACCTCGGTTCCGCTGCTGCTCGGACGGTATCGGCCGCACCAGCTGCTCGCGCGCGGCGGCTCGTCGATGGTCTTCCGCGCGGTGGACGAGAACCTCGGCCGCGACGTCGCCATCAAGCTGTTCTCCTCGGGCACCCAGGACGACGTCGTCCGCTTCCGCACCGAGGTCGGCGTGCTGGCCGGGCTGCGCCACCACGGCGTGGTGTCCATCCTCGACGCGGGCGTCGACGACTCGTCCCCCGAGGACCCGCGGCCGTTCCTCGTCATCGAGCTCGTCGAGGGCGACACCCTCCGCGCGGCCCTGGGCACCCGCGCACTGACGACCAGGCAGATCGGCGAGCTCGTCTTCGAAGTCGCCGAGACCCTCGAGTACATCCACGCGCGCGGCGTCATCCATCGCGACGTCACGCCGTCGAACATCATGATCGTCGACTACCGCACCCGCTTCTCCCGGCCGCGAGCGCGCCTCACCGACTTCGGCCTCGCCATCCACGGCTCGATCCCGCGCGACCCGGAGGGGACGACGAACGGGACGGCCGCGTACCTCAGCCCCGAGCAGGTTCGCAACGAGCCGCTGACCCCCGCCTCGGACATCTACTCCCTCGGCCTCGTGCTGCTGGAGTGCTTCTCGGGCACGATCGCTTTCCCCGGCAACCCGGTCGAGTCCGCCCTCGGCCGGCTGGACCGCGACCCCGAGCTGACGGGCGCCGTCCCTGAACGGTGGCGGCCCCTGATCCGCCAGATGACCGCCGCCCGGGCAGCCGACCGGCCGTCGGCCGCCGACGTGACGATCGCCGCGCGGGGCGCGCTCCGGGCGGACCGCGAGGACGACGCGGAGTAGGCGCTCACACGTCGCGCCTGAACAGGTCCTCCCACGTCTCGCGCCGGATGACGGCCCGCGCCTCCCCGTCGCGCACGAAGACGACGGGCGGGCGGCGGTAGCCGTTGTAGTTGTTCGCCATGGTGTGCGTGTACGCACCGGTCGCGGGCACCGCGAGCAGGTCACCGACGCGCGCCGCGGGCAGCCGCAGCGGATCGACGAGCACATCGCCCGACTCGCAATGCCGGCCGACCACCACGACGTCCTCGGCATCCTCGTCGTGCATGCGGCCGGCGAGCGCGGCCTCGTAGCGCTGGTCGTACATCGCCGCCTCGAGGTTGTCGCCCATGCCGCCGTCGACGGCGACGAAGGTGCGGGCGTCCCGCTTGACGGTCGTGACCGTGTAGAGGGTGAACGCGGACCCGTTGACCATGCTGCGGCCGGGCTCGATGATGAGCTCCGCATCCGCGGGCAGGTGTTCCTGAGCGGCCGCGAGCAGAGCACCGACGTACTCGTCGACGGACGCGGGGCGGTCGTCGTACGTGTACCGGGCGCCGAGGCCGCCGCCCAGGTCGTAGACCGGGAACGTGCCGAGCGCAGCCAGCGGCGCGACGGCCGCCGCGAGCTCCGCCGGGTCCATGATCTGCGACCCGACGTGAGCGTGCACACCGCGCATGTCGAGGACCGGGCTGGCCTCGATCCGGGCGATGAGGATGCGCGCAGCCGAGGCGGTCAGGCCGAACTTCGACCCCACCTGCCCGGTCTGCACGTGCGGGTGCGTGGACGACGCCACCTCGGGGACGATGCGGACCAGCACGCGCTGCACGGCTCCGGACGGGACCAGCTGCTCTAACCGGTCGACGTCGTCCTCGTTGTCCACCACGACGAGGCCGATCCGCGCCTCCACCGCGATCCGCAATTCCTCCGTGGTCTTGGCGTTGCCGTGCATCACGATCAGCGCCGGGTCGACGCCGGCCCGCAGCGCGCTGAGCAGTTCGCCGCCGCCCGCCACATCCAGACCGAGCCCCTCCTCCACCATGAGCCGCTGCACGGCCGTCGCCGGGAACGCCTTCGACGCGAACACCACCCGCGCGTTCGGCCAGCGGGTGGTGAGGGCGTCGCGGTACTCCCTGGCACGCGCCCGGAGGGACGCCTCGTCGACGACGATGGCCGGGGTCCCGAAGTCCCGGGCCAGGTCGTCGACCCGGCACCCGGCGATCGTCAGGGTGCCGTCGGGGTCGACGGCGGCCCCGGCCGGGAAGAGGTCGAGGATGGGGTGCGCCATGGCTGGGTCCTTCTATCGATGTCGGGTCAGGCGATGCCTGCTTCTGGTGCGCCGGTGCGGCGGCCGCTCACTCCCGGTCCCGGGTGGCGACGCCGTGCGGGACGACGACGACCGGCACGGGCGAGTGGCGGACGATCTTGGCGGCGTGCGAGCCGAGGAACACGCGCGCGAGGGGGCCGAGGGTGCTCGAACCCACGACCAGGACTTCGTTCGGCTCCCAGTCCACGGCCGCCATGGCCGCCTCCCACGTCTCGCCCCTGCCGACGGCGACGTCGGAGACGGTGGGAGCCTGGTCCAGCTCCGACACCCGGCGCGCCAGAGACGTCGCGTGCTTCTCGATGTCGGCGGCCCAGGTGTCCGCGATGGCGGTCTCGGCGTCGAGCCCGGCTCCCGAGGTCCCGGAGTCGGGCGGCACGACGGCGAAGGATGCGATCCGCAGCGCGGCACCTACCGACGCCGACACCGCCGCCGCGCCGAGGACGAGGCCGGCCGAGGCACCGGTCCCACGGTAGGCGGCGGTCACGCGGTCGACGCGGGAGCCCTGCTCCACGCGATAGCCCCGCGGCGCGATCGCCACGGGAACCGGTGACGCGTGGAGGAGTGCGTCGCTCTCCGCGCCGAGGGCGATGCGCCCCTGCGGCGCCTGCGTCGCCGATCCCACGACGATCAGCCCCGCATCCCGCTCCTCCGCGAGGCTGTTCAAGCCGCGCCGGGCCGAGGGAGCCTCGTACACGAGGTACTCCGCGGCGATGGAGCCGCCCAGCACGGCGGCGGCGTGGTCGAGCGTGCTGTCCGCAGCGTCCCGGGTGTAGCTGCGCCATTCGGCGTCCGCGCCTCCCGCCGTCGCGGGCCAGGCGGACGGGACGATCGCGGCGACGATCAGACTGGTGCCGGAGGAGCGGGCGAGCATCCCGGCCAGGTGCAGCGCCGACGCGGAGCGGTGCGCGGGATCCACCCCGACGACGATGCTCATTTCCGGCCGGCCCGTCGGCGCGCGGCGGCCTCACGGATCTCGCTCTTGCTCGGCTGCGCGAAGTTGCTGGTGTACGGGGCCTCCCCCTCGCCGGTCCCCTGCCCCGTCTCGAGCTTGGAGTGCGTGCGGCCGTAGAACCAGTAGAAGGCCAGGAAGACGGCGGTCCAGATGAGGAACACCACGATGGTGATCACCCGCAGCTGCGTGATGATGGCGATGCAGCCCGCGATCGACAGGATGGGGATGGTCCAGCCGAGCGGGAGGCGGAACCCGCGCTCCAGCTCCGGCTCGCGAACGCGCAGGATGATGACGCCGAGCGAGACGACGAGGAAGGCCACCAGCGTGCCGATGCTCGTCATCTCGGCGAGGAAGTCGATCGGGATGACGGCGGCGAGGATGCTCGTGGCGATCATCACGATGATGGTGTTCCGCACCGGCGTCATCGATCGCGGATTGACCTTCGCGAACACCGGCGGGATCATCCCGTCGCGTGACATGGCGAAGAGGATGCGCGTCTGCCCGTAGAGGACGACCAGCGTCACCGAGAAGATCGAGATGATCGCACCGATCGCCACGATGGTCCCCGGCCACGCCGACCCGATGATGTTCTGGAGGATCGCGGCGAGTCCCGCATCCTGGTTCGCGAACTTCTCCGGCGCCTGCGCGCCGAGGGCAGCGAGGCAGGTCAGGACGTAGAGCAGGACGATGATCACGAGCGCGAAGATGATCGCGAGGGGGAGGTTCCGCTTGGCGTTCTTGGCCTCCTCTCCTGCTGTCGACACCGCATCGAGGCCGACGAACGAGAAGAAGATGATGCCGGCGCCGCCGACGATTCCGGCGAACCCGGCCGGCGCGAAGTTGTGGAAGTGGTCGGCGTTCCATCCGGTGAAGGCGACGGCGCAGAAGAACAGCACGACGGCGATCTTGATGACCACCATGATGCTGTTCACCGTCGTCGACTCGCGCGCGCCCCGCAGGAGCAGCAGCGAGCACAGCACGATGACGATCACGGCGGGGACGTTGACGATGCCGCCCTGCTCCGGAGCCTGCGAGAGCTGCACCGGCAGCTGCCAGCCGAAGAGGTTCTGCAGCAGCTGGTTGACGTACTGCGACCATCCGACCGCGACTGCGGCCGTCGAGACGCCGTACTCCAGCAGCAGGCAGGCCCCGACCGCCATCGCCGTGCCTTCGCCGAGGGTCGCGTACGCGTACGAGTAGGTGGAACCCGACGCCGGGACGGCCCCCGCCATCTCGGCGTAGCAGAGCGCGGTCAGTCCGGCGACGACGCCGCCGATCACGAACGACCAGATCACCGCCGGTCCGGCGACGGGGACGGCCTGGGACAGGATGAAGAAGATGCCCGTGCCGAGCGTCCCTCCTACCCCGATCATGGTCAGCGAGAACAGGCCGATGCTGCGCTTCAGCTGCCCGTCTTCGACCCCGGAGGGCGTCGTCGGTTTTCTGCGCAGCAGTTGCTGGGCGATCGTGGGCATACCAGTCTCCTTTGAATGGTGGGGGTCGGAGTCGGCCGCTGTCGTCGTGCCGATTCAGCCTATGCGGGTCACTCGGAACCGCCCGACTTCGGGATCGGCGGCGCCGCGGACGAAACCGGAGGGCGACCCGGCGACCGCGCGGAGGAACGCGACGGTCTGCGCCGTGATCTCCTCGCCGGGGATGAGGTTCGGGATCCCGGGCGGGTAGGCGGCGAGGGTGTCGGCGGAGATGCGGCCGACGGCGTCCGCCGCGGGAACGAGCTCCGTGGCGGCGAAGAAGGCGTCGCGCGGCGACATCCGCAGCGCGCCGGGATCGGGCAGGGCGGGAAACCCGTGGTCGGCGACCCGGGAGCGCTGGGTCTGCGCCTCCTCGGAGTCGACGGCCGCCGCGAGCGCTCGGTGCGCGCGCTGGAGATCCGGCGTCGTGCCCGCGCCGATGAGCGCGACGAGGGAGGTCGCGGTCGACATCTCGAAGAAGATCCCGTCCGTGTCGGCGAGGCGCTGGCGCAACCAGTGACCGCTGACACCGGCGCTCGACACGTCGATGGCGACGCGCAGCGGATCGACGGCGACGATGTCGTCGAAGGCGCCGAACCCGTCGCTGAGGACGCCGAACCGCGGGTCGTCGCGCAGCGCATCCCGGAACGCGTCGGCCGCCACGATCGACCGGCCGATCAGCTCGGCACCGGTCGCGAGGGAGTGCCGGGCGATGTCGAGCGAGGCCTGGAGCAGCGCGGATGTCGAGGTGGAGGCGGTGATCGAGACGGCGCGTTCGACCAGCGGCTCCAGGGCGTCGGCGAACGGGCCGTGGCCGAGGTGCAGCATCGCGGACTGGGTGAGCGAGCCGCCCAGCTTGTGCGTGCTCGAAACCACGAGATCCGCACCGAGCCGGGCCGGCGACTCCGGGAGGTCGGGGTGGAATCCGAAGTGCGGTCCCCACGCGCCGTCGACGATCAGCGGCGCGCCGTGGGCGTGTGCGACACGGGCGAGGCCCGCGACGTCGGCGACGGAGCCGAAGTAGCTCGGCGAGACGATGTAGACCGCGTCGGCCGGGCGCCCGTCGGCCGCCGCTGCGACCAGTGCGTCGTCGAGCGCAGCGGGCGAGACGCCGTGCGCCACGCCGTGGTCGGTGTCGATGGAGGGGAGGACGAACGAGGGCACCAGTCCCGCCGAGAGGACGCCGTCGCTGAAGCTCGAGTGCGCGCTGCGCTGGGACAGGATGTTCGCGCCGAGGCCCCGGACCGCCAGTGCGGCGATCCGGTTGCCCTGGGACGCGCCGCCGGTGAGGAACCAGGTGCGTCGCGCGCCCCATGCCTCCGCCGCCAGGTCGAGGGACCGGCTCAGCGGGGAGTCCTCCCCGAGATCGATGTCGTCCATCAGCATCGGCACGTCGAGCTGCAGCGGACGCTCGCCGATGAACTCGGCGAGCCGGGCGCTGAGACCCAGCCCGTCGCCTCCGTGCCCCGGAACCATGAGCGGGATCTGCTCCCGTGCGGCGTGACGGTCGAGAGCGTCCGCGTACGGCGTCTCCCACTGGCGAAGATCATCGGCGGTCGCCGGCGGACGCACGCCGTCGACCGGGGAGGGACGTGTGGAGGCCATTGCTCCATCGTGAGGGTCGCGGTCCGCCGTGGGAATCCCCGCATCTTCGCGTGCCCCACATACACTGTATGTGGCTCAGGCGCTCGACGCGCGCGTCACCGACAGAGGGACGGGATCATCCATGGCCGATCTGCGGCAGTTCGAGGCGCTCACGGCCGTGCACGCGGAGGGCTCGGTGTCCGCCGCCGCGCGCCGGCTCGGCTGGGGCCAGCCGACGGTGGACTACCACCTGAAGAACCTGGAGCGGCTGGTCGGATCCCCCGTGCTGACCCGCTCTCCCCGCGGCAGCAGGCTGACCCCCGTCGGTATGCTCCTCGTCGAGCGGGCGCAGGAGGTCCTGACGCTGAGCGCGCGTGCGATCCGGGATGCGCGGGAGTTCGGCCAGCTGGGGCGGGTGCGCCTCCGGTTCGGGACGTTCGCGACCGCCGCGGCGAACGTCCTGCCGTTCGTCGCCTCCCGCATCGGCGACCTGGGGATCGAGATCGACGCACTGCTGGAGGAGGTGCCGGCGCTCGTCGAGCAGATGAACCGGGGAGCCCTGGATGTCGCACTCGTCTACACCGTGCCCG
The DNA here is from genome assembly GCF_013410615.1 of Leifsonia naganoensis. Taxonomy (NCBI): domain Bacteria; kingdom Bacillati; phylum Actinomycetota; class Actinomycetes; order Micrococcales; family Microbacteriaceae; genus Leifsonia; species Leifsonia naganoensis. Next base: position 1,432,166 of record NZ_JACCHJ010000001.1, read on the forward strand.
GCTACGAACTCCCGTTCCGCCCGGGCGTGGTGACCACGGAGGTGCACCGCGATCCGCTGATGCTCGCCCTCCCGGTGGGTCACCCGCTCGCCTCACGTCCGTCGATCGATGTACCCGCGCTCCTGTCCCTGCGGGACGAACGCTGGGTCTTCGCGACGACGGTGCACGACCCGATGGACCGCATCGTGGTCGACGCCTTCGCGGCAGAAGGTCACACCCTCGACGTCGCGATCCGGACGGACGAGTTCCAGGTCCTGCTCGGAATGACCGCCGCGCGGATGGTCGTGGGGCTCATCCCGCGCCTCGCCACCAACGCCGAGCACCCCGGGATCGTCCTGCGGCCGATCAACGACCCGTCGTTCGCCCGCTCCATCCTGGTGGCGACCTCGGCGGAGGACGCGTCCCGCCACCCCTCCCCCGCCGTGCGGCAGCTGGTCGTCGCCATCCGGGACGGGTTCGCCGCCGTGCGGTCGGCGGACCGGGCCGAGAGCTCGTGAGCCGCGCCCCCTCACGCACCTCATCGTCTCAGCGGGCTAGAAGATGAGCAGCCCCGCGAGGTAGCTCGCGCCCAGGGTCCCGACCCCGACGGTGAGGGAGCGCGCGATGGTGCGCAGGACGCCGGTCCCTCCGCTGCGGGCGCTGACGATCGAGGTCAGGATGAGCGAGACGATCGCGGCGAGCAGCACGGCCCACGCTTCGAGCCTCCCCGGTACCAGGATCGTGATCAGGAGGGGGACGAGGGCGCCCAGCACGAACGCCGCGGTGGCCGTGACGCCGGCCCAGACCGGCGCCGCCCGCGACATGACCTCCCGGATGCCGTGCTCCGCCTCGAGCTGCGCGCCCAAGGCGTCCGCGGCGGTCAGCTGTTCGGCGACCTGGAGGGCGAGGTCGGGGGTCAGCCCCTTGCGCTCGTAGTACCCGGCCAGCTCGGCGACCTCCTCGTCGGGACTGAGCTCCAGCTGCGCGGCCTCCTCGCGGGCGACCCGGAGCTGCGCCTCGCGCTCGGCGGCCTCCTCCGACCACTTCGCGCCGCCCAGGCCGAGCCCGCCGGCGACGGTCGCGACGATCGCCGCGGTCAGGAGCGTCGCGTCGGACGCACCCGCTCCCGCGAATCCCTCCAGCACACCGGCCGTCGCGATGATGCCGTCGTTCGCATCCACCGTCCATGACCGCAACGAGGCCGCGTCCGTCACGGCGGTGCGGAACCGGGCGAGCAGACTGGCCATGCGTCATGCTCTCACGGCTGTTCTCGTTTTCCGGGCCGGACTCGGGAGCGGCCGCGGCCGCACCAGCTGCTCGCGATCTCCCGGTCCCGCTGCTCGAGCAGGGCGAGCAGCATGACCAGGATCCGCCGTTGCGGGTCTGAGCTCGAGACGGTCTGAGGATCCACCGCATCGTCCTATGGGGGGCAGGCACGAGCGATGGCACGGGCGACGATGCCTGCCCGGAGCCTGCCCCTGGCAGTACCAGTGTCCGCGGGGACTGGTGGCGGCGGGGGTGGGGAGAAAGGATCGAGAGGGCTTCGAAGACATGGGCCGTTCGAGAAGGAGGGTGTTCCGTGGTAGATCTGCGGCACGACACGATCATCATCACCGGCGGCACATCCGGTATCGGGCTGGAGATGGCCGAACAGCTCTCCGCCGCCGGCAACACCGTCATCGTGACCGGACGAGACGAAGAGCGGCTGCGGCAGTTCCGGCAGGCCCATCCTCGGCTCCAGGCCTACCCTCTCGAAGTGACCGACCTCGCGTCCATCACGGCCTTCGCGGAAGCGGTTCTGGCGGACTTCCCGGACGTCAACGTCCTGATCAACAACGCCGGACTCATGCAGCCCCTCTCCTTCACGACCGCGGCGCCCTCCGGAATCGCGACCGAGATCGCCGTCAACCTGACCGGACCCGTTCTGGTCACCCAGGTCTTCTTGCCGCACTTGCTCGGACGGCCGGAGGCGGCGGTCGTGAACGTGACGTCGGGTATCGCCTACTTCCCCTTCGACAAGGCACCCCTCTACAGCGCATCGAAGCTCGGCCTGCACTCGTACACGCAGTCGCTCCGCACGCAATTGCGCGACACCCGGGTGCGAGTCTTCGAGCTGGCTCCGCCACGGACGTCCAAGCCGATGTTCAACGGCTCGGCAGCCGACAACCAGGAAGTCGACCGTATCCCGCAGATGCCGATCGCCACCGTCGTTAGCACGATGATCGCCGGCATCCGGAAGAACCGACCTCTGATCCTGCCGGGGTTGAGCAAGGTCCTCCGAGTGCTCGGCAAGATCCGGCTCTGAGCGCGGGCTCACGCGACCGGACCGGCGCACGCGCCGGCGTCAGAACCAGCGCCTCCGCTTGAGCGCGATGTACGCCCAGAGCTCGAGGGACGCGATGAAGGCGATGATGACGACCCACCCGTACCGCCAATCGGTGACGGGGAGGTCCGTGAAGTTCATCCCGTAGAGGCCGGCGACGACGGCCGGGATGGCGAGGAGGGCGGCGAAAGCGGAGATGGTGCGGGAGTCGCTGTTCTGCTCCGAGGCGACCGCGTTCTCATGGCTCGAGATCACCCCGTCGAGCGCCGACCGCTGGTCGTTGGCGAGCCGGGCCGCACCGGCAAGATCCTCGATGAGGTCGATCACGTAGGGGGCGAGGCCGGGGTGGACGCGCGAGTAGTCGACGAGCTTGTCCCGGCTGTTCTCGAACGCGACGGCCAGTGTCGTCACGGCTCGATCGACGCGGCCGATCCTGCGGCGGAGGCGGTAGATGCGAAGGGGGTCGTCCTCCTGGGTCTCGTCGAACACCTGGTCCTCCAGCTCGCCGAGGTCCTCTTCGATGTCGCGGGCGACGACGAGGTAGCCGCGGACGACCCTGGCGACGATCGCGTGGACGGCACCGAGGGTGCCCAGGCCGAGAACAGCCGGGTAGCCGGCGTCGAGGGCGGCCGAGACGTCGAAGCCCCCCATCTCTCCCCGCGAGCCGACGGTGACGAGGACGCCCGGTCTGGCGAAGACGTACAGTTCGGACATCGACTCGGACTCGCCGTCGACCGAGCGCAGCACCCGCAGCACGATGAACAGCTGGTCGTCGAACCATTGCACCTTGGGTTGCTGCCGCCCCCCGGCGATGTCGTCGCGGATCAGCGGGTGCAGCCCCACGGCGACGCCGAGAGCTTCCAGCCGCGCGGGGTCGGGATCCGTCAGCCCGACCCAGACGAAGCCGCCCTCCCGGTCGACGGAATCCCCGCGGAGGTCGCCGGGAGCGACCTCGTCGGATTCGGTGAACGTCCCGTCGGCGTCGTACCGACGCACCCGCACGGCGCTCACCCGCGGTATCCCGCCGTCTCGAGGTGCTCGTGCATCATCCGGACCACGCTCGCGCCTTCGCCGATCGCCGCCGAGATGCGCTTCACCGACCCGCTTCGAACGTCGCCGACGGCGAAGACACCGGCCATCGACGTCTCGAGGAAAGCGCGGCTCGCGCCCGCCGGAGTCGCCCCGTGTCCGGTGACGACGTAGCCCCCCTCGTCGCGCACGATGTCCGGTCCGAGCCAGGACGTCGCGGGGGTCGCGCCGATGAAGACGAAGAGGTGCGCGGTGACGATCTCCTCCCGCACGCCGGACGCCGCATCCTCGACGAGGACCGACTCCAGGTGTGCGCCGCCGTTCGCGCCGACCACCACCGAGGTGCGGTGCACACTGATGCGGGGGTGGTCCTCGACCTGCACGACGAGATACCGCGACATGCTCACCCCCAGGTCGCCCCCGCGGACGACCAGGTGCACACGCGAGGCCGTGCCGGCCAGGAAGATCGCCGCCTGCCCGGCCGAGTTCCCGCCTCCGACGACGACGACCGGGTCGGTGCCGCACTCCCGCGCCTCGGCGATCGTGGCGGCGTAGAAGACGCTGGTGTACTCGAACCGATCGAGGTCCGCCACGGCGAGACGGTTGTACTTCATCCCGGAGGCGACGACCACGGTCTGGGGACGGAGGCTCGTCCCGTCGGAGAAGCGCACCACCAGCGCCCCCGCGTCGGAGGTGAGGCCCTCCACGGTCGAGGGGGCGAAGACCGTGGCACCGAACTTGGCGGCCTGGAGAGTGGACCGGTCGGCGAGCTCCGCGCCCGAGATCCCGGACGGGAACCCCAGGTAGTTCTCGATCCGCGACGATCGCGCTGCCTGGCCGCCGGTCGCGACAGCGTCGCACAGCACGACCGAGAGCCCGTCGGAGGCGGCATAGACCGCCGCCGCGAGCCCGGCCGGGCCCGCCCCGACGACGAGCGCATCGCTGGTCGCCGCGGGAGGGGCCTTCCGCAGGCCCAGCGCCTGTGCGAGCTCGATGACGGACGGATTCCGCAGGACGCGCGATCCGGAGACGATCACCACGGGCACGTCGGCGACCTCCAGGCCCATCCGGCGCATGATCGCGTCGGCGGCAGGGTCCTGCTCCACGTCGAGGAGGCGATGCGGCACCCGGTTGCGCGCCGCGAAGTCCAGGAGCCGCCGGGTGGCGGGCGAAAAGCGCGACCCGATGATCCGCAGGCCCGCGCCGAAGCCGATCGCCATCGACCGCCGGATCAGGTACGCGCGCAGGATGACGTCACCCAGCAGCGGGTCGCCGGTCACGATCCGCTCCAGCTCGCCGATCGGTACATCGAGCACGCTGCCGCTCTCCAGGGCGGCGATCGTGGCGAACGACGGCTCGCCCTCGAGCAGCCCGATGTCGCCGACGAAGCGTGCGGGACCGTGGATCTCGAACAGCGCGTCCGCACCGACCGGATCGCCCTCGTAGACCAGGAGCCGGCCGTCGAGCACAACGGAGAAGGAGGCGAACGACTCGCCCGCCCGGGCGAGCACCTGTCCCTCGGCGACCGGGACGATCCTCCCGACCGTGCGCAACCGGTCCAGCTGCGGCGGCGTGAGCCGCGGGAACGCCCCGGACGTGTCGGGCGTCTCGTTCACCAGGCTCTCTGGTGCTGAGTTCCCCATCAGACGAAGTCCTCATCGAGGTAGCACCAGCGCCAGCTCTCTCCCGGCTCGAGGGAACGGACGATGGGATGGGTGTCGTGCAGGGCATGGGCACGGGCGTGCCTCATCGGCGAGGAGTCGCAGCAGCCGACCTTGCCGCAGGTGAGGCACAGCCGGAGGTGCACCCACGGCGTGCCGAGGGCCACGCAGTCCTCGCAGACGCCGGGAGTGCGGGGCGCCACGCGACGGACGTAGACGAGGTGGGCATCGGGACGGCTCATCATGATCGGCGCCCCTGCTCGGAATCGCCGGAGGATCTGTCCTCGTCGCGCGCGTCCTTCTCCATCGCGTCGTCGAACCAGCGGCGCAACACGTCGACGGGAGCGGCTCCGGCCTGCCGGGCGATCACTGCGCCGTGGTGAAGGATCAGCAGGGTCGGAACGGCTTGCACGCCGAACCGCGAGGACAGCTGCGGGGCGCGGTCGACGTCGACCTTGACGAGCTTCACGTCGCCCGCCCGCTCCGTGGCCAGCCGTTCCAGCACCGGGCTGACCATCCGGCAGGGTCCGCACCAGGTGGCCCACATGTCGACGATCACGGGCGGGTCCGCCTTCTCGGCGACCTCCGCGAACGTGTCGTCGAGGGCGTCGACGATCCAGGGGAGCGCGTTGTGGCAGTTCCCGCAACGCGGACGACCGGCGGCGGCGAGCGGGACCCGGTTCTTGTGCTCGCAGTTCGGGCAGCGGATGATCGTGATCGCGGTCGTCATCTCGCCGCCTCGACATCCACATCGTCCGGCGCCGGGACGACGTCGACGGCGAGGTCGCCGTCGTGCACGTCGATCCGCACGGTGGACCCCTCCGGCGCCGCTCCGGACAGGAGTGCCCTGCCCAGGCGCGTCTCGATGTCGTGCGAGATGTACCGTCGGAGCGGCCGGGCACCGTACAGCGGATCGTAGCCGCGCTCTGCGATCAGCCGCCGCGCCTCCCGGGTCAGCTCGAGGGCGATGCCCCGTTCGGCGAGACGGCGGCGCAGGTCGTCCGTCAGCAGGACCACGATCGACTCGATCTGGTCGAGACCGAGCGGCGCGAAGACGATGGTGTCGTCGACGCGGTTGAGGAACTCCGGGCGGAAGCGGCCGCGCAGCTCAGCGAGCACCAGATCACGGACGTCCTCGGTGATGCCCCCGTCGCTGTCCCGGGCGCCGGTCAGCAGGTGTTCCGCCCCGATGTTGGAGGTCATGATCACGATGGTGTTCCGGAAGTCGACCGTGCGACCCTGGCTATCGGTGATGCGACCGTCGTCGAGCACCTGCAGGAGCGTGTTGAAGACATCCGGGTGCGCCTTCTCGATCTCGTCGAAGAGGACGACGCAGTACGGGCGCCGCCGCACCGCTTCCGTGAGCTGGCCGCCCTCGTCATACCCGACGTACCCGGGAGGGGCTCCGACCAGCCTGCTGACCGTGTGCCGCTCCTGGTACTCGCTCATGTCGAGCCGGATCATGGCGGATTCGCTGTCGAACAGGGCGGCCGCGAGCGCTTTCGCCAGCTCGGTCTTGCCGACGCCCGTCGGTCCCAGGAAGATGAACGACCCGATCGGCCGCCGGGGGTCGCGGATGCCCGACCGAGCGCGGATGATCGCGTCGGTGACGAGCCGCACGGCCTCCTCCTGACCGACGACGCGCTCGCGCAAGATCTCGTCGAGCTTCAGCACCTTCTCGCGCTCGCCTTCTTGCAGCCGCGCGACGGGGATGCCCGTCCACGCCGCGACGATCTCGGCGATCTCCTCTTCGGTCACGACCTCCCGCAGCATCCGCTGCGGCCCCTGCTTGGACCGGAGTCGCTCCTCCTCGGCGGCGAGCTGCCGTTCGAGTTGGGCGAGAGTGCCGTAGCGCAGCTCGGCGGCACGGTTGAGGTCGTAGTTGCGCTCGGCGTCCTCCGCCTCGCGCCGGACGCGCTCGAGCTCGCCGCGCAGCTCCTGGACCTTGCGGATGGCTTGACGTTCGGCTTCCCATTGCGCGCGCTTCGCGTCGGTCTCTGCTCGCAGTTCGGCGAGTTCCCGGCGCAGCTCGTCGAGGCGGATCCGGCTCGGCTTGTCCTTCTCCTTCTCCAGCGCCGCCGCCTCGATCTCGAGTCGCGTCAGGCGCCGGGTGAGCTCGTCGAGCTCCGCCGGCATCGAGTCGATCTCGGTGCGCAGCCGGGCACAGGCCTCGTCCACGAGGTCTATCGCCTTGTCGGGCAGGAACCGGTCGGTGATGTACCGGTGCGAGAGGGTCACGGCGGCCACGAGCGCGTTGTCCTGGATCCGCACGCCGTGGAAGACCTCGAGGCGTTCGCGGAGTCCGCGGAGGATCGAGAGGGCGTCCTCGACATCGGGCTCCTCCACCATCACGGTCTGGAACCGGCGTTCGAGGGCGGCGTCCTTCTCGATGTGCTGCCGGTACTCGTCCAGCGTGGTCGCGCCGATGAGGTGGAGCTCTCCTCGCGCCAGCATGGGCTTCAGCATGTTGCCCGCATCCATCGCGCCCTCGGTCGCACCGGCGCCGACGAGCGTGTGCAGCTCGTCGATGAACAGGAGGATGCGCCCGTCGGACGAGATGACCTCCGCCAGGACGGCTTTCATGCGCTCTTCGAACTCGCCGCGGTATTTGGCACCGGCCACGAGAGCGGCGAGGTCCAGTTGGAAGATCGTCTTGTCGCGGAGGCCTTCGGGAACGTCGGTGCGCACGATCCGCTGCGCCAGGCCCTCGACGATGGCCGTCTTGCCGACACCGGGCTCCCCGATCAGCACGGGATTGTTCTTCGTCTTGCGGGACAGGATCTGCACGACGCGCCGGATCTCCGCGTCCCGCCCGATGACCGGATCGAGGCGGCCTGCGCGCGCGTCGGCGACGAGATCGCGACCGTACTTCTCCAGAGCCTCGTAGGTCTGCTCCGGTGTGGCGGACGTCACATGCTGGTTGCCCCGCACGGAGGTGAGCGCTGCGAGGAAGGTCTCCCGGGTGACGCCGTTGCTCTGCAGAAGACGCGCCGCCGCACTACCGGAAGGGTCGTCGGCGAGCGCGAGGAGCAGATGCTCGACCGAGACGTACGAGTCCTTCAGGCGCGCCGCTTCCCGCTCCGCCCGATCCAGGGTCGCCGCGAGGCTCCTCGACAGGAACACCTGGCCCGGTGTCGCACCGGGGCCGGTCGTCCTGGGCTTGCGGGCGATCAGCTGCTGAAGCTCTGCGAGCAGGACGGTCAGATCGACGCCGACGGCCTCGAGCAGTCGCGGGATCAGGCCGCCCTCCTGGACGACCAGGGCGAGCAGGAGGTGCTCGCTCTCGGTCTCCGTCTGGCCGTTCCTGCCCGCGATGCTCTGCGCTTCCTGCAGGGCTTCCTGGGACTTCTGGGTCAGCTTGTTCATGTCCATGGTGGAATCTCCTTGGCGTCAGCGGAGCACCCGACGTCGGTTCTCGAGCGCATCGATCCGGGCGAGCAGGTCGATGACGAGGGCGACGGCGGCGTAATTGAGTGAGAGATCGGCGTGGAGCCGGACGATGCGGCGGACCAGGCCCGGCGTGGCCGGGGAGAACCACAGCCGGCCGGACGCGTCCTCCCAGGCGGGGACGAGCCCGAGGTCGACGAACCGTCGCACCAGGTCGGGATGGATCCCTGATGCGGCGGCGACCGTGCCGAGATCGAGGCGCGGCGGGAGCGCCAGAACGAGAGATGAACTCATGGCGACGACCTCGAGTAGTGGGTGGATTCGTGCTTCAGCTGCTCGTACAGTTCGCGTTCGCGTTCGCTGAGGTGCGGGGGGACCATGATCTTGACCTTCGCGAACAGGTCGCCGGCCTTTCCGCCCGCCTGCGGCATCCCCTGGCCCTTCAGACGGAGCCGCCTGCCGCTGGACGAACCCGGGGGGACCCGCACGGTGATCTGGCCGCCGGGCGCCCGCGTCGGGACGCTCGACCCGAGCGCGGCCTCCCAGGCGGCGATCGGCAGATCCATCTCGATGTCCTTCCCGTCGAGCCGGAATCGGCGGGAGGGCCGGACTCTGACCGTGATGACGAGGTCGCCGGTCCCGCCGTCCTGCCTGCCGGCGTTTCCGCCGCCGGATATGCGGATGCGTTGGCCGTCGAGCACGCCGGCCGGAATCTGGACGTCGAAGGTCTGACGGCTGCCATCCGGGCCTGAGAGGACGAGGGTCCGGGGCCCGCCGCGGTAGGCCTCCTCGACGGTGAGTTCGAGGTCGGCCTCGGCGTCCATCCCCCGCATCGAGCCGAAGACGTCGCCGAAGAGGTCGTCCCAATCGACCGCGGTGCCGCCAGGACCGGCGGCGCCCTGGGCGCTCGACCAGCTGAACCCGGACGGTCCAGGGCCCGGCCGCGGGCGGCGCCCCCCTCGGCCGCCGTCGCGGCGGGACGCGGAGGCTGGTTCGCGCTCGGCGCTCGCGTAGTGGCGGAACTCCGGTCCGAACCGGTCGTACTGGGCCCGCGACTCCGAATCGGCCAGCACGTGGTACGCCTCGCTGATCTCCTTGAACCTCTCTTCGGCGCCCGGCTGCTTGTTCACATCGGGGTGGTATTTGCGCGCCAGTTCGCGGTACGCGCGCTGGATCTCCTTCGCGTCCGCCGACCGTGGAACACCGAGCAGCCGGTAGTAGTCGTCGGCCACGGCGTCACTCCTCCGCTGCGGTCACGACGACGCCGGCGGGACGCAGAAGGTGCTCGGGGCTGCCGAAGCCGAGCCGCGTGACGGCGACGACGGTGCGGGGAGGCTGCTCGCCCCGATCGATCACCGACACGACCTCGTGGATGCGGGGGTCGAACGGCACCCCTACGGTGTCGATGCGCGGGAAGCCGAGCCGCTCGAGGGCGGCGATGGCGAGCTCCCGGATCGATCCGACACCCGCCGCGAGCCCGGTGTCCACGCCTTCGGCGTAGGTGACGGCATCCTGCAGCCCATCCACGACCGGCAGGAAGACGGCGGCGGCGCGCACCCGTTCGGCGTCTCGTGCCGACGCGAGTTCCCTGGCCGCCCGCTTCCTGCTGTTGTCGAGGTCCGCCGCCGCGCGACGCCACCGATCCTCGACATCGGCGAGGCGCGCGACGAGCTCGTCGCTCGGGGACGCGGCGGATTCCTCCGGCCGCTCGGTGTCCGTGCTGCGGGTCTCCGGGTCGTCCATGGTCCGAAGTCCTCAGTCGCGATCGAAGTCGGCATCGACGACATCGTCCGAGTCGTCGGTGTCTGCGGGATCCGCGGAGTCGGGCGTCCCGGCCGAGGTCCCCTCGACCGGGCGGTCGACGGAGAGGGCCGCCTCCACCTGCAGCAGTTCGCTCGCCAGTTCGCGGGCCTCGGCTGCCGGAACCTCTCGTGCGACGGCCTCCCTGGCCTGCCCGATGAGCAGCTCGGCGCGGGAGCGCTCATGCTCAGGTACCGATGCACCCCGATCCGAGAGCGTGCGCTCCACCCGGTAGGAGGCCGCGTCGAGCTCGTTGCGGGCGTCGACGTCCTCGCGCACACGCTGGTCCTCGGTCCGGTGCTGCTCGGCCTCCTGCACCATGCGTTCGATTTCCGCCTGATCGAGGTTCGTCGTGCCGCTGATCGTGATGCCCTGCTCGACCCCGGTGTCCTTGTCGCGCGCTTTCACATCCAGGATCCCGTTCGCGTCGATGTCGAAGGTGACCTCGACCTGCGGCTCTCCGCGGGGCGCCGGCCGGATCCCGGTCAGAGTGAACCGGCCGAGCACCCGATTGTCGGCAGCGCGTTCGCGCTCCCCCTGCAGGACCACGATCTCCACCGAGTCCTGGTCGTCCTGCGCCGTGGAGAACACCTCGCTACGGCGTGCCGGGATGGTCGTGTTGCGTTCGATGATCTTCGTCATCACGCCGCCGCGCGTCTCGACGCCCAGCGACAGCGGGGTCACATCGAGCAGGAGCACGTCGCTGACCTCCCCCTTGAGCACGCCCGCCTGGATCGCCGCGCCGATGGCGACCACCTCGTCGGGATTCACGGTCATGTTCGGGTCCTTGCCACCGGTGAGCCGCTTGACGAGGTTCTGCACGGCCGGGATCCTCGTCGAACCGCCGACCAGGATGACCTCGTCGATGTCGTTCTCCGAGACCTTCGCGTCCTCCATCGCACGGCGCACCGGGGCCAGGCAGCGCTCGACCAGGTCGGCGGTGATGTTCTCGAACGTGGCGCGCTTGAGGGTGGCCGTCAGGTGCTTCGGTCCGGAGGCGTCCGCCGTGACGAAGGGCAGGCTGACCTGCGTCTGACTCACGGTGCTGAGCTCGACCTTCGCCTTCTCGGAGGCCTCGAACAGCCGCTGGAGGGCCTGCGGGTCGTTGCGAAGGTCGATGCCGTTCTCCTTCTGGAACTCGTCGGCGAGGTAGTCGACGATCCGGCGATCGAAGTCGTCGCCGCCGAGGTGCGTGTCGCCCGCGGTCGAGCGCACCTCCACGACGCCGTCGCCGACATCGAGAAGGCTGACGTCGAACGTGCCGCCGCCGAGGTCGAAGACGAGCACGGTCTCGTGCTCCTTCTTGTCCAGCCCGTATGCGAGAGCCGCCGCGGTCGGTTCGTTGATGATGCGGAGCACCTCGAGCCCCGCGATGCGACCGGCATCCCGCGTCGCCGTCCGCTGAGCATCGTTGAAGTACGCCGGGACCGTGATGACGGCCTCGGTGACCTTCTCGCCGAGGAACTTGGCGGCGTCGTCGACGAGTTTGCGCAGGACCAGCGCGCTGATCTCCTCCGGCGCGTACAGCTTTCCGCGGATCGTGAACCGGGCCTCCCCGTTCGGACCGGCCGCGATGTCGAACCCGACCGCTCTGGCCTCCTCGTGGACCTCGTCGAACGTGCGCCCGATGAAGCGCTTGGCCGACGAGATCGTTCCCTTGGGGTTGAGGATCGCCTGCCGCCGGGCGAGCTGCCCGACGAGGCGCTCCCCTGTGTCCGTGAATCCGACGACGGACGGGGTCGTGCGCGCACCCTCCGCATTCGGGATGACGCGCGCCTCGCCGCCCTCCCAGACGGCGATCACAGAGTTCGTGGTGCCGAGGTCGATGCCGACTGCTTTGGCCATGAGAGGTGCCCTTTCGTAGTTTCGTCACGTCAGTCGTCGGACGGCTCGTGGTCGTCCGCGGTTGGTTCGGTGTTCAGGAGACGGGATCCTCCCGAGACGGAGAACCACAGCGCGCCCGTGAGCCCACCGACCACCGCGCCGAAGATCCAGCCGATCAGCAGTCCGGTGATAGCGCCTCCGGCAGCCCCTAGGCCGACCGCGCCCCAGAAGGTCACGCGTCCGGTGGTGTGCTGGATGAGGCGGAGGTCGCCCCCAACGGTGCGGGCGTGCTCGATCGGGAAGTCCGCGTCGGCGAGCCGGCGGATGACGGCCTCAGCGGCGGCGAAGTCGTCGACGACGCCCACGGTCGTGCTGTCGCTACCGGTATCCGACGCCTGGTGCGCCCCCTGTGTCGTCGCACTCATGTCGACGGTCCCGGCTGCGAGGAGATCTCCACGTGGCGCGGCGTGCTCGTCTCGTCGACCGGGATGCGGAGAGTGAGCACGCCATTCCCGAAATCCGCCGACAGCGCCGAGCTGTCGAGACTGTCGCCCAGGAAGAGCCGGCGCACGAACTCGCCGCGCGGACGCTCGTCGATGAATACCACGTCACCGGTCCCGAACGCCGCCCGTCGCTGCACCGTGATGGTGACGACGTTCCGCTCGACGCGCACGTCGACATCGGCGCGATCGGTGCCGGGGACATCCGCCACCACGACATAGTCGCCGCCACGGCGGTACGCCTCCAGGGGAACGGCGACAGTGCGCCGATTCCTGCCCAGCGCCTGCTCGACGGCACGGTCGACATCGCGGACTGAGTCGAATCCCACGAGCGTCATGATCTCCTCCCCGCTCAACCGGTCACGGTCTCGCCGAGACGAGTGTGCGGCCCGCGCGGCAGTCGCCTCTTCGGCCTGGGAGAGCCAAAGGAGATCCCGCCCTTGCCCTGTCAGGCCCACGCACGGGCGGCTAGCATGAGGGGAGCGGGAGTCCACCATGATGTGCTCACTGAACGATCCAGAGTTTGTCGCGCGGGTCGGCCTGGAGGTGAAGCCACGGGCCGATCTATACGACGTCTTCAGGGCGGGCTCCACGATGTTCGAACAGCCGACCATCCGCCGCACGTTGCGCATCGCGTCCGCCTCGGCGAGGGCGATCGCCGCCTGCAGCGTCCTCGCAGCGTATGTGGCCGCCGGTGATCGTCTCGCGCGCTATTCGGGCAAGGCGAACCGTCGACTCGATCGGCTGGTGGAGGCTCGCGCAGGCACCGACGGGGCGCTCGAGAGCTCGAGGGCGTGGCGCTACGCCCTGTTCTTCCGCGGGACGGGAAAGGTCAGAGGAGCGTTCGTGCTCCGATCGGCAGCAGAACCGTCGGGGGAGGAGATGTTCCTGCTCCGCGCGTTGGCCGAGCCGACCGGCGCCGCCCTGGCGGCGGCCGAGTTGATCGGCCGGGAGCACAGAGAGACGGCCGAGCTCCGCCAGCGCGGGGAGGCGCAGGTGGGGTCGAACCGCACCATGGCGGCGACCATCGTGCGGTTGAACATGCACCAGCAGATCCGCGACTCCATCGTCGCCGCCGCCGGATCCGCCGACGGAGAAGCGCGGATCGTCGAGGCGTTGAGTGCGCTCACACATCGCTCGGTCGTGCTGCAGGACTCCTTCGGAAATGAGCGCGCGTTCATCGGAGTGGGCTACTCAGGAGCGCCCGACGACGTGCACGGGCCCGTCGCGACGCTCGTCGCCGGCGCGGCGCCCACGGCCGGGTGGCGGTCCGCCCCGATCCGCGCGGGAGGGGAGACGCTCGGTGTGATCGGCATCTACGATCCGGACGACGACCAGAGCACCGACGACCGCTTCGCCGTCGATTTCGCCGGCGCGATGATCGCTGTCGAGCTCGCCAACCACCGTCGCGTCGCGGAGGTCGAGGTCCGCCTGGGTCGCGACCTCGCCGACGAGCTCGTCACCGGCGGCGATGTCGTCGACGCCTTCGCCCGCGCCGAGTCGCTCCACTTCGATCTCAGCGGTTTCCATCGGGTCGCGCTCGTCTCCTGGGAGCGCCCGACGCCGAACGGTGTCGAGATCGGCGACGCGGTGCGTCACGCGCTCGAAGCGATGCGGATCCCGGCCCTCATCTCCCGTCGCGGCGACGGAGTGCTCGTGGTGGTCGCCGACCGCGACGACCTCTCCGGCCTGTACGCGCGGCTCTCGGCCTCCGTCTTCAGCGTGCGGGGCACGATCGGAGTCGGCGGACGATGCATCGCCGGGGATCTTCCCCGCTCGTTCGCAGAGGCGACCCGGGCCAAGCGGCTCCGGGTCGAGTCACGCCGCCCCTACGGCCTTTCCAATCACGACGACCTCGGCCTGCTCCGCATCCTCGACCTGTCCGACGGCGGCGCCGAGGTCGACCGCTACGTGGACGAGTGGCTCGGCGCGCTCATCGCTCACGACCGGTCCCACCACTCCGAACTGGTGCACACGCTGACCGTCTATCTGGACGCCGGGGGCAACTACGATCGCACGGCCGATGCGCTCACCATCGGTCGCAGCACACTCCGGTACCGGCTCGGCCGCATCCGCGAGATGAGCGGCCGAGACCTCACGGATCCCGACTCGAGGCTCAACCTGCATCTCGCCGTCCGCGTCCGGGCAGCCCGGCTGCGGTGATCGGGTGGCGCGGCCTGCCGCCTACCGGCGTTCGGCATTGAGAGCACTCAAACGCGCGTACTGCGCAGCGGCGTCGAGCGACACACTAAACCGCAGCGGGTGGGTAGAACCCGGGGCGCTTTCCAATGAGTGACCGGCCAAGGAACTCATTCTGCAGATACGCGTAGAACGCATCCATGACATTTTGGTTGTGATCGTCTCGTCTTCGCCCTCAATATCAGGATCGTCGGGCTGGCGATCGGTGAGTCGAGGAGGACAAAGCCCGGGTGCCGGTATTCGCGACGCAAGCAGTATTCGGCCAATGCCACGCTGGAGAGAGCGTGAAGGATCGAGCGAACCCCTTTGCCGCGCGCCCGGCGTACGCGTCGATCGACCACGAGGGCGCGCTCACTTACGGAGCAATGCACGTACTGTCGTTGGAGAACGACGACTGGCGGAGGATTTCCTCCGCGATACGGTCAAACTGTTTCAAGTCGCTGGAGGCAATCGGAACTTCAGTGGAAGTTTTAGGCTCCTCGACTTGTGCCGTTGTAGACCGCAGCGCCAATAGGTCCAGCAGGCGGGACCGGTCAGCCTGCCTGTATGGTGACGCCGACGGATCAGGCGCCGATGCCTGTGACCTACGAACCTGGTAGCGGAACCCGGGCTCTGCGTCTGGCTGGCAGCGACGAGACGTCGTCGAGAAAACGCGTGTCCTCGGTCCCTCCTGTTGTCACGCGCTCACATATCGATGGTCAACCGTCTTTGCCGGTTTGCACCGTGAGTAAGACGCCTGTTCCTAGGGTGCACGCGTCGGCGGCGGTCGCGTAGCGCAGCCTTGAGGTACTGCTTAGGTCGAGGCGCGTTCAGGTGCGGTGTGGCTTTGGATAAAGGCTTCAAGCGACGCCCGGAGCGGGGCGAGTTCGACGTCGGTGGAGATGGTCGTTTCATCGGGGACCTCGTCGCGGAGTTCCTCCAGTCCGAACAGCGCTCGGGTGAGCCAAGGTTGGACGGCGCTCGTCAATACCTGATCGGCGAGCAGGGTCGTGGTCGCTCCCTCAAAGTCGAATCGTTCCGCGAGAAACGCACACAGGCGTCCGTGGGCTTTGCCGAAGAATGCCTCATAAAGCTTCGATGATGCCTCGGGGAGCCGTTCTGCTTCGGCGATGCTGAGTCGGCAGGTCCGCAGGATCGGTGCCCAGGTGAGCATCTGCGCGAACCGCCCGCAGAAGAGTACAGCCGCGTCCGTGGGGTCATCGGAGTAGTGCTCGGGGGTCTTGATCCGCCCGTCGAAGAGCTCCTGGATGCGTTCGATCACGGCGACGAACAGCGCGTCTTTCGTGTCGAAGTGCGCGTACAGGGACCGCTTCGAGGTCTGAGCCCGCTGGGCGACGAGATCCATCGAGGTGCGTTCGAACCCGAGCTCGAGGAAGACGTTCTTGGCCTCGGCGAGGATGTGCTCGCGAAGTTCGTTACCGCGGCGCGCCATGTGTTGCCTTCCGATAAAGTAAACGGTACAGTCGAGTTTACTTAGCTGAACGAGGAGTATCTACCCATGATCGTCGCAACCGCCCCCACCGGCCTCATCGGAGGTCAAGTCCTTGCCCGTCTCCTGGACGGAGGCGAGCCCATTCGCGTGGTCGTCCGCGATGCGAGCCGGCTGCCTGCCGAGGTACGCGACAGGGTCGAGGTCGTCGAGGGCTCGCATCGCGATCCGGTCGTCGTCGACAAGGCTTTCGAGGGCGCCGACTCGGTCTTCTGGCTCGTGCCGGCGGACGAGCACGCGGCGAGCGTCTACGACGCGTACGTCGGCTTCAGTATTCCCGCCGCCGACGCGATCGTCCGCCACGGCGTGAAGCGTGTGGTCACGGTCTCGGCGCTCGGGCGCGGGACGCAGATCTACGCCGGCTACGCGTCGGCGTCGAACGCGATGGAAGATCTGATCGCGAGCACCGGCGTGCATTTCCGCGCGCTCGTCATGCCCTCGTTCGTTGACAACCTGATCTGGCAGGTCGGCGCGATGAAGAACGCCGGCGCGTTCTTCTCCCCGATCGACGGGGACCGGAAGCTGCCCGCCGTCGCAACCCGCGACATCGCCGCGGAGGCCGCGCGCCTGCTGCTGAACCCGACCTGGACCGGACGCGAGGATGTCCCCCTCCTCGGTCCGGAGGACCTTTCCTTCAACGACATGGCCATGATCATCAGCGAGGTGCTCGGCACCCCGATCCGGTTCCAGCAGGTCCCGGCTCAGCAGCAGAAGGACGGTTTCCTCAGTCGCGGCTACAGCGAGGCGATGGCCGACGGGATGGTCGACATGGCCGCCGCGAAGGACCAGGGCCTCGACAACGCGGTCGTCCGCACTCCGGAGAACACCACGCCGACGACGTTCCGCGAGTGGGTCGAGGACACGCTCAAGCCCGCCTTCACCGCCTGAACCGACACCCCACCCCCACCAGCTCCGTCGGGGCTCCCCTCGCGATCACGCGGCGGGAGCCTCGACCCGTTCCGCATGCCTGGAGCCCTCGTGCCTGAAAAACTCTCCTCCGGATGGGTTCTCGCCCTCACCGCTGCAGCCCAGTTCGTCCTGCAACTCGACTTCGCCATCGTCAACGTCGCCCTGCCCACCGTCCAGCGCGAACTCGGTTTCACCGAGGCGGGCCTGCAGTGGGTCGTCACCGGCTACGCGCTGACCTTCGGCGCACTGCTCCTGGTCGGCGGACGTTTCGGCGACCTCATCGGCTACCGACGCACCCTCATCGGCGGGCTGACGCTCTTCGCGCTCACTTCCCTTTCCGGCGGCCTCGCGGCCGGCGCCGGGGTGCTCGTCGCGTCACGGATCGTGCAGGGGGCGAGTGCCGCGCTCATCGCGCCCGCCGCCCTCGCCCTCCTCGCCCATGCGCATCCCGAGCCGAGGGCGCGCATCCGGGCGATGGGCATCTTCCAGGGAAGTGTGGCGGCGGGAGCATCCGCGGGCATCGTTCTCGGCGGGATCCTCACCCAGTACGTCGGGTGGCGGTCGGTGCTGCTGATCAACCCGCCGCTCATCGTGATCCTGATCGCGCTCATCCTCTGGCGCGTGCCCGCGATCCCCGGCCACAGCGGTATCCGGCTCGACCTGCCGGGCGCGCTCACCGCCACCGCCGCAGTAGCTGCCCTCATCTACGGCGTCAGCCAGGGGCAGCAGAACGGCTTCGGCAGCCCCGACTCGTGGATCGCCCTCGTGGCCGCCGCTGTCCTCGCCGTCGTCTTCGTGCTCGTCGAGCGCCGCATCGCCGACCCGATTCTGCCCTTCTCGCTGCTCCGCGGCGGTGGACGACCCGCTGCACTCATCGCCATCCTCGTGATCGGCGCTGTGCTCGCGGGCTACGTGTACTTCGTGTCCATGTACCTACAGCACGTGCTCGGACTCTCCGCCGTCCAGACCGGCTTGGCCCTGGTGCCGGCTACCCTGACCGCCTTGCTCGTCTCCACGCAGATGGCCCGCCGAATGTTGCCCCGTCTCGGTTACCGACGTCAACTGCTGCTCGCCCTCGCCCTCGTGGGCGCAGGACAATTCTGGCTCTCACAGGTGACGGCGACCGGAAGCTACGCGGTGAATGTGCTCGGCGGCATCCTACTCACCGCCGCCGGAATGGGACTGGCCCTGCCTGCCGCATCCCTCGCCCTCACTGCCGACGCACCCCCGCACCAGCGCGGCACTGCCGGAGCACTCTTCGCTTCGGGGCAGCAACTCGGTTCTGCGATCGGGATCGCCGTGCTCGCCACCATCGCCGCGGCCGTCACCGACACGACAGGCGATCTGGTCTGCGGTTACCGGCTGTCCTTCCTCGTCGCGACCGGGCTCATCGTCCTCGCCGGAATCGCGCTCTCGATCACCCGCACCACATCACGGCCCTGAGCGATCGGGGCTCGTGAGACCTGTCAAGCGCACGCGACGAGCATGCAGTGTGTGGATGGGGTCTGTGGTGATCTCAGTCGAAGTAGTGGCCGAGGTCGATGTCTTCGATCAGGCCTGCGTGAGTGGGTGTCCAACCGAGCAGGTGCTGAGTCGCAGCGCTGCTGGCAGGCATGTCCTGGCTGAACAGTGCGGAGAACGGCATGCCGAACTCCTCGGCGGGGCGCGACTCGACCGGCAGGTCGAGGCCGCGTCCGATTGCTTCGGCGATGTCCTTGACGGTCACACCCTCGTCGCCGACGGCGTTGAGGATGGAGCCAGCGGGTGCCTTCTCGATGGCGAGCCGGTAGAGGGCTGCGGCGTCCTTCACGTGCACAGCGGGCCAGCGCGCGGATCCATCGCCGACGTAGGCGGAGACGCCGGCGTCGCGGGCGCGTGCGACCAGCTGCGGAATGAACCCGTGTCGCTCGCCCTGACCATGCACCGACCGGGGAATCATCACGAGACCGACCCGGACGCCGCGGTCTGCAGCAGTGAGAGCTGTCCGCATGTTCTCGATGCGCGCCGCGATCGGGCCGCGGGGAACGAGCTCATCGTGTTCCGTCGCTACGCGGCCGGGAACCGCGAGGGTCGCGCCGGTGATCAGCAGCGCCTTCCCGGTGCCCTCGAGCACAGCAGTGAACGTGTCGATCGCCTCCGCATCGATGGGCGCGCCGCCGATCTGGCCGAGGCCATGGTCATAGGCGAGGTGTATCACCGCGTCGCTCGAGACAGCGGCGCTTCGGAGCACGTCACGATCGGACAGTGTGCCCCGGACGACCGCAGCCCCGAAATGGGCGACCGCACTCGCGGCGGCATCTGAGCGTGCGAGCCCGACGACGCTATGGCCCGCGCCAATGAGTTCTGGGACGACGGACGAGCCGATCCAACCGGAGGCTCCGGTGACGAAGATACGCATAAGAACTTTCCTCTGTGGGTACAGTAATGCGATGCAGTCGCATCACTCCTTCATCATGCGACTCGGTCGCATCCATGTCAAGTCATGCGATGCAGTCGCGTGAGACCTTAGACTGGGACGGTGAGCAGGTGGACTCCGGATGCGCGGGAACGGTTGGAGCGCGCGGCATTCGAGCTGTTCGCCGAGAACGGCTATGAGAACACCACGGTCGCTCAGATCGCAGACCGCGCGGGATTGAACCGCGCGACGTTCTTCCGCCACTTCTCCGACAAACGCGAAGTGCTCTTCGGCGACGAAGACCGGCTGGCCGGGCTCCTCGTCAAGGGAATCCGTGTCGCGCCGGCCGGCGCGTCCCTGCAGGAACTCCTGGGAGCGGCGCTTGAGGCCGCTGGGGCAGCGATGAGCCCCGAGCAACGAGGCAAAGCGGCGCATCGCGTCCGGGTGCTCGCCGAAAGCAGCGAGGTGCAGGAGCGCGGCGCGCTCAAGCATGCTCGCACCGCTGCGGCGGTCCGCGCGGCTCTATTCGGGCGGGGCATCGACGATGTGACAGCGCGGCTTGCGGCAGAGACCGTGCTCGTGGCGTTCTCGATCGCACTCGAAGAATGGCTCCGCTTCGGTGTGAAGACGTTCCAGGCCTACGCCGCCGAAGCGCTCCTCGCGGTTCAGGCGAGCGCGGGCCACCTTGCCGTTGCACCCTCGGACCATCTCGCCGTCAGCGCCCCGCCTGGAGGGACGCGATGCAATGAATGACAGGGAACCGGTGTGGTCGCGGAGCCGGTTCGGTCAGCGCCGTTGGGTGAACGTTGGGCGCACATTCTTGACAAGAGTCTCGGGTTGCTCGAGGGCGAAGAAGTGGCTGCCTTCGGTGGGCTCGTTGTAGAAGACGATGTCGGCCCAGCGGCATTCGAATGGGCGGCGTGACTTCCGTACATGCTCTTTGGGCGGCATGGTGCAGCCGGCACTGGTGCCGACTATGGCCGCGGTTGCGGCAGGCGTCCTGGAACACGGCGTAGATCCGTGCTGGGAGACCAACGGGGAAGTAGCGGATGGTCTGCGGTCGGGTCAGCCGGCCCGTGTCCGCCTCTGTGTCAGGCGCTGTCTTGAAGTCCGGTGAGGTGGATGCGAATAAAGCGTCGCCAGGTGGTGTCGTCTCCGTCGGGCGCCGTGGCGACCACGCCGCGCAACGCGATGATGAGCGCTTTGATGTCGTGGGCGGTCACGTCCGGCGCGAGGGCTTTCGCGTCGACCGCGGCCTGGGTGAGCTGCCGGATCCTGTCTGCCGTCCGGGCGCTGACCTCGTCGCTGGCGACCCGGTCGATCAATGCGCCGGCGTAGCGGCGCTTCTCGGCGTTGAAAGCACCGACGAAGTCGAGGAATCGCTCCAGGCCGTGAGCGGGGTCAGGGTCGGCGACGGCGGCCTCGGCGGCCTCATCCATCTCCTCGACGAAGGTCTGGGCGATGGCATCCAGGAGGGCGTCCTTGCCGGCGAAGCGTCGGTAGATCGTCCCGACGCCGAGCCCGGCTCGGGTCGCGATGGCCTCCATGCTCGCCTGGGGCCCCTGCTCGGCGAAGACCGCGCGGGCTGCCTCAATCACGATGGCGTCGTTTCGCAGGGCGTCTCGGCGTGGCCCGCGGCGGCGAGATGTGTCGGTCGGTATGGGCATGGACCAATCCTAGTAAAGCGGAATCGACATTCATCATCGTGCTAAGATGAATACAGATTCCGATTAAGGAGACGACCATGAGAACAACCACGGGCTGGCAGAGTCTCGATCCCGATACCAACGCGCTCACCCGCGTCGCCATCGAGCGCCGCGACTTGCGTCCCGACGACATCGCGGTGCGGATCGATTATTGCGGGGTCTGCCATAGCGACCTGCACCGCATCCACGGCATGCTCGGCGAGAAGGATCTCGTTCCCGGGCACGAGGCCACCGGTGTCGTGACCGAGGTCGGTCCTGCGGTCACCGGATTCGCCGTCGGAGAGCGGGTCGCGATCGGCACGATCATCGACTCCTGCGGTGAATGCGCCATGTGCCTGGCCGGCCAGGAGAACTACTGCTACAACCGTGCGACGACCACCTACGGCGGCATCGATCGCGTCGACGGCACCCCGACGCAGGGCGCCTACAGTCGCGAGTACGTCCTGCGGGAGAAGTTCGCGTTCCACCTGCCCGACGGGCTCGACCCGGCCGCCGCGTCACCGCTGATGTGCGCCGGCGTCAGCGTGTGGGAACCCCTGCGCGCCGCCGGCGTCGGCCGCGGGACCCGCGTCGCCATCGCTGGGCTCGGGGGACTCGGTCATCTCGCGGTGAAGATCGCCGTGGCTCTCGGCGCCGAGGTCACGGTCCTGAGCCGCAGCGCGGCCAAAGAACAGGACGCCCTGAGTCTTGGAGCGAGGGGGTTGCTCGTGACCACAGACGAGGCCCAGATCGCTGCCGCGCGCGGCAGCTTCGACTTCGTTCTCGACACGATCTCGGCCGAGCACGACCTCCTGCCGATGATCGGGATGCTGGACCTGGACGGCACCCTGTGCGTCCTCGGGAACCCGCTGCTCGACGGTCCGAAGCTCTGGGCGCTCGGCGCCGGCCGCAAGAAGCTCACCTCCTCGGGCACGGGCGGCCTGCCCCAGACCGTCGAGATGCTCCAATTCTGCGCCGCGCATCACATCACGGCCGACGTCGAGGTCCTCCCATCGAGCAAGATCGAGACGGCCCTGGACCGGCTCGCCGTCGGCGACGTTCACTACCGCTTCATTCTCGATATGTCCGACCTCGACGGGCCGGCCGCCTGACCGGCACCAGCTCGGGCATCGACCGTTCAGGCAGCCAGAATTGACGAACGGCCGCCAGGCGGCGAGCTCGTCGCGATCGTCAGGCTCCTCGCCCGGCAAGCAGCAGTGGCGACATACTCGCACAAGGACTTTGGCGCCAGAATCGAATCGTCCGGTGCAGTCGTACAGTATTCATCCGTCGTCACAGTCAGTTGAGGTCTGCCAACGACGACATCGTCACCGCCTATCCCTCCCTGCCGAAGCGGATCGGGTAGCTCGGATGGAAAGGAGCTCCTACCGATGGCTAGAGATGGCGCCGGGCTCGCCCAGTCGTGGTTCCGCTGGTGCGCCAACGGGGACGTCTCTTCTGAAATTGCGTTAGATGGCTTGGAAGGTGTGGCGCGTGTGCCAGACCACCTCCCACAACGACATGTCACAGTGTGCGTGGACTACCACCAGGCCTGGTTGGGTACCGCGATCTGCATGCTGATCGCCGCGATGAAGACCTGCAACGAGATCGACGGGAACGGCCGGCTGCGCACTCAGCTCGACCGCGCAATGTCGAGGATGAACATCGGAGTCGAGCTGCGCTCCGTTCGTGATGGGTGTGACCTAGCGTCACGGAGTCGGCACTGAGTCGAATAGATGACGGATCTGGTCCATGTCCTCAAGGGTGATCTTGTCTTCTTAGGATCCCGACCATAGGTTGAGGGGCTCGGCCACTTTTGGCTCGCCTGGGCCCAGTTTGGCGCTCACAGTGGACGCTCACTTGTTGTCATTTTGTTGCCGTGCTTGATCCCAGTAAACGACCGGGATTCATCAACTGTTTCTTCTGCGGAGGGCGTGGGATTCGAACCCACGAGACATTTCTGCCCACCAGTTTTCAAGACTGGCTCCATCGGCCGCTCGGACAGCCCTCCTGGCACCGGAGACCGGCGTCGCCCGATTCTACCGAACCGCGCACCCGCGGCGGCGACTGCGGTGCCACGGTACGTTTGCGGCCGGGCGAGCGGGGGCAAACGTACCGAACGACCGCAGTCGCGGCGAGGGCGTCAGTCCTGGAAGGGCTTGGAGCAGGTGACCTGGGCGGCCGTCTGGCCGTGCACGTCCGACGGAAGGGTGACCGAGCTGTCGGTCGCGGCGTCCGTCGAGCCGTCCGTCGGGGCGGCGGGCGCCTGGGTCGCGGTGTCCGTCGGGGCGGCGGGAGCCTGCGTCGCGGCGTCGCCTGCGGCAGCCTCCGAACCGATCCCGGTGTCACCGGTGAGGGTGACGGGCTGGTCGTTCTTCAGCGCCGACATCAGGGTGTCCGCCGCGTCGACGGTCGGCGCCACGCCGCCGTCCACGTAGTGGTTCGGGTACTGGACGAAGACGACCTTATTGACGTCGATGTCCTTCAGCGCGACGGCCATCGACGCGATGGTGGTGACGTTCTGGAGGCTGTCGGACAGCTGGATGTTGCTCACCGCAGCCTTCGCCAGCCCGTACACCTTGAGCGGGTTGGTCAGGGTGTCCGCACTCTTGATGGTGCGGACGAGCGACGAGAGGAAGACCTGCTGGTTGCTGATGCGGCCGAGGTCGGAGCCGTCGCCGACGCCGTGACGGGTGCGGAGGAACGCGAGAGCCTGCGAGCCCTCCAGAGTGTTGTCGCCGGCCTTCACATCCAGGCCGGTGTACGGGTCGGTGATGTCTCCGGCCACACACACCGGGACGCCGCCGACCGCGTTCGACATCTCGATCACGCCGTCGAACTCGATGACGCCGGCGTAGGGGATGTCGAGGCCGGTGAGCTTCTCGACCGTCAGCACGGTGCACGCCAGGCCGCCGTAGCTCAGCGACGAGTTGATCTTCTGCCGGCTCATCGCGTCGAAGCTGCCGCCCTGGGGGTCGGGGCAGGAGGGGATGGCGACGAACATGTCGCGGGGGAAGCTGATGACCGTGGCGTTCTTGTGGTCGGAGGAGACGTGCAGCACCATGGTGACGTCGTTGAGGACCTCGCCGCGGTCGCCGTAGGCAGCATTGCCGCCGCCGCTGTCGGAGCCCGCGAGCAGCACGTTGAACGCGCCGTCCATCGCGCCGACCTTGGGGACGACGGCGTTGCCCTTGGCATCGACCAGGGTGACGGCCTTCTTCGCGGTCGCGGTGCCGGTGACGTCGAGCACCGCGTAGGCGGCGACCCCGGCGGTCGAGACGCCGAGCACGGCGACGACGGTGACGAGCACGGCGAGGATCGTGCGGAACGGGTGGTGCTGCTTCAGCCGGCCGTGGCGGGCGATGGTCGGTCCAGCGGACTTCTCCTGAGCACGCGCCTGGGCACGGGTGGGCACCTCGTTCATTCACTCCCCTTCACGGAAACGCATCGGGTGCGCCGCGGTCCACCGGGCACACTATCCACCAGCTTGGCAGATCACCCTGGCAGAAATCTGGACGACGCGGACGAAAGTGCTGATCCGGAGAGGGAATCCCGAGCTCAGAGGCTGTCGAGCAGCTCGGCGAGGCCGTCTTCGACGACGGTGCCGACGACGCGCGAGGCGACCGCCTTGACCTCGTCGGGTGCCTGTCCCATCGCCGCGCCAACGCCCTGGGACGCGGCCCAGGTGAGCATGTCGATGTCGTTGCGACCATCGCCGACCGCCACGACATCGGACAGCGGGATGTCGAGCGCGGCGCGCACACGCTCCAGCGCGGTGGCCTTGTTGACGCCGTCGGGCGCGATGTCGAGCCACGCCGTCCAGCCGATCGCGTAGCTGACCTTGTGCAGGCCCATCCGCTCCACGATCGAGAGGAACTGCTCCTCGTCGTGCTGCGGCGACACCACGACGACGCGGGTGGCGGGATGGTCGGAGAGCTCCTCGAAGCTCACCTCCTCGGCGTTCACGAGCTCCCACTCGGTCATGCCCGCGGTGTAGCGGCGGAACCCGGTCGGGTCCTCCACCATGAAGCTGCCGCTCGGGAGGTGCGGCCGGATGGTGCGCAGCACCTCGGTCGGGTCGAAGGTCTCCACGAACTCGCGACGGTAACCCTCGTCGACGGTATCGTCGCGGCGCATCGTGAGCGCGCCGTTGGCGCAGACGACGAACGTGCTGTCGAGACCGAAGGTCTCGTGGATGGGCTTCGCCGTCTCCCAGCTGCGGCCGGTGGCGAGCATCACCTCGTGACCGGCGGCGCGTGCCCGGGTCACCGCCTCGCGGACGGCGTCGCCGACCGTCTCGTCCTCGTGGATCAGGGTGCCGTCGACGTCGAGCGCGATGAGCAGGCGGCGGCCGGCGCCGCCGGGAGCGGAGTCGTTCACCGGGCGATCGGCTCCAGCACCTCGAGGCCGCCGAGGTAGGGACGCAGCGCCTCCGGGACGCGCACCGAGCCGTCCTCCTGCTGGTGGGTCTCGAGGATGGCGACGATCCACCGCGTGGTGGCGAGCGTGCCGTTCAGGGTCGCCACGGGCGAGGTCTTGCCGTTCTCGCCGCGGTGGCGCACCTCCAGGCGGCGCGCCTGGAACGTGGTGCAGTTGGAGGTGGAGGTGAGCTCGCGATAGCGGCCCTGCGTCGGGATCCACGCCTCCACGTCGTACTTGCGCGCCGCGCTCGAACCGAGGTCGCCGGCGGCCGTGTCGATGACGCGGTAGCTGAGGCCCAGCTCCTGCATCATCTCCTCCTGCCAGCCGAGCAGGCGGCCGTGCTCGGCCTCCGCGTTCTCGGGCAGGGTGTAGACGAACATCTCCAGCTTGTTGAACTGGTGCACGCGGATGATGCCGCGGGTGTCCTTGCCCGCCGAGCCGGCCTCGCGCCGGTAGCAGGTGGACCAGCCGGCGTAGCGCAGCGGCTCCGTCACGTCGATGATCTCGTCGGCGTGGTAGCCGGCGAGCGCGACCTCGCTGGTGCC
Organism: Leifsonia naganoensis; assembly: GCF_013410615.1. Taxonomy (NCBI): domain Bacteria; kingdom Bacillati; phylum Actinomycetota; class Actinomycetes; order Micrococcales; family Microbacteriaceae; genus Leifsonia; species Leifsonia naganoensis. The sequence goes on from NZ_JACCHJ010000001.1 coordinate 1,458,313, forward strand.
GGTGAGGTAGAGGTCGTCGGCCGGCAGGTGGTAGACCTCGTCGGCGTGGGCGCCGAGGAAGCCGGTGCCCTGCATGATCTCGGGCTTGACGAGCGTCGGGGTGATCATCGGGATGAAGCCGTTGTGGACGGCCTTGTCGAGCGCCATGTTCATGAGGGCGATCTCGAGGCGGGCGCCGATGCCGCGCAGGTACGAGAAGCGGGCCCCGGCGACCTTGGCGCCGCGGGCCATGTCGATCGCGCCCAGCAGCTCGCCGAGTTCCAGGTGGTCGCGCGCCTCGAAGTCGAACGCGGGGATGTCGCCGACCGTCTTGATGACGACGAAGTCGTCCTCGCCGCCGGCGGGGACGCCGTCGATGATGGGGTTGCCGATGCGGCGCAGGACCTCGGAGAACCGGGTCTCGGCGTCGCTCGCGGTGCGCTGCGCCTCCTTCACCCGGCCGGCCAGCTCCTGCGCCTGGGCGACGAGCTCCTTCTTCTGCTCCTTGGGCGCCTGCGCGACCTGCTTGCCGAAGGCGTTCTGCTCGGCGCGGAGCTCTTCGAACGCGGTGATGGCGGCGCGACGCTCGACGTCGGCCTGCAGGGCCTCGTCGACGACCTCCACGGAATCTCCGCGCGCCTCCTGCGATCGGCGGACGACATCGGGGTTCTCGCGGAGCAGGACTGGATCGATCACGTGCCCCAGCTTATCGACCGCGCCGCCGCGTCTCCTGGTTCTCCACAGGGAACAGGTAGCGTGAACCCCGTGAACGGATGGGGAGGGATGCGGGACGCGACCGTCGCCGTGATCTACAACCCGGTCCGCATCGACGTCCCGCGGGTGCGCGGCGCCGTCGAGGCCGCCGCCGAACGCGCCGGCGGAGTAGAGCTCATCTGGCTCGAGACGACCCCAGAGGAGGGCGGACAGGCCCAGGCGCGGGAGGCATTGTCGCGCGGTGCGACGCTCGTGCTCGCCGCCGGTGGCGACGGGACGGTCCGCGCCGTCGCCGAGGCCCTGCGCGACCGCGGTGCGACGCTCGGCCTGCTGCCGTCGGGCACCGGCAACCTCCTCGCCCGCAACATCGGCGTGCCGTACGCGAATGTGGAGGAGGCGTGCGCCATCGCCTTCGACGGCGAGACCCGCGCGATCGACCTCGGCGTCGCGACGGCGACCCGGGAGGACGGCGAGCGCACCGAGCACGCCTTCCTCGTGATGGCGGGTATCGGGATCGACGCGACCATGATCGCGAACGCCCGGCCGGAGCTGAAACGGCGGTTCGGCTGGCTCGCGTACGTCGACGCCGGGTTCCGCGCGCTGCCCAAGGCGCGCAAGGTCCGCATCCGGTACCGCCTCGACGCCGGCCAGGAGCGGTCGGCGCACGTCAGCACCATCCTGATCGCCAACTGCGGCACGCTCCCCGGCAACATGGAGCTCATCCCGGACGGCGCGGTGGACGACGGCCTGCTCGACGTCGCCATCCTGCAGCCCGAGTCGGTCTTCGGGTGGCTCGCGATCTGGCGCAAGGTGACGTGGGAGAACCGGGTGCTGCGCAAGAGCGCGCTCGGCCGTCGCATCATCCGCTTCACCGACCGCGCGATCCGCACCCGCCTCAGCTACCTGCGGGGAGCCGACGTGCGGCTGCGGATGGAACAGCCCGCGCCGTTCGAGCTCGACGGCGACGCGTTCGGCGACGTGGTCGCACTCGACCTGGCCGTCGACGAGGGCGGCCTGCGCGTGCGGGTGCCCCGCCGCGGCTAGCCCGGTCCGGCCGTTTCGGAGCGCCGGAACTCCGGACGCGGAGCCGGGTGGAGGCTACAGCTCGTCGTCCTGCGGCTCGCCGTCGTCCTCCGCGCCGACACCCGCGGCGCCCGCACGGCGGCGGCCGGCGAGCGCGGTGATGAAGAGGAGGGCCACCAGCGTCGCGAACCCGATCGTGATCATCGGCCCGGCGAGCACCCAGCCGATCTGGGTCAGCACCTGCATCCCGACATCGCCCGCTGCGCCGTTGTAGCTGGTCGTGTAGGAGGCGTTGACCGCCACCGCGTAGATGACGATGCCGAGCACGACGAGACCGGCCCCGACGATCCAGAGGGCCAGCATGAGCGGGTTGCGGCGCGGGGAGAGCTCGGCGCCGGCGAGGAGGCCCGGGCCGGCGACCACGACGGTCGCGGGTTCTGCGGCGAGCGCCGGGACGGGCGTCGACACGGTCGTGAACGGCACGGGGTCGGTCGCCACCGGGAGCTCGCCCACCGGCGTGGCCGTCGCCTCCCACGCCTCCTCGACGGTCTGCGGCGCGGAGGCTGCAGCACGCACGTCGGAGCGCGGCCGGTCCCGGGTCGGGGCGGGGGCGACGGCGCGCACGCGGGTGCGGGCGCGCTCTCCGGGCTGCGGCCGGTAGCCGCGCTGGAACGCCGGGTCGTAGCGGGGGTCGAACCCGCCGGGACGGGCGGTGTCCTGCTCGTCGTCCGCGATCATCTCCGACCTCCTCCTGCTGCTGCGCAGCCTACCCCTGCGGGGTCTCCCCGGCGCCGCTCTCGGTGAGTGACGCGAGCCACTGCCTCGCCTCCGTGAAGACCTCGTCGCGGTAGCGCTGGTCGAAGTCCACCGGCACGCTGTCCGCACGCGGGTACGAGCCGAGGAACATCACCGAGGGGCTGAACCGGCGCAGACCCAGCAGGGCGTCCGCCACGCGCTCGTCGTGGATGTGGCCATCGGCATCGATGACGAACCGGTATCGGCCGAGGGCGTCGCCGATCGGCCGCGACTCGATCAGGCTCAGGTTGATGCCGCGGGTCGAGAACTGCTCCAGGAGGTCGAGCAGCGCGCCCGGACGGTCGTCCGGCAGCTCGGCGATGAGGCTGGTCTTGTCGGCCCCGGTCGCGGGCGGCACCGTGCGCGCCGTGCTCACCAGCACGAAGCGCGTGACGGCGTTGGGGTTGTCGCCGATGTTCTCGGCGAGCACGACCACGTCGTGGTGGTCGACGATCCCGGGAGGGGCGACGGCGGCGTCCGCCGTGCTGCCCTCGAAGAGCGAGGCGGCCGCGGCGACGTTGCTCGAGGCGGGCAGGTGCCCGTGCTCGGGCAGGTGCGCGTCCAGCCACTGGTGGCACTGGGAGTAGGCGACGGGATGCGCGTTCACGGTGCGCACGTCGGCGAGGGTCGTGCCCGGCCGCGCCACGAGGACGAAGTTGACGGGCACCAGGTACTCGCCCACGATCCGCAGGCCCGGTACGGTCGCGAGGGCGTCCTGCGCCACCGAGACGCCGCCCTCGATCGAGTTCTCGATCGCGATCATCGCGGCCACGCTCCGGCCCGCCACGACGTCGGCGAGCGCCTCCCCCACGTTGTTCACGGCCTTCCACCGCTTGCCGCGCGCCTCCGGAACCTGGGCCAGCGCGGCCTCCGTGAACGTCCCGGACGGCCCCAGGAAGCTGTAGACCTCGTCGACGGACGCGGGCAGCTCGGCGGTGGGCTCGGCGGGGTCTGTGGACATGGCGTTCAGCTTAGCGATGAGCGCACTCCCCACTCCCCTCGGCCGGGCGACCGTGGAAGCATAGGGGCATGGATCCCCGAGCAGGCACCCCCGCGCAGCCCTCCGACCTCATCGACGTGGACGCCCTCCGCACGGCGTACTACGAGCTCAAGCCGGATGTGAGCATCCCCGAGCAGCGGGTGGTGTTCGGCACCTCCGGTCACCGCGGCAGCTCGTTGAACACCGCCTTCAACGAGGATCACATCGCCGCCACGACGCAGGCGATCGTGGAGTACCGCACGGGCCAGGGCATCACGGGACCGCTGTTCATCGGCGCCGACACGCACCTCCTGAGCGAGTTCGCGATGACGACTGCGCTGGCCGTGCTGGTCGGCAACGAGGTGCGCGTGCTCGTCGACGAGTTCGACGACTGGGTGCCGACGCCGGCGGTGTCGCACGCGATCATCGCGTACAACAAGGCCGGGCACCCCGACCAGGCGGACGGCATCGTCGTCACGCCGAGCCACAACCCGCCCGCGGACGGCGGCTTCAAGTACAACCCGCCGCACGGCGGCCCGGCCGACACCGACGCGACCAGCTGGATCGCGGCGCGCGCCAACGAGATCATCGCCGGCGGGATGCGGGACGTGCGCATGGCCGAGCCGAGCGGCGTCGAGACCTACGACTTCCGCGGCAAGTACGTCGACGACATCGAGAACATCATCGACGTGAAGGCGATCCGCGAGAGCGGCATCCGCATCGGCGCCGACCCGCTCGGCGGCGCGAGCGTGCACTACTGGCAGGCGATCGCGGAGCGCTACGAGCTCGATCTGACCGTCGTGAACCCCGAGGTCGACCCGGCCTGGGGCTTCATGACCCTCGACTGGGACGGCAAGATCCGGATGGACCCGTCGAGCCCGTCGGCGATGGCGTCGGTGGTCGAGCGCCGCGCCGACTACGACATCCTCACCGGCAACGACGCCGACTCCGACCGCCACGGCATCGTCACGCCCGACGGCGGCCTGATGAACCCGAACCACTACCTCGCGGTGGCGATCGACTACCTGTTCCGCACGCGCACAGGATGGCGTGAGGATGCCGCGGTCGGCAAGACGCTCGTGTCGTCCTCGATCATCGACAAGGTCGCGGAGTCGCTCGGCCGCCGGCTGTGGGAGGTCCCGGTCGGCTTCAAGTGGTTCGTCCCCGGCCTGATCGACGGCTCGGTGGGCTTCGGCGGCGAGGAGAGCGCCGGCGCGAGCTTCCTGCGCTTCGACGGCTCTGTGTGGACGACGGACAAGGACGGCATCCTGCTCGCCCTGCTCGCCAGCGAGATCCGCGCCGTCACCGGCAAGTCGCCCTCGGAGCTGTACCGCGAGCTGACCGAGCGCTTCGGCGACCCGGTCTACCAGCGCGTCGACGCCCCGGCGACGCCCGCACAGAAGGCGGCCCTCGGCAAGCTCGACGGCGACGCGATCGCCGCGACCGAGCTGGCGGGCGAGCCGATCACCGCGAAGCTGAGCCGCGCTCCCGGCAACGACGCTTCGCTCGGCGGCGTGAAGGTGGAGACCGCAACCGCGTGGTTCGCGGCGCGCCCCAGCGGCACCGAGGACGTCTACAAGATCTACGCCGAGAGCTTCGCCGGTGAGGAGAACCTGCGCGAGGTGCAGGAGGAGGCCAAGCGCATCGTGGGCGACGCGCTCGGCTGATCCGCGCTAGTCGCGGCGGACCAGGATGGCGAGCGCGTCCCCGACGGGCGCGGCGCCATGCTCGTCGCGGGCCGCGCCGACGATGCGGGAGACGGCACCGGCCGAGGTCGCCGAGCCGCGCACGCGCGACTGCAGCACGCCGAGCCCGGCCTCGCCGCCGAGCGCGTCGAAGACGGCGTCGCTGATGACGAGCAACGCGTCGCCCGTACCGAGCGAGACGGAGTGCTCGGGACGCTCGCCGGCGATCCCGAGCGGGAGGGTGGAGGTCGCGAGCCGCTCGATGTCGCCCGTGACGCGCACGACGAACGCGAGACCGTGGCCGGCGTCGACGAAGCGGACCCGGCCGTCCCCGTCGACGCGGGCGTGGAAGACAGAGGTGTAGGCGGCCAGGCGGTCGAGCTCCTCCTCGATCATGCGCGACGCCTCGGCGACCGCCGGCTCCAGGTCGGCGAAGGCGGTGGCACTGCGCAGGGCGGCGCGCACGGACGCGGCGATGATGGCGATCGGGCTGCCGGTGCCGACCACGTCGCCGACGGTCACGGTGAAACCGTCCTCCGTGTCGTACCAGTCGTAGAAGTCGCCCGCGATGCGCTCGCCGGGCTCGCACGCCGCCGCGACGTCGTAGCCGTGAGCGGCCGGCTTGCGATGAGGGAGGAGCGCGCGCTGCACGACGGCCGTACGGTCGAGCTCCTCGTCGCGGTCGAGCTCGGCCTGCACCCAGTCGGCGAGGTCGCGCAGCAGGCGCTGCTCGCCCGCCGTCAACGTGCGCGGCTCGGTGTCGACGACACAGAGGGTGCCGACCGCCTCGCCGCCGGGCGCGTGAATGGGTTCGCCCGCGTAGAAGCGCAGGTGCGGGTCGCCCGCGACGAATGGGTTGTCCCGGAAGCGCTCGTCGGCCGTCGTGTCGGCAATGATCACGGGCGAGTCCGTGCGCACGGTGAGGTCGCAGAAGGAGTCCGCGCGCGCCGCCTCCGTCGTGAGCCCGAGGTGCGACTTGCGCCACTGGCGCTCGTCGTCGAGCAGGGTGATACTCACCATCGGCACGCCGAACAGCTGCTGCGTCATCCGGGTGATGCGGTCGAACCGGTCCTCCGGCGGCGTATCGAGGATCTCCAGAGCCTCCACAGCGCTCTGCCTGCGCAGTTCGGTCTCCAGCGCCCCTACCGCCTCGATGGTCATCCGGCCTCCCGTCGTCACGTCCGTCAAGCCTATCGACGGAGGTTCGGAGCGGGCAGACCCGGCGGATGTCAGTGGTAGTCGGCGCCGCCCGGGCAGTGGAAGAACTCCTCCAGCGTCGTGACGCCCGTGGCGTGCATCTGCGTCGTGAGCGGCACCCCGACGTAGCGGAAGTGCCACGGCTCGAAGGTGAACCCGGTGACCGGAACCTTGTCGGCCGGGTAGCGCAGCAGGAAGCCGAAGCGCCACGCGTTGGCGGCCAGCCACTGCCCCTGCGGGGTGTCGGCGAAGCAGGCGGAGAGCGAGCAACGCGCGGGCACGGCGCTGATGTCGACCGCGAGGCCGGTCTGGTGCTCGCTGTGCCCGGGGCGCGCGGTGTCGGTGTCGGCGTAGGCCTGCCCGTTGCGCGCGACGTCGTCGTCGTAGACGCGGGTCTGGGAGTCGAACGAGCGGTAGGCGCTCTGCACCGAGAAGTCGAGCCCGGCCTCCTCCTTGCCCGCGTGGAACATCGCGACCAGCGCGTCTGCGACCTCGGGGCGCATCGGCTGGCGGTTCACATAGGTGACGTCCGGGTAGACGAGGTCGGGCGGCGTGAAGGCGAGCGGCTGGAGGGCGCGCGGCTTGTTCACGACGACCCAGCTGCTCGCAGGATCGTCGTGCGACTGGGCGGAGGCGTCGAATCCCGCAGCGGTCGGAGCCGGGATGCTGGTCGGCGTCGGCCGCGGATGCGGGCGCGCGTCCGGATCGGGATCGCTGTGCGGACGGTGGTGGGTCGGCCGGCCGCCGGCCGCCGGGCTCGACGGCACGGCAGCGCAGCCGCCGAGCGGGAGCAGCACGGCCAGTGCGCCGGCGACGATGGCCGCGCCCAGCGTCGTCGCCCGTAGGCGGTTTCCCCCCGAGATCACGGGCTGAGCATAACCCGTTCGCCCGGGAGGGAGGCGCGCGCCGGCCGGTTACTTCGACAGGCTCCAGAAGTGGCCGATGGCGCCCGGGTGGTCCACGGTGATCGTGGTGTCGAGGTCGCGGTAGTCGGTGTCCTCGTTGTGGCCGACCATCTTGATCTGGATCTTGCCGTCCACGTTCTCCACCGCCGAGACGATCTGCACGTGGTCGAGCGAGTCGTTGTCGTTCCAGTCGAACATGACGATGTCGCCGACCTTGATCTTGTCGCGCTGGTCGAGCGGGTACTCGGTCAGGCCGAGGGAGGCCGCGTTGGCCTGGAAGTAGGCGTCCATCGAGGGCACGTAGCCCCAGGCCGGGCTCCAGTCGGCGGCGGCGTCCTTGTTGTACCAGTCGTCGTTCATCGTCCACCCGCGGGCGATGAGGGTCTGGCTGACGAAGTTGGCGCAGTCGCCGCCCACCGAGTTGAGGTCGCCCCACTCGGCCGAGTTGTAGTTCTTCCAGTAGGTCATCGCGTAGGCGAGCTGCTTGTCGACCGGAGTCTGCACCTGGTAGTCGTACGTCTTGCCGTCGGTCGCGACGGCCTTGCCCGACTTGTCGGTGACGGCGATCGGCACGGCGCCCGCCTGGAAGCTCTGCGAGGCGGGGACGGCGACGGTGACTTTGTCGGCCGTGGCCGCGGTCACGGCCGCGGGCTGGGTGCCGATCTGCACGCTCGCCACGTTCTGGAGGTTCGAGCCGGTGAGGGTGATGGTGCCGCCGGAGACGCTGCCCGCGGCGGGCTCGACGGCCGAGACGCTCGCGCCGGCGGGCGCGGCCTTCGTGGTCGCGCCGACGAGGGCCTTCGTCGCGGGGGACGGCTCACCGGCGCATCCCGTGAAGAGGAGCGCGGCGGAGGCCGCCACGGCGATCACGCCGGCGATGCGGCGGGATCGAGTGCGGTGCGGGCCGCGTCCGGGGGAACGCAGCGTGGAGATGAGAGAACTCATACGTCCTTCGGAGGGGATTCGGAGGGTGACGGGTTCGGGTACTCTTCACGCTACGCCTCCTACCTATGCGCCACCTGGACGGGGGACATCCGGCGGCGTAGCGTCGCGGGAGTTCCGCATGATTCCGCGGATCGCGTGCGTGCGTTCGCCCCTCGCGAACGCGCGCGGGAACGTGGTCCCCGCGTTGCTCAAAGACGCGCACCGGGTGTAACTTTGCACTCTCCGCAAAAATCTTCACGACTCTCACACCGGTGTGACGCCCGAGCGCCGGGCGTCGCGCTTTCGACTCTCGACTCGGAGTTCAATGTCCAGCACTGCCCCCGCGGCTCCCGCCGCACCCCAACCGATCATGTCGCACCGGCAGATCCTCTTCGTGATCTTCGGTCTCATGGCCGGCATGTTCCTCTCGGCCCTCGACCAGACCGTCGTCGGCACGGCCATCCGCACCATCGGCGACGACCTCCACGGTCTGAGCCAGCAGGCGTGGGTGACCACCGCGTACCTCATCGTCTCGACCATCGCGACGCCGATCTACGGCAAGCTCTCCGACATCTTCGGCCGGCGCCCGCTGTTCATCTTCGCGATCGTCGTCTTCATCATCGGCTCGATCCTCGCCAGCTTCTCGACCTCCATGATCGAGCTGGCCGCGTTCCGCGCCATCCAGGGCCTCGGCGCCGGTGGTCTGATGTCGATGCCGCTGGCGATCATGGGCGACATGCTCGCCCCGCGCGAGCGCGCCAAGTACCAGGGGTACTTCCTCGCCGTGTTCGGCATCTCGAGCCTCATCGGCCCGCTGGTCGGCGGCCTGTTCGCCGGCGCGGACCAGATCCTCTGGATCGCCGGATGGCGCTGGGTCTTCCTCATCAACGTGCCGATCGGCCTCATCGCCCTCGCGATGGTCCTGCGGTTCCTGCACCTGCCCAAGCGTGAGCGCGGCTCGGTGCGGATCGACTGGTGGGGCGCGACGGCGGTCGTGGTCGCCCTCGTCCCGCTGCTCCTCGTCGCCGAAGAGGGTCGCGAGTGGGGCTGGGACAGCGTGGGCGCCATCGGCTGCTACGTGCTCGGCGCCATCGGCATCCTGGCCTTCATCCTCATCGAGATGCGCATGAAGGACGACGCGCTCATCCCGCTGAAGCTGTTCCGCTCGAACACCTTCTCGATGGCCACCATCATCGGCGTCTTCGTCGGCTTCGGGATGTTCGGCGCCATGCTGACCCTCCCGCTGTACCTGCAGCTGGTGCTCGGCGCGACCCCGACCGAGTCGGGTCTGCAGATGCTCCCGATGATCCTCGGTCTGATGATCTCCTCGATCGCCTCTGGCCAGATCATCGCGCGCACCGGTCACTACCGGCAGTTCCCGATCATCGGCACCGCGCTGCTCTCCGGCGGATTCTTCTACCTGACCTTCATCAAGTACGACGACTCCTACTGGTTCATCGCCGGCGCCATGCTGCTCATCGGCCTCGGCCTCGGCCAGCTGATGCAGACCCTCACGATCGCCAGCCAGAACTCGGTCGGCGTGCGGGACATGGGCGTCGCGACCAGCGCGTCGACGTTCTTCCGCCAGATCGGTGGAACGCTCGGCACCGCCGTGCTCCTGTCGCTGCTGTTCACGGTCATGCCGGGCAACATCAAGTCGTCCCTCGCGGACGAGCCGACGCTGAACAGCGCGCTGAACGCCGCGCTCGACCCGGCCGTGGCCCAGGCTCCCGAGAACAAGCAGATCATGGAGCAGAGCTACAACAAGATCGTCTCCGGCATCGAGGACAAGACGACGGCGGGCCTCCAGGCCGGTGTCACCAAGGCGCAGGACGCGGCCAAGCAGGCCGTGGCCGACGCGGTGGCCGCGGGCCAGATCCCGGCCGCCGCTCAGGAGCAGGCGACCGCAGCCGCCGTCGAGAAGGCGACCGCCGCGGCGGGCACCGCGATCACGGCGAAGGCCCCGTACGCGACCGTAGCCCCCGACGGCACCGTCACGCTCGACTTCTCGAACGACACGGTCCGTCAGGACTTCGTCGACACGGTGGCCCCGAGCCTGTCGAGCAGCCTCAAGAAGTCGACCGCGGCCACCGGCAGCGGCAACCTCGACGACACGTCGTTCCTCAACGACGCCGACCCGCGTCTGGCCAAGCCGTTCCTGGTGGGCTTCAACGCCTCCGCGATCCAGGTCTACTGGGTGGCGCTGATCGTGGTGCTGATCGCGTTCGTGCTCACTTGGTTCTTCAAGACCCCGCCGCTGCGCGCCAAGTCGGCGCTGCAGGAGGCCGCGGACGCGAAGGCCGAGAAGGATGCCGCCGACCGCGAGGAGGAGGAGAACGAGGACGTCGGGATCCTCGCCAGCCGCGCGGCCGCCGAGGTCGGCGCGCTGATCGAGCCCGGGGCGGACACCGCCTCGGTGCGCGCCCAGCACCCGCAGGCCTCCGCGGGCAAGTAGCACCGCACCAGCAGCTCAGCCTCGATGGCCGTCGTCCCCCGGGACGGCGGCCATCGTCGTCTCCGGGGTGATCCTCCGCAGCGCGAAGGGCGCGGCCACGCCGTGGAGCAGGATGCTGCCCACGACGGTCAGCACGGTGACGGTCAGCACGTCGCCGCTGTCGGCCTCCGGGAGGCGGTTGAAGGCGAGGAGGCCGAAGACGATCGACGCGGTCCCCCGCGGCCCCATGAGCCCCAGGAAGGTACGATCGCGCCAGCCGATCGGCGAACCCAGCATCGAGAGATAGACGGGCACCGCGCGGAAGGCGGTGAGCGCGAGCACCGCGATCACCAGCAGACGCCAGTCGATGCCGTCCGCGATCACGGCCGTCGTCATCCCGCCGAGGATGAACCAGACGAAGTTGGAGGCGACCGCGCTGGCCTCCTCCACGAGCAGGAGCTCCTCGTGCGGCACCGAGCGCAGCTCTGTGCGCCGGGTGCGCGCCACCCGGTAGATAACTCCCGCCACGAACGCCGCGACGAACCCGTTGGCGCCGAGCCCGTGGAGCGTCGCGATGCCATAGGCGAGCAGCGGCGTGAGGAGCGTGCCGAACCGGATGCCCGTCGAATCGGCCCAGCCGCGGCGTGCGGCCCAGCGGGTGAGGAGGCCGAACGCCCCTCCCAGCAGGACGCCGACCACGACGGCGGACAGGGTGGCGGGCACGGCCCCGAAGAACGCCTCGAAGAAGTCCGTGAAGTTCTTCTCGAGCTGACTCTCGTCTCCGGCGGTCTCCCCACCCGTGTCGACGATGCGGATGAGCGTGGGGAGCGCGACGGCGATGGCCAGCGACATCCCGAACACCGGGGAGACGAGGCCGTCGTTCCAGCCGCTCTCGACGTTGAGGATGCGGCGCACGCGAGCCGGGATGCGCTCCGAGCGGAGCAGGGCGGTCGCCGGCGCGAAGTCCGTCGGCATCACGATGCAGGCGATCACGATCAGCACGAAGACGCCCGTCTGCGGCAGCAGCCAGACGCCCGCCACGACCACCAGCGCGAGCGACAGGGGCAGTGCGACGAGCACCAGGCGGGCGAGAGACCGGCCCTCGCCGCCGAACAGGCCGCCACGCACCTCGCACGCGTCGACGAAGAGCAGCACGGCCAGGATGAGCTCGACGACGTGCTGGGCGACGTCGCTGTCGATGGCCGCGGTGAACGCGGACACGTTCGGCACGACCGCGAGGGCTCCGAGCGCGGCGAGACCCGCCGGGCCGGCGATGCCGACGCGGTCGAACCGGTGCGCGACGAGCGACCAGAGCGCGACCGCGGCGAACCCCATGAGGATGATGATCGGCATCCACGGTCTCCCCTCGTCGTCGTCCAGTCTGGTCGGCGGACGCCCGGCCACCGGGACTGGACACGAGACCGATCAGGTCACGATTAGGTCACGGCGCGAAGGGAGGCGCCGCCGAGTCCCGCGGAATTCCGCGGTCCTGAGTTCCCCGTCTTTTCAACGATGAGAGCGCGATCACGGCCGCGCTTGACATTGCCACCTGACTCGTTCTAGATTCTCCAGCAACGCGTGAGAGCGCTCTCACGGTCGCGAACTGAGAGCGCTCTCACAGCGCCTCATCAGACCCAGCACACACCACAAGGGAGTGAACCGTGAAGCTTTCACGACGCACCAAGGTCGCGGCCGCCATTGCCGGCGCCGCGTCCTTCGCCCTCCTCGCCGCCGGCTGCTCATCCAGCGGCAGCGACGGCGGGAGCAGCTCTGACCCCATCACGCTGACCGTCACGACGTTCGGCACGATGGGCTTCGACAAGCTCTACTCGCAGTACGAGAAGGAGCACCCGAACATCAAGATCAAGGCGACCAACATCGACACCGGTGACAACGCCCTGACCGACTGGCAGACCAAGGAGGCGGCCGGCAGCGGCCTCCCCGACGTCCAGGCCGTCGAGGAGGGCTGGCTGTCCAAGGTCATGCAGGTCTCCGACCAGTTCAACGACCTCAAGGACTACGGCGCCGACAAGATCAAGGACCGCTGGGTCGACTGGAAGCTGAAGCAGGCCACCGACAAGGACGGCCGCATCATCGGCTACGGCACCGACATCGGACCGGAGGGCCTCTGCTACAACAGCAAGCTCTTCGCCGCGGCGGGCCTGCCGAGCGACCGCGACTCCGTCGCCAAGCTCTTCGGCGGCGACAGCGCCACCTGGGCCGACTACTTCAAGATCGGCGAGCAGTACAAGGCCGCCACTGGCAAGGCCTTCTACGACCAGTCCGGCTTCCTCTGGAACGCCATGGTGAACCAGCAGCCCGAGGGCTACTACACCAAGGACGGCAAGCTGAACATCGAGGACAACTCCGACCTCAAGGCGCTGTGGGGCCAGCTGGCCGACGGCGCGGCGGCCGGCCTCTCCTCCAACCAGACCCAGTGGGACTGGGGCAAGGGCAAGGCGTTCACCGACGGCTCGTTCGCCACGTTCGTCTGCCCGGGCTGGATGCTCGGCGTCGTCAAGGGCCAGGTCGAGGCGGGCGGCGGCAACGCCGACACCGGCTGGGACTTCGCCAACGTGTTCCCGGGCGGCGCGGCCAACTGGGGCGGCTCGTTCCTGACCGTGCCGAAGCAGTCGAAGCACCCGAAGGAGGCGGCCGACCTCGCCGCCTGGCTGACCACCGCCAAGTCGCAGGTCGCCACCTTCCAGGCCGCGGGGACCTTCCCCTCGGTGACCGCAGCGCAGAGCGACCCGGGCGTGACCGGTGAGAGCGACCTGACGAAGTTCTTCGACAACGCTCCGATCGGCCAGATCCTCGGCGAGCGCGCCAAGGGCGTCGTCGCCCAGTACAAGGGCCCGGACGACTCGGTCATCCAGTCGCAGGTCTTCGGTCCGTCCGTCCAGGAGCTCGACTCCGGCAAGGCGAACGGCGACCAGGCCTGGGCCAACGCCATGACGCTGCTGAACCAGCTGGTCGTCAACAAGTAGGCACGACCCTCCCGGGCCCCCGCCGCTCGCCGGCGGCGGGGGCCCGCACCCCGCACGACCCGACCCACCGGAGATCCGCATGACAACCGTCACCCGCCCGGAGACCGCCTCCGCGGCCCGGCGCGACCGGGATGCGCGCAACGCGCTCACCTTCAAGCAGAAGCTCAACCGTTTCGACGTCAAGGCGTCGCCGTACTTCTACGTTGCGCCGTTCTTCATCCTCTTCGCCCTCGTCGGCCTGTTCCCGCTGGTGTACACGTTCGTCGTGTCGCTGAACAACTGGAACCTGCTCACCGGCCCCGGCGAGTGGGTCGGCTTCAGCAACTACCTCACCGAGCTGAAGGACCCGTTCTTCTGGAACTCGCTCTTCAACACCCTCAGCATCTTCCTGCTCTCCGCCATCCCGCAGCTGATCGGCGCCGTCTTCATCGCGGCCATCCTCGACCAGAACATCCGCGCCAAGACCTTCTGGCGGATGAGCGTGCTGCTCCCCTACGTGGTCACCCCGGTGGCCGTCACCCTGATCTTCTCGAGCGCGTTCGACGAGAAGTACGGCCTGATCAACAACATGCTCCAGGCGATCGGCCTCGACCCCGTGATGTGGAAGACCGAGACGTTCCCGTCGCACGTCGCCATCGCGACGATGGTCAACTGGCGCTGGACCGGCTACAACGCGCTCATCCTGCTCGCCGCCATGCAGGCCGTGCCGCGCGACATCCACGAGTCCGCCTCCCTCGACGGCGCGGGCGCGTTCCGCCGCTTCTTCTCGATCACGCTGCCGAGCATCCGCCCGACCATGATCTTCGTCATCATCACGGCGACCATCGGCGGCCTCCAGATCTTCACCGAGCCGAAGCTGTTCAACCCGTCGAGCGCCGTGCCCGGCGGTCCGCAGCGGCAGTACCAGACCACCGTGCTCTACCTGTGGGACATGGCCTTCAACCGGCAGAACTTCGGCAAGGCCTCCGCGATCGCGTGGATGCTGTTCCTCCTGATCGTGCTGTTCGGCCTCCTGAACTTCCTGATCTCGCGCCGCATCGCCTCCACCGAGGCGCGGCTGCACACCAAACGGACGGCGAAGCGGCTCGCCCGCAGCCGGGCCGCCGCATCCGACACCCGCATCGACGGCGGCATCGACAGCGGCGAGTCCACCGCCGAGGGCGCCCGCGCTCTCGCCGCCGCCAGCGAGGAGAAGAACCTGTGACCACGACCGCCTCCAAGCCGCGCCCGACCACCGCGCAGCGGCCCCCGAAGCGCAAGGCCCTCGGCATCGACCGGCGCCCCGGCTTCCTCACCTACGGCATCCTGTTCGTCCTCTTCGTCGGCAGCGCGTACCCGCTCTGGTGGTCGGCGGTCGCCGGCTCCAGCGACAGCACCGTCCTGACCGCCACCTGGCCGCCGCTGCTGCCGGGCGGCCAGTTCTGGAAGAACGTGGGCGAGGTGCTCGGGACCGTGCCGTTCTGGCAGGCGCTCGGCAACTCGATCATCGTCTCCACCGTCATCACCGTCTCGGTCGTGCTGTTCTCGACGCTCGCCGGCTACGCGTTCGCCAAGCTGCGCTTCCGCGGTCGCGAGGGGCTCATGGTGTTCGTCATCGCGACCCTGGCGGTCCCGACGCAGCTCGGCATCATCCCCCTCTTCATGGTCATGAAGCAGTTCGGCTGGACCGGGACGCTCGGAGCGGTGATCGTGCCGACCCTCGTCACCGCATTCGGCGTGTTCTTCATGCGCCAGTACCTCGTCGACGTCATCCCCGAGGAGCTGATCGAGGCGGCCCGCGTCGACGGCGCCAGCATGATCCGCACCTTCTGGCACGTCGGGGTGCCGGCCGCACGGCCCGCCATGGCGATCCTCGGCCTCTTCACCTTCATGACGGCCTGGACCGACTACCTCTGGCCCCTGCTCGTCGCCCCGCAGAACCCGACCCTGCAGGTCGCCCTCAGCCAGCTGCAGTCCGCCAAGTACGTCGACTACTCGATCGTGCTCGCCGGCGCGGTGCTCGCGACCATCCCCCTGCTCATCCTCTTCGTGCTCGCCGGCCGGCAGCTGGTCTCCGGCATCATGGCCGGCGCGGTGAAAGGCTAAGAATGACCGACAACCGCTGGCCCGACGGCTTCCTGTGGGGCTCTGCCACCGCCGCCGCGCAGATCGAGGGCGCCGCCCACGAGGACGGCAAGGAGGACTCCATCTGGGACGCCTTCGCCCGCGTGCCGAACGCGATCGCCGGCGGCGACACCCCCGAGCGCGCGGTGGACCACTACCACCGCATGCCGGAGGACGTCGCCCTCATGGCCTCCCTCGGCCTCCAGTCGTACCGCTTCTCGACCTCCTGGGCCCGTGTCGTGCCCGGCGGCCGCGCGGTGAACGCGGCTGGACTCGACTTCTACAGCCGGCTGGTCGACGAGCTGCTCGGCGCGGACATCCTGCCGTGGCTGACGCTCTACCACTGGGACCTGCCGCAGGCGCTGGAGGAGAAGGGAGGCTGGGCGAACCGCGACACGGCCTACCGCTTCCGCGATTACGCCGTGGCCGTCTACGACGCGCTCGGCGACCGGGTCGACCATTGGACGACCTTCAACGAGCCGCTGTGCTCCTCCCTCATCGGCTACGCCGCGGGCGAGCACGCACCCGGCCGCCGCGAGCCCGACGCCGCCCTCGCCGCCCTGCACCACCAGCACCTGGCGCACGGCCTCGCCGCCCACGCCATCCGCGAGCGGGCGACCATCGCGTCGGTCGGCGCCGGGAGCGACTCCGGGCGGCTGGACCGCCTGCGCCTCGGCATCACGCTCAACCTCACCACGGCCGTGCCGAACGACCCGAGCGACCCCGTCGACCTCGACGCCGCCCGCCGCATCGACGGGCTCTGGAACCGGATGTACCTCGAGCCGCTGCTGCTCGGCGCCTACCCGACCGACGTGCTCGACGACCTGCGCGAGCACCGGTTCGAGGCGCTCGTGCACGACGGCGACCTGGAGACCATCGCCCAGCCGATCGACTTCCTCGGCGTGAACCACTACCACGACGACAACGTCAGCGGACATCCCCTGCCCGCCGACGCCCCGGCCGCCCTGGTGCCCACCGACAGCCCGAAGGCGTCGCCCTTCGTCGGCAGCGAGTTCGTCACCTTCCCGTCGCGGCACCTGCCGACCACGGCGATGGGGTGGGAGGTCAACCCCGACGGCCTGCGCGCCCTGCTGGTGCGCCTCACCGCCGACTACCCGACCCTCCCACCGCTCTACATCACCGAGAATGGCGCCTCCTACGACGATGCGACCGACCCGGACGGTCACATCCGCGACACCGAGCGCGAGGCGTACATCCTCGCCCACATCGACGCCGTGCACGCGGCGATCGACGAGGGCGCCGATGTGCGCGGCTACTTCGTGTGGTCGCTGCTCGACAACTTCGAGTGGGCGTGGGGCTACGAGAAGCGCTTCGGCATCGTGTCCGTCGACTACGAGACCCAGGTGCGGACCGTGAAGGAGTCGGGGCACGCGTTCGCCCGGCTCATCGCGGACGCGGGCGCCGCGGAGTCGTCGGACGTCGGCGCAGCGGCGGCGCGCGCTTAGCATGGACGACGGACGAGGAGGAGAGCGATGACCACGGATGCAGTGGATGCCGTGGCCGTCCCGACCCTGGAGGCGGTGGCGGCACGCGCGGGAGTCTCGCGCGCCACGGTCTCGCGCGTCGTCAACGGCTCGACGAAGGTCACGCCCGAGGTCGTCGCCGCGGTGACCGCCGCCATCGCCGACCTCAACTACGTGCCGAACCGCGCTGCACGCTCGCTGGCCTCCCGCCGCACGCAGGTGATCGCGCTGGTCGTGCCGGAGTCGACGGCCAAGGTCTTCGCCGACCCGTTCTTCGCCTCCATCGTGCAGGGCGTCGCGCTGAGCCTCGCCGACACCGAATACACCCTCAACATGGTCATCTCGTCCGAGACCAACCCCGACAAGACCCGGCGCTACCTCATGGGCGGCAATGTGGACGGCGCGCTGGTCGTGTCGCACCACTCGGGCGACCACTCCTACGTCGCGCTCGGCGCCTCCCTCCCGATCGTCTTCGGCGGCCGGCCGGTCGGCGACGAGACCGGGGAGTCGTACTTCGTCGACGTGGACAACGTGTCCGGGTCGGCGGGCGCCACCGAGCACCTCATCGCGCGCGGGCGCCGCAACATCGCCCTCATCACCGGCCCGCAGGACATGCCCGCCGGCCTCGACCGGCTGACCGGCTGGCGCCGGGCGCTCGACGCACACGGGCTGGACGCCTCCCTCGTCGAGATCGGCGACTTCTCCCCCCTCTCGGGCAAGGAGGCCATGCGCCGGCTGCTCGCCCGCGGGGTACCGATCGACGGGCTCTTCGCGGCGAACGACCAGATGGCCGCCGGAGCCTACTCGGCGATCCGGGAGGCGGGCCTCCGCATCCCGGACGACATCGCCGTGGTCGGGTACGACGACGACAACTTCGGCATCACCGCCGCGCCGCCGCTCACGACCGTGCACCAGCCGTCGATCGGCCTCGGCGAGGCGATGGCGCAGGTGCTGGTGCGGCGCATCGCGGGCGAGCCCGCCGAGCGCGTGACGCTGCTGCCGACCGAGCTGGTCGTCCGCGAGTCGACCTGACGCTGTTCGCCGCCCCGGATTTGGCACAAATGTCGCGTTAGCGCGCCGCTTTCACGACATTTGTGCCGAATGTGCGCGGCGGTTCGCGACGCGTGACGCCCCACCTCGCCCCGCCACGCCACCCCCGTCCCGCCACGTCCCGTCCCGTCCCACCTCCGGCGAGAGCGCTGAGGATTCGTGACGAATGTGGAGTTTGCGCGCCGCATTCGCGACATTCGGCACGAATGTCGCGAAAGCGGCGCGGGCGGGGGTCAGCGCAGGAATGCGGTGAGGTCGGCGGGGGTCGGGTAGGAGGCCTGCGCTCCGGCACGGGAGGCGGCGAACGCGCCGACCCCGACCGCGAAGCGGGCCGCGTCGAGCAGGGCGTCGCCGTCGGCGAGTCGGAGGAGCAGCGCGCCCATGAAGGCGTCGCCGGCGCCGGTCGTGTCGACCGCATCCACCCGCACGGCGGGCACGGCAACGAGCTCGTCATCGCCGTCGACCACCACGCACCCGTCGGCTCCCCGCGTGACGACGGCGCGGGTCACGCCGAGCGCGGCCAGGCCGTCGCGCAGCGCGTCGGGAGTCGAGTCCTCGGCCACGCCGAGCAGCGCTGCGGCCTCCCCCTCGTTGACGAGCAGGACATCCACCAGCGGCAGCAGCGCGCGCGCGCCGTCGTGGAACGGGGAGGGGTTCAGCACGACCGCGAGCCCGGCGGCACGGGCGCGCTCGGCGGCATCCACCACCACCGCCTCCGGCACCTCGAGGCAGAGCCCGAGGACGGACGCGCCGGCGAGCACGGCGTCGTCCAGATCGGCGGGAGCGAGCGTACCGTTGGCGCCCGGCGAGACCACGATCGTGTTCTCGCCGCGGGCGTCGACGGTGATGAGCGCGGTGCCGGTCGCCACACCGTCGCGCACGGCGACGGACGAAACGTCGACCCCGGAGTCGGCGACGGCCGAGCGGAGGAGCTCGCCGTGCGCATCCGAACCGACGGCCCCGACGAGCGTCACCGCACCGCCGAGCCGTCCGGCGGCGACGGCCTGGTTCGCGCCCTTGCCGCCGGCGCCCGTCGAGAGGTCGCCTCCCGAGACGGTCTCGCCCGGCTTCGGGAAGGCGGCGGTCTGCACGACGAGGTCGGCGTTCAGCGAGCCGACGACGACGATCCGGCCGCGGTCCGGGGTGCTGCTCATCGGGAGGCCGCCGTGGCCGTGACCTCGGCCGAGTCCGGCCGGGGGATCAGGAACGACACCGCGAGGGCGACGGCGGTGATGGCGGCTCCGAGCATCATTCCGGCAGAGTATCCGGTCGTGGAGTCCGGCGCCGCCGACGTCGCGACCTGCAGGGCGGGCAGCAGGGCGAAGCTCAGCCCGGCGCCGAGGTTGAACGCGCCCGCGTTGAGCCCGGGGAGGAAGCCGGGGTTCTCGGCCGGCGACAGCACGATGCCGAGGCCGTTGAGCATGATGTTGCCGATTCCGGCGTAGCCGATCCCGATCACGACGGTGGTCGCGATCAGCACGGGCAGCGAGTGCACGCCGACGAACGCCATCACGACGGTCGCGACGATGGTGCCCGAGAGGCCGATGCGCAGGATGCGGCGGTAGCCGAGCACGGGCGCGAGCCGGCCGGCCAGCGGGCCGACGATCCAGCCCACCAGCGCGTACGGGGTGAGGAAGGCCAGCGAGGCCAGGTCGGGCGCCATCCCGAAGCCCGCGTCCGCGTTCTGCGCGAGGGAGGTCACCAGGCCGTTCACGACGGCGAACACGCCGGTCATCGTGAGCAGGGTGGTGGCGAGCAGCGCCCAGGTCGAGCGGCGGCGCAGCAGCGGTGTCGGGACGAGCGGCTGTGCGACGCGGTTCTCCACCCGCCAGAAGATCACGAAGGAGACGACGGCGACGGCCAGGGACAGCCCGACGAGGACCCAGTTGGCGGAGGCGAGACGACCCGCCTCGTTGAGGCCGGTGAGCAGCGCGCCGATCGAGACGACCAGCGGGAGCACGCCCCACCAGTCCATCCGCACGCCCTCGGAGGGCCGGGACTCGGCGCCCCAAACGACCACCATGACCAGCGCGACGACGGTGACGACCGCGATCGCCCAGAAGACGGAGCGGAAGCCGAACGTCGTGGCGAGCCAGCCGCCGGCGATCGCGTCGATGCCCGCGATGCCGCCGTTGACCGCGGTGAGGAGGCCCATAGCCGCTCCGTACTTGCGCGGGTCGGAGATCTCGGCGCGCAGCATGAGCAGGCAGATCGGGACGACCGGGCCGGTGACGCCCTGAATGAGGCGGCCGGCGAACAGCATCCCCACGTTCAGGGCGAGAGCGGCCACGACGCTGCCGATCAGCATGACGGCGAGCATCGCGAGCAGCACCCGCTTGCGGCCGACGATGTCGCTCAGCCGCGGGAGGAACAGCGAGAACAGGGCCGCGATGGTGAAGAAGAGGGTCTGCGAGAGGCCGATGGTGGCCTCGTCGGTGTGGAGCTCGTGCGACATCGTGACGAGCACGGGGCTCAGCATGCTGGCGTTGAGCTGGAAGGCCACGCAGGCGGCGAGCAGCGCCGCGGTCAGCGCGGCGATGCGGACGGGGCGCCCGGTGGGCGACGAGACCGGGGTGGGGGCGGTGATGCTCACGCGGCGGCTCCCGCGGTTTCGGCCTCGGCGGCGACGTCGGCGTCCGAGGGGTCGCCGATGCGCTCGAGGGCGTCGACGACGAGGTCCCAGAAGCCCGTGTGGTCGAGCTCCATCGCGGCCCAGGTCGGGCAGTCGGCGGGGGCGGACGAGCGGAGGTCGGCCACGGTCATCCCCGTGGTCAGGCGGCCCTGCGTCTCGATGGCGATCGGCATCTGCACGGCGCGCACGACGGTCGGGTCGATCACGTAGGCGACGGCGACCGGGTCGTGGACGGGCGGGCTGTCGAAGCCTTGGACGTCGGCGTAGGTGCGGCCGAAGAATTCGAGCAGCTCGCCGACGAACTGCGCCGGTGCGGTGCCGATCCCGGCGATGCGGGCGGCGACCTCCGGGGTGGCGAGCGCCTGGTGCGTGACGTCGAGGCCGCACATGACGACCTTCCAGCCCGCGCTGAAGACGATGTCGGCGGCCTCCGGGTCGATGACGATGTTGAACTCGGCCACCGGGCTCCAGTTGCCGACGTGCACGCCGCCACCCATGAGCACGACCTGCTTGACGCGCTCCACGAGGCGCGGCTCCTGCCGCACGGCGAGCGCGATGTTGGTGAGCGCACCGGTGGGGACGAGCGTGACCGTGCCGGGCTCGTGCGCCATCACGGTGTCGATGATGAGCTGGACCGCGTGGCGTCCGTCGAGTTCGAAGGACGGCTCGGGGAGCTCGGGGCCGTCGAGGCCGGACTCGCCGTGGATGCTGGGGGCGACCTCCACGGGCCGCGTGAGCGGACGGTCGGCTCCGGCGGCGAACGGCACGCCGGCGATCCCGGCGACGCGTGCCACGGCGAGCGCGTTGCGGGTCACCTTCTCGAGGGTCTGGTTGCCTGCCACGGTCGTGACCGCGAGCAGGTCGATGTCGGGATTGCCGTGGGCGAGCATGAGCGCGATCGCGTCGTCATGCCCCGGGTCGCAGTCCAGGATGATCTTCTCCATGGGGAGCCTTCCGCTTCGTCGGGGACGTCAAACGCTTGACACTGTAAACGTAAAGCGCTTGACGCCGCAAACCGGCGGACGCCCACCGATACGATCGAGACCATGCCCACGCTCCCTCCCGCGCCCCGCCGGGTGACCGCCGCCATGGTCGCCGAGCGGGCCGGGACGAGCATCGCGACCGTCTCCCTCGTCGTCAACGGCAAGGCCCGCGGGCGCATCTCGGACGAGAACGCCGCGCGCGTGCTCGCCGCCGTGGCCGAGCTCGGGTACGTGGTCGACGGCGCCGCGAGCGCGCTGGCCCGCGGGACGAGCGACATCGTCGTGCTGCTGGCCCCCGACCTCCCGAACCCGTTCTTCGGTCGCGTGATCAAGGGGGTGCAGGAGGAGCTCGGCTCGCGCTACCAGCTGCTGCTGTCGGCCGCCGCGAGTGGTGCGCAGCCGAACGCCACGGATGTGCGGCGCCTCTCGTCCCTCCGCCCCGCCGGGCTGCTCGTCTCGGCGCCCGGCCCCGACTTCCTCGACGACCTCCCCACCGGCACCCCGCTCGTTCTGCTGGACGCTCCCGGGCTCGAGGCCCGCGCCGCCGCCGTCAACTACGACCTGGCTCCCGGGGTGGAGGAGCTCGCGCGTCACCTCGCCGAGCGCGGCCACCGCGTCATCGGCTACCTCGACGGCGCGACGCCCGCCGCCACTTACCTGCTGCGGCGCGAGCTGCTGCGGGAGGCGGCCGCCCGACACGGGATGACACTGCTGGCCGATCCCGACGTCCGCAGCGGACCGGACCTCGCGGAGGCCGCCGCAGCGACGCTCGCAGCACTGCCCGCGTGGCGCGAGGCGGGAGCGACCGCCATCGTCGCCGCGGCGGACACGCTGGCCCACGGCGTGCTCGCGGCCTGCGCGGAGGCCGGGCTGCGGGTTCCGAAGGACGTCGCGGTCGCCGGCTTCGACGACCTCCCCGCGTCGGCGGTCACCGCGCCGAGTCTCACGAGCGTGGCGCTGCCCGGCGACGCGCTGGGCCGCGCGGCGGCGCACCGGCTGCTCGCGCTGATCGCGCCCGACGACGCGGCTCCGGAGGAGGCCCCCGGCCCCCTCGCCGCGACGCTCACGATCCGCGCCTCGACCTGACGCACGCCGCGCCGCTTCCCCTCCTCCTGCACCACGTGCCCTCCCTCCCGCAGATTTGTGCCAAATGCGGGGAATGGCGCCGCTATTCGCGACATTTGGCACAAATCGCGAGGACCGCGCGGCGTGGGTGGCGCGGCGGAGGCGGAGGCCGCGCTACGCCAGCGCGCGGTAGACGCGGTTGCCGAGCACGGCGAGCGTCAAGCCCGAGGCGACGATCGCGGCGACCCCGCCGGCGTAAGCGATGAAGAGGTGCGACGACCCGTCCAGCGACGAGAAGTACGTGACCAGCAGCGATACCAGCGCGCCGATCGCGCAGACGGCCGCGATCCACAGCAGCGGCCACAGCTTTGTGCGCACCGGCGGGTCGGCGGGACGCAGCCGCAGCTGACTCAGCACGAGACCGGCGATGCACGCCCAGAACGCCACGACCAGCATCCCGGCGATGACGTCGCTCGGCCGGTGCCACTGCTCGACGAGGGTGGAGGCTCCCGCCGCGATCGTGAAGACGGCCCCGACCACCGCGGCGAGCGGCCGGTAGCGAGGCGACGCGACGAGGAAGACGACCAGCGCCGCCGAGGCCGCGACGGCCGTGTGACCGGAGGGCAGGGAGTTCGAGAGCCCCGCATCCACCCCCTTCTCGGGCCGGGACAGGATGGAGTACTTCAGCACCTGCGTGCTCACGTTCGCGCCGATCGCCGCGCCGACCGCCACCGCGAACACCAGCCAGTTGCGGCGCACGAGCACCACGACCACGGCGATCACCGCACCGATGAAGACGGCGGCGACGGGGAGGGCGTTGAGGAAGGTGTGGGCGAAGTCGATCAGGTCGCCCTTCCACGCGTCGGCCCCGGCGAAGGCGCGCTCGTCGATCACCTGGCCGACATAGCTGCGCACGAACAGCAGATAGACGCCCGTGAAGGCGAGCGCGGTCCCGATCGCGCCCCACAGGAAGGGCAGGGCTCGCAGGACCGGTCGCATAGTCATCAACCTTTCCACACGCGCCTCGGAAATCTCCGGACGGAGACCGGGAAGGCGCCGGTCGGGAGCGCGCGCCGCTAGCCTGGTCCCGTGCGCAACGTCTCGATCGACGCGCTGGACCACCTGCCCGTCGATGTGCTCCCCGTGGGCACCGAGTATCCGCCCGATCACCTGCTCGCGCGGCACCGGCACCGCCGTGCGCAGCTGCTGTACGGCGCCAGCGGTGTGATGCAGGTCGTCACCGACGACGGATCGTGGACGGTCCCGACCGACCGCGCCGTGCTCATCCCGCCGGGCGTCGGCCACGAGGTGCTCATGCGCGGGGTGACGACGTGGAGCCTCTACATCGAGCCCGACGCCGTGCCGTGGTGGCCGGCCGTCTGCACGGTGGTGGAGGTCGGCCCCCTGCTGCGGGAGGTGCTCCGCGCCGCCAACGAGCTGGAGGCCGACTACGACACGGCGGGACGCGACGGGACGCTCGTGCGGCTGGCGCTCGACGAGCTGCAGTGGGTCTCCCCCGCACCCTTCGCCATCACCCTTCCGCGGGAGGAGCCCTTCCGGTCGCTCTGCCGCGACTACCTCGCCGCGCCGGATGCCGGCGTGACGAACGCGGTATGGGCACGCCGGATCGCGATGAGCGATCGCAGCTTCGACCGGCACTTCCGGGCGGCGACCGGCACGGGACCGGCGACCTGGCGCTCCCGCGCCCGGCTGCTCGCCAGCCTCCCGCTGCTGCAGTCTCGGAGCGTGACGAACGTCGCGGGGCAGCTCGGCTACGCGTCGCCGGCGGCGTTCACCGCCGCGTTCACGCGTGCGTTCGGCGCTCCCCCGTCGCGGTTCGGCGCCGCTGCGATTGGCTGAGTCTCAATAACATCGGGCGCAACTACGATTGCTCGCCAGCGTCGTCCGGGATGGGATGGACGGGTGTCCTTCCTCATCCTCGCTCTCATCGGCCTCGCCGTCGGCGTGACCACCGTGCTCTTCGGCTTCGGCGGCGGCTTCGTCACCGTTCCCGTCATCGTCATCGCTGACCTCTCCCTCGGCGCGGACGCGGTGCGCGTGGCGACCGCGACCTCCGCCCTCGTCATGCTCGTCAACGCCGTCGTCGCGACGGTCTCGACGCGACGGGAGGTCCTGCGCCGGCTGTCAGGACGCGGGGCGCTGTTCGCCCTGCTCGCCGCGGGCGGGGCCGTCGGTGCGGCGCTCGCCCGCGTGGCCCCGGACGCGATCATCCGCTGGGGTTTCGTGCTCTACATCGGCGCGACGATCGTCGACCTGATCGTGCGCCCGGGGTTCCTGCGTCCGGCACCGGCGATCGGGGGCCGCGAACCCGGTACGAGCGCCCCCGCAGCCGCGGGCCTCCCGACCTGGCTCGGACTCCCCATCGGCTCGATCGCTGCCTTCCTCGGCGTCGGCGGGAGCGTGATGACCGTGCCGCTCATGCGCCGCGCGGGCGCGCCGATGCCGATCGCCACCTCCCTCGCCAATCCGCTCACGCTCGCGATCGTCGCGCCCGCACTGGCGGTGTCCCTGCTCCTGCGCGGTGCGGTGCCGTCGACCCCCGGGCTCGTCGGGTCGGTGGACGTGCTCGCCGCGGTCGCCCTGCTGCTCGGCTCGATCCCGGTGGTCGTGCTCCTGCGCCGCCGCCCGCCGCGCATCCCGGACGGCGTGCACGCGTGGTCCTACGTGGCGCTGCTTGCTGCAGCCGGGATCACGGTCGCCGCGACGGGATGACGTCAGTCGACGAAGCGGACGTCGCGCTCGTCCCGCGCGAACCGCTCGCGCATGACCGCGACCGCCTCCCGGTTGCTGTCGACGAGCAGGAAGCGCCGGCCGAGCGCCGCCGCGACCGCGCCCGTCGTGCCGCTGCCGGCGAAGAAGTCGAGCACCCAGTCGCCCTCACGGCTCGACGCCTGCACGATGCGGCGCAGCACGCCCTCCGGCTTCTGGGTCGGGTAGCCGGTCTTCTCGCGGCCGGTCGGCGAGACGATGGTGTGCCACCAGACGTCGGTCGGAAGCTTGCCGAGCTCCGCCTTCTCGGGCGTCACCAGACCCGGCGCCATGTAGGGCTCGCGGTCGACGGCCGAGGAGTCGAAGAAGTACGCGGACGGGTTCTTGACGTACACGAGGATGGTGTCGTGCTTCGCCGGCCAGCGCGTCTTGGACTTGGCGCCGTAGTCGTACGCCCAGACGATCTCGTTGAGGAAGCTCTCCCGGCCGAACAGCGCGTCGAGCAGCACCTTGGCGTAGTGCGACTCGCGGTAGTCGAGGTGGAGGTACAGCGTGCCGTCGTCGGCGAGCACCCGCCAGGCCTCGATGAGCCGCGGCTCGAGGAACTCCCAGTAGTCTTCGAACCGGTCGTCGTAGCTCAGGAGGTCGCCCTTGATCCGCTCGTAGCTGCGGCCCTTGAAGCCGATCACGCTGCCGCCGGCGCCGGGCTCGGACCGCTTCGACGTCATCGCCTGCCGCGCCTGCGACCGCCCGGTGTTGAAGGGCGGGTCGAGGTAGATCAGCCGGAACGACTCGTCCGGCAGCGCGGCGACCACGTCGAGGTTGTCGGCGTGCACGACGGTGCTCGGTGCGGCGGGGTGCCACAAGGGCGCCGCATCGTCGGCGGCGGGGACGGTCTCGAGCATGGGTCCATTCTCGCAGCGCCCCGAGGCGACCGGAGTAGCGTGGCCTCCATGAGCCTCACGGTGCAGAACGAGCCCGACGCGTCCCGGTACGCGCTCTACAAGGACGGCGAGCGGATCGGCGTCGCCGAGTACGACCTCCGGGACGACGCGATCGTCTTCACCCACACCGAGGTCGACCCGGAGAAGCGCGAGAAGGGGATGGCGTCGACACTCGTGCAGACGGCGCTCGACGATGTGCGCGACAACTCCGAGCGACGCGTGATCGCCTCCTGCCCCTACGTGCGGAGCTGGATCAGCGAGCACCCCGAGTACGACGCCCTGCAACGGCGGTAGCCCGGCCGTCGTCGTCGACCGCGCGGCCCTCGGCCCGCTGGCCGTTGCCCTGGGAGCCGACGTCGATCGTGATCTTGCCGCCCTCCCAGACGCCCTTCTCCCCGTCGCCGGGGAGCGGGGCGGGCGCCGGCAGGAACGACTGGCGGTCGAGCTCCTGCTGGGCCTCGTGACGGGTGGGCGCGAAGATCTCGTCGAACGATCCGCCGATGGCGCCGCTCATCGTCCCCGAGCCGCGCTGCGCCTTGTTGGAGAGGTCGATCCAGCCGAGCTTCACCGCCACGACGATCACCGCGACGAGCGCCACGACGACGCCGACGACCCACCAATTCACCCCTCGATGGTACCGGAGGGTCGCCGCACACCCTGTGGACGCACAGGAAGCACCAAGGGTGCGCCGCTCTCCGGGTGCGGGATGACGTCGACCGGATACGCGTACACGTCGGCCAGCCGGTCGGCCGTGAGGACCTCCTCCGGCGTCCCCTCCGCGACCACGCGACCGTCGCTCAGGAGGACGACCCGGTCGGCGTATGCGGCCGCGAGATTGAGGTCGTGCAGCACGGCCAGCACGGCGCAGCCGGCCCGCGCCAGCTCGGCCGCGAGGGTGAGCACCTGCTCCTGGTGCCCGAGGTCGAGCGCGTCAGTCGGCTCGTCGAGCAGGACGATCGGGCAGCGCTGCGCGAGCACCCGCGCCAGCGAGACGCGGGCGAGCTCGCCGCCCGAGAGCGTGGTGACGTCGCGGTCGGCGAGGTGGGCGGTGGAGGTGCGCTCGAGCGCGTCCGCGACGATCGCGGCGTCGTCGTCGCTCTGCGGCGTGCGCGCCCAGGGCATGCGGCCCATCGCGACGACCTCGCGCACCGGGTAGGAGAACGAGACGCCCTTCTGCTGCAGGAGCACGGCGCGCAGCCTCCCGAGCTCCCCGACCTTCACGGTGCGGGCATCCCGCCCGTCGATCAGGGCGGTGCCCGACTCGGGTGCGGTGTCCCCGGCGAGCACGCCGAGCGCGGTGGACTTGCCGGCACCGTTCGGCCCGATGAGCGCGACGAGCTCGCCGGCACGGACCGCGAGGTCGACGCCGTCGAGAATGCGGCGGCCGGCGATCGTCACGCCGACGCCGCGCAGCTCGGCTCCCGCGGTGGTGGCGACGGCGGTCCCGGTGATGGCGCTCATGCGCTCTCCCCCGCCGCGACGGTGCGCCGCAGCAGCACGAAGAAGACGGGACCGCCGACGAGGGCCGTGAACATCCCGATCGGGAGGTCGGCGAACGGGATGGCCGTGCGGGCCACGACGTCGGCGACCGAGATCAGCAGTGCGCCGCCGAGAGCGCTCGCGGGGAGCAGGGCGCCGTGGCCGGGCCCGATCAGCAGGCGCAGCAGGTGCGGCACGATCAGGCCGACGAACGCGATGATCCCGGCGAACGACACAGCCACCGCGGTCAGCAGGGCGACCAGGAGGATGGAGACCAGCCGCACGCGCTCGACCGGTACCCCGAGGTGGCGGGCGCTGCGGTCGCCGAGCGCCAGCGCATCCAGCCGCCGTGACATCAGGCACGCGCAGAGCACGCCGACGATCAGCAGCGGGAGGGTCACCCCGACCGCGGACCAGGTCGCGCCGTTCAGGGAGCCCAGCTGCCAGAACATGATCTGCTCGCGGCTGGCGGTGTCGGCGAGGAAGACGAAGAGGGCGATCACCGCGTTGGCGATCGCGTTCACGGCGATGCCGGTGAGCACGAGCATGAGCACGCGGGTGCGGCCGCGCGCGCGGGCGAGCACGTACACGAGCACGGTGGTGATCACACCGGAGATGAACGCCGCGGCCGGGACCGTGGCGGCGCCGAAGGTCTGCAGGCCGAAGACGATCGCGGCGCAGGCCCCGACCGCAGCGCCCGCCGAGACGCCGACGACCGCGGGCTCGGCGAGCGGGTTGGCGAACACGCCCTGCATCAGCGCGCCCGCGACGCCGAGGGCGGCGCCCACGATCAGGCCGAGCACGATGCGCGGGAAGCGGACGTTCCAGAGCGCTCCGTCGGCATAGGCGTCGGCGGGCGCGGTGGGCGCGAGTCCCAGCCGGCGCGCGAACGAGGCGAAGATCTCGGCCGGCGACAGCGAGAACTGCCCGAGTGCGGACGAGGTCAGCACGACGGCCAGAAGCAGCACGATCATCGAGCCGATGACGAGCGCGCGCCTCCCTCGCGCCCGGGTCACCGCAGCGACGGCGACCCGGTCGGCGCGGGAGGCACGGTCGGCACGGGAGGCACGACCCGCCCGTTCGGTGCGGGTGGCCTGCGCGGTCATCCCGTCGCCCCGGGCCGGTACAGCGCGTCGGCGAGCGAGCGCAGCACAGCGGGAGTGGTCGGGCCGAAGGAGAGGATCTGCCCGTCGGACATGTCGACGATGCGGCGGTGCTGGCCGGCGAGTGTATCCGCGACACCGGGCCGCTTCAGGAGGCCGTCGACGCCGCCCGTGGACTCCAGCCCGTCGGTCATCATCAGGAAGACGTCGGGGTTGGTCGCCAGCAGCGCCTCGCTGTTCGCGGGTTTCGCGCCGGTGATGCCCGCCGCGGTCGCCACGTCCACGGCTCCGACGCCGGAGATCAGGTCGTCGGCGCCCATCCCCTTGCCGAAGAGGAAGAACACGCCGGCCGTGCCACGCACGTAGAGGAAGGCGACGCGCAGCTTGTCGGCGTCGGATCTCGGGGCGAGCTTCGCGATGTCGGCCTTCGCCGTCACGAGCTCCTCGTCGGTGCGCTTCACCAGCGTGTCGCCGACGGCGTCGAGGCCGACCGCGTGCGCGACCGCCTTCGTCTGCGCGCCGATGGTGGCGATGCTGCGCTTGGGGTCGAAGAACACGACGGGCACGCCGGAGGCGCGGAGCTGGTCCTGCACCTCGCGCGGGCCGAGGGTCGTGTCGGTGAGCACGAGCGTCGGGCGCAGGGCGAGGATCGCCTCGCCGTTCAGCTCGTGGCCGTTCTGGGTGACCAGGGGGAGGTCCTTCATCACATCCAGCGTGTTGGAGGAGCCGCGGCCGACCAGCTTGTCGCCGAG
This sequence comes from Leifsonia naganoensis, assembly GCF_013410615.1. Lineage (NCBI taxonomy): Bacteria > Bacillati > Actinomycetota > Actinomycetes > Micrococcales > Microbacteriaceae > Leifsonia > Leifsonia naganoensis. Next base: position 1,488,260 of record NZ_JACCHJ010000001.1, read on the forward strand.
CCCGAGCCCGACGACCGTCTCGGCGAGGGTGCCGTAGATGTCGAGGGCCAGGATGCGGCTGGTGTCGGTGACGGTCACGGAGGTGCCGGACGCGTCGGTGACGGTGACCGGCAGCGACGGCTTCGGGTTCTTCTCCACCGGCTCGATCTCGGCGATGGAGGCGGCGGTCGACGGACCGGTGATGGTGCGCGGGTCGGGCAGCGCCTCCCCCGTCGCGGTCGCGGAAGCCGAAGGGCTCGCGGTCGTCGGTTTGGCGGCGGGGGCGCCTGCCGCGCATCCCGTCAGGACCGCCACGAGGGCGGCGACGGCGACGGCGCGGGCGGCGCGCATCCGGGTGGTGCGGGAACGCCCATGGGCGGCGCCGGAAGCGCCGCCCATGGTCTTCGTGCCTGTCGAGGTCACACGGCCTCCACGTCCGCGCGCACGGCCCGGCGGCGCACGACCGCCACCGCTGCGATGCCCGCGAGGATCAGCAGGCCGCCGAACAGCGGAGCCGAACCCGATCCGGTGCTGCCGGTCGAGGCCAGGCCCGAGGTCGTGGTGCTGTCGCACGCCACCTCGGCGCCGAGCGGGAACCGGAACGAGATCGGGTCGAGCGCCTCGCCGGCGTTGTAGAACCCGGCGAACGCCTTCGCGCCGTCGGCGGTCAGCGCGGTGGCCGCGCCGTCCACCGAGAACGTCGAGCCGGAGGCCGTGCCGCCGCCGAGCGCGATCGTCGCGAAGGAGACGCCCGAGTAGTCGCTCGGCTTGCCCGCCATGTCGGTGGAGTGCACGTCGGCGATGAGCGTCGCCTGGGTCGGGCTGGTGACGCGGATCGCGAGGTTCGAGAGCACCAGGTTCAGCACCCCGTCGTGTCCCGTGAACGAGACCGAGCCGGAGTACCGAACGAGACCGCGGGTCTCATCCGGGTTGAAGGTGCCCTTGCCGCCGCTCCAGCCGTACTGGCCGCCGGCGTAGGTGACGCCGGCGAGGGTCCACGAGCCGTTCGCGATGCCGCCGCTGATGTAGTTGCGGAAGCTGGTCTTCACTCCCCAGTTCAGCGACGCGTCGCTCACGGCGCGGGCCACGCAGGTCGGCTGCGCCGCGGCGACGGGGGCCGGGGCCTCCGGAGTCACGACGGCGGCCGGGGCGATGACGACGTTCACCTGCGGCGAGACGGTCGGGGTGAACAGGCTCGGGTCGTCCGGCGTGAAGCTGGCCGAGAAGGCGTGCGTGCCGGAGGTCAGACCGGGGACGCGAGCGCTCACCGAGGACGAGCTCGCAGCGAGGGCAGCGAAGGCCGTCACGCCGGCGACGGGAGCGGACACATCCGGGACCAGCCGAAGGCCGCTGGCGACGACCTTCCCGTTGTCCAGGATGCTGATGGTGCCATCGGCCGCCGGGGTGACGCGCACGGTGACGTCGACCGGGTCACCGGCGTTGCCGGTGCTGCCCGAGGTGGTCAGGGTGATCGTCGGCGTGATGGCGGTGCCGGCCGCGGCGTAGGTCACGGGAGTGATGGTGTTCTGCGACGGGTCCGCGATGCCCTGGCCGTGCGCCTTCGAGGTGTAGAACGCATAGGCCGGGATGGCCGTGCTCGCGGCGGGCACCGTGATGGCGACGGAGAAGGTCCCGTCGGCGTTCAGCGGGGCGGTACGGGTCGTCCCCGTGGGCACCGACGGGTTGCCGACGGCGATCCAGACGGTCTCGCTCGGGATGAGCTTGGCCGAGTCCGCGTAGAAGCCGCCGAGGCCTGCCGGGCCCAGACCCAGGTAGATGCCGGGTGCCGTCGTGGAGAAGCCGCTTCCCGTGACGGTGATGGTGCCGCCGCCGGCCGGGACCTGCGGGACGTTCACGGTCGGGACGCCCGGCGTGACCGGCTTGGCCGTGACCGTCGCCGAGATCGAGTTGGAGCGTGCGGCGGCGAGCTTCGACGGGTCCGCCGGGGTGTACCAGCCGCGCAGCTTGTGCTGGCCGACCGACAGGGACGAGGTGCGGAAGATCGCCGTGGCCCCGTCGACCGCGACCGTGCCGTAGGTGGTGGCGGCGTCGGGTCCGGTCGTTCCGTTGCCCTCGCCGAAGACGATCGAGCCGGGGAAGGAGGTGGGCAGCGACGAGCCCGCGAGGTTGGCCTTCAGTGTGGCCGTGTACGTGAGCTGGGTGCCCTCCTGCGCGGTCGCGGGGTCCACCGAGAGGCTGACCGAGACCGGCACGGCGTCGTTCTGGCCGTAGACGGTGACCGTGTTCGCCGTTGACGTGGATGCGCTGGCGACGGTCGGATCCGCCGGCGTGAAGACCGCGGTGAGCGAGCGGGCGCCCGAATCGAGCGACGTGGTGTCGAGGGTCGCGACGCCGTCCGCGACGGTCTTCGAGCCGAGCGAGGTGCTGCCGTCGAAGAACTGGACGGTGCCGGCGACGGCCGGTGCGACGGTCGCGGTCAGGGACACGGTGTAGCCGGCCTGGACCGCGGAGTCGCTCACGGCGAGCTCGGTGGTGGTCGCCTTCGGAGCAGCGAAGGCGATCGGCGTGTAGGTGTCCTGGCTGCGGTCGGCGGAGCCGTGCGCGGCGAAGGTGTAGACGCCGCACTCGACGGCGGCGCAGTCGACGCTGGTGCCGTTGGAGGTGAAGACGCGCTTGAGCTTGGTGAGCGCGATCGAGATCGAGCCGTCGGCGTTGATCTTCGCGCCGTAGGTTCCGGCCGTCGTGGCCCACTTGACGCCCTGGTAGTAGGCGGCGCTCACGAACCAGTCGGCGTTGTCCGTGGCCGACTTCGGGCCGACGCCGACGTAGAAGCCGGTGCCGGTCGTCGAGAAGCCGGTCCCGTTCACCGTCACCGTGCCCGCGGCGGGGTCGACGCCGGTGGAGGGGCTGACGGTGACGGAGGGGCCGGTCGGCTGCGGCTTGGCGTTCACCGTCACGGTCGTCGACGGGGACGTGGAGCCGGTGTGCGTCGCGGTGTCCGCCGGAGCGAAGACGGCGGTGATGCTGTGCGATCCGACCGTCAGCGCGCTGGTCGTCAGCGAGGCGGTGCCGTCGGCGACGGGCGTGCTGCCGAGCTCGGTCGAGCCCTCGGAGAAGGTGACCGTGCCGTCGGCCGCGGGGCTGACGGTCGCGGTCAGCGTGACGGCGGCGCCCTCCTCCACAGTCGCGACGTCGCTGGTGAGCGTCACCGAGGTCGTCGTCGGCTCGGGAGCCGCGTAGGTGAGGGCCGTGATCGTGTTCTGCGACGGGTCGGCGAAGCCCTGCCCGTGCGCCTTCGACGTGTAGATCGCGTAGGCGGGCGTCTCGGCGGTGGCGGCCGGGACGGTCAGCTTCACCGTGAAGCTGCCGTCCTCCGCCATCGGCTCCTGCCGCGCGGTGCCGGAGGGCACGGGCTCGTTGCCGGGAGCGATCCAGACCGTCTCGGTCGGCAGCAGGCTGGAAGCACCCTGGTAGAAGCCGCCCAGGCCGGCCGGGCCGACGGCGAGGTAGATGCCGGGGGCGGTCGCAGCGAAACCGCTGCCCGTCACGGTGATCGTGCCGCCGGCGGCGGGCACCTCCGGAGCGGAGACGGCGGGGCCGGCGGCCATCGCCGGCGCGGCGCCGATGGCGCTCAGGCCGGCAGCCGCGAGCAGGGTCGCGAGGGCGGCGGCGAGGACCCGGCGCGCACGGCGCGGGGCGCGCGGCCTCTCGGGATCGGGGGCAGGCGAAGCAGTTCGGGACGCTGTCATGGCACTCCTGGCAGCGGTCGGCACGGGCCGATCCGCAGCGATCTGTGAGGGTGAGGTTTAGGTAAGGCTCAGCTAACTAAGCCCTGCCTAACCTAACAGAACCCTCAGGCGCGAACGCAAGTGGCCCACACGAAAAAACCCGTATGCCGCCGAGGGCATACGGGTTTCTCTCAGCTCGCGGGAGGCTCATGGCACGCGGTAGAGCCACTCGTCCGTGCCGAACTTCTCCTCGACCAGGCGCTCGGCCTCCGCGTACTCCTCGTCGGTGAGGTCTCCCTCCGTCGCGCCGTACAGGCTCGCGAAGGTCTGCTTCATCCGGTCGATGATCTCGGCCCGGCTCAGGCCGGTCTGGCTGCGCAGCGGGTCGACGCGCTTGGCCGCGCTGGTGATGCCCTTGTCGCTGATCTTCTCGCGACCGATGCGGAGCACCTCCGTCATCTTCTGGCCGTCCATGTCGTAGCTCATGGTCACGTGGTGGAGCACCGCGCCCGAGCCGAGACGCTTCTGCGCGGCGCCGCCGATCTTGCCCGACGGGCTCGTGATGTCGTTGAGCGGCTGGTAGACGGCGTCGATGCCGAGCGACTTCAGGGCCACGATCGCCCACTCGTCGAGGAAGGCGTAGCTGTCGGCGAAGCTCATCCCCTGGACCAGGTCGGCCGGCGCGTAGATCGAGTAGGTGACGACCGAGCCGGCCTCCATGAACATCGCGCCGCCGCCGGTGATGCGGCGCACGACCTGGATGCCGTACTTCTCGGCGTTCTCGGGATCGACCTCGTTCTTCACCGACTGGAAGCTGCCGATGACGACGGCGGGCTGGTCCCACTCCCAGATGCGCAGCGTCGGGCCGCGGCGGCCATCGCCGACCTCGTTCGTGAGCACCTCGTCGAGCGCCAGGTGCATCAGGGGCGAGACGGCCTTGGCGTGCACGATCTCCCACGGGTAGTCGCGCCAGCTCGTCGCCTTGGCGAGCGCGCGGCGGATCGCCACCGCGACCGCGTCGGGCGAGAAGCCGAGCAGGCTGGCGCCCTCGGGCAGCGCATCCTTGACGGTCGCGGCGATCGTCTTGGCGTCGGACTCGGCGGGGAGGCCGTTCACCGCGGCGTCGATGGCCTCCAGGGCCGTGTCGGGCTCGAGGAAGAAGTCGCCGGCGAGCCGGAATCCGCTGATCCGCCCGTCCACGACCTCCAGGTCGACCACCACGAGCTTGCCGCCGGGAACCTTGTACTCACCATGCATGCCCCCAGCCTAAGTCCGCCGGCCTCCATCGCTTCCGGAGTGTTGCACGCCCGGATGCGGCGTGTTGCGTACGCAAGTGCGGAAGCGATGGAGTGCGTCAGGCGCGGGCGGGGAAGCGGTCGCCGAGCCAGGCGGTCAGGTCGGCGATGACCTCGGCGCGGTTCGTCTCGTTGAAGACCTCGTGGCGGGCGCCCGGGTAGACGATCGTGGTGACGTCCGTGAGTCCCGAGCGGTCGCGGTAGGCGCGCTCCAGCTTGCGCGCGGACGCCTCCCCGCCGAGCGGGTCGTCCGCGCCCACCTGGATCAGCAGCGGGAGGTCGCGGGCGAGGTGCCGCGCGGGCCGCCCGAGCAGCCGCGCCGCATCCGCCAACCCGAAGAGCTTCTGCAGCGGCGTCAGCGTCGTGAGCGGATCGTCGACGAACTCCTGCGCCACCCTCGGGTCGCGGCTCAGCCACTCCGCACCGGTGGTGCCGAGGTGGGCGTGCCGCTTGTTGAGGTCGCCGCTGTTCATCGAGCCGACCATCCGGTACGCCGTGCCGGTGAGCACGGCGGCGTCGTAGCCGTCGCTGTGCTGGTTCAGGATGATCTGCCCGATCAGCGAGCCCCAGCTGTGCCCGAGGTACACCAGCGGCAGGTCCGGGTGCTCCCCGCGGATCAGCTCGCTGAACTGCCGCACGTCGCGGATCGCCGCGCGCAGGCCGCCCGGGCCGAGCCGCCCTATCTGCGAGGCGTCGCCGCCCCACTGCTCCATGCCGGTGCGCCCGTGCCCGCGGTGGTCGTCGGCGTAGACCACGTACCCGAGGCTCGCGAGGTGGTCCGCGAGCGGGCGGTAGCGGGCCGCGTGCTCACCCACCCCGTGCGCGATCTGCACCGCGGCGCGGGCCGGGCCCTGGGCCGGGTACACGTCGTAGTGGATCCGGATGCCGTCGTCGTCGGTGAAGGTCGCCACTCGCCCATTCTCCTGTACGCGCAGAGCGGACGGGATTTGTTTAGCAAGCCTAAATTGCTAGGCTAAGTATTCATGGCATCCTCCCGTCTCTCGACGCACGACCTCAGCAGCGCGCTGCGGATCTCCGTCGCACGTCTCTCGCGCCGTCTGCGCGCGGAGAAGGAGGACGACGAGCTGAGCGACTCCCAGACCTCGACCCTCGCCTTCCTGGTGCGCGAGGGCTCCGGGACGATCGGCCGCCTCAGCGAGCACGAGCGGGTGAAGCCGCCGTCGATGAACCGGATCGTCAACCACCTCGAGCAGGCGGGCTACGTCGAGCGCACCTCCGACGCGGAGGACGGCCGCAAGGTCGTCGTCGTGCCGACCGACGCCGGTCGCGCACTCATCGCCGAGACGCGCCGCCGTCGCGACGCCTGGCTGCACCTGCGGCTGCGGGAGCTCTCCCCCGAGCAACGCGCTGTGCTGGCCGAGGCCGCCGCCATCATGCGAGAGGTCGCCGACTCGTGAGCGCGATGTTCCGTTCGCTCGCCGGCGTCAACTACCGCATCTGGGCCGGCGGCGCCCTGGTCTCCAATGTCGGCACGTGGATGCAGCGCACCGCGCAGGACTGGATCGTCCTGACCCAGCTGACCCACAACAACGCCGCCGCCGTCGGTTTCGTCATGGCCCTGCAGTTCGGGCCGCAGCTGCTCCTCCTCCCGGTGACGGGATGGGCGGCCGACCACCTCGACCGCCGCAAGCTGCTCATGGCGACGCAGGGGGCGATGGGCGTCCTGGGTCTGGGGCTCGGCCTCCTGACCGTCACCGGTGTCGTGCAGCTCTGGCACGTGTACGTGTTCGCCCTGCTGCTCGGCGTGGTGGCGGCGTTCGACGCCCCGGCGCGGCAGACCTTCGTCTCCGAGCTCGTGGCGGGCCCGAACCTCTCCAACGCGGTCGCCCTCAACTCGGCATCGTTCAACGCGGCGCGACTCCTCGGTCCGGCGGTCGCCGGCCTCCTGACCGCCGCCGTCGGCGCCGGCTGGGTCTTCCTCATCAACGCCGGGACGTTCGCCGCGGTCCTGATCTCCCTGATGACGCTGCGGCGCGAGCAGCTCTACCGCACCGAGCGGGCGAAGCGGACGCGCGGCGGACTCGTCGAGGGCTTCACGTACGTCCGCAAGCGCCCCGACATCATGGTCATCCTCATCATGGTGTTCCTCATCGGCACCTTCGGCCTGAACTTCCCCATCTTCATCTCCACCATGTCGGTGACGGTGTTCCACCAGGGCGCCGGCGAGTACGGCATCCTGTCGTCCGTCATGGCGATCGGCTCGGTGGTCGGGGCCCTGCTCTCGGCCCGGCGGGAACGTCCGCGGGTCGCGCTGCTGTTCGCCGGCGCCGCGCTGTTCGGCGCGGGATGCACCATCGCCGCCGTCATGCCGACCTACTGGCTGTTCGCGATCGCCCTCATCCTGATCGGCGTCTCGTCGCAGACCCTGATGACCACCGCGAACGGCACCGTGCAGATGACGACCGACCCGATGCTGCGCGGCCGCGTCATGGCCATCTACATGGCGATCTTCATGGGCGGCACCCCGGTCGGCGCGCCGATCGTCGGCTGGGTGGCCGACACCTTCGGGCCGCGCTGGGCGATGGGGGTCGGCGGGGCGAGCGGTTTCGCGGCCGCCCTGGTCGGCGTCTTCTACCTCGTGAAGTACCGCGGCCTCCGCGTGCGGTTCACCGGGATGCGCCCGCACGTCACCGTGAACGCGCGCGAAGAGCTGCGCGAGGAGCTCGCCGACACCGAGGCCACTGCCACCCGCACCTCCTGAGACGCCGATGTTCACGAAGTGACGCCCATCCGCGTCGGAATGAGCGCCACGTCGTGAACCTCGACGACCGGGAACGCCGCTCCCGGAGCCGGGGACGATACGATTGCTGATCGATCCGGGGACGAGGGGGGAGGGAGCACCGATGGCCGCAGCCAAGCGCCCGAGCGTGAAGGACGTCGCCGCGCTGGCCGGCGTCGCCGTCGGTACCGTCTCCAACGTGCTCAACCGGCCCGACATCGTCGCCGAGCCCACACGGCGCGCGGTCGAAGACGCGATCGCGACCCTCGGCTTCACCCGCAACGAGTCTGCTCGGCAGTTGCGCGCCGGCGCGAGCCGCAGCATCGCGATGGTCGTCATGGATGTCGCCAACCCCTTCTTCACCGACCTCTACGTGGGCGCCGAGAGCTTCGCCCTCGAGCGCGGCTACTCCATCCAGCTCGGCAACAGCGGCAACAGCGGGGAGCGCGAGCAGCAGCAGCTCTCGGCATTCGAGCAGCAGCGCGTGCGCGGGGTGCTGCTCGCGCCGATCGCCGGCGCCGAGCCCGTGATCGAGCGACTGCGGGAGCACGGCATCCCGACCGTCCTGGTCGACCGCGTCGCCTCCGACCTCGAGGCCTGCTCGGTCGCCGTGGATGACGTGGAGGGCGGGAGACTCGCCGTGGGCCACCTGATCGCCGAGGGCCACCGCCGCATCGCGTTCGTCGGCGGTCCCGCCGATCTGCAGCAGATCCGCGACCGCGTGCAGGGCGCGCGCATCGCGATCGCGGAGGCGGAGGCCGCGGAACCCCGCATCGCCCCGATCGACCTCGAGACCGTCGCCGTCGAGCACCTCGGTGCCGTGGATGGCCGCGACGCCGCCGAGCGCATCGTCGCCCAGGCGCCGGAGGAGCGGCCCACCGCCGTCTTCGCCGCCAACGACCTCCTCGCGCTCGGCCTGCTCCAGGGCTTCGTCGCCGGCGGCCTCCGGGTGCCGGAGGACATCGCGCTCGTCGGCTACGACGACATCGACTTCGCCGCCACGGCCGCGGTGCCGCTCTCGGCCGTGCGGCAGCCGCGCCGCGAGATCGGCTACGCCGCCGGGGAGCTGCTCTTCCGCGAGATCGAGGACATGGAGTCCGGCGCCACGCACGTGCACCAGCATGTGCGGTTCGTGCCCGAGCTGGTCGTCCGCCGCTCCTCCTCCGCCGAGGCTCCCGCCGCGTAACCCTCCGCGGTTCGCTCCTGCCGCTTGTGCACCCGCCGCTCGCGCGCTAGTCTTGAATCGTTTCAGAGCGGATCCGGTCCGCGCCGACCACGACGAAGGAGTCCCCGTGTCCGCTTCCCGCCGCGTCTGCTTCACCATGCGGTTGAAGCCCGACCGGGTCGACGACTACCTGGCCGCGCACACGACCGTCTGGCCCGACATGCTCGACGCGCTGCGCGAGACCGGCTGGCACGACTACTCCCTGTTCGTCGACGCCGCGAACGGCCTCGTCGTCGGCTACCTCGAGACCGACGACTTCGACGCCGCGGTCGCCGGGATGAACGCCCGGGAGGTCAACGACCGCTGGCAGGCGACGATGGCCGAGTTCTTCGCCGAGGAGACCCCGCCCGACAGCACCATGAACCGGCTGACCGAGTACTTCCACCTCGACTGAGGCGACCGCCTCCCCCGACATCGATCCGTCCGACAGAAAGCGATATCCATGACACTCACCGATGACATCCGCTCGCAGCTGGCGTTGCAGGCGATCGAGCTGCCGAGCTGGGCGTTCGGCAACTCGGGCACCCGCTTCAAGGTGTTCAGCACGGCCGGCACCGCCCGCGATCCGTTCGAGAAGGTCTCCGACGCCGCGCAGGTGCACAAGCACACCGGCCTCGCCCCGAGCGTCGCGCTGCACATCCCGTGGGACAAGGTCGACTCGTACGCCGACCTGCGCAAGCACGCGCAGGACAACGGCGTCGAGCTCGGCACCGTCAACTCCAACACCTTCCAGGACGACGACTACAAGTTCGGCTCGGTGACCCACCACGACGACCGGATCCGCCAGAAGGCGATCGACCACCACTTCGAGTGCATCGACGTCATGAACGAGACCGGCTCGCGCGACCTCAAGATCTGGCTCGCCGACGGCACCAACTACCCCGGCCAGGACTCGCTGCGCGCCCGCCAGGACCGTCTGGCGGACAGCCTCCAGAAGATCTACGAGCGCATCGGCGACGACCAGCGCCTCGTGCTCGAGTACAAGTTCTTCGAGCCGGCTTTCTACCACACGGACGTTCCGGACTGGGGCACCAGCTTCGCCCAGACCTCCGCCCTCGGCGACCGCGCGCTCGTCTGCCTCGACACCGGCCACCACGCGCCCGGCACGAACATCGAGTTCATCGTCATGCAGCTGCTGCGCCTCGGCAAGCTCGGCTCGTTCGACTTCAACAGCCGCTTCTACGCCGACGACGACCTGATCGTGGGCGCCGCCGACCCGTTCCAGCTGTTCCGCATCGTGTTCGAGGTCATCCAGGGCGGCGGCTACGCCAACCCCGACGTCGCCTTCATGCTCGACCAGTGCCACAACCTCGAGGCGAAGATCCCGGGCCAGATCCGCTCGGTGCTCAACGTGCAGGAGGCCACCGCCAAGGCCCTCCTCGTCGACACCGAGGCCCTCGCCGCCGCACAGAGCGCGAACGACGTGCTCGCCGCCAACACGGTGTTCATGGACGCCTTCAACACCGACGTGCGCGCCGACCTCGCCGCCTGGCGCGAGACCCGCGGCCTCCCGGCCGACCCGATGGCCGCCTACAAGGCGTCGGGCTACCAGGAGAAGATCGAGGCCGACCGGGTCGGCGGCACCCAGGCGAGCTGGGGAGCGTAACCTCCGTGACCGACACCACCGACACCGGCGACACCGGCAGCAACGCCGGCATCACCATCCGGGATGGCGCGGCCGACGGTCCGCACGGGTCCATTCCGATCCGGGTATATGCACCGTCCGCGGGCGGAGTGCACCCGGGCTTCGTGTGGAACCACGGCGGCGGCTTCGTCGGCGGAGACCTCGACATGCCCGAGGCGGACTGGGTCTCCCGGTCCGTCGCGGAGCGGGGTTTCGTGGTGGTGTCGGTCTTCTACCGGCTCGCCGTGGACGGCGTGCACTTCCCGGTGCCGTCCGACGACGTCGTCGCCGCTTTCCGTTGGGTCGCCGCCCATGCGTCCGAGCTGGGGATCGACCCCGACCGGATCGCGATCGGCGGCGCCTCGGCGGGCGGCGACCTCACGGCCGGGGCACTCCTCCGGTTGCGGGATGAGGGCGGCCCGCTGCCCGCCCGCGCCCTGCTCGCCTACCCGATCGTGCATCCCGAGCTGCCGCCCTTCACGAACGAGCTCGCCGCCGCGGTCGAACGCCACTCCCCCGAGGACCCGCCCTTTGAGCCGGGCGCCGTCCGCGAGATGAACCTGAACTTCGCGGGCGACGAGGCCACGATGGCCGACCCGTACGCGTTCCCCGGCCTGGCCGACCCGACGGCCCTCCCGCCGGTGTTCGTCCTCAACTCCGAGGTGGACACGCTGCGTGCGTCGGGCGAGGCGTTCGCCGCCTCCCTCGCCGCGCACGGCGTCACTGTGCTCTCGCTCTTCGAGCCGGGCGCCCAGCACGGCCACCTCAATCGCCCCGCCGAAGCGGCCGCGCGCCGCAGCATCGAGCGCATCGTCACGTGGCTGTCCACGCCGGCGCTCCCCTGAATCCCTGACCACCGCCCCTCCTCGCTAAGGAATCACGCATCATGACGAACGAGACCGTCGCTGCCCTCATCGGCCGCTCGAACCGCCTCGGCGCCGACCCGAAGAACACCAACTACGCCGGCGGCAACACGTCCGCCAAGGGCGTCGAGACCGACCCCGTGACCGGCGAGCCGGTCGAGCTGCTCTGGGTGAAGGGCTCGGGAGGCGACCTCGGCACCTTGAAGGAGTCCGGCCTGGCCGTCCTGCGCCTCGACCGCCTGCGCGCCCTCCAGGACGTCTACCCGGGCCTCGACCGCGAGGACGAGATGGTCGCGGCCTTCGACTACACCCTGCACGGCAAGGGCGGCGCGGCGCCGTCGATCGACACCGCCATGCACGGGCTCGTGGATGCGGCCCACGTCGACCACCTCCACCCCGACTCCGGCATCGCGATCGCGACCGCGGCCGACGGCGAGGAGCTGACGAAGACCATCTTCGGCGGCAAGGTCGTGTGGGTGCCGTGGCGCCGCCCGGGCTTCCAGCTCGGTCTCGACATCGCCGCCATCAGGGCCGCGAACCCGGAGGCCATCGGCACCGTGCTCGGCGGCCACGGCATCACCGCCTGGGGCGACACCAGCGAGGAGGCCGAGGCCAACTCGCTCTGGATCATCCAGACCGCCGCGGACTACATCGCCGCCCACGGCCGTCCGCAGCCGTTCGGAACCGCCCTGGACGGTTACACCGCCCTGCCGGAGGAGGAGCGCCGTGCCAAGGCCGCCGCACTCGCCCCGCACCTGCGCGCCATCGCCTCCACGGATCGCGTACAGGTCGGGCACTTCACCGACTCCGATGTCGTCCTCGACTTCCTCGCCGCGAGCGAGCACCCGCGGCTGGCTGCGCTCGGCACCTCCTGCCCCGACCACTTCCTGCGCACCAAGGTGAAGCCGCTGGTCCTCGACCTCCCGGCCACCGCGTCCGTCGAGGAGTCGCTCGCGCGTCTCGAGGAGCTGCACGAGCAGTACCGCGCCGACTACCAGGCCTACTACGACCGGCACGCCACCCCCGAGTCCCCCGCGATCCGCGGCGCCGACCCGGCGATCGTGCTCATCCCGGGCGTCGGGATGTTCTCCTACGGCAAGGACAAGCAGACGGCCCGCGTCGCCGGTGAGTTCTACGTCAACGCCATCAACGTGATGCGCGGAGCCGAGGCCCTCTCGACCTACGCGCCCATCGACGAGTCGGAGAAGTTCCGCATCGAGTACTGGGCGCTGGAGGAGGCCAAGCTCGCCCGCCTCCCGAAGCCCAAGCCGCTCGCCGGCCGCATCGCGCTCGTCACCGGCGCCGCCTCCGGCATCGGCAAGGCCATCGCCACCCGCCTCGCCGGTGAGGGCGCGTGCGTCGTCATCGCCGACCTCGACCTCGAGAAGGCGCAGGCCGCCGCCGCCGAGATCGGCAACGCCGACGTCGCCATCGGCGTCGTCGCGAACGTCACCGACGAGGATGCCGTCCAGGCCTCCATCGACGCCGCTCTGCTCGCCTTCGGCGGCCTCGACCTCGTCGTCAACAACGCCGGGCTCTCCATCTCGAAGCCGCTGCTGGAGACCACGACCGCCGACTGGGACCTCCAGCACAACGTCATGGCCAAGGGCTCGTTCCTGGTCTCGCGCGCCGCGGCGAAGGTGCTGATCGACCAGAAGCTCGGCGGCGACATCGTCTACATCTCGTCGAAGAACTCGATCTTCGCCGGGCCGAACAACATCGCGTACTCGGCGACGAAGGCCGACCAGGCCCACCAGGTGCGCCTGCTGGCCGCCGAGCTCGGCGACCACGGCATCCGCGTCAACGGCATCAACCCCGACGGTGTCGTGCGCGGCTCCGGCATCTTCGCCGGCGGCTGGGGCGCCAAGCGCGCCGCGGTCTACGGCGTGCCCGAGGAGGAGCTGGGCAAGTACTACGCGCAGCGCACCCTGCTCAAGCGCGAGGTGCTCCCGGAGCACGTCGCCAACGCGGTGTTCGTGCTCTGCAGCAGCGACCTCGACCACACGACCGGCCTCCACATCCCCGTGGACGCCGGCGTCGCCGCGGCCTTCCTGCGATGAGCGCGGGTGCGATGAGCGGTGCGTCGCGCACGGGGGCCGTCGCCGCCGTCGACCTCGGGGCGACCAGCGGGCGCGTCATGCACGCGCGCGTCGGCGCCGACACCCTGGAGCTGACGGAGGCGGCCCGCTTCCTCAACACTCCCGTGCGGCTGTGGGAGGGCGACCGCCCGGCACTGCACTGGAACCTCGCGGGCCTGTTCAGCAGCATCCTGGACGGGCTCGGCTCGGTCGCCCGCACCGAGCCCGGGCTCGCGAGCATCGCCGTGGACTCCTGGGCCGTCGACTACGGCCTGTTGCGCGCGGGGAGGCTGCTGGGCGAGCCGTACCACTACCGCGACGAGCGCGCGGCGCGCGGCGTGGAGCTCGTGCACGCCGCCGTCGCGCCCGACGAGCTGTACCGGGAGGGCGGCCTGCAGTTCCTGCCGTTCAACTCGCTGTACCAGTTGGCGTACGACCGGGCGGCCGGCAACCTGGACGACGCGGACCGCTTCCTCCTCGTGCCCGACCTCGTGACCTACTGGCTCACCGGGCAGGAGCACGCCGAGCGCACCAATGCCTCGACCACCGGCCTGCTGACCGCGGACGGGCAGTGGAACGACGCCCTCATCGCGCGGCTCGGCCTGCCGCGCAGCCTGTTCGCGCCGCTCGTCGACGCCGGGACCGCGGTCGGCCCCCTCCTGTCGTCGCTCGCCGCCGACCTCCCGTTCGCCGGCGCCGGCCCCACCGTCACGACCGTCGGCTCGCACGACACCGCCTCGGCCGTCGTCGCCGTGCCGATGGACGCCACCCGTGCCGCCTACATCTCGTGCGGCACCTGGGGGCTCGTCGGCGTCGAGCTGGAGCATCGCGTCGTCAGTGACGAGGGCCGCGCGGCGAACTTCACCAACGAGGGCGGGGTGGATGGGCGCGTCCGCTACCTCCACAACGTCATGGGACTGTGGCTGCTCAGCGAGTCGCTGCGCGAGTGGCAGCGCCGCGGCCTGCACGTCACCCTCGAGTCGCTGCTCGCCGAAGCCGCCGAACTGCCCCGCCCGACGGACCTCTTCGACGCCGACGACCCGCGGTTCATGGCGCCCGGCGACCTCCCCGCCCGGATCGCCGACTGGTTCGCTGAGCACGGCCTGCGCGCGCCCGCGAGCCCGGTCGGCATGGTCCGCGTGATCATCGAGAGCCTCGCCGACGCCTTCGCCCGCTCGGTGCAGCGCGCCTCGGAGCTCTCCGGCGTCCCGGTCGAGACCATCCACATCGTCGGCGGCGGGGCACGCAACGCCCTGCTCTGCCAGGCGACCGCCGACCGCGCGGGCGTGCCCGTGCTCGCCGGCCCGGTGGAGGCGACGGCCCTGGGCAACGCTCTCATCCAGGGACGCACCGCGGGTCTGCTCAGCGGCGACCTGGAGACGCTGCGCGCACTAGTCGCGCGGCACTACGCGCCGGTGCGGTACGAGCCGGTCCTGCGCCCGACGCGCTGACCAACCCCGAGACGAGGCGGGGCGCGCTGCTCCTGACGGCAGCGCGTCCCGCCTTCTGCGTTCGCGCAGCGGGAACTCGGCTAACGCATATCCTC
The DNA here is from genome assembly GCF_013410615.1 of Leifsonia naganoensis. Classification (NCBI taxonomy): domain Bacteria; kingdom Bacillati; phylum Actinomycetota; class Actinomycetes; order Micrococcales; family Microbacteriaceae; genus Leifsonia; species Leifsonia naganoensis. The sequence continues at coordinate 1,503,299 of NZ_JACCHJ010000001.1, forward strand.
CATGAGCACGATGAAAAGGTTGACGCCGCCTCTATTTCATTTATAGTATAAGTCTATTATCTGCAAAGGAGCTGGTGAGTGACAATCGCAAAGACCAGGATCCGACCAACCGGAAGCATCCTCCCCGAAACCCCCGGGCGTCGCACGAGCGCCCGCCGCTCGCGCGGGGATCGCATGGGAGCGTTCCTGCTCCTCGCGCCGGCGGCCATCGGATTCGCCCTCTTCTACTTGGCGCCGGCGATCCGCTCCGTCTACTACAGCTTCACCGACTCGACCCTGCTTGTACCGGGGAAGTGGATCGGCCTGGACAACTACGCCCACATGCTGTCGGACAGCACGCTCGGTCACTCCATCCTCGTCACCGCCGAGTACACGCTCATCAACATCGTCGTACAGACCGTCCTGGCCCTGACAATCGCAGTGACGCTCGACCGCCTCACGCGCTCCATCTGGCTCCGCGCTCTCCTCTTGATCCCGTGGCTGGTGCCCGGCGTCACCGTCGGCCTCCTCTGGCAGTGGATCCTCGACCCCTCACTCGGCGTGGCGAACTCCTTCCTCACCTCCATCGGGTTGCCAGCGCAGCAGTTCCTGAACTCGACCGCGCAAGCGATGCCGGCGATTGCGCTGGTGAACACCTGGCGCTACGTCGGCTACGTCGCCCTCCTCTTCTTCGCAGGCCTCCAGTTGATCCCTCGATCCCTCTACGAGGCGGCCTCCCTGGACGGCGCCGGCGAGTGGCGGATGTTCCGGACCATCACCATCCCGCTCCTGCGCCCGATCATCGGATTCGTGCTGGTCACCACCACGGTCGGCTCGCTGCAGGTGTTCGACATCATCCAGGTGACGACGAAGGGCGGCCCGGTCGACTCGACCGATGCCTTCTACCCGTTCATCTTCCGCACGGCCTTCACGGACTTCGACCTGGGGTACGCCTCTGCCGTCGCGGTGGCGTTCATGGTCGTGATCGCCATCCTGACGTTCTTCTCGATGCGCTTGGGCCGCGCGAACGAGTCCGAGATCGAAGGAGTCTGACCGTGCGACGCGTCCGCCGACTCACCCCCAGCCGCATCTTCGGCATCGTCTTCATGGCCGTGGCGACCATTGTCACCGTCCTCCCCCTGCTCTGGATGCTCAAGACGGCGTTCTCCTACAACAGTGATCTGCTGAAGGACCCCGGTGCCTGGTGGCCCCAGGACTTCACCTGGATCAACTTCGCCCGAGTGCTCGGCCTCGCCTCCGCTGAGGACGCGGCGAAGAGCGGAGGCGTCACGATCGAGGGCTTCGGCTTCCTGCGCTACTTGTGGAACTCGATCTTGTTCACCGGCGTCGCCGTGATCGGCCAGGTGGCGTTCTGCACGGCGGCCGGGTACGTACTGGCCCGCGTGCGGTTCCGGGGGCGGGAAGCGGTCTTCGTCGCCTTCGTCGCCGGGCTCTTCATCCCCGCGATCCTGACGACTATCCCGAACTTCGTGCTGATCAAGGACCTCGGGCTCATCAATACCTTCCCCGGCCTCGTCGCGCCGTTCTTCCTGATGACCCCGTTCGCCGTGTTCTTCATGCGCCAGTTCTTCCTCGGCTATCCGGCGCAGCTCGAGGAGGCGGCCAGGATCGACGGACTCGGCACGCTGGGCGTCTTCGGCCGGATCGTCATCCCCACCAGCATCCCGCCGATGATCACCCTCGCCGTCATCGCCGGTGTCGCGCAGTGGCAGGAGTTCCTCTGGCCGCTGCTCGTCACCAAGTCCGCGGACGCACAGCCGCTGACCGTCGGCCTCGCGACCTTCAGCGACCAGTCGCTCGGAAGCCAGGTCGACTGGTCGGGCCTGATGGCCGCCAGCACTCTCTCGATCGTGCCGGTGATCCTCGTGCTCCTCCTCGTGGGCCGGCGGCTCGTCGGCTCCATCCAGCTCGCGGGACTGCGCTGACCCCGCACCCCGAGAAGATCCACGTCCCTCTCCAACCCCAACCGAAGACCCGAAGGAGTCACCATGATGCGCAAGAAGGTGCTGGCGGCCTCGTCATTGCTGCTGCTGGCCGCCGCAACCCTCACCGCGTGCTCGTCGTCGAGCGCGCCGTCGACCGACAGTACGCCGAAGGCCGGCACCACGATCACCTACGCCCTGTGGGACAGCAACCAGAAGCCCGCGTATCAGCAGTGCGCCGCGGACTTCAAGAAGTCGACCGGGATCACCGTCAACGTCCAGCAGACCGATTGGGGCAACTACTGGACCGGGCTCGCCACCGGATTCGTCGCCGGAACCGCCCCCGACGTCTTCACCGACGTCACGAGCAACTACCCCGACTTCGTCGACCAGAAGCAGATCACCGACCTCACCCCCCTCATCAAGAAGGACGGGATCGACCTCGGCCAGTACATCCCCGTTACGCTGCAGAACTGGAAGATGGACGGCAAGTACTACGGCCTCCCGAAGGATCTGGACGCGATCGGTCTCGCTTACAGCGCCCAGGCCGTCTCAGCTGCCGGAGTCGATCCCTCCTCCCTCGGCTCGCTCACCTGGAACCCGACCGACGGCGGAACCTTCGGCAAGCTGATCAAGACGCTGACCGTCGACACCAGCGGACGAAACGGCCTGGACCCGGCGTTCGACAAGACGAAGGTCGCCCGCTACGGGATCGCCGGCGTCGACCTGACCTCGTTCGACGGCCAGGCCAGCTGGGGCAACCTCGCGATGTCGCTGGGGACGAACCTCCTCACCCCGAACCCGTTCGGAACCACCTGGAAGTACGACGACCCCAACACGATCGCCACGATCTCCTGGTACCAGAAGATGGTCGCCGACGGGTTCATCCAGCCCTCGTCGCTCAACTCCGGACTGGGTCTGCCCGCCCTGTTCGACGCGGGCAAGATCGCCATGGCGACCGACGGCTCGTGGGACGCGGCCTCCCTGTCCGCGACGAAGACGAAGATCGCCTGGCAGAACCTCCCCACCGGTCCGAAGGGTCGGCGGACCTACTCGAACAGCCTGGCCGACTCGATCAGCGCAGGCACCAAGCACCCGGCCGAGGCGTGGGCTTGGGTGAAGTACCTCGCCTCGCCTGCGTGCCAGGACACGGTCGCGTCGTACGCCGTCGTGATCCCCGCGATCACGACGTCGTCCGAGAAGGCGAAGGCCGCGTATGAGAGCAAGGGCTTGGACATGAGCGCCATCTTCACGACGATCTCTGACGCCAAGGCCACCGAAGCACTCCCGGTCACCTCGCACATCTCGCAGGTGAATCAATACGCGCCGTCCGCCATCCAGGACATCTTCCTGAACAACGCCGACCCGAAGAAGACCCTCACGGCGTTGCAGCAAAAGGTCGACGCCCTCTACAAGTGAACGGAGAAGCGAGTATGCGCCGGTTCAGTGTGGCCATCGTCGGCCTCGGTCAATTCGCCCCGGAGTTCGTCGAACTCTTCCAGGCCCACCCGGCCGTCTCCGAGGTCTCGGTCTGCGACATCGTTCCCGAACGGGTCGCATCCGTCGCGGAGCGGAACGGGCTGACGCGGACGTTCGACGACTTCGAAGCCGTCCTCGACTCCGACGTCGACGCCGTGGCGATCTTCACGCAGCGCTGGATGCACGGCCCGATGGCGATCGAGGCTCTGCGCCGAGGCAAGCACGTCTACTCGGCGGTCCCCATGGGGGTGTCGGTGGAGGAGATCCGCGAGATCGTGGAGCTCACCCGGTCGACGGGCCTGACCTACATGATGGGCGAGACGAGCTACTACTACCCCGCGGTGGTGTTCTGTCGCGATCAGCTGGCCCGCGGGGCCTTCGGGAACATCATCTACGCGGAGGGCGAGTACCTGCACGACATGGCGGACGGCTTCTACGAGGCGTTCAAGTACAGCGGTGGCGAGGGGTGGAGGGCGACAGCGAGCTTCCCGCCGATGCTGTACCCGACCCACTCCGTCGGAGGTGTGCTCGCCGTCACCGGCTCGCATATAACGAGCGTCTCGTGCCTGGGCGTGAAGGACACGACGGACGATGGCGTGTTCGACACGGCGGTGTCCGCGTGGGGTAACGAGTTCAGCAACGAGAGCGCCCTGTTCACGACGGCTGACGGCGGCATCCTGCGGGTGAACGAGTTCCGGCGCGTCGGCATCGCGCCCTTCCGGCCGGAGGTGCGCTTCAGCATTTACGGCACCCAGGGCGCGTACGAGCAGCAGACCGGGTCGTCCGTGTGGCAGACGCACGACGGCTGGGAGGAGGTGACGGCCCGGGTGACGGCCCGATCAGCCGGTCAGACGACCGAGCGCAGCGATGTCGACGCGGCACTGGCCGAGACGTTCACCAGCGGCTTCGCCCCGGTGCACGATACGGACGTCCTCCCGCACTCATTCGCCGGCAAGTCCAACGGCCACGAGGGATCCCACCAGTTCCTGGTGAACGACTTCGCCGTCGCGGTCAGCACCGGCTCCGTGCCTCCCGTCAACGCCTGGACCGCTGCCCGCTACACCGTCCCGGGGATCGTGGCACACCAGTCCGCGCTCCAGGATGGCGCCCGGCTGCCGGTCCCGGATTTCGGCGAGCCGCCCGCTGCGGGGTGACGCACGTCTGCAGCACCCGCCCTGCGCCGCTCCGGCTCGCCTGCCGGAGCGGCGCAGGGCATTCTCAGTAGGCTCGGACGAGCGGAAGGATGCAGATGAGCGACACAGGGGTCAGGCTCGCTCGAGAGTTCGAACGAGCCGGTTTCGGCGGGGGCGTTCTCTCGTCCCCGGCCGCGGTCGCGTATGCCGCGCGCTGCTCCCTGCCGATCGAGACCGGCCCGTCGCCGTTCTCCGGCGGACCCGCACTCGCTATCGTCGGCTCGGACGGCCGGGTCGCGCTCGTCCGCGACTCCACGGACGCCGCGCCTGCGGCGTGCGAGGAGACGGTCACCTACGCAGGCATGACGGCCGCGGATCCCGAGGACCATCTGGCGAACTATGTGGACGCCGTGCGATCCGCGCTGGACCTCGTCCCACTGTCCGGGCGCGTCGCCGTGGAAGAGGAGGCGCTGCCGCTCGCGATCGCGAGCCTCCTCTCCCGGGCACGATTGGAGTGGACCGACGCCACCGCCGCGATCGCACGCGCCCGCGCGGTCAAGCTGCCCTTCGAGATCGAGTTGCTGCGGGCGGCCGCAAGCACTGCGTCGACCGCCCAGCGCGCCGCCGTGCGGATCGCCCGGCCGGGGATGAGCGAGATCGAGCTGTTCGGGGCGGTACGGGCGGCGGCCGAGATCGAGGCCGGCGAACGCTGCGCGTTCGCCGGGGACCTCGTCTCCGGCGTCGAGGGCACGGCGGGCATCGGCGGCTGGCCGGGTTCGCGCACCCTGCGGACGGGGGACCTCGTCATGGCCGATCTCGCGCCCCGTGTCGGCGGATACTGGGCGGACTCGTGCAACACCTTCGTTCTGGGCCGGGCGACGCACGCCCAGCGCCGCCTCCACGACGCCGTCGCTCACGCCCTCCACACGGCCGAGACAACCGCCGGACCGGGCATCGCTGCCTCGGTGGTCGACGCGGCGGTGCGCCGCGATCTGGCCCGGCACGACCTCGCCTATCCGCACCACACCGGACACGGCATCGGGACCTCGGTGCACGAATGGCCACGCATCATCCCGGGTGAGCGGGCGCTCCTTGAGCCGGGGATGGTGATCCTCCTCGAGCCGGGAGCGTACCTTCCCGGCGTCGGAGGCGTCCGTCTGGAGCACCTGTATCTCGTGACCGGAGACGGACTCGAGCGCCTGACCGATTTCGATCAGCAGCTCGAGCCGGGGTCGTTCTGACCGGCGTCGATGGACAGCAGCCAGTGGACTTCTCCAGAGGCCGGGACGCGCGCAGCCTCGAGCGGATCGAGATCCGGGTCGAACGTGTGGCCGACCACGGGTTCGACCCCGATGCTGCGATAGCGATCCGGGCCATCCGGGAAGCCGCCGAGGTTGCGCCAGACGCCGATCCCGACGGGCTGATCGTCGCAGTCGATCCCGAACCGCAGGCGCGCGTGCCCGGCGACGACCGTGGCGCTCGCGACATCCGGCAACAGACAGAACCGGGCCGAGCCGTCGTCCGGTCCGAAGAGCGAGAAGTCACCGTCGTCGGTCACCCGCGGCCAGCCGGTCTCGACCAGGCGGCCGCCCTCCCAGATTCGTGCGCGCTTCGCGGAGGTCTCGACCCGCGCCTCCACCGGCAGGGCCAGGAGGGCGTGCGCCGCCCAGACGAACGGCATCCCCGGCGGTGCCGTCAGCGCGTACTCCGCCTCCACCCGATCGGCCGAAACCGTGATGGTACGTTCGATCCGGATGTCGGCATAGGCGATGTCGTGGGTGAGCACGTCGGGGCGGTCTACCACCGTCCGCCACGGGCGGCTCCAGAGCTCGCCGTGGTCGGGGGACGCACCGATCGTGGGGAAGCACTCTTCGAGACCGCCCGCGTCGGGGAACGAATCGCCCGGAGCCGCCGTGGGCCGACGGGGCTCGGCTCGCGACCAGAGCCATTCTCGGCCGTGCGGGTCCGTGAGACTCGTCCAGCGGCCGCCGTGCGTCTCGTCGACGCGAACAGTGAAGCCCGCCATCGTTCACCCGCCCCGCTCAGTCGGCCCTGTCGCGGCCGGGAATCGTTTGATACTATTATATACATAGGAGGCAATTCGTGACGGTCTATTCCACTCGTGGGCTGCAGGGTCAGCTCGCCGGCACCCTGGGCAGGCGCATTCTCGCCGGCACGCTCGCCGAGGGCGAGACCATCGATGTCGACGCCCTCGAGCACGAGTTCTCGGTCAGCCGCACGGTCGTGCGGGAGGCCTTGCGGGTGCTGAGTGCCAAAGGCCTCGTCGACGCGCGCCCCCGGACGGGCACATTCGTGCGCCCCCGCACGGCCTGGCGACTTCTCGACGAGGACGTGATGGCGTGGCGCGCCGAGAACGGGATGAGCGAGAAGCTGCTGGTCGAGCTCGACGAGCTCCGCCGCGTCATCGAGCCAGCGGCCGCCCGCCTGGCCGCCACGCACCGCTCCGACGCGGATGTCGCCGCTCTCGAGTCGGCGCTCGAGCGCATGAAGGTCGCCTTCGAGGCCCACCGCACGACCAGCGTCAGTCGACTGGCGGAGCATGTCCAGGCCGACGTCGACTTCCACACAGCCCTGCTCCGCGCCACCGGCAACGAGCTGATCGAGCACATGGACATGATGCTCCAGCCGATCCTGAGCTTCCGCGACAACCTCATTCCGGAGGCGCAGCAGAGCGAAGACTTCATCGCACGACACACCGCTGTGGTCGAGGCCGTGTCGCGCGGCGACGCGGACGGGGCCGAACGGGCCATGCTGCAACTCCTCACCGAAGCGGCGGGCGACCTGGAATCGCTGTACTCGGGCCCGGATTCGAAGTGAGCGCGCACGCGCCGCGCGTGGTCCTCATCGGAGAGGTGCTCGCGGCGATGGTCTCGGCCGCCGACGTCCCCCTGGATGCGGCCTCCGCGTTCACACTCTCGTTCGCGGGTGCGGAAAGCAATACGGCCGTGGGGCTGGCACGTCTCGGCATCGGCGCGGAATTCGTCGGCCGGGTCGGCGACGACGCCATCGGTCGCGCCGCAGTGCGGTTCCTGCGCGGCGAAGGCGTCGGCACGGACGGCGTGACGGTGGATCCGGCGCCGACCGGGATCCTCGTCCGCAGCGCCTCCTCATCCGGCCGGACCGAGGTCGTCTACGGTCGAACCCGCTCGGCAGGGAGTCGGCTGCAACCCGGCGACCTCGACCTGATCGACTGGACGGACGTGGGAGCGGCCCACGTCTCCGGCATCACAGCGATGCTGTCCGCCAGCGCCCACGACACCGTGACCGAGCTGTTCAGGAGGGCGGAGGCCCGCGCCGCGCTCACCTCGTTCGATCCCAACCTCCGACTGCGCCTGGCCCCGCTCCCGGAGTGGCGACGGCTCAGCATCCCATTCGCCCGCCGCGCCGACATCGTCCTCGTCGGGGCGGACGAGCTGCTCGCGCTCACCGGCGAGGAACAGACCGATGACGCCGTGGCCGCACTCTGGACGGAGCGATCCCGCTTCGTGGTCGTCAAGGACGGCCCCCGGGGTGCACGCGCCTGGGACGGCACAGCGTGGACCGTCGTGGAGACGCTGCCGGTCCCGACGGTCGACCCGGTCGGAGCGGGAGACGCATTCGACGCGTCCTTCCTCGCCGGGCTCCTGCGCGGACGCGGTCTGGCGATGAGCCTCGATGAGGCCTGCCGCGCCGGAGCACTGGTGGCGCAGACCCCGGGAGACACCGCGGGATTGCCGCGGGAACCGGTCTCGCGACACGCAGGCGACGTCGATCGATGATCAGGAGGAATGTATGAGCACCCGGGATGACGTGACCCTTGCGATCCGACGGACGGGCGTGGTGGGCATCATCCGCGCTGTGTCGGCCGAAGTCGCAGAGCATGAGGGCGACCTGCTGCTGCGGTCGGGCATCGAGACCGTCGAGGTGTCTCTCGTCACACCGGGAGCGCTCGACGCCATCCGCATCCTCCGGCGGTCCGGCCTCGGGTTCGTCGGCGCGGGGACGGTCGTCGACGCGGCGGATGCCGAGGCCGCCGTGCGGGCGGGCGCGCAATTCCTCGTGGCCCCCAACCTCGACGACACGGTGATCAGGATCGCCGCCCGCAACGACCTCGCCGTCCTCCCCGGTGTCGCGACGCCGACAGAGGCGATCCGCGCCCGCGACCGCGGGGCCGACCTCATCAAGCTCTTCCCGGCGAGCATGTACGGACCAGCCGCGATCAAGGACCTGCTCGCCGCCCTCCCCGCGCTCCCGCTGGTGCCCACCGGCGGCGTCGGCCTCGACCAGGCCGCGGACTATATCCGCAGCGGCGCGGTGGCGGTCGGGATGGGATCGGCCCTGACGGCATCTGGCGATGGACGGCCGGAGGTGCGGATCCGGCGGTTGCTGGACCAGATCAGGGAGGCGCGCATCCGGTGATGGACGGCGCTTGGATCGTATAATAGTATTAGTACGATTGGAGCGCAGATGAACATCACAACCGACGGGGCCCTGGCCGGCCTGCGCGTGCTCGACGCGACGCAGATGCTGGCGGGCCCACTCGCAGCCACCCGTCTCGGCGACCTCGGGGCCGACGTGATCAAGATCGAGGGCCCCGCGGGCGAGTTCAACCGCACGCACGGCTTCGAAGACATCCGTATCCGCGGGGAGATGTCCACCTTCTTGGCGGTGAACCGCAACAAGCGCAGCTTCTGCGTCGACCTCAAGAGCCCGGCGGGCCTCGAGGCCTTCCTCGAGCTCGCCGCCACGGCCGACGTCGTCCTCCAGAACTTCCGGCACGGGACGGCCGACCGGCTCGGCATCGGCTACGACGCCCTCGCCGCGATCAACCCCGGGATCGTCTACTGCTCCATCTCCGGGTACGGCCCCACCGGGCCCTACCGCGACCGCCCCGGCCAGGACCTCATCATCCAGGGCTACAGCGGATCGATGTTCTCGGTGGGTCGGAACGACGACCTCCCCCTCCCTGGCGCGCTCTGGGCAGCGGACACGATGACCGGCTACCAGGCGGTCATCGGCATCCTGGCCGCCCTGCAGCACCGCGACCGCACCGGCCGCGGCCAGCACGTCGAGGTGGACATGCTCTCGGTCGTCCTCGACACGCAGCTGCAGGAGTACGTCACCTATCTGAACAGCGGACGCCAGCCCGAGCGCACCGCCGAGTGGAGCGCCCACTCGTTCATCCCCGCGCCGTACGGCGTCTACCGCACCTCCGACGGCTGGCTCGCCCTCGCCATGACGGAACTCCCTCGCCTCGGTCGCGTGATCGGAGATGAGTGGCTGCAATCACTGACCGCCTACAACGACGGCGCGACGCACAAGGACGAGGTCTACGCCCGCATCCGCAACGCGTTCACAGACCGCACCACCGACGAGTGGATCGCCGCGTGCGACGTTCAGGGCGTCTGGGCGGGGCCGGTTCTCGACTACGCAGGGGTCGCCGCCGATCCGCACGTGCGCGAGACCGGGATGTTCGTGGACCAGCCTCATGCCGACGGCGGGACGATCCGCACCGCCCGCGTACCCATCCGCCTCTCTGAGACGGCGCCGACCATCCGCACGGGTGCTCCCGAGCTAGGGGCGGACACTCGCAGCATCCTCGAGGGGCTCGGCTTCGGCGCCGACCGTATCGACGAGCTGGAGCGCGCCGGAGCGGTGCGCCAGGCGACAGAGCGGGTCGCGGCGGGGTCGGTCGCATGAGCGACGAGATCCTGGTCACCGCCGAGGGGCACGTCACGACCGTGGTGCTCAACCGGCCCCACAAGCTCAACGCCATGACCGTGGCGATGGACCAACGGCTCAACGCCGTCGTCCACGAGATCAACAACGATGCGACGACGCGGGTGGTCATCCTCACCGGCGCGGGCGATCGCGCGTTCAGCGCCGGTAGCGACATCCGCGACCTCGACGGGTACGGCTCCAACTGGGAGTACCGCAACCGCTTCGATGCGCGGCGCGACTACGCGCGCGCCGTGTGGCTCCTCCGCAAGCCCGTCATCGCCGCGATCGACGGGTACTGCATCGGTGGCGGCCTGGAGATGGCGCTGGCCGCAGACATCCGGGTGGCGAGCACACGGTCGAGCTTCGCGGCGGGCGAGATCCGGTGGGGGTGGCACGGCGGATCCGGAGCCACCCAGCTGCTGACCCACGCCGTCGGCCCGGGCAACGCAGCACGGCTGCTCCTCACCGGCGACCGCATCGATGCCGCGACGGCCGACCATTACGGCCTTCTGCAGGAGCTCGTCACCCCGGATGAGGTGCTCCCGCGCGCAACCGCGTTGGCCAAGCACATCGCCGGACTCTCACCCATCGCCGTGGAGCGCACGAAGCACATGATCCGCGTCGCACAGAACGTGCCCCTCGAGACGGGCTTGCTGGTGGAGAACGACTCGTTCGCCTATCTGATGACCACAGAGGACGCAGCCGAGGGGCAGCGCGCCTTCGCCGAGAAGCGCGCACCGGAGTTCCACGGCCGATGACCGCCGCCACACTTCTCCGCACCGTCGCGGACTCGCTCCTCGAACTCGACTACGAGACCTGGGCGTTCGGCGACTCGGTCGCCTTCGAAGGCATGGTCTCCGCCTCTGCCGCCCTCGGGGACCCCCGATACCTGGCCTTCGCGCACGGGTGGATCCGCTCCTGGGCGACGCGCGCGCAGCCTTACCGCCGGCTCGACTGCACCGCGCCTGGACGGGCGATGGTGGAGGTGTTCCGTGCCACCGGCGACAGCCGCATCCTCTCCGCGGCCGTCGGTCTTGCGGACTACCTCCTGACCCGACCCCGGATGGAGAGCGGGATCTTCGCGACGTGGGAGCACTCGCCTCTGCGCGAACCATACGGCGGAACGCTCGACGTCCGCGGCGCCTTCCTCCTCGCAGACCCGCCACCGGGAGCGTTCATCGACTGCCTCCATTTCGATCCGCCTTTCCTCTCCGCACTCGGAGCGGAGACCGGCGAGGATCGGTACACACTTGCCGCTCTCGACCAGGCAACGGCGTACATCGGCCGCCTCCAGCAGGCCGACGGCCTCTTCGACCACTTCGAGCTGCGCGGCGAATCGGGCACGTTCGGGCCCGGCTGGGGACGAGGACAGGGCTGGGCACTGCTGGGGCTCATCGATACCGTCGACGCGACGCGCGGCGCCGACTCGCCGGAACGCCGAGAACTTGCGGCGGCGGCCCTGCGACTGATCCGGGGGATGATCGCGCTCCAGCTGCCGGACGGCACCTGGTCGACCGACGTCCGCGATGCGGCCACGGGAGTCGAGGACTCGACCTCCGTGTTCATGGCACTCGGATTCCGTCGCGCACTGGAGATCGGACTGGTGCCCGAGGCGGAGCGTGCGCTGGTCGGCGAATCCGCGCACCGCGCCCGAACCGCCGCACTCGCGGCGACCGATTCGCGTGGCCGCATCGGGGTGTCGGCCGCGGTGATGGCCTGCACCACCCCTTCGCATTACGCGAACGTGCCCACCGGATTCGTCGTACCGTGGGGTCAAGGGCCGCTGGCCCTTCTGCTGGCAGAGGAGAACGCATGACGGCGGCGCGCACGATCGTGATCACAGGCGCGGCGAGCGGCATCGGCCGCGCCACTGCGGCGCGCTTCGCCGCGCCCGGCGCGCGCCTCTGGCTCGTCGATGTCGACGGGGACGGCCTGCACGCGACGGCGGCGCTGGCCGAGGAATCGGGCGCAGACGTCGTCGAACTGACGGGCAGCGTCGATGACGAGCTGCTGTGGGAAACCGTCCGGAACGGCACGCGCGACGGGGTTCACGCCGTGGTCAACAATGCATACACCGCCACCGTGCTCCCCGCTGCCGATCAGACGCCGGAGGACTGGCGCCGCCAACTCGGAGTCAACCTGGTCGGCCCGTACCTCGCGATCCGGGCCCTCGCCCCTGCCCTGCTCCAGGTGGGCGGATCCATTGTGAATGTCGCCTCCGTGCACGCCCATATCGGCATCCCGGGATACTCCGCCTACGCGTCCAGCAAAGGCGGACTCCTGGCGCTGACCCGCCAGCAAGCAGTGGAGCTTGCGCCTGGAATCCGCGTCAACGCGGTCGTGCCCGGGCCGATCCGGACAGCCGTCTGGGACGACTCGACCCAGGACGAGATCGACGTGTCTGCTCGCGCCACCGCCCTGCTGCGCCTCGGGCGCGCCGACGAGGTCGCCGCAGCGATCGCTTTCCTCTGCAGCGACGAGGCATCGTTCATCACCGGAGCCGAACTCGCGGTCGACGGTGGATGGTTGGTCAAGAAAGAGAGCGCATAGGCGGTCTGGCTGTGGGCGCGCGCACACGGCTCGTTCACTCGCCCTCCCCATCCCCCAAGATGGACGGGTGACCCTCGACGATCTCGCCCGCCGTGCACTCGCCCTCGCCCCGGAGGGTGCACGGGTGGTCCTCGGGATCGCCGGCAGCCCGGGGTCGGGGAAGACGGCGCTCGCCCGCGCGGTCACCGAGCGGGTGAACGGGCTGGCGGGCGACGGGATCGCGGTGCACGTCCCGATGGACGGGTTCCACCTGGCCAACGCCTCCCTCGACGCGCTCGGCCGGCGGGATCGCAAGGGGGCGATCGATACGTTCGACGCGTGGGGGTACGTCGGGCTGCTCCGACGCCTGCTCGCCGAGCGGGACCACGTGGTGTTCGCCCCCGCGTTCGAGCGGTCGGTGGATGAGCCGGTCGCCGGATCCATCGCGGTCGGCCCCGAGACGCGGCTGGTGGTCACAGAGGGCAACTACCTGCTGGTCGACGCGGAGCCGTGGTCGGGCATCCTGTCGCTCCTCGCCGAGAGCTGGTTCGTGGCGACGCCCGCGGCTGAGCGCGAGGCCCGGCTGGTCGACCGGCACACCCGGCACGGCCGCACACCGGAGGCCGCCCTGGCCTGGGCGCGCGACGTCGACGGAGCGAACGCGGCGATCATCGAGCCGACCCGCGACCGGGCCACGCTCGTCGTGGACGGAAGGCTCCTAGGCATCGGCGCTTAGGCTGAAGGCATGACCGACACGTTCGACAAGGTGACCATGTTCGGCGCGGACTGGTGCCGCGACTGCATCCGTTCCAAGGCGCTGCTCGAGCGCCTGGGCACCGACTACGAGTACATCGACCTCGTGGAGCGCCCCGAGGAGGCCGACCGCGCCAAGGCGATCAGCGGCCGCACCAACATCCCCGTCGTGGTCTTCCCCGACGGCCGCCACTTCACCGAGCCGTCCGACCAGGAGCTCGAAGCGGCGCTGGCGCAGTAGCGCCCGGGCTGCGCGCCTGACGCCTCAGTCGAGAGCGGCGAGTGCGCGCAGCCGCCTCATCACACCACGCACACGCTCGGCCAGCGAGCCGGGCGCGTCGTCGCCGATCCATGCCGCGAATGCGACCTTGAACGCCGCGACCGCCGTCTCCGCGGCGATGGACGCCTCCGGCTCCGCCACCCCGCGCGCGCGAAGGGCGGCCGCGACGGCCTCCCCGAGCTGGGCGAGCTTCAGCAGCTCCCGCTCCTGCAGGCTCGCGTTCGCGGCGATCGCCGCCGCTCGGCGCCGCGCGTACTCGCGCCGCTCCTCCAGCATCGCCGTACCGTCGGCGAGCGCCTCCCCCGCCGCATCCAGGGCCGGGAGGGACGGATCGGTCGCGGCGAGCACCGCCAGCACGTCGTGCTCCATCTGGCCGGTCGCGTCGAACAGCACTTCGCGCTTGTCGGTGAAGTAGCGGAAGAACGTGCGCTCCGTCACGCCCGCGCGCTCCGCGATGTCGGCGACGGTCGTCTGCTCGAAGCCGGGGTCGAGGTAGAGCTCGAGCGCGGCGAGGCGCATGCGCCCCTGCGCGTCCGGCTCCCAGCGTCCCATCCTCACAGTCTAGTGATGACAGCGGCTGACATCAGTGCTATCGTCGATGTCAGTCACTGACATGACCTGGAAAGGGATGATCCCATGCGCGTTTTCGTCACCGGAGCCTCCGGCTGGATCGGCTCGGCCGCCGTACCCGAACTCCTCGCCGCCGGACACGAGGTCGTCGGCCTCGCCCGCTCCGACGCCTCCGCCGCCGCTCTCCACGAGGCGGGCGCGGAGGTGCGGACCGGCAGCCTCGACGACCTCGAGAGCCTCCGCGCCGGCGCCGCCGAGGCCGACGGCGTCATCCATCTCGCCTTCAAGCACGACTTCTCGGACTTCGAGGGCGCCGGCCGCACCGAGCGCGCGGCCGTCGAGACGATGCTCGACGCGCTGGCCGGCACGGACAAGCCGTTCCTCTTCGCCTCCGGCATCGCCATGCTCGCGCCCGGCCGCGTCGCGACGGAGGAGGACGCCGCCCACTCGTCCGACCCTGCGTCGCCGCGTGGAGGCGCGGAGGGCTTCGCGCTCGGCTCGGCCGATCGCGGCATCCGCCCGGTCGCGCTGCGCTTCGCCCCGACCGTGCACGGCGTCGGCGACCACGGTTTCAGCACCGTCCTCGCCGGGATCGCCCGCGAGAAGGGCGTCGCCGGCTACGTCGGCGACGGCGCCAACCGCTGGCCCGCCGTGCACCACTCCGACGCCGGCCGCCTGATCGCGCTCGCGCTCGACGCAGCGCCGGAGGGCGGCGGCATCGTCCACGCCGTCGCCGAGGAGGGCATCCCGACGCGCGAGATCGCCGAGGCCCTCGGCCGCGCGATCGGCGTGCCCACGGCCTCCATCGCCCCGGAGGACGCGGCCGCGCACTTCGGCTGGATCGGCGCCTTCTTCGGCGTCGACATCCCCGCCTCCAGCGCCCTCACCCGCGAGCGCTACGGCTGGACCCCCACCGGCCCGACCCTCTTCGAGGACATCGCGGCGGGCGCCTACCCGGGCCACTGACCCGGACGCGGGCAACGGAGGACATCCGGAGCGGTCTCCCGCCCGTCTCCTCCGTTGTCCGTCACGGCCCGGCGTGGCGCGCGGAAGTTCCTCCGTTGCCGACGGCCCTCAGACCAGCCGATCCGGCGACCCATGCCCCGGGCACACCAGCCGGGGCCGGGAGACGGTGATCGCCGTCAGCGTCGCCTCCGCGGCATCGCGGTCGCTGATGAGGAATCCCGGAAAGTGGACGAGCTTCCCGTGCGAGATCCGAGCCGCGTCTCCGATGAACGAGACGCCGCGCCAGCGCACCAGGTGATGCCCGGGCGTGTGTCCGGGAGCAGGCACGGCCATGACACCCGGCGCGATCTCGATCTCGGCATGGCCGGGCAGCTCGTGCAGACCGGCGGGAACCTCCGGACGGCCCAGCCAGCCCAGTCGCTGCATCGCGCGCCGAGTGGAGGTGGGAGGCTGCTGCTCGCCCCGCAGGATGCGCGCGTCCGGCGCACCGATCCACACCCGCGCCCCCGTCGCGCGCTGCACGGCGGCCGCGGCGCCGGCGTGGTCGGGGTCGTAGTGGGTGAGCACGACATCCGTGATCGGTGAGATGCGGGCGGCCGCGAGCTCCGCGACCAGCGCCCGCGCACCGGATGCGAGGCCCGTGTCGACGAGCACCGAACGGCCGTCCTCCTCGATGAGGTAGGCGTTCCCGGCTCTGGCACTCTCGACCCGGTACAGGCCGTCGATCAGCAGCTTCATACGGTGGATGCTATCCCTGCGCCCGGATTGATGAGCCCCACCGCACAATCCCATCCGAACCTCCTGTTGGACTTCCGTCCCGCTCGGGCGGATGCTGACGACATGGAGTACACCCAGCTCGGCCGGTCCGGCCTGAAAGTATCCCGCCTCGTCCTCGGAACGATGAACTTCGGCCCGCAGACGTCGTCGGACGACGCACACACGATCATGGATGCCGCTCACGAGGCGGGCATCAACTACTTCGACACCGCCAACGTCTACGGGCAGCACGTGGGCAAGGGAGCCACCGAGTCGATCATCGGCGACTGGTTCGCCCTCGGCGGCGGTCGGCGCGAGCGCACGGTGCTCGCCACGAAGCTCTACGGCGAGATGGGCGACTGGCCCAACGAGGGCCGGCTGTCGGCGCTCAACATCCGCCGCGCGCTCGACGCCAGCCTGAAGCGGCTGCAGACCGACCACATCGACATCTACCAGTTCCATCACGTCGACAGGGACACCCCGTGGGACGAGATCTGGCAGGCGATCGAGACCGCGATCGCCCAGGGCAAGATCCTGTACGCCGGCTCGAGCAACTTCGCCGGCTGGCACCTCGCGACCGCTCAGGCGGAGGCCCGCAAGCGCAACCTGCTCGGGCTCGTCAGCGAGCAGTCGATCTACAACCTCCTCACCCGGCAGGTGGAGCTGGAGGTGCTGCCCGCCGCGCAGGCGAACGGCATCGGCGTGATCGCCTGGTCGCCGCTGCAGGGCGGCCTGCTCGGCGGAGTCGTCCGCAAGCAGAACGAGGGCAAGCGGCGTCTGGAGGGACGCGCCGCCGACACGCTCGCGAAGCACCGCGACGCGATCGAGGCGTACGAGGCCTTCGCCGAGGAGCTCGGCCACGAGCCGGGTGACGTCGCGCTGGCGTGGCTGCTGAGCCGGCCCGGAGTCACCGGCCCGATCATCGGACCGCGCACGCTCGACCAGCTGAACGCGGGCCTGCGCGCCCTGCACGTCGAGTTGGACGAGGCGGCCCTCGCGCGTCTCGACGAGATCTTCCCGGGTCACAAGACCGCGCCCGAGGACTACGCCTGGTGACCCCCGGGCGCACGACGGACGACCACGCAGAGAGGAACAGAGTGAAGACACGCAGGATCGCCGACGTCGAGGTGAGCGCGATCGGCCTGGGCGGCATGCCCATGTCGATCGAGGGCCGCCCGGACCGCGAACGCTCGATCAAGACCGTCCACGCCGCATTGGATGCCGGCGTCACCTTCATCGACACCGCCGACGCATACCACCTGCACGCCGACGAGGTCGGGCACAACGAGGAGCTCATCGCCGAGGCGCTGCGCTCGTGGAGCGGCGACGCCTCCACCGTGCTCGTCGCGACGAAGGGCGGCCACCTCCGCCCGGGCGACGGCCGCTGGACGCTGAACGGCCGCCCCGAGTACATCAAGGAGGCCGCGAAGGCCTCCTTGGCGCGCCTCGGCGGCGACACCATCGGGCTCTACCAGTTCCACCGCCCCGACCCGGAGGTGCCGTACGCGGACTCCGTCGGAGCCGTGCGGGACCTGCTCGACGAGGGCATCATCCGACTCGCCGGCATCTCCAACGCGAACCCCGAGCAGATCCGCCTGGCGCAGGACATCCTGGGCGGGCGGCTGGCGTCGGTGCAGAACCAGTTCTCCCCGGCGTTCCGGTCGAGCGCGCCGGAGCTGGAGCTGACCGGCGAGCTCGGCATCGCGTTCCTGCCGTGGAGCCCGCTCGGCGGCATCACCAACGCCGCCGACCTCGGCTCCCGGTTCGAGCCGTTCAAGGATGTGGCGGAGGCCCGCGGGATCAGCCCGCAGGTCGTCGCGCTCGCGTGGCACCTCGCGCAGGGGCCGCACGTCATCCCCATCCCGGGCTCCTCGCGCCCCGAGACGATCCGCGACTCGGTCACGGCCGCCGACGTCGAGCTCACCGCCGACGAGCTCGCGCGCCTCAACGCCGCCTGACCCGGCTCCCGGCTCCGCCATCCGTTCCCCACTTTTGTACGCGACACGCCGCGCGTGCACGTCCAGAAGTCCGGAACGGATGGCGCGCGTCAGGAGGCGATGGTCGCGGTGAGCGCGGCGACTTCGGCAGCGCGGTCGGCGCGATCGCGCGGGGCGCCCGGGATGCCGGGCCGCTGCTGCCACGGCAGCGGTCCGCCCGCGTGGCGGTACTCGACCCCGACCGCGTCGAGCCGCGCGAGGTGGGCCTCGAGCCGCGGCGCGAACGCCTCCCACGACCGCTCGCCCGCCTCGTCGGCGGTCCACAACGCCTCGGCCAGCGCGGCCAGTCGCGGGAACGCGAAGTAGTCGAGCCCGCGCGGCTGGTCGATGTACTCGGTCCACAGGTTCGCCTGGGCCCCCAGCACGTGGGCGCGCTGCTCGGCCGTGAGCTCGGCGGGCACCGGGTCCAGTTCGTACACGTCGCGCACGGTCGTGACCGTGACCAGCGGGATGGGCTCCTCCATCGACTCCGACTGGCGGTAGTTGAAGTAGAGGACGCGGTCCGGGCAGAACACGACGTCGTGACCCTGCCGCGCGGCCGCGACGGCACCCGTCTCACCGCGCCAGCTCGCGACGGTCGCACCCGGGGCGAGGCCGCCCTCCAGGATCTCGTCCCAGCCGTACGACCGGCGGCCGCGGGCGGTGAGGTGCTCGTCGATACGGCGGACGAACCAGCTCTGCCCCTCCTCCTCGGTCGCGGCGCCGATCTCGTGCAGTCGCTCCTGCGTGCGCGGGTCGGCGCGCCACTGGTCCTTGCGGCACTCGTCCCCACCGATGCCGATGTACGTGGAGGGGAAGACCTCGATAACCTCGTCGAGCACGTTGCGGAAGAACTCGACCGTCGACTCTTCGAGGTTCAGGACGTTGCGGCTGATCCCGTACCGCGTCCACACTTCGCGCGGCTCGTCCCCGCCGGCGACGCCGAGCTCGGGATACGCGGCGATCGCGG
The DNA here is from genome assembly GCF_013410615.1 of Leifsonia naganoensis. Taxonomy (NCBI): domain Bacteria; kingdom Bacillati; phylum Actinomycetota; class Actinomycetes; order Micrococcales; family Microbacteriaceae; genus Leifsonia; species Leifsonia naganoensis. Next base: position 1,522,354 of record NZ_JACCHJ010000001.1, read on the forward strand.
CCTGCACGTGCCCGGGCGACTCGATCTCGGGGATCACGGTGATGCCGCGCGCGGCGGCGTACGCCACGATCTCGCGGAGGTCGTCCTGCGTGTAGAACCCGCCGTGCGGGCGGCCGTCGGTCGGCGCGTCCGGCCCGAATCCGACCTGCGACTCCCGCCGCCACGCCCCGATCCCGGTGAGGCGCGGGTAGCGGCGGATCTCCATCCGCCAGCCCTGGTCGTCGGTCAGGTGCAGGTGGAGCACGTTCATCCGGTGCATCGCGAGCAGGTCGACGAAGCGGAGGATGTCGTGCTTCGGCAGGAAGTGCCGGGCCACGTCGAGCATCAGCCCGCGCCAGCGGAACGCCGGGCTGTCGTGGACGCGGCACGCCGGAGCCGCCCAGCGCACGCCGTCGAGGGCGCCGCGTCGATACACGGCAGGCGGCAGCAGCTGCAGGAACGCCTGCGCCCCTTGCGCGAGAGCCGCGGCCGATCCGCCTCGGATGCGCACGCCGTCCGGCTCCACCGTCAGCCGGTACTCCTCGTCGGCGAGGGAGGGATCGGCGGCGAGGGTGATCGCGCCGGCGCCCCCGCCGCCCGTCGAAGCGCCCGCGAGCGGCAACCCGGTCGCCGCCGCGAGCTGAGCCCGCAGCCACCCGGCGATCGGAGCTCCCGACTCGTCGGCGACGACCGTCGTCGCGGCGTCGAGCACGAACTCGCCCGGCAGCTCCTCCGCCCGCCGCGGGCGCGGCAGCAGGCGGTCGGCGATCGCGCCGGTCATCGCTCGGGACGCACGGGACGCTGGCTGCGCACCGCCTCGTACGTCAGCCGCAGGGACTCGGTCATCTGGTCGTACATCTGCTGGGCCACCCGCACGAAGAGGAAGTCGACGAGCGCGAGCTGCGCGATGCGACTCGACATCGCGCCCGAGCGGTAGAGGCTCTCGCGTGCCTGGGTCGTGAGCACGTGGTCGCTGACGCGGCCGATGCTGGACTCCGGGAAGTTCGTGATGGAGACCGTGGTCGCCCCGGCCGCGTGCGCGACCGAGAGCGCGTGGGTGGTCTCGAGCGTCTCGCCCGAGTGGGAGAACCCGATGGCCACATTGCCCGGCTTCTGCAGTGCGGCCGACGCGAGGGCGAGGTGGGAGTCGACGGAGCAGAAGGCGGTCAGCCCGATGCGGGAGAGCTTCTGCTGGAGGTCCTGCGCGGTGAGGCTGCTCGACCCCACGCCGTAGAGGTCGATGCGGCCCGCACCGACGATGGCGGCGACCACGCGGTCGAGGGCGTCGAGGTCGAGCTCGCGGGCGGTCTGCTCGATCGCCAGAGCATCCTGATACGCGATCTTGGCCACTACCTCCTGCACGCTGTCGGCCGGGTCCACCTCGCTCTCGGTGAGCTCGAACCGCTCGCGCGCGGCCTGCTCACGGCTGGTCGCGGCGGCGATGGCGAGCCGGAACTCCCGGTAGCCGGTGAAGCCGATGCTCTGGCAGAACCGCGCGATGGTCGCCTGGGACGAGTCGCACACCGCGGCGAGCTCCGAGATCGTCAGGTCGACGACGCGCTCGGGATGGTCGATCACCACCTGGGCGATGCGCGCCTCCGTGGCGCTGAGCCGCGGCACCGCCTGGCGCACCGCGGAGAGGACGTCAGCCGACATGTGTCCGCGTGCCCTCGGCGGCGTCGACGGCCGCGAGTGCGTCACGCAGTCGTCCGCCGTGCTCGGCGAGGAGCCGCACGGCGGCGTCCGCATCGAGGGTCGTCTCGCTCATCAGGATCGCCGCCTTAATCCATCCGCCGGTCGCGTCGAGCGCTTCCGCGGCCTGCTGCGCGTCGGTGCCCGTCGCCAGCATAACGGTCCGCTCGGACCGGGCCCGCAGCTTGGCGTTGGTGGCCCGGAGGTCGACCATGAGGTTGCCGTAGACCTTGCCGAGCCGCACCATCGAGATGGTGCTGATCATGTTGAGCACGAGCTTCTGCGCGGTGCCGGCCTTGAGCCGGGTGGAGCCGGTGAGGATCTCGGGGCCGACGACGACCTCGATGCCGACCTCGGCCTCCCGACCCAGTGGGGAGTCCGCGTTGCAGGAGAGCCCGACCGTGAACGCGCCCGCGCGGCGGGCCTGGTCGATCGCGCCGAGCACGAAGGGCGTGCGGCCGGACGCCGAGATGCCGACGAGCGCGTCGAGCGGGCCGATGGTGATCGAGCGGACGGCGGCGCGGCCGGCCTCCTCGTCGTCCTCCGCGTTCTCGACGGCCGTGTGCAGCGCCTCCGGGCCGCCGGCCATGAGACCGACGACGAGCTCGGGAGGGGCGCCGAACGTGGGCGGGATCTCGCTGGCGTCGAGCACGCCCATGCGTCCGGCCGTCCCGGCTCCGGCGTAGATCAGGCGGCCGCCGCGGCGCATCCGCTCGGAGACGCCCGTCACGGCGGCGACGATGCTGGCGCTCTCGCGTGCGACGGCGGCGGGCACCTCGGTGTTGGCGACGTTCATCGCGGCCACCAGCTCCTCGATCGACATGATGTCGAGGTCGCGGGTGGTCTCGCTCACCGCCTCGGTCGCGAGCGTACCGAGCGTCTCGCGGAGGTCGGCGAGGGGATGCGGCTCAGCCACGGAAGATCCTTTCATCGGTGCGTCGGTCACCGCGCCACCGCCAGGGCGGGGTCGGCGGCCAGTGTCAGCCCGGCGACGCCGCGCAGGCGGCGGCCGGGGACGGAGTCGGGGGCGAGGGTCAGTCGCCCGAGGACGCGCGCGCGTCCGGCGGGAGTGCCCGGCAGGTCGGCGGGCACACCGTGCCAACTGAGGTAGCCGACGAACGCGAAGAGCAGCGACTCCTTGTGGTCGGCGTCGATGCCGAGCGCGTCGCTGCTGGTCACGTCGACGCCGTGCAGCCCGAGCACCGCGCTGAGGGCGCGCATGAGGGCGGGGTTGCGCGTGCCGCCTCCCGAGACGATCGCGCGCGACGGGATGTGCGACGACGATGACCGCACCGCGTCGGCGACCGTGCGGGCGGTGAGGGAGGTTAGGGTCGCGACGAGGTCGGCGAGCTCGGGCTCGACGCCGGCTCGCGCGGCCGCGGCGTCCACGACGGCGAGGTCGAACGTCTCGCGACCGGTGCTCTTGGGCGTCGGCGCCGAGAAGTAGGGATGCGCGAGCAGCTCGCCCAGCATCCGCTCGTCCACGCGGCCGGTGGCGGCCAGCAGGCCGTCGGTGTCCTGCCCCTGGCGACTGTCGGTCGCGCGGGCGACCGCGGCGTCGATGAGTGCATTCGCCGGTCCGCTGTCGAACGCGACGAGGCCCCCGTCCGGCTCGACGATCTGCACGTTGGCGATGCCGCCGAGGTTGACCGTCGCGACGGGACGGCCGCTGCGCGCGGCCTCTCCCGCGAGCCAGGCGCGGTCGAAGAGCCCCATGAGCGGAGCACCCTCGCCGCCGGCGGCGATGTCGGCCGACCGCACGTCGGAGAGCACCGGGACGCCGAGACGCTCGGCGATCCACGCCGGCTGGCCGACCTGGAGGGTGCCGCGGGCGTGGCCGTCCTCGACCCAGTGGTGGAGGGTCTGGCCGTGCGAGACCGCCAGCTCGACACCGCCGGCCTCCTCGGCCGCGCCGGCCGCAGCCTCCGCGAACTCCTGGCCGGCGAGGGTGTCCATCCGGACGAATTCGGCGGGAGCCAGACTCTGCCCCTCGACCGCCGCGAGCAGGAGTGCGCGGGTCGTCTCCGACCACGCCACCGTGCGGGCGACGACGGAGGTGAGCCGGACGACGGGACGGTCGCTCGCGTCGAGCGGGTCGATGTCGACCACGGCGACGTCGATCCCGTCGACGCTGGTCCCGGACTGCAGGGAGAGGATCCTCACGCCGCGACCCCCTCGAACGCCTCGGAGACGACCTGCGCCGTTACCCGGCTGGAGCCGTACGTGTCGAGGCCGGGGAGCGCGAGCTCGTCCGGCGCGGGCAGTCCCGTGTTCACGATGACCGCGGACGGGCGAGCGGCTGCGAGGATCCCGAGCGCACGGCGCTGCGGCGATCCGGGCTGCACGGCATCGACCAGGGCGACCACCGCGCTGCTCTCCGGGATGCCGCCGAGCGCGTCGCACATCGCGGCGACGACGTCGCGTCCTCCGAACGGGCCGACGACGACGCGCGTGGCGCCGAGGGCGACGCTGAAAGGCTCGGCGGTGGAGGCGACGGCGCCGCTGGCACGGTCGCGCAGATCGAGCACGACGCGGTCGCCCGCGGCGACGGAGACCGTGCCGCGGACCACGATCGCCTCGCGCACGACCTGCCGCGCGTCGAAGGCACCGACCTCGCCGGTCGAGGCGCCGCCCGCGCGCGAGGCTGCGGCGGTCCAGTCGGAGAGCCCGGCGACCGAGTGCGAGGCGCGCTCGAGCGCGGCGATGGGCAGGGTGCCGTCGTCCACCGCAGCCAGCAGCGCGTCGCGCACCTCCGCGTAGTCGTCGAGGTCGCTCGTCGCGCCGTGCTTCGGGCCGAGATCGGAGGGGTTGCCGATGCACAGGAGGTCCGCACCGGCGAGGATCGCCCGGACCGCGCCGGGGCCCGCACCGAACTCGGAGCGGATGGCGGCCATGTCGAGCGCGTCCGTGATGATCGTGCCCGCGAAGCCGCGGTCACGCAGCATCCCGAGCACCCGCGGGTCGAGCGTGGCGGGGAGGTCGCCGAAGGCATCCACGACGACGTGCGACGTCATGACGGCGGCGACGCCCGCATCGATCGCGGCCTGGAACGGCGGGAGGTGCTCGGCCTCCACCTCGGCGCCGGGGAGCGTGACGTGCGGCAGTCCGAGATGCGAGTCGACGGCGGTGTCGCCGTGACCAGGGAAGTGTTTGACGCAGGCGGCGACGCCTCCGGCCTGGATGCCGGACACCATCGCGGCGACGTGCCGGCCGACCAGGTCGGCGGTCGCACCGAACGCGCGGGTGCCGATCACCGGGTTGCGCGGGTTCGTGTTGACGTCGGCGACCGGAGCCAGGGCGACGTTCGCGCCCGATGCGCGCAGGCGGCGCGCGAGCTCGACGCCGGCGGCGCGGGTGACCGCGGTGTCGTCGACGCGACCCAACTGGGACGCGCTCGGCAGCGTGGAGCCGAGGGCGGCCTCCAGTCGCGTGACCGGTCCGCCCTCCTCGTCGACGCCCAGGAGGGCGCCGGGGCGCGACTCCCGCAGCCGGGCGGAGAGCGCGGGCAGCTGCTCCGCATCCTCCGGGTCGATGTTCTGACCGAAGTACACGACGCCGGCGAGCCCCTCGTCGAGGGCGTGCAGCAGCCAGTCCGGGGCCGTGCGCCCCAGGAAACCGGGCCAGAGCACGCTCGCGACCAGCGAGCGAACGGCCGGATCGGTGCTCGCGCTCATCCCGCTCCCCCTAGCCCTTGACGGCGCCGGCGACCAGGCCGCTCGACAGGCGGCGCTGCACCAGCACGAAGAAGATCATGACCGGGATCGTGATGATGGTCGAGGCCGCCATCACGTAGCCCCACTCGTTCGTGTGCTCGCCGAAGAACTGCTTCAGACCGATCGCGACCGTGTAGTTGTCGCTCGCGCCGCCCAGCAGGGTCATCGCGAAGATGAACTCGTTCCACGCCGTGATGAAGGCGAAGACGCTCGTCGCGACCAGGCCCGGCATCACCAGCGGGAACAGCACAGAGCGGAACATCCGCCACCAGCTGGCGCCGTCGAGGTAGGCGGCCTCCTCCAGCTCCACCGGCACCGCCGCCACGAAACCGCGCAGCATCCAGATGCCGAAGGGCAGGGACAGCGCGACGTACACGACGATCAGGCCCAGCAGCTGGTTCAGGAGGCCGAGGTCGCGCACCTGAACGAACAGCGGGATGACGAGGGCCTCCAGCGGCACCATCTGCACGGAGAGGATCATGAACAGCATCGCGGTGCGGAATTTGAAGTTGAACCGCGCCACCGCGACCGACGCCAGCAGGGCGAGGACCGCCGAGATCACCACGACGGCGACCGCGACGATCAGCGAGTTGCGGAGGAAGACGTCGAAGCCGCCCTTGGTGAGCACGTACGCGAAGTTGTCGAGCGTGAACTCCTGCGGGATGAGCGACTGACCACCGCTCGACGCGCGCTTGTCGAACGCGCTGGACAGCATCCAGTAGACCGGGAAGAGCGTGAAGACGAGCAGCAGGGCGACGAGAACGCCCTTGCCGATCTTGCCGCCGATCGAGCGCTTCACAGCTTGTCCTCCTTGAGCATCGTGCGGACGTAGACCACCGTGATCGCGAGCAGCACCAGCGTCAGCAGGACGGCGATCGCGGAACCGAAGCCGTACCGGTTCTGACCGAACGACTCCACGTACGACCACACGCCGAGGTTGAGCACCTGGCGGTTGGACCCCGAGCCTCCCGGCATCAGATACACCTGCGCGAAGACTTTGAAGTCCCAGATCGTGGACAGGATGATCACCACGGCGAAGACCTGCTTCAGCGACGGCACGATGATCGAGAAGAAGCGGCGCACCGCTCCCGCGCCGTCCATCGCCGCCGCCTCCAGCATCTCCTTCGAGACGCCGAGTAGGCCGGCGAGCACGGTGATCGCGACGAACGGGAAGCCGTGGTGGATGATGTTGAGGAGCACGATCCCGTAGAACGTGAACGGGTTGGTGAACCAGTTGAACGACTCGTGCATCAGCCCGAGGTTCTTGAGCACCTGGTTGACGATGCCGTTGTCCGCGTCGAAGATCCAGACCCAGACATAGGTGCCGGTCACTGCGGGCATCGCCCAGGCGACCATGATCGCGCTGCCGACGATGGTCCGCCAGGTCGGGCCGAGGCTCGCCATCAGCAGCGCGACGAGCGTGCCGAGGGCGACCGTGCCGGCGACCGACAGGATGGCGAAGATCACGGTGTTAGGGAGCGCGACCGTCCACAGCGTGGCATTGCCGAAGATCTCGGCGTAGTTGTCGAAGCCGATGAAGTTCGTCTTGCCGCTGACGATCTCGCGCAGACCGTAGTCCTGCAGCGAGATGATGACCACGCGGATCAGGGGCCACAGCAGCAGCCCGGCGAGCACGACCAGCGCGGGGGCGAGCAGCAGCCACGGCCGGCTCACGGCGATGAACGAGCGCTTGCGCTTCGGGGCGGGGGCGCCGGGGCGCCGGCCGCGCGCAGTGCGCACGGCCGGCGTCTCGGGACGAACGTCGATGGCCATCGGGCTACTTGTCGTTCAGCAGCTGGGTCATCTCCTTGGCCGCGTCGGTCGTCGCCTGGTCGACCGTCTTCTGCCCGGAGAGGATGGACTGGATCATCGCGTTAGTCGTCTGCTTGGCCTGCACCGCGCCGAACTGCGGGGTGACCGGCACGGACGCGCCGCCGTCGACCATCTGCGTGGCGAACGGCTTGACCAGCGGGTCGTCCGACTCCATCGCCTTCTTGACCAGCGAGTTCAGACCGGAGAAGTAGCCGGTCTGCGACGCCCACTCCTGGGCGTACTTGCCCGTGGTCATCATCTCGACGAACTTCCAGGCCAGGTCCTTGTTCTTGGCCGTGTTGAACACGCTCAGGTGCGAGCCGCCGAGGACCGACGGGCTGATGCCGCCGTCCTTGCCCGGGATCGGGGTCGCGGCGATCTTGCCCTCGAGGTCGGGGGCCTTCTGCACGATGGTGGCCGGGGTCCAGGAGCCCTGGATGGCCATCGCGACCTTGCCCTGGTTGAAGTTGTCGAGCACGTCGGTCTCCTTCCAGGTGGTGGCGCCGGAGGTGGAGAAGCCGTACTTGGTGGCGAGGTCGGTGTAGAACTGGATGCCCTCACGCGACTTGGCGCTGTCGAGACCCGAGGTCCAGGTGCCGCCCTTCTCGGTGGCGACCTGGCCGCCGGCGCCCCAGACCCACGGGTACACGCCGAACTCGGCGGTGCCGGGGACGGCGAACGGGATCATGTCGGGCTTGGCGGCCTTGATCTTCTCGCCGGCGGCGACGATGTCGTCCCACGTCTTCGGAGCCTCGATGCCGAGCTCCTTGAACACGTCGGCGCGGTAGACCAGCGAGCGGACGCCGGCGTACCACGGCATGCCGTAGAGCTCGCCGTCGTAGGTGCCCGACTCCTTGAGGCCCTTCACCAGGTCGTCCTCGAGTCCGGCCTTCTCGACGTAGTCGCCGATCGGGGCGAGCGCCCCGGCGTCGGCGAACTCGGCGGTCCAGGTGGTGCCGGTCTCCGCGACGTCCGGCGTCGTGTTGCCGGCGATGGAGGTCACGAACCGGTCGTGCGCGTCGGCCCACTGGACGAACTGCACGTCGAGCGTGGCTCCGGTCTCCTTCTTGAACTCGTCGCCGACCTCCTTGAAGAAGGCCGTGGAGTCGGGGTTGGTGCCCTGCATGATCCACACGCTGAGCTTCTGGCCCTTCGCGTCGACCGAGCCCCCATCGCCGCTGCCACCGCTCGAGCAGGCCGTGAGGGCCAATGCTGCGATCGTGACGGCGGCGACGGAGAGGTAGCGCTTCTTCATGGTGCTGTCTCCTCTTCGAAACCGGGAATGTGTTGGTGGATGCCCTGCATCCGGGATGAAACTATCCTTCACACTTCGACGTGTGCTTGCAAGTTATTTCCACTCTACACATGTAAAAGGTATGTAACGGCGCCGTGACGGGCGATCGATGGGCGGACGCGTCGGTGATTCAGGAGGAGGACGACGCGCCGAGGAGCCCCCGACGGAAGCCCTCCGCCACGGCCGCCGCACGATCACCAACGCCGAGCTTGGTGTAGACGCTGAGCAGGTGCGTCTTCACCGTCGCCTCGCTGACATGCAGCCGGCTGCCCACCTCCCGGTTCGTCGCACCGTCGGCGACCAGGGCGAGCACCTGCAGCTCGCGGGTGCTGAGCAGGCCGGCCTCCGGTGTCCGCACGCGATCGACCAGCCTGGACGCGACCGCCGGCGCGAGCGGTGCGTGTCCACTCGCCGCCGCGTGGATGGCACGCACGAGTTCGTCGCGCGGGACGTCCTTGAGCAGATAGCCGGTTGCACCGGCTTCGATCGCCGGCAGCACGTCCGCGTCCGAGGCGTAGGTGGTGAGGACCACGACCCGGCTCGACACCCCCAGACGCGAGAGCTCCCGGATCGCGCTCACGCCGTCCATCCCCGGCATCCGGAGGTCCATCAGCACGACGTCCGGCTCGAGCGCGCGCGCCAGGCCGACCGCTTCCGCACCGTCGGACGCCTCGCCGACGACGTCGATCCCCGGATCAGAGGAGACCATGCCGATGATGCCGTCGCGCACGACGGGGTGGTCGTCGACGACCATCAGCCGCACCGGGCTCATGCGGGCACCTCGACGCGCACGGCCGTGCCCCGCCCCGGGCTCGACTCGATCTCGACCGTGCCAGCGAGCCCGGAGATGCGCTCCCGCATGGCGATCAGTCCGTAGCCGCCGTCGATGTCGTCCCGGCGCGGGAATGCCGGGTCGAAGCCGCGGCCGTCGTCGCGCACCTCCAACCGGGCGCCCCGGGCGTCGTGGCGCAGGGTCAGGGTGACGTGGCGCGCGTCGGCATGGCGCTCCACGTTCGCCAACGCCTCCTGGGCGGTCCGCAGCAGAGCGACCTCGGCGTCCGTCGGGAGCGGGTCCGCCGCATCCCTGGCGTCGAGGGCGACCGGGATGCCCGTCCGCTCCGACCAGCGCCGTGCGGCCTCCGCGATCGCATCGGCCAGGCCCGCCGCGTCGAGGGCGCCCGGACGCAGGGCGTGCATCGAGCGCCTGGCCTCCGAGAGCCCCTCCCTGGCGAGGGCCAGAGCCGCACCGGTGTGCCGGTCGCGGCTCGCATCGTCGTCGGCCTGCTCGGCCGCCTGCAGCTGCATCACGATGCCGGCGAAGCCCTGGGCAAGCGTGTCGTGGATCTCGTGGGCGAGCCTCGCCCGCTCGAGCATGGTGGCTGCGCGCTCCTCCTGCTTCCGCGCGACGCGGAGCCCGAACGAGAGGCCGCACATGATGATGACGTTGATCGCCACAACGACCACCCGTCCGACAACCCCTGCCGGCCCCAGCTCGAGCCCGGAGGCCTGGGCCAGCCCCGCCACGACCGCCGTGGCGCCGACCGCCGCCAGCTCCCACGGCCACTCGACGAGCGAGTACGCGAGGGAGAAGGTCGCGATCGTGAGGAACGCGAACCAGCTGTCGAGCTGGACCAGGGCGAGGTTGATGGCGATGGTGCCGACCATGAGGGTCGCGATCGCAGTCGGACGTCCGCGCCACGGAAGCGGGAGGTCGCGCAGCACGAGCACCCAGGCCGCATACGCTGCGCACAGGATGAGCTCGGGCACGAGCGTCGCCCACCGACCCCATCCGACCCCGACCGCGAAGGCGGCGAGCATCCCCGCAACCAGATAGGGCGTGACCGCGAGCACGGTCCGCCAGCGAGGATCGACCATGCTGCCGACCCTACGCGTCCGACGGGAAGAGGGCACGCGTGCGTGGCAGGGCGGCCAGGATCGCGGCAGGGAGCACGAGGGCGCCGCACGCTGCCTGCTCGATGCGCACCCAGTCGGGGAGGAAGCCGGGGATGGAGACGATGACGATCACCGCCGCGACCACGACCGGGGCGATGATCACCAGCCGCAGCCAGGACGATCGGGAGCCGCGTGCGGCCGAGCGCGCGATCAGCAGCAGCACGACCGCACTGCCGAGCACGAGGGAGCAACGGATCCAGACGGCGATGGCGACATCGCCGCCGCTCGTGCTCTGGACGATGAGCGCGGCCTCCATCGCCACGCTGACCGCGAGGAAGGCGGTGAGCAGAACGAGGATTGGACGGAACGCGGCGCGAATGGATGTGCGAATCATGCTTCCAGCGTCGCGACGCGGCCCGCTCGCCGGATCAACCGATCGGCCGGAGTCGACGACCGATCGGTGGAGGGTGCTCAGGCGATGCTGACCTGGCGCAGGAACGCCGCCGCAGCCGGGCTCGGCTCCTCCGACGCCGCGACCGCCACGGTCCACTTCGGGACGTCGCCCGAGAGCGGGACGGCCCGCAGCGTGTCGGGGCGCTTGCGGGCGAAGCTCGCGGGGACGACGGCCACTCCCAGGTCGTACCCGACCAGGTCGAGCAGCGGGTGCACGTCGTTGACCTCCATCGCGGGCCGGTAGTCCAGCCCGGCCGCCGCGAACGCGCGCCGCGTCAGGGCTTGCGCCCCCCAGCCCTCCTGGAAGCCAATCATCGTCTCGCCGCGCAGGCTTTCGATCGGGAGGCTCTCCTCGCCGGAGTAGCGGTGGTCGGGGTGGCAGAGCACGAGCAGGTCTTGCGTGCTGAGCCGGCGCAGGCGCACTCCGACGGGCGTGTGGCCGGTGTCGACGACGAGGGCGACATCCACCTGCCCGTTCGCGACCGCGTCCACGAGTTCGACCGATCCGGTCTGGCGGAGGCGCACCTCCACGCCCGGGTTGGCGGTGCGGAACGCGGCCAGTTCGGCGGGCAGGTCGACGGAGCCGAGGCACGGCTCGGCGCCGACGGTCAGTCGTCCGCGCTGCAGTCCGCGCACGGCCGCGACGGCGTCGCGTGCGGCGGCGGCGCTCGCGAGGGTGCGCACGGAGTCGGCGAGGAGGGCTTGTCCGGCCGTCGTCAGCTCGACGCGGCGGGTGCTCCGGATGAAGAGGGAGGTGCCCAGTTCCTGCTCGAGGGAGCGGATGGAAGCCGACAGTCCCGATTGGGAGATCTGCAGCAGCTCGGCGGCGCGGGTGAAGTGCCGCTCCTCCGCGACGGTGACGAAGTGCTCGAGCTGACGCAGTTCCATTCAGCAAGGATACTGCTGAATCCGGCCTTTCCGATTTGCTCGACCAATGCCTGGGGTGCGCGGCGGAGCCTGTCAGCGGCCGCAGCGACCGGTGGGCGCGGCCGTCGTTTCGCCGGTGTGGGCGTGGCGGTGGGGGTCGACGTTGCTCAGCGTGATGGGTCCGTGGGCGGGGAGGGCGACGAGGTCGCTCGGGTGCAGGTCCGCCGGCAGGTCCATGAGGCGGGGGCCGGCGTGGACGGTGCAGAGCGGCGCCGGGGAGGCGCGGCCGATGAGCCGCGCTTGGGAGGTCTCGGCGGCGATGGTGCGCAGGTCGGCGTCGAGTTCGATGTCGAGGCCGCCGCCGGGGTGTCGCACCACGTTCGTGACGCTGGTGACGACGGCGGCTGCGTCGTCGTCCGTGTGGACGCAGGGGGTGGTGCACCAGTCGGCGAGGCGGACGAGCGAGACGCCGGCGATGACCACGTCCGTCGTCGTGGGGTGGGTGTGGGCGGGCCAGCGGGTGGCGTCGAGGGGTTCGGGGATGCTGCAGCGGAGCGTGGGGATGATGCGGGTGAGGGTCATGCATCCGGTCTACGCGGCGAGCGCCTCCCGCGGGCTGGTCCTGACGGATCCCATGCGGGACGCGGGTCGTTCTGTGCGCTTCCCTGACGGTGGCCGGTCAGCGCACTCCCTTCATCATGCGCAGGACCCAGGGGGTGAGCAGCACGAGGACGACACCCACGCCGACCGCCACTCCTCCGATGATGCCGAAGTAGACCCCTTCTGTTGCCGGCGTGTACAGCTTGGCGAGCTGTCCGGCCATCGCCGTCCCGAGGGCGACGGAGAGGAAGAAGAGGGCGACCATCTGCGCCTGGAAGGCATGTGGCGCGAGTTTGGTGGAGGCGGAGAGGCCGACCGGGGAGAGCAGGAGCTCGGCGATCGTGAAGGCGAGGAGGATGCCGACGACCGCCAGGAGGGGCGTGCTGTTCTTGCCCCCTCCCGCCCAGAACAGGAACAGCCAGAACGTGAGCCCCATGAGGATCGTCCCTGCGGCGAACTTGATCGGGGTGGACGGCTGCTTGTCGCCCCATTTCGTCCAGATCGCAGCGAAGACGCCGGAGAGGATGATGATGAAGATCGGGTTGATGGACTGCACCCACGAGACGGGGAAGTCCCAGCCGAACAGGTTCCGGTCGAGGCGTTCGTCGGAGTAGATCGTCAGCACCGTGAACTGCTGCTGGTAGAGGGACCAGAACGCCGCACTGGTGATGAAGAGCGGGATGAACGCCAGGATCCTGCTGCGTTCCTCTTTGGTGACGAGGCGGGACGTCAGGATGACCGTGAAGTACGCGATCGCGGCCGCGATGGTGACGACGATCACGACCAGCGCGAGGTTCTGCGCCGTGATCACCCCGGTGAGCACGAGTGCGACCACGACCACCAGGGCTGCGGCGGTGACGCCGATGACGAGCGGGTACCGCTTCGCCGGGAGCGGGTTGGGTACGGCGCGTGCTTCGTCCGGGAGCCGTTTGCGGCCGATCGAGTACTGGATGAGGCCGATCGCCATCCCGAGCGCGGCGAGCGCGAAGCCGTAGTGGAAGCCGAGCGTGGTCTGCAGCAGTCCGGTGAGCAGCGGTCCGAGGAAGCCGCCCAGGTTGATCCCGAGGTAGAACAGCGAGAACCCCGCGTCGCGGCGGGAGTCGTGCTCGTCGTAGAGCGTCCCGACGATCCGGGTCGCGTTGGCTTTCAGGCCGCCGCTGCCGACGGCGACGAAGATCAGGCCGACGATGACACCCGCGAATCCGGGCAGGAGTGCCAGTGCGATGTGTCCGGCCATGATGACGACCGCGCTCCAGAACAGGATGCGTTCGGAGCCGAAGAGTCGGTCGGCGAGCCACGCGCCGAGGATGGTCGAGAGGTAGACGGCTCCGCCGTACGCGCCGACGATCCCCGCCGCGGTCGCCTGGTCGAGCCCCAGGCCGCCCTTCTCGACCGAGTAGTAGAGGTAGATGAGCAGGATGCCCTGCATGCCGTAGAACGAGAACCGCTCCCACATCTCCACCCCGAAGATGTTCGCCAGGGCGCGCGGCTGGCCGAAGAAGCCGTGGCTCTCGCGGTCCTCCGGCTGCGGTGCCGGCTTCACTTCACTGGTGTCGCTCATGCGCACATGCTCCCACCGCGTCGGGGCGTGCGGGAGGCCGCGCTCATTCGAACATCTCCGCGACGGCCCGGTCGACTTCGCGATAGGTCGCCGCCGACTCCTCCGCCATTGCAGCGGCCCCGGCGAGCGCCTCCACGCGCGTCCGGTGGTCCTGGTCCCAGCGCGTGTGGGCCGCGACGAACTCGTCCCGCGCACCGCCCGACCACTTGCCGGCGACCCCGCGCGCCGCTTTCGCGAGCACCTCGCGCCCCTCCACGAGTTGCTCCCCTCGCCGCCGCAACTCCCCCGCCAGCTCCTCGAGCTGCTCCGGATCCACTCTGAACGCGGTCATGACGGGACCTGACCCTCGAGGTCCGGATCCGAGGGGACGCAACGACTTCCGGCGCTGAAGTCGGCGTACCCGTCACCGACGGTGAACAGTGCCCCGAATCCGTCGGACGTGGTCCCCGCGAGATAACCGGGATACGAGACGACTTTCCGCGGAGGTGTGAGAGTGTCGTCCGCAACAACTCGAACGGCGTAACCGAGTCCGTTCCAGAGTTCAGCCACGCGCGCTGCGATTTCCTCCGGGGGTTCCTCGAGCTGCCCGAAGCGCTGAGTGAAGCGCGACCAGCTGTCCCTGTCCTTTCCCAGACTCCACTTTCCGCACGCTCCCCACGATGCGGAGGAAGGCGCGTCCCATCCGTCACCCACAATCGCGAGGGTCTGCTCGTACAGTTTCTCGACCTCCGCCTTCGCCTCCTCATGCTTCATCAGATGACCCTCCTGCTCGAATTTCGTCTGCGTGCAGGCGGGCGATCCACCGGCAGATGCGATCACTGCTGCCACGCTCAATGCGCGCACCACCCGCAACCTCAACGTCCCCATTTCGCGATCCTGTTCTCAGTTCTCTGCCACGACCGATCGTCAGGATCCCCGTCGTGAGGAAGTGTCGCACCCTGCCCCATCGTGGCTTTCGCGGTTGCGTACTGCGCCGCGGAATACTCGTCGAGATAGCTCAGTCCAGCCCCGTTGCCGAACGGCCCATGACTGTCCACACATTTCATCTCTCGACCGTCGATCGTCGTCCCTTCGGACGTGACGACGTGAGCCCCGTACGCCGCACCTGTGGGATCGGTGCGCCCCGACAGCGCCTGTCCGATCGGAGCCCACTCATCAGCGACAGCTTGTGTCGCATAGACCTCACCGAGGGGGACGTGGAGTGCGGCGGCGACCGGAGCTCCGCCGGAGACGCCCGCGGATCCGAGCATCACGACGTTGCCCGCTCCTCCCCCTGGGCGTGCGAGAGCGACCGCCGCGACATTGGTGCCATAAGAATGGGCGACGACCGAAAGATGAGGCGACTGAGCCTCCCAGCCCTTGATCGCTTGCATACCCTGCAACGTGTTTACCAGTCGGTCCGCTCCGGCCTCTGCAAGGTCATTTCCAAGTACGCCAGAAACATCCAGCGCCATCGGCGGCTTGTAGTCGAGCCAGGCCAGAACTGCGATCTTCGAGGCTCCGAGACCTGAAACTGCGCTCTGGAGCCGCAAAAGATTCTCTGAAGCCTTGGCATACCTCCCTATATCCCCCGCCGTCGTTCCCATGCCCGGCACGATCAGGCTGACGTGTTCGGCGTCGTCGATGAGGCCGGTGCTCAGCGCCACCTTGGTGTGCTCGCCCGGTTGGTAGGCATAGAGCTGGTGCGGCGGGGTGCCCTCGGGGCCGCCGCCGAAAGCACGGCGGATGGCCGTGAGTTCGGCGAGGAGCTTCTCGTCCTTCTCGATGAGTCGGTCGAAGAGGGCGCGACTACCAGGGGCGAGGCCGTCCGTGGTTCGTCGCAGCCTCTCGAGCTCGTCTTCCAGGGCGGCGATGTCTTTCGTCAGCATCCGTTCGTTCACCTCGGAGCGGGTGCGGGCGTCGACGCCGTCGAGATTGCCGACGACGCGCGGGATGCTGCGGGCGAGGCGGGAGCGGGTGGCGTCGTCGAGCTTCCGCCACCAGGCGGCGATGTGTCCCGGTCCGAGATCGAGCAGGCGGTCGAGCAGCTCGGGGTGCGCCGCGGCATACGCTTCGAGTTCGGAGCCGGACATGCGCCGGAGGTCGCGGAGCAGCTTCTTCTCGCCGGCGTACGCCATGACCTCGGCGAGCCCCGCGGGCAGCGGAGCCGTCCCGAACACGGATCCCGTGAAGGCCCGGCCCGTGAGAGTGCGCAGCACTCGGGCGGTGTCACCGTCGCTCGTGGAGACCGCCGCGCGCGCATCCGTCAGGAGCGCTTCGGCGTTGTCCCGGATCGCCACTCCCGGATCGACGAAGACCGACAGCACCGGAAGCGCGAACGGCGTGCTCGCTGCACGCGCCTTCTCGTCGTCATGTTTTCGACGGGCGGCCGCGGTCGCCGTCTCGCCCCGCGACCACTCGGCGATCGCCCGGTCGGCGACGCGGAGTGCAGCAGCGATCTCCGCAGCGTGCGCGGAGAGTGCAGCGGCAGCCTCCCGATAGGCCGTCGCCGCCGCCGTCGTCCGGGTGAGGTGCCGCTCTCGCGCAGCGCTGAACGCCTCCGCCGCAGCCCCTTCCCACACTTCCGGTACGGCTTTGCGATATTCCGCGGCGGCCGCGACAACTGATCGCGCCTGAACCTCCCACCGTTCCGCCTGCTCGCCGAGCGCGTGCGGGTCGCCCTCGACGAGGTCCTCCGGGCGCGAAGTCTGCCCCAGCTCGAGCGTCACGAGCCCGACCGCCTTCCTTGCTCGGCGATCGACGCCTCCGCTTCCGCGAAGAGGCTCGATGCCCGGGTCAGCCGCGCGACGAATTCCCCGTCGTCGTTCGCGACCAGCCCATCGGCCCTCCCCCACGCGACGGCGAAGCCCGACACGGCCGTACTCACGCTCTCGGACCCGGACATCGCGACAGCGACCGGCGATTCCGGATATCCCTCGAATCGCCTGCCGCACGCCCCGACGTCGTCGGTATCCACCCCCACAACAGACATGACTCGAAGGTATCGATCAAAAATACCCAGCTCAATATTTGGAATGCATGGAAAGAACGAGATGTCACGATCGGCGCAGAGGGCCCGTCGTTGACCACTCCCTGCGTATCCACGCACGATTCCCGCGTAACACTCCCGGCCACGCAACGATCCACCCTAAGCTTGCGCCGTGGACAACCTCGATCGCAGCATCCTCGACCTCCTCCGTCAGAACGCGCGGGCGGGATACGGCGACATCGGCTCGGTCGTCGGGCTGTCCGCGTCCGCCGTGAAGCGCCGCGTGGACCGGCTGGTGGCCGATGGCGTCATCCGCGGGTTCACCATCCAGGTCGACCCCGCGATCGACGGCATGAGCACCGAGGCCTATGTCGAGCTCTTCTGCCGTGGCACCGTCTCGCCCGAGGAGCTGCTGCGGATCCTCTCCGCCGTCCCAGAAGTCGTCGACGCCGGCACGGTGACGGGCAGCGCCGACGCGATCGTCCACATCCGCTCCCGCGACATCCCGAGCTTGGAGGCCGCCCTCGAGAAGGTGCGCCTGGCCCCCAACGTCGATCACACACGCAGCGCGATCGTGCTGTCGCGCCTGATCAACCGCGGCAACTCCTGACCGCGTCGCGAATCTTCAAGACGACGGCGGCGGGCCGGCGCACACTCGTGGCATGACCGAGACAGCACGCACGAGCCTCCCGATCGCCGCGCGTCGCGACGCGATCTGGCACGCACTGACCGACCCCGACACGATCGCCCGCTACATGTACGGCGCGCGCGTCACGACGGACTGGCAGGCGGGCTCGCCGATCACGTACCGCGGCGAGTGGGAGGGCAAACCCTACGAGGACAAGGGGACCATCCTCGAGATCGTCCCCGGCGAGCGCCTCGTGACCAGCTACTACAGCCCTCTCAGCGGCAAACCCGACGTCCCGGAGAGCTACCAGACGGTCTCTTATCTGCTCGCCGACGACGGCGATCGCACCCTCGTGACCATCACCCAGGACGGCTGCTCCGACCGGGCGGAGGCCGACCGGATGTCTGCGAACTGGGCGTCGACACTCGAGTCGTTGCGATCCGTGGTCGAGCAATCCTGAACGTCCTCTGCGAGAATCCTCAGACCGCGCGACGCCCGGCGACCACGTAACCGAGCGCCACCACGGCGAAGAGTGGCACGATGGGCGCATGAAGCTGCTCGTTGTGGAAGACGACCCCGACATGGGAGGCCTCGTCCAGCGCGGTCTCGCCGCCGAAGGTTACGAGGTCACCCTCGTCACCAATGGTGTCGATGCCCTGATCGCGCTGCGCAGCGACGCCTACTCGGCCGCCGCGATCGACGTGATGCTGCCCGGGATGAGCGGCTTCGAGCTGTGCCGCCACATCCGCGAGGCGGCGAACCCGATGCCGATCCTGCTCCTCACCGCGCGCGACGCCATCGAGGACCGCGTCCACGGGCTCGACTCTGGCGCCGACGACTACCTCACGAAGCCGTTCGCCTTCGCCGAGCTCGCCGCCCGCGTGCGCGCTCTGCTGCGCCGCGAGCCGACCGGGATGCGCCCCCAGGTCACCGTGGGCCGGCTCACCGTCGACTCGCACGAGCACCAGGCCCTCGTCGACGGACACGAGATGCCGCTCAGCCGCCGGGAGTTCACGCTGCTGCGCCTCTTCGCGACCAACCCGGACAAGACGCTCTCGCGCGCCGACATCCTGGAGTCCGTGTGGGGGACGACCGAGAACATCGGCACCAACGTCATCGACCAGTACGTCTCGTACCTGCGCAAGAAGCTCGACCTCGCCGAGGCCGGCCTCTCGATCGTCACCGAGCGCGGCCGCGGCTACCGGCTCGACGCCAAGAACGCGCTCGACGCCAAAGCGACGGGCGAGAGCAAGCAGGACGAGAAGCTGGAGACGTCGACGTCGTGAGGTGGCTGCGACGGCTGTCGATCACGGCGCGCATCACCATCGGCAGCCTCCTCGTCGCCTCGCTCTTCGGCCTCGCGGCGGTGGTCGTCATCCGCATCGGCGTCGCCTCGATCCTCCACAACGCGACGGTCACGCTGCTCGACAACGACATCGCGGCTCCCGCCGAGTCGGTGAAGAACAGTCCGCAGGGACCGTTCGACCTCCCCGGCGGCGGCCAGGAGCTCGCCGTCGTGGATGCCAGCGGCGCGATCCTCGCCTCCACTCTGCCCGCCGCGATGGAACCGAAGGTCGACAAGCTGATCGCGTTCGGCAGCACGCCGACCATGTACCAGCTCGGCGACGACCAGTACCTCGTGCTCACACAGACCGTCAGTACGCCCGAAGGGGTCGTGCACATCGTCGCGGCGCGCAACGACGAGACGACCGCGCTCATCCTCGACCGACTGACGGCCGCGCTGCTCATCGGCGCCGGCGTGCTCATCCTCGGCTTCGGCGGCGCGTCCTGGCTGCTGGCGCGGGCCGCCCTTCGACCGGTGAGCAGGATGCGCGAGCAGGCCGAGCTGATCGCGGGCGAGGAGCGCACGGGCCAGGAGGCGTCGACCAGCGTGCTCACCGTCGGGCCGGCGCAGGACGAGCTCTCGGAGCTGGCCACCACGCTCAACGACCTCATCCGCCGGCTGCGCGCCTCCGCCGACCGTGAACGCCAGATGGTCTCCGACGCCAGCCATGAGCTGCGCACGCCCCTGGCCGTGCTGCGCGGACAGCTGGAACTCGCCGAGCTCGATGCGGGCGACCCGACCGCACTTCTCCACGACATCCGCTCCTCGCACGCCACCGCACTGCGCCTCGGTCAGCTGGCCAACAACCTGTTGGAGCTGTCCCGCATCGAGGCCGGCCCGACGAGCGGTCGCATCGACTGGCGCACCTTCGTCGACGAACTCACGGACGCGATCGATCGGGCTCGTCTCCTCGCCAGCGGTGACGACGACGCGGGCAGCATCTCGGTCGACTTCGAGTACGACCCTCGGCGCAGGCCGGCCGCGGACGCCCGCATCGCGCTGAGCCCGACCGATGTCGGCCGCATCCTGGACAACCTCCTGGGCAACGCGATCACCGCGATCCGTTCGGTGCCCGGGCACGGGGATGCGACGGTGACGGCGGAGATCACCGTCGACGCCGAACGCGTCGTGCTCACGGTGCGCGACACCGGTCCCGGGATGCCGGAGGACTTCATCCCGGTCGCGCTCGACCGTTTCACGCGTGCCGACGGGGCGCGAACGTCGACGTCGGGCGCCGGGGGCGGCCTCGGGCTGGCGATCGTCGCGGCTCTGGCCGGGGCGGCGGGCGGCGAGGTCGTCCTCGCCAACGGGCGACCGAACGGGCTGGTCGTCGCGGTGTCGCTGCCGCTCGTGCGGCCGGCGGATCAGTGACCGCTGCGGTCTGAGTCGACTCCGGCGTCGGGGCCTTCGTCGAGGGTGTCGATGGCGGCGAGGTCGTCTGCGTCCAGCTCGAAGCCGAACGCCGCGAGGTTGTCGGCCATCCGCTGCGGGTTGGCCGACTTCGGGATGACGACGAGGCCGTTCTGGATGTGCCACCGCAGGACGATCTGACCGGGCGTGCGGTCGTGCTTCTCGGCCACGCGGGCGAGCACGCGGGAGGAGAGCAGGTCGCCCGAGCCGCCACCCAGGGGGCTCCACGACTCGGTCAGGATGCCATGCTCGGTGTCGTATGCGCGCTGCTCTCGGCGGGTGATCGCCGGGCTGAGCTGGATCTGGTTGACGGCGGGGACGACGCCCGTGGCGGTGATGAGTTTGTCGAGGTGCGCCGGCTTGAAGTTCGAGACGCCGATCGCGCGGGCCTTCCCTGCCTCGCGGAGACGGATGAAGGTCTCCCAGGTGGAGACGAACTCGCCGCGTGCGGGCAGCGGCCAGTGGATCAGGAGCAGGTCCACGTAGTCCAGCCCCAGTCGCTCGAGACTCGCGTCGAGGCCGGCGACGGCTCGGTCCTGTCCCTGGTACTCGCCGTCGAGCTTGGTGGTGACGAACCAGTCTTCGCGGGCGACACCGCTCGCGGCGACGCCCCGGCCCACGCCGATCTCGTTGCCGTACTTGACCGCGGTGTCGACGTGGCGGTAGCCCAGCTCCGCTGCCGCGACGATGGCCTTCTCGACCTCGGCGTCGTCGAGCGGCCAGGTGCCGAGTCCGAGCTGCGGGATGGAGCCGCCCGAGTTGAGGGCGAGAGACGGCACGGCGGACGGGACGGAGGCGGGGGTCGTCATGCCTTCAGCCTACGCTCGCGGTCCGGATCACCTCGTCGGAGAGCCAGGTCGGGTTGCCGAAGCGGTGGTTCGTGATCGAGATCGCCTGCTCGTGCAGGAACGGGAGCACCTCCACCCGCCCCGACGGCGTCACGGCCCCGGAGTATACGGCGATGTCAGGTGCGCCGCCGAGAGCGTTGGCGAGGGCCACCGGGTCGCCCCCGATGAGCCGGATGCGGTGTACGCCCGCCATACCGCCGCGCAGTCGCGCCAGCCACTGGGCGTCGTCCTCCACTGTGACCTCGATCTCGCGTTCGCGGAGGAGGTGGTGCGTCGCACGGGGCAGTTTGAGCGCGGTGCTCACCGCGAACGGCGAGCGCGCGATCGTCCCCGCCGCGATGATGCGCAGCAGTTCCGCGAGTGTGCTCCCCTCCGAGAGCCGGATGGTCACGGGGACGGGACGGTAGCGGAAGAGGTTGCGCTCCACCCCGAGCGCGAACACGTCCTTCACCTGGCGGTACTCGGTGGCGACGGCGATCGCGTCGCTGAGCGCCGAGCGCCGGACGAGGTCGAACGCGGCGTAGTCCATCGACGACTGCCCGGACTCGATCAGATCCGACACGCGGTCCTCGAGGCCGCGGAGATGCAGGCTGGCGCTGGATCGCCCCGCCTCGGGGACCCATCCGCCGAGTCCGAGGAGGTAGTTGGGACCGCCCGCCTTCGTGCCGGCCCCGACGGAGGAACGCTTCCAGCCGCCGAACGGTTGCCGCCGCACGATCGCGCCGGTGATGCCGCGGTTGACGTAGAGGTTGCCCGCCTCGACGGTCTCCAGCCACTCCGCCAGCTCATTCGAGTCGAGGGAGTGGAGCCCGGCCGTCAGGCCGTACTCGACGGCGTTCTGGTACCGCACCGCCTCGTCGAGAGTCCGGGCGGTCATGATCCCGAGCACCGGGCCGAAGAACTCGGTGAGGTGGAAGTAGGAGCCGGGCTGGACCCCGGTGCGGATGCCCGGGGACCAGAGACGGCCGGTGTCGTCCAGCCGCTTCGGTTCCACGAGCCACTCCTCGTCCGATCCGAGCGTGGTGAGGGCGTGCAGGAGCTTTCCTGCGGCCGGTTCGATCAACGGGCCCATCTGGCTGGTCGGATCGGACGGATAGCCGACGCGCAGGCTCGTGGTGGCGTCGATCAGCTGGCGCCGGAACCGCTCCGAGCGCGCGACCGAGCCGACCAGGATGACGATGCTCGCCGCGGAGCATTTCTGCCCGGCGTGGCCGAACGCGCTCTTCACGATGTCGGAGACGGCGAGGTCGTAGTCGGCGCTCGGGGTCACGATGATGGTGTTCTTGCCGCTGGTCTCCGCCAGGAGGGGGAGGTCGGGCCGCCACGAGCGGAAGAGCGTCGCCGTCTCGTACGAGCCGGTGAGGATGACGCGACCGACCCGTGGGTCGGCGATCAGCGAGCGGCCGAGTTCGTTCTCCGGCACATCGGCGAGCGCGAGGAGTTCTCGCGGGATTCCGGCCTCCCACAGCGCCTCGACGAGCACCGCTGCACAGCGCTTGGCCTGCGGTGCCGGCTTGATGATCACGGCGCTGCCCGCGGCGAGCGCGGAGAGCACGGATCCTGCCGGGATGGCGACGGGGAAGTTCCACGGCGGCGTGACCACGGTGAGCGCGGAGGGGACGAATCGCGCGCCCTGCACGCGGTCGAGGTCGCGCGCGAGCGCCGCGTAGTAGTGGGCGAAGTCGACGGCCTCGCTCACCTCCGGGTCGGCCTCTGCGATGGTCTTGCCCGTCTCGGCGGCCATCACCTCGATGAGGCGGTCGCGGTTGGCCTCCAGCGCGTGCCCGGCACGGTCGAGCACCGCGGCGCGGTCGTATCCGCTGCGCGCCCCCCACGCGGTGCCTGCGGTGACGGTCTGCCGGAGGATCGTCTCGAGCCGGGTGGCGTCCGTCACGGCGGCGGCCGCGATGGTCGCGGAGCCGAGGTCGGAGGAGGTGGACCGGGAGAGGATGCGACGCCCCCAGCTGCGGTTCGCGGCGATCGATGGGTCGGTGTCCGGCGCGTTGCGGAAGGCGGCGGCCGCCGTCCTCGCCGCGACGGGAGGCGACGCAGCGGGCGCAGCCGTCGAGTCGGACGACGCCGCCGCTTCCGCCGACGGGAGCGCGGGATCCTCGACGTCGAACAGGCCGTCGCCCGCGGATCCGCGCGACAGACCCAGGACCACGCTCGTGAGTCCTTCGTCGCCCTGGCCGGCGGGAAGCACTGCGGGCGGCCGCGTGAACGACGGAGCGGTCGCCTCCTCCCACTCGCGGGTCCGGTCCTGCTGACGATGCGGCACGGGCGCGGCGCCCCGCGGGAGCGCGTCGGCCTCGAGGGCCGCCACCGAGGCGAGGAAGCGCTCCTTCTCCCGGTCGAACAGCGCCTGGTCCGAGTCCAGCTCGAAGACCGCGGACATGAAGTTCTCCTGGCTCGCGTTCTCCTCCAGCCGGCGGATGAGGTACGAGATCGCCACGTCGAACTCGCCCGGGTCGACGACGGGGGTGTAAAGCAGGAGGCCGCCAACAGTCCGCTTGACCGCGTCCGCCTGCGCTGTCGCCATCCCGAGCAGCATCTCGAAGTCGATCCGCTCTGTCACGCCCCGTCGTGAAGCGAGAAGCCACGCGTACGCCACATCGAAGAGGTTGTGGCCGGCGACGCCGATCTTCACCGCGTCCGTGTGCTCGGGCGTCAGCGCCCAGTCCAGCACGCGCTTGTAGTTGGCGTCGGTCTCGAGCTTGCTGCCATAGGTCGCGAGCGGCCAGCCGTGAATCGCGGCGTCCACGTGCTCCATGGCGAGGTTCGCTCCCTTGACGACGCGGACCTTGATGGGGGCTCCGCCCTGCACGCGTCGCTCCGCGGCCCACTCGGTGAGCGTCTGCAGGGCGTCGAGAGCGTCGGGCAGGTACGCCTGCAGCACGATCCCCGCCTCGAGTCCTCTGAACTGCGGCTTGCCGAGGATGCCGGTGAAGACCGCGACGGTGAGGTCGAGGTCGCGGTACTCCTCCATGTCGAGGTTGATGAATTTGGGGGTGGGGGAGGTCGCGGCGAGCTCGTAGAGCGGGGTGAGCCGTTCGACCACGCGCTGCACGGTCTCGTCGAACGCCCACATCGACAGCTGCGACGCGATCGAGGAGACCTTGATCGACACGTAGTCGACGTCGTCCCTGGCCAGGAGCGCCCGCGTACCCTCCAGACGGCGTGCGGCCTCCGCCTCGCCGAGCACCGCCTCGCCGAGCAGGTTCAGGTTGAGCCGGGCGCCGTGGCCCTGCGGGTCGGCGGGAGTGCGGAGGTGCGCGATGGCCGGTCCGAGCTTCTGCGGCGTCGCGTCGACGACGAGGTGGCCGACCATGCGTCGGAGCACCCGCCGGGCGATGGGGATGACGATCCAGGGCACCACCGGACCGAAGACGCCACCGAGCCAGATCGCCAGCCGCATGTACCAGGGGAGGAAGCGCGGGATGCGCTTGGCGACCCGTTGCAGGTTGTAGCCCGCCACGAAGAGGTCCTGCGGGCGGGCGACGCCGTCCACGAACCCGACCGCGAAATCGAGGCCGTCCGGGTCGCGGAGCACGCCGGCGAGGCGTTCGGCCGCCGGGTCCTGCCGGGAGCCGTCGCTCGCGCGGGCACTCTCGGTCAGCCAGACGCGCACCAGCTCGACGGCCTCGTGGGCCAGCTGAGCAGGGCGCTGCGGGGCGCCGTCCGTGTCATCCACCATGATCACGACTGTAACGACCCCGGCCGCGCGGACGCTGGCGGCGCTCGAACATGTGGAGAAGTCGCAGCCGGAGCGACCGTTGTGGAGAGCATTCGTCTCGCCGTGGGCGTCGCCTAGGCTCTCTTGCATGACGGACAGCGCACCCTCCTCCCCCGCCGCGACGCACGACGTCGTGATCGTCGGCGGCGGCCACAACGGGCTCACCGCCGCGGCCTATCTCGCGAAGGCCGGCAAGAGCGTGATCCTGCTCGAGCGCCTCGACGACGTCGGCGGTGCAGCGGTCAGCGCGCAGGCGTTCCCCGGGGTGGAGGCGCGACTCTCGCGCTACTCCTACCTCGTGAGCCTCCTCCCCCAGCGCATCATCGACGACCTGGGGCTCGACATCCGGCTCGCCCGCCGCCGGTACTCGTCGTACACGCCTGTCCCGGGAGACCCCACGGGCGCCGGCCTACTCATCGACAACACCGACCAGGAGGCGACGGCGGCGTCCTTCGCGCGCGTCGGCGCAGCGGCGGACGCCGAGGCCTTCACCGCCTTCTACGAGTCGACGGGAGAGGTCGCGCGCGCCCTCTGGCCGACGGTGACCGAGCCCCTCCTGACCCGCTCGGAGGCCCGCGGCCTGGTCGGTGACGACGAGCTCTGGGACGCCCTGATCGAGCAGCCCATCGGCGGTTTCATCGAGTCGCGCCTGCAGAGCGATCTCGTCCGGGGCGTCGCCGCGACCGACGCACTCATCGGCACGTTCGCCAGCGTCTCCGACGCGTCGCTCGATCAGAACCGCTGCTTCCTCTACCACGTCATCGGCCAGGGCACGGGCGAGTGGGATGTTCCGATCGGCGGGATGGGCGCCGTCACCGGCGAGCTCGCCCGCGTCGCTCGCGAGGCCGGCGCGCGCATCGTCACCGGCGCCGAGGTCACGGCCATCCATCCGGACGGTTCGGTGTCCTACCTGCGCAACGGCCACGAGCGTCATGTCGAGGGCGAGCACGTCCTCGTGAACGTCGCGCCGGAGGTCCTCGACCGCCTGCTCGACGCGGACGGCGACTCCGGTGCCCGCACCGACACCGATACCCCGGCCCGCCCGCGCGCCGAGGGCGCACAGGTCAAAGTCAACCTCCTGCTGAGCCGCCTCCCCCGGCTCCGCGACGAGTCGCTCGACCCGCAGGCGGCCTTCGGCGGCACGTTCCACATCAACGAGACCTACACGCAGCTCGAGGCCGCACACGCCGGAATGCTGCGCGGCGTCATGCCGGAATTCCTGCCCTGCGAGATCTACTGCCACACTCTCGCCGATCCCAGCATCCTCGATCCCGAGCTGGCGGAGAGCGGCGCGCAGACCATCACGGTGTTCGGCCTCCACACCCCCGACCGCTGGCTGACCGACGAGAACAACGACGCCACACGCCAGCGCCTGCAGGATGCCGTGCTCGCCTCGCTCGACTCCGTGCTCGCCGAGCCGATCGAGAGCCTCCTGCTCACCGACGGCGACGGCAATCCCTGCATCGAGACCAAGACCACCCGCGACCTCGAACGCGCCCTCAACATGCCCGGCGGCAACATCTTCCACGGACCGCTGTCGTGGCCGTTCGCCGAGGACGACGAACCCCTCGGCACGCCGGCACAGCGCTGGGGGGTCGCGACGCAGCACCCCCGCATCCTCCTCTGCGGCTCGGGCGCGCGCCGAGGCGGAGCGGTCAGCGGGCTCGGTGGGCACAACGCCGCGATGGCCGTGCTGGAGGGCTGAGAGCGGCACGTGCGCGGGCTGAGAGGACTCGCACCCACCACCCATCACCCGCCCAGCGCCACCACTGCCGCGATGCCCGGGCGGTGACTATGGTGAGGGACACGAGGGTCGGACTCAATGGGAGGTCATCATGACACCGCAGCCGACGGGAAGACTGGTCCGCAAGGACGACGGGGTCTATGTGGTGCTCGACCGCATCGTCCACGCGCCGATCGAGGAGGTCTGGGCCTACTTCAGCAGGTCCGCGTACCTCAGCCGATGGATCGGCGAGTTCACCGGCACCCCCTCCACCGGGGCCGTG
Organism: Leifsonia naganoensis; assembly: GCF_013410615.1. Classification (NCBI taxonomy): domain Bacteria; kingdom Bacillati; phylum Actinomycetota; class Actinomycetes; order Micrococcales; family Microbacteriaceae; genus Leifsonia; species Leifsonia naganoensis. Next base: position 1,549,156 of record NZ_JACCHJ010000001.1, read on the forward strand.
AAGTTCCGGATGAACGCGGAGGGCGACGGCGCCGAGTGGGAGAACGTGACCATCCGGCTCTGCGACGCCCCGCACCGGCTGCACGTCGACGTCGGCACCGCCCCGGCGCGCCGGATGTTCGTACACCTGACGGAGTCGAGCGGCCACACCACGATCACCTTCGGCGACCTCCTGCACACCGTCGCGGAGGGCGCGGATTACGGGGTGGGCTGGGACTACTACCTCGACCGGATGATCGCGGCGCACGACGGCAAGCCGCTGCCCGTCTGGGACGAGTACTACCCCGACTTCCTCGACCACTACAAGACGCTGTGCCGTGAGCTCGACCACGATCTGAAGGTCGAGCACGCCGAGGCCCTGCGCAACGGCACGACCGGCTGACCAGGCAGCCACCGAAGAACCCGCCTCGCTGACGGCTCAGTGCCAGCGGTGATCCTGCACGGTCATCCGCGGCCCGCGACGTTCGAACCGGAATCCGCTCGCGAGGATCAGCCGCACCACGCGCTGCCGGTGCCCGGCCCAGGGTTCCAGCAGTTCGAGCATCCCGTCGTCATCCACGCGGCGCCCGATGAGGGCTTCGCCGACGTAGTGAGCCAGGTGGTAGTCGCCGACGCTCACGAGATCGGGATGCGCGTGCGACCGCTGCAGGGTCTCGGCGGCGGTCCACTGTCCGACGCCCGGCACCGTCCGCAGCGCGTCGGCCGCCGCGGCCAGCGTCTCCGCCCGCTCGGCCGCGCGTTCGAGCGAGGTGGCCACGACGAGCACCGCTTGGACTGCACGCGCCCGCCGCGGGTCGACGCCCGCCCGATGCCAGTCCCAGGAGGGGATGCCACGCCACTGCTCGATCGTCGGCACCACGCGCATCCCCTCGGGAGCCGGTCCCGGTGCGGGCTCGCCGTACCAGCGGAGCAGACGCGCCCACGAGCGGTAGGCCTCCAGGCTCGTCACCCGCTGCTCGATGATCGCCGGCAGGAGTGCCTCCAGGAGGCGTCCCGTGCGGGCGAGCCGCAGGCCCGGATTACGGTGCAGGCTTCCGCGCAGCAGTGGATGCCCGCTCACGTCGAGCCCGCTCCAGTCGTCGTCGCGGCCGAGCAGCGCCGGCACGGCGTCGACAGCCCACGCGGCACCCGGCCCCCACGCCGTCGCCCGGATCGAGCCGTCCCGCGCCGGCCGATGAATGCGCAGTGTCGCCGGGCCGTGAGGCGTGCGCCAGGTGCGCCAGACGCCCCCGAGGTCCCACTGGGTGGTCGGGTCGTAGGGCCCGCGCCCGAGGAGGCCGAGCGTGGCCGGCACGTCGATCGCGACAGCGGGCCGGTAGACGGTCTCCGCGTCGGGGAGGGCGTGCGACCCGGAGGCGGCGGGCAGCACGGCGGTCATGCGGCACATGCTACGTCAGCCTCCTGACAGCGGATGAGCGCCCCAGGCCCCTTCCCGCGTGTCGGTGGACTCCCCTACATTCGGCGCCATGGGAATCGAACTCGACGACGAACTCGTCGCGCAGCTGCGTGAATCCGTCCGCGGCACCGTCCTCCTCCGCGGCGACGACGGCCTCGCCGCCGAAGCCACGTGCTTCAACCCGACCATCCGTCACGACCCCGACATCCTCGTCGCCGCCCGCGACGAAGGCGACGTGGTGCAGGCCGTGCGCTTCGCCCGCGCGAACGGTCTGCCGCTGCGCATCCAGGCGACCGGCCACGGGTCAGAGGCTCCGATTTCCGGCGGCCTGCTGCTGATCACCCGCGACCTCGACCTGCTCGACGTGGATGCCGCCTCCCGCTGCGCACGGATCGGCGCCGGCCTCCGTTGGGCACCCGTCATCGCCGCGACCGCCGAGCACGGGCTCGCGCCGGTCACCGGCTCGTCGACCAGCGTCGGAGCGGTCGGGTACACGCTCGGCGGCGGCCTCGGCCCGCTCGCCCGCAGTCACGGCTTCACCGCCGACTGGGTGCGGGGGTTCCGTCTCGTGACCGCCGACGGCGAGCTCGTGACCGCCGACGACACCACCCATCCCGAACTCTTCTGGGCCCTGCGCGGCGGCAAAGGCGGACTCGGCGTCGTCACCGAGATGACGCTCGAGCTCGTCCCGCTCTCCAGCCTGTACGGCGGCAGCGTCTTCTTCGAGGGCGACGCGATCGAGGAGGCCTTCCGCGCCTGGGCCGACTGGGCGGCCGGCCTCGCCGAGGAGGCGACCACGTCCGTGGCGTTCCTGCGCATCCCGGACGTGGAGGGTCCGCCGCCGCCCCTCCGCGGGCGGTCCCTCCTGAACGTGCGGTTCGCGTATCCCGGCGACGCCGAGGAGGGTGAGCGCCTCTTCGCGCCGATGCGCGCCGCGGCTCCCGTCTACCTCGACTTCGTCGCCGAGATGCCCACGACGGCGGTGGCGACCATCCACAACGACCCCGAGGTGGGCGGCCCGAGCTGGATCCGCGGGCACATGCTCGACTCGTTCGATCGGGAGCTGGCGGAGGCGCTGCTGCCGCTGATCGGCCCGCGTGCGGAGTCGCCGTTCCTCGCGGTCGAGGTGCGCCAGCTCGGCGGTGCGACCCACCGCGACCCGGCGGACGGCACGGCGGTCGGCGGCCGGGCGAGCACCCACACGTTCAGCTCGATCGCGGCCGACCCGGCGACCTTCGCCGAAGCCGCGCCCGCTCACGCGGAGGCGATCGCCGCCGTGCTCGGCGACCGCGTCTCACCGGTGACGAACATCAACTGGGCGACCGATCTGAACGACCCGACCGAGTTCGATCGCATGTGGCCGCGGGAGATCGCGGACCGGCTCGCCGAGACCCGGACCCAGTGGGACCCGGAGCGCGTCTTCCCGTTCGGCCCCGCCTAGCGGCGAGCCTCACTAGCGGCTGCGCCCGGCCGCGCTCGGCGTCACTCGTTCCAGACGCTGGGCGCGGCCGCACGGGTCGACGGCAGCGCCGCATCCGCACCCCACTCGAGCAGCCACTGGGGCACGGCCACATCGCTCGGCGCCGGGCCCACGGCCTCCAGCAGCTCGTCGATCGTCACGATGCCGCCACCGCGCTTGAGGAAGCGGCCGCGGATGAACGCCTGCGTGTAGATCTCGCCGTCCACCGTGAACCGCTGCTCCACGTAGACGGCCTTCTCGTCGAAGCCGAGGATGCGCGACTCGACCACGAACGGCTGCCAGAGCTCCAGCGACTTGCGGAACGAGATCGTCTCCGACGCCACCACCGGGTACCACCCGCGCTTCTTGAAGACCGCCCACACTCCGTTGCGGCTGAGCAGGTCGAAGCGGCCGATGTCGGCGATCGACAGGTACACCCCGTTGTTCATGTGCTTCAGGATGTCGAGGTCGGTCGGCATCACCCGGAACGTCGTGCGGGCCACATCCCAGTGTCCGAGCCGCGGTCCGAAGCGGGAGAGCCAGAAGTGGAGCATCGTCCGGAAGATCATGTGCACCGAGCCAGAGTAGCCACCGGCCAACGATCTCGCGCAATCGTTGTGTCCGATCTCCAAACCGGTTCCCGCCCCGGTATTCACGTGTTGTGCGATTTCACCCGCGACACCGTTCCGCCACGCTCAACCACCGTGCGCGCCCGGGAAAGACGTGCACGCGGCCACTCCCGTAGCGTCGCAGCATGACCACCGCTCCGGCGCGCGCGGCCCGCACTCCGGCTCCGGCCCTCGCGCTGCCGACGGCCGTCGCCGTGTTGTCCCTCCTGGCGACGGCCGCGATGTGGGCGGGTTTCCCGGTGGTGCCTCCGCTCGCGTGGGCGGCCGCGCTGGTCGCGGTGGCCGTGGGATGCGCGGCAGCGGCACGACGCGCACGCGGCACGCGGACCGGCACATCCTCCCACCTCGCCGTGGAACCGTTCGCCATGGCCCTGATGGTGGTCCTCGACCTGTTCCACACGCACGGGAGGGCGGAGTCGACGACGGCCGCGGCCCACGCGGGTCACGCCGACGGGCTCGCGCTCATCCTCCCGGTCACCGTCGCGGTGCTGGCCGCCCTCTGCCCGCTGCTGGCGGTGCGTCACGCGCGCCGGGTCGGCTTCGCGCGCGGCGCCCTTCCCGTGGTCGCCGCGGGCGCGCTGACGATCATGGCCGCCGGGATGCTGCTCCCGCGCTGACGGACGAGGCCGGACGGCGTCGACGGGACGCCCCGCCGACCCGTCACCGCCTCAGTGCTCGCAGCTGCACTCCCCGCCCGCGCAGCAGCTCGTACCGCCGGCCGCGCCGTCCGGCAGATCGAGCGCCGGGTTGCGGTCGAGGAAGCCGTAGGGCTTGAAGTGGAAGCCCGAGTAGTCGACAGGCATGATCGGCCAGTCCTCGGGGCGCGGGATGTGCGTCGGCCCGAAGACGTGCCAGAGCACCAGGTCGGTTTCCTCGAGCGAGCGGTCCGCCGCCGTCCACGCGGGCAGCCCGGCGCCGCCGGCGTGCGCGTTCGGGTAGTCGCCGGCCGGGAACCGCTCGGCCGGGTCGAACGGCGTCGCCCAGAGGTGCTTGGTCGCGAAGGTCGCGCGCCCCCACACGGTCGACTCGGGCTGTGCGAGCAGCGTCGCGCTCGGCTGCGGCAGCAGGTGGTAGGCCGTCGGGGCGCCGACGGCGTTGCGCCGGTCCGCGCTCCGCACCTCCCACACCCGCGCCCGGGAGGGGTCGGCGAGCCGCTGCGCCTCCGACTCGCTGGCGAGCGGCGTGTTCGTCCACGTGAACGCGTTGCCGTGCGGGTTGTCGGGACCCATCGGGATGCCGACCGCGTCGATCTCCGAGAGCGAGTTGCGAGCGCCGTCGATGGCGACATCCAGGCGCGCGCAGAACAGGTGCTGGTGCACGGGCGCGAACAGGCCGGGCGCGATCTCGGGCGCGTGCGGGTCGGTCGACCCGGGCACGCCCGCACCTGCGAACACGATGCCGGTGGCCTTGGCCTCCACCTGGATCGTGCCGTCGAGATAGAGGTACCAGAAGAACCCGTAGTCGTAGTTTCCGATGGTCGAGAAGTACGAGATGACGAGCCGGCGGGAGCGGCGCACCTCGGTCTTGCCGTCGAGGTCGGTGTGCTTCCAGAGGATGCCGTAGTCCTCCTCGTGCATGCACACGACCTGCGGGATCGTCACGGGGTTGCCGCGGTCGTCGGCCACGACACCGTCGAAGTAGTGGATGACGCCGAGGCAGTCGCAGCCGAGGGTCAACGTGTTCGCGTTCTTGCCGAGTAGGTACTCGCCCGCATCGAAGTAGCTGATCCAGAAGCGGGTGGAGGTGGTGTCGCCGTAGGGCACGACCATCTCGGGCACGGACCCGCGGTAGAGCACCGAGCGGTCCTCGTCGCCGTCGCGGAAGGTCACCTGGCTCAGCACCAACCCCTCGCGGGCGTTGAAGCCGACGCGCAGCTTCCAGTTCTCCCACTCCACGTGCTGGCCGTCGACGCGGAAGCTCGGCCCCTCGGGCTGGGTGATCTCGATGGGCTTGAGGGAGGTGCGGGCCGCGCCGATCGTGGCGGCGTCGTAGTTGCCGTCGAGCTCGGGCACCGGCACGTCGCCGTCGTCCTCGACGCGCAGGACCGCTCCGGTCGTGAGGTCGATGTGCACGATCAGCCCCTCGACCGGATGCGACCACGGCGAATCGGTCGGCGTGGAGCGCAGGAAGGTCAGGGACCGGATGACGCGGCGGCCGGTCTCCTCGGCGCGGTTGTGGAAGCCGGGCGCGAGCGGCGCGCAGAAGGCCAGCTCGATCCGGTCTCCGAGCCCGCGCCGGACCATGGCCGCCTGCCATTCCGGCGAGGCCTTCGCGATCTCCTCGGCGCGCGCGTACTCCTCGAAGAGGTACTGCGGCTGGCCGTAGGGCGCCTCGGCCGTGCCCAGCGGGCGGTGATCGACCAGCTCGCGGGTGGTGACGGACACGATGGCCTCGGCCGACGCGCCGGTCGCGGTGTCGAGCAGCACGAAGAGGATGCGGCGGTCGATGGCATCCCCGTCCCGGAACGCGGCCACCGCCTCCTTCGACGGCTCCACCGGCAGCACCGACGGGAACCGCGTGGTCTCCCCAACGAGCCCCGCCGCCACCAGGATGTCGCGGCCGTCGGCGATCTCCTGCGCGGTCAATGCGTCGAGGGGATGGCGGACCTCGGTGGGCGCCGTGACGGTGGAGGTGTGCTGGTGGGACATCGGTGTTCCTTACGTCGAGCTCGTCCGTTCAGTATCCGGGTTCGGCGCCGCGGCCAGGAAGGCGGGGCCGGCCGAACGTTCCGATTCAGACAACCGGTCTGCGTCGCAGGCCAACCCCTCGGGGCCGTCAACCGATTCAATCGTCAGCAATCGCGCATTCCCGAGTTCTTCCTTCTTTGCGCACCGATCGAGGAGAATCCGTTGACCTCCACCCAATCCGCCGACACCGCCGTCGGCACGCGAACCGCCGCCCACCGCCGGCTGGGCGTCCCCGCTGTCACCTTCATGATCGTCGCGGCATCTGCGCCGCTGACCGTCCTCGCGGGAGGCGTCACCACGACGTTCGCCGTCACCGGCGTGCTCGGCGTCCCCCTGTCGTTCCTCATCCTGGGCGTCACGCTCACCGTCTTCGCCGTCGGCTACGCGGCGATGAGCCGGTTCGTGACCAATGCGGGCGCGTTCTACTCGTACGTCGCGCAAGGCCTCGGCCGGCCCGGCGGCGTCGGTGTCTCGATCGTCGCCCTCATCTCGTACAACGCGATGCAGATCGGCGTGTACGGGATGTTCGGCTTCCAGGTCTCCTCCCTCCTGTCGAGCAAGTTCGGCTGGGACGTGCCGTGGTGGATCCCGGTGCTCGTGTGCATCGCCCTCATCGCGGTACTCGGCGTCAACCGCGTCGACCTCTCGGCCAAGGTGCTCGGCGTGCTGGTCGCGCTCGAGTTCGTGGTCGTGATCGTCTACGACATCGTCTCGTTCATCGTCGCGCCGGAGGGCGTCAGCCCCGAGGCGCTCAGCCCGTCCTCGCTCTTCGTGCCGGGCATCGGCGCCGTGTTCGCCTTCGGCATCGCCGCGTTCATGGGCTTCGAGTCGGCGGCGATCTACGGCGAGGAGTCGAAGGATCCGAAGCGCACGGTCGCCCGCGCGACCTATACGGCGGTCGCCGTCATCGCGATCTTCTACGCGCTCTCCTCCTGGGCGATGACCGTCGGCACTGGTCCCAGCGCCGTCATCAGGGCCTCCACGGAACAGGGCCCCGACCTCATCTTCAACTTCCTGTCCTCGCACGTCGGCGTGATCGTCAGCGACATCGCGCAGCTGCTCTTCATCACGAGCCTGTTCGCCTCCCTCGTCAGCTTCCACAACGCCGTCGCCCGGTACTTCTTCTCGCTGGGACGCGAGGGCGTGCTGCCGAACTGGCTGTCGCGCATCCGTGCGCACAGCGGCGCACCCTGGGCCGGGTCCGTCACGCAGACCATCCTCGCCGCCGTCGTCATCGTGGCGTTCGCCATCGCGGGCACGGGATGGACGCCGCCGGAGGGGGCGCCGGCCACACTGTTCCCGGTGCTCACCCTCTTCTCGTGGCTGACCAACAGCGGTGCGCTCGGGCTGGTGCTCCTCATGGCGATCGTGTCGTTCTCGGTGATCGGGTTCTTCCGGCGCGACGGGCGCGGGCTCGGCCCCTGGCAGCGCATCATCGCACCGGTGGTGTCGGGCGTCGCCCTGACCGTCGTCTTCGTGCTGATCCTGGTCTACTTCAACACGCTGCTCACAAGCGACCCCACGGCGCCGCCGAGCGCGACGACCTTCATCCTCCCGGCGATCGTGATCGTCCCTGGCATCATCGGGGTGTTCTGGGGGATGGCACTGAAGCGCCGCAACCCGAAGGTCTACGCGCAGATCGGCCATGGGACCGAGGAGGCTGGAGCTCCCGAGCTCGGCGCCGAGGACGACTGAGCCGGCTGACCGGCACGACGCGACACGGCAACGGGGCGCTCTCCACGGAGGGCGCCCCGTTCCGCGTGTGCCGGCCGGCCCCGCTCAGGCGCGCGCCGCGGCCCGCACGTCCGACGGCGACTCGGAGTACGCCGCCTTGAACACCCGGCTGAAGTGCGCCGCATCCACGAACCCCCACCGCGACGCGATGGATGCGACCGACTGGTCGGCGTGCAGCGGGTCGACGAGGTCGCGTCGGCACCGCTCGAGCCGACGAGTGCGGATCCACGCCGAGACCGTCGTGCTCTGCTCCTGGAACAGGCCCTGCAGGTGCCGGGTGGAGATGAAGTGCGCGGCCGCGATCTGGGTCGGCCCCAGATCGGTCGAGGCGAGGTTCGCGTCGATGTACATCCGGATGCGCTGCATCAGCGCGCGGTGCGGGTCGATCGTCTCCGTGCGGGCGTCGAGCTCGTCGGCGAAGAGCGTGGTCACCAGGTCGAGCGCGCTGTGCGCGAGCCGGGTGCCGGTCGGCCCGGAGAGCTGGTCGAGGTTGCCGACCAGCTGGGCGAGGAACGGCACGATGATGCCGCCGACGCCCGAGCGTCCATCGAAGCGCACGGCGGTCAGCTGTGCGACGAGCTCGCGCGGGAGGTCGATGAGGTGCTTCGGGAACATCACGACCATGGTGCGGAAGTCGTCGTCGAAGACGAGCGAGTACGGCCGGTGCGTGTCGTAGACGGCGAGGTCGCCGGGGCGCAGGAACGCCTCCCGGTTGTCCTGGATGAGCAGCCCGGTGCCCGAGAGCATCATGCTGAGCTTGTAGTAGTCGCGGTCGGATCGCGCGATGAGCTCGGGGGTCCGTTCGACGACGTGCTGGGAGGCGCTCACCTCCGAGACGTGCACGGTGTCGGCGGTGGCCATCCGGATGCGGCCCCAGAACGGGTCGGGCCGGTCGCTGGTCACGTGCAGTGGCACGAACGATTCGGAGACCGCGGTGCGGAACGCGCTGAAGTCGCGCATGGCACTGGACGCCACTCGACTCTCTGAGCGCGACGGCGACGGTTGCGACGGTTGCGCCGGCTGGTGCGACGACTGGGGAGCCTGCTGCTGGGCGATGAGCACGATCGACCTCACTGCGGACCGGGGACGACTTTGTATACGATCCGTGATGCGGATCGTATCACCCCGCCCTGCGGGGCTGCCAGAGAACGAGGCTGTCCACCTCTCCGGCACCCGCGCCCGACAGCTCTGCACCGCTCGTCATCGGCCGTGCGTGCACGGTCAAGCGTCTCCGGCCCTCCCGGTCGGAGACTGGGGCGAGGACCGTTCCACTGGAGGAGACCCGATGTCGGATTACACCGAACTGCTCGCCCGCGTCAGCGCGCCGGAAGGATCGGGTCGCCCGATCCACGATCCCGCCACCGGAGTCGAGATCGGCCGTGCCCCAGAGGCGAGCGTCGACGATTTGGACGCCGCGATCGCGCGCGCCCGCGCAGCACAGCCCGCGTGGGAGGCGCTCGGCCACGAAGCCCGCACGGAGATCCTCCTGCGCGCCGCGGACACCATCGACGTGAACGCGGAGGCTCTCGCTGAGCTGCTCTCCCGCGAGCAGGGCAAGCCGCTGAACGGCCCGAACGCGCGCTTCGAGATCGGCGCCTGCTCCGCCTGGCTGCGGACCTCCGCGACCGTCGCCCTCGAGCCGGAGGTCATCGTCGACGACGGCGAGGTGCACGCCGAGCTCCACTATCGCGCCATCGGTGTCGTCGGCGCGATCGGCCCGTGGAACTGGCCGCTCATGATCGGCATCTGGCAACTCGCCCCCGCACTGCGCATGGGCAACACCGTGGTGCTCAAGCCGTCGGAGTACACCCCGCTCAGCGTCCTGGCTCTCGTGAGCGTCCTCAACGAGGTCCTGCCCGCCGACGTGCTGACCGCCGTCTCGGGCGGCCGGGAGGTCGGCGCGCGTCTGGCGAGCCACCCCGATGTCGACAAGATCATGTTCACCGGCTCCACCGCGACCGGCCGGCGCATCATCGAGAGCTCGGCCGGCAACCTGGCCCGCCTCACCCTCGAGCTCGGCGGCAACGACGCCGGCATCGTGCTGCCGAGCGCCGACCCGCAGGCCATCGCGCAGGACCTGTTCTGGGGAGCGTTCATCAACACCGGCCAGACCTGCGCCGCGCTCAAGCGCCTGTACGTGCACGACTCGATCTACGACGCGACGGTGGAGGCGCTGGCCGAGGTCGCCCGCGCCACCCCGATGGGCAACGGGCTCGACGAGCAGAACGTGCTCGGCCCCCTCCAGAACAAGCAGCAGTTCGACATCGTGAACCGTCTCGTCGAGGACGCGAAGGCGAACGGCGGCCGCATCGTCACAGGAGGCTCCCCCGCGACCGAGCTCGGCGAGCTGTTCTACCCGATCACCCTGGTCGCCGACGTCGCTGACGGCCTCGCCCTGGTCGACGAGGAGCAGTTCGGCCCTGCACTCCCGATCATCCGGTACTCCGATGTGGAGGACGCCGTCGCCAGCGCCAACCGACTGGACGTCGGACTCGGTGGCTCCGTGTGGGGCGACCGCGACGAGGCGCGCGCCGTCGCCGCACGCGTGCAGGCGGGCACCGTGTGGATCAACTCGCACGGCGGAGTCCACCCGATGATCCCGTTCGGCGGAGTGAAGGGCTCCGGCTACGGCCTCGAGTTCGGCGTCGAGGGCCTGAAGGCGGTCGCCGTGCCGCAGATCATCAACGGCTGAGCGGCACTTCCACGATGCTGACGCCCGCGGGCGGAGCGGAGAGCGCCTGATCGAGCTCGCCCTTCGTCCGCGCGGCGCGGTAGTCCCATCCGTACGCGCGGGCCAGCGACGGCACGTCGACCTCGTGCGGCGTATACAGCACCCGATCGAACGCCGCGGTCCCGGCTGTCGAGGCCACCTCGAGGCCATCGAAGATCGTCCCGCCGCCGTCGTTGCCGAGCACCAGCTGCAGGTGGGGCCGGTCCTCTCCGGGCGCGCCGAGGAGCGCTCCCACGTCGTGCAGGAGCGCGAGGTCGCCGAGCAGCACGCGCGTCACGCCGGACGGGGTCCCCGCCTCGGCCGCAGCGGCCTGGCTGGCGATCGCGATGCCCGTCGCCGTGGCGATCGTCCCATCGATGCCGGCGAGGCCGCGGTTGGAGTGCACCTGGATCTTCTTGCCCGGGACGATCCGGTCGGCGTCGCGGATCAGGCGGGAGGCCGCGAGCACCAGGCGGTCGTGCGGCCAGGTGTAGCGCCAGAGCGCCTCCGCCAGCAGCGGGCGCGTGATGGGAGCGCGCACCGCGGCGAGCTCGGCCTTCGCGAACGCGAGAGCATCGGCCGGCTCGTACGAGCGGGCCTTGTCGACGTCGGGCGCCACCGCCGCGGGATCGGCCGCGCGCTCGGCGGCATCGATGAGCCGGCGGCTGGCGAAGACCCAGCTGCCCACCCAGCCGCGCACCTCGGGCGAGCGGAGGTCGACCGTCGCGGGCGGCCGCGCGCCTCCGACGATCCACGCGCGGTGGCCCGGGTCGTACGCCTGGGCCCCGGTAGGAGCGACGACGATCACCTCGACGTCGGAGCGCGTCAGCAGCGCGGGGACCTCCCGGCTGAGCGTGGGATGTCCGAAGACGATCGCGCGCTCGACGCGGGCGCCGAACGCCTCCTCGCGCAGGAGTTCGCGGTAGGCGACGACCAGGTTCGGCCCGAACCGAGCTCCGCTGGAGACCTCAGCGAGCAGCGGGTAGCCGGCTTCGCGCGCGAGTTCCTCTGCTGCTGGCCCCGCGTCCGCGCCGGCGACCACGACGGTGCGCGGCCCTTCCGTCAGCTCTCTCGTCTGCCTGCCGAGTGATTCGGGGCCCGCCGTGGCGGGGAGCGCTCCGTCGATCGGCCCCTGGAGCGCGGGGGCGGCGACGGACAACGGCTCGCGGAAGGCCACGTTGAGGTGGACCGGACCGGGGTCGGCCGTGTCGGCGCCGACGGCGGCGCGTACCGCGGCGAGCGCGAGGCCTTCCGCCGCGTTGGCCTCGGCGATCCGCTCCGCGTCATCCGTGGCTCGGGGCGCATCGACGTCTCGCGACAGGCGCACGGCGACGCCGTAGAGGCCGTCCTGCTGGGTGGTCTGGTTGGAGCGGATGCCGCGCAGCTCGGCCGGGCGGTCCGCCGTCAGCACGATGAGGGGGATGCCCGCCTCGTGCGCCTCGAGCACGGCGGGGTGGAGGTTGGCCGTCGCCGTACCGCTCGTCGTGATCACGACGGCAGGCGCGCCGGTCTCACGGGCGAGGCCGAGCGCGAGGAAGCCGCCGACCCGCTCGTCGATCCGCACGTGCAGTCGCGCGTGACCGCTGTGCTCGAGCGAGGCCGCGACGAGGGCGAGCGCTTGGGAGCGCGATCCGGGGCTGACGACGAGGTCGCGGACACCGTTGCGCACGAATGCTCTCAGCAGCGCCGTCGAGTAGTCGGTGGCGGGATTGCCGGTCGCCGTCTCGGCGTCGGGCACGGACGCGCCTGAGTCGCGGACTCCCTGGTCGGAGTCCGCGGTGAGAGGGTCAGCCATCCCGGCGGCCGGTTTGGTCGGAGTCGGGTCCGTTGTCGTCGAGGTCGGCGAGGTCCTTCTCGAGCTGGCGGATGCGCTCTTCCTGGTCACGGTCGAGCTTCAACTTGCCGAGGAACTCGGGGTCGTCGTCCGGAGCGATCAGGCGACGGTCGCCCGCCCGACGTCGGCCGCGGCCGATGAGGAACCAGAGGATCCCGCCGATGACCGGGAACAGGATGATGATGAGCAGCCACACGGGCTTGGGAAGGCCGCGCACCCTCAGTCGATCGAAGAGCGCGCAGTCCACCACCGAATAGATGTAGAAGACCGCGGCTGCGACGCCGAGGACTATCCAGAGGCGAACCATGGGTCAATCGTAACTCTCAGAGTCCGTCTCTAAGCTGGGAGGGTGAAGCGGATTCCCTCCTGGTTGATCTACACCGTCCTGCGCCTGCTGGTCTTCGCGATTCCGCTCGCCATCCTGCTGGTCCTGGGCATCGTGTGGTGGGCGTCGGTGATCGCCGCCGCCTTGATCGGGCTGTGCCTCTCGTACATCTTCCTGAGCAAGCCGCGCAATGCCGTCTCGTCCGATCTGTACGAGGTCCGTCACCGCGAGAAGCCCGTCCCGTCGGAGGACGACGAGGTCGAGGATGCTGTCGTCGACTCCGCCGAAGCCGCCCGCACGGATGCGCCTGTCGACGCTCCCGCTGAGGCTGCTGTCGACGCTTCCGTGGATCACCACGACGCGGGTACGAAGCCTCCGACCGCCTGATCCGCCAGGCGAAGCGCGCCGGTCAGAACGCGAACGCGACTCCGAGGGCGATCCCGACCAGCAGGCCAGTGATGCTCGTCAGCTGCAGCGCCGTGATGAGTTCCCGTGACGTCTTCGCGAACAGGGTGATGGCGCACGCCGGCAGTGCGGCGAGCAGCGCGAACATCCCGAACCACGCGATCGGGTAGAAGAGCGCGAGCAAGGCCACGATCAGGAACGGCACCAGCAGCAGCACGCAGAACACGATCCGGGACGCGACGTTGCCGATCAGGACGGCAAGGGTGCGCTTACGCGCTGCCTTGTCCGGTTCGATGTCGCGGATGTTGTTGACCATCAGCACGGCGCACGCGATCAGTCCGGCGACGACCGCTCCGTACCAGGCCTCCTGGTTGACCGTTCCCGCGAGCATGAACGTGGTGCCGGCGGTGGCCACGAGGCCGAAGAACACGAAGACGAAGAGCTCGCCGAGGCCGAAGTAGCCATAGGGACGCTTGCCTCCGGTGTAGAACCAGGCCGCGGCGATGGCGGCGGCGCCGATGAGCAGGATCCACCAGTGCTGCGTGAGGATGACGAGCACGAGACCGGCGAGCGCGGCCAGCCCGAAGAACACGAGGGAGACGGTCAGCACCTTCTTGGGTGCGGCCTTCCCCGATCCGGTCAGGCGGCCGGGACCGACCCGGTACTCGTCCGTGCCGCGGATGCCGTCGGAGTAGTCGTTGGCGTAGTTCACGCCGATCTGGAGCAGCACGGCGACGGCGAGGCAGAGCAGTGAGCGCACGGGGTGCCAGACGCCCGGCCCCTCGGCGACCTTCGCCGCTCCGACACCGATGAGCACCGGGGCGATGGCGAGGGGCAGGGTGCGGAGGCGAGCACCGGCGATCCAGTCGGCCGCGGTCGCGGGACGCGCAGCGGTCGCCCGTGCGGCGCCGGGACGCCCGCTCTTCCCTCCGCGCGGTCCGCGCGCCGGGGGCGGCGCCATCCTCTGCATGCGGGGCTTGTTCTCACTCATCACAGTGCGAATCTTAACAACATCGCCTATGCCCCGCTCTCGCGCGTGCCGGCCGCGATCCGGGCGGCCGCGATCCGGGCTGCCGCGACCCGGTCGGGCTTCCCGCTGCTCAGCAGGGGCAGCTCGGCCACCGCGACGATCCGGGAGGGCGCTCCTGCTCGGCCCACGCGCTCCGCGACGAGACCCCGCAGCTCGCCCAGAAGGCTCTCGTCGTCCCGTTGCTCTCTCCCACCCGGCGCGACGACGACGGGCACCTGTCCCCACTCCTCGTCGTCGCTGGCGACAACCACCGCACCCTCCAAACCCGGGATGCTGCGCACCGCCTCTTCGACGGCGTCGAGGAGCACCTTCTCGCCGCCCGAGATGATCACGTTGTCCGCCCGGCCGAGCACGGTGACGCGCCCGTCGTCGACTCGACCCAGGTCGCCCGTCCGGTACCAGCGGTGACCGCCCGCTTCGTGGAAGGCGGCGCGCGTCCGCCCCTCGTCCCCGAGGTATCCCTCGGCGAGCGTCGGGCCGGCGATCTCCAGGAGGCCGTCCACGGCGCGCACCACGGTCGTCCCGATCGGGACGCCGTCGTACACGCATCCCCCTGCGGTCTCGCTCGACCCGTACGTGCTCAGGATGCGTGCGCCCACCTCCTCGGCCCGCTCGCGCAGAGCGGGGGTGAGCGCTTGCCCGCCGACGAGGATCCCGTCGAACCGCCGCAGCGCTCTCGCGACGTCTCGGGCTCCCCCCTCGGCCGCCTCCACCAGCCGGGCCAGCTGAACGGGAACCAGGGAGGTGTACCGCAGATCGTGGCTCAGTCCTTCGGCGAGCGCCGCGAACCGTCCCGCGTCGAAGTGACCGCTCCCGTAGTACAGCGGCTCCGTCTCCGCTGCGAGGGACCGCACGAGCACCTGCGCGCCGGCCACGTAGTGGGCGGGGAGGGCGAGGACCCACTGCCCTTGTCCCCCCATCGCTCCCGCGGACGCCGCCGCACTGGCGAGCAGGGCATCGGCCGAGAGCGCGACGCGCTTCGGCACCCCCGTCGACCCGGAGGTCTCGATCACGAGCGCGATGTTCTGCGCGACCGTCTCACCAGCGGCGCGCTCATCCGAACGGTCAGCCGCCTCCTTCGGGACGACGGCCGGCCCGGCTCCGACGAGCGCGTCGCGCAACGCCTCGAACACCGTCTCCGGCTGCCCGGCATCGACAGCCCGCACCTCCCGTGTCATGTCGCTCCGCTCAGTACTGCCACGGGAACGGCGACCAGTCCGGTTCGCGCTTCTGCAGGAAGGAGTCGCGCCCCTCGACCGCCTCGTCGGTGCCGTATGCCAGTCTCGTCGCCTCCCCGGCGAAGACCTGCTGCCCGACCAGGCCGTCGTCCACGGCGTTGAACGCGAACTTCAGCATCCTGATGGCGGTCGGCGACTTCGTCAGGATCTCCCTGGCCCACTCCAGAGCCGTCGACTCGAGCTCCGCGTGCGGGACGACGGCGTTCACGGCCCCCATCTCGTAGGCGCGCTGCGCCGAGTACTCCCGAGCCAGGAAGAAGACCTCCCGGCCCACCTTCTGCCCGACCTGCCGCGCGAAGTAGGCGCTCCCGTAACCGGCGTCGAACGAGCCGACGTCCGCGTCCGTCTGCTTGAAACGTCCGTGCTCGGCGCTCGCGATCGACAGGTCGCACACGACATGCAGCGAGTGGCCTCCACCCGCCGCCCAGCCGGGCACGACCGCGATCACGACCTTCGGCATGAACCGGATCAGGCGCTGCACCTCGAGGATGTGCAGGCGGCCGCTGCGCGCCGCATCGATCCCGGCAGCGGTCTCACCCTCCGCATACTTGTAGCCGTCACGACCGCGGATGCGCTGGTCGCCGCCCGAGCAGAACGCCCATCCCCCGTCCTTCGGACTCGGCCCGTTGCCCGTCAGCAGCACCACACCGATGCGCGAGTTGGTGCGGGCGTTTTCGAGTGCCGCGTAGAGCTCGTCGACGGTGTGCGGCCGGAAGGCGTTGCGCACCTCGGGGCGGTTGAACGCGACGCGCGCGATCCGTCCCGAGACGTCGTGGTGATAGGTGATGTCGGTGAGCCCACCGAAGCCGGGTGCCTCCACCCACTGCGTCGGATCGAAGATCTCTGAGATTGCCGCTGCCATGCATCAAGACTATGGTCGGCGGCTCCGTGCGGGGTCGGCCGTGCCAAACTTGTGGAATGGAGCCCCAGCTGCGCGACCTGTTGATGACAGCGCGCGTGGTGAGCGTGCCGATGACCTCCCGCTTCCGCGGAATCACCGTCCGGGAGGCGGTCCTGTTCGAGGGCCCCGAGGGCTGGACCGAGTTCTCACCCTTCGTGGAGTACGCGGACCACGAGGCGGCCGCCTGGCTGCACGCGGCCATCGACTTCGGCTGGCGTCCCACGCCTCCGCTCCAGCGCGACCGGATCCCCGTGAACGCCACCGTCCCAGCCGTCCCCGCGTCCGAGGTCGGCTCCGTGCTCGATCGGTACCCC
Organism: Leifsonia naganoensis; assembly: GCF_013410615.1. Taxonomy (NCBI): domain Bacteria; kingdom Bacillati; phylum Actinomycetota; class Actinomycetes; order Micrococcales; family Microbacteriaceae; genus Leifsonia; species Leifsonia naganoensis. Next base: position 1,565,817 of record NZ_JACCHJ010000001.1, read on the forward strand.
GGGGCGCGGACCGCGAAGGTGAAGGTCGCCGAGCCCGGCCAGTCCCTCGCGGACGACGTCGAACGCGTCCGCGCCGTGCGGGAGCGGCTCGGTCCGGAAGGCCGGATCCGGGTGGACGCGAATACGCTCTGGAACGTGGATGAGGCGGAGCACGCCATCCACGCCCTGGCCCCCTTCGATCTCGAGTACGTCGAGCAGCCGTGCGCGACCGTCGACGAGCTCGCCGAGATCCGCCGCCGCACCGCTTACATGGACATCCCCATCGCAGCCGACGAGAGCGTGCGCAAGGCCGAGGATCCGCTCGCGGTCGCCCGTGCCGGCGCTGCGGATCTGCTGATCGTCAAGGCGCAGCCGCTGGGCGGCATCCACTCCGCGTTGCGCATCGTCGCCGAGGCGGGGCTGCCCGTCGTCGTCTCGAGCGCCATCGACACCTCGGTGGGAATCGCAATGGGCGCCCATCTCGCCGCTGCGGTTCCCGAGCTCGAGTTCGACTGCGGGCTGGGCACTGTCGCGATGTTCGTGCAGGATGTGGCGGTCGAGCCACTCCTCCCGGTCGACGGGTTCATCCCGGTCGTCCGGCCGGCGGTCGACGCGTCGAAGCTGGCCGCGCTGGAGGCGCCTGCCGACCGGCGCGAGTGGTGGCTCGACCGGGTCCGCCGCTGCTACCGCATCGTGGAGCACGCCACGGCCCTGTGAGCCTCTCGGCGGGCACGCTCAGGCGTACAGGCTCTCCGGGACCTCGAGTCCGTAGATCGCCCGGCCGGAGTTCCAGATCGCGGCGCACGCGGCGCGGAGCAGGTCGAGTTCGTCCGTCCCCGCGGCACGGATGCGAACGTCGTTGCCCTCGATCGCGACGGTCGCGTCGCCCACCGTCACCGCGCCGTCACGGGCGGTCGTGGTCGTGGGATATGGCTGGGCCAGCCCGCGCAAGTCGCGGAGGATGTAGGTCGGCCGGGAGTTGGCGTCAGCCGCGATGAGCTGCTTGGCGCCGTCGATGCCGGTCAGCACGAGCACCGAATCGATGCCCGCGCGGTTCGCGCCGAGGATGTCGGTGTCGAGGCGATCGCCGATGAAGAGCGGCTTCTTCGCGCCGAATCGCGCGACCGCCTCCTCGAAGATCGCCACCTCGGGCTTACCCGCCACCAGAGGCAGTCGGCCGGCGGCCGTGTGCACCGCGGACACGAGCGTCCCGTTGCCCGGGGCGATGCCCCGCGCCACGGGGATCGTCCAATCGGTGTTCGTCGCGATCCACGGACGCTCGGTGTCCGTGCGCCCTTGGAGCGCGAACGCGGCCTCCGCGAGCTGCGCCCAGCCGACTTCGGGAGCGAAACCCTGGATGACCGCGGCAGGGTCGTCGTCAGCCGACCGCGTGACGGTGAACCCGCCCTTCTCGACCTCGTCGACCAGGCCGTCGCCACCGATCACGAGGATCCGCGATCCGGCTGCCACGTGTGCGCTGAGGAGGCGGACCGCTGCCTGTGGTGAGGTCACCACGTCGCTCGGCTGCACCTGCAGGCCGAGCTCGCTCAGATGGGAGGCGACCGACGCATCGGTGCGGGAGGCATTGTTCGTGATGTAACCGACACGCACGGTTTCAGCCGCGCCGTTCAGGCTTTCGACCGCGTGCGGGATGGCCGATGGACCCTTGTAGACCACGCCGTCCAGGTCGGCGAGCAGCACGTCCACACCGTCCAGAGGGGTTGATGTGTCAGTGCTCCGTCGGAACAGCGCCATCGTCGAGCTCACCCTTCTCCTCGGCGGTCTCGAGCTCAGCCTCGGGCTCGGGCTCGACGTCTTCCACCGATTCCATTTCGGTTTCGGTCTCGACGTCGTCCACCGGTTCGCCGTCGGCCTCAGCTTCGGCCGGCTCGTCCACGTCGTCCGCGAGCAGTTCGTCCACGTCGTCCGCGAGCAGTTCGTCCACCTCGGCCTCGACGGCCGCAGCGGAGAAGTCGGCGGGATCCAGGAAGACCTCTTCCTCGATCACGTCGACGGTCTCGTGCTCGTCGAAGTCGAGGGCGTCCGCCAGCGCTTCGGCGGCGTGCTCGGCCCGCTCGCGCCACGAGGCCGCCTGATCGTCGCGGCCGAGCTCCTCGAGCACTTCCGCGTAGGCGTGGAAGAGGTCGGGGCTCCAGCTGAACGCACGATTCGGGTCCAGTTGCGGGATCTCGAGCTCGGCCAGCGCGGCCTCCGGCTGTCCGAGGTCCAGGCGGGCGCCCGACATCGCGATCGCGAGGGACACCTGTACGTCGGCAGGCAGCGACGCCTTCTCGACCGATCGACCCAGCTCGAGTGCACGGTCCGGTCGGCCGACCCCGCGTTCGCTGTCGACCATCAGCGGAAGCTGGTCGTTGGATCCGGAGATGCGTCGATAAGTGCGGAGCTCGCGCAACGCGAGCGCGAAATCGCCCGTCGCGTACGCCGTGATGGCGAGCGTCTCGCGCACCATGCCGATCCGGCCGGCACGTCGGGCTGCGGAGAGAGCGTGGCGGTGCGCCTGCTCCGGGTCACTCTCGATGAGTCGCGAGACCATCACCAGGTGCTGGGCGACCCACTCCGCGTTGTCCTTGCTGAGGGTCTTGAGCTCGACGCGTGCCTCGCCCGGGAGGTCGCGGGCGACGACGCCCTCGGGGATCTCCGGGTCATCGTGGTGCGGCCGCACCGAGCGCAGCTCCCGCGAGCGTTCGATCTCTTCATCGGAGCGCAGTTCACGCTCGCGCGCGTCCCGATCTCCGCGCGCCGGCGCCCCGTCGCGCGTCCACAGCTTCTCATCGCGACCGCCACGACCGCCGCGGTCACCACCGGGCCGCTGGCCGTCGCGTGAGTAGCCACCGCGCTCACCACCGGAACGCTGACCATCACGCGAATACCCGCCGCGCTCACCACCGGAACGCTGACCGCCAGAGCCCTGACCGCCACGCGAATACCCGCCGCGCTCACCACCAGAACGCTGACCATCACGGGAGTACCCGCCACGGTCACCACCCGAACGCTGCGCGTCACGCGAGTATCCACCGCGCTCACCACCAGAACGCTGCGCGTCACGCGAGTATCCACCGCGCTCACCACCAGAACGCTGACCGCCCGAACCCTGACCGCCGCGGGAGTAGCCCCCACGGTCGCCACCAGAACGCTGACCATCACGCGAATACCCGCCACGGTCGCCACCAGAACGCTGACCATCACGCGAATACCCGCCACGGTCGCCACCGGAGCGCTGACCATCACGCGAATACCCGCCACGCTCACCACCCGAACCCTGACCGCCACGCGAGTAGCCGCCACGGTCACCCCCGGAACGCTGGCCATCACGCGAATATCCGCCACGCTCGCCGGCCGGCCGATCGGAACCCGATCGCTGCCCGCTCGAGCCCTGGCCATCGCGCGAATATCCGCCACGCTTCGGAGCTCCACCACGCTCGGCACCCTTGCCATAGCCACGGTCGGATCCGCCGGAGCGATCGCTTCTACCCGAGCCGGCACCACGATCCCCGCGGTCGCTAGGACCGGAGTCCGAACGTCGTCGATCGCCGCTACCCGCAGCTCCGCGATCACTGCGCCCGTTCTTCCGGGCGTCCTTGTCGTCTGGGGTGTCGCTCACGACGTCTCCTGTCGAATGGCGGGCTTTCGAGCCCAGCCTACGTTGGGGTGTTCACGCGCGGGTCTGCGAGCGCGGAAAAGGACCTGTTAACGCGAAATGGCCACCCATCACTGGGTGGCCATCTCACAAAGAAGTCCGGCGGTGTCCTACTCTCCCACAGGGTCCCCCCTGCAGTACCATCGGCGCAGAGAGTCTTAGCTTCCGGGTTCGGAATGTAACCGGGCGTTTCCCTCTCGCTATGGCCGCCGAAACACTATTGATGTATCAAAGTGAACGAACAATCATCACGATTGTTTCAGTTCTCGACCGTACATCGAGAACCACATAGTGGACGCAAGCAATCTTGGCTCCTCATACCAGCCTTACAACAGTATGAAGATAGTGATTATCAAATTATCGGCTTATTAGTACCGGTCAGCTCCATGGGTCTTTAGTCCCCACTTCCACATCCGGCCTATCAACCCAGTAGTCTAGCTGGGAGCCTCTCGCCCGAAGGCATGGAAATCTCATCTTGAGGCCGGCTTCCCGCTTAGATGCTTTCAGCGGTTATCCATCCCGAACGTAGCTAATCAGCGGTGCTCCTGGCGGAACAACTGACACACCAGAGGTTCGTCCAACCCGGTCCTCTCGTACTAGGGTCAGATCCTCTCAAATTTCCTGCGCGCGCAGCGGATAGGGACCGAACTGTCTCACGACGTTCTAAACCCAGCTCGCGTACCGCTTTAATGGGCGAACAGCCCAACCCTTGGGACCTACTCCAGCCCCAGGATGCGACGAGCCGACATCGAGGTGCCAAACCATGCCGTCGATATGGACTCTTGGGCAAGATCAGCCTGTTATCCCCGAGGTACCTTTTATCCGTTGAGCGACAGCGCTTCCACAAGCCACTGCCGGATCACTAGTCCCGACTTTCGTCCCTGCTCGACTTGTCAGTCTCACAGTCAAGCTCCCTTGTGCACTTACACTCGACACCTGATTGCCAACCAGGTTGAGGGAACCTTTGGGCGCCTCCGTTACTTTTTGGGAGGCAACCGCCCCAGTTAAACTACCCATCAGGCACTGTCCCTGAACCGGATTACGGTTCTAAGTTAGATATCCAGAGTGACCAGAGTGGTATTTCAACATTGACTCCACGAACACTGGCGTGTCCGCTTCAAAGTCTCCCACCTATCCTACACAAGCCACACCGAACACCAATACCAAACTATAGTAAAGGTCACGGGGTCTTTCCGTCCTGCTGCGCGTAACGAGCATCTTTACTCGTAGTGCAATTTCGCCGAGTTCGCGGTTGAGACAGCTGGGAAGTCGTTACGCCATTCGTGCAGGTCGGAACTTACCCGACAAGGAATTTCGCTACCTTAGGATGGTTATAGTTACCACCGCCGTTTACTGGGGCTTAAATTCTGAGCTTCGCCGAAGCTAACCCTTCCTCTTAACCTTCCAGCACCGGGCAGGCGTCAGTCCGTATACATCGTCTTGCGACTTGGCACGGACCTGTGTTTTTAGTAAACAGTCGCTTCCCACTGGTCTCTGCGGCCTTCAAACGCTCCAGGAGTAAATCCCTTCACGCCTCAGGCCCCCCTTCTCCCGAAGTTACGGGGGCATTTTGCCGAGTTCCTTAACCACGATTCTCTCGATCTCCTTGGTATTCTCTACCTGACCACCTGAGTCGGTTTGGGGTACGGGCGGCTTGAACCTCGCGTCGATGCTTTTCTTGGCAGCATAGGATCACTGAATTCGCCTTGACGGCTATGCGTAAGATCTCAGGCTGTATGAGAGACGGATTTGCCTATCTCTCGCCCTACATCCTTGCCCCGGGACAACCATCGCCCGGTACAGCTACCTTCCTGCGTCACACCTGTTAATACGCTAGCCGCACCAGCATGGGGTCGAGCGTTAGGCCTGGAGCTTCACCCCGAAGGGATCCGTCACCAGGATTAGGACTCTTAGCACCACTGGATTAGCTTGGGCGGTTCTTCGCCGGTACGGGAATATCAACCCGTTGTCCATCGACTACGCCTGTCGGCCTCGCCTTAGGTCCCGACTTACCCAGGGCGGATTAGCCTGGCCCTGGAACCCTTGGTCTTTCGGAGGACGGGTTTCTCACCCGTCTTTCGCTACTCATGCCTGCATTCTCACTCGTGTGGCCTCCACGGCTGGTTTACACCGCCGCTTCGCTGGCCACACGACGCTCTCCTACCCATCAACACGGCTGGACCACGAAGGCCTACCAATAATGTCAATGCCACAACTTCGGTGGCGTGCTTGAGCCCCGTTACATTGTCGGCGCGGAATCACTTGACCAGTGAGCTATTACGCACTCTTTCAAGGGTGGCTGCTTCTAAGCCAACCTCCTGGTTGTCTGTGCAACTCCACATCCTTTCCCACTTAGCACGCGCTTAGGGACCTTAGTTGGTGGTCTGGGTTGTTTCCCTCTCGACGATGAAGCTTATCCCCCACCGTCTCACTGCTGCGCTCTCACTTACCGGCATTCGGAGTTTGGCTGACGTCAGTAACCTTTTGGGGCCCATCGGCCATCCAGTAGCTCTACCTCCGGCAAGAAACACGCAACGCTGCACCTAAATGCATTTCGGAGAGAACCAGCTATCACGAAGTTTGATTGGCCTTTCACCCCTATCCACAGCTCATCCCCTCAGTTTTCAACCTAAGTGGGTTCGGTCCTCCACGACGTCTTACCGTCGCTTCAACCTGGCCATGGATAGATCACTTCGCTTCGGGTCTAGGACATGCGACTGAATCGCCCTATTCAGACTCGCTTTCGCTACGGCTGCCCCTCACGGGTTAACCTCGCCACATATCACTAACTCGCAGGCTCATTCTTCAAAAGGCACGCTGTCACCCCTACAAGGAGGCTCCAACGGTTTGTAAGCAAACGGTTTCAGGTACTATTTCACTCCCCTCCCGGGGTACTTTTCACCTTTCCCTCACGGTACTTGTCCGCTATCGGTCATCTGGGAGTATTTAGGCTTATCAGGTGGTCCTGACAGATTCACACGGGATTTCTCGGGCCCCGTGCTACTTGGGATACTCTTCACGCCATTGGACCATTTCGGTTACGGGGCTGGCACCCTCTGTGGCTGGCCTTTCAATGCCATTCACCTATGATCCTTTGTAACGTTCGCTGTTCGGCAGAAGCAGCAGAAAAGTCCCACAACCCCGACCATGCAACGCCTGCCGGCTATCACACATGATCGGTTTAGCCTCTTCCGGTTTCGCTCGCCACTACTAACGGAATCGCTTTTGCTTTCTCTTCCTGTGGGTACTGAGATGTTTCACTTCCCCACGTTCCCTCTACCCGCCCTATATATTCAGGCGGGAGTCACTGGGTCACCCAAAGGGCCCAGCGGGGTTTCCCCATTCGGAGATCCTCGGATCAAAGCTCGTTTATCAGCTCCCCGAGGCTTATCGCAGATTACTACGTCCTTCTTCGGCTCCAGATGCCAAGGCATCCACCGTTTGCTCTTAGAAATTTGAAATCACATGAGTTTGAATCGATCGGCTCACCTAAGTGAGCAGATTGACCAATGATCTAATAAATCAGATCATCTTTTGTGATCCGAACCCGAAGGTTCGAATCTAAGATGCTCGCGTCCACTGTGTAGTTCTCAAAGTACGGGCGGTACCTTCTCCGCCGGCCGAGTTATGACCGACAAGAAAAGGTCCAGAGGATTCGGTTCTCATCTGTTCCGATGAGGTCCGGTCCCTCAGGACCCAACAGCGTGCATGTGCAGGACTTCCGGGTCCGAGCCTTTCCTATCCGCAAGGGATGTACTGAGTTCGAGCCGTTCGGCTCTGCACCAATGTCAATGTTCCACCCATGAGCTACCGGCTGAGACGTTTGCTCAGATCCGGCGCCTGGACACCCGAGGGTGCCAGATGCTCCTTAGAAAGGAGGTGATCCAGCCGCACCTTCCGGTACGGCTACCTTGTTACGACTTAGTCCTAATCACCGATCCCACCTTCGACGGCTCCTTCCACAAGGGTTAGGCCACCGGCTTCGGGTGTTACCGACTTTCATGACTTGACGGGCGGTGTGTACAAGGCCCGGGAACGTATTCACCGCAGCGTTGCTGATCTGCGATTACTAGCGACTCCGACTTCATGAGGTCGAGTTGCAGACCTCAATCCGAACTGAGACCGGCTTTTTGGGATTCGCTCCACCTTGCGGTATTGCAGCCCTTTGTACCGGCCATTGTAGCATGCGTGAAGCCCAAGACATAAGGGGCATGATGATTTGACGTCATCCCCACCTTCCTCCGAGTTGACCCCGGCAGTCTCCTATGAGTTCCCACCATTACGTGCTGGCAACATAGAACGAGGGTTGCGCTCGTTGCGGGACTTAACCCAACATCTCACGACACGAGCTGACGACAACCATGCACCACCTGTTTACGAGTGTCCAAAGAGTTGACTATTTCTAGCCCGTTCTCGTATATGTCAAGCCTTGGTAAGGTTCTTCGCGTTGCATCGAATTAATCCGCATGCTCCGCCGCTTGTGCGGGCCCCCGTCAATTCCTTTGAGTTTTAGCCTTGCGGCCGTACTCCCCAGGCGGGGCGCTTAATGCGTTAGCTGCGACACGGAAACCGTGGAATGGTCCCCACATCTAGCGCCCAACGTTTACGGCGTGGACTACCAGGGTATCTAATCCTGTTCGCTCCCCACGCTTTCGCTCCTCAGCGTCAGTTACGGCCCAGAGAACTGCCTTCGCCATCGGTGTTCCTCCTGATATCTGCGCATTCCACCGCTACACCAGGAATTCCATTCTCCCCTACCGCACTCTAGTCTGCCCGTACCCACTGCAGGCCCGAGGTTGAGCCTCGGGTTTTCACAGCAGACGCGACAGACCGCCTACGAGCTCTTTACGCCCAATAATTCCGGACAACGCTCGCACCCTACGTATTACCGCGGCTGCTGGCACGTAGTTAGCCGGTGCTTTTTCTGCAGGTACCGTCACTTTCGCTTCTTCCCTACTAAAAGAGGTTTACAACCCGAAGGCCGTCATCCCTCACGCGGCGTTGCTGCATCAGGCTTGCGCCCATTGTGCAATATTCCCCACTGCTGCCTCCCGTAGGAGTCTGGGCCGTGTCTCAGTCCCAGTGTGGCCGGTCACCCTCTCAGGCCGGCTACCCGTCGTAGGCTTGGTGAGCCTTTACCTCACCAACTACCTGATAGGCCGCGAGTCCATCCTTGACCGAAGTTCTTTCCAACTGCTGAAGATGCCTTCGCAGTTCGTATCCGGTATTAGCTTCCGTTTCCGGAGGTTATCCCAGAGTCAAGGGCAGGTTACTCACGTGTTACTCACCCGTTCGCCACTAATCCCCAAGAGCAAGCTCCTGGTTCATCGTTCGACTTGCATGTGTTAAGCACGCCGCCAGCGTTCGTCCTGAGCCAGGATCAAACTCTCCGTAAATGTTTAGCTCCACAGTCGCAAGCGACTGGGAAACATTGTGCAGGCAGGACAGGAAATGTGTCCAAGCACTGCGAGTTTGTCTTGACTAGTTTCGAATATCTACTGACATTCTGTTCTAATCCAAAGGAATCTCGTATCGACCATCAGACCGAAGTCTTTCAAGTCAATACCGAGGTTATTTGGCATTTGACATTGTGCACGCTGTTGAGTTCTCAAGGATCGGACGCTCTCACCTTTCACCCTCTCGGGCTGCTCTGTGAGGCAACTTCTCTACCTTACCACTCTCAGTCAGTTTGTCAAGTCGGCCGTTTCGCGCTCTTTCGTTCATCCATCGTGGGATACATCCGATTTGCACGAACCGAACCGGTTAGACCTGTTCAGTGAGTGGGGTGTTAATCCTAAGCGCAACAAAGGAACTCTTACAAGTTCCGATTTGCCGCTAGGCTAAGGATTTGGTCCCTCTTGAGGCCGGGAAGCTCTTCCGCTCTCCCGCACCTTTGGGGTGACAAGTAAGTACTTTACGCAGGTCCCCGAGAGCGTGCAAATCTCGCGATCATCCCGGGCGTGTCGCGCTTGACTTCCGCGGAATCACGCGGATTTTCGTGAAGCGCCCCGACGGGTGCCGACCCGCCGTCGGCGGTAGTCCCCGCTGAAGAACCAGCCCCGGAATGACGAAAGCGCCGGCCCGGATCCTGTGCAGGATTCCGGCCGACGCTTTTCGGTCGACGTGAGGGGGCGGGTCACAACCCCGAGTACGTGTGCAGTCCCTTGAAGAACACGTTCACGATCCCGAAGTTGAACATCACGGCGGCGAAGCCGATGATCGCCAGCCAAGCCGAACGGGATCCGCGCCATCCGCGGGTGGCGCGAGCGTGGATGTACCCCGCGTAGATGACCCAGATCACGAAGGTCCAGACCTCCTTGGTGTCCCAACCCCAGTAACGACCCCATGCCTTCTCGGCCCAGATCGCTCCGGCGATGAGGGTGAAGGTCCACGCGATGAAGCCGACGATGTTGATCCGGTAGGCCAGGTTCTCGAGCGCGACCGAACTCGGCAGGGTCGCGAGGAACCGGAACTGCTGCGGACGCGACTCCACGATCTGCCGCTCGCGCCGGTACTGCAGCAACTGCAGACCGGAAAGCGCGAAACCGAGCGCGAAGAAGGCCGTGCCCAGCACGGCGACGATGATGTGGATGACGAGCCAGTACGACTGCAGTGCCGGCTGGAGCGGGACCACCGGAACGTAGTACCGAAGAAGGGCGATGCCCTGGAGCACCAGGACCAACCCGACGATGAACGTCCCGAGGTACTTGATGTCCCACTTGAGGTTGGCGACCAAGAAGACGCCGATGATGACAAGGGTCCCCGTCATCGAGAACTCCCACATGTTTGCCCACGGGACCCGGGCGGCCGCGATCCCGCGGAGCACCGTCGCCACGAGGTGGAAGGCGAAGCCGATGATCGTGAGCGTGAAAGCCCAGCGGATCGACGTCGACGAGACCGACCCGTTCATCACATCGTCCTCGATGCGCGAGCTGATCCGGGACGAGAGCCGTCCGAGCGCAGAACTCGGTGGTGCCTCCACGTGCGGGGATCCACCGGTGTCGGCTGTGATCGTCGTGCGCGCTCCCGCGTTCGCCGGCACGGCGGCGCGCCGGGCGACGGCGCTGGGAACCGATGCGGCCTCGACCGCTGTCACCCGCGCCCCGCGTCTGGCGAGATCGAGCGCGAATGCGATGAACGCGGCGGCGTAGACCCCCATCGCCGCGTAGATGAACACGGTGGAGAGCTGGGACAGGGTCTCGGTCACGGTGAAAACCTAATTCTTCTGTTGGCGGGTGAGGGAGGTCGCGTGTTCGTCCGCGATGGCGGAGACGGCGGCGATCAGGTTGGGGTCCTCACCACGGGCGAGGCCAGCGTACTCCAGCGTGAGCGAGCCGTCCTGGTTCTCGACGGCTTTCACCCAGATACGACGTCGCGGGACGAACAGGGCGGTCAGTAGTCCGGCGAAGATCAGCACCGCGAAGGCGAGCACCCACCCCTGCGCGGGATCGTGATGAACGTCGAGTGAGACGTAACGCTTCACGTTGTCGAGCGAGATCGTCCCGAGGCCGTTCGGAAGCTCGACCGTCTGGCCGAGCTTGATCTGCAGGGCCTTGGTCGTAGTCGGCGGGCCGGCCACCTGCTTCAGCTTGTCCGTGTTGAGGCTGTAGACCGATTGCGGGACGCCGCTGTCGACGCCGAGATCTCCGACGTACACGTTCAGGCTGAGCAGCGGATCGTTCAGACCCGGGAACGTGGAGGTCAGGGCTCCGCTCGCCGTCTGGCTGTCGCCGACGGTCGGATAGAAGAAGCCCCTCATCCCGACCTGGTCCTTCAATCCGTCCGGGATCTTGATCCAGCCCAACGAGGTGAGCCGCGCGTCCTCCGCCAGGAACGGGACGGAGTCGCTGAAGACGACCTTGCCGCTGGGGTCGCGCACCGTGACGGTCGGCGCATATCCGTTTCCGAGGAGGTACACGTTCGTCCCGCCGATGGCGAGAGGTTCGTTCACCTTGATGGTGGTCGAGCTCGACGCATCGCCCGGCCCCGTCGTCTTCACGTGCGCCGTGTAGTCGAGCGGAGCGCCGACCGCGTTCTTGTTCTTGGTCTCGTACGACACGTCGAGCTTGTCAACGCGGATGGAGAACGGTGCGAGAGCCGCGTCGCTGAAGAAGCGTCCCGGGTTGAACGAGTTGTACGAGGGCAGGCTGTTCACGAAGCTCTGCCCCTCGACGACCACCTTCTGCCCGGTGTAGCCGAAGCCGCCGCCGACGCCGATCGCGACCAGGACGCCCAGGAGGGCGATATGGAAGACCAGGTTTCCGCTCTCACGCAGATAGCCGCGTTCGGCCGAGACGGAGACCGAACGGCCGTCTTCGTAGATCGCGGTCCGGTAGCGGGCCTTCCGGAGGATCTCCCGCGCCTCGGCGATCGGCTCGGGCGCGTCGGCTCGGAGCTCCGACGGCAGGATCCGCGCCTGGAACCCCGCCATCCGGGTCAGGCGTACGGGCGTCTTCGGCGGCTTGGCGCGCATCGCGATGAAGTGGTGCTTCGTGCGCGGGATGATGCATCCGATCAGGGATGCGAACAGCAGCAGGTAGATGGCCGAGAACCATGCCGACGTGTAGACGTCGAAGAACTGCAGCTTGTCGAGAACCGGCGCGAGCTGCGGGTTGTCGGTGAAGTACTGGATGACGCCGTTCGGGTCGGCTGTGCGCTGCGGGACCAGGGATCCGGGCACGGCCGCGACCGCCAGCAGCAGGAGCAGGAACAGTGCCGTCCGCATGCTCGTGAGCTGCCGCCAGAACCAGCGCAGCCACCCCAGGGGGCCCAGCTTCGGCTGGACGACGTCGGGGTCGACGTGCGGAGGCGCGGAGTCGATGTGATCAGAGGGCCGGCTCAAAACCTTGGATCACCGCCAAGAACTGGGACATGATTGCGCTCCAGAGGCCCGAGGCCATGAGAATGCCGATGATCACCAGCAGGACGCCGCCGATGATGTTGATGGTGCGGATGTGTCGCTTGATGAAGGCGACCGACCCCGCAACCCAGTCGAAGCCGAGAGCCACGAGCAAGAACGGGATGCCGAGCCCGATGCAGTAGAAGAGCCCGAGGAGGGCACCGCGCCACGGTGAGCCCGTGCCCACGCTCAGCGCGCTGATGGCCGCGAGGGTCGGACCGATGCAGGGCGTCCAGCCGAGGCCGAACACGATCCCGAGGAGCGGGGCACCGATCAGTCCCGTCGCCGGCCGCCAGCCCGGCTTGATCGTGCGTTGGAGGAAAGAGAACTGCCCGATGAATACCAGGCCCATGATGACCACGAGGACGCCGAGGACCCGGATCACGATCTCCTGCCAGCGCACCAGCCAGAGCCCCAGCGCGCCGAAAGCGGCGCCGTAGGCGATGAACACGACGGCGAAGCCGAGGACGAACAGCGCGACTCCGGTGACCACACGGGACCGATCCCGCTTGCCTCCCGGGTCGCTGATGCCGCCGACGTAGGCCAGGTATCCCGGTACGAGCGGGAGCACGCACGGCGACGCGAACGACACGAGGCCGGCGAGCAACGCGATCGGCAGCGCCAGCGCCAGCTGGCCGCTGAAGACGATCTCTCCCACGCCTCCCACGTCAGTTCTCGGCCACGGCGTCGGAGATCAGCGAGTCGAGGATACTGCGGTCGGGGATCGCGCCCAGGATGCGCGCGGAGACGCGCCCCTTCTTGTCGATCACCAGAGTGGTCGGCGTCGCCTTCGGCGGGACGGTCTTGCTGAAGGCGAGGAGCACGGATCCGGTGTCACGGTCGAGGACCGACGGGTACGTCACGCCCTTGTCCTTCTCGAAGCTCGCGGCCGTGCTTGCCGAGTCGTAGAGGTTGACGCCGAGGAAATCGACTCCCTCGGTCTTGTACTTCTGGTAGAGCGCCTCGAGGTCGGGAGCCTCGACCCGGCACGGCGGGCACCCCGCGTACCAGAAGTTCACGACGAGGACGTCGCCGGTGTAGTCCTTGGAGGAGACCGGTGAACCGTCGGCGAGTTCGCCCTGGAAGCTGACCGCGTCGCCACGGCTGCCTGCGGCGAACTCACTGACCGTGCCGTCCCCGGCGATGTAGTTCTGGCCGCTGCCGGAGCGGTACTGCGAGGCGAGGCTGTCGTTGGCCGTGCAGCCGCTGAGCAGGAGCGCGGTCGCGGCGGCCGCGGCGGGCAGCACGAGAGCGAGGCGCCGTCGGGTTCGGGTCTTCGGGGTGCGCATCACACGGCTCCCACATCGGTCGCCGATGCTTGGAGATCGGCGGCGGGCTCGACGTACCCGACCTCGATGAGACGGAGGACAGGTGCGGTGGCATCTGCGGAATCCGCTGCTGGTCCAGGAGCTGTTGCTCCGCCGGCCGGCGTCGCTGCCGGCTCGGTGGTGCGCTCGAAGGTCGTGATGCTCGAGAGGGCGCAGCGCCGGGAACGCGGGTCGTGCCAGAACCGCTCGCCGGCGACCGAGAGATGGGAGATCCAGATGGGGAGCTGGTGGCTGACCAGGACGACATCGCCGTCGTCGACGGACTCGAAGGCGTCGTCGATGGCCGCCCGCATACGCTTCTCGATGCTCGCGTAGGCCTCGCCCCAGCTCGGGCGGATCGGATTGATCAAGAACGGCCAGTTCTGCGGCTTCTTGAGCGCGCGCCGCATGACGGTGCCTTCGAAGTGGTTCGTCGGCTCGATGATCCGTTCGTCGATCATGGGCTCCAACCCGACCGCTGCCAGGACAGGGGCGGCCGATTCGCGGGTCCGCTGCAGCGGGGAGACGCGGACAGCGGTCACGGGGCGACCGCGCGAGATGATCTCGTCGGCCGCGGCCTGAGCCATCCTGTGCCCGAGTTTGGAGAGGCCGAAGCCCGGCAGCCTGCCATACAGGATGCCGTCGGGATTGAACACCTCGCCATGGCGGACGAGATGAACCTGGCTTGCTACCACAGCCCCAGTCTACGGAGCCTCTTCCCTTGAATTCACTGAGCGCGGGCACGGGCACCCGCATCGGGCCCCCTCCGGGCGGTAGGCCCGGGCGGTAGGCTTGCTGATCGTGACCGCACGCGTTTTGATCAGAGACCTCGCCGCCCATCCTGACGGCCCCGTCAGCGTCGCCGGATGGGTTGAAACCGTCCGGGACCAGAAGAAGGTGCAGTTCGTCGTGCTGCGCGACGAGTCCGGAGCGGTGCAGCTGGTCAACCCGCGCACCGTCGCGGAGGACGGCACGGTCGTCGCCGACGAGCCCGCCACCACCATCTCCGGTCTTTCTCAGGGAAGCTTCGTGCGCGCCACTGGCGAGCTGAAGCACGACGAGCGCGTCAAGCTCGGCGGCATCGAGATCAAGCTGAGCTCTCTCACCGTGGAGACCGCCGCCATCCCGGAGACACCCATCGCCGCCGACAGCGGTATCGACAAGCGCATGGACTGGCGCTTCCTCGATCTGCGCGAGCCGAAGAACAACCTGATCTTCCGCGTGCAGACGACGTTCGAGCACGCGCTCCGTCAGTACTGGGTCGAGAACGGCTTCGTCGAGATCCACACCCCGAAGCTGATGGCCTCCGCCTCCGAGTCGCGGGCCGAGCTTTTCGAGCTGGACTACTTCGAGACCACCGCCTACCTCGCGCAGAGCCCGCAGATCTTCAAGCAGATGGCTCAGGCCGCCGGCTTCGGCCGCGTGTTCGAGATCGGGCCGGCGTTCCGCGCCGACCCCAGCTTCACCAGCCGGCACGCGACCGAGTTCACGAGCATCGACACCGAGCTCAGCTGGATCGACAGTCACGAGGACGTCATGAAGGTGCACGAGGAACTCCTCGTCGCCGGATTCACGGCGGTCAAGGAGAAGCACGGCGAGGAGATCGAGGCGCTGTTCGGCGTCGAGGTCACCGTGCCTGCGACGCCGTTCCCGCGGATCCCGCTCGCCGAGGCCAAGCGGATCGTGGCCGAGCGCGGCTACGAGGTTCCGCGTGACGACGACGACATGGACCCCGAGGGCGAGCGCCAGATCTCCGCGTACGTGAAGGAGACCTACGGTCATGAGTTCGTTTTCCTGACGGACTACGCCTCGACGATCCGCCCGTACTACCACATGCGTCATGAGGACGATGACTCGATCACCAAGAGCTACGACCTCATCTTCAACGGCGTCGAGATCTCCACAGGGGCCCAGCGCGAGCACCGGGTCGACGTCATCGAGAAGCAGGCACGCGAGAAGGGCCTCTCGGTCGAGGAGCTCGAGGATGTCCTCGCCTTCTTCCGCTACGGCGTGCCGCCGCACGGCGGATTCGGGATGGGCCTGGCGCGCGTGCTGATGCTCATGCTCCACCTTTCGAACCTTCGCGAGACGACCTATCTCTTCCGCGGGCCGACCCGCCTGACCCCGTAGGACCCGTCCCGGGCGAGGCGATCGCCGACCACTGGTCGCCCGCGACGAGGATGTGGCCGAGGAAGCGGAGCCCGATCGTCGCAGCCGCCTGATCGAGTCGACGGGTGAGCACCAGGTCGGCGACAGACGCATCGGTGACCCCGGACGGATGGTTGTGCGCGACGGCGAACGACCTGCCTCCCCGGGTGATGACCGACTGCAGGACGTCCGCCGGCTGGATGCGTGCGTCGTCGACCCCGCCGTCGCGGAGGAGGACGAGCTCGAGCGGACGGGACGCGCGGTCGGCGACGACCACGAGAAAGCGCTCGCTGTCACGATGCAGAAGCTCCGGCCTGACGATGTCGGCGATCGCCTTGTCGTCGACCAGGCGCGTCCAGGCGGATGACGTGCCGGCTCGCCGCCAGATCTCGATGATCGCGACGAGGCGGCCCGCCGTCGCGGGGCCCACGCCGGGAAGGGTCTCGAGCCGCGCGAAGTCCATCATCGCGAGGCCGGGGAACCCGCCGGTGCGGCGGAGGATCGAGCGTGCGAGGGCGCGCACGCTCTTCCCGGTCTGCCCGGATCCGAGCACGAGCGCGAGCACCTCGTCGTCGGTGAGTGATCCGACACCGAGCCGCCGCATGCGCTCGCGCGGCCGGTCGTGTACGGGGACGCTTGCAAGGGACTCCTCCTCATCTGGTGGTTGCTGGGACATGACACCACGGTAGGAATCGCTGGGCGCACCCGGCCATGGGACCGGAAATCTGTGGAGAAGTCTCCGATGAGGCATTGCTGTGGAGAAGCGCGACGAAAGTTCTCCACAGGCCTGTGGATCAACGATCTGTCCACGGATTCTTCGCGATCCGGGATGGCCGGCGCCGGCGGAGACACAATGGAGTCACAGCAACGTAAGGAGCAGCACATGGTCAGTCCGGACGACGTCGTCATCCTGTCCGCCGCCCGAACCCCGTTCGGCAAGATCAAGGGAGCCCTCGCCTCGCAGACCGCGGTCCAGCTCGGTGCCGCAGCGCTCGCCCAAGCGCTGAAGCGCTCCGGACTCGATGCCGATGCAGTCGACGCGGTGATCTTCGGGCAGGTGCTCCAGGCGGGCGCCGGCCAGAACCCCGCGCGACAGACGGCCATCGCGGCGGGGATCGGCTGGAACGTCCCGGCGACCACGATCAACAAGGTCTGCCTCTCCGGGCTCGCCGCCGTGACGGACGCGGCACGACTGATCCGTTCGGGCGAGGCGACGGTCGTCGTCGCCGGCGGTCAGGAGTCGATGACCAATGCGCCGCACGTCCTTCCCGGTTCACGCACGGGCTGGACCTACGGATCCATCCAGGCCCTCGACTCCGCCGCGCACGACGGACTGACCGACGCCTTCGACGGGATCTCGATGGGAGCGTCGACCGAGCGCTACACCGAACGGCTCGGGCTCACCCGGGAGGCGCAGGACGCATTCTCCGCTGCGTCGCACCAGCGGGCGGGAGCCGCTGCGGCGGCGGGCGTCTTCGACGACGAGATCGCACCGGTCAGCATTCCGCAGCGTAAGGGCGAGCCGATCGTCGTCAGCAGTGATGAGGGGGTGCGCCCCGATTCGACGCCCGGGACACTGGCTCGGCTCGCCCCGAGCTTCGCGGAGGGCGGCACATTGACGGCCGGCAACTCTTCCCCGCTGAGTGATGGCGCGGCAGCGCTGGTACTGACCACTCGGGGGAACGCCGAGCGGCTCGGACTGGACTGGCTGGCCGTCGTGGGTGCGAGTGGCCAGGTGGCGGGACCGGACAACTCGCTCCATTCGCAGCCGTCGCACGCGATCGAGGCCGCCCTGTCCCGAGCTGGGTGGAGCGTGGATGACCTCGACTTGATCGAGATCAACGAGGCGTTCGCCGCGGTGGCGCTGCAGTCGATGGCCGATCTCGGTGTGGACAGCGACATTGTGAACGTCCACGGCGGCGCGATCGCGCTCGGGCACCCGATCGGCGCGTCGGGTGCACGGCTGGCCGGCCATGCCGCGCACGAACTCGCTCGCCGAGGATCCGGGCGTGCGGCCGTGGCGCTGTGCGGTGGAGGCGGCCAGGGGGAAGCGCTGCTGCTCTGGCGCTGAGGGCGGCGGAAGCAACCGCGAGCGAGGGCGTCGCCCGGACTGGTCAGCGATCCAGGTGGCGCTCCTCCGGGCCCGTGTACTGCGAGAGGGGGCGGATGAGGGAGTTGGCTGCGTACTGCTCGAAGACGTGGGCGGTCCAGCCGGTGACGCGCGCAGCGGCGAACAGGGGGGTGAAGGTGTCGGTGTCGAAACCCATGAGGTTGTAGGCGGGGCCCGACGGGTAGTCGAGGTTGGGCTTGATGTTCTTGCGCTCGACCATCGCGGATTCGAGGGCGTTGTAGAGGTCGAGCACTTCCTGCCGGTCGTAGTGCTCGACGAGGGACTCCAGGGCGGCCTTCATGGTCGGGACGCGGGAATCGCCGTTCTTGTAGACGCGGTGGCCGAAGCCCATGATCTTGCGCTTCTCGGCCAGGGCGGAGTCGAGCCAGGCTTCGGCCTTATCGGCGCTGCCGATCTCATCGAAGGCGTGCATGACAGCCTCGTTGGCACCGCCGTGGAGGGGGCCTTTGAGGGCGCCGATCGCGCCCGTGACGGCGGAGTAGACATCCGAGAGAGTGGAGGCGATCACGCGCGCGGTGAAGGTGGAGGCGTTGAAGGAGTGCTCCGCATAGAGCACCAGCGAGACGCGGAAGGCGTCGACGACCACGTCGTCCGGAACCTCCCCGAAGGTGAGCCACAGGAAGTTGCGCGAATAGTCCAGATCGTCGCGGGGCTCGACCGGCTCCAGGCCGCGGCGGCGGCGCTGGATGTACGCGACGATCGTCGGGAGCTGGGCGAGGAGATAGATGGCTCGGCCCGCGTTGAGCTCGGGATCGAGGATTCCGTCGGACTGCTCGAGGGAGTCGTCCAGGCCGCCGAGCTGGCTGACGGCGGTGCGGAGAGCGTCCATCGGGTGGGCCGAGGTCGGGATGTCATCGAGAGCGCGGCGGGTGCGGTCGTCGAGACGGCGGAGGGAGCGCTCCTGGGCTTCGAACGCCTCGCGCTGATCCGCGGTGGGCAGTTCCCCGTTCCAGAGGAGGAAGGCGACCTCCTCGAACGAGCAGTGCGCCGCGAGCTCCTGCACGGGATAACCGCGGTAGAGCAGGGAGTTGGTCTCCGGATTCACGGACGAGACGGTGGTGGTGTCCGCCACGACCCCGGCGAGGCCCTTGTGGATCTGCGGATCGGTCATGCGAGCTCCTTCGCTCCGTCCTGCGTCGCGCTAGCGGCGCACGTCGAAATTGAACACCGAAGTGTCGAACGCGTTGTATCCCTCGTAGTCAATCAGGTCATACAGGTCGGCGCGATGCTGCATCTCGCCGAGCATCGGCTTCAGGGTTCCCTCGCCGACCAGCTGGTCGAGGCCGCGTTCGGCGGCACCCATGGCCAGGCGGAGGAGGGAGACGGGCCAGATGACGATGTTCACCCCGACGTCGCGGAGCTGGTCGACGGTGAAGAGGTCGCTCTTGCCGAACTCGGTCATGTTGGCCAGCATGGGCACGTCGATCGCCTGGCGGACGGCTTCGAACTCGGACAGGTCGGCCATCGCTTCGGGGAAGATCGCGTCGGCACCGGCATCGACGAGGGCTTTGGCGCGGTCGATGGCGGCGCCCAAGCCGTCGACGGCGCGGATGTCGGTGCGGGCCATGATGAGGAGGTTGGGGTCGCGGCGGGCGTCGGCGGCGGCGCGGATGCGTTTGAGAGCGGTGTCCTCATCCACGACCTGTTTGCCGTCGAGGTGGCCGCACCGTTTCGGGTTGACCTGGTCCTCGATATGCAGACCCGCCACTCCCGCATCTTCCAGAGTTTGGACGGTGCGGGCGACGTTCATCGGCTCCCCGAACCCGGTGTCCGCATCGACCAGGGCGGGCAGGTCGGTCATCCGGGTGATCTGCGCCGACCGGCCGGCGACCTCGGTGAGGGTGGTCAGGCCGATGTCGGGCAGACCGAGATCGGCGGAGAGGACGGCACCGGAGATGTAGACGCCCTCAAAGCCTTTGCGCTCGATCAGCCGGGCGGAGAGGGGATTGAACGCCCCGGGCATCCGGATCAGTTCACCGGAGGCCAGTCGGGCACGGAACGCCGCCCGCTTCTCGTGGGCGGGGAGAGAGGAGTACAACATCAGAACAGTCCCTTCGGAGTCGGAACGGACGCGAGCACCCCCGGCGCGGCGGTGATGGTGAGACCACCGAGCTCCGCGGCCGACAGCGACGGGAGACGCTCGGCCAGGGCGAGGAAGCGTTCGATCTCGGCCTCCTCCAGCACATCCTGCGCGAGGGTGCGAAACTTGGTCACATAGTCCGCCCGGGCGAACGGCCGCGCTCCGAGCGGGTGGGCGTCGGCGACGGCGATCTCATCGGTGATCACCCGGCCGTCGGCGAGCCGGATCTCCACCCGACCACCGAACGCCTTCTCGACGGGGTCGATCGAGTGATAGCGGCGGGTCCACTCGGGATCCTCCGTGGTGGTCACCTTGCCCCAGAGCTCCACCGTGTCCGGGCGGGCGGCCCGCGACGGCAGATACGAGTCGACGTGGTGCCAGCCGCCGTCCTGGAGGGCGACGGTGAATATGTACGGGATCGAATGGTCCAGGGTCTCCCGGGACGCGGTCGGGTCGTACTTCTGCGGGTCGTTCGCCCCCGAACCGATCACGAAGTGCGTGTGGTGCGAGGTGTGGATCAGGATCGACTCCACCCGGGACGGGTCCGCGACCTCCGGATACGCGTGGTGCAGCTTGCGGGCCAGATCGATCCACGCCTGCGCCTGGTACTCCGCCGAATGCTCCTTCGTGTACGAGTCCAGGATCGCCCGCTTCGCCTCCCCCGCCACCGGCAACGGGACCTCGTAGGAGGCGGACGGGCCATCCAGCAGCCAGGCGATCACACCGTCCTCGCCCTCGTAGATCGGGGTCGGGCTCGTCTCGCCGCGCATGGCCCGGTCGATCGCCTCGACCGCCATCTTGCCGGCGAAGGCCGGGGCGTGCGCCTTCCACGACGAGATCTCCCCCTTGCGGGACTGCCGGGTCGCGGTCGTGGTGTGCAGCGCCTGGCCGATCGCCTGGAAGATCGTCTCCACCGGCAGGCCGAGGAGCGTCCCGATGCCGGCGGCAGCCGACGGGCCGAGGTGTGCGACATGGTCGATCTTGTGCGCGTGCAGGCTGATCGCCTTCGCCAGATCGATCTGCACCTCGTACCCGGTCGCGATCCCCCGGACCAGCTCGCGGCCGGTCAGGCCGAAGGCGCGGGCCGCGTGCTGGGCGACCGCCGTGATCGGCGGGATGTTGTCGCCGGGATGCGAGTACTCCGCAGCCAGGAAGGTGTCGTGATAGTCGAGCTCCCGCACGGCGACGCCGTTCGCCCACGCGGCCCACTCCGGGGAGACGCGCACGGCCTCCCGCTCGCCGAAGACGGTGGCACCGTCTTGCGGGCGGTCCGTGGAGCCGGTGAGCTCCTCGAGTTCGCGGACCGGGAGGGGGTGAGCGAGCGCCTGCGAGCGCGCGGAGACAACCGGGCGGCGAGTGAGGGACGCAGCGGCGACGGCCGCATTGTCGATCACGCGGTTGATCACCATCTCGGCGACCTCGGCATCGACCTCCACGGGATCGGCAGCGACCTCCGCGATCTTCCAGGCGAGCTGGTCCTGACGGGCGAGGTTCTCCTCGCTACGGTGCACACGGACGTTGTGGATCTTCACGTATCGAACCTACCTCGCTACGCTCTGCTCATGGTCCCGGGCCCCTCCCTCCTCGCGTTCGCGCTCGCCTCGGTGGCGCTCATCGTCATCCCGGGCCCGAGCGTGCTCTTCGTGATCGGCCGGTCACTGGCGCTGGGCCGGGCGGGAGGCCTGCTGAGCGTCCTCGGCAACGCGCTCGGGATGCTGCCCCTCGTGATCGCCGTCGCCCTCGGGATCGGCGCGCTCGTGGCGCAGTCGGTCGTCGTGTTCACGGTGATCAAGCTCGTGGGCGCGGCGTACCTGGTGTACCTGGGCATCCAGGCGATCCGACACCGTCGGCACACGGCGGTGACGCACGAGGAACAGCCGTCGCGGTCGCCGTGGCGCATCCTGGGCGAGGGGTTCCTGGTCGGACTGACGAACCCGAAGTCGCTTGTGTTCTTCGTCGCGGTGCTGCCGCAGTTCGTCGACTACGGCGCCGGCGGCATCCCGCTGCAACTGTTCGAGCTGGGGGTCGTCTTCCTCGTGCTCGCCCTGCTCTTCGACAGCGTCTGGGCGCTGGCCGCGGGCACCGCGCGCCAATGGTTCGGGCGCTCTCCCAAGCGCGTGGAGCGCCTGGGCGCCGCCGGAGGCGTGATGATGATCGGCCTCGGCGGCGTCCTCGCCCTCACGGGCACCAAGCACTGACGAGCGGCCCGCGCGGCCGCCCACGGCCCCTCACGGCCCACGAGTCCGGGCGGCGCTCAGATGTCGCCGGCGGTGGCGACCGGGGTGAGCACCGCACGCGCGAGCGTGTGGAAGTGCGCGTTGAAACCGAGCACGGCGGGCGTCGACGCGGGATCGAGGTCGAGGCGCTCGACGTCCAGGGCGTGCACGATCACGTTGTAGTGGTGGGTGCCGGTCCCGGGCGGAGGGCCCGCACCGGTGAAGCTCTTCGCGCCCAGCTCGTTCGAGAGCATCGAGGCGCCCTGGGGCAGGTCGGCCCCGCCCTCGGCGCCGGCTCCGGCCGGAAGGGAGGTGACGTCCGCCGGGATGTTGAAGACGGCCCAGTGCCAGAACCCTGAGCCGGTCGGGGCGTCGGGGTCGTGGATGGTGACGGCGAAACTCTTCGTCTCGGCCGGGAACCCGCTCCACGCCAGCTGCGGCGAGACGTCCCCGCCTCCGCCGCCGGCGCCCCACTGCTCACGGGAGAGCGGCCGGTCGTCGGCGATGTCATCGCTGGTCAGGCTGAAGTGAGGGACGGCGCCGAAGCGCTCGAGGGGATCATTCGAGGTCATATCCGTAACCTACGCTCGCCCCGTGCGCAGTGGGCCGGTGGATCAGACGCGCTGAGCGGATTCGGAGATCCCGGCGGGCGCGGGACGCCGTCGGAAGCGCGCCGGGAGCCCGGTGATCCCCCATCCCGTGACGCGCAGCATCGCCTCGGCGACGATCCCGCCGGTCATCTTGGACGCGCCGTGCTCGCGCTCGACGAACGTGATCGGCACCTCGGCGACCGAGAGCCCCGCACGATAGGCGCGGCGCAGCATGTCGATCTGGAAGCAGTACCCCTGGCTCTCCACGTCCGCGAAGTGGATGCGGCTGAGCGCGTCGGCGGTGAAGGCGCGGTACCCGCCCGTGACGTCGCGGACCGGCACCCCGAGCGCGATGCGCGAGTAAGCGCTGCCTCCCCGCGACAGCAGTCGGCGGCGGGCGGGCCAGTTGACGACGCCGCCACCGGGGACCCAGCGCGACCCGAGCACGAGGTCGGCGCCCGTTCCGGGCTCGCTCCCGCGCAGGGCGTCGAGCAGGCGGGAGAGCTCCTCCGGGCGGTGCGAGCCGTCCGCATCCATCTCGACGATGCGGTCGTAGCCGGCGTCGAGCGCCCAGCGCATCCCCTCGCGGTAGGCGGCGCCGAGGCCGTCCTTACCGGCGCGGTGCAGCACGTGGACATTGGCGTCGGTCGCCGCGAGGGCGTCCGCGATCTCGCCCGTGCCGTCCGGGGAGTTGTCGTCCACCACGAGCACCTCGGCCGAGGGGACGGACGCGCGCACCCGACCGACGATCGGGCCCACGTTCTCCCGCTCGTTGTAGGTGGGGATGATGACGATGGTTCGCAAGGAACCGCCTTTCTGCCGAAGTGCGCGCCGTGGAGGCTACTCCCACCTTGCCCGAACTGGCTGAACACTTGGCGAACGAAACTTCCGACGCTCGCAGTTTCGCGCGCGCGGGCCGCTGGCGGAGGGGCCTCTCACGGCACGGGTCGCCTACCATCGTCAGGTGCCCGTGCCCAAGATCCTGCTCTACTACGCGTTCACACCGCTCCCCGATCCGGAGGCGGTGCGGCTGTGGCAGCGCGACCTCTGCGCGTCGCTCGGGCTGCGCGGCCGCATCCTCATCTCGAAGGACGGCATCAACGGCACGGTCGGGGGCGAGCTCGATGCCGTGAAGCGGTATCTGCGCTCCACCCGCGAGTACCCCGGGTTCCGGGAGCTGGACGCGAAGTGGAGCAGTGGTTCGGGTCTCGACGCCGACGGGCGCAGCCTCGATTTCCCGAAGCTGTCGGTGAAGGTGCGGGAGGAGATCGTGTCCTTCGGCGCACCCGCCGAGCTGCGGGTCGATGAACACGGCGTCGTGGGCGGCGGCGAGCGCCTCGCCCCGCGAGAGCTGCACGAGCTGATCGAGGCGCGCGACGACGTGGTGTTCTTCGACGGGCGCAACCGCTTCGAGGCCGAGATCGGACGGTTCCGGGGCGCCGTCGTCCCGGACGTGGCCAACACGCGCGAGTTCGTGGCGGAGCTGGAGAGCGGCGCGTACGACCACCTCAAGGACAAGCCGGTCGTCACGTACTGCACCGGCGGCATCCGCTGCGAGGTGCTGTCGGGGCTGATGAAGTCGCGCGGGTTCCAGGAGGTGTACCAGCTCGACGGCGGGATCGTCCGGTACGGGGAGGCGTTCGCAGACAGCGGTCTCTGGGAGGGTTCGCTGTACGTCTTCGACGGGCGCGGGTCGGTGACCTTCGGCGAGGAGGCCGCGGTGATCGGCCGGTGCGCGGGATGCGGTGCGGCGACCAGCCGGATGCGCAACTGCGCGGACCCGTCGTGCCGCGAGCAGCTCGTGGTCTGCGAGGAGTGCGAGGTGCTGCGGTGCGCGGCGCACGCGAATGGCGCCGCGGCCGGCCCTGCTGTCGGCCCGGCTGCCGGCACTGCGGCACCGGACGCTCCCCATCGCTGACGGCGAACGGGTTCTCCACCGACTCGTGGGAACCATTGCTGCCCGCTTCGCGTTGCGGCCATCATGAACAGCATGGATCCGGTAGCCACCATCGTCTGGATCGTGTCGTTCGTCCTCGTCACGGTCACCGTCACCGGGCTGTCCCGCCGCGTCGGCTGGTCGGCCCCGGTGGTGCTGGTGGTCGTCGGCGCCGTGGCGTCGTTCATCCCCGGAGTGCCGCAGATCGCCCTGGAACCCGAGGTCGTGCTCTACGGTCTGCTGCCGCCGCTGCTGTTCGCGGCCGCCATCCAGACCTCGATCGTCGACGTCCGCGCCAGGCGAGACGGCATCCTGCTGCTCTCCGTCGGGCTCGTGGCGTTCACCGTGATCGCGGTGGGGTTCGCCACCTGGCTCGTGGTGCCGGCCATCACCCTCGCGGCGGCCTTCGCCTTCGGGGCGGTGGTCGCGCCGACGGACACGGTTGCCGTGACGGCGATCGCCGGCCGCGGTCACCTCCCGCGCCGGCTCGTGACCGTGCTCGAGGGCGAGAGCCTGCTCAACGACGCGACCGCGCTCGTGGCCCTGAACGCGAGCATCGCGGCCATCATCAGCGTGATCAACCCGTGGGCGATCGCCGGCGAGTTCGGTCTGGCGGTCGTGGTGGGCATCGGGGTCGGGCTCGCCGTCGGCTGGATCCTGGCGATCATCCGCAAGCAGCTCCGCTCCCCTGTGCTGGACACCTCGCTCGGTCTCATCACGCCGTACCTGGCGTTCATCCCGTCGCAGTTCCTGCACGGGTCGGGCATCCTCTCCGTCGTCGTGGCGGGCCTGTACCTCGGGTACCGGTCGCCGACCATCCAGACGGCCGAGGCCCGCATCGCGGAGACGATCAACTGGCGCACCATCCAGTTCCTGCTCGAGAACGCGGTGTTCCTGTTCATCGGGTTGGAGCTCTCGAGCATCCTGAGCGGGGCGTTCCGGTCGGGCATCACGGTGTGGGAGACGGTGGTCATCAGCGCGGTGGTGCTGGTGGCGCTGTTCCTGTCGCGATTCCTGTGGATGGTGGGGACGACCGCGCTCTACAAGTACGGCCCCCGGCGGCTGCGCGAGCGCGGGTGGTCGTGGCCGACCGGGATCGCGGTGTCGTTCGCCGGCATCCGCGGGGTGGTGACGCTCGCGGCGGTGTTCCTGCTGCCGAAGGAGACGCCGCACCGGGAGTTCCTGCAGTTCCTCGCGTTCGTGGTCGTGGTCGCGACCCTGTTGGAGGGGCTGGCCCTCCCCTGGGTCATCCGTCGCCTCCACCTGCCCTCCCCCGACTTCGCGCAGGAGGCGAGCGAGATGCAGCGACTGCTCGCCGAAGCCCAGACGGCAGGCCTGGAGCACCTGGAGACCCAGGTGACGGGCAACGAGGACGAACGGGTGATCGAACGGCTGCGGGTCAACGCCGTCTTCCTCTCCGACGCGCTGGAGAACCCGTCGCCCGACGAGACGGAGGACACCCCGATGGAGTACCGGCACCTGCGCCGCACGATGATCACCGCCGAGCGACAGGCCGTGCTGACCGCGCGCGCGGAGGGACGCTACCAGGAGCCGGCCGTGCGCTCCGTGCTGGCGTTCCTCGACGCGGAGGAGGCGGCGCTCAAATCGTCGGGGCCGGGCAAGAAGACTCTGATGTAGGTCGCGCGCCTGCGCGGACACGCAGCCTAGGCGGCTACGCGGTCGTCGTGTCGTCCGCCGGTGCCCGCGCCGCGGCGAGCGCCTGCGCATCCGCCGTCGCGGTCCCGACCCGGCGCGAGCCGCGCGGGCGGCGCGCCCACTGACGGGCCCGCTGCGACGAGAGCGCGAGCACCACGAGGATGTCGAGCGGCAGGCCGAACAGGTTGTTGCGCAGCGAGACCTGCGGGCCACCGTTGAAGAAGTCGATGGCGGCGAACACGATCAGCATCGCACTGAACGACATCGACGCGATCCGCGCCCAGTTGCTGCCGAAGAAGACGAGCAGGCCGAGCAGGAAGTAGAAGACGAGCCCCGCACCGAAGATGCCGAGCAGGACACCGAAGATGACGTCGGCCTGATGGCGATCGACCCCGACCAGGTCGCCGGAGGCGTACAGCGAGCCCACCCAGGCACGCCAGCTCAGGATCGTGAGGGCGATGAAGAGCGCGCCGGCTCCCACCCGCAGCAGCATGAGCAGGAACCCGAGCGCGATCGGGACCGGACGCCGCTCGGCGAGCGCGATCCTGCGCGCCTCCGCCTGCTGCACGACGCGCGTCGCCTCGGCGTCGACGGGCACCCGCTCCAGATCGATGACGGGGAGGTCGCCGTCGGTCTCGATGCTGTCCCCGCCGCCGTTGCGCGAGTGATAGCCGGTGGAGAAGTCGCGGATGACGTCGACCTCCACCCCCACGTCGGCGGAGAGCAGGGTGCTGACGATGTGGTCGCGCTCGATGTCGGTGTTGGCGTCGATCTTGTGGGTGATCTGCAGGGTGAAGAGCGAGAACCCGACCGACTTGTCGAAGGTGCCGGCGGCGAGCCAATCCACCTTGTGGCCGCCCGGCAGGAGCCAGCCGTCGGGGCACTTCCAGAACCGTACGTGATGCCGCTTGGCGGGGTTGCCCTTCACCTCCTGCTGGTACGCGACGTCCTGCTGGTGGCCGAACAGGAACAGCGGGCTGACCGGTGCCTCGTCGTAGCTGCGCCGCAGCAGGGTGGAGGTGACGATGCGGCGGCTGGAGGCGAAGGTAACGTCGTCGGCCCGCGTCCATCCGGCCGCGCGCATCGCGTCGTCCAGCTGCTCCTCCGTTCCGAGAAGCGCCAGGTTCACGGGATCGCCGAGCAATCCGTCGCTCGTGCGCGCCCGGCCGATGAAGTAGTCGGGGACGTAGATCTGGGTCAGGATGCGGTGCAGCCGCGGCAGCACCAGATAGGCGAGCACGAGCCAGAACAGCACGAAGAACAGGATGAGGAACCAGCCCCAGCCGAAGCTCTCGGTGAAGACCAGCCAGGCCAGCCAGATCGCGGACGCCCCGCCGAAGAGGAAGAACGCGTAGTCGACGACGGCGTTGACCGAGAGGCGGCGCCCCGTCGCCGAGAGGGTCTTGCGCCCCTCGCCGGGGGCGTCGTGGGGCGCCTCGCTGGGCGCCACCGGCTGGGTCATGGGGCCATCCTAGAGGTCACGCGCGCACGGTCGTATGGTGGCGTCATGGCCACCATCACCGAACGCGGCACCGAGCTGCGCCGCCTCCACCACGCCCCCGAACTCCTCCAGGTCGTCAACGTCTGGGACGCGATCACCGCCACGACGATCGCCGCCCTGCCCGAGACCCACGCGCTCGCGACCGCCAGCCACTCCATCGCCGCGACCCTCGGGTACGAGGACGGCGAGAACATCCCGCTCGACCTGATGCTCGACATGGTCGGCCGGATCGTCGCCGCCACCGACCTGCCGGTGAGCGCCGACCTCGAGGGCGGCTACGCCGACGCGGGCGAGACGATCCGCCGGGCGATCGGCGTGGGCGCCGTCGGCGCCAACCTGGAGGACCGGATGCGGCCGTTCGACGAGGCCGTCGCCGTGGCGCGCGACGCGGTCCAGGCCGCGGAGGCCGAAGGCGTGCCGTTCGCGCTCAACGCTCGAACCGACGCGTTCATCCGCGACGGCCTCCCCACCGTGGAGGAGAAGACCGAGGAGGCGATCCGCCGCGGCCGCGCCTTCCTCGACGTCGGGGCGACGAGCGTCTTCGTGCCGGGACTGCTCGACGAAGCCACCGTCTCCGCCCTGGTGGCGGGCCTCGGCGAGCGCACCCTCAGCGTGATCGCGGTGCCCGGCTCCCTCGCTCCCGCGCGACTGCAGGAGCTGGGCGTCGCCCGGGTCTCCTACGGCCCGTGGACCCAGCGCGTGGCGCTCACCGCACTGCAGGACGCGGCCCAGGCGATCTACGCCGGCGGCGCGCTGCCGGAGGGCACCCGTGACCTCAACTGACGCCGCCGGACGGCTCCGGGGCGACCGCCGGACGACCCCGCGTAGGCTGCAGCCATGAGCGACTTCCGGGCGATCGTGATCGAGCAGGAGATCGAGGGCGGCACCATCACCGCGCACACGGCGGAGGTGCGACGGGTGACCGACGCGTTCCTGATGCCGGGCGATGTCACCGTCGCCGTCGAGTACTCCGACCTCAACTACAAGGACGGCCTCGCGATCGCGGGCAGGCCCGGCGTGGCCCGAACGTCCCCGCTGATCCCCGGCATCGATCTGGTCGGGACGGTCGAGGCGAGCGACGACCCGCGCTGGTCGCCCGGCGACCGGGTCGTCCTCAACGGCGACGGGATCGGCGAGTCGCACCACGGCGGCCTCGCCGAACGGGCGCGGGTGCGCGGCGACTCCCTCGTGCGCATCCCGGACGCGATCGCGTCGGCGCAGGCCGCGGCGATCGGCACCGCCGGTTTCACGGCGATGCTCTCGGTACTCGCGCTCGAACGCAACGGCGTGGACCCGGACGAGGTGCACGAGAGCGGGAGCAGCGTCCTGGTGACGGGCGCGGCGGGCGGCGTCGGCTCGGTCGCCATCGCGGTGCTGGCCGGACTCGGCTACCCCGTGACGGCCTCCACCGGCCGGCCGGAGGAGCTCGCCGGCTACCTGACCGACCTCGGCGCGTCCACGATCATCGACCGCGCCGAGCTCTCGGACCCGGGCCGTCCGCTGCAGAGCCAGCGCTGGGCGGGCGTCGTGGATGCGGTCGGAAGTCACACCCTCGTCAACGCCCTCGCGCAGACGCGCTACGGCGGCACCGTGACGGCATGCGGGCTCGCCCAAGGCCCCGACCTGCCCGGCACCGTGCTCCCGTTCATCCTGCGCGGAGTGACGCTGGTCGGCATCAACTCGGTGGAGGCGCCCGCCGCGCTGCGTGAGACGGCCTGGCGGCGACTCGCCCTCGACCTCGACGAGGAGACGCTCGCCGCGATGACGACGGTCATCCCGCTCGCCGACGCGATCCCCGCCGCGGAGGACATCCTCGGCGGGCGGCTGCGCGGGCGCACCGTGGTCGACGTGCGCGCCTGAGCGCGCCGCCGCGGAGCCTCCCCGTATGCTGGGCGGCATGATCGTCCTCGCCACCGTCGTGGTCACGCTCGCCGCCGCTCTGCACGTCGCGATCTTCTTCATGGAGAGCGTCGCCTGGGGTCGCCCCACCGTCTGGAAGCGGTTCGGGGTCGCCGACCAGCAGGCGGCTGACACCACCAAGCCGATGGCATACAACCAGGGCTTCTACAACCTGTTCCTTGCGATCGGCGCCGTGGTGGGCCTCATCCTCTACGGCGTCGGGCTGCACCCGGCCGGGTTGGCGCTCATCCTCTTCACGATGGGCAGCATGTTCGCCGCCTCGGTCGTGCTGCTGACGACCGGCAAGGGATACTGGCGCGCGTCGATCACCCAGGGCACGCTGCCGCTCATCGGCTTCATCCTGATGCTGCTCTCCTGAGACGGCGGCCTGAGCGGCGGCGTCAGCGCAGCGGCGGCGTCAGCGCAGCTCCGGCGCCACCGACTCGGGCCGGAGTCCCCGGCCGATCACCCGCGCGGTCACCTGCTGCAGCAGCGGGGTCGCTGCGGCGAGCGCCGTCCTGACCGCGGGAGGCAGCGGGTCGGGCAGCCCCTCCGGGCCGCCGGGCCGCGCGATCCCGCGATGCGCGGCGAGCTGGATGCGCTGCATCGCCGCGACCGGGGGCAGCCGACGGCGCTGGATGCCGTCGAGCACCCGCAGGTCGACCTCCCCCGCGCGCAGGGGCGCGACCAGGGCGTTCGCGGCGGCCACGGCATCCTGCACGGCATAGTTGACGCCCACCCCGAACGCCGGCGACATGGCGTGCGCCGCGTCGCCGATCGCGAGGAAGCCCCGCCGGTACCAGCGGTCGAGCCGGTCGATCTGCACGCTCAGGAGCTTGACCTGCTCCCAGTCGTCGATCGTCGCCAGAGACTCATGGAGGAACGGCGCGGCCGCCTCCACCGCCCGCCGGAACGCGTCGAGCCCCGCCGTCTTCAGCTGGTCGATGCCGCCCTTCGCGATGATGAGACCGGTCTGGTAGTAGTCGCCGCGGTCGATCGTGATCACCATCGAACCGTGCCGGAGGTAGGCGAGGGTGCTCGGCGGCGGATCAGTCGGTTTGGGCACCCGGAACCAGAGCACATCGATCGGCACCCCGAACCGGCGCGGCCGGAGCGCGGCGGCCTCCCGGAGCGCCGAGTCCCGGCCGTCCGCGGCGACGGTCAGCGTTGCCGCGATCGTGAGGTCGCCATCCGGGCCGTGCGCCGTCACCCCGGTGACAGCGCCGTCAGCCCAGGTCAGCCCGGTCGCGGTGGTCTCCATCAGCAGCCGGAAGCCTGGATACTGCGCGGCCTCGCCCGCGAGGAAGGACAGGAAGTCCCACTGCGGCGCCAGCACGAGGAAGTCGTCCGGCGGCCCGAGGCGCGCGAAATCGACCGGGTGCAGCCGGGTGCCGCTCACCACCGCGTCGAGCGTGCGCACACTCGTGTGCGGCAGGCCGAGGAACCGGTCGCGCAGCCCCAGCTCCCCGAGCACGCCGATGGTCGAGGGGTGGATGGTGTCGCCGCGGAAGTCGCGGAAGAAGTCCGCGTGCTTCTCGAGCACGACGACATCGAGCCCGTTGCGGGCGAGGAGGAGGCCGAGCATGACGCCGGCCGGGCCGCCTCCGGAGATCACGCAGTCCGCCTGAAGCACATCCATGCTTCCGCAGCGTATCCTCCCGCCATGGCCATCGTCGCGTCCGTCTTCGTCTCCCTCGCCGCGGTGGTGCACCTCGCCGTGTTCGCGTCGCAGACGATCGGCTGGTCGTCGCCGTCCGTCTGGCGGCGCTACGGCGTCGCCTCGCAACACGATGCCGAGGTCACCCGGCCGCTCGCCTACACGCAGGGCTTCCACAACCTGTTCCTGGCGGGCGGCGCCATCGTGGGCCTGGTGCTCTACTGGACGACCCTGCGGCACGTCGGGTTCGGGCTGATGTTCTTCACCTGCGCCTGCATGGTGCTCGCCGCGGTGGTGCAGCTGACCGTCGGCGGCCGTAAACCGCTGGCGGCACTGGTGCAGGGCCTCCCGCCGCTCGTCGGGCTCGTGCTCTTCATCGTCGCCCAGGCCGGCTGAGCGCCGCGCGGTCTACTCGATGATCTCGCCCTCGGCCGGGAGGTCATCGACGTCGACGCGGAGCGCCTCGACCAGCTTGGCGGCGTGCGGCGTCGAGACGATCACCCGCGAGTAGTCCTCGCCGTCGAGGTCGATCACGACCGCGGCGCGCTGCTTGCCCTTGATGAGCAGGAAGTCCTGGCCGCCGTGGAACTTCCACGTGCCGACCGACAGCGTGAGGGGCACGGCCGCCCCGGGGGCGCGGATGCCGCGGATCCAGATCCACGGGTCCTCGGTGATGGCGACCGAACGGATGCTGTCGCGCGGGATGACCAGGTCGTCCCGCTTGAGCGCGAGCACCTTCTCGGCCCGCGTGAGATGGACCTCCAGGCGGTCGGGGTGCACGTACAGGTCGGCCATGCCTCTATCCTGCCAAGCCCTCGGGTCGTGCGGCAGTGCCGAACCTCACAAAGCCATAACCCTTGGGTTGTGCTCGTCGGGTGACGCTCGACGAGTCCGTGCGTCGACGCTGCATGTATCCTTCTCGTCGTGGCAACCCAGAGACGGACTCCGGGCTCGCAGACTTCACTTCGTGAAGCCAACCGGGCTCGAATCGTCGATGCCATCAAGAAGCACGGCGGTCTGACCCAGGTCGAACTGGCGGGCGCGACCGGCCTCTCCCCCGCGACGGTGTCGAACATCGTCAAGGAGCTGTCGACCTCCGGCGTGCTGCACACCACGCAGAGCATCCGCAGCGGTCGACGCGCCCAGCACGTCACCCTGGCGCACGCCCTCGGCCTCGTCGTCGGCGTCCATTTCTCCACCCGGCACCTGCGCGTCGCGCTCGCCGACGTCGCGCACACCGTCGTCGCCGAGAACCACATGCCGCTCGCCCGTGACCACCGCGCCGACAACGAGCTCGACAAGGTCTCGATGCTGCTGAGCGACATGCTCGACTCGGTCGAGGCCTCCCGCGACGAGGTCCTCGCCGTCGGCATCGCCCTCCCGGCGCCGCTCGACCGCGCGAGCGGGACCATCGCCCGCAGCGGCATCATGCGCGGCTGGGACGGCGTGGTCGTGGCCGACGCCATGGAGCGCCGGGTGAAGCGCCCGGTGTTCGTCGACAACGCGGCCAATCTGACCGCGCTGGCCGAGTCGCGCTTCGGCGCGGGACGCGGCAAGGGCAACTCGATCACGCTCGACATCGGCGACGGGATCGGCGCCGGACTGCTCGTGAACGGCCAACTCTTCCGGGGCAACAACGGCGTCGCCGGCGAGTTCGGCCACACCACCATCCGCGAGAACGGGCCCCTCTGCCGCTGCGGCAACCGCGGCTGCCTGGAGGCGATCGCCGGGGGCCCCGCCATCCTGGACGAGCTGCGCGACCACCTCGGCAGCCTCAAGCTCGGCGACGTGGTGCTGCAGGCCATGGCCGGGGATGCGCGCTGCATCCGCGCGATCGCCGACGCCGGCAAGCACATCGGCGTCGCCACCGCGAACCTCTGCAACCTGCTCGATCCCGAGCGCGTCGTGGTGGGCGGCGAACTGGCCCGCGCCGGCGAGCTCCTGCTCGGCCCGATGCGCCACGCGGTCGAGCGCTCCATCATCGTCGGCGAGGATCTGATGCCCGACATCGTGCAAGGCCAGCTCGGCACGCGTGCGGCGACCCTCGGCGCCGTCGCGTACGCGGTCGACCGGGTCTCGCTGACGCCGCAGAGCGCGTCGCTCTGACCCTGCGCACCCCGCTGTCCCCCGCCGTCCCCCGAACGTGACCAACCGTTATCGAATGCGTTGACTTCAAGTATTGACGCCAAGACCCGCACCTGACACACTCAACCCAGCCGCCAAGGACGGCGGGCTCGAACCGGAGGTTTTTCAATGAAGATCGCCACCAAGAGAGGAATGATCGCGGCATCCGCGGTCCTCCTCGCAGCACTCAGTCTCACTGCCTGTTCGAACGGCTCCGGGAGTGGAAGCTCCTCCACTGCGGACGCCTCCAAGGCCCAGATCGGCCTTCTCCTCCCCGACTCCGTCACCGCCCGCTACGAGGCAGCGGACAAGCCCTTCTTCGAGGCCAAGATCAAGAGCCTCTGCCCCGACTGCAAGGTGCTCTACGCGAACGCCGACGGCGACGCCAGCAAGCAGCAGCAGCAGGCGGAGTCCATGCTGACGCAGGGCGTCAAGGTGCTCGTCCTCGACCCGTTCGACGGCGAGGCCGCGGCCTCCATCGTCGGCGAGGCCAAGGCCAAGAGCGTCCCGGTCATCTCCTACGACCGCCTCATCAACAGCAAGGACGTCAACTACTACATCTCCTTCGACAACGAGGAGGTCGGCAAGCTGCAGGGCACGGCCCTGGTCGACAAGCTCAAGAAGGACGGCGTCCCCGCCGGCAGCGGCATCCTGATGGTCAACGGCTCGCCGACCGACAACAACGCGACCCTGTTCAAGAAGGGCGCCCACAGCGTCATCGACACGAGCGGCTACAAGGTGCTCGCCGAGTACGACACACCAGGATGGGACCCGGCACAGGCCCAGAACTGGGTATCCGGCCAGATCACGCAGTTCGGCAGCCAGATCAAGGCCGTCTACGCGGCCAACGACGGCACGGGCGGCGGCGCCATCGCGGCGCTGAAGGCGGCCAACGTCTCCCCGATCCCGCCGGTCACCGGTCAGGACGCCGAGCTCGCGGGCATCCAGCGCATCCTCGCCGGCGACCAGTACATGACCGTCTACAAGGCCATCCAGCCGGAGGCCGAGAAGGCGGCCGAGCTGGCCATCGCGCTCACCAAGGCCCAGAAGCCCGCCGGTGACACGAGCGTCGACACGGCGGGCGGCGCGAAGATCGCGTCGTTCCTCCTGAAGCCGGTCGCGGTCACGACCGACAACATCGAGAGCACCGTCGTCAAGGACGAGTTCTACGGGGCCGACTCGGCCGCGAAGATCTGCACCGCGGACTACAAGGCGGCGTGC
Source organism: Leifsonia naganoensis (assembly GCF_013410615.1). Lineage (NCBI taxonomy): Bacteria > Bacillati > Actinomycetota > Actinomycetes > Micrococcales > Microbacteriaceae > Leifsonia > Leifsonia naganoensis. The sequence continues at coordinate 1,600,819 of NZ_JACCHJ010000001.1, forward strand.
GACAAGTACGGAATCAAGTAACACCTGGCAGCACGGCCCTCCAGATGCGGATCGACGCACCTGGAGGGCCGTGTGCACCCGCCCTACGATGGACCCGAACCACCCAGCTCACCTCGAAGGAGAGAACGCCGTGACCATGGAAACCGCGATCGCCGAGGAGGAGCGGACCGAGCGTCGGCCCGTGCTCTCGCTGAGCGGCGTCTCGAAAGGCTTCGGCGCCGTGCAGGCGCTCACCGACATCAGCCTCGATGTCTACCCCGGCGAGGTGGTCGCCCTCGTCGGCGACAACGGCGCCGGCAAGTCCACGCTCGTCAAGATCCTGGCGGGCGTGCACCCGCAGGACTCCGGGACGATCACGTTCGACGGCCAGGAGGTCAGCATCCCGTCGCCGTCCGCCTCGCGCGAACTCGGAATCGCGACGGTGTTCCAGGACCTCGCCCTCTGCGACAACCTCGACGTCGTCTCGAACCTCTTCCTGGGCCGCGAGATCACCCACGGCACCCTCGACGAGGAGGAGATGGAGAAGCGGTCGTGGAGCCTGCTCCGGCAGCTGTCGGCGCGGATCCCCTCCGTCCGCATCGCCGTCGCCTCCCTCTCCGGAGGCCAGCGGCAGACGGTCGCGATCGCCCGCTCGCTCATCGGCGACCCGCGCGTCGTCATCCTCGACGAGCCCACCGCAGCGCTCGGCGTCGCCCAGACGGCCGAGGTGCTCAACCTGATCGAGCGCCTGCGCGAGCGCGGGCTCGGCGTGCTGCTCATCAGCCACAACATGGCCGACGTGCAGGCCGTCGCCGACCGCGTCGCCGTGCTGCGCCTCGGTCGCAACAACGGTGACTTCCACGTGGCCGACGTCAGCTACGAGGAGATCATCTCCGCCATCACCGGCGCCACCGACAACGTCGTGAGCCGCCGGGCCGGCCGCGGCGCCGAGGCCGACGGGACCACCGGCACCAGCGAAGGGAAGGCCGACGCATGACGAAGGCAACAGCGGAGACCCCCGCGGAGGCCGCGGCCGACCTGCAGGACGAGCGCCTCATCCGCGACGAGGGACTCGGCGGCGCCATGCGCACCTTCGGGCGCCGCGTGCGGGGCGGCGACCTCGGCTCCCTCCCGGTCGTCATCGGCCTCGTGGTCATCTGGGTCGTGTTCCAGGTGCTCAACCCCAACTTCCTGAGCGCCAACAACCTGGTGAACCTCACGCTGCAGTGCGCCGCGATCGGCACCATCTCGATCGGCATCGTGCTCGTGCTGCTCCTCGGCCAGATCGACCTGTCCGTCGGCTCGGTCAGCGGCGTCTCCGCCGCGATCCTCGGCGTCGGCTTCACCCAGCTCCACTGGCCGCTGTGGGCGACCGTGATCGTGGCGATCCTCGCGGGCGGCCTCATCGGCTACGTCTACGGCCTGCTGTTCACCCGCTTCGGCGTCCCCAGCTTCGTCATCACGCTGGCCGGCCTCCTCGGCTTCCTCGGCGTGCAGCTGTGGATCCTCGGCCCGAACAGCTCGATCAACATCCCGTACGACTCCTGGATCGTGCAGTTCGCCCAGCAGACGTTCCTGCCGCCGTGGGCCGCCTACGCACTGGCCGTGATCGCCGCGGGCGGGATGTTCCTCTCCGACGTGCGCCGCAACGCGCGCCGCCGTCGCGCCGGCCTCTCGGAGGGGGCGTTCTCGGTCATGGCGATCAAGGCGGTCCTGTTGCTCGTCGGCCTCTGCATCAGCGTCTGGTACCTCTCGACCGACCGCGGGACCGGGGCGATGTTCCTGTTCTTCGTGATCCTGGTGATCGTGATGAACTTCTTCCTCACCCGCACCCAGTGGGGTCGTTCGGTCTTCGCGGTCGGCGGCTCGGTGGAGGCGGCCCGTCGCGCCGGCATCAAGGTGAACCGCGTCTTCATCAGCGTGTTCATCCTCTGCTCGACCTTCGCGGCGGTCGGCGGCCTGCTCGCGGCAGCCCGGCTCGCGTCGGTGGGCGCCGGCTCCGGTGGCACGGACACCAACCTCAACGCCATCGCGGCCGCGGTCATCGGCGGGACGAGCCTCTTCGGCGGGCGCGGATCCGCGTGGTCGGCACTGCTCGGCATCCTGGTCATCCAGTCGATCTCGAACGGCCTGACCCTGATGAACCTCGACTCCTCGTACCGCTTCATGATCACCGGAGCGGTGCTGCTGCTCGCGGTCATCATCGACTCGCTGTCGCGCCGGTCGAGGGCGTCGCACGGCCAGGCCTAGGCGCGGGCGGGTGTGAGAAGGTGGTCGGGTGACCCGCACCACCACCTTCCGCGCCCGCCTTCTGCGTGAGGGCGAGCCGCCGCGCACGGTGACCGAGCGCGCGCCGTCGGACGTGCCGCCGCGTACCCTGCGGCGCAGCGCGTCCGGGAGCGGGATCTACGACATCTACACGCTGCTCGACGCCGAGGGCTGGCCGGCGACGGCCACCTACAGCTTCGTGCAGACGCTCTCGCCCGCCCGTTCCGCGGCGGACGACTAGACGGGTTCGGCGCTTGGCGGCCTTGCCGCTAGGCGTTCTCGTCGGGGGTGGCAGCCGCCGCCGCGCGGGCTGCGCCGGGCAGCGCGTCCAGGATGCGGCCGACCGCGGCGTCGTCGTGGGCCGCGGTCACGAACCACGCCTCGAAGACGCTCGGCGGGAGCGAGACGCCCTCGTCGAGCATCGCGTGGAAGAACGGCCGGTAGCGGAACGCCTCCTGCGTCTGCACCTCGGCGTACGTGCGCGGTGCCGAGGCGAAGTCGCCGAAGACGAAGCTGAACAGGTTGCCGGCGCGCTGCACGCGGTGCGCGACGCCTTCGGCCGCGAGCGCGTCGGAGACGGCGGCGGAGACGGTCCCGGCGACGGCGTCCAGGCGGTCGTAGACGGCCTGGTCGGCGTGCGCGAGCGTCGCCAGTCCGGCGGCGACGGCGACCGGATTCCCAGAGAGGGTGCCCGCCTGGTAGACGGGGCCCGTCGGGGCGAGGAAGTCCATCAGCTCGGCACGTCCGCCGAGCGCCGCCAGCGGCATCCCGCCGCCGATGACCTTGCCGAACGTCACCAGGTCGGGCGTGTAGCCGCGGTCGAGGCCCCAGAAGCCGGATGCGCCGACGCGGAAGCCGGTGAGCACCTCGTCCAAGATGAGCAGCGCCCCGTACTCGTGAGCGAGGTCGGCCAGCGCGGCGTTGAAGCCGGCGTCCGGCGGGACGACGCCCATGTTGGCTGCGGCGGCCTCGGTGATGACCGCGGCGATGTCGGGGCCGTTCGCCTCGAAGGCGGCGCGGACCGCGTCGAGGTCGTTGTACGGCAGCACGAGGGTCTGGGCGGCGGTCGCCTCGGTCACCCCGGCCGAGCCGGGGAGCGACAGGGTCGCGAGACCGGAGCCGGCCTCGGCGAGGAGGCCGTCGGAGTGGCCGTGGTAGTGGCCGGCGAACTTGATGAGCAGCGGGCGGCCGGTGAAGCCGCGGGCGAGCCGGATGGCGGTCATGGTCGCCTCGGTCCCAGTGGAGACGAGGCGCAGCTTCTCGACGAACGGCACGCGGCCGAGCACGGCCTCGGCGAGCTCGGTCTCAGCCGGGGTGGACGCGCCGAAGGACAGCCCCTTGGCGGCGGCCTCCTGCACGGCGGCGACGACCGCGGGATGCGCGTGGCCGAGGATGGCCGGCCCCCACGACGCGACGAGATCGACGTACTCGCGACCCTGCGCGTCGGTGATGTACGGGCCCTGCGCCGACACCATGAAGCGCGGTGTGCCGCCGACGGAGCGGAACGCGCGCACGGGCGAGTTCACGCCGCCCGGGATGACGCGCTGCGCGCGCTCGAACTGGGCGAGGTTCACGTCGCCGAGCACGGCGCCGTCCGCGAGTCCCTGGATGTCTGCGCCCTGCACGCCGCTCATCGCAGCCACCCCGCGACCTCGGTCGCCCAATAGGTCATGATGGCGTCGGCTCCGGCCCGGCGGGCGCCGATCAGCGTCTCCTCCACGATGCGGCGGCGGTCGATCCAGCCGTGTGCGGCCGCGGCCTCCACCATCGCGTACTCGCCAGACACCTGGTAGGCCCAGACCGGCACGTCGCTGATCGAAGCCACGTCGCTGAGCACGTCGAGGTAGCTGAGCGCCGGCTTGACCATGAGGATGTCGGCGCCCTCGTCGAGGTCGAGCCGCGCCTCGCGGAGGCCCTCGCGGCGGTTGGCCGGGTCCTGCTGGTACGCGCGCCGGTCGCCCGAGAGCTGGGAGTCGACGGCCTCGCGGAACGGGCCGTAGAACGCGGACGCGTACTTCGCCGCGTAGGCGAGCAGGACGACGTCGTGGCGGCCCACGGCATCGAGCGCGTCGCGCACGGCGCCGACCTGGCCGTCCATCATCCCGGAGAGACCGAGCAGCTGCGAGCCGGCCTCCGCCTGGGCGAGCGCCATGTCGCGGTACCGCTCGAGGGTCGCGTCGTTGTCGACGTGGCCCGCATCGTCGAGCACGCCGCAGTGGCCGTGATCGGTGAACTCGTCGAGGCACAAGTCGGTCTGCACGACCAGCGCGTCGCCCACCTCGGCCACGAGGGCGCGGGTGGCGACGTTGAGGATGCCCTCGGGGTCGGTCGCTGCGCTGCCGACGGCGTCCCGCATCTCCGGCACACCGAAGAGCATCACACCGCCGACGCCGGCCTCGGCCGCCTCGACGGCGGCACGCTTCAGGGAGTCGATGGAGTGCTGCTGCACACCGGGCATCGAGCCGATCGGAACGGGCTCGGAGGTGCCCTCGCGCACGAACATCGGCAGGATCAGCTCCGCCGGGTGAAGCCGCGTCTCCGCGGTCAGGCGGCGGAGGGCCGGACTCTGCCGGAGGCGACGCGGGCGGATGACGGGATGCAGCTCACTCACTCTCACCACCCTACGCCTGCGGGGCTGTGCGCCGGCCCGGGGCGTGGGGCCGGGAGGTGCGGGTGAAGGTGACAGCGGCGACCGGACGCTCCGCAGGCGCCAGGCGAACCGCTCGACATCCTGGGCTGTTCCACGGATCCGCGAGCGATGGCCGCAGCGATGTCGACGAATGTCGGGGACACTGGGATGTGGCGCGCGGGCCGGTTCGACATCCCGCGCATCCCCGTCCGGACATCGCCCGCCCCGATCATCTCGCGGATGTCGTATCCATGACAGCTGCGGTGCCGCGACGCCCCAGCCTCGCGCGCGAACAACCTGTTGAGCGCGACATTCAGTATCCCGCGCCTCGGGCTACATGACTGAACACGGCATCGACGGTCTCCGCGACCAGTGTGATGTTTCCGAACTGGCCGCGAAACGCCCACACAGAATCGTCCCAATCGGCGCTGTCGAAGGTATCCCAATCGCTGGAACCGTCGAGATCTACCGTGACCCGACCGCCGGTCGACTCCCATCGGAACGCGGACACGCCGCTGAAGATGATCTTCCCCCGACGATAATCGAACGCTTCGCCCGGTGCGGCGCCCTCGTAGAGAGGATGCGATGAAGCAAGCACGAAATCAACTTGCAACTCAAATAAGCCAGGATGAAGCTCGAAATCAAACACGTAGGTCTCCGTGAGGAGGATGTCGCGGAATACGGGATGCTCCCACGAGGGCTTCATGGGAGATCCCAGACGATCGGGGTGTGGTTGCCAATGTCCCGGCGCTGCACCACGTTTCCATCGGGGTCAATTCTCTGACCGTCTGCGTTCTTCAAAGCGACGTGGGGGTCTCGCTGCCAGGAGTCCCACGCTAGCTCTCCCTATCACCACGCGATCCACTCCGTTCTCGTCGAGAAATGTTGGCGGTCCAGTCGCAGTCTGCTAGTCCGATTGGCTCAGATTCAGAAGCCGATTCGCGCGCACGAAAGCCACAGGCTCATCCAGCTCGAATCCGGCACTTCGAACTCGGAATGAAAAGGCGTGCCACGGTCCACATCGCGCCATCTGATTGGCTCGAACCTGGAAATGCGTGCCGCCGCGGAGCGCAACTTCCCATAGGGGTAAGGGGCTGCTCACAATCTCCATTCGGGGGCTGGCGCGATGCCATCGGAATACGATGCGTCCAAACGATCCCTCGAGTATCGGACCTTCGAGTCACAACGACTGGCATTTCTTCACGCCTGCCATCCCGCGCAATTCCGCCGGAGAATACAAGTGGATCCATGTCGAGACCAACACCGTCCGCCACTACAATCACTTCATCGCCACCGGAAAGGCGCACCCGCCATCCGCCGCCTGCGAATGGCGTCAGCAAAATAGTCATGTCGGCTCCAGGTTCATTTCGATACACCTATGGCGCTCCGACGTCGAGATCCTCAAGCGGATCGCCCTCATCGGACTTGAATGGCTCACCCGATACCGATCGGATCGGACTCTCAACGCCACCATGCTCCCACCCTCAAGGGCTCGCTCAGTTCTCGTTAGCCAGGAGTGCCCACACAACTAGCCACGCCAGTAGTGCTGCGCCCAGGATTGAGAGCCATAAAGCAGGCGGGGCGATTGGAACGAATAGCGCGAGAAACCAGCCGGCGATGAATGCTGCGATCGCGAATGCAGCTACATACACCGAGGCGCGGACCTTTGTCTGGTTCTTCTGCGGGACGATCTGCAGGAGCCACGGAACAATCCTCCGGCGGAGGGCGACAATGAGGACCGCGCCCATCAACGGACACGCAATGCTTGCCGCGATCAGGAACGGGTTGTTCGCATCGATAGTTTGAATTACCAGCTCCACAGAAAATTCGCCGATGCGCCGAGTCCAAGACCGACCGCCGTTCCACCTGAGTAAATCATCTCTGAGCTGCCGGAGTAGTCGTTCTGCATACCTCCGGAAACGAGGCCCCCTCCGCCCCGAACAGCGCTACCCGAAATGTTGCCGGAGAAGCCGATGTCGTCTCCGAGGAACAGCATGGTCCCGCCGGTCGGATCCGTCTGCAGCAACAAGGTCCCGCCGGCGTCGTAGATGCTCGACTGGGTGTCGGATCCGACCGCGACCGTGTTTCCTGCAGCGTCGTAGCTGGCGTGCGGTTGGCTCGCGCCGGCCGCCCGGATACGCGTAGCCAACCTGCCGTCCACATTGGGTCACCGACAACATCCACGCGTCGTGGCCGTCTCAGCGCTGGGATCGAGGTTCTCCCTTGTCATCGCTGCGATCAATCTCCCAGCGCAGCGAAAGACCTTCAGTGGGGCGACGAGATGGCGGGAGATCGGGCTCCACGACACCCTCGAAGTAACCCCTCTCATAGACGAGCCGGTGCACGACCGAGGAGACCACAACCGAAGCCTCCCACAGTCGTCGACATAACTCACCGACAATGAAGTCAACGTCCGAAATGCCGACCCGACTGCGCGGAGCTATTGGCTCATTGAGCAGATCATCCCAGTCGGCAACTGCTTGAGAGGCCGTGAAGCTGACTCGCATCTGATGCGCATTCTCGACGCCAGGTTCAACAATCAAGAGGGTGCCTGCTTGCGAGTTGGCTTCGAGGACAATGTCCATCGATTCGAACGCTGGCCAGATCCGTTCCCGAAGCTCCTGTTCCCGCTCGGCCCACGCCTGGTCTTCGCTGTCTAGGTTCATTCACGCAACCCCGTACTGATCCTAACCCTTGACCTGTGCAGCAGTGACCCCCTTTTCCACCATCGCAGCTGGTGAAATGGCTGAGGAAGTCAGAACCTGCTAGGTAACAGCGACCGTCCGGATCACTATTTGTGAGCGGGTTGTTCGCCGAGTAGCTGTACCCGTTGTTCTGCTGCGGGTTCAATGGTGCGAGTACGGCGTCGACGGAAAGGAACCTGCCTAGTGTCGTGTCGTAGGCCCTCGCGCCGAGTTGCACGAGGCCGGCGAACGCGTTGGCGGCAGCGTTGAGGTAGGTGTGCCCGCTACTCCAGGTAGCCGCGGCCCCGCGGTTGTTTCCGTAGGGATCCGCATACCGTCGCGTGACCGCACCGGTTGTCGCATTGACCTCAAGGTCCTGGGTGTTGTTGGCATCGCCGGAGATCCACTGCAGCGTCGCCCCGCTCACCCCCGCCTGCGTGGTCCGCTCCGCGACCGGCACACCGGCAGCACTGTACGTGCGGGTCAGACTGGCCGCCGTGGCCCCGTACGCGAGATGAAGCTCGGACGCGATTGTCGAGATCGCAACGATGCTCGATCCAACGTCGAGTCCCGTCTGCAGGACTTCTGTGGGTCTTCGACGACGTTCTCCACAAATCCATCTGCCGATGGCCAATATCGACGAGCGCTCCGGGTGCAGATCCAGGCCGTTGGCTCGCACGAGGTCCCGCAGCTCGCGTTCACGCTCACCTCTGCGATCGATCGCGTCGTTGAAACAAAGGCGTGCATCTGCCCGTGACATTTCACGTGGCACACCGATGTGCTCCTCCCGTACTGTGGGGTGTGTGAATAGTGATGAGATAAGGGCAGCGTTCACCGAGGTCTTCGACGAGGGTCTGCTCTTCCACGGGTTCACCGATTACATGCGTGATTACGACATGATCATCGACGTTTCTCCGCCTTCCAACCTGGGGCTCCCCCGTGAGTACGTGCGGTATCGGTTCGTCGACTGTGTTTTCGCTCAGACGACGACAGCGTTGTCGGTGGACGGGTGGTCTCGATCACTGGATGAGCGGCTGATCGAATACCAGACCGGGGCTGACCTTTATGGTTTCGTGTGGGGCGTCAAGTGGCAGCCGGTTTATCCGGGCTTCGAGCTGATCGCGGACTCGCCGGTCGCGCAGGAATGGTCGGACAAGCTCGGCATTCCGTTCCATGAGGCGCGGATGGGGTCGAACGGTCACAACCTGACTCTGATCTTCTCCGATCTGCGAGTAGATCAAGTTCCCGTTGGCTACTCACCATTCACAATCTCGCGCGCCTGAATGCGGCTTCACTTGTACGTGCCGCACCGGGGAAGTACATCGAGAATCGGCAGTCCCTTCCGGAGAGCACGGCTGCAGCCACCGCGCTGATCTGATGCTCGCTAGCGGGGACAGACGTGCGTGGCGAAGCAGTCCCACGCACCCTGATCGATGTCCTCAGATCACCATCCAGGCAATTCGACGTGTGCCCAGGGCTCATCCTTCCCGCTGGTGGTTCGCCCTGTGAACGGGTTGAGGGTTTGGCCACGCTTGTTCATATAGACGACGCAGCCGTTGGGATGAGCATATTTTCTTCAACGGCCACATCATCGAACCGGAACCGAGTCCTGCCGCCTCCCCCACACCCTAGCCTCGGCAGCCATAACGCGCTAAGCCCTGGGTCAGATCAAGCCGACAGCCTTGGGCCAATTCAACTCGACGGAGTCAACTATCCGCGCGCCTTCGAGCAACATGACTGAATACGGCTTCGACGGTGTCCGCAGTCAGTGTGATGTTTCCGAATTGGCCGCGAAGTTCCCACACAGAATCGTCCCAATCGGCGCTGTCGAAGGTATCCCAATCGCTGGAACCGTCGAGATCTACCGTGACCCGACCGCCGGTCGACTCCCATCGGAACGCGGACACGCCGCTGAAGATGATCTTCCCCCGACGATAATCGAACGCTTCGCCCGGTGCGGCGCCCTCGTAGAGAGGATGCGATGAAGCAAGCACGAAATCAACTTGCAACTCAAATAAGCCAGGATGAAGCTCGAAATCAAACACGTAGGTCTCCGTGAGGAGGATGTCGCGGAATACGGGATGCTCCCATGAGGGCTTCATGGGAGATCCCAGACGATCGGGGTGTGGTTGCCAATGTCCCGGCGCTGCACCAAGTTTTCATCGGGGTCAATTCTCTGACCGTCTGCGTTCTTCAAAGCGACGTGGGGGCCGAGTAGGGCTGGTCTGGCATCAGATGTGTCCTAATTCGGGTCTATTCCGTTCCCATAGTCCATCGATTCAAGCGAACTCCCCCGGTCGCACGCCTAGCCTGCGCGTATTTTGTCAATCTCCTCTCGAATTGCGCCTGACTTCGGGACGCGCCGAAACCACCAGTGGTTTGTCGACGCTGACACATCGCCGACCAATTCGCCAAGGCTTCGGGGATCGGCAATAGTCACGGACTCGTAGAGTGCATCAGCCTGCTGCAGTCGCGACCGGTCATCGGCCCGCAAATCACCGACCAATTCGTTACGGGCGTATAAGACTGCTATCAGGTCGTGCACCGTACGGTCGGTCGGATTCCGACCGGTTACGGTGTCGTGAGCAAAACCGGCCACACTCTTCACCCAGTAGTCCAGGAGTTGGGCTGAAGCTGGACCCAGTTCATTGGCGTTAGAGGTATCGGCCAAGACTTCTCTCCTACCTATATGGAAAGTACGCCGTGCTACGCCACGGCATATCCTCATTGATAATCACACGCACCCAATTCAGCCCCGACTGGCCTTCGATTTTAATGGCATTCTGGTTGGGCAGTCGAGTTCTAGTTCCCTTCTGAAGCACATCGAGAATCTGCTTCGCATCTGGGCGCGTCAGGCTGTTGGCCCAGCCGTCCCCAGCGTGGGAGTTTGCAAGTTCGGCGAGCTCTTCAAGGTCAAAGTTTGAAGCCTCGCCCTGGATCTCCGTACCCTCATTAGTGGGTTTCGCAGGTCGAGAAGAGGGGACACACCCTCCGGGGCCAAGCTCGCGCCCTGGTGGGCACAAGCCTCCTGGATCAGCGGCAATCGTATCTTTGCTCGTGTCACGGGAAGGACCATCGGCGGTGTCGCCTCTCATCGACAAGATAATGAGCCCCTCACCCGCAAGTGCACCCGCGAGTGCCGCCGTGAACAGGCGGCTCAGAAACGCTCCGGTTAGGGGGGAGACAAATGTCGCAGGCGGGACCAGGGTGACTGTCGTCGCTGACGAGGCACCCTTCGTCGGCGGCACGTAGTCATTGCTTGAGGTTCCGCGGGAGGAGGGTCCGCCACCTTGTGCTACTCCGGCACCATTGCCCGCAGCGCTGCCTGTCGAGCCAACGCAGCTCGTGTGAAAGCTGAGTGAGTCGGATCCGACGTCGTAGCAGTTCCCGTCCGGATCACTATTTGTGATCGGGTTGTTGGCGGAGTAGCTGTACCCGTTGTTCTGCTGCGGATTCAATGGTGCGAGTATCGCGTCGACGGAGAGGAACCTCCCCAGTGTCGCGTCGTAGGCCCTCGCGCCGAGCTGTACCAGGCTGGCGAACGCGTTGGCGGCAGCGTTGAGATAAGTGTGGCTGCTGCTCCAGGCAGCCGCGGTGCCGCGGTTGTTTCCGTAGGGATCGGCATACCGTCGCGTGACTGCACCGGTTGTCGAGTTGACCTCGATGTCTTGGGTGTGGTTGGCATCCCCGGATATCCACTGCAGCGTCGCCCCGCTCACACCGGCCTGGGTGGTCCGCTCCGCGACCGGCACCCCGGCAGCGGTGTACGTGCGGGTCAGACTGGCGGTCGTGGCCCCGTTCGCAAGATGAAGCTCGGAGGCTCCGAGGAACAGTGTGCTCCCACCGATCGGGTCCGTTTGCAACAACGCGGCACCCAGCTTCGGTTGTGACGCCGGGCCGGGTTTTCTGAGATATTCTACCGATTCGCTGGCCGTACCTACCGCGACTGCGGCGACCCCTGGCGCCATGCGCTCTTGCGGTACGTGTCACCTGTCCACTTCGCGAGTTGCTCTGTGACGGCAACGTCGGCTAGGTCGTGTACGGATTCATTCGCGCAGACCACCCACATGAGTAGGCCGGCAACCATCTTGAACGCCATGGGTGATGAATCACGCTCATCGTGTGCTGCGATATCAACGCGAAGCCGTCCGGCGGGCAGCGGGAGAAACATCGCAGCGTCGACGAGGCCGATGAACGCACCACGCGCGTATTCACGCGGCAGGCCCACGACAAGATCACTGCCGAGATCACTGGTCATGCGAAAGTCGAGCTTCGCCGGTATCGGAAGAGACATGTCAGCGAGCTGAAGGATGAGGCTGTCGCCTCCGGGGTCGAATCTGCCCCCCAGACACGCGGCGGCCGAGAACCCACCATAGTTCTTGCGCGTCTCCACTACTACGCTTCGCGCGGATCCGCCGCCATGGTCTGCAAACGGTATCGTCGCGATGAACGAGTTCTCCCCTGTTGTCGGGAGCCCTTGGTCGGCCGAGCTGATTGCGGCCTGCCGATTCGTCGTTCGGACGAGCAGCCGCCCTTGTCCCCATACCACTCTTCAGGCTCCTTTCGGTGATCTAGATCTTGAACGTCGAGACACCCCGACCCAGGGGCGATAGTCCACGTATTCACTCCTCGGCTTGGGGCATTCCGACTATTCCCAAGCTCTCAGATATTTTTCGTTGAAGTACCCACTATCGCGGAGAATGTCTGGATCGAAGTTCTTCCCGAAGGGATGTGTCTCCAACGCAGTCGAGTGGGCCACGTCCTGGGGCACGCCGCGATCCATTAGCGCCTTCTCCGTGAGCTCGTGGACCATGAAGTCGACGTACACGGGGTAGGTGACATCCGGAGTGTCGGTCGCGCTCGTGACGTCGAGCTCGACGGCAGATGCAGAGGCGGTGTGATCGAGCGGGCGCAGACCGCCATCGCCGCCCGGACCTTCCGGTCCGGAGTCAGGTGACGAGGAGTCCCACCACGAGGGCGCCGCCGAGGACGCGACCGACCCGCTGGGGGTCGTCGCGGTGATCGACTGGCTGGCGGCCCGCGAGAGGGTGGCGCCTGTGACGCCGAGGTTCAGGCTCTCCAGTGCAGGGTTTGCCGCAGCCGTCTCCGACTTCACGACGAGCACCTCAGACATGCCGGCCGGCGTGGCGATGAGCTTCAGATCGACCCCGGAGAACACCTCGCTGTAGGTCGCGGTCGCTCGGTCGAGACTCGGTGCCGGAAGAGCGGATGGCCAGGTCTCGGTCACCCACTGCCCGCTCGCAGTCTGTACCCGCGCGAGGGTCGAGGATCCACCGGCGGAGAACTCGACCGGGACGGCAGCTGTCTTGGGTGCCACCATCCCATCCACCGTCGGCGCCAGCGACACGTCGACCGGGACCCAGCCGTGGTCCTTCTCGACCCGTACCGGGACCGAACTGGACATCAGCTCCATCGAGCCGTCCGCCTCGGCCGAAGTCTGAGAGGTCGGAGTTGTCATGCTGTCGATCGCGACAGCATGCCCGTACTCCGCTGCCACCGCCTTGGCTGTCGCCTCGTCAGCGGCACGATCGGTGTCCGCGATCGTCGGCGTCGCTTCCTCCGCGCGCGCCGGAACCGGGGCAGCCAAGAAGGGCAGGCCGATCGCAAGCAGCGAAAGGACAGCGGACGATTCGATAATCGCCCGCAGCTTCGCCCCGCTCACCGTTCGGTGCTTTCGCGGCCTACTCCATCCGCGACAGACGCCATGGTCGAACACCGTTGCATCGCACTCCCCCGAATCCATCCTCGACTGGATGCAGAGGAAAGCTATCGGTTCGAAGAATCTGAGCGATACCTATATTTCATGAGAAAATCCTCATGAACACTTGACTGTGGCCCGAAAGGGGGGATTAGTTCACGCGCGCGCCACCGCCACCGCGACGACGGCGTCGATGAGGGAGGCGGCGGTGCGCTCCTCGGCGATGACGTCGACGCGCAGGCCGAAGGAGCGGGCGTCGCGGGCCGTCTGCGGGCCGATGGCGGCGACGAGCGTCGACTCGGGCACCGGGCCGAGCTGCAGCTGCACCTGCTCGGCGACCGAGCCGCTGGTGACGAGGATGGCCTGCACGAGCCCGTCGTGCACATCCGTCACGACGTTCTCGGGCACCGAGACGCCGACGGTCCGGTAGGCGACGACGGACTCGACGTCGTGCCCGATCCGCTTCAGGCCCTCGGTCAGCAGGGGCTTCGCGATCTCGGAGCGGAGCGTCAGGATGCGCAGCGGCACGACGCCCTGCGTGGCCGCTTCCCACTCCTCCAGGAGGCCGCGAGCAGAGTTGTCCTCCGACGGCACGAGGTCGACCTTGTAGCCGGCAGCCGCGAGCGCCGCCGCCGTGGTCTCGCCGACCGCGGCGATCCGGGTCGTCGACGGCACGACGGCGCGCTGAGCGCTCAGCACGTCGACCGTGGTCGCGCTGGTCACGGTCATCCAGTCGAACTCACCGGCCGCGAGGCGCTCCAGGGCACGCTCCAGAGCGGGCGCGTCAGCCGTCGGGGCGAAGTTGATCATGGCCGCGACGAGCGGGGATGCGCCCTTCGAGCGCAGGTCCGCCGCGACCGAGTCGCCCCAGGGGCCGCCGCGCGGCACGAGGACGCGCCAACCGGCGAGGGGTTTGGGTGCAGCGGACGGCTGGGTCATCGGGTACTCCCCAGGGGGGCCAGGCCGGCGGCCCCCGCGCCGAGCAGTTCGGAGACCACGCGCTCCCCCACGTCGCGTGCGGCCTCATCGAGGTGGCCGGCGCTGAGGGACTCGGGAGTGGCGGCGTGGGATGCGGTGATCCGCTCGGACCCGTCGGGACGGTAGACCGAGGCGGTCAGGAACAGCAGGCCGTCGTCGACGAGGGCAGTCGCGCCGATCGGGGCTGCGCACCCCGCCTGCAGTCCGGCGAGCACCGCGCGCTCCGCGGTGACGACGGCGTGGGTGGTGACGTGGTCGACGGCGTGCAGGGCCCGGGCGATCGGCCCGCGGCCCTTCTCGTCGCCGGCGCGGACCTCCAGGGCGAGCGCGCCCTGCCCCGGTGCGGTCGGCATCTGGGAGAGGGCGAAGTAGTCGGTGACGGCGTCGAGACGGCCGAGACGGCCGAGACCGGCGGCGGCGAGCACCACGGCGTCGAGGTCGCCCTCGGCGACGCGGCCGAGCCGGGTGTCGACGTTGCCGCGGATGTCGACGACCTCGAGGTCGGGACGCGCGGACTTCAGCTGGGCGACGCGACGCGGCGAGCCTGTCCCGACTCGGGCGCCCTCGGGAAGCGTCTCGAAGGTGAGGCCATCGCGGGCGCACAGGGTGTCACGGGCGTCGGCGCGCTTGGGCACCGCGCCGATCACGAGACCGGGGGCGGCGGCGGTCGGGAGGTCCTTCAGCGAGTGGACCAGGAGGTCGCACTCGTCGGCGAGCAGCGCCTCCCGCAGCGCGGTGGCGAAGACGCCCGTCCCGCCCAGCTCGGAGAGCGACTCGCGGGAGGTGTCCCCGTGCGTCGTGATCGTGACCAGCTCGACGTCCAGGCCGGTCGCGCGGGCGATCGCCTCGGCGACCGCCGTCGTCTGCGCGACCGCGAGCGCGCTGCCGCGTGTCCCCACGCGTAGCACGCCGTCGCGACGCTCGGCCGGCCCCTCGGCACGGCGCACGGAGCCGCTCACGGCGCCAGTCCGGCAGCGGCGGGCTTGAAGCCGAGGCGCACGTTCTCGCAGCAGCCCGGGCGGCACACGTCGTACCAGGGCCCGAGGTCCGTCAGTGCGGGGCGCTGGTCCACCGGGACGCCGTCGCGGCGTTCGAGCACCAGGTCGACGAGGCCCTTCACGTACTTCGCGTGCGTGCCGGGGGTGGGCACGCGGACGGCGACGAGGCCGTTCTCCTCGCTGCTCTCCATCGCCTCGTTGTCGAGGTCCCAGAGGACCTCCATGTGGTCGCTCACGAAGCCCAGCGGCACGATGATGACGGCCTTGACGCCCGTGGCGGGCAGCTCGGCGATCCGGTCGTTGATGTCGGGCTCGAGCCACGGCATCGACGGCGGGCCGGAGCGGGACTGGTAGACCAGATCCCAGCCGATCACGCCGCCGGTCGCGGCCTGCGACACGACCTCGGCCACCGCGAGATGCTGAGCCGCGTAGGCGCCGCCCTCGCCGAAGCCGCGCTCGGCCGGCCCGGACTTCGCCGCGTCGGTCGAGGGGATGGAGTGGGTCGAGTAGAGGATGCGGATCTCGGTCGCCGGGTCGATGCCGGGGATCTTCTCCTGCAGCTCGGTTACTGCGTTCTTCACGCCCTCGATGAAGGGCTCGACGAAGCCGGGGTGGTCGAAGAACTGGCGGACCTTGTCGATCTGGATGGTGCCCTCGAGGCCGGTCTCCTCCAGGACGCGCGCGAAGTCCTCACGGTACTGACGGCAGCTGGAGTACGAGGAGTACGCGCTCGTGGCGATGGCGATGAGCTTCGTGAAACCCTGCTCCTGCGCCTCTTTCAGCGCGTCCTCGATGTACGGGTCCCAGTTGCGGTTGCCCCACAGCACGGGCAGGTCGATGCCCCGGGAGGCCAGCTCGGCCTCCAGCGCGGCCTTGAGCTCGCGGTTCTGGTCGTTGATCGGGCTCACGCCGCCGAAATGGCGGTAGTGGTGCGCGACCTCCTCCAGGCGCTCCTCGGGGATGCCGCGCCCACGGGTGACGTTGCGGAGGAACGGGATGACGTCGTCCTGGCCCTCGGGACCGCCGAAGCCGGCGAGCAGGATGGCGTCGTACGCGACCGGCTCGGTGACGTGCTCGGGGCCGTCGGCGGCGGCGGGCGTCGCGCCGAGGACGCGCGCGGTGGTCTCGGCGCTCACTGGAGCACCTCCACGACCTCGGCCGGCTCGACGCGGCGGCCCGTGAAGAACGGGACCTCTTCGCGCACGTGCAGGCGGGCGTCGGTCTGGCGCAGGTCGCGCATCAGGTCGACCAGGTCGACGAGCTCGTCGGACTCCAGCGGGAGGATCCACTCGTAGTCGCCGAGTGCGAACGACGCGACGGTGTTGGCGAGCACGCTGCGGAACGCGGCGCCCTTGCGGCCGTGCTCGGAGAGCATCCGGCCGCGCTCCTCGTCGGGGAGCAGGTACCACTCGTAGCTGCGCACGAACGGGTAGACGCAGAGCCACGCCTTCGGCTCCTTGCCGCGGAGGAAGCCGGGCACATGCGCCTTGTTGAACTCGGCGTCGCGGTGCACGCCCATCGCGTTCCACGTCGGCAGCAGCGCCTTCAGCAGCTGGGTGCGGCGCAGCTGGCGGAGCGCCCACTGCAGTCCCTCGGCATCGGGGCCGTGCAGCCAGATCATCAGGTCGGCGTCGGCGCGCAGGCCGGAGACGTCGTAGAGGCCGCGGGTGGTGACACCCTGCAGCGTGATGTCCGCGATGACGCCCTCGAGCTCGGCGACGGCCTTGGGCACGTCGGTCCCGTCGAGGTCGTCGGGGCGGGCGGGGTCTCGCCGGAGCACCGCCCACAGGGCGAAGCCGGTTGGAGTGTCGCTGGTTTCTTCGGGGGCGGTCGACTCTGCCGGTACGGCAGCCGGGGTACTCATACCCACAGTCTCTCTCTCAATCCTGTGAAGGCCAAAACCACGCGACGGGACCGCCGGCGCGGCACCGGCGGTGAGGGAGGCGCGTCAGCGCCGGGTGAGGCGCGCGATGCCCCAGACGACCCCGCCGACGGCGGCGGCCACGCCCACCACGACGCCGGTGAAGGCGAGGGGGTTCTGCGAGGCCAGCGTCTTCACGCGCTGCGTGGCGCGCTTCGGGGCGTTCAGCTTGTACTCGATGGCGTCGAGGGTCGCGGCCAGCTCGGCGCGGGCGCGGTCGACGTCGCTGCGGTCAGTGGTCATACTTGCCCAGTCCCTTCAGAGCGTCGGCGTCTTCCTTGATGCTGTCGATGGTCTTCTGCGGGGCGACGCCCTGGATCTTCTTCAGCGAGGACACCCCGATCAGCGCCAGCACCGCGGCGATGACCAGCAGGGCGC
The DNA here is from genome assembly GCF_013410615.1 of Leifsonia naganoensis. Classification (NCBI taxonomy): domain Bacteria; kingdom Bacillati; phylum Actinomycetota; class Actinomycetes; order Micrococcales; family Microbacteriaceae; genus Leifsonia; species Leifsonia naganoensis. The sequence continues at coordinate 1,618,373 of NZ_JACCHJ010000001.1, forward strand.
CGAACACGATCAACGCGGAGGCCCAGCCAGGGAGCACGACCGCCAGGCCCAGGATGGCCGCGGCGACGAGCACGCCGAGCGCGAAGAACAGGAACACCGCCGCGACGACGAAGAGGCCTATGCCCACGCCGGCATACTTCGCCTTCGCGGCGAACTCCGCCTTCAAGTGTGCGAACTCGGCCTTCAGTAGCTCGATCAGCAGCCGAGGCAGGTCGGAGATCAGCTCGACGAGGGACTTCGACCCTGCACGTTCACGATCTGTCATTCCGCTCACTCCCTTCGGACGGACGCGCTCAGGCGTCCCGTTCGGCTCGCAGTGCGGCTTCGGCGGCCGGGGACGGGTACGTGCCGCGCGACTCGCGACGGCGCTCGTTGGCGCGGACGACGAACTTCTTGACAGTGACATACACCGTCTCGGGCAGCTCGCCCACCTTCTCGGCCACGAAATCCTCGACCGCGTGGACCTGCTTCTGCACGCCCTGCGACTCCCAGACCTTGGTCGCGGCCGCCTTCATCTGGTCGTAGCGCTTGCGCCCGGCACGCGTGCCGAGCACGTAGCCCACCGCCGCGCCCGTGACGAAGAGAAGCTTTCCGCGCATGTGGTCCCCTTTGCTCGGCCTACAGGTTGTCGGTCAGTGCCTTCCAGCGTAGACCCCGTGCATTCTCGGCGACCCGGCGTGCGTCCGGGACGACCGAGGCGAGGCCCGTGCCGGTCAGCCAGGAGCCGGTCACCTCGAGGCCTTCGATGGCGTGGGCTCCCTCGCGGACCCGCTGGATGCGGTCCCGCTGCCCCACTGTTGCATAGGGCAGGGCGTTCGTCCAGGGGGTGCGGGCGAATGCGACGAGATCGGATGCCCGCAGCGGAATATTGAGCAGGCGGCTCGCGTCGGCGATGGCCAGTTCACGCAATCGGGCGTCGTCCAGGTCGCGTGATTCGGCCGGGCGGCCTGCCCGTCCGTACGAGAGCCGGACCACGTGGTGGCCGGATCCGGCGGCCTCTGCGACCCACGCCCACTTGGCGCTGGAGTGCGTCATGGCCTTCGCCGTCACGTCGGCGTCCTCGGTGTCGGCGACGAGCACGCCGGTACCCTGCGGCGCCGCGGCCAGCCGGTCGTCGGCGAGGACGAGGGTGACCAGCTCCACGCTGGACGCGGCGGGCCACTCCAGCTCGGCCAGCTCGGCGAGCGCGGGATCGGCGGTCGCCAGGAGGTCGAGGGCCGGGTCGGCGGGGGCGGCGACCACGACGACGTCGGCGGGGATCTCCTCGCCGTCCGCGAGGCGCACGGTCCAGCGCGCCGGGCGGTCCGCCTCGTCGACCGAGGGGATGGCGTCGAGCTCTCCGGAGACGATGGTCTCGAGCACGGCCTCGACGGCATCGGCGGCGAGTTCCTCCTCCGTGGGCGCGACGACGGGATCGATCGCGACGACGGGTGCGTCCACCCGGATGGAGCCGCCCCGCTCGCGGATGTCGTCGGCGAGCGCCGCCGGAAGCCGCCACATCCCGCCGCGGATGCCGCCGACCGCGCTGCCGGCCTTGGCCGTCGAGCGCAGCTCGCCGACCGCGCCGGACAGGGAGCCGAGGCGCGTCAGGGCGGCGTTGAGGCCGGGCGCCACCACGTCGACGTCGAGGTCGTCGGGGCTGGCGGAGTACACGCCGGTGACGACGGGGGCGACCAGGAGGTCGAGCACCTTGTCGCCCATCCGCTGGCGGACGAGTGCGCCCAGCCGCTTCTCCTGGCCGATCTTGAGCACGGGCTTGAGCCGGTCCAGATAGGCGCGGAAGGCGCCGCGGCGGCCGATCGCCGCCACCACGTCGCGCGCGAGCGGCGAACTCGGGATGCCGAGCAGCCCGGCCTTGGGCAGCGGGACGGACCGGCTGCCGTGGCGCACCCAGGCGCCCGCCGCGTTCGGCTGGACGACGTCGTCCGAGAGGCCGAGCGACTCCAGCAGCGCGGCGACGTGGCCGCCGCGGGTGGCGAAGCTCTCGGCACCGGCGTCGAGCGTGAGGCCGTCGAGCTCCAGGGGCGCGACCGAACCTCCCACGCGGCCGGAGGCCTCCAGCAGCGTCACCGCGAATCCCGGCCGTGCGCACTCGCGCGCGACGACCAGGCCGGCGACCCCGCCGCCGACGACGACGATGCGGGTCGGCGGCGCCTCGACGGCGTGCCGGATCTCGTCGGCGAGCGCGTCCTCGCTCATTCGGGCCGCCAGCCGTGCACGAACTCGACCAGGCGGGTCAGCACGGTCGGGTCGGTCTCGGGCGGGACGCCGTGGCCGAGGTTCAGGACGTGCGCCGGGGCGTCGCGGCCGCGCTCGAGCACATCGGCGACGTGGGCCTGCAGCACCTCCCACGGCGCATCCAGCATCGCCGGGTCGACGTTGCCCTGCAGCGGCACCACGTGGCCCAGGCGGCGGCTGGCCTCGTCGAGCGGGATGCGGTAGTCGACGCCGACCGTGTCGGCCCCGACATCGTGCATCGCCTTGAGCAGCTCGCCGGTGCCGACGCCGAAGTGCACGATCGGCACGTTGCGGGCCTCGGCCTCGCCCGTCGCGCTGCCCTCGGCGGCGGGCACCTCGTAGGTCAGGTCGCGCACGTGGGACAGCGCCCGCGCGGACGCCGGCGCGACGTGCTGCACGTAGTCGTGGAGCGAGAGGGACCCGGCCCAGGAGTCGAACAGCTGGGCGGCGCTCGTGCCCGCCAGGACCTGCGCGCGCAGGAACATGCCGGTGATGTCGGCCGTCCACGCCATCAGGCGCGCCCAGGCCTCGGGGTCGGCGTGCATCAGGGTGCGGGCGCGGATGTGGTCCTTGGACGGCCCGCCCTCGACCAGATAGGCGGCGAGGGTGAACGGCGCACCGGCGAAACCGATCAAGGGGGTTTCCCGCAGCTCGGCGATGGTGAGCCGCACGGCCTCGGCGATCGGGGCGAACGCGTCGATGCCGAGGGAGGCGGGGTCGACGGCGGTCAGCCGGTCGACGTCGTCCGCCGTGCGCACCGCCTGCGCGAACACGGGACCCTTGCCGGGCTGGATCTCGACCTCCACGCCCGCGAGCTTGAGCGGGACCACGATGTCGCTGAAGAAGATGCCCGCATCGACGCCGTGGCGGCGCACCGGCTGCAGCGTGATCTCGCTCGCCATCGCGGGGTCGAGGCACGCGTCGAGCATGCGCGTGCCGACGCGCAGTTCGCGGTACTCCGGCAGGGAGCGGCCGGCCTGGCGCATGAACCAGACGGGCGTGGTCTCGGGACGATCGGCCCGGTAGGCGCGGACGAGCCGGCTGGAGGCGGTGAGGCCGGAGGCGAGGGGATGGGCGGGGGCGAGTGCGGTCACCCCCTGATTCTGCCAGGGGGGAATCTGCCAATCCCCCGGGAATCCGGGCGACGGTCCCGATCCGGGCCCTCGCGGATTCGAGGTTCGCGTCGCGCGAGCGTAGGCTTCCGCTCGTGCTTCTCTGCTTCTCGTCGAGCCACCGGACGGCGGATTTCGACCTCCTCGAACGGCTCGAGCGATCCGCTCCTGCCGTCACCGCGGCGCTCGCGGAGCACAGCGAGCTCGTCGCCGGGTCGGTGGTCGTCGCCACTTGCAACCGCTTCGAGGCCTATCTCGACATCGACGACCCGCTGCCCTCGGCGCGCGCGGTGTCGTCCGAGACCGTGATCGACGCGGTGAGCGCGGCCAGCGGCATCTCCGCCGACGAGCTGCGCCGGGCCAGCGCCGTCTACTGCGACCACTCGGTCGCCGAGCACCTCTTCGCCGTCTCCAGCGGACTCGAGTCGGTCGTCGTGGGCGAAGGCGAGATCGCCGGCCAGGTGCGCCGCTCGCTCGAGTCGGCCCGCGCCGCCGGCACCGTCACCAGCGATCTGGAGCGCCTGTTCCAGGTCGCCTCCCGCACCTCCCGGGGCGTGAAGAACCGCACCGGGATCATGACCGCCGGCCGCTCGATGGTCCGCCTCGCGCTCGACCTGGCCGAGAGCCGCATCACCGACTGGTCGCAGACCAAGGTGCTGCTCGTGGGCACCGGCAAGTACGCCGGCGCCAGCCTCGCCGCCCTGCGCGACAAGGGAGCGGAGGACGTGCGCGTCTACTCCGCGTCCGGCCGCGCCGCCAAGTTCGCGCTCTCGCACGACGTGCGCCCGGTCGTCGAGGGCGGTCTGCTCGAGGCGCTCGGCCGCGCCGACCTCGTCGTCACCTGCACCACGGTCACCGACTACGTGCTCACCCGCGATCTGCTCGCCGAAGCCGCCGCACAGCCGGGCGCCGCAGAGCGCCGCCTCATCGTCGACCTCGGCCTGCCGCGCAACGTCGACCCCGCCGTCGCCGAGCTGGACGGGGCCGAGCTGCTCGACCTCGAGACCATCAGCATCCACGCGCCGCTCGAGGAGCTCTCGGCCGCCGACGACGCCCGCAGCATCGTCGGCGCCGCCGCTGCCGAGTTCGCGGCGCAGACCGCCGAGCAGGCCGTGACGCCGGCGCTCGTCGCCCTGCGCAAGCACGTGTTCGACGTGCTCGACGCCGAGATCGAGCGAGCCCGCTCGCGCGGAGCGGACGAGCAGACGGAGGTCGCCCTGCGCCACCTCGCCGGGGTGCTCCTGCACACGCCGTCGGTGCGTGCCCGCGAGCTCGCCCGGAGCGGCGAGGCCGAGACGTTCGTCGCCGGCGCCGCCGCCCTCTTCGGTCTCGAGATCGAACCCGAATCCGTCCGGCCGCGCCTCAGCGCGATCGACGACCAGACCGCCTGACCATCCCATCGGAGGACACGTGAGCAACGACGCCGCAGCCCCCACCGAGACCGTCGAGCCGCACGGCGCGACCGGCCTCCCCTACGCCGCGCAGGAGCTGCGCACCGAGCGCCTCGTGCTGCGCCCGCTCAACACCGGCGACCTGGACGACGTGCACGCGTACCAGAAGCTCAAGGACGTCGTGCGCTACCTCTACTGGGAGGTGCACGACCACGAGGAGTCGGCAAAGCACCTGCGCAAGCGCATCGCGATGAACCGCCTCGAGAAGGACGGCGAGGGCATCGTCTACGCCGTCGAGCTGCCCGACGCCGACGGCGGCCACGGCCGGGTCATCGGCGACATGAGCGTCTTCCTCAAGTCGGCCGCGTGGGGCAAGTTCGAGATCGGCTGGGTCTTCCATCCCGCCTTCCACGGCAACGGCTTCGCCAGCGAGGCGGCCGACGCCGTCCTGGGTCTCTGCTTCGACACCCTCGGCGCGCACCGCGTCTTCGCCCAGCTCGACGCCCGCAACGAGGCATCAGCACGCCTGTGCGAGCGCATCGGGATGAAGCAGGAGGCTCTCCTGCGCGAGACCGAGATCTTCAAGGGCGAATGGTCCGACACCGCGGTCTACGCCCTGCTCGAAGAGGAGTGGCGCGCCCGCTGAGCCGGGCCGCCCGGCGCGGGCACAGGCGCATCCTCGTTAGGATGGTTGCGGACTTCTCCACCCACCCGCACCGACCCCACGAGCAGGGAGCACCATGGCCGCCACGTCGAAGCTGGATTCCGTCATCACGCTGGCACAGCACCGCGGATTCGTCTTCCCGTCCGGTGAGATCTACGGCGGTACCCGCTCGGCGTGGGACTACGGCCCCCTCGGCGTCGAGCTGAAGGAGAACATCAAGCGCGAGTGGTGGAACCGCTTCGTGCGCGGCCGCGGCGACATGGTCGGCCTCGACTCGGCGATCATCCTGCCGACCGCGGTGTGGGAGGCCTCCGGCCACGTCAAGGTCTTCAGCGACCCCCTCACCGAGTCGCTCATCACCCACAAGCGCTACCGCGCCGACCACCTCTTCGAGGCGTACGAGGCGCAGCACGGCCACCCGCCGGTGAACGGCCTGGACGACATCGCCGACCCGGACCACCCGGACAAGGTGGGCCAGTGGACGCCGATCCGCCAGTTCTCGGGCCTGATGAAGACCTACCTCGGCGTCGTGGACGACGAGTCCGGCCTCCACTACATGCGCCCGGAGACGGCGCAGGGCATCTTCACCGACTTCGCCTCGGTGCTGCAGACGTCGCGCAAGAAGCCGCCGTTCGGCATCGGCCAGATCGGCAAGGCGTTCCGCAACGAGATCACGCCCGGCAACTTCATCTTCCGCACCCGCGAGTTCGAGCAGATGGAGATCGAGTTCTTCGTCGAGCCCGGCACCGACGAGGACTGGTTCCAGACCTGGATCGACCTCTGCTGGGACTGGTTCGTCGACCTCGGCATCGACCCGGCCAACATCCGCCGGTTCGAGCACCCGAAGGACAAGCTCGCCCACTACTCGAAGCGCACCATCGACATCGAGTACAAGTTCGAGTTCGCGGGTAGCGAGTGGGGCGAGCTCATGGGTGTCGCCAACCGCACCGATTACGACCTGAAGACGCACATCGAGAACTCCGGCAAGGACCTCAGCTACTTCGACCAGAACAAGAACGAGCGCTACGTGCCGTTCGTGATCGAGCCGTCCTTCGGCCTCACGCGCGCGCTGATGGCCTTCCTGGTCGACGCGTACGACGAGGAGGAGGTGCCGAACGCAAAGGGCGGCACCGACAAGCGCACCGTGCTGCACCTCGACCCGCGCCTCGCGCCGGTGAAGGTCGCCGTGCTGCCGCTCTCGCGCAACGAGGCACTGTCGCCGCTCGCCCGCTCCCTGGCCGACCGGCTCCGCCAGCGCCGCAACGTCGACTTCGACGACTCGGGCGCGATCGGCCGCCGGTACCGCCGCCAGGACGAGATCGGAACGCCGCTCGCGGTGACCGTCGACTTCGACTCGCTCGAGGACGACGCCGTGACCGTGCGCGACCGCGACACGATGAAGCAGGAGCGCATCCCCCTCGAGGGCCTCGACCGCTACCTGGCGGAGCGCCTGCGCGAGTTCTGAGGCACCTCGCGGCGACACGCGACGCCGCGCCCGGCGGGTAGGCCGGTGCGCCTCCCCGGGCCATACTCGTCTCAGGGATCCGCACGGGTCTCCCCGCCGACGACCGGAACCGAGCATGAGCAGCGCACCTCCCGCGAGCGACCGACGCGCCGACCCGGCGACCGCGCAGCCCGGCCGCGGCCGCAAGCCCCCGGCCGCCTTCTGGGTGGCCCTCGGCCGATACGCCCGGGTGGCTCCCGCGAGCATCGTGCTGGCGCTGGTCGTCATCGCGACCTCCATCGTGACGGCGACGATGTGGAGCCCGGCCACCGAGAGCGGCACTGCGCTGGTCTGGGCGGCCGGCGTGACGACGACCGTCCAGGGCGGCTTCTGGTGGACGCCGCTGACCGCGCTGTTCGTGCCCGAGAACGCCGTCCAGCTGATCGTGACGGTGATCCTCGCCCTCACCCTGATGGCCGTCGCGGAGCGGCTGCTCGGCACGCTGCGCGCCTCGATCGCGTTCGTGGCGACCGGCGTGCTCGGGATCACGATCGGGGTCATCGGCCAATGGGCCGCTGCGAGCGTCGGCGAGCTGCTGGCCTCGGCGACCGAGTACGACTTCACGCTCGACCCGACCATCGGCATCGTCGGCGCGCTCATCACGGCGAGCGCCTTCGCCTCCGCCCTCTGGCGACGGCGCATCCGCCTCCTGACCTTCGCGACGGTCCTGGCGTTCGTGCTCTACAACGGCGACCAGAACAACGTCTACCGGCTCTTCGCCGCGCTGCTCGGGCTGGCGCTCGGGGCGATCCTGCGCGGCGGCCGCATCCAGCGCATCCGGCGCAGCTCGCACGGGGAGACGCGCAACCTGGTCGCGGCGATCGTCGCGATCACGGCGCTGGGTCCGCTGGTGGCGCTGCTGCCGCCCGGGGGTCTGGGTCCGTTCTCCTTCATCGCCAGCCTGTTTCAGCACCAGCAGGTGGACACCGCGAGCGTGCTGCAGCAGTGCGACCAGGTGTACACCTCGAACTGCCGGCTGGAGTTGGCGGTCGTGTCGGTGCAGGGTCTCGGCCCGCTGCTGCTGACCCTGCTGCCCCTGGTGCTGCTGCTGGTGACCGCGATCGGCCTGCGCCGCGGACGGCACTTCGCGCTCATCCTGGGCATCGTGGTCAACGCCGGGATGATGGTCCTCCCCTTCACGGCGCTGCCCGACGGCGACCTCCGCATCGACGTGGACGGCATCGACGCCCTCGCGCCCGCGATCGAAGCGCTCGCCTGGCTGCTGGCCGTCGTCGTCGTTCCGCTCGCCTCGATCGTCCTGCTGCTGCTCACCCGTCGCCAGTTCCAGATCCGCGCGCCCCGGGAGGCGGTGGTGCGGTTCACCCTGCTCGCGGTCTCGTCGTTCGTGCTGCTGGCCGTGGCGTACCTCATCGCCGCGCTGGCCTCCCTCGTCGAGTTCGTGCCGGACGCAACCATCGGCGACGTCTTCGTCTCCACCGTCCGGCGCTTCGTGCCGTCCGGCTTCGAGTCGGTGCTCGGGCAGGTCATCGTGCCCACCACACCGATCGTGATCGTGCTCTACCAGTGGGTGGGGCCGGTCTTCTGGCTGATCTTCGTGCTCGCGACACTGCGGCTCTACCGCGCCACATCGACCGGACGCACGGTCGGCGACGAGCTGCACTTCCGCGAGCTGCTGCGGGCGGGAGGAGGCGGGACGCTCGGCTTCATGGGCACCTGGCCGGGCAACGTCTACTGGTTCAGCGAGGAGAACGACGCAGCGGTCGCCTACCGGGTGATCAACGGGATCGCGATCACCCTCTCCGACCCGGTCTGCCGTCCCGATCGTGCCGAGCGGACGATCATCGAGTTCATCGGCTTCTGCGACGCGAACGGCTGGACTCCCGTCTTCTACAGCGTCCACGGCGAGTACCTGCCGGTCTTCGATTCGCTCGGCTGGCAGTCGGTCTCCGTCGGCGAGGAGACGCTGATGCACCCGCAGACCTTCGACATGCAGGGCAAGCCCTGGCAGAAGGTGCGCCAGGCCCACAACCGCGGGCTCAAGGAGGGCATCACCACGGTGTGGTCCACCTGGGACGACCTGCCCCCGCTCTACCAGACCCAGATCGCCGCGATCAGCGAGCAGTGGGTGGCCGAGAAGGAGCTGCCCGAGATGGGCTTCACCCTCGGCGGGATGGCCGAGCTCAAGGATCCGGACGTGCAGCTCTACCTCGCGTTCGACCCGTCCGGCGCGCTGCAGGCGGTCACGAGCTGGATGCCCAGCTGGCGCGACGGCCGGGTGGTCGCCTACACGATCGACTTCATGCGCCGGGCCGACGGCAGCATCCCGGGCATCATGGAGTTCATCATCGCGTCGGCCGCACTGCGCATGCGGGAGGAAGGCGTGGAGGTGCTGAGCCTGTCGGGCGCACCCCTCGCCAGCAAGCCGCTGGCGCCCGGTGAGGAGCCCGGCGAGCCCGACACCATGGACCGCCTCCTCGGCTTCCTCGCGAAGACGCTGGAGCCCGCCTACGGCTTCGCGTCGCTCTTCAAGTTCAAGAGCAAGTTCAACCCGACGTACGAGACCATCTACATGACGTACGCGGATCCGCTGGCCCTGCCGGCGATCGGCAGCGCGATCGGCAAGGCGTACCTGCCCGACGCGAACGCACGCGAGTACGTGGCGCTGGCGCGCACCCTTCTTCGCTGACGGCAGACACCGCCTCCCCGTCGCCGGGCCCGGCGTACGGTGGTGCCATGTCGGACACCACGCGCACGGCCATGCTCATCGGCGGCACCGGGCAGATCGGCTCCGCCGTGGCCCGGCGGCTCGCAGCGGACGGCTGGTCCGTCCTCGTCGCGCACCGGGGCGAGCACCATGGCGACACCGAGTTGACGGAGCTGGACGTCACCTCCATCCGGCTCGACCGCGACGACACCGACGCCCTCATCGAGCGGGCCCGCGGCCACGATCTCGTGCTCGACACCGTGGCGTACGAACCGCGCCACGGCGAACAGCTCGCCCGCCTTGCCGGGGAGGTGGGCTCACTCGTCGTGATCTCCACCGGCTCGGTCTACACCGGCCGCGACGGCGGCTACCTGGACATCGTGACCGGCCCCGACGACTTCCCCGACTATCCCGTGCCGCTGCGCGAGACGGATCCGACGGTCGACAACGACGAGCGCACCTACTCGCCGCTCAAGGCCGCGCTGGAGCGCACGCTGCTCGCCGTCGACGACCTCCCGGTCAGCATCCTCCGCCCCGGCGCCGTGTACGGGCCGTTCAGCCCCGCGTTGCGCGAGTGGTACTTCATCAAGCGCGCGCTGGACGGCCGCGACCGGGTCGTGCTCTCCGACGACGGCGCCAACCGCTTCAGCACCTCCTCGACCGTCAACATCGCCGAACTCGTCGCCCTGTGCGCCGACCGGCCGGGCAAGCGCGTGCTGAACGCCGTCGACACGGACGACCTCAGCGTCGCCGACATCGCCGGCGCCGTCTACCGCGCGCTCGACCGCGACCTGGAGGTCGTCGCCTTCCCCGGTCCGCCCGTCGACGGCGTCGGCAGCACGCCCTGGACGGTCGCGCATCCCCTGCTCCTCAGCATGGCGGGCGCCGCGGTCGAGCTCGGCTACCGTCAGCAGGTGCACTACGAGGAGGCCGTCGCGGCCGCCGTCGACTGGGCCGTCCGCGAGGTGAAGGCGGCGGAGCTGCGCCAGGAGGACTGGACGGCGGCGTTCCCGGGTCTCGCGAAGAGGGCGGAAGCCGACCGCTGGTTCGACTACGCGGCGGAGGACGCGTTCGTGGCGGCGCGCTGAGCCGTCACGGGATCACTCAGAACACGTACTCCAGCAGGTCGATGCCGACCGTGCGCATGCCCTCGATGACCGCGAGGCGTTCGGGCAGCTCGGTGTCGTCGAAGTAGGTCGAGACCGCGTACGTCACACCGGCGTTCGGTCCGCGCAGCACGCCGACCTCGCTGCGCACGCCTGCATCGATGCCGGTCTTGTTGACGAGCAGGATGCCGTGCTCCGCGTGGCGGTGCGAGTGCGGGTCGAGCCCGAACGCGCTCGAGACCAGGGAGAAGTCGCTGTTCAGGGACAGCCAGGAGATGACGCGCTGGCTGGTGGCCGCATCCACGACCTCCCCGCGCGCGAGCGCCGAGAACAGCCAGGTGAGCTCGTTGGCGCTGCCGACCGAGAGCTGCGGGGCGTCGTCCGGTCCGCGGTGGTCGCGGGCGAGGTCCAGCAGCCCGGTGCGCGTGAGGCCGAGCGCCTCGGTGCGGGCGCTGACGGCCTCCAGGCCGACGCGGCGCAGGAGGACGTTGGTGGCGAGGTTGTCGCTGGAGGCGCCGACGAGGGCCGCGAGATCGGCGACCGGCAGGGCCGGGACCTGGAGGTGCTGCCAGATGCCGGAGTCGCCGGCGGCGTCCTGCGGCAGGCGGTCGAGCTGCACGAGCGGGCTCAGCTGCCCCGACTCCAGGCGCGCCGCGACCTCCACCAGCAGCAGCACCTTGCCGATGCTGGCCGTCGGCATCACGACGTGGTCGTCGACCGAGAAGAGCACCGCCCCCGTGCTGAGATCCGTCGCGCGGGCCGAGACCTGCACGCCTTGCAGCGCGAGCTGGCCGAGGCTGTTGAAGCTGCGCGCGAAGGCGTCGTCGGGCGTCGCGGGGCCGCGGTGGCGGGCGCGCCGGGCCGTGGCATGGCGCCGGCGGCGCTCGGACTCCTGGGTCTGCATCGTCACGTGGTTCGGGTCTCTCCTGCGAGCGTTCTTCGGGTGCGCGCGGTCCCCCCGAAGCCGCGGCTGGGGTCGATGCTACCCCGATCGGGGGACGCGTGCGTCACCGATCGGCGACGCACGCGTCCACCTCACCAGATCGTGACGCGGGAGGCCGGGTCGAGCCAGAGCGCGTCGCCCTCGACGACCCCGAAGGTGTCGTAGAACGCGTCGATGTTGCGCACGATCTGGTTGCAGCGGAACTCGTTCGGCGAGTGCGGGTCGATCGCGAGCAGGCGGATCACCTCGGCGTCGCGCCCCTTCTGCTGCCAAGCCTGCGCCCAGGAGAGGAAGAACCGCTCGGCGCCGGTGAGGCCGTCGACGACGGGAGGCTCCTGGCCGTCGAGCGACAGCAGGTACGCCTTCCAGGCGATGCCGAGGCCGCCCAGGTCGCCGATGTTCTCGCCGATGGTGAGCGCGCCGTTCACGTGGTGGTCGGGCACCTGCTCCGGGGCGAGGGCGTTGTACTGCTCGATGAGGCTGGCGGTGCGCTTCTCGAACGCGGCGCGGTCGGCGGCGGTCCACCAGTCCTCGAGCCGGCCGTCGCCGTCGAACTTGGAGCCCTGGTCGTCGAAGCCGTGACCGATCTCGTGGCCGATGACCGCGCCGATGGCGCCGTAGTTGGCGGCGGCGTCCCGGTCGGCGTCGAAGAACGGGTACTGCAGGATGGCTGCCGGGAACACGATCTCGTTGAAGCCGGGGTTGTAGTACGCGTTGATCGTCTGCGGCGTCATGAACCACTCGTCGCGGTCCAGCGGCTTTCCGATCTTGCCCAGCTCCCGGTCGAACTCGAACAGCGCAGCGGCCCGCACGTTGCCGACGAGGTCGGTCGGGTCGACCTGCAGGGCCGAGTAGTCGCGCCACTTCACCGGGTACCCGATCTTGGGCGTGAACTTCTCGAGCTTGTCGAGGGCGCGGTCGCGGGTGTCCTCGCCCATCCACTCGAGGGTGCGGATGCTCTGCCGGTAGGCCTCGATGAGGTTCGCGACCAGGGCGTCCATCGCGTCCTTCGCGGCGGGCGGGAAGTGCTTCTCGACGTAGATGCGGCCGACGGCCTCCCCCATCGCGCCCTCCACCAGCGAGACGCCGCGCTTCCAGCGGGCCCGCATCTGCGGCGTGCCGGTGAGGGTGCGGCCGTAGAAGTCGAAGTTCGCGTCGACGAAGTCGCCCGGGAGGTACGGGGCCGCACCGTGGATGATCTGCCACGCGAGCCAGTCCTTCCACGCGTCCAGGCGGGACTCGGTGAGCAGACCGGCGAGGCCGGAGGTGAACGATGGCTGGCGCAGCACGACCTCGGCGAGCGCACCCTCCGGAGCGCCCAGGGCGGTGGCCCACACGTCGAGGCTCGCCGCGGGGTCGCCGGCGCCGCCTGCGAACAGCGCGTCGGCGTCGGCCCAGCTGTAGAGGTTGTAGGTCTTCTCGGAGTCGCGGGAGGTCACGTTGTCCCAGTGCTGGGCCGCGATCTCGGTCTCGAGGTCGAAGACGCGCTGCGCGCGCTCCGGGGCGCCTTCCAGCCCGGCCAGCTCGAACAGGCGCTGGATGTGCGCGACGAACGCCTCGCGGATGGGCGCGAAGCGCTCCTCGCGGAAGTAGGACTCGTCGGGCAGCGAGATGCCGCCCTGCTCGGCGAACACCAGGTAGCGCTCGGGGTCGCCCGGGTCGTTGTCGACGAACAGCTGGTAGAAGCCGCCGACGCCGTGGCGCTCCAGCTTGCCGAGGGTCTGCAGCAGCTCGGCGACCGAGCTCACGTCGCTCGCGAGGGCGAGCTGCGCCTCGATCGGGCGGATGCCCAGCGCATCCACGCGCTCCTCGTCCATGAAGCTCGCGAACAGGTCGCCGAACTTGCGCTCCTCCGTGCCCTCCGGCGCCGTCTGCGCGGCTTCGATGATCTCGCGCACCGCCGCCTCCGACTGCTCGGCGAGGACCATGAACGAGCCCCAGCGGGCCTTGTCGTCGGGGATCTCGGTGCGGGCGATCCACTTGCCGTTCACGTGGCGGAACAGGTCGTCCTGCGGGCGGATCGTGGGGTCGAGTTCGTCGGAGGCGATACCGGAGGCGAGCGTCATGCCCCCAGCCTACGGCTCAGGCCGGGACGCGGGCCAGGGCGCGCAACCGGCTGGCCGAGGTGAGGAACAGCGCGGCGAGCGCGGCCTGCGCGAGCACCGACACCCAGCCGGAGAGGCTCCCGTAACCGGCGACCGAGAACACCGCGTTCGCCAGCGCCGACAACGCGTACACACCGCCGAGTACGGCCGAGAGCAACCACCGGTTCGTCATCCGCCACCAGGGCCGCGCGGCGGACGGCGACTCCCCCGGACCGCGGAACGTGCGCGTGGCGATGTACCAGCCGAGCGCCTGCAGCACGGTCAGGACGATGGACCCGGCCTCCGAGTGCAGGGCGTCGAAGAGGAGGACGAGCACGATGTCGACCGCGACCAGGACGGCGATGACGATCGCCTTCTGCGTGGGCGTGGTGAAACGCATGGGTCCCCCTGGTGGTGCGTGCGGTGCGTGGTGCGTGCGGTGCGTGGAGCCTGGTGATGCTCCACGCCCAGTCTCGCCGACGAACGGCCCGGAGCGGTGGAGGCGGGTCAGCGTGGGGCGGAACCCGCGCGCAGCGCTTCCCACTCCCCGATCATCTCCGGCAGCCGCCCCTGGAGGAAGCGGTAGAAGCCGGCCATGTCGCGGAGGCGCTCGGTGGCCGGCGAATCCGGGTCGCCGACGGCCGCGAGGCCGAGGTCGGCCTGGTCGGCGAGGGCGGCGTAGATCGGGCTGTTGCGGACCATGAGCGCGTACCAGTCGGACGGCAGTTCGTAGCGGTCGCGGCGGCTGGTGGACTGCGAGACCCGTCGGATGATGCCGAGGGTCTGGAGGTAGCGGACGGCGCCCGAGATCGCGGCGGCGCTCGCGGAGAGGGTCTCGGCGAGCTCGGCGGCGGTGAGGCCCGGCTGCTCGGTGACCGTGAGCGCCATGAGCACGCGGGCCGGCATCTTGGGGAAGCCGGCCGCGGTGAGGATCGCCGACGAGTGCTCCCGCACATCGCCGAGCGCGATCGGGTCCTTCGCCATGCCTGCTCCCTATCCGATCGCGACGTCTCGGCGGCGGATGAGCGCTGCCGCAGCGGCCAGGGCGACGACCGCGATGCCGAGCATCCAGTATCCCCCGGTCCAGTCCACGTGTCCCACGACGACCGGGACGTCGGCGAACGGCGAGAGGTGCCGCACGGCGTCGGGCAGGTCGATCAGGCCTCCGAAGATGCCGATGAACGCGCCGAGTCCGAGCGTCGCCCAGCCGACCGCGACGGTCCAGCTCGGGAGCAGGACGAACACCAACGTAAGGACGCCGAGATAGACGAGCGCCACCGGGAGCTGCGCAGTCGCCGCGACGAAGGAGTCCCCGATGCGCGCCGCATCCTCCCCGGCCGCCACCGCCGAAAGCCCCGAGGCGAGAGCGGCCGCGACCAGCACGAGCAGCACCGCGACCACGCCGACGACGACGAACCCGAAGAGCCAGCGGACCCGCGACACGGGCGTCGTGAGCATGACCTCCGCGGTGCCGGCGGCCTCCTCCTGCCGCAGCCGGATGATCGCCTGCACGGCGCACGCGGCCGCGAGCACGCCCACGATCGAGAAGATCGCCGCGATGAAGAGCTGCGTGAGCGGTCCGCTGCCCCCGGCGCCGATGCGACCGATCGCGGAGCGGATGTCGGAGAGGCTCGGGTCGTTCGCGATCGAACTGCTGACCACGCTGCCGAGCGCCCCCGCGAGGGCACCGGTCGCGGCGCCGCCGATCGTCCAGCCGAGGATGGTCGGCCACTGCAGCCGCCACGCGAGGCCGATCGGGCCGCGCAGGGCGGGAAGCGCGTCCCGGCGCCCGGCCCGCTCCGGGATGACGCCGGCGCCGGAGTCGCGCACCGTCTGGATCCAGAAGGTGACGGCGATCAGCACCGCGGCGAAGCCGAGCTGGAGCAGCAAAGGCCACCAGTCCGCTCCCGAGTACGGCGAGAACTGCTCGCCCCAGCCGATGGGGCTCAGCCAGCTGAGCCATCCGGTCACCATGTGCGTGCCGTCGCCGGTGATCGTGCCGGTGGCGTCGCCGATGCCGCGCAGCACGTACGCCAGCACGACGAGCGCGGCGGCGAAACCGTTGGCGCCGCGGGAGGTGCTCATGATCTGGGCGAGCAGCAGACCGACCGCGAGGAACGCGATCCCGACACCGCCGACCGCCGCACCGGCTGCGAACGATCCGCCCGCCGGCAGCCCGGCCGCGATGAAGCCGAGAGCCGTCACGAGCGCGAGCACCACATCGACGAGGACGCCGTGCACGACCGTCGCGGCCGTCGGCAGCAGGCGACCGGCCGGGGTCGAGCCGATGAGCTCGGCGCGTCCCGACTCCTCCTCCGCCCGGGAGTGCCGCACGGCCAGGAAGGTGTTCATCAGGCCCGCGAGCAGCGCGAGGAAGGTGAAGATCTCGAAGAACGTGACCGCCGCGAGGCCCGTGCCCGCGGGCAGGCCGCGCAGCAGCAGGACGGTCGGATTGGCGATCGCGAGACGCAGCAGCTCGGTGCGGCTGGCCTCGTCGCCATAGGTCTGCTGGATGGCGGCGGCGGAGAACAGGGCCAGGACCGCGATGCTGACGAGCCAGATGACCAGCTGCCAGCGGTCGCGGCGCAGACGCTGGCGGAGCAGCGCGCCCAGCGTGCCTCCCGTACCGGCGCGCGCGGGTGCTGCGGACTGATGACCGGCCGGGCGACCGGTCGCGGTGGTGGCGCTCATCGCGCCGTCGCCGCCTCGGCGTCGTAGTGCCGCAGGAACAGCTCCTCCAGCGAGGGCGGCGCGACCGTCAGGCTCTTCGCGTCCAGCGCGGCCAGGGCGGTGAGCACCGGCGGCAGGGCGTCGCTGTCGGCCGTGAACGTCACGCGGCCGTTCTGCACGCGCAGATCGTGGGCGTCCGGGATGCTCGCGAGCGCGGCCTCCGTGACCCCGTCGGCCGCGAACGAGACCTCGGTGCGGGTCAGGTGGCGCAGCTGGTCGAGGGTGCCGGTCTCGACCGTCCGGCCTTCCCGGATGATGCTGACGCGATCGCAGAGCTGCTCCACCTCGGAGAGGATGTGGCTCGACAGCAGGACGGTCGCGCCCGCCCGGGCGATGCGGGCGATCTCGGCGTCGAACGTCGCCTCCATCAGCGGGTCGAGACCGCTGGTCGGTTCGTCGAGGATGTAGAGGTCGGCGGGAGTCGCGAACGCTGCGACGAGGGCGACCTTCTGGCGGTTGCCCTTGGAGTAGGCGCGTCCCTTCTTCGTCGGGTCGAGCTGGAAGACGTCGATCAGGCGCTTCTTGCGCTCGGCGTAGGCCGCACGGTCGGCTGTCCCGCCGCGCAGTCGGGAGAGCAGGTCGATGGCCTCCCCGCCGGAGAGATTCGGCCAGAGGTTCACGTCGCCCGGCACGTACGCGATGCGGTGATGGAGGCTGACCGCATCCGTCCACGGGTCGCGCCCGAACACGGTCGCGCTGCCGCCCGTCGAGCGGGCGAGACCGAGCAGGATGCGGATGGTGGTCGACTTGCCTGCACCGTTGGGGCCGAGGAAGCCGTGCACCTCGCCCGCCGCGACGGACAGGTCGAGCCCGTCGAGGGCGCGCACGCGCCCGAACCGCTTCTCGAGGCCGGTGGCCTTGATCACTGTGTCCATGCGCGGGACTCTACGCTTGTTTCACTAATTTGTGAAAACTCTAACGGAATCCTTACGGGCGGCAGGTGCCGGGGAGTCAGGTGCCGCAGTCGATCGCGTCGATGCTCGCGTACTGCAGGCTCGACGCGTCGTAGGGCACCGAGTACACGTGCGGTTGACCCGCCTCGAGCGCGACGGTGTCGGTGAACTCCTCCTGGGCCGGCCCGCTGACGTCGTCGCCGAATCCGATGGTCACGGTGGCGGCCGGGCAGTCGCGCGGGGAGGTGAGGGTGAAGTCCCAGCCGTCCTCGTTGTACTCGACGCGCACCCCGTCGACGACATACTCGCCGGACGCGGAGTCGCTGGAGCCGCCACCCGCGTCGGTATACGAGACCTGCGACCGCGCGGATCCCACGATCGCGACGACGGCGACCACCACGATCACGAGGAGCACCGCGAACCCACCGAGCACCCAGCCGACGATCGCGCCGGTGGAGGGGCCGCGCCGAGGCGGCGCGTAAGCAGGGTACGGCTGGTGCGGCTGGTGCGGCTGCGCGTACGGGTACGGGGCGTAGGGCGGCTGACCCGGCTGCGGCTGAGGCTCCGCGCCGTAGGGCTGCGCGCCGTAGGGCTGCGCGCCGTAGGGCTGCTGCGGATACGGCTGCGCGCCGTAGGGCTGCTGCGGATACGACTGGGTGCCGTAGGGCTGCTGCGGGTACGGCTGGGTGCCGTATGGCTGCTGCGGATACGGGGGCGCGGTGACCTGCTGCGGCGGCCCGGGCTGCACGGGGGCGGCCGACTGCTGCGCGGGAGCGGCCGGCTGGCCCAGCGGAGCCCCGGGCACGCCCGGCGCCTGCCATCGGGCCGCCGCCACCAGCGCATCCCGTGCGGCGGTGAGACGATCGCGCGTCTCGATATCGGATGCGGGCACGACGTTCAACCGGGCGAGGTAGGCGCTCTCGACGTCGTGGGAGGCGGCGGACGGGCTCACTCCGAGGAGCGCCGCGGCCTCGACAGGGCTCAGCATGGCTCGATGCTAGTGCCCGGGATGGCGCAGCGACCCGCGCCGCGCGACCACGATCCCGACGGCGACGACGGCCGCACCAATCACAGCGACGGTGACGCCCATCCACAGGCCGGCGTAGTCGGGGGGCGGCAGGCGCTGCGTGTACTGCGTGTACACGAAGACCGGGAGGGGCCGGATGGTGAGGTCGAGCGGGGCCGGATGGTCGATCGAGAACTTCGCCATCAGCGCCCGGGTCGCCCCTCCGGCAGCCAGCGCCACGCCGAGCACCAGCAGGACGACGACGGCGGGGTTCCAGCGCGCGCGGGCACGAAGCGCTTCGGTCATGAGACGAAGCTAGACGATCGGCCGCGCCAGGCGCATCCCCGGAAAGTCACATCCCGCCCGCGCCGAACGGCGCTCTCAGCAGGCCGCGAGGATGCGCTCGAGCGCGGCGCGTTCGGCGGGCACGACCCAGAGGCCGTAGGCCGACTTCACCGCGACCTGCCGGGCCGCGTACGTGCAGCGGTAGGCCTTCGCGGGCGGCAACCAGGTCGCCGCGTCACCGGCGCCCTTCTGCTGGTTGGTCGGGCCGTCGACCGCGACCAGGTTGAGCGGGTCGTTCGCGAGGTGCTCCCGCGCCTCCTGCGAGAGGCCCTGCGCCCCCGTGCGCCACGCGTCCATGAGCGGGACGACGTGGTCGATCTGCACCCGCGCCGACGTGTCGACCCCGCGTTCGAAGGCGATGCGCGTGCCGGTGTACGGGTCGTCGAGCGTGCCCGAGAGCACGGTGCAGCTTCCCCGGCCCACGACGCCGGTCAGGTCGCGGGCGAGGATGTCGTCGCGGGTGTCGCACCCGTTGCCATCCACGTCGAGCCACGCTTCGCCGAAATCGGCGACACGGTCGTAGCCCGTCTTCGGCGCGCTGCCCTTGACCGGGAGGCCGGCGAGCAGGGTGCGGGCCTCCGCCGCCGACGGGACGCCCGCATCCCGGGCGCCCGGCGTTGCGGGGGCGACCTCGGTCGCCGTTCCCGGCGTCGCAGCCGCCGAGCCGTCGAACGCGCCCGCACCTCCCGCACCTCCGCCCGTCACCACGGCGTACCCGCAGAGCCCGAGCACGACGGCGAGAGCCATCCCCGCCAGGGTCGTCACGAGCCGGGCGGGGGAACGCCGCCGCGTCACCGGATGCTGTCGCTCGGGATGCCGCGGTGCAGCCCGCGACCGCCCAGGTGCACGCCGGGACGCTCGCTGGTGGAGATCTCGCCGAGCTCGCGCATCACGCGGCCGTAGTACGGGTTGGCGGTGGAGTTGCGGTACGCGCCCGGGTGCAGGTCGGCTTCGTTGCGCAGGCGGATCTCGGCGCGCGCGGCCTCCACCGGGTCGATGATCTTGGCGCCGTTGCGGTACCGGATGAGCCGGTGCACCCACTGGTCCAGCATCTCGGGAAGACCGCTGGGCACACGGTCGTGCTCGGGCGCGAGCGACACCCGGCCGCGGTCGGTCGACGCGATGGGCGCGTCGTCGCCCTCGCGGCGGCGACGCTCCGTCGAGAGCACGGAGAGCAGGTCGTCGCGTCGGTTCTGCTGCTGCGCGAGCACCTGCAGCGCGTCGACCGCGGCGGTGTACTCCTCGTCGTAATCCACGTAGGCCTCGGGCTGCGCGGCCCGGTCGTTGACCAGGTCGGACCGCGCGGTGGACGCCTGGGAACGGCTCAGGATGGTGCGCCCGCTGCGCACGCGCTCCAGACGCCAGGTCCAGGTGGCGAGGAGCTGCGGCATGAGGGTGCTCATGTGTCCACTGTAGGAAGGACCACCGACATCGGCGACCCCGACACGACCGCGGCCTCCACGGTGCCGTCGAAGCGCTCGGATGCGCGCCGCACGGCCTCTGCGGGATCGATGCCGAGTGCGAGGTGCGTCAACAGCAGGCGCCGCGCCCCGGCCCGCTGAGCGAGCTCGCCGGCCTCCTCCGGAGTCAGGTGCACGGAAGCCTCGCCGGGCTCGCGCCGGTCGGTCCCGGCCTCGCTCACCAGCAGATCGCAGCCGCGCGCGAGCTCGTCGAGCGCGGAGCACGGCCCGGAATCGCCGGTGTAGACGAGGGATGCTCCGCCCGCCTCCGCGCGCAGGGCGAAGGCGGGCACGTCGTGCTGCACGGCGACCCAGCGGAGGTTCATCCCACCGAGCTCGCGCCCAGCGCTGTCGGTCAGCGGGTCGAACGCGAAGACCCGATCGAGCTCCGATCCGGATGCCGGGCCGAGGAAGCCGATCAGCCTCCCGCGCACATCCTCGGGCGCCAGGAGGGGGACGGCGGCGGGAGCAGGGATGTCGCCGTACCGGTAGCCGTAGAAGGCGGGCAGCAGATCGGCCGCGTGGTCGGCGTGCCCGTGCGAGATCCAGACGGCCGACAGGTCTGCGAGTGCAACGTGACGCTGCAGCTCGGCGAGGGTGCCGGGGCCGGCGTCGACCCAGACGGAGACGTCGCCGTGCTCCAGTAGCATCCCGGTGCATGGTGCGCCCGGCACGGGATAGTGGCTGGAGACGCCGAGGGTGGTGAGCCGCATCCGGCGATCGTATCCGGCGCGCCGAACGGGTGTCGGGGTTCCGCGCTACCGTTGACCTCGCCGTGAAAGCCCTCCTCCGCCGCCCGGTCGACCGGGAGATCCTCCGCCTCGCCGTCCCCGCGCTCGGGTCGCTGATCGCGGAGCCCGTCTTCCTGCTCGCCGACTCGGCGATGGTCGGGCACCTGGGCGTCGCCCCGCTCGCCGGGCTCGGGATCGCCAGCGCGGTGCTGCAGACGATCGTCGGGCTGATGGTGTTCCTGGCGTACTCCACGACCCCCGCAGTCGCGCGGCGCCTCGGCGCCGGGGACGAGCGGGGCGCGGTCGCGGCCGGTGTCGACGGCACCTGGCTGGCGTTGGGCCTCGGTGTGGTGCTCGCGGCGGCGGGATGGTTCGCGGCGCCCGCGCTCGTCGACCTCTTCGGCGCCTCGGCCGAGATCTCCGCGCAAGCGACGCGCTACCTGGAGCTCTCGATGCTCGGGCTGCCCGCGATGCTGATCGTGTTCGCCGCCACCGGCCTGCTGCGCGGCCTGCAGGACACCCGCACGCCCCTTGCGGTCGCCGTCGCGGGCTTCGCGGCCAACATCGCCCTGAACTACCTCTTCATCTACGTCGCGGGCTGGGGCATCGCGGGATCGGCCGCGGGCACCGTCGCCGCCCAATGGGGAATGGTGGTGGTCTACGTGGTCGTCGTGGCGCGGCACGCGCGGCGGGTGGGCGCGCCGCTCCTCCCCCATCACTCCGGCATCGGCCGGAGCGCGCGGGCCGGAGGCTGGCTGCTGCTGCGCACCGCGAGCCTGCGCGCAGCCATGCTGCTCGCGGTGTTCGCCGCCACCCGGCTCGGCCCGGACGAGCTCGCGGCGTTCCAGGTGACGATGACGATCTTCGCGACGCTCGCCTTCGCGCTCGACGCGCTCGCGATCGCCGCGCAGGCGCTGATCGGCAAGGGACTCGGCGCGGGCGACCTCGAGCAGGTGCGTGCCGTCCTGCGCCGCTGCCTGCAGTGGGGCGTCGGCGCGGGCGTCGTGCTCGGAGCGGTGACCGTGCTGCTCAGCCCCGTCGCCGTCGGGCTGTTCACGAACGACGCGACCGTCGCCTCCCTGCTGCCGGTCGGCCTGGCCCTGGTCGGGATCAGCGCTCCGCTCGGCGGGTACGTGTTCGTGCTCGACGGCGTGCTGATCGGCGCGGGAGACGCTCGCTATCTGGCGCTCACGGGAATCGCGAACGTCGCCGTGTTCGTGCCGCTCGCCCTCGCGGTGGTCGCCTGGGGTGGCCACGACGCCGCCGGGCTGGCGTGGCTCACCGCGGCGTTCGTGTTCGGGTACCTCGGGGCGCGCGCGGTCACGCTCGGGCTCCGCGCCCGCGGCGGGTGTGGATGCGCGCGGGGGCGGAGCTCTAGCGGCGAACTCGGGGCCGCTCCGTCGGGCGCGTCTCAGTCGAGCCATTCGCGCGCGGCCACGACCAGGGCGCGCACGCCGGTCGGGATGGTCGGCTGCGCGAGCGGCGCGAAATACGGCGAGTGGTTCGACGGGATGTCGGTGTCGGCCGTCCCCGCTGCGATCGCGGCCTGCACGACCTCCGGGTCGCCGCCTCCCAGCATCCAGTAGACCAGCGGAGCGCCGGCTGCAGTCGCGAGGTTGCCGACGTCCTCGCTGCCCGAGAGCGCGCCCGGGTCGAAGATGCGGTCGGCGCCGAACTCGGCGGTGAAGGCCGCCGTCACGCGCGCGGTCGCCTCGGGCTCGTTCACGGTGACGGGGTAGCGCTCGCCCCACACCACATCCGGAGCCTGCGGCGCGCCGGAGGCCTCGGACTCGGCGCGCAGGATGCGGTCGACACCGCCGAGCACGCGCTCGCGCACCTCCTCGTTGAAGCTGCGCACGCTGATCCCGAGCGTCGCCTCCGCCGCGATGATGTTGTTCTTGGTGCCGGCGTGCAGGGTGCCGACGGTGACGACCGCGGTGTCCTGCGGCGCGATCTCGCGCGAGACGACGGTCTGCAGGCGCATGACCGCGGAGGCCGCCATCACGACCGGGTCGATGGTCGTCTCGGGGCGGGAGCCGTGACCGCCGCGGCCGTGGAGGGTGACCTCCATCGTGTCGACGGCGGCCATCGCGGCGCCGGAGTGCGCGCCGAGCATGCCGGCGGGCAGCGGGGTGACGTGCTGGCCGAGCACGACGTCCGGCGTGGGTACGGTGTCGTAGAGCCCGCTGTCGACCATGACCTGCGCCCCGCCGCCGTGCTCCTCGGCGGGCTGGAAGACGGCGACCACGGTGCCGGACCAGGCGTCGCGGGAGCCGACGAGATCCTCCACCGCGCCCAGCAGGCAGGTGATGTGGATGTCGTGGCCGCACGCGTGCATGACGGGGACCGGGTTGCCCTCCTCATCCTCGGTGGTGACGGTCGAGGCCCAGGGCAGGCCGGTCAGCTCGCGGACGGGCAGGGCGTCCATATCGGCGCGGAGGAGCACCGTCGGGCCCTCCCCGTTGCGGAGCACGCCGGCGACGCCGGTGCCGGCGATGCCCGTGTGCACCTCCACCCCCAGCGCGGTCAGCTGGTCGGCGACGATGCCGGCGGTGCGGTGCTCGGCGAACGAGAGCTCGGGGTGGGCGTGGAGATCGCGGTAGAGGGCCTCAAGATCCATACCCCTCACCCTACGCACCCGGAGGCGCGGGCCGTCAGGTGCGTTGTGCGGGCTGCACATTCGGCACAAATGCGGGGAAAGCGCCGCGCTTTCGCGACATTTGGCACAAATGTCGGCGGGAGGGTGGGGAGGGAGACGGGTCGCGAGAGGCGCAGCGCTAGCGGCGCGCGGGGGCGGCGGTCGTGTTGCCCTGGTGGAACTCGGAGGTGAACGACTCGGGAGTGATCTCGCGGCCCTCCAGCATGTCGACGACGGCGCGGCCGGCCGCGCGGCCCTTGTCGATGGCGGGCTGCACGAGGGTGGTGAGGTCGTAGGGCCAGAGGCCGTCGACGCGCACGCCGTCGAAGCCGACGACGCTGACGTCCCACGGCACCTCGAGTCCGAGCTCCTCGGCGGCGCGGATGACGCCGGCGGCGAGCAGGTCGCTCTGCGCGACGATCGCGGTGGGGCGGTCCTGCGCCCGCTCGAGCAGGGCGGTGCCGGCCAGGCGGCCCTCCTCGACGAAGGAACCGCGGGTGACCCATCCCCCGACTCCCGGGAAGACGTCCTGCACCCCGGCGAGGCGGTCGACGGCGGTGGTCGAGCTGGCGCTGCGGGCCGACTCGGTGGTGAACCGGCCGCGATTGCGGTCGCGCGTGAGCGGCAGCGCCACCACGGCGACGTCGCGGTGGCCGAGATCGTGGAGGTGCTGCGCGGCGATGCGAGACGCCTCCCGGTTGTCCTGGCCGATGACGGGCACGCCGACAGCCGGGTCGCCCTCGATCGCGATCAGCGGGATGCCGCGCTGGCGGAGCATGGCGACCGACTCGTCGAGGCGCGGGCTGCAGCCGACGAGCACGACCGCGTCCATCGGGGCGTCCTCGATGCGCTGGGCGGCGTCGCCCGCGTCGGTGAGGATGAGCAGGCCGGCGTCGATCGCCCCGATCTCCTCGGTGATGCCGTCGAGCAGCGCGATCTTGATCGGGTCGCGGAACGCATCCCCGACCCGTTCCTCCATCACCACGCCGACGATGCCCGAGCGGCCGCGGCGCAGCGAGCGCGCCCGCGGGTCGGGTCCGGCGTAGTTGAGCTGCTTCGCCGCGGCGAGCACACGGTCGCGCGTCGCATCGGAGACCGGGCCCGTGCCCGAGAAGGCGAGCGAGGCGGTCGAGTTGGAGACGCCGGCGAGGCGGGCGACCGCGGCCAGCGTCGGCCGGGCGGTCACAGGGGCTGTGCTGCTGTCGTTCACGTGTGGTAGCTTAGTCGAATCGTTTCGATCGAAACGATTCGATAGCCAAAAAACCCACCCGTCGCCCGCTCGAACCACCAGGACAGCCGATGTCACAGCCGACCCCGACCTCATCCACCTCCGTGCCGGCGCGCAGCCGCCGCGAACTCGTCGCCTGGCGCAACGCCGTCTTCGCCGTCTTCGTGCTGAGCGGTCTCGCGATGGCGACGTGGGTGGCCCGCATCCCGGGCGTCCGCGACGATCTCGGGCTCGGCAAGGACCCGTCCGCTGTCGGCCTGCTCATCCTGGGCATGTCGGCCGGCGCCGTGCTCGGCCTCGCCCTCTCCTCGCCCGTCCTGGTCCGCTTCGGGCCGCACAAGGGGATGTTCGGCTCGCTGACGATCGCCGCCGCCGGCACCGTCGTGCTCGGACTCGGCTCGACGGTCTTCCACGCCGTGCCGATGGTGGCGATCGGCCTCATCCTGCTCGGCTTCGGCAACGGGATGCTCGACGTCATGATGAACGTCGAGGGAACCGCGGTCGAGCGCGAGATCGGCAAGACCCTCATGCCGCTGATGCACGCCTGCTTCAGCCTCGGCACCGTGATCGGCGCGGGCGTCGGCGCCGCGGCCGCCGCCCTCCACATCGGCGTCGCCTGGCACCTGATCGGCATCGCTGTCGTTCTGGTCGCGGGCATCGCGGTCGCCATCCGCTTCATCCCGCGCGAAGCCGAGCTCGGCGACGAGGCCGCGACCACGCGCGTCCCCTTCGGCGAGCGCATGCGCACCGCTCTCGCCGTCTGGGCCGACTGGCGCCTCATCCTCATCGGCGTCGTCATGCTCGGCATGGCCTTCGGCGAGGGATCGGCGAACGACTGGATCTCGCTCGCGGTGGTCGACGGCCACGGCCAGGCGAACTCCACCGGGGCAGTCGTGTTCGGCTGCTTCGTGGCCGCCATGACCGTCGGCCGCGTCGCCGGCGGACCCATCGTCGACCGCATCGGCCGCGTGAACGCCATCCGCATCACGGCGGGGATGGGCGTGGTCGGCCTCCTGCTGTTCATCCTGGGCGGCCCGATGTGGGTGGTCGTGATCGGCACGGTGCTCTGGGGCTTCGGCGTCTCGCTCGGCTTCCCGCTCGGGATGTCGGCTGCGGCGGACGGCGCGAAGAACCCGGCCGCGCGCGTCTCCGCCGTCGCGATCATCGGCTACTGCGCCTTCCTCGTCGGGCCGCCGCTCATCGGCTTCCTCGGCAAAGACTTCGGCCTCCTGAACGCGCTCTACCTCATCCTGTTGCTGCTGCTCGCGTCGTTCCTCGCGGCACCGGCGGTGCGGCCGCAGAAGCAGCGCGTCGCGGCCTGAGCCGCGTCGGCAACGGAGGAGATTCCGGGGTGGGGACGCCCAAAACGCAGGGAACGGAGGGGATCCGGGCCGTTGAGGCCGGGATCCCCTCCGTTCCCTTGGCGGTCCGGCCGGTCGGCGCGGGTCAGACGAAGGCCAGGCAGACCGGGGTCGGGACGGACGAGGCGCCGAGGAAGCGCAGGGAGCGGGTGCGCGCGTCGAACGCGAAGACGGTGACCTCGTCGCTGTCCTGGCAGGCGGCGAGCACGCGGTCGCCCTCGGGCGCGATCACGAGGTCGCGCGGGGAGCGCCCGCGCGCCGGCTCGGTCGCGACGAGCGCCGCGCGCGAGACGTCCGGGTCGAACGAGAAGACGGCGATCGTGTCGTCGCCGCGATTGGTCACGAAGACGGTGCCGCCGTCGTCGCTGACGCGCACGGCGGCTGGCGAGTTGTCCCCGGTCGCGCCCGGCTCGCGGGTGGAGACGGTGGAGACGCGCACGAAGCGGTCGCCGTCGCGTCGCAGCACGTCCAGCGTGCTGTC
This sequence comes from Leifsonia naganoensis, assembly GCF_013410615.1. NCBI lineage: Bacteria > Bacillati > Actinomycetota > Actinomycetes > Micrococcales > Microbacteriaceae > Leifsonia > Leifsonia naganoensis. The sequence continues at coordinate 1,644,953 of NZ_JACCHJ010000001.1, forward strand.
CAGCTCGTTGACCACGACGGCGTGACGGCCGTCCGGGTGGAAGGCGAGGTGCCGCGGACCGGCCGCGCCCGAGGAGAGCGTCGCCTCAGGCCGGAGGGTGAGACCGCCGTCGTCGTCCAGCGCGTACCAGCGCACCTCGCCGAGGCCCAGGTCGACGACCACGACGTCGCCGGTCACGGGGTCGACGCTGAGCTGATGGACGTGCGGCGCCTCCTGCCGCGCATCGTCCGGACCGCGGCCCTCGTGCTGCACGAACGCGGTGCGGGCGCCGATCGATCCGTCCCCGTTGAGTGTGAAGACGGAGACGGTGCCGCCGCTGTAGGTGCCGGCGATCAACCGCCGACCGGAGGGGTGGACGGCCAGGTGCGCGGGATCCGCGCCTCCACTCGACACCTCGCCGAGCAGGGCGAGCGCGCCGTCGCCCGAGCGGGAGAACGCGAGGAGGCCGCCGTCCGGTCCCGTCTCGGCGACCGCGTAGACCCGGGTGCCGTCGGGCGACACGGCCACCCACGAGGGGTTGCGCACGCGCGCGGCGACGGAGACGCCCGACACCTCCGACCCGTCGAACCGGGCGGCCAGCACGCCCTCCGCGTGACCGTCGACGTGCGGGAGCTGCTCGGTGTACGTGCCGATGACGAGATCGTGGGGCATGCCCCCATCCTGCCAGGGCGCCCCCGTAGGATGTTCCGGTGCGTCTCGTCATTGCCAACTGCTCCGTGGACTACGCCGGACGCCTGAGCGCGCACCTGCCGCTGGCGAAGCGGCTGCTCATGCTCAAGTCCGACGGCAGCCTGCTCGTCCACTCCGACGGCGGCTCGTACAAGCCGCTCAACTGGATGAGCCCGCCCTGCACGCTCGCGGTCATGGAGCCCGACGAGCTGCAGCGGGAGGCCGGCGTCACCGAGGTCTGGCGCGTCACCCAGGCGAAGACCGCCGACATGCTGATCGTCTCCATCCACGAGGTGCTGCACGATTCGGCGCACGAGCTCGGCATCGACCCCGGCCTGCAGAAGGACGGCGTGGAGGCGCACCTGCAGAAACTGCTCGCGGAGCAGATCCACCTGCTCGGCGACGGGCACGTGCTCGTGCGCCGTGAGTACATGACGGCGATCGGTCCGGTCGACATCCTGGCCCGCGACGCCGCCGGAGCGTCCGTCGCCGTGGAGCTCAAGCGCCGCGGCGACATCGACGGCGTCGAGCAGCTGACCCGCTACCTCGAGCTGATGAACCGCGACCCCCTCCTCGCGCCCGTCTCCGGCGTCTTCGCCGCGCAGGAGATCAAGCCCCAGGCGCGCACGCTCGCCGAGGACCGCGGCATCCGCTGCCTGGTCCTCGACTACGACGCGATGCGCGGCCTCGACGACAGCGACAGCAGGCTCTTCTGATGGCACCCTCCCCCCGCTTCCCGCAGACCTACGAGAACGTCCCCGTGCGCAAGGCGCTCGCGGACATCGCCGCCGAGCCGACCCTCCCGAACCTGGAGGCGCTGCTCGCCGCCGCGGTCAAGGGCGGCCTGGTCGTCGACGTCACCGGGTCCACCCCGGAGGACACCCGCCTGCGCACGATCAGCTCGACCACGGGCGAACCGGTGCTCCCCCTCTTCACCTCGATGAAGGCACTGCGCTCGGCGGTCGGGCAGACCGCGGAGGGCGCGGGCACGAAGGTGCAGGCCGTCATCGTCCCGGCCGTCGAAGCGCTCGGATTCGTCCGCACCGCGGAGTTCGTCGCCGTACAGTTCGACCCGGGCTCGGAGCAGACGATGGTCGTGGCCCGATCGCACATCGAGACGGCACTCGGCGACCGCTGAGCGAACGTTCACGAACGCCACATACGATGGGTGGGCTATGACCACCACCCCCACCCCCACCGTCACCCGGACGTGGACGTGCGTGCTGTTCGACCTCGACGGCACCCTCACCGACTCCGCCCCCGGCATCACCGGCTCCCTCGTCAGCATGTTCGAGGACCTCGGCCGCCCCGTCCCCACCCCCGCCGAGCTCGTCGAGTACGTCGGCCCGCCGCTGCTGGACTCCCTCGAGAAGTTCGCCGGCATGGACGAGGCCGAGGCGCGTGCCGCGCTCGCGGTCTACCGCACCCACTACGCCGAGCACGGCGCCTTCGACAGCGCGGTGTTCCCCGGCATCCGCGGCCTGCTCGAGCGCCTCCACGCCTCCGGCATCCCGCTCGCCATCGCGACCAGCAAGCCCGAGTCGCAGGCGACCCGCATCCTGGAGCACTTCGGCCTGGCCCAGTACTTCACGGTCATCACCGGCGCCAGCGAGGACGAGTCCCGCAGCGCCAAGGCGGACGTGGTCGAGGAGGCCCTGCGCCGCCTCACCGCGGAGGGCGTCGACCTCGACCACACCGTCATGGTGGGCGACCGCCAGTACGACGTCGAGGGTGCGGGTGCGCACGGGCTGCCGACCATCCTCGTCGAGTGGGGCTACGGCTCCCCCGCCGAGGCCGCCGGCGCGATCGCCGTCGTGCACTCGGCGGATCAGCTGCGGAGCCTGCTCCTCGGCTGAGCGGAGGCGGAGCCCGAGCGGGGGCGCGAGTACGCTGGAGTGTTGTTGCAACACCGCACCACCAGACATACAGCACTAGGAAGATCATGCGCACCCGTACCTCTCTGTTCGCTCCCGCCGCCCTCGTCGCGGCTCTCTCCATCGCCACCCTCGCCGGCTGCTCCAGCACCGGATCGGACTCGTCGTCCACCCCCAGCTCGTCGCAGTCGCAGGCCTCGGCCACGCTGCCCTCGGACTTCCCGAAGAACGACGTCCCGCTCGTCGACGGCCAGGTCGTCGTCGCCCGCGGGGACAAGGACAACGGCTGGTCGGTCACCGTCCAGCCCACCACCAAGACCGGCTTCGCCGACGCGACCGCCGCCCTCGAGAAGGCCGGCTACACGAAGCAGGCCGGTTCGACGGACACCAAGGCCGTCTACACCAACGACAAGTACACCGTCGCCGTGGGCACCCCCGGCGTCTCGGTGACCTACACCGTCACGGCGAACTAGGCTCCGCGCCGCTTCGCCTCCCGGACCGCCGGCCGCCTCGTGCGCCGGCGGTTCGTCGTTTCTCCCCCGCGCGGCCCGCGAGTACGCAGAAAGTGGGGCGAAAACCGCCGAGTGCGCAGAGAATCCGCGTACTCGAGGGCCGAACAGGCGGCGGGCTTACGAGTCGATGATGCGGACGAGCTCGTCGATGAAGGCAGTGAAGGTGTCGGCGCGGCGGATAAGGCCGAGCACGGCCTCCCGATCGCCGAAGACCTCGACGAACTGATCGAACACGGTCTGGAACGACGCGCGACCACCGGCGTCGAACGCGATGAAGGCGATGACGTTGACGCGCGCGTCGCCCCAGTCCATCGCCGTGTCGTTGACCACGATCGCGATCGCCGTGCGCTTGGCGCTCATCGTCATGGCGTGCGGCACCGCGAGGGAGTCCGTGAACGCCGTGGACGACATCTGCTCGCGCTCGATCGTCTGGTCGACGTAGTCCTGGTCGATGGCTCCGACCGCGATCATCCGGTCGCCGAGCGCGCGGATCATCGTGATCGCGTCGCGGGCGTAGAAGTTGCGCAGGAAGAGGCGCTCGTCGAAGTACTCCAGCAGGTCGTTCTTGATGCGCGCGCGCCGGCGCTGCCGGCGGATGCGGGCGACGGCCTGGCGGATGTGCTCCACATCCGTCTCGGTCACGAACGGCTGCACGATGACCGCGTTCTCGCGGCGGCCGCGGGGGTCGATCGTCGTGAGCACCAGATCGGCGTCGAGGGCGGCCCAGTCCACGTCGGTCGAGGTGATCACGCTCGTGACGTCGAGCTCGTCGCCGAGGGCGCTCTCGAGCCGCTCCCGCAGCAGGATGTGCATGTCGTAGTAGTTCGGGCAGACGACGGCGCAGGTCACCGCATCCCGGCGCCGGGACTGCTGCTCGAGGTAAGCGCCGACGTGCATGGCGATGTAGGCGATCTCGTCCTCGTTGACCTCGATGCCCTCGGCCGTCTGCAGGCGGCTCGCGATGTAGACCGCCAGCTCGTAGATCATCGGGTAGGAGCTCTTGATCGAGCGGGTCAGCGGGTTGCGCGAGTACGTCTTCTCGTGGGCGCGCGCGACGAGGTTCTGCACGTGCAGGGTCAGACGCACGATGAAGTTCTCGTCGCGCAGGTCGACCAGGTACTCGGTGGAGGCGCGTGCCACGATGCCGCGCACGACCTCCAGATCGTGCTCGCTCACGAACTCCTCGACCGGATCGCGGCCGGCTCCCGGCGCGATGACCCGCGTGCGCAGCAGGATGGCGAGGTAGCGCAGCTCGGTCGGGTCGAGCACCACGTCGAAGTGCGTGTCGATCAATCCGCCGAGGTCGTCGGCGAGCGCACGGATGGCCTCGCTGACCTCCGGATCGCCCGCGGCGGGCAGCACGCGGTCCTTGGCGACGCGGTCGAGTGCGACGGCCATGTGCAGCAGCACGTCGTTGATCCCGTATTCGTTGACGAAGAAGCCGCGGGCGTCGAGCATCCCGACCAGGTCGGACTTGAACTCGGCCAGCCCGCGGGACGCGAACGCCTCCTGGATGCGCGCAACGTCGACGACACCCTGCCGCATCTCATCGCGGAACAGCCGGCTGATGAGCTTGCGGCGCGCGATCTCCGGGCCGGTGAGCTGCACGACGGGGCCCTGCCGCTGCAGCGCGAGCTCGGTGTCGGCGAGGATGCCGCGCAGCCGGGTCAGGTCGGACTCGATGGTGGATTCGCTGACGAACAGGCTCTCGGCCGCCTCGTACACGTCGACGCCCTCGGGCTCGTCGAGGAGGCGACGGGCGAGGAAGACCAGGCGCTCCTGGGGTGAGCCGACGCTCGGTTCGGCGGCCTCTGCGTCGTCGAGGTGGGCAGCGTACGCCTCGGTCCGCACCCGGTATCCGCTGGCGCCCGACTCGACCAGGTCTCCCAGTGCGGCGGCGTAGGTGCGGATGCTGCGTGTCGTGACGCCCAGATCGTGTGCGAGCTCGGCCGCGGTCACCCAGGCAGCACGGCGCGCCAGGATGTCCAGCATCCTCGTCTGCTGTGCCGAGAGCGCCACCCGAACCACCTTTCTGCACCGAGTCAACCACGAGGGCATCGGTGGGGGCTCGCGCACGGAGAAGATCTTCCGCTCCCCCCGGAAGGCTGCCGCGGGATCGCCGGGTCGCCGGGCGCGCGAAAGGGCCGCACCCTCGCGGATGCGGCCCCTTCACCGGGCGTCGCGCTACGCCCGGTCGGTGCGACGGCGCCGGACGATCAGGAGCGTCAGGCCCGCGACGAGGCACACCGCCGCTGCCGCTCCCAGGCCCATCGGGAGCGTGGATCCCGTCACCGCGAGTCCGCCCGGCTCCGTCGCTGCGGGAGCCGTCGTGGGCGCCGGGTCGACGACCACTCTGACCGTCGCCGTGTCCCGCTGCCCGACCGCGTCCTCGATCGTGTAGCCGAACGTCGCCGTCCCGGCGAAGCCGTCGTTCGGGGCGAAGGTGACCGTACCGTCGTTCAGGGTCACCGTGCCGTCCTCCGGCGTCTCGGCCTCGGCGACGACGATCGCCTCGCCCGAGTCGTTGTCGAGGACGGGGATGACGACGCCCATGCCCGCGCCGGTGCGTGCCGCATCATCCGCGGCGACCGGCGCTGCCGGCGCCTCCACGGTCACGGTGACCGTCGCGGTGGCGCGCTGCCCCACCACATCCTCGACCGTGTACCCGAACGAGGCTTCGCCCGCGAATCCCGCGTTCGGCACGAACGTCACCGTGCCGTCCGCGTTCAGCGTCACCACTCCATCCGCACTCTCGCTCACCGCCGAGACAGTGAGATCCGTGCCGTCGTCGTTGGTGAGCACCGGGATCGTCACGGCCGTCGCGTACGGCGTCGACGCCGTGTCGTCCGCCGCCACCGGAGCCGCGGGATCCGCGACCGTCACGACGACCGTCGCCTGCGAGCGGTTCCCCCGCTCGTCCGTGATCGTGTAGACGAAGGACGCCTCGCCCGCGAAGCCGGCATTCGGCATGAAGGTCACGGTGCCGTCCGCGTTCGCCGTCGCGGTTCCGTCGGGGCTCGCGCCGATCGCGGAGACGACGATCCCGTCTCCGCGGTCGTTGGCGAGCACCGGGATGGTCACCGCGGTCGCGTAGGGAGTCGACGCCGTGTCATCGGCCGCCGCCGCATCCTCCAGGGGAGCCGTCACCGTCACCGTGGTAGACGACTCGAGGACCGGCGCGAGCAGGGCCGAACCGCTGAGCTCGAACGCGGCCGCGCCCTGCTCGCTGAGCACGACGTCGAACGTCACCGCTGCCGACGCCTGACCGGCGATCTCCTGCACGAGCGGGATCGTCAGCGTGTCACCCGTCTGCGAGGCGGGACCCGAAGCTCCCACGAGGGATCCGTCGACATACGCGCCGCCACGCGGCAGCCGGACGGCGAGCGCGTCCATCGACACGTCGGCCGTGTTGGCCGCATTGCTGACCTCCGCCCGGAGGGAGACCCTCGAACCGGCGGCGACCGATGACGGGTCGGGCGTGATCGTGGTGGGCAGGGCCCGCAGGTCGACCGGGGAGAAGTTCGTCAGCATCGACGCGGTCGCTGCCCCCTCGACCGGCACGTGGAGGTTCCAGGACAGCGCGATGGCGTTGTCCTGGGCCGTGTCCGCCCCGTCCAACCGGCTCGGGAGCGGCTCCTTGGAGGCGATGTTCAGCCACATCGACGTGTAGCTGCCGTAGTAGAACGCCGATCCCGGGGTCTTCGGGATGAACTGCTCGATGCGGGACGAGGAGCCCGGCGATGCCTTGCAGGTCACGGCGCCGGTCGCGGAGGAGTAGTCCCCGTAGCCCACATCGGTGTTGCCGAGGTAGCAATCCCCTCCGTGATAGAGGATGATGTCGTGGCCCTGCGCGTCGAGGGAGCGGACACTGGTGCTGGTCGCATAGAAGTTGTCGCCGACCACGTAGCTGTCCACCTGGGTCAGCTCGAGCACGTCGACGCCCGCGGCGTTCCGGGCGCGGACGGTCGTCGTGATCGAGTGCGGGTCCGCTCTCGTTCCGGACCCGGCTCGGCTCTGGCTCACCGGGATGTAGGGGCTTCCGGCCTCGACGGCCGCCTGCCCCGCCGGCACGGACGCCGGCCCGGCCAGCGAGCGAGTGCCTCCCTCGTCGAAGGCGACGAAGGTCCCGCACGCGGTCCCGCCGTAGAACTCCGTGTGCGTGTCTCCTGCGTAGTTGACGGCGCAGTTGAGGTACGGGGTGATTTTGACGTCGACGAGTGGCCCGCTGGACGTGATCGTCTCGTCGGCGACGGCCGCCGAGGGCGCTGCCAATGCCAGGGCGACGGCAGCGGCGAGAGCGCCGACGACGCCGGCGAGCCTGGTGGCGTGGCGCCGGGCACGACGAGGGTGGGAGATCGGAGAGATGCGCATGATGCTCCCAACCTGGTGGTCCGGATGCTCGGACTCCGCAGGCGGACGGGATTAACCGAAGCGGGAACCGCCGAGTTCCGTAGTCGGTATTGCATATATATAGCGTCCACGCTCTTCGACTTCCGCTCCCCCGGAAGAAAGCCGGCTGGAGCGACTGATGCGACCGGACGAGCATGAAAGACGATCCACCAGATCCATCCGCTCCACCCAGCAACTCCGCGTTACCGAAAGGCACAGGTCGATGAAGATCGTGGTCGTCTGCGGCGCGGGTGCCTCGAGCACCTTCGTCGCCGTCAAGCTCCGCAACGCGGCTGCATCGCGCGGCGTCCCGGTGACCGTCGAGGCGGGGAGCGTCTCCCAGCTCGACGCGCTGACCGGCGTCGACGTGATCCTCGTCGGGGCGCACCTCGAAGCCTCGGTGCCCGCTCTGCGCGAACGCGCCGCCGCCTCCGGCACGTCGGTCGCCGTGCTCCCGCCCATCTCCCCGGCCGCCCTCGACGGCGCCCAGGCGCTGGATCTGGCTCTCGGCGCCCGGACGGCGGCACTATGAGAGCACGAGCCACTCGCCCGGGCACCCGGGGCATCGAACGATCGAAGGAGAACACACATGGCTGAGCGGATCATCACCGTCGGATCGACCCACGGACTGCACGCCCGACCGGCGAAACTCTTCGTCGAGGCGGTCAAGAGCTCCGGCGCCGCGGTGAAGCTGTCGAAGGAGGGCGGCAAGACCGTCGACGCCGGCAGCATCCTCGGCGTGATCTCGCTGGGCATCGACCACGGCGACAAGATCGTCCTCACCACCGACGCGGCGGACGCGGACGCGGTGCTCGACGACCTCGCCGACATCCTGACCACCGACCACGACGCCTGATCATGGCCGAGACGACCACTCAGCTCACCGGCGCCGGCATCGGCCAGGGCGTCGCCCTCGGCCGGGTGCTCCGCATGTCCGACCCGCTCCCCGAGCCCGCCGAGACGCCCAGCACCCGCACCCCCGACGAAGAGAAGGCGCGCGTCGCCGAGGCGGTCGCGGCCGTCGCGGACGACCTGCGGTCCCGCGCGGCGAAGGTCACCGGCGTCGCTGCGGACGTGCTGGAGGCGCAGTCGATGATGGCGGAGGACTCCACCCTCGCCGACGACGTCGCCACCCGGATCGACGGCGGCACGACCGCCGAGCGCGCCGTGTTCGAGGGCTTCGCGGTGTTCCGCGACATGCTCATCGACCTGGGCGGCTACATGGGCGAGCGCGCCACCGACCTCGACGACGTCGCCCAGCGCGTCATCGCCGCTCTCGCCGGTCGTCCCGCTCCCGGGGTTCCGGAGTCCGACGAGCCGTACGTGCTCGTCGCGCACGACCTCGCCCCGGCCGACACCGCCCTGCTCGACCTGACCAAGGTCCTCGGCCTCGTCACGCGCGAGGGAGGCCCGACCTCCCACACCGCGATCCTCGCCCGGGAGAAGGCGATCGTCGCCATCGTCGGCGTGGCCGGTGCGGATTCGCTCGCCGACGGCACCGAGGTCATCGTGGATGCGGCCTCCGGCACGGTCACGGTCGCCCCGGCCGACGACCAGCGCGCCGACGCGCAGCACCGCATCGAGGAGCGTGCGGCCGCCCTGGCCGGCGGTCTCGAGCCCGGCGCCCTCGCCGACGGCACGCCCATCCCCCTGCTCGCCAACCTGGGCTCGGCCGATGGCACCCAGAAGGCCCTCGACGCCGGAGCCGAAGGCGTCGGGCTGTTCCGCACCGAGTTCCTCTTCCTCGACCAGCGCATGGCCCCGACGGTGGAGCAGCAGCGCGAGCACTACATCGCGCTCCTCTCCGCCTTCCCCGGCAAGAAGGTCGTCGTGCGCGTGCTCGACGCCGGCGCCGACAAGCCGCTCGCCTTCCTGAACGACGCCCACGAGGACAACCCGGCGCTCGGCCTGCGCGGCCTGCGCGCACTGCGGGCCAACGAGGACCTCCTCCGCGAGCAGCTCACCGCCCTCGCCGAGGCGGACGCCGCCACCGAGGCCGACCTCTGGGTCATGGCGCCGATGGTGTCGACCGTCGAGGAGACGCGCTACTTCGTCGAGCTGGCGACCGAGTACGGACTGAAGACCGTCGGCGTCATGGTGGAGGTCCCCTCCGCCGCCCTGCTCGCCGACCGCGTGCTGCAGACGGCCGCGTTCGCCTCCATCGGCACGAACGACCTCACCCAGTACACGCTCGCCGCCGACCGCCTCCTCGGCTCGGTCGCCGGCTTCCAGGACCCGTGGCACCCCGCCGTCCTCCGCCTCATCGGCGAGGTCGGCGCTGCGGGCGCTGCCCACGGCAAGCCGGTCGGCATCTGCGGCGAGGCCGCGGCCGACCCCCTGCTGGCGGTCGTGCTCGTCGGCCTCGGCGCCACCACGCTCTCGATGTCGCCGGCGGCGCTCGCCGACGTGCGGCTCTCCCTCACCCGCTACACCCTCGACCAGGCACGAGCCCTGGCCGAGGTCGCCCTGGCCGCCGACGGCGCGGCCGAAGCCCGGGACGCGGTCCGTGCGGCCGCGACCCCACCCCCTCAGTGATCCACCTCACCGTGATCCCCGACAGAAACGAGGCCCCATCATGACATCGGCGACAGCGACGACGCCGAAGAAGCCCGGAGGCGCACGCGTCCACGTGCAGCGCTTCGGGACCTTCCTCTCGAACATGGTCATGCCGAACATCCCCGCGTTCATCGCGTGGGGGTTCATCACGGCGCTGTTCATCGCGACCGGCTGGTTGCAGAACACCGGCTGGGACATCAACGGCATCCTCGGCGGCTTCGGGGACCAGGCGAAGATCGGCTGGCAGGGCGCGGCGACGGTGCTCGCGCAGGACGGCGACGGCCGCACCTTCCAGCAGTACGTCGGCCTCGTGGGCCCGATGATCACCTACCTGCTGCCCCTGCTCATCGCGAACACCGGCGGCCGGATGGTCTACGGCGTCCGCGGCGGCGTGGTCGGCTCGATCGCCACCATGGGCGTCATCGTCGGCTCGACCATCCCGATGTTCATCGGCGCCATGATCCTCGGCCCCCTCGCCGCGTGGATCATGAAGAAGGTCGACGGGATCTGGGACGGCAAGATCAAGGCCGGCTTCGAGATGCTGGTCAACAACTTCTCGGCGGGCATCGTCGGCATGCTGCTCTCGATCGGCGCCTTCTTCGGCATCGCGCCGATCGTCGAATGGCTGAGCTCCGTGCTCGGCGGCGCGGTCAACTGGCTGGTGTCGGCGCACCTCCTGCCGCTCGCCAGCATCCTGATCGAGCCGGGCAAGGTGCTGTTCCTCAACAACGCCATCAACCACGGCGTGCTCACCCCGCTCGGCATCGAGCAGGCGCAGCAGACCGGAAAGTCGATCCTGTTCCTGCTGGAGGCGAACCCCGGCCCCGGCTTCGGCATCCTGATCGCCTACTCGATCTTCGGTCTCGGCATCGCCCGTGCGAGCGCCCCGGGCGCCGCGCTGATCCAGTTCGTCGGCGGCATCCACGAGATCTACTTCCCGTACGTGCTCATGAAGCCGATGATCATCATCGCGGCGATCCTCGGCGGCATGACCGGCATCGCGATCAACGTCACCTTCAGCTCGGGCCTGCGCGCCCCGGCCTCCCCGGGATCGATCATCGCGGTCCTGCTGCAGACCCCGGCGGACAGCTTCGTCGGCGTCATCCTGTCGGTGGTCGGCGCCGCGGCCGTGTCGTTCATCGTCGCGTCGATCATCCTGCGGGCCAGCCGCAAGCGCGACCTCGCCGCCGGCAACGCGGGCGACCTCTCGGCCGCCGTCGCACAGACCGAGGCCAACAAGGGCAAGTCGTCCAGCGTCCTCGGCGGCCTCGTGGACGAGGCCGAGCACGACGCCGGCGACGCCCAGGGGGACGGCACCGATCGACTGGTGCGCAACATCGTGTTCGCGTGCGACGCTGGGATGGGCTCGAGCGCGATGGGCGCGTCCGTGCTGCGCAACAAGATCAAGAAGGCGGGCGTCGAGGGCGTCACGGTGACCAACCAGGCCATCGCGAACCTCGACGGCACGGCCGATCTCGTCATCACGCAGCGCGAGCTGACCGACCGCGCGAAGGGCCAGTCCCCGGACTCGGTCCACGTGTCCGTCGACAACTTCATGAACAGCCCGCGGTACGACGAGGTCGTGGACCTCGTCGCCAAGCAGGCCCAAGCAGCACCGGAGGACGCCAACAAATGACCGACACGATTCTCGACCGGGCGAACGTCGTGGCCGCGGGTTCCGCGACCACGCGGGAGGACGCGATCCGCGAGGCGGGCGCGCTGCTGGTGAACGCCGGCGCCGTCCTCCCCGGCTACGTCGACTCGATGCAGGACCGCGAGAACACGGTCTCCACCTTCATGGGGAACGGGCTCGCCATCCCGCACGGCACCAACGAGTCCAAGGACGAGATCACCCGCTCGGCGCTCTCCTTCATCCGCTACTCCTCGCCGCTCGACTGGGGCGGCGAGGAGGTGCGGTTCGTCGTGGGCATCGCCGGGCAGAACAACGAGCACCTCGAGATCCTGTCCAAGATCGCCATCCTCTTCTCGGAGGAGGACGACGTGCAGAAGCTCATCGACGCCCCGGACGCGGACGCCCTGTTCGCGCTCCTCGGCGACGTGAACGAGTGAGGTGACCGAACGCATGAAGGCCGTCCATTTCGGTGCGGGCAACATCGGCCGCGGCTTCGTGGGGCTCCTGCTCCACGAAGCCGGGTACGAGGTCGTGTTCGCCGACGTCAACGCCGAGCTGATCGACGCGCTGGCCGCCGCCGACTCGTACGACGTGCACCTCGTCGGCGAGGAGTCGGAGACCAAGACGGTCACCGGGTTCCGCGCCATCAACAGCGCGACCGACGAGGAGGCGCTGGTCGCCGAGATCGCGACGGCCGACATCGTCACGACCGCCGTCGGCCCGCGCATCCTGCGCTTCGTCGCGCCGGTGATCGCGAAGGGCCTCGCCGCCCGCGCGGACGACGCACCCCGCCTCGCCGTGATGGCATGCGAGAACGCGATCGGCGCGACCGATCTGCTGGCCGCCGAGCTGATGGACGGCCTGCCGGACGACGAGACCCGGGAGGCGCTGGGCGCCAAGGCGGTCTTCGCCGACACCGCGGTCGACCGGATCGTGCCCGCGCAGGCCCCCGGGTCGGGCGTGGACGTGACCGTCGAGACGTTCTACGAGTGGGTCGTCGACCGCAGCCCGTTCGCCGGGCACGAGCCCGTCATCCCGGGCGCGCACTTCGTCGACTCGCTGGCGCCGTACATCGAGCGCAAGCTCTTCACGGTGAACACCGGCCACGCGACCGTGGCGTACACCGGCTTCCTGCAGGGCGCGAAGACCATCAGTGAGGCCATCGCGATCCCGCTCGTGCGCGAGGCCGCCGAGGACGCGCTGCGCGAGACGTCGGCGGCGCTCGTCGCCAAGCACGGGCTGGACGAGGACGAGATGGCCGCGTACCGCGCGAAGATCCTCGACCGCTTCACGAATCCGCACCTGGTGGACGAGGTGACCCGCGTCGGCCGCGAGCCGCTGCGCAAGCTCGGCCGCAACGACCGGTTCATCGGGCCGGCCATCGACCACGTCGCCTACGTCGGCTCCGTGCCGCAGGCGTTGCTGGCAGCGGTCGGCGCGGCGCTCCGCTTCGACGTGCCGGAGGACACCCAGAGCGTGGAGCTGCGGCGCCTGCTCGAGGAGGCCACCCCGGAGGACATCGTCACCGAGATCACCGGGGTCGTGCCGGGCGAGGCCCTCTACGAGCCGCTCGTCGCGGTCGTGCGCGAGGTGCAGGGCTGAGCTCGGCTCCTCTGCTCAGCGCGGCTGCAGCGTCGTGGTCGGGTCGAAGCACCACGCGAGCATCGACGGCCACTCGCCGTAGCCCGCGCTGAGCTCCAGGTGGCCGCCGCCGGGGATGATCTGGACCGGGATGCCCAGCGGCGCACCGTAGGCGGCCTGGGCACCCTCGGGGCAGTACGGGTCGTCGTCCGAGGCGACGATGGTCGTCGCGTACGCCGGCCGGGCCGGGTCGGGCGACGCGAAGGCTGCGATCTCGGGGATGCCGACCACGACCTCCCGCGACGGCGGAGCGACGAGCATGACGCGGTCCACCACCGTGTCGAGCGGGCGCGCGCCGAGCCAGAGCAGGCAGGCGAGGCTGTGGCAGATCACGGTGACCTCGGCGCCGTCGGCCGCCGCGGCGCGCAGCGACTGCGCCACCGCATCCCGCCACGCCGGGACGGACGGCGCCGACGCGCTCGGCAGCTGCGGGTACTCCACCCGCTCGCCGCGCGAACGCAGCGCCGTGGCCAGCTCGTGCTGCCAGTGCCCGGGCGGTCGGTGGTTGTCCCAGCCGTGCAGGATCAGGAAGCTGCGCATGCCGTCGAGCGTAGCGCGCGGCCCGGGCGGGCCTCGGTGCGCTCCCCGTCGGCGATGACCGCCTCACCCGCGACGAATACCCACGGGATGCCGGCCGCCTGCCGCCGGGGCTCGGCGAAGGACGCGCGGTCCGCGACGGTCGCCGGGTCGAAGAGCACGAGGTCGGCGACCATCCCGGGAGCGATGCGACCGCGGTCGGTGAGTCCGAGCAGGGCCGCCGGGCGAGCGGAGAGGTGCACGATCGCGTCCTCGAGGCGCAGCACGCCCTCCCCGCGCACGTAGTGGCCGAGAAAGCGCGGGAAGGTGCCCCAGGCGCGGGGATGCGGCTTGTCGCCGACGAGGATGCCGTCGCTGCCGCCCGTGTGCCGCGGGTGCGCCATCATCGTGCGCACGTTGGCCTCGTCGCCGACGTGCTGCAGGATGCCGGTACCGAGCCGGTCGGCCACCAGCAGCTCGAGGGCGACCGTGGAGGCGGGCCGACCCGTCTCAGCGGCGAGGGCGGCGACGGTGCGCCCGACCCGGCCGGAGAGTGCGGGATCGCGCACGCCGGAGATCTCGATGGTCCCCCACTCCACGGGGACGCCGTGGCAGCCGTCGGTGCCGACGACGTCGAGCTCGTACGCGATGCGCGCCCGGGAGGCGGGGTCGCGCAGGCGGCCGAGTGTGGCGGCAGGGCCGCCGGCCGCGGCCCACGACGGCAGCAGGGCGGCGAGCGTCGTCGAGCCCGGGAGGTACGGGTAGGTGTCGAAGGTGAGGTCGACACCGGAGGCTAGAGCCGCATCCAGCAGCGCCACCAGTTCGCCCGCGCGCCCGCGGTTGACGCCGAAGTTCATCGTGGCGTGCGCGAGATGCAGGGCGACCCCGGACCGACGGGCCACCTCGACCATCTCGGCGTACGCCTCCAGCGCCCCGGCGCCGTAGGAGCGCTGGTGCGGCACGTAGACACCGCCGTGGCGCGCGACCACCTCGCAGAGGGCGACGAGCTCATCCGTCCCGGCGAACATCCCGGGCACGTAGGTGAGGCCGGACGACATCCCGAACGCGCCGTCCCGCATCCCGCGGTCGACGAGGGCGCGCATCGCCGCGATCTCCGCGTCGGTGGCGGGGCGGTCGGCGGCACCGACGACGTCCAGCCGCACGGTGCCCTGCGGGACGAGCGCGGCGACGTTGGCGGCCGGGCGTGCGGCATCGACGGCCGCGAGGTAGTCGCCGACGGTCTCCCAGCCGAGGGCGAGGCCGGCCGGCACGCCGTTCCAGCCCGCGAGCTGCTCGCGGAGCACCTCGATCGCGGCGGGCGTCGCGGGAGCGTACGAGAGTCCGTCCTGACCGACGACCTCGGTGGTCACCCCCTGCGAGACCTTCGCCAGGTGGACCGGGTCGGTGAGCACCGCGAGGTCGGAGTGGGCGTGCATGTCGATGAAACCGGGAGCGACGGCGAGGCCGTCGGCGTCGACGACCCGTGCGTCGGGTGCGTCGATCCGGCCGCCGACCCGCTGGATCCGTCCCTCGGCGAGCAGCACATCCCCGGTCCGCCCCGGCCGTCCGGTGCCGTCGAGCACCAGCGCTCCGCGGAGGAGCGTCGGCGCCGGCCCGGTCATGCGCCCGTCGCGGCGGCGCCGAACTCGCGCGCGCGCTCGGTCACGGCGGCCCAGGAGGCGGCGGCGATGTCAGCCGCGCTCACCACGCTCGAACCGGCGGTCACCGCGAGGGCGCCCGCTTCCATCCACGCGCGCGCGTTGCCGGCGTCGAGGCCGCCGGACGGCACGAACGCGGTGCCGGTGAACGGCCCGCCGAGATCGCGCAGGTAGCGCGGGCCGACGAGCGAGGCCGGGAAGACCTTCACGGCGGCGGCGCCCAGCTCGACCGCGCGCATCACCTCGGTGGGGCTGAGCGCGCCGAGCAGGATGGGGACGCCCGCCTCCCGTGCGACGGCCGCCGCGCTCTCGCTGAGCCCGGGCGTCACCAGGAAGCGCGCACCCGCGGCGATGGCCGCCTCGGCGGTGCGCGCGTCGGTCACCGTGCCGGCCCCGACGAGGGCGTCGTGCTCCCCCGCGACCGCCTCGGCGATCACGTCTTCGACGCCGGGAGTCGTGAAGGTGAACTCGACCGTGCGGATGCCGCCCGCGGCCAGCGCACGGCAGAGCCCGACGGGGTCGTCGATGCGGGGCGCGCGCACGACGGCGAGCGCGCGGTCGTGGCGGAGGGTGTCGAGGAGCATCCGGGGTCCGTTCAGCCGAAGGCGGTCTCGAGCAAGCCGGTGACGTGCGGCTCGGCGGCGAGCGCGTCGTCGACGACGGCGAGCGCGCGCCACTTGTCGAAGGTCGTGCAGGGGTGCGAGAGGCCGAAGCGGATCACGTCGCCGACCTCGACGCGGGCGTGGGAAGGCAGCCGCACGAAGGTGTGCTGGTCGTTCATCGCGGTGACGACGGCGCCGTCGAGCGGGATGCCGCTCGCGGCCCCCAGCGCCCGGATCGCCTGCGGGACGGGCATCCCCTCGTCGTAGGGGAAGTCGCGCTTGCCCGCGTCGACCAGCGCGAGACCGGGCTCCGGGCGCGAGACGACCGTCGCCCAGCCGTGGATGGCGGAGCGGAACGCGTCTCCGCCCACCCGGCCGAGCGGGGTGATGACGCTGTAGAAGCCGTCGTCGTGGGTGATGTACGCGCCGGAGCGCAGCAGCACGTCGACCACGCGACCACGGGTGCCGTCGAGATCCCGGCGCGGAGCGAGCACCTCGGCGACGACGTCGAAGTAGGCGCTCCCTCCGGCCGTGATGATCGCCGGCGCAGCGGCGGCGTACAGGCCCTCGGCTTCGAAGCCGTCGTGCAGTTCGCTGAGCGACTGGAGGTAGCCGCGCACGGTCGCCAGCGACTCCGGGCGGGCGTCGTGCGCGAGCGCGCCCTCGTAGCCCGCGACCCCGGCCAGCCGCAGCACGGGCGACGCGGCGACGGCGCGTGCGATCGCGACCGCCTCGTCCGCCGTTCGCGCACCGGTGCGGCCGCCGGGAGCGCCCAGCTCGACGAGCACGGCGAGCGGCTCCGGGAGGTCGAGGTCGGTGAGCGCCTCCGTCATGATCTCGACGCCCCGCAGGGAGTCGGCCCAGACGGTCAGCCGGTCGGTGTCGGGAGCGAGGGCTCGCAGCGCCGCAGGCTGCACGAGCGCGTTCGCGAGCAGCACCCGCGGGATGCCCCAGCCGAGCGCGACGGAGGCCTGCCACGGCGTCGCCACCGTGATGCCCCAGGCGCCCGCGTCGAGCTGGCGCTGCCAGAGCTCCCGGCTCATCGTGGTCTTGCCGTGCGGCGCGAGGCCGACGCCCGCGGTGCGGCACCATTCCGCCATCGTCGCGAGGTTGTGCGCGACCGCGCTCTCGCTGAGAGTGACGAGCGGGGTCGGGAAGTCGCGGAGCGCGGCGCGCGCGTCGCTGAGCGCGGCGACATCGGTGGCGGCGTAGCCGAGGGGTACGGCCTTGTACTCTCTCACGTCGGTCCTCCGGGATGGGGCGTGGATGCGGGTGGACTGAACGACTGCGTTGCGTATTTTGCAACGCGCGTTGCAGTGTGTGCTCGTTCTGTTCTAGCATGCCTCTGGGCGTCCGCCAAGACCGGCGCGAGCCACGATCAGATCCGCCGAGTGTCACCGAGAGCCACCGCAGAGAGGAGGGGCAATGCCGTCCCCCCTGCTCGTCACCCTCGGCGAGGCCATGGTCGTGCTCTACCCCGAGGCGCACCGCCCGCTCGCCGAGGCGACGGCCTTCGGCTCCGACGTGGGCGGCGCCGAGTTCAACGTCGCCACCTCCCTCGCCCGGCTCGGCCTGCCGACCGCGTGGATCTCCCGCCTCGGCGCGGACGGCTTCGGCGAGCGCATCCTGCGCGTCGCCGCGGACGCCGGCCTCGACACGCGGGCCGTCGAGCTCGACGAGCAGCGCCCGACGGGCCTCTACGTCAAGGAGTCCACGCCCGGCGCCGACGGCGTCGCGACCCGGATGCACTACTACCGCCGCGACTCCGCCGCGTCCGCCCTCGGGCTGGAGCAGTTGCACGCCGCCCCGGCCGCCGCCCTGCTGCGCCGCGCCTCCCACCTCCACACCAGCGGCATCACCGCGGCACTCTCGCCGAGCGCCGCGGAGGTGACCGCCGGGCTCCGGGAGGTCGTCGGCCCGGAGACGCTCATCAGCGTGGACCTCAACTTCCGTCCCCGGCTCTGGCACGACCGCGACACCGCGCCGCTCGACGCCCTCGTCGCCCAAGCCGACCTGCTCTTCGCCGGCCACGACGAGGCGCAGGCCCACTTCGGCCACACCGAACCCGCGCGCCTGTTCGCCGCCTACCCGCACCTCGACGCGGTGGTGCTCAAGGAGGACGCGCACCGCGCCTCCGTGCACCGCCGCGACGGCCACGCGACGCACGTGCCCTGCCTGACCGTGGAGGTCGTGGAGCCGGTCGGCGCGGGCGATGCGTTCGCGGCCGGGTTCCTCGCCGGCCTCGCCGAGGGACGCGACGACGCGGCCTCCCTGCGCCTCGGGCACGCCCTCGCTGCGCTGACCCTGATCGGCCACGGCGACCGACCGCTCACGGTGCCGACCGCGGCCGAGCGCGAGACGATCGCCGCGGCCGGCGACGAGTGGGCCGGGTGGCGCGTGCATCCCGGCGAGATTCCCTGGAGGTCCGCATGAGTCAGTCCCTCGCCCGTGCGCTCGACGTGCTCGACCTCGTCTCCCGCGGCATCGCGACGCTCGACGCCCTGGCCGAGGAGGTCGGGGTGCACAAGACGACGGTCCTCCGCCTCCTCCAGACCCTGGAGCAGCGCGGCTTCGTCGGGCGAGACAGCTCCCACCGCTACCACCTCGGCCCCGCGGTCTTCGCCCTCGCCGAGAGCGCGCTCGACGCCCGCGACGTGCGCACCGCCGCGGCCCCCGCGCTGCGCGAGCTAGCCGCCGAAACCGGTCAGACCGTGCACCTGGCGACCTACCAGGACGGCGTCGTCACCTACATCGACAAGGTGGAGTCGCGGCAGCCGCTGCGCATGTACTCCCGCGTCGGCCTCCCCGCCGCCCTGCACGCGACCGCCGTCGGCAAGGTGCTGCTGGGCGCGCTGGATGCCGCGGAGCTCGATCGCGTCGTCTCCGCCGTGCCGTTCGAGCGCTACACCGAGCGCACCATCGCCAGCGTCCCCGAGCTCGTGGCCGAGGTGCGCCGGAGCGCCGACCGCGGCTGGGCCGAGGACCACGAGGAGCACGAGACGTTCATGAACTGCGTCGGCGCCCCGGTCTTCGGGGCCGACGGGCGCATCGCGGCGGCCGTCTCGGTCTCGGTGCCGAACGTCGTGCTGCCCTACGAGGGTGTGCTCGGCCTCCTCCCGTCGCTGCTCGCGGCGACCGCGCGCATCTCCGCCGAGCTGGGGGCGCCCGCCTCCAGCATCCCGACCGCCACCCTGCCGGGCGCGAGCGCGCCCGCCGCACCGAAAGGCTCCGCATGACCGACCGCATCGCCGTCTCCACCACCGACGCGCCCGCGCCCGCCCACACCTTCTCGCAGGGCGTCCGCCGCGGACCGTTCCTCCAGGTCTCCGGCCAGGGGCCCGTGGACCCCGCCACCAACGAGTACCTGCACCCGGGCGACGTGAAGGCGCAGACCATCCGCACCCTCCAGAACGTGGAGGCCATCCTCGCCGCCGGGGGCGCGACTTTCGACGACGTGATGATGCTGCGCGTCTACCTCACCACCCGCGACGACTTCGGCCTCATGAACGAGGCGTACGGCGAGTTCGTCGGCGCGCGCGTCGCGTCGGGCGTGCTCCCGGCCCGCACCACGGTCTTCACCGGCCTGCCGCGCGAGGAGATGCTCGTCGAGATCGACGCCCTCGCCGTCCTGGCCTGATACGCCGCCCCTCGCCTCCGCAGATTTGTGCCGAATGTCGTGAAAGGGCGCCGCTAACACCGCATTTGGTCCAAATCTGGGGGTGGGGGACCCGGCCTGCGCGCTCCCTGTGGCGCACGGAGCCACGGGGTGTACGTTGCGCTTGTGAGCCGAATCGTGTCGGTGGCGCCGGTGCTCCCGGCCCGCAGCTACCCCCAGCAGGAGATCACGACCGCGCTTCTGGGGATGATCACACCGGACCCGAAGCGCCAGGCCGTGATGCGCCGCATCCACGCCTCCAGCGGGGTCGAGACGCGCAGTCTGGTCATGCCGCTGGAGCGGTACAGCTCGATCGCGTCGTTCCAGGAGTCGAACGACTTCTTCATCGCCGAGGGCACGACCCTGGCCGAGCGCGCCATCACCGGGGCGCTCGCGTCGGCCGGGCTCGAACCGGCCGACGTCGACTTCCTGCTCTTCACCTCGGTGACCGGCATCGCCGCCCCGTCGATCGACGCGCAGCTCGTCGCGCGGCTGGGGCTGCGCCCCGACGTCAAGCGGCTGCCGAGCTTCGGTCTCGGCTGCGTCGCCGGCGCCGCGGGCATCGCCCGGGTGCACGACTATCTGGCCGGTCATCCCGGGGAGGTCGCCGTGCTGCTGTCGGTGGAGCTCTGCTCTCTCACGGTGCAGGCCAGCGACGACTCGATGGCGAACATCGTCGCCAGCGGCCTCTTCGGCGACGGCGCCGCGGCGGTCGTGATGGTCGGCGACGAGCGGGCCGAGGCCCTGGGACTCCCGGGCCCCGAGGTCGTCGACACCCGCAGCCACATCTACCCCGACACCGCCGACGTCATCGGCTGGGACATCGGCGGCACCGGCTTCCGCATCGTCTTGAGCGCGGGCGTGCCCGACGTGATCGAGCGCAACTTCGCGGGGGACGCCCGCGGGATCCTCGCGGCGCACGGCCTCGAGGTCTCCGACGTCGGGGCGTGGGCCGCGCATCCCGGCGGCCCGAAGGTGCTGGAGGCGTTCGCGCAAGCGCTCGACCTGCCCGAAGGAGCCCTGGATGCGAGCTGGCGGTCGCTGGCCCGTGTCGGCAACCTGTCGTCGGCCGCCGTGCTCCACGTGCTCGCCGAGCAGTTGGACGCCCACGAACCCGGCACGGTCGGCCTGCTCTTCGCCCTCGGCCCCGGCGTGACGAGCGAGCTCGTGCTGCTGCGTTGGGCGGCCGGTGCTGCGCAGGCCCCCGCGGCGATCGGCGCGGCCGCGTGATCTGGGCGGCGTCGTGATCTGGTACACACTGCTCGTGCTGGCGACCGGCGGCGAGCGCATCGCCGAGCTGGTCGTCTCCGCCCGCAACGCCCGCTGGTCGTTCGCGCGCGGCGGGGTGGAGTTCGGCCGCGGGCACTTCCCGCCGATGGTCGCCCTTCACACGGGCCTGCTGCTCGCCTGCCTGGCCGAGGTGTGGTTCGGCGACCGGCCGTTCCTCCCCTGGCTCGGCTGGCCGATGTTCGCGCTGGTGCTCGCCAGCCAGGCCCTGCGCTGGTGGTGCATCGCGTCGCTCGGACCGCGCTGGAACACGCGGGTCATCATCGTGCGCGACCTCCCGCTCGTCGCGGGCGGCCCGTATCGCTGGCTGAAGCATCCCAACTACATCGCCGTCGTGGTGGAGGGATTCGCACTCCCCCTCGTGCACACCGCGTGGATCACCGCGCTCGCCTTCACCGTGCTGAACGCGGTGCTGCTGCTGGCCGTGCGCATCCCCTGCGAGAACCGCGCCCTGGCGACCGTCGCCCCCGCACGGGCATGACAGCCCCCGACCTGATCGTCGTCGGCGCCGGCCCGGTGGGGCTGGCGTGCGCGATCGAGGCGCGGCTCGACGGGATGGACGTGCTCGTCGTCGAACCGCGCAGCGGCCCCATCGACAAGGCGTGCGGGGAGGGGCTCATGCCGGGCGCGCTCGCGGCCCTGCACCGGATCGGCGTCGATCCCGACGGTCGTCCTCTGGCCGGGATCGCGTACATCGATGGCGACGCGCGGGTCGAGCACCGGTTCGCCGAGCGCCCGGGGCGCGGAGTGCGGCGCACGGTCCTCCACGCCGCCCTCGCGGAGCGCGCCGAGTCGCTGGGCGCACGGAGGGCGGAGGGCCGGGTCACCGGGGTCTCCCATCGCGGCGACCGCGTGCGGCTCGAGCTCGCGGACGGCGGCTCGCTCGAGGCCCCCTGGGCGATCGCAGCCGACGGCCTCCACTCCCCGATGCGCCGGCTGCTCGGGCTCGAGCGGCGCCCGCAGGCCGAGGCCCGGCGCCGGTTCGGCGTCCGGCGGCACTATGCGGTCGAGCCGTGGAGCGATCTGGTGGAGGTGCACTGGTCCCCGGTCGCCGAGGCCTACGTCACCCCGGTGGACGAGCGCACGGTCGGGGTCGCCGTGCTGGGGCGGCGGCCGCTGGATCAGGAGGCCGTGCTCGCGTCGCTGCCCGGGCTCGCCTCCCGGCTCACCGGCGTCGAGACGATCGGCTCGCTGCGCGGCGCCGGCCCCCTGCTGCAGCGCGCCCGATCGCGGTCGTCCGGGCGCACGCTGCTCGCCGGCGACGCATCCGGGTACGTGGACGCCCTCACGGGCGAGGGGATGCGCGTCGGCTTCGCGCAGGCACGGGCCGCGGTCGCTGCCGTGCGCGCGGGCGACACCGAGCAGTACGAGCGGGCGTGGCGGGCGACGACCCGGGATTTCCGGATGCTGACCTCGGCGCTGGTGATCGCGGCGCGCTCGCGATTCCGGCCCCGCATCGTGCCGACCGCCGCGGCGCGGCCCGAGCTCTTCGGCTCCATCGTCGAGCGCCTCTCGCGCTGACAATGCATGCATAGGAGGGTCTAAATGGTGTGCTCGCCGGTGTCTGCCGGTTAGAATATAGAAGATCGATTATCACCTACTGATATTCTGTGAGGTCTTCATGAGCCGACCCTCCGATGAGAGCTCCTCAGCCCGTCGGCGCAAGCCTCCCGACACCTCGCCGTTTCGCGCCCAGCCCAGCGCGGTCGGCAGCCCTACGGGGTCGCGCCGCCGCACGACCATCACGTTCTATCTGACCGACGCCCTGCGCAATCGCGCCCGGTCCGTCTATCGGGCCACCTCGTTCGCCGAGCGAGACAGCAGCTGGTCCGAGATGCTCACCAAAGCGCTCCTCGCCGAGGTCGAGCGCCGCGAGCTCGAGCACAACGACGGCGAACCCTTCGTCATCACCGACGAACCATTGACCCCCGGCAGACCCATCGGGTTCTGACCGGGCCGAGAGGGCGTCCCGCCTGGCGGATCCCCCCAACTCCCCGCGGGGCGCCCTCTCACTCCCCGGTCGGCACGCTCAGCCCTTGGCGAGCGTGCCGACCTTCTCTCCACCGTTCGCATAGACGACGAGGTCGCCGCCGGAGATCTTCGCCGTGTTCGCCCGGCTGAGCCAGGGGTTCACGCCGTCGCACGCCTTGAGGGTCGAGGCGAAGGGGCCGAAGGTGAACGTGTCGCCGCTCACCGTCCCCTTGCCCGACATGTCGTTGCAGCCGTCGTTGCCGCTGAAGGTGCCGTCGTCCTTGATCGTCAGGTTCGGCTGTCCCGCTGCCGACGACCCCCAGGTGCCGGTGAAGGACGAACCGGGCGACGAACACCCACTGAGGGCGACGACCGCGGCGACAGCGGCGAGGGCGAGGGCGGCGCGGGCGGGTCTCAGGCTCATCATGACTCACACCGTAGTGGTCGGGCGGAGCGGCGGAAAGATGCATTCGCGGGCGAGACCACGCCTCACGGCGGGCGTGGCGAAGCGGGCCGTCGACCGGATCGACCGACGGCCCGCGCGCCGTTCGCACGCGACTAGCGCGTGCGGTGGTGCCGCCGTTCGCGGCTGGCCGCCGTGAAGAGCGCCAGCACTCCGAAGAGCGCCAGAAGCGCGGCGAGCCCGCCCAGGGCCAGTTCGTTCGAGCCGGTCGAGGCGAGCATCGCCGAACCGCCGGAGCCGAGCGCCATCACGGCGCCGACCGAGGCCGTCGTCGTGCCGGTGCCCGCGCCGGTTCCGATGCCGCCGTCACCCGGGACGACCGGGGTCGTCGGCGTGGTGGGCGTGGTGGGCGTGGTGGGGGTGGTCGGCGTCGTCGGGGTGGTCGGCGTCGTCGGGGTCGTGGTCGACCCGGTCGTGCCGCTGTCGCCGATGACGCTGATCGCGTTGCCGCCGACCGTCACGGGCACATCCAGCCCGATCGGCAGCTCGACGGGGAGCAGACCGCCGAGGAGGCCGGTGCCGGAGTCACCCGTGCCGGTTCCGCCGGTGACGGTGGTGCCGCCGCCCGTGGTGGGCGCCGTCACCGTGGAGTCGCCGCTGGACGAGTCGCCCACGACGCTCACCGCGTTGCCGCCGGCCGTCACGGGGACACCGGCGTCGATCGGCAGCTGGACGCCGCCGATCAGGCCGCCGAGCAGGCCGCCGTCCGTTCCGGTGCCGGTCCCGCCGCTGGTGACGGTGGTGCCGGTACCGGATCCCGCCGGGGCGGTGGTGGAGGAGCCGGTCGACGACGAGTCGCCGACCACGCTGATCGCGTTGCCGCCCGCGGTCACGGGGACACCCGCGTTCACGGGAGCCTGCACGCCGCCGAGCAGGCCGCCCAGGAGGCCGGAGTCACCCGAGCCGGAGGCCGGGCCGCTCGTCACCGTGGTGCCCGAGCCCGTCGCCGGCGCCGAGGTCGTCGACCCCGTCGTGGTGGAGTCGCCGAGCACGCTGATCGCGTTGCCGCCCGCTGTCACGGGCAGTGCCGCATCCACCGGCGCCTGCACGTTGCCGAGCAGGCCGCCCAGGAGGCCGCTGTCGCCCGAGCCGGAGGCCGGGTCGCTCGTCACCGTGGTGCCGGCTCCCGCCGCCGGAGCGGAGGTCTGCGAGCCGGTCGACGACGAGTCGCCCAGCACGCTGATCGCGTTGCCGCCGACCGTCACCGGTACCGCGGCATCCACCGGCGCCTGCACGTCGCCGAGCAGGCCGCCCAGCAGTCCGTCGTCCGAGCCGCCTCCGGTCGACGTCACCGTCGCGCCGGGAGCCGCCGCCGGGGCGGTCGCGGTCGAACCGGACGACGACGAGTCGCCCAGCACGCTGATCGCGTTGCCGCCGACCGTCACCGGGACGGCCGCGTTCACCGGCGCCTGCACGTCGCCGAGCAGGCCGCCGTCACCGGACGAGTCGGCCGTGGTCGCCGTCGGCGCCGGGGCCGCGGCAGGGGCGGCCGGAGCCGTCTGCGACTGGTCGCTGCCGGCATCGCCGGCCACGCTGATCGCGTTCCCGGTGACGGTGACCGGCACCGAGACGTCGGCGACGGCCTGCGTGCCGTCGAGCACGCCGCCGATGGCGGACGGGTCGATCGTCACGGACGGAGCCGCGGCGGGCGCCGGAGCGCTCGTCGTCGCCCCGGCCGAGGACGAGTCGCCCAGGACCGAGATCCCGTTGCCGGAGATCGTGACCGGGACGGAGAGTCCGACCACCGCTTGGGTGCCGGAGCCGGCGCTGTCGGCGGTGGGGGCCTCAGCGGCGTTCGCCGCCGCCGTCCCCGCCAGCCACAGCCCGCCGGTGCAGAGGGTGATCCACAACCCTCGCGAGACGTACTTGTTCATGGTTCAGCCTTTCGAATGAGTGATGTCGCCTCCGCGTGGGAGGCATGGTCGCGTTCTGCCCGAAGGCAGACGGGACCCACTCAGTCGGGGCTGGTGTCGTGGTCGGCGACGGGGGACGCCGGGATACGGTCGTCCGTTGAAGCGCTGGTCGCGCCGCCCAGGGCGCAGGAGGGCAGGGCGATGCCGTCGGCGACCGCCGAGAGCGCGGCGCCGCCACCGCCTGCCGAGGTCGAGCCGGCACCGGCACTGCCCGAGGGCACACCGGGAGGCGGCGCCTGGCCGCCCCCGCCCGGGTATCCGGGAACAGGGGACGACGGGTCTGCGGGCGCACTGGATGCGACGCCGCCGACAAGCGCCGATCCGGCGATGCCGAGGCCCGACGAGCCGGCGGCGGCGAAGCCGATCGGCAGATCGAGTGTGGCTGCGGGAGCCGCGGTGGAGCCGGATACGGAGGTCGCGGCCGGTGCGTTGACGGCCGGCCCGTCGACCCCGCTGCCGGCGGGCGGCTGCGAGACGACCGGGGGCTCGGAGGCACCCGGCGCGAGCGGGGTGACGGTGTCGGTGACCACGCCCGCGACTCCCGAGACCGTCTGATCGACGAGACCGGTGACCGGCGTGGTGACGGACTGGACCGGGGTGCTTCCCAGCAGGCCGGTCACGACGTCGCCGACGACCGGCGTCGAGGTGACGACCGTGTCCACCGTCGTGGCGACGGGCTGGACGACGGCGGTCACGGGCGCGGAGTCCGCGATGCCGGAGACGGCCGAGGTGACGGGCGTCACGACGGCCGAGACGACCTCCGTGACCGGCTCCGGAAGGACCGGGGCGACGCTCGAGGTGACCGCGCCGACCGTCTGGCCGAGGCCGCTCGTCAGTCCCGTCACGACTCCGCCGAGACCGGAGGAGGCGGCGGGCGGCGGAGGCGGGGGCGCGGCCTCGTCGGCGTGCGCGGACCCGCCGCCGAACAGCAGGCCGAGACCGACCAGGGCGGCGCCGCCGATCATCGAACCGAGCAGGACGCGGAGGCGCAGGCGTGACGGGAGCAGCTCCTCAGCCACATCAACCATCACGATCACCCCCTGATCGTCACGCTTCAGATACTTCTGGTGTCCGGTTCGTTCGGGACAAGCCAGAGTGTACGCCTCCGTCTACTAGACCGGAAGCTTCACATCGGAAACCCCGTCGGACACCGCTCCCCCGCGTCGCGCTGCCGACCGGGCGGCCCCGGCGGCCAGCGCCACGACGATGAGCGCCCCCACGGTCATGGCGGCACCGACCCAGAGCGGCGAGGTGTAGCCCAGCCCGGCCGCGATCGTGAGGCCGCCCAGCCAGGCGCCGATCGCGTTGCCGACGTTGAAGGCGGCGATGTTCGCACCCGACGCCAGGGTCGGCGCGTGGTCGGCGTAGGTCAGCACCCGCAGCTGCAGCGCGGGGACGGTGGCGAAGCCGGCCGCGCCCATCAGCACCAGCGCGATCACGGCCGGGACGGGCATCCCGGCGACGAGCGCGAAGCCCACCAGCACGACCGCGAGCACGGCGAGCAGCACGAGCAGCGTCCGGTCGATCGACCGGTCGGCGAGGCGGCCGCCGACCCAGTTGCCCGCGAAGAGCCCGAGGCCGAACAGAATGAGCAGCCACGGCACGGCGCCGGCCGCGAAGCCCGAGACGCCGGTGAGCGTGTAGGCGATGTAGGTGAAGGCGCCGAACATCCCGCCGAAGCCGAGCACGGTGGCGACCAGCGAGAGCCACACCTGGCCCGAGCGGAAGGCGCTGAGCTCGCGGCGGAGGCTGGTGGTGCCGGAGTCCGCCGCCTCGCGGGGAACGAGGACGGCCACGCCGATCAGGGCGATGACACCGATGCCCGTGATGGCCCAGAAGGTGGAGCGCCACCCCGCCGCCTGTCCGAGCAGCGTCCCGAGGGGTACTCCGAGCACGTTGGCGGCGGTCAGGCCGGTGAACATGATCGCGATGGCGCGGGCGCGCTTCTCGGGCCCGACGAGACCGGCCGCGACGACCGAGCCGATGCCGAAGAAGGCACCGTGGCAGAGCGCGGCGACGACGCGTCCCCCGAGCATCATCGCGTAGGTCGGGGCGAGGGCCGAGAGGAGGTTGCCGACGATGAACAGCACCATCAGCCCGAGGAGGGCGGCCTTGCGCGGGATGCGGGTCGCCGCGGCGGTCAGGGCGATGGCGCCGACGGCCACGGCGAGCGCGTAGCCGGAGATGAGCCAGCCGGCGGCGGCCTCGTCGACGTGGAAGTCGGCGGCCACCTCGGGCAGCAGCCCGGCGATGACGAACTCGGTCAAGCCGATGCCGAATCCGCCGAGGGCGAGGGCGATCAGGCCAGCAGGCATGTGAAGACTCCGTGAGTGAGGGGGTGGATGGGGTGAGCGCGTTATCCTGTTACTTGCAGACGCGCTATAAATAGTTGCACGTGCAATTACTTTGCGCAACCCCGGCGCCTCTGCACGACCAGACAGGAGACCCCGTGGGGATCGGAGACGACGCCGTCGAGGTGCGCGCGCAGGGCTGGCGCACGCTCGCCGCGCTGCACAACTTCATCGAGACCGAGCTCGAACGCGCCCTGACCCGCGACGCCGGGCTCTCCGTGGTCGAGTACACGGTGCTCGACGCCCTCAACCGCCAGGACGGCTGGCACATGCGCATGCAGCAGCTGGCCCGCGCGAGCGCCCTGAGCCCCAGCGCCACCACCCGCCTCGTCAACCGGCTCGAGGAGCGCGGCCTGCTCACCCGGGTCGACTGCCTCGACGACCGCCGCGGCATCTACACCGAGCTGACCCGGCCGGGCCACGCGCTGCTCGACACCGCACGCCCGGTGCACGACGCCGCCCTCGAGCGCGCCCTCGCCGAAGCCACCGATGTGCCCGAGCTGGCCGCGCTCGTGGCCGCCCTGCCGCAGCTCACCCTCGCGACCGCCTGAGAGAGGCCCGCATGCTCCGCACCATGTTCACGTCCAAGATCCACCGCGCGACCGTGACCCACGCCGCCTTGCACTACGTCGGCTCCCTCACCGTCGACCAGGACCTCCTCGACGCCGCCGACCTCCTGCCCGGTCAGCAGGTCTCCGTCGTCGACATCGCCAACGGCAATCGGTTCGAGACGTACCTCATCCCGGGCGAGCGCGGCAGCGGAGTGATCGGCGTGAACGGTGCGGCCGCGCACCTCGCCCACGTCGGCGACCTGGTGATCGTCATGGCCTACGGGCAGATGGATGACACGGAGGCCCGCTCCTATGTGCCTCGCGTGGTCCACGTCGACGAGCGCAACCGCATCGTCGCTCTCGGCTCCGATCCGGCCGAAGCGCTCACCCCCGGCGTCGAGACGCCTCCGTTCGCGCTGCGCTGAGTCGCCCCTGAGGCGTCAGCGCAGCACTTCGATCAGCGCCACCCACGAGAACAGCACCGTGGCGACGATCGCCAGGATGCTCGCCGCGGCCACGACGACGAGCCCGACGGCCGGCTGCGCGATCAGCAGGAGCACACCCCCGGCGAGGTAGGTCAGCACCGGGATCACGAACGGGACGATCTGCGACGCGTCGTACTGGTGGAATCCGGCCCGCGTCTCGTCGTGGCGGATCGCCCGCGCGGCGAGGGCGGCCACCACGGCGACCGCGAGGCCGCCGACCAGCACCTGGATCGCGTAGCCGACCGGCTCCTGGCGCGGGATGAGCGCGAGGCAGCAGAGCACGACGCCCAGGATGAGGGAGGCGATGGACGCACCCGCCCGCGCGGCCAGTCCGCGCGACTCGGCGATCTGCTTGATGTTCACCGACAGCGCCACGATGAGCAGGCCGCCGAGGGCCGCGCCGGCGCCCGCGACGGCGGTGTTGAACGGCACCCAGTCCTCGAACAGCGGATCCATGGCGCATATCGTATCGGCCGGCCGCGCACCAGGCTGGTGGGCCGGTGCGGGCAAGGCGTATAACGGGGTCATGGCCGACGCGATCACCAGCTGGATCGACGACTACCGACGCGCGTGGGAGTCGAACGACCCGGACGACATCCGGGCGCTCTTCACCGAGGACGCGAGCTACCGCACCGAACCCTTCGCCGAGCCGTGGGACGGCCACATCGAAATCGTGGAGGGGTGGCTCGACGCGCGCGACGAGCCCGGCGCGGCGGCGTTCGAGTGGCGGGTGGTCGGGCAGGACGGCCCCCAGTACTTCGTGGAGGGCGTCACCGACTACCGGGACGGCCCCACCTACAGCAACCTCTGGATCATCCTGCTGGCACCCGACGGGCGCGCGCAGGAGTTCACGGAGTGGTGGATGGAGCAGGACGCCGGCGAAGAGTGAGCGCCGGGGAGCGACACTGCCGGTGCGCCCCGTCGCCTGCCGTCAGAGCTGCCCGACCCACAGGCCGAGCCCGGCCGCGGCGAGCGCGAGCAGCAGCATCCCGACGCCGTTGAACGCCGCCGCCCGGTAGCGGCGCTGCTGTGCCAGCCGCACGGTCTCGAAGCTGGCCGTGCTGAAGGTCGTGTACCCGCCGAGGAAGCCGGTGCCGAGAACGGCGCGCCACTCCGCGGGCAGCCCGTTCGCGAGTGCCAGCCCGGTGACGAGTCCGAGCAGGAACGAACCCGTCACATTGATGACCGTGGTGCCGAGCGGGAAGTTCACCCGCACCAGGCTGCGGGTGACGCCGTCCAACACGAGGCGTGCGACGGCGCCGAGGCCGCCCGCCACGGCGACGGCGAGCACCAGGAGGGGCGTCACGAGGCGTCCTCATTGCGCCGGAGACGGCCAGCTCGGCGACGTCCGAGCGCGGCGCCGAGGGCGATGCCGGCGAGGGACGCGAGTGCACCCACGGCGATCGTGGCGACGGCGTAGAGGATGCTGCCGCCGACGTTCTGCGCCACGATCAGCCCGTCCGTGTCCACGGCGAACGCGCTGTACGTCGTGAAGCCCCCCAGGATGCCAGTGCCGACGAAGAGACGCACCGAGCGGCGACGGCCCTCGTCCGGCCCGCGGAGGGCGAGCGCCTCGAGCAGCCAGCCCAGCACGAACGCGCCCACCACGTTGATCCCGAACGTCGCGAGAGGGAGGCCGTACACGGAAGGGACGGCACCGGAGATCAGGTAGCGCACGGTCGTGCCGAGCGCTCCCCCCACGAACACGAGCAGCACGGAGCGCCAGTGGAGGTGGACGGGAACGGGAGGGCGCGGCGTCACTTCTCCGTGGGGTCTTCCCACGGCAGGGACTCGGCGCCGGCGACCGGCGCCAGCGGCACCACGATCACCGGCCGGTGCTGGCGGTGCGCCAGGTGCACGGCGACCGACCCGTTGAAGAACTCGCGCAGGCTCCCGCGCAGGCCCGCCTCGCGCGTGCCCACCACGATGTACCGCGCGTCCACCTCGTCGGCGAGCCTGGTCAGCGCCCACGCGGGGTCGCCCGCGAGCTGCCTGAAGCCGAACGGGACCCCGCGACCCTCGAGCACGGCCCGGACGCGCTCCTCCAGCTCGGCGTCGAACTCCTCCTCGGCCGCCTCCGGCAGATCGGGGTCGTACGGCAGGGCGACGACCGTGCCGTCGACGTAGTTCGAGACCAGGTACCGGTTCGGGTCGACCGTGGCGCACACCAACGGAACCCCGAGATCGCCGGCCAGACGGGCCGCCTGCTCGAGCACCGCCACCGGCTGCCCGGCGACCACCGCGACCAGCACGCCGCCACGCCCGAGGGAGTCGTTGCCGCTCATGTCCCTAGTGTGCACCATCCCATCGGGGTACGGTCGCGGTACACGCGAAAGGTGAGACGGCACAGGATGAGTCACGACAACACGAGCACCGGAGCCCCCACGGCGGGCTCCGCCATCCCCCGAGAGCGTCGGCGCACGACGCGCGGGCTGCGCCCCCTGCCCGAGTTGACCCGGGATCTGGTCGCGCAGCTCAAGCGGCTCGTCAGCTCCGAGCTCGCCCTCTTCAAGGCCGAGATGTCGGCGAAGGCCAAGGCCGCCGGGATCGGCGCCGGCCTGCTCGTCGGTGCGCTGGTCTTCGTGTTCTTCGCCCTCTGCGTGCTGGTGACCGCCGCGGTGCTCGGGTTCGCCCTCATCGTGCCGGCCTGGCTCGCCGCCCTGATCGTCGCGGGCATCCTCATCGTGCTCGCGATCATCGCCGCCCTGATCGGCCGCGCCAGCCTCAAGCGCGGCGTGCCGCCGATCCCCGACGACCTCGGCTCCGAACTGCGGGCCGACGCACACGCCCTGAAGGGGGAGCAGCCGTGACCGCGCCGACCACCACCCGCCCGCCCCTGCCGAAGGGCGCCGGGATGAACACCATCCAGCTCGACCTCGAGGTCACCCGCAGCGAGCTCGCGCGCACCCTCGACGACATCTTCGCCACCTTCAACCCGCGCATCCAGATCCGTTCGCACCCAGTCGCCGCCGGCAGCGTGCTCCTCGGCGTGGTCGCGGCCACGGCCGGCATCGCGGCCCTGCTCATCCGGAAGCGCCGGCGTGACGGCTGAGCGCCCCACGGTCCCCTGGGTCAGGCTCCCTTGGGGCTTCATCCTGAAGGGCACGCTCCGCCGCTTCTCCCGTGACGCCTGCACCGACCTCGCTGCCGGTCTGACCTACTTCGGCGTGCTGTCGCTGTTCCCGGCGATGATCGCGCTCGTCAGCATCCTGGGCCTGGTCGGTCAGAGCAAGACCGGCATCGACGCACTGTTCGGGATGGTGAACCAGCTGGCGCCGGGGATGCTCGACGTGGTGCGCGGGCCGATCGAGGCGTTGGCCGAGTCCCCCGCGACCGGGATCGCCCTGGCCATCGGCATCGTGGGCTCCGTGTGGTCGGCCTCCGGGTACGTCGGCGGGTTCGGCCGCGCCCTCAACCGCGTCTACCACGTGGAGGAGGGCCGCACGACGTTCGCGCTGCGCCCCGCGCAGCTCCTCGTCACCATCGCCGCCCTCGCCCTCGTGGCCATCGTCGCGATCCTGCTGGTCGTCTCCGGCCCCATCGCGCAGGCCATCGGCGACGCCATCGGGCTCGGGGACGCCGCGCAGACGGCGTGGTCGATCCTGCGCTGGCCGATCGTGGTCGCCGCGCTGGTGGTGCTCGTCGCCCTGCTCTACGGGGTGTCGCCGAACGTGCGCTACCCGCGCCTGCGCTGGCTGACGACGGGAGCCATCGCCGCGATCGTCGTGATCGGGATCGCGTCGACCGGGTTCGCGTTCTACGTCGCCAACTTCGGCAGCTACGACAAGACCTACGGAGCACTCGCTGGCATCATCGTCTTCCTGCTCTGGATCTGGATCGCCAACGTCGCGCTGCTCCTCGGCGCCGAGCTCGATCGGGAGGTCGAGCGCGCCCGCGAGATCCTGGCCGGCGAGGAGGCGGAGTACGGGCTGAGCCTGCCGCTCAAGTCCGACGCCGCGATCGTCAAGGCGCGCGACGCGGAGGCGGGCGTCGTCCTCGCGGCCCGCAAGCTCCGCAAGGAGCACGCCGCCCGAGACGGCGAATAGTCCGAACGTGAACGATCAGCAGGATGCACGGGACGAGCGAGCGGGACACGACCGGGCGGACGCGCGCGGACGCACCGGCCTCCACCTGACCGGGCGCGACCTCACGGGCAACGCGGACGTGCGCGTGCGCGACGTCGAGGTCACCTCCGACGGCTGGCACGTGCTGCGCCGCACCACCTTCGACTACCGCGGCCGCGACGGCTCCTGGACCACGCAGTCCCGCGAGACCTACGACCGCGGCAACGGCGCGACCGTGCTGCTCTACGACCCCGAGGCGCGCACGGTGCTGCTGACCCGCCAGTTCCGCTTCCCGGTCTACGTCAACGGCCATCCCGACGGCATGCTGGTGGAGGCCGCCGCCGGCCTGCTCGACGGCGACGCGCCCGACGAGGCCATCCGCCGCGAGGCCGCCGAGGAGCTCGGCGTACGCATCGGCGAGCTCGAGCACCTCTTCGACCTCTACATGAGCCCCGGCTCGGTGACCGAACGCGTCCACTTCTACGCGGCGCCCTACCGACCGGCCGACATCGACGGCGGCGGCGGAGTGGAGGCCGAGGGCGAGGAGATCGAGCCGGTCGTCGTCCCCTACGACGACGCCCTCGCGATGATCGCCGACGGCCGCATCGCCGACGGCAAGACGGTCATCCTGTTGCAGTGGGCGGCGCTGAACCTGTTCGGCTGAGTCCGTGCGCCGGCCGCGCTCAGACCGTGACCGTCTTCGACGTCCCGAGGACCGCGTCGCCGGTATCCAGGGCCTGCACGGCCACCGTGGCCGCCGCCGGCACGAGCAGCGACGTCTCGAACCCGGAGCGCGTCACCTGGCCGACGGCTCTCGGGTCGCCGGTCGTGGCGGCGAGCACGCGCCAGGCGGCCACCTCCGTCGCGCCGTTCCAGCTCGCGTAGACGCGGGTCCCTCCGGACTCCGCCTTCGCCGCGACGTCCGGTGCGGACGCGGGATGCGCCGCCCACTCGTTGCGCGCCGCCCGGTAGGAGATCGCGCCGAGGGTGGCCTCCCAGACCACGTCGCCGGCGGCCGTGAACTCGGTGACGGTCGGGTCGGTGCCCCACCCGACGAGCACGTTCCCGCCCGGAAGCACCTGGGTGCTCCCCATCGCGGTGCCGAGATGGCCGGCGGTGGCGTACTCCTGGAGGAGCGTCGCCGTCTTCGCCGTCTCGTCGACGCGGAACGCGAGCCCGCGGGAGGTCCCTCCGGCGCTGCTGGAGTAGAGATGGTTGTCGAAGAGGGTGATCGTGCCGTCGTCCTGCGCGCGCACGTCGTGCTGCCAGGCGAACGCCGCGTCATCGGGTACGGCGATGTCGCTCTTCTTGCCGCCGAACCGCCACTCCACCTCGCCGGTCGAACGGTCGATCGCGTAGACGGTGTGCGTGTGCCGGGAGGAGACGAGCAGCCGCTCGCCGGCGTCGTCGACCGCGTTGAGATGGTACGGATCGAAGGCGCGTCCGGCCGTCGTCCCGTCGTGGCCGGCGTCCTGGCTGAGCCCCAGATACGTCTCGGAGACGGGGATGTGGTCGCTGGCCTTCCAGTCCAGCAGCACCGCTCCGGTCGCGACGTCGATCTCCTGCGCCCGGCAGTCGTACATGAAGCCCTGCTTCGGGCCGCCGATGGAGCTGAGGTCGGCCGGGACCGTCTCGTAGACCGTGATGAGCGCGGTGCCGCGATCCGTGAGGTTGAACTCGTGCAGATCCGCATCCAGGCCGCCGCCCGCGGAGACGGTCGCGACCTGCGCGTACGACGTGTCCAGGATGACACCCGTCCCTGCGCCGTGACCGCCTGTGCTCTTCCCGGTCCAGTAGGTGAGCACCGGGGCACCGCCGTACGACTGGACCCGCAGGTCGGTCACGTTGGCCTTCGTCGGCTCGATCCAGACCGGCTCGCCGTCGTCGTCCATGATCAGCCCGTTGAATCCCGACACCTGCTGCGTCACGAACACCAGCCCCGCCGCCGTGGTGCCCGTCTTCACCGTCGACACCGCGGGCACGGTGAGGTCGGTCGAGTGGAAGGTGCGCATCGTCGGACCGGCCGCGGAGGGTGTGGCCGTCGGAGAGGGGTTCGAGCCCGCCGTCGAACGCGAGGCCACGACGAGCGCGGACGCGATCCCGACCACGACCACACCGCCTCCCGTGATGAGGGCGCGACGGGAGAGGCTCGGGTTCTGGTCCATGCCTTCCACTATCCGCGCAGCGATGGGCGGACTCCAGGTCACGCCTATGAGCGGGCTGTGGACGGCGGCCGGGCGGCCCCCGATCAGTACTTGATCGTGGTGCCCTGCGAGTTGAGGAAGTCGATGTGCACGTGGTTGCACGTATCGTCGAACGGCTTGAAGTTGTCGAGCGAGATCGAGGCCCGGCAGCCGATCTGACCGAGGCCGGTACCGGCCGGGACGATCGGGTCGAGCAGCTGGATCAGTTCGATGGACCTCGCGTCGCCACCGGTGAGGGGCGAGCCGTTGAGCAGGTAGAAGTCGAGGGCGTGACCGCCGCCGTCGGCGTAGTGCGCCGACTCGGTTCCGGCGCCCTCGATCTGGCCGGTGCAGCGGCGGTTGATGTCCGAGATGCCCACCTGGCTGAAGTGCGCCAGAGCGAAGGAGATGGTCTGCAGCACGCGGTAGTCGATGCCGCAGCCCGGGACGGCCTTGCCCTCCGCCAGGTTCGCGATCTCCGGGAGGTGGTTCGGCGTGGATCCGACGAGCCGGCCCGACGACACGGCGCCCATCAGCTGGATGGCGAGCGCCTGGACGGTCGGCGAGACCGTGGAGTTCATGGTCGAGTCGAGCGCCTGCGGGCTCTCCTGGATGTCCATGCCGTCGCGCGCGACGACCTGGACCGCGTCGGTGTTGCCGCCGGTGAGGGTCTGCACGGCGAGGGCGGTGCGGGCTGTGCCGATGGCCGAGCCCTCACTGGTGGTCGCGTAGGCCGGCAGCGCGGCGGTGCCGAAGAAGGCGGTCAGGGCGAGCATGACGACGACGTGGAAGCCGCGGCGACGGTGCTCTCCGGGGCGCCCGGTCCCGCGCAGTCGGCGGGCGACGCCACCGCCGGTGTTCGCGGCCGCGGCGCGCGCGGCGGACTTCTTCGCGACGTCGCGTGGGGCGGTGGTCGGCTTGACGACGATCCGCTCCCGCTTGCGCGGACGCGAGCGCTCCGCCTCGAGACGGGCGCGACGGCTGCCGAAGACCTGTTCCGCGGGCTCCTCCGCTGCGGTCAGGTGCTCACCGCGGGTGAAGTCCTCGACCGGGTCCGCCGTGAGTTCCGACTGCTGCTCGACGTCCACAACGAGGGGTGCGCGAGATCCGCGGCGGGGCCGCGTGGAGGCAGTGGAACGGGGCAAGCTGGTCTTCCTGTGGGGCAGGGGGCGGGGGCGTACCCGATCCTTTCTACCCCATTTCGCCTGAACGTTCTATCAATGCAGACGAATGGATTCCGGATTCTTTCGCGCAGGCCCGCTGCTGGGGCGCATCCCGCGCGTTCGGGTCGCGCAGAAGCGCCCCGGCTTTCCGTGCACGGATGCGGGGCTCCGACCGACAGAATCTAACCCGGCCCGACGGACATCCCCGGCCCGGGTACGGCTGGTACGACGGGGATCAGGGGACGACGACGGCGAGCTCGACCCGCCCGCCGAGCTCCCGCAGCTCCACCGTCCCCTGCTCGGCGAGCTGCCGCAGACCGATCCCGGGCGACGCCGTCGAGAGGGTCCCGCCCGACGACACGACGACGGTGACCCCTGATGGCGATGCAGAGCGGACGTCCAGGGTCACCGGGCCGCCGTCGCCGTGGCGGACGGCATTGGCGAGCCCCTCCGAGATGGCGTCGACCACGGCCTCGCAGCGCGCCGGCTCGCGCAGGCGGTCCCAGGCGTCCGGCGCCACGCTCGCCTGCAGCGCGATGGCCGACCGCCAGCTCTCCACGAGCGCGCGGACGCGGGTCTCGGGGTCGGGCGCGGCGGGCGGGGCGAGCAGCTCCGTACGGATGCGGTCGACCACGCTCCGCAGCTCGCCCGAAGCGTCGTCCCCGCCTCCCGCGCCGAGTGCCAGAGCGGCCGCGATCAGCTCGGACTGCACGCCCGAGTGGAGCACGCGGGCGAAGGCGGCGCGCTGGTGGTCGTAGTCGGCGCGCAGCCGCGCGGCGTCGAACACGCTCGCCTGCACCGCGGCCTCGAGCCCCTGCTGGTCGAGCCGGATGCGCGCCGAGAGCGAGACGACCAGCGCCACCCCGAGAGCGATCAGGGGGTAGGTGCCCGCCTCGAACCAGATGAAATGGGGGCGCAATCCCTGCACCCGGATGGCCGCGTCGGTCGTCACGGACAGCGCCACTCCGACGACGAGGTAACCGACGACGAGGACGATGCCCCGATACGGCCGGGCCGTGCGGTCGGCGACACGGGAGACCACGAGGTTGCCCGCCCCGACGACGACCAGGCCGCCCACGATGGCCGGCAGGCACTGCAGCAGCCCGTACTGCGACAAGCCGAACGGCGTGACGAGCGCCGCGAAGAGCACGGCGAGCAGGAGGGGCGGCGCGGGCTGCATCCCGCCCAGGACGGAGGCGACCCAGTCGCGCCACCGCACCGGCGGCGCCTCGGCGTCACCCGCCGGTGCCGTGTCGTCGTTCTCGTACAGCCAGTGGCTGACCGGCCGCACGACGTCCGTCGCGAGCCCGCGCAGCACGCGGGCGGCTTCGCGCGGGGGCAGCGGCGCGTCGGCGATCGCGGCCGCGCGCTCGATCTCGGCGAGCACGTCGTCGACGGCCGCGTGCCGCAGGCTGCTGACGCGCAGGGCCGCGCGTTCCGCATCCAGCTCGGACGCGCGCTGCGCCGCGCGCAGACGCCGGTAGACGCCGAGATGGTCGCGCACGAGGTCGACCGCGACGGCGATGAGGGTGAAGATCGTGACGGTCGTGACGACGTTGATGCCGATCCGGCCGCCGAGGTCGCCCGTCTCGACCGTGATGTCGAGCACCCGCCCGACCCCGAGGAAGATCAGGGGCCGCAGCACGCCGATGGCGGCGAAGAGCACGAACACGGTGACGACGCGGATCCGCGGCGGCGTGACCCGCAGCACACCCCAGCCCGCGGCGAGCAGCAGCCCGACGACGACGTGCTGGGTGATCGAGAGGGCCAGCACGGCGCCCGGACCGCCACGCACGTACTGGAGCCCCGACATGACGGTCAGCGCGAAGGGCGCCGTGATCGCCCAGGTCCAGACGGTGATCGCCGACCGGCCCGTGGCCCGCGCGAGCAGCCGGCGTGCGCGCACCCGGGCGAGGCCGGTCATAGGCCGGACGTGGGATCGCCGAAGGTCGTGACGTACAGCGTGGCCGCCGCGACCCGGGGCGTCGTGCTCTCCCCCGCCGAGAGGCCGAGGGCGTGGAAGACGCGTTCGACGCTCTTCTCGACCGCCCGCACGGAGATGCCGCGACGGCGGGCGATCTCGGCGTTGGTGAGCCCTGCGGCCAGCAGCCGGGCGGTCTCGAGCTGGGCCTCGCTGAGACGGAGCAGCGCGTCGCGGCGCTCCGTCCCGGGCCGGTCGTGGGAAACGGGACGGTCGGCGAGCACGGCCTCGGCGGCATCCACCAGCTCGTCGACCGACTCCACGGCGGACTTGTTGACGTACGACGCGTCGGCGACGGTGTCCTTGGCGCGCGCGGCGGCGGCCTCGCGCGACAGGTTGCTCAGGAAGAGGACGGCGACGTGGGGCGCACGCTCCCGGACGATGGTCGCGAGCTCGACGCCGTTCGGGCGCTCCCCCAGATCGATGTCGGTGACGAGGAGGTCGGGGTCGGCCTGGTCGAGGGCCGCGAGCGCCTCCGGAGCCGACGCGGCGGCGGTCGCCTCGAACCCGCGCTGACGGAAGGCGTCGGCGACCAGGGAGCGCATGAGGGCGTGGTCCTCCACAACGAGCACCCGCCTGCTCCACACGCCCTTGCTCTCCTCGGCCATCCAGCACAGGATAACCGGCGCGCGGCGCTCAGCCCGCGAGTTCCTCCAGTACCTTGGCGACGCGGCGCGCGCGGGTCTCCGCGGCCTTGGCGCCCTCGACCGCGAGCACGTGGCGCTTGCGGTTGCTGACCGACAGGGCGTCGAACCGCTCGCGCGAGCCGGGCACCGCGGCGAGCGCCGCCGCCAGATCCTCCGGCACCTCCACCGTGCGCGGCTGGTCGTCGCGGACGAGGTCGACCTCGACGTCGTCGCCCGCCGCGATGCCGGCCCGGGTGCGGATGTCGGCGCTGACCGGGAGCTTCGCCTGGCCGGCACGCATCGCGATCGTGCTCGGGTACTCGACCCCGGCGACGGTCGCCCGCACGGGGATGCGACCCCCTCCGCCGAGAGCCTCCACCACCTCGGGCGGGACGACGATCCCGGTCGCGGTCGCACCGTCCAGCTGCAGCACTGCTCGGAATGTCATCCGGCCACCTCCACGATCCGCACGATACTGCGGCCGCGGCCCGCGACGCCAGACCGCGATGGCGGCGGCGATCCGTTCTCTAGACTGGTTCCGAATGCCCCACGACGGACGAGGGCGGCCCGCGAGGGCGACGAGTGAGGACGGACCGATGGGATCGAGGCCGGCACGCGCAATGCGCGGCACTCTCGCGTCCGCCGTCGCGATCTTCGTCGCCGCCCTCTTCCACGTCGCAGGCGGCGGCGCTGCGCCCGGCATCGTGCCGGTGGCGCTCAGCCTCGCGTTCGCCACTCTCGCCTCCATCGCGCTCACGTCGCGGCGGCTCTCGCTCTGGCGGCTGACCGTCTCGGTCGTGCTGAGCCAGTTCCTCTTCCACGCGCTGTTCAGCCTGGGCGACGGGACGGCGCGGTTCGTCGGCGCGGACGGCACGTCGACGCTCGGGCACCTGCACACCGGCGCGCACCTCACGATGACCGGTGCGGCCATGCCCGCGTCGCACAGCGACCCCGCCTCCCCCTCGATGTGGCTGACGCACGCGACGGCCGTGCTCGTCACCGTCGTGGCGCTCCGGTTCGGCGAGCGCGCGTTCTGGGGCCTCTTCGCGACGGCCCGCGTCGGCGTCCTGCGCTTCGCCGCGCTGGTCGCGGGAGCCACACCCATCCCCGTCCGCGTCGTCGCGGTCGTCTCCGCCGTCGCCGCGGCCGAGCCGGCCCGCCTGCGCGACCTCGGTCTCCCCCTCGCCCGGCTGCGGCACCGCGGTCCTCCGGCGCTCGCCAGCGCGTTCTGACGGGCGTCCCGGTCGCGATCGGGCTCGTCCGCGTGCGCGCACGCGCATCCGACGACCCTGCACCGTACTTAAGGACCCTCATGAAGAAGACGACCTTCGCCGCCTCCGTCGCGGCGACCTCCACCGCCCTCCTGCTGCTCGCCGCGCCGCTCGCGGCCAGCGCGCACGTGCACGTCACCCCCGACGCGGCGACCCCCGGCAGCTACGCCACCCTCACGTTCAAGGTGCCCACCGAGTCCGCGACTGCGGGCACGGTGAAGCTCGTGGTCGACCTGCCGACCGAGACGCCGTTCACCTCGGTCAGCTACCAGCCGATCCCGGGATGGTCGGCCTCCGTCGACACCGAGACGCTCGCGAAGCCGGTGAAGACCGACGACGGCACCATCACCCAGGCCCCGGTGCGCATCACCTGGACGGCCGACAGCGGCACCCAGATCGCTCCCGGGCAGTTCCAGGAGTTCACCATCTCGGCGGGCGCCGTGCCCGACACCGGCTCGATCCTGCTCCCGACCCACCAGTACTACTCGGACGGCAGCGTCGTGGACTGGGCGGAGGCGACGCCCGCCTCGGGCAAGGAGCCGGAGCACCCGGCGCCGACGCTCTACGTCAACACCCCGGCACCCGCCGAGGACGGCGGCACGATGACGACCCAGGTCGCCACGAGCACCGAGGCACCGGCGCCCGCTGCCGGTACGACCGCGACCGCCGTCTCGATCGGGCTCGGGATCGGCGGCCTCGCGCTCGGCGCGATCGCCCTGGTGATCTCGGTGCTGGCGCTCGTGCGCCGGGGTAAGGTGCGGGCATGATGCGCCGCGCCCTCGCCGCGACGGCCGGCCTCGCCGCCGCCGTCGCGCTCGCCCTGCTCCCCGCCGTCGCCGCTTCGGCCCACGACTACCTCGTGAGCAGCGACCCGGCGGCGGACTCGACGGTCACGGCACCGCCGAGCACGGTGACACTGACCTTCAACGACCGGGTGCTCGACCTGGCCGGCGACGGCTCCAGCACGCTGCTGACGGTCACCGGGCCCGACGCGGGCACGCGCCACTTCGAGACGGGCTGCGCCACGGTCGCGGACGTCAACGTCAGCGCCCCGGTCGCCCTGGGCGGCGCAGGGTCGTACACGGTGACGTACCAGATCGTGTCGGCCGACGGCCACACGGTCTCGAACTCGTACGCGTTCGCCTACCAGCCGCCCGCGGGCGCCACGGAGGCGGCGGGCAGCGAGAAGACCCCGTGCGGTGCGGCAGCGGGAGGCTCGGGCACGGAAACCCCGGCGGCCTCCGATCCGGCGACCCCGGAGGCGACCGCCGGCGGTTCGGAGCCGCTCGTCACAGCCTCCACGCCGCAGCCCGCCGCGGCGGCGAACGACTCGGGGCTGGGACTGGTCATCGGGATCGCGGTCGCTATCGTCGTGCTGGCCATCATCGGCGTCGTCATCGTCATCCTGACCGCCCGGCGCAAGCCCCCGGCGGCCGAGGCGGCGGCCGGCGCCGACGCGAACACTCCTCCTTCCAGTTGACGCAACACGCCGCGCGGTCGTCTGACCGCGCGGCGTGTCTCGTCCGATAGCTGCGGTGCCGGCTCAGTCGGGAGCGCC
Organism: Leifsonia naganoensis; assembly: GCF_013410615.1. Taxonomy (NCBI): domain Bacteria; kingdom Bacillati; phylum Actinomycetota; class Actinomycetes; order Micrococcales; family Microbacteriaceae; genus Leifsonia; species Leifsonia naganoensis. Next base: position 1,686,525 of record NZ_JACCHJ010000001.1, read on the forward strand.
GCCCGAGGCGGTGTCCTCCTCGGTCTCGGCGTCGTGGTGGCTCTGCTGCGACGGCTCCGCGCCGTCCGGCAGCTCGCCGTGCTCTCCGTCGTGGGCCGTCAGGTCCGCGCTCGTCATCTCCCGCTCTCCGGGGTCGAGGTCTCCGCGCTGCTCGTCGCTCATGTCCGTTCCTCTCGCTCTCTGAGCCTCGGACGGTAGGCCCCGGGTGGCTCGGAGGCAAGGGCCAGAGGATGCTCACCGGGAGTGGAGGCTCCGCACAGCCTGGTGCGGCATCGTAAGGCGCGTGGAGATCGTGGTCGACGTCGTGCTTCTGGTGCTCGGCGTGCTGGCCGTGGTCGCCGGATACACCAACGGCGCCATCCGCGCGGCCGGCTCCCTGGTCGGTCTCGGCTGCGGCGTCGCGCTCGGCCTGTTCCTCGCCCCGACCGTCGTCGGCTGGGGCGTCTCGTACGGACTCACCGGCGTCACGCAGCGATCGATCGTGGCCGGTGTCGTCATCCTGGTCTGCGCGGGCGTCGTCTACGCGATCGCCGGGGGCATCGCCGCCCTGCTCGGCAAGGTGCTCCGGCGCGGCCCGATCCGCTGGCTCGATTCGCTGATCGGCGCGGTGCTCGGCCTCGCGACCTGGGCGGTCGTGGTGTGGCTGGTCGCCGGTTTCGCCATGTCGACGAGCCTCGCGACCGTCGTCCAGGCCGCGAACTCGTCCCGCGTCGTCGCCACCCTCAACGGCATCGCCCCGCTCCCCGCCTCGACGGTGCTCGGAGCGATGGATGATGCGCTCGCCAGCGCCGGACTGCCGAAGGTCTTCGAGGGCGAGGAGTCGATCAAGACCATCGCGGCGCCCGATGCCTCCGTTCCGGCGGACATCGCGAAGTCCGAGCAGTCCGTGGTGACCGTGCTCGCCTCCAAGCCCGCGTGCGGTGTCGACTCCGAGGGCAGCGGCTGGGTGGTGCAGCGCGGCCGCGTCGTCACGAACGCGCACGTCGTGGCCGGCGCCTCCTCGATCGTCGTCCGGGAGGCCGGGAGCAACACGCTCGACCGCGCGACGCTGGTGGCCTTCGACCCCTCCCGCGACCTCGCGGTGCTCGACGTGACCGGGCTCGGCGCCCCCGCGCTCGACATCGGCCAGGACCTCACGTCCGGCGCGCAGGCGTACGCGGTCGGCTACCCGGGAAACGGACCCTTCACCGTGAGCCCGCAGCGCGTGCGCGACCAGCTCGTCGCCCGCGGCACCGACATCTATCAGAGCGGATCCGTGGAGCGCGAGATCTACTCGCTCCGCGGCACCATCCGCCCCGGCAACTCCGGTGGCCCCCTCCTCGACTCGGCGGGGGATGTGGTCGGCGTCGTGTTCGCCCGGTCGACCGTCGACCCCGACACCGGGTACGCGCTCGCCCTGTCCGAGCTGCGGCCGGTGCTCTCCTCCGTCGGCAGCGCACCGATCAGTTCGGGGGCGTGCTCTGCGGGCTGACCCGTGGTTGGCTAGGGGCATGCAGGCTGTCACGTACTCCTCCACCGGCGACTCCGACGTGCTCGTGCTCGGCGAGCGGGAGGAGCCGCACGCCGGCCCCGGCCAGGTGCGCGTGCGCATCCACGTCTCCGGGGTGAACCCGACGGACTGGAAGTCGCGGCGCGGCGGCGGCGACAAGGCCCCGCTCCCCCGCCCGCAGGTTCCGAACCAAGACGGAGCCGGCATCGTCGACGAGGTCGGCGACGGCGTGACGTCGCTGCGCGCCGGCGACCGCGTCTGGGTGTGGGACGCGGCGTACCAGCGTCCGGACGGCACCGCGCAGGAGCTGGTCGTACTGCCCGAGCGCCAGGTCGTCGCCCTGCCGGACGACGTCGGCTTCGACGTGGGAGCCAGCCTCGGCATCCCGGCGCTGACGGCGCATCGCGCGCTGACGTCGTACGAGCACGCACCCACCGAGCTCTCCCGCGGCAGTCTCGAGGGCCGCACGGTCCTCGTGGCCGGTGGCGCCGGAGCCGTCGGCCACGCCGCCATCCAGCTGGCCGTGTGGGCCGGAGCGACCGTGGTCTCGACGGTGAGCAGTCACGACAAGGCCGAGCTCGCCCGCGCGGCGGGTGCCCACCACGTCGTCAACTACACGGACCCGGACACGGCCCAGGCGATCGGTGCGCTGGCTCCACGCGGCGTCGACATCGTGGTGGAGGTCAACCCTGCCGCCAACGCCGAGCTCGACGTTCGCGTGGCGGCCACCGGCGCCACGATCGCGGTCTACGCGGACACCCCCGGCGAGTCCGAGGTGAGCGTCCCCGTCCGCCCCAGCATGTCGAAGAACCTGCGCTGGCAGTTCGTGCTGACCTACACGACGTCGGCGGATGTGAAGGATGCCGCGGTGCGCGCCGTGGCGGCCGCGGTCGCCGACGGCGCGCTGCCGGTCGGGGCGGAGCACGGCCTCCCGATCACCCGCTTCCCGCTGGCCGAGACGGCCGCCGCCCACGACGCCGTCGAAGGCGGCATCGTGGGCAAGGTGCTCATCGACCTGGTGTGAACTCGCGGCGCACGCGCGCCGCCTGCACGACCAGGGCCACGACGGCGGCGCCCGCGATCGCGACGGCGTAGCCGAGCACCGTCGGCAGCAGCCCGACCGTGGCGATCAGCTCGCCCGCGACCAGGGCGGGCACCCCGTACGCGAGGTAGCTGACCAGGAAGATCCCGGCGAACAGCTCCGCCCGCTTGTCGTTCGGGGCCAGCGGAGCCAGGATGCGGAGCATCGCCGAGAAGCCGGCGCCGAATCCCGCACCCGCCACGGTCGCCCCGGCGAACAGCAGGGGCAGGATCGCACCAGCGATCCCCGCACCCGCCAGCACGATCCCCGCGACGATCGCGGCCATCGCCCACACCGTAGTGCGCCGAGCGGGCGCGCGCGTGAGCGCCAGGCCCGCGACGGCGCCGACCGCGGGCGGCACGGCGACGATCGCGCCGTTCAGCAGTCCGCTGTCGAGGTGGAAGACGCCGTGGAGGATGGAGGGCGAGAGCCCGATGAACAGCCCGGCCAGCATCCACGTGGCGAGGAAGAGCGGGATCGCCCCGACGAACTCGCTCCGTGCGGCACGCGGGATCACGAGCCGCGGCACGAGCGACCGCACCGCTCCGGGGCGGCGGCGGACCGTCTCGGGCGAGGCCGCGACCACGACGATGCCGGCGGCGAAGAGCAGGGCCAGCGTGACGAAGACGAGCACCGTCGGTGCGGAGGCGAACTGCACGGCCAGGCCGGTGAAGAAGGCGCCGAGCGCGATCCCGCCGACCGGCGCGGTGCTGCCGATGGTGGCCCCGAGCTTCTTCTGCTTCTCGGGCGCCAGCTCGACCAGCGCGGCCGTGAACGTGCTCATGGCGGCGCCCGTCGCCACGCCCTGCACCGAGCGCGCCGCGATGATCCAGCCGATGTCGGACGCGAACAGGAACATCAGCATCGCCACGACCTGGAGCGCCAGCGCGCCGATCAGCACGGGCCGGCGACCGATGTGGTCGGAGAGCGATCCCGCCACCAGGAGGGTGATGAGGAGCGTGACCGCGTAGATCGCGAAGGCGACCGTGAGCAGCCACGGCGCGAAGCCCCACTCCTGCTCGTAGAGCACGAAGAGCGGGCTCGGGGCGCCCACGGCCAGCGCGACCGCTACGAACGCCAGGGCCGTGCCCGCGAACGCCGCGACGGGCCGCAGCCGGAACCCACGGCGGGAGGACCGCACCGCGCCCGGGACGGCGGCGGTGGAGCCGGTTGCGCAGAGCTCGTCCGCTGTGGTCGTCATGACTGCCTCCTTAAAGCAAATACCGTTGCTTTAGTGGACTCTAAGGCCTTGTTCGAGTTAAAGCAACAGGATTTGCTTTAAGCTATTCCCATGTCCGATTCCACGATCGACGAGGCCACCTCCAAGCGCACGGGCGGTCGCAGCGCCGCCGTCATCCACAACGTGCGCACCGCCGTCGAGCAGCTCGTGAAGGAGAAGGGCCGGGAGCGCGTCACCGTGCCGATGATCGCCGAGCGCGCCGGCGTCAACCCGACCAGCATCTACCGCCGCTGGGGCGACCTCCCGACGCTCATCAACGACATCGTGACCTACCAGCTCGACCCCGAGCGGCCGATCGCGCAGACGGACAGCCTCCACGACGACCTGGCCGGCTGGGCGCGCGAGATCGCTGCCCACTACCGCAAGCCGGTCAACGCCGCCCTGCTCCGCGGCGGGGCCTCCAGCGCGGGCGAACGCCAGTCCGACTGCCTCCGCAACCGCCGCGCGGAGGCGGGGATGCTGCTGGCGCGCCACCCCGACGCCACGATCACCGTCGACGACATCGTCGACGTCGTCGTCGCGCCGATCGTCTACCGGACGATCTTCCTGCCCTGGACCCTCGACGACAGCACCGCCGACGGACTCGTCGCCCGCCTCTTCCGGTAGTCCTCCGCGCGCACGATATCGGTAGAGTGCGGTCATGATCCCCTGGGGCAGAGGCGGCATCGCGGCTTTCGCGGCGACTGCAGCCCTGCTCGCGGTCACGAGATGCGCCTCCGCCTCCATCGCCGAGAGGTCCTACCCCGGGCTACCGGAGGACGCCGCTCCGCTGGCCACCGTCGCTCCGGAATCGGGCGCGATCGACCTGCCCGACCCGGATCTCGGTCCTCGAGTGCAGTGGGCGACGGAACCCGGTCTGCTGGCGATCTCACTGTGGGGCAGTTCGAGCTGCCCGCCCGAGCCGACGGGGCTGCGCGAGCTCCGACGTGACCGCGTGGAGATCACGGTCGACCGTCGTGAAAGCCCGTTCGGAGTGTGCACGGCCGATCTGGCCCTGGTCACGCACGAGGTGCGGGTACCGGGAGCGGAATCGCTCACCGGTGAGTTGACGGTCGTCGTCGGCGACCGAGAGCTCGCCGTCGGGGGCCGACCCGGGCGCTAGACATCCGACCGTCGCCCGATCCGTCGGCGCGCTAGTCTCGCAGGATGGCCGTCGACCGCTCCCCAGAGGTCCGGGCCGCGGCGCGCTCCGGCTGGGCCGTGGGGCTCGCGACGGCGGCGTACGGGATCTCGTTCGGGGCCCTCGCCACGGCGTCCGGTCTCGACGTCTGGCAGGCCTGCGTGCTGAGCCTGCTGATGTTCAGCGGCGGGTCGCAGTTCGCGTTGATCGGCGTCCTCGCCTCGGGCGGCACCGCTGCCGGCGCGACCGCCATCGCGAGCGCGGCCCTGCTGGGCGTGCGCAACTCCTTCTACGCCCTCCGGCTCTCCCGGATCATCGACCGCGGTCTCTGGCGCCGCACCGCGGCCGTGCAGCTCACGATCGACGAGTCGACGGCGGTCGCGACGGCGCAGACCGATCCCCGGGCCCAGCGCGTGGGCTTCTGGGTCACCGGCCTGGTCGTCTACATCGGCTGGAACCTGACCACCCTCGCCGGCGCCCTGCTCGGCAACCTCATCGGCGACGTGCGGGCCTACGGGTTGGATGCCGCTGCCGCAGCGGCCTTCCTCGGCCTCCTCTGGCCGCGGCTCAAGGCACGTCAGACGCAGGCGGTCGCGGTCGCCGCCGGCTTCGTCGCCACCCTGTTGACCCCGTTCATCCTGCCGGGCCTCCCCGTGCTCGCTGCCGCGGCGGTGGCGATCATCGTCGGCGTGCTCAACCTGTTCGGGAGGCGCGATGATCCGCCGCATCCCGAAGCCATCCCGATGGAACGGGAGGTCGAGCCGTGACCACCTGGAACATCATCCTGCTCGCGTCCATCGCCGTGCTCGCCCTCAAGGCGGTGGGGTGGCTGGTCCCGCCCAAGGCGCTCGACCACCCGACCGTCACGCGCGTGAGCGACCTGCTGACCGCGGCGCTCCTCGCGGCGCTCATCGCGGTGCAGACCTTCGGCGCCGGTCAATCGCTGCAGCTCGACGCTCGCCTGCCCGCCGTTGCGATCGCCGCCGGCCTCTACGCCCTGCGGGTGCCGTTCATCGTGGTCGTGCCGGCCGCCGCCGTCGTCGCGGCCCTCATCCGCCTCTTCACCTGAGGCCGGTGTCGGGGGCGTTTCGTACAGTTTCGCCGTGACCGCATCCTGGCATCCCGTGGCGAACGCCCACCCCACCGAGTGGGTGCTGCGGCAGGGCGCGGCGGGGATGGCGTACGCGGTGGTGCGCCGCTTCGCGTTCGGCGACCCTGGACGCCCGGAGGTCTGGTTCCGCGTCGTCACCTGGGCCGCCGCGTCGGCGGAACGGGAGCTGATCGGCTGGTGCCGCACCCTCGAGGCGGCCGCGAAAGTGGCGTGGGACTACCGGTGCGCCTCCGAGTCGTGGCGGCACCACATGGCCTCGCGGCGGGTCGATGCCGCCACCATGGCCGCGCAACGCCCGCGCGCGGCGGAGTTGGTGCGCTTCTACCGGGCGGCGATGCGCCGCACCGAGGCGGCGACGGCGCGGCGCGCGCCCGTCACTGCGCGGTGACCGCCCGCTCCGCATCGTCGAGCACGCTCTCGATGATCGTGCCCGCCCGGTCGTCGTGCGCGCACAGCGCAGCGGCGAACGCGAGCACCCGCTCCCGCGACAGCACGTCCGCGGCGCACGGTGCGAGGCGGAGGTAGCGCAGCACGCGGAGGTGGACCGTGTCCACCGCCTCGACGAGCACGCCGTTGGGCAGCGCGTCGAGCACGACCTGCACGATGCGGACGAACACGTCGACCGGGTTCTGGTCGGGATCGCGGTCGAGCCGCCCGGCGAGCAGCCCCACTTCGAGCTCGGCGTCGGCGTCCAGGCCGGGCATGCCCGCACGGATGGCGTCCGGGTAGAGCTGCCGGAGCACCTGGATCGCATCGGCGGCCTCCGCTCCTTCGAGGGGCGCCACGATCGTGTACCGGTTGGGCGAGGTCTGGACGAGGCCGATGCTGCCGAGCTTGCCGAGCGCCTCGCGGACCGGCGTGCGGGACACGCGCATCCAGGCCGTGAGTTCGGCGTCCTTCAGGCGGGAGCCGGGTTCCAGGGAGCCGTCCATGATGCGTTCCAGCAGCAGCTCGAACACGTCGTTGCGCAGCAGCCTCCGATCGGCGGAGCGGTTCGGAGCGGGATAGTGGTCGGTGACGCTGTCGAGGGTCATGTCGTACTTTCGCCGGGTGAGGCGGATGGGATGCGGGTACCCTGATATATGTTTAGTTCACTCAGGGCTCTCCCGTCAAAACAAACTTTTCGGTACGGGCCACCACGGGCCCGGAAATCAGTGGAAGCCCCGATGCCCACTCCCGCCACGGGCTCATAGGGTTGTCACAGGTTTTCGGCCAGGGGGACACATCCAGGGGGATACCGAAAGGGCCGGAGCGACATCGTCGCTCCGGCCCTTCTCGCCTTCCCGCCTCTCGGCGGGCGAGACCGGTGTTACTTGGTCAGCGGCTCCAGGGTCGGGTCGTTGGCGTACGCCTCCGCCGCGTTCTCCTTGGTCACGACGACCGGGGTGAGCAGGTAGGCCGGGACGACCTTCTTGCCGTTGTTGTACGACTTGTCGTCGTTCGTCTTCGGCTTCTCACCCTTCTGCAGCGAGGAGACCATCGCGACGGCCTGCTTCACGAGGTTGCGGGTGTCCTTGTTGATGGTCGAGTACTGCACGCCGGCCATGATCGACTTGACCGACTCGGCCTCCGAGTCCTGTCCGGTCACGACGGGGACGGGCTTGCCCGCACCCTGCACCGAGGTGATGATCGCGCGAGCGAGGGTGTCGTTCGGCGACAGGACGCCGTCGAGCTCGGTCGACGCGTAGTTGGCCGCGAGGAGGTTGTCCATGCGGGTCTGCGCGTTCGCCGGCAGCCAGCCCTGGGTGGCGGTCTGCTTGATGTCGGTCTGGCCCGAGACGACCTTCAGGGTGCCGTCGTCGATCTTCGGCTGGAGGATCTTCATCGCGCCGTCGAAGAAGACCTTCGAGTTCGCGTCGTCCGGCGAGCCGGAGAAGAGCTCGATGTTGTACGTCTTCTTGTCCGGGAAGCGCTTCTTCATCCCGTCGAGGAGGGCCTGGCCCTGCAGCTCGCCGACCTTCTCGTTGTCGTACGCGACGTAGTAGTCGACGTCGTTCGTGTTGAGGATCAGGCGGTCGTAGGCGATGACCACGGCGCCGGCGTCGTGCGCGGCCTTGGCCTGGGCGGCCAGCTGGCCACCGTCGACGGCGCCGATGATGACGACCTTCGCGCCGTTGGTGATCATCGACTGGATCTGCGACTGCTGGTCGGCGACGGCGCCCGAGGCACCGGCGTACTGCACGTCGCCCTTGAAGCCGGCGTCCTTGAGGTCGTTGGTGAAGAGGTCACCGGCGAGCACCCAGTTCTCCGACGTCTTGGTCGGGAGGGCGACGCCGATGGTGGCGCCCTTGTCGAAGCCGGCAGCCGACGACGAGCCGGACGAGCTGTCACGGCTCGAGCAACCCGTCAGGGCGAGCGCGGCGGCAGCTGCGACAGCCACTGTCGCGAGTGCGAATTTGCGCATGGCGTTTCTACTTTCTGTGTGTTGGATGGTGCAGGTGTGAGGTGGAAGTCAGTTCGTCAGTGAACGGGACGAGGCCTCGGCGGAGTCGTCCGAGGGGGCGACGGCGGGCTGGTCGGCGCCCAGGGCGTCGGCCTCCTGCTTCTTGCCGCCGCCGAACATCCGGCCGATCAAGGAGGGGCCGCCGCGACGCTTGGAGTAGACGTCGATGCCGACCGCGATGAGGAGGACGAGGCCCTTGATGATCTGGACCTTGTCCGTGGTGACGCCGAGCAGCTGGAGGCCGTTGTTGAGGACGGCGATGACCAGACCACCGACGATGGAGCCGGCGACCGTTCCGATGCCGCCCGAGACCGCAGCGCCACCGATGAAGACGGCGGCGATCGCGTCGAGCTCCCAGCCGAGGCCGTCCTGCGGGCCGGAGGAGACCGACCGGGCGACCGAGATCATGCCGGCCAGCGCGGCGAGCACGGACATGTTCATCATGACGAAGAAGTTGATCCGCTTGATCTTGACGCCGGAGAGCTCGGCCGCGTGCCAGTTGCCGCCGACCGCGTAGATGTGGCGGCCGAAGATCGTGCTGCGGGTCACGAACGAGTACAGGATGATCAGCACGCCGAGGATGACACCGGCGACGGGGAACGAGGTCCCGACGCGGCCGCCCGCGAAGACGAAGGTGAAGTAGATCACGACGGCGCCGAGCACGATCACCTTGAACACGCTGACCCAGAGCGGCGCCTTCTCGGAGCCCATCTTCGTCTGGTTGCGGCGGGTGCGGACCTCGATCAGCACGATCGCGATCACGATGATGAGGCCGAGCAGCAGAGTCGAGTTGTTGAAGCCGGTGTCCGGGCCCCACTCGGGGAGGAAGCCGCCGCCGATGTAGGTGAAGCCGTCCGGCACGGGGATCGTGTTGGCGTTTCCGATGAACTGGTTGAGGCCGCGGAAGATGAGCATGCCGGCCAGCGTCACGATGAACGCGGGGACGCCCACGTAGGCGACCCACCAGCCCTGCCACGCGCCGATCACGGCGCCGAGCACGAGACCGAGGACGACCGCGAGCGGCCAGGGCATGTTCCACTGCGTCATCGCCTGCGCCACCACGATGCCGACCACCGCCGCGACCGAGCCGACCGACAGGTCGATGTGGCCGGCGATGATGACCATCACCATGCCGATCGCGAGGATCAGCACGTAGGTGTTCTGGTTGACCAGGTTGATGAGGTTCACCGGGTCGAGCGTCTTGCCGCCGGTCATGATCTCGAAGAACACGACGATGACGACGAGCGCGCCCAGGATGCCGAACTGACGCCCGGTGGACTGGCCGTTGCCGAACATCTTGCCGAGGTCGCGGATCCCTCCGGACTTCTTCTTCTCGGGAATCTGTGTGGTCATGATTATGCGGTCACCCTCTTCTTGGCGGATGTCATGCTCTTCAGGAGCGTCTCGGGGGTCGCCTCCGCGATCGGGAGTTCGTTGGTGATCTGACCCTCGAAGATCGTGTAGATGCGGTCGGAGATGCCGAGGAGCTCGGGCAGTTCGGAGGAGATGACGACGACGCCCTTCCCCTGAGCGGCGAGCTCCTGGATGATCCCGTAGATCTCGTACTTGGCCCCGACGTCGATGCCGCGGGTGGGCTCGTCGAGGATGAGGAGGTCGGGGTCGGTGAACATCCACCGGGCCAGGACGACCTTCTGCTGGTTGCCGCCGGAGAGCGTGCTGACGCCGCGGTCGACGTCCGGCGTCTTGATGCGCAGGCTCTTGCGGTACTGCTCGGCGACCGCGTACTCCTGCAGGTCGTCGACGACGCCGCGCTTGGCGATCTTGCTGAGCTTGGCCGCGACGATCGACTCCTTGATGTCGTCGAGGAGGTTGAGGCCGAGCACCTTGCGGTCCTCGCTCACGTAGGCCATGCCGTTGTCGATCGCCTCGGAGACGTTGCGGACCTGGATCTGCCGGCCGTCCTTGTAGATCTCGCCGGAGATGAAGTTGCCGTAGGAGCGGCCGAAGACGCTCATCGCGAGCTCGGTGCGGCCGGCGCCCATCAGGCCGGCGAAGCCGACGATCTCGCCGCGGCGGACGGTGAAGCTGGAGTTCTTGACGACGAGGCGGTCCGCGACCTGCGGGTGCTGGACGACCCAGTCGCGCACCTCGAAGAAGGTCTCGCCGATGTTCGGAGTGCGCTCGGGGAAGCGGCTCTCGAGCGTGCGGCCGACCATCCCGCGGATGATGCGGTCCTCGTCGACGCCGTCGGCCTTGACGTTGAGCGTCTCGATGCTGTGGCCGTCGCGGATGATCGTGATCTCGTCGGCGACGCGCTCGATCTCGTTGAGCTTGTGGCTGATGATGATCGAGCTGATGCCCTTGCTCTTCAGCCCCAGGATGAGGTCGAGCAGGTGGGCCGACTCGGCCTCGTTCAGCGCGGCGGTCGGCTCGTCGAGGATGAGCAGCTTCACCGACTTGTTGAGCGCCTTGGCGATCTCGACCAGCTGCTGCTTGCCGACGCCGATGTTCTTGATCTGGGTCTCGGGGTCGTCGGTGAGGCCGACGCGGGCGAGCAGCTCGACCGCGCGCTTCTTGGCCTCGTTCCAGTCGATGACGCCCCAGCGGCGCGGCTCGTTGCCGAGGAAGATGTTCTCGGTGATCGAGAGCTCGGGGATGAGGGCGAGCTCCTGGTGGATGATCACGATGCCCTGCTGCTCGCTGGACTTGATGTCCTTGAAGCGCATGACCTCGCCCTGGTAGACGATGTCGCCGGAGTAGGTGCCGTACGGGTACACGCCCGAGAGGACCTTCATGAGGGTGGACTTGCCTGCACCGTTCTCGCCGCAGATCGCGTGGATCTCATCGGCCTTGACGGTCAGGGACACATCCTCCAGCGCTTTGACACCGGGGAACTCCTTGGTGATCGCGCGCATCTCGAGGATGACTGCGTTCGACGACATCGTCGCTCCTTGGTTTCGGATTCCTGCCGCACATGTTCGGTCATGTGCCTAAGTAGTAAACGCTATGTCTGGACTTGGCGTCAAATAGTGAAGACAACGAGACGATAACGGTTTGCTGTGACCGCCACGGTACGCGCCTGCGGTGCGGTCGACTACTCCGCTCCGGCGAGGGCGCCCTGGATCACGAGAGCGGCGGCGCCGAGCGACTCGGCCCGGTCGCCGAGGGACGAGACGCTCACCGTGGTGGTCTCGGCGATGATCGGGATGGCGTTGTGCTGGATGCCGCGGCGGATCGGCTCGAGCAGCGCCTCTCCCAGCCCGACGAGCGGGCCGCCGATCAGCACCAGCTCGGGGTTGATGACGTTCGCGATGCTGCCGATCGCCTGGCCGATGGCCTGGCCGGCGTCGCCCACGACGCGGAGGGCCGCGGGGTCGCGTTCGAGGCCGCGGCGCAGGATGTCGGCGGTCGTGACCGGCTCCGTCCCGCTCCGGCCGAGCGACTCGATCATGACGGTGGTCGATGCCACCGTCTCGAGGCATCCGCGGTTGCCGCACCGGCAGATCACGCCCGGATCGACGACGGGCGTGTGCCCCAGCTCGCCGGTGATGCCGAGGTTGCCGTAGTAGGTCTGGCCGTTGATGATCAGCCCGGCGCCGATGCCCGATCCGATCTTCACGAAGATGATGTTGCGCGCGCCGCGATGCGCACCCCAGGTGACTTCGCCCAGGGCGCCGAGGTTGGCGTCGTTGTCGAGCACGACCGGGAAGCGGAAGGCGTTCTCCAGGTCGCGCAGGTTGACGCCCACCCACTCCGGCAGGATGGCGCCCTGCAGCACCGTGCCGGTCCGTCGGTCGATCGGGCCCGGGATGCCGATGCCCACCGAGAGCACGGACTCGCGGTCGTGGCCGCCGTCGGCCAGCATCCTGTCGAGCAGACCGGAGGCGTCGACGACCGCACCGGCGACGTCGTAACCGAGCGGGAGCGCGAGCTCCTGCTCGGCGAGCACCGCGTAGCCCAGCGTGCAGAGCACGATCCGCACGTGGCGGCGGCCGAAGTCGACCCCGACGGCGATGTCGCCGGTGTCGGTGAGCTGCACGAGCAGCGCCCGGCGGCCGCTCGACGTGACGGGACTCGTGGCGACGACGCCTTTGACGGCCATGTCGCGGACGATGTTCGAGACGGTGGCGGTCGACAGCCCCGTCCCGCGCGCCAGCTCAGCCTGGGTGGAGGGACCGTTCGCCAGCAGGAACTCGACGAGCCGCTCCTGGTTCAAGTGCCTCAATGCGCCCTGCGACCCGGGATTGCGAGCGCCACGGGGCGCGAGGCCCGGAGTGGCGGTCATAGGGACAAGCGTGAATCATCCTCGGGTTGGAGTCAAGCTGTGAACGTAACGGTCGGCTGTCACGGCGCTGAGAGAGTTCCCAGACGGCCGTCTCGGGGATACTGGGACGCGTGAACGATCGCCTGGTGCGCAACCTCCCCGTCCAGACCGCTCTGGAGGCGTGGGCCGATCTGAAGGACGCCCGCACCTTCTCCGGCGTCCTGCGGCAGTGCGTCGCGGGCGAACTGCTGCTCGACATCAGCGCGTCCGTCTTCGCCGACCCGTCGGCCGGGTTCCGGGCGGGAGACACGCTCGCGCTCGCCAAGCAGACCGACGCGGCGGGCAAGGACCTCCTCGTCGCCTTCACGAGCAACGAGCGACTCGCGGCCTATCGCGGGGGCGCCGAGTTCCGCTCCCTCGCGCAGCCCGGCTGGTCGGTGCTCGCGGAGGCGATGAACCGCGCGGACGGCCTCGCCCTCGACCCGGGCGACGACGCCCTCCTCATCGCCTACGCCGACGAGCTGCGCGGCCAGGTGACCGACGAGCCGGGCGGCAACGCCGCTCTCAAGAACGCCCTGGTCGACCGCGACCTGCCGTGGCCGTCGTTCCTCGCGCTCGTCACCGCCGCCCCGGTCGTCTACGTCGGCCTCGACGAGGGCCAGGGCGCCATCCCCTCCGCCGTCGGTCAGGACGGCGACCTCCTGCATCCGGTCTTCACCTCTCCTGCCGAGGTCTTCGCCTGGTCCCCCGGGCTGACCGCACGCGGCACGACCGTCGAGGCGGTCGCCCGCGTCGCCCGCGAGGACGGCTATGCCGGCCTGCTGCTCGACCCGGCGGGGCCGTCCGCGGTCCTGCGGCTGGACGAGCTGGGGGCCGCCGCCGAGGGGTGAGTCGCCCGGCCCGTCCTGCGACAATGAAGCCATGCCCATCCTGAACAAGGACATGCAGGTCTGCATCTCGCTGGCTGCGCGTCCGAGCAACATCGGCACCCGGTTCCACAACTACCTCTACGACGAGCTCGGCCTGAACTTCGTCTACAAGGCGTTCACGACGAGCGACCTGGAGGGAGCGGTGCGCGGCATCCGTGCGCTCGGCTTCCGCGGCTGCTCGGTGTCGATGCCGTTCAAGGAGGCGATCATCCCGCTGGTCGACAACCTCGAGCCCTCGGCCGTCGCTATCGAGTCGGTCAACACGGTCGTCAACGAGGACGGCCTGCTGACCGCCTCCAACACCGACTACGAGGCCGTCGAGCAGCTGCTCGCCGAGCACGCCGTCGACCCGGCGCAGCGCGTGCTGCTGCGCGGCTCGGGCGGCATGGCCAAGGCCGTCGTTGCAGCATTCCGTGGCGCCGGCTTCGACGACCTGACGGTGCTCGCGCGCAACGCGGATGCGGGCCGGGCCCTCGCCGAACGCTACGACTACACGTGGACCGCCGACGAGCCGCGCGCCGAGTACGACGTGATCGTGAACGTGACGCCGCTCGGGATGCGCGGCGACCACGAGACCGCTCTGGCCTTCGGCGAGGAGCACATCGAGCGTGCGACGACCGTCTTCGACGTGGTCGCGTTCCCGTCCGAGACGCCGCTGGTCCAGGCGGGACGCGCGGCCGGCAAGACCCTCATCACGGGAGCCGAGGTGATCGCCCTGCAGGCCGCGCGCCAGTTCGAGCGCTACACCGGCGTGACACTCACCGCGGACCAGGTCGCCCGGGCCTCGGAGTTCTCGCGCGCCGAGTGAGCGGACCCGGGCCCCGCCTAGACTGTCCCCGTGTCCGATGACCTGCTCGCCCTGGAGAACCAGGTCTGCTACGGCCTCGCCGTGGCGGCCCGGAGCGTGATCGCGCTCTACCGCCCGGTGCTCGAGCCGCTGTCGCTGACGCATCCCCAGTACCTCGTGATGCTCGCCCTCTGGGAGCGCGAGCCGCGGTCGGTCAAGGACCTCAGCGAGGCGCTGCAGCTGGAGCCGGCCACGCTCTCCCCGCTGCTCAAGCGCCTGGAGACGACGGGCTATGTCGAGCGCAAGCGCAGCACCGCCGACGAGCGCGCGCTGGAGGTGCGGCTGACGCCAGCGGGACGCGAGCTGCGCGCGGAGGCGGAGAAGATCCCGCACCGCATCGTCGAGCGCCTCGGCCTGCCCATCAGCGAGCTGGAGAGCCTGCGGGGCAGCCTGCACGGCATCATCGCGGCGGCGACGCAGGCTCAGTGACACCCGCGCCGGCCGTGACCGCGGTCGGTCAGGCGGCGCCCTGCACCTCGGGGCACACCAAGCGGGTCGCGTCCCGCTGACCGCCCGGGCGCAGTACCGTGTGCTCGGTCATCGGCCGCCCGCACATCGGGCACGGCGCAGCGGGCGAGCGGTGGTCGGGGCCCTCGGGATGTCCGGCGCCGAGCTGAGCGGGACCGGCGACGCGGATCAGCTTCTCGTTCCAGCGCGCGTACCACCGCGCAAACCCACCGGACATGTCTCCTCGATTCATTAGGGCACTAACTAATAGTGTAGCGCGCTTGACCCTGACCTCAGGGGAGAGGTTTACGCTGTCGGCGGAGGCTCCCATGCAGATCAGCGAGCTCGCCGGCCGGGCGGGCGTGACGGTGAAGGCGGTCCGGTACTACGAGCAGCTCGGTCTGGTCGCGCCCGAGCGCCTGCCGAACGGATACCGGGACTACGACGACGAGCAGCTCCGCGCGGTGCTCGAGATCCGGGAGCTGGCCCTGACCGGCATCCCGCCGGGCAAGGCCGCGCCGTTCATCGACTGCCTCGGCTCCGGGCACGCCCGCAGCGACGAGTGCCCCGCCTCCGTCGCCGCCTACCGCGAGGGGATCGCCGAGCTCGACGCAGCGATCGCCGACCTGGAGCGCCGGCGCGATCAGCTCGCGCGGCGGCTGGCCGCCCGCGACGACAGCATCCCGTCGCCGGAGCTCGGCTGCGGCTGCGACGTCACCCCCAGCTGATCGACTGGAAGGTCGCGCCGGCGGGGCCGATGGTGAGGATGGATCCCTGCACCTCGACCTCCCCCGGCGTCGTCGAGTAGATCTCCCCGGTCTCACCGTTGGCCGCGACGCGGTAGTCGGCGTGGAAGTCGGCCGACCCCGACGTCGTGGTCGTCACGGGCCAGCAGCCGGCCGTGAGGACGGTGCCCTGGGTGCAGTCGAAGTCCCACGCGCCGAACGCGACGGCGGGAGGCGCCGTGAGCTCCCAGCGGACGTTGGTCCACGTCTCGTCGTCGGGCTGCCCCGAATCCAGGCCGAACGAGCACCCCTGCGGCTGCGCGCCCCCGGCGAGGCAGGTGTTCACCCAGGCGTTCGTCGCCGCCGTCGCCGCCTCGACGCCCGCCGGCGTCAGCGTGCTGCTCGCGCGCAGATCCGCGCTCTGGCCGAACCCGGTCACGGCCGCGTCGGCGCCGGTGACCGAGTACCAGGCGTTCCCTCCCGGGACCGTCAGCGAATAGCGTCCGGGGAAGGCCAGCAGCCGCCGTACCTTCCCGTCCCAGTGCAGCGTCGCACCGCCGATCGTCGCATCCACGGCGTCGTGCGTTCCCACCGCGACCGTCACGGTCGAGAGCGAGACCGGCTTCAGCTTCCAGGCGTGCACGCCGAGCCATCCGACCGGCCCGTCGTCGCCGTGCGCCACCGTGAACGACGCCGCCCCCGTCTTCCCACCCGCGACGGTCTGCACGTCGACGCGCAGCTGGTTCTCACCCACGGAACGGACCCGCTCGATGCGGAACGAGGAGAGCTGCTGCGAGACCTTCGCGTACGCGGCGTCGGTGAGGAGCACCTGCGTCGCATCGGGCTTGCGCCCCTCCAGTTTCATCGCGGCCTCGATCTCGCCGTGCTGCACGTGCGTCAGGTAACGCGAAACCAGCGCCTCCGGGCGCGCCGCGTCGCGCGCGGTGAAGTAGAGCGCGAGCGTCGTCGCCCCCAGCCCCAGCACCAGCGCGGTGCCCACCGCGATCACCGCGATCCACAGCGGTCTGCGTGACGTCATCGGCGCCCCCTCGCTCGTGCGCCCCCGACCCTCCGGCGCACGAGGAATCATACCGAGGGATGACACGATCCCGACCGCGGGTGGATGCCCCGCCGCCCGCGCCCGGCTTGACTGGATTCATCGGCCGGACGGGGGTCCGGCCGCTTCAGGGGGAAGCAGGGAGAGAATCATGACGACACTGGACCACCGCCTCACGGCCACTTCGCCCGTCCCTCGGGTGAGCTCGCCGGGCCGCCGGGCACGAGGGGTGCTCGCGGCCGTGGCGGAGAACGCCTACCTCAGGCTGTTCGCGGTCCTCGTCGTCATCGCTGCCGGCGCGGCACTGCTCGCCGTCGGGATAGCCGTCGTGATCGATCTGATCGTGCCGCTGTTCTTCGGCGAGCAGCTCGCCGCGCTGGCCGCGCTCTTCCCGCGGATCGGCGGCTAGGGCTGGCCGCAGGCGGCCCGGCGTCCTAGGGTCGGCGCATGGGCCGCCTCCTCTACTCCGTGAGCGCCTCGCTCGACGGGTACACCGCGGACGCCGCCGGTTCCTTCGACTGGACGGCGCCCACCGACGACGTGCACGCCTTCATCAACGAGCGCGAGCGCACGGTCGGCACCTACCTCTTCGGGCGCCGCATGTACGAGACCATGCGCGCGTGGGACACCCTCCCGGGCCCCGGCGACCCGGCGGTGGTCGCCGGCTTCGCCGAGGTCTGGCGCGGCATCGACAAAATCGTGTACTCCTCCACTCTCGACACGGTCGACATGGAGCGCAGCCGCCTCGAGCGCTCCTTCGACCCCGACATCGTGCGGGCGCTGGTCGAGGGATCCGATCGGGACGTGTCCATCGGCGGCCCGACGCTCGCGGCGGCCGCCTTCCGTGCCGGGCTGATCGACGAGTTCTCGCTGTTCGTCGTGCCGGTCACCGTCGGTGGCGGCACCCCCGCCCTCCCGCGTGCCCTGTCACTCCACCTCGAACTCCTCGACGAGCGGGCCTTCTCGGGCGGGACCGTGCTGCTGCGCTACCGCGTCAACCGATCCGCAAGGTGACGCTCGGGAGGCCGAGGCCGCGCCGCAGCTCATCCAGCGTCACTCCGTGCTCGCCGAGCACGGCCAGCGGGTAGAAGAAGGAGTCGAGCCCGTGCGGACCTCCCGCACCCAGGGCTCCGTCGCGCTCGAACGGCAGCGGATCGCCCGCGGTGCGGGTGACCAGGTCGCCGTCGTCGCCGAGCTCCACCGACACGGTGCGGACCGGCATCCCGCCCTCCAGGTACGCCCAGCTCATCGCCGGCAGCCGCACGTCGATCATCGCGCGGTAGACGTCGCGCCGCTCGCTCAGCTCGGCCGCCACGACGCCGACCGTCTCGCTGGCCCCGTGCAGCAGCATCCACCCGTTCATCGGCGCCGTGAGCACGAGGATCGCGCCACCCTCGCCGACATGCGGGTTCTCGCCCCACGCGAACCGCTCGTCGACGATCTCGGCCGTGAGCTCCGCCGCGATCGCCCGTGCCGGAGCCTGGGGCAGGAAGACCCAGCTGCCGGTCCCGAACAGCTCGAACAGCTCCTCGCTCGACGCCGGGATGCCTTCGGTCACGTCCCGAGTCTACGAGCGGGCGGGCGTGTGAACACTGCGTGAACGATCGTTTCATCACACAGATTTCTATGAACGAAACGTTCATGGACGCCTATGCTGCTGAACGTGACCGACGGAACCACCTCCATCCTGCCCCTGCTCGTCCTCGACTTCGACGGGACGGTGTGCGTCGGCGACGCCCCCGTGTGGGCGTACGCCGAGGCGGTCATCGCGGGCATCCTCGACCGGGACGACATCGCCGGCCGAGAGCTCGACGCCGGACTGCGCGCCCGTCTCGGGGCGTTCCTCGACGGCGAGCCGGGGTCGCCCGCATACGCCGACGGCTATGCCGCGGTCGCCGAGCTCGCCGCCGGCCACGCCGACGAGGAGCTTCTGCAGCGCGCCTACCAGCGCAGCCGGCGCGAGCTGGCCGGCGGCCGCCTGGACGTCTCCGCTCCGGAGGGCCTCGCCGACTTCCTCGAGGGGCTCGCCGGCACGGCCGAGCGGGTGCTGGTGACGAACGCCCCGCTCGACGGTGTGACCGAGACGCTGGAGGCCCTCGGCCTCGCCGGGTCGATCGATCGCGTCCACGCCGAGGCCCGCAAGCCCGCCGGCTGGGCGGATCTCCTCCCGCGGTTGCTCGACGGCCGCGATCCGCGCACCCTGCTCTCGGTCGGCGACATCTGGGGCAACGACCTCGCCGAACCCCTCGCGGCGGGATGCGCGACCGCGCTCATCGACCGGTTCGGGCACCGCGCCGGGCCCGCCCACCTGGTCGCGCCGACGTTCCCGGAGCTCTACCCGGGCATCGCCGCCTGGGCTGAGGACCCGATCGCGTTCGCACTCGCACACCCCGTCGACCGCATGACCCCCTCCCACATCCCCTCCGCCTGACGACTTCTCCACCGATCCATCGCACCGCACCGTTCGAACCGACCACCCGCACAGAATGGGAACCGCAATGAAACTCCGCACGACCGCCGCCGCGAGCGCCACCGGCCTCGCGCTCCTCACCGTCCTGGCCCTCAGCGGCTGCGGCGTGAGCCAGCAGACCGCCGCCGCGGGCGGCACCAGCACCCCGGCCTCCGTCTGCTCCGGCAGCTCGGACGACAAGGCGGCCGACCCCACGCAGCTCACGCTCGCGCTCGTCCCGTCGGGCGACGCCAGCAAGCTCGTCGAGACGGTCAAGCCCCTGGAGGACGCCCTCACCCAGCGCCTCGGCATCCCCGTCAAGGGCGTCATCACGCAGGACTACCAGGCGGCCGTCGAGGCCATCGGCAGCAACCAGGCCCAGATCGGCATGCTCCCGAGCCTGCAGATGAGCCAGGCGTGCGACAAGTACGGCGCGGTCCCCGCCCTGCAGACGCAGCGCAACGGCAAGAGCACCTACGCGGCGCAGTTCTTCACCAACGAGCCCGACAAGTACTGCTCCGACAAGCCCGTCGCGGGCGCCAACGGGATGCTCTACTGCAACGGCACCGAGAAGGGCACCGGCCCCGCCGGGCTCGACAGCATCACCAAGATCAAGGGAGCGACCGTCTCGCTGCTCCAGGCGGCCTCCCCGGCCGGGTACATCTTCCCGGTCGCGGCGATGAAGAAGGCCGGTCTCGACGTCGACAAGGACATCAAGACCGTCCAGGTCACGGCCAACGACGCCAGCGTGCTCGCCGTCTACAACGGCGACGCCGAGGTCGGCACCAGCTACTGGGACGCCCGGAGCGTCGTCGCGAAGGACACCCCCGACGTCGGCCAGAAAGTCGTCGTCTTCGCCCTGACCGACGAGATCCCGAACGACGGCGTCTCGATCACCGGCAAGATCAGCGCCAAGTGGCAGACCAAGATCGCCGACGCGATGAAGGACTACGCCGGCACCGAGGAGGGCGTGAAGGCGCTCACCGCGATCTACCAGATCACCGGCCTCGTCGACGCCGACCCGTCCAGCCTCAAGAAGACCCAGGAGGCCGCGGCCAGCATCGGCCTCGGCTGACGACCGCGTTCGACCCCGCCGGCGCCTCTCGCCGGCGGGGTCTTCCGCACGACGCACGAAACACGAGCAGGAGAAGAGGGAGAGACGTGACCACATCCACCGCCGCATCCACCGGCGCCGGCGTCCGGTTCGAGAACGTCGGGGTCACCTACCCCAACGGCTACGTGGGGCTGCGCGACGTGAGCCTCGACATCGCCCCCGGCGAGATGGCCGCGGTCGTCGGCCTCTCGGGGGCGGGCAAGTCGACGCTCATCCGCACGATCAACGGCCTCGTGCCCATCACCTCCGGGGAGATCACCGTCGGCGACGCTCGCCTGCGCGGGCTCGGCGGCCGCAAGCTGCGCGCCCTGCGCAGCGACGTCGGGATGGTCTTCCAGAGCTTCAACCTGGCCAAACGCACGACCGTGCTCAACAACGTGCTGATGGGCCGGCTCTACCACACGTCCGCCTGGCGCGCCCTGCTCGGCGCGTGGGCGAAGGACGACGTCGAGCTCGCGATGCAGGCCCTCGAGCGCGTGGAGATCGTGCCCAAGGCGTACTCCAGCGCGTCCGAGCTGTCCGGCGGTCAGCAGCAACGCGTCGCCATCGCGCGCACGCTCGCCCAGCGACCGAAGGTCATCCTCGCCGACGAGCCGGTGGCCTCCCTCGACCCGCCCACCTCGCACGTCGTGATGCGCGATCTGCAGCGCATCAACGCCGAGCTGGGCATCACGGTCGTGGTCAACCTCCACTTCCTCGACCTCGCCCGGCGCTACGGCTCCCGCCTGATCGGCCTCCGGAGCGGCGAGATCGTCTTCGACGGCACCGGCGCCGATGCCGACGAGGGCGTGTTCGAGTCGATCTACGGCCGCTCGCTCACCGCCGACGATGTGCTCGACGCCCCCACGGTGCAGCTGTGACGACGGCACCCGGTTCGCTGCGCCCCGCGCGGCCGCGCACCGGCTGGAAGGCGCTGATCGCCGTCGTCGTCATCGCGGGCATCACCGTGTGGTCGGCGTTCGCCGTGCAGGTCGACGTCGGGGCGCTGTTCGCCAACGCGCAGAACGCCTCGAACACGTTCATCCAGCTCTTCCAGCCCGACTACTCCTTCTTCCCGGAGACCCTGCCCGCCCTCCTCCAGACCATCCAGATGGCGGTCATCGCGACCGCCGTCAGCGTGGTGATCGCCCTGCCGCTCTCGTTCCTCGCGTCGCGCGCGACGAACCCCAACGGGCCGGTGCTCGGCGTCGTGCGCTTCGTGATGAACATCGTGCGCAGCGTGCCCGACCTCCTTTACGCGTCCCTGTTCGTCACCGTCGTCGGCACGGGCGCGCTCTCCGGCATCCTCGCCCTCGTGCTGTTCAACGTGGGCATCCTGGTGAAGCTCGTGTCGGAGGCCCTCGACGGCCTCGACCGCGGCGGCCAGGAGGCGGCGCTCGCGTCCGGCGCCACCTGGTTCCGCGCCAACCGGGCCGCGATGGTCCCGGAGGTCGCACCCACCTACCTCTCGCAGACGATCTACGTGCTGGAGCTGAACATCCGCGCGTCGACCGTCATCGGTCTCGTGGGCGCCGGCGGTCTCGGCATGCTCATCGACAAGGTGCGGACCTTCTACCAGTACCACTACCTGAGCATGATCATCCTGGAGGTCCTGGTGCTCGTCGTGCTGCTCGAGCTGCTCAGCTCCTTCGCCCGCCGGAGGCTGCTCCGATGACCGCGATCACCGACACCGGCTCCGCCTCCGGCGCCGCTCCCCGCACTGCGCCGGACGCGCCCCGCCGCCCCGGGCAGGAGCGCCCGAAGCGTCCCCTGCGCGTCGGTCGCGCGATCGTGTGGGTCGTCATCACCGTGGTCGTCGTGGCCGCCTTCTGGGGCGTCGACATCTCGTGGGACGCCCTCCTCCAGCTGCCGCAGAAGCTCGCCCACTACCTCGGGCTGATGTTCCTGCCGCCGGCGTGGTCCAAGCTGCCCGACGCCCTCTCCGCCACCATGCTCTCCGTCGCCATGGCGTGGTTCGGTACCGTGCTCGGCGTGATCGTCTCGTTCCCGCTCAGCCTGCTCGCGACCCGCGGGCTCACGCCCGCCTTCGTGCGCTGGCCGCTGCGCGCGGTGTTCGCCGTGCTCCGGGCCGTGCCGGAGGTCGTCATCGCGGTGCTCATGCTCTCCGTGACCGGCCTGACCGCCTACACCGGCGCCCTGGCCATCGCGATCGGCTCCATCGGAACGCTCGGCAAGTGGGGCTACGAGAGCTTCGAGTCGGTCGACCGCGGCCCCATCGAGGCCGCCACCGCGGCCGGCGCCTCCCGGGTGCGCATCATGCGCTGGGGCGTCTGGCCGAGCGCCAAGCCCGATGTGCTCGCGTTCTGGCTCTACCGCTTCGAGATCAACGTGCGCGCGTCCGCCATCCTGGGCCTGATCGGCGCGGGCGGCATCGGCAAGATGCTGATCGACAACATCCAGTTCCGGGTGTGGGACGTCGTCGGCATCCTGATGCTCGTGGTCGTCGTGGTCACGATGATCATCGACCAGCTGTCGGGCATGGTGCGGCACCGCATCATCGCCGGCCGGTGGGAGCTCCCCGTGGTCTCCGCGCTGCGCCGCCGAGCCAGTAGGGTGACCTCGTGACCCTCGCCGAGACGCCCGCCGGCCTCCGCATCCTGCACCTGAGCGACACCCACCTCTTCAGCGACGGCAGCCTCCACTACGGCCGCGTGGACACCCTCGCGGCTCTGGACCGGACGCTCGCGCGGGCCGCCGCGCTCGACGCGATCGACCTCGTCGTCGCGAGCGGGGATCTCTCCGACGACGGAGGCGACGAGAGCTACCGGCTGCTCGCCTCGCGACTCGCTCCCTTCGCCGACGACCGTGGTGCCGATGTCGTGTACGCCATGGGCAACCACGACCTCCGGAGCGGCTTCGAGACCGTGCTCGGCGCGCGCGAGACGGTCACCCTCCGGGGCGGATTCCGCGTCGTGACGCTTGACACCTCGGTGCCCGGAGCCGGCTACGGCGCCCTCGACGCCGAGCAGCTCGATCGCCTCGCCGGGATCCTGGCCGTCCCCGCTCCGCACGGCACCGTCGTCGTCCTGCACCACCCGCCCGTGCCCGCAGCGAGCGCCCTGCTCGCCGCGCTCGAGCTGACCAACCCGGAGGCCCTGCTCGACGTGTGCGCCGCCGGCGACGTGCGTCTCATCCTCGGCGGGCACTACCACCACGCCCTCGCGGCCGAGGCACGCGGCATCCCCGTCGTCGTCGCTCCCGGTGTCGCGAACAGCTCCGACCCGATCGCCGCCGCCGGAACCGAGAGAGCGGTCATCGGTTCGGGCTTCGCCGTCGTCGATCTGCCGGTCGAGGGCGAGCCCCGCGCCGTCTTCCTCCCCGCTCCCGGGCCGGAGGACGGCGTGGAGATCTTCGATCTCGACGCCGCAGAGGTCGCGCGGATCGCCGTTGCCGCCGGGAGCGGCGCATGAGCGAACCGACGACACCCGAACCGTCGCGCCCGGCCGAGCAGCGGCCCGGCGCCGTCATCGCGACGATCCGCAGCCTCCTGCCGTCCCTGCTGCCGACCGAGCGCGCCGTCGCGGCCGTGCTGCTCGAGCGCTCCGCCGAGATCGTCGAGCTCAGCTCCCAGCAGGTCGCCGACCTCTCCGGCGCCTCGCGCGCCACCGTCGTGCGCACCTGCCAGAGCCTCGGCTTCACCGGCTACCAGCAGTTGCGCGTGCTGCTCGCCCGGGATGCCGCCGCCCTGCCCGCGTCGGCCGCCACTTCCCCCACCGGAGCCGCCGGCATCGTCGCGCACACCTTCACCCAGCTGGCCGACCGCGTCTCCGACATGCTCGCCCTCCTCGACCCCGAATCGATCGAGCAGGCCGTCACCCTGCTCGCGGGCGCCCGCCGCGTCGTGGTCGTCGGCAACGGCCTCTCGGCCCCGCTCGCCTGGGATGCCGCCGCCCGCCTGACCAGCATCGGCCGCGCCGCCGAGGCCCAGTCCGACGTCATCGGCCAGCAGATCACGGCCCGCCTGCTCCAGCCGGGCGACCTGCTGCTCGTCATCAGCGGCAGCGGCTCCAACGCCGTCACTCTGCGCACCGTCGCCGCCGCGAACGCCGCCGGCGCCGACGTCATCGCCGTCACCGCCTTCGGCCGCAGCCCGATCGCCCTGGCCGCCACCCTGGCCCTCGTCGTCACCATGCCCGACCTGACGTTCCGCGACGAGATCACTCTCGCCTCGCGCCTCCCCCAGGCCATCCTCATCGAGGGCCTCGTCGCCGCCACCACGGACCGCCTCGGCGACGCCGCCCTCCACGCCAAGAGCCTCGCCCTCGACGCGATCAGCACCAACCTGGCGGAGTAGCGGCGCGGGCCTCGGCCTCCGACACGCCGCAGCGAGATACAAGAAGGGCCGGTCTGACGTTTCCGTCGTACCGGCCCTTCGTTCGTGCGCGAGGGGGGACTTGAACCCCCACGCCCTTTCGAGCACTGGCACCTGAAGCCAGCGCGTCTGCCAATTCCGCCACTCGCGCGAACCAAGGAAGACTAACACGGCAGCCGTCCCGACCACGAATCCGGGGCGCTCCGCCGGCGGGTGCACCGTGGCCGAAGGGCTCGCGCGCCTGCATCTCGGGGTGTATCTTCACCGGACGGTCAGGCGCCGGGAGGCCTCTTCGCAAGGGTTCCGACTAACATGCATGTAGCTGGCGAGCCGGGAGCGGGAGACTGTGGGCATACTGGACAACTTCGAGCGGGGGCTCGAGCGCGCTGTCAATGGCGCGTTCGCGAAGACCTTCCGTTCCGGTCTGCAGCCGGTCGAACTCACGAGCGCGCTGCGCAAGGAGCTCGACACGAAGGCCGCCGTCGTGGCCCGTGACCGGGTGCTCGCGCCCAACCGTTTCGTGCTGCGGATGTCGCCCGCCGACTATCAGCGCATGCATTCCATGGGCGCCGCGCTGACGGACGAGCTCATCAGCTTCGTGCAGAAGCACGCGACGACCCAGCACTACCAGTTCGCCGGCGGCATCTCGATCGAGTTGGCGCAGGACACGGACATCTCGGTGGGGATGCTGCAGGTCGACTCCGAGAACGTGAAGGGCGACGTCGCCTGGACCCCGGTGCTCGACATCAACGGCACCCACTACCCGATCACGCGCGCCCGCACGGTCGTCGGCCGCGGTGGCGACGCCGACATCACCGTCGACGACACGGGCATCTCGCGCCGCCACGTGATGATCACCTGGGACGGTCACCGCGCCCAGGTCGAGGACCTCGGCTCGACGAACGGCTCCAAGCTCAACGGCGAGCCCGTGCGCAAGGGCATCCTCGAGCCGGAGTCGGTCGTGACCATCGGCCGCACCCGCATCGTGTTCCGCGTGCTGCCGCAGGCCGCGCCGAGCCGACCGCAGGCGCCCGTCGACGACGCGACCCGCCGCCACGACGCCGGCAACTTCTGGAGCACCTCGTGAACCCGAGCGAGCTGACGCTGCTGGTCCTGCGGTTCGGCTTCCTGCTGCTGCTCTGGCTGTTCGTCTTCGGCATCGTCTACGCGCTGCGCACCGACCTGTTCGGGCAACGCGTCCGCAAGCTCCCCGAGGCCCAGGCGGCGGCGGCGCCCCTCTCGCCGTTCCCGGCCTCCGCCGCGCCCGCTCCCCCGGTAGGTGCAGCCGCCGCGGCCGCCGTCACCGAGCCGGTGCAGCGCCACGCCCCCGTCTCCAGCCTCCCCTCCGGTGCGAACACCGTCACCGGGGGCACGAAGGCCAGCGTGCAGACCGCGCACCGTCTCGTCATCACGTCCGGCCCGCGCGCCGGCACCGAGCTCTCCCTCGGCCGCGACCCCATCACGATCGGCCGCTCCAGCGAGTCCGGACTGGTCATCCGCGACGACTACACCTCCACCCACCACGCCCGGCTGCTCCTCTGGAACGACGAGTGGATGATCCAGGATCTGGACTCCACCAACGGCACGTTCCTCGACGGCCGCCGGGTCACCGTCCCGACCCAGGTCCCGCTCGACACCCCGATCAAGATCGGGACGACCACCTTCGAGCTGCGACGGTAGCCGTGGCGAACTCCAACCGAGCGGCGGCGCTCTCGCACGTCGGCAAGATCCGATCGAACAACCAGGACTCCGGCTACGCGGGTCACGGGCTGTTCGTCGTCGCCGACGGGATGGGCGGCCACGCGGGAGGGGACGTCGCCAGCGCCATCGCGGTCAACCGCATCCGCGAGGCGGACACCGAGTACGCATCGGCGACGGAAGCCGAGTTCGCGCTGCAGTCCGCGCTGATCGCCGCGAACTCGCTGCTCGCCGAGACCGTGTTCGAGCACCCCGAGCTCACCGGGATGGGCACCACGGTCAGCGCGATGATCCGCGTCGGCGACCAGATCGCGCTCGCCCACATCGGCGACTCCCGCATCTACCTCTATCGCGACGGCGAGCTCAAGCAGGTCTCGACCGACCACACCTTCGTGCAGCGGCTCGTCGACAGCGGCCGCATCACCGAGGAGGAGGCGATGGTCCACCCGCGCCGCTCCGTGCTGATGCGCGTGCTGGGCGACGTGGACGCCTCCCCCGAGATCGACACCTGGGTGCTCGACACCAAGCCGGGCGACCGCTGGCTGATCTGCTCCGACGGCCTCAGCGGAGTGGTCAAGAACGACGAGCTCCAGGCCGCGCTGGCGACGCGCGACGCGCCGAAGCAGGTCGCGGAGAAGCTCCTCAAGCAGAGCCTCGACGCCGGTGCCCCCGACAACGTGACCGTGGTCATCCTCGACATCGCGGACGTCATACCCGGCGACGTCGTGAAGGACCCGGTGACGGTCGGCTCGGCCGCCGCCCCGCTCCAGTTCGGCGAGCCCAAGCCCGCGACCCGGGCGTCGCGGCTGCCGACCCTGCGCCTGCACCCCGTGCGCCCGTCGTCCGGTCCCACCCACTTCGAGCCGCAGTCGGAGGACTACCTCGACGAGCTCATCGAGGAGGATGCCCGCCGCGCCCGCCGCCGCCGCGTCACGTGGATGGTGGGCCTCGTCGTCCTCGTCCTGGCGATCGTCGCAGCGGCTTTCATCGGCTACCAGTGGACGCAGTCGCGCTACTTCGTCGGGGCGTCCTCCGCCGGCAAGGTCGCCATCTTCCAGGGCGTCCAGCAGGACCTCGGCCCCATCAGCCTCTCGCACGTCTACGAGGAGACTCCCGTCGTCGTGAACGACCTCCCGGCCTACGACAAGCAGCTGGTGAAGCAGACCATCAACGCGGACGACCTCACGGCGGCCCGATCGATCGTGGAGCAGTTGAGCGATGCCGTCAAACAGTAGCGTCGCGGAGTCCCGCTCCACCGCCAGAGCCACGGCGAAGGCCGCCACCGGGCCGGTCAAGCGGCTGCGCCTGCCCGCCAAGCTCCGCAACCTCGAGCTCTTCCTGCTCCTCATCGCCTGCGCGATCAACGCGGCCGCGGTCGTGCTCGTGCAGCTCGGAGCGATCGGCCACGTCGACCTCACCCTGGTCTACCTCGGCGCCGGGCTCTCGGCGCTGGTGATCGGGATGCACATCGCCCTCCGCTTCGTGGCGCCGCAGGCCGACCCGTTCCTCCTGCCGATCGCCACGGTGCTCACCGGCATCGGCATCGCCGAGATCTACCGCATCGACATCCACTACGGCGATGCCGGCTGGGACAGCGCGGGCGTCAAGCAGATCGCGTGGACGGCGATCGCGATCGTCTGCGCGCTCGCGGTCATCATCGTCATCCGCAACCACCGCGTGCTGCAGCGGTACACCTACATCTTCGGCTTCGCCGCCCTGATCCTCCTGCTGCTGCCGATGCTGCCCGGCATCGGCAAGGAGATCTATGGCGCGCGGGTCTGGATCGGGATCGGCCCGTTCAGCTTCCAGCCGGGTGAGATCGCCAAGCTGTGCCTCGCGATCTTCTTCGCCGGCTACCTCGTGCAGGCCCGCGACTCGCTCTCCATGGTCGGCAAGAAGATCCTCGGGATCCGCTTCCCGCGCGCCAGGGACCTCGGCCCCATCCTCATCGTCTGGCTGATGTCGATGGCCGTGATCGTGTTCCAGCGCGACCTCGGCACCGGTCTGCTCATCTTCGGCCTGTTCCTCGTGATGCTGTACGTCGCGACGGCGCGCATCAGCTGGGTCATCCTCGGCGTGCTCCTCATCGTCGGCGGTGCGATCGTCGCCAGCCAGGTGCTCGTCTATGTGCACGACCGGTTCGAGAACTGGCTCAACCCGTTCGCGCAGAAGGTCTACGACGCCGACGGCGGCAGCTTCCAGCTGGTGCAGGGGCTCTTCGGCCTGGCGCACGGCGGCCTCATCGGCACCGGACTCGGCCAGGGCCAGCCGTGGGTCACCCCGGTCTCGCAGAGCGACTACATCATCGCGAGCCTGGGCGAAGAGCTCGGCCTCGCCGGCCTGTTCGCGATCTTCGCCCTTTACCTCGTCTTCGTCGCCCGCGGCCTCCGCATCGGCTTCGCCGGCCAGGACGACTTCGGCAAGCTGCTCGCCGTGGGCCTCGCGTTCACGGTCGGCCTGCAGTGCTTCATCGTGATCGGCGGCGTCACCCGCGTCATCCCGCTGACCGGTCTGACCACGCCGTTCCTCGCCGCCGGCGGCTCGTCGCTGGTGGCCAACTGGATCATCGTCGCGCTGCTGCTACGCCTGTCGGACACGGTCCGCAATCAGCCCCGTCTGGTGGTGAGCTAGCCCATGAACCGCGAGATCAAGCGCGTCAGCACGATCGTCCTGGCGATGTTCGTCGCCCTGCTGGTGTCGACGTCGATCCTCACCGTCTTCCAGGCGGACTCGCTCTCGGCGGACGCGCGCAACACCCGTGCCCGCAACGACAGCTACGCCGCCCAGCGCGGCGCGATCCTGGTCGCCGGACAGCCCATCGCCCAGTCCGTCCCCTCCGACGACGTCTACAAGTGGCAGCGCGTCTACAGCAACGGCCCGCTCTACTCGGCCGTCACCGGCTTCTACCCGATAAACGGCGAGGCCACGGGGCTGGAGGGCGCGCTCGACCAGCAGCTCAGCGGCACCTCCAACTCGCAGTTCTTCGACCGCATCAACTCGATCCTCACGGGCAAGAACCCGCAGGGCGCGACGGTGGAGACGACCATCGACCCGGTCGCCCAGCAGGCCGCGTGGGACGCCCTCGGCGACTACCAGGGCGCCGTCGTGCTGCTGGAGCCCAAGACCGGCCGCATCCTCGCCATGGTGTCCAAGCCGAACTACGACCCCAATGTGCTCGCGTCCCACGACACGGCGGCCGTCAACGACACGTATCAGCAGCTGCTCGACGCGTCCGGCGATCCCCTGATCAACCGCACCATCGGCGGAAACCTGAACCCGCCCGGGTCCACCTTCAAGCCGGTCATGAGCGCGACCGCCTTCGGCACCGGCAAGTACACCAAGGACAGCCAGCTGCCCAACCCGTCGAGCCTCCAGCTCCCCGACTCCCCCACCGTGGTCAAGAACGACTCGCTGACCACGTGCGGCTCGGGCGACACCGTGTCGATCGCGACCGCGCAGATCCTCTCGTGCAACATCCCGTTCGCCGAGCTCGGGATGCAGCTGGACCCGCAGGTGATCAAGGACCAGGCCGACAAGTTCGGCTTCAACCAGGCCCTGAAGATCCCGATCCCGGTCGAGAAGAGCGTGTACCCGCTCTACGAGAACGACGCGTACCGCGCACTCGGCTCTTTCGGGCAGAAGGACGACAAGGCGTCGCCGCTGCAGATGGCGATGGTGTCGGCCGCGGTGGCGAACGGCGGCAAGCTGATGTACCCCAACCTGGTGGACTCCATCCGCTCGTCCGATCTGCAGACGATCGAGAGCTTCCAGGCGAAGCAGCTGTCGGAGCCGATGAGCCAGGAGAACGCCGACACGATCAAGCAGATGATGGTCGACGGCGTCAATGAAGGCGTGGCCAGCAATGCAAGAATAGGTGGGGTCCAGGTCGGCGGGAAGACGGGGACGGCGCAGAACGGCGACGATGAGCCGTACACGCTCTGGTTCACGGGTTTCGCGCCGGCGAACGATCCTCAGTTCGCTGTGGCAGTAGTCGTTGAAAATGGCGGTGGACGAGGTCAGAGCGGCACGGGTAACTCCATCGCCGCGCCGATCGCGAAGAAAGTACTAGAGGCGGTGCTGAATAAATGAGACCCACAGCAGGGCTCACCTTCGGAGGACGTTACGAGCTGCAGTCGCGCATAGCGATCGGCGGCATGGGCGAGGTGTGGCAGGCCACGGACCTCGTGATCGGCCGCACGGTCGCGATCAAGATCCTCAAGGACGAGTACCTCGGCGACCCCGGGTTCCTCGAGCGCTTCCGCGCCGAGGCCCGCCACGCCGCGCTCGTCAACCACGAGGGCATCGCGAACGTCTACGACTACGGCGAGGAGGAGGGCAGCGCCTTCCTCGTCATGGAGCTCGTCCCCGGCGAGGCGCTCTCGAGCATCCTCGAGCGGGAGCACGTGCTCAGCACCGACCGCACGCTCGACATCGTCGCGCAGACCGCCGCCGCCCTGCACGCCGCGCACGCGGCCGGTCTCGTGCACCGCGACATCAAGCCGGGCAACCTGCTGATCACGCCGGACGGCCGCGTGAAGATCACGGACTTCGGCATCGCCCGCATCGCCGACCAGGTGCCGCTGACCGCCACCGGCCAGGTCATGGGCACCGTGCAGTACCTCTCGCCGGAGCAGGCGTCGGGCCACCCCGCGTCGCCCACGACCGACATCTACTCGCTCGGCATCGTCGCATACGAGTGCCTCGCCGGACGCCGCCCCTTCACGGGCGAGTCGCAGGTCGCCATCGCGATGGCCCAGATCAACGAGGCCCCGCCCGAGCTCCCTGCCACGGTCGCCGAGCCCGTGCGCAACCTCGTCTTCGCCTGCATCGCCAAGAACCCGGCCGACCGTCCGGCGTCCGCGGCCCACCTTGCGCGTGCGGCTCAGGCACTGCGCCGCGGCGACGTCCGCGCCGCGGCCGCGTCGGTCCCGGCCATCCTCGGCGGTGCCGCCGCGACGGACGCCGCGACCATGCTCATGCCGTCTCCGGGAGGCTCGCCGACGCAGGCCACCACCGTGCTGCCGTCCGCGACCGCCGCCCAGGCTGCGGACGAGACGCCGGAGGAGCCGGTCGAGGAGAAGAAGCGCAGCCCGTGGACCTGGCCGCTCATCGCCCTGATCGCGCTGCTCGCGCTGGTGCTGATCGGCACCATCATCGCGCTGGTCGCTCAGCCGAGTGGCACCAAGCCGACGGCGACGACCACCACGAGCCAGACGCCGACGCCCAAGCCGACGACACCGACCCCGACTCCGACCGCCAACACCGCGCAGATCACCGAGAGCGAGTTCCTCGGCAAGACGGCCGATGAAGCGCGCCAGATGCTCCAGGGCCTCGGCATGGTCGCCGACGTGCAGACCGGCTCGCCGGCCACGTCGAAGGATGCGGTCAACACGGTCTACCGCGTGAACCCGACCGGTCCGGTCCCGAAGGGCTCGACCGTGACGGTCCAGGTCTACGGTGACGTCGCCGCCATCCCGACGCCCACCGACACCGTGTCTGCCAACCCGGCGTCGCCGCAGCAGCTGGCCGACCCGGCCACGCAGATCACCGTCACCTTCGGCTCGGCGGGCTGCCCGGCCGGTCAGAACCTGGTCGGCCGCGCGCTCTATGTGAACGGCGCCCAGCAGACTCCGACGTCCGGCAACACCACCGTGTGGGCTCCGACCGCAGCCGGCACGTACAAGCTCTCGTACACGATCTTCTGCGGCGAGTCCGTGGAGTCGGGCCAGTCACCCACGGTCGACTACGTGATCTCGTCGAGCACCCCGCCGGCGCAGGGCGGCACCGGAGGCGCGAGCGGAAACGGCTGACCCCGGTTCGTCCCACCCGGTACGCCTGGCCCCCGCACGAGGGAGATCTTCAGAAACAGCCCGATACACTATCCGACAGCCACCGCCCGAGAAGGAGTCCGCTTTGAGCCCAGATAGCCGCCTGCTCGCAGGCCGATATCAGCTGGGCGAGCTGGTGGGGCGCGGCGGCATGTCGGACGTGCACCGCGGAACCGACACACGGCTCGGCCGCACGGTCGCGATCAAGCTGCTGAAGCCTTCTCTGGCCACCGACCCGGCGTTCCGAACACGGTTCCGCCAGGAGGCCCAGGCGGCCGCGCGCATGGCGCACCCGACCATCGTCCGTGTGTTCGACGCGGGCGAAGAGACGGTGCGCGAGCCGAACGGCCACGAGGCGCAGCTGCCCTTCATCGTGATGGAGTTCGTCGACGGCATCCTGCTGAAGGACCTCATCAAGAAGGGACCGCTCGAGGTCTCGGAGGCCGTGCGGATCACCGAGGGCATCCTGACCGCCCTCGAGTACTCGCACCGCGCGGGCGTGGTGCACCGCGATATCAAGCCGGGCAACGTGATGATCACCAAGACCGGCCAGGTCAAGGTGATGGACTTCGGCATCGCCCGTGCGATCAGCGACTCCTCGGCGACCGTCGCGCAGACCACCGCCGTGCTCGGCACGGCCAGCTACTTCTCGCCCGAGCAGGCGAAGGGCGAGTCGGTCGACGCGCGCACCGACCTGTACTCGACCGGCGTCGTGCTGTTCGAAATGCTGGCTGGCCGCCCGCCCTTCCGCGGGGACACCCCGGTCGCGGTGGCCTATCAGCACGTGAGCGAGGCGGCCGTCGCGCCGAGCACGCTCAACCCCAAGGTGTCTCCGGCGATGGATGTCGTCGTCGCACGCGCACTGACCAAGGACCGGTTCGAGCGCTACCAGACCGTCGCCGAATTCCGCGCCGACCTCGAAGAGGCCGCCGCGGGCCGCGTCCCGGTCCACAAGGAGAGCGACGAGCTCTCCGAGACCCTGTTCGGCGCCCCGCCGAGCTCGGTCTCCGGCCCGGAGGCGGCGTTCCGCCAGCTCGCCGAGGACCAGACGATGACGCGCACGCAGCGCCGTCCCCCGGTCATCTGGATCTGGGCCGGCATCGCCGTCATGGCGGTGGTGATCGTCGCCGTGCTCGCGTGGGTGCTGCGGCTCGCCCCCACGACCACGATGCCCGAGACGTCGCGCACCGTGCCCACCATGGCCGGCCAGACGGTCGACGAGGCGACGGCGACCCTCGAGAAGATGAAGCTCAAGTGGACGCAGACCACCGAAACGAGCGCGACCTATCCCGAGGGCCAGATCATCCGCAGCGACCCCGGCGCTGGCATCGTCGTCGCGACGGGTGACACGATCAACCTCTACGTCTCGACCGGCAAGAAGACCGTCGCCGTCCCGGACGTCCACAACATGAATCTGGACGCGGCCAAGGCGGCGATCACGGCCGCCGGGCTCACCGTCGGCCCGGTCACGACCGAGAACTCCTCCTCCGTCGCCGCCAACATCGTGATCTCGACCGATCCCGATGCGACCGGCAAGGCGCACGAGGGCGACCCGATCTCGCTCACCGTGTCGAGCGGCAAGGTCACCCTCGCCGATCTGACGGGGCAGACGATCCAGGCGGCCACCGGCATCCTGTCGCAGCAGGGTCTCACCGCGAACCCGAAACCCGATCCCTCCTGCCCGCAGGACAGCGGAGCCCCGCTGGTGCACACGCAGTCCGTGGCGCCCGGCGACGTGCCGCAGGGATCGACGGTCGACCTGACCTACTGCTCGGGCTGATCAGCCCAGCTTGACGAGCGGGTTCAGCGCGCGCGACGCCTCGGCAGCGCCGGCGAGGCCGGCGACCTCGAGCCAGTTGCCCAGCATCCGGTAGCCGCCCTCGGTGAGCACGGACTCCGGGTGGAACTGCACGCCGTAGATCGGTGCGTCGCTGTGCTGCAGAGCCATGATCACGCCCCCGGGTGTGCGAGCCGTGACGACAAGGTCGTCCGGGAGGGTGCCGTCGACGACCGCCAGCGAGTGGTAGCGCGTCGCGGTGAAGGGCTGGGGCACGCCGTCGAAGAGCGTGCTGTCGTCGTGGCCGACCTGCGAGGTCTTGCCGTGCATCAGCTCTTCGGCGTTGGTGACCACGCCGCCGAACGCCTCCGCGATCGCCTGGTGCCCGAGGCACACGCCGAGCAGCGGCTGGCCGGTCGCGAGCGCCTGCTCGACCACCGGGATCGAGACACCGGCGTCGGCCGGCTTGCCCGGCCCGGGAGAGATCAGCACCGCGTCGAACTCGGCGAGACGGGCGGGGATGTCCTCTACCGCGATGTCGTCGTTGCGCACGACCTCCGTCTGCGCGCCGAGCTCCCGGAGGTAGCCGTTCAGCGTGTAGACGAAGCTGTCGTAGTTGTCGATGACGAGTACGCGGGTCACGGGCCCACGGTACCTTCCTGCGGACCCAAGAGCGAATCCACCCAGGGGAAGACCCAGGTCACGAGTGCGAACAGCACGACGGCCACGAGGACCAGCACGATGATGATGCGCACCCAGACCGGTCCGGGCAGGATGCGCCACAGCGCTGCGTACATGTCAGCCTCCCTGGCTCGTGTTCAGGACGCCGGCGAGCTCGCTGGGCACGTCCTGCGGCGGGGCGTAGTTGTCGAAGACGTTGTAGGCGATGAGTCGCTCACCGGCAGCGAAGGGCGGATTGCAGGTGGTGATCGTCATCAGTCGCTCGGTCGGCGTCGCCTCGGGCTGTCGCGGGACCGGCAAGAGGACCTGCACGGCGGACGGCTGCACGTACTCGAAGTTGCGGAACGTGTAGGTGTACCAGCCGTCTTGCGTCTGCACGTAGATGTGGTCGCCGATGTGCAGCTTGGAGAGGTCGATGAACGTGTTGCCCCAGCCGCTGTCGTGCCCCGCCACCGCGAAGTTGCCGATCTGGCCGGGCATCTGCGTGTCCGCGTAGTGGCCGACACCGGCCGTGTAGCTGTTGAGCACCTTCTCCACGTCGACGGTCTGGCGGATCGTCCGCTTCCAGTCCGCGCCGAGGCGGGGGATGTAGATGACCGCGAACGCCTGGTAGTCGGCCGGCTGCGCCATCACGGGGATGTCGGTGACACCGTTCTCGTCCGGCGTCGGCGTCGGGCGAGGTGCCTTGATCGCGTCGTCGATCCACTTCTGGCTCTGGGTCGCGGCCGCCGAGCTCTGCTGGTTGTCGACGACGAGGTTGTTCCACCACATCTGCCAGCCCAGGAAGAGCAGGACGAGCACGCCCGCGGTGATGAGCAGCTCCCCGAGCACTCCGACCACGGTCGGCCTTCGAGGGGGCTTGCGAGGCTTCTTCGTCTTCCGGCCACCGCCTTCGCGCCGGTCGGCGCCGCGCGGGCGTCGCAGCTCGGGTTCGGTCGGGTCGGCCATATGACAGATTCTAAGAGGAAAAGCTGGCGGAACCCTCAGACCGGTCCCGCTACACTGTGGTGCTATGGCACGCAGCAAGTCGAAGATCAAGCCCGAGCGCACCCAGCGGACCGCAGCCGCCTCCGGAGAGGAAGCGCCCAACCCCGTCTGGTTCAAGCCGGTCATGTTCGGCTTCATGCTGCTCGGGCTCGTCTGGATCATCGTGTTCTACGTGAGCCAGAACCAGTACCCGATCCCGGCCCTCGGCGCCTGGAACATCCTCGTCGGCTTCGGCATCGCCTTCATCGGCTTCCTCATGACCACCAGGTGGCGTTGACGCCCCTCCCCGTCACTGACGCTGCGCGTCGAGAAGCCCGGTCCGTCGAGGACCGGGCTTCTTCCGTTTCCACAGTTGTCCACAGGTGCTTATCCACACTGAGGAGAACTCCCCGAGGGCGGTTCTCCCCAGTGTTAATAAGCCTGTGGAGAGTTACACGTGTGTAATTATCCCCACTGTTAACAACCCTGTGGATAACTTATCCACGTCGTGCGGGCGCCTGGGAGAGCCGCTCAGAGGAAGCGGATGAGGCTCAGCGCGATCAGCAGGACGCTCAGCACGATGATGAGCGGGAGCTGGAGGGCGCGCCGCGACGCCGTGCGGGTCTCCACGTAGATCAGCCCCACCAGCACGCCGCCGATCAGGCCGCCGACGTGCGCCTGCCAGGCGATGTTGAGGCCCGGGAGGAATCCGATACCGATGTTCAGGGCGACCAGCACCAGGATCTGCGTCGCGTTGCCGCCCAGGCGTCGTTGGATGATGAAGAATGCGCCGAACATGCCGAAGATGGCACCGGAGGCGCCGACCACCGGCTGGAGCGGGTTGCCCAGGAGCAGAACGCCCACCGATCCGGCGAACCCGCTGATGAGGAACAGGCCGAGGAACCGCAGACGCCCGAGCATCGGCTCGAGGATGCTGCCGAAGATCCACAGCGTGTACATGTTGAGCAGGATGTGGATGATGCTCGCGTGCGCGAACACCGACGTCAGCATCCGCCACGGCTCGAAGGCGCGCGGATCGGAGTACACGCCGGCGTACTGGATCGCCTGTGTGACCTGTCCGCCGATGAACGGCAGCGACTGCAGGATGAACACGACGACGCACACCGCGATGATCGCGTACGTGACGACGGGCGCGCCCGCACCTGTCAGGCGCGGGATCCAGGCCGGCTTGGTCTTGGGTGCGGTCGCGCGCTGCTGGGCCATGCACTCCGGGCAGACGAATCCGACCGCAGCGGGCGTCTGGCACTCACCGCAGATCGTGCGCCCGCACCGCTGGCACAGCACGTAGCTGACCCGGTCCGGGTGGCGGTAGCAATAGCTTGCTCGCGCGTCGACGGGCTGAGACATCCTTCCGACTCGCCCGTCCGGTCTCAGACCTGCTCGATCTCGACCGACTCGATGACGACGTCGTCGAGCGGCCGGTCGCGTGCGTCGGTCGGGACCTCGGCCAGCTTGTCGACGATCTTGCGCGAAGCGTCGTCGGCGACCTCGCCGAAGATGGAGTGCTTGCCCTGCAGCCACGTGGTCGGGCCGACGGTGATGAAGAACTGCGAGCCGTTGGTGCCGTGGCCGCCCTGGATGCCGGCGTTGGCCATTGCGAGCATGTACGGCTGGGTGAAGTCGAGCTCGGGGCTGATCTCGTCGTCGAACTGGTAGCCGGGGCCGCCGATTCCCTGACCGAGCGGGTCGCCGCCCTGGATCATGAAGCCTGGGATGATGCGGTGGAAGATGACGCCGTCGTAGAGCGGCGTGGTGGTCTTCTCGCCGGTGGCCGGGTGGGTCCACTCGGTCTCACCGGTCGCCAGGCCGACGAAGTTGCGCACCGTCTTCGGCGCGTGGTTGCCGAAGAGGTTGACCTTGATGTCTCCGTAGTTGGTGTGGAGAGTGGCGACGGCGGTGTGCTTAGACATGAGTCCAATTCTTGCACAGGGGGTTAGCTGGTTATCGGCAGAGGACTTCACCTCTCGGTCCATCCCCAGCCCTTTCGGTGGCAAGATGGAGACGGTTCGCTATTCCGACGCAATGGAGGTCCAGAATGAGCCTGACACGGAAGCGCAAGAAGGAGCTCAAGCGACTGCGCAGCAGCGCGGAGGAGCTGTGGGGCAAGCAGCAGGAGGTGCTCGCGAACGCGAACGCCGTTGCGGCGGAAGCCCGCAAGCAGGCCGCCTACTACACCCGCGAGGAGATCGCACCGCGCGTCCGTGACGGCTACGACTCCTACGTGCGTCCCGCCGCCCAGACGGCCGGCCACGTGGCCGGTGCCGCGCGCGACCGCTTCGTCGGCGACGTGATCCCCGCCGTGGGCTCCGCCGTCGGCACCGCGCTCTCGGTGGTCGACCACGCCCGCGCTGCACGCGCTGCGGCGTTCAACGGCGACTTCACCAAGGCGCGCAAGGAGCTCACCCGCAAGGTGCAGGTCGCTCCGCAGAAGTCCGGCCCGGGTGCCGGCACCGTGATCGCGATCGGCCTCGGGGTCGTCGCGGCCGCCGGGCTGCTGTATGCGGTCTGGCAGACGTTCCGCGCCGACGACGAGCTGTGGGTCGCCGACGAAGAGCCGACTGCTCCCGCTGCGGAGTAGTCCCCCCGACCACGAGAAGAGTCCACCCCGGGGTTCGCCCCGGGGTGGATTGGGGGGTTTCCCCGATGGTGGGCCGGGCATCGGGACGCGAGGCTGGAGTCATGAACATTCTCCAGCGTCCACTCCAGGGTCGAGTCCTCGGCGGGGTCTGCGCCGGGCTGGCGCAGCGGTTCGGGCTCACGCCCACCACGGTCCGCGTGCTCTTCCTCGTGTCGTGCCTGTTGCCCGGGCCGCAGTTCATCGCCTACATCGCGATGTGGATCATCATCCCGAGCGAACGACGCGAAGTTGTCACGCTCTGACGCGGGCGCGACGCCGGCGGTGCGTCAGCGGAGCCCGGCCATCCCGAGCGCCACGTCGACGAGGTCGACCCGTCGGTTCGGGATGCCCGTCAGCGCGAACCAGGCCGCTTCGTCCGTCGAGCCGTCGAGCTCGTTCGTGAGCTTGCCGCCGGTGACGGTCGCCCGGTAGATGATGCGGAGCGCGTGGAGCGGTCCCGCGTCCGGTGTGAACCTCTGCTCGGCAGGGACGATCTTCGAGTCGATGCCCAGCAGCTCTTCTGCCTGCGCCGCGTAGCCGGTCTCTTCGGCGATCTCCCGCACGACGGCGTCGATCGGGTCCTCCCCCGGGTCGATCCCTCCGCCCGGGAGCGTCCAGCCGGATCGGCCTCCCTCGTTCCAGTGCGCGAGGAGGATGCGGTCGTTGTCGACGATGACTCCGTATGCCGCAACCCTGATATCCATGCCGACACCCTACTGCCGTTGTCGGAGGAGAAGGGCAGACTGGGGTGGTGCCCGAACTTCCGGAAGTCACAGCACTCGCCGCCGACCTCGACGCGCGACTGGCCGGTCGTGTCATCGACCGGCTGAGCGTCGTCGCGTTCGCGGCCCTCAAGACGTTCGATCCCCCGGTGGATGCGCTCCACGGGCTGACGATCGCCGGCGTCTCGCGCCACGGCAAGTTCCTCGACGTCGCTGCCGGCGACCTCCACGTCGTCCTCCACCTGGCGCGAGCGGGCTGGATCCGCTGGCGGGATGCGCCTCCGCCTCCGCCCACCGGACGGCCCGGCAAGGGACCGTTGGCCGCCCGGCTCGTCCTCGACGACGGGACCGGTCTCGACATCACCGAGGCCGGTACCAAGAAGAGTCTGTCGATCTCCGTGGTGCACGACCCTGCGGACGTCCCCGGTGTCGCGCGGCTCGGACCGGATCCATTCGACCCCGCCTTCACCCGGGACGTCTTCGCCGGGATCCTCGCGCAACAGGGCCGTGCGCAGATCAAGGGGGTGCTGCGCAACCAGTCCCTGATCGCCGGCATCGGCAACGCCTATTCGGACGAGATCCTGCACGTCGCCAAGATGTCGCCGTTCAAGCCTGCGGCCATGTCGGACGACGAGCTCGACCGTCTCTACGACGCCGTCCAGTCCACGCTGCGCGACGCGCTCGCGCGAGCGGACGGTCTCGCCGCCTCCGAGCTCAAGAGCGAGAAGAAGTCCGGCCTCCGCGTGCACGGCCGCACGGGGCAGGCCTGCCCGGTGTGCGGTGACACCATCCGTCAGGTGATCTTCGCCGACTCCACCCTGCAGTACTGCCCCACGTGTCAGACCGGTGGCAAGCCGCTGGCCGATCGAGTGCTGTCCCGGCTGCTCAAGTAGCGCGCGACGCGCGCCTCAGCACGCGCAGCTGACCCCGTCGACCGGAGCGGTCAGAGGATCGGCGTCGCGCGTCACGACTCCGTGGTCGTCCTCGACCGGGAGCCCCTCGCGTGCCCAGTACTCGAAGCCGCCGATCATCTCGCGCACGTCGTACCCGAGCAGGCTGAAGGCGAGGGCCGCCTTCGTGGACCCGTTGCATCCCGGACCCCAGCAGTAGACGACCACGGGCGTCCCCGCCGGTACGAGCGACATCGCGCGGTCCGCGATCTGCGCCGTCGGGAGGTGAATGGCCCCGACCGCGCGTCCCTGCCGCCAGGCCTCCTCCCCGCGGCTGTCGATCAGCACGAAGGCGTCGCCCGCCTCCTGCGCCGAACGCACATCGGACGGGTCGGTCTCGAAGCGAAGTTTGGCGGCGAAGTGACGGGATGCTTCTGAGGTTTCGGTCATGCACACCACGTTAGGGAAGCGGATCCGCGATCTGAAGAGATTATCCACGGCATGCGCGAGCGTCCACCGCGCTTCTCGTGGAAGAATCGGCGCATGGCCGTGAATCCTCCATTCGTTGCCGACGCGGTCGACCGCGCGCTCCTCGCCGAGCTGCAGCGCGACGGCCGCCAGTCGATCGCCGAGCTCGCGCGCACGGTCCACATGTCCGGCAGCGCCGTCGCGGAGCGGATACGCCGCCTCGAGGACGTCGGCGTCATCGGCGGATACCGCGCACTCGTGGATCCCGAACGCCTGGGCTACGGCATCCTCGCGTTCCTGCGGCTGCGCTACCCGAGCAGCGTCTACGGTCCGCTCCACGACCTCCTGGCCGAGACGCCGGAGGTGGTGGAGGCACATCATGTCACGGGGGACGACTGCTTCATCCTGAAGGTCGTGGCGACGTCGATGCGGCACCTGGAGCAGGTGAGCGGGAAGATCGGAACGCTCGGCAGCGTGACGACGAGCGTCTCGTACTCGAGTCCGTTCCCGACGCGGACGATCATCCCGCCGGATGAGGGTGGAGCCTAGGAGATTCGAACTCCTGACATCCTGCTTGCAAAGCAGGCGCTCTACCAACTGAGCTAAGGCCCCGGGAGGGTGAATGGTGGGGATACGAGGACTTGAACCTCGGACCTCTTCGTTATCAGCGAAGCGCTCTAACCGCCTGAGCTATATCCCCGAATGGGCAACAGATTAGAGGGTACCTGATCTGTCACCGCAAACGAAATCGAGCGGGGCTCGATCCGTCAGTTGTTGGTGAAGCCGACGAGCAGGCCGCCGGTGATCTTCACGGAAAGGTTGTAGAGGAGCGCGAAGACCGCGCCGAGAGCGGTGACCACGACGATGTCGAGGACGGCAACCACGAGCGAGAAGCCCATCACCTGACCGAGGCCGAGCACGGCCCGCAGGTCGCCGCCTCCGGCGCCGGAGATGTCCTTGACCAGGCTGTTGACCTGGTCGAAGATGCCCGTGCGGTCGAGCACCGTCCAGATGAGGAAGGTCCCGACGACCGCGATGATCGCAAGGCAGATGCCGGCGAGGAACGAGAGCTTCACGGTCGACCAGAAGTCGATATACACCAGCTTGAGCCGCACCTGCTTGGAGGATGCGGGCCGGCGCGACGACTTCTTGGCCAGTTTCTCGGCGACGCTACTGCTCATCTACGGTCTCTTCCTTCCCGACGGCCTCCGATTCTGACCCATCAGGCTGGTCATCCGCTGGATCCTGCGAATCGAGGTTTCGTTCGGTGTTCTTTGCCAGAGCGATGATCTTGTCGGTCTCGGCGAAACGTGCAAAGACGACACCCATGGTGTCGCGGCCCTTGGCAGGTACCTCGGCCACGGCAGAGCGTACCACCTTGCCGCTGGCAAGAACCACCAAGACCTCGTCGTCCTCATCCACGATCAGAGCGCCCACGAGGTCGCCTCGATCGTCGCTCAACTTGGCCACCTTGATGCCCAGACCGCCGCGCCCCTGGAGGCGGTACTGGTCGGCGGAGGTGCGCTTCGCGTAGCCTCCCTCGGTCACCACGAAGACGTAGCCCTCGTCGGAGACGACCGACGCGTCGAGCAGGCTGTCCTCGCCGCGGAAGTGCATCCCGATCACACCGGAGGTCGAGCGGCCCATGGGACGCAGCGCCTCGTCGCTGGCGGTGAAGCGGATGGACATGCCCTTGCGCGAGACGAGCAGCAGGTCGGAGTCCTCCTCCACCAGCAGGGCCGAGACGAGCTCGTCCTCGTCGCGGAGCTTGATCGCGATGATGCCGCCGGAGCGGTTCGTGTCGTACTCGCTCAGCGCGGTCTTCTTGATCAGGCCGTCACGGGTCGCGAGCACCAGGTACTTCGCGGCCTCGTAGTCCCGGATGTCCAGGATCTCGGCGATCTCCTCGTCCGGCTGCATCGCGAGCAGGTTGGCGACGTGCTGACCCTTCGCATCGCGGCCGGCCTCCTGCACCTCGTATGCCTTGGCGCGGTAGACGCGTCCCTTGTTCGTGAAGAAGAGGAGCCAGTGGTGGGTCGTCGTCACGAAGAAGTGGTCGACGACGTCCTCGCCGCGCAACTGAGCACCCTTGACGCCCTTGCCGCCGCGGTGCTGCGAACGGTAGTTGTCGCTGCGGGTGCGCTTGATGTAGCCGCCGCGGGTGACGGTGACCACCATCTCCTCTTCGGGGATGAGGTCCTCGACGCTCATGTCGCCGTCGAAGCCGAACATGATCTCGGTACGACGGTCGTCGCCGAAGCGGTCGACGATCTCGGTGAGCTCCTCGCTCACGATCGAGCGCTGACGCGCCGGGTCCTCGAGGATCGCCTTGAGCTCGGCGATCTCGAGCTCGATCTGGTCGTGCTCCTCGATGATCTTCTGACGCTCGAGGGCGGCGAGACGGCGCAGCTGCATCGTCAGGATCGCGTCGGCCTGGATGTCGTCGACGTCGAGCAGCGTCTTCAGGCCTTCGCGCGCGTCGTCGACCGTGGGCGACCGGCGGATGAGGGCGATGACCTCGTCGAGCGCGTCGAGCGCCTTGAGGTAGCCGCGCAGGATGTGCGCCCGCTCCTCCTTCTTGCGCAGCCGGTACCGGGTGCGACGGACGATGACCTCGATCTGGTGATCGACCCACGCGGTGATGAAGCCGTCGAGCGCGAGCGTGCGCGGGACGTTGTCCACGATCGCCAGCATGTTCGCGCCGAAGTTCTCCTGCAGCTGCGTGTGCTTGTACAGGTTGTTGAGCACGACCTTGGCGACCGCGTCGCGCTTGAGCACGATGACGAGGCGCTGACCGGTGCGGCCCGAGGTCTCGTCGCGGATGTCGGCGATGCCGCCGACACGGCCGTCCTTCACGAGCTCGGCGATCTTGATCGCGAGGTTGTCCGGGTTCACCTGGTACGGCAGTTCGGTGACGACCAGACACACGCGGCCCTGGATCTCCTCGATGCTGACGACGGCACGCATCGTGATGGAGCCGCGGCCGGTGCGGTAGGTGTCCTGGATGCCCTTGATGCCGAGGATCTGGGCACCGGTCGGGAAGTCCGGGCCCTTGATCCGCTTGATGAGCTCCTCGAGGAGCTCCTCGCGAGATGCGTCAGGGTTGGCGAGGTGCCAGAGCGCACCGTCCGCGACCTCGCGGAGATTGTGCGGGGGGATGTTGGTGGCCATGCCGACCGCGATGCCGACCGAGCCGTTGACCAGCAGGTTCG
Source organism: Leifsonia naganoensis (assembly GCF_013410615.1). Lineage (NCBI taxonomy): Bacteria > Bacillati > Actinomycetota > Actinomycetes > Micrococcales > Microbacteriaceae > Leifsonia > Leifsonia naganoensis. The sequence continues at coordinate 1,729,994 of NZ_JACCHJ010000001.1, forward strand.
GGAACCGCGCCGGCAGCACGGCCGGCTCCTGGGTGCGACCGTCGTAGTTGTCCTGGAAGTCGACGGTCTCCTCGTCGATGTCGCGGACCATCTCGAGGGCGAGCGGGGCCATCTTCGTCTCGGTGTACCGAGGGGCCGCGGCACCGTCGTTGCCCGGCGAGCCGAAGTTGCCCTGGCCGAGCGCGAGCGGGTAGCGGAGGCTCCACGGCTGCACGAGTCGCACGAGCGCGTCGTAGATCGCCGAGTCGCCGTGCGGGTGGAACTGGCCCATCACGTCGCCGACGACACGGGCGCACTTCGAGAACGCCTTGTCGGGGCGGTAGCCGCCGTCGAACATGGCGTAGATCACGCGGCGGTGCACCGGCTTCAGGCCGTCGCGCACCTCGGGGAGCGCACGGCCCACGATGACGCTCATCGCGTAGTCGAGGTAGGAGCGCTGCATCTCGGACTGCAGATCGACCTGGTCGATGCGGCCGTGGATGCCGAAGCCTGCGCCGGCGGCGGTCTCTTCGTCGGTCACGATGTTCTCTTCTCCCGGGGTTCCGGTCTCATCAGATGTCAAGGAAGCGCACGTCCTTCGCGTTCTTCTGGATGAACGAGCGGCGCGATTCGACGTCCTCGCCCATCAGCGTGGCGAAGATCTCGTCGGCCGCGGCCGCATCGTCGAGCGTCACCTGAAGCAGCGTGCGCGACTCCGGGTTCATGGTGGTCTCCCACAGCTCCTTGTAGTCCATCTCGCCCAGACCCTTGTAGCGCTGCACGCCGTTGTCCTTGGGGATGCGCTTGCCGGCGGCCAGGCCCTCGGCCAGGTACGCGTCGCGCTCCCGGTCCGAGTAGACGTACTCGTGCTCGGCGTTCGACCACTTGAGGCGGTAGAGCGGCGGCTGCGCGAGGTACACGTAGCCGAGGTCGACCAGCGGGCGCATGTAGCGGAACAGCAGGGTGAGCAGGAGCGTGGTGATGTGCTGGCCGTCGACATCGGCGTCGGCCATCAGCACGATCTTGTGGTACCGCGCCTTCTCGGGATTGAAGTCCTCGCCGATGCCGGCGCCGAACGCCGTGATCATCGCCTGCACCTCGTTGTTCGCGAGGGCGCGGTCGAGGCGGGCCTTCTCGACGTTCAGGATCTTGCCGCGCAGCGGGAGGATCGCCTGCGTCTCGGGGTTGCGGCCCTGCACGGCGGAGCCGCCGGCCGAGTCGCCCTCGACGATGAAGATCTCGGACACCGTCGGGTCCTTCGACTGGCAGTCCTTGAGCTTGCCGGGCATGCCGCCGCTCTCGAGGAGGCCCTTGCGCCGTGCGGTCTCGCGCGCCTTGCGGGCGGCGAGACGAGCGGTCGCGGCCTGGAGAGCCTTGCGGATGATGTCCTTGGCCTGGTTCGGGTTGCGGTCGAACCAGTCGCCCAGCTGGTCGCCGACGACCTTCTGCACGAACGCCTTCGCTTCCGTGTTGCCGAGCTTGGTCTTGGTCTGACCCTCGAACTGCGGCTCGGAGAGCTTCACGGACACGACCGCCGTCAGACCCTCGCGCACGTCGTCGCCGGAGAGGTTGTCGTCCTTCTCCTTGAGGATGTTCTTCTCGCGGGCGTACTTGTTGACGAGGGTCGTCAGCGCAGCGCGGAAGCCTTCCTCGTGCGTGCCTCCCTCGTGCGTGTTGATCGTGTTCGCGTAGGTGAAGACGCTCTCGTTGTAGCTCGTGGTCCACTGCATGGCCACCTCGAGCGCGATCTTGCGCTCGGTGTCCTCGGACTCGAACGAGATGATCTCGTCGTGCACGACCTCCGCCTTCTTGGCGGAGTTGAGGTAGTGCACGTAGTCCGTGAGGCCCTGCTCGTAGAGGAACACCTCGCTGCGCGGGGTGAACTCCTCGGCGACCTCGCCGTCGACGACCTCGCCTTCGACGGGCTCGACCTCGCCGAGGTCGGTGCGCTCGTCGGTGATCGCGATGCGGAGTCCCTTGTTCAGGAACGCCATCTGCTGGAATCGGGTGCGCAGCGTGTCGTAGTCGAAGACCGTGGTCTCGAACGTCTCGGCACTGGGCCAGAAGGTGATCGTCGTGCCCGTGCGGTCCGATGCCTCGCCCTGCTCGAGCGGCGCCTGCGGCACACCGTCGCGGTAGCTCTGCCGCCAGACCGAGCCCTGCCGGTAGACCTCGATGTCGAGTCGCGACGAGAGCGCGTTGACGACCGAGCTGCCGACGCCGTGCAGACCGCCGGAGACCGCGTACCCGCCGCCGCCGAACTTGCCGCCGGCGTGCAGGATCGTGAGCACGACCTCCACGGTCGACTTCTTCTGCACGGGGTGCTCGTCGACCGGGATGCCACGGCCGTTGTCGATGACGCGCACGGCGCCGTCGGGGAGGATGGTCACCTCGATGTTGTCGGCGTGGCCCGCGAGCGCCTCGTCGACGGAGTTGTCGACGATCTCGTAGACGAGGTGGTGGAGACCTCGTGGACCGGTGGAGCCGATGTACATTCCGGGTCGCTTGCGGACCGCTTCGAGACCCTCGAGGACCTGGATCTCATTCGCGCCGTACTCGTGATCCGTCTCGGCGCTGTTCGGTTCCGTCGTCATATGAAATTAGGCTCCTGACCGCACTCAACAGTGACTCTCCATTCTACCAAGAGCGGACTGGAGAAATGGCGGAAAATGCCCTTCTGACGCGTTTTCTTCGCTCGGTCTACCTCTTTTGTGCACTCAGCCGTAAGTATCGCGTGGGCCGCGCCCTGGAATCGACCTGGGACCGCGTTTCCAGGTGGGGGCGTCCGGCCCTTGGAAGCGGATCGACTGGATGTCCGCCTCCGGAAACCTCTCGCCGATGCGCACGAGCAGTTCGGAGCGCATCATGCGCAGCTGCGTCGCCCATGCCGTCGACTCGCAGCGCACGACCAGGACCCCGTCGGTGATGGCATCCGGGATGGCGTGCTTCGCCGTCTCCTCGCCGGCCAGTTCGCGCCATCCCTCGAGGAGGTCGGACTGCGCGAGCGCGGAGGTCCAGCCCAGCTGCGACGCGAGGGCGTCGACCACCTCGCCGAGCCCGCGCGGATCGCGCCCGGCGGTGAACGGCTTGCTCCCGCCGACCTCGTCGGGACGGACTCTGGTGCGGCGTCGCGACGGGGACCCGGTGAAGAGCTCCTTCATCCGGAGGTAGACGATGCTCGCCTCGCTGAGGGCAGCGCGCTCAGGCATCCGTGGCCTCCACCACCGCCCCCGCCTCGATCCGCACGGTGTGGGCGGCCAGTTCCGCAGGCACATCGTCGTAGACCGCGGCGGTGATGAGCACCTGCTCGTAACCGGCTACGGCGGTTGCAAGCATCCGCCTCCGCGCCTGATCCAGCTCGGCGAAGACGTCGTCGAGGATGAGCACGGGGTCGCCGGTGCTGGACTCATGGCGCAGGAGCTCGGCCGACGCCAGTTTGAGGGCGAGGGCGAACGACCACGATTCCCCATGGCTTGCATACCCCTTGGCCGGCAGCCCGTTGAGCTCGAAGAGCAGGTCGTCACGGTGCGGCCCGACCAGGGTCAGGCCGCGCTCGAGCTCCTTCGGGCGCACGGCCGCGAGACCCTGGCGGAAGACGGTCGGAGTATCGACACCGGACGAGTCGGTTACGGGCTCCGCCTCGTCGTCGTCGTCGTCCTCGACGTGCGCCCCGCGGATCGTCAGCTGCGGCAGCAGGCGCGGGTGGTGGTCGTCGCCGGCGACGGAGCGATAGGCGGCGACGAGCGGGTCGCTCAGCCGCGCCACCAGATCGAGCCGCGCGTCGATCAGCTCCGAGCCGAGCGCGACCAGCCGGTCGTCCCAGATGTCGAGCGTTCCGAGCTGGTCGGCCTTGATCCGGGAGGCCCTGGCCGACTTCAGCAGGGTGTTGCGCTGCTTGAGCACGCGCTCGTAGTCGGCGATCACCGCGGCGTACCGCGGGTTGCGCTGAATCAGCAGCTGGTCGAGGAACCGGCGCCGGATCCCCGGCTCGCCCCGGACGAGCGCGAGGTCCTCGGGAGCGAAGAGCACGCTCGAGAAGTAGCGCGGCAGCTCACGCGGCTTGATCGCGCCGCGGTTGACCTGCGCGCGGTTGGGGGAACTCCGGTTGAGCTGCACCTCCACGAGGAGTTCGCGTCCCTCGTGCTGGATCCGGGAGCGGACGATCGCGGCGTCCGCCCCCTTGCGGATCATGGCCTGGTCGCTCGACACCCGATGCGACCCGAGGGTGCTCAGGTAGCCGAGCGACTCGACCAGATTCGTCTTTCCCTGGCCGTTGCGGCCGACGAAGAGATTCGCGCCGGCCGCGAACGGCACCTCCGCGGTGCGGTAGTTGCGGAAGTCGGTCAGGGAGAGATGTGTAACTCGCACAGAGGGTTAGCTCGTCAGTCGACGGCCTTCACCGCGTGGCCGCCGAACTGGTTGCGCAGCGCGGCGACGGCCTTCATGGCGGGCGAGTCCGTCTGACGGGAGACGAAGCGGGCGAAGATCGAGGCGCTGATCGTCGGCACGGGGACGGCGTTGTTGAGCGCCTCCTCCACGGTCCAACGGCCCTCGCCCGAGTCCTGCACGAAGCCCTCGATGTGCTCGAACTCCGGGTCCTGCTCGAGCGCGCGCACCAGGAGGTCGAGCAGCCAGGAGCGCACGACGGTTCCGCGCTGCCACGCCTTGAAGGTGCCTGTGACGTCGTGGATGATGTCCTTACGCGTGTCCAGCAGCTCGTAGCCCTCGGCGTACGCCTGCATCAGCGCGTACTCGATGCCGTTGTGCACCATCTTCGCGTAGTGGCCGGCACCGACGTCGCCGACGTGGACGAAGCCCTCTTCGCGCGGACCCTCCGGACGGAGCGCGTCGAACACCGGCATGACCCGCTCGACCTGCTCCTTGCTGCCGCCGACCATCAGGCCGTAGCCGTTCTCGAGGCCCCAGATGCCGCCGGAGACGCCGGCGTCCATGAAGTCGATTCCCTTGGGGGCGAGAAGTTCGGCGTGCGTGAAGTCCTCGGTGAAGCGGGAGTTGCCGCCGTCGATGACGAGGTCGCCCTTCTCCAGCAGCGGCTCCAGGTCGCGGATGACGTTATCGGTGATCTCGCCGGCCGGCACCATGACCCAGACCGTGCGCGGCGCGGGGAGCGCGGCGACCAGGTCGGCCAGGGTGGCGACATCCGACACCTCGGGGTTGGTGTCGTAGCCGGTGACCTCGATGTCGTTCTTCTCGAGGCGGGCACGCATGTTGTTGCCCATGCGTCCGAGACCGATGAGGCCGATGTGCATGATTGTCCTTCTTCTCTCGTGGAGTGGGACCGTGTCCTAGCGCAGGAGCAGGTTGGGCTGCAGCAGGTACTTGTAGGAGTCCGAGCCCGCCTGGTCCTTGGACGTCTGGCTCGTGATGAGCACAGGTCCCGGTTTGTTGGGGTTCTCGGTCTTGGTGAAAGAGATGCGCACGAATTCGGAGTGCACGGCACCGAGACCATCGAGCAGGAACTGCGGCTTCAATGAAACCACGGTCTCCTGGCCTGTGAGGAGAGCGTCGATGCTCTCGGATGCTTGAGCCTGCTCGGAGCCGATCGCTTCCAGCGTCAGTCCGTCGGCGGTGAAGGTGTAGCGGAGCGCGGCCTCGCGCTCCAGCACGAGGGCGACGCGACGGGTCGCCTCGATGAGCTCCGCGGTGTTCAGCACCGCGTAGTTGTCGACCTGCTCGGGGAAGAGCCGGCGCACGGGCGGGAAGTTTCCCTTGATCAGGAGCGAGGTCACGGTCTTCTTGTCGGCCGTGAACGCGATGAGCTCACGGTCGTCGCGGTTGGTGATCGAGACCGAGACAGTGCCGCTGTGACCGAAGGTCTTACCGATCTCGGTGAGGGTGCGGGCGGGGACGAGCGCGGTCTGCGTCTCGCCCGAGGTGGTGCCGTTATCCCAGTCGATCTGGCGGACGGCGACGCGGTACCGGTCGGTGGCCACGAGGCCGAGCGTGTTGTCGCCGACCTCGAGCTGCACACCCGTGATGACCGGCGTCACGTCGTCGCGGGAGGCGGCGACACCGACCTGCGCGACGGCCTCCGCGAACTCCTCGGCCGGAACGAGGCCCGCCTCCCCGCTGACCTGGGGGATGCTCGGGTATTCCTCGACGGGCATGGAGAGCAGCGTGAAGTTCGCGGATCCGGCGCGCACGCTGATCTTGGACTCGTCGGTCGAGAACTGCACGGGTGCGTTCGGGAGCTTCGAGGCGATCTCAGCCAGGAGTCGTCCGGAGACGAGGACGCGACCCGGTTCCTCGACCTCGGCAGGGATCTGCGTCTGAGCGGAGACCTCGTAGTCGAAGGAGGAGAGCTGGAGGCCCGTGTCGGTGGTCTCGATGAGAACGCCGCTGAGGATTGGCAGTGTCGTCCGCTGCGGAAGGAGCTTCACGGCGAAGGAGACGGCCTCGCTGAAGACATCCCGGTTTGCTTGGAACTTCACGAAGACACCCCTGCCAGCTGACGGATACGGATCGAAAGAATCCTAGCGCTTGCCCTCTAGGCGAGGAGTTTGTCATTCGGTCCAGCGCTTGAGGTTGTCGACCGGCCTTAACTGAGAAGAGTTAATCATTAATCGTGTTAACCGCTGTGGAAACTGTGGATAACTCTGTTGAGACCAGGAAATGACAGGGAAGCGCGGGGGTCGCCCCTGTTGATGACCTGAGGAATCCGCTTGTTCACAAGCAGGGGAGCCGAGGGCGCTCCGAAGCGCTTTTCACAGGGCCCGGTCGTTCGTCCCCATTAAACGGCGGAGTTTCCGGAACTTCTCCACAAGTTATCCACACGTGTTAATAACGATCTCTCCCCACTCTGGGGATGAAATTGTGGATAACTGATCCGGAGACGACGGTGTGGCGCGCGTCGGAGGGCTACTTGCCGTAGCGGTGGTTCTGCTTGATCCGGCTGGTCAGCTCGGTGACCTGGTTGTAGATCGAGCGCCGCTCCTTCATGAGTTCGCTGATCTTCTTGTTGGCGTACATCACCGTGGTGTGGTCGCGGCCGCCGAACAGCTGGCCGATCTTGGGCAGCGAGAGGTTCGTGAGCTCCCGGCACAGGTACATGGCGATCTGGCGAGCCGTTGCCACGGCCTGCGACCGGCTCGAGCCGTAGAGGTCGTCGACGCTGAGCTTGAAGTACTCGGCGGTGTTGGTGATGATGTCCGTCGGCGCGATCACGTTGTCGTCGTCGAGCGTGATCAGGTCCTTCAGGACGGTCTGAACGAGGGGCATATCGACCGGCGTGCGGTTCAGGCTCGCGAACGCGGTGACGCGGATGAGCGTGCCCTCCAGCTCGCGGATGTTGCTCGACACCTTCGACGCCATGAACTCGAGGATGTCGTCGGGCACCTGGATCTTCTCGCTCTGCGCCTTCTTGCGCAGGATGGCGATGCGGGTCTCGAGGTCGGGCACCTGCACGTCGGTGATCAGGCCCCACTCGAAGCGCGACCGCATGCGGTCCTCGAAGCCCGTGAGGTGCTTCGGCGGCAGGTCGCTGGTGATGACCACCTGCTTGTTGTGGTCGTGGAGGGTGTTGAAGGTGTGGAAGAACGCCTCCTGCGTCTCGACCGCACGCTGGAGGAACTGGATGTCGTCGATCAGCAGGATGTCGATGTTGCGGTAGCGCGCCTGGAAGGAGGAGCCGCGGTTGTTGGCGATCGAGTTGATGAAGTCGTTCGTGAACTCCTCACTTGACACGTACCGGACGCGGATCCCGGGGTAGAGGCTCATCGCGTAGTGCCCGATGGCGTGGAGGAGGTGCGTCTTGCCGAGTCCGGAGTCCCCGTAGATGAAGAGGGGGTTGTACGCCTTGGCGGGCGCTTCGGCCACAGCGACGGCGGCCGCGTGAGCGAACCGGTTCGACTGGCCGATGACGAAGTTGTCGAAGCTGTACTTGGAGTTGAGGCGCGTGTCGCCGTTGCGCGGGGGCGCCGTGATCTCCGTGGGAGGGGACACCATCGGCGACGCGTTCTCGAGGTAGGGGGCGGGCTCCGGCTCGACCGGGCCGGCCATCGTCTCTTGCTGGATCTCGGGATTGACCACGATCGCGAAGGTGTTGACCGCGAGAGCCTCGTCCAGGGCGCCGATCGCGCTCAGGAGGGGGACGCGGCTGCGCTGCTCGATCATGCCCCGGGTGAACTCGTTCGGGACCTCCAGATAGAAGGTCCCGGCCATGATGCCCTTGGGCTCGACCAGGCTGAGGAATCCGTAGAGCTGCGGCGTGATGCGGTCGTCCGTCTCGAGCTTTCCCAGCACGGACTGCCATGCCGCAGAAATGGACTCTTCGCCGCCTGCCATCGTTCCCCGTCTTCGTTCTTCGTGTGGATGCCGTCGCCCGACGGAGACGATTCGTCCCCCGGAGGGCTCGAGTCAGGCTGCAGCAGATGTGCCGTCGGTGGGTATTCACAGAGTTATCCACTGATGTGTCTGCAATACCGTAGTGATCTCCGGCCTTTTGTGAGTCAGGCTGGGGATAACTTTGGTCCTCACGGTAACTTGTCCACAGGTTGTGGATCAAATTCGACTCCTGGAATACGTCGCGGATCCACGGCGCGTCGCCGCGACGGATCCTGCAAATCCCGTGCATAATCAGTGGATTTGACTCGATCGGTTTGACCTCGGTCCTTTATAGGCCGTAGTTTTAATCAGTTGACTTCAGCCGTTCAGGCTGCCCTGAAACTTTTCTGGCCTCCCCGTGCTGGCGATATCCATCAGCACCGGCCTGCGAAGACACCACCACGGAGATAGAGATTATGAGCAAGAGAACGTTCCAGCCGAACAACCGCAAGCGCGCCAAGACCCACGGCTTCCGCCTCCGCATGCGCACGCGTGCCGGCCGCGCCATCCTCTCGGCCCGTCGCTCCAAGGGCCGCGAGAAGCTCTCGGCGTAGTACCGGCCGGTGCTCGCGAAAGCCAATCGCATCACGCGGGGGGCGGACTACCGGGCGACGGTGCGCAAGGGTGCCCGCTTCACCGCGGACAACACCATCGCGTACGTCCGTCCGAACGCCGACCCCGACGTGGTGCGATTCGGTTTTATCGTGAGCAAGGCGGTCGGTAACGCCGTGCGCCGCAACCTGGTGCGCCGCCGCCTCAAGGCAGCTGCGTACGAGGTGCTCCCGGCTCTCCGAGAGAGCGCCGGGACGGTGGGCGGAGTGGACATCGTGATCAGAGCATTACCAGCTTCTGCGGAGGCCCGGTGGGCTACCCTGCACGAAGAGCTCACCCGAGCCGTCAGCCGCTACGTCCGTCGTAGCTCCACCAGATAAAAGGGCAACGTCCGTCCATGTACGCCGCGATCACCGCAGTTCTGCTCGTTCCGCGGAACGTCGCCGTGCTGATCCTGCGGGCGTACCGGGCGGTCATCTCGCCGCTCTACGGAGACGTCTGCCGCTACTACCCGTCGTGCTCGGCCTATGCACTCCAGGCCATCCAGCAGCACGGCGTCGTGGTCGGGAGCGTGCTCGGCGTGCGCCGCATCATCCGCTGCCATCCGTGGGCAGCGGGCGGGGTCGACGACGTCCCCGTGAAGAAGCGCCAGCGCTACCGGGTCACTCCGTTCGGATTCGTCGTCGCCACGGGCGGCAGCAGCTTTAGCCAGAGAAGGGCCTAGCAAGCAGACATGGACATCATCGGTACGATCCTCTGGCCCATCAAATGGGTCGTGGAGCTGATCCTGGTCGCCTTCCACTGGCTGTTCTCGCAGATCGGGCTCGACCCGGCCGCGGGTCTCACCTGGGTGCTGTCGATCGTGGGACTGACCGTCGTGGTCCGTGCCGCCCTCATCCCCATCTTCGTCCGCCAGATCAAGAACCAGCGGCGCATGCTCGAGGTGGCGCCGCAGCTCAAGAAGATCCAGGACAAGTACAAGGGCAAGAAGGACCAGTTCTCCCGCGAGGCCATGTCGCGCGAGACCATGGAGCTCTACAAGAAGACGGGCACGAACCCGCTCAGCTCCTGCCTCCCCCTGCTGCTGCAGATGCCGATCTTCTTCTCCCTCTTCCAGGTGCTCAACGGCGCCCAGAGCGGCAAGGCCGGCGTCGGTCCGCTCAACGAGACGCTCGCCGTGCAGTTCGGAAACGCGAGCCTGTTCGGCGTCGCTCCCCTGCACCAGAGCTTCCAGGGTGCGATGAACGCCAACCCGCCGCAGGTCGTCGTCATGGTCATCGCGGCCGTGATGGTCGTGCTCATGACGGGTTCGCAGTTCCTGACGCAGCTCCAGATCGTCTCCAAGAACATGTCGCCGGAGACCAAGGCGAGCCCGCAGTTCAAGCAGCAGCGCATCCTGCTCTACCTGCTCCCCTTCGTCTTCCTCTTCTCGGGCTTCGCCTTCCCGCTCGGTGTCATGTTCTACTGGCTGACCTCGAACATCTGGACCATGGGCCAGCAGTTCCTCGTCATCCGCAACATGCCGACCCCCGGTTCGGACGCCGCCAAGGCGCGTGAGGCTCGCCTCGCGAAGAAGGGCAAGCTCGTCGCACAGGACGGTTCGATCGTCCTGAGCGTGCAGGAGTCGGAGCCGGAGAAGCCCATCACCACGCAGCGCGTTCAGCCGGTGAGCAAGAACCGCGCCAAGAAGCAGGCCGGAAAGAAGTAGGGACAGCCATGACCGACGTGCAGACCGAGACCACCTCCCCCGCCGACGAGGCGCCCGCCGTGGACACCGAGGCGGCGGACACGACCGCGGCGGAGCCGACGGCCGGCGAACTCGACCGTGAGGGTGACATCGCAGCCGACTACATCGAGGAGCTGCTCGACATCGCCGACATCGATGGCGACATCGACATCGACGCCCGCAACGGACGCGCCTACATCTCCGTGAACGCCGAGGACGGCACCAACCTCCAGCTGCTCGCCAAGCCCGACACCGTGGCCGCGCTGCAGGAGCTCACCCGTCTCGCGGTCCAGAACCAGACCGGCGGCTTCTCGCGGCTCATCCTCGACATCGCCGGCTCCCGCGATGCCCGCCAGGCCGAACTCGGCCAGCTCGTCGCCCGCGCCATCGCGCGGATCGAAGAGGGTGCGGCGGAGGCGGCACTGCCGCCGATGTCCTCCTACGAGCGCAAGCTCGTCCACGACATCGTCTCGGAGCGGGGCTTCGTGTCGAACTCGCGCGGCGAGGGTCGCGACCGCCACACGGTCATCACCGCCGCCTAGTTTTCAGCTGAGACCGTGACGGACACGCTGGAAACCGAGCCGCCCGCAGCAGCCGTCCTGTTCGGGGACCGGCTGGATGTTGCTCGAGCGTTCACTGGGAACCTCGCGGCCCAGGGTGAGGAGCGCGGTCTCATCGGCCCGCTCGAGCTCCCTCGGCTGTGGTCCCGCCACATCCTGAACTGCGCCATCGTCTCTCCGCTTCTGCGGCCCGGGGTGGTCGGTGACATCGGAAGTGGCGCCGGACTTCCCGGGCTGGTGCTCGCGATCGCGCGCCCGGACGTCTCGTTCGTGCTGATCGAGCCGATGGAGCGCCGCATCGCCTGGCTCAACGAGCAGGTCGATGAGCTCGGCCTGTCGAACGTGACCGTCGTTCGCGCGCGAGCGGAAGAGGCCAAGCTCTCGGCTCCGCTCGATCAGGTCACGGCGCGCGCGGTGAGCGCGTTCCGCAAGCTCCTCCCCCTCACCGCGCCCCTGGTTCGTGATGGCGGCGAGCTCGTCCTCATGAAGGGCGCCGGCGCTCAGGCCGAGGTGGATGCGGCGACCAAGGAGATGCGCAAGTACAAAGTGCACGACATCGTCGTCGAGACGCTCGGTGAGGGTGTGCTGGACGAGGTCACCCGGGTCATCCGCGCGTCGGTGCGCTGAGTCCTCTTCCGATTTCCTGGATTTCTCGGCGATTCGTGCCGATTTTCCGTCCGGCCGGACTTCGCGATCGAGGCGCAGAATGGCTCTGACAGCGCGGAAGTGGGGTGCTTCGGCGCTGTGGGAGCCATTCTCCGCTCCGTTTCGGCGGGAGGGATCGGCCGGATTCGGCGTTCAAATCGGTCGTTTTCGACGATTTCTCGGCTCGGACGACCTGGCCGGGTCGAGGCCGGTGTCAGTCGACGACAGCCGCGATTGTCTCGATCTCCACGAGCTGATCGTCGTAGCCGAGGACGGTCACTCCGAACAGGGTGCTCGGCACATCGTGATCGCCGAACGCATCACGAACGACCTCCCACGCGGTCACGAGGTCGGACTGTTGGGTCGATGCGACGAGCACGCGGGTGCTGATCACATCGGTTAAGGTCGCACCGGCCGCGTGCAGAGCTGTCGTCATGGTCTCGATGCACTTCGCAGCCTGGCCCCCGTAGTCGCCCACGGCGGCGGTCGATCCATCGGACTCGAGCGGACACGCGCCGGCGAGGAAGATGAGTCGCGCGTCTTTCGGTGCGGTCGCCGCGTACGCGTACTGCGCGACATCACTCAGTGCGGACGATCTGATCAGGGTGACGGCGCTCGGCATGAATCCATCGTGTCACGCCCGCGCGGTGATCACTCCCCCTCCCTGATCGGGCACTGGCGTGTGCCCTCCCCTGGTTCTGCCAAATAGGGCATCGGCGCTGTGTCACGTGAAGCAGGGTCTCCGGCATCCGCATTCTGGACCGCTCGACGCATTCTCGGAGCGTCCGTGTTCGACCCGTCGCGGAAGGGCTCTCGCGCGCTCCGGTCGTGCGTTTCACGTGGAACATGGTCGTGCGATGTCGCCTGGGTCCGATCCCCGTCGGCAGCGAGGGGCGAATTCATCGGAAAGGGATGGACTGATTCGACCAGCCCCAAGGGCCGGAACGCGCGTCTGGCGCACTAGTACTGCGACGCAGACAGGCGGCGCGTGGATGCTCGGCGGGACGTGTCAATGTCGTGCTCACGTCTCGCAGCATCCGGAAGCCGGGTGCTCAGGGCGGTGTCGTGTTGACCCTGACTCATTGTCGCCTTCAGGTGAGACCTGTCGACAACCGCTCGCCTCGAAGTGCCGTGCTGGCGGGGCATGAGCCCCCGGACCCCACGGTTGCTGGCCGCGAGATCATGAAGATCGCCACCCACTCCCCCGCGAGGCCACGGGCTCCCGCGCGGACCACTGCCTCCCCGGGCCATGCTGGCCTGACAGGGCATCTGGCGACGGTGCCTCTTGAGCGCCGTCGCATCACCATGCCGGGAGGGCACACTCCACGTCGGGTGCGCTCTACGGGGTTAACGTTTCACGTGAAACGTGGGCAGAAGACTCGGGTCTGCGAGGGTCGTTTCCCGGGCGGTTGTGAGGCCGAGCGTGCGGAGGGCCGCCACCTTCACTAACCCTCTTTTCGTTTCACGTGAAACCTTCCGAGATGTGAGCAACCAGGGGTACCTCGCAGGCGGGACCGGGACTGTCGGTGCGACACAGCGGGTGGCTCCGATGTCATGAGCTACTGTCAGCCGCTTCCCTACGGCGCCACAAACCTCGCGGCTGCATGGTGGCCCACGCGGGTCCGCGTCAGCCCCCGAGATCCGGCTGCTCGTGAAGCCGGCTGTCGCCACGGTTAGGTCGGTACTCAGATCAGCGGGAGCTTGCCGTCACCACGGAGACGGAGCCAGGCGGAGGATGGGTGGGTGAAGCAGAGGCGCGGATGATAGTCGCCAGGCCTTTCCTCCAGTCCCCCAACACGACGATGCGAGAGTGCCGACCAGCATGTATCCGCTTCAGTGCATCACGTTTCACGTGAAACCTTGGGCTGTGTGCTCGTGCCCGAGAGGCTTGCTAGCAGAACCGACCTCGCAGCGCTCCGCGGCCGGCATTGGTGCCGCGACCGTCGTGCGTGGGTCCGCCTCAGCCAGCCCTCGCGTGCGCGCATCCCGGGGGTTTCACGTGAAACATCCCGCTCACCGACACCCAGCTCTCGCCCGATCGGCGCCGATTCCCCCACTTCTCCCCCGGATCGAGGGTCGCGTCGGATGCGCAAGCTAGAGTTGGAAGTAGGCGCAATCGACCCGCGCCGACCCGACCAGACCGGTGCCGCGCACCAGATCGAGCGACGAGGTTTCACGTGAAACAACCGGATCAGGATCCGTCCATCGAGGCGGAAAAGCCCGCCTTCGATGAATCGACACCCCTGGCTCGGGAGATCGAGGACCTGGCGCGCAGGAGGCAAGCGATCGCAGCGACAACCCTTCCCCTCCCCTCGCGGACACGGGTGTTCACCATCTCGAACCAGAAGGGTGGTGTCGGCAAGACCACGACTGTGGTCAACCTGTCCGCTGCCCTGGCCAAGTCGGGTGCGCGTGTCCTTGTGATCGACCTCGATCCGCAGGGGAACGCCTCGACGGCGCTGAGTGTCGAGCACCGCGAGGGTACTCCCAGCGTCTACGACGTGATCGTCAACGACAAGGAGCTCGAGGAGGTCATCCAGAAGAGCCCCGAGTTCGACGGGCTGTTCGTGATCCCCGCCACGATCGACCTCGCCGGCGCCGAGATCGAGCTCGTCTCGATGGTCGCGCGGGAGCAGCGCCTGGAGCGCGCCCTGAAGCGCTTCCTCGACGAATATGACATCGACTACGTCCTGATCGACTGCCCGCCCTCCCTGGGTCTCCTCACGATCAACGCGTTCGTCGCGGCGACCGAGGTGCTCATCCCGATCCAGTGCGAGTACTACGCACTGGAGGGCCTGAGCCAGCTGCTGAAGAACATCCAGCTGATCGAACGGCACCTGAATCCCAAGCTCCGGGTCTCGACCATCCTGCTGACGATGTACGACTCGCGCACCAACCTCGCGCACCAGGTCGCCGCGGACGTGCGCGATCACTTCCCCGACGAGGTGCTCGACACGATCATCCCGCGCTCGGTCCGCATCTCGGAGGCGCCGAGCTACGGCCAGAGTGTCATCAGTTACGACGCCAACTCGTCCGGCTCGCTCTCGTATCTCGAGGCGGCCGCCGAAATCGCACGAAGAGGAGTACCCCGCTAATGGCAGCGAAGCGCACCGGACTGGGCCGCGGCATCGGCGCCCTCATCCCCACGTCCGACCAGTCGGCCCGCCCCGTCGACGTGTTCTTCCCCGACTCCAATGCCGCCGCGGCGGAGGAGCTCGTCGCGGTGCCCGGTGCCCGCCTGGCCTACCTCTCCCCCGCCGACATCGTGCCGAACCCCGTGCAGCCGCGCACCGAGTTCGACCAGGAGGCGCTCGAGGAGCTGGTCGCCAGCATCCGCGAGGTCGGCGTCCTGCAGCCCATCGTCGTCCGCCCGCTCGCCGGACAGACCGACAAGTACGAGCTCATCATGGGCGAGCGCCGCCTGCGCGCGACCAAGGAGCTCGGGCTCGCCAATATCCCCGCGGTCATCAAAGACACCGCGGACGACGCGATGCTCCGGGACGCCCTGCTCGAGAACCTCCACCGCTCGCAGCTCAACCCGCTCGAAGAGGCGTCGGCCTACCAGCAGCTCCTCGCCGACTTCGGCATCACACAGGACGAGCTGGCGACCCGGATCGGACGCTCCCGCCCCCAGATCACCAACACGATCCGTCTGCTGAAGCTCCCCGCCCCGGTTCAGAGCCGGGTGGCAGCCGGCGTCCTCAGTGCCGGGCACGCGCGCGCCATCCTCTCCCTCGGTGAGGGCGAAGAGGCGATGGTCAAGCTCGCCGACAAGATCGTCAACGAGGACCTCTCGGTGCGCGCCGCGGAGGCCGTCGCCAGCAAGTCCCCGAAGCCGGCGCGCTCGAAGGCCACTCCGGGAAAGCACCGCGGACACCTGGACGAGATCGCCGAGAAGCTCGGTGACCGCCTGAACACGCGCGTCAAGATCACGCTCGGCGCGCGCAAGGGCCAGATCGTGGTCGACTTCGCCACGATCCAGGACCTCAACCGCATCCTCGACGAGATCGGCCAGCCCAGCTACAGCTGACGCTGCGGGCCGGCCGATCCCCGGAGGATGTATCCGGGAGGCTACCCCTCGGCGATCGCCGCCACCGCGAGGGCGGCGTAGACGTCGCCGAGGTCCCGGCCGGACGCCGCGATCGCCTGCGGCATGATGGAGGTCTCCGTCAGCCCGGGGAGCACGTTGGCCTCCAGGAACCACGGCACCCCCGCGTCGTCGACGATCAGGTCGATGCGGGAGAGATGCCGCAGGCCCAGCGCCGTATGGGCGGTGGACGCGGCCTGCGCGACGGCCGCTGCGACCTCCGGGGACAGGCGCGCCGGCACGTAGAAGCGGGTCTCCCCCGCGTTGTACCGGGCGTCGAAGGTGTACTCGCCGTCGACCGGCTCGATCTCGACGGCGGGGAGCGCCTCGGCGCCGTCGCCGGTGTCGATCACGGCGACCGAGACCTCCACACCCTCGACCTTGCGCTCGATGAGCGCGACCTCGGAGTAGGTGTACGCATCGACCATCGCCCGGGGCAGCTCCTCGGCGGCGGTCACGATGGTGACGCCCTGCGCCGAGCCTCCCTGCGCCGGCTTGACGACCACCGGCATCCCGAGCCCGTCGATGATCGTCGCCAGGACGCTGTTGGCGCCGAGCTCGCGGAACGTCTCCTTGGGCAGCGTGACCGCGTCAGGGGTCGCAACGCCGGCGCGGGCGACCACCGTCTTCGCGGTCGGCTTAGACCACGCGAGACGGGCGGCGTCGGTGCGCGAGCCGACGAACGGGATGCCGGTGAGTTCGAGCAGCGCCCGCAGGGCACCGTCCTCACCGCTGGCGCCGTGCAGCGCGGGCCAGACGACATCGGGACGCGTCTCGGTCAGGAATCCGAGCAGGGCGCTGTCGGGCTCGCGGACGCTCACGCGGTGGCCCAGCGAGTTCAGGCCGTCGGCGACACGGCGGCCGCTCCGCAGCGAGATGTCCCGTTCGTGCGAGATCCCGCCGGCGAGCACGACGATCTCCAGGGCTTCGGAGGCTTCTTTTTCTGCCATGATCAGCTCTTTCTTGTGGAGCGTGCGCTCAGCGCAGGTCGGTCGGCGGGTTGGCGCTGGTCCGGTTGGTGCGCGCTGCGGTGAGCGGGCCGGTGCCGGCGAAGGTGTCGAGCAGGTCCTGCTCGCCGTTGATCACATTGGCGAGGCGGCGGATCCCGACCCGGATGTTCTCCGGCGTGGGATAGCAGAACGAGAGGCGGATGTTCTGGGAACCCGACCCGTCCGCGTAGAAGGCGGTGCCGGGCGTGTAGGCGACGAGTTCGGTGACCGCACGCGGGAGCATCGCCTTGGAGTCGAGATGCGACGGCAGGGTCAGCCAGACGTAGAAGCCGCCGTTGGGGTTCGTCCAGCTGAGCTCGGGCAGGTGCTCCTCGAGCGCGGAGATCATCGCCTCCTTGCGCTCCCGGTACACCCCGCGGAAGGTGTCGATCTGACCTTTCCAGTCGGCGTCGCGCAGGTACTCCGAGATCACCAGCTGACTGAACGAGCTCGGGCTCAGCACGGCGGCCTCGTTCGCGAGGATGAGCTTCTCGCGGATGGCGTGCGGCGCGAGAGCCCAGCCCACCCGGAAGCCGGGAGCGAGCGTCTTCGAGAACGTGCCGAGGTAGACGACGCCCTCCTTCTCGACCGAGCGCATCGCCGCCGGCGGGCGCTCTCCGAAGTAGAGGAGGCCGTACGGGTTGTCCTCGAGCACCAGGATGTCGTTCGCCCGCGCGATCTCGAGGATCTCGAGGCGCCGCTCCCAGGAGAGCGTCACACCGGCCGGGTTGTGGAAGGTCGGCACCGTGTACAGGAACTTCACGCGACGCCCCGCGGCCTTCAGGCGCGCGATGTGCTCGCGGAGCGCCTCCGGGATGAGTCCGTGCTCGTCCATCGGCACGTGGTCCACCTCGGCCTGGTACGACCGGAAGATCACCATCGCGGTGACGTAGCTCGGCCCCTCGGCGAGGACGACATCCCCCGGGTCGATGAAGAGCTTGCTGAAGAGCTCGAGCGCGTGCTGCGAGCCCGTCGTGACGACGACGTCGTCGGCGCTGCCGCTGATGCCCTCCAGGGCCATCACGTCGAGGATCTGCTCCCGCAGCGCGGGTACGCCCTGGCCGGAGCCGTATTGCAGGGCGACAGGGCCCTGCTCGCGCATGACGCGGTCCATCGCGCCCACGACGAGGTCCTCGGGCAGCGCGGCGACGTAGGGCATGCCGCCGGCCAGGGAGACCACCTCGGGGCGGCTGGCGACGGCGAACAGGGCTCGGACCTCACTGGCGGCCAGGCCGCTGGTGCGCTGCGCGTAGTGGCTGTACCACGGGTCCAGATTGTTGCCCCGCTGTGGCGGGATGCCCTGTTCGGTCACGAGTCATTCCATTTCTAGTGGCGTTTAGTCATGCTATTTGGGTGGTGCGCCCTGCGGAAAATCCGCTGGGCGCGGCGGATACGAAAAAGACCCGCCCGGCGGGTGAGCGCCGGACGGGTCTGCGAAGAGGCTGGTCGGCTACGCGAGGTAGGCGGCCAGGTCGGCTTCGAGGGCGGGCTTCGGCTTGGCGCCGATGACGGTCTTGACGACCTCTCCACCCTGGTAGACCTTCATCGCGGGGATGGAGGTGATCTGGTACTTCGCAGCGGTCTGCGGGTTCTCGTCGACGTTGAGCTTGACGATCTCGATCTTGTCGGAGTGCTCCGCCGCGATCTGGTCGAGGATCGGGCCGACGGCGCGACACGGGCCGCACCACTCTGCCCAGAAGTCCACGAGGATGGTCTTCTCGTTGTTGAGGACGTCCTGCTCGAACGTCGCGTCCGTGACCGAACGTGCTGCTGACATTGTCTGTTTCTCCTTAGACGGTGGTCGAGAGTGAAAGGTCGCTGGAGGCGGGCTCGACCGCCTTCTCCAGCAGGTTCTGGGGGAGGGACGCGAGGAAGTGCTCCGCGTCGAGTGCGGCGACGGTGCCCGACGCCGCAGCCGTGACGGCCTGACGGTAGGTCGGGTCGATCACGTCGCCCGCGGCGAAGACACCGGGGAGGTTGGTCTTCGACGTGCGTCCGTCGACCGCGATGGTGCCTTCGGCCGTGAGGTCGAGCTGACCGTGGACGAGGTGGACGCGGGGGTCGTTGCCGATCGCGATGAAGAGGCCCTGGAGCTCCAGCTCGCTCTCCGCGCCGGTCTCGAGGTTGCGCAGCTTCACGTGCTGCACCTGCTCGCTGCCGCCGATGCCGACGACCTCCGAGTTCCAGACGAACTCGATCTTCTCGTTGGCGAAGGCGCGCTCCTGCATGATCTTGGAGGCGCGGAGGCTGTCGCGACGGTGGATGACGTAGACCTTGTCCGCGAAGCGGGTGAGGAAGTTGGCCTCCTCCATCGCGGAGTCGCCGCCGCCGACGACGGCGATCGTGCGCTCGCGGAAGAAGAACCCGTCGCAGGTGGCGCACCACGAGACGCCGTGGCCGGACAGACGCTCTTCGTCCTCCAGGCCCAGCTTGCGGTACGCGGAACCGGTCGCGAAGATCACGGACAGTGCCTCGTGGACCGCGCCGGAGCCGAGCGTGACGGTCTTGACCTCGCCGGTCAGGTCGACCGAGACGACGTCGTCGAGCACGACCTCGGTGCCGAACTTCTCGGCCTGGGCCTGCATCTTGAACATGAGGTCGGGGCCCATGATCCCGTCGGGGAATCCGGGGAAGTTCTCGACCTCGGTGGTGTTCATCAGCTCGCCACCCGCCTCGACGGAGGAGGCGATCAGCAGCGGCTTCAGATTGGCGCGGGCCGCGTAGATGGCCGCGGTGTAACCGGCAGGGCCGGAACCGATGATGATGATCTGCCGCACGGCGGAACTCCTTGACTGTCTGCAGTGCTCCCGGGACCGGAGGCACCGACCTGTAGAACACATCCTAGGCGGATGGTATTCCGTGTCACCCGCTGTGTGGAGTTCGGCGCCGAAGGCGGTCGAGGATTGGTCCGACTCCCGCTTCCAGGTCGCTCGAACGGAAGATCGCGAGGAATCCGACGTACACGACCAGCATGACGACACCCACGACAGCGGACGAGACGATGGCGCCGAGGATGCCGCTCACCGGGAAGGCGCCCGGCTCCACTCCCCCGAGCAGCACCAGGAAGCCCGCACCGGCGATCATCGCGGCGAGGGCGGCCAGGAGGAACCGCCACAGCCCGCTGGCGATGCGGCGGCCGTCCACTCCCCCGACCCGGCGCCGGAGCAGCGCGAACGCGAGCACCGCCTGGATGACGCTCGCGATCGACACGACGAGGGCGACGGCCGCGGCGCGGAACTCGGGGCCGACGGTGAAGCAGGCGAGCACGCCGATCACGATCACGACGGACTGCGCGACGGTGAAGACGAACGGCGTGCGGGTGTCCCCCAGCGAGTAGAAGGCGCGCTGCGCCATGAAGACGAGCGAGAAGGGGACCAGGCCGACCAGATAGGCGATGAGGACGAGGCCCAGGGACTGATAGCTGGAGGTGAACACGCGGGCGATGGGATACGCGATGACGATCAGCGCGGCCGACGAGAAGACGATCAGGAACATGATCGACCGCGCCCCGCTGGAGAAGTCGGCGCGGAAGTCGGCGAGGGCGCCGCGGTGGGCGTGCTCAGCCATCCGCGTGTAGTAGGCGGTGACGATCGACACGGCGATGATGCCGTGCGGGAGCATGAAGATCAGCCAGGCGTTGTTCATGACGAACGAGCCCGCGTAGCCCTGGCCCGCCGAGTTCGACACGTTCAGCTCGATGAGGCCGGCGATCTGGGTCACGATCAGCATGCCGAACGTCCAGCCGGCGGCCTTGCCCGCGCTCCCGAGGTTGACTCCGCGCCAGCCGAAGTCGAATCGGAACCTCAGGCCGATGCGGCGCCAGAAGAAGAAGAGCACGAGGGCCTGCACTGCGATGCCGAGCGTCGCTCCCCCGGCCAGCAGGGCGATCATCCCGAGCGACCACGTGTCGTGCGGGTTGCCCGTCTTCGAGTACACACCGAAGAGCAGGATGAAGCCGCCGAGCATGGCGATGGCGACGACGTTGTTCAGCACCGGGGCCCAGGTGAACGGGCCGAACGATTTGCGGGCGTTGAGGACCTCGCCGAGCAGCGTGTACAGGCCGAGGAAGAAGATCTGCGGGAGCGACCAGTAGGCGAAGGTCGTGGCGAGCTGCGCCTGCTCCCCGCGGAGGCCGTAGAGGCTCATGAGCAACGGAGCGGCCACGGTCGCCACGATGGTCACACCGGCGAAGACGACCATCCCGAGCGTGACCAGCTTGTTGATGTACGCACGGCCGCCGTCGGAGTTGACCGACGCACGCACGATCTGCGGCACGAGGATGGCGTTCAGGATGCCCTGGGCGATGATCGCGTAGAGGCTGTTGGGCACCGACGTCGCGGTGCCGTAGGCGTTCGCCGCGAGGCTCAGCGTGCCGATGGCCTGCACCAGCAGCCACGCCTTCGCGAAGCCGAGGATGCGCGAGACGAACGTTCCCGAGGCGAGCATCGCGCTGGCGCGCCCGATGCTAGCCACGCGGGCCGTCCTCCGGCGTCGGCGGTTCGGTCGGCTCGGCGCCGTCGGCGGCCGCAGCTTCCTCCTCGTCCTGCGGTCGACGTTCCTTGCGGCGTCGCAGGATGTTGCGCACGATGCCGAAGCCGAAGAGCAGCACCAGCAGGACGCCCAGGATGAGGGCGCCGATGCCCTCCCAGTCGGCGTGGACGTCGACGGTCACCGACGTGGGGTCGCCGATCGGGACGCCCGTGGGGCTGTAGAGGCGCAGGGAAAGCACCACTTGCCCGTTGCCGACCTTGGCCTTCACCGGGATGAGGACCGTGGCGCGGGAGTCCTGCGGGATGCGCTTCGTGGCGGTGTCGTCGATCTCGAGCCGGCTGTTGGACGGGGCGGCGGTGAGCGCGACGGTCGCCGCCTCCCCCGTGAGCTCGTTGCTGACCGTGAACGGGATGGACCCCTGAGCGCTCACGAGGTTGATGTTCTCGGTGGGCAGGATGCGGATGGAGTGGAGGATCTTGACGGTCGACTTCTGCGACGCGGTGACAGCGGCCGTCCAGTCCGTGCGCGGGTTCTGCCAGGAGACGGCGAGCAGCGTCAGGAGCTGCGCTCGCACGTGCCCGGTGAGCGTCTCAGGGGCGTCGAGCACGGACGAGAACGCGCCGAGCGACGTCTCGTCGGCGAACAGGGCGCGGATCGAGTCGATGCGCGTCTGCGTTTCGGGGGCGTCCGTGAGCGAGAGCCCGGTCGACGGTGCGGCCGACGTCACGGAGTCGAGCGTCGACGGCGTCACCCAGGGCGAGGAGGACAGTGCGTCGAGGGTCCGTTTGAGCTGGGTGCCGCTCGATGGCCAGGAGCGGTCGAGGCCGATGAGCAGGTGCCGTGGGTCGCCTCCCTCGGCCGTGATGAGCTGCAGCTGCGCGTTCAGCTTGCCCATCGCGGTGTTCCAGGCCACGTCGCTGGGGGCGGAGATCGCGGAGCGGAGGGCGTCGGAGAGTCGCTGATCGGACGACACGACGCTGCTGCCGGTCGCCGTCACTGCGGCGTTCGGGGTCGAATCCAGATCGGCCGCGTTCGTGTTGTCGCCCGAGACGATCACGGTCGACAGACCGGCCGCGGCCAACGGTGCCAGATCGGCGGCGCGGGCCGTCTTGTCACCGGGCCACGCGATGCCGGTGAGGGAGAAGTCCCAGGCGGTCAGACCCTCCAGCGTGGGGAGGGTAGGCCCCGACGTCGGAGTGGGTGTCGGGGTGGGTGCGGAGGTGCCGGTCGTCGTGGGGGGCGTGACGGGCTCGCCGATGGAGGTCGGGGTCGGCGAGAAGTTCTTCGGGTCGAGGGCGTAGGCGAAGGAGGTGGGCACCAGCGGCGCGGCGGCGCCGGCCTGGATCTGCCCGGTGGGGTCGGCGTCGCCGTAACCGAGTGAGAAGGTTTCGTTGGGGAGGACCGCGAGACGGCGCAGCCAGTCGACCGCCGTGGCCGGTGCGGCATTGCCGAGCGCGCGGATCGACGCGATGATCATCGGATCGATGCCCAGCGTGACGGCGCTGTGCCCCTCCAGGCCGTCGAGATCGCGGGTGAGGACGCCGTTCGCCGCCGTGTAGGTGGCGAGGTCGGCCGAGGAGATGAGGCCGTCTGAGGTGGAGGGGCTGACGATCGGCATCACGACGCCGATGCTCGAACGCGAACCGGTGTCGGCCGCGCTCCAGACGACGGAGCCGCGCGCCTCCGTGGCGGTGGCGCCGGCGGAGACGGTCGCCCCGATGCCGAAGACCGCCGAATCCGGTCGCGTGCCGAACGGGATCGACGCGGCCGGGACGGTGACGCGCACCACGGTGCTCGTCCCGCTCTCCAGAGGAGCGAGCGTGGCTTCCCCGAGTGTCACGGGATTGGAGACCGGATCGGCCGATCCGAGCCAGTCCGTGAGGGACCCGCGCGAGGCCATCGCCCGCGGGTCGAGCCACACCGACACCGTGCCGGTGGAGACGGGCGAGTCGGTCGGGTTGGAGACGGTCACCGAGACGGTGAGATCTTGCCCGGCGGCCAGCACGCCGGCGTTCTCGGCGGTGACGCTCGCGGTGAGCCCGGAGTCGGAGGCGGCGGACCTGGCCGTCGTCACCGCGGAATCCCTCGGTTCAGGCGCGGCCGACGCGGCCGTGGGCGTCGCGGCGAACAGCGCGGTCGCGGCGGCGAAGGCGGCGATGACCGTCGCAAGACGACCGGTCGCACGCCGGTGACGGGCACCCTGGAGGAGGGTGGGGTCGGCTGCGCTCATGCGACGACGCGCGATCCCTGCTCGGCCTCCATGACGACGATTCTAGATGCCACCCCCTGAGAGGCCGGCCAGCACGCCCGTAAACTGGATGACCATGCAGAGCGTCGCCGAATCCCTCGAACGTCTCGGCGACCTCGCGGCTTCGCCCACGGTCGCCCGACTCGCCTCCCTCTTCGCGGCGGCGGGCTACGAGCTCTCGCTCGTCGGAGGCCCTGTTCGCGACGCCCTGCTCGGGCGCGCCGTCCACGATCTCGACTTCACCACCGACGCGCGTCCGGACGACATCCTGAAGGTCGTCTCCCCCCACGCCGACGCCGTGTGGGACATCGGGCGCCAGTTCGGCACGATCGGCGCGCGCTTCGGCGACGACACGGTCGAGGTCACCACGTACCGGAGCGACAGCTACGACGGCGAGACCCGCAAGCCGGACGTCGTGTTCGGCGACTCGCTGGAGGGCGACCTCCTGCGCCGGGACTTCACGGTGAACGCGCTCGCGCTGCGGGTCCCGGAGGTCCGCCTCGTCGATCCCTCGGGCGGGGTCGAGCACCTCATGCAGGGCGTCATCACCACTCCGTCGAGCCCGGAGATCTCCTTCGGCGACGACCCGCTCCGGATGCTGCGCGCGGCGCGGTTCGCCGCCCAGCTCGGCTTCGCGGTCGACGACGCCACGGTCGACGCGATGACCCGGATGGCCGAGCGCATCCGCATCATCAGCGCGGAGCGCGTGCGCGACGAACTCACCAAGTTGCTCTGCGCCGACGACCCGCGCCCCGGCATCGAGCTGCTGGTGCAGACCGGGCTGGCCGACGAGGTGCTGCCCGAGGTGCCCGCCCTGCGGTTGGAGGTGGACGAGCACCACCATCACAAGGACGTCTATCAGCACAGCCTCACGGTGCTGGAGCAGGCCATCGGCTACGAGAAGGAGCGCCACCCGGGCGAGGCGCCCGACCTCGTGCTGCGTCTCGCCGCGATCCTCCATGACATCGGCAAGCCCGCGACGCGTCGGTTCGAGCCGGGCGGAGCCGTCAGCTTCTACCACCACGATGTCGTCGGGGCGAAGCTGGCGAAGAAGCGGCTGACGGCGCTCCGCTTCGACAAGGCGACCGTCGAGGCCGTGGCGCGCCTGATCGAGCTGCACCTCCGCTTCTTCGGGTACGCCGACGCGAGCTGGACCGACTCGGCCGTGCGCCGCTACGTGCGCGATGCCGGGGCGCAGCTCGAGCGCCTCCACATGCTCACCCGGGCGGACGTCACGACCCGCAACCGGCGCAAGGCCGACCGGCTGGGCTTCGCCTACGACGACCTCGAGCAGCGCATCCGCGAGCTCCAGGAGCAGGAGGAGCTGGACGCGGTCCGTCCGGACCTCGACGGCCAGCAGGTGATGAGCATCCTCGGCATCGCGCCCGGGCGTGAGGTCGGGCAGGCGATGAAGTTCCTCCTGGAGCTGCGGCTCGACGAGGGCCCGCTGGGCGAGGAGGAGGCGACGCGGCGCCTGCTGGCGTGGTGGGCCGCCCGCTGAGGCGTTGAGCCCTCCACAAACTGTGGCTGCGCGGAGTTCTCCACGGATCTTCGGACACCCGCACCCGCGCGGGATGCGGCGGCGATGCTGAGGGCATGACGAACCTCCTCGACTCCCCCGCCACTCAGCTCCCCGCCCCCGGCTGGCATGTTCACGCCCCGTCCGGTACCATTGGAAAGTTGCCTGGGCAGAACTCTGCCCGCACAACCGATGTACAACCCTCCTGCTGCAGACCGTCTGCAGCCGCTGAGACCAAGGGAGGTGGGTTAGTCATGCATCAGTACGAGCTGATGGTCATCCTCGATCCAGAGATCGATGAGCGCACCGTTGCTCCCAGCCTTGACAAGTTCCTCAATGTCGTTCGTAACGACGGTGGAACGATCGACAGCGTCGACATCTGGGGTCGCCGTCGCCTGGCTTACGAGATCAACAAGAAGTCCGAGGGCATCTACGCGGTCGTTCAGCTGACCGCCACCGGTGACACCACCAAGGAGCTCGACCGCCAGCTGAAGCTCAGCGAGGCCGTCATGCGCACCAAGGTGCTGCGCGCCGAGGAAGCGATCGCTCAGGTCGCCGCCGCTCAGCAGCGCGCCGACGAGAAGGCTGCCCGCAAGGCCGCCTCCGCCGGCACCGAGAAGGCCGGCGCCTAGTCCGATGGCCGGCGAGACCGTCATCACCGTGGTGGGCAACCTCACGGCCGACCCCGAGCTGCGTTACACGCAGAACGGGCTGGCCGTCGCCAACTTCACCATCGCGTCCACTCCCCGCACGTTCGACCGTCAGGCGAACGAGTGGAAGGACGGTGAGGCCCTGTTCCTCCGGGCGAGCGTCTGGCGTGAATTCGCCGAGCACGTCGCGGGCTCGCTGACCAAGGGGTCCCGCGTCATCGCTCAGGGGCGGCTCAAGCAGCGCTCCTACGAGACGAAGGAAGGCGAGAAGCGCACGTCGATGGAGCTCGAGATCGATGAGATCGGGCCGTCGCTGCGTTACGCCACCGCTCAGGTGACCCGTGCTCAGTCGTCCGGTCGCGCACCGGGTGGATTCGGTGGAGGCGCTCCCGCCGCCGTCGAAGAGCCCTGGGCCGCCTCCGCCCCCGCGGATCCGTCCGCGGGCGCCGACGTCTGGAACACTCCGGGTTCCTACAACGACGAGACCCCCTTCTAAGGGCCCTCTTACATTCATCAGCCCCCCCGGTAGCGCCGGGATGGGCAGAAAGCAAAGGAAATCATGGCTGGAAAGTCGAGCGGCGACCGCCGCAAGCCGATCCGCAAGGGCAAGGACGGCAAGAACGCCGCTCCCGCGAAGTCCGTTCGCGTCGGCGTCATTGACTACAAGGACGTCGCAACCCTGCGCAAGTTCATCTCGGAGCGTGGAAAGATCCGCGCCCGCCGCATCACCGGTGTCTCCGTCCAGGAGCAGCGCCTGATCGCCCGCGCAGTCAAGAACGCGCGCGAGATGGCACTTCTCCCCTACGCCGGCTCGGGCCGTTAAGGAGATCACCCATGTCGAAAGTTATTCTGACGCACGAGGTCACTGGCCTCGGCTCGGCCGGTGACGTCGTCGACGTCAAGAACGGCTACGCGCGCAACTACCTCGTCCCGCAGGGCTTCGCGATCGCGTGGTCGCGTGGTGGCGAGAAGCAGGTCGAGCAGATCAAGGCGGCTCGCGCCGCTCGTGAGCTGCACACCGTCGAGCAGGCCCAGGACCTCAAGGCCAAGCTCGAGGCGACCAAGGTCAAGCTCGTCGTGAAGGCGGGCCGCGAGGGCCGTCTGTTCGGCTCCGTGAAGACCGGCGATGTCGCCGACGCCGTCAAGGCGGCGGGCATCGGCGAGCTCGACAAGCGCAAGATCGAGCTCCCCAACGCGATCAAGGTCGTCGGCGACCACGAGGCGACCGTGCGTCTGCACGACGACCTCTCGGCCGTCATCACCCTGCAGGTGGTCGCTGCCAAGTAGGCGACGAAGAGAGTCAGTGTAGCGGTGGGCGCATGCCCGCCGCTACACCTCGTTAACGGACTTTTCCCCCGATCTTGTACACAGGTCGACACGCCCGGATAACGCGTTTCACCACAGTCCCCGAAGTACTTTCTACACACAACCTGGGGATAGAAAAAGGCCAGGTCAAAGGCGCTTTAGTGACAGAAATATCTTCCCTGTCCACAGACTTCCCCACATGTTCTGCACAAGCACGGCGGCGTTTCGCGCAGATTCTCCACACAGTTATCCACAGGCCGAGTTGTGGACCCCCTGCCGGGTTCGTAGGGTGAAGCGACGCCGATGGATCGCCCGCCGGATGGACCGGTTCTGTCGGTGGTCGGAGAGACCATCGGAGGCGACGGCGCGCGGTTCCCGAGCCGCCCGCGTCGGTCGTCGAACCGGCGGCGCGCCTGCGGGCATCCCGACGCCCCACGGCGAAGCTGAGACCGTGACCACGCCCGCGTGGCTGCTGCGGTCAGAGTGAGGAGAGAACGTGTCGATCGCCCATATCGGCCTCGCCGACGGAGGCGTACCCGCGACCGAGCCGCGGAACACCGAGCGGACTCCTCCGCACGACCTGCTCGCCGAGCAGAGCGCTCTCGGCGGCATGCTGCTGAGCAAGGACGCGGTGGCCGACGTGGTCGAGGTCGTGCGCGGCACCGACTTCTACATCCCGAAGCACGAGATCATCTACGACGCGATCCTCTCGCTGTACTCCCACGGTGAGCCCACCGACGTGATCACCGTCACCGACGAGCTGACCAAGCTCGGCGAACTCTCCCGGGCCGGCGGCGCCGAGTACCTCCACACCCTGACGAGCCTCGTGCCCACCGCGGCCAACGCCGGCTACTACGCCAACATCGTGACCGAGAAGGCGCTGCTGCGCCGTCTGGTCGAGGCCGGGACCCGCATCACGCAGATGGGCTACAAGGCCGAGGGTGAGGTCCTCGACCTCGTCAACAACGCGCAGGCCGAGATCTACTCGGTGACGGGCGCCCAGGAGGCCGAGGACTACGTCCCGCTGACGGAGGCCGTCACCGTCGCCATCGACGAGATCGAGGCGGCCAAGCACAAGGACGGCTCGATGACGGGCGTCCCGACCGGCTTCAGCGAGCTCGACGAGCTGACGAACGGCCTCCACCCCGGCCAGATGGTCATCGTCGCCGCCCGACCCGCGCTCGGAAAGTCGACGCTCGCGCTCGACTTCGCCCGCGCCGCGGCCATCAAGCACGACATGCCGACCATCTTCTTCTCCCTCGAGATGGGGCGCAGCGAGATCGCGATGCGCCTGCTCTCCGCCGAGGCGACCGTCCCGCTGCAGCACATGCGCAAGGGAACGGTCGACAACCGCGACTGGACGACCATCGCCGCCACCCGTGGCCGCATCAACGACGCCCCCCTCTACATCGACGACAGCCCGAACATGACGCTCGTCGAGATCCGTGCCAAGTGCCGCCGCCTCAAGCAGCGCGTCGGCCTCAAGATGGTCGTCATCGACTACCTCCAGCTCATGACGAGCGGCAAGCGGGTCGAGAGCCGTCAGCAGGAGGTCTCTGAGTTCTCGCGTGCCCTCAAGCTCCTCGCCAAGGAGCTCCAGGTGCCGGTCATCGCCCTCTCGCAGCTGAACCGTGGCCCCGAGCAGCGCGCCGACAAGCTCCCCGCCCTGAGCGACCTCCGCGAGTCCGGCTCGATCGAGCAGGACGCCGACATGGTGATCCTGCTCCACCGCGAGTCCGCCTACGAGAAGGACAACCCCCGCGCCGGCGAGGCCGACCTCATCGTCGCCAAGCACCGCAACGGCCCCACCAAGACCGTCACCGTCGCCTTCCAGGGCATGTACTCCCGCTTCGCCGACATGGCGCCGATGTAGCGCTCGTGTAACCGGGGCCCATGCCAGCACCTCTCTTCGTGCGATTCCGTTCGGTCACCGCCAATGCGCGTGGTGTGCAGGTCGGTGTCTTCGCACTCGCTAACGGCCTCGCGCGCACCGGCAGGCTGAGTGTGGACGAGTACGCACTGTGGAGGCGCAGCAACGACTGGTTCGAGGCCGCATACGCAGAGCCCACGCGGGCCGACCCGGCCGTCTACGACCGTGCTGTCCATCCCGGCGCCGTGGCGTGGTTCAAGCTCTCCGCCGTCGAACTGATCGAGAGGACGACGCCTTACACCGAACTGCTGGATGCGCACCAGGTGGCGTGGGAGAAAGTGGAGACCGCCGACCCGGGGCGGATCGTCCACGAAGACGACGTGCACGTCATCGCCGTCCCGTGGCGAGAAGGGACCACCGGTCACCCATGACGACGCAGGCGTTCGACCCCGCGGCCGAACTGAAGGAGCTTCTCGAGGCAGGCGCGATCTCCGAGGAGGCGCTGCAGGCCATCACGGGCATCCGGTCGGAGCGCCTGGAGGCGTTTCTCGACGAGCATGCCGGCGCGCCGGTCGGGCTCACCGCCCGGCCGCAGGTGCTCTCCGACGACGAGATCGTCAGACTGTCCGTCCTGGCCGGGCAGCTGACCGAGGGGATGCAGGTCGGCGACGATGAACGCCTCCGTGCGATCTACGAGTCGTTGACGATCGACTGCCGCCTCACGGCGAGGAACATCGCCGACTTGGCCGGACTCGACGCAGGCGAGGTGGATGCCGTGCTGCGCGACCCGGGCAGTCTGCCGGCCGAGAAGAAGTACCGTCTCGCCCTTGCGGGCGGCCACCTCATCAACGCGGTCAACCTGGCGCGGAGAGAACGCTAGTCCGCACCCAGCGCGGCCATCACCGTCTGAACGGCGACGACGACGCCGATGACGACCAGGCCGCCCGCGACGGAGGCGGCGAAGGCGATGAGCCCGCGCCGTGTCCGGCGGCCGGCGAGGGTCCCGGGAGTGAAGGCCCCTACCGAGATCTTGTCGATGTTCGGGGCCACGATGGCCACGTACGGCTCCTGCGGATCCTCGGGCAGGCCGTACGGAAGCGGGGTGTCCGGGCCCTCGGGCCGGAACACGCCGTCCTCGTCCTGCCGCATCTCGATCACGTTCCCCCGTCGGCCGCAATTGGGGGCAGCCTACACGCGCTCCTGCCCCCAGTTCGAGGGAAAGAGGGCGATTTCGGGCCTTCCAGACGCTGAGAACTCACTAATGTCATAACGACTGAGCACCGAAGTCGCCCCACCGACGATTCGCACCCGACACGATCGACCGAAGGCGGCACGGCTACCCGATCCCGGCGCGTCCTAGCGCCGCCATACCTGCCCGAGGTTTCTTTGCGCCCGAAAACCGGCGACCGTCCCGCAACGGTCACGTCCATATCCCGTTCCCTCTTCTCCGGTGTCGCCGCTCTCGGTGTCGCCGCGCTCGTCCTGACCGGGGCGACGGCGTCGTACGCCGACCCGGTGTCGCCGCCGGCGCAGACCACCTTCGTCAACGAAGGCTTCACCGGAACGACCGCGGGCAGCGGCTACACACTGCCCAGCGCGCCGTCCGGTACCAACAAGGCCTGCCTGACCGCGCGCACCACGACGACGGTCACCGCCACCGACACCATCCCCGGCTGCGGTGGAACAGCGGATGCCGACGGCAACGGTGCGCTGCGCCTGACGTCGGCGACGCTCAACCAGACCGGTGGCGTCGGCGCGAAGCAGTCCGTGCCGATCACCAAGGGCATCGACGCGATCTTCGACAGCTACCAGTACAACGGCACGGCGGACGGCTCCGGGATCACGGCGGACGGCATCGTCTTCTACCTGGCCGCCACCGACCCGTACAACCCGGCGGTGCCGACCCAGATCGGCCAGCTCGGCGGATCGCTGGGCTACAGCGGCACGAAGTCCGGCAGCGGCCTCGCGCACGCCTACCTCGGCATCGGCCTCGACCGGTACGGCAACTTCAACCACCCCGACTTCGAGGGGACCGGCTGCAGCCTGACGCCGACGCGCGTGCGGTACCCGGACAGCGTCACGGTGCGGGGCCCCGGTAACGGCACCACGGGCTACTGCGTCGTCAAGTCGACCGCGAACACGCCGCTCACCGGATCGCTGAGCAAGGTGGGCGCGACCTCCCGCGCCCAGGCGAAGGTGCCGGTCGAGATCGTCATCAACCCGACCGCGAGCGCGATCCCGGCCCAGCGGGCGACCACCGTCACCGTCGCCGCCGGCCAGTTCGCGGTGATCTTCACGCCGATCGGCGGCTCCCAGCAGGTCCTCACCGGGGCGCTCCCGACGCTCTCGACCACGTCCAACGCCGCCTCCATCCCGGCCTCGTGGATCGACCCGGCCACCGGATACCCGTACAAGCTCACCTACGGCTGGGTCGCCGGCACCGGCGGCGCCTCCGACGTTCACGAGGTCAACTACCTCGAGGCGAAGACGGCGGCCGGCCCTGTCCCCGTGCTCTCCGCCGCAGCGGGAGGCGACACCTCCGTCGCCCACGCGGGAACCGGGACCTACACGGTCACCCCGACCGCGACGACGGCCGGGGGAACGGAATCGCAGCTCATCCGTGCGACCACCACCTTCCCGGCGAACGTGCAGCCCACCCAGCCGACCGATCTGCCCGCCGGATGGTCCTGCACCATCGCGGGCCAGGTCGAGACCTGCGACTACACGGTCGACGCGGCTTCGCCGATCCAGCCGGGCACGGACCTGCCGACGCTGTCCCTCCCGTACACCGTCTCGGGCAAGGCCCGCAGCGCCACGATCTCCACGGTCCTCGCCTCCACGGACGCCGAGGCCGTCGCGGTCTCGAGCACGTTCGCCGTGCAGAAGCAGCCGGTGCTCGTCACCGCGGGCGATGTCACGGTCGAGCGCGGCGCAACCGCCACCCTCACGGCGACGGTCGCATCGAGCGCCCCGAACGCGCCCACCGCGCCGACGGGCACCGTGACCTTCACCGACCAGGAGTCCGGCGACGTGCTCTGCACGGCGACGATCTCGGGCGGCACGGCCAGCTGCACGACGGCGGCGAGCGAG
This sequence comes from Leifsonia naganoensis, assembly GCF_013410615.1. Lineage (NCBI taxonomy): Bacteria > Bacillati > Actinomycetota > Actinomycetes > Micrococcales > Microbacteriaceae > Leifsonia > Leifsonia naganoensis. The sequence goes on from NZ_JACCHJ010000001.1 coordinate 1,762,048, forward strand.
ATCGGTACGCACACCGTCCTGATCGGTTACGCCGGCGACGACGACCACGCCGCCGTCACCGGGACCGACCGTACAGAACTGACCCTCACGGTGACCAAGGTTTCTACCGCCGTCGCACTGACGGTCGCGCCGACCGAGGTGCCGTACGGCACGGCCGCCACGCTCTCCGCCACGGGTCTGCCGTCCGACGCCACCGGCACGCTCACCTTCACCTCCGGAGGGAAGACCCTCTGCTCCACGACTCTCCCCGTGACCAGCTGCCCGACGCTCACCACCCTCGCGGCCGGCGAGTACCCGGTCACGGTCGCGTACTCGGGTGACGACGTCTACACGAAGGCCGACTCCGCCGAGGCGACCCTCGCCGTCCGCAAGGCCGTCTCCACCATCGGCACCGGCGGCCCGGGTCAGGGCGGCGGCAACGGCGGACCCGGCCAGGGCGGCGGGGGCACCGGCGGCACCGACCCGGACACCGTCACCGTCGAGCACGGCAAGACGGTCGACGTCACGGTCGACGGCGTGCCGAAGGACGCGACTGGGACGATCTCGTTCGTGCTGGACGACGGCACCGTGCTCTGCACCGCCACGCTCCCCGAGACCACCTGTGCGATCCCGGACACGCTCCGCGGCGGGAAGTACACGGTCCACGCGGAGTACAGCGGCGACGACAACCACGAGCCCGCGACGGGATCGGACTTCACCCTCGTGGTGGCGCCCCAGCCGACGAAGCTCGCAACGCGGCACGCCCTCGCCAGCGGTGCGGTGACGCTCACCGCCACGGGACTCCCGACGGGCGCCACCGGCACCGTCACGTTCACCGACGCGACCGGGCGCACCCTCTGCACGGTCACGCTGCCGGCGACCTCCTGCCGGACGACGGCCCTCGGCGCGGGAACGCACGCGATCACCGCGACCTACAGTGGCGACGCCTCGTTCGCAGCCTCCACGTCGCAGCTGACCGTCACGGTCGCCGCGGTGGCGGTGGCGGGTGACCCGGCGCTGGCCTCCACCGGCTCCAGCCTCGCGATCGGCGCGTTCGGCGCCATCGCGACCGCGCTCCTCGCGGCCGGCGGCGCGCTGCTGCTCAGCCGGCGCCGCGCAGCGCACGGAGCACGTCGCGACGCCTAGCATCGCGGATCTACGGAGGGTCGTCTCGTCACGAGGCGGCCCTCCGTCGTCCCATGCGGATCATCCTGCGGGATGACGCGCTCGCGACCTCCCGGCGCTTCAATGGAGGAATGGACACGATCCTCCTCCCCCTCCTGCAGAGCGCAGGCGCGGTCGCACTCGCGGTGGTCGCGTTCTCCCTGGCGTTCACCTGGACGGCGCTACGCGCGCCGTTGGACCGCCTCGGAACCGAGCGCTCGCGCCTCCTCGGGTACCTCGGCCTCGGGGTCGTGCTGATGCTCGCGGCGGCCGTCGTCTACCTCGTTCCCGGCCTCCTGCTGCGGGACACGATCGGGCTCGCGCTCGCCTTCCCGCTCGCCGCCGTGTGGCTCATCGCCGCCGCGGCCCTCATCGTCACCGGGCTCGTGCAGACCGGCGCGGCCAGCGCGGTCTCGTACTCTTTCGCCGTCGTGTCGTTCGCCGGCGCAGCGGCGGGGATCGTCTCGGCGCTCTGCGCCCAGCACGGCCTCGCGGACCGCATCACGCCGACCGGCGCCTTCCTGCTCGTCATCGGCGGCATCACCGCCGTCGTCGTCTGGTCGGGGCGAGAGGACGACACGGCCTCCCGCGCCAGGGAGCCGCGGATCGGACGGCCCGCGGCCCGCTGATCAGGCCGCGGACTCCCCCTCGACCGGCAACGGCCTGTTCCCGCGCCAGCGGCGGGAGACCCAGACGACCCCGTATCCGGCGCAGAGGATGACCACGGCGATCAGCACGATGTAGAACGCGACCGAGAGATAGCCGTTCGCGGAGGTCGCCGGGTTGAGGAACGGGTACGGGTACCAGGGCTGCTTGCCGGTGTTGGGGTCGGCCGCGATCGGCGCTCGCAGCAACGTGTAGACGGCCCACACGATCGGGAACGCCGCGATCCACCAGACGACCCGGCGGCGCAGCGGCGCGCGCCCTGGCGCGAACAGCCAGTCGAGCAGCATGTACAACGGGGCGATCACGTGCAGCACCTCGTTCGACCACGCCACCGTCTGCCCCTGCGGCAACGGGAGGTTGCGGAGCAGGAGGTTGTAGACCACGCCGGTCGTGACCATGTAGGTGACCACGGCGGCACGGAGGGCGGTGAACCATCCGGGATCGTCGTCCGAGCGGGTGAAGAGCAGCACGGCCCCGATCGCGAGCACCACGACCGTCGCGACGTTGGAGTCGATCGTGAAGAAGCTCAGAAAGTTCGTGACGAGCCCGGCGACGCTGCCGCCCTTCTCCGTGGTCTGGGCGATGCTGCTCGCGAGCTGGGCGATGATCGCCGCCAGGGTGACCAGGGCCATGACCGCGCGCAGGGCGCCGAAACCGATCCGCATGGCGCGATCGTAGCGGTCGGCGGCCTCCGTGCGCGGCAAACGCGCAGGTAGGCCACGGCTAGACTGGACGGGAAACCTGTATGAGAGAGGTCGCCGAGTGGCACCCGCCGTTCCTGCCCAGATCCAGGGGATTCAGACTCCGAGCCGATACTGGGTCGTCCCCGCCGTGCGCGCCGTCATCGCGCTCATCGCGGCCGTCGTCGTGACCTTCACCCAAGGGGCGCACACCCCGGTCTTCGGGCTCGTCGTCTTCGGCTGCTTCGCGATCGCCGACGGCATCGCCACGGCCGCCCTGACGTTCGTCTTCGGCCCGCGCACGCTGACCCGCACGCTCTTCGTCATCCAGGGCGCCATCGGGATCGTCGCCGGCGTGCTCGCACTGACGCTCGCGAGCAGCGGCCTCGGCCTCTTCCTCTATCTCGTCACCGTGTGGGGCGCCCTCACCGGCTTCCTCGAGCTCTACAGCGGCCTGCGCGACCGCGGCCGTGACGCTGCCGCCCGCGACTGGCTCGTGACGGGAGCCCTCACCGCCGTGCTCGCCCTCGTGCTGCTGCTCGTCCCCGCGGACGCGCTGCTGGCCGTCGGGCTGTTCGGCGCCTGGGCCGTCATCGTCGGAGTGTTCCAGGGCATCGGCGCCGTCTCCCTGCGATCCGCCGCGCGCTCACACGACGTCGCAGGACGGACGGAGACCTCGTGACCAAGCGCGACAAGAAAGCCCCCAGCGTGACCTCCAGCCTCAAGCCGACCCGCCGCGACCGCTTCCTCCCCGTCGAACTGCTCGCCATCTCGGGCGGACTCGGGATCTTCACCGGACTCATCGTGCTGATGGCGACCAGGGAGTTCCTGCTCGCCGGCATCTTCTTCGGGGTCGCGTTCATCCTCGCGCTCGTGCTGATGGCCCTCTTCGCGCTCGCGTTCAAGCCGAACGCCGCCGAGGTGAAGGACATCCTGGAGCAGGACGCCGAGGCCCGCGACAAGGACAAGCCCTCGGGTCACTGAGTCGTCAGCGGCCGGCAGGCCACCGGGTCGCAGACGTACGAGAGGCCGCCGGCAGGACGCCGGCGGCCTCTCGCGTACGCGGGGCGGGTGCGATCAGAGCAGCGCGACGAGCTCCGACGCGAGACCGACGTAGCCGGCCGGCGTGAGCTCGAGGAGGCGGTTCTTGGCCGCCTGGCTGATGTCGAGGCCGTTCACGAACTCGGTGAGGCCGGCGTGGTCGACCCGCTTGCCGCGCGTGAGCTCCTTGAGCAGCGCATATGGGTCGGTGATCGTCGAGCGGCCGGCGGTGACCTCGGCGCGGATCACGGTCTGGATGGCCTCGGCGAGCACCTCCCAGTTGGCGTCGAGATCGGCGGCGAGCGCATCCCGGTCGAGCGAGATCTGGCCGAGACCGCGCTGGATGTTGTCCAGGGCGAGCACCGAGTGGCCGAGGCCGACGCCGATGTTGCGTTGCGTGGTCGAGTCGGTCAGGTCGCGCTGGAGGCGGCTGGTGACGAGCGTCTGCGACAGCGAGTCGAGCACGGCGCTGGAGAGCTCCAGGTTGGCCTCGGCGTTCTCGAAGCGGATCGGGTTGACCTTGTGCGGCATGGTCGACGAGCCGGTCGCGCCCGGCTCGGGCACCTGGCGGAAGTAGCCGAGCGAGATGTAGGTCCAGAGGTCCGTGCACAGGTTGTGGAGCACGCGGTTGGCGTGCGAAATGCGGGAGTACAGCTCCGCCTGCCAGTCGTGCGACTCGATCTGCGTGGTGAGCGGGTTCCAGTCGAGGCCGAGGCTGCTGACGAACTCGCGCGAGATGCGCGGCCAGTCGGCGCCCGGGTCGGCGACGAGGTGCGCGGCGAACGTGCCGGTGGCGCCGCTGAACTTGCCGAGGTACTCGGTCTGCTCCACCTGCTTGCGGATCCGCTCGAGGCGGTGCACGAAGACGGCGAGCTCCTTGCCCATCGTCGTCGGCGTGGCCGGCTGGCCGTGGGTGCGGGCGAGCATCGCGTCGTCGCGGTACTGCAGGGCCTGCGAGCGCAGCTCGGCCACCACGGCGCGGAACTTGGGCAGCCACACCCGGTTGACCGCGGCGCTGACGGTGAGCGCGTAGGAGAGGTTGTTGATGTCCTCGCTGGTGGCCGCGAAGTGTGTCAGCTCGGCGATGTGGTCGAGGCCGAGGGCGTGGAGGCGCTCGCGGACGAGGTACTCGACCGCCTTGACGTCGTGCTTGGTGGTCGCCTCCAGCTCCGCCAGGCGGTCGATCTCGGGCTGCCCGAAGCCGTCGGCCAGGGTGCGCAGCGAACGGATCTGCTCGGCCGTCAGCGGCGAGGAGCCGAACATCCGGTGACCGGTGAGGTAGATGAGCCACTCGACCTCGACCTGCACGCGCGCCCGGTTGAGGCCCGCCTCGGAGAGGTGGTCGCCGAGGTCGACGACGGCGGAGCGGTACCGGCCGTCCAGAGGGCTCAGGGGCTGGGGAGGCAGGGCGGTCATGGGGCTCCTCGCGAGGATCGGCGTGTGGGGTTCGCCGCCTATTCTCCCATCACCGCGCGCGCGGCGCTCCCGCCGCCGTCAGCTGCGGTTCGGGCGCACGATCAGGCCGAACAGCCACGCGATGATGCCGAGCACCAGCGCGCCGAGCACGCCCGCCCAGAAGCCGTCCACGTGCAGGCCGAAGCCCATCGCATCGCTGATCCACGAGACGATCAGCAGCAGGAGGGCGTTCACCACCAGCGAGATGAGCCCGAGCGTGATGATGTAGATCGGGAACGCGACGATGCGGATGGCCGTGCCGATGACCGCGTTCACCACGCCGAAGATGACCGCGATGAGCAGGTACGTCAGCACGGTGGCGGCGGTGGTGTCCTCGTACGGGTGCACGGTGACGCCGCTGACGATGAGCGTCGTGAGCCAGAGCGCCAGGGCGTTGATGATGACCTTGAGCAGGAATCGCATGCGCCCATCATCCCAGGCGCGGCGGATTCGAGACAGGGGCGAGCGACGAAGGAATTCCCCCGGAGGAATGCGGGCGAGACTAAGTTGGTCAGGTGACTTCCGAAGACGCGCTCGGCGTGAAGCTCCGGCCCGAGATCGTGGCGGTCCCCGCCTACCGGCAGGGACGAGCCGCACCGGCGGACGGCTTCAAGCTGTCCAGCAACGAAAACCCGTACCCGCCGCTCCCCTCCGTCGTGGAGGCCGTGGCCACCACCCTGGGCGAGCTCAACCGCTACCCCAACGCCGGTGGGGCCGACCTGCGCCTTCGCCTGGCCGAGCGGCACGGCGTCGACGTCGGGCAGGTGCACCTGGGCAGTGGCTCGGTCGCCCTGCTCGCGCAGCTGATCTCGGCCGCGGCCGGCGTCGGCGACGAGGTCGTCTACGCGTGGCGGTCGTTCGAGGCGTACCCGGGTCTGGTGACCGTGGCGGGCGCGACGAGCGTGCAGGTGCCGAACCGTGCCGACGGCGGGCACGACCTCGCGGCCATGGCGGCGGCGATCACCGAGCGCACGCGCGTCGTGATCGTCTGCACGCCGAACAACCCGACCGGGCCCGTCGTGACCGCGGCGGAGTTCGAGACGTTCATGGCGTCGGTGCCGGGCGACCTCCTGGTGCTGCTGGACGAGGCCTACTACGAGTTCGTCACGGTCGACGGCTCGGTGGACGGCATCCCCCTGCTCTCGCGTTACCCGAACCTCGTCGTGCTGCGCACGTTCTCGAAGGCCTACGGCCTCGCCGCTCTGCGCATCGGCTACGCGGTCGGTCCGGCCGCGGTGCTGGATGCAGCACGCTCGGCGGCCATCCCGCTGTCGGTGACGGACGCCTCCCGCGTCGCGGCCATCGCCTCCATCGAGGCCGAGGACGAGCTCATGGAGCGTGTCGCCCGCGTGGCGATGCGGCGCGACCGGCTCCGGGATGCGCTGGTCGAGCAGGGCTGGGTGGTCCCTCAGGCGCAAGGCAACTTCGTGTGGCTCGCGACCGGCGCGCAGACCGACGTCGCGAACGACGCCTTCTTCGATGCCGGGCTCACCGTGCGTGCATTCGCGGGTGAGGGCATCCGGATCAGTGTGGGAGAGCAGGAATCTGTGGACAAACTCCTTGAGGTGGCCGCCGATCTTGTGCGGAACCTACCAAATGACCACCCTGCCAAGCGGTTAGGTTAGAACGGTGGTTGCGACGAACGATACTCCGCGCCCGGCGAACACCGTCCAGCTGCTGACAGCTGACGGCCGGTTCCAGCCGAGCGACGCGGCCGGCGAGTACCTCCCCTACCTGGAGCGCCTCGACGAAGACGACTACCGCCGCTTCTACCGCGACATGGTGCGCGTGCGGGCCTTCGACACCGAGGCGGCGAACCTGCAGCGGCAGGGCCAGCTCGGCCTGTGGGTGCCGAGCGTCGGCCAGGAGGGCGCCCAGGTCGGCTCCGCCCGCGCGGCGAAGCCCCAGGACCACCTGTTCCCCTCTTACCGCGAGCACGTGGTCGGCATGGTGCGCGGCATCGACCCCGTCGGCATCCTCGCTCTCCTGCGCGGTGTGACGCACGGCGGCTGGGACCCGACGGACCCGGCGGTGAACAACTTCCACCTCTACACGCTCGTGATCGGCTCGCAGACGCTGCACGCGACCGGCTACGCGATGGGCATCAAGTTCGACGGCGCGGTCGGCACCGGCGACCCCGAGAAGGATGCCGCCGTCATCGCCTACTTCGGCGACGGCGCCACCAGCCAGGGCGACGTGAGCGAGGCGTTCGTCTTCGCCGCGAGCTACCAGACCCCGCAGGTCTTCTTCCTGCAGAACAACCAGTGGGCCATCTCGGTGCCGGTGTCGACGCAGTCGCGCACCCCGCTGTACCTGCGCTCGAGCGGCTTCGGCATCCCGGGCGTGCAGGTGGACGGCAACGACGTCCTCGCCTCGTACGCGGTGACGGCGAAGCACCTCGACGACGCCCGCAACGGTGAGGGCCCCAGCATGATCGAGGCCCTGACCTACCGGATCGGCGCCCACACGTCGAGCGACGACCCGACCAAGTACCGCACCGACGAGGAGACCGCCTACTGGGCGGAGCGCGACCCGATCCTGCGCTTCCGGGCCTTCCTGGAGCAGCAGGGCATGGGCCAGGCGTTCTTCGACAGTGCGGAGGAGGAGGGGGCCGACCTGGCCGCCGACGTGCGCAAGCGCACCCTCCAGCTGGGCCCGCCGCCCATCCAGTCGATGTTCGACAACGTCTACAGCGAGCCGCACCCCGTCATGGAGGAGCAGCGGCGCTGGCTCGAGGAGTACGAGTCGTCCTTCGGAGGTGACGCGTGAACGAGGTGCGGAGTGAGGCCGAGTACGTGGAGGCCGAGCTGATCGACGGTCACGAGGGGCAGCCGGCGCACGACGCGTCGAGCGAGCCGCAGGCCGACACGGAGGCCATCGACGTGGTCGAGATCGTCGAGAGCGACCCGGACTCGCGCGTGCTCGAGCAGCACGTGGCGGAGCAGGAGTGGGCGCGCGAGTTCTCGATCGACGACGTCAGCGCCGCGGATGTCGCGGCCGAGGAGTCGTCGGCCGAGCCGGTCGCCGAGGTCGCATCCGAGGATGAGACGGAGGCCGCGGTCGAGACCCCGGCGGCACCGGCCGCTCCGGAACCGCCGGTGCAGAATCTCCCCCTCGTCAAGGCGCTGAACGCGGGACTGCGTCGCGCGCTCGCCGAGGACCCGAAGGTCCTCGTCCTGGGCGAGGACGTCGGCCCGCTGGGTGGCGTCTTCCGCGTGACGGAGGGCCTCCAGAAGGAGTTCGGCCCGCAGCGCGTCGTGGACACCCCGCTCGCCGAGGCCGGCATCGTCGGCACCGCGATCGGGCTCGCCATGCGCGGGTACCGGCCCGTCGTCGAGATCCAGTTCAACGGCTTCGTGTTCCCCGGCTTCGACCAGATCACGACCCAGCTGGCCAAGATGACCAACCGTCACAGCGGGGCCGTCTCGATGCCGATCGTGATCCGCATCCCGCACGGCGGCCACATCGGCGCCGTCGAGCACCACCAGGAGGCTCCGGAGGCGTACTTCGCGCACACCGCCGGCCTGCGGATCGTGGCGCCGTCGACCCCGCACGACGCCTACTGGATGATCCAGGAGGCCATCAGGTCCGACGACCCGGTGATCTTCTTCGAGCCGATGAGCCGCTACTGGCCCAAGGGCGAGGTCGACCTGGTCGAGAACGACACCCCGCTGCACGCCAGCCGGGTCGTGCGCACCGGCACCGACGTGACCGTTGTCGCCTGGGCGGGCATGGTCAGCGTCGCGCTGCGCGCGGCCGAGATCGCCGCCGAGGAGGGCCGGAGCATCGAGGTCGTCGACCTGCGCTCCCTCTCCCCCGTCGACTACGGGCCCGTCGTCCAGTCGGTGCAGAAGACCGGCCGCCTGATCGTCGCGCAGGAGGCGCCCGGCAACGTCTCGCTCGGCTCCGAGATCGCGGCGACCGTCTCCGAGCGTGCGTTCTATTCGCTGGAGTCGCCCATCCTGCGCGTGGCCGGATTCGACACCCCGTTCCCGCCGGCGAAGCTCGAAGAGGTCTACCTCCCCGACGCCGACCGCATCCTCGAGGCCGTCGACCGCGCGCTCGCCTACTGAGCGCGCCAACCGAAAGAAGTCGCACATGAGCGAGTCCCAGTTCCTGCTGCCCGATGTGGGCGAGGGTCTGACCGAGGCGGAGATCGTCTCGTGGAAGGTCGCCCCGGGTGAGCCGGTCGCGGTCAACCAGGTGATCGTCGAGATCGAGACCGCGAAGTCGCTCGTCGAACTGCCGTCGCCGTTCGAGGGGACCGTCGGCGAGCTACTCGTCTCCGAGGGCCAGACCGTCGAGGTCGGCACCCCGATCATCACCGTGACGGGGGAGGCCGCATCCGCCGAGCCCGCCGCTCCCGTGAGCGAGGTGGCGGAGGCCGCCGCCGATGCGGCTGCCAGCGTCTCGCACGAGGTCGACGAGCCGAAGCCGGGGGCCGTGCTCGTGGGCTACGGCTCGGCCGGCCACGGCACGAGCCGTCGCCGCCGGGTCTCCCACCCCGGGACCGCCGCGCTGCCGGTCGTCACGCAGGCGACGGTCGCTCCGGCTGCGGCCGCTGCGTCCGCCGCAGCCCCGGCACCGGCCGCCGCTCCCGCGCCCGCTGTGACACCTGCAGCAGCCGCGCCCGCCGCCGCCGCTCCCACGTCGGCGCCCGCCTCGCCGAGCGCTCAGGCCCCGGCCGGGCACGCGGTCGCGACCGGTGCCCCCGTGATCGCCAAGCCGCCGATCCGCAAGCTCGCCAAGGACCTCGGGGTCGACCTGACCACGGTCACCCCGACCGGACCGATCGGCGACGTGACGCGGGACGACGTGCTGCGCGAGGCGACCCAGGCGAGCGTCTTCCGCAACATCCAGACCCCGGAGTGGCCGGACGACCGCGAAGAGCGCATCCCGGTCAAGGGCGTGCGCAAGGCCATCGCGAACGCGATGACCACGAGCGCGTTCAGCGCCCCGCACGTCAGCCTCTTCGTCGACGTGGACGCCACGCGCACGATGGAGTTCATCAAGCGCCTCAAGAACTCGGCCGACTTCGTCGGCATCAAGATCTCCCCGCTGCTCATCGTGGCGAAGGCGATCATCTGGGCCGTGCGCCGCAACCCGACCGTCAACTCCACGTGGACGGACGAGGAGATCATCATCCGGCACTACGTGAACCTCGGCATCGCCGCGGCCACGCCGCGCGGCCTGATCGTCCCGAACGTCAAGGAGGCGCAGGGCATGACGCTCCTCGACCTCGCGAAGTCGCTCGAGCAGCTCACGCTGACCGCGCGCGACGGCAAGACCCCGCCGTCGGACATGGCGGGCGGCACCATCACGATCACGAACATCGGCGTCTTCGGCATGGACACGGGCACGCCCATCCTGAACCCGGGCGAGGTCGGCATCGTGGCGCTCGGCACCATCAAACAGAAGCCGTGGGTCGTGGACGGCGAGGTCCGTCCGCGCTACGTCACGACGGTCGGCGCGTCGTTCGACCACCGCGTGGTCGACGGCGACGTCGCCTCGCGCTTCCTCGCCGACGTGGCCTCCATCATCGAGGAGCCCGCCCTCCTGCTCGACTGAGAGCGCGCGAGCTTGCAGTCCCCGGACAGCGAGAAGCCCCGCCCGGGACCGTGAACGATCGACCGGACGGGGCCTCCTCGGTGTGGGGGATACCGAGGTCTCGCGAGACGTCAGCCGATGCCCTCCAGGACGTCGGTCTCCGTCGAGCCGATGGCGTCGATGACGTCCGGCCGGTTCTTCTTCACCCACGCGTAGCGGCCGACGCCGGCGATGACGGCGACGAGGAACAGCAGCGGGATGATGTTGAGCGGGAAGGCGGGGATCGGCACGACGTTCACCCAGAACACGTACGCCATCCCGCCCACGGCCACGACCACGCACGGCCAGACGAGCCAGTTCCTGATGCCCATGCGGCGCAGGAAGATCGGAGCCGCGATGGCGACGGCCGCGTAGGCGACCATGTAGCCGAACGTGCCGAAGGTGTCGACCCACACCAGGACGTCGTTCGCGTCGACGCCGAACAGGTAGAGCACGACGGGCACGAGGATGACGAGGGGTGCGAAGACCAGCAGCGCGCGGTGCGGGGTGAGTAGCTTGGCGTGCGTCGTGCCGACGTACTTCGGGGCGACGCCCTCCTTGCCCATCACGTAGACGATGCGTCCGATGACGTTGAGCGGGGCGACGACGACGGCGAAGAACGACGCGGCGATGCCGAGGTTCAGGATGGGGTTGAACCAGCTGGGCAGGCCGACGATCGTCGCGATGTCGTCGAGCGGGCTGACCGACTCGCCGAGCTTGTCGCCCAGCACCACGACCTGCGTGTACGCGGCGAAGACGTAGAGCACGCCGACGCCGAGGGCGCTCCACATGATGGCGCGTGGGATGGCCTTGAACGGGTTGCGCGCCTCCCGGCCCAGGGCGTCGGCGCTGGAGAAGCCGACGAAGCCGAGGATCGCGAGCACCATGCCGATCGCGACGCCCTGCGGCTCCACGCCCTCGAGCGAGAACTGCGACGGGTCGAACGCGGCCGGGCCGGCGTTCGCCAGGGCGATGACGAGCAGGATCGTGATGATCGTGACCGAGACGATCTCGAGCACCAGGGAGACCCGGGCCGACACGCGCACGCCCCACACCGTGAAGAGCGCGGCCAGGCCGCCCAGCACCACCGCGATGAGGACCTGCCCGGCGACGCCGCTGATGCCGACGCCGATCTGGTTGAGGAACGCGCTGAAGTGGATGACCGCACCACTCAGCGAGCCGGCGGCGATCCCGAAGCAGCCGATCACCAGAGTGAGGCCGGTCAGGAACGCGCCGAACGGGCCGAGGCCGGCCGCCGCGTAGTTGTAGAGCGAGCCGGCGGAAGCGCGGCGCTTGGCGAACTGCGAGATGCAGTAGCCGACGGCCAGGATGACGACGGTCGCGAGGGCGAACGACAGCCAGGTGCCCTTGCCGGCCGTGACGAAGATCGCGGCGGCGGTGAAGGCGATGACGGCGGAGGGGGCGATGTTGGCGATGGCCTGGGCGACGAGCTCGGCGCCGCCCATGGCGCCACGCCGCAGGCCGCTCTCACTCGCGTCCGGGCGTGCCGGGGTACTGGTTTCGGTCGAAGACAACGGTGTCCTGCCTTTCGGGGGGATGAGGACGGGAGGAGGTGGGGCTGGATGGGGTGGGGCGGGGTGCTCAGGGGATGAGCAGGGTGCGCAGCGCGGTGCCCTCCTGCAGGGCGTCGAGCGCCTGCTCGGCCTCGGCGAGCGGACGGCGTCCGCTGACGAGCAGGTCGAGCTCCAGATCGCCGTCCATGTAGCGGTCGACGAGCGCGGGGATGTCGATCGACGGCCGCACGCTTCCGTAGTTGGAGCCGAGGATGCGCTGGTCGGCCTCCGCGAGCACGAGCGGCTCGAACGAGGCGCGGGCGCCTGTCGGGGGCAGGCCGACGATGACGGCGGCGCCGCCGAGGCCGAGCATGCGAATGGCCTGCTCGGTGGTGGCGGTGTTGCCGATGGCGTCGAAGGCGTAGTCGACGCCGTCGGGGAGGATCTCGTGGAGCGCCTCGACGGCGTCCTGCTTGGAGGCGTCGATCTCGTCGGTGGCGCCGAGGCGGCGGGCGAGCGCCGTCTTCTCGGCGCGCACGTCGACGGCGACGATGCGCGAGGCGCCGGCGAGGCGGGCGCCCTGGATGACGGAGAGGCCGACGCCGCCGCAGCCGATGACGACGACGATGGAGCCGGGCTCGACGGCCGCGGTGTTGGTGACGGCGCCGACACCGGTCGCGACGGCGCAGCCGACGAGCGCGATGACGTCGAGCGGGGCGTCGTCGCGCACCTTGATGGCACCGGAGGCGGGCACGACCGCCTCTTCGGCGAACGACGAGACGCCGAGGTAGTGGTGGAGGGGCTCGCCGTCGATCGACAGGCGGGAGGTGCCGTCCTGCAGCACGCCATTCGGCGCGACCACGTTGGCGGCGACCTGGCAGCGGGCCTCGTGGCCGGCCAGGCAGTAGCGGCACTCGTTGCAGGGGGCGACCCAGGAGAGCACGACGTGGTCGCCCTCGGCCAGGGTGGAGACGCCGGGGCCGACGGCGGTGACGACGCCGGAGCCCTCGTGGCCCATCACCAGCGGCGACGGCGCGTCCCACTCGTTGCGGCGCACGTGGAGGTCGGAGTGGCAGACGCCGGCGGCCGCGATGCGTACCCGCACCTCCCCCGCGCCGGGTTCGGCGAGGTCGACGTCGGTGTACTCGATGGAGCTGTCGGTGCTGTCGAAGACGATGGCTTTCACTGCGGGTTCCTCAGGGGTTCGGGGCGCGTCATTACGATGGTGGAAATGCTATGAGCCGTGCTCAGCACCGGATACCCGCCGTTTCGTCCACCCCGCGGCCGTGCGCACGCCGAAACGTCATCCTGTGCCCGCGAGCAGGGAGGAGAGGAAGGTCATGGACGCCGACGCCGCGACCTCCCCCGCCGCGACCTCCCCCATCGTCGACGCGGCCGAGGCGCGGCTGGTCTCCAGCGGCATCATCTCCCTGACCCTGGCCGCGCGCCGTGGTGGCACCGAAGGGGTCGTGACGACCCTCTCGCGCCTCCTGAACGGCTGGGCGGTGCTCGTGGACCGCTACGGCGAGCCGATCGCCGCCGTCGGCGCCGGGCGCATCCACATCGACGACGCCATCACTGCAGCGACGCAGCGCAGCCGCCGTCAGCGCAACCCCGAGCTGCAGACCTTCCCGGTCGGGCGGGCGGAGGATCCGCGCGCGACCCTGGTCGTCTCGGCGCGGCGCGGGGCGACGAGCCGCACACGCGACCTGTCGACACAGGCGGCGGCGCTGCTCGACCTCACCTATTTCCCGAAGCGGGATGCCCGCCTCGAGCAGCTCGCCCGGCAGGACGTCGTGGAGGTGCTCCTGAACGCCCCGGCGTCGCTCGCGCGCTCGGTCGCCTCCCGCTGGGGCCTCACCGGCGGCGAGCTGGTGGTCTGCATCGTGAAGTCGCGCTCGCGCGCGGTCGTGCTGGAGACGAAGGCCCTCGACTGGCTCGAGGAGCTGGAGCTGCCGCCGGTCGCCGGGATGCTCGACGGCGACGTGGTTGTGGTGATCGCACCGGAGGCGGTGCCGGCGTGGATCGACCGTGTCGTAGTGGCGGCGACGACCGAGCTCGTCCCCGTGCGCTGCGGCATCAGCGCCCCGGCCGCTCCCGGTGCGCTCGCCGAGGCGCGATCGCAGGCGGACCGCGCGGTCGGCGTCGCGCTGGCGGACGACCGCCCCGCGGTGGAGTTCGCGCGCATGGCGAGCGTCGCGGAACTGCTGCGCGCCCTCCCCTCCTCGGCCGTCACCGCGCTCGTCGAGCCGCTGCGGCCGCTCGCGGCGGAGGCCGACGGGCAGCTGCTGGAGTCGCTCCGGGTGTTCCTCGCCGAGAACGGGAGCTGGGAGGCCGCCGCCACCCAGTTGGGCGTGCACCGGCACACGCTGCGCAACCGGATGCAGAAGATCGAGGAGCTCACCGGGCTGTCGATGACGAGCGCCGAGGACCGGGCGCTGGCGTGGCTGGCGCTGCAGGCGCGGAGTTGATTTTGACAATCATTCTCAACAAGGCGTAGTTTCGTAGTGGCCCGATCACCGGTGCCCACGAACACGACACAGCAACGCAGACTTAGACAGGTCCCGCTCATGCAGAAGCGCCCCCTCCTCGCGATCGCCCTCACGGCCGTCGCAGCCCTCGCCCTCACCGGCTGCTCCGCCGCCTCCTCCGGTTCGTCCGCCGACGATGGGAAGGTCCGCATCGTCGCCAGCACCAACGTGTACGGCGACATCGCCTCCACCATCGCCGGCGACGCCGTCGAGGTGACCTCGATCATGGACGACCCCGCGCAGGACCCGCACTCGTTCGAGGCGAGCGCGCAGAACCAGCTCGCCATCTCGAAGGCCGACATCGTCATCGAGAACGGTGGCGGCTACGACGACTTCGTCGGCACCATGCTCACGGCGGCGCCGAACGACAAGCGCACCGTCCTGAACGTCGTCGACATCTCCGGCAAGAAGGCCGTCGACGGCGAGCTCAACGAGCACGTCTGGTACGACTTCCCGACGGTGCAGAAGCTGGCGGACGATCTGGTCACCGCCCTCTCGAAGGCTGACCCCGCGCAGGCGTCGACGTTCACCGCGAACGCGAAGTCGTTCGGCGAGAAGCTGACCGCCCTCGAGAACCGCACCGCCGAGCTCAAGACCACGTACGCGGGTGAGGGCGTCGCCATCACCGAGCCCGTCCCGCTCTACCTGCTCGAGGCCGCCGGTCTCGAGAACAAGACCCCCGAGGCCTTCAGCGAGGCGATCGAGGAGGGCACCGACGTCTCACCCGCCGTGCTGCAGGAGATGCTCGGCGTGATCCAGGGCGGCTCCGTGAAACTGCTCGCCTACAATGAGCAGACCAGCGGCCCCGAGACCGAGAAAGTGCTCGCCGCCGCCAAGCAGGCCGGCGTCCCCGTCGTGCCGGTGACCGAGACCCTCCCGAGCGGCAAGGACTACATCGGCTGGATGAACGCGAACGTCGACGCCGTGGCCAAGGCACTCGGGGAATGACCGAACCTCTCGCGCGGGTCCCCGCGCCCACCGATCGAGGTGTCGTGCTGCAGCTGCGCGACGCCTCGCTCGGCTTCGGCGAGCGGACCCTGTGGAGCGGCCTCGACCTCGACGTGCACGCCGGCGAGTTCGTCGCGGTGCTCGGCCCGAACGGCTCGGGCAAGACCAGCCTGCTGCGCGCCATCCTGGGCCAGCAGCGGCTCGACGGCGGATCGATCGCGTTCGACGGCCATCCGGTGCGCCGCGGCGATCGCCGGATCGGGTACATCCCGCAGCAGAAGCTCATCCCCGCCGGGACGCCGATGCGCGCGCGGGATCTCGTGCGCCTGGGCGTCGACGGCCACCGCTGGGGGTTCCCGCTGCCCAACCGCGCCGACCGCGCTCGCACGGACGAGCTCATCGACGCCGTGGGCGCCCGCCGCTACGCGGACGCGCCCGTCGGCTCCCTCTCCGGCGGCGAGCAGCAGCGGCTGCGCGTCGCCCAGGCGCTCGCCGGAGGTCCGGCCATGCTGCTCTGCGACGAGCCCCTCCTCTCCCTCGACCTGCAGCACCAGCGCGGCGTCAGCGAGCTGATCGACCGGCGCCGGCGTGAGAACGGCAGTGCGGTCGTCTTCGTGACGCACGACGTGAACCCGGTGCTCGGGATGGTCGACCGCGTGCTCTACCTGGCCGGCGGCCGGTTCCGCACCGGCACCCCCGACGAGGTGCTGCGCAGCGAGGTGCTGACGGACCTGTACGGGACGCCCGTCGACGTCATCCGCAGCCGCGGGCGCATCGTCGTGGTCGGCATCCCCGACTCCGAGACGCACGCCCACCACGCTCACACCACCGCACCGCACCCGGAGCCGGCCCCATGATCATGCACCTCGCCGCCTCGGGCGACCTCTGGTCGCAGCTGTTCTCGTTCGCCGACTACGGCGAGCTGCTCGCGCTCGTGAAGAACTCGATCTTCGCGGGCGCCGTGCTGGGCGTTGTCGGCGGTCTCATCGGCGTCTTCGTCATGCAGCGCGACATGGCGTTCGCCGTGCACGGCATCAGCGAGCTCTCGTTCGCCGGGGCCGCCGCCGCGCTGCTCTTCGGGGCGAACGTCGTGGTCGGCTCCCTCTTCGGCTCCCTCATCGCCGCCGTGCTGATCGGCCTGCTCGGCGCGAAGGCCCGCGACCGCAACTCGATCATCGCGGTGCTCATGCCGTTCGGGCTGGGCCTCGGCATCCTGTTCCTGGCGCTCTATCCCGGCCGCAGCGCGAACAAGTTCGGCCTGCTCACCGGCCAGATCGTCTCGGTCGACGACCCGCAGCTCGGCTGGCTGATCGGGATCGGCGTGGTCGTGCTGATCGGGCTGCTGCTCATGTGGCGCCCGCTGACCTTCGACAGCCTGGATGCGGACGTCGCCGCCGCGCGCGGCATCCCGACCCGCTTCGTCGCACTCGCCTTCATGGTGCTGCTCGGGCTCGCGGTTGCCGTGTCCGTGCAGATCGTGGGCGCGCTGCTGGTGCTCTCGCTCCTCGTCACGCCGGCCGCGGCGGCGATGCGCGTCTCGTCGTCGCCGATCGGCGTCCCGGTGCTCAGCGTGGTCTTCGCGCTGGTCTCGGTGGTGGGCGGCATCATGCTGGCGCTCGGGAGCTCGCTGCCGATCAGCCCGTACGTCACCACCATCTCGTTCGTCATCTACGTCGTCTGCCGCCTGATCGGCGTGCGGCGGGAACGCGGTTCACGGCGTCTCGTGAGCCAGGCGGGCTAGCCTGAGATCGTGAAGCGCAACACCTGGCAGCGGGAGGCCGTCCGCGAGGCCCTGACCTCGACGGAGGGCTTCATCAGCGCGCAATCGCTGCACCTCAGCCTCCATGAGACCGGCTCCCCGATCGGCCTCGCGACCGTCTACCGCGCGCTCGCCGACCTCGCGGCCGAGGGCGACGCCGACTCCCTGCAGTCCCCCGAGGGCGAGAGCCTGTACCGCGCCTGCACCGGCGGGCACCACCACCACCTGATCTGCCGCAACTGCGGTCTGACGGTCGAGATCGAGGCCGACGCCGTCGAGGAATGGGCGCGCGCGGCGGCGGCCGCCCACGGCTTCACGCAGGCGCAGCACGTCGTCGACGTCTTCGGCCTGTGCGAGAACTGCTCCGCGCTGCACTGAAATGTGATCACTAGACTCGATGAATGCGCATCGGGGTCTAAGTCGACGGTTACAACCTCTACTACGGGGCGAGGAAGCACTCCGGACGCGGTACGTCGGGATGGCGATGGCTCGATGTGCGAGCGCTGATCGAGCCACTGCTCGGCTGGCCCGGGTCGGCGATCGAGAGGGTCGTCTACTGCACGGCGCGCGTCGATGCGATCGACAATCCCAGTGCTCACCTCGATCAGTCCATCTATCTCGACGCGCTGGAGCTCTCGGGGTCTGTTGATCTCATCGCGGTGGGCCGATACGTGTCGTGGGCCAAGGAAGAACCGCTTGTGGCTGCGGCACCCGGCACATATCGACCGCCTCTCTATGACCTGAGCGATGAGACCTGGGATAGCAGGCTCCCGATCCGGGTGCGGAACCTCGGCGGCGCAGAGGGTGCCGCCGTGACCGCTCGCATTCGAAAACGAGAGGAGAAGGGTTCGGATGTCAATGTCGCCGCGCATCTGCTTTTCGATGTGCTGACGGGGGCGGTCGATGGAGCCGTCGTCGTGTCCAACGACTCGGATCTCGAGCTGCCGCTCAGGATGGCGCGTCAGCGAGTACCGGTCGGAACGGTGATTCCGTCTCCCAACCCCACCGCCGGGGCGTTGAAGGGGCGACCCGACGACGGCGTCGGTCGTCACTGGTGGCGACGGCTCGTCGCCGCCGATTTTCGGGCGGCGCAACTGCCGGACCTCGTGCAGCACGCGCGTAAGCCCGCTGAATGGTGAGACAGGCAAAAAAAGACCCGCTCTCACGTGGAGAAGCGGGTTGGTAGAAATAGAGTATCGGAGTTTTCGCACTACGGGAACTCCTGCCACCACGTCCGCCGGATTTGCCAGCAACCCGGGCGTGTCGTAGAGTTGTTCTTTGGCTGAGTGGGCTCCTCCTGCTCAGATCGCGTACGAACCCCTCACACCCTTCCAAGCGTGGGGAAGTCGTGCGCCGACAAGTGACCTTGGGTGAGGCCGTCCGGCCTCACGGTATTGGAGAAGAAAGCAATGGCAGCAGTGTGCCAGGTGACGGGAGCCGTTCCAGGCTTCGGTCACTCGATCTCGCACTCGCACCGTCGCAACAAGCGCCGGTTCGATCCGAACATCCAGAAGAAGACGTACTACGTTCCGTCGCTTCGCCGTAAAGTGACCCTCACCTTGAGCGCCAAGGGCATCAAGGTCATCGACGCCCGTGGCATCGAGGCCGTCGTCAAGGACCTCCTGGCCCGTGGGGAGAAGATCTAATGGCAAAGCAGCAGGACATCCGTCCGATCATCAAGCTCCGTTCGACGGCGGGCACCGGTTACACCTACGTGACCCGCAAGAACCGTCGCAACAACCCTGACCGTCTCGTGCTCAAGAAGTACGACCCCGTCGTGCGCAAGCACGTCGACTTCCGAGAGGAGCGCTAAACATGGCCAAGAAGTCCAAGATCGCCAAGAACGAGCAGCGCAAGGTCGTCGTCGAGCGCTACGCCGCCCGCCGCGCCGAGCTCAAGAAGGCTCTCGTCGACCCGAACGGCTCCGACGAGTCCCGCGAGGCCGCGCGCCTCGGCCTGCAGAAGCTCCCCCGCGACGCTTCGCCGATCCGCGTCCGCAACCGCGACGCCGTCGACGGCCGTCCGCGCGGAAACCTCAGCAAGTTCGGCATCTCGCGCGTTCGCTTCCGCGACATGGCGCACCGTGGCGAGCTGCCCGGCATCACCAAGTCCAGCTGGTAAACAGCGACTGACGCACGAAGGGGCGTCCGGCATCATGCCGGGCGCCCCTTCGGCGTTCTCGGGCGACGTCAGGCGATGAAGAACGAGCGGATGTCGTCGGCGAGCACCTCGGGGAACTCGAGCGCGGCGAAGTGGCCACCCTCCGGGAACCGGCTCCAGTGCACGATCCGGGAGTTGTCGCGCTCGGCGAACACCCGGGTGGTCTGGAAGTCGTCCGCGAAGACCGCGACCCCGGTGCGCGCGGTGTTGACCGCGGTCGACGGCGGCACGATGGCGTTCTCGTAGTAGGCGCGGCTCATGCCGGCGGAGGCGTTGGTGAACCACGCGATGCTCACCGCCGTGAGCACCGAGTCCAGCGGCACCCGCGACGTGCCGTTGCCGAACGACTCGAACAGCTCGCTGTAGGCGAGGAGCCCGAGCGGGGAGTCGCTGAGCGCCGCCGCGATGGTCTGGGGGCGGGAGGAGTTCATCGCGTTGTAGGCGCCGACGGACTGGAACCACTTCATGTGCTCGAGGCCCGCGTAGTCCTGCGGCTCGAGCCGCTCGAACTCCGAGGGGTCGCCCGACGGGAACGAGAAGAGCTGCTGCACGTGGAGGCCGAGGAAGCCCTCCGGGGAGACGAGGCCGAGCTCGCGGGCGATCAGGGCGCCGTTGTCGGAACCGTGCACGCCGTAGCTGTCGTAGCCGAGGCCGCGCATCAGGGAGTCGTAGGCCGCGGCGACGCGTGCGGTCGTCCATCCGCTCTCGGTGACCGGCTGCGACCAGCCGAACCCGGGCGCGTCCGGGATCACCAGGGAGAAGTCCGCTGCGAGGGCGTCGATGAGGCCCAGGAAGTCGGCGGAGGAGCCGGGGTAGGTGTGGGCGAGCAGGAGCGCCGGAGCGTGGGGCCGGGACGAGGGCACGTGGAGGAAGTGGATGGTCTGGCCGTCGATCTCCGTGAGGAAGTGCGGCCGTGCGTTCAGCTTCTCCTCGACCGCGCGCCAGTCGAAGCCATCGCGCCAGCGGTCGATGGCGGCGCTCAGGTAGCTGTTGGGGGTTCCGGCGCTCCAGTCGTCGGCCGGCGCGGGCTGCGGCAGCCGGGTGCGTGCGAGACGCTCGCGCAGATCGGCGAGCTGGGACTCGTCGACGCGGATCGTGAACGGGCGGAGGGCGAGGGCGGCGTTGGTTTCCATAGATCCCACGCTATGGTCGATAACGGCAGTATGACTTCCTGAATTCGGAGAGTGTGATGAGCGATTCCGCGATGCGCATCCTGGCCTTGCTCGGACTGCTCGCGACGCCCTCCGGACGATCGGGCCCCGAGCTGGCGGCCGAGCTCGGCGTCTCCGAGCGCACGGTGCGCACGGACATCGAGCGGCTGCGCGAGCTGGGCTATCCCGTCGACGGCGCGCGGGGCCCGGGAGGCGGCTACCGCTTCGGCTCGGGAGGCCGGATGCCACCGCTCCTGCTCGACGACGACGAGGCCGTGGCGACAGCGGTCGGCCTGCGCTCGACGGCACGCCTGCCCGGGATCGGGGAGGCGGGAGGGCGCGCGCTCGCCAAGCTCGAGCAGATGCTCCCGGAGCGGCTGCGACCCGCGGTGGAGGCCGTGTCCACGTCGATGGAGCCCGCGTCCGAGAACACGGGAAGCGACGCGGAGGACCCGGAGGTCTCCCCCGCGGCGCTGCGAGCGGTGGCCGATGCCATCCACAGCCGGCACTGGCTGCGCTTCGAGCACCGCGGCCGCCCGGTGCTGGTCGAGCCGTACCGGCTGCTCAGCTGGCAGCGCCGCTGGTATCTCGTGGCACGCGACCCGGAGGCCGACGAGTGGGCGAGCTACCGGCTCGACCACCTGGAGCTCAGGATGCCGACCAGGCGCCCGTTCGAGCCGGTGCCGTTCCCGCACGGCGACTTCGCGGCATTCGCGGTGCGGCAGGCGGCCCACAGCGGCTGGGACGTGCACGTGCGACTGCGCGTCGACGCCAGCGCCGAGGCCGTCCTCGCGCGGATCAACCCGGCGGTCGGCGCCGTCGAGGCCGTCGACGCGACCCACTCCGTGCTCCTCACGGGCGGCGACAGCCTCCACACGGTCGCCGCATACGTCGGAATGCTGGGCATGGACTTCACCGTCGAGTCGCCCGCGGAACTGGTCCCGTTGCTCCGCGAGATCGCCGATCGGTACCGCCGGGCGGTCGGTCAGGACCCCTCCCCGAGGTGAAAGAGCCGTGAGAAACGCCGAAAATCCGCGTGTTTCCGCGGATTCCTGATACATTCGAGGCGGTCATCCGACCAACCGTTATGGCCCTCCGAGGCCGTGGCTGTTCCACTGCAAGCTGTAGATCCAGCACAACGTCCGAGGAGGACACTCAATGGCTGACAAGTCGCTGAACAAGACCGAGCTCGTCGCTGCCGTCGCCGCGGCGTCGGGGCAGAGCCAGGCCACCGTCTCCGGTGTCGTCGACGCGTTCTTCGCGACGATCTCCGAGACCGTCGCCGCCGGTGGCAAGGTCACCATCCCGGGCTGGCTCGCCGCCGAGCGCACCGAGACCGCTGCCCGCACGGGCCGCAACCCGCAGACCGGTGCCGAGATCTCGATCCCGGCCGGCCACCGCGTCAAGCTGACCGCGGGCTCGAAGCTGAAGGCTGCTGTCAAGTAGTCCCACTCGCTTTGCCGGAGGGCGGCGCCGCGTACAGCGGTGCCGCCCTCGTCGCGTATCCGGGCGCTGTCGCCTCCGAGCGCGAGCCTGCTGTGGGCGGGCGTCCAGGCCCGGGGACGTAGGCTGGACGAGTGCCCCGTATCGTCCGTGTGATCGGCCCTGCCGCGCTGCTCGTCGCCGCCCTGGTGTCGGTCATCGCCGGTCTCGCCTTCGGCGGCGGGGCGAACGCTCCCCTGCTCGCCGACCCGGGCGCTCTCGTGCGCTGGGGCCTCCCGGTCGCGACGCTGCTGGTCAACCTCAGCCTCTCGGGCGTCGTCGGCGCGCTCGTGCTCGTGTGCTTCGTCTTCACGCCCGACCGCGAGGAGTTCGGCAAAGCGCTCGACTTCGCCGCGGGATGCGCGGCCGTCATGACCGTGGCCGCCGCCGCGACCGGCCTCTTCACCTTCGTGAGCGTCTCGAACGTCCCGTGGTCGTTCGACGAGACCTTCAGCAACGGCCTCAGCTCGTTCATCACCAGCGTCTCGCTCGGGCAGGCCTGGCTCGGCGTCACCCTGATCGCCGCCGCCGTCACGGTGCTCTGCTTCGCGGTGCGCAACCACACGGCGCTCATCTTCGTCACCATCCTCGCGATGGCCGCCGTGGTCCCCATGGCGCAGCAAGGGCACAGCGCGGAGGCCGCCGGTCACGACGCCGCTGTCACCTCGTTCGGCCTCCACGTGCTGTTCGCGGCGATCTGGCTCGGCGGCCTGGTGACGATCATCGTGCTGCGCGGCGTCTTCGGCGGCGACCGGCTCGTCACGGTGATGGAGCGGTACTCGTCGATCGCGCTCATCGCGTTCATCGTCGTGGCCGCCTCCGGCTACGTGAACGCCGAGTTGCGCATCGGCAACCTGGCCCAGCTGGCGACGCCGTACGGCATCCTCGTGCTGGTCAAGGTCGCGGTGCTCGTCGTGCTCGGCCTGTTCGGCGTCTCGCAGCGGCGCATCCTGATCGGGCGCCTCAAGGCCGGCGGCAAGCGCGGCACGTTCTGGTGGATCGTCACGGCCGAGCTCGCCTTCATGGGCATCGCCTCCGGCGTGGCGGCCGCGCTCGCGCGCACGGTCACGCCCGTCCCCGAGACGCGTGCGGCGACACCGACGCCGGCCGAGATCCTCACCGGCGAGAAGCTCCCGCCCGAGCTGACCTGGGGCCGGCTCTTCACCAGCTGGAACTTCGACCTGCTCTGGGTGCTCGCCTGCGCCTTCGCCCTCTTCTTCTACCTGGCCGGGGTCTGGCGCCTCCGCAAGCGCGGCGACGCCTGGCCGATCTACCGCACGGTGCTCTGGGTGCTCGGCATCGCCCTGCTCTTCTACATCACCAACGGCGGGGTGAACGTCTACGAGAAGTACCTCTTCTCGGCCCACATGTCGGCTCACATGGTGCTGACGATGGCCGTGCCACTGCTGCTGGTGCCGGGCGCACCCGTGACGCTGGCCGCCCGCTCCATCCGCAAGCGCAACGACGGCTCGCGCGGTGGACGCGAATGGATCCTGCTCGCGGTGCACTCGCGCTTCGCCGGCATCATCTCGAACCCGATCGTCGCCGCCATCCTGTTCGCGGGCTCGCTCTGGGCGTTCTACTACACGCCCATCTTCCGCTGGGCGACGACGGACCATATCGGCCACGAGTGGATGGTCGTCCACTTCCTCATCACGGGTTACCTTTTCGTGCAGTCGCTGATCGGCATCGACCCGGTGAAGTTCCGGCTGCCGTACCCGTTCCGGCTGCTGCTCCTGCTGCTGACCATGGCGTTCCACGCCTTCTTCGGCCTCTCGATCATGCAGATGCACGGCCTCCTGCTGGCCGACTGGTTCGGGGCGATGGGGCGCACGTGGGGTGACTCGCCGCTGGTCGACCAGCAGACCGGCGGGGGGATCGCGTGGAGCATCGGCGAGATTCCGACCGTCATCCTCGCCATCGTGGTGGCCATCCAATGGAGCCGCAGCGACGAGCGGGAGACGCGACGCCGCGACCGCAACGCCGACCGCACGAACGAGGCGGAGCTGCGTGCGTACAACGACCAGCTCGCCCGGCTGGCGGAACGCGACGGGGCCAAGCAGCAGTGACCGCCGGGGCGGCTACTGCCCCACCACGATGTCGAGCGATCCGTCGCTGCGGATCACCACGCTGGTGAGCGAGACGGCGAAGCGCTCATCCGACTCGCGCTGCGACACGGTCCCGTCGAAGAGGGACTGGACCGTGACCGAGAGGTGGGCCACGCCGACCGCCTGGTCCATCGTCCACGCGGTCTGACCGGCGGTCAGGTGCACCGCGGGGTAGGTGGCCATCGTCCAGGTCGGGAGGCCCTGCACGCGGTCGTCGATCTCGACGCCGAACGGGCAGCCGGCCGGCTGGAGCACCTGTTGGGTCGCGCACTGGTCCAGGAAGGCGTTCAGCTGCTTCTGGACGGCCGCGGTGAAGGCGGCGGTCGGCTGGGCGTCGACGGTGGTCTCGACCGTGCTCGCGGGCTTCGCGAGGACGACGGCCGGGGCGGCGTCGAGGTACTTCGAGGTGTGACCGAGCTCGTAGCGGCCCGGGGCGAACAGGAGGTAGTCGGCGGCGACGCTGAAGGCGGTCGCGGGCTGATCGGGTGCCGCGGCGCGGGGGCTCACGGTGTGGGACGCGATGGTGAAGTCCTGGGCGTGGGCGACGGTCACGTGCGCGACGCTGAGCGGGGTGGTCGCGAATCGCCAGAGGGGCAGGATGCCCAGCACCGATCCGGACTGCTCGACGGCGAAGGTCGCGGTGACGGCGTGACCGTCGGACTTCGCGCGCACGGTGACGCTGTGCTCGCCGCTCGGGAGGGCGCGGTCGGAGACGACCGCGATGTCGCTGATCCGTGGCAGCAGGTCGGCGCGGAGGAGCTCGTGCGAGGCGTCCGTGGGGAGGCCGGCCTTCTTCAGCGCGGTCGCGGTCGGGGCGGCGCCGGGCATGGCCAGGGCGGAGGCGACGTCGTGGGTGGCGAGCGTCTGCACGTAGCCGGTGACGAACCCGGAGGCGCTGTAGTACGTGCGCTGCACGGCCGCGAACGCGGCGACGAGCGCGAGGATCAGCAGGAGGCCGATCCCGGACCAGAGGATCAGGGCGCGCGTGCGGTGCCCCGACTCATCCCCAGCCATGAGGCCATCCTAGGGGCCTGTGCAGAGAGGGAATCGGGAGGCCGGGCGGGTTAGAGTAGATCGCCAGGTCGCGCGAGGGGAAAGGGACTCGGATGGGCCGACTCTCGCTCTCGCCGGAGCAACAAGCGGTGTTCGAGCTGATCGAGCACACCCGGGAGCACGTCTTCGTCACGGGGCGTGCCGGAACCGGCAAGTCGACGCTGCTCAACCACCTCTCCTGGAACACGGAGAAGTCGATCGTCATCGCCGCGCCGACCGGCGTCGCCGCGCTCAACGTCGGCGGGCAGACCATCCACTCGCTCTTCCGGCTGCCGATCGGGGTCATCGCCGATCACGACATCGAGCAGACCGCCGAGCTGCGCAAGCTCCTCAACACGATCGACACGCTCGTCATCGACGAGGTCTCGATGGTGAACGCCGACCTGATGGACGCGGTCGACCGCAGCCTGCGTCAGGCCAGGCAGCGCCCGGCTGAGCCGTTCGGCGGCGTGCAGGTGGTGCTGTTCGGCGACCCGTACCAGCTCGCCCCCGTGCCGGGCGACCAGGAGGAGCGCGCCTACTTCAGCGACACCTACCGGTCGATGTGGTTCTTCGACGCGAAGGTGTGGCGGGAGGCCGACCTCCGCATCGTGGAGCTGCTGCAGGTGCACCGCCAGCACGAGTCCGACTTCCGGTACATGCTCAACGCCGTGCGGCACGGGCAGGTCACGAAGGAGATCGCCGACCGGCTGAACGAGGTCGGCGCCCGACCCGCCCCCGACGACGGCACGATCACGCTCGCCACGCGCAACGACACGGTCAACCGCATCAACGCGCAGGCCCTCGAGCGTCTCCCCGGCCGGGCACTGACGGCGAAGGCCGAGATCAGCGGCGACTTCGGCGGCCGCAACTACCCCGCAGAGGAGAGCCTCGAGCTCAAGGTGGGCGCCCAGGTGATGTTCCTGCGCAACGACGTCGGTCAGGGCGACGGTCCGCGCTGGGTCAACGGCACGATCGGCACCGTGACGCGCATCGACTCCACGGTGTACGTGGACGTCGACGGCGAGATCCACGAGGTCGAGCCGACGATCTGGGAGAAGTTCCGCTACAGCTACTCCCCCGAGACCAAGAAGCTCACGAAGGACGTGGTGGCCGAGTTCACGCAGTTCCCGCTGCGGCTCGCGTGGGCGGTCACCATCCACAAGTCGCAGGGCAAGACGTACGACGCGGCCATCGTCGACCTGGGAACCCGCGCTTTCACCTCGGGGCAGACGTATGTGGCGCTCAGCCGCATCACCACGCTCGACGGGCTGTACCTGACGCGGCCGCTGCGGCCGAGCGACATCACGGTCGACCCGGACGTCGAGCGCTTCATGAGCGACGCCCGCCCGGTCCACGTGCCGCTGAGCGTGGCGAGCGCGGAGTCGAAGGCATAGGGAGAGCAGATGATCACGTTCGTGCTGGACTTCAGCGACGGTCAGCATGTGGAGACGACCGGCAACGGCGTCATCGGCCGCAACCCGGTCGTCCACTCCCCCGGCACCGAGTTCGACGACCCGGCGCACGTGGAGCTGATCACCGTCTCCGACGACGCGAAGTCCGTCTCACGCGCGCACCTGGCCTTCGGTCAGTACGACGACGTGTTCTGGGTGATGGACCTCGGGTCGGCGAACGGCACGACCATCGCGTATCCGGGCGACGGCACGTTCGCGTGCGACCCGAACACCCGGCACGAGGTCGACCCGGGCTCTATCGTCCGGTTCGGCAGCGGGAGCTTCGCCCTCAGCAGGCGCTGACCCGCACCGCCGACGGCGCGTCAGGCCGCGGCGGCCTTCGCGGCGGCGAGGTCGTTGAAGAGCTCCGTGTTGTAGCGGAAGGCGAGCCCGACCTCCGCGATCACGCGGTCGCGCTCCTCCTCCGTCCAGTCGACGGCGTCGAGCTGCGAGCGGTAGACGTCTTTGAACACCTTGGGCTTCGCGATGTCGGAGAACAGGTAGAAGCCGACGCCGTTCGTCTCGAAGCCGTACTGGCGCTGCAGGAGGGTGCGGATGATCTGCCC
The DNA here is from genome assembly GCF_013410615.1 of Leifsonia naganoensis. Classification (NCBI taxonomy): domain Bacteria; kingdom Bacillati; phylum Actinomycetota; class Actinomycetes; order Micrococcales; family Microbacteriaceae; genus Leifsonia; species Leifsonia naganoensis. The sequence goes on from NZ_JACCHJ010000001.1 coordinate 1,789,324, forward strand.
GCCGGAGAGGTCGCCGAGGTAGCGCGTGTAGTGGTGGGCGATGAAACCACCCGGCCAGTCGTGCCCGACCTCGCGGATGCGGGCCGTGTAGCGGAAGGTGCTCGGCAACGGCGAGATGCGGTCGCGCCAGTCGTCGCCGAGCAGGAACTCGAGGTCGGCCTCGATGGCCGGGAGGCGGGTCAGCTTCGGGGTGATGAAGAGCGCCGCGACCGGGTCCCCGGCCATGTTGACCGCGGCCTCCTCGAGCGCCTCGTAGATGAAGTAGTGCTGGGCCAGGAGGTGGATGTAGTCCTCGCGGCTGCCCTTGCCGCTCATGAGGTCCTGCATGAAGGTCGCGCCCTCGCTCTCCTCGTGAACGGAACGGGTGCGCTCGCGGAGCGCCTGCGAGAAGGGGATCAGTTCGGCCATTCGGGTCTCCTGGTCAGGTAAGGCTTACCTAAATATGACGGATCCGGGTCCATCCGTCAAGCTGCGCGGACGCGACGAGGCCGGGCGACTGACTCGCCCGGCCTCCCGCAGATCGTTCCGTCAGTTGAAGGTGACGACGACCTTGTCATCCTTGACCGAGATGTCGGCGCTGATGTATCCCGCGCGGCCGGTCAGGTTCTCCGTCGCCGGATTGCCGCGGTAGTCCGATCCCGTCAGCACGGCGGTGAACGAACCGTCCCCGATCTTGAACTGGTAGTACGAGTCGCTGTCGCCGACCTCGACCTTCGGCGACTCGACGACGGTGACGGCGACGGTCGATCCCGAGGCCGGCATGTTGGACGGGAAGCTGAGGTCGATCCCGCAGTCCTCCACGTCGTAGTAGGCGGTCTTGGTCGCGCACTCCGCGTAGTGGGCGTCGACCTGCTTCTGTACCTCGGCGATGTACGCCGCGGACGGCGTGAGGTCGAGCTTCAGGTCGGCGTAGGATCCCGCTGCGACGGTGAGCGTGGGCGAGCCCGCCAGGTCGTAGTACTTGTTCGGCGCGCCGAGCGAGTAGACGCCCGGGTACGCCGAGACCTCGGAATCGTCGGACGTGATGGTCTGCTTGGCGCCGTCCACCGTGAATCCGGCGATCGACGACGAGACGTAGGGCAGCTGGTAGACGAGTCCACGGCTGACGTACCAGCCCTTGTCGTCCTTGTCGAGCTCGATGGTGTCGCGGTACGTCTTGCCCGCGAGCTTGTAGGCGACCGAGACCTGGGTCTGGTCGGAGCTGCGGCTCGAGAGCGTGCGCGTGACGGCCGGGTCCGAGATGTGCTTCGCCTTCGCGAGCACGGCGTCGGTGAGCAGGAAGTCGGACGAGTCGGCGCGGGCGAGTTTGTTGGCCGCCGACGCGTCGCCCTTCGCGATGTCGTGGAGGTACTCCTCGGCGACGCTCTTCGCGCCGTTGCCGCCGAGCAGGGAGATGAAGAGCACGATGGCGACGACGATGACCACGACCAGTGCGACCGCGCCTCCGATCACCCACCACACCCACGGTCGGATCCCCGTCTTCGTGCCGGGCGCGGGGGCGTACGGGTTGGGCGCGGGGGCGTACGCGACGGGCGCGTCAGGGGCGGCGGGCGGCGCGGCGGGCGCCTCGGGCCCGGCCGGTGCCGCGGGTGCCGCGGGCGGCTCCCCCGTCGGGTTCTGGCTCTGGTCGCCGGGCGGAGTGGTCGGGTCGGTCACGGGATCCCCCTGTCATCGTGTGCTTCTGGTGTCGGCTCATGCCGGGGCCCGGCGCGCGTGCGCGGACATCGGCGTGCGGCCGACGGCCGGCAGGCGGATGACGGAATCCCCGAGTTCCTGGGAACAGCCTATGGGGAGAGTCGTGAGGGGGACAAAGCGGGCGCGCCCCGCCGTCAGTGGTGGTGGCCGACCTTCACCGCGGCGTAGCCCGCGTCGGTCAGGCCGAGCGCGGGGATCGTGACCGCGCAGACGGCCGAGGCGCTCAGGGCCAGGGCGGCGACGAAGCGCAACGCTCCGGTGTGCTGGGAGGCAGGGCGGGCCCTCCGCAGCACCACGGCGCTGACGGCGGCGACGGCCACATCGAGCAGCGACGCGACGGCCATCGGCAGCAGCGGGAGGCTGATCACCGTGCCCGAGCTGGCGGTGGCGCCGACGACGGCGAGTGCCGCCCACAGTCCGACCGGCACGAGGGCCAGGGCGGGGACGAGACGGAAGAGGAGGGGTCGGTCGCGCGCGAGCGTCGAGACCGACCAGCCGAGCTCCGCCACCGCGACGGCCAGGAGCACGACGAGGAGCGGAAGAGGTGCGCTGGGGGCGAGCGCTGCGTGAAGCAGGCCCGCCCCCAGTGCGGCCACGGCGAGGAACGCCCGGGCCGGAGGGGCGACCGGGGTTCCTGACATCCTGCTCAAGGGAGCCGTGGCCATGTCGGTCAGACGGCTGCCGGAGTGGAGCGCACGGTCCGCTCGGCACCGAGACCGACACCGAGGAGCACGATCGCGCTCGCCAAGTGGAGGAAGTGGTCGGGAGTGTTGAGCGCGAGGATGTTCGCGCCCGTCCCGACCAGGAAGAAGCCGACGATGCCGAGCAGCAGGTAGACGGCGCCGACGGTCGTGTTGACCGCCTTCGCGGCCGCTGCCCGGGTGAGGCCGGCGATGAGCAGCGCCGCACCGATCAGCAGGTGGGCGATGTTGTGGAGCGGGTTGACCTCGAAGATGCCGAGGAGCAGCCCGCCCTTGGTGGCCACGAAGCCGACGCCGCCGGTGAAGGCGAAGCCGAGCAGGCCGACGAGCAGGTAGACGGCGCCGAAGATGGTGGCGACGAGACGGTTCGGTGATGTGCGCATGGTTCGTTCCTCCTTGGACGGCGCACGGTTGCGCGCCTCATCTGGTCTTCGCAGCACGCGCGGAATCGGATTGGCGGACCGGCCGGACGGCTCTTCGCGCCCCCTCGTGCCCGGGCTAGAATCCGTACGACAGCACCACGACGACGGGGGAGTCCATGCGCGGAGCGAACCGGATCGGACGGGCCGTCCTCGCGGCCACGGCCGGGATGCTCCTGCTCGCCGTGGCAGGCTGCACCTCGTCCGCCGCGACCGATCTGCCCACGCAGCGACCGGGCGGATTCAGCGCCGATGTGCAGAAGCGACTGGACGGCGCCCTCACGGACGCCATGACTCTCGCCGACGCGTCGGCCGGGTTCGCCGGGGTGTGGGCTCCCTGGGCCGGCAGCTGGACGGCCGCCACCGGCACGACGACCCGCGGCGGCCCGAAGCCCGTCACCGAGGCCATGACCTTCCGGATCGGGCAGAACACCGTCCCGATGACGTGCTCGGTCCTCCTCGATCTGGTGGATGACGGCACGATGGGCCTCGACGACCCGCTGACCAAGTGGGTGCCCGGCCTCGTCGGCGTCGAAGGCGTCACCATGCGAGAGCTCTGCCAGGGGACCTCCGGCCTCGGGGACTATTCCGCCCAGCTCAGCAGCCGCATGCTGATGAACCCGACTCGGCAGTGGCCGCCGCTCGAGCTGGCGAGCGAGGGCATCGCCGCTCCGCGGACGGGGAAGCCGGGCGAGAACTACTCCCCCGCCCGCACCAACGCCGTGCTCGTCGGCATGGCCGTGCGCAACGCCGCGGGCAGCGATTGGCCCGACCTCTACGAGTCGCATGTCTTCGGGCCGCTCGGGATGGACGCGAGCGCCCTGCCCGCCTCCTCCATCCTCGCCGTCCCCGGGCCGCATCCCGCCGGGTACGCCGCCGGCGTCGACGGCGCGGGAGCGGTGGTCTGCGAGCCGATGCGCGACGTCTCGCACCTCTCTCCGTCGATGGGCTGGACCGCCGGCGGCGTCGTCTCGAACCTCCACGACCTGAAGGCGTTCAGCGAGGCGCTCGCGGCAGGCTCGCTGCGCGGCGACAAGACGGCCGACGCCCAGATGAAGGGCGTGGCGAGCGGAGCCTCCTGGCAGAAGCAGGGGCTCGGCGTGCAGCTGCTCGGCCCGCTGCGCGGCAGCAGCGGGGCCATCCCGGGCTATCTGTCGGCGATGTACACGGACCCGGCCTCGGGCCTCACGGTCGTCGTCGCACTGAACAACTCGACACCGGGCGCCGGGTTCGCCCAGGCGCTGGCGCAACGGCTCTCGTCCATCGTCTCCAAGGTCCCGGCCGCGGCGAAGGGGACCAAGGTCGTCGACGCGCTCCCCTGGTCGGAGGCGCAGACGGTGGACGCGATGACGAAGTCGGCGCCGTGCCCGGCGAAGGCGCCGGAAGCGGGCAAGTAGGAGCGGTCGCCCGTCGCTCAGGCGCCCGCGAGGGCGGCCAGCTCGGCGCGTACGGGGAACGCGTCGTCGTCGAGCACGAGCTGCACGGCGGCGCCGGTCTCGCGGTTCACGACGATCGGCGCGAGCAGGTTGACGGTGCTGCCCTGCAGCGACGGGGTCACGACGACCAGGAGCAGTGCCTGCTCCGCGGCCGCGATGCCCAGTTCGACGGCGCGGTCGTCGGGCAGCTCCGGCGAGTAGCCAGGGAGGTGGCGCTCCGCGTCGATCGTGAAGAGCCGGATCTCCGGGCGCTCGGTCGAGGCCAGCGTGTAGAGGCCGGCGGCTCCGTCGACGGCGGTCAGCTCGAACGCGGCGAGCGGCTCCAGGCCGGGAGGCGGCGTGACGAACGCGACGGCGCTCATCGGAGGAAGTCCATCAGCGTCGGCTGCAGCACGCGGGCCGTGACGGCGATCGCGGTCTGGTAGTTGACGTCCTGCGTCTTGAGGTCGAGGAGCACCTTGCTCAGGTCGACGTCCTCGAGGCTCGACCGCTGCGCCTCCAGCGCGTTCGCACCGACGGCGAGGGTGTCCTTCGCCTTGTCGAGGCGCGTCTGCCGACCGCCGATCTCCGCGTGCTCTCCCACGATCGCCTTCATCCTGTCGTCGATCCCGCCCAGGCGGGGGCCGACGTTCACCCCCGTCCGCAGATCGTTCGAGATGCCGTCGATCAGGGCGAACACCGAGCCGGAGCCGGTTCCGAAGACCGCGGCGCCGTCCGCATCCACCCGCACCGTCGTGTCCGGGCCGATCCTGCGCTCCACTGTACTTCCCGCCGCTCCGGTGAAGGAGTAGTCGGGCTGGAAGGCGACGCCGGCGTCGGAGTTGCCGGCGAAGACGGTGCGGCCGAGGTAGGTGGTGTTCGCCAGCGAGAGCAGCGACTTCTTGAGGCCGTCGAGCTCGGTGGCGATCGCCTCCTTCGCCTCGGCGGACAGCGCGCCGTCGTTCGCGCCCGTGACGGTCAGGTCGCGCACGCGGCGCATGATGTCCTCGACCGAGCTGAGCGTGGAGTCGGCGGTGGTGAGCCAGGCGTCGCCGTTGTCGACGTTGCGCTGGTACTGCGCCGTCGCGGCCTGGTCGGCCCGCACGCCGAGCGCGCTCGCCGTGGCCGTCGGGTCGTCCGACGGCTTGGTGATCTGCTGGCGGCTGGTCGCCTGGTCGTAGAGCTGCGCCTGGCGCTGCAGGCTCAGCTGCAGGTTGCGCTGCGCGGTGAGCGTCTGCGTGGCGTTCGTCACACGGGTGAACACGGATTACCTCCCGACCAGTCCGGTGTGGTTGATGAGCACGTCGAGCGCCTCGTCCACAGCCGTCATCACGCGTGCCGCACCCTGGTAGGCGTGCTGGAACGCGAGCATGTTCATGTTCTCCTCGTCGAGGTCGACGGAGGAGTTGGCCAGCAGCGCACTGGTGGCCGAGCTCGCGGAGAGCGCGGCCAGGTCGCCCTGCTGCTGCGCGACCTTGCTCGCGACGCCGATGCGCACCACGAACGCGGACCACTGCTTGTCGACGGCGTTCGTGCCGGTGCCGAGCTTCGCGATCGCGTCGGCGACGCTCCCGTCGCTGCCGCCGGCTCCCGGCGTCCCCGTGGCGATCTGCGAGACATCCGTCGGCACGACCGAGAGCCCGAGGGCCGCCGGCTTGCTCGCGTCGATGGCGAAGAAGTCGAGGCCGGTCGTGCCGGAGCTGGTCGAACCCGTGCGGTGGATGTCGTTGACGCGCTGGGCGATCGTCACAGCGAAGCTGTTGTAGCCGGCGGCGGCCTCGGCGAGCACTCCTCCGGTGCCGGACGCGTCGGCGGGGGCGAGTGTCGAGACGGCTCCCGCGATCGAGCCGCCCTCCATCGCGATCGCGACGCCGGGCCGGTACGACCATTCCAGCCGCAACGGGTCGCCGGCCGCATCGCTCATCCGCTGCGCACCGGCGAGCGCGACGGTCTTCGCCTCGGTGCCCTGCACCAGGGCGTTCCCGGCGACCAGCACATCCACGGTCCCGTCCTCGTTGGCCCGGACCACTCCCCCGGCCAGTGAGGCGATCTTCGTGGTCAGGGTGTCCCGCTGGTCCATCAGCTCGTTGGCCGAGTCGCCTGCGGCGAGAGCCGACCGGATGCGGCCGTTGAGCTCGGCGACGGCGCTCGCCGCGGAGTTCAGGTCGTCGACCATGCCGCTCGCCTGCGTGCGCAGCGCCGTCCACTGGTCGTCGACCGCCTGGTACCCCTGGGCGATCTGGGTGACGAGGCTGCCGGCCTGCCCGAGCAGCACGCCCGCGGGGGCCTGCTCGCCCGCCTGGTTGGAGACGTCGCCCCACGCCGACCAGAACTTCTGGAGCTGGGCGGAGATGCCGTTGGTGCCGGGCTCGTTGAGCGAGGACTCGAGGGTGGCGAGCGCCTGGGCCCGGGTGCCGGAGTAGCCGGCCACGGCGGACGTGGTGCGCACGCGCGAGCTCAGCGCCGCGTCGTCGAGCCGCTGGACGCCGCCGACGAACACGCCCTGACCGGGCTTCACTCCCCCGCTGAACAGGCCGGTCGATCCGAGCGGCGCGACGGCCGTGGTCGAGACCCGCTGGCGGGTGTAGCCGGCGGTGTTCGCGTTGACCAGGTTCTGCCCGACGACGTCGAGGCCCGCCTTGGCCGCGACCAGGCCGGTGTACGCGGTGTTCAGACCGCTGAAGGTGCTCATCCCGCTACGCCTCCGTGTCGAAGAATCGTGCGCCGCCGTCGCCGGACCGGCTCTCGCCCGCCGACCCGTACAGACCGGGGTCGCCCGCGGCGGAGAGGCCGCTCAGCGTCTCCTGCGTGGAGCGGGAGGCCTCGCGCAGCAAGCGCTCGTTGATGTCGCGCACCTCGGCGATCTGACCGGTCAGCTCGATCATCGCCGCCAGGTGGGAGCCGAAGATGTCGGACCAGATGCCGTCCGGCGCCGCCGTGGCGAGCTCCCGCAGGGTCGCGTCCGGCCCGAGACCCCAGCCCTCGGCCACCTCGGCGACCTCGACGGTGCGGGTCAGGCCGACGACGCGCATCCGCTCCATGACCTGCTCGACCTCACGGGTGGCGTGGGAGATCCAGCGCGACTTGCCGGCGATGAGCAGGAGCTGCTCCTCCTCCAGCTTGAACAGCAGCAGCTCCAGGAGCTCGCGCTCCTTCCAGAGCTGCGCGGACAGTTCGCTCGCGGCCATGTCGCTCCTGACTTCCTCGTGAGTCGTTGTGCGCACGCGGTCCCCTCGGGTGACGGAGACGACGGGCGGAATGCCCGTCGACACAAGGGACAATCGGCACCGGTGGCCTCGATGTTAGGGGCGGGAGGCTGCGAATACCCTCAGTGCGGAGCGCCGATCCACAGCATCCCCTTATCAGGTTCACAGGTCGTATCCGTGGATGTGAGTATTCCCATTTTTGGGGGTGCGTTCTGCCCTGTAGTGGGGGCATCGGAGGCGCGACCGGAGTGCGTCCGCGTTGTTACCGTGAACACGGAAGACCCCTAGCACCCGCTCGGCACCCGACCCAGCCCGAGCATCAACAGCACCGCCCGAGTACCCGTTCCGCCCGATCCTGGAGGGCCGGATTCGTGGTACCCGTCCGATGAAGAGGGGTCGCACGCGTGAACCGCAACGAACGAAACGCGCTCGTCGTAGACAACCTGCCACTGGTGGGCTACCTGGTCTCCGACCTGGTCTCGCGCGCCACGCACCTGTCCAGGGACGACCTGGCCTCGGCGGGCTCCCTCGCTCTGGTGACCGCCGCCGACGCGTACGACGCATCGACCGGTGTGCCGTTCGGCGCATACGCCCGCACCCGCATCCTCGGCGCCCTCGCCGACGAGCTGCGCGCGAGCGACTGGGCGACCCGCTCCGCGCGCAAGCGCATCAAGGAGACGGTCGCGGTGCGCGAGAGCCTCACGGCCGCCCTCGGCCGCACCCCCACCGTCGAGGAGATCGCCGACGCGCTCGGCGTCGACCGCCAGACGGCCGCGGCCGGCCTCGCCGACGCCGCCCGCACCGTCACCGCCCTCGACGAGACCATCGAGCCGCTGCTCGTCTCCGACACCGTCGGGCCGGAGGAGTCGTTGATGACCGGCGAGCGCACCGCCTACGTGCGCGCCGCCGTCGCCGCCCTCCCCGACCGGATGCGCTCCATCGTGGAGGCCATCTACTTCGACGACCGCACGGTCACCGAGATCGCCGAGGAGCTCGGGATCACCCACTCGGCCGTGTCGCAGCAGCGGTCGGAGGCCATCCGCCTGATGCGCGAGGGCATGGCGACCCACTACGCCGACGAAGGCGACCCCGAGGTCATCGAGGCCAAGACCTCCCAGGCCCGCCGCAGCGCCTACCTGGCCCGGCTGGCGCAGCACGCCGTCGCGCACCTCGGCGCCCACCCGGCGCCGCTCTCCCCCACCTCGCCCACGTCCGTCCGCGCCTCCTGACACCAGCGCCCGCTCGCGCGGGCCGGTGCCTAACGGAGCCGACGGGACGGCCGATAGAAGGGTTTGCGGACCACGGATGGGCCGCGAACATCAAGCCCGGATCATGGAGGAAACATCATGGGTATGCAGATCAACACCAACATCGCGGCCAACAACGCCTACCGCAACCTGAACAACACGCAGAGCGACCTCTCGAAGTCGCTCGAGAAGCTGTCCAGCGGCCTCCGCATCAACCGTGCGGCGGACGACGCGGCGGGCCTGGCCATCTCGGAGGGCCTGAAGTCGCAGGTCGGCGGCATCACCGTCGCCGCCCGCAACGCTCAGGACGGCATCAGCGTCGTGCAGACCGCTGAAGGCCAGCTGACCGAAGTCCACTCGATCCTGCAGCGCGTGCGCGACCTGGCCGTCCAGGCCGGCAACGACTCGAACAACGCCGACTCGCGCGGCGCCATCAAGACCGAGGTCGACCAGCTGACCAGCGAGCTCACCCGCATCTCGGGCAGCGCCAACTTCAACGGCATCAAGCTGCTCGACGGCTCGAACGCGTCGCTGACCTTCCAGGTCGGCGCCGGTGACACCGCGGCCAACGACCAGATCTCGGTCGACCTGTCCGGCGCGAACGTCGCCACCGTCGCAACCGCGGTCGGTGCCCTGACGTTCGACTCGGCGGCCAACGCCCTGACCTCGATCACGGCTCTCGACACGCAGATCAAGAACGTGTCGACCGCCCGCGCGAGCCTGGGTGCCGTGCAGAACCGCTTCGAGAGCGCGATCCGCAGCCTCAACGTCTCCAAGGAGAACCTGTCGGCCGCGTCGTCCCGCATCACCGACACCGACATGGCGGAGGAGATGGTGAAGTACACCCGCTCCAACATCCTGTCGCAGGCCGGTACCGCGATGCTCGCCCAGGCCAACCAGTCGGGCCAGGGCGTTCTGCAGCTGCTCCGCTAGTCGACGGGCTAGTCCGCTAGCCCTCGTCCAGCCGCAGTGAAGGCGGCCGGGATGCGATGCCCCAAAGCGCATCCCGGCCGCCGCACCGCTCCACCAGCACCACCGGCACCACCCGCACCACCAGCAGCAGCACCAGCCACCGCCGTCCAGCAGGGAGGGATCACCGATGGGAATGGCCGTCGACGGTCTGATCAGTGGTCTGAACACCACGGATCTGATCAACCAGCTCATGCAGGCGGAGGCTGTCCCGCAGACCCTGCTGAAGAACAAGGTCACCGACTCCACGACCTACATCACGGCGATGCAGTCGCTGAACACCAAGGTGGCGGCTCTCGCCGATCTGGCGGGCAAGACCGCCAAGCCGGCGGCGAGCGACCTCCACACGGCCACCTCGAGCTCCGACAAGGTCGTCGTGACCGCGGGCACCGGCGCGGTGGACGGCACCATCGACTTCACGGTCGACACGGTGGCCCAGTCGCAGGTCACCGTCACCGGCCCGCTCACCCAGTGGCCGGACGAGCCGCCCGTCCTCACCTTCGTCGCAGCGGACGGCACGATGAAGCAGATCACCGCCAGCAGCTCGTCGCTCGCCGACGTCGCCGCGGCGATCAACAAGGCCGGGGTGGGCGTGACCGCCACCCGCGTGGCCGCGGGCCTCGACCCGTCGACCGGTGAGAAGCTCTACCGCCTCCAGCTCAGCTCGACGAAGACCGGTGCCGAGGGGTCCTTCACCGCCTACCGCGGGTCGACAGCCGACGTCTCGGCCGGCACCGCGACGAACCTGCTCACCGAACCCGGTGCCGCCCAGGTCCGCCAGGCCCAGGACGCCTCGATCACCCTGTGGAGCGGCACGGGCGCCGCCCAGACGGTCACCTCGTCGACCAACACCTTCGCCGACGTCCTGCCGGGCGTCTCCCTGACGGTGAGCGCAGCCTCCACGACTCCCGTCACGCTGACCGTGGCGCGCGACGACAAGGCGATCTCGGACGTCGCGAAATCCCTGGTCACGAGCCTCAACGACATCTTCGCGCTGATCGCGACCAAGCAGGCGGTGACCACGACCACCGATGCCGCCGGCGGCACCGTCGTCACGGCGGGCACCTTCACCGGCGACTCCACGGTGCGCGACGCAAACCAGAAGCTGCTCGACGCGGCCTCCGCGCCCATCGACGGCATCTCCCCCTCGACCTACGGCATCTCCATCACGAGCGACGGCAACATGACGTTCGACGCCGACAAGTTCGCGGCGGCGCTCGCCGCGGACCCGGAGAAGGTGAAGGCGGCCGTCGCGGCCGTGGCCCAGCGCGTCGCGGATGCTGCCACGGCGGCGAGCGACAAGTACGACGGCACGATCACCACCAAGATCACCGGCGAGCAGTCGACCGTCAAGAGCCTCAACTCGCAGATCACCGACTGGGACACGCGCCTCGCCGATCGGCGCAGCAGTCTCGAGAAGACCTACGCGAACCTCGAGGTCAACCTCCAGAAGCTCCAGTCGCAGTCGAACTGGCTGACCGGCCAGCTGGCCTCCCTCTCGACGAGCTCGTGATGACGATGCTCAACTCCGCCGCCGCCAAGCTCTCCGCCTACAACCGGGACAGCGTGCTCTCGGCCAGCCCCGCGCGGCTGCTGACGATGCTCTACGACCGGCTCGTGCTCGACCTGACGCGCGCCGAGGCGGCCCTGACGGCCGACAACTGGCCGATCGCCTGGGAGAACCTGCGGCACGCCGATCAGATCGTCGCCGAGCTCGCCTCGAGCCTGCGCGTGGACCTGTGGAACGGTGCCGACGGCCTCCTGCAGCTGTACACCTACCTGGCCGAGCTGATCGTCGACGTGACCGTCGAGCGCGACGCCGCCAAGGTGCGGGAGGCGATCGACCTCGTCGAGCCGCTGCGCCAGGCCTGGCACGAGGCCGCCGCGGCGATCCCGGCCGCCGGCGCGGGTGCGAGCGGGAGCGACCTCGGTGTCGCCTGAGCAGGACTCCCCCGCGGTCGAGGCTGCGACGGTCGACGCCGCCGGGGCCTGGGCCGACGCGCTCGAGCGGATGGAGGCCGAGCTCCACCGCGCGCTCGCGCAGGCCGAGCCCGTGCCGTGGCGTCCGCCGATCGCGCTGGGACCCATCCCGCCCGAGCTGCACGACCGTGCCGCCCGCCTGCTGGAGGCTCAACTGCACACCATCCGCTACCTCGAGGACGTGCGCCAGACGACGGCGAAGCACCTGGCCGCCGTGAAGTCCGTGCCCCGCACCGAGCAGGGCCCGCGGCCGGTGTATTTCGACCTGCTCGGCTGATCGAGCGCGTCGCTTCTGCTCATATGAGCAGCACTCTTAATCGTCGCTCGCGTGCCGCGGAGGGCGCTCCGGGCGTGTCCGCGGCCGTCATCGGCTGTTCAAGACCCGTTCACCGGGTGGGGGTGAACCGGGGAGTCCACGACACTGCGTGTTCCCAGAGTTGTCCACCTGTGGATAACTCTGGGGAGAAGTGGTGGATGGAGGGGCGAAAAGTGTGGAGGACACGCGCGAGATGTGTGGAGACTCAGAACACACAGAAAACCAAAAGGCCCACTGATCAGCAAGAACGCGCGAAAATCGCGCGGATCGAACATCCCTTCGAAACCACAGGCGTGTAATTCACACCCCTGTTGAAGCTGTGGATGACCCTGTGGGTATACCTCTTCCGGAGGGGAAAAATCCACACTTTCCACACCGTGATCCTGCGTGCGTGGACGACTCGCGCACATCTTGCTAACGGCGTCGCCGGAGCGGCCGATAGAGCACGCTGAGCACGGATCGCTCGACGACCAGGCCACGGATGAGCCGCCAGACCTCGATGGAGTGCAGCTGTGCTCGAATCCGTGACCAGTGCCGCCCTCGCGAGCGCCCTCGACGGCCTCGCCGCACGGCAGCGGGCGATCGCCAACAACATCGCCAACGTCAACACCCCCGGCTACACCGCCGAGCGCGTCTCGTTCGAGGACGCGCTGGCGCGCTCCGTCGCCGAGCACGACGGCCACACCACCGCGACGACCGCGCGCTCGCTCGAGCCGACGCGTCTCGACGGCAACAACGTGAACCTCGACACCGAGACCCTCTCCAACGTGGACACCGTCCTGCGCTTCCAGTTCGCCTCCCAGGCGGCGGGCGGCACGTTCACGGCGATCCGCTCCGCGCTGCGGACGAGCTGACAGGAGCACCGGCGATGACATTCGACGCGATCGGGATCGCGGGCACGGGTCTCACCCTGCACCGCAAGTGGCTGGACGCCGTCTCGGACAACCTGGCCAACATCAACACCGCGAAGCCCACCGACGGCGCGGCCTTCCAGGCGCGGTACGTCGTGGCCCAGGAGGGCCAGGGCGTCTCGGGCGCGTACGTCGCGGGTGCCGCCTACGGCAGCGCGGAGGGGCGCATGGTCTACGAGCCGGACAACCCCGTCGCTGACGCCGAGGGCTACGTGCGCTACCCCGACATCGACCTCTCCGAGCAGATGGGCGCCCTCATCATGGCGCAGCGCGGCTACCAGGCGAACGCCGCCGTGGTCGACCGCGCCAAGGAGACCTACCAGGCCGCTCTGCAGATCGGAAAGAACTGATGCCCATCCCTGCGATCTCCGCCATCGGCTCGGTCGACGCGACCAGCTCCGCCGCCGCCGTCACCGGCACGGCCGGCACCGGGGGAGCGGCCTTCGGCGACGCCCTCAGCGGCGCCATCGACAACCTCCAGCAGCTGCAGGGCACGAGCGACAAGCTCGCGATCCAGGCCGTCACGGGCAACCTCGACGACATCCACGACGCGACGCTCGCCTCCACCCGCGCCCAGGTCACCCTCGAGCTCGTCGCGGGCGTCCGCAACAAGGCGGTCGACGCGTTCAACGAGATCATGCGGATGCAGGCCTGATGCCCCAGCAGGTGACGAGCTTCTTCCGGCGGATCGGTGACTCGATCCGCGGGTTCTCGCTGGCCCAGCGGGTCATCGCCATCATCGGCGTGGCCGTGCTCGCCCTGGGCATCACCGGGATCGCGATGTGGGCCTCCCAGCCCACGTACACGCCGCTGTTCTCGGGGCTGCAGTCCTCCGACGCCTCGGCCATCGTGGACCAGCTGCGCACCGACGGCGTGCAGTACCAGCTGACCGACGGCGGGGGCACCATCCTGGTCCCGCAGCAGAGCGTGTACGACGAGCGGTTGAAGGCCGCGTCGGCGGGGCTGCCGTCGTCGTCGACCGGGGGATACTCGCTGCTCGACAAGATGGGCGTGACGTCGTCCGAGTTCCAGCAGTCGGTCACCTACAAGCGGGCGATGGAGGGCGAGCTCGGCAACACCATCGCGGCGATGAAGGGTGTGAAGACCGCCTCGGTGCGTCTCGCCATCCCGGAGGAGACGGTCTTCGTCTCCGAGAAGAAGGACCCGACCGCCTCCGTCTTCGTCGAGACGCAGAACGGCGTCACGCTGAGCCAGGACCAGGTCCAGGCGATCGTGCACCTGACCAGCGCGGCCGTCACCGGCATGCAGCCGACCGACGTCGCCGTCATCGACGCGAACGGCACCGTCCTGAGCGCCGTGGGAACCGGCGCCGTCGGGGGAGCGGACAAGCAGGCCGGCGACTACGAGGCTCGTGTGAAGACCGCGGTGCAGGACATGCTCGACAAGGTGGTCGGCCCGGGCAACGCGACGGTCGCCGTCGCAGCCGACGTCAGCAAGGAGTCCGCGCAGCGCACCGAGGAGTCGTACACGACGCCGACCGACGCGCCGTCCCTCAGCGAGACGACGCAGAAGGAGACCTACACCGGGTCGGGCGGATCGGCCGCCGGCGTACTCGGCCCCGACAACATCGCTGTCCCGGACGGCACGAACGGCAACGGCACGTTCAATTCCGAGTCGGCGACGAAGGACAACGCGGTCGACAAGGTCACCGAGCAGCGCACCATCCCCGCCGGCGCGATCAACCGCCAGACCGTGTCCGTCGCTCTCAACTCCGACGCGGTCGGCAGCGTCAGCACCAACGAGATCCGCAACCTGGTGAACGCCGCCGCCGGCATCGACACCAAGCGCGGCGACTCCGTCAGCGTCGAGATGGTGCCGTTCAGCAAGGCCGGGGCGACGGAGGCCGCCAAGGCGCTGCAGGAGGCGAAGGACGCCGCCGCGGCGGACCAGCTCACCGGCATCATCCGCACCTCCATCATCGCGGCGGCGGTGGTGGCCGCCCTGATCATCGTCATCGCCCTGGTGCGCCGCGGCCGGCGCCGGGCGTCGGAGCAGACCGAGATCGAGGAGGAGTCGCTGGCGTTCGAGGCGTCGCCGTTCCCCATCCCGCTCGAGCAGGCCGCGCCGACCGTGCCGATCCCGCTCGAAGCGCCCGACCCCGACAGCCCCGAGCTGGAGGCCGAGCGCCGCCGCTCCGAGATCGAGGCTCTCGCCGAGCGCGACCCGCAGAAGACCGCGGAGTACCTGCGCAGCCTCATGGATGATCGGGCCGGCGTATGACGGACGCGAAGACGCCGCTGACCGGCCCGCAGAAGGTCGCCGTCGTGCTGATGAACATGGATCAGCAGCGCGCGGCCCAGGTGATGAAGCAGTTCTCCGACGAGGAGGCCGACGAGATCACCGCCGAGATCATGCGCCTGCGCCGGGTCGACCCGGGGATCGCCGAGAAGGCGATGACCGAGTTCCATGACCTCGCGACGCGCGGGGCGGTCTCGACCCGTGGCGGGCGCGACATCGCGGTCGGGCTGCTGGAGGCCTCTTTCGGCGCCGAGCGGGCGACCGGCGTGCTCAACCGTGTTGCGTCCAACATGGCGGGCAAGCAGTTCGAGTTCCTGGACGCGGTCGAGCCGGGCCAGGTGCAGATGCTGCTCGCGGGGGAGCTGCCGCAGACGAGCGCTCTCGTGCTCGCGCACTTGCGTGCCGACCAGGCGTCCCGGGTGCTCAGCGGCCTGGACGAGGCGGCCCGCACCGAGGTCGCGCACTCGATCGCGACGATGGGATCGCCGAGCCCGGACGCGGTGCGCGTGGTCGCCGACACCCTCAAGCAGCGGGCGAGCGCGGTGGTCGCCTCCCGTACCGCGAGCGACGCGGTGGGCGGCGTGCAGCCCCTCGTCGACATCATCAACCGCTCCGATGCCGCCACCGAGAAGGCGCTGCTCGAGGCGCTCGAACTCCGCGACCCCGAGCTGGCCGAAGAGGTGCGCTCGCGCATGCTGACCTTCGACGACATCGTGCGCCTGGAGGCCCGCGACGTGCAGCAGGTGCTGCGCGGGGTGGATGTCGCCGTGCTCGCGGTGGCCATGAAGGGCGCCCTGCCGGCGGTCGAGGAGATCATCACGGCCAACCTCTCGGAGCGCAACCGCGAGGTGCTCGCCGACGAGGTGCGGATGCTCGGCCCGGTGCGCCTGTCGCAGGTGGAGGATGCGCGCGCGGCGATCGTCCGCGCCATCCGCGACCTGGAGGCCACGGGCGTGATCACGGTGCAGCGCGGGGACGAGGACGCGTATGTCGAATGACACCGCCTTCGCTCCGCTCGCGATCCCCGTGCTGGCGGAGACCGCGCAGGAGCAGGCCGCGCTCGCGTCGGCGCGCTCGCGCGGGTATGCGACGGGTTTCGCCGACGGCCGCCGCGCGGCCGCCGAGGAGCAGGCGGCCTGGCTGGCCGCGGCCGACGAGGCTCGGGCTCTGCAGGAGGAGCAGGTGTCGGCGCGCATCGGCGTCCTGGCCCAGGCTCTCCGGGCCGCGGCCGTCGAGCTGCGCGAGGCGACCGTCCCGGTGCTTGCCGAGGTAGAGGATGTGCTGGTCGAGGCCGCTTTCGAGCTGGCATCGGCCGTGGTCGGCGATGCCCTGGGCGACCGAGTCGCAGCGGCGCGCGCGGCCGTCGCGCGGGCGTTGTCGGGGGAGACCGCGGGGGAGGTCGCCGTCGTGCGCCTGAACCCGGACGACCTGGCGCTGCTCGTGGAGGCGGAGGCGGAAGCGGAGGAGCAGGCCGCTTCGGGCGGGAACGCCCGCACGAGCAGCACGCTCGTCACGGGTATCCCGGCCCCGCGCCTGGTGCCCGACCCCTCGATCGCCCCGGGCGACGCGATCGGCGAGCTGCCCGCGGGCTGGCTCGACGCCCGCATCTCCACCGCTCTGGCGCGAGCCAGGGAGGCGCTCTCATGACCGCGACGCTGCCCCGCTGGGATGTCGCCGTGCGCGAGGCCGCGGCCGAACGCGTCGGCCGCGTCAAGGCCGTCGTCGGGCTCGGCGCCGAGGTCGAAGGGGTCCCCGCGGCCATCGGCGACCTGGTGACGATCGGCGAGGCGCCGGGGGTGCACGCCGAAGTGGTCGCGACGACCGCCGACTCCGCGCGGGTGATGCCGTACGGACGCCTTACCGGCATCGCGGCCGGAGCGCCCGTCCGCGCCGTGCGCACGCCGCTGCTCGTCCCGACCGGGCGCGGGATGCTCGGCCGCGTGATCGACGCGCTCGGCCGTCCCGTCGACGGCAAGGGCCCGATCGAGCCGGACGGTTTCGTGCCCCTCGACAACCGCGCCCCGGATGCCATGCGCCGGGCGCGCATCCTGACCCCGCTCGGTCTCGGCGTGCGCGTGCTCGACACGATGGTCAGCGTCGGCCGCGGCCAGCGCCTCGGCCTCTTCGCCGGCTCGGGCGTGGGCAAGTCGTCGCTGCTGTCGATGATCGCGCGCGGCACCGAGGCCGACATCTCCGTCATCGCCCTGGTGGGGGAGCGCGGCCGCGAGGTGCGCGAGTTCCTCGAGGACGACCTGGGCCCCGAGGGCCTCGCCCGCTCGATCGTCGTGGTCGCGACCTCCGACGAGCCGGCGGTCATGCGCCTGCGTGCCGCGTTCGCGGCGACGCGCATCGCCGAGTCGTTCCGCGACCAGGGCGCGGACGTCGTGCTCATGATGGACTCCCTGACCCGTGTCGCGATGGCGCAGCGCGAGATCGGCCTCTCGGCGGGCGAGCCTCCCGCCACCCGGGGCTACCCGCCGTCGACGTTCTCCCTGCTTGCCCAGCTGCTCGAGCGCGCCGGCACCGGCGAGCGCGGCTCGATCACCGGCCTCTACACGGTGCTCGTCGACGGCGACGACCACAACGAGCCCATCGCCGACGCGGCCCGCAGCATCCTCGACGGCCACGTCGTGCTCGACCGGCGGCTCTCGGTCGTCGGCCACTTCCCGTCGGTCGACGTGCTCGGCTCTGTCTCCCGGCTCGCGACCCGCGTGACCTCGCCGGAGCAGCGGCAGGCGGCCACGGCGCTGCGGGCAACGCTCGCGGCCAAGGTCGCCGCACAGGACCTGCTCGACGTCGGCGCCTACAAGCCGGGCACCAACCCGCGCGTGGATGCGGCCGTCGCGAACGAGGACGCGATCAACGTGTTCCTGCGCCAGAGCATCGGCGAGCCCGCACCGGCGGGCGAATCGTGGGCGCGCCTCGGCGCGCTCGTCGCGAGGATGGGAGGGCTCTGATGGCACGCACGTTCCCCCTGGCCGGCCTGCTGCGGCTGCGGCAGATCGAGAAGGACCACGCGGCGAGCGACCTCGCCGCTGCCAACGCGCTGCGCCGCGACGTGGGGGAGCGGCAGGTGCGCGCGATCGCCGCGCTGCACGCCGTGCCCGTGGAGGCGATCGATGCGAGCACGCTCTTCGCGCTCGCCGCGGCCCGCGCCTCCAGCCGCAGCATGCTCGCCGATCTCGACGCCCTGGCGACGAAGGCCGAGGCCGAGGCCGCCGAGGCGCAGGAGGCGTTCACCGAGGCGAAGAAGCGCGCGGTCGGCCTGGAGAAGCTGGAGGCCCGGCACGCGTCCGAGCTCGCCGCGAGCGAGCTGGGCGCCGAGCAGGCGGCCATCGACGAGATCGCGACCGGCGCCTGGCAGCGCGACCGGTCGGCGGACGGACGGAGGAGCGGCGCATGACCGTGACCGATGCGATCGGCCGGATCGCGCAGATCCAGGCCACCCTGGTGCAGCTCGACAGCGTGACGTCGGGGACGGCGACCAGTGCCTCCACCTCGGCATCGTCGTCGACGACCGGCGCGACCGACTTCGCCTCCGCCCTCACGCAAGCCCTCGGCGGCGCGAGCTCGGCGACCACCTCGACCGGTGGGGTGACCGGCGCGGACGTCGTCGCCGACGCGAAGAAGTACCTCGGCGTGCCCTACGTCTTCGGCGGCACGAGCGCCTCCGGCCTCGACTGCTCCGGCCTCGTGCAGCGCGTCTTCAAGGATCTCGGCATCGACGTGCCGCGTCTCGTCTCCGGCCAGGGCACGGTCGGCACCGAGGTGCCGTCCCTCGCGCAGGCCCAGCCCGGCGACATCATCGTCTGCAACGGCGGCGAGCACATCGTGATCTACGCGGGCGACGGCAAGGTCATCCACGCTCCCAGCGAGGGCCGCAATGTGAGCCTCGTGGACAACTGGCTCACCGACTCCGACATCGTGACCATCCGGCGCGTGGTGCCGCAGGCGAGCACCGCGGCCACGGCCTCCTCCGCTGCATCGGCCTCCTCGCTCTCGTCGGCGCAGTCGGACGCCCTGCGCTCGCTCTTCACCTCCATGCTGCAGGGGAGCTCGCTGTGAGCCCCGCGGCGGTGGGCAGCGCGTCGGCGGCACCGGCGTCGAGCGCGGCGCCCGCGAAGGGGGCCGGCGCGGGTAAGACGGGCGGGGACGCCTTCGCGGCGCTCCTCAGCGGAGCGTCGGCCGACCGGGCCGACCGGGCCGACCGCCCGGACCGCACGGGTGCGGCGCAGCACGCTCGGCCGGCGCGGGATGCGCACGGCGTCCGCGAGGCCCACACGGCACGGCGCGGCGGGGATGCCCGGGATGCCGCCCGCGACCGCGCTGCGGACGACGCGACCGCGGCCTCGGACCAGGCCGCGGATCCGACAGCGGCCGACGCAGCCGATGCGAGCGGTGCGAGTGGTGCGAGTGGTGCGAGTGGTGCGGAGACGGGCGCGGCGACGGCGGCGACTGCGTCGTCTGCGGCGGCGTCCGTGACGCTGCCGGTGCTCCCGGCCGTCGTGCCGGCTCCTCCGATCGTTCCCGCGGCCACGACGCCCGCTCCCTCCGCGGCCGGAGAGCCCGGTACCGGGGACGCGAGCGACGGAGTCGTCGCGACGACCGCCGTGACAGGCACGGACGCAGCGGCGGGAGCCCCTGCAGCGGCACAGACGCTGGCCGCTGCGGGCGCCGGGTCGGCCGACCGGTCGGCGCGGCCCGCGCAGAGCGGGGGAGCGGCGGAGCCGTTCGGGACCGCCGAAACGCCCGCCGACAGCGCGCCGACCGCGGGCGGGACCACGAGCGCGAACGCTGGTGCGTCGCAGGGGCGTGGGGTCGAGGCCGCCCTCGCCCGTCCGACGGTCACGCCCTCGACCACGATGGATGCCGCCGGTGGCGCGCAGGGCGGCGCGACGGCCACCCCCGCCACTCCGACCGGAGACGTAGTGGCGACGACTGTGAGCGGCTCCGGGCGCCCCGACGCGGGCGCGGCCGCCGTCGCGCGGGCCGTCGCCGAGACCCCGGCCGTGCGAGTCGAGCCGGCCGCGCACCCGGGGGCGGACGCCGCCCGCGGAGCCGAGCCGCAACCCGCACCGGCCGCCGCGCAACCCGCCCCCGCCGCGCCGTCGCCGACGCTGGCTGCTCCGGTGGCCGCACCACAGCCTCCCGTGGCCGCCGCCCCGACCGCGCCCGTCGCTACACCGGCCCCCGCCGCTCCGCACACGCAGACGCTCGACGCGCAGCTCGCCCGGCCGGTGTTCACGCTCGCCGCCGCTGGCAAGGGGGAGCACGTCATGACCGTGCACGTGACGCCCGACACGCTCGGCCCTGTCACCGTGCGCGCGCACGTCGGCGGCGATGGGGTGCGGGTCGAGCTGTTCGCCCCGACCGACGCCGGGCGCGACGCACTCCGCGCGATCCTGCCCGACCTGCGCCGCGACCTCAACGGCGCCGGACTGAGCGGGACGCTCGACCTCTCGTCGCAGAACCAGCCGTCGGCGCAGCAGAACGCGTCGCAGCAGGACGGCCGCGACGGCCGCCTGCCCACGCCTCCCGAGACGCCGGGAGGCCGGCCGCGCGCCGGATCCGCGCTCGGCGAGCACCTGTCCGCCTCGCCGGGGCACGCCGCACCCGCGGACGGCCTCGCCCACTCCATCGACCTGATCGTCTGATCGCCCGATCGACGAACACCCAGCCAGAAGCCAGTAGAAGGGAGCCACCGTGGTCGACGCCGTCACCGGAACCGACACCGCCACCACGAGCGGGATCTACACCACCCAGCCCACGCGCACTCCGAAGCAGTCCCTCGACAGCGAGGCCTTCATGCAGCTGCTGGTCACCCAGCTGCGCAACCAGGACCCGAGCTCGCCGATGGACACCAACCAGATGATCTCCCAGACGACCAATCTGGCCATGATGGAGAAGCTCACCAACATGGACACGACGAGCCAGGAGGGCTTCGCCCTGCAGATGCGCACGGCAGCGGCCGCGCTCATCGGTCACACGGTCAGCTACCTCGACAAGAACGGCGACACCCAGACCGGGCTCGCCAGCTCGGTCTCGTACGCCGGATCCGTCCCCGTCGTCACCGTCGGCGACGCCAAGATCAACCTCGACGCCATCTTGGGCGTGGTCACCCCGACCGGCTGATCCTCCGCCATACAGCGTCCACCTAGCGCGTGGTCACCCCGACAACCGAGCCCTCCGGGTCCGGCTCGACCACCGCCTCCTGAATCCTCCGCCCCGCAGCATCCACAGAAAGGCAGCGTCATGCTCCGCTCTCTCTACTCCGGAATCTCCGGCCTCCGGTCGCACCAGACCATGCTCGACGTCACGGGCAACAACATCGCCAACGTCAACACGACCGCGTTCAAGTCCTCGGCCGTGCAGTTCCAGGACACCCTCTCGCAGCTCGTGCAGGGCGCGGGCGGCCCGCAGGCTCAGACCGGTGGCACCAACCCGGCCCAGATCGGCCTCGGTGTGCTCGTCGCCGGCATCTCCACCAACTTCACCCAGGGCGCCGCGCAGGCGACCGGCCGGTCGACCGACATGATGATCAACGGCGACGGCTTCTTCGTCACCAACGTCGGTGGGGAGACCGTCTACACCCGGGCCGGCTCGTTCGACCCCGACGCCCTCGGCCGCCTCGTCGGCCCCGGCGGCGCCATCCTGCAGGGCTACAACGCCGTGAACGGCGTCATCCAGCAGGGCGGTGCACTCAGCGACATCACCATCCCGCTCAAGGCCGTCACCCCCGCAGCGGCGAGCACCTCGGCGAACGTCAACGGCAACCTCCCCTCGGACGCTGCCGTCGGCGACCAGCTCGTCCGCGACATCTCGGTCTACGACGCCAACGGCACCGAGCGGAAGCTCACCCTGACGTTCACCAAGTCGGCCACGGGCTGGGATGTCGCCGGCACCGACGGCACCGCGAACGCCACCGGCGCGCTCACCTTCACCAACGGCGTCCTGACCGCGGGCGGCGCCCTGACCGTCGGCGGCGTCAACGTGAACCTCAGCACCGTGACCGGGTACTCCGGCCTCTCCACGGTCGCGTTCAAGGACCAGAACGGCCGCGCGGCCGGCACCCTCGAGTCCTTCACCCTGTCGAAGGACGGCACGATCATCGGCCTCTTCTCCAACGGCGACAAGCAGGCCGTCGCCCGCATCGCGCTCGCGACCTTCGTCAACCCGGGTGGCCTCGAGAAGGCCGGCGGCTCCACCTACCGCGCCACCGTCAACTCCGGCGCGGCGCAGGTCGGCGGCCCGGGCGAGGACGGCCTCGGCAACATCCAGGGCGGCTCCCTGGAGATGTCGAACGTCGACCTCTCGCAGGAGTTCACGAACCTGATCGTCGCCCAGCGCGGCTTCCAGGCGAACGCCCGCATCATCACCACCTCCGACGAGGTGCTGCAGGAGCTGACCAACCTCAAGCGCTGACGCGCTCCGCCCGTCGCCCGCCTCCGCCGAGGTTCACGACGTTGCGCTCATTCCACCCGGAATGGCCGCCACAACGTGAACCTCGGCGTTGCGGTTCAGGGGTTCAGGAGGGCGCGGACGCGTCGGGCGACGCTTTCGATGTCGACCGGGTACTCCGTATCCACTCTGAGCACCGGGAAGCCCGAGACGGGCTGCGCGTCGCGGTGGAACAGCTCCCACTCGTCCAGACGCTGCGCGTCATCGTGCGCAGGATGTCGCGGCCGCGTGAGATATCTCTCGCGGGCGATCTCCGCTGAAGCCTCGCACCAGAGTTCGACGCCGCTGGCGATGCCGGCCGTGTCGAGACCGCTCCGGAGGTACTCGCCGTCGCGACCGGAGAACCAGAACGACTCGACGATGACCGTCCCGTCGATCAGACCCACCAGTTGCCACATCGCGTCGGATGCGATCGCACCGACCCGGCTGGTGGGCAGCGGGACGGGGACGGCGTCGGCCAGAGCCTCCTTGATGTCGTCCTTCGTGACGAGGGGGAGCCCCAGCTCGTCGCAGAGGCGACGAGCGAGCGTGGTCTTGCCGGACGCGGGGGCACCATTGATGAGGAGAGCGCGGTCGGCCATGCCGCGACGCTACCGGAACCCGGCGTCGGCCGTCAGCGGGGGAGGAGCTCGCCCAGCAGCGCCTCGACCCGCTTCTTGATCTCGTCGCGGATCGGGCGGACCTCCTCGATCGGGCGCCCCGCGGGGTCGGTGAGGTCCCAGTCCTCGTAGCGCTTGCCGGGGAAGATCGGGCAGGTGTCGCCGCAGCCCATCGTGATGACGACGTCGGACTCCCGCACGGCCTCGGTGGTGAGGATCTTCGGCGTGGCTCCCGCGATGTCGATGCCCGCTTCGGCCATGGCCTGGACGGCGACCGGGTTGAGCTGGTCCTTCGGCTCGGAGCCTGCGGAGAGCACCTCGATGCGCCCGGCGGCCAGTTCGCGCAGGAACCCGGCGGCCATCTGCGAGCGCCCCGCATTGTGCACGCAGACGAACAGGACGGTCGGAGTCGTGGTGTCGGTCATGGTGTGACCATTCTCCCGTCTTCCTCGACGCCGCGCGCCTCCACTGCTCACATGCAGAGCGCCGTGGCCTGATCGACGTACGCCGTCACGGTGGGTGTGAGGTCGGTGCCGGCGCTCGCCGCGGCGGCGGTCACGTCGTCCCAGAGCGCGTCGAGGTGCGCCGACTGCTCGGCGGTCAGCTGGGGTGTGCACCGGGCCGCGATCGCGGAGGCGAAGTCGGCGACATCCTGAGGCGTCGTGCCCGCCGGTCGCGCTGCGTCCGCGTACCCGCCGTTGTTGCGCAGCCCGGAGTCGACGAGGGCCCAGAGCTGCGCGAGCGGTGCATCCTGAGCGGCGACCGCCGAGTCGTTCGGCTGGGGCGACAGCGACGGATCCGGTGCGCGGTTCGTCGTCGTCGGGATCGAGTGGTACTCGGGAGTCTGCGACGCGCCGTCGGCCGCCGGTTGCGACGACGCCGAGCAGCCGGCCAGAGCGGCGGCGCTCAGCACGACGGCGAGCACCCCTGCGAATCGCTTCATCATTCCCCCTTCGCGTCGATGCGCTCCTGCGCCGACATCCCCGGGAGGATTCTCGCGGGACGAGCCCGCCGCCGCAAGGGTCCGGCACTTCCGTTGATTCAGCGTTCGCTGTACTGTCGAGCCATGACCCTCACGACTCCCGCGGCGACGGTCACGCACACCGCAGCCCTCGCCCGCTTCGGCCACGCGCTCTCGGATCCGACCCGTGTCGGCATCCTCCTGGCGCTCCGCGAGGCCCCCGCCTTCCCGTCCGACCTCGCCGAAGCGCTCGGCGTCTCCCGCCAGGTGATGTCCAACCAGCTGGCGTGCCTGCGGGGCTGCGGCCTGGTCGAGGGGATGCCCGACGGCCGCCGCACCTGGTACCGCCTCGCCGACGGCCACCTCGCCCCGGCCCTCGACGAACTCCTGCGCGTCGTGCTCTACGTCGAGCCGGGATGCTGCGACGGCGACGAGTGCGGGTGCGCGTGAACACGGCCCCGGTCACCTCCGAGCGGACGCTGGTGCTGCGGCGGGCGCATCCGCTGGATCGTCTCCGCGACGATCGCCTACAACCTCGTCGAGGCGGTCGTCGCCCTGATCGCCGGAAGCGCGGCGTCCTCGGCCGCCCTGATCGGATTCGGGCTCGACTCCACCATCGAGGTGCTCTCCGCGGCCGCCGTCGCGTGGCAGTTCACCCGGCGCGATCCGGAGAGATGGGAGAAGGGCACGCTCCGCGCGATCGCCCTCGCGTTCTTCGCCCTCGCGGCATACGTCGTCGCGAGCGCCGCGCTCACCCTGATCGCACGGATCGAGGTGCAGCACTCGCCCGTCGGCATCGCCCTCACGGCGCTGAGCGTCGTCGTGATGCCGTTCCTCTCCGCGGCCGAACGCGCGGCGGGACGCGAACTCGAGTCGGCCACGGCCGTCGCCGACTCGAAACAGACCCTCATCTGTGCGTACCTCTCGGTGGCAGTGCTCGGCGGCCTCGTGCTCAATTCGCTCTTCGGCTGGTGGTGGGCGGATGCGATCGCCGGCCTCGTGATCGCCGGCTTCGCCGTACGAGAGGGTGTCGAGGCGTGGCGCGGTGACGCGTGCGCGACCGCGGTCGGCATGGTGCTCGAGGAGCAGGAGCCGCCGGTCACTCATCCACAGAACGCGTTCGATGGGACGCGGGACACGACGTGGCTACCGGAGCTCGAGGCGCAGCGGGAGGAGCAGGATCTGCGAGACCCTTGGTCATGAGCGCTCCGTCCGCAACGCCCGAGCGAGGTCCCGCCGAGGTTCACGTCGTGGCGTCCACTAGACGCGGAATGACCGCAACGACGTGAACCTCAGCGGCTCGGGGGCACCCTCCGTGCCCCGCCCCACTCCCGTGCGGCGGCGACAGGCTCCGCCGTGGCCGCGGGCTCCTCGACCGACCGGGCGAACGGCGCCCGGAGTGTCGGCCACAGCGTGCGCCACTGGATCGCGAACAGGACGACCGCGAGCGCCGCGTACACGCCCGAGACGATCCAGCGCGCCTCGGTGCCCGTGAAGACGAACGTCGCGGCGAAGAGCACGAAGAGCGCCGTCGCCCAGCGCCCGGCGAATCGCAGGCTCAGCAGCATCGCCACGCCCAGCAGGGTCTGCGTCGCGGTCAGTACGAACTCCTCCACCTGACGGCCATCCATCGGGAGGGCCCAGCCTCCCCCGCCCAGCGCGTGCGCGATCGGGAGGGTGCCGACTAGCGCCGTCCACTGGTTCACCTTGCTGGCGAGCAGGATGCCGATGCCCATGGCCGCCTTGCCGCGCATCGCGAAGATGATCGCGATGACGAACTCCGGGGCCTCCGACGCTAGCGGGGCGAGCCACTGGACGAGCAGGAAGTCGTCGATGCCGGCGGCCCGCCCGCCCTGGATGAGGCTGTGCGCGAACGGCTCGGCCAGCAGCAGGATGACGGCCGCCGAGAACACGAAGATCGCGATGACGGTCACGCGGCGCGCGACCGTCGGCAGGCCACCGATCGCGGCGGGCACGCCCACGAGCTCCGGCTCCTCGCTCTCGCCCTGCGCCACCTTCCACAGGTAGTAGACGAACAGTGCGAGGAGCACGACGCCGAGCAGTACGTGGATCTGACCGGTGAGGGGGATGGTGAGGGTGAGCACCGAGGCGATCATCAGCAGCCCGAGCTCCACCCGGTTGTCGCCGGGGAGGCGCACGGCGAACGGCCGCGGGCTGACATCCGGGTCGACGGGGCGGCGGCGTGCGCGCGCGGCGCGATAGACCAGGAAGGCGACCAGGAGAATGAACGGCCAGCCGAAGCCGAGGAGCAGCCGGTTCGAGCCGGTCATGTTCGCGGCGGCGTACTGCGCCTGGCTCGGGTCGCTGCCGGCCGTGAAGGCGAAGTAGAGGTCGATCGCGTACTCGGGCAGGATCGCGATGATCGCGAGGAGGCCGACGGCGAGGCCACCGGAGATGTCGACCTCGGCCGCCTCGCCCGCCCACGCCAGCGCGAACGCGGCGGCGACGATGGCGACGCCGAACATGAGGATGCCGACGACGGGCGCCGGCTCGACGCCGCTGAGGCGCAGGGCGACACCCTGCGCCGTCACCAGGGCGACGATTCCGAGCGGGATCACCAAGCGCCGGGCGCTGCCGGTCGTTCGCGTGTCCATGTACTGCCTTCCGATCGTGACGACCGGGCAGGTACGACGAGAGGAGCCCGGTCACCGTGTGCTGATGACCGAAGGTCTCGCTCGCCCAGAGACTGGGAGGCACGCCGGGCCGCGTCTTCGCGAGCCAGTATGTCGACGTGCCGCGCGCCCGGAATCGGACGCTGAGCTACTCCCCTTCGCCCGTCAAGCCTGGCAGGAACGGCCGTGCGGGGCCGAGCCGGGGAGGCGGATTACCAGCATTTCGCGTGCCCTAACTTCCGCGGTAGGCGAGGGGTCCGGAAATGTCGCGCGACGCGTCAGGCCATGTCAGAACGGGCGACGTCAGTCATGCAGGCGCGCCCTTCGCGACGCGGTCGACCGCGTTGCGCGGGCCTCGGACGGCGATCCCGACCAGGTCGAGGTCGGCGGTGGAGACGGCGGCGACGGCCTCCCGATTCGCCTCGTCGTGACCCGTCGAGAACAGCTCGCGGGTGTAGACGGCGGTCGCGACTCCCCGGGACTCGGCCCGGCCGCGCGCGGTGCTGAGCAGCTCGCCGTCCCCGGTCATCACCACGACGGGCTGGCGCAGCATCGGCAGGTACTCGACGCCGTCGGCGTCACGGTACGGCTCCCCGACGAGGCCGGGCGCGCTGGTGGCGATGCCGCTCACGAGGAAGGCGGTGACGTTCAGCTCCTGCCAGGGCGCGAGCCCCTCGCGCAGCAGGACGACGATCTTGGTGTCGAATCGGGGGGAGGCGGCGTCTGTCATGCCTCCAGCCTCCCCGCCGGCGCACGGCCGCGTCTTGTACATTCCTTGCATGGTCGAGTCGGTCCGCGCCTGGCACCCCGCGGTGCCCGACGTGCGCGAAGTGCTGCACGCGACCTTCGACCACGCCTATCCGGCGCACACCCACGACGCGTGGACCGTGTTGCTGATCGACTCCGGCGTCGTCGCCTTCGAGCTCGGCCGCGAGGCGCACCGGGCCGCGCCCGGATCCATCGCCCTGCTGCCTCCCGGCGTCGCGCACGACGGGCAGTCCGCGGTCCGCGACTCCGCCTACCGCAAACGCGTGCTGTACCTGGAGCCGGAATGGCTGCCGCAGGGGTTGCCCTCCGTCGCCGTCGGCCGGCCGACGATCGGGGCGCGCTCGGCCGTCTCGGCGGTGCGCCGTATCCACGGGGCGCTCGGCTCGCCCGGCGACCTCCTCGCCGCCGAGCACTGGGTGCACGCCCTCCGCCACGACCTCCTCGGCCACCTGGGCTCGCCCGTGGACGAGATCCGGGATGCGCCGCTCGCCCGGCGCCTGCGCGAGCTGCTGGACGACCGGCTGACCGAGACGTTCACCCTCGCCGAGGCCGGAGGCGAGCTCGGTGCGAATCCGAGCCACCTGATCCGCGCGTTCTCGCAGGCGTACGGCATCGCGCCGCACCGCTACGTGACCGGCCGCCGCGTCGATCGCGCTCGCCGCCTCCTGCTCGACGGCCGGACGGCGGCCGAGTCCGCGGTGCTGGCCGGGTTCCACGATCAGGCGCACCTGACGCGCCACTTCCGGCGCACGCTCGGCACGACCCCGGGCGCGTTCGCGCGGGCGGCCGGGGCCGGCGCGGCATAGGCTCGCGTCGTGCCGATCGTCCGCGAACTCGCCCCGACGCTCCTGGGCGTCGCGGTCCTCGCGCTCATCGCGACCGCCGTGCTCGCGGTCTACCGGGTGCCGCGCCGCTGGGCGCCCGTGCTGGCGATCCTCCGCGGCGCGGCCCAGCTCGCGGTGATCAGCGTCGTTCTGTCCGGCGTGATCACCAGCCCGCTCTGGGTGTCGCTCGCCCTGCTGGTCATGTTCTCGGTCGCCGCGGTGACCGCGACGCGACGGGTCGGCTGGACCGCCGGCCACGCCGCGATGATGGCGTCGGCCATGGCGATCGGCGTCGGCGTGACCTCCGTCGTCGTCTTCGCGACCGGCGCCATCGAACTGAGCGCCCGCTACGCGCTGGCGATCGGCGGCATCGTGATCGGCAACGCCATGAGCATCGCGACCCTCTCGGGCCGGCGCTTCACCGAGGCCGTCGACGACCACTGGGACGAAGTGGAGGGGTGGCTCGCCCTCGGCGCGACTCCTCGGGAGTCGACGCTGCACCAGGCGCGCACCGCGGTCTACTCGGCGCTCATCCCCTCGGTCGACCAGACCAAGACGACGGGTCTGGTGACGCTGCCGGGAGCGTTCGTCGGCGCGATCTTCGGAGGAGTGTCACCGCTGGAGGCCGGACGGTTCCAGGTCGTCGTGCTGGCGGCGATCATGTGCGCGGGCGCCATCACCGCGGTCATCGTCGCCGCGTGGCTCGCGCCGGTGCGGGTGCGGCCGGCGCCGCTGCGGTAGGCGCCGCTGCGGTAGGCGTCGCTGCGCGAGGAGCGAGAAGAACGCTCAGGGCGCGTAGTGGTAGCGGCACTGCGCGATGAGGACCGCATCGTCCGTGACCCGGTAGACCAGCCGGTGCTCGTCCGTGATGCGCCGCGACCAGAACCCCTGGAAGCCGTGCTTGAGCGCCTCCGGTTTGCCGATCCCGCTGTTGCCGTTGCGCTGGATGTCCGTCAGCAGAAGGTTGATGCGCTTGAGGACGCGCCGGTCCTGGCCCTGCCAATAGAGGTAGTCCTCCCAGGCGCTCTCGTCCCAGACCAGCCTCATTCGAGCGGATCGTGCTCGGTGCCTCCGCCGTCGCCGAGTCGTTCGATCGACTCGATCAGACGGCGGGCGTTCGCCGGGCTGCGCAGGAGGTAGGCCGTCTCTTTCAGGGACTCGTAGTCCTCGAGGGCGACCATCACGACCGGCTCGCGGCCTGCGCGCGTGATCACGACCTCCTCGCGGTCGTCGAGCACCGCGTCGAGCGTCGCCGCGTAGTGCGCGCGCGACTCCGAATAACTGATGGTCTTCATCGCAACCTCCTTACGTACAAGAAATTGTACGCCACCAGCGCGTGTCGCGTCACCCGCCGGTGGTGGTCCCGGCGGGGGTGGTGCCCGACTGGAGCGCTTGGGGGATGAGCTCGCGGATGCGGTCCGGCTGTGCCGACAGCACCACGACATCCACGCGCCGGTTGAGGGCGAGATCCTGATCGGTCGTGCCGGTGGCGTTCGCCATCGGGCGGGCGGAGCCGAAGCTGACCGCGGCGATGCGCTCGGCGGGGAAGCCGTCGGACTCGACGAGGTGGCGCAGCACGCTGGTCGCGCGGCCCGCGGAGAGCTCCCAGTTGGTCGGGTACGGGGCGCCGGGCTGGCGCACGTCGGCGTGGCCCTCCACCGACACCTGGTACACCTCGGGGGCGATCACCGGGCCGATGTCGTCGAGCACGCGCACGGCGGTGTCGCTCAGCTCGGCATGGTTGGAGTCGAAGAAGGTGGAGCTGCCGACGAGCCCGATCGTGAGGCCGCGGGCGTCGATCTTCATCTGCACCGCATCCTGCAGCCCGTCCCGGGTGAGGGCGGCCTGGATGGCGTCGCGGATGCGCTCGAGGTTCTGCGCCTCCTGCTTGGCGAGCTGGAGGTCGGTGGTGTCGCCCTTCTGATCCACCTGCGCGGGCGGGACCACGACGCCGCTGGCCGTGTCGACCTTCTCGGTCTTCACCTGGCCGAAACCCGTCGCCAGCGAGTTCTTCAGCGCCTCGAACTTCTTCTGATCGACCGTCGACATCGCGAACAGCACGATGAACATGCACATGAGCACGGTGACCATGTCCATGTAGGACGCCATCCAGCGCTCTTCGTTCTCGTGCTCCTCCGGCTCCTCCTGCTTGCGCCGGCGACGGGCGGACACGTCAGGCCGCTTCTTCGGCGGGAGCCTTGGCCGCGGCCTTCGCCGCCTTCTCGGTCTTGCCGCTCTTCGCCTCGGCGCCGCCCGGGACCATCGCGCGCAGGCGCTCGCCGAGGAGGCGGGGCTGGCTGCCGGCCTGCACGGCGAGCACGCCCTCCATCAGCAGGTTCATGCGCTCGACGTCGAGCTCGGAGAGGCGGCGGAGCCGGGCGCCGATCGGCAGCCACAGGAAGTTCGCCGACAGGAGGCCCCAGAGCGTCGCGACGAACGCGCTCGCGATCATCGGGCCGAGGTGGCCGGGGTCGTCGAGGTTCTCGAGCACGTGGGTCAGCGACACGACGGTGCCGATGATGCCGATCGTCGGCGCGTAGCCGCCCATCGACGAGAAGAACTTGGCGGCGACGCGGCTCTGCTTGGAGCGCGTCGCGATCTCGTCCTCGAGCAGGATGCGCAGCTCGTCGCCGTCGGTGCCGTCGGCGATGTTCTGCAGCGCGCCCTTGAGGAACGGGTCGGTGACGCCCTCGGCCTCCTGCTCCATGGCGAGCAGGCCGTTGGACCGGGCCGTCTCGGCCAGGCGCACGACCTCGTCGATCACCTGCTCCGGCGGCTCGATCTTGCCGCGGAAGGCGCTGGGCAGCGCCTTCACCGCGATCAGGAAGTCCTTGATCGTGCCGCTGGCGATGCCGACCGCGATCGTCGCCCCGAACACCAGCACCATCGGGGCGGGCAGCAGGAGCGCGGTCAGGTGGCCGCCCTCCAGCGTCACCATGGCGACGACGGAGCCGAACGCCAGGACGATGCCGATGATGGTTGCCGGATCCATGGGGGTTCTTCCTCGCTACTTCTTGCGTGCGTGCAGGGGGACGGCCCGCAGGCCCTCCTGCTGCTCGGCGGGGGTCGGAACCGGTCGGGGGCCGGAGGCGGGCAGGTCGTGGGCCAGCGCGATCACGCGGGCCCGGTAGGCGGCGATCTTCTCGATCACCTCGGCCATCGATTCCGTGACGATGAACTTCGCACCGTCCACCATCACGAGCGTCGTGTCGGGACTGGCGTGGATGCGCTCGATCAGATCCGGGTTGACCGCGAACTGGCTGTCGTTCAATCGGGTGACGACGATCATGGGCGCGAATCCTGGTCTCGGCTCCGGGTGAGCCGTCACAGGGGCACTATCGGCGGAGGGGACGTCTGCGTTAGACCGACCGCCGCTCGGCGAGGTGAAATTCCTGGTCGAATCCGCGTGACAGAGCGTTGACGCTCTCAGTATTTCGGCGAATTTCCTGCAACGGGCACGTCGAGATTACGCAAAAGACGGGATTGTCTACTGGGGTGGCCGAGTTCAGATTCTACATTTGAAATGTCCGAGCCGCGGGCTCGGCGAGACGAAGGAGAAGGCCGTGCTCGGATCGAATGAAGCACTTCAGCGTGGCCTTTCGGCCTACCCCGTGTGTCAGATCAACCGCGTCGACGAACCGGTTTGCGAATCGGCATCGTTGGCCTCGAAGGCATCGGTCGAGGGCTCTCCCCGACCGTAGGTCAATACCGGACGGGGTGAAAAAGGGGACAGAAGGGGGGCGACATGACCTTGCGTTGTACGGCGGAGTTCTTGCGGACAGATACCGGCGAAAAACGATCGCGATCGCGACCTCATCCGCGCAGGTCCTCGTCGGATGTGGATTCGTCGTCGTTGCGAGCCTCAGCAATGAGATTTGGCCCATCTTCGCTCTCGTCACCATCCAAGCGAGCGTCGGCGCTCTCGGCGTCCCCGCCCGGCGTGCGTTGCTACGCGGGATTCTGCCACCATCTGATCTTCCGGCGGGACTCACACTCTATGGAGGCGCAGGCCAGCTCGCTCTGATCATCGGCCCGAGTTTGGGCGGTCTTGTAGCCGGGCTCGGGGCGGCAGGCATGTGCTTCGTGATCCAAGCAATCGGTGCAGTGCCCTCGCTCTACGCCGGACTACGGCTCCCTGCTGACGTACCTAGGCCTACGTTGCCGGCAGAGCGTCCACGACTTGCCCAGGGGATGAGGTTCGTGTGGGCCACCCCGGCAGTGCGCTCAGCACTCGCAATTGACGCCGTCCTCACGGTATTCGCACTCCCGACCGCACTCCTGCCTGCAATGAATTCGGAGTTGTTGGACGGGCGCCCAGAAACGCTCGGCCTCTTGATGTCGTGTTTGTCCGTGGGTGGGATAGCCGCGTCGGTTTTTTCCGGCCCGATCTCGAGCGCGAAGCGGCTGGGATACTGTTTGGTCGGGGCTGGAGCGGTGTGGGGACTCCTCGCCCTTCTCCTCGGCTTCTCAACGGACCCCGTCGTGTCTGCCGCCGTCCTCGTACTGATCGGCGCGGCCGACCTGGTCGCATCCGTCCTCGGGCAGTCGATCATCCAAATCTCAACGCCCGACGAATATCGCGGCCGAGTGTCGGGGATCGAGCATCTCGTGCAGATGGGAGGCCCGCAGCTGGGATCGATGCGGGCGGGATCGGTTGCCGCGGCGTTCGGATCCGCCGTATCGCTCGTGGTGGGCGGGGCAGTGGCGGTCGCTGGCCTGACGGTGCTGGTTCTGACGCACGCCGAAGCGATCAGACGCGTTCGTACCGACGAGGGCGCACGGGATGCGCACAGGCGCTAACGGCCGCCCCCGATCTGCCGATAGACCCTCTCGTGACCTCCCTGCCCGCTCCGACCGCTCCGCTCGCGTCCGAGGCGCCGGTGTACGACTTCCGGCGGCCGACCACACTGGCGCGGGAGCACTCGCGCGTGCTGGAGCTCGCCTTCGAGACCTTCGCGCGGCAGTGGGCGACGCAGCTGACCGCCAAGGTGCGCGTGCTCAGCCAGGTGACGTGCATGTCCGTGCAGATGCAGACGTACGACGAGTACGCGGCGTCGCTGCCGGCGACCACGGCCATGGTCCTGTGCGAGCTCGACGGGCTGGCGCCGAAGGGCGTGATCCAGTTCCCGACCGTCGCGGCACTCTCGTGGGTGAACGCGATGCTGGGCGGGACGGGCATCCCGGTCCCGAACGAGCGGACGTTCACCCAGATCGAGCACGCGCTCGTGCGGCGGCTGATGGACGACGCGCTCGAGGACCTCCGCTACTCCCTCGGGTCGCTGCTCGCGACGCCGATCGCCGTCGACGCCATCCAGTACAACTCCCAGTTCGCGCAGGCCGCGGCCACCGCTGAGCTGATGATCGTCGCCGCGTTCGAACTGCGCGTGGGCGAGAGCGTCGCCGAGGCGACCGTCGCCCTCCCCGCCGTCGTGCTCCTCCCGCAGCTCGGCGAGACGAACCCGACGCACAGCGCCGAGAACGCCCGCGAGCTGGTGGATGCGCAACTCGCGCGCGTCCCCGTCGACGTCTCCCTGCGGCTCACGCCGGCGAGCGTGAAGCCGAGCGTCGTGCTCGGCCTCGCGGTCGGCGACCTGCTGCCCCTACCGCATCCGCACCACCGACCGTTCGATCTCGCCGTCGGGGGACACCCCGTCGCCGGCGCCGCACTGGGTTCCAGCGGCTCCCGGCTGGCGTGCGTGATCGTGAAGACAGAGGACTGATCCGATGAACATGGCCACCGCATCCGGCGCCGCTCTCTCCCTCGCGCAGGCCCAGACGGCCGCCCAGGCGCTCGCGGGCGTGCTGCCGACCGGCGCGCCGCTGAGTCCGCTGCTCGAGACCGCGGGCGGCTTCGGCGGTCTGACCGGCTCGGCCGTGGTCGCCAGCTTCGTCGGCGCGTT
Source organism: Leifsonia naganoensis (assembly GCF_013410615.1). NCBI lineage: Bacteria > Bacillati > Actinomycetota > Actinomycetes > Micrococcales > Microbacteriaceae > Leifsonia > Leifsonia naganoensis. The sequence goes on from NZ_JACCHJ010000001.1 coordinate 1,823,585, forward strand.
CTCGGCCGACCTGGCGGTCGTGCTGCTCGAGGCCCCGACCCTGGTCGATGACGGAGCCGACGGCTCGCCGGTCGTCGCGCTGCAGGATGTGCTTCAGCCGGCCCTCGAGGCCGCGAGCGACACCCTCGGCGCCGGCGTGCTCGACGACGCCCGCGTGGAGGATGCGCAGGAGCTGTTCGGCGACGCCTCCACCACGGTCTTCGCCCTGCACGGCGCGAACGGCGTGGCCGGTTGGTTCGCGATCCGCGGACGCGCCCCGCTCGCCGACCGCACGCCCGACTCGTCCGCGATCTCGGGCAAGCTCGCCCGCATCAGCAACGTGGAGATGGCGCTCACGGTCGAGATCGGCCGTACCCGCATGGCCGTGCGCGACGTGCTCGCGATGGAGCCGGGCGCGGTCATCGAGCTCGACCGCTCCGCGGGGTCGCCCGCCGACGTGCTCCTGAACGGCCGCCTCATCGCGCACGGCGAGATCGTCGTCGTCGACCAGGACTACGCGGTGCGGATCACCAAGATCCTCGACGCGGCCGAAGAGCTGGACTAGGCACGATGCGGGTCTCGATCGTCGTCGCCGACGTCGGCAGAGAGGCCGCCACGATCCGTGACGCCTTCGCCGATCTCGCGGTCGGCGGCGGCCCCCACGAGGTCCGCGTCTCTCAACCCGCCCCGATTCGACTCGGGGAGGCCTTCGAAGCGACGAACGCGGCCGCGGCCGACCTGCTCATCGTCTCGGCTCACGGCGGGTACCACTGGGGCAAGTGCGACGGCGCATGGCGTCTCGGCCCGCGGCCGAGCTCATCCGATCGCTTCCCGGCCGAGCGGATCGACGGACTCCTCCCTCCGGCGTCCTTCGACGGGACGCTCCTCCTTCTCGCGTGCAGGCTTCGGCATCATGAGTTGCGTGCCGATCATCTCGGATCGATCGCCGAAGAGCAGGTCAGGAGTGTGCTCGGACCTCGGGGCCGCGCCTATCTCGTTGGTCACGAGCGCGCGGTCTACAACGCCCAGGCCCGCCGGATCGCGCTCCGGATCGCGGAGTCGCTGGCCACGTCCGGCCCGGAGGTTTCCGCGGCGGACATCGCGGCGGAGGCGATCGCCGCTGTTCCCCCGACCCGTTGGTGGCCGGAGTTCCAGCTGATCGCTGCCGAGGGCGCGCCGATCACGCCCGGAGCCGTCAGCGGCGCGGGGTCCAGCCGGGAGGCAGCGGGCCGGTGACGTCGGCGCGCTCGAGGTCGGCCGCGAGCGACCAGCCCTGCGCTGCTCCCTCGGCGTCGAAGCCGCCGCGCGCGACACGTAGGCCGACGTCCTCGTGCGTCGAACGCGGCGGGCCGCCGCGTCGGGTGGAGGCGCGCACACTCCACGCATCATCCGCGAAGCCGCCGCCGCGGAACACCCGGTAGTCGTCGTAACGGGCGGGATCGAGCTGGTCCCAGCACCACTCCCACGCGTTGCCAAGCGTGTCGAAGAGGCCGTTCAGGTTCGGGAGGCGGCCGCCCACGTCCGCGGGTGCCGAGAGGCCGTCGGCGCTCGTCCACGCGACCTCGGCCAGCGGCCCGTAGTGCGCGCCGGTCGAGCCGGCGCGGCACGCGAACTCCCACTCGGCCTCGGTCGGGAGGCGGAAGCCGTCGGCATCCACGTGCCAGGTCACGTCCTCCCCGTCGAACGAGTACGCGGGGTCGAGCCCCTCCCACTCCGACGCGGCGTTGCAGAACCGCACGGCGCGCACCCAGCTCACCCCGGTCACTGGACGGCGGGGATGCGCGGACGGTAGCCCGAGGAGCTCGGCCGCCTGCTCCTCCGTCACCGCGAAGACGCCGATCTCGAACGGCTCGAGCTCGACGCTCCAGCGCTGCTTGCGCCGGGCGTCGTGCAGCGTGACCGTGCCGCCGGCGATCTGCGCCATCTCGATGTCCGTGCCGCTCATCCCGCCAGCCTCCCACGCCCGCGCTGTCGCCCGCTTCCCCGTGTCGGCCCCGAGATTTGTGACGAATGTCGACTTACGGCGCCGCTTTCCCGACATTTGTGCCAAATCTCGGGGTGGGGAGGTGCCTAACGGGTGCGGGAGGTCGGCCGATAGTGCGCTGCGTGACCCTCCGCCGCCCCTCCCTGTCGAACGACGTGGAGGAGTAGGCCGTGGAGACCGTCTTCATCGCTCTGCGGGTGCTCGTCGTGCTCGCCGTGATCGTGCTGGTGCTCTGGTACGTGCAGCGGCGCGTGACGAAGGGCCGCGGCGCCTCCCGGCGCACCAACGCGGTGAACGTCGTGGGGCGTCAGGGCATCGGCCCGAAGGCGTCCGTCGTGGTGGTGGATGTGGACGGCAACCGGTTCGTCCTCGGCGTCACCGAGCGACAGGTCAGCGTGCTGCACACGGGGGAGCGCCCGCACGACGCGGACGTGCGCCCCCTGCGGCCCGTGCGCAAAACGTTCGCCAAGGAGCTCCCGGGTGCGGCGGAGTCCGCGCCGGAGGCGACGGGCACCACCAGCGCGACCAGTTCCACCAGCTCCACCAGCAAGGCCAGCAGTACAGACTCCAGGCAGGATGCCGACTTCCTCACGGCGCAGGGACGCGCCTCGCTCTTCGACGAGGCACTCAAAGGCTCGATCCTGTCCCCGGCTACATGGCGGCAGGCGAGTTCGGCGGTGCGGCCCAAGAAGTGACGGCCGCCGCCGACGCGCGCGCCCTGCGCCCGCGTCCCGTGCCCGGTGAGGCGGTCCGTCGGGCATCGCGCCTCCCGCGCATCCTGGTCGCCGTGCTGCTCGTCGCGCTGATCGCCGCCGCCTTCCTGCTGCTGAACGCCGCCACCGCGCACGCCGAGCCGACGCCGGTCCCGACCCCGAACGGACCGAGCGGCCCCGGCGGGACGGGCGGCATCACCGTCGACATCAACGGCCCGAACGGCACCCCGAGCGCGGCCATCCTGACCCTGCTCGGCATCACCGTGCTGTCGGTCGCGCCGGCGCTGCTGCTGATGATGTCGTCGTTCACGAAGATCTTCGTGGTGCTCGCCATCACCCGCAACGCGCTCGCGCTGCCCTCCATCCCGCCGAACCAGGTGCTCGCCGGCCTCGCGCTGTTCCTGAGCCTGTTCATCATGAGCCCGGTGCTGGTCGACATCAACAACCTCGCGGTGCAGCCCTACCTGGCCGGTCACATCGACTTCACGGCGGCGGTGCACGCGGCGGAGGCGCCGCTGCGCGGGTTCATGGCCGCGCACACCCGCGAGGAGGACATCGCGCTGATGACGCGCGCCGCCGGGCGGCCGAACCCCGAGAACGCGGCGTCCGTCCCGATGCTGACGCTCATCCCGGCGTTCATGATCTCGGAGCTGCGGGCCGCGTTCATCATCGGCTTCGTGATCTTCGTGCCGTTCCTCGTGATCGACATGGTCGTCTCGGCGGCGCTGATGTCGATGGGCATGATGATGCTGCCGCCGGTGATGATCTCGCTGCCGTTCAAGATCCTGCTGTTCGTGCTGGTCGACGGCTGGGGCCTCATCGTCACGAGCCTGATCACGAGCTACCGGGGCGGCTGATGAACGCCAACGCCGTCCTCGACATCGCCATGCAGGGCCTCCTGGTCACGGCGAAGCTCGCCGCGCCCATCGTGGTGACGGCGCTCGTCGTGGGCTTCGCGATCTCGCTGATCCAGTCGATCACGCAGATCCAGGAGGTCACGCTCTCGTTCGTGCCGAAGGCCGCGGCGGTCGCCATCGCGCTGCTCGTGTGCGGCCAGTGGATGATCGCGGAGCTGATCAGCTTCACCAACATGCTCTTCGAGAAGATCCCGTCCCTGCTCGGCGGTGGCTGATGTACATCCCCATCGACCTGGCGTCGATCGAGGCGGTGGCGCTGGCGTCGCTGCGGATGGTCGCGTTCCTGGTGATCGCCCCGCCGTTCTCGTACAACGGCTTCCCGGCGCAGGTGAAGGGGATGCTGGCGATCGGTCTCGCGATCGCGGTCGCCCCGCGCGTGGGCGCCGGCTACCAGTCCGGTGACACCGGCGCGTTCCTGCTCGACATGGTGCGGGAGCTGGCGGTCGGCGCGACGCTCGGCTTCCTGGTGTTCCTGGTCTTCTCGGCGATCCAGTCGGCGGGCAGCTTCATCGACCTGTTCGGAGGCTTCCAGCTGGCGCAGGCGTTCGACCCGCAGGCGATGATCAACGGCGCGCAGTTCACGCGCCTGTTCCAGCTGACCGCACTGGCCCTGCTGTTCGCCTCCGGCGGCTACCAACTGATCATCGGCGGGCTGGTGCGCACGTTCGACGCGATCCCGCTCGCGGGCGGCTTCGATCTGGCCGACCCGGCGAAGGAGATGGTCACCGGGGTGACCCAGATGTTCCTCGCGGCCCTGCAGATCGCGGGGCCGCTGATCGTCGTGCTGTTCCTCGCCGACGTGGGCCTCGGCCTCCTGACCCGCGTGGCGCCCGCGCTCAACGCGTTCGCGCTCGGCTTCCCGCTGAAGATCATGCTGACCGTCGTGCTGTCGGGCATCGTCGTCGTCGCCCTGCCGGGCGTCGTCTCCGGGCTGACCGACACCGCGGTCAAGACGATCCTGGGGGTGACGCGGTGAGCGACGCCCAGGAACGCACCGAGCAGGCGACCGAGAAGCGGATGAAGGAGGCCCGCGAGAAGGGCCGCCTCGGCAAGTCCAACGACCTCACCGCGTGGGTGGGGGTCGGTGCGGCCGCCGTCATGCTGCCGTTCACCATCCAGCTCGGCACGAACGCCGCGGTCGACCAGATGTACACGGTGCGCTCGGTGATCGAGTCGCCCGACCCGGCGAAGGCCGTCGCCGCGCTCGGGGCCGGGCTCGCCAGCATCCTCCCCACCATCGGGGCGCTGCTCGCCGTCGCCGCGATCGCGATCATCGGCGCGGCCGCGGCGCAGGGCGGCGTGCACCTCAAGAAGCTCGAGGGCAAGTACGAGCAGTTCAACATCGTCACCGGCATCGGCCGGGTGTTCGGGATGCGCGCCCTCTGGGAGGGGGCGAAGACCCTCCTCAAGTCCGCGGTCGTCGGCATCGGCCTCTACCTCGTCGTGCAGGGCCTCATGCCCGTGCTGCTGATGGCCGGCAGCCTGTCGCTGTCGTCGCTGCTGGAGGCGGCACAGGCGGGGGCGACCGGCCTCCTGCAGGCGGCGATCGGCGCGGGCCTCGTGCTCGCCGCGCTCGACGTGCTCGTCGTGATGCGCCGCAACCGCAAGCAGACGCGCATGACCAAGCGCGAGGTGCGCGACGAGAACAAGAACTCGGACGGCGACCCGCTGATCCGGTCGCAGCGCCGCGCGCGGCAGCTCGCGATGAGCCGCAACCGGATGATCTCGGCGATCGGGAGTTCGGATGTCGTGCTCGTGAACCCCACCCACATCGCCATCGCGATCAAGTACGAGCCCGGCAAGTCCGCGCCGCGCGTCGTCGCGAAGGGTGCAGGCGTCATCGCCCAGCGCATCCGCGAGAAGGCGGAGGAGGAGCGCGTGCCGATCGTCAAGGACATCCCCCTCGCCCGGGCCCTCCACGCCGGCTGCAAGCTCGGCGACGAGATCCCGGTCGAGCTCTACAACTCGGTGGCGCGCGTGCTCGCGTTCGTCATGTCGCTGAAGTCCCGCGGCGCCGCCACCGGCATCCACACGATGACCCCCACCCCGCTAGGAGGGCTCACATGAAGTCGAGCAACGGACTCGGTGCCAAGGTCGCCGTGCCGATCGGCGTCGTCGGCATCATCATGCTGCTGGTGGTCCCCGTGCCCGCCTGGCTGCTGGACACCCTGATCATCGTGAACATCATGCTCGCGCTGGTCATCCTGCTGACCACGATGTTCGCGAAGAAGCCGCTCGACTTCTCCGTCTTCCCGTCGCTGCTGCTCGTCGCGACGCTGTTCCGGCTCGGCCTCAACGTCGCGTCGACCCGCCTGGTGCTGGGCGACGGGTTCGCCGGCCAGGTCATCCAGGCGTTCGGTCACGTGGCCGTGGGCGGATCGATCATCATCGGCGCGGTCGTGTTCCTCATCCTGGTCGTCATCCAGTTCATCGTGGTGACGAAGGGCGCCGAGCGCGTGGCCGAGGTGGGCGCGCGCTTCACCCTCGACGCGATGCCGGGCAAGCAGATGGCGATCGACGCCGACCTCAACGCCGGGCTGATCACCGAGGAGCAGGCCAGGCAGCGCCGCGCGGAGGTCTCGGCCGAAGCGGACTTCTACGGCGCGATGGACGGCGCGAGCAAGTTCGTCAAGGGCGACGCGATCGCGGGCATCCTGATCATCATCATCAACGTGGTCGGCGGCATCGCGATCGGCATGATCCAGCGCGGGATGGAGATCGGCGACGCCGTCAACACCTACACGCTGCTGACCATCGGCGACGGCCTCGTCACGCAGATCCCGGCCCTGCTCATGGCCGTCTCGACCGGCATGATCGTGACCCGCTCCAACGCCGAGAGCGACATCGGCACGACCGCGAGCGGGCAGCTCAGCCAGTCGCGCAACGCGCTGACGATCGCGGGATGCGCGGCGATCGTGATGGCGCTCATCCCGGGCATGCCGCCCATCCCGTTCGTGCTGGTCGGGGCGTTCCTCATCCTCGCCGCCCAGCGGATCAAGACCCGCCAGGCGGAGCAGAAGAAGGTGGAGGCGGCCAAGAAGGCCGTGGCCACCGCCGGCACGGGCGAGACCACGGACGACCTGATGGACCAGATGCGCGTCCACGCGCTCGAGATCACCCTCGCGCCCGACCTGGTCGACATCGTCAGCGGAGCCTCCGACGACCTGCTCGCCCGCGTGCGGGCGCTGCGGCGCAAGATCGCCCTCGAGCTGGGCGTGATCGTGCCGCCGGTGCGCACGCGCGACTCGGCCGAGCTGCCGCCCTCCACCTACGTCATCAAGATCGCCGGCGTGGAGGCGGGGCGCGGCCAGGCGCCGTCGGGCCGGGTGCTCGCGCTCGGCGACGCGCTCGACTCCCTCCCGGGCACCCCGACCATCGAGCCGGTGTTCGGCCTCCCGGCCAAGTGGATCCCGAGCGAGATGCGGCACAGCGCCGAGCTCGGCGGTGCGACCGTGATCGACCGCGTCTCGGTGCTCATCACCCACCTGTCGTCGATCATCACGGCCAATGCCGGGCGCCTGCTCACCCGGGAGGACGTGCGCCAGCTCACCGAGGGCGTCAAGCAGGTCAACCCCTCGGCGGTGGAGGAGCTCGTCCCCGGCCTGCTGTCGCTCGCCGAGGTGCAGCGGGTGCTGCAGGGGCTGCTGGCCGAGCAGGTGCCGATCAACGACCTCCCGCGCATCCTGGAGGCGCTCGCGCTGCGGGCGAAGGTCTCGAACGATCCGGAGGGGCTGATCGAGGCCGCCCGGTCGGCGCTCGGGCCCGCGGTCGTCGCGCCGCATCTCGACGGCGACGTGCTGCGCCTCATCATGATCGACCCCGGCCTGGAGCAGTCGATGCTCGAGGGGCTGCGGCCGTCGGAGCTCGGCACGCAGATCGTGCTCGACCCGGCCCGCCTGGAGGCCGTGATGTCCTCCGTGAAGCAGACCGCCGGCCAGCTCGACGACCTGGGCGTGTCGGCGGTGCTCGTGTGCGCGCCCGCGCTGCGACCCGCCATCCGCCGGCTCGTCGCGGGGCAGCTCAGCGGGCTGGCCGTGCTCTCGTACCAGGAGGTGACGGCCGTGCAGGCGAACATCGAGACCGTCGGGGTGGTGAGAGGTGCCGAGTCGATCGCGGCCTGAGTGGCTGGGGCCCGAGACCGACGACATCACGCCGGCCGTCTCGACGTCGTCGCACGCGTTCCAGGCGATCCTCGACGACCTCGTGCGGACCCTGGATGCGCCGGTGGGGCCGGCGGGGCAGGCCGTGGATGGCGCTGGTGGCGCGGCTGTCGCGGGCGCTCCGTCGGCTGACGACGCCCCTTCCCCGACGGGACCCGGCTCAGGGGCGTCACCGTCGGCGTCGCCATCGGCTGACGACGCCGCGCTCGCGGGGCCGCCTCCCGCGCGCCTGCAGGGCAAAGGGGACCTCACGATCGTCGTCGGGTTCGGCAGCGATGCCCGGGAGGCCGCCCGCATCCTGGCCGAGGGCGCGGACGCCGCCGTGCATCCCGTCGCCGACCGCCGTGCCGCCCTGGCCGCGCGGGCCGAGGGTGTGCGTCGCGGCTGCGCGATCGTCGCGCCCGTCGAGCTGGATGCGGTGGACGCGGTGGCGGCGCTCGCCGCGGACCTCGCCTCCATCGCCCCCGACCAGGTCTGGGTCGCGGTCGACGTCTCCCGCCGCCCCGACGACACGCGCCGCTGGGTCGGCGAGGTGGATGCGGTGCTCGCCGTCGACGGCATCGCCGCCACCGGCGCCCGGCGCACCGCGGGCCCGCACGGCCTCGCCGCTCTGGCCCGCCCCGTCCTCTGGCTCTGAGTTTCCCGAGGGGTGAGTAGTTGCGGGTATTCGGGGGCCGATACCCGCAACAACTCACCCCTCGGCGGCCGGTCCCCGGCTAGGCTGAACCAATGCTGGTATTGACGCGCAAGCCGGGTGAGCGGGTGCTCATCGGCGACGACATCGTCGTGACCATCCTCGACGCGCGCGGCGACGGCATCCGGATCGGGATCGACGCCCCGCGGGGCATCCGCATCCAGCGCGACGAGGTCGTCAAGGCCGTCACCGAGGCCAACCAGGAGGCCACCGAGCAGGCCGCCGGCACCGCCGACCCCGAGGCGCTCATCAAGAAGTCGCTCGGCCTCTGAGGGCCGCCACTCGCCCGGCCACCTGACCAGACGCAACACGCCCTTCTCCGCGCCGTTTCAGGGCGGAAAAGGGCGTGTCGTGACGTCTCAGCGCCGACGGGGGCGGTGAGGTGAGGACAGGGCTAGGCGATGCCGCCGCCGTCGACGACGAGGGCGGAGCCCGTGACGTACGACGACTCGTCGCTCGCGAGCCACACGACGGCGGCCGCGATCTCGGTCGGCTCGCCCATGCGGCCCAGCGGCCGGTCGGCGGCGTCGGCGAGGAAGGCGCCCGCCTCCTGGCCGAGCTGGCGGGCCTCGTCGCGCAGCATCCCGGTGTTCACGTCGCCCGGGTTGACGGAGTTGACGCGAATGCCCTGCGGGCCGTGGTCGATCGCGAGGGCGCGGGTCATGTTGACGACGGCGCCCTTGGACGCGCAGTACGAGATGGCCTGGCCGCCGCCCTTGAGCCCCCAGCCGCTGCCGGTGTTGATGATGGAGCCCTTGCCCGTCGCCGCCATGACCGGGACGACGTGCTTGCACATGAGGAAGATGCCGCGCACGTTGACGCCGAACACGCGGTCCCACTCCTCGACGGTGGTCTCGACGGCGGTGGTGCGGCGGATGATGCCCGCGTTGTTGAAGGCGATGTCGAGACCGCCGAACGCGTCGACGGCGGTGGCGACCGCGCGCTCGACGTCGGCCTCGGCGGAGACGTCGGCCGCGATGGCGACGGCCTCCCCGCCCGCGGCGCGGATCTCGGCGGCGACGGCCTCCGCGGCGTCCTGCTGCAGGTCGACGACCGCGACGCGGGCGCCTTCGGCGGCGAGGGCGAGGGAGGTGGCGCGGCCGATGCCGCCCGCTCCTCCGGTGACGATGGCGGACTTGCCGGCTAGACGCATTCGGGATCTCCTTCGATGGGGGCCGCGGTGGCGGCACTGACAGGGTAGATGCTCGCCGTGGCGGGTCCGGTGACCACCGTGAGGTGGCCGGCCAGCCGTGCGTCGAGCGCGGGGTCGCCGGTGTCGACCAGCAGGGGCCGGCCGGCGAGGTCGATGAGTTTCTGCTCGGTGGCGACCACGAGCAGGGGATGCGGCCCGAGCGCCGCGACGACGCGCGGCGAGAGCTGCTGGTTGCCGCGGCCGAGCACGAAGCCCTGGCCGCCGATGACGGTGACGACGGCCTGCGCGGGGCGTCCGTCGATCGCTGCCAGTGCCTGGTCGGCGGTGACGTCGCGGGCGACCAGGCGGCCGTCCTCGACGACGTCGACGCCGAGCGGGGTGGTGTCGAGGCCGAGCACCCGGCCGAGCTCGGCCGTGGTGCCGCCCGGGCCGAGCAGGTAGCGCACGCCCGGGAGCATGCGCGAAGCGGCGCCGGTCGCGGCGCGGTGCACGGCCTCCCGCTCGCTCGCGGGGGTGGCGGCCTTGCGCGCCTGGGTGCGGCCGGGAGCGGACGGGACGGGCACGAGGGCGAAGAGCCGCGGGTCCGGGCGGCCCGCGCGCATGCGCTCCTCGTCCAGGTCCAGCACCTCGGCCTCCACGGTCGGCAGCGCGCCGTCGGTCCAGGAGGCCGCGAGAGCACCGGCGGCGGCCGGGCTGACCGCGAAACACCCCGAGTACATCTTCACGCCGGCCGGGATGCCGAGCACCGGGACGCCCGACGGGAGGCCGCGCGCGACATCCCGGGCCGTGCCGTCGCCGCCCGCGAAGAGCACGAGCGTCGCTCCCGCGCCGTGCAGGGCGGCAGCGGCGCGCGCCGTGTCGTCTGCCGAGGTGGAGGTGGAGGTGGAGGTGGAAGTGGAGCTGGAGGGAGAGCCGTAGACGACCCGAGCGACGAGCCCCGCCTCCCTCACTGCGTCCTCGCCCATCGCCCCCGCCGCCGTGAGCACCTCGGCCCCGGGATGCGCGGCCGCGAGCACGCGCAGCGCGTCCACGGCCCGCGACGACGCCCGCGGACGGCCTCCGCGGCGCAGCGCCTCCCGCTGCACCGCGGCGCCATCGCTTCCGGCCAGACCCGCGGGCCCGCCGATCCCCGCGAGCGGGTTCACGACGAGCCCGACGCTCATGCGGCGGCGCCCTCCGAGACGGGCGCATCGACCGAGTCCGCGCCGGCCGCCGAACCCGCGCCCGCGCCCGCGCCTGCACCGAAGTACTTGCGCTGGTACGCGCGCCACGTGACCGCCCACCGCTCCGGATCGTCCAGGTCGTCGTGGTGGGTGTGGTGCACGGTCTGGTTGTGCGGGGCGGTGCGCACGACATCCGGGGTCTCGCGCGCCTCGCGCGCCACCTCGGCGAGCACGGTCGCGTATTCATCGAGCTCGGCCATCGAGTACGACTCGGTCGGCTCGAGGGTGAAGGGCTGTGGCACGACGTACGGGTGGTGGCTGGTCCAGTAGTGCATCCCGAAGTCGGCGGCGCGGATGCCGATCTCCTCCGAGGTGATCCCGGTCTCCTCGAACAGCTCCTGCCACGAGTAGCGCACCTGCTCGATGCGGCAGCGGCCGGTCGCGTAGGGGGCGCTCGCACCCGGGATCTCCAGGATGCGCTTCATCAGATAGTTGTTGTTGAGCACCGCGGTCTCGGCCACGGCCCGCAGCCCGGGCGCGCCGAGCGCGCGGATCCACGCGTAGGTGCGCACGATGTTCGGGATGACGCCGTAGAAGGGCGCGACCGACCCGATCGACTGCGGCCGATCGCCGTCGAGCACGTACCGGTCGCCGACCTTCTCGACCACCGGTCCGGGCAGGAACGGCACCAGCGCCTCCGACACCGCGTTGGCGCCTGAGCCCGGGCCGCCGCAGCCGTGCGGGGTGCCGAACGTCTTGTGCAGGTTGAAGTGGCACACGTCGAAGCCGGCGTCGCGGGCGCGGGTGATGCCGAGGATGCCGTTGGCGTTCGCCTGGTCGTACGACGCGAGCGCGCCGACCGAGTGCGCCAGGTCGACCCACTCGCGGATGCGGGGGTTGTAGATGCCCGTGTCCTCGGGGTTGGTGACCATGATGGCGGCCGTGCGGGGCGAGATGGCCGCGCGGAGGGCCTCCACGTCGGGGTAGCCGTCGGCGTCGGGGAAGATCGTGATGACCTTGTAGCCCGCCATCTTCGCCGCGGCCGCGTTGGAGGGGTGCGAGAAGATCGTGGTGATCACCTCGTCCCGCTGCTCGCCCTCGCCGCGGGAGGCGTGGTACGCGCGGATCATGGAGATGTTGGCCCAGATCGCCTCGGAGCCGCCGCTGGTCTGCAGCGAGACGCGGCTCATCCCGGAGATCTCGGCGAGCATGCGCTCCGTGCGCCAGACGATCTCGAGCACGCCCTGCGCCGACTCCGTGTCCTGGAGCGGGTGCAGGTCGGTGAGGTCGGGGGTGCGGATGATCGCCTCGTTGACCTTCGGCGCGTACTTCATCGTGCAGGTGCCCTGACCCACGTCGACGTTGAGGTCGGCGCCGAGGTTCTCCTGGCTGAGCCGCAGGTAGTGCTTGAGCACGCGCATCTGGCCGATCTCGGGCAGCGCGGGCGCGACGGGGCGGCGGAGGGAGGCGGGAAGCGCCGCGACCACGTCGCCGACGGCCTCCTGCACCCCGGCCTCCACGCGGGACGGGACCACGCCGCGCTCACCGGCGGCGTGCAGCTCGAAGACGATCGGCTCGTCCCAGCGCGCCTGGTGGAACCGGCGCAGGGCGGGCTTGGGGGCGATGGGCAGGCTCATCGGTGCGTCTCCTCGAGGGCGGTGCGGACGGCCGCGGTCAGGTCGTCGATGTCGGTCTGGGTGTTCTGCTCGGTCACGCAGACGAGCAGGCGGGTGTCGTCGAGCGCGAGCCCGGGCTCGAAGCCGCGGGCGCGCAGGGCGGCGACGAGCGTCGGTGCTGTGAGGGACGCCGCGCTCAGGTCGAGCACGAACTCGCGCAGGTGCACGGCTCCGTCGGCGTCGCGCACGCCGGGCAGCGCGGTCAGGGCGCCGCGGGCGTACGCCGTGCGGGCGAGGAGGGTCTCGCCCAGTTCGGCCATGCCCTGCGGTCCCATCAGGGAGAGGTACACGCCGGCGGCGATGCCCCAGAGCGCGGCGGCCGTGCCGACCCACTCCTTCCCCTCCTCGCGCAGCGCGAAGGAGGTGCGGTCGTAGGCGACGTCGCCGAAGCCGTACTCGCCGGGCACGTCGGTGGAGGCCAGCCCGAACAGGCGCGACGGCATCTCCATGATGAGGCGCGGGTCGTCGGCGACGGCGATGAAGCCGGCGTGCGCTCCGCCGTACCAGGGGTGCAGGCCGAGCGACTGGATGTCGCCGTGCAGGATGTCGGCGCCCGCGTCGGCGGGGGAGGCCAGCACGCCGAGCCCGATCGGGTCGGTGCCCGCGACGAGCAGGGCTCCCGCCGCGTGCGCGGCGTCGGCCAGCTCGGCGATCGCGGTCTCGAGCGCGCCGTGGAAGCTGGGGGTCTCGATCCACACGGCCGCGGTGTCCGGGCCGATGAGCGCGCTCGCCGCGGCCACGTCGGCGACGCCGTCCGCGGTCGGTACGACGACGAGGTCGGCGATCGGGCGCACGTAGTCGCGCACCTTGCTGAGCTTGTCGGGGTGGGCGTCACTGACCAGCAGGATGCCGCGGCGCCCGGTGATGCGGGTCGCCATGGCCAGTGCGGTCGCGGCCGCCTGGTAGCCGTCGTAGGTGGGCACGTTCACGACGTCGGTGTTCAGCAGCTCGCCCATCAGCGACTGGTACTCGAACAGCGCCTGGAAGCGTCCGTGGTCCTCGTACGGCTCTCCCGCGTACGCGGTGAGGAACTCGCTGCGGTTGATCACCTCGTCGACGACGGCGGGCACCGCGTGGTTGTACGTGCCGGCGCCGAGGAAGAGGCGGCCCGGCTCGACCGCGCGGTTGCGGCGCAGCAGGCCGCTCACGTGGCGGGCGAGGTCCTGCTCCGCGATCAGCGGCTCCGGGAGGTCGAGGTCGCGGCCGAGCCGCAGGTCGGCCGGGACGTCCGCGTAGAACTCGTCGACGCTCGCCGCGTCGACGGCGTCGAGCATCGCCTGACGCGACGCGGGCGCCGTGTTCGGCACGTACGGATGGACGAAGGGGTGGGTCATGCTGGCCTCTCAGTGTTCGCAGGGCGGTTCGCGGGATGCGCGACCACGGCGACGCCGAACGCGTCGAGCGGCAGTCCGGCCCCGGCGTCGACGCCGGTGAGCAGGTCGGTGCCGCCCGGGATGCGCGGCGCGGTCCGCGCCTCCCGGCCGTGGTTGAGCACGAAGGTGTAGTCGGTGGCCCCGTCGGTGCGGGTGACGATCTCGAGCGCGGTGTCGGGCTCCCGGATGGCGACGCCCGCGGCGGTGAAGACCGCGGACAGCACGGCACGCATCCCCTGCTCGTCGAGGCCGGCGGCGAGATACCAGGCGGCGCCGGCGCCGTGAGCGCGGCGGGTGAGGGCGGGGAGCGCGGCGAGGTCGCCGTCGGCGAAGCGCGCCAGCACCTCGGTGCCGTCGGCCGCCTCGATCCACTCGCCCCACACGCGGGTCGAGTGCACGCGGCCGCCGAGCTCGACGATGCGCTGGCCGCCGTCGGCGAGCGGCCACCACTCGTCCACCTCGATGCCGAGGAGGTCGCGCAACGGTCCGGGGGCGCCGCCCTCGTGCACCTGCTCGCGGTGGTCGACGACGCCGGAGAACGGCCCGACGACGAGCTGGCCGCCGGCCGCGACGAACGCGTCCAGCGCCTCCGCCTGCTCCGCCGTCGCCGCGTAGAGATTGGGGACGAGCAGCACGCGGTGGTCGCCGAACGGGCCGGCGGCGCGAGCGACGTCCACCGGCTGCCCGAGGGCGAACGCGGCCGCGTGCCAGGCGCGCGCCTCCATCAGCCAGTCCAGGCGCTGCGATGGCATCGACTCGGTCTGCGTGACGCCCCACCAGGAGTCCCAGTCGGCCACGAGCGCGACCTCCGCACGCACGCGGCTGCCGCGCACCGGCTCCAGCCGCCGCAGCTCGGCGCCGAGCGCCTTCGTCTCGCGCCAGGTGCGGCTGCGCTCGCCGCGGTGGCCGAGCATCGCCGAGTGGAACTTCTCGGGGCCGAACTTCGCCTGCCGCCACTGGAAGAACAACACGCCGTCCGACCCGTGCGCGACGGCCTGCAGGCTGCCGAGCCGCATCTGGCCGGGCGCCTTGGGCACGTTGACGTCGCGCCAGCTGACCGCGCTGGGCGCCTGCTCGAGCAGCAGCCAGGGGCGGCCGTCCTTGAGGCTGCGCATCAGCCCGTAGTTGAGCGCGGCGCCGACGTGGGCGCGGGCGTCCGCGGGGTCGGGATATGCGTCGTCGGTCACGAGGTCCTCGGCGTCGGCGAAGCGCCAGTAGTCCAGCTCGCGGAAGAGGCCCATGAAGTTGGTGGTGACGGCGATCTCGGGCGTGACCTCCCGCAGCACGTCGACCTCGGACTGGAACAGCTCCAGGAGGGCGTCCGACGAGAACCGCTCGAAGTCCACGACCTCGGCCGGGTTGATCGGGCCGGTGGCCGTGCGGGGCGGCTCGATCTGGTCGAAGCTCAGGTAGTTCTGGCCCCAGCAGCTCGTGCCCCAGGCCTCGTTGAGTCCCGCGATGCTGCCGTAGCGCGCCTCCAGCCAGCGGCGGAAGTGCCGCGCCGACTCCGGGCACCAGCATCGCGCCACGTGGTCGCCGTACTCGTTCGAGACGTGCCAGAGTGCGAGCGCGGGATGCTCGCCGTAGCGCTCCGCGAGGGCGCGCGTCAGCCGCAGCGCCGCCTCCCGGAACACCGCGGAGCTCGGGCAGTACGACTGCCGCGAGCCGAACTCGAGGCGCACGCCGTCCGCGTTCCAGGGCAGCACCTCGGGGTGCTCGCGCACCAGCCACGCGGGCGGTGTCGCGGTCGCCGTGGCGAGGTCGATCTTGATCCCGTGCTCCCAGAGCAGGTCGATCACGCGATCGAGTCCCGCGAAGTCCCAGACGCCGGGCTCCGGCTCCAGCAGCGGCCAGGAGAAGACCGGCAGGGTGACCAGGTTCACCCCGGCCTCCACCATCAGGCGCGCGTCCTCGGCCCAGACCTCTTCCGGCCACTGGTCGGGGTTGTAGTCGCCGCCGTAGGCGAGCGCGTCGAGCCGGATGTTCCGGGGCGCGGGGATCGTCATCGGTCTCCTTCAACGGTGTCGTGCGGGTTCGTACGGGGGTCCAGGCGGGGCGGCGTGTCTTGTGCCGGCTTCGTGTGGACTGTATTCTGTATACAGTAACGCTAGAGCGATCGCCGCGACGGGTCAACCCCTAAGCTGGCGACCACGAGTCCGGCCGGGAGGGGTCACATGGCGATCGAACGCAAGAACCTGCGTTCCCAGGTGCGCGAGGAACTCATCGCGCGCATGCGCGCAGGGGACGTTCGCCCGGGGGAGAGCATCAACGAGGTCCAGCTCGCCGCCGAACTCGGCGTCAGCCGCACCCCGCTGCGGGAGGCCCTGATCGCCCTCGAGAGCGAGGGCCAGATCGAGAGCGAGAACGGCAAGGGCTTCCGCTTCGTGCCGCTCAGCGCGCGCGAGTTCGAAGAGCTCTGCCCCATCATCGTGACCCTGGAGGGCCTCGCCCTCGACCTCTCGCCGATCGACGAGCTCGCCGCTCTCGGCACGCGCCTCGGCGGCCTCGCCGCCGACTTCTCGGACGACGTCGCCCAGCACGCCGTCGTCAACCGCAAGGACGACGAGTGGCACAACCTCATGCTGAGCGCCTGCACCAACCGCAAGCTCCTGGAACAGATCGCCCAGGTGCGCAGCGCCATCCACCGCTACGAGTCCCTGCTCGTCGGCGGGGAGGTGCTCGTCGAGCGCTCCGCCGCCGAGCACGCGATCATCGCCCAGCACCTCGTCGAGCGCGACGTGCCCGCCGCGAAGGCGGCCCTCGCCGAGAACTGGACCAATGGCATGCGCCGCCTGCTCGCCGACGCCGGCATCAAATGGGAGCGCCTGGCCTGACCCGCGCGAGCGACCGTGAACAGTCGCAACACGCCCTTTTCCGTGCCGTTTCAGGTCGGAAAAGGGCGTGTCTCGCCTTGTCACGCGCCCGCGACAGCCGACGACGAGACCTGCACCGCGAGGTCCACGAACAGCGCCGCGGACCAGCCGAAGGCGGTCGTCGCGGTTCGTGCCTTCTCGCCCGTCGCCGGGTTGAAGTACTCGTGGGGGCCTCCGCCGTGCTGCACGAGCCGGAGGGTCTGCTCGATCAGCGCGCGCGACCGGTCGGCGTGGCCGGAGACGGCCAGCCCCTCGGCGAGCAGCGCGTTGACGTTGACCCACACCGGGCCGCGCCACATCCGCTCGTCCGAGTAGTCCGGATCCCGTCGCGCCACGGTGGGCACGGTCCAGGTCGTCGCGAATCGCGCGGGGTCGTCGAGGGCCGCGAGGATGCCGGCGACGTAGCGTCCGGGCAGCCGGCCGGTGAGCAGCGGCAGGAGGGAGACGACGGCCTCCGCCTCGACCGGCTTCCCCGCCCCCGAGGAGCGGAAGAACCCGGCGGACTCGTCCCACATCCCCTCCAGCAGCTCGAGCGTGCGGGAGGCGCGCGCGGCGAAGCGCTCGGCGCCGGCCGTGTCTCCCACGCTCCGGGCCCGCGCCGCGAGCAGGTCGTCCTGCAGGATCAGGTAGGCCGCGAGGTCGGGGGAGGCCACCGGCAGCTCGGCGTCGAAGACCGGGCTGTCGTCGAGGCCGGACGAGTAGGGGTGGCCGTACTCGGGCATCCCGTCGCCGTCGAGGTCGGAGTGCGCGAACCACCACTCCTGGCTCCGCGCGACCGTCTTCCAGGCGGCGTCGAACCAGGCCGGGTCGTCGACCAGACCCTCCAGGCGGCGGAGCGCCCACGCGGCCAGCGGCGGCTTCGTGAGCGGGATCGGCGCGGACGGATCGGCGATGGCCGAGCCGGCGCGGCGCAGGTTGTCGCGGTCGCCGGGCGGGAGGTCGTCGCTGGAGGCCAGCAAGCCCTCGTCGTGCACGACATCCGGCAGCTGGCCGTCGGCGGTCGGGAACGCGAAGGCGAGCTCCAGCTGCTCGCGGGCGAGCTCGGGGTCGCCGTGACGGAGGCCGGAGGCGATGAAGTACGCATCCCACTGCCAGAGTCCGACGTACCCGATCTTGGAGGGCACGACGGCGCGGGCGCCGCGGCCGGGCAGCGACACGATGTTGGCGCCGAGCACCCACCAGCAGAAGGCGGTCATGTCGGCGAGGTCGTCGCGCACGGCCGGCGTGCGCGCGAACCACTCCTCCCACACGTGCGCCGTCGCCTCCAGCGCCGCCCGATGCCCGCGAGCACAGGAAAAGGGCTCGATCTGGGCCGTGAACCGCGCACTTTTCCTGTGCTCGGCGGCTGCGGGGGCCAGCGCGATGCGGATGGGAGCCGACGTGCGAAGGGCGGGCGCGTGCGGCAGGTCGAGCTCGACCGCCCAGTCCGTCGTCCCGTCGCCGCCGAGGCTGAGCGCGTCCGGGCCGTCGAAGGTCAGCGTGAAGCCCGCCTCCCCGAACTCGATGCGATCGGGATGCACGGCGCTGACCGGCGCGACGCGTCCGTCCGCGCCGGTCACGCGCAGGGTGCGCACCAGCACGCAGTCGTCCAGGCGACGCTCGTACTCGGCCACCCGCACCGTCACCCCGCCCTCGGCGCGCATCACGAGGAGGCGCGATCCCGGGAAGGTGAACGGTGCCGACTCCAGGTCGAGGAACGGCGAGACCCGCGCGCCAGCAGCCGCGACGCTCATCGCCCGCCCAGCCCCGACGCGGCCATCGAGTTCAGGATGCGGCGCTGACCGATCACGAACGCGATCAGCATCGGGATGGTCGCGATGGCCGACGCCGCCATGATTAGCCCGTAGTTGACCGAGCCGTACTGGCCGCGGAAGCTCTGCAGCAGCAGCGGCACCGTGAAGAGGTCCTGCGAGTTGAGGATGACGAGCGGCAGCAGGAAGTTGTTCCAGGTGCTCAGCGCAACGATGATCGCGAGCGCGCCGAGGCCGGGCTTCAGGTTCGGGAGGATGATGCTCCAGAAGATGCGCCAGCGGCCCGCGCCGTCGACGAGTGCGGCCTCCTCCAGCTCGCGCGGCAGCGACAGCACGAACTGGCGCATGAGGAAAACCGCGAACGGGTTCGCGAGCGCCGCCGGCACGATCAGCGCGAGGTGCGAGTCCACCCACCCCAGCTTCGCCATGAGGAAGTAGAAGGGGATGAGCGTCACCTGCATCGGGATCATCTGCGTCGCCAGGAACAGCACGAACAGCACCTTGCTGCCCCGGAACGGGATGCGCGCGAAGGCGTACCCGGCCATGGCGGCGGTGACGAGGGTGCCGACGACGACGAGCACGGCGATGTAGATCGTGTTCCAGTACGCCTGACCGAACGGCACGTCGCTCCACGCGTCGGCGTAGTTCTGCAGGGTGAAGGGATGCGGCCAGACGCTCAGCGGGTCGTTCAGCAGCTGCGGCAGCGACTTGAACGAGGTGATCAGCATCCAGAGGAAGGGGAACACCATCGCGAGGCCGCCGAGCAGCAGGACGACGTGCAGCAACGCCTTGCGGGTGCGGGAGGCTGCGCGGCCCGGGTGCGCGTCGGCCGTGCGAGCAGGGGAGTCGGTGGGGACCGTTGCGGTGGTCATGCGGCATCATCCTCGTAGTGGACGAACTTCTTCTGGGCGGCGAACTGGATGCCCGTGATCACGAGGGTGATGACCAGCAGGATGATCGACGCGGCGGAGGCCGGGCCGAACTGGAACTTGCCGAAGCCCAGATCGTAGATGTGGTAGACGATCGTGCGGGTCGCGTTGTCCGGTCCCGCGTTCGCGGTGAGGATGAACACGGTGTCGAAGGTCTGCAGCGAGCTGATGAAGGCGATCACCGTCGAGAAGAAGATGATCGGCGACAGCAGCGGCAGCCGCACGCGGAAGAACAGGGTGATCGCTCCGGCGCCGTCGAGCCGCGCCGCCTCGATCACGGCCGGTGAGATGTTCTGCAGGCCGGCCAGGAAGATGATCACGTTCAGGCCGACGGACGACCAGATGGTCACGATGCAGACGGCGATGAGCGCGAGGTGCGGGTCGCCCAGCCAGTCCGGCGGCGCGATGTGGAACACGTTCGCGATGAAGCCGCTCAGCACGCCGTCCTTGCGGAACAGCTGCTGCCAGATCATCGCCACGGCGACCGACGAGGTGACGACGGGCGCGAAGAACAGGATGAGGTAGAGCGTGCGCGTCTTCAGCTTCTCCAGCGCCACCGCCAGCACCACGGCCAGGCCGAGCCCGATCGGCACGGTGATGAGGGCGATGAGGAGGGTGTTGACGATCGACCGGCCGAAGAGCGGGTCGCTCAGCTCGGTGCGGAAGTTGTCGAAGCCGACCCAGCTGAGGTCGTTGAGGCCGTCCCACTGCGCGAACGCCAGCACGAGGCTGGCGATGAACGGCACGACCACGAAGAGGGCCATCCCGAGCAGCTGCGGGCCCACGAACACGTAGCCCCACCGGCGGTCGCGACGCCGCCAGGCGGGCTCCTTGCGGAGCCCGCCCGGCGTCGCGGGAGGGGTCTGGGCCTCGGGGGCGACCAGTGCTTCCCTGACTGCGCTCACGTCCGATGCCTCACTTGCCGCCGGTCTTGGCGGCGATCATCTTCGCGACCTCGTCCAGCGTCTCCTTCGTGGAGGCCTTGCCCTGGTAGAGCGCGAGCATCTTGTCGCTGATGTCGCTGGAGAGGCCGGGGACGGACGCCTCGGTGGCGTTGTCCTCGAAGCCGATGTCGCGCATGTCGAGCAGGGTCTGGGCGTGGGCGGGGTAGCCGTCCAGCACGACCGAGTCGGCGCCCGAGATCGACGGGACCGCGTTGCCGCCGCCCTTGAGGCGGAAGGTCTGGCCCTGGGCCGAGAGGAAGTTCGTCCAGAACTCGAACGCGGCGTCCTTGTTCTTGGTCTTCGCGTTGATGGCGAGGTAGCTGACGGCGACGCCGGTCGGCGCGGCCTTGCCGCTCGGGGTCGGCCAGGGGGCGACGTCGTAGTTCTCGGGGTCGCCCGCGGCCTTCACCGTGCCGATCGTGTAGCGGCCCTGCACGAAGAAGCCGGCCTTGTGCGTGACGAACACGCTGTCGGCGCCCGCGCCCTCCGGGAGGGTGTCGGCGACCACGAAGGTGCCGTCCTGGAAGTTCTTGGCCAGCACGTCCATCGCCTTCACGCTGGTCGGGTCGGTGTTGGCGACGAACTTCCCGGAGTCGTCGAACGCCTTCCCGCCCTGCGACGAGATCCAGCTGTAGTGGGTCGACCAGTAGTTCCAGAACATCGAGCCGGTGAGACCCGCGTCGTGGAGCTTGGCGTTCATGTCGAGGAACGCCTCGGTCGTCCATTTGCCCTCGGCGGCGAGCGTCGCCGGGTCCTCGGTGACGCCGGCCTTCTTCAGCGCCTCCTTGTCGTACCAGAGGGCGTCGGGGTTGGAGTCGTTGGGCGCCGCGTAGATCTCGTCGCCCTTCTTCGTTGCGCCGAACAGGCCCTGCGCGAAGTCCTCCGGCTTGGTCTTGCTGGCGGACGAGTTCATGAGCGACGTCAGCGGCATCAGCGCCTTCGAGTTCACGAACTGGCCGATCTTGTCGTCGCCGATGTAGAAGACGTCGGGGGCGGTGCCGGAGGCCAGCTGCGCCAGCAGCTTGGTGTGGTAGTCGCCGTAGTCGGCGACCGGCTGGAGCACGACCTTGATGTCGGGGTGCTCCTTCATGAACTGGGTGTCGAATTCCTTGTACCGGGTGAGTTCCTCCGGGGTGCCCCAGGTGGACCAGACGACGGTCTTGGACCCGCCGCCTCCCGAGCCGGAGCATGCGGCCATGCTGAGGGCCAGTGCGGCTGCCGCCGTGATGGCCAGCGCCCTTCTCACCGTTGAGTCGACGCGAGACATGAGTACCTCGTTCCTTGAGAGTCTCTGCTGTGGTGGTCTGTATTCTGTATACAGTAGGCAGCGGAGGGACGCAAGCTTTCAGCTGGGCGAGGTAGTTTATATATGTGAACGATCTCGTCATCGACCCGTCCCGTACCGCGCTGCTCCTCATGGACCTGCAGCCCTCCATCCTCGCCTCCCTCCCCGACGCCGACGGATTCCTCGCCGAGCTGCGCCGCGCGCGGGAGGCCGCCCGTGCCGCCGGCGCCGCGATCGGCTACGTGCGCGTCGCGCTGTCGGAGGAGGACGCGGCCCGCGTCCCCGCGCACTCCCGCTTCGCGACCGCCGCCGAGCGCGTGGGCGAGATCGGCCCCGACCACCCCGCCGTCTCGGTCGACCCGCGCATCGCGCCCGACGACGGCGAGATCGTGGTGCGCAAGTCGCGCTACGGCGCGTTCAGCACCACCGACCTCCACGAGCAGCTGCAGGCGCGGGGCATCGACACCCTCGTGCTCGCCGGCATCTCGACCAGCGGCGTCGTGCTCTCGACCGCCCGCGACGCGGTGGACAAGGACTACCGGCTCGTCGTGCTCTCCGACGGCACCTTCGACCGCGACCCGGAGGTGCACCGCGTCCTGACCGAGAAGGTCTACCCCAACCAGCAGGCCGCCGTCGTGACCATCGACGAGCTGATCGCCGCCCTCCCTGCCGCCTGACCGCCGCCTGACTCGGCGACTGCGGCCCCCCGGTACGTCTGCGGTCGCTCGCCGCGGCGCAGACGTACCGCCGGACCGCAGACCCCGCCGCAGGCGTCACCCGTGTCCACCGATCGGCGGACACGGGTGACCACCGGCCGCCGGTGCCGCGCGCGGGCGCCCGCGGCGAGGCTGGGAGCATGAAACCAGGATCCTCGTCGCGGCTGGCGCTCGCCGGCCTCATCCTCGCCGTCTCCATGACGACGATCGACCAGACGATCGTCGCCCTCTCCGCGCCCACCATCCAGCAGAACCTCGGGCTCAGCCACGACGGGATGCAGTGGGCCGTCAACGTCTACCTGCTCGCCACCGCCGCCTTCTTCCTGCTCGGCGGACGCATCGCCGACGTCGTCGGCCACAAGCGGATGGCTCTCGTCGGCATCGCCGGCTTCGGCATCACCTCGCTGCTGTGCGGCCTCGCCCCGACCGGCGACCTCGCCGAGCCGTGGCTGGTCGCCGCCCGCGCCCTCCAGGGCATCAGCGGCGCGATCATGTTCCCCGCCGCGATCGGCATCGTGGTCGAGGGCTTCGCCCGCGAGAGCCGCGGCCGTGCGATGGCGATCTTCTTCGCCATCACCGGTGCGATGACCGCGCTCGGCCCGATCGCCGGCGGCTACCTCACCCAGTGGACGTGGCGCGCGATCTTCTGGGTCAACGTGCCGATCGCCGTCGCCGCGTTCGTGATCGTCGCGATCGCCGCGCGCCCCTCCACCCCGCGCCGCGAGCGCATCGACTGGCTCGGCGCGGCCGTCGTCGCCGCCGGGATGGGCCTGATCGTCTTCGGCCTGCAGCAGGCGAGCCCGTGGGGCTGGGGCAGCCCCGCGGTCCTCGGCTCCCTCATCGCCGGTGCCGCCCTGATCGTCGTGTTCGTGCTCCTCCAGCGCCGTGCCGCGCAGCCGCTCGTGCAGCTGGCCGCGTTCCGCGACCGCGGGTTCACGCTCTCCACGCTGGCGACGCTGTTCTCGTCGGTCGCGTTCATCGCCACGTTCTTCTTCCTCAGCGTGTACGGGCAGGTGTCGCTCGGTCTCTCCGCGGGCCTCACCGGTGTGCTCTTCCTCAAGTTCTTCATCGGCTTCGTCGTCGCGAGCCGGGTCGGCTCGGTGCGGTTCGACAAGTACGGCGCCCGCGGTGTCGTCCTGCTCGGCGGCCTGATCGGCGCCGTCGGCTTCGCCTGGCTCGCGTTGAAGGCGACCGACCTCGACTTCAACGCGGAGTCGTTCTTCAACCAGCAGACCTGGCCGATCCTGATCGCGGGCGCCGGCATCGGCCTGATGTTCTCGGCGGTCTCGACGGATGCGGTCAACCGCGCGATCGGCGCCAGCTACGGCGAGGTGACGGCCATCTCGCAGACGATGAAGAACTTCGGAGGCGCGCTCGGCCTGGCCGTCTTCACGACGATCGTCACCTCCCGGCTCACCGATCTGCTGACCACCTCGTTCGAGAAGATCGGCGGCACGGCGGCGGACGCCGAGAGCGCGGTCGACCGCATCAGCGGGGCCTCGGGAGACGGCGGCTCGCTCGCGAAGCTGCCGACGGCCGTGCGCGACCAGATCATGCACGCGGTCGCCTCCGACTACGCCGGAGCCGTGCAGTGGGCGTTCTGGGGCATGGCCGGCGCGATGCTGATCGTCGCCGTGATCGGGGTGTTCTATCCGGCGGGCCGCACCTCGGTCGCCGAGGCCTCCTCCGCCCAGCCCGAGCGAGCGACTACAGTCTGACCGTGCACCAGCAGCGCAGCACCGACAGCGAGTTCCTCGAGTTCCGGGCCTGGCTCGCCTACTCCGCGGCGGCGACGCTCGCCACCGTCGTGATCATCCTGGCCAACCCGTACACCGGGGTGGTCCAGGCGATCGTGTCGGCGGCGATCGTGCTCGCGCTGCTGCCGCTGTTCTGGTTGCTGGTGCGCCGCGGCTCCGTGCCGGACGACGCCGCGCGATCGATCGCGTACTGCGTCGTGGCGTCCGCCGGCTACCTGGTCGCCCTCTCCCTGAACGACTGGGTGAACGTCGCCCTGTTCGTCCTGTCGCCGCAGTTCTTCCTGCTGCTGTCACTGCTCCCCGCGGCCGGCGCGATCGTGCTGGTCAACGCGGGCGGCGTCGTCGTGCGCTGGGCGATCGGCGACATCACGCCCGCGTCGCTCGTGGATGTCGCCGGGATGACGCTGCTCGTGATCGCCTTCTCGATCTTCTTCGGCCACCGCGTCGCGGCCGTCAGCAAGCAGAGCGCCGAGCGCGGGCGGCTCATCGACCGCCTGCGGCAGCAGCAGAAGGAGATCGCCCAGCTCTCCGAGCAGCAGGGCGCGGCGGCCGAGCGGGAGCGCATCGCGCGCGAGATGCACGACACACTCGCGCAGGGCTTCACCAGCATCGTCACGCTCGGGCATGCCGTGCAGGGCGAGCTGGCCGCCGATCCCGCCGCGGCCCGGCGGCACGTGGAGCTGATGACCGAGACCGCGCAGGAGAACCTCCAGGAGTCCCGGCGCATCATCGCGGCCATGTCGCCCGGGAGGCTGAACGGCTCGCCGCTGCCCGAGGTGCTCGAGCGCGTCGTGGCGCGCTTCGCCGAGGAGAGCGGCGTCAGCGCCGGCTTCGTCGTGGACGGGGAGGCGCGCCCGGCGCCGCCGGCCGTCGACGTGGTGGCGCTGCGGCTGCTGCAGGAGTCCCTCTCGAACGTGCGCAAGCACGCCGCGGCGCGCACGGTGGACGTCGAGCTCGCCTACCTGCCCGACGCGGTACGCCTGCGCGTGACCGACGACGGCCGCGGCTTCGACCGCGACGCACCCCGCGGCGGCTACGGACTCGACGGGATGGCGGCGCGGGTCCGAGAGGCGGGCGGCCGCTTCGAGGTCGAGTCGGAGCCCGGCCGCGGCACCGGCATCACGGCGGAGCTGCCCGCCCCGGCCGTCAGCGCGACCGCCCCCGATCCAACCACCCCCACCGAGGAGCCCGCATGATCCGCATCGTCCTGGCCGACGACCATCCCGTCGTCCGCGAAGGCATCCGCGGGATGCTGACCGGCTACGACGACATCGACGTGGTCGGGCAGGCCGCGAGCGGACCGGAGGCGGTCGACCTCGTCGCCGCGCTGCACCCCGACCTGGTGCTGATGGACCTGCGGATGCCCGGCGGCGACGGTGTCGCCGCGACCCGCGCGATCACGGCCTCCCACCCCGGCACCCGGGTCGTCGTGCTCACGACCTACGAGACCGACCAGGACATCCTGCGCGCCATCGAGGCCGGCGCGAGCGGCTACCTGCTGAAGGACATCGCCCCGGCCGAGCTCGCCCGCTCGGTGCGCGCGGCCGCGACGGGGGAGACGGTGCTCGCCACCTCCGCCGCCTCCGCACTGCTCGGGAGGCTGCGCGGCGGCGGGCCGCCCGCCCCCGCCCTCTCGCCTCAGGAGGTGAAGGTGCTGCGCCTCGCCGCCGACGGCCGCACCAACGCCGCCATCGGCGCCGAGCTCTTCATCGGCGAGGCGACGGTCAAGACCTACCTGAGCCGCGCCTACGAGAAGCTCGGCGCCTCCGACCGGACCTCGGCCGTGCGGCGTGCCCTGGAGCTCGGTCTGCTCGGCGACGCGCCAGAATGAGCGCATGGCAGTGGTGAGGACGGAGCGCGGGCTCGACCGGCTCGTCAACTTCTCCGACGCGACCGTGGCGATCGCGATCACCCTGCTGATCCTGCCCCTCGTCGATCAGGCCGACGACGCCGCCTCCGACATCGGCGCGTGGATCCGCGACAACTACTGGGAGCTGATCGCGTTCGCCGTCTCGTTCCTGGTGATCGCCCGGTTCTGGATGACGCACCACCGCATCTTCGAGTGGGTCGTCAGCTACGACGTCCGCATCATCTGGCTGAACTTCCTGTGGCTGCTGTCCATCGTGATCATGCCGTTCACGACGAACGTGCTCGCCGCGGGCAAGTCCGGACAGTCGGCGGTCTACGCCCTGTACATCGGGAACATGCTGCTCGTGTCGGTCTCGATGCAGTTCATCGCCATCGTCCTGCGGCGCACGCCGGAGCTGGTGCGCGACGACGCGAAGGACGAGATGGATGCGTCCCGCGGCTGGCTCGCCGACATCCTGCTCCTGCTCGCACTGGTGCTCGCCGTGCTCTTCCCGCACATCGGCATCTGGTGGCTCTTCGTGCTGTTCCTGCAGGGTCCGCTCAGCGCTCTGGTGAAGGCCGTGCGGCGCAGGCCCGGCGCGACCTCCTGACGATCCCGGGGTTCCGGCCGGGCCGCGTGCGGTCTACTGTCGGCCCCAGACGGATTCAGGAGGACCGGATGCGCTTCAAGACTTTTCTCGTTCTGATCGGGATCGCCGTGGCCTACGTGCTGGGCGCGCGAGCGGGCCGCGAACGCTACCAGCAGATCGTGGGCGCCGTGTCGTCGTTCTGGAACGACCCGAACGTCAAGAAGACGCGCAAGAAGATCAAGAAGGCGACCCGCTAGGCCGCCTCCCCGCCGTCAGCGGCCGAGCGGTTTACGGCTCGTCGCTGTCCGTGTACTCGCCCTGGGGTGCGTCGGCCGCTTCGTCGACGTCGGTGTAGCTGCCCTCGACCTCGGTCGTGGGCCCGGGGTCGTCCTCGGTCTCGGTGTACTGGCCGTGGACGGTGCGCTCGTGGGGGGCTTCGCCGTCGACCTCGGTGTAGCTGCCCTCGAGGTCCTCGCGCGGCGTGTCGGCCGGGTCTGCTGGGGTGCTCATGGTGCAGACATTACGCCCCGGAGGCCCCGAGGTGTAGAGCGCCGTCGATTCGGCGCGGATGCCCAGGCTGGCCGCGCGTCCTCGCCGGGCGGTACCCTGCGCGCGTCGGCATGGCGCGGGAGGCTCTCATGGGCGTGTTCACCACCCTGTTCGGTGCGGTGCGCGAGGGCGCCCGCGACCAGAACATCCTGGAGCTGCGCATCCACGGCATCAAGAACACGCCGCCGGCCGAGATGCTCGGAGTGCCGCCGGGGGATGTGCGGCCCGACCAGGCCGACGAGAACGGCGGGTTCTTCGTGCCCACCGTCGACCCGGTCGACCCCACCGACCCGGCGTACCCGCCGACGCGCATCCGGCGAGAAGGCTACTCGTGGGGTCTGATGGCGCGGTACGGCGGCGGAGCCCTGGTCATCATCGGGCAGTTCTTCGTGCAGCTGGCCTGGCTGCTCATCCTGCCCTTCGGGCTGTGCAACACGGCGTACTGGACGCGCCGCATCCCCCGGCAGACCGTCGCCGGTGAGTGGAGGGCGGGGCGCGGCGCCGCGTCGCTGCGGGTGTTCGCCCTCTGCCTGACGCTGCTCTACGTGTGCGCCCTGGCCTCGGTCAGCCTCGACCTGATCGGGTCGCAGTGCCTGGCCGGCACGGCGTCCTGCCCCTCGATGCCGGGATGGCTGAACGACTTCTTCGCGCTTCCCGACTTCGATCGGCGCGGCATCCGCCTGGCCATGCTCTCCCTGGTCCCCGTGCTCGGCGTCGTGCTCCTGCTGCTGGTCTCGCACACGGCGCGCACCCGCTACGAGGCGGGCATCTTCGGCACCGTGGACAAGATGCGGCACGCGGAGGAGCGGGGAGGCGCGGCGGCGTCGGCGCCGAACGGCCGCACCCCGCTGGCGACGGAGGGCTTCTGGGGCATGACGCGGGTGAAGCTCCCCTCCGAGCTGCTGCACCTGGCCGGATCGCTCTTCCTCGTCGCCGTGCTGCTCGGCTGGGACAACGTGTTCGCCGCCTGCTCGGGAGGCAGCAGCCGCATCCCCGCCGCCTGCTGGGGCGCCGACCCCGCGCCGCTGACCCGCTGGTGGGTGTCGGCGGCCGTGATCGCCGGGATCCTGGGCCTCGTCGTCACCATCGCCCGGGTCATGGCCGACACCGACACGGTCACGCGCCGCCCGGGGGAGCTGACGAGCGCCGCACGGCGCAACCGGGTGCGCCGCAAGCTGCGGCGGCGCGAGGCGTGGGCGGGATGGACGCTGCTCGCGGCCGTCGTGGTCTACGTCGCCGTGTTCGTCGCGGTGGCCCTCCCCGACCGGGCGCTGAACTACGCGCGCATCCCCTTCCTCGGCCTGGTGGTCTCCCCGGCGATCGTGACCGGGGTGCTCCTGGCCATCGCGCTCTCGGCGCTCGGCTGGCGCCGGCTGCCCGAGTGGCCTTCGTCCGCAGCGCGGGTGAAGGAGTGGCTGCCGGCGGTCGTGTGCATCGTCCTCGTGGTGGTCGCCGGGCTCTCCGTCGCGCTCGCCGTGGTCCTGACGCCAGACGGGGAGCCGCCGCAACCGCCGTCGATCATCGCGTACGCGGTGAGCGCAGCGGCCCTGCTCGTCCTGGGCCTGATCATCGCCTTCGGGCCGTCCCGAGCACGCCGTCGCGACGTGCTCCGCTACGAGGGCTGGAGCGGCACCGGGCCGGGCGTCGTCCTCCTGCTCTCGCTCGGTGGCGCCATGCTGCTCTCGACCCTCCTCGTCGTGGGGGCGCAGTGCTGGCTGAGCTCGCCGGGAGCGGTCCCCGCCTGCCCGCTCACTCCCGGTCAGGCCGCCCTCGTCACTCCGGGCGCGTACCGCAACTTCGGGAGCACCGTCCCGGCGCTGGCCGTGCTCCTCCTGCTGCTGGTCGCGATCGTGGCCGTCGCCCGGATGAGCACCACGCCGCGGCTCACCACCCCGCGCACCGAGGGCGGTCGCCCCCTCCGCGCACCGCTGCGCCGCTACCGCGACGGCACCGTGCCGCGCGCGGGGTCGACCGGCAAGCTGACGACCCGGATGCTGCGCGCCCGCCGGTTCGCCGGGCTGTTCCACCGCGGCGAGCCCGTCCTCGGCGCGCTCGCAGGCCTGCTCGCGGTGGGCTGCGCCGTGTCGGTGTCGTTCCCCGACACGTGGCGGCCGACCGCCCTGCTCGACTTCGCGCTGCCCGCGCTGGGGCTGGTCGCCGTCACCGCCATCGTCACCATCGCGGAGAACGCGATCACCACCAAGGAGCGGCCGATCGGGATCATGTGGGACCTGATGTGCTTCCTCCCGCGCGCCGGGCACCCGTACGGTCCGCCCTGCTACGCCGAGCGGGTCATCCCCGAGCTGCGCGGCCGTGTCGTCGCGTGGCTCGAGACCGACCTGCTGAAGGGGAAGATCGTCGACGGGCGCGACATCCGCACCGAGGCGCAGAAGGCCGACGACGAGCTGGCAGCGCTGGGCACCGCGCAGCGGCGCAAGGTCGTGCTGAGTGCGCACAGCCTGGGCGGGGTCCTGGCCGTCTCGTGCCTCTTCACCCTGGGGGCCGACACGAAGGACGGCCTGCGCAACGTCGGCCTGCTCACGTACGGCACGCAGCTGCGCGCCTTCTTCGGCCGGTTCTTCCCCGAGCTCTTCGGAGGGGAGGTGCTCGGGGTGCGTAAGAGTCAGGGGCCGTCGCTGTGGGCCGCGGATCCCTGGCTGAAGCAGGTGAACCGCGACCAGTCCGCCCCGCCCGTTGTGCGCCCCGGCGACGGGCCGGAGCCCACGCTGCGCGAGCTGCTCACCCAGCCCGACGGCGAGATCGCCTGGATCAACCTCTGGCGCCGCACGGACTACCTCGGCTTCCCCGACGACTCGTACGACGACAACGACATCGACCGCGGCGCCGACGAGTTCGGGCCGACGAGGTACCTCGTGAAGGTCGCGACGCATCCCGGCTACCCCGCGTCGGCGCAGTACATGACGGCGCTGCGCGATCTGGCGCGGAAGATCTGACGAGAACTCCCTGTGAACCCTGGCCTGCTTAAAACCGAGTGTTGTAAGGTATTGCCACCACCCGGCCACATCGAAGGAGAACCATGGTCGACCGTCTCGTCCGCGCAACCGAACTGACCACCGAGGAGAAGGCGTCGATCACCTCCGGCGCGAGCTTCTGGGAGACGGAGGCGGTGCAGCGCGTCGGCATCCCCTCCATCTACCTCACCGACGGACCGCACGGCGTGCGCAAGCAGAGCCAGGGCGGCGACCACCTCGGCATCGGCGACAGCGTGCCCGCCACCTGCTTCCCGCCCGCGGTCGCCCTCGGCTCGTCGTGGGACGCCGAGCTGCTGGAGCGCGTCGGCCGCGCCCTCGGCGAGGAGGCCAAGGCCGAAGGCGTCGGCGTGCTCCTCGGCCCGGGCATCAACATCAAGCGGTCCCCGCTCTGCGGCCGCAACTTCGAGTACCTCTCCGAGGACCCGATCGTGAGCGGCCGCCTCGGCTCCGCCCTCGTCCGCGGCCTCCAGTCGCAGGGCGTGGGGGCCTCCCTCAAGCACTTCGCCGCCAACAACCAGGAGACGGACCGGATGCGCGTCAGCGCCGACGTCGACGAGCGCCCGCTGCGCGAGATCTATCTCCGCGGCTTCCAGCGCGTGGTGCAGGATGCCCAGCCGTGGACCGTCATGTGCTCGTACAACCGCATCAACGGCGTCTACGCCAGCGAGGACCCGTGGCTGCTGACGAAGGTCCTCCGCGACGAATGGGGCTTCGACGGTCTCGTCGTCTCCGACTGGGGTGCGGTGAACGACCGCGTCTCCGCGCTCGCCGCGGGCCTCGACCTCGAGATGCCGTCGTCCGGCGGCGTGACCGACGCCCAGCTCGTCGCGGCCGTGCGCGACGGATCGCTCGCCGAGTCCGTGCTCGACAGCGGCGCGCAGCGCGTCATCGACCTCGTGCAGAAAGCCGTCGACAACGCGGACGCGGACGCCTCCTACGACGTGGATGCGCACCACGCGCTCGCCCGCGAGGTCGCCGGTCGCAGCATCGTGCTGCTCAAGAACGACGGGGTGCTCCCGCTCGCCGCCGAGGCCGGCCGCCGCATCGCCGTCGTCGGCGAGTTCGCGCGCACCCCGCGCTACCAGGGCGCCGGCTCGTCGCAGATCGTCCCGACCCGTCTCGACAACGCGCTCGACGAGATCCGCGCGCTCGCCGGTGACGCCGAGGTGACCTTCGCGGCCGGCTACACGCTCGGCGCCGAGGGCGACACCGCCGCTCTCACGGCCGAGGCGGTCGCTGCGGCCTCCGCCGCCGACGACGTCCTGCTCTTCCTGGGCCTGCCCGGCGAGGATGAGTCCGAGGGCTTCGACCGCGAGCACATCGAGCTGCCCGCCGCGCAGACCGCGCTGCTGGAGGCCGTGCTCGCCGCCAACCCGCGCGTCGCCGTCGTGCTCTCCAACGGAGGCGTCGTGCGCGTCTCCGGCTGGGCCGACCGCGTGCCCGCGATCGTCGAGGGCTGGCTGCTCGGCCAGGCCGGCGGCGGCGCCGTCGCGGACGTGCTCTTCGGCGTCGTGAATCCGTCCGGCCGCCTGGCCGAGACCGTGATCGCGCACCTCGGGGACACCGCGGCGTCGATCAACTTCCCCGGCGAGAAGGGGCACGTCCGCTACGGCGAGGGCCTGTTCGTCGGCTACCGCGATCTGGATGCGCGGGAGGTGGCCGTCAGCTTCCCGTTCGGCCACGGTCTCTCGTACACGACCTTCGACTTCGGCGCCCCCGCGGTCGAGGCGACGGCCGACGGCGGCATCCGCGTCTCCGTGGACGTGACCAACAGCGGTGGTCGTGACGGCCGTGAGGTCGTGCAGGTCTACGTGGCGCTGCCCGGCTCGGCCGCGACGCGTCCGGTCCGCGAACTCAAGGGCTTCGCGAACGTCGCGATCGCCTCCGGCGCCACCGAGAGCGTCGTCATCGAGATCCCCTCCGACGATCTCGCGTACTACGACACCGACCTCGCCGGCTGGATCGTCGAGGGCGGCGACTACGTCGTCTCGGTCGGCGCCTCGTCCCGCGATCTGCGCGGCAGCACCACGGTGAACATTGCCGGCGACGGCAAGGCCCTCCCGCTCTCGGTCGAGTCCACGCTCGGCGAGTGGCTGAGCCACCCGGTCGGCGCGCAGGTGCTCGGCGCCGCCCTCGCCCAGACCGGCGATGCCGCGGTCGCCGGGATGCTCGCCGACCCGGGGCTGCGCCGTATGGCCGAGGGCATCCCGCTCATCCGGGCCATCGGCTTCTCGGGCAACGCCGTCTCGCCCGAGCAGCTCGACCAGCTCGTGGCCGCAGCGAACGCCTAACCTACGCCGCTCCGACGGCACGGTGAACCCCCTTGCGAGAGCAGGGGGGTTCGGCGTTTCGTGGGGGCTATGAGCGATTCGACGGAGCAGGAGCCGGTGGTCGGCCACGATCCCACGAACGGGCTGGCCGGCGACCTCGAAGGAGACGACGGCGGCTCGGCCGAGCCGACCGCCGACCAGAACGTGATCCAGGACGTCATCGCCGATCTCGACCCCGACCGGGTCGACGACGCGGGCGAGGACGAGGCGGTCACCCCGTACAGCGAAGAGGGCGCCCCCTAGGCGGGGCCTCCGGAAGGAGCAGCGCATGAGCGACACGAGCGGACTGCAGAACGCCGACGCCGAAGGCGTCCCGGCGGAGGACCAGCCGGAGCGCTTCGAGGGCGGCGACCACGAAGTGCAGGCGTCCGAGCCGGCCGAGACCGAGCCGGGGCAGGATGTCAGCGACGCCGGCGAGACCGGCGTCACCCCCGAGGGTGCCCAGGACGTGACGCCCGAGGCCGACCAGGCCGGTGACGGCGCCAAGCCGCCGCCCGCCGAGTTCGACCCGGCGCAGCAGCCGTCGAATCCCGACCTCGTGAAGAACACCGAGCCACCGGACTGAGCGTCCGGTCACCGCTGCGGCCCCGCCCCGTCATCCCGGGCGGGGCCGCTCTTCGTGCGCGCGACCCGCGATGCCCCTCGCCCGGTCAGGCGTCGCGGCGGCCGCCGAACATCCAGCCCGCACCGATCGCCAGGCCGGCCACGCAGAGCCCGATCCCGAGGGCGAGCACCGAGACGCCGCCTCCCGCGCGCGGCACGATCAGGCCGACGACGAACAGCAGGGCGCCCACGTTCAGCAGCACGGCGGCGATCCAGCCGAGGGTCCTGCGCAGCGCCGCGTTCATCCCCGGTATCGTACTCGCCGCTGCTCCGCGGGGGCTGAGCGCGGTCACGACCCGCCGAGGTTGCCCGTCCCGCCCGGTTCCGCTCCCGCGTCCAGGGACTCGTTGATGATCGAACCGACGAGCGTCTTCCAGTCAGAGCCCTCGCGCAGGGTCTCCGTCTCGCCCGGAGGGATGGTGCCGAACACGGGCTCGTGCTCCTCGCCCTCCGGCGCCACCCGCACCAGGGTGCCCAGCTCGGCGTGGGAGTCGTCCAGCACGACCCACACCCCGGGCGCCTTCTTCTCGACGTGGAAGATGCGGTCCCGGTAGGGGTACCGGACGCTGGACATCTCGAGCTCACTGGCGGACATTGCTGGCCCCTTCGGTCGGTCTCCCGGTCTCACCAGCATCAAACGCCCGCGAGGCCGCCCTTGGCAAGATCCTCTCCCGCTGATCGCTAGTTGAAGATCGCCCACTCGGCGCGGTTCATCGCCGCCGCCTCGCCGTCGACGATGACGTGCCAGTCGGTGTCGTCGCGGCGGCGGTACTCGACGAGGAGGGTCGTGTACGTCCACTCCCCGGCCTCCTTCGTCCACCGGATCAACGAGATGAGCTGCCCCTGGCGCAGATACGGCACGGCGATGAAGTCATCGTGCTTGGCGATGGTCATGCTGCATGCTAACTCCGGGGCGCGGCCGGGGGAAGAGTCTGAAATAAAGAAGATCGCGTTCCACGACCCCTTTCGGGGGTGGTCCCCGCGCCACGCCGCCCGCGTTCACGCTCCGTTCAGGCTGCGGTGGTGGACTGTCCGCGTGAAGACGCGAATCGCGGAGTACCCGCGGCCCGACCACTTCCTGCTGCACATCAGCGATACCCACCTGCTCGCAGGCGGGGCGCAGCTCTATGGTTCCGTCGACAGCGAGGCGCATCTGCGCGCACTGCTCGACGAGGTCGAGGCCTCCGGCGGGAGGCCGGAGGCGATCGTCTTCACCGGGGATCTCGCCGATCGCGGCGAGCCCGGCGCCTACCAGCGGCTGCGGGAGCTCGTGGAGCCCCTCGCCGAGCGGCTCGGCTCGCACATCGTCTGGGTGATGGGCAATCACGACGACCGCGGCGCCTTCCGCTCGGGTCTGCGCGGCGACGCCCCCACCGGTGAGCCGGTCGACGAGGTGCACTGGATCGGCGGGCTGCGGATCATCGTGCTGGACTCGTCCGTGCCCGGCCACCACTACGGCGACGTGAGCGAGTCGCAGCTCGACTGGCTCGCGGCCGAGCTGGCCAGCCCGGCTCCCGAGGGCACCATCCTGGCCATGCACCACCCGCCCGTGCCGAGCGTGCTCGACCTGGCGGTGTCGGTCGAGCTGCGCGACCAGGCCCAGCTGGCGGAGGTGCTGGAGGGCAGCGACGTGCGCAGCATCCTGGCCGGCCACCTGCACTACTCGTCGACGGCGACCTTCGCGGGCATCCCCGTGTCGGTCGCGTCCGCGAGCTGCTACACGCAAGACCTCAACGTGCCGGTCGGCGGCACGCGGGGCCGGGATGGGGCGCTCGCCTACAACCTCGTCCACGTGTACCCGACGACGGTGCTGCACTCGGTGGTGCCGCTCGGCGCCTTCCCGACCCTCGACTACATCGACGCGGAGGAGTCGGCGCGGCGGCTCGCGGCCGACGGCATCCGCATCCCACCGGCGCGCACCCCCGTGGCGGCGCCGGCGGAGCCCGTCACGCTTCCGGCGTGACCTCCCACGGCGCGGCGAACGGGAAGTAGCGCTCGAGGAAGTCGGTGACGACGCGCGTGCGCACGTCGGCCGGGATCTCGGGCTTCGAGCCGTCGTTCAGGCAGAACATGTCCTGGTCGCGCCGCTTCAGCAGTCGCTTCATGGTGTCGGGCGCCTGCCGCAGGGTCGTCTCGATGTAGAGCACCCGGGCCTGCGTCTGCGTCACGGCGCGGCCGGACATCAGCGCGTAGTAGTGGTACAGCGAGTTGGTGACCGAGATGTCGGTCGCCGACCGGAACGGGCTCGCGGCCGTGCGCCGGAACTCGTCCGCGAACTCCCGCTCCATCTCCTGCAGCACGTCGACCCGCAGCGGGGCCGCGCAGTGCTCGAGGTGCCGGGTCGTCACCGCGCCGAAGCGCTCCCAGAGCAGCCGTCGGTTCACGCGGGCGGCGTTCTCGAAGCCGCTGCGCGCCGGGTCGGACTCGCCGAGGCCGATCCGGGTGCCGGCCTCGATGAACTTGGTGACGCCGCCGGGGGAGAAGAACACGTCCGGAGCGATCGGCCGCCCGAAGAACATGTCGTCGTTCGAGTAGAGGAAGTGCTGCGAGATGCCCGGGATATGGTGCAGCTGCGCCTCGACCGCGTGCGAGTTGTGGGTGGGCAGCGTCGACGTGTCGGCGAAGAAGTCCTCGCTGCGCATGACGTTGATGCGGGGATGCGAGGCGTCGAGCCACGCCGGGATGGGCGAGTCGGTCGCGATGTAGATGTTGCGCACCCACGGCGCGAACATGTGCACGCTGCGCAGGGCGTACTTGAGCTCGTCGATCTGCCGGTACCGCGCCTCGTTGTCGTCGCCGTCGCCCACGACGTACGACGCCATCTGCGCGGCGCGCTGCCGCTGGTACTCGGCGCTCGAGCCGTCGACCCACGAGAAGACGATGTCGATGTCGAACGCCACGTCGCTGGCGATCGGGTCGAACATGTGCTGGAGGGTGCGCCAGCGCCGCCCGTACAGCTCGACCTCCGCCTCCACGGCCTCGCCGCGCGGGAGGCTGGTGCGCATCAGCGCGTTGGGCCGCGGCGCCTGGATCTCGTCGTCGCCGAAGCGCCACAGCTCCAGCTGGAACGCGGTCTCCGACCCGTAGCGCAGCCGGCCCACCGGCTCCAGGCGTGGCCGGTACAGGCGGACGACATCGGCCTTGCGGCGCGAGAGCCGGCCATCGGCGATGAGCAGGGCCTCGTCGACGGAACGCCCCTCCGCATCGACGGCGCGGGCGTAGAACGGCTCGCGGGCGAACGCCTGCGCGAGCACGGCCTCCAGCTCCTTGCGGCGCCGCCGGTCGACGGCGACGATCAACCGGCCGTCGTCGTCGCGGACGAGCAGGAAGTCGAAGCCGGCCGCTTCGAGGGCGTCGTGGACCGCCAGCAGGTCCTCGATCATCGATTCGCGCGGCGTGAAGGGCCCCGACACCAGGGTGAACAGTCCCTTGCGGCGCACGATGTCCGCGCGCGCGAAGCGGGAGGTCGCTGGATCGGAGTCGGCGGTGACGACGACGGGTTCGGGCTGGTCGGAGAGGGAGGCGGGAGGATGCTCTGTCATACAGTCCCCACTCTAGGCCGGGCGAGCCACCGCGCCGACCCCGGGTGTAGCCTCTGCGCGTGATCCCCACTCCGCTGCATCACGAATGGCACGGCGACCCGGACTCGCCGCACGCGCCGCTGCTGCTCATCCACGGCGGCGGTTCGACCATCGCGTCCAACTGGGGCCTGCTCCTCCCGCTGCTGTCGCCGACCCGGTCGGTGCTCGCGGTCGAGCTGCAGGGCCACGGACGCACGCCAGCCGGCGACGGCCCCGCGTCGTTCGAGCGCTCGGCGGACGACGTGGCCGTCATCCTGTCGTCGCTGCACTGCGGCCCCGTGGATGTGCTCGGGTTCAGCAATGGCGGGCAGGTCGGTCTGCAACTCGCCGCACGGCATCCCGGGGCGGTCCGCCGCCTGATCGCCGCGTCCGCGCCCTTCCGCCGCTCCGGCATGGTAGACGGGTTCTGGGAGGGGCTGGAGGCCGGCACGTTCGACGACCTCCCGGCGCCGTATCGTCAGGCGGACTTCGCCGTCAGCCACGACGCCGAGCACGCCCGCACGATGTTCGAGCTCGATCGTGCGCTGATGCTCGGCTTCGAAGACTTCCCGGACGACCTCCTCGCCGCGATCGTCGCCCCGACGCTCGTGGTCGTCGCCGATCGCGACGTCGTGCGGGTGGAGGAGGCGGTCGCGCTGGCCGCGCTGCTGCCGGACGCGCGCCTCCTCGTCGTGCCGGGATCGCACGGCGACTACCTGGGTGAGCTGCTGGCGGCGGGAGGCGACGACGGGGCGCTGCGCCGCACCCTGCCGTTCCTGCTCGCGCATCTCGACGCGCGCTGAGTGCGCATCCGCATCTGCCTGCGGAGCCTGGTGCTTTTAGGCCGGATCCTGACTACGTAAGCACCCTGCGGTGACTGCTTAAGTCCTCGGTCCGACCGCGGCAGTGTGCCGATATTCATTGCCCCGCACTCGGGGGGATGGTTGATTGGTTCTGCTCCTGCAGATATGGCATCTCACATGCAATATCGCCGGAAGTAATCCGATCCCAACGACCGTCCGGAGCCCCTCATGGAGTCCCCCACCCGCGCTCGCCTGCGCCGCGATCTGCGACGCCGCGCGACCCGACGTCGTGCGCTGGGCGTGCTCTCGGTGTGCGGTGCGGTCGTGACCGCGGTCTCGGCGGCGCTGGTGCTCCCCGACATCACCGGGACGACGGCGGCTTACGTCGACCACGCGTACCTCAATCTCGGCGCGGCCGGCGGCACTCCGCTCGGCACCGAGACGTTCGATTTGAAGTTCCGATACCGCACCGGAGGCGCGTGGTCCTCCGGTGTGGGGATCGACGTGTCCCCGTGGATGGACGCCGACCAGGACGGCGGGGTCGACGTCGTCCGCCCGGTCAACTGCACCAACCCGCTCCGGCCGCAGGCCGACGCGAGCGGACGCGACACGTGCCGCGCCGAGATCCACGTCGCCAACTTCAGCCCGCGCCTGTCCTCCACCCTTCAGGTGCAGGTGCAGCCCGGAGCGGGATCGGATGCCGCCGCAGCGTCCGCCGTCCGGTACGCCGTGTACTCGGCGTTCCCCTACTCCTCATCCGCAGCGGTCCACGATCTCGAGTCCAGCGGACGCGCGCTGGGCGACACGGTGACCATCCGCGGTTCAGACCCCTCGACGACTCTGCTCGGCCCCGCCGGAAGCCCCGGCTCGCGAGAGCTCGGCCGACTCGAGTTCGTCTTCTACCTCGCCGACCAGGGCCCGGCGGCCAATGCCGCCGTCGTCGGCAAGAGCGTGAGCCTGAACATCACGCTCCACGGCCGATCCGTGGTCTCGCCCTAGCGAGCCCACCCACACACGTCCGCGACTAGCAGCGGTACGGGTGCCCCCATCCCGGGACGCACCGAACTCACGAAAGGAACATTGTGCAGAAGACCAAGCACAACGGTCGCCGTCGGGCGATCATCGCGGGCGGTGCCCTCCTGGGTGTTGCGGCCCTCACCACAGCTGCATTCTTCAGCGACAACGCCTACCTCAACCTGGGCGGCGCGGGCAGCGGCAACGGCGGGTTCGCGACGATCGACGACTTCAACATCCTCGTCGTCGACACCAATGCCGACTTCACCCCGAAAGCCGAGACCTTCGCGGCGGCGGACGCGGCGAACGCCTGGCAGGAGGCTGAAGACCCGGCCGGCGTGTCGATCGCGATCGTCGGGTCGGACCGCCTCATCCCCGGTGGCGCGATCAAGAGCGTCAACATCCCGTTCAAGAACGACAGCAGCACCGAAGAGGCGAAGCTCGATGTGACGCTCGTGGACCGCGCGGCCAGCGGTGCCGACACCACGCTGCGCGACAAGCTCCGCTTCACTGTCTCGCTGAACGGAACGGTGCTCCCGGGGCTCAGCAACGTCACCTACAGCGCGGTCTCGTCCTCGCTCATGGGCAGTGCCGTCGCGGCGGGTCAGGGTGGAGTCCTCACCATCGGCGTGACGGTTCCCGACCAGGGCAGCGAGGCGGCCAACAATGCGCTCGCGGGCAAGACCGCGTCCATCCAGGCGAAGATCCACGCGGAGACGCTCGACTGAGTCGATGACTCCGACGGCGGGCCGGACGCGTTCCGGCCCGCCGCTCCATCACAATCCGCAGACGTCGAATGGAACAGCGAGTGACCTCCCCCTCTCCTTCCGCGCGCGCCGTCGCGTTCCGCGGCCGCAAACGCGCTCTTCTCGGTGTGGGCGCCCTTCTCGGCATCGGCGCTCTCTGCAGCACCGCCGCCTTCACCGACTCGTCCTCCGTCCTCACCCATCTCGACGGTCGTACCAACTACATCGCCCTCCAGACCTCGGCGGCCGAAGCCGGAGCCGAGCTGGCGGCCTGGCCGAGCGAGGCCGAGAACGCCTCGTTCACGCTCGACCTGAACGGCGACCGGCTCCTGGAGCCCGGCGTCCCCCACACCTTCCGGATGGCGGTCCGCAACGCGAGCCCCCGGCTCGCTGCGGACGTGACGATGACGATCACTCGGCCGAACGCAGGCGCCACCGATGCCCGGGACTCCCTCCGGCTCTTCCAAGCTCTGCAGTTCACGGTGCGCGAGGGGGGCGAGGTCGTGATCAACCAAGCAGGAGCGGCCTCGACAGCCGAGCTCACCCGACGTCTGCCCGACAGCGTCGATGCCGGAGGCGTCCGGATGTTCGAGATCGACGTGACCCTTCCCGCGGGCGCTGCCGCCGATCTGGCCGGCCTGCGCACCGCGGTGCAGGTCGCGTTCACCGGCACGAGCACCGACCCCTCCGCCCGATCGGCTTTCGAATGAACAGGAACGTCGCGATGCGCTTCTTCTCCCGCCTGCTGCTCGGGCTCGGCGTCGGCGCTGCCGCCCTCTCGCTGCCGACCGCGGCTCACGCCGCTGACCCATTGCTCTCGGTGGAGAGCACCACGGTCACCGTCCAGTCGCCGGCCCCGGGCGAGACGTGGTCTCAGACCTATTCGACCCGAAACGTGAGCGGTTCATCGGCGCGCGTGAGCGTCGCTCTCGCCGATCGAACCGGCCGCATCTGGTCGGGTCCGCACCCGGTGACGGTGTCGAGCGCTGGCCTGCGGCTGGAGGAACAGGCGATCGATCTCGGGAGCGTCGCGTCCGGCGAGAGCGTGAGCGTGACGCTCGACTTCGCGCAGTCGTACGAGGCGGGCAACGAGTATGCCCGGCAGAACGGGGACGTCACGGTCGTGTTCACCGCCGTCGCCGAGCACGTGGGCAGCCCGGGCACGGAAGACCTCGCTCGGACCGGTGCGACGGTGGCGACCACCGTGATCGTGCTGGCGATCGTCCTGCTCGCCGGCGGCGTGATCGTGTTCGCCGTCTCCCGAAGGCGTTCGGAGGCCCGGTGAAGACGAGCCGCGGTTGGCGGATCTACGCGGCCGCACGGAATGTGCTCCTCACGATGGGCGCCGTCATCGGCGCCGCATGCGTGCTCGTCTTCGCCCTGGGCATGTTCCTCGGCGTGAAGCCCGCCATCGTGGTCTCCGGATCGATGGAGCCGACCATCCCTGTGGGCGCGATGACCTTCTCGCTCGATCGGGCGGCGGTCGACCTTCACGTCGGCGACGTCGTGATGGTCGACCGCCCGGACGATGAGGGCCTCGTCACTCACCGCATCGTGACGATGGAGAAATCAGGTGGCCGCATGGCGCTCAGCCTCCAGGGCGACGCCAACGCCGTGACCGATCCCGAGCCGTATGTCGTCAAAAGTGCCGCGGTGGTCGTCTTCACCGTTCCGTTCCTGGGCTACGTCGCCGACTTCCTGCAGCGTCAGGGGATCCTCGTGGGTGTCGTCATCGTCTGTCTGATCGCCGCACTTCTCGTGCTCGACCCGGCGAAGTTCATGCGAGAGCCGAACGAGGAGCAGTCAGCGGCCGAGACCGCACCCGAGCCCGTCCGATCCGGGCGCCGAGCCCTGCGCAAGGAGTCAGCCCGATGAACACGCCCTCCCCCGTCCGCCGCCGGCGGCCGCGTCTGAAACCGGTGCTGCTGGGGTTCGGCGGCGTCGCGCTCGTGGCAACGCTGATCACTGTCGGCGCGACGGGCGCCGACTTCACCGATCGCGGCCAGTTCAACTATCTCGTGACGATGGGTGCGTCGACGTCGTCGCCCACCTCCACGCCGACCTCGACGCCGACCGCCCCGCCCGGCTCCGGAAACGGAGTGCCGACCCAGAACTTCTCGAACGTGCACTCCCTCGCTCGCGCCGGCGGCACCCTGTACGGCTGGGCCGGCGCGCAGACGTCCGGAGTCGGCGGGTACTCGGATTCGTTGCTACCGGTGCGGGTGCCCGCCGGCACCACGTTCACCGAGATCGCCCTCGGGCCCAAGCACAACCTCGCCATCGACCAGAACGGCGACATCTGGGGCTGGGGCTATGGCCAGACCGGCGCCCTCGGCCCCTACGCCGACCAGCCGACTCCGGTGAAGGTCGTCTCGACGGCGACGAAGTACCGCAAGGTCGCAGCCGGTGGCTACATCAACCTCGGGACGGGCCAGAATCAGACCGGCACCAGCTACGCGATCGACACCAACGGCAATCTCTGGAGCTGGGGCGCCTGGAACGGCGGCGCGCAGACCAAATTCCACGTCCTCGGCGACTCCACCGGCGCCAACCGGAGCACTCCGAAGCAGGTCACGACCGGCATCGACTTCGTGGACGTGTCCGTCGGCTGGGAGAAGAACATGGCCGTCGCGCGCGATGGCTCCGTGTACGCCTGGGGCAGCAATCACATGGCGGGCCTCGCGCTCTCGGACACCTACTCCACTTCCGAAGTCGTCACCCCGACCCGCTCGCCCTTCCTCGCCGGCATCGTCAAGGTAGCGATGGGCGGCCGAACGGCGTACGCGCTCGATCGGGACGGTTACGTCTGGGTCTGGGGCTCGAAGAGCGGGACGCAGTCGAACAGCACTCTCGGGATCGGCACCACCAACCCGGGCAATGACAAGCTCTGCAAGTGGTCGAACGCGTCCGAGCAGACGACAGCGATCGCCGCCGTCTGCAAGCCGCTGCGTGTGGGGCGCGCCTCCGGGCAGGCGGCATTAACCGACATCTCGGCGGGCGAATCGCACTTCTACGCACTCGACAGCAATGGCGCCGTGTGGGCATGGGGCGGCAACCGGTTCGGCAACACCGGTGTCGGCACGACCAGCAACGGGACCACGGTGCAGGACACGCTCTCGCCGACCAAGGTCGATTTCAGCGTGAGGATCACGGCGGTGGCCGCCGAATACTTCGGCGGTGTCGCCGTGGATGTCAATGGCGGGGTCTGGGCATGGGGCCGGACCAACATGAACTCCATCAACCTGCTCGGCGATGGGCGCAGCTCGTGGCCGTCGAATGCCCAGACAACTCCGAAGAAGGTGAAGTGATGCGACGCCCCAACGCTTTCAAATCCCTCCCCGCACTGCTCGTCGCAGCCGTGCTCGCACTGCTGCCTGCCGCGACGGCGACCGCAGAGGACATCTATCAAGAAGTCGCGATGTATCGGTGGGGCAGTGAGAACGCGACACAGGTCGCGATCTCGGGCGAGCTGATCGCCGTCACCCACACCAACACTGTCGACGTGATGCGCGTCGACGAGGCCGGAACGATTCTCGATGTCCAGGTCATCGACGCTCCGGAGGGTGCCGAGAGGTTCGGCCGCGCGCTGGCCCTCGATGAGGCGGGCGGGCGGCTCTACATCGGAGCCTACGAGAGCACCCGCGTGTTCGAGTACCTTCTCGAGACCGCCGGAGGCGTGTGGCGCTGGGACCTCGCCCGCACGTTCGTTCCGCCGAACGGAACGACCGTCCGTGGTTTCGGAGAGTCGATCTCCTTGAACGGGGACCAGCTCGCCGTCGGCGCCTATGGAGCCGACGGGGGCGCCGGTGCCGTGTTCGCGGTCGACCTGACCACAGGTGTAGTCCAGCGTGCGGGGCTCACGGGTCTCTCGGGCGAAGCCCTACTCGGCGACGAGGTGCTGCTGACCGACGACTTCCTCATCGCCGGCGCTCACGGCACCAAGAAGCGGGATTCCACCGGCGTCCGGGTCGAGGCGGGCGGGGTATACGTGTGGGACCGTCGCGACCTCACCGCACCGAGGACCTTCATCGACCACCCCCTCTGGGATGTACCAGAGGGTGAGCGCAAGACCGTCTACAGCGGAACAGCGGGAGGTTCGTCGGGAGGGTTCGGCTATCAGATCGCGGCCACGGCGACGGATCTCTTCGTATCGTCGCCCGGCGAGCTCAGCTACACCGCGGACAGCCTCGACGACCCGCTGGGTGGGGCCAACTATCCGTCGATCGACACCGGCACCAGCACGCGAGGCGCGGTCTATCGGTTCTCTCTCTCGGACCTGCACCAGGTCGGCCCCAAGATCGTCCCGCCCGCGCACACGTACTGGTCCGGATACAACCTGGCCGCCGAAGGCAACGCGTTGCTCTTCTCGGGGGCGAACCGGATCGACGGCCAGCTCGGTCAGACGAACGTCTACTCCATCTCGTCCCTCGCGACGGCGTCGACGCCCGGCGACCTGATGCGGCAGCAGCCCGAGCCGGTGCAGGTGCTGCGGGGCTCCGACATCGAGCCCGGCGATTGGTTCGGCGGCAACCTGAGCGCGGGAGGAACCCGAGTCGATGGCGGGCGCGCGATCGTGGCCAGCACCGGTGCCGCGAACAGCAAGCCCGGCAAGGCCTATCTCTTCTCCCCGATCATCCCCAACGTCGTCGAGTGGCCGATGGCCGTCCAGGCGCCGTCGATCGTCTACGGGCAGCACGGAACCATCACGGCGAGCGTGCCGGGATTGGCGACGTCGGTGACCGTCCAGCTCGAGCTGGACGGCGACCAGCACGAGACCGACACGGACGCCACCGGAACGGCCACGTTCGAATTGGCGCCCGCGCAGCATCCGGCCGGCACCTATCCGGCGGAGGTGTCCTTCGTCGCTCCCGGCGGGCGCGACACCGGCAGGGCGACGACCGACTACGTGGTCGCCAAGGCTCCGACGACCGTCGTGAACACGAATGTGGAGGTGCGCTGATGATCCGCGCGACGAATACCCGGCTCGGACTGGCAGGACGGGCGGCCGCCGGCCTGTTGCTCTCGGCGGCGGTCGTGTGCGGGATGCTGATCGGAGGCGGGGTGATGCCCGCTCACACGGCAGCGGCCTACCACGACCAGGCGTACATGAACCTGTCGATGAAGGTCGTCGACGCCCGCACCGCCGTGGTCACCGGCAGGATCGAGGCGCAGTACGGCACCACCCCGACGGGCACGGTCACGCTCGTGCGCGGCGCGGACACGCTGGCGACAGCCACCCTCGATGCCGGCGCCTACCGGTTCGAGTTCGCGGTGCCGATGTCGTGGGCGGGCGACGTGGAGGTGGAGGTGGTCTACGGAGGCGACGCCAACCACGAGCCCAGCCGGAGCACGGTCGTGGTCGCCCTGGACGGCTGACCCGCCCGACTCTGAGGGTTCTCTGAGGATGACTCGGTAAGATGTCAGATTCTCGTTACTGAATCACCGGAGGTGGCC
Organism: Leifsonia naganoensis; assembly: GCF_013410615.1. Lineage (NCBI taxonomy): Bacteria > Bacillati > Actinomycetota > Actinomycetes > Micrococcales > Microbacteriaceae > Leifsonia > Leifsonia naganoensis. The sequence goes on from NZ_JACCHJ010000001.1 coordinate 1,868,142, forward strand.
ATGAAGACGTTCGTTCGTCGTGTCGGCAAGCTGAGCGCGGACGAGATCGCGCGTCTCGTCGAACTGCAGCTCGCCGCCCAGCGCAATGGCCGGGCGGCACTCGAGAAGACCGCGCGCGTCAAGGTCTCGCGCCTCGACGCGGAGCACGACCTGGTCGCCGAGATCGACGGCGCGTTCCTCGAGTCGGCCCGCGCGGTCGGCTACGTGGGCGCGCGTCAGGCGGCTCAGTCGGCGGTCCGGTGGGCCGGCCTCGGCGAGGCCTACCGGGAGCAGCTGGAACCGGAAGAGGTCAAGGCCCTGCAGGCGGTCTGGACGGCGGCGATCGCCAAGCGCTGACACGCAGCGCACGAGCGCAGCAGTCCGGGCCCGCCGACAGCGGGCCTTTTTCGTACGCGGCGGTGACCGTGTCACGTCATATGATCCGAGCATGACGCGCGTGCGAGTGGAGCGGCCCCCGGCGGAGCTGGTCGTCGCCATCGTGCTGTCGTACGTGGTCGGGATCGGGCAGATCGCGGCCGGGATCGTGCTTGTGTTCGTGCGCTACGCCGACGGTCTCGACGGCACGGAACGGTTCATCGTGACGCTGGTCGGCGCGCTGACGATGCTGCTCGGGCTGCTGGTCGTCTCGCTGGCGTCCGGTCTCGGCCGGGCCCGGCGGGACGCGCGCGTGCTGCTCACCGTGCTGATGTCGGTGTCGGCCGCGCTCGGCGTCTACGTGCTGGTCACGTCCCCCGGCGACCTGTGGTTCCGCCTCATCGACGTCGTCGTCACGGCCGCGGTGATCGCGGTGCTGTGGACGGGGCGGGTGGCGCGCTTCTTCGCACGAAGCGACGGTGCGCGAACCGGATGATCTCGATCGCCCCGATCGTCGCCAGCGAGGTGACCAGCACGAGCAGTGCCGTCACCAGCGACGGGTCGCTGAACTGCAGGAAGTCGTAGACGATCGGCACCGAGTAGACCAGCACCAGGCCGATCATCATCGCTCCGATGATGAGGATCTTCCAGCCGTCGATCGGCCGCGAGAGCACGGTCAGCACCCACAGCCCGACGATGGTGAGGATGAGCGTCGACCCGGTCCGCAGCTCGGGCTCGTGAATGCCGGCGGAGGTGGCCGCCCAGGCGTACAGCCAGAGCGCGGCGGCGATCACCAGGCCGGCGGGCAGTGCGAAGCTCAACGACCGGCGAAGGAAGCCCGGCCGGTAGCGCTGCGCATTCGGCATGAGCGCCAGGAAGAACGCGGGCAGGCCGATGGTGAGCCCGTCGATCACCGAGAGCTGCCGCGGCAGGAACGGGAACTGCATCAGCGTCGCCCCGAAGATCACGGCCAGGGCGGTCGCGTACGCGGTCTTGGTCAGGAACAGCATGGAGACGCGCTCGATGTTCGCGATGACCTGCCGCCCTTCGGCGACGACCGAGGGCAGGTGCGAGAAGCGGCCGTCGAGCAGCACCAGGCGCGCCACGGCCTTCGTCGCGGGGGAGCCGGTCTCCATCGCGATGCCGATGTCGGCCTCCTTGATCGCGAGGGCGTCGTTCACCCCGTCGCCCGTCATGGCGACCGTGTGCCCGGCGGCCTTGAGCGCGATGACGATCCGCTTCTTCTGCGTCGGGGTGACCCGACCGAAGACGTTGTGCTCCTCGAGCACGGCGGCGAGGCCGGGGTCGTCCTCCGGCAGCTCACGCGCGTCGAAGCCGGTGGGCGCGTCGAGCCCGACCTCGCGGGCGATGGCGGCGACCGTCTGCGGGTTGTCGCCCGAGATCACGCGCACGGTAACCTCCTGCTCGGCGAAGTAGCGGAGCGTCTGCGCCGCGTCCTCCCGGATCTTCTCGCGGAAGGTGAGCAGCGTGACCGGCTCGAGGGCGGCCGGCAGCTGCTCGGCGCCGACCAGCGCGGGGGTCAGGACCTCGGGAGAGAAGGCGAGGACGAGGGTCCGTCGCCCGGTCGCGGCGAGCTCCACCGCCTGGGCGCGCAGGCGCTCCCCGCCCGTTCCCGTCGCCGGGAACACCATCTCGGGGCCGCCGAGCACCCACGTCCCGGCCGCGTCGGTGTCGGACGCGAAGGCGACCGCGCTCCACTTGCGGGCGGAGGAGAACGGGATGCGTGCGACCGGCTCAACAGGCGGCGGCGAGAAGGGCGCAGCCAGGCACCGCGCCGTGGCGTTCGCATCCGGGTCGGCGCCGTACCAGGCGAGCACCTCCTGCCAGCCCGCGGGCGGTTCGCCTCCGGCGGGATGCTCGCCGTCGAACACGATCTCGCCCTCGGTGAGGGTGCCGGTCTTGTCGAGGCAGATCGTGTCGACGCGCGCGAGCCCTTCGACCGCCGGGAGCTCCTGCACGAGGACCTGCTGGCGGGCGAGCTTCACCGCGCCGACCGCGAACGCGATGCTGGTCATCAGCACGAGCCCGAGCGGGATCATCGCGACGACGGCGGCGATGGTGTTCACCGCCGCCTGCTGCCACTTGCCGTCGGCGATGGCCTGAGCCCAGCCGCCGAGGGCGATCATCTGGGCGTTGAGCACCAGCAGCGCGATCGGACCGACGATCCAGGCGATCCAGCGCAGTACGCGGTCGATAGAGGAGCGCAGCTCGCTGGCGACGAGCGAGAACTTCTTGGCCTCGCTGGCGAGCCGGTTCGCGAACGAGTCCGCGCCGACGGCCGAGACCTGGGCGCTGCCTTCGCCGCCCACGACGATCGATCCGGAGAGCACTCGGTCGCCCGGTGCCTTGTCGACGGCGTCCGATTCGCCGGTGAGCATGGACTCGTCCAGCTGCAGCCGGGACGACGCCGTCACGGTGCCGTCGCCCGGCACCTGGTCCCCGGCGCGGAGCAGCAGGAGGTCGTCGAGCACGACCTCCGCCACCGGGATCTCGTGCACCTCGCCGTCACGCCGCACCCGTGCCGCCGGGGCGTGCATGAGCGCGAGCTTGTCGAGGGCCGCCTTCGCTCGGAACTCCTGCACCGACCCGATGATCGTGTTGGCCAGGGCGCTGATGCCGAACAGGGCGTCCTTCCAGTGCCCGAGCACGAGCAGCACGAGGAAGCACGCCGCGATGATGGCGTTGAACAGGGTGAAGACGTTGGCCCGGACGATGCTCCAGGCGCTCCGGCTCGACGCGGCGTCGTACGCGTTCGTCTGACCGCGCGCGACGCGCTCGCTCACCTGGGCCTGAGTCAGCCCCTCGGCCTCGACGACCGCCCGATCGGTCATGCGCCCCTCCGCTCTCGCGTCGGTGTCAGCGTACGGCACGGTCCGATCGGGCGGTCGCTCGGAGCGCTAGACCCCGCTCACGGCGAAGCGCAGGGTGCGGACCTCGAACGGCGCGAGGGCGAGGTCGAACGCGCCGTCCTCCGCAGGCTCGAGCGCGTCGAGAGGCTCTTCGAGCAGCGTCGTGGTGCGTGCCTCGCCGACGGCCGCATCCACTCGCACGCTCGCCGTCGCGCGGCGGCCGGCCGGCTCGTACAGGCGCACGACGCGGTCGTCGGCCAGCTTGACGCTGGAGAGCAGCGCGCCTCCCTCGACCGTCACGAGCGGGGCGACCTCCTGTGCGCCGTGCAGCGTCCGGGCATCCTGGTTCAGGAGGATGCCGGCCTGCGTCGCCTCGGTGAGCGTCGTCCCGATCACGAGGCCGTAGCGGTGGGTCTGGACGCCCTGGTCGGTCTCCGGGTCGGGGAACCGCGGGGCGCGCAGCAACGACAGGCGCAGGGTCGTGGTGACCTCGCCATCCGCCACCGAGCGTTCGATGTCGTAGCCGTACACGGAGTCGTTGACGAGCGCGACGCCGAATCCCGGCTCCTCGACCAGCACGAAGCGGTGCATCGAGGTCTCGAACTTCGCGGCCTCCCACGAGGTGTTCGTGTGCGTCACCCGCTTCTGCGCGCCGAACTGCGTCTCCGCGACGGTGTGCTCGGCGCGGACGTCGAGCGGGAACGCGACCTTGAGGAACTTCTCCGTCTCGTGCCAGTCGGTCGACTGGGCGATGGCGAGCGTCCGGGATCCGGGAGCGAGCTCCAGCGTCTGCTCCACCGTCGACTGCGAGAAGGAGCGCCGCACCGTGACGCGGGCCACCCCGTCCGCGTCGATGCGCGCGTCGAGGGCGTCGACACCGCGGAGGTCTTCGACGCGATTGCGGTAGAACCGGTCGACATCCCACGCGTCCCACATGTTCGGGAAGTCCTGATGCAGCTGCAGGAGGTTCGCCTCGCGACCGGGGGCGATCGCGTCGCGGCCGGTCGAGAGGTCGATCGCCGAGGTGATGAGTCCTTCACGCGAGACGGTGACCGACACCAGTTCGTTCGCCAGCACGAAGCCGTCGGCCGTCTCGGTCAGGGTCGCGGCCGTCTCGTGCGCGGTCGCCGCTCCGATCGCGTGCGCGGCCGTCGCGCCGAGCGCGGCCGCCGCCGGGTTGGCCACCAGCACGCGGTCGCCCTCGCCTGCGAGCGCCTGAAGCGCTGTCTCGATGAGACCCTCCAGCTCCGCCGCGACGCGTGCGTACGTCTCCACGGCCTCCCGGTGCACCCAGGCGATCGACGTGCCGGGCAGGATGTCGTGGAACTGCAGCAGCAGCACCTGCTGCCACAGGGCGTCGAGGCGTTCGAACGGGTAGTCGACGCCGGCCCGCACCGCGGCGGCGGAGCACCACAGCTCGGCCTCGATCAGCAGGTGCTCCGCCCGCCGGTTGCCCTGCTTGGTGCGGTGCTGCGAGGTGAGCGTCGCCCGGTGGAGTTCGAGGTAGAGCTCGCCCACCCAGACCGGCGCGTTCGGGAGTTCGGCGCGTGCCCGTTCGAAGAAGGCGTCGGGATGCTCCCACGCGACGCGGGCGCTGCCCTCCAGGTCGGCGAGGCGGGCGGCCGTCCCCACCATCTCCCGGGTCGTTCCGCCGCCTCCGTCGCCCCAGCCGACCGGTGCGATCGATCCGGTGGAGCGGCGGTTCTCGCGGAACTGGCGGGAGGCCTTTGCCACCTCCTCGCCCGAGAGCCGCGAGTTGTACGTGTCCATCGGCGGGAAGTGCGTGAACACCTGCGAGCCGTCGATGCCCTCCCAGAGGAAGGTGTGGTGCGGGAACTTGTTGACCTGGTTCCAGGAGATCTTCTGTGTGAAGAACCACTCGAAGCCCGCGCGACGCATCAGCTGCGGCAGCGCCGGGGAGTACCCGAAGCTGTCGGGCAGCCAGACGCCCTTCGGCGCGATGCCGAACTCCTCGCGGAAGAACCGCTGCCCCTGGCTGAACTGCCGCACGAGCGCCTCGCCCGTCGGCATCACCGTGTCCGACTCGACCCACATGCCGCCGAGGGGCAGGAAGCGCCCTGCGGCGACGGCCGCGACGATCCGCTTCCACACCTCGGGCCGGTGCTCCTTGACCCACGCGTACTGCTGGGCGCTCGACATCCCGTAGACGAAGTCGTCGGTCTGGTCGATGAGGTCGGCCATCGAGGAGGTCGTGCGCGCCACCTTGCGGACCGTCTCGCGCACCGGCCAGAGCCAGGCGGAGTCGATGTGCGCGTGCCCGACGGCGGAGATCCGGTGGGCCGACGCGTCGGCGGGAGCGGCCAGGGCGGGGGCGAGCGCCGCACGGGCCGCGGCCGCGGTCTCCGGGATGCGCTGCAGGTCGAGCGCGTCGAGCGCGTCGTCCAGGGCCTGCAGGATGCGCATGCGCCGTGGCCCCTCGGGCAACTCGGCCTGCAGCTCCAGCAGCACCGCGATGTCGAGACCCAGCTCGTGCACCTGGGGCTCGAACACGGTGAGGTCGAATCGGCGGGTCGTGTAGAGCGGCTTCGGCGACGAGGTCAGGATGTCGCCCTCCTGCGTGGGGAGGAAGGGGTGGTAGTCGAGCAGGACGGGGTTGGCCGCGGCCTCCACGTACAGCTCGACCGGCTCTCCGCCCGCGGCGCTCTCGGCGACCAGCACCCACTGGTTGCGCGGGTTGATCGACTTCACCGGCGTCCCGTCCGGCCGGTAGACGAGGCCCTCGCACTGGAAGCCGGGCATGTTCTTGTCGAACCCGAGGTCTGCGATGACCTCGATGCGCCGCCCGGCCCATTCGGAGGGAATCGTGCCGGTCAGCCGGAACCAGGTCGTGCCCCAGGCCGGTCCCCACGGCGTGCCGACCGTCGTGGGCGTGTACTCCAGGGCGAGACCCTCGGCCGGCGGGATGGGCTCCCCCGGCAGCTCGTTGGAGGCCACCTCCAGCGGGACGGAGACGCCGTGCGCCGCCGGCAGGATGCGCTCGTCGAGCACGCGTCGGGCGCGGCCGGTGGTGAGGGTGATGTCGTCGTGCATGCTGGCCTTCAACTTTCTGGGTGGGTCAGGGCGGTCGCGACGGCGAACGGGCCGTCGATGAGTCGGTGGATGCCGCGGGCGCGCAGTGCGGCCTCGTCGGCGGAGCGGGAGCGGAGGACGACCTGCGGTCCGCGCCCGAGCTGCTCGGCCGCATCGAGCCAGGCGAGCGAGAACCGTTGACCAGGGGCGCAGGAGCGCCGGGCGTCCGGAACGGGGAGCCCGTGCTCGTCGACGTCGTCGAGCACGATCGCCGTCTCCGGCGCGGGCGTGGCCGGCGAACCGCGCAGCTCTCCGGCCAGCTCGGCGAAGCGGGCGCCGACCGGTTTCAGGACGCCGTCCGACGTGAACAGCCCGAGGTCGTACTCGAGGTCGGGGAAGTCGACGAGCGCGCGCGAGACGTCGTGCGAGCACCACCAGGTGACGCCGAACGCCTCCTGCACACCGGCGGCGTTCCGGATGGTGCGCTCGACGAACTCCGGGGCGTCGACCGGGGGGATCACGTTGGTGGGCGCGCCGACCTCCTGCAGCCAGTTGGGCCGCAGGGGGTCGCGGTTCCAGGCGGCCGCCAGCTGCATCAGGTACTCACCGTGCCGAACTGATCCGGCACCCAGCGGGCCGTGCACGCGCCCGGCGCCGTTGAACACCCAGGAGTGCGTCACGGTCATGTCGCCGTGCTCGGCGGCGTGGGCGGGCCCGAACGGCTGGTGGTCGTCGTACCAGGCGGCGTCGTACTGGGCGACCGTGACCGCGGGCGCTCCCGGGTGGCTCCCGCCGAGGCCGTCGCGTGCCGCGGCGACCATCGTCCCGAGCCAGCTCTCCGCCTGTCCGGGGGCGACCGCGTGCGGTGCGGGATGCGGCGCGTGCGCGAACTGGTTCAGCTCGTTGCCGATCGTCACGCCCAGGAGGTTCGGCCGGCCGGCGACGGCCGACGCCAGCTGCCGCACGTACGCGGCCGTCGAGCCGACCACGTCCGGGTCGGTGAACAGGTTGCGGCGGTGCCAGCTCTCGAGCCATGAGGGGAGGAAGTCGAAGCTCGACAGGTGCCCCTGCAGCGCGTCCACGTTGACGTCCAGGCCGAACGAGGCCGCGATGTCGACCACCTGCACGACGTCGTCGAGCGCCGATGCCCGCACCAGGGAGCGGTTGGGCTGCACGATCGGCCAGAGCGGGAAGATGCGCACATGGTCGGCGCCGAGGGAGGCGACGGCCTCGAAGTCGCGCGCCACCGCCGTCGGTGAGAAGTCGAGCCAGGAGTGGAACCAGTCCACGGAGGGGGTGTAGTTGACGCCGAACCGCATCAGCCCTTCACACCTCCCTCTTCGACGCCCTTGAAGAAGAACCGCTGCAGCACGGCGAAGACGATCGCGATCGGGATGAACGCGATCATGGTGCCGGCGGCGATCAGCCGCTGATCGTTGGAGAAGGTGCCCTGCAGGTATTGCAGGCCGACCGTCAGGGTGAGGTTATCCGGCGACTGGAGCACGATCAAGGGCCAGAGGAAGTCGTCCCACGCGCCGATGAAAGCGAAGATCGCGACGACCGCGATGGTGCCCTGCACGACCGGCAGTGCGATGTGCCGCAGGCGTTGCCAGGCGTTCGCACCGTCCATCACCGCCGCCTGGTCGATCTCCTCCGGGAGCTGCCGGAACGCGTTGTACATCAGCAGCACGTTGAGCGCCGCGATCATCCCGGGCAGGGCCACCCCGGCGAGGGAGTCGGCGAGCCCGAGATCCTTGATCGTCACGAACTGCGAGATGATCGTCGCCTCGCCCGGCAGCACCAGGGTTGCCAGGAAGAGCCCGAGGACGACCTTGCGCCCTCGCCACCGCAACCGGGCGATGGCGAAACCCGCGAGGGTGGCGAACACGATGTTCCCGATCACGTCGATCGCCGCGACCACCAGCGAGTTGCCGATGTACAGCCACACCGGGATGGCGTCGGCGACCTTGGCGTAGTTGTCGAGCGTCGGCTGCGCCGGGATGAACGACGGCGAGGCCGTGTAGATGTCCTCGCCGCTGCCCTTGAGCGACGTCGACAGCTGCCAGAGGAACGGCCCGACCGTGATGAACAGCACCACGACGAGGAGCACGTAGCGGAAGATGCGCTCGCCGCGGGACATGACGCCCCACGCCCGGCGGCGCCTGCGACGGGGAGGAGCGGAGCGCGGCTCGCGGCCGACGGGCTCGGGCGCCGACGGCGCCGGGGTGTCTGCGATGGTCTGGGTCATCGGTCCGCCTTGTTGTTGATCCGGGCGAGGACGAGCATCGGCACGAGCGTCACGGCGAACAGCAGCAGGCTGAGCGCCGAGGCGTAGCCGAGGTTGCCGGTGAATCCGCGGGCGTACTGCTGGATGAGCATCACGAGCGACTGGTCCTGGCCTCCCGGGCCGCCCGTCCCGTTGGTCAGGATGTAGAGCTCGCTGAACACGCGCAGAGCCGAGACGCAGACCAGGATGCCGATGAGCGTCATCGTCCCGCGCACGCCGGGAACGGTCACCGACCAGAACCGCCGCATGGCGCCCGCGCCGTCGATCGCGGCGGCCTCGTGGAGGTCTTTGCCGACGTTCGCGAGCGCGGCCAGGAAGATGATCATGTAGTAGCCGAGGCCTTTCCAGACGGTCAGGCTGATCGCGCTGAACAGCAGCAGCCAGCGGTCGGTGAGGAACGGGATCGGTCCCTGGACGACGCCGAGGGCCTTCGCCATCTCGTTGATCACGCCGCGGTCGTCGAGGATCCAGGTCCAGATGAGCCCGACGACGACCGCGGACGCGATCACGGGCGTGTAGTACGCCGTGCGGAAGAACGCGATGCCAGCCATCCGTTTCTCCACCAGCATCGCCATCAGCAGCGGGAGGATCGTCAGCAGCGGCAGGCAGACCGCCATGTAGATGACGCTGTTGAGCAGCGCCTCCCACACCTGCGGGTCGGCCAGCAGCTGCTCGAAGTTCTTCAGCCCGACGAAGTCGGTCGCCCCGCCGAGCGGGCTCGCGTTCGTGAACGAGAGCCGCACGGTGTTGATCGACGGCCAGACGCTGAAGGCCAGCAGCCACAGGAGCGCCGGGGCGACCAGGATCCACGGGGTGAACCAGCGGTTCGCGCGCATCGGAGGTCAGCCGTTCGCCAGCAGGCTGTTCATCTTGGTCTGGGCGGTCTGCAGCGCTTCCTTCGCACTCACGTCGCCCTTCATCGCGAGGGCGATCTGCTGGTCGAGGACCGTGGTCATGGCCGAGTTGGCCTGCACGGGGGTGAGGTTCTCGGCGGTCTTCAGCGCCTCGTTGGCGAGCACGCGGGCCCGGCCGTTCGTCGTTCCGTCGTCCTTCGAGAAGAACGGGTCGGACTGCGACGACACGGTCGACGGGAAGATGTTGACCAGGCGGGCGAACGCCTCCTGGTTCTTCGCGTTCGTCAGGAACTCGGCGAATGCCTTCGCCGTGGCGGGGTGCTTCGACTTCGCCGAGACGCTGACGCCCTGCACGTAGAGCGGGGGGGTGTCGAGCGCCGCGGAGACGGCGACGTTGCCCTTCAGGGACGGGTTGTTCTTCTCGAAGTCGGCCAGGCTGGTCGCGCCGCCCGTCGTCCAGGCGACCTTGCCCTGGGTGAAGAGCGTGGAATTGCCGAGGTAGTCGCTGTTCAGCACCGACGGCGGCAGGAAGCCGTCCCGGTAGGCGGAGGCGTAGCGATCGAGCAGGTCGACCGCCTTCTGCGAGTCGGCGAAGACGAACTTCGTGCCGTCGCCGTTGAGCACGTCGACGCCGGCGAGGGTGAAGTCGCCGAGGCCCGGCTTGCGGCTCATGAGGTAGTCGTCGGGACACGCCGCGTGCATCGTCGCCGCCTGCTCGAACAGCTGGTCGGTGGTGGCCGGCGGCGCGGCGGGGTCGAGTCCGCACGCCGTGAACATGGTCGTGTTCCAGTAGTTGACGTCGGTGTTGAGGTACCAGGGGAAGCCGTACACCCCGTCGAGCCCCTTGTACTCGTAGGCGTCGAGGGCGCCGGCGACATACGTCTTCTTCAGGTCGGATGCCGAGGCGACATCGGCGAGGAAGCCGCGCTTGGCGAGCGGGAGGGCGATGTCCGGCGGGAGGTTGACCACGTCGGGCAGCGAGCCCGCGGCCGCCTGGCTGAGGACCTTCTCCGCGTAGCCGTCACCCGGCTGGTCGACGAGCGTGACCTTGGTGCCGGGGTGCGTCTTCTCGAAGTCGCTCGTGACGCCCTTGAGGTAGTCGGTGAACTTGGGTGTGAGCGCCCAGGTCTGGAGTGTGATGGTGCCGGTGACCGATCCGTCGGAGGCTGCGTTGCCGTCTCCGGCCGAGCAGGAGGTGAGGAGGGCGGCGGTCGCGGCCGCCGCGCCGAGCAGGCCTACCGCGCGGGCCAGCGCCGAGCGGCGGAGGGGGGAGTGGGTGCGGTTGCTCATCGTTTCGGTCTCCTTCGTTCGCGGATGACTAGAACGCTTTAGTGGCGGAATCATCGATGGTTCCGCCGCACTCTCGTCTAACATTTATGACGCACTAAAGCGGTATAGTCAAGCCTCGCCCGGCATGATGGGTGCGTGGCACCCGACACAGAGGAGAACGACCTGACTCCGCCCAAACGCGCGACGATCGCGGACATCGCGGCGCGAGCCGGCGTCTCGCCGGGCGCGGTCTCGTTCGCGCTCAACAACCGGCCGGGCGTCTCCGAGGAGACGCGCGCTCGCATCGTCCAGATCGCGCAAGAGCTGCACTGGCGCCCCCATTCGGCGGCCCGCGCGCTGGGCGGGGCTCGCGCGGGCACGATCGGCTTCGTCCTGAACCGGCCCGCCCGCACGCTCGGGACGGAAACGTTCTTCGGCGACCTGATCTCGGGCATCCAGCTCGGCCTGAGCGGTTCGCACACCGGCGTCAACCTCCTCGTCGCCCGGGACCTCGCCGAGGAGCTGGACACCTACCAGGAATGGTGGAACGGGCACCAGGTGGACGGCGTGATCGTCGTCGATCCGCGCGAGCAGGACGCCCGTGTCGATCTGCTCGCCGAGCTCGGGATGCCCGCGGTCGTGGTCGGGTCGCGGCCGTCGGCCGAAGGCGCGCCTCCCACGGTCTGGATCGACGATTCCGAGGCCGCCATGACGGTGTTCGGATATCTGCACGCGCTCGGTCACACCCGCATCGCCCACGTCGCCGGCGTGGAGGCGTTCGAGCACACCCGGATGCGCACGGCGGCGCTGCAGACCTTCGCGGAGTCGGCCGGTCTGGCGTTCGCGCAGTCCTCCGCGACCGACTATTCGGCCGAGCAAGGAGCGTCCGTGACGCGGACGCTCCTCTCTCGCTCCGAGCCGCCGACGGCCATCGTCTACGACAACGACGTGCTCGCCGTCGCCGGGCTCGGCGTCGCCGCCGAGATGGGCGTCGGAGTGCCGGACCGGCTCTCGATCGTCTCGTTCGACGACTCCGTCATGGCTCGCCTCGTGCGGCCGTCCCTCACCGCGCTCCGGCGGGACACGGTGGAGCTGGGCGAGCGCGCCTCCCGGCTGCTCCTCGACCAGATCGAGGGCGGGCGCACGCTGGAGTCGCGACCCGGGCCGTCGTTGACGCTCGAGGTGCGGGACTCCACCGCGCCGCCGGCGTGACGGCGCGGCGGGGCCGCGGCAGCCCGCGTCAGGGCCGGTAGAACGCCGGCTGCCCGTACAGCGCGGTGGTGAGCGCGCTCACGTAGGAGCTGCGGTCGCCGTTCGGCAGGTTGTAGGTCATGAACACGCCGTATTCGTCGGCGAGCGTGCGCTTCGCGAGGCCGGTCGCAGTACTCACCGGTGTCGACTGGATGTCGACGGCCGCGGCCGACAGCTGCGACTTCGACAGGCCCGGGATGGCCGGGGCGCTGTAGCTGCCGTAGTAGGCGTTCCACGCGTACGTCAGCGTGGCCGCCACGGCGGGCGTCGCCGACCGGAGCGCTGTCGACGCCGGGCCGATGTCGTAAAAGGAGAGGATGGCGTCCGGCAGGCGCGTGCGGAGCGAGGTGAGCAGCCACCCGACCGACTGCTGGTTCGGGCGGGCCGTCCCGTTGACCCCGTAGTCGGAGTACTCGTCGTCGAGGTCGACGCCGTCGAGCCGGTAGCGGGTGACCGTGTCGGCGACCTGTGCGGCGAAGGCGTCCGCCTGGGTCGGAGTGGTGAAGTTGCTGATCCCGGCGCCCTGGTGGTTGCCGAGCACCGAGAGGAGGACCTTGATGCCTCTCGCCTGCAGGGGCCGGATCTGCGTGACGGCGTTGTCGAGCGTCCACTGCACGCGTTCGTTCAGATGGAGTTGCGCCTGGACGCCGTCGTGGTTGACGTTCGCGGCGAAGATGATCGCGACGTCGAAGGCGTTTCCGCCGTCGGCGAGGCGGTATGAGCCGACGTTCGCGAGGTCCGCATCGTTCACCTCGACGTAGGCGATGCTGGTGGGTCCGCCCCCGCTCGCGGCGTGCGCGGAGGGGGTGAATGCCGTGGCCGCGCTCGCGGGCCACGCCACCGCAGCGGCGAGGCCTGCTGCCGCGATGGCCAGGAAGGTGCGTCGAGATCGGCGGCGGTGCGGGGATCGGTTCGTCCGTGGATGGTCGGTCATGTCAGGCGCTCCTCGTCGAGTCGTCGTCGGCGGCCCCGATCGGCGACCGCGGCCCCAGGCTGCGAGACTAAAGCGCATTAGTCAAGACATGCTCGACTTTGTATGCCGGTATTCGCATGCGACCGACGACGACCGGCGCGCGACCACGCTTTCCGCATCCTGTCAATCCCCCTGACAACGACGGACGACTGTGGTCACGGTAGGGCACACTAAGACCATCATGGGAAAACTCGTCTACGGTGCAGGTCAGGAATACGACCTGGATGACCGCGTGCTGAGCCACGTCAAGCTCGCGGTCGTCGCAAAACTCCGGAGGCACGAGAGCTTTCTCCTGAACTGGGATGTGCCCGTCGAGCAGGGCTCCGGCCGCATCTCCCTCTGGATCAGCCGCGAGGTCCCGCTGGCGTTCCAGTTCAGCGGCAGTCGCCCGCCGGCGATCAATTCGCAGTGGCTGGAGGCGCTCATGCACACGTCCCAGCGCACCGGCGGCATGGTCGTCATGTCCGAGGACCAGCTCGAAGCGCACCTGCCCGACTGACCGGCGCGCGACCGATGAGTATGCGTCCCTGGATTCTCTGGGTGGTCGGCGCCTGCGGCCTCGTCTTCATCGGCGGCATCTTCGGCCAGCTCGTGGTGCCGTCGTCCGTCCTCATCTGGGTGGGGCTGCCCTTCGGCCTGATCGGTGCGCTCCTCGCGCGGGCGTACGTGATGTCCCGCCGCTGAGCGGACCAGGTGCAGCGGCCCGGCGGTCGCGCCGACTCCTTCGTGAGAAAAGACTCACGTTAGAAACAAACGTCCGTTATGGTGTGATTCACCGAATGTTCACGCGCACATGCAACACCCGTGCGTGAAAGCGAGATTGCTCGCAATGAAACTCCGCCACAAGCGCTCTGCACCTCTGCCATACCTGCGCGCTCGCCGAACGTGCAGTCGGACGAAGCATCCCTGGAGGATCACCGTTGGAACCCCGGAACACCTCACCTCGCCGACGGCTGGCGCGCCCGCTCGCTGTCGTCCTCGCCGCCGCTCTGATCGGCGCGAGCCAGATCGCGCTCAGCACCCCGGCCGTCGCCGCTGACGGCACGCCCGGCGCGACGACGATCGGAGACTCGCTCTTCCGCGGCATCGGCAACGGCGGCTACGACGTCAAGCACTACGACGTCGCGCTCGCGTTCAACGCCGACAAGACGATCACCGCCACGACGGTGATCACCGCCACGGCCACCCAGGCGCTCTCCTCGTTCTCGCTCGACTTCGAGGGGCTGACCGTCTCGTCGGTGCTCGTCAACGGGACCCCTGCGACGTTCAGCAGGACGAGCGATCCGAGCATCACGTCGTACAAGCTCGTCGTCACGCCGGCGGCGACGATCACGGGAGACTTCACCGTCGCTGTCGCCTATGCGGGCACGCCGGTCACCCACGTGGACCCTGACGGATCGAGCGAAGGATGGGTTTCCACCTCCGACGGCGCGACCGCGCTCGGCCAGCCCGTCGGCAACATGACCTGGTTGCCCAGCAACAACACCCCCGCCGATAAGGCGACCTACGACATCACGATCGACGCCCCCACGACGATCGACGGCGTCTCCGCCGCTGCCGTCAGCAACGGTGAGCTGGTCGCCAGAACGCCCAACGGCGACGGCACCCGAACGTCGTGGCACTGGCGGCAGACCCGTCCCATGGCCACCGAGCTGGCGATGATCACCATCGGCAAGTACCTCGTCTACGAGTCGGACATCCCGCTCACGGTGAGCGGGCGGACCATCCACGAGTGGACCTTCGTCGACCCGGCGGTCACCACGGCGAACCAGGCGACGATCCAGACACGGCGTGCCGCGCTCCCCGAGATCCTCAACTACCTCGAGTCGAAGTACGGCGCCTACCCGGGCGGTAGCACCGGCTTCGTGGTCGACATCACCACCCTCGGCTACGCCCTGGAAACTCAGGACCGCCCCTACTTCGAGCGATCGGTCTCGTTGAGCACCTTCATCCACGAGCTCGCGCACCAGTGGTTCGGCGACTCGGTGACGCCCGCCGACTGGAACAGCATCTGGCTGAACGAGGGTCCCGCCACCTTCATCCCCACCCAGTACAACCAGGACCACGGCAGCGCCGCCACGACGGCCTCGTCGCTGTTCAACACCTGGAACACCACGGCGTCGACGAGCGCGCGCTGGACGATCCCCTCCGCGGCGATGACCGACCCGGCCGATCTCTTCGACTGGCAGGTCTACACCCGCGGCGCGATGACGCTGGAGGCGCTGCGCCAGTCCGTCGGACAGACGACGTTCGACGCCATCATGAAGACCTGGGTCCAGCGCTACGCCGGTCAGAGCAAGACGACCGAGGACTTCATCGCCCTCGCCGAAGAGCTCTCGGGTCGCGATCTGGGCGCCTTCTTCCAGGACTGGCTGTACGACGCCGACAAGCCCGCCTGGCCGTCGACCTGGACGCTCGGCCTCGCCTCCGACCCGGTGGACGGTGAGGTCGCACCCGAGCAGGAGATCAGCTACACGCTGACCGCGACCAACACCGGCCAGATCGCGCTGATCGGTGCGACCGCGACGGTCGACCTCGCCGACGTGCTCGACGACGCGACGATCGACACGTCGTCCCTCCCGGCCGGGCTTTCGCTGAGCGGCACGACGCTCACCTGGAGCGTCCCCGACACCGCCACCGGCGGAACGGCGACGGTCACCTTCACCGCCGTGGTCGCGAAGACCTCCTCGGGCGGCACCCTCGCGGCGACGGCCGCGGCCGGTGCGCTCGGCGCGACGTGCGCGACGTGCGCCTCGACTCTCACCACGCCGGTCATCCCGGGTCCGGACCCGATCACCGAGGCCGACCTGACCGACGCGACCCGCGGCCCGGTGCGCCTGCCGGCGACCGCCGTCCCGGGCGGCCTGGTGCACGTGACCCTCCTGGGCGGAGTCAACGAGGGCGAGACGGTCACCCCGGTGCTCTTCTCGACCCCGCGCCCGCTCGTCGCGGCCGTCGTCGACGGCGGAGCCTTCAGCGTCACGATCCCGGCGGACGCGGCGCTGGGCGCGCACAAGCTGGCGATCGTCGACGCGCAGGGCGTCCTGATCGGTTGGGGTGCACTGACGCTCGTCTCCGCACCGGGCGCGACGGACCCGGAGACGGGGCCGGCAGGCACGGGCGCCGACGCGCTCGCCAGCACGGGATCGTCGGTGACGCTGCCGTTCGGCATCGCCTCCGGTGTGCTCCTGGCAGGCCTCGCCGCGCTCCTGCTCGCCGCATGGCGCCGCCGCACGGCGACCCGAACCGTGACCGAGGGCTCGTCGCAGGAGTAGCCTTCGCTCGCGTACAGAGGGCCGCCCGGTCGAACGACCGGGCGGCCCTTCGTCTCCGTATGCGGGTCAGCTGCCCGCGGCAGCCGCAGCCGCCGCCTTCGCGAGCGCGGTGAACTCCTCCACGCCGAACGCGGTGCCCTGGATGCCCCAGCCGCCCTCGGCCGCCTCGGTGAGGATGACCCAGGTGCGCACATCGCTGCCGGCGGCCGCGCGGACGATGTCGGTCGCCTCCCGGGTGATGGTGCGCTGGCCCTCGCGGTCCAGGGAGCCGGGCGGGGTCACGATCTGCACGCGCACGATCGGGGCCGAGGGCGTCGCCGCGGTGCCGAGGGCGGTCGGCGGGAGGCGGTGGATGAACGCCGCCGTGTTGTCCAGGTGGAACGCGCCGGGCTGGGCGACGCCCTCCGCGCGGAGAACGGCGTGGGTGAGCTCGTCGACGAGTCGCTCGTCCGCGTCGGCGGGGAAGAGAGTGGTGGGGGCGTAGACGTCGATCATGGGCATGGTGACTGCTCCTGTCAAAACTATGATGGTGTGCATAGACGGTAGATTATGACGGTCGTCATAGTCAAGGCCTCCCGTCGGAATGGAGCACGCCCGTGACCGCAGACGTCCGTTCGCGCATGGTCGACGGCGCCATCCGGCTGCTCGCGACCCGCGGCCTCGCCGGGACCTCGTTCTCGGAGGTGCTGGAGGTGACGGGAGCTCCGCGCGGCTCGATCTACCACCACTTCCCCGGCGGCAAGGACGAGCTCATCGCCGCCGCGGTCGACCGCTCGGCCGAGAACGCGGTCACCCTGCTCGACCAGCGCGCGGGGGAGCCGGCCGACCGGGTCGCCGAGCTGTTCCTCGACGCGTGGCGACTGCTCCTGACGCGCTCCGGGTTCGAGGCGGGTTGCGCGCTGGTCGCGGTGACGGTGGACGCCGACACCGAGGTGTTGCGCGAGCGCGCCGCGGCGGCCTTCACCGTGTGGCGCGGTCATCTCGCCGAGCTCCTGGCGCGGGGCGGCCTCCCGCCCGAGGCGGCGCAGCGCACGGCGACCCTGCTGCTCGCGGCAGCGGAGGGTGGCGTGATCCTCAGCCGCGCGACGCACGACCTCGAGCCGTTCGACACCGTCGCTGCTGCGCTTCTCGATCAGGTACGGGCCGGCCTGACCCCCAGGACACCGACCCCCTGACGAGCACGACGCCGCGGGGTACCGTGCGCCACAGATCCACTCATGGAGACCGGATGCACGAAAGGAGCGCATCATGCCGGGACAGCCCCAGCTGAAGGACGAGAAGCTGTACGAGAAGCTGCGCGACGAGGGCGACTCGAAGGAGAAGGCGGCGCGGATCTCGAACGCCGCCGCCGCTCGTGGGCGCTCGTCGGTCGGCCGCACGGGCGGCGAGTCGGGATCGTACGACGACTGGACCGTGCCCGAGCTCAAGAAGCGGGCGAAGGAGCTCGGCCTCAGCGGCTACTCGAAGAAGAACAAGGCGGCGCTGATCGAGGAGCTCCGCAACCACTGAGCCGCCGGCTGAGGGCGCACCGCGGGCCGCGGGCGCACAGCGCGCGTATGCTCGCGGCATGGATCTGCGGGAGGTCGCCGGCGAGCTCTACGCCGCTGCGCCCGCCGAGTTCGTCGAACGCCGGAGCGCGGCCGCCGCCGGAGCCGACCGCGACCTGGCGAAGGAGATCCGCGCGTTCCGCAAGCCGACCGCCTCCGCG
The DNA here is from genome assembly GCF_013410615.1 of Leifsonia naganoensis. Taxonomy (NCBI): domain Bacteria; kingdom Bacillati; phylum Actinomycetota; class Actinomycetes; order Micrococcales; family Microbacteriaceae; genus Leifsonia; species Leifsonia naganoensis. The sequence continues at coordinate 1,886,013 of NZ_JACCHJ010000001.1, forward strand.
GCGGCGATCAACGCGCTGGTGCGCGAGCATCCCGACACCGTCGAGGACGTGCTCGAGATCGGCGACCGGATGCGGGCCGCCTTCGCCGACCGCGACCGGGCGGCGATCCGCGAGCTGACCCGGGACCGTCAGCGGCTGCTCCAGAAGGCGACCCGCGGCCTCGGCCTGAGTGCAGCGGTCGAGCGCGAGGTCGAGGAGACGCTGCAGGCAGCGGTCGTCGATCCGGCGGCCGCCGCAGCAGTACGCAGCGGGATGCTGCTGCGGGCGCTCGAGTCCACCGGCGTCGACCAGGTGGACGTCTCGGACGCCGTCGCGCTGCCGGTGGACGTGGACGCGCCGCCGCCCGAGCGGCCCGCACGAACACGGAAAGCCGCAGACGAGACGCCCGACGTGCCCGAGCGCGAGAGCGCGAGCGAGCGCCGCGAACGGCAGCGACGCCTCCGCACCGCCGAGAAGGCGGTGGAGCGGGCGCGCGCCGAGACGGACGGCCTCGACGACGAACTCGACACCGAGGTCGACCGCCGCAGCGACCTGGAGGCCGAACGAGACACCCTCCAGCGCCGGCTCGAACGCACGACCGAGGAGCTCGCGGAGTCGCGCGCGACGGAACGCGACCTGCGCAAACGCATCTCGGCGGCGCACTCCGCCCTCCGCGCCGCCGAACGCGATCTGCGCGCGGCGCAGGATGAGGACGCCCGACGCAGCAGCCCCTGAACCGCGAAGGCCGGGAACCACGAGGGCGAAACCACGAAGGGCCGCGGCGGATGCCACGGCCCTTCGATGGGGAACGGATCAGGCGCGGGGCGCCTTGGCCGCCTTGACAGCGGCGAAGTAGTCGCTCGAGGGGCGCAGCCAGAGCAGGACCACTCCGATGATCGACAGGACGACCTGGAGGGCGCCGACGCCGAAGCTCGTCAGGATGTTCAGCAACGAGAGCGCCGTGAGGATCGTCAGGACGATCCGGGCCCAGCCGGCGCCGCGGCGGGCGAAGAACGCGAACAGCACGAAGACGACCGCCCAGAAGATCAGGGTGACGATGGTCCAGATCGTGACGGCCGCGATGGTGGCGTCGATGACCTGGTTCGCATCCAGGCCGCGCAGGTCGGTGCCGTTGCGCTGGAGGGTGTCGAGCGCCTCCTGACGCGTGCTGCCGATCGACACGATCGTGATGATGCCGCTGATGACGCTGACGACCGCCGAGGCGATGAACAGCCAGAACGCCGTGTTGACGGTGCTCGGCGGCGCGCTCGGGGCGACGGCCGGAGCACCCGGTGTCGCACCGTATGCCGGGAAGGCGGGCGGTGCCGGCGGGAGGTCGGCGGCGGGGGCTGCGGGCGCGGCCGGAGCGGCCGGCGGCGCGGGGGGCTCGACCGGGGCCGCGGGCGGCTCGGGCGATGCGGCCGGTGCGGCGTCCGGAACCGGCGGAGCCGGGGGGACGGGCGGGACCGGTGGGGCGGCGTCCGACCCGGCGGGGGCGCCGGCCGGCTCGTGCGGCGTGTTCTCGTCGTTCGGAATTGTCATGCCGCGACCCTACTGCGGGATGGACAGGTCTGACTAGCCTTCCACGCGGGTCGCCGGATCCTCGCCCTCGTCCGCGTGGGCCAGCGGAGACGGCACCGGGGCGAGCGGCTCGGTGGCCGGACCCTCGAGCACGGAGCCGTCGGGGGCGAAGCGGGAGCCGTGCAGTGGGCAGTCCCAGGAGAGCTCGGCGTCGTTCCAGCGCACGACTCCGCCGAGGTGTGGGCAGACCGCGGCGACGGCGCAGGTGACCCCGTCGACGGTCGAGATCCCGGCGGGCGCCAGGCCGTGCCGGACGACTCTTCCATTCCCCTCCGGAGGCGCGGGGACGTCGGCGAGCTCGGGGGCGGTGGCGGCGCCCGTCCAGCCTGCCGCGGCGGAGGCACCGACGGACGCGTTCATCGCGACGCCCTCGGCGAGGTCGCCCGGGCGCGTCACCCGGTGGTGGAGCACGCGCGCCCACTCGAGCGTCTCGCCGGTGAGGTCGGCCGCCAGGCTGAGCGCGGCCGCGACGGCGTTCGTCATGCCCCACTTGGCGTAGCCGGTGGCGAGGAAGACGCGGCCGCGCCCGCGAGGCAACCAGCCGACGAACGGCACGTGGTTCGCGGAGCGGTAGTCCTGCGCCGCCCACCACTGCGTGCGCTCGGCGCCCGGGAACCGCTCCTCGGCCCACGCCGTGAGCTCCGCGAGCCGCTGCGCGGGGGAGTCCGCGCGGCCGACGGGATGACCGTTGCCGCCGACCAGCAACACGTCGCCCTGGGCGTCGGCCGCCTGGCGCAGGGAACGCGCCGGCGTCTCGGCCGAGAGGTACATCGCCTGCGGGATGTCGCCGGGCACCCGGAAGGCGGCGACGTACGAACGTTCGGCGGCGGTCTTCGCGAAGTAGAGGCCACGGTCCAAGATGGGCGTGCCCGTCGCGAGCACCACCTGGTCCGCCTGCGTGCGGCCCGAGGTGCTGGTGATGACGGCCGGCGCGGAGGCCGAGATGGCCGTGACGCGCTCGCCCTCGACGACGCGACCGCCGAGGCGGCGGAGCTCGGCCGTGAGCGCGGCGAGCACGAGCATCGGGTGCACCTGCGCCTGCCCGCCGAGCGTCAGCGCGCCCTCCACCGCGAACGGCAGCTCGGGCGCGCTCGGCGTCCGGCCGGCGGGCAGCCCGGCCGCTTGCAGTGCCGCGAGTTCGGCCTCCAACCGGTCGACGCCATCGGCGCTGGTCGCGTACGTCACGGCGTCGCGCATCTCATACGGGACGCCCTGCGCGTCGAGGAAGTCGAGCAGCCACCCCTGACCGGCGGTGTTCCCGTCGACGTAGGCGCAGAGCACGCGGTCGGAGGTGCGGCGGCGGATGCCCGCGAGGGTCGTGCCCTGCAGCAGGCTCACCTTTCCGGTCGTGTTGCCGGTCGTGACGGCGCCGACGGTGAGCGCCTCGAGCACCGCGACGCGGCCTCCCGATCGCGCCAGCATGACAGCGGTCGCGAGTCCCGTGAGCCCGGCCCCCACCACGACCGTGTCGTAGCGGCCGTCCCACTCGAACGGATCGGTGGGGATGGCCGGGGACGTCTCGAGCCAGAGGGACATCGTCAGACCCGGGGCATCAGGAGAGGGAGTCGAAGTCGAACCAGAAGGCGTCGTCCTCGTCCTCGCCGGAGGCGTGATCGGCGGCGGTCTCGCGCGGGATGGTCGCCGTCTCGATGCGCACGCGCGTCTGACACGTCACGAACAACTCGGTCGGCGGGCGGCTCGACTGGGTGATGGCGACGAAGTCACCGTCGCTCCGGCTCGCCTGCACGACCCGCTCTTTGAGCTCGTCGACCGGCGCGCGGTCAACGAACGTGAAGCGGAGGTCGTCGATGTAGACGTGGAACACCTGCATGCCTCTCCCGCTCGCTTTCCGTCTCTCGTCGGATAGGGTCCCGGCCGATAGTACGCGGCGTGGGATGTTTCGCCAGTGCAGTTCTGCATCATCACCGATCGTCCATCCCGGGTGGGGCTGTCAAGCGGGTTGCGCGCGGGTCGTCCAGAGGGTTGCGTGCAGGGTATGACCGATCGCACACGACCCCTGTCCGCCCTGGCCCTCGTCTGCACGCTCAAGCCGTCCCCGGCGGAGTCGAGCAGTCAGCTCCTCGCCACCCAGCTCCTCGACGAGCTCACCACGCACGGCGTCACCGGCACCGCCGTGCGCATGGCCGACTACGACATCAAGCCCGGCGTCTCGCTCGACGAGGGCGACGGCGACCAGTGGCCGCAGATCCGGGAGCAGGTCATCGCCTCCGACATTCTGGTGATCGTCACCCCGACGTGGATGGGGCACCTCTCGTCGATCGCCCAGCGCGTGCTGGAGCGCCTGGACGCCGAGCTCTCGGAGACCGACGCCGACGGGCGCCCGCTCGTGGAGGGCAAGGTCGCGATCGTCGGCGTCGTGGGCAACGAGGACGGCGCGCACGCCATCATCGCCGATCTCTTCCAGGGGCTGAACGACGTGGGCTTCACCATCCCGTCGCAGGGGGCGACCTATTGGAACGGGGAGGCGATGCAGACCGTGGACTACAAGGACCTCGACCAGACGCCCGAGAGCACGGCCAGCACGAACGCGAGCGTGGCGAAGAACGCTGCGCACATCGCCCGGCTGCTGGCGTCGACGCCGTACTGAGCCGCCGCAGCTAGCATGACGGGGTGATCGCCCCCTCCACCACGCCCGAGCCCGACCCCGCGCTCGTCGCGCGCCTCCGGGCCGCGGGCTGCGTCTTCGCGGAGGACGAGGCGGCGCTGCTGACGGAGGCCGCCGCCGGCTCGGAGGTGGAGCTGGAACGGCTGGCCGCCCGCCGTGTCGCCGGCGAACCGCTCGAACCGCTGCTCGGCTGGGCCGAGTTCGCCGGGATGCGGCTGCGGGTCGAGCCGGGCGTCTTCGTCCCCCGCCACCGCACCGAACTGCTGGCCGAGCGGGCAGCGCAGGAGGCGGCGGGCCGGCCGGGCGCGACGGTGCTCGACCTGTGCTGCGGGGTCGGCGCCATCGGGGCGGTGGTCCTGCAGCGCGTAGCGGACGTGCACCTGTTCGCCGCGGACATCGAGCCGGCTGCGGTGCGATGCGCCCGCGCCAACCTGGAGCCGGACGGCCGAGTATTCGAGGGGGACCTCTTCTCGGCGCTGCCCGGCGCCCTGCGCGGGGGGTTGGACGTGATCGCGGTCAACGCGCCCTATGTGCCGACCCGCGAGATCATCAACATGCCTCCGGAGGCGCGCGACCACGAGCCCGCCGTCGCGCTCGACGGCGGTGGTGACGGCCTGGACGTGCACCGCCGGATCGCCGCGGAGGCTGCGGACTGGCTGGCGCCCGGGGGTGTGCTGCTCATCGAGGCGAGCGACGAGCAGGCACCCGTGAGCGCGGCGCTCTTCGAGGCGGCCGGGCTCGCCGCCGCCGTCGAGCAGGACGACGAGCGCGGCTCCACTCTCGTCATCGCGCGGGCAGCGGCGTCTTCCTGACCAGCGTGGGCTGACGGCGGAACTGGCCGCAGAGCACCAGCACGACCGCGATGACCGTGCACACGATCCACCCCGTCCAGCCGAGCGGGAGGAGCGCGAACGGCGAGGCGGGCGAGCCCGCGGCCAGCAGCAGCGCACCGATGCCCGCCGACGCGTTGAAGGCGCCGTGCGCGAAGACCGCGGGCCAGACCGAGCCGGAGCGCAGGCGCAGCCAGCCGATGAGTACTCCGTACGCCATGCATCCCACGGTCATGAGCAGCACGCCGAGCAGGTTCGGCTCGGCGAAGTTGTAGCCGAGCAGGATGAGCGGGCTGTGCCAGAGGCCCCACAGCATGCCGGTCAGGAGCAGGGCCGGCCACGTGCCGAGCGGGCGGAGGCTCGGGAGCAGCCACCCGCGCCAGCCGAGCTCCTCGCCGACCGTCGCGAATCCGTTGAACAGCGCGGCGAACGGGATCGTGAGCAGTTGCACGGCCACCAGCACACCGACCGGGACGGGCAGCTGCTGCTCCATGCCGGACGCCGCGAGCTGCGTGTGCAGCAGTTCGGCGAATCCCGAGAACCCGGTCAGGTCGAGCTGCACCGCGCCGACCGCCGCCGCCAGGAACACCGCCGCGACCGAGATCGCGATGGAGCCGAAGATGCCCGCGAGGGTCAGGCCGATGAGCCGCCACGCCGGGCGCAGCGGCCACATCCCGAGGTACTCCGGCACGGAGCGCGGCCGGGGCCGCTGCACCACGAAGACCGCGATCAGCGCGCCGATCGTGGGCGTGAACATCATCGCGATCAGGATGAGCGGAGCGAACGGATTGCGTAGACCGCCGTCGAGCCAGAGCGGCAGAGCCACCAGCCAGGCCAGCCCGAAGGCGACCACGATGTACGCGGCGACGGCGGGCCACGGCACGCGGGCCGGCCGGTCGGGGCGCACGGTCTCGTCCACGGGCGCCACCGGCGCCGCGGCGGTCATGCTGTGCCTCCCGAGGCGTCCTGAAGCTGGGCCGGGTCGAGGACGAACAGGCCGCCCACCCGGCGGTCGGGATGCAGCGAGACGCGCCCGATCATGTCGCCCGCCTCGAAGCGCAGCGGCACGTCCACGACCGTCAGGTCGCCGAGTCGGCGCGACGTCGCCTCGCCGGTGCCCTCGAACGCGCCGACCGCGCTCGCGACCTGCGCCCACACGGCGCCCAGTCCGGCGGAGTCCAGGGCGTCCGCCATCCGTTCGTCGAAGCGCGCCGTGACCGCGTCGTAGCGGGCGGCCGCCAGCTCGCCGAAGATCTCGGTCGCCAGCTCGGCGGCGCCGGTCAGAGGTGTCGTGTCCATGGGTTCTCCTGTCCGCGGATCCACGGGATGCCCGAAGCGCTGGAAGGCCGCCTGCCGGCTGGTGCCGAGCGTGCGGCCGATGTCCTGCCAGGTCGCACCGGCGTCGCGCGCGGCGTCGACCAGCGCGGCCAGGGCGGCGTCGGCGCGCTCGCGCACGGTCACCGCGCGGGCGACCAGGTCGAGCGCGTGCGCGCGGTCGGCGGTGCCGTCCGCGTGCTCGGTCATGCTCCGCACCGCGTCGGCGAGGGCGTCGACCGCATCCCGTTCTGCTGTCATCGTGTCAAGGTTACCTTGACACGTCCCAGCGCGCACCCTTTTCCGCACCGGGCCACCGGTCTACCGTGACGCGCATGAGCACTCTGACCGGGGATCCCGCCCGAACGGCGATCCGTCCCGACGCAGCCGACCGCGTGCGGCAGATCGTCGTCATCGCCTCGGCCGTCGCCGCCCTCGTGGGCGCTGTCGTCGGCTCGGGACTGGTCGGCGGCACGCCCATCCCCGAGGTCGCCGGCGGTGCGCTCAGCGCCGACGCGACCCTGCTCGCCCCCGCCGGTCCGGCGTTCGCCATCTGGTCGGTCATCTACGCCGGGCTCGTGCTGTACGCGATCTGGCAGGCCCTCCCGTCGCAGGCCGGCCGCGAACGGCAGCGCCGCGTCGGCTACTGGATGGTGGCCTCCCTGCTCCTGAACGCCGCGTGGATCCTGTCGGTGCAGGCCGGTCTCCTCGCGCTGAGCGTCGCCGTGATCGCGGCCCTCCTGGTCGTGCTGATCGTGACGTTCGCCCGGCTGCGGGCGTACCCGGGCGGCACGATGGCGGACGCCATCCTCTTCGACGGAACCACCGGCCTCTATCTCGGCTGGGTCATGGTCGCGACGGTCGCGAACGTCGCGGCCGGTCTGACGCAGGCCGGCTTCGACGGCTTCGGCTGGAGCCCGCACGCGTGGGGACTGGTCGTCGTCGCGGTGGTCGCGGTGGTGTGCTGCGCGCTCGCCGTCTGGGATCGCGGGCGGTTCGCGCCGGCGGTCGCCTCGGCGTGGGGCCTGGCGTGGGTCGGCGTCTCGCGGCTGGACGGGGCGCTGCCGTCCGCCCCCGTCGCTGTCGCGGCCTTCGCGGCGGCCGCACTCGTCCTGCTGGTCGCGGTCGCGGTCCGGGTGGCGGGGCGTTCGCATCCCTCCGGGCGCCCCCGACGCTGAGAATCCTCACAGGCGGAATCCGCCGCGGAATCGCCGAATCGCTGCGTTTTCGGTCGCAGACGGCCGATTTCGCAATGCGATCAGTCGAATCCGGATTCGACCTCCGTCGCCGGCCGTGCGTACGATGGCTCGTCTCGTCGACTGAGCGAAGGAGCTCGCGTGCCCGCCATCACCTCACCCACCTCGCTGCGCCGGTCCCTCGGGCTCTGGGCGATCGTCGGGCTCGGGCTGGGGTACATGACGCCGATGACCGTGTTCGACACGTTCGGCATCGTCACCGGCGAGACGAACGGCGTCGTGCCGTCGGCCTACCTGTTCGCCCTCGTCGCGATGGTGTTCACCGCCCTCAGCTACGGCCGCATGACGCGCGTCTACCCGTCGGCGGGGTCGGCGTACACCTACGCCTCCGAGACCATCCACCCCAACGTCGGCTTCCTGGTCGGCTGGTCGTCCCTCCTGGACTACCTGCTGCTGCCGCTGGTCAACGCGCTCATCGTGCGGCTGTACCTGGAGTCGTTCTTCCCGCAGGTCCCGGGATGGATCTGGGTGGTCGGCTACGTCGCCGCCATCACGGCCATGAACCTCTTCAGCATGTCGTCGACCTCGAAGCTCAACGGCGTGCTCGTCGCGTTCCAGATCGTGCTGATCGGCGTGTTCGTCGCCCTCACGTGGGCGGCACTGAACTCCGGGTCGGGAAACGGGACGGCCTTCAGCCTCACCCCGCTCTTCCATTCGGGCGTGCAGCTGACCGCCGTGATCGGCGGGGCGACGGTCGTGTGCTTCTCCTTCATCGGGTTCGACGCGATCACGATGTACACGGAGGAGGCGAAGGATGCGCGCACTGTGCCGCGCGCGATCGTGCTCGCGCTGCTGATCGGGGGCACGATCTTCTTCGTCGCCGCCTGGTTCGCGCAGTCGCGGTTCCCCACCATGGCCGGCTTCCACTTCACCGACGACACCCTGCCTGAGATCGCGCTCAAGACCGGCGGCATGCTCTTCCAGATCCTCTTCATCTCGGCGGCGGTCGCGGCGGCGGTGGCGTCGAGCCTCGCCTCGCACGCCAGCGTCTCGCGGATGATCTTCGTCATGGCGCGCAACGGCAGCGGTCGCCTCTCCCGCTTCCTCTCGTACGTGCACCCGCGTTTCCGCACTCCGTCGACGGCCGTGATCCTCGTCGGCGTGGTCTCGCTGCTCGCCGCCGCCTTCACCCTCGAGTTCGTCTCCTCGATGATCAACTTCGGAGCGCTCGTCGCCTTCACCGTGGTGAACGCGACGGTCATCATCCACTTCGCCTTCCGTCGCAAGGAGCGGCGCGGTGCGTCGCAGATCGTGCGCAACATCCTCCTCCCGGGCATCGGGATGGTGCTCACGGGCGTGCTGTGGGCCAACCTCCACCTCGACGCGCTGGAGTACGGGGTCGTCTGGCTGGCCATCGGCATCATCACCCTCCTCGTGCTGACCCGCGCCTTCCGCAAGCCGCTGCGCGTGAAGCTGGACGAGGACGGCGATGCCGCGATCATCACGCGCGAGGGCGCACCGGTGGACAGCGCGCGGTGAGGGCGGGCGTCGAGAGCGACAAGCGACGCAACGCGGCTGCCGCTTCGGGCGGAGTGGGTTCGGGGGCGCGTCGGTCGTCGACCATTCACGCCATTTTCGACCGGAACTGACCGTCCAGCGTCAGCGGGCCCGACCGGTCTGTGCGGGCACGGGAAGCTGACGCCCACGGCTGATTCCCGGCGTTCGGGCCGCAGTTGCTTAGAGTGGTGGCTATGTCCGAGATCGTTCGTGTGGTTGATCCGGTGTCTCAGGTCGAGCTCGTCGTTCCGTGGTTTGCGACGGCTGAGCGTGCGATTGCTCGGGCATCGTTGGATCGTGATGGGCGACTGAGGCGGATCCGCTTTTACCTGGACGGGACTAACCCGTGGCCGTTCTGGGAGGACGATGCTGAGAACTCGATGCCGACTCCCGATGATCTAGGGCTGAGCAGGCAGGTCACGCACGATCTCAGGGAGTGGTTCGAGTCGTGGAGTTCTCACGTTCGATACGACGGCACCCCGGTCGATGCGTCGTGGTTGGGGCCGTGGTCAGCGAGGGGGGACGTGCTTGTCGAGCGGGTTCAGGTCGAGGTGTGGGATTTCGCCGAAATCGTTTCTGAGTTCGGGTAGGGGGCGGCAGGTGCCGCCCCCTACCCGGGTGTCTAGCAGTAGGCGCGGTTTGACGGGAATGAAGTGATGAGGCGGTCGCTGTCTGAAGCCCACGCGACTTCGACCTGAAATTTGTAGCGGACGTTTCCGTTCGCGTCCTGTAAGTAGAACAGGTTGTTAGCGCACCACTTGTTGCTCACGGTGTCGCGCCGAATGTAGTCCGGGTAGAGAATCACGGCAGCTGATGCGCCGGACATCAAGTCATCCCAGGACTCCACCTTGACCGCGCTGGAATTCCAGCCCGCGGCTCTCGCCGCGTCGAGCTTGGTTTGCCACTGAGATTCCTTACCGTCGCGGATGTGCTTATAGCCCCATCCGGAGCGAGCGTCGCCTTCGCCGCACTTGAGTCGGACGTTCTTTCCGGCCCCGTCCCACCAGAACATGTAGTTGGCGAAGACGTCGTTTGCGTTGTTCAGCGAGTAGCAGCCGAACCATTGGTTCCAGTCGATTAGTCGGGTGGAAGGCTCTTGTTCTGGGGCCGCTTCGTTCAGTTCCAGTGCGTGCTCCTCGAGGAACGAGTCGGTGACCCGCACAGGCCGGTCGTTGACCACGGTGTACAGCCCAAGCTCCTCCTCAAACTGATTATCAGGTTCGGCTGCCGTTGCCGGAATGGCGGCGCCGATAACGAGGGAGCCTGCGGCGAGCAGGGTTATTAGCAAATTTCGAAAACGCATGTGTCTTCCTCACGGTCGCACCACTGCGACCATCGATTTACTCGCGCTCCGTGTCAGAGCTGACCAGTGAAACGGATCAATTTCTAATCTATCCGAATATATTTGGTACCCTAAATGAAGGATCGGTCGTCTCGGGGGAGACGCGGCACCTACGCGCGCAGGTCATCGCCAACCCACCACCGGGCCTGGACGCAACAAGACACATTGGACGCTCCGAGCACGACGCAGCGACCGCCCGGCATTTCGAACATTGCGAGCTAACGCCGACCGCGAACCGGGCGATGGCCAACACCACTCGCTCCGGCGGTCACCGCACATCCCAGCGTTACTGCACCGGCGTGCGTGAACGCTCCAAAGAGTGAGGCTTGTGGACTGCCGGAGGCTCTGAATTGTGGTCGCCGAGAGCGACAAGCGGCGTAACGCTGACGTCGCGCTGCCAGGCGGGGCGGCTAACGTGACGGCATGACCGTCGACACCATCGTCATCGGGGCCGGCGTCGTCGGCGCCGCCGCCGCGCGTTCGCTCGCCGAGGCCGGCTCCCGCGTCCTGCTCCTGGAGGCGTTCGAGCGCGGGCACGACCGCGGCTCCTCCCACGGCGCCAGCCGCATCTTCCGCTACGGCTACGACACCGCCGACTACGTGCAGCTCACGGTGCGCGCCGCCGCCGGGTGGGAGCGGCTGGAGAAGCAGTGCGGCCGCACGGTGTTCGACCGCACCGGGGCGCTCGACCACGGCGATCCGAAGGCGCTGGATGCGATCGCCGCGGCGATGACCGCGGAGGACCTCCCGTCGGAGCGGCTGCGGGGTGCCGAGGCGGCCGAGCGCTGGCCGGGACTGAAGTTCGAGGACGACGTGCTGTTCAGTCCGGGCGGCGGGAGGTTGCACGCCGACGCCGCGATCGAGGCCCTGCTCGACACCGCCGAGGCGGCCGGGGCCGAACTGCGCTTCGGCGTGCGCGTCACCGGCATCGACTCCGACGGCGACGGCGTCGTCGTCACCACCGCAGACGGCGAGCACCGCGCGGCGCGGCTGGTCGTGGCGGCCGGGTCGTGGACCCCCACGCTCGCGGGCGACTGGCTCTCGCACCACGGCGCTGCCCTGCCGGATGTGCGCGTCACGGAGGAGCAGCCCGCCCACTTCCCGCTGCTCCCCGGCCCGGCGGACGACGAGAGCCTGTGGCCCAGCTTCGTGCACCATCCACTCGACCCGGAGATCCCGAGCGTCTACGGCCTGCTCACTCCCGGCGAGGGAGTGAAGGTCGGCGCCCACGGGTACGGCCCGGTCGTCGACCCCGACGACCGCGACCGCACGATCGACCCGGTGCGGCTGCAGCGACTGCAGCGCTACGTCGCCGAATGGGTGCCCGGCGTGGATGCGTCACGGCCGGACGCGATCAGCTGCCTGTACGACTCGACCCCCGACTCCGACTTCGTGCTCGACCGGGTCGGCCCCGTGACCGTCGCGACCGGCTTCTCGGGCCACGGCTTCAAGTTCGGTCCCGCGCTCGGCGACGTGCTCGCCCGGCTCGCGCTGCACGGCGAACGCGCGCCCGAGCGGTTCCGGCTCGCGGTGGCGGAGCCGGGGTAGGCAATATCAGAATCACAAAACGGTGGGTGCAATATCTGTAGCCGTGATAAAATGAGTCGATGGCACCACGGTGGATCGACTCAGCTTTCAGGCACGGTGGATCACGAGCTGACCAGATCTGGGCGCTTCTCCACCCCACGTACCAGGCAGACCTGCCGGGTGAATCGCGTGACGATGGAACGGTGCGATTGATCATCGGCCACCCGCACGCTCAGACTGATCAGGAGATCGAGATCCTGATCAACGCCTACCCGGACGGTCGCGAGTCCGGAGTGTTCCATGCGATGGAGTTGGGCCCGAAGTTCCGGCGCTACAGGGAGGAGAATCCGAATGGCTGAGAAGATGACCGATGCAGAGTATGAGCAGCTCGCTGCCCGGCTGACCGACCCGGACCACGAACTGCCGAAGGCGGCGAACGTGCTGTCTGGCGCTGCTGCCGAGGCTGCCGGCCGCGAGTTCATGTTGCGCGAGTACGGGTCGGAGGAAGCGCTGGACGAGGCGCTTCGAACGGCGGGGCGCCCCCGACTCGGCACCAAGCCCAAGGGGGCGTCGCCGACCGTTCGCGGCCGGATCGCGGAGGCGGATCGTGCGGCGTTCGACCAGCTGATCAAGCAGACGGGCAAGAAGGAGAGCGAGCTCGTTCGAGAGGCCGTGCATCTCCTGCTCGAGCAGCACAAGCTGGCGAGCTGACGAGGGTGGACCGGCTCCGGCTCGCGGTGGCGGAGCCGGGATAGCGAGCTACGCGACCGGGTGCTGCTCGCGGTCGACCGACCGCAGGTACTCCGCGTTGCCGCGCAGCGCCGCCTCGTAGCGCAGCAGGTCGGCCGTGCGGATGCGATCGGCCGCTAGCTCCATCAGCTCCGCGACCGCGGCGTCGCTGCGCCCGGCGGCGTGCAGGGAGAGCGCGTGCCAGGTCTGCACCGACTCCGAATCGGGGAACTCGGCGCGGGCCCGGTCGAGCACCGTGAGGGACTCCGCGAAGCGGTCGAGGTTGCGCAGTGTGCTGCCGTACTGCAGCAGGCACTTGCGCAGCGTCTCGCCGGTGAGGCCCCGCTCGAGCGCGCGCTCGTAGTACCCGGCGGCCGTCTCCTCCTCACCGGCCGTGTCGTACGACCCGCCGACCTCGTAGAGCACGTGCGCGTCGTCGGGATGCTCGGCGAGCACCTCCAGGAAGGCCGCGATCGTCGGCGCCATGTCGGCCCGGTCGCGGGCGGCGAAGATGGCGGCGAGGCGGTCGTCGAGCGCAGACATGCGCTCCACCCTACGTGAGGCGCGACGCCCGCAGCACGGCGAGCAGCGGCTCCGGGATGCGGTCGGGCGCGAGCGCGGCGGTCAGCAGCCGCCCGTACTGCTCCTTGCGGCCCGATGTGGTCCCGAAGAACCGGTGCAACTGCGCCTCCGTCGGCCGGCTGCGCTGCGCGGGCTGGTTCTGAAAGGTGCGGAACAGCCGCAGATCGCCCGCCCGCGCCAGCACCTCCTCCACCGCGGCGAGGCCGAGCGCGTCGATCAGCTCGCCCTCCAGATCGGGACGGCAGACCGCGATCGACGACTCCGGGAGGCCGGCGCGCTCGTAGAACGGCCGCTCGGCGGCGTCGCACAGGCCGCGCAGTTCCGGGCCGGTGCCCGCGGCGTCCGTTGACGCGCCCACCCCGAGCGCCTTGACGTACCGGCGGACGCTCATCGCGCCGCCCATCGGGACAACGGCGGTGCCCTCGGCGGCGAGGTCGCGGCCGAGCACGGCGGCGGCCGCGTGCACCGCGGCACGGTCGCTCGCGCCCTCGACCAGCACGACGATCCGTGCGGCCCGCTCCTCGTCCAGGCTCAGGTCCCTCACGCGGGCCATTCTGCTCCGATCCGCCCCCTGTCGCCTCCCGCCCGGCGCGCGTACCGTTCGCGACATGAAACTACTCATCTTCGTAGCAGGGGTCGCTGTCGGGTTCGTCGTCGGTTCGCGCGCAGGCCGGGGAGCCTACGACGACATGCGCAAGCGGGTGCGGGACTTCACCGGGTCCGCGCCGGTGCAGCAGGTCAAGGACGACGTGAAGGACTTCGCTTCGCGCGCCGCCTCCGACATCGGCGAGACCGTCGGCGACGCGGTCGGCAAAGCCACCGACAAGGCGGCCTCCAAGATCGACGACATCACCGGCAAGAAGAGCGGCGGGGCCGCGACCGCGAACTGAGCCTCAGGCGCCCTGGGGTGGGTGGGCCAGCAGGTCGGCCCGCTCCCGCAGGTAGCCGACGGCGTCGCGGGCGTCCGCGTCCGCGACGGCCGCGCTCCAGCGCACCAGCACGCGCCCCTCGCGCAGGAACAGCGGGCCACGGCCGGTCTCGGCAGCCTCCCGCAGGCTCCCGACATCCAGCGCCACGGGCTCCGCGTCGAAGTTCACCGTCTCGCCGTCGCGGAAGTGCCCGCGTTCGGCTGCGGCGCGGTAGGCGCGCCGGGTCTCGGCCGACACCGAGACGTACTGCGTCCGCCCCGGCTCGGTGGCGCGCACGATCGACCCCGTCGCGTGGAGGCCGCCGTCGGCGTCGAGCAGCAGGACGCCGAGCCGCCACACCCGTCCGGCGGGTCGCAGCACCGGCTCGCGCATGATCAGGAGCTTGCGCTGCCGATCCTCGTAGGTGGCGAGCGCCTCCTCGCGGGCACCGGCCTCCCGCAGCATCGCTGCGACCTCGGCGATCACCGCCCGGAGAGCCGCCACCGCCTCCTCATCGCCCGCATCCGTCACCCTCCGAGGGTACGACGTGCGGCGATCGTCGTCCGGACTTACGGCAGCGTCCGGATGCTGAACGAGTTGTCGTCGGTCGCCATCAGCAACTCGACGCCCTCCTCGTGCCGCAGCACCACGAGGGCGGAGCTGTCATCGGCCGCGACGCGCTCGACCTGGCGCACGAAGATCTGCGCCATCTCGTCGCTCACCCGGAAATCCCGGCCCAGCGCGTGGACGATGTACCGCGGACGGGCCGGCGACGGGCGGGCGCCCAGGGCGGTCTCGGTGCGGAAGTCCTCAACGGCGAGCTGCATCTCGGGTGTCATCGTCATGGCTTCCTCCTGTTGATCCGCGGGCATTCTTCTCCCGTTGCTCGAACTGTAGACCGGCTCGTCTCGCAGGAGGAGGGGGTTGACGGGAGGAGGATGGGAGGCATGCGAACCTTCAGCTTCCCCGGCGTCGCCGTCGACGCGTCCAACATCGTCCTCGGCCTGATGCGCATCGAACCCCTGTCCGACGAGGAGATCCGCACCCTGGTGCGCACCGCTCGCGACGAGGGCGTCACGGTGTTCGACCACGCCGACATCTACGGCGAGGAGCGGCACGGGAGCGAGCGTCGCTTCGGTGACGCCGGCGCGATCCCGGCCGCCGAGCGCGACCAGGTCGTCATCCAGTCCAAGGTCGGCATCCGCGACGGCTACTTCGACTTCTCGCGCGAGCACATCCTCGCCACCGTCGACGAGTCCATCGCCGCCCTGCGGACCGACTACCTCGACCTCCTGCTGCTGCACCGCCCCGACACCCTGGTCGAGCCCGAGGAGGTCGCCGCCGCGTTCGACGAGCTGCAGGCGGCCGGCAAGGTGCGCGCGTTCGGCGTCTCCAACCACACGCCCGGCCAGATCGACCTCCTGCGCCGGTACGTCTCGCAGCCGATCGTCGCCAACCAGGTGCAGCTGAGCATCACGCACGCCCCCCTCATCGCGCAGGGCGTCGCCGCCAACATGGCCGGCCTCCCGCAGTCGATCGACCGCGACAACGGCATCCTCGACCACGCCCGCCTGCACGACATCACCCTCCAGGCCTGGTCGCCGTTCCAGAAGGGGTTCTTCGACGGCGTCTTCCTGGGCGACCGCGAGCACTTCCCCGAGTTGAACGACGTGATCGACGAGCTGGCCGCCTCCTACGGCGTCACCCCGACCGCGATCGCCACCGCCTGGATCACCCGCCACCCCGCCGGCATCCAAGTCGTCCTCGGCACCACCAACGCCCAGCGCGTCCGCGACGCCGCCGCCGGCTCCGACCTGCCCCTGACCCGCGAAGAGTGGTACCGGCTGTTCCGCGCGGCGGGGCACATCCTGCCGTGAGGGGCGATGGGGGCATGCGGTTCGAGGAGGGCTGCGAACGCGACGTCAGCGGGACGGACGAGGCCCGCTTCCGGATCGTCCTCTTCGACGGGCCGACTGGTTTCGGCCTTCCTGACTGGGCCGTATATCTGCCGACGACCGACGTCCTGACCACCTTCGAGGCGCTCGAAGAGAACGACCTCGTGCCCGCTGGGTTCAACACCGAGAGCGTCGATGTGCTCGACGCCGACTTCGTCGAAGTGTTCGATCTCGCGACCAGGCTGGCAGGCGAGAGCAAGCAGTTCGCGATCGCTCTGATCCACGACTCCTCGGAGGGTCGGCGTCGGACCTGGCTTACGGGCACGGACCTCAACATGGCGGCGGACGACGATGCGACCGAGCTGCGCCGGCGCGAGATCATGCTCGGTCGTCCCCGGCGTACGGACGCCGAGGCGGCTGATGCTCTCGAGTGGCTTCAGAACCAGCCCTGACGAACGCCTCCTCACACATTCCGGGTGACCCGGCGAGCCGCCGCTAGTCCGCGGACGTATGCCGGGATACCGTCAACCGAGTGGATGCCGAACGTGTGACGCTGGGGCGTCGCCTCCTGACCCGGGCGCAGCTGCTGCGGGTGGTCGGCGTGCGCAGCGGGTTGGCACGGCCGGCGGACGCACCGCAGGGGTTCGCCGCGGGACGGCGCAACGTGCGCGTGCTGCTGGCGGGCTCGGGGCCGGTCGTCGGCTGGGGTGTCGCGAGCTACGACCTCGCCCTGCCCGGCGCGCTCGCCCGGGCGATCGGGTCGTCGACCGGGCGCGGGGCCGTCGTCGACGTCGTCGCGCATCCCTCGGCCGGCGTGCGCAGACTGCGATCGCTGGTCGCCGCGGCGGGGCCCGAGCGCTACGAGGTGGTCGTGCTGAGCGCGACGCTCGCCGACTCGCTGCGCCTGCCCGACCCGGAGAGGTGGGGCGAGCGGGTTCGGTCGCTGCTGAGGGAAGTCCGGACCGCGCGGGGAGCAGGCGGCGCGGTGGTGTGGCTCGGCGCCCAGCCGATCCGCTCGTTCGACCCGGACGACGCGGGACCGACCCGGATCGCCCAGGGCCACGCCGAGCGTCTGAATCTCGTGGCGGAGCGCGTGTGCCGGGAGGAGGGTGCGCTGTTCGTGCCGCTCCCGGCTCCGCCGCATGCCGAATCCGCTCGGCACCGCGGGCCCGCGGACTACCTGTTCTGGGCGCGGCGGATCGCCGACGTGCTCGTGCCCACGCTCGTCGAGCCGCGCCGGAGCACGCCTCCCTCGTCACGGACGGCGGCGGAGCGGGTGGAGGCCATCGAGCGTCTGCGCCTGGCGGAGCGCGGCCGCGACGCCCGCCTCGACGGGCTGGTGGGCACGGCGCAGCGCACGCTCGGCACCGAGATCGCCATGTTCACCATCCTCGACGCCGAGAAGGAGTGGGCGATCGCAGCCGTCGGCACGGCGACGCGCGAGTTCCCGCTCGAGGAATCCGCCTGCCAGTACACGATCGCCTCCGCCGACGGCCTGGTCGTCGCCGATGCCGAGCTCGACGAGCGCTTCGCGTCGAGCCCCGTGGTGACCGGTCCCGCCCACCTGCGGTACTACGCAGGCTACCCCGTGGAGGCGCCGGACGGCACGCGCATCGGCGCGCTCTGCGTGTTCGGGCGCAAGCCGCGCGATGCCGAGACCGGCGAGCTCGACCTCGACGTGCTCCGCGAGCTGGCCCTGCTCGCCCAGCGCGAGCTCTGGCGCTGGGAGCCCGACCGCGTCTGACCCCGCCGACGGCCGAGTACGCGAATTCTCTGCGTACTCGGCGGTTCGAGCCGTACTTTCCGCGTACTCGGCAGTTGCCTCAGTCGGGGAGGGCCGCGAGGAGGCGGTCGAGCGAGCCGCCGAGCCCCCAGCGGTCGGCGAGCGCGTCGAGGGTCTCGCGCTGCTTCGCGCTCGGCCGGCGCAGCCGCGCCTCCACGTCGGGCAGGTCGAGGTCGCGCACGACCTCGACGACGCGCGGCGCGACGTCCAGATAGTCCGTCGCCGCCGCGAAGCGGGCGCGGACCGCCGGCTTCATCGGACTGGAGTCGTCGGCCGCCGCGGCGCGGATGCCGTCGAGCGAGTCGTACTCGGCCAGCAGTGCCGCCGCCGTCTTCTCGCCGACGCCCGCAACGCCCGGGAGGCCGTCGGACGCGTCGCCGCGCATCGCCGCGAAGTCGGCGTACTGGTCGGGCCGCACGCCGTACTTGCCCGACACGACCGCGTCGGTCAGTACCTCGAGGTTGCTCATCCCACGGGCCGTGTAGATCACCCGCACGTCGTGCGCGTCGTCCACCAGCTGGAACAGGTCGCGGTCTCCGGTCACGACATCCACCGGGCCGTCGCCTCGGGAGGCGAGGGTGCCGATCACGTCGTCCGCCTCGTGCTGCGCGGCGCCGACGATCGCGAGGCCGAGCGCCTCCAGCACCTCCCGGATCACCGGCACCTGCTGCACGAGCGCTTCGGGAGTCTCCTCGACATCCACCCCGCCCGGCACTTCGCGGGCCACCCGGTGTGCCTTGTAGCTCGGGATGAGGTCGACGCGCCACCGCGGGCGCCAGTCGTCGTCCCAGCACGCGACCAGGGACTCCGGCCCGAACTCGCCGACGAGCCGCGCGATGATGTCGAGGAAACCGCGCACCGCGTTGACCGGTTCGCCCTCGGGCGACCGCACCGTGTCGGGCACCCCGTAGAACGCGCGGAAGTACAGCGACGCGGAGTCGAGCAGCATGGTCCGTCCGGTGGCGGACGCGGGCGTGGGCTGGGGCATGGTCGGCACCTCCGGATGCCCACGTTACGCAGCGCCACCGCGCGGGGCCAGAGGCGTTACCCTGGCGGCATGGCCGGAACGACCGTCGTGGAGCGCACCGAGCGCATCGCCGCGACCCCCGAAGAACTGCAGCGCCGCATTGCGGACCTCCCGGGCTGGATCGACTGGTCGCCGTGGGAGGGGCTCGACCCCGACCTCCACCGCGACTACTCCGGCGAGCCGGGAACGGTCGGGTCGAGCTACGCCTGGTCGGGCAACCGCAAGGCCGGAGCCGGGCGCATGGAGGTCACCGCCGTCGACCCGGACGGGGTCGCCATCGCGCTCGACTTCACCAAACCGTTCCGCTCCACCAACGCGATCCGCTTCGTGCTGACCCCCGAGGGCGACGGCACCCGGGTGATCTGGCGGATGGAGAGCCCCCGAACACTCATGACCCGCCTGTTCAACGTCGAGAAGCTGGTCGGCTCCGACTTCGAGAAGGGGCTGCGGCAGCTCAAGCAGGTCGTGGAGGGGTAGGACCCCACCCCTTTCCATCGCTTCCCGGGCCGGCCGCGCTGACGCGTTCAGTGGGCGGGCCCGTCTTTCGTGCACCGTTCGTGCAGCTTCGGTTGACGAGTGGACAACTATGGACATACACTGCTCATGTTCATAGTTGTCCACGTACAAGGAAGTACTCGAATCGATGAAGATCGCTGTGGTCGGAAGCTACGGGGCGGGCCTCACCATGCGGGTCCCGCGCTCGCCGGAGGCCGGTGAGACGGTCAGCGGAGGAGTCTTCGACTCCGGGCCGGGAGGCAAGGGCTCGAATCAGGCCGTCGCCGCCGCCCGGCTGGGTGCTGAGGCCTCCCTCCTCACCGCCGTCGGCGCCGACGACTTCGGTCGCGCGGCCCGCGAACTCTGGGCCCGCGAGGGTGTCGACGCGAGCAAGACGCTGACCGGCGCCGGCGCGACGATGGTCGGCTTCATCCTGGTCGAGCCGAGCGGTGAGAACCGCATCGCGATCGCACCCGGCGCACTCGACGAGCTCGACGCCGCCGCGGTCGACGCCTTCCGCGACGAGATCGCCGCGGCGGACGTCCTCGTCGTCTCGATGGAGATCCCGCTCGCCGCGGTCGTGCACGCGTTGCGGACGGCACGGGAGGTCGGAACGACCACCCTGCTCAACCCGGCGCCCGCCCGCGCCCTGCCCGATGAAGCGTGGGCGCTCATCGACATCATCACCCCCAACCAGACGGAGGCGCCGGTGCTGCTCGGCCGCGAGCCCGGCGACGGGGCGACCGAGCACGAGCTCGTCACCGCTCTGCGCGCCCGCACCGGCGGGTCCGTCCTCCTCACCCGCGGCGCGGCCGGCGCGCTCCTGGCCGACGCGGAGGGGGAGCGCGAGATCGCACCTGTGCCTCCCGTCGCCGTCGTCGACACGACCGGTGCGGGCGACTCGTTCACCGCCGCCCTGGCCGTCGCGGTCGCGGCGGGCGCGTCGCTCGCCGATGCCGCCGCATATGCCGCCCACGCGGGAGCCCACACGGTCGCGGCGGAGGGCGTCGTCCCCGCCCTCCCGACCGCGGCGCAGCTCCCGGCCCTCCCCTCCCTCCCGAATCCCGGCTCGATTGGACCCACCCGATGACCGCCACCACCGTCCCCGCGCGACGCAGCGCACCGGACTTCCGCAAGCTCCTCCACGCCCGCGAGGCCGGCGTGTTCGCCGCGCTCGTGCTGCTCGTCGTGCTCGGCACCGTGCTCTCGCCGAGCTTCCTCCAGGCGGGCAACCTGCTGTCGGTGGGCCAGCAGGTCTCGCAGATCGGCATCATGGCCGTCGGCGCGACCTTCGTGATCATCAACGGCGAGATCGACCTCTCCGTCGGCTCGATCTACGCGCTCTCGGCGATCGCGACCGGCATGGCGATCGCCGGCGGGGTGGCCTGGCCGCTCGCGATCCTGATCGGCCTGGCCGTCGGCGTCGTCGCCGGACTCGTGAACGGACTGGCGGTGGTGCTCCTCGGGGTCCCCTCGTTCATCGTCACCCTCGGCAGCCTCAGCGTCTTCCGCGGCGTCGCGCTCCTCATCTCCGATGGCAAGCCGATCTCGCTCAGCACCTCACAGGCCGGCGTCGCCGACTTCAACCTGCTGGGTCAGGGGCGCCTCTTCGGCGTCGTCCCGATGCAGCTCATCGTCTTCGCCGCGATCATCGTGCTCGGCGTCATCCTGCTCTCCCGCTCGCGGCTCGGCTTCAACACCTATGCCGTCGGCGGCAACAAGGAGGCCGCACGGCTCGTCGGCATCAACGTCGGCGTGGTCAAGCTGACGGCGTTCGTCCTCTCCGGATTCACGGCGGCCGTCGCCGGCGTACTCGGTCTGTCCTTCCTCAGTTACGTGCAGGGCGTGACCGGCACCGGCCTCGAGCTGACGGTGATCTCCGCGGTGATCATCGGCGGCGCGGCCCTCTTCGGCGGCTCCGG
Organism: Leifsonia naganoensis; assembly: GCF_013410615.1. Classification (NCBI taxonomy): domain Bacteria; kingdom Bacillati; phylum Actinomycetota; class Actinomycetes; order Micrococcales; family Microbacteriaceae; genus Leifsonia; species Leifsonia naganoensis. The sequence goes on from NZ_JACCHJ010000001.1 coordinate 1,907,306, forward strand.
CACGATGTGGGGCACCGTCATCGGCGTGCTCTTCATCGGCATCCTGCAGAACATCCTCAACATCAACGGGATCTCGTCCTTCTGGCAGACGGTCGTCACCGGTCTCGTCATCGTCGCGGCCGTGGCCGCGGACACCTGGCAGCGCAAGCGCAAGACACGCGCCTGACCGGCGCGGCATCGACGCCGCGCCCACGCACACCACCCGAGCACCACCCGCGTACATCACACACGAAGGAGTACTGATGTCTTTCCGCACCCTCACCCGCCGCGTGCTGACGGCCGCCGCCGTCGCCACGACGGTCGCGCTGACCGCCGCCGGCTGCGGCGCGATCACCAACGGCAACGCCGCCGACGCCTCCGGCGGCTTCCACCTCGCCGAGTACATCCAGAAGCGCGTCGACGGCGGTGAGAAGCTGCGCATCAAGCTCAGCTACCACGACCCGTCGCTCGCGTTCGCGACCCCGATCCGCGAAGGGATGGAGAAGGCCGGCAAGGAGCTCGGCGCCGACGTGCAGCTGATCGGCCCGACCGGTGGCGACGCCGCGAAGCAGGTCGCCGAGCTGCAGACCCTGATCCAGCAGCAGGCGGTCGACGGCCTCGCGGTCTCCTCCGCCAGCAGCGACGCCCTCAAGCCGGTGATCGCGCAGGCGTACGAGGCGGGCATCCCGATCATCTCGTTCAACACCGACAACCCCGGCTCGAAGCAGATGGGCTTCGTCGGACAGGACCTCGCCGCCTCCGGCACCTCCGAGGCGAAGCAGCTGCGCACCGCCCTCGGCGACACGGCGTCCGGCAAGGTCGTCGTCTTCTCCCTCGACACGGGCGCCGGCTGGTCGAACGATCGCTTCGGCGGATTCACGAAGGGCATGGAGGGCTCGGGTCTCGAGGTCGTCGGCCCGGTCAACGTCGGCAACGAGCCGAACGCCGCCTACAACACGGTCGACTCGACCATGTCGGGCCAGTCGGGCGTCGTCGCCATCGCCGGCCTCGACTGCTGCAGCACGACGGCCGCGGCCAAGTGGGTCCAGCAGTCCGGCAACGCGGGGAAGATCACCATGGTCGGCTTCGACCTCCTCCCGCAGACCGCCGAGTTCATCACCCAGGGCGTGGTGACCTTCACGATCAGTCAGAACCCGTCGGAGCAGGGCTACCAGGCCGTGAAGGTGCTCGCCGACTTCCTGAAGAAGGGCACGAAGATCTCCGGCGTCGACACCGGCGCCCAGATCATCGACGCGAAGAACCTCTCCGACGCCACGGTGGAGGGCTGACATGACGCTCCCGACGCCCGACGCGGCGCAGCCGGCCATCCGCATCACCGGGCTCAGCCGCCGGTTCGGACCGGTCACGGCTCTCGCCGACGTCACGATGGAGGTTCCGGAGGGGCGGGTGACCGCCCTGCTCGGAGAGAACGGTGCGGGCAAGTCCACCCTCCTGAAGATCCTCGCGGGCCTGCAGCCGCCGAGCGCCGGGAGCGTCACCGTCCACGGGGTCGAGGTGCAGCGGTTCGATCCGCACTCCCTGCTCACCGAGCACGGCGTGGCGATCGTGCCACAGGAGCTCTCGCTCCTGCCGGAGCGCACCGTGGCCGAGAACATCCTCGTCGGCGTCGAGCCGGGCAGCCGCTGGTTCCCGTCGCGCCGCCGGATGCGGCAGCGCGCCGCCGAGCTGCTCCGCACGCTCGACCTCGACCTCGACCCGGCCGCGCCGGTCGGCGGGCTCGACCTGGCGACCCAGCAGCTCGTCGTGGTGGCGCGCTCCATCGCCCGCGGCTGCCGCATCCTGATCCTCGACGAGCCCACCTCGGTGCTCACGCCCGCGGAGTCCGAACGGCTGTTCGCGCTGATGGAGACGCTCACACGCCAGGGAACCACCCTGCTGTACGTCTCGCACCGGATGCCCGAGGTGTTCCGGCTCGCGGATCAGCTCGAGGTGCTCCGGGACGGACGGCACGTCGCCTCCTGGAGCCGGGAGGAGACGACACCGGAGCAGGCTGTCGCCGCGATGGTCGGCCGTGAGCTCGGCGACCTGGCGCGCCGCTCCGACACCGTCCGCGCGGAGCCGCTGGTCGCCCCGGTGCTGACCGTGCACGACCTCGCGGGCCGCGGGCACCGGGAGGTGTCGTTCGACCTGCACCCCGGCGAGATCCTCGGCATCGCGGGTCTGCCCGACAGCGGGCGGGTCGAACTGCTCCGTAATCTCTTCGGCGCCGAACGCGGCGCCGGCGGCCGGATGATGCTCGACGGCCGGTCGTACGACCGTCGGACGCCCGGGGAATCGGTGCGCCGTCGCCTCGGGTTCGTCCCCGGCGAGCGTCGCGCGCAGGGCCTCCTCAGCTCCCTCGGCGTCGGCGACAACATCGGCGTGCTCACCCTCGGCCGCCACACCTCCGGCGGCCTCGTCCGCCGCGGCGGGTTCGACAGGGAGGCCGGTCGGCTGGCGACCGCCCTCACGGTCAAGACCGCGTCGCTGCAGACCCCGATCGTGAACCTCTCCGGCGGCAACCAGCAGAAGGCGATGCTGGCGCGCTGGCTCGCGATCGAGCCGCGGGTGCTCATCCTCGACGAGCCGACGCGCGGCGTCGACGTCGGGGCCAAGGCCGAGATCTACGAGCAGCTCTTCGCGCTCGCCGCGGCGGGCGTCGCCATCCTGTGCTCCTCGTCCGACCTCCCGGAGCTGCTGACCATCACCGACCGCATCGCCGTCATGGCGGAGGGGCGCATCGCGACGGTCCTGCCGACGGCGGAGGCGACGGAGGAGAACATCATGGCCGCTGCGACCGGCGCCGCCGCCGTGGCCTGATCCCGACCCGCGACCGAACAGAAGGAGAGACATGAAGAAGAACGGCATCCTCAACGCCGAGCTGAGCGGGGCGCTCGCCACCCTCGGCCACACCGACCTGCTGCTGGTCGTCGACGCCGGGTTCCCCATCCCGCGCGACGCGCACCGCATCGACCTCGCGATCGCCGAGAACCTCCCGGACCTGCGCACCGTGCTCGGCCTCATCGCCGACGAGCTGGTGGTGGAGGGCGTCGTCCGCGCCGAGGACGTCGTCTCCAACAACCCGCGCCTCGACGACTGGCTCGCCGACCGCTTCGCCGGCGCCGAGTTCAGCACGCGCACCCACGCCGACATGCTCGGCGCGGTCGCCGCCCAGGCGAAGGTCATCGTCCGCACCGGCGCCTTCGAGCCCTGGGGCAACATCGGCCTCGTCTGCGGCGTCGACGTGCCCCGCTGGTTCGGCGGGGACGGCGTCGTCGCCCCCGATTACTACGCCGACCGTCTCTGACGGCCGGAACCTCCCACCCCGCACCCGCGGTCCACGCGAAAGGAACACCACCGTGACCACCACCACCGGCGAGAAGACACTCGCCCCCGCCGAGCTGGCCCCGTACATCCAGCACACCAAGATCGAGGTCGGCCTCACCCGCGACGAGATCGTCGCCCACGCCCGCGAGACCGTCGAGCACGGCTTCAACGCGGCGATGGTCCCCGCCTCGTGGGTCGACGTCGTCGCCGCCGAACTGCGCGGCACCGGCGTCGGCATCGCCACCGCGCTCGACTTCCCCACGGTGGGCGTCACCACGAGCGCGGGCAAGGCGGCCGAGGCCGAGTCGATCGCGCGCCTCGGTGCCACCCAGCTCGACATCGGCGTGCAGATCGGCTGGCTCAAGAGCGGCATGTACGACGCGTTCCGCGACGACATCGCCGGGGTCGTGCGCGCCTCCGGCATCCCGGTCAAGGTGATGCTGGAGCTCCCGCTCCTGACGCCCGACGAGCGTCGCGCAGCCGTCGAACTCTCGATGGAGGCGGGAGTCGCCTTCCTGAAGAACGCGTCCAGCGGGCAGATCGAGACCGCCAACCCCGAGAGCGTCCGCTACCTCGTCGGCCTGGCCCGCGACGGCGTGCTCGTGAAGGCGTCCGGATCGATCAAGAGCTACCCGCAGGCGCTGTCCCTGCTGGAGGCGGGCGCGAGCCTGCTCGGCACCAGCGCGGGCCTCGAGATCATCAGCGACTCCGGCGACGAGAACACCGCCAGCTATTGACCGCGCCGCCGCCGTCCCGCGTGAACTAAGGTCGGGACGGCGGCGCACACCAGGGGAGGACACACGACGGTGACCGTGAACGACGAGCTGTTCGACGAGGGGGACGTCGACCGCGGGGCCCCGATCGCCCTCCATTCGCAGATCTCGGAGCGCATCCGCGGCCGGATCGCGACGGGCGAGTGGCCGGCGCACTACCGGCTGAAGAGCGAGCCCGAGCTGGCGCACGACCTCGGGGTCAGCCGCGGCACGCTGCGCCGCGCCCTGACCACGCTGATCGAGGAGGGGCTGCTGCGGCAGATCCGCGGCAAGGGCACCTTCGTCACCTCCACCACGATCGAGCCCTCGATCGCCCAGAAGCTCAGCACGCTCTCGGAGGACTTCGCCAACCAGGGGATCGTCACGCAGACCGAGGTGCTGGAGTGCGTGCTGCTCGAGCCGCCGCGACCGGTCGCCGCCCTCCTCGACATGCCCGCCCGGGCCAAGGTGCTGAGTCTGCGCCGTCTACGCCGCACCGAGGACGGGCCCGTCGCCCTGCTCGTCAACTACGTCCGCACCGACCTCACACCGGGGCTAGAGGACACGGACTTCACCACGGCCAGCCTGTTCGGGACCCTGGAGGGTCGCTTCCAGCTCAAGATCGGCAGCGCGCGACGCACCTTCTCGGCCGAGGCCGCCGACGCCGCCACCGCCGCATCGCTCGAACTCGCGACGGGTGCTCCCGTGCAGTACTTGCAGCAGGTGACCTACCTCGCCGACGGCCGCCCGATCGAGTACTCGGATGTCTGGATCCACTCGGGTCGTCTGCGCGTGACCTCGCTGCTGTCGCGCCGCTGAGGGCGGAGCGCGTCACCGGCGGATTCAACCCGCCTGATACGTCCCGTGCCCCCGCACGATCACGTCGCCGTCGAACTCGAGCACTTCGCTGACCACGCCGCCAGACTGATTGCGGTAGCGGATGACGATCGTGCCGACCCCGACGTAGTGGTCCAGCACCTCGAACCGGAGATCGGGGAGGGCGGCCAGGCCGGCCGTCCAGTACTCGCGCAGGGCTGCCTTGCCGCGTGCGACTCCACCGCTGCCGGGGAGCAGCCGTGCGGCGAGCGGCGAGGTGAAGACGACGTCGTCCGCGTAGTGGGCGAGCAGGGCGTCGAGGTCGTGGGCGTTCCAGTCGGCCAGCCACTGGTCGACGAAGGCGCGGGCGGTGTCGTCGCTGATCATCCGACCAGCATGGCATCGCCTAGCGTGGAGGCATGACCCTCCCGCCGCTCCAGGTCGCCGCCATCGCGCTCCTCCGCGATCGAACCGTGCTGATGGTGACCGCGCGCGGGCGCGAGGTGCACTACATGCCCGGCGGCAAGATCGACCCGGGCGAGACCGCAGCGCAGGCCGCGGCGCGCGAGGCGCACGAGGAGGTTTCGCTGACGCTCGACCCGAGCGCGCTCGAGGAGCTGTTCGAGGTGCGCACGCTCGCGCACGGTCAGGAGGAGGGGCGGATGGTGCACATGCGCGTCTTCCGCGCGCGCACCGATGCGGCGCCGACGCCGTCGTCCGAGGTCGGTGCGCTGCACTGGGTCACGACCGCCGACGCGGACCGCTGCCCACCCGCGGGCCGGGAGGTCCTGCGCCTCCTCGCCGCCCGCGACCTCATCGACTGACGCGAGCCTGCACCGCCCCGCCTGCCGAGTACGCGAATTCTCTGCGTACTCGGCGGTTTCGAGCCCACTTTTCGCGTACTCGGCGGTTGCCCGCGGGGTGAGGGGGGAAGGAGGGGGAGGGGGCTAGTCGCTGGTGGCGGCGGCGACGATCGACTCGCAGGCGTCGCTCGGGCGGCGCGACGGGTCGATGGCCCCGACGATGGACGAGGAGATCTCGGCGAGCTGCTCGACCTGCTCGGGAGTCAGTGCCGCGAGCACGCGCGAGCGCACGGTGTCGAGGTGCCCGGGGGCGGCGGTCGCCACGAACTCGGCGCCCGCGTCGGTGAGCACGGCGTTGGTGGCGCGGCCGTCCTCCTCGCAGGGCATCCGCTGCACGAGCCCGCGGGCCTCCAGCCGGGTGATCACGTGGCTGAGGCGCGAGACGGACGCGTTGGTCGCGGTCGCGAGGGCGCTGAGTCGCAGCCGATGGTTCGGCGACTCGGCCAGTCGCGAGAGCACGAAGAATTCGTAGTGCGTCGCCGCGGAGTCGCGCGAGAGCTGGCCGTCGATGACGGGAGGCAGCAACTGCGTGAGCGCGACGAGGCCCAGCCAGGCATCGCGCTCGCGGCCCGCGAGGTCGTCGCTCGTCGTCATGGGTCCATTCTAGCAATCACTTGACGCTTCAACCATCCCGACGTACATTGGTTGAAGCATCAACTGAATACGGCGCACAGCCGGGAAGGAATCTCATGAGCACGGTCAGCATCATCGGCAACGGAAACATGGCGAAGGCGATCGGCGGCGTGGCCGCGGCCGGCGGCAGCACGGTCGAGTACCTGGGCCGCGAGGGCGGCGCGGTCGCCGGCGACGTGGTGGTCCTCGCCGTCCCGTACCCCGAGGTGGATGCGGTCATCGCGACCTACGGCGACGCCCTCGCAGGCAAGGTCGTCGTCGACATCACGAACCCACTCGACTTCGGGACCTTCGACGGCCTGACGGTCCCGGCCGACGGCTCGGCCGCGGCCGTGATCGCGGGCAAGCTTCCGTCCTCGACGGTCCTCAAGGCCTTCAACACCACCTTCGCCGCGACCCTCGCCTCCGGGAAGGTCGGCGCCGAGACCACCACCGTGCTCATCGCCGGTGACGACGACGCCGCGAAGGCCACGCTGACCGGCATCGTGACCGCGGGCGGCCTGAACGCCGTCGACGCCGGCTCCCTCAAGCGTGCCCGCGAACTCGAGTCCATCGGCTTCCTGCAGATCACGCTCGCGGCGGCCGAGCGCATCTCCTGGACGGCCGGCTTCTCGCTCGTCGCCTGAGCGCACCGCACGACACGGGCGGTGGAGGTCGCACTCCGCCGCCCGTTCTGCGTCTAGACGCTCCCGTCGCCCGGCCGATACTGTCGCCGCACGGGCGGTGAGGGAGTCGGGATGGTGCGTACGGCGGCGGCCGGAGACGCGGCGGGGTTCTTCTCGGGCCTCGACCAGTGGTCCGTGCTGTTCGCGCTCGTGTCCGTCGCCGCCGGGATCCTGCTCGGCATCCTGGCGCACCGCGCCACCCTGCGGCTCTGCGCCCGCATCCCCGCCGTCACCACCGACACCGGCCGCCGCATCGCGCGGGTGGTCCGGCTCACGGTCATCCTGCTCGGGATCGGCGTCGGCATCGCCTTCCTCGGCGCCCCCATCCAGCCCGTCCTGGCGCTCGCCGTCATCGTGGCGGTCGTCGCCGGCCTGGCCCTGCGCGGCATCAACGAGAACTTCGCCGCGGGCCTGGTGCTGCAGACCCGGCGACCGTTCAAGGCCGGCGACATCGTCGACGTGGCGGGGTACCGGGGCGCGGTCCGCGAAGTCACCAGCCGCACCGTGGTGGTGCGGACCATGGATGGCCGGGTCGCGCACATCCCGAACGCCGACGTGGTCGGCAACCCGTTCGTCAACGAGTCCGAGCTCGGCGGTCGCCGGTCCGAGGTGGAGGTGCGCGTCAAGGTCGACCCGGCGGATCGGGAGGAGGTCCGCACGCGCATATCCGACGCCTGCGCCGCGGTGGAGGGCGTGCACCACCGCGAGCCGGTGCGGGTGCTGAGCATCGCGCACGAGCCCCACCGCTACACGGTGCGGGCGCAGTACTGGCACCACGCCGGCGACGGGCCGGCCGTGACCGCCGCGGTGGTCGACGCGATCTTCGCCGCGCTCGGCGACCGGGAGGCGACCGTCACGTCCGACGCGCCTCCGACGCCGCTCACCCCGCCGCCGGAGGTGTGACGTGGGCGATCTCATCCTGGGCCTCGTCCCGCTGCTGTTCGGCATCCTGCTCAGCCCGCTCGCCCTGATGGCGCTGATCGCGGTGCTGGTCTCGTCCCGCGCCCGGGTTGGTGGCATCGCGTTCGCGCTCGGCTGGCTGGCCGGGATCGCGCTCGTGCTGACCGTGGCGTTCCTCGTCTTCGGGGCGCTGCAGGTACGGGCATTGCGGGAGCCGCCGCTGTGGGTGCCGATCCTGCGGCTCGTGCTGGGCCTGCTGCTCGTCGGGGCGGCGGTCGTGGTGTACCGCCGGGGCCGCGCGCGGATCGCGCAGATGGCGGAGGCGCGCTCGCCGCGGGACGTCGCGGCCGCCGCACCGCAGCTGCCGGGCTGGCTGCAGCAGGTGGAGACGTTCCGTCCCGTGCGCACGTTCTTCCTCGGTCTCGGGTTGTTCGTCGTGAATCCGGTGGATGCGTCGTGCGCGATCATCGCGGCGCTCGACGCCCGGGTGGCGGCCGTCGCGACCGGTCCGGCGGTGGCGGTGCTGGTGGTCTTCGGGCTGGTCGGCTCGCTGTCGATCGTGCTGCCCGTCCTGCTCGTCGTCGTGCGGGGCGCCGCCGCCGAACCTCTGCTCGCCCGCACCCGCAGCTGGGTCGCCGGCAACACGCACGTGCTCAACGCCGCCCTGCTGCTCGTGATCGGCGCGCTCCAGCTGCAGAAGGCGCTCTCCGCCTTCGTGTGAGCGGTGCGGCGGCCGCTGGATGCGCGCCGCTAGGGTGAAGGGATGATCGAGAGCGGACGCGCCCCGGGGGTGCGCGAGGTCGCGGCCGCGGCGGGGGTCTCGCGGCAGACCGTGTCGCGCGTGCTGAACGACCACGCCAGCATCCGGCCCGAGACGCGCGACCGCGTGCTGGCCGCGATGGCCGAGCTGAACTTCCGGCCCAATCGCGCCGCTCGGATGCTCACGACCGCCCGGTCGACGACCATCGGGGTGCTCGCGGCCTCCACCTCCTCCCTCTTCGGCCCGGCCTCCAGCATCGACGCGGTGGAGAACGCCGCGCGCGACGCCGGGTACTTCGTCACCGTCGCGCACACCTCCGCGCTGGACCGCGCCTCGGTCGAGGCCGCCCTCGACCACCTCCTCGCGCAGGCCGTCGAGGGCATCGTCGTCATCGCCCCGCAGCAGCGGGTGCAGGATGCGATGGCCGCCGTGTCGCTCGCCGTCCCGTCGGTCACGCTGCACGGCGCCGTCGCCGCGGGCGACGACGGCGTCTTCGTCGACCAGGTCGAGGGAGCACGGCTGGCCACGCGTCACCTGATCGAGCGCGGGCACCGGCGGATCGCCCACCTGTGCGGCCCGGGCGACTGGTCGGAGGCGCGTGCGCGTCGGGACGGGTTCCTCGCCGAGGTCGCGGAGCACGGCGGTGGCGGCGACGAGCGGGTCGTGGGGCTCGTCACCCGGGAGGGCGACTGGACCGCGGCCTCCGGAGCCGAGATCGCCGCCGGGCTGCTCGCCGACGACAGCGTGACCGCCGTCTTCTCCTCCAACGACCAGATGGCGCTCGGCGTGCTGCACGCTGCCCGCCTCGCGGGTCGTCGGGTGCCCGAGGATCTCGCGGTGGTCGGTTTCGACGACATCCCCGAGGCCGCGTTCTTCGCGCCGCCGCTCACCACCGTGCGGCAGGACTTCGCCGAGCTCGGCCGCCGCTGTGTCGCCCGCCTCGTCTCGCTCATCGAAGGCGGGGGAGCGGAGGGCGCGGGCGTCGCCTTCGGCGCGCCCGTCGCGCCGGTGCTGGTGGAGCGCGCGTCGGCGTAGCGGCTGCGCGCCCGCGGCGTGTTGCGACGACTGGATGGGCTCGGCAAACGAGTGGTCAGGACACGCCGCCAGCGCACGTGCTCGAGCGGCGTGTTGCGACAACTGGATGGGGCGGCGCGGCCGCGCGCGGCGTGTTGCAACGACTGGATGGGCGCCTCGCGGCTTGACGTGCGAGCGCCGGCCGCCGCATACTGGAGTCGCAATTGTGACCGGTCACAACGTGGTGAGGAACAGATGACGGCTTCAGAGCGCGCCGGGGGCGACACCCCCGCACAGCCCGCCCCCGCGACCATCCCCGCGCCCGCCGCGCCCCCCGCCGCCCGCGACGCCATCCTGGCCGGCCGCACCTCCCTCGGCATCGAGTTCGGTTCGACGCGCATCAAGGCCTGCCTGGTGGATGCGGCCGACCCGTCCCGTGTGCTGGCCGTGGGCTCCCACGAGTGGGAGAACGAGCTCGTCGACCGGGTGTGGACGTACTCCCTCGACGCGATCTGGTCGGGCGTGCAGGCCGCCTACGCCGACCTGGTCGCCGACGCCGAGCGCACCCACGGCGTGCGTCCCGCGACGTACGGCGCGATCGGCGTCTCGGCGATGATGCACGGCTACCTCGCGTTCGACGCCGAGGGCGAGCTGCTCGTCCCGTTCCGCACCTGGCGCAACACGAGCACCGGGCCCGCGGCGGCCGAGCTCACCGACCTGCTGGGCGTGAACATCCCGCTGCGCTGGTCGATCGCGCACCTCCACCAGGCGGTGCTCGACGCCGAGCCGCACCTCCCGCGCCTCGACTCCATCACGACGCTCGCGGGCTACGTGCACCGCCGCCTCACGGGCCGTTCCGTGCTCGGCGTGGGCGACGCGTCCGGGATGTTCCCGATCGACCCCGCCACGCGCGACTACGACGCGGACCTCGTCGCGCGCTACGACGCGCTGCTCGCCGAGAAGGCACCGGCGCTGGCGCCCGGGCTGGCCCTCGGCCGCATCCTGCCCGAGGTGCTCGTGGCGGGCCAGGCGGCCGGCGAGCTGACCGCCGAGGGGGCCGCGCTGCTGGACCCGTCCGGCGCGCTGCGCCCGGGCATCCCGCTCTGCCCGCCGGAGGGCGATGCCGGCACGGGGATGGTCGCGACCAGCTCGGTCGCACCGCGCACGGGCAACGTCAGCGCCGGCACCAGCATCTTCGCGATGGTCGTGCTCGAGCGGCCGCTGGCGAGCGTGCACCACGAGCTCGACGTCGTGACGACGCCGGCGGGCGACCCGGTCGCGATGGTCCACTGCAACAACGGGGCGAGCGAGCTCGCGGCGTGGGTCGGCCTGTTCGGCCGCTTCGCCGAGGCCGCGGACGCGCCGGTGGATGCCGACGCCGCATACGACGCGCTGTTCCGGGAGGCGCTGGCCGGCGAGAGCGACGCCGGCGGCCTCCTGGCCTACAACCACCTGTCCGGCGAGCCGATCGCCGGGCTCGACGAGGGCCGCCCGCTGGTCGTCCGCACGCCCGGCAGCCGCTTCACGCTCGGCAACTTCATGCGCGCGCAGCTCTACGGCGTGTTCGGCACGCTCGCCCTCGGGATGCGCGTGCTCGCCGACGAGGGCGTCGCACTCGACCGGATGTTCGCCCACGGGGGCATGTTCCGCACCGCGGGAGTCGCGCAGCGCTTCCTCGCGGGCGCGCTGGACGCGCCGGTGTCGGTCGCCGAGACGGCGTCGGAGGGCGGCGCGTGGGGCATCGCCGTCCTTGCCGGCTATCTCGCGGAGGCGGAGCGCGGCGTGAGCCTCGACGACTACCTGCGCCGCCAGGTCTTCGGAGGCTTCGCGTTCGAGACCACCACCCCGCATCCCGGCGACGTCGCGGGCTTCGGCGCCTACATCGAGCAGTACCGTGCCGGCCTCGCCATCGAGCGCGCGGCCGTCGAGGCGATCCCCCTCACCGCATCCACCCCGGAAGGAGCCACCCGGTGACCGACGCAACCGCCGCCGAGCCGAACCACCCCGAGACCCCCGCCGTCCGGCGGGTGCGCGAGCAGGTCGCCGCGCTGCACGCCGAGCTGGTGCGCTACGGGCTCGTGGTGTGGACGGGCGGCAACGTCTCGGGCCGCGTGCCCGGGGAGGACCTCTTCGTCATCAAGCCGAGCGGCGTCGACTACGACGACCTCGCCCCCGAGAACATGATCCTGTGCACGCTGGACGGGGAGGTCGTCCCGGGCTCGCTCGGATGTGACCGGTCCCCCTCCTCCGACACCGCTGCGCACGCGTACGTCTACCGCGAGCTGCCCGAGGTCGGCGGCGTCGTGCACACGCACTCCACCTACGCGACCGCCTGGGCCGCGCGCGCCGAGGCCATCCCGTGCGTCATCACCGCGATGGCGGACGAGTTCGGCGGCGAGATCCCGGTCGGCCCGTTCGCGATCATCGGCGACGACTCCATCGGCCGCGGCATCGTCGCGACGCTCGCCGGCCACCGCAGCCGGGCTGTCCTGATGCAGAACCACGGCGTCTTCACCATCGGCCGGGATGCCCGCGACGCGGTGAAGGCCGCCGTCATGGCCGAGGACGTCGCCCGCACGGTGCACCTCGCCCGCCAGGGCGGACCGCTCGTGCCCATCCCGCAGGAGGCGATCGACCGTCTCTTCGACCGCTATCAGAACGTCTACGGACAGAACCCGGAAGGTGCCATCTCCTGATGCCGAAGCTCACTCCGTCCCCGAACTCCGCCACCCTCGACGGCTACGAGGTCTGGTTCCTCACCGGCAGCCAGCACCTCTACGGGCCCGAGACGCTCGCGCAGGTCGCCGAGCAGTCCCGCCAGATCGCCGACCAGCTCGGTGCGTCAGCCGACGTGCCGGTGCGCGTGGTCTGGAAGCCGGTGCTCACCGACTCCGACGCCATCCGCCGCGTGATGCTCGAGGCCAACGCCGACGACACTGTGATCGGCCTGGTGGCGTGGATGCACACCTTCAGCCCCGCGAAGATGTGGATCACCGGCCTCGACGCCCTCCAGAAGCCGCTCCTCCACTTCCACACCCAGGCGAACGTCGAGCTGCCGTGGGGCGAGATCGACTTCGACTTCATGAACCTCAACCAGGCCGCGCACGGCGACCGCGAGTTCGGGTACATCCAGACCCGCCTCGGCGTGCCGCGCACGACCGTCGTCGGCCACGTGAGCAACCCGACCGTCACCTCCCGCATCGGCACCTGGACGCGCGCCGCCGCTGGCTGGGCCGCCACCCGCTCGCTGAAGCTCGCGCGCTTCGGCGACAACATGCGCTTCGTCGCGGTGACCGAGGGCGACAAGACCGAGGCCGAGCTGGCGTTCGGCGTGCAGGTCAACACCTGGGGCGTCAACGAGCTCGCCGACGCCGTGGCCGCCGCCTCCTCCTCCGACGTGGATGCGCTCGTCGCCGAGTACGAGGAGCTCTACGACGTCGCTGCCGAACTCCGCCGCGGCGGTGACCGGCACCAGTCGCTGCGCGACGGCGCGGCGATCGAGCTTGGCCTGCGCTCCTTCCTCGAGGGCGGCGGCTTCGGCGCCTTCACCACCAGCTTCGAGGACCTCGGCGCGCTGAAGCAGCTCCCCGGCCTCGCCGTCCAGCGGCTCATGGCCGAGGGCTACGGCTTCGGCGCCGAGGGCGACTGGAAGACCGCGATCCTCGTGCGCGCCGCGAACGTGATGGGCGCGGGCCTGCCGGGCGGCGCCTCCCTCATGGAGGACTACACGTACGACCTGACCCCGGGCGACGAGCGCATCCTGGGCGCCCACATGCTCGAGGTCTCGCCTGCGCTCACGACCGCGAAGCCGACCCTCGAAGTGCATCCCCTCGGCATCGGCGGCAAGGACGACCCGGTGCGCCTCGTCTTCACGGCGACCCCCGGCCCGGCCGTCGTGGTGGCGCTCTCCGACATGCGCGACCGCTTCCGGCTCGTGGCGAATGTCGTGGAGGTCGTGGAGCCGTCGGCCCCGCTGCCCAAGCTCCCGGTCGGCCGCGCCGTGTGGAAGCCGGCGCCCGACTTCACCACCTCGGCGACGGCGTGGCTGGAGGCCGGCGCCGCCCACCACACCGTGATGAGCACGGCCGTCGGGGTGGAGGCGTTCGCCGACTTCGCCCGCATCGCGCGCACCGAGCTGCTCGTGATCGACGACGACACCACGCTGCGCGGCTTCGAGCGGGAGCTCGACTGGAACGCCGCGTACTACCGCCTCGCCCGGGGCATCTGACCCGGGCCTCCCTCGTCCTGGCCGCCGGCATGTCATCGGCCCGGCGGCCAGGATGTTTTTCTCGCGCCGTCGCCATCCGTTCCGGAGTTTCGTACGCCTCCGAGCGGCGTGTCGCGTACGAAACCCCGGAACGGATGGCGGCCGGCGTGGGTGCAGGGGTTGGATGGGCGTATGACGGACAACACGGGGATGCCCACGCTCGCGGTGACCGGCGTGACGGGGACGGTCGGGCGGCTGACCGCGGCCGCGCTCGCCGACGCCGCTGTGCCGTTCCGGATGCTCGCGCGCACGCCCGCGAAGGCGCCGCATCTTCCCGGGACGGTGACGCTCGCGTGCACGTACGGCGATGCCGGCCAGGCCCGCGCCGCACTGGACGGCGTCGAGACGCTCTTCATGGTCTCCGCGGCGGAGAACGCCGAGCGGCTGCGCGAGCACTACTCCTTCGTCGACGCCGCAGCCGAGGCAGGGGTGAAGCACATCGTCTATACCTCGTTCGTCGGCGCGGCGCCCGACGCGACCTTCACGCTCGCGCGCGACCACTACGCGACCGAGCAGCGCATCCTGAGCACCGGGATGGCGCACACCTTCCTGCGCGACAACCTCTACCTCGACTTCGTCGAGTTCATGATGGGGGAGGACGGCGTCATCCGCGGTCCAGCAGACGGCGGGCGGGCGGCGATGGTCGCGCGTGCGGACGTCGCCCGCGTCGCGGCAGCGGTCCTGCAGCATCCCGAGCGGCACCGCGACGTCACCTACGACCTCACCGGCCCCGAGGAGCTGACGATGGCGGAGGTCGCCGAGACCCTGTCGCGCCGGCTCGGCCGCGCCGTGTCGTTCCACGACGAGTCCGTTGAGGAAGCGTACGAGTCCCGGAAGAAGTGGGACGCACCGCAGTGGCAGTACGACGCCTGGGTCTCGACCTACACCGCGATCGCCGCGGGGGAGCTGGCGGGCGTGAGCGATGCGGTCGAGCGCGTCACCGGCCGCGCTCCGCTCACGCTCGACGAACTGCTCCGCGACCGCTGACGCGCGAAGGCCCGCCGAGGTTCACGTCGTGGCGGTCATCCGGGCTGGAATGAGCGCCACTTCGTGAACCTCGGCGGGCCGGGCGGTGCGGGAGGCGCGGCTAGGGCTGGGTGGACCAGCCTCCGCGGGGCGGGGTCGGCCAGTGCGGGCGCGTCGAGACCACCTTCGTCACGGCGCCGCTGGTCGGATCGAGCAGCACCTCCCGCTGCTGCGGGTGCCACCAGTCGAACAGGCCGCCGATGGAGCCGGCGCGCGTGTCGAACGACGCGTCGCCGATCCGGCCGGTCAGCCAGTTGTTCTCGATGAAGCGGAGCACGCTGGTCTGCTCGATCGGGGTGTGGTCGACCTTGTTCTGGGCGGCCCACGGCGAGATCAGCAGGAACGGCAGGCGCTGGCTCGGTCCGCAGCGGTCGGCGTACCCGCCCGCGGTGCGCGAGACGCTGGTGCACACGGCCGAGTCGACCGCCGCATCCTTCGACCCGTTGGTCACCTTCGGCGCCACGTGGTCGTACCAGCCGTCCGAGTCGTCATAGGTGACGACGACAGCGGTGCTCGACCAGCTGTCGGACTTCTGGATGGCGTTGATCTCGTTGACGAGGAACTTCTGCTCGTCCAGCGGGTCGGAGTAGGCGGCGTGGCCGTCCTGCGCCTCCGGCGCCTTGAGGAACGAGACGGCGGGCAGGTTGTCCGCCTTCAGCGCCGCGTCGAACGAGGTCAGGTCGTACTGGTGGTTCGCCTGGTCGGTGTGCCCGATCGCCTTCACGCTGGAGGGTGCGAGGTGGTGCGGGTTCGAGGTCGACTTGTAGTACTGGAACGGCGAGTGGTGCGGCGAGTAGTCCTTCGGGGTCGCGCCGGCCACGTTCGCCGTGGTCTTGTCGCAGGCCGCATAGGAGCCGGACTGGCCGTTCCAGGCAGTGGTCGGCGTGAAGCCGCCCTGGAACCAGCCCCAGGTCACTCCGCGCGCGTTGAGCAGGTCGCCCACGTTCTTGCCTGACATCCCGACGACCGCGGAGGTGGAGGTGTGGTCGTTGTCGGAGCAGTCGTCGTACGCCGGGTCGGGGTCGCCGATCACGGTCCCGACGCCCGCGGCGTTGGGCGACTGGACGGCCGTCGAGGCCGGCAGCACGGCCCCGGTCTTCGGGTCGTAGGCGGTGCCGCCGTGGGTCTGACCCGAGACGAGGTTCAGCGCGCCGGGGGTGGAGGGGCCGAACTCGGTGTCCCAGTTGTTGTCGCTCATGGCGTAGTTCTGGGCGTAGTTCCACATGCCGGTGACGGTGTTGCCGTCGTAGTAGTCCATGACCAGACCGGGTGCGCCGTACGCGCCGGTGCAGGTGTCGGTGCTCGTCTTCTGGACGAACATGTCCATCTTCCCGGCGTCGACGGCGGCCTGCTCGGCTGCGTAGCTGTGGTTCTGGTCGCAGGTCACGGCCTGGTCGGGGGTGAGCCGCTTGGGCGGGTAGAGGTTGGGGTTGCTGGTGAGCGTGCCGCTGCTGGCCAGTGTGTTCGCCGCCGGGGTGCGCGGGGCGGCGGTGAACGGCGTGCCGTCGGTGTTGGCCGCGTTGGGGTAGGTGCCGAAGTAGTGGTCGAAGGAGATGTTCTCGTCGAAGATCACGACGAGGTGCTTGATCGGGGTGACGGTCTGCGCGGAGTGGTCCCCGTGGCCGCCGTTCGCGGAGGCGGAGGCGGAGGCGGGCGAGCCCGCCAGGACACCGGCGCCGACGAGCGCGACGACGCCCAGGAGGGCGGCTCCCGCTCCGGCGAGGGTGGAGCGGCGCAGACGGAAGTGTCTGGACACGTTTCCTTCTTTCCTGCTGGTGGTGGGACCGGCGCGGGTGCGCCGGTCGGCCTCCTGCTGGTCACGCGAGCATCGTGCGCCCGAGCCAGTCGGAGGAGTCGCGGACGCCGGGCAGCGCGAAGTAGTACCCGCCGCCGAACGGCTGGATGTAGTCGACGAGCGGTTCGCCGGCGAGGCGCTTCTGCACGGCGACGAACTGCCGGTCGAGGTCCTGGTTGAAGGCGACGAAGACCAGGCCCATGTCGAGGTTGCCGTTGGCGTCGGTGCCGCCGTCGTAGTTGTACGCGCGGCGCAGCAGCCGCTGGTCCGCGGTGTCCGCGGTGCGCGGATTGGCGAGCCGGATGTGCGCGTCGAGTTGGATGACGTCGCCGGTCGCGTCGAGCTCGTAGTGCGGGTCGTCGAACTCGCGGGAGGCGGTGAGCGGGGCTCCGGAGTCGCGGCGGCGGCCGATCATGTTCTCCTGCTCGTGCAGGTTCACGCGGTCCCAGAACTCGACGAGCATCCGGATGACGCGCACCACGTGGTAGCTGCCGCCGGTCGTCCAGGCGGGTTCGCCTCCACTGCCGCCGCGCGCCCATACGAGCTTCGACATCAGCGCGGCGTCGGTGACGTCGGGGTTGCTGGTGCCGTCCTTGAAGCCCATCAGGTTGCGGGGCGTCCCGCTCGGTCGCGGCGGGGAGACGAAACCGTCCCGCCGCCAGCGCACCTGCATCCCGCCGCGGGTCGCGCGGGCGATCTCGCGGACCGCGTGAGTGACGGTGTCGCGCTCGTCGGCGCAGACCTGCAGCAGGAGGTCGCCGTCGCACACCTCCCTGCGCAGCGCGTCGTCCGGGAACGCATCCATCGCCCGCAGTCGAGCGGGTTTCGCGGCGGCGAGCCCGTAGCGGTCGTCGAAGAGGGAGGCGCCGGCCGACAGGGTGACCGTGAGCGAACCGGGCTCGACCGTCGGGCCGAGCACACCGGAGTCGCGCGGCGGCGCGGTGAGCCCGGGGTCGGGCGGGGTGCCGCCGGCGGTGAGGAACCGGGCCCGCTCGGTGATGGTCTTGAGGAGGTCGGCGAGCTCGGTGCGGTCGGCCGCCGTCGCGTCGAGGGCGACGAACGCCGCAGCGCGCTGCGGGGTGGTGAGCACGCCCTGCTGGTGGGTGCCGTGGAACGGGTACGAGCGCGGAGGCGTCGCCGCCGACGACGAGGAGGGTGCGGACGAGGCGGCCGCGCCGATCCCGGCCCCGGCACCCGCCGCGACGGCCGCTGCAGCGGGCAGAGCCACCCCCGCCGCCAGGAACCCCCGGCGTCCGAGGCGGGTGCTCCGCTCGTCCGTGGCCTGTTCCGCGGCGCGCTCCGTCTCGGTCACGAGTCCCTCCTCGGGTCGCAGATGGCGGCGACGGGAGCGAGCAGTTCCGCGTCGTGGTCGAGGGCGGCGTCGAGGCGCTCGCGCTGGCCGCGGTCGAGGCCGGCGAGCGGGGTCCAGGTGCCGTCCGCGGCGCGGAACGACTCGACGAGCGTGCGCGTCTGCTGCAGCGCCTCCGTCGTGCGGTCCAGGTCGGGGTAGCGCGGGGCGAGGATGTCGTGCAGCGGCGCCAGCGCCTGCTCCGCCCCGTCGAGGTTCGCGTCGACCGTGGCCAGCTCGGTGCCGGACCCGGCATCCGCGGCGCCCGTCAGCACGTCCTGGACGGCGACCTCCACGATCTCGTGGGCGCGCAGCGCGATCGCCCCCGGGTCGATCTCGGCGTCGGCGAACGTGCCCGCGAGGCTGCCGACCTCCGTGCCGAGCTGCGCCGCCGACGCGGCGACCGTCGCGGCATCCGCGCCGCCCCAGAGCTGCGATTCGACCAGGTGGAAGCCGGTCAGCCCGTCGCGCGGCAGTCCGTCGATCTGGTCTCCGACATCGCCGAACGCGTCGTACGCGGCGCCGAGGGTCTCATAGGTGGTGTGGGCCGCCAGCCAGTCGCGCTTCGCGGCCGCTAGGTCGCCCTCCTCGGCGTCGGCCGCGAGCGCGGCGACCTGCTGCTGCAGCACGGGCAGGCGGGTGCCCACCCATGTGCCGTAAGCGAGTGCGACCGGGATGAGGTCGCCTCTCGTCACCGGGACCAGTCCCGGCGTGAGCTGGGCGGAGGCGGGCGCACGGCCGACCGTGACGGTGGGACCGCGCACCGGGTCGGCGTCGGCGGGCAGGCAGACGAACCGGTATCTGCCGCTGCCCAGCGCAACGTGCGCCTTCGCGTGGGCGCCGGCGCCCAGGTTCTCGAGGTCGAGGTAGACCTTGCCGCCGACGGCCTCCTGGAGGTAGACCTCCATCCCAGCGACGGTCGGGTTGGTGACGGTGAGCTCCTCGTCGCCGCCCGGCACGGTGCCTTCGTCGCCCCACCCCGCACCGCAGTCGTCGAGCCCGGCCGAGACGGCGTAGGTGCCGGAGGCCGCTGCGACGGCGGCGGGCCGTGCGGCGATCGCGAGCGTCACGGCCACCGCGACGAGCACGCCGACGATCACGAGGATCGCGGTGAGGCGTGTGCGTTTCGACATCGCGGGGAGTCCTTCGCGGGGGAGGTGCGGGGAGGCTGGAGCGGGGCCGGTGGCGCTCCGGCAGCAGCGATCCTAGGAGCCGCCTATGCGCCGGGGGAGGGGAGGTCACCCCTTGTTCACCGGACGGTCACGGGGGTGTCCCCGAACGGGGGGTCCCACCCCGGAGGGGGCTGGGAGACACGGCGTGGACCGGTGAGAATCCCCACAGACTGGGGGCACCTCGTACACCCCTCCTTCACCTTCCCGTCGCCGCGCCTTCATGGGTGGGCATCACCGTATGCGTGACGGTCGCCCACCAGAGGCACGAGACCCCGCGTGCCGGCCCCGTCCCCTCTCCCGAAGGCACAGCCATGTCCGCTTCGCCGCGCATCGTTTTCTCCACGTTCCGTTCCAGCGCCGACCCGATGTTCCTGGCCTGGACGCGGTTTCTCCAGACCGTCGAAGGCGCGGCCCGTCGCACCGGCTCGATCGCGGTCTCGCGCCCGGGCACCCCGGCCGCGACGAGCGTCGTGCGCCGGACGCCGATGGCGCATCCCGTCGTCGCGGACGGCGCCTGCGGGGTGTGGCGCATCCTGGCCTCCAACAACCGCGAGCTGGGCCGCAGCGCCCGCGCATACACCTCCTACGCCAGCGCGCGCGCCCACGTTATCGCCCTGCGTGCCGGTGTGGATGAGCTCCGGCTGACGACCGTGAGCGGCGAGCGCACCGGGATGCACGGCTGGTACCTCTCGCACGGCCGCCAGCCCGTCATCACCTGCGGTCGCTGGTACGGCGCCGCCGCATCCGGGACGACGGCCGCCTTCGCCGCGATCGACGCGCTGCGGGAGGCCGAGATCGAGGACACCGTGCGCCGCCTCGAGCCGCCACGGCGCACCGGCGCGGTCGCCGACGACGTCGTGTGGTGATGCGGAGGCTGCTGCTCGTCGCCGGGGCTGCCGCGATCGCGGTCGTCGTGGGCGTGTGCGCGCTCAGCTCGGCCCCGGCGCCCCGGGGATGGAGCGTGCCGCCCTCCGATGTCGTGCCCGTGGGGGAGACGATGCCCGAGGGTGCACCTGCCGACTCGACGGGGCTCGGCGCGCCCGCCACCACGGCCCCGGCTGACGGCCCACTCGCCGCCGGTAACGCCGCCCGCGTCTCCCGCACCTGGGCCGCCGATGTCGCGCGCCGCACGGGCATCCCCGAGCGGGCCGTGCTGGCCTATGCCGGTGCGGCCACCGCGATCGCCGCGGAGGACCCGGGATGCCGCCTCGGCTGGTCGACGCTCGCCGGCCTGGGCGCGGTGGAGTCGCACCACGGCACGATCGGAGGCTCGGCGCCGCAGCCGGACGGCACCGTGCTGCCGCCCATCCTCGGGCCCCGCCTCGACGGCACCGACTACGACGCGATCGACGACACCGATGGCGGACGGGTCGACGGCGACCCACGATGGGATCGCGCGGTCGGGCCGTTCCAGTTCCTCCCGTCGACCTGGGAGCAGTGGGGAGCCGACGGATCCGGAGACGGCGTCGCCGACCCGCAGCAGCTCGACGACGCTGCTCTCGCCGCCGGGCGCTACCTCTGCTCCTCCGGCGACCTCTCGCAGCCCGCCTCCTGGCGCGACGCGATCTTCGCCTACAACCACCTCGACTCCTACGTCGACGCCGTCGCGGCCGCCGCGAATGCCGCCGCTGCGAGCGCGCGCGGTGCGGGTGGCCGATGAGCGCGTTCGCCGGCCGGTTCGAGCTCGACGGACTGCTCGGCAGCGGCGCGACGGCCTCCGTCTACAGCGCCCGCGACACCACGACCGGCGAGACCGTCGCCGTCAAGGTGCTGCACCCCCGTCTCTCGGGCACGGCCGCCGAACGGGACGCCTTCTTCGCCGAAGCGGCCGCGGCGGCGCGGGTCGACCATCCCGGGGTCCCCGCGGTGCTCGGCCACGGCGTGGACGAGGGAGGCGGTGAGCCGCGCGCCTGGATCGCGACCGCCCGCGCCCCGGGACGCACCCTCGCGCGGCTCGTCGAGGCCGACGGCCCGCTCGATCCCGGGGCGGCCCTCGCGCTCGCGGCCCGGCTGCTCGACGCGCTCGCCGCGGTGCACGCGGCGGGGCTGGTGCACCGCGATGTCGCCCCGGGCAACGTGGTCGTCGCCGACGACGGCGCGGTCTGCCTGCTCGACTTCGGTCTCGCGGACGCGCCGGGGCGGGCGGCGGTCGGCGGCGACGTGCTGCGCTCGGGAGGCGGCGGCATCGGCAACGGTGCAGCGAGCGACTCCGACGGCGGTGTGATCGGGAGCGTCAACTACCTCTCGCCTGAGCAAGCCCTCGGCGCGCCCGTCGACGAACGCGGTGACCTCTACCAGGCGGCCGGCCTCCTGCACTTCGCGCTGACCGGGCGTCCGCCATTCCCGCGTGCGACGGCCGCGCAGACCATGGCGGCGCACGTGTCCGCGCCGCCGCCGGTGCCGTCGGCGCTGGACTCGCGCATCCCGCAGGCCGCGGACGAGATCGTGGTGCGCGGTCTGATGAAGCAGCCGGAGGCCCGCTACGCGAGCGCCGCGGCGATGGCTGCGGCGGTGCGGGCGGTGCTGGGGGAGTCGGCTCCTCCCGCGCTCGGCTCTGGTGGGACCTCCGTGCTCGACACGGGGACCGCTCTGCTGCGGACCACGGTTCCGGTCGCGTCCACCGTGCCCACCGCGTCCTCCGTGTTCATCGGTCCGGGCGGGGTGCTGGTCGATCGGGAGGCGGCGACCACCGTCATCCCGCGCGGGCGCCGCACGCCCGAGCGCGGGTCCGCGACCCCGGCTCCCACGGTGCGACCGCCGGCGAGACGCGCCGAGCCTGCCGCCGCGCCGCGTCCCCTTCCCGCGCCGACCGGAGCGGCACGACCCGCCGCCGCACCCGCTGCCCGTCCCGGCCGCACCGCCCTCGCCGTCACGGCCGGAGCTGTCGCGGTGGCGGCGACGATCTGGCTGGTCGCCGCCAACGCCGCGCCGACGGCACCGCCGACCATGGTGGCCGTACCGTCCGCGGCCCCACCGGTCGTCTCCGCGACGCCCACGGCGAAGCCGACCGTCGCTCCCGCGGAGACCGTTCCACAGGACGTGCCCATCCCGGAGCTCGCCGGTCTCTCGCGTGCCGATGCGGCGGCCCGACTCGCAGCCGCGGGCCTGACCGCCGGGTCCGTCACCTCCCGTGACGGCATCGCGGCGGCGGGGACCGTGCTGCAGACCCAGCCGGCGTCGGGCGTCCCCGCGGCGCCAGGGACGGCTGTCGCTCTCGTCGTCGCGTCGGGCCGCAACGCCGTCCCCGAACTTCACGGCCAGACCATGCTCGCCGCCGGCGCGACCCTCTCGGCGGCCGGCTTCGCGGTCGTCGAGCGGTCGGTCGTCGACTCCACTGTCCCGGACCGCACCGTGCTGGGCAGCGAGCCCGGCGCGGGCACGGTGATCGCGCTCGGCGAGACCGTCACGGTCGTCGTCAGCCGCCTCCCCGCACAGCCCACCACGACCCCGACACCCGCCCCCACCACGACGCCGCAGCCCACCCGGCCGCCCGCGCCATGACCCCCATCCGTGCACGGTTGCAGCCCCTTCACCCCCGCGTCTCCGGGCGTTCACCCGCTCTGAGCACGCTGTGCCGAGGCGCACGCCGATCCGAGGAACCCGAATGTCACAGCACACCCTGACCGTCCCGCCCGAGCCGGGCACGCGCCAGCGACCCCGCTCGCTGGCCTCGCGCCCGTCGCGCTCCGACTCCGTCTTCCGCACCGTCAGCTACGGCGCCGGCGCGACGACCGTCGGCATCATGCTCGCCGTCGGCTTCTTCCTGGCCGTGCGCGCCGGGGATGCGCTGAGCGTCACCGGGTTCTCGTTCCTCACCGAGCAGCAGTGGTCGCCCGAGACGCAGAAGTTCGGGATCGCCGCAGTGCTGAGCGGCACCGTCACGATCGCGATCATCGCGATGTGCGTCTCCGTCCCCCTCGCCCTCGGCACCTCCCTCCTGATCTCCGAGATCGTGCCGCCGCGGGTCAAGACCGCGCTGATCAGCCTCGTGGACCTGATGGCCGCCGTGCCGAGCGTGGTCTACGGCCTCTTCGGCCTGTTCTTCCTGCAGGAGAACATCATCCCCGTCGCCCGCTGGATCTCGGGGCACTTCGGCTGGATCCCCGTCTTCGCCGTCACCGACGGCAGCGGCCACGCGCTCACCGAGGCGAGCGCGTTCACGTCGTCCGCATTCATCGCCGGGCTGGTCGTCGCGCTCATGGTCGTGCCCACCCAGACCTCGGTCATGCGCGAGGCGTTCTCGCAGGCGCCGGCCGGCGAGCGCGAGGGAGCGTACGCACTCGGGTCGACCCGGTGGGGGATGATCCGCTCGGTCGTGCTGCCCTTCGGGCGCGGTGGCATCATCGGCGGCACGATGCTCGGCCTCGGTCGCGCACTCGGCGAGACGATCGCCGTCTATCTGATCATCTCGCCGGTGTTCACGATCAACCTGCAGGTGCTCAAGACCGGTTCCAACTCGGTCTCGGCGCTCATCGCCAACCGTTACGGCGAGGCGAGCTCGTTCGGCCTCTCGGCGCTCATGGCCGCCGGCCTGGTGCTGTTCCTCATGACGCTCGTCGTCAACTTCACCGCCTCCTCCATCGTCGCCCGCTCGCGCTCGGGCGCCCAGACCAACTGACGGCCGGGACCCCATGACCACCACCGAGAACTGGAACGCGCCCACCCTGCTGGTGGACGACATCACGGTCGTCGCCCCGCCCGCCGAGCGTCCGGAGCAGCCTGTTGCACCCGTCGCCGACGGCCACACCAGCCTCCCGCCCGAGGATCGCGGCGAGATCGGTCCGCGCCGCGACCTCAGCCAGACCACCTCCGAGGACCGGTTCAACCTGTGGGGCGCGCTCGTCGCCGGGATGGCGCTGGCGCTCCTGCTCTTCGGCTGGTTCGCGCCGCTCACCGGCGAGGTCGGCTGGGCCGTCGTCGCCTTCCTCTCCTTCATCGGCATCTACGCCCTGCTGGTCTCGCTGCGCTCCAACCGCCAGACCGTCGCCGACCGCGTGATGACCGTGCTCTTCGTGAGCTCGGGGCTCGTGCTGTTCGCCTCCCTGGTCTTCGTGTTCGTCTTCGCCTTCGTCCGCGGCGCCTCCGCCGTCACGCATGTCAACTTCTTCGGTCAGACGATGGAGTTCGCCGGCCCGCTCGATCCGCTCTCGAAGGGTGGCATCCTCCACGCGATCGTGGGCACGCTCATCCAGATCGCCATCGCGCTCGCGATCACCGTGCCGCTCGGCGTCGCGACCGCGGTCTTCCTCAACGAGATCGGCGGGAGGTTCGCCCGCTTCGTCCGCACCATCGCCGACGCCATGACCGCGCTGCCCTCGATCGTCGCCGGGCTGTTCGTCTACTCGGCGATCATCACGTTCGTGACGCATCAGCGCTCGGGCTTCGCCGCCTCCCTCGCCATCACCGTGATGATGCTGCCGATCGTCATCCGCGCCTCCGACGTCGTGCTGCGGCTGGTCGCGGGAAACCTGCGCGAGGCGTCGTACGCGCTGGGCTCGACCCGCTGGCGCACCGTCTGGCACGTCGTGCTGCCGACCGCGCGCTCGGGTCTCGTGACCGCCGTCATCCTGGGCACCGCCCGCGGGATCGGCGAGACCTCGCCCGTGCTGCTCACCAGCGGTGTCACGGCCGTGATGAATCTCAACCCGTTCAGCGGCCCGATGATCTCCCTGCCGCTGCAGGTCTTCGACTTCGTCAAGAGCCCGGAGCCGAACATGATCGCCCGCGGCTTCGGCACCGCCGTCGTGCTGATCCTGCTCGTGCTGGCGCTCTTCTTCGCCGCGCGCGTGCTCGGCGGCAAGGCGCCGGGACAGCAGTCCGCCGGCAGCAGGCGCCGGACCGCCGAGGCCAGCCACCGCGACCTGATGCGCATCGAGGCCGCCGCAGTGGCTCCGAGCCCCAGCCCGACCTCCCTCTCCACCGACCAGAAGGACCCCACGCCGTGATGCCCCGATCCCCCCGACGCATCCTGCGGATCGCGCTGGCCGCGGCCGCCGCCGTGCTCGCCGTCGCCGCGCCGCTCGCCCCGCAGACGGCTCAGTCGGCGCAGGCCGCGAACTGGGCGCCGATTACCGGCACCGGCTCCACCTGGTCGCAGAACGCGCTCGACCAGTGGCGCCGCAACGTCGCCACGAACTACAGCATGACCGTCAACTACTCCGGCACCGGCTCCTCCGCCGGCCGTCGGGACTTCATCGCGCAGACGGTCGACTTCGCGGTGAGCGAGATCCCGTTCCAGTCGACGCCCGAAGACGGCTCGGCGCCCGAGAAGCCGACCTCCGGCTTCGCGTACATGCCGATCGTCGCCGGTGGCACGTCGTTCATGTACAACCTCAAGATCGGCGGCAAGCGGGTCACGAACCTCCGGCTGAGCGGTGACACGATCACGAAGATCTTCACCGGCGTCATCACCAACTGGAAGGACCCGCAGATCGCCAAGGACAACCCGGGCCTCGCGATGCCGGACAAGGCGATCGTGCCCGTGGTCCGCTCCGACGGCTCCGGCTCCACGGCTCAGTTCACCCTGTGGATGTCGAAGCAGCACTCCGCGCTGTGGAACTCGTTCTGCAGCAAGGTCGGCCGCCCGAACCCCTGCGGACTGACCTCCCAATACCCGTCGTACGGCAACTTCAAGGCGCAGAGCGGCTCGCTCGGCGTCGCGGGATACGTCAGCCAGTCCTACGGCGAGGGCGCGATCACCTACGTCGAGTACTCCTACGCTCTGAAGTCGGGCTTCCCCGTCGCGAAGGTGCTGAACGCCGCCGGCTACTACATCGAGCCGACCGCGCCCTCCGTCGCCGTCGCCCTGATGAAGGCGGCGATCAACGACAACGCCTCCTCGCCCGACTACCTCACGCAGATCCTCGACGGCGTCTACAACGGCGCCGACCCGCGCACCTACCCGCTGTCGAGCTACTCGTACATGATCGTGCCCACCCAGGTGGCGGGCATCTTCACGGCCGAGAAGGGCAAGACGCTCGGGGCGTTCTCGAACTACATGCTCTGCGAGGGCCAGCAACAGGCGGCGACCCTCGGCTACTCGCCGTTGCCCATGAACCTCGTGCAGGCCGGCTTCGCCCAGATCAAGCGCATCCCCGGCGCCGACGTGAGCGGCGTCGACCTCAACAAGTGCAACAACCCCACGTTCAAGCCGGGCGACTCGCCCTCGAGCAACCAGCTGGCGGCCACCGCGCCCCAGCCGGCCGCCTGCGACAAGCAGGGCCCGGACCAGTGCACCACCGGCACCGCTGGCGCGCGCAACACCCCGACGGCGACCACGGGCGGCGGCAAGGGCGGCTCGTCCGCCGAGGCCGGCGGCGGGGCGGGAGCCGGAGGTGCCGGTGCCGGCGCGGGGACGACCGACGCCGGTGCGGCCGCCACCGATGGGTCGACCGGCACGACCGACGACACCCAGCTCGCCAGTGCGAACGCCGCGCGTGCGACGCCGTTCGCGCTGGCGGACGACGGCTGGGGAGGCCAGCAGACCGTGATGCTCATCGCCGCGGGCCTGCTCGTGCTCGCCATCGTGCTCCCGCCCCTCCTCTTCGGCCGCCTCCGCCGCTCCCGGGGCACCACCGAGTAGCCCCTCCCCCATCCCCTCCCCCACCCCCACAGCCCGCGAGACGTGAGTAGGTGCGGGTGTCCGCCCCCGGACACCCGCAACGACTCACGTCTCGACGGGCTGTTTCCACATGCCCACGGGCGCCCCCCGGCGCGACCCGGGGCGAACTCCGCTGGACAAGCTCCCGTCGTCAGCCCGTTCCCGGATCGTTCATCGGGATGTCACGAACCGCCCATAGCTTGGCGCCCGGTCGAGGCAGGTTCGGCCGGAGAAACCCCGGGAGAGACATGGAATCGAGCGGTCGCGTGCGGCCTCGCGGAACGATCGCGCGAGCCCTCGTCTTCGGCGCCCTCGTGGGCATCGCGGCCACCGCCGTGTTCGCGGGAGTGGGCGGAGCCGGAGCGGGATCGGCGCGCGCCGCGGACTCCACCGCCGTCACCGCCACGGCCGCGCAGCAGGACAAGGACGCGAAGAACGCGCCCTTCCCCGATCTCGCGGTCACCGTCTCCCAGACCACCGACCTCATCTCGCAGGGCGTCACCGTGTCATGGACGGGCGGCACGCTCTCCACCCCGCCGAGCGGCGGCAACGGCGGCGAGAACTTCCTGCAGCTCGCGCAGTGCTGGGGCGAGGACCCGGACAACCCGGGTCACCCCGACCGCACGACCTGCCAGTACGGGGCGTTCAACACCGCGGGAGCCACCCGCGACGGCTACGTCACCGACGACACCGTCGCGACGCAGGACGAGAAGTTCTCGCTGCCGCGCCGCGGACCGTTCACGCCCGGCTACACGTCCATCCCGTTCACGAGCGTCGACGGCACGACGGTCGCCTCGATCGTCGACGGCAAGCAGACCGACACGAACGTCAACGTCAACCAGTTCTTCAACCCGAGCCAGTCCAACGAGGTGCCGTGGGCCGGTTCGGCGTCGAACGGCGCGGGATCGGTGCGCTTCGAAGTGCAGACCGCGCTGCAGGCGAACGGCCTCGGCTGCGGAACCCCCGTGAAGAGCGGCAGCACCACCACGCCGCAGACGTGCTGGCTCGTCGTCATCCCGCGGGGGACCGCCGACTCGGGCGAGCCGCACATCACCCAGTCGGGCCTGCGCTGGGACGCGTGGAAGCACAACATCGCGTTCAAGCTGACCTTCAAGCCGCTCGGCGTCTCGTGCAACATCGGCGCGGCCGAGCGCCAGCTGCGCGGGAGCGAGCTCGTCGCCGGCGCCGTCGCCTCCTGGCAGCCGGTGCTGTGCAACTCGCAGGGCGGAGCCATCTACACGATGAGCAACAGCGCGGAGTCGGACGCCGTCCAGGCGGCGAACGGCGCGGACTCGGCGCCACTGGCCCTCACGTCGCGGGCGCTCGGCGGCACGGAAGACGACCTCCGCTACGCCCCCGTCGCTGTGGGAGGCTTGGCGATCGCCTTCGCGGTCGACCGGGCGCCGTCTGCCGCCGACGGCACTCCGGCAGATCAGCTGCTGAAGGCGGGGCTGTCGTTCGACTCGCTCAAGCTCACGCCGCGGCTGATCGCCAAGCTGCTGACCGCGTCGTACCTCGACTCGCTCCCGACGTATGCGGACAAGGGCCACCTCGGTGCGAACGCGCGCAACCTCCTGCTCGACCCGGACTTCCTCGACGTGAACGCGGACATCCCGGACTGGAAGTTCCAGGCGATCGTCGCGCCCTCGGTCGCCGACCTCCTCGTGCCGCAGGGTCGCTCCGACGCGGCCATGCAGCTGTGGCGCTACGTGCTCGCCGACCCCGACGCGAAGGCCTTCCTCGCCGGGCAGGCCGACCCCTGGGGCATGAAGGTCAACCCGACCTCGGCGACCGATGCGGCGATCAACCCGTCCGGCGCCGCCCTCGAGCTGCCGCGCGAGGACTTCCCCAAGGCCGACCCGGTCGTGCAGCCGGTGATCAACGGCGCGGCGGAGGTCAACCTCGTGACGTGGCGCCCCTACACGAACGATCTCGACCAGTCCGCCTACCTCACCCTGCGCGGCGACGGACAGGTGCTGGGCCAGTGGGATCCGACCTCATCCCCGGCGAAGTACGCCAAGACGCCGCGCAGCCTCCCCGGCTACCAGAAGGTCCTCGCCCTCACCGACACGAGCTCGGCCGCGAAGTACCAGGTCGTCACCGCCGCGCTCCGCAACCCGGCCGGTGCCTACGTCACCCCGTCGACCCAGAGCCTGACCGCGGCCGCCACCGCCATGACGCCGGTCGCGGGCCAGCCGCAGGTCGTCGAGTACGACCCGGCCGGCACCGTCGCGAAGTCCGCCGCCGACGCCTACCCGTTGACCATGCCGGTGTACGCCGCGACGAACCCGGCCCGTGGGGATGCGGCCACCCGCGCCGACTACGCCGCCTTCATCCGCTACGCCGCCACCACCGGGCAGGCGCCCGGCGTCGAGGCCGGCCAGCTGCCTCCCGGCTACGCGCCCATCCCCGCCGCGTGGAAGACACAGGCGATCGCCGCCGCCGCCGCCATCCAGTCGGGCGCGACGCTGGACTCGCCCTCCGACGGCGAGGGCGACGGCTCCTTCGGCGACAGCGGGAGCACGGGAGGCTACGGTGCGGACGCCTCGACCGGCGCGACGATCGACACCGCCTCGGCCCCGACCGCTCCCCAGGCTCTCGGCAGCGCGGCCGGAAGCCTCACCGGAGACAAGACCGCGAAGGACCCGGACACCGGAGCCCTCGCCGCCGTCCTCCCCGGCGGCCTGCTCGGCGGTCTCGCCGCGGCCGGCGCCGTCCCCGTCATCGCCCGCCTCCGGCGGTTCCCGTGACGGCACCAGAGCCCGGGTCGGCATCGACCCGACGAGCGCGTTCCGACCGGTCCGCGCCCAACCCGAAAGGAACCAGAGTGAAGATCAAGAAGGCTGCGGCTCTCTGCGCTGTCGTCGGCACCGCCGTCGCCGGTCTCGTGCTCGCCACCCCGGCGAACGCCGACCCCGTGTCGAGCAGCTACGTGCTGGCCGGCTCGGACACCCTGCAGGACGTCAGCAACGCGCTGGCGAACGGCACCCAGCTCACCGGTCCGTTCGTGCGGTCGGTCGCCGACAACGGCACCATCGCCTCCTACGACGCGTTCGGCTCGGCCGCCATCCAGACCAAGCCCAACGGCCCCTACTTCGCCCGTCCGGCCGGCTCCGGCGACGGCGTGAAGGCCCTCAGCCGTTCCATCGACGGAGCCAACTTCTCCGTCTCCGGCAACACCACTCCGGCCACGGCGATCAGCGGCCAGGTCGACATCGCCCGTTCCTCCTCCGGTCCCGGTGCCGCGGCCAACCCCACCGGTCCGCTCGCCTACGTGCCATTCGGCCGCGATGCCGTCTCGTTCGCGATCGCCCCGGGCACCGCCGCGGGCCTCGAGCAGCTCACCACCGCTCAGCTCACCCAGATCTACAACTGCACCCTGACCACCGTCAACGGCGTCGCCGTCAAGCCGGTGCTGCCGCAGTCGGCCTCGGGCACCCGCAAGTTCTTCCTGTCGGCGATCGGCGTCAGCACCCTCGGCTCGTGCGTCAACGACAGCACGCTCGCCGAGAACGACGGTAGCGTCCTCACCCAGCCCGGCCAGATCATCCCGTTCTCGGTCGCCAGCTGGGTCGCCCAGAAGAACGGCGCGGCGCAGAACCGCACCGGCTCGTCCACACTCGGCAGTGCGCTCGGAGCCACCGCTCCGTTCACCGGCACCGGCAACGCGCTCGTCCCGAACGCGGCCTACTACAACAACTCCACCTGGGGCCGTGACACGTTCGTCGTCGTCGAATACGCGCGCATCGACTCCGCGAGCGCGACCTACGACGCCGCCCTCGCGGCGCTCGTCGATCCCTCTAAGGCGAAGAGCCTGACGAACTTCGGCACCCTCGCCGGGACGTCCGGCGCGGTGAAGTCGAAGTTCGGCTTCCTCGCCCCGTCGAGCACCACGCCGCAGCGCGCGAACCTCTCCTCCTAGTCCAGACCCGAACTGAGAAAAGGACGATCATGAAGACATCCAAGATCGCCATCGTCGCCGCGACGATGGCCGCCACCGCGACGCTGGTCGCCGTGGCCGCCGCCCCGGCCCTCGCCGCCACGCAGGCGAACGGCTCCGACGGCCCGGCGTACCTGTTCAACAACGACGCGGGAGACTTCTCCGCCAACGGATCCACGATCCAGTGGTTGGACGACATCTCGCTCACGCCGGTCACCTCCGACCCGTACGCGGCGTTCCAGTGCTCGGCCGACGCCACCGGCTACCGCACGTTCTGGACCGACCCGGGCGGAGAGCGTCAGCCCACCGCGTACAAGGCGTACTCGTCGCTCCTGCCCCTCAACCCGGGCAAGACCGTGATCGGCCCGAACACGCGCCCGCAGGGCCAGCTCGGCGCGATCGCGCAGATCAAGGCCAACGGCGGCAACTACTCGATCGGCTTCGCCTGCCTCAAGGACAACGGCGTGAACCTCGCGGCGAGCGGCGTCTGGTACTTCACGGCGCACATCACCGCGGGCACCGGCGCGTACACGTTCGACGCGCAGAGCGAGACGCCCACCAACCCGGGCAACCCGGCTCAGACGGGCGACATCGCCCTCGAGGCGACCACCGTCGCCGCGCAGGACGGCACCCTGAGCCTCGTCGTCCCCTCGGGCGCCAAGGCGACCCTCGGCACGGCCAGCCTCGTGAACGGTCTGTCGACCTCCACGGGCACCCTGCCGGCGTTCACGGTCGATGACCAGCGCGTCGTCAGCAAGCCGGGCTGGAACCTCACGGCCAGCACGGCGAACTTCGTCAACGGCGCGGACTCGTCGAAGACCATCGACGCGAAGCAGCTCGGCGTGAAGCCGACGATCGCCACGAACCCGGGAGGCGTGGTCGCGGGGACCGAGCACGTCGCCGGAGACGCGACCGCGTTCAGCGGTTTCGCGTCCGCCCCCGCCGGCACCGGAACCGGTGCGACCAGCCTCAGTGCAGACCTGAAGCTCGTCGCCCCGTCCGGCACCCCGGCGGGTACCTACGCCTCGACGATGACGCTGACGCTCGTCTCGAAGTAGCCGTGGGAATCGGGAGGGGCCGTCGAGTGGCGGCCCCTCCTGCCCGTTCCCGCCCCGACAGTCCTGTTTTCACCCAGTTAACGCCGGCGACACACCCCGGCCACCCGGATTCGGATCAATGTAGCGTGCCCTCCACACAGACCCTGCCGCTGCGGCCCGTCCGCGCCGTGGCCGCCCTGCTCGCCGCCCTCGCGGCCGCACTCCTCGGCGTCGGGCCGGCCTTCGCCGACGACGTCGACAGCATCTCCGCCGGACCCGGCGACGACCGCACGCGGCTCAGCTACCAGCTCCAGCCCGGTCAGCACCTCGAGGACGAGTACGTCGTCCGCAACACCGGCACCACGCCGCAGAACGTCACGCTGTTCGCCACCGACGCCTTCAACACCGACGAGGGGGAGTTCGCCCTCCTCGACACGGCGAAGAAGCCGACCGCGGCGGGCACCTGGGTACTCTTCGACGGCTCGCAGCCGAGCGAGGCCTTCGCGCTCGCTCCCGGTGAGCAGCGCACCGTGCCGTTCACCCTCACCGTGCCGGCCGATGCCGGCCCCGGCGACCACGCCGGCGGCATCGTCGTCTCCAGCCAGAAGGGCGACGGGCAGATCCTCGTCGACCGCCGTGTCGCCACGCGCCTCTACGTCCGCGTGCCCGGCGATCTGCAGCCCGCGCTGACGATCGCCAACGTCTCCGCCGACTACCAGGCCGAGTGGAACCCGTTCGCCGGCTCCACCGCCGTCACTTTCACCGTGCGCAACAGCGGCAACGTCGCCCTGGGCGCCACGATGCTCGTCGGCGCGAAGGCGCTCTTCGGCATCCCCGCCGGCACCGCGGTGCGCCAGGACCTGCCGGAGCTGCTCCCGGGAAGCACCCGCACCCTCACCGTCGTGGTGCCCGGCACCGCGCAGGTCGGTTACCTCAACCCGTACGTGCAGCTGCAGCCGGCCGTCGAGAAGGACGCCCTCAACCCGGGTCCGCTCGCGCTCGTCTCCCGCGACACCGTGATCGCGGCCGTGCCGTGGTGGATCCTCGTGCTCGCCGCCCTCGTCGCCGGCTTCTTCCTGTTCCGCCGCTGGCGCCGCCGCAGCGACGGCAAGCGCGCCGAGGCGTGGATCGCGTACACCGAGGAGGAGGCCCGCCGGAAGGCGCGCGAAGAGCAGGACGGCGCCGGCTCCGTCGAGGCGGAGCCGGTCACCGCCTCCACCGCTCCGGGCGAGGACTCCGGCCGATGAGACGCACCGCTCGCACCCTCGCCGCCGCCGTCGTGCTCGGCCTCGGGATGCTGCTGGCCGGCGCGGGCGCGGCCGCGGCCGACGACGGCGGCATCGGGATCTCGATCGACATCCCGTCCACCGGCGACGCCCCGGCCGGCGGGACCGGCGGGACCGGCTCGACCGGCACCGGCGGCTCGGGCTACCCCGACACGACCGCCCCCACCGACGCGCCGCCGAGCGACGTCGCGGCTCCCGGCGCCACCCCCGCACCGGCCGTCGTCGTCGACAACGGCCCGTTCAATATCGGCGGCCTGAACGCGAAGTTCGTCCCGTCCCTGAACCCGGGCGCGGGGAAGATCGTCGTCTCGTTCTCGGTCCACAACGGGTCCGCCTCCACCTGGTCGTCGACCGTCCGCGTCTGGCTGACCGGCCCGTTCGGCAACCCGCTCGACGACTCCGGCGAGGCCGCGGTCACGAACCTCAAGCCCGGCTCCACCATCACGTACAGCCGCACGCTGACGGGAGTCGGCCAGTGGGCCGTCGTCACGGCGCACGCGAAGTTCACCCCGCCGGCGACCATCGACGGCATCGCGACGAAGCCTGCGCTGCGCGAGGCGACGGTGTTCGCGTTCCCGTGGCTCGGGAGCGTGGGGGCCGTGCTGGCCGCCACCGCGCTCGCCATCCTGCTCGCCCTCCGCGCGTCCGTCTCGGTCCCGGTCGCCGTCGCGGCGGTGCGGGTATGAGCCGGACCGTCCACGGGCAGAAACCGCCGACACCCCCGAAGCCACCGAAGCCCCCGAAACCGCCTCGTCGTCCGCCCGCGCCCCCACGCGAGCCGGTCGTGCAGACCCCGCGGCAGCGGCTCGTGCGCGGGATGGTCGCCCTCGGCGCGACGCTGCTCATCGCCTTCGCCGCGAACATGCTCCTGATCAGCCACCTGCACCACCTGATCGGCC
Organism: Leifsonia naganoensis; assembly: GCF_013410615.1. Taxonomy (NCBI): domain Bacteria; kingdom Bacillati; phylum Actinomycetota; class Actinomycetes; order Micrococcales; family Microbacteriaceae; genus Leifsonia; species Leifsonia naganoensis. The sequence continues at coordinate 1,941,385 of NZ_JACCHJ010000001.1, forward strand.
AGCAGATCGCCGGCGACACCTTCCGGGAGCAGCTCGCCGCGGCGACCGCGCCGGTCAGCGAGGGCACGACCGACGACGTGCTCGTCTCCGACGGCGCCCCGGTCGCGAAGATCTCGATCCCCTCCATAGCCGTGTCGGAGTACGTGCTCGAGGGCTCGTCGTCCGGCGTGACCGCGGACGGCCCGGGCCACCGCCGCGACACGGTGCTGCCCGGCCAGCCCGGCACCAGCGTGATCCTCGGCCGGGCCGCGGCCTACGGCGGCCCGTTCTCGCGCATCCAGGAGCTCGCTCCCGGCGCGACGATCAACGTGGTCACCGGCCAGGGCAAGAGCGTCTACCGGGTGATCGGCGTCCGCTACGCCGGCGACCCCGACCTCCCCGCGCTGCGCGGCACCCAGGCGCGCATGACGCTCGAGACCGCGCGCGGCCTCCCATACGTGCCGGCCGGCGTCGTGCGCGTGGATGCGGAGCTCGTCACCCCGGCCAAGGACCGCGGACTACGTCAGACCACCGCCAACACCCTCCCCCTCGCCGACCGCGAGCTCGCGAGCGATCCGAGCACGGCATGGCTGCTCGTGTTCGCGCTGCAGGCGCTGGTCGCCGCGCTGCTCATCGGCACGCGCGCCCTCGACCGGTTCGGCGCCCAGCGCACCTGGATCGTGTTCGCCCCCATCCTGGTCGCGGCGGGCGTCATCGCCGCCGACCAGGTCTCCCGCCTCCTGCCCAACCTGCTCTGAGAGAGAACCCATGTCCGAGCTCTTCGCCCCCCTCGACCGCACGGCCGTCCTCCCCGCGCCCGGCGGCCTCCCGGACCAGACCGCACCGCTCCCGCTGCTCGCGCCCCTCCCCGGCGAGCTCGCCGCCCTCGAGGCGCGCGGCATCACCGCCTGGTTCGGCGACCACCAGGTGCTCGACCGGGTCTCGCTGACCATGGAGGCCGGCGAGATCACGGCGCTCATCGGGCCGTCCGGCTGCGGCAAGTCGACCTTCCTGCGCATCCTGAACCGCATGCACGAGCTCATCCCGAGCGCCTCCCTCGCGGGCGAGGTGCTGCTCGACGGCGACGACATCTACGACCCACGCAAGCGCCTCGTCGACGCCCGCAAGTCGATCGGGATGGTGTTCCAGAAGCCCAACCCCTTCCCCGCGATGTCAATCTACGACAACGTCGTCGCCGGCCTCAAGCTCACCGGCACCCGCGTGAGCCGCGACCAGAAGGACGAGCTGGTCGAGTCCTGCCTGACGAAGGCGGGTCTCTGGAAGGAGGTCAAGGATCGGCTGCGCTCGCCCGGCGGCGGCCTCTCCGGCGGCCAGCAGCAGCGCCTGTGCATCGCGCGCTCGCTCGCGGTGAAGCCGCGCGTGCTGCTGATGGACGAGCCGTGCTCGGCGCTCGACCCCACCTCCACCCGCGTCATCGAGGAGACCATGCTGGAGCTCGTCTCCGAGGTCACCATCGTGATCGTCACCCACAACATGCAGCAGGCCCAGCGGGTCTCCAGCAGCTGCGCGTTCTTCCTCGCCGCGGGCGGCAAGCCCGGCGCGATCGTCGAGCACGGCGACACGGAGGCGATGTTCTCGAATCCTCTCGACCCGCGAACGTTCGACTACGTCAACGGACGGTTCGGATGATCGCGCTCTCACGTCGATACAGTTCTGGATCGAAAACGGGTGCAAATCAGCCGTTTCGTGCGATCCTGGGGATATGAAGGATTCTCAAGGTAGCGAGGCGGCCCAGCCGGCCTCCGCGCACGGCCCCGGTCGTGCGCCTGCAGGAATCCCGCTGACCTTCCGCCTGGGCGAGCGGGAGTACGCGGCCCTCGTACGCATCGCGCGCCATCGGGACACGACGGCGGCCGGCCTCGTCGAGCAGCTCGTGCTGCACGCGCTGAGCAAGACCGACGTGCCGCCGCCGGCCGAGTCGCATCCGGCCCGCAAGCACACCACGTACGAGGAGGCGACCGCCGGCTTCCGCCAGGACGCCCTGCACGTCGCCCCCGCCCCCGAACCGGAGCCCGAGCCGACGGCCTGAGCCCGCCTCCGCCCCGTCGACGCCCTTGACCCGCGCGTGGAACCCACGGATGCTCGTCTCATGGACGAACCCCGCGCGACCGACGACCGCGACGTCGATCCCGATGACGGACGACTCGAGACCGCGAGCCAGCGCGCCGACCGCAACTGGAACGAGCTCCTCCAGGAGTTCCGCGTCTTCCAGACCGGCACGCAGATCGTCGCAGCGTTCCTGCTCACGCTGCCGTTCCAGCAGCGCTTCCGCGAGCTGCCGCCGTTCGACGTCGGCGTCTACCTCGTGCTGGTCCTGCTCGCCGTGGCCATCACCCTGCTGGCCCTCGCGCCGGTCGCCCTGCACCGCCTCCTCTTCCACCACCGGCTGAAGGAGGAGCTCGTCGCCTACGGCAGCCGGCTGCTGATCGTGTGCCTCGCGGCCGCATCCCTGCTCTTCACCGGGATCGTGATGTTCATCGTCGACTTCCTGCTCACGCCGGGCGCGGGCATCGTCGCCGCGGTGGCGGTATTCGCGGTCGTCGTGGTGCTGTGGATCGCGGTGCCGCTGGTCATCCGCCGGCGGGCTCTCCGTACGCCGCACTCTGGCGCCGCATGATCTCGCGCATGGATGTGCCGCGCGGCACCCCGTACATGAGACCGGGGAAGTCGAGGGTGCTCTGCACCTCCCACAGCTCGTCGTGCCGGTCGGGCGAGAAGAGCTGAGCCGGGCTCCCTGCGGCGATCCAGCCGATCGGGACGACCGAGTCCGGCGGCAGCACGGAGCCGGCGTGCAGCACCGCGTGGATGCGCAGTTCCGAGCGCGCGCCGACCACCGCGCCGGCGAAGACGCACGAGCCCGTCGCGATGAAGGCCTCGTCCTCGATGCGCGCGCCGGTGAGGTTGGTGTGCGGGCCGATGAGCACGGCGTCGCCGACGAGGAGGGGATGGCCCGGCCGCCCGCGCAGCACGGCGTGCTCCATCACGAGCGAGTCCTCGCCGATCGTGACGGGGCCGCGCGTCCCGTCGACGACCGCGCCGGCGAGCACGCGCGCGCCCGGTCCGAGGGTGACGTCGCCTGTCACGGTCGCGGTCTCGGCGACCGAGGCGGACGGGTGGATGACCGGGCCGGATGACATGGGGTCAGTGTAGGGGCGCGGGCCGCTCCGCAGCGGAGTCGCCGCCGGTGGTCGGGCCGGAGGTCAGCTCGGCGATCAGCAGGTCGTCGGCCCCGTCGGCCCACCGGTCGTGGCGGGCGACACGCAGCCCGACCGGCGCGAACGTCTCGTCCAGCACTTCCGGCGTGCGGAACGGCTCGTGGTGCAGCATCGCGCTCGGCGGCGCGGCGCGATGGCGGGTGGGATCGAACGCGACGAATGTCGCCGTCACCACCCGGCCTCCCGGCCGCAGCACGCGCGCCCACTCGCGGATCGCGGCCGGCGCGTCGGTGAACAGCTGCAGGCCGGTCACGCAGGTGACGAGGTCGACGCAGTCGTCCGGGAGGGGGAGGGAGGCGGCATCTGCCTCGACGAGCTCAGCCTCCGGCAGGTGGGTGCGCGCCACCTCCAGCATCCGGGGCGCCAGGTCGACGCCGATCATGCGGCCGTGCGCGCCGCGCTCGCGCAGGCCACGCAGCACGAGACCGGTGCCCGTGGCCACGTCGAGCACGTCGCCCGGGCCGCCGCCCGCATCCCCCGCCAGCACGAACTCCGCGACGGCGTCTGCCAGCCCCCGGTGCATCGCGCTCTCGTCGTAGGTCGGTGCGCGGTCGTCGAACCGCCGCCGCACCTCGGCGCGCGCCTCCTCGGCGGTGGGGATCTGGTCATCGTCGGGCGCGCTCACGCGCCCAGGCTACTCGCCGGCCGCCTTCGTGGCTGTGGCGAACGGAGGGCGACCACGGCCCGGCGGCCCCTGATCTCCTCCGTTCCCTGCGACACGCCGCGCACCGTGGCCAGATCTCCTCCGCTAGCCACGCGCCCCAGTCGCTACAGGTGCGGGATGGTCGACCCGCGGATCACGAGCCGCACCGGCAGCTTCTCTGTCCCGGGCTCGAGGCCGCGGCCGTCGATCGCGTCGAACAGGCGGCGGGCGGCGAGCCGGCCGAGCTCTTCGAGATTGTTGTCGACGCTGGTGAGCTCGGGCCGGGAGTTGGTGGCGAGCACCTGCCAGTTGTCGTAGCCGATGACGGCGACGTCGTCCGGCACACTGCGGCCGTGGTCGCGCAGGGCGTCGATCACGCCGCGGGCGATCTGGTCCGACCCGCAGACGACGCCGTCGATGTCGGGGTGGCGGCGGAAGAGCAGGGTCGCGGCGTCGCGGCCCCAGCTCTCCGTCCAGCTGGCGAACATCGGCTCGGCCGGCGACTGCAGACCGGCGTCGGCCATGGCCTCGCGGAAGCCGATGGCGCGGTCCTGGGCGGCCGCATAGGTGGGGTCGCCCGTGATGTGGACGATGCGGGAGCGCCCGCAGGTCACGAGGTGCTCCACGGCCATCCGGCCGCCGACGCGGTTGTCGGGGGTGAGCGAGTGGTCGGCGGGGTCGTCGGAGGGGGAGTACGCGTAGACGACCGGGACGGGGAGCTCGTGGCCGAGCGAGGGCCGCGGGTCGGTCTGACGCCCCACGACGATGATCCCGTCCACCCGCCGGTTCAGCAGGGCTTTCAGGTGGTACTGCTCGCGGATGGCGTCGCCGCGTGCGTCGCACAGGAACACGTTGACCTGGCCGGCGCCGAACGCGTCCTCCGCGCCCATGAGGATCGGGATGACGAAGCGGCCCTCGAGGTCGCTCGTCAGCAGCCCGACGGTGCCGGTGCGTCCGGCGGTGAGGCTCTGCGCCAGCGCGTTGGGGGTGAACCCCACCTCCTCGGCGACGGCCAGCACGCGGGCGCGGGTGCGCTGGGCGACCTCGTCGCGGCCGTTGATGGCTTTGGAGGCGGTGGCGATCGAGACGCCCGCCAGGCGTGCCACGTCGCCGAGCGTCGCCGCGCGGCCCGTGCCGGTGCTGCCGTCGGCCATCGCGCCCCCTGTTCGTTCGATGCGTCGGTCGTGTTTTCCGAGGTTTTCGGTCGTTTCGAAACCATACACCCAAGTTCTGCTTGACAGACAAGCGGACTTCGCGGTTGACTGTCCACCACATTCCGAAACCCGTTTCGGGAATTTCACCAGCCGATGACGTTACCCGCACCACTCTCAACGATGAGCACCGACTCAATGAAGAGCACCGAGGAGATGCAATGACAGTATTCACTCGTCGCACGCGACGCCTGGCGGCCGTAGCCGTCGCCGGCGCGCTGGCGATCACGCTGGCCGCCTGTTCGGGCGGGGGCGGATCATCCGCGCCCCAGTCCATCAGCAAAGACGGCACCGACGACGGATCCAAGATCACGCTCTGGACCCGCGCACCCCTGGAGAAGCAGGCAAAGCTCCTGGTCGAGGCCTACAACGACAGCCACAAGAACCAGGTCGAGCTGACGGTCGTCCCCAACGACGACTACGTGGCGAAGGTGGGCGCAGCAGCCGGTTCGGGCGGACTGCCCGACCTCTTCGCCGCCGACATCGTCTACGTGCCCAACTGGGTCAAGCAAGGCCTCTTCCAGGACATCAGCTCCCAGATCGACGGCCTCAGCTACAAGGACAGCATCAACAAGGGCCACCTCAAGGCGGGCACCGCCGACGGCAAGGAGCACGTGCTCCCGTTCGTCCTCGACCTCTCGATGATGTTCTGGAACAAGGAGCTGTTCAAGGAGGCCGGTCTCGACCCCGAGAAAGCCCCGGCCAACCTCGAGGAGTACGCCGACGCCGCCAAGAAGGTCCAGGCCCTGAACAAGCCAGACACCTACGGCACCGCGACGGGCCTCGCCTGCGGCGGCTGCCTCGTCTTCACCTGGTTCCCGAGCGTGTGGGCCGATGGCCAGCAGGTCATGAACGACGAAGGCACGAAGTCCCTCCTCGACAGCGACACCGCCAAGGGCGTCTACAGCACCTGGCAGGACATGTGGAAGGCGGGCGCCGTGCTCCCGGCCTCCAAGGACGAGACCGGTCCCACGTGGACCGCGGCGTTCACCGAGGGCAAGGTCGGCGTCATGATGTACCCGGCCACCCTGCTCTCGTCGACGACGTTCGACGTCGGCGTGGCGGGCATCCCCGGCCCCAAGGGCGGCGGCTCCACCTTCGTCGGCGGTGACGGCATCGGCATCTCGAAGGACTCCAAGAAGTCCGCCCAGGCGTGGAACTTCCTCAACTGGATGATGTCGGAGGACGCCCAGGTCGGCGTGCTGGCCAAGGACAACGACGTCGTCTCCCGCTCCGACCTCGCCACGAACCAGTACTCGGAGAAGGACCCGCGCCTGGTGACGATCAACGAGGTCGCCGGCAAGGGCGAGACCCCGTTCTCGCTCAACTTCCAGGAGGCGTTCAACGCACCGAACAGCCCGTGGCTGACCCTCATCCGCAACGCGGTGCTGGGCGACGGCAACTCGGTCGACGCCGACAACAAGGAGATCACCTCGGTCCTCTCGCAGTAGCGGACCGACCTCGCGGGGCGGGCGCCGTGCTGCGCGCCCGCCCCGTCCCCTTCCTCCCTCCCGACGAAAGGCTCCCCATGACCGCCGGTGCAACGGTGGCCCAGCGGCCCCCGCGTCCCGCCCGCTCGCGCAAGCGCGGCTCCGGCCGCTGGCTGGGCTGGCTCTACGCCTCCCCGACGGCGCTGTTCGTCGTCCTCCTCTTCCTCCTGCCGCTCCTGCTGGTGCTGCAGATGTCCGGCTCGGACTGGCCGCTGCTCGGCGGCAACCAGGGCGTGAACTTCCCCGACAACTACGTCAAGGCGTTCAGCAACCGGTTCTTCATGGCGTCGGTCGGCTTCACCCTGCTCTACACCGTCATCACGACGGTCATCCTGCTCGGCCTGGCCCTCGGGCTCGCGATGCTGGTGCAGGAGTCGTCGCGCTGGAAGGGCTTCCTGCGCACGGCCATCCTCATCCCGAGCGCCCTCGGCCTCGCGTCGGCGTCGCTCCTCTTCTACGTGCTGTACTCGCCGATCGCCGGCCCCTTCGCCGACCTGATGAAGGCGTGGGGCTTCACCTTCCTCGGCACACCGGAGGGTGCGCTCTGGTCGACCGTGTTCCTCATCGTCTGGCGTTACGCCGGCTTCTACATGCTGCTGATGCTCGTCGGCCTGCAGGGCATCCCGGAGGAGGTCTACGAGGCCGCCCGCATCGACGGCGCGAGCCGCTGGCAGACCTTCCGCGGCGTCACCCTGCCCCTGCTGAAGCCGACGCTCGCCCTCACCACCGTGCTGTGCGTGACCGGCTCGCTGCTCGCGTTCGAGCAGTTCTACATCCTGACCAAGGGCGGCCCCGACAACAGCACGATCACCGTCGTGCAGCTGATCTACAGCGTCGCCTTCCAGGGGCCGAACAACCTCGGCGTCGCCGGCGCCCTCTCGGTCATCGTGCTGGTCGCCCTCATCATCGTGAACATCGCGCAGATCCGCGCGTTCGGCCAGAAGGAGGACGCCCTGTGAGCGCCGACACCCTCGCGCGCCAGACGGAGTCCGGCCGCGGTTCCGCGACGCGAGCCGACACCCGCGGCTCCGCCCGCCGCCGCAAGCCCACCCGGCTGCTCGGCATCGCCACCCGCACCCCGTACTGGGTGCTGACCGGCGGCCTCGCCCTCATCTTCCTGTACCCGCTGATCTGGACGGCGGTCTCGTCGCTCGCGCCGCGGGCCGGCACCAGCCAGACCGAGGGATGGGGCCTGGGCAACTACGCCTCCCTCGCCAACTACCAGGCCGGCATCTGGGTCTACATCGGCAACTCGCTGTTCGTGTCGCTGCTGACCGTGCTGCTCACGCTCCTCGTGTCCCTGTTCGGCGGCTACGCGTTCGCACGGTTCCGGTTCCCGGGCCGCAACGTGCTCTTCATGGCCACGCTGGCCATCCTGATGGTGCCGTACGCGACGCTGCTCATCCCGCTCTACGTGCTGCTGAACCTCGTCGGCCTGTCGAACTCGCTCGTCGGGGTCGCCCTGGTGCTGACCATGTTCCAGCTGCCGTTCGCGACCTTCATGATGCGCATCTCGTTCGAGTCCATCCCGAAGGAGATGGACGAGGCCGCGATGGTCGACGGCTGCTCCACCTTCGGGGCGCTCTGGCGGGTGCTGCTGCCGGCCGTGAAGCCGGGGCTCATCACCGTCGGCCTGTTCGCCTTCCTGGCCGCGTGGAACGACTTCATCGCGCCGCTCATCCTGATCAACGACTCCAACCGGATGACGCTGCCGCTGGCGGTCTCGAACCTCCGCGGTCAGGTGCAGGGCGTCGTGGATTACGGCGCTACCGAGGCCGGCGTGATCGTGCTCGCGCTGCCGTGCGTGCTGCTCTTCCTGCTCCTGCAACGACACTACGTGCGCGGCTTCCTGTCCGGCGCTTTCAAGGGATGACCATGACCTTCGATCAGACCACCACCGCCACGCTTCCCATCGCCCCGGCGGTCCCGTCGACGGGACGGCTGCGCCCGCTCGGGCTGGGGGAGGTGCGCATCACCGATGGCCATTGGGCCGACCGGCAGCGTGTGAACGCGACGGCGACCCTCGCCCACATCGCGCACTGGCTCGAGCGCGAGGGCTGGCTGGGCAACTTCGACCTGGCGGCGAGCGGAGCGCTCCCCGCGGGCCGTCGCGGTCGCGAGTTCGCCGACTCCGAGGTCTACAAGTACCTCGAGGCCGTCGCCTGGCAGCTCGGCCGCGACGACGACCCGGAACTGGAGGCCCGCTTCCGCCGCACCGTCGCCCGCGTCGCCGCCGCTCAGGAGGCCGACGGCTATCTCGACACCAATTTCGGCCGCCCCGGGCAGGGGGCCCGCTGGTCCGATCTCGAATGGGGGCACGAACTCTACTGCGCCGGTCACCTCTTCCAGGCGGCCGTCGCCCGCGAGCGCACGCGTCCGGGGTCGGACGACGGCCTCCTCGGCGTCGCCACCCGCCTCGCCGACCTCGTCTGCGACGTGTTCGGCCCCGACGGCATCCCCTCGGTCTGCGGGCACGCGGAGGTCGAGACCGCGCTCGTCGAGCTCGGGCGCGTGACCGGCGAGCGCCGCTACATCGAGCAGGCCCGCCTGTTCGTCGAGCGCCGCGGCACGGGGGTGCTGCGCGACATCGAATGGGGCCGCTCCTACTACCAGGACGACATCCCGGTGCGGGAGGCCGACGTCATGCGCGGCCATGCCGTGCGCGCCAACTACCTCGCCTCCGGTGCCGCCGACGTCGCGGCCGAGACCGGAGACGCCGAGCTCTCGGCTGCGCTGCGGCGCCAGTGGGCGAACACCGTCGCCCGTCGCACCTACGTGACGGGCGGCCAGGGATCGCACCACCAGGACGAGGCGTTCGGCGACGACTTCGAGCTGCCCTCCGACCGGGCGTACTCCGAGACCTGCGCGGGCATCGCATCCGTGCAGTTCAGCTGGCGGATGCTGCTCGCCGAAGGGGATGCGGCCTACGCCGACCTCGTCGAGCGCACCCTCTACAACGTGGTCGCGACCTCCCCGTCCGCCGACGGCACCGCCTTCTACTACGCGAACACCCTCCACCGCCGCACCCCCGGCGAGGCCGCCGACCCCGACGTCGTCTCCCCGCGCGCCGAGGCCTCCCTGCGCGCGCCCTGGTTCGAGGTCTCCTGCTGCCCGCCCAACGTGGCGCGCACGCTGGCCAGCCTCGACGCCTACCTGGCGACCGCCGGCCACGACGGCTCGCTGCAGCTCCACCAGTACGCCCCGGCGCGCATCCGCACCGTGCTCGGCACCGGCCAGGAGGTCGCGCTCACCGTCGCGACCGAGTACCCGGCCGACGGCCGCATCGCCGTCACCGTCGAGAACGACGCGACCGCGCCCTGGACGCTGCAGCTCCGCGTGCCCGCCTGGGCGACCGGCGCCACGCTCACCGTCGACGGAGAGACGCGGGAGGTCGCTCCCGGCTACGCCGAGGTCCGCCGCGCCTACCGGGCCGGCGACGTCGTGACCCTCGACCTGCCCGTCGCCCCGCACTTCGTGCGCGCCGACCCCCGCATCGACGCCGTGCGCGGCAGCCTCGCCGTCGAGCGCGGCCCCGTCGTCTACGCGCTCGAGTCGGTCGACCTCCCGGCCGGCTGGGAGGGCGTGGACGACGCCGTGCTGGATGCGGAGGTCGCCCCGCGCGACGCCGACGGCCGGGTGCTCGTCCGCCTCGCGCACCGCGTCTCCGGCGACGGCCCGTGGCCCTACGCGACGGCCCCCGCCGGCTCCGCCGCCGAACCCGCCGACGTCGCCCTCGTGCCGTACAACGAGTGGGCCGAACGCGGCCCCTCGACGATGCGCATCTGGATCCCGGAGAGCTAGGGGTTGCGGGGCTGCTGCGTTCCGGGGCTGTGCGCGGATGCGGTAACAGCCCGCTGGGCCAGCGCCGTACTGACCTAGAAGGTCCGGTCTACTCAATTCCATACCGATAGGTACTGAACCCTTCCGATCTGCATCGAGCGCGTCCTCCGGCTCCGCCAGGCTGACGCTCGTGAATTCTCGGGGGCGTGCAGGCGGTCGTGTTCGTTGGGTGCTGGGAGTCGTGGCGTCGATCCCACCGGCGTCTCCGGCTGGACGTACGACAAGGACGGGCGCACGACCTCCCAGATCGACCAGCGGGGTGGCCATCTGAACACGGCGTACGACAAGGCCGGCCAGGTCGCGTCGATGACGCTGCCGACCGGGCAGAAGCTCGATTACACCTACGACGCCGCGGGCAAGGTCACCTCGCAGACCTCGCCGTGGGGTGGTCTCACCTATGCGTGGGATGCTGCGGGTAACCTCACCGACCTCGCCCGCTCGACCGGCGTCGCGACGAGCTACGCGTACGACGCCGTGAACCGTGTCGTCGATGTCCTCCACACCACGCCTGCGGCGGCCGCGCCCGCATCGCCGTCACCGTCTCCGAAGCCTGCTGCGTTCGCCGCGAGCGACGTGCAGGCGGAGAAGTGTGCGACGGTCGCCGGCTACCTCAGCACGCGGTCCGCGCCCGCCGCCGGCGAGAGCGGCATGTGCAAGCACACCAACACCTACCTGAACGGCCGCACCGTCCCGACGCCGGAGAACCCGGTGGCTGACGGCGGCGCGCTCCGCTACCAGTACGGGTACGACCCGGACGGCAACGTGACGAAGGCGACCCGGACGATCACCCCGGCGCCGCCGGTCGCGTCCGTGACGGACAGCTCGGGGCAGCCGTCGAGGCCGGCGCCTGGCGTGCCGTCGGCCGAGGTGCCGCCCGCGAAGGTGGCGTCCACCAGTTACGGTTACGACGGTCTGGACCGCTTGACCTCCTCGAAGACGACCTCCGGCGAGAAGAACACCTACAGCTACGACCCGGCGGGCAACCGGACCGGGTGGACGCGTACGGCCGCGAAAGACGGCAACTTCTCCCAGAATGCGTCGTTCAACAACGCGAACCAGCTGACGCAGTCGGTCACGTCCGGTTCGGGTCGTGGGGTGTCCGGTGGTGTGGCGTCGTATTCGTATGACGGTGCTGGGAATCGGGTGTCGCAGTCGGTGGCCGGTGTGGGGACGTCGTTCTCGTTCAACCCGTCCGGGCAGGCGACACAGGTGACTCGTGACGGCCGGTCGACGTCGTATGCGTATGACGGTCTCGGCCGTCAGGCGTCGAGTGCTGATGAAACGAAGTACGGCACGGAGACGACTTCGAACGTCTACGCGGGCACTTCTCTGATCCAGTCGACGAGTTCGACGCAGGGCACAACGACGCTGGTGCGGGATGCGGCTGGCTCCCTGGCCGAGCACGTCACCGCATCCGGGGAGGCGACCTGGGATCTGTTGGATGGGCTGGGCTCGACGATCGCCGGCGTCACAGGTGGGTCGATCACCCAGCTGGCGTCGTATGACGATTGGGGTGCCCAGGACTTCGAAACGGGTGGTTGGTCGGCTCCGGAGAGTTACACCGGTCACGCTCAGGATGCGACGCAGAGCCTGATCCACACGTTCGCCCGCAGCTATGACGTGGCGACGGGGACGTGGACGAGCCCGGACACGTGGCGGGGGCTGCTGACGCAGCCGAAGTCGCTGGCCCGGTACCAGTACGCGTTCACCAACCCGATCACCAACTGGGACCCCGACGGGCATCTCTGCGCGAAGCGGGGCAGCACCGACGCGCTCCCGCTCGGATGTGGGGCTCCGCCGCACCAAGCGTCGGCGAACGTGAACATGCCGCCTTCTAACCCGCCGAGCACATCGTCGAATCCGAGCAAGCCGACATCGAACGGGCCGAATGACAAGAACGACCTACCAGACACTCATGGGTGCCCCGAAGGCAAGGTGCGGTATATCAGCCCATACGTGAGCCCACAGTGCGTCGACGCGAAGAATCTCAAAGACTCTGAGCAACGGGCGCGCCTCTGGCTTGAGTGCAACAAGTTGTGTGGAGACGCGTGGATAGCCTTCATCGACGTTGTGGTGGATGGGATTGGTGTCGTTCCTGGTCTAGTGCTCTGCGGGACTTCGTTGCCCGTCGGTGGCGGTGCTTGTCTCAATCTCGATTCGCAAGATGTGGCATCTTTCCTCGATTCGCTATACGGCTGGCAGGATGCCGAATATAAGTTGTGGGCGGACCAGTTGGCCCGTTGGAGGAGCTAATCGTGCAAAAAACTCAAACTCCTACAGCATCCGCTCGGGAGGTGGCGATCCTCAACCTCGCCATCTGGGGGCTCATCGCGGCCGCCACCCTACATGCGGCGGGCCTGGCGATCACACTCGTGGTATTGGACTGGAACTCGGTTCTGGGCAGCATCAACCTCAAAGCGATCATCCTGATTGTCCCAATCGTGTTGGGGTGTGCGTTTTCAGCGGGCGTGTTGGTCGCTCTGCCGATCGCGATTGTCTGTGAGTTGGTTGCGAGGAGCGGCAGAGCAGTAACTCTCGCTCTCATCCTCGTCATCCTCAGCGTCCTAGCGATTCTCCTCTTGGGCTGGCGCGCGATCCCAACAGCGGTCGTGTACATTCTGGCGTCGCTTCTTGTATGGCGATTGAAACCTCTACTGAAGCTCGAATCAGGCGCTTCGCGACGCTATTCGACTGCTGTGGGTTACGTTCTTCTCATCGCGGGCGGAATCCTTGGCGTTCACAACTACTACTTGTCGCGGGCGTGGGCGGGAATTCTTTACTTCACTTTCCTTTTGCTCGGCACCGCCGCGCTGGGCACCTTTTTTACGTACGTCTTCTTTCTCCTTCTTGGCGGCCTCTTGGTCGCTGACGCAGCGCTGATGCCGTCGCGAATTCAACGCCTTCGACGGCAATGGGGATCGTCGCCGCAAGCAGGACGAAGACAGGTGTTCTGATCCTTTGGGGTCGCGAAAGGTGGGGTTGAGTTGAAGGCGAATGAGATATGGGAGTGGCAGGATCTACTGCCCGGAAGAACGGGAAAGCAGGGGGCTCGCTTCTCGCTCGTTGGTTTCGATTGCACTGGCGATCTGTTTTCGTGGATCCGCGGCTTGGACCGTGCTGGACTATTGGTCCAGGAGGCGTCGGTGCAGGGCCAAGCTCGCGAAATCTAGATGAGTCGTCGCAAGGTTCGTTTCAGCACCCCCATAGTTGGTGTCGGAGTGATCGCGCTCTACGTGCTTCGATCCGCGGAATGTGACGGGGTTGCTCAGTGCGTCCGAGTTCCAGATCTGGGACGGGAATCTGCGAGCAACGCAGCTCTGGGCCATTCCGTCCACCCGGATCGCATCGGTCGGAAAGGGCGAGTATTTCGTGGGGATGCGGAACTGGCCGACCGTGACCCTCAGGATCGACGATGTCGAAATGAGGCTGTGTCCCCTGGCGCCGTCCTGGTACAGGATCGGGCCGATGTCGCAGAAAGACCAGCAGCAGTTGTCCGATGGCGTCCGAGCCTGCCTATCGGTCCCCGACACGGATGGGTCCGTTTGATGAGTGCAGCAGGCTTTGCGAAACGTCCCTCGTTAGGGCCGATGTGGCGCTTGCTCATCGCCGATGCGGGGTTCCTGTCGGCACCATCGGGAAATCGAAGCCAATCAGTAGAAATCGAGGAGACACAGTGATCTGGCCTGAGTGGGCGGGGGACATCCCGACGTGGGTGACGACTGCAGCGGTGGGATTCGCTGGCGCGCAGCTCATGGTTGATCGTCGTCGCCGTCGGGCTGAGGAGAATCGCGAGGCGAAAGCTCAGGCGTCGAAACTGTCTGCGTGGGCGGTGTCCGATCGGGGCGCGTCCCCGCTCGTGTATGGGGTGGTTGTCAGCAACCGCTCGGGGTCCACCTTTCACGAGGTCACGGTCATCGTCAAGATTCACAAGAAGCAGGCATCGAATGCCATCCATTTCGCGGTGCTGCCACCGGGTGATTTCTTCGTCGAATACCTCAAGGACGGTGAGTGGGAATTCGCTATCGAGGCGAGTGAGCATTGCCGGAACCTTCGGCCGTATACGCGTACGGAGGGCTACCGGGTGCTTTCGATCGCGTTCACCGACAACCTCCAACAACGTTGGTCTGCCGACGCGCACATGGTGTTGCAGCGCGCCGAGTGAGCGAGACACTCGGCGCGCTTCGCCGTCGAAGTCATCGCTCCCGGAGACTTGGTTATGGGCGGAGCGGGGAATGTGGATTCGTCTTTCGGCGTCGATCTGCTGGCTACTGTGACTCGGACATCTCTCTCGAGATGGGTACGCCGCCGCTCCGGCACTTTTGGACTGGTGCTTGCTTTGATCGGAGCAACGGGACTGTGCACAGTTCTTCTGGGCACCTTGTTATGGGGTTGGGCTGGCGAAAACAGAATCGGCGCTTTAGCTGGGTTCGGCGGGGTGCCTTGGCGTCGCATCAGATGGAGACGAGGTATCCACGTGATTTATGTCGGCCTGATACTTGCAGTGTTTGCTGTCTTTGCCGGTGCGATGATCTGGCGAATGGAAGTCCTCCGACGCCGAGCTTTGCCTTCGCCAGGACTGACAGGAATTGTCACGAACAAGCGCTTCGCTCAAGAATCCGGGACCCTGGGAGGCGCGCCACTTGGGACCTACCCGGTGCGCCCGCTCGCGGTGTCGTCGGCAAGCTTCGTCCTTACCGTCGCCACAGCCAAAGGCGAACGCCAAATCGTCGTCGATGAGTCAACCTTCTCGAGCGTTGAAATTGGCGACGAATACCCGCACCCGCAACAGAATTGAGCGACGGCAGGGCGTCTCGTAGTGACTATCCGGCTGGTTCTGACGTATTGCTCCGGTGCGCTGTTACTTGATTGGGGTGCAGCAATGCCCGGAGCAGGCAGAACTCCGATTGAGCTTTCAAAGAGCGATGCAGCATCGGTGCGCGATTTCGCCCGGTTGATTCGCACGACGGACGCCCAACCTCGTAGCTAGACTGCACGGTCTACGTAAAGTGCGCCGTCCGCTCACGCAATTCGACCGAATGCGGATGCTCGGATTGCGGCGATGCGCTTTGCTTGACAGCAATCCGGCGCGCGAGCGGCGGGTACAGGGGGACACGGGGGAGCCCTGTGGCATCGAAGTACCTTCGAAATGCGAGCGAGGGGGACCACCTGGGGCGGTGGCTCGGTCGCAGCCACAGGGCTCACGCCCGTTTCCTCCGAGCGGGACTTCCGCCGAGGGTCTAGCCGCCCTCAGCCCTCCCCCTCCACCGGATCCCGCGGGTTCGACCGCGCCACGATCAGCGGGTCGACCGGCGTGAACGGGAAGGTCGGCAGGTCCCGCTCCGGCACCTTGAAGGCCGCCGAGAGCACCTCGCGCGAGAAGGCGGAGGCGGTGGCGCGGTAGCCGACGTCGCCGGGGGTGGGCTGGTCGAAGAAGATGAGGAAGCGGATGCCCTCGTCGCCGAGCGCCTCGATGTGGTGGGGGTAGGCGCGGGGCACGAAGTAGGCCTCGCCGGGGTGCAGCTCGTAGGTGTCGAGGGTCCCGTCGGGGTCGAGCACGGTCATGCGGGCGTGGCCGCTCTGCACGTACCCGAGCTCGCCGGTGACGGGGTGCCAGTGCGGTTCGCGCATCCCGTTGCCGCCGATCAGCAGCTCGTACATCGAGAGGTCGTCGAGCGCGGCCCAGAACTGCTTGCGGGCGAGACGGGCCTTGCCCCACTCGTACGACAGGGGCGCGTTCTGGCCTTCTATGTCGAAGAGGCGGGCGTTGGGGAGGCCGGCGGTGTCCGGGATGCGCGCGGGGCCGTCGCGGTGCACGATCTGCGAGGAGTGCTGGCGGTCGAAGGCGGCGAACGCGGCCGAGGGGAGGTCGTAGGTGTTGCCGAGCACCGCGTCGGACATCGCATTGACGCTGTCTTGCAGCGAGAAGTGCTGCGGGCGGTCGGTGCGGAGCGCGGCGATGATCTCGGCCTCCCCGTCCCCGACGTTCTCGATGTGATAGACCGCTCCTGACTCGACGTGGTACATCTGGCCGGTCTGCACGACGAAGGTGGAGAACGAGTCGCCGTTGCCGAGGGTGGAGACGAGCACGGTGCCCTTGACCACGTAGGCGATCTGGTTGGCGTTGACGTTCCACTGCGGTTCGCGCACGGCGCCCGGCGCCAGGGTGATCCGCTTGACCGAGAGCCCGGTCAGGATGGGCAGGGAGCTCGACGTCACCTGGGTGATGCTGCCGAACTCGTTCTCGAAGACGCCTTCGCCGCCGATCAGCTGCGCGACGTGCCTGGACTCCGACATTGCGACCCCTTGTCTCCCGGGCGCTGCTCCGGGCTTCCGATGCGGTGCGTACAGCAGGAGCGTAGGCCCGCGCCGACGGGGCGCGGCAGCCCTGTTCGTCGCATCCCGCTTCGACAACTGTCGAAAACGGCGTCCGCACATTTGGACCGAATGTCGCGAATAGGGCGGCGAAAGGCGACATTCGGCACAAATGTCGGCAGGGGTTACGCCGGGATCGCCTCGGTGGCGGCCCGGGCCGTGCTGCGGAGGCGCCGCTCGCTGACGCCGAGCCGGCTGAGCTGGATGAGGCCCTGCGAGAGCGCGACGATGTGCGCCGCGAGGCTGTCGGCGGAGGGATCCTGCGGCAGGCGCTCGCGCACAGCGGCCTCCATCGCGTCCACCGTCTCGCTGCTGATGCGCGTGACGTCGGGATGGTCGGCGGCGAGCTCGCCGATGCTGTTCAGCATGAGGCAGCCGCGCCGGTCGGGCTGCCCGGCGCAGTCGTCCACGATGGCGGCGAGCATCCGCTCGGCGACGTCGCGGCGGGTGCCGTCGCCGTTCGCGACCGCGGCGCGCACGATGGCGACGCGGTCAGCGCAGTAGCGCTCGAACGCGGCGAGGAAGAGACCCCACTTGCTGCCGTAGGCGGCGTAGATGCTGCTGGTGCCGACGCCGCTGGCGGCGGCGATGTCGCTCAGCGCGGTGGCGGCGTAGCCGCGGCTCCAGAAGACATCGGTCGCGGCGTCGAGGAGCGTCTGCTCGTCGAATTCACGTCGTCGGGCCATTTCGGCACCATAGCACCGGGACACGCGACTCGACATTCGTCGCAACCGCTGTCGACATCCCGCTCTGCCGCGAACGCCGCGACCGTTGTAGCTTCGGCATGTGGCGGAGGACCTGCTCGCGCTGCCCGCACCTCGAGGAGGAACCATGACCGACACCAGCCGCAACGGCATCGACCCTGCCGTTCCGCCCTCCGGCCCCGGCTGCGTGGAGTGCACGCGCGACGGCTCCTGGTGGTTCCACCTCCGCCGCTGCGCGGAGTGCGGGCACATCGGATGCTGCGACCAGTCGCTCGGCAAGCACGCGACCGCGCACGCACGGGAGT
This sequence comes from Leifsonia naganoensis, assembly GCF_013410615.1. Classification (NCBI taxonomy): domain Bacteria; kingdom Bacillati; phylum Actinomycetota; class Actinomycetes; order Micrococcales; family Microbacteriaceae; genus Leifsonia; species Leifsonia naganoensis. The sequence goes on from NZ_JACCHJ010000001.1 coordinate 1,959,165, forward strand.
CCGGGCACCGGGTGATCCAGAGCTTCGAGCCCGGCGAGGACTGGTTCTGGGACTACGTCACCGACCGCTTCATCGGCGGCCCCGAGCTCGCCGCGCCGCACAGCCACCCGCTCGACCAGTCCACTCCCGGCCCCGCCGAGCGCGTCCCCGCCGACTGGCAGCGGCTGCTCGCCTGATCCGGCCCGAGCAGCTCAGCCCGCGGGTGCGGTGGAGTCGCGGGTCACGAGCCGGCACGCCACCCGGTGCGACCCGCTCCCGGGGCGACCGTCGATCGCCTCGACGAGCAGCTGCGCGGCGACCCGGCCGACCTCCTGCAGTTCCATGTCGATCGTGGTCAGCGGAGGCCGCGACTGGGTCGCCAGCGGCTCCCAGTTGTCGTGCCCGATCACCGCGATGTCGTCCGGAACCGTCCGGCCCGTCTCGTGCAGCACGTCCAGCACCCCGCGGGCGATCTGGTCGGACCCGCAGAGGATGGCGTCGACCTCCGGAAAGCGCGTGAGCACCGTGCGGGCGGCACCCCGCCCCCAGACCTCGCTCCACGCGCCGTAGAGCGCTTCGCCCCCGAGGAGCTGCAGGCCCGCCTCGCCGAGCACCGCGGCCGCGCCGGCGACCCGCTCCCGGGCGACCTCGTACGTCACGTCGCCCGAGATGTAGGCGATGCGCGAGCGGCCGCAGGCGAGCAGGTGCTCGGCGGCCATGCGACCCGCGCCGAGGTTGTCGCTCACGACGGAGACGTCACCGGGGTCGGTCGAGGGTGCGTACGCGTAGACGACGGGCACCGGGAGGTCGTGGCCGATGGAATCGCGCGGGTTGGCGGAGTCGCCGAGCACGATGATCCCGTCCACCCGCCGCGACAGCAGGGCCCGCAGGTGGTGCTGCTCGCGGATCGCGTCCCCCCGCGCGTCGCACAGGAACACCGACATGCTCCCTGCGCCGAAGGCGTCCTCCGCGCCCATCAGGATGGGGATGGAGAACCGGCCGTCGAGGTCGCTCGTGATGAGCCCGACCGTGCCGGTGCGCCCGGCGAAGAGCCCCTGCGCGAGTGTGTTCGGCGAGAAGTGGAGCTGCTCGGCCGCCCGCTGGACGCGCTGGCGGGTCTCCTCGCGCACGTGCTCCCGCCCGTTGAGCGCTTTGGAGGCGGTGGCGATCGAGACGCCCGCGAGCGCGGCGATGTCCTTGAGGGTCGCCGGCCGGTGCGGGGTGGCGACGGCAGCCTCCTCGTCCGTCATCCGGCCATGATATCCGCCGGGGATCCGTGGCATCCTGTCCCCGAACGGGATCGCCCCACGGATCCACTCGACGACGAGAAGAGGACGCGCATGCCCTGGCTTCCCCGCACCTTCGAGCACCCGCCGCGAGCGGAGGTCGGCTCCACCCACCATCTGCGGCCGATCGCGCCCGGCGACGTCGACCTCGACCTGGCCGCGGTGATGGGTTCCCGCGAGCGGCTGTTCGCGATCTACGGCGAGCACTGGGGCTGGCCGCCCGAGGGCATGACGCGCGAGCAGGACCTCGAGGACCTCGAGCACCACGCCGCCGAGATGCGCACGAACGAGTCGTTCAACTACGCCCTCTTCGACGACGCCGAGACCCGTCTGCTCGGGTGCGTCTACATCGATCAGGCGGACGACGAGGCGCACGATGCGGTCGTGAGCTGGTGGGTCGTGGATGCCGAGGCCGGCGGTCCGCTGGAGGCCGAGCTGGCGACGGCGGTGCCGCGCTGGCTGGCGTCGGAGTGGCCGCTGCAGCGGGTGCGTTACGGAGTCTGGGCGGGCGAGTAGCGCGTCAGCTCGGCTTGGTGGCGGCGCCGTCGAGCCACAGCGTCTCGGACTCGTCGGAGTGGGTGCCCTCGGTCCCGACGTGCTTGCTGCTGATCTGCGGGCCCTTGGTGATCACGTGGACCAGCGCCATCCCGTGGCCGCGGCCGAGGTCGTAGTCGTCCTTGAGCCACGCGAGGATGTCGCCGGCCTTCGTGCCCGGTGCGTCGAGCCCGCGCTCGTGGGCCAGCTCGATGAACTGCCGCGGGGTGAGCCCCGTCTTCGCCTCGATGTTGTCGAGATACGCCTGGAACGACATCGTCATCCTCCGTGGTCGGGGTCGTCGTGGTCTGTCGAGCTTGCCGGACGCGCGCGGGTCGCGGCAACGAAAACGGAGAAAATCCCGATGCCGACTTGCGCGACGGCACGGGGAGGGACGACAGTGGCACACATGCCTCCCGCTTCGACGCCCGGTGGCATGCCCGCGAGCATGCCGCTCGTCGTGCCGTGCCCGCGCTGCGGCGGCCGCATCGTCGTGATCGGCCGCACGGTCGGCGACACCCTCAAGCTGACCGCGGGCGGCACGTGCACGGAGTGCGGGGGCGCCGTGTACTCGGCCCTCGACGTCGAGAACGCCCGGCGGTAGCGCGGCCGCGCCTCCTCCCGCCCGCAGCATTCGCGCCGAATGTGGCGAATGCGGCGCCGTTTCCCGACATTCGGCACGAATGTCCGCGGGCTGAGTACCATGTCGGCCATGACCGCCATCGACTGGCTGCTCGACGCCGACCCGGCCCTCCGCTGGCAGGCCCTGCGTGACCTGACGGACGCGACCGATGAGGAGGTGGCGACCGAGCGTTCGCGCGTCGCCCTCGAGGGCTGGGGTGCCGAGCTCCTCGCTGCGCAGGATGCGGACGGCCGCTGGGACGGCGGCACCTACCGCCCCGGCTGGGTCGACGAGAGCCGTCCGTTCTTCGACGCCTGGACGGCCACGCACTTCGTCCTCCAGCAGCTGGCCGACTTCGGCGTCGACCCGGCCGCTCCGGAGGTGCGGGAGGCGATCGCGCGCGTCCGCGAGAACGTGCGCTGGGAGCATGCGGGCGAGCGCTACTTCGACGGCGAGGTGGAGCCCTGCATCAACGGGATGGCGCTCGCCGCGGCCGCCTACTTCGGCGAGGACGGCTCCCGCATCGCCGCCACCCTCGTCGACGGTCGCCTCGCCGACGGCGCGTGGAACTGCTGGGCCGAGTACGGCGCCCGGGTCTCGTCGTTCCACTCGACCATCTGCGTGGTCGAGGGCCTCGCCGCCTGGCGGGGCACCGGCCGCGCCGACCCCGCGGTCGCCGAGGCGCTCGCCTCCGGCGAGGAGTACCTGCTCGAGCGCGGGCTCTATCGCCGCCGGTCCACGGGGGCCGTCGCCGATCCGCGCATGACGATGCTGTCGTATCCCGTGCGCTGGTACCACGACGTGCTGCGCGGGCTGGAGCATTTCCGCACCGTCGACCGGCGCGATCCGCGCCTCGCCGACGCGGTCGACCTGTTGCGCGGCAAAGCCGACGAGCGCGGCCTCTGGCGGCTCGAGAACCACCACGAGGGCCCAGCATGGAACGACTGGGGCGAGGGGGAGGGACACCCGAGCCGTTGGATCACGCTGCGGGCGCTGCGCGTCCTCCGCTGGTGGGACGGCGCCTGACGCCTCTCACGACGCGGCTTCGGTCTCGGGCAACGGCTCCTTGGGCAGCTTGCGGACCTTCGCGCGGCGCTTGCGGCGGTCGGGGATCATCGAGCGCATCTCCTCCAGCTTGCCGAAGCAGAGGAGGCGGTCGCCGGGCTCCAGCAGCACGCCGCTGCGCGGGTTCGGGATGACGGAGCTGCCGCGGTGCACGGTCAGCACCGTGATGTCGCGGTCCCACAGCCCGGACTCCTTGATCGTCTTGCCGACGAGGTCCGCGTTGGTGTGCACGAGCAGCTCGGCGACGCCGTAGCCGGTCGAGACGGTCAGGCGCTGACGCACGTCGATCTCGGGGAAGGCGACCTGGTTGTCGATGAAGTCGATGATCGCGCCGGCGACGTCGAGGCCGGTCGCGCGCTCGATGCCCTCGAGCCCGGGGGACGAGTTGACCTCCATCACGAGAGGGCCGTCGTTGCCCTCGAGCATGTCGACGCCCGCGACGCGCAGGCCCATGATCTGCGCCGAGCGGACGGCCGCCTGCTCGTACTCGGGCGTCAGCTCCACCTTCTCCACCGTGCCGCCGCGGTGCACGTTGGAGCGGAACTCGTCGCCGTTCGCGATGCGCCGCATCGCCGCGACGACCCGGTCGCCGACCACGAGGGCTCGGATGTCGCGCCCGCGGCTCTCGCGGATGAAGCTCTGGATGAGCACGTTCTGCTTCGTCGAGTGCAGCGTCTCGATGATCGACTCGGCGATCTTCACCTCGGGCGCGAGGATCACGCCGATGCCCTGCGTGCCCTCGAGCAGCTTGATGACGACCGGGGCGCCGCCCACCTGCTCGATGGCGCGGCGCACGTCGTTGCGGTTGTTGACGAACGTCGTGGCCGGCATCTGGATGTTGTGGCGGGAGAGGATCTGGCTGGCCCGCAGCTTGTCGCGGGAGTTGGTGATCCCGTTGGCGGTGTTCGGCGTGTAGACGTCCATCTGCTCGAACTGGCGCACCACGGCCGTGCCGAAGTAGGTGATCGAGTTGCCGATGCGGGGCAGGATGGCGTCGTAGTCCGAGAGGAGCTTGCCGCGATACTGCAGATCGGGCTCGTCGCCCGAGAGATCGATCGCGAAGCGCAGGGTGTTGAGCACCTTCACCCGGTGGCCGCGTTGCAGCGCTGCCGCGCGGAGCCGTTGCGTCGAGTAGGCGTGCGGGGCGCGCGAGAGGATGGCGAGTTTCACCGGTGCTCCTGCCAAGATGGGGGAATGGCTGACGACCTCCATTCAAACACCGTGGCGGTCGGCTGGCGTGAGTGGGTGGGGCTTCCCGGCATCGGCGTGCCGTGGATCAAGGTCAAGATCGACACGGGCGCCCGCAGTTCGGCCCTCCACACCTTCGACATCGAGGAGCTCGACGGCAACCGGGTGCGGTTCACGGTGCACCCGTGGCAGGACTCCGACGCGGATGCGATCGCGGTCGAGTGCGACATCCACGACCGCCGCGTCGTGCGCAGCTCCTCGGGCCACACCGAGGAGCGGATCGTCGTCCTCCTCGACCTCGCTCTCGCGGGACGCACCGTGCAGGCCGAGACCACGCTGAGCAACCGCGACCAGATGGGCTTCCGGATGCTGGTGGGCCGGGAGGCGCTGCGCCAGGGGTTCCTGGTCGATCCGGGCAAGTCGTTCCTCGGCGGCCGCGCGCCCCGGGATGTGCGCCGCCGCAACCGCGGCCGCGCGTAGCGTCCCGTCGCAGCGCTGACCCGCAGCGCCACTGCGGCGTCCGCCCGTCGTAGGGTGTCGGGATGAGCGACGTCGACGTGCATCCCGCCGGGCCGGACGAGTGGGCGGAGGCCGGCGGCCTGCGCTGGGACTCCCTCCTTGAGTTCGGCGGCGAGCCGGACGATATGCGCGAGGTGTTCGCGGCGCGATTCTCCGAGTGGGCGGCGGCCAACCAGGCCACGCACGAGTGCTTCGTGGCCGTCGCGGACGGCGTGGTGATCGGGATGACCTGGCTCGCTCGCACGGCCCGGGTGCCGAGCGCCCGCTCCTTCGACCGCGCGTCGGGCGATCTCCAGTGCGCGTACGTCGTGCCGCGGCTGCGCGGGCGGGGGATCGGGGGCCGGCTCGTCGACGCCGTCCTGGCACGCGCCGCGGAGCACGGGCTCGAACGCGTCACCGTGCACTCGAGCCCGCGGGCCGTCGTCGCGTACGAGCGCCACGGCTTCGCGTCCGAGGGCCGGCTGCTCCACACGCCCGTGTCGCATGAGGATCTCTTCAGCCGAAACGAACGGTAGACCGCAGGGTCCACTGTCAACCATTGACGGTTTCTGTCCTCCAGATTGAGGACACGGCCCGCGGGGCCATAGCGTGGTCTCAGCCCGGGGATGCCGCCGCGATGTGGATACGAAATCCGAACAGCGATGACGTCTCAACCCGACACGGAGCAGTCGGCATCCCCTGGGGGCTCTCTTCTTTCCGGGTGGCCGAGGCGCGCAGCGCCCCCACTCGCCCCGGTTCCGCTCCGACAACCCGAATGCGGAGCGGCCGCCGTCGTCGACGGGCCGGCCCGTGGTCCCTCACGGAGCGCGGCCCGTCGCGACTGCCTCGCGCACGGCGGACGAACCGATTCGCTTCAGTTCGCGTCATGGATCGCCCGAACCGTCGTCTCACTTCGTGGAGGGGTGCATCCCTCCGTCGAGAGAGGACGAGCCATGACGAAGACCGCGACGACCGGGCCGACCACCATCGAAGAGGAGCTGGGCAACCCGCTCGACTTCCACGTGGAGGTCTACGAGAGCACCCTCACGCACGAGGAGATCCTGGTCGGCTGCTGGTGCCCGATCGGCCGCACGCACACGTACGCCGAAGCGGTCGGCGCCGCCGCCTGAGTCGCCGGGAGAACCGTCGCTAGACGGCCGGCGAGGAGGGGGTCGCGACCCCGCGGCCGAACGTGATCGCCCGGATGATCTGGATGATGCCGAGCACGATCAGGCTGATGCCGGTGAGCACGAACAGCACCACGATCCCCCACAGCGGGGTGAAGAGCAGCACGATGCCGGCGATGATGCTCAGGATGCCGAAGAAGACCGCCCAGCCGCGCGACGGGGAGTCCCCCAGCTGAGCCAGGGTGACCGCGCCCTCCACGATCCACGCGATGCCGACCAGGATGCCGATGAACACGGCCAGGAAGGCGGTCGTGCCGCTGAGGTTCGCGAAGGCGATGATCGCGCCGATCACGAGCAGCACGCCGAACACGATGTCGAGCGCTCGCGAGCCTCCGCTGAGGCCCTTGGCGAAGATCCCGATGCTGAGGTACGCCAGGCCCGACACGAGCAGGGAGATGGCGATCAGGATGGTGAGGCCGACCGCGGCGGTCTTCGGCCAGAACACGATGATGACGCCGATGATCAGCGCCACCGTGCCGCTGATCCCGAGCGCGACGCGCACGCTGTTGATCACCGAGCCGGTCATGTCCTTGCCGTTGAGCGAGAAGGCGGCGAAACCCGAAGGCTGAGAAGTGGACATCGCGAGCATCCTTTCCGTGGATGCTTCGGACGCTAGCGCTCAGCGCACCCGCCTGTCTATGACCGGCGTCACACAACGGTGGCGGGGGTCAGCGCAGGCGCTCCTCCTCCTCGCGCTCCAGGCGCTCCTTCTCGGCGACCTTCGCCTCTTCGGTCTTCTGGATCTCTTCTTCGCGCGGGGTCTTGTTCGTCATGCCCGGAGCCTACTCCGGGGTGCCGCGCAGGAGTCCGCGGAGGTTCGTTATCGTGTCGGCCTCGGCGGCCGTCTTGTCGTCGCGGTACCGCTTGACGCGCGCGAACCGCAGCGCGATGCCGCCGGGGTAGCGGCTGGAGCGCTGCACGCCGTCGATCGCGATCTCGACGACGGTGGTCGGCGCCACCCACACCGTGCCGGGGGTGCGCCGCACCTCGATCTCCTGGAACAGCTCGGTCTGCATCCGCAGCATCTCGTCGGTCAGGCCCTTGAAGGTCTTGCCGACCATGACGAAGCCGCCCGGCTCGCCGTACTCGCCGTCCGGGTCGAGCGCGCCGAGGTGGAGGTTGGAGAGCAGGCCCTGCCGCCGGCCCGATCCCCACTCGCAGGCGAGCACGACCAGGTCGTAGGTGTGCACCGGCTTGACTTTGATCCAGCTCGATCCGCGCCGTCCCGCCGCGTACGGCGAGCCGAGCGCCTTGACGACCACGCCCTCCTGTCCGGCCGCGAGGGCGTCGCGGGCGACCTGCTCGGCGACCTCGGGGTCGTCGGTCACCCGGCCCGGGATGCGGTGCTCGCCCGCCACCCGCTCCAGCTCCGCGCGGCGCACCGAGAGCGGCTCGTCGAGCAGGTCGCGGCCGTCCACGTGCAGGATGTCGAAGAACCAGGGGTGCAGCACGGTCTCGCCGACCGACTCGGAGCCGAAGCGCGACATGGTCTCCTGGAACGGGCGCGGTCCGCCGTCCTCGTCGAGGGCGAGCGTCTCGCCGTCCAGGATGAGGTCGCGTGCCGGCATGGAGCGCACGACCTCCACGACCTCGGGCACCCGGTGGGTGATGTCGGCGAGCGTGCGGGTGAAGACGCGCACCTCGTCGCCGTTCCGGTGCACCTGGATGCGCGCCCCGTCGAGCTTGAACTCGACCGACGCCTCCCCGGTCGTCTCGAGCGCGGCGCTCGCGCTCGCGGCGGTCGCCGCCAGCATGGGCAGCACCGGCCGCCCGACGACGAGCCCGACGTCGTCGAGTTCGTCGGCCGTGCCGGTCAGTGCGAGGAGGGCGGTCTCGCCGAGATCCCCGGACAGCATCGCCGCTCGGCGGACGCTCGGGGCCGGGCGGTCGGAGGCGCGGGCGATGGCGTCGAGGAGCACCCCCTCCAGCGCGCCGGTGCGCATCTCGCCGAGCAGCACGCGACCGATGAAGTCCTGCTCGGCCGCGGTCGCGCGCCCGGTGAGGTCGCGCAGGGCGGCGGTGCGCTCGGCGGCGGAGCCGGCACCGGAGAGGGTGAGCATCTTGTCGAGGAACGCGTCCAGATCGCCGACGGTGAGCGTGGCCTCTGCGGCCGGCTCGCCCATCGCGGCGCCGAGCCCGCGCCAGCCGACGCCGACGCGGCCCTGTCGCGGGCGGCCCACGAGCATCCCGACGGCGGGCGCGACCTCATCGGGGGCGAGCCGGTTCAGCAGTTCGGCGAGGGCGTCGACCTTCGCCAGCCGCGACCGCGTGGCGGCGACGGTGTCTGCGGTGGTCACGAGCGCATCGAGGAGCACGCCGCCCAGTCTCCCACCGCCCCCCGACAGCACCACCCCCGTCAGAGCGCGTCGGCGTCCGCGAGCACCCGGTCGATCCAGGGGAAGTGATCGAGGGCGCCGACCTCCGAGCGGGTGAACCACCCGACCTCGGCGATCTCCTCCGGCTCCGCGGCGCGCGGCGCCCCGTCGAGGCTGCACAGGTAGGCGACGGTCACATACGAGACCTGGTCGCCGTTGCCGTAGACGACGTCGAGGGCCGGTCCGCCGCACGCGTCGACCACCCGGCCCGCGACGGCGGCGACGCCGAGCTCCTCCCGGATCTCGCGCTCGAGCGCCGCGCGCGGTTCCTCGCCCGGCTCCACCCCTCCGCCCACGAGGCTCCACCGCCCGCTCTGCGTGTGCCGCGCCAGCAGGTACCGGCCGCGGTCATCGCGGACCACGGCGGTGACCCCGGGGAGGAGCAGCGGGCGGGCGCCGATGAGCGCTCGGATCTCTGCGATGTACGGGGAGAGCGGCATCCATCCACGCTACCCCGGTGGCTAGGGTGGGTTGCGGGGGTGGGGCATGAGGGAATGCCGGAGGATCGTATCCGCGACGGTGGCGCTCGCCGTGGTGATGGGGGCGTCGGCGGGGTGCACGGCGATGCCGTCGCCGTTCGACGGAGAGCGCTCGCAGGAGGACGAGCTGCCGGCCGTCGTGCCGCCCGTCGAGGGCGGCCGGGAATCGAGCGCGCGTTACCAGGGTCAGTCGGCCGGGTACGACGTTCCGGGTGCAGCTGCAGGGCTTCGACGGGGAGCGGGAGCCGACCGGCGTCGAGATCTCGCCGTGGGTCCACGACGTGACCGACATCGACCACTGAGCGCACGAGGCGTGAAGGATCGCGTCAGCGGGCGCCGAGGATGCGCTCGATGCGGAGCCACGTGCGCTGATCCACCCGGCGGCGGTCCGCGTCCACGGCCGACCGCAGAATGGTGCGTCGTGCGTCGCCCGCCTCGCTCGCGGCGATCTCGGTGACGCAGGTCACGAGACCGTAGCCCGGTACGAGAAGCGTGCAGGTCACGGGTGGATCCGACATGGGCTGCTCCTTCGCTGGATGGCCGACTGTGCGACCGAGTTTCGCCAGTGTCGCGTCGGCGGAGAGGCGGGTTGCGCGTTCTGCGAGTCCGCTTGCGGTTTCTGCTCGCGTCGAGGACGGTTCGGCCTCTACGTCTCCCGCATTTGCGAGCCGCTCTTCCGGTGGTTCACTGGGACCAGACCCGGGATCGGAGGAGCACGGTGACGTCGCGGCGAACGAGGTGGGATGCGATGCCACCCGTGGAGGGACTGCGGCTCGCCGTCCGGGGCATCGCGGCGGTGGAGGCGAACCCGGCCCTGGCGGACTATCTGACGTCCGCGAACCTGAGGATCGTCCGGCTGGAGGAGTCCGACAGCCTGCGGATCCGGATGACGCGCTTCCCCGAGCTCACGTTCGCCCAGGCGACACTGCCGCGCGCGCTCGTCGAATGGCCGCGCGACGCGCTGTCGCTCACGCGCGCCGCCGTCATCCTCTGCATCAGCGGGCGCATCGCGGTGACCTCCTCCTCGACGATCATCGAGCGTCGCCCCGGGATGTTCCTGGTCCCGCCCGGCGACGCCCCGCTCACGTTCGAGACGCTGGACGACCTCAACGAGGTGCTCTACATCAGCGCCCCGGCCTCGCTGGTGAGCGACATCGATGTACGGCGGGGGCGCAGCTCCACGCGACCGGAGGTGCCCGCGAACGTGCTCGCACCGCTGCTCGCCTTCGCGACCTCCCTCAGCGCGGGATCCGTCGGCAACTCGCTCATCGTCGGCCCGCTGCGCTCGGTGGCGATGGAGGTGGGGCGTGCGCTCGCGCGGCTGATCGCCGAGGGCGACCCGAGCGAGCTCACCCTGTTCTCGCGGACGATGCGCCTCATCGTGGAGAACCATGCGGACGCCCGGTTGTCGGTGCCGCGCCTGGCCGAACTCGCCGAGGTGTCGCCGCGCAGCCTCCAGGCCGCCTTCGCGACGGAAGGCACGACGGTGGCGGGAGAGGTGCGGGCGACCCGCGCCCGGGAGGCGAGGGCGCTTCGCGACCGCAACCCGTCGATGCCGGCCGCGCAGATCGCCCGGAGCGTCGGCTTCGGCTCCGTGTCAACGCTGTACCGGGCGCTGGAGGCGGAGGCCCGGCCGTCGGCTCCGGACGATCGGCCGTTCTGAGCGGACGCGCAGATTCCGTCGGACGAATCTCAGCGATGGACGGCCGTCCATCCGCTTGAATGAGCAGGGGTCCGAAGCGGATCCGAGGAGGGGCCGAGCATTCGCGGGGCCGGTCTGACGGGGGTCGTCGCGTGTTCGATGGGGTGCTGTCGCTCGATGTGCTGAGCGGCCCGTTGCCGGTGCTGCTGTTCGTGGCGGCCGCGGGCATCCTGATCGCGCTCCTCGCGCGACGCCCGTCGGCACGCTGGCTGCGCAGGGTCGCGCTCGCCGCGGTCGGCGGCCTCGCGGCGGCGATCGTGGTGTGGCTCGTCTGCGTCCGCTGGCTCAACCTGTTCGGGGAGTCGCTCGGAGCGGGCAACTACGCCTGGCTCGCGGCGGCGTTCTGCGGAGTGGCTTTGTGCGCGGTGAGCATCGGGAGCCGGCCGCGCTGGCGGACGGTGGTCGCGATCGTGGGAATCCCCGTGTTCCTGGCCGCCGCCACCGTCGGGATCAACGCCAACTACGGCCTCAACCGCACGCTCGGCGGGCTGCTCGCCATCACCGTCCCCAAGCCGATCGCGCTGACGCCGCCGACCAGCGCCGCGCACCGCTACGACACCGAGCTGTGGAAGCACTGGCGTGCGCCGAGCGACATGCCGGCGCGCGGAGAGGTCGGCACCGTCCGCATCCCGCCCACCGCGAGCGGGTTCCGGGCGCGCGAGGCGGGCCTGTACCTGCCGCCCGCCGCCCGCGTCGCCCACCCGCCGACGCTGCCGCTCGTCGTGATGATGATGGGGCAGCCGGGAAACCCCGACCCTGAGCCGATAGCCGGGGTGCTGGACCGCTTCGCCGCCTCCCATCACGGATTGGCGCCTATCGTGATCGTCGCCGACCAACTCGGGGATCCGACGCACGACACCCTCTGCCGCGACACCAAGCGCTTCGGAGCCGTGGAGACCTACATCACACGCGACGTTCCGGCGTGGGCCGAGAAGAACCTCGCCGTCACCCACGACCACCGCTTCTGGACCGTCGCGGGCTATTCCAACGGCGGCCTGTGCGCGCTCTCCTTCGGCATCGGCCATCCCGACCTGTTCACGAACATCCTCGACATCTCTGGTGAGGAGTTCCCGGGTGCCGAGCATCCGGATGCGACCCTCCACGACGAGTTCGGAGGCGACCAGGCGGCGTACGACCGCGCCAAGCCGTTCACCCGGCTGCGGGCGTCCTCGTTCCCGGGGACCACGGCGATCTTCACGGCGTGCGCCGACGACCCCGGCTACCACGCCGTCGCACTGCGCGCCTCGCAGCTGGCTCGGGCGGCCGGCATCAACAGCGCGTTCGTCAGCCTCCCGACGGGCGGCCACGGGATCGGTGCGCTGGATGGCGGACTGAACGGCGGTTTCGCGGACCTCTACCCCTTGCTGGGGCTCGAGGCCCCGCGCTGAGTCAGCCGGCCGCCTTCTCCAGATTGAGCAGGAACTCCACGGACCCGGTCTTCTCGACCTTCACGAAGCCGAGGCTCGGCGCCGTCACGCCGTAGTCCGCGAAGGTGATCGGGATGCTGCCGCTCAACTGGCCGCCGTTGCCGTTCAGGCCCACCTGGAGGTCGGCCGTCACCGTCTTCGACACCCCGTGGAGGGTGAGCGTGCCGGTGGCCTTCACCGTCTGGGACGCGCCCGACGCGGGCGTGCTGACCGTGACGGGCTCGGTGAGCTCGAAGGTCGCCTCGGGGTACGTGTCGGTCTGGAGGGCGGTGGAGCGGAAGTAATCGTCGCGGTTGGGCTCGTCGGTGGCGATCGTGGCGACCTTGACGGTGACGGTCGCCTTCGTGAGGGTGAGCTTGTCGACGGTGAAGGATCCCGTGACGTCGGCCGTGCGCCCGGTGACCGTGACGTTCACGCCGTTGAGCACCTCGTCCACCCGGTAGCCGGCGAACGACGACGCCCCGACCTGCCAATCCCCGCTGAGGTCGGAGGTGTCGATCGTCGTCTTCGCCTCCGGGTCCGTGGTGAGCGCGACCGTCGGCACCGCGTCCGCCGGACCCGCGATCAGGTCGCGATAGACGTACGGCGCGGCGATCGCACCGGCCACGCCGAGCACGACGACTCCCGCGGCGACGGAGATCCAGACCTTCGAGGACTTCTTCATCGGGGACATGTCAACAAACCTACGGAATCCCGCCCCGCGGGTGGCTGGGAGTCGTCGATGATCCGCCTGGGAGAGCCCTGGCCATCGTTACGGCGTCGGCATCCCTCCGTTGACCGAGAGCGTCTCGCCGATCACGTAGCTCGACTCGGGGGAGGCGAGGAAGACGTAGGCCGGTGCGAGCTCGGCCGGCTGTCCGGCGCGGCCGATCGGGGTCTGGGATCCGAAGTCCGGCAGCTCCTCCGGCGGCTGGCCGGCGCTCGGCTGCAGGGGCGTCCAGATCGGCCCGGGCGCGACCGCGTTGACGCGGATGCCCTTCGGTGCGAGCTGCTGGGCGAGCGCCTTCGTGAACGCGTTGATGGCGGCCTTCGTCGTCGCATAGTCGACGAGCTGTTCGCCCGGCATGTACGCCTGCACCGAGGTCGTGTTGATGATGGTCGCGCCCGGCTTCAGGTGCGGGAGGGCGTCCTTGGTGAGCCAGAACATCGCGTAGACGTTCGTCTTCATCGTGAGGTCGAACTGGTCGTCGGGGAGCTCCGCGAGGTCGGTGCAGAAGATCTGCTTGCCCGCGTTGTTGACCAGGATGTCGAGGCCGCCGAAGGCGTCGACGACCCGGTTGACGACCTCAGCGGAGAAGGCGCGATCGGTCAGGTCTCCCGGGATCAGCAGCGCCTCCCGGTCGGCCGCGCGGATCTGCTCGGCGATCGCCTGGGCGTCCACCTCCTCGTCGGGCAGGTACACGATGGCGACGTCGGCGCCCTCGCGGGCGAAGGCGATGGCGGCAGCTGCGCCGATCCCGGAGTCGCCGCCGGTCACCAGCGCCTTGCGACCGGTGAGTCGGCCGCTGCCGACGTAGCTGGTCTCGCCGTGGTCGGCGGGCGGGTCGAGCTCGCTGTCGCGGCCGGGCTCGGAGACCTGCTTCTCGGGCGGCTCGATGTGCGGGTAGCGGTCGACTGGGTTGTCGAAGGTGTACTGATTCTGAGGCATGGTTCCAGCGAACCACCGCGTCGGGACCCTCCCCAGGGGGTTTCCTCCCGCGGCGAGAGGGGTACCTTGGCTCAGTCGCCGTCGAGCTCGTCGAGCAGCCTCTTCGCGGCGCGGGCGATCTCGTCGTGGTCGTTCTGGGCGGCGCGGCTCTCGAGGGAGATCACGGCGCAGCGGTGCAGGCGCGCGAAGTCGCCGTACGGGAAGGTGTAGCGCCCCTTCGTCTCCTCCGACGCGTCCGGGTCCTCGCCCAGATGCCAGAGCGCGAACTTCGCCCAGCCGTGCTTGTCGATGAACGCGTTCTCGTCGTCGGCGCTCGGCGCGTGCTCGCTCCAGTCGTCGCGCTCGTCGCGCACGATCCGGCTCTTCCCTATCAGCTCCCGCGCGTGTTCGAGCGCGGCCCGGTTCAGTCTCGTCGTCATCGTCGGTCCTCTCCTGCCGGGTGCCGGATGCCCCTGGGCAGTCATTGATCCACGGATGGCCCCGATTGTGAACCCCTGTCGGAGACCGGTGCGACGGCGTACTTGTCGAGTCATGAGAGCACTCACCTGGCAGGGGAACAAGAAGCTCGCCGTCGTCGACGCCCCCGACCCGCGCATCCAGGAGCCGACGGACGTGATCGTGCGCATCACGTCGTCCGCGATCTGCGGCTCCGACCTCCACCTCTACGACGTCCTCGGGCCGTTCCTGAGCGCCGGCGACATCCTGGGGCACGAGCCGATGGGGATCGTCGAGGAGGTCGGCGCCGAGGTGCGCGAGCTCACGGTGGGCGACCGGGTGGTGATCCCGTTCGTCATCGCGTGCGGGCACTGCCACATGTGCCGGCTGGGCCTCACGACCCAGTGCGAGACGACGCAGAACTACGACCAGGGCACGGGTGCCGCGCTGTACGGCTACACCGAGCTCTACGGCTCCGTGCCCGGCGGCCAGGCCGAGCGCCTGCGCGTGCCGCTCGCCGACTTCAACGCGCTCAAGGTGGGCACCGAGCTGCCCGACGAGCGGTACCTCTTCCTCAGCGACATCCTCCCGACCGCCTGGCAGGGCGTGCAGTACGCGAACCTCCCGGAGCGCGGCGTGCTCGGCGTCATCGGCCTCGGGCCGGTCGGGCAGTTCGTGAGCCGGATCGGCGTGCACCTCGGTCACCGGGTCGTCGCGGTCGACCCCGTCCCCGAACGGCGCGCGATGGCCGAGCGGCACGGCGTCGACACCTTCGACCTCTCCGACGATGCGGCCTCGTGGCTGCGCGAGGCCACCGACGGCCGCGGTCCGGACGCCGTCGTGGACGCGGTCGGGATGGAGGCCCACGGCAATCCGACGACCGCCCTCACGCAGTCGGCGGTCGGTCTGCTGCCCGACCCGGTCGCCAAGAAGCTCATGACGACCGCCGGCGTCGACCGGCTCGCCGCGATGATGCTCGCGATCGACGCGGTCCGGCGCGGCGGCACGGTCTCGCTGAGCGGCGTCTACTCCGGCGTCGCCGACCCGATGCCGCTCATGAAGATGTTCGACAAGCAGCTCTCGCTGCGGATGGGGCAGTGCAACGTCCACTCCTGGCGCGACACCCTGCTCCCACTCGTCGAGGATCCGTCGGATCCGCTCGGCACCGAGGACCTCGTCACCCATCACGCCTCGATCGACGACGCTCCCGGCATGTACGACCTGTTCCGCGACAAGAAGGACGGCTGTGTCAAGGTCGTACTCCATCCCTGAGGCGGCAGTGCAGCAGGCGGCCGTGACCACCGACGGAGCCGCTTTCGCGCGCTTCCTCTCCGCATCGTCGTCGTGGGGAGGCAGCGTGGCGCCGATGCTCGCGGTTCTCCGCGCCGTCGAGCCCGGGTCGCTGCTCCCGTTGCCGGGTGCCGGGCAGACGGACGAGCGCCTCCGCCGGTTGGCGCGCGTCGCCGAGAGCGACGTGACCGCCGCCCGGGTCCTCGAGCCGCACGTCGACGCCGTGGCCATCCTCGCGGAAGCCGGGGAGCCGGCGCCCGAGCGCGGCACGACCTGGGGCGTGTTCGCCGCCGAGGCTCCGGACGCGGTGATGCAGGCGATCCCCACCGCCGACGGCTGGCTGCTGCGCGGGCGCAAGGCGTGGTGCTCGCTCGCCGGCGAGCTGACCAATGCGCTCGTCACCGCGACGACCCTGACCGGCGAACGGCGGATCTTCGCGGTCGACCTCACGGCCGCCGAGGTCACCGCGGAGCCGGCCCACTGGGTCGCCCGCGGGCTCGCGGAGGTCGTGAGCGGTCCCGTCCGGTTCGACGGAGCGGTCGCCACGCCGGTCGGCGAGGACGGGTGGTACCTGGATCGTCCCGGCTTCCGCTGGGGCGCCGTCGGGGTCGCCGCCTGCTGGTGGGGCGGCTGCCTCCCGATCGCGGAGGCGCTGGCGGCGCGGGTGCGCCGTCGCCCCGACGACGAGCTCGGCGCGGCTCGCGCCGGCGAGCTCCACCGCGCGCTCGACGCCGGACGGCTCGCCCTCCGCGACGCCGCCGCGCGCATCGACAGCGGAGCGGTCGACGACGCGGCCCTGCTCGCGCACGGCGTGCGCGGCACCGTGGCCGACGCCGTCGTGCTCGCCCTCGCCGCCGCCCGCGACGTGCTCGGACCGGCCGCCCTCGCGTTCGACGAGAGCCTCGCCCGGCGCTGCGCCGACCTCGAGCTCTATGTGGCCCAGTACCATCGGGGCCGCGACGACGCCTCCCTCGCCCGTCACCTGCCCGAAGGCGGGCTCGCGTGGTGAGTTTCGACCCGCTCGTGACGGTGACGCCGCACGAGGAGTGGGAGGAGGAGGCGCGCCGCCGGGAGGTCCCGCGCCGGACGGCCGAGTGGCTGGCCGGGTTCGACGCGGTCACCGTGCTCGCCGCGCATCCCGATGACGAGACCCTGGGCGCTGGAGGTCTGATCGCCTCGTGCGCGGAGGCGGGCATCCCCGTGTCGGTGGTGGTCGCGACGGTCGCCGAGCCGGCCCGTGCCGAGGAGCTCGCCGACGCGCTCGACCGCCTGGGCGTCACGACCGGACCCGTCCTGCTCGGCCTGACCGACGGCCGGCTCAAGCACGAGGCGGACGCCCTGCGCGGCGCCCTGGAGCGGGTCCTCCGTGCCGACGGCACCCGGCGGCTCGTGCTCGCGCCCTGGCCGGGCGACCGCCATGGCGACCACCGCACACTCGGCCGTGAGGCCGCCGAGGTGTGCGCGGCGGCCGGTCACACCCTCCGCTACTACCCGATCTGGCTCTGGCAGTGGGGGACGCCCGACGACCTCCCCTGGTCGCGTGCAGCGGAGGTCGAGCTGACCGGGGAGGCCCGCGAACGCAAGGGGGCGGCGCTCGCCGCGTTCCCGTCGCAGCTGCACTCGCCCGCCAACCCGTCCGGTGTCCTCGCCGCGGGTCTCGTCGAGCGTGCGACCGCAGGGCGGGAGCTGCTGATCGAGCCGCAGCAAGATCCGCTCGGCGAGCACTTCGAGCGGCTGCACCGCGCCAGCGCGGACCCCTGGTCGGTGCGCACCCGCTGGTACGAGCGGCGCAAGCGCGCCCTGACGCTCGCCTCCCTGCCGGCGGAACGCTACGGCCGTGCCCTCGAGCTCGGCTGCTCCAACGGCGAGCTCTCGGCCGCGCTCGCCGAGCGGTGCGACTCCGTGCTGGGGATCGACGCCTCCGCCGCCGCCGTCGAGCTCGCCTCCCGTCGCACGGCGGAACTCCCCACCGTCCGCGTCGAGCGGATGCGGGTGCCCGGCGAGTGGCCTGGCGGGGCCTTCGACCTGGTGGTCGTCTCCGAACTGGCCTACTACCTCGCGGCCGACCAGTGGACGGCGACGATCGAGCGAATCGCCGCCTCCCTCGCACCCGGCGGCGCGGTGCTGCTGTGCCACTGGTCCGGCATCGCGGACGACTTCGCGCAGACGGGTGCGGAGGCGCATGAGCGTTTCGCCGCACAGTCGGGCCTGCGCCGGCTCGTCGGCCATGTCGACGAGTCGTTCCGGCTGGAGGTCTACCGATGACCGTCGAGCATGTGATCGTCGCCGTGCCCGCGCGCGACGAGGAGGAGACGCTGGCGGCCTGCCTCGAGTCGGTGCTCGTCGCCTCCGCGCACGTGGAGGTGCCGGTGACCGTGGTGGTCGTCCTCGACGGCTGCGTGGACGCCTCGGCCGAGATCGCCCGGGGCTTCGCCGGAGTGCTGATCGTCGAGCGCGACCACGGCAACGTCGGCCGAGCGCGGCAGGACGGCGTCGCGGCCGGCCTGGCGCAGGCCGCGTCTGCGCCGGAGCGCACCTGGATCGCCTTCACCGACGCCGACACCGTGGTCCCGCGCAGGTGGCTGCAGGCGCATCTGGCGGCCGCCGAGAGCGCGGACCTCTTCGTCGGCGCGGTCGTTCCGCGCCTGGACGACCTGGACGCGGCCCGACGCCACGCCTGGACGCGCAGCCATCCGCCGGGCGCGACCCTGGGGCACGTCCACGGCGCCAACCTCGGGGTGCGCGCCAGCGCCTACGTGGCGGTCGGCGGCGTGCTGCCGCTCGTGGTGGGCGAAGACGTCGACCTCGTGGCACGGGTGAGGGCGTCCGGTCGCCCGGTCGTCGAGAGCGAGCAGCATCCCGTCCTCACCTCGGCGCGTCTCGAGGGCCGGGCGCCCGACGGATACGCGGCCCACTTGCGCGCCCTGGTCTCGTGACGACCCGCGAGCAGCTGCGGACGTCGGATGCGGATGCCGCGCTCGACCTGCTCCGCGGGGTCTACCGCGGGGTCGAGCTGACCGTCCCGGCGAGCAGGCGGTTCAGCTGCGACCTCTCGGTCGTGAGCGACGAGCGCTTCTCCCTCGTGAGCGTCGACCTGCGCTCGTCGGGCCGAGCCGCCATAGAGGCGCAGACGGCCTTCGTCATCGGCGAGTCCGCACTCCCGGTCCGGGTGTCGGTGGGCCGTCGCGTTCTCGACACCTCGCAGCCGTACCTCCATCCGGTCGCGCCCGCGGAGGCGGTGTGGGAGGCACGCCTGCTCCTGGACGTGACCCAGCTCGAGGAGCGTCCGGTGCGGGAGCTGCTCGCCCAGCACTACGGGCGGGACGACCTCCCGGTGCGCTTCTCCGACACTGCGCCCGTCTCTCCGGAGCGCGCCCGTCTCTGGTCGGCCGCCACCGCGCATGCCCGCGCCGTCGCAGCCGATCCCGAGGTGTTCTCGAGCGAGCTGGTGCGGGACGCGCTGTTCCGCAGCCTGACCGCCGCACTGGTGTCCGTCTTCCCCAGCGACCTGCTCGACCTGCCCGCTGCGCGCGACGGGGCGACCGCGACCCCCGCGGCCGTGCGGCGGGCGATCGCGTACATGGAGGAGAACGTCGCGGACCCCATCAGCGTCGCCGACATCGCGGAGGCCGCGCGTCTGTCGGCCCGCGGGCTGCAGGAGGCGTTCCGCCGCGTGTTCGGCGACACCCCCACCCGCTACCTGCGCCGGATGCGGCTGGAGGCGGCCCGCGCCGACCTCCAGCGCCGCGAGCGGACGGACGGCGCGACGGTGGCGCAGATCGCGAGGCGGTGGGGCTTCAGCCATCTCCCGCGGTTCGCGACCTACTACCGCGAGACGTTCGGCGAGAGCCCGCGGGACACCCTCGACACGTGATCGAGGGGCCCGCGGGCGGCCGGCTCAGGCCTTGGCCGGCGTGCGGTTCTCGGCGCTGACCATCCAGGCGAGCTGCTCGAGGCGCTCGATGATCGCGTGGAGCTGGTCGGCAGA
The DNA here is from genome assembly GCF_013410615.1 of Leifsonia naganoensis. Lineage (NCBI taxonomy): Bacteria > Bacillati > Actinomycetota > Actinomycetes > Micrococcales > Microbacteriaceae > Leifsonia > Leifsonia naganoensis. Next base: position 1,978,868 of record NZ_JACCHJ010000001.1, read on the forward strand.
CGTCGGGTCGGCCTCGTCGACGTCGTCGTGCACCGAGCGCATCGTGCGGACCACGGCCTCCAGACGCGCGGTGATGAGGTCGATGGCGACGGCCGTGTCGATCTCGCCGTTCGGGAAGTCGTCGAGCGTGGTGGACTCGGCGACCGTGCGGGAGCGGCCGTCCGGCGTGGCGTGGAGGGCGCGCATGCGCTCGGCGATGTCGTCGCTGAACTCGCGTGCCGCCTCGACGATCTCGTCGAGCTGGAGGTGCAGGTCGCGGAAGTTGTGCCCGACGATGTTCCAGTGCGCCTGCTTGCCCTGCAGGTGCAGTTCGATCAGGTCGACGAGCACGCGCTGCAGGTCGGCGGCCAGGGACGCGGGTGCGACGAAGCCGTGCTCCGCGTTCTCGCGACGGGTGGTGTGCTCGCCGGCCGCTTCGCCGCGCGGGCGGGAGGTGCGGGGCGCGGCGGCCGCGGTGGTCTTGGTGGTCTTCTTGGCGGTGGTGGCCATCGGTATCGCTCCTTGGATTCGATTACACCCGGACGGTAGGCCGGTCGGGCCGCCTTGTGAACGGGGTTGACGGGTCGGAATCGACCGTCCGGCCGCCGGATTGGTACATGTGTACGCTGGCGGGATGGCCGACAGCTCCCCTGCCGAGGCGCGCAGACCGCGGCGCCACGACCCCGCCCGGCGCGACCGGATCATCGACGCCTGCCTCGATGTGATCGCCGAGCGCGGGGTCGCGGGCACGACGCATCGCCGGGTGGCGGAGGCCGCCGACGTCTCCCTGGGCTCGATGACCTACCACTTCACCGGCATGGATGCCCTGCTCGGCGAGGCGTTCGACCGGTTCGCGCGCACCTTCAGCGCCGGGTTCGACGCGAGCATGGCGGCGTGCACGTCGGCCGCCGAGGCTCGGGAGGCGCTCGCCCGCCACATCCTGCACGAGGTCTTCGGCACCCCGCGGGAGCTCGTGCTGACGCAGGAGCTGTACACGCTGGCGGCACGGGACCCGTGTTACCGGACCATCACGAACGCCTGGATGGGTCGGAGCCGCGCCGTGCTCGAGCGGTTCTTCGACCCGGTGACGGCGGGCATCCTGGACGCACTCGTCGAGGGGATGACGCTGCACCGGGCGCTGGATGTCGAGCCGTACGACGCCTCGGCGGTGCGCGCCGCGATCGACCGGGTCGCGGGCGGGGCGGCCTGAGCATTCGCTGCATGCACGGGTTCACCCGCAATGTACGATCGTACACATGAGTCACGACTACTTCGCCGGCGACCCCCGCACCAACCGTGAGCGCATGCTCGCCGGTGACCTCTACATCTCGGACGACCCGGAGAGCGAGCGCCTCGCCCTCCACGGGGCGCAGCTCGCCGACGCCTACCACCGCGCCTACATCGCCGGTGACGACGGGGCCCGCGCGATCCTCGAGGACCTCCTCGGAGCCCTGGGCGAGGATGCGTTCGTCAAGCCTCCGCTGTTCGTCGACTACGGCGCGCACATCACCGTCGGCGCCCGCACCTTCGTCAACTACAACCTCGTCGCGCTCGACGTGGCGAGCATCACGATCGGCGAGGACTGCCAGATCGGCCCCAACGTCCAGCTGCTGACCCCCACGCACCCGGTCGACCCGCAACCGCGCCGCGACAAGCTGGAGGCGGCGGAGCCGATCGTCATCGGCGACAACGTCTGGCTGGGCGGCGGCGCGATCGTCTGCCCCGGCGTCACGATCGGCGACAACAGTGTGATCGGGGCCGGCTCGGTCGTCACCCGTGACGTCCCGGCGAACGTGGTCGCGGTCGGCAACCCCGCGAGAGTCCTCCGCGAGATCTGAGTGTCGTGCCCGGAGGTACTTAACTTGGCGACGATTCCACTGCCCGCGGCTCGCCGCCGTGCGAGCCTGGCGGTATGGCTGCCGGTTCCGAATCCATCATCGTCGGGTCCCTCTGGGAGCGGAGGAGCGATCACCGCCGGGTCGTGGTGACCGGCCACGTCGAGCTGGGCTACGGCATGTCCGACGTCTACTGGGCGGGGACGGGCGGCTACATCGGCACCGGCCGGTGCGGCTCGCACGTCTGGCTGTCCCGCTACCGTCCGGTCGAAGCCGCCTAGGCTGGGGCGATGCCGCACCTTCGCATCGCCGACATCGACGTCTACGAGGAGGTCGCCGGCGCCGGCGACCCCGTCGTCCTGCTGCACGGCGGGTTCTGCTCGCTCGAATCGTTGCGGGCGCAGAGCGACGCGCTCGTCGCCGACCACCGCGTCTTCGCCTTCGAGCGGCCGGGCCACGGTCGCTCGGCGGACGTGGAGGGCGAGTACAGCTACGAGCGCGGGCTCGCCGAGACGGTCGCGTACCTCGACGCGAAGGGGATCGAGCGGGCCGACATCATCGGGTACAGCGACGGCGCCATCCTCGGCCTGCTGCTCGCGCTGGAGCATCCCGAGCGGGTGCGGTCGCTCGTCGCGATCAGCGCCAATCTCGACCCGTCGGCCTTCACGCACTCGCCCGAGGCGGCCGACGCCGTGGTGCTCGAGCCGCTCGGGCTGCCCGCGCACGTCGCGGACGCCGGGGAGCCGGAGCCCGACTCGGAGCGCATGCACTACGACCGGCTCTCACCCGACGGGCCCGAGCACGCGGATGTCGTCCTCGCGAAGCTGTTCCGTCTGTGGACGTCCGAACCGCGCATCGATCCGGCCGACCTCGGCCGCATCACCGCGCGCACGCTCGTGATGTCGGGCGACCGCGACACCATCCGGCCCGACCACAGCCTCCTGATCGCCTCGTCCATCCCGGGCGCGCAGCTGGCGATCGTGCCGGGCGCGACGCACGGTCTCGTGGCCGAACGGCCCGAGTTGATCGCGACGATCGTGCGCGCCTTCCTCGATGACGTGCGGCTCGACGAGGCGCAGGCGCCCGGGCGCCCGTCGAGCTGAGCGCCCGGGCGCCCGCGGTCAGCTCGCAGCCGGCGCCTCGACGTCGACGACCCAGGTGACGCCGAACCGGTCGGTCAGCATCCCGAAGCCGGCGCTCCACGCGGAGGCCGCGAGGGGCTCGACGATGCTCGCGCCCTCCGCCAGCCCGTCCCAGTAGCCGGTCGCCTCGTCGAGGCTGCCGGCGCGGACGGAGATGAAGAACGGCTGGTCCGTGATCGTGGCACCGTTCTCGCGGCGGGTCCCGCCCGCGAAGGCGTCGGTGCGGCCCGGGATGTCGTACGCCATGACGCGGAAGCCGTTCTCCGCCTGCAGCGTGCCGAAGACGACCCTGCCGGCGTCGGGGAGCTCGGCCGGCATCCCGAGCTCGCCGTAGGTGGTGGCGAAGACGTCGCCGCCGAAGACGCCCTGGTAGAAGTCGAGCGCGGCCCGCGCCGTGCCGGGGAAGTTGAGGTGGGTGGTGGTCGTGAGCATGAGTCCTCCTGGTCGATGTGATCGCGGCGCCATCGGCCGCAGAACCGATGGTCACAGCAGTGGAGGACAGATCGAGTCCTCGACTGCGAGCAGAATGGACGCATGATCGGGACCTCGTCACGGCTGCTCGCGCTGCTGTCGCTCCTCCAGACGCGCCGCGACTGGCCGGGCGGCGCCCTCGCCGAGCGGCTCGACGTCACCACGCGGACCGTCCGTCGCGACGTCGACCGGCTCCGGGAGCTGGGCTACCGCATCGATGCCGTGATGGGTCCGGACGGCGGCTACCGGCTGGCCGCCGGTTCTGAGCTCCCGCCGCTGCTGCTCGACGACGAGCAGGCCGTCGCGATCGCCGTCGCCCTGCAGAACGCGCCCGCGAGCGGCGCCGACATCGCCGAGGCCGCCGAACGGGCGCTGCTCACGGTGCGGCAGGTGATGCCGTCGCGGCTGCGGCACCGGATCGACGGCGTGCGCTTCACCGGTGCGAGCGCCGCGGTGCGGGTCGACCCCGCCGTGCTCGAGACGGTCAGCGAGCACGTGCGCCTGCACCGCACGCTCCGGTTCGACTACGGCGACGGGCAGGGGGAGGCTCCGCCGCGCCGGGCGGAACCGCACGGCCTGGTCGCCCGCGACGGCTTCTGGTACCTCGTGGCCTGGGACGTCGACCGCGACGACTGGCGGATCTTCCGCCTGGACAGGCTGGCCCCGCGCATCCCGCCCGGCCCGTCGTTCGCACCGCGACCCGTGCCGACCGGCGACGTCGACACCTTCCTCTCGGCCCGGTTCAAGGGCTCGACGGACGCGGACCGCTGGCCCTGCGTCGGCCGCGTCGAGCTCGACCTGCCGCTGCGGGAGGTCGCGCCCTGGGTCGGCGACTGCGAGGCCGCGGCGCTGTCGGAGCGGACGACGCTCGTCACGCTCGGGTCGTGGTCGTGGACTGGCCTGCTGGCGTCGGTGCTGCGGTTCGACGCCCCGTTCCGCGTCGTCGGACCGGAGGAGCTGATCTCCGCCGCCGACGAACTGGCTCGGCGGCTGGTCGCGTCGCACACCGTGTGAGCGCGCCGGAATCAGCCCTGATTGCGGGCTTGCCCCGCCGTCAGCCGCGCACGGAAACTATACGAATGCATGGGGATGGAAGGGCGGGGGTGCGTGTCGATGCCGTTCGAACGAGTCGCTGAGGAGATGCGCGACATCTACGCGAACGCGATCGCTCGAGCGGTCCACGACGGAGACAGCCCGCCCGACGACATCGTCGCCTCCTGGGCGTTCTACGACGCGGCATTGCGGGAGGGGCGGACGGCGGTCGTCCTCCGGGACCGCGCGACGGTGAGCGAATCGGCGGACGGCGACGGGACGGCGGTCGACCGCTGAGGGCTACGACTCCGGGTCGTACATGAACTCGCGCACCTCCTGCGCGCACCGGCACGAGGTGGCGATCTTCGCGCCCCACTCGAGCGCGGCCTCTCGTGACGGCAGCTCGAGCACGCAGAAGCCTCCCTTCATCTGCCCGGTCTGCGGGTAGGTGCCGGAGGTGACGTTGCCGTCGCCGTCCACCAGGACCGGGTCGACGTTTTCGTCGATTCCGCCGCCGAAGACGTAGACGCCGACCTCCTTCGCTTCGCGCATGACCGCGTGCGAGGCGTCGGACACCGCTTGCAGCTCCTCCGCCGGGAACGTCATCGCCCCGCTGGGGAAGGAGATCAGGAACTTCGTCATGGGTTGCTCCCTCGTCGTCGGGCCCTGTGTCCGGGAGGCTACTCCGGTCGTCGTCGTCGCGCACCCGGTTCGGATGCCATCCCTTCCGGAGTTCTGCACCGTGCCGCTCGGCGTGTTGCGTACAGAAGTCCGGAACGGTTGGAGGGAAGGGAGGGGTCTACGCCCGCGACCGCCGCAGCAGCCAGACGAAGTAGGGCGCCCCGACGAGGGCGATCATCAGACCAGCGGGCAGCTGCGACGGCGCGATGAGGGTGCGGCCGAGGGTGTCGGCGACGCAGACCAGCAGGGCGCCGAGGAGCATGGCGACGGGGATGGTGCGGCCGTGGCGCGCTCCGACCAGCCCGCGCGCGAGGTGCGGGGCGATGAGGCCGACGAAGCCGACCACGCCGACTGCCACGACGCTCACGGCGGCGAGCACGGCGGCGATGGCGAGGACCGTCACGCGGGTGCGCTCCAGGCGGAGGCCGAGGATGCGCGGGGTGTCCTCGTCGACGGCGAGCAGGTCGAGGCGGCGCCGCATCCCGAACAGCACGGGCACGGCGATCAGGAGCGCGATGGCGACCGGCGCCACGTCGGGCAGCGTGCGGCCGTAGGTCGTGCCCGAGAGCCAGGTGAGGATGCGCGGCGTCTGCCACGGGTCGGCGCGCAGCAGCAGGAACGCGGTGATGGCGGTGAGGCCGTAGCCGCAGCCGATGCCGACCAGGACGAAGCGATCGGGCAGGAGGCCGCCGCGCCAGGCGAGCAGGGCGATCAGTCCGAAGGTGGCGAGGCCCATGACGACGGCCATGACGATGAGCAGCGGGCGGCCGCCGGCCATCCCGGACGTCACGACGATGACCGCGCCGAGTCCCGCCCCGGCGGTGATGCCGAGGATGCCGGGTTCGGCAAGCGGATTGCGCACGGTGCTCTGCACGACGCAGCCGGCCAGGGCGAGGGCGGCTCCGGCGAGGGCGGCGGCCAGGATGCGCGGGAGGCGCTCGTCCAGCGCGCGGGCCACGAGGTCGGGGGCTCCGCCCTGCAGCCAGAGCGCGATGTCGCCGGTGCGCAGCCAGAGGCTCCCGGCCAGCATCCCGACCACGGCCGCGACGGCGAGCAGCACGCCGGCGACCACGAGCACGATGACGAACCGGCGGCGGGAGCGCACGGCGATGCGCGCGCCGGGCGGCTGACGCACCGATCCCGAGTCGCGCAGCCGCATCGCCAGCGCCACGATGATCACCGCGCCGAGGACGGCGGTCGGGATGCCCGTGGGGATGGAGGCGGCGGCCTCGGCACCGAGGATCGCGCGCAGCGTGGCGTCGGCGAGCAGGATGAGCAGCGCACCCATCAGGCCGGAGGCGGGGATGAGCAGCATGTGCCGGTTGAGCGACGGCACCCGCGCGGCGACGAGACGGGTCAGCACCGGCGCGCCGAGCCCGACGAAGGCGATCGGGCCGGCGACGGTCACGGCGACGGCCGTCAGCAGCACCGCGCTCACGACCGCGAGCAGGCGGGTCGATCGGATGGGGACGCCGAGGGAGGAGGCGGTGTCATCCCCGAGCCGCAGCACGTCGAGGCGGCGGGAGAGCAGCATGACGAGGGCGACGACGGCGACGATCAGCGGGATGGCACGCGTCGACGCGTCGAGGTTGAGCTGGGCGAGGGAGCCGCTGCCCCAGGCGAACAGCCCGGTGGTGCGCTCCTTGAAGAGGATGAGGAGCATCGCGGTGGCCGCATCCAGCGCCATCGCGATGGCCGAACCGGCGAGGATGAGCCGGGTGGTGCCCGTCCCGGCGCCGCGGCCCGCCACCCCGAGCACGAGCGCGGCCGCGGCCAGGCCGCCGACGAACGCGACGCCTCCCGACGCCCAGAGCGGCACGGACAGCCCGAACGCAGCGACCGCCGAGAGGGCGAAGTACGAGCCGGCGCTGACGGCCAGCGTGTCCGGCGAGGCGAGCACGTTGCGCGTCACCGATTGCAGCAGCGCACCGGCCGCGCCGAGCGCGATGCCGACCGCGATGCCCGCGAGCAACCGGGGGAGGCGGGAGCCGGTCAGCACGTCGGCGACCGGCACGCCGCCGACCGTCTCCTGCGCGCCGGCGGCGTAGCGCAGGAGGTCCCACATCCCGATCCCCGACGTGCCCTGCGTCACGTGCCACATCCCGACCAGGGCGACGGCGACGAGCAGGGCGACCAGCACGGCCGCCCCGCCCGCCCCGCCGCGGAGCCCGGTATCGGCGATCGGGCGCGGCCCGGTCGCTGCGATCCGGGAGGTGCTCACCGCGCGGTCAGCTCTGGGTCAGCGCGTCGACGTAGGCGTCGATCGCCTGCTCGTTCGAGAGCGGGCCGCCCGCGCCCCACACGCCGGCGGGGAACGCGTGCGCGCGCCCCTCCTTCACGGCGGGGAGGGAGGTCCAGATCGCGCTCTTGTCGAGCTCGGTCACGTAACTGTCGGGCGTCTTGTCGTCCGAGTAGAACAGGTTCGCGTCACCGACCGCGGTGAGACCCTCGATGTCGGTCTGGGCGAGGCCGTACGCCGGGTCGACGCCGCCGTTGCCATACGCCTTGTCGATCTCGTCGGTCCAGGCCGAGGTCATCCCGAGCTGCTCGCCGAGCGCGGTGAAGAGCGCGCCCTTGCCGTAGGGGCGGATCGCGACGTTGCCGCTCTCGATCCAGCCGTCGAAGAAGAGGAAGCTCTTCGTCGGGAGGTCGACGTTCTCGACCTTCTTCTTGGCCGCGGCGAGGTGCTCGTCGAACTGCTTCAGGACGACGTCGGCGCGCTGGGTGCGGCCGGTGGCCTTCGCGATCATCGTGAAGACGCTCTTCATGTTGCCGATCGGGTCGGCGGCGTTCGCGCCCAGGGTGACGAGCACCGGCACGTCGCGCTTCTCGAGCTGGGTCACGATCTCGTCGTCCGCCTTGAAGCCCTCGACGATGATGAGGTCCGGCTTGGCGCCGTAGAGGGCGTCGAGGTCGGGCTCGCCACGCTCGCCGGCGTTGACGACGCCCTTCGGCAGCTTCTCGGCGCTCACGTAGGTGGTGTAGCCGTCGGGGTCGGCGACCGCGACCGGGCCGACGCACAGCGTCAGGGCGTCCTCGATCTGCTGCCACTCGAGCACGGCGACCCGCTTGGCCGGCGCGTCCAGCTTCACCGTGCGGCCGACGCCGTCGGTGATGGTCACCGGGCCGGTGGAGGTGGCGGTCGTGTCGTCGGCGCACGCCTGCGAGGTCGCCTTCGGGGCGGCGGTGCTCGCCTCGCTGACGGCCGTGGTGCCGCAGGCGGTGAGGGTGAGTGCGACGGCGGCGACGGTGGCCGCGACGGTCGCGAGTCGGTGGGCTCGGATCATGGGTGGTCCTCTCTGATGGGGGATGCGGGGGACGGTGCGGGGCGGGCCGGTCGCGCGGCGTGGCGACCGACCGGGTCGATGCGCAGGCGACCTGACCGCGGGTCGACCTCCACCTCGACGCGCAGGTCGTAGACCTCGCCGATGTTCTCCGCGGTGAGGACGTCGTGCGGGTGGCCGGCGGCGTGGATGCGGCCGTGGCGCATGAGGAGGAGCGAGTCGGCGATGCGGGCGGCATGGTCGAGGTCGTGCAGCACGATCCCGACGGCTGCGCCGTGCTCGTCGGCCAGGTCGCGCACGAGGTCGAGCGTCTCGATCTGGTAGCGCAGGTCCAGGTGGTTGGTGGGCTCGTCGAGCAGTACCACGCCGGTCTCCTGGGCGAGGCAGGCCGCGAGCCAGACGCGCTGCACCTCACCGCCGGAGAGCTCGCCGGCGGCACGGCCGGCCATGTCGGTCACGCCGGTCGCGTGCATCGCGTGGTCGATAGCGCGGCGGTCGTCGGCGGACAGACCGGAGAAACCGCGGCGGTAGGGGTGCCGCCCGAAGGCCACGACCTCCTGCACAGTGAGCCCCTGCGGTGCCGGCCGGGACTGCGAGAACAGGGTGACCTCCCGGGCGAACTGGCGGGGGCTGAGGAGGGCGGCGCGGCGGTCGGTGCCGGCGGTGTCGCGCAGGTTGACGGCGCCTTCCGCGGCACGATGCAGGCGCGCGAGCGAGCGCAGCAGGGTCGACTTGCCGCTGCCGTTGGGCCCGACGAGCGCGGTGACCCGGCCCGGCTCGAGGGTGATCGACACCCCGTCGACGACCGTGGTCGCGCCGAACCGCAGGACGAGCCGCTCCCCGCTGAGGCCTGTGGCGGCGCGCGGGGGAGGTGTGCTGGGCATAGGGGATCTCGTCCGGGTGGAGTGGGGGCGTCGGTGCGGAATCCTCGGGAGGTTAGGTAAGGATTGCCTAAGTCAGAATATGTTCGACCGCGACTGTCTGCAATCCAGACCTAAGGACAGTGGATACGGGCTTCCGGACAGTATCCGGCTGCGGCGTCCCCGCGTACGCGCCGGGGGTGGTGCCCATCACGCGGCGGAACGCGGCGATGAACGTGCTGGGCTGGGCGTACCCGAGGCGCTCGGAGGTCTGCTGCACGTCCCATCCCTCCGCCAGCAGCGCGAGCGCCTGGTGCACCCGCAGTGCCTGCCGCCACTGCACGAACGACAGGCCGGTGGTCTGGCGGAACGCACGCGTGATCGTCCGCTCGCTCAGGCCCAGCTGCCGTGCCCATTCCTCGAGTCCGCGGTCGTCGGCCGGATCGGCGAGCAGGGCCTCGGCGATGGCGTCGATGCGGGAGTCCCCGGGGACCCGCAGGGCCAGCGGCTGCTCGGCGGGTGCGAGCACGTCGAAGACGACCGCCTCGGCCCGCGCGCGAGCCGCCGCGTCGAGGTCGGTGCGCGCCAGGTGGGTGAGCAGCGACTCCAGCAGCGGCGACATCGCGATCACCGTCGGGCCGTCGAACGCGACCGGGGTGCACTCGGGGGCGAAGAAGGCGTCGAAGAACTCCACCCCGGCGGTGAGCCGGCCGGCGTGCTCTGCGCCCGCGGGCAGCCAGAGTCCGGAGCCCTCCGACACCGTGAAGACCCGGCCTCCGACGCGCGTGGTCATCGTGCCGCCGCGCACCCAGACGAGCTCGTGCAGGGGATGCGCGTGCGACTCCCACTCCAAGGGCCCAGAGGGCACCTCGGACTCCGCGCGGATGATCGAGCCCTCGGCAGCGCCGGCCGGCATCCGGCCCGTGCGGCGGACGACGGTGTCGGGCTCGCGGCGCCATGACCCGGAACCCGCGGAGTGCTCGGGCGCGACCGTCGCGCCGGGCCACGCGGGTGTCGCGTCGGGCTCGGCGGCGCCGGCGTCGGCGGCGGGGTCTGGGGTGGGAGGGCGTGCGGGCATCCCGACCAGCCTATGACTATGATTTACCGATGCGACAGCGCTGTCACCCCAGAGCTGGCCGCGATTCGAGGAGGTAGCCGGTGGTCGCGCAGGGCGGACAACACATGGTGGTCGACGTCGGCGGGAGCCATGTCACCGCCGCCGCCGTCAGCACCGCGGCGCCCGGCGGCGCGGCCCTGCTGAGCCGGATCGAGCGGTCCGTCGACTCCCACGCTTCCAGCGCCGTCGTGCTCGACTCCTGGGCCGCCGCGTGCGTCGACGCCGCCGAGGGCGCGGGCATCGATGCGGGAGGTCGCGACTGGGGTCTCGCGATGCCCGGCCCGTTCGACTACGACCACGGCATCGGCCACTACGCCCGCGTCGGCAAGTTCGAGCACCTCGCGGGGGTCGACATCCGCTCGGGCCTCGCCGATCGTCTGGGCGTGGAGCCCATGCGGGTGCGGTTCGTGCACGATGCCGGCGCGTACGGCATCGGCGAGTGGAGGTACGGCTCGCCGACCCGTCATACGCGCTTCGTGTGCGTGACGCTCGGCACCGGCGTCGGCTCGGCCTTCGTCGACGACGGTGCGCTGGTGTTCGACCGTGCGGACGTCCCTCCCGGCGGCGAGGTGCACCGGCTGCCGTTCGACGGCCGCGATCTGGAGGACACGATCTCGACCCGCGCCCTCCTCGCCCGCTACGCGTCTCCCGATCCCGGGCTCAGCGTGAAAGAGCTCGCGTCGCGCGCCCGCTCGGGGGATGCGCGCGCCCAGGGTGCGTTCGACACCGGGATGGAGGCGCTCGCGCTGGCCGTCGGGCCGTGGCTCGCCGCTTTCGGCGCCACCGCACTGGTCGTCGGCGGCTCCATCTCGCGCTCGTGGGATGTGCTCGAGCGCGGCTTCCGCGCCGGTCTGGAGACCAGTGCGCCCGAGCTGGCCGGGACGCTCGACATCGCGCCCTCCCGCCTGCTCGCCGATGCGCCGTTGTACGGCGTCGCGCACCTCCTCGAGCGGTCGGCCGCCGGCGCCCGGTGCGTCACGGCGCCAGCGCTGCCGTAGGCGCGGGCCGCATCCACTTGCCGCAACACGCCGCCTGAGCGGCCACGCTGGCGGCGTGTTGCGACCACTGGATGGGTGCGGCGACCACTGGATGGGTGCGGTGTCCACCGGATGGCTGCGGTGACCACTGGATGGGGGCCCACACCTAGTTGGCGAGACGCGCCGTCCGGGCAGGTGCGCAAACGGCGTGTTGCGACCACTGGATGGGTGCGGTGACCACTGGGTGAGGGGGTGGCGGCATGTCGTGACCACTAGATGGCTAGCGCTAGCGTGTCAGCCCGCGCACCCGCACTCCCGCGCTTCAGCCGCGCGGCAGCCGCTCGCCCGAGCCGCGCTGCACCAGGCGGGTCGGCAGCACGATGCCGGATGGGCCTTCGTGGCGGCGGTCCATCGCACCGAGCGCGAGCCGCGCGGCCGTGCGCCCCATCTCCACCGGGTCGTGCGCGACGACGGTGACGCCCAGCACGTCGGCGAGCTCGAAGTCGTCGAAGCCGACCAGTGCGGGCCACACGTCGAGCTCGATCATGGCGCGCAGGGCGCCGATCGTGATGCGGTTGTTGCTGGTGAAGAGCGCGGTCGGCGCGTCGGACTGTGTGAGCAGGTCGCGCGCCTCGTCCAGGGCGGCCTGCACGTCGTGGGCGTCGTGGCGCACCCAGCGCCCGGGGTCGAGGGAGGCGGCGCGCATGGCGTCCTCGAAGCCGGCGAAGCGCTCACGGTGCGTGTCGAGGCGCGAGAGGTCGCCGATGAAGCCGATGGAGGTGTGGCCGGCGGCGAGGAGGTGCTCCACCGCATCCCGCGCCCCGCGCCGGTTGTCGAGCAGCACCGAGTCGGCGTCGATGCCGACGCCCGGGCGGTCGACGAAGACGACGGGGATGCCGCGGGACTGCACACTCGACAGATCGCTGTGGTCGGTGATGGTGGAGACGAGGATGAGCGCGCGCACCTGACGGTCGACGAATTCCCCGATCAGACCGCGTTCGCGCGCGGGCTCCTCGTCCGAGCTGGCGACGGTGAGCTGCATCCCGTGCGAGCGCAGCTCCTGCTCGACGCCCTTCGCCACGGCCGAGTAGAACGGGTTGGCGAGGTCGCCGGTGATGAGTCCGACGAGGTTCGAGGTGAGGCCGCGGGCCAGGAGGCTGGCCGCGCGGTTGAGCTGGAAGCCGAGCTGGTGCGCGGCGTCGAGCACGCGCTCGCGGGTGGCCTCGGCGACGCGCGGCTCGCCGTTGACGGCGCGGGAGGCGGTCTTCAGGCTGACGCCGGCGCGCTCGGCCACCTGGGTCAGCGTGGGCGCGGAATGCGGGCGGTCGGGATGCGGCTGCGGGGAGGCCGCGCCGGAGGGATCCGTGGCCATGGGCGTCGCCTTCCTCGTCCAGCTGGACCCGCCGCGCCGACCGGGTGTCGGAAATTCGTGCTTGACCGCGGTGACAGCGTAGGACAAAATCTACCAGTGACAGCGCTGTCACATGCGGGGTCACCAGAGTTCGATATTTCCTTCACCAGCCAGGAGTTCAGCCAGAATGCTCCGCATTTCGCACTACCGGTCCGCGCATCGCGCCCGCCGCTCCCTCCTCCGCACCGCCGCCGTCGCGGCCGCCGTCGCCCTCGTGGGCTCCGGCGCCGGCCTCGCGGCACTGCCCGCCGCGGCCGCCTCGACGCCGTTCCTGTCGTCGTTCGAGACGGCGGACCCGCAGCCGCTCGCGAGCACGCCGTTCGGCACGCAGACCAACGTGACGGGCAAGGTCCCGCCGGGCAGCCTGTCGGCGTACATCGGCAACGTCACCGCCTCCGCCGAGAACGCGCCGGGGGAGACCGCGGTCAAGCTGACCGACAACAACTCCAGCACCAAGTGGCTCACCAAGGCGGCGACCGGCTGGGTGGTCTACACCTTCGCCACGCCGAGGCTCGTCACCGACTACGCGCTGACCTCCGGCAACGACTCCGCCGGCCGCGACCCCAAGAACTTCACCATCGAGGGCTCGAACGACGGCAGCACCTGGAGCCCGGTCGACACCCAGACCGGCCAGACCTTCAGCAACCGCCAGACGACGAACGCGTACCACCTGGCGACGCCGGCCACGTTCTCGCAGTACCGGTTCACGGTCACCCAGAACAGCGGCGACGCGTACCTCCAGCTCGCCGACTGGGACCTCCGCGACGCCACCCCGGGCGCGACCCCGATGCTCTCGGTCGTCGGCGCCGGCCCGACCAACGGCTACAACGCCAAGGCGGGCGCCGGCTTCAGCGGCACCCACGCGCTCCGCTACGGCGGCAAGCACCTCGCCGACGGCGCGGCCGCGGCGACGAACCTGCTCTACGACGGCGTCGGCGCGACGATCGGCACGCAGACCGAGCTCTCGTACAAGGTCTTCCCCGACCGCGGCACCGACCTCGCCGTGCCGTCGTCGTGGGTCGCCGTCGACCTCGTGCTGGATGACGGCACGACCCTGTCGAGCAAGCAGAACCTCACCGACGCCAACGGCTTCGGCGTGACCGCCCGCGCCCACGGCGAGCAGAAGTCGCTCTTCGAGAACGAGTGGAACAACATCCAGATCGACCTCTCGAGCCTCGCCGGACGCACGGTGCAGAAGGTGCTCCTCAGCTACGACTACCCGACCGGCAGCGCGAGCACCGTCTTCTCGGGCTGGATAGACGACGTGCGCATCGGCGACGCCGCACCGGCCGCCGACGCGTCCAGCAAGGTGAAGCTCGTCGACACCCGCCGCGGCACGCTCTCGAGCTCGTCCTTCTCGCGCGGCACCAACATCCCGGCGACCGCGTGGCCCAACGGCTTCAACTTCTTCACGCCGTTCACCAACGGCGGCAGCCAGGGGACGCTGTACGAGTACCAGCGCGCCAACAACGCCGACAACCTGCCCACGCTGCAGGCGATCGGGATCTCGCACGAGCCGAGCATCTGGATGGGCGACCGCGACCAGCTCGGCATCATGCCGTCGACCTCCGGCACTCCGAACGGCGACCTGACCACGCGCGCCCTGGCGTTCAGCCACTCCGACGAGATCGCGCGCCCGGACCTCTACAGCGTCAAGTTCCAGAACAACCTCGTCACCGAGGTCACCCCGACCGACCACGGCGGCATCTTCCGCTTCCAGTTCCCCGGTACGACCGGCAGCGTGATCGTCGACCGCGTCGGCGGATCCTCCTCGCTCAGCGTCGCGGCCGACGGCACCGTCTCGGGCTGGACCGACGGGGGCAGCGGCAGCGGCGTGAGCCGGATGTTCGTCTCCGGCGCGTTCGACAAGACCCCGAGCGCGGTCGGCACCGCCGCGGGCAGCCGCACCGGCGCCCGCTACGCGGCCTTCTCGACCACCGCGGGCGAGACGGTGCAGCTGCGCCTCGCCACCTCCTTCATCTCGGCCGCGCAGGCCAAGAAGAACCTCGACCTGGAGGTCACCGGCAAGAGCTTCGACGACGTCAACGCGGCGGCGGCGAACGCCTGGAACGACCGCCTCGGCGTGATCGACGTGGAGGGTGCCACGGCCAACCAGCTGACCACCCTGTACTCGAACCTCTACCGCATGAACCTCTACCCGAACTCGCAGTTCGAGAACACGGGTACCGCGGGCGCCCCGGTCTACAAGCACGCCAGCCCGGTCGCCCCGCAGACGGGCGCCGCGACGGACACGGCCACGAACGCCAAGGTCGTCGACGGCAAGATCTACGTCAACAACGGCTTCTGGGACACGTACCGCACCGTCTGGCCGCTGTACTCCCTGCTCTACCCGAAGCTCACGGACGAGCTGGTCGACGGCTTCGTGCAGCAGTATCGCGAGGGCGGCTGGGTCTCCCGCTGGTCGTCGCCGGGCTACTCCGACATCATGACCGGCACCAGCTCCGACGTCGCGTTCGCCGACGCCTACATCAACGGCTCGGTGTCCACGGCGGTCGCGCTCGACGCGTACGACGCGGCGGTGAAGAACGCGACCGTGCTCGCGCCGTCGAACAACGTCGGCCGCAAGTCGCTCGACACGTCGATCTTCCTCGGCTACACGCCCGACTCGCAGGGCGAGAGCGTCTCGTGGGGGCTCGAGGGCTACATCAACGACCACGGCATCGGCCAGATGGCGGCGAAGCTCGCGGAGGACCCGGCCACGCCGGACGCCCGCCGCGCGCAGCTGAAGGAGGAGTCCGCGTACTTCCTCGACCGCGCCACCAACTACGTGCAGATGTTCGACCCGGCGACCGGGTTCTTCCGGCCGAAGACCGCGTCGGGCGCCGTCTCGGGCGACGCGAGCTTCGACCCGAAGACCTGGTGGGGCCCGTACACCGAGACGAACGCCTGGAACTTCGCGTTCCACGCGCCCTTCGACGTCGACGGCCTCGCCTCCCTCTACGGCGGATCGCAGGGCCTCGTCGACAAGCTCGACCAGTTCTTCGCGACGCCGGAGGACGGCGGCGGCGGGACGATCCACGAGATGATCGAGGCCCGCGCGGTGCGGATGGGTCAGCTCGGGATGAGCAACCAGCCCTCGCACCACATCCCGTACCTCTACGCCGCGGCCGGTGCGCCGAGCAAGACGCAGGCCGTCGTGCGCGAGGTGCAGAAGCGCCTCTTCGTGGGCAGTGAGATCGGACAGGGCTACCTGGGCGACGAGGACAACGGCGAGATGTCGTCGTGGTACATCTTCTCGGCGCTCGGCTTCTACCCGCTCCAGCTCGGCAGCGGCGACTACACGATCGGATCCCCGCTCTTCACGAAGACGACCGTGCACCTCGCCGGCGGCAAGTCCCTCGTGGTGAACGCGCCGAACAACAGCGACAAGAACGTCTACATCGCCTCGGCGAAGCTGAACGGGCAGGCGCTCGACACCGCGGCTCTCCCGCACGACATCCTGAGCACGGGAGGCACGGTCGACTTCACGATGAGCGCCACCCCCACGTCGTGGGGCGCGCACACCAGCTCGACGCCCGTCCCGACCCCGGCGACGGACGTCACGAAGGCCGGCTACGGCACGACGACGGTCTCCGACGGCAGCCAGATCGGCTCCCTGACCGACGACAACTCGCGCAACGTGGCCACCTTCGCGACCGCGACCCCGGCGATCAGCTGGACGTCGTCGAGCGGTGCCGTCTCGGTGAACAGCTACACGCTCACCTCGCCGGCCACGGGCGCCGTCCCGACCGCCTGGCACCTGGAGGGCTCCGCCGACGGCACGAGCTGGATGCCGCTGGACACCCGCACGGGCCAGACGTTCACCTGGGCGACCCAGACCCGTCCGTTCGAGCTCGCGCATCCCGGATCGTTCACGCACTACCGCCTGACGATCGACGCGACCACGACCGGTGACCCCGCGTCGCTGGCCGAGCTCGAGCTGCTCGCCACCCCGGGCACCGTCGGCGACCTGGCCATCACCCCGGCCGAGGGCGTGAAGGCGGCCGTCGGAGCGTCCGTCGGCGCGACCCTCGCGACCGTCTCCGGCGGCGACGCGAAGACCGCGGACGACCTGACGGTCACGGCGGACTTCCACGACGGCGCCGGCCCGAAGCCGGCCGCCGTCTCGAAGACGCCGCTCGGCACCTGGGCGATCACCGCACCGCACGCGTTCGACGCGGTCGGCGAGTACGCCGTGACCATCACGGCGGGTGACGGCACCTCGCAGGTCAGCGCGGACGTGCCCGTCTCGATCAGCCGCGACAACACGCTCGCCGGATCGTTCGACAGCACCTGCATCGGAGACGCCGGAGTCGGCGCCAACTGCGACGCGAAGGCGTGGGCGTTCAACCGCGCCCTGCTGAAGAACACCGGCTTCGTGCAGGGGACGACGGTGGCGGTGCCCGGCACCGCGCTCACCTTCGATCTCCCCGCGGCCGTCGCCGGCCAGCCGGACAACGCGACCGGCAACGGCCAGACCATCCGGTTTGACGCGGGCCAGGGCGCCACGACGCTGTCCGTGATCGGCACGGCCACGCAGACCGCGCAGCACGTCACCGCCACGATCACCTTCACGGACGGCAGCACCGCGCCGCTGGCGATCGACTACGGCGACTGGGTGGGCGCGGCGAACAGCCCGATCAACGGCGGCATCTCCGTCGGCACGTCCGCGGGCCGCCTGAGCGGATCGAGCGCTGCGGACGGCCAGACCGCCGGCATCTTCTCGACCGCGCCGTACGCGATCCCCGCGGGCAAGACCGTCCAGTCGATCACGCTGCCGGTGCAGACCGGCGACCCGGGATCGGCGGGCCGCATCCACGTGTTCGCCTTCGCCTCCGACGGTGCGCGCACCGCTCTGCCGGCGCTGACGGCCACGGGCGCGGCTCTGGATGCGCAGAAGACGGGCGTCGAGTTCACCGCGCCGCTCGCCACCGCAACGGGCGGAGCCCCGAGCACGCCGGGCGCCTACGCCGCCCGCGTCAACTGGGGCGACGGCTCGCCGGTCGCCGATGCGCCGGTCACCCCGGGCACGGGAACGGACCCGGCGACCGTCGCCGGTACCCACACCTACACGACCGCTGGCGACTTCACGGTCTCGGTCACGGTGGACGACGGGCTGAAGAGCACCGCCGTCACCACCGCGGTCCACGTCGACCAGGCCTACCAGCCGAAGCTCGATGCGGTGGCGGGGACGTTCCTCCCCGGCGCGGACGCGACCATCACCGGGCACGGGTTCGCCGCGGGCGAGCCGGTGACGGTCACCCTGGGCACCACGCCGGCCACGCCGGTCTCGACGACGGCCGACGGCTCCGGTGCGATCAGCACCACGGTGACGATCCCGGCCGGCACCGCCGACGCCACCTACACGGTGACGGCGCGCGGTGACACGTCGCAGACCGACGCGACGACCTCGGTCGTCGTGAAGGCTCCGGTCGCTCCGGGTGCGGACGCCACGCTGAGCCTCTCCGCCGGGTCCGCCGTGCGCGGTGCGACGGTGGTGGCCTACGGTGACCACTTCCCGGCCGGCGAGACGGTGGCCTTCACCCTCCACTCCGACCCGATCGCGCTCGGGACGGCGACGGTCAACGCGCAGGGCGTCTTCACGGCGGCCCTCGTGGTGCCGGCCGGAGCGGCCACCGGAGCGCACGAGATCGAGGCGACCGCCGGCGGTGTGACCGTCCGGGTCGCGTTCACGGTGCTCGACGTCGCGCCCGCCGACCACGGCACCGCTCCCACGCAGGGCGGCGCCTGGACAGGTCTGGCCGACACCGGGACGAACGCGCAGGGCGCTCAGTCGGCCGCGGCCATGGGTGCCTGGCTCGTCCTCGCGGGCGCACTGCTCGCGGGCGCCGGGTACCTGCTGAGCCGCCGCATCCGCCGCACCCGCGGAGGATCGGCAGAGTGATGGAGGCGACGATCACGCAGGCGCAGGCCGCGGCCGAGGAGGAAGGGGAGAGCGAGCGCCCGTACGCCTGGGTGCTCCCCGCCCTCCCGGCCGAGGCCGAGCGCGTCGTCGTCGCCCTCCAGCAGCGGCAGTGGGAGCGCAGCCGGAGCACGTGGTGGCGTCGGGCCGCCCCGCGCCGGCTCGCCCCGCTCGACCGCGAGATGGCCGCCGTGCGCGAGCTCCGCGAGCTCGCCACGGCGGTCCTGGACCGCCGCGGCGGCAACCGCTACGGCGCGATCGTCCCGGTCTCCGAGGTGCTCCTACTCCTGTCCGACCCGATCGCCTGGGGCGAGCTCCTCAGCCTGAGCGGGCTCGACCGCTAGCAGAGCGTCGGTTTATCCGAAGGTGAAGGAGTAGGCGGTCACGCCCTGCGGCACCGTCACGGTCAGGGTCCCGCTGCCGGTGTCCTTGGTCGAGAGCAGCTGCCGCGCGTTCGGGACTCCCGAGACGTGCACCGTCTGCTTCTTGCCGTCGCGCTCGACCGTGACGTCACCGGTGCCCGAGAGCACCATCTGCACGACCTTCGCCGTGTACGAGAGGCGGATGGTCGCGGGTCCGGCCGACGGAGTGATGGACTGGGTGCCCACGTTCCAGCCGCCCTCGAGCGCGAAGGAGTTCGCCGCCTGCTTCTCCGGCAGGCTGAACGTCTGCGTGCCGCTCGTGTACTTCTCGGGGCCGTCGTAGTTGCGGACCTTGGTGTAGCCGAGGTAGGTCTCCGGCGTGATCTTGCTCACCTGCGGTGTCGCGTCGGCGACCTCGGTCGGGGCGGGCAGCTTCACCGACGGGTTGGCCTGCTGCAGCAGCTGGCGGATGAGCGACTCGGTCTGGGCGTAGTTGCCCTCCCCGAACTGAACATTGCGCACCGTGCCCTTCGCATCGATCAGGTAGTGGGCCGGCCAGTAGCGGTTGCGGTAGTTGGTCCAGGTCGACAGGTTGTTGTCGATCGCGACGGGGTAGGTGATCCCGAAGCCCTTCGCGGCCGACTCGACGTTCGCCGGCACCTTCTCGAACGCGTACTCGGGCGAGTGGACGCCGATGATCTGCAGACCGGCCGCCTTGTACGCCTTCTCCCACGCGACGACGTGCGGGATGGAGCGCTCGCAGTTGATGCAGGAGTAGGCCCAGAAGTCGATGAGGACGACCTTGCCCTTCTCCTGGTCCAGCGCGATCGGCTTGTTCCCGGGGGTGTTGAACCACTGCTGGATGCCTGTGATGTCCGGGGCCGTGCCGCACGACTGGAGTTTGTCGGCGTCGTTGCTGCACTTCGAGAGGTTCTTGTTCTGGTCGTTGACCAGGCCGCCGAGGTTGAGGGCCTGACTCACCTGGTCGGAGGACGAGAAGTTGTCCTGCAGTGCGGACGTGTAGTCCGGGATGAGCCGCTGCAGCGCCTGCGGGATGTTGAAGAAGAGCCCGACGGCCAGGGCGACCATCAGCACGCCGCCCGTGATGCGGATGCCCTTCTGGTGCTTGCGGAACCCCTTCACCCGCTCGGAGACGCGCCGGCCCGCCAGCGCGAAGATCAGCAGCGGGATGGCCGCGCCGATCGCGAAGGACAGCGTGAGCACGATCGTCTCCACGCCGATCTTGCCGGTCGAGCCCGCGACCGTGATCGCCGCCAGCACCGGTCCCGCGCACGGCACGTACACCGCCCCGAGCGCGATGCCGAGCACGAAGCCGCCGCGGTCGGTGCCCACGTTGCGCTGCGGGATCCACGAGAACGGCT
Source organism: Leifsonia naganoensis (assembly GCF_013410615.1). Classification (NCBI taxonomy): domain Bacteria; kingdom Bacillati; phylum Actinomycetota; class Actinomycetes; order Micrococcales; family Microbacteriaceae; genus Leifsonia; species Leifsonia naganoensis. Next base: position 1,999,324 of record NZ_JACCHJ010000001.1, read on the forward strand.
TCTCCAGGATCTCCTCGAACTTCGGCACGATCAGGCCGATGCCTATCAGCACCAGCACGACGATGCCCGCGTACCGGAGCACGTCCTGAGGCAGGTGCAGCAGCGCGAGGAGGAGCGAGCCGAGCAGCGTGAACACGCTGAACGACACCACCAGACCCAGGATCACCTGGTACGGCCGCCACCGGGAGGCGCCGGAGGCGCGGTCGCTCTGCGCGCCGCCGGAGAAGAAGATCACCGGCAGCACGGGGAGGATGCACGGGGAGATGCCCGTGATGAGGCCGCCGAGGAATCCGATCAGCGCGAGTGTCAGGTACATGCCCTGCGTTCGGCGGCGGCATCCCGATCGGATTGGCCAAAAGACGTTCCAATCCGATCGTGAGCGACGCTCCGAAGCCCCGTCGTAGCAAGAACGTCGTAGCACGTCACATCACTGCATGAACGCACGAAGGAGTCTCACAATGCGCACTTCCAAGATCTCGCTCGCGGTCGCCGGAACGGTCGCGGCCCTCGCCCTCGCCCTCACCGGTTGTTCGTCCGGCTCGGGCACGGGGTCGTCCTCGACCTCCTCCTCGGGCTCGTCGATGACGACGCCGTCATCCTCCGCCATGGCCGACCCGGCCGCCGACCTCGTCGGCCCCGGCTGCGCCGCCTACGCCAAGCAGGTCCCGTCGGGCGCCGGCTCCGTCGCCGGCATGTCGCAGGACCCGGTGGCGACCGCCGCCTCCAACAACCCGCTGCTGACCACGCTGGTCGCCGCGGTCTCCGGCAAGCTCAACCCGAAGGTCAACCTCGTCGACACCCTCAACGGTGGCGAGTTCACCGTCTTCGCCCCGGTCGACAGCGCCTTCGCGAAGATCGACGCGGCCACCCTCGACACCCTGAAGACGGACGCGGGCGCCGACACGCTCAGCAAGATCCTCACCTACCACGTCGTCCAGGGCCAGATCGCCCCGACCGACATCGACGGCACCCACAAGACCGTCGAGGGCGGCGACCTCACGGTGACCGGCTCCGGTGACTCGATGAAGGTCAACGACGCCTCCGTCATCTGCGGCGGCGTCCACACCGCCAACGCCACGGTGTACCTCATCGACTCCGTCCTGATGCCGCCGGCCCAGTGACTCTGAGCTGACGAACGACCGAAGCGCCCGGACTCGAACCGGGCGCTTCGTCGTGGGCGGGGGCGCCGCTTTGTTCCGGCGTTCCCCCGCCCGCGTGGCCGCCGCCGCGGTTTGACTGGTCCCGTGACGCGAACCATCCCCCTCCCCTCGCCCGACCTCTACTACCCGGCGTCGGGAGTCAGCGCCGTCACCGCGCTGCGCGAACGCCGGTCGCAGCACGAGTTCGCGGCCGAGCCCCTCTCGCTCACGACGCTCGCCACTCTGCTCAACGAGTCGGCCGGCATCACGGAGCTCTTCGGCCGCGGGACGCCGTCGCCCGGCCGGGCGTACCCGGTCGCCTGCGTCGTGGCGGCCTGCGCCGTCGACGGGCTGCCCTCCGCCTTCTACCGGTACGACCCGCGCGCACACACGCTGTCCCCGCTCGCGACCGAGGCCGATCCGCGCGAGTGGGTGCTCGGGGTGCTCGCCAACCGGGCCATCGCCGAGACGGAGGCCGCGCACGTCTTCGCGGTCGGCGACGCCGACTCCGCGCAGCAGCACTTCGGGGAGAACGCCGACCGCTTCCTCCTGCTCGAGGCCGGCCACCTGATCCAGAGCATGCTCCTGGTGGCGCAGCACCAGAAGATCGGCGCGTGCGCGATCGGGAAGTTCGATCGCGCGGCGGCCGAGGCGCTCCTCGGCCCGGCGACGGGAGGCGGCCCGGTCCTGCACAGCGCCGCCTTCGGGCACTACTCCGAGGCGCGGGTGCAGGCGCCGGCCCACCGGACGGCGGCCTGACCGTTCCGTCGCATCGGGAGCCCCCGCCGTCAGGCGATGACCCGCAGCGGGTGCTCCAGGAGACTCACCAGCGTCGCGAGGAACCGCGCGGCGAGCGCCCCGTCAATGATGCGGTGGTCGGCGGTGATCGTGAGCCGCATGCGCGTGCGGCTCACGATCTCCCCGTCGACGAGGGCGAGCTCGTCGCGCCCAGCGCCCACCGCGAGGATGGCGCCCTGCGGCGGGTTGATGATCGCCGTGAAGTGCTCCACGCCGTACATCCCGAGGTTGCTGACGGTGAAGGTGCCCTCGGCCATCTCGGCGGCGGAGAGCGTGCGATCGGCGGCCTTCGCGACCAGCGCGCGGGCGATGCCGGAGATCGTGGAGACGGAGGCGCGGTCGGCGTCCGGCACGACCGGCACGACCAGCCCGGCCGGGGAGGCGACGGCGATCCCCACGTTCACCCGCCGGTGCAGCAGGGTCGCGCCGCCGTCCTCCGCCGAGTAGGACGCGTTCACGCCCGGGTGCTCTCGCAGTGCGAGGGCGACGGCACGCACGAGGAGGTCGTTCACGCTGATCCGTGCGTCGTCGCCGACGGCGGCGTTGAGCTCGGCGCGCAGTGCCAGGAGCGCCCCGACGTCGGCGGAGGCCGTGGCCGTGAAGGTCGGGACGGTCGTGGCGCTCTCGGTGAGCCGCGCGGCGATCGCACGGCGGATGCCGTCGAACGGGACGCGGTCGGCCGCGGCGTCGGCGGGAGGCTGCTCCTGCGTCCGGACGGGTTCGACCGCCGGTGCGCCCGCCACCGTGTCCAGGTCGGCGCGGACGATCCGGCCGCCCGGCCCGGTGCCCGGGATCGCGGCCAGATCGAGGCCGCGCTCGCGGGCGATCTTGCGGACGAGCGGCGACGCGGGGCGCCGATCCGGGGACGCGGAGGCCGGGGCGGGAGCGGACGTGGAGGCGGCAGCCACGACCGGCGTCCCCTCCCCGCTCTCGTCGTCGAGCCGGGCGATCGGCGTGCCGATCGCGACGTTCTCGCCCTCGGCGACGAGGATCTCGGCCAGCACGCCCGCCTCGTACGCCTCCTGCTCCATCAGTGCCTTGTCCGTCTCGATCTCGACGAGCACGTCGCCGGGCGCGACGGCGTCGCCCGGCTTCTTGTGCCAGGCGGCGATCGCCCCCTCGGTCATGGTGTCGGACAGGCGGGGCATGAGGATGTCGATCATGGTGCTCTCTTCTCGGTACGGGGGCCGGTGGCCGGCTCAGCGGCGGCGCGCGACGGCGTCGAGGGTCTCGCGGATGGCGGTGATCGCGTCGTCCGCCGAGGGCAGGGCGGCCGTCTCCAGCGGCTTGGCGTAGGGCAGCGGCACCTCCGCCATCGCGACGCGGCGCACGGGGGCGTCGAGCCAGTCGAAGGCGCCGTCGGAGATCGTCGCCGCGATCTCCGCGCCGATGCCGTAGGTGAGCCAGTCGTCTTCGAGCACGACCGCGCAGTTCGTCTTCCGCACCGACGCGATCACGGTGTCGCGGTCGAGCGGGCGGAGGCTGCGCAGGTCGACGACCTCCACGTCGATGCCCTCCCCGGCCAGCCGCTCGGCGACCTCCAGGGCGACCGTCGCCATGCGCGAGTACGCGACGACGGTGATGTCCGCGCCCGCGCGGGTGACCGCGGCCCGACCGATCTCGGCCGGCTCGTCCTCGTCGGGCACCTCGCCGACGGTGTTGTAGAGGGCGAGGTTCTCCAGCACGAGCACCGGGTCGTCGTCGCGGATCGCCGCGAGCATCAGCGCCTTCGCATCGGCCGGGGTGGAGGGGGCGACCACCTTCATCCCGGGCACGAACGCGTAGTAGAGCTCGATGTTCTGGGAGTGGGTGGCGCCGAGCTGCTGGCCGCCGCCTCCCGGGGTCCGGATGACGAGCGGCACGCGGGTCTGGCCGCCGAACATCCCGTAGATCTTCGCCGCGTGGTTGACGATCTGGTCGAGGGCGAGCAGCGAGAAGTTGATCGTCATGATCTCGACCACCGGGCGCAGGCCGAGCATGGCCGCACCGATCGCCGCGCCGGTGAAGCCCTCCTCGGCGATCGGGGTGTCACGCACGCGCTTCGGCCCGAACTCGTCGAGCATCCCGGCGGTGATCTTGTACGAGCCCTCGAACAGCCCGATCTCCTCGCCGATCAGGAAGACGTCCTCGTCGCGGAGCATCTCGCTGCGCAGGGCGTCGTGCAGCGCCTGGCGGTAGCTGATCCGGCTCATGCGGGCACCCCCGCCCGCGACGGCGCGACGGGACGCGGTGGTTGCGGGAACAGCGCCTCGCCCGGCAGACGGCGCGAGTCGTTCGGGACGGGCGTCGCGTAGGTGTAGTCGAAGAGGGTCGAGACATCGGGATGCGGGCTCGCCTCGGCGAACGCCGCGGCGTCGGTCACCTGCGCCACGACCTCCGCCTCCAGCTCCGCGAGGAGCTCGCCGGTCACGGCGCCGTCGGCCAGCAGCCGCGCGGCGAGGCCGGCGACCGGGTCGGCCGCGCGCAGCGCCTCCACCTCGTCGCCCGCGCGGTACCGGGCCGGATCGACCACCGAGTGGCCCTTCAGCCGCCCGGAGGTCGCCTCCAGCAGGAACGGCCGTCCCGCGCGGGCACCGGCGATCGCCGCCTGCGCTGCCGTGAACACCGCCGCCGGATCGTTGCCGTCGACACGCGCGGAACCCATCCGGTACGCCGCCGCCCGCTTGTAGAGCTCGGGCTCGGCCGACGACTGGTCCACGGTGGTGCCCATCCCGAGCCCGTTGTTGACGACCACGTAGACGATCGGCAGCCCCCACAGGGCGGCGAGGTTGAGCGACTCGTGGAAGGCGCCGATGTTCGTCGTGCCGTCGCCCATCAGGCAGAGCACGACCTCGTCCCCGCCGCGGTAGTCGATCGCGAGAGCGGCGCCGGTGGCGAGAGGGAGCTGGCCGCCGACGATCCCGTAGCCGCCCATGAAGCGGGCCGCGACGTCGAACATGTGCATCGATCCGCCCCACCCGCGCGAGACGCCGTCGGTGCGGCCGTAGAGCTCCGCCATCACCCGGCGGGGCTCGATGCCGCGGGCGATGGCGTAGCCGTGCTCGCGGTAGTTCGTGAAGACGTAGTCGGTCGGCTCGAGGGCCGACATCAGGCCGACGACGGTCGCCTCCTCGCCGAGGTTGAGGTGGCAGTATCCGCCGATCCGGGCCTCGGTGTAGGCGCGGGCGGTGCGCTCCTCGAAGCGCCGGATCAGCAGCATCCGGCGGTAGAAGGCCAGCAGCTGGGCGGCGTCGGCGGCCGGGCGCGCGGGGGTGGTGCGCGTGGCGGGCCGCTTGCGCGTGGATGCGGTGGATGGGGGCATGCGGGTTCTCCTCGTCGTCCCATAATGATACGAAACTCATTTCATTGTAGAATGGGAGGCGGACCCGCGACGACCACGAAGGAGGCGCGATGGCCTCCCGAGACGCCCCGGCGACCGCGGCAGCCCCGCGCAAGAAGGGCCGCCCCACCGAGCGGGAGCGCGCCGAACGTCGCGACGACATCCTCGACGCCGCTGTGCGCCTCCTCATCGCCGACGGGTTCCACCAGGTGACGCTCGACACGATCGCGGCCGAGGCGCACGTCACCAAGCGCACCATCTACAGCTACTTCGGCGACCGCACCGACATCGGCATCGCCGCCGTCGACCGGCTGCGCGAGCGCGTGCTCGGCGCACCGGACGACGCGCACGATCTGGCCGAGCTCGCGGCCGCCATCGTCTTCACCCTGCACTCCGACGAAGCGGTCGGCCTGCACCGGCTCATGATCGCCGAGGCGGGCACCCTCCCCGGGCTGGCCGAGCGCTTCTACGCCGACGGCCCGCGGTCCTACATCGCCGCCCTCGACCGGAGGCTGCCTGACTCCGACCCGGAACGCGCGACCGCTCTCTTCGCCCTCCTGCTCGGCGAGCCCCACCGCCAGCGCCTGCTCGGCCTGCGGGAGGCGCCGACGCGGCGGGAGGCCGCCGGGCACGCCGCGTCCGCGCTGCGATTGCTCGGGCTGGACTGAGGCGCAACGTCCTTGGAGGTTTCTGAGGGCTCCGCGGATTGACTGGTCGCATGACCAGCAGCGGACTCCTCGCCACCGGGCTCATCGACCCGCAGGGCCTCATCCAGGCCGCCGGCCCGTGGGCCCTCCTCGGCGTCTGCGCGATCGTGTTCGTCGAGACCGGCCTGCTCGTCGGGTTCTTCCTCCCCGGCGACACGCTCCTCTTCTTCACCGGGGTACTCGTTCTCACGGGCCACTTCACCGAGCCCTTGTGGGTGATCATCCTCGCGGTGATCGTCGCGGCGGCGCTGGGCGATCAGGTCGGCTACGCGATCGGCCGGCGCACCGGTCCGGCGGTCTTCGAGCGCAGGGAGTCCGGCTTATTCAGCCGCGCGAGCGTGGACCGCACGCAGCGCTTCTTCGACCGGTTCGGCGGCGCCGCCGTCACGCTCGCGCGATTCGTACCCGTCGTGCGCACGTTCGCCCCGGTCGCCGCGGGAGTCGGACGAATGCGCTGGTCGCTTTTCACCGTATACAACGTCGTCGGTGCGGCCATCTGGGCGACGGCCGTCATCCTCCTCGGCTACGGGCTCGGGCACATCCCGGGCGTCGCCGACTTCGTCGCGCAGTACCTCGACCTGGTGCTGATCGGCATCGTCGTGATCTCGGTCGTGCCGGTGCTCGTCCGGGTGCTCACGCTCCGGCGCCGGTCGCGCGCGGACTCGTAGCCGCCGGGACCCGCATCGCCAGGACCGTGCCGGTCGGCCCGGTCGCCGTCACGGCGACACTGCCGCCGTGACGGCCCGCGACCTCGCGCACGAGGGCGAGGCCGATGCCGAACCCGGCGCCCGTGAGTCGCGGGACGTCCGGCTGCGCCCGGGCGAAGCGGTCGAAGATGCGCGACGGGTCGATGCCGGTGATCCCGGCGCCCTGGTCGGCGACGGTCAGCACGGCGTCCGCGCCGTCGCGGGCGACGCGGATGGTCACGCGGCTGCCGGCCGGGGAGTGGGCGAGCGCGTTGTCGATGAGGGCCGTGGCGCAGCGCTGCAGGCTCGCCGGAGGGACGGTCGTGCGCACCTCCGGGTCGGCCTCGAGCAGCAGCTCGACACCGGCATCCCGCGCGAGCACGCCGAGGGACTCGACGGCGCGGCCGACCGGTCCGGCCATCGGAGACGGCGCGACCGCGGCCTCCCGCTCGGGGTCGGCGGCGAGCAGCAGGTCGTTGACCACGTCGATCAGGGTGCGGGTGTCGGCACGCAGCTCGGCGACGGTCGCGGTCGAGGGGTCGCCGTCGGGCAGGCCGCGCTGCAGCACCTGGAGGCGGGCGTCGAGCACGGCGAGCGGGGTCCGCAGCTCGTGGCTGGCGTCGGCGACGAAGTCCCGTTGCAGTTGCAGCGCGCGACCCAGCGGGCGCACCGCGCGCCGGGTCACGATCATGCTGAGCACGCCGGCGATCGCGACCGCCAGCACCCCCACGACGGCGAACGCGATCATCGCCTCCACGGTGTCGATGTAGATCTTGTGCTCGCCCGGTTTCGGCGGTTCGTTCACCTCCGACGGCCGCAGCTGGTCGAGCACGAAGAAGAACGCCACCCCGATCGCGGCGACGACCAGCGCACCCGAGGCGATCGCGAGCTGCAGACCGACCGAGCGGGAGGCGGCGCGCACCTCGCGCAGGTCGGCGTCCTGCGCCTGCCGCCTCACAGCTGCCCCAGCCGGTAGCCCTGACCGCGGACGGTCGAGATGATGTCGGGGTCCGTCTTGCGCCTCACGTAGTGCACGTAGGTGTCGACGGTGCCGTCCTGCTCGTCCGCTGCGAAAACCGCCTCGAGGATCTGTCGTCGCGAGAAGGTGCGCAGCGGGTTCTCCGCCAGCAGCCGCAGCAGCGCGTTCTCCCGGTCGGTCAGCAGGATGCGTCCGTCGTACGGGGAGTAGATGGCCCGGCTCTCGGGGTGGAACCGCCACTCGCCGATCCCGAGCTCCGTGCCCTCGCCCGTGAAGATGCGCGTCAGTGCGCGCAGCCGGGCGAGCAGCTCGTCGAACTCGAACGGCTTGACCAGGTAGTCGTTCGCTCCGGCATCCAGACCGTCCACGCGGTCGCGCACGGTGCCGAGCGCGGTGAGCATCAGGATGGGCGCCACGACCCGTCGCTCGCGCAGCGCGGTCACGACCTCCGCGCCGTCGAGCCCCGGCAGCCGCCGGTCGACCACCAGCGCGTCGAAGTCCCCGGCCACCCCGGCGGCCAGACCGGCCTCACCGTCCTCGACGCGCGTGACGTCGTAGACCTCGGCGAGGACCTGCTCGATCAGCGGGCCGAGCCGCGGATCGTCCTCGATCAGGAGCACACGCAGTCTGTCCGTCGCCACTCGCCACCTCCACTCGCCGGCCCCAGCTTGCCGGACCGGCTCCCAGACGGCACTAAGAAGCGCCACCGTCTCAGAGATTTCTGGGAGCCGTCCGCCGATGCTGTCCCCATGCTGCGCAACACGGTTCCCGAGGTGACCGCCCTCTTCTGGGCGACCAAGCTGCTCACCACGGCGATGGGCGAGACGGCCTCCGACTTCCTGGTGAAGACCTTCGATCCGTATCTCGCGGTCGGCGTGACCTTTGTCGTCTTCGCCGGAGCGCTCGCCCTGCAGTTCGCGGTGCGCCGGTACATCCCGTGGGTCTACTGGCTGGCCGTGCTCATGGTCGCGGTGTTCGGCACGATGGTCGCGGACGTGCTGCACGTGCAGTTCGGCGTGCCCTACCTCGTGTCGACCGTCGGGTTCGCGGTCGTGCTCGCGGCGGTGTTCTCGCTGTGGTGGGGAACGCAGCGCACGCTCTCGGTGCACCGCATCGACACCCGCCCGCGCGAGCTCTTCTACTGGTGCGCGGTGCTCGCGACCTTCGCGCTCGGCACGGCGATCGGCGATCTCACGGCCGTCACGTTCGGCCTGGGTTACCTCGCCGCCGGCATCCTGTTCGGGGCGCTGTTCGTGATCCCCGGTGTCGCGTACCGGTGGTGGGGGATGGGCGCGACGGCCGCATTCTGGACCTCGTACGTGCTCACCCGTCCGTTCGGCGCCTCCCTCGCCGACTGGTTCTCGCGCTCCCACGCGCTCGGCGGCCTGGGTCTCGGCACGGGACCGGTCAGCCTCGTGCTGCTCGCGGCGATCGTCGCCTGCGTGGGGGCGCTGTCGGCGCGTCCTCGCGGATCCTCAGGGTCGAGCGCGGCGTCCTTAGAAGTTCCTCAGGAGCGCTCCGCTTGACTGTCCTGGTCGACCGAACCGAAGGGACACCTGCGTGAACTCCGCCCTCCTGCGCATCCCGCGCCACTGGATCGTCTGGACCGTCGTGCTCTTCGCCGTGACGTTCGTGCTCGGTTTCGCGGCCAAGGCCGCCCCGGCTCTGCGGTTCGCCGGCCTCGACGACACGATCAACCGGGCGCATTCGCCGTTCGCCGATGGGATCGTGCTGGTGCTCGACGAGCTCGACCGGCCGGTCGTCGTCGCGGGGATCCTGCTGGTCGTGTTCGTCGTGCTGCTGTTCGTGCGCGGGTGGAGGCTCGCCCTCGGCGCCTGCGCCGTCACCGGTCTCGGCTGGATCACCACCCTGGTCGTCAAGACGGTCGTCGCCCAGCCGCGTCCCTCGACCGGCGGCCTCGTGCACACCCTGCACGTCAGCCCCGCCACGCTGAGCTACCCGAGCGGGCACGTGGTGTTCGCCGCCGCTCTGGTGACGGCGCTCGTCCTGGTCTGCCGTGGCCGCATGTCCCGCGTTGTCGTCATCGTGATCGGCGCCGTCTTCGTCGCGGTGGTGGCGTGGTCGCGGCTCTACCTCGGCGTGCACTACGGCACCGACGTGGTCGGGGCGGTGCTCAACGGTGTCGGAGGCGTGCTGCTGTTCGCCGGGCTGTGGAACCTCGTCGCCTCGCGTGTCTTCGTCGAGCGGCGGGAGACGGCGCGCGTCACGGTCTGAGGTCCTCGACTGGCCCGAGCGACCGCTCTGGGCGAACTGGATCAGGGGCCGAGGAGACCGGTCGGCCAGCCGTGGCGGCCGAAGTAGTCGCGAAGGCGTTCCAGCACCTCGCTGTCCGTGGCGTTGGGGTCCCTCAACCAGCGCCGACGGGCCATGTCGATGAGAGCGGCAACTGCTTCAGTCGGAGAGACATCGATCGCGTACGTGAGAAACACCGGCAGGCGTTGTGCGTCGAGGAGGTGGCTTCGGTTGACCTCGTTGTGAAGGTTCTCGTCCTCGGTCAGGAGGACATCAGCGTGGCCCCAGAGCGCCGCGGCAACCACATGACGGTCCTTCTCGTTCACGTCCAGGCGGACATCGATATCGACTGCGCCGGGCCATTCCACCAGAGCCTCAGGGAAGGCCCCATTCATAGCCCCGAACAGGAAGGCGCGGGCTTCGGCGTCCATACCGGCGGGAAGGTGTCGATCGACTTCCTCAAGCACAAGGGGGCTCCAGAGGATTTCGAACAGGTCGGCCTCGGCGAGGGTCAAGACGATGTCGCGCCAACGCCCCGGAACCAGGACGTTGGCGTCGACGAACACTCGAAACGGCACGTCAGAACGGGTCGCCGTCGTAGCCGCCGGTCTCGGCCGTCACCTCGGCGATCGCGTCGAGCTTGGCTCGACGCTCCCGCTTGGACTCCTCGAGGTATCGGATGGTCTCGGTCAACGACACCCGGCGGTGCGTCCCGCGGAATTCGTAGTCGAGCCGTCCGTCGTCGATCAGATGGACCACGAACGACCGCGATACCCCGAGAAGGTCTGCGACCTGCGAGGTCGTCAGCAGAGTGCGCGCGGAGCCGATGACGACACTGTCGCCGTTCGCGAATCGTGTCAGTAGGTCCTGAACGGCGTCGACGACGTCGCTGGGAAGGGTGATGACCTCCTCGCCGATCAGGATCCGGGGAGGAATGACGGAGTCGTTCACTCGGGCCGCGGCTGACTTCAGCGCGCTCAACTCCGACGCATCCACGACCGCCTCTGTCGCGTGCGGGCTCAAGAGCGTCATCTCAACCTCCAACCGGTCCGACGTGGGACACCAGAATAACCGACAATACCGCCATAAACGCCATAACTCACTTAACTCACACCAAGTGCTGGCCGTCGTCCCCAGAGGCCGGGGTGTCGATCTCAGCCTGCAGCCGCCGGATCGCGGAGCCGAGCACTCCCCGCGCGAGGAGGCCCGGGCCGAGCGGGCCCGCGGTGTCCTCCCCGAGCGGTGGGAGCTGTGCGAGCGCAGCGCGCGCATCCGAGGACAGGTGGTCCAGCTGCCAGCCGATCTCGTCGTCGAGCGCGTTGGGCCGGTCGGGTGCGGCGAGAGCGGCAGCCTTGGCGGCGTAGGCGGCGGCGCCGAGCGCGTGCGCGCCCATGTGGGCGACGCCGGCGGCCTGCGCGGCGGAGCGGGCGGCGGCGATGGCGGCCCGTCCGGTCACGGCGTGCGCCGCACGGCCGGCGACGAATCGACGCCGGATCTCCCCGGCGGCGTCGAGCTCGCCGCGGGCGAAGGCGCGGGTGCGCGCGATCGCGTCGCGCGGCCGGTCGTCGTCCGGCGCCTCCGCCTCGAACAGCCCGAGCGCCCGCTCGGCGCAGTCCGCCGCCCAGGCGGCGACGATGCGCCGATCCTGCTCGCTCAACGACTGCGAAGAAGCCACCCGAGCACACTCTCATACCGCGTCCGCAGCGTGCACGCCATCCGCAGCTGGGCCCTCGATTCCCGGCGTAAGGTGCAGGGGAGGAGGCACATGATCGTCGACAATGCCGTGTACGTGAACGGCGAACGCACCCCGACGGTCTCGCTGGAGGACACCTGCGAGACCGTCCGCGATCGCGGAGGATTCGCCTGGATCGGCCTCTACCGGCCGACGGAGCAGGAGCTCGGTGCCGTCGCCACCGAGTTCGGCCTCCCGTCGCTCGCCGTGGAGGACGCGCTCGCCGGCCACCAGCGGGCCAAGATCGAGAAGTACAGCAGCACCTCCTTCGTCGTGCTGCGCCCGGCGAACTACGTCGACGAGACCGAGAAGGTCGAGTTCGGCGAGGTCCACGTCTTCCTCGGCTCCGACTTCCTCATCACGGTCCGGCACTTCGACTCGCCCGACCTCGGCGCGGTCCGCCACCGGCTGGAGGCCGAGCCCGAGCTGCTGGACCACGGGCCCATGGCCGCGCTCTACGGCATCCTCGACCAGGTCGTCGACGAGTACGCGCCGGTCATCGCCGGCCTGGAGAACGACATCGACGAGATCGAGGACCAGCTCTTCAACGGCGACCGCGGCGTCTCGCGGCGCATCTACGAGCTGTCCACCGAGGTGATGATGTTCCAGCGGGCGGTCAACCCGCTCCGGGATGTGCTGCAGTCACTGCGGGAGACCCTCGCCGCGGGAGGGGCGGACGACGTGCTCCTCGACGGGATCCGGGATGTGCAGGACCACGCCATCCGGGTCATCGAGCGCGCAGACGGCTTCCGCCAGATCCTCCAGAACGCCCTCACCGTGCACACCACCCTCGTCGGGCAGTCGCAGAACGACGAGGTCAAGAAGGTCTCCGGCTGGGCGGCCATCCTCTTCACGCCGACCCTGGTCGCCTCGGTCTACGGCATGAACTTCCGGATCATGCCCGAGCTTCACTGGGCGCTCGGCTACCCGTTCGCCATCCTGCTGATGCTGGCCATGGGCTTCGGCCTCTACGCCGTCTTCAAGCGCAAGAACTGGATCTGACGACGGTGCTGCGGGCCGGTCCCCCCGAACCGGCCCGCAGTCACTCGGCGATGCCCGGGCCGCGTGCGGCCCGACCCCCTGTCGCGGGCGTCGCGGGTGAGATCGGCGTCCCCCTGAACGTTTCGCTCTCATAGGGGAATGTCCGGATGGCGGCGAGGGTTCCCTCGCGCTGCATCCCGGGCGTGTCGCGATACGCAAAATTGGGATCCACGGTGGCATTCACAGTGGTTTTGGAGCATGGATATTCACTGTCATCGTTGATACCGTGGAGGCATGAGCACGACTCTCGCGACCACGGGCCTCAAGGCGTACAACGACTCGATCAAGCACACGGTGCCGCAGATCGTCGATGACCTGCGGCGCGCGCTGGGGGCGAAGCTCGTCGCCTACATCGCGGGCGTGACCGAGACGCGGACAGTTCGCGAGTGGGCGGAGGCCGGCCGGCGACCGTCGCCGATTGCGGTCGAGCGGTTGAGGTTGACGCATCGGGTCGTGACGCTGATCGGGCAGAGTGAGGGCGAAGCCGTGGTGCCGACGTGGTTCCAGGGCATGAACCCGCACCTCGGCGACCGTTCCCCCGCGCGCGTTCTGCACGAGGACGCCTTCGAAGACGCCGGGCCGAGGGTTCTGGCGGCGGCGAACGCCTTCGTCGGCGCCTGATGCCGGGCCCTCGGGTCGCCGTCGTGGACGCGGACGGGTCGTCCGTCTGGCGCGTGGGTCGCGCTCCCGACCCCTGGGCGTGGGTCGATCGGCAGTACGCCGGACGCAACCGCTGGGACGACGCGAACGGCGTCTTCCGCACCGTCTACGCGGGGGACACCCTGCTCGCCTGCTACGTCGAGGTACTCGCCTACTCCCGGCCGGACGTCGGCGCGGACGGGACGGATCTGTTGGCGGGCATCGCGGAGGATCCGCGCGACGCCGCCGACTTCCCGGTACCCGTCGCCGGATCGATCCCGCGCGACTGGATCGGCGGCCGCATGGTGGCTACGGCGCGGCTGTCCGGTCCGCACGCGGACGTGCGATCCGCGGAAACGGTCGCCGCGCTGCGCCCCCTCTTCGTCGCCCTCGCCCTGAGGCTCGGTTACCCCGACTTCGACGCAGCGGCGCTGAAAAGTGCGGAACCTCGAGAACTGACGCAGCGCGTGGCAAGCCACCTGTACGCCGTGACCGACGACGAGGGCGCCACCGCCATCGACGGTGTCCGTTTCGCGTCTCGCCACGGGGACGAGCTGACGATGTGGGGCGTTTTCGAGCGCCCCGGCGATGAGCCGGCCAGTCGTCACCTCGAGCAGGGCAGCGCCCGACTCGTCGACCCCGACGACGCGGAGCTCATGCGAGCCATGCGCCTCCATCGCCTCACCTGGCGCGACTGAACGGAGCCCGACCATGAGCGCCTCCTCCGACGGCGAGGTCGTCGTCACCGACGGCCCGTCCTCCCGCTACTCGCGGCTGTACCACTGGGTGCTGGACCACCTCGCCAAGTTCCCCGGGCGGGTCACCGTCGTCACGTTCGTCGCGGGCGTGGTCGTGACGGTCGTCGTCGTGCTGCTCGGCGGCGACGGGAGCCCGACGTCGGTTGTCGGGCTGGTGGCGACACTCTGGGCGCTCTTCTTCGGCGTCATGATCTACCTGCTCACCGCGCGCGACACGGACACCGTGCTGGAACAGATCGCCGACCTGCACGAGCAGCTCTCCACGGCGCTGGCGTCGCCCGACGATGCGGGGGAGGGAGTCGACAGCACGCAGCCGTCGGAGGAGGCGACGCCGCAGGTTCCCGCACCGACGACTCCCGCGCCGACGACGCCCGCACCGCCCCTTCCCGCGCCGACGACTCCGGCGCCGGCCGCTCCCGGACGCACCCGCCAACCGGGTGGACCGCGCGGCGAGACCCGCGTCCTGACCGGCGCGGCCGACATCGCCGCCGGCGTGCCGCCCGAGCTGCTTGCAGCGTGGACGTCGGCGACCGGTGGCGCGACCGCCGACCTCGCACGGGTCTGGACCCGCGACCCCCGCTCGGAGCGTCAGTGGGTGTTCGAGACGACGGACGGCGAGCGCTGGGTCGTCTTCAGCCGCGGTGCTCAGGGGGCGGGCGTGATCTCGCTCTCGCACCCGCCCACCGGGCAGCGCCGTCGCCCGGCGCGCGTGCAGCGGGGGAACCGCTAGACGCGGTGCCCGAGCGACCAGATGCGGTCACCACGGCCCGACAGCGCGTCGGAGAGGTCGGCCGCCTGCGCGTCGGAGAGCGACGCCACGTAGTCGATCACGCCGCGACCGCGGGCGAGGTCGTCGACGGGCCGCCAGGCGGCGATCGCGCGGTAGCGCGCCTGGTCCATCGCGGAGTAGTCCTCACGGGCGAGTTCGATCAGCTCGCGCAGGCGCCGTGGCACCCGCTGCCGGTCGTGCTCGTCCTCCATCCATTCGATCAGCGAGCGGACCGTGCGCGAGATGACGGTGCTGAGCCCCCGCTGCTGGATGGCGAGATCGGGCCGGCTGAGCACGAACTGCCGGTGCAGGAACTTGAGGATCTCGACCCGGTGCCAGGCGGCGGTGCCGAGGCTGATCGGGCCGGTGCGCAGCGACTCCACCTGGGTCACCCCCACCGAATCGACGAACCCGCGGATCCAGCGGCCCGTGAAGGCGGCCAGCTCGCGCTCGAGCCCGAGTGAGCCGTCGAAGGGGCGGATGAGGAGCGCGTCGACCAGTTCGGCGTTGACCGCCCAGACCGCGTCGTAGAAGGCGTCGTCCGTCGCGATCCAGGGATCGTCGCGGTCGATCTTGCGGCGCAGGCGCTCGAGGGCGGCGCCCGGCGCGTTGCTCGCGGCGAGGTCGCGGGAGTCCGCGATCGCCCAGGTCGGAACGGCGTCGAGCCAGCCGTGGAACTCGGCGGTGACCGACGCGTGGTCGAGGATGCCGGCCCGGTAGAAGTCGTCGATGTCGTGCACCGAGTAGGCGATGTCGTCGGCGATGTCCATGATCGCGCCCTCGACCGTCTGCCGCAGGGGGCGGGCCTCCACCTCCCGTCGCGCTTCGTCGAGGTCGGCCTCGTCCACGAAATAGGTGGAGTACTTGAACACGTCGTAGTCGGCGCCGACCCGGTGGATACCGCGCGGCACCCCGTCCGCGTGGTGCAGCTCCCGCGCGTCCACCCGCGGCGACCACGGGTACTTCGCGATCGCCGCGCGCGTCGCGGCCGTGAGGTCGAGCCCGCTCGGGGCGTGCTCCACCACGTCGAGGGAGGCGATGATCCGGTAGGTCTGGGCGTTGCCCTCGAAGCCGTCCGTCAGCCCGAGCTCGTCTCGGGCGATGCGGTTGAGCACGGCCTCGCCGAGGTGCCCGAACGGTGGATGCCCGAGGTCGTGCGCGTTTGCTGCGGCCTCCACGACGGTCGGGTCGCACGGACCTGCCGCGCTCGTCCCGATGCCGTCGGCGATGGAGCGCGCGACCGACGCGACCTTCAGCGTGTGGGTGAGCCGGTTGTGCACCGGCGCCCCGGCCGTCGACGGCGACACCACCTGCGTGACGGCGGACAGTCGCGAGAAGTAGGGCGAGAACTGCACCCGCTCGAGGTCGACGACGAAGGGGCTCTGCTCGGGCTCGGCATCGCGCTCGGCGAACCGGCGGGTCTCTCTGGGCACGGCGTATCCGATCTGTGGTCTTCCCGTAGATGTACCACGATCCGACGAGGGGCGCACCGGGAGCCGTCCGTCGGGACGCGACAGCCGCCCGGCTCCGGCACTAGCCTGAAGGCACCCTCAGGATCGGAGGATCCAATGGAACAGGCGCGACGGCGTTCGGTCCTCATCCGCATCGGACGGGCGATCGGAACGGTGATCAGTCGTATCGTCGGAGCGCTCATGATCGTGGGCAGCTCGCTCGGCGATGCCCGCGGCGCCGGCGATCCGCAGGCCAGGAAGGGCTACGAGCCGCCTCCGCCCGAGTACCGTCCCTGAGCGACGGAGCGACGGAGCGACGGAGCGACGGAGCGACGGAGCGAAGGCGGGACTCGCGACGCCCGCGGCCGCCCCGCGTCAGCGCGCCGTCCAGCCTCCGTCGATCGCGAGGGTCTGGCCGGTGACGAGGGAGGCCGCGGGCGAGGCCAGGAACGCCACCGCACCCGACACCTCGGCGGGCACCCCGATGCGGTGCAGGGCGGCGATCCGGTCGATCGTGTCGGCGCGGAAGGCGTCGTCGGAGAGGGCGGCGGCGGTGCCGTCCGTCTCGATGAAGGTCGGCGCGACGGCGTTGACGCGGATGCCGTACTCGCCCCACTCGACCGCCAGGCAGCGGGTGAGGTGCACGACCGCGGCCTTGGCGGCGCAATAGGACGCCTCCCCGGGCAGGGCGACGAGCCCGGCCTGCGACGCGACGTTCACGATCGCTCCTCCGCCGTTCGCCAGCATGCTCTTCGCGACGTGCTGGGAGAGGAAGAAGGTCGACCGGGTGTTGAGCTGCCAGACGCGGTCGAAGTCCTCCTCGGTGATCTCGAGCGCGGGCGCGTCGACACCGCCGCCGGCGTTGTTGACCAGGATGTCGAACGGTCCGAACTCCGCGGTGGCCGCATCGATGGCGGCGCGGCTCGCGGCGAGGTCGAGGACGTCCAGGCGGATCGCCGTCGCGCGCACCCCGAACGCGGTGAGCTCGTCGACGAGCCCCGCAGATCCGTCCGGGTCGCGCACGCCGATCACCACATCCGCCCCCTGTCCGGCGAGTTCGAGCGCGATCTCCCGGCCCAGGCCGCGGCTCGCAGCCGTGACGAGGGCGCGCGAGCCGGTCAGATCGAAGGGGGTGCGGGTCGTGGAGGCCGAAACGAAGCTCATGCTGCGACCATACTTCGCGGCATACTGGTCGCGAGTGCGCGCACGGGGCGCGCCCGGGTCGGGGGAACACGGTGGATGCGTCGACGACGGCGGACATGACGATGGCGTACTCGTGGTCGGCGGTGAGCGGCCTCGTCGCCTACCTCTTCTACGGCTTCGCGCTGATGGGGATCTTCCGCAAGGCGGGCCTGAAGGCGTGGCCCGCGTGGGTGCCGCTTTTCAACATGTGGAGGCTGTTGCAGTTGGGCGGCCAGCGCGGCTGGCTGGTGCTCATCGGGTTGATCCCGTTCGTCGGCACGCTGATCTACCTGGTGTTCCTCATCATCGCCGGGGTCAGGATCCAGAGCGGCTTCGGCAAGCCCGGTGTCTTCTACCTGCTCGCGATCCTGCTCACGCCGGTCTGGTACGGGATCCTCGCCTGGGACGGCTCGCGCTGGAACCCGAAGCACACGCCGATCGTCCCGCCGTCCGGTTACGCGGCGCCGGCCGCCCCGGGCGCGCCCACGGCGCCTGCGGTCTGAGGCGCCGTGCTCGCCGTCCTCTGCGTCGTCGCGCTCGCCGGAGTCGCGGTTACCCTCGGCGCCCTCGTCGTCCTGCACCTCGCCCCGAGCGGGCTGTCGCCCCTGCGCGATCCGGTCAGTGCGTACGGGATCTCGCGCTTCAGCCTCCTCTACCGCGCACAGACCCTGGGCACGGCCGTCTCCGCGGCTGCGCTCGCCGTCGCGCTGCCCGTGGCCGAGGTCGTCGCGGCGACGGGTGCCGTGGTCGCGCTCGCCGTGCTGGCCGTGACGCGAGCCGTCATCAGCTGGGTGCCGATGGATGCGGAAGGCGCCGCGCGCACCTCCACCGGGCGCACCCACAACCTGCTGGCGTTCGGCGCGTTCGCCGCGGCCTCGGTCGGCGGCTTCATGGTCGGGATCGCGTTCGGCTCCACCGACGGGCTCGGCACGATCGCGCCCGTCGCGACGACGCTGGGCTGGATCACGACGGTCGCGAGTGCGCTCACCATCCTCGCCTCCGTGATCCGCGCCCTGCGTCCGATCTTCGGCCTCGCCGAGCGGCTCATCTATGCCGGGATGCTCGCGTCGCTCGCCACCACGGCGATCGCGTTGATGGGTCGCTAGACCGAACGTCTCGCTCCGTCGGTCTCCGGGATGGCGCTCAACTGAGCCGGTCGCGCAGGGTCTTCTCGGCGCGTACCCACAGGTGCGGCGGGACGGCCCGGTTGTCCGGGCCGAGGATGGATCGCACCACGACGAGCCGAGAACCGGTCGAGGGATGGGTGCTGGTCTCGACGACGCAGGTGACCAATCCGTACTCGGGGAGGTGCAGCGTGGAGGTCGTCACGACCCATTGCATGATCGGCCCCGCTCCTGGCTGAGGGGGGCCACGCAGGAGGAGACGGGCAGCGGCGGATGGGCCCGAGCCGGGCGAGGGCAGACGAAATCCGGTCGGGATGGCTTGACTGTGGTCACTGCGCGCCGCCGATCTGCATCTGGGCGCGCGAACCCCGCATCGATGGCACCGGGGTCTGGGGCGCCGTTGAGAGGACGCTAAAGGAGAGCTCGCGGAGCTGGAACCCCTTGACTCGGGGTGCGGTCCATGCAGAGCGGCGCTGCCCTCAGCCACTCGTCCGTGCCGCGGCAGACCCCGACTGCAGGTCCCGGAGCAGGGCGAGGCTGAGGAACGTCATCGGGCCGTCGTCCTCGAAATGGCGGCTCACGTTCCCGGCGATCCCCCCTTCCAGCGCAAGCTTCCCTTGCAGATCGAGCTTGAGCTGGGGGGAACCTTCGGAGAAGTCGAGGTCGGCGAAGTCGACCCAGACCGTGTTCGGCCGCGTCGTCGACTCGAAGACGTACCGCTTGTTCGTCAGGTCGGCGACCACCTGCCAGATCGTCTGCGACGCGTCGGGCTTGCCGGGGTCCGGGGTGCGGAACGGCTGAGCGGCGTTGCGGATGACGCTGAACATCGCCGCGATGGCCTGCAGCTGCGTCTCCGGCCGGGCCAGACGCCCGACGTAGTAGGAGGCCCGGGCGAATCGATGGGCGGCGAGGGTCGAGCCCGGGATGTCCTTGTCTCCCCCGAGCCCCTCGTACTGCCGTACGAGCTCGAGCTGTTGATCGTACGTCGGGGAGTTCGTCATCACGAGGTAGTCGCGGCTGTGATGGATGACGGCCTCACCGTCGATGTACTCGATGATCGCCGAGTCGCCCGTGGCGTCATCCAGCGCGAGGTGGATCGCCGGCACCTCCCCCGTGGCCGGGTCGGCGAGCCGCACGACCTGCACCTGATAGGTCTCGACCCAGTCGACGGCCTCCGCGACGGTGGCGAAGTTGTCGAGGAAGTACTGCAGCCAGACCGCCTGGCTGAGCGCGACGCGTTCGCCGTCGGGTTCGCCGTACGCCGATTCGGCGAGCCACAGCACGTGCCCGGCGAGACCCGCCTCGTTGAGCCCGTCGACGCTGATGATGTCGAAGGCCGCGGCGACGACGCTTCCGTACGTCGACGTCCAGGTGAGCCGGCCGTTGACCCCGTCGTCGCGGGTCACGCCGCGCGGGAGCTTCCACAGGTTGGTTCCGAGGTCGCGGCGGTAGTCCATGTTCCGGCCGACGATCACGGCTCCGTTCGCATCGGGCCAGATCACTCGTGTGCACATGTCGTGCTCCTTTCATTGGGGTCGTTCCGGTGATCGGCGCGCGTCATGACGATCCGGCGAGGTCGAGGATGCCGGCGCCGATGAGTTTCACGCCGAGGAGGAGGAAGAGGATCACCATGATCACCGCGTGATTGGTGATCAGCCACTGTCGCGTCCCGCTCAGGCGCAGCTCGACCTTCGTGGGCGACACGACGCTGATGAGCCAGGGGACGGACACCGCGGTGACGGCGATGGCGGCGAAGATCAGGATGACGGCGGCGATCTGACCGGGCGGGATCGGGGACTGGGAGATCCGGCCGCCCGCGGAGATGAGCAGCGGGATGTCCTTGGGCGACAGCGGCCCGGAGATGAGGATCCCGAGGATGAAGGCCTTGGCGATGGTGAGCCGGTCGAGTCCCTGCATCCACTTCGGCACGTCGACGCTGTTCCGCTTCCGCCACTGAAGGACGGCGAGGACGAGCAGGGCTGCGCCGAGGACGATCTCGAGGATGTCGACGATGAGGTGCGGACCGGACTTCGGGTCCTCGGTGCGGGAGGCTCGGCCGATGACGACGAGCGCGGCGACGAACACCACCGTGAAGAGGTAGCAGCCGAGCACGAACGCGGTTCCGTTGGACCGTCCTTTGCCCGAGGTCGCCATGATGATGACGGCGACGATCGCGAGAGGGCTGATCGTCACTCCGACCCCGATGGTGAGGAGATCTGCGAGGACTCCGAGCACGTGCGACCTCCGCTCCGCCGTCCGTCTGCGCATTCCGAACGTATCCGCTCGTCCGCGCACACCGAATGGCCGATATCGGCGGCCGAATGCGGTCTTCGACCCCGGCCCCCGCGGTGGTTCAATAGCGGTACGGTTCGTCGCGAGGGGTCCCGCCGGTCTCCCATCATGGCTCTCTGGTCCCGAGGACGCCGCTAGCGGCAGGAGAGAGCATGCCCGTCCCTTCCCGGACCGAACCCATCAATTCTCAGCGGATGCTGCTCAAGGACGTCGTACGCTCACGCATTCGCGAGGCGATCCGGGACGGCACCTTCCGCAACGGTGAAGTCCTCCGCGATGCGGAGCTCTCCGAATGGCTCGGCGTCTCGCGCACGCCGATCCGGGCAGCGCTGGACGATCTCGCTCGCGAAGGCCTGATCGAGACGGCGTCGAACCGTTACACGCGTGTGGCGACGCCCGACGAGGCGAGCGTCGTCAGCGCGACGCACGCGATGGGAACCCTGTTCGCCGGCGCCATTCGGTTCGCCCTTCCTGGCCTTCCGCCTGAGACGAAACTGCAGCTGCAAGAGCGCTGCACCGAACTCGCGGAGGTTCTCAGAGCAGGCGACCTCGAGGCCATCGGTGCCAGATTCCTCCCGCTGTTCAGGGAGTTCCTCAGGCTGTCGACCAATCAGCTGTACAGCGATCGGGTCAGCAGTCCGACCGACGGACTCGGATTCATCACGCAGACCGAATCCGTCTTTCATGCCTCAGGTGGTGAAAGCGCGCTTCCACGGTTCGCGGCCGCCATAGAGGCTCTGGGCGCCGCTATCGCGGCCGGAGACGTGCGCGCCGCCCGTGATGCGACGGAGGAAGTCTTCATGGGATGGGTGCCCGACGTCACTAGCGACATCCCGAAATATCAGCATGATGGTGGACCTGGGCCAACTACTGAACCCACAATGACGGCATGATATAAGTCCGAACTCCGCAGAATGACGGGCCAGAATCCCGCAGAATCGCGGATCTCGGCGCTTGAGCGGCCCGGAATCACCCAGGGGCGTTGGGGCTCGGGTGCTGAGGTAGGGAGCCGCGACTACTGAGTTCGCAGCGGGCGCTCCCCGAGCTATTCGTCGAGCGCTACTCGTTGTGCCCGGAACTCGCTGATGCCGCGAGCGTGGCTGCATAGCCTTCTTCTGCGCGAACCCGTACCGCTTTCCGGGGTTCTGACGCACATCATCCAACTGCCGTTGCCGGCCGGCGGTCGAGCGAAGAACCGCCCGCCGCTTCAACGTGCTCCGACGGGCTGCGAGCTGCGTAACCCGTGCGCTCCGATCAGCACCACCCGCACCCGCTCGACGGCGGACCCGACCCGGAAGAAGACGCGCGTGACGAAGACATCCATGACATTCGAATCCAGATCCGAACGGATCACCACCGAGACGGCCGGACGCCGGCTTCCCCGTACTGGTGGGAGTTCCATGCCCCGGTGGGTCGTGGGTGGTCTGCTGATCGTGTTCGGCGTCCTCGCTGTGGTGTCGGAGCATGCCGTCCGTGTCCTGGAGACGCAGCTCGCGGCCGCTGTCGCTGGGATGACGTTCGCGACCGACACCATGGTCGCCTGGACCGGTGGCGACCCGGTGATCGGCTTCACCCTGGGGCACGGCTGGTTCGCCGGCCAGGTCACTGCGTTCACCGGCTCGGCCGTGTTCGTCGCGGGGATCGCCGTCATCGGCGGTGTGTTGGTCGCGGCTGGTCGGTTGACCTGGTCGCGCGGGCTGGCGATCACCGCGGCCGGGGTCCTCGCCCTCGTCATCGGGGGCCAGCTTCGCCTCCTGGTCAGCGCATTCGTCATCGGCACCTCCGCCCAGCAGGGTGCCTACCCCCTCAACCATCCGATCGGCCTGGCGGCGATGATCGTCGCCGCCCTCGGCGTCGTCACCTGCTTCTTCTTCGCCGTGCGAACCGCGCGACGCGCACGCACGGCGTAGAAGCTCCCTGCCACGACACTGTGGCGCCATCAGCCGGTCAGACCGGCACTCCCGATGAAAGGCACGTCAATGAAAATGTCACGAAAGGTCGGTCGCGGTATCGCCGCGGCCGGAACCGCCGCTGCCCTAGCGGTCGGCGGGATGCTGGCGGCCGCGCCTGCGTCCGCTGCGTCCCCATCCGGGACCCAGCTCACGGGCCCACTGATCCAGTACCGGGCGGGCTACGGCTACATCGCTGCCGCCGGCAGCACGACAACCCCCACGACCACCGCGACGACGGCGGCCCTCGCCGCAGCGAACCCGAACGCAGGAACCTTCGAATTCCCGGCGTTGGGCGCCAGAGGGCTGGTCAAGAATGTGACCCCCGGGTCCGCGCAGTTCGGGAAGTGCGTTACGCGAGGCGCCACCTACGCGACCTGCGACCCCACCGCCGACATTCAGCTCTTCAAAGGGGTGAAAGCGGGGCTGGCTATCCCAGGCGGTCCCACCATCGCGGCCTTCGTGTCCTACTACGATAACCAGACCTACCTCGGGTTCAACGTGATAACCGGGGCCTTCGACTACACCGCTCCAAACCTCCCCGCCAACTCGGGATGGATGGTTGCCGGCGCACTCGTAAGCCCGGTGTCCGATGACGTCGTCATCACGTCCCCCGCGGCGGGCGAGATGGTGGGAACCACGGGCGCCACCTTCACCGGAAAGGCGACACCGAACTCGACGGTGAAGATCACCGACGCCACCGGCGCTGCGATCGGTACGACGTCGACGGATGCGACGGGTGCGTTCACGGTCACTCTCGCCCTTCCAGAGGGGGCGGCGAACCTGACGTTCACGTCCGGGACGAAGTCGGCCGTCTGGTCCGGACTCGTGATCAACGACACCGCTCCGCTCGTCGTCACCTCGCCCACCCCCGGCTCGACTGTGGTCGGTGCGGGCGTCGAGTTCTCCGGCACCGCCGAGCCGGGTGCCACCATCACGGTCAAGGACGCGAACGGCACCGTCGTCGGCACGACGGAAGCTCTGGGCGATGGCTCGTACACGCTGACCGTCGTCCTCCCCGAGGGTTCGACCTCGGCGAGCGTCAACACCGAATCCCGGACCGTCGTCATCGACGACCTGAAGGTGGCCGCGAAGCTCGAGGTCACGTCTCCGAAGGCCGGCGACAAGGTCGTGGGTCCGGATGTGACGTTCGATGGCACCGGTCAGCCTGGCGACAAGGTCGTTATCAAGGACGCCGATGGCACGACGATCGGTGAGACCACGGTCAACCCCGATGGCAGCTGGGATGTCACGGTTCCGCTCCCCGAGGGTGGTTCGGTGACGGTCGAGTCCGGTGACCAGAAGGTCACGATCGATGACATCGTCGTGGGGGCTCCGCTGGATGTCACGTCTCCGAAGGCCGGCGACAAGGTCGTGGGTCCGGATGTGACGTTCGATGGCACCGGTCAGCCTGGCGAGACGGTCGTTATCAAGGACGCCGATGGCACGACGATCGGTGAGACCACGGTCAACCCCGATGGCAGCTGGGATGTCACGGTTCCGCTCCCCGAGGGTGGTTCGGTGACGGTCGAGTCCGGTGACCAGAAGGTCACGATCGATGACATCGTCGTGGCGGCTCCGCTGGATGTCACGTCTCCGAAGGCCGGCGACAAGGTCGTGGGTCCGGATGTGACGTTCGATGGCACCGGTCAGCCTGGCGACAAGGTCGTCATCAAGGACGCCGATGGCACGACGATCGGTGAGACCACGGTCAACCCCGATGGCAGCTGGGATGTCACGGTTCCGCTCCCCGAGGGTGGTTCGGTGACGGTCGAGTCCGGTGACCAGAAGGTCACGATCGATGACATCGTCGTGGCGGCTCCGCTGGATGTCACGTCTCCGAAGGCCGGCGACAAGGTCGTGGGTCCGGATGTGACGTTCGAGGGCTCGGGTGAGCCTGGCGACAAGGTCGTTATCAAGGACGCCGATGGCAAGACGATCGGTGAGACCACGGTCAACCCCGATGGCAGCTGGAACACCACCGTCCCCCTCCCCGGCGGCGGCAGCGTCACCATCGAGTCCGGCGACCAGACCGTCACCATCGATGACCTGAACGTGGTTGCGAAGCTCGAGGTGACCACCCCGAAGGCGGATGCCACGATCGGCACCAATGGTGCCGAGTTCACCGGCACCGGTCAGGCGGGCGAGACGGTCGTCATCACCGACAAGGACGGCACCGTCCTCGGCGAGACCACTGTCGGCGACAACGGCGAGTGGACCACGAGTGTGAAGGTTCCCGAGGGTTCCGCCCCGATCACCGTCACCGCCGGCGGCCAGAGCGTTGTCCTGGATGGCCTGAAGGTCGTCGACGACACCCCGAAGGTTGCCGACTTCGTGGTCGTGACCCCGAATCTGTCGCAGGACTCCGGCAACATCAAGAACGGCACGACGTTCACTGGAACCGGTGAGCCCGGCACCACCGTCGTGCTGACCGACCAGGACGGCAACACCGTCGGCCAGGCCGAGATCGACAGCGAGGGCAACTGGTCCACGACCGTTACCGGTCTGCCCCAGGGGCCGAACAACCTCACCGCCGACCTCACCCTCCCCGGTGGGGAGCAGAAGGTCATCGACCTCGGCGCGATCGTGGTCGTGATGGCTGACGAGGCGACCCCGCTGATGGACCCGGCGATCGCCGGCGGTGCCGCCCTGGCACTCCTGGCCGCGGCCGGATCGGTCCTGCTGGTCCGCCGCCGCCGCACCGCCAGCACCAACTAGCACCACCCGACCCTCAGGGTCACCCCGGTGGGCGGACACACACCGTGTCCGCCCACCCCCCACACTTCACCCACCCGCGGTCGCCGTCTTGTTCTTCCGGCACCGCGCCGCCGTCGAGTGAGCGGTCACTCGTCGGCACGGAGCGCCTCAGGAATGGGCAGGCTCCACCCGACGGCCGCACCCGCGAGAGTGCAGGTGCGGCCGTCGACCGACAAGCCGTACGCCGCCTTTACATTCGGAGGACCTCGTGCCCGCACCTCGCAGACTGGCTTCCGTCACCGTCGAACGCGCTCTACTCAAGGACGTCGTCCGCGACCGGTTGCGCGACGCCATCCTGGACGGAACGTTCTTGCCGGGGGAGATCCTCCGCGACGCAGAGCTCGTCGAGTGGTTGGAGGTCTCCCGGACGCCGCTGCGGGAGGCGATCAACGACCTGGCTCGCATCGGCCTCATCGAGACCTATCCGAACCGCTACACCCGTGTGGCCAGGCGAATCGGATCGAACGCTGCACCGTCTCTCCAGGCCCTGGCCGTACTGCACGGCGGGGCTGTGCTGTTAGCCGTTCCCACACTGTCCGAGACGGCGATCGCAAGGTTGCAGCGCAGGTGCGACGAGCTGATCGAGTGCATCTGGGGCCGGGATGAGATCGCAATTCGCGACGGCTTCCTCAGCCTGTTTCGCGCGGTGGACGCGGCGGGGGAGAACGAGGCCTACAGACGATGGGCGCTGAGCGATCTCGACGCGTTCTATTTCCAGACCCCGATCGAGATGGTCGTGCGAACACTGGATGCTCGTCGTCTCGACGAGGTAGCAGAGGCCACGGAGGAGCTCAAGGTCGCCCTCGCCGTGCGGGATGCGCAGCGGGCCCGGCTCGCCGCCGAGACGATGCATACGGCGATGATCTGACCGAGCCCGGCGCCACGTGGGATTCTGCGAGAACTTGACGATTGCGGGGCCGCCCGCCACGCTCTACTCATGAGCCGTGAGTTGCCATGCCGTTGAACGACATCGACGTCGACATCGACTTCGGCGAAGTCGCGCGCATGCAACCCTTTCCGCGAGCCCTGATCGACCGGTCTCACGTCGTGCTGGATGCCAACGTGGCGTTGGAGGTGTGGGCTGCGCGCCCCGCTGCCGAGCTGGTCGGCACGCCGCTCGCGACCGTCCTCGGCGTCGACGAGGGGGAGCTGTCGGCAGCGCTGGCGACGGGCAATCCCGGGGGTATCCGCCTGGGCAGCACCGCCCACGGGTATCAAGGGACGCGGAGCTCGGTGGTGATCCGCGCGGTGCGGGTGTCGGGTGGTCGCACGATCGTCGCCTTCGATCCGGAACTGGCCGCCGTCGGCGAACGGACGCAGGCCCTCGGCCAACGCGAGAGCGACCGACTGCAGTTGCTGCTCTCGGCATCCGTCGCGTTCGCCAAGACGCGCTCCGAGCTCGAACTCGGCGAGCTCCTCTCGGAGACCGCGCGGCGCGCGTTCAACGCGACCGCGTGCAGCGTGCACACCGGCGAACCGGGACGCTACGAGCTCGTCGCCGGGGAGAATCTGCTCGCGTCCGAGTGGCCGGCCGACGCACCGCCCCGAGCGGGGATGACGGTCGCGCTCGGACGGGTGGTGACGATCGAATCCCCCGAGGACGCCGATCTGGTCGCGCCGGACATCGGGTTGAGCGACGTGTTCAGGCGGTCCGGCGTTTTCTCGGTCATCGGCGCTCCGATCATCGAGGACGGGACCCCGTTCGGGGCTTTCGCGTGCTACTTCGATCAGCCCCGAACCTTCGACGACCAGGCGGTGCCGTTGGCCGAGGCGCTGGCCGAGCTCGCCGGGCAGGTCCTGGTGCGGTTGCGCCTGGAGGAGCGGTTGCGGCGCGCGGCGATGCTCGACGAGGTCACCGGGCTGTCGAACCGGCGGCTCTTCGATCAGAACCTACAGCGGAGAGAACGTGCGCAGGCCGATCAGGTCGCCGTGCTCTTCGTCGACCTCGACGGGTTCAAGGCCGTCAACGACTCGCTGGGCCACGCCGCGGGGGATGAGGTCCTCAGGGTGGTGGCGGAGCGTCTGACGCGCGTCTTCCGCGCCGAGGACGAGATCGCCCGCTACGGCGGCGACGAATTCGTCGTCGCCCTCCAGGTCGCGGACACCTCCGACGCGCTCGAGCTCGCCGACCGCGCGCGAGCCGCCATCGCCGAGAAGATCGAGGGCATCCCCCGCGGGCTGACGATCACGGCGAGCGTCGGCATCGCGATCACCGACGGTCACATGGCCGACCAGCCGGTCGACTATCTCATCCGCCTCGCCGACCAGGCGATGTACGCGGCGAAGCGGAGCGGCGGCGACCAGGCTGTCGTCTACCACGGCCGCCAGCACTCGCAGCGGCTCGAGGTCGTCGACCCGACATCGATCTCCCCGCGCGAACGGGTCCCGGGGAGCTGACGTCGCGGCCGTGACATGCGGCGCGGGACGATCGATGGTCAACGGTGGCGCATCAATAAATGTAGTACAGAAAGCGCTGATTGTGTAGTACACTTGTCCGTTCGACGACGGCCGTACTGGAGGGCTCGCCCCCGACCTGTACGTCGGACCGGACCGCGACGGTCAGCTGTTGGAGGTTCTGCTGGAGCGGGTGTCTCGAACGGAGGCGACGGTTTTCCACGTGATGCCGGCTCGGCCCAAGATCGTCAATGCAGCAAGAAGGAGGCTCGGCGAATGACCCGGAAACTGACCGACGCTGACGAGGAGCGCTACGCGCGAGCCGCAGCCCGGGCGGAGAGCAACGATGCGCTCCCCGCAGACGCGACGGTGATCGACGCGACTATCAACCAGGATGGACGCGCGCTGATGGAAGAACTGCTCGGTTCTCCGGAGGCGGTGGAGCGGGCGATGGGGCGTCCGAGCGTGGACGGCACAATGAGGGCGGGGCATTCGCCGGTACGCCAGGTGCGGCTGCCGAGAGAGCTCGACGACCTCCTGAAGGCGCGGGCGGCAGCCGAGCACCGCAAGCCCTCTGAGCTGATGCGGGAGGCGCTGGTCGCCTACCTCGAAGCGTCGTGAGGCGGACCCGAGGAACCTGCGTCGATCGACCTACTTCCCCCTGACCGCCTCCAGGTCGCGGAGGAACGTGTCCGGCTCCTGGTTGAGGGGGAGCACGGCTGCGTCCTTCGCTCCGTCGAGGGAGCCGGGAGCATCATGCTCCAGCGCGGCGAAGGCGGGGGTCAGATCCTCCTGCTCCTGGCCCTTTTCGGCGACGAGCTCGAAGGTGGTGTGATCGGCGGCGTCGATGCGGAGGGCGTCGATCAGCACGCGCGCGATCTCGTCGCGGGCGATCACGCCGTCGCGGGGAGTGCCGGACTGCCGGGTGTCGCCCTGCCGCAGGTGGATGGCGCGCTGGTCGTCGTCGTTGTCGTCGAACCAGCCGGGCGGACGATCGTGTACGCGTTGCCGCTGGCGCGGACGAGGCGCTCGGCGCGCAGCTTCCACTGCGCGTAGGGGGCGCCGGGCCGGGTGGTGCCGATCGCGGTCATCAGGGCGATGCGCACGCGGCGGCCGCCGAGGGCTTCGAGGATGTTCGAGACGCCGGCGTAGTCGATGGCGCGCACGTCGCGCTCGTCGGTGGTGGAGCCGTGGACGAACATGACGGCATCGACACCGTCGACGGCGGGCGGCAGGGTGGCGGGCTGCGTCAGGTCGCCGATCACGACCTCCACCTCCTCGGGTAGGCGGCGCGCTCGTCCGGCGTCGCGAGCCAGCGCGCGCACGCGGTAGCCCTGGCGGAGGGCCTCGGCGACGGCGTGGGTGCCGATGCTGCCGGTGGCGCCGACGACGAGGACGGTGGCGGGACGGTCGGTCATTTCTTCTCCACGGTGGCCGGGTCGGCATCCCGCGCAGCCTGATCCCGGGCGGCCTGCTCCTGCGTCGCCGCCCAGCTGGCGAGGACCTTGAGCGCGTCCTCGGACGGGGTGCCGGGGTCGGCGGTGTAGACGTTCACGCGCAGGCCGGGGTCGCCGGGCAGTTCGAATGCCTCGAAGGCGAGGTCGAGGTCGCCGACGATGGGGTGGTGGACGCGCTTGCGCCCGGTGCGGTGGTGGCGAACGTCGTGCCGCGCCCAGCGCGTGCGGAACTCCTCGCTGCGCGTGCTGAGCTCGCCGATGAGATCGGTGAGGTCCTTGTCGAAGGGGTTGCGGCCCGCGGCCGAGCGCAGGATGGCGACGATGTCGTCCGCCGCCTGCTCCCAGTTGACGTAGAACTCGCGGGCCTTCGGGTTGAGGAAGGTGAAGCGGGAGTTGTTCGGCGGCTGGACGGTCTCGGCCAGCAGGTCGACGTAGAGGGCGCGGCCGAGCTGGTTGGCGGCGAGCACGTCACCGCGGTCGTTGCGGATCCACGCGGGAGCGGACTCGATCGCGTCGATGACGCGCTGCAGGCCCGGCCGGACGGTCTGCGGGCTGCGCTTGCGCCGCACCCGCGGGGCGACGGAGGCGGCGCGCGCCAGATCGTAGAGGTGCGCGGTCTCGGCGTCGTCCAACTGCAGGGCGCGGGCGAGCGCTTCGAGCACGCTGTCGGAGGCGCCGGAGAGGTTCCCGCGCTCGATGCGCGTGTAGTAGTCGACGCTCATCCCGGCGAGCATCGCGACCTCCTCCCGGCGCAGCCCCGCGACGCGGCGGTTGCCGCCGTACGCGGGCAGTCCGGCCCGCTCGGGGGTGATCTTCGCGCGACGGGAGGTGAGGAACTCCCGCACGTCGTCGGTGTGGGTCATGGCCCCGACCCTACGCCGCGCGCCGCTGGGCAGGGAGGCTCTGACAGCCCCTCCCAGCGGGGCGGACGGGCTCCTAGCGTGAGAGGACAGTGAGCCCGTCCAGAGAGAAGGAACCACCCATGCAGTACCGCACCCTCGGCCGCACCGGTGTGCAGGTCAGCCCGCTCTGCCTCGGCGCGATGATGTTCGGCCCGTGGGGCAACGACGATCGCGCCGACGCGATCCGCATCATCCACCGGGCGCTGGATGCCGGTATCAACTTCATCGACACCGCAGACGTGTACTCGGGCGGGGTGTCGGAGGAGATCGTCGGCGAGGCCCTCGCGGGTCGGCGCGACGACGTGTTCCTCGCCACGAAGTTCTTCATGCCGATGGACCCGGACGACCCCAACCAGCGCGGCGGATCGCGTCGGTGGATCATGCGCGAGGTCGAGAACTCGCTGCGACGCCTGAACACCGACCACATCGACCTCTACCAGGTCCACCGGCCCAGCCCCGACACCGACGTGGAGGAGACGCTCGGCGCACTGACCGACCTCGTGCGCCAGGGCAAGGTGCGGTACATCGGCTCCTCGTCGTACTCCGGGTCGCAGATCGTGGAGGCGCAGTGGGCATCGCGTTCGCGCAACCTCGAGCGGTTCGTGACCGAGCAGCCGCCGTACTCGATCCTCGTGCGCGGCATCGAGGAGGACGTGCTGCCGACCCTGCAGCGGCACGGGATGGGGTCCCTCACCTACAGCCCGCTCTCCGGCGGCTGGCTTTCCGGACGCTGGCGCAAGGATGCGGCGGCCGCGCCGACCTCCTCCGCCCGCCCGAGCGCGCGGTTCGACATGAGCAGCCCGGCCAACCAGCGCAAGCTCGACATCGTGGAGGAGCTCGCCCTGCTCGCCGAGCAGGCGGGACTCACGCTCATCGAGCTGGCGATCGCCTTCGTCATCCGGCATCCCGGCGTCACGTCGGCGATCGTCGGCCCGCGCACGATGGAGCAGCTGGAGTCGTACCTCCCGGCCGCGGAGGTGGTGCTGACGGCGGACGTGCTCGACCGCATCGACGAGCTCGTCGCCCCGGGCGTCACCCTCAACCCCGACGACAACAGCTACGGCGCCGCCGAGCTGGTCCCGTCGGCGCGGCGTCGGCCGTGAGGGTAGCGGTCAGGCGTCCCTGGTCGCCGCGAGGTTGGCCGACGCCCAGTCGCCCAGCTGCTGCAGCACGGGGAGGAGCCGCTCGCCGGCTGTGGTGAGCGCGTAGGTGACGGCGACCGGAGGGCCGGGGTCGACGGTGCGCGTCACGAGCAGCGCCTCGGCCAGCTCGGAGAGCCGGTCGGCGAGCACGGCATCGCTGATGCCGGTGACCGTGCGGCTCAGGCCGGTGAAGGTCGTCGGGCCTCCGCCGAGCGCGTCGATGATCATCCCGTTCCAGCGCTTGCCCAGGATCGTGAAGGCGAGGCTGACGGCGGCATCGCACTGATGCAGTCCGTGGGGCTCGGGATCCATCCCACGATTCTATCGTGCTAGTGTTCGCGTAGTCACTCTGAAAAACAGAGTGACTACGAAAAGACGATTGGAGCCCCGTGTCGCTGTTCCGCCTGGATGCCAGCCTCTTCCCCGCCACCTCCG
The DNA here is from genome assembly GCF_013410615.1 of Leifsonia naganoensis. Classification (NCBI taxonomy): domain Bacteria; kingdom Bacillati; phylum Actinomycetota; class Actinomycetes; order Micrococcales; family Microbacteriaceae; genus Leifsonia; species Leifsonia naganoensis. The sequence goes on from NZ_JACCHJ010000001.1 coordinate 2,031,229, forward strand.
CCAGCCGCGCCCTCGCCGACCTCGTCGAGGAGCAGTGGGTGACCGCCCACCCGGACTCCGGCGTCGTGCGCCGCGACCTGACCGCGGACCCCATCCCCGCCACCGCGTGGCAGAACGCCGTGACCGGAGGCTTCACCTCCGAGGCCGACCGCACGGACGACCAGCGCGCCGCGATCGCGCTCGCCACCGCGCTCTCCGACGAGCTGGTGGACGCGGAGGCGCTGCTCTTCGCGGTCCCGCTCTACAACTACGGCGTCTCGCAGCACTTCAAGACCTGGTTCGACCTGGCCTACACCGACCCGCGCACCAACCCCCAGGGCACCGCGCTTCAGGGCAAGCCCGCCACCCTCGTCACCGTGCTCGGCGGCAACTACAACCCCGGAAGCCCCAAGGAGGGCTGGGACCACTCGACGCCGTGGCTGCGCCGCGTGCTGGCGGACGTGTGGGGACTCGACCTGCGCGTGGTGGAGCGTCCCTTCACCCTGGTCGGCGTGAACCCGGCGCTCGACGCCTTCGCCGAGACGGCCGAGGCGATGAAGGCCGAGGCCGAGACGGGCGCCCGCCGCTCGGGACGCGAGATCGCCGAGCTGCGCGGCAAGCACTCCGCCGCCTGAGGCGACTCGAACCTTGCCCGGCCGAGCGCGACGGGGTGAGGATGGCGGCATGCCACTCAGCGATTTCCCGGTGCGTGCCTCCATCGCGGTCTCCGACATCGGCCGGGCCGTCGAGTTCTACGAGGGGAGGCACGGTCTGCCCCTGGAGCACGCCGCCCCCAGCGCGACGATCGCCGACGGGTCCCGCATCTACCGGTCGGGCGGCGACGTCGCGCTGAACGTGTTCCAGTCCGGCACCGCCGGCTCCTCGGAGGCCACCATGGCGACCTGGTACGTCGACGACCTCGACGCGATCGTCGACGAGCTCACGTCGGCCGGCGTCCGCTTCGCCCGGTACGACGGACTCGTCCACGACGCCCGCGGCATCACCGAGCGAGCCGGCGGCGGCCGGATCGCCTGGTTCCGCGACCCGGACGGCAACACGTTCGCGATCGAGTCGGACGTCTGACTCCGGAAGGTCAGCGGGCCTCCTGACGGCGCCGGCCCTACTCGACCGCGAAGTCGAGCTTCGCGTCGGCGACGGCGATGACGGACCAGGTGCCGCCGTCGGAGTCGGTGAGCTCGTAGGCCGGCAGGACCAGGACGCTGCCGTCCGGCTGCCACTGGCTGGCGAGGCCGAGACGGGCGCTGACGATGTGGACGTCGTTCACCGGCCAGGACGGCGAGACCCCGGAACCGGGGAGCGCGGGAGGCTGCGTCGGAGCGTCCGTGGGCGCCGCAGCTGTGGACTGCTCCTCGGCGCGGAGCGCGAGCGGCATGGCGGTCTGCTGGGCGCCGAAGCGCGGGTCGGAGAGACGCTCGAACGCCGTCTGGGCGCTCACGACGGGGTATTCACCCATGCTGACGAGCGGCGCCAGCGAGCCGGACGCGCTGAAGACGCCGTCCGCCGTGAGCTCGACGGTCCAGGGCTGGTCGACGCGCTGGCCGTCGATGACGGGCCACGCCTGGGCCGTCATCGCGTGAACGCCGCTCGAAGGGTCGGAGCTGTATTCGAAGGCATCCGGATCGCGTCCCGCCGAGGAGATGATCGCCCGCAGCTCCGCAACGGCGGCGTCTGCTGACGGAACCGCGGGAGGCGCACCGCATGCATGGGCGGAGTCGCCGTCACAGACCATCGGGTCGATGGCGGAGTCGTAGTAGGAGAAGCTCAGCGTCCCGTCCAGTCCGACGGTGAGGGAGGGGGCGGTGCCGTCCTGGGGCCCGGCCTGCCAGCTGCCGTCCTTCAGCGCGGGTGCCGTCTCGATCCCGAGTGCCTTCGCGAGCGCGCCCACCGTCTTCGCATCGGAGGCGGCGCGCGCGTCGAAACCGTACGCGCGCGCGGTGCCCGCCGACGTGGAGAGGCCGGAGGCCGTGAAGCTGTTGCGGCCGTAGCCGGAGCGGTAGACCTGATCGAACGCCCCGGGGGCCGCGATCTTCTGCCCGGCGGCAGATCCCGTGCCGGCACTCCGCCCTTCCGCCGTCTGGGCGCCGCCGCCGCCCTCGAGCGAGATCGGCGCCGCCGCACCTCCGGCGACGCTCGAAGCCGTGGTGACCGAGCCGACCGCGAAGCCGGCACCGCCGAAGACGACCACGGAGGCCGCGACCGCCGCGATCGGCAGCCAGAGGCGGCGGCGTCGCGTACGCGCCGAGGTGATCTCCGTGACAGGCGCCTCCTGCTCCGGCGCCTCCTGCTCCGTCGATTCGCGCCCGGCGTCCGCTGTCGCCTCGGCCACGACCCGTGCCGCGAACCCGTCGGATGCCTCGACCTCCGCGGCAGGGTCGGCGGCGCGCAGTCGCGCCAGCGGGTCGAGCTCGTTGTCGTCGGTCATGTCCATCACCCTCCGTGGGAACGCTTCATCAACGCTTATGTCCGGCGCGCCGATGACCTTGCAGGGCCGGTCAGAACGACAGCCGCTCACCCCAGGCGTCGCGCAGCCGCTTGCGGGCGCGCGAGAGGGCGGCGTCGGCTCCGGACCGCGAGATGCCGAGCGCGGCGGCCAGCTCCTCACCGTTCAGCCCCTCCCAGGCGTGCAGCAGCAGGATGTCGCGGTCGCGCGCGCCGACGCTCGCCAGCGCCCCGCGCAGCTCGGCGTCGAACAGCGCGCTCAGCTCGGGGTCCTCGGCCACCCGGGTCGTGCCCGCCTCCGGCACCTCCTCGACGGGGAGGTCGACCGTCTTGCGGCGATGGTTGGCGAGGGTGAATCCGGCCGTGCGGTACAGCCACGGGAGCACGGCTTCGTCGGGGACGTCGGCCCGGCGGCGCCAGGCCGTGGTGAAGACCTCGGCGGCGAGATCCTCCGCGTCCTGACGGGGGCCGCGGCGGGCGAAGTACCGCACCAGGGCCGTGGAATGCTCCTCGACGACCGCGGTGAACCAGGCCACATCGTGCTCGGGGGCGTGCGGGAGGTCGTCGTCGGGCATCCCGTCCCCCTCGGTCGTCTCGGCGTCGGCTGCGGTCCTGGCGATCCTCACACCCTGGCTGTGTCGAGTATCCCGCGGATCTTGCAGGCGGCGTCGGCGGCCCGGCGCTACGCGGGGATGCTCCGCGCTGCGACCGTGATGCCGAGCGCCCGCAGCAGGTAGGCCATGTGGGCCCGCAGGTCGATGGACCTGTCGTACATCCACTGGATGCGCAGCCCGTCCCAGCTGGCGTAGACGAGGGCGGCGACGGCATCGGGATCGATGTCGGGGGCGAGTCGCTCCTCGGACTGGAGCTGGACGATCGCGTCGCGCACCACGACGCGCACCAGCTCGTAGCGGTGGCGGATGAACTCGTGCGCGAGATGGTCGGGCTCGGTCGCCTCGCCGGTGACGCGCAGAGCGAGCTGAGCGAGGCCGGGGGAGGAGGTCTCGGCGTCGAGCGCGCTCAGCAGGGCCTCGACCATGTTCTCGGCGAAGCCCTCGCGCTGCACGTCGATCTCGATCTCGGAGAGCTCGTCGCGGCGCCGGAGGATCTCGGCGAACAGCGCGTCCTTCGAGCCGAAGTAGTGCAGGAGGCCGTTCTGGCTGAGGCCGACGGCGTCCGCCAGCTCTTTGACGGTCGCGGCGCTGTAGCCCTGCTCGTCGATCACCGCGAGCGCGGCGTCGAGGATCTCGGCTCGCTTCGCCTTGCCCTTCGCGTACGGACCTCGTGCTGCCATAAGCAGCATGATATGCGGTTTTGGCTTGCGGAAACTGAAACCCGTATGTCATGCTGCTTTCGCCGACACGATGCAGTCCCTGCTGCGTCACCCCGAGCGTCGGCCATCACCGACGATGGGACCCCTTCGAATGAGCGACACCCTGGCGCCCGAACCGAGATCCAGCACCCCCGAGCCCGACGGCCCCGTGAAGAAGAAGGGCAACGTCGTCCTCGAACCGGCCGAGCCCGGCACGTCGCCGATCCTGATCCGCGGGCGCAGCTCGCGCCGGTACCTCACCTGGTACACGATCCTCACCATCGCGATCAGCGCGGTGTGGGGCGCCGTGCTCGGGATCCTGCTGCCGAACCACGTGCAGATCCTCGAGTTCGGCCAGTGGTTCACCGGGAGCGACGCCGGCCTCGACCTCCAGAAGCTCACCCTCCTGCAGCAGGCGGTCGACGCGGGCACGACGACGGCGAACGCCGCTCAGGCGCACCAGCTCGAACTGCTCAAGGGGTTCAACTCGGCCCGCGCCCAGTCCCTGGCGATCATCACCTCCATCGGCGTCGTACTCACGATGCTGATCCAGCCCGTCGTCGGCGTGCTCGCGGACCGCACCCGCAGCCGCTGGGGCCGGCGCGCACCGTGGATCCTCTTCGGCAGCCTGATCGGCGCGCTGCTGCTCGTGCTCATGCGGTTCTCGCCCACCCTCGTGGTGCTGGCGATCGTCTACATGTTCGCGCAGGCGTTCATCAACGCGGCCGTCGGCCCGCTCGCCACCACGGTCGCGGACCGCATGCCCGAGAACCGCCGCGGCACGGCGTCCGCGCTCGGCGGCTTCGGCAACTTCTTCGGGGGACTGCTCGGCGGTCTCGCCGCGGGCTCGCTCTTCGCCGTCCTCGGCCTCGACATCTACTTCATCGTGGTCGCGTTCGTCGCGTTCGCGGGTGTGATGTTCGTGCTCTTCGCGAAGGACCGCTCGTCGAAGAACCTGCTGGTGCCGAAGATGAACTGGAGGTCGTTCTTCGTCGGCTTCACCATCGCCCTGCGGTCGCGCGACTTCCGCTGGGTGTGGGTGGCGCGCATCCTGCTGAGCTTCGGCTACACGGTGTCGACCGCGCTCAGCCTCTATATGCTCCAGAGCTACATCCGCCCCGCGCTGAGCCAGACCCAGGCGACACAGCTGGCGCCGCTGCTCACCCTGGTCGGGGTCCCGGTGACGATCATCGCCCTGTTCATCGCGGGCAAGCTCTCGGACAAGCTCGGCAAGCGCCGCATCTTCGTCATCATCTCGTCGGTGCTCATGGCGTTCTCGATGCTCATCCCGATCGTCTCGCCGACCATCCTCGGGCTCTTCCTGCAGGCGATCGTCGGCGGCATCGCGTTCGGCATCTATCTGCCGGTCGACCAGGCGCTCTTCATCGACGTGCTGCCCGACGAGAAGGCGGCGGGCCGCGACCTGGGCGTCGCGGGCCTCGGCTCGAACCTCGGCCAGGCGCTCGGCCCGATCCTCGCCGGCGCCGTCGTCGCCACGACCGGCGGCTACGTCGGCGTCTGGATCGCGGCGTTCGGCCTGGTGCTGCTCGCCGGCGTCGCACTCTTCCCGCTCAAGGGCATCAAGTGACCGGGGCCGACGCCGCCCGGCTGCCCAACCCCCTGATCCCCGGCTTCAACCCGGACCCGTCGTGCGTGCGCGTCGGAGACGCCTACTATCTCGTGACCTCGACGTTCGAGTACCTGCCGGCACTGCCGATCTACCGGAGCACCGACTTCGCGACCTGGGAGCACATCGGCGACGTCACCGCCGACGCCGTGCAGGCCGGCATCGTCGACGCCCGCTCCGGGATGGGCGTGTGGGCCCCGACCATCCGGCACCACGACGGCGTCTTCTACGTGATCGTCTGCGTCGCCGCGAGCGACCGCGGGTGCGTGGTCTTCTCGGCCACCGATCCGGCCGGCCCGTGGAGCGACGGACTGACCCTCCCCGGCGTCGACGGCATCGACCCCGACCTCGCCTGGGACGAGCACGGGACGGCTTTCGTCACCTACTCGGCGCTGCGCCTGCGCGGCGACAGGCCGGGGCGCCACGACGGCATCGAGCAGGTCGCGGTCGACCTCGTCACCGGCGAAACCCTCTCGGAGCCGCGCCCGCTCTGGTCGGGCAGCGGCCTCCAGTTCCCCGAGGCGCCCCACCTCTACCGGCGTGAGGGGCAGTGGTACCTGCTCATCGCCGAGGGCGGCACGGAGCGCGGCCACGCCGTCAGCATCGCGCGGGGGCCGAGCATCTCCGGCCCGTTCGAGGGCTGCCCGGCCAACCCCGTGCTGAGCGCGAGCGGGACGGACCGGCCGATCCAGAACACGGGTCACGCCGACCTCGTGGCGGGCCCCGGCGGGCCGGATCTCGCGGTGGTGCTGGGCGTGCGTCCGCTCGGTAGCGCGGGAGGATTCTCGCCCCTCGGCCGGGAGACCTTCGTCACCGCGGTGGAGTGGGTGGACGGGTGGCCCGTCATCGCTCCCGTCGAGCTCGCCCCGCGCGACGGCATCGTCGAGGAGCACTTCGACCTGCTCTCCCCGGCCGACCTCGCCGAGCCGGGATGGCTCGCCGTCGGCCGCACTCCGGCGCAGCTCGCGACATTCGACGCGGGCGGGCTGACCCTCCGCGGCGAGGGCGGCGGGCTCGACGCCCGGCTCCCGGTCCTGCTGGGGAGGCGGCAGCGCCACCTCGACAGCGACACCGCGGTGCGGGTGCGTCCCGGCACCGGTGCGGGAGGCCTCGGCCTCCGCTTCGACGAGGACTTCCACATCGGGCTGACGGCGCGGGCGGACGACGCGGGTGGACTCCGCGTGTCCGCGACCGCCGCCGTGCGCGGGCTCCGCCAGACGTGGGAGCAGACGGTCCACGCCGACGAGGTCACCCTGCGGATCCGCACCCGTCGCCCCGCCCGCCTGATGGCGAACGACGGAGCAGGGGCCGACCGTGTGCTCCTGGAGATCGTCGCCCCCGACGGCGCGGTGACCCGGCTCGCCGAGCTCGACGGCCGCTACTGGTCGGCGGAGACCGCCGCCTACTTCACCGGTCGCGTCACCGGCCCGTTCGCCGAGCGCGGCGCGGTGCGCTTCCGCGACTTCGTCTACCGCGGCGGCGACGGCGCGCACGCGCTCGAGGCGCCCGAACCATCCCGAACAGAAGGAGCAGCACGATGAGTGCAGAGCAGACCACGACCGCGAGCGAGACCCTGGTCGGCGCGGAATGGGATGCCGCGGGCGACGACGAGCTGTTCGCGCAGCCCTACGTCGACCTCGACGAATGGCGCGACGCCCCGGTCCGCCACCGCCACGTGCACGGCGGCTTCGCCGGCACCGACACCCGGTTCTCGTTCTACTTCCCGGCGGCCGACGGTTACGAGGGCCGCTTCTTCCAGCACGTGACGCCGGTCCCGCAGAGCGAGAACCTGGCCCCGGAGCTCGACGGCGAATACAACAAGATCGCGTTCGCGGTCGACAGCGGCGCGTACTTCGTCGAGACCAACGGCGGCGGCCCCGACGCCGCCAACCCGTTCTCGGGCATGGACCCGACGATCGGCGCGTACCGGGCCAACGCCGCGGCCGCCCGGTTCTCCCGCGTGGTCGCCGTGGCCCTCTACGGCGACCACCGCGCCTACGGCTACCTCTACGGCGGCAGCGGAGGCGCGTACCGCACCATCGGCGCGGCCGAGAACACCGCCGGCGTGTGGGACGGCTTCGTCCCCTACGTGCCGGGCAGCCCCATGTCCATCCCGAACGTGTTCAGCGTGCGCATGCACGCGCAGCGGATCCTGCGCGACGTGTTCCCGGCCATCGTCGACGCGTACGACGCCGGCGGCGACCCGTCGGCGCTGCGACTGGACGACGAGCAGGCCGCGGCGCTCGCCGAGGTGACGAAGATGGGGTTCCCGCCCCGCTCCTGGTTCGGCTGGGAGACGATGGGCATGCACGCCTTCAGCGTGGTCTTCCCGGGCGTGCTCGCCGCCGACCCCGGTTATCCCGCCGACTTCTGGTCGGTCGACGGCTACCTCGGCGCCGACCCGGAGGCCTCCGTGCACCGCGACCGCGTGCAGCTCTCGACCGTGGTGGCGGAGCTGGTCGCGGACGCCGCAGCGTCCGCGGGCGACCTCGCCGCGGGCGGCGTGGACGAGTCGTTCCTCCACACGTCCGGCGCCGGGGCGGCGATCTCCGCCGTCCGTCTGGGCGAGGCTCCGACGGGATGGATCCTCGGAGCTCAGCTGGCCGTGACGAGCGGCGCGGCGGCGGGCGGCGTCCTCCGCCTCTCCGGCGTCGACGGCGACCTCGCCCGCGTCGAGCCGAGCCAGGAGGAGCTCCTCGCGACGCTCGCGATCGGCGACGAGGTCGTGCTCGACAACTCGAGCTTCCTCGCCGCGCAGACGTACCACCGCCACCAGGTGCCGGGCCCGGAGTACGCCGTGTGGGACCAGTTCCGCGCCGCCGACGGCACGCCGCTGCCCCCGCAGCGGCCGATGCTGCTCGGGCCGCTCTTCACGATGGCCGCCTCCGGCACCGTGCCGACCGGTGCCGTGTCGGGCAAGATGATCGCGGTGTCGTGCCTGCTCGACCGGGAGGCGTTCCCGTGGCAGGCCGACTGGTACCGCTCGCGGGTCGCCGAGCACGCGGACGGGGCGGAGGACGGCTTCCGCCTCTGGTACGTCGACAACGCGCTGCACGGCGACGACGACCCCCAGGAGTTCCCGACCCGGACCGTGACCTACGTGGGCGCGCTCGAGACGGCGCTGCGCCAGCTCGCCGCCTGGGTGGAGCGCGGCGTCGAGCCCGCGCCGACCACCTCGTACGAGGTCGTCGACGGCCAGATCGTCGTCCCGCCCGCAGCGGCCGAGCGCCGGGGCGTCCAGCCCGTCGTCTCGCTCACCGTCGACGGCGGAGCGAGCACGACCGTCGGCGTCGGGCGGCCCGTCGCGGTGCGGGTCGAGGCGCAGGCGCCCGGCGCCGGGGTCATCGTGTCGGTGCGCGTCGACCTCACAGGGGCCGGCGACTTCGGCTCCCCGCGCGAGGTCGAGCCCGGCGCGCGCGTGGTGCTCGACGACGAGATCTCGTTCGACGCTCCCGGCACCTACTTCGTGGCCGTGCAGGTCGCGGCGCAGGCCGAGGGCGACGCGGCGTCCACGCACGCCCGCGTCCAGAACATCGCGCGGGCCCGGGTGGTCGTGACCGCCTGACGCCGGAACGCAGGAACGGCCGGGGACGAGGTGTCCCCGGCCGTTCTGTCGTGCAGGGTCAGTCGAAGTCCTCGACCCCGAGGGCGAGCGCCTGCTCGCGGCGCTTGCGCATCGACGGCGCGATGAGCGCGGCGACGATCGCGAGCACGGCGACGCCGGCGCAGACCCAGAACCCGATGGTGAAGGCGTCGTCCGACGGCAGGCCCTGTGGCGAGCTGTTGGACGAGATGATCGCGGCGATCACCGCGGTGCCGATCGAGCTGCCGATGGTCCGGGCGATGGTGTTGACGCTCATCGCCTCGCCGGTCTGGCCGGCGGGCACGCTCTCGATGATGGCGTTCGACATCGACGCGAAGGCCAGGCCGATGCCCGCACCGGTGAGCACGCCGGAGGCGACGACCTGCCAGAGCTCGCCGTGCGAGATCGCCGGCAGCACGAACGCGGCGGTCACCAGGATGCCGCCCGCGATCATCGGCGGCTTCGGCCCGACCTTGCGGACCAGGATGCCGGCGACCGGCCCGAAGATGACCATCATGATGACGGTCGGGAGCAGGAACAGCCCGGCCGACGAGACGCTCTCGCCGAAGCCGTAGCCCGTGATCGTCGGCAGCTGGAGGAGGGTGGGCACGAGCACGAACGTGCCGAACATCGCGAAGCCGAAGATCAGGGCGACCGCGTTGGCCGTCCACACGCCGCGCACCTTGAACAGGCGCATGTCGATGAGGGGCTCCTTGACGCGCAGCTCCACGAGGACGAACACGATGAGTGCGACGGCGCCGACGATCAGCAGGGTGATCGTGCCGCCCGCATCCCAGCCCCATTCCTCGCCCTTGCTGATGGCCAGGAGGAGCGAGACGAGCGACACCGAGAGGATGAGCGCGCCCACCACGTCGAGGCGTCCGGGCTTGCGGACCGGGGACTCCGGCATCCCGAAGATGACGCCGAGCAGGGCGATGGCGATCAGGATGCCCGGCAGCCAGAACAGCCACGGCCAGGAGAGGTTCTCGATGATCGGGCCGGCGGCCACGATGCCGATGCCCGCGCCGACGCCGAAGATGGCGGAGAGCAGGCCGATGGTCACGCTGACGCGGTCGTGCGGGAGCTCGTCGCGCACGATGCCGATCGACAGGGGCATGACCGCGCCGGCCGCACCCTGGAGGGCACGGGCGACGATCAGCACGCCGAGGTTGGGGGCGATCGCCGCCAGCACGGCGCCGACGAGGGCCAGCGCGAGCACGACGATCAGGATGCGGCGCTTGCCGACCATGTCGCCGAGGCGACCGAGGATCGGGGTCAGGACGGAGGCCGAGAGCAGGTAGGCCGTGATGATCCAGCTGGCGTCGCTGGTCGTGGCGTGCAGGTCCTTGCCCATGGTCGAGAGCGCCGGTGCGACCAGGGACTGCAGGACGGAGAAGGCCAGGCCACCCAGGGCCAGGTAGACGACGATGAGGGTGGTCCTGCGCTTGGCAGGGGAGGCGGCGACCGCCGGGACGGAGCCCGTCGCGGGCTCGTCGATGGTGTGAGACATGTCTCTCCGGATCAATGTAAACATTTGCTGACTTATGAAGGATAGCCAGTGCATGCATTAAGTCAATGCGCGTTTACATGACTTGCAGCGAACGGTAACGTGGAGGAAACGGAGGGACGGCCATGACACCCGCGAGCGCAGCGCGAGAGACCCGCGACGAGCGGGCCGCCGACGCCCCCGCCGCGCGCGCCCGCGACGCCGTGAGCACGCGCCGTCACCTGCTGGCCGCGGCGCGCCGCCGCTTCGCGCTCGACGGCTACTCGGCGACCACGGTGCGGGAGATCGCGGCCGACGCCGGGGTGAATGTCGCCCTGATCAATCGCTACTTCGGCTCGAAGGAGGGGCTGTTCGAGGCGTGCCTGACGCTGGCCGTCGAAGGGCTGGAGGCGTCGGAGCGGCCCGTTCCTCGCATCCAGACGCTCGTGCACGACGTCGCCCGGCAGGTGAGCGAGCCGCTCAGCAGCGAGGACTCGATGCGGATGCTCCTGCTCCTGCGCTCGTCGGGAGACCCGGCGACCGAGCGCATCCGCCGCGGGACCTTCCAGCGCTTCGCCGAGCGCATGGCGACCGCGGCCGGCTGGAGCGCCGGTGACCCGGCCACCGAGCACCTCATGCTCCGCGCCGAGATCGCGATGGCGACGACCTTCGGCATCGTGCTGCTGCGCGCCTCCTCCGGCCTCGAGCCGCTGATGTCCGCGAGCGCGGACGACCTCCGGGGGCCGCTCGCCGAGGTGCTCAACGCCCTGCTGGACGCGTAGCGACCGAGAGCGACCGACCCATTCGGGGTACAAACACGTCCTCCAAGCGACGGACTGTCCCCAGCAATGGGGTGATCGATCCACTACAGGTGTGATCGAAATTCCGATAGGAAAGACGTGAGGGATTTCTCACCGGACCCGACCGGCGAGCCGCTACCCGAACGACACCCGTCGATCCACCCGAACGACGCTGCCGATGCGGACTGGGATCCTTCGTCCTGCCTGGGGGACCCGTCTTGCTTACCCGAATCCGGTCTATTTTCGTGCGCCCGCGCGGCCGTCACTCCGCCGCCCGACTGGCCTTGCGGACACCGGTCAGCGTCGCCGCCGCACTCGCTCTGGTGCTGCTCGGCTCCTCCGTGATCGGTGTGCAGGCGGCCAACGCAGACGACCTCGGCTCCGGCGTGCTCAACCTGTCGAAGACCACGACGGTCACGGATGTCACGCCCGGCCAGCAGTTCGTCTACACCCTCAACTTCGGCTGCTCGTCGACGACCACCGGGTGCGTCGACGCCACGATCACCGACCCGCTGCCGGCCCCGCTGACCATCGTTGGAACCCCCACCGTCGTCGGCGGCAGCGGCGCCGTGTCGCTCGACGGCAGCACGATGAAGATCGTCTTCGGCGACGTCGTCCCCAACACCACGCCGGCGAGCACGGGGCTCGCCGCGGGTGCGACCGGCACGGTCCAGCTCGTCGTCAAGGTGCCCGACAACATCGCCAAGTCGTACGACGGCCAGACGCTGACGAACACGGCGACCTTCACCGCGAAGAACGCGGCGACGGTCCAGGCCTCCGCCCCGGTCGTCGTGCACGTCCCGGATGTGCTCGCCGCGACCGCGGCCAAGACCTGGAAGCCGGCGGCCACGCAGTACAACGCGGGCGAACAGTCCACCGCCACGCTGAAGGCGACCAGCGCCTCCAACATCGCCGCGAGCGCGCTCACCATCGCGGAGCCGGGCGACCCGTCGGTCGCCGGCGGCGTCTTCGACTTCTACGATTTCGCCGGTTTCGGCGCGGTGACGTTCCCCGCGGGCGCCGACCAGGTGCAGGCCGTCGCGGTCACCGCCGGCGGCGAGGTCGCCGGACCGGTGGGCACCGTCCCCGCCCTCGCCTCCACGGTGAACCCGGCCGACGTGATCGGCCTCAAGCTCGTCTTCAGCTCGTCGCAGGGCGCCGCCATCGCGCCGGGCGCGAACGGTTCGGCCGACGTCGTCTTCGCGCAGCGCGCGACGAACAGGCGCACCGGGGCGACCCTCGTCGCCGGCGGCACCCGCGTCAACTCCATCACCGCTGCGGTCACGACTCCGAAGGGGAACGCGACCTCCGCCCCGGCCACGGCATCGCAGGAGATCGCGCCGCTGACCGTGAGCGTCTCCGCCGACAAGAGCTTCAGCGTCCAGCAGCTGCCCGCCGGGCAGTCCACCACGGCCACGCTCACCGCGACGAACACCTCCACCGGTCCGCTGACGAGCCTGTCGGTGCGCGAGCCCGGCACCGGCACGTTCTTCTCCGACAAGATCTCCTTCGCCGGCTTCGCCTCCGGGGCGGCCTGGCCGGACGGCGCGACCGGTGCCACGGTCTCGTGGTCGGTCAACTCGGGAGTGGCGCCGGCCGACTCGACGTTCACCTCCGCCTCCGGCCTGCCCGCGACCCCGACGCTCTCGGCCGGCCAGTACATCACCGCGTTCCAGGTCACCTACACCGGGACCATCGCCACCGGGGCCACGGCGAAGCTGCCGTTCGCGGTCGGCACCACCACGAACGCGGGCCCCGCAGGCTCCGGCTTCGTCACCTACCCGAACGCCGCGACCGTGACCGGCACCAACGCCGCGGGCACCGACGCGGACACCGCGACCGCCGACCTGCAGGTGTACTTCCCCGAGGTCATGCTGTCCCTCGCCAAGACGATCACGCCGCAGACGGTCATCCCTGGCGGGGCGAGCCTCGTCCAGCTCTCGGCGCAGACGCCCACCGGCACCAGTTCCGTCCGCCCGAACACCATCGTGGTGAGCGAGCCGCAGGACACCGCGTCCGCCCCCTACTGGCAGGCCTTCGACGCCACCGCCATCGCGCCGACCTCGGTGCCGGCCGGTTCGACGCTGACGATCGAGTACACGACCGACGGCACCACCTGGAAGACGCTCTCCACGGTGGATGCGACCTCCGGCGCGAAGACCTACTCGGCCGTCCTCGACAGCGTGCTGCCCAGCGGCACCACCCACTCGCAGGTGCGCGGCCTGCGCTTCACCTTCACCGACCCGGCCGGATTCGGCCAGGCCACCAACGTCAAGCCGGGCATCGTCTTCGTCGCCCGCGGCCAGCTCCGCGACACGAACGCCCCGACGAACCCGGGCACCTACCCGGCGCTGACCGCCTACGAGAACTGCTCCGTGAGCAGCGCGAGCGGCAGTGTGAACGGCGGCACCACGATCACGAGCCGTCCCGCCACCTCCTGCGCCACCGCGAACGTCCAGGCCACCGACGGCGGCCCCGGCCCGCTGATGGCGAGCAAGGCGTGGGACGGCACCAAGGTGCTGCAGGCGCAGTCCGGTGTCACCACCGGCGTCACGCTCGGTTGGGGCACCCAGACCACCGGCATCGGCTCGATGGTCGTGCAGGACCCGGCGACGCCGTCGCCCCTGACCGGCAGCGTGTTCCAGGCGTTCGACCTGACGCGCATCGACGCGATCACGCCGACCTCCACGGGAGGCGCCACCTTCGACCCGCTGATCCGCTACGACAAGGTCTCGAAGGTCGAGCTGTTCGACGGCACCGCCTGGAACGACATCACCGCCAAGGCGTGCACCACCGCGAACGCCTGTGACGGGACCTTCCCGGGCTACACGCTGACCGCCGCCGAGCGCAGCTCCACCCAGGGTGTGCGTCTCACGTTCATCGAGAGCCCGAACCGCGCCGCAGCGATCGCCGCGACCGGCGACCCGATGGCGCCGACCGTGGGCAGCGGCGTCGCCAGCGCCTCCGCCGGAGCCTTCCCCGGCGCGAACGCGAACGCGCGCACCATCCACCTCGCCCTGAAGCTCCGGAACGCCGTGCGCAACAGCACCGCCACCGACTGGGTGACCGGGACGCGCGAGTACAACATGGCCGGCTCGGCCGGAGCGGTCGACAACACCGTCCTGGTGCGCGGCATCCCCGTCACCGGCGACCCGTTCGAGCGGACCGCTGACGACCACGTCACGATCATCGACCCGACCTTCACCACCAAGGTGACGAAGACCGCGAACCCGACGTCGCTCGTGATCCCGCAGCCCGACGTGCCCGCGGCCTCCTACCCGACCACGGTCTACACGACGACGATCGCCAACACCTCCACCAGCAGCACCTGGCAGCTGCGGATCAACGACCCGATCGACTGCACCAACGCGGCCACCACCGCTCCGTGCGTCTTCGGAGCCTACGACCCCGCCGCCAACCCGCTGGACAAGCTGAACCTGACGAAGATCGCCGTCGACCTCAGCTCGGCGGCCGGCGTGCAGACCTCCCTCAGCGTGGTCTCGCTGCTGCACCGCGCCGCCGACGGGACCCTGTCGACGACGACGCACACGATCGCGCAGGCCCCCGCGCTGACCGCCGCACAGCTCGCCGACGTGGTCGGCGTCAGCGTGCTGCTCCGCGGCACGAACGCGCAGGGGACCGACGGCACCGGCGCGACCATCGCGTCGGGCCAGAAGGCCACCGTCACCCTGACCACCCAGCTCCGGCCGACCAGCCGGGCCACGGGCGTCGCGCCCACCGCCGGCACCTTCGTCAACACCGTGTACGGCGCCCTCCACGACGACGTCTACCCGACGGTCCAGGCGACGGACACGCAGAGCGCCTCCGTGACGCTGGCCAACGGCAACCTCCAGGTCGCCACCGCCAAGACGTTCACGCCGACCAGCACCCTGCAGGCGAGCCCGACCAACCCCATCCAGGTGAACCTGCGGGCCCGCGCCACGGGCACGCTCGCGCCGAAGTCGCTCGTCATCGAGGACTCGACGCCCACCTTCTGGAACGCGTTCACCCTGACCGGGTTCGCCATCCCGAACGTGCCCACCGGCGCCGACCGCGTGACCATCGACGCGCAGACCGGCCAGGGCGCGTCCGCGACCTGGAACCCCGGCACGGCGACGACCATCGCGACCGCGTCGCTCCCCTCGGGAGTCGCTGCGGCGGACGTGACCGGCCTCCGCTTCACCTTCACGAAGGCGGACGGCACCAGCTTCGCCGCCTCGAACAACGCGGACAACGTGCGCCTCAGCGTGAGCCTGCGCTCGCAGCTGCGCGACGGCTCCGGCCCGGTCGCCTCCACGGCCGTCACCACGCCGATGCCCGGTGAGACCGCCGCGGGCACCATCACGGACACGGTGCTCGCCGACGCCTCCTACAACGACGTGAAGGCCACGCGCGCCACGGCGACCGCCACCTTCACGGTGAACCCCGGCACCGCCGCGATCGCGGTCGAGAAGACGAGCCCCGGCCAGGCGGCCTCCGGCAAGGAGGTCAACTGGACCCTGCGGTTCAAGAACACCGGGACCGGCTACCTGCCCAACCCGGTCGTGACGGATACGCTGCCGGCCGACGGCTCGCTGCTCTTCGTTCCGACCAACGTGCCGGTGTACAGCACGTCGACGGGCGGCACGCTGCCCACCGACGCGACCAAGGTGACCCGCGCCTACGATGCGGCCGCCGGGACCATCCGCTTCACCTGGCCGGCCGGATCCCAGCTGGCCCCCGGTGAGACCTACAGCATCACCATCTCGCTGCAGATCAAGCCCGGCCTGGCGCCCGCCACCGTCGCGACCAACCGCTTCGGCGTGAGCACCGACCGCGCGCTGACCGCCGGCGTCTGTACCGCGCTCAACCCGGGCAACGGACGCACCGTCACCTTCGCGGCCAACACGTGCTCGACGAGCAATGTCGTCACGACCCTCTCGCAGGGCTCGTTCACCGCCTCCAAGGGCGTGCGCTCCGACAGCGGCGCTGCGCAGAACATCAACAACCCGGCCGTGCCCTGCACCTCCGACGCGGACGGCTACTACCGGTACCCGTGTGCGGCCGTCAGCGCGATCGGCGACACCGACCACTGGAAGCTCGAGATGGTGAACGGCGGGAACGTCGCCGCCAAGGGCCTCACGGCCGTGGACGTCTTCCCGTACCCGGGCGACGTCGGCGTGGTCGACCCGTCGCAGCGCGGCTCGGTCTACACCCCGCGGTTCAACGGCGACATCGCCTTCCAGACCTCGGGCGGTGAGGACGGCAGCCGGATGGACTGGTTCGTCACCACCTCCGCGAACCCCTGCACCAAGGAGATCACTCCCGGCGCCGGGACGTGCCCGGCGGGATCGTGGCTGCCGTCGAGCGTCGTCGGCACGACCGTCGACCCGGGTTCGGTCACCGCGGTCAAGCTGGTCTTCGACTTCAGCGGCGCTCCGGGGGCCGTGCTCCCGGCCGGCGGCTCGCTGAAGGTGACGTACTCGACGACCAACGTCCCGACCACCCAGGCGGGCGACGACCGCGCGCCGGTCACGGCCCCGGTCACCGGCGTGCGTGCCTGGAACTCGTTCGGCTTCTACCCGACCTACGTGTCGGGATCGCAGCCCGCGGGCCCGCAGGAGCCGATCAAGTCCGGCGTCATCCTCACCGGCGGCCCGCTGCAGATCACGAAGACGATCACGGGAGACGCCGCCCAGTACGCTCCGACCAGTTTCGTCGCCGACGTGGTGTGCACGATCGAGGGCGTGAAGGTCGATCTCGGTAGCGCCTCCTCGGTGACGCTGAGCAAGGCCGGCGGCTACACAGCCCGCATCGACGGCATCCCGGTCGGCTCCTCCTGCGCGGTGACCGAGCACGGCGCGGACGGCTCCTACGGCGAGTCCAGCCGCACGGTCACCCCGTCGAGCGTGGTCATCGCGACCGCGGCCGACGCGACCGCCGCCGTCCCGGCCGGGCAGAGCGTGGCCATCGCGAACGACTACGCGACCACGCAGCTCACCGTGACCAAGCACGTCGACACCGCGGCGACCGCCGGATCGTTCGGGCCGTTCGGGATGACGCTGGTCTGCACCAGCGCCCTCGGCACGCGGATCCCGCTCGCGGCGGGCGACGCGGCCTTCACGCTCGCCGATGGCGCGTCGCGCACCGTGACCGGCCTGCCGATCGGCGCGACGTGCGTCGTCAGCGAGACCGACGCCGACGGCGCCGCCACCGCTCCGAACCACGTCGGCATCGCGTTCGACGGCGCGGCGGAGACGACCGGCGACACCGCGACCGTGACCCTCACGAACGCCGCCGAGGGCGACACCGTGCTGGTGACGAACCACTACGCGGCCGGCACCCTGACGATCACCAAGACCGTCGACGGCGACGCCGCGGGCGACTACGGCGACGGCCCCTTCACCGTCCACGCCACCTGCGTGTACGCCGGGGACCAGACGCTGTTCGACGGTGACGTGACGATCCGCGGCGGCGAGACCGTGACGGTCCCGGGCGTGTACCCGGCCGGCACCGTCTGCGATGTGACGGAGACGGCGACCGGAGGCGCGACGGACAGCACCGTCGACACGCCCTCGGTCACCATCCCCGGCGCCCTCGACGGCAGCGTGCAGAACGTGACGGTGGACGTGACCAACACGTTCTCCGCCGGCTCCGTCGCGATCGAGAAGGTCCGCACCGGTGACGGCGCCGCGACCTACGGCTCCGGTCCGTTCACCGCCCAGCTCACCTGCACCTGGGTCAAGGACGGCGTCACGCTCACCATCCCGCTGCCCGACGCCGGACGGGTGGTCCTGGACGACGCGAACGGCTACAAGGCCACCGTCACCGGGCTCATCCAGGGCGCGCACTGCGACACCGCCGAGACGGCAACGGGAGGCGCGACCTCCGTCGCGATCGCCCCGGCTGCGGGTGTGACGGTTCCGGCGGGCACCCCCGCCGCGGTCACGATCACCAACACCTTCGACACCGGGTCGCTCACCATCGACAAGAAGCGCGTCGGCGACGGCGTCGCCCTCTTCGGGGCCGGGCCGTTCACGATGCAGGTGACCTGCACCTACGATGTCGACGGCGTGACCACGCCGATCGACCTCGGCACGGACGGGACGCTGACCCTCTCGAAGGCGAACGGCTACACGGCGACGATCGACGACCTGATCGCCGGCGCCTCCTGCTCGGTCGAGGAGACGGATGCGGGCCTCGCCACGCAGACGACCCTCGACCCGGCGGACGGCATCGTCGCGATCCCGGCCGGCTCGGTCGCCACGGTCACGGTCACCAACCGCTTCGACATCGGGCACCTCTCGATCCTGAAGAGCGCAGACCGGGCCTCGGCGTCCGTGGGCGACACGATCGTCTACACGATCGTCGTCACCAACGACGGCCAGATCGACGCGGTGGACGCGACGGTCAGCGACCTCCTGCCGAAGGGCCTGCGCGTGGTCAGCACCAACCCGCTCTCCACGGCGTCGGCAGGCAAGCTGACCTGGAAGATCCCGGCCCTCGCGGTGGGCAAGTCCGTGACGTTCACGGTGACCACCGTGCTGGACGAGCCGCTCGACACCACCAACCGCGCGACGGTCACCACCCCGCCCGGGCCGTGGGAGCCGTCCACCGGTGAGGGCGGCTGTGGCGACGCCGGCGTCGCGTGCGCCGTCGTGCTCGACCCGCCGCGGGCCGCAGGGCTCGCGAGCACCGGCTCCGACCAGCGCACCGGGATGCTGTGGGCCATCGGCCTGCTGATCGCCGGCGCCGGCGGACTCGTGGCGACGCGCCTGCGCCGCCGCCCCCGGCACGGCTGAGACCGGAACGGCTGACATCGCAGCGGCGGGATGAGGGCGACACCCCTCGTCCCGCCGCTGCGGTGTTTCAGCGCGTCAGCGAGTGGGCATCGCCACGCCCCTGAGCGAGTTCGCCTTCCTCGCGGTACACGATGAGGCCGCGCGAGCTGTCGGCCGATTCGGCGAGCTGCGCGAGCCACTGCCGGTTGAGGGCGACCGCGCGGGAGCCGATGAAGTGGAAGCGGACGCGGCTGTTCGGATGAACCCAGACGCTGGTGCGCCCACCGCCGTCCTGCGGGGTGTCCCGCCACGACATGGCGAAGCTCTGCCCCTTGCGGAGCTTGTTGATGACGACCAGGTGCAGATGCGCGAGCGTCCGGTCGTCGAACTCCGTCTCGTGCCCATCGAGGCTGATGTACCCCATGGCGGCCCTCCTCGGTCGGTCCGGAAGGGGGCGAAGGGTCGGTGCCGAACGAGGCTCCACGTCAACCGGAGGGTGTGGGTACAGTCTGACCCTCGCATGGGGGGAACGGGCTGTGCGTGACCGCATTCCCAGGTTGGCGGGGCGTCAGGTGGTCAGCAGCACCCGATCGACGACCGCGTCGGCGTCGAGTCCGATGGCGAGGTCCTCCGCCTCCGCGAGCTCGAAGAAGACGCCGCACACTTCGGGCGCGAGCTCGTGCGGCAGGACGACGACCCAGACGAAGATATCCACGCTCCGAGTCAACTCGGATTAGCCGGCCGCCGAGCCCCTTGTATTCCCGTCCCATTCGTGTGGAGGCGCGGGACGGCCGATCCCGCGTAGCCTGGGCGGATGAGCGCTGACATCGAGGGGGCGTCGCGGCAGCGGCGCGCGGCCGTCGTCGTCAACCCCACCAAGGTGCGGATGTCCGCGCTGCAGAGCGCCGTGGCGGCGCAGGAGGCGAAGGGCGGCTGGGCCGCCGCGGAGTGGTTCGAGACCAGCGCCGACGACGATGGCCGGGCGGCCGTCGATCGCGCCGCAGCCTCCTCCCCCGACCTCATCGTCGTCGCGGGCGGCGACGGCACCCTGCGTGCGGCAGCCGCCGTGCTGGCCGGCAGCGGGATCGCTATCGGCGTCATCCCCTCGGGCACGGGCAACCTCTTCGCCCGCGAGCTCGGCCTCCCGGTGAACAACCTCGGCTCGGCGGTGGCGACCGCCTTCGACGGGGACGACCGCCCGGTCGATCTCGGCTTCGCCCGGCTGGAGCGCGACGGCGGCGACAGCGAAGAACGTGCGTTCCTCGTCATGGCCGGCATCGGCCTCGACGCCCACATGGCCGCGCACACCAACCAGAAGCTGAAGAAGCGGATCGGCTGGCTCGCCTACTCGGACCCCATCGCGCGGAGCATCCTCGGCAATCGCCGGTTCGACATGACCTACGGCCTGGACGACAAGCCCGACGTCGAGATGCGGGCGCACACGGTCATCGTCGGCAACTCGGGCAGCCTGACGGCAGGGATGCTGCTCATCCCGGACGCGGTCATCGACGACGGCCTGCTCGACGCGGTCGTCATGCGGCCGAAGGGCGGGGGAGGCTGGACCAACATCGGCTACCGCCTCGCCTTCAACCGCGTGCTGCACCGCACCCGGTTCGGCCGGTTCATCGGGCGGCTGACGCCCAAGCCGCGCGCCATCCTCTACGCGCAGGCGAAGACCCTCCGCGTGCGGTTCCGCGAGCCGCAGGAGATCCAGCTCGACGGCGACCCCAACGGCTCGGTCATCGCCGTGCACCTGCGGGTGGAGCACAGCGCGCTGACCATCCGCGTGCCGCAGAGCTGAGCGGCCGCCCGGTTCAGCCGGGCTCCTCCTCCGACTCCAGGGTCTCGTCCGCGTCGACGCCCGAGTCGTCGGTCTCGGTCGCCTCCATCGCGGCCTCCGCCTGGGCCTCCGCTTCTGCGGCAGCGGCCTCCCGGCGCTTCTCTCTGCTCATGCCGTCGTTCCCCTCTCGAGTCGTGCGTGTGCAGACAGTTTCTCGCGGATCCGTAAGAGCGCGTAATGAAATGGCGTGCCGGGACGGTCGCGCGACGACGATGGGCAGTTCCGGACACCGACCGCGAACGAGGAGACGAGCCGTCATGAGCGATGCGCAGGCGATCAGCACCGAGGACTCCGACCAGGGCTCGCGCCGCGCGGGCTTCTCGGTCGGCCTGAGCCCGGACGAGTTCAAACGGGCGTTCCGCAACCACGCGGCCGGTGTCGCCCTGATCACGGCGGACGACGGCAACGGGCCGGTCGGCCTCACGGCGACGAGCGTCTTCTCGGTGAGCGCCGAGCCCGCCCTCCTGGTCTTCTCCGTGTCGGCGCAGTCGTCGAGTGCGCCGACGCTGCTGCGGGCCGAGCACGTGGTCGTGCACCTGCTGGCGGAGGGCCAGCGCGACCTGGCGCAGCTGTGCGCGACGAGCGGCATCGACCGGTTCGCCGACACGAGCATCTGGACGCGCCTGATCACCGGCGAGCCGTACTTCCCGGCCGCGCACTCGTGGATCCGCGGCCGGGTGGTCGACACGATGAGCGCCGGCACATCGACGATCGTGGCGGTCCAGGCGCTGCAGGCGCAGGTCCCGGAGGGGGAGGCGGCGCCGCTGGTCTACCACAACCGCACCTGGCACAGCCTCGGCGATGCCTCGCGCATCGAGCTCTGAGCGCGCGCACCTTACAAGATCACGTCCGTCATCCCATATCGCCGCTTCATCGACGGACACAAGTTGAAACGTTCGTAATGCGATGACGCCGCCGCGCGGGATCCCTTGCAGGATCGGTGCCTGCACCCCCGAGACCCCCGCACTGCTACAGGAAGGCAGACCTTGCGCATCACGAAGACCCTGATCGCGGCGATCGCGCTCGTCGGAGGCACGGCCCTCCTCAGCGGCTGCGCCGCAGGCGGCGACGCGGCGGACAGCACCGCGGCCACCGCCAAGACCGGCGGCACGCTCGTCTACGCGACCGGTGACGACGAGCCGCCGTGCCTCGACTCCGCGAACCGCGGCAACGTGCCCCAGGCGCTCCTCGCCTCCCAGTACCTCGAGACGCTCTTCTACCAGGACAAGGACGGCACGATCGAGCCCTGGCTCGCGAAGAGCTGGAAGGTCGCGGCCGACGGGCTCAGCGTCGACGTGACCGTGCGCGACGGCGTGACGTTCTCCGACGGCACCCCGCTCACCTCGGAGGCCGTGAAGGCCAACATCGAGCGCGTGGTCGACGGCTCCACCCAGTCGACGACCGGCCGGCTGGCGCTCTACGCGGTGAAGGGCGTCGACATCGTCGACGCCACCACGGCGCGGATCAACCTGAGCACCCCCGACAGCGCCCTGCTCGAATCCCTGTCGCAGATCTGGCTGCCCATCGAGTCGCCGACGGCGATCAAGCGCTCCCTCGAGGAGAACTGTGTCAGCCCGGTGGGCACCGGCCCCTTCGTCGTCCAGAGCTGGACGAAGCAGGACAACGTCACGCTGGTCAAGAACTCGCACTACACGACGCCCCCGCCCGGCGCCGCTCACACCGGAGCCGCCTACCTCGACAAGATCGTCTGGAAGTTCGTGCCCGACGCGTCCGCCCGGTTCGCGGCACTGCAGAGCGGCGACGCCGACGTGATCGACACGCTGCAGCCCGAGAACGCCGTCGCCGCGAAGGGCGACCCCGCGCTGGCCGTCCTGATCGGCTCCCGCCCCGGCGCCCCCGTGCAGCTCACGCTGAACACCACGCGCGCGCCGTTCGACGACGCGAGCGTGCGCAAGGCCTTCTTCGAGTCCCTGGATGTCGACAGCGCGCTGAAGAGCGTCTACCTCGGCACCGTCGACCGGTCGACGTCGCTCCTCAGCACCTCCACGCGGTACGGCGTCTCCGACGTCTCGGTGAAGTACGACCCGAAGGATGCGGGCAAGCTGCTCGACGCCGCCGGCTGGAGCGCCCGCGACAGCGACGGCTACCGGGTCAAGGACGGCAAGCGTCTCACCGTCGTGATCCCGACCACCGTCTTCGTGCCGCTGTCGCAGGCCGTGTACGAGCAGTTCCAGGCCACCGCGAAGAAGGTCGGCTTCGACGTGCAGCTGAACCCGCAGGACTCGGCCGGCTGGTGGAGCCAGAACTACGCCTGGAACTACGACGCCATCCCGATCTACTACACGAAGAACTCGGCCGACGTGCTGCGCATCATCTACTGGTCGAAGAACGCCACCTCCACCACGGTGAACGGCTACCACTCGAACAACGCGGGCGACCTCGGACCCGAGATCGACGGGTACCTCACGCAGGCGGAGGCGACCACCGACGACGCCCAGCGCGCCGCCCTCTACAAGAAGGCGCAGGACGCGATCGCCGCCCTGAACGTCACGCTGCCGATCTACGACCAGCAGACGCGCCTCGGCTACCGGGCCGACGTGAAGGGCATCCGCTTCCTCCCGTCACTCACGCTGCCGTCGTTCTACGACGCCTGGCTCGACAAGTGACAGCCGTCGCCGCCCCGGCCGGTGCACCCGCCGCGCGACGCTTCGGCGCCGCGCGGTGGGCGGCCGGCCGTGCCATCGGCGCGGTCTTCGTGCTGTGGGCGGTGGCGACGGTCACGTTCTTCGGGATCCGGCTGATCCCGGGGGACCCGGCGGAGGCGGTCCTCGGCGGTCCGGGTTCGCGCGCGACCGCGCAGGCCCTCGCGCAGGTGCGGGCGGAGTACGGCTTCGACCGTCCGCTGTGGCAGCAGTACCTCTCCGAGATCGGCCGGCTCGCGACGGGCGACCTCGGCACCTCCTACGCCCTGCGCACCAAGGTCACGACCCTCATCGGCGAGCAGCTGGGCAACACGCTCATCCTCGCGGCGGTGTCGCTCATCGTCGCGTGGCTGCTGGCGATCGGGCTCGCGCTCTGGGCGACGCGCGGCGGCCGCATCGCCGCCGGCGTCGCGACCGTGCTCGAGGTGACGGCGGCGGCCGTGCCGCACTTCTGGCTCGGCACGATGCTGATCATCGTCTTCAGCGCGACGCTCGGCTGGTTGCCCGCCACCAGCGTGCCCGGGCCGGCGGGACTCGTGCTCCCGGTCATCACGCTGGCGCTTCCGCTCGCCGGGTTCCTCGGCCAGTCCATGCGCGAGTCCATGCTGGCGGCGCTCGAAGCCCCGTTCGTCACGTCCGCCCGGGCGCGCGGCGAGAGCGAGACCGGCGTCCGCCTCCGGCACGCGCTGCGGCACTCGGCGCTGCCCGGCATCGCGCTCTCGGGATGGGCGTTCGGCTCCCTGATCAGCGGCGCCGTCGTCGTCGAGACCGTGTTCTCGCGCCCCGGACTCGGCCGCTCCCTGCTCAGCGCGGTGCTCGTCCGCGACATCCCGCTGGTGATGGGGATCGTGCTGGTCGTCGCGCTCGTCTACATCATCGTCACCCTCGTCGGCGACCTCGCGGAGCGCATCGCCGACCCGCGCCTGCGCCAGGTGCAGCGATGACCGCCCGCACGCACCTCCGGCCCCCTCGGGAGAACCCATGACCATCGACCTCGACGCCGACCGCCCGGCGATCGCGCCCGCGCCCGACGCCGGCAGCGTCCCGGCTCCCGCCGCTCCGCGCCGGGCCCGTCGGCTGCGCCTGCCGCGCGCCGGAGAGACGATCGCCGGACTGATCCTGCTCGTGCTCCTGCTGGCCGTGTTCGTGCCCCAGCTCTTCACGCACGCCGACCCGCTGGCGATCGCCCCGGCCGACGCCTTCCAGGCGCCCTCCGCCGCCCACCTCTTCGGAACGGACGAGTCGGGCCGCGACGTCTACACCCGCGTGATCTACGGCGCACGCCCGTCGCTGCTCATCGGCTTCTCGGCCACGGCGATCGGGATGGTGCTGGCCGTGGTGCTCGGAGGCCTCGCCGCGCTGGGAGGCCGCGCCGCCGACTTCACCGTGAACCGCTTCCTCGAGGTGATGTTCGCCTTCCCCGGTCTGCTGCTCGCACTGGTGTTCATCGCGATCTTCGGAGCCGGAGTGGTCACCTCGACGATCGCGGTCGGCCTGGCGACGGCCCCCGGCTACGCGCGCATCCTGCGCACGCAGATCCTGTCGGTGCGCCGGTCGGGCTACGTGGAGGCGTCGCGGGTGCTGGGACGGTCGCCGGCGACCATCCTGCGCCGCACCATCCTCCCGAACGTGCTCACCTCGGTGTTCGTGCTGGCGACGCTCGGCATCGGGCAGGCAATCGTGTGGGCGTCCTCGCTCAGCTTCCTCGGCCTCGGCTCGGTGCCGCCCGCCGCCGAATGGGGCGCGATGCTCGCCGCGGGCCGGACCTACATCGGCAACGCCTGGTGGCTGACCGTCTTCCCCGGCATCGCGATCGTGCTCAGCGCCGCCTCGGCGACGGTGCTCGGGCACGCCCTGCAGAAGCGCGTCAGAGAGGCACGACCGTGACCGAACCCATCCTGGACGTCCGCGGGCTGACCGTCGGGTTCCGCGCCGACCGCGCCGTCACCCCGGTCGTGCGCGGCGTCGACCTGCGCATCGAGCCCGGCCGGTGCCTCGCCCTCGTGGGCGAGTCCGGGTCGGGCAAGTCGGTCACCGCCCGCAGCATCGTGGGGCTGAACGGTCCCGCGGCGCGCACCGAGGCCGACCGCCTCTCGGTGGGCGACCGCGACATCCTGCGCCTCAGCGACCGCGGCCTGCGCCGGGTGCGCGGCAAGGAGGTCGGCTACGTGCTGCAGGATGCGCTGGTCTCCCTCGACCCGCTGCGCCCCGTCGGGCGCGAGATCGACGACGCGCTGCGCCTGCACACCCGCCTCTCCCCGGCGAAGCGGCGCGAGCGCGTGCTCGAATTGCTGGCCTCCGCCGGCGTCCCCGAGCCCGCGCAGCGTTCCCGGCAGCGCTCCGGCGAGCTGTCCGGCGGCCTCCGGCAGCGCGCCCTGATCGCCTCGGCGATCGCGCTGCAGCCGCCCCTGCTGATCGCCGACGAACCGACGACGGCGCTCGACGCGACCGTGCAGGAGCAGATCCTCGCACTGCTGGAGGAGCTCAAGGAGCGCGGCACCGCCATCCTCCTGATCAGTCACGACCTCGCGGTGGTGGGCCGGGTCGCCGACGACATCTCCGTCATGAACGGCGGCGAGATCGTCGAGCACGGTCCGGCGGAGCAGGTGCTCTTCGACGCCCGCGACGCCTACACGCGCCGCCTGATCGCCGCCGTGCCGGCGGACCGCCCGCGCGGCACACGGCTCAGCGAGGCGGCGCCTCCTCAGCGTGAGGCGGCCGCGACGCCGGCCGCGCCCGCCGAGGTCGTGCTGCAGGCGCGCGACCTGGTGAAGCACTACCGCAACCCGGACGGCACGGCGCGGCTCGTGCTCGACCAGGTCTCCTTCGACCTGCACCGGGGCCGCACCCTCGGGCTCGTGGGGGAGTCGGGCTCCGGCAAGACCACCGCGACGCGCGTCGCGCTCGGGATCACCGAGCCGGAGTCGGGCGCCGTGACGCTGTTCGGCGCACCGTGGACGGCCGCCTCCGAGCGTGACCGCCGGCGCGAGCGGCACCGCATCGGCGCCGTCTACCAGGACCCGCTCGGCTCCTTCGACCCGCGCCTGTCGGTGGAAGACATCCTCGCCGAGGCGCTCGGGTCCCGGCCCGGTCCGGCGGCCGCGGACATCGCCCGGCTGCTCGACGAGGTGGGGCTGCCCTCGACCGTGCTGCGCCGCCGCCCGCTGCACCTCTCGGGAGGGCAGCGCCAGCGGGTCGCCATCGCGCGCGCCCTGGCGCCGCGCCCCGAGATCATCGTCTGCGACGAGCCCGTCTCGGCGCTCGACGTCTCGGTGCAGGCCCAGGTGCTCGATCTGCTGGACGACCTCCAGCGCGAGCTCGGCCTCAGCTACCTCTTCATCTCGCACGACCTCGGCGTCATCCAGCACGTCAGCGACGAGGTGGCCGTCATGTCCGCCGGCCGCATCGTCGAGACGGGATCCGCCGAGCAGATCTTCCGGTCGCCCGCCGACCCGTACACGCGGGCGCTGCTCGAGGCAGCCCCGCGCCTCGTCCGCTGACGGCCCCCGCGCACCGCACCCCCGAAAGGAATCCATGTCCGTCCTCCACTTCAACGCCTTCGTGATGAACACCGCGTCGCACATCAACCACGGCCAGTGGCGCCACCCCGACTCCCGGCAGACCGACTTCGAAGACGTCGACGTCTGGATCGACCTGGCCAAGCGGCTCGAGGACGGCCTGTTCGACGCCATGTTCTTCGCCGACGTGGTCGGCGTGTACGGACCGGCGGACGGCGACTACACGCCGAACGCGCGCCAGGGCCTCCAGATCCCGAGCAACGACCCCGCTGTGCTGCTGTCGGCGCTCGCCGTCAACACCCGCGACCTCGGCTTCGCGTTCACGAGCAGCGTGCTGCAGGAGCACCCCTTCGCGTTCGCCCGCAAGGTCTCGACGCTCGACCACATCAGCCGGGGACGCATCGCCTGGAACATCGTGACGAGCGCGCAGGAGAGCGCGGCGCGCAACTTCGGCCTCCCGGGCCTCGTCGAGCACGACGAGCGCTACCGCTGGGCCGAGGAGTACGTCGACGTGACGTACAAGCTGTGGGAGGGGTCGTGGGACGAGGGCGCCCTCGTCAAGGACCGCGAGGGCGGCGTCTACGCCGACGCCTCCAAGATCCACCGGATCAACCACGTGGGCGAGCGCTACCGCGTGGAGGGTCCGCACCTCCCGTCGCCGTCGCCGCAGCGCACCCCCCTGCTGTACCAGGCGGGCGCCTCCGGAGCCGGCCGCGCCTTCGCCGCCCGCAACGCCGAGGCCGTCTTCCTGGCCGCGCCCACTCCGGCGATCGCCGCCGAGACGATCGTCGAGACCCGCCGTCTCGCGGTCGAGGCGGGCCGCCGCCCGGAGGACATCAAGTTCTTCCAGGGCATCAGCTTCGTCATCGGCTCGACGGAGGAGGAGGCGCGCCGCGCCGAGGCCGAGCTGGACGAGTACGCCAGCCTCGAGGGCTACCTCACCCACATGAACTTCGGCACCCGGCCCGACGGCACGCCCTACCCGCCGGAGACGCAGCTCAAGGACATCCACACCAACGCCAGCCAGTCCATCCTCGAGTGGCTGCGCCGCTCGGTGCCCGACCGCGAGGCCACCGTCGCCGACCTCGGCAAGGTGCTCCTGAGCCGGGGCCGCCTGGTCGGCACGCCCGAGACCATCGCGGACAAGCTGGAAGAGTGGCAGCGCGCCGGGGTGGACGGGATCAACGTCGTCAACTGGCGCATCCCCGGCTCCTACATCGAGTTCATCGACCACGTCCTGCCCGAACTGCAGCGACGCGGGCTCGCACAGACGGAGTACACGCCCGGCACGCTGCGCCGCAAGCTCTTCGGCCGCGACCACCTCGACGAGCGGCACCCGGCCTCCCGTTACCGCGGCGCCTTCGGCGGTGAGGCGTGACCGCGGTGCCGTACGAGCAGCTCGCGGCGCGCTTCCGCCCGCTCTTCGCCGAGATCGCCGCGGGGGCGCCCGACCGGGAGCGGGATCGCACGCTCGCCCACGACGCGGTCCGTGCGCTCGCCGCGGCCGGGTTCGGGGCGGTCCGTCTGCCGGTCGAGGAGGGCGGCGCGGGGGCGTCGGTGTCGCAGCTCATCCATCTGCTGATCGAGCTCGGCGCGGCCGATTCGAACCTCCCGCAGGCGCTGCGCGCCCACTTCGGGATGGTGGAGGAGCGTCTCATCGATCCCGACGGCCCGGCCCGCGCGAAGTGGTTGCGGCGCGTCGCCGACGGGGCGATCCTCGGCAACGCCGTGACCGAGATCGGCGGCGGCAAGGTCGGCGCCACCGGCACCCGCCTCGACACCGCGGGCGACGAGTGGACCATCACGGGCACGAAGTTCTACAGCACCGGCAGCCTCTACGCCGACTGGCTCGCGATCGGCGTCTCGGACGAGCGCGACGAGCGGGCCTTCGCCGTGGTGTCCGCGACGCATCCCGGCCTGCAGCTCGTCGACGACTGGAACGGCTTCGGCCAGCGCCTCACCGCCTCCGGCACGACCCACCTCGATGCGGTCGCCGTCGAGCGGGACGACGTCTTCTGGTACGCCGACCGCACCCCGCACTACATGATCGCGTTCTACCAGCAGGTGCTGCTCGCCTCGCTCGCGGGCATCGGGCGTGCGATCGTCGCGGACGCCGTCGACTACGTGCAGCATCGCACGCGCGTCTTCAGCCACGCGCAGGCCGACCTGCCCCGGGAGGACCCGCTCGTGCAGCAGGTCGTCGGGCGCCTGGCCGCGGCCTCCTTCGCCGCCGACGCCGTCGTCCTCGCCGCCGCCGATGCGCTGGAGGCGGTCGCCACCGCGCGCACCGCCGGCGAGCCCGTCGAAGACCTGATCGATGCCGCCGAGCTCGCCACGTCGAAGGCGCACAGCACCGTGGTCGACTCCGTGCTCGGCGCCGCGACGACGCTCTTCGAGGTGGGAGGCGCCTCCGCCGTCGACCGCGACCGCACGCTCGACCGGCACTGGCGCAACGCCCGCACCATCTCGGTGCACAACCCCGGCATCTACAAGCAGCGCACGGTCGGCGACCACTTGCTCAACGGCACCGCGCCGACGCACGCCTGGGTGGTGGGCACCCGATGAGCCGCTTCGACCTCCTGCCCGATCCGTCGGACATCGGCGGCGACCACGACCGGTACGCGGAGTGGATCGCCGTGGCGCGCGAGGTCGCCGGCCTCCTCGCCAACGACGCGCTCGAACGCGACCGCGGCAACCGCCTCCCGACCGCCGAGATCGAGCTGCTGCGCGAGCGTGGCCTGCTCACCATCGGTATCCCGGTGGAGTTCGGCGGGGCGGGCGTGCCGTGGACGGTCACGGCCCAGATCGTCCGGCTGGTCGCCCGCGCCGACTCCTCGATCGCGCACATCCTCGGTTACCACTACGTCTGGCTGCGGTTCATCCAGTCGTTCGACACCGACCAGTCGCGCCGCGCGCTCGCGGACAGCGCCGCCGGCCGCTGGCTCTGGGCGAGCCCCGGCAACAACCGCGCGTCCGGGTATCCGCCGATCGTTCCGGACGGCGACGGGTTCGTCATCACCGGCGACAGCGGATTCGCCTCCGGCGGGCCCGTCGCCGACCGCCTCTTCGCGATCACTCTGCGCGACGGCGACCGGATGACCGTCGTCGAGCTCGACCCGGCGCAGCCCGGCATCACCTTCAGCGGCGACTGGGACGTGCTCGGTCAGCGCCTCTCGGCCAGCCAGTCGATCACCCTCGCCGACGTGCGCGTCGACGAGTCGCGCATCCTGCGCCGCTTCGGGCCGATCCGGGAGCAGGAGGCGCGGCAGTCGGTGCAGGTGCTGCACTTCCAGCTCACCTTCGGCATCCTCCACCTCGCCATCGCCGAGGGAGCGCTGGAGGCCGCCACGGCCTACACGCGCGAGCACACCCGCCCGGCGCTGCACTCGACGGTGGAGCGCGGCCGCGACGAGCCGTACATCCTCGCCGGCTACGGCACCCTCGTCGCGAAGGTCCAGGCCGTGTCCGCGCTGGTCGAGCGCGCGATCCACGCGCTCGACTGGCTCTACGCCCTCGGCGACGAGGTCACGGCCGAGCAGCGGGCGGCCGTCGCGGAGATCATCGCGAGCGCCAAGATCGTGTCGACGGACACGGCCCTGGAGGTGACGAGCGCGATCTTCGAGTACACCGGCGCCCGCTCGACCGCGGCCGCGTACGGGCTGGACCGCTTCTGGCGCAACGTCCGCACGATCTCGCTTCACGATCCCGTCGCCTACAAGCGCGACGAGGTGGGCCGGTACGTGCTCAACGGGGAGGCTCCGACACCCTCGGGCGTGCGCTGACGCGCTGATAGGCGGAACCTATCAATGCGGGCGCGGGTGCCGCTTGATCCGCTTTCCGCCGCCGACCTAGCGTTGTCGTATCCCGGGTCGCTGCCCGTCATAGGCGTCGGCGACCCGGGATCGATAGCCTCCCTCGATCAATGGCCCTCGATTTCTTATTGAGGGCGGAAGAATCGAAACCTAGCGTGGACGGGTGGCTGTCCTCACCCCTCCCCGCCGTCGCATCCGTCCGCCGAGCGTCCTCTCCCTCATGGGCCTCCGCTACATCGCGCTCGCCCTGATCGCCCGGCTGCCGTTCGCCATGATGGTGGTCGGTGCGCTCACGATGATGGTCGAGCTCGGCCGGTCGGTCGCCGAGGCCGGCATCGTCTCGGCCGTGGCGGGGATCGGCACCGCGCTGGGCGCGCCCCTCCTCGGGCGCTCGATCGAGCGGTTCGGCCAGCGCCCCGTGCTGCTCGTGATCGGGCCGGTCTTCGGGCTCCTGCTCGTCGGTTTGACGGCGCTGGTCTGGTTCGGCGCCGCCACCGGGGTGCTCGTCGGTGTCGCAGCGCTCGCCGGCATCGTCAGCCCGCAGGTCGCACCGCTCTCGCGCTCACGGGTCGCGGCGGCGGTGCTCGACACCGAGTCGGGCCCGCGGCTCGATGCGGCGATGGGCTACGAGTCGATGGCCGACGAGGGCGCGTTCGTGGTCGGGCCGGTGCTCGTCGGCGCTCTCTCCCTGGCCCTGGGCCCGTGCGCGCCGCTGCTGGTCGCCGCCGGGCTGACCTTCACCGCGGTCGTCGCCTTCGCCCTCCATCCGACGGCCGTCGGGCTGGCCGGGGCGACCAGCGGGGCGGGCGGGCGCCGTCACCGCCTCTGGTCCGGGAGGTTCGTCATCCTGGTGGCGGGCATGGCGTGCGTTGGCGCGATCTTCGGCGCCACCCTCACCGCGCTCACGCGGGAGCTGGAGGTCGCCGGCATCCCCGGCTGGACCGGGCTCGTCTACGGCCTGATGAGCGTCGGGTCGATCCTCTCGGCGGCCTCGCTCGCCCACATCCCGCAGAGACTCCTCCCGCGTCGCGCACGCTGGATCGTCGCCGCGAGCGTCGCCGTCGCGGGGGCGGTCGTCCTCGCACTCGGCCCCGCACTGGTGTGGACGTGCATCGGGCTCTTCCTCCTCGGCTGCGGGATGGGCGCCGCCCTCGTGACCGTGTTCGCCCTGACCGCCGAGGTCGTGCCCGCGTCGCGCCGCACGACCGCGTTCGCCGTGCTCAGCAGCGCGCTGATCGTCAGCCAGGCGGTCGTCACGGCCGGAGCGGGTCAGCTGGTCTCCTCGGCCGGCGCCGCGCTCGGCTTCCTCGTCGCCGTGGGCGTCGGCGTCGCGCTCCTGGCGCTGGCGGTCACCCACCGGTTCGTGCCGGCTCGGAGCCTCAGCGCAGAAGCTGCGACGCCGTCGAACGGATGAGCTCCACCGTCTCGTGCAGGCTCTCGCGCGGGTCGCGGTCCCGGTAGATCATCTCGAGCGGCAGCGCGCCCGGCGGGTCCAGCGGCACGGCGACGACCTCCGATGGCAGCGACGGCACCGCCGACCGCGGCACGAGGCTGAACGCGCGTCCCTCCCCGAGCAGGTAGCTCCGAGACCCGACGATGCGGGGAGGCGAGACCAGGATCATCGGGCTCAGCCCCCGGTCGTGGCACAACGCGAGGAGGGCGTCGTAGTACGCGGGCGCCTGCTCGCGGGACCACAGGAGCAGCGGGAGGTCGCCCAGCTCGGCAGGGTCGATCGAGGGCGAGCCGGCAAGGGGATGCGCCGCCGAGACGACCGCCAGGAACTCCTCCTGCAGCAGCACCTCGGTGGCGAAGCGCGGCGGCGGGGTCAGGAACCGGCCGATGCCGATGTCCGCGGTCTGCCGCAGGACCTCGGCGACGACGGCCCCGCTGTCGGCCGCGATCTCCTCGATGCTCGTGTCGGGCGTCTCCTGCTCCGCGCGCCGGATGACGGCCGGGAGGAGGGTGTTGATCACGCTCGGCGACGCCACGACGCGCACGCGCTGGAGGTGCTCGGTCTGGAAGAGGCGGGCGCGATCGGTGAAGCGGTCGGCGGATTCGAGCAGGGCGCGCGCCTCCTCGACCAGGGCCTCGCCGGCCGGCGTCAGGCTGGCCGTGCGCGTGGATCGTGTGAACAGTCTCAGGCCGAGCGCGACCTCCAAGCGCTTCAACTCCTGGCTCGCCGTAGCTTGGGCGATGTGCAGCCGATCCGCCGCGCGCCCGAAGTGGAGCTCGGTGGCGAGGGCGAGGAAGATCTCGACCTGGCGGAGAGTGACAGCCATAGCGCGAGCCTATCAATTGGTCGTCTTTTCCGCCTTGGTCGAATCACCAAGCGTCATTAGCGTTGACCTCGCTCGAACGAAAGAACAGAGGCAAGGATGCTGGCTGTAGTAGGTGACCTGGTGGAAGACATCGTCGTGTGGCCGAGTGGCGCACTGCGACGAGGGACGGACAACCAGGCCGAGATCTATCGCACCCGGGGCGGGTCGGCGGCGAACGTCGCCGCGTTCGCCGCGGGGCTCCACCCGACCCGCTTCATCGGCTGCGTCG
The DNA here is from genome assembly GCF_013410615.1 of Leifsonia naganoensis. Lineage (NCBI taxonomy): Bacteria > Bacillati > Actinomycetota > Actinomycetes > Micrococcales > Microbacteriaceae > Leifsonia > Leifsonia naganoensis. Next base: position 2,064,616 of record NZ_JACCHJ010000001.1, read on the forward strand.
GCGACGACGCGACCGGCGAGAACCTGGGCCGCGTGCTGTCGGAGGCCGGGGTCGACGTGCGCGTGCAGCGCCGCGGGACGACCGGCACGATCGTCATCCTGATCGAACCCGACGGGGAGCGCACGATGCTCCCGAACCGCGGGGCGGCGACGAAGCTCGAGCGCGTCGCGGATGAGTGGCTGGACGGTGTGGAGCTCCTCCACATCCCCGCGTACTCCTTCGACGGCGAGCCGGTGCGGCAGAGCGTGGAGGCCATGATCGACGTCGTGCGGGGGCGCGGCGGGCTCATCTCGGTCGACGCCTCCTCGACCCAGGTCATCGAGACGTTCGGCGTGCAGCGGTTCCGCGACGACCTCGAGCGCATCGCCCCGGACTTCCTCATCGCGAACGGCGACGAGGCCGAGCTCCTGGGCTTCGGCAGCGCGGACGCCACCGCGGAGAACCTGCGCCGCAACCCGTCGACGACCTTCGTCCTCAAGGCGGGCGCGCAGCCCACCCGGGTGCTCTCCGCCCACGCCGAGCCGCTGACGGTCGACGTGCCGCCGGTCACGGTGATCCGTGACTCCACGGGAGCGGGCGACGCGTTCGCCGCCGGCTTCCTCACCACCTACCTCACCAGTCGCGACCTCGTCGCCTCCTGCCGCGGCGGCCACCGCAGCGCGCAGGCCGTCCTCGGCTCGCCGGGCGCCACCACCCCCATCCCCGTCGTCGGCGCGTCCACCCCCGGTGCGCCGGCGCCCAGCGCAAGGACGAAGCAATGACGCAGCTCCATTCCGCGGACATCTCCGCATCGACCCGGTCCGCCTCCATCAGGCGGATGGTCTTCGCCCTGCTGGTGGCGTGCGCCGCCTTCCAGCTCAACGCCAGCATGCTGGCGCCGGCCCTCGTCACGATGGCCCACGAACTCGACGTCAGCGAGGCCAGTGCGGCGCTCGCCCAGACGGTCTTCTTCACCGCGACGGCGGTGTTCGGGATCTTCCTCCCGCGCTGGAGCGACATCGTCGGCCGCAAGCGCATCATGCTCCTGATGCTGGCGGCGATGACCGTCGGCAGTATCGTGGCCGCCCTCGCGCCGACCCTGCCGATCCTCCTCGTGGCGCGGGCGCTGCAGGGCGCCTCTGGCCCGATCGTCGCCGTCAGCCTGCTCATCCTGCGGGCCGAGGTGAAGGACGCACGCCGGTACGGCTACCTGATGGGGCTCGTCGCCGCCGTCAACGGTGGAATCGCCGGGGTGGATGCCATCGCCGGCGGGTTCATCACCAGCCTCTGGGGATTCCGGCCGATCTTCTGGGTCATCACCGTGCTCGGCGTCCTCGCACTCGTCTTCACCCGGTCCTGGACTCCCGAGTCCCGTCCGTCCGCCCGCGCGCGGATGGACTGGTGGGGCGTGATCACGCTCGTCGGCGCGATCCTGTCGTTCCAGCTCGCGATCAACGAGCTGCAGCAGCTGGGCGACGCGAACTGGTGGCTGATCGGCGGACTCGCCGTCCTCGGTCTGGTGTTCGGCGCTGCTTTCCTCACGGTCGAGCGCATCGTCCCCGTCCCGCTCGCGTCGATCTCGCTCCTGAAGCAGCGCTCGGTGTGGGCGCTGCTCCTCACGACATCGCTCACCATCGCGGGGGTGGTCCCCGTCGTGAACGCGGTCGCCCTCTCGCTCGCGCAGAACCCGACGAACGGGTTCGGGTTGGCTGCGGACACGACCTCCCTGATCCTGCTCACCCCGTATGCACTTCTGGGCTGGATCGTCGGTCCGTTCGCGGGTCGGCTCGCGCCGGTGGTCGGCTACCGCACGATCCTGCGGGTCGGACTGGCGGGGTCGGTGCTCGGCATCGTCGGCCTGGGCTTCCTCGGCACGCAGAGCCTCCCCTTCCTCATCGGCGCGGTGCTCTTCCTCGGCGTGGTCTACGCCGGGATGGCGAACATCATGCTCAACGGCCTCGGCGTCGTGCTGAGCCCGCCCGAGAACCCCGGGTTCCTGCCGGGCCTGAACTCGGCGGCCTTCGGGTTCGGCGCCGGTATCGGCTTCACCGTGATGCCCGCACTCCAGATGCTCGGCAGCGGCTCGACCGGAGTGCCGACCCACCTCGGCTACAGCGTCGCGATGTTCGCCGCCGCCGGGATCACCGCCCTGGCGCTCGCGGTCTCCCTGCTGCTGCCGAAGCCCCGCGGCGTCGAGCTGAAGACGACCTCGGTCTCCGCCGTCCACTAATTGTCAAAACCTATCAATCGTCGAACATTTGCGTGTTGATCCGGCCTAATCGCGCACCCGAGACTGGCATCACCACCGCAAGAAAGCAGGTAGACACCATGAGCTCCATCCGCATCTCCGACGAGGTCCGCGATGCCGTCGCCGCCGGCCGGCCCGTCCTCGCCCTCGAGTCGACCATCTTCACCCACGGGCTGCCCCGCCCCCGCAACCTGCAGGTCGCGACGGAGTCCGAGGCCCAGCTGCGCGCCTCCGGCGTCACCCCCGCGACGATCGGCGTCGTCGCCGGCGAGCTCGTCGTCGGGCTGTCCTCCGCCGAGATCGAGCTGCTCTCCAACGACGACTCCGTCGTCAAGGCCTCGATCCGCGACCTGCCGATCGCCGCTGCCAAGCGGCTCAACGCCGGCACGACCGTCGCTGCGACCGCCTACGCGGCGCACGCCGCCGGCATCAAGGTGTTCTCGACCGGCGGTCTCGGCGGGGTGCACCAGGGCGCCGCCCAGACCTTCGACGAGTCGGCGGACCTCGGCGCCCTCGCCATCCTGCCCATCGTCGTCGTGAGCGCTGGCGTGAAGTCGATCCTCGACATCGGCCTCACCCTCGAGCGGCTCGAGACGCTGAACGTGCCGGTCGTCGGCTGGAAGACCACCGACTACCCCGGCTTCTATATCACCGACTCCGGCTTCGACATCGAGTACTCGGTGGACAGCACGGACGAGATCGCGAGCATCGCCGCCAGCCGCGACGAGCTGGGGCTCGCCTCCACGGTGCTCGTCGCCAACCCGATCCCCGCCGAGAAGCAGCTCTCGCCCGAGAAGCTCGAGCAGGTGCTCGTCTCCGCGCATGCCGCGGCGGCCGACGCGAACATCGTGGGTCACGACACCACGCCGTTCCTGCTCGACTACATCCAGCGCGCCACCGGCGGCGAGAGCCTCGAGGTCAACATCGACGTGTACCGCAACAACGTCGCGCTGGGTGCGGAGATCGCCCGCTCGATCAGCGCCCGTTAGGCTACGGAATCGGCCCGACGCGACGGCCTCGCCCCGACCGGGGCGGGGCCGTCGCTCATGAACGAGGAGTCCCGATGTACGTGAAGATCTGCGGTCTCTCCACGATCGAGTCGGCCAGGGTCGCGCTCGACGCCGGTGCGGACGCCGTCGGCGTGGTCATGAGCAGACGCAGCCGTCGCACGGTCTCCGCCGACATCGCGCGCGAGATCGCCGGCTTCGTCGGGGGCGCCGCCGACGTCGTGCTCGTCGTGGACGAGCTCCCCGCGGTGGAGGCGGCTTCCGTCGCTGGTGGGATCGGCGCCGACGTGGTCCAGCTGCACGGCACTGGGTACCGACCGGACGACGTCGCAGCGGCCGCCGGTGCCGGTCTCCGCGTCTGGCGCGCGACCTCCGTCACCTCGGCCGACGAGGTCGACGTCGGATCCTGGGGCGAGGAGGCCCTTCTCCTGGACTCGCCCGACCCTGGCTCCGGCCGCCGCTGGGACTTCGCCGTGCTCGAGGGCCGACCCCTGCGCGGCCGGTGGATGCTCGCGGGCGGACTCGACCCCGAGAACATCGCGGAGGCCGTCGCCTCCGCACGCCCGTGGGGCGTCGACGTCTCCAGCGGCGTCGAATCCGCGCCCGGCGTCAAGGACCTCGACCGCATCCGCGCCTTCGTCGCGGCGGCGAAGGCGGTCTGACCGGGAGCGGCGAGTCCTACTCGAAGACCGGCGTGAGGAAGCGGCGCTCGTAGCGGCGGATGCAGCCGGTGTCGCGCGCGAACTGGAAGGCCTCCTGGCATTCGGGGTCCGTCGCCGATGCCTCCCGGTACCGCTCGTACTCCGCCAGCGACGGGAAGGTGAACAGCGCGAACGCCTCGTCGCTGTCGCCTTCGCTGGGCATGAAGTACCCGTGGTGGTCGCCGCCGAGCCTGTTGACGAGGCGGATCCAGCGCTGCCCGTAGTCGGTGAACTCCGCCAGCTTGTCGGCATCGATCTCGTAACGCAGGTGGACGGTGATCACGGGTGCTCGCTCTCGTCGGCAGGCAGGGACGACCTCATCCTGACAGAGCGCGGGATCACGGCGTCACGATGTCGAACCCCGTGTCTCCCTGGTCGAGAACACCGACGAAGCGCCTGGAGGGCACCCTGGTCGCCGGCGAGCTCGATCCCGGGGCCGGCCAGCACCAGCACGGCGAGGCCGACCGTGAAGGAGATCGGGAGGCCGCGACCGATGGCGGGCCGGGAGGGGCGAGGCGTCATCGGCGCAGGGTCTCCGACGGGCGCTCGCCGAAGGTTCGGGAGTACGCCCCGGCGAATCGGCCGAGGTGCACGAATCCCCACCGTGCGGCCACCTCGGTCACGCTGACCGAACCGGGCTCCGCCGTGGAGAGGGCATCGCGCACCTTCTCCAGCCGGAGGGCGCGGAGGTATGCCATCGGCGTGGTGTCGAGCGATCGGCGGAAGCCTTCCTGCAGGCTTCGGACGCTCACGGAGACGGCCGCCGCCAGCTCGGCGACGGTCCACGGATGTGCTGGGCTGTTCCGCAGCAGGTCAACCGCCCTCGAGACGGGTCCGCCTCCCGCTGCCGGAGTCGGGAGTGCCAGCCGCGTCGAGTAGTTGTGGGGCTGCGAGAACAGCAGGCTGTGGACCAGCACCTGCTCGAAGCGCTGCGCGGCCAGCGGGTGGGCCAGCGCCCCGCCGTCCTGGGCGGAGGCGTGGTCGATCATCCGGAGCGTCTGCATCACCAGCCGGCCGCCGGGGGTCGACAGGCTCAGCGCTGCCGAGAACTCCAGGGGGCCGGCGGCGCGCGAGCCGAGCAGGTGCTCGAGTTCCCGGTGCAGCTGATCCCGCGGGATCATCAGGGCGAGCTGGGAGAACCGTTCGCCGCAGTCGAGCTCGACCGGCCGCCCGGGCATGAAGACCGCCGCGGTCCTCGGAGTCCCGTAGACCGGAGTGGACAGCGCGGCTCGCATGGTCGCGCGGCCGCCCACCGGGATGTCCACGTGGTAGTTCTCCGCCTCCGCGGTCCTGATGCGCACGGCCTCCTCGAACCGCATGAAACCGCAGGTGGTCCGGCCCACCGTCACGGCGTTGAGCTTCAGGTCGATGACGCTCGCGGGAGCCGCGGAGGGGAAGTCCACCGGCAGGAAGACGTCGGACAGGGCATATCGCGCCTGCTCGACACCGCGTCCCGCTGCGATGCGGCGGCTGCCGAACATCTCGTTCACGTCGGATCGCATTCCGCGATTGTATGCGTCGGATCTCGACGCCGGACGACCCGTCCGCGCACATCGGACAGGACTCCGCGCCGACCGGATATCGATGCCGGAGCGCCGTGCATAACGTGAAATCGTCACCGCCTCCCCGGACGGCGACGATCTCCGGTGATCCTCCCCTTCGGGTGGGGAGGGTCACCGGGGCCCTCCCACCCGTGCACCCGCAGGCACCGAACCACCCCGAGGCGGCAGCACATGCACCACCGAACCGCACGCGAGACGTCCCATGGCTGAGCCCGACGCGCTGAGACGCCCGCGTCGGTGCGCGCGATGCGGTGCCCCGGTACGGGTCGTATCCAATCCGTATTACGGCGTGGGCCTGGCGGTCCATCGCCAGCTGTCCAGCTGCACGCGGTGCGACCTCGTCGAGTTCATGCCGGCCGGGCGGGACGGCGACGAAGTCCCCGCTCGGGGCGAGGTGCTCCGGTCGTCGCGCTGGCAGCGGCTGCGCTGGAGCATCGTGCGCCTGCTCCGGCCGGGCGGATGACGCACGAGTCCCACTTCGTCGACGCCGACTCGTGGGTCGCCGCGGTGGATCACGTCGTCGGGCACCCGGCCGCGCGACCGATCCTGGACGAGACCGGGATGGAGCCGGGCACCCTCCTCGCCGTCGCGCGGGTGGAGGCCGTGCGGGCGGACGCCGGCGGCATCGCCCTGCTGAGCCACGAACAGCTCGCGGAGTGCACGGGCCTGCCGCGTGCGACCGTCCTCCGCGCACGCCTGGCGCTGATCGAGTTGGGGCTCGAGCATCTGGCGACCGCGCCGGGTGCGCCGGGGACCATCCGGCGGCTTCTCTGCCTCCACTGCGCAACCGCGTGAGTGCGCTCACTTGAGCCGATTCTATCAACCACCCAGGGTCGGCGGTGGCGATCGACCGTGACATGCTCGCGCGATCGAAAAGGCATTTGACCAGGAATTTACTGCATTTACGATGTCCGCCACCGAAGGTCGACCCGACTCGCCTCAGCAACACCAACGAGCCGAAAACTCCCGTTTGACAGAATCTGATAGTGCGCTAACATGAACGCACGAACCCCAATCAACAAAGGAGTTGGACGTGACTGAGCCGTACACAGTCGTAGCGCTCTCGCCGCTGCAGATCCCGATCGTCGAACCGGAGGACGCGCTGAAGAACACCAAGCGCATCATCTCGTTCATGAAGACGGCGGTCGGCGTGGCCGCGACCGAGGGCCACCCGGTCAAGCTGGTCGTCATCCCCGAGATGGCGATCCAGGGGATGCACATGGCATTCACTGCGGGCAACCGCGAGGCGGAGAAGAAGTTCGCCCGGACGATCCCCGGACCGGAGACCGACGAGCTCGGCAAAGCCGCTCGTGAGCTGAACACCTACATCGCCGGCGAGCTCTACCTGGTCGCCGACGACGACTTCCCGGACCGCTACTTCAACTGCGCGTTCATGATCGACCCGAACGGCGACGTCATCTACCGTCGCGCGAAGGCGACCAGCGACGGCTTCGAGGGCGGCACCCTCGGCACCACCAACCCGCACGACCTGTGGGACGAGTGGATCCAGAAGAAGGGCGACGGCAACGTGATGGACGCCATCTACCCCGTCGCGAAGACCCCCGACATCGGCAACATCGGCTACGTGATCTGCCACGAGGGCGCGTACCCCGAGATCGCCCGTGGCCTGGCGATGAACGGCGCCGAGGTCATCATCCGCGCGACCCTCATCGAGCCGCAGACCTCGCAGGGCATGTGGGAGGTGCAGAACAAGGCGCACGCGCTGTTCAACAACGCGATCGTGGTCGCTCCGAACCTCGGCCCCGAGCTCGGTCCGGACGGCGTCATCAACGACCTCTTCGGTGGGCGCTCGATGATCGTCAACCAGCGCGGCAAGATCATCACGGAGACCCCGGGAGTGACGGCGGGCGACACCTTCGTCAGCACGACGATCGACATCGACGCCCTGCGGCGCGACCGCCAGGCGAACGGCGTCTTCAACGGCTTCAAGGACCTGCGCACGGAGCAGTACGCGGCGATCTACGAGAAGCCGATCTACCCGAAGAACCAGTACCTCGACGCCCCTCCCGGCGAAGGCTGGCTCGCCCGCGAGCGCGAGACGCGCGCCCGCAACATCAAGCTGCTCGAGGAGCGCGGCGTCTTCACGCCGCTCGACTGAGCCTCCCTGTGTGGCGGTCCCACCCCGAACGGGGCCGCCACACTCTCCCCCGGCACCACCTGCACCACCCAGCTGTCCCCAGCACCGATCACCTCACAAGGAAGTGGAACAATGATCAGTCCCAACAGCACCACGAAGCGCACCCGCACCCGATCCCTGCTCGCCGTCGCCGCCCTCTCCGCGGTCACCGCCCTCCTGTTCACCGGATGCGCCCGCGGAGGAACCGACGGTTCCGCCGCCAGCGACGCGGACAAGAAGACGGGCAAGGGTCTCGTCATCGGCTGGAGCCAGCGCGGCATCAGCGGAAGCGACTGGTGGAAGACCCTCGTCGAGGGGGGCCAGGCCGAGGCGAAGAAGCTCGGCGCGACCATCCAGCTCCTCGACGCGAACGGGGACACCGTCCGGCAGAACGCGGACGTGCAGACCCTGATCACGAAGAACGTCGACGTCGTGATCATGAACCCGAACGACCCCATCGGAGTCGGGTCCTCCGTGGCGGCACTGCAGAGCGCGGGCGTCCCCCTCGTCACCGTCAACTCGAACCTCGACCCGTCGCTGGTCAAGGACATGTACTGCTACGTCGCCGAGGACCAGGGGTACACGGGCTCGCTCGCGGGCGAGGTCGCGGCGAAGAAGGCCATCGCCAAGTTCGGCGAGACCGGTGAGATCAAGGTCGTCGGCATCGGCGGCTTCCCGGGCGACGTGCTCAGCGACCTGCGGTTCAACGGGTTCATGAAGGGCTACGAGAGCGTGATGAAGGCCTACCCCGGCATCACGACGAAGAAGCTCGAGACCAAGTACGGCGAGTGGAAGCCCGACAAGGCGCTCGCCCCGATCCGCGACGTCGCCACGGCCAACCCCGACCTGAAGATCGTCTACAGCATGAGCGACGTGATGGAGGGCGGCATCGAGCAGGGCCTCCAGCAGGCCGGCATCTGGGGCGACGGCGTCATCGTCGCCGGGTACGACGGCGGGATGAACGTCGTGAAGGAGATGGTGGACAACCCCACCGGTCCGCTCCAGGCGACCGCGTCCAACCAGCCCTGGGACCAGGGCGTAGCCGCCGTGAAGATGGCCGTCGCCGCCTACAACGACGACAAGACCGCGTGCCCGAAGAAGGAGGTCTACATCAAGACCACCGTCGTCACGCCGGAGAACGCCCAGCAGTACTACAAGCCCGGCGACACCTACGTCCGGGCCAACGACTAGGCACCTGCGGGTACCACGAGGAGTCGCTGCGCCCGATGTCATCGGTTCGGGCGCAGCGACCGGTTCACACGACCACGTCACGAAGAAGTGCAGAGGAAAACATGGACGAGCTTCAGCTCGACGGCATCACCAAGGGCTACCTCGGCGTCCAGGCGCTCAAGGGGGTCAGCCTCTCGGTCAAGCGGGGCAGCATCCACGCCCTCGCCGGGCAGAACGGCGCCGGCAAGTCGACCCTGGTGAAGATCCTCTCCGGGGCCGAGACGCCCGACGGCGGGACCATCCGCCTGGGTGGCGAGGTAGTGAAGTTCCGGGAGCCCACGGACGCGCAGAACGCGGGCATCCACACCATCTATCAGGAGCTGAGCCTCGTCCCGTCCCTCTCGGTGGCGGAGAACATCTTCCTCGGCACGCTTCCGACCAAGGGGACCGTCGTCGACTGGAAGGAGATGCAGGCTCAGGCACGGGATGCGCTCGCCCGCGTCGGATTCGACCTCGACGTGCGCCAGCCGGTCTCCTCCTTCTCGGTGGCCGAGCAGCAGGCCGTCGAGCTCGCCAAGGCGTTGCACAAGGACGCTCGGATCCTCCTGCTGGACGAGCCCACCTCCACGCTCCCGCTCCCCGATGTGGAGCGCCTCTTCACCGTGCTGCGCCGGCTCGCGGCCGAAGGCGTGACCCTGCTCTACATCTCGCACCGCATGGACGAGCTTTACAGTCTGTGCGACGCGGTCACCGTGCTGCGCGACGGCGTCGCCGCGGCCGATCTGACCACGGCGGACACCCGGCCGGCCGACGTCGTGACGGCGATGGTCGGCAAGAGCCTCGAGGGCTCGATCGCGGATGCCGCCCTGCGGGGCGAGCGCAGCCCGCGACTGGGTGCCGGACGCACCGACACGGTCCTTCTCTCGGCGCGGGGCCTCGGCGAGGACGACCGGGTCGCGGACGTCGACTTCGACCTCTATCAGGGGGAGGTGCTCGGCATCGCCGGCCTCATCGGCTCCGGTCAGTCCGAGCTGGCGAGCCTCCTCGCCGGTGCGCGCAGGAAGACGGACGGCCACCTCGTGATGGACGACAAGCCTGTCGCCTTCGCATCCCCGCGGGACGCCATCCGGCGCGGGATCGGCCTGCTGCCTCAGGACCGCAAGACGCAGGGCTTCATCCCCGATATGGGCGTCGCCGGCAACATCACGCTCGCGAGCATGCCGATGTTCAGCAGGCTCGCGGTCATCGACCGCAAACGGGAGAAACGTGCCGCCCAGGACATGGTGACGAAGCTCGGCATGAAGGTCTCGAGCGTGAACCAGCCGATGAAGACCCTGAGCGGCGGGACGCAGCAGAAGGGCATCCTCGCCCGCTGGCTGGTGCGCTCGTCGCGCCTCCTGATCTGCGACGAGCCCACTCGCGGTGTCGACGTCGGCGCCAAGGAGGACATGTACGAGCTGATCCGCGACTTCGCCCGTTCCGGCGGGACGGTGATCATCGCGAGCTCCGAGATCTCGGAGGCGATGATGTGCGATCGCGTCCTCGTCATGGCCCGCGGCCGCGTGGTCGCCGAGTTCGACCACGACGAGATCGATCCGCAGGGGCAGCGGATCCTCCAACTGCTGGCCTGAGCCGCGCCCGAATCCAGAGAACCCACCTGACGGAAACCCAACGACGGGAAAGACAATGTCGAACAAGACCCTCCACGAGCCGGAGAAGACCAGCGGCTCGCCTTCGGCTCCGCACGCGCGCTCGACCTGGGGAGGCATGCTCAAGCGCATCCTGCCCAAGAGCTATCTGCTGCTGGTGCTCGTCGTCATCATCGTGATCGGGTACTACGTCTCGGCCGACTTCCTCACGCTGCGGAACGCGGAGAACGTCATCGCGGCCGCCTCCATCGTGGCGGTGCTCGCGGTCGGTCAGTTCTTCGTCATCCTCACCGGCGGCATCGACCTCTCGGTCGGCTCGATCCTGGCGATGTCGACCGTGATCGTCGCACTGACACTGCAGGCCGGGATGGCCACCGGCCTCTCGGTGGCCTTCACCTTGTTCTGCTGCGGGATCGCGGGGCTGGTGAACGGCCTGCTCGTGGTGTGGTTGCGCATCCCGCCGTTCATCGCGACCCTCGCCATGATGAGCGCGGTCAAGGGTTTCAGCTACATCATCCAGTCGACCAGCCTGATCCAGATCACCGACCAGACGTTCATCGACCTGTTCGCCCGCGGGACGAGCCTCGGCCTCCAGAACCCCGTCATGATCTTCCTCGTCGTGATGATCCTCGCGGCGCTGGTGGCGAAGTTCACCACGTTCGGCCGCTCGCTGTACGCGATCGGCGGCAATCCAGAGGCCGCCCGTCTCTCGGGGCTGCCGGTGGCCCGCAACCTCATCATCACGTACACGATGTCGGGCCTGCTCGCCGGCCTGGCCGGTCTCATCGCGGCGGCGCAGCTCCGGCAGGGCAGTTCGCTCATCGGTGTCGGCTACGAGCTGGACGCGATCGCCGCCGTGGTCGTGGGCGGCGCCTCCCTCATGGGCGGCAAGGGCGATCCCATCAGTGCCGTGATCGGCGTGTTCGTCCTGGCCACGATCATCAACGTCATGAACCTGGTGGGCATCTCCTCCGAGCCGCAGCTCGTGATCAAGGGCGCGGTGATCGTGATCGCCGTCTTCCTCTCCAGCGCGGGAGGCGTGCAGCGCATCTCCGGGTTCTTCCGGTCGCACTTCGGCCGTCGCACCCCGCGGGCAGCGAGCTGAGCCCGTGTCGGCGCCTTCGAGCAACGCAGAGCAGTCGACCACTCGCGGCGCCAGGATGATCGATGTCGCACGTCTCGCCGGTGTGTCCCAGCAGACCGTCTCCCGCGTCGTCAACGGGAGCCCCAACGTGGCTCCCGAGCTCCGGGAACGCGTGGAGCTCGCCGTCCGGCAGCTGCGGTACCGGCGCAATCCGGCCGCGCGGGCACTGGCGAACGGGCGGACGATGAACCTCGGCATCGTGAGCTTCGGCCTCGCCCAGTACGGCCCGTCGGTCGCCCTCAGCGGCATCGCCGACGAGGCCAGGAGCGAGGGATACGCGACCAACCTCGTGACCCTCGGTGACGTGGACCGCGCGGCGATGAAGGCGGCGCTCGACCACCTGGCCGAGGACGCGGTCGACGGGATCGTCGTCCTGGCGCCGGTGCAGGCCGCGCTCGAGGCGATCTCGGGGCTCGAGGCCGACGTGCCGCTCGTGTTCTTCGAACCCGGGGCGCCCGACGGGACCGTCAGCGTCGCGACGGACGAGATCGGCGGCGCGGAGCTCGCCACCCGGCACCTCCTGGACCTGGGGCACGACACGGTCTGGCAGGTCGCCGGACCGCCCGGATGGCTCGGTACCGACGCCCGCCTGCGGGGCTGGTCCCGCGCCCTCGCGTCGAGCGGCCGGGTGACGAACCCGGTCTTCACCGGCGACTGGACCACACGCTCGGGATACGACGCCGGATGCCGGATCGCACGCGACCCGCGCATCACCGCCGTGTTCGTTGCCAACGACCAGATGGCGCTCGGCGTCGTCAAAGCGCTCGCGGATCACGGAGTATGCGTGCCCGAGGACGTCAGCGTGGTCGGCTTCGACGACGTGCCCGAGTCCCGGTACTACCGGCCGGGACTCACGACCGTCCATCTCGACTTCGAGGAGGTCGGCCGGCTGGCCGTCGACCGCATCCTGCACCTCATGCGCGGCGGACGGGCCGACGCGCTGCCGCGTGTGCTGCCGACGCTCGTCGTCCGCCAGAGCACCGCGCCGCCCTCCCGCACCCCACGAACCATCAACCCCACCTGACAGAGAAAGCGAAGCGCATGACCATCACACAACTCGGGCGCACCGGTCTGACCGTCTCCGACGTCTGCGTCGGGACGAGCGCCCTCGGCAGCTTCCCGGCCCAGTACGGCTACGAGGTCGACACCGAGACCGCCGTCGCGACCATCCACCGGGTCTTCGAGGGCCCCTTCACCTTCATCGACACGTCGAACGAGTACGGAGGCGGCGAGAGCGAGAAGCGCATCGGCCAGGCGATCCGCGAGCACGGGGGAGTCCCCGAGGGCGTCGTCGTGGCCACGAAGGTGGACCCGCTCCCGGGCACGACCGACTTCTCCGGCGACCGCGTGCGTCGCTCGGTGGAGGAGAGCCTCGACCGGCTCGGCCTCGACCGGCTGCCGCTGGTCTACCTGCACGACCCCGAGAAGATCACCTTCGAGGAGGGCGTCGCGCCGGGTGGGCCCCTGGAGGCGCTGATCGCCCTCCGCGATGAAGGCGTCATCGGCCACCTCGGCGTCGCCGGCGGCCCGATCGACCTCGAGCTCCAGTACCTGGCGACGGAAGCCTTCGACGCTGTCATCAGCCACAACCGCTTCACCCTCGTCGACCAGTCGGCGGAGCCGCTGCTCGACGACGCCCAAGCGCGCGGCGTCGCATTCGTGAACGCGGCCCCGTTCGGCGGCGGGATGCTCGTGAAGGGCCCCGACGTGGTCCCCACCTACTGCTACGCCCCCGTCTCCGACGAGGTCCTCGACCGGGTGCGGCTGATGGAGGCCCTCTGCGCCGAGCACGGTGTCCCCCTCGCCGCCGCCGCGCTGCAGTTCTCCCTGCGCGACCCGCGTGTGACCTCCACGATCGTCGGCATGTCGGAGCCGAAGCGCGTGGAGCAGACGGTCGAGCTGGCCGGCTTCGAGATCCCCGATGCGCTGTGGGATGCGCTGCTGCCGATCGCGCGCCGGGGTCGCGCGGGTGTGCTCGCCTAGTCGGTCCGTCCAGAACCAGATCCGTCCAGAAGGAAAGGACACAGAATGACCACCCTCAAGAACCCCGAGCCCGTCGACGTCGTCATCGTCGGCGCCGGTGCCGGCGGGGCGACCGCCGCCAAGGTGCTGACCGAGGCCGGGCTGCGCGTCGTCGGTCTCGAGCGCGGACCGTGGCTGAAGCCCGAGCACGCGTCCGGGGACGAGCTCAAGTTCCTCAACCGCAACTTCATCTGGCAGGACCCGAAGCTCAAGCCGCGCACGTACCGCCAGAACGACAGCGAAGAGGCTGTCATCACGAACTTCTCGGCGACCCCGCAGGTCGTCGGGGGCGGGACCACGCACTGGGGCGGCATGGTGCCCCGGATGACGGTGAACGATTTCCGTCTGCGGTCCCTGCACGGCGACGTCGAGGGCGCGAGCCTCGTCGACTGGCCGATCAGCTACGACGATCTGGAGCCGTATTACACCCGCGTGGAGTGGGAGTTCGGCACCTCGGGCCTCGGTGGCGCCAACCGATGGGAGGGGCGTCGCACCCGCGACTACCCGACCAAGCCGGCCCCGCTCAGCCAGATCGGGCGCAAGTTCGCCACGGCCATGAACTCGATGGGGCACAGCACATTCCCCATGCCGCAGGGGATGGTGACGGAGCCCTACCGCGGGCGCGAGCCGTTCAGCGAGAACGGCTTCTGGCAGCAGTACCCCGACCCGGGCACCGGCAAATCCTCGACGCTGATCAGCTTCATCCCGGATGCCGTGAACACCGGCCTCTACGACCTCCGTTCCGACTGCTACGTCAGCGAGATCCTGGTCGACAAGACGGGCAAGGCGACCGGTGTGCGATACCAGGACGAGAACGGCAACGAGTTCGTCCAGAACGCCAAGGCTGTGATCGTCTGCGGCGGCGGCATCGAGACCCCGCGTCTGCTGCTCATGTCGAAGTCGGCCCTGTTCCCCGACGGCCTCGGCAACGGGAGCGGGCAGGTGGGCAAGAACGCGACGTTCCACCAGTACTCGTTCTCGGTCGGCCTGTTCGACAAGGAGCTGCACGACCCGCTCTACGGTTGGTCGGGCCACTACATGAACCTGTGCTCGTTCGACTTCTACGAGACGGACGAGTCGCGAGGGCACATCCTCGGCTCGCTGATCTTCCCGTCGATGCTCGGCCACCCCGTGAACTGGAGCTTCCCGGGCCGCCCCACGTGGGGCCAGGCCGCGAAGGACGCCGACCGCGACCTGTTCAACTACAGCATGAAGATCGGGATCCTGCTCCACGATCTGCCGGTCGAGTCCAACCGCGTCGACCTCGACCCGACGGTGAAGGACGCCTGGGGCCTCCCGGTCGCCCGCATCACCCACACGCCGCACGCGAACGACTTCGCGCAGGAGAAGTGGCAGGTCAAGAAGAACGGGGAGATCCTCGAGGCGGCGGGCGCCTCCAAGGTGGTGCCCGTCAACATGGAGCGCATCACCGGCAACACGTCGCACGAGCTCGGCACGGTCCGGATGGGCAACGATCCCGCGACCTCGGTGGTCGACAAGTGGTGCCGCTCGCACGAGGTGCCCAACCTCTACGTGTTCGACGCGAGCTTCTTCCCCACGGCGACCGGCATCAACCCCGCGCTGACGATCATGGCGAACGCCTGGCGCTGCGCCGACCGCATCATCGCCGTGGACCGCCACGGCTGGACCGACTGACATCGACGACGACCTCAGAGGAGAAGACGAAGACAATGGGACAGGCAGAATGGGTCACCGTACCGATCTCGACGCGGGACACGGATGGGCCGCTCTTCTTCACGGAGCACGAGTGGGCGACTGTCGAGGCCGCCACTGCGCGCATCATTCCGACGGACCACCACCCCGGAGCGAAGGAGGCGGGGGTGGTTCGGTTCATCGATCGGATGCTGGCGGGGACGCAGTTCGTCTTCCCCGCCGCTGACGGCAACGGGTTCCTCCGGATGGAGGGGCTGGAGGAGAAGGCCTGGCAGGAGCGCATCGAGAGCCGTCAGACGTTCTACCGGGAGGGGATCGTCGAGCTGGACGGGATCGGCGGCGAGCGGTACGGCGCCGACTTCGTCGACCTCGACGATGATCAGCAGGATGCAGTCCTGGAGATCATCTCGAAGAAGGAGAAGCCGGCCCGGTTCGTCTTCGCCGAGTCCGATGGGCAGGGCAGCGGGGGAGCGCCGGCCGGCAACCAGCCGGTCAACGAGGACTTCCTGGAGTTCTTCCCTCTCCTCGTTCTGAACACGCGACAGGGCTTCTACGGCGATCCGGTCTACGGCGGGAACGACAACCGCCTCGGCTGGCGCGTCATCGGGTTCCCCGGGCCTCCCTCGCTCGCCTCGACGATGGACGGCAGCTACACGACGCGCGAGTACATGATCCCGGAGGCCGAGTGGCCGTATGAGCAGCACCCCGCCGTGCTGCGCTACGGGAACCGCTGAGCCCGGCGCAACGGGAGGCACCGGCCGGGCGCTCCACGGGCGCCCGGCCGGGCACGACCATAATTGGGGGATGATCCTCCCCTGCGTGTGCCACCCGGTCGACCCGGAACCGAGCCGGTGACCGAGACGAACGGCGCTGCGCCCCGCGCCGCCCGGATGGTGGACGTCGCCCGGCTCGCCGGAGTGTCTCAGCAGACCGTCTCCCGGGTGGTCAACGGGCACACGAATGTCGCTCCCGAGATCCGGGAGCGGGTGGACCAGGCGATCGCGCAGCTGCGGTACCGGCGCAACTCCGCCGCGCGGAGCCTGGCGACGAGCCGCTCGATGAACCTCGGCGTGCTCAGTTACGCACTGTCGGTGCACGGACCGGCCCTCGCGCTGTTCGGTATCGCGGAAGAGGCCCGCCGGAACGGCTATTCGACGAGTCTCGTGAGCATCGCCGACGTCGACCGGGCGAGTATCAGGGCCGGGCTCGACTCTCTCGTCGACGACGGGGTCGACGCCATCGTCGTCCTGGCCCCGATGACCGCCGCGACCGAGGTGCTGCAGCGGCTCGACACTGACGTGCCCGTGGTGCGCTTCGAGCAGGGCTCGCCCGCCGGCTCGGCGACGATCTCGATCGATGAGGCCCTGGGCGCCCAGCTCGCCACGCGGCACCTGCTCGAGTTGGGGCACGAGACCGTCCATTTCGTCGGAGGTCCGGACGGGTGGATGGCGTCGGAGGCGCGACGGCGCGGTTGGCGGACCGAGCTGGCCCTCGCCGGACGTGCGATCCCCGCCGAGTTCCCGTCCCCCGACTGGTCGGCGGAGTCCGGCTATCGCGCCGGCGTCGCGATCGCGGCTGACCGGTCCGTGACGGCTGTGCTGGCGATCAACGACGTGATGGCGCTGGGGGTCATGAAGGCGCTCGACGACCGGGGCGTCAGCGTCCCCGGTGATGTCAGCGTGGTCGGGTTCGACGACCGCGACGAGTCGGCGTTCTTCCAGCCCGCTCTGACGACCGTGCGGCTCGACTTCACCGAGGTCGGCCGCCGCGCGGTCGACAGCGTGCTCCGTGCCCTGCGCGGTGAGGCATCGACCACGATCCCGCTGATCCAGCCCGAGCTGAAGGTGCGTGACAGCACCGCGAGATACGACTCCGGGGCCTGACGCGGCGCCGACGGCTTGACCTTGCCCGGTGGGACAAGGTCTACCGTTCTTCTCGGAGGTACGGATGAGGATCGGCGAACTGGCGCAGCGGGCCGGCGTCTCGACCAAGGCGGTGCGCTACTACGAGCGCCTCGGCCTCGTGCAGCCGGCGCGCGCGGCGAACGGCTATCGCGAGTACGACGACGGCCACCTCAGGGCGGTCGTGGAGATCCGCGAGTTGGCGTCGACCGGGATCACGGCCAGGAAGACGGTCCCGTTCCTGGAGTGCCTGGAGCTCGGGCACGAGCACGGCGACGAGTGCGTGTCCTCGCTCGCCGCCTACCGCGACAGCATCGCCGAGATCGATCGCATCGTCGCCACCCTCCAGACGCGCCGCGCCGAACTCGTCCGCAGGCTGGACGAGGGCGCATCCCGGACTTTCGAGAAGGAGACCACCATGACCGACTACACCACGCTTCCCACCGGACTTCCCGTCCCCGAGGACGACGGTGCGGCCGACCACCTCCCCGGCACGCCGGCGCCGGCGATCGCCTTCACCGCCACCGACGGCCGGGTCGTCGATCTCGCCGGGCTCGGCAGCGGCCGCACTGTGATCTACCTGTACCCCCTCACCGGGCGCCCGGGCGTCGACCTCCCCGACGGCTGGGATGCCATCCCCGGCGCGCGGGGCTGCTCCACCGAGGCGTGCGACTTCCGCGACCATCACGACGAGCTCACCGCGGCCGGCGTCAGCGCGGTCTATGGATTCTCCAGTCAGCCCACCGACTATCAGGCCGAGGTCGTCGACCGCCTGCGGCTCCCGTTCACGATGCTCTCGGACGAGGACTTCCGGCTCGGGGATGCGCTCGGCCTGCCGACGTTCGCGGCCGAGGGCCACGACCGCCTGTACGCGCGGCTGACGCTCGTCATCCGCGACGGCGTCATCGAGCACGCCTTCTACCCGATCTTCCCGCCGAACACCCACGCCCAGCAGGTCCTCACCTGGCTGCAGGACAACCCGGCCTGATGTTCACCTCCACCTTCATCTTCGAGGCCAAGCCGTACGACGACGAGTTCCATCGTCTCAACGACGAGATCGCCGAGCGGGCCCGCGCCATCCCCGGATTCCTGGGAGAGGAGTCGTGGACCAACGACGAGTCCGGCCTCCACTCCGAGGTGTACTACTGGGACAGCCGGGAGGCCCTCCAGCAGCTCATCGGCATGGACACCCACCGGGAGGCCAAACGCCTGCACGAACGCTGGATCGGCGCCTATCGCATCGTGATCGGCGAGGTGATCGGCGCCTACGGGCAGCCCGGGCTCGGCCTCGAGCACGCCCCGACCAGACTGCAGGACGGCCCGGCCTCCCTTCAGCCGTGACCGAGGCCCGTCACCAGGTTGATCGCGACGGCGATCAGGACGGTGCCGAAGAAGTACGACAGGAGGGCGTGGAGCAGCGCCTTGCGCCGGGTCCCGGTGGCGTTCGGCTCGACCTCCGAGACGCCGTAGGACATCCCGATGGTGAAGGCGAGGTAGGCGAAGTCGCTGTAGGTCGGAGTGGATGGCTGGTTGAAGCCGAATCCGCCCTCGTGGTGGTCGACGTAGTACATCCGGGCGTACTTGAATGCGTAGACGGTGTTCACCAGCGCCCACGCCACCATGGTCCCGAGCACGCCGAGGATCACCAGGGCGATGGAGACCGGGTCGCCGCTCCGGTCGCTGGACTGGACAACGGAGACCACCACGGCGGCGATGCTGGCGAGGCAGGCGGCGATGATGGCGTCGTCGGTCACGCGGGTGGAGGACTCTTCGCGCGCCAGGCGCTCCGTCCCGTGCTGGTCCTGCGGCCAGCAGATCCGCCACACCCACGCGAGTGCGACGGACCCGGCCGTGCACCAGCCGACGAGGGGGCCGAGGCGGGGCGCCACCGTCAGCGCCACCACCGTCCCGGTCACGGCGCCCACCGCGACGCACACGAGGGCGCGGCGGGCGGACAGAATGCGACGATCGGCCATGGATCCTCCTCCGACGCGGCAGGGGTGCCCGCGGAGAGCGGGCACCGTCGCCGGTCACGTCGGAGTCAGGCCGCTGCGCCTGCCGGGTGCAGTACGACCTTCGTCCACCCGTCGTCGCGGTTGTCGAAGTGCTCGTAGGCCTCCGGCGCCTCGTTCAGGGAGAGCTCGTGGCTCACGACCCAGGACGGCTTCGCCTTGTCGCCCGCGATGAGGTCGCGCAGGCGCCGGTTGTACTTCTTGACCGGGGCCTGTCCGCTCCCCAGCTTCTGACCGCGGAACCAGAACTCGCCGAAATCGAAGGCGACCTCGCCCTGCTTGGCCAGCTCGTCGGCCGCCCCCGGGTCTTGCGGGATGAAGACCCCGACCACCCCGATCTCGCCGGTGAACCGCACCGACTGGACCAGCCGGTTCAGCGTCAGGTTCGCGTGCTCGTTCCCGTCCGGGTCGTGCGCCTGGTAGCCGACGCACTCGCATCCGTTGTCCGCGCCGAGTCCCATCGTCATATCGTTGACGGCCTCGACCGGGTCGACCGCCGAGTCGTCGATGGCGATGGCGCCGATCTCTTCGATCTTCTTCAGGCGGTCGGGGTGTCGGTCGACGACCATGACCTTGCTCGCGCCCTTGAGGATCGCCGAGTAGGCGGCCATGCAGCCGACCGGGCCTGCGCCGTAGATCACCGTCTGGTCGCCGGGTTTGACGTTCGCCATCTCGGTGGCGTGGTAGCCGGTCGGGAAGATGTCGGCCAGCATCACGTAATCGTTCTGCCTCTCCTCCGCATCCTCCCCGAGCCGCAGGCAGTTGAAGTCGCCCCAGGGGACGCGCAGCAGTTCGGCCTGGCCGCCGGCCCATGGACCCATGTCCGCGAACCCGTACGCAGCGCCGGCCCATTCCTTGTTCGGTTGCGCGGTCAGACAGTAGTTGGTCAGCCCGCGTTCGCAGTTCTTGCAGTGCCCGCACGCCACGTTGAAGGGGAGGACGACGTAGTCGCCGACCCGGATCTTGTCGACGCCGTCGCCGACCTCGATGACCTGGCCCAGGTTCTCATGGCCGAACCAGCGGCCGGTCTCGAAGTCGGTCCTGCCCTCGTACATGTGCAGGTCCGACCCGCAGATGTTCGTGGTGGTGATCTGCACCAGGACGTCGGTCGGGCTCTCGATCCGCGCATCCGGAACGTCGTTGACGCTCACGCTGCGCGGTCCTTCGTACACTACGGCTTTCATTTTCGTGCCTCCATCAATCGCTATCGACAGATGCCGGCGCTCAGCCATCCCGTTCAACGGGCGTCGCTCTGCTGTGGGCCCAACGCTAGGCGGAATACGGCAGTGCACAAGGGGCGAGTCTCGGATCGGGCACCACAGGGCGGCCTAGACGCCCCCGCCGCCTCCGCCGCCCCCTCCGCCGCCGGAGAACCCGCCGCCTCCGGTGCCGCCGGAGGAGGAGCTGCTCGCGATGGTCGTGCTGGAGGAGATGCCGCTGACCACCTGGGAGAGCACCGCGACGTTGAAGGCGGTCTGGCCGGCGTACCAGGTCGGCGACTGCCCGGTCTGCTCGTAGAACCGTCCGAGCTCGGCCAGCCACTCCTTCTCGTCCCCGAACAGCACGGCCCAGGGGAGGAGGCGCTCGGTGAGGTTCAGCATCTCGCGCGGATCGCCCACGGCGACGGGCACGCGCTCCGCCCCCTGCGGCGACTGCAGGTAGCGGATGCGGTCGGCCTCGGCGAGGTGCACGTACATCCGCAGGCCGTCCACGTATTCGCGGAGGGCGGTGCCGGTCGCGGTCAGCGGTGAGCGCGACAGCAGGACGGCGGTGGTGACGAACAGGACGATCGACCCGAGGAAGGTCAGGATGATCCACGCGCCTCCGAAGACGCCGACGATGCACATCACCGAGCCGAGCACGGCGAGCACCGCCGCGCCCAGCGCGGTGAAGAACACCGTGCGGACGGGACCGCGCGGTCCGGAGGTGCGGTAGCCGTAACGGGTCGCGTCCGTGTGCACGCGTTTCAGCAGCGCGGAGATCGCGCGTGCGACGCGCGAGTTGGTCGACCCGAGCTCGAGCGTCGTGCCCGGCACGAGCTCGTCGCCGAACAGGGCCCGCAGGAACTGCAGCTCGTCGGTCGTCGGATGCGGGTCGCGCAGCGCCTGTCGACCGGTCGCCTCCGTCGAGATGAACTCCAGCGTGTAGGTGGCGCGGCCGAGGAATCCGGTGGACTGCAGCACACGCACCCGGCCCGACACCGCGAGATCGAGGGTCTGCGCGGCGACCGCCTTCGTGGTGCGGCGGGTCAGGTCGGCCGCGAGCAGCAGTCCTTCCTTCGGCGGGACGTACTCCGGGATGATCGTGCCGCGCCCCGGAGCGTCGCGCAGCAGGCGCACCCGCACGACGATGGCGGCGATGAACGTCGCGACGCTGAGGAGGAATCCGGCAAGAGCCGCGTATCCCCATCCCGTGTCGAACAGTCCGTCGGCGCGCGCCGTGAAGGTGCTGGGGGCGAAGCCGATCGCGAACGTCAGGTTCTCGCCCGCGCCGAGCCGGTCGGCGCTGAAGCGGAACCCGTCGCCCGTCCGCTCGACCGTCGCGGGCTGCGTGGAGCCCTGGACGCCGCGATACGCGGACGGGGTGCCCTGCAGCGCCGCGGCCAGGCCGGAGCCGAGGTGCACGGTCGCCGTCACCCGGTCGAAGGGCTGCGCCCAGGCGGTGCCGTTCGCATCCCAGTAGAACTCGTCGTCGTCCGTGTTGGAGAAGTAACGCGTGACGTTCGTCTGCCGGTAGGTGATGACGTAGGTCTGGTCGCCGTGCACGTAGCCCTTCGCGGCGATCGTCAGCGAGAGGATCCCGTCGTCGGAGTCGCTCGTGTATGCGCGCGGGGTGCCGTTCTCGTCGGTCACCGACACGACCGTCAGGTCCGTCGGCTGCCCGTCGTACTCCTCGACCAGCTCGCGCCGGATGCCGTGGTTCTGGTCGGTCTCCGGGAAGCGCGCCACCAGGGTCTCGACGGTGGTGAGGGTGGAGTGCCCCTCGGCGTCGCGGCCGAGCCGGTAGTCCCCGTCGAAGCTCGCGAACGAGAAGTCGTCGACGCCGGAGGGGACGGCGGCCGGAGCGGGCGCCGCCGCGGGCGCAGCGCTTGCGCTCGGGGCGCCTCCCGCCGCGATCAGCGAGCCCAGCGCGACGGCGACGGCCGTCGCGGCCAGCCGCCCGGCCCACCCACGCAGCCGCCAGTCTCGAACGCGGACTCCCACCTGCCCCGCCGTCCTCCGCCCTCGCCGGACGGTTCGTCTCGGCCGCCGGCCCGCCCGGCAGCACGCCTCCCATCCTGACACGGCGGGTGACGGGTTGACCCTCGGGGGTTCCCGACGTTTCATGCAGGCATGATCGCTCGCGGCCGTCTCCGCGCGCTCGGGGCATGCGCCGCCGTCGCGCTGACCCTCGGCGGTCTCACGGCGTGCGAGACCGTGCCCCCGTCGTCGTCGGACAGCGCGGCTCCCGCCCTGCTCGATGTGGTCGGCAAGCCCGCCGACAAGGGCGTCGAACTCCTCCGCAATGCCGGCTACCGCGTGGCGGTGCTGGGCGGGCACGGCGAACCCGCGACCGCCTCGCCCACGCGGCTCATCGTGTCGCAGAAGCCGGAGGGCGGGGCGAAGGTCGCGGCGGGGCGGACGGTCACGCTCACGCTGGGCGCCGGGTAGGCCGGGATCGCCGACCTCGGCGAACGGTCGAGCGTCACGACCGGGCTGCCGGCGGCGGGTTCAGGGGCAGCCACTCCTCGAACCGTGTCTCGAAGACCGTCGCGTCGGGCCCGGGGAGCAGCATGTCGTCGGTGAGGCGCTCGCCGAAGTAGCGGGCATCGGGGTCGGCGACGACCGTCCGGGGGTCGCCGCGGAAGGCGAGACCGGTGCGGATCAGGTCGTCGAGGCCGAACTGCTCCGGACCCGCGACCTCGATCACCGTGTTGAGCGGCTCGTGGGCGGTGACCTTCGCCACGGCCGTGGCGACGTCCTCGGCCGCCATCGGCCGGATCTGCGCGTGCGACAGGTGCACCTCGTCGCCGACCGTCGCGGAGGCGGCGATGCTGGTCACGAACTCGAAGAACTGGGTGGCGTGCACGATCGAGTAGGGGATGCCGCTCGCGGCGATCAGCTTCTCCTGGGCGACCTTGGCCCGCATGTACCCGCTGTCGGTCATGCGGTCGGAGCCGACGACGGAGAGGGCGACGTAGTGCCCGACGCCCGCCTTCCTGGCCGCGTCGACGATGTTCGTGGTCGCGGTGGTGAAGAACGTCATGACGTCCTCGTCCGCGAACGACGGCGAGTTGGAGACGTCGAGCACGGTCGACGCCCCCTGGAGTGCGTGCTCGAGACCGTCACCCGTGATGGTGTCGACGCCCGAGTTCGGGGAGGCGGCGACGGCTTCGTGGCCGTGCTCGAGGAGCTTCTTCACGACTTTGGAGCCGATCAGCCCCGTGCCTCCGATGACGACGATTCTGGACATGCTGGCCTCTCATCCTGTCTTCCCGGCGCGGAGTGCGCCGGCGGAAGCTCTGACCGGCCAGACCTCCCATCTGTGACAGGTCGTCACAGAATCGCTCCCCGATCGGTCTGAGTTGTAGCGGCGGTACGTCACGCCGGATGGAGGCGTTCGAAATGTCCGAGATCACTCGAGGGGATGACCGGCGGTCGGTCCGCCCGGTTCTCGCGCGGTGCTGGTGGCTCCTCTGGGAGTGGCTGGCGGGTCCGCTCCACTACCGGGCCGTGCGCCGGCTGTACGCGGCAGCGGAGTCAGGCGACCGGGACCGGTTGCAGGCACTCGTCGCGCCGGACGTCTCGGTCGTCGTCGACTCCGGCTCGGGCGAGCCGTCGGGCGTCCGCGTCGTCCGTGGCTTCGAGGACGCCCGGTTCGTCCTCGAGCACGGGTTCGCCCGAAGATCCGACGACCTGGTCGAAGAGCGGTCGGTCAATGGCCAGGCGGGGCTGATCATCTCCCGCGCCGGAATCCCGACCGCGTGCATCGCCGTCGATTTCACCGGCCGGCTCGTCACCGTGATCTGGATCAGGCTCGAACCCACGGCGCTGAGGCACTGGAACACCGTCCACGCGTAGCGGAACGCGCCGAGGCCGTCACAGCGGCGGGAGCTGTCCGGTCAGAGCAGGCGAGCGAGACGACCTCGCACGATCGGAGGAGGAGCCATGACCAACGGGAACACCCGACTGCAACGCACCGTCCTGGGGGTCGCCGTGCTGGCGACGTTCATCGCCTTTCTGGACGGGAGCGTCGTCAACGTCGCGCTGCCGGCGATCGGGCGCGAGCTCGGCGGCGGCCTCGCGGCGCAGCAGTGGGTCATCGACGCCTACCTGCTGACGCTCGGTTCCGTGATCCTGCTCGCGGGATCGCTCTCCGACCTCTTCGGCCGCAAGCGCGTACTCCTCTGGGGCCTCGTCGGCTTCGGGGTCGCGTCGGTGGCGTGCGCCGTCGCTCCGACCGCCGCGGTCCTGATCCTCGCCCGAGGGGTGCAGGGAGTCGCGGGAGCATTGCTCGTGCCCAGCTCGCTCGCACTGATCCTGAGCGCATTCCAGGGCTCGGCGCAGGCGCGGGCCATCGGCGTGTGGACCGCGATCACGAGCCTGGCGAGCATCGCCGGGCCGGTCCTCGGAGGTGTGCTCGTCGACACTCTCTCGTGGCGCTGGGTCTTCGCGATCAACCTCCTGCCGATCGCCGTGGCGCTGCTCCTCGTGCGTGCGCTGCCCTCGGACGCGGTGCGGACGACGAATGCGCGCGTCGACTGGATCGGCGCCCTCTTGGGCATCCTCGGTCTCGGACTGCCCGTCTTCGCGCTGATCGAGAGCGGCCGTTTCGGCTGGGGGTCGCCGGTCATCCTGGGCGCGCTCGCGCTCGGCGTCGCGGGCCTCGTCGCCTTCCTCCTCTGGGAGCGCCGGGTCGCCACCCCGTTGCTCCCTCTCGCCATCTTCCGAGAGCGCGACTTCTCGGTGGGCAACGTCGCGACCGCGTTCATCTACGGGGGAGTCGCCGTCGGAACCTTCGCGCTCGCGCTCTTCCTGCAGCAGGGCGCGGGGTACAGCGCCACTGCGGCCGGCTTCGCCATGGTGCCGTCGAGCGTCCTCCTCATCGCGCTCGCGGCGGTCTTCGGCCGGTTGAGCGGCAGGGTCGGCCCCCGGCTGCTGATGACGATCGGTCCGGCCGTCACGGGTGCCGGATTCCTCCTGATGCTGAGGATCACCGCGACCGCCGACTACCTCACCGAAGTCCTGCCCGCTGTTTGCGCGTTCGGGATCGGGATGGCCATCACCGTCGCGCCGTTGACCGCTACCGTCCTCGGCGCCGTCGACGCAGGCCGCGCCGGGATCGCCTCGGCGGTGAACAACGCCGTGTCGCGGGTGGCCGGACTGGTGGCGGTCGCGCTGGCCGGCTCTGTGGGCGGAGCGACGATCCAGCTTCACGGATTCCACACGCTCGTCCTCGCGGCGGCGGTCGCCCTCTTCGCCGGGGCGGTCGTCTCCGGCGTGTGGATCCGCGATCCCCGGCCGGTACCCGTCGCCACGGCCGGCGCAGGGTCAGGTCACGCCCCGCTCCCCGCGACGCCGTCGGCGACGTCGTGACAGGTTTCTGCGCGCGATCGGTCACAGCGGGGCGTCGTGATGTGTCTGAGCTGGCAGCGGCTCGAACGCGTGCCGCATCAACGAAGGGATACGCATGAAGATCGTCGTCATCGGGGGCACCGGCCTGATCGGCCGTCCGCTCGTCGAACTCCTCCGGCAGGCGGGGCACGAGGTGATTCCCGCGTCCCCGTCGACCGGTGTCGACACCGTGACCGGGGCGGGAGTGGACGCGGCGCTGGAGGGCGCCGACGTCGTCGTCGACGTGCCGAACGCGCCGTCGTTCGACGACGGCCCGGTCAGGGAGTTCTTCGAGCGCAGCACGCAGACGCTCGTCGACGCCGAGCGCCGCGCGGGCGTGGGCCACCACGTCGTCCTGTCCATCGTCGGCGCCGACCGGATGCCCGACATCGGCTACATGCGCGCCAAGGTCGCGCAGGAGGACATCGTGACCGGCAGCGGGATCCCGTACTCGATCGTCCGCGCGACGCAGTTCTTCGAGTTCATCCCCGCCCTCGCGGAGGGTGGGGCGTCCGGCGGCACGATCACTCTGTCGCCTGTGCTCATGCAGCCGATCGCCGCTGCGGACGTCTCCGGCGCGCTCGCCGCCCTCGCGGTCGCCGTGCCGAGCAACGCGATCGCCGAGCTCGCGGGGCCGGGTCCGGTCAGGCTCGCCGACGCCGCGAGGGTGATCCTGGGCGCTCGGGGGGACGGCCGCGAGATCGTCGCCGACGAGTCGGCGGGCTATTTCGGAGGCACCGTCACCGACGAGTCGCTCATGCCCGGGCACGACGCTCGTGCGACGACCCAGCTCCGCGGCGAGACATCCCTCGACGCGTGGAGCCGTCGCGATTCGGACGTCTGATTCCCGGCCTGACCGGGAGGACGGCTGATCCTGGTGCGGGCTGTACGGCCACCCCGACATCCCGCACCAGGAGGTAGCATCGGTCCCATGTCCGAACCGGCTGCAGGGGATGAAGACCTCGCGACAGCGGCTGAGGTGTTCGCCGCGGTCCGCCCGAGGCTGTTCGGGATCGCCTACCGGATGCTCGGCACGGTGGCGGACGCGGAGGACATCGTCCAGGACACCTGGCTGCGCTGGCAGGCGTACGACCGGGCGTCCGTGCGTGAACCCGCCGCGTTCCTCGCCACGGCCGCGACCCGACTCGCCATGAACGCGTTGCGATCGGCGCGCGTCCAGCGCGAGACCTACATCGGGCCGTGGCTACCGGAGCCGGTCGACACCTCCCAGGACCCGACCCTGGGTGCCGAGCGCGGCGAAGCACTGGGCTTCGCGGTGCTCGTGCTGCTCGAGAAGCTGTCCCCGGCGGAGCGCGCGGCGTACGTGCTGCGTGAGGCGTTCGACTATCCGTACGCGCAGATCGGCCGGATCGTCGAGACGAGCGAGCAGTCCGCGCGCCAGCTGGTCAGCAGGGCGCGCAAGCATCTCGCGGCGGAGCGGCGGTCGCGTGCCGTCACCGACGAGGAGCGGACGCGTCTTCTGTCGGCGTTCATGGCGGCGGCCGAGCGAGGTGACATGGTGGCGCTCGAGAAGCTGTTCACCGCCGACGTGGTCTCGCTGTCCGATGGTGGCGGAATCGTCCGCGCCACCCGCATCCCGGTCGTCGGCGGGAGCACCGTCGCGAAGTACATCCACGCTTTCGCGTCGCGGTTCTGGGACGGATCGGCCATGCACCTCGCGGAGGTCAACGGCGAACCCGCCATCGTGGCCACGCGCGACGGCGCGGTGTTCGCGTTCGTCACCGTCGAGGTCGGCGACGACGGCATCGACCGCCTGTTCTGGGTGCTGAATCCCGAGAAGCTGGAGCACCTTCCCGCCGCCTGATGTCACAAAACGACCTCCTGTCCGGTCATAGCTAGTGAGGACAGGAGGTTCGTAATGCGTCGGATCCTCGTCGTTGGTGGCGGATACGCCGGTTTCTACACGGCCTGGGGCCTGGAGAAGAGACTCCGGGCGGGTGAGGCGGAGATCGTGGTGGTCGATCCGCGCCCGTACATGACTTATCAGCCCTTCTTGCCGGAGGTCGCCGCCGGCTCGATCGAGGCGCGTCACGCCGCGATCTCACTGCGCAGTCATCTGCGCCGCACCCGGCTTATCCACGGGAGGGTCACGCGCATCGACCACGCGGGCCGATCCGTGACCGTGCTGCCGGAGGACGGCGAGGAGTTCGCGCTCGGATACGACACGATCGTGGTGACCGCCGGCGCCGTGACCCGGACCTTCCCGATTCCCGGCGTGGTGGAGAGCGCCATCGGCATGAAGCACGTCGAGGAGGCCGTCGCCATCCGGGACCGCCTGCTCGACGCGTTCGACCGGGCCGCGGAGCTGGCCGCCGGTGCGGAGCGCGCCCGGCTGCTCACGGTCACCTTCGTCGGTGGAGGGTTCTCGGGAGTGGAGGGCTTCGCCGAGCTGCTCTCGCTGGCGACCGCCCTGCTGCGCTCGTACCCGGAGCTGCGCTTCTCGGACCTCTCCTTCCATCTCGTCGAGGCGCGGGAGCGGATCCTGCCCGAGGTGACCGACCGCCCGGGATCCTGGGTGGTGCGGTCGCTCACCGAACGCGGCGCGCGCATCCACTTGGGGGCGCAGCTGCTGTCGGCCGAAGGCGGACATGTCGTCCTCTCGACCGGTGAGGAGTTCGACTCCCACACCATCGTGTGGACGGCCGGCAACGGGGCCAACCCCGTCGTCGCGAACCGCACCGACCTTCCGGTGACCGCGCGGGGGTCGCTCGTCGTTCGACCCGACCTCCGGGTGGGAACACCCGATGCGCCGGTGCCGGACGCGTGGGCAGCCGGCGACGACGCGGCCGTCCCCGATCTGGCGTCTCCCGTCGACGGCGCCCTCACCGTCCCGAATGCGCAGCACGCCGTGCGGCAGGGGCGATTGCTGGCGAAGAACATCGCTGCCGATCTGCGCGGTGAGCGACCCAGGGACTACGTGCATCACAGCCTGGGCGTGGTCGCGACGCTGGGACTGGGGCGGGGCATCTTCCAGTGGCGCGGGCTGGTCATCACCGGCTTCCTCGCCTGGATCATGCACCGCGGCTACCACGTCCTCGCCGTCCCGACCTGGGAGCGCAAGGTCCGGATCCTGCTCGTCTGGGCGAGTGCGGCCGTCTTCGGCCGCGACATCGTCTCCCTCGTGTCGGTGCAGCACCCGCGGCGGGCGTTCCTCGACGGCAGCGCGCCCGTCGTCGCCTCGCACACGGAGAGCGCCTGATGCCCGCCGATCGGAGGTCTCGGCGGTCGCTGACCGAGACGTTCGCCCGCGCGGTACGCACGTCGTCGGCGGGTCGCCGGCTCGCCGCTGCCCGCTCCGAGCTCGCGGGTCGTCGTGTCTCGCTGCGCTGGTCGAACCTCTTCGGCGTGGTCGCGCTCGCCTGCGTCGTCGTGCTGTTCGTCACCGGCATCCTGCTGATGTTCTGGTACGCGCCGTCGAGTCAGCGCGTCGCCTACGACGGTCCGTACGCCCCGCTCGACGGGCGGCAGGTGTCGGCCGCATACGCGTCCATCCTGCGCACGTCGTTCCAGATCCCCGGCGGTCTGCTCGTCCGTCAGGCTCACCACTGGGCAGCGCTGCTGCTCCCCGCCGCGATCATGCTGCAGCTCGCGGTGACGTTCTTCACCGGCGCCTTCCGGCGTCGCCGCGGGTCCTGGCTGTTGCTCTTCGGACTGTTCGTCGTGGCGCTGGCGGGGGGATGGAGCGGCTACGCGCTCCCGGACGACATGCTCTCCGGGACCGGACTGCGCATCTTCCAGGGCATCCTCTCCGGGATCCCGGTCGCCGGCACGTGGCTGTCGTGGCTGATCTTCGGCGGCGAGTTCCCCGGACGGATCATCGAGAACCTCTACCCCATCCACATCGCGGTGGTCCCGGTCCTCCTTCTCGTCCTTCTGGCGGTGCGCGCCCGCGTCGCGTACCGGGACACGCCTTCGCTGTATCCGGGCGAGGTCGGGGTGCCGGCGTATCCGAACGCCGCGGTGCGGGCCGGCGGCCTGTTCGCGACCGTCTGCGGCATCCTCGTGCTCATGGCCGCGACCGTGACGGTCGCTCCCGTGTGGCTGTTCGGCCCGTCGTCCCCCGGCGACGCCTCGGCCGGCAGCCAGCCGGACTGGTACACGGGGTTCCTCGACGGCGCGCTGCGACTGGTGCCGCCCGGCTGGGAGATCGTGTGGCTCGGTCGCACCTGGACGCTCGCCCTCCTGGTGCCGCTGGCGGTGGTCGGTGTGTTCCTGGCGGCGATCGCCCTGTACCCGTTCTTCGAGCAGTGGGTGCGCGGTCCCGGCGACGAGGACGCGCGGCTCGACCGGCCGCGGAACGAACCCACCAGAACGGGCCTGGGCGTCGCCGCCATCGCGTTCTACGGCGCACTCTGGGGTGCCGGCAGCGCTGACCTGGTCGCCACGCACTTCTCCATCGGCCTGGAGGCCGTCGTCCATGCGTTCCAGGCGCTCGCACTACTCGGCCCCGTCGCTGCGTTCGTCGTGACCCGGCGCGTGTGCCTCGCGCTGCAGAAGAAGGACGGCGAGCTCCTGCTCCACGGGTACGAGACCGGTCGGATCGTCCGGCTGCCCGGCGGCGAGTTCGTGGAGGTCCACGCGCCCGTGCCGGCGGATCGACGGCCTCTGCTCGGCGGGCCGCGTCCGATGCTGGAGGTCGTCGCGCGCCCCGACGAGTCCGGGAGGGTCCACCGGCGGGACCGCCTTCGAGCGCGGATCGCGCGAGCGTACGTCGACGACCGGATCGTCCCTCCGCCGGCCGGGCGGATGAACGCGGAGAATGGTGTGGTGCCCGAAGGAGTCGGCAGGGTCGCCGGTGAGGACCGAACGCATGAGACGAGCGCCGAACGGGCGGGGGCTGCCTGACGCCGAACGGCGGCGTCTGTGCGAGGAGTTCCTGAGCGCGCTGCAGCAGGACGATCTCGCTCGGCTCATCGCGGTCGTCGGTCCGCATCCGCGCGTCGTCGTCGACACCGGCGAGCAGCCCGTCGCCGAACCCTCCCACCTGGCCGAGCCGCTGATCGCGTGGTCCATCCTGTTCCGCGCGTTGCGGATCGGCAGCGTGTCAGCGTTGAGCTGGGAGGCGCATTCGGTGAACGGTGCCCCGGGGCTGGTCGGGCGCCGCTCCGGTCGCGTGGTCGCGGTCGTCGCGGTCTCGGGCGTCGTCGGCGCCGTCACGGACGTCTGGATCGTCGAGAACCCGGAGAAGCTCAGGCACTGGCAGTGACCCCCGTCCGCGTCACAGATCCGCGACCGTCTCGGTCATAGCTGCACGAGGGGAACGCGATCGCGTCCTCCGAACCTCATCCATGAAGGAGTACGGCTATGAACAGACCCATCCTGGAGAAGGAGGCGCAGGGCATCGTCGATGCCACGTCCACGCCTCCGTTCCTCTACGAACTCGGGCCCGAGGGTGCGCGCAAGGTCCTCGACGACCTCCAGTCCGCGCCGATCGAGAAGCTCGATGTGGAGGAGAAGTGGATCACCGTCCCGGCGCCGGTCGGCGACGTCCGCGTGCGGATCGTCAGGCCCGTCGGCGCTCCGGCCGGGCTGCCGGTCATCCTCTACATCCACGGCGGCGGCTGGGTCATCGGCAACGCCGGGACGCACGACCGGCTCGTCCGCGAGCTGGCGGTGGGTGCACGGGCGGCCCTGGCGTTCGTCGAGTACGACCGGTCGCCGGAGGCGCAGTACCCCGTCGCGATCGAGCAGGCGTACGCGACCGCGCAGTGGCTGACCGTCCACGGGGCCGAGCACGGCCTGGACGTCTCCCGGCTGGCGATCGCCGGCGACTCGGTGGGCGGCAACATGACGGCGGCCGTCGCCATCATGGCGAAGCAGCGCGGGGACGTGGCGTTCGTGCACCAGTCGCTGTACTACCCCGTGACCGATGCGGCGCAGGACACCGCGTCGTACCGCGAGTTCGCCGAGGGCGCGTACCTGACGGCCAAGGCGATGGCGTGGTTCTGGGATGCCTACCTGCCGGACGGCGGCAAGCGCGGTGAGATCACCGCCTCGCCTCTCCGCGCCACGCTGGAGGAGCTCGCCGGTCTGCCGGAGGCGTTCGTGATCGTCGACGAGAACGACGTGCTGCGCGACGAAGGCGAGGCCTACGCGCGCAAGCTCACCGAGGCCGGCGTCCGGACCACCTCGGTCCGTTACAACGGCACGATCCACGACTTCATGATGCTGAACCCGCTGCGGCCGTCCGCCGCGGTGACCGCGGCCGTGGAGCAGGCCGTCCACATCCTGCGCACCGCGCTCGGAACCGACGACTGAACGACGAGGAGACGAAGAAATGACTGATCAGAAGCCCGCCGCCGTGCTGGTGCACGGCGCGTTCGCCGAGTCCGCGAGCTGGAACGGCGTCATCGAACGACTCCAGCAGGACGGCCTCGAGTGCATCGCGGTCGCCAACCCGCTCAGGAGCCTGGCAGGGGATGCCGCGTACGTCCGCGACGTCATCGCGGCGGTCGGGCGCCCGGTCGTCCTCGTCGGACATTCCTACGGGGGTCTCGTGATCTCCGAGGCGTCCTCGGGGAATGACGCCGTGAGCGCGCTCGTCTACGTCAATGCGTTCGTGCCCGAGCACGGGCAGACGGCGTTCGACCTGTCGACGGAGTTCCCCGGCAGCACCCTGGGCGATGCGCTCGCGCCGCGCCAGCTCGCCGACGGGAGCGTCGAGCTGGTGATCCAGCCCGCGCTCTTCCATCGGCAGTTCTGCGCGGACGTTCCCGACGGCACCGCCGCGCTCATGGCGGCCACCCAGCGCCCGGTGACCCAGGCCGCGCTCACGGAGCCGCTGCCGACTGCGGAGCCGGGATGGAAGACCATCCCCACGTGGTGCGTCTTCAGCGACCGGGATCTGAACATCCCCGTCGCGGAGCATCGAGCGGGCGCCGCTCGGGCGAAGGCGCGGCTGAGCCGCGAGGTCCCCGGTGGGTCGCACGCGCTCAGCGTCTCTCAGCCGGCCGCCGTCGCCGAGACGATCCTCGCAGCGGTCGCCGCCGTCGGTTCGGTGAGCGTCAGCGCGTGAGCAGGAGGGCGTCCCCGGTGTCGATGGCACCGGGGACGCCCACGAACCAGAAGAAGGGCACGACAGTGGAATCGGCAGATCTCGGTGAGGTGCGACGTGTTCGCACCGCCACCCTCGACGTGGGCTACCACGAGGTCGGAGACCCGGCGGCGCAGGCGGTGATCCTGCTCCACGGGTTTCCCTATGACGCGCTCAGCTATACGGACGCGGCGCGGGAGATCGCGGCTGCCGGCCGCTGGGTGATCGTCCCGTACCTGCGGGGCCACGGTCCGACGCGGTTCCTCGACCCGGCGGAGGAGCGCAGCGGGCAGCAGGCCGCCCTGGGGACCGACGTCGTCGAGCTGATGGATGCGCTCGGTCTCGCGGATGCGGTGCTCGCCGGGTTCGACTGGGGCGGCCGTGCCGCCTGCGTCGTCGCCGCCGCGTGGCCGGAGCGCGTGCGGGGGCTCGTGTCGGTCAACGGCTACCTGATCCAGGACATCGCTGCCGCGGGACACCCGCTGGCACCGCGGCTCGAAGCCGGGTTCTGGTACTTCTTCTACTTCCTCACCGAGCGCGGCCGCGCCGGCCTCGCAGCGGACCCTGCCAGCGTCGCTGAGGTGATCTGGCGCCGGAACTCGCCGAAGTGGTCCTTCACCGCGGACGAGTTGGGCCGGGTCGCACGCTCGTTCCAGAATCCCGACTACGTGGATGTCGTCATCCACTCCTATCGACATCGCCTGGGCTCTGCCGCCGGGGCGGAACGCTATGACGAGCTGGAGCGATTCCTCGCCGATCAGCCGGCGATCTCCGTGCCGACCATCACGCTGGACGGCACCGCCGACGGCAACTTCCCGGCGACCGACGGCTCAGCCTCCGCGGCGCACTTCACCGGCCCCCGGATGCACCGGCTCGTCGAGGGTGCCGGTCACAATCTGCCCCGGGAGCGCCCGCACGAGTTCGCCCGCGCCGTGCTGGATGTCGAGGGTTCATGAGTGCGTGACGCTCGCCTGTTCTGTCTCCGCCCAGTTGGCGAGCAGCTGGAGGCGGTCGCTGGACACCGATCCGGGTGCGGCTGAGAACACCAGCATCTGCAGACCCCGGTCGGATGCCAGGTCCATGCTCTGGAACGTGAGGTCGAGGTCTCCCACGACGGGGTGGTGCACGCTCTTGAGCCCGGTGCGATGCTCGCGCACGTCGTGCGCGCCCCACAATCTGCGGAACAGGTCGTCGCGTGTCGACAACTCGCCGACCAGGTCGCTGAGCTGCCGGTCATACGGTGATCGGCCGGCTTCGGCGCGGAGGATGGCGACGATCTGGCGGGCGTTGGCCTCCCAGTCCCGGTAGAACGTCTGCGCTCTCGGGTCGAGGAAGACGAATCGCGCAGCATTCACCGGTGGTCGTGCGTCGTCGAACATCTCGGAGAACAGCGCCCGCCCGAGTCGATTGGTCGCGACGGCGTCGAGGCGGCCGTTCTGGATGAAGACGGGGACGGTCGACATCGCGTCGATGGTCTGCTGCATCCCCGCGGTGAGCTGCGTGGTGCGTGCCGGGCGGCGGCGTTGCGGGTGAGCGCCGGCGTTGGCGGTGCGGACGAGGTCGTAGAGGTGGGAGTGCTCGGCCTCGTCGAGTCGGAGGGCCCGGCTGATGCCGTCGATCACTGCTTCCGACACACCGGACGCGTTGCCACGCTCGAGCCGCTTGTAGTACTCGGAGCTCATCCCGGCCAGCAGGGCGACTTCCTCCCGGCGCAGCCCGGGGACGCGACGACGGCCGCCGTAATCCGGTAGGCCCGCCTGCGCAGGGCTGAGTCGCGCCCGTCGCGAGGTGAGGAACTCGCTGAGGTCGTCGTGGGTCTCCATGTCCCCAAAATACGCCGCCGCTGCGGCCGGAGAGGGTCCCTGCTGGTGCACCTCTCGACAGAGCCACGCTCGATCCGGCGAACAGGCGTTGACTCGGATCATCCCCGCCGCGAAGACGGTGGGAGCGAACTTCGAGAGAGGCATCATCCATGAGCAGCAACGTCTGGTTCATCACCGGAGCCGGCCGCGGTCTCGGCACCGACATCGCCCGGTCCGCCCTCGCCGCGGGGCATTCCGTGGTCGCGACCGGCCGTGACCCACGGCGCGTGCTCGACGCGATCGGCGAGCACGAGAACCTGCTCACCGTCGCCCTCGACATCACCGACCCCGCAGCCGCTGAGTCCGCAGTGCGGGCCGCCGTCGCGCGCTTCGGCCGCATCGATGTGCTCGTCAACAACGCCGGCAACTTCTACGCGGGCTACTTCGAGAACATCAGCCCCGCGCAGTTCCGTGCCCAGCTGGAGACCAACTTCTTCGGGCCCACCAACGTCACCCGCGCGATCCTGCCCGGGATGCGCGCGCAGCGTTCCGGCCAGGTCATCACCATCACGTCGGCGGCCGGTCTCATGGGCCAGGAGTTCGTCGCCGCTTATGCCGCATCCAAGTTCGCCCTCGAGGGCTGGATGGAGTCGCTGCGCTACGACGTGGAACGCTTCGGCATCGCGACCATGGCGGTGGAGCCCGGCTTCTTCCGGACCGAGCTGCTGGTCGAGGGTTCGTCGACGATCTGGCCGGAGCTCGACATCGAGGACTACGCCGAGCTCACCGCGCAGACCATCGACGCCTGGAAGGGCATGAACGGGCAGCAGGGAGGCGACCCCCAGAAGCTCGCGCAAGCCCTCGTCACCCTCTCCGACTCAGGCGACCTGCCGCTGCGATTCCTCGCCGGCGCCGACGTGATGGCGAGCGAGGAGCAGAACCTCGCCACCATCCAGGCCCAGATCGACGCCCATCGTGAACTGTCGGCGTCGCTCGCGTACGACGGTTGAGCACGCGATCGGTCACCTCGCCGACCGAGTCAAGCCACGGGTGCCGGGGCTTGGCCGAGGAGGCGCCAGGTGGTCCGCGGGTAGTGGTCGTAGCGGATGGCGATCTCGCGCGAGAGCAGGGTCATCCGTTCGATCGTGCGGTTGTTGCGCAGCCGTCCCGCGTCCAGGACGCGGAACGGGAGGTTGCTGAAGACGCTCATGACTCGTTCTTTCGCGTGCTGGTCGTCGCCGGTGACGAGAATGTCGGATTCTCCCTCCGGAAACTGCGGGTCGTCGAAGACCACCCAGAACGTGTTCTTCAGCGCTCCGACGACCGCAGCTCCCGGTACGGCCTCGGCCAGCTCTTCGGCCGCTGACGTGGTCTCCGGCAGGGTGAAATCCGTGAAGTCCTCGGTGAACGGGTTGGCGATGTCGACGATGATCTTTCCCTGCAGTGGGCGCCGGTGCTCCGACACGAATTCGAGCGCGTGTTGATGCCAGAGCGCGAGGACGATGACGTCGCTGACATCGATGGCGTCGCGGACCCCGAGCGGCCGAACGCCCACCCGGCCGAGCTCGTCGATCGTGCGCTGCAGTCGCTCGGGGTCTCTGCCCGCCCACACCACCTCCTCGCGGTGAGGGGCCAGGAGTCGGACGAGGGCTTCGCCCATGCGGCCCGAGCCGATGACGGCGAGTCGGGGCCGGGCGTGTTCAGCGGAGACGTGCATGAACCCACCCTTCCGATCCGGCAGAGCCTCCACCAGTGGCCGATCAGCACGGTGTCGATAAAATCCGGTCATGGACCGTGATCGTCATCTCGCCGCCGTCATCGTGCCGGACACGGCGCTGCTGTTCGAGACGGCCGTCCCGATCAGCGTGTTCGGCGTCGACCGGACGGCGACGGGCGCTCCGCCGCTGCGTGTCGTGGCGGTCTCAGAGGCCGACACGTCTGCGACCACCGGTGGCCTCTCGCTGACGGGATTGAGCGGGCTGGGTGCAGCCGATGACGCCGGCGTCGTGATCGTCCCGAACTGGCCCGACCCGGAGAGTCGACCGTCCGACGCGCTGGTGGCCGTCTTGAAGCGAGCGGTGGATGACGGGGCCACCGTCATGGGCCTCTGCTCCGGCGCTTACGCTCTGGCATACGCCGGCATCCTCGACGGGCACCGGGCGATCACTCACTGGAGATGGGTGCACGACTTCGCGAACCGCTTCCCGAACACGGTCGTCGATGACAGCGGGCTGTACGTCGATGAGGGCAACATCATCACCTCCGCCGGCACAGCTGCCGGCCTGGACGCGTGCCTGCATTACGTCCGACGCGAATGGGGCTCGGCCGCGGCGAACGCGATCGCGCGCAGGATGGTCACCGCACCGCACCGTCACGGAAGCCAGAACCAGTTCGCGCAACCCGAACCGCTCCGGTCGGCTTCACCCACGATCGCGGCCATTCAGGAGCGAGTCATCGCCAACCTCCCGAGGGCGCTCACAGTGGACGACCTCGCGCGGTGGTACGGCACCAGCCGGCGCACCCTCGACCGGGACTTCACCGCGACTGTTGGCCAGTCCGCCATGCAGTGGATACTCCGCCAACGCGTCCTGACAGCCCAGGAGCTACTGGAGACGACGACCCTGACCGTCGAGCAAGTCGCACACCGGACCGGGTTCAGCAGCGCGACCGCGCTACGCCCGGCCTTCCGCAACGCCCTGGGGATCAGCCCGCAGCAGTACCGGCAGGCATTCGCTCCATTCGAGGACTAGGGCTGTGAGAAGGCCGCCCATCGACGCCTGACACACTCATCGACGGAGCAGAAATGGAGCGAGTGACGGGAATCGAACCCGCGCTATCAGCTTGGGAAGCTGAAGTTCTACCATTGAACTACACTCGCGTGGCCCTCGATCCCAGTGATCCACTGGGGTGCGGGACTGCCGCCCAGACTACCCGGTCCCGCGTTCTCGGCCAAACCCGTCATCCACTCACGGCGTCGTGTAGACGAGTGTCAGCGTCGGCTGGTATCCCGCCACGGTCGCCTCGCGCGACCACAGCCGCACGTTGTCGCTGCCGGCGGTGCTCGCGAGTCGGAGGGTGACGGAGCTGCCGGCGAGCGGGGCGAGGTCGGCGGCGGACAGGGTGGCGGTGTAGGCCGTGTTCACCGCCGTGGCTCCGGTGAGCTGGCCGAGCACGGCCGGTCCCGCGGCCGTCGGCCGGTTGTTCCAGGTGAGGGTCGCCTCGTCCCAGGCCCCGGTGACGAGACGGAACTCGTGGGTGTCGGCCGATCCGGCCGTGGGGTCGGTGGAGGTGCGGAGAGAGATGGTCGCCGAGGTGAGCACCTGTCCGGGTGGTGCCGCTGGGAGGTCGAACCGCAGGAAGGACTCGATCGCGGTGTTGAAGCGCGACGAGAGCTGGTTCGTGGTGCCGTAGGCGAAGGTCGGGTTCACGGCGGCCGCCATCGTGTCGGCGCTCGTCACGATGGTCTGCGTCGTGGGAGGCGCGGCCGGGCCGGAGACCGTTGCGGCCGCGGTGGCCGAGGCGCCGCTCACATTCGACGCGGCATCCGTCGCGGCCACCGCGTAGTACCAGGTGCCCTGGGGGCGGGCCGAGTCGGTGAAGGTGGTGCCCGTTGTGTTGCCGATCCGGGAGGCGTCGTCCGCCGTGAAGCCGGGGGTCGTGCCCCGGTAGACGAGATAGCCCGTGACGCCGACGTTGTCGGTGGAGGCGCTCCAGCTCAGCCCGACGTTGTTCCCTGCATCGACCGTCGCGGTCAGTCCGGTCGGCACGCTCGGCGCCGCCGTGTCCGGAGCCACGGTGGTCACCGACGCCGCGCTCGATGCGCCGGAGACGTTGCCGGCGGCATCCCGGGCGGTCACCTTGTAGTACCAGGTGCCTTCGGAGAGGGGAGCGTCGTGGTACGCGGTGCCGGCGATGCTCGGCTGGATGAGGGTGTCCGCGCTCGGTGCGAAATCGGCGTTCTGCCCGCGGTAGAGCGCGTAGCCGGTGACGCCGACGTTGTCGGTGGAGGCGGTCCAGGAGACGTCCGCGGCGAGCCCGTTCGCCGTCGCGGTGACGCCCGCCGGAACCGACGGCGCCGCCCCGTCGACGACCGTGGCCGCTCCGGATGCAGCGGAGGCGGCACTGGCGTTGCCGGCCCCGTCGAACGCGATGACCTTGTAGTAGTACGTGCCCGGTGCCGACGCGACGTCCTCGAACGTCGTCGTGGTGACGGTCGCGCGCAGCGTGTCGGCAGCCGGAGTGAACCCGGCCGTCGTGCCGCGATAGACGTGATAGCCCGCCACGCCGATGTCGTCCGATGCGGCGCTCCACGAGACGTCCACGTTGGCGCCGTCGAAGGCGGCCGCGACTCCCTGCGGCACGCTCGGGGCCGTCGTGTCGACGTAGCCCGTCCCGACGCGGTAGTGGTTCAGGGCCTGCTGCGCCGAGAGGGCCCGGTAGTAGACCGCCGTCTCGTCCAGCTGCCCGTCGAAGTACCGGTTCGTCTGCGCGTTGCCCGTCGACGGGTAGCCGCTGAGGCTGTCGCCGCCGACGTGCCACGTACCGTAATAGGTGGCGTTGCCCGTCGTGGAGTTCTGCGACTGGAGCGCGCCGTCGACGTACAGGCGCATGCCGCCTGGTCCCTGGGTGGCGACGACGTGGTGCCACTGGCCGTTGTTCAGCGCGGCCGTGCTGCGGAGCGTGGTCGTGCCGGCGCCGGCCCTCACGCCGAAGCGGAGGAAGCCCGTCCCGTTCTCCATGTAGACGACGCGGTCGACCGTCGTGCTGAGGCGATCCGTGCCGTCGTCGGTGCGCGGCCGCCCGTTCGACGATCCGTAGTTGACGAGTGCACCGCCCGTCGTGGAGGTCGTCCGGAACCAGGTCTCGACGGAGTAGACGGTCGGCCCGTTCGCGATGACGTCGTTCCAGATGTACTGCGGCAGCCCGCTCGCCTGGGTGTCGCTGAAGGTCGCACTCCCGCTCGCGTCACCGGAGATCGCGCCGGTGGCCGTCCTGGTCACGCCGTTCTGGGCGAGGCCGTTCAAGCCCACGACGGTCTGGCCGGCGCTGTCCACGACCCACTGCGTGCTCGCCGTGTCGTCGTAGCGGTAGAACAGCCGCGGCTGGTCGGCGATCACGGTCGATGCGTAGGCAGAGCCGGTCGAGGAGGCGGTGGCCGTCGCCGCGGCGGAGAGTCCGCTCTGGTTGTTCGCGCGATCGATCGCCCGCACGCGGTAGCTGTAGGTCGTCCCCGGCGTCACGTTCGTGTCGACGAAGGTCGCCTGGTAGCGGTACCAGTGCTTCGACTCGGCGACACCCGTCCAGACGGGCGTGGTCGTGTCGGTGCCGCGGTAGACGGCGTACGTGAGGTCGGAGTCGTCCGGATCGTAGACGCCGCGGATGTTCACCTGCACGGCGCCGGGCGTGATCGCCCGCGCCGCGATGGTGGGCGCGGGCGGCGCACCCGTGTCGGTCGAGTTGAACCGGGTCAGGCCCTGCTGGCTCGCGCCGTTGACCCGCGTGAACTCGCCGCCGACCCAGAGGTACGGCGTCGCATCCGTCCCGGTCCCGACCGCGATGGTGCGCGGGCCGATGCCCTCGCCGGTGCCGTCGTTCAGCTCCGGCACCCAGCCGATGTGCGTCTGGAGCGGATCGGTCGCGTGCGTCATGGTCAGGTAGATGCGGCGGCCGTCCGGATACATCCCCTGTGCGGAGCAGTCGTGGTGGTGGTGCGCTTCGATCAGGAGGCCCTGGTAGGGGACGATCGTCTGCGTCGCGCCGGCGCAGTTGTCGCGCCATGCCTGGCTGTAGTCGGACCAGTTGTAGGCGAGGGCGCCGTCGTAGCCGTTGAAACCTTCTTGGGCGACGTAGAACCGCGTGCCGTCGGAGCTGATCGTCTTGGTCCGCGACGTGGGTCCGACGGTGTTCGCGGGCCAGGTGCGCAGCACCGCGCCGGTCGTGGAGTCCACGACGGCGAAGCTGTGGGTCGCCGAGCCGTTGACGTCGAACCAGTCGCCGCCGATGGCGAGTCGGGTGCCGTCGGGCGAGAGCTGGAGCGCGTCCCCGCGCGCGTTCTTGCCGGGGACGACCGTCGTGTTGTAGAGATCCTGCGTGGCTCCGGAGGCGTTGGCCACGAAAGCGGTCTGCAGGGCTCCGGAGCGGTCGACCTTCGCGAAGCTGCGCCGGGTCTGACCCGCGACGGTCTGGAACACGCCGCCGAAGTAGACGGCGGTGGCGGCCGGCTCGATCTCGAGCACGTAGCTGGAGATACCGCTCACCCGGAACGGCAGCACGGTGCACGTCTGGACGTCGATCTCCGCGAGACGGTTCACGGACACACCGCCGACGCTGGTGAACTGTCCGCCAATGAAGACGGTGTTGCCGTCGGGGGAGGCCTTGACCGCGTACACCGATGCGGCACTGCTGCCGAAGGAGACGGGCAGCTGGCACCCGTCGGGTTCTCCCGTCGCCGCGTTCAGGATGGCGAGGCTCTGCAGATCCCGGGCGGTCCCCGACTGGCCCGCGCCCGGGCGGATCTGGGTGAAGGTCCCGCCGACGACCGCCTTGCCGTGCGAGATCGCCACCTGCCACACGGTGCCGTTGGTCTGCCAGGTGGGCAGGGCGTCGGCGCTGAAGGGCAGGTCCGGCGACAGTGCCTCGGCCTTCTGCGGTGCCTGGAGGGCGATGCTTCCGATCGCGAGCGTCGCCACGGCGGCGAGGCAGGCGATGAGTCGAGTACGCACGTGAACCCCGATCGTCGAGATCTCCGACCGGCGGCCGCACTGCCTCGTGGGTCACCGGGCGCACGCGGATGTCCCACGGGCGCTCGTGCTGTCAGCTGCGCTTCGGCCACATCGTCGGGTGCAACATGCCAGTACGCTTGCGGCCGCAGTTTAGCGGCGTCGGTACGGCCAGGGGAAGAGTTTCTGAGAAATTCTCATGTTCAAATTCGGAGCTCGAACGGTGGCCCGTCGCGCCTCCGGTCTCGTGAGCACGGCCACGTTGTCGGTGCGTTGCTCGATGGAGCCGCCTCCGCGGGGGAGACGCAGAACGTCGGGGTCGGTGATGCCGTCGAGAAGCTGGGTCGCGATGGCCGGGTCCGGGTGCAGGTGCGGGCGGTCCCAGAACGGGACGAGCGCCGTCTCCACCGCGGTCAGGCCGAGCGCATTCTGCCGGTCGAGGAGGAGTTGGAGGGCATCGCCGAGTCCGCGATGTCTCGTCGCGAGATTGCGCGCGTCCAGCACCGCGGCGATCGATCCGCCGACGGGCCCCGCGTTCGGCAAGTACGCGAATGCCGAGCCGAACCACTTCGCGTACGGCGGCCAGGTGCGCTCGAGCAGGAACGCCAGGTGCATCGCGACCTGGGACAGCCGGGCCGCGACGATGCGTGAGCCGGTGTCGTCGCCGACCTCCGCCGCCCGGGCCATCAGCGGCAGTTCCTGCGCGATCCGCTCCCAGTCGCTGGCCAGGACATAC
Source organism: Leifsonia naganoensis (assembly GCF_013410615.1). NCBI lineage: Bacteria > Bacillati > Actinomycetota > Actinomycetes > Micrococcales > Microbacteriaceae > Leifsonia > Leifsonia naganoensis. The sequence continues at coordinate 2,106,726 of NZ_JACCHJ010000001.1, forward strand.
CGCCACAGGTCGTCCGGGTACCAGGCCAGCGCTCGGCGAACGGCTCCGAGCTCGCCGGCCGGGTCCGCGAAGACCGCGCCGGCCGTCACCTCGAGCGCGGCCTGGCCGGACACCGACAGCCAGTCGTGCACGTCGATGCCGTCGCGCGGGTCGAATCCCAGCCGGGCGACGGCGAACTCCCTCACCGATGTCACCTCGACGTGATGGCGCACGAGACTCTCGCCGGTGAAGGCGAACCGGGCGGGGAGCCCGCGGAAGGTGTCCGAGAGGTCGTCGTTGAGCAGCGCAGAGACGTCTCCGACCGCATCGGCGGGCACGAAGAGGCTCAGCCGGAGGCCCCAGTCGTGGTCGCGGGAGACGTCGTCGTCGAAGCCGAGGACATCCGAGCCGGTCCCGAGCCGCCCGGCGCCGAAGCGGAGGCGGGGGAGCGACGCCGAGAGGAGGGGTGCGACCACGTCGTCGAAGAACGCGCGCGACAGCGAGACTCCCGTCGCAGCGTCATCCGGCACGTCGGCTCCGCGGTCCATGGGCCAGCGGGTCTCAGGCCTCGCGCACGTACGACGTCAGCTCGGGGCCCGGGTAGAGGACGCCGTTGACGATCGCCCGGATGGCGAACTCGCTGGCGCCGGCGAGGTCGACGTCGGAGGGCTCGAGGAGCCACTGGAGCTGGAGTCCGTCCATGACGGCGAGGATGGAGGCCGCTGCCTTGTCGACCGACTGGGGGTCGGCGACACCCTCCTGCACGCACAGCTCCCGGAAGGCGTCGTCGATCTCGCGGCGGAGCGTCCGGTAGCGGTCCTCGAAGTAGCTCCGGGCCGGGTGCTCGTCGGTGACCGACTCGGCGGAGAGCACGGTGTACACCTGCACGATGCCGGGGCGCTGCGCATTGCGGAGGGCTGTGCCGACCAGGTGCATGAAGAGTTCCGGGCCGCCCGGGATGTGGCGGTCGGCCAGGTGCGCGACATCGTCCTGGTCGCGGAACTCGATGACCTCGAGGAGCAGGTTCTGCTTGGAGCCGAAGTGGTGCAGCACGCCGGCGTGGGTCATCCCGACCTGCTCGGCGATGTCGGCGAGGGTGCCGTTCGTGGAGCCCTTGGTGCCGAAGACCTCGACCGCGGCTCGCAGGATCTCCTTGCGCTTGCGCTCGGTCTCAGGGCGCGGATTGGCCGTGCCGGCGGTGGTGGCCATCCCGCATCTTCTTTCGCTCGTTGTTGCGTGGCAGCTTACCACCCAGTAACCTCACGCTAACTTGCTTTCTGACCAGTAAGCAAGTTATGTTCACCACACACCCTGCACCACCTGGCACAAGGACTGTGCCGTCACGAAGGAGAAGCAATGAGGCTTAGGAAGTTCTTGATCGCGGGCTCCGCGGTCGTCGCCATCAGTGCGATGGCCCTCACGGGATGCTCGAGCAGCGGATCGAACGCATCGAGCGGATCGGGCGGATCGATCACCGTCGCGAAGCCGGACGGCGCGGCCGTGCTGGCGACGCAGATCAACAACCCGTTCATCGCGACCGGCTCCGGCCAGTCGCTCGGCTACAACCGGATGATCTTCGAGCCGCTGGCCATGGTCAACCCGGTCGGCAAGAACGAGACCACCCCGTGGCTCGCGTCGAAGGTCGAGTGGAACTCCGACTACACGCAGCTCACGGTCACGCCCCGCGAGGGCGTCAAGTGGAGCGACGGCAAGCCGTTCACGGCCGACGACATCGTCTTCACCTTCAACCTCATCAAGAGCACCCCCGCCCTCGACCTGGCCGGGCTGAAGCTCGCCGACGTCAAGAAGGACGGCGGCAACGTGGTCCTCAGCTTCACGGAGTCGAAGTTCGTCAAGCAGGGCGACGTGCTGCAGACCGCCATCGTGCCCGAGCACCAGTGGAAGAGCATCTCCGACCCGACGAAGGACGCGGTCAAGGACGCGGTCGGCACCGGCCCGTACACGATCAAGACCTTCTCCTCGCAGGGCGTCGTGCTCAAGGCCCGCACCGACTACTGGGGCGGCAAGGTCCCGGTGGGCGAGCTCAAGTACCTCGAGTACAACGACAACACCGGCCTCCTCCGCGGTCTGCAGAACGGCGAGACCGACTGGGCGCAGATCTTCATCACGGACTACCAGAAGAACTACGTCGACAAGGACCCGAAGCACAACGTCTTCTGGGGCGCCAACGTGCTGAGCCCGGACATGATCCTGGTCAACACGACCAAGGCCCCGTTCGACAACGTGGCGTTCCGCAAGGCCGTCAACATGGTCGTCGACCGCAAGGCGCACGCCGAGAAGGCGCGCAGCAACGCCGGACCCGAGCTCAAGAACGTGACGGGCATCCCGCAGCCGACCGGTGACCAGTACATCGCGCCGGACTACAAGGACCAGAACTTCAAGATCGACGTCGACGGCGCCAAGAAGGTCCTCACCGACGCCGGCTACACCTGGAAGGACGGCGCCCTGATCGACCCGTCCGGCAACCCGGTCTCCTTCACCCTCCAGGACCCGCAGGGCTGGAACGACTACGTCACCGGCATCCAGCTGGTCGCCACGCAGGTGAAGAACACGCTCGGCGCCGACGCCAAGGTCGCCACCCCCGACGCCGACACCTGGACCACCAACGTGGCGACGGGCAACTTCGACGCCGTGCTGCACTGGACCGGCTCCGGCTCGAACCCGTGGCACATCTACGACGACGTCATGAACGGCGCCTACCTCGACCAGGCCGCCGACGGCAAGGTCGCCGACAACTTCGGGCGCTACAACAACCCGGAGGCGACCGCCCTCCTCAAGGAGTACGCGCAGGCGTCCGACGACACGGCCCGCAAGGCCGCTCTCGACAAGATCCAGAAGATCTTCGTCGAGGACGTCCCGGCCATCGCGATCGGCACCCACCCGCAGCTCGCCGAGTACAACACGCGCAAGTACACCGGGTGGCCGAGCGAGAGCGACCAGTACGCGACCGCCGACCCGACCCAGCCCTCTGCCGTGCAGGTGATCATGAAGCTGAAGCCCGCGAGCAAGTAATCCCCCACCTGCGTCCGGGGCGGAAGACGGTTTCGACCCCCTTCCGCCCCGGACGTTTCGCGGTCAGCAGGAAAGCGACGAACTCATGACAGACACCCTTCTCTCGGTGCGCGACTTCTCGGTCGTGTACGACGTGGATCCCCCGGTCCGGGCGGTCAAGAACGTCACCCTCGACATCAAGCGCGGCGAGATCGTCGGTCTCGCCGGCGAGAGCGGATGCGGCAAGACCACCCTGGCCTACGGGGTGCAGCGCCTCCTCCGTCCCCCGGCGGTCATCACCGACGGCAGCGTCGTCTTCCACGACAAGAGCGGCGACGACGTCGACATCAACGCCCTCGGCGTCGAGCAGATGCGCCGGTTCCGCTGGGACAAGATCTCCATGGTCTTCCAGGGCGCGATGAACGCCCTCAACCCGGTGGCGACCATCGGCTCGCAGCTCGAGGACGTCTTCGAAGTGCACCGGCCCGACATGAACCGCACCGAACGCCGCAAGGCGGTCGTCGAGCTCCTGGAGATCGTGAAGGTCGGCGGCCAGCGCCTCCGCTCCTATCCCCACGAGCTGTCCGGCGGCATGCGCCAGCGCGTCATGATCGCCATGGCGCTCGCGCTCCGGCCGCAGCTCATGGTGATGGACGAGCCAACGACCGCGCTCGACGTGCTCGTGCAGCGCGAGATCCTGCGGCAGATCTCGCAGCTCCGCCACGAGTTCGGCTTCTCCGTCGTCTTCATCACCCACGACCTCCCCCTGCTGCTGGAGATCAGCGACCGCATCGCGATCATGCGCGAGGGCGAGATCATCGAGCTGGCCACGGCCGAGCGGATCTGGAACGACCCGCAGCACGAGTACACGCGCAAGCTGCTCGCCTCCTTCCCGCGCCTGACCGGAGAGAGAGGAGTGGTCGCGCGATGACGACCCTCGAATTCAAGAACGTCACCAAGATCTACAACGTCCGCGGCTCCGGGCAGCTCAAGGCCCTCGACGATGTGAGCTTCACGCTCGGCTCGCACCAGACGCTCGGTCTGGTCGGGCAGTCGGGCAGCGGCAAGTCGACGATCGCGAAGATCCTGACCCAGCTGGAGACGCCGACGCGCGGCGAGATCCTGCTCGACGGCGCTCCGATCCCGCGCGGCGGACGAGGCCTGCGGCGGTACCGCCAGCAGCTGCGGATGGTGTTCCAGGACCCGTTCGCGTCGCTGAACCCGTCCCACTCGATCCGCCACCACATCGAGCGCCCGCTGCGCCTCGACAACGTCGTCCCCAAGCGCGAGGTCGACGACGAGGTGCGGCGCCTGCTGCTCCGCGTGCGCCTCGACGCCGACGCCGTCATCGACCGCCGCCCGCACGAGCTCTCGGGAGGCCAGCGCCAGCGCGTGGCCATCGCCCGCGCGCTCGCCTCGCGTCCGGCGCTGCTGGTCGCCGACGAGCCCGTCTCGATGCTCGACGTGTCGATCCGCCTCGGCGTGCTCAACCTGCTCGCCGACCTCCAGCGGGAGGAAGGGCTCGGCGTCCTCTACATCACCCACGACCTGGCCACGGCCCGGCACTTCAGCGACGAGATCATGGTGCTCAACCAGGGCAAGGTCGTCGAGCGCGGCACGGCCGACGACGTCATCCTGCGCCCGCAGGACCCATACACGCGCGAGCTGCGCGCCGCTTCGCCCGACCCCGAGAAGCACTTCCGGGAACTGTCGGCACAGACCTCGGGAGGTGCGCTGTGAGCGCCGAATCGCAGGCCCCCGTCGATCCGACCCTCGTCGGCACGACCGCCACCGGCACGGAGCGCCGCCGCACGCGGGTCCCGTGGCGCTTCATCGGCGGTCGGGTGGCCTTCTACCTGTTCACCCTGTGGGCCGCCATCACCGTGAACTTCTTCCTGCCCCGCCTGATGAAGGGCGACGCGGTCGACTCGTTCATGGCGCGGAGCCAGGGTCAGCTGACGCCTGACGCCGAGAAGGCGCTGCGCGCGCTCTTCGGCCTGGACAAGTCGGTGCCGCTCTGGGACCAGTACATCAACTACTGGAACATGCTCCTGCACGGCAACCTGGGCATCTCGATCTCCACCGGCATGGCGCCGGTGGGCGACGCGATCGCCTCGGCGCTGCCCTGGACCCTCGGGCTCGTCGGCGTCGCCACGATCATCTCGTTCGTCATCGGCACCGGCCTCGGCGCCATCATCGGCTGGAAGCGCGGGAGCCGCCTCGACCTGTTCGTGCCGGTCACGACCTTCCTCGGCACCATCCCGTACTTCTGGCTCGGCCTGATCTTCATCGCGATCTTCTCGACGACGCTCGGCTGGTTCCCCGCCGGCCACGCCTACGAGGTCGGCGTCGACCCGGGCTGGAACGCGGAGTTCATCTCCGAGGTCGTCTCGCACGCCGTCCTCCCGGTGCTGACCATCGTGGTCGTCTCGCTCGGCGGGTGGGTGCTCGGCATGCGCAACATGATGCTGACCGTGCTCGACGAGGACTACATCACGGTCGCGCAGGCCAAGGGCATGCCGAACCGCCGCGTGCTGTGGCGCTACGCCGCCCGCAACGCGGTGCTCCCGCAGATCCAGAGCTTCGCGCTCGCCCTCGGCTTCATCGTCGGCGGCACGCTGGTGATGGAGATGGTCTTCTCCTACCCCGGCATCGGCCTGCTGCTGCTCAACGCGACCAACGCGAAGGACTACGCGCTGATGCAGGGCATCTTCCTCGTCCTCGTCCTGGCCGTGCTGGTCGCGAACATCATCGCCGACATCGCCTACGCCATCCTCGACCCGCGCACCCGTCAGACGGAGGCCTGATCATGACAACCCCCGCCGAGAAGACCGTCCCCGCCGAGAGCGCACCGGCGCTCGCGCACCACGTGGGCGTCGGCGCCCCCGAGACCGCAGCAGTGCTGGCCGGTCGGCCGCAGAACGCTCCCGAGCACGCTCCGGAGCGGAAGACCTTCTGGTCGCAGCTCAAGGTCTCGCTCGCGATGTTCAGCAACCCGAAGTCCGCCACGGGCCTCATCATCCTCGGGGTGTTCATCCTCGTCGCGATCTTCGCGCCGCTGATCGCCCCGTACGACCCCCAGGCGCAGAACCTCGACGAGACCCTGCAGCCGCCGTCGTTCCAGCACCTCCTGGGCACGACCCACATCGGCCAGGACGTCTTCAGCCAGCTCGTCTACGGGACCCGCGGCGTGCTCGTCGTCGGCTTCCTGGCGACGATCATGGCGACCATCGTCGCGATCGCCGTCGGTGTGACCGCCGGCTACCTGCGCGGCTGGAAGAGCGAGGCGCTGTCGGCACTGTCGAACGTGTTCCTCGTCATCCCCGGCCTCCCGCTGATGATCATCATCGCGTCGCAGTTCGAGGACCCGCCGCTGGTCGTCATCGCCGCCGTGCTCGGTCTCACCGGCTGGGCGTGGGGAGCGCGCGTCCTGCGTGCGCAGACCATGTCGTTGCGCAACCGGGACTTCATCCAGGCCGCCCGCGCCAACGGCGAGCCGCTCTACCGCATCATCCTGGTGGAGATGCTGCCGAACCTGATGGCGCTCATCGCCTCCAGCTTCGTCGGCACGATGACGGCCGCCGTCCTGGGTCTGACGACCCTGGCGTTCATCGGCGTCATCCCGGTGTCGAACCTCAACTGGGGCACCGTCCTGTTCTGGGCGCAGCAGAACAACGCGTTCCCGGACTACTGGTGGTGGTACGTCCCCGCCGGTCTCTGCATCGCGATCCTGGGCGTGGCGCTCTCGCTCGTCAACTTCGGCATCGACGAGTACGTCAACCCGCGCCTGCGCTCCGCCGGCGAGCGCGCCCGCGCGATGAAGAAGAAGGGTCTCAACATCAACGCGACCGTCACGCAGGTGCGCACGGGGTCGTCGGCTCCGTCGTCCCCCGGCTCCACGTCCACCACCTCCCCGTCGAACGGGCCCGCGGCGGAAGGCGCCACTGAATGACATCCACACTGCCCATCACGGACGCCACGCGGACCGGCACCCTCCCCTACCAGGACCCGTCGCTCACGACGGCGGAGCGCGTCCGGGACCTGCTCGGCCGCATGACCGTGGAGGAGAAGGTGGGGCAGATGCTCCAGCTCGACGCGCGGGACGACCTGCAGGACCACATCCTGCGACGTCACGTCGGGTCGATCCTGCACACGTCGCCCGAGCGCATCCTGGAGGCGAACCGGCTCACGGCCGAGACGCGCCTGCGGATCCCGCTGCTCGTCGGCGAGGACTGCATCCACGGGCACTCCTTCTGGCCCGGCGCCACGATCTACCCGACCCAGCTCGGCCTCGCCGCGTCGTGGGATGCGGAACTGATCGAGCGCGTCGCCCGCGCCACGGCCGAAGAGGTCGCGGTGACCGGTGTGCACTGGACGTTCTCGCCCGTGCTGTGCATCGCCCGCGACCTGCGCTGGGGCCGGGTCAGCGAGACGTTCGGCGAGGACCCGTTCCTCATCGGCGAGCTCGCGAGCGCCATGGTCCGCGGTTACCAGGGCGACGGCCTCGACGACCCGACCGCGATCCTCGCGACCGCGAAGCACTTCGCCGGGTACTCCGAGACGCAGGGCGGCCGCGACGCGAGCGAGGCCGACATCTCCCGGCGCAAGCTCCGCAGCTGGTTCCTGCCGCCGTTCGAGCGCGTGGCCCGCGAGGGCTGCCGCACCTTCATGCTCGGCTACCAGAGCACCGACGGCGTGCCGATCACGGTCAACGACTGGCTGCTCAGCGAGGTGCTGCGCGGCGAGTGGGGGTACACCGGCACCCTCATCACCGACTGGGACAACGTGGGCCGCATGGTCTGGGAGCAGAAGGTCCAGCCCGACTACGCGCACGCGGCCGCCGCGGCCGTGAAGGCCGGCAACGACATGGTCATGACCACTCCTCTCTTCTATGAGGGAGCGCTGGAGGCCGTCGCCCGGGGGCTGCTCGCCGACGACGACTTCGACGCCGCGGTCGGGCGCATCCTGACGCTCAAGTTCGACCTCGGCCTCTTCGAGGACCCGCGCCTTCCCGCACACGACCTCGACACCGTGGTCGGCAGCGCGGAGCACGCCGCCCTCAATCTCGAGGTCGCGCGCCGCTCGCTCGTGCTGCTGGAGAACGACGGGACGCTGCCGCTGGCGGCCTCCGCGTCGGCGCCCGCCCCCGTGCGCGTCGCGCTGGTCGGCTCGCTCGCCGACGACGCGCAGACGCAGCTGGGCGACTGGGCCGGCGGGTCCGGCCAGGCCGGCTGGCTGGACGGCCAGCCGCGCGAGATGATCACGACGGTGCTCGACGGGCTCCGCGCGACGGAGGGCGTCAGCGTGCAGTACGCCCGCGGCGCCGACATCCTCACCCTCGAGGACGACCCCAACGGCCGCACGTTCCCGGACGGCCAGCCGCGTCCGCCGGTCGTGGTGCCCTGCGCGCCCGATCAGCAGCTGATCGACGAGGCCGTGGCCGCCGCCGAGCAGTCGGATGTCGTGGTCGCCGTGGTCGGCGACCGCATCGAGCTCGTCGGCGAGGGCCGCTCCACGGCGACCCTCGAACTGATCGGCGGCCAGAACGCGCTGCTCGACGCCCTGATCGCGACCGGGAAGCCCGTCGTCGTGATCCTGCTCGCGTCGAAGCCGCTCGTCCTGCCTCCCTCGACCGCGCAGGCGGCTGCCGTGATCTGGGCCGCGAACCCGGGCATGCTCGGCGGCCAGGCGCTGGCCGAGCTCCTTACCGGCCGCATCGAGCCGTCGGGGCGCCTGCCGATCTCCTTCGCCCGCCACGTCGGCCAGCAGCCGACGTACTACAACCAGATCCGCGGTCAGCACGGCGACCGCTACGCCGACCTCACCCAGGCACCCGCCTGGGCGTTCGGCCAGGGGCTCTCGTACACGACCGTCGAGTACGCCGATCTCTCGCTCACGCGCACCGAGCTCGGCGCCGGAGACGACATCGTCGCCGAGGTCACGGTGAGCAACACCGGCGACCGTCCGGTGCGCGAGACCGTGCAGGTCTACGTGCGCGACGCGGTCACCAGCGTGAGCTGGGCCGACCGGGAGCTGAAGGCGTACCGCCAGGTCGATCTCGCGCGGGGGGAGTCCGCTCGCGTGGTGCTGACGCTTCCCGTCGCCGACTGCACGATCGTGGATGCGGCCGCCGTCCGCCGCGTGGAGCCCGGCGCGTTCGAGCTGCTCGTCGGCTCGTCGTCGCGCACCGAGGATCTGCTGGCTGCAGGATTCGAGGTGCGGTGAGCGGCATCCCGATAAGCTGACCTCGTGCTTCTCTCCGATCGCGACATCAAGGCCGAGCTCGGCGCCGGACGGATCGGCCTGGAGCCGTTCGACGCCTCGATGGTGCAGCCGTCGAGCATCGACGTGCGGCTGGACCGGTTCTTCCGGTTGTTCGACAACCACAAGTACCCGTTCATCGACCCGTCGGAGGATCAGCCCGAGCTGACGCGCTTCGTCGAGGTGGAGGCGGACCAGCCGTTCATCCTGCACCCCGGCGAGTTCGTGCTCGGGTCGACGTACGAGCTGGTGTCCCTGCCCGACGACGTCGCCGCGCGGCTGGAGGGCAAGAGCTCGCTCGGTCGCCTCGGCCTGCTGACGCACTCGACCGCCGGGTTCATCGACCCCGGGTTCTCGGGGCACGTGACGCTCGAGCTCAGCAACGTCGCCACCCTCCCGATCAAGCTCTGGCCGGGCATGAAGATCGGCCAGATGTGCTTCTTCCGGCTCACCTCGCCGGCGGAGAAGCCCTACGGGTCGAGCGAGTACAGCTCCCGCTACCAGGGCCAGCGCGGGCCGACGGCCTCGCGCTCGTTCCTGAACTTCCACCGGACCGACGTGTCCGCCACCGAGGCCGGGCGTCCGTCCAGCTGACCCACGACCCGAGAGGCGCCCCATGAGCGAGACGACCGACGCCGAGTTCGCGAGCGCGCTGATCGCGACGGGGCCGACTCCCGTGCGCCGCAGCGGATGCACCTCTTCGGTCAGCTGGTCGGCAGCTGGCGCGCCGAGTGCCGGTTCCTCGACGAGGAGTCCGGAGCCTGGAGCGAGTTCACCACCGACTGGCTGTTCGCCTACACGCTGGGCGGACGCGCGGTCCAGGATGTGCTGGTCGCGCCGACCGCGGCCGACCCCTCCCGCATGGAGTCCAAGGGCACCACCATCCGCGTGTACGACCCGGTGCTGGGCGCGTGGCGGGTGAGCTGGTTCGGCGCCGTCGCCGGTGACTTCTGCACCCTCGTCGCCTCCGGCCACCGCGACGGGATCCGCCAGGACGGAACGCAGACCGACGGCCGCCCGATCCGCTGGAACTTCTCCGCCATCACCGCCGACTCCTTCGAGTGGGACGGCTGGGTCTCCGACGACGAGGGCCGCACCTGGTGGCTGGAGCAGCACATCACCGCCACGCGCACCGGGTAGGTGCGGCGCCGCGCCCGCTGCCGGGTCTACGAATCCATCCGTCACAACACGCCGCCGCGCAGGCGCGCGCGCGGCATGTTGCGACCACTGGATCGCCCCTCCCATCCACCTGTCACAACACGCCGCCGCGCAGGCGCCCGCACGGCGTGTTGCGACCACTGGATGCGGCGTCAGTTCCCTACGCCACCCACGCCGCGGTCGCCCCGGTGACGGCCGAGCCGTCGAGGTCGGCCAGCTTGATTCCGACGAAGGCACGCGCGGCGTCGGAGGTCTGCACACGGAACGGCGGCTCCGCCTCCGTCAGCACCCGCTCGATGACGGCGGCGACTTCGGCGGGCTGCTGCGCCGCGGCGAAGGCGCCGGCGGTGCGCTCCAGGTAGGCGGCGAGCTGCGGGGCGTAGGGTCCGGCGTCCGCGAGGGCGGCATCCCGGCCCTCGGTCGCGTTGGCGACGAACTCGCTCGCGACGGCGCCCGGCTCGACGACGATCACCGCGACGCCCTGGGCGGCGGCGACCGGGTGGAGGCTCTCCATGAAGCCTTCGACGGCGAACTTGGCCGCGCAGTACGCGTCGTTGAAGGGCTGGCCGATGATGCCGCCGACGCTCGACACCGTCACCACGCGCCCGCCGGAGGCGCGCAGCGCGGGCAGCGCCGCCTGCGTGAGCTGCACGACTCCGAAGAAGTTGACCTCCATCGCGGCGCGGACGCGGTCGATGCCCATCGTCTCGGCGGTGCCGAGGGCGGCGGCGCCGGCGTTGTTGACCAGGGCGTCGAGGCGACCGCGCTCCGCCACCACCTGCTCGACGAGTGCCGTCGACGCCGCCCCGTCGGTCACATCCAGCGCCCGGATGTCGAGGGACACCCCGGCGGTGGTCGCGGCGTCGCGGAGCCGGTCCGCCCGGGAGACGTCGCGGACGGTGGCGACGACATCCCAGCCACCGCGGGCGAGGGCGACCGCGGTCTCGAGTCCGATGCCGGTGGAGGTGCCGGTGACGAGGGCGACGGGAGTGCTGGAGGAGGAGTTCATGGTCTCAGCATGCTCCTTGAAGTGCGCTCGAAGTCAAACCGTGGGCGGTCTCCCGCCCCGACGCTGTGCGCACGAAAGTATTCGGCCGCGGGCATACCCCAGACGTGAGTTATCCACAGGGAATTTCACAAGTGGAAAATATGAGCCGTTCTCACAGCTGACCCGAAGGTTCGCCGTCCGGATCGGCGTATAGGGCCGGCAACTGGAGGGTGAGCCAGGGGCTGAACGCCCACGGCGTCGCCTCCACGGCCGAGAGCAGCGTGCGCGGGTCGACCCATTCCCACTCGGCGACTTCGTCGGCCGCCGGGGAGAGCGGCGAGGCCACGGTGGCGGTGTAGACGGGGCAGATCTCGTACTCGACGATGCCGGACGCGTCGACCGCCCGGTAGCGGAAGTCGGGGAGCGCGACGATCACGTTCTCGATCGTCGTGCCGAGCTCGTCGGCGGCGCGACGGGCGACGGCATCCTCCATCGTCTCGCCCGGGCCGGGATGCCCGCAGAACGAGTTCGTCCAGACGCCGGGCCAGGTGGCCTTGCCGAGTGCGCGACGGGTGACGAGGATGCGGCCCTCGCCGTCGAAGAGGTGGCAGGAGAACGCCAGGTGCAGCGGCGTCTCGGTGGTGTGCACGGTGGCCTTGTCGGCCGTCCCGATCGGCGTCCCGTCCTCGGCCAGCAGTACGACCTCTTCACGGGATGGCGTCATGCGTCCATCCTAGGCGCGGGTGCGGCGAGGGGAACCGGGACCGAGCCGGGTGGCGGTCCGCTCACGCCGGCGGGGTGGCCGCCATGTGGTCGCGCATCGGCACGAGGTTCTGCAGCGGCGCGAAGTACCCGAATCGTGGCAGGTCGAACACCACCCCGCGCACACCCGACTCGGCGAAGGAGGCGAGCCACTCGATCGCGCCGGGAAGCGGGACCGAGAGCACCTTCGAGGCGGCGTCCTCGTCCAGCCCCGCGCTCAATGCGCCTTCCTGCGCGCGCCCGAGGGTGGTGAAGGCGAAGACCATCGGCCCCGCGTCCAGCTCGCCCACGAATGGGGTCGGGGCGTCGTCCGTCCCGCGCGCGATGAACGCCCAGCTCGGCAGCGCGTAGACCGCGCGCCAGAGGCCGTCCATGGCCGCGAAGCTGTCTGGTGCATTCCGAAGCGCCTCGGCTGCGGCGTCGATCGCGGCGACCTGATCGTCGGTCGGTTGCATCGGTCCTCCCCCTGGTCCGGTGCATCCACCCTAACCGCGAAGCGCGTGATGCGACCGGGGTGGGGAGGTTGCGCATCGCAATGTATGCGCATACACTCGCTCGAAACCGTGACCGCCCGTCACCTCGCGCCCTGGCGTCAGGATGGCGGCGAAAGGACGATGATGCCCCTTCACCTCTCCCGCCGCGCCCTGCGCGCCGGCGGAACAGCTCTCGCCGCCGCGCTCGCCGGCGCTGTCGCGCTCGCAACCCCGGCGGCCGCAGCACCTCCGGGCCAGGCCCGCGCCGCCGCCGCCGTGGCTCCCGCCGCGATCTCCGTGGACACCCACGGCCCCGCCTCCGGCGACGCCACGCCCTACTCGGCCGAGCTGCACCGCTGGGCGGCCGACACCTGGCACTCCCTCGACGCGATGACCGACCCCGCCGTCGGCCTGCCCGCCGACAACATCGACGGCAGCCTCGATCCCGCCTCCGCCAGCGGCCACACCTCGCCGACCAACATCGGCGGCTACCTCTGGTCGACGCTCGCCGCGCGCGGGCTCGGGATCATCTCGGCCGACGAGGCCCGCGAGCGGCTCACCACCACCGTCGGCACGCTCGAGCACCTCGAACGGAACGCCGCGAGCGGGATGTTCTACAACTGGTACTCGCCCGCCGACGGTCAGAAGCTCACCACGTGGCCGGAGGACGGCTCGGTCGTCCATCCCTTCCTCAGCACGGTCGACAACGGCTGGCTCGCCGCCGCGCTGCGCATGGTGGCGAACGGGGAGACGACGCTGACCGACCGCGCCCGCGCGCTCTACGACTCGATGGACTTCGGCGTCTTCTTCGATCCGACCCCGTACAACCCGGCGCTCCCGGCCGGCACGAACAAGGGCGGCTTCTGGGAGGCGCAGCCGGGCGACACCTGCGCGAGCGAGCAGGCGCCGTTCTCGGGATCCGGGCCGAACGTCTTCTACACGTGCCACTGGTACGACACCACGGTGAGCGAGAGCCGCATCGCGACCTACCTCGGCATCGTCAACGGGCAGATCCCGCCGTCCGGGCTGTACGGCACCTTCCGCACCATGCCCGCCGGCTGCGACTACTCCTGGCAGGAGCAGAGCCCCGTCGGCGAGAACCGGGTCTACGACGGTCTCACCGTCTTCGAGGGCGCCTACAGCTCTGACGGCATGCAGTTCGTGCCGAGCTGGGGCGGCAGCATGTTCGAGGCGCTGATGCCCGACCTCCTGGTGCCGGAGGAGACGTGGGGTCCGACCTCGTGGGGCGTCAACCATCCCGTGACCGTCGCCGTGCAGGAGAAGCACGGTCAGGATGCCGGCTACGGATACTGGGGCTTCTCGCCCGCGAGCAACCCCGACGGCGGCTACCGCGAGTACGGGGTGGACGCGGCGGGGATGCGCGCCGACGGCTACTTCTCCGACCAGGAGAACACGGATGTGGACCTCCCCTTCGCCGGCTGCCCGACCGCGGAGCGCGGCACGAACCCGGCGCCCACCTATGGCGACGGCGTGGTGACGCCGCACGCGTCGTTCCTCGCGCTCGGTTACGACGCCCGCGGTGCTGTCGAGAACCTACGCGGCATCGAGCAGGACCTCGGCGCCTACGGCCCCGGCGGGTTCTACGACGCGGTGGCCGTGCACAGCGGACGCATCGCCGAGCGCTACCTCTCGCTCGACCAGTCGATGATCATGGCCGCGGTCGCGAACGGCCTGGACGACGGCGCGATGCGCACGCTCTTCGCCGACGATGCCGTGCGGGATGCGCTCCAGCCGCTCATGGCGGCACAGACGTTCTCCGCGTCGTGGGCTCCGCGCGCGGAGGACGGTGGAGCTACGGGAGGCGGCGGCGCCGCGGTTGCGGGCATCGCGACCGGCGAACTCGCCGCGACCGGATCGGACGCGGGAGGCGGTGCCGTGATCGCGTCTGCGTTCGCCGTGCTGCTCGCCGGCGCCGGGATCACCGCGCTCACGATCGTGCGGAGGCGACGTCGCGCGGCGTGACGATCGCGGCCCGGTGCCGCACATGACGGAGGCCGGAGCGCTCGTGCGCCCCGGCCTCTTGTCGCTCCGCCGAAGGTGATCGGTGGAACAGGTGCTGGTCAGCTCTGCTCGGCCTGACCCGGCTCCCCGGACTCGTCCGGTTCGTCGGCCTGGTCCTGCTGCCGCGGCTCCCAGCCCAGGTTGCGGGCCATCGTCTCGAGGGTGGCCAGGGTGGTGGCATAGTCCTCGGGCGAGATGCCGTCGGCCAGAGCGCCGCGCACCTCCTGGACTCGCGCGAACGCGGCGTCGTGGGCGGCGCGGCCTTCGTCGGTCAGTGTGGCGCGGTCGCCGTCGAACCAGACCCATCCGCGCTCGGTGAAGTCGGCGAGGATGCGCTCGATGCGCCCCGTGCGGCGGTCGCCGTCGCAGTGGCCGTGAGGGCCGCCGTGGCCGCGGTGCCCGTGGTGCGGGGCGAAGCCGCGCCCGCCGCGGAAGCCGCCGGGGCCGCCGGGACCACCGCCGGGACCGCCGAAGGGCCCGGCGAACGGGCCGCCGAAGGCGGGTGCCGCCGCGGCTCCGCGCTGGAAACCGCGCTCGAAGCCGCGCTCGAAGGCGGCCTCGCGGTCGTGGTGCTCGTGATGTCCGTCGTGGCCGTGCTGGCCGGCGTCGCCGTCGTGACCGTGGTGCCCGTGGGCCTCCGCGTGAGCGTCGGCGTGGTGGTGGTCGGGGTGACCGCCTCCCGGGCCGAACGGGCGCTCGGCGTGCCAGGTCTCACGGCTGTAGGTCCAGGCGCCCTGCGAGCGCGGGGACGGGTACGGGTGGCGACCGCCGCGCTCGCGCGGGTCGAAGCCGCCGCGACCGAAGCCTGCGCGGTCATGACCGCGCTCGCCGCGCTCGGGGCGCTCGCCGTTCCCGCCGCGCTCGGGGCCGCCGGTGTGGTCGTGGTCGCGGCCGAAGGCGCCGCGTCCGTGTCCGTGGCCGCGTCCGTGGCCGTGGCCACGACGGCCGCGGGGGAGGCGGTCCGCGAGGTCGGCGGCGGTCGCCGGGCCCTCGGACAGGGAGTGGAGCAGGCGCCAGCCTCCGCGGCGGAGGCCCTGCTCGGCCAGCGCGTCGCGCATCCGATCGCGCAGCCGGCTCTCGATCTCGCCGAACCAGTATCCGGGCGGGGTCGAGGCAGGGGTGTTGTTCGAGTCGTCGATGTTCGTCATCGGGGACCCCTTCCTATTTGCATGTATCTTGACAAGTAAATGTATAGTTACATACATGGATGACGAGAGTCAAGCTCAGCAGGGTTCGCCGGCAGCGGACGTGGTGGCGCTGATCGAGAGCGCACTCGTCGCGGTGCGCCGCGACCAGTCGCGCCGTCGGCCGCCCGGCCCCTGGGGGGATGCTCCCTTCGGCCGCGGAGGGCCGCACGCGTGGGGCCCGCGCGGGCCGTGGGGTGCGGCGGGCGGCGAAGGCGGGCGCGGGCACGCCGACCACGGCCACGCCGATCACGAGCACGGATCCCACGACCACACTGCCCACGAGCACGCCGCGCACGACCACGATCACCCGCCGTTCGGCGACTCTGCCCGCCCCGGCCCCGGTCGCCGCGGCCGCGACGGCAGCCTCGGCCGCATCGCGCGCATCCGGATGCTGGAGGCGCTCGAGACGGCGGAGGCCGCCGGCAGCCCGTTGTCGATCAGCTCGCTCGCGCAGGCGATCGGCGTCGATCAGCCGCGGGCGAGCCGGCTGGTCCAGGAGGGCGTCGAGCGCGGGCATGTGCGCCGGGTGCCCGACCCGTCGGACGCACGCCGGGCGCTCATCCAGCTCACCTCTGCCGGGCGTGCTCAGCTCGACGAGGTGCGCACGCATCGGCGCAGCGCGGTCGAGTCGGCGCTCGCGGAGTTCACGCCGGAGGAGGCGCGCACCTTCGCCGAGCTGTTCGACCGCTTCGTCCGCGCCTGGCCCCGCCCCTGAGCCGGGAAGGCGATCACCCGGCCGGAGCTTGACCCGTCTCGCAATCGCATGGCGGGTACTCGCCGCGCAGCACGGCCTCCGGAGCCGACGGGATCAGCAGCGAGCGTTGCAGTCGCCGGTTCCAGAACGGCTTCCGGCTCGTGATGCGCAGGCGGAGGCTCGAGTGCGTGAGCCAACGTCCGGCCGCCCAGTGGGTCAGCGTGTTCTCGACGCGGTGCACGCGCCGGACGTACTCCTGATCGGCCTCCACCCAGGCCGGGTCGACGAGCGCGGCCTCCCTGCCGAGCGTGTGCAGCCAGCCGTGGAGGATGTCGGCCTGCGCCTGCAGGAACACCTGCGAGTTGAACAGCCAGTTGCGCGCCCAGCCGGCACGGAGCGGCTGAAGCAGCATCAGCTCGGCCGACCCGTCCGCCGTGCCGTCGACCGCGCGCACGCCGTAACCGCGCGGTGTCGCGCCGTCGGGAGGGACGATCCCGTCGAAGGGCCGGCCGGCGTCGGCGGCGTCGCGTCCGATCCCGAAGATCGTCCGCAGATTGGCCGCCGCCCATGCGCGCCGCGCGGCGAGCACGGCCTCCGTGCGCGCCGAGCCGCGCACGAGCGTGCCGATCAGGATCCCGACCGCCAACGCGATCACGCCGACGAGCACCACCACTCCGAGCGGGTATGTTGCGACCTCCGCCATGGGCTCAGGCTATGCGCTCGCGCCGCCGGGCCGAATGGTCGATTTCGCCGGCTCAGCTCTCGGTGGCGGGAGCCGCGTCGCGGCGCAGCAGGAACCCGATCTGCCCGATCCCCATCGGTCGCGTCGCGTTCACCACGTCCCAGCCTTGGGCGACGTACTCGGCGTTGAGCTCTGCCGACGCGTGCTCGTCGACCTTGCTGCTGTTGATCTCCTTGCGCGCGGTGGGCAGGCTCACGTACTTGTACTCGACCATGCTCAGGATGCTAGCGCGGCGCCTTGACCGGGATCAGCAGCCCGAGCCCGATCGCGAGCACCAGCACGATGCCGAGGATGCCCCAGTACTGCGCGCCGCCGACGGCGACGAAGGTCGCGAACAGCAGCGGCGCCAGGAACGAGACCGCGCGGCCGGTCGTCGCGTAGAGGCCGAAGACCTCCCCTTCCCGCCCGACCGGGGTGACCCGGGTGAGGAACGTGCGGCTGGCCGACTGCGCGGGCCCGACGAAGAGGCAGAGCACGAGGCCGCCGACCCAGAACGCGGTCGCGCCGCCGTCGTGCAGGAAGAACACGGCGAGTCCGGCGACGACGAGGCCGACCAGCGCGGTGACGATGACCGGCTTCGGCCCGTACCGGTCGTCGAAGCGCCCCGAGATCAGGGTGCTGACACCCGCCACGACATTGGCGGCGATCGCGAAGATGATCACCTGGCCGCTGGAGAAGCCGAAGGTGCCCTGGGCCAGGATGCCGCCGAAGGTGAACACGCCCACGAGCCCGTCGCGGAAGAGTGCCGAGGCGATCAGGAACAGCACGGTGTTGCGGCTCTCCTTCCACAGCCTCCCGATGTCGCGCACGAGCACGGCGTAGGAGGCGAAGAAGCCGACCCGCGGAGTGCGGGCGTTCTTCGCCATCTCGGGCACCGAGATCAGCACGGGCAGCGAGAAGACGAGCGTCCACAGCGCGGCGATGAGCGCGATGATGCGGATGTTCAGCCCGGCGTCCTGGCTGGCGTGCAGGAAGCCGCCGGTGCCGTCCGGGTTGTCGGTCACCAGGCCGAAGTACACGATGAGGAGCAGCACGATGCCGCCGAGGTAGCCGGCGCCCCAGCCGAAGCCGCTCACCCGGCCGACGGTCTTCGGAGTCGAAACCTGCACCAGCATCGCGTTGTAGTTGACGGTGGCGATCTCGTAGAAGACGGTCCCGATCGCGACGAGGGCGACGCCGAGCAGGAAGTACGACGGCTCGCCGACGACGAGGAACATGAGCGCCGTCACGACCACGACGACGCCGGTGTTGATCCCGAGCCACAGCTTGCGGCGGCCCGAGCCGTCGGTCCGCTGGCCCAGCACCGGCGCGAGGAGCGCGACGATGATGCCCGCGATGGCGAGGCCCCAGCCGAGCCCGCTGGAGAGCGGTGCTTCGGCGGCCGTCACGGCGGCGTGGGCGGGACCCTTCAGGTCGGTCTCGGCGTCGCGCGCCGCGACCAGCGCGGGGTCGACGAAGAGACTGCCGGTCAGGTACACCGTGAACACGAAGGTCGTGATGACGGCGTTGAAGGCGGCTCCGCCCCAGTCCCAGAGAGCCCACGACACGACCCAGCGGCGCGGGATGCGGCGCTCGGTCGAGCTGTCGGAGAAGAGCGGGCTCGCCGACGTCAGCAGGGCATCGGTCGACGTGGTGGGGCGTTTGGTGTTCGCGTCGCCGTCGCCGCTCGCACCGCCGCCTCCCGGGAGGTCGCGTGTCATGCCCACAGCGTAGGGGCTGGCGGGGAACAGGCGGTGAACTGGCGCGGCGCGCTCACGCCCGCATCCCTCACGCCCAGAGCGTCAGCTTGTCCGGGTTGCGCATCATGCGGATGTCGGTGATGAGGCCGTCGTGGACGCTCAGGGTGAGGATGCCGGTCACGGCGCCCTGCTGCCGCACCTCGAAGCCGAGCCCGTCGGTCGTCTCGATCGGGCGGATCACGGCGTCCGTGAACTTGGCGGCCAGGCCGAGGAGGAAGCGCGCCGCGTTCTCGGCGCCCTGGACGGGCCGGCGGGCCGAGCTCACCCGGCCGCCGCCGTCCGCCACCAGCACGACCGCGGGATCGAGCACCGCCACGAGTGCGGCGAGGTCGCCTCCCGCCGCCGCGGCACCGAAGGCCTGCACGACCCGGTCGTGCTCGGCGCGGGGGACCGCCCGCTCCCGGCGCTCCTCCACCCGGCGCCGGGCGGAGGTCGCCAGCTGGCGGCAGGCCGCGGGCGAGCGGCCGACGATCCCGGCGATCTCGTCGAAGGGGAGCGCGAACACGTCGTGCAGCACGAACGCGACGCGCTCCGCGGGCGTCATGGCCTCGAGCACGACGAGCAACGCGGTGCTCACCGACTCGTCGAGCGTCACACGGTCGAGCGGGTCGGCGGAGGCGTGCGCATCCCCGAGCGTCCCGAAGGTCGACGTCGGCACCGGCTCCGGCAGCCACGGGCCGACGTAGCTCTCGCGCCGCACCCGCGCCGACCCGAGCACGTCGAGGCAGATCCGGCTCGCCACGCGGGTGAGCCACGCGCGCGGCGACTCGATCGCATCGCGCTCGTCGGGGGTGAGCCGGTACCAGCGCGCGTACGTCTCCTGCACCGCGTCCTCCGCCTCCGCCACCGTGCCGAGCATCCTGTATCCGAGTGCCAGCAGGTGCCGCCGCTCGGCGATCACCTCCGCGTCCACGTCCATGTGCGCCTCCTCTCCGTCTATTAAGACGGATCGGGAGGTGTGGATGTGAGGCCGCACCTCACATCCACGCACGCTGCGTCGTCCTGGACGGTATGGACAACACACCTCTGCGCCGCACCCTGCTCGGTGTCGGCGCCGCGCTCGGCGCGTACGTCGGCGGGTGGGCGTTCGCTGCGCCCGACGCCTTCTACCGTTCGTTCCCCGGTTTCGGGTTGCACTGGATCGACATCGACGGCCCCTACAACGAGCACCTGGTCCGCGACGTCGGCGCCCTCTACCTGGGCCTCGGCGTCGCGAGCATCGCTGCGGCGCTCAGCCGGTCGGCTGCGCCCGGCCGGGTCGTGGGGCTCGCGTGGGCCGCGTTCGGCGTGCTGCACTTCGGCTATCACGCGCTGCACCCCGAGGGATCGACAGGGGACCAGATCCTCGCCCTGGTCTCGCTCGGCCTGAGCGCACTGCTGGGCCTCGTGCTGATCCTCCCGATGCGCGGCCGCACCGAGGCGGTGACGCGATGAGGGTCGCGGTGGCGGGAGGGACGGGCGTGGTCGGCCGGCACGTCGTGGCCGCCCTCGAGGCGGGCGGCCACGCGGCCGTCGTGCTCAGCCGATCGCGCGGCGTGGACGTGCGCGACGCGGACGGGGTCGCCGCGGCGATCGAGGGATGCGCGGCCCTGGTCGACGTGACGAGCGTGCAGACCACCTCGGGTCGCGTGTCGCGCGAGTTCTTCGGCGGGGTCACCCGCTCCCTGCTCGCCGCCGAGCGCAGCGCGGGCGTGCCGCACCACGTCGCGCTGTCGATCGTGGGAGCGGTGGCGGCGCCGTCCGCCTATTACGCGGGGAAGGCGCTGCAGGAGCAGCTGGTCCGGGAGTCCCGCACGGGATGGAGCATCCTGCGGGCGACGCAGTTCCACGAGTTCGCCGCGCAGCTCCTCGGCGACGGGGAGAAGCGGTTCCACCTCGTGCCCGCGATGCGCTCGCAGCCGATCGCCGCGGCCGAGGTCGGCGAGGCGCTCGCCGCGATCGCGGTCGGAGAGCCGCGCGGGCTCGACCGCGATCTGGCGGGGCCGCTGGTCGAGGACATGCCCGACCTCGTCCGCCGCTACCTCGCCGCGACCGGTCGGGGCGGACGGGTGATCACCGTGCCGCTGCCCGGTCGCTGGGGTCGCGCGCTCCGCGACGGGACCATCCTCGGCGGCCCGGACGCTCTGCTCGGCCGGCAGACCTTCGCCGAGTGGCTGGAGGCGCTCTAGACCGGGATCGGCGTTAGACCTGGATCGGCAGAGTGTACTGCTGCATCCCGCCGCCGTCGCCGCGCACCTGGCGGTGGATGTCCTCCATCGTCACGTCGAGCTGGCCCGCCGTGCCGGCGGCGGCGGTGAGGTCGCGCAGCAGGTGCTCCGGGATCTCACCGTCGTACTTGTAGTAGATCTTGTGCTCGAGGCTGGCCCAGAAGTCCATCGCGACCGTGCGCAGCTGGATCTCGACCGGCACGTGCACGGGACCGGCGCTGAGGAAGACGGGGACCTCTACGATCACGTGCAGGCTCTTGTAGCCGTTGGGCTTGGGGTGTGCGATGTAGTCCTTCACGCGGAGCACGCGCACGTCCTCCTGGGCGACGAGCAGCTCGAACACGCTGTACACGTCGGAGACGAACGAGCACACGATCCGCACCCCGGCGATGTCGGTGATCGCGTCGCGGATCGCCTCGAACGACGGCTCGCAGTTCTTGCGCACCACCTTCTGCTCGATGCTCTCCGCTGACTTCAGGCGGCTCGAGATGTGCTCGATCGGGTTGTACTCGTGCAGCTCCGCGAACTCCTCGCGCAGGATGGACACCTTGGTCGAGATCTCGTCGATGCCGAACTTGTAGGGCATGATGAACCGCGCGAAATCGTCCCGGAACGCCTGCACTTCGCTCAGCGTCGCCGGGTCGATGCTCTGCAACGCCTCGATGGCGCGCGACGACAGCAGCGGCCCTCCGTGCTCCCCGGCGAGAGCAGGGGTGTCGGCGTCGGCAGGGGCTGGGTCCATGCCTCCACGCTATCGACGGTGCTTGTGCGGGCGGTGTGAATGCGACGGTTGGATCAGCGGACGCCGACGTAGAAGCGTGACTCGTCGCTGCGATGCAGCGCGTGGTAGTACTCGAACGGCACCTCGTGCTCGTCCCAGGCCACCGACTCGATGTCAAGCACGGGCGTCCCGGGCGGCAGGTCGAGCAGCGCCGTCTCCTCGGCGGTGGGGATGACCGCCTGCAGCCAGCGGTCGGCCCCGGCGGGGGAGACGCCGTAGCTGCGACGCAGGTGGTCGTAGAGCGAGCGGTTCTCGAGGTTGGCCTTGAGCACGCCCGCGAAGCGCTCATGCGGCAAGGTCGTCCGGACGAGCAGCCAGGGGGTTCCATCGACCGTGCGCAGCCGTCGCATCCGTACGACGGGCGCGCCTTCGGGCAGGCGCAGGGCGGTCGCCTCACGCTCGTCGGCGGCGCCCTCGTCGAGCGACAGGATGCGCGTCACGACGGTGCGGCCGGTCCCGGCGAGGTCCTCGGACGATCCCGCGTTCGACCCGATGAACGAAAGATCGCGGCGAGGGGGCGCGACGAAGGATCCCTTGGCGCGGATCTTGTAGATCAGGCCACGCCGGACGAGCTCCGCGAGCGCCTCCCGGACGACGGTGCGGGAGACGCCGTACCGGTCGATGAGCTCGGCTTCGGAGGGCAGCGCCTGGTCGGCCGTGAGGGTCCCGGTCTCGATGGAGTCGCGCAGCACGGCGACCAGCTGCTGCCACAGCGGTTCACCGGAATCGCGGTCCAGGCGCCCCTCCGCCACAGGGTGTGCCCCCATGCTGTCCCCCCTTCGTCGGATCGACCTCGCTTGACACTCCGCCAGGCTACTGTCTATGGTCTTGTCACTACAAGCTTGTCATGACGAGTTGGACGTGACAAGGTGATGAACCCTTCGCAGAGAAGCGAACCCCTGGAGGCAGAACAATGTCGTTTGGACCCTGGCGCCGCATCGGCGTCGTCGCCGCCGTCACGGCGGCCCTCGCACTGACCGGCTGCTCGGCCGGCGCCGCCGGAGACGGCGGATCGGGCAAGACGAGCGGCATCTCCGTCGCGCTGAGCAACGGCTTCGTGAACGGCTGGCGGCTCACCCTGATCGACAAGTTCGCGAAGGCGGCAGACAAGCTCAAGAAGGACGGCGTCGTCTCGAAGTACACGACCGTCAACGCGCCGGGCGAGAACAGCGCGACCGAGCAGGCGTCGCAGATCCGCAGCCTCGTCCTGCAGAAGCCCGACATGCTGGTCGTCATCCCGGCCTCCTCGACGGCGCTCGTGCCGGCGGTGGAAGAGGCCTGCGACGCGGGCATCACGGTGCTCGTCCTCGACGCGGACATGAAGGCGCCCTGCGCGCACGTCGTCCGCAACGACTACGCCAAATGGGGCGAGGTGTCCCTCGTGCCGGCGCTGAAGGCGATCGGCGGCAAGGGCGACATCATCATCAACCGCGGCGTCATCGGGTCGCAGCCGGAGGAAGAGTTCAACAAGCGGCAGCACGAGATCCTCAAGGACTACCCCGATGTGAAGGTCGCGGCGGAGGTGAACGGCTACTGCGACGGGTCGACCGCCCAGAAGGAGATCGTCTCGGTGCTCGGGTCGTTGCCGCAGATCGCAGCGGTGCCCGGCTGCATCGGCGGCATGGGCGTCGTGCAGGCCTTCGAGTCGGCCGGCCGGCAGGATCCCGTCGTCGTCTTCGACACCGACGGCAAGTCGCTGAGCTTCTGGAAGGAGCGCGGTATCGACAACGGCTCCTTCGCGGCGCTGACCGACCCGGGCCAGGGCGTCGCCGCGCTCTACGTCGGCCTCGATCTGCTGGCGGGCAAGAAGGTGCCGTCCACTGTCGTGCTTCCGCTGCTCGAGATCGGCCAGGACGACCTCGACTACTGGGTGGGCACGCTCTCGGCAGACGAGTACGCCGCCTACCCGTGGGACCAGAAGAGCGTCGACGCCGCCATCGCGGCGGTCGCCGCCGGGAAGGACGCCGAGGCTCCCGCGCTGCGCTAGCGCGGACGACCGGCGAGTTCGAGGAGGACAACATGCCAACGACGATCGATCCGACCACGACGAGCTCGGCTTCCGCCGCGGCTCCGGAGGCGGACACCGGCGTGACGGCGACCATCGTCGCGCGCGGCGTCACGAAGCGCTACGGGAGCACATGTGCGCTCACCGGCGTCGACCTGCACGTCGAACGCGGCGAGATCCTCGGGCTCGTCGGTCACAACGGGGCGGGCAAGAGCACGCTCATGCGCATCCTCGCCGGTCGCGAGCAGCCCGACTCGGGTGCCGTGACCGCGCGGGACGCTGCCGCCGGGCAGCCGTGGGACACGCGCTCGGCCGCCGCAGCGGACGTTCGGATGGTGTACCAGGAGCTGGCGCTCTGCGCCGACCTGACCGTCGCCGAGAACGGGTATCTCTCCGATCCGCGCCGTGCAGCCCCCTTCGGCTGGCGGGCACGCGCGGAGCGGCGGATCGGCGAGGTGCTGGACGCCGTGTTCCCCGGGCACGGAATCGTGGTGGTCCGGCGCATCGGCGACCTCACGCTGGCCCAGCGGCAGATGGTGGAGATCGCCCGTGCACTCTGCACGGAGCGACTCGGTCTGCTCATCCTCGACGAGCCGACCGAGTCACTCGGCGTGGACGCCGCCGACCAGCTCTACGCGCACCTGCACCGGCTGACCGCCGACGGGACGAGCGTGCTGCTCGTCTCCCACCGGATGGCCGAGGTCACCGCCCACAGCGACCGCGTCGCGGTCATGCGCGACGGAGCCGTGGCGGGCGTCTTCGCGGGAGCGGACGAGGCCACTCTGCTGCATGCGATGGGCGGCGAGGTCCATGCGGCCGCCGAGGCGGAGGCGGCAGCCGTGGCGAGGCAGACGGGGCAGGTCGTGGCCGAGATCCGCGGCGACGGCGTCCCGTTCGCGGTGCGCTCGGGCGAGATCGTCGGCCTCGCGGGACTCGCCGGTCAGGGACAGGAGGGGGTGCTCGCCCGGCTCTGGTCGGCCGGGGCGCTCACCCGCGGAGTGCGGGCGCCGCAGCGACGCGCCTACGTGCCGGGCGACCGGCAGACCTCGGGCATCCTCCCGCTCTGGAACGTCGCACAGAACCTCACGATCGCCGCCCTCCGAGGCGTCAGTACCGCGGGGATCGTCGACGCACGGGCCAAACGCGACCTGGCGGCGCGCTGGATCGACGCGCTGCGCATCCGCGGCGCCGCCGGAACCCCGATCACCGCCCTGAGCGGCGGCAACCAGCAGAAGGTACTGGTCGCCCGGGCCTTCGCGACCGACGCTGCGCTCGTGCTGCTCGACGACCCGTTCCGCGGCGTCGATGTTGCAACGAAGAACGAGCTCTACACCCTCATGAAGACGGAGGCGGCCGCCGGGCGCGCCATCGTCTGGTACTCCACCGAGAACGCCGAGATGGCGCACTGCGACCGCGTGTACGTGCTGCGCGGCGGCCGGATCGTCTCCGAACTGGCCGGCGACACGAACACCGAGGAGCGCATCATCGCCGACTCGTTCGACGAAGGGACGGCCCGATGACCGCATCCACAGCATCTCCCCGGGCAGCCACGCCTGCGCCGACCCGCTCGGGTCGGCCGGCGACGGCCCTGCGCCTGCGCGCGGCCGTCGCCCACGGCTCCCCCGCCCTTCTCTCGCTGGTCGCGCTGATCGTGATCGTGACGATCGCAGCTGCGATCCAGCCGGGCGTCCTCTCCGTGACCGGACTGAGCCTCATGCTCATGTCGGCCGTCCCACTCGTCTTCGCCGCGCAGGCGCAGATGATCGTGATGTCCGTGGGCGACATCGACCTCGGCATCGGCTACCTGGTCGGGCTCATCACCGTGATCGCGGCCACCGTCCTGGCGACCAGTCCGCTGCTCGGCGTCGCTCTGCTCGCCGCCGTGCCGGCCGTCTACGCCCTGCTCGCGCTGGTCGTGCAGAAGCGCGGAGTGCCGTCCATCATCGTCACGCTCGGGATGTCATTCGTCTGGCTCGGCCTCGGCCTGCAACTCCTCCCGACACCGGGAGGCGCGACGCCGGCCTGGCTCACCGCGATCGGATCCTGGCGCAGCACGGTGGTGCCGCCTCCGCTGGTCTTCATCGCGATCGCGGCGCTGGTCGGCTGGTGGATCACCCGGCGCAGTCGCGTTGGTGCGAGGATCCGCGCGCTGGGCTCCAGCGCCGCCACCCTCGACAAGACCGGCTGGTCGCCGACCAGGACCCGTGTGACGGCCTACGTGCTCGCGGCGCTCCTCATCGTGATCTCCGGGCTCCTGCTCGCCGCCCAGACGCGCTCCGGCGACATCAACTCGGCGAGCAACTTCACCCTCACCACCATCGCCGCGGTGATCCTCGGCGGTGGGACCTTCTCCGGCGGCCGGGCCCTCCCCATCGGCACCGCCCTCGGCGCCGTCACCCTCGGCCTCATCTCGGTGCTCCTCAGTCTGATCGCGCTCCCCTCGAGCATGCAGGCGGGCGCACAGGGCGTCATCGTGCTCGCGGTGCTGGCCGGCCGCATCGTCACCGAGAGGTTCAGCAGATGACCACCTCCACCTCCGCTCCCACTCCGACGCCCACGGTGCCGACGCAGATCGACACGCGTCGCCGGCTCCGCTGGCCGGCCTGGGGCTGGTCGCTGATCGGCGTGCTGGCTGTCTGGCTGTGCATCGTCGGGGTGCGCCCGGCTCAGCCCTTCGACCCGCTGGCCCAGGCACTCTCGCTGGCACCCTTCCTCGTGCTCGTTGCGCTGGGGCAGATGCTCGTCATCACGCTGGGCCCCGGCAACATCGACGTGTCGGTCGGCGCCGTGGTGTCGATGGCGTCGTACGTCTCGGTGGGGGTCGGCGCGGCCGCCGGGCCGGTCGTCGGCGTCGCGGCAGCGGTGGGCGCCGGGGTCACCGCGGGACTCGTGAGCGTGGTCGCCATCCTGGTGCTGCGCGTCCCGCCGATCATCGCGACCCTGGCGACGAGCCTCATCGTGCAGTCCTGCACCCTGCTCCTCGCCGACACCAACCGTGCTACGGCGGCGGCCGGGCTGCGAACCTTCGTCAACGCGAAACTCCTCGGCGTCCCGGTGATGGCGCTGCTCGTCGCCGTCGTCACCGCTCTTGTCGCCCTCGTGCTCGCCCGCACGCGCTTCGGGCTCGCGGTGCTCGCCGTCGGGCAGAGCCCGCGGGCGGCCGAACGGGCGGGCATCCGCGTCTGGCGGGTCACCGCCATCACCTACGTGGTCAGTGGCGCGTTGGCCGGCCTCGCCGGAGGGCTGCTCGCCGCCTTCATCTCGCCGAGCACCGTCCTCGGCACCTCCTACATGCTCGACTCCGTCGCCGTCGTGGTGATCGGCGGCACCCTGATCTCGGGTGGCCGCGCCGTCCCCGTCGGAGCCTGGACCGGCGCGCTGTTCTTCGTGCTGCTGTCGGGCCTGCTCAACCTCGTCGGCTGGAGCGTCGGCGCCCAGAACATCCTCAAGGGCGTCCTCGTGGTCGCGGTCGTGGTCGTCTCGACGGCGGCCACCGGCAACGGCCGCTCCGCTCTCGCGCGGCTGCGCGACTCCCTGACCATGACCGCCAAGAAGAAGGAGAACACACATGGCTGACCTCGACGACCTCCGCGACGGGACCGATTTCACCGGCGCCGCCCACCTGGCGGGCGACTTCCCGCTCAAGGGCCTCGCCGGGCAGGACTGGGGGATGCGAGCCCGCCTCTCCCGGGTGTTCGACCCCTCGGACGGCAAGACCGTCATGCTGGCCTTCGACCACGGCTACTTCCAGGGGCCGACCTCGGGCCTCGAGCGGCTCGACCGCTCGATCGTGCCGCTGATCCCGCAGGCGGACGCCCTGATGTGCACGCGCGGCGCGCTGCGGACCACCGTCCCCGCGACCTCGGGCAAGGGCGTCGTGCTGCGCGCCAGCGGCGGTCCCAGCGTGCTGGGCGACCTGAGCGCGGAGGATCTGGCCGTGGGCATCGACGACGCCGTGCGCCTCGATGCCGCCGCGCTGGCCGTGCAGGTCTTCGTCGGGTCGGAGAACGAGAGCCGTTCGGTCCGCAACCTCACGACGCTGGTCGATCAGGGCCAGGCTGCCGGCATCCCGGTGCTCGCCGTGACGGCGGTGGGGCGCGACATGGTACGCGATGCCCGGTACTTCCGCCTCGCCACGCGGATCTCAGCCGAGCTCGGGGCCGCATTCGTCAAGACCTACTACGTCGAAGAGGGGTTCGAGACCGTCACCAGCGCGTGCCCGGTCCCGATCGTGATCGCCGGCGGCAAGAAGGTGGAGGAGCGCGAGGCTCTGCGCGTCGCGTACCGCGCGATCCAGGAGGGTGCCGCCGGCGTCGACATGGGCCGCAACGTCTTCCAGTCCGAGCATCCGGCCGCCATGCTCTCGGCGGTCCGCGGCGTCGTCCACGACGGACTCACCGCCGACGACGCGTTCGCCCTCTACGAGCAGCTGTCGCACTGACATGCCGGCCCTCACCACCTACACCCCGGAGATCCCGGCGGTCGACGTCGCGGTGATCGGCGCGGGTATCAACGGCCTGGCCGTCGCCCGCGAGGCCGCCGCACGCGGCCTGAGCGTCGCCGTGTTCGACCAGGACGATCTGTCCGCCCGAACGTCGGCGATCTCGACGCGCCTTATCCACGGCGGCCTCAAGTACCTCGAGCGGTTCGAGCTCAACCTCGTTCACGAATCGATCCGAGAGCGCAATATCCTGCTCGCGAAGGCACCGCACCTGGTCCACCACTACCCGATGCTCATCCCGTTCTCGAAACAGCAGAGCCGGCCTGGCTGGCTGCTCGCGTGCGGCCTCGCGCTGCACGACGTTCTCTCGCTTGGCAAGCCGCTGCCGCTCAACCGCATCGTCTTCCGCCGGCGGCTGGAGCGCGAGTGGCCGGCGCTGGCGGCTGCCGGGCTGCGGTGGGGCGGTCTGTTTCACGACGCAAACGTGCCCGTCACCGAGCGACTCGCGGTTGAGCTGGCCGTCGACGCGCAGCGCAGCGGCGCCATCGTCTCCACCCACGCCCGGGTCGAATCCCTCGTGCGGGTCGGGGGCCGTATCGCAGGGCTCCGCTACCGCGATCGCGAGACCGGGGGTACGAAGACGGTGCCCGCGCGCCTGGTTGTCAACGCCGCCGGACCCTGGGTCGACAGCGTGCTCGACCTGGCCGGCGCCCACGACCGTCGGATGGGCCCGACCAAGGGCAGCCACCTCGTCGTGGCCACCTTCCCCGGGGCTCCGGACACCTGCATCTTCTTCGAGTCGCCGGACGATGCCCGGCCGATGTTCGTGCTCCCCTGGGAAGGCAAGTACATGATCGGCACGACGGATCTGCCCTACGACGGCTCCATCGACGACGTGGTGATCGACGACGACGAGACTGCGTACCTCCTCGGCGCCGTCAACGCCCTCATCCCGGAGGCGCGACTCGGCGCCGGGGATGTGCTGTGGTCGTACTCGGGTGTGCGCCCACTGCCCTACGTCGGGGAGCTGGACGACCCGTCAACGGTCAGCCGCGACCACGAGATCGTCGTGCACTCGGGCGCCGACGCCGGCCTCGTGACCATCATCGGCGGCAAGCTGACCACGCACCGGGCGCTCGGCGAGCTTGTCGCGCGCCGCCTGGAGCGGGAGCTCGGGCGCCGTCCTGGCCCGTCGCCGACCCGGACGGCGCGCCTCCCCGGCGCTCCCGAGGGCGACTGGCCCGCCTATCGCAGCCGGTTCATCGAGCGCTCCGCGCTGCCGCCGCGCACGGCGCAGCGGCTGGTGGACACGTACGGCGTCGTCGCCGAGCGCATCGAGCAGCTCGTCGCCGGCGCGCCGGCGCTCGGTGAGACGGTCGATCCCGAGACCGGCGCGATCGCCGCCGAGGCGGTGCATGCGGTGAGGGAGGAGGGCGCGCTCAGCCTCGAAGACGTGGTCCTCCGCCGTATGGCGGTCGCGCTCAACAGCGACGTCGGTCTCGCCGCGGCTCCGGCCGTCGCGGCCGTCCTGGTCGCCCACGCAGGCTGGACCGCCGAGCGCGCCGAGCGCGAACTTGACCAGTACCGCGCCGCGATGCGACGCTTCAAGCCGCGCGCTCTCGACGCCGAGCGCGAGGCCGGGACCATGCGAGGAAGCACGGAATGAAGCACTGCCTGATCGGGATCGATGTCGGCCTCACGGCCGCCAAGGCCGCGGCGTTCGACGAGGGGGGCGCCGAGCTGCGCACGGTGTCCGCGGCCAACCCGCGCGTGGCCGTCGCCGCGGACCGCCAGGAGATCGACATGGCGGCCCTGTGGGACGTCGTCGCTGGCGTCCTCGCCGAGCTCACCGGCTGGCTCGCGGCCGAGGGCTGGACCATCTCGGGTGTCGGTGCAACCGGTCACGGCAACGGGCTCTACCTCGTCGACGAGCATCTGCGCCCCGTGCGGGCGGCCTTCGCCTCGACCGACAGCCGCGCCGAGCGGATCGTCGCGGCGCTCGACCCCGGCGAGGTGGAGGCGGTGCGCCGGGTCACCGGCTCCGTCCCGTGGGCGGGCCAGCCGGGTGTACTGCTGCGCTGGCTGCACGATGAGGAGCCGCAGGCCCTGGAGC
Organism: Leifsonia naganoensis; assembly: GCF_013410615.1. NCBI lineage: Bacteria > Bacillati > Actinomycetota > Actinomycetes > Micrococcales > Microbacteriaceae > Leifsonia > Leifsonia naganoensis. The sequence goes on from NZ_JACCHJ010000001.1 coordinate 2,137,290, forward strand.
GCGCGAGGTGGGCGCTGAGCTGCAAGGACTGGATCACCTCCTGCCTCACCGGCCGGCCGAGTGCCGACTACTCGGACGCCTCCGCCTGCGGGCTGGTCGACCTCGCGGCTCGCACCTACGAGCCCGCCGTCTTCGACCTGCTCGGCCTCCCGCACAACCTGCTGCGGCTGTTGCCGCCTCTGTCCCGTTCCGACGAGGTCGTGGGCACCGTGACCGCAGAAGCCGCCGTCGTCACCGGTCTGCCTGCGGGGGCCCCGGTCGTCGCCGGATGCATGGACTGCATCGCGAGTCCGATCGGAGCGGGTGCCGTGCGGCCGGGCGATGTGACGATCATCGTCGGCACCTGGGCGATCAACTCCGTGGTCGTGCCGGCCGACACCGAGCCGCCGCGGGTGACACTCAACGCGCTGCTCCCCGACCCCCGTCACATGCTGGCGCAGGAGGTCGCACCCACCTCGGCCGCCGGGGTCGAGTGGTTCTCGACACTGATGTCGAGCGTGGCCGCCGATGCCGTCACACCGCGCGACCTGCTGCACGCCGCCTCGACCGTCGACGCGGGCGCCGACGGGCTCCTCTTCCTCCCGTTCGTGCACGGTGCGCCGGAACACCTGGGCGCCTCCGGCACCCTCCTCGGCGCCAAAGACAAACACGGCTACCGCGAGATCGCGCGCGCTGTCGCCGAGGGCGTCACCCAGTACCACCGCGTGCAGCTCGAGAAGGTGTGCGCCAGCGGCGCGACCGTCTCGGACGGCCCGTGGACCCTCGCGGGCGGAGGCGCCAAGAACCCGGTCTGGGCGCAGATGTTCGCCGACGTGGTCGGTCACCCGGTGCGCCGCCAGCTCGGGACGGAGCTCGGCGCGCGCGGCGTCGCGTCCCTGGCCGCCGCCGGAGCGGGGGTCGACACCACCGGGTGGTGGGGCGAGCCGGATCCGGGGCTGGTCATCGCGCCGGGCGCCGACCGAGAGGCCTACCGGCGACAAGCAGAGCGGTTCGACCGCGCGCTCGCCGCGATGGGATCCGTGTGGACGGAGCTGGCCCGATGATCGGCTCGCCATACGGTCCTGGGGTGGATGCCGCACTGGCGGAGATCACCCGGGTCTCCCGCACGCTCGGAGCCGACCCCTCCCTCGTGCTGCACGGCGGCGGCAACACCTCCATCAAGGCGACCGGCAGCGATGCGATCGGAGACGAGGTCGAGCTCGTGCTGGTAAAGGGGAGCGGCTGGGACCTCGGCTCGATCGAGCCGGCCGGATTCGCCCCGCTACGACGTGAGCGCCTGCAGCGCCTGCTGGGGCTGGACGAGCTGACCGACAGCGAGATGGTGAACGAGCTGCGGCAGGCATCGCTCAACTCCTCCGCGCCGACGGCGTCCATCGAGGCGTTGCTGCACGCCCATCTCCCGGCCCGGGTCGTCCTCCATTCGCACGCGGACGCCGTGGTCGCCCTCACCGATCAGCCGGACGGTGTCGACCGCGCAGCGCGCGTGCTCGGCGACCGAGTCGCGGTGCTGCCGTACGTCATGCCGGGATTCCCGCTCGCGCGGGCCGTCGCCGACGCGGACCTTCACGGGGCCGACGCCCTGGTGCTGGCCAACCACGGTCTGTTCACGTTCGCCGACGACGCCGACGAGGCCCTGCGCCGCCACCTCGAGCTGGTGACCCTGGCATCGGCTGACGCCGGTTCGCCGCGCTGGGGCGATCCAGGGGCGCCGGTCGAGCGGGCCGGATCGGTCGAGGCCATCGCCGAACTCCGGCGCGATCTCTCCCTGGCCGCAGGCAGGCCGCTGGTCGTGCGGCAGTCGGCATCGTCGCGTGCTCTGCGGTACGCGCAGCGACCGGATCTCCGGGAGGCGACCTCCCGTGGCACAGCGACCCCCGAGCACGTCATCCGCACGAAGCGCACTCCACTCGTCGGCCGCGACGTGGCCGCCTATGCCTCCGACTACGCCCGCTATGTGCGTGCGCACCGCGACAGTGTCCCCGGCCCGATCGAGCCGATCGATCCTGCCCCACGGGTCGTCCTCGACGCCGAGCTGGGCCTGCTGACCGCCGGCGTCTCCCGCTCCGCCGCCGACGCCGTGCACGACATCGCCCTGCACACCATGGACATCGTGGAGGCGGCCGATCGGCAGGCCGGCTACCGCTCGCTCGACGAGGCCCTGAGCTTCGACATCGAGTACTGGGAGCTCGAGCAGGCGCGCCTGCGCTCCGGCGCCCGCGCCCGTCCACTCGACGGCGAGGTCGCGCTCGTCACCGGCGCCGCGTCCGGAATCGGCCGGGCGACTGCTGCGGCACTGCTCGCCGAGGGCGCGTCGGTCGTCGGCGTCGACCTCAGCCCGACCGTGACCGATGTCTTCCGCGGTCCGTCGTGGCGTGGAATCGTCGGCGACGTGGCGGAGCCCGACGTCCTCGACGCCGCCGTCGAGACGGCGGCACGGGAGTTCGGCGGTCTCGACGCACTCGTGATCGCCGCCGGGATCTTCCCCGCCGGCGAGTCCCTCGCCACCCTCGCGGACGACGTCTGGGAGCGGGCGATGCGGGTCAACGCCGGCGCCGTGGCACGGGCTCTGCGGGCTGCGCACCCGTTGCTCGCCGTCGCGCCGCGCGGCGGCCGTGTGGTGCTTGTGTCGACCAAGAACGTCGCGGCGCCCGGCCCGGGAGCCGCCGCGTACTCCGCCAGCAAGACCGCGGCTGCGCAGCTCGCCCGGGTGGCGGCGCTGGAGTGGGCCGCCGACGGCATCCGCGTGAACCAGGTGGAACCCGACGCCGTCTTCGACACGGCGATCTGGACGCCCGGGCTTCTCGCCGTGCGCGCCGCTCACTATGGGCTCACCGTCGAGGAGTACCGCACCAGGAACCTTCTGGGCGTCGAGGTCACGAGCGCTTCGGTTGCGGAGGCGGTGCTCACGTTCATCACGGGCCTCCCGGCGACGACCGGCGCCCACCTGTCCGTGGACGGGGGCAACGACCGCGTGGTGTAGCCGGAGGCGGCTGACGGCGACGTCCGGGCTACCCAAACCCGCGGGCGCTGTGCTCTCATGTGCGCATGACCGGCGGCTCCGGCGCTTCGGCGCCGTTCAACGCTCGGCTCGCCATCCTGCTCGCGATGGCGATGTTCGTGCTCGTGGTGGACACCTCCCTGATGAACGTGTCCATCTCCGCCGTGGTGCGCGATCTCGGGACGACGGTCAGCGGGGTGCAGGGCGCGATCGCGCTGGAGGCGCTGGTGTCGGCCGCGTTCATCCTGATCGGCGGCAAGACGGGCGACCTGATCGGGCGCAAGCTCGCGTATGTGCTCGGCCTGCTCGGCTACGCGGCCGGCGCGATCGCGATGACCCTCGCGCGCGACCTCGCCGCCGTCATCATCTTCTGGGCGATCATCGGCGGGATCGGCGCCTCGCTCCTGCTGCCCGCCATGCAGTCCCTCATCCACGGCAACTTCGCCGGCGACCACCAGAAGCGGGTCTACGCCCTCGTCGGGGCGTCGGCGGCGATCGCCGCCGCGGTCGGGCCCCTGCTCGGCGGGTTCATCACGACGTTCCTCTCCTGGCGGGTCGGGTTCCTGCTCGAAGCCGTGATCATCGCGGTGGTGCTGGCCGGCATCGGGCTGGTGAAGGACGTCCCGTACACGGGTTCGCGGTCGATCGATCTGGTCGGGGCGCTGCTCTCCGTGGTCGGGATGGGCGGCATCGTCACGGGCATCCTGGTCTGGCAGGAGGGCGGCGACCGGGTGCTGGCGCTCATCCTGCTCGGTGCGGCGGCGCTCGCCGGGCTGGTCTTCTGGCTGCGCTGGCGCAGCAGGCGCGCGAAGCCCGTCCTCCTGGACCCCGCGCTATTCCGGTCGCGGTTGTTCCAGGCCGGTGCGTCGGGGCAGCTGCTGCAGCAGATCGCCCTCGGCGGCACGATGATCGCCCTGCCGATCTACCTGCAGATGGTGCTCGAGTACAACGCGCTCTGGGCGGGGCTCTCGATCGCACCGCTCTCGCTGAGCATGTTCGCCGTCGCGCTCCTGGCGGGCCGCGGGCTGAAGCGGCGGCCGTCGACGCTCATCCTCTGGGGGTTCGCCCTGGTCGTCGTCGGGATCGCCGTCGTCATCCTGCTCGTGCCGATCGCCACCTCGGGGTGGTACCTCACGCTGCCGCTCATCGTCTCGGGATGCGGGCTGGGCCTGCTGGTCTCGCAGCTCAACAACTACACGCTCTCGCCGATCTCGGACGAGCGCGTCAGCGAGGCCGCCGGGGTCAACTCCGCCGCCGGCTCCTTCGGGCTGTCGTTCGGCCTGGCGTTCGCGGGGGCGATCATGCTTTCGACGCTGGCCGCGACTTTCGGGTCGATGACCCAGGCGAGCACCGTCCTCCCGTCGGACGACAAGCAGCAGATCGCCGCCGTGCTCGAGGAGGACGCCCAGTTGATGTCGAACACGAGCCTCGCCGAGCTGCTGGCGGGCGAGCCGCAACCGGTGCGCGAGGAGGTCGTCCGCATCAACACGGAAGCGCGTCCGCTCGCCCTCCAGATCGCCCTGCTCGTCCCACTCGTGGCGGGGCTGCTCGGCATCGGCAACGCCCTGCGGATGCGGCGGCTGCCGGACCCGAAACCGTCGAACGAATCCGCCGAGCCCGGAATACTGTGACCCACCTGAAAGTTGAGTCATGTGTACTCAAGTTTTGGGTTCGCGGCTTGACACGATTCCACCCCGGGTGGCAGTGTTGAGTCGTCGGGGCTCAACTCTCGACCCAAGATTTTCATCGGCCAGCGAATACGCAGACCAGCAACAAAGGAGAGAAAGCACATATGTCACGTGCAGTAGGTATCGACCTCGGAACCACCAACTCCGTCGTCTCGGTGCTCGAGGGCGGCGAGCCCACGGTCATCGCCAACGCGGAAGGCTTCCGCACCACCCCGTCCGTCGTCGCGTTCACCAAGGATGGCGAGGTGCTCGTCGGCGAGACCGCGAAGCGCCAGGCGGTCACCAACGTCGACCGCACCATCTCGTCCGTCAAGCGCCACATGGGCACCACCTGGACCCAGGAGATCGACGGGAAGAAGTACACCGCCCAGGAGATCTCGGCCCGGATCCTGCAGAAGCTGAAGCGCGACGCGGAGCAGTACCTCGGCGACACCGTCACCGACGCGGTCATCACGGTCCCGGCCTACTTCAACGACGCCGAGCGTCAGGCCACCAAGGAGGCCGGTGAGATCGCGGGCCTCAACGTGCTCCGCATCATCAACGAGCCCACCGCCGCCGCACTCGCGTACGGCCTCGACAAGGGCAAGGAGGACGAGCTCATCCTCGTCTTCGACCTCGGTGGTGGAACCTTCGACGTCTCCCTCCTCGAGGTGGGCAAGGACGACGACTTCTCGACCATCCAGGTCCGCTCGACCGCCGGCGACAACCGCCTCGGCGGCGACGACTGGGACCAGCGTGTCGTGGACTGGCTGATCAAGAAGTTCAAGGACACCACCGGTGTCGACGTCTCGGGCGACAAGATCGCGAAGCAGCGCCTGAAGGAGGCTGCCGAGCAGGCCAAGAAGGAGCTGTCGTCGAGCATGTCGACCAGCATCCAGCTGCCCTACCTCTCGCTCACCGAGAACGGCCCGGCCAACCTCGACGAGACGCTCACCCGCGCCCAGTTCGAGCAGATGACCAGCGACCTCCTCGACCGCACCAAGAAGCCGTTCCAGGACGTCATCCGTGAGGCCGGCATCAAGGTCGGCGACATCGCGCACGTCGTGCTCGTCGGCGGCTCGACGCGTATGCCGGCCGTCTCCGAGCTCGTCAAGCAGGAGACCGGCAAGGAGCCCAACAAGGGCGTCAACCCGGACGAGGTCGTCGCCGTCGGCGCCGCGCTGCAGGCCGGTGTCCTGAAGGGCGAGCGCAAGGACGTCCTCCTCATCGACGTCACCCCGCTGTCCCTCGGCATCGAGACCAAGGGCGGGATCATGACCAAGCTCATCGAGCGCAACACGGCCATCCCCACCAAGCGCAGCGAGACCTTCACCACGGCCGACGACAACCAGCCGTCCGTCGCGATCCAGGTCTTCCAGGGCGAGCGCGAGTTCACCCGCGACAACAAGCCACTCGGCACCTTCGAGCTCACCGGCATCGCCCCGGCCCCCCGCGGCATCCCGCAGGTCGAGGTCACCTTCGACATCGACGCGAACGGCATCGTGCACGTGTCCGCCAAGGACAAGGGCACCGGCAAGGAGCAGTCGATGACGATCACCGGCGGCTCGAGCCTGCCGAAGGACGACATCGAGCGCATGGTGCGCGAGGCCGAGGAGCACGCGGCGGAGGACAAGAAGCGCCGCGAGTCCGCCGAGACCCGCAACCAGGCCGAGCAGCTCGTCTACCAGATCGAGAAGCTCATCAAGGACAACGAGGACAAGCTCCCCGAGGACGTCAAGAACGAGGTCCAGGGCGACGTCGACGCGCTGAAGACGGCTCTGGCCGGCGAGGACGACGAGGCCGTCAAGACCGCGTTCGAGAAGCTGAGCGCGAGCCAGCAGAAGCTCGGCGAGGCCATCTACTCCTCCAGCCAGGCCGACGCCGCGGCTCCCGAGGCGGACGCCCCTCAGGGCGAGCAGGCGGGTGAGTCCTCCGACGAGGACGTCATCGACGCCGAGGTCGTCGAGGACGAGGAGAAGAAGTAATCATGTCGGACCAGAACCCCGGCGCTCCGGGATCGGGCGAGCCCGACCCCGAGCGCGAGGAGCAGTCCGAGCACGACCTGTCGCACGAGGAGCTCGTCGACGTCGGCCCGGCCGCCGAGGAGGGTCCCGTCCTGTCGGACGACGACCTGGACGTCCTCTCCGGCCAGACCACGTCCGACGCGCTCGCGGCGGAGCGGCTCGCCGACCTCCAGCGGGTCACCGCGGAGTACGCGAACTACCGCAAGCGCACGGAGGCCAACCGCGAGGTCGAGCGCGAGCGCGCCGTGAGCGAGGCCGTCAAGGGCCTCATCCCGGTGCTCGACGACCTCGAGCGCGCCGAGAAGCACGGCGACCTCACCGAGGGCAGCGCGTTCGCGACCATCGCGGCCAAGCTGCGCACCAACGTCGAGCGGCTCGGCCTCACCCCCTATGGCGAGAAGGGCGAACCCTTCGACCCGCAGATCCACGAGGCGATCTTCCAGCAGCCCACCCCGGGCGTGACGGTCGACACTGTCGCGGACGTCGTCGAGACCGGCTACCGCCTGGGCTCGACCACCGTCCGAGTGGCGAAGGTCGTCGTCGCGGTCCCGGCCTGATCGACCGGATGCACGGCACGGCGGAGCGGCGGGGCCACGGTCCCGCCGTTCCGGCCGCCCGCCGTGCGGACATCATGCAGACTTCATCCACGACCATCACGATCGAAAGGAGGCGTCGTGGCTAGCCAGGACTGGTTCGACAAGGACTTCTACAAGGTCCTCGGCGTCTCCAAGGACGTCAGCGAAGCGGACCTCAAGAAGACCTACCGCAAGCTCGCCCGCAAGTACCACCCGGACTCCAACCCCGGTGATGCCGCTGCCGAGGCGAAGTTCAAGGAGGTCAGCGAGGCGTACTCCGTGCTCAGCGACGCCGAGGAGCGCAAGGAGTACGACCAGATCCGCGCCATGGGAGGCGGAGCCCGCTTCACGGCTCCCGGCTCGGCCGGGCAGGGCGGCTTCGACGACGTCTTCGGCGGCATGTTCGGCGGCGGCGCCGGCGGTCAGCAGCGCGGCTACACCTTCCAGCAGGGCGGCGGCCAGAACGGCGGCTTCGACGACGTGTTCGGCGGCCTCTTCGGCAACGGGCGCTTCGGCAGCTCGTCCGGCGGCTACCGCGGATACGGCGGACCGACCCGTGGCCGCGACGTCACCGCGCACACCACCATCGACTTCCTCACCGCCACGCGCGGCGAGACCATCAGCCTCCAGTCGGCCGACGGCAAGCCCTTCAAGGTGAAGATCCCGGCCGGCGTCTCCGACGGCCAGAAGATCAAGCTGCGCGGCAAAGGGCAGCCCAGCCCGGACGGCGGCGAGCCCGGCGACATCGTCCTCACCGTCACCGTGCGCAAGCACCCCGTCTTCGAGCGCGACGGCCTCAACCTGCGCGTGACCGTCCCGGTCACCTTCGCGGAGGCGGCCCTCGGCGCCACCATCGAGGTCCCGACCCTCGGCGGCGACCCGGTCAAGCTCCGCGTCGCGCCCGGCACCCCGAGCGGACGCGTGCTGCGCGTGAAGGGCCGCGGCGTGGAGACGTCGAAGGGCACCGGCGACCTGCTCGCCGTCGTCCAGGTCGCCGTCCCGTCGCACCTCTCCGCTGAGGCGAAGGAGGCTCTGGAGGCGTTCGCCGCGAGACTCCCCGACGAGAACCCCCGAGAGGACCTTCTCGCGAAGGCCAGAGGCTGACCATGGACGAGAACACCCCGGTCTTCGTCATCTCGATCGCGGCCGAGCTCGCCGGGATGCACCCGCAGACCCTCCGCCAGTACGACCGGCTGGGGCTCGTCAGCCCCAGCCGGACGGCCGGCAAGTCGCGCCGGTACTCCATGCGCGACGTGGAGAAGCTGCAGGAGATCGCGCGGCTCGGAGCCGAGGGCGTCAGCCTCGAGGGCATCCGCCGCATCATCGAGCTCGAAGACCAGGTGGGCTCGCTCCACGCGCGCGTCCGCGAACTCGAGTCGGCCCTCGCCGACGAGCTCCTCAACCGCCCGGGCCGCCGCGTCTTCGCCGCCGGTTCCGAGGGCGAGGTCGTCTCCTTGCGCGCCGGCACCCGCGTGCGTCGCAGTACGCAGCTGGTCGTCTGGCGGCCGCTGGAGCAGTAGGCGGCTTTCGACTTTTCGGCCGGTATCCGTTGAGGGTGCCGGCCTTTCGCTGCCCCTAGGGCGTCAAGACCGTTGTTCGAATCTAAAATTTACCGTATGGTCATAAATATCCGTACTACACACAATGGAGCCTCCTGCGCGGGAGAACTCTCATGATATTGATGGCGCCCGTGATCATTGTCGTAGTCATCGCTGCCGATGTGGTCGTCGAGCTCCCTGCCAGAGGGAAGCTGCGGCGGAATTCGGTGGTGGGCATCAGAACTCACGAAGTTCGAAAGAACGCCGCGTCCTGGAAGCGTGGGCACGAAGCTGCCGTGTGGCCATCGCGTATCACGGTGCTGCTGGTGCTCCCTCTCGAGATCATTGCGCTCAGTGTGGACTCGGAGGCATCGTCGATGATCCTGCTTGCTGCAGGCGTTGCGCTGACCTTTTGTGGGACAGGCGCAGCTGCATACGCGGCAAGTCTGGCCGCGAAGAAGATCGAAGCCTGAAACCCGACTCGCGGGAGCTGCTTCCGCGATGGCGCTCCGTGGGGCGGCGACCCCGCCGACATTCGTGTCAAATGTCGGCTTTGGCGCGCGCTTTCGCCACATTTGGTCCAAATCTCGCAGGGGGTGTTACGTTTTCGCGCGCCGGATCGTCTCCCTCTCGTAGAGTGCGGACGAGAGGGGCACCACGATGGACGAGAGCGCGACGAGCGAGGCCTTCGAAGCGCAGCGCGGCCGCCTGACCGGGCTGGCCGCACGCGTGCTGGGGTCGCGCACGGACGCCGAGGATGCGGTGCAGGAGGCGTGGCTCCGCCTGTCCCGGCAGGACCCGGACTCCATCGACAACCTCTCCGGCTGGTTGAGCACGGTCGTCGGCCGGGTCTGCCTCGACATGCTGCGATCCCGACGCGCCAAGGGCGAGACCCCGTGGGAGGAGCCGGGCCGCGAGTGGCTGGTCTCCGACGACGTCGACGATCCCGAAGGCCGCGCCGAGCTCAGCGACACGATCGGCGTCGCCCTGCTGATGGTGCTGGAGTCCCTGACCCCGGACGAGCGGCTGGCGTTCATCCTCCACGACACCTTTGCGGTGCCGTTCGACGAGATCGCCCGCATCTTGGGCAAGTCGCCCGACGCGGCGAGGATGCTCGGCAGCCGTGCACGACGCAAAGTGCGGGGTGCGGAGCCGCCCAGCGATCGCCGGCGGCAACGGGAGGTCGTGGATGCGTTCCTCGCGGCGGCGCGCGAGGGTGACTTCGACGCCCTGCTGCGCGTGCTCGACCCCGACGTGGTGTGGCGAGTCCACACGCCGCGTGGGGTGACGGTGCGCCTCGGAGCGAGCGAGCTCGCCCGGCACGCGGCGCTCGGTCGGCGGACCAAGACCGTCGCGCGCCGCGTCGATGTGGACGGCATGCCGGGCGTGATGGCGTGGCGGGAGGATGGCACGCCCCTGGCCGTCATGGCGTGCGTCGTCGTCGACGGCCGGATCGTGCAGGTCGACTCGCTCCTCCGTCCGGAACGACAGGCCACGATAGCGGTTGCGCCCCCGGCTGTTACATCTGAGCCCGCGGATCCGTCTACCCGGTGAGTCCGATTGAAAAGGAGATCACCGTGGGACCCAGATTCAACATGTACGCCGCCGCGATCACGCCGAAGTTCGTCAAATACATCGTCTCGGCCAACCGCGTGATCCGACAGTCGACGCTGCCGCTGACGATCGAGGGCCTGGTCGACATCCGCGCCAGTCAGATCAACGGCTGCGGCGCCTGCCTCGACATGCACGTGAAGGAGGCCGTCCAGGCGGGGGAGACCGCCCTGCGACTCAGTCTCATCGCCGCGTGGCGCGAGACGACGGTGTTCACCGACGCCGAGCGCGCCGCCCTGGAACTCACCGAGCAGGGCACGCGCCTGGCCGACGGCAACGGCGTGGACGACGCGGTGTGGGAGGCGGCCGCCTCCCACTTCGACACCGAGCAGCTCGCGGCACTCGTCGCGCAGATCGCCCTCATCAACGCGTTCAACCGCATGAACGTGATGATCAAGATGCCAGGCGGCTCCTACGAGGTCGGGCAGCTCGACGAGGCGTAGGGCCCCTCCGGAGGCGGGGATAGAGTCGAGGCCTGACCACGCAGAGTCTCGACCGGGGGGATCCAGATCATGTCCGAGCAGTCGCCGTTCCAGCCGACGTTCCCGACGCCGCCGCAGCAGCACCAGTCGCAGCAGCAGGAGTCGCCGCAGCAGCCGCAGGTGACGTACGCGCCGCCGCCGTCGGCCCCTCCCCGGCGCCGTTCCCCCGTCCTCGGCTCCGTCGCGCTCGGCATCGCGGCGTTCGGCCTGCTTGCCGGCCTCCTTGCGCAGGTGCTGCAGCGGCAGTTCCTGCTGCAGACGCACTACTCGAGCGCGTCGTTCGCGCTGTTCTCCGGGGTCTCCGTCACGTTCGGCGTCGTGCTCGATCTGGTGGTCATCGCGATCGCGGTCGTCGCGCTGGTCGGCCGGCGCGGGACGATCCCGGCGGCGATCGCCCTCGGAGTGAGCGGCTCGGGCGTGATCTCCGTGCTCGGGACCCTCGTCGTCAACGCGCTGATGTCGTTCGCGGGGTAGGCGCGCGCGGACATTTGTGCCAAATGTCGACTTTGGGCGGCGCTTTCACGACATTTGGCACAAATGTCGGGAGGGTCAGAGCGACGCCGACCCGCCCTGCCCGACGTACAGGGTGTTGCGGAGCTCGTGCGACTCCTCCGCGGCGATGTCGCGGTCGATCCCGGCGCGCACCTCGCGCATGAGCTTGTGCAGCTCGGAGTGCTTTCCCGGCACCCGCGCGTGGCCGGTGCTGTCCCAGAGGTTCGAGACAGGGAGGCTGTCGCCGGCCTCCACCGCGAGCGTCCACTCCTCGGTGGTGGCGACGGCGGCGAACTCGGAGTCCATGGTGACCAGCACGCTGACGTGCAGGGCGTCCGCCGAGATGGAGCCGGCCGCGTTGACGAGGTCGAGGGTGCCGGTGGCGTCGGAGAGGAACTCCACGGTGAAGCCGAGCGCGTGCGCATCCCGGGCGGTGCCGGCGCAGCAGTGCTGCGTCATGAATCCCGCGATCGTGACCGTGTCGTAGCCGCCGGCGCGCAGCCACTCCTCGAGGTCGGTGCCGCGGAAGGCGGACACGTCGGTCTTGGTGACGAGGTGGTCCGGCGTGCGGTCGGCGACGGACTCGTGCAGGGCCGCGCCGTGCGAGCCACGGGCGAAGACCGGTGCGCCCTCGTCCTCGATGTGCTGCACGATCACGAGGGCGGCGCCGTGGTCGGCGGCTGCATCCATGGCGACCTCGATGTTCGGGATGGAGGTCATCAGATCCGGGTGGCAGATGGGGAGGTTGCCGTCGACGTATTCGTTCTGCACGTCGATCACGATCAGTGCGCGCTTCATGAGGGGACTCTATCGCCGGCAGCGCGGTCGCGCACCCGGAGTGATCGAATGCTTGACGCGTTTAAGCCCGAGCAATATGGTCTTGTTAATCGATTCGGGTTAATCGGTTAACAACACTGTAACGCCCGAGGCGGGACCCGCTGTTCAAAGGAGAAGACGGATGCCTCGACACCACAACCGCTCACGCCTCGCCGCCCTGCTGGCGGCGGCCGCCCTCGCCGTGACGGGCCTGGCGGCCTGCTCGTCGGAGGGAGGAGGAGGCGGCGACGTCACCCTCCAGTACGGCATCTGGGATCAGGTGCAGAAGCCCGCGATGCAGAAGATCGCGGACGCGTTCGAGAAGGAGAACCCGGGGGTCTCGGTGAAGATCCAGGTCACGCCGTTCTCGCAGTACTGGACGAAGCTGCAGACGGCCGTCACGGGCGGCAGCGCCCCGGACGTGTTCTGGATGAACGGTCCCAACAGCAAGCTCTACGCGTCGAACGGCGTGCTCGCTCCGCTCGACGGCGTCGACACGTCGAAGTACTCGGAGGGGCTGACCGACATCTACACCTACGGGGGGAAGCTCTACGGCGTCCCCAAGGACTTCGACACGATCGGGGTCTGGTACGACAAGGCTCTCTTCGACGCGGCCGGCGTGGCGTACCCGAAGGCGGGCTGGACCTGGGACGACTACCTCGCGACGGCGAAGGCGCTGACGAACCCCGAGGCCGGTGTCTGGGGTTCGGCCGCAGCGCTCAACGACCAGCAGAACTACTACAACACCATCGCGCAGGCCGGTGGATATGTGATCGACGACGACGGGACGAAGACCGGCTACGGCGAGCCCGAGGCCCTCGAGGGCATCCGATTCTGGGTCGACCAGATCACGGACGGCGTCTCGCCCACCCAGCAGCAGATGACCGACACCCCGCCGGAGGACGCCTTCCTCTCGGGCAAGGTCGCGATGTACTGGTCCGGCTCGTGGAGCGCCAACAAGTTCGGGCAGGACGCCACGATCAAGGACCACGTGGGCGTCGCACCGCTCCCGACCGGCCCGACGGGCAACCAGTCGGTGGTGCACGGCCTGGCGAACGTCGCGAACGCGAAGTCGCCGCACCTGGACGCCGCGAAGAAGTTCGCCGCCTTCGCGTCCGGCAAGGAGGCCGCCGAGATCCAGGCGAGCAGCGGCGCCGTCATCCCCGCCTACGACGGGACCCAGCAGGCCTGGATCGACTCGTACCCGTCGTTCGACCTCGGCGTCTTCACGGACGCGCTCGACACGGCCGTGCCGTATCCCGCCTCCATCAACACGGCGGCGTGGGTGACCGTCCAGGACCAGACGCTGTCGCAGGTGTGGGCACTGAGCATCACGCCCGAGGAAGGGCTCGCGACACTGGCCGAGAAGATGCAGGCCTCGCTCGACAAGGAAAAGAAGTAGCCGGTGACCGCGACGACCGCTCTCCGTCGCCGGCGGGGACCCTTCGCCTCGCCGTGGTGGGCGCTGCTCTTCATCGGGCCCACCGCGCTCGGGCTCCTGGTCTTCTACCTCTGGCCGACGGTCCGCACGTTCATCCTCTCGTTCACCCAGTCGGGACCGTTCGGTGGGTCGGCGTTCGCCGGCCTGGAGAACTACGCGCGGCTCGCGGAGGACCCGGCACTCGGCCGGGCCCTGATCAACACGGCGATCTACATGCTGATCGCGCTGGTCGGCATCCCGCTGGCCGTGGCCATCGCCGCCCTGCTCAACACGGCGGGGCTGAAGGGGAGGAGCGTCTACCGGATGCTGTACTTCCTGCCGGTGGTCACGATGCCGGCGGCGATCGCGCTGGTGTGGAAGATGCTCTACAACGGCGACTACGGCATCCTCAACCAGGCGCTGCACGTGGTCGGCATCCAGGGCGGCAGCTGGCTGACCAACCCGGCGACCGCCCTGTACGCGGTGGCGCTGGTGGGCATCTGGGCGGGGCTGGGCACGAACATCGTGATCTTCCTCGCCGGTCTGCAGGGCATCCCGGACACGCTGATGGAGGCGGCGTCGCTCGACGGCGCCGGACCGATCCGGAAGTTCTTCTCGATCACGGTGCCGATGCTCAGCCCGAGCATCTTCTTCGTGAGCGTGATCAACGTGATCGGGTCGCTGCAGGTCTTCGACCTCGTGTACCTGATGATCGGGCGCACGAACCCGGCCCTGCCGGACACCCGCACGATCGTCTACCTCTTCTTCCAGGCCGGGTTCATCGACAACGACCGCGGCTACGCGGCGGCGATCGCGTTCCTGCTGCTGATCATCATCCTGGGGCTGACCATCGTGCAGTTCCGGCTCCAGAAGAAGTGGGTGCACTATGAATGACGTCAAGCGGCGTCAGCCCTGGCTGGTGCATGGCCTGCTCGTGCTCGGAGCCGTGGTGATGGTCTTCCCGTTCGTATGGCAGGTGCTGACCGCGTTCAAGACCTTCACCGGCTCGGTGCAGGTGCCGCCGCAGCTGCTGCCCAGCCCGTGGGAGTTCGGCAACTTCGCGAAGGTCTTCGACTCGATGCCGTTCGTGCTGATGTTCGTCAACTCCGTGGTGCTCACGCTCGGGAGGACGCTCGGCCAGGTCGTGCTGTGCACGATGGCCGGGTACGGGTTCGCGCGCATCCCGTTCCGGGGCAGGAACGCGCTGTTCGTGCTGTTCCTCTCGGTGCTGATGGTGCCGTCGCAGCTGTACCTGCTGCCGCAGTACGAGATCATCCAGTCCCTGGGCTGGCTCAACTCGCTGCAGGGCCTCATCCTCCCCGGCCTGTTCAGCGCGTTCGGCACCTTCCTGATGCGGCAGTTCTTCCTGTCGATGCCGGCCGAGCTGGAGGAGGCGGCGCGCATCGACGGCGCGAACGTCTGGCAGATCTTCTGGCGGATCATGCTCCCGCTCGCGAAGCCGGGCATCATCGCGCTGACCGTCTTCACGGTGCTGTGGTCGTGGAACGATCTGCTCTGGCCGCTCGTGGTGACGACCGATCCGAGCAGGATGCCGCTGTCCGTCGGGCTGTCCCAGCTGGTCGGCCTGCACGGCACCGACTACCCGGTGCTGATGGCGGGTGCGCTGCTCGCCGCCCTGCCGATGCTGATCACCTTCCTCTTCCTCCAGAAGCAGTTCATCCAGGGGATAGCCTTCTCGGGATCGAAGGGATGAGTTCTCGGTATGGCGGAGCAGGCGAAGCGGGAGCCCGGGCGTCCCACGATGAAGGCGGTCGCCCAGGAGGCCGGGGTCTCGACGGCGACGGTGTCGTACGTGCTCTCCGGTCGCTCCGGCGGAGGACCCGGGGTCAGCGAGGCGACGGTCGAGCGGGTGCGCGATGCGGTCGAGCGGCTCGGCTATCGGCCGAACACCTCGGCCCGTGCCGTACGTACGGGTCGCACCGGGCTGGTCCACCTCTCGCTGCACATGCTGAGCGACCCCTGGTCGCTGGCGGTCGCGGCGGCGGTCAACGAGGCGGCGAACGAGCATCGGCTCACGACCATGATCCTGGCCGACGGCGACTGGTTCGCGGCGTCGGAGGCGCAACGGGCGGATGTGGTCTACATCGACGGTCTCGGTGCCGACCGGGTGGAGGCGCAGCGCAGGCTGGCGGCGCTGGTCGAGAGCGGGCAGCGGCTCGTGGTCTTCGACGAGCGGCTGGAGCCGGACGGCTTCGACGTCATCCGCTCGGACGCCATCCCGGGCTGCCGGCTGGCGGTCGCGCACCTGCTGGAGCGGCACACCGAGATCGGCTGCCTCACCACGAGTCCGTCCTACGAGTCGACGGGGGAGTCGCGCTACTCGGTGTACCGGGACGCCCTGCTGCGGCGCGGCCTCCCGATCCGCGAGGACCGGGTCGCCTTCTTCGAGGACACCCAGGCCAGCGCGTTCAGCGCGGCGGTGGACCTGCTCTCGCGGGACGACCGGCCCACGGCGATCTACGCGACGACGGACTTCGCGGCGATCGCCGTCGAGATCGCGGCGCACCGGCTGGGCCTGCGGGTACCGGAGGATGTGGCCGTGATCGGAGTCGGGAACACCCCCGACGCGGAGCTGGTCGAGCCGGGGCTCTCCACGGTCGGGCCGGCGGACTTCTACCGGCGGCAGGCGCGGATCATCGTGGACCGCGCGCTCGGTGCGGCCGCCGAACCGGGTGGTGGCGAGCTGCACACCTTCGAGTGGGACCTGTTCGTGCGCGCGTCGACGGCCGGCTGAGTCGGCGCCGCGCCCTCCCTTCTTTTCCTTCAGTACTTTCTTTCCCTGTGTCACGTGAGGAGTGTTCGTGGACGTCAGAATCGGTGTCGTCGGCTTCGGGTTGCGGGGTCATCTCGCTCGGGAGGCCCATCGGCCGGGGGGCGGATCGCGCGTCGTCGCGGTCTGCGATCTCAGCGAACGATCGCGGGCGGAGGCGGCGGAGGCCTTCCCCGACGCGCTCGTCACCGCGAGCCTGAGCGAGCTGCTCGCCGCCGGGGTGGATGCCGTGATGGTCCTCACCCCCGACGACCGTCACGCGGACGTGGCGGTCCCCGCCCTGGAGGCCGGCGTCGCCGTGTTCTGCGAGAAGCCGCTCGCGATCTCGATCGACGACTGCGACCGCATCCTGGAGGCGGCGTACCGCACGGGCTCACGGCTCTACGTCGGCCACAACATGCGGCACATGCCGGTGATCACGCTGATGCGGCGGCTCATCGACGAGGGGCGGATCGGGGAGGTCAAGGCCGTCTGGTG
This sequence comes from Leifsonia naganoensis, assembly GCF_013410615.1. Lineage (NCBI taxonomy): Bacteria > Bacillati > Actinomycetota > Actinomycetes > Micrococcales > Microbacteriaceae > Leifsonia > Leifsonia naganoensis. Next base: position 2,154,181 of record NZ_JACCHJ010000001.1, read on the forward strand.
CCGCCACTTCGTCGGCAACGGCGGCGACTACTACTTCAAGGACTGGCACGCCGACCGCTCGAAGTCGGTGGGACTGCTGTTGCAGAAGGGCGCCCACGACATCGACGTCATCCACTGGCTCGGCGGGGGCTACTCGCGCCGGGTGCAGGCGATCGGTTCGCTGAGCGTCTACGGCGGCATCCAGGACCGGCGGGACCGGTCGGGCGAGCGCATGCACGACTGGTTCAGCCTCGACAACTGGCCGCCGGCCGCGGCGGAAGGGCTCAACCCGGTGGTCGATGTCGAGGACATCTCGCAGGTCAACCTCGTCCTCGAGGGCGGCGCGCTCGCCTCCTACCAGCAGTGCCATTTCACGCCCGACTACTGGCGCAACTACACCGTCATCGGGACGGAGGGGCGGCTGGAGAACTTCGGGGACGAGCCGGGCGCCGAAGTGCGCCTGTGGAACCGGCGGCACGAGGGGGCGGCCCCGGGCGACGAGACGTTCATCGTCCCGGAGGCGGAGGGCGGCCACGGCGGCGCCGACCGGCTGCTGATCGACGAGTTCGTGACCTTCGTGCGCGAGGGAGGCGCGACCGTCACCTCCCCGGTCGCCGCCCGCAACGCGGTCGCCGCGGGAGTGGTCGCGACGGCCTCCCTCCGCGGCGATGGCGGCCTGCTCGCGGTGCCCGAACTGCGCCCGGAACTGCGCGCCTACTTCGACGGCGGGCAGGTGCGGAGAGACGGAGCTGCGCAGGATGAGGTGGTCTAGGCTGTCAGCGGCGAAACGCTCCTCCCTCCACGCTCACGAGGCCGGGGACGGGCGTTCGACTCCGCTTGACGCGCCCCACGAAGGACGTCGACGAGGAAGGTGGCTATGAAAGCCCTGTTCAAGAGCGAGGCCGGACCGGGTCTCGAGTTCCGCGACCTCCCCGAGCCCGAGGCCGGGCCGGAGGACGTGAAGATCCGCATCCTGCGCACCGGGATCTGCGGCACCGACCTGCACATCCAGCGCTGGGACGACTGGGCCGCCTCCGCGGTCGCCGCCCCGCTGGTGCCGGGCCACGAATTCTTCGGCGAGGTCGTCGAGGTCGGGCCGCTCGTCCGCGACGTCGCGGTCGGCGACCTGGTGTCGGGCGAGGGGCACATCGTCTGCGGCACGTGCCGCAACTGCCGTGCCGGGCGCCGTCAGATGTGCATCCGCACCCAGGGTGTCGGCGTGCAGCGGGACGGCGCGTTCGCCGAGTTCCTCGTGCTTCCGGCGACGAACGTCTGGGTGCACCACAGCGCGATCGAGCCCGAGGTCGGCGCGCTGTTCGACCCGCTCGGCAACGCCGTGCACACGGCGCTCGCCTTCCCGGTCGTCGGCGAGGACGTGCTCGTCACCGGCTGCGGACCCATCGGCCTGATGGCGATCGCCGTCGCGCGGCACGTGGGCGCCCGCTTCATCGTCGGCACCGACGTCAGCGCACAGCGGCTCGCTCTGGCGCAGGGGATGGGCGCCGACTACACCGTCGACGTCTCCCGCTCCGACATCCGCGAGGCGCAGACGGCGCTCGGGATGCGCGAGGGCTTCGATGTCGGCTTCGAGATGAGCGGAGCGCCGACCGCGCTGCCGCAGATGATCGAGAACATGAACCACGGCGGCCGCATCGCGATGCTCGGCCTCCCGTCGCAGCAGATCGCGGTCGACTGGGGGATCGTCGTCACCCACATGCTCACGCTGAAGGGCATCTACGGGCGCGAGATGTTCGAGACGTGGAACGCGATGGGCGCGATGCTGCAGACCTCGACCACTCTGCACGACGCGATCGCCTCGATCGTCTCGGACCGGTTCCCCGCCCGGGACTGGGAGAAGGGGTTCGCCGCGGCCGCGTCGGCCGGCGGCGGCAAGGTCATCCTCGACTGGACGGAGCTCTGATGTACGGCACATTCCGCGACCACCTGGCCACGCAGCTGGACGAGATCGAGGCCGCGGGCCTCACCAAGCGCGAGCGCAGCATCCACGGTCCGCAGTCGGCGCAGATCACCGCCGACGGCGCCGAGGTGCTCAACTTCTGCGCCAACAACTATCTGGGCCTCGCCGATCATCCTGCGCTGCGGGATGCGGCCAAGACCGCCCTGGACGACTGGGGCTACGGGATGGCCAGCGTGCGCTTCATCTGCGGCACGCAGGAGCAGCATCTGGAGCTGGAGCGGCGGGTGTCGCGGTTCCTCGGCACCGAGTCGACCATCCTCTACTCCTCGTGCTTCGACGCCAACGGCGGGGTCTTCGAGACGCTGTTCGGCCCGGAGGACGCGATCGTCTCCGATGCGCTCAACCACGCTTCGATCATCGACGGCATCCGGCTCTCGAAGGCGCAGCGGTTCCGCTACCGCAACCGCGACATGGACGACCTGCGCACGCAGCTCGAGGCCGCGCGGGAGGCCGGCGCCCGGTTCACGGTCATCGTCACGGACGGCGTTTTCTCGATGGACGGGTACATCGCCCCGCTGCGCGAGATCTGCGACCTGGCCGACGAGTTCGGCGCGCTGGTCTTCGTCGACGACTCTCACGCCGTCGGGTTCGTCGGCGAGCACGGCCGCGGAACGCCCGAGTTCTGCGGCGTCGCCGACCGCGTCGACATCTACACCGGCACCTTCGGCAAGGCGCTCGGCGGGGCCTCCGGAGGCTACGTCTCGTCGCGCCAGGAGATCGTGGACCTGCTGCGCCAGCGCTCCCGCCCGTACCTGTTCTCGAACACGCTGGCGCCCTCGATCGTCGCGGGCACGCTGGCGGCCCTCGACCTGCTCGAGAGCTCCGACGACCTCCGGGCGCAGCTCGTCGCCAATGCGCGCCTCTTCCGCGAGCTGATGACCGAGGCGGGCTTCGACCTCCTGCCGGGCGAGCATCCCATCGTCCCGGTCATGTTCCACGACGCGGCGCTCACCGGCCGGATCGCCGACGAGATGCAGAAGCACGGCGTGTACGTCACCGCGTTCTCGTTCCCGGTGGTCCCCCGCGGCGAGGCACGAATCCGCGTGCAGCTGTCGGCGGCGCACACCGACGACGAGATACGGCGCTGCGTGGCCGCGTTCGCCGCGGCGCGGGAGGCCGTCGCCGCCGCCTGACGGCGCGCGTGGCGCGGTGCGGCGGCCGCCCGCCCAGCGCGACTGCGCCCTCCCGGTACGTTTGCGGCCGCTCGCGCGACCGCAAACGTACCGCCGCGCAGCACTCGCGACCGCGCCGGCGACCGCCTCGCGTGGCCGGTCGCGCAGCCTGCCGGCGGCCCCGCCGGCCAGCCGCTGGAGCCGCGACTGCGCCCTCCCGGGACGTTTGCGGCCGCTCGCGCGACCGCAAGCGTCCCGCCGCGCGGCACTCGTGACCGCAGTCGTTCCGCGGCGCGGCACGCGCGACCGCGGCGTCGCCCGCGGACGCGCATCGGGGCGGACGCGCATCGGGGCGGACGCGAGCCCTCCTCACGTCCGCCCCGTGTTCGCTCCCGGTCAGCCGCGGCTGGGGGCGCCTCCGGTGAAGCCGGCCGGAGGGCCGCCCTGTCCGCCCGGGCCGCCGGAGGTGCTGGACTGGCCGCCCAGGCCACTGAGCCCTCCGGAGGTGGTGGACGAGTTCGAGCTGTCGCCCGTCGTCGTCGAGGTGAGGTCCGCCAGGATCACCTCGGAGCCGGTGCTCAGGCCCTTCGTGATCTCGGTGCGGTCGGTGCCCTTCGCGCCGACGGTGACGGTGGTGGCGACCGATTTACCGTCTTTCAGCACATCGACGGTGTACTTCGTGCCGTCGCGGTGGAGGGCGGAGGTCGGGACCGTGAGCACGTCGGCCGTCTTCGCGATGGTGACGACCGCGCTGGCGCTCGCGCCGTTGAGGAGGTCGGCCTTCGTATCCGTGATGGCCGTGGTCACCGTGTAGCTCGGGGTCGAGGAGTCGGTGGCTGTGTCGACGACGCCGATGGAGCTGACCGTGCCGGCGAGCGCCTTCGTCGATCCGGAGACCGTGACGGCGACGCTCTGCCCGACCTCCAGGGTGGCGACGGTGCTGAGGCCGACGGACGAGTCGACCACGAAACCGTTGGTGCCGATCACCGAGATGACCGCCGTCGTGGAGCCGGCCGAGACGGCGTCGCCGGTGGCGAGGGAAACGGCCGCGACGGTGCCCGAGACCGGGCTGGTGAGCGTCGCGAGGGCGACCTTGCTCTGCGCGAGAGCGAGGGCGGCCTTCGCGGCGTCGATCGCGGCGTTGTCGGCCACGATGGTCGCCGCCGACGCGACCTGCGTGGTGCCGGTGCCGGAGCCGGTCGCTGCCGTGCCGGAGGCGCCGCCCGTGCCGCTGCCCGAGCCGCCGGAAGCGCCCGTCCCTGTCGATCCGCTGCCGGTGGAGCCGGCGCCTGTCGATCCGGAACCGGTCGAGCCGGAACCGGTGGAGCCGGAGCCTGTCGAGCCGGAGCCCGTCGAACCGGAGCCCGTCGAACCTCCGGTCGAACCCGACCCGGTCGTACCGCCCGCGAGCACCTTCTGCAGCGCGGCGACGGCGTCGTCCAGTTTCGTGGCCAGCGGCGTGACGGCGTTCTGCGCGTCGGTGGTGGTCTGCTGGCTGGCCAGGGCAGCGGTGATCGCGGTCTGGCAGGAGGCCAGCGCGTCCTTCGCCGCCTGGAGCTGGTCGGCCGCGGAGGTCCCGGAGCTTCCGGAGGTCGCGGTGCCGCTGCCGTCCGTCGACGTGCCGGACGTGTCGGTGCCCGAGGTGTCGGTTCCCGACGTGTCTGCACCCGACGTGTCGGTTCCGGAGGTGCCGCTGCCGTCGGTCGTGGAGCCGGAACCGTCGGTGCCCGTCCCCGTGCCCGTCCCCGTGCCGTCCGTCGCGTCGTCGAGTGCGGCCTCCAGGAACGGTTGGCACGTGGTCGAACTGGTGGCGACGAGGGTGTCGGTGTCCGTCAGCGCGGTGGAGGCGGCCGTCAGTTGCGCGAGCAGCTTCGTCTGCGCGTCGGTGACGGCGGCGATGGCGGCGGTGGTCTCGGCAGAGACGCCGGACGAGGAGCCGCCGGCGGTCCCGGTGCCCGAGCCGTTGCCCGTCCCGGTGCCGGTGCTCGGCACGGCCGCGGTCGCGCCGGTGGAGGCAGTCGTGGTGCCGGATCCGCCCGACGAAGCGGTGGATCCCGACGCGGACGAGCCGGAGGAACCGGACGAGCCGGACGAGCCGGACGAGCTGGCGCTCGAGCCGGCGCTCGAGCTCGTGCTCGTCCCCGACTGCGACGCGAGGTCTGTCGCGAGGGTCTCCTCGGCATCCGACACCGCCTGCTGCGCCGAGGTGACCGCCGCCTCCAGGTCGGTCGTGTCGAGCGTCGCCAGAGTCTGCCCCGCCGTGACTGTGTCCCCGATCGCGACCGGGACGGCGCTGACCGTTCCGCCGACCTGGAAGGCCAGGTCGCGGCGGGTCGCCGAGGCGACGGTGCCGGTGAGCGTGGTGGTCTGCGTGACCGACGCCTTCGCGGCGGCGGCGGTGCGGTAGTTCGCGCCGCCGTTGCCGCTCGCCGCCCAGGCGACGCCGCCGCCGACCGCGCAGAGCGCGAGGGTCGCCACCGAGGCGATCACGACGGTGCGGCGCCGCCGGCGCGCGGCGGGGCGCTTGGTCGCGGGGCTCATGCTCCGCCGCCGTTCGTGCCGGTCCCGGTGCCGGAGTCGCTTCCCGTGCCGCCCGGCCGGCCGCCGCCGGGTCCGGCCTGGGTGCAGCCGTCGGCACCCTTGTCCGAGACGACGAGCGCGGTCGCCGCGTAGCCTCCCGAGGAGTCGGCCGTGCCGCTGGCCATGACGCACCGGCCGGCGGTCAGGGCGTCCGCGGTGGCCGCCTGCGTCGTCGTGTAGGTGGTGCTGTCGTCGACCGTGACGGTCTTCGTGGAGGTCGTGCCGTCCTGCGCCGTCGAGGTGACGGTGATGGTCGAGCCGTCGACCGCGGTGACGAGACCGGAGGTCATGCCGCCGAAGCCGCCCGCGCCACCGCCGCCCGCGCCGCCGGGCGCACCGGTGGGGGCGTCCGTGGGCCGCTGGCCGGAGCCACCCTCGGCCGACCCGCTGGGTGCGCCGGTCGGCGGTGTGCCGCCGCCTCCCATCCCGCCGAACCCGCCTGCCGTGCACGCGCCGTCGACGGCCGCGCTGATGGAGACCGTCGTCGCGGCCGTCGAGGAGGACGACGAGGTGGAGGTCGACGACCCCGTGCCGCCGGTGAACGCGCTGATGCACGATCCGTTCGTCACGTCGGTGAGTGCGGCGGTCACGCGCTGTGTGATGGTGGTGGCGTCGGTGTAGGTCACGGCGGTCTGCTCGGTCGTCGACTGCACCTGGAGCGTGGTGCCGTCGACGGCGGCGATCTCGCCGGTCACGCCTCCGCCGCCCTGCTGGCCCTGCTGCTGCGGGGCCGCGGTGGTGGAGGCGCTGCTCGCCGTGGCGGCGGCGCATCCCGTGAGGGCGAGGGCGCCGAAGCCGAGGGCGGCGATCACCGCGGCGGCTCGGCGGGTGGATGTCTTCATCGTGGTTCTCCTTGCGGGTCGGGACGAGAGGGGGCGCTCACTCGGAGCGGAGCGCGTCGATGGGGGCCAGGCGCGCGGCGCGCGCTGCCGGATAGACGCCGAACACCAGGCCGATGGCGAGGGAGACGGCGATGGAGAGGCCGAGCGCGACGGGCGAGATGACCACCGAGCTGCCGATCAGCGCGGGCAGCACGAGTGCCGCGGCCACGCCCAGCACCGAGCCGAGCACGCCGCCGGTCAGGCCGAGGATGGCGGCCTCCACCAGGAACTGCGTGCGGATCGCCGCGGGCGGTGCCCCGATCGCCTTGCGCAACCCGATCTCGCGGGTGCGCTCGGTGACGGAGACGAGCATGATGTTCATCACCCCGATGCCGCCTACCAGCAGGGAGAGCGCCGCGATGCCCGTGAGCAGCACGGTCAGCGTCTGGTAGACGGAGGTCGCGGTGCTGACCAGGGCGTCCTGACTGCTGATCGTGAAGTCCGCGTCGTCGGTGCTGGTGATGGAGTGCGCGTTGAGCAGCACCGATTGCGCCTCCTGGTAGGCCGCGCTGAGCCGGTCGGCATCGGCGGCCTGGATGTAGATCGTCGAGACGCTGGAGGTGTTCGTCCCGCCGATCACGTCGTCGGCGGCCGTCGTCATCGGCACGATCGCGACGTCGTCGAGGTTGCTCGACGTGTCGGAGCCGGCCGACGCCAGCACGCCGATCACGCTGTAGGTGGTGTTGCCGATGGTCACCGACTGGCCCACGACGTTCTCGGAGCCGAAGAGCTCCTGCGCCGTCTCGGAGCCGAGCACGACGACCCGGGCGCCCGACGACTGCTGCGCAGCCGTGAAGAACGCGCCGCGCGCGACCGTCCGCGACCGCACGTCCAGCCACGAGCTCGTCACGCCGGTCACCGTCGTGGTCCAGTTCGTGTCGCCGTAGACGAGGGAGGTCTGGGTCGACTTCTCGGCCGCGACGCCCGCGATGTCGGGCGCGTTGACCTTCGACGCGAGAGCGTCGGCGTCCGAGAGGGTCAGCGTTGTGCCCGAGCCGAAGCCGCCGCGCACCCCGCTCGAGTCGGTGCTGCTGCCCGGCGAGACGATGAGCAGGTTGCTGCCGAGGGCGCTGATCTGCGCGCTCACGTCCTTCTGGGTGCCGAGGCCGAGGCCGACCGTGAGGATGACGGCGGCGATCCCGATCAGGATCCCCAGCACGGTCAGGACCGAGCGCAGGGTGTGCGCGCGGATGGCCGACCAGCTGGTGTGGAGGGTCTCGTTCCAGTTCATGCCGCATTCACCTCGTCGCGGAGGATCTGCCCGTCGCGCACCCGCACGATGCGGCGGGCCCGCTCGGCGACCTCCAGCTCGTGGGTGATCAGCACGATCGTGCGGCCGGCCTCGTGCAGCTCGTCGAAGAGCGCGAGCACGTCCTCCGTCGAGACAGAGTCGAGGTTTCCCGTCGGCTCGTCCGCCAGGATCAGGGTCGGCTCGCCGACGAGGGCGCGGGCGACGGCGACGCGCTGCTGCTGGCCGCCCGAGAGCTCACCCGGCCGGTTCTGCAGGCGGTCGCCGAGACCGACGCGTTCGAGGGAGGCCCGGGAGCGCTCGCGGCGCTCCTCCACCGGGACCCCGGCGTAGACGAGCGGCAGCTCGACGTTCTTCTGGGCTGAGAGGGAGGGGAGGAGGTTGAACTGCTGGAACACGAAGCCGATGCGCTGGTTGCGGATGGCTGCGAGCTCGGTCTCGTCCAGATCCTCCACATCCTGGCCGCCGAGGCGGTAGGCGCCCTCGGAGAGCACGTCGAGGCAGCCGAGCACGTTCATGATCGTCGACTTGCCGGAGCCGGAGGGCCCCATCACAGCGACGTACTCACCTTCGTGGATGAGCAGGTCGATGCCACGCAGGGCCTCGAACTCGATGCTGCCGCTGCGGTACATCTTGCGCGCGCCGGTGAGCTCGATGACGGGCGAGACGGCGGGCGAGAGCTCAGCCATTGCGGGTGCCCCCGTTCCCGGTCTGTCCGCCGCCCGGGAACTGGCCGCCTTCGCCGCCGCCCGTGAAGCCTTCGCCGCCGCCGGGGAACTGCCCTTGCTGGCCGGTCTGCCCGGTCTGGCCGGTCGAGCCGCCGGTGCCGGTGCCCGAGCCGGGCGTGAAGACCGTGACGAGCACCGAGTCCCCGGAGCTCAGGCCCTTGGTGATCTCGGTCACGGTGCCGGAGGTCTCACCCACGGTGACGTCGGTGGTGACGTCCTTGCCGTCGACGACCTTCGTCACGGTGGATTTCCCGTTCGCCGTCGTGATCGCGGCGCTCGGGACGGTGAGCACGTCGGTGCGGCGCTCGTAGACGATCGCGGCCGTCACGCTCACACCGTCGTAGAGGTTCTCGGGCGACCCGGTCACCGAGACGACGACGGGGTAGGCGGCGCTCCCGGACGTGGTCGACGGCAGCTGGCCGATGGAGGTCACGGTGCCGAAGAAGGAGTCGTTGTCAGACGTGGAGAGCTCGACCTGGTCGTTCTTAGCGATCGACTTCAGGTCGGAGGCGCTCACGGTGAGGTCGACCTCCCACGACCCGGTGCCGACGATCGTGAACTGCGCGGTGGAGGTCGAGGTGGAGGTGGAGGAGCCGGTCCCGCTGCCGGTCGTGCCCGTGCCGCCTGTCGCGCCGCCGCCCGTGGACCCGCCGGACCCGCTGGATGCGCCGGACCCCGAACTGCTCGAACTGCTCGTGCTGCCGGACGTGCCGGTGACCGCGTCGCCGACCGCGACGTTCACCGCGGTGACGAGTCCCGCGACCGGGGCGACCAGGGTGGTGCCGTCGAGCGCGGTCTGCGCGGTGTCGACGGACGACTGGGCCGAGGTGACCTGCGCCTGCGCCGCGGCGACAGCCGCCACGTCGGTGGTGCTGCCGGTCGAGGCGTCCTGCGCGTCCGAGAGCTTCGCCTGCGCCGAGGCGAGATCCGCCTTGGCCTGCAGGAGGGTCGCGTTGGCCGAGACGGTGTCGACCGTAGCGAGAACCTCGCCCGCCGTGACCGTCGCCCCGGCGGCGACGTTCACCGCGGTGACCGTGCCGGAGGGGAGGAAGTTCACGTCCTCCGACACAGTCGGCGACAGCGTGCCGGTCGCGCTGACCGTCTTCTGCAGGGTCTGGGTGCTGGCCTGCACCGTCCGGGTGGCCGGCTGCGAGGAGGTGGCCTGGGCCGGGAGGGCGAAGCCGAACCAGTAGACAGCCCCACCCCCGACGACCGCGACCACGACGGCCGCCGTGATGATCCAGGTGCGCGGTCTGATCCGCGCGAGAGTCCGCTTCATTCGGGTGTTCCTTCCATGCGCCCGCCCGTCGGGGCAGAAACCGAGCGTAGGAAGGGGTCTTATGCGCGCCCGTTCACCCGCCTATGCGCTTCCTGAGCGTCCCTTCAGGACGCGCGAGAAGGCGATATGTCGCGGGAAAAGGGCCGAGAAGGCGGACTATTCGACCACTCGACGGCCGCGGTTGCCGAAGAAGAGCAGCAGCTGGGCGCTGAGGAAGACGGCGAGCATCCCCAGGTCGACGATGGCGATCGTGCCGGCCACGGCCGTCACCTGCGTCACCCCGCAGGAGCGGTTGGGCTGGTCGGGCTGGCAGAGGAAGCGGTCGCCGGTGGTGATCGCGCCCGACTCCAGCCAGAGCGGGATGAGCTGGTTGTAAGCCGTGGCCAGGCCCTTGGTGAGAGTCGGCCCGGAGTGGCCCTCGCCCGGCACGGCCCAGTACGTGACCTTCCAGCCGGCGTTCTCGGCGGCGGTCGCGGTGTCCTCGACCTGCGGCCGGAAGTGGTCGTCCTCTGCGCCGGCGACGAAGATGCCGCGCATGGGGTGGTCGGCGTAGCTGGTCGAGGCCATCACCTTCGCGGGCCAGTACTTCTCGTACTCGGCCTCGCTGTCGTCGTAATACTTCGCGCGGGTGCGGTCGGAGCGGTACTCGCCGGGCTTGTCGGGGCCGGAGACGTCGATGACGTTCGCCCAGAGGTCGGGATGCTTCGCACCGAGGTAGGCGGCGCACTCCCCGCCGTGGGAGAAGCCGGCGATCGCCCAGTCGGCGCGGTCGTGCGAGACGGGGAGCTCGGCCGTCACCCAGTTCGGCACGTCCTCCGTCAGGAACGTCTCGAGCTGCCCGGCGGAGGTGTTGCTGCAGGGCGGGTTCTTGTCGTTGGCGCCGAGCTGGTCGACGACGAGCACGAACGGAGCGTCGTCGAGGCGTTCCGTGCCGAGCGAGTGCAGGGCGTCGAGCGTCGCCCCGAGGGTCGGGTTGCCCGGCTGGCCCATCATCATGATGACGATCGGGCGGGTGCTCGACGGGTCGCGGATCCACCCGGACGGCACGAACAGGTGCGCGTCGCGGGAGGAGAAGCCGGAGGCCGTCGGCGGGATGTGCACGGCCAGCTGGTAGCCCTCGGCGAGCGTCGTCTCGGTCGCCGGGATGTGCCGTCCGGCGACCGTCGCGGTGGCGAACGCGGGAGCGGCGGCCACCACCGAGATCCCGGCCGTCAGCAGGCCGGCGACCGCGGCGACCACGACGGCGACCGCGCGCAGGCGCGTGGTCTGGAGCGCGTCGCCCAGCGCGAGCGGGAAGAGCAGGGCGGCGAGCCCGATCGCGAACCAGCCGAGGCCGCCGAGGTCGGGCCGCGGGGTGAGGAGGGCGAGCAGCGTCAGCACGACCAGGGCCAGCACCTGCGTCACGATCACGGCGATGACGGTCGGGCGCGCGCGGAAGTGCCAGGCGCGTCGAGCGAATCGCCAGGCCGGATAGGCGCAGACGATCGCGAGCGCCAGGCTCAGCCAGGCGAGGATCCCCACGTCTCCACCCTATGCGCACGGCACCGCGCGTCCCGGCGACGACAGCAGGGAGCAGGTGAAAAGTCGCCCGAAGCGGGTGAGAGTCGGCTCAGGCCGGCGGCGCGCGGTCCCGACCCTCCCATGCATGGTTTTGCATGCATATATTGCCGATATCGTATTCCTTCGGTGGTCACCATGCTGTCGGAGCGACAGCGGGCCATCGGGAATCGGAGACGAGGAATCGATGCGACGTAGGCGATGGATAGGGGCGGCGGGATTGCTGGCGGTGGCGTGCGTCATCGGCGCGAGCCCCGCGCAGGCGGACGAGGCCGGATCGCGGGCGGCAGATCCGCTCGCGACGGCGTCCGGTGTCTTCAAGCTGCAGGGACAGACCGCGGGGGTCCCGTACTCCACGGCGGAGGGGGCCGTCGGTCTCGTCACGGCTCGCCACGGCGTCGGGGACAGCAGCACGACCGCGTGGTCCCTCAGCGACGCGATGGGAGCGTCGTCGAAGGTCTCCGTCATCCCGGGGCACAGCTCGTCCGCGATCGACGTCGCTCTGCTGCGCCCCGTCGGATCCGAGTGGGGTGGCAACCCCGCGGTGGCGCTGAGCGACGATTACCGGTCGATGTTCCAGTCGGCGGCCAAAGGCCCGGCCGACACCCGTCCGGGCGACCGGGTGTGCCGGACCGGGTGGAGCCCGCTCAGCCGAGGGGCGGACGGGCAGCGGGTCGCGAACGTGATCCCCGCCCCCGACATACCCGGCGCAGCGAGCGGCGTCATCTGCGGCCGGATCATCGCGACGGGTGACACCCTGGTGGTCGGGCAGAGCGATCGCCCCGATGGTCTGATCGTCGGCAACGGCGACTCCGGGGGAGCGGTGTGGAAGGTGACCGAGGGTGGCGCATTCATGTATCTCGGGATGATCCGCGGCGGCGTGCTCGACGGGCCGTCGCTCAACGGTTCGCCCACCGGCTCCATGCTCTACGCCGTCCCGGCGTGGCGAATCGCGTCGGGCCTGAACGTGACCCCCGCCACCGATCCCGCGCTGGCCCGGCCGTTCCTCACCATCGACCCGTCGACCTACTATCCGACCCCGGGCGGCACGGTCACGCTCACGGGGATGCTGCGTGACGCGGACGGTTCCGTCCTGGCCGGTAAGAAAGTGGACGTCCTGCAGACCGGAAGCAGCACGCCCGTGGGTTCGGGGACGACGGACATGTGGGGTCGCGTGCAGGTCGAGGTGAGCCCGCCGAAGCCGCGTGCCGACTTCGCGCTCCGGTTCGCGGGTGACGAGACCGTCCCGGCCGTCGCGAGCCGGTGGGTCACGGTGTCCCCGACGATCGTCACGATCGAGGCCCCGGTGTCGGTGGCGAACGGTGAGGCGATCACGGTGCGCGCACGCGCGACCTCGGCCGCGGGTGATCCGATCGTGGGGCGTGCCGTACGCACGCAGATCTACCCGGTCGGCTCGAACGCGTACGAGATCGGCGAGAGCGCCATGACCGACGCGGACGGGTACGTCACGCTGAGCATCCCCGCGCAGGGGACCGCGATGCGTTACGCGGTCCGGCTCGGATCGGATCCGTCGACGAACGGGAACCCCGTCGGCGCGGCCGCGTCCGCGATCTACCGTCTCGACCCCTAGCGCGACGCGCGCCTCTCAGGCGGGTGCGGTCGACTCGCGCGCCCGCACCCGCACGGGAGGCGCATCCACCCGCTCGACACGGCCGCCCGAACGCATGGTCGCATACGCCTCGACGAGGTCGGCGGCGAGCTCGTCGGCGTCGAACGCGACCGTGCTCAGGCGCGGGATGAAGTCGGCCGACGCCGCGTGGTCGTCGGCGCCGATGACGGACAGGTCGTCAGGGACGCGCAGTCCCGCGTCGGTGAGGGCGCGCATCGCGGCGATGGCGAGCCCGTCGTGTGCGGCCACGACACCGGTCGGCGCCTGCTCGTCGTAGCGCAGCCCCCGCGTCCAGTCGCGGAGCGTGGCGGCCGAGCTGGCGGCGTGAGTGACCGTGAGCCGCGCGCCCGCCGCGTCGGCAGCCTCCCGCGCACCGGCCAGCCGCTCGTCGGCCATGGTGGAGGCCGCGGTCGGCATCAGGAAGACGAGCCGGCGGTGGCCCAGCGCGATCAGGTGCTCGGCCGCGGCATGGCCGAACGGCCGCTGGGGGATGACGAGGGTCGGCGCGTAGGAGACCGGTGCCTCACCGTGCACGATCAGTGCGCGCACGCCCGCGAGCCGCAGGACCTCGGTCGCGGCGGCGTCGCAGCGCGCGGCCTCGGCGAGCACGGCCTCCGGGCGCAGCTTCGCCCACAGTTGCGCGGCCTCGGCGCCGGTGGCGGAGACGTCGGCGTGCCGGAGGGCGTCCGTCCCGTCGTCGACGGTGCGCGCCAGCAGCGCCTGGAGGGTGCGCTCGACCGTCGCGCCGTGGTCGGCGGCGGAAGCGGCGACCACCAGGCCGGCCACGGCCTCCCCGCTCGCCAGCGACCGGGCCGCGGTGTTCGGCGTGTAGCCGAGCAGCCGTGCGGCCTCGAGCACGCGATGCCGGGTGTCGTCGGAGACGCGCGAGTTCGGCTTGTCGTTGAGCACGAACGAGACGGTCGCGCGCGAGACCCCCGCCGCGAGAGCCACGTCGGCGCTCGTCGGGGCTTTGACGACCTGGGGTGTGAACATGCTGGGTTCAGTCTAGGTCGGAGCCCCCGCGAGGTTACGCGTGTAATCAAAAACCGACCGATGGCTTGTATTCGGCCGCGCGGGTGGTTTATGGTTACGCGTGTTAGCACGCAACGACGCCTGCTCCTGAAAGGACTCCACCCGTGACACCGACGTCTGACGATCTCCCCGAAGGTCCCCGCCCGGTCCAGCCGACCGTCCCCTCCAACCTCTCCGGCGTGCCGGACAGCGCCGCGCTCGGCTCGACGCTCACCACAGCCGGATCCCCGTTCTCCGCCGCACCGACGACCGCCACCTCGGCCCAGCGCCCCGACAAGGTGAAGGTGCGCGGGAGGCTGCTCAAGCTGATGCTGTCGATGCTCGTCGCGAACGTCGCCATCTTCGCGATCTGGGGCGCGGTGCCGGGCATCCTCCTCCCGCTGCAGATCCAGGCCCTCGTCGGCGAGAAGGCGCAGAACGGCACGCTCGCCATCGTCGCCACGATCGGCGCGTTCGCCGCGATGGTCGCGCAACCGATCGCCGGCCTGGTGTCCGACCGGACGCGCAGCCGCTTCGGGCGTCGCGCTCCGTGGATGGTCGTCGGCGTGCTCCTCGGCGGTCTGTCGCTGCTCTTCATGAGCACCGCCAACGGCGTCGTCCAGCTGGCGATCGCCTGGGTCATGGTCCAGATCTGCTACAACTTCGCGCAGGGTCCGCTCTCCGCGATCCTCCCGGACCGCGTCCCGAGCGGCGCGCGGGGCACCTTCGCCTCGCTCTCCGGACTCGGGCTGATGCTCGGGTCGCTGGGCGGCTCGATCGTGGCCGCGCAGTTCGCGAAGGCGATCCCGGCCGGCTACCTCACGTTCGCGGGCATCGCGCTCATCGTGATCGTGCTCTTCGTCATCATCAACCCGGACCGCTCCAACAAGGGCGAGCCCAAGCCGCCGTTCAACCTCGCGGCGTTCCTGCAGACCTTCTGGGTCAGCCCGCGCAAGCACCCCGACTTCTTCTGGGGCTTCACCGGCCGCCTCCTGCTCTACGCCGGCTACTTCATGGTCACCGGCTACCAGCTCTTCATCCTCCAGTCCTACATCGGGCTGGGCGACGGCGCGGTCGCCATGATGCCGCTGCTGAGCCTCGTCAGCCTGGTCGGCATCATCATCACCACGCTCGTCGGCGGACCGCTCTCCGATAAGCTCGGGCGCCGCAAGCCGGTCGTCATCGTTGCGGGCATCGTCCTCGCGATTTCGCTGCTGTTCCCGCTGATCATGCCGACCCTCACGGGCATGTTCCTGTTCTCCTTCATCTCGGGCCTCGGCTTCGGCGCGTACCAGGCCGTCGACACCGCGCTGATGAGCGAGGTGCTGCCGTCGAAGGACGACTTCGCCAAGGACCTCGGCGTCCTGAACATCGCCGCCACCCTGCCGCAGACGCTCGCCCCGGGAATCGCCGGTGCGATCATCGTCGCCTTCGGCAACACCTATACCGCCCTCTTCCCCATCGGTATCGTGATCGCGCTGCTGGGCGCCTTCGCCGTCCTGCCGATCAAGTCCGTCCGCTAGGAGCGCCGCAACCATGACCGACACCATCACCACCGAGGACGTCATCGCGGGCCTCCTCGGCTCCCTCTCCCTCGAGCAGAAGGTGCGCCTGCTCACCGGCGCCTCGTTCTGGACGCTGCACGACGAGCCGCAGATCGGGCTCGACACGATCGTGGTCTCCGATGGCCCCGCGGGCATCCGCGGCCAGGTCTGGGACGAGCGCGACGCGTCCGCCAACCTCCCGTCGCCGACCGCACTCGCCGCCTCGTGGGACGTCGAGCGGGTCTACCGGCTGGGCCAGCTGATCGCCGCCGAGGCGCGTCGTAAGGGCGTCGGCGTCGCGCTCGGCCCGACCGTGAACATCCAGCGCTCGCCCCGCGGCGGCCGCCACTTCGAGGCGTTCAGCGAAGACCCGTGGCTCTCCGGCGTCGTCGGCACGGCCTACGTGCAGGGCGTGCAGTCGGGCGGGGTCGGTGCGACGCCGAAGCACTTCGTCGCCAACGACAGCGAGACCGACCGCATGACCGTCGACGTGCAGGTCGACGAGCGCACGCTGCGGGAGGTGTACCTCGCCCCGTTCGAGCGGATGGTCGTCGAGGGCGGCGCCTGGCTCGTCATGTCGTCGTACAACTCGGTCAACGGCGTCACCATGACCGAGAACGAGCTGCTGCGCTCGCCGCTGAAGGACGAGTGGAGCTTCGACGGCGTCGTCGTCTCCGACTGGATGGGCGTGCGCGACACCATCGCCGCCGCCGTCTCGTCGCAGGACCTCGCGATGCCCGGCCCCCAGGGCGTGTGGGGCGACGCGCTGGTCGAGGCCGTCCGCGCCGGCTCGGTCGCCGAGAGCGACGTGGACGAGAAGGTGCGCCGCATCCTCCGCCTCGCCGGCCGTCTCGGTGCACTCGACGGCGTGGAGGCCGCGACGCCGCTCGCCGAGCCGTGGCCGCAGGAGAGCGTGGACGCGCTGCTCCGCGAGGCCGCGGCCGACGGGATGGTGCTGGTGCGCAACGAGGGCGGCCTGCTGCCGCTCGCGGTGGACGGCTCGGTGGCGGTCATCGGGCAGCACGCCCGGGTCGCGCGCAGCCAGGGCGGCGGCTCGGCCACCGTCTTCCCGCAGCACGTCGTCACTCCGCTCGACGGGATCGAGGAGGCGTTCGGCGCCGACCGCGTGCGGTTCGCGCCGGGAGCGAAGTCGACCGAGAGCGTCCTCCCCCTCGACGCCCGCGTCGCGGTCGACCCCGTCACCGGCGAGCCGGGCGTGCACGTGCGGTTCCTGGACGCCGACGGCGGCGTCGTGCTCGACGAGCACCGCCTCTCCGGCCGCCTGACCTGGCTCGGCGACCCCGTGCTGGGCGAGACCGCCGTGGTCGAGGCGACCGCGACCTTCACCGCCCCGGAGGACGGCGAGTACGCGGTCGGGTTCGCCGGCCTCGGCCTGTTCCGGTTCGAGGTCGACGGCGAGCTCAAGAGCGACGGCTTGTTCTTCCCCGACGGCACGGACCCGTTCATGGCGTTCCTCAACCCGCCCAAGCAGTCGTTCCCGGTGCAGCTCACGGCCGGGCAGACGGTGGAGCTGCGGCTCGAGCACCGCCCGCAGATGCAGGCCGGCCTCGCGGCCGTCATGTTCACCTTCGGCTACGAGGAGCCGTTCGCCGATCCGGAGGCCGAGCTGGAGCGGGCGGTCGCGCTCGCCGCGGAGTCCGAGACGGCCATCGTCGTCGTGGGCACGACCGAGACGCTGGAGTCGGAGGGCTTCGACCGCGCCGGCCTCAGCCTCCCGGACGGCCAGGACGAACTCGTCCGGCGCGTGCTCGCCGTCAACCCGCGCACCGTCGTGGTCGTCAACTCGGGCGGCCCCGTGATCATGCCGTGGCTGAGCGAGGCGCCCGCGGTGCTGCTCACCTGGTTCCCGGGGCAGGAGATGGGAGGCGCCCTGGCGGACGTGCTCACCGGCACCCGCGAGCCCGGTGGCCGCATCCCCACCACCTGGGCGGCGAGCGAGGACGACGTGCCGGTCTGGCAGGTCGAGCCCGTCGACGGCAAGCTGTTCTACGACGAGAAGCTGAACGTCGGCTACCGCGAGTGGGTGCGCCGCGAGCAGCTCGGCGGCCCGGCCCCGGCCATCCCGTTCGGCCACGGCCTCGGCTACACCGAGTGGGAGCTCGGGGAGACCGCCGTCGACGGTCTGACGGCCAGCATCCCGCTGACGAACACGGGCGACCGCGCGGGCAAGCAGGTCGTGCAGGCCTACCTGTCGCGCGTCTCCGCGTCGGAGGTCGAGCGCCCCGTCCTGTGGCTCGCGGGCTACGCCGTCGTGCACGCGCAGCCGGGGGAGACCGTGACGGCGACGATCACGGTCGAGCCGCGCAGCCTGCAGCACTGGTCGGTCGACGACCACGCGTGGCGCACCGAGCCGGGCACGTACGCCCTCCAACCCGGCACCTCGGTCGCCGCGCTCGGCGCTCCGGTGGAGTTCACCGTCTAGCGCCGATCAGGTCGTCGCAACACGCCGTCTCCGCACCTGCGGAGGCGGCGTGTTGCGTCACATGGATGCGGTGCCCGGCCCGCCGAGCTGCGCGAAGCGCGCCCGCAGACCGTCGAGCACGGCGTGCAGCCCGATCGCGAACGCACCGTCGGCGGGAGGCGCGTCCCCGACCGCCGCGGCGCGCGCCCGGTAGGCGGCGGCGAACGCCGGCACCTCGTCCTCCGCGCCCGCCGGGTCGAACATGTCGCCCGGGGCCACCGCGTCGAGGGCCGAGCCGAGGATGAACGACTCGACGGCGACGATCGTCGGCAGCACCTCCTCCGCGGGCCAGCCCGCCGCGATCATCGCGGAGACCACCGCGTCGTACATCCGCATCGTGCGCTTCGCCCCGCGCAACGGCATCGTCGCGAGCATGGCGATGGTCGGGGGATGCCCGGCGAACGCGACGCGGTACGAGTACGCCCAGTGCAGCATCGCCTGGTCCCACGGCTCGGTCGCGAAGGCGCTCACGTCGATCCGGTCGCTGATCAGCTCGCGGATGCCCGCGATCACGTCCTCCTTGCCGTCCACGTGGTTGTAGAGGGCGCTGGGCCGCACGCGCAGGGCCTGGGCGAGGCGCGCCATCGTGAAGCCCTCCGAGCCGCTCTCGTCGAGCAGCCGGAGCGCCGCCTCCGCGATCAGGTCGCGCGTGAGCACGGTGGTGGTTGGCCGGCCGACGCGACGGGCCGGCCGGTCGGCCCGGGTGTCGTTCTGAGCCTCGGGCACGTTCACACCCTAACGCCCGGTCCGTCGACGAATTCTCCGGTTGCTCTTCCGCTCGCGGGGATCGTGCCCTAGTCTCTGACGAAATAAAAGAACGCCGTTCATTTAGCGGCGCTGGACTTCGGAGGTGCGATGGGCGCGACCGTCTTCGTCAACGGGACGATCCTCTCCGGCTACCGTGCCGACGCGCGGGCGTCGGAGGCCGCGGCGGTGGTCGACGGCGCGGTCGTCGCGACCGGTGCCGAGGCCCTGGCCTTGCGGAGCACCGCGGACGAGGTGGTCGATCTGGCCGGCGGCGTGCTGGCCCCGGCCTTCGGCGACGGACACGCCCATCCCCTCCAGGGCGGCCTCGAGAAGCTCGGCCCGCAGGTGCGGGCGTGCGGGAGCGTTGCCGAGATCGTCGCCTGCGTGAAGGAATGGGCGGACGCGCATCCCGAGCAGGAGTGGATCTACGGCGGAAGCTACGACGCGACCCTCGCTCCCGAGGGGATGTTCGACGCCCGCTGGCTCGACGAGGCCGTGCCCGACCGCCCGGTCGTGCTGCGCGCCTGGGACTACCACACCGTGTGGGTCAACTCGGAGGCGCTGCGCCGCGCGCACATCGACGCCGACACCCCGGAGCCTCCGCTCGGCCGCATCCCGCGCCGCCCGGACGGCACCCCGCTCGGCATCCTGCAGGAGCCCGGTGCGGTCGACCTGCTGCTGCCCGTCGAGCCCGGCCGCTCGCACGAGGACCGGGTGGAGGCGCTGCGCCTGGCCACCGCCGAGTACGCGGGCCTCGGCATCGCCTGGATCCAGGACGCCTGGGTCGAGCCGGCCGAGGTGGAAGCGTATCTCACCGCCGCCGAGCGCGGACTGCTCTCCACCCGCGTGAACCTGGCTCTGCGCGCGGACCCGTTCCGATGGCGCGACCAGGTGCCCGGATTCGTGGAGGCCCGCCGCCGCGTCGAGGAGCTGGGCGACCCCCTCCTCACCGCCGCCACGGTCAAGGTCTTCGTCGACGGCGTGGTGGAGAACCACACCGCCGCGATGCTCGCCGACTACACCGACACCCCCGGCGACCGCGGCCTCCCGAACTGGGATGCCGCCCAGCTGGCCGAGGCCGCCGCGACCTTCGACCGCCTCGGCTTCCAGCTGCACCTGCACGCGATCGGCGACGCCGCCTGCCGCACCGCGCTCGACGTCTTCGAGCACGTCGAGCGCACGAACGGCCCGCGCGACCGCCGCCCCGTCATCGCGCACGTGCAGCTCGCCGACCCGGTCGATCTGCCGCGGTTCGCCGCGCTCGGCGTCACCGCGAACTTCGAGCCGCTGTGGGCGCAGCTCGACCCGATGATGCTCGACCTCACGCTCCCGCGCCTCGGGCCCGAGCGCGAGCAGCTCCAGTACCCCATCCGCACGCTGCAGGAGAGCGCCCACATCTCCTTCGGCAGCGACTGGCCGGTCAGCGACAACGACTGGCGGCCCGGGATCGCCACCGCGGTCACCCGGCAGACCCCGGCACGCGTGCCCGAAGCGGGATGGACCCCCGCCGAGCGCATCGCACTGCCCGACGCCCTGGAGGCGTACTCCTCCGGCGTCACCCGCCAGGCCTTCGGCGAGGCGGCCCGCGGCGAGCTCGTCGTCGGCACCGCACCCGACCTGGTCTGGCTCGACCGCGATCCCCGCGCGGTCGACCCCCACGAGCTGCGCTCCGTGCGCGTGCTCGGCGCCTGGGTCGCCGGCGTGCGCCGGGCCTGAGCCGCATCCCGTCCCGTCCCGTTCCGTCTCATCCGACCCCTCCCCAGCACGAACCCGAATGCACCACTCGACGTAGAGAGGCCCGCACCACATGACCACGACAGACCTGCCCGTCCAGCCCCGCCTGAAGCGGGCGCTCGGGCCGACCGCCCTCATCCTGTTCGGACTCACCTACCTGGCGCCCGTCACGGTCTTCACGACGTACGGCATCGTCACGGAGTCCACCGACAACCACCTGCCGTCCGCCTACGTCGTGGCCCTGGTCGCGATGCTCTTCACCGCGCTCAGCTACGGCGCGATGGCGCGGGCGTTCCCGGTCTCCGGCTCGGCGTACACCTACACGCAGCAGACGTTCGGCGGGCATATCGGCTTCCTCACCGGGTGGACGCTGATGCTGGACTACCTCTTCCTCCCGATGATCAACTTCCTGCTCATCGGCCTGTACCTGAACACGCAGTTCCCGGAGGTGCCGCAGTGGGTGTTCGCACTCGCCTCGCTGCTGCTCGTCCTGGTGTTCAACGTGCTCGGCATCACGCTGGTCAACAAGCTCAACGTCGCCATCGTCGCGCTGTCGGTCCTGCTCGTCGTCGTCTTCGCCGTGCTCGCGATCAAGGAGCTCGCCACCAACCCGTCCGCCGACACCCCGAGCCTCATCGAGCCGTTCCTCCCCGGCTCCGGCGGACTCGGCCCGGTGTTCGCGGGCGCCGCGGTGCTCGCCCTCTCGTTCCTCGGCTTCGACGCGGTGTCGACGCTGTCGGAGGAGGCCAAGAACCCGAAGCGCGACATCCCGCGCGCCATCATGCTCACCACGCTCATCGGCGGCGCGATCTTCATCGTCGTCTCGTGGCTGGGCGCCCTCGTCTTCCCCGACTGGCGCGACTTCGCCAACGTCGACTCGGCGGGCGTCGACCTGATGGCGAAGGTCGGCGGCACCTTCCTGACCTCCTTCTTCGTCGCCGTGTACGTCGTCGGCGCGTTCGGCTCCGGGATGACGACCCAGGTCAGCGTCTCGCGCATCATCTACTCGATGGGCCGCGACAAGGTGCTGCCCGGGATCTTCGGAAAGCTGCACGCGCGCTTCCACACCCCCTGGGTCGCCGCGATCGCCGTGTCGATCGTCTCGCTGCTGTCGCTCGTGCTCACGCTCGACGTCGCCGCCACGATGATCTCGTTCGGTGCGCTCGCCGCCTTCTCGATGGTGAACCTCTCCGTCATCCGGCACCACCTGTTCCCGAAGGGCGGCCGCGAGAAGCCGTCGGCGGGCGAGTGGATCCGGTACGGCCTGCTCCCGGCGATCGGCTTCCTGCTCACCGTCTGGCTCTGGACGTCGCTGACCGTCACCACCTTCATCGTCGGCCTCTCGTGGGTCGCGCTCGGCGTGATCTACCTCGCCGTGCTGACCCGCGGCTTCCGCCGTAAGCCCCCGATGATGGACTTCTCCGAGAAGGAGGCCGTGGCCGCGGAGGCCTGACCCGGCCGGCCCTGCTGCCGCGCAACTCCCGCATCGGCCTGCACCCCCTGTGGTCCAGGCCGGTAGCCGGTCTGCTTGACTGGGAGGCATGTTCCCGTACGAGCAGCTGCGCCGCCGGCCCGATGTGGAGGCGCCGAACCTGTTCGCCGCCGATGCGGCGGACCGGCTCCTCGCCGATACGGCCGGCGACGCGGTGCTCCAGCCGGGGCTCGTCGTGATCGGCGACGCCTACGGCGCGCTCACCCTGGCCGCGGCCGAGCGCGGCGCGCGCGGCATCCGCGTGCACCAGGATCCGCTGACCGGCGAACGCGCCCTCGACGCCAACGCGGCCGACCTCGGCAGCACCCTCGGCCTCCCGGGAGACGGCGTCTTCACCCACCACCCGCTCGACGAGTCCCTCGTCCGCGGTGCGACCACGGTGCTGCTGCGGCTGCCGCGGAGCCTGGAGGCGCTCGCCGAGATCGCGGCCCTCATCGCCGAGCACGCCCGGCCCGAGGTGCAGGTGTTCGCCGGAGGGATGCTCAAGCACATGAGCGTCGCGATGAACGGCGTGCTCGGCGAGGTGTTCGGCTCGGTGCAGGTGTCGCTCGCGCGGCAGAAGGCCCGCGTCCTGACCGCGACGGAACCGCATCCCGCCGCCGCGACCGTGCTCGACCGCTGGCCGGAGCGCGCGTTCGACGAGGCGACCGGCCTCTGGGTCTGCGCGCACGGGGCGGCCTTCGCGGGCGCGTCCGTCGACATCGGTACGCGTTTCCTGCTGACCGTGCTGTCGCAGGCGGTCCCGGAGGCGCGCACGGCCATCGACCTCGGCTGCGGGACGGGCGTGCTCGCCTCCGCCCTCGCCTCCGCACGCCCCGGCCTGCGGGTCGTCGCGACGGATCAGTCGGCCGCCGCCGTCGCCTCGGCACGCGCGACCGCTGTCGCGAACCACGTCGCAGAGCGGGTGACCGTCGTCCGGGATGACGGCCTCGCCTCCCAGCCGGACGCCTCGGCCGAGCTCGTGGTGCTGAACCCGCCGTTCCACATCGGCGGAGCCGTGCACACGGGCGTGGCCCACCGGATGTTCGCCGACGCCGCCCGCGTGCTCGCCCCCGGCGGCGAGCTGTGGACCGTGTGGAACTCCCACCTCGGCTACCGGGCGGCCCTCGAGCGGGTCGTCGGACCGACCCGGCAGATCGCGCGCAACGCCAAGTTCACGGTCACGGCGTCCCGCCGGCCGTAGTCTGCATGCCGCTGCGTGCCGCCTATGGCTGGCTTCGAGCCTTCACACCGCACGCGCCGACCTGGCAGCCGATTGCTACGCGCGCGGTCATAGCCTCGACCTGAGACCGGGGAGCGGGACAGGACGGGAACGAGATGGCACTGGCGATTCACCGGCCGCGCGTGCTGCGCGGCCCCGCCCTCGACGAGCCGCTGGTCGCACCGGTGCTCGGCACCGACCGCCTGCTGCTGCGTCCGTACCGGGCTCGGGATACCGCCGACTGGCTCGCGATCGAGGCAGACGACGGTGTGCGCTCGGGGCTCGGCTGGCCGGAGCGCACCGAGCGGCAGGCGCTCGACCACTTCCGGGCGCGCATGCGTCACACCGCGCTCAGCCAGGCCGGCGACTTCCTCGCGCTCGCCGTGGAGCTCGACGATCACGTGATCGGCGACGTCTCCCTGCACCTGCGCACCCTCGCGGTGGAGACGCGGAGCGTCGAGATCGGCTGGCTGCAGCGGTCGGATCGCTGCGGGCAGGGCTACGCCACGGAGGCGGCGGAGGCGGCGCTCGATCTGGCGTTCGGGAGGCTGGGGGCCGTGATCGTGACCGCCGTGGTCGACCGCACCAACGTGCGGTCGGCGCGACTGGCCGGGCGGCTCGGTTTCCGGCTCGCGGGCGGGACGGCCTCGCACACGACCTGGCTGCTGGCGCGGGCGGAGCATCCCGAACCGATCGCCGGATTCAGTGGCCGGATCGGCGATCGGCGACGGTTTCCCCAGTAGCGATGACCCAGACGGACTCCCGGCCGGGCTCCGCCGACCACTGCGGGCGCGACTGCGGTCCCGCGGTACGTCTGCGCCGGGTCGCGCCGCGGCAGACGTACCGGGAGGACGCAGTCGCCGGCTCAGGGGACGAAGACCACGCGCTCGGTCGCTCCCGGGTCGTCGCGCCACACGGAGGCGACGTCGCTGAGCGGGACCGCCCGCACGTCGATGTCGAACTCGCCCCGCGAGACGGCCTCGGCGATGGCGGGCAGTTCGGCGCCGAACTCCTCGGGCGAGACGGAGCCGATCCCGCTTCCGACCAGATCGAGCCGCGCGGCGCGGAACGCGGCCGACGGGATGCTGGCCGTGGAGCCTGCGACCGACCCGATCTCGATCCAGGTCAGCGGCGCGCCGCGGTCGGAGCGGGCGGTCACGATGTCGGCCATCGCCTGCGCGGTGGGGGCGCCCCAGATGTAGTCGAGCACCACGTCGACGTCCGCCGCCTGCGACAGCTCGTCGAACCCGAGCGCGCGATCCGCGCCGAGTCCCAGCAGCGCTGCCGTGCGGTCGCGGTCGCGTCCGGCCGCGACCACCTCGGAGGCCCCGAGCTTGCGAGCGACCTGCAGAGCGAGGCGGCCGGCGTTCCCGGTCGCGCCGAGCACGAGGACGCGCGCGCCCGGCCGGAGGGTGGTCCGACGGCGCAGCGCCACCCACGACGACATCACCGGGTTCATGGCGGCGGCGACGCGCACCGTGTCGATCCCGTCGGGGAGCGGGACGGTCGCGTTCCGGGGCACGACGGTGCGCTCCGCGAAGGTGCCCAGCTCGCTCTCGTGCACGAGCGCGTACCGCAGGTGGCCGTCGGCGTCGCGGACGACGGCGTCGATGCCCGGCACGAGCGGGAGGTCGCCGGTGCTCGTGTAGTGGCTGCCGTCGGCCTGCGAGCGTACGCGCGGGTGGAGGGCGGCGGCGACCACGTCGACGACGAGCGTGTCGTCGCCCGCGATCGGGTCGGGCCACTCGCCGTACTCCGGCACCGTGTCGAACGATGTGACGACTGCTGCGCGCATGGCTCCTCCAAGTTGGTTGGTATTGCGAACTATTCAATGATGGTTGGTAATACCAACCTTTGTCAAGTACGCTCGGATCATGACCGACACCCCCGAGGACGCGCTCGTGGACGCTCTTGTGCAGACCTCGTTCGTCGTCACGGGCGTGCTCACCCGTGTGGCCGCCGAGCGCGACCTCTCCCTCACCCAGCTCCGGATGCTCGGCGTGCTGCGCGACCGCCGCCCGCGCATGGCGCAGCTCGCGGCGTTGCTCGGCCTCGACAAGTCCACGGTCTCCGGCCTGATCGAGCGCGCTGAGCGCCGCGGCCTGGTCCGGCGCGTGCCGAGCGCGGACGACGCCCGGGCGGTGGAGGTCGAGGCCACCGCCGACGGCCTCGCCCTCGCGCGCGACGGCGCCGAGCAGGTCGGCCGCGCCCTCCAGCCCCTCCTGAGCACGGTCGACGGCACCGGCCGGGCCGCGCTCACGCGCGAGCTGGAGCGGATGCTCTCCGCGCACTGACGTGAGCGGTGCGCGCCCGGGCACCGCGCGTACACCTGGCCCGCGTACACTCGCGCGCACAGACGACCGGCGACCAGGAGGACAGATGGCCGACGACAACACTGCGACCGACCTGCGCGAGTACATCGAGCACCTGCGCGCGACCGGGTACACCGTGCAGGGCGGGCACACCCCCGACCCCGACCTGATCGACCCGGAGGGCAACCCGGTCTACACCTGGCAGGAGGGGTATCCCTACTCCGAGCGGATGACGCGCGAGCAGTACGAGCTCGAGAAGTACCAGCTGCAGGTGGAGCTGCTGAAGTTCCAGTACTGGCTGGAGGACAACGACCGCCGGGCCGTCATCGTCTTCGAGGGCCGGGACGCGGCGGGCAAGGGCGGCACGATCAAGCGGTTCACCGAGCACCTCAATCCCCGGACCTCCCGGGTCGTGGCCCTGTCGAAGCCGAGCGACCGGGAGCGCGGCCAGTGGTACTTCCAGCGCTACGTGCAGCACCTCCCGACCGCCGGCGAGATCGTCATGTTCGACCGCTCCTGGTACAACCGGGCGAACGTCGAGCGGGTCATGGGCTTCTGCACCGACGAGGAGTACGAGACCTTCATGGCGCAGGCGCCCGCGTTCGAGAAGATGCTCGTCGACTCGGGCATCCACCTCACCAAGTTCTGGTTCTCCGTGTCGCGCACCGAGCAGCGCACGCGGTTCGCCATGCGGCAGCTCGACCCGGTGCGCCGGTGGAAGCTGTCGCCGATGGACATCGCCTCCCTCGACCGGTGGGACGAGTACACGGCCGCCAAGGAGGAGATGTTCCGCCGCACGGACAAGCGGCACGCTCCCTGGACGATCGTGCGGTCCAACGACAAGAAGCGCGCCCGGGTGAACGCGATGCGCTACTTCCTGAGCCAGTTCGACTACGACGGCAAGGACACGTCGGTCGTGAAGCGTCCCGATCCGCTGATCGTCATGCGGGGCAAGCGGCTCGACGCCGACGAGTAGGGCACGGACTCCGCGCTAGTCGAAGTCCTCGTCCTGCGTGGCGCGTCCCCTGCGGCGGCTCGGGCTGTCGAGCATCGACAGCCAGAAGAGCAGCGCGAGCAGGCCGAAGATCACCAGCGCGGCGGCCAGGTCGCTCCACTGGAACGGGATGAACGACCCGTCGATCGACAGCACCAGCACCGTCTCGATGAAGCCGAACACCAGGAAGAACACGCCCAGCAGCAGGCGCGTCACCCGCACCCGGCCGCGGTGGTGCAGCTCCACCCGGCGGAACTCGACCATGAGGGTCAGCAGCAGGAGGGGCAGGATCTGCGCCAGGGCAGCCGCCGAGGCGCTGTCCATGAGGACGATGTGGAGGTCCATCGGGTCGATCATCATCGTCAGCGTACAAGCGCGGGAGGCGTACGCGCCGCATTGCCGTTCCTATGGGTTTGCTATCGTGGCCAGCGGCCTCTCAACCGCAGGGGGAACGATGCGGCCGCCGCGCCGCTCCAACACAGGGGAACAATGAAGAAGACTTTCGGAGCGCGTCTCGCGCTCGCCGCCGTCACCATCGCCACTGTCACCGCCGCCGTCACCGGTTGTTCGGCCGGAGGGTCGGGCGACTCGTCGTCGTCCTCGTCCGCGTCGTCGAAGCCGTCCGCCGCCGCGAAGGCCTCGACCGACCAGTCCAAGGCCGATGCCTGCGCCGTCGTCAAGTCGGGTCTGGAGAAGCTGCAGAGCATGCAGAGCGAGGCCAGCGCCGCCATGTCCGACCCGCAGAAGGCGCTCGCCCTCTTCGATCAGATGAACGACACCATGACGTCCATCAAGGACAAGGTCGGCAACCCCGAGGTCAAGGCTCCGGTCGACAAGGCCGCCGCCGCCATCGACGACTACGCGACCTTCCTCCACGACGCCGTGCAGAACCCGGCCTCCATCGACGCCAGCTCTGTCGGCGCGAAGGCGACCGCGATCACCGAGTCCTTCACCGAGGTCGGCAAGGTCTGCGCCTGACCCTCTGATCGATCGCACATCCGACGCCCCGGCGCCGCGGGAGACCGCGGTGACCGGGGCGTCGTGCGTCACCGGCTCGGCCAGTGCCAGGACGGCCGGTCGAGCAGGCCCTCCTGGCCCAGCACCACCGTCTCGCCGAAGCGCTTCTCGAGCTCGACGCGGCGCACACCGTCGCGGTCGGCGGCTGCGGCCTCGATCGCGTCGAGCAGCACCTGCGAGTGGGTCACGACGAGGGTCTGCGCGTTCGCCGAGGCCGCGACGATGAGGGAGCCGAGCGCCGGCAGGAGGTCGGGGTGCAGGCTCGTCTCCGGCTCGTTGACCACGAGCAGCTGCGGGGGTCGCGGCGACAGCAGCGCGGTGGCCCAGAGCAGGTACCGCAGCGTGCCGTCGGAGAGCTCGGGCCCGGCGAGTGGACGCAGCAGCCCGTGCTGGTGCACGGCCAGCGTGAACTGCGTGCCGTCGACGACGACCTCCACCCGGCTGCCGGGGAAGGCGTCCACGATCGCGGCGTCGAACGCATCCCCGCCGCCGAGTTCGCGGATGGTCTGCACGGCGGCCGCGACGTCGGCGCCGTCCGCCGCGAGCACGGGGGTGCGGGTGCCGAGCTGCGGGAGGCGGGAGGGTGCGGTCGCGTCGGTGCGGAAGTGGTCGTAGAACCGCCACGACCGCAGGTTCTCGCGCATCCGAAGGACTTCGGGCGCGCGCATGGGATCCACGACCTCGGTGAGCAGGCTCTCGAACGGCCGGAGGGAGCGGCCGAGTTCGGTCCAGGCGCCGTCGTCGTCGCGCAGCCGCACGTGACCGCCGCGACGCTCGGCGGCGACGCTCGACGGTCGGGGGCCGCTGCCCGTCCAGAGCGTCTCCGCCTTGAGCTCCGGGTCGCGCCCGAAAGCCGACTTGCGCGTGTTGGGCAGCCCGAGGTCGAGCGCGTAGCCGAGTCCGTCGCCGTCGTCGTCGAGCTGCACGCCGAGTCGGAGCGAGATGGGGCCGCTGCGCACCGTGCCCTGCACCGGCGCGCGGCCCTCCCGCACCGCGCGGCCGATCTGCTCGGGACCGGCCCAGAGCGTCGAGTCGAGTCCGCCCTCCCGCGCCAGCGCGACGACGACCTCGTCGCGACCGCAGCCGGCGAGCAGCCGCAGCGACCGGTAGAGGGACGACTTGCCGACCCCGTTCGCGCCGGTCACGACCGTGAGATGGTCGAGCGGCAGCACGAGGTCGCGCAGCGAGCGGTAGCCGGCGACGGCGACGGTGGTGATCACGTGAGGATCGTACGGGCGACCACCGATGCCGCGAGAGCGCGATTTCGTCCGCGCAAAAACGGAATACCCCCTGGCCAATGAAAGTTGAGCTAAGTAGACTCAACTTTGCCACCACTCGGGAAAGGACACGAATGGCGAACATGCAGGGCGCGCCCTCCACCCAGGAGGAGTCCAAGAGCGCGCTGGAGCAGTACGGCGTCAACCTCACGGAGATCGCCAAGAGCGGCAAGCTCGACCCGGTCATCGGGCGGGACGCCGAGATCCGCCGCGTCAGCCAGGTGCTGACCCGGCGCACCAAGAACAACCCCGTGCTCATCGGCGAGCCCGGCGTCGGCAAGACCGCCGTGGTCGAGGGCCTGGCCCAGCGCATCGTCGCGGGCGACGTGGCCGACTCGCTCAAGGGCAAGCAGCTGGTCTCGCTCGACCTGTCGGCGCTGGTCGCCGGCGCGATGTACCGCGGCCAGTTCGAGGAGCGGCTGAAGGCCGTCCTCAAAGAGATCAACGACGCCGAGGGCGAGATCATCACCTTCGTCGACGAGCTCCACATCCTCATGGGCGCGGGCGGTGGCGAGGGCTCCGTCGCGGCGTCCAACATGCTCAAGCCGATGCTGGCGCGCGGCGAGCTGCGGCTCATCGGCGCGACCACGCTCGACGAGTACCGCGAGTTCATCGAGAAGGACGCCGCGCTCGAGCGCCGGTTCCAGCAGGTCTACGTGGGCGAGCCGAGCGTGGAGGACACGGTCGCCATCCTGCGCGGGCTGAAGGGGCGTTACGAGGCGCACCACGGCGTCACCATCGAGGACTCGGCGCTGGTCGCCGCGGCCTCCCTCTCCAACCGCTACATCACCGCACGGCAGCTGCCCGACAAGGCGATCGACCTCATCGACGAGGCGGCCTCCCGGCTCAAGATGGAGATCGACTCGGCCCCGGTCGAGATCGACACGCTCCAGCGCGTCGTCGAGCGGATGAAGCTGGAGGAGTTCGCCCTCAAGAAGGAGAAGGACGAGGCCAGCAAGGAGCGCCTCGCCGCGCTCCAGGAGCGCCTGCGGGTGCAGGAGGCCGAGCTCGAGGAGCTGCAGGGCCGGTGGCGCGCCGAGAAGGCCGCGCTCAACCGGGTCGGCGCACTGCGCTCGCAGCTCGACGAGGCCAAGACCAGCCGCGACGTCGCCCTGCGCGACGGTCGCTACCAGGAGGCCTCGCGCATCGAGTACGAGACGATCCCGAGCATCGAGCGCGAGCTGGCGGAGGCCGAGCAGGCTGAGCACGACCACCCGCGCATGGTGAACGAGCAGGTCACGGCCGACGACATCGCGGCCGTGGTTGCGGCGTGGACGGGCATCCCCGTCGACCGCCTCACCCAGGGCGAGACCGAGAAGCTGCTCCACCTGGAGTCCGAGCTCGGCCGGCGCATCATCGGCCAGAAGACGGCCGTGCGAGCGGTGGCCGACGCGGTGCGCCGCACGCGGGCCGGCATCTCCGACCCCGACCGGCCGACCGGGTCGTTCCTGTTCCTCGGCCCGACCGGCGTCGGCAAGACCGAGCTGGCCAAGGCGCTCGCCGCGTTCCTGTTCGACGACGAGAAGGCCATGATCCGCATCGACATGAGCGAGTACAGCGAGAAGTTCGCCGTCTCGCGGCTGGTCGGCGCGCCTCCCGGCTACGTCGGCTACGAGCAGGGCGGTCAGCTCACGGAGGCGGTCCGCCGCCGGCCGTACTCGGTCATCCTGCTCGACGAGGTCGAGAAGGCGCACCCGGAGGTGTTCGACATCCTCCTGCAGGTGCTCGACGACGGTCGCCTCACCGACGGTCAGGGCCGCACGGTCGACTTCCGCAACACGATCCTCATCCTCACGTCCAACCTCGGCAGCCAGTATCTGGTCGACCCGACGTTGAGCGAGACGGAGCGCGAGGAGGCGGTGCTGCAGCAGGTCCGCCAGGCGTTCAAGCCGGAGTTCGTGAACCGTCTCGACGACATCGTGGTGTTCTCGACGCTGAGCAAGGACGAGCTGGGCGAGATCGTCGAGCTCAACATCGACCGCCTGGTCAAGCGGCTGACGGAGCGTCGACTGGAGCTGGCGGTCACACCGGACGCCCGGGCCTGGCTGGCCGAGCGCGGCTTCGACCCGATCTACGGGGCCCGGCCGCTGCGCCGGCTGATGCAGCGGGAGATCGACGACCGGCTCGCGACGGCGTTACTGGCCGGAGAGATCCGCGACGGCGACCTGGTGCGCGTGGACCTCGCTCCCGAGGGCGACCGGCTCACGGTCGCGGCGGCGCACGACGTGGCATAGCACCGGCAGGACGACGAAAGGAGGGGCGCACGGCATCGGCCGTGTGCCCCTCCTTTGTCGTGTCGCGCCTGTGCTACGACCGCGGCGGGTAGACGCCCTGCAGGGCGATGATGTAGTTCAGGGCGAGAGACGGCTGCATGTTGTTGTGCGGCTGGTTGCCACCGGTCACCGCGAACGCGTTGGGCGCCAGCGGCACCGAACCCGCCGTGCCGTACGCCGCCTCCGTCACACGGCCCACGCGGGGGATGGCGAACGACGCGTTGTTCGGGTCGCTCGTCGTCCCCGGCGTGGGGGAGGCGAGCACGCCGTGCGTGTGCGACGGGATCTGGGTCTGCGTCAGAGTGACGGAGGCCGCTCCCCCCGACTCCCCGACGTACGGGAACACGCCCGACTGATCCGTACCCATCACGGTGGCGTCCTGGAGGTCCGGCAGCGCGAACGTCGAGCGGCCGTCGCCGCCGTAGTAAGTGCCCAGGACCGAGAACAGGGCGGTGTTCTGCGCGATCGAGAGGAGCTGGCCCTGGCAGAACGCCCAGCCGGCCGGAGCGAAGTTGAACCCGACGAGACGGATCTCGCCGACGAAGGGATTGGACATGCTGGCCTCAGTTCCGGGAGGGGAAGATGCCCGTCAGGGCGATGATGTACGACACCACGGTGTACGGCGCCATGTTCTCGTGCGGCTGGGACTGCCCGACCGATGCGACGGAACCGGTGGACATGGTCGTGGTCCCGCTCGCCGCGTAGGCCGCCTTGCCCGGCTGCGCCAGATAGGACGTGCCCGTCGGAGTCGTCACCGTTGCCGATGAAGCGACGGAAGCGGCGTGGGAGTGCGACGGCAGCTCGTTGACGGTGAGCACGTGGGCCTCTTCGCCTGGCTGCTGCCCGAGCGCGTAGGTGCGACCGAAACCGACCGGGACCCGTCCCTGCAGATTCGGCAGCTGGAACGTCGTCTGGCCGTTACCGCCATACGTGGTGCCGAGGAGGCTGAAGAGCGGCTGGTTCTGATTGATCGGCAGAGTCTGGCCGTTGCAGAACGCCCACCCCTTGGGCGGGAAGTTGAATGCGGCGAGGCGGATCTCGCCGAGGAAGGGTTCGGCCATCGGGTTCTCCTGCTCAGGACGGGGACGGGTAGATGCCGAAGAGGCTGATGATGAAGCTCACGGTGACGTACGGCTGCCGATTCTCGTGAGGCTGCGAGCCGCCGGTCGGGGCCAGCTGCTGCAGGGCGAGCGCCGTCGACGGAGTCGCCGAGGTGAACGGCGCATCGGCCCATCCCGCGAGGACGGCGCCGGACGCGCTCGCGGTGGTCGGGGCCGCCGCCGCGGTGGGAGCGTGCGTGTGGACGGGTAGCTGCGGGACGTTCACGGTCACCTGGTCCGCCCCACTCATCTGGCCGAGCGTGAACTGCCGTCCGGAGGACGAGGTCCCCTGATGGACGGGGAAGCGGGCGCCGAGGTCCGGGAGCCCGAAGGTCGACTGACCGTCGCCGCCGTATGTCGTACCGAGCAGGTTGAACAGCGTCTCGTAGTCGGCGATCGAGATGAGCTGGCCGCGGCAGAACATCCACCCGGCCGGCTCGAAGGTGCCGGCGAACATGCGGATCTCTCCGACGTACGAGTTGGCCATCAGTTCTCCTTCTGCGACGTGGAAATCCGCGGGGCCGGCTCCGCCTGGGCGAAGACCGCCTCGAGCGCGAGCCCGTCGGCGACGCGACCGGTCGGGACGAGGAAGACGGGATCGGCGATCGACCCGACGACGAGCTCGTAGGTCTGCTGCTCCACGGGCAGGTCGGCCGCGCTCTCGAAGCGGAGCGTGTACGCCACCCAGCCGTTCTCGACGCGGGCGGAGGAGACGTCGACGAGCTGCAGTGAGTACGCGGTGCCGTCGGGCGCCGTCGCCCGCACTTCGCTTCCGGCGACCGCTGCCCAGTCCGCGTGCGTCGCGGTCATCCGTCGACCTCCGTCGCCATCAGGAGGTAGCCGAACTGCTCGGAGACCACCTGGAAGCCGAAGCGCTCGTACAGGCGGCGGGCCCCGGTGTTGAGGCCCCAGACGGTGAGCGTCGCGTGCTCCGTCGTGCGGACGAGCTCGCCGAGGATCTCGGAGGCGATACCGCGACCGCGGTGGGAGGAGAGCACGGCGATGTCGACCAGGTGCATCCGGCCGCCGTCGCGGTCGACTGTCACCGAGCCCACCCGCTCGTCGTCGGCGAGGATGATCGCGGTCTCCGCGTGCGGGTGCCGGGCGCGGCGGTCGGCGGCGTGCGCCCGATACTGCAGGGCGAGCAGGGGATCGATCTGGTCGGCCGGCAGGCCCGCGAACTCGGAGCGGCGGCTGTCGAGGAACACCCGCCGCAGGAACGCGTCGTCGGCGGGCGTCGCCGCGCGCACTCCGGCCGTGAGCAGTGCCATCACGCCGTCCGGTTGACGACGGCCTGCAGCGTGCGGGTCAGGCCGCCACGCCCGATCGGGCTGATGAAGAGTGCCACGTCGGGAGCGCCCGCGCGGCTGAGGGTGAAGATCCCGTCCGCGGCGGAGTAGCCGTCAGCCGTGAAGAGCAGCAGGAAGCGGTGTTCGTCGCCCGCCGCATCCGCCGCCAGATCCTCGACGGCGGTGAGGACGAGGTGGAGGCTGCGCTCGCCGTCGACGGCCGTGAAGGCGCGGCCGATGGCGGGGGTGAAGAGCGAGCGGACGGGCTCCGCGAGACCGGAGGTGGAGGCCGAAGCTCCGGAGACGCCGGCGCCGACCGCGGTGCGGGCGAGGGCCGGAGCGGCGGGGGCCAGCGCGGCGAGGCCGATCCCGCTCAGGGCGGTGGCCATCACGGCGCGGCGCGACACCTCGGGCACGGTTGTCCTCTCTGGGTGCTGGGCGCCGGTCGGGAGGCGCGCAGCCTGGATGCGAGCTTAGGGCATCCCCGTTCGGCGTCTCTGGCCCTTACAGAGGGGACAACGCTCGGTATGTGGCGACCACTAGCATCGAGAAAGCCTGATTTCCCGAGCCGGCGAGGAGCCCATCACCGATGCATCGCCCGCTTGCTCGCCGACTCTCGCTCACCGCCGCCGCAGCCGTCGCGGCCCTGCTCGCTTCGCTCCTCGGCGTCGGCATCGCCGCCCCGGCCCAGGCGGCCCCGCAGACGATCGCGGTCGGGACCACCGCGGACGCCGACGTGAACAACGCGTGCACGACGCCGTCGGTCACCGACCCCGGCAGCCCGGTCACGCTGCGCGCCGCGCTCTGCGTCGCCTCCAACCTCGGTGGAGCGACCATCGTCACCCTCCCGGTCGGTACCTTCACCCTCGCGAACGGCGCGGTCGACGTGGGAAGCCGGGCGGGAACGGACATCACGATCCAGGGGTCGTCGACGGTCGGCACGGTTCTGGTGGGCTCGGGCACGGAACAGGTGCTCAGCCTCGACCCGATGCAGGTCGGCGGAATCGCGGTCACGATCGACAAGGTCACCCTGCGCGGCGGCGTGGACAACGTCTACGGCGGCGGCGCGATCATCGGCGGTTCGGGCAACGCCGCGGCCGCCGACTCGCTGACGATCACAGCCTCGAGCTTCACCGGGAACTCGGCGAACACCACATCGGCCGGGTCGACGGCCAACCCGGGCGGTGCCGTCCAGTTCATCGGGGGCTCGCTGGACGTGCGGTCCACGAGTTTCAGCGCCAACTCCTCCGGCATCGCCTCGGGCGGCGCGCTGTACTACCAGGCGACCGGTGCGACCTCGGGCGAGAAGCTGAGCATCCAGGGCAGTACGTTCGCGAACAATACGGCGACGGCGTCCGGGGTGAACGGGGGCGCGGCGGTCGCCGTCAGCGATCCGCACGGCGGCGCCACGATGTCGATCTCCTCGAGCACCTTTGCGGGGAATGCGCCGGTCGGTGGCGCCTCCTTCACGGGCGGGGGGCTCTGGCTCGACGGCGGGTCTCTCTCGGTGACCGCATCCAGCTTCACGGCGAACACGAATCCCGCCAACGCCGGATCCGCGATCGCCGTGACGGCCGGCACGCTTTCGGCCCGGTACAACCGGATCGCGGGGAACTCCGCTCCGGCCGTGAAGCAGTCCGGCGGCACGGCCGACTTCGCCCGCAACTGGTGGGGATGCGGCGGCGCCCCGGCGGCGAGCGGCTGCGACACCGTCTCGGGGACGGTCACGGCCACCCCGTATCTGACCCTCGTGCTCACCGCGTCGCCGGCGGCGCTCGTCGCCCCACAGAGCACCACGACGCTCACCGCCAGCCTGCGCGCCGACTCGGGCGGTGCGTCCGTCGCGCCGTCGGACCTGACCGCGTTCGATGGCGCGAGCGTCGCGTTCGCCCGGACGGGAACCGCCGGGAGCGTCACACCGACGAGTACGGCCGTGTCCGGCGGCGTCGCCACCTCGACCCTCAGAGTGACGCAACCGGGGTCGGCCACCGCCTCTGCCACGCTGGGCGCCGCCTCTGCCACGCTGGTCGTGCCGCTCTACGCCCCGCCCGTGTTCAGCACCGGAGGCACCGCGACCGGCGTCGTGGGCACGAACGGGACCTTCACGGTGGCCGCCACGGGCAACCCCACGCCGGCTCTCTCGCTGATCGGCTCCCTCCCCGCCGGCGTCGCCTTCGTCGACAACGGCGACGGGACCGCGACCATCTCCGGCACGCCGACGGGCGCGGCAAAGGACTACCCCGTGACCGTCCGTGCGTCCAGCGCAGGCGGCACCGTGGATCAGGCTCTCACCTACGTCCTCAACCAGACGTCGTCGATCACGAGCCCGAACGCGGCCACCTTTACGGCGGGTTCCGCCGGGTCGTTCACGGTGACCACGACCGGGCGCCCGACGCCGGACCCGATCACGCTCGCCGGTACCCTGCCGTCGGGACTGACCTTCACCGACAACCACGACGGCACCGCGACCATCGCGGGCACTCCCGCCGCGAAGACCGGCGGCGTCCGCACGCTCTCCCTCACGGCCGGCAACGGCGTCGGAACGGCGGCGACGCAGACCGTGACGCTGACCGTCCAGGAGGCGCCGGTCCTCACCAGCAGCTCGTCCGCGACCGCGACGGTGGGCCAGAGCTTCAGCTTCACCGTGACCACCGATCGCGGCTATCCGGTCCCGGCGGTCGCGCTGGCCGGCATTCTTCCTGACGGCCTCGCCTTCGTCGACAACGGCGACGGAACCGGCACGATCTCCGGCACCCCGACCGGCTCGGGAGGCGTCGCGACCCTCGGCGTCACTGCGGCCAACGGTGTCGGCCCGGTCGCCGCAGGCACCCTCGCGCTGACGGTCAGGACGGCACCGGCGGTCACGACCGCGCCGACGGACCAGAAGGTCGTGGTCGGCGCCCCCGTGGTCTTCACCGCGGCCGCCTCCGGCTTCCCCGTGCCGACCGCGCAGTGGTCGGTCTCGACCGATGGCGGCGCGTCGTACGCCCCGATCGCCGGAGCGACCGCCTCCACGTACGCGTTCACCGCCGCGGCGGGAGACAACGGCAACCGGTACCGCGTCACCTTCGTGAACTCGGCGGGCTCGGTCTCGGCCGATGCGGCGCTCTCCGTCGGCACGGCACCCGCCTTCAGCAGCGCGGCCGGCACGACCTTCCTGCTCGATGGCGCCGCTCACACCTTCCCCCTGACCACCACCGGCTTCCCGAACGCCGTGCTCACGGCCTCCGGGCTCCCCGCGTGGCTCACGCTCACCGACAACGGCGACAAGACGGGCACGCTCACTGGCACCCCGCCGGCCGGTTCTGCGGGAGTCCACACGTTCACGCTCACCGCCGCCAACGGATACCAGCCGGATGCGACCCAGACCTTCGCGCTGACGGTCGCCGAGTCGCCGGCCATCACCAGCGCGGCCTCCGCAGCGTTCACTGCGGGCACGTCCGGGTCCTTCACGGTGACCACGGCCGGCGGCTTCCCCGCCGCGGTCGCGCTGACCGCGACCGGCTCGCTCCCGCAGGGACTCCACTTCACCGACGCAGGCAACGGCACGGCCGTGCTGACCGGGTCGCCCGCAGCGGGCTCCGGAGGCGAGTACAGCATCCAGGTCACCGCGGACAACGGCGTCGCCCCGGCGACCACCCAGACCCTGGCCGTCACCGTCGCCGAGGCCGCCGTGTTCACCGGCCCGTCGGCGCTCGACGTCACGCGCGGCGTGGACGTCGACTTCGGGATCGCGACCAGTCCTGCCTACCCGGCGGTCTCCACCGTGACCGTGACCGGCGCGCTTCCGGCCGGCCTGACGTTCACCGCCGGACCGAACGGCACCGCCCGCATCACGGGGAGCACGACGGATGCCGCCGCGACCTCCACCGTGACGCTCACCGCCGTCGCGCCCGGCAGCGCGGATGTCACCCGCACGCTGACCATCGTGGTCTCCGACGCGCCGACGTACACCCTCCCGCTCACGCCTCCCGCTGCGGACGGCCCTCTCGCGGGCGTGCCCTCCGGCGTCCAGCCCGGGCAGACGATCACCCTCGTCGCGGACGGCTTCGCACCGGACTCGCCGGTGACGTTCGGCCTGTACTCGGTGCCGGTCACGCTGGGCGTGGTCGACGCCGACGCGCAGGGCACCGCGCGTCTGACCGTCGTCATCCCGGCGGGCTACGCGGGCGCGCACACGCTCGTCGCGCTCGGCACGGCACCGGACGGCAGCGAGCGCGTGCTCCGCACCGGCATCGTCCTGCCGACCGCGAACGGCGGCGGCGCGGGCGGTTCGGGCGGCGGCTCCGCGCAGCGCGGCGCCGGTTCGACGTCCGGATCCGGAGGGTCGGGGCTCGCCGACACCGGCCTCGACGCCACCCCGCTGCTGCTCCTCGCCCTCGCGCTGCTCGGCTTGGGCGCCGGGATGCTCGTGCGGCGCCGCGTGCGGGCCTGATGCTCGCTGTCTGCGCTCCCTGACAGCCAGGCGCAAGGCAGCCGGGCGTAGGCTCGCAGCATGCGTGCAACCGTCCTGCACGGGGAGCGAGACATCCGTCTCGAAGAGGTCCCCGATCCTGTCTTGTCCACTGGCGGAGACGCCATCGTCCGGGTCGTCGCGGCCTGCGTCTGCGGCTCCGATCTCTGGGGCTACCGTGGCGTCACGCCGACCCCCAAGCCCCGGCGCATCGGCCACGAGTTCGTCGGCGTCGTGGAGGCCGTCGGTCCCGACGTGCACACGATCAAGCCCGGCGACTTCGTCATCGCGCCGTTCTACGACTGCGACATGACCTGCATCAACTGCCGCAACGGCGTGAGCACGTCGTGCCTGCACGGCGGCTGGTGGGGCGGAAACGACCAGGTCGGCGGGTTCGCCGACGGCGGCCAGGGCGAGCGGGTGCGCGTGCCGCACGCCGACGGCACCCTCGTCGCGACCCCCTCCTACCCCGACGAGGAGCTCATCCCGAGCCTCCTCACCCTCTCGGACGTCATGGGCACCGGCCACCACGCCGCCGTGTCCGCGGGCGTGACCGAGGGCAGCACCGTCGTCGTGGTCGGCGACGGGGCGGTCGGTCTGTGCGCCGTCCTCGCCTCCGCGCGCCTCGGCGCCTCCCGCATCGTCGCGATGTCGCGGCACGAATCCCGCCAGGCCCTCGCCCGCGAGTTCGGCGCGACCGACATCATCGCCGAGCGCGGCGATGAGGGCGTCGTGGCCGTGAAGGCCCTGCTCGACGGCATCGGCGCGGACTGCGTCCTGGAGGCCGTCGGCACCAAGGAGTCGATGGACCAGGCCATCCGCTCGGCCCGCCCCGGCGGCATGGTCGGCTACGTCGGCGTCCCGAACGGTGGCCCCGAGCTGCCCGTCCGCCCCCTCTTCAACGGCAACATCGGCGTCAACGGCGGCGTCGCCCCCGTGCGCAACTACGTCGAGGACCTGCTGCAGGACGTGTGGTCGGGCGCCATCCAGCCCGGCAAGGTCTTCGACCTCGAGCTGCCGCTCAGCGAGATCGCCGAGGCGTACGCCGCCATGGACGAGCGCCGCGCCATCAAGACGCTCGTGCGCCCCTAGCCTCCGGCTCCTCCGCGTCGCGCCGCCGAAGTTCACGAAAGGGTCCTCATTCCGCACGGAATGAGGGCCCTTTCGTGAACCTCACTCGGGCTGGCGGGGCTGCAGGAGGTTGCGCAGATAGGCCATGACGACGGCGGCACCGATCAGCACGACTCCGAACGGCGTCACGACACCGCCGACGATGCGCCCGATGAGGTCCAGGAGCAGGAGAAGGCCCTGATCGACTCCCGTCGCCGCGTTCCTCGCGCTCGTGAAGAACCACGCGATGTTGGGGATGAAGATCGTCAGGACCGAACCAGAGATCGTCAGCACGATCCCCCACACGAGCACAGGCTTCGGTTGCAGGCGAGAGGCTTCCATCACTCACACTCCTTCGTCGAGTCGGCGTGAATCTAGGCGCGCCAGTCGTACGTGGCACCGACGACGCCCGCAAGCGACATGCCCTGCATCTGTGTGTATGCGAGGACGTTTCCCCATGGAACCGACCAGCTTCCGCTACTGCACGACGTGCTGAACCACGTGGCATTGTTGCCGTTGAAACCCTTGCCTTTAGTGCATACGCTCGTGTCCGAGGTCTTGCTCCACGAGTACGACCTCTGGTAGCCGGGGTAGCCCGCTACCGCGCATCCCTGGACGCTCGTGGAGTACCCGAACATCCCGGCGACGGAGCGAACCTTCTCGCCGCATCCCGCCCGTGATTGCACGACACGACCTTGACCTTGCGGAGACCCCGTCGCGTCCGCAGCTTGCACCTCCTCGATGACCGATGGGGCCTCGCCAGCCTCGACGGTCACAATGACTTCGTGTCCTGACGGGACAGCCACGATGAGTTCACCCTCGAAAGTGGCAGGGTCCAGTGCCCCGTTGCGCACTTCGCCGGGGACGTCGCTCGTCGGAGCCTCCGATTCTGGCAGCATCGCATTTGCGCCGGTAGCGCCGGCGATCGTGCCGATGCTGGCGAGGACGGCTACCGCGAGGGCCGAGGTGAACTTCGATGTTCTCCGCATGATCTCTCCTTGAAGGACCCCACACGGGCGAAGCCGAACACGCGGAACGTGTCTCGCCAACGAGAGTCCCGGTCATCTCTGCGACCGATGAGTTCGACCGGCTTATGAGCGTATGAAGCAGAAATACCAGTGCCTCGGCGGCCGCCAGTAGGCTCGCGGCTGGATCGAGTACTCGCGATTGAAGATCTCCGTAGTGCATTCACGAAAGGGCCCTCATTCCGCACGGAATGAGGGCCCCTTCGTGAACTTCGGCGGCGGGCAGCGGCCCGCCGGCGCGCGCGTCAGGCGCGGACGATGACGACCTCGTCGAGGGGGCGGCGGACGCGCGGGGCGAGCTCGCGCTCGCGCAGCGGCTCGGGCAGCGCGTCGGCGTCGCCGACGATGCCGAGGGCGGTCACCGAGACGGGCACGAAGCGCTCCTCGAGGCCGAACGCCTCGCGCAGGCCGTCGACCTGGAAGCCGCCCATCTGGTGGGTGTGGAGGCCGTCGTGGTGGGCCTGGATGGTGAGGTGCGCGACCGCCTGGCCCACGTCGTAGGTGGCCCAGCGGCGCTCGGCGCCCTCGGCGTCCACGACCTCGGCCACGGCGACGATCAGCACGCTGGCGGCGCCGGCCCAGGCCTGGTTGAAGCCCATCAGGTTGGCGGCGATGCTGTCGAACTCGGGGGTGCCGCGGCGGGCGACGATGAAGCGCCAGGGCTGGGAGTTGTTGGCCGACGGCGACCAGCGCGCGGCCTCGAGGGCGGCGGTCAGTTTGGTCTCGTCGATGACGGCGGCGGTGTCGAACGCGCGCGGGCTCCAGCGCTCGGCGAGCGCGGGGAGCAGGGGCGCGGCGGTCTCGGCGGTGCGGGGCGCGACGTCGGTGAGCGACATGGGTGGATCTCCTCGAAGTGTGGATGGATGGCCTCGAGGCTCCATTGCCCGGCTATATCGATGTAAACACATCAACTCCGGGAGTATTCCGCGAGCGTTGCGATCCGTTACTTCGAGGTGGAGGTCGGAGTGGGCGTCGGGAGCGGCGTCGCCGTCGGCACCAGGTCGCGGTACTGCGGCAGGGCGCCGTCGAGCACGGGCACCTGCAGCGTCAGCGTCTCCGCGCCGGTCTCGAAGGTCACGTCCGTCAGCGATCCCGGCTTCGCGTCGAGCCCGTCGAACTCGACGGTCTCACCCTCCGGCACGCCGAGCTGCACGACGCCGGACGGCTCCAGCGCGACGGATTCGCTGCCGGCGGTGGTGTGCATGCTCACGTCGCGCGACGAGGTGCCCTGGTTCACGAGGCTGGCGACCAGCCCCGCGGGGCCGTCTCCGTCGGGGGCCGTGAGGAGCACGGCGTTGGCCACGAAGACGTCGCCGACGGTGCCGCTCACGCCGTCGCTCGTCTCGTGGATGTCGATGGTGTCCTGCGGTGCGAACAGGTCGCAGCCGGTCAGCAGGAGCAGTACGGCGACAGAGAGTCCCGCGGCTGCACCGGCTCGGGCGCGGACGCCCGCCTTCGTCCGTGCGGTTGACATCACAGATCCCCCTCCTCGGAGTCGTCGCGCCACGCGGCGATGTCCGCCACGTTGCCCTCGGGGTCGGCCAGCGACCACCAGTGCGGCTCGCGGGTGTGCTCGGTGAGCCGGCCACCGGCGGCGAGCACCGCATCCACCCGCTCCACGGCCTCGGCACGCGGCAGGGAGATGTCGATGTGGATGCGGTTGCGGTGCGTCATCGGGTGGTCGAGCGGCTGGAACGCGACGGCGGGGCCGCGGCCCAGCGGGTCGACGAGGTCCGCGTCGCCCACCCGGTCGTAGCCGAGGGCGGCCTGCCAGAAGGCCAGCACGGTGGGGATGTCGAGCGCGTGGATGCTGATCTGCACGGTCTGAGCGCGGGTGGCGGCGGACGCGATCCCGAGCTCGCGCGCGGCCTGCGAGATGCGTGCGGCGAGCGCTTGATCGCGCGCGCTGATGTCTCCCACGTCGTGGCTGACGAGGCGCACGACGAGGCTGCCATAGCGCAGGTCGAGGTCGGGATGGTGGCCGGCCTCCTCGGCCAGCCGCGCGATCTCGGCGACCAGGGCCGCACCGCGTTCGAAGGTCCCGGTGGCGTAGCGCGCGACGGCTCCGTCGTACAGCACCGACCAGTCCTCGACGCCGTCGGCGTCGTGGAAGCGACGGGGGGAGATGCGGTCGTCCGTGCCCACGGGCCACAGCATAGCCCCGGGGTGCGCAGGAGCAGTAGCCTGCGCTCATGGTCGACGACGACCCGACGGTCAGCAACCCCGATCACTACCGGGTGCTCTGGGAGAACGAGCGCGTGCGCGTGCTCGCGTACTCCGACGAGCCCGGCGAGAGCACCACCGTGCACCATCACCCCGACTCCGTGATGGTCACGCTGACCGCATTCCGCCGAAGGCTCGAGTCCGGCGATCAGAGCGCCGAAGTGGAGCTGCCCGAGGGGGTCGCCGTGTGGATCCCCGAGCAATCGCACGCCGGGAGCAATATCGGCGAGACCCCCACCCGCACGATCATCGTCGAGCTCAAAGGGGAGGCGGGAGGGGGTCGGAGGCCCTCCCTCGGGCCCGTGCTCCCGACCGATCCCGCGTCGCCGGTGTGAACGCAATATGACGCGCACGTAACAATTCGTCACATTCGGGCCCGTATCGCCGGAGGACTTTGCGGGGTACACGAAGAGGAGTATGGGGTACAAAACCCGAGTGGCCGTCAATTGTCGGAATCCTCCCGATATTTCGGTATCCGATCAGGCCTTCTTCCTCCGCCACGCCCGGGATGCGCCATGCCGACACGCCCGAGAAGTGCTGTCCGCGTGTCTGCGGACAGGGGTCGTGGAGGGGGGCGCCCGACGCGCCGACCCGCCCTGTCCACCCCTACTTGCGGGCCATGCCTGAGAACCAATACAACTTGAGCCACCCGAACAGACCAGATCCCCGCCGTCGTGGATGCCAACCCCATTCCCCCCGTGAGAGGTCCGCTCGTGTTCATCTTCCTGCTGCAGATCCGGCACATGCTGGGCGGCCATCCGGAGATCTATCTCTTCGCCGTCTACTCCGCCCTCATCTGGGTCATCTGGATCGTCAAGGTGCTGATGTCCCGCCGCTACCGGCCGTACACCGGCGAGTTCCACGGCACCACGAGCGTGGTCGTGCCGGTCGTCGACGAACCGCTCGACCTGTTCCGCGACGTGCTCGGCCGCATGGTCGAGCAGCGCCCCGGCGAGATCATCGTCGTCATCAACGGTGCCCCCAACCCCGACCTGGCCGAGGTGTGCGAGGAGTTCGCCCCGCTCGTCCGCTGGGTGCACACGCCGATCCCCGGCAAGCGCAACGCGGTCATGATCGGCACCCGGATGTCCACCGGCGAGATCACGGTCCTGGTCGACTCCGACACCGTGTGGACGCAGGACACCCTGAGCGAGCTGGTCAAGCCGTTCGCCGACGACCGCGTCGGCGGCGTGACCACCAAGCAGCGCATCCTCGAGCCGGAGCGCAGCTGGATCACCCGGTGGGCCGACTGGCTCGAGAACTCGCGGGCGCTCTACTCGATGCCCGCCCAGAGCGTCGTCGGGCAGATCGGCTGCCTCCCGGGCCGCACGATCGCCTTCCGCCGGTCGATCCTGATGCGCGTCATGGACAAGTTCATGACCGAGAAGTTCCTCGGCGTCTTCCTCGAGGTCTCCGACGACCGCACGCTCACGAACCTCACGCTCAAAGAGGGCTACCGCACCGTCTACCAGCACACCAGCCTCTGCTACACGGACGCCCCGCTGAAGGTGAAGAAGCTCTTCAAGCAGCAGCTCCGCTGGGCGCGCGGCAGCCAGTACAACACGCTCCGGATGCTGCCGTGGATGCTCGGGCACGCGCCCCTGCTGGCGTTCTTCTTCGTGATGGACATCATCCTGCCGTTCGTGCTCGCCGGCGTGCTCGGCGGCTGGGTCTACCGATCGATCACCGGCCAGGGCTACAACTTCTACGCGGGCTTCCTGCACGAGTACGGCGTCCAGGCGGGTGTCCTGACCGTGGTCGCGCTGATGGTCGCGTCGTCGGTGATCAGCATGTCGATCCGCCAGATCCGGCACCTCTCCGAGAAGCCGAGCGACTTCTTCCGCCTGCCGATCTTCATCATCGTCTCGACGTTCTTCCTGATGCCGATCCGACTCATCGGGTTCTTCCGCATGGCGCACGCCAGTGGCTGGGGCACCCGTGCCGGCGCCTACGCCGGCGGTCCTGCGGAGATCAGCTCCGACGACGAGATCGCCGCGCTCGACAGCGCGCCCTCGTCCGAGACCCCGTCTGGTCCGGCGCTCCCGGATGCGGTCGGCGGGGTGACGACCGCCACGGCCCTGCAGACTGCGAGCCGTCCCGCGACGGGGAGCGTCACCGCGATCGCGGCGCGTCCCGTGGTCGCGCTGGCCGGCACCGCCACCCGTGCGGAGGCCAAGGCGGCGAAGGCCGCCACGGCCACCTCCGCGAAGAAGACCTCGAAGCGGCGCCGCCTCAACCCGCTCGCCGCCATCCCGTACCTGATCGGCATCGCGATCCTGACCCTGGAGGCTCTGTTCCTTGTCTAGCCCCTCGATCTCCACCAAGACCGCGGCCTGGTGGTCCCAGTCCCGTTCGCGCGCCCAGGCGACCGCCGCGGCGGCCATCCTCCTCACCGGGACCCTCGTCGGCATCTCCGCCTTCGTCTGGTCCTCTCCCACCGGCGCCCCGCTCCGTCAGGCCGTGGCCGACGCGACGGAGGCGATCACCCCCTACGCGGCCCAGAACACCGAACTGCGCCGCAACCTCCAGCGCGCGACGCAGACCATCGCCTCCCAGAAGGGAAAGATGACGGCGATGGAGAAGCAGGCGCTCGCCGCCCAGGCGTCGACGGCCAAGCAGCTCGCCGCCGCCCAGCAGAAGGC
Source organism: Leifsonia naganoensis (assembly GCF_013410615.1). Taxonomy (NCBI): domain Bacteria; kingdom Bacillati; phylum Actinomycetota; class Actinomycetes; order Micrococcales; family Microbacteriaceae; genus Leifsonia; species Leifsonia naganoensis. The sequence continues at coordinate 2,199,080 of NZ_JACCHJ010000001.1, forward strand.
GACGGCCGCTCAGAACCAGCTCAACAGCGTCAAGGCGCAGCTCGCCGCGGCCAACGCCAAGGCGTCCGCCGGGTCGAAGAGCTCGGGGAGCAGCGCGTCCGGCTCGGGTTCCGGCTCATCCGGTTCGGGAGGAGGCACCACCACCCCCATCACGGCTCCGGCCCGTGCCGACCTCGTCGCCCCGACCAGCCGGTACTACGGCATGTACACCGAGCAGGCCCCGTTCAACTGGGCCACCTTCGACGCCACCAGCGCCAAGGTCGGTGTCGCGCCCAATCTCGTCGGCTACTTCAGCGGCTGGGACGAGACGTTCCGCGCCAACGCGGTCACCCGCGCCTGGGCGCAGGGCCGCATGCCGATGATGACGTGGGAGTCGCGCCCGATCAACGCGGGCAACGACTCCAACGTGGCGCCGGAGTACTCCCTGCCGAAGATCATCGGCGGCGACTTCGACGCCTACCTGCACCAGTACGCGAAGGACATCGTCGCGACCGGCCTCCCCCTCGCCATCCGCCTCGACCACGAGATGAACGGCATCTGGTACCCGTGGTCCGAGACCGACGGTCAGGGCAAGTCGATCAACGGCAACAGTGCGGGCGACTACGTGAAGATGTGGCGGCACGTCCACGACATCTTCCAGCAGGAGGGGGCGAACAGCCTCGTGATCTGGGTGTGGGCGCCGAACATCGTGAACAACCTCCCCGCCACCCACAAGGTCGACGGCTACCTCGAGGGCCTGTACCCCGGCGACGACTACGTCGACTGGGTCGGCCTCTCGGGCTACCTGCGCCCGCCGTACAAGTCCGACAACGACTTCAGCTTCGACTACACGTTCAAGCCCAGCCTGGACAAGCTGCGATCGATCACGAAGAAGCCCATCATCCTGGCGGAGGTCGGTGCGTCCGAGACGGGCGGCGGCAAACCGCAATGGGTGACCTCGTTCTTCGAGGCGCTCGGGCGCCCGGAGAACGACGACATCATCGGCTTCTCCTGGTTCAACCTCGCCATCACGACGTACGTCGAGGGGGTGCGCGCCACCAACGACTGGCGCATCGACTCCCGGGCGGACACGCTCTCGGCCTTCATCGCCGGCCTCACGAGACCGGAAGACCGCTTCACCCTCACCCCGGCTCCCTGACCTGCTCCATCGCACCGGAAGGACACGACATGACCACCACCAAGAAGTCCCCGAAGGAGCAGCCCGCTCCCCGTCTCAGCGTCATCGGCACCGGGTACCTGGGCGCCACGCACGCGGCGGCCATGGCCGAGCTCGGCTTCGACGTCGTCGGCGTCGACACCGACCCGCACAAGGTCGAGGAGCTGCGGGAGGGGCGCGCGCCCTTCTTCGAGCCCGGCCTGCCCGAGCTCATCCGGTCGAACGTGGCCGCGGGCCGGCTCGCCTTCACGACCGACATCGCCGAGGCGGTCGCGACCGCCGACGTGCACTTCATCTGCGTGGGCACCCCGCAGCAGTCCGGCTCCTTCGCCGCCAACCTGGCGTACGTGGAGGCTGCGGCGCGCGGCATCGCGGAGAACCTCACCCACGACGCCCTGATCGTCGGCAAGTCGACCGTCCCGGTCGGCACCGGCGCCCGCCTCCGGGCGATCGTCGCCGAGGCCGCGCCCGCCGGAGTGAACGTCGAGCTGGTCTGGAACCCCGAGTTCCTGCGCGAGGGCAAGGCGGTCGACGACACCCTCCACCCCGACCGCCTGGTCTTCGGCGGCACGACGGCGGCTTCGGAGGCGCTCCTCCGCCGGGTCTACGCCACGCCGATCGCGGAAGGGACGCCGGTCCTCGTCGCCGACCTCCCCACCGCAGAGCTCGTCAAGGTGAGCGCCAACGCGTTCCTCGCGACGAAGATCTCGTTCATCAACGCGATCGCCGAGGTGTGCGACGCCGCCGGTGCGGACGTCTCGCTGCTGGCCGACGCGCTCGGGCATGACAAGCGCATCGGGCGCCAGTTCCTGAACGCCGGCCTCGGCTTCGGCGGCGGCTGCCTCCCGAAGGACATCCGGGCGCTCATGCACCGCTCCAACGAGCTGGGCGCGCACGCGGCCGTCGGCCTCCTGCAGCAGGTGGACGAGATCAACATGGGCCGCCGCCAGCGCGTGATCGACCTGGCGCTGAAGTCGCTCGGCGGTTCGGTGCTCAACCGCCGCATCGGTGTGCTCGGCGCGGCGTTCAAGCCGGAGACCGACGACGTCCGCGACTCGCCGGCACTGAACGTCGCCGCCGCCCTGCACCTCCGCGGTGCGCAGGTCGTCGTGTACGACCCGCAGGCCCGCGGGACCGCCCAGCGGCTGTACCCGACGCTCGGCTACGCGGAGTCGATGGACGACGCCGTGGCCGGGGCCGACCTGCTGGTCGTGCTCACCGAGTGGGACGAGTTCACCTCGGCCGACCCGGCGGCCCTCCGCGCCCTGGCTGCGGGCCGCACCGTGATCGACGCCCGCAACTGCCTCGACCCCGCCGCGTGGTCCGCCGCCGGCTGGGACGTGCTCGCGATGGGGACCGTGCCCACGGTCGCCCCGCTCGAGCGCGACCTCGCCGCTCTCGCCTCCGTCCGCTAGCCCGTCCATCCCTCCACGCACGCTCCTCCGATCGAAGGAACCGACATGACCAGTTACGTCACCAAGGCCGTGATCCCCGCCGCCGGGCTCGGCACCCGCTTCCTCCCCGCCACCAAGGCGATGCCCAAGGAGATGCTCCCGGTCGTCGACAAGCCGGCCATCCAGTACGTCGTCGAGGAGGCCGTCTCCAGCGGCCTCCACGACGTGCTCCTCATCACCGGCCGCAACAAGAACGCGCTCGAGAACCACTTCGACCGCAACACCGAGCTGGAGGACACGCTCGTCCGCAAGGGCGACACCGACAAGCTGCAGAAGGTCAGCCACTCCACGTCCCTGGCGGACATGCACTACGTGCGGCAGGGCGACCCGAAGGGCCTCGGGCACGCCGTGCTGCGCGCCAAGATGCACATCGGTCACGAGCCGTTCGCGGTGCTGCTGGGTGACGACATCATCGACGAGCGCGACCCCCTGCTCGCCCGGATGCTGGAGGTGCAGCACGCGCTCAACACGACGGTGGTCGCGCTGATGGAGGTGCCGCCGGAGTCCATCCACCTCTACGGTGCGGCCGCGGTCGTCGAGACCGACGAGGACGACGTCGTGCGGATCACCGGCCTGGTCGAGAAGCCCAGCCGTGAGAACGCGCCGTCGAACTACGCCGTGATCGGGCGCTACGTGCTGCGACCCGAGATCTTCGACATCCTGGAGAAGACGGAGCCCGGCAAGGGCGGGGAGATCCAGCTGACGGACGCCCTCGAGGGACTCGCCACCGCGCCGGCCTGGACGGGCGGCGTGCACGGCGTGATCTTCCGAGGCCGTCGCTACGACACCGGCGACCGCCTCGACTACATCAAGGCCATCGTGCAGCTCGCTTCGGCGCGCGACGACCTCGGCCCCGGCCTCGTGCCGTGGCTGCGGGAGTTCGCTGACTCGATCGCGCCCTCCGCTCCGGTGGAGCCGGCTGCGCCCTCCGCCCCCGCGCCCTCGGTGCCGGTGCTGCCCGCCGCCGCCAAGGCCGCGAAGCCGGCCGCCGCGAAGCGCGAGCGCGAGCTCCTTCCCGTCGCGGGCGCCTAGCCCGCGCGGCCGCCGCGTGTCCCGTCGCGCCGCAGTTCCAGCGACTGCGGCGCGACGGGACGTTTGCGGCGCGACGACACGACGCAGTCGTACCGCAGCACCGCACTCGCGCCCGCGCAGCGCCCGTTCTCAGGGCGCGGGCGCCTCGGTCGTGAAGTGGATGGCCTTGTGTGTCCCGTCGCAGAACGGCTTGATGGTGGAGACCCCGCAGCGGCAGAGGGCGACCGTGCGGCGCTTCTGCTCGACGGGTTCGCCGTCCGGCGTGGTGAGGTCGACGTGCCCGCGCACCAGGAGCGGCCCGTTCGGGCACACGACGATCTCCGGCGGTTCCTCGCTCGTCACGCCGTGACCTCCTCGCGGGCGCGCAGCGAGCTGCGCCCGGCCTCCCAGCTGTCGAGGATGTGCTGGCCGGCTAGCCCGTCGACGTAGAGGCACGCGGTGGCGCCGAAGATGATGTCGGCGAGCAGCTCCGGCTCGTCCTCGGCCAGTCCGCCGGCGAGGTCGCGGCCGGCGATCTGCTCGTGCACAGCGTCGGCCTCCACGTGCTCGTCGTAGTACTCCGTGACGTCCTCGTCGTACCCGAGGCGGCGGAAGCCGTTGCCATAGAAGCGGTTCGGGATCGACGAGGTCATCTCGAAGGCGGCGAGGTGGCCGGCGATGGCCCCGCGGAGGCGGCGGTTCATCCCGAACATCGACATCATCGTGAACGAGGCCAGGGTGATGGCCGGGACGTCGTCGACGTACGCCCCGTAGGTGTCGTCCAGTCCGAGGCCGCGCATGGTCCTGGCGAAGATCTCCGCGTGGATGCGGTGGGGCCGGCCGCCGCCGTACTCGTCCGACTGCACCTCCACGAGCGCGGCCTTCGCGCGTCCGGTGAGGCGGGGGATGGCCCAGGAATGCGGGTCCGCCTCCTTTCGCGTGTAGATCGAGCGCTGGATGACGAACTCCCGCAGCTGCTCGTCGCCGGCCTTCTTGGCGATGTAGCGGGAGAGGCTGGGGCCGCCGTCCTCGGCGGTGAGGGAGAAGAGGTACGCGGCGACTGCTTCGGCCTCGGGCTCCGGCAGCTCGCCGACCGGGACGCGCTCGCGCAGCTGCTCCTCGAACCGGCGCTCGATGAGTCGCCGGGCGACGACGATGTCGGGGTCCCACTCCCATTCGTCGTCGGCGTCGACGGTGCCGCCGTAGGAGAGGCCGTAGATGAGGTAGAGGCTGAGTTGGAGGTCGTCGTCGGTGAGCAGGTCGGGCCCGGCGGAGAGGGCGGCGCGGACCTCCTCGACAATGCCCTCCGCGGCGGTGCGGGAGTGCTGCGGAGCCAGGGGCAACGCTCGCAGGAGCGCCGCGCTGACCGGGCCGCGGGGCGTGATGCGTGGTGTCATGCCATCGACGGTGCCGCGAGGCGAGGGGGCGATCAAGTGCTTGCCACGTCCTCGCTTCCGTGCATGGCCGGCGGGCGTCAGGAGATCAGTGCGGCCAGGGCCGCCGTCCCGCCCTGAGCGAGCGCGCGCCGCTGGCGGGTCGCGCCGTTGCCATCGGCGAGCAGCAGGGCGACGGCGTCGTGCACCAGGTCGGTGTCGTCGTGCTCCGCGAGGCCCGGTCCGGCCGCGGCCAGCAGCCCTGCGGTGACCTCGGTGGCGGGATGCAACCGTCCGTCGCGCGGGTCGAGGAGGTCTCCGCCGAGACCGTCCCGGGCGGCGTGCCAGTGGGCGGCGTCCAGCAGCTCGGGCGGGAGGACGACTGCCGCTGTCGCATCGGGCGGCGGCGACACCACGAGCCCGCGGACCAGGGCGGCGAGCGCCGAGCTCGTCGTGCCGTCGAGCTGCGCGTCGAAAGCCCGCACCTCGATCGTCGGGTACCGCTCCGACGGGCGCACGACCCAGTTGAGGGTCCCGGCATCGCTGGTGCCGCCGACACCGCCCAGCGCGGCGGCTCGGCGGTCGTAGTCGGCGGCGTCGACGAATGCGGGAGGGACGCCGTGCGTCGTCCAGCGTCGGCTGTGGATCGCGCGCCAACTGTCGAACCCGGTGTCGGCGCCCTGCCAGAACGGCGAGTTCGCCGAGAGGGCCAGCAGTGCGGGCACCCACGGCCGGAGCCGGTTGAGGGCGACGATCGCCCCCTCCCGGTCGTCGACCCCGACGTGCACGTGCAGTCCGTTGAGCTGATGGTCGGGGACGACGAGCCCGAATCGGGACGCGATGTCGCGGTAGCGCTCGTGGTCCGTCACGCGCGCGTCGTGCGCCGTGCGATACGGCAGGCCGACCCCCGCGGCGAGCAGTCCAGCGGACGCCGCCCACTCGCGCAGCTCCGCGCGGAACCCCTCCAGCGCCGTCGAGACGTCCGCGGCGGTGCGGCAGACCGGTGTCGCGTACTCGAGCTGAGACGGGAAGAACTCGGGCGTCACCGCGCCGCCGTCCGCTCGCCGGCCGCCGAGAGCAGCGATGGCTTCCGCCGCACGATCGACGGGCGTCAGCGTGGCCGGATCGAGGAGGACGAACTCCTCCTCGGCACCGATGGTCGTCCGCACATCATCCTCCCCTTGTCGTCCCCGCCAGTAGACAGGCGCCCGTAGACAGCGCCCAGTAGACAGGGCCGGGGCGCTGCGGCACAACGGCTTGACGCGGAGCGGTTCTGCGCCCACCGTGTTCGGCGGAGAGGGGGAAGGATGAGGATCGACGACAGCGAGGGCGGCGCGCCGCCGATCTTCGACGGGTTCGTCGTCGAGGACATCGCGGTGCCCGGAGGGACCGTGCACCTCCGGCGCGCCGGCTCCGGCCCGGGCGTGCTGCTCCTCCACGGTCACCCGCGGACCGGCTCCACCTGGCACCGCCTGGCGCCCCGCCTGGCCGCGCTCGGTTTCACAGTCGTCGTGCCCGACCTGCCCGGGTACGGGGCGTCGCTCGCGCCCGATCCGACGCCGGACCACGCCCCGCACTCGAAGCGCGCGAGCTCAGAGCGGCTGCTGGCAGCCATGCGCACCCTCGGCCACGAGCGTTTCGCCGTGGTGGGTCACGACCGCGGCAGCTACGTGGCCTTCCGGATGGCGATGGACCATCCCGAGGCCGTCTCCCACGCGGCCCTGCTCGACTGCATCCCGATCGTCGAGCACCTGGAGCGCATCACCCCCGAGTTCGCCACGCAGTGGTGGCACTGGTTCTTCTTCGCGCAGCCCGAGACGCCGGAGCGCGTCATCCTCGCCGACCCCGATAGCTGGTACCGGGGCGATCCCGAGGCGATGGGAGCGCAGAACCACGCGGAGTGGCGGGAGGCGATGCGCTCGCCGCGCGTCGTCCGCGCCATGCTCGAGGACTACCGGGCCGGCCTCACCGTGGACCGCGCGGACGAGGAGGCCGACCGCGCCGCGGGACGTCGGCTGACCCAGCCGCTTCTCGTCCTCTGGTCGACACGGGATGACCTCGAGCAGCTGTTCGGCGACCCGCTGCCCATCTGGCGGGACTGGGCGGACGACGTGCGAGGGCACGGGATCGACTCCGGCCACCACCTGGCGGAGGAGGCGCCCGGTGAACTGACCCGTGCGCTCGTCGACTTCCTGAGCTAGCCCCGGGCGATCCGCTGCCTCATCGCGTGGTCGGGGGTGCCGCCTCCAGCCGCCACCGGTCCAGGTCGCCCCAGACGGCGGCGATGCGGCCGGCGGTGAGGCGGCCGGCGGTGAGGCGGTAGAGGGCGAACTCCTGCAGGACGATCGCCCGGCCGTCCCGCGCGGTGCCCGTGTCCTCGAGGTGGGCGCTCATCCAGTCGCCCTCGACGATCAGGTGCCGCAGCTCCCAGTGGAAGTCGGGGAACGCGTCCGTGACCTCGGCGAGGCCGCGACCGTACTGCCGGCGACCCGTCGGCACACCGTTGACCTCGACGTCGTCGGCGACGAACGCGGCGAGGTCGTCGAAGCGGTGCGCGTTGCACCGGTCGAGGTACCGGCGGTAGCGCTGCTCGATCAGCTCGCGGTCGACGGGCGTAGGGGTGTCCGGCTCTGGCATGCCATGGACTCTCCGCCCGTTCCCGGGCCCGGGCAAGGGGTCCGCCCCGGCGTACACTCCGGGCCATGACCGCCGCGAAGATCCTCCTCATCCGCCACGGCGAGAGCATCGCCAACGTCGCCGCGACCGCCGCCGAGGCCGCGGGGGCGCAGACGATCGACGTCACGGCGCGTGACGCCGACGTGCCGCTCTCCGCGCTCGGCGAGCAGCAGGCCGCCTCCCTGCGACCGCGCCTGCAGGACGAGCTCGGCGCCGAATGGGACCGGGCGCTCGTCTGGAGCTCGCCCTACCGGCGTGCGGTGAACACCGCTCAGCTGGCGCTGGGCGACCGTGCATTCGCCATCGATGAGCGTCTCCGCGACCGCGAGCTCGGCATCCTCGACGCGCTGACCTCCCGCGGGGTGGATGCGCGACTGCCCGACGAGGCCGCTCGCCGCCGCTGGCTAGGCAAGTTCTACTACCGGCCGCCGGGGGGAGAGTCGTGGACCGACGTCGCGCTGCGACTGCGCTCCTTCGCCCTCGAACTCGGCGCCGCCGACGGCCGGACGGTGCTCCTGTTCACGCACGACGCCGTGGTGAGCCTGTTCCTCTACGTGCTCCTCGGCTGGACCGAGGAGCAGCTGAACGCGTTCCTCCTGGACCGCGTCGTCGGCAACGCGACCGTGACCACCCTCGTCGCGGACGGCCCGGTCTGGCGGGTGGAGGCGTTCTCCGACGACGCCCACCTCACCGCCGCCGGCCTCCCGGCGACCGAGCACCCGGGAGCCGCCCGTGTCATCGACTGACCGCGATCCTGTGAAGGTCGACCTCTCCCTGCTGCGCGCTTGGCCCCTTCCCGCACCGGGAGGGTCGAAGCGGTCCCGTGGGGAGGTGGTCGTGGTCGGCGGCGCCGGCCGCTCACCCGGTGCCGCGCTCCTCGCCGGGCGGGCCGCCCTGCGTGTGGGGGCCGGGCGCCTCACCCTCGCCGTGGGGGAGTCCACCGCCGCCGAGGTGGCCGTCGCCCTCCCCGAGTGCGGCGTGGTCCCGCTGGACGAGGGCCGCGGCGGCAGTGTGCGCGGTCGCTCGATCGGTGCGGCGGCCGCCGATCTGCGGTCCGCGGATGCCGTGCTGCTCGGTCCCGGTCTCGACGACATCCGCGAGACGACCTCCACGCTGCGCCGCCTCCGCTCCGTCGCGGGGCGCGACACGACCGTCGTGCTGGACGCCTATGCCCTGGGCGCACTCGCCGGGAGCCCGAACCGTGGCCGGTCGGGGCGGCGCATCCTCACCCCCAACTCGGAGGAAGCCGCGGTGCTGCTGGGCCGCCGGCTGCGGGACGAGCGCGCCGACCTCCTCGAGATCGCCCGCCGCTACCGCGCCGTGGTCTCGTGCCACGGCGTCGTCGCCGACCCCGACGGCAGCCTCTACCTCCTCGACGACGGCGGCCCCGGCCTCGGGACCTCTGGGAGCGGGGATGCGCTCGCCGGCGCGATCGCCGGCCTCGCCGCTCGCGGCTGCACGCCGGCCCAGGCTGCGGTGTGGGGGACGTACCTGCACATGGCGACGGGAGTCTCCCTCGCTCGCGACATCGCGCCACTCGGATTTCTTGCGAGCGAGATCGTCGACCGCCTCCCGCGCGAGCTCGCCGCGGTCGAGCACCCGGGCGCCGACTGAGCGCGCGGCTGTCCCGGACTGCTTCTGCTGCGTCTCGGGACGAATGCGGCGCGGCGCCGATGCGCAGACGTACCGCGTCGCCGCCCTCGCTGGCGTACGGTCATCTGCATGGCGACGAACGAGACGGTGCTGACGATCGACATCGACGCGAGCCCTGAGCGGGTCTTCGCGACGCTCGCCGACCTCGACGGGTACCCGGCCTGGTTGCCCCGCACCCGCACCTCCGCCGGGGGAGCCTCGATCGCGAAGGGGACCGCCTACACGGACGCGAGCCTGATCGGGACGGCGCAGGGCACCGTCTGCGAGTACGAGCCCGACCGGCTCCTCATCTTCGAGCAGGCCGCGGCACCCCGGCGCTCCGGCGGCAGCAGGCTCGCCATCACCATCCGTTACGAGCTGACCCCGATCGACGGCGGGACCCGCGTCGTCCGCACGGGCGCCGTGTCGGCGCGCGGCTTGATCGGCATCGCGCGTCCACTGGCCGCCGCCGCGATCGCCTCCAAGAGCCGGCGGACGCTGCGCGTGCTCAAGGAGCACCTCGAGCAGCGGTAGCGCCCGCCGCCGGTCAGTCCAGCCCCAGCCGCTTCAGCGTGTGCTTCTCGCTGTGCCCGGCGTCGGTCTCGATCTCGTCGACGGCGATCGGGATGTTCGGGCCGACGGCGAGCCAGACGAATCCGTCGCGGTGCACGACGGGCACCAGGTCGGTGGTCCCGTCCCGTAGCAGCGTGCGGATGCGCTTCAGCAGCGCGTACCCCTCGGAGGGCTTCGTCACATACGTCTTGCGACGGTAGTGGATGACGTGGGCGACGGTCTTGGCGCCGAGGCCCGCGATCTCGCTGTCGGGTAACGGGTCGGCGTGGTGGGTGTCGGTCATGCCGTGGACGGTACGCCGGAGGAGGGCCGCTGGCGAGCGGTCGGCCCGCACGCGTTAGCGTTGGTGGATGGACCTCCCCGACCCCGACGTGCTCGACCGGCTCGCCGACCGTGGCTGGCCCGCACTCGAGCGCGAAGCCCTCGGACCGTGGACGCTGCGGGCGGCCGACGGTGTGACGAACCGGGCGAACTCCGTGCTCGCCCTGGGGGAGGATCGCGACATCCGGGAGGCGGTGGATGTCGCCGAGTGCTGGTACGCGTCGCGCGGCCTCCCTGCCGTGTTCCAGCTGAGCCCGGCCGCACCGCCCGCCCTCGCTCCCGAACTCGAGCGGCGCGGTTACCGGCGGCACTCCGCCACCGACATCCTCGCGGCCGACCGCGCCGGCGTGGTCGCTGCGCCTGCCGTGCTGGACGCTGCCGGTGACATCGGCATCGCGACCCACCCCTCCTCCGGCTGGCTGGATACCTGGTGGACGGTGGATGGGCGCGGCGGCGACGCCGAGCGCCGCACGGTGGAGCGGATCCTCGGTGGCGGCCCGGCCCTGTACGCGTGGGCGGGGCGAGCGGAGCAGCCCGACGCGGTCGCCCGTCTGGCGCTGGTCGGCGGGTGGGGCGGTCTGTACGCCGTGGCGACCCTCCCCTCTGCACGGCGGCGAGGGGTCGCACGCGCGCTGACGGCGGCGCTCGCCCGGGAGGCCGCAGCGCACGGCGTCGACCGGCTCTGGCTGCAGGTGGTCGCCGACAACTCCGCGGCGATCGCGCTCTACGAGAGCCTCGGCTTCGTCTCCGCCTCGCGTTACGAGTACTGGGAGGAGCCTCCGCAGGCCGGTTAACCCACGATGTCGGGCGGTATGGACACTAGGGTTAGTCCACACTGCCCGACATCGTTTCGGGGTTACGGCCGGTGGATATTCGGGTTTCCCTCGACCGCTCTTGAAGACTAACCGAAACCCCGTCCTCCGTGTGGGTCAAATGGAGGACAAAACTTGTACCCCACCACCCCAATTCGGGGGAGGGTGCCACGGTTCCGGACCGCTTAACCTACGATGCCGGGCGGCGTGGAGGCTAGGGTTCGATCCGCGCTGCCCGGCATTCGTTCGGGGTGACGGCCGGTGGAAATTCGGGTTCCCCCGGCCGTCATCCAAGAATAACGAATCTGTCGGCTAAATGGAGGACACGTTTGTACCCCGATGTGGCCCCAGATCGAGGGGCACCCGGGGGACACGGCCCCGTCAGGCGGCGGAGAGCTCCTGCACGAGGGCGGCGACGAAGTCGTCGATGTCCTGCTCGGAGGTGTCGAACGAGCACATCCAGCGCACCTCGTTGCGGGCCGCATCCCAGTCGTAGAAACGGAAGTGCTCGCGCAGCCGGTCGGCGACGCCCGCGGGCAGCGTCGCGAAGACGCCGTTCGCCTGGGTCTCCTGGCTGAAGCCGACGCCCTGGATGCTGCCGTCGGCGACGCCGCGCTCCAGGGCGGTCCGCAGGCGGGTGGCCATCGCGTTCGCGTGGCCGGCGGAGCGCAGGTAGAGGTCGTCGGAGAGCAGGGCGATGAGCTGCGCCGAGATGAACCGCATCTTCGACGCCAGCTGCATGTTCAGCTTGCGCAGATAGATCAGGCCGTCGGACGCCTCCGGGTTCAGCACGACCACGGCCTCGCCGTAGAGCATGCCGTTCTTCGTGCCGCCGAAGCTGAGCACATCCACTCCGGCGTCGGTCGTGAACGCTCGCAGCGGCACGCCGAGGGTGGCGGCCGCGTTCGAGATGCGGGCGCCGTCCATGTGGAGCTTCATGCCGAGACCGTGGACGTGGTCGGCGATCGCGCGGATCTCCTCGACCGTGTAGGCGGTGCCGAGCTCGGTCGTCTGCGTGATCGAGACGACCAGCGGCTGCGCACGGTGCTCGTCGCCCCAGCCCCAGGCCTCGCGGTCGATGAGCTCGGGGGTGAGCTTGCCGTCCGGGGTCTCGACCGGCAGCAGCTTGAGGCCGCCGACGCGCTCGGGGGCGCCCGCCTCGTCGGTGTTGATGTGCGCGGTCTTCGCGCACACGACGGCGCCCCAGCGCGGCACCATCGACTGCAGGCCGACGACGTTGGCACCCGTGCCGTTGAACACCGGGAACACCTGCACGCCCGCGCCGAAGTGCTCGGCGAAGACCTCGTGGAGGCGCTCGGTGTACACGTCCTCGCCGTAGGCGATCTGGTGGCCCTGGTTGGCCGCGGCGATCGCGTCGAGGATCTCGGGGTGCACTCCCGCGTAGTTGTCGGAGGCGAAGCCGCGCAGGTTCAGATCATGGAGTTGTAGCGTCACCCGTCCATCCTCGCAGGATTCGCGGCGAGCGCGATGCGCGTGCCGTTCAGGTCGGCGGGCGCGCTCTGCCAGAGCCGGACGATCTCGTCGGCGAGTTGATCCTCCAGGCCCGACAGGGTCTTCACGACGAAGACGACGGCCGCGGCGTTCGGGGCCTCCTTGCGGAAACCCTGGGCGACGGCGCGGGTCCACGCGTCGGCCGCCGCCTTCGCCGCGGCGTAGTTCGCACCGCCTGCGTAGGGGGAGTCGACGGCCGTCGACGAGACGATCGCGAGCCGGCCCGCGGGGGAGGCGACCAGATCGTCGTAGAACACCCGGGTCGTGTTGCGCAGGGTGCGGAACGCGCGCTCCAGGAAGTCCCAGTCCTCGTCGGTCTGGCCGGCGAGCCCGCCGCCGCCTCGCCAGCCGCCGACCAGGTGGATCAGGCCGTCGACCGCGCCGAACTTGAGGTGGATGCGCATCGCCAGCTCGGCGACGGCATCCCGGTCGGCGAGATCGCAGACGCGGGTGTCGACGCCCGGGACCGCGGCGGCGAGGGCGTCGAGCGCCTCCTCCCGCGTGCCGACGGCGAGGACCGTCGCGCCCGCCGTCACCAGCGCGCGCGCGACGGCCTCGCCGCTGGTGCTGGTCGCTCCCGCGATCAGCACCAGCCGGCCGTGCAGAGGCAGGGCGTCCGTCACGCGGCGTCCGTCGTACCGGTGATCCCGGCCGTGGACTCGATGACCGCCGCCATCTTCTTGTTCAGCGCCTCGTAGAACATCGAGAGCGGGAACTCGTCGTCCAGCACCGCGTCGGTGTAGCCCTTCGGCGCACCGGCGAGGATCTCGTCGGAGAGTCCGCGCGCCCAGTTGGAGGCGGGGTGCGGGGTGAGCGTCTGCGTCAGCATCTCGTACGCGGCCAGCCAGTGCGAGACCTTCGGCCGGTCGATCGACCGCCAGTAGAGCTCGTTGATCTGGTCGCTGAGGGCGACGACCACGTCCGGCACGGACTCCCAGTCGATGGTGAGCTGGGTGTCGGTCCAGTGCAGCACGTCGTGCTGGTGCATCCACGCGAACAGCAGCTGGCCGCCGAGCCCGTCGTAGTTGCGCACGCGGCTGCCGGTGATCGCGAAGCGGAAGATGCGATCGAAGATCACCGCGTACTGCACCAGGTGGGCGTGGTCGCGGATGGCGCGCTGCGCCTCCGACAGCTCCGCGTCCGGGATGGCCGAGAGCGTCCGCTCGAGGCGCACCGACTCGCGGAACGCCGTCAGGTCGCAGCGCAGCTCCTCCAGGGAGTAGAGGAAGAACGGCATCCGCTGCTTGATCATGAACGGGTCGAACGGCAGGTCGCCGCGCATGTGGCTGCGGTCGTGGATGATGTCCCACATCACGAAGGTCTCCTCCGTGAGGTGCTGGTCGTCCAGCATCGCGGCCGCGTCGGCCGGCAGCTCCAGCTTGGTGATCTCCGCGGCGGCGCGCACCACCCGGCGGTACCGGGCGGCCTCGCGGTCCTGGAAGATCGCGCCCCAGGTGAACTGCGGGATCTCGCGCATCGCGACCGTCTCGGGGAAGAGGACGGCCGAGTTGGTGTCGTAGCCCGGGGTGAAGTCGACGAAGCGCAGGGCAACGAAGAGCTTGTTGCCGTACTCGCCGGCCTCCAGCTCCGCCACGAACTCCGGCCAGATCACCTCGACCAGCACGGCCTCCACGAGACGGTTCGCGCTGCCGTTCTGCGTGTACATCGGGAAGACGACCAGGTGGCCGAGCCCGTCGACGCGGTGCTGCTGCGGCTGGAACTCGTTGAGGGCGTCCAGGAAGTCGGGGACGCCGAAGCCCTCGTCGGCCCAGCGGGTGAAATCCCGCTGCAGCGCCGCGAGGTACGACGCGTCGTGCGGGAAGAACGGCGCCAGCTCGTCGATCGACTCGATGATCGCGGCGACGTGGCTCGCGGAGGCAGGGCGGTCGGACTCCTGCTCGACCGAGCCGTCCTTGATCTGCAGCGCCTGCAGGGCGACGGCGGCATCCTTGAGCCGGAGCCACGCGGGATGCGTCGCGACCTCGCGCACCGGACGGGCGTCCTCGACGACCTCGGGTTCTCCGACAATCGCGTTCTGCGTGAAGCTGGAAAGGGACTGAGACATTGACGAACCTCCCGTCATCGGTCGGCCGCAGGCTCGCGGCAGCGAGGGCGCGGGAAATCGCGCCCTCGGTCGAGCCTATCCGGGGATCGCGGACGTTTCTTTGCCCGTTTCGGCGGAATCGTGCGTGAAATCGACGGAACGCGCAGGATTCGCCAACGCGACGACGCCTCCCGCGCCGTTCGGTAATCTCGGCAGCGTGACGATCGATGCGGCAGAGGTGCAGGAGGCGCTCGCCGCGGTCGCCGATCCCGCCGACGCCGTCTTCCTGCAGCGCTTCTTCAAGACCGGGCCCGGTGAGTACGGCGAGGGCGACGTCTTCATCGGCGTGCGCGTTCCGCAGACGCGCGCCGTCGCGAAGCGGTTCGAGGGGATGCCGCTGGAGCAGATCGACGTTCTCCTCGACAGCGACGTGCACGAGCACCGCCTCGCCGGGTTGATCATCCTGAACCGCGCCTTCGAGCGGGCGAGCCGCCCCGGCGACCGGGACGATGCGGCGCGCGAGCGCCTGGCCGACTTCTACCTCGCGGCCGTGCGGCGCGGGCGTGTGAACAACTGGGACCTCGTCGACTCGTCCGCCGAGTTCGTGCTCGGAGCGTGGCTGTGGGACCGACCGCGCGAGCTGCTCGACGAGCTGGCCGCGAGCGACGTGCTGTGGGAGCGGCGGGTCGCGGTGCTCGCGACCTTCGCCTTCATCCGCCGCGGCGACGCCTCCACGACCCTCGCGCTGGCCGAGCGTCTGCTCACCGATCGCGAGGATCTCATGCATAAGGCCGTCGGGTGGATGCTGCGGGAGGTCGGCAAACGCGTCGACCGCGCGCTCCTCCTCGGCTTCCTGGACGAGCACGCCGCGCGGATGCCGCGCACCATGCTCTCCTACGCGACCGAACACCTCGCCCCGGCGACCCGGGCGCAGTACCGCGCAGTACGCTGAGCGGCGCGTCGCCCCTACTCTCCGGAATTGACCGGCGCCGGAGCCGGCGCTCCGCGTGCGACCCGCGGCCGCAGCGCCGGCGCGCTGATGAATGCGGCCGCCATGAGCGCGACGACCAGCCAGAGCGCCCCGAGCAGCCCGGTCGAGTGGGCGACGAGCCCGAGCACGGGAGGTCCGGCGAGGTTCGCGATGTAGCCGATGGAGGCGACGACGCTCACCCGGGCCGCCGCGTTGCCGCCGCCTTCCGCTGCGGCCGACATCCCGAGCGGGAACCCCATCGAGACGCCGACGGCCCACAGGACGACGCCGACGAGCACCATCCACAGCTCGCCGCCGAGGATGAAGAGGAGCAGGCCGGCGATGCCCAGCGCCGTCGTCCAGCGGATGGTCGCCACGCGCCCCAGCCGGTCGACCACCGGCCCGCCGAAGATGCGGGTCGCCGCCTCGCTCGCGGCGAAGATCGTGAAGAACAGGGCGGCGATCGCGGCGGTCTGGCCGTGGTCGTCCTTCACGGAGAGCGTCAGCCAGGTGTTCGCGGACCCTTCGCCCAGCTCCACGCCCAGCATCACGACGCCGATCACCAGCAGCCGTACGTCCATCCAGCCGCGCAGCCACTGCCGCACGCGCGCGGCGACGGGAGGTCGCGGTGCGTCGTCGGCGACGGCCTCCGGTGCCGCCGCGGGGATGGCGCGGGCCATCGCGAGCGTGACGACCACGACGACGACGCCCAGCGCCATGAACTGGGCCGAGGGCGCGATGCCCAGTGCGGCGCAGGCCGCCCCGATCCCGGACCCCACCGCGGCGCCGACCGACCAGGCCGCGTGCATCAGCGGCATGAGCGTCTTGGCGGCCGCCTGCTCGATCGCGGCGCCCTCCACGTTGATGAGGACGTCGAGCGTCCCGATCCCGAGCCCGACCGTCACGAAGCCGAGTGCGACGAGCGGAACCGACTGGGCCAGCAGCGCGCCACCCATCAGCACGAGCGACCCGGCGATCGTGAGCAGCGCCGTCGAGACCGCCCAGCGTCCGCCGAGACGGCCGAGCAGCGGCGTCGAGATCCCGAGACCCGCGATCGAGCCGACCGTGGAGCAGGCGATCAGGATGCCGACCGTGGGCGTGTCGATGTCGAGCTCGCGCATCAGCTCCGGGAGGCGCGGCCCCCAGGTCGCGATGGTCACCCCGCCGAGGCCGAACGCGGCGGTGATCGCGTTGCGCCAGCGCACGAGCGCGCGACGGTCGAGAGCGGTCTGCGTCATCACAGGGACCTCGGATCGGATGGGACGGACACGGGCGGAAAACCGACCAGTGATCGGTGTTCCCGTCGATCGTACACGCCGCACGCGACGCGCTCGCCTGCGATGATGGACGGATGGCGAGAACGGTTCGGGGTGCACGTGTGCTCATCACCGGGGCCGCGTCCGGGATGGGGCGGCTCTACGCGGAGCGCGCGGTGCGCGAAGGCGCTCGCGCGGTCGTGCTGTGGGACCGCGACGCCGCGGCGCTCACCGCGCTGACCGACGCGCTCCGCGCCGAGATCCTCGCCGGGCGCACGGCCGCCGCCTGGGGCGCGCCTCCGCGTTCGCCGTCGTCCGCCGCCGGAACCCCGGTCACGAGCGTCCACCCGTACTTCCTCGACCTCGGCGAGCTCGGCGCCATCGCGCAGAGCGCCCAGGCGGTCCGCCGCGAGCTCGGCGGCATCGACGTGCTCGTCAACAACGCCGGCATCGTGCGCGGCAAGTACTTCTGGGAGCACGACAACGGCGACGACACCCGCCCCACCATGCAGGTGAACGCCCTCGCCCCCATGTACGTCACGCGCGAGTTCCTCCCCGGGATGATCGAGAGCGACCGCGAGGCGCGCATCGTCAACATCGCCTCCGCCGCCGGCACCCTCTCCAACCCGCGCATGAGCGTCTACGCCGCGAGCAAGTGGGCCGTCATCGGCTGGAGCGACAGCGTGCGCCTCGAGCTGGAACAGCAGGGCTTCGGCCACGTCAAGGTGACCACCGTCGCCCCCAGCTACATCGACACCGGGATGTTCGAGGGCGCCCGCGGGCCGCTCCTCACCCCGGTGCTGACCCCCGAGTACGTCGTCGACAAGGTGTGGAAGGCGATGCTCGCCGGCCGCCCGATGCTCATGCTCCCCTGGTCGGTCGGCTTCGCCCGCCTGCTCAAGGGCGTTCTCCCGACGCGGGCGTGGGATGCGGTCGCCGACCGGCTCGGCGTGTACCACTCGATGGACCTGTTCACGGGGCGGCGGCCGTAGGCGCACACCGGCGCGCAGTCGTCAGCGGTCCAGCGCACTCCCGACTGCGGCGAGCGGTCCGACGAGGAGCTCTGTGAGCAGGCGTGCGTAGCGTCCGTCCGGGTCGAGATCCGGGTCGAAGACCGTGATGGAGGCTCCGACCGCGTGAGGGGCGAGCTCCTGTAGCAGCGCGCTCAGCTCGTCGGTGTCGAGGCCGCCCGGGTCGGGACTGTCCACCGCGGGCATCACGCCCGGGTCGAGGATGTCCACGTCGAGCTGCAGCCAGTATCCGGCGCCCGCGACCGCGAGGAGGCGGGCGGCCACCGCGGCCGGTGCGGTCTCCCGGGCCTCGCGTGCGGAGACGACCGCGCCGAGCACGCCGCGCGCCTCTGCCGCATGCTCGTCATCGTCCCGGTGGCCCAGGTGGACCGTGCGGGTGGGCGCGAAGTAGGGGGCGAGTCCATCGATATCGGAGATCGCCGGCCAGTGCAGCCCCACCGCCGCCGCGAGGTCCTCGCCGGCGACGCTGGCGCATGCGGCGCTGTTGCCGGGATGCCGGAAGTCCGTGTGACCGTCGAGATGGACGAGGCCGCTGGCGCCGCGCCGCGCGAGGGCGACACCGATCCCGACGAGCACGCTGCAGTCACCGCCGACCACGATCGGTGCGTCGCCGGCGTCGAGGATCGTGCCCACCCGATCGGCAAGTCGGTGCGCGTGTTCGACGAGCGCGGCCTCGTTGCGAACGCGACCAGGCGCGCGCGTCGCGTCGTCGTCGACGTAGCGGCCGGGGATGATCGCCCCGGCTTCGCGCGCGCCGGCCGCCCGTAGCCGCTCGAAGAGCCCGGCTTCCCGGAGCGCCTCGGGTGCTTTGGATGCGCCGGGCACACTCCCCGGCAGCGGTGGGCGCAGGCCCAGGTTGGTCGGCGCCGAGACGAGAGCGAGCATGCGCACCAGCCTGCCAGGGACCGGTCGTGCGGGCGAGACCCGCGTCCGCCTACGCCGCGATCCCATTCCACCCCCGAACGGGTGGCAGATCTGAGAGAACTCACATAAAGTCTCCCCTACGCACGTCACCGCGGTCGTGTGGAAGGGAGCAATCGTGAGCGATCCATCCTGGACCCAAGTGGTCAAGACCGTCGAGCCTGAGCAGCCCGAGCTCAAGCGGGCGCTCGGGCCCGGTCTGCTGCTGCTGTTCATCGTCGGCGACATCCTCGGCACCGGCGTCTACGCCCTCACCGGCCAGGTGGCGGCGGAGGTGGGAGGCGCGGCCTGGCTGCCCTTCCTGCTGGCGTTCGCGGTCGCCACCGTGACCGCCTTCTCGTATCTGGAACTGGTGACCAAGTACCCGCAGGCCGCGGGCGCCGCGCTCTACACGCACAAGGCGTTCGGTGTCCACTTCTTCACCTTCATCGTGTGTTTCATCGTCATGACGTCGGGCATCACGTCGGCGTCGACCGCGTCCCGCGCGTTCGCGGTGAACCTCACCGTGGGCTTCGGCATCCCGGACGAGAACCTCACGACATTGCTGATCGCGCTCGCCTTCATCGTGCTCATCATGCTGGTGAACCTGCGCGGGGTGACGGAGAGCGTGTGGCTGAACGTTGTCCTCACCCTCGTGGAGCTCTCCGGTCTGCTGCTCGTGATCTTCATCGGCATGTGGGCGATCGCCGGCGGCAACGCGGACTGGTCGCGCGTCGTGGCGTTCGAGACGCCGGAGGACAAAGGCGTGCTGCTGGCGGTGAGCACGGCGACCTCGCTGGCGTTCTTCGCCATGGTCGGCTTCGAGGACTCGGTGAACATGGCGGAGGAGACCAAGGAGCCGAGCCGTATCTTCCCGAAGATGATGCTGAGCGGGCTGGGCATCGCCGCCGTCATCTACGTGCTGGTGTCGATCACGGTCGTCGCGCTGGTCCCGATCGGTCAGCTCGCCGGCAGCGAGACGCCGCTGGTCACGGCGGTCGAGGCGGCCGCCCCGGGCTTCCCGATCAACGACCTCCTGCCGTTCATCTCGATGTTCGCCGTCGCCAACACGGCGCTCATCAACATGATGATGGCGAGCCGCCTGCTCTACGGCATGGCGAAGCAGGGTGTGCTGCCGCCGTTCCTGGCGAAGGTCTCGCAGAAGCGGCGCACGCCGTGGACCGCCATCCTCTTCACGTCGGCGCTCGCGGTGGCCCTCATCATCTACGTCTCGCTCGATCCGAAGGGCTCGATCGTCGCGCTGCTCGGTGGGACGACCTCCCTGCTGCTGCTCGCCGTGTTCGCGGTCGTCAACGTGGCGGTGCTCGTCCTGCGCAAGCAGCCCGTCGACCACAAGCACTTCCGCTCGCCGACGGTGCTGCCGATCATCGGCGGCCTGACCTGTCTCTACCTGGTGTTCCCGTGGACGTCGGGGCGCCCGGTCGGCCAGTACACGATCGCCCTCGGGCTGCTCGCGATCGGGATCCTGCTGTGGATCGTCGAGCGGATCTACTCTCGGATGGCGAAGCGCCGGGCTGTCCAGGAACGGGTCGACTCGCAGCGCTGACGCAGAGAACGGCGCCGGTGCGAAGTCGCACCGGCGCCGTTCCGACGTTCTGCGTCGAGGGCGGTCAGACCGTCTTGCCGCGGTCGACCTCGCCGCGCCAGGAACCGGACTCGGTGCCCTGCGACTCGATGAACTCCTTGAAGTTCTCGAGGTCCTTCTTGACGGCGTGGTCGTCGAGGCCGAATACGGCACCGATCTTCTCCAGCGCGTCGGACGGCGCCCACTCCAGCTGGACAGTCACCTTGGTCTCGGTGTCGGACAGCCGGTGGAACGTGACGACGCCCGCGTGCTCGGTGTCGCCGGCGACGGACTTCCACGCCACGCGCTCGTCCGGGAGCTGCTCGGTGATGACGGTGTCGAACTGACGCTCGGCGCCGCCGATCTTCACCCGCCAGTGGTTGGTGGTGTCGTCCACCTGGCGGATCTCCTCGACCTCGTCGAGGAAGTGCGGGAAGGACTCGAACTGGGTCCACTGGTTGTATGCGGTCGAGACCGGGACGTTCACGTCGATGGACTTGGTCACTGCAGCCATTGCTGCTCCTTTCGCTGCCTTCTGGTTTCCCGTCGAACGGTAGGCCGGGCAGCGGTCAGGTACAGGGCCTGGACTTCACAGGTGGTTGGTGCGACGCGACGCCGCGCGCAGGCTCAGGCCCAGCGGCGGTTCGCCCAGCGCTCGAACAGGCCGACGAGGGAGTCCGTCGCCTTACCGAGCACGGCGAGCAGGATGATCGCCAGGAAGAGCCGGTCGGTGCGGCCGTTGTTCTGCGAGTCGCTCAGCAGGAAGCCGAGGCCCATGGAGGAGGCGATGAGCTCGGCCGCCACCAGGAACAGCCACGCCTGGGCGAGCGCGAGTCGCAGGCCGGAGATGACCGAGGGCAGCACGGCGGGCAGCTGGATCGTCGTGAACAGGCGCGCGCCGTTCAGCCCGAAGGCTCGCCCCGCCTCCACGAGGTGCCGGTCGACGTGCTTGAGGGAGGCCGCGACCGTCGTGTAGACGGGGAAGAAGGCGCCGATCGCGATCAGGATGATCTTGGAGTCCTCGCCGATCTTGAACCAGAGGATCAGCAGCGGCACCCAGGCGAGCGAGGGGACGGCGCGCACGGCCGCGAGGGTGGAGCTGAACAGGATGTCCGCGAGGCGTGAGAGCCCGACCACGGCGCCCAGCACCAGGCCGAGCGCCGCGCCGCAGGCGAAGCCGATCAGGACGCGCTGCGTCGAGATCGCGATGTAGAGCCCGAGCAGCCCGCGCTGGGCGAGGTCGATCGCCGCGTTCCAGACCATGGCCGGGGACGGCAGCTGCGCGGACGTGAACGCACCGGAGGTGCTGGCGACCTGCCAGACCACCAGGATGATCGCCGGCAGGGCGAGCCCGCCCGTGATCCGCACCCAGCGCCGGGAGAGGAACGGCGTGCGTGCTGCGAGCGCGCCCTGCCGATTCACCTCGACGCTGGCGGACTCGGCCGCTCGGGGCCTCTCGCCCGCGACGGACGTGCCGGAGACGCTGGTCGCCAGACGCGGGCCGTCGCCCTCCGGTGCGTTCTGATACGACATGGCCGGGTCAGCCTCCGATGGCGCTCGGGTCCGCCTTCTTCGCGAAGGTCGGGTCGAGCAGGCTCTTGAGCGCCGCGTCGATGTTCGACTGCGAGGCGACGTCGCCGGTCTGGACGAAGATCGGGCCGACCTTCTTGAGCACCTTCAGCTGCGCGTCGCCGGGGATCGGCGAGACGTCGAGGTTGGTGCGCTCGGTGATGACGGTCGTGGCGACCGGGAGGGAGATGCTGGCGGCGTCGGCGAGGATCTGCGACGTCTCGTCCGGGTGCTTCAGCGCCCAGGCGCGGGCGTACTCGTAGGTGTTCACGACGGTCTGCGCCACATCGGGCTTGCTCGAGACGAAGGACTCCGTCGCGTTGAGGAACCCGTAGGTGTTGAAGGCGACGTTGCGGTAGATCAGCTTCGCGCCGGAGGCCTGCGCGTTGGCCATGATCGGGTCGAGACCGGCCCAGGCGTCGACCGAGCCGTTCTGCAGTGCGGCCCAGCCGTCGGCGTGCTGGAGGTTCTGGATGGTGACGTCGTCGGCCGAGAGCCCGTTGGCCTCCAGCGCCTGCAGGAGGAAGAAGTAGGGGTCGGTGCCCTTGGTCGCGGCGACCTGCTTGCCCTTGAGCTCCTTCACATCGGTGATGGTGGAGTTCGGGCCGACCACGAGGGCGGACCACTCGGGCTGCGAGAAGATGTCGATCGTCTTGATCTCGGAGCCGTTCGAGCGCGCGAGCAGCGCTGCCGAGCCGGCGGTCGAGCCGACGTCGATCGCGCCGGAGCGCAGCGCCTCGTTGGCCTTGTTGGAGCCGGCCGACTGCACCCAGTTGACTGTGATGTCCTGCTTGGCGAGGGCCTTCTCGAGCCAGCCCTCCTTCTTGATCACCAGGCTCAGCGGGTTGTAGGTGGCGAAGTCGATGTTGAGCGTTCCGCCCTTCGTGACGGTGCCCGGGGTGCTGCTCGCGGCGGCGCCCGAAGCCGAGCCCTCTCCGGCGACGCAGCCCGTGAGCAGCAGGGTCGCCGCTGCGGCGGCGGCCGCGAGGGCGGTGACGATCGTGGGTGTGCGGCGCATGGGGCCTCCTGGTCCGTGGCTCTGTCGAGCCGTGCTGTGTGGGTGCGGTGCGGTTGTGCCGGTGGTGCGGGTGGAGCTGAGTCGAGCCTCCCGTGCGGTGCTGTTCCGCGGGGTGGGATCGCCCGATCGGTGGAATCAGACCAGGGAGGTCTCGGCTGTGGACGACATTCGGCCGCCGGTCGTCACCGAGCCCGAGCCCGAGCCCGCGTGCGCGTTCCCGTGCCGGTCGATGCCGAGCCCGTCGAGGAGGTCGGCGCGCAGCGCCGCGAGCTCGGCCGAGGCCCGGTCGCGCGGCCGTGCGCCGGGCACGGTCGTGACGCTGCGGATGGTCGCGCCGACGCGTCCCTCCTCGGCGCCGAGCAGGATGATGCGGTCGGCGAGCTGCAGCGCCTCGTCCACGTCGTGGGTGACGAGCAGGATCGTCGTCGGGGCCGCGGCGTGCACGTCGACGAGCAGGTCCTGCATCTTCAGGCGGGTCAGCGCGTCGAGGGCGCCGAACGGCTCGTCGAGCAGCAGGACGCCCGGGTTGCGGGCCAGGGCACGAGCGAGGGAGGCGCGCTGCGCCATGCCGCCGGAGACCTCGCGCGGACGCAGCGTGGCGGAGGCGGAGAGTCCGACGAGGTCGAGCAGCCGGGCGACGCGCTCGCGGCCGGCGGCCCGGTCGATACCGCGCGGGAGGCCGAGGGTGACGTTGTCGGCCAGGGAGCGCCAGGGCAGCAGCCGCGGCTCCTGGAAGCCGACGGCGCAGCGGGGGTCGACGCCCGCGACCGGCGAACCGTCGATCAGCGCCGCACCCGCGGTGGGCTGGTCCAGGCCACCCGCGATGCGCAGCAACGTGGACTTGCCGCAGCCGCTCGCACCGAGGATGGCGACGACCTCGCCGGCCTCGACCCGGAGGGAGACATCGCGCAGTACGGGCCGCACGTCGCCCGCGTGGCCGCGGCGCTGAGGGGCCGCGAAGGCGCGACCGACTCCGGCGAACTCGACGGGGTAGGCGGACGATGTCTCGGACATGGTGCTCCGACGCTACCGAAGCCCCCGTCGGCGCGCCCGCGCGACGAAACGTGGCGTAACGAAAGCTTGCCCGCCGGCCCGCGGAGTCTCTGCGGGCGAGCCGTGCGGCGTCAGCCGAAGATCATCGGCCGGTCTTCGTCCTCGTCGTCGCTCGGGGCGTCCGTGAGGTCGACCAGCACCGGCACGTGGTCGCTCGGGGCGTCGCCCTTGCGCTCGTTGCGGTGGATGGAGGCTCCCGCGACCCGGTCGGCGAACGCCTCCGACCCCATGATGAAGTCGATCCGGAGACCCTCGTTGCGCGGGAACCGCAGCTGCTTGTAGTCCCAGTAGGTGTAACCCTCGGGCACGAGCGGTCGCACGACGTCGGTGAGTCCCGCCGCCTCGAACGCGGCGAACGCCGTGCGCTCCGGGGGAGAGATGTGCGTGGAGACGCCCGGGATGAGGCTCGGGTCGCCGACGTCCGAGTCGAGCGGGGCCACGTTCCAGTCGCCCATCAGGGCGAGCGGGAGGTGCGGGTTCTCGGCGAGCCACCGGCGCGTGTCCTGCGCCAGCGTCGCCAGCCAGTCGAGCTTGTAGTGGTAGTGCGGGTCGTCCAGCGCGCGGCCGTTCGGCACGTACAGGCTCCAGAGCCGCACGCCGTCGACGGTCGCCCCGATCGCGCGCGCCTCCTTCGGCAGATCCGGGCCCTCATGGCCCTTCAGGAATCCGGGCATGTCCGGGAAGCCGATCTGCACGTCCTCGATCGGCAACCGGCTCGCGATGGCGACGCCGTTCCACTGGTTGAGACCGTGCAGCACGACCTCGTAGCCCGCGTCCTCGAACGGTCCGTAGGGGAACTGCTCGGGCTTGCACTTGATCTCCTGCATGGCCAGCACATCCACGTCTTCGCGGACCAGCCAGTCCACCACTCGGCCGACTCGGGTGCGGATGGAGTTCACGTTCCAGGTGGCGACACGCATGCACCGATCGTATCGGGGGTCCCGCCCCCATAGAATCGGGACGTGACCGACGCACGACAGCAGCTCATCGACTACATCTCGGCCGACGCCGTCTTCCACGGGGACTTCACGCTCACGAGCGGAAAGAAGGCCACGTACTACGTCGACCTGCGCAAGGTCAGCCTCGACCACCGGGTCGCCCCGCTGATCGGCCAGGTCATGCTCGACCTCATCGCCGACATCCCCGACGTCTCCGCGGTGGGCGGGATGACGATGGGCGCCGACCCGGTCGCCGCCGCCATCCTGCACCAGGGCGCCGCACGCGGTGCAGGCTATGACGCGTTCGTCGTGCGCAAGGAGCCGAAGGACCACGGCCGCGGCAAGCAGGTCGAAGGCCCCGACCTGGCCGGCAAGCGCGTCATCGTGCTGGAGGACACCTCCACCACGGGTGGCTCGCCGCTCAAGGCCGTCGAGGCGCTGAAGAAGGTGGGCGCCGAGATCGCCGCCGTCGCCGTCGTCGTCGACCGTGACACCGGTGCGCGCGAGGTCATCGAGGCCGCCGGATACCCGTACTACGCTGCGATCGGCCTGAAGGATCTGGGGCTGGCCTAGTGGCCGACCACCGCGACCCGGCGAACGGAGACGGCGACGCCGACGCGTCGCCGGACGCCGCTGCGCCCGGAGCGGATGAGCCCGAGTTCGGCAGCCCCGAGTGGCTGTTCCGCGAGCTGGGCACGCAGCCGGAGGTCGTCGAGCCGGAGGAACCGGAGCCCGCGCCCCTGTCTCGACGTGCGCGTCGCAGCGCCGCCGCTGAGCCGGTGGAGCCCGTGGGATCGGACGAGGACGCCGAAGGGACCGGTCCCCAGCCGGAGCCGACGGCCTCGGGGCCGGCGCCCTTCACCTGGAACCTGACCCCCGGAGCCGGCGAGGACCCGCTCGTGGTGAACACGACGGCGAAGCCCGTCGAGCCCGGCGTCCCGCTGGTGCCCGCGGTGCCGGTGGAGGCTGCGGAGCCGGTTGCTCCCGTGGAGCCGGTTGCTCCCGTGGAGCCCGCGGCGGTCGAGCCGGAGCCGTCCCTGCCCGAGCCCCCGCGGTACACGGCACCGGAACCGGCAGCACCGGTGGTGCCCGTGCTCCCCGAGCCGCCGACCGTTACGCCGCCGGTCGCTTCGGCGCCCGTCGAGCCGGAATCCTCCGTTGCTCCCGAACCCGTTGCTCCCGAAGCGCCCGTTGCTCCCGAACCGGCCGCGCCGTCGCCGGCGCTCGCCGAGCCGCCGAGCTTCCTCGCCTCGCTGCGGATGCCCAAGCCTCCCGAGTGGGACGAGCCCGTCCAGTCCCCGGAGACGGCCACGCCGGCCGTCCCCGACTCGCAGCGCGCCGACGACGAGCGGGAGGCCGGTGCTGCGGCCGAGGCCACCCCCGCGTCGGAGGAGCCGCAGAGTCACGGACTCGCCGCTCTCCTCGGCTACGGCGCGCCCAGCCCGGACGCTCCGGCCTCCCGGTCGGTGATCGGCGACACGACCGGGATCATCCCCATCGTCCCCGGATCGCTCACGCCGCCCGCGCCGACCGTGCTCCCGCCCGCGACGGTGCTGCCCGCGGCAACCCCGCCTCCCGTCGCCGCGCAGCCTCCTCTCACCAAGCAGCCCCCGGTCGCCCCGCCACCGGTGGTGCCGCCCGCGTTCGCGGCGCCGACGCTGCCGGCCGAGCCGGTGCTTCCGCCTCCGCACGCGGCCGAGCTGTTCGAGCCCGCGGCCGAGCAGGCACCCGCGCCCGAGCCCGACAGCGCCGGGGTGCCGACGACCAAGCTCGACACCGCCGAGATGGCGGCGCTGCTCGCGGCGCGCGTCGGAGACCCGGATCCGCTCGCTCCCGTCGAGCCCGTCGAGCCCGTCGAGGTGGCGCCCGTCGCCGTCGCGCCCGAGCCGACCACGGTGCTGCCGATCGTCGAGCCCGAGCCGGCCGAGCCCGAGCCGGCCGAGCTCGAGCCGGCCACGCCCGAGCCCGTCGAAGCCGAAGCCGCGGGCGCCGAACCGCTCGAAGCGGAGGCCGAGCCCGACGACGGCATCGCCGCGCTCTTCGGCGACGTGGCGGAGCCCGAGCCCGACCTCGAGCCGGAGCCGGACGCCGCCCTCGCGGAGGAACCCGCCGCCGGTGATCGGCCCTCCGACGCCGACACCATCCTCTTCCCCGACCTGGCCGCCGCGGAGCCCAGCGCGGCGATGGAAGGCCCGCAGTTCACCGAGCCCTTCACCGCCCCGCTGACCGGTCCGCTGACCGTCCCCGAGGAGACGCTGCCGGCACCGGTCTTCGCCGCGGACCCCACCGTGGCGATCCCCTCCGCCGAGACCCCGCCGATCGCGCCCGCTCCGATCGCACCGGCGGGCGGACCCACGGCCCCGGGCGTCTCGGGAGGCGGCCCCGGCGACACCACGGGCGCCGCACCGCCGGAGCGCCCGCGCAATCCGCGCAACAACCGCATCCTCTTCATCGTGGCGGGCGCGCTCGCTGTGGTCCTCGTCCTGATCGGCCTTTTCGCGCTCGGGACGCGTCTGCCGTCCCTCTTCGGCTCGGCGGCGGCGACCCCGAAGGCCTCCGGATCATCCACGCCGTCCGCGACGCCCACGCCGACCCCCACCCCGACCCCGACGGTCACTCCGAAGCCGGGGGCTCCGGCCGCGGCCGGCGTCGCAGCGTGGGATGCGCTGGGCGGCGGCGAGTGCATCGAGCCGTACACGACGCCCTGGGCCGAATCGTTTACGGTGGTCGACTGCGCGGCGCCGCACACCGCGCAGATGGTCTACACCGGCATCCTCAACCCGGACATCGCGGCCGCCTACCCCGGCGCCGACGCACTGGGTCAGCAGATCAACGGCCTGTGCACCGCGCCCGGCGTGATCGATTTGAACGCCGCCGCGGCGTACACCGGCCTGCAGGTGCAGGGCACGTTCCCGGCGACCGAGGAGCAGTGGAAGGACGGGCAGCGCTCGTACTACTGCTTCGCCACGCGCTCGACGGGTGAGCCGATGACGTCGTCCGTGGCCGGTCCGGGCCCGACGGGCTGACCTACGCGGACCAGTCGGCCTCGTAGCGCGCGAGCGCCGAGGCCGGGTTGAGCGCGCGTGCCGAGGCGAGCAGGTCGTCCGCCTCGTCGTGACCGGGCATGGTCACGTTGACCACGACCGCGTCGCGCTCGGCGCCCGTGCCGAAGAAGCCCTCCGCGTCGAGATCGGCGAGTGCGCCGGTGATCGTCTCGAACAGGGCCTCGTTGACGGCGCGCGGGCGGTCGTACGGGTTGCCGAACGCGTCGAACAGGCGCTCCACCTCGGCGAAGCCCTTGTCGCCGAAGAGGTCGAACGGCGAGTCGTTCTCGGCCCAGCGCAGCTCCTCCACGGTCACGGGCATCCCCTGCGTGCGGTAGTCGGTGACGACCCGCGCCTGCCCCTCCACCGAGATCGCTGTCGGCGCCGGCCGGTGGGCGAGCGGCGTCGTCCACAGCCCGAAGTAGTAGAACGACTCGGGATGCTCGCGGCGCAGATCCGTCCACGCTGCGCGAGCGGCCTCCCGGATGGCGGCGCGAACGCGGCCATACGACGCAGGGTGGTGCTCGAGGGTCACGCCGTCAGAGGTCCGATTCCACGGGCTCGGGCGCGAGCAGCTCCCGCACGCCGCTGAGGATCTCGTCGGGGCGGAACGGGTAGCGGTCGATCTCGGCCTGGTCGCTGATGCCGGTGAGCACCAGGATGGTGTGCAGGCCCGCCTCGATGCCCGCGACGACGTCGGTGTCCATCCGGTCGCCGATCATCGCCGTGTTCTCGGAGTGGGCGCCGATGCGGTTGAGCGCCGAGCGGAACATCATCGGGTTGGGCTTGCCGACGACGTAGGGCTCCATGCCGCCGGTCGCCTTGGTGATCATGGCGGTCACGGCGCCCGTGGCCGGGAGCGGGCCCTCGGCGCTCGGGCCGGTCGCGTCGGGGTTGGTCGAGATGAAGCGGGCGCCGGCGCCGATGAGGCGCACGGCCTTCGTGATGGCGTCGAACGAGTAGCTGCGGGTCTCGCCGACCACGACGTAGTCGGGGTTCGTGTCCGTCATGATGAAGCCCGCCTCGTGGAGCGCGGTGGTGAGTCCGGCCTCGCCGATGACGTAGGCGCTGCCGCCGGGCTTCTGCGACTTGAGGAAGTCGGCGGTGGCGAGGGCGGAGGTCCAGATCGACTCCTCCGGCACGTCCAGGCCCGAGGCGCGGAGCCGGGCGGCGAGGTCGCGCGGGGTGTAGATGGAGTTGTTCGTCAGCACGAGGAACGGAGTGCCGTTGTCGCGCCACTGCTGGATCAGATCCGAGGCGCCGGGCAGCGCCTGGTTCTCATGGACGAGCACGCCGTCCATGTCGGTGAGCCAGCATTCGATCTCGTCGCGTCGCGCCACGCAAACCCCTTCCGATGGAGACTGGACGCCACCAGCTTAGAGGGCGGGCGGCTACGCTGGCTGGGTGGATCACCCGGGACCGTCGCACGAGCTCACCACCCACGGCGTCGGGCCCTGGCCGGGCGAGTGGCCGGAGGGCGACCACTACGACCCCGAGCTGCTGCGCCAGGGCGACACCCGCAACGTGATCGACCGCTACCGCTACTGGCGGATGGAGGCGATCGTCGCCGACCTCGACGAGCACCGGCACCCGTTCCACGTCGCCATCGAGAACTGGCAGCACGACATGAACATCGGGTCGATCGTGCGCAGCGCGAACGCGTTCGCCGCCGACACCGTGCACATCATCGGGCGCCGCCGGTGGAACAAGCGCGGCGCGATGGTGACCGATCGCTACCAGCACGTCGTGCACCACGAGGATGTGGAGGCGTTCGTCGCGTGGTCTCGGGAGGCCGGCCTCCCGATCATCGCGGTGGACAACGTCCCCGGGTCGGTGCTCATCGAGACCTTCGCCCTCCCGCGGGAGTGCGTGCTGCTGTTCGGGCAGGAGGGGCCGGGGCTCTCGCAGCCGGCGATCGACGCCGCCGATGCCGTGATCGAGATCTCGCAGTTCGGCTCGACGCGCTCGATCAACGCCTCCGCCGCAGCCGCAGTCGCGATGCACGCGTGGGTGCTGCAGCACGTGCGCTTCTGACCCGCTCCACCCTCCCGAGATTTGGCACAAATGTCGACTTCGGCATCGGCATTCGCGACATTTGGCACAAATCGCGCCACCGGGTCAGCGGCTCACGGGGGTCAGCGGGCGACGGGGGTCAGCGGTTCTCGCGGCGCCAGACGACCTTGAGGCCGGACCAATCCGTCGAGAGGGCGGCGACCTTCACATCCACGAGCCCGCGGTCGAGGGCGGCGTCGCGCAGGAGGTTCTCGTCGATGTCGCTCACGTGGCCGGCGGCTTTGCGCGGCCAGGCCGCCCACAGCATCCCGTCGGGCCGGATGCGGGCGGCGATCGCGTCGAGCTCGCCCAGGTACTCGGCCGCCTCGCGGTAAAACGCCAGCACCAGGGTGGCCGGGCCGTCGTCGCCGGGGTCGAGCCAATCGATCGGGTCGGGAGCACCGGGCTCGTCGAGCGGGATGCGCCAGCCGGGGTCGGCGTGCAGCAGCTGCGCGCGCATCCCGGGCTTCAGTCCGAGCTTCTTCCACAGCGGCGTGCCGGAGTACCCGGCCGGAGTGGTCACTACTCTCCGCGCCAGCCCGACGTCTCGGCGATGCGCGTGACGTCGGCCGCGTCGAGCTCGTAGACGGTCTCGCCGTCGTCGGGCGCCGGCACGGTGACGATGAGGGCGCGCACGGGCTCGTCGTCCGGGAGATCGACGAGCGCGAAGCCGGAGCCGCGCACGGCCCGCTCGCCCGGCGCCGGCCAGAGCACGTCGGTGGTGTTCGCCACCGCGGGAGCGACGACCAGCGGGATGTACCCGGGGTCGGTCTCGGTGACCAGCGCGTGGTGGTAGTGCCCGGCGAGGATGGCGCGCACGTCACCCTCCCGGCATGCCTCCAGCAGCGGCTCGGGGTCGACCAGCCGCAGTGACTCGAAGAGCCCGGTCGTGGGAGGCGTCGGGGGATGGTGCAGCACGACGACGGTGCCGTGGTCGGCCGACTCGGACAGGATCTCCCGCAGCCGGTCGAGGCGCTCCTCGCCGACCTCACCGTAGCCGGCGCCGGCGACGGTGGAGTCGACGGTCACGATCCGCAGGCCGCGCACCTCGACGACGCGCTCGCGCTCGCCGAGGACCTCCTCGAACGGCTCCGGGAGGTCGTGGTTGCCCATCGCATAGACGACCTGCGCCCCGCGCTCGGCGGCCCACGGCTCCAGCAGTCCGGAGAGGAGGCGGTACGACTCCGCCGAGCCGTCCTCCGACAGGTCGCCGGACACGACGACCGCATCCAGGGCCCCCAGCGAGGACGCCCGCTCCAGCACACGCTCGAGCGCCGCACGGGTGTCGACGAGGTCGTAGTGGCGTCGGCCGTCGCCGAACAGGTGGGTGTCGCTGAGGTGCAGGATGCGGTGGGAGGCGGTCACGCGCCGAGCCTAGCGCGCACCGGTGACGGCGCCTCCCACCCCACCGGGCCTAACCGATCAGCGACGGCCGCAGGTCCCGCAGGGTGCGGAAGTGCGTCATCCGCGTCACCCCGATCGCCGAGACCAGCAGTGCGATCAGCAGCCACAGCCCGAGCACGCCCGCGTCCGCCCAGGCGGTGGCGGGGTTGCCGCCGTACATGAGCTGGCGGATCCCGTCGACCGCGTACGACATCGGCAGCACATGGTGCAGGGCGGCCAACGGGCCCGGCAATGTCTGCCAGGGGAAGGTGCCGCCCGCGGTCACGAGCTGGAGCACCATCAGCACCAGGCCGAGGAACTGCC
Organism: Leifsonia naganoensis; assembly: GCF_013410615.1. NCBI lineage: Bacteria > Bacillati > Actinomycetota > Actinomycetes > Micrococcales > Microbacteriaceae > Leifsonia > Leifsonia naganoensis. Next base: position 2,230,767 of record NZ_JACCHJ010000001.1, read on the forward strand.
CCACACTGCCCAGCCAGACGTTCAGCGCCAGGATGATGGCGGCGAACGTCAGAGACGCCAACGCCATGAGCCCGTACATCCCGACCGGATTCTCGATCCGGAAGCCGAGGGCACCCGCCACGATCGCGAACAGCCCGACCATCTGGATGGCGCCGAGCAGCCCCGGCGTGAGCCAGCCCGCCAGGGTGATCTTGACGGGCGAGTGCAGCGCCGTGATCGCGCGGCGCGAGACGGGCTTCACGATGAGGAACAGCGCGTAGATGCCGATCCAGCCGGCTAGGGCGACGAAGAAGGGCGCGAGGCCCGCGCCGTACGTGCCGGCGGAGGTGATGCTGTCGTTCTTCAGGTTGACCGGATCGGAGATCGTCGACGCCTGCTTCTTCTGCAGCTCGGGGGAGTTGTCGGGGATCTGCTTCACGCCGTCCTGGAGGCCGTTGCTCAGGGTCGTCGTGCCGTCGTGGAGCGTGGTGAGGCCGTCGCGCAGCTGTGCTGCGCCGCTGGCCGCGGTGCCCGCCCCGCTGGCGAGCTGGGTCGCACCGGCCTGGGCCTGCGCCGATCCGCTGGCGACCTGCGCCGCGCCTCCCGCGACCTGGTCCGCGCCCGCGGAGAGCTGGTTGACCTGCCCGACCGCGTTCTGGATCTGGCTGTTGCCCGACTGCACCTTGCCGTCGATGTCGCCGATCGCGGCCTGGACCTGGGCGATGATGGCCGGGTCCACGTTGTCGGCCTGCAGCTGGGCGATCAGCTTCTGACCGACGGCGGGTGCGTCCGCCGCCAACTGCGCCGCGACCTGCCCCGCCTCGGTCGCTTTGCCCGCGAGCTCCTTGTTGCCGGAGGCGACCTGCGCCGCCCCGTCGCTCACCTGCTGGGCGCCCGACGCGAGCTGCCCCAGCGAGCTCGCCAGGGTCTGCGACCCGCTCGCGAGCTGGGCCGTGCCGTCGGCGAGGGAGGATGCCCCCGACTGGGCCGTGGCGCTGCCGTCGACCAGCTGGTTCGCGCCGTCCGCGGCCTTCACCAGGTTGGAGCGGATGTCGGAGAGGCCCAGGAGGAACTGCGCCGCGGCCTCCTGGTTGACCTGCTTGACGATGGAGGTGCGGATCTTCTCCGCCGCCTGGGTGCCGATCGTCGACGCCAGGTAGCTGTTGGTGTCGTTGGTCGTGAGCGTCACGATCGCGCGGTGCGGGCTGTCGCCCGACGCCGACGCGAGCGCCGACGAGAAGTCGGACGGGAAGGTGATGCTGAAGTCGTACTTCGAGTCGTCGACGCCGCTCGCCGCGGATCCCGACTTCACCCGGTGCCAGTCGAACGAGCCGTCCTCGATCAGCTGGTCGGCCACCTGGTCGCCGTAGTTGATGTCCTTGCCGTCGACCGTGGTGCCGGTGTCGTCGACGACGATCGCGGCGGGGATCTTGTCGAGGTTCGCGTACGGGTTCTGGTTGGCCCACAGGTACAGGCCGCCGTAGAGCACGGGCACGGCCATGAGGGCGATGAGCGCCACGATGGCCATCGGGTTGGCGGTCAGGCGGCGGAACTCCGCCGCGATCATCTGCGGGATCTTCATGCGTTCTCCACGATCAGGTCGGGAAGGTCATCGGTGTCGTCGCGGCCCGGGTCCTCGTCGAAGGTCGCGGGGGCGGAAGCGGTCTCGTCGAGTCGCGAGACGAGGGAGGCGGCGGCGATCGCCGCGGCGGAGGCGTCGCCGGCCACGACGAGCACGGCGATGCCGCGCCCCGCCAGCTCGCGGGCGAACGTCCACCATTCGGTCGGGTCTCCGCCGTGCCGGTCGGGGGAGACGATGACGAGACCGTCGACGCCTTTCCGCATCAAGGCGAGTTCGGCGAGCAGCCGGATGCGCACGGTCGGCGGCACCGTGCCGATGTCCCAGCGCGCGTACTCCGACGCGTCCAGTTCGCTGAGGCGCTTGTTGACGGCGATCGGGTGGGAGGCGCGGCCGGCGAACATGAGCTCCTCGGCCACGATCCCGGCGACCGTCACATCGGCGGCGGGCTCGCACACGTCGGGCGCGTCGATGAGGGCGATGCGCCGGCGCATGGCGCGGTAGTCGGTGGCGCCGTCGATCGTGACGACCCCGGCGTCCGGGCGCATCCGGCCCGAGGCGATCAGACCGAGCACGGTCGGGCGCTGCTCGGTCTCGGCGCGCGCGAGCACGGCCTGACCGTTCGCGAAGGCGACGCTGGTCGGCGGCAGGGCGGCGTTGCGCGGGCCCTTCGCGACCGAGTCGAGGGCGATCTTCATCGGTTCTTCTCCGGGGTGGATGCGGGTGCGGGTGTGGATGCGAGTGCGGGTTCGGGGGTGAAGGCGAGTTCGGGCGTGCTGTCGATCAGCGCGTCGGCCTCCTGCCAGCCGAGGCCCGCCGCGCCGAGGCCGGCCAGCATGACCAGCCGGTGCCCGGCCGCGCGGGAGAATCCGGCACGCGTGGCCTCGTCGAGGACGGCGACGGCCGCGTTCTCGATCAGGCGGGTGACGGTCTCGCGGTCGAGGTCCGTGCGCACCTGGCCCGCGGCCATCCCGCGCTCGACCGTGGAGCGCAGGCGCTCGCGCGCCGGGTCGAGGGCGGTGGCCACCATCTGGCGGTGCGGGCCGCGCACGGCGAGGGCGGCGCTGACCCGGATGTGCTCGACCTCGGCCCAGAGCGTCGCGCCGAAGAGTGCGATCTCGACGCGGGCGTCGGGATGCGACACCGGGTCGAGCAGGGCGGCCAGCCGGGCGGCGCCGCGCGTGAAGACGTCGACGAGCAGGTCGTCCCGGTTGGCGAAGTGGCCGTACAGCGCGCGGCGGCTGAGGCCGGCGCGCGCGGCGATGGTCTCGAGGGAGGCGTCGATGTCCTCGTTCAGGGCCGCCGCGGCGGCGACGAGGAGGGCCTCCCGGTTCGCGGCGGCATCGCGTCGCGGAGCACGGGCGGGGGAGGCGGTCATGCGACGATCTTACGCTTCTTGCACACCGCTGTGCAACTTAGTGCGGCGCCCGCGCCCGAGGTTCACGTCGTGAACTTCGGCGGACCGACAGCCTCAGGCCGCGCGGGAGTGCGCGGGCGGCGGAGCCGGAGGGGGCGGTGGCGTGAGCGGAGCGCTCGGGCGCGACCGGGGGGCGAGATCGGCGAGCCGGACCGACCGACGCGCGGCGACCGCGGCGAACAGCAGCGCGAGCGCACCCACCGCGCAGAGCAGAAGCAGCCCGACGACTCCCCACGCGCCTCCCGCGTCGCCGGACGCAATCGCGCGCAGCCCCGACAGCGCGGGGGCGGTCGGCATGGCCGCGGCGAGGGAGGCCACCGCCGGCGGCACCGTGGACGACATCCCGGACACCAGAGCCAACAGGCCGACGACGAGCGCGAGCAGCCGGCCGACGCCGCCGAACGCCGCGGCCAGCGCCTGGTTGATGAGGCAGAAGACCGCGCCGACGAGCGCGCCGACGAGGGCGAGTTCGAGCCACACGTCGGGCCGGAGGCCGAGCCACAGCTGCGCGAGCGCGGCGGCGAGCACACCCTCCCCGGCGCCGACGAGCGCCGTGACCCCGGCCGCCCGGAGCGTGATCGTCAGCGAGGGCGTCGTGGTCATCAGCTCCCGGTCGGGCACCGCTCGCCGTGCGTACGCGGTGGCCATGGCGCCGACCCAGAGCGCCAGCACCAGGAACAGCGGCACGGTTGCGACCCCCGCCGGCGGCGCCTTCTGCGTCGCGACGACGGGCTGGGCGACGACCGCCGTCAGCGTGGCGATGTCCGAGGGCGAGTAGGTCGGGATGTCGGTCACCGCCGTGGTGAGACCGCTGCTCAGCTGCTGCGCGCCCGCGTCCACCTGAGCGGCGCCCGCTGCCGAGGAGGCGGCGCCGCTGCTGAGGGAGGCCGCTCCGCTGCTGGTCTGCGCCGTCCCGGACGCCAGCTGCGCGGCCCCGGTGGCGGACTGATCGATGCCGTCGACGACCTGGGGCAGGGCTGCGGCGAGCTGCTGGTTGCCCGAGGCGACGCCGTCGGCGACGGTGGCGAGCGTCCCGACGTCGGCGTTCGCCTGCTGCAGCGTGGTGAGCGCGTCGGTCACCGCCGCGCATCCGGGCCCGGGGCACACCTGTGCCTGCGCCTGGGCGAGGGAGGCCGTGGCGGCCGACACCTTCGCGGCCGCGGCATCCGTCGCCCCGGCGACAGCGGTCGCGCCGCGTGCGAGCTGCGCGGACTGCGCGGGCAGCGACGCCGTCTGATCGCTCAAGACCGAGAGCCCGGAGGCGAGGGACTGCGCGCCGGCATCGACCGACTGCGCGCCGGTCGCGAGGCTGGCGGCCCCCGCGGCGAGTTGCTGCGTGCCCTGTGCCAGCGTGTCGGCTCCGCTCGCCAGGCTCGTCGCCCCGGAGGCCGCGCCGCCGATCTGCGTGTTGATGGTGTTGAACCCCTGGTAGACGTTGCCGAGGTACTGCACGGTGAGCTGCCGCCCGAGCGCGGCGGTCGCCGTCTGCGTGATCGCGGCCGTGAGCGCCGGATCGAGCAGGGCGACGGCGGCCCCGGTCCGCACCGTGATCGACGCCTGCTTCGCCTGTGCGGCCGGACCCGAGAACGAGAGGGCGTTCGCAGAGAAGGAGGAGGGGATCGTCACCACCGCGGCGTACCGCCCGCTGGTCAGGCCGTCGCCGGCCTCCGCGTCGTTCGTGAGCACCCAGTCGAAGTTCTGCGGATCCGCGGCGGGCGGCGCCTCGGCCGGGACGGGCGTCGGGCTGGAATTCGGCGTGCCGGTGGGCGCGGGTGTGCCGGTCGGTGCGGGCGTCCCCGTCGACGTCGACCCGTCTCCCGAGACCGTCGCTGATCCTCCGCTCATCAGCGCCGCGGCGAACTGCCGTCCGAGTGGGACGGTCTGCCCGTTCACCGTGACGGGGGTGTCGTCGTTGACGATGGCGGCGGTGACACGGTCCAGGTTCTGCCCGGGCGCCCAGAGGGCCCAGGCCAGCACGCCCGCGACGATCAGGGGCACCAGGGCGAGGCCGGTGAGCGTGAGCGGCGCGAGTCGTTCGGCGCCCGCTCGGGCCGAGAAGGGGGTGCGTCTCATGGCTGGGGCTCCGGTTCCGTGAGGAGGGTGGAGGTGGTGACGTGCCGCACCGCGCCGAGCGGGACCAGCCCGTCGAGGTCGGCATCGAGGCCGCCGCCGAGCACGATGGTGAGTGGCTCCCCGGCGTCGCGCGCGTCCGTCCACGCGCGGTCGAGGGCGACGGCGAGTTCAGCGCGCGCCTGCGCGCACGCGGTCCGGTCGGCGCCGTCGACGACCAGGATGCGCGGGTCGCCGCGCAGCGCGACGCGCACCGCCGCGATCGGATCGGCACCATCGCCGACCCGGGCCACGCCGACCCGAGCACGAACCGCACTCCGACGGACGGGGAGCAGCATCCCGGCGACCTTGAGCCGTCCGCCGGACACCGGTCCGCGGCCGGCGAGACCGTAGAGGGCGGCGCCGACCGCGGTGGCATCGGCCTCCCGGATCACCAGCACGTCCCCGGCCGGCACCATCGCATCCACCGTTGCGAGCGTGTGTTCGTGGCCGCCCATCTGCGCACCTTCCGCCGCGATGGCGATGCGGTCGCCGGGCTCCGGCCAGTCGGCGGCGTCGAGCTCGCGCTGCAGCGCCTCCCCCTCGATGTCGAAGTGCGGGAGGGCGCGGTCCAGCCAGCGCGGCATCCACCAGGCCGCGCGCCCGAACAGCACGAGCACGGCCGGGATGAGCGTCATGCGCACGATAAAGGCGTCGACCACCACGCCGACCGCGAGACCCACGGCGATGGGCTGGATCGACGCGTCGCCTTCCGGGATGAATGCGGCGAAGACGGCGAACATGATCGCGGCGGCCGCCGTCACGACGCGCGCAGAACCGGCGAACCCGCCGTGCACCGCCTCGCGCGGCGCCGCCCCGCGCACGTGCTCCTCCCGCATCCGGCTGGCGAGGAACACCTCGTAGTCCATCGCGAGCCCGAAGAGCACGCCCATCAGGATGATCGGCATGAAGCTGATCACCGAGCCGACGTGGGCGATGTGCAGCGGGCCGGCCAGCCAGCCGCTCATGAAGATCAGGCTCGACACCCCGAAGGCGGCGCCGATGCTGAGCAGGTAGCCGAGCGCGGCCGTCACCGGCACCACGATCGAGCGGAACACCATCGCCAGCAGCACGAGCGAGAGCCCGACCACGAGCAGCGCGAACGGCAGGAGCGCGCCGGCGAGCTGTGCCGAGATGTCGATGCCGGCTGCGGTGTAGCCGGTGACGGCGAGATCGATGCCGTATTCGCGCTCGAAGTGATCGTGCATCGAGCGGAGACTGGCCACCAGGGCTTGGGTCTGCTCCGAGTCCGGCGCGCCCGTCGGCACCACCTGGGCGATGCCCGTGTCGCCGTCGGGGTTCGGCGTGGCGAGCGGGACGGCCGCGACCCCCGGCACCGTGCGCAGCTCGGCAGCGAGGTCGTTCATCAGGCCGACCGGGTCCGAGCTGCCGATGACGGAGCCCGTGACGATCAAGGGTCCGTTGTAGCCCGGGCCGAAGTGGTCGGCGACCAGGTCGTAGGTGATGCGGGCGGGCTCCTGCTCGTCGAGCGACCCGGCGTCGGGAAGGGAGAGCCGCAGCGACGCGGCGGGGAGGGTCGCCAACCCGAGCAGCACGACGACGCCGAGCACCGTGACGAGCGGCCACCGGGTGATCGCGCGCACCCAGCCGAGGGCGACGGGATGCTCGGACCGCGGGCGTCGCGGTGCGGCCGCGCGCTTCACCGCTCGACTCGCGGCCCGCTTCGACGGCTGCACCGGCTCCCGGCGGTACCGCCGCGCCACCACCCTCATCCCGCCGAACCCGAGCAGCGCCGGCGTGAGGGTCGTCGACAGCAGCACGGCGATCGCGACACCGAGGGCCGCCGCCACGCCCATCGTCGTCAGGAACGGGATGCCGGCCACCGCGAGTCCGAGCAGCGCGATGATCACCGTGACCGCCGCGAACACGACCGCGGAGCCGGCCGTGGCGACGGCGCGCGCCGCGGACTCCTCCGGCGGCATCCCGTGCTTCACCTGCTCCTGGTGCCGGGAGATGATGAACAGCGCGTAGTCGATCCCCACTGCCAGGCCGAGCATGAGCGCCAGCAGCGGCGTGGTGGAGGCGATGGTGAGCCAGTGCGTGGCCGCGAAGATCAGCGAGAGCGAGATGAGCGAGCCGAGCAGGGCCGTGACGAGCGGCATCCCTGCCGCGACCACCGACGCGAACGTGAACAGCAGCACCACGAAGGCGATCAGGATGCCGACCAGCTCGGTCACGCTGATCCCCGCCGCCGACTGCGAGAACACCTGACCGCCCACCGCGACCTGCGAGCCCGACGGCAGCTGCTTCAGGAGGTCCTTCCCGGCCTGCTGCAGCGCATCCATCGTCGACGGCTCGACCGCCGTCTGCGCGACCGAGAGCTGGATGGGCACGAGCGCCGCCGACCCATCGGAGCTGAGGTTCCCGCTCGACGGTCCCGAGTAGGGGGAGGAGGCGCTCGTGACCTGCGGGATCCGCCCGATCGCAGTCACCGACTGTTCGACCGCGGACTGGAACGCGGAGTCGTCGACACTCCCGCCCGGCGGCGCGACGGCGATCAGCTGGGCCGACGCGCCGCTCACCTGGGGGAAGGTCCGGGCGAGCGCGTCGAGCGCCTCCTGCGATTCGGTCCCCGGGATGCTGAACGTGTTATCCGTTCCGTGGCTGAGCAGCGCGCCGCCCGCGCCGATCAGCACCGCGACCAGCAGCCACAGGGCGAGGACCCTCCGGCGCCGCCGGAAGGCGATCCGGCCCAGCGCGTACAGGAAGGACGCCACGGCGCCAATGTAGAACTTTCCTCAGCTCTTCGGCAACGGCCCGCGCATGAACGCCCCGGACCGCCCCCTCACACGGGTCGCGATAGGATCGAGTGCAGCGGTCGTCCGTGTGACGCACCGGTGCGCCCATCCATCGAGAGGACGTGGACAGTGCCCGCGATCGTGATCATCGGAGCCCAGTGGGGCGACGAAGGCAAAGGCAAAGCGACCGACCTCCTCGGCAGCCGCATCGACTACGTGGTCAAGTTCAACGGCGGCAACAACGCCGGGCACACGGTCGTCGTCGGCAACGAGAAGTACGCGCTCCACCTGCTTCCGTCGGGGATCCTGACCGAGGGTGTGACCCCGGTCATCGCCAACGGCGTCGTCGTCGACATCGAGGTGCTCTTCGAGGAGCTGGACGGCCTGATCGCCCGCGGCGTGGACGTCTCGCGCCTCAAGGTCTCGTCCAACGCGCACGTGATCACGCAGTACCACCGCACCATCGACAAGGTGACCGAGCGCTTCCTGGGCAAGCGCCAGATCGGCACCACCGGTCGCGGCATCGGCCCGACCTACGCCGACAAGATCAACCGCGTCGGCATCCGCATCCAGGACCTCTTCGACGAGAACATCCTGCGCCAGAAGGTCGAGGGCGCCCTCGACCAGAAGAACCACCTCCTGGTCAAGGTCTACAACCGCCGCGCGATCTCGGTCGACGAGATCGTCGAGCAGCTGCTGAGCTACGCCGAGCGCCTGCGTCCGATGGTCGTAGACTCCTCGCTGCTGCTGCACCGCGCGCTCGAGGACGGCAAGTACGTGCTCTTCGAGGGCGGCCAGGCGACCATGCTCGACGTGGACCACGGCACCTACCCCTTCGTCACGTCCTCCAGCTCGACGTCGGGAGGCGCGGCCATCGGCTCCGGCATCGGCCCGAACCGCATCGACCGCGTCATCGGCATCGTCAAGGCGTACACGACCCGTGTCGGCGCCGGCCCGTTCCCGACCGAGCTGTTCGACGAGTGGGGCGAGTTCCTGCGCGAGCGCGGCTTCGAGTTCGGCACCACCACGGGCCGTCCGCGCCGCACCGGCTGGTACGACGCCCCCGTCGCCCGGTACACCGCGCGCATCAACGGCGTCACCGACTTCGTGCTGACCAAGCTCGACACCCTCACGGGCATCGAGCGCATCCCGGTCTGCGTCGCCTACGACGTGGACGGTGTGCGGATGGACGAGGTCCCGGCGTCGCAGAGCGACTTCCACCACGCTCTGCCGATCTACGAGGAGTTCCCCGGCTGGACCGAGGACATCAGCGGCGCGCGCACGTTCGACGACCTGCCCAAGAACGCCCAGGACTACGTGCTCACTCTCGAGCGCATGTCCGGTGCGCGCATCTCGGCGATCGGCGTGGGCCCGGCCCGCGACGAGATCGTCGTGCGCCACGACCTCGTCGACTGAGCCGAGCCGGCACGAGGTTCACGTCGTGGCGCTCATCGAGGTGCGAATAGCCGCCACGACGTGAACTTCGCCGTCAGAACCAGGTGCTGAGGCGCGGCGGCACGGCCGTGCGGAACAGCCCGTCGAGCGCGGTCACGTCGCCCTCGATCTTGCCGGCCACACCGAGGGCGAGCGCGAAGGCGTTGCCCAGGTAGACGCTGCCGAGCGACGCGACCGGCAGGGTCACGTCGGGGGCGTCCTCGGTCGGCGTCACGGTCGCGACCCCTTCCGTCACGGACAGCCGGAAGCGACCTCCCGCCAGGCCGAGGTCGTCGGTCACGTCGAGCACCAGCTCGCCGTCGCGCTCGTAGCGGCGAGCCGCGAGGGCGGCGGGGACGTCCAGGATGCGCACCCACAGGTGGTCGCGGACGCCCGCCACCGCCGCGCCGCGCACGTCCGACACGAGCGCGGGCAGCGGCTCGTCGATCCCGCGGAGCCCCGCCCGCACCTCGGCGACGAGGTCGAGTTCCAGCAGGAAGCGCCACAGAGCGGTGAGGGCCTCGTCGGTCGTCGCGGCGAGGTAGTTGACCTCGACCACGTGCCGGACGAAGTCGTCGTGCCCCTTCACCACGAAGCTGACGAACCCCTCCGGCTCGCCCGCCGGGGAGTCGTAGCGCACCAAGCGGTAGCGCTCCGGGTTCTCGCTGCTCTTCGTCGGGCCGAACAGGCGGTCGGCCAGGTACGGCGAGAGACCGATCTCGCCCGCGCGTCCGGCCACGACGGCGTCGAGCACGGCGCGCGCGGTCTCCCGGTAGTCCTCGGGCTCGGTGAAGGAGAGCCGGCCGGTCGTCGGCCCGCCCGCCCAGCGCACCCGCTTGGTGTCCACCCGCCACTCGCTGGCGAACGTGGCGGGACCGAAGCCCCAGCGTCCGTAGATCACGGACTCGGAGACCGTGAGGATCGCCAGCGGCAGCCCGTGCGCGTGCGCGGCGCGCAGTTCGCCCCCGAGCAGGGCGCGGGCGATACCGCGGCGCCGATGCGTCGGAGCGACGGTCACCGAGCTGATCGCCCAGCTGTCGGCGAGGGTGCCGCCCGGGACGGTCAGCGGTGCGACCCACGAGTTCACGGTGCCGACCGGCTCCCGCGACGGGAGGTCGTCGTCGTACACGGCGGTCGTGCGGCGGTCGGCGAGAGTCTCCCGCGCCTCCTGCAGCGCCTCCTTCGACGGCGCGCCGCTGTGGAATCCGCGCTGATCGGCCCGCAACCACTTGTCGAACGCTTCCGCATCGGTCGTGTCGACCAGCGCGAGCCGCATCCCCGCCTCCTCGATCTCATGGGCGGACTGCTCGTCGACGGGCGCGTTCTCGTAGCTCTGGTTCACCTCTCCACCGTACCCACCGGCCCTCCTCCGCCGCGAGGACGTGCGTGTGGAGCTTGGCGCAGCTCGGACGTTCGAATAGACTGGACACACACCCCCGGATACTTCGGTTACCGGTTAGAAGGCCCCAGGAGACTGGGGCCTTCGGAATTTAACCCCATGCCGGCGGTCGATGGAATCGCCCGGTGTCGTCCTCGAGAACGCGGGGAAACTGGCTCGCGGCGAGCGCCTCCGGAGTCACGTGCGACACGAAATCCGGGGACGTCTGCATCAGCTCCTTGGAGCCTCGCGACGACTCCATCGGAAAGATGATGCCGGTGGAGAAGCCGAGTTCGTGTTTCAGCATCCGTAGCGGGCCCGCCTGATCTGAATCGTTCGAGAGCAGCACGAAGATGTCGGCTTTTCGCAGAAAGGCATCGGCCACCATCCGTGAGGCGAGGTTGACGTCCGAGCCCTTCTCTTCGAGCTTCTTGACGGCCGTCGTCCGCCACTTGCCTGTGGCCGGATCGAGCTCGACGGGGTGAACGGGCATGTCCCGTTTATCGTTGCGGAAACTCCCGAAATGAAGCGAGATCTGCTGCGGACGCGTCCGAAGCGCCCGGAGATACATCTGCTGTCGCACCGGAGTCTGCGGATCGAATTGGATGCCGGGGCGAAGGTGGGCTGTGAAGTAGTCCACGTGCGTCACCGTGTGGTCCGGCATCAGCTGAGTAGCGAGCGCCCAGAGATCGAGCCATTTGTGCTCGGGATGAGACGACAGACAGCGGCGGTACAGATTGAATCCATCGACGTATACACGTGCGGTGGGTCTCGTCATGAAATATAACATTACCCGAGGGTCGATCCGTCGGAAGGATGACGCCGGGCGGTGAGGATGACGCCGTCGTCCGATGTGCGGCGCGCCGGCCGCGGCGAGCATGGAGGCATGAACGCATTCGTCCCCGCCCCTCCGGTGCTCAGCGCCTCCGGGCTCACCAAGACCTACGGCTCCGCCGCGGCGCTCGCCGGGGTGGATGTCGCCATCGCCCCGGGCGAGTCCGTCGCGATCATGGGCGCATCCGGCTCGGGCAAGACCACCCTCCTGCACTGCCTCGCGGGCATCGTCCGCCCCGACACGGGATCGGTCGTGCTGGCGACGGCGCACGGGCCGGTGGAGGTGACCGCGCTCGGGGAGGCCGAGCGGTCACGCCTGCGCCGGGAGGCGTTCGGCTTCGTCTTCCAGCAGGGCCTGCTGCTGCCCGAGCTCACCGCCGTCGAGAACGTCGCACTGCCGCTCATGCTGGCCGGGGCGCCGCGCGCGGCCGCCGAGCAGGACGCCGCCACCTGGCTGGCGGCCCTCGGTCTCGCCGGGATGGAGCAGCGGCGCATCGGCCAGCTCTCCGGTGGACAGGCGCAGCGCGTCGCCATCGCGCGCGCGCAGGTCGGGGGAGCATCCGTGGTCTTCGCGGACGAGCCGACCGGCGCCCTCGACTCGCGGACCTCCGCCGAGGTGATGGATGCGCTCATCGCCTCCACCACCGGCCGCGGTCGCAGCCTCGTCGTTGTCACTCACGACGACAGCGTGGCCGTCCGCTGCTCGCGCGTGCTCCGCCTGGCGGACGGGCGCATCGTCGACGAGGCCCGCACGCGGACGGAGGAGTCGCGATGACGACCCTCCGCCTCGCCTGGCTGTTCGCCCGTCGCGGGGCCGCTGACCGCTCCACCATCGCGCTCCCCGTGGTCGCGTTCGCGATCGTCACCACGCTGCTGCTCATCGTCGCGGGCGGCGCGCAGGCCTTCTTCTCGTGGACGGACGACTTCGCCCCGGTCTACCAGGGCCTCGCGGTCATCGCGCTCGCTCTGCTCGTCGTCCCGCTGATCGCCCTCGGGGGATCGGCCGCCCGCCTCTCGGCTCGACGGCGCGACGACCGTCTCGCCGGACTGCGCCTGCTCGGGGCGACACCCGGAACGGTCACCGCCCTCACGGTGATCGAGTCGACGATGCTCGCGGTGGCCGGTGCCCTCGTCGGCGTCGTGCTCTCGCTCGCCCTCGCGCCGCTGGTGGGGCTCATCCCGTTCCGCGGCGAGCCACTGGGGATGTCCATCCTGCTCGGTCCCGGCTGGATCGCGCTGGTCGTGCTCGGCGTCAGTGCGCTCGCGGCTCTCAGTGCCGTCATCGGCCTGCGCCGGGTGGTCCTCTCGCCGCTGGGAGTCCGCACGCGCCAGGACGCCCCGCGCACCCACTGGGTCCGGGTCGTCGTCGCGGTCGTCGTGATCGGAGTCGTCTACGGCGCGATGAGCGCGCTCGGTAGCTTCGGCGGAGTGGCGATCATCCTCGGCGTGCTGGGGGCCGGCTTCGGCGGAGCCGTCGCCGTGCTGAACCTCGTCGGGCCATGGGTGCTCCGGATGCTCGCCTCGCGCCAGGCGCGCCGCGCGCAGACACCGCGCCGCCTCCTCGCCGCCCGCACGATCCTCGAGTCGCCGAAGGCGGCCTGGCGGCAGGTCTCCGGCGTCGCGATGACCAGCTTCATGGCCGTCTTCGCCGGTGTCGGCATCGCGCTCCTCGGTGCGGTGGGGGACACCGACCCGCAGAGCGCGCAGCTCGTCGCCGACATCCGCACCGGCGTGCTGATCACCGTGATCGCGTCGTTCCTCATGGTCGCCTGCTCGGCGGGCGTCAACCAGGCGGCCGCCATCCTGGACCGCCGTGACCTCTACGTCAGCCTGGACCGGCTCGGGATGCCGGTGAGCGAGATGAACGGCGCCCGCGGCCGGGCCGTGCTCTCGCCGCTGCGCATCACCACGGTCGGCTCGGCGCTGGTCGCCGGTGTGGTCGTGTTCCCCCTGGCCGGGCTCAGCCTCATCCTCGCCCCGGCGAGCATCGCGGTGATCGTCGGCTGCCTGGCGGCCGGGATCGGGCTGGTCTGGCTCGCGCTGCTCGCGACCCGTCCGGTGCTGACGCGGGTGCTCGCGGAGCCGTCGCCCAGCCTCTGACCCGATAGGGTCGGAGCATGGGTGACACCGAGTCAGACGACGCCGCCGTTGAGCGGCTGCACAGCATCCGGCAGAGCATCGACAACATCGACGCCGCGGTCATCCACATGCTGGCGGAACGCTTCAAGTTCACCCAGCAGGTCGGCGCGCTGAAGGCCGAGTACGGCCTCCCCCCGGCCGATCCCGAGCGGGAGCGCGAGCAGATCCAGCGTCTGCGCGCGCTCGCCGAGGAGAGCCACCTCGACCCGGCGTTCGCGGAGAAGTTCCTGAACTTCATCATCGCCGAGGTCATCCACCACCACGAGCGCATCGCCACCGAGAGCGGCAAGTAACGCCGTGGTGTGGGATCCGACAGCGCTGCCGGACGCCATCGGCCGCACCGTCGTCATCACCGGCGGCAACGCCGGCGTCGGCTATTTCACGGGTGAGCAACTGGCGCGGGCCGGCGCACGCGTGGTGCTCGCCTGCCGCGATCCCGAGCGGGCGGAGGCGGCCGTCACGGCCATCCGCCGCCGTGTCCCCGGCTCCCGGGTGGAGGCCATGCCCCTCGACGTCACAGATCGCGCGTCGATCGACGCCGCGGCCGAGCACCTCCGCGAGCGGGAGCGGGTGGATGCCGTCGTGCTGAACGCGGGCATCGTGCACCCGCCGCGGGAGCGCGAGACCGACGCGGTCGGCAACGAGCTGGTGCTCTCGACCAACGTGCTGGGTCACGTGCGGCTCGTCGCCGGGCTGCTGTCGGTGCTGGAGCGCACCCCGGGCTCCCGCATCGTGTCGCTCGGCTCGCTGGCGACCCGGCTCGGGAGTCTGCGGATCGACGACCTCCAGCTCGAGCACTCCTACACGTCGTGGCGGGCGTACTCGCGGTCGAAGATCGCCGCGCAAGCCTTCGGCTTCGAGCTCGACCGGCGGCTGCACGCGGCCGGCAACGGCATCAGCAGCATCGTCGTGCATCCCGGCTACTCCACCTCGGGTCGCACGCCCGGGATCCGCGGGGTCAACCAGCCGACGCGGGTCAAGCGGTTCGTGGACAACCTGCAGGCCGGGTGGACACAGGGCAAGGACCACGGGGCCTGGGCTCCGGTGCGTGCCGTGCTCGACCCCGATCTCACCGGCGAGGACTACATCGGGCCGGTCGGCCGCACCAAGGGCATCCCGACGCATCTGCACCCCACCTGGGCGTCGCGTTCACCCCGCGTGGGTGCACGGCTGTGGCCGCTGCTCGAAGAGGCGGCGGGCGTCGAGCTGCGCATCGGCTGACGCGCGGCCGCAGGGCGGCGCGCTACTCAGGGACGACGGTGATGGAGAGCAGCCGCTGGCCCTCGGGCACCGCGGCGCGGAGGGCGTCGCGGGCGGAGGCGTAGTCGGCGCCCGCGGCCTCGATCTCGGTGACCGCTGCGGGGCGCATGACGCCCGTCGCGATCACGCGGCCGCCGCGCGGCATGGCGTTGTGCACCCGGAGCAGTTCGAAGCCCTCGGGCACCTGC
Organism: Leifsonia naganoensis; assembly: GCF_013410615.1. Taxonomy (NCBI): domain Bacteria; kingdom Bacillati; phylum Actinomycetota; class Actinomycetes; order Micrococcales; family Microbacteriaceae; genus Leifsonia; species Leifsonia naganoensis. The sequence goes on from NZ_JACCHJ010000001.1 coordinate 2,245,843, forward strand.
TCGTCGACCAGGGCCCGCGCCGTCTCGGCGTCGTCCGCCTCGGCGACCAGCTCGCTCGTCTCGCTGCTCTGCACCATTCCGCGGACCTTCATGCCTCCACGCTATCGCCTTATACACCCGCACTGTTGACGCGTCTCCCAGTCGGCGTTCAGACCGCTGGAGTGGGCTGAGCCCATGGAAATCGCATACACCGCCATCGCCCACGCCTCCGGTGGAGGCCGCGACGGGCACGTCCGCAGTGAGGACGACCTGATCGATCTCGACACCCGTCCGCCGAAGGAGCTCGGCGGCTCCGGTGAGGGCACGAACCCGGAGCAGCTCTTCGCCGCCGGGTACGCCGCCTGCTTCCTGAGCGCCCTGCACGCCGTGGGTCGCGCCGAGAAGCAGAACACCACCGACGCCGGGGTCTCCGCCAGCGTCGGCATCGGCCCGAACGGCGAGGGCGGCTTCGCCCTGGAGGTCGAGCTCGACGTCTACGTGCCCAACGTCAGCCGCGAGGTCGCCGAGGAGCTCGGTGAGAAGGCCCACCAGGTGTGCCCGTACTCGAACGCGACGCGTGGCAACATCCCGGTGAAGATCACCATCGTCGACTGACGAGGCGGCGCTGCGCCAGAGGTGAGTTGTTGCGGGTCCCGGTCGCCCGGGACCCGCAACGACTCACCTCTCGCGCGTCTGTCAGTCGTCCTCCGGGGTGAAGATCGCCTCGATGGGGCGGTCGAACAGCTTCGCGATCCGGAACGCCAGGGGGAGGGACGGGTCGTACTTGCCGGTCTCGAGGGCGTTCACGGTCTGCCGTGACACCCCGAGCCGCTCGGCCAGTGCCCCCTGAGAGAGCGCGTGCTCGACGCGGAGCGTCTTGAGCTCGTTCTTCATCGCAGCTTGATCGCGATCGATGCGACGAGCCACGCCAGCATCCCGCCGCCGTACAGCCACCAGCCGAGGCCCGGGATGTCGAGGCCGGCGATCCCGAGGAACCCGGCGATCACGGCCAGCAGCATCGTGACCACGAAGCCGATCGCGAGCCCCTTCAGCGTCTGAACGAGTTCGAACTCATCGGAGCGCAGCACGAACCGGACGAGCACCACGGCCACGGCCGCGACCGGGACGACCGGCGCCAGTGCCCAGAGGAAGCGTACGGGGTCGTCGCCGTCGAGGTCGCCCCAGATGATCGACGCCACGAGCACGAGCACGTAGGCGACCATCCCAAGGGTGAACTGGAGCGCGAAGCCGCGGGTACGGCGGCGTTCGGTCGGACCGGTGGCGCGGGTGTCAAGTTCGCTTGTCATGCCTCCAGCATCGCGGATGCCCGCATCCATGTCAAGCGTGCTTTACAGTCGCGGAGCCGGCGCAGACTCAGACCGCGACGCGGCCGACCTTCTCGGTCTTGTCCCAGCGGGCCTCGGCCCCGGCGAGCTCCTTGAAGTAGGAGTCGAGCGTGATCGCGCAGAGCAGCGATCCGTAGCCGGCCAGGTAGATCAAGATCGGTGCCAGCCAGCGCAGGCCCTTCCGCTTCTCGACCACCCGAGCGAGCCAGGCGACGAGCATCGAGACCGGCATCCAGATGTAGATCAGGAGCGTGAGCACCAGCAGCGACGCGTCGCTGAGGGTGACGCCGAACAGGGCGGGCAGCCGCACCAGCATGAGCGTCGGGAACAGCGCCGTGACCATCACCAGCATGTTGATGATGCCGGGGAAGAGCAGTACGTGCCCGAGCGCGCGGCGCGACGTCCGCGTGTCGGTCAGCGACCCCAGCAGCAGAACGAACAGGTAGGCGAGGGAGGCGCTGATCCACAGTGCACGGAAGACCCCGGTCGCGAACGGCGACTGGAGGAACAGCAGGCCGGTCAGCCCCACCGCGGACACGACCATGATCAGCGGGAGCAGCAGGAGGCTGAACCACATGAGCCCGAACATGAACCCGCCGAGGTGGTGCACCTTCGACGGCCGGAACCAGACCCTCGCGTAGCGGGCCGTCACGGTCACGTTGCCGCGCGCCCAGCGCAGGCGCTGCTTCCAGAGCGCGTCGACCCGGCTCGGCTCCTCCGCCAGCACGTGCGCGTGCGGCTCGAAGACGACCTTGCGGCCCTGGATCTGGGTCTCGAACGTCGTGATCGTGTCCTCGGCGAGCGAGGAGGTGTCGATCTGGCCGCCGATCGCGACGATGTTCTCGCGGGTGTGCAGCTGGGCGCCGCCCGCGAGGCAGGCTTGGGCGCCCATCACGTTCTGCGCGCGGCGGGAGGCCGGCTGCGACAGCACGTACTCGATGCCGATGAACTTGGTGAGGTAGTTGCGACCGACGCTGCTCCCCTCGCGGATGTACGCCGAGACGGCGCCGACGGCGGGGTCGGCCAGGTGTCGCGTCATGCGGCGGAGGGAGTCGGGCAGGTAGATGACGTCGGCGTCCATCACGAGGAGCGCCTCCATCCAGTCCTCCTCGAGGATGCGGCTGATGCCGTGGTTGAGGGTATGCGCCTTGCCCTGCCCGCCCTGCTCGCGACGGAACAGGAACACGTTGCCCGGGTACTGCGCCTCGCGGCCGCGCACCACGTCGGGGGTGTCGTCGGTGGAGGCGTCGTCGACCACGTAGATCCGCAGCGCCTCCTTGGGGTAGTCGAGCTTCATCAGCCGGTCGATGGAGGCGCCGATGACCGCGCCCTCGTTCCAGGCGGGCACGACGATGGCCACCCGCGGCAGATACGGCGCCGCCTTCTTGTAGTGGTTGATCCAGGCGTGGAACGGGATGACGAAGAACGTCACCGCGGCCGAGACGACAGGGATGAAACCGGTCAGCGCGAGGATCAGGCACACGACCACGCCGATCCACTGCAGCACGCTCACGGCATCCACCCGGAAACTCCCCTCGTCTACCCGCAACCCTACAGCGGGAGTGCCACCGGGCAGACGAAAGCGGGCCCCGTCGGTGGACGGGGCCCGCTTGTGCACAGGGCGCTATGAGCGGGGTGCTCCCAGGGAGCCGCCCGCGGCCAGCTTCATGAGGTCGGAGCTCAGGTCGATGCCGAACTCGTCGCCTCCCGCCGATCCGAACTCGTGCTGGTAGTGGTCCCAGGAGGCGTCGGTGATCTTGGCCTCCACCTCGCTCTCCATGAGCACGACCAGCTCGCGCGCAGCCCGGTCGATCCGCTTGCCCAGCGACTTGTCCTGCCAGTCCTCGGTCGACGCGAACACCGAGGTCGGGGTGGTCATCGTGCGCAGGAAGGCGAACATCGAGCGCATCTGCTCGTCGACCACGAGCGCGTGCCGGGCGGTGCCGGCCGTCGCGCCGAGCACGACCGGCTTGGCGATGAGCAGGTCGTTGTCGATCACCTGGAAGAACGAGGTGAACAGTCCGCTCGGCCCGGCCTTGTAGACCGGCGCGGTCGCGATGATGCCGTCCGCCGCCTTCAGCGCGTCGATCGCCTTCGTGAACTTCGGCCCGAGGTGCCCGGAGGCGAGTGCGCCGGAGAGCTCCGGCAGCAGCTCGCGCAGGTCGAGGTGCTGCGTCTCGACGGTGCGTCCGTCGCGCTGGGCGGCGGCCTCCACGCGCAGCGCCAGCCGGTCGGCCAGCATCTTGGTGGACGACGGGTCGCTGACGCCGGCGTTCACCACCACAACGCGGAACGGGCGCTGATCGGTGTTCGTCATCATGTCCTTCTCTCGATCTCAGGCCGCGTCGCTCAGAGCGACGGGTAGCTGGCCTGGAACTGCTCCTCGGTGTCCTGGTAGGGGGAGGCGCCGGTCACGTTGTCACCGCGGTTGGCGTTGGGACGCGGCTGGCGGGGCTCCGCGTCGCCGTACTTGGCGGCGACGAGCGAGGCGTGCGTGGGGGCGTCGGGCGCCTCCGGGTCCTTGCGGGCCTCGGTCTCCTTGCGGAGCACGGGGATGACCTCCTCGCCCAGCAGGTCGAGCTGCTTGAGCACGGTGCTGAGCGGCAGGCCGGCGTGGTCCATCAGGAACAGCTGGCGCTGGTAGTCGCCCGCCCACTCGCGGAACGTCAGCGTCTTGTCGATGACCTCCTGCGGGCTGCCGACGGTGAGCGGGGTCGCCTCGGTGAACTCCTCCATCGTCGGGCCGTTGCCGTAGACGGGGGCCTCGTTGAAGTACGGGCGGAACTCGTTCTTCGCGTCCTGCGAGTTCTTGGCGATGTACGCCTGGCCGCCGAGCCCGACGATGGCCTGCTTGGCGGTGCCGTGGCCGTAGTGCTCGAAGCGCTCGCGGTAGAAGGCGATCAGGCGCTGGTAGTGCTCCTTGGGCCAGAAGATGTTGTTCGCGAAGAAGCCGTCGCCGTAATAGGCCGCCTGCTCGGCGATCTCGGGCGTGCGGATGCTGCCGTGCCACACGAAGGGCGGCACGTCGTCGAGCGGGCGCGGGGTGGAGGTGAAGCCCTGCAGCGGGGTGCGGAAGCGCCCCTCCCAGTCCACGACGTCCTCGCGCCACAGGCGGTTGAGGAGGTTGTAGTTCTCGAGGGCGAGCGGCAGGCTCTGGCGGATGTCCTTGCCGAACCACGGGTAGACCGGGCCGGTGTTGCCGCGGCCGAGCATCAAGTCCATGCGCCCCTTGGAGAGGTGCTGGAGCATCGCGTACTCCTCGGCGATGCGCACCGGGTCGTTGGTGGTGATGAGGGTCGTGGAGGTCGTGACCGTGAGGGTCTTCGTCAGGGCCGCGATGTGCGAGAGCAGCGTCGTCGGGGACGAGGAGAAGAACGGCGGGTTGTGGTGCTCGCCGATGGCGAAGACGTCGAGGCCGACCTCTTCCGCGTGCTTGGCGATCGTGACGATCCCCTCGATGCGCTCCGCCTCGCTGGGGGTGTGACCCGAGACCGGGTCGCGGGTGATGTCGCTGACGGAGAAGATTCCGTACTGCATGGCTGGCTCCTTGTGGTTTTCGTCTCGCCGTTTCTATGCAAACGCATATAACGCACGCACGGCCGGAGTATTCCCGGCCTCCAGTCTGGCCTCCGGAAGGGAGATCCGGCCAGCCATCGCAAAGGTCCGGACAGAGTGCGGCGCCGCGTCCGAATCCCGCCAGCCGGTGACGGTGGCAGCCGCTAGCCTCGCAGAGTGAAGGTCGCGCTGCAGTTCGTCGCCATGGGGCTCATCTGGGGAGCCAGCTTCCTGTTCATGAAGATCGCCCTCGACGGGGTGTCCTTCGGTCAGGTCGCCTGGGCGCGCCTCGTCTTCGGCGCGATCACGCTCGGCGTCATCGTCCTGGTCATGCGCAGCCGGCTGCCGCGCGAGCCGATCGTCTGGCTGCACTTCACCGTGGTCGCGATCACCTACTGCGTGGTGCCCTTCCTCCTCTTCGCGTGGGCGGAGCAGTACGTGTCGTCGAGCCTGGCCAGCATCTACAACGCGGTCACGCCGATCACCACCGCGATCCTCGTGACGGTCGCGTTCCGGGTCGAGAAGCTGAACCGCGATCAGGTGCTCGGCGTGCTGATCGGCGTGGTCGGCGTCGTGGTCGTGGTCGGTCCGTGGAGCGTCGCCGCCCTGACCGGCAGCCTGTGGGGCCAGCTCGCGTGCCTCGGCGCCGTGACCTGCTACGGGTTCAGCTTCGGCTACATCCGCCGCTTCATCAGCCACCGCGCCATCCCGGCGACGACCACGGCGTTCCTGAACATCGGCATCGCCGCGGTCATCATGCTGGTGCTGACCCCGTTCGTCGCCCTGGGCCCGATCACCTTCAGCTGGCCGGTGCTGCTCAGCCTCCTGGCGCTCGGGATGCTCGGGACGGGCGTCGTCTACATCTGGAACATGAACGTGCTGCGCGCCTGGGGCCCGACGGCGACCTCCGGCGTGACCTACGTGACCCCGGTCGTCGGCGTCGCGCTCGGCATCCTCGTGCTGGGCGAGCACCTCAGCTGGAACGAGCCCGTCGGGGCTCTCATCGTGATCGCCGGCATCCTGCTCACGCAGCAGCGGGTGCGGATCTTCTCGCGTCGCCAGGCGGAGCTGGTGGGTCAGCGCAGCGCGTAGCCGCCGTCGACGTAGAGCGTCGATCCCGTCGTGTACGTGCTCGTGAAGAGGTGGAGGACCGCGTCCGCGATCTCCTCCTCGGTGCCGGGCCGGCCGAGGACCGTGGTGGCGCTGAAGCCGCTGAAGGCCGCCTCCCGCACCTCGGCGGAGCGCTGCGCCCACAGGTTGCCGTCGATCGTGCCCGGCGCGATGGCGTTGACGCGCACCGGCGCCAGCTCGACGGCGAGGCCGCGGGCCAGGCCCTCGATGGCGGCGTTCGCGGCGACGTACGCCGCGGCGGGCCCCGCGGGACGCACGCTCGCCGCACCCGACATGAGGACGACGGAGGCGTCGGGAGTCAGGAGGGGGAGGGCGGCGTGGACGACCCGGTACTGGCCCCAGAACTTCGACTCGAACGGGCTCCGTGCCTCCTCGATCGTGGAGGTCGTGAACGGGCCCGTCGTGTAGCTGGCGGCCGTCGTCAGGAGCGCGTCGACGGCCTCCACCCGCTCGAAGAAGCGCGCGACGGAGGCGTCGTCGGAGGTGTCGACAACGCCCCAGGACGCGGCGTCGCCCAGCTCGGCGGCCGCGCGCTGCAGGGTCGTCTCGGTGCGTCCGCCGAGGTGCACGCGCGCACCGGCGGCGACGGCCTGGCGCGCGACGGCGAGCCCGATGCCGGAGCCGCCCCCGATCAGGACGACGGAACGGCCGGCGAGACGATCGATGCTGTGCTGGGTCATGGTGCTCCCAGCCTGTCAGGCCGGTCGGCCGTCACGGAATCGTGTGACCGCTCGTGTCGTGCGGAGCCGGGGCTGGTCGTCAGGCGACGACCGGGCCGAAGCGCTCCGGGAGGGTCGAGCGGTGCGTCGCGCGCAGCTCCTCCAGGCCGACGGTGAACTGGTCCTGCACCTCGAGCACCGGCTGGGTGCCGACCTCGGCGTCCGTGACGCCGATGCGCAGGATCGGGACGCCGCGGCCCTCGCAGAGACCGCGGAACTTCACGTCGTCCTCGCGGGGCACCGAGACGATCACGCGGGCGGTCGACTCGCTGAACAGCGCGGTCGCCGCATCCACACCGTCGCGCTCGACGATCTCGCCCAGCCACACGCGGGCGCCGACGCCGAAGCGCATCACGCTCTCGGCGAGGGCCTGCGCGAGGCCGCCGTCGGCGAGGTCGTGCGCGGACGAGACGAGACCCTCGACCGAGGCCGCGTGCAGCGTCTCGGCGAGCGTGCGCTCGGCGGCCAGGTCGACCGCGGGCGGGCGTCCGCCGAGGTGGCCGTGGATGGTGCCGGCCCAGGCGGAGCCGTCCAGCTCCTCGCGGGTGACGCCGAGGAGGTAGATGTTCTCGCCCTCGTCCTGCCAGCCGGCCGGGATGCGGCGGGCGACGTCGTCGATCACGCCGAGCACGCCGACGACGGGGGTCGGGAAGATCGGCACGTCGCCGGTCTGGTTGTAGAAGGAGACGTTGCCGCCGGTGACCGGGATCTCGAGCTCCAGGCAGGCGTCGGAGAGACCCTCGACGGCCTGCGAGAACTGCCACATGACCTCGGGGTTCTCCGGGCTGCCGAAGTTGAGGCAGTCGGTGACCGCGGCCGGAACGGCACCGGAGGCGGCGACGTTGCGGTAGGCCTCGGCGAGGGCGAGCTTCGCGCCCTCCTTCGGGTCGAGCTGGCAGTAGCGGCCGTTCGCGTCGGTGGCGATCGCGAAGCCGAGCCCGCTCTCCTCGTCGACGCGGACCATGCCGGCGTCATCGGGGAAGGAGAGGGCGGTGTTGCCGCCGACGAAGTAGTCGTACTGGTCGGTGATCCAGCCCTTGTCGGCCAGGTTGGCCGAGCCGAGCAGCGCCAGCACCTGCTCGCGCAGGGCGTCGCCGCCCTCGGGGCGGGGGAGGCGGGAGGCCGAGTCGGCCTGCAGCGCGTCGATCCAGGTCGGGTAGGCGACCGGGCGCTCGTAGACCGGGCCGTCGACCGCGACGGTGCGCGGGTCGACGTTGACGATCTCCTCGCCCTTCCAGTTGATGACGAGGCGGCCGGTCTCGGTGACCTCGCCCAGCACGCTGGTCTCGACATCCCACTTGGCGGTGACCGCGAGGAAGGCGTCGAGCAGCTCGGGCTTGACGACCGCCATCATGCGCTCCTGGCTCTCCGACATGAGGATCTCCTCGGCGGTGAGCGACGGGTCGCGCAGCAGCACCTTGTCGAGCTCGACGTACATGCCGCCGTCGCCGTTGGAGGCGAGCTCGCTTGTGGCGCAGGAGATGCCGGCCGCGCCGAGGTCCTGGATGCCCTCGACGAGCTTGTCGCGGAACAGCTCCAGGCAGCACTCGATGAGCACCTTCTCGGCGAACGGGTCGCCGACCTGGACCGCCGGGCGCTTGGTCGGGCCGCCGGCCGAGAACGTGTCGGAGGCGAGGATGCTCGCGCCGCCGATGCCGTCGCCGCCGGTGCGGGCGCCGAAGAGCACGACCTTGTTGCCGGCGCCGGAGGCGTTGGCCAGGTGGAGGTCCTCGTGGCGCAGCACGCCGACCGACAGCGCGTTGACCAGCGGGTTGCCCTGGTAGATCGGGTCGAAGTAGGTCTCGCCGCCGATGTTCGGCAGGCCCAGGCAGTTGCCGTAGAACGAGATCCCCGAGACGACGCCGTGCACGACGCGCGCCGTGTCCGGCTCGTCGATGGCGCCGAAGCGCAGCTGGTCCATCACGGCCACTGGGCGGGCGCCCATCGAGATGATGTCGCGCACGATTCCGCCGACGCCGGTCGCAGCGCCCTGGAACGGCTCGATGTAGGAGGGGTGGTTGTGCGACTCCACCTTGAAGGTGACCGCCCAGCCCTCGCCGACGTCGACCACGCCCGCGTTCTCGCCCATGCCGACCATGAGGTTCTTCTTCATGGCGGGGGAGACCTTCTGGCCGAACTGGCGCAGGTAGATCTTCGACGACTTGTAGGAGCAGTGCTCCGACCACATCACCGAGTACATCGCCAGCTCGCCGCTGGTGGGCCGGCGGCCGAGGATCTCGCGGATCTGCGCGTACTCGTCCTCCTTGAGGCCGAGCGCCGCGAACGGCTGCTCCTTCTCGGGAGTCTCGATCGCGTTCGCGACGGTGTCGACGACGTGCTGGGCGGTGGTGTCGGTCACGCGGGCACTCCAGGCTGCAGGCGGAAGCGGGGGATGGAGGCCAGTCTACCGGCCGTCGCCGAGCACGGGAGCCGGGAGGGGCGAGACGTCACGACACGCCCTCCCGGACCGTGAACGGGCACGCGGGAGGGCGTGTCGTGACGGATGAGAGCGACTCATCCACAGGGTGGTGCGGGTGGTGCGGCTCAGGTGTCGAGTTCGACGACCTCGGCGGTCGGGGCGTTCTTCTGCACCGATTCGATGCCGCTCTTCGCGCCGGACTTGCTGGCGTAGCCCTCCGACGTCGCGATGGTCTCGCCGTTGGCGGCCTTCAGCCGGAAGCGGTACTCGCCCGACTTGTCCTTGTAGAGCTCGAACTTCCCTGCCATGGTGGCCTCCGTACTCGTGACGTGGTGCGAACACGCGACAGGGTAGTGGGCGGAGGCGGCGGCGGGGAGTCCCGGCTCAGGAGAGCTTCGGCGGCCCCAGCACCAGCAGCGCCGCCATGATCGCGACTGCCAGGACGGCGAGGGAGGTGGCGAGCACCGCGACGTGCGTCAGCATCCAGCGGAACAGCTTCCCGAACAGGCTGTGATCCCGAGGGTCGTCCGTCGCGGTCGTGCGCCAGCTGCCGTCGAGCCGGCCCGTGCGGTCGGCCCAGAGGTCGAACGGGACGGTGGCGTACGGGACGACGGCCGTCGCGACCGCGAGCACGATGAGCGGCAGGCGCCAGCGCTGGTTGACCCCGATCAGGGCGGCCGTGATCGCGTACGCGATGAACACGAAGCCGTGGATCGGGCCGGCCACAGCCACGGGCCAGTCGCCCACCCCGACGGCGTACTTGAGCACCATCCCCGCGATGAGGAGGGTCCAGGTGATCGCCTCGGCGACGGCGAGGATGCGGTAGAGCAGGCGGGGGGTCATGCCTCCAGCCTGATGGATCGCCGTCCCCGGCGAATCACCCGAAAGTACGAACGCGCTCCTCGAGCTGGTCGACGTCGCGGGCCGCACCCTTGTCGGCGGACAGCGCCATCGCGGCGTAGGCGCGCAGCGCGGCCGACACCGGACGGTCGCGGTCCAGCGGGCGGTAGCCGCGCCCGGCCTCGAGCGCCTCGCGGCGGGCGTCGAGCACGGCGTCCGGCACGTCCAGGCGCAGCGCACGGGTGTGCACGTCGATGCTGATGATGTCGCCGTCCTCGACGAGCGCGATCAGGCCGCCGGCCGCCGCCTCGGGCGAGACGTGCCCGATCGAGAGGCCGGAGGTGCCGCCGGAGAAGCGGCCGTCGGTGATGAGCGCGCACTTCGCTCCGAGCCCGCGGCCCTTCAGGAACGACGTCGGGTACAGCATCTCCTGCATCCCGGGACCGCCACGCGGACCCTCGTAGCGGATGACGACGACATCGCCCTCGTTCACCCGCTTGCCGAGGATGGCGTCGACCGCGGCCTCCTGCGAGTCGACGACGACGGCCGGTCCGCTGAAGGTGAGGATGCTCTCGTCGACGCCCGCGGTCTTCACCACGGCGCCGTCGGGGGCGAGGTTGCCGCGGAGGATGGCGAGGCCGCCGTCCTTCGAGTAGGCGTGCGCCACATCCCGGATCACGCCGGTCTCGGCGTCGAGGTCGAGCTCGTGCCACCGCTCCGACTGCGAGAACGCCGACGACGAGCGCACGCCGCCGGGCGCCGCGTGGAACAGTTCGATCGCCTCGGGCGTCGCCGAGCCGCCGCGGATGTCCCAGTCCGAGAGCCACGCGTCGAGGGTGGCGGCGTGCACGGTGTGGACACCGCGGTCGAGCAGACCCGCGCGGTCGAGCTCGCCGAGCAGCGCGGGCACACCGCCCGCGCGGTGCACGTCCTCGACGAGCGCGGCGCCGTTGGGCGCGACCTTCGACAGGCACGGCACGCGGCGCGACAGGGCGTCGATGTCGGTCAGGTCGTAGTCGATCCCGCCCTCACGCGCCGCGGCGAGCAGGTGCAGGATGGTGTTGGTCGACCCGCCCATCGCGATGTCGAGCGCCATCGCGTTGCCGAAGGCCGCGCTGGTCGCGATCGAACGGGGCAGCACGGACTCGTCGTCCTGGTCGTAGTAGCGGTGCGCCAGCTCGACGGCGGTCGCGCCGGCCTTCTCATAGAGGGCGTGGCGGGCGGTGTGCGTCGCCAGGGTCGAGCCGTTGCCCGGCAGGGCCAGCCCGAGCGCCTCGGTGAGGAAGTTCATCGAGTTGGCGGTGAACATCCCGGAGCAGGAGCCGCACGTCGGGCAGGCGTTCTCCTCGATGCGGAACAGGTCGGTGTCGCTCACGCTGTCGTTCGCCGAGTCGGCGATCGCCGAGATGAGGTCGAGCTTGCGCACGGTGCCGTCGACGAGCGTGGTGCGGCCGCCCTCCATCGGACCGCCCGAGACGAAGACGACGGGGATGTTGAGGCGCAGCCCCGCGAGCAGCATCCCGGGCGTGATCTTGTCGCAGTTGGAGACGCAGACGATCGCGTCGGCGCAGTGCGCGTTGACCATGTACTCGACGGAGTCGGCGATCAGCTCGCGCGAGGGCAGCGAGTAGAGCATGCCGCCGTGGCCCATGGCGATGCCGTCGTCGACCGCGATCGTGTTGAACTCGCGGGCGATGCCGCCGGCGTCGTGGATGGCCTGCGAGACGATGCGCCCGACCGGCTGCAGGTGGGTGTGGCCCGGGACGAACTCGGTGAAGCTGTTCGCGACCGCGATGATCGGCTTGCCGAAGTCTTCGCGGGCGACGCCGGCGGCGCGCAGCAGTGCGCGGGCGCCGGCCATGTTGCGGCCGTGCGTGACGGTGCGTGAACGGAGTGGAGGCATGGTCCCATCCTTCGGTCGCGCGCGCGGGAGCGGAAGTCAGCTTTGGTACTAGTAGTGGGAGCACTAGTATCGACGTCGTGCCAGACACCGAGGACCGCCGCCGCGAACTCGGGCGCTTCTTGCGCTCCCGCCGCGAGCAGGCTCCGCGCGCCGACTACGGCCTCCCGCCGGTCGGGCGCACCAGGGATCTCGGCCTGCGCCGCGAGGAGGTCGCCTACCTCTCCGGCGTCAGCGTCACCTGGTACACCTGGCTGGAGCAGGGGCGCCCGATCAACCCGTCGCGTTCGGTGCTGGACGCCGTCGCCCGCACGCTGCGCCTCCCGCTGCCGGAGCAGGAGTTCGTGCTCTCCCTCGCCGGGTTCGGCCTCGCGCCGACGGTCGCGGCGCGGGCGGTCGAGGATGCGCCTCCCCACCTCCAGCGGCTGCTCGACGCGATCGACCCCAACCCGGCCTTCGCGCTCGCACCCGACTGGGGCATCGCGGGCTGGAACGAGGCGTACACCCGCCTGTATCCACGGGTCGGGGACGTGCCTCCCGAGGACCGCAACCTGCTCTGGCTGGTCTACACCGACGACGCGGTGCGGGAGCTGCTGCCGGACTGGGATGTGACCAGCGCGCGGTTCCTCGCCGAGTTCCGCGCCGAGACCGGCGCGCGGGCGGGCGACCCCGGCGTGCGGACGCTCGTGGAGCGGTTGCGCGCGGCGAGCCCGGAGTTCCGCGCGGCGTGGGAGCACTACGACATCAGCGGATTCGCCTCCCGCGAGCGGCTCTTCCGCCTCCCGGGCGGCGTCACCGCGCGCTTCGAGCACCACCAGCTGACGCCGACCGACCACCCGGAGCTCCGGCTGGTCGTCTACACCCCGCTGGGGTAACTCCCGAGTACGCAGAAAGTGCGCCGGATCGAGTGGATTCGGCGCACTTTCTGCGTACTCGGCTGTTGCCTCCGGAGGCGGGGTTACGCCTCGACGAGCGCCGAGCGGATGACGGAGGTGAAGAAGGTGAGGCCGTCGACGCCCGAGCGCATGGCGTCGGAGGTGTCAGGGCCGAAGCCGGGCTCGACCGCGTGCTCCGGGTGCGGCATGAGGCCGACCACGTTGCCGCGCTCGTTGCGCACGCCGGCGATGTCGTTGAGCGATCCGTTCGGGTTGACGCCCTGGTAGCGGAACGTCACCAGGCCCTCGCCCTCGAGGCGCTTGAGCTCCTCGGCCGAGGCGATGAAGCCGCCCTCGCCGTTCTTGAGCGGAATGACGATCTCCTGGCCCTGCTCGAAGCCGTTCGTCCACGGGGTGTCGGTGTTCTCGACGGTCAGCGACTGGTCGCGGCGGATGAAGTTGCCGTGGTCGTTGCGGATCAGACCGCCCGACACGAGGTGCGCCTCGGCGAGCATCTGGAAGCCGTTGCAGATGCCGAGCACGGGCACGCCCTTGGCGGCCGCATCCACGACCTCGGTCATGATCGGCGAGAGGCTGGCGATCGCACCGCAGCGCAGGTAGTCGCCGTAGCTGAAGCCGCCCGGGAGGACGAGCGCGTCGACGCCCTGGAGGTCGTGCTCGCCGTGCCACAGCGCGACCGGCTCGGCGCCGGCGAGGCGCACGGCACGGAGGGCGTCGCGATCGTCGAGCGAGCCGGGGAAGGTGATGACGCCGATGCGCATCAGGCGCCGGCCTCGTCCGGGTAGTGGATGCCCACGACGTCCTCGATCACGGAGTTGGAGAGGATCTCGTCGGCGATCTCGCGGACCGCGGCGCGCGTCGCGTCGTCGATCGGGCCGTCGACGGTCAGCTCGAAGCGCTTGCCCACGCGGACGCCGCTGAACTGACCCTTGCCGATGCGCGAGAGGGCGCCGGCGACGGCCTTGCCCTGCGGGTCGAGCAGTTCGGCCTTGGGCATGACTTCCACAACGATCGTCGACAAAGGTGCGCTCCTGCTCGCTCGCGGTCGGGGGGTTCGCCAGCGATTCTACCGTGCGACGGCGGGCACGCGGTCCGGGCCGGCGATGCGCGAGGCGTAGCCGACGGCACGCTGCTCGAGCGCGTCGCGCAGGCGTCCGAACAGAGCGGCGGAGGCGTCGCCGGGCCAATCGTCCGGCAGCGCGGCGGGCGGGAGGCCGGGGTCGCGGTACGGGACCACCCGCCACTCGTCGAGCGCGCGCACCCAGAGCGCGAACGCCTCCTCGTCACCGATCGTCGGTGAGACGTCGACCGCGCCGAACCGGTCGATGAAGGTCTCGTGCACGCGCCGGATGGCGGGGAGGTCGTACCAGGACGCGAGTCCCGCGGAGAGGTCGCTGCGGGCAGCCGCGTCCACGAACAGGACGGCGTCGAACTCGGCCACGACCTCCGCCAGCTCCCGCTCGAGCGCGGCAGGGCCGATCCACAGGCCGTCCGCGACCGTGCCGCAGCCGATGGCGGCGAGCCGTCGGCGCAGCTGGTGCCGCAGCGATCTCTGCCGCTCCGGGAACGAGTACGACACGAGGCACCACGCCGTCGCGGGGCGGCGCTCGCCGAAGATGCGGGCGTCGCCGCGCTCCAGCATCGGGACCGCGGCCGGGTCGAGGGAGTAGCCGGGCACTCCGCCGTCGCCGGGCGCTCGTCGCAGCACGCCACGGGCGACGAGCCGCGCGATGCTCGACCGTGCCGTGGCGGGCGGGATGCCCAGCGAACCGAGCAGGTGCACCGTGCCAGCGGCCGACATCCACCCGCCGAGCGGGCGCAGCATGCTGCCGACGAGCGTCCGCAGCAGGGCGGTCGCGCTGCCGGAGGTCGCCTCGAGATCCTCGCGGAGGGCGGGTTCAGCCATGCGTCAGCTCGCCGAGCACGTCGCGCACGGCGGACATCCCCCGCCACACCTCCTCGAAGCTCGTGCTCAGCGGCGACAGCCCGATGCGCAGCCCGTTCGGGTCGCGGTAGTCGGGGATGACGTCCTGCTCCCAGAGGGCGGCGGTCACCTCGCGCATCGCCGGGTGGTTGACCGTGACGTGTCCGCCGCGCCGCTCCGTCTCTCGCGGGCTGGCGAGCGTCGCGCCGAGCGGGGCGAGCCATTCGTCGGCGAGCGCGACCGCATATTCGGTGAGCGCGACGGACTTGGCGCGCACCGCGTCGATCCCGGCCTCCGCGATCATCGCGATCGTGTCCTGCATGGCGAGCATCCCCACGACCGGAGGGGTGCCGCTGATGAATCGGCGGATCCCCGCGGCGGGCTGGTACTCCGGGCCCATCGCGAAGACATCGCTGGTGCCCATCCACCCCTGGATCGGTTGCGTGAGTTCGCTCTGGAGGCGCGCGGCGACGTAGCCGAAGGCGGGGGATCCCGGTCCGCCGTTGAGGTACTTGTAGGTGCAGCCCGCGGCGAGGTCGACGCCCCACGCGTCCAGCTCCACCGAGACGGAACCCGCCGAATGGCAGAGGTCCCACAGCACGAGCGCGCCCGCGTCGTGGGCGATCCGCGTGATCGCCGGAACATCGGCGAGGAACCCGGACCGGTATGCGACCTGGCTCAGCACGACGAGCGCCGTCTGCGGGCCGACGACCGCCGCGACCTGCTCGGGAGTGACGCCCGCCTCCGTGTCGGCCTCGATCCAGACCAGGTCGAGGCTGCGCTCGCGGGCGATGCCGTCGAGCAGGTAGCGGTCGGTCGGGAAGTTGTCGGTGTCGAGGACGATCTGCGTGCGCCCCGGCCGGGCGTCGACGGCGGCGCGCGCCAGCTTGTAGAGGACCACGGTAGTCGAGTCGCCGATGAAGGTCTGACCTGCCGCTGCGCCGAGTGCGGCGTCGCCGAGCGCGTCGCCGATCGTGAACGGGAGCTCCATCCACTCCTCGTCCCAGCCCCGGATGAGGCGGCCGCCCCAGCCGTCGACCAGGAAGCGCTGCACGCGCTCGATGCTCGCGAGGGTGGGCCGGCCGAGCGAGTTGCCGTCGAAGTAGGCAGTGACGCCCGTGCCGTCGGGCACGCCGACGAAGCGCTCGCGGTAGGTGGCCAGCTGGTCGGCGCCGTCGAGGGCGCGGGCGACCGTGAGCGGGTCGGGCGCGAGGAGGTCGGTGATGGCGGTGTCGTCGGTCATGGGAGCGGTCCTTCGGTGCTCGTGGTGGGAGTGGAGATGGGGGTGTGGAGGTCGGTTGCGGTGAGGTCGCCGGCCTGGAGCCCGCGAGCGGTCGCGAGCCACGCGGGCAGCAGGGCGGCGTCGCGAGGAGGCGCGGCGGGGATCCAGGCGAGGCGGGAGCCGATCGGGGCCTCGTCGGCGAGGTGGTCGGCTCCGGGGTCGCCGGCGATCGAGCGGAGCACGGTCGTCGCGTCGAGGCCCGCGGAGAGGAGCGCCGTCAGCTCGCGGGCGTTCACACCGAGGCGGAGGGGGCCGTTGCCGAGATCGGTCCCGTAGAGCACGCGTCCGCGGGCGGCGTGGAAGCGGCGCAGATTGTCGACGGCGGTGTCGTGATCCCGGGTCGGGGTGCCCCAGCCGTGGATGTCGAGGGTGGAGATCCAGCTCATGCCGCGCGCGACGGCGTCGTCGATGACGGTGGCGGGGACGCGTTCGCTGAACGGGGTGTGGGCGAGCTGGGTGACGCCGGCGCGGACGGCGCGGGCGGTCTGCCCGGTGCCCTGTGCGTGGGCGACGACCGGCAGCCCGGCGGTCACGGCTTCCTCCACAATCGCGTCGAGAGTGGCGTCATCCACCGTTTCGCCCGCCTCGCTGTTGAGGGCGACTTTGATGCGGGAGGCTCCTGCCATGACCTGTTCACGCACCGCTCGCCGAGCCTCCCGCGCGCCACCCACTTCGCGCGCCGCGCCGACGGGAGCCCAGCCGGAGCGCGCGGGATAGCCGCCGGGAGCGGTGAGGAGAGCGCCCGCGATCGTCACGCTGGGGCTGCGCGGGTCGTCGCGCAGCCAGGAGGTCGCGATCGCCGGGTCCCAGCCGAGGTCGACGGCGTGCGTGATGCCGCCAGAGAAGAGGGCGACGGGATCGACGAGGCCGAGGTGTACGTGGTGGTCGGTCAGCCGGGGGAAGAGGGTGCCGCCCAGGTCGCGGGTCGCGGGGGAGGTGCCGTGGTCTGCGTCGCGCGGGGTGGAGTCGCGCGGGGTGGGGTCGTTCGGAAGGAGGTGGCCGTCGCGGATACGGAAGGTGGCCGGCCCGCGGAAGCCGTCGCCGGTCCAGACCGCGTCGAACGAGACCGCGTCGGACGCGCGGGCGTCCGGGCTCACCGGGGCGTGCCGATCTCGGTACGGACGGCGTACAGCTCGGGGAAGAAGGTCAGCTCGAGCGCCTTCTGCAAGAAGTTCACGCCCGAGGAGCCGCCGGTGCCGATCTTCATGCCGATGGTGCGCTGCACCGTCTTGAGATGCCGGAACCGCCAGAGCTGGAAGTTGTCCTCCAGATCGACGAACTCCTCGCACGCCTCGTACTCCGCCCAGTGCGCATCCGCGTTCTCGTAGATGTCCCGGAAGACGGGCACGAGTTCCGGAGTGAAGACGTGGGCCTCGGTGACGTCGCGTTCCAGCAGGGCCTGCGGCACGGGATGCCCGGCGCGGGCGAGGTAGCGGAGGAACTCGTCGTAGACGCTCGGCTGCCCCAGCAACTCCGCGAGCAGGGCGTGCGCGGCGGGGTCGCTCGCGAACACGCTGAGCATGCGGGCGTTCTTGTTGCCGAGCACGAACTCGACGGCGCGGTACTGGTACGACTGGAAGCCGGAGGAGTTGCCGAGGAACCCGCGGAACTGCGCGTACTCGGTCGGCGTCAGCGTCGCGAGCACGGACCACTGCTCGGTGAGGGTCTTCTGGATGTGCTTGACGCGCGCAATGCGCTTGAGCGCCGGTGCCAGCTCGTCGGCGCGCAGCAGGTCGCGGGCGGACTCGAGCTCGTGCAGCACCAGTTTCAGCCAGAGCTCGGTCGTCTGGTGCTGCACGATGAACAGCAGCTCGTCGTGGTGCTCCGGCCGGCTCACCGGGTGCTGTGCGCCCAGGAGCGTGTCGAGGTCCAGGTAGGAGCCGTACGACATCCGCTCGCGGAAGTCGGTGACGATGTCGGGCTCGATGTCCCGGGTGTTCCCATCCACGCTCATGCTGCAAGTTTGCGCCGATCGTCACGAATGCGCAACAGCCGAGTCGTGCGGGCGCGAGCGTCACCGGGGAACGGCGCCGGTGCGCCGTCCCCCGGTGACGGTGATCAGCCCCGCTCGGCCCGGCGGCGCCGCCATGAGACGGTGGCGGCGAGCGCCAGTCCCAGCGCGATGAGGGCCGCCGCGGCCGCGAGCGGGGTCACCACGTCGGAGCCGGTGTGCGCCAGCGACGTGACCGGTGCGGCGGCGACCGGAGTGGCGCCTCCCGAACCCGGGACGGGGGTGGCGGGAGTGCCCGGGGTCGTGCCGCCGGCGTTCGGCTCGGCCGGTTCCGTCGGCGTGACGGCCGGGCGCACGAAGCCGAAGTCCAGCGTCAGGTCCGCTGCGCGGTTCGTGGTGAGGTCGCCCGACTCGGCCAGCCAGGTCGAGCTGTCGATGGCGCGGTCGGTGCCGGCGCTCGCGGTGGTGGGCGTGAGACCCGCCAGCGCGACGGCGGATGCGGCTCTGTCGAGCGTGACCGTGTAGTGCTGCCCGGCGGGGAGCACGGGCAGTCCCGGGAAGAGGTAGCGACCGTCGGCGTCGGTCGTCGCGGGGCCGACCGGCGCACCTCCCACGTTCGTCACGGGTCCGCCGTCCGGACCGGTGAGCACGAGCACGACGCCGGGGATCCCCTGCTCGCCGGGGCTCTGCAGGCCGTCGCGGTTCGTGTCGAGCCAGACGAGGTCGCCGACGGAGACGCTCTGGTCGCCGTCACCCGATCCGCCGGCCGAGGTCCGCTTGATGGTGGCGGTCTTGGTCACGGTCGTGCCGGGGTAGCTGATCGTGACCGCGTTCGAGTACGTGCCGAGACGCTGGTCGGTGATGGTGCCCGTGTAGCGGAGGTCGATGAACTCGCTCGCGTGCACCGCATCGAGCACGACGTGGAGGCCGGAGGCCGTGCACGAGACCGTGTAGCGCGACGGGTCGACCGGGGAGCTGGGCGTTCCTCCCGCCAGACTGGCGCGGGCGGTGACGGAGAGCGACGGGCAATCGATCGCGCTCCCGGCGCCGATCGTGTCGACGACGTCGACCGGTCCGGCGTATCCGGTCTGGTCGCCCGGCAGCTGGACAACCCACGAGATGTTGCTCGACGGGTCGCGCGTGCCCTCGTACGAACCGTCGGTCCAGCCGGACCCCTTCCACGCTCCGCGCGAGGTCGGGACGGGCGGGGGCCCGCAGTTCGTGGTGCAGGGCGTGGGCGTGGGCTTCGGCGCGATCGTGACGGTCGTCAGCGTCGAGCCGAAGGTCAGCTCGACCGGGCCGCCGGTCTCCGTCACGGTGGTGTGGTCCCACTGCGCCGTGAAGTGCCCGGTGCCGGCGACGTCGTCGTGGGTCGCCACGTAGTCGGTGAGGGTGAAGACGGCGGTGCGGCCGTTCCAGGCGGCGGCCGCGATCGGCGTGCCGTCCGGGGCGTCGAGGGTGAACCGGGCGAGGCTCGCGGCGGCGAGCTCGGGCGGCAGGGTCAGCGAGAACGTGTCGCCGGGCGCGCTGCCGTCCGGGACCGCCCAGTCGAAGCTCAGGACGAGCTTCTCGCTGTAGCCGTAGGACGACTTGTCGGTCGTGACATTCGAGATGGCGCTGGGGATCTCGGCCGCGCCGGCCGGAGCCGTCGCGACGAGCAGGCCGCTGACCCCGAGGAGGCCGGCAAGGAGCGCGGCGACGAGGCGGGCGGGGCGGGAGGTGGAACGGGTGCGCGCGTTCGGGTCGCGCGCGACGGTGCGATGCATGACGGTCCTTCGTTCGGGTTCGGACGGTCCTGCGCACGCCGGACGGCGCCTGCCGGTGGCCGGCGGACGCTGATCGGGCGGACGGGGTTTCGGGTCTCCCCGGGTCTCGCCTTCGGGTGGCGGACCGCTCGGAGCGCGCTCGGGTGTGCGCTCGGAGAAGGGACGGGGGAGGGCGCCGATCGTGACGCGGTTCGCGCGAATTCATCGAGATCCGCCGAGTCGCGTCATGATCCACCCCCTCCAGCGTCTCTTGGATGCGGCACTGCCCGCCCCGTCCGCGATCCCCACCCGAATGAGCTCCCCGATGACCCCTCGCGACCAGCAGCGCGCCGAGCGCAAGCGGTTGACGCTGCTCCGTCGCGCGCCCCGGCCCGAACCCGTCGACGAGCTGTCCGACGACGAACTGGTGGAGCGGTCCCGCGCCGGCGACGAGCTCGCCTACGCCGAGCTGTGGCGCCGGCATTCCCGGGCGGGCCTCGCCGTCGCGCGGTCGGCGAGTTCGAGCATCGACCCGGATGACCTCGTCGCCGAGGCGTTCACCAAGATCTTCCAGGCGGTCCAGAGCGGCAAGGGGCCGCAGGTCGGCTTCCGCCCGTACCTCTTCACCACGATCCGCAACCTCGCCGCGTCGTGGGGCCGCGACCGCAAGGAGAACCCGCTCGAGGACGCCGAGAGCATCCCCGATCCGGAGACCACCGAGTCGACGACCATGAAGGCGCTCGACCGCTCCCTCACTGCGCAGGCCTTCCGCTCGCTCCCCGACCGCTGGCAGGAGGTTCTCTGGTACTGCGACGTCGAGCGGCTGAGCCCGGCCACTGTCGCCCCGCTTCTCGGCCTGTCGCCCAACAGCGTCTCCGCTCTCGCCTATCGGGCGCGGGAGGGGCTCCGCCAGGCGTGGATCCAAGCGCACCTCCAGTCTCTCGACGAGGACTCCGAGTGCCGCTGGGTGACCGACCGGATGGGTGCGTACACGCGCGGCAAGCTCGCGACCCGTGACACCGTCCGCTTCGAGAAGCACCTCTTCTCCTGCGCCCGCTGCACCATCGTGCTCGGCGAGGCCGAGGAGGTCGGCTCCCGCCTCGCTCTGATCGTGCTCCCGTTGACCGTGGGGGCCGGTGCCGCCGCCGCGTATGCGGCCTGGATCCAGGCCGGTCACAACGCCGTCGCCGCCACGGCGGGCTCCGCGACTCCGATGCCGCCGTCGGTGTCCCACGCGGTCTCGTCGGCGGGATCGACCGGCGGTGCCGGCGCGGGCGGTGCGGCGAGCGGGATGGCGATCGCCGGCTGGACGACAGGAGGCGCGCTCCTCGCCGCGGCGGCCGTCGCCGGGACCCTCGTGCTCGGACCGCAGTTGTTCCCCGGTGGCGACCACGGACCCTCGACGCCGGTCGTCGCGGCCGCCCCGCCGTCCGCCGAGGGGGCACCTGGAGGTGCGGCGAAGGCCCTCCCCGAGGTGCCCGTGGCCGCACCGCCAGCGGCTCCGCCCACGCAGGACGCACCCGCCGACCCGGCTCCCGAGGTGCCGACCGCTCCGGCGCGCCCCGGGGCCCCGGCGGTGCCCGCGGCCCCGACCACCCCGACCGATCCCACGACGCCGACCGATCCCACGACCCCGACCGGCCCCACCACCCCGACCGACCCCACGGCGCCGACGAACCCCACCCTCCCCCAGCCGCCGCTCGCTCCCGTCGTCACCTCGCCGTGGGATGCGGCACGGCCGACCTCCGCCACCTCCGCCGATCTCGCGGGAACCGGCCTCCCGGGCGCGGTCGTCTCGGTGGGCGCCGAGCGTGCGGGCGGGCGTGCCGCAGTGCGGGCCTCCGCTGCGGCCCCGCTTGCCTCCGCCACCGTCGACCCCTCCGGGGCCTGGTCGCTCACCGTCGACCTGTCTTCGCTGACCGACGGCTCGTGGACCCTCGTGCTCGTCCAGACGGCGGCCGGAGCCTCGTCCGCGCCCACCACGCTCGACCTCCTCGTCGACCGCACGGCGCTCCCGCCCGTGATCACGGGCGTCGACACCGGCTCCGGCGACCTGGCGGGGCGGATGGCCCCGATCGTCTCCGGGACGACCGAGCCCGGCGCGACCGTGGTCGTCTCCGACGGCGACCGCCCCCTCGCGACGGTGACCGCCGACGCGACGGGAGGCTGGAGCACGGGCGAGCTGATCCTCGCCTCCCCGAACTCCTCCCTGACCGCGCGTCAGACCGACGTGGCGGGCAACGTCTCCGAGCCGTCGGTTCCGGTTACGGGCACGTCGAGCGTTCCCGGCGTGCTCGCCATCGGAGCGCCGCTCTCCGTGATCCTGGCGGTGCACGGCGCCCCGGGCGCGACAGCCGAGGTGTGGGTCGACGGCCAGCCCTCCGGCCGGGTCCTCCCGCTCGACGACAACGGCAACGCCTACACCCTGTTCGCGATGGACCCGGGCGACTACCGGATCGGGATCGTCGTCGGGTCCGGCGACCGGCACGGGGTGCTGGTCGACCAGAGCGTCCACGTCAGCCGACCCTGAGCCCTGGCTCCTCCGTCGCCGACGCCGCTCGCCGTTCACCTCCCGGTTACCCGGCCGTCGCGCCGCCGTCGTCCCCGGCGCCTAGCGTGTGCCCTACAGGAGGGGCGCTATGGGCAGGCACTACGATCTGGCGATCGTCGGCAGCGGCATCGTCGGCCTCGGTCACGCGGTGGCGGCGCTGCGCCGTGGGCTGACCGTCGCCGTCCTCGACCGCGCCTCCGGACCCTACGGGGCGTCCGTGCGCAACTTCGGCCACCTGTGCGTGACGGGGCAGGACGGGGAGGCCAGGGCCTACGCAGAGCTGGCGCGGGAGCTGTGGCTGACGCTCGCTCCGGAGGCCGGGTTCTGGCTGCGGGAGTCCGGCACCGTCGTCGTCGCGCAGGCGCCCGACGAGCTGGCGGTGCTCGAGGAGTTCCGCGAGCAGCGCGGCGGCCGGCAGGTGCGCATGCTCACGCCGGCGGAGGTGCGGGAGCGCATCCCCGTCGCCGACGGCGTCGCGATGGGCGGCGCCTTCCTGCCCGCCGATCTGCAGGTCGACCCGCGCGAGGCGGCGCCCGCGATCGTCCGCTGGCTGGATGCGCATGGCGTCGACTTCTACTGGCAGACCGCCGTCGGCGGGGTGCAGACCGGCACGGTCCACACCTCCCGTGGACGTCTCGCCGCCGACGCGGTCGTCGTCGCGGTCAACCACGACGTCGAGCAGCTCTTCCCCGGTGTCGCCGAGGCGCACGGGATGGTGCGCTGCAGCCTGGACATGATGCTCGTGGAGGCCGAGCTGGACCACCCGCTCGCCGCCCCGCTCCTCACCGGCTGGTCGCTGGTGCGCTACCCCGGCTTCGCCCGCACGCCGAGCGCCGACGCTGTGCGCGAGCGGCTGGCCGCGGAGCATCCCGCGCTCGCCGCCCTCGACGTGAATCAGATGTACACGCAGCGGTCCGACGGCTCGCTCCTCGTCGGCGACACCCACCGACTCGGCTCGGACGTCCCGCCCTTCCAATCGGAGGAGGCCTTCGAACTGCTGCTGGAGCGCGCCCGCGCCCTCTTCGGCACCGACCGCCTCCGCGTGCGCGAGCGCTGGCAGGGCGTGTACGCGTCCGCCCCCGACGAGTTCCTCGTCGCCGCGCCGCAGCCCGACGTGCGCGTCGTGTCGGTGATGACCGGCATCGGGATGACCACCGGGCTGGGGCTCGCCGACCGCGTCGTCGACGAGCTGTTCGCCTCCGCCCCCGGCGTGCTGGCGACCGCCGGCGCACGCGCCCACTGACACGTCTGCACGAGACACGAGAAAGGCACCACCGTGACCCCTGACGGCCGCATAACCAGCGAGTTCGACGACACCGCCATCATCGAGCCCGAGGAGGACGAGGAGCTCGCCGATCTCGAGCTCGTCGTGCTCGATCTGGCCGGCACGACCGTCGTCGACGACGGTCTCGTGGAGCGTGCGTTCGCGCGTGCCGCCGATGCCGCGGGCCTGACCTCCTCCGAGGAGGAGCGCACCGCCGCGCTCGCGTACGTGCACCGCACCATGGGGCAGTCGAAGGCGGCCGTCTTCCGCGCCCTCACCGGCGACGACGACCAGGCCGAGCACGCCAACGCCGTCTTCGAGTCCACGTACGCGGAGCTCGTCGCCGCGGAGGGCGTGCGCGCCGTCCCGGGTGCGGAGGAGCTCATCGGCCTGCTGCGGGAGTCGGGCGTCGCCGTGGTGCTCACCACCGGGTTCTCCCGCGCGACCCTCGATGTCGTGCTCGACGCCCTCGGCTGGGCCGACCTGGCCGACGTGACGCTGAGCGCCGACGAGGCGGGGCGCGGCCGACCGTACCCCGACCTCCCGCTCACGGCCGTGCTGCGCACGGGGACGACCGCGGTCGACGGCATGGTGGTCGTGGGCGACACCGCGAGCGACATCGCCTCCGGCATCGCCGCGGGCGCCGGGCTCGTCGTCGGTGTGCTGAGCGGGTCGCACGACGAGCGCACCCTGCTCGATGCGGGAGCCGACGCCGTCGTGGACAGCGTCGCCGACCTCGCCGAGCTGCTGGGCTTCGCCGACGAGGACGCCGAGTACGACGACGAGGAGGACGACCTCGCCGACATCGACGACGAGGACGCGCTCGACGACGAGGACGCCCTCGTCGACGACGTCGAGCTCGACGACGACGCAGCGCTCGCCCGCGCGGACGGGCCGGCCGGCCGGTGACGATCAAAGCCGTGACCCCTCGCGTCGTCGCGCCGCCGGCGAGCCTGGGGATGGGGGTCAGCGTGTACCCGTCGGCGACGGCCATGGTGTGGCCGGGCGAGGGCCACCGCCACGAGGCGGTCGCCGTCCCGGGCGTGCGTCTCGCGCCGGGTGATGTGCTGGTGGAGGTGGAGCTCGCCACCGTGTGCGGCTCCGACGTGCACACCGTGCTCGGGCACCGTTCGGCGCCCACCCCGCTGGTGCTCGGCCATGAGCAGGTCGGCCGCGTCGTCGCGCTCGGCCGCGGCGGCGCCAAGACGACCGACGGTCACCGGGTGTCGCTCGGCGAGCGGGTCGTCTGGTCCGTCGCCGTGCCCTGCGGGCGGTGCGCGCGCTGCCGCCGCGGCCTCCCGCAGCGGTGTCTGAACCTGCAGAAGTACGGCCACGAGC
This sequence comes from Leifsonia naganoensis, assembly GCF_013410615.1. Taxonomy (NCBI): domain Bacteria; kingdom Bacillati; phylum Actinomycetota; class Actinomycetes; order Micrococcales; family Microbacteriaceae; genus Leifsonia; species Leifsonia naganoensis. The sequence goes on from NZ_JACCHJ010000001.1 coordinate 2,270,683, forward strand.
GGATGCGCCGCGGCTGGGAGCTCTCGGGCGGCTTCGCCACGCACGCCCACATCCTCGACGGCACCCCGATCGTCCCGGTTCCGGACGACCTCCCCGCCGCCGTGCTCGCCCCCGCGTCGTGCTCGACGGCGACGGTCGCGGCCGCGCTCGAGGCGGCCTCCGAGATCGTGCCGCTGGACGGCGCCCTCGTCCTCATCGCCGGGGCCGGGATGCTCGGCCTCACCGCCACCGCCATGGCGACGGAGGCGGGCGCGCGCGTCGTCGTCAGCGACCCCGTCCCCGAGCGACGCCAGGCGGCCCTTGCGTTCGGCGCGGCCGCCATCGTCGATCCGCGCGCCTCCGCGGACTCGGCCACGGGGCTCGCGACGGCGCTCGGCAAGGCCGGTGGCCGTGCCGCGGCGCCGACGGTCGCCCTGGAGCTCTCCGGCACCGCCGCCGCAGTCCGCTCCCTCCTCGCGACGGTCGACGTCGGCGGCGTGCTGGTGCTCGTCGGCTCCGTCTTTCCCGGCCCCGACCTCGCCGTCTCGCCCGAGCAGCTCGTCCGCCGCCTCCTCACCATCCGCGGCGTGCACAACTACGCGCCGCGGCACCTGGAGCAGGCGGTCCGCTTCCTGGCCGACGGTGGCCGCCGCTACCCGTTCGCCGAGCAGGTGGGCGTCGTCTTCCCCTTGGAGGAGGTGGATGCGGCGCTCGCCGCGACCGGGCACCCGCGGGTGGGCGTGCGACCGTAACCTTTCCTGAGCGTTCTCACATGTTCGGTTCTCTAGGATCGAGCTCCCGAACCCCGTGAGGAACCCCCGTGATCGAGACCGTCGACCCGACCACCCGTCCCCGCACCACCGATTCCGAGGCGCAGCCGCCCGTGCCGCCGAGCCCGCCGTCGCCGTCGCTGCAGCACCGGCAGCCCGGGCCGGCGAGCCGCGCCATCGGCTCGCTGATCTTCTTCAGCCGCTGGCTGCAGGCTCCCCTCTACCTGGGGCTGATCGTCGCGCAGGCGATCTACGTCTGGGTGTTCATCGTCGAGCTGTGGCATCTCGCCGAAGACGTGATCGTCAGCGGCCACATCGACGAGGCCGCGGTGATGCTCGCCGTGCTCGGCCTCATCGATGTCGTGATGATCGCCAACCTCCTGATCATGGTGATCATCGGCGGCTACGAGACCTTCGTCTCCCGCGTCAACACCGACGGGCACCCCGACCAGCCCGAGTGGCTGTCGCACGTCAACGCCAACGTGCTCAAGGTCAAGCTCGCGATGGCGATCATCGGCATCTCGTCCATCCACCTGCTCAAGACGTTCATCGAGGTCGGCGACCTCGGGGCTCCGGGCGCCGAGAACGTGACCGGCGACACCTACACGTCCCAGGGCGTGTTCTGGCAGGTCCTCATCCACTGCGTCTTCATCCTCTCCGCCGTGGCGCTCGCCGCGATCGACCGGATGTCGAAGAAGTCCGACGCCGGCCACTGACGCCGTCGGTGCCGGGTGGCATCGTGGAGGCATGAGCGACGACCCCTTCGCGACCTTCTTCCGCCTGCTGGCCGAGGTGCCGGTGCCGCCCGACGCTGAGGCGCTGTACGGGAAAGACCCCGAAGGACGTCGCCGGGAGCGCAACCTGCGCCGCTACCTCGCGATGCCGCACGCCCCGGTGCTGCTGCTCGGCGAGGCTCCGGGATGGCGCGGGATGACGATCACCGGCGTCCCGTTCACGTCGGTGCGCGAGGTGGAGGCCGCGGTCACGCCCGAGCTCGCCGCGCTCGAACTGCCTCCCGAGCCGCAGGCGCCGTGGGAGGCGTCCAGCCGGGACGTGTGGGCGGCCTTCCGATCGTGGGAGGGGCCGCTCCCGCTCTCCTGGCCGGTCTACCCGCACCACCCGTTCGTACCGGGCGACCCGCACACGAACCGCACTCCGCGCCCCGCCGAGGTGCGCGCCGGCGCCCCGGTCGCGCTGGAGCTGATCCGCGCCCTCGGCGTGGAGACCGTCGTCGCCGTCGGTCGCAAAGCCCAGGGCGCGCTCGCGGTCGCCGGCGTCGACGCACCCGCCATCCGGCACCCCGCTCAGGGCGGCGCGCGCCAGTTCACCGAGCAGCTGCTGGCCGTGAATGCGGGCATGCGCGGCTGAGGGTTGACATCCGAATCCTTCACGACCTACTATTCCACGTGGAATAATCACAGCGGAACAATCGATCCGGAACAACACCCATGACACCAACCCCCCTCACCCCGCTCGCCGTGGCGGCGCTCGCGCTGCTCGCCGAGGGGCCGACGCATCCGTACGAGATGTACCAGACCCTCGTGCAGCGCTCGGAGGACCGGCTCGTCAAGGTACGCCCCGGCTCGCTCTACCACACGGTCGATCGGATGGCCGGCAACGGCCTCGTCCGGGCGACCGGCACCGAGCGCGAGGGCAACCGTCCCGAGCGCACCACCTACGAGATCACCGCCGAGGGCACGCAGGCCCTCCGCGAGCGGATCGCCGACATCATCGGCACACCCGTCAACGAGTATCCGGAGTTCCCGGTCGGGCTGGGGGAGTCCAACAATCTCTCCGCCGAGACCGTCGTCGCCCTACTGCGCCAGCGCGTCTCCCACATCCGCGAGGACATCGGGACACTCGACGAGGCGATCCGCAAGCTCGTGGACAAAGGCCTCCCCGCCCGGTACTGGATGGACGTGCGTTACCTGCGCGCGATGGCGGAGGCCGACGTGGCCACGCTCGAGGCCCTCATCGACGACCTCGTCTCGGGAGAGATCTCCTGGGACGACCAGAAGCAGCACTGAGAGAAAAGACACCATGGAAAAAGAACTGAAGCCGTGGCCCGCACTGTGGGCCCTGGTCATCGGGTTCTTCATGATCCTGATCGACACGACCATCGTGTCGGTCGCGAACCCGGCGATCATGAAGGGCCTCGACCTCGGCACCGACTACAACGCGGTCATCTGGGTGACCAGCGCCTACCTCCTCGCCTACGCCGTCCCCCTGCTCATCACTGGTCGCCTCGGTGACCGGTTCGGTCCGAAGAACCTCTACCTCGTCGGCCTCGTGATCTTCACGCTCGCCTCCGCCTGGTGCGGATTCTCCGGTGTGATGCCCGGTGGCGGCATCGGGATGCTCATCACCGCCCGTGTCGTGCAGGGTCTCGGCGCCGCGCTGATGACCCCGCAGACGATGGCCGTCATCACCCGCATCTTCCCGCCGGACCGCCGCGGTGCGGCGATGGGGCTGTGGGGCGCCGTCGCCGGTGTCGCCACCCTGATCGGCCCGCTGCTCGGCGGCGTGCTCGTCGACGGCCTCGGCTGGGAGTGGATCTTCTTCATCAACGTCCCGGTCGGCGTCGTCGCGTTCATCCTCGCGGCCCGCCTCGTGCCCAAGCTGCCGACGCACACCCACAGCTTCGACATCCTCGGCGTGATCCTCAGCGCGGTCGGCATGTTCCTGCTCGTCTTCGGCATCCAGGAGGGCGGCACCTACGACTGGGGGACCATCACCGGCCCGATCACCGTCTGGGGGCTCATCATCTCGGGCATCGTGGTCCTGATCGCGTTCGTGGTCTGGCAGGCGTTCAACAAGAAGGAGCCGCTGCTGCCGCTGGCGCTGTTCCGCGACCGCAACTTCTCGCTCTCGAACGCCGCGATCACGACCGTCGGCTTCGCCGTCACCTGCATGGCCCTGCCGCTCGTGTTCTACTTCCAGACCGTGCGGGCCCTCACCCCCACCCAGTCCGCCCTGATGCTCGCCCCGATGGCGATCTTCTCCGGCGTCCTGGCGCCGTTCGTGGGCAAGCTGATCGACCGGATCAACCCGCGCTACTTCGCGACGGTCGGCCTGCTGCTGTTCGCGGGCTCGCTGTTCTGGTACTCGCGTCTGCTGACCCCCGACGTCTCCATCTGGTGGCTGCTCGCGCCGAGCGCCTTGCTCGGTGTCGCGATGTCCGGTGTGTGGGGCCCGATCTCCACGACGGCCACCCGCAACCTCCCGATGAACCAGGCGGGGGCTGGCTCCGGCGTGTTCAACACCACCCGCCAGGTCGGAGCGGTGCTGGGCAGCGCCTCCATCGCCGCCCTCATCTCCAGCCGTCTCGCGGTCGACCTGCCGAAGGCTCCGGGCGGCGCGACGCCGACCGAGGCCTCGGCCGGGACCGAACTGCCGCAGTTCCTGCACGCCGGGTTCACCCAGGCGATGTCGGAGGCGCTGCTCCTGCCCGCGGCCGTCGCCCTTCTCGGTGCGCTGATCGTGGTGTGGTGGGCGAAGCCGAAGCCGCCGGCGTGGGGCCCGCGCGCGGATGCGGCTGCCGCTGCCGCCGCCGGCGCTCCCGCCGCTGCCGGCGCGGATGCTCCCTCGGGCGCTCCTGCCGCCGTCGGAGCGCACGGCTCGCACGCCGCCCCGGTCCCCGTCGACGCGGTGGTGCACGGGTCGCACGCCGCCGACGTCCCGCCCGCGACGGACCTGTCCGAGGGCGAGGAGCCGCCGCACGGCCTCCACGCCGCGCCCGTCACGGACTGACGCCCGGACGCTCCGCCAGCACGAAGCCCTCCCGCCGATCGGCGGGAGGGCTTCGTCGTGTTCGGGGCGCTTGCGCGGTGGATCGCGTCAGGCGCCCGTCAGCCGCTCCAGCAGTTCGCGGTAGCGGGCCGTCGTGCGCTCGACGATCTCGGCGGGCAGCTCGGGAGGCGTACCGGACTTGTCCCAGTTCGCCGCGAGCCAGTCGCGCACGATCTGCTTGTCGAAGCTGGCCATCCGCTCCTCGGCGGTCGGCGCGGTCGCGTAGACCTGCGCATCCCAGTACCGGCTGGAGTCGCTCGTCAGCACCTCGTCGGCCAGCGTGATCTCGCCGGTCGCGCGGTCGGCGCCGAACTCGAACTTGGTGTCGGCGATGATCACCCCGCGCTGCTCGGCGATGGCCGCGGCGCGCGAGTAGACCTGCAGGGAGAGGCGGCGCAGCTCGTCCGCGATCTCGGGGCCGACGAGCTCGATGGTGCGCTCGAAGCTGATGTTCTCGTCGTGCTCGCCGAGCGGCGCCTTCCACGCGGGGGTGTAGAGCGGCTCGGGCAGGCGGTCGCCGTTGCTCAGGCCGTCGGGCAGCGGGATGCCGCACACGCTGCGGCTCGCCTGGTACTCCGCCCAGCCGCTGCCGGTGAGGTAGCCGCGCACCACGCACTCGATCGGGAACATGTCGAGCGGCTTCACCAGCATCGCGCGCCCGGAGACCTCTGCCGGGATGCGCTCGACGGTCCGGTCGTCGGTGCCCTCGCGGCGCAGCTCGTGGTCAGGGACCAGGTGGTTGGGCACGTCGGCGAGCTGGTCGAACCACCACAGGCTGAGCGCGGTCAGCAGCTCGCCCTTGCCCGGGATGCCGGGGGAGAGCACGTGGTCGAACGCGCTCACGCGGTCGCTGGCGACGACCAGCACGGCGTCCGCGTCATCGAGACCGGTCGCGCCCTCGGGCACGTAGAGGTCTCGGACCTTGCCCGAATAGCTGTGGACCCATCCCGCCAGTTCGCTCACCCGTCCATCGTAGAGGCTGGCGTCAGGCCGACTTGCCGCCGTCCACAGGCAGGACGACGCCCGTCACATACGAGGCGGCGGGGGAGGCGAGCCACGCGACGGCGGCGGCGACCTCTTCGGCGCGACCCATCCGCCCGACGGGCATCTGCGCGCCGACGTGGGCGCGCGTCTCCGCGCTCTGCGCGAGGATCGGACCCGATTCGATGGGGCCCGGCGCCACGGCGTTGACGCGGATGCCGGCCCGGGCCTCGTCGAGGGCGGCCGTGCGGGTCAGCCCGACCACCGCGTGCTTGGCGGCGACGTACGCCGACATCCCGGGAGCCGCTGCCGTGCCGGCGCTCGAGGCGACATTGACGATCGCACGTGGCCCGTCGATGGCCCGGAGCGCCCGCAGCTCTGAGCGCATCGCCACGGCCACGCTGCGGAAGGTGACGGCGACGATCGCGTCGAACTCCGCCGGATCCTGGTCGGCGAGCGGCACGGGCCGGTGGCCGCGTCCGACGTTGTTGACGCAGACGCTGAACGCCCGCTCCCGCGCCAGCCGCTCGATCGCGTCGGTGAGGGCCGCGTCGTCCGTGGCATCCACCGGGATCGGCTCCCCGCAGTCGATCCCCTCGGCGCGCAGTGTGACGACCAGCTCGTCGAGTGCGATCGCGTCCCGGGCGACGGGCAGGATCGTGTGGCCGTCGGCCGCGAGCGCACGGCAGATCTCCCGGCCGATGAGGCCGTTCGCGCCGATGACGAGCGCGGCGCTCACGCTGCCGCCCCGTTCCGCTCGCGCACATCCCGGCGGTCCGTCGGGAACAGGAAGCCGGCGACGATGAGCCACGCGATCCCGCCGAAGCGGGCGATCGGCAGCAGGAACTGGAGGGGCTCGATCGCGAGCGAGAGGAAGGTCAGCTCCGCCAGCGCCGCGATCACGAGCCCCGCCCACGCCAGCCAGCGCGGCACCAGACGCAGGATGAGCGCGGGGACGGCCATCCCGGCGATGAGGAGACCGAGACCGGTGGCGTAGCCGACGCCGCCGGTGACGAACGCGGCGAAGGAGAACGTCAGGGCGAGCCGCGGGTCGGCGGTGAGCTCGGGGCGGGAGAGCAGGAAGGTGCTGAACGCCGAGATCATCAGGAGGATCGACGCCGTCAGGCCGCCTGCGAACCCGATCGACGGGCCGGGGACGCGCACGCCGAGCCGCTGGAGACGCGCGAAGGCGGTGGCCGCGAGGATGCCGAGCGGGACGGCCGAACCGAACTGGAGGAGCGCGACGACCCGGATGGCCACGGGATCCTGCTGAGCGTGAGCGGCGACGGCCGCGGCTCCCGCGTAGGGAGAGACGAACGCGTCCGGCCCTGCAGCGGCGAACCCGACGACGAGGGCGAGGAGGACGAGCGCAGCGTGCACGACGGCGAGGCCGCCCAGCGGCGGACCCCCGGGACGCCTCGTCGGGGATGAATCGTTCATGTTCGTAATCGTTACACAGTGTAATCGTTACGCGCAACAGCTATTCTGGTCGGGTGAGCCCTTCCTCCGACGCCGTGCCGCCACGCACCGCCTTCCTGCTGGCGCAGGTCGGCGCGTCCGCCGCCGACCGCTTCCAGGCCCGCGTCGCCGAGCTCGGACTCAGTGCACGGGAGGCTGGAGCGATCCGGATCATCGGCCAGCGGCCGGGGATCAGCCAGCGCGAGGTCGCCCACGCCCTCGGTGCGCCGCCGAGCCGGATCGTCGCCCTGCTCGACGAGCTCTCGTCGGGCGGACTGGTCGACCGCGAACGCAACGAGGCCGACCGCCGCAACAACGCGCTGTCCCTGACCGCCGAGGGGCGCGCGATGCTGGGCCGCCTGCGCGCCGTCGCCGAGGAGCACCAGACAGAGGTGCTCGCAGCGCTCGAACCGGAGGAGCGCGTCGCTCTCGCTGCGCTGCTCCAGAAGCTGTCCGCCGGAACGGGCCTCACGCCCGACGGTCACCCCGGATACCGGGGCTGACGCCGTGCGGGGGAGGCTCAGCCGAGCAGCTTCGCCTTCGCTGCGGCGAACTCGGTGTCGTCGAGCAGCCCCTGCGTGTGCATCGTCGCCAGCTGCTGCAGCTGCGCCATGAGGTCGTCGGCGGCGGAGGCGGGAGCCGCCACGGCCTGTTGCGGCTGCTGCTGGGCGACGGCCTGCTGAGCGGCCGCCTGCATCTGCGCCTGCTGCTGCTGGGCCTCGTACTGCTGCTGCTCGTAGCTGTCCTGCGCCTTCTGCTGCTGGCGGCGGGCCATGCCTCCGGAGACCGCGGTCGCGGTCCCGGCGACGACGGCGGTGCGCGCCGCGAGCCCGAGCAGTCCCGGGCGTCCCATTCGTCCGATGAACGGCATGGTGTCCTCCTCAGCCTTCCGCGCCCGCGGGCGCGCTTTCGTCGAAATCTCCCGCGACGATCGCATTGACCACCGGCGCGGGGATGCGTTCGGTGTGCACGACGGTGCCCCCGGCCGCGAAGAAGCGGCTGGCCAGTTCGGTCGCCCAGCGGTGCTCGATCACGAGCACGGCGCCGGCGCGACCCGGCTCGATGAGGTCGGCGATGTCGCTCACGTCGTCGTCGCCCGCGAGGCCGCTCGCCTCGAGCTGCACATCGGTCATCCCGATCTGGTCGCCGATCTCCTCCAGCTCCAGCAGCTCGACGCTCCCGTCGACGCTCCGCCGGATGATCAGCAGGTCGAGCAGCCGCACCGTGCCGCTCGCCACGAGGTCCAGGATGGCCTGGACGACCCCGGGTGAGGGCAGGTCGGTGTCGAACTGGGCGACGATGAACTCCGCGGGTCCGTACTCGAATTCGGCCACCGTGGTCCTCCTCCTGCGGCGGACGCCGCTCCTGGGGCCGACGCTACCCGTGCCCGGTGCGGCGAGGCAATGACCGACGTGGACGAGGTGGGGTCCCGTCGGCGATGCGCACGTTCACATCCTTAGACTGAGGACGGTCGAGGGACGCGGGACCCGCATCCCGGTGCGAAGGAGGACCACGTGGACGAATGGAACTGGGCCGGCAACCACCGCTACGCCGCGAGCCGCATCGCGACCCCGCGCAGCGTGGATGAGCTGCGCCAGCTGATCGCGGGCGCCCGCTCGGTGCGCGCGCTCGGCAGCCGCCACTCGTTCAACGACCTCGCCGACACGGACGACCTCCTCGTCAGCACCGCCGGCCTCCCGGGCGGTGTCCGGATCGACGCGGAGGCGCACACCGCGACCGTCGGAGGCGGTGTGCGCTACGGCGACCTCGCCCGTGAGCTGGAGGCCGCGGGCTGGGCCCTCCACAACCTCGCCTCGCTCCCGCACATCTCGGTGGCCGGCGCGATCGCGACCTCCACCCACGGCTCCGGCGACCGCAACGGGACGCTCGCGACCGCGGTGGCCGGGCTCCGCATCCTGCGCGCCGACGGCGAGGTGGTCGAGCTACGCCGCGGCGACGACGACTTCGACGGGGCGGTCGTGTCCCTCGGCGCGCTCGGCGTCGTGCTCGAGGTCACCCTCGACATCCGCCCGACGTTCACTGTGCGGCAGCGGCTCTTCGGCGGTGTGCCGTGGGAGGCGGTCACGGGCCGGTTCGACGAGGTCACGTCGGCGGCCTACAGCGTCTCGCTCTTCACCACCTGGGACGAGGATGCCGTGAGCCTCGGCTGGATCAAGGAGCTCGCCGACACCCCGACCCCGGTCGGCGACGACTTCTTCGGCGCCCCCGCGCTCACCGAGGCGCGGCACATGATCGCGACGATGGACGTGCGCAACACGACCGAGCAGCTCGGCGTGCCCGGACCGTGGAGCGAGCGGCTCGCGCACTTCCGGTTCGAGTTCACGCCGTCGAACGGCGAGGAGATCCAGTCCGAGTACCTCGTGCCGCGCGCCAACGCGGTGACGGCGATCAACGCGGTCCGCTCGCTCGCCCCGCTGATCGCGCCGCTGCTGCAGATCAGCGAGATCCGGACCGCGGCGGCGGACGACCTCTGGCTGTCGAGCGCCTACGGCACCGACGTGGTCGGCCTCCACTTCACCTGGTTCCGCGACCAGGAGGGTGTGGAGGCCGTGCTCCCGGTGCTCGAGGATGCGCTGCTCCCGCTCGGCGCCCGCCCGCACTGGGGCAAGCTCTACCTCGACCCGGCCGGCGTCGTCCCGACGCTCTACCCGCGCCTCGACGACTTCCGCGCCCTGACCGAGCGCTTCGACCCCGCGGGCCGCTTCCGCAACCCGTTCCTCACCCGCCTGCTCGGCTGAGCCGGCGGTAGATGCCGAGGCGGCGCAAAGTGCACGCTGAGGCGCCGAAGCGGCGGACCATCCGCCGCCTCGATGCTCAGGAGACGCGGGTCGCGATGTCGGTGCGGTACTGCGAGCCCTCGAGGTGGATGCGGCCGACGGCCTCGTAGGCGCGGTCGCGCGCCTCGGCGAAGCTCGTGCCGCGGGCGACGACCGAGAGCACCCGGCCGCCGGTCGCCACGAGGGCGCCCGACTCGTCGCGGGCCGTCGCGGCGTGCGCGATGGTGACCTCGGGAACCCCCGCGGCCTCCTCCAGCCCCGTGATCGGGCGGCCGGTCAGCGGTGCCTCCGGGTAGCCCTCGCTCGCGACCACGACGGTCACCGCCGTGTCGAGCGCGAACTCGGGGCGCGGCATCCCGGCGAGCGCGCCGGTCGCGGCCGCGAACAGCAGCGACGACAGCGGGGTGACGAGCCGCGGGAGCACGACCTGGGTCTCCGGGTCGCCGAAGCGGGCGTTGAACTCGATGACGCGGATGCCGCGCTCGGTCATGATGAGGCCGCAGTAGAGGAGGCCGATGAACGGCGTCTGCTCGGCGGCGAGCTGGCGCACGGTCGGCAGCGCGACGGTGTCGATGACCTCGTCGACGAACGTCTCCGGCAGCCACGGCAGCGGCGAGTACGCGCCCATGCCGCCGGTGTTGGGTCCGGCGTCGCCGTCGAGGAGGCGCTTGTAGTCCTGCGCCGGACTGAGGGGGAGGACGGTGTGGCCGTCGCTCACCAGGAAGAGGGAGACCTCCTGGCCGTCGAGGAACTCCTCGATCAGCACCCCGCCCTGGGTGAGGTAGTGCTCGGCGTGGGCGAGTGCGGCGGCGCGGTCCTCGGTGACGAGCACGCCCTTGCCCGCGGCCAGCCCGTCGGCCTTGATGACGTAGGGGGCGCCGAGATCGTCGAGGGCCTTCTCGACCTCGGCGAGGGTCCCGGCGCGCACGGCTCGGCCGGTGGGCACGCCCGCGGCCTCCATGACGCGCTTCGCGAAGGTCTTGGAACCCTCCAGCTGTGCGGCGGCCTTGCCCGGACCGAAGACGGGGATGCCACGGGTGCGCAGGGGATCGGCCACCCCGGCCACCAGCGGGGCCTCGGGACCGATGACGACGAGCTCGATGCCGTGCTCGATCGCGTACTCGGCGACGGCGGCACCGTCGAGCGGATCGAGCGCGGTGTCGACCGCGACGTCGGCCGCGATCCCCGCGTTGCCGGGGGCGGCGACGATCTCGTGACCCGCCTCCTCCGCGAGGAGCGCGGTGATGATGGCGTGCTCGCGGGCACCGGAACCGAGGACGAGAATCTTCACGCGACCATGCTAGAGGGCCGCGGTGAGTGCCCGCCGCCCCGGTGGGAGGATGGACGCATGGCCCGAGCGAAGATCCCCGACTCCGAAGGCGGCCCCGCGGTGCGCGCGGCGCTCGCCGACGGCGCGGACCGCAACACGACCGCGACCGCTGTGCGCTACCTCCTGCAGCTGCTGGCGGAGCGCGCGCCGGGCAACACCGTCGAGGTGCGCGTCCCGCCGTTCGGCGCGACCCAGTGCATCCCGGGCCCCCGCCACACCCGCGGCACCCCGCCCAACGTCATCGAGACCGACCCGAAGACCTGGCTCGCGCTCGCCTCCGGCGCTCTCTCCTGGGACGACGGCCTCGCCTCCGGCTCCGTGCACGCCTCCGGCCAGCGCGCCTCCCTCGACGGCCTGCTGCCCCTCCGCTACTGACGGGGGAGGGCCGCACCGGGGTGGGCGTCCACCCAGGCGGCGTAAGGGAGAATGGACGCATGACCGATAATCCGGAGGAGCAGGCGTCCGTCACCGAGGCGGAGGTGCGGGTGCACCGTTCGCCGCGCTACTTCCGGTTCATGCTCACCGGCGCCATCCTGTTCGCGATCGTCGCCCTGGTGCTGACCTTCGCCTTCCCGGAGAACCCGACGTACGACCGCGGCACGGTCTTCGGCTTCCTGCTCGCGATCTGCGTCGTCGTGGGCGTCGCCCTCGGAGCACTCATCGCGCTGCTGATCGACCGTGCGACCTCCCGGCGCGCGCGCAGCGTTCAGGCCGATAGAATCGACGTGCACATCCCCGCGGAGGAGCCCGGCGACGAGTTGCAGAGCGACGAGCCGAAGAGCGACCGGCCCGCGACCCCCGAGAGCTGAACATCACGACACACCTTGAGAAAGGGGTCCGCTGTGGCCGGAGGCGACGGTCTTCTCACCCACGATCTGCTGCCCGGTGAGAAAGGACCCCAGGACGCGTGCGGCGTCTTCGGCGTCTGGGCTCCCGGTGAAGAGGTCGCGAAACTCAGCTACTTCGGTCTCTACGCGCTGCAGCACCGCGGGCAGGAGTCGGCCGGCATCGCGACCAGCGACGGCGACAAGATCCTCATCTACAAAGACATGGGTCTCGTCTCGCAGGTCTTCAACGAGAACGCGCTCAACTCGCTGACCGGCCACATCGCCGTCGGCCACACACGCTACTCGACGACCGGCGCCTCCAGCTGGCAGAACGCGCAGCCGACCCTCGGCCGCACCGCGAGCGGGACCGTCGCGCTCGGCCACAACGGCAACCTGACCAACACCGCGCAGCTCATGCAGCTCGTGCACGAGCGGTACCCGGAGCTCGACGGCGAGCTGACCCGCGGCAACACGACCGACACCGCGGTCGTCACCGCGCTCCTCACCGGCGACCTCGACCACACGCTCGAGGCGACGGCCCTGGAGGTGCTCCCGCGTCTGCGCGGCGCCTTCTGCCTCGTCTTCATGGACGAGCACACCCTCTACGCCGCCCGCGACCCGCAGGGCGTTCGCCCGCTGGTGCTCGGCCGGCTCGAGCGCGGCTGGGTCGTCGCGTCCGAGACCGCGGCCCTCGACATCGTCGGTGCGAGCTTCGTGCGCGAGGTCGAGCCCGGCGAGCTGATCGCCGTCGACGAGAACGGCCTGCGCACCACCCGCTTCGCCCCCGAGAAGCGAGCCGGCTGCGTCTTCGAGTACGTCTACCTCGCGCGTCCCGACACGACCATCTCGGGTCGCGGTGTGCACGAGGCCCGCGTCGAGATGGGCCGTCAGCTGGCCCGCGAGCACGCCGTCGAAGCCGACCTGGTCATCCCGACCCCGGAGTCCGGCACCCCCGCGGCCATCGGCTACGCGCAGGCGTCCGGCATCCCGTTCGGCCAGGGCCTGGTCAAGAACTCGTACGTGGGCCGCACCTTCATCCAGCCCTCGCAGACCATCCGCCAGCGCGGCATCAAGCTCAAGCTGAACCCGCTCAAGGAGGTCATCAAGGGCAAGCGCCTCGTGGTGGTCGACGACTCGATCGTGCGCGGTAACACGCAGCGCGCGCTCGTCTCGATGCTGCGGGAGGCCGGAGCGGCCGAGGTGCACGTGCGCATCTCCAGCCCGCCCATCACCTGGCCGTGCTTCTACGGCATCGACTTCGCCTCGCGGGCCGAGCTCATCGCGACCGGCCTCGGGGTCGAGGAGGTGCGCCAGTCCATCGGCGCGGACAGCCTCGGCTACCTGTCGGAGGACGGCATGATCGGCGCCACAGAGCAGCCGCGCGAGCTGCTCTGCACGGCCTGCTTCACGGGCAAGTACCCGATCGAGCTGCCGGATGCGCACCACCTGGGCAAGAACCTCCTGGAGCGCCCGCAAGAGACCGTCGCCGACACCGACACCGGTGCGGATGCCGCGTCCGACGGCTGCGAGCCGGGACCGGACTCCGAGTACGAGCGCCTGCTCTCCTTCGGGGACCCGGGCCGCCAGGAGTAGTTCAGGGGGAGGGGCGGCCCCGTCGCCCGGTACGATTGGCGGGTGACCGAACCCACCGCATCCTCGTCCTCCTCCTACGCCGCCGCCGGCGTCGACACGGCCGCCGGGGACCGCGCGGTCGAGCTCATGAAGGCCGCCGTCGCCCGCACCCAGGGCCCCGAGGTCTTCGGGGGAGTGGGCGGCTTCGCCGGGCTCTTCGACGTCTCGTTCCTGAAGGACTTCCGCCGGCCGCTGCTGGCGACCTCCACCGACGGCGTCGGCACCAAGGTCGCCATCGCCCAGGCGATCGACAAGCACGACACCATCGGCCAGGACCTGGTCGGCATGGTCGTCGACGACATCATCGTGGTGGGCGCGCGCCCGCTGTTCATGACCGACTACATCGCCTGCGGCAAGGTCGTGCCCGAGCGCATCGCGGCGATCGTCGCCGGCATCGCGGGCGCCTGCGAGGCCACCGGCACCGCCCTCGTCGGCGGCGAGACCGCCGAGCACCCCGGTCTGCTCGGCCCGGACGACTACGACGTCGCAGGTGCCGCCGTCGGCGCGGTCGAGGCGGACGAGCTGCTCGGCGCCGAGCGCGTGCGCGACGGGGATGTCGTGCTCGCGATGGCCTCCTCCGGCCTGCACTCGAACGGCTACTCGCTGGTGCGCCACATCCTCGCGCAGCGCGGGATCGGCTTCACCGACCACTCCGACGACTTCGGCGGCCAGGTGGGCGAGGCCCTCCTGGAGCCGACCCGCCTCTACACCTCCCCGCTGCTGCGCGTGCTGCGGGAGCCGTCGCTGCGCGGTGCCGTGCACTCGCTCAGCCACGTGACCGGCGGCGGCATCGCGGCGAACCTCGCCCGCGTGCTCCCGGTCGGCTCGTGGGTCGAGGTGGAGCGCTCGACGTGGTCGCCGAGCCCGGTCTTCCGCATCCTGAGCGACCTCGCGGGCAGCACGCTCGAGTCGTCCGAGGGCACCTGGAACCTCGGCGTCGGGATGTTCGCCGTCGTCGCACCGGAGGCCGCCGACGCGGTCGCCGCGGCGATCACGGCCGACGGCATCCCGACCTGGCCGGTGGGCACCGTCTCGACCTCGGCCCGCGACCTCGCCGGGTTCGAGCAGGGTGCGAAGGGCGTCGACGGCGGCGCGGTGCGCCTGACCGGCACGTACGCCGGATAGGCGTGGCCCAGCGGGCTGTATGAACCTTGTCTGAACGACTCCGGAACTAGCTGAACGTTCTCTCAGACTGTCCTTAGGCTGGCGGCGCTGCGCTCGCAGCACGTGGCCGCGCCTCCCCGCGCGCCACCCACCCGACCGCCCGAAGGACCTCCCCAGGATGAGATCTCCCGCGCTCTCACGCGCCCTCACGAAGTCGAAGACCCGAACGGTCCTGGCCGCAGCGGGGGTGGCCGCCGTCGTGGGCGCGGCCACCTTCGCGGGCGGCCTGGCCTTCGCCGCCGGCGGGCTCAACCCGCCCGCCGAGAACCCCGCCGTCGTCTACGCGCCGAGCGCCATCCCGGACCGCGTCATCCTCACGCCGAGCTCGACCCCGGCCGTCACGCAGAACGTCTCGTGGCGCACGGCCAAGGGAGTGGCGGCCAAGGTGCAGCTCTCGCCCCTGACGAAGGGCCCGGTCACCCCCACCGGCACCGTCGACGCGACCACCACCGTGCAGTTCTCGACCGACCTCGGCTACGACATCGCGTACCACACGGCCACGCTGACCGGCCTCGCGCCGGCCACCGGCTACCTGTACCGCGTGGGCGACGGCGACACCTGGAGCGAGTGGTTCGAGTTCCAGACCGCCGCGGACGGCGCGCAGGACTTCTCCTTCCTCATCCAGGGCGACGCGCAGAACGACATCAAGGCGTACGCCTCCCGCACGTTCCGCGCCGCGTTCGAGGCACGTCCCTACGCCAAGGCCGTCGTGCACCTCGGCGACCTCATCGACACCGATGTGGCAGACGCCGAGTGGGGCGGCTGGAACGAGGCCGCCGGGTTCCAGAACGGCTACCTCAACGTGCTCGCCGCCCCCGGCAACCACGAGTACTACCCGGGCCCGCAGCTGACCAAGTACTGGGGCGCGCAGTTCGAATATCCGCGCAACGGACCGACCGGCTCGACGGAGGTCGCGAGCTATTTCGACGAGAACACCTACTACGTCGACTACCAGGGCGTCCGCTTCGTCTCGCTGAACGCCAACGCCGCTCCCGGTGCGCTGCTCGACGCGGAGACCGCCTGGCTCGACCAGGTGCTCGCGAACAACCCGAACCAGTGGACGGTCGCGTACATGCACCAGCCGCTCTTCTCGGTGACCTCGGGACGCGACAACAAGCTCGAGCGCGACGCTTGGCTGCCGCTGTTCGAGAAGTACGACACCGACCTCGTGCTCGCGGGCCACGACCACGCCTACGGCCGCGGCAACCTGTTCGCGAACGAGAAGGACCTGCCTGCAGGAGCGACCGCGAAGACCAGCCAGACCGGGCCGGTCTACATGGTGACGGTCGCCGGGCCCAAGGCGTACATCCCGGACCCGCTCGAGTCGAACAACTGGATCACGAACGGCGCCAACCTGCGCAGCATGACCCACGACGCGCAGATGTACCAGACGGTCGACGTGACCGACGGTGAGATGCACGTCGAGAGCCACCTGGTGACCGGCGAGCTGTACGACGGCTTCACCATCACGAAGAAGGCCGGCGCCAAGCTGGTGACCGACGACACGACCGCACGAACGGCCGGCCCAGGATCGGATCGCGCCGCGTACTCCGCGCCGCAGCTGCCGATCCCGGCGACGCCCGGTGCGACGCCGCAGCCGACCTCGACGCCGGAGCCGACGTCGACGCCGGAGCCGACGTCGACGCCGGAGCCGACGTCCACGCCCGAGCCGACGAGCACGCCCGAGCCGACGAGCACGCCCGAGCCGACGTCCACCCCGACGCCGACCTCCACGCCCACCGGCCAGCCCACGCCGCAGCCGACCCCGTCGGCCAGCCCCTCGACCCCCGAGCTCTCCGCGACCGGTGTGGCCGCCGGCGGCACGGTGCAGATCAAGGGAGGCGGCTTCGCGGCGAACGAGGACCTCGAGGTCACCCTGCACAGCGACCCCGTCACCCTCGGCAACTTCTCTGCGGAGGCCGACGGCAGCTACGTCGCGACCCTCCGCATCCCGGCCGACACCACGCCGGGCGCCCACCGCATCGAGGTGCGCGGCCTGGAGTCGGGCGCCGTCGTCAGCGTGCCGCTCACGGTCCTCGCCGCCGGATCGCCGAGCACGGGGGTCCGCGACCTCGCGGCCACCGGCTCGAACGCCCTCGCGATCGGCATCCCGCTGGCGCTCGGGGGTGCCGCACTCCTCGCCGGCGGCGTCATCGTGGTGCTCCGCGCCCGCCGCAAGCAGGACGGAGCCGAGGCCTGATGACCGCCATCCCCACCCTCCCGAGTACACCTGACCCGAAAGGCCGTCACACGATGACGAACTCGTCGCGGCGCCGCCGCACGAAGCCGAGACTGCTCGGCGCGCTCGCCACGGTCGCGGTGGCCTGCGGACTGCTCGCCCCCGTCGCCGGGGTCGCGCAGACCGCATCCGCCGCCACCATCCCGGCCGCACAGCAGTACGTCCCCACCCGGGTGCCCGACCGTGTCGTGCTCACCCCGGCCGCCGACGCCTCCACCGCCCAGTCGGTGACCTGGCGCACCTCCACCGCCGTCACCTCCGGGCAGGCGCGGGCGGAGATCCGCGTGGCGATCTCGGAGGCGTACCGCACCGACGTCACCACCGTGCCGGCCGCCGAGAACGAGACCATCGACTCGGGCTTCGGCTACCAGACCAGCTACCACACGGTCCGCTTCACCGGCCTGTCGCCGCAGACGACGTACCAGTACCGTGTCGGCGACGGCACGACCTGGAGCGAGTGGCAGCACTTCTCGACCGCCGCGAAGACCGCCGAGCCGTTCTCGTTCATCTACCTCGGCGACGTGCAGAACGGCATCAAGTCCGACGCCTCCCGCGTCATCCGCAACGCGTTCCGCGACAGGCCCGACGCCAAGATGGTGCTGCAGGCGGGCGACCTGATCGACTCGGCGAACGACGACTCCCAGTGGGGCGAGGTCTTCCAGGCGGCCGGGTACCAGTTCGGCGAGCAGAACTTCCTCGCCGCGGCGGGCAACCACGAGTACGAGGGTGACACGCTCTCCCGTCAGTGGCAGGCGCAGTTCGACTACCCGGCCAATGGCCCGAAGGATGCCGCCACGGCCTCCGTCCTCGACGGCACCGTGCACTACAACGACTACCAGGGCGTCCGGTTCGTCTCGCTGAACAGCAACATCACCGAGTCGAAGGCGCTCGCCGTGCAGACGGCGTGGCTCGAGTCGGTCCTGAAGGACAACCCCAACAAGTGGACCGTGGTGTACTTCCACCACCCCGTCTACTCGCTCGACGAAGGCCGCAACAACACGGCCATCCGTCAGGCGTGGGTGCCGCTCTTCGAGAAGTACGACGTCGACCTCGTGCTGCAGGGCCACGACCACAACTACGGTCGCGGCAACAGCAACGCCGCCGAGAAGGACCTCCCGGCCGGCTGGAACAGCGAGCTGAACTATGACGGCCCCGTGTACGCGGTCTCCGTCGTCGGCAGCAAGATGTACTCCAACGCCGGACCGCGGCTGTGGACGTCGAACGACGCCCACCTGCGCAAGCTCAAGGGCGACACCGAGCTCTACCAGCTGGTCGACGTCGCGGGGGACAAGCTGCGCTACGAGGCCCGCACGGCCGACGGCCAGTACTACGACGGCCTCACCATCGTGAAGAACGATGCGGGCAAGGCCGTGACCGACGACAGCAAGCCGGACAAGATCGACGGCAACACATCGCCGTGCCTCGGCTGCACGCCCAACCCCGACCCGGGTGGAACCGATCCCGGCACCGAGAACCCGGACCAGACCGTCGACTACCGCGTCGTCAAGCAGCTCTCGAGCGTGAACACGTCGAACGCGCAGCTGCCCGCGGGCTCTGCCTACTCGCAGTCGAAGAAGCGGCTGTACCTGGGCGACCAGAACAGCCGCAGCATCTTCGAGCTGGACCCGGACACCGACACCGTGACGCGCTCGATGACCCTGCCCGAGAACATCCGGGATCTGGGCATCGACGACACGAACCAGCTCCTCTACGTGGGCCAGCAGAACCGCAACTGGGTCGTCGTCTCGATCGCGGACGCGACCTTCGGCCAGATCGTCCGCGGTCCGTACACGTTCATCGAGTCGAACCGCTCGATCGACGTGGACCCGGCCGCCGGTCTCGTCTACGGCGCCATCCCCTCCCGTGGGGTGGAGGTGCTCGACGCGAAGACGGGCGCCTCGCTCGGCGTCATCAACGGGACGGCGGACGCGTACTACGTCGCCGCCGATCCGAAGACCGGCATCATCACGACGGCGTACTTCCGCGACGCGGACGGCGCCGTGAACATCGCTGCGTTCGACCCGAAGAAGGACTACGCCCAGGTGTGGGAGAAGGTCACCCGGCCGAACGCCCGCCAGCTCGACATCGATTCGGCGCACGGCCTGGTCTACGTCGGGTACACCGGCACGGCGGCGGGCAGCGGCGGTTTCTCGGTCCACGACATCGCGACCGGCAAGCAGCTCGGCGACTTCGCCGACCCGGGCTTCGGTAAAGACGGCTACGGCATCTCGGTGGACGAGGAGCGGCAGCGCGTGTTCGTCTCCAACCGCGACTTCCGACTCAACCCGCCGGGGTCGGAGTCCAGCGCGGTCGCCGTCACGGTCAGCGAGCGCGTGCTCGACGACACGTTCGAGTACACCCCGGTCGGCTCCGTCGTGTCAGTGAACAAGTCGAACGCGCAGCTCCCCGCGGGCTCTGCCTACTCGCAGTCGAAGAAGCGCCTGTATGTGGGCGACCAGAACAGCCGCGCGATCTTCGAGGTCGATCCCGACACGGACGCGGTCACCCGCTCCATGACGCTGCCGGAGAACATCCGCGACCTCGGTATCGACGACGCGAAGCAGCTCCTGTACGTCGGGCAGCAGAACCGCAACTGGGTCGTCGTGTCCATCGCGGACGCGACCTTCGGCCAGATCGTCCGCGGGCCGTACACGTTCATCGAGTCGAACCGCTCGATCGATGTGGACCCGGCCAACGACCTGGTCTACGGGGCGGTCCCCTCGCGGGGCGTCGAGGTCTTCCAGGCCAGCACGGGTGTCTCGCTCGGCGTCATCAACGGGACGGTCGACTCCTACTACGTCGCCGCCGACCCGAAGACCGGCATCATCACCACGGCGTACTTCGAGGACGCGGACGGCGCGATCAACATCGCGGCATTCGACCCGAAGAAGGACTACGCGCAGGTATGGGAGAAGGTCACCCGGCCGAACGCCCGCCAACTCGACATCGACTCCACCCACGGCCTCGTCTACGTCGGGTACACCGGCACGGCCGCAGGCACGGGCGGGTTCTCGGTGCACCGCATCGCCACGGGCGAGAAGGTGGCGGACCTGGCCGACCCGGCCTTCGGCAAGGACGGCTACGGCATCTCGGTGGACGAGGAGCGCCAGCGCGTCTTCGTCTCCAACCGCGACTTCCGACTCAACCCGCCGGGATCGGAGTCCAGTGCGGTGGCCGTGACCATCAGCCAGCGCAACGGCGTCGCCCCCACGAACCCGGGGACCGACCCCGGCACGGACCCGGGCACCCCCTCCACGCCGCCGGCCGGCACCGCCTACACGCCGACCGCGCTGAAGGCGGTCCCGTCCGCGACGGACAACGCCGACCTCGACGTGAAGCCGGTCGGCTCGGTCGTCGACGCGGTGTCGGGTCACCTGTTCGTCGGCAACGAGATGCGCCCGGCACGGGTGCTGGAGATCGACCCGGCGACGGACAAGCTGGTCGCCACGCACGCCATCCCGGGCGGCGACGGCGAGGGTGTCCGGGACGTCGCGATCGACAGCGCGAAGGGCGAGCTCTACGTCGCCTACGGCGCGGTCTGGGCGGTGCTCGACCTGAAGACCGACACGGTCGAGCGCGGGCCCTTCGCCTTCGCGGCGAACGTGCGCGGGATGGATGTCGACCTCGCCACCGGACGCGTCTTCGGCGCGACCCGGCAGACCGGCTTCCAGGTGATGGACGCGAACACCGGGGCGGCCATCACGACCGTCGACACCGCGGCCGCCGCGAACTGGACGTCGCACGGCATCGCCGTCGACACCGTCGCAAACCGGCTATACGTGACGAACGACAACGCCGCGGGCACGGAAGGAGTGCGCGTCTACGACGCCACGACCTACGCGCTGCTGCAGACGCTCGCCGTCGCGAAGCCGGACTACCGCGCCATCGCGGTGGACCCGGCCGCCGGCCGCCTCTACATCGGTCACTCGACCGACACGTTCGAGGCGAGCGGCGTGCGCGTCCTGAAGGCCGCCGATCTCACCGAGATCGCGAACTTCACCGCCCACGCCTACGGCAACAAGGTCTACGGCGTCTCGGTCGACTCCGCGAAGGGCGTCGTGTACGTCTCGGCGCGCGACCGCTACCCGACCGCGATCATCGCCCTCCAGCGGGCGGCGAAGTAGCGGACGCGCCTCCACCACAGGACGCCCGTCTCCCGGCCCTCGCGGCCCGGGAGGCGGGCGTTCTGCTGCGGGGTCCGCGCAGACGTGCCCTGTTCTGGTCGGAGCGGGGCACGGCCGTCTCTGGATAGAGTGACGGGGTGACCCGCCTGTCTGCCCACCTTCGCGTGGCGAGCGCGGCGGGCATGGCGGCGGTGGCTGCATTGCTCGGCGCGGCACCGGCGGCGCTCGCCCAGCCCGATCCGGGTTCTCCCTCCAGCGGGACCGTCACCCCGCTCATCGACTGCGTCCAGGATGCTCCGCTCGGCGCCGTCACGGCGCGCACGGTCGTGCTGGGCTACCGCTCGACCGCCGCCGAGCCGGTGACGGTGCCCGCGGGCGGCGGCGACAACGAGCTGACCTCCGGTGCCGCGGACCGCGGCCAACCGAACACGTTCCTCCCGGGCGAGCACCACGGCGTCGCCCTGCTGACCCTCGATGCGCAGGCGGAGCCGGCCCTCGGCTGGCGGGTGCAGGGCGCGGTCGCCGCGATCGACGCGTCGGCACCGGCCTGCACTGACGCGACCGTCGTGACGCTGAATGCTCCGACGAGCCCCGAGGCCGGCCGGCCCTTCGTCACGACCGCTGCCGTCTCGCGGCTCCTGCTGGGCGCCGCCGACGGCGGATCGGTGGGCTTCTCGATCGATGGCGGCGCCGAGACGGTCGTCGCGGTCGCGGGAGGCTCCGCGCGCGTCGAGCTCATGACCCCCGCCGCCGGCACCCACACCCTGGTCGCCCGTTACCTCCCCGCCGACGGCTCCGGACTGAAGCCGGCGACGGCCTCCACCCTCCTGACGACCGTCGTCGCGAGCGGGCCGCTCTCGGTCGCCGCCAACAGCGTCGTCGCGGGCAGCACCTCGGCCGTCGTCGTGGTGACGCGCGCCACGGCGAACGGCGAGGCGACCGTCGACTACACGACCGCCGACGGGACCGCACGCGCCGGCGCCGACTACACCGCGACCTCCGGGACCGTCGTGCTCGCCGACGGGGTGCGCGAGGCGAAGGTCCGCATCCCTCTGGCAGCGCGGGCGGTCGGCTCGCCGTCCGCGACGTTCTTCGTGCTCCTGCAGCGGGCGTCCACGTCGGTCGGAGCCGCCTCGGCGACGGTCCTGCTCCCGGCCGTGGCGACGCCGACCGCTGCCGTGGCGGCCGGACCGAACGATTCCGCGACCGCCTCGCTCGCCGTCGCGGGTTCGCACGACGCGGACGGACCCGCATCGGCACTCCCCGTCGCCGACCCGACCGCACGGCCCGGCGGCACGACCGGACAGGACCTGCTGCTCCTGATCGTCGGCGCCATCCTCTCCGTCGGCGGGATCGCGGGAGTGGTGAGCGTCCTGCGCGGCGTGACCCTCAAGAACGCCGACGCCTGACGGCCTCGACGGCTCGTCGGGGTCAGTTCAGCGTGTTCACCACGCCGCCGATCACCAGCGAGACGGCGACCGTCCAGCCGACGATCGCGACGCCCTGCCAGATCAGGATGCGCGCCCGGCCGACGCCGGCCGCGGCGAGCATCGTCGCGGTGAACTGCGTGGGCAGCAGGAGCGGCCCGAGCAGGCTCACACCGGGCACGCCGTAGCGCTCGAACGCACGCTGGAACTTGGCCTTCCGTGGTGAGCTGGCCGGCGCGGGGTCGGTCTCGAGGTCCGGCTCGGCGCCGACGCCGTGGCCGGCGGCCACTGCGGTGGCCTGCTTCCGCGCGCGGCTGCGGGTCACGACGGCGCGGCGCGCGCCCGAGCCGAGGAGGACGAGCACGGCGACGCAGGCGAAGTTGCCGACGATCGCGGCGATGATCGCGATCGCGGGAGCGATCCCGCCGATGATCCCGATCGTCGCGGCTCCCTCGCCCTCGACGAAGGGGATGGCGCCGGCCGCGGCGACGATCAGCGGCTGGACGAGGTCCGGCACGTGCCCGACGAGGTCTTGGAGGGCGTCGACGAGGTTCATGGTGGTTGCTCCGATCGGTCGGTCGTGCGTGCTCCATCCGAGTCCATCGGTCGCGGGTGCGTGCCGGAAGTGTGCGAGCGTCACCGGTCTCCGGGCGTTCCGCTCGGGCGATCCGTGACATTCGTCACGCACCTACGATGAACGGGTGGGATACGGGGCAGAGGCAGCGGAGGCCGCCGGTGCTGCCGCCACGGCACGGATCGCACCGCGGCTCAGCCGAGGGGTGTCCGCGACCTGGTGGTACACCTTCGGCACGGTCGTCTTCTTCGTCGTCATGCTCGTGCTGTTCTGGGAGGCCGCCCTCGTCGGCGCAGGTTTCGACGCGGGGTCCGTGCTCGCCGCGGGTATCGCAGGGGTGGTGTGGATCGCCGCCACCGTCCCGATGCTGCTCGACTACCGGCGCAGGGACGAGGACGCAGTGCCGGTGCGCCGGCGGCGGGCGTTCGTCCCGCTCCTCGTCGCGCTCGCGTGCTCGCTCGTGCTGGGATACGCCACGGGGATCTGGGTCATCGCGGCGGTCCCGCTCGTCGAGGCGATCGTCCTGCTGAACTGGGGGCCGGGCATCCGTCTGCGGGTCGTGCTGGTGGTGACGGTCCTGCTCGCAGCGCTCTGGGCGATCGACGTCCGGTTCGGCATCCCGGCCGACGGCGGTTCGACCTGGTTCCTGCTCGGCTTCTACGCGGCCTCCCTGCCGGCGGTCACCATCCTGTCGCTGTGGTGGTGGGACGTGGTCCTCACCCTCGATCGCGCTCGCGCCGCGGAGGCGCGCTTGGCCGCCACCCAGGAGCGGTTGCGGGTCGCGACCGACGTCCACGATCTCCAGGGGCACCATCTGCAGGTCATCGCCCTCCAGCTGGAGCTCGCGGAGCGGCTGATGACGAGCGACCCGGAGGCGTCGCTCGCTCAGGTGCGTGCGGCGAGGTCGAGCGTCGACGAGGCGCGGCAGGGGACGAGGGACCTCGCGCTGCGCTTCCGCTCCGTCCCCCTGCGTGACGAGCTCGCGAACGCCGTCGACCTGCTGCGGGCGGCGGGTGTCGCCGCCGAGGCGACGGTCGACCGCGACGCCGATCTCGCGCCGGCCGCCGTCCTCGGACCGGTCATCCGCGAGGCGACCACTAACGCGCTGCGGCACGGCGGCGGACGGTGGGCGCTCCTCTCGCTGACCCGCGACGTGGATGCGTGGCGACTCGTGATCGAGAACGACGCCACGGATCGGGAGTCCTCCGGCGACGGCGGAGGGTCGGGACTGCCGGGGATCGCCCGCCGTGTCTCCGACGCAGGCGGCGCGCTGGCGGTCGAGCACCGAGCGCAGTCGTTCCGGCTGGTCGTGACCGTCCCGGTCGAGGAGGGCCGGGCATGATCCGCGTCCTGATCGCCGACGACGAGGGGATGATCCGCTCCGCCCTTGCGGCGCTGCTCCGGCTGGAGGCCGACATCGAGGTCGTCGCGGAGTGCTCCGACGGCGAGCAGGCCGTCGCCGAAGCGCTGCGCGTCGCGCCCGATGTCTGCCTGCTCGACCTCGAGATGCCGGGTCTCGACGGGGTGGAGGTCGCCGCTCGGCTGACGCGCGCCCTCCCGACCCGGTGCATCGTCATCACGCGCCACGCCCGCCCGGGGGTGCTCCGGCGCGCGCTGGCGGCGGGTGTCTCGGGCTTCGTGCCCAAGTCGCGTGATGCGGCGGAGGTCGCGGCGGTCATCCGCACGGTCGCGGCGGGCCGGCGGTATGTGGATCCGGAGGTCGCGGCCGACGCCCTGAGCGACGAGCGCTCCCCGCTCACCGACCGGGAACTGGACGTCCTGCGCGCGGGCCGGCGCGGCGAGACGACCGGTCAGATCGCCCGTGCGCTCTCACTGGCGCCGGGCACGGTACGCAACCATGTCTCCGCCGTGATCGGCAAGCTGTCGGTCAGCACCCGACAGCAGGCCGTCCTCATCGCCGAGGAGCGCGGCTGGATCTGACGGCCCTGGTCAGCCGGCGGCCGGCACGACGATGCGCCCCGCCGCGGCGGCCTCGCGGTACATCCAGACGGAGACCACGGCCAGCCAGGCCCAGGCGAGGATGACGACGACCGTCAGTGCGATCGTGGCGACGGCCGAGCCTCCCGACACCGCGATCGCCACGAAGCCGACGAGGAGCAGCGCGCCCACGATGATGCTCGTCGCGGAGGCCGGCACCGACGTCCTGCGCAGGCGCCGCGCCAGGGCGAACGACCAGACGGCGAAGGCCACGAACCCGAGCCCTCCGGCCAGCAGGTGCAGCATCCCGTGCACCGAGAAGCCCGCCCCCGTCGCATCGGGGAGGGCTGCCCCCGCCGCGATGAGCAGGATCCCGTAGACCAGGAGGAAGACCCAGGCGGTGCGCCCCGGCCCGCTCGGGAGGTGGCGGCGGTAACCGATCGCGGCCGCCGCGGTCATCAGCCCGGTGAGGACGAAGACGGTGATGTGCACCCAGCCCGCGCCGCCGAGGGAGAGCAGGCTCCAGCTGTCCGTCGCGAACGAGAAGCCGGGCGTCAGCAGGCCCTGCACGACCGAGCAGACGACGTAGAAGGGCCCGGCGATGACGCCGTAGCCCAGCAGGGATTTGGTGACCCGGGCTTCGGGTGTGCAGTCGATGCGGGAGGTGGATGATTCGCCCGGCACGGTGCGCGACATGGCCATCCAATCTGAACTGAACCGTTTAGTTTGATAAGGATAGGCTGGCGTCGACGACCGGGTCAAGGGAGGAGCGCACCGTGCGCGAGCGGAAGACGGCGGAGATCCTGACGGCCGCGCGCGAGTTGTTCCTGCGGGACGGCTTCGCCGGCACGACGATCGAGGCGATCGCAGCCTCCGCCGGAGTCTCCAAGGCGACGGTCTACAGCAACTTCGCCGACAAGGACGCGCTCTTCGTCGAGCTGCTGGAGGTCGTCACCGCCGAGGCCGGCGGCATCCTGCGGTCGGCGACGGCGGGCCTGGAGGGCGCCGGACCGGTGCGCGACCGGTTCCTGGCCGTCGCCGGGGTCCTCGTGCGGGGAGTGCTCCGGCCGGAGGTCGTCAGCCTGCGACGCCTGGCGATCTCGCAGGCCGGCCGGTTCCCGGAGGCGGCTGCCGGATACTGGCGGGCCGGCCCGGCCGCGACGATCGAGCTCCTCGCCGACCGGTTCCGGTCGCTGGCGGATGAGGGCGCGCTCGCCGCATCGGACCCCGTCCGCGCCGCGACGCAGTTCGCCTACGCGCTGGTCGGCCCGCTGCAGGACCGCCTGCTCCTCGACCCCGGCCACACGTTCACGGACGCCGACCTCGAGGCACACATCGCGGCGACGGTGGATGCGTTCCTGCGCGGGCACGCGGCCGCCGTCTGATCGATCTCCGCATCCGGTCGAGGAAGAGGCTCCCACCGCCTCTACTTCGTTGCGTTCGGGTGGTGAGTGTGAACCTGCTCCAGGTGCACGACCTGACCGTCCACGTAGAACCAGATGCGTGCGTCGCCTTTGAGGGTCGGCTTGTGCTGCCAGCGTTGGTGGACGGCGCCGTCGCGCGTGATGGTCCCCAGCGCACCCTTCAGCGGGTAGTTCGTCGGCGTCTCAGCCAGAGGGGTGCGGGTCAGAAAGTCCCACGCGTCGGCCGGCGGTCCGCGGATCGTGGCGCACAGGTCGGTCCAGCCGACCTGTGCCTGCCTGGTGGCGAACTCGATTCCGTACTCGCTGCGTTTGGTCGGCCGGGCGACCTTCTTCTCTCGCGCCACCTACGGCCGCTCGACGGGGCGGTCGGCGTCGAGCCAGTCGACCGATGCCGTGGAGAGCCCTGCAGCGATCGCGGTAGCGGTCTCGAGCCAGGAGTTCAGCTCGGCCACCGCGAGGTGCGCCTGCCCGGTGGAGAATGAAGCACGAGCCGCCCGGATGAGATCGCTCGCGCAGGTCTCGCGGTCCTCGGGGCTGAGGGCGAGCATCCACGGCAGGGCCTCGGACATGCGCTCCGCCAGCGTTCCTCGGGTGTCGGTGGCCACGCCGATGAGAGTCGCGGCGAGCTGAAGCAGTCCTTCGCGTGCGTCCGCCTCGCTCTTGGACATGAGGACGAGATCTTCTCCGTCGCGGCGCGTGACCTCGACCGGCTGATCCTCGGCAGCGGCGAAGACCCGGGTCGAGTTGCGGCTGAGTTCGGAGGACTGGAAGACCTGTTGTGGGCGGGCAGCGGTTAGCATCCCTCGATCATAGTTCAGAACTACTTCTGAATGCTGCGAATGGTGCGTACCCATGACATTCATCACCCCCACCTCCTGACACCCGCCCTGCGCGCCGGGCCGGCCGCGGCGGGAGGCTGAGAGCGTGAATCAGACACCCGCCATCCGCCTCGCCGGCCTGCGCAAGTCCTTCGGCTCGCTCACCGCCGTCGACGGCGTCGACCTCACCATCCGCCCCGGCGAGGTGGTCGCCCTGCTCGGCCCGAACGGGGCGGGCAAGTCGACGACCATCGACCTCGCCCTCGGCCTCGCGCGGCCCTCCGCGGGCACCGCCGAGCTGTTCGGCGCCGAGCCGATCCGTGCCATCCGGGAGGGCCGGGTCGGCGCCATGCTGCAGGGGGGCGCCCTGCTCCCCACCCTCACCGTCGCCGAGTGCGTCGCGCTCGTCGCCGCCGCGCACCGGCACCCGCTCAGCGTCGCCGAGGCGCTCGAGCGGGCGCGGTGCACCGAGATCGCCAAGCAGCGCGTCGCCAAGCTGTCCGGCGGCCAGATGCAGCGCGCCCGGTTCGCGGTCGCCGTCGTCTCCGACCCCGACCTGCTCTTCCTCGACGAGCCCACCGCCGCGATGGACGTGGAGGCCAGGCGCACCTTCTGGCAGTCGATGCGCGAGTTCACGGAGGAGGGCCGCACGGTCGTCTTCGCCACCCACTACCTCGACGAGGCCGACACCTACGCCGACCGGATCGTGATGCTCGCCCGTGGCCGCGTCGTCGCCGACGGCACGCCCGCCGAGGTCAAGGCGGTCGTCTCGGGCCGCCGTATCCGGGCCTCCGCCGACTTCGCCTGGACCCCGGCGGTGGAGGCCACGCTCGCTGCACTGCCCGGCGTGCGCAGCGTCGAGCACCGGGCCGGCCAGCTCGCCCTCGTCAGCGACGACTCCGACGCGACGCTCCGGGCGCTCCTCGCCACGCACGACGACATCCATGACATCGAAGTGACCGCGCACACGATGGACGAGGCCTTCCTCGCCCTCACCGAGGCGCACGAGACCGAAGGAGCGACGCGATGAGCATCGCCTATCTGGGGCGCGAGTCGCTCCGTCAGCTGAAGAACATGCGCTCGATGGTGTTCACCCTCGCGGTCCCGCTCGTGATGCTGATCGCGTTCGGCGGCACCTTCGGCGGACGAGGGCAGGTGGATGCGGTGACGCACCTGCCGTGGATCGTCGTCACCACCATCCAGGTCGCCGCGTACGGCGGCATGATGGCGGCCCTCTCGCAGGCGTTCGGGATCGTCACCGAGCGCTCGATCGGCTGGAACCGCCAGCTGCGGGTCACCCCGCTGTCGGGCACCGGCTACCTCGTCTCGAAGCTGATCGCGGCGCTCGCCCTCGCACTGGTGAGCATCGTCGTCATCATCGGGGTGTCGCTCGCGCTCTACCACCCGGAGCTGTCGGCCGGGAGCTGGCTGCTCGCCGCCCTCGGCATCTGGTGCGGCGTCATCCCGTTCGCGCTGCTCGGCATCCTGATCGGTCAGTTCGCCAAGCCCGAGTTCGCGCAGCCTCTCTTCATGGCGGTGTTCATGGGGATGGCCGTGCTCGGCGGGCTCTGGATCCCCCTCCAGATCTTCCCGGTGTGGGTCGCGAACGTGGCGAAGGCCGTCCCCTCGTACTGGCTCAACCGCGTCGGTCAGCTCGGCGCTCTGCAGAGCGGGGACGTCCTGACCCCGGCGCTGGTGCTGGCCGCCTGGACCGTCGCCCTCGGCGCCCTGATCGTCTGGCGCTACCGCCGCGACGCCGCGCGCGGCTGACCGGCCGCTGATTAGGGTAGGGACGTGTTCAGCAACGAGGTCGAGGAGCGCCGGCCGGCAGGGTTCCGCGCCCGGCTGACCCATCAGGCCGCACGGCGCTGGTATCCGGGCGCGCTGATCGGCCTGGTCTACCAGATCTCGGTCCTGGCCGGCCTCTGGACGTCCGACGGCTCCCTCGCCGAGAAGATCATCACGACGTTCCTCCTCGTGCTCGTCTACGCGGGCTTCCTCGCCCTCCCGCCCCTGCTCTGGTGGGAGGGCGAGCGCACGCGGATGCTCGCGATCGCCGGCTACTTCGCCCTGACGCTCCTCCTCATCCCCTCGCTCGGCGAGATCACCTGCTGGACCTGGGTCTACGTCGCCTGCGTGATCGGGATGGTCGTGGCGCGGCCCGTGCTCTCGACCGCTCTCATCGTGGCGCTGGGCGCGCTCCAGCTGGTGGCGTTCCTCCTGGCGGGAAGCTTCGAGGACTACTGGTTCATCGCCCTCGTCACCGTCTCGATCGGCATCATGATGAGCGCGTTCGCCCGCCAGATCGATGCCCTCCGCAAGCTCCGCAGCGCCCAGGGCGAGATCGCCCGGCTCGCGGTCATCGAGGAGCGGTCGCGGTTCTCGCGCGACATGCACGACGTGCTGGGGCACTCCCTCACCGTCGTCACCGTGAAGTCCGAACTCGCCCGCCGGCTCGTCCCCGTGGACCCGGCGCGGGCGGAGGCCGAGCTCGCGGACATCGAACGCCTCACCCGCTCCGCGCTGGCCGATCTGCGGGCGGCCGTGGCCGGCTACCGCGAGATGAGCATCTCGACCGAGCTCGCCGCAGCACAGGCCAGCCTGGCCGCAGCCGACATCACCGCGCACCTCCCGCGCAACGGCGAGGAGGTCGCGCCCGATCTGCGGGAGCTCTTCGGCTGGGTGCTGCGGGAGGGCGTGACCAACGTGATCCGCCACTCCGGCTCCCGCAACTGCTGGGTGACCGTCGGGAGCGACGCCCTCGCGATCGAGGACGACGGACTCGGTCCGGCGCCGGTCGGTTCGGTGCCGGCAGCTGCCGCGGTGCGCGGTTCCGGGCTGGCCGGGCTCGCCGAGCGCGCCCGCACGTCGGGGGCGACGGTCGAGATCGCGGCGGGGACGCGCGGCGGAACGTTGTTGACCGTCCGGAGGACCGCATGACCATCCGCCTGCTGCTCGCCGACGACCAGGCGCTCGTGCGCGGGGCGCTCGCCGCCCTGCTCGACCTCGAGCCGGACCTGGAGGTGGTGGCCCAGGTCGGCCGCGGAGACGACGTCGTCGACGCGGCCCGGGAGTCCGCCGCCGACGTCGCCCTGCTCGACGTCGAGATGCCCGGGCTCGACGGCATCCAGGCGGCCTCTGCCCTGCGCACGGCTCTGCCCACCTGCCGCTCCCTGATCGTCACGACCTTCGGGCGTCCCGGCTATCTGCGCCGGGCGATGGAGGCAGGGGCCTCGGGCTTCATCGTCAAGGACACGCCGTCGGGGCAGCTCGCTGACGCCGTGCGTCGGGTCGCCTCGGGTCTGCGCGTCGTCGACCCGACGCTCGCCGCCGAGTCGCTCGCGTCCGGCGTCTCACCGTTGACCTCGCGTGAGGCGGAGGTGCTGGCCCTGGCGGGGGACGGCGGCACGATCTCCGACATCGCGCGCCGACTGCACCTCAGCGAGGGGACGGTGCGCAATCACCTGTCGAGCGCGATCGGAAAGACCGCGGCGCGTAACCGCTCGGACGCGGTTCTGATCGCCACCCGGCAGGGGTGGTTGTAGGGGCGGGACTCGTCAGGCGCGCTTCGGCGTCTCGGTCTCTTCGTCCTCGTAGCCGTCGCCGGATTCCTCCGGCTCGTAGTCCGCCCACGCGGCGTATTGGTCGTCCTCGTGGTGTGAATGTCCGGTCAGCTCGCGCTCGAGCGCGTCGTAGTTGACCGTCGGACTGAACGACTTCAACTCACGAGCGATCTTGGTGTGCTTTGCCTTTTGACGGCCGCGCCCCATGCGTGACCCCCTTTTGGTCCCAGCCCGGGGGCTGGGCTCCCGGGGATCCGAACAGAAACAATAAAAACTAGCATCGAGTTTAGCATGCAGGTCCCTATGGACCCGGAGTATGCGCACAGCCGGACATGATGGGATGACAGCGTGACCACGAGCAGGACCGAGACCCAGGTCGTCGTGATCGGTGCGGGCCAGGCGGGGCTCGCAGTGGCCTACTATCTGCGGCGGTTCGAGCTCGTCCCCGGCGAGGATTTCGTCCTGTTCGACCGGGGTCCGTACACGGGCGGCGCGTGGCAGCACCGCTGGGATGCGCTGAAGCTCGGCAGCGCCCATCACGTCAACGATCTGCCCGGGATGGCGGAGGTCGGGCTCAGCTTCGAGACCGCCGACCGCTCCCTTCCCGCCAAGGACATCGTCGCCGGCTACTACCGCCGTTACGAGGAGCACTTCGGCCTCCGGGTGGAGCGACCGGTCGCCGTCTCCAGCGTCTTCAACCGGGGAGCGGACCTCGTGGTGGGGCATTCGCAGGGCGAGACCGTCACGCGCGTCGTCGTCAACGCCTCCGGCACCTGGGGTGCACCCTTCATCCCGTGGTACCCCGGGATGAACACATTCTCCGGACGGCATGTGCACACCTCGAACTACGTGTCGGCCGAGGAGTTCGCCGGGCAGTCGGTCGTCGTGGTCGGCGGCGGCACGAGCGCGATCGGCTTCCTGCTCGAGCTGGAGGGCGTCGCCGGTGAGCTGGCGTGGGCGACCCGGCGCCCCGTCGACTTCCGTGACGAATCCGAGCTCACGATCGAGGGCGGCGTCGCCGCCGTGCAGCAGCAAGATGCTGCAGCCCGCGCCGGTGCGGCGCTGCCGAGCATCGTCAGCGGGACCGGTGTGCCCCGCACCCGCCGCATCGCCGCCGGCATCGAGCGGGGGCTCCTCGTCGAGCGCCCGATGTTCACCGCCATCGAGCCGGACGGCGTGCGCTGGAGCGACGGGTCGTTCACCCGCGCGGACGCCATCGTCTGGGCGACCGGGTTCCGTCCCGAGCTGCGGCACCTCGCGCCGCTCAAGCTGCGCGAGAAGGCGGGCGGCCTGACCGTCGCCTCGGGTGCCTCCTGGCAGGACAGTCGCATCTTCCTCGCCGGCTACGGCCCCCAGGCGAGCACCATCGGCGCCAACCGCGCCGGCCGCGTCATCGCCCGCCAGATCATGGCCCAGCTGTAGCCTCCCGCGCGCCCCCCGTGCCCCCCCCGAATCTCGCGAGGGGTGAGTTGTTGTGGGTATTTCGCGTGGATACCCGCAACAAGTCACCTCTCGCGAGAAGCGCGCGGGCTCCCGGGAGGCCGGCCGGCGCACGCAGAAGAGGCCGGACGCAGGCTGCGTCCGGCCTCTTCTGGCGTCATGGCCCGGTCAGGGCACGTCGACGTCGCGCGTCTCGCCGGCGAAGCGCAGGCCGCGCACGTGAGTGTTGGCCGCGGCGGGAGCCGGGTCGACGTCGAAACGTCCGGCGGGTGCGTCGGCGCGCAGCCCGAGGCGGGCGCTGAGCACGGCGACGGCAGCGGCGGCGGACCACGCCTGCGGACGGCAGGCGGCCGGGTACGGGATGGGCGCGGCCGTCTGCTCCGCGCTGTCACCGGAGTGCAGCTCGGGCATGCGGTAGCCGAACCCGTCGGCGGCGGCGAGCAGGCCGTCGGAGAGCTGCTCCGCCTCGGCGGCGAAGCCCTCGCGGGCGAGGCCGGTGATGACGATCGCGGTGTCGTGGGCCCAGACGCTGCCGCCGTGGTAGCTCAGCGGCCAGTAGCCGCCGGCCGCGCTGGACATCGTACGGAGCCCGTAGCCGGAGGAGAGTTCGGGCGACGCCAGACGGCGGGCGATCAGCTCGGCCTGACCGGGCTCCAGGATGCCGGTGCCGAGCAGGTGGCCGATGTTGCTGGTCACGGAGTCGACCGCCCGCTTCGACGCGTCGAGCGCGATCGCCGGGTAGGCGCCGGCCGGGTCGTCGATCCAGAAGGAGGCGGCGAACCGTGCCTTGAGGGCGGCGGCCCAGTCGCGCCACTCCTCGGCGCCGTCGCGACCGAACGCCTCCAGCAGGGCGGCGCCGCCGATCGCGGCCTCGTAGGCGTAGCCCTGCACCTCGCAGAGCGCGATCGGACCGTCGGCGAGGGTGCCGTCGTTCCACTGGATCGAGTCGCCCGAGTCCTTCCAGCCCTGGTTCGCGAGGCCGTGGCCGGTGGTGTCGACGTACTCGAGGAACCCGTCGCCGTCGCTGTCGCCGTGGTCGCGCATCCAGAGCAGCGCGGCTTCGAGCGCGGGGAGGAGCGCCTCGACCTCGTCGGCCGGCATGCCCCAGCGCCACGCGTCGTGGAGCAGCGAGATCCAGAGCGCGGTCGCGTCGACCGTGCCGTAGTAGAGCGGGGGCAGCACGACGCCCTCGCCCGGGATGGTCAGCGCCGACGGACGCAGCTCGTGCATGATCTTGCCCGGCTGCTCGGCCGTCGCGCCCACGGTCTCGGTGCCCTGGAGCGCGGCGAGCACGCGCAGGGTGGAGGCGGCGAGATCCGTGCCGAGCGGGAGGAGCATCCGCGCCGCCCAGATGGAGTCGCGGCCGAAGAGGGTGAAGAACCACGGGGCGCCGGCGGCGAGGAACACGTCGTCCGGACGGGCGGTGGTCGTCATCCGCAGCGACTGCAGGTCGGCGAGGGCGCGCTCCAGCCAGGAGGCCAGGCGCGAGTCGCCGGTGGAGGCGCTGAAGGCCGCCCAATCGGCGGAGGGACCGGCGCCCGCGACGACGGCGGTCGGGTCGTCGACGTCGATCTCCCAGGTGAGGGTCGCGGCGCCGTTGCCGGCGACGTCGACATCCCACGACAGCGTCGCCGCGGCCGCGTCGGACTCGACGCGCGCTCCGTCGGCGCGGAGGACGGCCGTGACGGGGCCGGACGTGAAGGTGACCGTGGAGCCGTCGACGGAGGTCTCGACCGGGTGCTCGGCGCCGGCGAGACCGGCCTTGACCACCTGCATCGGGCTGAAGTCGCCGTGGACGGCGACGGACACGGTGGTGGAGATCGGCTCGCGGAGCGCGTTGCGGACCACGATGGTCTCGCGCAGCACGCCGGCACGCACCTCGCGGGTGCGCTCGACGCGGACACGGGGGTCGGCCGTCGAGTCGTCGAGACCGCGAGCGAGGGAGGTGAAGACGGCCGTCGCGGCGTCGGGGCCGGCGGTCGCGATGTGCTCGAGCGTTGAACCGGCGACCGTGAGGCCGATGCGGTCGAGGACGCGCAGATCGGAGTGGAAGAACCCGTGGATGCCGACGCCGTCCACGTCGCCGTCGGCGGTGGACCAGGCCTGGCTGGGCGCGGTCAGGACCACGACGCTGTCGTGCAGCAGGGGTTGGAGCGGGTGGGTCATCGTGGCTGTCGCGCCTCCTCGATAGGGGGTGTGAATGTGGATCGGTCGGAACGGTCGGTGGGTTCGTGGCGGAGGACGCGCGGTGTCACGCGCGTCTCCGTGATGGAGTCGCCGGTGCGGTGCAGGCGCCAGGCCGTGGCACCGTCGCGCTCCGCGACGACGTCGACGAGCTGTCGGCCGCGATAGACGAGGCCGACTCCCTCCTCGAGGGCGTACCCGTCGGCGAGGGTGCCTTCGGCGATGGCCGCGAGATGCGCGGGCCGGCGTTTCGGGTCGGAGTCCCAGTGCACGCCGAGCGAGCCGGGCAGCAGGGCCAGACCGTCCGGCACGGCGCTGATGTCCGGGCCGTACGAGGCTGTGGTGCCGCCCTCGTGCCAGCACAGGGCGCCGGCGGATCCTCCCGCCAGCACGACGCCCGCCTCCCACGCCTCCGCGAGGAGCCGGTCCAGGCCGTGCGCGCGCCAGACGGCGAGCAGGTTGACGAGGCTGCCCCCGCTGACCCAGACGACGTCCTGGCTGAGCAGGTGCTCGCGGAGGTTCGAGATGTTGGGGTGCGGGAAGAACCGCACGTGGCTCGCCTCGACTCCCGCGACGCGGGCAGCCTCCAGCTCGGCGCCCTCGATGTGCCGCTGGTCGCCGCCTGCGGTGTTGATGTGGGTGACACGCGGCGCTCGGCCGCTCACCTCGGCGAGCTCGATGGCGTGGTGCAGGAGCGGACCATAGACGGAGTCGGTCCAGTCGCCGCCGTTGAGCCCGCCGCAGGTCGCGACGATCGTGGGTGCGGCGGCGGTCACTCCTTCACCGCCCCCTCGCTCGAGTTCATGATGCGGCGCTGGAAGATGAAGAACATGATGGCCACGGGGATGGTCATGAGCGCGGCGGCCGCGAGCTTGAGCGGGAACTGGTTGCCCTGACTGAGCTGGCCGCTGGCGAGGCCGGCGACGCCCTTGGTCAGCGTGGTGAGCGCCGGGTCCTGCGTGGAGACGATGAAGTGCGCCAGTTCGTTCCACGAGCCCTGGAACAACAGGATGATGATCGTGATGAGCGCGGGCCGCGCCATCGGCAGCACGATCGACCAGAACACCCGGAAGGTGCTGGCGCCGTCGATGCGGGCCTGCTCCTCCACGCTGGCGGGGATCGACTCGAAGAAGTTCTTCATGATGAAGACACCGGCCGCGTCCGTCAGCAGCGGCAGGATCATGCCGGCGTAGGAGTCGTAGATCCCGAGCTGGTTGATCACGAGGAACTTGGGGATCAGCAGCACGACCATCGGCACCGACATGACCGCGACCAGGGCCGCGAAGATGACGCCGCGTCCGCGGAAGTGCAGCCGGGCGAGGGCGTACCCCGCCAGCGAGTTGAAGAACACGCGCCCGAGGGTCACGAAGATCGTCACGATCGCCGAGTTGGTGAACCAGGTGGGGAAGTCGGAGCTGAGGAAGAGCTTCGTGTAGGCCGCGGTCGTCCAGACCTGCGGGATGAGGGAGACGGGGTGGGCCGTGGCGTCGGCGTCGGTCTTGAACGACGTCGCGAGCTGGATGAGGAACGGCAGGATGTACACGACCGCGAGGATGACGAGGATCGCGTAGCTGACCGACGTCGCGGCGATCGTGCCGTTGGACCGGCGACGGGGCGGTCGCGCGGCGGGCGCGGCGGTCGCCTTCTCGGCGCCGGACGGCGCGGAGGACAGTGTCGCGGTCATCGCTTCGGCTCCTTCTCCGCTGCTGCGGCGGTCGCGGCAGCGGGCACGGCGGTGCTCGCCGCGATGGCGGGCTGGTAGAGGCGCATCCGGCGCTTCGAGACCGCGCGTTCGCGCAGCACCCAGCGCTGGAAGATCGTGAACAGCACGATGATGACGAACAGGATGAACGCGATCGCCGCGCCCTGTCCCCAGTTCTGATCGACGAACGAGGTCTTGTACGACTGGTAGGCCGGGGTCAGCGTGGTCTTGCCCGGAGCGCCCTTGGTGCCGGTGTAGATCTGGTCGAAGACCTGCCAGCAGCCGATGAGCCCGAGGGTCAGCACGGTGAAGAGGGTCGGGCGCAGCTGCGGGAGGGTGATGCGCCAGAACCGCTGCCACCCGTTCGCGCCGTCCATCATGGCGGCCTCGGTGATGTCGCCGCCCAGGTTCTGGAGGGCTGCGATGAAGAGGAGCATGAAGGTGCCGCTCGTGGTGAAGACGGCCATGATGATGTACGCCGTCATGGCGACCGACGGGCCGCCCAGCCAGTCCCACCAGGAGACGCCGAGCAGGGTGTTCTGCGTGAGGGCGCCCGGGCCCTGCGTCACGCCGAAGATGCCGAGGAAGTTGTGGACGATGCCGTCGGGGTCGTTGAACCAGTTCGGTCCGTTGATCCCGATCCAGGAGAGCATCTGGTTGACCGCACCGGTGGTGCTGAAGAGGAAGAGCCACAGCACCGTGATGGCCACCGAGCTGGTGACGGAGGGGAAGTAGAAGGCGGTGCGGAAGAACCCGCGTCCGCGGAGCACCGCCCGGTTGACGAGGACCGCGAGGCCGAGGGCGACGGCGGTCTGGATCGGCACGACGAGGACCACGTACCAGGCGTTGTTCTTCAGCGAGATGCCGAAGTCCTGCTCGGCCAGGCCGCCGCCCGCGAGGATCGACGTGTAGTTCTTGAGTCCGATGAAGTTGACGTCGGAGGAGAAGGGGCTGCCCCGGCCTCCCCAGTCGGAGAAGCTCACCCACAGTGCCATGAGCACCGGGACGACGAGGAACACGCCGAGCAGGATGATGACCGGGGCGGTGAACAACCACCCCGAGGCGGCCTCGCCGCGCCGGATTCCGGAACGGCGAGACCGACTCGTGGTTTGCGACATGGGAGGGTTCGCTCCTACTTCAGCAGTGCTTCGAGGTTCTTCTGGGTCGCGTCCAGGATGGCCTTCGGGTCACCCGTGGCCAGCGACTCCAGCTTGCTGTTGAGGTCGGTGACGACGTCGGCCGAGCCCTTCGCGGTCGGCACGCCCTTGGCGTAGTCGGCGGCGGAGAGGAACGGGACGAGCGCCGGGTTGGCCGACTTCCACTCGTCGGCGGCCGACTTGATCGACGGCATGGGACCGAAAGCCTCCGAGAAGGCGAGCTGGTCGTCCTTGCTGGTCAGCTTCTCGACGAGCTTGAGCGCGGCGGCCTGGTTGGGGCTGTCGGCGGCGATGCCCCAGCAGTTGGTGAACTGCAGGGTGCCCTGGCCGGCGGGGCCGGCCGGAAGCTCGGCGACGGTGTACTTGACGTCCGGGTAGTCGGCCTTCAGGCCACCGGTGATCCAGTTGCCCTCGATGGTCATGGCCGCGAGGCCCTTGCCGAACGCCTCGCCGCCCCAGCCCGCGCCGAGGTCCTTGGCGTACTTGAGCTCGCCGCCGTTGAGGAGCGTCTTCACGTAGTCGAGCGCCTTCACGTTGGCGTCGCTGTTCGCGGTCGCCTTCGTGGAGTCGTCGTTCATCAGGTTGCCGCCGGCCTGGACCATGAAGGAGCCGATGCGGGCGTACTCACCGGAGATGCCGAGGCCGACGTGGTCGGCGGTGGTCAGCTTCTTGCTGACGGACTCGAGCTGGTCCCAGGTCTTCGGGATGTCGGCGTCGGTCAGGCCGGCCGCGCTCCACATGTCGTTGTTGATGATGAGCTGCAGGGTCGAGAAGTCCTTCGGGGCACAGTAGAACTTGCCGTCGTAGGTGAAGGACTTGACCAGGCTGGGGTAGAAGTCGTCCTTGTTGCTGAGCTGGTCGCCGTAGGCGAGGAGCGAGCCGTTGGACGCGTAGCCGGCGAGGGCGTCGGTCGACAGGTAGAACACGTCGGCCGGCTTCTTCGCCGCGAAGCCCTGCGAGAGCTGCTGGTTGAGGTCCGTGGCGGCGACGACGGAGGCCTTGGTGCCCGAGCTCTTCGACCAGTCCGAGACGGCCGACTTGACCGCGTTCGTCTCGGAGTCGCCCGACGAGCCGATCATGACCGTGAGGGCCTTGTCGGACGACGTGAGCTTGCCCGAGTCGCTGCTGCTGCTCCCGCTGAAGCCGGAGCCGCAGGCCGTCAGCGCCAGGGCGGTCGCGACGGCGACGGCGCCGCTCGCGATCCACCTGTTGGTGTTCTTGCGCATGTGTTTCTCTCCTTGGTGTGAGCGTGCCCGAACGGTCGGGCGCGCAGAGGGTGGGGTCGGGAAAGTGTGGAGGGATCAGGTCGGGGCGGACGCTGTGGAGCGGGCCGTGCACGCTCCCGGGGCCTCGACGACAGTAGACCAGCGGGCCGATGAGGAGGCTGCCGGAAGACGACGACGGAGGGGTGAAGGGACGCTGCGCTTCGATGCGGGCATCCGACCTCCTCTGGTCCGTCGTGCTGCGGTTCATGGATCGATCCGTGATCTTGAACGATCAAATCGCGACGTGCTAGCTTCACGTTTGAACGATCAAATCGGATTGCAGTCACCATAACCATGGGCTTCCCGGCCTGTCAAGCGGCCGGACGGTAGGGTCGGTTCAGCCGCGATCGAGCCGGGAGGAGGCCGCCATGGGTGCACAGCCCACCGTCAGCGATGTCGCCGACGCCGCCGGCGTCTCCCGCCAGACCGTCTCCAACGTGCTGAACGCGCCCGAGCTGGTCCGTCCGGCCACGCGGGAGCGCGTGCAGGACGCGATCGGGCGCCTCGGCTACCGTCCCCACGCGTCGGCCCGCCGGCTGCGCACGCAGAAGAGCTCGACGATCGGCATCCGGCTCGACCCCATCACGCAGGACGGCATCTCGGGCAGCATCCTCGACCGCTTCCTCCATTCGTTCACCGAGCAGGCCGACCGCAAGGGTCTGCGCGTGCTGCTCTTCACGGCGGACGGCCCGGACGACGAGATCGCCCAGTTCCGCCGGCTGTCCGACGCGGCCGACGTCGACGGCTTCGTGCTCACCTCCACATTCCACGGCGATCCGCGCACCGAGTGGCTGATCGAGCACGGTCAGTCGTTCGTGACCTTCGGCCGGCCGTGGGGGATCGACGACATGACCGACCCGCAGCACCTCTGGGTCGACGTGGACGGCCGCTCCGGCCTGCGCGATGCGACCGCCCATCTGCTCGCCGCCGGCGCCCGCCGGATCGCCTTCCTCGGCTGGCCCAGCGGATCCGGCACCGGCGACGACCGCCGCGAGGGATGGCTCGAGGCCATGCGGGCGGCCGGGCAGGTGCCCGAGTCCGACCTCCCGGGGCTGCAGGCGGTCGCGGAGGACGGCGTCACCTTCGGCGCCGAGGCCATGCGCCGGTTGCAGGCCACCGCCGGGCCGGACGGCATCGACGCGGTCGTCTGCACCTCCGACTCGCTGGCCCTCGGTGCTCTGACCGTCGTCGGGAGCCGCATCCCCGTGATCGGCTACGACAACACCCCGGTGGCCGCCTCCCTCGGCTACTCGAGCGTGGAGCAGCCGCTCGATGCCGTCGCCGCCGGCGTGCTCGAACTGCTCACCGGAGCCCACGGCGGTCGCGTGCGTGCGGACGACGGCGTCACCGACCCGCGGCACCGGCTCGTCGCTCCGCGCCTGGTCGTGCGCGGGGGACCCGCCCTCATCGCCCCGCGCTGAAACAGCACCGCGCTGAAGCAGCACCCCGCTGAAACACCGGCGTAACGAACGGCGGCGACAATGGAGTCATGTCTCCACAAGAGTCGCTGCAGGATGCGTCACGAGCGCTCCGCCTCCCGATCACCGTGTCCATCACGCGCCGCGTCGACGGCAGCCGCCTGCCCGAGGTCACCCGCTGGGTCCAGTCCGGCGTCAACCTCGCGAACACGTACGAGGGGTTCCTCGGCTCGGGCTGGGTGCGTGCTCACGCCGACTCCGACGAGTGGCACATGCTCTACCGCTTCGCCGACGCGGGGACGCTCGAGGCGTGGGAGGCCTCCGACGACCGCGCGACGTGGCTCTACGACGGCCGCGAGCTGGTCGAGGTCTCGCGGGTGGAGCGGCGCACCGGCATCGAGGGCTGGTTCGACGTCCCGCAGCCGGGCGTCCCCGCCGCGCCGCCGCGCTGGAAGCAGGCGGTGACCATCTGGCTCGGGTTCTTCCCGCTGTCCCTGCTCTTCACCTGGCTGACCGTCACGTTCGTGCCGGGCTGGCACTCGCTGTGGCCGCTGGCGACCGTGCTCATCAGCACGCTCTGCCTCACGCCGACCATGACATACCTCCTGCTGCCGTTCGTCACCCGGTTGCTGCAGCCCTGGCTCCGTCGCTGATCGCCGCCTCCCGGGAGTTGTCCGGATCCTTGCGGACCGTGGCGAAAGCATGTCGCATATCGAACTTCTACAGTCCGTAGAATTCAAGCGTGCGGTAACCACCGCACGCGACGACGCGGCGGGATGGCCGCCGCCGGAAGGATTCATCGTGACCGTGGCAACAGAGACGCGATCGGCAACTTCGACCTGGGCCACCCGGCTCGTGCGGCCGGTGGGGATCCTCGCCGTCGTCGCCGGACTGGTCATGGTGATCGCGGGCGGAGTGGTCTGGGGTGTGGTCAGCAGCCAGCTCCAGGCGCAGAAGATCACCGTGAGCGAGGATGCGGCCGCGTTCGGCGGGCAGACCGTCGCCGGGCCGTTCACCGCCCTCGCGCAGGCCGACATCATCAACACACACGCGGAGAAGCTGTCGGGCGGCAAGACCTACGCCGAGCTCGAGCAGGACGACCCGCTGCGCCCGATGGTGATGAACGCATCCTTCCTCCGGGCCTCGCTGTTCACGTCGGTGGTCTCGTTCGGCGTGGCGGCCTTCGCCATGGGAGCGGGCGTGATCATCGCGCTGCTGGGCTGCGCCATCTGGCTCATCGCCCCGCGCCGCCGCAGCACCGCGACCGCGTCGGCGGTGTAGCACGGGAGGGATCGGTTCAGCGTCGATCCGGAGACGGCGCCGCGTGACGCGCGAGCGGTGGACGGAGCTCAAGAGAGCCACCCGCCTGCGGCTCGCCGCCCGAGCGGCGCGATAGGCCGAAGGGGCGGTACGTCGACACACGTACCGCCCCTTCCGCCTGTACGGAAGGCCGGTGCCCTGGCCCTCCCCGACTCGAACCCCGACCCGACCCTGAGTGCACCCTGATTCCTCGGCGCTGGGGTTGCGGTGGTCGCAACTCGCGATATATCGTGACTCTGTCAACATCGCGATATATCGCGAGTCACCGAAACATCATCGCCGCGTGGCAGCGGCGTACAGGAGAGGTCAGGAACATGGCACAGGAGAAGTGGCTGGTCCAGCCCGGCGAGAGCCGCACGATCGACGTGGAGCTGGTCCGCACCCTCAAGATCGGCTTCATCGGCGGGCAGATCGACGTCATCGCGCACGACGAGCCCGGCGCACGCGTCGAGGTGCACTCGGTGCAGGGTCGGGATCTGAAGATCACGATCGACGGCGACCGGCTGGAGATCGACCACCCGCAGCTGCGCTGGGACAACTTCATCGAGGTCTTCAAGTC
Source organism: Leifsonia naganoensis (assembly GCF_013410615.1). NCBI lineage: Bacteria > Bacillati > Actinomycetota > Actinomycetes > Micrococcales > Microbacteriaceae > Leifsonia > Leifsonia naganoensis. The sequence goes on from NZ_JACCHJ010000001.1 coordinate 2,312,563, forward strand.
CATGAGGTCGAACGCCAAAGCGGACGTGAGCGTGCTGGTGCCGCGCGACGTCGCCCTCAAGTTCGGGGTCGTCTCGGCGACGGCGCTGATCTCGGGTCTGCACACGGATGCCCGCCTCAGCACGGTCTCCGGCGATGTCGTCGCCGACGGGCTGGTGGGGGACATCGAGCTCAACTCGGTCAGCGGCGAGCTGTCGGTGCGCGACCACTCCGGCCGCATCAACGCGCACACCGTCTCGGGCGACGTGACCGTCAGCGGTTCGATCCGCAAGCTCGCGGTGGACGGCGTCTCGGGCGACGTGATGGCCGACATCTCCGGCACTCCGGACGAGATCGCGATCAACACGGTCTCCGGCGACTCGACCATCCGCATCCCCGAGGCCATCGGCGCGCGCTACCGGGCGAACACGGTCTCGGGACGCGTGCAGCTCGACAACGTGGTGATCGTCGGGTCCGTCGGAAAGGGGTACACCGGCACGGCCGGCTCGCTCGACGGCTCCTGGGTCGACATCAACGTGAACTCCGTCTCGGGCGCCGTCTCGGTGCTGCGCGGTCCGAGCGCTTCGCAGGAGGGCGCTCGCCAGGGCGGCGAGGGGGAGTCGGCGTGACCCCCGTCTTCGCCCACGGCAGCCTCCGCCTGTACCTCCTCAGCCTGCTCGACGAGTCCCCCAAGCACGGCTACGAGCTGATCCAGGCGCTGAGCGACCGCTTCGGGGGCACGTACACGCCCAGCGCGGGCACGATCTACCCCCGGCTCGCCAAGCTCGAGGAGGAGGGCCTCGTCACCAAGCAGGCCGACGGCCGCAAGACGGTCTACGCCATCACTGAGGCCGGCCGCCGCGAGCTCGCGGAGCGCCAGCACGAGCTCGACGCGATCGAGGACGAGGTGACCGATTCGGTGCGCCGGCTCGCCGACGAGGTGCGCGCGGGCGTCGACGACGCCATGCGCACGCTGCGGGCCGAGCTGGCCTCGGCCGCACGCGAGAGCCGGCGGGACGCCACGCGCTTCGATCCCCGGCGGGAGGCGCGCGACGCGGCCCGGGAGGCGTCTCGCGACGCTCGGGCGGCGGCCTCGTCGGCGATCCGCGAGGCCGATGTCGCGATCAACGACTTCCGCCAGCAGCTCCGCACGGAGCTGCGGCTGCAGGCGTCGCGCGGAACCTTGCCGGAGGACGTCGTCACGCTCCTGAAGGACGAGCTGGTGCGCGTGCGCCGCTCCGTCCTGGAGGCGCTCGGGCGACGCTGACGGGATGAGCCATGTCGTCGCTGCGGTTCTACCTGCGCACGGCGCCGCCCGCGGAGACGGCGCCCCGGACGGGATGCACAGCAACTCCCGGCGAACGTTCTGAGAGTCTTCAGAGAGAGGCTCCGAGCCCCGTTCCGCCGCGTCATTCCGCGGATGTGGAGGGGTTGTGGATGCGAAGGCCGAGCCTTGCAGAAACGCAACTGGCCACCCCCTCGACGCGCCGACTTGACAGGGTATTGGCAGCGAGTAGTGTCGTCCCTCGTGACAAATGAGGGGAGATCCCCGAAGCGCTGGTTGATCGGCGACCCGCTTCCGAGTGAAAAGCTCGAAGGACAGCTGCTCCCGAAGCACCTCGCCCTACCCATCTTCGCCTCCGACGCCCTGTCGAGCGTGGCCTACGCCCCGCAGGAGCTGCTGATGATCCTGCTGCTCGGTGGGCTCGCGTTCCTGAGCTTCGCCCCGTGGGTCGCGGCGGCCGTCGTCGTCCTGCTCGTCACGGTCGTCCTCAGCTACCGTCAGCTGGTCAAGGCGTACCCCTCCGGCGGTGGTGACTACGAGGTCGCCCACAAGAACCTCGGCGAGAAGGCCGGCCTCATCGTCGCCTCGGCCCTGCTGGTGGACTACGTGCTCACCGTGGCCGTATCGGTCGCGTCCGGCGTGGACAACGTGATCTCCGCCCTCCCGTTCCTCGCGCCGTGGCGGGTCGAACTGGCGGTTCTCTGCGTCATCCTCATCGCCGCGGTCAACCTGCGCGGTGTGCGCGAGTCGAGCAAGGCGTTCGCCCTGCCGACCTACATCTTCATCGGCAGCGTCTTCCTGATGATCGTGACGGCGCTGATCCGCACGGTCTTCGGCGATGCGCCCGTCGCCGAGTCGGCCGGGTACCAGGTGCACGCCAGCAGCCTCACGCAGGCCGCGATGGTGCTGCTGCTGCTCCGCGCGTTCTCCAGCGGCTGCTCGGCCCTGACCGGTGTGGAGGCCGTCGCCAACGGCGTCCCCGCGTTCCGCACCCCGAAGATCCGCAACGCCCGCGTCACGCTCGGCCTGATGGGCGGCATCGCGATCGTCCTGTTCGCCGGCCTGACCGCCACCGCGCTGATCAGCGGCGTGCACTACGCCGAGAATCCCTGCGACCTCCAGGGCTGGGCCCAGTGCGCGACGTCGCCGCAGCGCAGCCTCATCGCGCAGATCGCCGCCGCGACCTTCGGCAACAACACCTTCTTCTTCTTCCTCATCCAGGCCGCGACCGCGATCGTCCTGCTGCTGGCGGCGAACACCGCCTTCAACGGGTTCCCGCTGCTCGGCTCGGTGCTCGCCCGCGACTCCTACGCCCCCAAGGCGCTCAACACCCGCGGCGACCGCCTCGTCTACTCGAACGGCATGATCGTCCTGGCGCTCGCCGCGACCGCGCTGCTGCTCGTCTACCAGGCGAACCTCACCCAGCTCATCCAGCTCTACATCATCGGCGTCTTCGTGTCGTTCACGCTCGGCCAGTCCGGGATGGTGAAGCACTGGATCACGCTGCTCAAGGAGGGCGGGCAGACCGGTCGCGAGCGCAGCAGCATCGTGCGCTCGCTCTGCATCAACGCCTTCGGCGCCTGCCTGACCGCGATCGTGCTCATCGTCGTGACGATCACGAAGTTCACCCACGGCGCGTACCTCGTCTTCATCTTCATGCCGATCCTGTGGTTCCTCATGCTCGGTGTGAACCGGTACTACCGCGACGTCGAGAAGGAGATCGAGGTCGACCCGATCACGACCTTCGGCTCCGTCGGCGACCACGCCATCGTGCTGGTCGGCAAGATGCAGAAGCCGGCCCTCAAGGCCCTCGACTACGCGATCGCGGCGCGGCACGACTCGATCGAGGCCATCCACGTCTCCATCGAGGAGGAGGCGACCGAGGAGCTGCAGAAGCAGTGGATCGAGCAGAACATCCACGTCCCGCTCACGATCATCGAGTCGCCCTACCGCGAATTCGGCGTTCCGCTCATCAAGTACCTCAAGCACCGACGCGAGGAGCACGGCTCCGAGGTCACGACGGTCTATCTGCCGCAGTACATCGTCGGCCACTGGTGGGAGGGCATCCTCCACAACCACCGCGCCCGGCGCCTCGCCAAGCAGCTGATGCTCTGCCACGGCGTCACGGTCGCGCTCGTCCCGTGGCTGCTCGACTCCTCGTCGCTCATCTACGGCCGCCGATCCCGCCCGCTGCCCGGTCAGGACCGCCGCGGCGAGCCCGTGCGCGCGATCGCCCGCCGGCCGCTGGTGCCGGCGTCGAAGCCGCACGCGCGCATCCACATCCACTCCACTCCGCTCGCCGTCGGCCAGCCCGACAACTCCGTCCCGGATGTGCCGGACGTCGTGGGCGAGACGACGGGCGAGACGTTGCCGACGCCTCCGGAGACCCCCGCGCCCACCAAGCGCTGAGCCTTCCGCGCTCTGTACACTGTGTCGGTCCCGGTCTGAGAACTCGGACGTCGTGTCGAGGCGATCCGCGCGGATGGCGCGTAGGGTCGCAAGAGGGCCTGACGCCATTCATCGCAGAAGAGGAGTGCCATGAGCTACGCCGTGACCAATCCCGCCACCGGCGAGACCGTGAAGACTTTCGAGCCCATCGGCGACGCCGAGCTCGAGGCCGCGATCACCGCCGCCAGCGACGCCTACCGCGGCTGGTCGAAGTCGTCCACCGTCGAGGAGCGCGCCGCCCTCATCCGCCGCGTCGGAGAGCTGCACGTGGAGCGCCGCCAGGAGCTGGCCGACATCATCGTCCGCGAGATGGGCAAGCCGGTCGAGCAGGCGCTCGGCGAGGTGGACTTCGCCGGTGCGATCTACGAGTACTACGCCGACCACGCGTCGGAGTTCCTGGAGGACGAGCCGATCACGCTGCTCGACGGCGAGGGCACCGCGGTCGTGCGGCGCTCGGCGCTGGGCGTGCTGCTCGGCATCATGCCGTGGAACTTCCCGTACTACCAGGTGGCCCGCTTCGCCGGACCCAACCTGGTGATCGGCAACACCATCCTGCTCAAGCACGCGGAGCAGTGCCCGGAGTCGGCCGCGGCGATCGAGAAGATCTTCCTCGACGCGGGCTTCCCCGTCGGCGCGTACGTGAACATCTACGCCGGCCACGACCAGATCGAGAAGGTCATCGCCGACCGCCGCGTGCAGGGCGTCTCCCTCACCGGCTCGGAGCGCGCGGGTGCGGCCGTCGCCGAGATCGCCGGCCGCAACCTGAAGAAGGTCGTGCTGGAGCTCGGCGGGTCCGACCCGTTCATCCTGCTGTCCACCGACGACCTCGACGGAACCGTGCAGAACGCGGTCGACGCCCGCCTCGACAACAGCGGCCAGTCCTGCAATGCGGCCAAGCGCTTCATCGTCGCCGACGATCTGTACGAGTCGTTCCTCGAGAAGTTCACCGCCAAGCTCGCCGAGGTGGAGGCCACCGACCCGACCAGCGAGGAGTCGGCCCTCGGCCCGCTCTCGTCGCTGCGCGCGGCGGAGAACCTCGAGGACCAGGTCAACCGCGCGGTCGAGAACGGCGCCACCCTGGTCCGTGGAGGCGGCCGTAACGGCGCCTTCTTCGAGACCACCGTGCTCACCGGCGTCACCCCGGAGAACCCGGCCTCGCAGGAGGAGTTCTTCGGACCGGTCGCGCAGGTGTTCCGCGCGAAGGACGAGGCCGACGCGGTCCGCATCGCCAACGACACCCCGTTCGGGCTGGGCTCGTACCTCTTCACGACCGACGAGGAGCAGGCGCACCGCGTCGCCGACCAGATCGAGGCCGGCATGGTCTTCGTGAACCTCGTCCTCGCCGACGGCGCCGAGCTGCCCTTCGGCGGCGTGAAGCGCTCCGGCTCCGGCCGTGAGCTCGGCCGCTTCGGCGCCGACGAGTTCGTCAACAAGAAGCTCATCCGCATCGGCTGATCCCGCTGCGCACGACGGCCGTCCCGGACCTCCGGGGCGGCCGTCCTGCGTCGATCCCCTTCCGGGCGACGACTCATATCGGGCAGTATGAGATCGCTGAAGTCACCCGGGGAGGGGCGGAACGTGATCAGGAGCAGCTCGCGTCGGCGTGGGCGCCGATTCCGGACGATGATCGGTGCGGCGGCGGTCGCGATCGGCGTGGTCGTCGCCGTCGGCACCGCGCCCGCTCAGGCATCGACTCACACGGCCGACCGGGCGGTGGAGATGACGCCCGAGCTGCGCGACCGCATCCAGGAGAAGATCGCGTCCTTCCAGGCGAAGTACGGCATCGCCGGGATGTCCGTCGCCGTCGTGACACCGGCCCCCGGAGGTGCCGAACCGGTGGTCACCCGATTCGCCGTCGGGGTTCCGACGCTGGGGTCCGCGACGCCGGTGGATTCGTCGACGCAGTTCGAGATCGGGTCCGAGACGAAGATCTTCACCACCGACCTCCTGACCTCCCTCGTCGCCGCCGGGCGGGTGTCGCTCGACGACCCGGTGCAGAAGTACGCACCGGCCGGGATCACCGTGCCGGTGTGGACCGACCCGCAGTCCGGCGCCACGACGGAGATCACGCTCCGCGATCTGGCCACACATCAGGCAGGCCTTCCCGACTCGCCCGAGAACTACTGGGAGCCGTGCCACAACGACCCCGCCTGCATCAATCCCCAGCCGGACTACACGCAGAGGATGCTGTGGCGGGGCCTGGCGGACAACCCCCTGCTGTGGCAGCCCGGCACCAACTGGCTCTATTCGAACTTCGGGTTCGGCCTCCTCGGTACGATCCTCGCGAACGTGATCGCGCCGACCCCGGAGACCGACCCGCCCGCGTACCTGCCCGCGCTGCAGGGCGCGTTCCTCGACGACCTGGGGATGTCCTCGACCCTGCTCGGGACCGGACCGACCATCGCGACGCCGTACGCGTCCGACAACACCCCCACCTTCTACTGGGACGACACCAACGCCCTCGCCGGAGAAGGCGGGCTCGTCTCCGACGCCGACGACATGGCGACCTGGGTCGAGGCGCACCTCGGCTATCGTTCTGCGGGCGCACCGCTCGGCGTGCGGACGATGACGGACACCCTCCGTCCCGTCAGCACCATCACCACCATGTGCTCGGAGCCGGATCCCGCGTCGTGTCAGCCGGTCACGGATTTCCAGATGGGACTCGGCTGGCAGCTGTACCCCGCGGCCTCGAACGGCATGGGCACGGACTGGGCGTTCAAGAACGGCGGAACGGCCGGGTTCAGCACCGACACCACGCTCGCCCCGAGCCGCGGAGTGGGCGTCACCACGATGTGGAACCAGGGGCGTCCGCAGGGCGTCGACAGCGAGCCCGGCATCGAGCTGCTCTCGCTGATCCTGAACTTCGAGCCGCGACCGGACCATGTCCCCGGCGACGGCGATCACGGCGACCACCGCGACGGTCGCACGCACGTCCTGGCCGAGAGCGGATCGAGCGGGTCGGCACCGCTCCTCGCCGGTTTCGGCGGAGGGATGCTCGTGATCGCCGGCGGCATCCTCGTTGTGCGGCGTCGAAAGCACGGCGCCGCCTCCCGGTAACCGCGGCGACGTTCGCCACGACGTCTATCCGCGCTGTCCGGAATCGACAGGGCGTCGAACGCATCGGCGACGCGGGATACGTACCGTGGGCCTCACACAAGTGCTTGAGGAGGAGCCGTGGCCCTGACGTTGGATCGGACGGAAGCGAACCCGCTGGATGAGGCGATCGCCCAATTGGACGGCGCGATCGCGACGCTCGGATACGACGCGGGGATACGCGACATGCTCGCCACCCCGCGTCGCGAGATGACCGTGGCCGTGCCCCTGCGGGGGGACGACGGTACGGTCACCGTCTTCACCGGCCACCGCGTGCAGCACAACTTCTCCCGCGGTCCCGCCAAGGGCGGCCTGCGGTACAGCCCGCACGTCACGCTCGAGGAGGTTCGGGCCCTCGCGATGTGGATGACGTGGAAGTGCGCGCTCGTCGACATCCCGTACGGCGGCGCCAAGGGCGGGGTGCGCATCGACCCGCGCCTCCACTCCGAGGCGGAGCTGGAGCGCGTGACCCGTCGCTACACCAGCGAGATCCTGCCCATCCTCGGCCCGGAGCGCGACATCCCGGCGCCCGACATCGGCACGTCCGAGAAGACCATGGCCTGGATCATGGACACCTACTCGGTGGTCTCGGGCTACACCGTCCCCGGCGTGGTCACCGGCAAGCCGCTCAGCCTGGGCGGCTCGCTCGGCCGGGCGAGCGCCACCTCCCGCGGCGTCGTCCACATCGCCCTGGCGGCCCTGCGCCACCGCGGGATCACCCCGGCGGGCGCCTCGGCCGTCGTGCAGGGCTTCGGCAAGGTCGGCCGCGACGCGGTCTTCTTCCTCCACGAGGCGGGCGTGCGCGTCGTCGGCATCGCGGACCAGTACGGCGCGGTGCACAACCCCGCGGGCATCGATCCCGAGCGGCTCGCCGCCCACGTCGACGCCACCGGCTCGGTCGTCGGCTACATCGGCGCCGACGCGGCCGACAGCGCCCAGGTGCTCGAGCTCGACGTCGACCTCCTCATCCCCGCCGCCGTCGAGGGCGTGCTCACCGAGGAGAACGCGCCACGCGTGACCGCTCGTGTCATCGTCGAGGGCGCCAACGGTCCGACCACAGCCGGCGCGGACGCGGTGTTCGCCGCGAACGGTCAGCTCGTCGTCCCCGACATCCTCGCCAACTCGGGCGGTGTGATCGTCTCGTACTTCGAGTGGGTGCAGGCCAATCAGGCGTACTGGTGGCGCGTCGACGAGGTGGAGGCGAAGCTCGAAGAGCGCATGCTCGCCACCTGGCGCGACGTGCTCGCCTCCGCCCGCTCGCGCGACCTCACGCTGCGCGCGGCCGCGACGGCGCTCGCCGTGGAGCGGGTCGCCGAAGCGCACCGGCTGCGGGGCCTGTACCCGTAAGCCGCGAGTGCTCGGGTCCGGGAGCGCGGGCTCCCGGGCTCAGACCGCGCGCGTGAACAGGTGGACGGTGATCGCCTGGCCGTCGTCGTGGATGTGGATGTCGCGCTCGGGATCGGCGGCGAAGCCCAGGCTGGTGTACAGGGCGTGGGCGCCGGTCATGTGCTCGCCGCTGTTGAGGGCCACGGCCCGGTAGCCGCGGCGACGGGCCTCGTCGAGCGTGAATGCGGTGAGGCGTGCGCCGATCCCGCGGCGCCGGGCGTCGGGGCTCACGGCGAGCAGCCGGAAGTAGAGTTCGCCGTCGCGCAGCGCGCCGCCCAGGTGGTAGCCGTCTCGCAGGATGGAGACGGTGCCGACGAGGGTGCCGTCGGCATCCGCCGCGACCCAGATCTCGTACTCGTCGGTGCGACCGGCCGTGTCGAGCAGTTGGGCGCGGTAGCCGTCGCTGATCGTGTAGTCGTTGCGGTAGGCCGCGTAGCTGAGCTCGCCGATGGCCGCGTACTCCGCCGGGTCGGCCAGGCGGATGACGAGTCCGTCATCCGGTGTCGTGGTCGGTGCCGTCTCCGTGGCGCTCATCCGCTCTCCTCGTGTTGTTCCAAGTGGTTGCCTGAACCGCAACGCCAACACCCTCGCACCTCTTCCCGGACGCGCGAAAGGTGAGTCGTTGCGGGTCCGCAGGGGTGCGCACCCGCAACGACTCACCTCTCGGGGGTGTCAGCGGTAGAGCGGGGTGCCGTCCGGCGCGGCGGGGACGGGAGTGCCGTCGACGTGCAGGGGCCAGCCGAGCTGCTTGCCGGCGGGCACCGCGGCGAAGTCGGGGCGGCCGTCCGGGCCGGCGGCCAGCGGTGTGCCGTCGGTGAAGTGGGGCCAGGCGAGCGGGCGCTGCGGGGCGGACGTGGTCGCGGAGGCCGGAGTCGGCGGTGCTGCCGGCACGGGTGCCTCGGCGACCGGAGCGGGTGACGGAGCGGCGGCGGCCGGTGCAGCCGGTGCGGCGGGAGCGGCGGCCTCGGCGGGTGCCGCCGGGGCCGGAGCCGCCTGCGGAGCGGGAGGGAAGCCTCCCGGAGTCTGCGCGTAGCCTCCCGGAGCCTGCGCCGTGAACGCGGGAGCGGCCGGGATCGGCTGGCCGTAGCCGGCCTGCGGGTAGCCGGCGGGAGCGTAGCCCGCCGCCGCGTAGCCGGGCGTCGCGTGGCCGGCCGCACGCTGCTCGCGCGAGCCGAGCAGTCCCCACAACGGCACCAGCACGAAGCAGACGCCGGCGACGATGCTGATCGCGCCGATGACGCGGCCGTAGAACTCGTAGTCCCACAGGGTGTTCAGCGAGTGCGGAGCCGGGAGGGTGACGAGCACCGCGATGAGGGCGAGCGCGACCAGCGCGACGACCGCGAAGATGTCGGTCGGGCGGCTGCGCCAGCGGTTCCAGATCAGGCGCAGGAGGTCGCCGAGCCCGAGCATCGCGCGCACCCACAGCAGGGTGCCGATGCCGAGGAAGAAGGCGCCGAACTGGTCGCCGACCGTGAACGGGCTGAGCCAGATGATCCCGATCCAGAGCAGGAGCAGGTAGGCGTCGGCCGCGAGCGAGGACAGCTCGAACCAGGAGGGGCGGAACCGGCCGATGAGCGAGTCGAGCCACACCAGCAGGGCGAAGACGACCAGGGTGATGTTGGTCGCGATCACGCGGCCGAGGGTCTCGCCGCTCACGCCGAAGAGCACGAATCCGATCGAGAGCAGCGCTGCGAGGATCACCGCCCCGATGAGCACGCGCGGGGCCCACCCGCCGATCGCACTGTTCCGGATGCCAGGTGTCGTCACGGTCGCACGCCTTTCCACGGTTTGCCGGAGGCGCGATCGCCCCCGTGGGCCACGCTAACAGAACGGTGCGACGGCGCATCCGGGCGGGCACCGACATCCTGCTCCGGGTCTGCCCCGCCCGCTTGACCTTGACGTAACGTCAAGATCTAGCGTGATCTCCGTGCACACGAGAGAGGAGCCGCGCATGGACTGGTCCATCCAGGACATCTCCCGCATGACCGGCACGACGAGCCGGACGCTGCGGCACTACGACGACATCGGTCTGCTGCGGCCGAGCCGCGTCGGGGCCAACGGCTACCGGTTCTACGACCGGGACTCCCTCGTGCGGCTGCAACGCATCCTGCTGCTGCGCGACCTGGGACTCGGCCTGCCGGCCATCGCCCGGGTGCTCGCGGACCGGGAGGATGCGGTGCCGGCGCTGCGCGACCACCTCGGCTGGCTGCGCGGCGAGCAGGACAGGCTGGCGCGGCAGATCGCGTCGGTCGAGACGACCATTCACGCCGTGGAGAGAGGAGCGGAGATCATGGCTGAAGAGATGTTCGACGGGTTCGACCACACCCAGTACAAGGAGGAGGTCGAACAGCGCTGGGGACGCGAGGCGTACGCGGCGTCCGACCGGTGGTGGCGCGGGATGACGCCGGAGGAGCGCCAGGGGTGGAAGGAGCGCCAGGAGCGGCTCGCCGCCGACTGGATCTCCGCCGCGTCGAGCGGCGTCGCGCCGGAGTCGGCGGAGGCACAGGCGCTCGCTCGGCGGCACGCCGAATGGCTGGCCGACGTGCCCGGCACCCCCGGCTATGGAGCGGGCGGTCCGCCGGCCGCCTACCTGAACGGCCTCGGTGACATGTACGTCGCCGACCCGCGCTTCGGCGCGAACTACGGAGGGGCGGAGGGGGCGGAGTTCGTCCGCGACGCCCTCCGCGTGTACGCCGCCGCCCACCTCGCGTAGGCGTCCGGCGAGCGCCGAGGAGGCGGATTGTCCGCCTCCTCGGCGCTTTTCGCGCGAATTCGTGCCGTCTCGGTGGCGCTGAGGCGCGCGCGGCTCAGCGCGAGAGGCGGCGATCGAGCACGAAGGCGGCGGCGGTCGCGAGCACGAGCAGCGCGGACCCGGCGAAGAGTGCGGTCGAGCCGAGCGGCAGCAGCACGCCGACGAGCGCGGCGCCCAGCGACGAGAAGCCGACCTTGATGCCGGCCATCGTGACGAACACCTGGGCTTCAGCGCCGTGCGGCGCGTACGCGGTGCGCGCCGCGAGACTGGCCGTGAACAGCACCCCGGTCGCCGCGCCGAGCGCGGCGTACACCACGATGGCGAGCGGGAAGGTGAGGGCCAGGAGGCCGGCCGCCAGCATCCCGAGCACCCCGAGCGTCCCGCGTAGCACGAGCCGGTCGGCCTCGCCGCGGAGGGGGACGGCGATCAGCACGAGGGAGACCGCGAGGTTGCCGAAGCCGTACGCCGCCGTCAGCGTCGCGGATTGCGCGGGAGGCTGCGCCAGGGAGGCGGCCGTCGCCACCGCGATCAACGGGACGGCTCCGAGCGGGATCGCGGTCACCGCTGTCGCCACCGTGGTGCGCCGCAGCCCGGGCACGCGCACGAGCATCCCGATGGCCTGCAGGATGTTGACGGCGGGGGCCGGGTGGTCGCGGCCCTCCCGGTCGGGCCGGGGGAGCAGCAGTACCAGCGCGGCGCCGACGAGGGCGGCCGTAGCCGCGCAGACCACGGCGACGGCAGGACCGGCCGTCGCCGCGATGGCACCGATCGCCGCGGGGCCGGCCGTGCCCGCGATGCCGTAGGTGGCGGCGTCGACGCTCTGAGCGCGGCGCTGCGCGACGGCGTCGCCGCCGACGATCCCGGCGAGCTGGCTGCTCATCCCTCCCGTCAGGAGCGGACCGGCCGCGCCGGCGACCAGGAGGGCGATCGCGCCGAGCCACGGCGCGGTACCGATCGCAGGAACGGCGACGGCCAGCGCCAGCCCGTAGAGGGCGCCCGCCGCGGCGAGCACGGCGCGCTTGGCGTGCGTTCTATCCAGCAGCTGCGCGGCGACCGGACCGAGCAGATGCGGCAGGGTGATGCACGCCGCGAGCAGGCCGGTTCCGGCACCGAGACGGTGCTGCTGCGCGAGCAGTACGACGCCGATGACCGCCGCTGCGTCGGCGCCCCGCAGGAGGCACGCCGCGGCGACGTAGACCGCCAGTCCGCTCCGCCTCCCCCGCACTCGACGCACCGTACTCCCGTCGCCGGGGCTGCATCGAGAGGGCGCGGGCGGAGTTAGGCGCGGCGGGTGCGGGTGCGCCCGTTCAGGCGGTCGTCGAGCCAGTGCGCGGCGATGATGCGGGAGGGGCGCGCCTCCTCCGCCGCGTCGCCGGCCTCTGCACGCTCGGCCGGCGCGCGATCCGGCTGCACCCGCCGGACGAGCGGGCCGTCGGCGTGGTCGGCGAACCGGCCGCGGGCGGCGGCATCGGACTCGAGCAGGATGCCGTCGCGCACGTCGACACGCGCGGCATCCTGCTCGTCCCGAAGGCCGGCCCCTTGCACGGCCGTGCCTTCGAGTTCGCCCTCCAGCGGCGCGGCCGTTGCAGCGAGCCGCGGCAGCCGGATGGCGAAGAACGGGATGGTGATGGCGCAGAGCGGTCCGATCAGCAGCGCCTCGGCGAGCGTTCCGATGCCGACATTGCCGCCGAGGAACCAGCCGATGATGAGCACCACGATCTCGATGCCCGTCCGCACGGCCCAGATCGGCCAGCCGGTGCGGGCGTGGAGACCCGTCATCAGGCCGTCGCGCGGGCCCGGCCCGAGCTGGGCTCCGATGTAGAGGCCGGTCGCCACCGCGAGCAGGGCGAGGCCTGCGACGAACACCAGGATCTGCGCCCACAGCTCCGTCTGCTGTGGGATGACCCACAGGCCGAACTGCGCGCTCGGCCCGACGAGCAGCACATTGAGCACCGTGCCGAGACCGGGGCGCTGGCGCAGCGGAATCCAGAGCAGCAGCACGGCGAGGCCGACCACGTTGGTGATCAGTCCGAACGCCCAGCCGCTGTGGATCGAGAGGCCCTGCGCGAGCACGTCCCACGGCGACACCCCGATCGCGGCGCGCACCATCAGCGCGATGGCCATCCCGTAGAGGAAGAGGCCGATCAGCAGCTGGACGAGGCGCCGGGTCAGGAGGAGTCGAGTGGTCACCTTCACAATCCAATCGCTCGATTGGCCTTCCATCAAGATGCCAATTCGGTTAAGGTGGCATGCATGTCGGATCCCCAGCTCACCGCCCGCTCATTGGAGACCCTGCTCGGTCAGTGGCGTGGAACCGGCTCGCAGTATCAGGAACTGGCCGACCGCGTGCGCCTGCTGGTGCTCGACGGCCGCATCCCGATCGGCACCCGCCTGCCGGCCGAGCGCGATCTGGCGGGCCGCCTCGGCCTCAGCCGCACCACGGTCGCGGCCGCCTACCGGCAGTTGCGCGAGGGCCGCTTCGTCGACAGCATCCGCGGCTCCGGCAGCGTCGCGCGGCTCCCCGGCCCGGCACTGGCGCTGCCCACCGGTGGCGGCGACGGGATGCTCGACTTCACGAAGGCTGCCCTGCCCGCGGCCACCGCCCTCCCGGCCGCGGCGCGCGCCGCCGCCGAGGAGCTGCCGCACTTCCTCCCCGACTCCGGGTACGACCCGGTCGGCCTCCCGCACCTGCGCGCCGCGATCGCCGCCCGCTACACCGAGCGCGGCCTCCCGACCGACCCGGACCAGGTGCTCGTGACCGTCGGCGCGCAGCAGGCGATCGCGCTGATCGCCCGCACCTTCCTCGGCCGCGGCGACCGCGCGCTGGTCGAGATGCCGACCTACCCGCACGCCACCGAGGCGTTACGGCTCGCGGGAGCCCGCCTCGTCCCCATCACGGTGACGCCACCGGAGGAGGGCCCGCACGCACTGGGCACCGAGGACGACGGGTGGGATGCGGACGCGATCGAGCAGACGATCCGTCGCGCGAATCCTGCGCTGGCGTACCTCATCCCCGACTTCCACAACCCCACCGGCGCCTCCATGTCGCCGGCCACCCGGGAGCGCGTGCTCGCGGCGGCGGCGGCGCAGGGGACGATCGTCGTCGCGGACGAGACCACCGGCGACCTGGACATCGACCGCCGGGGCGAGCACCTCCCGATGCCCGTCTACGCGGAGCGCGCGGCCGGCGGAGCGCCCGTGCTGCTCATCGGCTCGGCGAGCAAGAGCCTCTGGGGCGGTCTGCGTATCGGCTGGATCCGCGCCGACCGCCCGCTCGTGCAGCGCCTGATCGCCGCCAAGCCGTCCACCGACCTCGGCACGCCGATGATCGAGCAGCTGGTGGTCGCACGGATGCTGCCGCAGATCCCGGAGATCGTGGAGGAGCGGCGCACGCAGCTGCGGGAGGGGCGCGACACCGTGCGGCGGCTGATCGCCTCCACCTTCCCCGACTGGACGATGCCCACCCAGCACGGCGGTCTCGCCGCCTGGGTCGGGATCGGCGCCCCCGTCAGCTCCGCGCTCGCGCTCGCCGCGCGCAACCACGGCCTGCTGATCGCGGCCGGCCCCCGGTTCGGGCTCGACGGCGCGTTCGAGCGGTCGTTGCGCATTCCGATCACCTATTCGGTGGACGAGACCGAGCGCGCGTTCGCCGCGCTGAAGCGGGCGTGGGCCGTCGCGGCGAACGAGCCGGCGCCGTATTACGACGCGGCGGCGCTGCCCAACGTGGTCTGAGCGTCCACTCCTGTCCGGCTCGCGGCGACCGCCCAGAGTGAAGCGGGCAGGTCGCGCCCACGGGCGCTGCGGGGCAGGGCGGCCCGGTGGGTCGGGCCGGTCAGGGCCCAGCGGTCGGGTCCGTAGTACGCGCCCTGCGCGGCGGTGGGATCGGCGGCGGCGAAAAGCAGGGGTTCCGCTCCCTGCTCGACCCCCTGCGAGGGGAGGAGGGTGCGCCGCGAGGGCTGCAGGGCCTTGTCCTCGCTCCGCGCGAGATTGCGTCCTGCCGTCTGCAGGTTCGTCCGGGTGTAGCCGGGGTGCGCTGCGGTGCTGAGGAGACCCCAGCCGTGCTCCTCCGAGAGCGCGGCGAGGTGGAGGGCCATCAGCAGGTCGGCGAGCTTGGATTGCGCGTACGCGCGGCCGGCGCGGTAGCGCCGCTCGGAGTCGAGGTCGTCGAAATGGATGCCGCCGAAGTTCGCCGTGCCGCTCGACATCGTCGCGACGCGCGGCGACGGCGATTCCAGGATGCGCGGCAGCAGCAGGTTCGTCAGCAGGAACGGGCCGAGGAAGTTGCTCTGCCATTGCAGTTCGTGCCCGTCGACGGTCACCGTCCGCTTCGGCGGGACCATGACGCCGGCGTTGTTGACCAGGGTGTCGATGCGCTCGCCGTCGGCCAGCATCCCCTCGGCGAAGGCGCGGACGCTCGCGAAATCGGCCAGGTCGATGCGGCGCAGTTCCAGCTGAGCGCCGGGCACGCGAGCCAGGATGTCACGGCGCGCGGACTCGCCCTTGTCGAGCGAGCGCACGGCCATCGTGACGCGCGCGCCGGCCGCGGCGAGCCGGGTCGTCGCCTCCTTTCCCGTGCCGCTGTTGGCACCGGTCACGACGATGTTGCGTCCGGTCTGGTCGGGAACGGTGTACATGAGATCCTCCGTCGTGCCGTGGATGTCCGGCTGATCGTGAAATAATGAACCGGTGGTCTGTTACGGACAGTAATAGACCGATGGTCTGTTAGCAAGGGGGTTCCCGGTGTCACAGGCGACGTTCAGCCGGGCGCGCAGCGTCGAGCAGCGCGCGCAGCGCCGGGAGGACATCCTGAGCGCCGCCCGCGCGATGCTCGGCGACACCCGCGTCGCCGACCTGAGCCTCAACGAGCTGGCGAGGCGCGTCGGTCTCGCCAAGTCGAACGTGCTGCGCTACTTCGAGTCGCGCGAGGCCGTGCTGCTCGACCTCTACGACCGCGAGTTCCGCGAGTGGCTCGATGCCCTGGAGGAGCGTCTCGCGGCGACGCCCGAGCGCTCGGCCGGCTCCCTCGCCGCCGCGGTGGCCGAGACGGTGGCCGAGCGGCCGGTGCTGGCCGAGCTCTGCGCGAGCGCTCCGGGCATCCTGGAGCACAACATCTCGGGGGAGGTCGCCCGGGCCTACAAGCGGGGGATGCTCACCTCGGCGGCGCGGCTGGCCGCGCTGGCAGCGCCCTGGATCGGCAGCGACGAGTCCGACGCCCTCGTGTTCGTCGGGGCGGTCACGCTCGCCATCGGCGGCGTCTGGTCAAGCTGCCGGGTGTCGCCCGGGATGGCAGAGGCCTACGCGCTCGACCCGGAGCTCGCCCGGTACCGGCTCGACTTCGCGTCCAGCCTCCGGACGGGCGTCGCGGTCGTGATCCGCGGGCTGCGCGCCGGCCGGGTGGGCGCGGGTGGAGGCTCCGCCGCGAAGTAGTACCACGGCATGAGGAACTTGCACCTTGTGCAATGAGATGCTGGACCTGCGTCATCGATGCCGCACGTCCGCATCCACACCCGCTGAGGGGAACATCCGTGCACTTTCTCGCTGTGCTCAGCATGAAGAACCGCGCGCTGATCGCGCTCGTCACCATCGTGGCGGCCGTGTTCGGCGGTCTCGCGCTGGCCAATCTCAAGCAGGAACTGATCCCGTCGATCTCCTTCCCGCAGCTCGCCGTCGTGTCGACCTACCCCGGCGCGTCCCCGGAAGTCGTGAACAACGACGTGAGCACCCCGGTCGAGGCCGCCATCCAGGGTGTGCCGGACCTCGAGAGCACCTCCTCGGTGAGCAGCACGAACCAGTCGATCATCACGGCGAAGTTCACCTACGGCACCGACCTGGCGACCGCCGAGCAGAAGATCGACCGCGCGATCAACCAGATCAAGTCGAACCTCCCCTCGGGCGTCGAGCCGCAGGTGGTCTCGGGCAGCATCGACGACCTCCCGGTGATCCAGCTCGCGGTCAGCAGCAACGGCGACCAGCGGACGCTCTCCGACGACATCACGAAGCTCGCCCTCCCGGACCTCAAGGACGTCACGGGCGTCAACGACGCGCAGCTCGTCGGCGAGGTCGGCCAGCGCATCACCATCACCCCGGACGCGGCGAAGCTCGCGGCGGCGGGACTGAGCAGCTCGGCCGTGAAGGACGCGCTGCAGCAGAACGGCGTGCTGCTCCCCGGCGGCTCGATCACCGAGGACGGCAAGACCCTCTCCATCCAGTCGGGCAAGCAGCTCACGTCGGTCGACGACATCGCGGCGCTGCCGCTTGTGCGGAGCGCGACGGCGGGCGCGGGCGCGTCCGGTTCCGGGGCATCCGGCGCGACGGGTGCGACCGGCGCCACTGGTGCGACCGGGGCCACGACCGGCGCGACCGGTGCGTCGGGATCCGCTGCAGCCGCGGCCGCGGCCGCAGCCGCCGCCGCAGCCGAGCCGACCACCCCGCCCACCATCGGCGACGTCGCCACGGTCGCGGAGACCGACGACCCGATCACCTCCATCTCGCGCGTCGACGGCAAGCCGGCGCTCACGATCGCGGTCACGAAGCTCCCCTCCGCCAACACCGTCGAGGTCTCGCACGGCGTGACGGAGCTCATCCCCGACCTCCAGAAGAAGCTCGGCTCCGACGCGAAGATCACCGTCGTGTTCGACCAGGCGCCGTTCATCACCCAGTCGATCAACTCGCTCACCGAGGAGGGACTGCTCGGCCTCCTGATGGCGGTCATCGTCATCCTGGTGTTCCTGCTGTCGGTGCGCTCCACGCTGGTGACCGCGATCTCCATCCCGACCAGCGTGCTCATCACGTTCGTCGTGATGTGGGCGACGGGCTACACGCTCAACATCATCACGCTCGGCGCGCTGACGATCGCGATCGGCCGCGTGGTCGACGACTCCATCGTCGTCATCGAGAACATCAAGAGACAACTGGTGCCCGGCGCCGACCGGGCGGTCACGATCGTCCGCGCGGTCCGGGAGGTCGCGGGCGCGATCACCGCCTCCACCATCACGACCGTGGCGGTGTTCCTGCCGCTGGCGTTCGTCGGCGATGTGACGGGCGAGCTGTTCCGCCCGTTCGCGCTCACCGTGACGATCGCGCTGCTCTCGTCGCTGCTCGTGGCGCTGACCATCGTGCCGGTGCTCGCCTACTGGTTCCTGCGTGCACCGAAGGCTCGCAAGCACGAGGGCGGCGCGGCCGACGACGAGGCGGCGCACCTGACCGTCGAGGAGGCAGCGGCCTCCGGTCACGACGAGCTCGAGCACCCGTCGCGCCTGCAGAAGGGCTACCTGCCGATCATCCGCTGGACGCTGAAGCACTCGGCGATCACGATGATCATCGCGCTCGTCGTCCTGATCGGGACCGGCTTCCTCGCTCCGCTGATGAAGACGAACTTCCTTGGCGCGAGCGGCCAGAACTCGCTCACGATCACGCAGACCCTGGAGCCCGGCGCGAGCCTGCAGGCGAAGGACGACGCCGCGAAGTCCGTCGAGCAGAAGCTGCTCGACACGAAGGGCGTCGAGACCGTGCAGGTGTCGATCGGCTCCAGCGGCTCCTCCCTCCGCGACGCGTTCGCCGGGGGCGGTGGAGGCGGCACGACCTTCTCGATCACGACCGACCCGGACGCCGATCAGGAGAAGCTGCAGAACACCATCGAGAGCGAGCTCGGCTCCATCAAGGACCAGGGCACCATCCAGGTGTCGTCGCAGAGCGGGTTCGGCGCCTCCAGCGACATCGAGGTGGACATCACCGCGAGCACGAGCGAGGAGCTGCAGACGGCGACCGACTCGGTCGTCGCCGAGCTGAAGAAGCACTCGTCGCTCAAGCAGGTCACCGACAACCTGAGCGCGTCGCTGCCGTACATCGCGGTGACCGTCGACCGCACCAAGGCGGCGGAGGCGGGCCTCAGCGAGGTCGCCGTCGGCACCATCGTCTCGCAGGCGATGCAGCCGACCCAGGCCGGAACGGTCGCGATCGACAACACGACGCTGACGATCTACATCCAGAACTCGGACGCGCCGACGACCGTCGCCGCGCTCGCGGACCTGCAGATCCCGACCGCGACGGGTGTCGTGCCGCTCAGCACGCTGGCGACCGTCGAAGAGGCGAAGGGGCCGGCGACGGTCACCTCCGAGCGCGGCCTGCGCACCTCCACCGTGACGGCGACTCCTGCGACCGACAACCTCTCCGTCGCGAGCGGAGACGTGACCAAGTCCCTCGCCAAGGCGGACCTGCCGGAGGGTGCGACGGCGAAGATCGGCGGCGTCTCGTCGAGCCAGACCGACGCCTTCGCGCAGCTCGGCCTCGCGCTGCTGGCGGCCATCCTGATCGTCTACATCGTGATGGTGGCGACATTCCGCTCGCTCCTCCAGCCGGTCCTCCTGCTGGTCTCGGTGCCGTTCGCGGCGACCGGCGCCATCCTGCTGCAGATCGTCTCGGGCATCCCGCTCGGCGTCGCCTCCCTCATCGGCGTGCTGATGCTGATCGGCATCGTGGTGACCAACGCGATCGTGCTCATCGACCTGGTGAACCAGTACCGCAGGCGAGGGCTCTCGGTCGCGGAGGCCGTCGTGCACGGCGCCTCCCGCCGTCTGCGCCCCATCCTGATGACGGCGCTCGCGACCATCGCGGCGCTCACCCCGATGGCGATCGGCCTCACCGGGCACGGCGGCTTCATCTCGCAGCCGCTGGCGATCGTCGTGATCGGCGGTCTGATCTCCTCCACGGTGCTGACGCTGGTCGTGCTGCCGACCCTCTACAACCTGGTGATGGGATGGCGCGAGCGCCGCGAGGCGAGGCGGGCAGCGAAGCGCGGCGACGGTGGCGGCAACGGCTCGACGGGTGGACCCGGCGCGGGCGAGCCCGTCACGGGAGGCCCGAGCGAGACCGGCGGCGTCGTGCCGGTCTCCGGCCCGCAGCCGCCGGTGTTCACCCCGCCCGCGGGCGGCCAGCAGCTCTGAGAGCGTCCCGGGCGATCGACACATCGTCCGGGATCCCAGACGGGGGATGCGCGGGCTCATCGGCCCGCGCGTCCCCCGCTCGGTATCGTCGCGCTATGAGCACCAGCGCGCTGTCCGTCGATCCCCTGTGGCCCCGGGCCGGTGACTGGCCGGGGTTCGACGCGCTGCCGGAGGGGGAGCGCGCGGACCTGACGCTGCTCGGCATCCCGACCTGGCGCACCTCGCTGTCGGCGACGGGAGCACACGCGACGCCGGCCGCCGTGCGCGCGGCCCTGCGCCGCTACTCGGAGCACGCCGCGGGGCTCGCCGTCGAGGGGCTCCGGCTGACCGACGCGGGGGATGTGGCCGAGCCGGATGGCGAGGAGGGGGAGGCGCGCGCGACCACCGCCATGCGCGCGGCCGTCGCCCGCTCGACCCTGACCGTCGCGGTCGGCGGGGACAACGCGCTGACCGTTCCCGCCGCGCTGGGCGCGTACGATTCCGACCTCGGAACGGCCGGGCTGATCACGCTCGACGCCCACCACGATCTGCGCGACGGGGTTTCGAACGGGTCGCCCGTGCGGCGGCTGGTGGAGGCCGGGCTCGCGGGTGCGCGCATCGTCCAGATCGGCATCGCGGACTTCGCCAACTCCGCCGAATACACGCGGCGTGCGGCCGACCTCGGCATCACGGTCGTGACGCGCGATGCACTGCACGGGCGGCCCTGGGAGGACGTGATTGCGGAGGCGCTGGAGATCGCGGGGGCGGCGGGAGGTCCGGTGCACGTGGATCTCGACGTGGACGTGTGCGACCGCTCGGTGGCTCCGGGGTGCCCGGCCTCCGTGCCCGGTGGCCTCGCCGCGTGGGAGTTGCGCCGGGTCGCCCGCCTGGCCGCAGCGTCCCCCCTCGTGTGGTCGCTCGACATCGCCGAGGTGGATGCCACGGCCGACGCCGCCGACGAGCGAACCGTACGCCTGGCGGCACTGCTGGTGCTGGAGGCAGCTGCCGGAGTGGCGTCGCGCACCTCCTGAGCCGGCCGGTCGATGGGCGGCTTACGCGCCGCCGATGACCGTCCGCGCCACCAGCGGCACGCCGGGACGGTAGGCGAGGTGCACGTACGAAGGTGCGTCGAGCACCACGAAATCGGCGCGGGCGCCAGCACGCAGGTGACCGACGTCGTCCCGGCGCAGGGACTCCGCACCACCGAGGGTCGCGGCTCGCAACGCCTCCGGCACGGTCATGCCCATGTCGCGCACGGCGACGGCGATGCAGAACGCCATCGACGACGTGAAGGAGGAGCCCGGGTTGCAGTCGCTCGCGAGCGCCACGCGCACGCCCGCATCGAGCAGGCGGCGGGCGTCGGGATACGGGTGCCGGGTCGAGAACTCGACGCCCGGGAGGAGGCCGGCGACGGTGGTCGACCCGGCCAGGGCCTCCACATCGCGCTCGGTGAGGTACGTGCAGTGGTCGACGGCGGCGGCGCCCAGCTCGACCGCGAGGGCCACGCCGTCGCCCGGCGCGAGCTGGCTGGCGTGCAGCCGCAGACTGAGCCCGCGGTCCGCTCCGGAGGTGAGGATGCGGCGCGTCTGGTCAGGGTCGAACGCGCCGGTCTCGCAGAAGACGTCGATCCAGCGGGCGTGAGGGGCGCAGGCGTCGAGCATCGGCCCGACGACCAGGGCGACGTACTCATCGGGACGATCGGCGTACTCGGGCGGGACCACATGCGCTCCGAGGAATGTCGTCTCGGCGGTGACCTCCCGCGCCAGACGCAGGGAGCGCTCCTCGTCGCCGACCGTGAGGCCGTAGCCGCTCTTCACCTCGAAGGTCGTGGTGCCCTGGGCGCGCAACTCGCTAGCGAACCAGTTGAGCTGGTTACGCATTTCGCTTTCGGAGGCGGCTCGCGTCGCCGCGACGGTGCTGCGTATGCCACCAGCGGAATACGGTCGCCCGGCCATCCGCGCCTCGAACTCCCCCGCGCGATCTCCGGCGAACACGAGGTGCGTGTGGCTGTCGACGAAGCCCGGGATCACCGCTGCGCCACGCGCGTCGTGCACCTCGTCGGCATCGCCGAGGGGAGCGCTCGCGGAGGGCCCGGTCCACTCGACGTGCCCGTCCACACTGAAGATCGCGCCGTCGTGCACCAGGCCGAGGGGCCCGTCGTGCGCCGGGTCGAATGTGACGAGTTCGCCGATGCCGGTGAGCAGCGTCGCGCGCGGCATCAGTGGGCCTCGCGCTCCCGGGCCGCGTGCTCCCGCTCGGCGTGCTCGCGCATCGGGACCCGCAGACCGCGCTCGTCGGCGACCTCCACCGCCCGCTCGTAGCCCGCATCCACGTGTCGCATGACTCCGGTGCCGGGGTCGTTGGTCAGCACGCGCTCGATCTTCTCGGCCGCCAGCGCGGTGCCGTCGGCGACGATCACCTGGCCGGCGTGGATGCTGCGGCCGATCCCGACGCCGCCGCCGTGGTGCAGCGAGACCCAGGTCGCGCCCGAGGCGGTGTTGAGCAGGGCGTTCAGGAGCGGCCAGTCGGCGATCGCGTCGGAGCCGTCGGCCATCGACTCGGTCTCCCGGTACGGGGACGCGACCGAACCCGAGTCGAGGTGGTCGCGGCCGATCACGACCGGGGCGCTCAGCTCGCCGGAGGCGACCATCTCGTTGAACTTGAGGCCCGCGAGGTGCCGCTCCTTGTAGCCGAGCCAGCAGATACGCGCCGGGAGGCCCTCGAACGGGACCTTCTCGCCGGCCTGCGTGATCCAGCGGCGCAAGTGCTCGTCCTCCGGGAAGAGCTCCAGCACGGCGCGGTCGGTCGCCGCGATGTCCGCCGGATCACCCGAAAGTGCCGCCCAGCGGAACGGGCCCTTGCCCTCGGCGAAGAGCGGGCGGATGTAGGCCGGGACGAACCCGGGGAAGTCGAACGCACGGTCGTAGCCGCCGAGCTGTGCCTCCGTGCGGATCGAGTTGCCGTAGTCGAAGACCTCGGCACCGGCGTCGAGGAAGCCGACCATGGCCTCCACCTGGGCCGCCATGGAGGCACGGGCCGCGTCGGTGAACGCCTCGGGATCCGCGGCGGCGCGATCGTGCCACTCCTCGACCGTGACGCCCACAGGCAGGTAGCTGAGCGGGTCGTGGGCGCTGGTCTGGTCGGTCACGATGTCGATCGGGACGCCGCGGCGCAGCAGCTCGGGGAACACCTCGGCGGCGTTGCCCACCAGGCCGACGGAGAGGGCGCGACCCTCGTCCTTCGCCTCGACGGCACGGGTGACGGCGTCGTCGATGTCGTCGGCGAGCTCGTCGAGGTAGCCGTGGTCGACGCGGCGCTGCAGGCGGGCGCGGTCGACGTCGACGATCAGCACCGCGCCGCCGTTCAGCGTGACGGCGAGCGGCTGCGCGCCGCCCATCCCGCCGCATCCACCGGTCAGGGTGAGAGTGCCGGCGAGCGTGCCATCACCCTGCTCGTCGTGCCCGCCCCGCCGGGCGGCGAGCTTGCGGGCGACCGCGCCGAACGTCTCGTACGTGCCCTGCAGGATGCCCTGCGAGCCGATGTAGATCCACGATCCGGCGGTCATCTGGCCGTACATCGTGAGGCCGAGCGCCTCCAGGCGGCGGAACTCGGGCCACGTCGCCCAGTCGCCGACGAGATTCGAGTTGGCGATCAGCACGCGCGGCGCCCACTCGTGGGTGCGGAACACGCCGACCGGCTTGCCCGACTGCACGAGCAGAGTCTCGTCCGCTTCGAGGTCGCGGAGGGTCTCGACGATCGCGTCGAACGCCTCCCAGCTGCGGGCGGCCCGGCCGGTGCCGCCGTACACGACGAGGTCATCGGGGCGCTCGGCCACGTCGGGGTCGAGGTTGTTCATGAGCATCCGCAGCGGGGCCTCCGTCTGCCAGCTCTTGGCGCTCAGCTCCGTGCCGCGCGCCGCGCGCACTGGTCTCGCTCCGTCCATTCTGCGTCTCCTTCGTCATCGTCTTCTGGCCGCCGAGCACAGGAAAAGTGCTCGCGCGAGGCCGTGTTTCGAGCACTTTTCCTGTGCTCGCGGGCAGTGGTCAGGTGAGGGGGGTGGGGAGGGCGGCGTCGGCGGCGTCGCGGAGGGCACCGGATGCGACGAGCGCGACCGCGGCCTCGATCTCAGGGGACAGGTAGCGGTCGGGGCCTGGGCCCGCGACCTGCTCCCGCAGCGCGGCGGTCACGGCTCCGGTCGCCGGGCCCTGCGTCAGCGGCGCGCGCAGGTCGGCGCCGCGGGAGGCGGTCAGCACCTCGATCGCGAGCACCCGGGTGAGGCCGTCCACCGCGCGGCGGAGCTTGCGACCCGCGGCCCAGCCCATCGACACGTGGTCCTCCTGCATGGCGGACGACGGGATGGAGTCGACCGATGCCGGAGCCGCGAGGCGCTTGAGCTCGGAGACGATGCCCGCGGCGGTGTACTGCGCGATCATCAGCCCGGAGTCGACCCCCACCTCGTGGGCGAGGAACGGCGGCAACCCCTGGTTGCGGGCCGGGTCGAGGAAGCGGTCGGTGCGGCGCTCGGACATGCTCGCCACATCCGCCACCACGATCGCCAGGAAGTCGAGCACGTACGCGACGGGCGCGCCGTGGAAGTTGCCGTTCGACTCCACCCGGCCGTCGAGTGTCAGCACCGGGTTGTCGACCGCGGAGGCCAGCTCGCGCTCGGCGACCATCGTCGCGTGGGCGACCGTGTCGCGCGCGCCGCCGTGCACCTGGGGCGAGCAGCGGAGGGAGTACGCATCCTGCACCCGCGTGCACTCGGGACCTTTGTGGCTCGCGACGAGGGGGGAGCCGGCGAGCAGGGCGCGCAGGTTGCCCGCCGAGACCGCCTGGCCGACCTGGGGGCGCAGTCGCTGCAGGTCGTCGGCGAACACGGCGTCGGTGCCGAGCAGAGCCTCGACGCTGAGGGCGGCGGCGATGTCGGCCGTGGTGAGGAGGCGCTGGAGGTCGTGCAGCGCGAGCGACAGCATCCCGAGCATCCCGTCGGTTCCGTTGATGAGCGCGAGGCCCTCCTTCTCGGCGAGCACGAGCGGCTCGATGCCGGCGGCGGCCAGGGCGTCCGCGGCATCCAGCAGCTCGCCGTCGACGCGCACCTGGCCCTCGCCCATCGCAGCGAGCGCGCAGTGGGCGAGCGGGGCGAGGTCGCCGGAGCAGCCGAGCGATCCGTACTCGCGCACGATCGGCGTGATGCCGGCGTTGAGCACGGCGGCGTAGGTCTCGACCGTGCGCGCAGTGGCGCCGGTGCGGCCTGTCGCGAGGGTCGCGAGACGCAGCAGCATGAGGGCGCGGACGACCTCCCGCTCCACCTCCGGGCCGCTGCCCGCGGCGTGCGAGCGCACGAGGCTGGCCTGCAGCTGCGCGCGACGCTCGGCCGGGATGAACGTGGTCGCGAGGGCACCGAAGCCGGTCGAGATGCCGTAGTGCGGCTCCACGTCGTCGGCGAGCCCTTCGACGATGGCGCGGGAAGCACGGACCGCGTCGAGCGCGTTCGGGTCGAGCTCGATGCGGGCGTCGTGGCGGGCGACGGCGACGACGTCCGCGACGGTGAGCGGCGCGGCGCCGACGATGACGGGGGCGGTGGTGAGGAGCATGCTCCGATCCTCGCCGCGGGGCCGCCGCGGCGGGCCGGTTGTACACTCGACTCTGTCCGGGATACCAGACAGCGACCGTGCGAGGAGGCCCGATGAGCAAGGTCCCCGCCGCCGAGAACACGCTGCTCATCCTCGGTCACCTCGCCACGCAGCGCGGGCCCGTACCCGCCGCGAGCATCGCGACCGCACTCGGCCTCCCGCGCTCGACGGTCTACCACCTGCTCTCGGTGCTCGGCGATCACGGGTTCGTCCTGCACTTCCCCGAGGCACGGCGCTACGGGCTGGGCGTCGCCGCGTACGAGCTGTCGAGCGCGTTCTCGCGGCAGCAGCCGCTCAGCCGGCTCGGCCGCCCGATCGTCGCCGGCCTCGTGGACGCGATCGGCGAATCCGGTCACGTCGCCGTGCTGCACGGCCGCGACGTCGTCTACATCGTCGAGGAGCGCGCCCCACGCCGGCCGCGCCTCGTCACCGACGTCGGCGTGCGCCTCCCGGCCCATCTGACGGCGAGCGGCCGCGCGCTCCTGGCGACATTGCCGGCCGGGCAGCTGCGCGCCCTCTACCCGGACCGCGATGCCTTCGAGGAGCGCACCGGCGCCGGCCCCCACTCCTACGGAGAGCTGCGCCGGGTGCTCGCCGACGTGCGGACCCGCGGATTTGCGACGGAGGACGGCGAGGTCACGCCCGGCTTCGCGTCCGTGGCGGTGTCGGTGCGGGATCACGCCGGGTGGCCCGCCGCGGGGATCGCGGTGACCTTCCCTCGCGAGAACGTGCCGCCGGAGGAGTGGGAGGCGCTCGCCGCGCGCGTGCGGGAGGCGGCTGCCGAACTGTCGCGGCGCATCCGCGGGGCGTGAGAGCGGCCTCGCACCCGCCACCTCACCCCGCGGCCAGCGTGAGCGTTGCCTCCCGTTCTCGGCCGCTGCGGACGTAGCCGATCGCGACCTCGTCGCCCGGGTCGGAGGTGATCTGCACGGCGGTCAGCACGTCGACGCTGCTCGCCGGGGTGCCGTTCAGAGTGGTGACGACATCGCCGGCACGCAGCCCGGCGCTCGCCGCGGGGCCCCCGGCCTCGACGGATTGGACGAACAGGCCGTCGGTGATTCCGTACGCCGCGGCGACGCCGGGCGGGATGGGGAGAACCTCGAGCCCGGCGGTGGGGTACGAGACCTTCCCGGTCTCGATCAGCTCGTGCGCGATGCTCATCGCCGACGACTCGGGCACTGCGAAGCCGATGCCGACGCTGCCCGTGCTGCTCTGGCCTCCACTGCCCGGCACGGTCGCGATCGCGGTGTTGACGCCGATCAGCCGGCCGCGGCAGTCGACCAGTGCTCCGCCGGAGTTGCCGGGGTTGATGGAGGCGTCGGTCTGGATGGCGCCGACGAGCACCGCGTTGCGATCGTCGTCGCTCGGGACGGGGACGGTGCGGCCGAGCGCGCTGACGATGCCGGCGGTGACGGTGCTCGAGAGGCCGAGCGGGGCGCCGAGCGCGACCACCGGCTGGCCGACCGAGAGCCCACCGGAGTCGCCGATGGAGATCACCGGGAGCGGCTCGTCGTCGTCGACCTTCACGACGGCGAGGTCGGTCTTCGGGTCGCGGCCGATCAGCCGGGCGTCGAGGTCGTGGCCGTCGCTGAACCGGACGGACAGCGTGCCTCCCGATGCGGCGGGGGAGATGACGTGGTTGTTGGTGAGGATGTAGCCGTCATCGGTGATGATCTGGCCGCTGCCGTTGCTTATGCCGCCCGAGGACGAGGTGACGGAGATGGTGACGATGGTGGGCAGGACGCCGTTCGCGACGGATGCGGCGTCGCAGGATCCGCTGGTGCCCGCGGTGACGGCGGTGGCCGCGATCGTCCCCGCGATGAAGCCGCCCGCGATCAGGGTGAGGGCGGCTCCCGTCACGAGGAGGGCGGTGGCCCAGCCGGCGCGGGTGGGGGTGCCGGGATCGTCGGCGGGTGGCTCGGGCGTGGCGGCCGCATCGACAGGCGCGTCGGCCGGATCAGGCACAGGGGAGGCGGCGGCGCTCTCGGCCGCGGCCGGATCGGGAGTCGGTTGCTGGTCCGTCATGGCGCCTCCTGGAGGGTGTGGCGCCAGGCTAGTGGCCGGGATGCGCGCCCCGCTACGCCCATTCGCGCCCCGATTCGCACCCGAGATTTGGACCAAATGTCGGGAAAGGCGCCGCCATTCCCGACATTTGGTCCAAATGTGAGGGGCTGACGGCGGCGCGGGCGCGTTCACTTTTCGGACACTTTCGCGCAGCCTCCAGGACACCGCGAGGGCCCCTTTCGTTCCATCCAGGATCGATAGCCTCCCTATCGGTTCTCGCAGGCGCTTGACGAAGACGGCGCCGGTAGGGTTAGCTCTCTGCCATGACAGCGCTGTCACACGCGGGGTCATCCGGTCACACCTTCACCAGAACCAGGAGCTCATCCATGCCCCGCACGTCACTTGCGCCCTCGGCGCATCCGAGGAGCCGCGCGTTCGCGGGCCGGCTCGCCGCCGTCGCGTCCGCTGTCGCGCTGGTGGCCTCCGGGACCGGTCTCACGGCCCTGCCCGCGATGGCCGCACCCGACGCGGCACCGGCGGCCACCGACTACACGTCGTTCGTCGACCCGTTCGTGAGCACGGCGGGCGACGACGGCAACGACCTCCCGGGTGCACAGGCTCCGAACGGTCTCGCGAAGGTGAACCCCCTCACCACGCCGAACCGCAACCACACCGGCTACGACTACAACGAGAAGAAGATCGCCGGCTTCACCCAGACCAACCTCGACGGCGTGGGCGGTTCGGGAGGCGGCGGCGACATCCTCGTCGTCCCGACCGAGGTCGGCTACTCCGCCCGCCCCTCCACCGGCTCGTACGCGCACCCGTACTCGCACAGTGACGAGGCCGCGACGCCGGGCTACTACCGCGTGGGCCTCGGCGAGATCGCCGGCACCGACGGCGCCGTGACCGCGCCGGGCGGCACGATCAACGCCGAGGTCGCCGCCGCGACCCGCACCGCGATGCACCGCTACACGTTCCCGGCGGGCAAGACCCCCTCGCTGGTCTTCGACCTGAACAACAACTTCACCAGCCGCACGGGGTCGTCCATCACCACGACGACGCTCGCCGACGGCCGCATCGCGCTCTCGGGCACCTTCGCCGGCAACTTCAACGGCGCCTCGTACGCGATGGCGTACTACGCGGAGACCGCGCAGAAGGTCGCCTCGGTGCGCACCTGGGCAGACGGCTCGGCGCTCGACGCGACCACGAACCGCACCGGCACCGACACCGGCGCGGTGATCTCCTTCGACCCGGCCGCCGGCTCGCAGGTCGAACTGCGCATCACGCTCTCGCCGATCAGCGCGGCCCAGGCCCAGATCGACCAGGCCAACGAGGTCGGCGGCAAGACCTTCGACCAGGTGCGCGCCGAGACGGCCGCCGCGTGGAACGCCCGCCTGGGCGCCGTCGACGTGACCGCCTCGACGAAGAGCGACCCCGACGGCACGCTCAAGAAGCTCTTCTACACGCACCTGTACCGGATGTTCGCGGTGCCGACCAACGCCACCAGCACCTCCGGCACCTACCGCGGCGTCGACGGCGCTGTGCACCAGGTCGACGACTACACGTACTACGACGGCTGGTCGTCGTGGGACGACTTCCGCAAGTACTCGGTGATCGCCTACGTCGACCCGACCCTCTACCGCGACATGATCCAGTCGCTGATCACCCTCTTCGCCGACCAGAACGCGTCCGGTGCGGCCAACCTCGCCAGCCTCGTGCAGGGCGTGCCGACGGTCCGCTGGGAGCGCTCCGCCGTGATCGTCGCCGACGCGCTGTCGAAGGGCTACACCGGCTTCACCCGCCTCGACGAGGCGTACCCGGCCCTGCACAACCTCGTCGGGTACTACTCCGGCCAGGAGCTGCGCCAGGGCTACATCGCCGACCGACCGGGCTCGTCGCTCGAGCGCGGCTACGACCAGTGGGCGCTCGCGATCATCGCCGACGCCCTGGGCAAGACCGACGAGGCGAAAGACCTGCGCGCCCAGGCGGCGCTCCCGTTCCAGAACGTCTTCAAGGCGGGCGCGTGGACGGCCGCCGACGGCACGCAGGTCGGCCTCCTGACCCCGCGCAACGCGGCGGGCGACTGGACGAGCGTCGACTACGAGCGCTTCGAGACAGCGAACCTCTACCAGGGCACCCCATGGCAGTACAACTGGTACGGCGCCTACGACATGGCCGGCACCATCCAGGCCATGGGCGGCTCGAAGGCGGCCAAGCTGGCCGTCGAGCACATGTTCGGCGAGGACTCGGCGACCGACGACGGCAAGGGGATGCTGCACTCCAACGCCAACGAGATCGACCTGCAGGCGCCCTACCTGTTCAACTACATGGGCGAGCCGAACCTGACCCAGAAGTGGGCGCGCGCGATCTACACGAAGCCGACCTGGAACCGGTACATCGCGACCGGCAGCACCAACGAGGCGCCGAGCGGCAACGGCGAGTTCACGCCGCCGGTCAAGACGAACGTCTACAAGCTCGACCCGGCCGGCTTCCTGCCGACGATGGACAATGACGCCGGCACCATGTCGACCATGTTCGTCGCCGCGGCGATCGGCCTCTTCCCGGTGACCGCGGGGTCGTCGCAGTACCAGATCGGCTCGCCGTTCTTCGACTCGACGAAGATCACCTACGACACCGGCCGGTCGTTCACGGTCTCGGCGGGCAATGTCTCGTCCGACGACTTCTACATCCAGTCGGCCACCTTGGGCGGCGCGGCGTACAACAACACCTGGGTGGACTACTCCTCCATCGTCGGCGGCGGCACCCTCGCCTTCGACATGGGCGCGAAAGCGACCTCGTGGGGTGCGGACACCAAGCCCGCCTACTCGATGAGCACCGGCTCCGCCGGCACGCCCGGCAACCCCGGTGGCGGTGACGGCGGCAGCGCGACGACCTACCCGGTCACCGCATCGGCGACCTCCCTCGCTGCGGCGGCGGACGGCACCGTCTCCGGCTCGACCGTCCTGACACTCGGCGGCGGCGCCACCTTCACCGGCGCGGTCGGCTCCAGCATCACCGGCACCGGAGGGGCGACCGTGAGCGGCCTGCCTTCCTCGGTCACCGCCGACCTGCGGGTCACCACGGCGACCACCGCGATCCTCCGCCTCACGGGCACGATCACGAAGAACGCGCGCTTCCACGTGAACTTCGCGGACGCGGCACTCGGCGGCGGAGCCACCGCGGCGACACTGACCGGACAGGGCGTCTCCGACCTGGCGGCTCTCGAGCTGACCGTCTCCAACGCCGACCGCGTCGCCCTGCAGAAGCTGGTCGACCAGGCGGCGCTGGTGCAGCCGGGCAACTACTCGTTCGCGTCGTACAGCGCCCTCACCAAGGCGCTGACCTCGGCGCAGAAGGTGCTCGCCGACCCGTCCGCCACCAGCTCCAAGCTGCGCAGCGCGACCAGCGTGCTGCAGGCGGCGATCGACGGCCTCGGCCTCGACCAGGGCGCTTACCGCGTGCTGCAGGCCGAGCAGTCGGACGAGTGGTCGGGAGGCTCGCTCAAGAACGAGGCCTACCAGTCCACCGGCGACCTCGGCGGCGTGACCACGGGCTCGTGGGTGCGGTACAACAACCTCGACTTCGCCGGCTCGACGCCCAAGCGGATCTCGATCCGTTACGCGAACTCGCAGGCGACCAACGCGGCGCCGTCGACCGCCACCGTCCACGCGGGGGATGAGAACGGGCCGGTCGTCGGCACGGTCAGCCTCCCGGGCACCGGCAGCTGGGGCAACTACGTCACCGTCTCGGCGGCGGTCACCGACCCGGTCGCGCTCGCCGCGGCCAAGCGGGTGACCTTCACCTTCACCGCGCCGACCGGCCAGGCCTGGGTGTCGAACTTCGACTGGTTCCAGTTCTCGGCGACCGCGTCGGACGGCGCAGCACCGGTCGTCGTCGAGGCGGAGGCCTGGAAGACGAACAGCGGCGGCGGCCTCAAGTCCGAGCAGTCCACCTGGAGCGACGGCGCGGTCACCGACCTCGGCGCCACCTACGACAAGGCGTGGCTGGACTACGGCACCATCGACTTCGGCACCACGCCGATCTCCGAGGTCGCCATCCACTACGTCAACAACTCGTCCCGCTGCGGTGCGAACTCCAGCGTCGACGTGTACCTCGACGGCTACGACCCGGCGAACCCGGGCACGCCGTACGCCAACGTCCCGCTCGCGGTGACCGGCGCCGACTGGGTGAAGGCGGGCACGGCCTCCATCACCCTGCCGAAGACGATCACGGGCAGCCACCGTCTCTACCTGGTGCTGCACACCACGCCGGACGCGAGCCACCCGTACGTCGCCAACATCGACAACGTCACCTTCATCCCGACCAAGAACACCACCACGGTGCTCGAGGCGGAGGCGTGGAAGGCGAACAGCGGCGGCGCCCTGAAGAGCGAGACCTCCACCTGGAGCGACGGCACCGTCGTCGACCTGGGCGGCACGTACGACGGCGCCTGGCTCGACTACGGACCGGTCGACTTCGGCGGCACCGCGGTCACGCAGGTCGCGACGCACTACGTGAACAACTCGGCCCGCTGCGGTACCAACTCCCGCATCGACCTCTACCTCGACACGTTCGACCCGGCAGCCCCCGGCACGCCGTACGCGACCCTCCCGCTCGCGCCGACCGGCGCCGACTGGGTGAAGTCGGGAACGGCTCAGCTGGCGCTCTCGAAGTCGATCACGGGCAGCCACCGGGTGTACCTGGTGCTGCACACGACGGCGGATGCGAACCACCCGTACGTCGCCAACATCGACAAGCTGACCTTCACCACGGGCGTCGACAAGACCGGCCTGCGGGGCGCGATCGACACGAACGCGCCACTGGCGGACAAGACCGGCGTCTACGGCTCGATCGACTTCGCGGTGTTCCTCCGCGAGCTCGCCGCGGCCAAGAAGCTGCTCGCCTCCGACGCCGCGACCCAGAGCGCGGTCGACGCCCAGGCGCGGAGCCTGAGCCTGGCCGCCAGCCAGCTGACCCCGGTCTCGAGGCTCACGCTCGCCCACCTCGTGAGCGTGGCATCGGCCGTGACGAACGAGCGGTACACCGACGAGTCGTGGGCGGCCTTCCAGTCCGCTCTCGACGCCGGCAAGGCCGTGCTGGCGGACTCCGCCGCGACGGATGAGGCGCTCCAGGCCGCGGCCGCCGCGCTCACCTCCGCGCAGAACGGCCTCGCGGCCAAGCCGGTCGTGGCGCCGGCCGTTCCGCTGACGGTCACGGCCACGGCCAGCGGGTCGAGCGTCGCCGTGCGCTGGACCGCCCCGTCGGAGGACGGCGGATCGCCGCTCACCGGCTACCTCGTCACCCTCGACGACGGCCACACCATCACGATCAGCGACCCGACCCAGCTCTCGGCCGTCTTCACCTGGCTGAAGGCAGGGCAGGCGTACACCGCTCAGGTCAGCGCTCTCAACGCGACGGGAGCCTCCGCTCCCTCGACCGCGGCACCGGCGACCCCGCAGGCCGCCCCCGCCGTCGCGGAGACGTTCGCGGCCCTCGCGTCCACGCCCTTCCCGAGCGGCACGATCAACGCGTCGTACCCGTCCGACTCCTGGCCGGCGACCCCGACCGGCGTGGACTACAACGTGTACATCCTGCGCGGCTTCTCCGCTCTCGGCACCGGCACCCTCGGCGCCAACGAGAAGGTCGCCGACCTGAGCACCATCTCCGCGGAGAACGACAAGAAGGTCATCGCGATCAACCACGCCGCCACCAGCGCGCAGGTCGATCGTGCCCAGCGCGACGCCGACAACTCGCCGGCGACGACGATGACCGACGCCCTCGGATCGCGCCTCGGCACGCTCTACGCGGCGGCCATTGGCGCGGGCAAGCTGCCGAAGACCCAGGCCATCCTCGACCGGGTGGCCTCGGGACTCGGCGGAGCCGACGCCGCGAAGCCCTACTTCCAGTACCTGCGCCCGTACGTGCGCATGGGCCTGGCCAGCCAGGGCGGCCTGATCTACGACAACAAGACCGGCGGCTACGACGGTCTTGCGGGCAGCGGCTCCTACCCGAGCGGTCACACGTTCGGCGGGTACACGTTCGGCACGACCATGGCGACCCTGCTGCCGGAGCTCGCTCCCCAGCTGCTCGCCCGGGCCTCCGAGTACGGCAACAACCGCATCATCCTGGGCTTCCACTACCCGCTCGACGTCATGGGCGGCCGGATGGACGCGCAGGCCACGGTCGCACACCGCTGGGCCGACCCGGCGTTCGCCGACCTGATGCTGCAGGCGCACGACGAGCTGGAGCAGGTGCTGGTGGAGGAGTGCCAGGCCAATGGATACGGCGACACCCTCGCCGCCTGCTCGGGCACGCCGTACGCCGGTCTCGACGACGCCGCGGCGACCGACCTCTACACCCAGCGCCTCGACTACGGCTTCACGAAGGTCGCGGCGACGGGTGCGAAGGTCACGGTGCCGGCCGAGGCGGCCAGCCTGCTCACCACCGCCTTCCCGGACCTGACGGACGCGCAGCGCACGCAGATCCTGGAGCAGACGGCGCTCGACTCGGGCGACCCGCTCGACCTGACCGCTCAGGGCGACGCCAGCTGGGAGCGCCTCAACCTCGCCAAGGCGCTGACCGCGCAGGTGACGGTGAATGCCGACGGCACGGTGACGGTGACCAACTACGCCGACGCCACCCAGCGGAGCGTCGCGACCGCCTCGGCGATCAGCGTCGCCGGCACAGCGCTCGACGGCTTCGACCCGGCCACCCGCACCTACGTGGTGGACTGGCCGGCGGGCCGTGCCCTCCCGGCGGTCACGGCGACGGCCACGGCCGACGGCGCGACGGTCACGGTCGGCGAGCCGCTCACGGCACGGTTCCGCTCGCTCGCGGCGATCGACGACGCGTCCGGACGGTCGCGCACCGTCACGGTCACCTCGGCCGACGGCAACACGAGCCGGACCTACACGGTCGCGTTCTGGATCACCGCCGACGCGCACCTGCCGGGCGGGGTCGTCGACCCGGGCACCGGCGGGGGCACGGATCCCGGCAACGGTGGGACGGATCCCGGCACCGGCCCCGGCACAGGCGGCGGATCGGGCACGACCCCGGCCGGCAACGGAAGCGGCTCGATCGCGGGCTCCGGCAGCGGCGACCTCGCCGACACCGGTGCGGCCGACGTGAGCCTGGCGGCTCTGGGCGCCCTGCTCGCGCTCGCGCTCGGAACGGCACTCGCGGTCCGCCGCCGGCGCCGGTACCTGACCCGCTAGCCGAGCCTCGCGCACGACGGCCCGGACACCGCACGGTGTCCGGGCCGTCGGCGTCTGCGCCGTGTCCGTGATTCCATTAAATGGAATTGCAATCCAACGGATGGAATAGCGCTAGCATGGCGTCCGGAAGGAGACGCCGATGCCGCACACCCCCTCCGCCGCGTCCGGCGACGAGCGCCTGGTCGGGACCGACCGCGTCCTCGCCGTGCTCGTCGAGCTCGCAGGGCTCCCCGCGGGCGCCACCCTCGACGAGATGGCGCAGCGCACGGGCCATCCCAAGCCGACCGTCCACCGCGCGCTCGCCTCCCTCTGCCGCGCCGGACTCGCCGTGCAGGACGCCCGCGGCCACTACATCCTGGGCGACGAGTTCCTCCGCCTCGCGTTCGCGCATCACGAGGCGCGCCCCGAGCACGTGCGCGTGCGCCCGCTGCTCGAGCGCCTCTCCGCGCGGTTCGACGAGACCATCCACTTCGCCGTGCTCGACGGCACGGAGGTCGTCTACCGGGACAAGGTCGACCCGGCCGTCGGAGCCGTGCGCCTGTCGTCCTCGATCGGCGGTCGCAACCCCGCCCACAGCACGGGCGTCGGCCTGGTGCTCCTCGCCGCCCGCCTCCGCACCCTCGGCGAGGTCGAGGAGTGGGTCGGCGACCGCACCCTCGAGCAGAAGACCTCCCGCACGGTGACCACGGCCCGCAGGCTGCACGAGCGGTTGGTGGAGGCGCGCGAACGCGGCTTCGCCGTCGATGACGAGGAGAACGAGCCGGGCATCGCCTGCATCGCGTTCCCGGTCTTCCTCGGGTCCCCGTCGGAGCCCTCGGGCGCGGTCAGCGTCTCCGCCGTCGCGTATCGCACGCCGCTGTCCGCGCTGCTGGCCGCCGCCGGGGACATCCACGACATCATCCACGACACCACCCGCGACACCACCCTCGAGAGGAACCGATGAGACTCATCCGGATCGGCGCATTCGGCGCCGAGAAGCCCGCCGTCCTCGTCGACGAGCACAGCTACGTCGACCTGTCGGACATCGTGCGCGACTACGACGAGGCCTTCTTCCGCGACGGCGGCATCGCCACCATCCGGCCCGTCGTCGCGCAGCGCCTGGAGCGCGGGGAGGTCGAACAGCTCGGCGAGCAGCGCATCGGGGCGCCGATCGCCCGCCCGCACCAGATCATCTGCGTCGGACTGAACTACTCCGACCACGCCGCCGAGACCGGTCAGGCGGTGCCGAGCGAGCCCATCCTCTTCACCAAGTCGCCGAACACGCTCGTCGGGCCGAACGACGACGTCCGCATCCCCCGCGGTGCGACCAAGCCCGACTGGGAGGTCGAGCTCGGCATCGTGATCGGCACGCGCGCCAGCTATCTCGACTCGGTCGAGCAGGCCCGCGACCACATCGCCGGCTGGACGCTGGTCAACGACGTCTCCGAGCGCGCGTTCCAGATGGAGCGCGGCGGTCAGTGGCTGAAGGGCAAGTCCGCTGAGACCTTCAACCCGGCCGGCCCTTGGCTCGTCACCCCCGACGAGATCGACGACGTCAGCGCCCTCGGCATGACCCTCGATGTGAACGGCGTGCGCCGCCAGACCGGCTCGACGTCGACGATGATCTTCGATCCCTTCTTCATCGTCCACTACATCAGCCAGTTCATGGTGTTGGAGCCCGGCGACCTGATCAACACCGGCACCCCGCCCGGAGTCGGCATGGGCTTCGACCCGCAGATCTGGCTGCAGGCCGGCGACGTGATGGAGCTCGCGATCGACGGTCTCGGCGCGCAGCGGCAGACCGTGGTCGCCCCGCGATGAGCGGGCACGGGAGGACGGCGCTCGTCACCGGGGGAGCCCGCGGGCTGGGTGCGGCCACGGCCGAGCGGCTTCGCGCGGACGGCGTCCGTGTCGTGACGGTCGACCTCGCCGGGGACGCCGACGTCCTCCTCGACGTCACCGACGAGCAGGCGCTCGCGGTCGCGGCGGCGGAGATCGGGCCCGTCGACATCCTGATCAACTCGGCGGGGGTGGTCGGCCCGAACAAGCCGCTGCTCGACACCAGCGCCGACGAGTGGCGCGGAGTGCTCGACGTGAACGTGCTCGGCACCGTCGCGACCCTGCGCACCTTCGTGCCGGGCATGGTCGCGCGCGGCTGGGGGCGCGTCGTCAACTTCGCGAGCATGGCCGGCAAGGACGGCAACCCGAACCTGTCGATCTACTCGGCATCGAAGGCGGCCGTCATCGCGCTCACCAAGTCCGTCGGCAAGGAGCTGGCGACGACCGGCGTGCTCGTGAACGCGATCGCACCGGCCGTCGTCGCGACCCCGATGAACGCGGACACGTCTCCGGAGGTGCTCGCCCACATCACCGGCCTCATCCCGATGAAGCGGGTGGGCCGGCCGGAGGAGGTCGCCGAGCTGGTCGCGTGGCTGACCTCCGACGGCGTCAGCTTCTCCACCGGAGCCGTCTACGACATCAGCGGCGGGCGCGCGACGTACTGACCGCGAGGCTCACGCGCCGACGTAGCGGGCGAGGTGCTCGCCGGTCAGCGTGGAGCGCGCGGCGATCAGATCGGCGGGGATGCCCTCGAAGACGACGTGGCCGCCGTCGTGACCCGCGCCCGGCCCGAGGTCGACGATCCAGTCGGCGTGCGCCATGACGGCCTGGTGGTGCTCGATCACGATCACGGACTTGCCGGAGTCGACCAGCCGGTCCAGGAGGCCGAGGAGCTGCTCGACGTCGGCCAGGTGCAGACCGGTGGTCGGCTCGTCGAGCACGTACACACCGCCCTTCTCGCCCAGGTGGGTGGCCAGCTTGAGGCGCTGGCGCTCGCCGCCGGAGAGGGTGGTGAGCGGCTGACCGAGGCTGAGGTAGCCGAGGCCGACGTCCTCCAGCCGGTCCAGGATGGCGCTGGCCGCGGGGGTGCGCGCCTCTCCGGCACCGAAGAACTCGCGGGCATCGGTGACCGGCATGGCGAGCACCTGGCTGATGTCCTTTCCGCCCAGCGTGTACTCGAGCACCGACGCCTGGAACCGCTTGCCGCCGCACTCCTCGCAGACGGTGGCGACGCTCGCCATCACGCCGAGGTCGGTGTAGATCATCCCGGCGCCGTTGCAGGTGGGGCACGCGCCCTCGGAGTTCGCGCTGAACAGCGCCGGCTTCACGCCGTTGGCCTTGGCGAACGCCTTGCGGATCGGCTCGAGCAGCCCGGTGTAGGTCGCCGGGTTGCTGCGCCGCGATCCGCGGATCGCGCCCTGGTCGATCGAGACGACGTCCTCCTGCGACGACACCGACCCGTGGATGAGCGAGCTCTTGCCCGACCCCGCGACCCCGGTCACGACGACCAGGACGCCGAGCGGGATGTCCACATCCACGTCGTGCAGGTTGTTCGCGGTAGCGCCGCGCACTGCGAGCGCGCCCGACGGGGTGCGCACCGACTCCTTCACGGCGGCGCGGTCGTCGAGGTGGCGGCCGGTGAGGGTGCCGCTCGCGCGCAGCTCCTCGACCGTGCCCTCGAAGCAGATCGTCCCGCCCGCGGTGCCGGCGCGCGGCCCGAGGTCGACCACGTGGTCGGCGATCGCGATGGCCTCCGGCTTGTGCTCCACCACGAGCACCGTGTTCCCCTTGTCGCGCAGGCGCAGCAGCAGCTCGTTCATCTTCTGGATGTCGTGCGGGTGCAGCCCGATCGTCGGCTCGTCGAAAACGTACGTGACGTCGGTGAGGGACGAGCCCAGGTGCCGGATCATCTTGGTCCGCTGGGCCTCCCCGCCCGAGAGCGTTCCGGAGGGCCGGTCGAGCGAGAGGTAGCCGAGGCCGATCTCGACGAACGAGTCGAGCGTGTGCCGCAGGTTCGCCAGCAGCGGCGCCACCGTCGGATCCTGGATGCCCCGCACCCACTCCGCCAGATCGCTGATCTGCATGGCGCACGCGTCGGCGATGTTCACGCCGTCGATGCGGGAGGAGCGGGCGCCCTCGTTCAGCCGGGTGCCGCCGCAGTCCGGGCAGACGGTGAAGGCCACGGCGCGGTCGACGAAGGCGCGGATGTGCGGCTGCAGCGCGTCGCGGTCCTTGGAGAGGAACGACTTCTGGATCTTGGGGACCAGGCCCTCGAAGGTCATGTTGATGCCCGAGATCTTGACCTTGGTCGGCTCCTTGTAGAGGAAGTCGTTGCGCTCGGTCTCGGTGTAGTCGCGGATCGGCTTGGACGCGTCCAGGAACCCGGACTCCGCGTACTGCCGCACCGCCCACCCGTCGGCCGTGTAGCCGGGGATGGTGATGGCGCCCTCGGCGAGCGACTTCGTCTCGTCGAACAGCTCCGCGAGGTCGATCTCGTTGACCGTCCCCATTCCCTCGCAGCGCGGGCACATCCCGCCGGTGAGCGTGAAGCTGCCCGCCGCCTCCTTGCCGGAGCCGCGCTCGATCGTGACCGCGCGATCGCCGTGCACCGACGCGACGTTGAACGAGAACGCCTGCGGCGATCCGACGTGCGGCTGACCCAGCCGGCTGAACAGGATGCGCAGCATCGCGTTGACGTCCGTCACCGTGCCGACCGTCGAGCGCGCGTTGGCGCCCAGCCGCTCCTGGTCGACGATGATCGCGGTCGTCAGCCCCTCCAGCACATCCACGTCGGGGCGGGCCAGCGACGGCATGAACCCCTGCACGAACGCGCTGTAGGTCTCGTTGATCATCCGCTGGGACTCGGCCGCGATCGTCCCGAACACCAGGGAGCTCTTGCCCGAGCCGGAGACGCCCGTGAAGACGGTGAGCCGCCGCTTCGGCAGGTCGACGCTGATGTCCTTGAGGTTGTTCTCGCGGGCGCCCTGCACCCGCAGCAGGTCGTGCGTGTCGGCGACGTGCGTGGCGTCGGTGTGCGTGGTCATCGATCTCTCCCTCGGTCCGGCGCACCCCACGCTAGCGCCTGGCACCGACGGTCAGGAGAGGATGCCGGGCCCGGCGCTCCGCCACCCCCGGGCCGCCCACTCCAGCCGGCGCAGCGACTCGCGGTTGCGCACGTGCAGCACCGCGTCCGCGAGGGGGGCGGGGATCAACGTGGCCGGTCCGGCGACGGGATGCTCCTCCATGCGCACGAGGCAGCCGTCGCGGTGCGGGCGCACGTCGATCACGACCCGCTCCTCGCCGACGGGGCGCGTCTTGGCCTGCAGCACCATCCGGCGCGGCGGATCCCACTCGTCCACGCGGGTCTCGTCGTTCAGCACGAACGGCCAGACCCCGATGGAGTGGTGCAGCTTGGAGCCGGCCGCCGGGTAGGTGTCGTCGGCCGCGCGCATGCGCGACGCTCCGACCACCCAGCTCGGGTACACCCAGGGGTCGGCGAGCACTGCGAAGACCTGGTCGGGCGTGCAGCGGAATCGGCGGACGGTCACGGACATGTCGTCACTCCTCGGGGGCGAGAGACGGCATGCGGGTCACACCGAATTCGTGGCGCAGCGCACTGCGCGCCGCGTAGTACCCGCCGAGTCCGTGCACACCCGGTCCGGGGGCGGCGGACGCCGACGCGAGATAGAGCCCGCGCCCGGGCATGCGCCACGGGTCGGGGGAGAGGACGGGCCGGACGATCAGCTGGCGCAGGTCGGGCATCCCGGTGGAGATGTCGCCGCCGAGGTAGTTGGGGTTGTACAGCTCCATCTGGTCGGCGGTCCGGGAGGTGCTGGCCAGGATGAGGTCGCGGAAGCCCGGTGCGAAGCGCTCGAGCTGGCGGATGACGGCCTCGGTCCGGTCCGCGGCGGAGCCGTGAGGGACGTGCGTGTACGCCCAGAGGACGTGCTTGCCCGCGGGGGCGCGGGTGTCGTCGAAGAGCGACGGCTGCGAGACGAGCACGTACGGGTCGTCGCCGATCGCGCCGCGCGCCACCTCGCGCTCGGAGCGGGCGACGGCGGCGCGGGTGCCGCCCACGTGCACGGTCGCGGTCTCGTTGAGCTCGAGGTTCGCCCACGGCATTGGCCCCGAGAGCGCGAAGTCGACCTTGCAGACGCCGTTCCCGCTGCGGAAGCGGGAGACGCTGCGCTGGTAGGAGGGCGCGAGCCGGTCCTCGCCGAGCCGGGCGGCCGCACGCACGTGCGTGTCGAAGACGACGATGCGCGACTCCGGGAGGTCGGCCAGGCTCGTCACCTCGGTGCCGGTGACGAGCTCGCCGCCGTGCGCCTCCAGGTCCGCGACCATGGCGTCGGCGATGCTCTGCGAACCGCCGATGGGCACGGGCCAGCCGCGTGCGTGGCCGTAGGCGGCGAGCGTCAGGCCCGCGGCGGCACCTGCCACGCTCGGGAGCGCGAGGGTCGTGTGCGCGAACGCGCCCGTCAGGAGCGCCCCCGGCTCTTCGGTACGGAAGGGCAGGTTCCACCAGGGACCGCCCTGGAGCAGCGCGGTCGCCCCGAGCCTGGCGGCGACGAGGGGATGGCGCGGGAGGCCGACGATCGCCGAACCGGTGAACTGCGCCACCTCGTCCGCGTGCCGGGCCAACGGTCCGATGAGTGCGCGCCAGGCCGCGCCGTCCGGGCCGAGTGCGTCGGCCGTGCGCTCGATGTCGCGGTACGCCACCGCGGCACGGCCGCCGTCGAGGGGATGCGCGTACGACGCGGTCGGCGTGACGAACCGCACCCGCTTCTCCAGACCGAACCGGCGGAAGAAGCCGGACGCGAACGCCAGCGGGTGCACCGCCGAGCAGATGTCGTGCCGGAAGCCGGGGAGCGTGATCTCCTGCGTGCGCATCCCGCCGCCGGCGGTGGCGTTCCGCTCGTACACCCGCACCGACAGCCCCGCGCGGGCGAGGGTGACGGCGGCGGACAGCCCGTTGGGGCCGGAGCCGATCACGACGGCGTCGAGCGAGGAGGCGGAGGGCATACCTCCTGTATACCCCGTGCCCTCCGAACGGGTTCCGGGATCGGCAGCCCCTTCACAGCCTGCGTCCTGTATCGTTGGGAGGTCGGCTCTTGACACCGCGCATGTCGCGCGGATGGGTTTGTAAGTCAAGCGGGCCGGTTCTGCACCCGATCAGCGGTGCGGACAATCACGATGTGAACGGCCCCGGACGATGTTCGACGGGGATTCCCCGGTGCGCTTCTGCGTGCCGCCGCGCACCTGAGATAACCCAGGAAGAATCACGCATGCCCCCGTACAAGAAGAACGACCGACCCAAGCAGGTCGGCAGCAAGAGCCCCAAGCACCGCGGCTACCGCGCCGAGGAGCAGACCGCCGGCAAGAAGGCCCGCTGGACCGCCGAGGACCGCGCCACCCGTGGCGGCAGCGCCGAGCGCGGCCGTGCCGTCTACGGCACCCGTGGCGGCAGTTCCGACGCCGCCGGCCGCGGCCGCACCGAGCGCCCGAACTGGGAGCCCCGCGGCAAGGACGCGCGCCGCACCGAGCGCGAGTGGGAC
The DNA here is from genome assembly GCF_013410615.1 of Leifsonia naganoensis. Lineage (NCBI taxonomy): Bacteria > Bacillati > Actinomycetota > Actinomycetes > Micrococcales > Microbacteriaceae > Leifsonia > Leifsonia naganoensis. The sequence continues at coordinate 2,354,650 of NZ_JACCHJ010000001.1, forward strand.
AGCCGCGGCCGCGCCGGTCGCGATGAGCGCCCCCGCCGCGACGCCGACGAGCGCCCCCGCCGCTCCTTCGACGACCGCGCCGACCGTCCGCGTCGCGACGACGACCGTCCCCGTCGTTCGTTCGACGACCGTGGCGACCGTGCCCCGCGTCGCGAGTACGACGACCGTCCGCGTCGCTCGTTCGACGACCGCGCTCCGCGTCGTGACAACGACGACCGCCCGCGTCGCTCGTTCGACGACCGCGGCGACCGTGCCCCGCGTCGCGACAACGACGACCGTCCCCGTCGTTCGTTCGACGACCGTGGCGACCGCGCTCCCCGTCGTGACAACGACGACCGTCCGCGTCGCTCGTTCGACGACCGCGGCGGACGCCCCGAGCGTCCGCGTCGTGACGCCGACGACCGTCCCCGTCGTTCGTTCGACGACCGCGGTGACCGTGGCGACCGTGCCCCGCGTCGTGACAGCGACGACCGTCCGCGCCGCGACTTCTCCGACCGTCCGCGTCGTTCGTTCGACGACCGTGGCGACCGCGCTCCCCGTCGTGACAGCGACGACCGTCCGCGCCGTTCGTTCGACGACCGTGGCGACCGTGCCCCGCGCCGCGACCACGACGACCGCCCGCGCCGCGACTCCTCCTTCTACCCGTCGCGCGACGACAAGCCGTCGTTCAACGCGCAGGACGACGTCGTGCTCGAACGCCTCGAGGCCGAGGCCATCCAGGCCGCGGATGTCGACGGCGTGACGTTCGCCGACCTGGGCTTCGGCGGCAACGTCGTGCGCGCGCTCGCCGAGCTCGGCGCCGACAAGCCGTTCCCGATCCAGGCCGCGACCGCCCCCGACGTGCTCTCCGGCAAGGACGTGCTCGGCCGCGGCCGCACCGGCTCCGGCAAGACCATCGCGTTCGGCGCCCCCATGGTCGAGCGCCTCATGGCGCTCTGGGCCGAGTCGGGCAAGGCCGGCGGCAAGCGCCAGATCGGCCGCGCCCCCCGCGCGCTCATCCTGGCCCCGACCCGCGAGCTCGCCCTCCAGATCGACCGCACGGTGCAGCCCATCGCCCGCAGCGTCGGCCTCTTCACCACCCAGATCTACGGCGGCGTGCCCCAGGGCCGTCAGGTCGGCGCGCTGCAGCGCGGCGTCGACATCGTGATCGGCACCCCGGGCCGCATCGAGGACCTCCTCGAGCAGGGTCGCCTCGACCTCAGCGAGGTCGTCATCACCGTCCTGGACGAGGCCGACCACATGTGCGACCTCGGCTTCCTGGAGCCGGTGCAGCGCATCCTGCGCGAGACGTCGGAGGGCGGCCAGAAGCTGCTCTTCTCGGCGACCCTCGACAAGGGCGTCGCCCAGCTCGTCGACGAGTTCCTCGTCGAGCCCGCCGTGCACGAGGTCGCCGGCGAGGACCAGGCGTCCTCGACGATCGACCACCGCGTGCTCGTCATCGAGCACCGCGACAAGCCGGCGATCATCGAGCAGCTCGCCGACCGCGAGGGCAAGACGCTGATCTTCGCCCGCACCCGCGCGTTCGCCGAGATGCTCGCCGACCAGCTCGACGACGCCGGGATCCCCGCCGTCAGCCTGCACGGCGACCTCAACCAGTCGCGCCGCACCCGCAACCTCGCGCAGCTCACCAGCGGCCGCGTGAACGTGCTGGTCGCGACCGACGTCGCCGCCCGCGGCATCCACGTCGACGACATCGACCTGGTCATCCAGGCCGACGCCCCGGACGAGTACAAGACCTACCTGCACCGCTCGGGCCGCACCGGCCGCGCCGGCAAGCAGGGCACGGTCGTCACGCTCATCCCGCGCCAGCGTCAGCGCCGCATGAACGAGCTGCTCGACCGCGCCGAGATCGAGGCGGACTTCGTCCCCGCGATCCCGGGCGACCAGCTGCTCACCGACCTCGCGCAGGCCGGCGCGCTCGCCGCGGCCGAGGCGTAAGCGACCGCTCGCACCACGAAGCCCCCGTCCGCTGCCCAGCGGGCGGGGGCTTCTGCGTGCGCGGAACCGGACGTGGTCTCAGCCGGCCAGCTGCGCGAGCGCGTGCCTGCCGATCCCGCCCATGCGGGGGTTGTCGTCCGAGTGGGCGGCGAGGGCCGTGCCCATGGTGACGGCCCAGCCGCGGGCGCGCCGCCAGGTCGCGTCGTCGACGGAGCCGTCGAACGCGGCGCGGAACGCCTCCCGTGCCGGGCCGTCGAAGGTGAGCCAGGCCGTCGCGAGGTCGGTCGCGGGGTCCCCGGCCGTCACGTCGCCGAAGTCGATGACAGCGGCGAGCCCGTCCACGCCGTCCGCGGTGCCGTCGGCCGAGTGGAGCACGAGGTTGCCGGGGTGGAGGTCGCCGTGCAGCCAGAGCGCCTGGCCGTCCCAGACGGGTGCGGCCAGCGCGTCCTCCCACGCCGCGGTGAGCGCGGTCGTGTCGAGGCGTGCGGCGAGCAGGGCGATGCGTTCGCGGACGGCGGCGTCGCGGGTTGCGAGCGGGACGCCGCGCACCGGATTGACCGGGGCGTCATCGGGCGCGGGGATGTGCAGGGCGCGCACGAACGCGGCGAGCGGCTCTGCGACCACCGCTCGGGCGGAGGCATCGACCGAGGCGCCGTCGACACCCTCCAGCCACCGGATGATGCTCCAGGGCCACGGGAAGATCGCGCTCGGCACTCCGACGCGGACGGGCGCGGGGACGGGCACCGCGACCCGTTCGGCGATCGCGCCGAGCACCTGCTGCTCGTGCTCGATCAGGTGTGCCGCCACCTCCCGGCGTGGCACGCGGACCGCGAAGTCGTCGCCGAGGCGGAAGATGCGGTTGTCCCAGCCGTCGGAGACCAGCCGGAGCGGCCCCGCGAGGTCCGGGTGCTGCTCGGCGATCATGCGGCCGACCAGGTCGGCGTCGGCGGAGATGTCCGCAACAGGGGTCGAGGCGTGAGTCACGCGCTCGACGCTAACAGACACGCCCGCGAGACGTGACTCGTCGTGGGTGCGGGCGCGTCCGCACCCGCAACGAGTCACCTCTCGCGGGCGAACCCGGGTTCAGGACCGGGCGAGCAGGGTGAGGGTGTCCACCACGCGGTTGGAGAAGCCCCACTCGTTGTCGTACCAGGCGACGACCTTCACGTGCGTGCCGTCGACGCGGGTGAGCGCCGAGTCGAAGATCGACGACGCCGGCTGGCCGGTGATGTCGCTCGACACCAGCGGGTCCTCCGAGTACTCGAGGATGCCGGCGAGCGGCCCCTCGGCGGCGGCGCGGTAGGCGGCGAGCACCTCGTCGCGGGTGACCTCGCGCGCGACGGTCGTGTTGAGCTCGACGATGGAACCGACCGGCACGGGAACGCGGATGGAGTCGCCCGACAGCTTGCCGTCGAGGCCGGGGAGCACGAGGCCGATCGCCTTGGCGGCGCCGGTCGTGGTCGGCACGATGTTCACGCCGGCGGCACGGGCACGGCGCGGGTCGCGGTGCGGGCCGTCCTGCAGGTTCTGCTCCTGCGTGTAGGCGTGCACCGTGGTCATGAAGCCGTGCTCGATGCCGGCGAGGTCGTCGAGCACCTTGGCGAGCGGCGCGAGGGCGTTCGTGGTGCAGGAGGCGTTGGAGACGATGGTGTGCGACGCCGGGTCGTACTCGTCGGTGTTCACGCCGTAGGCGAGCGTCACGTCGGCGCCGTCGGAGGGGGCGCTCACGAGCACGCGCTTCGCGCCGGCGCGGAGGTGCGCGCGGGCCGCGTCGGCCGAGGTGAAGCGGCCGGTGGCCTCCAGCACGATCTCGACGCCGAGGTCGGCCCACGGCAGGTTCTCGGGGTCGCGCTCGGCGAGCACCTCGATGCGCTGCCCGTCGACGACGAGGGTGCTGCCGTCGACCTCGACCGTGCGGCCGAGGCGGCCGAGGGAACTGTCGAAGCGGAGCAGCTGCGCGAGGGCGTCGGGCGCGGTCAGGTCGTTGACGGCGACGACCTCGAGGTCGGTGTCGCGCTCGAGGAGGGCGCGGAGGGTGTTGCGGCCGATGCGGCCGAAGCCGTTGATGGCGATGCGGGTCATGGGGTGGTTCCTTTCGTTCCCGGTCCGCCATCCATGCTCCGTCGCCCCGCACAGAGCCGAAAGTGGCTCCCACGACAGTGCACGCAAGCATCGCGCCAGCGTGTGTGCCACCCCTCGCGAGGATCCCGCCAGGCGCGTCAGGCCGAGAACGTGTGGCGGTACTCCGTCGGGGAGGTGCCCAGGATGCGGTGGAAGTGCAGGCGCAGGTTCGACCCCGTCCCGAGCCCGACCCGGTGCGCGATCTGCTCGACGCCGAGGTCGCTGCGCTCCAGCAGCTCCCGCGCCAGGTCGACGCGCGCGCGGAGCACCCACTGCATCGGCGTGTAGCCGGTGTCCTCGACGAAGCGCCGCGAGAAGGTCCGCTCCGAGACGTTCGCGTTGCGCGCGAGCTCGGCCAGGGTGAGCGGTCCGCCGAGCCGCCCCAGCGCCCACTCGCGGGTCTCGGCGAACAGGTCGCCGAGCGGCTCCGGCACGCTGCGCGGCACGTACTGCGCCTGGCCGCCGCTGCGGTACGGCGCGGCGACCAGCCGCCGCGCGACGTGGTTGGACAGCCCGACCCCGTGGTCGCGGCGCACCAGGTGCAGGCAGAGGTCGATCCCCGAGGCGGCGCCCGCCGAGGTCAGCACGTCGCCCTCGTCGACGAACAGCACGTTCTCGTCCACGCGGATGAGGGGATGCCGTTCGGCGAGGGCCCGCGTGTAGTGCCAGTGCGTGGTCGCCCGGCGGCCGTCGAGCAGTCCGGTGGCCGCGAGGGCGAAGGCGCCGGTGGAGATCGCGGCCAGGCGGGCACCGCGTTCGTGCGCCCGGCGGAGTGCCGCGACGACGGCGGCGGGAGGCTCCGTGCTCGCCGGTTCGCGGTATCCCGGGACGAAGACCGTGTCGGCGCGCTCGAGCGCGTCCAGCCCTTCGGCCACGTGGTACGAGAGCCCGTCGCCTCCGGTGACGAGCCCCGGCTCCGCGCCGCAGACGCGCACCTCGTACGGCATGCTCGGCCGGTGCGCGAACACCTGCGACGGGATGCCGACGTCGAGCGGCTTCGCGCCCTCCAGCACGAGGACGGCGACGCGGTGGTCCCGGGCGGTCATCGGAGCTCCTTCCGCGGGCTCGAGGAGACGCCCGCGCGCCGGAGTCTAGCCGAGGCCGGGAGGCGTCTCACGGCGCTTCGCCGGTCGCAGCTCGCTGACGATCACGCCGGCCACGATGAGCCCGGCCCCGGCGATCGCGATGGGGGGCAGCCGGTCGCCGGCGATGCGGCCGATGACACCGGCCCAGACAGGCTCGCCCGCGTAGATGATGGTCGCCCTGGTCGGGGAGACCGAGCGCTGGGCCCAGTTCATCGTGAGCTGGATGACGCAGCTCGCGACGCCGAGCCCGACGCCGGGCAGCAGCCACGCCCATGAGAACGCGGGTGCGGCCTCCCCGACGATCGGCATGGCGAGGAACCCGGCCCCTCCCGCCACCAGCAGCTGCACGATCGTGACCCGGCCCACGTCGACCGATTTCGCGAACAGCCCGATCAGCAGGATCTCGGCCGCGATCGGCAGCGTGCTCACCAGGGTGGCGATCTCGCCGGGGCCGAGCCCGATGGTCAGCGCGTCCGGTCCGGCGAGCAGCAGCAGTCCGACGAAGGCGAGGCCGACGCCGGCGAGGGTGAGCGGCCGCGGCGCCCGGCGGAGCACCAGCCATTGGAGCAGAGGGACGAGCGGCACGTACAGAGCGGTGATGAAGGCGGAGGTGCTGCTGCTGATCGTCTGCAAGCCCATCGTCTGGAGCCCGTAGCCGAGCGCGATGGAGACGCCGATCGCCGCTCCTGCGCCGATGTCGCGCCAGCGCATCCCGCGCACCGATCGGTGGAAGATCACGAGCCCGAGCAGCCCGGCGACCGCGAAGCGCAGCCCGACGAAGAACCACGGCCCGCTGTGCGCCATCGCCAGGTGCACGATGAGGAACGTCGACCCCCAGAGGGCCGTGATCGCGAGGAGCGCGCCCTCCTGCCGGCTGACGGCGAAGCGCCGTCGTGCGGGGTCGCGGGTCCGATCCGGTGTGTGCAGCATCCTGCACATCCTATGGTGCAGAATGATGCACATGCCAGAACACGGCGCCGACGTCCTCGCCCATGTCGCCGGGAACCTCCGCCGCCTGCGCCAGGAGCGCGGCCTCAGCCAGGCCGCGCTCGCCGAGCGGTCCGGGATCAGCCGCCGCACGATCATCAACCTGGAGGCGGGGGAGGCCAACATCAGCCTCTCGGGCCTCGACCGGGTCGCCGACGCGCTCGACACCGACTTCGTCACGCTCGTCGCGGAGCCGTCCGCACTGCCGACGGCCGTGAACGCGGTCGCCTGGCGCGGCGCCTCGGCGGAGAGCGTCGCCGCGCTCGTGGGCGCGGTCCCCGCCCGGACGGACGCCCAGCTCTGGACGTGGGCGCTGGCCGCGGGCGAACGCTACGACGCCGAGCCCGACCCGGCCGGCTGGCACGAGATCGTCTTCGTCACCGCCGGGAGGCTGCGGATCGAGCGCGAGGACGGCGTCTCCGAGCTCGGTGTCGACGAGCACGCCATCTACTCCAGTGCGCAGCGGTACTCGTATGCGGCCGTCGGGGCGGAGACCGCGCGGTTCGTGCGGCTCGTCGTCTCCTGACCCTCGAATCGGCGAAAGCGTCCGCGTCGCCCACGATTGATGCGCGATCGGTGCGTGAAAGTCGATAAGAAGGCGCAAAATGTGCGTCCATCACCGCACTCCTGCTCATTCCGTGTGAAAGCATGGTCCGCGGAGGTCCCATGAACACCCAGTCCCCGCTGTCCGCCGACCGGATGCACGCCGTCACCCCCGAGACCCGCGACCTCGTCGACCTCGTGCTCGACTACTCGCGTCGCCGCATCCTGAGCACCGACACCCCGCTCGACAAGCCGCTGCCCGAGCACGAGCTGCGCCGCCTCGCCGGCCAGACCGTCTCCGAGAGCGGGATGGGCGCCGAGCGCGCGCTCGCCGTCTTCGAGCACGTGCTCGCCCCCGCCTGCATCACCACCGACCACCCGCAGTACCTGTCGTTCATCCCGACCGCGCCGACGAAGGCCGCGACCGCGTTCGACCTCGTCGTCTCGGCCAGCGCCGTCTACGGCGGATCGTGGCTGGAGGGGTCGGGCGCCGTGTACGCCGAGAACCAGGTGCTCTCCTGGCTGGCCGCCGAGTTCGGCCTCCCGGCGACCGCGGGCGGCGTGTTCGTGCAGGGCGGGACGCTGGGCAACCTGTCCGCGCTCGTCGCTGCGCGCGACCACGCCCGGGCCGAGGGCCGCTCCCCGTCGGACCGCTGGGTGATCGTCTGCAGCGCGGAGGCGCACTCCTCCGTCGCGTCGGCGGCGCGGGTGATGGATGTGGATGTCGTCCCGGTCTCGCCGGGCGAGTCCGGCGTCCTGACCGGCGAGGCCGTCCGCGCCGCGCTGGAGGAGTACGGCGACGCGGTCTTCGCCGTCGTCGCGACCGGCGGCTCCACGAACTTCGGCATCGTCGACGACATCGCCTCCATCGCCGCGCTCAAGGGCGAGTTCCCCTTCTGGCTCCACATCGACGGCGCCTACGGCCTGGCCGGGATGCTGTCACCGGTCGCGCGTCCGCGGTTCGCCGGTGTCGAGCACGCCGACTCGGTGATCGTCGACCCGCACAAGTGGCTCTTCGCGCCGTTCGACGCCTGCGCCCTGATCTACCGCGACCCGCAGGCCGGCCGCCGCGCGCACACGCAGCACGCCGAATACCTCGACACCCTGACGGACGCCGCCGAGTGGAGCCCGTCCGACTACGCGATCCACCTCACCCGCCGTGCGCGCGGACTCCCGTTCTGGTTCTCGCTCGCGAGCCACGGCGCAGCCGCGTACCGGGATGCCGTCACGGCCTCCCTGCGCCTCGCCGAGAGGATCGCGGCCGAGATCGAACGGCGCGACGGCTTCCGGCTCGTCCGCAAGCCGCAGCTCTCCGTCGTCGTGTTCGAGCGCGACGGCTGGACCCGCGAGGACTACGCCCTCTGGTCGGCTCGCCTGCTGGACGAGCAGCGCGCGTTCGTCACTCCGAGCTCGCACGCGGGCCGCCCGAACACGCGGTTCGCCATCCTGAACCCGCTGACGACCTTCGAAGACCTGGTCGCCATCCTCGACACCATGTGAGGCCCCCGAGACGTGAGTAGTCGTGGGTGCGGAGGCCTCCCCGCCCACAAGAAGTCACGTCTCGCGGCTCAGCACTGCCCGAACGCGAAGGAGCCCCGCACCGGAATGGTGCGGGGCTCCTGTCGTTCAGGGTGACGTCAGAGCTGGTCCGACTCGCCGGTCCGGCGGGTCACACGCTCGCCCGTCGTGGGGTCCACAGCCGTGCGCGTCGTCGCCACGCTTCGGCGGCGGCGCGACAGCAGCACGATCCCGAGGATGATGCCGACGGCGCCGGCGATCATCAGGATGTAGCCCACGAGGTGCAGATCGATCCAGTCGACCTGGACGTTCAGGGCGAACGCCAGGATCGCACCGATGACGAGCAGGACGATGCCTGTACCGAGGCTCATGCGACGTCTCCGATCAGACCCGGCGACTGCCGGTCAGCATGCGCACGAGCCAGACGATCACCGCCAGCACGAGCAGGATGATGCCGACCCACAGCAGGAAGTTCAGCGACTGGACGAAGCCTCCGGTGAGCAGCAGGACGATCGCGATGATCGCGATGATGATGAGCAGGATGTTCATGGAGAGTGTCCTTTCCTTGACGCACACCATCGAACAACTGTTTCGGTTGCCTAGTAATCCCCTTGACTGCGACGTCTTTCGGGTCTAACCCTCGCGCGATCGGCCGAGATGCGATCGACGGTCTCGCGCATCCGCGTCAGGAACCGCGTGACCGTCTCGGCCTCGTCGGGACTCAGCTCGGCGGAGGCGGCGGCCAGCTGCGCGTTGGCCTCGGCCAGCAGCGGTCCCGTCTCGCCGAGGGCGGCGCGCGTCGGGAGGAGGGTGATCGAGCGGCCGTCCGTCATGCTGCGGCGGCGCTCGACGAAGCCGCCGCCCTCCAGCCGGTCGATGAGCGCGGTCGTGGAGGCGCTGGAGATCCCGAGATACCGGCTCAGGTCCTTCGCCGCGGTCGGGCGGCCCGCGGCCGTGTTGTCGAGGATGAGCCGCAGGGCCAGGAGGTCGTTGTCGCCCATGCCCATCGCGGCACCCGTGCGGCGCCGCATCGCCGCCTCCGCCGCGCGGTACACCTGCAGCGCCTCGAGCACGCCGGTGTCCGGCCGGGGTGTCTCGCCCCTGACGCCTGCCGCCTGCTGCTCCCGATCTCCCACGCTCCCCAGCCAGGCCCTCATCCGACGCCGGTTCAAGGGCCCCGGTCGCGATTCTGAGCGTATTCACGGTGGGGAATGGGATCGGGCCCACCCGCTGCCTGGAGTCTCGGCTGTGCGTATGCTCGCACGGTGGATCCGCTACTCGACCGGTACGAGCTGCGCGACCGGCTCGGTCGCGGCGGCATGGCGACCGTCCATCGCGCTTACGACCGGCAGCTCGGCCGGTTCGTCGCGATCAAGCTCTTCCCCGCGGGGACGGCCGCCGACGACACCCGGCGCCGCGGGGAGGCGACCGCGCTCGCGCGCCTGTCGCACCCCCATCTCGTCACGCTGTTCGACGCGCACCTCGCGGGCGACGGCGAGACGACCCCGAGCTTCCTGGTGATGGAGCTGGTCGACGGGCAGGACCTCCGGTCGCGGCTCGACGAGGGTCCGCTCCCGCCGGAGCAAGTCGCGACCCTGACCGCGGACGTGGCGGAGGCGCTCGCCGTCGTGCACGGCGCCGGGATGGTGCACCGCGACCTCAAGCCGGCCAACATCCTCCTGGCGACCTCGAGCGTGCCGGGGCGTGCGCCGATCGTGAAGCTCGCCGACTTCGGCATCGCGCACCTCCTCGGAGCCGACCGCGTGACGACGGCCGGGACCGTCATCGGCACCGCGGGCTATCTCAGCCCCGAGCAGTTGCGCGGAGCCGACCCCGGCCCAGCGGCCGACGTGTACGCCTTCGGCCTCGTCGTGCTGGAAGCCCTCACGGGCGTGCGGCAGTATCCGGGGACGCCGGTGGAGGCGGTCGCCGCTCGTGCGGCGCACGATCCGTCCGTGCCGGCCGACCTGCCCGACGGATGGCGCGGGATGCTGCTGGCGATGACCAGCGCGGACCCGGACCTCCGGCCGACCGCCGCCGAGGTCGCCACGATGGCGGCGGTGATGGGGCCGGAGCTGGCCGGGTGGGTGCCGGCGGTGGAGGCGGAGGGCGTGCCGACCGTGGCGATGCCCGCCGGGAACGCTGAGCCCGGCGGACCCGGCGCGACCGCGCCGACACAGCCGGTTGCCGCTCCTCCGCGCCGGCGCCGCCGTCTCGCGACCGTCCTCGTCGTGGCGGGTGCCGCCGTCGTCGTGGCGGGCGCGCTCGCTCTCGGCGCGCTCCTGGCACCCGGAGGGGAGACGGCCGACACCGGCCCGACGCCGCGGCCCACGCCGAGCGTGCAGATGCCGCCGCAGACCGTCGCCCCCGCCGTCGTCCCGACTCCCGCGCCTGCTCCCGCGCAGGAGACGACCGCCCCGGACGACGGGAAGACGGGCAGCGGGAACGGGAACAACGGGAACGGCAAGGGCAACGGGAACGGCAACAAGGGGAAGGGCAAGGGCTGACCCGCCCGCTCGCCGCGCGGCCTCCCGCGTTTCCGGCGTGTGACGTTTCCGTCCCGCATGTTACGAGTTGCCGCGTTTCGGCTCCCGGCTGCCGCCGCTCCGGTAGGAAGGGAGGGTGATGGTTCTCACTCTCCTCGCCTGGGCGATCGTGGCCGTGTGCCTGGTCGTGCTGGTGGAGGTCGTGCTGCGGGATGTCGCCGACCGCTGACCCCACCGGGTACGGTCGAGGCAACGAGAGGACCTGAATGAGCATCGCCGCGATCGTCGTCAACCCTGTGAAGGTCGACGAGCCCGCCCTCCGAGCCGCGCTGAGCGCCGCCGAGGAGCGCTGGGGCTGGGAGCCGACCCTCTGGCTGGAGACGACCGAGGAGGACCCCGGCGCCGGCCAGACCCGGGAGGCGCTCGAGCGCGGGGTGGATGTGGTGATCGCGGCCGGTGGTGACGGCACCGTCCGCACGGTCGCCGAGGCACTCCGCGGGCACGGCACCCCGCTGGCCCTGCTGCCCTCCGGCACCGGCAACCTCCTGGCCCGCAACCTCGGCCTCACCCTCGACGACGTGGAGAACGCGCTCGACAGCGCCTTCGGCGGCGACGACCGCCCGATCGACGTCGGCGTCGCCGAGCTGCGCGACGCCTCCGGGAAGACGAGCGAGCACGCCTACCTCGTCATGGCCGGCTTCGGGATCGACGCCCAGATGATCGCAGCGACCGACGACGACCTCAAGGCCAAGGCCGGCTGGCTGGCCTACGTGAAGGCGATCGGCACCGTGCTGCGGGACAAGAACGAGCTGCGGCTGCGCTACAGCCTCGATGGCGGCCGCGTGCACTCCGTGCGTGCGCACACCGTGATCGTCGGCAACTGCGGCTCGCTTCCCGCCAACATCCTCCTGCTCCCTGACGCGGCGGTGGACGACGGGGAGTTCGACATCGTCGTGCTGCGGCCCGAGGGGTTCTTCGGCTGGGTGCAGATCGTCGCGAAGGTGTTCTGGGAGAACGGCGTGCTGCGCCGCACCAGCGCGGGCCGGCGCCTGATGGGCTCCGGTCACGAGATCCAGGCGATGAACTACCTGAAGGGCAAGGAGCTCGTCCTCCGCCTCGACCGACCAGAGCCCGTCGACCTCGACGGTGACCTGTTCGGCGAGGTGACCGCGATGCGCACGCGGATCGACCCGCTGAGCCTGACCGTCAGGGTGCCGTCGGACCGGGAGCCTGCGGCGCGGTGACGATCCGGACGAGCGCGGCCCGGAGCGCGGCCGGGTCGTCGACCTCCGGGAAGACCTCGTCCTCCAGTCCGCGCACCTGTTCGAACGCCGCGCGGCCGGCAGGGGTGATCGCGAGTACGTGACGCCGCCGGTCCGACGCGTCGGGCTCGCGCGTGACGAGTCCCTCGCGTTCGAGTCGGTCGACGGTGCGCGACATGGTCTGCGCCTCCACCTGGGCGATGCGGGCGAGGTCGGCCTGCGAGACGACCCCGAGTTCCAGCATGTGCAGCACGATCAGCCCCGCGTGGGTCAGGCCGCGCGCGTCGAGCGCCTCGGCCCAGGCCCGTTCGACGGCGCGGGAGGCGGCGCCGAGCAGCCGGCCGAGCGGCCAGTTCTCGGGTCGCTGCTGATCCTCCTCGGCGCGTGCGTCCATCGCCTCAGAATACTGAGGCGAGCGCCTCGGTGATCGCGTCACGGGCCTGGTCGTCGCTGATCGTGGCCGTGCCGTCGCCCGGCTGGAGGCCGTAGTCGCCGAACTGGCCGTGCGTCATCCCCGGGACCTCCACGAAGGTGGCGTCGGAGGGCAGCAGATGCGCCGCATCCTTGATCTTCGCGGGAGTGCTGAGGCCGTCGTTCCCGCCGCCGATCGAGAGCACGTCGAGGTCGGTCGTCGAGAGGTCGTTCGCGCAGTAGCTGCCGAACAGGATGAGCCGGCTGACCGCTTTGTCGTCGGCCAGCTGGCAGGCGCGCACTCCGCCGAGCGAGTGGCCGCCGACCGCCCAATCGGTCACGCCCGGCGCGAGGCTCGTGAAGGTGCTCAGCGGGCGCGTGTCGAAGAAGGCGAGGTTGAGCGTCGGCTTGGTGATGACGACCGTCAGCCCCGTCTCGGCCACCGCGCCCGAGAGCTTGTAGAGGTAGGCGTACGGGTCGACGCGCGCGCCCGGGATGAACACCAGACCCTCGCCGGACGCCTCGCCCGTCGGCGCCATGACGACCGCGTCGCCCGCATCCCGGATCTGCACCGCCGGATCCGTCCACGCCGCGATCGCTGCGGGTCGCTCGCCCATCATCGGCGTGTTCGCCCAACCGAGAACCCCGACCACGACGAGCACCAACACGGCCGCGACCCAGCTCGCGATGATCCCGATCCGCTTTCCCATGCCCCCACCCTACGCCGGATGCTCAGCTAGCTGACTACCTCGGGGCGCGCGCTTCCGCGAGGGGTGAGTTGTTGCGGGTAAAGCGCCCGGAATACCCGCAACTACTCGCACTTCGCGAGATGCGGGAGGCGTGCGTGTGGATGAGTTCCTGCGAGGGGTGAGTAGTTGCGGGTAACGCACCCCGAATACCCGCAACTACTCTCACCTCGCGAGATGCGGACGCTCCGCTCAGTCGGTGCCGGAGTCGAAGGCGGCGCCTTCGGAGCTGGCGTCGATCTCGCGGGAGAGGGCGTCGTCGGTCTCGTCGACGTCGAGCTCCAGGATGGCGCGGGCGCTGCCGGCCTCCAGAGTTCCGACGAGCTCGGCGGTCGGGCCGCCGATGAGGCCGGAGGCCGCGTACTGCTCGAGGCGCGAACGCGAGTCGGCGATGTCGAGGTTGCGCATGGTCAGCTGGCCGATGCGGTCGGCCGGGCCGAACGCGGCGTTGCCGACGCGCTCCATCGACAGCTTGTCCGGGTGGTAGCTGAGCGCCGGGCCCGTGGTGTCGAGGATCGTGTAGTCGTCGCCGCGACGCAGGCGGAGGGTGACCTCGCCCGTGATCGCGGAGCCGACCCAGCGCTGCAGGGACTCGCGCAGCATGAGCGACTGCGGGTCGAGCCAGCGGCCCTCGTACATCAGGCGGCCGAGGCGGCGGCCCTCGTTGTGGTAGTTGGCGACCGTGTCCTCGTTGTGGATGGCGTTGAGGAGGCGCTCGTACGCGATGTGCAGGAGGGCCATGCCCGGCGCCTCGTAGATGCCGCGGCTCTTGGCCTCGATGATCCGGTTCTCGATCTGGTCGGACGCGCCGAGGCCGTGTCGGCCTCCGATCGCGTTCGCCTCGAGCACGAGGGCGACGGCGTCGCTGAACTCGACGCCGTTGAGCGCGACCGGACGGCCCCCGTCGAAGCGCACGGACACCGTCTCGGGCACGACCTCGACGTCTTCGCGCCAGGCGGCGACGCCCATGATCGGGTCGACGATGTCGAGACCGGCATCGAGCTCCTCGAGCCGCTTGGCCTCGTGCGTCGCACCCCAGATGTTCGCGTCGGTCGAGTACGCCTTCTCGGTGGCGTCGCGGTACGGGAAGCCGCGGGCGACGAGCCACTCGCTCATCTCCTTGCGGCCGCCGAGCTCCTCGACGAACGCGGAGTCGAGCCAGGGCTTGTAGATGCGCAGGCGCGGGTTGGCGACGAGGCCGTAGCGGTAGAACCGCTCGATGTCGTTGCCCTTGTAGGTGGAGCCGTCGCCCCAGATCTCGACGCCGTCCTCCATCATCGCGCGCACCAGCATGATGCCGGTGACCGCGCGACCGAGGGGGGTGGTGTTGAAGTACGTCTTGCCACCGGAGCGGATGTGGAACGCGCCGCACTGGAGGGCGATCAGGCCCTCCTCGACGAGCGCGGCCTTCGCGTCGACCAGGCGTGCGATCTCGGCGCCGTACTCGTGGGCGCGGCCGGGGACCTCGCCGATGTTCGGCTCGTCGTACTGCCCGATGTCGGCGGTGTAGGTGCAGGGGATCGCACCCTTCTCGCGCATCCAGGCGACCGCGCAGGAGGTGTCGAGACCTCCCGAGAACGCGATGCCGACTCGTTCACCGACCGGGAGACTGCTCAAGACTTTGGACACGCGCTCCAGTTTAGTGGGGCGTGCTGCGGGCGGGCGCGTCGAGGCCGGGGTGGACGCCCGCGGGGTACCCGGACGTCGCCGCCAGCTTCGTGAGGGTCGCGATCAGGGCGGTGCGCTCGGCCTCGTCGAGCGCGGCGAGCGTGGTCCGCTCCAGCTCGTCGGCGAGCGTATCGCCGGCGACGAGCACCTCGCGAGCGGCGGGCGTCAGGTGGATGGCGTAGGCGCGGCGGTCGTCCGGGTGCCGGCGCCGCTCGACCAGGCCCCGCGCCTCCAGGTCGTCGATCATCCCGACCATGGAGTTGCGGTGCAGCCCGAGCGCGGTGGCGAGCTCCTGCTGCGTGCGGCCCTCCTGGTGGGAGAGGTGGGCGAGGACCCCGAAGCGGTTGGGGGTGATCCCGAGCGGCGCGAGCGCGGCGGTGAAGCGCTGGGCGCTCTGGAGGCCGAGCTGCGAGAGCAGGAAGCTGGCGCGCGTCTCGAGCGCGGGGATGTCGGCGGGCGGCATCCCGACATCGTACCAACCAGTGATTGCACGGTGTTGTGATCATCACTTACTATGACGATATGAGACTCACCATCTTCGGCGCCGGAGGCCGCACGGGACGCCTCCTGGTCGCGCAGGCTCTCGAGCGCGGCGACGCGGTCACGGCGGTGCTGCGCCGCCCGACTCCCGATACGGATCCGCGCGTCGCGGTCCGCGTCATCCCCGACTTCGCCGACACCGCTGCCCTGCGTGCGGCGATCGAGGGCGCCGACGCCGTGCTCTCGGCGATCGGGCCGCGGTCGCGGAAAGACGCACCGGTCGCCGCACCGGCGACGCGGCACATCCTGGCCGCCGAGCCCGCCCGCCTGGTCGTCATCAGCGCCGCACCGGTCGAGCCGCCTCCGGCCGACGACGGCTTCCTCAGCCGGCGCATCGCCCTGCCGCTGATCGGCCGCATCCTGCGCCCCGTCTACGACGACCTGCGCGAGATGGAGGCTGCGCTCCGTGCATCCTCCACGGCCTGGACCGCCCTGCGGCCGCCGATGCTGACCGACCGCGCCGCGACCGGACGCTACCGCACGCGCATCGGCGGCAGCGTCCCGCGCGGCTTCACCGTGTCCCGGGCCGACCTGGCCGCGGGGATGCTGGCGTGCCTCGACCGGCCCGAGACGATCCGGCAGGCGGTCGGCATCGCCGGGTGAGCGCGGCCGCTCCGCCTCCCGGCCGGGCTCGCGCGCTATCCGCGCCCGTCCGCCGCGGGCGCCGGGCACTCGCCGCCCGGCTCCGTGAGCAGCTCGAAGTGCCACAGCTCGTTGGCGTACGCCTGGCAGATCCCCCACTCCGCCCCGAAGCGGTTGAGGAAGTCCATGGCATCCGCTGTCGCGATGTCGACGGCGTCTCCTGCGACGTGGGCGGAGTCGGTGCCGCGCTTGACCCAGCGGGAAGCCTCCTCCTCGCTGCCGTACTGCTGCACGGCCTGCGCGAACAGGGTCTCCTGGTAGCGCTCCGACCGCCAGCCGTCCGCGATCGTGATCTCGGTGCCGCGCTCCGCCGCCGACTCCTGCGCCGCGCGGAGTGCGTCGAGCAGAGCCGGGTCGAGGCGCTGCACGGCGGGCTTGCCGCTGTCGAGGGGGAGGGACGAGCCCTCGGGGATGTACCCGTCGTCGTCGCCCAGCGGCCCGGTCTGCGTCGCGCGCTCGGCGTCGGCAGACGGTCCGGCGGTGGAGGCGGCACATCCGGTGAGGGCGAGGAGGGCGGACAGGGTGAGCGCGGTGCAGAGCAGGCGTCGACGGGGTGCGGGCATGATTCCAGCGTCGCAGCGGCCGGGGGCGCGGTCATCCGCCGCTGGGCGCATCCGTGTCCGTCGAGCGAGGGATCTGATAGAAACGGGGGATCCACGAGGGGGGATCACCATGGGGGAACACCGTCCACTTTCCGTAACCGTCACTGCCGTCGCCGTCGGGCTCGCCGCGGGGGCGCTGGCGCTCGCACTGACCGGCTGCGTGCCGGCGCCGTCGACGCCCGGCTTCGTCGAAGGCACGCCGGGTTCGTCGGCCTCGGGGGCGGCCTCGGCCTCGCCGAACGGTGGCGCTGACGCCGAGGATGCCGTCGCCGACCCGGCACAGCCGTCCACCTGGACCATCGGCTTCGACGCCGTCGGCCCGCTCGTCCTCGGCACGCCGTCGACCGAGCAGCACGAGGTGCTCGCCGCGTTCGAGCCCGAGGTGGCGGGCGACGGCTGCGGCCTCGACTTCGTCTCGACCCCGACGGGCCTGCGCATCGGGACCGGCGAGTCGGCGGCAGATGGGGTCACGTCGATCGTCCTCAACGCCGAGGGCCCGGCCGAGGCGGGCACGGGACCCCGCACGGCGAACGGGATCGGGATCGGCTCTACCATCGACGACCTGGTGACGGCCTACCCCGACGCACGCAAAACCTCCGGCATGGGGGAGGCCCTCATCACGTACGCCGTGACCGACGCCTCCGGACGCTCGATCGTCTTCGGCGCGTGGCGCACCGACCCGGCGATCGCCACCATCCAGGTCGGCACCGGCGACCGCATCACCGCGGAGGGGTGCGGGATCACGGCGTGACCCCCTGACCCCCGCTGCGATTTGTGCCAAATGTCGACAATGGCGCCGCCAAAGTCGACATTTGGCACAAATCTCGTGGGTTGTGGGGTGGGGGAGCGTGCTCAGAGCGCTGGCGTCCGCGGCGGCGCCGTGCGCGCCGGGTGCGCGGCCTCGAAGGCAGCGCCGAGCGCGAGGAGCGCGGCGTCGTCCCACGCGCGGCCGGCGAAGGTGAGCCCCACGGGCATCCCGATGTCGGCCATGGTGCCCATCGGCACGGTGACGGTGGGGATGCCGAGGTGCCGCGGCACGAGGTTGCCGTTCGCGACCCAGACGCCGTTGCGCCAGCCGAGGTCGGCGGAGGCGGGGTTCACGTCCATGTCGGCGGGGCCCACGTCGGCGACGGCGGGGAAGATCACCGCGTCGAGGCCAAGCGCGTCCATCCACTGCTCGAGGTCGACGCGGCGGGTCTCCTCGAGGCCGCGCACACCGTCGGCCAGGTGCGGGATGCTCTCCAGCGTCGCCCCGGGATGTGCGCGCACCCAGCCGGGGTACTCGGCGATGTCGTCGTCGAAGCCCTCGTAGCGGTCGCGCAGTGCACCCGGCGGCTGCGGGAAGATCGTGGCGCCGTCGACCTCGGCGAGCGTGTGGAGGGCGGGGTCGCCGTTGGCCTGCAGGAAGTCCTCCCAGCCCCAGGCCGAGAGGTCGACGATCTCGCTGTGCAGGTACTCCGGCGAGACGAGGCCGCGGGTGAAGACGGTGGGCGCGCCGGGGCGGTCACCCTCGTAGTTGGAGACCACGGGGAAGTCGACCTCGACGACCTCGGCTCCGGCAGCCTCCAGAGCACGCCGCGCCTCCTCCCAGAGCGACAGCACCGAGGGGCGCGTGCGGATGGGCTGCCCCGTCGCGCCGCCGATGCCGCCGTGGCCGGAGGGGCCGCCCGTCCCGGTGCCCGCATCAGGGTCGGCGTCGATGTACATGCGCGGCACGCCGAGCCGCTTGCCCGCGAGGGAGGCGTCGGAGGCGAGCGCGGGATACGACGCCGGGCGTAGCTCCGACGCCGGCGGGATGGCGACCCACGGCTGCACGCGCCAGAAGTCGCCGCGGGTCTCGGCGTCGTCGGCGACGATCACGTCGAGCACCTCGAGCAGGTCGGCCATGCTGCGGGTGTGCGGCACGACGACATCCATCGTCGGCACGAGCGGCCAGTTGCCGCGCACCGAGATGACGCCGCGGGACGGGGTGTAGGCGCAGAGGGCGTTGTTGGAGGCGGGGGCGCGGCCCGACGACCACGTCTCCTCGCCGAGACCGAACGCGGCGAAGCTCGCGGCGGTCGCGGCGCCAGACCCGTTGGACGAGCCGGAGCCGAACGCGGCGGGCAGGAAGTCGGCGTTGTACGGGCTCTCGGCCCGGCCGTAGACCCCGCGCTGCATGCCGCCGTTCGCCATCGGGGGCATATTGGTCAGGCCGAGCAGAACGGCGCCGCCGGCGCGGAGCCGCTCGATCGTGAAGGCGTCGCGCTGGGCGATGAGGCGCTCGAACGCGGGCGAACCGGCGGCGGCGGTCAGGCCGCGCGCGAGGTAACTGTCCTTGGCGGTGTACGGGATGCCGTCGAGCGGGCCCAGCGTCTCGCCACGGGCGCGACGCTCGTCTGACGCGCGGGCCGCCGCGAGGGCGCCGGGGTCGCGCACGACGACCGCGTTCAGCCGGGGGCCGGCGGTGTCGTAGGCGTCCATCCGGGCGAGGTACGCCTCCACGAGTTGGACGGAGGTGGTCTCGCCGCGCTCGAGCGCCTCCCCCAGCCGGGCGATGCCCGCCTCGACGACGTCGATGCTCATCGCGCGGTCTCCGCGCCGGGCAGTGCGGGCTGCTGCTGCGTGATGCAGTGGATGCCGCCGCCGCGCTCGAAGATCGGCCGCGCGTCGACCATCGACACCCGGCGGCCGGGGTAGGCGGCCTCGAGGATCTCGGTCGCCTCCGCGTCGGCGCGCGCCTCGCCGAATCCGCAGGCCACCACGCCGTCGTTGACGACGAGGTGGTTCACGTAGCTCCAGTCGACGAAGCCCTCCTCGTCGCGCAGTGTCGCCGGGGCGGGCAGCTCCACGATGTCCCAGGAGCGGCCGGCGGCGTCCGTGGTGTCGGCGAGCAGGGCGCGCAGCTCGCGCGAGACGGCGAAGTCCGGGTGCTCGGGGTCGCGCTGCGTGTGCAGCAGCAGGCGGCCGGGGGAGGGGATGGACGCCACGATGTCGACGTGGCCGTTCGTCCCGAAGTCGTCGTAGTCGCGGGTGAGACCCTGGGGCAGCCAGATGACGTGGGTCGCCCCGATGGTGCGGGCGAGTTCCGCCTCCACGCGCGCCTTGTCGGCGTACTTGTTGCGGCGCGGGTCGAGCTGCACGGTCTCGGTGACCAGCACGGTCCCGTCGCCGTCGACGTGGATGCCGCCGCCCTCGTTCACCAGCAGCGAGCTGATGAGCTCTGCACCGGTGCGCTCGGCGACGAAGCGCGCGATCTCGGCCGACTTCTCCCACTCCGACCACTCCGGGTCGCCCCAGCCGTTGAAGACCCAGTCGACCGCGCCGAGCACGCCGGGTCGCTCGTCGTCGACCACGAAGGTCGGGCCGAAGTCGCGCATCCAGAACTCGTCGAGCGGCGCCTCCACCTGCTCGATGTGCGAGCCGAGCATGCGTGCCGCCCGCTCGCGCTCGCTCGGGTCGACGACCATCGTGACCGGCTCGAACTCGGCGGTCGCGTGCGCGACCGCGGTCCAGGCGGCGTAGGCCTCCTCGGCCGACGCGGCGTCGTCGCCGAGGGTGATGCCGGCGCGCGGGAAGGCCATCCAGGTGCGCTCGTGCGGGGCGGTCTCGGCGGGCATGCGCCAGCTCATGCGAACCTCCATGGGTCGTCGGCGATCATGTTGATCAGTTGATCAATAGATGTCCCGAAAGTACCTATACTGAACCCACCATGTCAAGAGCACCCCGCAAACCGCCCGCCGAGCGCCGCGCTGAGATCGCCGAGGCCGCGCGGGAATTGGCGCTCGACGACGGGCTCGCGGCGGTCACCCTGCGCGGGGTCGCCTCCCGCGCCGGCGTCACGCCCGCGCTCGTGGCCCACTACCATCCGGCGATGGATGAGCTGGTCGCCGCGACGTTCGCCGCAGCGGTCTCGCCCGAGGTGGCGGAGGTGCGCGCCCTGGTCGAGGCTCAGCGCGGGCCGGTCGCGCGCGTGGCCGCCCTGCTGCGCACCCTGCTCGACGGCTCGCGCGACGACGTGACCACCGTGTGGGTCGAGGCGTTCGCGCTCGGCCGCCGCAACGACCGGCTGGCCGAGACCGTCCGCGGCCAGATGGACGCGTGGCAGACCCTCATCCAGGAGGTCGTGGCGGAGGGCGCCGGCTCCGGCGCCTTCACCGTCGCCGACCCTGCGGCGGTGGCGTGGCAGCTGCTCGGCGCGATCGACGGGCTCAACGCGCAGGGCCTCGTGCGCTGGGGCGCCGCCGGCGACCGCTACCCGCTGCTCGCGCCCGCGGCCGAAGGGATGCTGGGCCTGGCCCGGGGAGCGCTGGCCGCGCCTCCGCCCGCGCCTGCGCCCGCGCCTGCCACCTCCACTTCCGCCGAGGTGTGAGTAGTTGCGGGTGACAGGCACCGGATACCCGCAACTACTCACACCTCGCGGCGGCCGTCAGCCCAGGTGCGCGAGCAGCTCGGCCAGGAACTCGTCCGGCTTCTCGATGTGCGGGGAGTGGCCGCAGTCGTCGAAGACGACCTCGCGGGCGCTGCCTCCGTTCGCCGCGTAGCGGTCGAGCACCGAGCGGATCTGCGCGAGCATCGGCTGCGGCGGCGCCACCGCCTCCCCCGGCCAGCCTGGGATGATGCCGGCCACGCCGAGCTGGTTGAGGTCGAAGAAGGAGGCGTCGCCGACGATCGCGTCGAGCGCGCCGTGGATCCACAGCACCGGCGGCTTCTCGGGCAGGTCGACGATCGCGGAGGTGTCGAAATACGTGGGCGCCATGGTGTTCAGCACGCCGCGGGTGCCGGGAGCGAAGCCCGGCCAGTTCTCCGAGCCGGTGGCGTCACCGGGGTAGTTGTCCTCGCCGGTGGCGGTGCTGAGCATCGACTCCACCCAGAGGTCCTCGTGCTCGCTCTCGAAGCCCGGCGCCACGTATGACGACCGGTAGACGGCGCGCGGGGAGGTCGGGGCATCCTCGCCGTTGTCGCCCGCGGCGAGCCGCGCGACGAAGTCGGGGTTCGCACCGCCCCCTCCCGTGCCCGACGCGTCGGCGTTGAGCAGGCTCCCGTCGGCGCCCGTCCCGCCGAAGCCGTAGGGGGAGACGGTCGAGACCAGGGTGAGACTGCGTACGAGGTCGGGGCGGTCGAGCAGCAGCTGCATCGCGACCCCGCCGCCCATGCTCCAGCCCACCAGGTGCACGGGACCGAGGGCGAGCGCGTCGGCGACCGCCGCGACATCGTCGGAGAAATCGCGCACGCCGCGGGTCGCATCCACGGGCAGCGTCTCGGAATCGCCGAAGCCGCGCAGGTCGACGGCCAGGGCGCGCACGCCGTGCGGGAGGGCGAGCATCAGCGGCTGCCAGAAGAGCGACGACGAGACGTTGCCGTGCACGAACAGCACGGTCGCCTGCGCCGCGCCCGACGACGGGCGTTCGAGCACGTTGGCGGAGAGGCGGTCGGTGGGCACGCGGCGGGCGGCGATGCCCGCGAGCAGGGTTCCGGTCATGGGTTCTCCTCGGTTCGGGTGTGGGAGGGTTCGGGGGTGTTCAGCTCGGCGGCGCGAGCAGGGGGAGCACCTGGCGCACCCCCTCCTCGGTCATGACGATCGTGTAGTGGTTGACGTCGCCGGCCTCGTGCACGCGCAGCTGCGGCAGCCTCCCGGACCATTCCGCGACGACCGCCGGGTCGTAGAGCGGGTCGGCGTCGAGCAGGCCGCGCGGGGCGCGGATGAACGAGATCGGCAGGGTCAGTCCGGCCAGGGCCTCCGCGTATCCCGCGCCGCCGTCCATCTCGAGGGCGTTCACCGCCACGGCGTCCTCGCTCGCGCTCGACCGCAGCTCGGGCGGCTCTCCGGCCAGGTCGTAGTCGACGTAGCGCTCGATGGCGTCGTTCCACCACGGGCCGATCGCGGGATGCGCGCGCCAGAAGGCGCGGTACTCGTCCGCCGAGGCGAACCGCATCCGGAGTCGCTGGAGCGCCGGGCCGAGCACGAGCGCGGGCAGGTCTTCAGGGGCGATGCCCGCGGGCAGGGCGAGGGGGAGGCCTCCATCGAGCAGGACGAGCCGCTCGATGCGGTCGGGATGCCGCTCGGCGAACCGCACGGCCACGAACGCGCCCATCGAGTGGCCGGCGACCGGCGCGCGGTCGACGCCGAGCGCATCCAGCACCCGGGCGACGTCGTCGGCGTGCGCCGTGAGCTCGTACGGCCCGGGGAGGCCGGAGCTGCGGCCGCGGCCGCGCAGATCCGGCGCGATCAGCCGCGTGCCGGGGAGGGCCGCGGCGACCAGCTCCCAGGCGCGGTGACTGGCGGTGATCCCGTGGATGCCGACCAGCGTCGAGGCCGCCCCCTCCGGGTTCCAGATGCCGCCGGCGAGCTCGCCGCCCGCGACGGGAGCTGCGAACGCGCGGTACCCGCTCACCGGGCGCTCCATCCGCCGTCCATCGTGTAGCTCGCGCCGGTGACCATGCGCGAGTCCTCGCCCGCGAGCCACAGCGCCAGGCTCGCCACCTCCGTCGGCTCGACCAGCTGCTTGATCGCCGACTCGGTCAGCATGACCTTCTCGACGACCTCCGCCTCCGGGATGCCGTGCAAACGAGCCTGGTCGGCGACCTGCTTCTCGACCAGCGGCGTGCGCACGTAGCCCGGGTTGATGCAGTTGGAGGTGACACCGTGCGGTCCGCCCTCGAGCGCGGTCACCTTCGACAGCCCTTCGAGACCGTGCTTGGCGGCGACGTAGGCCGACTTGTACTCGGACGCGCGGAGGCCGTGCACGCTCGAGATGTTGATCACGCGCCCGAAGCCGCGCTCGTACATCCCGGGCAGCGCGGCGCGCACGAGCAGGAACGGCGCCTCCAGCATGATCGTCAGCAGCAGCCGGAACTTCTCCGGCTCGAACTCCTCGATCGGCCGCACGTGCTGGATGCCTGCGTTGTTCACGAGGATGTCGACGTCGAGGTGGAGGTCGCCCAGCGCGTCCGTCTGCGAGAGGTCGACCTCCCACGCGTCGCCGCCGATGCGCTCGGCCACCGAGCGGGCGGCCTCCCCGTTCAGATCGGCGATGGTGACGTGGGCGCCCGCCGCGGCGAACGCCTCCGCACAGGCCAGGCCGATGCCGCTGGCACCGCCGGTGACGAGGGCCCTGCGGCCCGAGAGATCGGTCACGACGATGCTCCTCCCGGCGGGCGCGCACGGCCCTGGCCGCACTCTAACGCCGGGGGCGGCGCGAGCGGAAGGGCACGCGCTCGACCTACGGGCGGTGCGGCATCTGCAGCTGCCGGACGGGGCGACCCGTGGAGCCGGGCATCGCGACGAAGACCTGGGCGCCGACGGTGATCAGGGCGATGCGCGCTCGCTTGGCGTCCCGGGGCGTCACGCCGGCGGCTCGCGCGAGTTCCTCAGCGCCGAGGGTGACGCGTCCGGTCGGCCCGGCGTTCTCGGCTTCCGCGCGCGCGACCGCGACCACGGTGCCGGCCGGCAGGTCGCGGCTCCGGAGGGCATCCGCGATCTCGGGATCGCTCACGCGGCGCTCGACGGCGCCGAGCCAGTCGCTCGCGCTCGTGAAGACCAGATGGGGCACGGCAGCATCCTGGCACGGCCGGTCGCGGAAGCGAATGCCCGACCGTGTGCGGAACCGCTACGCGTACCGCAGCCCGATGCGCTCCCGGATGGCGTCCATGCTCCCCATGATCTCGACGGACTGCGAGAGCGGCATGCGCGGGTCCTCGCCGCCGCCGGCCGCGATGAGCCGTTCGATCGCCTGCGCCTGGTACTGCATCCCGCGCCCGGTGATGGTCGCCTCGAACCGCTCGATGACGTTGTCCTCGGGGTCGAGCACCCGGAACGCGCCGGGTGAGAAGAAGAAGGCGTCGATCTCGATGCGGCCGTCGGTGCCGATGACCGTGGCGGTGTTGCTGCCGCGGGCATCCAGCTCGGTGGTCAGCACGGCTTGCGCGCCGCTCTCGTAGGAGAACAGGATGGCCGTCTGCCGGTCGACGCCGGTCGCCGTCGGCGTGGAGATGGCCTGCACGCCCGAGGGGGCGCCGAGCACATCCCACGCGAACGAGACCGGGTAGATGCCCAGGTCGAGCAGGGCGCCCCCGCCCAGCTCCGGGTTCAGCATGCGGCCGGACGGGTCGGCGCTGGCCTTCTGCGAGTGGTGGGCGATGACCGCGCGCACCTCGCCGATCGTGCCGTCGGCGATCACCTCGTGCATCCGCTGCATGTGGGGGAGCCAGCGCGTCCACATGGCCTCGAGCGCGACGAGCCCGCGGGTGCGCGCCGCCTCGGCGATCGCCTCCGCCTCGGCGCGGTCCATCGTGAACGGCTTCTCGACGAGCACGTGCTTGCCGGCCTCGAGCGCGAGCAGCGCGTTCGGCGCGTGCTGCGGGTGCGGGGTCGCGACGTAGACGACGTCGACCTGCGGATCGGCGACCAGCTCCTCGTAGCTGCCGTGCGAGCGCGGGATGCCGTGGGCGGCGGCGAAGCGCGCGGCCGACGACGACGTGCGCGAGCCGACGGCGACGACCTCGTGGCCGTGCAGCTGCAGGTCGGAGGTCATGGCGGCGGCGATGCCGCCGGTGCCGAGGATTCCCCAGGTGGTCATTCGTGTTCCTCTCGCGGGTCGCAACTCTCCGGCCATGCTATCGGCGGGGTGGGCGCCCGCGGCCGGGATTCGCCTTGAACCGCATGGCCCACTGTGCGAGGGTGGCAGGGTCGTGAAAGCCCCCGGTCGTGTCGTCCCGCAGTTCGTGGTCGCGGCCGTGCTCACCCTGCTGCCGGTCGCGGCGGCGATCGTCACGGTGTCGAGGTGGACGCATCCCGCCCCGAGCATCCCGGTGCACTGGACGACCTCCCACGCCGACAATTACATGGACGCGACGACGGTCTGCTGGAGCGGGCTCGCGCTGTCGCTCGTGTGCGCCGTCATCGCCGCCTTCTGCGCCGCGTTGGTCCGCAGCGACAGCGGCCGGTGGGGGAGCGCGGCGGGATTCGGTGCTCTCGCCGCGGTCGGCTGTGCGGCGACGCTGCTGTGGCCCGTCGGCCAGCTGACCGCCGCGGCGAACACGGCCGGCGACCCGATCGGGCCGGCGTTCCTGCTCTTCCTGATCGCGCTCGGCTGGAGCGCGCTGGTGTTCGGGATCTGCGCGACCCGGCGCGCCGATCCCGCGCCGGATCCCGCCACCACCCCGGATCCGGATCACGACGCCATCCCGCACCCCGCTCCCTAAGATCGGGTTCGGGGGCGCGACCGTGTCGATCCGCGGGCTCGCCGTTCGACCTCGGTGTGGAAGGCGGGAAGAGCCTTCCCCGACACAAGGAGCACACGATGGCCAAGTACATGCTGATCATGCGATCGACCGACGAGGCGTTCGCCAACTTTGCGAACCTCGACTTCGCCGACATCCTGGACGCGATGGGCCGGTTCAACGACGAGCTCATCCGCGCGGGCGTGCTGCTCGCCGCCGAGGGCCTCGACCCGGCGCCCGGGATCGTCGTCGACTTCACCGGTGACGAGCCCGTCGTCACCGACGGCCCCTACGGCGAGACGAAGGAGCTGTTCAACGGCTACTACGTGCTCGACGTCGCGTCGGCCGAGGAGGCCGCGGAGTGGGCGAAGCGGATGCCGTACATGAGCGGTTCGAAGGCCGAGATCCGCCGCGTGACCACGATCGACGAGTTCCCGCAGGACAACGAGTGGGTCGCCAAGGAGCGCGCCTGGCGCGAGTCCACCGGCCAGCTCTGAGCCCGGCGGGTCCGGTCGGGTGAGCGAGGCGAGACGCGCCGTCGAGGCGGCCCTGGACGGCGCGGCGGAGGAGGCGGCCGGTGACTGAAGCGAGACGCGCCGTCGAGGCGGTGTGGAGGATGGAGTCCGCCCGCATCGTCGGCGCCCTCGCGCGCTACACCGGCGACTTCGCGCTCGCGGAGGACGTCGCGCAGGAGGCGCTCGCCGAGGCCATCGTCGGCTGGGAGACCGGAGGCGTCCCCACGCAGCCGGTGAACTGGCTGCTTGCGGTGGGCCGGCGCCGCGCGATCGATGCCTTCCGGCGCCGGTCGGGGCGGGACGAGCGGTACGCGCTCCTCGCCCGCGATCTGGACGAGGAGGCGCCCGGCGTCGACGCCCTGTTCGACCCGGACGCGATCGACGACGATGTGCTCGCGCTCATGTTCACCGCGTGCCACCCGGTCGTCTCGAAGGAGGCGCGGGTCGCGCTGACCCTGCGGGTCGTGGGCGGCCTCACGACCGACGAGATCGCCAAGGCCTTCTTCGTGCCGGTCGCCACCGTGCAGGCGCGGATCACGCGGGCCAAGAAGACCATCGCGGCCGCGCACATCCCCTTCGCCGTGCCGGAGCCGCAGGAGCGCGGGGAGCGGCTCGGGTCGGTGCTGAGCGTCATCTACCTGATCTTCACCGAGGGGTCGTCGGCGACCGGCGGCGACTCGTGGATGCGCGCCGACCTCGCCGCCGAAGCTCTGCGGCTGGCGCGCGTGCTCACCCGACTCGCGCCGGGGCCCGAGGTCTACGGCCTCCTGGCGCTGCTGGAGCTGACCTCTGCGCGGTTCCCGGCCCGACTCGACGCCGAGGGCCGGCCAGTGCTGCTGGAGGATCAGGACCGGCACCGCTGGGACCACTCCGCGATCCGGCGCGGGCGCGCGGCGCTGGCGATGTCCGCCACGGCCGGCCGCGGGCTCGGGTCCTACGGCCTGCAGGCGGCGATCGCCGAGTGCCACGCGGTCGCGCCGTCCGTGGCGGAGACGGACTGGGACCGCATCGTGCTGCTCTACGAGGCGCTCGGGCGGCTGGCGCCGTCGCCGGTGGTCGACCTCAACCGGGCCGTCGCCGTCGCGATGGCGACCGGGCCGGCGGACGGGCTCGCCGTCGTCGACGAGCTGATCGGGCGCGGTGAGCTGCCGGGCTCCCACCTCGTTCCGGCCGTGCGGGCCGAGCTGCTCGCGCGGATGGGGCGCGGAGCCGAGGCTGCCGGGCAGTACCGCCTCGCGGCCTCCCTCTGCGCGAACGCCGCCGAGCGCGCCGTGCTCGAGGCCAAGGCCGCCGCAGCCTCCTGAGCCGCCCCCGCCTCCTGAGGCGCCCCGAGTACGCGAATTGTCCGCGTACTCGACGGATCCGCCCCCATTTTCTGCGTACTCGGCTGTTGCCGGGTCTGGTGGAGGGGGCCCGCGGGTCACTAGCGTCGGGCCGGGAGGCCATGATGTTCGAGACCGACACCGACGGGATCCACCAGGAGGCGGCCACCGGCGCGCTCCCCGGATGGGAGCGGGTGGAGCAGCTGGTGCAGGCCGCCCACGACCGCTACCGCGACACCGACGACGGCACGGTGGCCGACTACATCCCGGCGCTCGCCGAGGCGGACCCCGACTGGTTCGGGATCTGCGTCGCCGACACGGCCGGGGGACTGCACGACGTGGGCGATGCGGCCGTGCCGTTCTCCATCCAGTCCATCTCGAAGGCCTTCGTCTACGCGCTGGTGTGCGAGGAGTTCGGGCACGAGCGGATCGGTGAGCTGGTCGGGGTGGATAACACCGGCCTCCCGTTCAACTCGGTGATCGCGCTGGAGCTGAACGGCGGCCACCCGATGAACCCGATGGTCAACGCGGGGGCGATCGCCTCCACGGCGCTGATGGCGGGCGACACCGCCGCCGAGAAGTGGCGGGCGGTGCACGACGGCCTCTCTCGGTTCGCCGGGCGCGAGCTCGCGGTCGACGAGCGGGTCTACACGTCGGAGTCGGAGACGAACTCCCGCAACCAGGCCATCGCCCGCCTGCTGCAGAGCTACGGGAGGCTCGACGCCGACCCCGGCGAGATCGTCGACGTGTACACGCGCCAGTGCTCGCTGCTGGTCACCGCCCACGACCTCGCGGTGATGGGTGCGACGCTCGCCGACGGCGGTGTGAATCCGGTCACCGGCGACCGCGTGGTGTCGGCGGACGTGAGCCGCGACACCCTCGCCGTCCTCGCCGCGAACGGCCTCTACGAGCGCTCGGGGGAGTGGCTGTTCCAGATCGGGCTCCCCGCGAAGTCCGGCGTCTCGGGCGGCATCGTCTCGATCGCGCCGGGCAAGGGGGCGATCGGGACGTTCTCGCCACCCCTCGACGCGGCCGGCAACAGCGTGCGAGGCGAGCGGGCGACGGCCTACCTGTCGAAGACGCTCGGCCTCAACCTGTTCGCGTCTCCCGAGCCCGGTCCCTCCGGGCCAGGCTCGACCGCCCGCACCTCCACCGCCCTCGACGCCAGGAGCACACGATGACCGCAACCACCACCACCGAGCAGCCCGTCGCCCGCGCCTCCTGGGCGCCGATGGTCGGGCTCTTCCTCGCGCAGGTGCTGATGTCGTTCAACGTCGCCGCGCTGCCGGTCTCGCTGGGCGGGATGGTGCAGGACTTCGGCGTGCCGCCGACCTCGGTCAGCACGGCGATCGTGACCTACGGCCTCTCGGTCGCGGCGCTGGTGATGGTCGGCGCGAAGCTCGGCCAGCGGGTCGGCTGGGTGCTCATCTTCCGCATCGTCGTGGGCATCTTCGCGGTCTCGGCGCTGATGATGATCCTGTCGCCGACGGTCGGCTGGGCGATCGCGGCGCAAGCTCTCGCGGGCGCGTCTGCGGCGATCATCGTCCCTTCCCTCGTCGCGCTGATCGCCGAGAACTACCACGGCACCCAGCAGGCCACCGCGGTCGGCTCGCTCGGCTCGGCACGGGCGCTCTCAGGCGTGAGCGCCTTCCTCATCGGTGGCGCGCTCGGCACCTTCGTCGGCTGGCGGCCGGTCTTCGGCATCGTGCTGATCCTCGCCGTCCTCGTGCTGATCTTCAGCGTCCGGCTGCGCAGCGACGGAGCCGACCGCGCGGTGAAGATCGACGTCGTCGCGGCGATCTTCATCGGCGCGGCGATCGTGCTGCTCACCCTCGGCTTCAACAACCTCAACGCCTGGGGCGTGCTGGTGGCGCGGGAGAGCGCGCCGTTCGACATCCTGGGACTGTCCCCGGCGCCGGTGTTCATCGTGGTCGGGCTGATCCTCGGGCAGGCGTTCTTCTTCTGGACGCGCCGACGCACCCGGCTCGGCAAAGTTCCGCTCGTGAGCCTGTCGGTGCTCGGCTCGTCGCGTGAGCGGGCGGCGGTCTACGCGATGTTCATCGTGGTGGCACTGGAGGCCGCGCTCAACTTCTCTGTGCCGCTCTACATCCAGATCGTGCAGGGGCGCACCCCGCTCGACACCTCCCTCGCGATGATGCCGTTCAACCTGACCGTGTTCGTCGTCGCGACCCTCATCGTCCGCTTCTACGGGAGGTTCGCCCCGCGCACGATCGGCGTCTTCGGCTTCCTGCTCACGACGGTCGCCCTCGCCTGGCTCGCCTTCGTCGTGACCAACAACTGGGAGACGCTGCCCACCATCCTGGGCCTGATCGTGTTCGGCGTCGGGCAGGGCGCCCTCGTCACCCTGGTCTTCAACGTGCTCGTCACGGCCGCGCCGAAGAAGCTCGCGGGCGACGTCGGCTCGGTGCGCGGGACCACGCAGAACCTCGCCTCCGCGGTCGGGACGGCGCTCGCCGGGGCGATGCTCGTCACCATCCTGGGCCTGAACGTCGGGCAGGCCGTCGCCGACCACTCCGAGCTGCCGCCCTCGATCGTCGCGCAGGTCGACCTCGACAACGTCAACTTCATCAGCAACGACGACCTGCGCGAGGCGCTCTCGCGCACGGACGCGACGCCGGCCCAGGTGGATGCGGCGGTCGCGGTGAACGAGGACGCCCGGCTGAGCGCGCTCAAGCTCGGGCTGCTCATCCTGGCCGGCATCTCGGCGCTCGCGATCGTGCCCGCCGCGCGGCTGCCGAAGTACCGCCCGGGCGAGATCCCCGAGCCCGCGAACGTGAAGCGGTAGGCGGCCCGCACGCCGTCGAGTACGCGAATTCTCTGCGTACTCGGCGGTTCTCGGCGCACTTTTCACGTACTCGGGAGGTGGGGACGAGGATGGAGGGGTGACCACTCCCGCGACCGAGCGCATCGTCCCCGTGACCGTGAACCGCGTCGAGCTCGAGGCGGAGACGCCGTTCGTCGCGCTGCGTGCCGCGCTGGAGCGCGAGGTCCCGCCCCTCGACGAGCGGCGGCTGGCCACGCTGCTGCGGTCGGGAGCCTCCTGGGCCCAACTGACCCGGGAGGTCTCGGGCCCCGGCGCCCTCGTGCGGTTCTGGACGTACGACCCCACGCCGGTGATGCGCGTCGGCGGCGCCGACCTGGCGGCCGCCGGGTACCTGCTCGGCGACTACGTGACGGCCGCGCGGATGTTCCGGCACGATCCCGGCACCACGCTGTACACGCCCGTGCGCCTGGAGCTGCACGCCCGCGGTTCGCGCACCGTCGTGGCGTTCGACCAGCCCAGCTCGGCGCTGAAGGCCTTCGGCAACAACAAGATCACGCAGGCCGGCTTCGAGCTCGACCGCCTGCTCGGCGACCTGCTGGAGGACCTGGGCCTCCCGCGCCCCTCGATCCTGCGCCTCTGACGCGTCGCCTGCGCGCAGCGCGGCCTGCGGCCCCCATCGAAGTTCACGACGTGGCGGTCAAACCGGCCGGAATGACCGCAACGACGTGAACTTCGGGAGGTGGGGGAAGTGGGGGAGGCAGGCGAGCTAGGCGAGTGCCGGGCGGGGCCCGGCGATCAGGCGCACGGTCATCGCCACGGCGAAGACCAGCGAGAGCAGCAGCGCGACGGTCGCGCCGAGCCAGGCCGCGCCCGCGAGCTGGAGGAACAGCAGCTCGCCGGGGCCGGCCTCCACGCTCAGGAAGTGCTGGCCCATCGCGAGCGCCCCGGCGATCCCGAACCACAGGGCGGCGGTCACGGCGATCCAGACGCCGCGCGGGAGGGAGGCCGAGCCGATCCGCCGCGTGGCGACCCGGGTCAGCAGATGCAGGGCGATCGGGGTGACGACGGCCGCGGTGACGGCGACCACGATGGCGACGACGCTGCCGCTGTTCGACGCGGTGAGGGCGGCGAGAGCGGCGAGCGGCAGGGCGAGTGCGATGATGCGGGCGACCTGGCCGGCGGAGGTGGCTGTCTTCATGGTCCCAGTCCATCGCGCGGACGGGTCGCGCCGCGTCGCCCGGTGGGACGAACCCTGGGCGGGGGAGGTCAGCCCAGAGGATGATGCGCCGCGCGCGTGTCGCCCGATTTGGGGTACAGATTCGTGTCCTCCAAACAGCCCACAGACCTGTCCGTCTAGCTATGCTCGGTCTGGCGCGAGCGACGCCGGACCCGAAACCCGGCCGAACCCGCCGCCATCGTGCGCGGCACCCGATCCGCGCACGCCCCCGCTTCACCCGGCACACGCACCACGGCACCACAGGCACCACGGCACCACCGGCGACACCCGATACCCGACAGCAGTCACGTCTACCCGAAGGACACACTGTGCACACGCATGCCTACGACCGCGCCCACGACGCCGCTCAGCGTCTCAACCGCCGCCACGAGCGCGACCTCCACTGGGCGAAGGAGCGCCGCCGCCAGCAGGAGCGCGAGATCGCCGAGGCGACGGCCCTGCTCGCGACGAGCCGGTTCGCGCTGGTCCGGACGGCGATCGTGGTGGATGCCGTGCTGCTGGTCGCGATCGGCGCGGGCCTGTGGGCCGCGGCGGCCGCGGCGCTCACCGAGCCGTGGTCGCTCGTGGTCGGTATCGCCGCGGGAGTCGCCGCGGCGGGTGTGCTCACCGGCGCGGCGATCTCGCTCGCGCGGGTGCGCTCCCGTCGCGCGGCGGCCCGTGCGCTGCTCCGGTCGCACCAGGCGCGGCTCGCGCACACGCAGTTCCACATCCACGAGAGCGTGCACTCTTACATCGACTCGTACTCGGACGTGATCAACACGCGTCTCGCCACCGCCTGAGCGCTGACCGAGGAGCGACTGCCGTCTCCTGGGACGTCGGCGGCCGCGCGAGCCGCCGCAGACGTACCGCGACGCAGCAGTCGCGTCACTCCTCGTCGGCGAGGACGACCTGCACGCCCGCGGCGCGCAGCCGCTCGAGCTCGTCGGGGTCGGCCGAGCTGTCCGTGATGAGCATCTCGACCTGCTCGATGTCGGCCATCTGCGCGAGCGCGACGCCGCCGATCTTCGAGCCGTCAGCGACGACCACGGTGCGCTGCGCCTTCGCGACCATCGCCCGGTTGGTCCGCGCCTCGGTCTCGTCGTGCGTCGTCACACCGCTGGTCGCGCTGATGCCGTCGGCGCCGAGGATGGCGGTGCCGACGTTGACCGCGTTGAACGTGCTCTCGGCGAGTGCGCCCACCAGCTCCAGCGACTGCGGCCGCAGGAAGCCGCCGGTCATCACGACCCGGACGCCGGGATAGCCGGAGAGCAGTCCCGCGATGCTGAGGGAGTTGGTCACGACCGCGATGTCGCGATGGTTGGCGAGCGCCCGGGCCACGCCGGCGGTGGTGGTGCCGCCGCTCAGCGCGACGACGTGGCGCTCGGCGGGCAGCCTCCTGACCATGGCCTTCGCGATGGCGCGCTTCGCATCCTGGAACCGGGTGTCGCGCAGGGCGACGGGGATCTCGCGGCCGCGTTCGAGGGCGGATGCGCCGCCGTGGGTGCGCAGGATGAGGTTCTGGTCCGCGAGGTCGGAGAGGTCGCGGCGCGCGGTGGCCGCGGAGATGTCGAGGGTCTCGGAGAGCTCGGCGAGGCTGATCGTGCCGCGCTCGGAGATCAGATCGAGGATGGCGACCATCCGCTGGGCGCGCCGGCCGGAGGTGACGCGGGCGATCAGCGATTCGGCGGCGGGTGCGACCATGGGCCCGTCCTTTCGAGGAGTGGGTGGTGCGGAGAGTCGGTCCGGCACCGAAGGAGCGAATCGATCACTCGATATGATCACTTTAGCTGCGAATCGCTCAATCTGTTGCGCGGAGTAGACACACTATCGCAGGATCGCAGCATGCCTCAGATTGTCTTCCTCGGAGCCGGGAGCGTCGTCTTCACCCGCCAGCTCCTCGCCGACCTGTTCCGTTTCGACGACCTGCCGCCGCTGCGCATCGTGCTGCACGACATCGACGCCGAGCGCCTCCACGTCGCCCAGGGCACCGCCGAGCAGGTGGCCGCGCGCTTCGGGCGCACCGCGGAGATCGTGGCGACGCTCGACCGCCGGGAGGCCCTGACGGGCGCGGACTTCGTGGTCAACATGATCCAGGTCGGCGGCATCGACGCCACCCGGGTCGACCTGGAGGTCCCGGCCGCGGCCGGTCTGCTGCAGACGATCGGCGACACGACCGGTGTCGGCGGCGTGTTCCGCGCGCTGCGCACCTTCCCCGTGCTCTCCGGCATCGCCGCCGACATGCTCGACCTCTGCCCCGACGCCTGGTTCCTCAACTACACGAACCCGATGGCGATGAACGTGTGGTGGATGTCGGTCGTGGCGCCCTCCATCAAGACCGTCGGCCTCTGCCACAGCGTCTACTGGACCGTCCACGACCTCTGCGCGCTGATCGGCGTGCCGATGGAGGGGACCCACTACCGCGCCGCGGGCGTCAACCACCAGGCGTGGCTCGTCGAGTGGTCGCGCGACGGCGAGGACCTCTACCCCCGCCTCCGGGAGGCCATCGAGCGCGATCCCGAGCTGCGCCGCCGCGTGCGCGTCGAGATCTTCACGCGCATCGGCTACTACCCGACCGAGACCAGCGAGCACTCGTCCGAGTACCTGGACTGGTTCCTGCGCTCGCCGGAGCAGATCGAACGGTTCCGGCTGCGCCCGCTCGAGTACATCGGCATCTCGGAGGAGAACGTCGCCGAGTTCGAGCACGCCCGCGCCGCACTCGCCGCGGGGGAGCCGCTGGAGCTGGAGGAGGGCGCCGCCGAGTACGCGCCCCAGGTCATCCACTCGATCCTCACCGGCACCGAGCGGATCATCCACGCGAACGTGGTCAACGACGGTCTGATCGACAACCTCCCGCAGGGCGCGGTCGTCGAGGTGCCGAGCCGGGTCGACGCGAGGGGCGTGCACCCGCTGCCGTTCGGCTCCATCCCGGTGCAGGGCGCCGCGCTCAACCGCACCTATCTGTCGGTCGCCGAGCTCGCGATCGAGGCCGCCCGCACGGGCGACCCCGAGCTCGTGCGCCGGGCCGTGCTCACCGACCCGAACGCGTCGTCGTCGCTCACCCCGGAGCAGATCTGGGCGCTCTGCGACGAGCTGACCGCTCGCCACGCGGCGCTCCTGCCGGTCGCCCTCGGCGGCACGCTCGAGGCGGCCCGGTGACGCTCGCGCCGACGCGAGAGCTCGTCGCGGCGGCGGTTGCCAGCGGCAGCGCGGTGGCGGCCTTCAACGTGCTCTCGCTCGATCACGTGGAGGCCGTGGCGGCCGGGGCGGCGGAGGCCGGCTCGGCCGCGCTCCTGCAGCTCAGCGAGAACGCCATCGCGTTCCGCGGGGCTCCGGAGCCGCTGCTGGCCGCGTGCCGGGAGGCCGCGGAGGCCTCCGGGTCGCTCCTCGGCATCCACCTCGACCACATCGAGGACCGCGCCCTCGTCGCGCGCGTGCTCGACCGCGCGCAGGAGTTCGGCGTCGGGTCGATCATGTTCGACGCCTCCCGCCTCCCCTACGCCGACAACGTGGCGGCGACGCGCGAGGTCGTGGCGCGCGCCCATGACGTGGGCGTCTGGGTGGAGGCCGAGCTCGGCGAGATCGGCGGCAAGGACGGCGCGCACGCGCCCGGCGTCCGCACCGACCCGGGCGAGGCGGCGGCCTTCGTCGCCGCCACCGGCGTGGACGGCCTGGCCGTCGCGGTCGGCAGCTCGCACGCCATGCGCGACCGCTCGGCGCAGCTCGACCTCGAGCTGATCGCGCGGCTCGCAGCCGCCGTCCCGGTGCCGCTCGTGCTACACGGCTCGTCGGGCGTCGCCGACGCGGTCATCGCGGACGCGGTCGCCGCCGGCATCCGCAAGGTCAACGTCGGAACGGCGCTCAACATCGCCTTCACGGCATCGCTGCGGGAGGCGCTGGCTGCGCAGCCCGACGCCGTCGACCCGCGGAAGTACACGCGCGACGCGCGCGCCGCCATGGCGGACCTCGTCGCGCGCTTCTGCCGCGTCGTCGACGCTCGCCTCCCCGCCTCCTGACCCCCTGCCGATTTGTGCCAAATGTCGTGAAAGCGGAGCGCTTTCACGACATTTGGCACAAATCTCGAGGGGGTTAGAGCGAGGAGGTTAGAGGCCGAGGACGCGGCGCGCGTTGCCGCGGTACACCGCCTCCAGGAGGCTCGGGTCGAGCGCGAGGGCGGAGACGTCCCAGCGGCCCTGGCCGGGCACCTCGCTGTCGGGGTCGTAGCCGAAGCCCTCGTCGGCGCTCTCGAAGAACCGGTAGTGCAGGCGGTACTGGTCCGCCGTCACCGGGTAGATGTCGGTGCCGAAGAGCACGCGGTCGGGATGCTCGGCGACGAGTCGCGCGAAGCGCCGCGGCTGCCGTCCGAGCTCCGCCATGCGCCCGGCGGTGTCGATCGTGTAGTTCGGCGCGGCGACGAGGAGGCGCTCGACGCGGTCGAGATCCTCGGCGGCGCATCCGGCGTGCGCACCGATGAAGGTCGTCCCCGGGCAGGCCAGCACGAGCGCGGCATGCGCCGCCAGCAGGCGGTCGAACGTCGGGTGCAGGAGGGCGTCGCCGAACCACCACTCGGGCACGCCGGCGAGCTCGTCCAGCCGCTCGTTGTGCCGGTCGAGCGGCTCGAAGAAGGCGATCGGGTCGGCCGTGTGGATGAGCACCGGGAGGCCGAGCGCGCCCGCGTGCGCCAGCACCTCGATCACGCGCGGGTCGTCCGGGAGGATCAGCGAGCCGTCGGCGTCGCGCACGGTCAGGCCGAGGCTCTTCCAGACCTTGACGCCCCGGGCGCCGCGGGCCGCGCTGTCGTCGAGCGACGCCGTCAGCCGCGCCACGCCGTCGTGCTCGGCCAGGAGATCCCACTCCAGCTGGCAGAACGTGACGAACCGGCCGTCGTACGCCCGGTCGTACCGCTCGACGTTCGCCGTCACCTCCGGGCCCCAGAGCCCGTCGAGGTTGACGATCGTCTCGACGCCGCACTCGTCCATGAGCGCGACGAGCGCGGGCACGTCGTCGATCATCCATCCGCCGTCGGTCAGCCAGCGGCCGAGGTGGTTGTGGATGTCGACCACGGGATGCGCGGGCCGGGGCACGGCGGTCGCCCGGGCGCGCAACTGGCTGCGGGGCGCCCAGTCGGCGAGTCGCAGGTCGGCGAGCGGCGCGCGGCCGGCCTGGAGCGGGTCGTTGTGGGGCATGCGAAACCTCTCTGTAACAAACGATCATGCATAGTGAGCGATCTGCACAGTTTCGTTGTCAAACGCTCAATGTCCGCCAATGATAAGTCCAACGCGCAACGGAGTGCGCAGCACCGCCACCGACCCACAGGAGCACCTCGTGACACTCACCTCCAGCGAAATCGCCAGCCAGCCGGACATCTGGCGCGAAGCGCTCACCACCCGCGCCGACCTGGCGACCGCGCTGCTCGCGCGTCCCGGCGAGAGCATGCTCGTGCTCGGCTGCGGTACCTCCGCGTTCGTCGCCGAGTCGTTCGCCTACCTCCGCGAGGGCGCCGGCCTCGGCATCACCGATGCGGCCTACGCGTCGGAGCCCTGGACGTGGCGCGACTACGACGCCGTGCTCCTGCTCAGCCGCTCGGGCACCACGACCGAGGTCCTGGATGCGCTCGACGTCATCCCGGCCGGCGTGCGCACCATCGCCGTCACGGGTGTGGCGGACTCGCCCGTCGCCCAGCGCGCCGACGACGTGCTGCTGCTCGACTTCGCCGACGAGGAGTCGGTCGTGCAGACCCGCTTCCCGACCACCTTCCTCCTGCTCGCCCGCCACGCCGTGGGTCAGGATGTCAGCGCGCTCCCCGACGAGGCTGCCGCCGTGCTCGGCCGTCCGCTCGACGTCGACCTCGACGGCCGCACGCACTTCGTCTACCTCGGCAGCGGCTGGACCTACGGCCTGGCGCAGGAGGCCGCCCTCAAGATCCGCGAGGCCGCGCAGGCCTGGGCCGAGTCGTACCCGGCGCTCGACTACCGGCACGGCCCGCTCGCCGTGGCCGACGAGCGCTCGCTCGTCTGGATCATCGGACCCTCCGAGCAGAGCCTCGTCGCCGACATCGAGCGCACCGGTGCCACGGTGCGCGTGAGTTCTTCCGACCCGCTGATCGAGCTCGCCCAGGCGCAGCGCCTCGCCGTCGCCGTCGCCGAGCGCGCCGGCCTGAACCCCGACGCGCCGCGCCACCTGACCCGTTCCATCGTGCTGGGCTGACCCCGCAGCCCGCTCCGTCGTGCCCGGCTGACCCGCAGCCGGGCAGGACAGAATCCGACACCAGCAGAATCACAAGGGAGAACCGAAGATGCTGACCCCATTCCGCCGGAGGGCGCTCCGCGCCACCGCCGTCCTCGCCGCCACCGTGGGCGTCGTCGCACTCGCCGGGTGCAGCGGCTCGCAGGGCGCGACCACGCTCGACACGAAGGCCAAGGTCGAGATCGAGGTGTGGTCGGGACAGGCCGACGCCGCTCAGAAGGTCATCGTGGGGCTCGCGAAGGAGTTCGAGAAGGAGCACCCGAACGTCACGATCAACCTCTCCCCGGGAGCCTCCTCGACCGACCAGCTGCTGCAGAAGCTGTCGGCCGGCTTCGCAGGCGACCAGTACCCCGACATGTCCTACGCGTTCGGCTCGTGGGCCGGGCAGCTGGAGGACTCGGGACGCACGCTCGACATCTCGGCCGACGTGAAGAAGCCGGAGGTGAAGTGGGACGAGTTCACCGCGGCCGCCCGCGGCACCGCGCAGCCGACGGGCAAGAAGGTCATCGGCTTCCCGGCCGTCGTCGACAACATCGGCCTGCTCTACAACAAGACCCTCTTCGACAAGGCCGGCCTGGCGTACCCGACGGCCGACTGGACGTGGGACGACTTCCGCACGGCGGCGAAGAAGCTGACCGACGAGGCCAACCACATCTACGGCTACGGCTACTCGGTGTCGGGCAGCGAGGAGACCACCTGGCAGTACTGGCCCCACCTCTGGCAGAACGGTGGCGCCATCCTGAACGACGACGCCACCAAGGCGGAGTTCGCCTCCCCGGCCGGTGACGACGCCCTGTCGTTCCTCCGCTCGATGGCCGTCGACGACAAGAGCGTCTACCTCGACCAGACGGATGTGAAGTTCGGACAGCTGTTCGTCAACGACCGCATCGGGATGATCACCTCCGGTCCGTGGCAGCTCTCGGACCTCAAGACCGGCGGCACGAAGTACGGCGTCGTCCCGCTCCCGGGCACGAACGGCGACCACCAGACCGTGTCGGGCCCGGACATCTGGGCGCTCTTCGACCACCACGACAAGAACCGCGCCTACTGGGCCACTCAGTTCGCCCAGTGGCTGACCTCGGCCGAGCAGGACGAGCGCTTCAACGTCGCGATTGGCAACCTCCCGCTGCGCTCGTCGGAGGCGTCGTCCGACGCGGTCGCCAAGGAGGCCGCCGAGTACCCCGGCTACGAGGTGTTCGTCGCGAACTCGGCGAACGTGAAGCAGACCCGCCCGACGACGAAGGGGTACGCGGCCCTGTCGGTCGCCGTCGGCAAGTCGATCTCGCAGGTGCTCCAGGGCGAGGGCGAGCCGAAGGCGGCCCTCGAACAGGCCGCGAAGACGGCGGACGCGGCCCTGGCCAAGGACAAGTAGGAGCGGCGGGGACACGCGAATGGCAGACACCACCGCCCATGCGCTCCCGCGGCCCGGCGCGTCCTCGGACGCCGCCGGGGCGCGGAAGGCGCGCCGGCGCCGCGGGCTCACCTCGGCACTCACCGGCTGGAGCTTCGTCGCCCCGGCGACCATCATCATCCTCGGTCTGTCGATCTTCCCCGCGGTCTGGGCGTTCGTGCTCTCGTTCCAGGACTGGGACGGGTTCAGCGAGGCGACCTGGGTCGGCGGCGACAACTATGCGCAGCTGATCGGCGACGCGGAGTTCGGCAACGCCGTGCTCAACACCGTCGGCTTCACCCTCCTGTTCGTGCCGGCGTCGGTGCTTCTTGGCCTCTTCCTCGCCGTCGCGCTCAACCGGCGCATTCGGTGGATGGGCTTCTACCGGACCGCGATCTTCGTTCCGTTCGTCGCGTCGGCGGCCTCCACCGGCATCCTCTCGACCTACCTGTTCAGCCCGCAGTTCGGTCTCGTGAACAACGTGCTGCGCGTGCTGCACCTGCCGCAGCAGGGCTGGCTGGACGACCCGAAGCAGGCCATGCTCGTCATCGCGATCATGTCCCTCTGGGGGTCGGCGGCCTTCACGACCGTCATCTACCTGGCGGCGCTGCAGGATGTGCCCGGCGACCTCATTGAGGCCGCCCGCATCGACGGCGCGAACCGCTGGCAGACGTTCTGGCGGATCGTCTGGCCGCAGCTGGCCCCGGTGACCGCGTTCGTGGCGGTCTGGCAGACCATCCAGGCGATCCAGCTCTTCGACCTCGTCTACACGACGACCCGCGGCGGGCCCCTCGACGCGACGAAGACGATCGTCTACTTCCTGTACGACAAGGCGTTCCACGCGCTGGAGTTCGGCTACGGCTCGGCCGCCGCCTACGTGCTCTTCGCGGTGACGCTGCTCATCACCATCGGCGTCGTGGTCGTCCAGCGTCGCCGCGGTTCGGAGGCGTTCTGATGACGACGGTTCTCGACGAGGTCTCGCAGGCCGCCCGCCAGGTCGCGGACGAGCCGCAGCCGCGCTCGCGGAAGCGCAAGCTCAGCGGGTGGCACTTCGTGCTGTTCCCGATCGCGATCCTGTTCCTGGTGCCGTTCGCGCAGATGGCGCTGGCGTCGTTCTCGCCGGCGAAGGAGCTGGTGGCGTTCCCGCCGCCGTTCATCCCGTCGCACTTCACGCTGGACGGCTACGCGAAGCTGTTCGGCCAGACGGACATCCTGCTCTGGCTCGGCAACACCGTCGTCGTGTCGGCGACGGCGATCGTGTCGAACATCATCCTGTGCTCGCTGGCCGGCTACGGGTTCGCCCGGTTGCGGTTCGCCGGGCGCAACTTCGGGTTCCTCA
This sequence comes from Leifsonia naganoensis, assembly GCF_013410615.1. Taxonomy (NCBI): domain Bacteria; kingdom Bacillati; phylum Actinomycetota; class Actinomycetes; order Micrococcales; family Microbacteriaceae; genus Leifsonia; species Leifsonia naganoensis. The sequence continues at coordinate 2,395,210 of NZ_JACCHJ010000001.1, forward strand.
TGATCCTCGCGACGATCATGATCCCGACGCAGCTGCTGATGATCCCGACCTACATCCTGTTCGCCAAGCTCGGCCTGCTGAACGGGCTCGGCGCGGCGATCGTGCCCTGGCTGGCCACGGCCTTCGGGATCTTCCTGATGCGGCAGTTCTTCCTCTCCCTCCCCGCGGAGCTGGAGGAGGCCGGCGCGATCGATGGCTGCAACCGCTGGCAGGTGTTCTTCCGCATCGTGCTGCCGCTCGCCCGGCCCGCGCTCGCCACGCTCGCGATCTTCACGCTGCTCGGCGCGTGGAACGACCTCGTCTGGCCCCTGATCGCGATCAACGACCCGTCGTCGTTCACGCTGCAGCTGGGGATCGCGAACTTCCAGGGCGCGCACCAGACCGATTGGAGCCTCATCATGGCGGGCAACGTGATCGCCACGCTTCCCCTCATCCTGTTCTTCCTGTTCGCGCAGCGGCAGTTCATCGCGACGATGACCTTCTCGGGACTCAAGGGATGACCGGCGTGACGGATGCTGCTGTGGACGTGCTGGTCGTCGGCGACGCCAACCCCGACCTCCTGCTCACCGGCGACACGGTGCCGCGGTTCGGCCAGGCGGAGCAGCTGCTCGACTCGGCGGAGCTGCTGCTCGGCGGCAGCGCGGCGATCGTCGCGTGCGGTCTGGCCCGGCTGGGCGTGCGCACGGCGCTCGCGGCGGTCGTCGGCGCGGACCAGTTCGGTTCCGTCGTGCTGGACCGCCTGCGCGACGACGGCGTGGATGTGTCGGCCGTGGAGATCGACGCGGAGCGGCCCACCGGGCTCTCGGTCGTACTCTCCGAGCCGGGCGACCGCGCCATCCTGACGCTGCCCGGCACCATCCCCGTGCTGACGGCGGAGGCGGTGCGCGCGACGCTCGCCCGGTTGCGGCCGCGGCACGTGCACGTCGCCTCGTACTTCCTGCTCCCGGGCCTCGCCGCCGAGCTGCCCGCGCTGCTCGACGAGATCTCGGCGACCGGGGCCACGATCAGCCTGGACACCAACTGGGATCCGGCCGAGCGCTGGACCGGACTGCACGAGGTGCTGCCGCGCGTGGATGTGTTCCTGCCCAACCGCGAGGAGGCGCTGGCCATCGCCGCGGCCGTGGACGGGCGAGCCCACGACGACCTCGACGAGGCCGCCGCCGCTCTCTCCGCTCTGGGCTGTCGCGTCGTCGTCAAGGCGGGCGCGGACGGCGGCGTCGCCTTCGAGGGCGGCCGGCGCAGTGGCGAGGCTCCCGGGCTGGTGCTCGACGTGGTCGACACGACCGGCGCGGGCGACAGCTTCGACGCGGGCTATCTCGCGGCCCTCCTGGAGGGCGTGGAGGAGGAGGCCGATCGGCTGCGCTGGGCCGCGGTCGCAGGATCCCTCTCGGTGCGCGGGACCGGAGGGACCGCCGCGCAGGCCACCCGCGACGAGCTCGCGGAGGCGAGAGTATGACCATCCACACGCTCGGGCTGACCCCGGCCCTCGACGTCGTCTACGTGCTCGGCGAGGTGCAGCTCGGCGGCATCCACCGCCCTCCCGTCGTCATCCGCTCGGCCGGGGGCAAGTCGCTCAACGTCGCCCGGGCGCTCGCTTTGCTCGGGGCGCGGACCCGCGCCGTCGCACCGCTCGGCGGGCGGATCGGCGACCTGGTCGCCGACCTGCTGACCGGCAGCGACGTGGAGGTCGACCGCATCCCGACCGCCGTCGAGACGAGGCTGTGCATCACCGCGTGCGACACCGGTGCGCGCCGCTTGACGGAGTTCTACGAGCCGGTCACCGAGTTCGACGTGCCGCTCGAGGCCGTCGCCGAGCGGCTGGGAGCCGTCGCACCCGGGGAGTGGCTGACCGTCTCGGGCGCCATGCCCGTCGGCACGGACGCGGCCGAGTTCGCCGCCCTCCTGGCCGCCGAGGCCGACCGCGGCGTGCTGCTCGCCATCGACGTGCACGGGCCGGCGCTGGGCGAGATCATCGACCGCGCCCGCCCGCGGCTGGTGAAAGTGAACCGCCACGAGGCCGCGGACCTGACCGGCGCCTCCGACCGGGAGCGCTCCGCCCGCCAGCTCGTCGAGCGCGGTGCGGGCATCGCCGTCGTCACCGACGGGGAGGCGGGCTCGGTCGCCGCGACCGCCGCCGGGGAGTTCATCGCGGTGCCCCCCGTCGACCGCCCCGGGCTCTTCGCCGTCGGGAGCGGGGACTGCTACCTCGCCGGCCTGGTCGGGTCGCTCGATGCGGGCGCCGACCTCCGGCGCGCGCTCACCGTCGCGGCTGAGATCGGCGCGGCCAACGCGCAGGTGCCGGGCGCCGCGGTCTTCGATGCGCCCGTGCTCTTCGCCTGAGGTTCACGATGTTGCGCTCATTCCGGGCGCAATGAGCGCCGCTTCGTGAACCTCGGCGCTTAGGCTGCCGCGTGAGAGACCAGATCGCCGGAGACGGGGAGGCGCCCGACGACGACGACACGCCTACTGCCGATCTCTGCGGCCACCGTCTCGAAGTCGCCGTGCGCATGCGCGATCCCGTCGACGGCGCGGCCATCGACATCGAGGATGGTGTGCGATGGAGGCGCGTCTAACCGGTGCGGCGGCTCAGCTGACGCCGGTCGATTCGCGAGGTAGACGTCGACGAAGGTCTCGCCGAGTCGCCTCATCGTCTCCTCTAGCGTCTCGTCGGCCATGCCCTCGACGCCGAGCTGGATGGTGTGCACCTCGATCTCTGGGACGTGGTCACCCATCCGTGGATCGAGGTAGCCGAGCACGACACTGGATGGCTTCCCGTTCGCGGCGGTGCTGTCTCCGGGAAGTCGCGGCGGCTGAACTCGTCCACCGCGCCGCCGTCCGGCTATCCGGGTCCGAGAAGGTGCGCAGCTGAAACGGCGGCCGAGCTGAGGTGAGGCGTATTCACTCTAGTGTTTGAGTCGCAGAACGTGAGATCCTGAATACCAGTACAGCAACGACGCTGCCGGGAGGGAAACTCATGTCAGGATTCACAAAGTGGCGGGCGTCAGCGGCGACGCTGATCGTCGTGGGGGTGCTCGCCGGCACACCAGCCGTGGCCGCACGCGGTGTCACGACCGAAGTTCCGGACGCGCCTGCACTAATCCAGCAGCTATCCGCAAGCGACGATCCGCAAGCGCTCTTCGAGTCCCTGAACCAGGATGAGCGGGAGCAGGTGCTCGCGCTGACCGAAGTCGCCGACGTCAGATCGGCGTCAGACGAGGATGAGCAGCGAGCGAAAGCGATGGCACGAGCCGCGTCCGGGTGCTACACCTACACCGCGCGAGCGGGCTTCTACAACTCCGTCGGGCAGACGCTGGGAAGCATGTGGACGACAGGGAAGATCTGCTACAACGGTGCGAACGTGACGAGCGCCACGTTCGTCGATGGTGGGGGATCTACCTCATTCATCGGCTGGTCGTATGTCGGGCGCACCAGTTCGGCCGGAGGGGTGAGCCGGGGCGCGGGCTATGTCTACGGCGCGTACAAGTTCCGCTTCGGCCTGATCGCCGGGTACCAGGAGCCGGTCTATTGCGCGCGCGTCGTCGGCACATCCGTAGCCGGTCACGGAGACACCGGCTGCGGGGTCGGATAGAGGGATGAGCATGGCCGGGACGAAGAGTGCGAAGCGGGAGAGCCTGTACTCCGTGATGAGCGTCGGGGTGATGCTCCTCGGAGCGCTGATCGTCCCGGCGATGCTCTTCCCGATTCTGATGGCGGTCGCGCTCGTGAACGTGGTCCGGCACGCGGTGCTCGTCCGCCGCGGGTCGGACTCTCTCTTCGTTCTCGTATTGATGGGATTCAACGGTCTTCTCTTCACTGTGAGCGCGGTGCTCGTCCTGTTCGTCCTGCCGTTGTGAGAGCGGCCTGACGGTTGCCGACCCGAGCGCGCTCTCACCGACGCGACCGAGGTCCCTCGGAAAGGGGTGGCCTGGCGGCTGGGTGAGAGGGGCGCGGTGTCCTATGTTTGCTGACGGTATACCGCGCGGCTCACAGGGGCGTGCGTGTGACGGGGGAGCGAATGTACGAGGAAGAGGCGGGCGGCCACGCGCTGCCCGATGGGGCCGAGAACGAGACGCCGACAGTCGACGGGCCAGACCCGGCTGCGAGCGAGGGCGAGAGCCCCGACGAAAGCCCGGCGACGTCCCCGAAGCGCCATCGACGCGGCCTCGTGGTCGGAGTCGTCGCTTCGGTGCTGCTCTCGGCCGGAGCGATCGCCGGGGTCGGGTGGGGCTGGCACGAATATGCGACCTCCCGCACAGCCATCGCCTATCAGGAGGCCACGGCGGCTTCCACGGCGCTGGCGGAGGTGACCGACGCGCGCGGGACAGCGCTGAACAAGGCGAAGTACTCGGCCACGTCGATGAAGGAGTTCACCGACCACGCCCGGCCGGCCTACCTCGGAGAGGCGACGGCGGCCGCGCTCGCCGATGCCCGGACGAAGCTGGAGGCGGCGACCGCCGGACTCGATCCCGTGCGGTTCGACCCGCCGACGGTGTCGTCGCCGAGCGCCGATCTGATGCCCTGGACGGTCATCGCCGACGTCGCGGCCAAACGGACGCTGACACGGGACGAGAATGCCGACCGCCGCACACGCGCCGCCGACCTGGCATCGCTCGACGCGGCGCAGAAGGCTCTGAACGCGAGCGCGGACGCGGTCTACGCGGAGCTGAAGGCCCACGGCGAGCAGGTCATGACCGCCGACGACGCCGCCACCTACGCCAGCAAGATCGAGCTGCGGCACGCGATCGATGCCGGCGGGGCCGGGGTGACGACCTCGACGTTCGGCGGCGCCGGTCTCGTGCAGGTCATCGCGGCGATCGATGGAGTGGATGCCGCGAACACCGCGGGGCTGGCGGCGAGGCAGGACCCGGCCTACCCCGTGCGGGCGCAGATCGAGGAATACGCGCGGTCCATCGCGCACGGCATCACCCTCGACTTCGAGTGGCACGCCCAGGTCAGCGGGCTCGGCGAGGGATGGTATTCGGGCACGACGAGTTACCACAGGGAGGACGGCGGCTGGGCGACCATCGACCTCAACTTCCCGCTGCAGGACGGCTGGTCGAGCGGCGACGTCGACGCGCGAGCGCTCGTCACCCACGAGGTCGGCCACGCTCAGGTCGTGCGACCCGAGTGCGACGCGCTCTTCCGGAGCTCCACCTTCAATGAGGACGATGAGATGTGGGCGACAGCCTGGGCGATCGCCATGGGCTTCGACACCGGCGGCTCTGGCATCGAGGCTTACGGGCGTCCCAGCGACGAGCAGATCGCCGTCGCGGGGCAGTGCCGGTAGACGGTCACCCCGCCGCGCGCAGCAGCTCCACCGATTCTGCCGGGCTCGGGAACGCATCCCGCGCCACGACGGCTCCCTCGAGCACCGAGTGGAGGTGGTTTCCGGCCAGGCTGATGCCGCCCATGGCGACGGCCTCCGAGCCGAGCGTGGAGGCGATGACGGCGGGCGGCAGCGGAACGATCCCGCGCAGCGTCTCCTCGAAGCGCGGGAGGAAGACGTCGGCGCTGGGGGAGCTGCCGCCGCCGATGACGAGCAGCTCGGGATCGATGGCGAGCGTGAGCGCGGCGGCGCCGGTGGCGAGGTCGTCGGCGAACTCGTCGACGGCGGCGACGGCCGCGGGATCGCCGGTGCGGGCGGCCTCGAAGATCTCCTGGCGGCTGGGGCGCGGGGTGGCGAGCACCGAGCTGCCGTACTGCTCGTTGAGCTCCTGCCAGCGCAGCTCGCGCATCTCGCCGACGATGCCCGCGGCGCCGTGCACGCCGCGGTGCACCTTGCCGCCGACGATGGAGGCGCCGCTCGTGCGGGCGCCGCAGAGGATGTAGACGACGTCGCTGCGGTCGCGGGCCGCACCGATCGCGAGCTCGGCGTGCGCGCCGAGGGCGACGTCGCCCTCCACCAGCACCGCCGCCTCGAACTCGCGACGGAAGCGCTCGCGCAGGTCGAGGCCGATCCAGCCGGGCATGCCGGTGCCGCCGAAGTGGAGGACCTCGCCGGCCGTACTGATCGCACCGGGCGAGCCGATGGCGACGGCCCAGGCCGCGCTGCGGTCGAGGCCGAGGCTCCCGAGCAGGTCGTCGGCGACCGCGAGGGCGGCGACGACGCGCTCTTCTGCGGGCACCTCCTCCTCGGTCGGGACGGTGAGGTGACCGCGCACCTGACCGGTCAGGTCGGTGACGACCGCGTAGATGTGGTTGGCGCCGATGTCGAGGGAGAGGAACGTGCCGAGTCCCGGCGCCAGGCGGTAGGAGGCGGCGGGCCGGCCGAGCCGCCCGGCGGGGGAGCCGTCCCACGGCACGAGCCAGCCGAGGTCGACCAGGTCGGTGACGATCGCGTCGACGGCGGTGCGCGAGAGGCCCGACTCGGCGGCGAGGTCGCGCATGGTCTGCGGGCGCTCCATGACGGCGCGCAGGATGCCCCAGGAGTTCATCCGGCGCAGCAACGACCGGCTCCCGACGGACCCTTCGACGCTCTGCACCACGGCCTCTCGTGCCATCTCGCTCCTTGCCCTTGCCATTATTAACGCCAAGTTGCATAATTAACTCGCTCACCCGACTTTACCGCGGATGAGCGCCCTGCGGATCGGCGAATCGCTCGCGGATCCGACGAATTCGACCCTGCGCCGACGGCGAGCAGCTCGTCCCGGTCGCGGAGAGGTACCTATGACAGCCCTCCTCCCGAGAGCCGCGACCCGCGGCCGCGCCCCGCGACCCCCGCGGCGCCGGCTGCGGGACGACCGCCGCGTCGCCTGGCTCTTCATCGCCCCCGTGCTCATCGGCTTCGCGGTCTTCTACCTGTACCCGACGATCCGCGGGTTCTGGTGGTCGTTCACCGACTACAGCCTCCTGGGCGACCCGTCGTTCGTCGGCGTCGACAACTACGTGGCCGTGCTGCAGGACAAGGAGTTCTGGAACTCCATGGGCGTCACGCTCTACTACGTGGTGGTCAACGTGACCACGCAGACGGCCTTGGCGCTCCTCCTCGCCGCGCTGATGCACCGCCTCACCCGGTCGGTCGTGCTGCGGACGACGCTCCTGCTGCCCTGGCTCGTCCCGAACGTGACGGTCGGCCTGATCTGGCTGTGGCTGCTCGACACCAACCTCGGCTTCGTGAACCACCTCATCACGGCGATGGGACTCCCCGCGGTCGGCTTCTTCACCAGCCCGGCCCTCGCCATCCCGACCATCTCGGTCGTCAACACCTGGGCCTTCACCGGCTACACGGCGCTCCTCTTCTATGCGGGGATGCTGCAGATCCCGGGCGACCTCTACGAGAGCGCGTCGCTCGACGGCGCGGGGGAGTGGAGGCTGTTCACCCGCATCACGCTCCCGCTGCTGAAGCCGGTGATGGCGCTGGTGCTCGTGGTGTCGCTGATCGGCTCGTTCCAGATCTTCGACACGGTCGCGGTGACGACCAAGGGAGGTCCGGTCAACGCCACGAGGGTCATCTACTACTACATCTACCAACAGGCGTTCACCTTCTTCCACATGGGCTACGCGGCGACGATGGCCATCGTCCTCGTGATCATCCTCGGCGTGCTGACGGCCGTGCAGCTCCGCCTCCTCCGCGCCTCCGAATCCCAGCTCGCCTAGGACACCGCCATGACGACAACGCAGCCGACCGTGCCGACCGTGAACCCGACGGCCGAGCCTCCCGCCTCCGCCCGCGCCATCGCCGCCCGCCGCGAACGCCGCCCCTTCTCGATCGGGCGCACCCTGGGCTGGATCGTCCTGATCGTCTCCCTGATCCTGACGCTCTTCCCCTTCTACTGGATGCTGAAGACCGCGCTGACGCCCGCCGCCGACGTGATCAAGGACTCCGGCTCGCTCTTCCCGGGCAGCCCGACCCTGATCAACTTCGCCCGGGTGCTCGGCTTCCTCAGCCCCGCCGAGGACCAGGCCGCCGGTGGATCCGGCGCCTCGATCAACTTCCTCCTCTACCTGTGGAACTCGATCGTGTACTGCGCGCTGATCGGCTTCTTCCAGACCGTCTTCTGCGCGATGGCGGGCTATGCGTTCGCCCGTCTCCGGTTCCCCGGGCGCAACGTGCTGTTCTCCATCCTGATCGCCGCCCTGATGGTCCCCGGCATCTTCACGCTGCTGCCGAACTTCGTGCTCGTCCGCGACCTCGGCCTCCTGAACACGGTGTGGGGCATGGTCGCGCCGAGCCTGCTGATGACCCCGTTCGCGCTGTTCTTCCTGCGCCAGTTCTTCCTCAACATCCCGGTGGACGTGGAGGAGGCCGCGATGCTCGACGGCGCGGGCAAGGCGCGGGTCTTCTGGCGGATCGCCCTGCCGATGAGCCGCGGGCCGCTGATCACGATCGGCCTCATCACCGTCGTCTGGGCGTGGAAGGACTACCTCTGGCCGCTGCTGATCGGCCGCGACGAGAGCGTCCGAACCATGACCGTCGCCCTCGGCGTCTACCTCCAGCAGTCGCCGAACACCCAGCCCGACTGGACGGGCCTGATGGCCGGATCGACCCTGTCGGTCATCCCCGTTCTCATCCTCCTGATCTTCCTGGGCCGCCGGATCGTGGAGTCCCTCAACTTCACCGGCATCAAGTGACCAGGCACCTCCCCCAACGCACCACCCAACACAGAGAGAGAAAACAATGACAAAGGTACGTCGCGTCGCCGCCATCGCCGCCGCCGCCGCACTCCTGGTCGGCGTCTCGGCCTGCTCGTCCTCGGGCTCGGGATCCGACGAGAAGGTGACCCTGAACTACTGGATGTGGGACGACACCCAGGTGCCCGCCTACCAGCAGTGCGCCGCCGACTTCGAGAAGGCCAACCCGAACATCACGATCAAGATCAGCCAGAGCGCGTGGGGCCAGTACTGGACCAACCTCTCCACGCAGATCGCCGCGGGCAGCGCGCCCGACGTCTGGGTCGACCAGGTGTCGTACTACCCGCAGTTCGTGCAGGACAAGCAGATCGTCGACATCGAGCCGTACGTGAAGAAGGACAAGGTCGACCTCTCGCAGTACGTCGACGGCCTCGCCGACCTGTGGAAGGTCGACGACGCGCGCTACGGCCTCCCGAAGGACTGGGACACCATGGGCCTGGTCTACAACAAGGCCGACCTCGCCGCCGCCGGCGTCGACGAGAAGTCGCTCTCGGACCTGACCTGGAACGCGAAGGACGGCGGCACCTTCGAGCAGCTGATCGCGAAGCTGACCGTCGACAAGAACGGCCACAACGGCCTCGACCCCGCGTTCGACAAGAACAACGTGAAGACCTTCGGCTTCCTCCCCGAGTGGGCCGACGGCTCGCAGGGTCAGAACGGTTGGGGCAACCTCGCCGTCTCCAACGGCTGGTACTACGCCGACAAGAACCCGTTCGGCACGAAATTCAACTACGACCAGTCGAAGCTCACCGACACCGTCCAGTGGCTCGCCGACCTCTCGCAGAAGGGCTACGCGCCCAAGCTCGACGTGCAGTCGACGCTCGCCCGCTCCGAGGTGCTCGACAACGGCGGCGGAGCGCTGACCACGCTCGGCTCGTTCAACCTCGCCTCCTACAAGGGCAAGACCGACCAGTTCGGCTTCGCCCCGCTGCCCATCGGCCCCGAGGGACGCAAGACCGCGATCAACGGCCTGTCGGACGCGATCTACGCCGGCTCCAAGCACAAGGACCAGGCGTGGGAGTGGGTCAAGTACCTGGCCTCCGCCGACTGCCAGAACACCGTGGCCGCGACCGGCATCGTCTTCCCGGCCATCAAGGAGGCCTCCGAGAAGTCCGCCCAGGTGCGGGAGCAGGAGGGGCTGAACGCCCAGGTGTTCCTCGACGAGCAGCAGGCGAAGGACGGCACCTTCATCCTCCCGATCAGCTACCACGGCACCGAGATCAGCCAGATCGTGCAGGACGCCATCCAGAGCGTCGCGCTCGGCCAGAAGGACGCGAAGGCGTCGCTGACCGAGGCGAACAAACAGGTCAACGCCCTCTTCAAGTAGCGACAACCGCGGGGGCGGCGACCGGCCGCCCCCGCGCACCACACAGAAAGCCCACCATGCTGCACACCTTCGACTTCGGATCCGTGCGGATCCCCGCCAACGTCACCGGAGCACCGATCGCGGTGCCGGGAGGCCACATCGTGCCCGCCGGGCCTGTCGCCCTCCTGCACCCCTTCGGCGACACCGAGTTCTACCGGCACGGCTGGAACTCGTGGAGCCCGTCCGGCTGGGCGCACACCGACGGCGAGACCATCGGCATCAAGGACAGCCCCCGGCGCCTCCTCACCGCCGACGATGCCGCGAACGAGACGCCGCACCTCCACTCGGGCAGCGCGGTCGGAGCCGTCGTCGGCGAGGACGGCAACGTCCTCCTGCTCGGCGGGCTCGGCCTCGGGACGCCCCGGGTCGGTGCCGACGGCAACGTGCTCTGGGGCCGTGCGGAGGAGGCCTCGGCCGAGTGGTTCGTCGGCTACGGTCCCGAGGTCGAGGTGTTCGCCGCCTACGCCGACCTCGTCGCCGCGCGGCTCGGGAGGCGTTCGCTGCGGGCGGGCGCGGTGTGGAGCAGCTGGTACTCCTTCTTCGAGGACATCGACGAGGACACCATCGGGCGGACCGTCCGGGACCTCGCCGGCTATCCGTTCGACGTCTTCCAGCTCGACGACGGGTGGGAGCCGATCGTCGGCGACTGGACGGCCAACGCGAAGTTCCCCTCGGGCATGGCCGCGACGGCGCGCACGATCGCCGACGCCGGGTTCCGGCCCGGGCTGTGGCTTGCACCGATGATCGCCCTGCCCGACTCCGACATCGCCCGCACCCGCCCCGACCTGCTCGTGCAGGACGACGACGGCCGGCCCCTGGTCAGCGGGTACAACTGGGACTCCCACTACTACTCCCTCGACACGACGCAGCCCGAGGTGAAGGACCACCTGCGCGAGGTCTTCGAGCGCGTCACCGGCTGGGGGTTCCGCTACCTCAAGCTCGACTTCATGTACGCGGGCGCCATCACCGGCAACCGCAGCACCGGGGTCCATCGCGAGACCGCGTACCGGGAGGCCGTGGAGCACATCCGCTCCGTCGTCGGGGACGACGTGTACCTGCTCGGGTGCGGCGTCCCGATGATCCCGTCCGTCGGCGTGTTCGACGGCGCGCGGGTCGGACCGGATGTCGCGGCCTTCTGGGACAACGCGGAGCGCGTCGGCGACCCCTCGGGGGTCGGCGCCCGCAACTCGATCGTCTCCTCCATCAACCGCGCCTGGATGAAGCGGCTCTACGAGGTCGACCCCGACGCGATCTACTTCCGCAGCGCCCGCAGCCTGCTCTCCGACGGCGAGCGGCAGGCGCTGCGCGACACCGCCGCCGTGCTCGAGTTCCGCTCCACCTCCGACCCGCTCGCCTGGCTCACTCCGGCCGAACGGGAGGAACTGCGGGACTACATGGAGGAGACCGCGCTGATCGAGCAGACCGGCCGCTACGCCTTCCGCATCAACGGCCGCGAGGTCGACTTCACTCCCATCGTGACGGGGGAGGCCGCCGTCGAGGCTGCCTCCGTCGTCGGCTAGACGCGTGGGGCGCGGCGTCCGCCGGATGCCGCGCCCCACGCTCACGGAACCCGAATCCGACCGCAGTACGCACATTCACCGCTCGACGACCCGACGGCGACGACGCCGTCAGAAAGGTGCACCAGAATGCGCAGAACCGTACGGAACACGATCGTGGGAGTGGCCGCCGCGGCCGCGCTCGCGATACCCGCCCTGTTCGCGGCCCCGGCCACGGCGGGCACGTCCCACCCGGCAGGCACGGCCTCCTGGACTTCGCTCGCCGCGGCCGGCGAACCGGACGTCAACCCGCTGAAGGGCTTCATCCCCTTCGCGGGTTCGTACACCGCGTTCCCCTACTCGATGGAGTGGGCGTACTTCCCGGTGAACGCCGTGATGACCGGGCCCGACACCTTCGACTGGTCGGCGCTCGACACCGCGCTGAACACGATCGCGGCGCGGGGTCACCAGACCGCCTTCCGCTTCTACCTCGACTATCCCGGTCAGCCCAGCGGCGTACCGCAGTACCTGCTCGACGGCGGCCTGACCACCCACTCCTACAGCGACTACGGCAACAACGGCGTCAGCGTCTCGCCGAACTACGACGACCCGAACCTCCGCACCGCGATCGACCAGTTCGTCGCCGCGCTCGGGCAGCGCTACGACGGCGACGCCCGTGTCGGCTTCGTGCAGGCCGGCCTGATCGGGTTCTGGGGCGAGTGGCACACCTACCCCTACAACGGCGACGGCGGCCAGCCGAACTGGATGCCGTCCGACGCCACCCAGCTGGAGGTGCTGACCGACTTCACCGACGCCTTCCACACCACCAAGCTCATGGTGCGCAACCCCACCACCATGAACGCGTCCCTGCCGATCGGCTATCACGACGACTCGTTCGCCCTCGAGACCAAGACGAGCTCGCTCGGCTGGCACTTCATGGACAACATGGTCGCGGCCGGCGCCACCGACAAGTGGAAGACCGAGCCGATCGCCGGCGAGCTGCGCCCCGAGCTGCAGCCGTGCCTCTTCTCGGCGGCCGGATGCCCGGTGCTGGAGGACGGCGGCGACAACGACTTCGCGGGCAGCGCCGACCAGACCCACGCCAGCTGGCTCATGGACCACTACGCGTTCGAGACCGGGTACTCGGCCGCGGACAAGCTCGCGGCGCTCGCCGCGTCGAAATCGCTCGGCTACTCCTTCCGCGCCACCCAGGCGCTCGTGCCGTCGTCGACGGCCGCGACCACGGTCTCGGTCGGGCTGTCCATCGCGAACATCGGTCGCGCTCCCTTCTATTACGACTGGCCGATCACGCTGAGCTACGTGAACGCCTCCGGGGCGGCGGTGAAGACCGTCGCGACCTCCTGGCACGTCAGCGACATCGCCAGCGGCGCCACCACGCAGTTCACGGGCAGCGTCGACCTGACCGGGGTCGCGCCCGGGACGTACACGCTCGTCGCGCAGGTCACCAACCCGCTCGCGGGCGGCTTCCCGATCCGGTTCGCCAACGCCGCGCAGGACACGACGACGTCCGGCTGGCTCACGCTCGGCACGACGACCGTCGTGAGCGGGAGCACGTCGGCCGGGCACGGGCACGGGCACGGCGGGGCGGGCGGGCATGGCGGGACGCCGGTCGGCGCGCATCCCGGCCACGGCACGCCCGCCGGCGGCCACGGCGGCGGTTGCGCGCGCGGCGGGCTCCGCGCCGCGTGATGAGGGAGGCCGGGGCTGCGTCGTCGAACGCGGCGCCGCCCCGGTCGCTCCGTCACGACGTGTCACGGCGTCAAGCCCTGTCGCGCCCGCGGCCCACGCCCCTAGGCTGTGCCCATGGCAGAGGGATTCAACCAGGCGTTCGCCGACGTGGCGTTCGCACTCCAGAGCGACCCGGACGACGACGTGACGCTCGACGGCGACCGGCTCCTGGTCAAGGGGAGGCTGTTCGCCTACCTCGACGGATCGGCGCTGGTCGTCGACCTCCCGGCACCGCGGTCGGCGGATCTGATCGAGCGCGGGGTCGCCTCCGCAGCCGACGGCGCCCACACCGCGAGCGGCGCGTGGGCGGCCATCGCCGCGGAGGAGGACTGGCCGGAGCTCGCCTCCGAAGCCCACCAGTTCGTCGGCGAGCCCGCGGTCGGCCGCGACTCGTAGGGGCCGCTAGAGCGCTTCGGGCGTCGGAGCCTGCCAGAGCCAGGCGAGCTCGTTGTCGGAGACGAAGCGCGAGAGCGTGTTGTCCGGCGTGAGCGTGGACGGCACCACGGCCTCGACCGCGGTCATCACGTCCGTGCCCGTGCGCGGCGACGGCGCGGCGAGCAGCGCATCCAGCAGTGGCAGCACCGCGGCCGAGCGCTCGGGGAGGCTCGCGACGCTCGACCGCACGTACTTCGGCCCCGCGAAGAGCACCCGGTGGTGAGCCAGAAGCGCGCGGGAGGCCGCGTTCGCCAGGTGCACCGCCGCCCAGCTGAGCAGATACGGGTCGGCGAGCTGCTCGCCCTGCGGCAGGAAGTACCCGCCGTAGAGCCGCAGCTGCGCGACGAAGGAGTCCGCCCGGCGTGCCCATTCGTCGTCGGGGAGGGTCTGGATGGCCGTCAGCGTCTCCTCCAGACCGTCGAGCCGCGACCACGCGACGCGGGAGCCGAGGAGGGATGCCCGCGTCGGCTCGTCCGCCCGCTCGGCCGCGGCGGCCAGGTAACTCGGCGACGCCACCTTCACATCCACGTACCCGCCCTCATAGGTCGCGACGTCGCCGCGCACGTAGCTGAGGGCGTCGGTCGCCCGCGCGCGCTCGAAGGCCTCCTCCGTGACGACCAGGTACACGTCGACGTCGGAGTCGGGCCGCGCGGTCCCGCGGGCGAGGGACCCGGTGAGGACGAGGGCGAGCGCGTCGTCGTCGGCCTGGGTCTGCGCCGCGAAGGCCGCGAGGGTCGTCTGGTGATGCTGCATCCGACCCACGCTACTGCGTGCCGGCGGCGGGGCTACCGCGCGCCGGCCGCCTCCGCGACGGTCGGGTAGTCGATGTAGCCGCGCGCACCGCCGACGTAGAACGTGGAGGCGTCGTGGTCGTTGAGGTCGTGGTCATCGGCCCAGCGTTCGGCGAGGTCGGGGTTGGCGATGGCCGCCCGGCCGACCGCGACGGCGTCGGCGACGCCCGCCTCCACCAGGTGGACGGCCTCCTCGCGCGTCGTCACCGTGCCGAAGCCGGTGTTGGCGATCAGGGGGGCGCCGAGCTCGCGGCGGATGCCCTGGACGAGCTCGCCGGCCGGGTCGGCGTGCAGGATGTCGACGAACGCGATGCCGAGCGGCGCGAGACCGCGCGCGACGGCGGCGTAGGTCGCGGCCGTCTCGACGGCGTCCTCCTCGAGGGCGCCCTGGATGTTGTGCTCGGGGGAGAGGCGGATGCCGACCCGGCCGGCTCCGATCGCGTCCGCCACCGCCGACACGACCTCGATCGCGAACCGGGCGCGGTTCTCGGGGGTGCCGCCGTACCCGTCCATGCGCTCGTTGCTCGCCGGCGACAGGAACTGGTGGACGAGGTAGCCGTTGGCCCCGTGCACCTCGACGCCGTCGAAGCCCGCGCGGATCGCGTTGCGGGCGGCGGCGGCGAACCCGGCGACGGCCTCCTGCACCTCGGCCTCCGTGAGCGCGTGCGCGACCGGGAGGTGGGTCTTCCCGTCGGGGATGCGGATGGTCCCGGGGGCCGCGAGGGCGCTCGCCGAGACGACGCGCCCGGTCCCGGTGATCGCCGGGTGCGAGATGCGGCCGCCGTGCATGAGCTGCGTCACGATCGTCCCGCCCGCCGCGTGCACCGCGTCGGTCACGCGCTTCCAGCCGGCGACGTGCTCCTCGGTCTCCAGTCCGGGCTGCCCGATCCAGGTGCGCCCCTCCTGCACCGGCCAGGTCCCCTCGGTGAGGATCATGCCGAAAGAGGCGCGCTGCTCGTAATAGGTGACGAGCAGATCGCCCGGGGTGCCGTCCTCGCCCGCCCGGATGCGCGTGAGCGGCGCCATGACGAGACGGTTGCGGAGGCTGAGGGAGCCGAAGTCGGCGGGGCTGAAGATGTTCACCCCGAAGACAACCGGGCGATGGCCGATCGTATTTCCCGGCTATATAGTTAATGCATATAAAGCAACGACTCCACGTACCCGCACGTCCCAAGTCAGGAAACTCCCGTGGCCCGCACCGGCATCTTCACCAAAGACCACCCGCACTACCGCTGGGTGGCGCTCTCGAACACCACGCTCGGCATGCTCATGGCGACGATCAACTCGTCGATCGTCATCATCTCGCTGCCCGCGATCTTCACCGGCATCAAGCTGAACCCGCTGGAGCCGGGCAACGTCTCGTACCTGCTCTGGATGCTGATGGGCTACATGCTCGTCACCGCGGTCCTGGTCGTGATGTTCGGGCGGATGGGTGACCAGTACGGGCGCGTGCGCATCTACAACCTGGGCTTCGTGATCTTCACGATCGCGGCCATCCTGCTCTGCCTCGACCCGTTCACCGGCGGACCGGCGGCGATGTGGCTGATCGGCTGGCGATTCGTGCAGGGCGTGGGCGGCGCGATGCTGTTCGCGAACTCGACGGCGATCCTGACGGACGCCTTCCCCGCCAACAAGCGCGGCTTCGCGCTGGGCCTCAACCAGGTGGCGGCGATCGCGGGATCGTTCATCGGCCTCATCCTGGGCGGCGTGCTGGCCGAGATCGACTGGCGCATGGTGTTCTTCGTGTCGGTGCCGTTCGGCGTGATCGGCACGATCTGGTCGATCAAGTCGCTGCACGAGGTCGGCCAGAAGAACCCGGGCCGCATCGACTGGCTCGGCAACCTGACGTTCGGGATCGGGCTCGTCGCCCTGCTGACGGGCATCACCTACGGCATCCAGCCCTACGGCGACAGCAGCCAGGGCTGGGGCAACCCGTGGGTGCTCGGCTCGATCATCGGCGGCATCCTGCTGCTCGTGGCGTTCGTGTTCGTCGAGCTGAAGGTGCCGTCGCCGATGTTCGACATGCGGCTGTTCCGGATCAGACCGTTCTCGGCCGGAATCTTCGCCGGGTTCCTCGCCGCGATCGGGCGAGGCGGCCTCCAGTTCATGCTGATCATCTGGCTGCAGGGCATCTGGCTGCCGCTGCACGGCTACAGCTACGAGTCGACCCCGCTGTGGGCCGGCATCTACATGCTCCCGATCACGATCGGCTTCCTCATCGCCGGCCCGATCTCCGGAGCGCTCTCCGACCGCTTCGGCTCGCGCGGCTTCGCCACGGTCGGACTGGTGCTGGTCGCCGCCACCTTCATCGGCCTCCTGCTCATCCCCGTGAACTTCGAGTACTGGCAGTTCGCCCTGCTCACCGGCCTCAACGGCATCGGCTCGGGCCTCTTCTCGTCGCCCAACCGCACGGCGATCATGAACAGCGTGCCGCCCAACGAGCGCGGCGCCGCGTCGGGCATGGCGGGCGTCGCCCTCAACGCGGGCAGCTCGCTCTCCATCGGCATCTTCTTCTCGCTGATGATCGCGGGCCTCTCGGTCGCGCTGCCGACCGCCCTCACGCAGGGGCTCACGTCCCACGGCGTGCCGCAGACGGTGGCCTCGCAGATCGGCAACACCCCACCGGTCGGCAGCCTGTTCGCCGCCTTCCTCGGCTACAACCCCATCCAGAGCCTGCTCGCGCCGACCGGTCTGCTCTCCAGCGCCAAGGTGGATGCGGCCACGCTGACGGGCAAGGAGTTCTTCCCCCAGCTGATCTCCGGGCCGTTCCACGACGGCCTCGTGATCGTCTTCCTCGCCGCGGCGATCATGAGCATCATCGGCGCCATCGCCTCCTTCGCGGGCGGAGCCAAGTATGTTCATGGTGAGGGGGCCGCACCCGAGCGGTCCACCAGCGACGAAGGCGAGGACGTGGGTGCAGCCCGAGCATGATGAGACGAACGGCCCCGACCGCGACGACGTGGCCGGACGGCTCGCGCTCGCCGTGGGGCGCCTGAACCGCCGCATCCGCTCGGGGACGGGCGGCCTGAGCCACGGCCAGCTCTCCGCCCTGTCGACGATCGTCCGCCAGGGACCGCTGCGCCCGAGCGAGGTCGCCGCCATCGAGCAGGTCGCCGCGCCCACCGTCACGCGGCTGGTCACCGAGCTGGAGGCGCGCGGGCTGGTCGAGCGCACGCCGGATCCCGACGACGGCCGCTCCTTCTTCGTCTCGGGCACCGACGCCGGCATCGAACTGCTGCTGGAGGCGCGCTCTGACCGCGCTCGGGCCGTCACGCGGATCCTCGACGGGCTCGACCCCGCACGGGTCGCCGCCCTCCGAGCGGCGCTCCCCGCGCTTGAGGAGGCCGCGAGCATCGCGCGCCCGGACGCCCCGTCGGCGCGCTGACCCGACCGATCCGGCCCTTTTCCCGTCACGCTGCGACGGTTCCCGCGTCTCTGGAGTGAGGCGCCGCATCCCCGACCGCGCACGCGTCTCACCGCCGACCCCAGGAGACGCCATGGGTACCGACCTCCCTGACGACGCGCGCCTCCGCGCGCAGCTCGATCGGCTCCGCGCCGCGCTGCACCCGCCGGCGGAGGCGCCGTCACCTCCCTCGACGGCGACCGAACTCCTCGCTCTCGGCCGTCGGCCGGGGGGATTCGTCGCCGTGCGGATCACGGACGCGCCCCTGGCCCGACCGGGCCGGGGCGGCGGTTCGGACTGGCGGCTCACCGTCGTCGCGCTCACCGGCCTCGATGCGGAGCGCCTGTGCTTCGTGCCGGTGCCCCGTGGGGTCGAGCACGACCTCCTCCGGCTGCTCGGGATGCGCGCCTCGCGTGCCGAGCGCGGCGCGCCCGTCGGCAGCACCTCATCGCACGCGCTCATCCGCGACGAGAGGGGCGTTGAACGCCCGCGACCATACCGGGGAGGCGCGGCGGCGGCCCGCTGAGACCCCCGTCTTCGGGCCGCCGCCGTAACCGGGGATGCAGTACTGCCGCCCGGCTCATCCGGTCCGGCCTGCCATCCGGTTAGTGCGCTAACCAACGTACGGGAGTGGACAGATCTGTCAAGGGGTGTAAGCAGGGGTATGACGGTTTCTGCGGTTCTCTTCGACGTCGACGGCACGCTGGTCGACTCCAACTACCTGCACGTGGACGCCTGGCAGCGCGCCTTCGACGAGTGCGGCGTGCACGTGGACGCCTGGCGCATCCACCGTGCGATCGGCCAGGACTCCGCGCGGCTGCTCCACTCGCTGGTGGGCGAGCGGGATGACGACTGGGTCGCCCGCGCGAAGGAGCTGCACTCCCGCAACTACCGCGACATGGCCTCCCGTCTCGCCGCGTTCGACGGAGCCGCCGATCTGCTGCGGGCGCTGCGCGACGCCGGCGTCCGGACGGTGCTCGCCACCTCGGCCCCCGAGGACGAGCTCGACCTGCTGCTGGAGGCGCTCGACGCCGGCGACGCGGTGACCGCCACGACCTCGTCCGACGACGTGGACGACGCGAAGCCCGACCCGGGGATCCTGCAGGTCGCCCTCGACCGGGTCGGGGCGACCGCCGACGAGGCGCTGATGGTCGGGGATGCGGTGTGGGATGCGCGCGCGGCCCAGCGCGCGGGCGTGCGCTCGATCGGGGTGCGCTCCGGCGGGAGCGGGGCCGAGGAGCTGACCGAGGCGGGCGCGTCGCTCGTCTTCGACGATGCCGCAGACCTCCTGCGTCGCCGGGACGAGTGGCTCAGATCGTCGTCACGCTGACGCGGTCCTTGCCGGCGTCCTTCGACGCGTACATCGCCTTGTCGGCGAAGCGGAAGATGTCGGCCGTCGAGAGCGGATCGCGCCCGGCCGGACGGTAGACGGCCACACCGATGCTCGCGCTGATCGCGCGCTCGTCGGCGATGCCGAGCAGGGGAGCGCGGATCGCCACGCGAATGCGTTCGGCTATGGCCTCGGCCGCCACCTCGTCCGCGCCCTCGCACACGATCAGGAACTCGTCGCCGCCGAACCGGCCGACCAGGTCGCCCTGCCGGATGTTGCCGTTGAGCCGGCTCGCCACCTCCCGGAGCACCGTGTCGCCGACACCGTGGTCGAAGACGTCGTTGATCTCCTTGAAGCCGTCGAGGTCGACGAAGATCAGGGCGATGGGAGTCCGGGCCTCGGTGGCGGTCGCGAGCGCGTCGCTGAGGCTGCTGCGCAGCGCGGTGCGGTTCGCCAGGCCGGTCAGCGGGTCGTGCAAGGCGTAGGCCTCGAGCTGCGCCTGGAGCCGGATGCGGCGGAGCACCTGGGCCGCCTGCCGCGCGAGCGCGTAGTGCAGATCGGTCTGCAGGTCGTCGATGCCCCGCGCCCGGCCGAAGAAGCAGGTGATCGCGCCGATCACCTGTTCGCCGTCGAGCAGCGGCGTCACCGTGATCTCGGCCACGCGCGCGTCTTCGAGGGTCGCGACGAGCTGCTCGTTCTCCTCCTCGTGCGTACGCAGCACGAGGATGTGCTCGTCGAGCTCGCGGTCGCCGAGCAGGGCGTGCAGGTCGACGGGCTCCGTGCCTCCCGCGAGGACGAAGCCGCCCGCGGTCGCGAAATGGACCGCGGAGTCCGCGGCCGAAAATGCGTGCCGGGCACCCGCCGCGAGCATCACGGCGAGTTCGTCCTCGGTGTCGCAGCCGGCGAAGGCGGCCGATGCTTCCTGCAGCGCGCGCGTGCGTGCCTCCGACTCCTCGGCGGCGCGGCGGGCGGCGAGCAGCTGCCGCTCCCAGTCCTCCCGCCGGCTGGCGTCGAACACGGCGACGTCGATCCGCTCGAGGGCGCTGTCGGCATCCGTCACGGTCGTGGAGTTCATCAGCGCGGGCAGCCGCGCGCCGTCGGCGGCGATCACGTTCACCGAGACCTCGTGCACCTCGCCGTCGAGCAGGAGCACCGGCAGCTGCCGCGTCTCGTAGAAGATGCGGCTCCCGGGGTCCAGGAGGTCGGCGAAGGTGCGGCCTGCGAGGGCGTCGCGCGCGTACCCCGTCCAGGCGGCGAACGCCGCGTTCGCGCGGGTGATGCGCCCCTCAGGGTCGGTGGTGAGCAGGCCGCAGGGCGCCGCGTCGTAGAGCGCGGCCAGGTCGTCGGTCGTCATCGCGTCGCTGTGTCCTCGACGAAGTCCCGGAGGGCGGAGACGACCTCCTGCGGCGCGGACAGGTGCGGGCAGTGTCCCGTGGCGTCGAGCTGCACGAAGGTGCTGCCCGCGATGTTCTCGTGCACGTGCCGGCCCACCGCGACGGGAGCGATGATGTCCTCGGCGCACTGGAGGACCAGCGTCGGCACGGCCACCTTCGGGAGGTCGCGGCGGTTGTCCGACAGGAAGGTCACCTGGGCGAACTGCCGGGCGATCTCCGGGTCGGTGCGGCAGAAGCTCTCGGTGAGCTCGTCGCCGAGCTCCGGGACGCCGGGGTTGCCCATGATCTGCGGCGCGAGCGTCGCCGACCAGTTGAGGTAGTTGCGGTCCAGGGCGTCGAGCAGGCCGTCGATGTCCTCCTGGCTGAAGCCGCCGCGGTAGCCGTCGTCATCGACATAGCGCGGCGACGGCGAGACCAGCGCGAGTGCGCCGAAAAGGTCCGGACGGCGGATGGCCGCCAGCACGCCGATCATCGAGCTGACCGAGTGGCCGACGAAGACGACGTCGGTCAGGCCGAGCTCCTCCGCGATCTCGATCGCGTCGTCGGCATAGCCGTGCAGGGAGTCGTATTTGCCCGCGTCGTAGGCGGCGAGGTCCGATCCTCCCGAGCCCACGAGGTCGAACAGCACGACCGGATGGTCGGCCTCGAACGCGGGCGCGACGAGGCGCCACATCTCCTGGCTGCAGCCGAACCCGTGCGCGAACATCAGCGGCCGGCCGGTCGCGGCACCGCTCACACGGACGTTGTTGCGACGCAGAACGGGTGTGGCGTCGATCTCGTCGGAGGCGACGAAGGTCATGCAGCTCCTCGGTGGGCGGCCCGGCACTTCGGGGCGATTCGGGTCGGACGATCTCTATTATCCGGTGTGGAATCCGCGGGCGGGAGGGATAGAGACGGGAGCCGGATCGGTGTATACACCCCTTTAAGCCGATTGCAACCCCCGTTGACTCTCGGATGCGGATCAGGAACGATCGCATATATGTCCTTGATCCGTGAGTCGAACAGCATCGAGCGCCTCGCCGCCGAGCTGCCCGCCGCGGTGGAGGACGAGCAGATCGTTCCCTTCTTCCAGCCCCAGATCTCGGTGCCCACCGGACGCGTCGTCGCGGCCGAACTGCTCGGCCGCTGGCGGCATCCCGAGCTGGGCTTCGTGCCGCCCGCCGTCTTCATCCCGATCGCCGAGAGCACCCGCGCGATCCACCAGCTCGGCCGGCAGATGCTCCGCGCCGGCTGTCGTGCCGCCGCATCCTGGCAGAGCAAGGGGCGCCCGCTCGACGTCGCCGTCAACGTGGCGCCGTCGCAGCTGGCGACCGAGGAGTTCTACGTGAGCGTCCGCGAAGAGCTCGAGAGTTCGGGGATCGACCCGACCCGACTCACCCTGGAGGTGACGGAAGAGACGGTGATCGCCGATCCCGCGCTCGTGGCAGAACGGCTCGACCGGCTGCGCGACATCGGGGTCGTCGTCTCCATCGACGACTTCGGAGCGGGCCACTCGTCACAGAGCAGGGTGATCGACCTGCGCGCCTCCGAGTTGAAGCTGGACCGCCGCCTGGTGGCGCCGGACGATTCCGAGCGCTCCATCGCCACCGTCATCGACTTCGCGCACGAGCGCGGGATCCGCACCGTGGGCGAAGGAGTGGAGACCCGAGCCCAGCTCGACCGTCTCCGCGTCCTCGGCTGCGACCGTGCGCAGGGCTACCTCATCGCCAAGCCCGCCGACGAGCAGCAGTTCGGCGAGTGGTTGCGCGAGTACGCCCGGGCCTAGGCCCGCGCTTTCACGGGGCTCTGCAGACTAGAGGCTGTCGAGGTCCGCGTCGGGCTCAACGATCCCGGCGTCCACCGCGCCGTCGCCGCCGACGTCGATCTGGGTCCAGACCACCGGCATGCCCGGGGAGAACAGGATGTCGACGCCGGGGCCCGAGCGCAGCGGCGGGATGTTGACGTAGCCGCCGCCGGCCTTGACCGCCTCGAGGATCTTGGTGCGCAACTCCGTCACCGGCTCCGGCAGGAAGTAGTCTTTTCCATCCACGGTGAGCCGGTTGACGATCATGTGCGGGAGAACCTCCGGGGCCTGAGTACGGGTAGCACCTCCGACTGTACCGCGCCTCGTGCCGAGCGTCGCCCGGTGCGGGTATCCTGCCAGGAGGCGTCACACCCGTCCCGGCGCCTCTGAAGGGCTTGGCTGTGGGAACACTCGCGTACAACGGAGAGAGCTTCGAGATCGACGACCGGGTGCTGACGCACCTGCAGATCGTCATCAGCACGAAGCTCCGGCGCGGGGAGAATTTCTTCCTCTCCTGGCCGCTCCCGGTGGAGCGTGGCAGCGGACGCCACGCCATCTGGGTGGACAACGGCGTGCCGATCCACATCTACTACAGCGGCTCCCGCGCCATCAGCATCAACCGCGACTGGATCGAGTCGATGATCGTCGCCGCCGGCCGCGCCTCCGGGCTCGTCATCACGGACGAGTCGGCCGGCAACGAAGGCCCCTCCGGCTCCTGACCGTCGCTGCGCGCCGACGCCGCTGAGCAGGCGTCAGCGGGGGACGAGCACGAACACGGCGGCCGTGGCCGCCCAGCCGGCGAGCGTGAACACCGTGTCGCGCACGCGCCAGCGCGACGGCGTCCGCTCGGTGCGGGTGGGATGCGCGCCGAACGCGCGCGACTCCATCGCCAGCGCCATCCGGTCGGCGTGCCGGATGCTCGACGCCAGCAGCGGCACGACGGCCGCGAACGCGCGGCGGAACGCAGCGATCGGCCCGCGACCGGGAGCCACGCCGCGCACCCGCTGCGCCTGGCGGATCAGCGTCAGCTCGGCGCCGAAGCGCGGCACGAACCGGTAGGCGGCGACGGCCGTGTAGCCGATCCGGTACGGGATGCGCAGCTGCGCCACGAGGGCGCGCGCGAGATCCGGTCCCGTCGTCGTGAGGCCGCCGACCAGGGCGAGCACGACCAGAGCGGTCAGGCGCAGCGAGGTCGCGAAGCCGACGGCGAGGGCGCCGGCCGTGTAGTCGAACGCGCCGATGGAGAAGAGCACCGTGCGGTCGGCGACGCGCGACGGGTCCGTCCAGAAGCCGAAGCTCACCGCCATCACGAGCACCACGACCGGCACGCCGACGAGCAGCGCGACCAGCAGCGCCGGCCGCAGTCGCGCGCCGACGAGCAGGAGCAGCATCCCGAGCAGCAGGAGCACGAGCGGCGTGAGCACGTCCCGCGTGAACAGCAGCGCGACCCAGGCCGGCACGACGGCGGCGACCTTGGCGAGCGGGTTGAGGTGGTGCAGGAACCGGCCGGTGACCGGGGCGCCGGTGCCGTAGGGGTCGGCGGAGAGGAAGCTCACGGTGCGCCTCCCGGCAGATCGCGCAGCCGGGTGAGCCCGCGCAGCGGCGCCGGCACCCGCGGATCGGCCAGGGCGCGCACGAGGGGAGGCCGTCGCAGGCCCGCGCCCTCCAGCAGTTCGCTGTCGCGCAGGATGTCCGCCGTCGCACCGAAGGCGGCGACGCGGCCGTCGTCGACGACCGCGACGTGCGAGGCGTATTCGGCGGCGAGGCCCAGGTCGTGCGTCACCACGACGACCGTCGTGCCCGCGGCGTTGAGCGCGGCCAGCAGCTCCAGCAGTTCGGCGGCGCGCGCCCGGTCCTGCCCGAACGTCGGCTCGTCGAGCACGAGCAGCGGGGCGCCCGCGATCAGCGCCGTGCCGACCGAGAGTCGCCGCTTCTGGCCGCCGGAGAGGAGGAAGGGATGCGCGTCGCGCTGGGCGCCGAGGCCGAGGGTCGCGAGCATCCGCTCGACGCGCTCGTCGACCTCCGCGGCGGGGAGGTGCTGCTGGCGGAGGCCGTAGGCGAGCTCGTCGGTGACGGTGTGGACGACGAACTGATGCTCGGGGTTCTGGAAGACGAAGCCGACGGTGGCGGCGAGGTCGGCCGCGGAAGCGCGCGCAGGATCGAGGGTTGCGGGGTCGCCGGAACCACCGGAAGCGCCGGGACGGCTGAGGGCGACCGTGCCGCGGGGAGGCCGCAGCACGCCCGCGATCGCCTGGACGAGCGTGCTCTTGCCGGCGCCGTTGGGACCGACCACCGCGACGAAGTCGCCCTGCGCGACCCGGAGGGAGACGTCGTGCAGCACCTCCCGGCGTCCGCGGCGGAGGGTGAGGTGGGAGACGGCGATGGCAGCAGGCGCGGGCGTCGGGCCGGTGGCGGATGCGTCGTCGGGCCGGCCGGAGACCGCCGCGTCGAGCGGTTCGGACAGGAGCGCCAGGCCAGCCGTAAGCTCCTCCGGCGTCAGCGGCAGCGGGTCGATCGCGAGCGCCGCCCGACGCAGCCGCAGCCCGGCGAGCGTCGCGGTCGGCAGCCACACTCCGAGAGCGGCCAGCTCGTCCGCGCGCTCGCGGAGCACCGTCGAGGCCGGGCCATGCACGACCGGGCGACCGTCGGCATCCAGGACCAGCACCGTGTCCACGATGCCCATCGCGGCGTCGAGGTTGTGCTCGACCAGCACGACCGCGCGCCCGGAGCCGTCCGCGACCAGGTCACCGAGCAGCCGGTACACCTCCTCCGCGCCCGCGGGATCGAGATTCGCGGTCGGCTCGTCCAGCACCAGCAGCGGGGCGTCCAGTGCCAGCGCGCACGCGATCGCCAGCCGCTGCTTGCCGCCGCCCGAGAGCGTGTCGGGGTCATCGGTCCGGCGCTCCCAGAGCCCGACCGCGCGCAACGCCTGCTCGGCGCGCGCGAGCACCTCGGCGGCGGCCACCAGCCGGTTCTCGGGGCCGAAGCAGACCTCGTCCAGCACCGTCGCGGTCACCAGCTGCGCGTCCGGATCCTGAAACACCATCCCCACGTGCTCGCTGAGGTCGGCGACGCGGGCGTCCGCCGTGTCCACCCCGCCCACGACGACCGTGCCCTGCATCGTCGCGGGGATCGCGTGCGGCACGAGTCCGTTCAGTGCCAACGCCAGCGTCGACTTGCCGCATCCGCTCGGCCCGAGGACCAGGAGCACCTCGCCGGGCGCGACCGCGACCTCCACCCCGTCGGGTGTCCACGCCGCGGCGCCCTCGTGCCGGATGCGCACGCCCTGCACCCGCAGGGGCGCGGGTCCCGCCGCCACGGCGGTCAGGCGGCCATCATCGGCAGCGGCTCGGAGTCGCGGCGGCGGGGGCGCACGATCGGCAGCTGCAGTCCGCGACCGGCTCCGGTGCGGTCGAGCCCGGCGGCGACGGCGCGCCCGAGCCAGGTGAAGAGGATGGGACTCACGACGAACAGGCCGATGTGGACGACCTGCACCCACGGCTCCGCCAGGTCGGCGCCCTGCGCGATGAACACACCGACCCCGAAGATCAGCCCCGCGATGGTGACGGCGGTGTAGAACAGCCACGCCCTCCAGTACCGGTAGAGCGTGATCGCGAACGGCACCTCCTGCAGCAGCCCGATCGAGCCGGCCGCCATGACGGCCGCGAACCCGATCGGCTGGAACGGAACCGACACCAGCCCGGCGATCACCGACGTGATCAGCGCTACTCCGCCGCGGCGCAGCAGGGCCTGGGCGATCACGCCCGGCAGGAAGTACACGCCGATCACCGCGCCGTAGAACATCGGCGCCGCCGCGGCGAGCGTGCCCGAGATGTAGGCCGAGATCGAGAAGACGATGCCGCCGGCCACGCCGATGGCGGCGCAGGTCAGGAGCAGTCGCGTGCTGATGTTCTTCATGTCGCCTTCAGCCTAGAGAGGCAAGGCTAGCCTTACAAGCCGACCGCTATCGGCTCTCGGCTCAGGCGCGAGGCGGACGCGGGCGGCGGCGCGACGCGACGACCGGGTGGGCGCCCGTGTACCCCTCGCGCTTCTGCGCGATCTCGAGGATGCGGCCGCGCTGCGCGTACCAGCCGATGATCAGCAGCGGGATGATGACCACGAGCGAGGCGACTGTCCACGTGCCCGTCGGGTAGTCGAACGCCATCAGCACCAGCACGAGCACGAGGAACGCGAGCGTCAGGTAGGCCGTGAACGGCGCTCCGAAGAGGCGGAACGACGGGCGCGCCATCCGCCCCTGCAGCGACCAGCGCCGCAGCTGCATCTGGCAGAGGATGATCATCGCCCAGCTCGTGATGATGCCCAGCGCCGCGACATTCAGGACGATGTCGAACGCCTGCTTGGGCACCACCAGGTTGAGGAACACGCCGAGCACGCCGATCGCGGCGGTGAGGAGGATGCCGCCGTACGGCACGCCGCGGGTGTTCATCCGGCCGGTGAAGGCCGGGGCGGCGCCGGTCTGCGCCATCGAGTGCAGGATGCGGCCGGTGGAGTACATCCCCGCGTTCAGGCTGGAGAGGGCGGCGGTCAGCACGACGAAGTTCATCACCGAGCCCACGATGGCGCTGAGCTGCGGCCCGCCGAGGTGGCTGAAGAACGTGACGAACGGGCTCTCGCTTGCGCTGTACGCGCTCGACGGGAGGAGTAGCGCCAGCAGCAGCACGGAGCCGCAGTAGAACACCGCGATCCGGAACACCACGCTGTTGATCGCGCGCGGCATGATCTTCTCGGGGTTCGCCGTCTCGCCCGCCGCGATGCCGACCAGCTCCACCCCGGCGTAGGCGAACACCACGCCCTGCACGAGCACGATCGCCATCGCGATGGTGGCGACGCCGTGCGGGAGGAACCCGCCGTTCTCGGCGAGCATGGCGACGCCGGTCGGGCCGAGGTCGGTCGGCCATCCCGCCGCCAGCACCACGATGCCCACGACCAGGAACGCCACGAGCGCCCCGACCTTGATCAGCGCGAACCAGAACTCCATCTCGCCGAAGACCTTCACCGAGATCAGGTTGAGGCTGACGACCACCACGAGCGCGATGAGCGCCAGCAGCCACTGCGGGACGGAGGTGAAGAGCGTCCAGTACTTCACGTAGAGCGCGATCGCCGTGGAGTCGACGATCGCGGTCATGGCCCAGTTGAGGAAGTACATCCATCCGGCGACGTACGCCATCTTCTCGCCGTAGAACTCGCGCGCGTACGACACGAACGAGCCCGACGACGGCCGGTGCAGCACCAGCTCGCCGAGTGCTCGCAGCACCAGGAACGCGAAGAACCCGCAGATCGCGTACACGAACACCAGGAGCGGGCCGCCCTGCTCGAGCCGTCCGCCTGCACCGAGGAAGAGGCCGGTGCCGATCGCGCCGCCGATGGCGATCATCTGCAGCTGCCGCGCCGAGAGGCCCTTGTGGTAGCCCTCCTGCTCGCTCGCGAAGTCCTGGACCGCCTGGCTGACGTCGCCGAGGTGCTCGCGGCCGTTCTCCAGCTCGTCCGCCGGATCGTGCGGTGTGCTCATCGGGGCCCTCCCTGCTCGGCTCCGCGGCTGGTCGGCTCCGCGGCTGCTCGGCGACCCACGATACCCGCGGGCGCGTCCCGCGGCTGCGGCGACGCACATTCGGCACGAATCGCGGGTATGGCGCCGCCAAAGTGCACATTCGTGCCGAATGTGCGCGCGCCGAGATTTGGCACAAATGCGGGGAATGGCGGCGCCAAAGTCGACATTTGGGCCAAATCTGCGCGGCGGCGGCTCAGGCCGCGGCGAGCATGCCCGCGGCGCCGATCGCGAGCGCCAGCCCGATCCACTGCACCGGGGCGATGCGTTCGCGCAGCACGATCGCCGCGAGAAGGATCGTGCCGGCCGGGTACAGCGCGACCAGCACCGACATCGTCGACAGGTCGCCGGCGCGCAGCCCGACCAGGATGAGGACGTTGGCCGAGGCGTCGAGCACCCCGCTCGCGGCGGCGAGCCCGGCGCCGGGTGCGGTGAACCGGTCTCCGCCCGGCGCGCGGGTGCGTGCCCGGAGCACGACGAGCCCGACGACGCTCCACATGATCGCCCCGTTGACGGCGCGGTTCGCGATCAACGGCACGACACCGGAGTCGGCCGGGGTCTGGTCGAGCAGGATGAGGAAGGCGCCGATGAAGACGCCGGCCCCGACGGCCATGAGCAGGGCGCGGCCGCTGGGTCGCACGGCGCCGCGTTCCGGCACGAAGCCGACGAGCACGACCGCGATCAGCGCGACGCCGAGGGCGACGTAGCCGATCGGGGCGAAGCGGTCGCCGCCGATCAGTCCCCAGGTCAGCGGGACGATCGCCGAGATCACCGCGGTGAGCGGCGAGAGGATGCTCATCGGCCCGATCGCGAGGCAGGCATAGAGGAGGAACACCGCGACGGAGCCGATCACACCGGAGAGCGCTCCCCAGCCGATGGCGGCGGGCGTCCACGCACCGCCGACCAGCGGAAGGGAGAGGAACAGCAGCACCAGCCCGCTGACCGCCCCGACCGCGGTCACCCGGAGGGCCCCGATGCGCCTCGCCGCCACTCCGCCGACGAAATCGGCGGAACCGTAGACGATAGCGCTGAGGAGGCCGAGCGCGACGGCCGGCATCAGCTCCCGGCCAAGCGGTAGACGTGGAGCACGGCGCCGCTGTCGTAGCGCTCGAGCTCGGCGAGCTCGAAGGTCCACTTCTCCCGGTCGTCGGGGAAGATGCGCCGACCGCCGCCGAGCAGTACCGGGTAGACGAGCAGTCGGAGCTCGTCGACGAGACCCCAGACGACGAGGGAACGGACGAGGGTCGCGCTGCCCGCGACGAGGATCGGGCCGCCCTCACCCTCCTTGAGCGCGGCCACGGCAGCGCGCACGGTGCCGGACGCCGCTGCGTCCAGCCGGGAGGCGTTCCAGTCGAGCGGCTCGTGACCGGAGGCGACCACGGTCTTCGGGAGGTCGTTCATCCGGTCGGCGAACTCGCCCTCGCGCGGCGGCCAGGCCTCGGCGAACTGCTCGTAGGTGTGCCGGCCCAGGAGAAGGGAGCCGGCCTCCTGGATCTCCTGCAGCTTCGCGGCCTGCAGCGCATCCGTCGCATAGGGGAAGGTCCAGCCCCCGTGACGGTGGCTGCGCTCGCCGCCGGGTGCCTCGACGACGCCGTCGAGCGACATGAACTCGGTGACGATGAGCCGACGCATGCCGTGATCGTATCGGAGGGCTGTGGAGTGCGGCGAGCCTCCACAGATCCGTGGAGTGCGGGGCCGACGGTCAGCCGTCGTCGTTACGATCGAGGGATGAGTTGGAACGCCTGGGTGCCGGACGATCGCGACGCGCCGCCGCTGGAGGACGAGCCGCCGATGCCCGACTTCGGCGACGACCCGTACGCGGGTGTGCCGCTCGACGACGTGCCGCCCGCCGGTGCCCCGCTCGGCGGCGGATCCGCGCCCGCCGTGGCCGCCGCGACCCGCGCCCCCGCGGTCACCGCTCCTCGCTTCGCCACCCCTGCGGAAGCGCTCAAGACGGTCTTCGGGTACGACAGCTTCCGCGGCGAGCAGGCGCAGATCATCGACCAGGTGGTGTCCGGCGGCGACGCCGTCGTGCTCATGCCCACCGGCGGCGGCAAGAGCCTCTGCTACCAGATCCCGTCGCTGGTGCGCGAGGGGACGGGCGTCGTCGTGTCGCCGCTCATCGCCCTCATGCAGGACCAGGTGGACGCGCTCACCGCCGTCGGCGTCCGGGCGGCGTTCCTCAATTCGACCCAGGATCCGCAGCAGCGGGCCGCCGTCGAGAGCGCGTACCTCTCCGGCGAGCTCGACATCCTGTACGTCGCGCCCGAGCGCCTGTCGTCGGAGGCCACCAAGCGGTTCCTGGAGCGCGGACGCATCGCCCTCTTCGCGATCGACGAGGCGCACTGCGTGTCGCAGTGGGGCCACGACTTCCGGCCGGACTACCTGGCGCTCTCCGAGCTCGCGGACCGCTGGCCCGACGTCCCCCGCATCGCCCTCACCGCGACCGCGACAGACGCGACCCACCGCGAGATCACGTCGCGCCTCCGGCTGGAAGGCGCCGAGCACTTCGTCGCCGACTTCGACCGGCCGAACATCCAGTACCGCATCGTGCCGAAGGTGGAGGTGCGCAAGCAGCTGCTCGACTTCATCACGGTCGAGCACCCCGGCGAGGCGGGCATCGTCTACGCCCTGTCGCGCAACTCGGTCGAGCGCACGGCGGAGTTCCTCTCCGCCCGCGGCCTCACCGCCCTGCCTTATCACGCCGGGCTCGATGCCGGTCTGCGCGCCCGCACCCAGGCGCGGTTCCTCCGCGAGGAGGGCGTGATCGTCGTCGCGACCATCGCCTTCGGGATGGGGATCGACAAGCCCGACGTGCGGTTCGTCGCCCACATCGACCTCCCCAAGTCCGTCGAGGGCTACTACCAGGAGACGGGGCGCGCCGGCCGCGACGGCCTCCCGTCGACCGCGTGGCTCGCCTACGGGCTGCAGGATGTCGTGCAGCAGCGCCGCATGATCGACGACTCACCGGGCGACCTCGCGCACCGCCGGCGGCTGACCCAGCACCTGGACGCCATGCTCGCCCTCTGCGAGACGGTGCAGTGCCGCCGGGTGAACCTGCTCGGCTACTTCGGCCAGCGCTCCGAGCCGTGCGGCAACTGCGACACCTGCCTCACCCCGCCCGAGAGCTGGGACGGCACGGTGCCGGCTCAGAAGCTCCTCTCGACCGTCGTGCGACTGGCCCGCGAGCGCAACCAGCGCTTCGGCGCCGGCCACCTCGTCGACATCGTGCGCGGCAAGCGCACGCCGCGCGTCGACCAGCACGGCCACGACGCCCTCGCCACCTGGGGCATCGGCGCCGATCTCTCCGAGAGCCAGTGGCGCGGAGTCGTGCGGCAGCTCATCGCGCAGGAGCTGCTCAAGCCCGAAGGCGAGTACGGGGTGCTCGTGCTCACGCCCGGGAGCGCCGAGGTGCTCGCCGGGCAGCGACAGGTCATCCTGCGCCGCGAGCCCGAACGCCCGGAGCGCGCCAGCCGGTCCTCCCGCAGTTCCGCTCCGTCCGACGTCGCGCCGACCGACCTCCCGCTCTTCGAAGCGCTGCGGTCGTGGCGGGCCGGCGAGGCGAAATCGCAGGGGGTCCCCGCCTACATCGTGTTCGGCGACGCCACCCTGCGCGCCGTCGCCTCCGCCCGCCCGGCGAGCCTGGGCGACCTCGACGGCATCAGCGGGATCGGCGCCAAGAAGCGCGAGGCCTACGGCCAGGCGCTCATCGACGTGGTGGCGGCGCAGGCCTAGCCGTCTGAGCCGCTCCTCGGCCGTCTTCCACCGACTCCTCAGCCCTCTCCCATCCGAACCCCTGGTCTCCGAGCGCTCCCGGGCGTACGGTGGCCGTTCTCCGGGGCGATCAGGGAATCTTCGTGCGTCCTCCGGTGTTGTACAGATGTTCGGATACGCGACGATCTCGAAGGAGGAGAACGATGGCACGGATGATCGAAGAGCTCGAGGACGAGACCGGCGCAGTGATCAGGTATCGGCGGCACGCCAACGGCCGGGGGCTGGTCGCTCCCACCGCGCGGGTGGCCGAGTCGGCGTACATCGAGCCGACGGCGTATGTGGAGGCTGACGCACGCGTCGGGCTCGACGCCTACGTCGGCGCCGGCAGCTGGATCGACCGCGGCACCACGATCGGCGACCGCACCTTCGTGGGCGCCAACGTCCACATCGGGGCGGGCAGCGTGGTCGGCAGCAACGTGAAGATCGGCAGCAATGCGAAGATCGGGGCCGACGCCATGATCGGCAACGGCGCGCGCATCGAGCGCGACGCCCAGTTGAACCCCGGCAGCGTGGTCACCGGCCGGGATGCCGCCCCCGCCCGCGACGCTCTGCGCGCCGCCCCGCGGCAGGCTCGCCGCGCGGCTTGAGGTTGTGGATCCTCCAAGCCGGAGCAGTCTGATTTGGAGGATCCCACCAATCGGGTCGCGGACGTCGCCGCCGCGTTTTGTAGGCGGCGCACCGCGCGTTTCCGCTCTGTGAGATGCGGTCGTACCGTGGCAGAGACCCCGAGAGAATCGAAGAGGAACTCATGGTTGATACCGCCGAGCGCGTCCCCGCCACCCCTGCCGCCGCATCCCGCCCCACTCCGGCTTCCGCCGCGGGCGCTTCGCCGCGCGTCGACGTCGAGGCGCTGGGCCGTCAGCTGCTCGGCGACTGGGCCGAGGCGCGACTGGCGTCGCGGGAGCTGTCCAGCCGGCCCGAGATGCAGAAGATCGAGGGCCTCTCGGTCGCCGATCACCGCAAGCGCGTCTTCGAGCAGCTCGGCCTGCTGGTCGAGAACGGCCAGGTGCACCGCGCCTTCCCGAAGTCGGTCGGCGGCGAGGACGACCACGGTGGCAACATCGCGGCGTTCGAAGAGTTGGTGACGGCCGACCCGTCGCTGCAGATCAAGTCGGGCGTGCAGTGGGGTCTGTTCGGTGCGGCGGTGCTGCACCTCGGCACCGCGCCGCACCACGAGAAGTACCTGCCGGCGATCATGTCGCTGGACGTGCCCGGCGCGTTCGCGATGACCGAGACCGGGCACGGCTCCGATGTTGCGAGCATCGCCACCACGGCGACCTACGACCCCGAGTCGCAGGAGTTCGTGCTCGACACCCCGTTCCGCGGCGCGTGGAAGGACTACCTCGGCAACGCGGCGGTCGACGCGACCGCGGCCGTCGTGTTCGCGCAGCTCATCACGAAGAACGTCAACCACGGCGTCCACGCCTTCTACGTCCCGATCCGGGATGCGGACGGTGCGTTCCTGCCCGGCGTCGGCGGCGAGGACGACGGCCAGAAGGGCGGCCTCAACGGCATCGACAACGGCCGTCTGCACTTCACCGGGGTCCGCATCCCGCGCACCGATCTGCTCAACCGCTACGGCGACGTCGCCGAGGACGGCACGTACACGTCGCCCATCCAGAGCCCCGGCCGCCGCTTCTTCACCATGCTCGGGACGCTCGTGCAGGGCCGGGTCTCCCTCGACGGCTCCGCGACCATCGCGTCGAAGATCGGGCTGAAGATCGCGCTGACCTACGCGGCCGAGCGCCGGCAGTTCACGGCCGGCAGCGACACCGACGAGGAGGTGCTGCTCGACTACCAGCGGCACCAGCGCCGGCTGCTTCCGCTGCTCGCCACCACGTACGCGGCGAGTTTCGCCCACGAGGTGTTCCTCCACAAGTTCGACGACGTCTTCAGCGGCAAGGCCGACTCCGACGACGACAGGCAGGACCTCGAGACGATCGCCGCGGCGCTCAAGCCGCTCAGCACCTGGCACGCGCTCGACACGCTGCAGGAGGCGCGGGAGGCGTGCGGAGGCTCCGGCTTCCTCACCGAGAATCGCGTCACCTCCCTCCGTCAGGACCTCGACATCTGGGTCACCTTCGAGGGCGACAACAACGTGCTGCTGCAGCTGGTCGCGAAGCGTCTGCTGACCGATTACAGCCGCAAGTTCGCCAAGGCGGACGCCGGCGCCCTCGCCCGCTACGTCGTGACCCACGCCGCCGGCCGCGCGTACCACGGCAGCGGCCTGCGGACCGTCGCCCAGACCGTCCGCGACTTCGGCTCGACCGCGCGCTCGGTCAACTGGCTGCAGGAGTCGCAGACGCAGCGCGAGCTGCTCACCGACCGGGTCGAGACGATGATCGGCGAGATCGCCGGCCGGCTGCGCCCCGCCTCCAAGCTGAACAAGAAGGCCGCCGCCGAGCTGTTCAACGCGCAACAGAACGAGCTCATCGAGGCCGCCCGCGCTCACGGCGAGCTGCTGCAGTGGGAGGCGTTCACCGAGGCGCTGGAGCAGGCTCCCGACGCCGGCACCACGCAGGTGCTCACCTGGCTGCGCGACCTCTTCGGCTTCGGGCTGATCGAGAAGCACCTCGCCTGGTACCTCATCCACGGCCGCCTCTCGCCCCAGCGCGCGCAGGCCGTCACCGCCTACATCGACCGGCTGCTCACGCGCATCCGCCCGCACGCCGTCGACCTGGTCGACGCGTTCGGCTACGGACCGGAACTGGTACGCGCGAAGATCGCGACCGGCGCCGAGGGCGAGCGCCAGGCCGAGGCCCGCGCCTATTTCGCCGAGCACCGCGCCGCGGGCACGCTCCCGGCGCAGGAGAAGAGCCAGAAGAAGCGCTGACCCGGCCCCCGCGCCGACGAGCCGTCACAACGCGCCGTCTCTCCACCAGGAGAGGCGGCGTGTTGCGTCATCTGGATGGATCGGTCCGTGCGCGCGCGGCCTCCCGTGGATACCGTGAACGGATGAGCGAGTATGTGCGGCCCGAGTGGCCGGTCGTCGAGTTCCTCGACGAGAGCGGCGAGCCGATCCCGTACGGTCACCGCTGGGGCATGGGCGAGGTGCCGGAGGAGGCGTACTCGCGCGTGAGCCATCCCGAGCGGTACGCGCCGCTGCACGCCGTGGCAGAGGCGCTCATCCGCTGGCTGACGGAGGAGTACGACGTGACCGTCGTCGACGACCCGGCCGTCGAGAGCGATGTGTCGTTCGTCGCGGGTGCGACCACGCCTCCCGCGGCGCGCGCGGTGCGTCTGACGCCCGGGACTCCCGGCGCTGCACCCCTCACTGTCGTGCTGACCGGCTACCCCGGAGTCGTGGTGCACGCGGGTGCGCTGCAGGACCATGTGTTCCCGCGGTGCGGATGCGACGCGTGCGACGAAGACGTCGTGAGTGTGACGGAAGAGCTCGAATGGGTCGTCGGCGCGATCGTGCACGGCGAGTTCACCGAGAGTGTGGACGTGCCCTCTCCGGGATGGGTGACGAGCGGGCTCCGGTGGGGTGACCGATCGGGCACGGGCGAGGTCTTGCGCGACGACCTGCCGCCGGAGCGCCTCGCGGCCGCGAAGGAGGCGCTGCCCGCGGGCGGCGTCTGGGCTCCGTGGGTGCGGAGGGATCAGCCGGCCGGCTAGAGCAGCCCCAGCGCCCGCACGGCGTCGCGCTCCTCCACGAGCTCGGCGACGGACGCGTCGATGCGCTGCCGCGAGAAGTCGTCGATCGTGAGGCCCTCGACGATGCGCCACTCGCCGTCGACGGCGCGCACCGGGAAGGACGAGATCAACCCCGTGGGCACACCGTAGCTGCCGTCGGAGACGATGGCGGCGGAGGTCCAGCGCTCACCGGTCCCGTTCACCCAGTCGTACACGTGGTCGATGGCCGCGCTCGCCGCGGAGGCCGCGCTGGAGGAGCCGCGCACCTGGATGATCTCGGCGCCGCGCTTCGCCACCCGCGGGATGTACTCGTCGGCGAGCCAGCGCTCGTCCACCAGTTCGGTGGCGGGCCGGCCGTCGACGGTCGCGTGGCTGAGGTCCGGGTACTGGCTGGCGGAGTGGTTTCCCCAGACGATCACGCGCTCGATGGAGGTGACCGGCACCTGGAGCTTCGCGGCCAGCTGGGCCACGGCACGGTTGTGGTCGAGGCGGGTCATCGCCGTGAAGCGCTCGGCGGGCACGTCCGGCGCGTGCGCGCTCGCGATCAGGGCGTTCGTGTTCGCGGGGTTGCCGACGACGAGCACGCGGATGTCGTCCGCCGCGCCCGCGTTGATCGCCGCGCCCTGCGGCCCGAAGATCGCACCGTTGGCCTCCAGCAGATCGGCCCGCTCCATCCCGGCGCCGCGCGGGCGGGCACCGACCAGCAGGGCGACGTTGGCGCCGTCGAAGGCAGCGTTCGCGTCCTCCGTCACGTCGACCGAGTGCAGCAGCGGGAAGGCGCCGTCCTGCAGCTCCAGCGCGGTGCCTTCTGCCGCGGAGCGCCCCGCCGGGATCTCGAGCAGCCGCACCCGCACGGGCACGTCCGCCCCGAGGAGCTGGCCGGAGGCGATGCGGAACAGCAGGGCGTACCCGATCTGACCGCCGGCGCCGGTGATGGTCACGGTGACGGGGGAGGTGCTCATGCTGCGAGCCTAGCCCGCGGGGTGCGCGGCGGGGATGCCGGATCCGGAAGGCCCTCACCGGAGAGAACCGATTCACTTCGCGGCGTCAACAGTATTCAAGTATTCAAAAGATCAAGTCCGTCAAAAGAGCCTTCTGATCAGCTAATATGGGGGCCTGAGTTCAATTGTCGACGAACGTTCGGGAAAGTAGCACCGTGGATCCGATCACCTATCCGAGATTCGCGTTCGACAGCGGGCTCAGCCGGAGCATCATCCGTTTGGAGCGTGCGCGCGGTGAGCTCGACCACGGCTCGACTCCGCCCATCGTGTACTTCCAGCTCAAAGAACTGTTCGAGCTCCTCACCAGCATCATGTCGGCGCGTATCGAAGGCAATCGCACGACGCTGCTCGACGCAGTCGCGGGCGCGATGCGTGGACGCGAGTCGCAAGTGGCCCCTGATGAAGGAGTCGACGAGATCCTGAACATCCAGGGTGCGATGGCCTTCGTCGAGCGGCACGCGCTCGTGGGCCCCCTCACGCATGGCTTCGTCAGGGAACTGCATCGTCTGGTCGTAGACCGCCTTCGTCGGGAAGGCGACCAGCACGCGGGAGGCTATCGGCGCGGAGAGGTGACGATCGGGGGATCTGCGCATCGCCCTCCGTTTCCCGCGGAGGTGCTCGGAGACATGGCTCAGCTGCTGGATTTCGCCAATGATGACGTCGAACCGCACATGCAACTTCTGCAGACGGCGATCGTTCATCACCGCTTCTTGTGGATCCACCCCTTCGGCAACGGGAACGGGCGGGTCGCACGTCTCTTGACGTACGCGATGCTCATCCGTCAGGGCTTCGTTTCGACGACGAGCTACCGCGCGATCAATCCCACTGCGGTCTTCGGGGCGGATCGTTCGGGCTACTACGACCATCTCTCGCAGGCGGACCGGCTCGATGACGAAGGGACCATCGCATGGTGCGGCTTCATCCTCGACGGACTCGTCACCGACCTCGAACGGCTGCGGTCTCTTCGCGACAACTCCTTCGTCACAGCTGAGCTTCTCCTTCCCGCCATCGAAAGGCTGAACGCTGCTGGTGGGATCACCCGGCGCGAGCGCGACGCGCTGCGAATCGTTGCTCGGCGCTCGATCGTGCGAGCAGGCGACCTCGAGGAGGCCTTTCCAGGTTCGGCGACGACGCGGAGCCATGCGATTCGACGTCTGCTGGATCGGGGGCTCCTCACCCAAGCAGACGGGCCACGAAGCTATCGCCTGGTCTTCGCGCCGAGCGAGTTGACCGTCCACCTGATCTTCCAGCTCGATCGAGTGGGCTTCCTGCCGAGCATCCTTCGAGATCGAATGGAGTGATCCCGCCGATACCCGCCTGCCTCCCGCCGCGGTACCGTGTGCGGCATGACGTTCAATCCGGATGCGGACATCAGTGGGGGCAAGGTCAAGCGCCGGGGGCGGACCGCGGGGATCGCTGCGGGCGGTGTGGGGATCGGCGCGGTCGCGATCTTCCTGATCGCGCAGCTGCTCGGGGTGGATGTCAGCGGCCTCCTGGGCGGCGGGACCACGGGTACCGAGCAGATCGGCACCGGCACCGAGCTGCAGGAGTGCACCACCGGCGCGGACGCCAACGCCAGCGTCGACTGCCGGATGAAGGGTGCGGCCGC
Organism: Leifsonia naganoensis; assembly: GCF_013410615.1. Classification (NCBI taxonomy): domain Bacteria; kingdom Bacillati; phylum Actinomycetota; class Actinomycetes; order Micrococcales; family Microbacteriaceae; genus Leifsonia; species Leifsonia naganoensis. The sequence goes on from NZ_JACCHJ010000001.1 coordinate 2,433,174, forward strand.
CTCGCTCGAGGCGTACTGGGCCACGGAGCTGCCGGCGCTCGGTGGGCGGTACACGTCCCCCGAGTTCATCCTCTTCACCGGAGGGACGAGCACGGGATGCGGTTCGGCGTCGAGCGCGACGGGACCGTTCTACTGCCCGTCCGACCGGACCATCTACGTCGACACGGGCTTCTACGACGAGCTGCGCTCGCGGTTCGGGTCGAGCGGTGGACCGCTCGCCGAGATGTATGTCGTGGCGCACGAGTGGGGCCACCACATCCAGAACATCGGCGGGATCATGGCGCAGCACACCAGCCGCCAGACGGGTGCGGCGTCCGACAGTGTCCGGCTGGAGCTGCAGGCCGACTGCTTCGCGGGGTCCTGGGCCGCCGCCGCGTCGACGACCACCGACGAGAAGGGCGTCGCCTTCCTGCAGCCGATCACGACGGCGCAGATCCAGGATGCGCTGAGTGCGGCGGCCGCGGTCGGCGACGACCGCATCCAAGAGGCCTCCACGGGCCGGGTCGACCCGGAGGGCTGGACGCACGGTTCGGCCGAGCAGCGGCAGCGCTGGTTCACCACCGGCTACCAGCAGGGCGCGCAGGCGTGCGACACGTTCGCCGTGACCGCGTCGCGCCTCTGACCGACCGGTAGCCTCGACAGCATGCGCAGCCTGTACCCCGAGATCGAGCCGTACGAGACCGGAATGCTGGACGTCGGCGACGGCCAGCAGCTGTACTGGGAGGCGAGCGGCAACCCCGAGGGCAAGCCGGTCGTGTTCCTGCACGGCGGCCCGGGAGGCGGCACGACGCCGACGCACCGGCGTCTCTTCGACCCGGCGAAGTACCGCATCGTGCTGTTCGACCAGCGCGGCTGCGGCAAGAGCCTCCCGCACGCGAGCGAGCCCGAGGCCGACCTGTCGCTCAACACGACGTGGCACCTCGTCGCCGACATCGAGCGCCTGCGCGAGCACCTCGGCGTCGAGAAGTGGCAGGTCTTCGGTGGGTCGTGGGGGAGCACCCTCGCACTCGCCTACGCGCAGACGCATCCCGACCGCGTGACCGAGCTGGTGCTGCGCGGCATCTTCACGCTGCGCGCCCAGGAGCTCGACTGGTTCTACGAGGGCGGGGCGGCAGCGCTGTTCCCCGACCTGTGGGAGGGGTTCGTGGAGCCGGTGCCCGTCGAGGAGCGCGGCCACCTCATCCGCGCCTACAGCCGGCTGCTCGCCGACCCCGACCCCGCCGTGCACGGCCCGGCCGCGGTCGCGTGGTCGCGCTGGGAGTCGTCGACCATCACGCTGCTGCCGCGGCCCGAGCTGGTCGCGACCTTCACCGAGCCTGAGTACGCGGTCGCGTTCGCCCGCATCGAGAACCACTACTTCACCCACGGCGGCTGGTTCGAGGACGGGCAGCTGATCCGGGATGCGCACACGCTCGCCGACATCCCCGGCGTGATCGTGCAGGGCCGCTACGACACCTGCACCCCGCCGATGACGGCGTGGGACCTGCACCGGGCGTGGCCGGAGGCCGAGCTGCACATCATCCCGGACGCGGGGCACGCGTTCGACGAGCCCGGCATCCTCGACGCCCTGATCGAGGCGACCGATCGGTTCGCGGACCGATGAGCGGCGCGCAGGAGGCGACCGTGCTGCTGACGAACGTCCGGCCGTGGGGCGGTGCGGCCTCCGACATCCTGATCGAGGAAGGCGCGATCGCTGCGGTCGAGCCCCACGACCCCGCACGCCCGGAACCGGCCGGCGGCGAGACGATCGACGGCCGCGGACTGCTCGCCCTCCCCGGACTCGTGAACGCGCACGCCCACCTCGACAAGAGCTGGTGGGGTCGCGAGTGGGTGCCCTACGGCGGGGAGGCGACGACGCAGGGGCGCATCGCGCACGAGCGCGCGCACCGCGACGAGCTCGGCATCCCGAGCCCGGACAGCACGCTGCAGCTGCTGCGGGCGCTCGTCGCGCAGGGGACCACCGCGTTCCGGTCGCACGTCGACGTCGACCTGGGCGTCGGGCTCCGCGGCATCGCGGTGGTACGGGAGGCCGTGGCGGCCCTCGGCGTGCCGGTCGCCCTGGAGATCGTGGCCTTCCCGCAGGACGGCGTGCTGCGCCGGCCCGGCGTGCTGGAGCTGCTCGACCGCGCCGCGGCGGAGGGCGCCGATCACGTCGGTGGGCTCGACCCCGCGCTGATCGACCGCGACCCGGTGGGCCAGCTGGACGCGCTGTTCGAGATCGCCGACCGGCGTGGCGTCGGCCTCGACATCCACCTGCACGAGGGCGGCGAGCTCGGCGCCTTCGAGTACGACCTCATCCTGGAGCGCACCCGGGCCCTCGGCCTCGCCGGCCGGGTCAACGTGGCGCACGGCTTCGCCATCGGAGACCTGCCGCCCGCCCGGCAGCGCGCCCTCGTCGAGGAGCTGCGGGAGGCCGGCGTCTCGATCACGACCGTCGCGCCGGTCAACGCGTCCCGGCTCCCGCTCGCCGATCTGCGCGCCGCCGGCGTGCCGGTCGGGCTCGGCACCGACGGCATCCGCGACCTCTGGGGCCCCTACGGCGACGGCGACCTGCTGCGCCTCGCGACCCGCCTGGCCCAGCTCTCCGGTGCCCGTCGGGACGAGGAGCTGACCGACGTCGTCCGCCTCGCGACGAGCGACGCCGCGGGCTTCGTCGGTCGCCCGGTGCACGACCTGGTCGCGGGAGCCCCCGCCGACGTCGTGCTGGTGGACGCGCAGAACGTGCCGGAGGCCCTGGTGCTGGCCCCGACCCGCGAGCTGGTGCTGGCGGGCGGAGTGCGGGTGGTCTGAGCGTCCGGGTCGGAGCGTTCGGGTCTGAGCGACTCAGCCCGTGAGGGCCGCGAGCGCGGCGCGCAGCTGGGTCGAGGACGTCGAGACGGTGTACGGGAAGTAGACGACCTCCACCCCCACCTCGGCGAACTCGCGCTCGAGGCGGAGGCCCTTGGCGGTCCCGCGCCAGTCGTCGCCCTTGAAGAAGACGTCGAAGTGCAGTTCGCGCCAGGTGTCGAGCTTGTCCGGGACGGTCTCGGCGTGCACCTCGTCCACGAACGAGATGTGCCGCACGATCTCGAGCCGCTCCGCCAGGGGGACGACCGGGTCGATGCCCTTCGTCAGCCGCAGCATCTCGTCGGACACCACGCCCGCGATCAGGTGATCGCACTGGCTCTTGGCGTGCTTCAGGATGTTGAGGTGGCCGATGTGGAACAGGTCGAAGGCGCCCGCTGCATACCCGACTCGTCGTGGCATGGTCTCTCCGTTCATCCGGTCTGCTGCGGCGGCCACGGTCAGTACGCTCCCGCCGGGTGGGCGATCACGCGGATGGTCCGCCAGATGATGACGAGGTCGCCGAGCAGCGACCAGTTCTCGACGTAGTAGAGGTCCAGGCGCACGCTCTCGTCCCACGAGAGATCGGAGCGGCCGTTGACCTGCCACATGCCGGTCAGGCCGGGCTTGATGAAGAGGCGGCGGTGCACGTGGTTGGCGTACCCCTTGACCTCCGACTCCAGAGGCGGACGGGGCCCGACCAGGCTCATGTCGCCGAGGAGCACGTTGAACAGCTGCGGGAGCTCATCGAGCGAGAACTTGCGCAGCACCGCGCCGAGCCGGGTGATGCGGGGGTCGTTCTTCATCTTGAACAGGACGCCGTTGCCCTCGTCGAGGGAGGCGAGCTCCGCGCGCCGCGCCTCCGCATCCACCACCATCGAGCGGAACTTGTACATCCGGAACGTCTCGCCGCGGCGCCCCACGCGCTCCTGGCTGAAGAAGACCGGACCGCCGTCGTCCAGCTTGATGAGCGCCGCGATGATGAGCAGGAGGGGCGAGATCAGCAGGAGGCCGAATGCCGACGAGCAGATGTCGAACGCACGCTTCATCAGGTGCTTGCCGCCCTCGAACTGCGGGATCTCCACCTGGATGAGCGGCAGCCCCTCGACGGGGCGGAACCGGATGCGCGGACCGGCGACGTCGGTCAGCGGCGAGGCGAGCACGAGATCGGTCGCGGTGCCCTCCAGCTTCCAGGAGAGCCGGCGCACGTACTCGGCGCCGCCCAGGGCGCTGCCGGCGACGATGACCGTGTCCGCGCCGAGCCGGGAGGCCGCCTGGGCCACCCCGTCGAGGTCCGAGACGATGGGGACCTCGCGCGTCGTGGTGGCGATGCTGCCGGTGAGGGCGGCCTCCTTCTTGGCCCCCGTGCGCTTGCCCGTATCGAGGGAGACGCCGACGACCTTGTAGGCCGCGCCCGACGCCTGGTCGATCTGCTTCACGACGTAGTCGACATCCCGGATGCCGCCGACGACGAGCGCGCGCGACAGGTAGTGGTCGTGGAGCCGCTGGCGGGTGAGCCATTGCCGCCACAGCCAGCGCGACGTCAGCACGCACACCATGCCGGCCGGGAGGGCCACGACGAAGTAGCCGCGTGCGATGTCGATCTTGGCGATGAGGAACAGGATGGCGAGCAGCCCGAACGTGAGTGCGGTGGCGTTGACGACCCGCTTGTACTCGCCGAGGCCGACCCCGATGACGCGCGGGTCCCGGGTGTGGAACAGGGAGAGCATCCCGAGCCACGTCAGGGCGATGAAGAGCGAGAGCGTGAGGTAGTCGGTGGGGAAGCCGGCCACCGGAGTGGCGGTGTCGTCGAAGCCGAAGCGCAGGAACATCGCACCGATCGTCGAGGCCAGGACGATGGCCGTGTCGGTGAGCATCAGGTGCTGGCGGTATCGGCGGGCCCAGGTGCGCTCCGACGACGCTGTCGGGACCTGGGCCCGCCGAGCATCGGCGAACGCGATCCTGGGCTTGATGACGGTCATGGGTTTGTCCTCCCCCGGACGGTGTCGTGTGCGTGGGCCGCTCGGTGCAGTCGGTTCTGTTCCCGAACGTGCGGGAGCACCGCGATGCGGCCAGCACAGGATCGCGTCGTTCGCACGGGTGCATTCGGGTTGCAGTGAGTGCGGAACGGCCGAGAATAAACTGAGAGTTCCTCAACCGTTCATAAAGATGAGGTTACATCAGTTCTTAGAACGGAGCGAACCCCGTTCGGGGGGCATCCTGCGTCACGGAGTGGCGGGAGGCGCCTGGAGCTCGACCTGGTCGCCGCCCTTCGCGCAGGCCTCGGCCACGCGCGTGCTGTTGGCGGTGTATTCGGGTCGCGCGGCCGAGCCGGGTTCGATGATGTGGAGGGCGTTCTCGGGCATGGCCTGCAGTGTCCGCTTCATCGCGGTGGCGATGCCTCCCGATGCGGTGCTCGCGGCGCTCGCGAGATCGTCGCGGAGGGATGCGCGGTGCGCGGCGATCGAGGCCGCGGAGGTGGCGTCGGATCCCTCGGCGGCGACCCACGCGTTGTTCGCCTTCTCCCAGCCCTGGCACGCCTGCGCGTTGGGCGTGGGCTGCGACGTGCATCCCGCGAGCGCGGCGATCAGCGCCGCCGCGAAAGCAAGTCGAAGAAATCTCATGTAATGAGTGTAGATAGCTCTGGGCCATTGGCCACGACCCCTGTTCGGGGGATCGGGGCGTGATCAGGGATTTGACGCGGGCGGATTCCCGACATAGCTTGGTCTGCAATTCGAGACCCCCCCTTTGGGTGTCGCCGAGCAGTGAGCACCCCTGCCATGCTCCAGGCACCCGGTCCCGGAGCCTGCGTCCCCCGCGCGGGCACCGGCCAATCGACCCCACATTGGAACCCGAACATGACCCTCCCCGGAAAGCACCGCCTCTCCGAGAACCGCCATCAGACCTCTTCCACCCTTCGGCGACGGCTGATGACCGCCGTGGTGGCGGTCTCCGCCGCCGCCCTCGCGGTCACGGCGGCCATCCCGATCGGCGCGGCGACCGCCGCCGCCGACGCGCCGTCCGTGTCGCTCAACGCGTCGCGGTCGACATGGATCACCTCCCGGCAGCCGACGTCCCCGCACAACCAGTACCCGTACCTCAGCGCGACCGCGAGCGCGGACCGGGCTTTCGTGGCCTTCCCGACCGGAACCCTCGACGCGAAGAAGAAGATCGGCTCCGCCACACTCACCGTGCGCGTCCAGTCGACGGCCGCGACCGCCGCGGGATTCCAGGTCTACCCGACCTCGTCCTCCTGGAAGGCGGCGACGCTGACGGCTGCGAACCGTCCGGCCTCAGGGAGCACGCCCGTGAACACGGCGCTCACGAAGGCCGTGCGCGGGACGACGGTCAGCATCCCGCTGAACCCGTCGGCGATCGTCGCCGGAGCGGCCGAGACGTCGTTCGAGATCGGTTACGCGCAGCGCTACGTCGGGACGACCTTCACCTCGCCGACGCTGTCGATCCGCTACTCGGATGCGGCCACACCGGCGCCCACTCCGACGGCGACGCCCACCGCGACGCCGACGCCCACCGCGACGCCCACCAGCGCGCCGAAGCCGACCGCGACGCCCACCCCGGCGCCCAGCCCCACCGAGGACCCCGTTGTGACGCCGCCCACGGCCACCGGCATCGGCGGCTCGTTCGCCATCCCGGCTCCCGGCAGCTCCGCCAAGAAGGTCTTCGCGCACTACTTCCCGCCCTACCCGGTTTCGATCGACAACGCGTCGCCGGCCTCGGACTACTACGCCCGCAACTACATCGACCCCGAGGGTGAGGGCGGCAAGCACGCCGCCTACGGCGGACTGCTCCGCGACCGTCCCATCGGCCGCGCCCCGCTCTCGGGCGACTGGCGCACGACCGACCTCGGGACCGAGGTCGACCAGGCCGCGGACGCGGGCATCGACGGCTTCACGGTCGACGTGATGAGCTGGTCCGGCCAGAACTGGGACACCACCGTCCGGCTCATGCAGGCCGCGGCCGACGCGAAGCGCGGCTTCACGGTCGTCCCGAACGTCGACGCCAGCTCCGGCGCGGTCAACGCGTCGCCCGCGGCGATCGCCGCCTCCCTGGCCAAGCTGTACTCGTACTCGTCGGCCTACAAGCTGAGCGACGGCCGCTACGTGCTGAGCTCCTTCGCCGCCGAGGACAAGTCGCCGGCCTGGTGGTCGAGCGTCATCGGTGATCTCAAGAACACCTACGGCATCTCGGTCGCGTTCATCGCCGTGCTGCAGAACGCCAGCGACGCCAACCTGGCGGCCTTCTCGCCGATCAGCTACGGCCTCAGCCAGTGGGGCGCCCGCACGGCGGCGACCATCCAGGCCACGCCGGACCTCGCCGCCCGGGCGCACGCGCTCGGTGACAAGTGGATGCAGCCGGTCGCGGTCCAGGACTCGCGCCCGAACGGCGGCAAGTACGCCGAAGCGGGCAACACCGAGACCCTCCGGGCCTCCTGGAACAAGGCCATCTCGGACGGCGCGGACTTCGTCCAGATCGCCACGTGGAACGACTACAGCGAGAACACGGACGTAGCGCCGTCGGACAACCAGGGCGTGACCTTCCTGGATGTCTCGGCCTACTACCTCGCGCAGTTCAAGACCGGGTCCGCGCCGAAGATCACCTCCGACTCGGCGTACATCACGCATCGCGATCAGCTCACCACCGCGGTGCCGCAGATCGGCCGGGTGCAGACGCCCAACCTGGACGGGACGGGCACCGCGCCGCGCAACACGGTCGAGGTGCTGACGATGCTCACCGCTCCGGCGACGGTCAAGATCACCGTCGGCAGCACCGTCAAGACGGTCGACGTGCCGGCCGGCGTCACCGCCACCACGGTGCCGCTGACCACCGGGACCGTGTGGGCGACGATCGTGCGGGGAGGCCAGACGGTGCTCGCCGGCACCTCGCCCTACACGGTCACGGCGAAGCCGCTCGTGAACGACATGGAGTACTTCGGAGTGACGCTCACGAAGAAGTAGTCCTGCTGCGAACCTGAGGGCGCGCGTCGCTACGGCTGAGGCCGGGCGGCGCGCGCCCTCAGTGCGTCGGCGACCACCCGGGCCGCCGGCCCGAGCTGCCCGGCGGCGCGCTCGTAGTCGTCCTGTGTCAGACCCCACGGGTCCGCCACGTCGTCGTCGCCTCCGACCGGCGGGGTGTGCGCTCGGGCTGCGCTGCATCGCTCGATCAGGCGATCGAGACGGTCGCGCGCGGAGCCGTCGGCTCGGTGCCGCGGATCGGGGAGGCCGGCGGCGATCGGGACGAGCCGGGCGAACTGGCGGATGGTGAACGTGCGGTTCAGCGCGCGGGGATCGAGCTGCAGCACGTCCTTGCGGTGACCACGGTCGGCCGTCAGGACGAGGTCGGCGCCCTCGATCAGGTCGCGGGTCAGCTGGCGGGCCCGGAAGGAGCCCGCATCGATGCCGTCCCCGGCGAGCAGCTCGCCCATCTCGTCGGCGATGGGGCTGCCGACGACGGCGCGGGTCCCGGCCGAGTGCACGGCGACGTCGTCTGCCCCGACCTCCGCCAGAGCATCGCGCAGGGCGAACTCCAGGTACGGGGAACGGCAGATGTTGCCGGTGCAGACGACGAGGATCGTCGCGCTGTCAGCGTCGGGCATCGGCGTCGCTGGGCTCCCGGCGGAGGCGGCTCTCCGGCTCGCCGGTCGGCGCCGGTGCGCTCTCCGAAGCCGTCGGGCGCTCGGTGCTGGTGTAGGCGCGCTGATACTTCGACTCGGCGTCCGCCGGCGTGCGGTTGGCGATGACCCCGAGCAACGGCACGCCCGCCGCATCCAGCATCTCCAGCGAGCGGCGGAACTCCCGCACCTGGACCGTCCCGCACCCGACGACCATGATGGCGCCGTCGAAGTATCGGGCGATGATCGCGGCGTCGGTCACGGGCAGCAGCGGCGGGCAGTCGACGATCACGGTGTCGAAGCGGTCGCTCAGCACGACGAAGAGCTCCTCGGCCGCGAGCGAGCTGAGGAGCTCGCTCGGGTTCGGCGGGATCTGGCCGGCGAGCAGCACGCGCAGCCCGTCGGACCCCCAGGTCTGCATCGCGTCGTCGACGCCGACGTCGCCCGCGAGCACACTGGTCAGCCCCACGCTGTCCTCGAGGTCGAGGTAGGCGCCGAGCGACGGCCTCCGCAGGTCCGCCTCGACGAGGCACACCGACGAACCGGAGGCCGCCAGTACCGCGGCCAGGTTGGCGGCGGTCACGCTCTTGCCCTCGCCGGGCACGGACGAGGTCACCACGAACACCTTGCGGTCCTTGCCGGTCTGCAGGAACCGCAGGCTCGTGCGCAGCTGACGGAACTCCTCCGCCCGCCGCGAGTACGCGCTGCTCCCCAGTGCGACGAAGTTGCCGGTGATCGACCGGTCCTGGGCGACGGAGCCGAGGATCGTGAGGTCGCCGAGCTGACGCAGCTGGTCCGTGCTGCGGACCTTCGCGCCGACCAGTTCGCGTCCGACGAGCACCGCGACGGCGACGACGAAGCCGAGGAGCGCGCCGAGGAGGATCGAGACGGAGGCGTTGGGCGACGACTGCGCGCGCGGCACCGTCGCCTGCTGCACGGTCTGCAGGCTCACCGGGAGGGTCCCATCGCTGCGGCGCGGCGTCACGTTCGACACGACGTTGCTCAGGCTCGCGCCCACGGCGTTGGCGATCGCCGCGGCCCGCGACGGCGACGTGTCCTCGACGGATACGCTGATCAGCGAGGTGTTGAGCGGCACGGAGACCGAGATCTGCTGGGAGAGCGCCCCCGTGGTGGTGTGCAGGCCGAGGGTCGAGATGACCGGGTCGAGCACCGAGTTCCGGGTCGCGATGAGGCTGAAGTTGCGCGCCTGCGACTGCGAGTAGCTGTTGCCCTGCGCCAGGTCGGTGGTGCTCTCCCCACCGAGAGCCGACACGAGCAGCTCGGACTCCGCGGTGTACTTCGGGGTGGCGAGGAGGGTGAACGCGGCTCCGCCCAGCGCACCGAGCTCGACGACGGCGACGATGATCATCCACCGTGTGAGAAGCAGCCGGAACAGCCGACGACCGTCCATCTGCCCTCCTCAGAATCAACGCAGAACCAGCGCAGGATCCGATCTGATCCGCTCCCGGGTCGCTGTTCGGCGGTGGTTCGAGGCAGGCACGGGTCGGGTGCGTCTCCGTATTATAGTGTGCGATCATCGAGGCATGCGCTCACTGCCACGCCTCTCGGTCGCCCGCGTGCTCGGGGTCGTGGGGCTGTGCGTGCTCACCGTCGTGACCGTCGTCCTGTCGGGTTTCGCCATCCGCTCGTCGCACACCGTGCACGAGGAGGGCACCACGTGGCCGGTGCTGCAGGCGGTCGACCATCAGCCGATCGCGGTCTTCCTGGGAGGGTCCGAGTCGGTGGCCGAGGCCGGCCACGCGTCGTGGCCCTCGCTCGTGTCGCAGGCGCGCGGTTGGCAGCAGGTCAACCTGTCCCACCCGGACACCGGGTATCTCACGGCCGGGACCTGCGGAGCAGCCCCGTGCCCGAACTTCCTGGAGGCCGTGCCCGAGGTCGTCGCGCTGGCGCCCTCGATCGTGGTGGTCTCGGGAGGGTGGAACGAGACCGCGAGCGACACGGACGTGAGCGTGCAGGTGGCGAACACGTTCCAGGCCCTGCATCAGGGGCTCCCGGACGCGACGATCATCGCCGTCGGCCCCGCGACCGCCGACGCCACCCCGTCTGCGAGTGTTCTCAACACGGATAACGCGGTGAAGACCGCTGCGACCACTCTCGGACTGAGCTACGTCAGCCTCCTCGACCCCCCTGCACTGAACGCGAGCATGTTCTCCGACGGCCGGCTCAACGACGCCGGGCAGGCCGCGATCGCCGCCCGGGTGGCCGCAGCGGTCAGGTGACGCGCGCGTGAGCACCGGGTTCCCGCTGCGCGACGGCCGGATGGCCGAGCGGAACGGCCACTCGGGGCGGGCGCACGCCGCCGCCATCGGCGGTGTCGTGCTCGTCGCGTTCTTCGCGGGCGTGATCCCGCTGCTGCTCGTGGTCGACGTGCCGGACGTCGGCCGCAGCTGGGCGTGGACGCTCACCATCGGGGTCGCCGTGTGGGCGGGCGTACGGCTCTCGCTGCTCATCGTCGCGGGGGAGGCGCGCCTCTTCGACTTCTTCTTCTGGCTCTTCGTATACATCTTCATGGGGCTCGCCCCCACCGTGCAGATGCGGAGCGGCCTGCTCTCGACGACGACACCCGGCATGAATCCCGACCTCGACGTTCCCACGGCCGTGATCGTCTGGATCGGGCTGCTCTGCTACGAGCTCGGTCGGCTGGCGGCGATGCTGCGCGAGCGCACCCTCCGCGCCCACCAGGGCGGGACGCTCGGGGCGGAGCGCGCCGGCCACCGGGTCACGGGGGTGAGCCGCGCGCGCACCCTGATCCTGCTCGCCCTCGGCGTCGTGTTCTCGGCCTACTTCGTCCTCAAGATCGGCGTCGGCACCCTGCTGAGCAGCCGCGACACGGCGTTCGCCGCACGGCAGGCCGCGTGGCCCGACCCCGCGACGCGTTCGGTCATGTACGCGCTCGCGATCTACCCGTTGCTCGTCGGCGTGGGAGCCCTGGCGGCCGTGCGGCGCCGTGCCGACCGGCATCGCGCGCTCTACCTCGTGATCCTGCTCGCCGCGACCGTGCTGCTGCTGGTCGTGGTCAACCCGGTGAGCAGCGCCCGGTACAGCCTGGGGACCGTGTGGTTCGCGCTGATCGTCTACGCGGGTGCGATGCTGACCGCGCGCAGGCGGCGCATCGTCATGGGCGCCGCCATCGCCGGGCTGATCTTCGTCTTCCCGATCGCGGACGCGTTCCGGCGGGTGACCGTGGACGTGACCTGGGACGGCTTCTTCGGCGAGTACAAGGGCAGCCCCGACTACGACGCGTTCTGGCAGATCGCCAACGCCTACTCGTTCGTCCACGACGGACTCGTCGTCGCCGGGCAGCAGGCGCTCGGGATGCTGTTCTTCTGGGTGCCGCGCGCGATCTGGGCGGACAAACCGGTCGACACCGGCATCCTGCTCGCCAACTACCGGGGCTACCCGTTCACCAATCTGTCGGCGCCCTTCTGGGCGGAGGCGCTCGTCAACGGCGGCGTGATCGTCGTGGCGGTGGCGTTCCTCGCCCTCGGCTACCTGCTGCGTCGCTTCGACACGCGGCTGGTGCCGGCGTTCGCCGACAACGGGCTGTGGGCGATCGTGGGCGCGATCTTCCCCGTCTACATGCTGATCCTGCTCCGCGGCTCGCTGCTGCAGGCGTCCGGCACCGTCACGATCGCGGTCGCCTGCATCCTCTTCGTCGCCCAGAGCGCACGGGCCGGTCGCGATGCTACGGCAGCGGACGCGGGACGTCGGCTGGCGCTGCGCCTGCCGGCTCCCCGCCCGCGGCTCGCCGATAGACCGCGAGGAGATCCCTCGCGATCGCCGACATCGAGAAGCGCTCTTCCGCCGTCCGGCGCGCCGTCTCACCCATCCGGCGACGACGCTCGGGGTCGTCCAGGAGGGTCGTGATCGCGTCGGTCAGCGTGTCGAGGCGGGCGTCGACCACGATCCCGGAGCCGCTCTCGGAGACCGCCGGCGCGAGCCCGCAGGTGTCGGTGACGATCACCGGCACTCCCGCAGCCATCGCCTCGAGCACGCTCATCGGGTAGGGCTCGTCGACCGCGGGCAGGACGTAGACCGAGGCGCGCGCCATCCGTTCGTCGGTGGAGGCGGGGTCGATCGGCCCCTCCCAGCGGATGTCGGCGGTCGCCGAGCCGATGAGACGGTTCACCTCGTCGCCGCGTCCCTCGTCCGGGCCGACGAGCCGGAAGCGCACGTCCGGGAATCGCTCCGCCACGCGCTCGGCCGCGGCGACGAAGACCTCTGGGCGTTTGCGCGGAGCGAGCCGGGCCAGGTACAGCACCTCGAGGCCGTCGTCGTCCTTCCGGGCTCGGGAGGCCGGCACCCCGTTGCCGAGCGGGACGAGCCGGAGGGAGTCGCCGGCCACGGCGCGGAGCCCCTCGTTCTCCACGGGCGTCAGGAACAGCACGGCCGCCGCCTTCCGCAGCACCGGCTTCGTCCAGAGGGCGTCGAGCGGACGCGCGAGCGGGTTGCCGGAGGGGTCGATCATCCCGTGGGTCTGCACGACGAGCGGGACGCCGGCCGCCTGGACCGCCCGGGCCGCGGGCAGCGTGACGAGGTCGCGGGCCAGGTGCACGTGCACCACGTCGGCCTCGCGCGCGGCGGTGGCGATCCACGACCGCAGCCGCGGCGCGGCGAGTCCGGCGAAGCCGACGCCCGGGAGCACGGTCCGTGCCGGGAAGAGGGCCGCCGGGACTCCGTCGAGCTCGGTCGGCAACGGGCCGTCGAAGCCACGTGCCGCCCCGGCGATCGTGACCTCGTGCCCCTGCTCGCGCAACGCGCGGGCCTGGTTGACCGCGACCCGCACCGGGCCGCCGTACTCGCCGGTCGGGCTGACGAGAGTGACCACCGAGAGGATCCGCATGGTCAGTCTCCCGAGACCGGCGTGCGGGGCCGGCGGCCGTTGGCCGGAGCGCCGAGTGGCGCCGTGATGAGAGCGTCCTCGGGCACGTCGCCGGCGACCAGGGCGGTCGCGCCGACGACGGCGTTGCGTCCGATCCGGCTGCCGCGCAGCACCGTCGCCCGCGCCGCGATCCACGCGCCGTCGTCGACCGTGATCGGCGCGTTGTCGAACTCGAAGGTCGGAGAGCGCCGGTCGTGGCTGCCGGTGCACAGCAGCACGCCCTGCGAGATGCACACGTCGTGGCCGAGCGTGACGGGCTCGAGGTTCAGGATCCAGGCCCCCTCGCCGATCCAGCAGTCGTCGCCCACGGTGAGCTTCCAGGGCCAGTGGATCTTCACGCCGTGCCGGATCAGCACGCCGTGCCCGATGCGGGCTCCGAAGGCGCGCAGGATGGCGTTGCGCACCGGGACCGGGCACCACCATCGCACGACCACGAGCCCGGAGACGAGCAGCCAGAGCACTTGGACGGCGGGCCCCCGCCCCTTGTCGTATCCGGCGCCGGTGAAGCCGGCGAGGCGACGCGTCGAAAACTGTGACATTTTCTCAGTGTAGGGCTGACGTGGTTAGACTCCCACACAACCCGAAAGGATGCCCGATGGCGCGGAAGGACCGAACGGAGGCGGGCGAGCCTCCTCGCATCGTCTGGGTCTCCGGCGCGTACGGGTACGACGGCGACCTCATCTACTTCCGCGACGTGTTCGCCGAGTTCGTCCGCCGATTCCCGGGCGGCGAGATCCCGGTCCGGCGCGACTTCCCGGTGGAGCGCTACCCCGAACTGCCCCTGCGCCCCCTGCTGCGGTTCATCCGGCTGGGGCGGTCGCGCCGCCGCGTCGGCGACGTCGAGTACCTGGGGGTCTACCGCATCCCCACGCCCGGCACCTTCGTGCGCCTGCTGCGCGAGCGCGCGGCCGCGCACATCCTGATCGAGTTCAGCCCGACCTCGCTCACGGGTTTCGTCGCGGCGCGGCTGACCCGGCGCCGCGTCGTGCTCCTGATCGAGTCCGATCCGGCGTTCCGCGGAGCCCCGGGCAGCCGGGCGGCGCTGGCCGTGAAGCGGTTCGTCGCGCGGCGGGCCGACGCGGTCGTCGTCAGCAACGCGGCCGGAGAGCGCTTCGTGCGCGAGACGCTCGGCGTGCGGCACGACCGGGTGGTCGTCGGCCCGTACCTGACCTCCGCGCCCGCGGCACCGGGCGACGCGGGATGGGAGGTCGAACCGTCGGATCCCGCCCGGCTCCTGTTCCTCAACTCCGTGACCCGCCGCAAGGGCATCCTCCAGTTGGTGGAGGCGCTCGCCGCGCTGGGCGACGGCGCGCGCGGCCGGTGGGTGCTCGACGTGGTGGGAGGCGGGGCCGAGCTGGAGGCCGTGCGGCAGCGGGTCGACGAGCTGGGGATCGCGGAGCAGGTCGCCTTCCACGGGCGCGTGCCCTACTCCGCGACGGGACCCCACTACGCGGCGGCCGACGTCGTGGTGTGCCCCACCCTGGCGGACTACCGCTCCCTGAACGGGTTCGAGGCCGTCAACGCGGGCAAGCCCGTGCTCATCTCGACCTACGACGGCGCCCATGCCGAGATCCTCGCCGCAGCACCCGCGGTGCGCGTGATCGACCCGCGGGACGTCGCGAGCCTCACCCGTGCGCTCGCCGAGACGCTCGAGCCGGAGGCGCTCGCCGCAGCCAAGAGGCGGGCGGCCGCCGTGCCCGGGGACTTCACCGTGGACCGGGTGGGCGAGAACCTCGAACGCGCGGTGACGATCGCCTTGAGCCGCGCATGAGGCGCATGAGGAGCATGCTCCGGGCGGCCGTGGCGATCGCCGGCAAGCCGCTCGTCCTCTCCCAGGTGCTCACGAGCGCCGCGGGTGCGCTCGCGACGATCTTCGCCGCCGCCTTCATGGACTCCCAGGAGTTCACCCGGTTCGCGCTCGTCAACCTGCTCTCGGTCACCACCGTCGGGCTCGTCCGGTCGTTCCTCTTCCAGCCGGCGCTGATCCGGTTCCGGCACGACAAGGCCGCGCACGCTCCGTTCTCGACGGCGATCGTGGGCGCGGTCCTCGCGGGCGCGGTGGTCGCGGGTGGAGCGGTCATCCTCGGGGTCGGTCCATGGTGGGAGAGCGCCGTGCTCTTCGTCGGCGCGCTCTTCCCGATCCTCCAGGACTGGCTCCGCTACCGGGCGATGTCGTTCGACCGGCGCTGGGACGTCGCGCTCAGCGACGGGATCCGTCTCGTGTCGGTCGCTCTCTCCCCGCTCATCCTGATCACCCGCCCGGACGCGGTGATCTACCAGTCGTACCTCGGTCTGGCGCTCGCCGTCCCGGTCGTGCTCATGCTCATCCGCCTTCCGCGCCCGCGGAAGGTGACGCCGCTGCGCGAGTACATCGGGCCGGCGTCCCTTCAGCTCGCCGACTTCGCCATCGGCCAGTTCAACTCGACGCTGCCCCTGCTGGTGCTCGGCGCCCTCGGATCGTCCGCACTGATCGGCGGCGTGCGCTTCGCGCAGACCCTCCTCGGCCCGCTGAACCTCGTCTTCGCCGCGAGCACGACCAACCTGATCGCGGACGGCGCGACGCGCGGAACGTACGCGAGCACCGAGAGTCTCATCCACCAGGGGACGCGGCTGGCCAGGACCCTCGGCCTCGTCGCCGTCGGCGGCGTCGGTGTGCTCGTCGGCGTGGTGGCGGCGAGCGGGTTCGAGCTGCGCGGCGTCGCGAACGGACCGCTCGTGATCGGTCTCACGATCGTGGGGGCCGCGACGCTGAGCTCGGGATGGGCGGGTATCCACGCGATCGTCATGCGTCTGCTCGGCCATCAGGCGATCGTGACCGTCGGCCGCGCCTGCCTCGTCTTCGCGAGCCTGAGCGCGTTCACCATCGGCTATCTGCTGGGCGGAGTGGATGCGAGCCTCGCCGCCGGCTTCCTGACGGCCGCCGTCGTCGCGCCCATCGCCTTCATCGTGCCCGCGACCGTGCTCTACCGGCGGCACCGGCGCGGCGAGCTGTCCGAGCTCGGGCCCGCGGCGGCCGAGGCGGCGCAGGAGGAGGTCGAGCTCTCGGAGGCCGACAGTCCCGTCAGAGGGCTGCCGGACGACTCAGCTCCCGGAACCATTTGACGACGAGCAGCACGGCGATCACCGTGTTCGCGGCGAAGAGCAGGGTGTACACGGTCAGGAAGAGCGGCGCCCACCACCACAGCAGGAACGAGAGCGCCAGGATCCCGTAGTCGGCCGGCAGCAGCGCCAGCGCGCGGAGGGTCGACGGGGCGCGGGGCGCCTCCACGGTCGACGACGCCCGTTTCAGGAGGTCGATGAGCACGCCCCCGGCGAAGGTCACGATGGCGACGACCTGGAAGGCGAGGGGCACCCAGAGCCATCCCGCGCCGGCGACGCCGAACCGGAACGCGACGACGAGCACGGTGGCGTGGACGGCGACGATCTTGCCGGCGTCGACCACGTGATCCAGCCATTCGCCGGCGGGGGAGCTGCGGCCGGTGAGGCGCGCGACCTGCCCGTCGGCGGAGTCCAGGGCGAATCCGAGGACGAGAAGTGCGGCTCCCAGGATGCCGGCGAGGGGGCCGGGACCGGCCACGATGACGACCGCCAGGCCGGCGACGGTCACGAGGGCGGAGGCGGCGGTCACCTGATTCGGGGTGGCGCCGAGGCGGTAGGCGGCGGCGGCCAGCACGCGGCCCAGCGGACGGTTGACGAACCGGGAGTACAGCGAGACGCCGCGCTTGCTCTTCTGCGCCTGGCTCAGACGGGCGACGGCCTCTCCGAAGCTGAGCTCCGCCTTCATGGTCACCATCCGTCCCCGCCCCCGATCGGGGGGCGTGCTTTCCCAGCAAAAAGATGAAACAGTCTCAGTGTTCTATAAAGGTGAGGATTTCCCAACTTGCGGGAGCCTCGCTCCAGTCCCGACGATGACAGCCCCATCACCGTCGATCCGACCCGAGGGGACGAGGGCTATGCGCAAATCTATCGGCATCGCGGCAGCTGCCGCAGTCACACTGGCATTGGTGGTCGCCGCACCGTTCACCCAAGCCGCCTCGGCACTGTCGCCGGGCGTCTCGTTCAGCGCGGCGGACCTCCCCACGTGGCAGGTGAACAACGAGGTCTATGCCCTCGGGCAATCGAAGGGCAAGGTGCTCGTCGGCGGCAGCTTCACGAGGCTCTCGCCCCCCACGGGCGCCAGCGGGACCCCGCTGACGGTGACCGGTCTGGGCGTTCTCAACGCCGAGACGGGCAACCCCGACAGCTGCCAGTTCCCCGTGACCCTCTCGGGCGGCACGCCGACCATCCGCGCGATCACCCCCGCCGTGGACGGCAACACGCTCTTCGTCGGCGGCTCGTTCTCGACGATCGGCGGCGTCAACGTCAACCGCATCGCCCAGCTCGACCTGAGCACCTGCAAGGTGCTCCCGTTCCACCCCCTCGGCGGGGCGATCAACGGCGCGGTCTACGCGATCGCGGTCAAGGCGAACACGGTCTACATCGGCGGCGCGATGACCGCGGTCGGGACCTCGACCCGCCAGCACTTCGCCGCGCTGAACGCGACGACGGGCGCACTGCTCCCCTGGGTCGCGGACACCGACCTCACGGGCCGTGCGATCACGGTCTCGCCCGACGGCACCAAGGTGGCCATCGGCGGCGACTTCTTCACGGTCAACGGCGCCGACTCGCACTCCATCGGCGTCGTGGACGCCACGACGGGCACGAACCTCGCCAACTACCCGATGCCGTTCATCGCGCAGACGTCGGTCACCAAGGCGCTCACGAGCGACGGGACCTCCTTCTACGGCGGCAACGAAGGCACCGGCGGCGGCGTCTTCGACGGCGTGTTCGCCGTCGACTGGAACACGCTGCAGCAACGCTGGCGCGACACGTGCCTCGGCGCCACCCAGGCCCTGCTCGTCTACAAGAGCACCCTCTACGAGGCCACGCACCACCACGACTGCAGCAGCATGAACCAGCAGCAGGACGGCACGCGCATGTACTTCAACGCCTCGTCCACCGACACCCCGTACCTCCTCGGCTGGAACCCGCGCGGCAACGACGGCATCAACGAGGGCATCGGCCCGCGTGCCAACGTCGTCGCCACCGGTGCGACGACCGGCAAGGACTATCTCTGGTACGGCGGCGAGTTCACCCAGATCAACGGGCACGCCCAGCAGGGCCTGACCCGCTTCGGGCCGGACGACACGACCACACCGCCGACGCCGTCGGCCAGCGCAGAAGCGTTGACGCCCAACGCCATCCAGGTGCGGCTCCGCACGGTCGTCGATCCGGACGACAGCCTCCTGACCTACAGCATCTACCGCAACGGCGGCACGACCCCGGTCTGGACCGGTCAGGCGAGCTCGCTGTGGTGGACCCGCCCGCAGGTCACCTGGACCGACACCAATGTCACACCGGGAACCACGTACACCTATCGGGTGACCGCGAACGACGGAACCAACACGAGCCCGCTCTCGGCGGTCGCCTCGGCCAGGGCCACCGGCACGGGATCCGCGTATGCGGCAGCCGTGCTGGGTGACAGCCCGAACCTGTTCTGGCGCTACGACGAGACCTCGGGCACGTGGTTGCAGGACAAGTCCGGCAACACGACCGCCGGCCTCAACGGGACGTACGAGAACGGCGCCATCGGCGGAGCCGCCGGCGCGATCAAGAACGACCCGAGCACCGCGGCCACCTTCAACGGATCGTCCTCCCAGTACGCCTGGAGCGACGAGATGATCCAGGGCCCGAAGGTCTACAGCGTCGAGACCTGGTTCAAGACGACCACGACGACCGGCGGCAAGATCGTCGGATTCGGCAACGGCCGCCCGGAGACCAACAGTGACGCGCCCAACCTCAGCAGCAACTACGACCGTCAGATATACATGACCAACGGCGGCCAGCTGGTGTTCGGCGCCTACAACGGCGGCACCGCCACCATCCAGTCCAGCAGCGCGTACAACGACGGCCAGTGGCACCAGGCGGTCGGGACGCAGGGACCGGGCGGGATGACGTTCTACGTCGACGGCGTCAAGGTCGGGCAGAACACGGTCTCCGGCAACCAGGACTACGTCGGCACCTGGCGGGTCGGCTACGACAACCTGAACGGGTGGCCGTCGCAGCCCTCGGCGAACTACTTCACGGGTTCGATCGATGACACGGCCGTCTACCCCTCGGTCCTCAGCCCCACCCAGGTGATCAACCACTACACGACGGCCGGCTACACGCCCAACGTGCAGGCCGCGCCCGCCGACAACTACGGGAAGGCCGTCTACAACGACAACCCGGACATGTACTGGCGGCTGGACGAGTCGTCCGGCACCACCGCGGCGGACTCGTCCCTGTACGCCCAGCACCCGGCGACCTACACCTCCGGCGTCCAGCTCGGGCAGCCCGGAGTGCTCGCCGGCCACACGGCCGTGACGCTCCCCGGCAACTCGAACGGTACGATCGCCGAGGCGCAGCCGCAGGGCTCGACCGGCGCGTTCAGCTCCGAGCTCTGGTTCCGCACCACGTCGACCACCGGCGGCAAGCTGGTGGGCTTCGAGGACACGCAGACCGGCAACGGTTCGAACTACGACAAGCAGGTCTACATGACCGACTCCGGCCAGCTGCTGTTCGGCGTCTGGGTCGGCTACGTGGCCTCGGTCACCTCGCCGGCGTCGTACAACGACGGCAACTGGCACCAGCTGGTCGCCACCCAGGGAGCCGCGGGCATGGCGCTCTACGTCGACGGGGCCCTCGTCGGGTCCAACGGCGAGACGTCGAACCAGAGCTTCACCGGCTACTGGCGCCTGGGCGGAGGCAACATCGGAGGCTGGCCGTCGTCACCGTCGAACTTCTTCTTCACGGGGTCGATCGACGAAGCGGCCATCTACCCGACGCAGCTGAGCGCCGCGCAGGTGAGCGCCCACTACGGTCTCGGGACGTCCGACACCACGCCTCCGACGGCTCCCTCGGGCGTCGCCGCGACGAACGCGGGCGGAGCCCCTCAGGTCTCCTGGACCGCCAGCACGGACAACGTGGGAGTGGCGAGCTACTCCGTCTACCGCGGCACCACCGCCGGGTTCACGCCCGGCGCGGGCAACCAGGTCGCCAGCGGCGTGACCACGACCTCGTACACGGACGCCGCCGGCCTCGTCGGCACGTACTACTACAAGGTCGTCGCGCTCGACGGAGCCGGCAACGCGAGCGCACCGTCGTCCGCGGGGTCGATCACGCTCAACGACACGACGCCGCCGACGGCGCCCACCGGAGTCGCAGCCTCCCTCAGCGGGAGCACCGTCTCCCTGAGCTGGACCGCGGCGACGGACAACGTGGGCGTCACCGCCTACCAGGTGCACCGCAGCACGACCTCCGGGTTCACCCCCGACGGGTCCACGCTGATCGGGACCGTGTCGAGCACCTCGGCGACCGACACCCTCCCGGGCATGGGGACGTACTACTACCGGATCGTCGCGGTCGACGCGGCGGGCAACTCCGGTGCCCCGTCCGACCAGGCGACGGCGACGCTGGGCGACACCACGCCGCCCAGCGTGCCCTCCGGCCTGAGCGCCACGGCGAGCGGGTCGACCGTGGCGCTCTCGTGGACGGCCTCCACCGACAACGTCGGGGTGACCGGCTACACCGTCTACCGCAGCACGACGTCCGGGTTCGCCCCGAGCGCCGCCACGCAGATCGGGACGACGGCGGGCGCCTCCTACACGGACAGCGGAGTGGCCAACGGCACGTACTACTACGTCGTGACCGCGACGGACGGGACGAACACCAGCGGCCCGTCCGCCCAGGCCTCCGCGACCGTCGCCGTGACCGCGGTGACGGTGACCTCGTCGGTGAACTCGACGCAGGACGCGATGGTCGCCGCCTCCGTGCCGACGACCAACTACGGGACGTACAACCAGCTGTCGGCCCGTGGCGGATCCGGCGCCTCGCCCATCCAGTCGTTCCTCACGTTCGCGCTGCCGGCCGCGCCGGCCGGCTACACGCTCACCGGCGCGACGCTCCAGGTGCGCACCTCGGGCGATGCGACGGCGGGGACGGCGAACGCGGTGCTGTTCAACCTCCTCTCCGGAGCGTGGGATCAGTCGACCGTGAACTGGAACACGCGGCCCACCGGGATCGGAGCGGCGCTGGGCACGCTGACCGGCGCGACCGCGGTCAACACGCCGTACACGGCGACTCTGGACGCGTCGCAGCTCGCACCTCTGCTCGGCACCTCGACATCGATCGCGATGACGATGGCGGCGGCCGACACCGACAACCTCCGGATCTACTCGTACGACAATTCGGCCTCGCTCCGGCCCGTCCTGCAGTTGACGTTCACCAAGTCCTGATTAAGATCGTCGGATGAAGACGGGTGGGCGGCCGCCGGCCGCCACGACTCCGAGAGCACTGAGCCGCCGGGACTTCCTCGTCCTCGGCGGCTCGGTGCTGCTCCTGGCGGGGTGCACCTCGCCCCCTCCCGGACGGGCGACGACGGCCGCGCCGTCGTTCACACCGACCCCCAGCACCGATGCGGTGCACACGGTCGCCACGCTCACCGCCACGACGCCCTTCTACATCGCGCACCGCGGCTCGGGCGACAACTGGCCGGAGCACACGATGGAGGCGTACGCCGGGTCGATCGCGGCCGGCGTGCAGGCGATCGAGGTGTCGGTCAACGCGACCAAGGACGGCGTCCTGATCTGTCACCACGACACCGACATGGCGCACACGAGCGGCGCCAACGTGAAGATCGCCGACGCGACCTGGGCACAGCTGCAGGCCCTCCACATCGACGCGAGCCGCTGGCTGGGCCCCGCCGCCCGTCCGCAGCCGATCCCGGAACTGAAGGACGTGCTCGACCGCTTCGCGCGCACCCACGTGATCTTCATCGAGGACAAGCAGGGGACCAACACCGCCGCGATGCTGGACCTGATGGACACGTATCCCGAGTCGAAGGCGCACTTCGTGTGGAAGCAGTGGGCCGGCGCGGCGCAGGTGAAGGCGGCGCGCGAGCGCGGGTACGCGACCTGGGGGTACTTCAGCCCGGAGCTCATCCCGAACGCCGCGGACATCGCGGCGGACTTCGATTACCTCGGTGCGATGCACACGTTCAGCGACGACGAGATCGCGGCCATCGTCGCGGCCGGCAAGCCGGTGATCGTGTGGGAGGTGCACTACCGTTCCACGGTCGACCGGTTGAAGCGTCTCGGCGTCGTGGGCATGATGACGTCGAACATCCCCTATGTCACCCATCTCGCCGCCCCCGCGAAGAGCGACGCCTTCGGCACCGGTCTGCGGGCCGCCGGTGACCTCCCGTGGACGGTCGATCAGGGATGGGGGGCGCAGCCCGCGATCTCCGCGCGTGGCGCGACCGTGACCCTCGCCGACGACGCCGCCCAGAGCTACCTGATGGGGTCGATGGCGGGGGAGAAGGCCGGGCCCGCCACGATCGAGGCGGAGCTGCAGTGGGGTGCGGGGACGGAAGGCGGCGCCGGCGTCGCATTCGGGCAGAAGGACGACGACGTGTACCGCCTCGGCGTCCCGGGACCGACGGGCGGCTACCACGCCCTTTTGCACGCCGACGGACGGCTCGAGATCGTCAAGCGGGCGGTGGGGGAATCGGACGGGACGGTGATCGCCTCGGTCGCGACGACGCCGCCGAGCGTCGGGGAGTGGGTCGCGCTCCGCGTCGTCGTGAGCGCGACGGGAGTCGCCGTGACGCGGGACCGCAAGAAGCAGTGGACGGCGGCCGCCGCCGACACCGACTACAGCGGCCCCTACTTCTGGCTCTGCAAGGAGCGCGGGGCCGGTTCCGTGGCGTACCGGCGGCTGACGCGGGCGTGAGCGGCGAGCGTCGCCTCGATCGCGTCGACGCAGGGGTCGGCGCCGAGCTCCTCCGTCATGAAGCGCTCGCCGGCGGCCGCGAACTGCGTCGCTAGCGCCGGGGAGTCGGCGAGCCGCTCGGCGCCGGCGAGGAGGGCCTCCGGATCCTGCGCGTCCACGCGGAGCCCGGTACCGGTGCCCTCGATCTCTTCGCCCGTGATGCTCGTCGCATCGGTCGCCGCCAGGACGGGGCGGCCGGTGCTGAAGTACGACGTGAGCTTGCTCGGCACCGACATCTCGGTGAGGCCGGCGCGCTCGTTGACCAGCAGGATGTCCGCCGCCGCCAGCGCCGCCTCGAAAGCGCCGTCGGGTAGTGGCCGCAGGAACTGGAGGTGGTCGTTCGGGTCGAGCACCTCCAGCTCCTCGCGTCTGTTGCCGTCGCCGAGCAGCACGAAGCGCACGCGCGACCCTCGGTCGGCTGCGAGCCGGGATGCCTCGACCACCGACTCGAGCGCCTGCTTGGCGCCCATGTTGCCGGCGTGGAGCACCACGACGTCCTCCGGCGCCCAGCCCAGCGCGGCGCGGGTGGCCTCCCGACCGGCGCCGTCGGCGGCGCGCACGTGCGTCCAGTTGCGCACGACGGACACGCGGCTCGCGGCGGCGCCCAGCGTGTCCACCAGGTACCGCTTGAACCGGTCGTGGATGGCGATCACGCCGTCGCTCGAGCGCACGAGGCGGCCCTCGACGGCGCGGGCGATGCGGCCGGCCCGGCCTCCCCCGACACCGCTCTCGGCGACGCCCAGGCTGTAGATGTCCTGCACCCACGTCACGACCGGCACGCCGCTGAGGCGCGCCCGGAAGCGGGCGACGACGGACGAGAACAGGGCCGGGGTGACCAGCACGACGACATCGGGATGGTTCCAGTCGCTGAACGCGGCGCGCACGCCGAACACGACCTCCATCACCGCACGGTTGATCAGAGCGGGGCGGCGCGGGACGGGATGCCGCTTCCTGGTCACCCGCACGCCGTTGATCCCCTCGAAGCGGGTGGACCCGGTGTAACCCGGTGTGATGGCCCAGGCGGGGTAGTGCGGGTAGCCCACGATCGCCGAGACGACGTGGCCGCGGCCGGCCAGCCGCTCGGCGGCGTCGGTCGTGTACACGGCGATCCCGGTCGTCTCCGGCGCGTAGTTCAGGCCGACGAACGTGATCTTCACGCGGCGGCCCCCACGCGGCCCCGATACCCGTCGTGCTGCTCGATGAACCACTCGTAGGTCGTGCGCAGTCCCTCCTGGAGCGGGATGCCCGCCGACCAGCCGAGGGAGGCGAGCAGCGACACGTCCAGCAGCTTGCGCGGGGTGCCGTCGGGCTTCGTCCGGTCGAACCGGATCGAGCCCCGGTACCCGGTCACGGCCGCGACGCTCTCCGCGAGCTCGCGGATCGAGCAGTCCACGCCCGTGCCCACGTTGATGTGCGACAGCATCGGGCGGGTGTGCGCGTGCAGGGTCCCGGGGTCGAGCTCCATGACGTGCACGCTGGCCGCCGCCATGTCGTCGACGTGCAGGAACTCCCGCAACGGCTCGCCGGACCCCCACACGACGACCTCGTCGGCCCCACCCTGCGCAGCCTCGTGGAAGCGGCGGAGGAGGCCCGGGATGACGTGGCTCCCGACCGGGTCGAAGTTGTCGCCCGGCCCGTACAGGTTCGTCGGCATGACGCTGCGGTAGTCGCGCCCGTACTGCCGGTTGTAGCTCTCGCAGAGCTTGATGCCGGCGATCTTGGCGATGGCGTACGGCTCGTTGGTCGCTTCGAGCGTGCCGGTGAGCAGCGCCGCCTCCGACATCGGCTGGGCGGCGTCCCTGGGGTAGATGCAGGAGGAGCCGAGCAGGAGCAGCTTCTCGATCCCGGCCCGGTGCGCGGCGTCGACGACGTTCGCCTGGATCATCAGGTTCTCGTGGATGAACTCGGCCGGGCGGGTGTCGTTCGCGACGATGCCGCCGACCTTGGCCGCGGCCAGGTAGACCTCGTCGATCGTGTGCGCGTCGAAGAACCGGCGGACGGCGGCCGGATCGGTCAGATCGAGTTCGTCGTGCGTCGCGGTCAGGATGTCCCGGTAGCCGAGCGCCTGGAGGCGGCGGACCAGCGCGGAGCCGACCATCCCGCGATGGCCCGCGACGTAGACCGTGCGTGTGGTGTCGCGCATGTCACTCGGCCGGGACGAGCACGGGGTAGCCGTGCGAGCGGAGGAGCGAGGTCTGCTTCGCCGCGAACAGGTCCTCCGCGACCATCTCGGCGCAGAGCCGCTGGATGCCGATCTCGGGCAGCCAGCCCAGCTGCTGGTGGGCGAGCTCGGCGTCGCCGAGCAGGGTGTCGACCTCGGCAGGGCGGAAGTAGCGCGGGTCGACGCGAGCGATCACATCGCCCTCCCGGACCGCGGGTGCGCGTTCGGTGTCCACCGAGAGCGCCCGGGCGACCTCGTCGACGCCGTCGCCCTCGAAGGCGAGGGTGATGCCCGCCTCCGCGGCGGCCATGGTGATGAAGTCGCGGACGGAGAACTGCTGCCCCGTCGCGATGACGTAGTCCGCCGGCGCGTCCTGCTGCAGCATCATCCACTGCGCCCGCACGTAGTCCCGGGCGTGCCCCCAGTCGCGGAGCGAGTTCAGGTTGCCGATGTAGAGGCACGGCTCGATGCCGTGGGCGATGTTGGCGACGGCGCGGGTGATCTTGCGCGTCACGAAGGTCTCGCCGCGACGCGGGGACTCGTGGTTGAACAGGATGCCGTTGCACGCGTACATCCCGTACGACTCGCGGTAGTTGACCGTGATCCAGTACGCGTAGAGCTTGGCGGCCGCGTACGGCGACCGCGGATAGAAGGGCGTGCGCTCGCGCTGCGGCACCTCCTGCACCAGCCCGAACATCTCGGAGCTGGAGGCCTGGTAGAAGCGCACGGTGTCGGTCATCCCGAGCAGCCGGATCGACTCCAGCAGGCGCAGCGGCCCGAGTGCGTCGACGTCGGTGGTGTACTCCGGCTCTTCGAAGCTGACCGCCACGTGCGACTGGGCGCCGAGGTTGTAGACCTCGTCGGGCTGCACGTCGTGCATGATCCGGGTGAGGTTGGAGGAGTCGGTCAGGTCTCCGTAGTGGAGGAAGAGGTTCGGGCGGTCGTGGTGCGGATCCTGGTAGATGTGGTCGATCCGGCTCGTGTTGAACGAGGAGGCGCGGCGCTTGATGCCGTGGACCTCGTAGCCCTTGTCGAGCAGGAGCTCGGCGAGGTAGGAACCATCCTGTCCGGTGATTCCGGTGATCAATGCCCGCTTCTTCATTCGGGTCCCCCTCCGGGTCGTTTGTGCTCCCGGCCGTCCGTCCAGGGGGGTGGTCCAGGGCGACGGACGGCCGGGAAGCTGTCACGAGAGCTGATGCGTTGTCGGGTGCTGCATTTCGGGTGTCTCTCGTACATGGAGGACGAAACCAAAATGAGAATCTGTCACCATGAATAAACTGAGAATACATCAATTCTCAGAAGGGTAGACGCCCTCGTTCGGGGGCCGTGGCAGGCCCGCGTCAGCTCTGCTGATCCGCCAGCGGCTCGATCAGCTGGGGCCCGTCGTCCTTCGTCGAGAACGACGCGATCCGGTCGAAACGCAGTGTCTGCGCCTCCGCGACCCCCGCGGCGACGGCGTCGTCGACGAGCGCCTGGTCGCCGACGATCGACGGGTCGATCCAGTGCAGCCACATGTCCTCGGGCAGGATCACCGGGTTGCGGTCGTGGATGTCGGCCAGCGTCTGCACGGCGTCGGAGGTCAGGATCGTGGCGGTGAGCACCCAGCGGTCGGGATCGTCCTCGGCCTTCGTGTGGTCGCGCCACCAGGAGTACAGACCGGCGAAGCCCATCAGCTGGTCGTCGGGGTAGCGGATGAAGTAGGGGGTCTTGTGCCCCTTCTCGCCCTGCCACTCGTAGTAACCGCGCGCGAGCACGATCGCACGGTGCGACTGCACCGGCTTGCGCCAGGTCGACTTCTCCACGATCCCCTCGGCGCGGGCGTTGAAGGTCGGGAATTTCAGCTTGAGCTCCTTCGACCACCCCGGCACGAGCGACCAGTGGGCCCGCTCGAACCGCAGCTCCCGGTCTTTCGCGGAGTCGATCAGCACCGGGACGTCTTCGGTGGGCGCGATGTTGTACGCCTCCTCCCAGTCGGCGCGCCAGTCCTCCGGCCGCCTCCCGGTGCGCTCCACGAACTCGGTGATCTCGGCGTTGACCCTGTCGTCCATCGCGAACCTGCCGCACATGCGGGCAAGCGTACCCGCGACCGCCGACGAACGGCGGTGCGGTGATCAGCGCGCGAGGCTCCGCGCCGCGGCGTCCGCGGTCGTGGCCGTCGTGATGCGCAGGAAGACGATGATCCAGCTGAAGATCAGCACCGCCGCCACCAGCTCCACGGCGGTCAGGTTGTAGTCCCCGATCGCGAACAGTACGGCGACGAGCGCGATCACGGCGAGGAACGCCCAGCCGAGGGCGATGAAGGCGCGGGGCAGGTCGGGCAGCAGCCAGCGCAGCCCGATCACGAGGGCGCAGAACACCAGGGCCATCCCCGTGGCGACGGTGTTGTGAATGAGGAGGAACTGGTTCACCGGGAAGAGCCCGACGCAGGTGAGCAGGACGCCGATCACGATCAGGGCCGTGCGCACGCGCAGGGCGCCGCGGGACGGCGCGCGATCGTCGGGCCCGGAGGAGCCGGTGGCGTAGCGGGCGATGGCCGTCACGAGCACCCCCGCCACGATGACCGTGAGGTTGAACGTCATGCCGGAGAGGTCGTCCGTCATCCCGAGCGCGCTCAGGTTCTCCTTCCACCAGTGCGGGTCGGACGCGGTGATCATGCTCGTCAGTGCCCCCAGCACGAGGAAGACCGCGAGCACCGTGGAGAGGAGCAGGGGATTCATCTTCGCGGCGGAGAGGAACACGTAGTAGGCGCTGACGGCCGCGGCCGTGGCGACGAGCAGTGCGCCGGGGAAGGAGAAGACGAAGGCGTCCTGGAAGCTGCGTGCGAGGACGAAGCCGAGCACGGCCCAGAGCAAGAGGACCACGATGGCGTGGGCGACGGCGATCGCGACCGTGTCGAACACCTCGACGGCGACGCCCATGCGCGAGCTCCGGCCGGAGCGGGCGGCGCCGAACCAGGCGACCCGCCACGACGCCCAGCGACCGCCGCCATAGGCCAGGAGGGCGACGACCCCGCCGGCGACGGCCGCGAACTCGCCGATCGAACCGGGCCCGGAGATCGTCAGGTGGCGGCCGCCGAACACGAACAGGGCGACGACGCCGACGGCGACGAAGGCCAGCGTGCCGACGCCGAGGGCGACGGATTCGACGGAGGAGGCGCGCAGCAGCGTGCTCCGTCCCGTCTCGATGCCCGCCGTGGAAGTGGTGTCCTCGTCCGCCTCGGATGCCCGCATGTCACCGAGCATAGGGGTGGCGGGCATCGCCCCGAAGAGCCGTCAGCGCGTGAGTTCGATGATGGCGGTGCGGTGCGTCGTGACGATGCGGCCGGTCGGCTCGAAGCCCAGCTCGGTCAGAGCCTCCCGGCCGTAGTCGCGGAGGTTGCCGTCGACGTCGTTCTCGATCAGCCACACCCGGTCCACATCGTCGAAGCGGCCGCGCTCGGCCGCATCCTTCACCCCGTAGGCGCGGTCGGCCCAGCCGACGTTCTCGGAGTACGGCGTCTCGAGCGTCACGTCGCGGACGTTCACGAAACCGGCGGGGTAGGTGTGCATGGCGAGGCGGGGCCGTTGGGAGGGGCGGGTCGACTCGTCGAAGACGACCGCGTCGCCCGGCTTCGCGACGGCTCCCATCGCCGCGCTCACCTCCGACCAGTCGCTGTTGTTCTTCGCGTACGGCCCGCGCTGCAGCTGGTAGACCGGGGCGCACACGGCGACGAAGCCGAGGAGGCCGACGCCGCTCACGATGACGGTGCGTCGGGCGTCCCCGCGCCCGATCCAGCGCCCGAGCACGAGGATCCCCTCGGCGACGAGCAGCGCCGCGGCGGGCGCCGCGAAGGTCGAGTAGCGCGCGGTGTAGAGCGGGAAGACGAGGTTCGCGAGCAGGAGCGCACCGGTCGGCACGATCAGCCAGCAGAACGCGACGGTCGTCGCCGTCACCGGGACGCCGGCGCGCAGGTGGAGGCCCGCCCGGCGCCAGGCGGCGATGCTGCCCCCGACGGCGAGGAGGATGAGCGCCCACGCGACGGCCGCCACCCATGGCGTGCTGAACCACGGGGCGTAGAGGAGGGTGGACGGGTCGAGCGTCTGGGCGCCGAGGTAGCCGATCTGGCGACGCTCGAAGAAGGCCAGCAGCGCGATCGGTGTGATCGCCAGCGCGGTTCCCGCCATCGCGAGCGCCCACGAGACGAGGGTCCGTCGCGACGCGCGGGTCAGGAGGAGGACGGCCAGGTGGCCGAGTGCCAGCGCGATCATGTAGAGGAACATGTACGACGCGACGGCCATCCCCGCCCCGTACAGCAGCCAGCAGGTGCGGCGCACGCTCGCCGGGACCGTGCGACCGCGCCCGTCCACCAGCCAGACGAAGAGCAAGGTAAGCCACGCGGCCGCGGCGGCGCTGAACGCGAACGATCGCGCCTCCTCGCCCGCGTAGGTCATGCGGGGGAGCACGGTGCCGACGATCCCGGCCGCGATCGCCGCGGTGGGCCCGCCGCGGCGGCCGGCCAGCAGGGTGATCGCCGCCACGGCGAAGCCGATCGCGACGGCGCTCGGGAACCGGATGGCGAAGGCGCTCTCGCCGACCAGCCGGATCCAGCCGTGCAGGCCGAGGTAGTAGAACCCGTGCACCGCATCCACGTGGAGCAGCATGTTCAGGAGGCTGCCGACCGGTCGCTGCGCCGACATCACGCTGGCCGCCTCGTCGCCCCAGAGGGACGGGATCCAGCTTCCGGTGGCGCTCACCGCGGTGGCGACCAGGCCGAACGCGATCGCGATGGTCCACGGGCGCACCGCAGCCAACGGTGCGGCGCCCGTGCGCCGTTCGGTCTCGATGATCGCGGTCATGTCCACAGCCCCCGGACTCTAACGCTCGTAAGAGAACTGCAGGCAGTCAAGCAGAGAACGTCGAGTATCGGCCGGGAACAGGATGCGCGTACTCACACGTGACATTCTGCACATGGCCGCCTGAGTGGTTCCGGTACGGAGCCGCTCCGGCGTGCGATAGGGGGTGGTGGCTCAGGCCTCCCCGCGGCGCGCACCCGCCCAGAGGTCGACGCCCGCGTCGACCGCGTGCTCGTCGATCGCGGCGAGCTCGTCGGCGGTGAAGTCGAGGCGATCGAGCGCCGCGACGTTCTGCTCCAGCTGGCGCACGCTGCTGGCACCGGTCACGAGCGAGGTGACGCGCTCGTCGCGCAGCGCCCAGGCGAGGGCGAGCTGGGCGAGGGTCTGACCGCGGGCGCCGGCGATGTCGTTCAACGCGCGGAGGTGGCCGACGGCCTCGTCGGTGAGCCAGCTCTCGTCGAACGAGCCGCCCGCCGCGGCGCGGGAGCCCTCCGGCACGCCGTTCAGGTACTTGTCGGTCAGCATCCCCTGAGCGAGGGCGGTGAAACCGATGACGCCGACGCCGAGGTCGGCGGTCGCGTCGAGCAGTCCCTCCGTCTCGATCCAGCGGTTGAGCATCGAGTACGACGGCTGGTGGATGAGCAGCGGCGTCCCGAGCTCGCGCAGGATCTCGGCGGCACGACGGGTCTCCTCGGCGCCATACGACGAGATTCCGACGTACAGCGCCTTGCCGCTGCGTACCGCGGTGTCGAGGGCCTGCATCGTCTCCTCGAGCGGCGTGGAGGGGTCGGGCCGGTGCGAGTAGAAGATGTCGACGTAGTCCAGCCCGAGCCGGGTCAGCGACTGGTCGAGGCTCGCGAGCACGTACTTGCGGCTCCCGCCGCCCTGGCCGTAGGGGCCGGGCCACATGTCCCAGCCGGCCTTCGACGAGACGATGAGCTCGTCGCGGAAGGGCACCAGGTCTTCGCGCAGGATGCGGCCGAAGTTGGTCTCGGCGGCACCGTAGGGCGGCCCGTAGTTGTTCGCCAGGTCGAAGTGCGTGATGCCGAGGTCGAACGCACGGCGCACGATCGCGCGCTGCGTCTCGATCGGTCGGTCGTCGCCGAAGTTCTGCCAGAGCCCGAGGGAGAGGGCGGGCAGGTCGAGTCCACTGCGGCCGGTGCGGCGGTAGAGCATGCTGTCGTAACGGTTCGGGGCGGGTTCGTAGGCCATGGTTCCAGATTCGTGGGTCGGCGGAGGGATGTCCAACAGCGCAGCGCGATGCGATTCAGCACCGCCGGATCTCAATCCGGCGGCGCGTGGCGGTGCCCGTTCGTCAGGAGCGGTTGGCGGTCCGCCGCAGCCAGCCGATGATCGCGGTGATCACGAAGAGCACCAGACCCAGGATGGCGAGCCAGAGCAGACCCTTGATGGCGAAGCCGAGCACCGCGAGCACGGCCCAGATGACGAGCAGGATGATGATGAGTGCGACCATGCCCCCACCGAACCCCCGGCCCGGGTGCGCGTCAACCGGTGTGGCGCCCGCGGTCAGCGTCGCTTGCGCGCCGCCCGGTTGCGCGACATGATCCAGCCCGCGATGGCGCCGATGACGAAGACGATGAGGACGAGCGCCCACGTCGGCATCGCCAGCTGACCCCAGAGCAGGAAGATCGTCGCGGTGTCGCCGCCGACCGCGTTCTGGATGGCGACCACGGCGAGCAGCACCACGAGCACGATGGCGAGCCATCGGCGCTTCAAGAAGGTGACGAAGGAGTTCTCTCCCGTGCGGGACCCGGTCTGGCTCATGGGGTCAGTATGGCGTGAAGGCGCGCGGGATACCATGCGGGAAATGGAGGACGACGACAACGCCCGGCACGCGCCCGAGTCGGCCGCGGTCAGGGGCGACATCCTGATCGAGGCGGCGAGGCCGGGGGATGTCGCGGACATCGAGGCGCTGGTGCGCGAAGCCTACGAGCCGTACATCGCCCGGATCGGTCGTCCGCCCGGTCCGCTCGGCGAGGACTACGCCGTCGTCGTCGGTGACGGGCGGGCCACCGTCGCGCGACGGAACGGGCGAATCGTCGGCCTGCTCATCACGGCCCTGCATGCCGACCACGTACTCATCGAGAACGTCGCGGTGGCTACGAGCGAACGGGGGACCGGCCTCGGCTCCGCACTGCTCGCGATCGCCGACGACAGGGCGAGGGCGGCCCGTGTCCCGGAGGTCCGCCTCTACACGCAAGAGAAGATGACCGAGAACCTGGCCTTCTACCCGCGGCGTGGCTTCGTCGAGACCGGACGGCGCACTCAGGATGGTTTCGCCCGGGTGTTCTTCGCGAAGCGGGTCTGACCGACTCTTGACGACTCTCCCCGACAGTCGTACTCTTTACTCAACCGAAAGGTTGATAAAGCAAATGGTTGATCACAACGAGGACGCCGCACTCGACGCGGCCTTCGCTGCACTCGCGGATCCGGTGCGGCGCGCGATGGTCGCGCGCCTGAGCCGCGGACCCGCCACGGTCGGCGAGCTGGCCGAGCCGTTCGACATCACCCTGCAGGCGGTGTCGAAGCACATCGGCGTGCTGGAGTCGGCCGGGCTGGTTTGGCGCACGCGTGACGCGCAGCGCCGCCCGGTCCACCTCGACGCCGCCGCGCTGGAGCGCCTCACCTCGTGGATCGACCGCTACCGGCTCGAAGCCGAGGCCCGCTACCGGCGCCTCGACGCCGTGCTCGAGCCCCACCCGGCCGAGCACTCGAACACAATGCAGTACCGAACGAAGGAGAAGGAGTCATGAGCAACCCCGTCGTCATCGACGTCGTCCCGGGCACGTCGTACGCCGATCTCACCCGCGAGTTCGACGCACCCGTCGAAGCCCTCTTCCGCGCCCACGCGGAACCCGAGCTGTACGTGCAGTGGGTGGGCCCGCGCGCGCTCGACAGCATCATCACCGACTGGGACTTCCGCACGGGCGGCGCCTACGGGTTCGAGCAGACCGACCCGGAGGGCAACACCTACGGGTTCCGCGGCGTCATCCACACGGTGGTCGAGAACGAGCTGATCATCCAGACGTTCGAGTACCTCGGCGCTCCCGGCGAGGTCAGCCTCGACCGTATGCACTTCGAATCGCTGCCGGGCGGCCGCTCCCGTCTCGTCGGTCGCTCCGTCTTCACCTCGAAGGAGGCGCTGGAGGGGATGATCGCCGAGGGCATGGAGTACGGCGTGACCGAGGGCTACGAGAAGCTCGACGAACTGCTGACGCAGGTGGTGGCGTCATGACGCGTGTCGTCGCCGACATCACGATCTCCCTGGACGGCTTCGTGACCGGCCCGGACGCCGGCCCGGAGAACGGTCTCGGTACCGGCGGCAAGCCGCTGCACAACTGGGCGTTCTCCGACGACCCCGACGACCAGCGCCAGCTCCAGGAGGGGATGACGCGCTCCGGCGCGGTCGTGATGGGGCGGAACCTCTTCGACGTCGTCGACGGCCCCGGAGGCTGGAACGACGAGGTCGGTTACGGCGCGGGCGAGGTCGGCAAGCCTCCGTTCGTCGTCGTCACTTCCGAGCGCCCCGCGTCGGTGCGGCTGACCGGGCTGGACTGGACCTTCGTCACCACCGGCCTCGTCGATGCGATCGCCGCCGCCCGCGAACGGGCCGAGGCGGCCTCCGCCTCCCGCGACGCGGACCTCGACGTGGTCCTCATGGGCGGAGGCGCCCTCATCGGTTCGGCGCTCGCCGCGGGGCTGGTCGACACCCTCTCGCTGCATCTCTCGCCGTTGATCCTGGGGGCGGGCACGCCGCTCTTCACCCCCGGCCCGACCCGCGCCCTCGTCCAGCGGTCCGTGACCGTCTCGTCGACGGCGACCCACCTGATGTACGACGTGCTCTGAGCGCGGGGATGGGGTGGAAGCGCGTGCGATGCGGCAGCATCCTTTCTTTAGTATGCGCAAGCTGGCACTCTGTATTTGAAAGATCAGGCAGCCGCGCGGCATTCTGATCGATCAGTACGCAGATCAGGACGGAGCGCGAACATGGGACCGATCTTCTGGTGGAACGTCTGGAACACAGTCGGCGTCGCGGCGATCGCAGGAGGTGTCACAGCCGTCACCATCTGGGTGCGCCGTCGGAACCGTCGGCGGGACGCAGCAGTCTCTGATGAGTAACCCGGCGATACCTCCACGCGCGCGCTGTCAACCCCGTGCGCACCCGCACCCCGGTGTCATACCCTCGCCCCGGTGTGAAAACGCCACCTAGCAGCGGGAGCCCGGCCTCGTGCCGGGCTTCCGTGCTCGGCGACCTAGTCTGGAGACATGGCGACGACGGCATACTTCCTCCAGACGGGCGAGCACACGTACACACCGACCTCTGAGGCCGGCGGTGCCTGGGCCGACGACGAGATCCACTTCAGCCCCCTCGGCGGCCTGATCGCCCACGAGATCCTGCGGCACGCGGGCGAGCGCTCGGGGACGCCGCTGCAGCTCGGGCGCATCAGCTATGACATCCTCGGCTTCCTCGCCCTGGAGCCGGTGGAGGTGCACGTCGAGACGATCCGGCCGGGCCGCACGATCGAGCTGGTGGAGGCGACCGCCGTCATCCGCGGGCGGGCCGCCGTGAAGGCGCGCGCGTGGCTGCTCTCGGCGTTCGACACCTCCGAGGTGGCGGGCGGCGCACCGGAGGGCCTCCCGGCACCCGAATCGGCCACCAGCTGGCCGATGACCGATGTGTGGCGGGGTGGTTATGTCGCCTCGCTCGATGCCCGCGCCATCCGTCCGCCGGAGCCCGGGCGTGCGACCGTCTGGCTGTCGACGACGCGCGAGCTCATCGCCGGCGTGCCGGTCGAACCGGTCGCCTCCTGGCTCGCGCTCGTCGACACGGCGAACGGGGTCGCGGTCCGGCGGCATCCGACCGAGTGGATGTTCCCCAACGTCGACCTCACCGTCCACCTGCACCGCGAACCGGCCGGCGGCTGGCTCGGGCTGGACACGGGGGTCGTCTTCGGCTCGACCGGTCTCGGCGTCACCCGCTCCGTGCTCCACGACCGCGACGGCGCGGTCGGTTTCGCGGAGCAATCCCTCACCATCCGACGGCTCTGAGCGGAGCTCCCAGCCCATCCGTGTATGCTGACTCATGTCCGCACAGCGATGTGCTCCCACTGGTAGTACCTCGAGCCGGGACATCCCGGCCGCTCGACCAGCGGTGCCGGCGAATCGCGCCGAAACCCGCCCTCCTCGCGCTGACTCTCTCCGAAGCAGCCCCTCTACTCATCCCCGACGTGACGCAGCCCCTCTGCTGAGCCGGCCGTCACCATCCGCACACAGTGCGCCGACCAGGCGCCGAAGGAACACCATCACAAGCATTCTCGAACACGCGGCACCCGCCGCGACCTCCTGGCGACAAGCCGACGATGACGTCTGGGTGGCCACTCGATCCGGCGAATACGCCGGAATGGCCCACCGCGTCCTCGACGGGTTCGCCGTCCTCGACGAGCAGTCCCGGGCCGTCGGCGTCGCCGCCACGGTCGAGGCCGCGCAGGAGCTCCTGTTCCTCCCCACCACACTGCACTTCATCCCCACCGACGCGTGCTCGATCCCGAGCACCCACATTCGCCCGCTCCACATTCGGCGCGGGGCACGGAATCGTTCACACGGTTCACCATCACGAAAGAGAGAGACGATGGCTACAGGCACCGTCAAATGGTTCAACTCGGAAAAGGGCTTCGGCTTCATCGCCCCGGATGACGGGAGCGCCGACGTCTTCGCCCACTACAGCGCGATCGCCGCGACCGGCGGATACCGCAACCTCGACGAGAACCAGAAGGTCGAGTACGACGTCGAGCAGGGCGCCAAGGGCCCGCAGGCGTCGAACATCCGACCCGCTTGATCGGTCGAAGACGCCCCGTGGAACACGGGGCGTCTTCGCCGCCAATCTCCAGCTACGCCGCGTAGCGTTATGAATATCTAGGGCGTTCCGTCCATACCTCGGCTGAGAAGTCGCATCGACACCAGCGGAGGCAGACGATGACCGTATCCACTCTCGGACCGGTGCAGCGCACCAAGGTCCGTCCCGAGGGCCGCCAGCCCGTCACGAGCACGTACAACGAACTGCTCGGGCAGATCCGCTCGCAGGGGCTCCTCGAGCGCCGCCGCGGCTTCTACATCCTCGTCTTCGCCCTCCTCACCGCGGGCCTCGGCGGAGCGATCGCCGGTTTCGTCCTGCTGGGCGACTCCTGGTTCCAGCTCCTGATCGCCGGCGCGCTGGGCATCATCTTCACGCAGTTCGCGTTCCTCGCCCACGAGGCCTCGCACCGCCAGATCTTCGCGTCCGGCCCGGTCAACGACCGCGTGGGCCGCTTCCTCGCCACCTGGATGGTCGGGATGAGCTACCAGTGGTGGATGACGAAGCACACCCGTCACCACGCCAACCCGAACACCGTCGGCAAAGACCCCGACATCGAGTTCGACACGATCTCCTTCACCGAGGAGGATGCGGCCAAGCAGAAGGGCCTCATGGCGGCCATGACGCGCCGCCAGGGCTACTTCTTCTTCCCGCTGCTGATGCTCGAGGGCGTCAACCTCCACGTCACCTCGGTCCGCTCGCTCATGGAGCGCCGGCCCACCGTCGGCCGCTCGCAGGAGCTCACCGCCATCGCCGTCCGCCTCACCGTGTACCTCGGCCTGGTCTTCCTCTTCCTCCCGCTCGGGATGGCGTTCGCCTTCCTCGGCGTGCAGCTCGCCGTCTTCGGCGTCTACATGGGTGCGTCGTTCGCCCCGAACCACAAGGGCATGCCGCTGCTGCCGACCGGATCCCGCGTCGACTTCCTCAGCAAGCAGGTGCTGACCTCCCGCAACATCAAGGGCGGCTGGTGGATGAACGCGCTGATGGGCGGCCTCAACCACCAGGTCGAGCACCACCTGTTCCCGTCCATGCCGCGGCCGTCGCTGGCACGGGCCCGGGAGCTGACCCGCGCGCACTGCGCGACCCACGGCATCCCGTACACCGAGACCAGCCTCGTGCGTTCGTACGCGATCGTCATCGAGTACCTGAACCGGGTGGGCCTCGCCGCCCGCGACCCGTTCGACTGCCCGGTCGCCGGCGACCTCCGGCGCCGCTGAGGAGTGCAGGGCCGCAATCTCCGGCCCCGAACCCCTTGAATGTGGGCCCGCACCGGGGGACATTCGTGCCATGCGCAAGATCATCTACGGCGGGACCTCGATCTTCACGGGCGACAGGATCGCCGATGCCATCCTCGAGTACGGCGCCGCCCTCGCGGGCGCGAGCCAGGCGGACGTGATCGAGTTCCCCGGCCGCGACGCGAGCGGAGAACTGCGCGAGCTGCGCCTCCTGCTCGGCCCCGCCAGCCAGATGGTCTCCGAAGACGTCGACATCGAGTGGCCCGAGATCCTGAGCCCCGAGACGGTCGCCCACCTCGACGACCTGACCGCCGACCTCACCACCCTCCCTGACTTCGCCCTGCCGACCTTCGGCGATCAGGATGACCAGCGCGGCACCTCGTAGCCTGCGGCCGCCCCTCGCAAATTCCGCCTCTGCCCGCAGACGGTGGCCGGGGCTTACGATCCGCTCAGCAGAGGCCGTCGACGCGAGGGGTCATCATGAGCGAATACCCGTTGATCGCGGATCACGGTCTGATCGGCGATCTGCAGACCTCGGCCCTGGTCTCGACGGACGGCACGATCGACTGGTTCTGCAGCCCGCGATTCGACTCCCCGAGCATCTTCGGTTCCCTGCTCGACGAGGAACGCGGAGGCCATTTCAGTGCGCGGCCCCGCGCCGACGCGTTCGACGCGAAGCAGCTCTACTTCCCCGACACGGCGATCCTCGTCACGCGCTTCTTGACGGAGGAGGGCGTCGGCGAGCTCGTCGACTTCATGCCGGTGGCCGAGGGAGGTGCGCACGGAACGCACAGACTCGTCCGGCTGGTCCGGTGCGTACGGGGCCGGATCGAGTTCGACATCGAGGTCGCCCCACGGTTCGACTACGGGCGCATGCCGCACACCCTCACGGTGACGGACGACGGCGCGATCTTCGACGCGGGCGGCACGACGCTCACGATGAGCCTCATCCGCGACGCGGACGACGAACGCCTGGCGCGAGCCGAGCAGACGGGAGCCGGCGACGTGAAGGCCTCCGTCGTCCTCACGCAGGGCGAGGAGCGCGGTGTCGTGCTCGAGACCGGCACGCATGGGCAGCCTCGTGCCATCCCGGTCGCGGATGCCCGGGCCCTCTTCGACGGCACGGCGCGCTTCTGGCAGGACTGGATCTCCCAGTCCGCCTACAGCGGCCGCTGGCGCGAAGAGGTGGAGCGGTCGGCGATCACCCTGAAGCTGATGACCTACGCCCCGACGGGAGGGCTCGTCGCGGCGCCGACCGCGGGCCTGCCCGAGCAGGTCGGTGGCGAGCGCAACTGGGACTACCGCTACACCTGGGTGCGGGACTCCTCCTTCTCCGTCAACACCCTGGTGAAGCTGGGCTTCCGCGACGAGGCGGTCGCGTTCGGCCGGTGGCTGCGCGATCGGGTGATGGAGGCCGACGGCAGCCCGACCGGGCCGCTCAACATCATGTACCGCATCGACGGCGACCCGAACCTGTCCGAGGAGGTCATTGAGGGGTGGGAGGGGTACCGCGGCTCGTACCCCGTCCGGATCGGGAACGGCGCGGCGGGCCAGCTGCAGCTCGACATCTACGGCGAGGCCCTGGATGCGCTGTACCACGCCGACCTCGCGGGCATCGAGTTCGGTCAGCAGGGCTGGCTCGCGATCTGCCGCCTCCTGGAATGGCTCGTCGACAACTGGGACCAGCCGGAGGAGGGCATCTGGGAGACCCGGGGCGGCCGGAAGGCGTTCACCTACGGCCGCCTGATGTGCTGGGTCGCGTTCGACCGGGCGATCCGGCTGGCCGCGCGCTGGGGACGTCCGGCTCCGGTCGACCGCTGGCGCACCGAGCGGGATGCGATCTACGACCAGATCATGGAGCACGGCTGGAGCGCCGAGCGCCACGCGTTCGTCCAGCAGTATGGTGAGCCGACCCTCGACGCCTCCCTGCTCAAGATGGTGCAGGTGGGATTCATCTCCGCCCACGACCCGATGTGGCACGACACCATGGCGGCGATGGGCGAGGAACTCGTCTCCGACAGCCTCGTCTACCGCTACGACCCCGCCGCGTCACCGGACGGGCTGCGCGGGTCGGAGGGCACGTTCTCCCTCTGCACCTTCCTCTATGTGGACGCGCTCGCACGCGAGGGCAGGCTCGACGAGGCCCGGCTCACGTTCGAGCAGATGCTCACCTATGCCAACCACCTGGGGCTCTTCGCCGAGGAGATCGCCCCTACCGGCGAACAGCTCGGCAACTTCCCGCAGGCCTTCACCCACCTGGCGCTCATCGACGCCGCGATGATCCTGAACGACCGTCTCGATGAGGCGGCATCCCGAAACCGGAGGAAGTAAGTGGAATCTGCCGATCGCACCGGACTGACGCCCGACGAGTTCGCGGAGGCGGTGAGGTCGCTCAGCACGCCCGACATCGTGCCGTCGCCCTTCGGCGACCTCACGTTCTTCGACGGCGTCCCGTTGGCCGAGACCGTGACGACCGCGTACGACGCGCTCGACCTCATGCGCGGTGTCGAGGTCTTCCTCAACGCCGTGCCCGGCGCCTCCCTCGTCGCGTTCCGCAACGGCCTGCGACAGGCGGGCATCACCTCGCCGCGGACGATCGGCATCACCGACCCCCGCGGCAATTCGGGCGGCCTGTACCTGACGCCGAACACCGAGACGACCTACGGCAGCACCATGCTCGACCTCAAGGCGTGGGGGCCGACCGTCATCGAGGCGCCGCCCGAGTCGCTCTGCGTCGTCGACGACTTCTGGTTCCGCTACGTCGCCGACATGGGAATCGCGGGCCCGGATCGAGGTGCGGGCGGCAAGTACCTGTTCCTCCCTCCGGGCTACGACGGTGACATCCCCGACGGCTACTTCGTCTACCGCACGCCCACGTACACGAACTTCGTGGTGCTCCGGGCGCTCGGCGGGGTGCCGGCGATGCGCACGACGAAGGTGTACCCGCTGGCGGAGGCGGAGGCGCCGCAGGAGAACGATTTCGTCAACCTCGCCGAGGTGGCCGTGAACACGGTCCACGCGAACGACTTCTCGTTCTTCGAGGAGGTCGCCGCCCTGGTGACGGAGGAGCCCGTCGCGGCGTTGGATGCGGAGCGGGCGGGCCAGCTCGCTGCCATCGGCATCGTCTCGGGGCAGCCGTTCGCACCCGATGAGCGGATGCGCGACATCCTCGGCCGGGCCGCTCTGATCGGTGCGGGCATCGCGCGCGTGCTCGCTTACGCGCCGCGCGACCCGGACACCGTGCTGTACGGGTCGTGGAAGAACGCGTTCGCGGGCGGCAGCTACGAGTTCCTGCGGAACGGCGCGCGGCTCCTCGACGCGCGGACGCAGTTCCATTACATCGCCACGGTCATCACCCCGGCCATGGCGCACGCGCAGGTCGGGGCGGGTTCCGCCTACGCGTATACCGTGCACGACGCGAACGGCGACCTGCTCGACGGTGGCCGCACCTATCGGCTCCACGTCGATCCGAATCCTCCGGCCAAGAACTTCTGGGCCGTCGATGTGTACGACACGCAGACGCGCTCGCTCCTGGTCGTGCCGTCGACGATCCACCCGGCCGTGGCCAGCAACGACGACCGCGTCGAGGCCAACGAGGACGGTTCGTACGACTTGTACTTCGGGCCCGTCGCGCCGGACGGCAAGGAGTCGAACTGGGTCGAGACGGTGCCCGGCAAATCCTGGTTCCAGCTCTTCCGCCTCTACGGCCCGCTGCAGCCCTGGTTCGACCAGACCTGGAAGCTCAACGAGTTCGAGCGGATCGACTGAGGTCGGCTGTTCTGCGATCGTGCCTCAGGCGCGGTCGTGCAGCGTGATCTGGTAGCCGTCGGGGTCGGCGAAGGTGAAGGTGCGGCCGAAGGGGCCGTCGATCGGGGCCGCGACGATCGTTCGGCCGTCGGCGACCAGACGGTCGTGGATCTCCTGGACGTCGGTGGCGTGCAGCCAGATCGCTGCGCCGATGCCCGGCTGGGTGACGGCATCCAGGTCGGTGCCCGGGATGAGGTCGCGCAGTGCGAACGCGATCGGGGTCGTCTCGAAGACGACGGCGTGAGGCGGGCCGGCCTGCGAGCGGACGAGGCCGAGGTACTTCTCGTAGAACGCCTGCGACGCGTCCAGATCGCGGACCTGCAGGGAGAGGAAGTCGGGGCCGGTGGCGGGCATGATGTGCTCCTTCGTCGTGTGTCAGTTTTCTGACACGCGCCACTCTATGTCAGAATACTGACATGAGGCAAGACGGCATCGATCTGGACACGTCCCTCGGCTATCTGCTGAAGGAGGCGTCGAGTGCGCTCCGGGCCGCCATGGAGGATGTGCTCCGCCCGCTCGGCATGACGGTGACCCACTACTCCTGCCTCGAACTGCTCGCGCAGCGTCCCGGGCTGTCGAACTCCGAGCTCGCGCGCGGGGCGTTCGTGACGCGGCAGTCGATGAACGTGCTGCTGCAGGCGCTCGAACGGGACGGCTACGTCACCCGGCCGGCCGAGGCTCCGGTCGGCAAGGCGCTTCCTGCACGGCTCACGCCGCGCGGCCGGCGCAGCCTCGAGAAGGCGACCGTCGCCGTCCGCTCCGTCGAGGTCAGGATGCTCGGCGGCCTGACGCCCGACGAGCAGGGCCGTGCCTTCCGGATCCTGCAGAGCATCGTCCGGTCGCTGCGCGCGGGGGAGTGACGAGCGGGCGACCGCTCCGGTACCGCTCAGCGGCCGACCGCGCTCCGCAGGACCGCTGCGATCCGCTTCTGGTCGGCGTCGCCCAGCTTCGCGACCGCGTAGCCGACGGGCCAGAGGTCCCCGTCGTCGAGCTGCGCGGCGGGCTGGAACTCGATCGTGGCGTAGCGCATCGTGAATTTCGAGCCCGGTTTGAAGGCGACGACGGTCTTGCCGTCGGCGTCGGCGTACGCCGGCATCCCGTACCAGGTCTTCGGTGCCAGGGACGTGTTCTCGGCGACGAGCCGGTGGAACGTCTCGGCGAGCTCCTTGTCGTTCCCGGTGAGTGCCGCGATCGCGGCCTCGCACGCGGCAGCAGCATCCGCGCCCGCCTGCGCGGCCTTCTGCTCCGCGACGGCCGCCTTGATCGCGGCCTTCTCCTCTGCACTGAATGTCGTAGCCATGGTGTCCCCTTCGTCGGTCGATCTGATGATCAACCTACGACCGGGGTCACGGGGCGCGCTTCTCCAAAACTGCTCGCTCCGGACTCGCGGGGGCGTCGCCCTCAGGCGCTGGGAAGCAGGGCGGGGTCGATGGCTTCGAGCGCCCGGGGTCGGTCGGATCGAGCGGACAACTCCGAGTGCACCGCGAGCGACTCTTCCACGGTCAGGAGCCGCACGTGCGACGCGAGTTCCGCGGAGTAGGGCTCCACGATGCCGCGGATGAGGTTCTCCACGAGCGGGACGCACTCGTCGTGCACGGTGACGAAGATGCGACGGGCTTCGAGGCGCGGCCAGTCGACAGGGAGCGCCGTGTTCGGCAGGTCGGGATCGGTGCTGGGGAACGCTCTCCACCGGCCGAGGATGGAGTTCCAGAGGACGAACGCCTCCGCCGGCGACACGGTGCCCTCGCGGAGCGAGAAGAGCGAGGGGCGGAACTCCTCGATGAAACTCACATACGCGTCACGGACCCGATCGAGCGACCAGACTCGGTCGGGCATGACCTCGCCGGCGATGATCGAGCTCCTCAGGACCAGCCCGTCCGGGGGCAGAAGATCGCTGAGCGCTTTGCGGGTGACGTCGGCGTCGGCGTCGGGGGAGATCCACACTCCGTCTCGCACCGGGCCGAACCCCAGCCATCTCAGCCATTCGCGCAAGGTCTGCCGTCGATCGCGCTGGGCGTCGGTGAGCGAGTACACGACCACGGTCCACGTCCCGTCCCACGGGCGGGTGGACACGCCGAAGCCCATCGTCAGGACCTCGCTCGCGGGGATGCTCTCCAGCACGTCTTCGGAGAGCCGATACGCGGTGGTCCGGCCGACCTTGTGCAGGACGAGGGTGCCCTTGCGCTGCATCCGGCTCAACGCTCCTCGCACCGACACCTCGCTGAAGCCCAGCCTGGAGACGATGTCCACGATCGCCGCCGAGGGCACCAGGACCCCCTCGTCGCAGCGCCAGACCTCGCCCAACACCGTCATGATCGCGACCTGCGCTGAATCGCCGTCGCGGTCACGCGGAAAGTGATCCGAGTCGACAACGGCATGGTAGAAGTACGACACCCCTGCGCCCCCAGCCTTTCTCCTCGCGAGCCTGTGTCATCAGACTAGCGGAAACCCCCAAAAAGTAGACGGATTTCGCAACACGCGAATGCATCCACGTCTGACATGGGGTTGTCATTCATGCACAAAAGGTCCCCTGCTCCCCGCTTTTCGCGTTCAGCAAGGTCAAAGCTAGACC
This sequence comes from Leifsonia naganoensis, assembly GCF_013410615.1. Taxonomy (NCBI): domain Bacteria; kingdom Bacillati; phylum Actinomycetota; class Actinomycetes; order Micrococcales; family Microbacteriaceae; genus Leifsonia; species Leifsonia naganoensis. The sequence continues at coordinate 2,476,857 of NZ_JACCHJ010000001.1, forward strand.
AAAAGTTTGACAGACAACGCTTCACGCGTCATATGATGTGACTCTCACGCGCCGCTCGTGCGGGCATACCGACATTGCAAGGGAGCAACTTGATGTTCATGAAGCACAGAGCGGGTCGCCGACCTCTGGTCGCGGCCGTTCTTTCCGGGGCGGTAGCGACGTCCCTCCTCCTCGCAGGCTGCAGCGGGACCTCTGCGTCGGGAGGATCGGGCAGCGCGACCACGCTGACCATCGCCGCGGAGAGCCAGCCCGTGAGCCTGGACCCCGCCAAGAACGGCAACGGCGGCACTCTGACCATGTTCGAAGAGCTCGCCTATCAGTCTCTGATCGAGCGCGATGTCGACGGCAAGTACGTGCCGGGACTCGCATCGTCGTGGGGGTACGTCCCCGGCCACGAGGGCACACAGTTCCAGCTCCAGCTGCGCACCGATGCCAAGTTCGCCGACGGCACGTCGGTGACCCCTGACGCTGTCGCGAACTCCATCAACTACTTCGTCAAGACCGGAACCGGACCGAACGCGGGATCGTTCGCAGGGATCTCTGCCGCGCCGTCCGGGGACCACTCCGTGCTGATCACGTGCGCCAACCCGAACCCGGTCCTCCCCGAACTGCTCACCGCCAACAACTACGGCGGCGACATCATCAGCCCGGCCGGGCTGAAGAGCCCGAACTCCATGGCCAACGCCACCTTCGGCGCCGGGCCGTACGTGTATCAGGCGAGCCAGTCCATCACCGGCGATCACTACACGTATACGCCGAACAAGTACTACTACGACCAGTCGCGCATCCACTACAAGAAGATCGTGATCCGAGTCATCTCCAACAGCGACTCGGCGCTGCAGGCGCTGCAGAGCAACCAGGTCGCGATGATGAGCGGCAACTCCACCCAGGTCGCGGCGGCCAAGCGCGCCGGCCTGACCGTCAGCAGCAAGCCGTCGTCGTGGAACGGGTTCTTCATCTTCGACACCTCCGGCACGCTGGTGCCCGCCCTGGGAAGCACCAAGGTGCGCCAGGCGCTGAACTACGCCGTCGACCGTGACGCGATCGCGAAGGCTGTCTACGGAGATGCCGGCTCGGCGACAGACCAGCCCAACACGCCGGGAGCGGACGGCTACTCCAAGGCACTCGTCGACACGTACAAGTACGACCCCGCCAAGGCCAAGTCGCTGCTCGCGGAAGCGGGATACGCCGACGGCTTCTCCTTCTCGCTGGTCTACCCGACGTATCAGCCGGATCTGGCCAAGGTGATGCAGGCCGTGGCCGAGCAGCTCAGCAAGGTCGGCGTCACCGTCAACCTGAAGGGCGAGCCCAACCTGTCGGCATGGGCAACGGACGTATTCAGCAAGCAGTACCCGGCCGGCACCCTCAACTGGGGCTACATGACGGAATTCCTGCTCGTGAACGAGGTGTTCGGCAGCAATGCGCTGCTGAGCATCTTCAAGACGCAGGTCCCCGGTCTGAGTGAGGCGTTCGACGCCTACACCCGATCGACCGACGCCACGCGCGAAGAGACCGCCCAGGCCGTTCAGAAGGTGCTGGTCGACCAGGCCGCTTCCGTCCCGGTCGTCCAGTTCCAGGCGTTCTGGTTCTCGTCGTCGAAGCTCAAGGGATTCGCGCTCGATTCGACGGGAAGCCCGAACAACCCGGCCGACTGGACCTCCTCCAACTAGTCGATGCGGGTGGGCGGTCGTCACCAGCCGGCCGCCCACCCGTGCCACCGTCAACCAAGGACACTCATGCTCTCCGTGATCGTGCGGCGCTTGCTCTTCGCCATTCCCGTCTTGTTCATCACGTCGATCGTCACATTCATCCTGCAGGCCCTTATACCCGGTGACGCGGCGAGGACGATCGTCGGCACCGGAGGGACCCCGGAGGCCTACGAGCATGTGCGCGAGCAGCTGCACCTCAACCTGCCGCTCTGGCAGCAGTACGCCATCTACATCGGAGGCGTGTTCCGAGGCGATCTGGGGACGTCGCTGTTCACGGGCGAGCCGGTCGCCCAGACAATCGCCCAGCGGCTGCCCGTGACCCTGACCGTGGTGATCGGGGCGACGCTGGTCGCCGGGCTCATCGGGGTCCTGCTCGGCGCTGCGAGCGCACGATTCCGCGGGCCGCTCGCCAAGCTGGTCGACGTCATCTCGCTCGCGGGTTCGGCACTCCCGAACTTCTGGCTCGGCCTCGTCCTCGTGTCGACCTTCTCGATCGCACTTCCGCTCCTGCCGGCAACCGGCTTCGTCCCGTTCTCGGACAGCCCGTCGGGTTGGTTGGCGTCGATCGTCCTCCCCGTGGTGGCGCTCGCCGTCGCCGGCATCGCGCAGATCGCCAAGACGGCGCGCGACGGCATCTCCGACGCTCTGCAGAGGGACTACATCCGCACCCTGCGCGCGGCGAAAGTGAGCGAGGGCGCTCTCTTGTGGAGGCATGCGCTGAAGAACAGCGGCGTGTCCATCGTGACGGTGGTGGGCCTCGGGTTCGTCGGCGCCCTGGCGGGCAGCATCTTCGTCGAGAACGTCTTCGCACTGCCCGGGCTCGGCGCCCTGGTCGATACCGCGACGAACCAGCACGACATCCCGGTCATCCAAGGAGTCGCCCTCGCCTATGCGCTCATCGTCATCGCGGTGAACCTCGTCGTCGATCTCTCCTATTCACTCCTCAACACGAAGGTGAGGGTCCGATGACGGCCTCCATCGAAACGCCGCTCGCCGAGACGGCGGCACCGCCGCCCCACGTGCGCGCCCTGCTCCGCCAACCGCTCACGACCGTCGCCCTTGCCGTGCTGCTGATCATCGTCGTGGCGTGTGCGCTCGCGCCGGTGATCGCCCCATACGGACCACTGGCACAGGACCTGTCCCACACCCTCGAGACGCCGACCGTGCAGCACCTGCTCGGGACGGACGAGCTCGGCCGCGATGTGTTGAGCCGCCTGCTCTACGGGGGCCAGCCGGCGCTGCTCGGGTCGCTCGTCGCCACGATCGTCTTCCTGGCCTTCGGGGTGACCCTCGGGCTCATCGCGGGATACTCGCGTGGCACAGCCGACCGGATCATCTCATCGAGCGTGGACGTCGTGATGTCGCTGCCGAGCCTGGTGATCGTCTTCGCCGTCCTGGCCGTCTTCGACAACAGCCTCACTGCGGCGATGGTGACCCTCGGCCTGCTCTCCAGCGGCGGATTCGTCCGCGTCGTCAGGGCGGGCACGAAGGCGACACGGGAAGAGCTCTACGTCGCCGCCGCCCAGGTCTCGGGCATCGGAACGTTCCGGATCCTCACCCGGCACATCGTCCCGCGCCTGGTCGGACCCATCGTGATCCAGATCTCCCTCTTCGCCGGCATCGCGCTCGTCGTCCAGGCCGGCCTCGGCTTCCTCGGGCTCGGAATCGTGCCACCCAATCCCTCCTGGGGCGGCATGGTCGGCGAAGCCGCCACCGTGATCCAGCAGTCGCCCTGGCTCCTCGTCCCGTCCGGCGGGATCATCGCGCTCACCGTTCTCGCACTCGGCCTTCTCGGAGACGCGATCAGAGATGCCAACTCGTCGTTGACTGCCAGGGCTGCGCGCCCGGGTACTCGGCGCCGCCGGCCGGCGGCCGCCGGAAGCGCCGGCCCGCTGCCCGTGATCCCCGAGACGCGTCTCGTCGAGGTGAAGGGTCTCACCGTCTCGTTCGGCAGCACTCGCGTCGTCCACGGCATCGACCTCTCCATCGACGAGGGCGAGATCGTCGGCCTGGTGGGCGAGTCCGGAAGCGGCAAGACCATGATCGCCCTGTCACTGCTGGGTCTCACGCCGGACAACGCGCAGGTTCACGCGGAGCGGATGAGCCTCCTGGGGCTCGATGCCCGAGCGGCGGGCCCGGCGGAGTTCCGGTCCATCCGAGGGACGGGCATCGGCCTCGTCTCGCAAGAACCGATGGTGTCCCTCGATCCGTCGTTCACCGTCGGATTCTTGCTCACGGCGGCGATCCGCGCCCAGACCGGGTTGCGAGGCTCTGCACTGAAGCGGCGGGCGGTCGAGTTGCTGCGAGACGTCCGCCTCCCGGAACCGGAGGCCGTCCTGCGGAAGTATCCGCACCAGTTGTCCGGAGGAATGGCGCAGCGTGTGGTGATCGCGCTCTCGCTGGCGGGCGATCCGCGCCTGCTGATCGCGGACGAGCCGACGACCGCCCTCGACGTCACGGTGCAGGCGGAGGTCCTGGAGCTGCTTCGCCAATTGCGCGCCGAACGCAACATGGCCATCCTCCTGGTCACGCATGACCTGGGTGTCGTGGCCGACTTCTGCGAGCGGGTCGTGGTCCTCGAGCGCGGCACCGTCGTCGAGGAGCGGGACGTGCGGTCCCTCTTCGCCGACCCGCGGAACGCCTACACCCGAGCGCTCATCCGAGCCACGCCGAGCCTCATCGAGCTCGACGACGACGATCGCAACGAGGAACAGAGAGTGATCAATGAGTGAGCCGCTGCTCGCCGTAGCCGATCTCGAAGTCGTGTACCCGGGCGCGCGTCCGCCGGGCCGATTCACGAGACGCGCGCCTGTCGCGTCCGTCTCGGGCGTCACGTTCGACGTCGCTCCGGGCGAAGTCGTCGCGCTGGTCGGCGAGTCCGGCTCGGGCAAGTCCACCATCGGCAACGCGATCCTCGGCCTGGTCCCGATCGCCAACGGGTCGGTGACGTTCCAGGGCAACGACATCACGGGAGCCTCCCCGCGGGAGCGCCGAGCGCTCGCCTCGAGCCTCCAAGTCGTGTTCCAGAATCCGTATGGATCGCTCAACCCCTCCTTGACCGTGCGCTCGATCCTGTCGGAGCCGCTGCGGCTCACACCCGGACTCGGCCGTGAGGAACGCGCCGATCGCGTGACCACGTTGCTGGAACAGGTCGGTCTGCCGCCGAGTGCCGCAGATCGACGACCGGGCGACTTCTCGGGAGGCCAGCGGCAACGCATCGCGATCGCGCGGGCGTTGGCCGTCGACCCGACCCTCATCGTCTGCGACGAGCCGACGAGCGCCCTGGACGTGTCGACGCAGCGGGTCGTCCTGGACCTCTTGACCGAGCTGGCGCGTGAGAACAATGTCGGGTACCTCTTCATCACTCACGACCTGGCCGTCGTCCGGACCTTCGCCGACCGCGTCGTCGTGCTCAACAAGGGACGGATCGTCGAGTCCGGGAGTGCGGTCGACGTCTGCGAGCGGCCCGCGACCCCCTACACGCAGCGTCTGGTCGCGGCTGCGCCCGTTCCTGACCCGGTGCTTCAAGCCGAGCGACGCCGAGCCTGGCGCGCGCTCACTGACGAGAACAAGACAAAGGATGCAAAATGAGCCAGGCGCAAGCCCGAGCCGTCAACAACCGCACTTCGACGGGCACCGTCGCGAACGGCTTCGAGCCGGTACGCAACGAGCTCGACGCCTACCTGCTGGCCGATCCCGGGTACAGCGCGCAGCTCGCGATCTACCACCGCGGGCAGCTCGTGGTCGACCTCCGGGGTGGGGCGGAGTTCGACGATGACTCCATCACCGGTGTCTTCTCCGCGACGAAGGGTGCAGCGGCGCTCACCGTGGCGACGATGCTCGGCGACGGACGTCTCTCGCTGGATGTGTCGGTGTCGCATTACTGGCCGGAGTTCGCAGCGAACGGCAAGTCCTCGGTCACGATCCGTCAGCTCCTGTCCCACCAGGCCGGCGTCGTCGGGGTCGACGGCGGCTTCGCCGTCGAGGAGATCCTCGACTCGCGCCTCGCGGCCGAGAGGCTTGCTGCGCAGACCCCGTACTGGTACCCGGGGTCGGCCTTCGGCTACCACGGGATCACCATCGGCGTCCTCATGGAGGAACTGGCCCGCCGTGTCGACGGGCGGTCCCTGCAGGAGATCTACGAGGCGGAGATCCGCGCTCCCCACGACATCGACTTCTATCTCGGGCTTCCGGGCGCCGAGGACCACCGGTACCGCCAGATCCGTCCGGCGAAGCTCACGGCCGCGCAGGCGGCCGAGGGAGAGCGTCGGCCGTGGGGAGTGGACACGCTCTCCGCACTGACGTTGAACACGCTGGGCACGAGCTTCGACCCGGCCGACTCTCCGCTCTCGACCAATCACCGGGCGGTACGTGAGGCGGGACCCGCCGCGGTGGGCGGTACCGGTTCGGCTGCGGGCCTGGCCAAGCTGTATGCGGTCGGCGCCGGACAGTTCGACGACGGCTTCGCCGACACTGCGACGCTGCGGAGCATGGCGCAGCAGCAGTCTTGGGGACACGACAGGACGCTCGATTCGACGATGTCCTACGGCATCATCTTCCAGCTGCCGATGCCGCGGATGGACTTCGGGAGCTACCTGGCGTTCGGGCACGACGGCGCGGGCGGGGCGCTCGGCTTCGCCGACCCGGTGTACGAGCTGGGCTTCGGATACATCCCGCTGCCGATGCAGTACCCGGGAGGCTCCAACTACCCGGGTGGATTCAACCCGCGGCCGGTCCGGCTCTCCCAGATCGCTCGCGAGTGCGCGACTCGGCTGAGCCGTTGACGGCCGGCCCGCGCCCCCGCCCGCGCAACATCCGTGACCGGATCGAGTCCGGAGGCACCGCCTACGGGGTGACGGTCCAGCTTCCCAGCCCGGATCTGGTCGAGATCGTCGGGGCGACCGGCTACGACTATGCCTGGTTGGATGCCGAGCACGGCGCTCTCGGGCTGACGGATCTGCGCGAGATGATCCGTGCGGCGGATGCCTGCGGGATCGACTCGATCGTCCGCGTCCCGGATCATGACGCGTCGTTCATCCAGCGCGTCCTCGACATCGGCGCCACCGGGATCATGGTGCCGCATCTCCGCACCCGGGAGGAGGCGGAGAGCATCGTGGCGGCCGGTCACTACTCTCCGGCGGGCATCCGCGGTGCCTGCCCCTACGTCCGTGCCACCAACCACAGGGCGACGGACTGGTCCGGTCAATCCGAGCGCGCCGACCGCGACGTGCTCATCTTCGGGCTGATCGAGGACAGGGAGGGGGCGGAGAACGTCGCGGAGATCGCCGCGACCCCCGGCCTCGACGGGCTCGTGTTCGGGCCCTTCGACCTCGGGCAATCGCTGGGTCACCCCGGCGACGTGGGCAATCCGGTCATCCGCGACTGGCACGATCGCGTCGTGGATGCGTGCGAGGACGCCGGGATCGTCTACGTGACCGCCGCTCTGGACTGGGAGTTCGGAGCCGACGCATCGAACCGCTCGCGAGTCGTCACCGTGGCGATCGACCGGGCCTCCATCTTCGACACCTGGCGAGAGGCGCTCGTTCGCGTCGCCGAGAGGAATGAATCATGAGCACTCCCGTTTCGACCACCGACGTCGAGCAGTACTTCACGACGCTCTCCAACTGGGGGCGCTGGGGCGAGCACGATCGGCGCGGCGCACTCAATCTGATCACGGATGCCGTGCGCAAGGCGGCCGCCGGATCGGTCAGGAGCGGGACCGCGGTCTCCCTCGCGCGGGACCTCGACCCGTCCTCGCCCGACCCGTTGCATTCGGGCCTGTCTGACGTGCACCGCTCCACGGACGTCCGTGAGGTGGTGAAGGCGACCGGCGAGACCTTCCGCTGGGACGCGTTCGCCGACCATGTCGCGCTCGCTCCGCACGGCGGCAACGCCCATCTCGACGGGTTCGCGCACTACTCCTGGGACGGCTCGTACTACAACGGCGTGAACGCCGCCGAGACCACGGTGGACGGCGGGGCGCCGTTGAGCGTCTCCGACGCGGTCGACGGGATCGTCACGCGCGGCGTGCTGCTGGACATCGCCGGCCTCCTGGGTGTCGAGAGCGTCGAGCGCGGCTACGCCATCACGGTCGACGACATCCTGGCCGCCGAGAAGCGGCAGGGCGTCACGGTGAGGGCCGGCGACGCGCTGCTGATCCATTCCGGCAACGCCGCCGCGATCCTCAAGGACGGCCCGCTGCGTCGCGAGGACTCGACGGCGTCGAGCTACGCGCGGGAGATGGGGCTGGACGCCAGCCAGACCGGCCTCGACGCCGCCGTCCTCCCGTGGATCCGCGAGCGCGATGTCGCGGTCATGGGAGCGGACGGCACGCACGATGTGCAGCCGCCTCAGTTCGACGACTTCGACTTCGCCCGGCCGATCCACAGCGTGTGCCTCGTGGCGATGGGGGTCTGGCTCATGGACAACCTCGATCTGACGCAGCTCGCCGCCGTGTGCGCGGAGCGAGAGCAGTGGGACTTCCTATTCACCGCGCTTCCCTGGCGCTTCGTGGGCACGACCTCCAGCCCGTTGAATCCTGTCGCGGTTCTGTGAAGCACCCCCTGGACCGCGTCCCCTCGTCTCGAAAGGCCTCTTGATGATCACCCGCATCCCGCTCGACGACGGCTGGACGCTCTCGCTGGTGGACGCGTCGGATCCGCGCGTGCCCTCGCACGTCCGCGCCGCTCTCCCCATCGCCGCCTCCGTGCCCGGCACCGTGCACACCGATCTGCTCGCCGCCGGGTTGATCCCCGATCCATATCGGGACAGCAATGAGCTGACGCTCGACTGGATCGGGCACGCCGAGTGGATCTACCGCACGACACTCCACGAGGCGCCGCCGGCGGGCGACCGGGCCGTGCTCGCCTTCGACGGCCTCGACACGATCGCGTCGGTCACCGTGAACGGTGAGGAGGTGCTGAGCAGCCGGAACATGCATCGTCGCTACGAGGTCGAGGTCACCGAGCGGTTGCGGGGCGCCGACGTGCTCGAGGTCCGGTTCCACTCGGCGTGGGCCTTCGGGGAGGCGGAGAGGACCCGCATCGGCGCGCTGCCGAACGCCTATCCCGCCCCCTTCAACTACCTGCGGAAGACGGCCTGCAACTTCGGCTGGGACTGGGGACCGAGCCTCGTCACTGCCGGGATCTGGCGCGAGGCGACCCTCCTGCACGGGAGCGGTCCCCGCCTCGCCCGAGTGAGCCCGCACGCGACGGTGGACGGCCCGCGCGGAACGGTGACGTTCCAGCTGCAGTTCGACGAACCGACCGTGGGGCCGATCGAGGCCGTGCTCTCGATCGGTGGGCAGACCCAGGTCGTGCAGGTCCCCTCCGGGGCGACCACGGCCGCGGGCGAGGTGGTCGTCGACGATCCCGAGCTCTGGTGGCCGCACGGGCTGGGCGCCCAGAAGCTGTACGCGGCTGCGGTCCGGCTTCGTGACGGCGACAGAGTGCTCGACGAGTGGACCGAGCAGATCGGCTTCCGCGGACTGCGGCTCGACACCTCCAGCGACGACATCGGGTCGGCCTTCGCATTCGTCATCAACGGCGCCACCGTGCCGGTGCGCGGAGCCAACTGGATCCCCGACGACTGCTTCCTGCCGCGGGTCACGGAGGCCCGGTTGCGCGAGCGGCTCACGCAGGCCGTCGACGCGAACATCAACCTGCTGCGGGTGTGGGGCGGCGGCGTCTACGAGAGCGACAACTTCTACCGCCTCTGCGACGAACTCGGCATCATGGTCTGGCAAGACTTCCTGTTCGCGTGCGCGGCCTACCCGGAGGACCAGGCGCTCGCCGTCGAGGTCGAGGCGGAGGCGCGGGATAACGTTCAGCGCCTCCTGCCGCACCCCAGTCTGGTTCTGTGGAACGGGAACAACGAGAACATCTGGGGCTGGTTCGACTGGGACTGGCAGCCTCAGATCGGCGACGGGACCTGGGGTCTCGGCTACTACCTGGAGACCCTGCCGGCGGTGGTGGCCGCCCTCGACCCCGACCGTCCCTATTGGGCGGGCAGCCCGTACTCCGGGTCGATGGAGGTGCATCCCAACGCCGACGAGCACGGCCTCAAGCACGTGTGGGACGTCTGGAACGACATCGACTACACGCACTACCGCGACTACGCCCCACGATTCGTCTCAGAATTCGGGTGGCAGGGGCCGCCGGCCTATTCGACGATCAAAGCCTCCCTGCGAGACGATCCGCTGACGCCTGTCGGCCCGGGGATGCTGCACCACCAGAAGGCGAACGATGGCAACGGCAAGCTGGAACGCGGGCTGGCGCCGCACTTCGCGGTTCCGGAGGACTTCGACGACTGGCACTTCGCGATGCAGCTGAACCAGGCACGGGCGGTGAGACTCGGGGTCGAGCACTACCGGTCGCTGCGGCCTCGATGCTTCGGAACGATCGTGTGGCAGCTCAACGACTGCTGGCCGGTGACCTCGTGGGCGGCGATCGACGGCGCCGGACGCAAGAAACCGCTCTGGTACGCGCTGAAGGAGGCCTATGCGACGCGGCTTCTCACGATCCAGCCGGGGGACGACGGTCTCACGCTGATCGCGGTCAATGACGGCGCGGACACCTGGCGGAGTCCGGTGACCGCACGGCGGTTCTCGTTCGACGGTACCGAGGTGGGACGCTTCGAAGCGCGTCTCGTCGCCGATCGGTTCGGAAGCGCTCGGCTCTCGCTGCCCGCCTGGCTGACGAACCCGGGAGATGCGCGGGCCGAACTCATCGTCGCCGAGTCCGCGACCGGCGAGCGGGCGTTCTGGTTCTTCGGGGAGGATCGCGATCTCGCGGTGCCGCCAGCGCAGTTCGACGTCGAGGTGACCAGCGAAGCGGGGGCGGCCGTCCTGACGCTGACCGCGCGCTCGCTGCTCAGGGATGTCGTGCTCTTCCCGGACCGCCTCGAGCCGGCGGCGGAGTCCGACAGTGCACTGATCACCCTGCTCCCCGGCGAGACTCACAGCTTCCGCGTCACGGGCCTGCCGAGCGGCGCGGTCGCGGGACTCGCCGACCGCGTCGTCCTCCGCGCGGCGAACGACCTCGTCCGTGTGACGGACGGGGTCGCCGGACGATGAGCATGCGGATCGACAAGGCCGAGGTCATCGTCACGAGTCCCGACCGGAATTTCGTGACGCTCACGTTGACGACCGACGACGGTCTGACCGGTCTGGGCGATGCGACGCTCAACGGCCGGGAGCAGGCGGTCGTCGCCTACCTGAGCGAGCACGTCGTCCCGCTGCTGCTGGGCCGGGATGCGTCCCGGATAGAGGACACGTGGCAGTTCCTCTATCGCAGTGCGTACTGGCGGCGCGGTCCGGTGACGATGGCTGCCATTGCCGCGGTCGACATGGCGCTGTGGGACATCAAGGGCAAGGCGGCGGGGATGCCCGTGTACCAGTTGCTCGGCGGGGCCTCCCGTAACGGCTTGCTGGCCTACGGGCACGCGTCCGGCAAGGATCTGCCGGAGTTGTTCGACAGTGTGCGCGAGCACCAGGAGAAGGGGTACCGCGCCATTCGCATCCAGTCGGCGGTGCCGGGGCTGAAGTCGATCTACGGGATCGCCTCGAATGCCACCTACGAGGCCAACGACGGCGTGCGGTACGACCACGAGCCGGCCCAGCGCGGCGGGCTGCCGAACGAGGAGGATTGGGACACCCGTTCCTACCTGCGGCACATCCCGACCGTGTTCGAGGCGGTGCGGAACGAGTTCGGGCCGGATATCCCGTTGCTGCACGACGGTCATCACCGGATGACGCCGATCCAGGCGGCGAAGCTCGGCAAGTCGCTGGAGCCGTACGACCTGTTCTGGCTGGAGGACTGCACCCCGGCCGAGAACCAGGAGGCTCTGCGCCTGGTCCGTCAGCACACCACGACCCCGCTGGCGATCGGGGAGATTTTCAACACGGTCTGGGACTACCAGCAGATCATCCGCGAGCAGCTGATCGACTACGTCCGCAGTGCTGTTACCCACACCGGCGGGATCACGCACCTGAAGAAGGTCCTCGACTACGCCTCGCAGTACCAGATCAAGTCCGGGATGCACGGCCCGACCGACATCTCCCCGGTCGGTATGGCGGCCGCGATGCACCTGGGACTGGCGATCCACAACTTCGGCATCCAGGAGTACATGCAACACGGCCAGAAGACCGACAGCGTGTTCCAGCAGTCGTTCACCTGGGCGGACGGCTTCCTGCACCCCGGCGATAAGCCCGGCCTCGGTGTCGGCCTCGACGTCGACCAGGCCGGCAAATATCCCTACATCCGCGCCTACCTGCCCTACAACCGGCTCGCAGACGGCACCGTCCACGACTGGTAGACGGTTCCCCGCAGTACAACGATCGACTTCCTTGACATTGTGCTCCGATAGTCGATACTTAAGCACATGGTTAAGTATGCGGACGCCGTCTTCCACGCGCTCGCAGATCCGAACCGGCGGTTGATGGTGGAGCGCCTGGCCGAGGGGCCGGCGACGGTCAGCGAGCTCGCGCGTCCGTTGCCGATGTCGCTGCCGGCCGTCGTCCAGCATCTGCAGGTGCTCCAGGCCAGCGGCCTGGTCCGCAGCAGCAAGACCGGACGAGTGCGGACGTGCCGGCTCGACCGCGACGTTTTCGACGAGGCCGCCTCCTGGTTCGCCGCTCAGCGACGCCAGTGGGAGACGCGGCTGGACAGGCTGGGGGAGTTCCTCGACTCCTCCGACGACGAATAGGAGATCAGCAGTGAACGACAGCAGCACCGTGCACGACACGATGGTCCTCGAGCGCGTCTACTCCGCCGATGTCGCGCGAGTCTTCGCGGCGTGGTCCGACCCGGACGCCAAGCGCGTCTGGTTCTCCGGAGGCGGGGGAGCGGGCGAGTACAGCCTCGACTTCCGCGTCGGAGGCCGGGAGTTCTCCCGCGCCGCCCTGGAGGGCGGAGGAGACGTCTACACCTACGACGCCGTCTACCAGGACATCGTCCCGGGCCGGCGTCTCGTCTACACGAACCACATGCTGCGGAACGCCGACCGCATCTCCGTCTCCCTGACCTCGGTCGAGTTCCTGCCCGACCCCGCCGGGACGCGACTGGTCCTCACCGAGCACGGCGTCTACCTCGACGGCCGGGACCAGCCCGAGTATCGCAGGCAGGGCATCGCGCAGCAGCTCGAGGCCCTCGACGCGCTCCTCGGCGACGCGCGATGACGCTCACGACGCGGGTGCTGAGCGTGACGGTCCCCGTCCCGGATCAGGACGCGGCACTGGCGTTCTACCGCGACGTGCTGGGCTGCGACGTGCGGTACGACGGCGAGCCCTGGCCGGGCGCCCGGATGATCGAGGTCGTCCCGCCCGGATCCTCGGTCGGCATCGTGCTCCTCCCGGCAGACAGCGAGATCCCCGTGGCGCTGCGGCTCGGCACGCCCGACGCTCACGCCGCGTTCGCGCGCGTCCAGGAGGCAGGCGTCGCCCTCCACAACCACGAGCCCATCACCATCGGCGACGGCACCCCGATGTTCTTCTTCGACGACCCGTTCGGCAACGGGCTCGTCTACATCGAGGAGGGAGTGCGGAGGGGTGAGCGGGGTCTCCTAGGGGAGTGACGCGAGGAGGGCTTCCGTGTGCTCGACGACCTCACGGGGGCCGTCATGCCGGCGGAGCGCCTCGCCGATGCGTTCGGCGACCGTCCGGTACGCGGAGCCGCCGGATACCCGCCGCCATGCGCGCAGGATGGCGCGGGGAGACGGTGTTCCCGTGCGCAGATTCGCCCCGGCGCCGGCCCAGGCGACGCGGGCGGCGACTTCCGGCTTGTCCAGGTCCCCGCCGGCGACCACCAGGGGCACGCCGTGGTGCAGCGCCGCCAGCACGCCGCCCCACCCGCCGTTGGTCACCATCACGTCGATGCGGGGCAGCAGCCGATCGTACGGAAGCAGGTCGGCGACGCGGGCGTTCTGCGGCGCAGGAAACGGCAACTCGCTGTTGCCGCGCACTCCCGTCGCGACGGCGAGCTGCACCCGCTGATGTCCGAGGGCTGCGAATGTCGGGCGGATGAGGTCGGCGGGATCCACATTCTGCGTGCCCTGGGTCACATGCACCACAGGACGCGGGTCCGCGAGCGATTCCGACCACCACGTGGGCTCCGGGATGCCGCTGCCGGTGTGGTCCGCGAGTTCGCCGACCCAGATGATCCGCCCCGGCCACTGCGGGCGGGGGTACTCCAGCTGCTCGACACCGCTGGCGCACACCAGCTCGCGCGAGTACAGCGCCTCCTGGAAGGTGAGTGCGCTGGGCGGAAGGCCGGCGAGCGCGCGTTGCTCGTGGAACGCGCGCTGAATCGGGCGGGAGACGGCCGAGAGCGCCGCCCAGAGTGCGCGGTCGCGCAGGCGGCCGAGCACCGACCTCGCCGGCTGCAGACCCAGGCCCGGCGGCGGAGCACCCGGCGACGGCGTCGCGAGGGGGACGAGCGCGACCGTCACCCGCGGTGTGCCGGTCTTTTCGGCGGCCAGGTGCGCGCCGAGGGAGAGGCCGTCGGCGACGAGGACATCCCAGGGCTGCGCGTCGAAGGACGCCGTCAGGTCGGCGCACTGCGCTGCTCCCGTCCGGACGAAGAGGTCCTCGACGTTGACGATCATCTGCCGCGGGCCCTTCCGGCCACGCAGCCGCGGGAATGTCGCCGGCAGATCGTTCTCGTCGAAGTCCGGCGCCCTCTCCCACAGCACCGGTTCCGCCCCGTCGGCGCGGAAGCCGTCGGCGTGGGCCGACCCTGTGTACACGCGCACCCGGTGCCCTGCCGCAACGAAGGCGCGCACGACCGCGCGCATGGGCGCGACGTGGCCGGCGAACGGCATGACCGCGAGCATCACCTCTGCCATGACAGACATGGTGAGGCATACGGGCCGGACGGCGCCAGAGCTACCGGATCTTCTCGCCGCCGTAGATCCGGTAGACCACAACCGCGAAGGACAGAGTCAATGCACCCAGCACGGCGGCACCGATCATCGCGACCCCGACCCAGGGGGCCGCGTGCAGAGCCGCCGCGACAAGTGCGGCCACACACCCTCCGCCGATGAGGATCGCCGCCGCGATGATCGCCGGCCGGATCCACCCCGGAATGCCGACGTCCGCAAAGGGAAGTCGCCCCGGCTCGTCGTCATCGTTGATCGGGCTCCGCGGCGCATGACGTCGGACGAGACCCACCACGGTCGTGCCCAGGCCGACCAGGATCATCCCGATGCCCGCGGCGAGAAGCAGCCAGTAGAGAGGCGGTTCAGCGGCGGCGCGTGACCGCAGCAGCAGGCTGCTCATCACCGTCAGGCCTGAACCCAGGGCACAGTAGAGGCTCCCGAAGGACGCGCCGATGCGCCAGGAGCGCGTCGACGCGTCAGCGGTCATGCCTCGCAGAGTACGCCGCGACGGGAGCGCGAGCCCGAGCTGGATTAGCGGTCCGACGGTACCTGACAAGGCAGTGATGTCGGTCCATGATGGACCTGATGGCAGATCGCGTCTCTCCGCAGAGGATCCTCGAGCACGTGCAGCGGCTCGGGGAGCAGCATCCGCCGATCGCTCTGGACTCGGTCGACCGTGACGTCCGCGCGCCGGGGGCTGTCGCCGATCGTTACGGCCACGTCATCGACTACCTTGCGCGGGTGGAGCTCGAAGTCGACCGGAACGTGCTCGAACTGCTCGTGCTGCTACCTGACGTGCACGAAGTCGATCGCATGTTCTACGCCGACGTGTGGCAGCCGCAAGAGATCCAGCACGGACTGATCCTCGACCGCCTGCAGCAGGATCTCGGCCGGCCGGCCGCCCAGCCCGAGCTCGCCGTATCGTTCAAGATCAAGATCATGGGCGCCCTCGCGCACTTCTCGTCGATCCAGGACATCGCGCGGCTGCTCTACTACCTGACCGGCGCGAGCACCGAACGGCAGGCGGTGCTGGCGTACAACGTCCTCTACGACGGGATGCTGGACCTCGGCGAGGCTGCGATCGCCGAGACGATCATCAGCCCGATCCGCAGGCAGGAGCCGGGTCACTTCGCGTTCTACCGGATGAGCGCGACCCAGCTCGTGCAGAGCGGCGAGCTCAAACCGTGGCAGCTCTACCTGGCGCGCATCCTGAGGGAGAAGACGTACAACCTCGTCGGCACGAACGGCCAGGACCGCTATCGCGCCCAGATGGGCGGTGTTGCGAGCGTGCTCGGCTTCGCCGACGATCTCGAGAAGTACGCGCGCGAGGTCGGCCGGATCGAAGCGCAGCTGCTCTGGGCGGAGCAGAGCGGCATGCAGTTTCCCCCGTACGTGCTCAAGGCCCTGAAGGAGAGCATTGATCTCTACCGGGAACGCGGGTTCGACGCCTGAAATCGGCTGGGCGGAGGCTCGAGCGGAGAGCTGATCGACGAAGGGCGAATGTGCTTCAGTCGGTGCGGGGGGCGCAGGATTGCGGAGGTGTCGAGTCCATGGTGATGACGAGCTTTCGAGCGGAGACGCCGCGACGGAGGGTGTCGAGCGCATCCTGGATCGCGGGGAGGCCGTCTCCGGCGATGTGAGCTTCCGGGTACGGGCGGTGACTGCCCGATGCCAGAGCGGCGGGAAGGTAATCCCTCCAGAGCGCCGGGCCTACGGCGGATGAGGCGATGGCGCTACCCCAGATGAACGAGGCCCTGACACCCCCGAGACGGCTGCGCAGTTGCAGCGTCACCGATCGCCCTCCCAGGCGAAGGAAGAGTCGTATCCGAGCGAGGGACAAGCCGCGACGTCGCGGTTGATCGTAGAAGGACACCGGTGGGCTCGCCATCGCGATCCTCTTCGCGCCAACGGCGCGCGCTATCGTCACGCTTGGCTCGGCTGAACCCACAGCGACGGCCAGAATGCCCGCGACCGCGGAACTGCCGATCGCCGCGATGATCTGATCGGCGACTCTCGGATCGTGGTAATCGAAGACCGCTTCCGCGCCCAGGCGGAGCATCAGATCGTGGTTGCGGGCTGAGGCGGTGGTGATGACGCGGTAGCCGGCGGCTCGTGCGAGCTGGATCGCGTTTCCTCCCACAGCTGACGCACCACCCCAGATCACCACGACCTCCTCACGTGGCGTTGCGTCGCCGAGCCCGGTGTGGTCCAAGCCGAGTTGACCCGCCTCGAACAGGCCGGCCGCCGCAGTGCTGATCGCCAGTGGCAAGACCGCCGCCTCCGCGAACGTCACCGTCGTGGGCAACCTGGAGGCCAGGGCGGCATCGACGGCGACGTAGGCCTGGAAACCGCTCTCGGCGACAGCATCGCGGCCCTTCTCCAATCCGATCGCATACGCGGTTACGCGGTCGCCTACGGTGAATCCGCTCACCTCCGCGCCGACGTCGACGACGACCCCAGCGACGTCCTCACCGAGAACGACCGGATAGCGCAACCACCCGTACATGACCCTTCCGTTGGATTGAATGATCGCATCCAGCGGGTTCACCGCCAACGCGCGCACCTCGACAAGGAGTTGCCCCGACCGGAGCGCGGGCATCGGGACATCCCGAACGATCAGATCGGCGTAGGGTGCATCGATCCACGCCGCAGTGTTGCCGCTCACAGTCCGTACTCCTCGCGTTGATGACATTTCGTGTCATCACCATACACGTCACGGCACGAAGTGACATCATTGACGTATGCCTCGATGGTCACCGGATGCCGCCCTGCGGCTCGAAGCCGCGGCAATGGACTTGTTCGAGCAGCACGGTTTCGGGGGAACGACGGTGCCGCAGATCGCCGCAGCGGCCGGGCTCACCACCCGCACGTTCTTTCGTCACTTCCCTGACAAGCGCGACGTGCTGTTTCTCCGAGATCGCGAGTTCCCTGAAGCCGTTCGTGACTTCATGGAGTCGGTCCCGGCGCAGAGCACGGGAGTGGGGGCGGTGCGGGCCGGGCTTGCAGCGGCATGTCGCGGTCTCCAGCCCTGGAGGGAGCCTATCGCGCGGCGGCGTGCCATCCTCCGCAGCGAGCCCGCGCTGCAGGAGCGCGATCTTCTGCGAAGCCGCCACCTCGCGCACGCGATCGAGGGGGCCCTCCTCGAACGCGGGGCCGACTCTCGCCAGGCGCGCACGCTGGCGGCTGTCGCGGTGACCTGTTTCGATCTCGCTCTGGACAGTTGGCTCGAAGGATCATCCGATGTCCCCCTCGAAGCTGCTCTGGAGACTGTGTGGAGCGAGGTGCGAATCTGCTTCGACGATCGCTGAGCACACCTCCGCACGTCGCTCATACCAGCCCTTCCGCGCGGCAAAGGAAAAAGCCCCCGGACTCGAACTGAGACCGGGGGCTATTCTGTTGTGGCTCCGACCGGCATCGATCCGGTGACCTTTCGATTTTCAGTCGAACGCTCTACCAACTGAGCTACAGAGCCTCACCGCCGAGGCGGTGATAGACGAAAGCCCTTCCGAGGGAAGGGCTTGTCGCCATGGCGACCCTGACGGGACTTGAACCCGCGACCTCCGCCGTGACAGGGCGGCACGCTAACCAACTGCGCTACAGGGCCAAACTGTTATTCGATTTTTCGTGTTCCATACTACGTGACGTCCACCGCTCGCGAGGACGGGTGACCCCAACGGGATTCGAACCCGTGCTGCCGCCGTGAAAGGGCGGTGTCCTAGGCCGCTAAACGATGGGGCCGGGTTGTCTCGATCCACTTTCGTTTCTCGACGACCACCGACGCATAAGCATACGGAAGATGGTGGCCGAACGCCAATCGGGGTTGCATCCCGGGCGGGTCAGGCCTATACGCGCGCTCCGGGAGGGCGCGCCGATCGGGCGACGCCCCACGGAAATGCCCCGGTTCGGCGGGTCTCCGTGGGTAGATTGCGAGCGACGGCTCCCCCCGCCGTCCGCGTGAGTCACGCGCCGCCGACCCCTGCCGCCACCCACCGACCCTGGGCTTCGCGCGCGCATGTTGGTAAAGTTGCACGAGTTGACTAGCGATACCCGTGCGACTGGTGTGACAAACGAGATGAAAACGATACGTGAGCGAAGCGGGTTCGAGGTGGCGATGAAACGCGAGACGAGTGGATTCGGGGAGAAGGTCCCCAGGAGGCGCCGGATGTCGCTGCGCGCCGGGATCGCCGCCGTCGCCATCGCGGTGCTGGCCGCGGTCGGATCCGTCGCCCCCGCCTACGCGGACAACTACCCCAGTTGGCAGGACGTGCAGAACGCGAAGGCCAACCAGGCCACCGCGTCCGCCCAGGTCGACAAGATCAACGGCCTCATCTCGCAGCTGAAGAGCGAGGTCGCCTCCACGCAGGCCGAGGCCGTGAAGCGCGGCGCCGAGCTCCAGGTCGCCGAGGCCAAGTTCGACGAAGCGAACATGAAGGCCCAGGAGCTCGAGAAGCAGGCCGCCGCCAGCCAGAAGAAGGCGGACGACGCGAGCACGCAGGCCGGCAAGGTCGCCGCGCAGCTCTACCGCACCGGCGGGCGCAACCTCACCGCCAACCTCTTCCTGAGCGGCAACGGCGCCTCGGGCACGAACCCCGACAAGCTCCTCTCGGACCTCGGCAGCATGTCGAAGCTGGCCGAGCAGTCCAACCGCGTCTACACCGACGCGAAGGCCGCACAGAACACGGCCAACGCCCTCTCCGACCAGGCCGACGTGGCCAAGGCCGAGCGCTCCAAACTGCAGGTCGCCGCCCAGGCTGCGATGCAGGCGGCGATCGAGGCGGCCAAGGCCGCGCAGGACAAGCTCGCGGAGCAGCAGAAGCAGATCGTCGTGATGCAGGCGCAGCTCGCTGCGCTGACCGACGCCACCGCCAAGACGGTCGCCGGCTACGAGGCCGGCGTCGCGGCGGCGGCGGCGGCGGCAGCGGCGCGTGGCTCGGGCGGCCTCCCGGGCGGCTACGTCGGTCCGCAGGGCTGGGCGGTCCCCGCCGCCGGTCCGATCACGGACGGCTTCGGCTCCCGCCCGTCGCCTGGCGGCGTCGGCAGCACGTACCACATGGGCATCGACATCGGCGCCTCCTGCAACTCGCCCATCTACGCGGCGTACGGCGGCACCGTGATCTACGCGGGACCCAACGGCTCCTACGGCAACTTCGTCCTGATCGACAACGGCGGCGGTATCAACACCGGGTACGCCCACATCCGCGACGGCGGCATCCTGGTCGGCATCGGCCAGTCCGTCAGCGCCGGTCAGCCGATCGCCCGCGTCGGGACCACCGGCGCATCCACCGGATGCCACCTGCACTACGAGGTGCGGGTCAACGGCAACAAGATCGACGGCATCCCGTTCATGAGAGACAGGCAGGCACCCCTTGGCTGAGAACGACAAGACCGCGACCACCGACCGGTCGTCGCGAACCCGCACCGGACTGGCGATCGGCGCCGGCGTCATGGGCGCCGTCACCGCGTCGATCGGCATCGTCACGCCCGCGCAGGCGGTCGACTACCCGTCGTGGAACGACGTGCAGCAGGCCAAGTCGAGCGTCGCGAACCAGCAGGCGATGGTGGCGAACATCACCGCCCTGATCGGCACCCTGCAGTCCAGCGTCGACGCCGCGAACATCGCCTCCGCCAAGGCGGCCGAGACCTACCTGCAGGCCAAGCTCGCCCTCGACCGCGCGACCGAGAAGGAGGCCGACCTGCAGAAGCAGGCGACCGCCGCGGCCGACAAGGCGAAGACCTCTCAGATGCGCGCCGGGCTCCTCGCATCCCACCTGGCGAAGTCCGGAGGTGGCGGCGACGTGACGAGTCAGCTCATGCTGAACGGCGGAGGCTCCGGCTCCGAGGCCGACAAGCTCCTGTTCCAGCTCGGCACGATGAGCAAGCTCACCGAGCAGTCCAAGGCTGTCTACGACCAGGCCACGAAGGACAAGAACGCCGCCGAGTCGCTGAAGGCGCAGGCCACGTCGGCGAAGACCGCGCGACAGGACCTCGCGACCCAGGCCGACACAGCGCTGGCGGCGGCACAGTCCGCTCAGAGCGCCGCCGAATCGGCCCTCTCGCAGCAGCAGAGCAAGTCGACGGAGCTGGTCGCCCAGCTGGCGACCCTGAAGAACACATCCGCCCAGGTGGAGGCCGCGTACCTCCAGGGCGAGCAGGTCAAGGCGGCGCAGGAGGCGCAGCGCAAGGCGGCGGAGGCGGCTGCTGCGGCTGCTGCTGCGGCCGCCAACCCCCCGGCGAGCTCGGGAGGCGGCGGTGGTGGTTCGTCCTCCGGCGGCGGTTCGTCCTCCGGTGGCGGTGGCGGAGTGGTCGCCCCGCCGAACGGGAACGTCGTGCAGACCGCGATCGCCTACGCTCGCTCGCAGCTCGGCAAGCCGTACGTGCTCGGCGGCGCGGGTCCGAACACCTGGGACTGCTCCGGCCTCACCATGAAGGCCTACGCCTACGCGGGCGTCTACATCGGCGCCCACTCGGTCAACGACCAGTACTACACGGCCCGCAGCAAGGGCCAGCTCGTCTCCTACGGGGCCAAGCAGGCCGGCGACCTGATCTTCTGGGGCAGCGGCCCGGGCGATTTCTACCACGTCGGCATCTACATCGGGAACGGCCAGATGATCGCCGCGCCCACCGAGGGCGACGTCGTCAAGGTCCAGTCCGTGTGGGGCTCCCCCTGGTCCCAGGTGGCGCGCCCCTCGGCCTGACCGAGCACACGAGAAACGCTCCCGATCGACTCGATCGGGAGCGTTTTCGTCGTGCTCGCGGGCGATGGCCCGCCGGGCTCAGTGGCCTTCGGCCTTCAGCTTCTCGAAGCCGGCCTCGACGATCTTCTCGGCCTCGGCGGCGTCGCCCCAGCCCTCGATGTTGACGAACTTGTTCGGCTCGAGGTCCTTGTAGCGGGCGAAGAAGTGCTCGATCTCCTTGCGGGTCTGCTCCGGGACGTCGGTGATGTCCTGGATGTGCGCCCAGCGCGGGTCCTTGGCCGGCACGACGACGACCTTCGCGTCGCTGCCCGCCTCGTCGCTCATGTTGAGCACGCCCACCGGGCGGACCTTCACGCCCACACCGGGGAACGCCGGGTACTCGAGCAGCACGAGAGCGTCCACCGGGTCGCCGTCCAGGCCGAGGGTGTTTTCGAAGTAGCCGTAGTCGGTCGGGTAGACGAAGCTCGTGAAGAGCACGCGGTCCAGGTAGACCCGGCCCGTCTCGTGGTCCACCTCGTACTTGTTGCGGCTCCCCTTGGGGATCTCGATGACGACGTCGTATGCGGCCATGTGCCGTTCTCCTTAGCTCTCGGAAAGACTGCAATAACGTTACTGGATGCACGTCAACGGTTCCCCTGAGCGTCGCCCCCGCCTCACGCCCCCGATCGCGGACGCCCGCCGCGCGGTCCGCAGCGCGCTCTCCGCGGCCGCCGCCCTGCCCGCACCGGACCCGCACGACGACCACGGCCCGCGCCGTCCGCATCCCCTCGCGCCGGGTGCCCTGGTGCTCGTCGGGCTGAGCGGGGGAGCGGACTCCCTCGCCCTCGCCGCGGCGACAGCCTTCGAGGCTCCGCGTGCCGGCTACCGGGCGGGCGCCGTCATCGTCGACCACGGCCTCCAGGAGGGCAGCGCGGCTGTCGCCGAACGGGCCGTCGCGCAGGCGCGTGAGCTCAGCCTCGACCCGGTGCTGATCGAGCGCGTGACCGTCGACGGCGCCGGAGGCCCGGAAGGGGCCGCCCGCACCGCCCGGCACGCCGCCTTCGACCGGGCCCGCGCCGCGACGGGGGCGGAGCGCATCCTGCTCGCCCACACCCTCGACGATCAGGCCGAGACGGTGCTGCTCGGCCTCGCCCGCGGCTCCGGCCCCGGAAGCCTGCAGGGGATGCTGCCGGATACGGGGACGCTGCTCCGCCCGTTCCTCGCCCTGCGGCGGGAGGCGACCCGGGCCTTCTGCGCCGACTCCGGGCTGGAACCGTGGGACGACCCGCACAACGATGACCCTTCCTTCACCCGCGTGCGCGTGCGTCACGAGGTGCTGCCGGTGCTCGAGCGCGAACTCGGACCGGGCGTCGCCGAGGCCCTCGCCCGAACCGCCGAGCAGTTGCGCGAGGACGACGAGGCGCTCGACGGTCTCGCGCTCGAGTGGGCGCTGGAGCTCGTCAGCCAGACCGACGACGGCGCCGTCGCGCTCGACGTGCGTGGGCTGGCCGCCGACCCTCCCGCGTTGCGTCAGCGCATCATCCGGCTCGTCGTCTCGGCCGAGTTCGGCGTCTCGCTCACGCGCACCCACACGCTCGCCGTCGCCGAGCTCATCACCGACTGGCACGGCCAGGGTCCGCTCAGCCTGCCAGGCATTAGAGTTGAGAGGCAGAACGGGCTGCTCACGTTTCACCCCAACAGCTAAGGACAGCACCTCCCCCATGGAACTCACGGACGTCGCGAACGACCTGACCGAGATTCTGATCACCGAGGAGCAGATCCGCTCCCGCCTCGCCGAGCTGGCACGGGAGGTCGAACGCGATTACGCGGGCAAGGACGTCCTGCTGGTCGGCGTGCTGAAGGGCGCGGTCATGGTGATGGCCGACCTCTCGCGCGAGCTGAAGCTCTCGGTCACCATGGACTGGATGGCCGTGAGCTCGTACGGCAGCGGCACCCAGTCGAGCGGCGTCGTCCGCATCCTGAAAGACCTCGACACCGACCTGAGCGGCAAGACCGTGCTCATCGTCGAGGACATCATCGACTCCGGCCTCACGCTCTCCTGGCTGATCGCGAACCTGCGCAGCCGCGGCCCGGAGTCGATCGAGATCTTCACGCTCCTCCGCAAGCCGGAGGCGGCGCGCGTCGACATCGACGTGAAGTACGTCGGCTTCGACATCCCGAACAAGTTCGTCGTGGGCTACGGCCTCGACTACGCCGAGCGCTACCGCACGCTGCGCGGCGTGGGCATCCTCGCCCCCTCCGTCTACAGCTGACGTTCGAGGGGCGTCACCCGCGGTAGATCTCGCGGCGGTGGCCGGCTCGAAGAACGAGGATGACGAGACGGTCGTCCTGGATGTCGTAGATCACGCGGTAGTCGCCGACCCGCACCCGCCACGCGCCGCCGCTCGCAACGAGGGGTTTCGCAGCGGGAGGTCGAGGAGTCTCGGCGAGGAGCTCGATCGCGGCCTGCACTCGTCTCTTCGCTTGCGGTTCCAGCTTCTTGATCTCGCGCAACGCCGCCGGAGCGATGTCGATCCGATACGTCATGCCAGACCGAGTTCGGCCTTCACGTCGTCCCACGGGATCGGCGCTGCGGCGGTCTCCTCGAGTTCTCGGCGAGCGGCGATGGCCGCCTGGGCATCCTCGAGATCCTCGATCTGCGATCGCATCCGGTCGAAGTCATCGGCGTCGACGAGCACCGCGACACGCTTGCCGCGCTTGCTCAGCGACACCGGTTCGTGCTGGAGGTGGGCTCGGTCCACCAGCGCTCCCAGCTGTTGCTTCGCCTCGGACAGGGGCAATGTCGTCGTCATGGGCCAATTCTAGCCTCAATAGGTCAATTGGGCCCATTGGGCCTATAAGGTCTCTGATCGCCGCTTCTCTGACCTGCAGTCCCGGGCGTGTCGCAGCGGGCCGCGTACTGCGCGCCCAGAGCGAACACGCAGCCGACCCACAGAGCCGAAGCGGTACTGTGGTCGCACCATGAACGTCAAGAAGATCTTCCGCGGCCCGATTCTCTACGTCGTGCTTGCGATCATCGCAGTGTGGATCGGCTCGAGCCTGATCACGATGTCGGGTTTCAAGGGCGTCTCGACCCAGGAGGGTCTGAAGCTGCTCTCGGATGACAAGGTGTCCAGCGCGAAGATCGTCGACGGTGAGAACCGTGTCGACCTGACGCTCAAGGAGGCTGACGGGTCGCTCGGCACGCAGGTGCAGTTCTACTACGTCACGCCCCGCGGCGCCGACGTGGTGAAGGCGGTCGACGACGCGAACCTGCCGAAGGGCTACGACGACGAGGTGCCCCAGCCGAACTGGCTGGTCAACATCCTCGGCTTCCTCATCCCGGCGCTGCTGATCGGCGTGTTCTTCTGGATCATGATCTCGGGCATGCAGGGCGGCGGCAACAAGGTCATGCAGTTCGGCAAGTCCCGGGCGAAGATGGTCACCAAGGAGACGCCGAAGGTCACCTTCGACGACGTCGCCGGGTCGGACGAGGCCATCGAGGAGCTCGAGGAGATCAAGGACTTCCTAAAGGAGCCGGCCAAGTTCCAGGCCGTCGGCGCCCGTATCCCGAAGGGCGTGCTGCTGTACGGCCCTCCCGGAACCGGTAAGACCCTGCTGGCCCGCGCCGTCGCGGGTGAGGCGGGCGTGCCGTTCTACTCGATCTCGGGTTCCGACTTCGTCGAGATGTTCGTCGGCGTCGGCGCGAGCCGCGTGCGCGACCTGTTCCAGCAGGCGAAGGAGAACTCGCCGGCCATCATCTTCATCGACGAGATCGACGCAGTCGGCCGTCACCGCGGCGCCGGACTCGGCGGCGGGCACGACGAGCGCGAGCAGACCCTCAACCAGCTGCTCGTCGAGATGGACGGCTTCGACCCGAAGACCAACGTCATCCTGATCGCGGCGACCAACCGTCCCGACATCCTCGACCCCGCGCTGCTGCGCCCGGG
The DNA here is from genome assembly GCF_013410615.1 of Leifsonia naganoensis. NCBI lineage: Bacteria > Bacillati > Actinomycetota > Actinomycetes > Micrococcales > Microbacteriaceae > Leifsonia > Leifsonia naganoensis. The sequence goes on from NZ_JACCHJ010000001.1 coordinate 2,502,063, forward strand.
CCGCTTCGACCGTCAGATCGGCGTGGATGCGCCCGACATGCTCGGCCGCAAGAAGATCCTCGAGGTCCACGGCCGCGGCAAGCCGCTCGCGGCATCGGTCGACCTCGAAGTGCTCGCCCGCAAGACGCCGGGCTTCACCGGCGCCGACCTGGCGAACGTCCTCAACGAGGCCGCTCTGCTCACCGCCCGGTCGAACGCGCAGCTGATCGACAACCGCGCCCTCGACGAGGCCGTGGACCGCGTGATCGCCGGACCGCAGAAGCGCACCCGCGTCATGAAGGACCAGGAGAAGCTCATCACCGCGTACCACGAGGGCGGCCACGCTCTCGCCGCCGCGGCGATGCGCCACACCGACCCCGTGACGAAGATCACGATCCTCCCGCGCGGCCGCGCCCTCGGTTACACGATGGTGATGCCGCTGGAGGACAAGTACTCCGTCACCCGCAACGAGTTGCTCGACCAGCTGACGTACGCCATGGGCGGCCGCGTCGCGGAGGAGATCGTTTTCCACGACCCGACCACCGGTGCCTCGAACGACATCGAGAAGGCGACCTCCATCGCCCGCAAGATGGTCACGGAGTACGGCATGAGCGCCGACATCGGCTCGATCAAGCTCGGCCAGGCGAACGGGGAGATGTTCCTCGGCCGCGACATGGGTCACCAGCGCGACTACTCCGAGCGCATCGCCGAGCGAGTGGACGCCGAGGTGCGCGAGCTCATCGAGAAGGCGCACGACGAGGCGTGGGAGGTGCTCAACAACAACCGGGCCATCCTCGACCGCCTGGCCGCGTCGCTGCTCGAGCAGGAGACCCTCGACCACAACGAGATCGCCGAGATCTTCACCGACGTGGTGAAGCTGCCGGAGCGTCCGCAGTGGCTGTCGAGCGACAAGCGTCCGATCTCGGACGTGCCGCCGATCGACTTCCCGAAGGCCAAGGCGCCGATCGACGCCGGGGCCGTGGATGGCGGAGTGGACTCCGAGCCGCCGTCGTCGAAGCCGAAGCGCGCACCCGCGATCAAGCCGCGGCCGGCGACCGCCTAGGTCGCGTCACCGCATGACCGGTTTCGATCGCGCACGCATCGAGGCGGCCGTCGCCGAGATCCTCGCCGCCATCGGCGAGGATCCGTCGCGTCCTGGCCTCGCCTCCACGCCGTCCCGCGTCGCCGACGCCTACGCCGAGTTCTTCTCCGGCGTGGGCGTCGACGCGTCGGCGCTGCTCGGCGAGCCGGTGCCGCTCGAGTCGGACCACGCCGACACCGTCGTGCTGCGCGGCATCGCCTTCCGCTCCGTCTGCGAGCATCACCTGCTGCCCTTTATCGGTGTCGCCCACGTGGCGTACCTCCCGGGGGAGTCGGTCGTCGGCCTGGGCCGCATCCCGCGCGTGATCGACGCGCTGGCGGCCCGCCCGCAGCTTCAGGAACGGCTGACCGAGCAGATCGCCGACGCGATCGAGAGCGGCGCCGGCGCGCGCGGCGTGCTCGTCGTGCTCGACGCCTCCCACGCCTGCGTCACCACCCGCGGCCCGCGGCAGACGGCCGCCACCACGGTGACCGTCGCCACCCGTGGCGCGTACGCCGACCCGGTGGCCCGCGCCGAGCTGATGGCACTCATCGGAAGCGGTGCGGCGTGACGCTCGTCATGGGCGTCCTCAACGTGACTCCGGACTCGTTCAGCGACGGCGGCCTCTGGCTCGAGCCCGCCGCGGCCGTGGAGCACGCGCTCGAGTTGGTCGAGCAGGGCGCCGACATCATCGACGTGGGCGGCGAGTCCACTCGTCCGGGAGCCCTGCGGGTCGAGCCGGAGGAGGAACGGGCCCGCGTCGTCCCGGTGATCAGCGCGCTCGCGTCCCGCGGCGTGACCGTGAGCGTCGACACCCTCAACGCCTCCACCGCCCGCGCCGCCGCCGATGCGGGCGCGGCGATCATCAACGACGTCTCCGGCGGCCTCGCCGACCCGGGAATGCCCGACGCCGTGCTCGACACCGGGCTGCAGTACGTGCTCATGCACTGGCGCGGCCGCCTCGACTCCGCCGACTCGCTCGCCGTCTACACGCACACGGTGCAGGAGGTGCGCAGCGAGCTCTCGGCCCGCATCACCTCGCTGCTCGACCGCGGCATCGACCCCGCGAAGCTCATCCTCGATCCCGGCCTCGGCTTCTCGAAGACCGGGGAGCACAACTGGCAGGTGCTCGCGGGGCTGCACGAGATCGAGACCCTCGGCTACCCGGTGCTCATCGGCGCCTCCCGCAAACGCTTCCTGGGCGCCCTGCTGCCCGAGGGCGCGCCGGTGGCGGATCGGGATGCGCCGACGGCCGTGATCTCGGCCCTCGCCGCGCAGGCCGGAGCCTGGGCCGTGCGGGTGCACGACGTCGTTTCCACGCGAGTCGCCCTCGATGTCGTGCGGGCATGGCAAGCTGGACGCGATGACTAGCACCGAGGCGGCCGACGCGATCATCCTGACGGGACTGCGCGTGCGCGCCCACCACGGGGTGTTCGACTTCGAGCGCGAGAACGGCCAGGACTTCGTGGTCGACGTGACCGCGCGGCTCGACCTGGCGCGCTCGGCCGCGTCGGACGATCTGGAGCAGACGGTCCACTACGGCGTGCTCGCGGAGGAGATCGTCGCCGCCGTGGAGCGCGATCCCGTCGACCTGATCGAGACCGTCGCCGAGCGGGTGGCGGGCGTCGTGCTCGCGCATTCCCCGGTCGAGTCGGTCGAGGTCACCGTGCACAAGCCCGACGCCCCGATCACCGTGCCGTTCGGCGACGTCGCCGTGCGGGTCGTGCGGAGGCGCTCGTGACCCCCGGCATGGCCCGGCCGCAGCGGATGCGCGTCGGCGCACCGGCGGTGCTGGCGTTCGGCAGTAACCTCGGCGACCGCGCCGCGACCATCCGCACGGCTCTCGACGCCCTCCGCGCCGAGCCCGGCCTGCGCGTGGAGGCCGTGTCGCGCCTCTACGAGACCCCGGCCCTGAAGCTCGACGGCATCGACGAGGAAGCGCCCGCCTACCTCAACGCCGTGGCCCGCATCGACACGGTGCTCGACCCGCTCGCCCTGCTCGCCCTGGTCAACCGCGTGGAGGACGCCCTCGGGCGGCTGCGCACGGAGCGCTGGGGCGACCGCACCATCGACATCGACATCGTCGACTACGACGGCATCGTCTCGGACGACGAGCGGGTCACCCTCCCTCATCCACGGGCGCACGAGCGTGCGTTCGTGCTGGTGCCGTGGCTCGAGGTCGATCCGGAGGCGGTCCTCGCCGGGTACGGCCGCGTCTCCGACCTCGCCGCGCAGGCGACGGACCCGGTGACGCCGTACACCGCCGAATCGCTCGACGCGGACGGAGGCGACCGGTGAACCGCACCCGCCCCACCTCCCTGCTCGGTTTCGGCGTCGTCGGACTGGTCGTCGGATTCCTCGGCGAGCTCGGCGCGTCCGCGACGGGCATGGCCGTCTTCATCCCTCCGCTGACGCTGCCCATCACGCTCGTGGCGGTCGCCGTCATCATCGTGGCGTTCGCCGTGCCGATCCGCCGGGCCGTCCGCGGCCGCAGCGCGCGCCGCATCGACCCGTTCCAGGCGACCCGCATCGTGGTCCTCGCGAAGGCCTGCGGGCTGAGCGGTGCGCTGCTCACCGGCGCCGGGATCGGGGTCCTCGCCTACCTGCTGAGCCGGGACGTGCTCCCGGGCGGCAGCGCCATCCTCCTCACCGTGCTCGCGACAGTCGGGGCCGTCGTGCTTCTGGTCGCCGGACTGATCGCCGAGAGCTTCTGCAGCCTCCCGCCCGACCACGACGACGATGACGACCACCCGGAGACCGCCCATGTCGACCCCCGCTGAGCCGACGCGCGCCCGCATCGACCTGAACGTCGGCGATTGGCGCCGCGTCTCACCCAAGTACGTGGTCGTCGTGATCGTCGGCACCCTGATCAGCGGCGTGGTCGCGTCCGCCGTCGCGACCTTCCTCTGGCTCGTCGCCGGCTGGACGCTCGCGTGGATCGCGCTGATCGCGATCGTCGTCATCACGCTCGTCGCGCTGGTTATCGCGCCGCGCCGCGCCCGGTCGATCGGCTACCTGGAGCGGCAGGACGACCTGCTCTTCCGTCGCGGGATCATGTACCAGCGCTTCGTCTCGGTGCCGTACGGGCGCATGCAGCTCATCGACATCAACCGCGGGCCGGTCGGGCGGATGCTCGGCCTCGCCGACCTGAAGTTCGTGACCGCGGCCGCGTCGACCGGCGTCGTGATCCCGGGCCTGCCCGACGCGGACGCCGCCGAGCTGCGCGACCGCCTGGTCGATCTGGCCGAGAGCAGACGGGCCGGACTGTGACCGAGCCGCTGCCCGGAGGCCCGCTCTCCACCGTGGAGCGCGCGGCCGAGCGGTTCACGGACGGGGAGTGGCACCGTCTGCACCCGGCGACGCCCCTGCTGCGCGGCGGGATCGTGTTCATCGCCGTGCTCGGGTTCGTGCTGTCGAACCTGCGGGAGCGACTGGTCGGCCTCTTCGTCGGCGCCCCCGACTACGGCGGCGACCCGCTCGACGAGATCTACAACCGCGGCTGGGAGGGCTGGGCGCTCCTCGGCGTCGCCGTCGTGATCCTCGTCTGCCTCGGCGCGTTCTACCTGTCCTGGCGGATGCACACGTTCCGCATCACGGGCGACACCGTGGAGGTGCGCAGCGGGATCCTGTTCCGCACGCAGCGCAAAGCGCGCCTCGACCGGATCCAGGGCATCAACGTGGTGCGGCCCCTGATCGCCCGCCTCTTCGGCGCGGCGAAGCTCGACATCACCGCCGCGGGGCACGACGCCAACCTCCAGCTCGCCTACCTCGGCTCGTCGCTCGCCGACGGACTGCGCTCCGACGTGCTGCGGCTCGCCTCGGGCGTGCGCGCCGCGGAGGCGCAGGCGCGCGCGGAAGAGGCCGCCGCCACCGCAACAGATGGTGCGCCCGATGGCGCTGCGGGCGTTCCCGCCTCCCGCACAGCCGCGGTCGGCGATCTCGTGAACCGCCGCGTGAACGAGTTCCTCGCCCCCGAGCTCGACCCGAATGCCGCCCCGCCGGAGTCGGTCGTGAAGATCCCGCCGATGCGGCTGCTCGGCTCGCTGCTGATGAGCGGCTTCACCGTGTTCGTGATCGTCGTCGTCATCCTGACGGCGGTCGGCGCGGCGACGGGATGGCTCTGGCTCGCCCTGATCGTGCTGCCCGGCCTGATCGGCTCGGCCAGCTTCTACATCAACCGCTTCACCAAGTCGCTGCGCTACTCGATCGCCGGCACGCCGGACGGCGTGCGCGTCGGGTTCGGCCTGCTCAGCACGAGCAACGAGACGCTGCCGCCCGGGCGCATCCACGCGGTGCAGGTGCTCCAGCCGCTGCTGTGGCGACCGTTCGGCTGGTGGCAGATCCGCATCAACACGGCGGGCCACTCGCGTGAGAAGGGGGCCGCCGGGCAGGCGAACACCACGACGCTCCCGGTCGGCGACGCGACCGATGTCGAGCGAGTGCTCGCGCTGATCCTGCCGGGCCTCGCGACCGAGGAGCACCGCGACCTCATCCGCGCCGGGATGACCTCCCGCGGCCGCGACGACTGGACCGGAAGCCCGCGGCGCGCTGCCTGGCTGCGGCCGTTCTCGTGGCAGCGCACCGGGTACACGAGCGTCGACGGCGCCGTGCTCCTCCGGCACGGGTTCGTCTGGCGGCAGCTGGTGATCGTCCCGCTCGCGCGCCTCCAGAGCATCAAGCTCGAGCAGGGGCCGATCGACAGGATGCTCGGCCTCGCCGAGGTGGACTTCCACACCGTGAGCGGGCCGGTCAGCCCGAGGCTCGCGGCGATGGACGCGGTCGAGGGCATCCGGCTCTTCGAGCGGGCGTCGGCCGACGCGATCGTCGCCGGCCGCTCCGACCGCAGCCACCGCTGGGGGGAGTCCGCATGAGTCCCGTGGAACGCTCGGGCCGGCTCGGTCTCGGCATCGTGGGCGCAGGACGCGTCGGCCCGGTGTTCGGTGCCGCTCTCGCCGGCGCCGGTCACGCCGTCGTCGGCATCTCCGCGGTGTCGGCGGCGAGCCGCGAACGTGCCGAGGCGATGCTGCCCCAGGCGCCGGTGCTGGAGGTCCCCGTGCTGGTCGAGCGGAGCGAACTCGTCATCCTGGCCGTCCCCGACAGCGAGCTGCCCGGACTGGTCGCCGGGCTCGCCGCGACCGGCACCTGGCAGCCGGGACAGATCGTGCTCCACACCGCGCCGGGCTACGGGGTCGACGTGCTGCGCCCGGCAGCCGCGGCCGGGGCCATCCCGCTCGCCGTGCATCCCGCGCTCGACTTCACCGGCACCAGCCTCGACCTGGCCCGACTGGCGGAGTCGTGGTTCGCGGTCACCGCGGCCGCCCCCGTGCTGCCGATCGCCCAAGCGCTCGTCGTCGAGATGGGCGGCGAGCCCGTCGTCGTCGCCGAGCAGGACCGTCCCGCCTACGCGGAGGCCATCGCCACGGCCACGGCGTTCTCGCGCTCGATCGTGGAGCAGTCCACCGGCATCCTGCGCGGCATCGGCGTCGAGAACCCGGGCTCGTTCCTCAGCTCGCTCGTGCGCTCGGCCGTCGACAACGCGCTGACCCAGGCGGGTGCCGGCCCCGCGATCGACGTGGAGGACGTGCTCCAGGCGCTCCGCGACGACGACCTCCCCGGCCCCGGTGACGGCGATCCCGGAGACGACGGGCGCGGCTGGTACCTCCGCGGCGAGTAGCCTGGTCTGCGGCCGGCGCTCGTCGCCACCCGTACGGGCGCGGCGGCCGAAGGGGAGAGAATGCCGCACGTCGTGACCACCATCGCCGAACTGCGCGCGCTCATCGCGAGCGCACGCCGCGAGGCTCTGCTCGCCGACCCGGCCGGCGACCCCGCGGGGCTCGTCGCGCTCGTGCCGACGATGGGCGCCCTCCACGACGGCCACCTGCGCCTCGTGAGCCAGGCCCGTGAGCTCGCCGGCCTCGTCGTCGTCTCGATCTTCGTGAACCCGCTGCAGTTCGGACCGGGGGAGGACCTCGACCGGTACCCGCGCACCTTCGACGCCGACGTCGCCGCGCTGGAGGGCCTCGCCGACATCGTCTTCGCCCCGAGCGCCGCCGAGATGTACCCGCAGGGGGAGTCCTCGACGCGCGTCACCGCGGGGGAGGTCGGGTCGCTCTTCGAGGGCGCCTCCCGCCCCGGCCACTTCGACGGGATGCTCACCGTCGTCGCCAAGCTGTTCGGCATCGTCCAGCCCGACGTCGCGATCTTCGGCCAGAAGGATGCCCAGCAGGTGCACCTCGTCGGCCGGATGATCGACGACCTGAACCTGCCGCTGACCCTCGCCGTCGTTGACACGGTGCGCGAGGAGGACGGCCTGGCCCTCTCCAGCCGCAACCAGTACCTCTCCGCCGCCGACCGCGTCGCCGCCGTGACGCTGTCGCAGGCCCTGGCTGCCGGCGCCCAGGCCGCAGACGGGGGTGTGGAGGCGGCGCTCGCCGCCGCCCGGACGCGCATCGAGGCCGACCCAGCCGTTAAGCTGGACTATCTCGTGATCGTCGACCAGCCCTCGTTCCGCGAGGCGGCGCCCGGGCAGCACGGTCCGGCGCTGATGCTCGTCGCGGCCCGCGTGGGCACGACGCGCCTCATCGACAACCGGCGCATCACGATCCCCTGAGCACGCACCGACGACACGACGACCACCGCCGAACGGAAGACACACCGATGACCGACGCGCCCACCCCCCAGGCCGACCTCACGGACGACGAGATCAGCGAGCAGAAGGCCGTCCGGCTCGGCAAGCGCGAGCGCCTCATCGCCCAGGCCGAGACGGCCGCGGGCGGGGCGTACCCGGTGCAGGTGCCGGTCACCACGACCATCCCGGAGGTCCGCGCGGCCTGGGGGCACCTGGCCGCCGACGAGGCCTCGGGCGAGACGGTCGGCGTCGCCGGCCGCGTCGTGCACCTGCGCAACACGGGCAAGCTGTGCTTCGCCGTGCTCCAGTCGGGCGACGGCTCGCGCATCCAGGCCATGGTGTCGCTCGCGGCCGTCGGCGAGGAGTCGCTGATCGCCTGGAAGGAGCTCGTCGACCTCGGCGACCACGTGTTCGTCTCGGGCGAGGTGGCCTCCAGCCGCCGCGGCGAGCTGTCGATCATGGTGACGGCGTGGGAGATCGCGTCCAAGGCGCTGCTGCCCCTCCCGAACCTCCACAACGAGCTCAGCGAGGAGACGCGGGTGCGCTCGCGCTACCTCGACCTCATCGCGCGCGACCAGGCCCGCCAGACCGTCCTCGACCGGGCGGCGACGATGGCGAGCCTGCGCTCGACGTTCGCCGACCGCGGCTTCGTCGAGGTCGAGACCCCGATGCTGCAGGTCATCCACGGCGGCGCCTCCGCCCGCCCGTTCGTGACCCACTCCAACGCGTTCGACACCGATCTCTACCTGCGCATCGCGCCGGAGCTCTACCTCAAGCGCGCGGTCGTCGGCGGCATCGACCACGTCTTCGAGATCAACCGCAACTTCCGCAACGAGGGCGCCGACTCCACGCACTCGCCGGAGTTCGCGATGCTCGAGGCCTACCAGGCGTACGGCGACTACAACTCGATCGCAGACCTCACCCAGACGCTCATCCAGAACGCCGCGCAGGCCGTCTCCGGCTCGCACGTCGTCACCTGGGCCGACGGCACCGAGTACGACCTCGGCGGCCAGTGGGAGCGCATCCGGATGTACGACAGCCTCTCCGAGGCCATTGGCGAGGAGATCACGCCCGAGACCCCGATCGCCCGCCTGCGCGAGCTGGCGGCCGACGCCGGGATCGAGATCGAGCACCCGCTCGCCGGCAAGTACGTCGAGGAGCTGTGGGAGCACCACGTGAAGGGCGACCTCGTGCGCCCGACGTTCGTGATGGACTTCCCCGTCGACACCAGCCCGCTCGTGCGCGCGCACCGCTCGCGCGAGGGCGTCGTCGAGAAGTGGGACCTCTACACCCGCGGCTTCGAGCTGGCGACCGGCTACTCCGAGCTGATCGACCCCGTCGTGCAGCGCGAGCGCTTCGTCGAGCAGGCCAAGCTCGCCGCGGCCGGCGACAACGAGGCCATGCGCCTCGATGAGGAGTTCCTGCGGGCGCTCGAGTTCGGGATGCCGCCGACCGGTGGCATGGGCATGGGCATCGACCGCCTGCTCATGGCGATCACCGGCCTGGGCATCCGCGAGACCATCCTGTTCCCCCTGGTCAAGTAGCGGCCGAAGCGCTCAGCCGCGCCGCTGCAGGTGGGCGCGGGTGAGCTCCTCCAGCTGCTCGTCGGTCAGGTCGTCGACCTTCTTCGCCTCGCGCCGGTCCAGCCGCATCCATCGCACGAACAGGATGACGAGGATCGGCACGTCGGCGAACTCGGCGATGAACCACAGGAAGTCGCCGGACAGGTGCTGATCGTGCAGCGCGTTCGGGAACCAGAGTGGCAGCCTCCCGGTGATGCGCGCCGCGCCGTCGAGCACGCTGTCGTTCAGGCGCAGCAGCAGGCCCGGGATGGCGTCCAGCAGCAGCTCGACGAACGCCAGCAGGAACTCGACCGTGATGAAGAAGCCGGTGCGGACGATCGAGTGCGCCGCGATCGGCAGCACCAGCAGCATCCCGGCCAGCGGGACGAGCACCGAGATCGTCCACTCCGACCACACCGAGTCGCGCAGCACGGAGGCCACCGGGGTGAGGAACACCAGGAACACGGCGCACGCGAAGACGGGCGCGAACATCGCGTTGCCGAGTACCCGCACCGGACGGGACCGCAGGACGCGGTCGGCGCGCCGCCGTCCGGTCGTGGACAGCGCGACCCGTGCGAGGGCGATCGGCCGGCCGAGGCTCATCAGCGCGGGCACGACGAACAGCAGCAGGGCGATCCGGGTCGTGAACGCCCAGCGCAGCTCGCTGCTGTACGCGCCCAGGAAGCCGAACGAGATCCACGCGTACGACCCGAGGCCGAGCAGCAGGAACCACAGCGTGAGACGCGCCGGCCAGCGGTGACCGTGGCGGCGCAGCCGGAGCACCCCGCCGACGTACAGCGCCGCGGCCGCGACGACCAGCACGGCGGCGGCCGGGTCGAACGACCAGGTGGTCAGGAAGACGTTGACGGGAGGCGTGTCGGGCTCCATTCACGGGTGGTGGCGCACCATTGTCCCTCCGCTTCGCTACGGTATCCCTGTAGGTGCATCGCTCCGAGCGCGCCTGCGACCGAGAGGACCGGATGGACGCAGGCTTCCTGAGCACCGTCATCGTCGTAGTGGCGCTGCTCATCGACTTCATCATCCGCGTGATCGCGATCATCGTCGTCCCGCGCAACCGCAAGCCGACGTCGGCGACCGCGTGGCTGCTCGCGATCTTCCTCATCCCGTACATCGGCGTGCTGTTCTTCCTGCTGATCGGCAGCTACAAGCTGCCGAAGCGGCGGCGTGACAAGCAGATCGAGATCAACAACTTCATCATCGAGTCGACCGAGGGCATCGAGCGTGTGCGCCGCGATCACCCGTGGCCGCCGTGGCTCGAGTCGGTCGTGGAACTCAACCGGAACCTGGGCGCGATGCCGCTCGTGGGCGGCAACCGGGCCAGCCTGAACGGGGACTACCAGGGCTCCCTCGACGCGATGACGGCCGAGATCAAGGCCGCCCGCAAGTACGTGCACGTCGAGTTCTACATCCTGTCGCTCGACGACACGACGGAGCCGTTCTTCGACGCGCTCGCCGACGCGGTGAAGCGCGGCGTCATGGTCAGGGTGCTGCTCGACCACATCGCCTCCGTGCGCACGCGCGACTACAAGCGGACCATCAAGCGGCTCACCGAGATGGGGGCGCGCTGGCAGCTGATGCTGCCGGTCCAGCCGTTCAAGGGCAAGTACCAGCGGCCCGACCTGCGCAACCACCGCAAGCTGCTCATCGTCGACGGCCGCGTCGCCTTCATGGGTTCTCAGAACATCATCGACCGCAGCTACAACAAGAAGTCCAACATCCGCCGCGGGCTCAAGTGGAAAGAGCTCATCGTGCGGCTGGAGGGGCCGATCGTCGCCGGTCTCAACGCCATCTTCATCACCGACTGGTACAGCGAGACCGACGAGCTGCTCCGCCGCGAGACGGAGCCGATCACCGACGACATCCAGCCCGAGGAGCTGGACGCCCAGGTCGTCCCCTCCGGTCCGGGATTCGCGGGCGAGAACAACCTCCGGCTCTTCCTGGCGCTGCTCTACTACGCGCAGGAGCGCATCGTCATCACGTCCCCGTACTTCGTGCCGGACGAGTCGATGCTCACCGCGATCACCACCGCCACCCAGCGCGGCATCTCGGTCGAGCTGTTCGTCTCCGAGATCGGCGACCAGGCGCTGGTGTACCACGCGCAGCGGTCGTACTACGAGGCGCTGCTGCGCGCGGGTGTGAAGATCTGGATGTACAAGGCGCCGTACATCCTCCACGCCAAGCACTTCACGATCGACGACGACGTCGCCGTGATCGGGTCGAGCAACATGGACATGCGCTCGTTCCTGCTGAACATGGAGGTCTCGCTCATGGTGCGCGGCCGCTCGTTCGTGGAGGAGATGCGCCAGGTCGAGGACGGCTACCGGCGCGAGAGCCGGGAGCTCACGCTCGAGGAGTGGATGAAGCAGCCGCTGCGCTCGACGGTGCTCGACAACCTCGCGCGGCTGACCTCGGCGCTGCAGTAGCGCTCGAACCCTCCGCAGATTTGGCACAAATGTCGTGAATGGCCGCCGCTAACCCGACATTTGGCACAAATGTTCGGGGTGGGGAAGGCTACGGCTTGGGAGCGAGGCCGCGGCGTGCGCGCTCTTCGGCCTCCATGCGGGCGTAGACCTTCCGCTCCGTGCGGTCGGCGTGCACGATCTTGCGCATGATGAGCCAGAAGAGCAGCCCGACCAGGACGGTCGGAGCCAGCGACCACACGATACCGCCGATGATGTCGTTCATAACGCGCTCATCGTACCGCGCTCGCCTGTGCGGACGCCGGGGTCAGCCGCGGGGCTTGAGGCGGACGGTGGGGAGCTCGGGGGCGGGGAGGGGAGCGCCGTCATAGCCCGCGACAGTGCCGAACCGGCCGTGCGGCTGCTCGCCGGCGATCACCTCGCCCTGCCACTGGCCGCGCGCCGCGACGACGTCGTCGTGGGTGCGGCCGATGAAGTTCCACCACATGACGATCTGCTCGCCGAGCGGCTCGCCGCCGAGGAGCACGAGCCGGGCCGGTCCGTCGGCGCTGACGACGACCTCCACCGCGTCGCGTCCGGGAGCGAGGTACCCCAGGTGCGCGACCGGGACGGCGGTACCGGCGACGGTGACCGATCCGGCGTCGACGAGGAGGCCGTGCTCGAACGCGGTGTCGAGCGGGATGCGCACGGTCGCCCCGGCAGGTGCCGTGACCTCGGCGCCGATGAGCGGGGAGAAGACGGTCGCCGCGGTGCCGCTCCCGGCGAGCGAGCCGACGAACGTCCGCACCGTGGCATCGCCCAGCGTCGACGCGACGGGGACATGGTGCTCGAAGAACGGGGCGACGTCGCGGGAGGCCGCGGGCAGGGCGACCCAGAGCTGGACGCCGTGCAGCACCCGAGCCCCCGGCGTCGACACCTCGGAGTGGCTGATCCCGCGCCCGGCGGTCATCAGGTTGAGCTCGCCGGGCCGCACGAGCGCGTGACTGCCCACGCTGTCGCGGTGCTCGATCTCGCCCTCGAAGAGCCAGCTGACGGTCTGGAGGCCGGTGTGCGGGTGCGGCGGCACCTGCATCCCGCCCGTCGCGGACACGTCATCCGGCCCGTAGTGATCGATGAAGCACCAGCCGCCGATGAGCGAGCGGCGGCGCTGGGGCAGCGTGCGGCGCACGTTCATGGCGCGCGGGCCGCCGAGCGGCACATCCCGCGGCTCCAGGATCTCGACCTCGCCGCCGGTCGCGGGGGCCGGCTCCGCCAGCGCCGTGCCGACCGCGAGCACCTCGGCCGGGTCGCGCTCCAGGTTGCTCATAGCGGCATCCTAGGCTTCCGGCGGCGGAGCGGCGCCGCTTCACAGCCTCCCGTTCCTAGAATGGACCCGTGCCCCGGACCGCGACCCGCCCCCTGACCTCCCTCGCCGGAGGGATGCTCGTGCTGGTCGCGCTCGCGGGCTGCGGGATCAAGTCCCAGCAGCAGCCCGTGAAGGACTACGCGGGCGAGCCGACGGGCGTGGAGGCGCCGGCCAGCAGCGCCGGGGGAGCCTCCTGGGCCGCGTGGCTCGACGACGGCCGCCAGTTCGGCATCGTGCTCTACGGCAGCTCGACCTGCCCGCCGACCGTCGCCTCCGTCAGCGTCACCGGCGACAACCAGCTGAAGGCGACGCTCTCGCCCGCCCCCGGCGGCGTCTGCACCCGCGACTACGTGCCGCACACGACGGTCTTCGCGACCCCGAAGGGCGTGACGACCACCTCGGACGTGACGATCACCCTCCCCGACGGCACGCTCACCGTCCCGGGACTGCAGGGCTGAGACCCTGGTTCAGACCTTCGTCAGGTCCTGGGCGAGCATCACGATGATCCCGCTGGGCCCGCGCAGATACGACAGCTTGTAGACGTCCTGGTAGTTCGCGACGCCACGCAGGGGGTGGACGCCGTGCTTCGCGGCGATCGCGAGCGCCTCGTCGATGTCGTCGACCGAGAACGCGACGCGGTGCATGCCGATCTCGTTCGGGAGGGTCGGATCGGTCTCGATCGCGTCCGGGTGGATGTACTCGAAGAGCTCGAGGCGGCCGTGGCCGTCCGGCGTCTGGAGCATGGCGATCCTGGCGTGGTTGCCGTCGAGCCCGACCGCGGTGTCGGCCCACTCGCCGCTCACCTCGTCGCGCCCGACCACGGTCAGGCCGAGGTCGGTGAAGAAGGCGATGGTCTCGTCCAGATCGCGGACAGCGATGCCGACGTTCTCCAGTGCGATGCTCATGCGCTGCATGCTAGCCCCACCGCTCAGGCCGTCGGCGGCGCCAGGACGAGCAGGTCGCCGATCTCGCAGTCCAGCGCGCGGCATATGGCGACGAGGGTGGAGTAGCGGATCGCCTTGGCGCGGTCGTTCTTCAGGATGGAGAGGTTGACGACGCTGACGCCGACCAACTCGGAGAGGCGCACGACGGTCATCCCGCGCTCGGCGAGGAGCTCGTCGAGACGGCAGTGGACCCCGGACTCCTCGTCTCCCATCAGACGAGGCCTTCGGTGTCGCGCCGCATCCGGTCGCCGACGGTGAACGCGGTGGCGACGATGGCGGCGGCGAAGGCCAGGAGCAGCAGCGGCTGGAGGGGGATGGACATGACCGGATTGTCGAAGTCCCGATCGCTGATGCGGGCGATCGCGCCGTTCGCGACCATCGTGTTCAGCAGGGCGATCCCGGCCCAGGCGACCAGGCCGTAGACGCTCGCGATCGCGACGAGCGCGGTGTTCGCCCGGGAGAAGATGCGCCCGCGGAGCACGTTGATCGCGAGCCAGACGAGGCAGACGATGACGCCGACGACGGTGGCCGCCGTCAGGATCTCTCGCAGAACGAGCGCAACGAAGGATGCGGCCGGCAGCTGCGGAGCCGTCACATAGGCGGTGGCGAGCTCGACCTCGCGCATGGCCCCGCCCGGACCGATCGGCGCCTGGGCGGTCGTGCCCGCGAAGTCGGCGAGGACGCGCACGTCACGGTTGGACGCAGCCTCCACGATCGTGCGGACGGCCTGGACGATCGACCATCCCGCGAGCACGACGCCCGCCACGATGAACGCGACGATCGACGCCCGATCGCCCTTCGACTGGCGGTATCCCTCGACGGTGCTCATGCTCTCCTCCACATATCGACATTCGTTAATAACGACTATCGATACGATTGCACAGCCCGCCATCGCACGCAAGCCCCGTCACGCCCACGGCGAACAGGGGCCCGGGATGCCGGGTGCGGTGGTTACTCTCTTTGTATCGATGCCGACCCTGCAAGGCGTCGCGAGGAGTAGACATGTTCGAGAGATTCACCGACCGCGCCCGCCGCGTCGTCGTCCTGGCCCAAGAAGAGGCCAAGATGCTCAACCACAACTACATCGGGACGGAGCACATCCTGCTCGGCCTGATCCACGAGGGTGAGGGAGTCGCCGCCAAGGCGCTCGAGTCGCTCGGCATCTCGCTGGACGCCGTCCGCGAGCAGGTCCAGGACATCATCGGCCAGGGCCAGCAGCAGCCGACCGGCCACATCCCCTTCACCCCGCGCGCCAAGAAGGTGCTCGAGCTCAGCCTCCGCGAGGCCCTCCAGCTCGGCCACAACTACATCGGCACGGAGCACATCCTCCTCGGCCTGATCCGCGAGGGCGAGGGCGTCGCCGCCCAGGTGCTCGTGAAGCTCGGCGCCGACCTCAACCGCGTGCGCCAGCAGGTCATCCAGCTCCTCTCGGGATACCAGGGCAAGGAGCAGGTCCAGGTCGGGGGCAACGATCAGAACACCGCGCAGGCCGGTAGCCAGATCCTCGACCAGTTCGGCCGCAACCTCACGCAGGCCGCTCGCGACAACAAGCTCGACCCGGTGATCGGACGCGAGAAGGAGATCGAGCGCGTCATGCAGATCCTGTCGCGCCGCTCCAAGAACAACCCCGTCCTGATCGGCGAGCCCGGCGTCGGCAAGACCGCCGTCGTCGAGGGCCTGGCCCAGGCGATCGTGCGCGGCGACGTGCCCGAGACGCTCAAGGATAAGCAGCTCTACACGCTCGACCTCGGCTCGCTCATCGCCGGCTCCCGCTACCGCGGCGACTTCGAGGAGCGCCTGAAGAAGGTCACGAAGGAGATCCGCACCCGCGGCGACATCATCACCTTCATCGACGAGATCCACACCCTCGTGGGTGCCGGTGCCGCCGAGGGTGCGATCGACGCCGCCAGCATCCTGAAGCCGCTGCTGGCCCGCGGCGAGCTGCAGACCATCGGCGCGACCACGCTCGACGAGTACCGCAAGCACTTCGAGAAGGACGCCGCGCTCGAGCGCCGCTTCCAGCCCATCCAGGTCAACGAGCCGTCGCTGCCCCACACGATCAACATCCTCAAGGGCCTGCGCGACCGCTACGAGGCGCACCACAAGGTGTCCATCACCGACGGCGCGATCGTCTCGGCCGCGAACCTGGCGGACCGCTACATCCAGGACCGCTTCCTCCCCGACAAGGCGATCGACCTGATCGACGAGGCCGGCGCCCGCCTGCGCCTGTCGATCCTGTCGGCCCCGCCGGAGTTGCGCGAGTTCGACGACAAGATCTCGGCCGTGCGCTCGCAGAAGGAGGCCGCGATCGAGGAGCAGGACTTCGAGAAGGCCGCCGGCCTGCGCGACGAGGAGAAGAACCTCCTGGGCGAGCGGCTGCGCCTCGAGAAGCAGTGGCGCTCCGGCGACGTGAAGACCACCGCCGAGGTCGACGAGGGCTTGATCGCCGAGGTGCTGGCGCAGGCCACGGGCATCCCGGTGTTCAAGCTCACCGAGGAGGAGTCCGCTCGCCTCGTCTTCATGGAGAAGGCGCTGCACCAGCGCGTCATCGGTCAGGAGGAGGCCATCGCGGCGCTCTCCAAGACCATCCGCCGCACGCGCGCCGGCCTCAAGGACCCGAAGCGCCCCTCCGGCTCGTTCATCTTCGCCGGCCCCACCGGCGTCGGTAAGACCGAGCTCGCCAAGGCGCTCGCCGAGTTCCTGTTCGACGACGAGTCGGCCATGATCTCCCTCGACATGTCGGAGTACGGCGAGAAGCACACGGTCTCGCGACTGTTCGGCGCCCCTCCCGGGTTCGTCGGCTTCGAAGAGGGCGGCCAGCTCACCGAGAAGGTCCGCCGCAAGCCGTTCAGCGTCGTGCTCTTCGACGAGATCGAGAAGGCGCACCCCGACATCTTCAACTCGCTCCTCCAGATCCTGGAAGAGGGACGTCTGACGGACGGTCAGGGTCGTGTCGTCGACTTCAAGAACACGGTCATCATCATGACGACCAACCTCGGCACGAAGGACATCTCGGGCGGTCCGGTCGGCTTCCAGATCGAGGGCGACCCGACCACCGGCTACGAGCGGATGCGCGGCAAGGTCTACGAGGAGCTGAAGAAGAACTTCAAGCCCGAGTTCCTGAACCGTGTCGACGAGATCATCGTCTTCCCGCAGCTGAACAAGGCCGAGCTGCTGCAGATCGTCGACCTGTTCATCAAGCGCCTGTCCGACCGTCTGCTCGACCGCGACATGACGATCGAGCTGGAGGTGCCGGCCAAGGAGCGGCTGATCGAGGTCGGGTTCGACCCGACACTCGGCGCCCGCCCGCTGCGCCGCGCTGTGCAGCACGAGATCGAGGACCGCCTGAGCGAGAAGATCCTGCACGGCGAGCTGAACGCGGGCGACCACGTCCACGTCGACTTCCGCGACGGGGAGTTCGTGTTCACCACGACGGCGCGTGCCGACTCGATCGGCGCCGGCGTCAACGCGGCGGCCGCCATCGGCACCGGCCCGGCCACGCCGGACCTCGCCGCCAACGGCTGATCCACACCGCCGCAAGGCGCGTCCGCGACGAGTGCGCCGATCCTCCGGGGTCGGCGCACTCTCACGTGTTCGGAGAGGTGCGTTCGATATGCTGTGTGCGCTATGACGACCCGTCCACGACTTCTGCTCCTGTCGTTCTCGACCCTCGTCTCGGATCCGCGGGTCCAGAAGCAGATCGCACTGTTCGCGCCGGACTACGACCTCATCACCTGCGGCTACGGGCCGGCGCCCGAGGGTGCCGTCGAGCACTTCCAGGTGCCCGACGACCACGTCTACTGGCAGTACCCGCGACTGGCCGTCGTCGTGCGCCAGTACCGGCGTGCGTACCGCCAGAACCGCGCCGTCTCCTGGGCGCTCGAGCACATCCAGCCGGGGAGCATGGATGTGATCATCGCCAATGACGTCGACGCGGCGGGTGTCGCGGTCGGATTGCGGCCGCGCTTGGGATTCCATGCGGACCTGCACGAATACGCCCCGCTGCAGAACTCCGAGCTCCTCCGCTTCCGGCTCTTCGTCGCCCCGTTCCTGTCGTGGCAGATCCGGACGTTCGTCAGCCAGGCGGCATCCACCTCGACGGTGTGTCAGAGCCTCGCCGACAAGTACCACGAGACGTTCGGCCTTCAGCCCTCGGTGGTCATGAACGCACCTCCCTACGCGGCGTTCTCGCCGATCGAAGTCGCCGACCCCGTGCGCCTGGTGCACGCAGGCGCGGCGCTGCGCAACCGGCGGCTCGAGATCCTCATCGACGCCGTCGCGCAGTCGGACGCCGCCGTCTCGCTCGACTTCTATCTCGCGCCGAACGATCCCGGCTACCTCGACTCCTTGAAGGCGCGAGCGGCGGGCAACGCGAACATCGCGTTCCACGACCCGGTCCCCTTCGACGAGCTCGTCTCGACGCTGAACGGCTACGACGTCGGCCTGCACATCCTCGCTCCGACCAACTTCAACAACGCCTTCGCGTTGCCCAACAAGTTCTTCGAGTACGTGCAGGCCCGACTGGGGCTCATCATCGGGCCGTCGCCCGAGATGAAGCGGATCCTCGAGGAGAAGGGCTTCGGTGCCGTGACGACGGACTTCACCGCCGAGGCCCTGGCGGACGTGCTGCGCGGACTCGACCGCGAAACGGTGGCCACCTGGAAGGCGCGCTCCGATGTCGCCGCCCCGCTGCTCTCCGCCGAGACGCAGACTCCCGTCTGGGGTGACGCGATCGCACGGATCGCTGCGCCAGGACCCGTGAGATGACGAGCTCGGTCGACGTCCTCGTCCCCGTCCATTCGGCGCAGCGCCCGATCGCGCGCCTGGCGGCGTCGGTGCTCGGAACGTCCGTGCCGATCCGGCTGGTGGTCGTGGCGCACGACGTCGACGCCTCCGCCATCCGGACTGCCCTGGGCGAGCACGCGGAGGACCCGCGCGTGCAGGTCCTCGCGTTCCAGGACGGAGTGCGGTCGCCCGCGGGGCCTCTCCGATTCGCTCTAAAACGGCTCGAATCGCCGTTCTTCATGAAGATCGACTCCGACGACTTCCTCGCGGACGGGGCGATCGAATCCTGGATGCGGACGCAGCGCCGATACGACGCGGACATCGTGCTGCCGTCGATGCGGATGGTCGGGACACGCCGTGACTTCCCGACTCCGCCGCGCCGCCCCTTCCGCACGCGGCTCGACCCCGTGCGAGACCGGCTCGCCTACCGGACGAGCACGATGGGTCTCATCCGCGCGGAGCTCGCCCGCGACGCCTATCCCGAGCCCGGGCTGCGGACGGCCGAAGACCTCGCGCCCGGACTGCGCTTGTGGTTCTCTGACGCCCGGATCGTCGCGGCCGACCCCCGGTACGCCTACATGGTCGCCCCCGACGCCGGCGATCGGGTCACTCTGGAGCAGAGGCCGCTCGCCGACGACCTCGCGTTCATCGAGCCCCTGGTGCGCGAGCCGTTCTGGGCGCGTCTCGATCAGGACGCACGCGTCGGGATCGTCGCCAAGCTGCTGCGGGTGCAGGTGATCGGCGCCCTCGCCGGGCGTGCCGACCGGCACCTGACCGCGTCGGAGGTCGCGTTCGCAGGGACCGCTGCGCGCGCTCTCGTCGCACTCGCTCCCCGCGTGGGTCGCGTTCTCTCGCGCGACGAGGCGACGTTGTTCCGGGAGGTCCTAGCGGGTGCGGGGGACGAGAGCCGCATCACGCGGCTGGCGTCTCGGGCGTCCCGGCACCTCTCCCTCGGCGGTCTGGTGACGCCCGGGATCCTTGACAGCGTGCGCCGCGACGCGCCTGTGCGCTACCTCGGCGCGTCGGTGCTGGCGCGCTACAGGCGCTGAGGCGGAGCGCTCAGTTCCGGAGCCGTCCCGGGCTGTCGTCGCTTGACGGTCGCCTGCAGCATCAGTGCGAGGGGGAGCAGGTAGAAGATGACGCCGGGGATCGCATAGCGGAACGTCGTTGAGGTGCCGTTGGTGATGTTGTAGAGCGCGACCGCGAGGATCGCTCCGAAAAGCAGGTGGGCCTCTTCGTGCCGCCAGAACAGGATCATCGCGCCGACGCTCAAGAAGAGGATGAACAGCAGCGGCTTGTCGTTCTGCATGAAGTCCTTGATGTCGGTGACGAGCAGGAGCTTCGCGAGACCCGGCACGTGTCCGATCGCTTCGGTGAGTGTGGAACTCCCGGTGATGCGCATGAACTGGCTCGCCTGCGAGAACGGGAAGACGAGCGTTTGGACGATCTGGGCTCCGACGGCCGTCGCACCGACGACGATCGCGGGCCACATCCAGGGCGAGCGCCAGCGCAGCGAGACGAGCATCCCGAGCAGCCAGGCCGCGACGAAAGCACCCGCCATGATGAGCGTCGCTTGGCGGGTGAACGCGGACAACAGGGTGATTCCGCCGACGATGACGAGGAGCCACCACTGCCTCGTGCGCATGTACCGCCACGCGACCAGGAGCGCGAGGGCGCTCCACATGGCGGACAGGGACTCCGTCAGCATGGCGGTCATGTAGATCATGATGTGGAAGCTCGCGAGAGCGAGGACGATCGTGGCGATCGCCGCCAGGTTCCCGTATCGCCGCTTCATCAGGATGATCGCGACGATGGTGAATGCGATCGACGCGAGCGCAGGGATCACGGCCAGACCGTACGGGCCGAGGCCCATGAACGGCGCGGAGAGCAACGGGAGCACGACGCGCGGCTGCACGAGCCCCCAGCCGAAGGTCACGTCGGTGCTCGGCATCACGATGTTGTGCGCGGCGAAGAACGCGGCGGTCTTGTCACGAGCGACCTGCTGGGAGTCGCCGCTGAACCAGAAGGCGTACGCCATGTAGTAGCGCGAGTCGTAGAAGTAGAGGCCCAGGTTGCGGATGTACGAGAGATAGCCGAGCACCCAGGTCACGGCGGCGATCAGCCAGACGAGGAGGTCGGCCCGGTTGCGGTTGATCCACTCGACCGCTGCCTTGAATGGACCCACTGCGTTCTCACGTTTCCTTCGTTCTCGGGCGTCATACCCCTCCCGCGACGCGTCGGGACGGGCAGTCAAAGCTAACATGTGCCTCTTCTTTCGATGCCGGGCGGGCGCGACAGTAGGCTTGTCTAGTGGACTCAGCGCGCACCTCCGGGATCAGTGTTCGGCGCGCGCGCACGGGAGACGTGGCGCGCATCCAGCAACTGGTGGAGCCGCTGGTCCGACGACGCATCCTCCTCGGCAAAGAGACGGTGACGTTCTACGAGGCCGTGCAGGAGTTCCGGGTCGCGGAGGACGCGGACGGCAACCTGATCGGCTGCGGCGCCCTCCACGTGATGTGGAGCGACCTCGGCGAGGTGCGCACTCTCGCGGTCTCGGAGGAGTGGCTCGGGCGCGGCGTCGGCCGTGCGCTGCTGGAGCGGCTTGAGACGGACGCCCGCGAGCTCGGGCTCAGCCGCCTGTTCTGCCTGACGTTCGAGGTCGGCTTCTTCGAGCGGAACGGCTTCGAGGACATGGGGGAGGAGTCGGTCGACCCGGCCCTCTACGCCGAGCTCGTCCGCTCCAACGACGAGGGCGTCGCCGAGTTCCTCGATCTGGCGCGCGTGAAGCCCAACACCCTGGGAAATACAAGGATGTTGAAGCTGCTCTGAGCGCGTTGCGCCCGGCAATCGGGCGGCGCGCGGTTATGCTGCGGGCATGTCGACGTTCAAGCATCCTGTCGGCCCCCAGCCGAGCAAGGTCTATTGGCGACGCCGGCTCATCCTCGGGATCGGCCTGCTCGCCGTCATCCTCGTCATCGTCCTGATCATCGTGCGCCCCGGCGCCTCGGACGGTGCCCCCGCTCCCGCCTCCACCACAGGCGCGCCCAAGGCGACGACCCCTCCCGCCACCAGCATCCCGACATCGAGCGCCTCGGCCAGTGGCGCCGCCTGCGATAAGGCGAACGTCCGCGTCGAAGCCGTGACCGACAAGGCCACCTACGCGGCCGGGGAGCTGCCGCAGCTGTCCGTCGCGATCACCAACACCGGCTCGGCCGCGTGCAAGATCGACGCCGGGACGGCGCAGCAGCTGTTCACCATCACCAGCGGCTCCGAGGTCTACTGGAAGTCGACCGACTGCCAGACCGACAAGGTCGACGCGGAGGTGCTGCTCCAGCCCGGCAAGACCATCTCGTCGCAGACGCCGATCACCTGGGACCGCACCCGCTCCGACCCCTCCACCTGCCAGGCGAGCCGCGAGCAGGTCCCGGCGGCGGGAGCGTCGTACCACCTGACGACGACCGTCGCGGGGATCGAGTCCCCCGAGACGAAACAGTTCATCCTGCAGTAGCCCGCGGGCGCTCACGTCGCCGTAGTCAGGGCTCTCGGAGGGTGAGGATCTCGGCGCCGTCGGCCGTGATGGCGATCGTGTGCTCGCTGTGCGCCGTCCGGGAGCCGGTGGCGCTGCGCAGTGTCCAGCCGTCGGCGTCGGTGACGAGCTCGTCGGTGTCGGCCATCACCCACGGCTCCAGCGCGAGGAGGAGGCCGGGGCGCAGCTTGTAGCCGCGGCCGGGGCGGCCGTCGTTCGAGATGTGGGGGTCCTGGTGCATCGTCGAGCCGATGCCGTGGCCGCCGAACTCCAGGTTGATCGGGTATCCCGCCGCGTCCAGCACGGTGCCGATCGCGTGCGCGAGGTCCCCGGTGCGGGCGCCCGGGCGGGCGGCGGCGATGCCGGCTCGCAACGCGCGCTCGGTGGCCTCGATCATGGCGACGTCCTCCGGCCGCTGCGTCTGGCCGACGATGAAGCTGACCGCGGAGTCGGCGGCGATGCCGTCCAGCGAGACGGCGAGGTCGAGGGTGAGGAGGTCGCCGTCGGCGAGGGCGTAGTCGTGCGGCATCCCGTGCAGCACGGCGTCGTTGACCGCCGTGCAGATGTAGTGGCCGAACGGGCCGCGGCCGAAGGAGGGCGCGTAGTCGACGTAACAGGACTCGGCACCTGCCTCGGTGATGAGCGCGGCGGTCCAGCGGTCGATGTCGAGGAGGTTGGTGCCGACGGCGACGCGGTCCTTCAAGGTCTGCAGGATGCGGCCGACCAGGGCGCCGGTCGCTCGGGCCCGGTTCAGTTCGTCGGGGTTCAGGATCTCGATCATTCGGATAACTATACCGGTATGACTATCCCGGTATTAGTATGGGTCCATGGTCAGACTGCCCCTCACCCCGGACGAGATCGAACGCGGTCAGCGTCTCGGTGCGCTGATGCGCCGGGCGCGCGGGGAGCGTTCGATGCTGACCGTCGCGCTCGACGCGGGGGTGTCGCCGGAGACGGTGCGCAAGATCGAGTCGGGCCGGGTGGCGACGCCCGCGTTCCCGACGATCGCGGCCATCGCGGCGGTGCTGGGGCTGTCGCTGGACGCGGTGTGGGCCGAGATCAGTGAGGCGGAAGACGGCATCGATGGAGCCGGCCGCGACCCCGAGCGGATCGCCTCCTAGACTCCTGCACGGTCAGAAAGCCGCGTCGAGTTCTCGTTCGCGCGGGGTGGAGGCGGCGGTGAACGCGAGCCGGAGGGCTTCGCGGATGGAGGCGCTGCGGTCGTCGATGCGGGTGGCGAAGCCGAGGCGTGACGCTTCGGCGGCGCGCTGCTTGCCGCTGCTGACCGGGCGGATCTCGCCGGCGAGGCTGATCTCGCCGAAGGCCACCAGGTTGTGGGGGATGGCGCGGTCGGAGGCCGCGGACGCGACGGCCAGGGCGATGGCCAGGTCGGCTCCGGGCTCGGTGAGGCGCACGCCGCCCACGGTCGAGACGTAGACGTCCTTGTCGCCGAGTTTGATGCCGGCCCGGCGTTCGAGCACCGCGAGCAGCATGGCGACGCGGGAGCTGTCGACGCCGTTCGTGACGCGGCGCGGGTTGGGGGCGGCGGTGCTCACGACGAGCGCCTGCACCTCCACCGGCAGCGGGCGCCGGCCCTCCATCGCCACCGTCACGCAGGTGCCGGAGACGGGGGTGGAGGTGCGGCTGAGGAACAGGCCGCTCGGGTCGGGGACCTCGGCGATGCCGTCGCCGGTCATCTCGAAGCAGCCGACCTCGTCGGTGGGGCCGAAGCGGTTCTTGAGCGCGCGGACGAAGCGGAGCGCCGTCTGCCGGTCGCCCTCGAACTGGCACACCACGTCGACCAGGTGCTCGAGGAGGCGCGGGCCGGCGATCGAGCCGTCCTTCGTGACGTGCCCGACGATCAGGATGGGCAGCTCGCGCTCCTTGGCGATGCGCACGAGCGTGCTCGCGACCTCCCGCACCTGGCTCGGACCGCCGGCGATGCCGTCGATGCTGCCGCTGGAGACCGTCTGCACGGAGTCGATGATCACGAGCGAAGGCTTCACCGCGTCGATCTGGCCGATGATGGTCGCGAGGTCGGTCTCCGACGCGAGGTACAGCTCGTCGTGGACGGCGCCGGTGCGCTCGGCGCGCATCCGCACCTGCCCGACGGACTCCTCGGCGCTCACATACAGCACGCGCGCGTTCTGGGCCGCAGCCCGGGAGGCGACCTCCAGCAGGAGGGTGGACTTGCCGACGCCGGGCTCGCCGCTCAGCAGGATGGCCGCACCCGGCACGATGCCGCCGCCGAGCACCCGGTCGAACTCGCCGATGCCGCTCGGCCGTCGCCCGGCGGCCTCCGTCTCGATGTCGGTGATCGCCCGGGCGGTGCGCGCGGCCCCGATCGTGACCGGTGTGAGTGCCCGCAGCACGCCCGTGGGCGCCACCGACTCCTCCACGGTGCCCCAGGCCTGGCACTCGCCGCAGCGGCCGACCCACTTGGCCGCCGTCCAGCCGCACTCCGTGCAGCGGTAGTTGACGTGAGCCTTCGCCACGACACCTCCTCGATCCTGGACCCACACTACGGGCGGCCACCGTCACTAGAGGGAGGATCGCGGGGAGCGGGGGAGAAGCACACGGAGTGCGGGACCTGTGGAGGGTGCCCTGCACCAAGAGGGTTATGCGCCCGGCGCCCCCGGAGCACAATGGGCCCCATGGCGAACCTCACGTACACCCTGCGGTCCGGCCGACGCGTCGGCGTCACCACCCTCGGCGACGCGGATGCGGAACGCATCGTCGTCTTCTGCCACCCGGCGCCGGGGACGTCGGTCTTCGATCCGGATCCCGACGCCTCCGCCACCCGCAACGTCCACATCGTCGCGATCGACCGCCCCGGGTACGGCTCCAGCGACCCGGTGCCCTACGGCGAGTGGCCCAGCATCGCGCGGGCCGCCGACGATATCGCCGAGTATCTGCGGTCGGTCGTGCTGGCCGAGCGCTCGATGGGAGTGCGGAGGGTGCGCACGGTCGGAATCGCCGGGTGGTCGGCGGGCGGCCGGGTCGCGCTCGCGTTCGCCGCACGGCATCCCGATCTCACCGAGCGCGTCGCGATCGTCGCCACGCCCGCACCGAACGAGGCCGTTCCGTGGATCCCGGCCGAGCTGCAGGCCGAGTCGGACCGTCTGGGCACCCTTGCCCCGGCGGAGGCCGTGCAGCAGCTCAGCGAGCAATTGCGGTCGCAGGCCGACGCCGTCCTCTCGGCGTCCGACCCGGGTGACGTGCCACCCGAAGCGGTCGGCGCCACCGCCGTCGATGCCGCCGTGCTGGCGCTGCCTGGCGTGCGGGACCGGCTCGGCCGCATGCTCCAGGACGCGTTCCGTCAGGGGGCGGCCGGTACTGCGGCCGACATCCTCTCGTACACGGCGCGGCCGTGGGGTTTCGACCCCGGCGACGTGCAGGCCAAAACGCTGATCGTGGGCGGGCAGGGCGACGCGATCGCCGGCAACGCGCATGCCGCCTGGTATCAGAAGGCCGTGCCGGACTCCCGGATGGAGATGGTCCCGGGCGTCGGGCACCTCGTCATCGTGCCGGCGTGGGGGAGGGTGCTGGCGCATCTGGCGCCGAACTCGACGACGTGACGGAGGCGGAGGTCGCTGCCGTCGCCGGTCGCCGCGGGAACTTCGTCACTGCCAGCCGCGTCACGGCGGGCAGGAAGGCCGACGCCCACACCCGGTAGCCGTGGTCGTTGGGGTGGAAGAGGTCTTCGGCGAACTGCGTGAACGCGCCGCGCAGCCCCTCCTGCTTCATGGCGCGGTGCAGGGAGGCGACGGTGAGCCCGGCGTCGGCAGCCTCCTCGCGCAGGATGGCGTTGGCCACCGCGACCTTCTTCTCGTTCCACGGGAGGTAGAAGTACGGCAGATCGGCGACCACCGCATCCCGGGGCAGAGCCGCGAACACGCGGCGGATGCCCTCCCGGAACGTCGCCGGGTCGAACGCCCCGATGTCGTTCGCTCCGATCGACACCGTCACGATGTCGGGCTGCAGCGTCTCGAACCGCGGCAGCTGGTCGGCCACCGCAAGAGCGACCGTCGCGCCCGACACGCTGAGGTTCACCGTGCGCACGGTGCGGCCCGTCGCGGAGCGGAGGTGGTCGGCGATCACGCCGACATAGCTGTTCTTCGGCTGGGACGCCCCGATGCCCTGCGCGGCACTGTCGCCGATCGCGACGTAGAGGATCTCGCCCTCCACCTTCGCCGCATCCCGCCACCATTTGGAGTTCACCGGGAGCGACTCGTTCAGCTTCACCTTGCCCGCGGCGACGGCAGCCCGTTTCTGCTGCACGCGGCTCCAGGCATAGGCGGCGCCGCCGGCGATGGCGCCCGCGACTCCGACCGTCGTGACGACGCGACCCGTGGTGTTCATGCGTGCAGCGTACTCCGCGCACCGTGAGGGACGGATCGGTGGAGGCTGTGCGCTCGCTGGACGGACGCTGATTGGCGGCCCGTTGAATCTTCGCCTAAGATTGTCCGCGGTACCGTGTCCGAGCGGCCGAAGGTGCAACTCTCGAAAAGTTGTGTGGGTGAAAGCCCACCGTGGGTTCAAATCCCACCGGTACCGCCACGTGCAAGCCCCCGCGATCCTCAGGGATCCGGGGGTTTTGTCGTGTCGCGGGTCGGGCGTGCGATGTGGGCGGGTTCGCCGGAGACGGGTGTAAGGGTGTGACGTACCGTGCCCCGTCATCGAGACTGTCGGCATCCGGCGATGAAAGAGGTCCGAGACCATGACGAACGAAACCCCACCTGCGATCCAGCCGGATGTCCAGGTGCGAGGGGCGCGGGAGCACAACCTGCGGAACGTGGACCTCACCATCCCCCGCGACGCCATGGTGGTGTTCACCGGGGTGTCCGGTTCCGGGAAATCGTCGCTCGCGTTCGGGACGCTCTTCGCGGAGTCGCAGCGCAGGTATCTGGAGTCCGTCGCGCCGTATGCCCGGCGTTTGATCGACCAGGCCGGGGTCCCCGACGTCGACTCGATCACCGGGATGCCGCCGGCGGTGGCGCTGCAGCAGCAGCGCGGCGGGCGCAGCGCGCGCTCGACGGTGGGCAGCATCACGACGCTGTCGAGTCTGGTGCGGATGCTGTACTCCCGGGCGGGGGACTATCCCGACGGTCAGCCGATGCTCTACGCGGAGGACTTCTCGGCCAACACGGTGCAGGGCGCGTGCCCGGAATGCCACGGCATCGGTCGGGTGTACGAGGTCACCGAGCGGCAGATGGTCCCGGACCCCTCGCTCACGATCCGGGAGCGGGCGATCGCCTCGTGGCCGACCGCGTGGCACGGGCAGAACCAGCGGGACATCCTGGTGTCCCTGGGCTACGACGTCGACACGCCCTGGCAGGACCTGCCGCGCGCGGACCGCGACTGGATCCTCTTCACCGAGGAACGGCCGACCGCCCCGGTGTACGCGGGGTTCACGCCGGCGCAGACGCGACGTGCGATCTCCACGGGGATGGAGCCGAGCTATCAGGGGACGTTCGTGGGTGCCCGCCGCTACGTGCTCGACACCTTCGCGACGACCACGAGTGCGTCGATGAAGCGGCGGGTCGCGGAGTTCCTCACCTCCGCCGTGTGTCCGGTGTGCCACGGGAAGCGTCTCAAGCCGGAGGCGCTCTCGGTGACCTTCGAGGGGATCGACATCGCCGAATTCTCGCGACTCCCGCTCCGCGAGCTCTCGGGCCGGCTCGCGGCGCTGGTGGACGCGGCCAGGGAGGAGCTCGCGACCTCCGGAATGGCACTCGACGAGGGAGCCCGCCGCGAGGCGACGCAGCAGAGGGTCGCCGCGGGTGGAGCGTCGCACGCCGCCGCTCCAGACGTACGACGGACCCCGAACCAGTCGGTGGAGAAGCGCGCAGCGGCCGCCCGCCTGGCCGCCGAGCTGCTGGAACGCCTGCGCCCCATCATCGATCTCGGGCTGGGGTACCTGTCCCTGCACCGCACGACGCCGACCCTGTCCGGAGGTGAGCTGCAGCGGCTGCGGCTCGCCACCCAGCTGAGTTCCGAGCTGTTCGGCGTCGTCTACGTGCTCGACGAACCCTCGGCGGGCCTGCACCCGCAGGACGTGAACGCCCTCCTGAGCATCCTGGAGGGACTCAAGAAGAGGGGCAACAGCCTGTTCGTGGTCGAGCACTCGGTGGAGGTGATGCGGCACGCGGACTGGCTGGTGGACATCGGGCCCGGAGCCGGTGAACGGGGCGGCCGCGTCGTCTACAGCGGAATGCCGGACGGCCTGGCCGACGTGGAGGAGTCGGTCACCAAGGACTACCTGTTCGGCAGGCGCGGGCTCGCCGCACGGACTCCGCGGGAGCCGATGGGATGGCTGACGCTCGAACAGATCACCCGCAACAACCTGCGCGACGCGTCGGTCTCCTTCCCGCTCGGAGCCTTCACGGCGGTGACCGGTGTCTCCGGGGCAGGAAAGTCCAGCCTGGTCAGCCAGGTGCTTCCGGCGCTGCTCGGGGACCATCTCGACCGACCGGTCGACCTCAACGACGACGCTCCGGAGACCGACGACCTGCTCCTCGCAGACGGGCCCGAGCAGCTCGAAGGGACCATCTCCGGAGATCTCGGCGGCGTGCGCCGGGTGGTCAGCATCGACCAGAAGCCCATCGGCCGCACCCCGCGCTCCAACGTCGCCACCTACACCGGCCTGTTCGATCATGTCCGACGGCGCTTCGCGGAGACTCCGGAGGCGCGGTCGCGCGGATACCGGCCCGGCCGCTTCTCCTTCAATGTGGCCGGCGGCCGCTGCCCCACCTGCGAGGGCGAGGGCGCCGTCATGGTCGAGCTGTTGTTCCTGCCGTCGGTCTACACCGTCTGCCCCGAATGCCACGGCACCCGGTACAACGATGACACGCTCGAGATCAGCTGGCGCGACCGGAACATCGCCGAGATCCTCGCGATGTCCGTCGAGGAGGCCCAGGCCTTCTTCGGCGGCGAGAACGAGATCATGCGCTCCCTGACCGCGCTCATGGATGTCGGACTCGGCTACCTGAGGCTGGGACAGCCGGCGACCGAACTGTCCGGCGGTGAGGCGCAACGGGTGAAGCTCGCCTCCGAACTGCAGCGCGCCCAACGCGCCGACACCCTGTACGTGCTGGACGAACCGACCTCCGGGCTCCACTGCGCTGACGCCGACCGCCTCATCGAACACCTGCAGAGCCTGGTGGATGCCGGGAACACCGTCGTCGTGGTCGAACTCGACATGCGGGTCGTCGCCACCGCCGACTACGTCGTCGACCTCGGCCCCGGCGCCGGCGAGAAGGGCGGGACGGTCGTCGCCGCGGGAACACCCCAGGAGGTTGCTCGTGCGGCCGGCAGCGCCTCCGCCCCGTATCTGGCGACAGCTCTCGACGAGGCAGCGCTGGCGGCCGGGACCAACGCCGGCGGGCGCGATCAGGCGTACTCGGGGCGACCGCCCACCCGGTAGGTGAGGGCGACGATCCCGGTGCCGAACACGCGGGAGTCGACCAGGTCGAGGGCGAAGTCGAGGCCCCGCTGAGGGAAGACGCGCTCGCCCTCGCCGACGATCACGGGGAACTGGACCAGGTTCAGCTCGTCCACCAACTCGTTCTCGAGCAGCCATCGCGCGAGCGAGACGCTGCCGACCACGAGCAGCTCGCCGTCGGGCCCGGCTTTGAGCTCACGGATGCGGTCGGCGACATCCTCGGCGATGACCGTGGTTCCCTCCCACGTCGGCTCGGTCGCGGTGGCGGAGACCAGGTACTTCGGCTTCGAGCTGATGGCCTCGCCGAAGCCCCCGTCGGTGCTGCGGGCGCCCCAGAACGTCTCGAAGAGGCCGAACGTCTTGCGGCCCAGGAGGAAGGCGTCCGGTCGCTGCCAGGTCTCGAGGATGTACTGGACGGCATCGCCGTCGTTGTGCGGGATCGCCCAGCCACCTCGGGTGAACCCCGGATCCATCTCCTCGTTGTTGCCGCCGTTGGCTTGGGCGACCCCGTCGAGGGTGACCTGCAGGCTGACGGTGAGTTTCATCGTGTGCTCCTCTCAGCGGATGCGGGCTGCACGCCCGTCGGTGCCATCCTCGCCCTCATCGCGGTCATCCCGGGTCAGGGGGTGCGTGCCGGCCATGAGATGTCGTCGGAGGGGAGCAACTCGGCGTG
This sequence comes from Leifsonia naganoensis, assembly GCF_013410615.1. Lineage (NCBI taxonomy): Bacteria > Bacillati > Actinomycetota > Actinomycetes > Micrococcales > Microbacteriaceae > Leifsonia > Leifsonia naganoensis. The sequence continues at coordinate 2,532,471 of NZ_JACCHJ010000001.1, forward strand.
CTCCCGCGCGTACGTGCGCGCGCGTCGGATGCGCACGACGACGTACGGGATGAACGCGACGAGGATGGCGATCAGCAGGATGGTGAACCCGATGTTGAAAGCCTCGTTGCGTCCCGTGAGGATCATCCGCACCTGCTGGGTTCCGAGGCCGAGGTACAGCAGCGTCAGATAGCTGAGCTGCAACCCCAGGATCGTGGGGATGATCGTGGCGTACTTCGCCGCGGCGATCTGTCCGGCGTGGTCGAGCTCGACTTTCTTGTTCCCGAGGACGACCTTGCCGACGGTGCGGATCGTGCCGAAGTCACCGCCGACCGTGCTGCGCAGTCGACGGTTCAGCGGCACGGAGACGAGGATCGCCGTCAGCGCGGCGCCGATGGTTGCGAACTGGAAAGCGGAGGTGAGCTGATCGCCGAGGGACGACGCACAGTCGCTCTCGTCGGAGAAGACGAGACCGAAGACCACGAGCCCCCCGATGAAGACCGCGACGAACGTCACGGCGATGCTGAGGACCTTCAGACGCACCTCGTGCCGGCTGACCGGTCGCCACGGCTCATCCGCTCGGGGATGCGCCTGCTCGTGGCGGTGCAGCGCCCGGCCGATCGTCAGCCCGACGACCGTCAGCACGGCGCCCCCGACGATGAAGACGATCGGGAACCAGATCGGCGTGCCCGCCACGACGGAGTACACGACGACGGCGATGGCGGCCAGCGCCTCGATCCCCAGCACCACCCACAGGTAGCGCTGGAAGGAGGCGCGGCTCCCGGCGGATCCGCGCACATCCCAGTACGACGTCACCGAGCCCAGAAGCAGCGGACCGTAGATGAAGACGGTGAGCGCGAAGATCGCCACGAGGTCGAGCCCGAGTGAATGGGACGGCGATTGGATGACGATGAGCGCGGTACCCGCGGCGACGAGGGCGGTGGCGAGCAGCACGGAGAGGACGAATGCCAGCACCTTCACGATGACCCCCTTCGTCGGAGCGCGACACGACCGTCGACATCAAACACCCTCGTCCGCCATTCGGCAAGACAAAGGTGATGATTGCTCACTTCAGATGGTCGATCGAGGGGGTGCGGAACTGCCAGTACTTGGTATACTGTCGACAAGCGACAGCTCGACGATCGAAGCAAACGGTAGGGGCGAACACCACGATCGCCCGATTCCCGGCGCCGCGGGCCGCGCACCAGAACGAGATGAAGGAGCCTGCTCATGCCGTCGCACCCCGGACCCCATTTCGACAGCGTCGCGAGTGCACGCGTCCGTCGCACGCACCTCCCGCACCGTTCGGCCGCGCCGGGGATGTCGGTCCGGGAGGCCGATCGGAGCCTCCGCCTGGACGGCGGTGGGCACGGCCTGCTCGACACGACCCACTTCGACACGGTCCGGTTCCCGCCGCCGCCGTGGATCGCCGAGGCGATGGCGGAGGCCATCGATCACGGCGACTGGGCCTACACCCCCTATCGCGGGGACCCCGGGGTGCTCGACAGCCTGGGCGAGGCGATCAGCGCGTTCCTCGGCTCCCCGGTCACGAGCGACAACCTCGCGCTGACCCCCGGCACGCAGGGCGCCCTCTTCACCACGCTCTCCGCCATCGTCGACGAAGGCGACCTCGTCCTTCTGGCCGATCCCGACTACCTGTTCTGCGAGCGCGTCCTCGCCTTCCTCGGCGCCCGGATCGAGCGCATACCCGTCGGCTTCGACGGCGAGCATCCGACGCTGGACCTCGCCGCCGTCGAAGCGTTCCTCCCCGAACGGCCGAAGCTGCTCATCTTCTCGCACCCGAACAATCCGACCGGGGCGATCTTCCCCGAGGCGACGATCGCGCAGGTCGCCGAGCTCGCCGTCCGCGGTGACTTCCGGGTGCTCGTCGACGAGCTCTACAGCCGGCTCGTCTACGGAGAGACGCCGTTCCCCCATCTGCGCGCGCAGCCAGGCATGGCCGAGCGCTGCATCACGTTCCTCGGCCCGTCGAAGACGGAGTCGATGAGCGGGTTCCGGATCGGCATCGTGGTCGCACCCTCCGACGTCACCCCCGTCCTGGAACAGTGCATCGCGATGACCTCCCTGCGCGCACCCGCCTACTCCCAGCGGCTGCTCGGCCGCTGGCTGGTCGACGACCACGACTTCCTCGCGCAGCGCGTGGCGGAGCTCGAGGCCATCAAGAAGAGCACGATCGAGCGTCTGCGCGACGTGCCCGGCCTCACGGTGCAGGGCCAGGCCGGTACCGCCTATCTCTTCGTCGACGTCTCGAGCTTCGGGCTGTCGGATGTGGAGATCGCGGCCGCGCTGCAGGAGGAGGCTCGCGTCATCGTCTCCCCCGGATACCAGTTCGGCCCCCGCGGGCTCGGCCACTTCCGGATCTGCTACGCCAGGGACGAGGCCGAGTGGTCCGCCGCGCTCGATCGCATGGTCGCGGTGCTGACCCGTCTCTCTGCTCGCGCCGAGGTCGTCGCGTGAGCGATCGCGTCGAGACGCCGGTCGCCGCGGGAGACTATGCCATCGCCCGCGTCGCAGGCGGGTTGGTCTACACCGCGGGCATGACCCCGCGCGTCGACGGCACGCTGACGCTGACCGGGCGCGTGGGCGAGTCCGTCACGGAGGAGCAGGCCCGTGCACAGGCGGGCATCGCCGCCGAGCGCGCGGTGGCGGCCGCGGAGTCCGTGGTCGGCGGATCCGAGCGGCTCCTCGACGCCCTGTCCCTGACGGTCTACATCGCAGCGGACGCGTCGTTCACGCGCCTCAGCCAGGTGGCGGACGGCGCGAGCGAGGTCATCGCGGCTCGTTTCGTCTCGGCGCCGCTGCCGGTCAGGGCCGCCGTCGGGGTCGCGTCCCTGCCCGGAGGCGCCACCGTCGAAGTGCAACTGGTCGCGCGCCTCGCCGATCGCTGACGGGCGGACTGCCGAGCGCAGCAGAGAAGGCCGGTCGACATGTCGACCGGCCTTCTCTCGTGGCGTGGTGCTCGGCGGCGGCGTCAGTAGCCGCGCGCCGGATCGTAGAGGTTGATCAGCGGACGGCCGTCGCGGAACCGGCCGAGGTTGTCGATGAACAGCTCCGTGAGCGTCCGGTTCTCGCTGCTGACGGTCGACGCCGAATGCGGGGAGACGAGGACGTTCTCCATGTCCCACAGCGGGGAGTCCGGCGGGAGCGGCTCCTCCCGGAAGACGTCGAGGCACGCGCCCCCGAGGTCGCCCGAGCGTAGCGCGCCGATCAACGCGTCTTCGTCGATCACCTGGCCGCGGGCGATGTTCACCACGATGGCGCCGTGCGGGAGCATGGCGATCCGAGGGGCGGAGAGCAGCCCCTCGGTCTCGTCCGTGAGCGCGGTGCAGAGCACCACGATGTCGGTGGCGGGCAGCACCTCCTCGATCCGGGAGATGTCGGAGACCGCGACGTCGGGGTGCAGATCGTACGAACCACCCGGCCGGCCCACCGCTGTCACGACGGCTCCGAGATCGTGGAACACACGGACGACCGTGCGACCGATCGCTCCGACACCGACCACCGATACGCGCATCCCGGCGAGCTGCCGCGTCGTGTAGCGCTCCCACGTGTGCTCCGTCTGTCGCCGGCGCAGGTGCGGCACCCCCTTCACGAAATACAGGGCACCCGTCAGGGCGAACTCGGCGAGGGGGATGGCGTGGGTGCCGGCAGCCGTGGTGACCTGCAGGTCGCTGGCGTCGAGGCCGGTGCGCTTCATGAAGCCCCCGATGCCCGCGCTCGTCGCCTGCACCCAGCGCAACCGGGGCGCGCGGAGGGGCAGCGAGCCCGGATCGTCGAGATCGAAGTCGAACGCGACGTCCGCCCGGCGCACCAGCGCGTTCCAGCGCTCCTGGTCGGCAGGGGACAGGACCGGCCGGATGCCGCCGTGGTCACCGACATACCGCGGGGTCGGGAGGAGGTCGGGCGCGTACAGCACCTCGACGTCGTCGAACGAGGCGGCGATCGCGTCGACATGCTCCTTCTCGAGGAACGTCGAGATGAGGACGGCGGTCACGCGTCGCGCCCGTCGAGGGCGGCGAGCAGGGCATCCGTCAGTGCCGGACGTGGTGAGCCCGGATCGGCGGCCACCGCACGCAGAACGCTCGACGGACCGGTGATGAGAGGGACGAGCCCGGGGCCGTGGCCGGGCATCGGAGAACCTCCATGACCGATGACGCCGACGGTCAGCCAGCCCCGGCGGAATCCCATGTTGTGGCGGACGTCGAGGTCGGAGATCGCGACCAGGTCGCCGAGCCGCAGGTCGACGCCCTCGAGCAGCGGCGAGCCCTCGCTGACCGCGAGATCGACATCCCACATCTGGGCCGGGCGGCCGATGCCGTTGCCGCACACGCGACTCGGCAGCGTGGTGACGGTGGTGACCGACGTGATCCCGTCGTCCGTCGTGATCGGCAGCAGATCGTACAGCGCGGGGTCGAGGCTGAGCACCTCGATGGCCGGATCGACCCCGAGAGGCTGGAAGCCCTGCCCGACCGAGCGCACGCTCACCCGGTCACCGGGGAGGAGGGCGCGCATCACGTCGTCGTCGAAGCCGACGAGGACGCGGCCGCTCTCGCCCCGCTTGCCGATCACGCGGCCGCGTCTCCCGGCCGCGGCGCCCGAGAGGACGACCGCTTCGTTCCCGACGCACGCGAACGCGGTCAGGGCGAAGCGCGCGCCGGGATCCGGGTGCACGAGCGACACACCGGCAGCCACGTGGTCGCCGGCGGTCGCGAAGGCCGGATCCCCCAGTTCGACGCCCAGCACGATGCCGCCGTCTCCGAGCGGCACGTACGGGTGGCCGTCCTCGTCGATGCGGTAGGCGACCATCGGGGTCAGCGTCGCGTTCTCCACGATGCCCAGCAGGTTGTTGGTGATGAGTTCAGGCACGGTCGGCCTCCGCTGTGGTCGTCGAGGAAGGGGAGGGGGTCGCGGGCGATCCCGCACCGGGCACGTCGAGGATCTCCCCGAGGTTCGCGCTCCGGTCGAAGACGAGCCGGAACGCCTCCGCCGGCCCGCTGAACAGCGTGCTCGGGCCGGGTCCGTGCCCGAAGAGCCGGCACTCGCCCGTCGAGATCACCCCGATGGTGAGCCAGCCCGGCCGGAACCCGCGGCCGTAGCCGTGGTCCTGATCGCGCAGGACCACGAGGTCGCCGATGCGCAGGCCCTCGAGACCGAGCGAGAGATCGTCGGAGAGGCCCGGATACGCGCCCATGAGGTCGGTGTTGGCGAACTCGGAGAGCATCCCGCCGCCCGCGCCCGCTGCCTCGGCCGGCACATCGACGGCGACGGTCACCTCGAGGGCACCGTCGGGCGCCGTCGAGACCGGCAGGCGCTCGAGAAGCTCCGGATCGAGGTTCTTCACCCGGATCCGGTCGTGATCGAGGAGGCGGAGCCCCTGCCCTCTGGCCTCGATGCTCACCACATCCCCGGTGGTGATCCGAGCGAGCGCGGCGTCGTCGAAATCGGCGAGCACGTACGCGTGCTGCCCGATGACCACTCCCGTCGCTCCGGCGGCGGGGCCCGTGCGCACGGTCACGCGATTGCCGACGCAGCTCAGGAACTGCAGAGCCGCGTTCGCCTCGGCGTCCGCGTGCCGGATGGAGAGGCCCGGTTCGAGGTGATCGCTCGCGTAGCCGGTGGCGTCGGAACCCGGTCGCGCCCCGCGGCTGACGCCGCCCATGCCGGGCAGGATGAACGGGTTGCCGTCCGGGTCGATGCGGTATCCGTGCCGATCGGCGAGCGGGGGCCAGACCTCGCCGCCGAGCACCTGGGTGACGAGCCGGTCGGCGTTGGTGGCGAGACTCATGCGCCCGCCTCCGCCCGCACCGGCGCCGTGCCGAGGGCGAACCCGCGCACCCGGATGGCCGGAGCGGTCGCCGAGCCGTTGAAGACGTTCATCAACGGCTGGCTCAGCGAGGCGGCGCCGACGCCGTCGACCCGCGCGAGAGCGCCGAGCACGCTCGCCGTGAAGCGGGTGGATTCGACGGGATACGCGATCCTGCCGTTCTCGATCATGTAGCACGCGTCGCGGCTGACTCCGGTGATCGTCGACGTGACGGGGTCGACCGTGCGGGTGTACCAGAACCGCTGGATGTACACGCCCCGCTCGACGCCGGCGATGAGCTCCGCCTCGGTCTGCTCGCCGCTGCGCATCACGACGTTCATCGGGATGGCGTGGGGGACCTCCTCCCTGGCGATGTGGAAGTGGCCGGTGGAGTGCGACCCGAGCGCGTAGGCGGTCTCGCGGTCGGTGACGACCTCGCCGACACGGCCCGCCGCGATGAGCGGCACGTCCCGCTTGCTGGTGCCCTGGAAGTCGAACGGGAGCGGCAGGCCGATGTCGGCCGTCGCATCGTCGTGGATCGACACCAGCGGGGATGCGACGAGCTCGCCGGGATGCTGGGCGACCATCCCGACGCCCGAGCTGAGCGCGGAGCCGGTGAAACCGAACGCGCCGAAGAAGTCGAGGAACTCGCCGGCGGCGAGCGGGCCGAGGACGACGTCGTACTCACCGGGCGGAAGCGCCGCGCGACCGCGGGTCCTGGACGCACCGGCGAGGGCCTCGTCGATCGCCAGCTCTGCAGCGAGACGGCTGGAGAAGCGCGACAGGTCCTTCCAGTGCGACGAACCGTCGTCGATCCGCACCGTGAGGGCTCCCTGCGCCTCCGAGGCGACGGCATGGCGCGACATGCCGTCCTCGCGATCGTGGAAGGCGACCTCGGTGACGGCCCTGCCGAAGATGCCGGCGGCCACACCGCCCGCCTCCGTCGCCGCGTTCATCGCCCGGCCGGCGAGTGCGGAATGGTCGGCGACATCCCAGGCCGCCGTGTCCTCTCCCCAGAGAATCGACCGATCGACCGCCGGCTCACTGTCTCCGGGTGCCTTCGCGGCGCGCGGGGGAGCCTTCGGCAGGCCGAACCGCGCCTGCTCGGTCGCCGCGGCGCAGCTGTCGGCGACGGCACGGGCGAGGCCGTCGAACGAACTCGTCGCCGATCGCGAGACGCGACCGTCGACTTCGGCCCTGACCATGATCTGCACGTCGTCGATCGCCTGGCTCTGATGGATGCGCGCCCCGGCGAACCGGGTGAAGTCGCCGCGTCTCGACGTGAGGAAGGCTTCGACCCGGTCTGCCGGGGCGTCGCGGAGGGCCGCTTCGAGCGACTCCAGCGCGCGCTCCTTCCCGATCGCGGGCGCGAAACTCCGCGTTCCTGCTCCGATGTCGGTCGTACTCATCTGTCCACTCCGATCCGAACGTTGCGCACGAGCGTCGGCGATGCGCCGTGCCCGAGGAAACCCCACTGCTTCGGCTCGCCCTTGCCGCACGGCATCCCGAAGGCCTTGAACTCTTCCGGCCCGGCGACGGCCTCGACCGACTGCCAGAACTGCGGGGTCGTACCGCCGTACGAGAAGCCCCGCAGCAGGCGCCCGCGCCGCCCGTTCTTGACCTCGTACGCGACCTCGGTGCCGAACTGGAAGTTCAGTCGCCGCTCGTCGATCGACCAGCTGCGGTTGTCGTCGATGTAGAAGCCGTCGCCCAGGCGGTCGAGCAGCTCGTCTGTCGAACCGGTGCCCGGCTCGAGGAAGACGTTGGTCGCGAAGCAGACCGGCAGGTAGCCCCAGCCGTCCGAGCGCCCGGCGCCCGTCGTCGTCGCCCCGATCCTGGCGGCGGAATCGCGCGTCGACAGGTAGTTCTGGATGAAGCCTTCGACGATCAGCGGCTGGCGTGAAGCCGGCACCCCTTCATCGTCGAATCCGAAGGACCCTCGCGTGCCCGGCACGGTGGGGTCGGCGGTGATATTGACCGCCGGGGAGCCGTAGCGGAGCGAACCGGCGGCATCCGGACCGATGAACGACGTGCCGGCGTAGTTGGCCTCGTCGCCGAGGATGCGGTCGAGCTCCAGCGCGTGGCCGGTCGACTCGTGGATCTGCAGCGCCATCTGGGCCGGCCCGATGATGAAGTCGGCGTACCCGCTCGGAGCGAGCGGCGCGGTGAGCAGCTCGACGGCCTCCCGCCCGATGCGGTCGGCCTCCTCGACCATGCGAAGCCCCTCCACGTACTCCCACCCGGCGGCGGCCGTGTTGCCGTGGAACGAGTTGGGGAACGATCGCCGCTGCACCGTGCCGTTGCCGGCGGCGTTGACCATGGCCATCGCCCCCGACTCGATGAAGTGCTGGTGCTGGCGGGACCCCTCGGTGCTCGCGAAGTGCCGGTGCTGCCGTTTGGCGTTGAGGCCCGCCTGCGCGGTCACGACCTGGTCGGGCGCGCTCGCGGCGGCCAGGATGTCGTTCAGCAGCGTGTATCGCGTGCCGGCGGCGACGTCGAACGGATCGATGTGCACCTGGGTCTCGTGCCGCCCGCTGGCGGCGGGCATCGGCGGCAGCACCGTCCGATAGGCGTTCGGGACGGCGGCGGCCGACCGGGCGTTGGACAGCGCGCGGTCCGCGACGGTGGCGATGTCCCGCGACGAGGCCAGGGGGATGGAGGCGAAGCCCCAGCTCCCGTCGAACAGCACGCGGATGCCGATCCCGAGATTGCTCTCCACGCGCTCGTCGACGCCGGCTTCCGCCGTGGAGTACAGCCGCAGCTCCTGCGCCTCGACGAGCCGCACATCCGCGTACGAGACGCCCGGCACGTCGACGGCCGCGAGCGCGGCTTCCAGGATGCTCTCGCTGGCGCGATCCTCGCTCAGATCGCCCCAGAGGTGCGCGTCGGCCGCGCTCACGCGATGGCCGATTCGGCCTGCGCGACGACGCTCTCGTCGACGAGCGGGAAGTCGCACCACGCACGCGTGCGGAACGAACGCTCGAAGGCGTTGATGGTCTCCTGGACCAGAGCGCCCTGATCGAAGTTGCCCTGGTTGGCGTCGTCGCCGGCCAGGATCTCCGTCGCGAAGTCCTTGCAGAGGTTGGAGTAGAAGAGGAACGGCCACGGCTCGGTCGAGGAGCCTCCCTCGGGGAAGAACTCCTGAGGGATCTCGAGCTCGACGAACTCGACCGAGTCCTTCTTGGCGACCTTGATCGTCTGGCAGATGCCCGCCTCTTCGACGAGACGCACGATGATGGCGCCCTCCGACCCGTAGATCCGGGCTTCGATACCGGGGAAGTTGCCGACGGTGACGTACGACGACTGGATCGAGCCCAGGCGACCCTTCTCGAACTCGGCGATCCACATGTCGCCGTCGTCGATGTTCATCCGCTGCATCCGCCCGGTGTCGCGCACCATGCGCTCCGGCACGAAGTTGCGCATGGTGCCGACCACCGAGGTCATCGGGGCGTCGAGCCACCAGTGCATGATGTCGATGATGGGGGCGCCGTAGCCCTCGATCGACGAGACGGCGATCCGGTCCGGCGTCGCGTCGGGGTCGACCTGACGCAGCGGGGTCGCCGGGTCGATCCACTGGCTGTTCTGCTCGTACCCGTTGAAGATGTACGGGTCTCCGATGAAGCCGGAGTCGATCAGGTGCTTCGCATACTGGATCGCCGGAGCGAACCGGAAGGTGAAGCCGAGCTTGGTCTTGAGGCCCTTCTCCATCGCCAGCGCCGCCGCGCGACGGGTCTCCCGGAAGTCGCTGTTGACGGGCTTCTCGCAGAGCACGTGCTTGCCGGCCTCGATGGCCGCCATCGAGATCTCGAAGTGCATCGCGTTGCCGGTGGCCACGTCGATCACATCGATGTCGGGGTCGTCGATGAGCTCGCGGTAGTCGGTGACCGCACGCGCGATCCCGAACTCCTCGGCAGCCGCCGCGAGCGCCTCCTCGTCGATCTCGGCGATCGCCACGACCTCGACGCGCGGATCACGCTGCCAGCCCGGGATGTGGGAGCGGACGGCCCACCGGCCGGCACCGATGACAGCGACGCGGAGTTGTGGTGCATTCACGGATGGTTCTCCTTCAGTTGGCAGAGCGAGTCGGTCGGACCGCTGCAGTGGCCGGCACAGCGACGTACCGGATGGCTCGGGCGGCTCAGGTTCTACTGAGGCGCACCCGGGGGTCGATGACGGAGTAGAGCAGGTCGACGATGAAGTTGACCAGCACGATGAAGACCGCGGCGAAGAGCACGGTGCCGATGATCATGGGGGTGTCGAGATTGGAGATGGCGTCGAAGGCGAGCCGTCCGATGCCGTTCAAGCCGAAGACGGTCTCGACGATGACGACACCGCCCAGGAAGTAGCCGAAGTCGAGCCCGATCATCGTCAGCAGCGGGATCGCGACGTGACGGAAGCAATGACGCCAGAGGATGGTGCGCTCGGGCATGCCCTTCGCACGCGCCATCTTGACGAACGGTGAGTCGAGCGTCTCGATCATGTTGGTCCTGGTCATCCGCGCGTACCAGGCGCCACCGCCCGCGCCGAGGGTGAACGTCGGCAGCACCAGGTACCAGATGATCGGGTCGCCGAGACCGTTCAGCGGGAAGAGTCCCCAGGTGAAGGCGAAGTAGTAGATGAGCAGCAGACCGAGCCAGAACGGCGGAGCGGAGAGCCCGAGGAGGGCGATGAACGTGAGGCTGCGGTCGACCCAGCCGCCACGCCGGTACGCGGCGTAGATCCCCGCGGGCACGCCGAGGATGATCTGCCACAGGATGCCACCGACGGCCACCAGGATCGTGGTGGGGAGTGCGGCCATGATGCGGTCGAAGACCGACGTCTGCCGGAGCACGTACGAGGTGCCGAGATCGCCGTGGAGCAGGCGCCCGAGGAACCCGAGGTACTGCTGCCACAGCGGGGCGTCGAGCCCGAGCTGTGCCCGGATCGACGCGATCGTCTCGGCGCTCGCGTGCGGGCCCGCGATCGTCGCGGCCGGATCGGCCGGAACCGCGTAGACGAGCAGGAACGCCAGGCTGACCACTCCGAAGAGCACGAGCACCATCTGTCCGAATCGCCGGATGAGCCACCAGAACATCGCGGTCACCTCGCCATCGCGGGGGAGGAGTCCAGCATGCCCGCGAGCCAGTCGCCCACCAGGTTGAATGCCATGACCGTGATGATCAGACAGAAACCGGGGATGAAGAGCATCCACGGCGCGATCTGGAAGTAGGTGCTGCCGTCGGAGATCATCTGACCCCACGACGGCTGCGGGATCGGTACACCGATGCCCAGGAAGGAGAGCGCGCTCTCGATCAGGATCGACGACGCGACGCCCAGCGTCGCGTAGACGATGATCGCCGGGACCAGGTGCGGCAGGATGTGGCGGCGCATGATCCGCAGATCGCCGAGGCCGAGCGTGCGCGAGGCGACGACGAACTCGCGCTCCTTCAGCGACACGACCATGCCGCGGATGATGCGCGCGAGCGTCGTCCAGTAGATCAGGGCGATCACGATGATCACGTTCGTGGTGCTCCGGGTGGTCACCGCGATCAAGGCGGTGCAGAGGAGCAGGATCGGGAACGAGATGACGACATCCGTGATCCGCATCAGGATCGACTCGACGATGCCGCCGAAGTAGCCCGCGACGACGCCCACCACGACGCCGACGATCGTCGCGAGCCCGTTCGCGACGATCCCGATGACGAGGGAAACGCGCGCGCCGTACATCAGGCGGGAGAGGATGTCGCGCCCGAGCTGGTCCGTCCCGAGGGGGAATCCGGGGGTGCCGGGCGGCAGCGGCTGCCCCTGCGCCCCGAGCCCCGTCTCGTTGAAGGTCTGCAGCGGGTCGTGCGGAGCGAGCAGGGGGGCGACGATCGCGACGATCGCGATGAGGATGAGCGCGATCAGGGAGATCAGCGCGCCCGGGTCGCGTCGGAGGCTGCGCCAGACGTACGCCCCGCGCACGGGCCGGTCGTCCTGGATCGCCGGCTCGATGCCGGTGAGGGGCGTGATCGCTTCGCTCATGCGTGTGCTCCCGTCGTCTCGCGTGCCGCGTCGTCCACCGGGTCGGCGAAGTGGCACGACGCACGCTGTCCGGATGCCGTGATCCGGCTCGCCGGCGAGGTCGTGCGGCAGATCTCCTGGGCGAGCGGGCAGCGGGGGTGGAAGCTGCAGCCCGACGGCGGGTTCGCCGCGCTCGGCGGCTCACCGGTCAGCCGGACCCGCGGAGCGCGCGATTCCCGGTCGCGCACGACGGGCTCCGGCACGGCCGACAGCAGAGCGCGCGTGTACGGGTGCTGCGGGTTGGAGAACACCTCGTCGCGGGTTCCCAGCTCGACGAGCTTGCCGAGGTACATGATGCCGACGTAGTCCGCCATGAAGCGCAGCGTGGAGAGGTCGTGGGAGATGAAGAGGTAGGCGAGGCCCAGCTCCTCCTGCAGGTCCTTGAGCAGGTTGAGCACCTGCGCGCGTACCGAGACGTCGAGGGCCGAGACGGCCTCGTCGCACAGGATGAGGCGGGGATCGACGCACAGGGCGCGCGCGATCGAGACGCGCTGCCGCTGGCCGCCCGACAGCTCGCCCGGCCGCCGGGACGCGAAGCTCGCCGACAGTCCCACCTTCTCGAGCAGGCTGAACACCTCGGCGCGCGGGCTGATCGGTTTGACCGTGCGGAGCTTGATGGCCTCCATCAGCGTCTCCGACACCTTCATCCGCGGATCGAGCGAGTCGTAGGGGTCCTGGAAGATCATCTGCATCGTCTGCCGGTACCGGGCGAGCTCCTTGCCGCGCAGCGTGCCGACGTCGCGGCCGTCGAGGCGCATGGAGCCGCCGGACGGCTTCGTGATCCGCATGAGCGTGCGGGCGATCGTGCTCTTTCCCGATCCCGACTCTCCCGCGATCCCGAGCGTCGTGCCCGCTTCGAGCGCGAAGCTCACGCCCTGGACGGCCGGGACGGCGGTCGAGCGTCGACCGAGACCGCCCGCCCTGCTGAAGGTGACCTGGAGGTCGTCGACCTGCAGAATCGGTTCGCCGGTGGCGGAGGCGTGGCCGGCGATCCGCGCGGCGGCGGAGTCGACGCTCATGCCGCGGCCTCTGCGACCAGGGTGAACGATTCGGGGGCGACGACACCGCAGGCCACCTGGTGCGATGCGTCGGCGCCGGGGGCCCGTACGAGCACGGGATCGAGCGTGGTGCAGCTGTCGGAGACGGCCGGGCAGCGGGCGGCGAACGCGCATCCCTGCGGCCGGTGACCGGCGGTGGGCGGCGTGCCCCGGATCGTGCGGAGCCGCTCCGGAATGGGTTCGGACAGCTTGAGGATGGCGCCCAGCAGGGCCTTCGTGTACGGATGCTGGGGGTCGCCGACGATCTGCGCGGCGGTGCCCGACTCGACGATGCGGCCCGCGTACATGACGAGGATGCGGTCGCAGAAGCTCGAGATCACGCCGAGGTCGTGGCTGATCAGCACGACACTGGTGCCGAGGTCGGTGACCATCGAATCGAGCAGGTCGAGCACCTGCGCCTGCACGGTCACGTCGAGTGCCGTCGTCGGCTCGTCGGCGATCAGGAGCTTGGGCGAGCAGGCGGTCGCGATGGCGATGCACACGCGCTGACGCATCCCGCCGGAGAAGGCGCCGGGGTAGTCGCGCAGCCGGGCGCGGGCGTCGGGGATGCCGACGGTCTGGAGGAGCTGTACGGAGCGCTCGCGTGCCTCGGAGCGGGAGACACCGAGGTGCACCTGCAGGGCTTCCTCGATCTGCCGCCCGACCCGCATCAGCGGGTTGAGGCTGGACATCGGGTCCTGGAACACCATCGCGGTCTGCAGACCGCGCCACTGCTGCAGCTGCTTGTCCGAGAACGCGGTGACCTCGGCGCCGTCGAAGCGCACCGATCCCGAGCTGACGACGCCCGGGGCCGGGATCAGCCCCATGATCGCCTGCGACGTGAGCGACTTGCCTGAGCCGGACTCGCCGACGATTCCGACGCGTTCTCCGGCTTCGACCCGGAACGAGACCCCGTCGACGGCGTGGAACACGGTCCCGTCCGCCGTGGGGAAGTCGACGACGAGGTCCTCGACTTCGAGCAGTGCGCTCATGGGAGCGTCCTTTCACAGAGATGAAGAGCGCCGCCGGGGAGGAGGGCCCCGACGGCGCTCCGGGGCACTAGCGCGTCTTGGATCCGTCTTTCATCCAGTACTCGGCCATGTCCCAGCCCCAGATCGGCTGCGGGAAGTAGCCACCCACATTCGCACCGATGACTTCCGTCTTCGTCCCGAAGTAGAGCGGGACGACCGGGTTGTCTGCCAGCAGCAGTTCTGAGGCTTGCTTGTACAGCGCTTCCGCCTTGGCGGAGTCGGTCGCGGCCAGCGCCTGCTGCACGAAGTCGTCCATCTTGGGGTTGCAGTAGTAGGCGAAGTTCTGTCCCTGCGGAACCGCGGCGTCGCAGGACATGAGCGCCTGCAGGAAGTCGGAGCCCTCCGGGTAGTCGGCGACCCAGAAGGTCAGGGCCAGCGGGGCCTGACCGGAACCGGCGAGCTGCGCGAAAGTGTTCGGCGCGAGCGTCTGGAGGTCGACGTTGATGCCGATGGCCTTCAGCTCCTGCTGCATCTCGGGGGCGAGCACCGAGAACGGGGCCACGTTCCACGCGTACATCTGAGTGGTGATGCCGTTCGGGAAGCCCGCGTCCTTGATCAGCTGCTTCGCCTTCGCGACGTCCTGCTCGTGCGTCATCGTCTCGCCGGAGTAGCCGAGCACCTTCGGCGGGATGAACTCGGTCGCCGCGTTGCCCTGGCCGTTGACGAGCTTCAGCAGGCCCTTGCGGTCGAACGCGAGCGAGACGGCCTCACGCACCTTGGGGTTGTCGAACGGCGCCGTCTTCACGTTCATGGTCAGGTAGTACACGCTCGGCTTCTCGATCGTGACCAGCTGCGACTTCAGCTTGGGGTCCGACGTGACCTGCAGGAACTTCGCCGGCGGGATCGGGCTGCCCATCAGGTCGATCTGACCCTTCTGCAGCATCAGCACCTGGTTGTCGGGGTCGACGCCGAGGAGCATGTGCACGTGGTCCACGTAGGGCTTGGGGGTGTCCCAGTAGCCCGCGTTCCGGTCGAGCATGATCTCTTTGCCCGGAGTGAAGGTCTTGAGCACGAAGGGGCCGGATCCGATCGGCTTGGTGCCGATCGTCGCACCCGAACCCTTGGGGATGATCGAGCCGGTGGGCATCGCCAGCACGTACTTGAACGACGAGTTCGGTGCGCTGAGCGTGATCTTGATCGTGTGGGTGTCGACGACCTGGATGCCGGAGGGGAGGCCGGTCGGGTTCGCCGCGTACTCCGCGGCCCCCTTGACGCCCATCCAGAAGCTCGCGAGGCCGGCCTTGGTGGCGGGGTCGATCACGCGAGCGAAGGAGTACGCGACGTCGTCGGCTGTGACGGGCTGGCCGTTGCTGAACTTCAGCCCGTCCTTGAGGGTCATGGTGTAGGTGAGGCCGTCGCTGCTGATGGTCGGGAAGGCCTTGGCGGCCTGCAGCTTCAGCGTGCTCGACGAGCCCTTGTAGTCGTAGAGCCGGTCGTAGACCATGCGCATGACGTTCCAGCAGGTGGCTCCGGTGCAGACGGCCGGGTCGAACGTCTCGGGGTCGGACGCCGCTGCCGTCGTCAGGGTCCCGCCATAGAGAGGGGTGGAACCCGAACTGCTCGCGCTGCCCGACGTGCCTGCGGTGCAGGCTGTGAGGGTGAGGGCGACCGCTGCTGCGACGAGCGCGAGCCTGAATTGGCTTTTCACTCTGTTGACTCCTGTCCTATTTGAGCCGGAACCCAGGGAGGCGAGCAACCGACACGACAATGAAGCGGGTGACTAAGTAGGTGCACGCTAGCACAATTTGCACACTGTCGACAATCGACACATTAACGAACCGGCGCTAGGATGTCGGCATGGAGACACTCGATCGATCCGGACTCGCTGGGGCGGCCGTCGGCCAACTCCGGGAGGCGATTCTCGAAGGCCGCCTGGTCCAGGGCGAACGGCTGAGCGAAGTCAGCCTGTCCAACACCTTCGGCGTGAGCCGGGCTCCGATCAGGGAGGCCCTGCTGCATCTCGAGCAGGAGGGGTTGGTGGTGTCGCTGCCGTACCGCGGGGCATCAGTGGTGACCCTGTCGCCGCAGGACTTCGCGGAGCTGTCGACGTTGCGGATCGCACTGGAGAAGCTCGCCTGGACGCGGGCGTCGGAACGCGCCTCGGCGTCGGATCTCGACACCCTCAACGAGATCATCGAGCGGATGCGCGACGCGGTCGCCAATGACCAGAAGGCGAAGCTGGTCCGTCTCGACCTCGACTTCCACGAGCAGATCTTCCTCATGGCCGACCACTCGCGACTCCTCGCGGCGTGGCAGGCGATCAAATGGCAGGTCGCCCTCTTCCTCCTGACCAGGCGCGTCAAGGTCGACGACTATCACCGGATCATCGTGAGCGAGCACGCCGATCTCATCCACGACCTCATCCTGAACCGCGACCGCGACGTCGAGGCGGCGATCGAGAAGCACATCGACTCGGGGTACGGCCGCCTCAGCGCGAGCGCCGTCGAGGCGTCGGCCGATCCCGTGGCCGATCCCGCGCCCGCGCCGCAGTCGTAGGTCCGCCCCGCTCGACGCGGCAGCGGACGCGACGGCGACGACGGGCGCGGCGTCCGGCATCTCTCAGTACGCGATCCGCCCCTCCCGGTTGTGGAACTCCCCGGTCGGCCCGTCGGCGTCGATGGTCGCGAGCGCCACGGTCGCATCGGTGCCCTCGGTGACGGTCTGGTGACCGTTGTGGCGGTTGAAGTCGGTGGCGGTGTAGCCGGGGTCGCTCGCGTTCACGCGGAAGCCGGGCAGGTTCTTCGCGTACTGCACGGTGAGGGCGATGACCGCGGCCTTGGAGGCGGCGTAAGGGATCGCGGTGACCGGGAACTCGTCGTGGCCGTCCGTGGAGAGCCAGCGCGGCCAGCCGACGCCGGAGGCGACGTTGACGATGACGGGCTGCTCCGAGTCCCGCAGCAGGGGGAGGGCAGCCTGGGTGACGCGGACGATGCCGACGACGTTGGTCTCCAGCACCTCCCGGATCGCGGCGGCGTCGAGGTCGTCGACGCCGAACGAGCGGCCGAGGACGCCGGCGTTGTTGATGAGGACGTCGAGGCGGGGGAGGGAGGCGATCGCTGCGTCCACGCTCGCCTGGTCGGTGACGTCGAGCGGGACGGGGATGGCCCCGAGGGCGCGCACCTCGGTGGCGGAGGAGAGGTCGCGCATCCCGGCGTAGACGGTGTGGCCGGCCTCGAGGAGGCGGCGGGTGGTCTCGAGTCCGAGGCTGCGGTTGGCTCCGGTGATCAATGTGGTGGTCATACTGACGATCCTCCGCCGCACCGCGCGCATCCCCCAGGCTCCGGTCGTCGGTGGGACCGCGAGTACCACCCAGCACGTCGCGACCCGACGTAGCCTGGACGGCGTGAGCGAATTCGCGCAGGTCCTGCGATCGTGGCGCGACCGCGTCGACCCGGTCGAGGCCGGCCTCCCCGCCGGTCCGGGCCGTCGCACGCCGGGCCTGCGACGGGAGGAGCTCGCGGCGCTCGCCGGAGTGAGCGTCGACTACATCGTCCGGCTCGAGCAGGGCCGGGCCGCGAACCCGTCGCCGCAGCTGCTCGGAGCGCTGGCGCGGGCCCTGCGCCTGACGGAGCAGGAGCGGGACCACCTCTACCGCGTGGCGGGCGCGATGCCGCCGCCGCGGGACGTGATCCCCCGGCACATCACACCGGGCGTGCAGCGGCTGCTCGACCGGGTCGGGGATGCCCCGATCGGCGTCTTCACGGCGGCGTGGGACGTCCTCCAGTGGAACACGCTCTGGGCGGCGCTGACCGGCGACCCGGCCGCCGCCGGGGGCATCGAGCGCAACCTCGTCTGGCGGCACTTCATGATCGGGCACGACGGCGTCGACTACGACGACGAGCACGATGCGGAGTTCTCCCGCGACCTGGTCGCCGACATCCGCGGAGCCTTCGGCCGCTACCCGGCGGACGCCGAACTCGCCCGCCTCATCGCGCGGCTGCGGGCGGAATCGCCGGAGTTCGCCGGGCTCTGGAGCGAGGCCGGGATCGCGGTGCACAAGTCGAGCAGGAAGACCCTGACGCGCACGGCGGCCGGCCCGATCACCGTCGACTGCGACGTGCTGACCGTCCCCGACGGCGACCTGCGCATCGTCGTCTACACGGTCGTGCCGGGCAGTGAGGACGCCGCGAAGCTGGACCTGCTCCGGGTGACCGGCACCCAGCGATTCGCGCCGGCGGCGTCTCAGAGCGAAATCGCCTGACGGTCGCTGCGATCCCCCGTCGTTGCCTTCTGTACGCGACAGTTCGGCGTATAGTTGACAGGAAAACACGTCACCGAGGAGCGCAGACATGGTCACCAGGCAGTCGCCGGCACGAGACCGGCTCCTCGGTGAGCTCGGCGCGAACATCGAACGGTGGAGGAAGCTGCAGGGACTCAGCGCTGTTCAGCTCGCCGAGCGTGCCCACGTCACGCGGGACACGCTGCGTGCACTCGAGCAGGGCACAGGCGCCCCGCGGATCGACTCCGTGTTCGCCGTGTTCACGGCGCTGGGCATCGCCAATACCGTAGTAGAGAGCACCGACCCCTGGAGATCGAACGCCGGTCGCGCGCTCATGGACGAAGAGGTCGGCGTCCAGCATTCGACGCGGAGGAGGTAAGCGGTGAGCTCCGAACGGATGAAATTGGTCGACGCCGTCGATGTCTACCTGGATGATCGCCACGGGGCGCCCATCCTCGTCGGTTCGCTGCGCGCCTCATTCATGGGGGGTCGCACCCTCGCCGGAAGCTCGTTCGAGTACGCGCCCGGCTACCTGGCACACCCCGATCGCTACGCGCTTTCGCCCGACCTGCCGCTCGTGGCCGGACGGCAGTTCTCCGGCGCCGACACGACGCTCTTCGGCGCGTTCGCGGACGCCAGGCCCGACGACTGGGGTGCCTCCCTCATCGACGCCGAGTATGCGTTGCAGCGCGATGCCGACGCTCCACGCGGGCTCGGGGAGTTCGACCACCTGGTGCAGCAGAACGACCTCACTCGGATGGGCGCCCTGCGCTTCACGACGACGGACGCGAGGCCGGTCGGCGAGCGTTGGCTCACCTCGGCGGCGCACACCGCCGCGAACCCGCACGACGTTCGCCGCATCGCCGAGGCCGCCGGCCGGTTCGAGGAGTACGAGGCGACCGACGAGGACATCGAGATCCTCGGATTCGCCGGCTCGAGCCTGGGTGGCGCGCGACCCAAGGCGTCGATCCAGGAGGCCGACGGCTCACTGTGGATGCTGAAGCTGCCCTCCAACCGCGACCGCCGCTCCGACCTGGAGGCATGGGAGGCCACCGCACTCGACATCGCCGCGCGGGCCGGGCTCCGCGTGCCGCGACGGCGGCTGATCCACCTGGCCGAGCGGGGGTCGTCGTTGCTGATCGAGCGCTTCGATCGCGACGGGGAGCCCGGAACACACAATCAGCGCAGGGTGGGATTCATCTCGGCGATGAGCGCCATGCAGCTCGGCCCACAGAACCAGCAGGCCACCTACGCCGACTTCGCAGACACCATCGACCACCTCGTGCCTGAGCACGCCACGCACGATCTGCGGGAACTGTTCCAGCGGGTGGCGCTCACCGTGCTCGTCGGTAACGCGGACGACCATTGGAAGAATCATGGCCTGGTGCGCCAGGATTCCGGATGGCGGCTCAGCCCCCTTTTCGACGTCAACCCGACCCGGGCAGGCAGGCGCGTCCGCTCCCGGCGGATCAGCGATCGCGACGACCCGGCGAACCGCGACATCCGGCTCCTGATCGAGACCAGCGACGTCTACCGCCTGAATGCGGTGGCCGCGGCCGAAGCACTCGTGCCGGTGGTGCGTGCCGTCGCCACCTGGCGCGAGACGGCGGCTCGCAACGGGATCGGCTCCGCTGAGATCGAGAGCATGGGTTCCGCCTTCGATGACACGCAGTTCGCTCACGCCGCCGCGTTCATCGCCACGGCGCCCAGCACCGCCACGACGCTCCCGTAGCCTCCCGGCCCGCGATGTGCGGCACACTGAGGAGATGACGTCCATGGAGAGCTTCCGGGCGGCGCGCGACACCCTGCTCGAGCACCGCACCGACGACCGCACCGCAGCTGCCGCCTTCGAATGGCCGGACGTCGGCGACCACTTCAACTGGGCGGTCGACTGGTTCGACACGATCGCCTTCGGCAACGACCGGCTCGGGCTCTGGATCGTCGAGGAGGACGGGAGCGAGACGAAGGTCAGCTACGACCAGATGCGGCAGCGCTCGGACCAGGTCGCGGCGTGGCTGGCCTCGACCGGTGTGCGCCAGGGCGATCACGTGATGCTGATGCTCGGCAACCGCGTCGAGCTCTGGGAGTCGATGCTGGCGATCATGAAGCTGGGCGCCGTGATCCTGCCCACCACGACGCTCCTGTCGAGCACCGACCTCGCCGACCGGCTCGAGCGCGGGCAGGTGCGACACGTGATCGCCGATGCGGCCGAGCTGGACAAGTTCGCCGGGATCGAGGGCGACTTCGGGCGCATCGCGGTCGGCGGTGCCGACGGAGGAGCGGGTTGGCGGGACTACGCCGAGTCGTACGACGAGCGCGACGCGCGGCCCCAGGTCACCGTGAGCACCGACGACCCGTGCCTCGTCTACTTCACCTCGGGCACGACCTCCAAGCCGAAGATGGTGGTGCACACGCACTCCTCCTATCCGGTCGGGCACCTGTCGACCATGTACTGGCTCGGCGTGCAGCCTGGAGACGTGCACCTCGCCATCAGCTCGCCCGGCTGGGGTAAGCACGCCTGGAGCTGCTTCTTCGCGCCGTGGATCGCCGAGGCGACGGTGTACGTGTACAACTACCGCCGGTTCGATCCCGCCGCGCTGCTCGCCCGCCTGGATGAGGCCGGGGTCTCGACGTTCTGCGCGCCGCCCACCGTGTGGCGGATGCTCATCCAGTCCACTCTCGGCCCGAAGCCGCGCGCGCTCCGCGAGATCCTGTCGGCCGGCGAGCCGCTCAACCCCGGCGTGATCGCGGCGGTCGAGCGGGCGTGGGGGCTGACCATCCGCGACGGGTACGGCCAGACCGAGACGACGGCCCTCATCGCGAACCCGCCCGGAGCCGCGGTGGTGCCCGGCTCGATGGGGCGGGCGCTGCCGGGAGTGGCGATCGCGATCGTGGACCCGCTCACCGGCGAGCGGGCGAGCGTGGGGGAGATCTGCCTCGACCTGTCCGTGGAGCCCGTCAACCTGATGGCGGGCTACCTCGGCGACGACGAGAAGACGGCGACGGCGCGCGCCGACGGCTACTTCCACACCGGTGACGTGGCCGAGCAGGCGGACGATGGCACGGTCACCTTCGTCGGCCGCACGGACGACATCTTCAAATCGTCGGACTACAAGATCTCGCCGTTCGAGGTCGAGAGCGTGCTGCTGCGGCACCCGGCGGTCGCCGAATCGGCCGTCGTGCCGGCTCCGGATGCGACACGGCACAGCGTCGTGAAGGCGTACGTCGCGCTCGCCGAGGGATGGGCGCCCGACGCCGAGACCGCTGCCGCGATCTTCGCGCACGCCCGCACGGAGCTCTCGGCCTTCGAGCGCGTGCGCCGCATCGAGTTCTTCGAGCTGCCCAAGACGATCTCCGGCAAGATCCGCCGCGTCGAACTGCGCGAGCGCGAGGAGGCCGCCTTCGACCGCGGCGAGGCGATCGACAGCGAGTGGCGCAGCGAGAGTGCGTAAGGCCCGATTGGTTGACGATCATCGAACAATTGATCTACCTTGATCGTATGACGATCATCGAACAATCGAAGGACGCGGTGACCGCGCCCTCCACCACCGCATCCCTCCAGTTCCTGACAGACAAGACCGCCATCGCGGAACTCGTCTTCACCGTCGCCCGCGCGATGGATGCCCGCGACTGGGAGCTCCTGGCCGCATGCTTCGCGCCGGACCCCGAAGGGGATTTCGCCACCGGAACCGTCAGAGGGCTCGCTGCCGTCCTCGACGAGTACAAGGCTTTCCTCACACCCCTCGACGTCACGCAGCATCTCGTCGGCAACGTGGTCAGTGCGCTCGACGGTGACAGCGCCACCTCCCATGCCACCTTCCAAGCCCAGCATGTGCGCACGGATGCCGACGGCAGTGGCCGATACCTTCTCGGTGGCGATTACGATGACATCCTCGTCCGAACCCCGTCGGGCTGGAGGATCCAGAAGCGCCGCGTCAGCGGACTGTGGAGCGCCGGCGACCCGACTGTCTTCGCTCGGCCGCTCACCCGCGCTTAGCGGTCGTCACTCGCGTCGGGCGCGCTCGTGGACGAGCCGCCCCTCCACCCAGGTCGAGCTCACCCCGGAGAGATGGATGGCATCCGCCGCGGCCTCGAACGGGTTCGGCTCGACCACGACGAGATTCGCGAGGTAGCCGGGCGCGATGCGCCCGGTGTCGTGGTCGCGGTGGTTCACATAGGCGGTGCCCGAGGTGTACGCGGCGAACGCGGTCTCGAGGTCGAGCCGCTGATGCGCGCCTCCGAGGGGCTCGTCGTCGCTCCCCGGAGAGACCCGGTTCACCGCGATGTGGATCGCCTCGAGCGGGTTCGCACTGGACACCGGCCAGTCGCTTCCGGCGGCGAGGCGCGCGCCGTGGCGGTGGAGATCGCCGAACGGATAGTGCCGGCCCTCCGCCTCCTCCTGGAGGAAGGGCAGCGTGAGCTGATCGAGCTGGGGCTCGTGGCACGCCCAGAGCGCCTGGAGGTTGGCGACCGCGTCCAGCGCGGCGAAGCGCGCGGTATCGTCCTCGGCGACGATCTCCAGGTGCGCGAGGTGATGACGGCCGTCGCTCACGCCGTTGGCCGCGCGAGCGGCCTCGACCGCGTCCAGCGCCTCCTGGACCGCGCGGTCGCCGAGCGCGTGGAAGTGCACCTGGAAGCCCTCGCGGTCGAGTGCGGTGACGTAATCCCGCAGCAATTCGGGGTCGATGAACGACAGCCCCACGTTGTCGGTGTCGTGACCGTGGCCGTCGCGGTACGGCGTCTTCATCGCGGCGGTGCGGTTCTCGGCCACGCCGTCGACCATGATCTTGACCGTTCCGAGCTGGAACCGGTCGCGGTCGTGGGGGGAGATCCCGTCGCGACGCGCGACCATCTCCGCCACCTGCTCGGCTCCACCGCTGCGCTCCCACCACTGCGCACCCACCACATGGGCGACGAGCGCGCCCTCGTCGAGCGCGCGACGGTAGGCGGCGAGGTTCGCCGGGATGCCGGCGACGCTGCCGATGAGGGCGTCCTGCCACCCCGTGATCCCGAGCGCGAGTAGTTCCGCCTGGGCGCGGAGCAGGCCGGCGTAGACGAGTTCCTCGTCGACCGGCGGGGCTGCCTCTGCGAACGCGTCGCCGGCGCCCTCGTGGAAGGTGCCGGCCGGGAAGCCGTCGGCCTCGCGCTCGATCCGGCCGTCGGCGGGGTCGGGGGTCGACGCGTCCAGACCGGCGAGCCGGATCGCCGCCGTGCTCGCCCACACACTGTGGTGGTCGCGGCTGCTCAGCAGCACGGGCCGGTCGCCGACGACGGCATCGAGAGCCTGCCGCGTCGGAGATCCGCCGGGGAAATGGTCCATCGCCCAGCCGCCGCCGAGGATCCAGCCCGCGGGATGGGTGGCCGCATACTCGGCGACGAGCTGCAGTGCGTGCCCGGCGTCCTCGGACTCGGCGAGGTTGCACTGCAGCAGCTCCAGGCCGCCGGCGACCGGGTGGATGTGCGCATCCTGGAACCCCGGCGCCAGCAGCGCTCCATCGAGCGAGACGACCCGGGTGGCGTCGCCGCGGTGGGCCTGCACCTCGGCGTCGGGCACGACGGCGGTGATGCGACCGCCGCTCACGATGACGGCGTGCCCCGCCACGGGAGCACCGGTCCCGGTGAAGATCGGGCCCCCGGTGAAGATGACGTCTGCTGCTGCCACTCGATCGCTCCCTCTCTTCGTCGAACGCGGATCCAGACGGATGCTATGGGCGCCCGACGGCGTTGTCAACAGTGTTGACATCCGGAGCCTCGTCCGTAGGGTGGGATCGAGCTGATCCCATGGGCGCTGCGAGATCGGCGAGGACGAAGAGAACGGCGAGGACGAATGGCACAGGCGGGCGCGACCAGCGGTGGCAGGCGTGCGCCCCTGACCCGGCAGCGCATCGTCGAAGCGGGGATGACTCTCGCGGCAGGCGCCGACGCGTCCGCGATCTCCGTCCGGAGCATCGGCGCGGCCCTCGGCGTCGATCCCACCGCGGCGTACCGTCACTTCCCCAGCAAGCAGGCGCTGATGGAGGCGCTCCTCGACGAGGTGCTCGCGCGAGCACTCGTCCGCGCCGATCCAGCCGGTGACTGGCGCGATCGGCTCCATTCGCTCGCGGTCGGCACCCTCGAGGCATTCACGCTCTATCCCGCGATCGCCGTGGAGGCGACGGTGCTGACGACGAACGGCCCGGCGGAGACGGAGACCGTCGAGTTCATCCTCGCCGCCTTCGCCGAGGCGGGTCTCGACGGCTCGGCGATGGTGCGCCACTACGCGCTGTTCTCGTCGTTCGTGCTCTCGGGTGCCGCGGGGATCGCGCACGCGCGCGTCGGGGAGGGGGGCTCCGGGAGCGGGAAAGAGGGTGCCCGGTGGCTGGAGCGTCCGCTGCGCGTCGACCCGGCTGAGCACCCGCACATCGCCGCCAGCGCGACCGAACTGGTCGCGCTCCGCGACGACGAGATCTTCCTCTTCGGGGTCGAGTCCATCCTGGACTCCGCCGAGAGGAACGCCACACGCTGAAGCGGGCCGGCGGGCGTACCGTGTGGCGCGTGCAGACCTTCCTCCCGTACCCGTCCTTCGCCGCGAGCGTGCGCGTGCTCGACCGGGCCCGGATGGGCAAGCAGCGGGTGGAGGCCCTGCAGGTGCTACGGGCGATCACCGTGCCCGGGTACGGCTGGCGCAACCATCCGGTCGCCAGGATGTGGCGGGGCTACCTGCCGGCGCTGACGAAGTACGCGATCGAGTCGGCGGACGCCTGGATCGAGCAGGGGCATCCGGACACGGTGCGCCCGCAGGTGATGGCGTTCGCCCCGGAGGTCGCCGGGCTCACCCAGGACGACCTCGAACTGCCGCCCTGGATCGGCGATCCTGAATTCCACCGCAGCCACCAGTCGAACCTGGTGCGGAAGGACCCGGAGTTCTACCGTCCGTTCTTTCCGGATGTACCCGACGACCTCGCGTACGTCTGGCCCGGCGCGACGCGGTGACCGGCCCGCGCGCTCAGGCCAGCGCGCGCACCGACGCGTAGCCGTCGGGCAGGAGGTCGGGGGCCGCCGGGTCGCCGCCGAACACGCGCGTGGCGCCCGGTGCCTCCGACCACGGACGCCACCCGGGCGCACCCTGGCGGACGAAGTCGACCGCCGCGGCGTGCAGGGCGGTCGCGAGCGGCTGCGGCGGGTTGTCGCCGGCGATGTGGTCGACCTTCTCCGCGTCGAGGCAGTCGAACCAGAACGGCACGTCGAGGCAGTGGACCGCCCAGCCGAAGGCCGGTGACACCCACGAGAAGCGGTAGACCCAGGTCGCGTGTCCCGCGCGGGCGTCGGCGACGCGCACGACCGGCGCGCGGAACATGCTGTCCGTCATGAAGCGGCCGAGCACGGCCGCGGTGCCTTTGCGTCGCTGCGGAGCGTTGGCGGCGAGGTAGGCCTTCCGGCGCGGCTTGTCGGTGAGCAGCTTGCCCAGGGCGATCCCGGCCGGGACGAAGCGGAGCTTGTTCTTCACGGAGTCGGTCGCCATCGTGAACTCGTCGTCGTTCGCCCCCAGCACCAGGGGCTTGTCGCCGCCGACACCGCTACGGAGGGAGTCGAGGGTGGGCTGAACGAGCAGGTCCCCGTCGATCATCGGGCCCCAGGGCAGGCCGTCCGCGAGCATGGCGGTGACGCCGGCCATGGGGTCGAGGTCGTCGGGGTTGGTGGCTGTGTCCTGGAGCTCGAGGATGCGCGTCTCGGGCACCGTCGCGAAACCGTCCCGGTTCGCCTCGACGCCGGCGAGACGTGCGAGGTTCTGGGCGATTCCCTTCGCCCGCGCCTCGGTGACATCGCCGACGGCGCCGGACAGGGACCACACTGCGCGGAAGAGGTGCTGCGCCGCGGGCATCCCGAGCAGCGTCAGCACCGCACCGCCGCCGGCGGACTGCCCGGCGATGGTGACCTGCTCCGGGTCGCCGCCGAACGCCGCGATGTTGCGCTGCACCCAGTCGAGGGCGAGCAACCAGTCGCGGACCCCGCGATTGCTGGGAGCACCCTCGATGTAGCCGAAGCCGTCGAAGCCGAGCCGGTACGAGAGGGAGACCGTGACCACGCCGTCCCGGTTGAATGCCCGGCCGTCGTACCAGGGGCTCGCGGGCGAGCCGGCGGTGTACCCGCCGCCGTGGATGTAGACGAGCACGGGGAGTGCCGCGGCGGGCTCCCCCGGGGCGGGCGTGTACACGTTGACGTTCAGCGTCGAGTCGCCGGGGATCGAGGGTTCGGGGATGAGGGTGATCTCGGCGAGCTGCTTGCGCTGCGGCGTCGCGCCGAGCTGAGTCGCATCCCGCACGCCCTCCCACGGGGCGACCGGGACGGGCGCCTCGAAGCGCAGCGGGCCGACCGGGGGCTCGGCGAAGGGGATGCCGAGGAACGCGGCGGACGTGCCGCGCCACACGCCGCGGACATCGCCCGCGTCGATCCGGACGACCGGTCCCGTCGGTGCGGGGCCGGTCGCGTCGACGTCGATGGCGGGATCGCTCATGGGGTGGTGCTCCGTTCCGGGGTGAGGACGCCGAGGGCCACGAGCAGTCGCTCGAGCTCCGACGCCATGTCGATGGTGGGCTCCTGCAGCCACACCGTCTGCAGGCCGTCGGCTGTGGCGTTCAGGATGGTGCCGAACGCGGCCGTGTCGAGGTCGGCGGGGTACCGCCCCGCGCGTTTGGCGTCGTCGACCATCCCGTCGAAGAGGGCGTGCATCGCGGCGCGTCGTGCGACGAAGAACCGGTGCGCGGGATGGGCGTGGTCGCTCGCCTCGGCGGCGAGGCGGGTGTACAGCTCGACGAGTCCGGGGACCTCGGCGTTGTGGCGCATCACGCGCAGGAAGACGCGGAACGGGTCGCCGGACGCGGAGCGGTAGGTCTCGAGATCGAGGTCGTCGCGCTTGCGCAGGATCTCGGTGAAGAGCTCGTCCTTGCTGTCGAAGTAGTGGAGCAGGCCCGCCTGGCTCAGCCCGGCGGCATCGGCGAGCTCCTTGACGGACGCGCCGCGGTATCCCTCCCGGGCGATCACCTCGAGCGCCGTCGAGAGGATCTCTTCGCGCTTGGCGACGCCCTTCGCGTATGAACCCCGTCGTGCCATGGGTCGACCATAAACCGAATGGCACTTGCTTTTCAATCGACGGTTCGTTGTCGCGGATGAATTGCGTAATCGAGCCGGGCCGACCACGGGCATGCGCCGAGCTCGATTTCGGAAACGTTCGCCGCGACTACGGAGGCCCATCCCTCGGCTGCGGAGATCGGGCGCGCGCGCCCCGATATTTGAGTGGTCCGGTGGGACCACGGGCCGTCCGCATACGTACCCCTCGTTCCGGAGGCCCACCCCATCACCGGATTCCGATTCTCGTTTCCTGACCCGCCGCGCCCCTCCGGCGCGCTGCGCCCTTCCGATTGGAACACTCATGTCCCGTGCCCTGCGCATCTCCCTCGTCGCGGCCGCTGTCGCCGTCACCGCCGCTCTCGCGGTCCCGTCCGCCGCCCTGGCCGCCAACGGCGATGGGCTCACTCTGACCTCTCCCACCCCCGGTGCCACGATCGCTCCCGGCCAGGTGTTCACGGGCAAAGCCGTCCCGCCGGCGGCCCAGCCGGGCGACGAGATCCGGCTGCACGCCTACCCGCTCTCGAGCCCGCCGGGGGAGACCTGCGCTCCCGAGTCGGTGGTCGGCAGCTCCCGTGTGGGAGCGGACGGCTCGTTCGCGATCACGATGGAGAAGTCCGTCCGTGATGGGTTCACGATCGCCACGGTCTGTACCGACGCGGCCAACGTGTCACCCGGGCTCCTCACGGTCGACAACCCGTTCACGCTGACCGCGCCCGCCGACGGTAACACCCTCCATGTCGACGATGCGACCGTCTCCGGAGTCGGCAGCCCCGGCTCCACGGTGATCGCGGTGGATGGCGACGGCAAGCCGATCGGCAGCGCTGTGGTGGCGGACGACGGCACCTGGACGCTGACCCTCACCGACGTCGTCCAGGGACCCCTGAACGTCACGTTCACCCAGGGCGCCAAGACCATCGACGCCGACTTCGTGATCGCCGCGGAGACGGAGTCCACCCCGCTGGTCGATCCGGCCATCGCCGGCGGAGCCCTCGCCCTGGCCGTGGCCGCAGCCGGTGCGGTCTTCCTCCGCCGCCGCAGCCTGAGCACCAGCGTCTAGGACGCACGGCTCCTCTTACGCCGGCGCCGCCCCCACCGACTCCCTGCTGAGAAGCCGGGTCTCGAAGACGAGGGCGGCGTCGGCGACGCGTTCGTCGCGCACGCGCTGCAGGGCACGCCGGGCCGCAGCCGCGCCGAGCTCGTAGATCGGCTGCTCCACCACCGTCAGCGGCGGGGTGGTGATGGCCGTCCACGCGGGGTTGTCGAAGGCGATCAGCGAGACGTCGTCCGGGATGCGGAGACCGTCCGAGCGCACGGTGCTGAAGACGGACATGGCGATGAGGCTGTCGGAGGCGATGATGGCGGTGACGGGGGGATCCTCCTGGAGGAGCTCGCGGGTCACGACGTCCACACCGCGCCGCCGGGCATCCAGCTGGATGTAGCGCTCGGGGGAGTCGATCCCGGCGGCATCGAGCGTCTCCAGGAAGCCGGTGACGCGGTCGGCGACGGAGGACATCGTGATCGCGTGGCCCCGCTGGTAGGTCGGCTGCGGGTACTCGTGGGTCGAGACGAACGCGATCCGCCGGTGGCCGTGGCGCAGGAGCTCCTCGGTCGCGGCACGTGCGGCCGACCGATTGTCGACCGTGACGGAGTCGTACCCCTCGCCGTTCGCCCGGCGGTCCAGCAGCACCAGAGGACGCCCGGCCCGGGCGGCGTTGCCCAGGTGCTCGACGTGCGCGGAGGAGGCGGGAGCCACGATGACCGCGTCGACCTGGTTGTCGAGCAGGACGTCCAGTGCA
Organism: Leifsonia naganoensis; assembly: GCF_013410615.1. Taxonomy (NCBI): domain Bacteria; kingdom Bacillati; phylum Actinomycetota; class Actinomycetes; order Micrococcales; family Microbacteriaceae; genus Leifsonia; species Leifsonia naganoensis. Next base: position 2,561,507 of record NZ_JACCHJ010000001.1, read on the forward strand.
GCCTCCTCGGCCTCCACCGTCTCGTCGGAGTTGATGAGGATGACGGAGTAGCCGGCCTCGCTGGCAACGTCGGAGATGCCGCGCATCGCCACGGCGAAGAACGGGTTCTCGATGTCGCCCACGACGACCCCGATGGTGTTCGAGCGGCCGGTGTTCATCGACTTCGCGAGCGCGTTCGGGCGGTAGTCGAGTTCCTCTGCGGCCGCTAGCACGCGGTCGCGGACCGCCTGGCTCACCTGGCCGTACTCACCGAGCGCTCTCGCCGCCGTCGCCTTGGACACCTTCGCGACCCGGGCGATGTCCGCCACTGTCGCCGCACGTCTCGCCGGGTGCTGGGGGCTCATCGACGCCGCCTTCCGTTTCCATCTCGCCGCATATCGCAAACATCATCGTATTGACGAACCCGCGAAGTGTCGGGTACAGTCCCAGAAAACCAACTGAGACCGGTCTCAGCGTAAGTGACTGAGACCGGTCTCTGCAACCACACAGATCGATGAGGATCGCTCCTTTCGCGTCCCCGCCGAACCGCCCAACGCACGATTGGACCCCGCAGTGAAACGACGCACTCTCCTCCGGCCCGCCGGACTCCTGGCGGCCGCCGCCACCGCCGCCCTCGTCCTCGCCGCCTGCAGTTCGGGCGGGGCCTCGGGCACCGCCACGAAGGACAACCCCTACGGATTGATCGAGGCGGGAACGGTCAGGGTCGCCAGCCTGGGCGATGCCAAGCCGTACACCTTCACCGACGCCAGCGGGAACTTCACCGGTTTCGACGTCGAGCTGTTCACCGACGTCGCCAAGCGCGCCCACCTCGGGAAGGCCGTCTTCACCGGCCAGGACTTCTCCGGCCTCCTCTCCGCCGTCGCCAACCACCAGTTCGACGTCGGCGTCGCCGCCATCGGCATCACCGACGAGCGCAAGAAGACGGTCGACTTCTCCGACGGCTACCTCGCCGGCTACCTCAGCGTGCTCACCACGAAGAGCTCGGGCATCGACTCCTCCAAGGACCTCGCGGGCAAGCGACTCGGCGTCGTGCAGGGAACCCTGCAGGAGACCTACGCGGTCAAGAACTTCCCGAAGGCCGACCTGGTCCGCTTCCCCGACAACAACGCAGCGGTCTCGGCGCTCAACAGCGGCTCGATCGACGCGCACTTCCTCGACTACGAGGCGCTGAAGAGCTACATCGCCCAGTACCCGGACCTGAAGGACGCCGAGGACATCCCGTCGTTCGACGCCCCCGCCGGCTTCGCGATCGCCAAGGGCAACCCGGCGCTGAAGAAGGCCCTCGACACCGCCCTGCACGCGGCGATGGAGGACGGCACCTGGAAGACGCTCTACCAGAAGTGGTTCCCGGGCTCCCCGATGCCCGAGCAGTACCTCCCCACGGCCGAGCAGACCTCGACCCCCACCCCCACCAAGTAGGCCGACAGGGAGAATCCCCATGGACTGGCTCAACACCATCTCGCACACCTTCTTCGACATCCCGTCGATGCTGCAGGTCTTCCCGCAGCTGCTGACCGTCGGATTGGTGAACACGCTGATCATCTCCGCCGCGGCGACCGTGCTGGGCGTCGTGCTCGGCATGGTCCTCGCCGTCATGGGGATCTCCACGTCGCGCTGGCTGCGCATCCCCGCGCGCATCTACACCGACGTGTTCCGCGGCCTGCCCGCGATCCTCACCATCCTGCTGATCGGGCAGGGCTTCGCACGGTTCTCGCAGTCGATCTTCGGGCCGTCGCCCTATCCGCTGGGCATCCTGGCGCTGTCGCTGATCGCCGCCGCGTACATCGGCGAGATCTTCCGCGCCGGCATCCAGAGCGTCGAGCGCGGCCAGCTGGAGGCGTGCCGGGCGCTCGGCCTGAGCTACGGCAAGGCGATGCGCCTGGTCGTGGTGCCGCAGGGCATCCGCCGGGTGCTGCCCGCCCTGGTCAACCAGTTCATCGCCATCGTCAAGGACTCCAGCCTCGTCTACTTCCTCGGCCTGCTGGTCGGGGAGCGCGAGCTGTTCCGCGTCGGGCAGGACGCCGCCGTGCTGACGGGCAACCTGTCGCCGCTGGTGCTGGCCGGACTCTTCTACCTGGTCATCACGGTTCCGCTGACCCATGTCGTGAACCACTTCGACAACCGGTTCCGCACCGGGCGCCGCCGGCCGGCCCCGCCCAAGAGCGGTCTGGATGAGTTGGACGAGGTGCAGACCCCTGCGCCGATCACCCTCGGGAGCAACACATGACCTACACCTCTCCTCTGCCCGCGCAGACCCGCGCGGACCTGCGCGGCTCGTCCCTCGAGCTCGTCGACCTGACCATGGCGTACGGCGACATCGAGGTGCTCCGCGGCGTCTCCATCGCCGTCGCCCCCGGCACCACGACCTGCGTCATCGGCCCGTCGGGCTCGGGCAAGTCGACCATGCTCCGCGGCGTCAACCGTCTGCACGAGCCGAAGAGCGGCGACGTGCGGCTCGGCGGCGAGAGCATCCTCGGGACGAAGCCGGACACCCTCCGTCGGCGGATCGGGCTCGTCTTCCAGCACTTCAACCTCTTCCCCGACCACACCGCCCTCCAGAACGTCACGCTGGCGCTGCGCTCGGTGAAGAAGCTTCCCCGGGAGCAGGCCCAGCGGATCGCGGAGGAGCGCCTGACCGAGGTCGGCCTCGGCGAGCGGATGGACCACCGGCCGCGCGACCTGTCCGGCGGTCAGCAGCAGCGCGTCGCCATCGCCCGCGCGCTCGCCATGGAGCCGGAGGTCATGCTGTTCGACGAGGTCACCAGCGCGCTCGACCCCGAGCTCGTGAAGGGCGTCCTCAACCTCATGGCCGACCTCGGCCGCCGGGGGATGACCATGGTCGTCGTCACCCACGAGATGAACTTCGCCCGCAAGGTCGCCGACCAGGTGGTCTTCATGGACGAAGGTCGCGTCGTGGAGGCCGGCCGCCCCGACGACCTGTTCGACCGGCCGCAGAGCCCGCGGCTCCAGCGCTTCCTGTCGGAGGTGCTGTGAGCGACGGGCATGCGATCCGGGTCGGACTGATCGGCTACGGCGTCGCCGGGCGCGTGTTCCACGCCCCGTTCCTCGCGGCGGACCCCGCCTTCGAGCTGGCGGCCGTCGTGACGTCGCAGGCCGACCGCCTCGCGTCCGACCACCCGGGCGCGATCGCCGTCGCCGACGTGGAGGCGCTGCTCGCGCATCCCGGACTCGACCTCGTGGTCGTGGCCTCGCCGACGCCGCTCCACGTCGCCCACGCGACCGCGGCGATCGATGCCGGGATCGCGACGGTGGTCGACAAGCCGTTCAGCCCCGACGCCGCGTCCGGCCGGGCCCTGATCGAGCGGGCCGACGCGGTCGGCGTCCCGTTCACCGTCTTCCAAAACCGCCGCTGGGACGGCGACTTCGTGACGCTGCGCCGGCTCGTCGCGGAGGGTGCGCTGGGCGACGTCCGGCGCTTCGAGTCGCGGTTCGAGTGGTGGATGCCCTCCGCCGGCGACTCCTGGAAGGCGACCACCGCGGCGGGGGACGGCGGTGGCGTGCTGCTCGATCTCGGCGCCCACCTGATCGACCAGGCCCTCCTGCTGTTCGGGCCGGCCGCCGTCGCGCACGCCGAGGTCCGGAACCGTCGCGGAGGAGCGGCCGAGGACGACGTCTTCGTCGTGCTCGACCACGACTCCGGGACCACGAGCCACCTCTGGATGAGCGCGGTGGCACCGCTCTCGGGCCCGCGCTTCCGCGCCCTGGGATCCCTTGGCGGATTCCTTTCGTGGGGGCTCGACCCGCAGGAGGATCAGCTCGGCGCCGGGATGCGTCCGGGGGACCCGCGGCTCGGCGTCGCCGGCACGACCGCCCGTCTCGGCACGGACGCCCACCACGACGGCCTGCCGCTCGAACCGGGCGACTACGCCGACTTCTACCGCCGGCTCGCGGGGTCGCTGCGTGGCGGCTCGCCGCTCCCCGTCGACCCGCGGGACAGTCTCGCCGTCCTCGAACTGATCGACACCATCCACACCTGGAACCGAAAGTGAGCACCATGACCACCGCATCCATCCGTCCCCGCGTCGTCGTCATCGGCGGCGGGATCCTCGGCGCCTCGACGTGCGCCCAGCTGGCCAGGGGCGGCGCCGACGTGACGCTCGTCACGGCGGGGTCCCTCGCCGACGGCGCCTCCGGTCGTTCGATCGCGTGGCTGAACTCCTCCGGCGATCGCACCCCCGAGTACCACTACCTGCGGCTGATCGCGCTCGACCGCTACCGCACCTGGCGCGAGCAGCACCCCGACAGCCAGGGGTACCTCCGGTTCGACGGCGCGCTCAAGTGGGCCGGGGAAGGCGAGAGCTTCCGCGACACCTTCGCCTTCGAGCGGGCCAACGGCTACGACTCGATCTGGGTCGACCGCAGCGAGATCGCGCGGTTCGCGCCGGATGTCGACCCCGCGTCCGTCGCCGAGGAAGGCGCCATCTTCAACGCGGGGGAGGGGTGGGTGAGTCTGCCCGACCTCATCGCCGCGCTCATCGCGGAGGCCGTGGCGGACGGTGCGACGGTCGTCGAGCATGCCGGGCAGGCGCGGGTCGACGTCGTCGACGGAGCCGCGGCCGGAGTGATCCTGGCGGACGGCACCCGGCTGGCCGCGGACCACGTCGTGCTCGCGACGGGGCCTGGCGTCCCCGCGCAGCTCGCCGCTCTGGGCGTGACCGTCCCGGACGCGACCCCGACCGCCTTCGTGGTGTTCACCGAGCCCGTGGATGCCGGGGTGACCACGGTGCTCAACACCCCGCGCGTCGCCGTGCGGCCGACCCCGGACGGGCGTCTCGTGCTCGACGCGGACTGGGCCGAGCAGTCGACCTCCGTCGCGGACGACGGCACGATCACCGTGCCCGAGGAGTCGGTGGCCGGCCTTCTCGAGGAGGCGTCGAAGGTCCTCGCCGGGCACCCGACGCTCACCGCTGCACGCGTCGGCGCCGGCCTGAAGCCGATCCCCGGCGACGGCGAGCCGGTCGCGGGACCGGTGCCGTCGATCCCGGGCCTGTACGCCCTGTTCACCCACTCGGGCGCGACCCTCGGCCTCGCGCTGGGCGAGCTCGCCGCGGAGGAGATCCTCACCGGAACACCGTCGCCCGTCCTGGAGACGTTCCGCCTCGACCGGTTCGGCGCCGACGCACAGGACGACGCTGTCGCGACGGGTGCGTGGAAGCCGGTGCTGCAGAAGTAGCTCCACAGGGCTGCCCCGGCGTCGCTATCCGAGATCGGGGCGCGCCGGGGCAGCCGGCTTCGGGGCGTCCTGGTCGAGGACGGCCTGGATGATGGTGGCCGTCCGCGCTGTCAGCTCATCGCCGGGATAGAAGGTCTCGTAGAGGGCCTCGACATCATCGACCGACGTGAGGCCGATCGCGGGGATCAGCGTTTCCAGGTCCTCGAGTGCCCGTCGACCCAGCGGGCAAGCGCAGGTGCCAGCGGGAATTCTCATATCGTATGAGCAGATGTTCAATGTAACCTCTGCACGATATGAATGCTGTGGTGGTTGGAAGCGGCCCGAATGGTTTGGCTGCGGCCGTGACGCTCGCTCGAGCAGGAGTCCCGGTCGAGGTATTCGAGGCGACCGCCGACTACGGCGGTGCTCTGCGGTCGACGGAGTTCGGCGAGACCGGAGCAGTGATCGACCTGGGGTCTGCCGTGCATCCTTTCGTTGCCGCTTCGCCCTTCTTCACAGAATGGGCGGCCCTCGAACGGGTCCCATACGTGACACCGGATATCTCCTACGCCCACCCGCTCCCGCGCGGCGCCGCCACCATCGCCTACCGCGACCTTGAACGCACGATCGACTCGCTCGGCGCTGACGGAGACGCGTGGCGGCGACTCTTCTCGATCGCTGTCGACCACCCCATCCAAGTCAGTGCCGTTGCAACCCAGCCCGTCCTACGCACCGCCCTCAAGCCGTGGACTGCGCTGCCCATGGCGCAGGGAATCGTGCGGGCCCTGCTCGGTCATCCCCGCCCATCGAATGGTCGCGCGGCAGCACTGTTCGCCGGCGTGGCCGCTCATTCCGGTGCGCCACTCGGCGGGGCGAGCTCCGCCAGCGTGGGTCTGGTGCTCGGCGTCCTCGCGCACACGAGCGGATGGCCGCTCCCGATCGGTGGGGCGGGGCGCCTGGCCGATGCTCTCGTCGCTGACCTTCGCGCACACGGAGGCGTCTTGCACCTCCAGCGGCCCGTCCGCCACTGGGACGATCTGCCGCCAGCGGACGTCGTCCTCCTGGCGACTTCCGCCCGAGACGCCGAGCGAATACTCGCCACAGGCCCCGGTCGACGAACGCGAGCTCGCAGGACGCTCTTCCCTGGACCTGGCGTGTTCAAGCTCGACCTGCTTCTGTCGGAGCCGCTGCCGTGGTTGAACCAGGAGGTGAGGCAGTCCCCGACCGTGCACCTCGGCGGCCCAGCAGCTGAGCTCCGGCACGCGGAACGCGAGGTGGCCGCCGGCCGCCTGCCCGCAAAGCCCTTTGTAATGCTCACACAACCCACCGTCGTAGACCCGTCCCGCGGACGCGGCCGCCACACGGCCTGGGCGTACACTCGCGTCCCCGCGGGTTGCCCCCTCGACATGACGGAGCAGATCCTCGACCGGATCGAAGAGTTCGCACCTGGTGCCCGCGACGTGATCCTGTCCATCACAGCCACGCGCCCCGCCGAACTCGAAGCGCTCAACCCGAGCCTGATCGGTGGAGACATCCTCGCCGGCACCACCCGGGGGCTTGCGTTCGCCAGGCGCCCTACTCTCCACCCCGCGCCCTGGCGCACACCCGTCCGCGGTGTTTACCACTGCTCCAGTGCCGTAGCCCCAGGCCCCGGTGTCCACGGCATGGTCGGCCACCTCGCCGCCCTCGACGCGCTCCGCACCCACTTCAATCTGGCCGCGCCGGCACTCGGATCGACGCGGACCTGAAGCCGGCGTCACCTCACACCTGAGCTCGGTCCAGGCTGTGCTCCACCTTCTGTGTGCGGGACGCGTAAACCATGGCCGTGACTACGCAGGCCGTGCCTCAACTGCTTAACCGGACGCTGACCGGTACTGCAGAATCGCCAGTCTGCCCCCGTGTGAGATCCGAAGGCTCATACGCTCGAAAAGCGATCCGGACATGCTGGCACACGCGACACGATCGCGGTCTGGACTGTGGAACGGCAATCAAAGGCGAGGGGCTGTATGCGAGTAGACGTCTCGAATTTCCGGATGGTTTTCGGGGACCGAGTGCTCATAGATGATCTCTCGTTCTCGGTCGCGTCCGGGGAAACCTTCGGATTTCTCGGCAGCAACGGCTCCGGCAAGACCACGACGCTGCGCGCACTACTCGGAATGCTGCAGCCCACCGGGGGCCAGTTGCTCATCGATGGCCAGACGTTCCGTCCAGGAGCTCGCGCGCGGGTGGGTTACCTCCCAGAGGAGCGCGGTCTGTATCGCAAGGACACCGTCCTCGACGTGATGACGTACTTCGCCGAGATCAAGGGATTGGGTCGCAAGGAGGCCCGCGCCTGGTCGGAAACCTACCTGGAGCGCGTCGGGCTCGCTGACCGGGCACGGATGCGACTGGAGAAGCTCTCCGGCGGTCAGCAACAGAAGGTCCAGCTGGGCGTAGCCATCATGGGCGACCCGGGCCTGCTGATCCTCGATGAGCCCGCGAAGGGGTTGGACCCGGTCAATCGACAGCTGCTGATGGATCTGATCGCCGAACGCAAGGCGGCGGGAGCGACCGTGATCCTCGTCACCCACAACATGGACGAAGTCGAGCGGCTGTGTGACCGTGCACTCCTGCTGCGAGCAGGGTGCGCGGCAGCGTACGGGACGATCCAGGAGATCCAGGACGCCCACGGCGCCCGAACGATCGCGACTCGACTGCTGGGAGAACTGCCGGAGTCGCCGCTCTACACCGTTGCACGTCGCGTCGGCGACGTCGTCGAGCTCCTTCCGAGCGCTGGCGCGACGGATGAGGGCATCCTTGCTGCCCTGGTCGCCGGCGATGCACGTCCGGTTGCGTATGAACCGAAACGGGTGTCGATGGATCAGGTGTTCGTCAGCCTCTATGGCGCTGCCAACGAGGAGGTCTACGCATGAGCGCCAATCAGGTCCGTATCGTCACCCGGTTCGAACTCACCAGGACAATCCGCCGGCCACAGTTCTGGATCGCCGCCCTCCTTCTTCCCGCTCTGATGGCGGCAATGATCGCCGTGATGACCTGGGCGGGCACCTCCACCCCCGAGACGTCGGAGCCCGTCAGCTTCGAATACTCAGACGACTCGGGAATCATCTCCGAGGCCGCAGCGGCGCGTCTGGGAGGGCGCCCGGCGGGCTCGGACGCGGAAGAGCGCACGAAGGACGGGAAGCTCACCGCATACCTCCACTATCCAACCAACCCCAGCACGGAGCTTGTCGAGATCCACGCGGCTGACCGCGGCCCATTCGGCAACAGTGATTACACGACCCTCGCCCGTGAACTATTCACCCTCAGCATCGACAGCACCCTCGACCCGAGCACCGCAGAACTGGTTCGAACGACGCCGGCAACGACGATCCACGCCTACACCGACGGTGCACCCTCCGGAGGGATCTCCGCAATGATCCTGCCCGCCTTGCTCGCCGTACTGCTGATCCTGATCGTCTCACTGCTGGGCAACCAGATGCTGAACTCCGCCGTTGAGGAGAAGGAAAACCGGATCAGCGAGATGATCCTCGTCTCCCTCCCCGCCCGCGCCCTCATCCAGGGCAAGATCCTCGCCCTCGCCCTGCTGGGTCTGGTACAGATCGGGATCTTCGTCATCACCGGGGTGCTGCTCTACGCTGCCGCCGCACCGACCGTAGACCTCAGCTTCCTCGGGATCGACACGATCGTCGTGGACCCCGTGCGCGTCGGGCTTGGGCTCGCACTCCTCATGGGCGGTCTGCTCACCCTTGCCGCTGTCTTGGTCCTGATCGGGGCAGCCATGCCGTCGGCCAAAGATGCCGCGCCGTTCTACAGCGCCGTCGTGATCGTCACCATCGCGCCGCTCTACTTCATCACCACCATCCTCATGACACCTGACAGCCCCGTCGTGGCGATCCTGACCTATTTCCCGTTCACTGCACCCATGACCGCATTGCTCCTGAACGCGACCGGAGCGCTCAACCCCTGGGCCGGGGCCCTTATCGCGATCGGCTTGTTCGTGATCGGCGCGCTGATCCTGCGACTGGCGATCGCCGCGTTCCAACTCGGCGTCATCCAGTACGACCAAAGACTCCGCGTCAAAGACCTCATCTCCCGCCCCGCGTAGACCACAGCGAAAGGAATTCGGTGTCCGCCACAACCTCAGATGGCAGCCCCCGCGGTCCGCCTCGGCCATGGCTAGCCCTTCATCCACGAATCACAACGAAGTCATACGAACCGGTGCGGTCCGCCTGATCGGCACCGGAATGAAAAGGAGCTACAAGATGAGCAACGTACTCGGATACGTCAACGCCAACGCGAAAAGCACCGCGGGAGGGTCTCGAGTTCAGGTCATGCCCAGCGAAAGCGCCCCCGTTCTCGCATGTCCGGTTGTGGCGTTTGCCGCGATCGGCTTCGGCATGTACACGGTCTTCAACAAGTGCTTCGGCTAGGACACGACTGACATGCTGCTACAAGCAATCGAAGACCAGACGTCGGGCGCGGGTGTCTCCCTGGAGCGGATGACGATCACGCGGAAGCCTGACGCGGCGGTCCTGGCTACCCCGACTCTTGCCATGGCCTTTGGCGCCCTCCAAGGAGGATGGTTCGTGGGCGAGATGGTCAAGAACGTCATTCGCGGTGGCTGAACACTGAGCATCGGAGTCGTGTTGTATTTCCGTAATTCTGCCGACATGAGCTCCGGTGCACGTCGCCGGCGAGCCCTCACCACTGGTGAGCGGTTCGCCGGCTTCAGCTGTGCCGTGAGCAGCCTGGAGGCGTTAGCCGACCATCGAGAACTCAACGATGACGGTGTCCGACGCGCGTCAAAGATCAACCGCCAGGACCCCGGCAAGACCGTGATCGGGCGCGCGATCTTCCGGGCGCTCGATCGCAAGTGGGCATTAGTCGCCCTGCACTCCAGCCGAGTCCTGGCCGGAACTCTCCTAACCGTCGCCCCCACCCCAAAATCTCGCGCAGCCCACATCATCCGAGGCATAGCGGGCGCGCAGCTAGCGGTCTCCGAGGGCCTTCTGGCCTTCTACAACCGCTACGGCTCCGATGGGGCAGATCAAGCGACAACGCAGATCCTTGCTCCTGCCGCGATAGCGCGTCTCTCGACCAACCCACGCGTTCAAGATGCCGCGTTGTGGTACACGGCGTTGCAGGGAACCCTCTCCTACGCAGTCGCCGGCGTGGCCAAGCTCTTCGGGAAGGAATGGCGCGAAGGAAGCGCCATCACGGGCGTCCTCCGCACGCAGGGATACGGCCATGAACGACTCTGGAAATTCTTCGACCGACACCCGAAACTCGCAAAATCCGCGACATGGGGCACCGTTGCCTGGGAGGTGAGCTATCCGCTCGCGCTCCTTCCGGCGCCGGCGATCACGCGTCTTTACTCCGCCTCAGCAATCGCCTTTCACCTGGTGAACGGCTACGCGATGGGACTGGGCCGGTTCGCATGGGCATTCGCCGGTGTGCACCCGGCCATCAACTACGTTGCTCACCCTGGCCTCCAGGTCCACAGGCCGGCGGGAGACGTCCCGCGCACTGCGGTCGCAACGAGCGCAGTAGCGATCGGTGGGCTAGCGGTGGCAAACGTCGCTCGATCACTTTCGCTACGTGAGCTTCCTCTCGGCTGGGAACAGATCACCGCTTCTTCGTGCAACACCCTCGCCTACCAGGGCCGCTCCGGCGTCGGTGACACGCTCGTCGTCTTCGAAGGAGGATTGGCCGCGTCGATCGAGATGTATCAGTGGTACGCCGACTCGCTCACGCAGAAGACGGACTTCAGCGTCGTCGCGTATGAGCGCGCTGGCTACGGCGCAAGCACACTCTCCCCACAACGTGAAGCCGAGTGGAACTTAGACGCCGCGGTCGACGACCTCAAATCGCTCATCGACCATCTGCGACTACCAGACCAGCGCCTGGTCATCGCCGCCCACTCGATGGGCGGGGAAATCGCACGCCTCCTCGTAAACCGGTATCCCGGCTACGTCGATGCGTTGGTCCTCATTGACAGCACGAACATTAACCAGTTCACCGACGGCTCACTGTCCATGAAGGAGCAACGAAAGCTCCTTGACGCGTTCGCCACACAGCGAAGGATCACGTCGTTTGGGCTCGGCCCGCTCAATCCGGGCACTCCCCCCACCCGCTACCTCCCCGCTCACTCAAGGAAAAGAGCGGTAGCTCAGGAGCGCAACCACCGCATGTGGCGTGCCGCACAGCGGGAGTACGCGGCGCTGCTCCGATCGCTGCCCGACCAGCCGATCACACTCTTCACGACCCCGATCCCCTGCCTCGTCGTCGCGTCCAAGGCGACGGTCGAACTCGACGACCAACGAAAGCACCAGGAGGAGCTCGTCGAGGCCACGCGCGATCCCTCTCACGCGGACCTGGATCTCGTCGTCGTCGACGGCAAGCACGACTCGATGATCGCCATGCCGCACCTCGCAGCTGACCTGGCCAACATCACCATCGACTTCTTGAAGGGCAGGCCGGTACATGGTGCGGCATAAGGGCATCACGCTAGCGACCGTCGTCGGGGTTGCCGCATCCATGCTGACCATCACCGTGCTCCAGCAAATGCCCGGAGGAGCATACGCGCGGATCCGGGCAAAAGACTCCGCAGCCTTGATACCAATGTGGAGCTTCTTCGCACCACGACCGGCCATACACGACTACGAACCGCTTCATCGATTCATCCGCTGCGACGGTCAACCTACACCCTGGATGCACACGATCGAGCCACAGAAGCGCAGCCTCCTCGACAACATCTGGGCTCCTCAGCGCAGACTCAGGAAGTCCATCTTCGACATGACCAGCGACCTCCTCCCGCTCATCCAGGAGCGGGACGTCGATGCGATCGAAACAGGGCCCGCCTACATCGGCCTACGCGACTATGTCCTACGGTTGGCCCGCGAACGAGAGGACCCCGAAATCGCTGCCGTCCAGTTCCTCGTGACGCTCCACGGCGGCTACGACGAGTCGGTCGATCCCGAGATTCTGTTCATCTCGAAGGCTCATCAGCTGGATAAGACACCGCCAACGCCTCCTCCCACTGCCGGCGAGTCTCCGGCGAGCGAAAGGGGGCGCGATGGGCTACTTCTCTGACCTCATTCGACGCGACGAATGGGCTCGAACCCCAGCAAGTATCAAGTACCCCTTCGCTGCCTTCATCGCCGCCAGTCTGCTCACCATCACCGCTTCGATCCTGATCGGATGGCCAGGCCCGCTATGGCGCGAGGGACTCGCCGCGCTGGTCGGATACACGGCAGGCGCGATCGTTCGAGCATGCCAGAAACATCGAGCCAAACGCTCACCATCAGCCCCGGGCAAGTACGCAGGAGCGACGTGCCGCGGGCCGCGCGGACGGTAACCCCCGAATTCAACTCAATTCCTTCTATCTTCAAATGGAGACTCATGACCGCAAGCACCACGCCCTCGTACCTCCACTACGGCGCCGACTTCGCCGACATCTACGACACGATCTTCCCCCGGACGACGATCGGTCCAGGCGAACTCGCGTGGCTCTCTGGACACGTCGGCGGCGGGAAACGCGTGCTCGAGCTGGGCGTGGGTACCGGCCGCGTCGCCCTGCCCTTGGCGGAACGACTTGCAGAAGGCGGCCAACCCGTCGAGTATCACGGCATCGACATCAGCACCGAGATGCTCGCCCAACTCGAGGACGCCGACACCGCCGGCCGCGTCACTGGCACGCGCGGTGACATCGTCTACGACCACTACGGCGTCGACTACGACATCATCCTGTGCGTGTGCGCCACCATCTCGATGATCACGAAACCGGACGATCAAGCTCGCGTCTTCGTCAACGCCGCGAAGGCGCTGAGGCCCGGCGGAACGCTCATTGTGGAAACCCACAACGCTGAATTCGTGCAATCGATGCACGGTCCCCGCACGGACATCACCTACTCGGTGCCCTACCCCGACGGCAAACGAGCCCTCGTCAGCTTCTCCACCCTGGACCACGAAGCCTGGACCATCGACCACTGCTGGATCGACAACGGCACGACCCGATTTGTCAGCGAAACCAGCCGAGTCACCACCCTCCGAGAACTCGACACCTACGCCACCAACGCCGGCCTCACCCCAGGGGCCCGCACGTCCGGCCTCAACGGCGCGCCCATTAGCCGGACTAGCGGCACAATCACGGTGGAGTACAGCAAACCCTCTGAGAACGCACAGCAGTCTCAAGCCGCCTCTTGGCGGTGGCCCCATAGGCGCCGGGGGACCGATCTTCGCCCCCTCGGACCGGATGCTCCCACAGTCGTCGCGGTCAGCGCCGCGCTGGGAGTCGCGACCATCGTCTGCGGCCGCGGATTCGCACGGCTTGTAACCGGGGTCCAGTTGGCGTATCCCGGGCCCACTCACGTTCGTCGCACTCTCGAGCCGAGAGTTGTCTCACTCCGTGCGCGGGCGCCAAGCGTAGCGAGGACGAACGGAGGAGGCCACGCCTTGCTTCCACCTCCCATCCATGCCACCATTGAGACACATTGATACCGGTACCAATAAGTGGGTCGGTGGAGGGAGACAGATGCTGGGCTTCAATGAAGAGGAATTCCTGGAGCAGGTCAGGAGCACCGTGGCGCTCCGGCCGCAGATCGAGGAGCTGGTCGCGCGCATCCAGGCCGGCCACTGGAAGAACATCTATTTCATCGGCGCCGGTGGCACCTATGCCGCGGCCCTGCCGTACGAGCGCTTCTTCCAGACGCGCTCCGACTTCCCGGTGCGCACGGTCATCGGCAAGGAGTTCGTCCTTGCGCCGGACCCGCAGTTCGGACCGGACTCGGTGGCGATCTTCGCCTCCGTATCGGGCACGACCGAGGACATCCTCGACTGCGTCGAGTTCGCCCGCGAGAAGGGCGCCCTGACCATCGGCTTCACCGGCTACCCGGAGAGCCCGATCGCCACCGCCGTCGACGAGGTGCTGCTCTCGGCTCCGAAGGCGTGGCCCTTCGACGTGCAGTTCCTGCTGTTCGGCGCCGCGTTCCTCGCCGCCCGCGGCGAGTTCGAGGGCTACGACCGCCTGGTGCAGGACCTCGACTACATCCCGGAGGCCCTGGTCGCGGTCACCACGCAGGCCGACGCGGTCGGCCAGGCGTTCGCGCAGAAGCACGCGGAGACGGACTACCACTTCCTCGTCGGCTCGGGGAACCTGTGGGGGTTCACCTACCTCTACTCGATGTGCATCCTCGAGGAGATGCAGTGGCTGCGCACGACCCGTGTGCACGCCGCCGAGTTCTTCCACGGCTCGCTGGAGCTGATCGAGAAGGACACCAGCTTGCTGCTCTTCGTGGGCGAGGACGAGACCCGGCCGCTGATGGACCGCGTCCACTCGTTCGCGACCACCTACAGCGACGACGTGACGGTGATCGACACCAAGGACTACGCGCTGCCGGGAGTGAGCGACGAGTTCCGCGGACTGCTCTCGCCGATGGTCGCGGACGCCGTCGTCGACCGGTTCAGCAAGCACCTCGCGCAGGCACGCGACCACTCGCTCGACCTGCGCCGCTACTACCGCGTCGTCGAGTACTGAGCGGGATGCGATGAGCGACCTGCGCGTCCTCGGCTTCGGGGACAACATCGTCGACCGGTTCGTCGACCGCGGCATCGAGTACCCGGGCGGCAACGCGGTGAACGTCGCCGTGTTCGCCCGGCAACTCGGCGCCGAGGCGGCGTACCTGGGGGTGTTCGGCGATGACGAGCGCGGCCGTTTCGTCCGGGGCGCCATCGAGGACTGCGGGGTCGACACCTCGCGCTCCCCGGTGCGCCCCGGGCCGAACGGGGTGACCGAGATCGAGACGGTGGAGGGGGAGCGGAGGTTCCTCGGCTGGAACCAGGGCGGCGTCACGATCAGCGATCCGTTGCAGCTGGATGCGGACGACGTGCGGTACGCCGCCGGCTTCTCACTCGTGCACTCGAGCGCGTACTCGGCGTCCGTCGCCGAGCTGCCGAAGCTGGCGCCGACGCGGGTGCTGCGGTCGTACGACTTCTCGACGGAGCCGGAGTTCCGAACCACGGAATACCTCGACGCCGTCGGCCCCTGGGTGGACCTGGCGCTCGTCTCGTGCGGCGACCTCACGCGCACCGAGGTCTGGGCGGAACTGCGGCGCATCGCCTCCCACGGCCCGAAACTCGTACTGGGGACGCAGGGGGCGGCGGGGGCGGTGCTGTTCGACGGCGACGCCTACTACTACTCCGACTCGGCGCCGGTGCCGGGGCCCTTCGTCGACACGATGGGCTGCGGCGACGCCTACCTCGCGGCGTTCGTGGTTGAATTGCTGCGATCCGGCTGGCGCAGGAACGAGCGGCCCAGTGGCGTGGCCCTGCACCGGTCCATGCGCCGGGCCGCGCAGTTCGCGGCACGGCAGTGCACCGTCGAGGGAGCGTTCGGCCACGGACGCGACAGCGAGGGCGCCGTCGAGGCCGTCGGCCCGATCGGAGGAGTGGCGGCCGTCGAGCTCGGATGACGCGGACGCCGCCCCGCGACAAGGAAGGGGTGGCGATGTCCACGGAGCGCGAGCGGACGCCGTCGCCGACGATCTCGGAGGTGGCGGAGGCCGCCGGAGTCGGTCGTGCGACCGTCGCCCGGACCCTCGGCGGCTACGGCTCGGTGAGCCCGAAGACCCGGGACCGCATCCTGGCCGTCGCGAAGGAGCTGGGCTACCGGCCCAACTCGATCGCCCGGAGCATGACCACCGGCGAGACCCGCACGCTCGGCCTGGTGCTGGCGGACGTCGGCAACCCGTTCTTCGCGGGCGTGCTGCGCGGCTTCAGCGACGCCGCCCGCACGGCCGGCTACGACGTCATCGTGCTGAGCACGGACGAGAACCTGCAGCTCGAGGAGGCCGCGATCGAGGTGCTCGTCGACAAGCAGGTCGACGGCATCGCGCTCGCGCCGGCGGCGGGCCGCACCGATCCGCTGCCGCACCTCGACATCGTCGCCAAGCGCGAGATCCCGCTCGTGCTCCTCGACCGTCTGGTCGACGCGGTGGACGCGGACGCCGTCGTCATCAACAACCGCGAAGCGTCGCGGGAGGCCGTGGCCTCGCTGATCGACCAGGGCCACCGCCGCATCGGGTTCGTGTGGGGCCCGGTGACCACCGAGCCCGCGGCCGACGCCGACGATCTGCGACGCATCATCGACAACGCGCTGTGGAGCGACGGCGAGCGGCTGCTCGGCTACCTCGACGCGCTGGAGCGCGCGGGCATCCCCTTCGACACCTCCCTCGTGACCCACGTGCTCAAGAACGAGTCGCAGGCGACGCGCGCGGTGCTCGGGATGCTGTCCCTCTCGGATCCGCCGACCGCGATCTTCGCCACGGAGACGGACGCGCTCACCGGCTCGCTGCGCGCGCTGCGGCAGCGGGGGCTGCGCTGTCCGGAGGACGTGTCGCTGATCGGCTTCGACGACAGCTCGTGGGCGAGCGTGATGACGCCGCCGATGTCGGTGGTGGCGCAGCCGATGCACCAGCTCGGCGCGCTCACCGCCGAGTGTCTGCTGGCGCGCGTCGGCGGAAGCGAGGCGCCGACGGCGACGCACGTGCTCGAGGCCGACTTCGTCGCCCGCGAGAGCGTCGCGCCGCCCGCCGCATAGCCCATCGGCCGGGCCGGTATCCCCAAAACCTGATCCAATGTTGATACCGGTACCAATTTCCCGTATAGTCATCGCAACCGGTCCGGAGCGACCGGTCCAACCGATCCAAAGACGGGTCCGGCGGCAGGCATCCTCCGCACGACCCGGACGACGGGAGATGAGCGTGAAGAAGACCAGAACCATCACGGTGGCGGCTATGGGCGTCCTGGCGCTCGCGCTGACGGCGTGCTCGTCCGGCGGAGGCGGCACCGCGGCCGCCGACATCGCGGCCAAGCCCGACTACTCGGGCAGCCTGAGCATCCTGACCGCGGGAGCGGGCGACCCCATGAGCTCGTACTTCGAGGGCGTCGTGGCCGCATACAAGGCCGAGCACCCCCAGGTGAAGATCACCCTGGCGCAGGAGACCGACGACAACGCGATCAAGGACAAGGAGAAGGTCCTGATCGGGTCGCAGTCGCTGCCCGACATCTACTTCAGCTACGCCGGGAACTGGGGTGAGAACTTCGCCCTCAACGGACTCGCCGCCGACCTCAGCTCGGTGATCGCGCCCGGCACGACCTGGGGCGACACCTTCGGCGAGGGATCGCTGAACGCCTTCAAGTACGACGGCAAGTACTACGGCGTCCCGCTTTACAACGACGCGAAGTTCATGGGATACAACACGAAGATCTTCGCGGACCTCGGCCTGAGCGTCCCGACCAGCTTCGACGAGCTGATCTCGGACTGCTCGACCATCAAGGTCGCCGGCTACGTGCCCATCGCCTTCGGCAACAAGGACGGCTGGCCCGGCCTGCACTACCTCGGCCAGCTCTTCGCCTACGACGTGCCGCGCTCGGCCCTCGACGCCGACCTCACGCCGAAGACCGCGAAGTACACCGACCCGGGCTACGCGGAGGGCATGAAGCAGTTCCAGCAGCTCGTGACCGAGTGCACCGGCGACGCGTCCAACTCCAACGGCGTCACCTACACGACCGCGCAGCAGCAGCAGGCGACGGGCAAGGCCGCCATGTACTACCAGGAGCTCATCGAGTTCGACTCGGTGAACACCGCCGACAGCCGGCTGCACGCCGACGGCTTCGGGATCTTCCCGCTGCCCGCACCGGCGTCGGCGAAGGGCGACGCGGGGACGCTGGAGGCCGCTCCCGAGGGCTACATGATCAACCAGCGCAGCAAGAACGCCGCCCTCGCGCTCGACTTCATGAAGTTCGCGACGAACCAGAAGAACGCCACGACCCTCTCCTCGCCGCCGTACGGTCAGCCGAGCGCCGTGAAGGGCGCGGTCACCGACCAGAACGCCACGGCGGCGGTCGCCGAGGGCACGAAGCTCGTCAACGACGCGAAGACCACCTTCGTCTGGCTCGACATGGCCAACGTGCCCGACGTCGCCGACGCGTGGGTGGCGGCGTCCGAGGGCCTCGTCTCGGGCAGCCTCACTCCGGATGCGGCGCTGAAGGCCGTGCGTCAGGCCGCCGAGAAGGCGAAATGACCACCACCCAGGCCCCGCCCGCTCCCGTGCGGCCGCGTCTCGAGCGCGGCGGCACAGCCCCCGCGACCGGGGCCCCCGGCTCCGGTCGCCGGCGCGCGCCGAGCTGGCGCGGCCTGGTGTGGCTGATCCCCGCCCTCGCCGTGCTGGCGGTGTTCGTCTACTGGCCGCTGCTGCAGAACATCCTCTTCAGCTTCCTGAAGTGGAACATCTACAGCGGCGAGCAGACCTTCGTCGGCACCGAGAACTACACGAACCTCGCGGGCGACCCGGTCTTCTGGCGGGCGCTCGGCAACAACGCCTGGTACGCGGGGCTCTCGATCGTCTTCCAGGTCTTCGGCGCGCTGGTCCTCGCCGCCATCGTGGAGAGCGTGCGCAGCGAGCGCTGGCGCAAGGCGTTCCGGGCGATCTACTTCATCCCGTCGGCGATCTCGCTGACCGTCGCCGGCCTCCTCTTCTACTTCGTCTACCAGCCGCAGACCGGGCTGCTCAACGTCTTCCTCGACAACGTCGGCCTCGGTCAGTTCTCGCAGGCGTGGCTCGGGCACGAGGGCACGGCGATCTTCGCGATCATCGCGATGAGCCAGTGGCAGGGGTTCGGCTACAGCGTGCTGCTGTTCTCGGTGGCGCTGCAGCGCATCCCGCAGGAGCTGTACGAGGCGGCCCAGCTCGACGGCGTCGGGCCGGTGCGCCGCTTCTTCGACGTCTCCCTGCCGCTCGTGCGCGAGATGACCGGCCTGATGATGATCGTCACGATCTCCGGGGCCTTCCAGGTCTTCAACGAGGTGATGGTGATGACGAGCGGAGGCCCGAACAACTCGAGCCAGGTGCTCGGCACGTGGCTCTATCACGCGGGATTCGTCACGAACGACTTCGGCTCGGCCGCGGCCATCGGCGTCGCGATCTTCGTCATCACGCTGGTGCTCGCCGTCGCGCAGCTCGCGTACTCGCGCAAGAGGAGAGTGGAATGGTAGTCCTGGCCCGGTTCGGCCGCGGCGTGCGCGTCGCGGCGATGTGGACCCTCCTGGTCGTGCTCGCCGTGGTGGTGCTCTACCCGCTGCTGTGGATGGTGACGAACGCGCTCAAGACGAACGCCGAGCTGTTCACCAACCCGTTCGCGCTGCCGGCGTCGCCGATCTGGCAGAACTTCGCGACGGCGTGGCGGCAGGGCGTCGGCGACTTCGTGTTCACGAGCGTCTCGCTGACCGTGCTCGCGACGCTCATCACCGAGCTGATCAGCGCGTGGGCGGCGTACGGCCTGACCCGGGTGAGCATCCCGCTCAACCGCACCTTCACCGTGCTGGTGCTCGCCGGCCTGATGCTGGCGCCGACGGTCGCGCTCATCCCGCTCGTCAAGATGTTCCAGGGGATGGGGCTGTACGACTCGTTCCTCGGCCTGCTCATCCTCTACACGGCGTTCCGCATCCCGTTCACCGTGTTCCTGATGCGCGCGTACATGCTCGACCTGCCGCGCGAGGTCGACGAGGCCGCCTCGATCGACGGCGCCTCGCGGGCGGCCACGTTCTGGCGCATCATCCTGCCGATGAGCATGCCCATCGTCATCACGACCATCGTGCTCAACGTGCTGCAGAACTGGAACGAGTACCTCTTCGCGATGGTGTTCACCTCGGGCACGGGCGTGCAGACGCTGCCTGTCGGCCTGGCGGACCTCATGTCGAAGAACGGCACGCAGTACCCCGTGGTCTTCGCCGGGATGGTGATGGCCGCGCTCCCGATGGTGATCCTGTTCTTCGTCTGCCAGCGCTACTTCGTCCGCGGTCTCGCGGGCGGCGTGGGCAAGTGACGGGGTGAGCGCGTACCTCGACCTCGTCCGTCTGCCCGGTATCGCCCGCATCACCGCGGCGCAGCTGCTCGCGCGGTTCCCGCTCGGGATGCTGTCCCTCGCCGTGCTGCTGCACGTCGAGCGGCTGACCGGCTCGTACGCCATGGCCGGGGTGGTGGTCGCCTGCCTGAGCGTCGGGCAGGCGGTCGCCATGCCGCTGACCAGCCGGCTGGCCGCGCGGCTCGGCGTCCGGGCGACGGTCGCCGCGCTCGCCGCGGTGAACGCGGCGGCGATGCTGGTGCTCGCGCTCGGCGGCCCGCAGCCTCCACTGCTCATCGCGCTCGGCCTCGTGATCGGCGTGACGGTGCCTCCGCTCATGCCCGTCGTCCGAGCGCTCTACCCGCGGCTGGCGCCGGAGGAGAGCGTGCCCGCGCTCTTCGCGCTGGACACGTCGGCGCAGGAGCTGATCTGGATCCTCGGACCGGTGGCGGCGACCCTCCTGGCGACCACCGTGTCCACCGCCTTCCCGCTGCTCCTCGCGGCGGGCGTCGCGATCGTCGGGACCCTGTGGTTCCTGCTCAGCCCGCACCTCGGCGGGCTGCGGCTCGAGCGCAACCGCGCTCCGTTCGGCCGTGTGCTCGCCGTGCGGTCGATGCGGCTGGCGGTCGCCGCGAGCTTCGGGCTCGTCGCGTCCTTCGGAGCGCTGGAGATCGCGCTCGTGACCCGGTTCGCCGACGAGGGGCCGCTGGTCGGCGTTGCTATCGCGATCGCGAGCCTCGGCTCGCTGGTCGGCGGCTTCGCGCTCGGCCACCGGCGCCTGGGGCCGCGGACGCTCGCGCTGATCCTGGCCGGGATGGCCGCCGCGACGGCCGCGGCCGGGCTCATCACGGCGCTGCTGCCCCTGTTCGCCGTCATGTTCCTCTCGGGCCTGGGCTACGCTCCCTCGCTCGCCACGCTGTACGCGATGGTCTCGGAGTCGCTCGGCGAGGGCGAGTCCGCGGAGGCGTTCGGCTGGCTCAACACCGCCGGGCTCGTGGGCGGGGCGGCGGGGACCGCCGTCGCGGGATTCGCGGGTCAGAGCGGGGGAACGTTCGGGCCGTTCCTGGTCGCGACCGCGTTCGTCGCGCTCGCGGCCGTGCTGCCGCTGGTGCCGGGGGTGCGGCCGCGCTGAGGTCGGTGCTGCCCGGGCCGCGGCCAGCGCGCTCAATACGTGACATGGCCAGGGCCGCAGGCCGTGGCGGGATCGCCGTTCCAGCCCGCCGGTGCGGCGTAGAAGGCGTCGCAGAGGCCGGTGCCGACATACGCGCGGCCGTAGTCCGCGTCGGCGGCGTCGGGTTCGATGTCCATCACGCTCAGCCCGCCGGGGACGGCTTCCGTCGTCTCCGTGCCTCCGGTCAGGACGGTCATCCTGAGCCCGACGTCGCAGACGCGGACGGCGGTGGGGTCGGTGGGATCGCTATCCATGCGGCCGGGCACGATGTCCACGTCGATCACGACCTGCTCGCCCTGCTTCAGCACGATCGTCCGGGCGGGGAAGTAGTCCTTCCTGATGCCGTCGGCGGAGAACGCGAACGGGCCGGGATCGCTCTCCTGCGGGTAGAAGGTCATGCTCTCCGAGTTGACGCCGTCCCCGCGGCCGGTGGCCTGCCGCACGATCGTCCCACGCGAGGGCGTCTTGCATTCGCTGGTGATGGACATCCCGACGATGCGGACCGGGTCCTGCCGGTTGCCGGTCACCGCGAGCGCCTCCTCCGTGCCGTTGGCGACCACGCCGTGCTTATGGGCGACGAGCCACGCGTCCTCGTGGCGCACATCCATCGCCGACAACGTCTTCACGTCCGAAGGCGAGAGGGACTGGCCGGCGGGCAGGCTCACATCGTCGAGGCCCGGCTGTGTGTCGGTATGCACGGCGACCGGCGGGCCGGAGGTCGTCGCTCCGGCGAACCAGTGCTCGCCCGACTGGACGACTCCGGTGACGACCAGACCGATCACGGCCGCGCCCGCGGTCGCAGCGACCCACACGGCCACGCGCCGCCACGGATGCGGCGTCGCGGTCTGCTCGCGCGGAGGCGTCTTACGCGCCATCTCGTCCCACGGGAACAGGATGCGCCGAAACGCCGCGCGCGGCAAGCGCCGTGCGCGGCGGACGGACGGGCGGACGGGCGGGCGGGCGGACGGGCGTCTGCGGCCCTGCGGTACGTTCGCGGTCGGGCGAGCGGGCGCGGACGTACCGCAGGACCGCAGTCGTGGGGCGCGGGCTCAGGCGGCGACGGTGATCGCGAACGGGGCGAAGCCGCGTGCCGCGAGCAGGTCGGGCACGAAGAGGATCATCGCCTCGGGGCCGCGGGCGGTGCGGATCCCGCCGAGGTCGAGCACGGCGTCCGCCGTCCAGCCGAGGTCGGCGAGCAGGCCGATGGTCGTCGCCTTGGCGTCGGCGTCGTCTCCCGAGACGAACGCCGTCGCCGGGGTGCTCAGGATCTGCGGCGCCGTCATGACGGTGAACAGCATGGTGTTCAGGGTCTTGACGACCTTCGTGTCGGGGAGCGCCTCCTGCAGCTTCTCGGCCAGGCTCGAGTTCGGGTAGGTGAGCGTGCCCGGCAGACCGTCCCGGCCGCGCTCGACGGCGTTAGAGACGTCGATCAGGATGCGGCCGGTCAGTTCGGAGCGCAGGCCCGACAGGAGTTCGAGCGAGGTCTCGCCGGGGGTCGCGTTGATCACGATGTCGGCGGAGGCGGCCGCCTCCGGGAGGTCGGCGTGCGTGATCGCGCCGGTCAGCCAGTCCGGGACGGCGGGGGAGCGGGTGCCGACGATGACGGAGTGGCCGGCGGCGGCGAGAGCGGTGGCGAGGGCCGAGGCGACGCGGCCGGCTCCGAGGATGGCGATGGAGGACATGGGGATCTGCTTTCTGGTCGGGGTCGAGCGGGTTCGGGTGCTCAGGCGAGCGGGGAGAGGACGGCGACCGCCTCGTCGTGCAGGCGCGGGGCGGTGGCGAGGAAGTCGGTGCTGTCGAGGGTCCAGGCGTCGCCGTGGAGGTCGGAGACGGCGCCGCCGGCCTCGCTCACGAGGAGCGCGCCGGAGACCAGGCCGGACCGGACGGCGCTGTGCTGCCAGAACACGTCCGTGCGCCCGGCGGCGACCTGGATCAGCTGCAGCGTCGCCGGGACGGAGACGCGCAGCACGAGGCCGGCGTTCAGCATCGCCTCGGTGGAGCGCGCGATCGTCGCGAACGTGTCGGCCGTCTCCCGAGGCGACGCCTGGCCGGTGCCCGCCAGCGCCGCGTCGAGGCGCGTCTTGGCAGAAGGGGCGATCGGCGTCCCGTTCAGAAAGGCTCCGCCGCCGAGGACGGCCGTGTAGGTGTCGCCGCTGAGGGGAAGGAGAACGACGGTCAGGACGGGGACGTCGTCGCGCACGAGCGTGGCGGTGACGCCCCAGTCGGTCATCCCGTGGATGTGGTTGATGTTGCCCTCCACGGGATCCGTCACCCACCATTCGCCGGCGGGCAGCGGGCCGCTCTCGAGCTCGTCCTCCGCCCAGCCGGCGCCGGGCCGCAGGGCCTCCAGGGCCGGGCGCATGACGGCGAGGGCGGCCGTGTCGTTGTCGGCGATGGCGCGGACGACGTCCGCGCGGTCGACGAAGTCCGGGCGGGTGCCGAAGCGATCGATCAGGACGCGGCCGGCCGCTTCGAGGGCCGCGGTCACGCCGGGGAGGAGGGCGATGTCGTTGTCGAGGTTCGCGTTGCTGTTCATGACTCCAGTGAACGGCCGCGCTCACATAACGTCAAATAGATAGTATGCAGTTGTACTATTACCGCGATGCAACTCGACATGAACCTCCTCGCCGCCCTGGACGTCCTCCTGCAGGAGGGGAGCGTCGGCGGCGCCGCGGACCGCCTCCACCTGTCGCAGCCCGCGATGAGCCGTACCCTCGCCCGGATCCGCGCGGCGACCGGCGACGAGATCCTCGTGCGTTCGGGTCGGGCCATGATCCCCACCCCCTACGCCGTGAGCGTGCGGGACGAGGTCCACCTGCTCGCCGAGCAGGTCCGTTCGGTGCTCTCCCCGTCGCGCGAGTTGCGCCTCGAGGAGCTGGAGGCGACCTTCACGCTGCAGTGCCACGACGCCATCACCGCGACCCTGGCGCCGCGGCTGCTCCAGCGTGTGCGGGCGGAGGCGCCCGGCGTACGGCTGCGGTTCCTCGCCGAGGCCAGCACCGACGACAGCGGGCTCCGAAACGGCCGGACCGATCTGGAGGTCGGCTCCGGCATCGGGGCGACCGCCGATATCGAATCCGCCACCATCACCAGTGGGCGGTTCGTCGTGGCGATGCGTGCCGGGCATCCCCTCGCCGCGCGCTCGCTCACGCCCCGGCGGTACGCGGGGGCCGAGCACGTCATCGTCTCGCGTCGCGGCCGGTTCACCGATCCGGTCGACGGCGCATTGGAGGCGCTCGGCCTCGGCCGCCTGGTCGTCGCGACGGCCCCGACGAGCGCCGCGGCCCTGCACATCGCGCAGCGGACCGACTGCGTGACGACCGTGCCCGAGGGGATCTGCCAGACCGACATCGACGCGCTCGGGCTCGTCGCGGTGCCCCATCCGCTCGACCTCCCGCGCGTGCCGATGATCATGAACTGGCACGCGCGCAACCGCAACGACCCCGCCCAGCGCTGGCTGCGCGCGCTCGTGCGGGAGGAGCTGCACTCGGTCGCACCCTCGTGACCCCGGTGCAGCGATCTGGGATCCTCGACGTATGGCATCGTTCATCTTCATCTACCGAGCCGGTCCGGATCCGGTGCCCGATGACCGGGTGCGTGAGAACCGGGAGGCGTGGCACGCCTGGAACACCGCCCTGCAGGAGGAGTACGGCATCCGCACCGCGGGTGGCCGCACCGTGACGGCGGTGGGAGACACCGCGTACGACGGCGATGTCCGCGGTGCGTCGATGGTGGAGTTCGACACGCTGGACGACGCGGTGGCCTTCGCCCGGAACAGCCCGAATCTCGCGTTCGGCGGAACGGTCGAGGTGCTTCAGGAGTTCGACCGCGCTCGCTAGCCTGGGTCGATGTATCTCCAGAAGCTCTTCGGGCTGGACAGCCGGACCGCGCTGGTCACCGGAGGGAGCTCCGGGATCGGCAGAGCCATCGCCGCTGCTCTCGCCGGCGCCGGCGCTCACGTGCTGGTCGCGGCGCGAACCGAGTCCGCGCTCGAGTCGACGGTGGCGGAGATCCGATCCGACGGCGGGTCGGCGGCTGCGATCCGCGCCGACCTCTCCACCCGCGACGGAGCCCACGCGCTGGCCGACGCCGCGGGGGAGGTCGACGTGCTCGTGAACTCCGCCGGCATCAACCTGCGCCCTCCCCTGCCCGAGCTGGACGAGGGGACCTGGGATGCCGTGATGTCGGTGAACCTCGACGCCCCGTTCATCCTCGGCCAGCGGCTCGCGCCGGGCATGGCGTCGCGCGGGTACGGCCGCTTCATCCACATCAGCTCGCAGCAGGCGCACCGACCCTTCGCCGCGAGCGGCGCCTATGGCGTCTCCAAGGCGGCCGTCGAGGCGCTGGCGCGATCGCAGGCGGAGGCGTGGTCGGCGCAGGGGATCACGGCGAACGCCCTCATCCCGGGATTCGTGCAGACCCCGTTGAACCGGCGGCTCAGTTCAGATCCCGCGACCGTCGAGGCGCTGGCCGCGCGCACCCTGATCGGACGGAACGGGATCCCGGAGGACTTCGCGGGTGCGGCGGTCTTCCTCGCCGGCCCCGCCTCCGGATACGTCACCGGGCAGTCGATCGCCGTCGACGGCGGGTTCTCCGTCCACTAGAGCGGGGAGCGTCAGGCAGCCTCCACAGCGGTGCCGTCACGCCCGCCGAGTTCGAGGGGCTGAAGGCGGAGGAGCTCGGCACGGCGGTGTAGCCGGCCGCTCCCGCCGGTTCGCAGCTGCTGCGCCAGGGGACGTCTGCGCCCGCTCGCCGGGCCGCAGACGCACCGTGCCGCAGCATTCGCGCGCGCTCGGACGGGTCGCCGACCGGTCGCAGAGTGAATGCTTTCATTTTGTGTGACGTAAGATTCGTCGCCGTATTTCGCCCGCGATTCCGCGGAAGTCGAGCGACTCTCGAACACGCACCTATCGATCACCTCTTGACGAGCCACTCGAACAGGGGGTATCAATGAATCGTTTCATCGATCTGATCGATATCCGCGCTCTGCTCCAGTGAGGTAGCACCGACATGCATTCGTCTGCACGTAGAACTTCCGTCCGCGCGCTCGTCGCCGTGGCCAGCGTGGCGCTCGGCGCCGGGATCATGGGCGGACCGCCGGCGGCCGGCGCCACGACTCCCACGCCGACGCCGACTGCGACCGCAACTCCGACTGCGACGCCGACTGCGACGCCGACCGCGACGCCGACCGCGACGCCGACACCGACTCCGACACCGACTCCGACACCCACGCAGTCCCCGGCCCCGGTTCCGCCGGCGGCCGGCACCACGTACTACGTCGACAACAGCAAAGGCTCCCACTGCTCCGACTCCGGCGCCGGTACGCGTCGCGCGGCACCGTGGTGCACGCTCGCACCCGCCGCGGCGAAGACGCTCGGCCCCGGCGAGAGCCTCCTGCTGGCGAAGGGCGGCTCCTGGGCGCAGCAGCTGACCATCCGGATGGCGGGCAGCGCGGCCCGGCCGGCGACGATCGGCAGCTACGGGACGGGCGCGGCGCCGCGCATCCTGGGCAACGCCACGGGCACGGGCGTGCTGCTGACCGACCCGGACCACGCCGTCGTCACGGGGCTCGACATCGGGGCGAAGAACGCGGCAGGAACCGGCGTGCTCGAGTACGGCTTGCTGGTGGACTACACGACGGTCGGTCACGAGGACCTGACGATCAGCGACCTGACCGTCCACGACAGCACCGTCGTGGGCATCGACGTGCACTCCACGGGTGCGGTCACCATCAGCCAGACAGCGCTCGACGGGCTCACGCTGCGCGGCATCAGCACGACGCACAACGCGCACGGGATCGTGGTCGCGCAGGACGGCGACATCATCGACATCCCGACCCCGGTGACGCCGGGAAACGCGGGCGAGAAGGTGTTCAGGAACGTGCTCGTCGACGGCATCCGTCAGACGAAGGACGACGCCGACCAGCCGTCGCCCGCCGACGTGCCGGCGCAGATCGGCATCGGCTGCCCGGACAGCCTCGCCCTGATCAACGCGACGGACGTGGTGGTCCGCGACTCGATCCTCGACGGGTCGGCGGGATGCCGGACGACGAACGGCACCGCCGCCGTCTTCCTCGGCCGCCTCCAGAACGTGCTCATCGCCGACAACATGTTCGTGAACACGCCGAACACGCAGAACCCCGACATGGTCGCGATCGACCACGAGGCCCTGACGAGCGACGTGACGATCGCGGGCAACTACTTCGCCGACAACTACGGCGGCGCGATCGAGTACCTGGCCATCCACGGCGACGATGACTTCTCGCTCGGCAACGCGGCGCTCTCGAACGTCTTCCTGGACAACGGCGCGTCCAACGCCATCCCGTATCCCGGTGACGGTGCGATCGCCCAGATCGGCGACGGCCCGACGGTCACGGGACGCGTCGCCGACAACCTCGCGTCCGAACCGAACGGCCTCCTGAACGCGCACTTGAGCGGCAGCACCGCCGGCTTCGCCACCTCGAACAACGTGCTGACCGACGCTCGCGCCGACATCTTCCACGCCGCCGCCCAGTATCGGGCGAAGGCGTCGCCGTGGGGCTACCAGCGCGGCTCCGGTGCGACGTGGTCGTCGCTCCCGTACGACTCCTCGACCGCGACGTACCGCCAGGCGGGGGTCTCGGTCGGTCGATTCGGGGTCTCTCCCTCCGCATCCGGCGCGGCGGCGATCACCTGGACCGCCCCGCGGTCCGGCGTCGTCAGCGTGCGGGCGTTCCCGGTCGCGCACTCGGGCACCGCGAACGTCGCCGTCACGGTGAACGGTCGCGTCGTGACGAAGGGGGAGGCCGACACAGCGGGGGCCAACCTCACCGCCGACGAATTGACGGTGCGGGCGGGAGACGTGATCCGGTTCGCCGTCGCTGCCGGCGGTGGCGCGGTCAGTCTCGCACCGGCGGTCGCGTACACCGCGCAGGCGCGGTCGACCGATGCGACGGGCCAGTGGACTTTCTCCGTCGCGGGAGATGCCCAGGGCTGGACGAGCAACGTCCCGACCACCGTCCGTCGCGGCGCCCTCTCCCTGAAGGCCGCGGGCGGGACGACCACCCTCGACTCCGCGCCGAAGCTCGGCCTCTCCGCCGCCGCGAGCTCGGCCCTCCGGCTGACCTACCAGAACGACACGAGCGCGACGGAGGGACGGATCTTCTTCTCCACGGCGAGCGGAGGGGCGTTCAGCGCGAAGGACTCGGTGGCTTTCGCGATCAACCCGGCGTCCGACTCCGGCACCGCCATCGGGTATCAGACCGTGCTCGTGCCGTTGTCGGGCAACCGGGACTGGACGGGCACGATCCAGCGGCTGCGCATCTCCCTCGCAGGCGCCACCGGTGACATCCAGGTGGCGGCCATCGAGCTGGCGAAGCCGGCTGCACCGGGGTGGGAGTTCGACACCGCCGCCGGGTGGACGGAGAACCCCCACGCCGAGTGCGTGAGCGCGGGCACACCGTCGGCCCACCCGACGATCGACGTCGACAACAGCGCGGGCGCCTTCGACGCCGCGGCCGACATCAACTGGATCTCGTCGCGCATGCAGACGTTCCGGGTGAGCACCTCGCGTCTCGCGCAGATCGACCTCTGGGCGTACAAGACGGGCGACCCCCAGGGCTGCCTCTACGTCCGCGTCGTGAAGATCACCGACGCCGCCACGCACCGCGGGACCACGCTGTTCACGGGAGCCGTCCCCCCGTCGGCGGTGAGCGAGAGCGGCGGACTGGTGAGCTTCTTCCCCGGGCTGACGGGCCTGGACCCGCGCGCCACGTACGGGCTCGAGATCCTCAACCCGTACTCCATCCCCGGGGCGGGCGACTACGGCGTCGGGTACAGCGACGACGCCGCCAAGCCCGCTGCGGGATTCGGCGAGTACTCCTCCACGGACAACGGCGGCACCTGGAGCGGCCCGGAGCCCGCGCGCAGCCTGCGGTTCACGACGTACACCGCCCGGACGATCGCGAAGCAGGATCCGGACGCCGGCTTCGCGCCGCTGGCGGTCACGGACGGCCTCGCCGGCAGCACCGGAGGCTGGGAGCCGGCACTGCGCTCGCCGTCGCTGTCGATCCCGGCGGCCTCGACCCGGTACGTCCACATCCGGATGAGCAACCCAGACGACCGCCAGGTCGCCTACCTGCTCTTCACCACCGCCGCGGACGCGGCCTTCGACCAGCCCGGACACGGCTGGCCGGTGCCGGAGGAGTCCGGCGGCAAGGGCGTCGTGTTCTCCCTGGTGCCCGGCCCCGGCTTCCACGACTACACGATCGACATGTCATCGGTCGCGGGATGGAAGGGGACCATCCGGCAGCTCATGATCGAGCCCGGCTTCCGCTGGAGCTACCGCACCAACGGCGACCTCGGCACGACGTGGAACGGGAAGGTCGACGACGTCCGCCTCGACGACGGCTCCGTGCGCGCCGCGCGTCGCTGACGAGCACAGACGCACTGACTCCACAGATGCACTGACCATCACAGAAAGGGAAACGCAATGACGCGATACTCCACACGACGCCGCGGAGCACTGCTCGCCGCGGTGACGGCCGGCCTCCTGGTCACCGGGGTGCTGGCGGTGGCCGCGCCCGCCGCGGCGGCCGGCACCACGCACTACGTCAACAACGCGAGCGGCTCGGGATGCTCCGACGCCGGAACCGGGACGAGCACCAGTTCGCCCTGGTGCACCTTCACGCCCGCGAACGCCCTGACGCTCGGCGCCGGCGACAGCCTGCTGCTGGCGCGCGGCGCCTCCTGGTCGCAGCAGCTGAGCCCGACGCTCGCCGGCACCTCCGCGGGGGTCGCCACGATCGGGGCGTACGGCACGGGAGCCGCACCGCGCATCCTGGCGACGTCGACGGGGACCGGGCTCGCGCTCACGAACCCCGACTACGCCGAGGTCTCCGGGCTCGACATCGGCGCGAAGACCTCGGCCGGTCTCGGCGCGCTGTCGTACGGCATCATGGCGACCTACACCTCGCTGAGCCACCACTCGCTCACGTTCGCGGACCTGTCCGTGCACGACAGCGTCCAGATCGGCATCCTCGTGCGCTCGACCGCGACCCAGACGGTCGCCCAGACGGCGCTCGACGGCCTGACCTTCGCCCGCGTGACCACGACCCACAACGCGCAGGGGATCGCGACCGTCGGCCAGGGCGGGTTCACCGACATGGCAGCGTCGCCGACCTCCGGCAACGAAGGGTCGAAGGTCTTCACGAACGTGCTCGTCGACGCCGTCACCGAGACGCACGACGACGCGAACCGGTACCTCGCCAACCCGGGCAACGGCGTTCCGTGCGCCGGTCTGACCCTGCAGTACGCGAGCACGGTCGTGGTGCGCAACTCGGTGTTCGACACGGAGGGTTCGTGCTACACCGCGGTCGGGACGACGGCGATCTTCCTCGGCCGGGTGAACCACGTGAAGTTCCTCAACAACATGGTCGTCAACACGCCCAACACCGCAAGCCCCGACATGTGCGGCATCGACCTCGAGTCGATGACGAACGACGTCACGATCGCGGGCAACTACTTCGGCGATAACTACGGAGCCGCCATCGAGTACCTCGCCATCCACGGAAGCGCCGACTTCTCGACCAACCACGTCGTCTCGTCGAACGCCTTCTACTCCAACGGCCGGGGCGCGATCGCCCAGCTCGGCGGCGACAGCCCCGTGCAGGTGAGCGTGACGAAGAACCTCTCCTACCAGCCCGCCGGCTTCGTCACCGCGGGTGACGGCGGCACGACGACGGGCATCTCGGTCGCCGCGGACAATGTGACGGTGACCAACGGCGCCACCGCCGCCCAGTCGGCCGTGCAGTTCGGCTCCGCGCCGTGGGGATACCAGAGCGGCTCGGGATCGACGTGGACCGCGCTCACGTACGGCTCGTCCACGGCGACCTACACCGGCTCGGGCGTGACGATCGGCCGCTTCACCCTCACGCCGTCGGCCTCGACCGGGGCCGCGCTCGCGTGGACCGCGCCTGCCGCGGGGACGGTGAGCATCCGCGGCTTCGCGGTCGCGACCAGCGGCACGCCGACCGTCACGGTCAGCCGCAACGGCACGGCGGTGACGTCGGCCGTCGCGAGCACGTCGGGGACGGCGGTCGCCGCCGGCCCCATCACCGTCGCCGCGGGCGACATCCTCCGTTTCGTGGTGCCGGCGGGTGCGAGCGCCGTGAGCTGGGCGCCGTCGGTGGCGTACACGCCGTAGCGCGGAGCGAGCGGACGGGCCGGAGGGGCTGTGGGTGTCCCTCCGGCCCGTCCGTGTCTCCGGCACGGTCCGTGTCGTTCCTGCCCGGCAATTTTGTTAGTCAGTATTGACCATCAATCGTGCGGTCCCTAGAGTCGTCAGCAGAGCCGGTGCCGCCGGCGGAGACGAAGGAGACAGCGTGAGCCTCGAGCCCTGGGAGATGTCCGCCGGCGAGATCGCGGAGGCGGTGCGGACCGGGTCTCTGACGGCGACCGCGGTGGTCGAAGCGCACCTGCGCAGGATCGACGAGATCAACCCGCGTGTGAACGCGCTCACCGTCGTCTTCGCCGAACGGGCACTCGCGCTCGCCGCGGACCTCGACCGCCGGATCGCCGCGGGGGAGGACCCGGGCCCACTCGCGGGCGTCCCCTTCTCCGTCAAGGAGAACATCGACATGACGTGGTCGCCCACGACCGAGGGCGCGACCTTCCTCCAGGGCAACCAGCCGGCGGACGACGCCACGGCGGTCCGGCGCATGCTGGCGGCCGGCGCCATCCCGATCGGCCGGGGGAACATGCCCGACTTCGGTCTGCGCTGGGACACCGACAATGACCTGTTCGGCCGCACCCTCAATCCCTGGGTGCGCTCACTCGTGCCCGAAGGGTCGAGTGGAGGCGACGCCGTGGCGGTCGCGACCGGGATGGCCGCCATCGGCCTCGGTAACGACTACGGCGGCTCGCTGCGCCTCCCGGCCAACGCCGCGGGCGTGACGGCCCTGCGCACGAGTGCGTGGCGAATCCCGGCCCCGGTCGTCGCGCCGGCTCCGGTCCCGCTCTCCCTGCAGCACTTCGCGGTCAACGGGCCGATCGCCCGCTCGGCCGCCGACCTCGATCTGGCGTTCGCCGTCCTGCACGGCGCCGACGAGCGCGACCCGCTCTCGATCACGGTGGAGCACCCTCGCTCGTATGACGGGCCGCGCCGGGTCGCGGTGGTCCGCGATCCGCTCGGCTGGGGCGTCGCGCCCTCGGTCGCCGATGCCGTGGATGCCGCGGCCAGCGCCCTGACGGACGCGGGCTGGCAGGTCGACGAGGTGGAGCCGCCGATGCTGGAGGAGGCGGCGGTGCTCTGGCGGCGCCTCTCGGCGTACGAGATGAAGGGCCTGTTCGCCCCGGGTGCGCTCCCGGCGCCGCTGAGCGACGGAGCCGTCCAGTACTTCCAGGACAACGTGGTCGGCGTCGAGCCGTTCGCGTCGGTCGACGACTACGCCGACGCCTGGGCGAAGCGGGTGCTCATCGCCGCCCTGTGGCACGAGTTCTTCGCCGGGCACCCGATCATCCTCGGTCCCGTCGCGACGGCCGAGCCGTTCCCGATCGGGTACGACCTCGACGGGCCGGAGGCGGCCGATGAGCTGTGGCGACGCCACCGCCTGGTCGTGGCCGTCAACTTCCTCGGCCTGCCGTCCGCCGCCGTGCCCACCCACGTCGCCGACTCCGGCTCGCCCGTCGGCGTGCAGCTGATCGCCGACCGCAACGCCGACCACGTCGCGCTGGCGGCGGCCGCCGACGTCGAGCGCGCGCTCGGCCGCCTGACCCCGACCGCACCGCGATGGTGACGGGGCTCCTGGAGCCGCACCTCGAGTTCGCCTTCGAACTGCGGGTCGAGGTGGGTGAGCCCGTCCGGATCGGCGGCGAGGGAGGCGAGGACCGCAACTTCACGCCGATCACCGGCGGTGTCGTCGAGGGTCCGCGGCTGCGGGGCCGGGTCGTCCCGGGCGGCGGCGACTGGTGGATCACCCGGGGCGAGACCACCTTCCTCGACGCCCGCTACCTGCTGGAGGCCGACGACGGAGCCACGATCGACATCGTCAACCGGGGATACTTCTGGCTCGCCGACCCGGGTTACGGGGCGGCGTTCGAGGCGCGCGAGCACATCCCGGAGGAGGCCCTCTACTACCGGACGGCCCCGGTGTTCTCGACGGCGGCGCCGGAGCACGCGTGGCTCGGCCGGCACCAGTTCGTCGGGATGGCGCGGCCCGGACCCGATCGCGTCGACATCCGCGTCTTCGTCCTGAGCTGACCGGGCGACCCGCCGCGGGGCGGACCTCCCCGGTCAGTGCTCGAGCAGTCGCTCGCCGTTCTGCCGCACGATCGCGTCGAAATTCCTCGCGGGGTCGAGGTCGCTCATGGCGGCGTTGCCGATGGCCAGCGCCAGGAGGGCGTACGCCCGCTTCCAGAGCTCGTCCGTGTCGGCGTCCGGGTAGTTCGCGACGAGCACGGCGTGGATCTCGCGGCGCAGGGCGGTGTAGCCGTCGAGCATGGCGCCGCGGATGTCGTCGTTCGTCCGTGCCGCGTTCAGCAGCTCCAGGATGACCGAGTTGTCGTCGGTCGGTGCCGAGAACGGCGCGCCGTACAGGTAGTCGAGCATGGTCGGGACGCTGTCCGGCTCGTTCTCGGCGCCGGCGAGCTCGTCGTCCTTGCCGATCTCCCACTGGACGAGGGCGAGGACGAGGTCCTCCCGGTTGCCGACGTAGTGGCGGATGTGGCCGCGGCTCATGCCCGACTCCGCCGACACCTTCTCGAGGGTGAGCCCCGCCAGACCGACGCGGGCGACGCAGCGCGCGGTCGCCGCCAGGATCTGTTCGCGGCGCTCCGCCTTCACGCTCGGTCTGCCCATGATCTCCCCAATCTAGCCGGACGGCATTTCTGACGGCGACACGAATTCTTTTGTTAGTCAGTATTGACCAAAAACGGGTCTGGCGCTTAGTCTCGGCACAATCCACCACGGCGGTGGTCCCCGGATCCCGTCGTCCGCCGGAACGTCCTCGGCGATTCACCCCCGTTGCGAAACGAAAGGCAGCCCGATGAAACGAGTCCTTGCCATCGCCGGATCCGTCGCCCTGGTGGCGACACTGGCCGCGTGTACGTCCTCCCCGTCGTCCACCTCCACCGGCTCCGACGGCCTCTACCCGGCGTCCAAGCTGGTCACCACCACGACGGCCGCCACGAAGACGGCCGACAAGGTCACCTGGGCGCTGTCGGCCGGCGAGCCGCCGACGCTCAACCCGATCCAGTCCGGAACGGACTCGTCGTACCTCGTCAACGCGAACCTGTGCGAGAACCTCCTCTCGCTCACCCCCGACTTCGCCGTCGCCCCGGGTCTCGCCTCCTCGGCCGACTGGACGGACCCCACGACCTTCACCATCGAGCTGCGGGACGACGTCACCTTCTGGGACGGCACCCCGATGACCGCGGACGACGTCCTCTACAGCCTGCAGCAGAGCGCCTCGCCGACGACGGGCTCGGTGAACGTCGGCCTGTTCGCCGCCGTGACGTCGATGGCGGTCACGGGGGCGCACCAGGTCACGCTGCACTTCGCGGCGCCGGACTCGCAGTTCCGCAACGCGCTAGCGACGACCGCCGGCGTGGTCTTCGAGAAGGCGTACGCCGAGAAGGCCGGCCAGGCGCTCGGCACCTCCTCCGGCGGCCTCATGTGCACCGGCCCGTTCGAGCTGAAGAGCTGGACCCCCGGCAAGAGCATCGTCACCACGGCGAACCCGCACTACTGGAACGGCGAGCCCAAGACCAAGGAGCTCGACTTCGTCTTCATCGCCGACAACTCCACGCTGACCAGCGCGCTGCTGTCGGGGGAGGTCGACGGTGCCTACGACGTGCCGACCTCGAGCGCGAAGACCCTGTCGTCGTCGACGTCGGGCGCGCTGTACTTCGGGCCGAGCACCGGCTCGCTGAGCTTCGGGCCCGTCGCCGACAGCGGACCGGCCGCCGACCCGCGCGTCCGCCAGGCGCTCAACCTCGCGATCGACAAGACGGCATACGTCAAGACCGTGCTCGGCGGCTACGGCGCCGTGGCCAAGACCTTCAGCCTCCCGCTCACCTTCTCGGGCCTCCCGGACGCGGCGATCTACCAGAAGGGCTACGACGCGCTGCCGGACAACCCGGTCGACCTCGCCGCGGCCAAGAAGCTGATCGCGGAAGCGAAGCCGGAGGCCAAGGACCTCGTCTTCGCCATTCCGTCGGGCAACCAGGAGCTGCTGCAGTCGGCGACCATCGTGCAGGCCGCGGGCAAGAAGCTCGGCCTCACGATCACGATCAAGCAGCTGCAGGCGACCGACTTCGCCGGTCTCTTCTACGACGCCTCCGCCCGGAAGGGCATCGACTTCATCGGGACCATGGGCTACCTCAACGCACCGGGCCCGATCACCAACGCCGCCTTCTTCACGATGCCGCAGCCGCTCGGCCTGTTCAACTGGTCGGGCTACAGCGACCCGGAGGTCACGAAGCACCTGACCGCCGCCATCCAGACGACCGACGCGACGACCGCCGCGAACGAGTTCGTGAAGGCCCAGGCGATCTACGACGAGTCCCAGCCGCTCGTCACCCTCGGCGCGAAGTACTCCTCGGTGTACCTGAGCTCGAAGCTCACCGGCGCCACCGTCTCGTTCGCCTACATCGGCTCGCCGTGGGCGCTCCACCTCGGCGCCGAGTGACGGCCCGATGAACGTCCTCCTCTTCACCGGCAAACGGCTGCTGGCGCTCGCCGTCACGCTGATCATCGCCAGCGTGCTCATCTTCCTGGCGTTCGCGCTCACCCCGGGCGACCCGGCGGCGGTCCTCGCCGGCGGGTCCCGGCCCGACGCGCAGACGCTGGCGGAGATCCGCCACCAGTTCCACCTGGACGCGCCGCTCTGGCAGCGCTACCTGATCTGGGTGGGCGGCCTGCTCACCGGTGACCTGGGGGAGTCGTTCGTCTATCGCACTCCGGTCGCGGACCTCATCGGTCCGCGGCTGGAGACGACGCTGGTCCTGACGTCGTACGCCGCACTGCTGATCCTCGTCTTCGGCGTGGGCAGCGGCATCGTCGCCGCCCTCTCCGGGCGCATCGCGGACCGGACGGTCACCATCGCCGGCTCGATCCTGATGGGAGCCCCCACCTTCGTGGTGGCGATGTTCCTGATCTGGCTGTTCTCGCAGCAGCTCGACTGGTTCC
This sequence comes from Leifsonia naganoensis, assembly GCF_013410615.1. NCBI lineage: Bacteria > Bacillati > Actinomycetota > Actinomycetes > Micrococcales > Microbacteriaceae > Leifsonia > Leifsonia naganoensis. The sequence continues at coordinate 2,597,917 of NZ_JACCHJ010000001.1, forward strand.
CGGTCTACGGATCCGGGACCGGGCTGGCCGACATGCTCTGGCACCTGACGCTGCCCGCCGTCGCGATGAGCTGCGCGTATCTGGCGTTCCTCTCCCGGATCACGCGCAGCGCGATCCGGGGGCAGCTCTACGCGGAGCACGTCGAGACGGCGACGAGCCGGGGCGTCCGCCGGAGCGCGGTGGTGATCCGCCACGTGCTGCGCAACGCGTCGCCCGAGATCCTCGCCGTCTCCGGGATCACGCTGGCCGGGCTGATCGCCTCGACCGCGGTCGCCGAGACGGCCTTCGGGGTCAGCGGGATCGGCTCCCTGCTCGTCCAGGCCGCCGGGCGCAAGGACCTTCCGGTGGTGCTGGTCGTCTCGCTGATCATGGTCGTCGCCTTCGTGGTCATCAACACGGTGGTCGATCTGGTCAACGTGGCCATCGATCCCCGGCTCGCCCAGAGGAGGACCGCATGAGTCTCGCCCAGCTCGCCGGCTCACGGCGCCTCCCCTTCGTCCGCCGGGCGTCGAGCATCGGCTGGCTCACGATCGCCGCGATCGTGTTCCTCGCCCTGCTCGTGCTCGTGGCGGTCCTCGGTCCGCTGATCGCGCCCTACGACCCGGACGCGGTGGACGTGATGAACGCGCTCGCCGGGCCCTCCGCCGCGCACTGGTTCGGGGTCGACGACACCGGCCGCGACATCTTCTCGCGCGTGCTGGTCGGAGCGCGCCCGACCCTGGTCGGCCCCGCCTGCGTCGTGCTCATCGCGACCGTCGTCGGGACGGCCCTGGCCGTCACCGCCGCGTGGTTCGGCGGCCTGTACGACACGATCGTCTCCCGCGCGATGGACATCGTGTTCGCCTTCCCCGGCATCATCATCGCCATCATCGCGGTCACGATGTTCGGCCCCGGGCTCGTCGCGCCGGTCGTCGCCCTGTCGATCACCTACATCCCGATGATCGCCCGGGTGCTGCGGTCCGCGGCCCTGCGGGAGCGCAACCTGCCCTATGTGGCGGCGCTCCGCGTGCAGGGGATGCCGGCCCGCGCGATCATCGTGCGCCACATCGTCCCGAACCTGATGCCGCTCCTCTTCGTGCAGGCGACGATCGGCTTCGGCTACGCGCTGCTCGACCTCGCCGCGATCTCCTACCTCGGGCTCGGCCTCCAGCCTCCCGCGGCCGACTGGGGCCTCCTCATCGCCCAGGGCCAGCCGGCGATCATCCAGGGCCACCCGCAGCAGTCGCTGATCACGGCGGCCCTCGTCGTCCTCACGGTCATCTCCGTGAACCTGATCGGCGACCGCCTCGCCCAGCACTACGAGATCGGAGAACGATGATGCCGCCGCTGCTCGACGTCCAGGACCTCCGCCTGCGCATCTCCACCGCCTCCGGCGACCGCGAGATCCTGCGCGGTCTGTCGTTCTCCGTCGCACCGGGGGAGGCCGTCGGAATCGTCGGCGAGTCCGGGTCGGGCAAGTCGCTGACGGTGCGCTCCATCATCCGGCTGCTGCCCCGCACGGCGACCCCGAGCGGCCGCGTGCTGTTCGCCGGGAGGGACGTGCTGGACATGACGCCGGACGAGCTGCGCCGGTACCGGTCGCACGACGTCGCGATGATGTTCCAGGACCCCCGCGCGCACATCAACCCGGTGCGCACCATCGGCAGCTTCCTGACGGAGGCGCTGGTGCTGGAGCGGGGGGTGCCGCGTCGGGAGGCCGAGCGCCGGGCGGTCGCCGTGCTCGATGAGGTCGGCGTCTCGTCGCCCCAGCGGCGGATGCGGCAGCGGCCCCACGAGCTCTCCGGCGGCCTCCTGCAGCGCGTCATGATCGCCGCCGCGCTGCTCGCCCAGCCCCGGCTGCTCCTCGCCGACGAGATCTCGACCGCGCTCGACGTGACCACGCAGGAGGAGGTGATGGCGATCCTCGACGAGGAGCGCCGCGACCGCGGCCTCGCCATGGTCTTCATCACCCACGACCTCGACCTCGCCGCCGCCGTGTGCGACCGCCTGCTCGTCGTGAAGGACGGACTGATCGTCGAGTCGCTGACCCCGGGGCGCGAGCACGAGGCACGCGACCCGTACTCGATCTCCCTCATCCAGGCCCGTTCCTGGTACACCGCACCGACGGGAGCACCCCATGCCTGAGCCGATCCTCGAGGTCGCGGGACTCGTCAAGGACTTCAGCGTGCGGCGCGACGCAGGCTGGGGGCGGGAGGACTTCCGCGCCGTCGACGACGTCTCGTTCGCGCTCGCCGCCGGCGGTTCGCTCGCGGTCGTCGGCGAATCCGGCTCGGGCAAGTCCACCACCGCCCGCATGATCGTCGGTCTCGAGCTCGCGGACGCGGGCAGTCTGCGCGTCGCGGGGGAGGAGTGGGACCCGACCCGCCGCGTGCGGGGAGCCGTGCGCCGGCAGCGCGGGGCCCGCATCCAGATGGTGTTCCAGGACCCGTACCAGTCGCTCGACCGGCGGCAGTCCGTCGGGTCGTGCCTCGACGAGGCCCTGCGGCTGCACACCGGTCTCGACCGGGCCGCACGGGCGTTGCGCGTGAGCGAGCTGCTCGCGCAGGTGCGCCTCGACCCCGGCAGCGCGACGGCCCTGCCCCGCGCGCTCTCGGGAGGCCAGCGGCAGCGCGTGGCGATCGCCCGGTCCCTGGCGGCGCGGCCCGACATCCTGGTGCTGGACGAGGCGGTCGCCTCGCTCGACGTGTCGATCCAGGCCCAGGTGCTCGCCCTGCTCGCCGAGCTGCGCGCGCAGACCGGCGTCGCCCTCCTCTTCATCTCGCACGACCTGCCCGTCGTGAGCCAGGTCTGCGACGAGGTCATCGTGATGAAGGACGGCGCGGTCGTCGAGCGCGGGACCGTCACCGCCGTGCTCGAACGCCCGGAGCACCCGTACACGAAGCGGCTGATCGCGTCCGTCCCGCGCCCCGGGTGGCATCCGCGCCGCCTGAGCGCCCGCACGGAGCCGCCCACCGCATCCGCGACCGCACCCGCATCCGCACCCGCATCCGATCCACGACGAGAGGCACCCGCCCAGCCATGAGCATCGACTACGAGCGGATCGACGCCGCGCCCATCCCGCCGGCGGCCCGCAGCTTCCGGGTGCGGATGCGCGACGGCGTGCACCTGGCCACGGACGTGTACCTGCCGGAGGGCACGGACGCGCCGGGCCCCACCATCCTCATCCGCCTGCCGTACGACAAGGCGGGCGACTACGCCTTCATCCCGCTGGTCGCGGAGTACATGACCGGCCGCGGCTACCGGGTCGTCGCCCAGGACGTGCGCGGCAAGTTCCGCTCGGAGGGGCAGGCGCTGCTGTTCGTCAACGAGGCCGACGACGGCTACGACACCATCGAATGGGTGTCGCGGCAGTCGTGGTCCGACGGGGCCGTGGCGATGTGGGGCGACTCGTACTACGGCTACACCCAGTGGGCCGCCGCTGCGTCCGCGCATCCCGCGCTCAAGGCGATCGCGCCCCGGGTCACCGGCACGCGGCTGGGCGAGTTCCCGACGGCCGAGCCCGGGTCGCGGCAGCGGGATGTGGAGATGGCGATCATCCTGCTCTACCCGCTCACCCACTTCCACTCGCAGGAGACGTACCTCTGGGAGCCGGACTGGTCCGAGCGGCCGTACGTGCGCGACCTCGAGGAGTTCCAGCGCGAGGTGGGCACCCGGTCGGCGTCGTTCGACCTCTGGTACCCGCACCCGGTGATCCTGCCGCGGTTCCGGGACGGGAGCCCGTTCGACGCCCCCGCGGTGCCCGTGCTCAACACCATCGGCTGGTGGGACAACTGCGCGCCGTGGTCGTGGCACGACCACGAGACGATCGCGCGCCGGCCGGCCTGGCGCCAGAACGAGTTCCTGCTGCTCGAGTCGATCGACCACGAGAACTACCCGTTCGGCTACCGCGGCGGCGAGCGCACCCTGGAGGAGACTCGGGAGATGCTCCCGGCCTACCTCGACCCCGCCCTGGAGTTCTTCGACGTGTTCGTGCGCGGCGCGGGTGCGCCGGAGTCGATCCCGCGCGTGCGGTGGAACCTCGCCGGAACGGAGGGCTACCGGCACTCGGCGGTGTGGCCGCCGGCCGGAGCGGCGCCGCGCACGCTGTGGGCGCACGGCGACGGGAGGCTCGCCACGGCGGCCTCCGAGCCGTCCGAAGCGCGCTGGCGGCACGACCCGGACGACCTGGTGCCGTCATCGGCGCCCGATCCCTTCTCCTTCCTCCTCACCTCGCCCGACGAGCGCGCGCTCGCGGAGCGGCCCGATGTCGTCGGCTTCGTCGGCGACGCGACGGCGACCGACACCGACCTCGCGGGGCCGGTCTCGGTCACGGCGACGGTCGTGAGCACCGGACCCCGCACCGATCTGTTCGCCCGCCTCTACGACGTCGCGCCCGACGGCGCGCTGTTCCGCATCGCGCGCGGCCAGACGACCATCGAGCGGGCGGAGGAGCCGCTGACCGTCACGCTCGACCTGGGCCACGTCGGCTACCGGCTCCGGGCCGGGCATCGTCTCCGCCTCCACCTGCAGAGCAGCGACTTCCCGGAGTTCGTCCCGCAGCCGGGCACGCACGAGTCCGGCTGGACGGCGGTGGAGGTGCGCCCCACCGAGCAGACCGTGCTCCTGGGCGGCCCCGATGGCCTCCGGGTCGACCTGCTGGTGCTCGACGACCCGGGACCCTCCCATCCGCTGATCGCGGAGCGCACGACGACCACGAAGGAGACCGGCCATGGCGCCTGACGAGAACGGCCCGCGACTCGAGTTCGTCTTCGAGGTGCGGGTGGATGTGGAGGAGGGCTGGCACGTCGGCCGCGGCGCCGACGAGCGGCTCTGGTTCACGCCGATCACCGGCGGGACCGTGCACGGCCCGCGCCTCGACGGCGTGGTGCTGGCGGGCGGCGGCGACTGGTCCGTGCAGCGGGGCGGAACGACCGAGCTCGACGCCCGCTACCTGCTGCGCGCCGACGACGGCGCCGTGATCGACATCCACAACCGCGGCTACTACCGGGCGTCTGCGGAGGTGGAGGCGCGTGTCGCCGCGGGGGAGTCCGTCGACGAATCGCTCTACTACTTCCGCACGGCGCCCCGGTTCCAGACCGACGCCCCGCAGCACCGCTGGCTGGCGGAGAACCAGTTCGTGGGGCTCGCCCGCGACGAGGAGGGGCAGATCAGGATCCGCTTCTTCCTGGTCCTCTAGTCGATGCGGTACGCGGTGTAGCGGATGCTCTGGGCCTCCCGGGCGCAGGATGCGACGAACAGGCGCTTCGTGAGCTCGGGCCGCGCGGCCGACTCGAACGACAGGAACGTGCGGAAGTAATAGGAGGCCGGGTCCACGTCCTCCCCGCGGCCGAGCGCCTGCAGCACCGCGTCGTCGCCGGCGCGGACGCCGGCGGCGCGCACGTAGAGCAGCTCGCCGTCCGCGCTCCGGGCCGAGCAGCGCGCGTCGATCTCGACCGTGCCGTCCGGCCGGATGAGCTGCCAGTCGGCGCCGCCCGGGAGGATGCGGCCCGTGAAGCCGCCGTCGACCGTGCTGCCGTCGACCGTGCTGCCGTCGACCGTCCCTCCGACGATCGGCACGACGCGGCGCCGACCTGCCCCGGTGAGCCCGTGGTCCTCGGCGGCGCCGAGCTCGACGCGCACCTCGAAGGCGGCCTGCAGGGTGGGGACAGGGAGGGGGCGGCTCACCGCCGGGCGTCCGTCCGGGCGACGGCCGGGCTGAGCGACGGCCGGGTGTTGAGCGTCGCCGGGTCGAATCCCGCGGCGCGCTTGTAGCCCGTCGCGATCTCGGTCAGCTCGGCCGGCGAGAGGACGTCCTCGATCCGCTCGAAGCCCTGCGGTGCGCGCTCCCGGGCCAGGACCATGACGCGCTCGGGCCCCTGCTGCCGGGTGAGCTCCAGCAGTGCGGCCGTCGCCGGGCGTCGGCGCTCGTCGTAGGCGGCGAGGGCCGCGTCGACGTCGCCGGCGGTGGCGAGTTCGTACGCCAGCGTGCGCGCGTCGATGATGGCCTGCGAGGCGCCGTTGGAGCCGTTCGGGTACATCGCGTGGGCGGCGTCGCCCAGCAGGGTCGAGCGCCCCTCCGTCCAGCGGTCGAGGGGGTTCCGGTCGACCATCGGGTACTCGAGGATCTCGTCGGCGCTCGCGATCACCCCTGGCACGTCGAGCCAGTCGAACGACCAGTCGCGGAACAGCTCGACGATCGGCGCGGCCGCCACCGGTCGGTTCCAGTCCGCACCCGCCGGGCGCGTGCCGTCGGTGCGGATCTCGGCGATGAAGTTCACGGTGATCAGGCCGTCGGCGTCCGGCGCGCTCAGCGGGTAGGCCACGAACTTCTGCTCGTCGTCGCCCGCCATGATCATGGTGCGCCCGTCGAGGAAGGCGGGGACGCGCGCCGTCCCGCGCCACAGGATGAGTCCGTTCCACACCGGCTCGCCGTCCTCCGGGTGCCGTCGCCGGCGGACCGCCGAGTTGATGCCGTCCGCGGCCGCGAACACGTCGGCGTCGACGTCCACCGGGGAGCCGTCGTGGTGGAAGACCGCGTGCGCGGTGCCGCCGGCGGTCGTGACGGAGCGCACCGAGTGGCCCAGCCGGATCGCGTCCGTCCCGAGCCGCTCCCGCACCGCGTCGACGAGCAGCATCTGCAGCCGCCCGCGATGCACGGAGAGCTGCGGCCAGGAGTATCCCGCCGCCACGCCCCGCGGCTCCGACCAGATCCGCTGACCGAACCGGTTGTGGTAGCTGAGCTCGGCGGGCGCCGTGCCGATCGCCGAGACCGCGTCGGCGAGTCCCAGCTCGGTGAGCTCGCGCATGGCGTGCGGGAGCAGGTTGATCCCGACCCCCAGCGGTCGCAGCTCGGCGACGCGCTCGTACACCTGGATGTCGTCGAACCCCGCCTGCTTCAGGCTGAGCGCGGCGACGAGGCCGCCGATACCGGCTCCGGCGATTGCGATCTTCATCAACGACCTCTCTGTCGGTGGTGGCGCGTGGCCACCGGTGATGGTGACACTAATCAATGGGGCCATTGATAGTCAAGAAAGACTAACAAATCGACGACATCTGCCGCACTGCTCCGCTCCGAATACCGGGTGGTGAACACCCGTCGCTTGGTCGAACTCCACATCACCGCCTTCGTCTACGCATTCGTCGACGCAGGAGAATGGGTCGCGCTTCTCGGAGGGCGGGCGACGCCGCAGGGTCGCGAGCAGTTCCGTCGGCGGCTCGCCTCCCGTCCGCTGCTGAGGCTCGACCGTGCGACCGACCTGTGCGGCGTGTCGGCGCTGGAGGCAGCCGGCAGGCTGCGCGAGCTGGGAGCCGGGGACGACGCCGTGTTCGTGAAGGAGGGCCTCCAGCGAGACGAACTGACCACCGTGGAATCGGCTGTCCAGCGCACGTGGCAATCAGGCGAGGCGGCGATCGTCTCGTGCGTTCCCGGCCGGCTCGGCCTGTTCCAGGACGCGTCCGGTCATCGGTACCTGCTGCGCGCAATCGATGACGATGCGGGCGAGCGCGGCTCGGTGTGAGCACGGCCCAGTCAACCCCCGAGGGGTCGTGGGAGGATGTGCCCATGCCCACAGGCGAGCTGGATGTCGTGAGCGGTCCCGAACTGCAGTCCCGACCCGCGGTCCCGACGTTGGGCATCCGCGAGACCGTCCCGTTCCGGACGATGCTCTCGAACCGGGACCGCCTGCTCGCCGAGCTGATCGCCTGGCTCGACGAGCACGGTGTGGAGCCGGCGGGTCCCTTCTTCCTGCGGCTCCACGTGGTCGACATGTCCGATCAGATGCAGATCGAGGTCGGTGTCGCGGGCTCGTCCGACGCGACCGACGACCGGGTCCAGGCCGGGGTGCTCCCCGCGGGCGACTACGCCGTGCTGGCCTACCGCGCTAAGTCCATGGCGGCGAACCGTGCGCTGCACGCCTGGGTCCAGGAGCAGGGTCTCCGGCTGGACACCCGGCCGGATCCCGGCGGGGAGGCCTTCGCCTCCCGCTGCGAGATCTACCTGACCGACCCCCGCACGGAGCCGCGGAAGACCCGCTGGGTCGTCGAGCTCGCGTTCCTCACGCGGTCGTAGCCGCGCGCGCCGCGCCACGCCCCGCTCCCGCGCCGCGCCTCGTGACTGCGGTCCCGCGGTACGACCGCGCCCGCTCGCGCAGGTGCAGTCGTACCGCCGCACCGCGGTCGCGTCCGCGCGTTCACCCGCGTCCGCTATCGTCTGACAGGACGAAAGCCCGGAGGATCCCGACTGCCCGCACCCGCGGCGGCTCGAAAGGGCTGGCCGAAAGGGACGCGCATGCGCATGCACCCCCGCCTCTGGATCGGCTTCGCGATCTGGGCCGGTTACGTCGTCGTGATCTACCTGGTCACGAAACTCATGGGCGTCCCCTACACCCGCATCGGCGCTTCGGCCGAGGAGACCTGGAAGGGCGCGGTCGTCGACCTCGCGGTCGCGGCGGTGCTGCTGGCTATCACCACGTCGATCCTCGGGTGGTGGCGGCCCGCGCTGTTCGAGCGGAAGCGCTCGCACCACAAGTGGCCGATCTTCGTGCCGATCGTCATGTTCCTCGTGGCGCTCGCGAACATCTTCACGACCGACTGGTCGAAGTTCGACGCCTCCTTCATCCTCGCGCTCGTCGCCCTCGGCGTCCTGGTCGGGTTCAACGAGGAGCTCATGGCGCGCGGTCTGGTGCTCACCGCCTTCCGCTCACGGCTGCACGAGGGCTGGGCGTGGTTCCTCTCCGGCGCGCTCTTCGGTCTCATGCACCTGGTCAACGCCGCGCTGGGGGCGCCGCTCGGCAGCACGCTCGTGCAGGTGCTGATGGCGTTCGCCTCCGGCACCGCGTTCTACATCGTCCGCCGGGTGACCGGCTCCCTGATCTGGGCGATGCTGCTGCACGGCCTGTGGGACGTCTCGGTGTTCGCGGTCGGCCACGCGCCGCTCGGCGTCGCCGTCGCAAGCTTCCTCGCACCGGTGGTCGGCGTCCTCGCGCTGGCGGTCGTCTACTGGGTGATCAAGGGGACCGACGAGAAGACGGTGGAGGCGACGCCCGCGCCTGCCTAGGCTGTGCCCATGACCGATGAGATCCGCACGGGGCAGCATCCGGGAGAACCGCACCGCGAGGGGCTCGCACAGCGTCTGAACTGGTTGCGGGCCGGCGTGCTCGGCGCCAACGACGGCATCGTGTCCGTCGCGGCGGTCGTCGTCGGCGTGGCGGGTGCGACGCCGACGTTCCCGGCCATCCTGACCGCCGGTCTCGCCGCGCTCGTCGGCGGCGCGATCTCGATGGCGCTCGGCGAGTACGTCTCGGCCAGCAGCCAACGGGACAGCGAGCATGCGCTCATCGCGAAGGAGCGCCGGGAGCTCGCCGAGATGCCCGAGGCGGAGTTCGAGGAGCTGACCGGGCTGTGGGAGGCCAAGGGCCTGCGCCCCGAGACCGCGCGCCAGGTCGCGATCGAGCTGACCGAGCGGGACGCCCTCGCGGCGCACCTGTCGGTGGAGCTCGGGATCGATCAGGACGACGTGGTGAGCCCCTGGCACGCGGCGCTCGCCTCCGCCATCGCCTTCACGATCGGCGGCATCCTCCCGCTGCTGACGATTTTGCTTCCCGCGGAGGTCCGCATCCCGGTCACCTTCGTCGTCGTGCTGGTCGCGCTGGCCGTCACCGGCTACGTCGCCGCGTGGATCGGCGGCAGCTCGCGCGGCAAGGCGATGCTGCGGGTGGTCGTGGGCGGCGCGCTCGCCCTGGCGGCGACCTTCACGATCGGCGCGCTGCTGGGCACTACCGGCGTCGTCTGAGCGGCCCGGCGATGGGGTCGGTCACGCCCGCGCTGCGTCCGAGGCCGGCAGCCGAACGGTCACGCGACCGCCGCCGTCCAGGCCGTCGTTCGCGGCTGTCACCGTTCCCCCGTGACGGGCGACGACCTCCGACACGAGGGCGAGGCCGAGTCCGTAGTGCCGCCGGCCGCCGGCGTCCGCGCCGGCATCGGCCGGCTGAGCGCGCGCCGAGGCGAACCGCTCGAACACGCGGGTGCCGGAGTCGAGGGCGAAGCCGGGGCCGTCGTCGCTCACTCGCAGCACGACATCCGCTCCTTCGCGCGCGCACTCGAGGAGGACGCGCGATCCGGCGTGGTCGACGGCGTTGTCGACGATGGCCACGATCATCCGCCGTAGCGACACCGCCGCCCCCGCGACCGTCACGTCGCCGGTCGAGGCCGACGCGACCTCCACGCCCCGCTCCTGCGCACGTGCCTGTGCCGCGGCGGCCACGGCTGCCGCCACCGCGGCGAGATCGACCGGGTCCTTCGCCGCATCCTGCCGGGGGTCGGCGGCGGTCAGAAGGTCCTCGACGATCTCGGCCAGCGCCGTGCTGTCGTCGACGAGCTCGTCGACGCCGATGCTCACCGGGGCCGGGACGGGCGTGTCCGCATCCCGGATGCGCCGGCGCAGCAGCTGGGCCCGCATGCTGAGCAGGGTCAGTGGGGTGCGCAGCTCGTGACTCGCATCGGCGACGAACCGTCGCTGGATCGCCAGCGATTCCGCGAGCGGGCGCATCGCCCGGCGCGCGATGAAGACGCCGACGAGCGAGGCGGCGATGGCGGCGATGACCCCGGAGATGACGAGCGCGACGATGAGCCGGGTGAGCTCCTCCCGTTGCTCCCCGAGGCCGTACGAGATCTGCACGACCTTGCCGCGACGCACGTCCGTCTGGGTCAGGTAGCTCTGACCGGCCGCCGTGATGGTCTCGGTCTCGGCCGCGCCGCCCGCGGCGACGCGCTCGATGGCGGCCTCGTCGGGCAGACGGTCCGGGAGTCCGTCGGAGCTCTGCGTGCCCTGGTCGCCACCGGGGCCGCCGCCCGTCGCCCCCGGCAGCGGGACGACGGTGATCAGGAGGTCGCGGGGCGCATCGTGCACCGAGTCGACCATGGAGGCGTCGGCCAGCGTGCGCTTCGCCGCCTCCGCCTGCCCGGCCGAGACGACGGCGACGATGACGACGCCGAGCAGGGCGAACAGCACGAGGATGATCGCCGCGAACTGGATCGCCAGGCGCCTCGACGCGGACCGCACCTCCCGGTCGTCGGCCGTCGTCACAGGGCCCCCATGCGGTAGCCGAGGCCGCGCACCGTCTCGATCAGCGTCCGGCCGAACTTGCGGCGCAGGTGATGGACGTAGGTGTCGACGACGCCCGGGTCGTCGGCATCGGCGAACACGGTCTCCAGCAGCATCGCGCGCGAGAACACCTGCGTGGGCCGGCGGGCGAGCTGCTCGAGCAGCGCGGACTCCCGCTCCGAGAGGACGGTACGCTCGCCGCCGTCGAGGATGACGGTCCGGTTGTCCGCGTCGAGCACGCCGCCGGTGAACCGGATGGTCGGCACGGTCGAAGTCCCACGCCGCCGCAGCGCCCGCAGCCGGGCGAGCAGCTCGTCGATGTCGAAGGGCTTCGCGAGGTAGTCCTCGGCGCCGCCGTCGAGCCCCTCCACCCGGTCGGCGGCGTTGCCGAGAGCCGAGAGCACCAGCACGGGCACGGTGAGCCCGCTCTGCCGGACGCGGCGGAGCACGTCCATGCCGTCGATCACGGGGAGGCCGCGGTCGAGGATGACGACGTCGAACGGCTGCGTGAGGCTCAGGTGCAGGGCGCGCTGCCCGTCCGCCGCGACGGACACGTCGTAGCCCTCGGACTCGAGCAGCTCGGTGAGCATCCCGGCCAGCCGGGAGTCGTCTTCGGCGACCAGAACCTGCGGCTTCTCCGTCACGCTCACAGCATAGGCGGGCGCCTCGCTCACGCCGCGCCCCGGGCGAAGGGGAGGTCGCCGGCACCGACGAGCGCGCCGTCGTCCGTGAGCCCGAGCACGCCGCGGGCGCCGTGCGCGAGCGCCCATTCGACGCCGTCCCGGCCGAGCGCGAAGACCGCGGTCGCCAGCACATCGGCCGTGGTCAGATCGGCGGCTACGACGGTCGCACTGACCAGCCCGGAGGCGGGGCGTCCGGTGCGGCCGTCCACGATGTGCTCTCCGCGCTCGTAGGCGCCGGAGGTCGCGACCGCTCCGTCGGTGAGGGTCAGCACCGTGAGCATCGTCGCCGGGTGGGCGGGCGAGCGGATGCCGACGTTCCAGCCCGCGGCTCCCTCCGGCGCGCCGGAGACGACGACGTCGCCGCCGGCGTTCAGGCAGAAGTCGTGCAGGCTGTCCGCGGCCAGCACGGCGGCGGCGTTCGCGGCCGCCCAGCCCTTGACGACGCCGTCGAGGTCGAGGAGCCCCTCGGCGGTCCGGATGCGGAACGCCCCGGCGGACGCGTCCGCCGCGCGCTGCCCGATGCCGATGACCTCCCGCAGCGGCGCGCTGAAGCCCTCCGGACCGAGTTCTCCGCGGTTCGCGGCGCTCACCTCGCTGTCGGCCCGGTACGTGCTGAACCGGCGGTCCGCCTCCCGCAGCACCTCGAACGCCCGGTCGGCGCTGTCGCGGTGGTCCCCGGCGTCCCGGATGTCGATCGACATCGGGATGCCCATGACCGTCTCGACGACCCTCACAGCTGGTCGATCGCCGACTGGAGGGACTGCATGTAGCTCTCCGACGTGTAGGTGGCGCCGGAGACGGTGTCGATGCTCGCGGACTGCGCCGCGATGGCCTCCTGCTCCAGGATCGGCGTCGCCTGCTGGTTGATCTCCTGGCTGCGGCGGTCGCCGGGCGACTGCAGCACCTGCACGGCGGTGATCGTGGACCCGCTGAAGGTCACCTGCACCTGGAAGGACCCGTAGCGGTTCTGCTCGACCGCGCCCGTGATCGTCTTCGTGGCCGACGCGGCGGCCGTCGACGGGGTGGCGCTCGGCGTCGCGGTCGCGCTCGGGGACGTGGCCGTGGCATCCCCGGTCGTGGTCGACCCCGTCGACGTCGTGCCCGAGGTGGTGCCGCCGCTGGTCGTCGTGGTGGTCGTGCTCGAAGCGGAGGCGGTCGTCTGGGTCTCGCCGAGGTCGTACAGCCGGAGCCCGACCGTCGCCCCCATCACGACCATGATCACCGCGAACAGGATCGTCCCGCGCCATTTGCGTCTCATGACATGCTCAATTCTTCTCGGTGGATGAAGCGGCGCGGCATCCGGAGGGACCGGAGCGTCGACTCGGCCGTGTCGGCCATGCCTTCGGGGCCGCAGAGGAAGGCCTCCCAGTCGTGGAGGTCGGGGATGAACCTGCTCATCGCCCCGACGCCGAGCGGGTCGTAGCCGAGCTCGGCTCGGCGCCCGACGACCGGGACGACCGTGAGCCCCGGCATCGCCTGCAGCTCGGCGAGCAGCGCGAGGTGAGCGGCGGAGTGCGCCCGGTAGATCAGCACGGGCCGCAGGCCGCGGCCGACGAGCTCTTCCGCAAGCGCGCGGATCGGCCCGATTCCGGCGCCTCCGGCGATGAGCAGCACGTGCTGGCGGCTGGCGTGGTCGGCGGTGAACTGGCCGAACGGCCCCTCCGCGAACGCCAGGGTGCCCGGCTTCAGGTCCCGGAGGCGCGACGAGTGATCGCCGAGTTCGCCGACCGTGATGCGCAGGTATCCGTCGGAGGGGACGCGCGAGATGGAGTAGGGGTGGGCGGTGCCGAGGTGGCCCCAGGCGAGGAAGCGGAAGCTCATGAAGTTGCCCGCCCGCACGCCTCGCGTGTGGAGGTGCGTGCCCGAGAACCAGACGCTGAGCGTCCCCTCGCTCTCCGGCACCACCGCGACCACGCGCATCCGGTGCCGCCACGCGTCCGCCGTCGGCAGGATGAACCGCCACGTGAGCACGGCGGCCGCGGTGCCGAGGTACAGCACGATCCAGAGCACGCGGTTGACCGGGTAGCCGACGAAGTGCGCGCCGCCGCTGAGCTGGTGGAAGAAGGTGAGGAAGATCGCGACGTACGTCGTGACGTGCACCCAGTACCAGACCTCGTAGGAGAGCAGCGACCGGATCCACCGCGCGCTGGTCAGACCGACGACGACGAACGCGATCGTGCCGATCAGCGCCGTGAGCATGTCGGGGTAGTTCTGCAGGATGGCCACGAACTCCGGCCACGGCGTCTTCTGGTCGAACAGCTCGCCGCCCGCGACCAGTAGCACGACGTGCGCGACGATCAGCAGGATGACGGAGGTCCCGAGCGATCGGTGCCAGGCGACGAGCCGGTCGAGCCCGACGGCGTTCTCGAACCACGGCACCCGGGCGATCAGCAGCAGCTGGGCGCAGACGAGGTAGCCGCCGACCATCCCCGCGAGCTCGCCCATCGTGGTGACCACGCTCGCGGGCGTGACCGCGAAGGTGGCGGGCACGGCCAGCCACCACATCAGCAGCACGCCGACGAGGCCCAGGGCCAGCGCCACGCGCACCGTCGCCGAGCCGCGTCGGCTCCGGGTGGCGGTGCCGCGGATGACCATCCTGCGGGGCGCCGTGATCGCGCTCATCGTCCGTTCTCCATGGAATCAACGATCGCGATCGATTCTTGAGGGATTCTTACGCGGGCTGGAGAACCGCTGTGGGTCGGCTATGACATGACGAACGCCCCGGCCCGCTGTGCGGTGCCGGGGCGTCCCGTCGCCCGCTAGGACTGCTGCTGCACGGCCTGCATGCTCGACTGCGCCTGCTCGCGGACTCCGTCGGCGGCATCCGTCGCCTCGGCGCCGACCGCCTGCACGGCGTCGGTCGCGGTCTCCTTGACCGCGGCGAACGCGTCCTGCGCCGGCTCCTTCAGGTCGCCGGCGACGCCCTTGGCCGTGGAGGCCAGGTCGTCGAGCAGCGGCTGGGCGGCATCCTTCACGGACGAGGCCAGGTGCTTCTCGGTGTCGGTCGCCGGGAAGAGGGAGGCCGCCAGCCAGCCGACGCCCACGGCGATCAGGCCCACCGCGAGCGGGTTGCCTTTCACCGCCGACCCGGCCTTCCCGGCCGCGCCGGACACCGCGTCCTGCGCGTCGTCGACCGATCCCATCACGTGCTCGCGGGCGGAGCGGAACGCGCCCTTGACCTTGTCGGCCTGCCGTTCGGCGATCTTGGAGGGGCTCACCTTGTCGGCGAGGGCATCGACGTTCGAGCCGAGCTCGCGCCGGGTCTCCTCGATGGTGGAGCGGATCTCATCCGGGTCGTTCGTCATCGGTTCTCTTCATTTCGTTTGAGTGTTTCGGGGATCTCTTTGAGGGTGTCGACCGTCTGCGGCGCACCGCGCACGGACTTCATCGCGGACCGTCCCGTGAGGAACAGCACGCCCGCGACGATCAGCCAGATGCCGGCGACGATGAGCCCGGACCAGCCGTTGCCGACCAGATAGCCGAGCGCCCACCAGGCCGCGATCGAGAGGAACAGGATCGCCATCAGCGCGGCATAGCCCGCGCCTCCGAGCAACCCGGCGCCCTTGCCGGCGCGACCGGCCGACTGCCGCAGCTCCGCCTTCGCGAGCTCGAGCTCCTGGCGCAGCAGCGTCGACATGTCGCGCGTGACTTCGCCGAGCAGGTCGCCCAGTGACGTGTTCGCCGCCTTCTCCTCCGACGGCGTGGAGGTGTCGGTCATCGGGAGAGGTCCGGGTCGATGCCCTCGCCGGCGTGCGACGACTCCGCGCCGGTCTCCGTGAGGAGCTCGGCATAGAGCGGAGTGGCGACCGGGTCGGCGTCGGCGGCGCCGAAGGAGGCGTGCTGCACGCCCGGGGTGCGCTGCTCGGGAGCCGGGACCGGCTCCAGCGTGTCGGGGCGCTCGGAGTGTGCGGACGGTCCGCCCTCCGCGTGCGCGCTCTCCGCCTGCGCGTCGGAGTGCTCCGCGGCGAGCGAGCGGGTCAGACGGCCCGCCACCGCACCGGCCGCGACGGCCATCGCGATGAACGCCCCCGGCCGGCGGGCGGCGTACCGCTTCAGGTCGGAGAGCAACGTGCCGGGGTCGCGGGCGTCGAGGTAGGCGGCGGCCCCCTGCGTGCGGACGGCCACGCGGGCCACCAGGTCGGCCGCGAGGCCGTCCGAGGCGGCGCCGGCCATCTCGTCGAGCTGGTCGCCGATGGCCTTGAGCCCGTCCGCGACGCGCTGCTGCTGCACCCCGGCCTGCTCGCGCAGCTCGTCCTGGGTCTGGCGCAGCAGGTCGGTCGCCTGCGACTTCGCCTCGTCGACGACGTCGCCCGCGCCCTCCTTCGCCGTCTCCATCACGCGCTGGCCGCCCTCGACGGCTTCGTCCTTCACGGCCATGGCCTCGTCGCGCGCGACCTCGGGGGTCGATCGGCCGGGCTCGTCGTCGTGGGGGAGGGCGGTGGGCGCCGCTCCGGGATACGTGTCTGTCATGGCTCTTCCTTCGTGGTGTCGCTGATGGTCCCGGCGTGCCGGGCTCGGCCGCGGGAGGTTCGGGTGGTTCGAGGAGTTCGGGAGGTGCGGCGCGCCGGGTCAGCAGGCGGCCGCCCGGGTCACTGGACGGGACCGAAGAGCGCGTCCACCTCGGCGAGCTCGAGGTCGGCGGTCGCCTGGATGAGCTTCAGCAGCTCCGGGTCGAGGCCGGGCGCGAACTCCTCGAGCCGCTCCTCCGCGATGACGGAGGGGACGCCGACCGGGGCCTGCTCGGTCGACTCGAGGTCGGTGCCGTCCTTCGACGGGGAGAGGCCGCGGAAGATCTTGCCCGCCTCCGACTGGCCGGCGAGGTCGAACGTGTACTGCTTGCTCTGCAGCCCCAGATCGGTGAGCTTCTTCACCTCGGGGAACCGCTCCGCGTTGGTCTTCGGGATCGGCAGTAGCTTCGCCCAGTCGACGCCGAGCGTCTCCAGGGCCTTGGCATAGCCGTTCTCGTGGGCCTGGTCGCGCACGATCAGGTAGGCGATGGTCGAGCGGGCGGTCTTGTTGTCCGTCATCTCGTAGATGCGGCACTTCTGCAGCCGCCCGGTGGACTCGAGCATGAGGTTGTAGAGCAGGTCGAGCACCAGGTTGCCGGAGTTGTAGACGTAGCTGCCCGACCACGGGTTGCCGACCGCGTCCACCGGCAGCGCGCCCTGGGCGCCGACGAGGTAGTGGTGGATGTTGCTCTCCGAGAGCGCGATGTTCAGCGGGGTCGCGCCTCCGGCGCCCGGCTTGTCGAGCGGGTCGGTGAGCTTGCCCTGGTAGCGCGGGGAGCCGTCCAGGAGGCGGGAGATCGTGGTGCCGATCAGCTCGACGTGGCTGATCTCCTCGGTCCCGATCCCCTGGATCAGGTCGCGGTACGGCTTCGCCGCCGGTCCGCGGAAGTTCATGGCTTGGAACAGGTACTGCATCATGGTGCGCATCTCGCCGAACTGGCCGCCGAGCCCCTCCTGCAAGGCGTTGGCCGCAGCAGGATCGGGCTCGTCCTGAGCGATGTCGTTGATCAGGCTCTGCACGTGGAAGAACATTCAGACCTCCAAAGGTCTTCGCTGCCGGAGGAGACCGACCTTCCCCACCGTCCCCGCATCCCCATCGATGCGTACCCATTGACCGAGGCCGATATGAGGGATCGGCCTCGCCGTCGGCGGCCTCACGTAGGCTTGCCGGGTGGTTGTCGAAGATGCGGCTCTGTCGGAGGAGCTCCGGAGGTTGCGGGAATGCGTGCGGGAGCCCATCCGCACCCCAGGGCGGATCCAGTCGCACGGAAAGCTGATGGTGATCGACCCCTCCTCGCAGGAGATCGTCGTCGCGAGCGAGAACGCCGAGGAGTGGCTCGGGCGGTCCCTCGCGGACCTGCGGAGCCGCACGATCGAGTGGACCGCGACGTCGTCGCTGCGGGGCGATCCCGTGCGGGTGGACCTCGACGGCGTCTCGTACGATGCGGTCACCCACACGGCCGGCCCGCTCCTGGTGCTCGAGCTCGAACCCCTCACCGACTCGTCGAGCCAGCCCGCCTCGACGGTCGTCGACGCGATCCGCCGCCTGGGCGCCATCGGGACCGTGGACGAGCTCCATCTCGCCGTCGCGGCCGAGGTGAAGCGGATGACGGGCTTCGACCGCGTGATGACGTACCGGTTCTTCGAGGACGGACACGGCGAGGTGGCGGGGGAGGCCGCTGAGCCCGACATGGAGTCGTACCAGGGGCTGCGCTTCCCCGCCTCCGACATCCCGGAGCAGGCGCGCGCCCTCTACCTGACCAAGCTCTCGCGGGCGATCGTCAGCACCGAGGACCCGGGCTCGGCCCTGGTCGCGCTCGACCCGGCCCTCCCGCCGCTGGACCTGAGCCAGGCGGAGCTGCGCGCCGTGTCGCCGCATCACCTGCAGTTCATGCGGAACATGGGCCAGGCCTCGACGGTGTCGTTCTCGCTGATCCACGACGGGCGCCTGATCGGCATGATCACCTGCGCCCACCGCACCCAGAAGAGGATGCCGCTGCTGCTCCGCCGGGCGATCGAGGTCCTGGCCGCGCACGCCACCCTCCAGCTGACCGGCCTTGAGTCGATCGCGACGCTACGCCGCGAGCTCTCCCTGCAAGCGCGCCGCACGGCCCTGACGGCCGACCTGCCCTCCTCGTCCGACGCGCTCCTGACCCTGGTCGACCGGGGCGCGGACCTGCTCGCGCTCGTCGAGGCGGACGGCGCCATCGTCTCCATCGACGGGGTCAGCCGCAGCATCGGGCACGTCCCGCACGCCGACCGCTCCCGGCTCCTGAGCGCGATCGGGGCCGAACCGTTCGCGACGGACGAGGTCGCACGCACCCATCCCGAGTTGGCCGGACTCGTCGCGGGGTTCGCCGGCCTGCTCGTGGTGCCGCTCGGTGCGCATGGCGTCCTCGTCCTGTTCCGCGTGGAGGCCACCCGCGTCATCCGCTGGCTCGGCGACCAGAGTGCGAGCAACCGGGACACCCCGCTGTCGCCCCGCCGCTCGTTCTCCGAATGGAAGCAGAGCGTCGAGGGCACGTCGCTGGAGTGGGGCGCCGTCGTCGAGGAGGCGCGGGCGCTGGCACAGGAGATCGAGACGTCTCTGGATCGCCGCGGCGAGGCGAGGCTCGCTCAACTCGCGCTGATCGACTACCTCACCGGCCTGCACAACCGGCGGGCCCTCGTCGCCCGCATCGAGGCCGCCCTGGCGGACGGCGAGAGCGGCGCCGTCTTCTTCATCGACCTGGACGGCTTCAAGCAGATCAATGACAGCCGCGGTCACGAGACCGGCGACCATGTGCTCCGCGTCGTCGCCGAGCGCCTGACCGGGGCCTGCCGTGAGTCCGATCTCGTGGCGCGACTCGCCGGCGACGAGTTCGTGGTCTTCAGCGCACAGCTCTCGGCCGCAGACAGCGTGCGCCTCGCGCATCGGCTCGTCGAACGGATCGACCAGCCCATCGAGACCGAACACGGTCCGGTCCGCGTCTCCGGCTCCTGCGGGTTCGTGGAGCTGCGGCCGGGCCGCACGGCCAAGCAGGCCATCGAGGAGGCCGACGCCGCGATGTACCGCGCCAAGCGCGCCGGGAGGAACGGCGTCTCGCGCTGATGGTCGTCGTACGGCGCAACGGTTCATGGACCTGCGCGGTGCCCACGGGCAGGATGGGGCGATGGATGTTCCCTTCGTCTGGATCGACGTCTTCGCCGAGCGCGCCCTCGCCGGCAACCCCCTCCCACTCGTCCCCGACGCCGACGCGCTGAGCGACGAGCAGCTGCGCGCCATCGCCCGCGAGTTCAACCAGTCGGAGACGACGTTCCTCTGCCGCCCCACCGCGCCGGAGGCCGACGCGCGGTTGCGGTCGCTGACCCCGGCGGGGGTGGAGGTCGGCGGAGCGGGCCACAACGCGATGGGCGCGTGGATCTGGCTGGCGGGGAGCGGACGGCTGGACCCCGGGCGCGATGCCTTCGTCCAGCAGATCGGCGACGACCTCCTGCCGGTGCGGGTCTCGTCGGCGGACGGGATCGTGCGGGTGACGATGGAGCAGTCGCGGCCGCGCTTCCCCGGCAGGTTCGCGGATCGGGAGGCGCTCGCCGCCTCCCTCGGCCTCCCGGTCGATGGCCTCGCTGCCGGCCGACGACCCGAGGTCGGGGACACCGGCGCCGAGCACCTCCTGGTCCCGGCGACGACCCGGGAGGCGGTCGACGCGGCGGTCCCGGACCAGGCCGCGCTGAAGGCCGTCCTGGCCGGTGCGGGTGCCGAGGGCTGCTACCTCTACACGGCCGCCGTCGATCCGTCGTCGGGGACGCACGCGTACGCCCGCTTCTTCAACCCCACCGTCGGGATCGCCGAGGACCCGGCGACGGGCACCGCGGCCGGGCCGCTGGCGGCGCTCCTCGTCCGCGACGGCCTCGCCGCCGCCGGCGCACCGGTCGTGATCGAGCAGGGCCGCTCCCTCGGCCGGCCCAGCCGGATCGTGGTGACAGTCGACGGCGACCGCGTCGCCCTCACCGGCTCGGGTGTCGTCGCGGCGGCGGGGACGCTGTTCCTCTGAGGTCTGCTCTCAGCCCTTCTCGAACGGAGGGGTGGTGGTCCGGCACGTGATCGTGCCGCCCGCCTCCTCGGACTCGCTCGCGATGACCTTCTCGTCATCGAGGAGGATCCGGCACGATATACGCGTGCCGGCGGGCGCTGACGCGGTGATCTCGGCGGGTTGCCCGGCCGTGACCTGGGATTCGACCCTCCACGAGGCCTTCTGCGGGGTTCCGACGGCGTTGAGCGTCGCGACGGTGCCGACCGGCAACGTCGCGGAGTCCTCGCCGCGGCCGGGAGCGTCGAGATAGCTGACATCGTGGAGCTCTGTCGTCGACTCGCCCTCGACGACGACCTCGTAGGTCACCGCCCAGGCATCGGCGAACTGTTTGCCGACGCCGGCGCATCCGCTCATCGTCGCGGCCAGGCCCAGCGCGAGGCACGAGCCGAGGACAGTGGTCATGATCCTGCTGCGTTCGGACATGCCTCCATGCTCGCGGGACGCGAAATGCAAGTAATCGACCCGTCGTACCATCGCCGTCCTGCGCCGGTACCATCCCGGGCCCATCGCCGAGGACCGGGCCACGAGCACCGCGGCCGGACGCAAACTGCCTCTTCGGTGCGGCCGGTCCTGCTGCATACGCTGGCCCCAAGTGGCCACGCGTCGGAGGTGGGATGTCCGGGATCCAGGATCGAATGCGCGGCGCGCTCGTGGCGCTCATCAAGCCGCCACCGGAGCGGCTGCCGATCACCGCCGAGATCGGGGTGCCCGAGATGGTCGGCGCGCTGGGCCCCGCCCTGCTCTCGTCGTCGCAGGCGACGAGCGACGTGCAGGAAACGCTCGAGCGGGTGGCCGCCGCGTACGAGCGCCCCGACCTGCGCGTCTTCGTCCTCCCCACTCTCGTGCTCGTCGAGGACCCGGGCGTCGTGCCATCGCACACCGCCATCTACCCCGCCGACCAGCGGCAGCTGCGGCTGGACCAGGCGGGCGCGGTGGACCACGTCGTTCGGCACGCAGTTGCCCACCGCGACGACCCGAACGCCGTGGTGGCCGAGATCCACAGCATCGAGGACCGGCCACCGCGGTTCGGCGTCACTCTGACGATCGTGGGCCACCTGCTCCTCACCCTCGGTTTCGGGCTGGTGCTCAACCCGACGGTCGCGGCGCTGCCGGTCTATGCCGTCCTGGGCGCGATCGTCGGCACGATCGTGACGTTCGGGACGCGGATGCCGACGCTGTCACTCATCCTGCCGGTGTTCACGGCCTTCGTCGTCACCCTCGTCACCTCGTACGCGGCGGACGCGTTCATCCACGACGACGTGCTCCGGCTCGTCGCGCCCGCGCTGGTCAGCTTCCTCCCGGGTCTCACCCTGACCATCGCGGCGGTCGAGCTGACCAGCGGGCAGGTGATGGCCGGGGCCAGCCGCCTGGTCTACGGGATCGCGCGGCTCGCGCTGCTCGCCTTCGGGGTCTTCGCCGCGATCGTCGTCACCGGCCACCCGGCCCAGGTGGATGTGCACGCCCACCAGCTCGGCGGGTGGGCGCCGTGGGTCGGGATCCTCCTGGTCAGCGTCGGCTACTACTTCTTCTCGGCGGCGCCCCGGCGCTCGCTGGTGTGGATCCTGTACGCGCTCGTCGTCGCCTACTCCGCGCAGCTGCTCGGCAACCTGCTGCTCGGGCCGGAGCTGTCCGGCCTCGTCGGCGCGGCCATCGTCGTCCCCGCCGTCTACCTGGCCGCGCGCATCCCGGCCGCCCCGCCGGTCGCCATCATGCTGACCTGCGCCTACTGGCTGCTCGTCCCGGGCGCGATGGGCTTCATCGGTCTGAGCGAGGCCGCCGCGGGCGCCGCCGGGGCGACCAACCTGATCCTGCAGACCTTCGGCTCGCTCATCGCGATCGCCACCGGCATGCTCATCGGCGCCGGCGTGAGCCGCGACGCCACGGCCGTCGCCCGCGGGTGGCGACAGCCCGGATAGGGTGTCCTCCATGCCCGCACCCCAGTTCGTCCACCTCGATTGCGATACCGGCATCGATGACGCCCTCACGATCGCCCACCTCCTCGCGCGACCGCACGTGCGGCTCGTCGGCGTGAGCACGGTGAGCGGCAACACGACGGCGGCGCAGGCGGCGGTCAACACGCTCGGGCTCCTCTCGCTGGCGGGTGCGGAGCGCATCCCCGTCGCCGTCGGCGAGCACCACCCGCTCGCGGGGGAGTTCCACGGAGGAGCGCCGCACGTACACGGCGGCAACGGGATCGGCGACGTCACCCTCCCGGAGCCCGCACAGCAGGTCAGCGACCTCACCGGGCCGGAGTTGCTGATCGCGTCGGTGCGCGAGCGGCCCGGCGACGTGGATGTGCTCGCCATCGGGCCGCTCACCAACCTGGCGAAGGCGCTGGAGCTGGAACCCGAGCTGCCGCGACTCGTCAAGAGCCTCACCGTCATGGGCGGAGCCGTGTGGGTGCCGGGCAACATCACGCCGGGCGCCGAGGCGAACATCCACAACGACCCGGAGGCGGCGGAGGCCGTGTTCGCCGCGGACTGGCGCGTGACCCTCGTGCCGTTGGACGTCACGCTGCAGCACGGATTCGACGCGGAGGCCCAGCGGGCCCTCGCCGAGGCGGGCACCGACTACCACTCCGCACTCGGGGCGATGCTCGACCGGTACCTCGACTTCTACGAGACGGTCATGACGGAACGGCGCGCGGCCCTGCACGATCCGCTCGCGTCGATGATCGTGACCGGCGACAGCATCCCGAGCGAGGTGCGCTCCACCGCCCTCGCCGTGGACACGTCGCGAGAGGCCACCCGCGGCCGCACGACGGCGCTCGCCAGCGGCCCGGCGAACATCGACATCGTCACGGCGGTCGACGGCGACGCGGCTCCGGTGCTCCTCGAACAGCTGTTGTCGCACACGCCGCGCGGCTGAGATCCGCCGGACCGCTGGTCGCGAGCGCCGAGCGGGCGCATACTCGTGGGGGAGCCGGCGCCCGAGCCGGCGGGGAGGGACGGATGATGCAGAGCTCGCGGGACTCGATCCGCAAGATGATCCTCGAGGAGATCGGCGCGTCGGCCCTCGAAGGGACGCCGTCGACCTTCCTCGGCTCGATCGTGACAGGCGTGGCGCTCGCGGTCGGCGAGAGCGAGCTGAACTACCTCGGTGCCAGCAGGCAGGTCACGCCCGAGATGGTGCGCGTGCGCGTCGGCGCCTTCACCAGCGGCACAGTGACGACGATCGATGCGGTGCACTCCCTGACGAGCGGGAGCACCGACGTCACGACGCGCATCCACCGTCGCGGCGACCTCGAACGACTGGAGATCTCCGGCGGCGCCCCCTCCCTCGGCGTGGACGACACGACGGAGTGGCCCGGCCGGTTCACGGTGCGCGCGCTCTACCGCGACGGCCTCGAGCTCATCATCCCGATGAGCGAGGCGAACACCGCGCACAAGCGCAGCTCCGTCTGGACGATCTTCAACGCCCTCCGGGAAGACCTCGCCGCGCGCTGACCGTCACGGCGTCGCGCGACCTTCGAGCGCGGCCCGGTACCGTGCGTACTTCGGCGCGCCGACCCGTCGCCAGAACAAGCGCACGGGGGCCGGGAGGTTCTTCTTCTCCCACTCGCCGCCGCCGTCCGGCTGCGCGGCGAGGATGGCGCCGAGCATGTTCCACGTCTGGCCTCTCGGGGTGCTCGCGCGGCCGTGCTTGGCGAACCACTCCACCTCGCGCGGGGTGAGCACGTGCTCCATGACCGGCACGATCGTGGCCTCCTCGTCTGGGAGGTGCTCGGCCAGCGCATCGGTGATCCCGCGGAGTGCCGTGCGGACGGGTTTCGCGGTCGCCGCCGAGGGCGTCGCCCGCCAGGCGGGGAGCGCGCCGTCGAGGGCCGTCAGTTGCACGAGCATCGCGGCATGCTGGCGTCGCATCCGCTCGACGTGCGCGGCGCACGACGGCGCGCGCTCGTCGATGGCCGGCCACAGGCGGGCGTCCTCGCCTTCGTGGTGGGCGTGCAGGGACGTCGAGACGAGGGAGAGCTGGGCGGCGACGACCTGCGCGTGCGCGCTGTCGCCGTCGGCCACGCCGTCGACGAGGCCGGTCGCCTCTGCGAAGGAGCGGCGGAACATCCGGTGGATCTCGGCCATGCCACTCGCGTCGCAGGTCGTGGGGCCGTCGAGCGGTGAAGCGCCGGACGACGGCAGAGGGGTCGCTGCCATGGCGGAACTCTACGACTCCCACGGCCGCGTGCGCGAGGGGATCTTCGGGGTGGCGGGACGGTCAGGGCCGCAGCGGCATCGAGCGGCCGGAGACCACGTTCTTCATGACGAGGGTCGTCTCGAGCCGGCCGACCCCCGGGAGGTTGGAGAGGGTCTCGTCGTAGAGCTCCTGGAACGCGGTGAGGTCGCGGCAGACGACGCGCAGCAGATAGTCGGGGTCGCCGAACAGGCGCTGCGCCTGCAGCACCTCTGGCACGCCCGCGACCGCGACCTCGAACGCCTCGATCGTCGCCTTGTCCGTGACGCGCATCGTGGCGAAGAGGAGGGTCTCGAAACCGAAGCCGAGCAGCTGCAGGTCGACGTCGGCGTGGTAGCCGGAGATCACTCCGTCGGCCTCGAGCGTGCGCAGCCGCCGGTGCGCCGGGGAGGTGCTGAGGTTGACCCGTTCGGCGAGTTCGGTGATGCTGAGCCGCCCATCCTGCTGCAGTTCGGCAAGAATCTTCCAGTCGATCGCGTCGATCACTATTTTCCTTCCACAGCAGGTCGGCTTGAGGGGGATCTACGGGACCACCTTGCGCGGCATCCATCCTAATCTTCCCTCGACACCGTGGTTCGGGAAAGGGGAGAGCATGCCGGGATCGGCGATCGTGGCCTTCGGGGGCATCTCGCTCCTGTTCATCCTCACGCCCGGGGCGGACTGGGCGTACGCGATCTCGGGCGGCCTGAAGCGCCGCGTCGTGGCCGCCGTCACCGGCCTCCTCCTCGGCCACATCGTCGTGATCGCCATCGTCGCCGCCGGAGTCGGGGCGGTGATCGCCCGGTTCCCGATGGCCCTCACCGGCCTGACGCTGGTCGGAGCCGCCTACCTGCTGTGGCTCGGCTGGGGCGTTCTGCGGCGGTCGTCGGCGCCGCGAGCGGCCGACGGCGTCGACGACGGCACCGCCCGGAGCTGGCTGGCGCGCGGCTTCGCGGTCAGCGGTCTCAACCCGAAGCTGCTCCTCCTGACCCTCGCCGTGCTCCCGCAGTTCACGTCCGTCGCTGATCCGTGGCCGGTGGGACTGCAGATAGTCGTGCTCGGTGCGGTGCACGTCGTGAACTGCGCGATCGTCTACTTCGCGGTCGGCTTCGCCGCGAAGCGGGTGCTGTCGGCCCGGCCGGTCGCGGCGCGCGTCGTCTCCCGGGTGTCCGGTTTCGCCATGATCGCCATCGGTGCGTTCCTCGTCGTCGAGCGCGTCGCGCACGTCGTCTCGCCGACGGCGTTCGCCTGACGGCGGTCGCGTGACGGTCAGGACCTCACGGCTCCGAGATACTCCTCCCATGTGCCCGTCCCGCGGTCGGCGCCCGGCGCCGCGAGGTTCGCGCCGCTCCGGTAGGCGCGCCCCAGTGCGCCCGGGAGGCCGAACCGCAGATGCGGATGCCTCCGCACGGGCAGCGTGTCGATGAGGTCCTCCAGCGTGCGCACCTCCGGCCCGGCGAGATCGGCGACACGGCCCTGGGGAGGCTGCAGGGCCAGCTCGGCGAGCCGCTGCGCGACGTCCGCGACGGCGACGGGCTCGAGGCGGACGTCCCGCATGACCGGCACGATCGGCAGCCGCGCCATCCCTCCGGCCATCGACCGCGCGAAGCTGTGGAACTGGGCGGCGCGCAGCACGGTCCACGGCACTCCCGACGCGGCGAGGATGCGCTCCGACGCGGCCTTGCGGCGGAAGTAGCCGATCGGCATGCGGTCGGCGCCGATCACCGAGATGAGGACGACGTGCCCGACGCCCGCGGCGCGGGCGGCCTCCGCGACGTGCCGCGTTCCCTCGTCGTCGCCTTTCGGACCGCCGGCCAGGTGCAGCACGACGTCCGCGCCGGCCATCGCCTCGGCCAGGCCGGTTCCCGCCACGGTGTCGCCGATGAGGTACTGGATGCCATCGTCCGACGCGCCCGCCCGTTCGGCGGGATCCGCCTCCGGACGCCCGTGGCGGCTCAGGACGCGGATGCGCCGGTCGCCGGCTGCGAGCAGCGGGACGGCGTGCCGGCCGAGGGTGCCGGTGCCCCCGGTCACGAGGATGGTGTTGGCCATTGGTCACTCCTTCGTCACATCGGGGCAGGATTCCCCGTCTTCTCTCCGAACGGACGAACGAAGGAGAATGTGACGATGCCGATCGATGAGGATGCCCTGGCCGAGGCCTTCGAGCAGCGCCGCCCGCGCCTGCGGGCTGTGGCGACCCGGCTGCTGGGCTCGACGGCGGAGGCCGAGGATGTGCTGCAGGACGCCTGGCTGAAGCTCGCCCTCGCCGACGCGGACAGCATCCAGAACCTCGACGCCTGGCTGACCACCGTCGTCTCGCGGCTGAGCCTCGACGTGCTCCGCTCCGCCCGCGTCGTGAAGGCCGACCGGTGGAACGTCGAGGCGTGGGAGAGCGTCTCGACGGATTCCGACGCGGACCCCGCCGCGATCGCCGCAGGCAACGAGCGTGTCGCGGTCGCCCTGCTGACGGTGCTCGACCTCCTCTCGCCGACGGAACGGTTGGCATTCCTGCTGCACGACGTGTTCGGGCAGCCGTTCGACGAGATCGCCCCGCTCGTCGACCGCTCGCCGGCCGCCACCCGGCAGCTGGTGTCGCGGGCGCGACGGCGCGTGCGTGCCTCCGAACAGGAGCCCCGTGCGGACGGCCGCCGCGGCCGCGCCGTCGTGGACGCCTGGCTGCGCGCGGTGCAGGAGGGCGACCTCGCCGGCCTGCTCGCCCTTCTGGACGAGCACGCGGTCCTCGACGCGGACTACGGCTCGTCGAGGGTGCAGCTCGCCGGTGCGGCGGAGATCGCGGACTCGGCACGGACCGCGGCGCACCTGGCGTCGCACTCCCTCCCCGTGCTGATCGGCGGGCGCCCCGGCGTCGCGGCCGTGCTGCACGGCCACGTCGTCTCGCTGATGGCCTTCGACCTCGGCGCGGACGAGCGGATCGTCGGCCTCGACGTCCTCGCCGACCCGCGCCGGCTCGCCGAGCTGGACCTGGGGGCGCTCGCCGCCGGCCACTGACCGACCGCTCCCCGAACGGGGCCCCCTGCCGCTCTTCCACTGGGCGAGCGCGTGGCGTACGCTACCGTCACATCCGGGCCCAGACCCCGCTCGGGAGCACGTCACGATCGCGCAGACCATCGCGCTCGGGTTTCCACCCGCCGAAGGTCATCTCGGCGTGCCCAATCCATCCGTCATGAGGGAGCAGAAGGGGTCGAGCATGCGCGCACACGGCGTCCACGTGCTCTGGCAGTACGTCGGCGAGATGCAGATCTCGTACGGCGTGTACGCGTCGCTCGACGAGGCCTCCTCGGCATGGGAGCGCATCCGCGACGACGGCTTCTACATCGGCGGGACGGGCGTCATCAGCGAGTTCCTCTCCGCCGACTTCTCGCCCGGAACGTGGAGCATCGAGTCGTACACCCCGGGCCACGTCCCGCAGGAGACGATGCTCTAGCCCGCATCCAGTCGTCACGACACGCCGTCCGTCAGGTCCCTCCGGCGGCGTGTCGTGACAAGTGGATGGGTCGTGACGAGTGGATGGGTCAGGCGATCAGCAGCGTCGCCGTGCCGTCGGCGTGGTGCACCTCGACGTCGACGGTGAAGGCGCGCTCGAGCGTTCCGTTCGCGCTCTGCTCCCAGACGGATCCCCACGCGGCGATGAGCGCGTGCGGCATCTCGCCGACGGCCTCGACGGCGACGCGCGGCTCGTCGCCGAGGCGCACGATTGCGAGACCCGCGGGCGCGTCGGCGGGGTCGTCGATGCCGACGCCGACGATCTGCGTGTAGGCGCCATCCTGGTCGGACTCGTAGTCGAACAGCACGGCGTACAGGGCATCGCCGCGGCGGGCGGCGAGGCCGAGCAGGCCGGTGTCGGCGCCGGTCCGCTGCCACACCCCGGGGATCAGCCCCTGGTCGGTGGCCTCGGCGGCGTTCGTGGTGCGTATGGCGTGTCCCGCGACGAAGGCGGGGAGGGGCGACGAGCTCACGTGCGAAAGCATAGGGCGACGGTGCCGGACGCCACGTTTGCGAAAGAGATTTCGAAAAGCAAAGCTGCCTGAAATGCTCATTGGATTGCGCGATCAGCACGGCATTTCCGAAAAGTTCCGAAAAGCATTGCGAAAGCATTCGACGTCCCGCTAGCCTCCTGGAGAATCCATTCCCCCTCTGGAGAGGTCTGTGCAGTGACGCACCCACCTAAGCGATCCCCCATCCGCGGCCTCGTCGCCGCCTCGACCGCCCTCGCGCTCTCTGTGGCGGGCCTGCTGTCGGCTCCGGCCGCGCAGGCCGCCAACAGCGATCTCGGGTACCCGACCTTCACCGGCTCGGCGAATCCCGTTCCCGACACCGGCGTGACCTACGACCCGCACAACGAGCTCGGCGCCATCTTCGACGCCGACGTCGCCACGGGGGCGGGCAGCGATCCGTCGAAGGACTTCTGGTTCGACACGATGCTCGCCCGCACCGGGACGACCGGCTCGTTCGGCGACAACAACCAGTGGCTGTTCTCGCGCGGCCGGGCCGTGTTCATGAAGGACCACGACCCGGCCGTGCTCGGCTTCGGCGGCCAGGTCGCCTACTGGGAGTCGATCGACAACCGCGGCGCGTACGCGATCACCGCGAACGTCGGCGGCACCCCGGTGACGCTCACGGAGAAGACGGCGCAGCGCAAGCAGACGCCGAGCTACTGGCGCAGCGTGTTCGGCACCAGCGACTCCTCGCTGACCGTGACCGAGACGAAGTTCATCACCGACGCCAACGTGGCGGTGACGGAGGTGGAGCTGAGCAGCACCGGAGGCGCGACGAACGTCACGCTGACCGCGGCCTCCCCGTACGCCACGACCGCGGAGGGCACCGAGCTCACGGGAGTGGTCAGCGCCTTCAACAACCTGACCACGATCTACCCGCGGTTCTCGGGCGACGGGTTCGCTCCGACCGCTGACGGCAAACTGACGGCGACCATCGCCGTTCCGGCCGGCGGCAGTGCGACGACCAAGGTGCAGCTCGGCTT
The DNA here is from genome assembly GCF_013410615.1 of Leifsonia naganoensis. Classification (NCBI taxonomy): domain Bacteria; kingdom Bacillati; phylum Actinomycetota; class Actinomycetes; order Micrococcales; family Microbacteriaceae; genus Leifsonia; species Leifsonia naganoensis. Next base: position 2,627,427 of record NZ_JACCHJ010000001.1, read on the forward strand.
CGTGACCCCGGAGATCGCGGAGTCGCGCACCGATTACGACGCGTACCGCGCCGCCACCCCGCAGGCGGCCTACACGACCCACGTCACGGCCTACAACAAGTGGTGGGCCGACAACGTGCCGTACCTCGACACCCCCGAGGACAACATCGACAAGACGCTGTTCTACCGGTGGTGGCTGATGCGGTTCAACTACCTCGACGCCAACATGCCGGGCAACACGTTCCAGTTCCCGACCTCCGTGGAGGGAGCGCTGGGCTACAACAATGCCATCGTGCTCACCGCGGGCATGTTCCTCGACGACCTCAAGTATCTCCGCAACCCGGCCTACTCCTACGGCACCTGGGTGTCGGCGGGCGAGACGGCCAAGAGCGCGAAGTACGTCGACAACCCGGGCGACCCGGCCAACTGGTCGAACAGCTACACGCAGTACATCTCCGAGGCGGCCTGGCGCTCCTACGAGCTGCACGGCGGCCCGACCCCGATCGCCGAGAACCTCGGCACCTACGCCGCCAATGACGTGACCGGTCTCATCTCGGCCTACGACACGGACAAGGACGGCCTGATCGACTACAACTGGGCCGCCATGACGGGCAACGACGCCGACGCCGTGTCGTTCGACGAGCGTCCCGGCGCCTCCATGGACCGCACCGAGAACGCCTACCTGTACTCGAACGCCCTCGCCGCCGCCAACGCCTTCCGCCAGGCGGGCGACACCGCGAACGCCGCGAAGATGGACACCTTCGCCGCGAACATCAAGGCGAAGGTGCTCGACCTGCTGTGGGACCCGAACGACAAGCTCTTCAAGCACCGCTTCACCAGCGACGGGAAGCTGGCGAAGTGGAAGGAGACGAACAACTACTACCCGTTCACCGTCGGCCTGGTGCCCAAGCCGGGCGACGCCGACTACACGCAGGACTACACGGACGCCCTGCGGCTCTTCGCCGATGACGCGCAGTACCCGATCTTCCCGTTCTTCACCGCCAACCAGGCGGACAAGAAGGAGGCGGCCGCGGCCGGCTTCCCGGGCAGCAACAACTTCTCCGTCATCAACTCGACCGTGCTGTTCCGGATGTTCTCGTCCGTGCTGCGCAACTACCCGACCGACGCCATCACGGCCGAGTCGTACAAGAAGCTCCTCTACTGGAACGCCTGGGCGCACTACCAGAACGGCGGCGACAACCGCCTCCCGGACCAGAACGAGTTCTGGGCGGACGGCACGGCCGACCCGCAGAACATCGGCTACCGGTCGTGGATCCACCACACGATCCTGGGCGCGACCAACTTCACGATGATCGAGGACACCATGGGCCTCCGTCAGCGCGACGACGCGAAGATCGAGCTCGACCCGATCGACATCCAGTGGGACCACTTCACCGCGAACAACATCCGGTACCGCGACAAGGACCTCACCATCACGTGGGATCAGCCCGGCGGCACGCGTTACTACGGCTCCGCCGTCCCCGAGGGTTACTCGGTGTTCCTCGACGGCAAGCTGGCCTTCACGGTCGACAAGCTGTCCCACGTCGTCTACGACCCCGCCACGGGCAAGGTGACCGTGCCGAGCGGCGTGAACGTGCTCACGGCGAACACCGATTCGGTGCAGGCCCCGGCCGAAGTGACCTTCGCGGCCACCGACCGCGTCGTCGACCTGTTCGCGAAGGCCGGCGCCAACATCGACCCGGCCAGCCAGAGCTCGGACAACCTCGCGGCCGGAGCCGCGGTCACCGCCTCGTTCTCGGCCACCGGCCGCGGCCCGGCGGGTGCCGTCGACGGCACGACCATCAACGAGCCCTTCTGGGGCACGGCCGGTTCACCGAACGCGACGGACTGGATGGAGGTCGACCTCGGCGCGCCGAAGACCATCGACGACGCCCGCGTGTACTTCTACCAGTCGTCGTCTTCCGCGACGGTCGCGGGCTACTCCGAGCCGCAGTCGTTCACGGTCCAGTATCTGGACGGCGCGGACTGGAAGTCGGTGCCGGCGCAGGCGCGCTCGCCGCAGTACCCGCAGGCGAACTACAACAACATCCAGTTCCCGGCGATCACGGCGCAGAAGATCCGTGTGCAGGTGACGCATGCCTCCGGAGCCAAGACCGGCGTCAAGGAGGTGCAGGTCTACGACACCGGCATCGCCGCCCCGGCCTCGACCAACGCGGCCCCCTTCGTGGACGCGTACCGGCAGCAGGGCGCGGCGATCCCGGGGCAGGCGACGCTGGTCGGCACGGTGAAGGACGACGGCCTCCCCGGTGCCGGGGTGACCTCGGCCTGGTCGGTCGTGAGCGCCCCGGAGGGAGGCCAGGCGATCTTCGAGAACGCGGCTGCCGCCTCCACCAAGGTGCGGTTCACCGCGGCCGGCGACTACGTGCTCCGGCTCACGGCGAGCGACGGCGAGCTGTCGTCCGCCAAGGATCTGACGGTCACCGGTGACGTCGCCTCGGGCGGCGTGAACATCGCCCCGACCGGCAAGCCGACGGCCTCCTCCACCGCGAGCTGGAACAGCGTCAACGCGGTCAACGACGGCGACGTGCTCTACTCCGGAGGCGCCCAGACGCAGCTCTGGGGCACCTGGTCCGGCACCCGCCCGGCCACCCAGTGGCTGCAGTACGACTGGACCAGCCCGGTCCGCGTCGACAAGGCCTCGGTGGCGTTCTGGTACGACACCCCCTCGACCACCGCGGGCGACGGCGTCGCCGTGCCGAAGTCGTGGAAGGTGCAGTACTGGGACGGCTCCGCGTGGGTCGACGTGCCGAACCCGGACGCCTATCCGGTGAAGCGGGATGCCACCAACACGGTGAACTTCGACCCGGTGACGACCACCAAGCTGCGTGCGACCTTCACGGCCGCGACCAACGGCTCCACCAACGCGGCCATCGGTGTGAGCGAGTGGGAGGTGTACGCGGAGGCCCCGGTCTCCATCGACCCGATCGACGCGCGCACCAGCATCGGCACGCTGCCGACCCTGCCCGCGACCGTGCAGGCGGTCTACGCGGACGGCTCGCGCCAGGCCCTCCCGGTCAGCTGGTCCCCGGTGACGGCCGACCAGGTCGCCGCCGAGGGCAGCTTCCCGGTCGCCGGCATCGTCGACGGCTCGCCACTGCCGGCCACGGCCACGGTCTGGGTGCGCGCCACGCCTCCCGGTCAGATCACGACCGTCTCCCTGGTCGCCGTCAGCACGCGGGCCGGCGTGAAGCCGGTGCTCCCGTCGACCGTCACCGTGCAGTACAACGACGGCTCGAAGCAGAGCGGCATCGCCGTGAGCTGGGCCGCCGTCGACGCGTCGCAGTACGCGACGGCGGGCACCTTCACGGTGGCGGGCACGGTCGCTGGCTCTCCGCAGGACGCGGTCGCGACCGTCACGGTCACCGCGGCGCCCGCGGAGGACAAGACCAAGCCGACCGTCTCCCTCGCCACCGACCCGGCTGCCCCTGGCTCCGGCTGGTACACGGGGAACGTCTCGGTGACGGTCTCGGCGCAGGACGACACCGATCCCAGCCCGACGGTGGAGGCGAACGTCGACGCCGCCGGGTGGAAGCCCTACACCGCCGCGATCGCCGTCTCGGGCGACGGCTCGCACACGGTGCAGGCACGGGCGACCGACGCCGCGGGCAACGTCTCGATCGTCGCCTCGGCGACCCTCACGATCGACACCGCGGCGCCGGCCGTCACTCCGGTGGCCAACGCGTCCGAGCGCACGGTCAAGGCCACGGCGAGCGACACCGGATCCGGCGTGAAGAGCGTCGAGTACCGGGTCGGCGACACCGGCGCCTGGCAGCCGTACACCCGGACCGTGGTGGTCGGGCTCGACGCGACGAGCGTGTTCCTGCGGGCGACCGATGTCGCAGGCAACGTCTCGGCCGAGAGCCGGGTCGACGTCCCGAAGGACGACGGCACCGCGCACCGGAACGTCGCGCTGCTGGCGACCCCGTCCGCGTCGTACACGGCGGCGTGGAACGCGGTCGGCGGCCTGAACGACGACGTCGCCCCCACGACGTCGGGCGACGTCACGCCGAGCGACAACGCGAACGTCTGGGGCGCGTGGCCGCAGGTGAGCGCGCAGTGGACCGAGTACGACTGGAGCACTCCGGTCACCGTCGGCGAGGCCCGCGCCTACTTCGTGTCCAACCTGGATGCGAACGGCGTCGGCATCGACCTGCCGAAGGCGTGGGCGCTGCAGTACTGGGACGACCAGGCGAGCGCCTGGGCCGATGTCACCGGCGCCTCCGCGTACGGGACGAAGGCGGACCAGTTCAACTCCGTCACCTTCGCGCCGGTCACCACGACCAAGCTGCGGATGAACCTCACCCCGGTGGGGACGACGGAGACGATCGGCAGCGTCGGCGTCAAGGAGTGGCAGGTGTGGGAGGCGACCGCCGAGGTCCCCGACACGCAGGCTCCCGTCGTGACGACGGGCACCTCCCCGGCGACGCCGGCCTCCGGCTGGCACACCGGTGACGTGACCGTCACCGCCTCCGCGCTCGACGACCACGACGGCGCACCGGCGCTCGAGTACCGCGTCGGCGACGGAGCCTGGGCGGCGTACACCGCACCGGTCGTCGTGAAGACGGACGGCGCCTCCACCGTGTCGTTCCGGGCGACGGATGCGGCGGGCAACCGGTCCGAGCCGGTCTCCGTCGAGGTCAAGCGCGACACCGCGGGGCCGGAGGTCTCGGCCAGTGCGGACGCGACGGCCCGCACCGCGACCATCGCCGCGACCGACGCCGCCTCCGGTGTGGCCGCGATCGAGTACCGGATCGACGGGGGAGTGTGGACGCCCTACACGGCGGCCCTCGCGTTCGGTGCCGACAAGGTGGCGATCGAGTACCGCGCGACCGACGTCGCCGGCAACGTGGGCGCCGTGGGGAAGACGGAGGTCGGGGCCGCCTCGACCACGCCGCCCACGACGCCCCCGACCGACGGTCCCGGAAGCGGGTCCGGCACGGTCACCGGCAAGGAGGTCGTGCACCTCGGCTCGACCCGCGTGGCGCCCGGCGGCCAGCTCGCCGTCACCGTCACCGGGGGAGCCGCGGGCGCGGTCTTCCAGGTCGAGCTGCACTCCGACCCGATCGTGCTCGGCACCTTGACGATCGGCCAGGACGGCACCGGGACCGCGCTGTTCACCATCCCGGCGTCCGTGCCCTCGGGGACCCACGAGGTGTGGGTCACCCTGAACGGCACGACCTACCGGGCGACGCTGATCGTCGCGGCCCCCGGGGCCACCGTGGACGAGGCGCTCGCCTCGACCGGCAGCACGGCCGACCCGGTGGCGCCCGGCGCGCTGGGAGCCGCCGCCATCCTGCTCGGAGCGCTGGCGCTGGCCGCGACGGTGATCATCCGCCGCCGCCGTCTCGGAGCCGGCCGCCCGGAGTAGCGCGAGACCGCACGAGGGGTCGCGATCCAGCGCACCGGCCACGCCGGAGCGACGGGTCGCGGCCCCTCTGCGCGTCCCTGTACCGTGACAGTCATGCCGACCCGCACGATCCCCGAGCCCCCGCGCCCGGTCACCCGGCCGGCGTGGCGGCGCGCGCTGCGGCAGCCGCTCGTCTGGGCGGCGGTCGGCGCGGTCGTCGCCATCCCGTGCTTCATCGCCGGGATCGGCGTCGAGTTCGTGCCCTTCCTCGTCACCCTGGCGACGGGGTGGCTCGTGGGGGTGTCGATCACGCGGGCCGCGCGACGGATGCGGCCGATCGGCCGGTCGCTCGCGGTGCAGGCCGTCGTGGCGGTCGTGCCGTCGCTGGCACTGATCGCCGTCGTCGCGAGCGGCGGCGACCTCCTGTCCGGGATGCCTGCGCCGTTCGGCGACCTGCTCGCCTTCTGCTGGCTGGCCGCGGTCCCTGCACTCGCCTGGACGTGGCTGGACCTGATCGGCCGCGTCGGCGCGACGATCGGCCCGCGCGCCTCCCGACCGTCGCGCGCTGCGGCCTCCCTCGCCGACTGGGATCACGACGACGGCCGGTGGACGCTGCGTTTCCGCGCGGTCCCTGCGCGCATGCGGACGCTCGTCTGGGCGATCGTCGGGACCGTCGTCCCGCTCGGGATCCTCACGGCGGTCGTCCTCATCGTCCTCGATCCGCTCGTCCTGGCGCTCGGAGCCCGCTTCGCGATCGTCTTCGTCGGGGTGCTGCTCGCGCTGCCGGCGTGCGGCGTCCTCTACCGCTCGTTCCGGTCCCGGACGGTCGACTGCGTGCTGGAGGTGGACGGACGGGCGCTGCGCGTCGACGCGGGCGAACGTTCGGTGACCGTCGCGCTGGCGTCGATCCAGCGCCTCCGCTGGCGGACCGACAGCGAGTACGCGCGTGTCGTCGTCGCCACCCGCGACGGGGTGCAGCTGTCCCTCCTGGCCGGGATGGCCTCCACCGCGCCGGATGCCCCCGGCGGGCTGGCGCCGCTGCCCGGTCCCGTCATCGCCGCAGTGCGCGCGGCAGGTCTGACCGCAGCGGTCTCGCGCACGCGACCCGGGACGATCACCCTCACCCGGGAGGGCTGAGTCGGCGCCGCTACACGGCGCCCAGTGTCGACCCGCGCACCACGAGCCGGCAGGCGACCGTGTGCGTCCCGCTGGCGGTGCGCCCGTCGATCGCCTCGCCGAGGAGCCGGGCGGCAGTGCGGCCGAGCTCCTGGAGGTTCGAGTCGACCGTGGTGAGCTGCGGCCGGGACTGGGTGACGAGCAGCTCCCAGTTGTCGTGGCCGATCACGGAGATGTCGTTCGGGACATGCCGCCCCAGCTCCCGCAACGCATCGAGCACACCGCGCGCGACCTGGTCGGAGCCGCAGACGATGCCGTCGACCTCCGGGTGCCGGGCGAGCAGGGAGCGCGCACCCGCTCGCCCCCAGATCTCGCTCCACTCGCCGTAGAGGGCCTCGCCGCCCACGAGGTCGAGCCCGTGCTCGCGCAGCGCCGCCTGCGCCCCGGCGACGCGCTCGCCGGCGGCCGTGAACGCCGGATCGCCCGAGAGGTAGGCGATGCGCGTGCGGCCGCAGGCCACCAGGTGCTCGGCCGCCATCCGCCCCGCGCTCACGTTGTCGTTGACGACGGACATGTCCCGCGGGTCGCTGGAGGGCGCGTAGGCGTAGACCACCGGGACGGGGATGCTGCCGGCGAGCGGAACGCGCGGGTTCGTGGTGTCGCCGACGACGATCAGACCGTCCACGCGCCGGGAGAGCAGAGCCCGGATGTGGTGCTGCTCCCGGATGGCGTCGCCGCGAGCATCGCACAGGAACACCGACACGCTGCCGGCGCCGAACGCGTCCTCCGCGCCCATGAGCACCGGGATGGAGAACCGCCCCTCGAGGTCGTTCGTCAGCAGCCCCACGGTGCCGGTGCGCCCGGCGAGCAGCCCCTGCGCAAGGGAGTTCGGAGTGAACTTCAGCCGGTCGGCGGCCTCCTGCACCCGCTGCCTGGTCGCGCGGCTGACGTCCGCGCGTCCGTTCAGGGCCTTCGAGACGGTCGCGATCGAGACACCCGCGAGCGCGCCGATCTCCTTCAGCGTGGCGGGACGCGCTGGATGCCGGTCGCCGTGCGCGCCGGGTTCGTCGCGGGAGGGCGTGGAGTCGTCGAGCATGGGGCCTCCGTCACGGGTTGCGGTACACGCTGTGGTCGCCGACTCGTCGCCAGCGGCAGTAGAGCTCGCCGTCGATGGTGACGAGTTCGAAGGTCGCGCGGCCGTCGGGGGAGGCGAACGACCAGGTCATCTCGTAGATCCCGGGTGCCCCGCGCATCGATTTCACCCGGAGCGCTGCGGGCCAGCCACCGGTCGGATTCAGCGCGAACGCGTCGCACGCGGGAGCGAAGCTCTCGCGGATCACGTCGCGGAAGGTCCGCTGACGTTCGGGCTTGAGGCGCTTGAAGTCGGTGTCGAAGGCGGGGGTGCGCTGGAACCTCACCGCTCGGAGGTTTCCTCGTCCGCGAGCGCGTCGAGCGTCGCGAGGAAGTCGTCGGTGGACGCGTCCGTGCTGAGGTCGCCGGCGGCGATGTGCGCGTCCACCTCACGTTCGCGCTGCTGCCAGCGCTCAGCCCAGAACCACGCCTGATCGGCCGGGACGGGAATCGTCGGACGCAGCTCGATCACGCCGTCGTCGCGCTCGGTGATCTCCATCTGGACGCCGGCCTCGTCCAGTCCGTGCCGGCGGCGCAGCTCCGCGGGAAGCGCGACGACACCGCGGCCCTGGATGGCGACGAAACCGTGATAGCTCATCCCCACATTTTACCGCAGAACGGCAGAGCAGTAATTCTGCAATACGGCCACACTGGATGCCTGCTCGCGCCGCTCACCCCAGGTGCAGCACGATCCCGGTGAGTCCGTGCAGCACACTGGCGACGCCCGCCGAGACCGCGTCGGATGCGCGGGAAGGCGTGACGGAGGAGGCGACGCTGTCGTCGTCGGTACTGATGCCGGTGCCGCGGAAGCTCGCGCCGTTCCACACGACCGAGGTCGCGTTGCCGGTCGGCTCGGGCAGCTCGGCGCCCACGACGAGGAACTGCTGGTGCAGACTCTGCGCGGTGATCAGCGAGAACACGTCGACCACCCCGGCCCCGGCGCCGACGATCAGGTCGGGCGACTTCTCGATCGCGCGGAGGAGCTGCGTGTGGACCTCCTCGTCGCCGGTCGCGGTCAGCGTCGTGAGCTCCACCTCCCGCTGCTCGGCCCACCGGGTCACCCCTGTCGCGAGGGTCTTCGTCGCCGTGTCGTCGCCGGCCGTGATGAGGACGACCTCGTAGCCGGTGGGAGGCTCGACCCCGCTCCAGGACCCAGGCTCCGGGTCGATCGTGGCTTCGGGGGTCGGCGTCGCGACGCTCCCGAGGAACCCGGCCCCCAGCGGATGCAGCGAGGAATCCTTCGTCGCGCCCGGCGTTCCGGTCGGGGCGGGCACGGCCGGCGCACACCCCGAGAGGGTCAGCGCGGCGGCCACGCACAGAGCGGTGGCGAGCAGCGGGACGGAGGGGATCGGGGACACGCTCCGACGCTCCCCGATGCGCGGGGCGACCCGATGACTCCGCAGCGCCGGGCAGGTGAACGGGACGGAAACACTCGGTCCTGCACGGTCGCCGGCGGCCCATCGCGTTCCCGGCCGTTCCCGTCCCGGTCCCGTCGCGTTCACCCGCCTCGGACACCGTGTCGGGGTGATCCGCAGCCGCCCTCCCCGCCAGAATCCCGCCCATCCCCTCCGCACCCGAGGCCGTTCCGCCTCCCTCGCCGTCGCCGTCGCAGCGCTCGCCGCGGCCGTCGCGGGAGTGCTCCTCCCGGCCACGGCGGCGAGCGCGCACGGATTCTCGTCGGTGGTCTACGTGGATGCGCAGTCGGGTCCCGGCGGGGAAGTGCGCACCACGCTCGACCTCGAGTACGACCTGCTCGTCGCGTCCGCCGCCGAGAAGGAGAAGGACCAGGGCCTCTTCGACCAGGGGATGGACCTCTTCCAGACCGGGGAGGAGGCCACCGCGATGAACGACCACGCCGACACGGTGGTCGCCTACGTCACCGACCGGTTCACGGTGAGTGCGGGCGGCGAGCCGTGCGCACCCTCCCGCGCGGGCGACATCACCGTGCACGAACGCGACGCGGTGCCGTACGCGACGCTCGTGCTCGACTTCGCCTGCGCCGACACCGGCCACGCGACGGGCCACGAGCTCCGGAGCGGGTTGTTCCCCGACTCCGAGGACTACGTCAGGGACACCAAGACGATCGTCACCTACGACCTCGACGGGAAGGACGGCAGTGCCGCGCTCGACGCCGCCCACCCGTCGTTCTCGACCGAGCAGACCGGGGGAGAGCGGTTCGGCGAGTTCTTCCTCCTCGGCGCCGAGCACCTCCTCGGCGGCATCGACCACATCCTGTTCCTGCTGGCGCTCATCGTGGGCTCGCGGCGGCTGCGGGATGTCGTGCTCGCCGCGACGACGTTCACCGTCGCGCACTCGATCACCTTCCTGCTCGCCGCCCTCGGTTTCGTCACGGTGCCGGCCGCGGTCGTCGAGCCGGTCATCGCGCTCTCGATCGCCGTCGTCGCGGCCTGGTACCTCTGGACGGTCCGGCGCCGCGTCACGATGTCACCGGCCGAGCTGGCCATCGATGTGCGGCCGACCTCCTCCGGCCCGCTCGGACTCGACCGGGCCGACTGGCTGCGGCTGGGTGTGGTGTTCCTCTTCGGCCTCGTGCACGGGCTCGGCTTCGCGAGTGCCCTCGGCATCGACGAGCCGTGGTCGTGGACGCTGCTGTGGTCGCTGCTGATCTTCAACGTCGGCATCGAGGCGGTGCAGCTCGGGATCATCGCGGTGGTCTTCCCGCTGCTCGTCCTGCTGCGCAAGCGCGCCCCCCGCGTCGGACTCTGGGTCGGGATCGCGGTTGCGGCGGTGGTCACCGCGGTCGCGCTGTTCTGGTTCGTCGGCCGCGTGCTGGGCCTCGAATGGGGGTGACCTTCCGCTGGCGTCCACCCGTTGAACTCTGTGAATTCACTCAGGATTCACTGACGCCCGAGACGGTGGGAGCCGCGTCCGCGCGTCCGCGGACATCTCACTGAGAAAGGCATCGGACTCCATGTCGAGTGACGACACCAGACGGGCCGCCAAGCCCGGTCACCGCACCACAACCCGCCTCGCCGCCGCAGCCGTCTGCGTCGGCGTAATGCTCGGCGGGGGCGCGATCGCCGCCCCCGCCGCCTTCGCCGCCTCCACCAACCAGACGGACATCGTCCTGGGCGTCGGCGCGGACCAATCGCAGCGCAACTTCTCCTGGTATTCCGCGGGCGACGTGGCCCAGGTCGTGCAGGTCGGCTACGCCTCCGAGGTCGTCGGCGGAGCGTTCCCGCAGGTCGTGAAGAGCATCCCCGCGACGGGCGGCCTCACCACCAGCAACGAGTACAACCGCTTCGCCACCGTGACCGGGCTCAAGGAGAACACCTCCTACGTGTACCGCGTCGGCACCGAGGGCGACTGGTCGGCGACGTACACGTTCCGCACGCAGAAGTTCAGCGGCGACTTCAACTTCCTGTTCTTCGGCGACCCGCAGATCGGTTCGTCGGGCAACGTCACGAACGACGCGGCCGGCTGGGTCGACACCCTCAACGTCGCGACCTCCGCCTACCCGAACGCCGAGCTGCTCTTCTCGGCCGGCGACCAGGTGGAGACGGCGAACAACGAGACCCAGTACGAGGCGTTCCTGCAGTCGGACAAGCTGCGCCAGGTCCCGTTCGTCGCCACCAACGGCAACCACGACGTCGGCTCCAAGGCGTACGAGCAGCACTTCAACACCCCGAACGTCGACCGCACCGCGGGCGCGGGCACCGGGACCGGCTCGGGCGGCGACTACTGGTTCATCTACAAGGACACGCTGTTCCTCGACATCAACTCGAACAGCCGCGACGCCTCCCACATCGCGTGGATGCAGAAGGTCGTCGCCGAGCAGGGCGCCAAGGCCAAGTGGAAGGTCCTCGCCTTCCACCACTCGATCTACTCGCCCGGCCCGCACGCCACCGACAGCGATGTGCTCGACCGCCGCAACGTCCTCCCCACCGCCATCTCGGACCTGGGCATCGACCTCGTCCTGCAGGGGCACGACCACAGCTATGCCCGCAGCTACCTCATCCACAACGGTGAGAAGGCCAACGCCGACGAGCAGGCGGGCGCCGACCAGGTGGTCGCCGGTCCCGGTGGCGTGCTCTACGTGACGGCCAACTCGGCGTCCGGGTCGAAGTACTACGACCTGCAGAACAAAGGCTTCTGGTGGCTGTCGGTCCAGAACCAGGAGAAGGTCCGCAACTACAGCGCGATCGACATCACCGGCACCGCGATCACGGTGAAGACCCTCCGCAGCCAGGCCAACGGCACCGACAAGCCGGTGAACAGCATCGTCGACCAGGTCACCCTGACCCGCGAGGCGAAGCCCGACACCGACTCGCAGCAGCTGCAGGTCACCGTGCCGCAGGCCGCGCCGGGCGAGTTCGTCTGGAACGTCGACGGGACCAACGGCCTCGTCAACCTCGGCCAGGCCGTCGAGGCGGGCGACCACTACGCCGCGGTCGGCTCGATCAACCCGATCCGCGTGACCGACACCCGCACCGCCGGCCCGCAGTGGTCGCTCTCGGCCCAGGTGAGCGACTTCACCTCCGGCGCGAAGTCCTTCTCGGGCAAGTACCTCGGCTGGACGCCGTCGGTCACCGAGGCGGGCGGCGACGCCAAGGCCGGCGAGCGTGTGCAGTCCGGCTTCTCGGGCGGCGACGGCCTCTCGAAGTCGTCCACCCTCGGTTCGGCCGGGGCCGGCCACGCCAAGGGCTCGGCCAAGCTCGGCGCCGCTCTGGACCTCAACATCCCGATCGACGTCACCGACGGCACCTACCAGGCGACCCTGACGCTCACCGCGCTCAGCTAGCCGACCCGCTCCACCGCCCGGGGCGGGTGCGCGTCAGCGCCCGCCCCGGGTCCACCCGACTCCCACCGCTCCCCAGGATGGTCATGAACGCTCGTTCCTCCCGCACCGCGCCCGGACGCGCGCGGCTCCTCGCCGGCCTGCTGCCGGCCCTCCTCGTCGCCGCGGTCCTCGCCATCGGCGGGGTGTCCGCTCCCGCTCTGGCCGCGGACGGCGACGTCACCTGGGGCGTGCGCACCGCCTCCAACGCCAACGGCGCCGACCGCCAGAACTTCGCCTACCGCGTCGAGCCGGGCAAACAGGTGTCCGACGCCCTGGTCGTGAGCAACCACGCCGCGACGCCGCTCGAGCTCGACGTCTACGCCGCCGACGGCTTCACCACGACGAGCGGCCAGCTCGACCTCGTGACGCAGGACACGAAGTCCGTCGCCGTCGGCGCCTGGACGGCGCTGCCGAGCGGCCGCGTCACGGTCGCGCCCGGCGCCTCGGTCGAGGTGCCCTTCACGGTCAGCATCCCGGCGGACGCCACTCCCGGCGACTACGCGGGAGGCCTGCTGACCTCCCTCCCGCACACTACCCAGGAGAACGGCATCAGCGTCGACCGCCGCCTGGGCATCCGGATGCACGTGCGCGTCGAGGGTGCTCTCGCCCCGGCGATCGCGGTCGAGAAGATGCACGTCGACTATTCGGGATCGTTCAACCCGTTCGGTGCCGGGTCCGCCACGGTCTCGTACACGGTGCACAACACCGGCAACGTGCGGCTCTCGGCGGGGCAGACGGTCGCGCTCGCGGGACCGTTCGGCTGGTTCCCCGTCGACACCGGCGAGGTCGCCGCCGTGCCGGAGCTGCTCCCCGGCGAATCGTGGACGGTGTCCGTGCCGGTCGACGGCGTCGTGCCGGCGTTCTGGCTGACGGCGAAGGCCGCGCTGAGCCCCAAGCTCCCGGCCGTCACGGGGTCCACCCCGGGCGTCGACGGCGTCGCGGCCGAGGCCGGAGCGCTCGCGGTGCCGTGGGCGCTGCTGGTGCTGGTGCTGCTGGTGGCCGCCGCGGTCGTGGCCGCGGTGCTCGTGCTGCGTCGCCGCAGGAAGGCGAACGCCGAACGCGAGGATGCGCGGGTCAAGAAGGCCGTCGAGGAGGCGCTCCGCGGTGCGGATGCGGACGCGGATGCCTCGGAGCCGAAGCCGGAGCCGGTCGCCTGACAGCCTGGTCGACGCAACACGCCGTCCCCACCGGGGTGGGAACGGCGTGTTGCGACGGATGGATCGCTAGTGCGCGACCACCGGTTCGGGTGCGTCGGGCGCACCGGCCGGGTCGGCCGGGGCCGCAGCAGCCGCAGCGGCGGCAAGCGTGACACTCCGGCGGCGGTACAGGAACGCGGTGAGCACGGCGCCGAAGGCGAAGAACGCCGCGCCCCACCAGTACGCCGTGGCGTAGCTGTGCACGGCCGCCTCGGCGGCGACGGACGCCGACGGCGGCAGGTGCGACGCGACGTAGTCGGTGGCCGCGGTCGCCGCGAGCGTGTTGAGCAGCGCGGTGCCGATGGAACCGCCCACCTGCTGGCTCGTGTTGACCATCGCCGAGGCGACGCCGGCGAACCGGCGGTCGACGCCGAGCGTCGCGGTCTGGATCGCGGCGGGCATGATCGAGCCCATCCCGACGCCGAGGATCATCAGCGGCGGCAGGAGGTCGGCGGCGTAGTTCGCGGTGACTCCGAGGTGGGTCAGGTAGACCATGCCGGTCGCGGCGATCGTCATGCCGATCGGCACCATGAGCTTCGGCCCGAAGCGCGGCACGAAGATGTTGGTCGAGAGCTGCGCGGCGGTGACGAGCATCACGATCATCGGCAGGAAGGCGAGGCCGGTCTGGATGGGCGTGAACTTCAGGGTGGCCTGCAGGTAGTAGGTCACGAAGAGGAAGATGCCGAACATCCCGGCGCCCGCGATGAGGATCGCGCTGTACGAGGCGCCGCGGTTGCGGTTGATCACGATGGAGAGCGGCAGCAGCGGGTGGGCGGCGCGGCGCTGCCAGAGCACGAACGCGACCAGCAGCACTCCGGCCGCAGCGAGGAAGCCCCACGAGAGGGGCGAGTCCCAGCCGTCGGACTCGGCGTTGGAGAAGCCGTAGACCAGTGAGAACAGGGCGCCGGAGACGAGGATGGTGCCGGGCACGTCGAGCTTCGGGCGCGGGCCGCTGCGGGCGATGGAGGTCACGAAGATCGTGGCCCCGACGACCGCCACGATCGCGATCACGACGTTGATGTAGAGGTTCCAGCGCCAGTCGAACTGCTCGGTGAGCACGCCGCCGAGCAGCAGGCCGACCGCGCCTCCCGCACCCGCGATCGCACCGAAGATGCCGAACGCGCGCGCCCGCTCCTTCGGCACGGTGAAGGTGGTGGTCAGCACGGCCAGGGCGGTCGGGGCGAGCAGGGCTCCGAACGCGCCCTGCAGGGCGCGGGCGCCGACGAGCATCCCGAAGGAGTCCGCTGCGCCGCCCAGGGCGGACGCGCCGGCGAAGCCGATGAGACCGATGATGAAGGCGCGCTTGCGGCCGATGAGGTCGGAGAGGCGGCCGCCGAAGAGCAGGAGGCTGCCGAAGGCGAGGGAGTAGGCGGTGACGATCCACTGGCGGTCGGCGTTCGAGAAGCCGAGGTCGGCCTGCGCGGAGGGCAGGGCGATGTTCACGACGGTCGAGTCGAGCACGACCATGAGCTGCGCGAGGGCGACGGTGACGAGCGTCCACCAGCGGCGGGTCGAGGGCGCCGCCGCGTCGGGTGCGGCGCTCGAGGGGGAGGGGTTTGTCTGCGGCATGCGGGCCAGCATATACGAAACTATCCAGTTCCGGATCTAATCTGTTCAGAAATTCATCTACACTGGAGGAGATGGACACCTCAGCACCCGCCCCCGCGACGAAGCTCGGGCGCAAACGGGACCACACCCGCGACCCCGAGATCCTCGACGCCGCCCTCGACGTGCTCGCCGAGACCGGATACGACCGCATGACGATCGACATGGTCGCCGCGCGCGCGAAGGCCGGCAAGGCGACCCTCTACCGCCGGTGGGCGTCCAAGGCCGACCTCGTCATCGACGCGGTCGCCTGCATGAAGAAGGGCGACATCGACTTCGACGCGCTGCCCGACACCGGCACCCTCCGCGGCGACCTGGTCGCGATGATGAAGCCGCACACCATCGTCGACGCCGAGAAGAAGCTCCAGATCATGGCCGGCCTGGTCTCCATGCTCGCCAAGGACCCGGGGCTGGCCGACACGGTCAACGCCGCGATCGTCGAGCCCCGCGCCTCCGTCAACCGCATCTTCCTGCGGCGCGCGGTCGAGCGCGGCGAGATCCCCGCCGACGCCGACATCGACAAGCTCGCCCTCCTGGCGCCGGCGATGGCCTCCTACCGGGTGCTCATCCTGCGCAAGCCCGTGGACCGGGAGTTCCTGCTCTCGATCATGGACGACATCCTGCTGCCGGCCGTCGGGATCAGGCGCACGTCCACGCCACGATGAGGCTGAGCGCCCCGAGCACGGTCGTGATCGTCCGCGTCTGGAGCGAGACGGGCGACGTCCAGGTGCCGTAGTTCGCCGTGACGGTGACCGTGCTGGTCCCCAGCAGCGTCAGGGTCGCTCCCGTCACATTCCCGGTCGTCGCGGGCGCCGCGACCGTGGTGGTCCCGGAGCCGGCCGAACCGCCCCACGCGATCGTGTAGCTCTGCGGCGCCAGGGCGTTGCCGCCGGTCGGGGCCGCGGTCCAGGTGATCGGGATGTTCGCGGCGAGCAGGCCGCCCGCCGACCCGCAGGAGACGGTCGGCACCGCGCCGAGCACGCCCGCGTTCGCCGTGCCGGTGACGTAGGCGGAGCGCGACCAGCCCGCTTGCGCAGGCGAGCCGCCCGAGACCCCGAGCACGCCCGCGGCGAGCAGGACGAGCGTGCTCGCGGCGACGGCGCGCAGCACCCCCCTCATGGTGTGCGCTCCGGGTGCCGGTGCCGCCGCGACCCGGCGACGCCGGCGATCGCTGCCCCGGCGACCACGGCGCCACCGGCCAGCAGGGGCGGGAGCAGGGGCGGGGCCGAGCCCGTCGCGGCGAGGGCGACCGGGGGAGCCGATGCCCGGGTGTCGTCGCCCGAGGTCCAGGCCCACACCTCGAGGTCGGCCGAGCCGGCGGACGCGACGGTGCCGCCGGGCTGCAGCGTCACGTCGACGGCAAGCCAGCGCGGTTCGGCGGAGGGCATCCCCCCGATGCCGACGACGCCGGAGGGAGCGGGAGGCGCGCCCGCCGCGACCCCGGGGCCGGTCAGCAGTCCGGCCAGGGACGTCGTGGCGATGACCGCCTGCGCCGTTCCGGGGCAGGCGTCGCCGGACCAGCGGACGGTGCACGAGCGCACGGCCACGTCGAGTGCGGCGGTCAGCGGGCCGGTCGAGGAGAGCCCGAGGCCCACGGTCACGGGATGGGGAGTGGAGGCGGCGACCCCGACCTCCCAGCGCACCGGGACGCCCGGACGCAGTTCTGCGAACGCGGCGGGATCGGCGATGGAGGTCAGGGTGAGGGAGCGGCCGGCGGAGACCGTCTCGTCGGCGCGGGCCGGTGCGGGGGAGGCGAGGACGAGGGCGGACGCGCCACCCGCGGCCACCAGCAGCACGAGAACGGACCCGCCCGCGCGCGGCGAGACGCGACCGGCGCGCGCCTCCCTGCGCTCCCGGCGTCCGCGGCGACCCTCACGTCCGTCCCGGTCGCCGTCCCGCGGCCAGAAGGCCCACGCCACGAGCACGGTCGCGGCGAGGGTGGCGCTGCCGAGGAACAGCGGGTTGGAGAAGAAGGCGATCACCTGCGCGCCGCCGGGCACGCTGGCGATCACCAGGCGCACATGGGCGACGTCGTAGGGGGCCGGGTCGGTCTCGGCGTTGGCGTCGCCGCGCAGCACGAGCTCGACCCGCCCGTCGGCGAGCGGCTGGGCCGAGACGACGCGGTGCGTGATCGGGAGCGCGCCCGGCCGGTCGACGGTCACGACGTCACCGACCCGCGCCTCGCTCGCGGGGATCTCGCGCACCAGCGCGACCGCTCCCGCCGGGATGGTGGGGCTCATCGACCCGGTGCTGAACAGGATGAGGGTGAGGTGGAGGACGGCCGCGGCGATGGCCCCGAGGATGCAGAGGGCGCCGGCGATCGACGCGACCGTGAGCAGCACATCGCCGGCCCGGGAGGCGGCGCGTCTCGCGGTGCGCCGGTTGGGCGCGGCCGTGGCATGGGCGGCGGCAGGCTCGACGGTGTGGCGGCCGGCGGCGACGGCGCCGGTCTCCTCGCGGATGCTCATCTCGCCTCCCTCAGCTCCGGTCGTCAGTTCGACGTCGTGACGAACTGCCAGGTGGCGGTCGTCGTCTTGCCCTGCAACGAGTTGGGGGCGCCTGCCGGGAGGGTGACCTCGAAGCAGAAGCCGGTCGCGGCGCCGGGCGCAGTGGTGGTCGCGGCGGCCAGCGGGTTGGTGACCCCGGTCTCCTGGCCGACGGTGAGGGCGCGGGTGGTCGCCGCGGCGCCGACCACGAACGAGGGGGTGCCGGTGAAGGCCGCGGCGTTGCAGGTGCCGGTGGTGCGCACGACGCGGTAGACGAGTGCGGCGCCCAGCGTCGCCGCGTCCGTGCCGCCGAGCACGGCGCCGTTGAGCACGGCCGTGCCCGCGACGGAGTTGGCGGTCGTCTGGATGAGCACGGGGAAGTACGCGGAGACGCCCGGGGCGAACGGTCCCGCGATGGTGACGGTGGCCCCGGGGGAGACCGCGTTGTCGGCGTACGCGCCGCCGTTGACGCTGGACTGGGTGTTGAACACCGAGGTCTGGAACGAGCCGGTCGCGAACTCCCGGTCGGTCCAGCTGGCGAGGGTCACGGCCGCCCCCACCCCGAGCACGAGACCCGAGGCGAGCACCGCCCGCAGCCGGAGGGCCCGAACTCCCCGGCTGCGGTACGGCTGCCCCTCACGCATGGGATTACTGGCTCGCCGCCTGGAACTGCCAGGTGGCGGTGCCGGTCTGCCCCTGCGCGAGACCCGCTCCTCCGGTGACCTTGAAGCACAGGAAGACGGGCGCCCCCGCCGCGCCTCCCGTGCCCTGGGTCAGGGGGAACGTGGTCGAACCGGGCACCGTGGTGAGTGCCGTCCCCGCGGGGACGAGGTCGGTGCCCGTCGTGCTCGCCGTGCAGCCGAACGTCGTCGTCTGCAGCAGCTCGTAGGTGAGGTTGGTCACGGTCCCCGTCGTCGCCGCGCTCGAGACGGTGACGACGGCGGGGTTGGTGGTGTTCGCCGCCAGCTCGACGGCGAACGGTGCGGCGGTGACCGCCCCCGGCGAGAGCGTGGCGGCGTTGACCGTGAAGGCGAGCGCGGCGGGCGAGCCCGCCGTCGCGTGATCCGTGTAGGTCGTGCCGTCGGTGCTGCCGACGAGGTTGAAGGTGCCCGCGGTGAAGGTGCCCCGGGCGAACTCGGAGTCGTTCCAGGCGGCGAGCGTCACGGCGGCCCCGGCGCCGAGCACGAGCCCGGCGGCCAGCACGGCCTTCAGCTTGCGGGCCCGCCTGGGGGCGGGCGCCACGTGTGTCTCAGTCATCGACTTCTCCTTTCTCAGGCCGGGCGTCAGGCTCGGCGGGTGCGTCGAATCAGGATCAGGGCGCCGCACGCGACCAGCAGGGCCGCGAGACCGCCGAGGAGGGCCGCCCCACCGGAGGTGGAGCCCGTGTCGGCGAGACCGCTGCCGGTGCTCGTCGACCCGGTGGTGCCGGTGCCGGGATCGGCCGGCAGCGGCACGTCGTAGCGGTAGCCGCCGGTGAGCACGCCGTTGCCGCACTCCACCCCGCCGGTGACGGTGACATCCACCGTCCCGGTTCCGGCCGGTGCGACCGCGGTGATGGTCGCGTCGTCGACCACGGTGAACGAGGTCGCCGGGGTGGTGCCGAAGAGCACGCCGGTCGCGCCGGTGAAGCAGCCGCCGGTGATGGTCACCGTCGTGCCGCCGGCCTGCGGCCCGTGCCCCGGATCGACGCCGTCGACGGTGGTGCCCGGGTCGTAGGTGAACGTCGCGGAGGGCGACGGTCCGACCGGGGTGGTCACGACGATCGGCACGGCGCCGGCCGTGTGCGGCGGCGTCGTCAGGGTGATCGTGGTGTCGTTCACGACCGTGAACGGCACGTCAACTCCGTCGACCGTCACGCTCGTGGTGCCGGTGAAGCCGGTGCCGGAGACGGTGACGACCGTGCCGCCGAGGAACGGCCCGTGGTCCGGGTCGAGTCCGCTGATGACGGGCGCGTTCGGCACCGGGTCGAAGGTGAAGTCGCCCGGCTGCGAGTCGCCGTTCGGGTGCTGCACGATCACGTCGACGCCGCCCGGCGTGTGGGCCGGGGTCGTCACCGTGATGGTGGTGTCGTTCACGACGGTGAACCCGGTGCCCGGCGTGCCGCCGAAGGTCGCCCCGGTGGCGCCGGTGAACCCGGTGCCGGTGATGGTGACCGCGGTGCCGCCGGTCTGCGGCCCGTTGGCGGGCGCGACGGAGGTGATCGCCGGGACGGGCAGGAAGGTGAAGTCACCGGGCTGCGAGTCGCCGTTGGGGTGCTGCACGATCACGTCCACGGCTCCGGGCGCGTGCGCCGGGGTCGTCACCGTGATCGTGGTGTCGTTCACCACCGTGAAGGCCGTTCCCGCCGTGCCGCCGAAGGTCGCTCCCGTGGCGCCGGTGAACCCGGTGCCCGTGATGGTGACCGCGGTGCCGCCGGTCTGCGGCCCGCTCGTCGGGGCGAGGGAGGTGATGGCCGGCAGCTGCAGGAAGGTGAAGTCACCCGGTTGCGAGTCGCCGTTGGGGTGCTGCACGATCACGTCTACGGCGCCCGGCACGTGCGCCGGGGTGGTGACGGTGATGGTGGTGTCGTTCACGACGGTGAAGGCCGTCCCCGCGGTGCCGCCGAAGGTGACGCCGGTGGCGCCGGTGAACCCGGTTCCCGTGATGGTGACGGCGGTGCCGCCGGTCTCCGGTCCGCTGGCCGGGGCCACCGAGGTGATCGCCGGGACCGCGTCGAAGGTGAAGTCGCCCGGCTCCGAGGGGCCGGCCGGCGTGGTCACGACGACGTCGACCGCGCCCGGTGCGTGCGCCGGGGTGGTGGCCGTGATCGTGGTGTCGTTCACCACGGTGACGCCCGTCGCGGGCGTCCCGCCGAAGGTGACCCCCGTGGTGCCGGTGAAGCCGGTGCCGGTGATGGTGACGGCGGTGCCGCCGGTCTCCGGTCCGTTGGCCGGCGCGACCCCGGTGATGACGGGCAGGGGCAGGTAGGTGAACGTCGCAGGAGCGGAGTCCCCGACCGGCGCCTGCACGATCACGTCGACCGGTCCCTCCGCGTGGGCGGGGCTGGCGACGGTGATCGTGGTGTCGTTCACCACGCTGAAGCCGACGCCCGGGGTCCCGTCGAAGGTCACGCCGGTCGCTCCGGTGAAGCCGCTGCCGGTGATGGTGACGGGGGTCCCGCCGGTCACCGGCCCGCTGGCCGGGGCGAGCGAGCTGATCGCCGGCAGGGCGACGAAGGTGAACGTGCCCGGTCCGGAGTTCCCGTTGGGGCTCTGCACGACCACGTCCGTCGCGCCCGGCGCGTGCGCCGGGGTGACCACGGTGATGGTGGTGTCGTCCACGACGGCGAAGCCGCTGCCTGCGGTGCCGCTGAAGGTCACTCCCGTGGCCCCGGTGAACCCGGTGCCGGTGATGGTGACGGTCGTGTCGCCGGTCTCGGGCCCGCTGGTCGGGGTGAGGGACAGGATGGCCGCCGCCGGCAGGAACGTGAAGTCACCCGGCTGCGAGTCGCCGTTCGGGTGCTGCACCACCACGTCGACCGCCGCCGGCACGTGCGCCGGAGTGGTGACCGTGATGGTGGTGTCGTTCACGACCGTGAACGCCGTGCCCGCCGTGCCGCCGAACGTGGCTCCTGTGGCCCCGGTGAACCCGGTGCCGGTGATGGTGACGGCGGTGCCTCCCGCAGCCGGCCCGCTGGTCGGGGTCAGGGAGGTGATGGCCGGCAGCTGCAGGAACGTGAAGTCGCCCGGCTGCGAGTCGCCGTTCGGGTGCTGCACGATCACATCGACGGCCCCCGGCGCGTGCGCCGGCGTGGTGACGGTGATGGTGGTGTCGTTCACGACGGTGAACGCGGTGCCCGCGTCTGCGCCGAACGTCACGCCCGTCGCCCCGGTGAACCCGGTGCCCGTGATCGTGACGGCGGTGCCGCCGGTCTCGGGCCCGCTGGCCGGAGCGAGGGAGGTGATGGCCGGGACCTGGAGGAAGGTGAAGTCCCCGGGCTCCGAGTCGCCGTTCGGGTGCTGCACCACGACATCCACGCCGCCGGGCGCGTGCGCCGGGGTGGTGACGGTGATCGTCGTGTCGTTCACCACGGTGAAGCCGGTGCCCGGCGTGCCGCCGAAGGTCACCCCGGTCGCACCGGTGAAGTTCGTCCCGGTGATCGTGACGTCGGTGCCGCCGGTCTCGGGCCCGCTGGTCGGGGCGACCGAGGCGATGGTCGGGATCGGGTCGAACGTGAAGGCGCCGGGGGCCGAGTCGCCGTCGGGGCTCTGGACGACCACCTCCGTCGCGCCCGCTGCGTGCGCAGGCGTCGTGACTGTGATGGTGTTCGGGTCGACGACGGTGAAGGCCGTGCCGGCGGTGCCGTCGAACGTCACGCCGGTCGCGTTCGTGAAGCCGCTGCCGGTGATGGTGACGGGCGTGCCGCCGGTCTCGGGGCCGTGGTCCGGGGCGATGGTTCCGATCGCCGGGGGCCCGACCACCGGGTCGAAGGTGAAGCCTCCCGGTGCCGAGGGGCCGGCCGGAGTCGTCACGATCACGTCGACGGCGCCGGGCGCGTGGCCCGGGCTGGTGACGGTGATCGTCGTGTCGTTCACGACGGTGACGTTCGCACCGGGGGTGCCCCCGAAGGTGACGCCCGTCGCTCCGGTGAAGCCCGAGCCGGTGATGGTGACGGGCGTGCCGCCGGTCTCCGGGCCGTTGCCCGGGTTCACCCCGGTGATGACGGGCAGCGGGAGGTAGGTGAACGTCCCCGGGGCGGAGTCGCCGATCGGGTGCTGGACCACGACGTCCACGGGTCCCTGCGCGTGGGCAGGAGTCGCGACGGTGATGGTGGTGTCGTTCGTCACGCTGAACCCGACGCCGGGCGTCCCGTCGAAGGTCACACCGGTCGCGCCGGTGAAGCCGGTGCCGGTGATGGTGACGGGGGTGCCGCCGGTCACCGGGCCGCTCGGCGGGGTGATCGACGAGATGGCGGGCAGGGCCACGAAGGTGAAGGTGCCGGGGCCGGAGTCCCCGTTGGGGCTCTGGACCACGACGTCCGTCGCTCCGGGCGCGTGCGCCGGGCTGCTGGCCGTGATGGTGGTGTCGTTCACGACCGTGACGCCGGTGGCGGGAGTGCCGCCGAACGTCACGCCCGTCGCGCCGGTGAACCCGGTGCCCGTGATCGTGACGGCGGTGCCGCCGGTCTCCGGACCGCTGGTCGGGGTGAGGGAGCCGATGGTGGGTGCAGCCAGGAAGGTGAAGGTGCCGGGACCCGAGTCGCCGTTCGGCCCCTGGACGACGACGTTCGTCGCGCCGGGCGCGTGCGCCGGGCTGGTCACCGTGATGGTGGTGTCGTTCACCACCGTGAAGCCGGTGCCGGGTGTGCCGCCGAACGTGACACCCGTGGTCCCGGTGAAGCCGCTGCCGGTGATGGTGACGGGTGTCCCGCCGGTCGCCGGTCCGCTGGTCGGGGTGAGCGAGCCGATGACCGGCGGGACGGCGAGTGCGTTCGGCCCGACGGTCGCGTTCGCGACGTTGAGCGTCAGCGCCTGGGT
This sequence comes from Leifsonia naganoensis, assembly GCF_013410615.1. Taxonomy (NCBI): domain Bacteria; kingdom Bacillati; phylum Actinomycetota; class Actinomycetes; order Micrococcales; family Microbacteriaceae; genus Leifsonia; species Leifsonia naganoensis. The sequence continues at coordinate 2,650,625 of NZ_JACCHJ010000001.1, forward strand.
GCCGGGGAGCACGGAGGCGCGCAGCGCGGTCTCGGTGAAGACGCCGCCGGTGGTGGACTGGTTGTTGGCGGTCAGCGAGACGACGCCGTTGAGCACGGGCGCGATCGCCGGGACGAGCGTGGCCGTCACGGGGGCGAGCACCGAGGTGCCGAGCGTGGTGATCGCGGTGCCGATGCCGCCCAGCGGGCCGAGCACCGCGCTGAGGACGGTGCTGAGCGGCAGGCCGATGGCGATGCCGAGCACGCTGATGCCGCTGGTGTTGCCGGCCAGGAGCTGACCGACCGACTCGTTGACGTTGATGACCGGGAGGCCGAGCGCCGTCACCTGCGCGGTGACCGTGAGAGCGTTCGTCGTGTTCGTGAGCACCGTCTGCACGCGCGAGACCAGCGAACCCAGCAGACCGGTGACGCTGGTCTCGATGCCGGTGAGCGTCGCGGCGCTGAGCAGGTTGGTGTTCGGCGCCAATCCCTCGAGCGTGGTGATCGCGCCCAGGTCGACGGAGATGTCGCCCGTTCCGAGGTCGATGCTCACACCCGGGTAGGCCGGGTCGGTGAGTGCGCCCGTCAGCAGCGGCGCGACCGCGGCCTGCAGGTTCGACGCCGTCACGGACGCGGACGTGTTGAGCACGGGGCCGAGGTTGATCAGGTTCAGGGCCTGCGCGAGCGTGCCGCCCGGTCCGGCGAGGCCGTTGACGACCGTCTGCACGTTCCCGACCTGGGTGTTGATCGCTGAGGTGAGCCCCGCGACCGTCGCGCTGTGGAAGGTGAGGCCCGTCCCGGCGAGCGAGTACGAGCCGGTCGGTGCACCGGGAGCGGTCTGAGCGGCCCGGGCGCCGGTGACGCCGATCGAGAGGTCGAGCTGCGCCAGCTCGTTCAGGGTGGCCGTCGGCAGCCCGAGGGAGGAGACCGCCTGCGCGAGGTTGACGTGCAGCGGTCCGGGGGCGATCCCGGGCTTGGGGGTGATGCCGGTGCCGATGTCGCCGCTCGCCGAGGTCAGGCCGGAGGCGCCGACCGAGGTGCCGGTCTGCAACGCCGACGCGTACTGGGAGACGACTCCCGCGCCGCCGAGGTTCAGCGGGATCTGGATGCCGCCGGGCGCCGCGATGTTCACGACGCCGAGCACGCTGACGTCGAGGTTGTTCGCGTTCGTCTGGTCTGCCGTCCCGTTGCTGGCGGCCGCCTCGCCGCCGAGCGAAGCCACGAGTCCCGCGTTCAGCCCGATGAGCGTGCCGCTGAGGTACTGCCCGGTCGCGTTCGAGGTGTCCCCGGGGGCGGCCTGGGCCGGGATGGCCCACAGCCCGGCACCCGCGAGCGTCAGCGCGACGGCGGCGCCGGCTGCGGTGGTGCCGAGCAGCCTGCGGCCTCCCCTCCTCCTCTCGCGCGCTCTGCGTGCTCCATTGCCGACATCGAGACGTGTTACCACGGTGCTTACCCCCAGCGAGATTGAGAGACCTTTCACGGACTCTCGCGGGCGGGAGCCGGTCTCTCAATCGCCCGGAGCGGGTGATCTCGGGGTACAGATCGGGGTGACGCCGCGCCTCAGAGCAGGCCGAGGGCGCGCGCGTTGTCGACCGCCTGAGCGCGGTCGCGGGCGTCGAGCTTGGCGTAGATGGAGCGCAGGTGGGTCTTCACCGTGTTGGCGCTCACGCTGTGCTTCGCGGCGATCTGGCCGATGCTCTGGTGCAGGGGGAGCTCCCTCAGCAGCTCGCGCTCCTTCGCCGTCAGCATCGGCGAGTTCTCGGGGCCGTCGACGCGGCCGTCGAGGGCACCGGCGGCGGCGAGGACCGACCGGGCGAACTCCTCGCACTCGCCGAAGCCGCCCAGCCGATCGGAGACGAGCCGGGCGAAGGTTCCGCCCCGGGCCAGGAAGGGACGGCGGGTGCCGGTGCGCTCGGCGGCGCTCAGCGCCTCCATCAGCCGCGCCTGCACGAGGTCCTCGCGGCCGCGCTCGGCGGCGTGCGCGGCCAGCAGCAGCCAGCCGAAGACGATGTTGCTGCCGTGCCAGGCCGGCGCACCGGTGCGCAGCAGGAGCTCGAGGGTCGCGTCGTCCGCGTCCTGCGTGACCGTGCCCTCGCGGACGATGCAGCCGCCGAGCGCCGCCTCCAGCGACCGCGCGCCCAGCATCTGCTCCAGCTCGTCCACCAGCCCGCGGACCGCCGCACGCCCGCGGTAGTGCATGGTGAGGTCGAGGAAGCGGAAGGCGCCGATCGCGATGGTGCGCGGATTGCGCCGCATGGAGACGGAGAAGAGGTGCTCCATCTCTTCGAAGATCGTGCGCGTGTCCTCCTCCTCGTCGAGCCGGAAGAGCAGGTGCAGGGCGCGCGGGGCGACGACGTCGCCCGTGTCGAGTCCCCGCCACCGTGCCTGCACGATGTCGGCGACATGCGCCGACCGGAACGGTTCGCACGACTCGTAGGCGGCAGAGGCGGCGCGCAGCAGGGCGCTCGCCGCGACGATGCTGTCGGTCCGCGGCTCGGCTCCGGCCAGCCCGGCGATCCGGCGCTCGAAGAGATGGACCATCGGCCAGGAGCGATGGGAGGCGGCGGCTCCCGCGGCGAGCTCGAGGCAGAGCATCTGCAGCCAGGGCAGACCGGTCTCCTCCGCGCTGGCCGCCGCCGCCTCGGCGACCGCGAGCGCGTCGGCGGGGCGGCCCGACCGCAGGAGCAGCGAGGCCCGCGCCGCCTCGGCGAAGATGCGGGCATCGAGCACCGCCAGGGCGCCGCCCTCCCCGGCCGGCCGGCGCAGCGAGAGCCGGACGGCGTTCTCGATGCGGGTGAGGGCGCGGTCGCGCGCCTCTTGTCCCTCACCGTCGGCGCGGAGCCCGAGGATGCTCGCCAGCACGAGCTCGGACTCCGGGGAGCGTGCGGCCTCGTCCTCCGCGAGGGCCAGGAAGTGGTCGGTCCTCACTGAGTCGAACCGGGTGGGAGAGGTGACGAGTGCGGCGAGCAGGCCGGTCGTCCCGGACATCACGCCGCGGTCCTCGAGCGCGGCGAGCGCGTCGCGGACGGGCGCGGTGTCGCCGGAGAAGACCATCCCGAGTCCGTGCCGGCGCAGGATCTCCTCGACCAGATCGGTCGAGCGCGAGGCGACGGCCAGTGCGAGACCGTCGTGCACGTCGCCCCCCGCGAGGTACCAGCGCGCCGCCGTGCGACGCAGGTCGTCGAGGCGGCGGGCATCCCGCCGCGACAGCTCGGTGAGGAGGGTGCGGCGGAGGGACTCGTCGAATCGGTATTCGCATCCCTCCTCGCCGCCGTCGATGCGCTGCAGCAGATGGTTGCCGTCCCGCAGGCGCTCGACGGTCGTGCCCGCGTCGGGGCAGCCCGTGAGCTCCGCGGCGAGGCCGACACTGAACGACGGGACCGCGGAGAGGGCGAGGAGCAGCTCGGCCTCGGCCGGGTCGAGTGTGCCGAGCAGTGCGCCGACGAAGTACTCGTCTGCGCCCGCTGGGGAGTGGGCGAGCCGGTGGATCGCCTCGCGCGGGTCGGCCATGCGGGCGAGCGCCGCGACGGCCAGCGTCAGGGTCATGGCTCGGCCGCCCGTGCGATCGAGGAGCTCGAAGACGTCCTGGGGAGGCAGGAGCACGCCGGCGCCGCGCAGCAGCTCGTCGGCCTCCCGCTGGCCGAAGGCGAGGTCGGCGACCCCGACCATGATGAGCGGGCGCTCGGGGGACAGGGCGTCGAGCGCGAGCGGCTGGGTGCGCCCGCTGAGCACGATCGCGCTGCCCGCCGCCGCGACGGCCTCCTGGAGCAGTTCGCGATCGCTGTGGCTGTTGATCCGTTCGATGCCGTCGATCACGGTTGTCGCGCGGCCGGTCTGACCGCAGAGGGCGCTGATGCGGTCGCGCCAGTCGCGGTCGCCCACACCGCCTGCTCGCGGCGGGCCGTCGACCTCGACGAGGATGCGGTCGGCCGGTTCGAGGTCGCACCAGGCGCGCAGCAACGAGGTCTTGCCGGTGCCGCCGGAGGCGACGATGGAGACGACCGCGGCGCGACCCTCGCCCTCGTCGAGAACCCGCCGGAGCCCCCGGCGGTCCACCACGGCCGTGCCGCTAGGCGTCATCGCATGTCCCGAATCCGATCATCCGCATCCCCCGACGAAGAACGCCGTGCAAATAGACCACGTGCTATGGATGCTAAGCGCGCTAAACGGATCGGTCTATCACCCCCTCCGGGTGATACGACGAGTACACCCTAAGTTGTATTAGGTTAGCCTTACCTAAATATGCATGCTTTCCCGTGACCCGTCTTGGAGGGACAGAACCATGGCTCGCACCAATATGCAGTCCACCCGCGTCAAGCCCGAGCGCTCGGAGTTGCTGGTGCTGCACGTGCTCCGGCGCGAGCGGATCTCGAGCGGCTTCGTCCGGATCACCCTCGGGGGAGGAGACATCGACGGCTTCGTCCCGCTCGGCGCCGACCAGTGGTTCCGGTTGTTCCTCCCGGTCGGCGGCGAGGAGGGGGCCCTCAGCCGTCTTCCAGCGAAGCTCGACACCCTCGCTTTCGCGCGCTACCTGACCATGTCGAAGACGGTGCGGCCGGTGTTGCGCAACTACTCGGTCCGCGCCTATCGACCTGACGGCGCCGACGGTCCCGAGCTCGACGTCGACTTCGTGCTCCACGGGTCGGCCGCGGATGGTACGAGCGGCCCCGCCGCCGCCTGGGCCGAGACCTGCGCGGCGGGAGATGCCGTCGCGATGATCGACGAAGGCATCTCGTTCACTCCGCCGACCGGCGTCGACCGCGTCCGTCTGGTCGCGGACGAGACCGGGGTGCCGGCCGCCGCGAACATCCTCGCCACCCTCGACGTGGGCGTCCAGGGCGTCGCCGTCCTGGAGATCCCGCACGCCGACGACGCCCAGGAGCTGGTGACGCCGCCCGGCGTGGAGGTCGAGTGGGTCGTCCGCACGGACCCGCACGCCGTCCCCGGTGTCGCCGCGGGCACCCGCGCACGCCTCCTCCCGTCGACCGGCGAGCGCTTCTACGGCTGGGCCGTCGGCGAGTCCGCCCTCCCGATCGCGATGCGCCGGCACTGGATCGCCGCGGGCGTCGCGAAGGGCGACATCCTCTTCTGCGGCTACTGGAAGGCGGGGCGCCGGTAGGCAGCCCCGACATTTGGTCCAAATGTCGGGTATCGCCGCCGCTTTCGCGACATTTGGGCCAAATCTCGCGCGGTCTCGTCCTGTGTAACGTCTCAGAAACACGATCGCGCGCTGCCGGAAACAGCGGTTCCGTAACGTCGGCCGTGTCGATGGCGCCGCTTCCTCAGCCGCTGGCCCACCCCCGGAGCCGGCCCTGGACCGTTCGCAGGTCGTGCTCCCCGGCGCCTCGAGTCTCCCCTTCCTCCCCGCTGACAGCGGTCTCCTCGGCGTCCCCTTTCGCCCCCAGAGGAAGGCTCCACCCGAATGCATCAGAATCCCAGGCGACTCGTGCGCCTCCTCGCCGTCGCCACGGCCGCGCTCGCGGGCCTCGGGCTCGCGGTCGGCGCTGCGGCGCCCGCCGTCGCCGCCCCGGCCGTCGCGAGCGTCACCGTCTCGGCACCGGCCACCGCGACCGCCGGCGACACGTTCGACGTGACCGTGACGCTGACCGGAGCGACCGACGTGTACGGCTACGAGTCCGTGCTCGCCTTCGACGGGGCGGTCGTCTCCTACGTGGACGGGAGCGCCGTCGTCACCGCGGGCGGCTTCGACTCGGTCCGCACGGGATCCGGCTCCGTCGACGTCGTCTACACGCGCCTCGGCACGTCCCCCGCGCTGTCGGGCGACATCACCTACACGCTGACGTTCGCCGCGACGGCGGAGGGCTCGACGGCGTTCTCGGTGCGCTCGCTCTCGCTGGTCGACTCCGCCGCCGCGGTGACGGCCTCCACCGACGCGGCGACCAGCCCGGCCGTCGCGATCGCACCCGCCGCGGTGACCTCGCCGACCCCCACTCCGACGCCCACCCCGTCGACCGGCGTGGCCGGATCGGGCGGGGCCGGCACGGGAGGCTCCTCCGCCTCGACCGCGGCCGACGACCTCGCCTCCACCGGCTCCAACGCCGTGCCGTACGTGATCGCCGCCCTGGTGCTGCTCGTCGTGGGCGCCGCCGCCGTGCTGTTCACCGTCCGCCGCCGCCGGGCAGGAGACGCCCGATGACCGCCCGCCGATCGACCCCGAGGAGCACGACCGCCATGCACACCCGCACGAAGAGCCGCCGCGCCGCGACCGCCACGGGCGTCGTCGCCGCCCTGGCCGCGCTCGTCGCGACCGGAGCGGTCGTCGCTCCCGCCGCCTCCGCCGCGCAGGCCGCCGCCGCACCCACGGCCGCCTTCCTCGCGCCGTACTACACCGCGCACGACCTGACCGGCGACAAGCAGGTCACCACCGCCGACCTGGACGCGCTGACCACGCACCTCGGCGAGACGTCCGCGTCGGCGGGCTGGTCCGCCGCGGCCGATGTGGACGGCGACGGCACCATCACCGTGAAGGACCTCGTCGGCCTCTCGCAGCGCATGATCTACGACGACGGTCCCTTCCAGCTGGTGGAGGCCTCCGCCCTCGACATGCAGGCCGCGATGAACGCCGGCGTCACCACCTCGGTGAGGATCACGCAGGAGTACCTCGACCGCATCGCCGCCCTCGACCGCACCGTCGTCGACACCGGCACCGGCGGCCGCGCGCTCAACTCGATCATCTCGAAGAACCCGCAGGCGCTGACGATCGCCGCCCAGGCCGACGCCACCCGCGCGCAGAAGGGGATGACGAGCATGCTCCTCGGCGTCCCGATCGCGGTGAAGGACAACTACGACACCGTCGACATGCCCACCACCGGCGGCTGCGGCTGCTGGGACGGCAACCAGACCAGCGACGACGCCACGATGGTGAAGGGGCTCCGCGCGGCGGGCGCCGTCATCCTCGCGAAGGCCAGCCTGGACGAGTTCGCGTACGGCTTCGTGTCCGAGTTCTCCTCGTTCCAGGACCCGGGCAAGAGCCTCCTGGTCGCCAGCCCGCTCAACACCAGCAAGACGGCCGGCGGCTCGAGCGGAGGAACGGGTGCGGCCATCGCCGCGAACCTGGCGGCCATCGGCTTCGGCACCGACACGGGAGGCTCGATCCGCGTCCCGTCGACGTACAACTCGCTCGTCGGCATCCGCCCGACCGTCGGCCTGACCAGCCGCGACGGCATCATCCCGCTCGCGCTCAGCCAGGACACCGGCGGCCCGATCGCCCGCAGCGTCACCGACGCGGCCGTCGCCCTCGACGCCGTGACCGGAGTGGATGCGGCCGACCCGATCACCGCGGAGCAGTCCGGCAAGGTGCCGACCTCCTACACCGCGGCGCTCGACCCGGAGGCCCTGAAGGGCAAGCGGATCGGCATCGTCACCTCGATGCTGGGCACCAACGCGACGGTCACACGCCTGTGGGCCGCTGCGAAGGCCACCCTGCAGGCTCAGGGTGCGACGGTCGTCGAGCTGAGCACGGTCCCGACCGCGTTCACGGCGACCCTCAACGAGGGCAGCGGTAGCACGAACGAGTTCAAGCACGACCTGGACGTCTACATCCAGAACCACCTCGCGCCGGCCGTGACCGCCCGCTCCATCGCCGACATCCTGGCCACCGGCCGCAACGTCACCTCCCGCAACAGCATCTACACCTCGCGGAACAACGTGACCGACGCCCAGTACCAGGCGTGGGCGGGTCCGACCGGGACGCACACCACGGCCATCGCGACGGGGAACGCCACCGTCACGCAGCTGATGAACGACAACCAGCTCGACTCGCTGGTCTACCCGAGCGGTTCGCCCTACAACACCATCGGCACCAACATGCGCCTCAGCCCGAACACCGGGATGCCGGCCATCACCGTCCCGATGGGGCAGGCCATCGCCTCCGACGGCACCAACCCGGTCGTCGGCGCCAACGTCAACCTCGAGTTCCTCGGGCGCGACTACGACGAGAGCGGCATCATCGGGCTGGCGTACGCCTTCGAGCAGGCGACCCACGCCCGCGCGACCGCGTCGCTGTACGGCCCCCTGAAGTAGCGGCACCCCCCGCGACATTTGGCCCAAATGTCGGGAATCGCTCACGCTTTCCCGACATTTGGGCCGAATCGCGTGCTGTGGAATCGACGAGGCGCGCGTAGCGTTCCCCGTGAGAGACAGCAGGAGGCGACGATGGGCAGCACGACCACCGAGCGCGGCGCGTTCTACGACGGCGTCGCGGCGGAGTTCCGGCAGCACTACGCGCGCGGGCCGCGGTTCGTCGCGGTCACGGGCGTCCCGGAGGCGGATGCCGCGGGAGCGGCGGATGCGCTCGCGGACGCGCTGCGCGCCGCGGGGGAGACCGTCGAGCGCGCGAGCGCCGCGGACGGCACCGATGCGGACGCGTTCCGGGCCGAGGTCGTCGCACCCTTCCGGCAGCGGGAGGGTGTCCTCGTCGTCGACGGGCCCGCCCTGCTCACGCCCGCCTTCCGCGGGTTCTGGAACTTCTCGCTCTGGGTCGAGCACGACCCGGAGCGCAGCCCGGACTGGTCGTTCGTGGCCACCGGGCGCAAGGATCCGCTCGGGGCGCCGCGCGAGGTCGCATCCGTCCTGCTGGACGACGCCGACCCCGCGCGGCCACGGCGGCTCTTCGCCGACTCCTGCTGACGCGGAGCGGCTACGGGCGCGGACGGTCGAAGCGCGCACCCTCGGGCTTCGAGGGCAGCAGCGTGAAGACGAGCACCACGATGCTGCCGAACGGGATGAACGTCAGGAAGAAGAACGGACCGGCGAGGTTCGCGTCGTGCAGTCGGCGCCAGATCAGGGCCAGGTGCGGGATGATCGTGCCGAGGAACCAGACGGCGATGAGGATCCCGGCGACCGCGAAGAGCGGACCCGGCGTCGTGGTCCCGTCGGCGTTGGTGGTCGCGCCCGCGTAGCCGAGCGCGAGGCCGAGCCCTTCGAGGACGACGCCGACGATGAACACGAACAGCACCCACCACCAGTACTCGCTGCGGCTCGCGCGACCGGTGAAGTCGGCGTACTTCGTGAAGGAGCGCTTGATGGCGGCGCCGAACGACGCTCCGTAGAGCGGCGCCCAGAGGGGCACGGCCTGTCCGGCCGCCGGGGCGGGAGGTGCGGGAGGTGCGGGCTGTTCGTAGCTCATGACGGTTTCCTCTCAGTGGGCAGCGCTCAGGAGGATGTCGGCATCCCCCGCCGCGCGCCCGGCGGGTCGGTGCCGGGCGCGCATAGTCAACCGCATTCCGGGCCCGGGAAGCGGGATGTGTGACGCGGCGTGTCCGGCGCGGCCCCCTGTCCCGGGCGGTACAGTTGCCGCCGGGGGGACGCTGCACGTCTCATCGACCGGAGGACCCCCGCCTCATGCCACGACAGGAACGCGCCGAGCGCAGCCGTGCCGAGATCCTCGATGCCGCTGCCGACGAGTTCGACGCCCACGGATACGCCGGTGCCCGGCTCGATCGCATCATCGAGCGCACCCAGCTGACCAAGGGCGCCGTCTACTTCCACTTCCGCTCCAAGCACGATCTCGCCGAGGCGCTCGTCGCCGAGAAGTACGGCAATTGGCCCGCCGTCGCCCAGGAGGTCGAGGAGGCCGGGCTCACCGGTGTCGCCGCCGCGCGCGAGCTGAGCCGCCGCGTGGCCGTGGTGTTCGCGACCGACGCGCACGTGCGTGCGGCCATGAAGCTCACCCAGACGATCCTGCCGCCGGCTCTCGAGGACGATCCGTACGTCCGCTGGGTGGCGCTGATCGGCCGATACCTCGACGAGGCCGTGCGGGCAGGCGAGTTGCCGCCCGGGTCGGACCCGGAGGCCCTCGCGACCGTCGCGGTGCAGGCCTTCTTCGGCGCCTACATGATCGCGGACGAGCGCGGGCGCTTGGACGGCCTGGTGGAGGACGCGTCCCGTCTCTGGGACGTCATCGCCGGCTGAGGTGCGACCGCCTCCCGATGCGCCGCGTCAGGTGCCCGCTCCGGGGAGCAGACCCGCTTCCCGGTCGACCTCGGTCAGATCCGGCTGGACACGCACGTCCGGCATCCGGTAGGTGCGCAGCGGCCGGTTGACGGCGCCGACGACGAGCACGGCCGCGGTCGCGGTGAGGCCGCCGATGGCGAGGGCGATCGGGGCGCCCACCAGTCCGCCGAGCACGCCGCCGCGGAAGTTGCCGATCTGCGGGCACGCGACGCCGATCACGTGCTCCACCGCGGAGACCCGCCCCCGGAACCCGTCCGGCGTCTCCAACTGCACCAGCGCTCCGCGGGTGACGACGGAGACGGTGTCGGCCGCGCCGGCCACGGCCAGGCAGGCGAGCGCGAGCCAGAGCGGCCCGGCGAGCCCGAAGCCGGCGAGGGCGACGCCCCACACCGAGGCGGCGACGAGCTGCAGCATCCCGGACCTCCGCGCGCGCGTCACCGTGCCGGAGAGCGCGCCGGCGACGATGCCGCCGACCGCGATCGCGGAGAGGAAGAGCCCGAGGGTGCGCGGGTCGCCGCCGAAGCGCTCCTCGTTCACCAGCGGGAAGAGGGCGATCGGCATGGCGAGCACGGTCGCCGCGAGGTCGACCGCGAAGGCTCCCCAGAGGGTCGGCCGGCGGAGGATGTGCATCCAGGCGCCGCGCTCGGCGGCGGGACGCAGGCGTGCGGTCGCTGGCCCGGCTGCTCGTGCGTCCGCCGGTGCGCTCTGCGGCGGGATCGCAGGGAGGGCGAGCAGGCACAGCAACGAGAAGCCGATCGCGATCGCCTCCGCCGAGTACGCCACCGGGAGCGACCACGCGACGAGCAGGCCGCCCAGCGCAGGACCGGCGAGCATCGACCCCTGGAAGGCCAGGTTCTGCAGCGCGAGCCCGGCCGCGACCTCGCCGGCGGGGAGCAGGCGCGGCGGGAGGGTGCGGCGAGCCGGTGCGCCGAACGCGGCGGCGGCCGACTGCACTGCGATCAGGGCGAGCAGGAGGGGCACGGAGTCGAGCCCGAGCGCGGCCTGCGCCGTCAGCGCGAGGGCGGCGACGGCCTGGCCGGCCGTGCTGAGCCGCACGATGGAGCGGCGGTCGAACCGGTCGGCGAGGCTGCCGCCCAGCGGGCCGAAGGCGAGCATCGCGACGCCGCTCGCGAGGCCGAGCGTGCCGGTCCACACCGGGCTCTTCGTCAGGTCCCACACCTGGGCGAGGGCGGCGACCGAGGCGATCTGACCCCCGAACCCGGCGAGGGAGGTGCCGGCCCAGAGTGCGAGGAACGCCGGGCTCGATCGCAGCGGACGCAGGTCGGTGACGTGGGAGCGCAGGCTCACGCGCGCACCGGCGGGTCCGGCTCGACGAGGTGGGCGTCCAGGCGCTCGGACATCGGCCGCGCGTCGACGGCGCGCTGCAGTTCCGCGACGACGGAGGAGAGGGGCACGGCGGTCTCGTCGTCGAGCTCCGCGATGGCGGCGTCGGTGGCGCGCCACTCCGCCTCCAGCAGCGGGACGATCTCGCGGCCGCGGTCGGTGAGGCTGATGACGCGCGTGCGCGCGTCGGGGCCGGGCTCGGTCGTCACGAAGCCGGCCTGGCGCATCCCGGCGACCGTCTGACTCACGGCGGAGTGGGTTCGCTCGAGGGAGGCGGCCAGCTCGCGGATCGTCAGCGGTCCCTCGTGGGCGAGGCGCATCATCGGCCGGGCGAAGCGGGAGCGCATCCCGGTCACGCCGCGGCGGGCGTAGAGGCCGTCGATGTCGTCGTCGAGCCGGCGGAGCAGGGCGAACAGCGCATCCCAGCGCGCGGGGAGGCGCGTCGGGTCGTCGGAGGATGAATTCGTCACAGTGCTGTTATAACAGCGCTGTTGCATTTAAGCAAAGAGCGATCGTGGCCTCCCGGCGCGGCGATCACTCCAGCGGGCCGAGCTCCTCGCGCACGAAACGCGCGAACTGTGCCGCCGCCGCCGACTCCGACCGCGTGCGGTTGCGGGCGAGCCCGATGACGCGGGTCGCCTCGTCGGTCAGCGGCACGGCCACGAGCCCGGGCTCCGCCGGGGTGTCCGGGATGAGCGCCACGCCGACCCCGTCGCGCACGAGGGCTCGCAACGTCGCCAGCTCGGTCACCTCGATCACCGGCGCCATGACGACGCCGTGGGCGGAGAAGTACGCGTCCGCGATGTGGCGCAAGCCGGAGCCCGGCCGCAGTGAGACGAGCTCGTAGGGGGCGAGGTCGTCCACGGTCACGTGCTCGCGCTCGGCGAGGGGATGCCCGAGCGGCACGCCCAGCACCAGGCGCTCGGCCGTGAGCGGGTGCCAGTCGATCTCGGGGTCGCGCGGATCGGGGCTGAGGAACGCGACGTCGGCCGATCCCTCCCGCAGCGCGTCGAGCACGGTGTCGGCGGTGCCGCCGCGCAGCACGAACCGGATGTCGGGGAACAGTGCCCGATACTCGCTCACGACGCGGGGGATGAGCCAGCCGCCGAACGACGAGACGTACGCGATCGACACGATCCCCGCCGCCGGGTCGCGCAGGGCGGCGATGCGGGCGCGGGCGTTCTCGAGCTCCATCTCGGCCCGCGCCGCGTGCGCCAGCAGGATCTCGCCGTACTGGTTGAGCTCCAGGTGCCCGCGGCGGCGGTCGAGCAGCTCGACGCCGGCCTCGGCCTCCAGCCGCGCCAGCGAGCGCGAGAGGGTCGACTGCGAGACGCCGAGGGACTGCGCCGCGAGCGCCAAGTGTCCTTCGGCGGCCAGCGCCCGGAAGTGGGCGATCTCGTCGATCCGCATGTGACCCATCATGACGTACGCGCGCCGGATCCGGCCCGGCGCGGGCCTTCGGAGGGCCGTCATCCTGTCACGCGAACAGGGTTAGCCGCGCGCGTCTGCTCAAATGAGCGGTCTACCCCCGAACGAGTTTTCTGTACGTTCACACAAGAGACAGAGTCCCGACGATCGCGGTTCCTACTCTGACCGTCGGATCCATCCCACTTCCACCGACCAGGGAGAGCAATGTCAATCAGGAACGGCAGGGTGTGGCGCAGCGCCGCGGCCGCGATCGTCGGGGCCGGGCTCGCAGCCGGTGCTCTCGTCGCGACGCCGGCGTACGCCAGCACCGACGGCACCGGAGTCGTCATCAACGAGGCCTATCTCAGCGGCGGCAGCGCCGGCGCGGCCTACGCGAACAAGTTCGTCGAGCTGTACAACCCGAGCGACGCGCCCGTCGCCCTCACCGGCTGGAGTGTGCAGTACCGCTCGGCGACCAGCACCGGTGCGGCCAACGGCGTCGTCCCGCTCACCGGCTCGATCGCCGCCAAGGGCTACTACCTCGTCGCGGGAGGCTCGAACGGCACGAACGGCGCCGCCCTCCCGACGCCCGACGCCGCGAGCAACGCGCTGAACCCCAGCGGCACCACCGGCACCCTCATCCTGTCCAGCTCCGCCTCCGCTCTCACCCTGCCCGCGGGCTCGGTGTCGGGCGCGGCCGGCGTGGTCGACCTCGTCGGCTACGGCACGTCCAACACGTTCGAGAAGGCCAAGGCGCCTGCGCCGTCCGCCAACACGGACGTCAAGTCGCTGAACCGCACCTCGTTCACCGACACGGACGACAACAGCGCCGACATCACCCTCAGCGGCACGATCACCCCGCAGAACTCGGCGACCACGCCGGGCGGCGGCACGACCGACCCCGGTGAGGGCACCGACCCCGGCACCGGGACCGACCCGGGGCCGCCGGGCGACGCGATCGCCATCTCCGAGATCCAGGGAACCGGTGACACCAGCCCCAAGGCCGGTCAGACCGTCACCACCGTCGGCGTCGTCACAGCGCAGTACGCCACCGGCGGCTTCAACGGGTTCTACATCCAGACCCCCGGCACGGGAGGCGCGGTCGACCTCGCCACCCACACCGCCTCCGACGCCGTCTTCGTCTACGGCTCGTCGTACGCCGCCTCCGTGGCCGCGGGCGACTACGTGCAGGTGACCGGTGCCGTCAGCGAGTTCAACGGGCTCACCGAGCTCACCGCCTCGAAGGTCGACAAGCTCGACGCGAGCACGGTCACCGCTCCGGCCCCCGCCACCGTCGGCCTCCCGGCCACGGACGCCCAGCGCGAGAGCCTCGAGGGGATGCTGATCGCACCGCAGGGCGCGTTCACCGTCACCGACACCTACTCCACCAACCAGTACGGCGAGATCGGCCTCGCGGCCGGCGACACCCCGCTGCTGCAGCCGACCGACGTCGCCCGCCCCGGCACCGCCGAGTACACGGCCGCCGTCGCCGATGTGAAGGCCCGCGGCGTCATCCTGGACGACGGAGCCTCCACCAACTTCCTCAGCGCGGCAGGCAAGTCCAAGCCGCTGCCGTACGTGTCGCTGACGGACCCCGTGCGCGTCAGCGCGCCGGTGACCTTCACCACGCCGGTCGTCCTCGACTACCGCAACGACGCCTGGAAGTTCCAGCCGACTGCCGAGCTCACCCCGGCGAACGCCGCCTCGGTGCAGCCCGCGACCTTCGCCAACACCCGCACGGCCTCCCCGGCCGATGTCGGCGGCGACCTGAAGCTCGCCACCTTCAACGTCCTGAACTACTTCACGACGACGGGCGACCAGCTCAGCGGCTGCACGTTCTACACCGACCGCGACGGCAACAAGATCACCGTGAACAGCGGATGCGACGCCCGCGGCGCCGCCGACGCCGCCAACCTGAAGCGCCAGCAGGACAAGATCGTCGCCGCGATCAACGGCCTGACCGCCGACGTCGTCTCCCTCGAGGAGATCGAGAACTCGGCCCGCTTCGGACTGGACCGCGACGACGCGCTGAAGACGCTCGTCGGCGCGCTCAACGCCGCGGCCGGCAGCGAGATCTGGGCGTACGTGAAGTCGCCGTCGACCCTGCCGTCCTCCGAGGACGTCATCCGCACCGCCTTCATCTACAAGAAGGCCGTCGCGGAGCCCGTCGGCTCCTCCCGCATCCTCGACGACGCGGCGTTCGCGAACGCCCGCCAGCCGCTCGCCCAGGCCTTCAAGAAGGTCGGCGCGACGGATGCGAAGGCCTTCATCGCGATCGTGAACCACTTCAAGTCGAAGGGCTCCGGGACCGGTGGCGACGCCGACCAGGGCGACGGCCAGGGTGCGTCGAACGCCTCCCGCGTGAAGCAGGCGAAGGCGCTGGTCGCGTTCGCCGACGAGCGCAAGGCCTCGCTCGGCCTCGACAAGGTGCTGCTGATCGGCGACTTCAACGCGTACCTGCAGGAGGACCCGATCAAGATCCTCACGGACGCAGGCTACGTCGACCAGGTCAGCACCAGGACGAACAAGCACACGTACTCGTTCGGCGGCACGGTCGGCTCCCTCGACCACGTCTTCGCCTCGCCGGCCGCCAACACGGCCATCACCGGCGCGGACGTGTGGAACATCAACTCGGGCGAGTCCATCGCGCTGGAGTACAGCCGGTACAACTACAACGTCACCAACTTCTACGCCGCCGACCCGTACCGGTCGAGCGACCACGACCCGATCGTGGTGGGCCTCGGCCTGACCGCGAAGCCGGTGACGCTCAACCTGCTGAACATCAACGACTTCCACGGGCGTATCGACGCCAACACCGTGAAGTTCGCCGGCACGATCGAGAAGCTGCGCGCGGAGGGCGGCGAGGGCAACACCCTCTTCCTCTCCGACGGCGACAACATCGGCGCCTCCCTG
Source organism: Leifsonia naganoensis (assembly GCF_013410615.1). Lineage (NCBI taxonomy): Bacteria > Bacillati > Actinomycetota > Actinomycetes > Micrococcales > Microbacteriaceae > Leifsonia > Leifsonia naganoensis. The sequence goes on from NZ_JACCHJ010000001.1 coordinate 2,666,242, forward strand.
TTCGCCTCGGCTTCGGCCGGCGACGTCCCGACCATCGACGTGCTGAACGCGCTGGGCCTCAAGACCAGCGCGGTGGGCAACCACGAGTTCGACAAGGGCTTCTCCGACCTGACCGGCCGGGTGAAGGACGCGGCGGACTTCAGCTACCTCGGCGCGAACGTCTACACGAAGGGCACGAAAGACCCGGCACTGCCCGAGTACGCGACGTTCGACGTGAACGGCGTGACGGTCGGCGTCATCGGCGCGGTCACCCAGGAGACCCCCACCCTCGTCTCGCCGGGCGGCATCTCGACGCTCGACTTCGGCGACCCGGTGGAGGCCGTCAACCGCGTGGCGGGCGAGCTCACCGACGGCGACCCGTCGAACGGCGAGGCCGACGTGCTCGTGGCCGAGTACCACGAGGGTGCCGGAGCAGGCACGCCCGACGGAGCCACGCTCGAGCAGGAGGTCGCGGCCGGCGGCGCGTTCGCCGACATCGTCACCAAGACGAGCGCGAAGGTCTCCGCCATCTTCACCGGCCACACGCACAAGCAGTACGCGTGGGACGCCCCGGTCCCCGGAGTCGACGGCGCCACCCGCCCGGTCGTGCAGACCGGCAGCTACGGCGAGAACATCGGGCAGGTGACCCTCACGGTCGACCCGGAGACCGACACGGTCACCGGCCACACCCTCCGCAACGTCGCCCGCACCACGGACGCCGACGCGGACCTCGTGGCGGCGTACCCGCGGGTCGCGCAGGTCAAGACGATCGTCGACAAGGCGCTCGCCGCGGCCGACGTCATCGGCAGCCAGAAGGTCGGCTCCGTGACGAAGGACATCACCACCGCCTACATCGGCGGCGCGCGCGACGACCGCTCCAGCGAGTCCACCCTCGGCAACCTCGTCGCGGACTCCCTGCTGTCGACCCTGTCGCCGGCCGAGCTCGGCGGTGCCGAGATCGGCGTGGTGAACCCGGGCGGTCTGCGCGCCGAGCTGCTGTACGGCACCGACGGCTCCGTCACCTACGCGCAGGCGAACGCCGTCCTGCCGTTCGTGAACAACCTGTGGACGACGAGCCTGACCGGCGCGCAGTTCAAGCAGGCGCTGGAGCAGCAGTGGCAGACGAACGCCGACGGCACCGTGCCGAGCCGGCCGTTCCTCAACCTCGGGCTGTCGAAGAACGTCAGCTACACGTACGACGCGAGCCATGCGGCGGGCGACCGGATCACGAGCATCCTCGTGAACGGGAAGCCCATCGACCCGGCGAAGTCGTACCGGATCGGCTCGTTCTCGTTCCTGATCCAGGGCGGTGACAACTTCCGCGCCTTCGCGGCCGGGACCGACACCAAGGACTCCGGCCTCATCGACCGGGACGCCTGGATCAGCTACCTGCAGCAGAACAGCCCGGTGTCGCCGAGCTTCGCCCGCCGCGGCGTCGCCGTCAGCGGCGTGCCGACCGGCACCCTGCAGCCCGGCCAGCAGGTCTCCTTCACCGTGTCGAAGCTGAACCTGACCTCCCTCGGCAGCCCGGCGAACACCTCGCTGACGCTCTCGTGGACGGGCAGCGGCACCAGCCTCGGCAGCGTCCCGGTGGACGCCGCCGGCAGCGCGACCGTCGCGTTCACCGTCCCGGCCGACGCGGCCGGCGCGAGCACGCTCGTGCTGACCGCTCCGGAGTCGGGCACCACCGTCACGGTGGCGCTGACCGTCGCGGACAAGCCGGTGGAGAACCCGAAGCCGACGAAGGACCCGAAGGCCGCCAAGGAGTCGGCCCTCACCAAGGCGCTCTTCGGCAAGATCACTCTCGACAAGACCAGCTACAAGGCGGGCGACCCGGTCCAGGTGACCGTGGACAAGAAGCTCGCCGGCCAGTGGGTCTCGGTCTGGGTGTACTCCACGCCGAAGAACATCTCGGCCGGATGGGCGAAGGTGCCGGCCGACGGCATCCTGAAGCTCACCCTCCCGACCAAGCTGGACAAGGGCGACCACAAGCTCTCCGTCCAGAACGCGTCGGACGCCGTGGTCGGCTGGAGCGCCTTCCAGGTGAAGTCCTCCGGCGGCGGCTGGTGGGACTGGATCTGCGACCTCGGCTGGCTGTGGGACTGGTTCCACAAGCTGTTCGGGTGGTGACCGCCCGACCGGCTGACCGCTTGACCAGCTGATCGCTCCGCGACGCGAACGGAGGGGATCCCCACCATCCCGGTGGGAATCCCCTCCGTTCCCCGCGTTTCCGGGGTCGCGCGGTGCGGATCTCCTCCGCTCCCGCCGCTCAGCCGAGGCGGCGGACGGCCTCCTCGTGCAGCGCAACGACCTCCCGGCGCACCTCGGGCCGCTCCGCGATCGGGCCGCCCGGCCACGGCACGCGCAGCTCGGCGCTCGACCCGTCCGCCAGCTCCACCCGCCAGTCGCCGCCGTCGCCGTCGAAGCCGGTCATCGTGGCCGACACCGCCTCGGGCCGGCCGAAGGCCCGCACGATCAGGAGGTTGTCCCCGGTGTGGTCCGCGTTCATGTGTCCGAGCACGCCCGCAAGCGTCGCCTCATCGAATCCGTGCGCCATCCGTCCACTCTCGCACACCGCGAGGCGGCACGAATTGCACGGAAATGCGCCGAGGCGGCAGAGAATTCGCCCTCTCGGCGTCGTATCGCCGCGCGCTCAGTCGAAGTAGAGGTGACGGTGGAGTTTGCAGCCGGGGTTGAAAGCCGCGCCGCACGCCGGGCATCCCTCCACGCCGAGGTACGCGTCGATCGTCAGCTCGTCGCCGCACACACCGCAGAGCACCGCGCGCTCGGCGCCCGAGCCCTCCGGCCAGGCCTGCGCGGGATGGTCGGCCGCCTCCGCGTGGCACAGGTGGCACGGGTAGTACTCGCCGCAGCAGGCGAAGCGGATGGCGATGACGTCCAGCTCGGTCCGGTAGTGGATGCAGCGGGTCTGGTCGTCGACCGTCGGGCCGAGCACGCGGGGCGTCATCGCACGCCCCGGGCGGTGAGGGCGTCGCCGAGCTGGTCGGCGTGCTTCAGCGCGACCACCAGGAACGGCACCGCGAACAGGCGGAGGCTGGCCCGGCCGCCTCGCGCCCGCTGCGCCTCCCGCACATCGTGGGCGAGCCGTGCGAGCACCGGGAGGGTGCTCAGCGTGACCGTGAGGAGCAGAGCCACGCGTTGCGGGTCGATGCGGATCCGCGCGAGCGGCCCCATCCCGCGCTCGATCGCGTCGAGCAGCGCCGTGACACGTGTCGTCAGCACGAGCAGCGCGGCGAGCACGATCGCGCCCGTCACGCGCGCGGTGTTGGCGACGGCCGCCTCCGTGCCGAGGAAGATCAGCTGCCCGGCGAGCGTCACGACGACCACCCAGCGCACGGCCACGACCTGCCGGCCGAGCTCCGCGATCCCGAGCCCGGAGACGAGGTAGGCGAGCACGCACACCGCCGCTGCGGCCGCCGCCGTCCACCACAGGGAGGGGAGTAGGGAGACCGCCAGCACCAGCGCGAGGAGCAGCAGCGTCTTCGGGCCGGCGGGCATGCGGTGCAGGAGGCCGTCGCCCGGCCGGTAGAGCGTCACCATCGCCGCCTCACCACCGCAGCGCCGTCTCGTAGTCGGCGATGATCTCGGCGGGTGCGCCGATCCCGGCGACCCGGCCGCCGGCGAACAGCACCGCGACGTCGCAGCGCTCCGCGAGCGTCAGGTCGTGCGTCACGAGCACCAGTCGGTGGCCGTGCTCCTCGGCGAAGAGGTGGTCGGCGACGCGGCGGGCGTTGCGGGCGTCGAGGTACGCGGTCGGCTCGTCGGCGATCACCAGCCCCGGGTTGCGGATGAACGCGCCGCACAGCGCGAGCAACTGCTTCTGGCCTCCCGAGAGGTCGTGCGAGGGATGCTCGGCCAGCGCGGTCAACCCGAACCGGTCGAGGGCGCGGGCGACCCGCTCGGCCGCTTCGGCCCGCGACGGCTTCTCCGCGCGCAGCGAGAAGGCGACGTCCTCCGCGACGGTCGGCAGCACGATCTGCGCGTCGGGGTTGCTGAACACGACCGCGACCCGTCGCCGCAGTTCGGCCGCCTGCCGCACCGGGTCGAGGCCGAGCACGCGGAGCGAGCCGCCCGTCGGCGGCGTGAGCCCGCCGAGCAACCGGGCGAAGGTCGACTTGCCCGACCCGTTCTCGCCGATGACGGCGATCGTGCGGGCGTCGAGGTCCAGCGTGACGTCGTGCAGGATGTCGGCGTCGCCGAGCCGCACGGAGACGCCGTCGAGCGCGATGCCGTTCATCGGACCACCTCCAGGACCGCCGCCACGCCGAGTCCGCCGCCGACGGAGGCTGCGGCGACGCCGATCGTACCGGCCGGAGCCCCGCCCCGCACGAGTCGGCTGAACAGGCGCACGATGCTGACGGCGCCGCTCGCGCCCCACGGGTGGCCGAGCGCGAGCGCCCCGCCGTCGGCGCAGACGCGCGCGTCGTCGTCGGCGATCCCGAGCCGGTCGAGCACGGCGAGGCTCTGCGCAGCGAACGCCTCGACGATCTCGAAGGCCGCCACGTCGTCCGTCCCGAGGCCCGCGCGTTCCAGCGCGGCGAGCACGGCCGGCGCCGCGCCGATCCCGGGGAGGGCCGGGTCGCAGCCGACGACGGCGTGGGCGCGGATCGCCAGCCCCGGGAGGTCGAGGCCCGGGATGCCGCGCCCCGGGATGCCGCGCCCCGGAATGCCGCCGCTCGCGACGCGCCGGTCGCCCGGCACCACCACGACCGCGGCCGCCCCGTCGCCGATCCGCGTGGAGGTGCCCGCGGTGAGCGTCCCGTCCGGGAAGAGCGTCGGCAGTCGCGGCAGCAGCCGTTCGGCGCCGCCGATCGCATCGTCCGCCGTTATCCCGGCGAGGGGCACGAGCTCGTCCGCGAACCGCCCGGCCATGAGCGCCGCCCGCGCCCGGGCGTGACTGCGTGCCGCGTGAGCGTCCTGCCGCGAGCGGGGGATGCCGTCGTGCCGCGCGAGGTCCTCTGCGGCCCGTGTCATGTCCGGGTCGGGCCAGCCGTCCGGGGCGAACGCCGCGCGGTCGTACGCGATGCCGTCTACCGAGCGGACGGGCGCGGTCGAGGCGCTCTCGACGCCGCCGGCCACGCGCGGGCGCGGATCCCCGGCGCGGATGGCCGTCGCCGCGTCGAGCACCGCCGCCAGCCCGCTGCCGCACTGCCGGTCGACCGTCGCGCCGGGCACCCCGGCACCCAGACCGGCCGCGAGCGCGGCGACCCGCGCGGGATTGCCGCCCGGGCCCATGCAGTTGCCGAGCACGACGTCCGCGATCTCGAGCGGCGAGCCGGCGTCGGAGTCGGAGCCGCCGCGGAAGCCGCCGCCACCGGAACCGCCGCCCGCATCCTCCAACACGGTCCGGATCACGGGCGCGGCCAGCTCCTCTACCCGCAGCCCGGCGAGGGCGCGCCCGCGCGTCCCGATGGGCGTGCGGCGTGCGGCGACGATCACGGGGTCAGCCAAGGCGGGGCACCTCCCCGGCGACGGCGCGGCGGGCGGCCTCTGCGCGTGCCGGCTTGCCCGAGGCGGTGCGGGGCAGGGGAGCGGCGAACCAGTGCCGCGGCCGATGGGCGGGCGCGAGCTGCTCCTCGGCCGCCGTCCGCAGTGCGGCGAGGCTGGGACCGTCGCCGCCCTCCGGCTCGATCACGGCGGCCACGAACGCGCCCACGCGCTCGCGTGGCAGGGCGAACACGACGGCATCGCGCACGCCCGGCACGGTGCGCAGGACGGCCTCCACCTCCTCCGGCACCACGGTCGCGGAGGCGCTCAGGATGGCGTCGTCCGCCCTCCCGAGTAGCCGCAGCCGGCCGTCGGTCAGCTCCGCCCGGTCGCCGACCGAGGCCCAGTCGCCGTCGCGCCGCAACGGTCCGGCAGTCGATTCGCCGACGCCCGGATCGAGGTACCCGAGCGCCACGAACGGTGACCGCACCCACAGCTCGCCGTCGCGCACGTCCAGCTCCACTCCCGGGAACGCGCGCAGCCCGTCGCCGGTGTCGATCGCCACGTACGAGAGCTCGGCGGCGCCGTAGTACGCGGCGACGCGGATGCCCGCGGCCTCGGCGCGCTCACGCAATGCGGGGTCGAGGTGTGAGCCGCCGACGAGCGCGGCGCGCAACCGGGGCGGAGCGCCCGCGTCGAGCAGCGCCCGCAGTGCGTGCGGTGTGCCGTGGAAGCAGGTCGCGCTCGCGGCGTCGTCCGCCGTGAGCACGTGCCCGCGCGGCAGGATGGGTCGCGGGCCGCCTGCGAGGGCGTGCGCGAGCGAGAACAGGGTCAGCGACGACGCGGGAGGCGCGGGCAGCGCGACCGCGTCCTCCGGACCCGCGTCGAGGAGCGCGGCGACGGCGGCGAACGAATCGGCCCAGGAGGCCGCGGTGCGCTGCACGATGCGCGGCGCCCCGCTGCTGCCGGAGGTGAGCGTCGCCCAGGCCGCGTCGGGATACGGCTCCGCGCCCTCCGCGACCGCCACCAGCGTCGACCACTGCGCGTCCGGCGCGCGATCGTCCCCGACGAGCGGCACGTCGCCCGCGGCGCGCACCGCGCCCACGCGCTCGAGCAGCGTGCGCGCGGGCCCGCGCAGCGGGACGATCCGGGGTGACGTCACGGCGCGGGCGTCCCCGCGGCGACGGGCTCGGCGACGACGGGTCGCGGCGCCGCCTTCCACGTCCGGCGGAACGCCCGCGGGTAGGTGCGCACGAGCGTGGTCACGATCAGCGTCGCGAGCACCGCCTTGACGAGGTCGCCCGGCAGGAACACCAGGCTGGTCAGGGCGGTCTCGCCGAGCGGGAGCCGGGTCACGAGACTCTGCACCGGGATGCCGACGGCGTAGATCACGAGGATGCCGCCCACGATCATCCCGAGCAGCGTGCGCCACCAGACGGGCTTGCGTCCCGCCGCGTGCACGATCAGCCCGATCACCAGGGCGCCGACGATCCAGCCGAGCGCGTATCCGGCCGACGGACCGAGGAAGACGCCGATTCCGCCGCGGCCCCCGGCGAGCAGCGGGAGGCCGGCGGCGACGAGCGCGAGCAGCACCGCCATCGAGAGCGCTCCGAGCCAGGGGCCCAGAATGGCGCCGGCGAGCATCACGCCGAGCGTCTGCGCGGTGATCGGCACTCCGCCGAAGAACGTGAAGCCGCCCGGCAGGCCGAGCACGGCCACGATCGCGGCGAACACGGCGACGCGCGCCAGCTCGGTCGCGTCGAGACGGCGGCGCGGGGCCGGGGTCGGGGCATCGGTCATGATCGGATCCTCACCTGAACACTGTTCACCTGAACGGTGTTCACTATAGTGGGATCGTGAGCGGGATCGAAAGCGGACGCAGGCACACACGCGACGATGTGGCGCGCACCGCGCTGCGGATCCTCGACGACCACGGCCTCCCCGACCTCACCATGCGCCGCCTGGGGGCCGCGCTCGATGTGCAGCCGAGCGCCCTCTATTGGCACTTCCCGAACAAGCAGTCCCTGCTCGCCGAGCTCGCCGACCGCATCGTCGGCGGCCCGTCGACCTCAGCCGCCTCCGCACCGGACGGCGAATGGGTGGATGCCGTGCGCACCGAGGCCGGCGCCCTCCGCGACGCCCTCCTCGCCTATCGCGATGGAGCGGAGGTCGTGGCGAGCACCCTCGCGCTCGGGCTCGGCTCCGGGGTCGCCCTCGACCGGCTGACCCGGGCGGTGGCCCGCGGCGGCTTCGACGAGGCAACCGCCCGTCGCGCGGCGACCGCGCTGCTGCACTTCGTGCTCGGGCACGTCTCGCACGAGCAGCAGCGCCTGCAGTACGACAGCCTCGGGGTCCTGGCCGATCCGGCCGATCCCGTCGCCGCGGGCGGCGACGGTGGCGCAGAGCAGTCCGACGACCCCGCAACGGACTTCGCCTTCGGCGTCGACCTGTTCGCCGGTGGCCTCGAGCGCCTCCGGGCGGGGGAGCTCAGTCGCCCCCGAAGGTGACCTTCCAGCCGCCGACCACGTTGGTCGCGAGGTTGAACAGTGCGGCGAAGATGGCGCCCAGCGCCGACACCACGATCAGTTCCAGCAGTGCGACGACCAGCGTGAACGTCATGAAGTTCGGGAATGTGATGCCCGCGACGAGCTGAGCGCCCTGCGCGCCGGCGACGTCCTCGAGGAAGCTGCGGGCGAGCGCGACCGCGCCGAACTTCTCCAGCGCTGTCCAGAGCAGCAGGGCGACGACGACGGTGATGGCCGCCACGATCAGGCTGACCAGGAACGACATCTTGAGTGCCGACCAGAAGTCGATGTAGACCAGGCGCATGACGGCCCGTTTCGACTGCTTCTTGCGTGCCGACATCCCTGCGCGACCTCCCCTGCCCTGCCGACCCGCAGTGCGAGACGGTCCCCTCGGCACAGTCTAACCGCCCGCCGCGCAACCCCTCGTCAGGGCCGTGGGCGGGGGCGTAGCGTGGAGCACATCGCCCGCCGAACGTGAGGAGCATCCCTATGCCGACCGTCGCCGACACCATCGTGGAGATCATCCGGGACGCGGGGGTGAAGCGCGTCTACGGCATCCCGGGCGACTCCCTCAACGGGTTCACCGACGCCCTGCGGCGCGCGGGCGACGTCGCCTGGGAGCACGTGCGGCACGAGGAAGCGGCGGCCTTCGCAGCGGCGGCGGAGGCGGCACTCACCGGCGAGCTGGCGGTGTGCGCGGGCAGCTGCGGACCGGGCAACCTCCACCTCATCAACGGCCTCTTCGACGCCAACCGCAGCCGCGTGCCCGTGCTCGCGATCGCCGCGCAGATCCCCGGCCCCGAGATCGGGAGCACGTACTTCCAGGAGACGCACCCGCAGGACATGTTCCGCGAGGCGGCGGTCTACACCGAGCTCGTGTCCATCCCGGAGCAGCTCCCGCGTGTGCTGGAGATCGCCATGCGCACGGCGATCGAGCGGCGCGGGGTCGCGGTGGTGGTCGTCCCGGGCGAGATCTTCCTGAAGGAGAGCGCCGGGCGCCGCAAGTCCGCGCCCATCCTCTACTCGCCGCGCGTCACGCGCCCGGCCGACGACGAGCTGCGCGCCGCCGCCGACATCCTGAACGGCGCCAAGAAGGTCACCATCCTGGCCGGCGCGGGCGTCGAGGGCGGCCACCCCGAGCTGATCCGCCTGGCCGGCGCGCTCAAGGCCCCGGTCGTGCACGCGCTCCGCGGCAAGGAGTTCGTCGAGTACGACAACCCCTACGACGTCGGCATGACCGGGCTGCTCGGCTTCTCGTCCGGCTACCGGGCGATGGAGTCGTGCGACGCCTTGCTCATGCTCGGCACCGACTTCCCGTACCAGCAGTTCTATCCGTCGAAGGCGAAGATCATCCAGGTCGACATCCGCGGCGAGAACCTCGGTCGCCGCACGCCCGTCGACCTCGGACTGGTCGGCAGCGTGAAGGACACCGCGGAGGCGCTCATCCCGCTGCTGAAGGAGCGCTCCGACACCAAGCACCTGGACTCCTCGACCGCCCACTACGCCAAGGCACGCAAGAGCCTCGACGAGCTGGCTGTCAACGACCACAACCGCACGCCCATCCACCCCCAGTACGTCGCGCGGCTCATCAGCGAGCTGGCCACCGACGACGCGGTCTTCATCCCCGACGTCGGCTCGCCGGTCGTCTGGGCCGCCCGCTACCTGCGGATGAACGGCAAGCGGCGCCTCATCGGGTCGTTCTCGCACGGGTCGATGGCCAACGCCGTCCCGCACGCGATCGGTGCGCAGGCCGCCTTCCCCGAGCGCCAGGTGGTCGCGCTCGCCGGAGACGGCGGTCTCGCCATGCTGCTCGGCGAGCTGCTGACGCTGCGGCAGAACAAGCTGCCGGTGAAGATCGTGGTGTTCAACAACTCCTCCCTCAACTTCGTCGAGGTGGAGATGAAGGCGGCCGGATTCGTCAACTTCGGCACCGGGCTCGAGAACCCCGACTTCGCGCAGGTCGCGCAGGCGATCGGCCTGCACGGGCAGCGGGTGGAGAAGCCGGACGAGCTGGAGAGCGCCCTGCGCACCGCGTTCGCGCACGACGGGCCCGCCCTGATCGATGTCGTGACCGCCCGGCAGGAGCTCAGCATCCCGCCGGCGATCACCGCCGAGCAGGTCAAGGGCTTCACGCTCTACGCGCTGCGCACCATCATGTCGGGCCGTGGTGACGAGCTCGTCGACCTCGCGGACACGAACATCTTCCGCCGCCTGTTCGACTGACGGCGCCCAGGCGACTGCGTTCGCCTGGTACTTCTGCGGCGCGGCGAGCCGCCGCAGAAGTACCGCCACGCAGCAGTCGCCCGCGAGCAGCGCCCGGCGTCAGTTGATGCAGACCGTGTCGCTGTAGCTCTTGGCCGGGGAGGACGGGGTCGCTGCGGCAGCGTCCGCCGTGGGTCAGCGGCTCCGGTGCCGGGCCGCGCCGATCGCGACGGCGATCAGGAGCAGCGCCTGCATCGCCACCCCCACGACGAGCAGCCACCCGAGGCCGGCGATGGCGACCGCCGGATACAGCAGCGCCAACGGTACGACGATCGCCGCGGTGATCGCGACCAGGATGACGGTCCGCTGTGTCCGGGGAGCGGCCGGCGCGCGGCGATTCAGCGCCGGCACGACCAGGAACGCAGCGAACACGAGGGCGAAAGACGCGGCGGTGAGGCCCACCGGAGGGGATTCCTCTCGCGCGATGAACACGGCCGGCGCGGCGGTAACCACCACCAGGACCCCGAGCAGCAGAATCGCCGACGATGCTGCTGTCGGGACGTAAGGGTGTCGCAGCGTGTCAGTCATGATGGGTCCGTCGCGTCCTGGGTCAGCACTTCTCGATCACGAGATGGGTCGTCGACGTAGGCACGTAGATCAGAGCGCGCATACCGAGACACTTCCCCTGATTGAGGGCGTTCTGGGCCTGCTGACCAACGTACGCGACGGCAAAACCGCACGACAGTCCCCCGATCGGCCCCGCGAGCATGGTGCAGCCACCCGTGATCAGAACTCCCGCCGTACCGCTTGAGGCAGCCAGTTGTTGTGTCTCCGCTTTGTTGTACATCACTGTGCAGAACACTCCATCACACAGGAGCCGTGGATCTGCGACGACCGGGTAAGCCGCACCGCGATGGTCGACGTGCTGAATGACCGTGCCGCCATCGAGCGTGTACCAGCTCGGAAGCTGCTTTCCGGTGGCGTCGACGGCCCACGCGGCGGCGAGGGCGTTCACAGTCTGTCCTTCCGGGTTTTTGACAAGCACGCCGCCGTCGCTCGTCGGCTCTAGTCGTGCGGGTTTGCCAGCCGAGGCAACGTCGAATCGGAAGTCGTTCGGCGCCTCGGCACTATCGATCACGACATAGCCAGCGTCAGCGCGAGCGCCCGCGCCGGTCACCGCGTAGTGGAATCCCGCCTCGGAATAGACCACAGCGCTGCCATCAGCGACGATTGCTCCGGGGGAATCGGTATCGGGTTGGAGTGACACCATCGCATCCCCAGTCCCGACCGTCACCCCGGTCCGAGCCGAGACAGCGCCCGCGGCGGAGACGTCCTCCGAGCCAGTCAATAGGCCACGCTGGTCGAGCGCGCGCAGGGCTTGCACGGTTGGACCTGGTTCAGCCGACGCCGGAGCTACCGATGCGACCGCGAAGGCCGAAGCTGCCGCGAGGACAAATAGAGCTTTGAGTGGAGACATCTTTGTCGCCCTCTTCCTGTACCCGGAAGACGCCCCGTCGCGTCCGCGGTCTAGGTACATACTCACTCTCGCAGTTAATGTTCAAGAGTTCCAGAGCAAGAACGCTGGATTTGGGATTTCACGCACAGATCTCATCGCATAGGCGCGAGGACCGGCCCACCGATCTCGCGTGCACGAAAATCTGCCGCTGCCTTTTCGGCTGATCGGAGGTCGTCAGTTGATGCAGACCGTGTCGCTGTAGCTGGTCGCCGGGGACGACGGCGTCGGCGCGGGCGCCGATCCCGAGCCCGACGATCCCGAACCGGAGGACGAGCCGGAGCCGGACCCGCTGGAGGCGCCGCCCGCCCCCGGCATGATGCCGTCGTCGCCCAGCACCACGGTCACACCGGAGACGCTGCTCGTCTCCTGCACGGCGGCGCCCGGGAGGAGGGCCGCAACGGCCTTCGCCTGCGCCTCCTGTCCCGAGGGGTACTGGATGGTGGTCGTCGCGATGGTGTCCGCATCGCCCGGGGTCCCGGTCTTGAAGCCGGCTGCGGCGAACGCCTGCGTGGCGGTCCCGGCGGCGCCGTTCTGACTTCCGCCGTTCAGCACGGTCACGGTCGTGTCGGCCGGCTTCGCCGCGGTCGCCTTGTCGTAGGCGCTCGGCGTGCCCATCAGGCTCTGGATGAACGCGGGCATCGCGGCCGTGTCCACCTCCACGATCGAGAGGTCCTCGCCGTCGACCGTGATCGTCGGGGTGCCCGAGATCGGGATGGTCGCCGACTGGATCTTGCCGCCCGTGAGTCCCTGCATCTGGGCACCGAGTTGGAGGAAGTTGAGTCCGGGATCGGTCTCGAGCGAGCCGCTGACCGCATCCAGCACGTTGGTCAGCTTGCCCGGGTTGAGCAGCGTCCCGGCGGAGAGGAACTTGTGCGCCTCCACGGAGAGGAAGTACTGCTGGCGCACGACGCGGTCGAGGTCGCCACGGGGGAGGCCGTGGCGCTGGCGCACGAACGAGAGCGCCTGCTTGGCGTCGAGCGTCGAGACCCCCGCCGGGAAGTTCGCGCCCGAGTACGGGTCGTCGACGGCCTCGTTGAGGCACACCTGCACCGGCCCGAGCGCCTGGGCGATCGTGTAGAAGCCGAGCAGGGAGACGCGCACGTAGTGGTCGATCGACAGGCCCGTGAGGTTCTGCACGGTATCGATCAGGAGCTTCGCGCCGCTCGTCGGGTCGGTGGCGCCCCCACCGAGGGAGAACGCGGAGTTGAGCTTGTTCATCCCGTGGCCGGGAACCTCCACCCACGAGTCGCGGGGCAGCGAGATGAGGGTCGCCGACTTCCCGTCCGCCGGGATGTGCAGGATCATCATCGTGTCGGTGTTCGTGCCGCCGCCGTCGTCGGTCGTGCTCAGCTGGTCGAGCTCGGCCTGGGTGGCGCCCTCCGGGCGGTGGTCGTCGCCCACGAGCAGGATGTTCTGGTCGGTGCCGTCGACGTCCTTGCCCGACTTGGAGATCACGTCGACGTGGCTCACGCCGTTGACGAAGCGGAAGTAGCTGTAGGCCGCGTAGCCGCCGAGCACCACGAGGAGCACGGCCAGGGTGCCGGCCGTCCACGCGATGATCCGCTTGGTGCGGCGGCGCTTGCGCGGGTCGCGCCCGCGCTTGCCCGGGGTGCCGTCGCCGGGTCCGCCGGTCTTGCCGCCGTCGCCGGAGCCGCCGTTACCGCCGCGTCCGCCGTTCCCGCGACCGCGGCCGCCTCCACCGTTCCCGCGACCACCGCCGCGTCCGGCGTCGTACGGCTCGCCTGCCCCTGCGCCGAACGGGTCGAACCCGCTGCCGGCCGCGGCACCGCCCGCGGCTGCGCCGGAGCGCACCTGGGAGGCGGGGCGCGTCGCCCGCACCGGCCGGCGCGGGTCGGCGGCGGGCGCACGGCCGAAGACCTCGGTCGCCGGCTCGCGGTCATCGCCGCGTCCGTCGGCGCCGGGGGTGTCGGGGAGGTTCGGTCGTCGCACATCAGAACGCTAGAGGGCGCCGCCTGAAGAGGTCCTGGTTTCGGCGGCGTTCCCGACGAATCGCCAGGTTTTCGCCTCCGACCTCCCAGGCCCGGCCCAGGTGGCGGGCGACGGCTCTGCGAGAACGCTCAGTCCGCGACGCCCGTGTCGCCGCCGGCGTCCGTGGCATCCATCGCGGCGGTCATCCGCTCGGAGATCGCGAGCAGCGCCTCCTGCTGCTCGGGTGTGATCGCGTCGTACAGGATGCGGCGGATCGTCGCCGTGTGCTCCGGCAGTGCCCGCACCACGACCCGGCGCCCCTCGCCGGTGAGCTGGATCCAGCTGGCCCGGCGGTCCTCGGCGCAGTCCTGACGCTCGACCAGCCCGCGCGCCGCCATGCGCGTCACCTGGTGCGAGACGCGGCTCTTCTCCCAGCCGGTGAAGGCGACCAGGTCGCGCACCCGCAAGCGTCGCCCGGGGGAGCGGACGAGGGCCATCAGCACCTCCAGCTCGGAGATCGAGATGCCGTTGTCGTGCTGCAGCTGCACGTCGAGCGTGCGGTCGAATCCCCGGCGCATCAGGTAGAACGCGTGGAAGAGGCGCTCTTCGTCGTCGCTGAGCTTGCGCGGGTCTGGCTGGGTGCGCGCGGTGGGCATACGTCATCCTCGCACGGGCCGGGCGTACCGGCGGGTGCCCCTGCCGTCAGTGGGCGAGCTGCTCCAGGAACACGACGAGCATCCCGAGCGCCACGATCACGACGAGCACGAGCAGCTGCTTCCAGCCGGCGAGCCCGGTGCGCGAGACGGCGATCCGCGCCACGACCGCGAGGGAGACGATCAGCGCGATGATCGCGACGGTCATCGCCGTGTGGACCGCCACGACACCGCCGATGGCCAGCAGCAGCGAGATCACCGGGACGACGAGCACGCCGAGCGCGCGGGAGGCGACCGCGACCATGTGCCGGAACTCGAGGGCGCTGGGCAGTGTGGTGTGCACGATCATGTGCGAGACCAGGTCGGAGGCGAGGCCCGCGAGCAGCACGCCGACCACCGAGATCAGCATCGTCCACAGCACGTCGCCCGGGACGAGGTGCTCGACGTGGCCGTTCAGCGCGACCAGCACGGCGAGGGCGGTGAACGTCGCGTAGATCCGCTCGCGCAGGCGGTCGCCCGCCTGCCGGCGCTGCTCCTCGGTCGCGTCTGCGGGCAGACGCGTGTCGTCGGGCCGGTCGTCATCCCGCGGAGGCATACGAGAAGCCTACGGGACGGGAATGCAGGAGGCCGCGGGGAAGTTCGAACTCGGTGACACGTCACCCAAAAACGAAGGATGGACTATGACGAAGATCGCGATCATCATCGGCAGCACCCGGCCGGGCCGCAACGGCGAGGCCGTCGCCCGCTGGGTCTACGAGCATGCCGCGAAGCGCGCGGGCGTCGAGTACGAGCTCGTCGACCTCGCCGACTGGAACCTCCCGCACCTCGACGAGGCGATGCCCGCCGCGATGGGGCAGTACGCGAACGCCCACACCAAGGCGTGGGCGGCGAAGATCGCCGAGTTCGACGGCTACCTGTTCGTGACTCCCGAGTACAACCACAGCACCTCCGGCGCGCTCAAGAACGCGATCGACTTCGTCGGCGCCGAGTGGGCCAACAAGGCCGCGGGCTTCGTCAGCTACGGCGTCTTCGGCGGCGCCCGCGCCGTCGAGCACCTGCGCCTCGTGCTGTCGCAGCTGCAGGTCGCGACCGTCAGCGCCTTCGTCGGCCTGAGCCTCGCGCACGACTTCGAGAACTGGTCGCTGAAGCCCACCCCGCAGCAGGAGGCGGCCCTCACTCCGCTCTTCGCCCAGCTCGAGTCCTGGTCGGCCGCCCTCGAGAGCGTCCGCACGGCTGCCGCTGCACCCGCGGAGGACGCCGCAGCCTGACCTTCCCGCCGCCGAGAGTGCGAATAGTCCGCCCTCTCGGCGGTTTCGCGTGCACTTCGTGCCGCCTCGACGCAGACCGCGCGCGGCGCTACGTCTGGCAGACGGGGCAGAAGTACGTCACGCGCTCCTCGAGCTCGGTGCGGCCGAGCTCGGTGCGCAGGATGCGCGTCCCGCAGCGGCGGCAGGGCTGCCCGCCGCGGCCGTACACCCAGGTGTTGCGGCCGCGGCGGGTGTCGCCGGTCGTCACCCGCCGCGGCCGGTCGCGGTTGGCGACGATGAGCCGGTGGCCGAGGTCGACCGCCGCGGGCACATCCACCTCGGCGACCGGACGCGTGGGCAGCATCCCGCGCAGGAAGCACAGCTCGTTCGCGTAGACGTTGCCGAGCCCGGCGAGGTTGCGCTGATCGAGCAGTGCGACGGCGATCGGGGTGTCCGGGTGCGCGGCGACGCGCCGCACGGCCTCCTCCGCGTCCCAATCGGGCCCGAGCAGGTCGGGGCCGAGGTGGCCAATGGCCTCCTCCTCGCGCGCTCGCGGCAGCACCTCCAGCACGCCGAGCAGGAAGCCGACCGCGTCGGCCTCCGCGGTCCGCAGCACGGCGCGCGCCTGGAACGCGGGATGCCGCCACCGCTCGCCCGGCCGGTAGACCTCCCACGAGCCGTCCATCTTCAGGTGCGAGTGGATGGTGTGCTCGCCGACCCGCATCAGCAGGTGCTTGCCCCGGCTCACCACCTCGTCCACGCGCTCGCCGGAGAGGTCGACAGTCGCATACGCCGGAACGCGGAAGTCGCTCGCCGTCAGCACCCGCCCGGCCAGAGCCTCCCGCAGCCGCCGCGCCGCCTGGTAGACGGTGTCACCCTCGGGCACGCGGCCTCCTCGGCCCTGGCGCAGCCGTCACAGCCGTCACGAGCGCAGCCGCAGCCCGCGCGGGATGGCCAGGAAGCCCGCCTCGGCGAGGGCGTCGCCGGTGGGCGTGCCCAGCACGAAGCCGCCGTTCACCGTCTCGACGGCCAGCTTGTCGACGCGGCGCCCGGTGACCAGCGCGGCGAGGGCGCGGGAGGCGGCAGCGAGCGTCGGACCGGCCTCCGCATCCTCCGGGTCGACGAAGGAGAGCAGGCTCTTGCCGCCGCGCTCGACGTACAGGGTCAGCTCGCCGTCGACCAGCACGACGAGGGCTCCGGCCTTGCGCCCGGGCCGGTGGCCCGTCCCCGCCTCGCCGGGCACGGCCGGCCAGGGGAGGGCGGCGCCGTACGGGTTCGCGGGGTCGGTGGCGGCCAGCGCGATCGCGGAGTGCTCGCGCTCCTGCAGGGGATCGCGGGTGAAGCCGCGCAGCCGGTCGACGGTCGCCCCGGTCGCGAACTGCGCGGCGCCGAGGGTCTCGACGAAGTAGCCGCGGCGGGCGCGGCCCGTCTCCTCGAAACCGCTGAGCACCTTGTAGGCGAGGGCGAAGCCGCCGGGCGTCCCCTCGTTCATGACCGAGCCGCGGGTCACGACGCCGTAGCGGTCGAGGAGCGTCTCGGCCTGACCGTGCGCGCGCACCGTGGAGTCGAGGTCGCGCTCCGGCAGCAGCGACCAGCGGCCGGCGACGGTCGGCGGTCCCATTCGGGTCACCATCGCCGAGCGTGCCGCTGCCCGGCCGCGGTACATGCGCGCCCGTGTCGGCTGCCGCGGTCGCTTGTGGGCGCCGGAGCCGCCGCCGGTCAGCGTGCGGAGCGGTGCGAGTGTGTCGTTCGTGACGAGGCCCGCCCACACCAGGTCCCAGAGCGCGGCCACCAGGGCGGCGTCGTCGACGGGCTCTCCGGCGGCGACCCCCATCGCGTCCGACAGCTGCCGGAAGAAGAAGCCGCCTCCGCGCGAGAGAGCGTCCAGCACCCCGCGCTGCAACTCGTCCGGTTCGTGCTCGCCGGGAGGCGCGAGGGTGAGCGGCGCGCTGTCGGTGAGGTGGAGGCTCATCCACCCGTCCGAGCCGGGCAGCGAGCCGTCGCCCGCCCAGATCACCTCGCCCGTGGCGGTGAGCTCGTCGAGCATGGTCGGGCTGTAGTCGGCGACGCGGCTCGGCAGGATCAGCGATTCCCACGCGGACGCAGGGATGCGCGCGCCGGCGAGCTGCTCGATGACCGACGCCACCGCATCCACCCCGCGCAGCGTCGACCCGACGTGTTGCCAGTCGGGCAGGAATCGCGCGAAGGTCGCGGTGTCGACCGGCTCGACCTCGTGGCGCAGGGCGGCGAGCGACATCCGCCGCAGCCGCCGGAGCACCTCGGCGTCGCTCCACTCGCTGCCGTGCGCGTGCGGCCGGAACTCGCCCTCGACCACGCGGCCGTCGTGCGCGAGTCGCCGCAGCGCGTCGTGCACGATGGCGGTCCCGAGGCCGAATCGCGACGCGACGTCCGCGGTCTCGAACGGTCCGTGGGTGCGCGCGAAACGGCTGACGAGGTCCCCGAGCGGGTCGTCGACCGGCTCGATGAAGGCGACCGGGACGCCGATCGGCAGGGGCACGCCCAGCGCATCCCGCAACCGGCTGGCGTCTTCGATGGCCGAGAAGCGCTCGACGCCGGCGATCGTCACGGCGAGGGCGCGCTTGGTGTCGACCAGTGCGGCGAGGTGGCCCGCCGCCTCGGCGACGTCCTCGTTCTCGGATCGCGCCGCGACCTCCTCCGCGTTGAGCGGTCCGAGCAGGCGCAGCAGATCGGCGACGCCCTCCAGCCCCCGCACGCGGCGCTCGGGGTCGAGTCGCTGCAGTTGCAGTTCGACGCGCTCGATCACCGCGGGGTCGAGCAGTTCCCGCAGCTCGGCGCGTCCCAGCAGCTCGGCGAGCAGACCGGTATCGAGCGACAGCGCCGCGGCCCGGCGCTCGGCGAGCGGGCTGTCGCCCTCGTACATGAACGCAGCCACGTAGCCGAAGAGCAGGGACCGCGCGAACGGCGAGGCCGTCTCGGTCGCGGCCTCCACGATGCGGATGCTCCGCTGCTCGATCTGCTTGGCGATCTCGTCCAGCGCGGGGAGGTCGTAGACGTCTTGCAGGCACTCGCGGATGGTCTCGAGGATGATCGGGAAGCTCGGATACTTGCGCGCCACATCCAGCAGTTGCGACGCCTTCTGCCGCTGCTGCCAGAGCGGCGACCGCTTGCCCGGGTTGTACTTGGGCAGCAGCAGGGCGCGTGCCGCGCACTCGCGGAACCGCGAGGCGAACAGCGCCGAGCCGCCGACCTCGTTCGTCACCAGCTCGTCCAATTCCTGCGGCTCGAAGACGAAGAGCTCGCCGCCGGGAGGCTGGGATTCCGTGTCGGGAATACGCACGATGATGCCGTCGTCCGCCGCCATGGCGCCCGCATCGATCCCGTAGCGCTCCCGCACGCGCGCTTGCACCGCCAGCGCCCACGGCGAGTGGATCTGCATGCCGTACGGGGAATGCAGGATGACGCGCCAGTCGCCGAGCTCGTCGCGGAACCGTTCGACGACCAGCGTGCGATCGGTCGGAACGTATCCCGTCGCGGTCTTCTGCTCGGCGAGGAACGACAGGAGATTGTTCGTCGCCCACGCGTCGAGCCCCGCCTCCACGCAGCGCAGCTCGGCGTCGGCAGAGGAGGCGGTGCTCAGCTCGCGCTGGAAGGCGCCGACCGCACGCCCCAGCTCCACCGGGCGGCCGAGCCCGTCGCCCTTCCAGAACGGCAGGCGGCCCGGCTCGCCGAACGCGGGCGTCACCAGCACGCGGTCGTGGGTGATCTCCTGGATGCGCCAGCTTGTCGAGCCGAGCGCGAACACGTCGCCGACGCGCGACTCGTAGACCATCTCCTCGTCGAGCTCGCCGACGCGGCTGGCCTTCTCGCCCACCATGTAGACGCCGAAGAGGCCTCGGTCCGGGATGGTGCCGCCGCTCGTCACCGCGAGCCGCTGCGCTCCGGGACGTCCGGTGATCGCTCCGGTGTCGCGGTCCCAGACCACGCGCGGCCGCAGCTCGGCGAACTCGTCGGACGGGTAGCGCCCGGCCAGCAGGTCGAGCGTCGCGTCGTAGGCGCTGCGGGGGAGCGTCGCGAACGGTGCGCTGCGGCGCACCATGTCGAACCAGTCGTCGGCGTCGATCGGCTCGAGCGCGCAAGCCGCGACCGTCTGCTGAGCCAGGATGTCGAGCGGGTTCGCCGGCACCCGGAGGGTCTCGATCAGCCCGGCGGTCATCCGCTCGGTGGCGACGGCGGAGTGGATGAGATCGGCGCGGTGCTTCGGGAAGACGACGCCGCGGCTCACCTCGCCCACCTGGTGGCCGGCGCGGCCGACGCGCTGCAGTCCGCTCGCGACGGACGGCGGGGCCTCCACCTGGATGACCAGGTCGACCGCGCCCATGTCGATGCCCAGCTCGAGGCTGGAGGTCGCCACGACACAGCGCAGGCGTCCGGTCTTGAGGTCGTCCTCGATGAGCGCGCGCTGCTCCTTGCTGACCGAGCCGTGGTGCGCGCGTGCGAGCACGAGGGCGTCGGCGTCGTCCGCCACGGCTTGCGCGCCGCGCGTCTGCCCGGAGCCGCCCATCAGCTCGGCCGGCGGGCGTCGTTGCGCTCCCGCGTCGAGTTCGCCGCCGAGCACGCGCTCCTCGTAGATCTCGTTGAGCCGTGCCGTCAGCCGCTCGGCCAGCCGACGCGAGTTGGTGAACACGATCGAGGAGCGGTGCTCGACGACCCGGTCGACGATCGCCTCCTCCACGTGCGGCCAGATCGACCCGGTCTGCGGCGGCGAGCCGTCGTCGTTCCCACTGGCGAAGGTGGAGGTGCCGAGCTCGCTCATGTCCTCGACCGGCACGACCACGCGCAGGTCGAACCGCTTGCCCGACGGCGGCGCCACGACCTCCACCGGGCCGCGGCCGCCGAGGAAGCGCGCGACCTCCTCGGGCGGCCGGACCGTCGCGGAGAGCCCGATGCGCTGCGCCGGCTTCGGCAGCAGCGCGTCCAGCCGCTCCAGGGAGAGCGCGAGGTGCGCTCCCCGCTTGGTCGACGCGACGGCGTGCACCTCGTCGACGATCACCGTCTCGACCGACGTCAGCGTCTCCCGCGCCTGCGAGGTCAGCATGAGGAACAGCGACTCGGGCGTCGTGATCAGGATGTCCGGCGGGTTCGTCACGAGCGCGCGGCGGTCGGACGACGGGGTGTCGCCCGAGCGCACGCCGACGGTCACGTGCGGCGGCTCGGCGCCGAGCCGCTTGGCTGTCTGCGTCACGCCCACGAGCGGCGCGCGCAGGTTGCGCTCGACGTCGACGCCCAGCGCCTTCAGCGGCGAGATGTACAGGACCCGCGTGCCCTTCGGGGCGTCGGGAGCGCGCTGCTCGCTCGCGAGCCGGTCGATCGCCCAGAGGAACGACGCCAGAGTCTTGCCCGAACCGGTCGGCGCGATGACGAGGGCGTGCCGTCCGTGCGAGATCGCCTCCCAAGCGCCCTCCTGCGCGGGAGTGGGCGCGGCGAACGCCCCACGGAACCATTCACGGGTCGCGGGGGAGAACCGCTCGAGCACGTCGCCCATCCACACCATCCTGCCCCCGACCCCTGACACCCGGATCCCCTGCGCCAGATTTGTGCCAAATGTCGCCTATGCCGCGCTGATTCCCGCGATTTGTGCCGAATGTCGACTTTGGGGTGCCGTATCCCGCGATTCGTGCCGAATGTCGCGAGAGGCGGAGCGTCAGCGGGGCAGCCGCGCGCGGATGAAGGTGGAGATGTCGCCCAGCTCCAGCGGCGAGATGCCGTGGCCGAGGCCCTCGTAGATGCGCGCGTCGAGTGCCGAGTGCTCGGGCAGCCACTCCGCCGTCCGGTCGATGGAGGCGGCCGGGATGGTGTCGTCCATCGTCCCGCGCCCCCAGAACACCGGCACCGGGTCGCGGGTGAGTGCGGCGTCGCCCTCATGCTCGCCCTGCACGACGAAGCCCGAGAGCTGCACGGCGTAGTCGAAGCGCTCCGGCGCGAGCCGCAGCAGCTGGAGGGCCATCGCGCCGCCCTGGGAGAACCCGAGCAGACCGGTCGGCGCGGCCGGCTGCTCGTCGAGCCACGCGAGCACCGCGCGGGCGGCGGCGTCGGCGTTGCCGGCGAGGGGGTCGCTCGGCACGTTCGTGAAGCGGGAGAACCAGGCGAAGCCCGGCCCTTCGGGGATGGGCGCGCGCAGCGACGCGATCACCGGCTCCAGGGGGAGGTACGCCGCGATCCCGAAGAGGTCCGCCTCGTCCGACCCGTAGCCGTGGAGGAGCACCAGCAGCGGCCGGCCCGCCCGGTCCTTCTCACCGGCTGACCAGAGCACGGCATCGCGGTCGATGTGGAGGTCGGGTGTGGGGAACGGCACACCGACCATTCTGTCCCCCTGCCGAACCGCTTCACAGCCCCCGATCGCGTGCCGCTTGTCCACAGATCTCCGGGTCCTGGGGGTCTCGCGGGCGCGCGTTCCGTACTATCGACCCATGAGCGTTCGCACTCCGGATCCCGATCCGACCCCCGACCCGCTGCCCGGCAACGGCGGCCAGCCCGGTCCGGCGTGGCTGAGCGACATCGAGCTGGAGCAGATCCGGCGCCGCCTGCCGCTGCTGTACGTGGAGGCGGTCCCGGTGCGCGTCGACGGCCTCGGCCAGGTGACGCAGGTCGGCATCCTGCTCCGCGCCAACGCGGTGGGGGAGATGACGCGCACGCTCGTCTCCGGCCGGGTGATGTACGGCGAGACCCTGCGTGAGGCGCTGTTCCGCCACCTCGAGAAGGATCTCGGCCCCATGGCCTTCCCGCTGCTCCCCGCGAGCCCGGTGCCGTTCCAGGTCGCCGAGTACTTCCCGATGCAGGGCGTCACGGCCTACAGCGATGAGCGTCAGCACGCCGTCTCCCTGGCGTACGTGGTCCCCGTCACCGGCACCTGCGAGCCGCGTCAGGATGCGCTGGAGCTCACGTGGATGACGCCGGAGGAGGCCGTCTCCCCGACGGTCGCCGAAGAGATGGAGGGCGGTCGCGGCGCTCTGGTCAAGACCGCCATGGCGTCGGTCGGGTGCGTCGCGCCCTAGCCGTCCTGGCTACTTATCCTCCGCGTCCATCCCCGCCAGCAGGGCCGTGAGCACCCGCGTGAGTCTCGGCCCGACCTCGACGATCGCGTGGCGCAGCCGCGGGTCGCTGCGGTAGACGGCTTCCAGCTCCGGCCCGGGCGTCGCCATCTGCCATTGCGCCCCGGCCATGCTCGTCGCCGTGGCGATCACGTCGATCGCCTGCAGTTCGGTGAGCCCCGGCCGTAGTCGGCGCAGCTCGCCGGCGATCGCCTCGACGTGCACGTGCACGTCGAGCTTGAAGCCGCGCACCGTCTCGACCGACACGTTCCGTTCGAGGTTGAGCGGGGTGTGGGCCAGGAGGTCGCAGAACAGCGGCCGCGCCACGAGCGTGTCGCTCAGGGCCGAGGCCAGCCGCAGGGGTGATGCGGTGCGCCACGACGACAGGAGCGGCAGGAGCCAGCCCGCCCACGACCGCCACTCCTCGGCCGTGAGGCGCAGGAAGATCTGCTCCCGCGTCTCGAAGTACCGCAGCAGGCCCGACTTGTGCATGCCGACCGCGTCTGCGATGTCGGTGAGGGTGACCTCCCGGGTGCCGCGACGCTCCGCCTCTGCGCGTGCTGCGGCCAGGATCGCCTCCTCGCGCGCCAGCTTGGCGTCGGCGGAGCGCGCCCGTTCGAACGGTGCCGTCGTCATGAGTTCATTCTAGTGCAACAAGGTTGCGTTATTAACGAAACAGTGTTGTACTAACTCGCATGACTGAGTTCACCTGGTTCATCACTGGTTCGTCGCGCGGTTTCGGCCGCGCCCTCGCCGAGGCGGCCCTGCGCCACGGCGACCGCGTCGCCGCCACGGCACGCACCCCCGAGCAGCTCGCCGACCTGGTCGCGCAATACGGCGCGGACCGCGTCGTCGCCCTGCCGCTCGACGTCACCGATCCCCGCGCCGCCGCGTCCGCGCTCGCCGCCGCCCGCGACCATTTCGGCCGCATCGATGTGCTGGTCAACAACGCCGGCTACGCCAACGTCGCGCCGATCGAGACGGGCTCTCCCAGCGACTTCCGCACGCAGTTCGAGACCAACTTCTGGGGCGTGTACACCGTCTCGACCGCGGCCATCCCCCTCCTCCGCGAGCAGGGCGGCGGCCTCGTCGTGCAGTTCTCGTCGGTCGGCGGCCGGGTCGGCGGCTCGCCGGGCATCGGCTCCTACCAGGCGGCGAAGTTCGCCGTCGACGGCTTCAGCCGCGTGCTCGCGGCGGAGACGGCGCCGTTCGGCGTGCGGGTGATGGTCGTCGAGCCGAGCGGTTTCGCGACCGACTGGGCGGGTTCGTCCATGGGCGTCGACGACATCCCCGCCGAGTACGAGCAGACCGTGGGAGCGATGGGGGCGATGCGCGGCACGCGGGTCATGGCGGGCGACCCGGCGCGCGCGGCCGAGATCCTCGTGCGTGTCGCGCACGCGGACGAGCAGCCGTCGCATCTCCTGCTCGGCCGCACCGCCCAGGCCATGGCGATCGACTACTCCGAGCGGCAGCTGGAGGAGGCGCGCACCTGGAGCGCCGTCAGCATCTCCGCCGACAGCGGCGAGGAGTACCCCGTCGCGCTCCCGGTCGACGCGGACTGACACTCCGGCGAGGAGTGTGAGAAAAGTCCTTGCGCAAAGAAGCTAATGGTATTAGCTTTACGGCTATGAACACTTCCATCGCCTCGCAGGTCCACTTCCTGCAGCGCCCCGAGGGACGCATCAGCTACACCGTCGAGGGCTCCGGCCCGCTCGTGGTCGCCGTCCCGGGGATGGGCGACCTCCGCTCCAGCTATCGCGAGCTCGTCGGCCCCCTGGTCGACGCCGGGTACCGCGTGGCGGTCACCGACCTCCGCTCCCACGGCGACTCCGACACGGGCTTCACCACCTTCGGCGACATCGCCACGGGGGAAGACCTGATCGCGCTGATCGACGAGCTCGGCGGCCCGGCCGTCGTGCTCGGCAACTCCATGGGCGCGGCGGCAGCCGCCTGGGCCGCGGCCGAGCGACCGGACGCCATCGCCGGGCTGGCGCTCTACGGACCGCTGCTGCGGGATCCCGCTGCGAGCCGCGCGACGGCCGCCTTCCAGAAGGCGCTGTTCGGCGTGGTCCTCGCCCGCCCCTGGGGCGCCGCGTTCTGGGCGGGCTACTACAAGAAGCCGCTCAACAAGGGACACGCGGCACCGTGGCTCGACGAGCACGTCGCCGCCATCCGCGCGAATCTGCGCGAGCCCGGCCGGCTGCGCGACTTCCGGCGCCTGGCGCTTCAGCTGACGCACTCCGTCGTGGAGCCCCGGCTGCCCGAGGTGCAGGCGCCGATGATCGCGTTCGTCGGCGAGTTCGACCCCGACTTCCCCGACGCCGCGGCGGAGGCCGACTGGATCGAGTCGCTCGGCGCTCGCGTCGTCCGCGTCTCCGATGCCGCCCACTACCCGCACGCGCAGCGCCCGGACGTCACGGTCCCGGCGACGCTCGAATTCCTCCAGGAGCGCCGTGCGGCGGGATGGGCGGGCGCGCGTGCCTAGGGCGGGCCTCAGCCGGGCGGCGGTCACGGACGTCGCGCTCGAACTCGTCGATGAGGGCGGGGTGAGCGGCTTCGATCGCCTCACCCTCGCCGCCGTCGCAGCGCGCGCCGGCGTCGCCGTCCCGAGCCTCTACAAGCACGTCGCGTCGCTCGTGGATCTGCGCCGCCTGGTCGCCACGGAGGCCGTGGCCGAGCTCACCAGGGCTCTCGCGGCGGCGACCATCGGCCGGTCGGGGGAGGAGGCCGTGCGAGCGGCGGCGGTCGCCCTCCGCGGCTACGCGCACATGCATCCCGGGCGCTACGCGTCCACGCAGGTCGCTCCGCACCTGGCCGAGTCGGCCGACGCCGAGCTGGCGGCACGTGCAGGGGAGACCGTGCAGGTGCTGTCCGCCGCCCTCCGCGCCTTCGGGCTGCCGGACGACGCGAACGTCGACGCCATCCGCATCCTCCGCAGTTCGCTCCACGGCTTCATCAGCCTGGAGCTGGGTGGTGGCTTCGGCCTCCCGGACGACCTCGATCGCACCTTCGACCGCCTGGTCGCCGTGGTCATTGCGGGCCTGGAGGCGATGGCGGCGCAGGGCGCGGAAGAGATCCTGGAGTCTCGCCCCGCCTAGGGCCGCTCGCGGCTCGCGATGTCGTCGGAGAGCCGCTGCACCTCGGCGGGATCCGCGTCCCGGGCGAGGGCGACGTAGTGGTCCATGACCGCCGGCCGGTAGCGCACGGGCAGCGTCTGTCCGGGCGAGAGCCGCGTGAGCTCGGTGATGGTGAGGTCTTCGTCAGCGATACCGCGGAAAGAGATACCGTCGGCCGTCTCCACGTCGAGCATCAGGACCACACGTGGGCTGCCGTCGCTGCTGACCTCGCGCCAGTCGACGAGGACTCCGAGCGCAAGCGTCCCCGTGCGCAGTTCCGCCTTGCGCTTGCGGGCAGCACCGCTCAGGTACGGGTTCGGGACGACGCCCGGGAAGTCGGGCCCGACGCCCAGCGATTCCCGGCTGAGGTCGGGCCGGAGCTGCTCCACCAGATCGCTGAGACTGCGCTTCTTCTTCGAACCGAACATCCCGATCTCCCCCTCGCATCGGTGCCGGAGTCTGAGTCCGGCGCTTCGCATCACCGCGATCCTATGCGGTGGCCCGCGAAACGAGAGCGGGGCCGGGACGCGCCCCGGCCGTGATGACCGGATGGCGTGTCGCGACCCCGCTCTGCGTGGAGTGCCGGGTGCCGGGCTCAGCCGCGCGCGCGGCGCGAGCCGAGGCCGCGGCTGGTGCTGCCGTTGACCAGGTCGCCCATGCGGATCTGTCCGCCCGAGCGACGGTTGTCACCGCCGCGCGACGGCGACTGCTTCGCCGATGAGCGCTCGGTGCCGTGGCGACCGCCCTCGACCGCGTCGCGTCCGCGACCGCCGTGCGAGCCGCTGCCGGACTGGCCGCCGCGACCCTGACCGCCCTGACCGTTCTGGCCCTGGCCGCCCTGGCCGCGGCGACGCCCCTGGCCGCTCTGCTGCTGACCATCGCGCTGCTGACCGTCGCGCTGGCCCGCGCCCGCGCCGTCACCGGCCGAGCCGTTCCCGCGTCCGCGGCGACGGCGTCCGCCGCCTGCCGACTCGCCGGCGGGGGCCTGCGTGCGGCGCTGGCCGCCCGACTTCTGCGCGCCGGAGCGTCCGCCGCCGGCCTGTGCGCCGCCCTGGCGTCCGCCGCCCGATGCCGCGGGGGCGTCGGCGGGGGCGATGCGCTCGGCCCGCTCGCCGACGAGCTCGGTGACGGCCGGGGAGTCGGCGGTGACCTTCTGCGGGGTCACGGTGATAGCGGCGTTGCGCAGGAGGACCTTCACGTCGCCGGCCTGCTCGGTGAGCATGACGGTGACCACGTCGCCCGCGCTGCCCGCACGCGCGGTGCGGCCGGAGCGGTGGAGGTACGCCTTGTGCTCCGCCGGCGGATCCACGTGCACGACGAGCTCGACGTCGTCCACGTGCACGCCGCGCGCGGCGACGTCCGTGGCGACGAGCACGCGCACCTCGCCCGAGCCGAACGCGGCCAGGTTGCGGTCGCGGGCGGGCTGGGAGAGGTTGCCGTGCAGGTCGACCGCGGGCACGCCCGACGAGGTGAGCTGCTTGGCGAGGCGCTTGGCCTGGTGCTTGGTGCGGGTGAAGAGGATGCGGCGGCCGCGCCCCGAGGCGAGGGCCGTCACGAGGTCCTTCTTGGCGTCGGCGTCCCGCACCTCGAAGACGTGGTGGGTCATCGCCGCGACGTGGCTGGTGGCCTCGTCGACGGAGTGCATCGCCTCGTTCTGCAGGAACCGCTTCACGAGCTTGTCCACGCCGTTGTCGAGCGTGGCGGAGAACAGCATGCGCTGGCCGCCCGTGGGGGTCTTGTCCATGATGCGCGTGACGACAGGCAGGAAGCCGAGGTCGGCCATGTGGTCGGCCTCGTCGAGCACGGTGATCTCGATCCGGTCGAGCGAGATCTCGCCCTGCTTCATCAGGTCGTCGAGGCGGCCGGGGCAGGCGACGACGATGTCGACGCCGGCACGGAGGGCCGCGACCTGACGGCTCTGCGAGACGCCGCCGAAGATCGTGGTGATGGCGAGGCCGGCCGAGTCGGCGAGCGGCTTCAGGGTCGCGGCGATCTGCGTGGCGAGCTCCCGGGTCGGGGCGAGCACGAGGCCGCGCGGGCGGCTGCTGCGGCCGCGGCTCGGCGCGCCGTCGGAGAGACGGGCGACGAGGGGGAGGCTGAAGGCGATGGTCTTGCCGGAGCCGGTCTTGCCGCGTCCGAGGACGTCGCGGCCCGACAGGGTGTCGGGGAGGGTATCGGCTTGGATGGGGAACGCCTCGGTCTTGCCGTCGGCCGCGAGAACGGCGACGAGGGGAGCGGGCACGCCGAGATCGGCGAAGGTCGTGGTGGTCACTGGTGCCTTTCGGGCATAAGGCCCCGGCGCGGGTTTTTCGGACGCACGGGACGTACTGGCGAAGGTGCGGGATGCACGTTTCGTTCGCCGTGAGAAAGTGGCGCAGGCGGGGCGGTGCCCGTCGCTTGCGCGGTGCGTTCTACGACGCAGGAGCCGTCGGATGGCCCGCAGTGACACCATCCTACCGTGTCTGGCTGGGAGCGCAGTCCCGGGTGGAGGTCGTAGACTTTCGGCCCGGAATCGAGAGGCGGTCATCGGGTGCACGAATCGGAGCTCGATCGCGAACGCGCGGTCGTCGAGGGCCTGTACGAGCGTCTGGACGCCCTGCGCGCCGAAACGGCCGAACGCCTGACCCGGGTACGCCGCGAATCGGTGGGCGGAAACCACCAGGCCCGCAGCGAGCGGGACGCGTTCGCCCGGCTCTATGAGGATCAACTCATCCAGCTGCGCGACGTGGATGCCCGCCTCGTGTTCGGCCGTCTCCTGCTGGAGGAGTCCGCTGACGGCTCCGCCCACCGGTACATCGGACGCATCGGTCTGCGCGACGACGAACAGCGCTCGCTGCTGGTCGACTGGCGTGCGCAGCAGGCCGGCGCGTTCTATCAGGCGACGGCGAACGAGCGGATGGGCGTGCGCGCCCGCCGTCACCTGACCATGACCGGCCGGGAGGTCGTCCGGATCGACGACGAGGTCTTCGACGGGGCCCTGCTCTCCGGCGACCGGGCCGCGGGCGAGAGCGTGCAGGGCGAGGGCGCGCTCCTCGCCGCGCTCAGTGCGCAGCGCACTGGCCGCATGGGTGACATCGTCGCGACCATCCAGGCCGAGCAGGACCGCATCATCCGCTCCGACCTTCGTGGCGCGCTCGTCGTGCAGGGCGGCCCCGGCACCGGCAAGACCGCCGTCGCGCTGCACCGCGCCGCGTACCTGCTCTACGCGAACCGGCAGCGGCTGGGTTCGTCCGGTGTGCTGGTGGTGGGCCCGTCGACCGCGTTCCTGCGCTATATCGAGGCCGTGCTGCCCTCGCTCGGCGAGACCGGCGTCGTGCTGCAGACGCTCGGCGAGCTGTTCCCGGGGGTGGAGGCGACGACCGACGACGAGGCCGAGGCCGCGCGCCTGAAGGGTTCGGCGCAGATGGCGCGGCTGCTCTCGCGGGCCGTGCGTTCGCGGCAGAAGGCGCCGGATGCGCCGCAGACCGTGGTCGTCGACAACGAGCGTCTCGTGGTGCAGCCCGACCTGGTCCAGCGCGCCATCGCCAAGGCCCAGCGCTCCGGCAAGCCGCACAACGTCGCGCGCGTCACGTTCGTCAAGCACGCCCTCGCCGAGCTGACGGATCAGCTCGCCGCCCAGCTGCGGGCCTCCGGCTCCACGTTGGACGACGCGGATCTGAAGGTGCTGCGGGAGGACCTGCGCACCTCCTACGACATCCGCGTCCTGCTCAACACGGCCTGGCTGCCGCTCACCCCGCAGAAGCTCCTGCAGGACCTGTACGCGCGTCCCGCCTGGCTCGCCGAGCTGACCCCGCGCTGGACCGACGAGCAGCGCGCCGCCCTGGCGCGCGACCGCTCGGCGCCGTTCACCGTCTCGGACGTGCCCCTGCTCGACGAGGCGGCCGAACTGCTCGGCGACTTCCCGGGCCGGCCCGATCCCGCCGCCCGCGAGCGCGACCGGCAGCGCAAGCGCGATCTCGAGAACGCCAAGGCCGCCATCCGAAACATGGGGGTGGAGGGCCTGGTCAGCGCCGAGCAGCTGGCAGACGGCTTCGCCGAGCAGGAGGACCGCGGCACCACGGCCGAGCGCGCCTCCGCCGACCGGTCGTGGACCTACGGGCACGTGGTGGTCGACGAGGCCCAGGAGCTCTCGCCGATGCAGTGGCGCGTGCTCGTCCGCCGGTGCCCGATGCGGTCGTTCACCATCGTCGGCGACATCGCGCAGGTGTCGTCGCCGGCCGGCGCGACCAGCTGGGCCGCCGCGCTGCAGCCGTATTTCAAGGACTCCTGGCGGCTCGAGGAGCTCACGGTCAACTACCGCACGCCCGCCCAGATCGCCCAGGAGGCGGAGCGCATGGCGCAGAGCGCGGGCCTCCCGATCACCCCGACGCGCTCCGTGCGCGAGGGCGACTGGCCCATCCGCCGCGTGAGCGCGGACGGCGCCACCCTGCCGGACGCGGTGGTGGCGGCGGTCGAGCACGATCGGGGCATCGACACCCAGGGCACGCTCGCGGTGATCGCTCCGGTGCGGGAAGTGGAGGCGGTCGCTGCGGCGATCACGGCGCGCTACGGCGAGCACGCGGGCCGTGGCGCCGCGGGTTTGAACCGCCCGATCGCGGTGCTCAGCGGCTACGAGGCCAAGGGGCTCGAGTTCGACGCCGTCGTGCTCGCCGATCCCGGTGCGCTCGCCGCGGAGACCGCCCGTGGGGCGGCGACCCTGTACGTCGCGATGACCCGGCCGACCCAGCGCCTGACGCTCGTCGCGCGCTGACGGGGACCGGCCGGGGCTGAGCTACGCGTACGTCCCGGAGTACCGCTCGCCGACCGGCACCTCGGTCGCGAGCGTGTTGCCCGCCTGCGCGAGCGGGCAGGCCCAGGCCGGGTCGTACGCGCACGACGGGTTGTACGCGAAGTTGAAGTCGAGCACGATGGTGGCCTCGTCGCCGTCCGCGTCGAGCCCCAGGTCGGCGCCCTTGATCGTGTCGATGAGGTAGCGGCCGCCCCCGTAGGTGCCCCCGGGACGCCCGGCGAGCGCATCCTTCACCGGCACGAAGATCCCGCCGCCGTACGACGAGAGGCGCCAGACGTCGAGCGTGCCGGCGAGCGGGATGCGCACCGTGCCGAGCAGTTCGAACGGCACGACGCCGTCGGTGCCGGTCTCGACATCCATCCGCCGCGGCTCGGCGGGCGCGTGGATCGGCAGCTCGAACCGCCACTCCGGGTCGTAGGCCGCGACCGGCAGCCCGGTGAAGCGGGCGCGGTCCTCCTCGAGCAGCGGGGAGGCGGGATGCGAGGAGAACAGGTCGTCGCGGCACGAGATCCAGTGGGCGTGCGCCGCGACCGGGTCCGTGCCGGCCAGCCGGCGGACCGAGGCGTACAGCGCGAAGACGCGACGTCGCCAGTCGGCGGTCTGCACGGCGGTGACCGCGCGGGAGACGGCGGGTGCCTCGCCGGCTCCGGTGGCCGGGTCGTCTTCGACGGTGCTCATGCTGACTCCTCCGTTCGACCGGGCTCGTCCGGTTCTTCCGTCACGCTAGCGGCTGGCGGGTCGTAGGCCCAGGTGGGAGCGAGGCGGCGCAGACGGTGCCCGCGCCACTGCCAGAATGCCCACAGCGTGTACCAGGCAATGGGCGTGAGCGCGCCGGCCCGCACGATCAGCTGGTCACGGTAAAGCGTGCGCAGGCGCCCGTCCGCGTCCGGCCCGGCCGGGTCGGGGGCGATCGCCATGCGGTGGTCCAGGTGCGGGATCGCGGAGAGCACTCCGCCCGTGCCGCCTCCGCTGTCGCGCAGGATGCGGGTGGCGTGCTCGGCCGCCCCGGCCGGTCGCAGCGTGTCGAGCCGGATGGCCTGCGTCCCGACGGTGAACGCGCCGAGCGCCCGCACCCGCACCCGGTGCTCGCCATCGCCCCACACCGTCGGGAACGAGGAGTCGCCGTCGGGCCGGAAGTCGAGCCACGGCAGCGCCACCTCCCGGAACGCGGTCGGGCTCTGCAGGGCGCGCCAGGCGGCGTCGGGATCGCAGTCGAGGAGGAACTTGAGCAGCACGCGCATCCTCCCAGTGTCGTCCCGTGCGGAGCCGGCCGGGCAGGTTCCCGGCGCATTCCCGACTCCGCCTGGCGCACGGTGTCGGTGGGATGCGCTAGAACGGGAGCATGGCGATCCGCTACTGGCTGGGCGTGGTGCAGCGCGACCACGTGCTCCGTGGCGTCGCGGGCGGCTTCGCGCAGGTCAACCACGGCGCGCGCGGTCCGCTCGAGTGGATGGGCCCGGCCGACGGGTTCGTCTACTACTCGCCGAAGACCACCTACCCCGACGGCGACCCGCTCAAGGAGTTCACCGCCGTCGGCCGCGTCGCCGACGGGGAGGCGTTCCAGGTCACGCAGGGGGAGTCGATGCGCGGTCCGGCCGGCGACTTCCGCCCGTGGCGGCGGCGGATCGAGTGGGACCACGACGCCATCCCCACCCCGATCCGGCCCCTGCTCCCGTCGCTCGACTTCACGCGCGACAACCGCGACTGGGGCTACCAGCTGCGCCGCGGGGTGATCGAGATCAGCCGGCACGACTTCGAGCTGATCCGCCGCCAGATGCGGCCGTCACCCGGCGAAACACGGCCATCGCGGCCGGCGCCCCGCATTACGATGGCCCGGTGACCGAGCCGACCACCCTCCCGACCACGACCGCCTCCGACACTCCCGACGCCCCCGCCGCACACCGCCAGGCCAAGTACCAGGTGCGCTTCGACTGGGCCGCCGACGGCGCACGGGCGGTCGCCGGCGACGCGGACATCGTGATCTGGGTCGACACGCTCGGCGACGGCGCGATCGCCGCTGCGGCACCCGACCTCGCGGCCATCCCCGGCATGGGCGCCGTCGTGGCCGCCGGTCTCACCAATCCCGCGGCCGTCGCGTCCTGGGTGCTCGCGGAGCAGGTGCGCCTCGGCCGTCGCGCGATGGTCGCGGTCGTCGCGGCCGGCGGCTCGACCGCGAGCGGATCGACGCGATTCGCCGTCGAGGACCTCCTCGCCGCCGGCGCCGTGATCGACGCGCTCGCCGCTCTCGGCATCGACTACAGCTCCCCGGAGGCGGCCGCCGCGTGCGCCGCCTTCACGGGCCTGCGCGGAGCCGTCGCGCACCTCCTCACCGCCTCCGTCTCGGGCCAGGAGCTCGTGGCGGCCGGCGTCGCCCCGGCCGAGATCGCCCCCGCCGGACGGCTCGGCACGGTCGACGCGGTCGAGGTGCTGCGCGCCCCCGCCGACTGACAGGCGACCTCGCGGCGGAGGGGAGTACCCTCCCGGAATGATCGGTCCGCACGACGCGTTCCGCTCTGCGAGGAGGTTGCATCATGAAAGCAGTCCTGAACGACACTGTCATCGCCGAGGCTCCCGAGGAGGAGCTGATCCGCATCGAGGGCAACTGGTACTTCCCGCCCGCGAGCGTGAACACGGAGTACCTGGTCGAGAGCGCCACTCCGTACACCTGTCCCTGGAAGGGCGAGTGCCAGTACTTCTCCGTGAAGGACGGCGGCGCGCTCCTGCAGGACCGCGCGTGGTCGTACCCCACGCCGTACCCGACCGCGTTCGACCGCGTGGGCAAGGACTTCAGCGACTACGTGGCCTTCTGGAAGGAAGTCCAGGTCGTCGAGTGATCTGACCCGCGACGGGACGCGATCGGCATGAGCGGATCTCGGGCAGCGCGAGCGGCGGGCGTCGCGGCGGTCGCCGCGACCGTCCTCGCGGTGCTGGCCGCCTGCGCGCCACCGGCTCCGTCGCCGACCGCGTCCCGCACGGCCACCTCCACTCCGCAGCCGCGCCCGACGGGCACGTCCTCGGCGGTGGCGGCCGTGCCGTTGCAGCCCGCGGGGGATGCGACGGTGCTGGAGACCGGGCTCGACGCGCCCTGGTCGATCGTCCCCCTCCCGAGCGGATCGGCGCTGATCAGCGAGCGCGACTCCGGGCTGATCCGCGAACGGCTGCCGCAGGGCGGCCTGCACGATGCGGGCACCGTCCCCGGCGTCGTGCACGCGGGGGAGGGCGGACTGCTCGGCCTCGCCGTCCCCGCCGGGTCCGAGCCGGCCCAGCTCTACGCCTACGAGACGACCGCGGACGACAACCGGGTCGTCCGCCTCCCGCTCACCGGCGTGCCCGGCAGCTACGCGATCGGCGCCCCCGAGACGGTGATCGCCGGCCTCCCGAAAGGCTCGAACCACAACGGCGGCCGCATCGCCTTCGGGCCGGACGGGATGCTCTACGTCACGGTCGGCGACGCCGGCGACACGGATCGCGCCCAGGACCTCTCGTCCCTCGGCGGCAAGATCCTGCGTGTGACGCCCGACGGCCAGGTGCCCGCCGACAACCCGTTCCCGGGCTCGCCGGTGTGGAGCTACGGGCACCGCAACCCGCAGGGCATCGGCTGGGACTCGCGCGGCACGATGTGGGCGAGCGAGTTCGGGCAGGACACCTGGGACGAGCTGAACATCATCCGTCCCGGCGCGGACTACGGCTGGCCGGTCGTCGAGGGCATCGCCGGCGATCCGAAGTACACCGACCCCGTGCAGCAGTGGCGCACGTCCGAGGCGAGCCCGAGCGGGCTGGCCGTGGTCGGCGACACGATCTTCATCGCCGCCCTCCGCGGCGAGCGGCTCTGGACCGTGTGGTCCACCGCAGGCGGCGCGCCGGTGACGGCGGAGGCGTTCTTCGACGGCACGTACGGCCGGCTCCGCGACGTCGTCTCGCGCGGTGACCGCCTCTGGGTGCTGACGAACAACACCGACGGGCGCGGCGATCCCCGATCCGGGGACGATCGGCTACTGGAGGTCGCGCTCGCGCCTGCTGATCCCGCACGGCTCCCGGGCTGAACCGGACCGTCGGAGGGCCGCGGGCGGCGCCGCGACAGGTAGTCTGGATCCCGAACCGCACGATTCGGGAGCAGAACCCTGAACATCATCCTCGGATACGATCCGTCCACCTTGCGCGAGCGCGTCGACCTTCGCGCTGCCGGCGCCCGGTTGGACGAACTCGGCAACCTGCGCAGCATGAGCGCGCTCAACGAGAAGACCGTGCTGCTGCGTCTCCTCGGCCGGCTCGACGAGGCGCTCACGATCGGCACCGAGGCCGTGCGTCAGGCCCGTTTCACCGGCGACCGCGAACAGCTGATCGGTGCCCGCATCCGCCGCGCCCAGGTGCTGCAGTACCTCGGCAAGTACGACGAGGCCGTCGTCGAGCTGAGCGACTGCGTCACCGAGACCCGGGGCCGCGAGTGGACCGCGCTGGAGGCGTTCGCCATCCAGAGCCGCGGCAAGGTCTACTTCGATATGAAGGACTACGACAACGCCCTCTCCGACATGACCGCCGCGGTGTTCCTGCGGGAGAAGCTCGGTGCGTCACCCGCGGAGATCGAGGGCGCCCTCCTCGCCGTCGCCGTCGTGCAGTCCCTGTCGGAGGCGCAGCGCGATCAGCCGACGCGCGACGAGCAGGGTCACGACGAGCAGGGATGACCCTCGCGCCGACACCTGGAAGGCTCGCCCGGGCCCGCGTAGGATTCCGGGCATGACCGGACGCGCCGCCCACTCCACCGCCGGGGGAGTCGCCCTCGGAGGAGTCGCGCGCTGATGGCGGAACTGGACCGCGTACGCCGGTGGGCAGACGCCCTCATCGCGCTGCACCTCGACCCGGCCGTGTGGAGCTTCGGCTTCGACAACGCGAAGACCCGTGCCGGGCTGTGCAACTACACGACCAAGACGATCACGGTCTCGCGCTACCTGGCGACGCGGTACGACGACGACGAGATCCACCAGGTGCTCCTGCACGAAGTGGCGCACGCGCTCGCCGGGTCGCGCGCCGGGCACGGCCCGCGCTGGCGTGCCATCGCACTGGACCTCGGCTACGAGGGCAAGCGGCTGCACGGCGGCGCCATCGCCGACGAGCTGGCGCCGTGGGTCGGCACCTGCCCGAACGGGCACACGCACTACCGCTACCGCAAGCCCGCTCGGGCGCTGGCGTGCGGGGCGTGCAGCCGCCGGTTCGACGCGGCGAACCTCATCTCGTGGCAGCACCGGGAGGTCACGCCCGCTCAGCGACGCACGGCGGCAGCCAGCGCGGCCGAGGAGTCGTCCACCCGCGCGCTGCGATAGCGCCGGGGCGGCTCAGGCCGTCTGGGCGGCCAACCGCTCGTCGAGGCCCGCGCGCACGGCCGGCCACTCTTCGCTGAGGACGGAGTACACGGCGGTATCGCGCCAGCTGCCGTCGGCGCGGGGCTGGGTGTGCCGCAGGACGCCCTCGAACTGCGCGCCGAGGCGCAGGATGGCCGCCCGGGAGCGCTCGTTGAGCACGTCCGCCTGCAGCTTCACCCGCTCGAGCCCGTGGTCGAAGGCGGCGCCGAGGAGCAGGCGCTTGGCCTCCACGTTGACTCGCGTGCCCCAGACCTCCGGCGCGTAGGCGGTCCAGCCGATGTGGGCGGAGCCGTTCGCCAGGTCGAAATCGCCCAGGGTGGTGGTCCCGACGATCCGGTCGCCGTCGCGCAGGGTCACGGCGTAGACGTTGCCCGCGTCCCACGCGAGGTACTCGAGCATGAACGCGCGCCACTCCTCGTAGGTGTCGCGATACGCGGCGGGGCCGCCTCCCCAGCCGCCGGCGAAGACCTCGGGGTGCCCGATGGCGTCGAAGAGGTCGGGCAGGTCGTCGAGCGTGAGCGCGCGGAGGCGCACGGTGGTCCCCTCGAGCACGGCGGCGGGATCGGGGCGGCGAGCGGTCATCCGGCCAGTATTGCAGGCACCGCGTGCGATAGGGTTTCGGAGGTCTCGCGCCGACGGGAGCCGACGAGCTAACCGACTATATTGGTTACATGGCCACCGACTCGATCCTCCCCCGCGGCACCGGACAGTGGATGGAGGACGCCGAGGGTCCGCGCTGGTGGTTCGACTCCGGCTCCCTCGCCCTCGACTTCGCCTACAGCGGCGGCCTCGACCGCCCCGAGGAGTCCCAGCCCGTCGCCGACGCCGCCGCTCTGAACGACTGGCTGGTCGAACGCTTCCCGGATGTCGCTCCCACCGCCGGCGAGCGCGAGTTCCGAGACGCGACCGGTCTGCGCTCCGCCATCGGCCGCCTCGCCCGTCAGGCCAGCCGCGGCGAGACCCTCGCGCCCGACGACGTGGACGTCGTCAACCTCTTCGCCGCGACTCCCGACATCCCGCCGGTGCTTCCGGGCGGTGGCCGCCAGGCGGGCCGCACCAACGCGCGCCCGCACCAGGCGCTCGGCACGATCGCCCGCGACGCCGTCCGCCTGTTCGGACCGGAGGCCGACGGCCGCATCCGAGAGTGCTCGGCCGACGACTGCGACCTCGTGTACCTGGACACCTCTCGCAGCGGCAACCGGCGCTGGTGCTCGATGCAGCGGTGCGGCAACCGGGCCAAGGTGCGTGCGCATCGCGCGCGTGCGGGAGCGCGCACGCCACAATAGGGGGATGGCACGCTCCGTCGACCTCAACAGCGACCTCGGCGAGTCGTTCGGCGCCTGGACGATGGGCGATGACGACGCTCTGCTGTCCGTCGTGACCAGCGCGAACGTCGCCTGCGGCTTCCATGCCGGCGACCCTGCGACGATGCTCGCGACCTGCCGCACGGCCGCCGAACGCGGCGTCGCCGTCGGGGCGCATGTCTCCTATCGCGACCTGGCCGGGTTCGGGCGGCGGTCGATGGAGGTCCCGGCCGACGAACTCCGGGCCGAGACGCTCTATCAGCTGGCCGCCCTCGAGGGCATCGCCCGCGTCGCGGGCACCCGCGTCTCCTACGTCAAGCCGCACGGCGCCCTCTACAACCGCATCGTCCGCGACACCGTGCAGGCCCGGGCGGTGGCCGAGGCGGTCGCCGCGTTCGACGCGTCGCTCGCGCTGCTCGGCCTCGCCGGGTCGGAGATCGAGCGCGAAGCCGGTGCGGCCGGACTGCGGTTCGTGCGGGAGGCCTTCGTCGACCGCGCCTACCGCGCCGACGGGACGCTCGTCCCGCGCAGCGAGCCCGGGGCCGTGCTGCACGGCGATGACGACATCGCCGAGCGTGCGCTCCGCCTCGTCACCGAGGGCCGGGTGGTCGCGGACGACGGCTCGGACATCCGGGTCGAGGTCGACTCCCTCTGCGTGCACGGGGATTCGCCCGATGCCGTGGTCATGGCGCGGGCGGTGCGCCGGCGCCTGGATGCGGCCGGGATCGCGGTGGAGGCGTTCGCGTGAGCCTGCGCATCCTCCCCTCCGGCGACCACGCGCTGCTGGCCGAGCTCGACGGGCTCGACGAGGTGCTGGCCCTCTATCGCGCGCTCGACGCCGAGCGTCCCGCCGGCGTCGTCGACCTCGTCCCCGCGGCGCGCACCATCGGCGTCGTCGTCGATCCCGGCGTCCTCCCGCTCAGTGTCGCGCAGGCGTGGGTCGAGCGCACCCGGCCGGTCGTGGCGACGCCGCGCGACGAGCACGCCGTCGAGATCCTCGTGCACTACGACGGGCAGGATCTCGCCGCGGTCGCCGGGCTCCTGGGCATCGGCGCGCGCGAGGTGGTCGACCTCCACACGTCCTCCTCGTGGCGCGTCGCGTTCGGCGGGTTCGCCCCCGGCTTCGGCTACCTGGTCACCGACCACGACCGGTTGCGGGTACCGCGCCGGGCGACGCCGCGCACCGCCGTCCCCGCAGGGTCGGTCGGCCTCGCGGGCGAGTTCAGCGGGGTGTATCCGCGCTCGAGCCCGGGAGGCTGGCAGCTGATCGGCACGACCGATGCGGTGTTGTGGGATGCCGCCGCCGACCCGCCCGCGCTGCTGCGACCGGGCGCGCTCGTGCGGTTCCGGGAGGCGACATGAGCCTCCACGTGCTCGACCCCGGCGCGCTCGCGCTCGTCGAGGATCTCGGCCGCCCGGGATGGGCGGCGCTCGGCGTCAGCCCGTCGGGAGCGCTCGACCGGGCGGCACTGCAGCTCGGCAACCGCCTCCTCGGCAACGACAAGGGGTGCGCCGGGCTGGAGTTGCTGCTCGGCGCGTTCGCCGCGCGCTTCGAGAGCGCGGCCTGGTTCGCGCTGACCGGCGCCGACGGTCCGGCCGACCTCGACGGAGATCCGGTCGACACGCATCGGGCGGTGCGTGCATCGAGCGGAGCCGTCCTCCGCGTCGGGCGCCCCGCGCACGGGATGCGCTGCTACCTGACGGTGCGCGGCGGCCTCGCCGTGCCGGCGGTGCTCGGCTCGCGTTCGCGCGACGTGCTCTCCGGTCTCGGACCGGAGCCGCTCCGCACTGGGGATGACCTCCCGGTCGGGGACGCGGCCGGCCCCGTGCCTCCCGTCGACTTCGTGCCGGTGTCCGCGCCCACCCTCGGCCCCGTCGAGTTGCGCGCCCACCGCGGGCCCCGCGCCGACTGGTTCACCGACGCCGCGGTCGAGGCCTTCCACGACACGGAGTGGACCGTCAGCGCCGAGAGCAACCGGGTCGGCGTGCGCCTGGATCCGCCGGCCGGAGGACGCCATGCGGCACCGCTGCTGGAGCGCCGCGTCACCGCGGAGCTGCCGAGCGAGCCGATGGTGGCCGGCTCCGTGCAGGTCTCGCCGGACGGGCGCCCGACCGTGCTGCTCGCCGACCATCCCGTGACCGGCGGCTACCCCGTCATCGCGGTCGTCGCCGAGGCGTCGCTCGACCTCCTGGCCCAGGCGCGGCCCGGCCAGCCTGTGACCTTCCGCCGCGCGTAGGCGACCGGCTCGGCTCGGGAGGGTCAGTCGCGGCGGTTGCCCGTCTGGAAGATGCTCCGCGCGGGGGGAGGCGACGGCACGCTGGTCGCGTCCGTCACGATCGGCGCGCTCGCCGCGAACGCGCGCAGCTCGCTGCCCGCGACCGCCTTCGCCGGGTGCGGTCCGCTCGCGAGCAGGCGCGGCAGCCACTCCATCGGCAGCGCGGTGTTCGACCCGACCAGCACGACGTTCCCGAAGCGCCGGCCCTTCAGCACCTGTGTCTCCGCCAGTGCGGCGACATGCTCCACTGCCGCTCCGAGCGTCGCGACCTGGCTGCGCGCGAACGCGAGGGGCGGCCCATCGGCGACGTTCACCAGCACGATTCCGCCCGGCTTCAGCAGTGCGACCGCCGACCGGTAGAACTCGATGCTCGTCACGTGCGCGGGGGTCCGCGCGCCGCTGAAGATGTCGATGACCAGCAGGTCCACTTCTCCGCGCAGTCCGGCCGGGAGCTTGCCGACCACCTCGCGGGCGTCGCCGTGCCGGATGCGGATCTGCGCGTAGCGGGGGAGCGGCAGTTCCTCGCGCACCAGCTCCACCAGCTTGCTCTCCAGCTCCACCACCTGCTGGCGGGACCCCGGCCGCGTGTAGGCGACGTACCGCGGCAGGGTGAGCGCACCCGCTCCCAGGTGCACAGCCGTGATGGGCTCGCCGGGCTCGCCGATCAGGTCGATCACGTTGCCCATCCGCTGCACGTACTCGAAGAACAGCTGCGACGGATCGTCGAGGTTCACGTGCGACTGCGGCGTCCCGTCCACCACGAGCTGATAGGCGCCGGGCACGAACCGGTCCGGCTCCACGCTGGCGGTGAAGCCGCTCTCCGACAGGACGACCGACGGGTTCTCTGGCACGCGCTCCAGCGTAGTCGGGGTCCCGGTGCCCGATGCTGCCTAGCGGGCCTTGAAGTAGCGGAAGAGGTGCCGCTCGTGGGTCGTGGCCACGCCGGCGCACGTGCCGGCGAACGCACCGGCGGCCCCGGCCACGAAGACTCCCCAGCCGAGGGCGTAGCTCTCGGCCGATCCGCCGAGGGCGTAGCTCTCGGCCGATCCGCCGAGAGCGTGCGCGGCGATCACCGTTCCAGGGACGACGACGGCACCGCACAGCGCGACCCACCCGCAGGGCTCGAGCACCGAGATCGCGAGCAGGGCGCGGCGGGAGACCCCGGCGTGGAGGGCGGACGCGAGCTGGAGTCTCCGCAGACGGACGCCCAGGAGGCCGAGCGCCAGCCCGCCCGCGGCAGCGGCGCCGGCGGCGAAGCGCGTCGGCCGCGTCGCGAAGGCAGCGGCACCGTCGAAGCTCCGCCCGAGAGTCGAGTTGAGCTGGGCGATCTCCGGCTTCGCTCGATCCTCGGTCGCCGGCCGGGTCGTCGTGAGGAGGGCGGCGGCGATCCCGTCGTCCCGGGGCCACGCGTCGACCCAGCATTCGTCGAAGGAGGCGCTGTCGGCGGTGGGCGCGATCGCGGCGTAGGACAGTCCGCGCCGGCGCCCGTCGTCCGGATAGTCGTAGGTGCCCGCCACGGGCGTCGTGCCGGACGCCGTCTCGATCTCGTCCGCCGCGTCGATCCCGAACGCGTCCGCCGCCTCGGGTCCCAGGAGGACGCCGGAGGAGCGTGGCGCCTCCCGCACGATCTCGAGGAAGCCCGCCGTGGATTCGCTCACGGGTATCGGAGCCGTGGGAAGGACCGTGCCGGTGATGCGGTCGGATGTCGCCCGGATCGCTCCAGCAGCACGCACCCCGGGGAGGTCGGCGAGGCGGTCGCATCGGCGGCCGTCCACGAGCCCTTCGGCGATCAGGATGGTGACCGACGCCCCCTTCGAGCGGTAGTCGGCGGCTTGACGGAGCAGGTGGGCGACGGCGCCGATGTCCGCGGCGGCGAGCAGCATCACCAGCACACCCAGCGACAGCGCGAGCGTCAGCGACCTCGCGCTGCCGCTGACGGTGTTGCGCCACGCTTCACGGACGACGGCGCGCGGCTTCACCTCTCCACCTCGCCGCGGGACGGGCCGCCGGGAGCACCGAGGACGATGTGGCGGGTGCAGGCGTCGCGCGTTCGCGGGTCGTGGGTGGCGACGACGGCGATCGTCCCGTCGGCGGCGAGGCTGCTCAGTACTGCATTCACGGTCTCCGCTGTCGCCGGGTCGAGCTGGGCGGTCGGCTCGTCGATGAGGAGCAGACGGGGGCGTGTGGCCAGACCCCTCGCGAGCATGAGCCGTTGGGCCTCCCCACCGGAGAGATCGCAGAACGACCGATCGGCGAGGTGGGCGAGACCGACGCGCACGAGCATCCGCTCGGCTTCCGCATCCGCGTCCCGCGGCGATCGACCGCGCGCGGCGATCGGGAGGGCGACGTGGTCCCGCGCGCTTCGGAGGGGCGACCCGTGGGGGGTCTGGAACACCCACGCGACACGACCTCCCTCCGAATGCGAGACGGTGCCTTCGGCAGGCTCGAGCCAGCCGGCGAGCAGCGAGAGGAAGGTGCTCTTGCCCGAGCCGGAGGGGCCGGTCAGCGAGTAGACCTCGCCCCCGTCCAGTCCGAGTGTGATGTTGCGGAAAAGCCAATCGCCTCCGGCGAACCGGTGTCCGACATTCGAGAGCTCTACCCGCATGCGGTTCGGGGTGGTCTCACGTCCACGGCCTCCGGTGGCGGACCGTCCGCGAAGGTGACCATCGTCTGGCCGAGCTGTGAGCCGTGGATGCGCACACGACGGGTGGTCCCGTCCGTCGTGACGCAGCCCTCCTCGCCCGAGACGCCGTAGACCGCGCTCGGCGGTACGACGGCGACCGCGAGGGGAGCCGAGAGGACGAGGTGGGCGTCGATCGGCTGTGGTGCGGTCGCTCCCTCGGTCCTTCCGGCTGCCGTGCGTCCGAGCGCGACGAGGATCGCAGGATCGTGCACGGTCCCCTCCTCGTCGACCGGGATGCGGTCGGGGCCGACCACGAGGACCCGCTCACCGGGCACGAGGTTCGTGGGGAGGTCGAGCACCGATGCCGAGGGAGGGACCCCGGTGAAGGTCGCGAGGGGCATCCCCGGTTGGACGTCCTGGCCGGCCGCTGCCGTGCAGTCCGCGATCGAGGCGTGTGCGCTCGGCAGCCAGATCAGCGAGTCCAGCCGGATCATCGAGCGGTCGGGCACGCCGCCCACGTTCTCGAGTGCGTCCGCGAATGCGGCGATTGTTCGCGGGCCGACGACTCCATCGCTCGCGACGGAGAACCCGAGCCGGTCGAGCTCGTCTTGAAGGGCGCGCACGTCGGCTCCGCGCGTGCGCGGCGCGAGGTCGCGCCACGGGGGCGTCGCCGTGGCGAGCGCCAGGCGGGGGCCGTCGTCGATGGCGAGAGGGGAGGTGCCGGAGGCGACCTCCGCTCCCTCCGCGCAGTCGAATGCCGTGATCCGTCCCGTGGCGGGAGCGCTCAGGGCGTACTCTGTCGAGCTCCGGACCGCGAGCGTCACGGCCCGACCGTCGTCGAATTCCGCGTGCCCCACCGGGATCGATCGGATGGGCGTGGCCGTGCGCAGATCGCTCGGCGCCGGCGCGAGTGCGGCCGCCGCGACCGCGGCCCCGCCGCACGCGGCGACGGCCAGCCCAGCCGCCGCCCAGGAGAGCAGCGCGCCCCGCGTGATGCTAACCACCGAGGCGACCCATCGGGTCGGAGTTGCAGGAGTCGAAGGTCGCCCTCGCGTCGCCATCCTCGGCGAACGAGAAGTCACCGGCCGCGTAGTCCTTCACCGTGTAGCTCTTCTCGACCAGGCCCTCGCGCTTGAGGCACTCGACGATGTGCGGGACGACGTCCTCGTTGGCGGGGTTCACCCTCATCTGCGTGTAGAAGTACCCGATCGGATACTCGCCCGAGCTGGCCGAGCACTCCCGA
The DNA here is from genome assembly GCF_013410615.1 of Leifsonia naganoensis. Taxonomy (NCBI): domain Bacteria; kingdom Bacillati; phylum Actinomycetota; class Actinomycetes; order Micrococcales; family Microbacteriaceae; genus Leifsonia; species Leifsonia naganoensis. Next base: position 2,709,519 of record NZ_JACCHJ010000001.1, read on the forward strand.
TCCTTCTGATGAGCGATGTCGGCGGTGACGGGTGGTGCGAAGGTGTACTCGCTCCCTGCCGGGCCGTACGTCACCATGGTGACCCCCGCCGATGCCAGGCAATCGACGTAGCGCGTCTTCATCTCCTCGTACTCCCGGTCGGACACCACACCGTCCTCCAGGGTATTTCGCACCTCCGGCGACGTCGCTTTGTCGTACTCGCGCTCGATCTCTGCGGCCCACGGCCCGCTGGCGCGGAATCCGGACGCCCGCTGCGGCGGAGCGTCCTGAGCCGCGGAGCACGCCATCAGAGCAAGGCAGGCCATGAGTGTCGTCTCGACCTCGACCGCGCGAGTTGCACGTGATGACATTCGATCCTCCTTCTCGGGAGTGCGGTAGCGCCGCGACTGGCTCGCGGCGCTACCGCAGCCTTCTCAGCGGACGTCGTAGTACGAGGTGTTTCCCCACGTGCCGGCTACGCGCCACGGGGCATTCGCCCAGTAGCCCCCGTTGATCCAGCCGGTTGCGTTGCATCCGCCGGTGTTGCAGGCGGATGCCTTGTGACTGCGGGACCCGTGGAAGTAGTCCGAGTACACGAAGTCCGTGCCACCCCCGCCCCACTTGACTCCGTAGTTCCACACCCCGCCCTCCGGGTAGGAGGTCGTCGCGCTCGCGGCCGTCGATCCGACTGCCGCGAACACCGCCGCCAAGCTGATTCCGATGGCGACCTTGATTCGTTTCTTCACGATTACCCCTCTCGTGATTCCTGCAGGCCTCGTTGCCTGCTCTTTCAATATGCAGAAGTCCGCATGCGAAGTCCAGGATCGGGAAGGTTAAATACCAGCATGCTCTGGAGTGCCCTCCACCCTCGCGATCTCCACCCGCTCTCCACCCCAGGGCGGTGCCGCCGCGGGCAGCGCGACGGCACGCTGGAGGGGTAGGTCGGAGGCTCCGGCCGGGAAGGCTCGTCATGACGGTTCAGACGCTCGGGAACGCGGTGCTCATCCTGCTGCTCATCGGATGGGTGGGATACAAGCAGCTCGTCTGGCGGCCCGTCGTCGTGGCGCGCATGTGGCGGGGGCCCGGCATCCTCGCTGTCGTCGGCGCCGTGCTGCTCGTGCAGCAGGTGAAGCCCACGGAGCTGAGCGCGCTGGACCTGGCCATCGTCGTCGGCGAGCTCCTGCTGTCGCTGGGCGTCGGCGCGTGGATGGGTGCGATCGCGCACTTCCGTCCGCTCGCGCAGCCGATGGCGACGGGCAAGGACGGCCGCGACATCGCCGAATACGAGTCGCGGACCGGTGTGCTGGGCCTCCTGCTGTGGGTGGCGGTCATCGCGGTCCGCGTCGGGGTGGACGTCGTGGCGGCGCAGGCGGGCTCGCACCTCGCCGCCGCGACCGGGATGATCCTGCTGGTCTTCGCGGCGAACCGCGCCGCACGGACCGCGGTCTTCGCGGCGCGTCTCGATCGGCACCGGGCGCTCGCAGCATGATGGTGCTGTGACCTCTTCGACCTGGCCCGGCTGGCTGGCGCTCACGCTCAACGTCGTGGGCGCCGGCTTCGTGGCGTACTCGATCGCCGGACCGCACGCGGGTGAGCAGCCGACGTGGGCGCTCGTGGTCGGCCTCCTCGCGGTCGCCGCCTGGGTGGCGCGAAGCGTGTGCGCCGTGCTGGAGGCCCGCCGGACTGCCCTGGTGCTCGCTCTGGTCTCCGCGGCGGCAGGTGCGATCGTGACGCCGGCCACCGACGGGATCGCCGTCGTGCCGGTGATCGTGGCGATCCTGGCGCTCGTCGGCGACCTCCGCCGCCCGCTCCTGCTCGGGATCGCCGTTGCCGCCGGCAGCGTGGTGCTGGTCGTCGCGGGGGCGCTCCCCTTCGACACCCCCGTGGCCGCCCTCCTCGGCGAGCTGGCCGGCGTGCTGCTGGCCGTGTTCGCCGGGCTCAGCCGCCGCCAGTTCCGCCGCTCGGAGGAGCAGGCCTCGCTGCTCCGCGAACGGGACGCCACGATGCGGGAGGAGGCGGCCAGGATCACCCTCGCCCGCGACCTCCACGACGTGCTCGCGCACAGCCTCGGCGGCCTGGTCGTCCAGCTCGACGCCGTGGACGCACTATTGGAGGCGGGTGAGGTCGACCGGGCGCGCCACCGGGTCGTCGACGCCCGCGGCCTCGCCGCCGACGGCCTCGCCGACGCACGACGCGCGGTCGCGGCGTTGCGGGATCCCGACTCCGTCGTCGCCGCCCCTGTCGAACCAGAGGCGTTCGCCGTCGCGCTGGACGACCTGATCGGCGCACACCGCGCCCTCGGCGGCGCGGCCGAGCTGACCGTCGCGGGCGCACCGAGAACGCTCTCCGCCGCGCAGGCCGCCGCGCTCCGCCGTGCCCTGCAGGAGGCGCTGAGCAACGCCCGCAAACACGCGCCCGGCCAGCCGGTGCGCGCCGACCTTGCCTGGCAGGATGACCGGGTGACCCTCCGCATCTCCAACCCGCTCCCGGCCGCGTCCGGAGGCGCCCTCGCCCGCAGCGGCGGCGGCCACGGCCTCGAGGGGATGCGCGAGCGCTTCGCCGCCCTCCCGCTCGGTGGAGCGGCCATCGCCGGCTCTGACGGCGAGCGGTTCGTCGTGACGGCCGAGGCGAGGCTCGCATGAGCGACCCGCAGCGCTCGATCCGGGTGATCGTCGCGGACGACCAGGCGATCATCCGCGACGGCCTCGTCACCGTGCTCGGGCTGCTGCCCGACATCGAGGTGGTGGGGGAGGCCGCGGACGGCGAGCAGGCGGTCGCGCTCGCCGTGGCGCAGCGCCCGGACGTCGCCCTGATGGATCTGCGGATGCCCGGCGTGGACGGCGTCGCGGCCACCGAGCGCATCGCCCGGGACGCTCCGGGCACCGCCGTGCTCGTGCTCACGACCTACGCCGACGACGAGTCCATCCTCTCCGCGCTCCGTGCGGGCGCGCGCGGCTACCTGACGAAGGACGCAGGCCGGGCCGAGCTCGCCGCCGCTGTCCGCGCCGTCGCGAGCGGGCAGTCCACCTTCGCGCCGGAGGTCGGCGCGCGCATCGTCAGCTCCCTCATCTCCGCGCCGCCCGCCGCTCCTGCTCCCGCCGTCTCGCCCGCGGCCGCTCTCGTCGCCCGCTTCCCCGCCCTCACCCCGCGGGAGGCGGAGGTCCTCGCGCTCGTCGGCGACGGCCGGAGCAACCCCGAGATCGCGGCGGCCCTTTTCGTCAGCGTGGCGACCGTGAAGACGCACATCAACGCGATCTTCGCGAAGCTCGCGGTCCGCGACCGCGCCCAGGCGATCGCCCTCGTCCGCTCCTGACGCTCCCGCTCCTGACGCTGCCGCCCGCGACTACCGCACGCCGCGGCGGGGGAGGAGGATGGGCACATGGCGGACCGGGTGCTGGTGACGGGCGGGTCGGGCTTCGTCGGCGCCCACTGCACGGCGACGCTGCTCGAAGCCGGGTACGACGTCCGCGCCACCGTGCGGTCCCCGGCACGCGCCGCCGACGTGCGCGCGCAGCTCGCCGTCGCGGGCATCGACGAGCCGGACGAGCGCCTGACCTTCGCGATCGCGGACCTGACCGCCGACACCGGCTGGGACGAGGCGGTCGAGGGATGCCGGTACGTGCTCCACGTCGCCTCCCCGTTCCCCACGCGCCAGCCCAAGGATCCGGACGAGCTGATCGTCCCCGCCCGCGACGGCGCCCTCCGCGTGCTTCGCGCCGCACGGGACGCCGGCGTGGAGCGGGTCGTGCAGACGTCCTCGTTCGCGGCGATCGGCTACGGCCACCCGCCGACGGAGCGCGCCTTCACCGAGCAGGACTGGACCGAGCTCGACAGCGGACGGCCGGTCAGCCCCTACGCGCGGTCGAAGACGATCGCCGAGCGCGCGGCCTGGACCTTCGTGGAACGGGAGGGCGGGGCGCTGCAGCTGGCGACGGTCAATCCCGTGGGGATCCTCGGCCCGGTGCTCGGGCCCGACGTCTCCAGCTCGATCGAGCTGATCCGGCTGGTGCGCGACGGCCGCCTCCCGCGCCTCCCGGACGTCTGGTTCGGGATCGTCGACGTGCGCGACGTCGCGGCCCTCCACGTGCTCGCCATGACGAGGCCCGAGGCGGCCGGGCAGCGCTTCCTCGCCATCGCGGGGGAGGTGATGAGCGCCCCGCAGGTCGCGCGGTTCATCCGGGGCCGCCTCGGGGAGGACGCCGGCCGGCGCGTCCCGACCAAGGTCATGCCCGAGTGGATGCTGCGCGTCGCCGCGCCGCTCAGCCGGACCGTCCGCGACGCCCTGCCCGACATCGGGGTGCGGCGCCGCGCGACCTCCGAAAAGGCGCGGACCCTGCTCGGCTGGGAGCCCCGATCGCGCGAAACGGCGCTCGCCGCGACGGTCGACACCCTCCCGGCGCGGCGCTGAGAAGCCCGGGATTCCGCGGATCCCGGCGGAATAGGAACGGTCCGCGCGGGGTTATACAGCACACTCCCACTCCCGGTCAAGAAAAGACTGGACACGGCGCGCCCTTTTGACATATAGTTGTTCTTTGCGCTCCCAGTCAGATCTTTCGCCTTCATATTGCGGTCGGCTTCGTCTTTCCCCGCGCGCGTCTGGGCCCCTTCATCCGGGTCAGATACGGCGTCCGCGACTGCTGGGAGTGGTTGTTCATTCAACACTCGTCCTCACACCGACATCATCACTGACCGACAGTAACGGGCCCGGCGGGGTCCACGGAGGTTATTTCCTTGGCTGCTGCGCGCAACGCAACCAACACTGACAAGACACCCAAGAACGGACGAGGCGCATCCCGTCTCTCGTTCGCCAAGATCACGGACACCCTGACGGTTCCCGATCTGCTCGCTTTGCAGACCGAGAGCTTCGACTGGCTGGTCGGCAACGACGCGTGGAAGGCCCGCGTCGCCGAAGCCGATGCCCAGGGTCGCCAGGATCTGCCCGGTAGCACCGGCCTCGAGGAGATCTTCGAGGAGATCTCCCCCATCGAGGACCTCGGCGAGACCATGCAGCTCTCGTTCACCAACCCGTTCCTCGAGGAGAAGAAGTACTCGATCGACGAGTGCAAGGAGAAGGGCAAGACCTACGCCGCCCCGCTCTACGTCGAGGCCGAGTTCATGAACCACCTCACCGGTGAGATCAAGACTCAGACGGTCTTCATGGGCGACTTCCCGCTCATGACGGAGCGAGGCACCTTCATCATCAACGGCACCGAGCGTGTCGTCGTGTCGCAGCTCGTCCGCTCGCCGGGCGTCTACTTCGAGGCCACGGCCGACAAGACCAGCGACAAGGACATCTACTCGGCGCGCGTCATCCCGAGCCGCGGTGCGTGGCTCGAGTTCGAGATCGACAAGCGCGACCAGGTGGGCGTGCGCATCGACCGCAAGCGCAAGCAGTCCGTCACCGTCTTCCTCAAGGCGCTCGGTCTGACCAGCGAGGAGATCCTCTCCGAGTTCGCGGGCTTCCAGTCGATCGAGCTGACCCTCGAGAAGGACGCCATCCTCACCAAGGAGGAGGCGCTCAAGGACATCTACCGCAAGCTGCGTCCGGGTGAGCAGGTCGCCGCCGAGGCTGCGCGTGCGCTCCTCGACAACTTCTACTTCAACCCGAAGCGCTACGACCTCGCGAAGGTCGGCCGTTACAAGATCAACCGCAAGCTGGGCCTCGAGGCTCCGCTGTCGGACTCGGTGCTGACCGTCCAGGACATCATCGCGACGATCAAGTACCTGGTCTCCCTGCACGACGGCCAGACCACGTTCAAGGGTCTCCGCAACGGCCAGCCCGCCGAGATCCGTCTCGACGTCGACGACATCGACCACTTCGGCAACCGTCGTATCCGCGCCGTCGGCGAGCTCATCCAGAACCAGGTCCGCACCGGTCTCTCCCGCATGGAGCGCGTCGTCCGCGAGCGCATGACCACGCAGGACATCGAGGCGATCACGCCGCAGACCCTGATCAACGTGCGCCCCGTCGTCGCCGCGATCAAGGAGTTCTTCGGAACGTCGCAGCTGTCGCAGTTCATGGACCAGAACAACCCGCTCGCGGGTCTGACCCACAAGCGCCGCCTCTCGGCCCTCGGCCCGGGTGGTCTGAGCCGTGAGCGCGCCGGCGTCGAGGTCCGCGACGTCCACCCGTCGCACTACGGCCGCATGTGCCCGATCGAGACCCCGGAAGGCCCGAACATCGGTCTGATCGGCTCGCTCGCGTCGTTCGCGCGCATCAACTCGTTCGGCTTCATCGAGACGCCGTACCGCAAGGTCGTCGAGGGCCGGGTCACCGACCAGATCGATTACCTGACCGCGTCCGAGGAGGACGACTTCGTCGTTGCGCAGGCCAACGCCCCGCTCGACCCGAGCGGCCACTTCACCGAGGAGCGCGTCCTCGCCCGGCAGAAGGGCGGCGAGGTCGACCTCGTCCCCGCCGACGAGATCGGCTACATGGACGTCTCCCCGCGCCAGATGGTGTCGGTGGGTACCTCCCTGATCCCGTTCCTCGAGCACGACGACGCCAACCGAGCCCTCATGGGTGCGAACATGCAGCGCCAGGCGGTGCCGCTGCTCCGCTCGGAGAGCCCGGTCGTCGGTACCGGTATGGAGGGCTTCGCGGCCATCGACGCCGGTGACGTTGTCACGGCCGAGAAGTCCGGTGTCGTCACCGAGGTCTCGGCCGACGCGGTCACCGTCCAGGCGGACGACGGCACGATCAAGACCTACTACCTGCGCAAGTTCGACCGCTCCAACCAGGGCACGTCGTACAACCACCGCGTGATCGTGGACGAGGGCGACCGCATCGAGGTCGGAGAGGTCGTCGCCGACGGCCCCGCGACCGAGAACGGCGAGCTCGCGCTCGGCAAGAACCTGCTCATCGCGTTCATGCCGTGGGAGGGTCACAACTTCGAGGACGCGATCATCCTCAGCCAGAACCTGGTGAAGGACGACACCCTCTCCTCGATCCACATCGAGGAGTACGAGGTCGACGCCCGCGATACCAAGCTCGGCAAGGAGGAGATCACCCGCGACCTCCCGAACGTCAGCCCGGACCTCCTGGCCGACCTCGACGAGCGCGGCATCATCCGCATCGGCGCCGAGGTCCGCCCCGGCGACATCCTCGTCGGCAAGGTCACGCCGAAGGGCGAGACCGAGCTGTCGGCCGAGGAGCGCCTGCTCCGCGCGATCTTCAACGAGAAGAGCCGCGAGGTGCGCGACACCTCGCTCAAGGTTCCCCACGGTGAAGAGGGCACGATCATCGGTGTCAAGGTCTTCGACTCGCAGGACGGCGACGACGAGCTCGGCTCGGGCGTCAACCAGCGCGTCGTGGTCTACATCGCCCAGAAGCGCAAGATCACCGCGGGCGACAAGCTCGCCGGCCGTCACGGCAACAAGGGCGTCATCTCGAAGATCCTGCCCGTCGAGGACATGCCGTTCCTCGCGGACGGCACCCCGGTCGACGTGATCCTCAACCCGCTGGGCGTGCCCGGTCGAATGAACTTCGGCCAGGTGCTCGAGATCCACCTCGGGTGGATCGCCCAGAACGGCTGGGAGGTCAAGGGCAAGCCCAAGTGGGCCGCCGAGCTGCCCGAGGCCGCGTTCAGCGCAGCCCCCGGCACCAAGGTCGCGACCCCGGTGTTCGACGGTGCGAAGGAGGAGGAGATCGCAGGTCTGCTCGACTCGACCTTCCCGACCCGCGACGGCGACCGCCTGATCGGATCCTCCGGCAAGACGCAGCTCTTCGACGGCCGCTCCGGCGAGCCGTACCCGGACCCGATCTCGGTCGGCTACATGTACATCCTGAAGCTGCACCACCTGGTCGACGACAAGATCCACGCCCGTTCGACCGGTCCGTACTCGATGATCACCCAGCAGCCGCTCGGTGGTAAGGCGCAGTTCGGTGGACAGCGATTCGGTGAGATGGAGGTGTGGGCCCTCGAGGCCTACGGTGCCGCGTACGCGCTGCAGGAGCTCCTGACCATCAAGTCGGATGACATCCTCGGCCGCGTCAAGGTCTACGAGGCCATCGTCAAGGGTGAGAACATCCAGGAGCCGGGCATCCCCGAGTCCTTCAAGGTCCTCATCAAGGAGATGCAGTCGCTCTGCCTGAACGTGGAGGTGCTCTCGGCCGACGGCCAGCAGGTCAGCCTGCGGGACGCGGACGACGAGGCCTTCCGCGCGGCGGAAGAGCTCGGCATCAACATCTCCTCCCGCTTCGAGTCCTCGTCCATCGACGAGATCTGACCCGGTAGCCAGACCCACCTGACGAATTCTTTACAGGAGAGAGTGAACATTGCTCGACGCAACAACTTTTGATGAGCTGCGTATCGGACTGGCCACCGCTGACGACATCCGTCGCTGGAGCTACGGCGAGGTCAAGAAGCCGGAGACCATCAACTACCGCACGCTGAAGCCGGAGAAGGACGGTCTCTTCGGAGAGCAGATCTTCGGACCGTCGCGCGACTGGGAGTGCTCGTGCGGCAAGTACAAGCGCGTCCGCTTCAAGGGCATCGTGTGCGAGCGCTGCGGCGTGGAGGTCACCAAGTCCTCCGTCCGTCGTGAGCGCATGGGCCACATCGAGCTCGCGGCCCCGGTCACGCACATCTGGTACTTCAAGGGCGTGCCCAGCCGTCTCGGCTACCTGCTCGACATGGCGCCGAAGGACCTCGAGAAGGTCATCTACTTCGCCGCCTACATGGTGATCGACGTCGACGAGGAGGGCCGTCACTCCGACATGCCCGGACTCGAGAACGAGCTCCGCCTCGAGGTCAAGACGCTGTCCGACCAGCGCGACTCCCGGGTCGCCGAGCGCCTCCAGCGCCTCGAGGTCGACCTCGCAGCGCTCGAGGAGGAGGGCGCCAAGGCCGACCAGAAGCGTCGCGTCAAGGACGCGGCGGAGAAGGAGATGGGCCAGATCCGCAAGTCCTTCGACGAGGACATCGCCCGTCTGGAGCGCGTGTGGGAGTCCTTCCGCACCCTCAAGGTCGGCGACCTCAAGCCCGAGGACGCGGACTTCAACGAGCTCGTCGACCGGTACGGCCTGTACTTCGAGGCCTACATGGGCGCCGAGTCGATCAAGCGCCGTCTGCTGGCCTTCGACCTGGCCGCCGAGGCCGAGCTGCTCCGCGAGCAGATCGCCAACGGCAAGGGCCAGAAGAAGATCCGCGCGATCAAGCGTCTGCGCGTGGTCTCGTCGTTCCTCGCGACCGGCAACTCGCCGGCCGCGATGGTGCTCGACGTCGTCCCGGTCATCCCGCCGGAGCTGCGCCCGATGGTGCAGCTCGACGGTGGCCGCTTCGCGACCAGCGACCTGAACGACCTCTACCGTCGCGTGATCAACCGCAACAACCGTCTGCGCCGTCTGCTCGACCTCGGAGCCCCCGAGATCATCGTGAACAACGAGAAGCGGATGCTGCAGGAGGCCGTCGACGCCCTGTTCGACAACGGCCGTCGTGGTCGCCCCGTCACCGGTACCGGCAACCGCGCCCTCAAGTCCCTCAGCGACATGCTGAAGGGCAAGCAGGGTCGCTTCCGCCAGAACCTGCTCGGAAAGCGCGTCGACTACTCGGGCCGTTCGGTCATCATCGTCGGTCCGCAGCTCAAGCTGCACCAGTGCGGTCTGCCCAAGCAGATGGCCCTGGAGCTGTTCAAGCCGTTCGTGATCAAGCGCCTGATCGACCTGAGCCACGCTCAGAACATCAAGGCCGCCAAGCGCATGGTGGAGCGTTCGCGTCCGCAGGTGTGGGACGTGCTCGAGGAGATCATCCGCGAGCGCCCCGTGCTGCTGAACCGTGCGCCCACGCTGCACCGTCTCGGCATCCAGGCGTTCGAGCCCCAGCTCGTCGAGGGCAAGGCCATTCAGCTGCACCCGCTCGTCTGCGCCGCGTTCAACGCGGACTTCGACGGCGACCAGATGGCTGTCCACCTCCCGCTGTCGGTGGAGGCCCAGGCCGAGGCCCGCATCCTGATGCTCGCCTCGAACAACATCCTGAAGCCGTCCGACGGCCGCCCGGTCACCCTGCCCTCGCAGGACATGATCATCGGTCTGCACCACCTCACCACCGTCCGCGAGGGTGCTGTGGGCGAGGGTCGCGCGTTCTCCTCGGTCTCCGAGGCGATCCTCGCGAAGGACCAGGGCTCGCTGCACCTGAACGCGACCGTGAAGATCCGTCTCGACAACTACGTGCCGTCCGACGCGGCGGACACGGGTGCCGAGCCGATCACCGCGATCGTCGAGACCACGCTGGGCCGCGCCCTCTTCAACGAGACGCTCCCGGCCGACTACCCCTACGTGGAGGCCGTCGCCGACAAGGGCATGATCTCGTCGATCGTGAACGCCCTCGCCGAGCGGTACCCGAAGGTGGAGGTCGCCGCGGCGCTCGACCGGATCAAGGACGCCGGCTTCTACTGGGGCACCCGTTCCGGCGTGACCGTCGCACTGAGCGACATCCTCACGCCGCCGAACAAGCCCCAGATCGTGGCCGGCTACGAGAAGAAGGCCGCCAAGATCACCGCGGAGTTCGAGAAGGGTCTCACGACCGACCTCGAGCGTCGTCAGGAGCTGGTGAAGCTGTGGACCGAGGCGACCAACGAGGTGGCCGAGGCCATGCGCGCCAACTTCCCGGCCGACAACACCATCAACCGCATGGTCACCTCCGGTGCCCGTGGTAACTGGCTGCAGGTGCGCAACATCGCCGGTATGCGTGGTCTGGTGAACAACCCGAAGGGTGAGATCATCCCGCGCCCGATCATCTCCTCGTACCGCGAGGGTCTGTCGGTGGCGGAGTACTTCATCGCGACGCACGGTGCCCGTAAGGGTCTGGCCGACACGGCTCTCCGTACGGCCGACTCGGGTTACCTGACCCGTCGTCTGGTGGACGTCTCGCAGGATGTCATCATCCGCGAGGACGACTGCGGCACGACCAAGGGCCTCGACCTCCCGATCGCGACGGTCGGCGAGGACGGCACCCTCACCCGTGACCCGAACGTGGAGAACTCGGTGTTCGCCCGGACGCTGGCCGCTGACGCGGTCTCGCCCGACGGCACCGTGGTCGCCGCCGCCGGTGACGACGTGGGCGACGTGCTCATCGACAAGCTGGTCGCGGCCGGTGTGACCGACATCAAGGTCCGCTCCGTCCTGACCTGCGAGTCCGCGGTCGGCGTCTGCGCCGCCTGCTACGGCCGTTCGCTCGCGACCGGCAAGCTGGTGGACATCGGCGAGGCGGTCGGCATCATCGCCGCCCAGTCGATCGGTGAGCCCGGTACCCAGCTGACCATGCGTACCTTCCACACCGGTGGTTCGGCCTCCGCGGACGACATCACCCAGGGTCTGCCGCGCGTCCAGGAGCTGTTCGAGGCCCGTACCCCCAAGGGTGCGTCCCCGATCGCCGAGGCCGCAGGTCGCATCGTCATCGAGGAGACGGACAAGTCCCGCAAGGTCGTCCTGACCCCCGACAACGGCGACGAGCCGCACATCTACCCGGTGCTGAAGCGTTCGACCCTCCTGGTGGAGGACGGACAGCGCGTCGAGCTCGGGCAGCAGCTGATCGTCGGCACGGTCGACCCGAAGGAGGTCCTCCGGGTCAAGGGCGTCCGCGAGGTGCAGAAGCACCTGGTGGGCGGCGTGCAGGGCGTCTACCGCTCGCAGGGTGTGCCGATCCACGACAAGCACATCGAGGTCATCGTCCGCCAGATGCTCCGCAAGGTCACCGTCGTCGACCACGGCGACACCGACCTGCTCCCGGGTGAGCTCGTCGACCGGTCGAAGTACAACGAGATCAACCGTGCGACGCTCCAGGAGGGCAAGAAGACGGCCTCGGCGCGTCAGGAGGTCATGGGTATCACCAAGGCGTCGCTGGCGACCGAGTCGTGGCTGTCGGCCGCGTCCTTCCAGGAGACCACCCGCGTCCTGACGCAGGCGGCCATGGAGGGCAAGTCCGACCCGCTGATCGGTCTCAAGGAGAACGTCATCATCGGTAAGCTCATCCCGGCCGGCACCGGCCTGTCGCGCTACCGGAACGTCACCGTGGAGGCGACGGAGGAGGCCAAGGCGGAGCGGTACCCCAACCGCATCTTCGCCGACGACTCCGCGTTCAGCGAGAACGACCTGAGCTTCGTCGACTTCGACAGCTTCAGCTCGGACGACTACACCCCCGGCACCTACAACTAACGGTTCCGTACGATCGAAGGCCCTCGGCGCATCGCGCCGGGGGCCTTCCTCGTTTCCGGCGTGCGTCACCCCGGCCGCCGCGGGTAGGGGAGAATGGGAGCATGTGGCGTCAGCTCCTCGAGTACACCGATTCGACCGGCCGTGCGATGGTCGGCTGCGCCGGTGTCGTGTTCGTGATCGCCATCGTCAGCTTCGTCCTCGGCATCGTGCAGGCGACCTCCGGCAACGCCGCGGGCTCCCTCCCGTACTGGCTGACGACGATGGGGTGCGCGGTGATCGCCGGCGTGCTCATCTACCTCGCCAGCCGCCGCGGAGATCTGCGCCGCCGCTGAGCCTCCCGGTAGGGTGGGCGCATGCGCGGTCGGTGGGGGAGTCACGTTCTCGTCGCAGGAGCGGTCCTGGCGACGGCGGTCATCGGTCTGAGCGGGTGCACCGGACAGGGCGCGGCGACCCCGGCCACGCCATCGGTCTCTCCGACGCCGACCGCCTCGGCGCCGGCTTTGACCTCCACTCCCGGTGCGATGCCGACGAGCTGCGACGATCTCTTCACCCCCGGACTCAAGGCACAGATCTCACCGGACGGCTTCCTCGCGCTCAATCCGGCGTGGCTGCAGGAGCCGGGAAACGAGCGCAAGGTCGACAACGGGTACGGTACGTTCGATCCGGATCTCGCGAAGATCCTCTCGTCCGATCCCGGGCTGCTGTGCGATTGGACCAAGGCGTCAGGCCCCGGTGAGGTCTTCCTCATCACACAGGTGCGGAAGGTGGATGCGGCCACGCAGCAGGCGGCGCTCGCCCGCATGACCGACCTGGCATCCGATCCCGATACGGGGTGGACCTGCACGGACTACACCGCGGGCCGCTGGTGCCTGGTGAACACGAACGACGGCACAGGCAACGTAAGCGGCGAGTCTCATTTCTTCAGGGACGGCCTCTGGATCGCCTCCGACTGGGTGAACGCCGGTCCGGAGACCTACACGCCGCTCCTCGTGACGCGGATCTTCGGCTGATCCGTCACCGCCGCCTCCCGTCGGCGGTGGGTCGGGTCTGACCCCCGCGTGCGTGGCACCCCTGCGCGGGGCACCTGTAAGCGGGGCTGTCACCCGCCCGACCGGCGGGAATACGGTGACATCGCTTCGCCGCCTCCGGATCTCGCCCGGTGACGGCGCGGTCCGCCGACGCGCCCGACCCGGTCGACGGTAGCCCCCGCACGAGGAGGTCCCCGTGGCGTCCATGACAGAGATCCTGATCCTCCACGGCCATCTGCCGATCGAGTACCTGGACTCGGTGTCCGGCGAGCCCGCCGCCGACGAGTCGACGGTCCGCGAGCTGCTCGCGCGCGGCGCCATCACGCCTGGCCAGGTCGCGCGGGCGCGCGCCGCGCAGTCGGGTCTGCCGTTCGTCGAGCTCGGCGACTACCCCGTCGACCGTGCGGCCGTCGGCCTCATTCCCGGCCCGCTGTGCCGCCGGCACGTGGTGCTGCCGATCGGCGTGCAGGACGGCACCGTGATCCTCGCGATGGCCGACCCCGGCAATGTGTTCGCCATCGACGACGTGCGCGCCGCCTCCCGGATGAGCGTGGCCCCGGCCGTGGCCGACATGCCGGACCTGCTCGCCGCGATCGACCGCTACGTGCGCGCGGACGACGAGCTGAGCGACCTGACGACGACGCTCGAGGAGGAGAGCGCGCCCGTCCAGGACACCGCGATCGCCGAGTCCGGGGACGACGACGCCCCGATCGTGCGGTTCGTGAACCTGCTCGTCAGCCAGGCCATCCAGGACCACGCCTCCGACATCCACATCGAGCCGGCCGAGCACGACGTGCGCGTGCGCTACCGCATCGACGGCGTGCTGCACGCGATGCAGAGCGCGCCCAAGGCGATCCAGAACGGTGTCATCTCGCGACTGAAGATCATGAGCGACATCGACATCGCCGAGCGGCGCAAACCACAGGACGGCCGCATGTCGGTCGTGCACGGCGGCCGCCAGATCGACCTGCGCGTCGCGACGCTGCCGACAGTGTGGGGCGAGAAGGTCGTCATGCGCATCCTGGACAACACGAACACCGGGATGACCCTGCGCGACCTCAACCTTCTGGAGCGCAACTTCGAGACCTACCGCGCCTCGTACTCGAAGCCGTACGGGATGATCCTGGTCACCGGCCCGACCGGCTCCGGCAAGTCCACCACCTTGTACACGACGCTCAACGCCGTCGCCCGGCCCGAGATCAACGTGATCACGGTGGAGGACCCGGTCGAGTACCGGATGCCGGGTGTCAACCAGGTGCAGGTGAACCCCAAGGCCGGCCTGACGTTCGCGAGCGCGCTCCGCAGCATCCTGCGCAGCGACCCCGACGTCGTGCTGCTGGGCGAGATCCGCGACCACGAGACCGCCCAGATCGCCATCGAGGCCTCCTTGACCGGCCACCTCGTGCTCTCCACCCTGCACACGAACGACGCCCCCAGCGCCGTCACCCGCCTGACCGAGATGGACATCGAGCCGTTCCTCGTCGGGTCCGCCCTCGACTGCGTCGTCGCCCAGCGCCTCGCCCGCCGCCTCTGCGACCGCTGCAAGCAGCCGGCGACCTACAGCGCCGACGACCTGCGCCGCCTGCGCTTCGCCATCCCGGCCGACGAGCCGGTCCCGCCCGTCTTCATGCCGGTCGGCTGCCCGACCTGCTCGAACACCGGCTACCGCGGCCGTATCGCCGTGCACGAGGTCATGGCCGTCACCGAGGAGATCGAGCGTCTCGCCGTGCAGCGCGCGTCGAGCGCCGAGATCGCCCGGGCCGCGCAGGAGCAGGGCATGCTCACGCTGCGCGCGGACGGCTGGGAGAAGGCCAAGCTCGGCCTCACATCCGTGGAAGAGATCCTGCGAGTGGTCGCCTAGGAGGGCACATGACGATCGACGACAACGCCTGGGGCGGGTACCCCGCGCCGACGGCGAAGCCGCTCTACGAGATCCCGGTGATCCCGCCGGGGTCTACTGCGGACGGCTGGGCGCCGGGAGCGGGGGTGCCGCTGGGGGAGCCGGGGCTGCAGCCGCCGACGTTCGTGCCGCCGGTAGCGCCGCAGGTGGCGCTGCCGGTGCCGCCGGTCGAGCCGCCTGTCGTCCCGCCGGTGTACGTCGCACCGCCGGTCGAGCCGCAGCCGCCGGCCGCTCCCGTGTACTCGCTCGACGACGTGTCACCGGCCGCACCCTCCGTCCCCGTCTACTCCCTCGACGACCTCACGCCCGCCCCGCGTCTCGTCCCCGCCGGGCGGCGTGCGGCGGTGCAGCCGGATCCGACGCCGACCTCTCACACTGCGCCGCTCCCGCCCACCGACTACGAGTCGGAGGTCGCCACCCTCACCGCGCCGGAGCGGGAGGCTCTCGCCAAAGCGGACCCCGAGCTCGTGGCCGCGCTGCGCGAGGTCGTCCTGCAGCGCGCCTCCGACCTCCATGTCACCGTGGGAGCGCCCCCGATGGTCCGTATCGACGGCGCGCTCACTCCGGCCGGGCCGGCCGAGCCCTGGGGGCACGAGCGGACCCTCGCCGCGCTCAGCAGCCTCCTGACCGAGCGCCAGGCCGAGATCTTCAAGCGCGAGCTGGAGCTGGATTTCGCCTTCACCATCTCGGCGAACTCCCGCTTCCGCGTCAACTTCTACCAGCAGCGCGGTTCCGTCGGCGCCGCGTTCCGTCTCATCCCGACCGAGATCAAGCAGCTGCGGGAACTCGGCGTCCCGGAGCAGATCGGCGGGTTCTCCACCCTCCCGCGCGGCCTCGTGCTGGTGACCGGCCCGACCGGTTCCGGTAAGTCGACGACCCTTGCCGCCCTCATCGACCTCGTGAACTCGACGCGCGCCGACCACATCGTGACGGTGGAGGACCCGATCGAGTTCATGCACACCCACAAGCGGTCCATCGTGAACCAGCGTGAGGTCGGCCACGACACCCACAGCTTCAACAACGCGCTCAAGCATGTACTCCGTCAGGACCCCGACGTCATCCTCATCGGCGAGCTCCGCGACCTCGAGACGATCTCGGTGGCCCTGACGGCCGCCGAGACCGGCCACCTCGTCTTCGCCACCCTGCACACCCAGGACGCCCCGCAGACGATCGACCGCGTCATCGACGTGTTCCCGCCCCACCAGCAGGACCAGGTGCGCGCCCAGCTCGCCGCCACCCTGCAGGGCGTCGTCTGCCAGACCCTCGTCAAACGCGCCTCCGGCCGCGGCCGCGTCGTCGCCACCGAGGTTCTCATGATGACCCCCGCCATCGCCAACCTGATCCGCGAGGGCAAGACCTATCAGATCGCGTCGTCCATGCAGGCCGGCCGCGGTGACGGGATGCACACGATGGACCAGCATCTGGCGGAACTGGTCAATGTGGGGGCGATCACGCGCAAGGCAGCCCTGGACAAGGCGCACGACCTGGAGAGCATCACGCGGCTCATCCAACGGGTCGACACTCTGACCGACTCGTCGTCGCAGGCCATCGCCGCCAGTGAACCCGACTTCGGTGACAGCTTCTCCGGGCAGGTGCGCTGATGGCCGGGGCGACCACCTTCGCCTACCGCGGACGGAACGGCGACGGCAAGGTCGTCAAAGGCCGCATCGACGCGCCAGGCGAGGCGGCGGTGGCGTCGCGTCTGAGGACCATGGGCATCTCGCCGATCTCGATCGAGGAGTCCGCCGAGGCCACAGGCCTCAACCGCGAGATCAACATCGGGTTCGGCAGCGGCGTCAAGCTCAAGGACCTGGCGATCATGAGCCGGCAGATGGCGACCATGATCGGCTCGGGCCTGTCGATCCTCCGGACCTTGAACATCATCGCCGAGCAGACCGAGAACAAGAAGCTCGCCACGATCATGGGCAAGGTCAGCGATGACGTGGAGGCCGGCGTCGCGATCTCCGACGCGATGCGAAAGTACGGCGATGTCTTCCCGCCGCTGATGGTCAACATGATCCGTGCCGGTGAGACCGGTGGATTCCTGGACTCCTCGTTGGAGGCGGTGGCGCTCAACTTCGAGAAGGAGGTGAAGCTCCGCGGCACCATCAAATCGGCACTCACCTATCCGGTGATCGTGTTGATCATGTCCCTCGTCGCCGTGATCGCGATGCTGCTGTTCATCGTCCCGGTCTTCGAGAACATGTTCAAAGGCCTCGGTGGGCAGCTGCCGCTGCCCACGATGATCCTGGTGGAGCTGTCGCACGCGATGGTGTGGATAGCCCCCGTGCTGCTCGTAGGCGGCGTTGCGGGGGGCATCTGGTGGTCCCGCAACAAGAACACCGAGAAGGTGCGGATGCGGGTCGATCCGGTCAAGCTCAAGATGCCCGTCTTCGGGCAGCTGCTGAAGAAGATCGCGGTCGCGCGCTTCAGCCGGAATTTCGCGAACATGATCGGCGCCGGGGTGCCGATCCTGCAGGCGCTCAAGATCGTGGGGGAGACCTCAGGGAACTGGGTGATCGAGAACGCGCTGGTGAAGGTCGCCGAGTCGGTGAGGCAGGGCGAGTCGATCGCCGGGCCGCTGGCCCAGCAGCCGGTCTTCCCCGCCATGGTCACCCAGATGATCGCGGTCGGCGAGGACTCGGGCTCGCTGGAGACCATGCTGAACAAGATCGCCGACTTCTACGACCAGGAGGTGGCGTCGGCGACCGAGCAGCTGACGGCGATGATCGAGCCGCTCATGATCGCCTTCCTCGGCGTCGTCATCGGCGGCATGGTGATCGCCCTGTACATGCCCATCTTCCAGATTTCCAGCCTCGTCAAGTGAGCGTTCACACGCTGTACATCCCCTGAACGAGGGCTCCCCATAACTGGGGTGGTTTATCAAAGAAATTGCCCCCTTTTGTGGGATTCTGCCGAGAATTTGCTCGGAAATACCATCAGCGCATCGGACGGGTCTCGCTCCCATCCGCACCCCGCATTCCCCGACCGAATGGACACCGCAATGTACTTCCGTCTCATGGGCAAGCTGAACGCCCGCCGCAAGGGCCTCCTCGAAGAGGGCGAGAAGGGCTTCACCCTGATCGAGCTCCTCGTCGTCGTGATCATCATCGGCATCCTCGCCGCGATCGCGATCCCCGTGTACCTGGGCATCCAGGACAACGCCAAGGACTCGGCGATCAAGTCCGATCTCACGAATGCAAAGACCGCGATCGTCGGTTACTACACCGACAACCCCAACGCGACCGCCCTCCCGACGAACGGTCTGGCCGACCTCACGAAGTACGGCTACTCGAAGACGGACGGCGTCACGCTGACTCTCAGCACCGCCCCGACGACGACTGGATCGACGTTCTGCATCTCCGGTACGCGCACCGGGAACACGGACGCGACGGCTCACACGTTCAGCATCAACGACACCGCGGGAGTCAAGACAGGCGCCTGCTGACCTGCACAACCTTCGAAGAGGGCGTCGCAGACGCGGCGCCCTCTTCGCCCTCCGCTTCCACACCCACTCCACCACCATCCCGAACCCGACCCAGGGGAGGTGAACGCAATGTCAGTACTGCTCGCCCGGCTCCGCCGCATCCGGACCTCCGAATCCGGCGTCAGCCTCATCGAGGTGATCGTCGCCATGATGATCTTCGCGATCATCTCCGTCGGTGTCGCCTACTCGCTGCTGTCCGCGTTCACCATCACCGGCGACTCCCGCGCCCGGGCCGTCGCGACCAACCTCGCCGCGCAGGAGATCGACCTCGACCGCTCGAGCGGCGACCTGTTCTCGCTCTTCAGCACAGACACCGACAAGCAGGTCCAGGTTCCGGCGGGCACGGGCCTCACCTACTCGATCAAGCGCATCGTCAGCTGGGTCTATGGGACCGGCAGCGATGTCGACTGCAACGCCTCGGCCACCTCGTCGATCCTCTACAAGCGCGTGCGCGTCGAGGTCAGGTGGCCGAACATGATCGGCCAGGCCGTCACCTCCGACACTGTGCTCGCCCCCGGCACCAAGATCAGTGTCGACACCCTCGGCACCATCCTGGTCTCCACCAAGTCGGCTGCGGGCGCACCCGTCGGCGGCGTCGGGGTCTCCGTCACTCCGAACCCGGGTTCGGTCCCCACGGCCACCGACTCGATGGGCTGCAGCTACGTCCTCAAGGTCCCGACCGCCACATACACGGTCACGGCATCGAAGACCGGATACGTCGATCCTTACCAGAACGCGACTCCCAGCAAGACGGTGACCGCAAAAGCGGGCCAGAGCACCTCGGCCGGCTTCACCTATGACAACGCCGGCACCGTCTCCTGGGGCTGGCCGTCGAGCAGCAACGTGAAGTCTCCGAGCACATCGGCTGTCAGCGTCCTCAGCACCTATGGTGTGTGGAGTTCCGCCGCGACGTCCCCGACTAGTGCCCAGCTTTTCCCATCGACGCAGTACAGCATCGTCGCAGGCACCTATGTCCCGTTGACCGAGTCGAACGCCGGATGCCGTTCTCCCAATCCCGGCGACTGGCCGCAGTACACCTCAGCGGGCAAGACATACCTCGCGCCGGCCGCCCCGACGGCCTCCGTCACGCCGGGCGCCAGTCCGGGCATCAACGTGGGCACGCTGCCGATGGGTTCGATCACGGTGACCAACCCGACCGACCAGAGCGCGAACCTGTATGTGCGGGCCGTGAGCGCCACACCGTTCGTCTCGGGCGATCCTGGGTGCACGGGAAAGCCGCAGACCATCGACTTCAACAGCCCGATCTTGGGCAAGTCGAAGAACAGCAAGGTGACGATCACCCTCCCGTACGGCGCGTGGACACTCAAGACCGGTACGAGCACGACCCCGACGACCGCCGTCGCGTCGGCCTCGCTGTCTGTTCCGACGGGAGCGAACGGAGTCACGATCGGCACCGCCGGCGCCTTCACCCTCGACCCGCGGGTGATGCAGTGAACCGCCCGGCCCCCTTCTCCCGGCTCCGCAGTGACGAGAGCGGGATCAGCCTGATCGAGTGGATCGTGGCGATGTTCGTCTTCGGCATCGTCATCACCCTCATCGCCAACCTCTACGTGAGCACCACGCGCGCGATGGACAACGCGCAGAACACGAACCAGAACACCCGGTCCGCGGCGAACGCGATGAACGAGAGCGCCAGGATGCTCCGCGCCGGTACCGACAACCCCGTGCAGGCGACCGGATTCGGCACCCCGCCGCCGAACGACCCCGCCTTCGTCTACGCGCGCAACGAGTCGGTGCTGTTCTATGCGTTCGTGAACCTGACCGGCACCGCGCAGCAGCCCATCCAGGTGCGATTGCGGGTCGATCAGACGTCCCGCCAGCTCGTCGAGGACATCTGGCCGGCGACGAACATCGGCAACGGCTACTGGTCGTTTCCCGCGGAGACGACGACGCCGCAGCGCACGCGCATCCTCGCCGATGCCATCGCGCCGCGCACAGGCACGGTCCCCTGGACCTTCACCTATCTCGACGCCACCAACACGGCGATCGCCACGAGCGCCGGCGCCACCGGCGGCGTCGCGAACGTCAAGACCACGCTTGCCACCATCGCGGCGGTCCAGGTCACCCTCACCGTTTTGACCAAGACCGGTGTCACCGCCCATTCGGTGACCCTGCAGAACACCGTCGGACTCCCGAATCTCGGGCAGAACAGGACGATCTCATGATGCTCAGGATCGATGCGTGGTTCGCCGCCATCCGGCGGGGCCGCGACGACGGCATGGCCCTCATCACCGTGGTCATCTTCGGGACGGTGCTGGTCATGCTCGTCGCGACCGCCGCCGCCTTCGCGGGAAGCGGCGCGATGAAGTCGCGCACCGATGACGACTGGAACGCCGCGATGGCCGCCGCCTACGCAGGTCTCGAGGACTACAAGGCCCGCCTGGCGAACGACAACACGTACGTCCAGTACCGCAACCCCGCGTCGACGTTCTCCGCCACGAGCACGGGTGCCCTTCCGCCGACGACCAATCTTGCGTTCGGGCTCGGTTCCACGGCCTGGGCACAGGTCCCCTCCGGTGACCCGACCAACCCGTCCCGCGGCTTCTTCCGCTACGAGGTCGACAACTCGCAGTACTCGACGACCGGCGTCGTGCGTCTCCGCTCGACGGGCAAGGTCGGCACCGAGGTCCGCACGATCGTGGTCAACGTGCGGCAGACCGGCTTCATCGACTTCCTCTACTTCACCGACTTCGAGGTCAAGGACCCCGACCAGTCGAACACCGCATGCAAGACCTCCAGCGGCAAGCCCAACTACGCGTGGTACTACTCGTCCAACACCCACGACAGCAACTGCACCGAGATCCAGTTCGGCGCGAACGACACCATCAACGGGCCCCTGCACTCGAACGACACCCTGCTCATCTGCGGGTCGACGTTCAACGGCCCGGTCACGACCTCCAACCCCAAAGCGCCCTACTACTCCAAGGTGTCGGGATGCTCGAACCCCACCTTCAACAAGGGTGCTCCGACGCTGGACGCCACGATCGGGATGCCGCAGACCAATGGTCAGATGAAGTTGGAGACGCGCCTCGACGTCGACTCCGTCAAACGCCCCGGGTGTCTCTACACCGGCCCGACCGTGATCACCTTCACCGCCGACGGCAAGATGAATGTGAAGTCGCCGTTCACGAATTACACCCAGATCTCGGGTGACCCGGCGATCGTGGGCCAGTCCAAGAAGGACCCGATGTGCGGAGTCCCCGGCACAGCCACGGGTCAGCTGGGGTCGACGGGCGGCGCCACCATCGACGTCATCCCGCAGAACCTGATCTACGTGCAGGACGTCCCGTCGGGCACCACGGACGCGAACGGCTGGGCGACCAACACCTGGCCCGCCAACTTCACCTGCCTCAACTCGCCGACAACGGGTACCGGCTGGAAGATCGGCACCGTCCAGTTCCCGATGGCGAACGAGACGGTCCCGGCGGCCAACCCGTCGCACTACAGCTGCCTGAAGGGCGACGTCTACGTGCAGGGCACGGTGCACGGTCAGATCACGGTGGCCGCCCAGGACTACATCTACATCACGGGTGACCTGCTCTATCAGGACAGCACCAAGGACATCCTGGGCCTCGTCGGCAACAACGCCGTCTGGGTATGGAACCCGTTCAACGGCAACACGCCGCTCCTGCCGAGCAACCGGACGATCTACGCCGCCATCCTCTCCGTCGCCCACACCTTCATGGTGCAGAACTACGACAAAGGCACGGCCAAGCGCGGCACCCTCAACATCTACGGAGCCATCGCCCAGGAGTATCGCGGGACCGTCGGAACCTCGGGCTCGTCGCCCACCGGGTACGACAAGAACTACAACTACGACCCCCGCTTCAAATACACGGCGCCGCCCAAATTCCTGTCGCCGGTCTCCACGAGCTACGGCGTGAGCACTCTCGTCGAGGTGCCGAAGGCGTTCAAGCCGGACGGGAGCGCAGCAGGATGAGTGCAACCGTGATGCCCGTGATGCTGTGGTCCCTGGTCCTCCTCGGTGGGGCCCTCGGACTCGCCGTCGGGTCGTTCCTCAACGTGGTCGCCTACCGGCTGCCCATCGGGGGCTCGCTCGTGAGCCCGCCCAGTGCCTGCCCGGGATGCGGATCGGGGATCAGGCCGTACGACAACATCCCGGTTCTCTCGTGGCTGGTTCTCCGGGGCCGGTGCCGCGATTGCCGTGAGCCGATCAGTTGGCGCTACCCCGTCATCGAGGCGGCGACCGGCGTGCTCTTCGTCGTGGTCGCGGTCGCCTTCCTCCCGGAGTTCTCGACGCGCGCGCCTCTGCCCGCCGCGATCACACTCATCGCCTTCCTGTACCTGGCCGCGATCAGCGTGGCGCTCGCCGTGATCGACATCGACACGCACACGCTGCCGAACCGGATCGTCCTCCCCGCCTACGCGATCGGGGGCGCTCTGCTCGGTACCGCACTGATCCTCGAGGGGGAGTGGAGCCGGCTCGTCTCCGCCGCCGTCGGTTGTGCGGCCGCGTTCCTCTTCTATCTCGTCCTCGCGCTCGCACGTCCGGGCGGGATGGGCTTCGGCGACGTCAAGCTCGCGGGCGTGCTCGGCCTCTATCTCGGATCGCTCGGCTGGGCTCAGCTCGCCATCGGCGTGTTCGCGGCCTTCGTGCTCGGCGGCGTGTTCGGCATCGCGCTCACGGTGACCAGGCGTGCGACGCGCACGAGCGGCATCCCCTTCGGTCCATGGATGCTCGCTGGCGCGTGGCTCGGAATTCTCGCAGGCGGGCCGCTCTGGGCGGGCTACCTGCGACTGATCGGACTCGGCTGAGGCCGGGGAGGAGGAGAAGATGGCGACCAGCATCGTTGGTGTGGACATCGGCAACGGGATGCTCCGTGCCGTCGAAGTCGCGGATCCGGCCAAACCGAAGCCCACGATCCTGCGGCACGCAGAGATGCCGCTGCCCGAAGGGGCGGTGAGCCGTGGCGAAGTGATCGAGCCGAACACCGTCGCCGCGTCCCTCCGCGAACTCTGGCGAAAAGGCGGCTTCAAGACGAGGAACGTCGTGCTCGGGATGGGAAACCAGCGGGTGCTCGCCCGCGACCTGAGCATGCCGCTCATGTCGTTGGAGCGCATCCGCGAATCGCTGCCGTTCCACGTCCAGGACATGCTCCCCGTCCCGGTGGCAGAGGCGCTGCTCGACTTCTACCCGGTCTCGTACGGCCAGGGCGACAGCGGGCCGACGGTCAACGGGCTCCTGATCGCGGCAGTGAAGGATGCGGTGCTCGCCAACGTGCGCGCTGCCGAGCTGGCCGGCCTCACGCCCGTCGACGTCGATCTGATCCCGTTCGCACTCAGCCGTGTGTTCGGAGCCCGGTCTGGCCTCACGGGCTTCTCCGCAGTGATCGACATCGGAGCGAACACGACGACGGTGGTGATCGCGGCAGCCGGGGTCCCGCAATTCGTGCGCATCGTCCCGACGGGCGGTGCCGACATGACGCAGGCGCTGCGAGACGGGCTGGAGATCGCTCCGCATCAGGCCGAGGAGCTGAAACGATCGCTCGGCCTGGCGACGCAGGTCTCCACGATCGAGGACCAACGAGCCGTCGAGATCATCTATCAGACGGCCGGCGAACTGCTCTCGAGCCTGCGGAACACGATCAACTACTTCGTGAACACACGGCCGGACGCACGCTTCGAGCGGGTGGTCCTCACCGGCGGAGGCGCCCAGCTCCCCGGCTTCGCGGAGGCTCTGGGCGAGATGACGCGGTTGCCGGTCGCCGTCGGAGATCCGTATCTCGCGGTCGGGCTGTCGCGCACTCTCGACGCGGACGAGCTCAGGGCGAGGCGCACGAGCCTGACGGTGGCTCTCGGACTCGCGATCGGGCGTGCGGCGTGAGCGCCGCAGGAGCGGCCTCGTCGTCGGGCACCGGAACGCCGGCGCCCAAGTCGAGCTGGCTGACCAGACCGATCGGCGGATCGGCGAAGCAGAAGCGGACCGCGGGAGCGCCGGACGGGCCTCCGCCTTCGACGGTCGAGCCGGATCAGGCGACGGGAGGCGCGAAGCAGGCCGGTCCGAAGACCCCGGTCTCGCCGATCCTCGTCGGCGGCGAGCCGCGCGTCTCGCTGATGCCACCGGAGGTTCTCGTCGGGAGGCGCGCCAAGCGCATGCGTCGCTCACTCCTCTGGGGTGTGCTCGGTGTCGTACTTATCGTTCTCGCGGCCGTCGGAGGGACGGCGGCGCTCGGCTTCCGCGCGCAGCTGGATCTCGCAGCGGCGCAGGCGCATACGGCTGAGCTGCTCGCGGAACAGACCCGCTTCCGGGAGGTCCGCACCGTCCAGGACCAGGTCACCCTGGTGGAAGCCGCACAACAGGTCGGGGCGTCCACCGAGATCGATTGGAAGGACTACCTGCAGAAGGTGCAGGCCACCCTCCCGGCGGACGTCACACTCGCGACCGTGACCATCGATTCCGCGACCCCGCTCGCGACCTACGCCCAGCCGACCGTCCCGTTGCAAGGGTCCCGCGTCGCCACGTTGACCTTCCAGGCATCGAGCCCGACCCTCCCGGTCGTGCCCACGTGGCTGAAGTCGCTGGCCACGCTCCCGGGCTTCGCCGATGCGACGCCGGGGTCGGTCACGCTCGATCCGACGACCGCGACCTACGCGGTCGACATCACGATGCACATCAACGAGACCGCCTTCGACCGGCGGTTCGACCCCCAGGAGAAGTGATCGTGGACAAGAACCGGCTCTGGATCATCTGCAGCGTCCTCGTCATGGCGCTCGTCGTCGCGGGCGGCTGGTTCCTCGGGGTGCAGCCGCAGCTCGCGGCCATCGCCGACGCCGAGTCCCAGACCGCATCCGTGCAGCAGACCAACGACACGTATGCGCAGGCGCTCGCGAAACTGAAGAAGGACTCCGAGGACCTGCCGGCGCTGAAGGCCAAGCTCGCGTCCCTGGCGGCCTCGGTGCCCGAAGGGTCCGACATCCCCGCCTTCATCGACCAGTTGAATGCGCTCTACACGGCGTCGAACGTCGTCTGCGTCGACCAGGCCTTCTCCGACGCCGTCGCCTACTCTCCGGTCGCACCGCCCGCCGCCGCGCCGGCGAGCACGCCGGCACCGACATCGGGCGCGACTCCCGCCCCCACGCCGACGCCGGCGGCGACGGCAGCCGGGGTGCCCCCGGTCGTGAGCTCGCTGATCACGGCGACGAACTTCGCGGCCCGCCCGGTATCCGTGACGGTGCGTGGTCAGTACGGCGACATCCTGAACTTCGTCAGCGGCCTGCAGTCGGGCGCACGACTCTTCCTCGTGACGTCATTCAGTACCGTTCCTGCCGCCGATACCGCTGCTCCGGCGGGGACACTGGATGCGAAAGTCTCCGGGTACGTCTTCTCGCTCACACCCGAAGGCCAGGACGGCGGGGCGCCGGCGACCCCGGGCACGAGCACGGACGCGCCCGCCCAAGCGTCGAAATGAGCTGACCGAGCCCCGCTCCGCCTCCCTCGACATCCACCGCCCCGTTGCTACAGTGGGCCTCACGACGGGCCCGCCGGGCCTCTGGAGGTGCCATGATGAGCGACACGACACCCGATCCCGCGTCCGCGGACACGGGCGAGCAGCGGGCCACGCCCGTCGAGCCCGCGACGGGTGCGGCCGCATCGGCCGCCGCGGAGGCGCATGACAGCGACCCCGAGGTCGTCGACCCGCCGTCGAGCCCGGTGTCCGCTCGCGGCCACGTGAACCGCCCGGCCGCCGAGGCCGCCGGCGCCGCGGCCGATGAGTCGGCCCGGAGCGCAGCGCCCGCGCCCGCCGTCACGCCCGCTCCGGCAGCGCAGGCGCCCGCCGCCGTCACCGAGCCGGAGCCCGTCGTCAGCACCGAGGACGACATCGCCGCAGCCGTCGCCCGGACCGCGGCCCAGCCGGGGGAGGCCGGGGCCACCGCGGCCGGCTCCGCCACGGTCGACACCGCGTCGCCGGCGGAGGCCGCCGCACCGATCGTCGCCGCGGCCGCCGCGGCGGAAGCGCAGACCGCTCCGGCCGCGACCGCCGCCTACGGCACCGCGCCGGTGGCCGGGACCGCGTGGGCGCCGGAGCAGACCGGAGCGCCCGTCCCGCTGCAGCCGCAGCCGGTGGCGCCGATCTTCCTGCAGCGCCCCGAGCCGCCGAAGCGCAAGAGCAACCGCGGCACGGGCATCCTGATCGTCCTGGTCGGGACGGTCGCGTTCGCCCTGCTCTGGAGCGTCGCGGTCGTCGTGGTGGGCGCCCTGCTGACGCCCAGCAACGAGTACCTGCAGGCGCTCCTCGAGTACTACACGCAGCAGATCTCGGGCTGGGTGCCGGTCGTCGCGTTCTTCGTGGGCATGGTCGTCCTGGTGCAGATCGTCAACCGCTCGCGCTGGTGGGCGTACATCCTCGGCGGCCTCGTCGTGGCGGTGTTCGTCTACTTCACCTACGTCGGCGCCTACCTGGTCGACGCGCACTACTGGGAGCGCACGCCGGCCGAGTTCGCCATCCTGCTCCGCAGCGCCTGGCTGAACCCGTTCGCCGTGCTCGCCGGCGTCATCGCCCGCGAGATCTCGGTCTGGACGGGCGCCTGGCTCGCAGCGCGGGGCCGCAAGCTGAAGGCCCGCAATGCGGAGGCGCAGGCGGACTACGAGCAGCAGGTCGCCGACGCCCAGAACCAGGCCGTCGCCGCCTACGCCACGCAGCAGGGGTACTGAGCCGGCGGTCATGCGTGACGAACGCGCGTATGCGACCATCGTGGCGTTGTTCGCCGCGGGCCTCTACCTCGCGCTGATCGTCGCGGGCTTCGGCCTGCTCTCCCTCGCGACGAACACGGAGGTCGTCGCCGATCCCGCGATCGGAACGCTCGTCGGGCCGATCATGGTCGGCGCTGCGGTGCTCGCGCTCCTCCTCGCATTGATCGCCCGGGGGACGCGCGTGCCCGCCGATCGCCAGCGCGTCTCCGCGGGGAACGCTCTTCTCATCGGGCTGGTCTGCTACCTCGTCTACGTGGTCGCGGGAGCGGTCGCCGGCATCGCGGGTGACCCGTCGCAGTCGCTGCGCGCCGTGCTCTTCGCCGCGGGCCAGTTCGGCAGCTGGTACGCCGTGCTCGTCGGGATCGCGGCCTTCGTCGTCACCCTGCTCTACCAGCTGGTGCTGGTCGGCCGCTTCGCCCAGCGGGGCAGACCGCGTTGGCCCTGGGAGGGGGATGACGACGAGTGAGCGCCCGTCGCGGTTTCGCCCTGCGCGGACGGCGCCCTAGCACAGCCCCGTTCATTTGACCGGGAGGGGCGCGGACGATAACATTTATCGGGTGTGCGCTCTGCTGCGCGCTCGTTCCGTGCCCAGAAATGGGACCAGCGATGGAGGAGCGGGCGAGCTGGCACGTACTCATCCGATGGGCAGGAAGACCGCACGGGATTCCGGCCCCCACGGCATATCGGCGGCGAGATTTCGATCGTCGGTCGATTCCCCAGACGACTGAGACGCCCGGAGACGGGTTGATCGGTCATGGGACAAGCAACAACTGTCACCGTGCAGTCCATAAAAGGAGAAGTTCAGTGCCTACCATTCAGCAGTTGGTTCGAAAGGGCCGGACGCCGAAGGTCACCAAGACCAAGGCTCCCGCCCTGAAGGCCAACCCCCAGCAGCGCGGCGTGTGCACCCGCGTCTACACCACCACCCCGAAGAAGCCGAACTCCGCGCTCCGCAAGGTCGCGCGCGTCAAGCTCTCCAACGGGACCGAGGTCACCGCGTACATCCCCGGTGAGGGCCACAACCTGCAGGAGCACTCGATGGTGCTCGTCCGCGGCGGCCGTGTGAAGGACCTCCCCGGCGTCCGTTACAAGATCGTCCGCGGCGCCCTGGACACCCAGGCCGTCAAGAACCGCAAGCAGGCTCGCAGCCGCTACGGCGCGAAGATGGAGAAGAAGTAATGCCTCGCAAGGGTCCCGCTCCGAAGCGTCCCGTCGTCGCCGACCCGGTCTACGGTTCGCCGGTCGTCAGCCAGCTCGTCAACAAGATCCTCCTCGACGGCAAGAAGGGCCTCGCCGAGCGCATCGTCTACGACGCGCTCGAGGGTGTCTCCTCCAAGTCGGGCAATGACGCGGTCACCACGCTCAAGAAGGCTCTCGACAACATCCGCCCGACCCTCGAGGTCCGCAGCCGCCGCGTCGGTGGCTCGACCTACCAGGTGCCGGTCGAGGTCAAGCCGCACCGCGCGAACACCCTCGCGCTGCGCTGGCTCACCAGCTACGCCAAGGGTCGTCGCGAGAAGACGATGACCGAGCGTCTCACCAACGAGATCCTCGACGCATCGAACGGCCTCGGCGCCGCTGTGAAGCGTCGCGAGGACACGCACAAGATGGCCGAGTCGAACAAGGCCTTCGCGCACTACCGCTGGTAATGATTTCCGTCGGCTGGGCGTTGCACCCTCTGGGGCTGCGCCCGGCCGGCGCCCCTTCCACTCTCTACTCTTTCGGAGGAACCCTGTGGCACAGGACGTGCTCACCGACCTGACAAAGGTCCGCAACATCGGCATCATGGCCCACATCGATGCCGGCAAGACCACCACGACCGAGCGCATCCTGTTCTACACGGGCGTCAACCACAAGATCGGTGAGACGCACGACGGCGCGTCGACCACCGACTGGATGGAGCAGGAGAAGGAGCGCGGCATCACCATCACGTCCGCGGCCGTGACCTGCTTCTGGAACAAGAACCAGATCAACATCATCGACACCCCCGGTCACGTGGACTTCACCGTCGAGGTGGAGCGTTCGCTCCGCGTCCTCGACGGCGCCGTCGCCGTCTTCGACGGCAAGGAGGGCGTCGAGCCCCAGTCCGAGACCGTCTGGCGCCAGGCCGACAAGTACAACGTCCCGCGCATCTGCTTCGTCAACAAGATGGACAAGCTCGGCGCTGACTTCTACTTCACCGTCGACACCATCGTGAAGCGCCTCGGCGCCAAGCCGCTGGTCCTCCAGCTCCCGATCGGCTCCGAGTCCGCTTTCGAGGGCGTCGTCGACCTGGTCGAGATGCGCGCGCTCACCTGGCGCGGAGACGCCAAGGGTGACGTGCAGATGGGTGCGAAGTACGCCATCGAGGAGATCCCCGCCGACCTCGTCGAGAAGGCCGAGGAGTACCGTCAGACCCTCCTCGAGACCGTCGCCGAGACCGACGACGCGCTGCTCGAGAAGTTCTTCGGCGGCGAGGAGCTCACGGTCGCCGAGATCAAGGGCGCCATCCGCAAGCTCACCGTGAACAGCGAGATCTACCCGGTCCTCTGCGGCTCGGCGTTCAAGAACCGTGGCGTGCAGCCGATGCTCGACGCCGTCATCGACTACCTCCCGTCGCCGCTCGACGTGCCTGCCATCGAGGCGCACGACCCGCGCGACGAGGAGAAGGTCATCCTCCGTCACGCCGACGCCACCGAGCCGTTCTCGGCCCTGGCGTTCAAGGTCGCGGTCCACCCGTTCTTCGGGCGTCTGACCTACGTGCGCGTGTACTCGGGCCGTGTCGACTCCGGTGCCGCGGTCGTGAACTCGACCAAGGGCAAGAAGGAGCGCATCGGCAAGATCTTCCAGATGCACGCCAACAAGGAGAACCCGGTCGACTTCGTCACCGCCGGCAACATCTACGCGGTCATCGGCCTCAAGGACACCACCACCGGCGACACCCTGTGCGACCCGGACAACCAGGTCGTCCTCGAGTCGATGACGTTCCCGGAGCCGGTCATCGAGGTCGCCATCGAGCCGAAGACCAAGGCCGACCAGGAGAAGCTGGGTACCGCGATCCAGAAGCTCGCCGAAGAGGACCCGACGTTCCGCACCGAGCAGAACCAGGAGACCGGTCAGACGGTCATCAAGGGCATGGGCGAGCTGCACCTCGACATCCTCGTGGACCGCATGAAGCGCGAGTTCAACGTCGAGGCCAACGTCGGCAAGCCGCAGGTGGCCTACCGCGAGACGCTCCGTCGCACGGTCGAGAAGTACGACTACACCCACAAGAAGCAGACCGGTGGTTCCGGTCAGTTCGCAAAGGTGCAGATCACTCTCGAGCCGATGGAGGTCACCCCCGAGACGTCCTACGAGTTCGTCAACGCCGTGACGGGTGGTCGCGTTCCGCGCGAGTACATCGGTTCGGTCGACGCGGGCATCCAGGACGCGATGCAGGTCGGCGTGCTCGCCGGCTTCCCGACGGTGGGCGTCAAGGCGACGCTCGTCGACGGTGCCTCGCACGACGTCGACTCCTCGGAGATGGCGTTCAAGATCGCCGGATCGATGGCCTACAAGGAGGCCGCTCGCAAGGCGAACCCCGTGCTCCTCGAGCCGCTCATGGCGGTCGAGGTGCGCACGCCCGAGGAGTACATGGGCGATGTGATCGGTGACCTCAACTCCCGTCGTGGTCAGATCCAGTCGATGGAGGAGGCGAGTGGCGTCAAGGTCATCCGCGCCAACGTCCCCCTGTCGGAGATGTTCGGATACATCGGCGACCTGCGTTCCAAGACGTCGGGCCGTGCGGTGTACTCGATGACCTTCGACAGCTACGCGGAGGTCCCGAAGGCCGTCGCTGACGAGATCGTTCAGAAGAGCAAGGGCGAGTGACCTCGGTCGCTCCCTTTCGGAACATCCCGTAACATAAGAAACCAATCCCGTAGGTCTGCCGGTCGAAATCCATCGACCGGGACATCTACACGAGAGTCCTGAGGAGGACCCAGTGGCTAAGGCCAAGTTCGAGCGGACTAAGCCGCACGTCAACATCGGAACCATCGGTCACGTCGACCACGGCAAGACGACGCTCACCGCGGCGATCTCCAAGGTGCTTGCTGACAAGTACCCGTCGGCGACCAACGTTCAGCGCGACTTCGCGTCGATCGACTCGGCTCCGGAAGAGCGTCAGCGTGGTATCACGATCAACATCTCGCACGTCGAGTACGAGACGCCGAAGCGCCACTACGCGCACGTTGACGCCCCGGGTCACGCCGACTACATCAAGAACATGATCACCGGCGCCGCTCAGATGGACGGTGCGATCCTCGTGGTCGCCGCCACCGACGGTCCGATGGCTCAGACCCGTGAGCACGTTCTGCTCGCCAAGCAGGTCGGCGTGCCGTACCTGCTCGTCGCGCTGAACAAGTCCGACATGGTCGACGACGAGGAGATCCTGGAGCTCGTCGAGCTCGAGGTCCGCGAGCTCCTCTCGAGCCAGGACTTCCCGGGTGACGACGCTCCGGTCGTCCGCGTCTCGGGCCTCAAGGCTCTCGAGGGCGACGAGAAGTGGGTGCAGTCGATCGTCGAGCTCATGGAGGCCGTCGACGAGTCCATCCCGGACCCGGTGCGCGACAAGGACAAGCCGTTCCTGATGCCGATCGAGGACGTCTTCACGATCACCGGTCGTGGAACCGTCGTCACGGGCCGCGCCGAGCGTGGCACGCTGGCCATCAACTCCGAGGTCGAGATCGTCGGCATCCGCCCGACGCAGAAGACCACCGTCACGGGTATCGAGATGTTCCACAAGCAGCTCGACGAGGCCTGGGCCGGCGAGAACTGTGGTCTGCTCCTCCGTGGCACCAAGCGCGAGGACGTCGAGCGCGGTCAGGTCGTCGTGAAGCCGGGTTCGGTCACGCCGCACACGAACTTCGAGGGCACTGCCTACATCCTCTCGAAGGAGGAGGGCGGCCGTCACAACCCCTTCTACACGAACTACCGTCCGCAGTTCTACTTCCGGACCACCGACGTCACCGGCGTCATCTCGCTGCCCGAGGGCACCGAGATGGTCATGCCCGGCGACACCACCGACATGACGGTCGAGCTGATCCAGCCGATCGCCATGGAGGAGGGCCTCGGCTTCGCCATCCGTGAGGGTGGCCGCACCGTGGGCGCCGGTACGGTGACCAAGATCATCAAGTAGTCGTTTCCTTCGACTGACTCGGAAGAGGGTCGGGCCTTCGGGCCCGGCCCTTCTTTCGTTAACCCGGGCTTTACCTCGGCGCTCCGGAGGCGCAGTATGGATTCACCGTTCCAACCGGACGGATCCGTCGATGGAGGGAGACGCCTATGGCAATCCAAGACCTCGCAAACCAGCCCAAGCCGCTGACCGGATCACGGACGGAGAGTTCGGACACCGCGTAAGCGGTCTTGAATCTAACGGAGCAGCGGCGCGAGGCGCTGCTCGAGCGGGGCCGGCGATACGCCGGCCCCGCTCCCTCGTTGCCGGGTGAGTGCGCCTCCCGGGTACGTCTGCCCCCGTTCGCCGGCGCGCAAACGTACCGCGGCGCAGCAGTTACTCAATCGCTCACAGGGCACTTCGGAGGAGCGCCCCTCCACAGAACGTGCCGGCGGGGCCCGTGCGCCCCCGTCCCCGGGTAGACCGGACCGATGACGATCGACCGTACGCACGCGCCTCTTGTTCTGACCCGCGACCTGCGTGACCTGGCGGACACACGCCACCAGCACGCGCGGGCCGCCCTCGCGGGCAGCGAAGTCCGAGTAGGGCGCGGCGTGTACGTCCGTCGGGAGGACTGGGACGAGCTCGATGCTCTCGGTCGCTACCGCCTGCGGATGATCGCTTTCGCTCGCACCCGGAAGCAGCCTCCGCTGTTCTCTCATCAATCGGCAGCGGTGCTGCACGGACTTCCGATGATCGGCGGCGTTCCGGAGCGCATTCATGTGAGCGTCGGGAGCACGAGCGGGGGCCGCTCGGCCCGCGCCGTGGTCGCACACTCGCGCGAAGTTGGAGCCGGGGAC
This sequence comes from Leifsonia naganoensis, assembly GCF_013410615.1. Taxonomy (NCBI): domain Bacteria; kingdom Bacillati; phylum Actinomycetota; class Actinomycetes; order Micrococcales; family Microbacteriaceae; genus Leifsonia; species Leifsonia naganoensis. The sequence goes on from NZ_JACCHJ010000001.1 coordinate 2,742,792, forward strand.
ATCGTGGAGGTCGACGGCCTCCGAGCCACTTCCCTCCCTCGCACGGCCATCGACCTCGCTGCCACGGCATCCCGGCCCGACGCGGTCGTCGTGGGCGACGCCGTCGTTCGCGCCGGCTCGCCCCGACTCGCTCTGCTCGAGGCCTGGCTCCGCGCCCAGCCGATGCGCGGTCATCGACGAGCCCAGGAGGTGATCGCCTTCGCGGATGCGCGGGCGGAGTCGCCCCTCGAGTCCGTCAGTCGAGTCAGCATGCACGCCGGGGGAGTGCCGCAGCCCGCCCTTCAGATGCCGTATTCGGACAGCGCCGGTCTGATCGGCCGCGTCGACTTCGCATGGCCGGCGTTCGGGGTGGTCGGCGAGGCGGACGGTGACGCCAAGTATCTCGACGCCGAGCTTCGCGGTGGCCGCTCGGCAGAGCGGGTCGTGCTCGACGAGAAGGTCCGGGAGGACCGGCTGCGGGCGCTCGGACTGCGGGTCGTCCGCTGGCGCTGGACCACCGCGATCGACCCCGAAGCACTCGCGGCCCACCTGGCCGCCGCAGGTCTCCCCATCGACCATCGCACCCTATGGAGTGAGTGCTGCGCCTAGGTACGATTGCGCTGCGGCGAGCATGCGCAGACGTACCGGAGGGCCGCAATCGACTCCGCAGAGAGCGCGCCACGCCGTGCGACACGCCCGGGTTGCAGCTTGCGCTGGGATCTGGCAAACTTGTCTAGTTCAACATTCCGGACGGCTGCGCTCACGCGCGTCCCGGCCGGATCACTGCCAGGCAGTGCATAGCCCACCGCGAGGCCTCTCGAGGCCGGCGGGCAGATGGTTAGGCCGCAGGCAGCAGGACACGCTCAAATCGACCACCCTCGGGGACCAGGGGCTTTCTCTGTCCTCGATTCGGGCGACACGCCCGAGCGCGGGGGTCGGAGAGTTGACAGAAGAATAGTGGCGTTCCCCTGCGTTCGTCGCACCGCGTCCAATGCGAATCGGCTCCGAGAGGATCCGACTCGTACGACGCCATAACAAGAGAGAGAGTCAGACATGGCGGGACAGAAGATCCGCATTCGGCTTAAGTCGTACGACCACGAGGTCATCGACACCTCGGCGCGCAAGATCGTCGACACGGTGACCCGTGCCGGCGCGACCGTCGTCGGCCCGGTGCCCCTTCCCACCGAGAAGAACGTGGTGTGCGTCATCCGTTCGCCCCACAAGTACAAGGACAGCCGCGAGCACTTCGAGATGCGCACGCACAAGCGGCTGATCGACATCATCGACCCGACCCCGAAGGCCGTCGACTCGCTCATGCGTCTCGACCTGCCGGCGGACGTCAACATCGAGATCAAGCTCTAAGGGGGAGTGCCATGCCTAACGTCAACAAAGCAGCCGCTGAGCACAAGTCCTCCAAGGGCCTCCTCGGCAAGAAGCTCGGGATGACCCAGGTCTGGGACGAGAACAACAAGCTCATCCCCGTGACCGTCATCGAGATCACGCCGAACGTCGTGACCCAGGTCCGCACCCCCGAGGCCGATGGCTACAACGCCGTCCAGATCGCCTACGGCCAGGTCGACCCGCGCAAGGTGAACAAGCCGGCCGCCGGCCACTTCGACAAGGCCGGCGTCACGCCGCGCCGTCACCTCACCGAGGTCCGCACCGCGGACGCGGCCGACTACAGCGCCGGCCAGGAGCTCACCGTCGAGGGCACGTTCGAGGCCGGCCAGCTGGTCGACGTCGTCGGCACCTCGAAGGGCAAGGGCTTCGCCGGTGTCATGAAGCGCCACAACTTCCAGGGCGTCTCCGCTTCGCACGGTGCGCACCGCAACCACCGCAAGCCGGGCTCCATCGGCGCCTCCTCGACCCCGAGCCGTGTCTTCAAGGGCATGCGCATGGCCGGTCGCATGGGTGGCGAGCGCGTCACCGTCCTGAACCTCAAGGTGCAGGCCGTCGACGCCGAGAAGGGCCTGCTGCTGGTCAAGGGTGCCGTTCCCGGTGCTCGTGGCCGCATCGTTTTCGTCCGCAACGCAGTGAAGGGGGCCTAGTTAGATGGCTACCTCGATTGACGTCCTCGACCTCCAGGGCAAGAAGGCCGGCTCCATCGAGCTCCCCGAGGCCCTGTTCGACGTCCAGACCAACATCCCGCTGATCCACCAGGTGGTCACCGCCCAGCTCGCCGCAGCGCGTCAGGGCACCCACAAGGTGAAGAGCCGTGGCGAGGTCTCCGGCGCCGGCCGCAAGCCGTTCAAGCAGAAGGGAACCGGTCGCGCTCGTCAGGGCTCGATCCGTGCCCCTCAGATGACCGGCGGTGGCATCGTCCACGGACCGAACCCGCGCGACTACTCGCAGCGCACCCCGAAGAAGATGATCGCCGCTGCTCTGCTCGGTGCTCTCTCGGACCGCGCCCGCGGCAGCCGCATCCACGCCCTCCAGGCGCTCACCGTCGGCGAGGTCCCCTCGACCAAGGCCGTCGTGGAGCTGCTGAACGGCGTCGCGACCTCGAAGCACGTGCTCATCGTGCTCGAGCGTGACGACCTGAACGGCTTCAAGAGCGTCCGCAACGTGCCGAACGTGCACGTGCTGACCTACGACCAGCTGAACGCCTACGACGTGCTGGTGAGCGACGACATCGTCTTCACCCAGGCCGCGCTCGAGGGCTTCATCGCCGCGAAGACGGCGCCGAAGAAGGAAGAGGTGGACGCGTAATGGCCGCCCTGAACAAGGACCCGCGCGACGTCATCATCGCCCCGGTCGTCTCTGAGAAGAGCTACGGCCTGATCGACGAGGGCAAGTACACCTTCCTCGTCGACCCGCGTTCGAACAAGACCGAGATCAAGCTCGCCATCGAGTCGATCTTCAAGGTCGAGGTCGCGTCGATCAACACCCTGAACCGTCAGGGCAAGACCCGCCGCACCAAGTTCGGCCTCGGCAAGCGCAAGGACACGAAGCGTGCCATCGTCACGCTGAAGTCCGGTTCCATCGACATCTTCACGGCCGTCGGCTGAGCGAAGGACTAGAGGAAAACAGACATGGCTATTCGCAATTACAAGCCCACGACCCCGGGTCGTCGCGGCTCCTCGGTCGCTGACTTCGCCGAGATCACCCGCTCGACGCCGGAGAAGTCCCTTCTCCGTCCGCTGTCGAAGACCGGTGGTCGTAACAACCAGGGCCGCATCACGACCCGTCACATCGGTGGTGGCCACAAGCGCCAGTACCGCGTCATCGACTTCCGTCGCAATGACAAGGACGGCGTGAACGCCAAGGTCGCTCACATCGAGTACGACCCCAACCGCACCGCTCGCATCGCGCTGCTCCACTTCCTCGACGGCACCAAGCGCTACATCCTGGCGCCGCAGGGCCTCAAGCAGGGCGACATCGTCGAGTCGGGCGCCGGTTCGGACATCAAGCCGGGCAACAACATGCCCCTTCGCAACATCCCCACCGGTACGGTCATCCACGCGATCGAGCTGAAGCCGGGCGGCGGCGCGAAGATGGCGCGTTCGGCGGGCGCTTCGGTGCGTCTCGTCGCGAAGGACGGCCCCTACGCCCAGCTGCGCCTCCCCTCGGGCGAGGTCCGCAACGTCGATGCGCGCTGCCGCGCGACCATCGGCGAGGTCGGCAACGCCGAGCAGTCGAACATCAACTGGGGCAAGGCCGGCCGCATGCGCTGGAAGGGCGTCCGCCCGACCGTGCGTGGTGTCGCGATGAACCCGATCGACCACCCGCACGGTGGTGGTGAGGGCAAGACCTCCGGTGGTCGCCACCCGGTCAGCCCGTGGGGCCAGAAGGAAGGCCGCACGCGTCACCCCAACAAGGAGAGCGACAAGCTCATCGTTCGCCGCCGCAACGCCGGCAAGAAGCGCAAGTAGGAGTTCGAGAAGATGCCACGCAGTCTCAAGAAGGGCCCCTTCGTCGACGAGCACCTGTTTCGCAAGGTGGTCGCCGCGAACGAGGCCAACAGCAAGAACGTGATCAAGACCTGGTCGCGCCGCTCGATGATCGTCCCGGCCATGCTGGGTCACACCATCGCGGTGCACGACGGTCGCAAGCACATCCCGGTGTTCGTCACCGAGACCATGGTCGGTCACAAGCTCGGCGAGTTCGCGCCGACCCGTACCTTCCGCGGCCACGTGAAGGACGACAAGAAGGGTCGCCGCCGCTAACGCGGAGGCGAAAAGGAGGAGAGAAATGGTGGAGTCGATCGCACGCGTGCGACACATCCGCGTCACCCCCATGAAGGCCCGCCGCGTCGTCAACCTGATCCGCGGCAAGCAGGCCCAGGAGGCCCTGGCCATCCTGAAGTTCGCGCCGCAGAGCGCGAGCGAGCCCGTGTACAAGCTGGTCGCCTCGGCGATCGCGAACGCGCGGGTCAAGGCCGACCAGTCCAACACCTACCTGGACGAGCAGGACCTCTACGTGAGCCGCGCCTTCGTCGACGAGGGCACCACCCTCAAGCGGTTCCAGCCGCGAGCACAGGGTCGGGCCTTCCGCATCAACAAGCGCACCAGCCACATCACGATCGTCCTCGCGACGCCGGATGAGGTCGAGGACGCCAAGGCTACGAAGAAGGCGAGCAACTAATGGGTCAGAAAGTCAACCCGTACGGCTTCCGTCTGGGAATCACGACCGACCACGTGTCGCGCTGGTTCTCCGACAGCACGAAGAAGGGTCAGCGTTACAGCGACTACCTCGCTGAGGACGTCAAGATCCGCACGCTGCTCAAGACGTCGCTCGACCGCGCGGGCGTGTCCCGCATCGAGATCGAGCGCACCCGCGACCGCGTCCGCGTCGACATCCACACCGCCCGTCCGGGCATCGTGATCGGTCGTCGTGGCGCCGAGGCCGAGCGCATCCGCGCCGACCTCGAGAAGCTCTCGGGCAAGCAGATCCAGCTGAACATCCTCGAGGTCAAGAACCCCGAGGCCGACGCTCAGCTCGTCGCCCAGGGCATCGCCGAGCAGCTCGCCGCACGTGTGGCGTTCCGCCGCGCGATGCGCAAGGGCCTGCAGGGCGCCCAGCGCGCCGGCGCCAAGGGTGTCCGCATCCAGGTGTCCGGCCGTCTCGGCGGCGCCGAGATGAGCCGCTCGGAGTTCTACCGCGAAGGTCGTGTGCCGCTCCACACGCTCCGCGCCAACATCGACTACGGCTTCTACGAGGCCAAGACCACCTTCGGTCGCATCGGTGTCAAGGTGTGGATCTACAAGGGCGACATCACGAACAAGGAACTCGCTCGCGAGCAGGCGAACGCCAAGCCGTCGCGCGAGCGCAACGACCGTCCGCGTCGCGGTGGCCGGGGCAACGCCCCTGCCGCGGAGACCGCGCCGGCCGCAGCAGGAGTTGAGGCATAACCATGTTGATCCCACGTAGAGTCAAGCACCGCAAGCAGCACCACCCCGGCCGTAGCGGCCAGGCGACCGGTGGCACGAAGGTGTCGTTCGGCGAGTTCGGCATCCAGGCCCTGACCCCCGCTTATGTGACCAACCGTCAGATCGAGTCCGCTCGTATCGCCATGACGCGTCACATCAAGCGTGGCGGCAAGGTGTGGATCAACATCTACCCCGACCGTCCGCTCACCAAGAAGCCGGCCGAGACCCGCATGGGTTCCGGTAAGGGTTCGCCCGAGTGGTGGGTCGCCAACGTCAAGCCGGGTCGCGTCCTCTTCGAGGTCTCGGGCGTTTCCGAGGACCTCGCCCGTGAGGCGATGACCCGTGCAATTCACAAGCTGCCCCTCAAGGCACGCATCATCAAGCGCGAGGAGGGCGACGCGTAATGGCGATCGGTTCCAAGGAGCTCGCCTCGAGCGAGCTCGACACTTTCGAAGACGAGCGTCTGGTCGACGAGCTGAAGAAGGCCAAGGAAGAGCTGTTCAACCTGCGCTTCCAGTCGGCCACCGGCCAGCTCGAGAGCCACGGCCGCCTGCGTGCCGTGAAGCGCGACATCGCTCGCATCTACACGGTCATCCGCGAGCGCGAGCTCGGCATCCGCGCCACCCCGGCTCCGGCCGAGGTCGCTGACGCGAAGGCCGCCAAGAAGACGAAGGCGAAGAAGGAGGCCCCCGCGGCCGCCGAGGTCGCCGAGAACGAGACTGAGGAGGCCAAGTAATGGCTGAGTCCACCAAGGCCGCCAAGGCCGAGGAGACGGCGGCCGACGAGGCCCTCGTCCGCGGGTACCGCAAGGCCCGCCGTGGTTACGTGACCAGCGACAAGATGGACAAGACCATCGTCGTCGAGGTCGAGGACCGCGTGAAGCACCCCCTGTACGGCAAGGTCCTCCGCCGCACCTCCAAGGTGAAGGCGCACGACGAGAACAACTCCGCCGGCATCGGCGACCTGGTTCTCATCAACGAGACCCGCCCCCTGAGCGCCAGCAAGCGGTGGCGCCTGGTTGAGATTCTGGAGAAGGCCAAGTGATTCAGCAGGAATCCCGACTCAAGGTCGCCGACAACACGGGTGCCAAGGAGCTCCTCACCATCCGTGTTCTCGGCGGTTCGAGCCGTCGCTACGCCGGCCTGGGTGACGTCATCGTCGCCACGGTCAAGGACGCGATCCCCGGCGGCAACGTCAAGAAGGGCGACGTCGTCAAGGCGGTCGTCGTCCGCGTGCGGAAGAACACCCGCCGCCCGGACGGCTCCTACATCAAGTTCGACGAGAACGCCGCCGTCATTCTGAAGAACGACGGCGACCCCCGTGGAACCCGCATCTTCGGACCGGTCGGTCGCGAGCTCCGCGACAAGAAGTTCATGAAGATCATCTCGCTCGCTCCGGAGGTGCTGTAAGCCATGGCGAACATCAAGAAGGGCGATCTCGTCGAGGTCATCACGGGCCGCTCGCAGGCCCGCGGTGGCGACCGCGGCAAGCAGGGTCGTGTCATCGAGGTCCTGGTCGAGAAGAACCGCGTGATCGTCGAGGGCGTCAACTTCGTCACCAAGCACGTGCGCGTCGGCCAGACGCAGCGTGGCACGAAGACCGGCGGCATCGAGACCCACGAGGCCTCGATCCACGTCTCGAACGTGGCCCTGGTCGACCCCGAGACCAAGAAGCCGACCCGCGTCGGCTTCCGCACCGAGACCGTTACGAAGGACGGCGTCACCAAGACGGTCCGCGTTCGTTACGCCAAGAAGTCTGGTAAGGACCTGTAATGACGGACACTGCAACCGCTGCTGGCAAAATCCAGCCGCGCCTGAAGCAGAAGTACAAGAACGAGATCTCCAAGCAGCTCCAGGGCGACTTCGGTTTCACCAACGTGCACCAGGTGCCCGGACTGGTGAAGATCGTCGTCAACATGGGTGTCGGCGAGGCGGCTCGTGACGGCAAGGTCATCGATGGTGCGGTCGCAGACCTCACCCTCATCACCGGCCAGAAGCCTCAGGTCACCAAGGCCCGCAAGTCCATCGCGCAGTTCAAGCTGCGCGAGGGTCAGCCGATCGGCGCGCACGTCACTCTGCGCGGCGACCGCATGTGGGAGTTCCTCGACCGCCTGCTCTCGCTCGCCCTGCCCCGTATCCGCGACTTCCGCGGTCTCTCGGACAAGCAGTTCGACGGCAACGGCAACTACACGTTCGGTCTCACGGAGCAGTCGATGTTCCACGAGATCAACCAGGACCGGATCGACCGCGTCCGCGGTATGGACATCACGGTCGTGACCACCGCCAAGAACGACGAGGAGGGTCGCGCGCTCCTGAAGCAGCTCGGCTTCCCCTTCCGTTCGGCCGAGACGACCAACTAGTAAAAACCTAGTAGCCTTGTCTCTTTGTGGGCCGGCCGTCCCGGCCGGCCCACTTCCACCACAGGTCGTCAGTCGTGTAACGGCTGAACGAAACCTGGTGTACGAAGGAAAACCGCAATGACAATGACAGATCCGGTCGCAGACATGCTGACCAGACTGCGCAACGCGAACTCGGCGCACCACGACACCGTGTCGATGCCGCACTCCAAGCTCAAGGCCCACATCGCCGAGATCCTCACCACCGAGGGCTACATCTCCGGCTGGGACATCGCTGACGCCCGCGTCGGCAAGACCCTGACCCTTCAGCTGAAGTTCGGTCCGAACCGCGAGCGTTCCATCGCCGGTATCAAGCGCGTCTCGAAGCCCGGCCTTCGCGTCTACGCGAAGTCCACGGAGCTCCCCAAGGTGCTCGGCGGGCTCGGCGTCGCCATCCTGTCCACCTCCTCCGGTCTTCTGACCGACCGTGAGGCTGAGAAGAAGGGCGTGGGTGGGGAAGTCCTCGCCTACGTGTGGTAACCCGCCATGTCGCGTATTGGAAGACTGCCCATCGACGTCCCCGCGGGCGTTGATGTGAAGATCGACGGCCAGGCCGTCACCGTCAAGGGGCCGAAGGGCGAGCTCAGCCTCACCGTCGCCACCCCGATCGAGGTCAAGCTCGAGGATGGCCAGGTCCTGGTCACCCGTCCGGACGACGAGCGCGCATCGCGTTCGCTCCACGGCCTGACCCGCACCCTGATCAACAACAACATCATCGGCGTCACCGAGGGCTACTCCAAGGGCCTCGAGATCGTCGGCACCGGTTACCGCGTCGCGCAGAAGGGTGCGGCCGTCGAGTTCGCGCTCGGCTTCTCGCACCCGGTGACGGTCGAGCCGCCGACCGGCATCACGTTCACGGTCGAGGGCAACAACAAGCTGACGGTCACCGGCATCGACAAGCAGGCCGTCGGTGAGGTCGCCGCCAACATCCGCAAGATCCGCAAGCCCGAGCCCTACAAGGGCAAGGGTGTGCGCTACGCCGGCGAGGTCGTGCGTCGCAAGGCCGGAAAGGCTGGTAAGTAATCATGGCTCTGGGTACCAGAGGAAAGAGCAAGGCGGCCGCTCGCGACCGCCGTCACACCCGCCTTCGCAAGAAGATCGAGGGCACCGCGGCTCGTCCGCGCCTGGTCGTGACGCGTTCCGCTCGCCACGTCTTCGTCCAGATCGTCGACGACGCGCAGGGTCACACCCTCGCGTCCGCGTCGACCATGGAGCAGGACCTGCGCGGCTTCGACGGCGACAAGACCGCCAAGGCCCGCAAGGTCGGTGAGCTCGTCGCCGAGCGCGCGAAGAGCGCCGGTGTCGAAGCCGTCGTGTTCGACCGTGGTGGCAGCAAGTACGCGGGTCGCGTCGCTGCTGTCGCCGAGGGAGCTCGAGAGGGTGGATTGAACCTGTGAGCGACGAAAACAACAAGGAGCAGACCGTGGCAGAGCAGGCCGTGGAGACCGCGCAGCCGGTCGAGACCGCAGCCTCGACCAAGAACTCGAACGAGCGTGAGCCTCGTCGGGGTGGCCGGGAGCGCAACCCGAACCGCGACCGCGGTAGCCGTGACGCGGACAAGAGCCAGTTCCTCGAGCGCGTCGTGACCATCAACCGCGTGTCGAAGGTCGTCAAGGGTGGTCGTCGCTTCAGCTTCACCGCTCTCGTCGTCGTCGGCGACGGCAACGGTCTGGTGGGCGTCGGCTACGGCAAGGCCCGCGAGGTTCCGCTCGCGATCTCGAAGGGTGTCGAGGAGGCGAAGAAGAACTTCTTCCGCGTCCCGCGCGTCGGCAGCACCATCCCGCACCCCGTGCAGGGTGAGGCGGCCGCCGGTGTGGTTCTCCTCCGTCCGGCTGCCGCCGGTACCGGTGTTATCGCCGGTGGTCCGGTGCGCGCCGTCCTGGAGTGCGCCGGCATCCACGACGTCCTCAGCAAGTCGCTCGGCTCGTCGAACACGATCAACATCGTCCACGCGACGGTGGAGGCTCTCAAGCAGCTCGAAGAGCCGCGTGCGGTCGCCGCCCGTCGTGGTCTGGACTACGACCGTGTCGCCCCCGAGAAGCTGCTGCAGATCGAGGCCCGTGCGGCTGAGGCCGCCGCTACCGCGAAGGCAGGTGCCTGATGGCTGCGCGTCTGAAGATCACGCAGATCAAGTCGAAAGTGAGCGAGAAGCAGTACCAGCGCGACACGCTGCGCAGTCTGGGACTCAAGCGAATCGGTGACGTCGTCGTCCGCGAGGACACCCCGCAGAACCGCGGGTACGTCAACACCGTCGCTCACCTGGTGAAGGTCGAGGAGATTGACTAATGGCTGACGACAAGCCGAAGAACGAGGCTGCCGAGAAGCCGGCCGCCAAGAAGCCCGCCACCAAGGCGGCGACCACCAAGGCTGCCGCCGATAAGCCGGCCGCCGAGAAGAAGGCTCCGGCCAAGAAGGCTCCGGCGAAGGCCGCTGCCGACAAGACCGCTGCTGCCAAGAGCGACGACACCGTCGCCGCCAAGCCCGCCGCGAAGAAGGCTGCGCCCAAGAAGGACGTCGCGGCTCCCCGCGAGCAGGTCCTGAAGGTGCACCACCTCCGTCCGGCCGCCGGTTCCAAGAAGGACAAGACCCGCGTCGGACGCGGTGAGGGTTCCAAGGGTAAGACGGCCGGTCGCGGTACCAAGGGTACGAAGGCCCGCTACTCGGTCCGCCCCGGCTTCCAGGGTGGCCAGCTTCCGTTCCACATGCGGACGCCGAAGCTGCGCGGCTTCAAGAACCCGTTCCGGGTCGAGTACCAGGTCGTGAACCTGGAGAAGCTCGCCGAGCTGTACCCCTCGGGCGGTGACGTCACCGTCGCCGACCTGGTCGCCAAGGGTGCCGTTCGCAAGAACGAGAAGGTCAAGGTTCTCGGTAACGGGGACATTGCGGTTAAGCTGAACGTTGCGGTCGACAAGGTCTCCGGCTCTGCCGAGCAGAAGATCGTCGCCGCTGGTGGATCCATCAAGTAACCACCCGTAAAGCAGCGCAGTCGGGTGGCCGGGGGACCGGCCACCCGACTGACTCTTACAGGAAGCAGGACGCACTTTGTTTAGCGCCGTCGCGCGGATCTTCCGCACCCCGGACCTCCGCCGGAAGATCGCTTTCACTTTGGGCATCATCGCCCTGTTCCGGCTGGGGTCGTTCATCCCCGCGCCGTTCGTCGACTTCGGCAACGTGCAGACCTGCCTGAACGCGAATCAGGACACGTCGGGCCTCTACTCCCTCGTGAACCTGTTCTCGGGCGGTGCCCTGCTCCAACTCTCGGTCTTCGCGCTCGGCATCATGCCGTACATCACCGCGTCGATCATCGTGCAGCTCCTGCGCGTGGTCATCCCACGCTTCGAGACCCTCTACAAGGAGGGCCAGGCCGGACAGGCCAAGCTGACGCAGTACACGCGCTACCTCACCATCGCACTGGGCGTCCTCCAGTCGACGACCCTCATCACCGTCGCCCGTTCCGGCGCGCTGTTCGGCACGACCTCGGTCTCGCAGTGCACGCAGCTCATCACGGACGACTCGTGGTACGCGATCATGCTCATGGTCATCACCATGACCGCCGGCACCGGCCTCATCATGTGGATGGGCGAGCTCGTCACCGAGCGCGGCATCGGCAACGGCATGTCGCTCCTCATCTTCACCTCGATCGCCGCGCAGTTCCCGAACTCGCTCTGGGCCATCGCCCAGGCGCAGGGCGTCGAGATCCTCATCGTCGTGATCGCGATCGGACTGCTCATCGTGGCGGCCGTCGTGTTCGTCGAGCAGTCGCAGCGCCGCATCCCCGTCCAGTACGCCAAGCGCATGGTCGGCAGGCGGACGTACGGCGGCAACAACACGTACATCCCGATCAAGGTGAACATGGCCGGCGTCGTGCCCGTCATCTTCGCGTCGTCGCTGTTGTACCTGCCCGCGCTGATCGCGCAGTTCAACCAGCCCGCGGCCGGCAAGGCTCCGGCGCCGTGGGTCACCTGGATCACGAACTATCTGACCAAGGGCGACCACCCGCTCTACATGCTCCTGTACTTCCTCCTCATCGTGGGCTTCACGTACTTCTACGTGGCGATCACCTTCAACCCGGAGGAGGTCGCGGACAACATGAAGAAGTACGGCGGCTTCATCCCAGGCATCCGCGCCGGACGCCCGACCGCCGAGTACCTCGACTACGTGCTGACCCGCGTGACGCTCCCCGGCTCGATCTACCTGGGCCTCATCGCCCTGATACCTCTCGCGGCGTTCGCGTTGATCGGGGCGAGTCAGAACTTCATGTTCGGCGGCACGTCCATCCTGATCATCGTCGGTGTCGGTCTCGAGACGGTCAAGCAGATCGACTCGCAACTCCAGCAGCGACACTACGAAGGGCTTCTGCGTTGACCCGTCTACTGATCGTCGGACCTCCCGGAGCGGGCAAGGGCACTCAGGCCTCCCGCATCACCACCGTGTACGGGATCCCCGACATCTCGACGGGCGACATCTTCCGGGCCAACATCAAGAACGAGACGCCGCTCGGCAAGCAGGTCAAGGCCATCGTCGACGCGGGCGACTACGTTCCGGACAGCCTCACCAACGAGCTGGTCACCGACCGGCTCGCGGAGGATGACGCGGCGAACGGGTTCCTGCTCGACGGGTACCCCCGCACTCTCGCCCAGGTCGACTACCTGGATGAGATGCTCGCGTCGAAGGGTCAGAAGCTCGACGCCGTGATCCAGCTCGTCGCCGACCAGGACGAGATCGTGGCCCGTCTGACGAAGCGCGCCCTCGAGCAGGGCCGTGCCGACGACTCGGAGGAGGCCATCCGCCACCGCCAGGACGTCTACGTGCGCGAGACCTCGCCGCTCGTCGACGTGTACAGCAAGCGTGGTCTGCTCGTGGAGGTCGACGGCCTCGGCGAGATCGACGAGGTCGCGGAGCGCGTGCGCGTCGCCCTGGCCGAGCGCGGCATCGAGCCCGCCGAGCGTTCTGCCGACGAGTCGGTCGCGTAGCGGTCCACCGATGGTCTTCAAGCGGTCGCTTTACAAGTCGCCCGCCCAGCTCCGCCTGATGGTGGCGCCGGGCCGGGCGACGTCTGCGTCTCTGGACGCCGTCGCCGCCGCGGTGGCCGCCGGCATCACCACGCTGGAGCTGGACGCCCTCGCCGAGCAGGCGATCGAGGCCGCCGGCGGAAAGCCCAACTTCAAGCTCGAGCAGGGCTACCACCACACGATCTGCGCCTCGGTCAACGACGAGGTCGTGCACGGCATCCCCGGGGCGCGCGTGCTGCAGCCCGGTGACATCGTGTCGGTCGACAGCGGTGCCATCCTCGACGGCTGGAACGGCGACTCGGCTCGCACGTTCGTCATCCCGGATCCCACGCGGCCGGAGGTCGTGGCCGAGCGCCAGACCCTCTCCGACGTCACCGAGCAGTCGCTGTGGCACGGCATCGCCCGGCTCGCGACCGCGCGGTACCTCAACGAGGTCGGCGAGGCCGTCGAGGACTACATCGTGTCGCAGGGCGATTACGGGATCCTCACCGACTACATCGGCCACGGGATCGGGCGCCGGATGCACGAGGATCCGCCCGTCTTCAACTACCGCGTCCGCGCGAAGGGTCCGGAGGTCAAGCCCGGACTCGTCGTCGCCATCGAGCCGATGGTGGTGCTGGGCGACCAGGAGACGTACGTGAAGGACGACGGCTGGACCGTCGCCACCGAGGACGGCACCGCCGCCGCCCACTGGGAGCACAGCGTCGCCGTCCACGCGGGCGGCATCTGGGTGCTCACGGCGGCGGACGGCGGCGCAGCCGGCCTCGCTCCTTTCGGCATCACGCCCACGCCCATCGCGTGACCCGGCGTTCGCTCAGAGCGGGCGCAGATGATAGCCCAGAGTTGGCGAAACGGGCGCTCATCCCATAAGATTGATCCTTGGTGTCTTGGGCACGTTTTTTGCATGCCTGACTCCATTCAACGCACGACCAGCAAACCACTACTTTTAGCGACAGTGAGGCTATGGCCAAAAAAGACGGTGTCATCGAGATCGAAGGATCTGTTGTCGAAGCGCTGCCCAACGCGATGTTCCGCGTCGAGCTGACCAACGGCCACAAGGTTCTTGCCCACATCTCCGGCAAGATGCGTCAGCACTACATCCGCATCCTCCCCGAGGACCGCGTGATCGTGGAGCTGAGTCCTTACGATCTGACCCGCGGCCGGATCGTCTACCGCTACAAGTAAGGGTCTGCTGTAAGTAACGGCTCCACCATCGGGTAGCCCCTGGTGGAGTACGAGGACAGCGAACAAAGGTAAAGAAACATGAAGGTCAAGCCTTCCGTCAAGAAGATCTGCGACAAGTGCAAGGTCATCCGTCGTAACGGACGGGTCATGGTCATCTGCGAGAACCCGCGCCACAAGCAGCGCCAGGGCTGATCGCAGCTCGCATAACCGAATAACGAATACAGGCGATCCCAGATCCCGCACCGCGAGCCGGTGCGGGGGACACCCTCGGAGGAGGCCGGGGCACCGGGATCGCTGCAGACCTCCACTCATCACAGGAGAAGCCAACACATGGCACGTCTAGCAGGCGTCGACATCCCGCGCGAGAAGCGCGTGGAGGTCGCACTCACCTACATCTACGGCGTCGGGCGCACGCGTGCGCTCAAGACGCTCGCCGAGACCGAGATCTCGGGCGACATCCGCGTCAAGGACCTGACCGACGAGCAGCTCGTCGCACTCCGCGACTACATCGAGGGCAACTACAAGGTGGAGGGTGACCTCCGCCGCGAGGTCGCCGCCGACATCCGCCGCAAGGTCGAGATCGGCAGCTACGAGGGTATCCGCCACCGCAAGGGCCTCCCGGTCCGCGGCCAGCGCACCAAGACGAACGCTCGTACCCGCAAGGGCCCGAAGCGCACCGTGGCCGGCAAGAAGAAGGCGCGCTAAGGCCCGCGGCCCGCAGCTCTAGGATTCAGGAGAAAAAATGGCAGCACCCAAGTCGGCCGCTCGCAAGCCGCGCAAAAAGGAAAAGAAGAACATCGCTGTGGGCCAGGCCCACATCAAGAGCACCTTCAACAACACGATCGTCTCGATCACCGACACCACCGGTGCGGTCATCAGCTGGGCTTCGTCCGGCGGCGTCGGGTTCAAGGGCTCGCGCAAGTCGACCCCGTTCGCCGCGCAGCTGGCCGCCGAGTCGGCCGCCCGCCAGGCGCAGGAGCACGGGATGAAGAAGGTCGACGTCTTCGTCAAGGGCCCCGGCTCGGGACGCGAGACGGCGATCCGCTCGCTCCAGGCCGCTGGCCTCGAGGTGGGCTCGATCAACGACGTCACGCCGCAGGCGCACAACGGTTGCCGCCCGCCCAAGCGTCGCCGCGTCTAGTTCTCTTCACGTCGCCCGTCAGGCGGCGGTCCGACCGGGCCGCCGCCTGTCGGCGTGACGAACCCCACCTCACTCAACGCAAGTGTCATATAGCGGACACTTAGCCGAAAGGAATCAACAGTGCTCATTGCACAGCGTCCTACGCTCACCGAAGAGAACATCTCCGAGTTCCGCTCGCGGTTCGTCATCGAGCCCCTGGAGCCCGGCTTCGGATACACCCTCGGCAACTCGCTTCGTCGCACCCTGCTCTCGTCCATCCCCGGTGCCGCTGTCACCAGCATCCGCATCGACGGCGTGCTGCACGAGTTCAGCACCGTCCCGGGTGTGAAGGAAGACGTCACCGAGATCATCCTGAACATCAAGGGTCTCGTGGTTTCGAGCGAGCACGACGAGCCGATCACCGCCTACCTGCGCAAGACCGGCTCCGGCCAGGTCACCGCGGCGGACATCTCGGCTCCGGCCGGTGTGGAGATCCACAACCCCGAGCTGGTCATCGCGACCCTCAACGACAAGGCGAAGTTCGAGGTCGAGCTCACCATCGAGCGCGGCCGCGGCTACGTGTCGGCCCAGCAGAACCGCAACGAGTACAGCGAGGCGGGCCAGATCCCGATCGACTCGATCTACTCCCCGGTCCTGAAGGTCACCTACCGCGTCGAGGCCACCCGTGCCGGCGAGCGCACCGACTTCGACCGCCTCGTGGTCGACGTCGAGAGCAAGCCCGCGATCACCCCGCGTGACGCGATCGCGTCGGCCGGCCGCACGCTGGTCGAGCTGTTCGGTCTGGCGCGCGAGCTCAACAGCGCCGCCGAGGGCATCGAGATCGGCCCCGCGCCGGTCGACCAGGTCCTCAGCTCCGAGCTCTCGATGCCCATCGAGGACCTCGACCTGTCGGTCCGTTCGTACAACTGCCTCAAGCGCGAGGGCATCAACACCGTGAGCGAGCTCGTCTCGCTGTCGGAGACGCAGCTCATGAACATCCGCAACTTCGGTCAGAAGTCGGTGGATGAGGTCAAGGACAAGCTGACGGAGATGGGTCTGTCGCTGAAGGACTCGGTTCCCGGGTTCGACGGTGCCCACTTCTACAGCGGGTACGAAGAGGACGAGACCACCATCTGAGGCCTCGTCGTTCCCGACAAGCCTTTCGACGTTTCACAACTGGAGATAACCGATCATGCCTAAGCCCACCAAGGGCCCCCGCCTCGGAGGCGGTCCCGCGCACGAGCGCCTCATGCTCGCCAACCTGGCTGCCGCGCTGTTCACGCACAAGAGCATCAAGACCACCGAGACCAAGGCGAAGCGTCTGCGTCCCTACGCCGAGCGTCTGATCACGTTCGCGAAGCGCGGCGACCTGCACGCCCGCCGTCGCGTGCTCGCCGTGATCGGCGACAAGTCCGTGGTCCACGAGCTCTTCACCGAGATCGCGCCGCTGGTCGCCGAGCGTGAGGGCGGCTACACCCGCATCACGAAGCTCGGCTACCGCAAGGGTGACAACGCGCCGATGGCGCAGATCGAGCTCGTGCTCGAGCCCGTCACCCCGAAGGCCAAGCCGGCCAAGTCCTCGAAGGCCGCCGCCCCCAAGGCCGCTCCGGTCGAGGAGACCCCGGCTGAGGAGACCACCGAGGACACCACGGCCGCTGAGGCCGAGGTCGTCGAGGAGTCGACCGGCGACGCCGAGGTCAGCGCCGACGAGACCACCGCCGAGGCGGAGGCCGAGAAGGCGTAACGCCCTCGCATCCTGTTCAGAAGGCCCCGCATCCATTCGGATGCGGGGCCTTCTGCGTTGCGTAGGCTGGCGGGATGGAGCAGAACGACCAGACCCTGCCACCGTTGTCCGACCGTGTGACGGCGCCGCCGACCTATAGGCCGCGGCATCCGCTGATCACCCGGTGGCGCGCCGCGACGCCGGAGGACGTGGACGCGGTGTGGGAGGTCGTGAAGGCGATGGATGCCGTCGACCACCCGAACTACATCACCACGCGCGACGAGGTCGCCGAGGATCTCGGCTACAGCTTCGTGGACCTGGAGAAGGACTCGCTGCTCGCCGAGACGGCGGCCGGGCGGGTCGTCGCGGTGGGCATCGTGTTCGAGCCGCCGCGCAAGGAGACGCTGGTGCGCGAGTTCCTGAACGGCGGCGTGCATCCAGAGTTCACCGGTCGCGGGATCGGTCGCGAGCTGCTGGCGTGGCAGATCGCCCGAGGCGAGCAGAAGCTGGCGGCGCTGGACGCGCGGCTTCCGGGGTGGCTGGTCGGATACGCGGACGAGCGCGCTCCGCATCGGGAGCGCCTCCTGCGCTCGGCCGGGCTCGACCCGGTGCGCTACTTCCTCGGTCTCGAACGCGATCTCGCCGAGCCGGTGCCGGACGTGGTGCCGGTCGGCGACGTGCGCATCGTGCCGTACACGCCCGAGCTCGCGGATGCCGTGCACAGCGCGCGCGACGAGGCGTTCCGCGACCACTGGGGCAGCCAGCCGATGAGCGACGAGCAGTGGGAGTCTTTCATCGGCGGGACCTTCCGCCCCGACCTGTCGTTCGTGGCCCTCGCCTCGGGAGCCGAGGGGGAGCATGTCGCGGGGTGCGTGTTGACGCAGGTGAACGAGGAGGACTGGACGGCGCAGGGCTTCACCGGCGCCTACGTGGCGATGCTCGGCACGACGCGGGCGCACCGCGGGCAGCGGATCGCTCCGGCGCTGCTGTCGGCGACCCTCGCGGCGTGTGCCGACCTCGGTTGGGAGAAGGTGACGCTCGACGTCGACGCGGAGAACCCCACCGGCGCGCTCGGTCTCTATACGCGGCTGGGCTTCGTGACGGCGACGCGCGAGACGGGGCTGGTGCGCGCCTACTGACGGCCGCTACTGCGGCCGCGGGCCGGCTTTGTCCCAGGGATTCGCCGGCCGGACGGTGGAGCGCTCGGCCAGCGTGTGGAGCGCGTCGCCGAGCGCTTCGGCGTAGAGGAGGCCGCCGCGGTGCCCGGGGTGGATCTGGTCGTCGGCGAGCAGCTCGAGGTGGCCCGCGATGGCACCCTTCCAGTCGGCGACGACGACGCGGCCGGGATGGTCGGCGGCGTATCGGTCGAGCGTGGCGTTGACGCCGTCCGCCCAGGACCGCGGCGCTTGGACGTTCACGAGCACGAGGTGGCGACGCGGGCCGATCGCGTCGAGCACCGCGTCGAGCGTGGTTCCCGAGATCGACCCGTTGGTGCCGAGGCCGAGCACGACGACATCCCGCAGCCCGCCGGAGGCAGCCGCCCCCGCGATCACCTCCGGAGCCTTGCTCATCTGCCGCGACACCACCGCGTCGACGGCGATCCCCGGGTAGGTCTCCTGGAGGGCGGGCGCGGAGGCGAGCATCACGGAGTCGCCGAAGGCGGAGATGTCGGGACCCTTCGCGATGGGGTGCGGGTCCGGCGGGATGCGCAGGTGGGTGGGCGGGGCGCTCGGAGATGCACTGTGCCCGGATCCGCCGAGGGACGCGGCGCCCTGCTCGATCATCCGCTGGGCGCTGGTGGCGGCCGGGGCCAGTGCCATCGCCGCGACGGTGCCCGCGACCAGGAGGCCGGCGACGGCCGTTCCGGCGATTCCCGCGATCCGCGTCGGCCGCGAGGCGTGCATCCGGACGCGGGCGCGACGCAGCGTGCCCAGCAGCCCATGCTTCCGGATCGGCTGCTCGAGGTACCGGTACGACAAGAGGGCTGCAGCGCCGGTGACCGCGAGCGACCCGACGCCCACGAGGACCGCCGCGATCGGCTCGTTCTCGTCGGGCACGAAGGCGCACGCGAGGACGAACACGGGCCAGTGCCAGAGGTACAGGCCGTACGAACGCGCTCCGACGAAACGCAGCGGCGCGAGATCGAGGGTGCGGCCGAGGGAGGAGCGGGGCACGATGGCAGCCCAGATCGCGACCGCGCTGAGAACGCTGACCAGCGCCAGACCGCCGCGGTAGGTGAAGTCCGCATCGGAGGTCATCGCGTAGGCGCACACGACCAGTCCCAGGACGGAGAGCGCGCCCAGGGGCCCCAGGCCGCGTCGTACGAACGTCTGCAGGGCGCTCTCGCCCGCGTCGAGGTCCAGCGGGCGCATCCGCACCACCAGGAGAGCCAGGGCCGCGCCGAGGGCGAGCCCGAAGCTGTGGGTGTCCGAGCCGAAGTAGACGCGAGTGGGGTCCTCGCCGGGCACGGAGAGCACGGCCATCCAGATCGCCGAGGCGGCGGCCGCCGCCAGCACGATCGCGAACCGCGCCCACCAGTGGCGGATCAGAGCCAGGGCCAGCAGGATCAACGGCCAGACCAGGTAGAACTGCTCCTCGACCGCGAGGGACCAGAGGTTGCGGAACAGCTCCGGCGCGCCCTGGGCGAAGTAGCTGGAGTCGGCCGCGATCGAGAGCCAGTTGGCGCTGAAGGTGAAGGCTCCGAGGATCTGTCGCGGCAGGCCGACAAGCACGTCGCCGCCGAGCGCCAGGGCGACCGTCGAGCACACGATCACCAGCAGTGCGATGGCGGGGAGGAGGCGCCGCGCGCGTCGCACCCAGAACCGCCGCAGGTCGACGCGGCCGGTCGTGCGGCGCTCCCGCACGAGCAGGCTCGTGATGAGGAAGCCGCTGATCACGAAGAACACGTCGACGCCGATGAAACCGCCGGGCAGGACGCCGGGGAACAGGTGGTAGATCATCACGACGGCGACCGCGAAGGCGCGCAGCCCGTCGAGACCCGCGTACCGCACCGGCAGGGACGGCGAGGGGCCCGAGACGGGCGCGGCCGGACGATCGACGGTCACGGCGGGCTGGACGGTGAGGAGAGGCAATTCAGTCACAGAGGCGGTCGGCGGGCGGGTGCGGGTGGAGGCCGCGCCGCAGCGGGCACGGAAGCGCCCACGATAGCAATCGCGGCTGACAGTCGGCTCACCCGGGGCGGCGCGCCCGACCCTCCGCTCGCTCCATAGAATCGAGGGATGACCGACCTGGTGACGCGCTATCGGCTCGACATCGCCTATCAGGGCACCGACTTCAACGGCTGGGGGCGACAGCCCGGGCTCCGCACGGTGCAGGGCGTGCTCGAGGACGCCCTCGCGACCATCTTCCGCCGGGCAGGCGACCCGCCCACGCTCACCGTCGCGGGCCGCACCGACGCGGGCGTCCACGCGCTGGGTCAGGTCGCCCATGTGGACCTCACCGCGCCGCAGGTCGCGCTGCTGCGGCGGCCCCACGGCAAGCGCCCTCCGCTGCCGGCGCACGAGGCGCTCGCCCGTCGGCTGAACGGCGTGCTCGGGCCGGTGGCGGACGTGATCGTGCGTCAGGCGACCGAGGCACTCCCGGGCTTCGACGCGCGCTTCTCGGCCGTGTGGCGCCGGTACGAGTACCGCGTCGCCGACCGCCACGCCTTCCGCGACCCGCTCCAGCGTCACCGCATCGCCTGGGTGTCGTCGGAGCTCGACCACACGCGGATGGACATGGCGGCGCACGGGCTGCTCGGCCTCCACGATTTCGCGAGCTACTGCAAGGCGCGGGAGGGCGCGACGACGATCCGCACCCTCCAGGCGTTCTCCTGGCGGAGGGAGGCGGACGGCGTGCTCGCGGGGGAGGTCGTCGCCGACGCCTTCTGCCACAGCATGGTCCGCGCGCTCGTGGGAGGGTGCGTGGAGGTCGGCGAGGGCAAACTCGAACCGGGCGACCTGATCGCCCTCCGAGACGACCAGCGCCGCACCAACGCGTTCAAGGTCATGCCCGCGCGCGGTCTGACACTGCTGGAGGTCGGTTACCCGGAAGCGGCGGAGCTGTCGCTGCGCGCGGAGCAGACCCGGGCTCTGCGCTCGCTCTGAGCCGCCGCATCCGCCGGAGCACCCGCTTGCCCGAGCGGATGGGGGTGCCGATGACGAGCGCCACCCCGCCGAGCACGCTGCGGTCGTGCGCACCGAGGGCGACCTTGCGCTCCCAGGCCCGCCGGAGCGCTCCGCCACGACTGCGGCGGGCTGCCGGCCGGTCCGGGAGGAGGCCCGCATCCCGCGCGGTCATGAGCGCGTCGGCGCGCACCGCCCAGTCGTCGTCGGCGGCCGGGTGGAAGTAGTTGTCGTCGCGCCATTCTGGCCGCACGGACCCGAAGCGTCCGGCGATCAGGTCCGCTGCCGTCCCCTCCGTGCCGCTGCCCGCGAAGACTTCGTTGATCAATCCTCGGGAGACGCCGAAGTCGGTGAGGGTCAGCGCGGGGACGCCGCGCCCGACGGCCTCGATCATCGCGGTGGAGCTCACGGTGACGAGCGCCAGCGCGCGGTCGAGGTGAGCGTCCATCGGACCCGTCTCGACCGTCAGGTTCGCGGGGGCGTCGTTCGGGAGGAGGTCGGCGTAGGGATACGTCTCGCGGTGCGTCTGCTGCTCTCCCCGCACCGCGCGCGTTTTGATGACGACGCGCCACTCCGGATGCGCAGCGGCCGTGTCGGCCAGCCAGCCGACGAGAGCCCGGCGGTCCTCCTCGGCGGACGGGACGCTCGGCTGCGCGGCGAAGACGACGGCATCGCGGCGCAGCGGTTCGGTCGTGCGGGTCGGGGTCGCGGAGGGGGCGGCGCGCAGGAACGGCAGGGTCGCCAGCGCGAAGTGCGGCTCCACTCCTCCCTCGGTCGCGAGCGCGGCGTACTCGCGCACCTCCCGCCGGCTGTGCAGGACGAACAGGTCCGCCCGCGCGCGCAGGAACAAGCCCTTCCACTTCGCCGGGTAGGAGATGCCGGGCAGTCCGGTGAGGATCACGGGGCGTCGGCGCACCCGCCGGTGGAGTTGGTCGATGAGGAGTTCGGCGACCGGTCCGAGCGTCGCGACCAGGACGGCGTCCGGCGGGTCGGCACAGACGCGCTCCACGACGGCGTCGACGCTGAGCGCCTCCGGCGGGTCGGCGGCGAGGTGCGCGAGTCGTTCGTCGAGCCCGTGGAACGCTGCGCGCAACTGATCGCGGCTCGCCGCCGTCGGGGTGGCGATGGTGACGAGCTCGAGCCGCCAGTCCGGGGGAGCCGCCGACAGCAGGTGCGCCCCCCACTTGGCGAACGAATCCGTGTCGACGACGCCGAGGACGCGCCGCGTCACCTCACGCACCCACCCGGCGCAGCTTGGAGAGCGGGGCGAGCTCGCCAGGGAAGACGCGCTTCACGCCGTCGCCGAGGGCCGTCTCGATGATGCGGATGTCGCGGGCGAGCGTCTTCACGCCGTGCGGCTCCAGCGACGCCGCGTGGTCGGAACCCCACATGGTCCGGTCCAGGGTGATGTGGCGCTCGACCGCCGAGGCGCCGAGCGCAACCGCGGCCAGTGAGATCTGGAGCCCGGGCTCGTGCCCCGAGTAGCCGATCGGGATGCCGGGGTAGCGGGCCGCGAGCGTGCCGATGGTGCGCAGGTTGGCTTCCTCCGCCGGGAGCGGGTAGGTGGAGGTCGCGTGCAGGATGACGAGACGGTCGGTGGCGAGCGCGTCGACTGCGCGGTCGATCTGATCGAGGGTCGACATCCCGGTCGAGAGGATGACCGGCTTGCCGGTCGCGGCGACCGCACCCAGGAGCCCGAGATCGGTGACCGACGCCGACGCGATCTTGTAGGCGACGACGTTGAGATCCTCGAGGAAGTCGACCGCCGGCTCGTCCCAGGGCGAGGCGAACCAGTCGAGGCCGCGCATGGTCGCGTAGTCGCCCACCTCGATGTACTGGTCGCGGTCGAACTCGACGCGGTAGCGGTACTCCAGGTAGGTCATGTCGCCCCACGGAGTGCTGCGGGGGACGGACTTCATGTGCTCGGGCGTGGAGATCGCAGGCGTGCGCTTCTGGAACTTCACCGCCTGAATGCCGGCGTCGGCGGCCACGTCGATGAGCTGCTTGGCGATCTCGACGTCGCCGTCGTGGTTGAGTCCGATCTCGCCGATCAGGTAGGCGGGGTTGCCGTCGCCGATGTGCGAGCGGCCGATCTGCACGGTCATGATGCTCCGTTCCGTTGGGTGAGGACGAGGTCTGCGAGTTCGCGCACGGCACCGTCGCCGCCGCGGCGCGTGAGCACGAGCCGGGCGGCGGCGAGGACGGCGGGGTGGGCGTCGGCGACCGCGACGGGCCAGCCCACGACGCCGAGCGCGCCGAGGTCGTTCACGTCGTTGCCGAGGTAGGCGACACGGTCGAGGGGGATGCCGGTCCGTGTCGACCAGGTGCGCAGGGCCGCGGCCTTGTCGTCGATGCCGTGCAGCACGTCGACCCGCAGCTTGGCGGCGCGGGCGGCCACGACCGGGTTCGTCTCGGTGGAGAGGATGAGGAGGGGGACCCCGGCCTCCCGGAGCAT
Organism: Leifsonia naganoensis; assembly: GCF_013410615.1. NCBI lineage: Bacteria > Bacillati > Actinomycetota > Actinomycetes > Micrococcales > Microbacteriaceae > Leifsonia > Leifsonia naganoensis. The sequence continues at coordinate 2,766,154 of NZ_JACCHJ010000001.1, forward strand.
CCGCACGCCCATCCCGTCGCGCCGGTTGACGACGACCGTCTCGCCGCCGTCGGTCGCGATGCTCGCGCGATCGTCGGTGTGCACGCCGTCGAAGTCGGTGACCACGGCATCCACGTCGATGTCGGGGGCGGTCGTGTCGAGCAGCGGTCCGAGGGCAGCCGCGGCCGCGAGGTCGGACGGGTCGTCGATGTCGATCGCGCCGCGCGGATCGACCTTCGCGATCTCCACGCGCCCGAAGAAGCGGTGGCGGTACTGCAGGAAGCCGTCGACGCGCAGCGCATAGAAGGCTCCGGTCTCGCGGAACTCCGGGGCACGGTCCTGCCGGCGCGGACGGACGCGCGCGTCGTGATTGACGGCGACCGCGGATCCGTCGTCCGCGACGCGCCAGAGGAAGGCGTGCGAAGCCGCCGCGGAGAACACGACGTCGGCGCTGCCCTCGAGCACCCGCACCACGGCGGCGTCCAGATCAGCGGGAACGATGAAGGGGGAGGTCGCCTGCACGAAGAGAAGCACCTCCGGCCGCACCCCGTCGGCGGCGAGAACGTCGAGTGCGTGCAGCAGGGCGGCCTCGGACGACGCCTCGTCACCCGACAGGTCCGCGGGCCGATCGATCGTCCGAGCACCCGCGACGGTCGCTTCCGCCGCGATGCGCTCGCCGTCGGTGCTCACGTAGACCGCGTCGACGAGCTCGGCGGCGACGGCGGCGTGAACGGCCCGGGCGACCAGGCTGCGACCCGCGACGGGCGCCAGGTTCTTGCCCGGGATGCCCTTCGAGCCGGCACGGGCGGGGATCACCGCGACCACGCGGACGGGGGAGTGCATGCCGGCACGCTACGGACGCCGCATGGCCGGGCGAGGGACGGGACGGGAACGCCGGACGACCGGCTGTGGAACCGTTCAGGAACGTTCGAGGACGCTCAGGTGCACGTAGCGCCCGTGGGGGTCAGGGTCGACACGCGGGTTTCAATTCCAGATTCTGGATGTCTCACTGCGAGTCGTGGAACGGGAGCGATCGGATGCACACCTCTCCCTCCGGCTGGGCAGTCGGCTCTTTCAGCGGCATCAGCTTCGATGGAACGCTTCGCGACCTCCTCGGAGATTTCGAGAGCTACATTCGCGTCTATAACCCCGCGCACGATCCGACGGCGCCCCCAGGCGCCGACTCCCGAAGCTGGGCACGAGCCGGCACTCCGGCGACGGTTGTCACAGTCGACACGCAATGGAGCGACCTCCAGGTCGACCCGGTGCTCGATGAGCCGACCATGGGCGACCTCGACACTGATGTTGTGGTTCGACTCGCCAGCGTCCTCGGCCGGCACACCACGACGCCGGACGAATGTGCGTTCCTCATCTGGACCGGATACGCCGAGGTCGAGTCGCTCGACAGCGCTCCGGTGATCCGGGCGGGACACCGGACGGATCTCGCTGTCTTCTCCGGTCCCATCACCGCCGCGGTGCAGCCGCAACACGGCCGCCGACCCATGAACTGGCGTCCCCGGGACGGTGCGTGGGCGGTCGGGAACGACATCTATGCCCGTAGCGTCTACGTCGGGGCCAGTTCCGCAACCATCCGGGCGATTCACGACTCGCCACTCCTGGAGGTCGCCCGCGCCGCCGCCGACAGCGTCCTCGCCGCCGAAGACCGCCGCAACTGACCGGCTCGTCCAGCGTCGAGGACGCTCAAGTGGACGTCAGCGTACGAGTCCGTTCTCGTAGGCGAACGCGACGAGTTGCACGCGGGATGCAAGCCCCAGCTTCTGCAGGATGCTGCGCATGTGGCTCTTCACGGTGGTCTCCGAGATGAACGCGACCTGACCGGCCTCCGCGTTGCTCAGCCCGCGCGCGGCGAGGAGGAAGACCTCCTTCTCTCGCGCGGAGAGGGCGGCGATCGTCTCGGTCCGCGGCGGCCGGACGCGCTCGCCGCCGAACAGTGCGGCCGTCTCCTTCGGCGCGATCACGGAGTGACCGGCGTGCACGGTGCGGACGGCCGCGAGCAGGAAGTCGGGCGTCGTGTCCTTCATGACGAAGCCGTCGGCACCGGCACGCATCGCGCGGGCCACCGCCTCGTCGCGCTCGAACGTCGTGAGCACGATGATCCGGGGCGCATCGTCGCCGGTGAGTGTCGAGCGGATGCGCGCGGTGGCGCCGATGCCGTCGAGCAGCGGCATGCGCAGGTCCATCAGGACGACGCCCGGGCGTTCCTGCACGGTCAGCGCGACGCCGGCCTCGCCGTCGTGAGCCGCACCCGCGAACTCCAGGTCGGGTTGCGACTCCAGCAGCATCCCGATGCCCGAGCAGAAGAGGGGCTGGTCGTCGACGACGGCGACACGGATGCTCACGCGAGCACCGCCTGTGCCGCGGGGATGAAGGCGGTGACGAGGAAACCGCCGCCCTCCTCCTCATCGGGTCCGGCGTCGAGCCAGCCGCCGGCGAGGCGCGCCCGCTCACGCATACCGTGCACGCCGCGACCGCTCCCGGATTCCGGCGCGGCCGCGTCGGCATGCTCGCCGGCCGACGACGCGACGGACACCATCATCCCGCCGCCCCGAGCGTCGAGCACGAGGCGCGCGCTCGCCCCCGAACCGCCGTGCTTCAGCGCGTTCGTGAGCGCCTCCTGCACGATCCGGTAGACGGCGAGCTCCTGCGCCGGGGTCAGGCCGGCGGGCTCCGCGAACCGCTCCACCTCGGTCGACAGACCGGCATCGCGCATCCGTTCGACCAGGGCGTCGATGTCGCCGACCGCCGGCGCGGCACGGCCGTCCGGCTCGGCCACGAGCGTCTCGATCAGCATCCGCACCTCGGTCAGGGAGGAGCGCGCCGACGTGGCGATGGTCTCGAGCGACTGCGCCATCGCCTCGGGCCGTTCCCCGGACAGGGCGCGAGAGCCGTCCGCCTGCGCCAGGATGACCGAAAGCGAGTGCGCCATGATGTCGTGCACATCCTGAGCGATCCGCTCGCGCTCGCCGGCGACGATCGTCTCGGTCTCGGCCCGGAGCACGTCCTCCCGTGCCGCGGCGAGGGCCCTCTCCTGCGCGGCGATCCTCCGGCGTGCGCCGATCAGGATGCCGACGGACCACGACGCGAGGCCGGCGAGCGGCAGGCTGACGAGAAGGACGGGGCGCATGGCCGGATCCGCCCGATCGATGCCGTACCCCCAGCACAGCATCCAGGCGATCAGCGCGCCTCCGCCGAGAGCATAGGCGAGCGGGAACAGGCGACGCTTGCCGGGCAGAGTCGCCGCGGTCACGACGACGACGATGACGTTGCCGACGTAGAGTGCCGGATCGAAAGGAGTGATAGGCGGGATGAACTGCCCCACGAGCGCCGACGCGCCCAGTGCGAGCGCGGTCAGAGGCAGCAGCCGGGAGAGCGCGATGGCGAGCGACTGGAGGAGCAGCACGGCCCAGAACAGCACCGCTGCCGGCTCGTCTCCCGTGATCGGGTTCCGGCCGACTTCGCACACTGCCCACAGGGCGAACCAGACCATCCCGATCACAGGCTCGAACAGCGGCCGTGCGGAGACGATGACGTTCTTCATGCTCCTCAACCTAGGATCGGGTGGCGCGCCCCGACGAGCGATCCGGCCCGAAATCCTCCCCAGGGCGGAGCGGTGCCGCCCCGGAGGCGCACCGGTTTGACCGCATCCGGGCGTGTCGCGTAGTATTGACTTTTGGTGTCCGCGCCTCCTGCGGTGCGGCATGCGAACGTGAGCCCTCCACCGGCACGGTTCGACTCTCATCGAGACGAGAACCCCCATCGGAGTGGGATTCACGAACTCCTCCGTTCGATACAGAAAGCAGCCACTACTGTGACGCGCACTTATTCCCCGAAGGCAGACGAGATCCAGCGCGACTGGGTCGTCATCGACGCGACCGACGTCGTGCTCGGCCGTCTCGCCAGCCACACCGCCGCCCTCCTGCGCGGCAAGCACAAGGCGACGTTCGCCCCCCACCTGGACTCGGGCGACTTCGTCATCATCATCAACGCGGACAAGGTCGCCCTGACCGGCCAGAAGGCCGAGCAGAAGAAGGCGTACCGCCACTCGGGCTACCCGGGCGGCCTCAAGGCCACCACCTACTCCGAGCTCCTGGAGAAGAACCCGATCCGCGCCGTCGAGAAGGCCGTCCGCGGCATGCTCCCGAAGAACTCCATCGGTCGCGCCCAGCTCCGCAAGCTGAAGGTCTACACCGGAAACGAGCACCCGCACGCCGCCCAGCAGCCGAAGCAGTACACGCTCGGCCAGGTCGCCCAGTAGGCGATTCCAGACCTTCACGACTGACAGAGACAAAGGATTATCACCATCGTGGCGAAGATCGCAGACAGCATCGAGTCGGCCCCGGCCGAGAACGTCGAGTCCTACTCGACCGAGACCCCGGCCACTGAGGCCCCGGCCGCCCCGCGCGCCGTCCTCTCCGTTCCGGGCGCGGCCGTCGGCCGACGCAAGGAGGCCATCGCGCGTGCGCGCCTGGTCCCCGGTTCCGGCACCATCACGGTCAACGGCCGTGCGTTCGCCGACTACTTCCCGAACAAGCTGCACCAGCAGCTGATCAACGACCCGTTCAAGGTTCTCGACCTGCTCGGCTCCTACGACGTCGTCGCACGCATCACCGGCGGCGGCCCCTCGGGTCAGGCCGGCGCCCTGCGTCTGGCCATCGCGCGCGCTCTCAACGAGATCGACCGCGAGAACAACCGTCCGAACCTGAAGAAGGCCGGCTTCCTCACTCGTGACGCCCGCGTCACCGAGCGCAAGAAGGCTGGTCTCAAGAAGGCCCGCAAGGCGTCGCAGTTCTCCAAGCGCTAACGACTCCGAGCGTTTAGGCTGCCGATATGCCACGTCTTTTCGGAACCGATGGAGTCCGTGGACTCGCCAACGGTAGCCTCACCGCCGACCTCGCGCTCGGCCTCGCTCAGGCAGCAGCTGCTGTCCTGACGCGAGGCCGCAGCGCCGAGGAGCGGCGTGCCGCCGGCAAACGGCCGACGGCGATCGTCGCCCGCGACCCTCGCGTCTCGGGCGAATTCCTGTCTGCGGCAGTCGCCGCGGGCCTCGCCAGTTCTGGCATCGACGTGTTCGACGCGGGTGTCATCCCGACCCCCGCCACGGCCTTCCTCATCGCCGACTTCGACGCGGACTTCGGTGTGATGGTCTCGGCCTCGCACAATCCGGCGCCGGACAACGGCATCAAGATCTTCGCCCGTGGCGGCACCAAGCTCCCCGACCAGGTCGAGAACCGCATCGAGGAGCACCTCGGCCTCGAGAAGCTGACGCCCACGGGCGCCGGCGTCGGCCGCATCCGCCGCTTCGCCGACGCGGAGGACCGGTACGTGGTCCACCTGCTCGGCAGCCTCCCGCACCGCCTCGACGGCATCCACGTCGTGCTCGACTGCGCGCACGGCGCCGCCGCCGGCATCTCGCCCGAGGTCTTCACCGACGCGGGCGCACGCGTCACCGTCATCGGGGACTCCCCGGACGGCATGAACATCAACGACGGTGTCGGCTCCACCCACCTCGACAACCTCGCCAAGGCGGTCCTCGCGGCCGGTGCCGACGTCGGCATCGCCCATGACGGCGATGCCGATCGCTGCCTCGCGATCGACGCCGACGGCAACGTGGTCGACGGCGACCAGATCATGGCGATCCTCGCGCTCGGCATGAAGGAGCGCGGCAAGCTCAAGGACGACACCCTCGTCGCCACCGTCATGAGCAACCTCGGGCTGAAGCTCGCGATGCGCGACGCCGGCATCCGGGTCGTCGAGACCGCGGTCGGTGACCGCTACGTGCTCGAGGAGATGAACAAGAACGGCTACTCCCTCGGCGGCGAGCAGTCGGGCCACGTCATCATGAGCGAGTTCGCCACCACCGGCGACGGCATCCTCACCGGCCTCCACATCCTCAGCGAGATGGCGCGCCAGGGCAAGCCGCTCTCGGAGCTGGCGAAGGCCATGACGATCTACCCGCAGGTGATGATCAACGTGAAGGGTGTGGACCACCACGCCGTCCACACCGACGAAGAGCTGCGCGCCGCCGTCGCGTCGGTCGAGCAGACCCTGGGGGAGAGCGGCCGCGTGCTGCTGCGCCCGTCGGGCACCGAGCCGCTGGTGCGCGTGATGGTGGAGGCGGCCGACCAGCCGACCGCCGAGCGCCTGGCGAACGAGCTCGCCGACGTCGTGCGCGACCGCCTCACGGTCTGATCGGACCCGCCGACGACGGATCGCGTCAGCGGCCGTCCTGCTGCCGCCGTGCGGCGATGTAGTCGAGCGCCGAGTACGGCCGGTCCTTCTCGGGGAGCATCCCCTCCTCGGCGAGTCCGGCCATGAGGGCGGCCGGGTCGAGCGACATCGTCATCGCGAGCTGGACGATGGTCGTCAGTGTCGGGTTGCCGCCACCGCGCTCGAGGCGCCCGTAGTTGGCGAGATCGACGCCGCTCAGGTGCGCGATGTCGTACTGCGAGCAGCCGAGCTCGAGTCGCCGCGCGCGCAGGCGCTCGCCGAAGACACGGGAGGCCTCGGAGCGCGCGCGTGACATGCTCTCAGCATCCGCTCCCCTGATCTTGCAGGCCAGTGGATGGACGCGTCAGGCCTGTGGGCATGAGGCATTCATGCCCGAATGCCGACGCGATCAGCTCTCCTGCGCCCGGCGCGCGGCGATGAAGTCCGCGACCGAGTACGCACGCTCGCGCTCGGGCAGCATCCCGTCGCCGTACAGCCCGGCCAGCAGGACTGCGGGATCGGAGTCCAGCGCCGTGGCGAGCCGGACAATGGTGTGCAGCTCGGAGTTGGCTTCACCGCGCTCGATCCGCCCGTAGTTGGTGACGTGCATCTCGGCGAGGTTCGCGATGTCCTCCTGGCTCAGGCCGAGCGCGAGACGTGCCGCGCGGACGCGCTCGCCGAAAACGCGGGCGGCCTGTGAACGAGGTGCTGCCATACCTCATGACTACGCGACCCGACCCTGGCTGACCAGAGTGCCCGCACGTCAGCCTCGAGAGCCTGAGGACCCTGAGCCTCAGGCACGTGGTCAGAGCTTACGGAGCAGGACGGAACTCACCGTGTGGTCGGCGTCCTTGCGGAGCACGAGCTTGGCCCGCGAGCGCGTCGGCCGGATGTTCTGCAGGAGGTTCGGCTCGTTGATCCGCGACCAGATCGAGGAGGCACGAGCCCTCGCCTCCTCCTCGGTGAGGTCGGCGAACCGGTGGAAGTACGACTGCGGGTTGGCGAACGCGCCCCGCTGCAGCTTGAGGAAGCGCTCCTGGTACCAGCGGGCGATGTCGCGGGTGCGCGCGTCGACGTAGACGCTGAAGTCGAACAGGTCGCTCACCGCGAGCCTGTTGCCGCCACCCGCCGGTTGGAGGACGTTCAGTCCTTCGACGATCAGCACGTCCGGTCGGCGCACGACGACCTCCGCGTCCGGGACGATGTCGTAGCTGAGGTGCGAGTAGAAAGGCGCGCGCACCTCCGGCGCACCGCTCTTGATCTCCGTCACGAACCGCAGCAGCGAGCGGCGGTCGTACGACTCCGGGAACCCCTTGCGCTCCATCAGTCCGCGGCGTTCGAGCTCGGCGTTCGGCAGCAGGAAGCCGTCGGTCGTGACGAGCTCGACCCGCGGAGTGTCCTCCCATCGGGAGAGGAGCTCCCGCAGCAGGCGGGCGATGGTCGACTTGCCCACCGCGACGGAACCCGCCACCCCGATCACGAACGGTGTGCGCTGCGAGCGCTCGCCGAGGAAGTCGCTCGTCACCCGGTGCAGCTGCCGGGCGCCGCCGACGTAGAGGTTGAGGAGCCGGCTGAGCGGGAGGTAGACCTGCTCGACCTCGCGCATGTCGAGCGGGTCGCCCAGACCGCGCAGCTGCACGATCTCGGTCTCCTTCAACGGCAGCTGCGTGTTCTGCGCGAGATCGGCCCAATCGGCCCGATCCAACTCGACGAAGGGGGTGCTGGAGTCGCCGCCTGTGGGTTCGCCGCGACCGGCGCCGTTGTCACGCATAGGCGACAAGTCTAGGCCGTGCCCCAGGTTAGAATCGGGTCCATGTGTGGAATCGTGGGGTACGTCGGTACCGATAAGAGCCTCGAGGTGCTTCTCGGCGGTCTCAAGCGTCTGGAGTACCGCGGATACGACTCCGCCGGCATCGCCGTCATCGGCCCGGACGGACGTCTGGGCACGGCCAAGAAGGCCGGCAAGCTGGCGGTCCTCGCCGGCGACCTCGTGGCGCACCCCATCCCGAACGGCAGCACGGGCATCGGCCACACGCGCTGGGCGACCCACGGCGGACCGACCGACCGCAACGCGCACCCGCACCTGGGTGACGACGGCAAGCTCGCCGTCATCCACAACGGCATCATCGAGAACTTCGCGACCCTCAAGGACGAGCTGCTCGCCGACGGCTTCGAGTTCGAATCCGAGACCGACACCGAGGTCGCGGCCGTGCTGCTCGGGCGCGAGTACCGGGCGACCGGTGACCTGGGCCAGGCCTTCCAGCGCGTCGTGTCGCGGCTCGAGGGTGCGTTCACCCTCCTCGCCCTGCACAAGGACCAGCCGCATGTCGTCGTCGGTGCGCGCCGCAACTCCCCGCTGGTGATCGGTCTGGGCGACGGGGAGAACTTCCTCGGCTCGGACGTCGCCGCGTTCGTGGAGCACACCCGCCGCGCGATGGCGATCGGCCAGGACCAGATCGTCACGATCACCCCCGACGCCGTCACCGTGACCGACTTCGCCGGTGCCCCGGTCGAGGTCGAGCCGTTCGAGGTCGCCTGGGACGCCTCCGCCGCCGAGAAGGGCGGCTGGTCCTCGTTCATGGCGAAGGAGATCGCCGAGGAGCCGGACGCCGTCGCCAACACGCTGCGCGGCCGCGTCGTCGACGGCGAGGTGCACATCCCGGAGCTCGACGCCCTCGGCGACGACTTCTTCACCGGCATCGACCGCATCACCGTCGTGGCCTGCGGAACGGCTGCGTACGCGGGCCTCGTCGGCTCCTACGCGATCGAGAAGTGGGCGCGCGTGCCCGTCACCGTCGAGCTCAGCCACGAGTTCCGCTACCGCGAGCCGGTCATCTCCGACGGCACCCTGATCATCTCGATCAGCCAGTCCGGCGAGACCATGGACACCCTCATGGCCGTGAAGTACGCCCGCGAGGCAGGCGCCAAGGCCATCTCCGTCTGCAACACGCAGGGTGCGACCATCCCGCGCGAGTCCGACGCCGCCCTCTACACGCACGCCGGCCCGGAGGTCGCCGTCGCGTCGACCAAGGCGTTCGTCGCGCAGATCACGGCCCTCTACCTCTTCGGCCTGCACCTGGCGCGCGTGCGCGGCACCCTCTCCGACGCGCAGCAGCGCGACGCCGTGGAGGAGCTCGGCGCGGTCCCCGAGAAGATCGCCACGGTCCTCGAGTCCCACGAGACCATCGCGCAGCTCGCGCGCTGGATGTCGGACACCCGTTCCGTGCTCTTCCTCGGCCGCCACGTCGGCTACCCGATCGCGCTCGAGGGCGCGCTCAAGCTCAAGGAGCTCGCGTACATCCACGCCGAGGGCTTCGCCGCCGGCGAGCTGAAGCACGGCCCGATCGCGCTGATCGAGCCGGGGCAGCCGGTGTTCGTCGTGGTCCCGAGCCCGCGCTGGTCGGACGAGCTGCACAAGAAGGTCGTCTCCAACATCCAGGAGATCCGCGCGCGCGGTGCTCGCGTCATCGCGATCGCCGAGGCAGGCGACGCGGCCGTGCTGCCGTTCGCCGACGAGGTCATCCGCATCCCGCTGGCCGCGCCGCTCTTCGAGCCGCTGCTCGCGGTGGTGCCCCTGCAGATCTTCGCGATGGAGCTGTCGGCGGCGAAGGGGCTGGACGTCGACCAGCCGCGCAACCTCGCCAAGTCCGTCACGGTCGAGTAAGCGGAAGCGGTCGCAACGTGATCGCCGGCATCGGTGTCGACGTCGTCGACCTGGCGCGATTCGCGCGGTCGCTCGAGCGCACGCCGAAGCTGCGTGAACGCCTCTTCACCGAGGCGGAGCGCGGGCTCCCCGTGCATTCGCTCGCGGCCCGCTTCGCCGCGAAAGAGGCGCTGATCAAGGCGCTGGGCGGCTCCGAGGGCGTGCGCTGGCACGACATGGAGATCGTGCCCGACGAGGAGAGGAACCCCGGATTCGTGCTGCACAACGTGGTCGAGCGCCAGGTGCGCGAGCGCGGGATCGCGCACATCCACGTGTCGATGTCGCACGATGCCGGGATCGCGACGGCGTTCGTCATCGCGGAGACGGCCTCGTGAGCGCGTTCCGCGAACTCGAGGTCGACCTCGACGCGCTGACCGCGAACGTCGAGCGGATGCGCGCGCACGTCGGCACGCCGCACGTCATGGCGGTGGTCAAGGCGAACGCGTACGGACACGGCGCGGTCGCGTCGGCCCGGGCGGCCCTCGCGGGCGGCGCGGACTGGCTCGGCGTGGCCGACCTCGCCGAGGCCCTGCAGCTGCGCGACGCAGGGATCGATGCGCCCGTGCTGGCGTGGCTGCACGATCCCGATGAGGACTTCCGCCTGGCGGCCGACGCGGGCGTGGATGTGGGGATCTCCTCGCTGGCGCAGTTGGAGGTCGCGGCCGACGCCGCTCGGACCGTCGCTCCGCTCGCCGTGCACATCAAGGTCGAGACCGGCCTCAGCCGCAACGGCGTCGCGGAGAAGGAGTGGGACGCCGTCTTCACGCGCGCGCACGAGCTGGAGGAGGAGGGCGTGATCCGCGTCCGCGGCATCTTCAGCCACCTGTCCAACGCCTCCGACGACGACGACCGCGCCGCGATCGCGGTGTTCGAGCGCGGCCTGGCCCGCGCCGCCGCGGCGGGCGTCGAGCCGGAGCTGCGCCACATCGCGGCCAGCGCCGCCGCGATCGCCCTCCCGGAGTCCCGCTACGACCTCGTGCGGCTCGGCCTGTCGATCTACGGCCTCTCGCCCTACGGCGCCGAGTCCGGGCGGTCGCTCGGGCTCCGCCCCGTGATGACCGTCCGCGGCCGGGTCGCGGCCGTGCGCCGCGTCCCCGCGGGCAAGGGCGTCTCCTACGACTACGCGTATCGCACGGAGCGCGAGACCACGCTCGCCCTCGTCCCCCTCGGGTATGCCGAAGGCATCCCGCGCAGCGCCTCGAACGTCGCGCCGGTCGCGATCGCCGGGCGTCCGTTCACCATCTCGGGCCGCGTCGCGATGGACCAGTTCGTCGTCGACGTCGGCGACCTGGAGGTCGCGGTCGGCGACGAGGTCGTGCTGTTCGGGGATCCTGCGACCGGCGTCCCGTCGGCCTACGACTGGGCCGACGCGTGCGGCACCATCAGCTGGGAGATCGTGACCCGGCTCGACGGCCGCGTCCGGCGCACCTTCCGGGGCGGACGATGAGCGTCGCCGAATCCGTCGAGCCGCCCGCGACGCGGGTCGTCGCGACGCGGGAGGAGATGCACGCGCTCGGTGTCGAGCTGGCGTCCATCCTGCGCCCGGGTGACCTCCTGGTGCTGACCGGGCCGCTCGGCGCCGGGAAGACCACGCTCACCCGCGGGATCGGCGAAGGCCTCCACGTCCGCGGGCCCGTCACGAGTCCGACCTTCGTGCTCGCCCGCACGCACCCCAGCCTGATCGGCGGCGTACCGCTCGTCCACGTCGATGCGTACCGGTTGTCGAGCGCGCTCGAGCTGGACGACCTCGACATCGACTTCGCCGGGTCGGTCGTCGTCGTGGAGTGGGGGAGCGGGATGCTCGACGGCGTCGCCGAATCGTGGCTGGAGGTCGTCATCGAGCGGCCGACCGGCGCGGACGCCTCGGACGTCGACGCGACGGACGACGAGGACGACGAACTGGATGCCGACGAGCCCCGTACCGTCACCATCACCGGGTTCGGCCCGCGCTGGACGGCGTGACGCGGGCGCAGGACGCCTAGGCTGGAGGCATGCTTCTCGCCATCGACACCTCCTCCGGGACGAGCGTCGCCGTGGTCGACCGGGACGCCGGTGTGCTGTCCGAGGTCGTCGAGGCCGACACGATGCGGCACGCCGAGGTGATCGGCACCCTGATCCGCGAGGCCCTCGAGCTCTCCGGCGTACCGGTGTCCGCGCTCTCGGGCGTGGTGGCGGGGATGGGGCCGGGTCCGTTCACGGGCCTGCGTGTCGGCATCGCCGCGGCGAAGGCCTTCGCGATCGGCGCCGGGCGGCCGCTGGTGCCCGTCGTCAGCCACGACGCCATCGCCGCGGAGCGATTCGCCGCGGGTCAGGAGGGACCGCTCCTGGTGGTGAGCGACGCCCGCCGGCGCGAGCGGTACTGGACGGCCTACAGCGGTGTCGACGAGCTCGGCCTCCCCATCCGGCTCGACGGACCGGGCCTCGGCAAGCCCGACGAACTCCCGCATTCCGGGATCGCCCGCGTCGACGCGACCGTGGTGAGCGCGGGACGGCTCGGGATGATCGCCGAGATCCGCTACGCCAACAAGCGGCCGTTCGACGCGGACGAGCCCCTCTACCTCCGTTCGCCCGATGTGACGCTCTCCGCCGGGCCGAAGCGGGTGAGCGCGTGACCGCCTGGGAGCTGCGCCGCGCCGCCGAGACGGACGTCCCGGCGATCATGGAGCTGGAGCGGGCGCTGTTCGTCAACGACGCGTGGTCCGAGCGGTCGATGCGCTCCGAGGTCACCGGCCAGCACGGCTACTACCTCGTCGCGTTCCCGCCCGGCGAGCCGGAGCAGATCGACGCCTACGCCGGACTCTTGGCGCCGCGCGGCGCGGGCGAGGGCGACATCCAGACCATCGCCGTCGCGCCCCACGCCCGCCGTCACGGCCTCGCGCGGACGCTCATGAACGCGCTGATCGGCGAGGCGCGTTCGCGCGGCGCCCGCGAGATCTTCCTCGAGGTGCGCGCCGACAACCCGGGCGCGCAGGCGCTGTACCTCTCCCTCGGCTTCGAGGAGATCGGGGTGCGGCCGCAGTATTACCAGCCGGACGGCGTGGACGCCATCGTGATGCGTCTCACCGTCCCGACCCCGGAGACGACGATCGCATGAACCGCGACGAACCCCTGGTGCTCGGCATCGAGACCTCCTGCGACGAGACCGGCGTCGGGATCGTGCGCGGCACGACGCTGCTCGCCAACACCATCGCGTCCTCCATGGACGAGCACGCGCGCTACGGCGGCGTGGTCCCCGAAGTCGCTGCGCGCGCCCACCTGGAGGCCCTGACGCCGACCCTCCGCACGGCCGTGGCGGACGCCGGGATCGAGCTGGCGGACGTCGATGCGATCGCCGTGACCAGCGGACCGGGCCTCTCGGGCGCGCTGATGGTCGGGGTCGGCGCGGCGAAGGCGCTCGCCGTGTCGCTCGGCAAACCGCTGTACGCGGTGAACCACCTCGTCGGCCACGTCGGCGCCGATCTCCTGGACGCGTCGGGCGGCCCGGGCCACCCGGTGGAGCTGCCGACGATCGCCCTCTTGGTCTCGGGAGGTCACACCTCCCTGCTCCTCGTGCGCGATCTGGTCTCGGACGTCCAGTTGCTCGGCGAGACCATCGACGACGCGGCGGGCGAGGCCTTCGACAAGGTGGCCCGCGTGCTCGGGCTGCCGTATCCGGGTGGACCGCAGATCGACCGGGTGGCCGCCGACGGCGACCCCCGCGCGATCCGGTTCCCCCGCGGGCTCACGAAGCCCAAGGACCTCGAGCAGCACCGCTACGACTTCTCGTTCTCGGGGCTGAAGACCGCGGTCGCCCGCTGGGTCGAGCAGCGGCAGGACGCGGGGGAGGAGGTGCCCGTCGCCGACGTGGCCGCCAGCTTCCGCGAGGCCGTCGTCGACGTGCTGCTGACCAAGGCCGTCGCCGCCTGCCGCGACCACGGCGTCCCGCGCCTGTTGCTCGGCGGGGGCGTCGTCGCCAACGCGCGCGTGCGTCAGCTGGCGGCGGAGCGGACCCGCGAGGCGGGCATCGCGCTGCGCATCCCGGCGCTCTCGCTCTGCACCGACAACGGGGCGATGATCGCCGCCCTCGGCGCGCAGCTGGTGATGGCCGGACGCGAGCCGAGCGAGCTCACCTTCGGCGCCGACTCGACGCTGCCCGTCACCGAGATCCAGGTGGCCCGCTAGTCGTTGACACCCCGCGGCCCCGCTGGGACGATGGGATGGCCCAGGGAGTTCCCAGAAATTCCCGTAGCTAGAAGGAGATGCGGAACATGACCGATCCGAACGCGCCCGCCGGCCCCACGGACCCCGACGCCCAGAACGGAGCGGTCCCGCCCGCGGAGCCCGTGGTCCCGGCCACCGAGTCGGCTCCCGTAGCGCCGCCCGCCCCTCCTGCTGCACCCGCCCCCGACGCGGGCTCCGTGCCGCCGGTCGCCCCGCCCGCCGCTCCCGCCTACGGCCAGCAGCCGCAGGCCCCGTACGGCCAGCAGCCGCAGCAGCCGCAGCAGCCGTACGGTCAGCAGCCGCAGTACGGCCAGCCGCCGCAGCAGCCCTATGCTCAGCCTCAGCAGCCCTACGGCCAGCCGCAGCAGCCGTATGGTCAGCCGCAGCAGCCGTACGGTCAGCAGCCCCCGGCTCCCGGCTATGGCGCGCCGGCCTATGGTCAGCCTGCCCCCGGGTACGCCCAGCCCTATGCGGCGCCCACGAAGACGCCCATCTTGAGCATCCTCTCGCTCATCGGCGGCATCGTCGGCATCGTGCTCAACATCGCCTGGGGCATCGGCGTGCTGTTCGGCATCGCGGCGGTCGTGCTCGGCTTCCTCGGCCGGAGCAAGGAGCCGCAGGCGAAGGGATTCTGGCTCACCGGCCTCATCCTGGGCTTCGTGAGCATCGCGATCGCGATCATCGTCTGGATCGGGTTGGCGATCTTGTTCGCGAGCTTCTCCGCCAACTACAACACGTACTGACGCGGGTCGCGGCGCCGGGCGGCCTCAGAGCCGCTCGGCCAGCAGCGCGGTGTGCCGTCCGGCGATCCTGGTGAGGATCAGGGTCGCCGACCGGTCGCCGTTGAGCGCGAGGCGCTTGCGGAGCGCGGCGGGGTCGACATCCACGCCGCGCTTCTTGATCTCCAGGGTGCCGATGCCGCGGTCGCGCAGCGCGCGCTTGAGGTCGCGCTCGCCGTATGGGAGGGTCTCGAGCACCCGGAACCCGGCGGCGAACGGCGTCTCCACCGCGGCGTCCGCCGTGATGTAGGCGATGCCGTCGGCGACCATGCGTCCGCCGAGCGAGCGGGCCAGGTCGCCGATCAACCGGGCGCGGATCACCGCGCCGTCCGGCTCGTAGAGGTATTCGCCGAGGTCGCCGGTCTCGGCATCCTCGCTGTCGGCCTCCGCCGTCAGCTCGTGGGCGTCGTCGCCGCGCAGGACGAGTGCCGCGCGACGGGTCCCGCTCCGCGCGAGCGCGCCGAACCACAGGCCGAGCTCGACCACCTGGCCGTCGGACGAGATCCACTGGGCCTCGGCGTTCGAGGGGATGAGGTCGCGGTCGAATCCGGGACCGAGCTTGATCCCGACCGAGCGCCCGGTCGCGATCTCGTAGGCGAAGCCGAGCGAGGGCGTGTAGTCGTCGGGATCGGTCAGCCGCTCGGTCTGCGCGTGTCCCGCCGTCCGGCGGGCCGGATCGAGGAAGACGCCCTCGACGGCGCGCAGGTCGGTCTCCTCGGCGCGACCGTGCACGACGGTCGCGGACGGGAACGGAGCGAGGTTGTAGGCGGCGATGGCCGCGGTGACCTCGTCCGCTTCGACGGCGGTCACCTCCAGGTCGATCGCGGCGAAGGCGAGGGCGTCTCCACCGATCCCGCAGCCGAGGTCGGCCACGCGGCGGATGCCCGCCGTGCGGAAGCGGCCGGCGTGCCGGGCGGCCACCGAGAGCCGCGTCGCCTGCTCCAGGCCGGCCTCGGTGAAGAGCATCCGGGAGGCGAAATCGCCGAACTTCGCGACGGCCTTGCGCCGCAGCTTCGACTGGGTGAGGACGGCGGCGACCAGGCCGGGGGAGTGCCCCCGCTTGCGCAGGTCGGTGACGAGACGCAGCACGTCCTTCTCGGTCCGGTACGGGGGCAGGGAGTCGAGCAGACGGAGCCCTTCCGAGCTCAGCAGTTCGACGAATTCGGACCGTTCCATGACCCACACGCTACCTCTTGGCACTCACGTTGCGTGACTGCTAACGCACCCTCTAGACTCTCGTTAGCACTCGCAGTGCGAGGCTGCTAACTCACGTCTTCTGTCAAGACACCGTTTGTCATAGGAAAGGGGTCAACGTGTCGGTCTCCATCAAGCCGCTCGAAGATCGCATCGTCATCAAGCAGGTCGAGGCTGAGCAGACCACTGCGTCCGGTCTGGTCATCCCCGACACCGCCAAGGAGAAGCCGCAGGAGGGCGAAGTCGTCGCCGTGGGCCCCGGCCGCATCGACGACAACGGCAACCGCATCCCCCTCGACGTCGCCGTCGGCGACAAGGTCATCTACTCCAAGTACGGTGGCACCGAGGTCAAGTTCGGCGGCGAGGACCTGCTCGTCCTCTCGGCCCGCGACGTGCTCGCGGTCGTCGTCCGCTGACGCACCCCGTCTCACGTCCGGCCCGGATGCCTTCTGGCATCCGGGCCGTTCTCGTCTGTCGGCCGGGGTCGCTAGAGTCTGTCGGGTGACACCGCCTGCTCCCACGACCGACCGCCGCACCTCCGGACTGGTCTTCGCCCTCTCGGCGCACGTCCTGTGGGGCGTCCTCACCCTCTACTTCATCGCCCTGGCACCCACGACGGCGTGGGAGATCGTCGCCTGGCGCGTCGTCTTCTCGCTGGTGTTCTGCGCCCTCCTGATCACGGTCACGCGGGCGTGGCGTCCGCTGGTCGCGCTGATCCGTTCGCCGCGCATCCTGTTCACGATGGCCCTCGCGGGTGCGCTGATCTACGTCAACTGGCAGACCTACGTGCTGGCCACGGTCACCGGCCACGTGGTGGAGGCCGCCCTCGGCTATTTCATCAACCCGATCGTCACCGTCCTGCTCGGCGTGCTCGTGCAGCGCGAGCGCCTGCGACCGGCCCAGTGGGTCGCGGTCGCGCTGAGCGCCGTGGCCGTGATCGTCCTCGCGGTCGGCTACGGCGCCTTCCCGTGGATCGCGCTGGTGCTGGCGTTCTCGTTCGGCTTCTACGGCCTCATCAAGAAGCGCGTCGGGCCGTCGGTCGACGCGGTCTCCGGGCTCACGCTGGAGACGATGTGGCTCACACCGGTCGCCATCGTGCAGCTGGTCATCGTGGGGATGACCACGGGGATCACCCTCGGCGCGTACGGCACGTGGCACACGATCGCGCTCGCCGGCGCGGGCGTCGTGACGGCGGTGCCGCTGCTGTTCTTCGCCGCGGCCTCCCGGCGTCTCCCGCTCGTCTACATGGGGTTCGTGCAGTACGTCACGCCGCTCATCCAGTTCATGGTCGGCGTGTTCGTGCTGCACGAGGCGATGCCGCCCGAGCGGTGGCTCGGCTTCGGGATCGTCTGGCTGGCCCTCGTCGTGCTCAGTGTGGACATGATCGTCTCCGCTCGCGGCGTGCGCCGGGATGCCCGGCTAGCGTAGGGGCGTGGCCATCTCCACCGACTTCGACGAACTCGACTCCCGCATCGCGGCGGCGCTCCAGGCGAACGGGCGCGCCAGCTGGGGGCTCATCGCCAAGGTGATCGACGCTCCGGTGCGCACGATCGCGCGCCGCGGGCAGCGCTTGCTCGACGTGGGCGCCGTGCGCGTCTCCACCTATCTCGATACGACGATGGTGGGGGATGCACGTCCGCTCGTCATCCAGATCGGCACGCGGCCGGGCCGGGCGGTCGCGGTCGCGCAGGCCCTCGCCACCCGCCCTGACGCGTCGAGCGTGTCTGTGCTCGAGAGCGGCGCAGACGTGATCTGCCAGCTCATGCCGCGCACACCGGAGGAGAGCGCCCGGCTGGTGGTGGAGGAGCTCCCCGAGCTCGACCACCTGGTGTCGGTGCGCGTCGGGACGGTGCTCAAGTTCTTCCGCTCCGGCTTCGACTGGACGGCCATCCCGCTCCCACCGGCCGTGCTGGCGCAGCTGCGCAACGGGGAGGAACCGGCCCCGCGCGCGAGCGGGCGTGTGGCGCTCTCGGCGGACGACGACCGGCTGGTCGCGGTGCTCGCCGAGGACGGGCGGGCCACGGCGAGCGACGTGGCGGAGCGGATCGGCGTCACCCCTCCGACGGTGAAGCGGCGGCTCGACGCCCTGCTCGGCGCCGGCGTGCTGCACGTGCGCACCGAGATCAGTCCGGCCCTGCACGGCTTGCGCGTCGAGGCGCTCACCTGGCTGCAGGTCTCTCCCGACCGCGTGGAGGCGGTGGGGGAGGCGCTCGGGCGGCATCCCTCCGTGCGCTTCTGCGCCGCCTGCACCGGGGCCACCCAGCTGCTGGTCGACTGCGTCGTCGAGGACGAGCACGCCCTGTACCGGTTCCTCACCGAGGACGTCGCCGCTCTGGGCGTCACGGCAGCGCAGACGTCGGTCGTGCTCGCTCCCGTCCGGCGCGGTCCGATGCTCGTCGCCGAGTTGCCGGATGTGGCTGATTTGTAAACATCTTGTTGCAGAAGTGGCCGAAACCTAAATTTGTGATTGCGATAGTGGCCGTTAACGCATAACCTCACTTCAACCAATGGAGAGAGGGCGGCAATGCGAGACACCTGGCAGCACGAGGCGGAGAACCTGAACTGGGACACCGCGCCGCTCGTGGGCGGCCGCCGGCTCCTCTCCGACGCCCCCACCGGGTTCGACCTCGTCAGCCCGCGCGACGGCTCCGTTCTGGCGGTCGTCGCCGACGGGACCGCCTCCGACGTCGACGCTGCCGTCCGCTCGGCGCGCGCCGCCTTCGAGAGCGGCGTCTGGTCACGGCGGGCGGCGATCGAGCGCGGACGCGTGCTGGTCCGCTTCGGCGACCTCGTCGAGCAGAACGCCCGCGAGCTCGCACTGCGGATCTCGCTCGAGATGGGCAAGCCCGTGCAGGACGCCCGCGGCGTCGAGCTGCGCGCGGTCGCCCAGTGCCTGCGCTGGTACGGCCAGCTGGCCGACAAGCTGCCGGGGGAGGCTCCGGAGGCCACTCCCGACGCGCTCGCCCTGGTGACCCGCGAGCCCGCCGGCGTGGTCGGCGCCGTCGTCCCCTGGAACTTCCCCCTCACGATGACGGCCTGGAAGCTCGGCCCCGCCCTCGTCGCCGGCAACAGCGTGGTCCTCAAGCCCGCGGAGCAGACCACGGTCTCGGCACTCCGGCTCGGCGAGCTCGCGCTCGAGGCGGGGCTGCCCGCCGGGGTGCTCAACGTCATCCCGGGCCGGGGCGACACGGTCGGCGAGGCCCTCGGCCGCCACCCCGACGTGGACGTGCTCACCTTCACCGGGTCGGTGGGCGTCGGCCGCCGCTTCCTCGTCTACTCGGCGGAGTCCAACGGCAAGCGCGTCTGGCCGGAGCTCGGCGGCAAGTCCGCCTCCGTCATCCTGAGCGATGCCGACGTGGAGGCCGCCGGCCGCTCGACGGCGTGGGGCGCCTTCTACAACCAGGGGCAGATGTGCAGCGCGTCGTCGCGCATGGTCGTCCTCCGCGACGTGCACGACCGGGCGGTGGAGGCGGCGGTCGCCCAGGCCGCGGCGATGGCGCCGGCCGACCCGCTCAGCGGGGACGCACCGAGCGGAGCCGTGGTGAGCGAGCGGCAGCTCGAGCGCATCCTGGGCTTCGTGGAGCGCGCGCTCGCCGACGGGGCGACGCTCGCCGCGGGGGCCACCTCCCGCCACGACATCGGCACCGGCCACGGCAGCTACCTGGCCCCGATCGTGCTCACCGGCGTCCGCCCGGAGATGGAGATCGCCCAGGTCGAGGTGTTCGGCCCGGTGCTCTCGGTCATCGCGGTCGACAGCGTCGACGAGGCGGTCGCGGTGGCCAACGGCACGCCGTTCGGGTTGGGCGCCGGGCTCTGGACGCGCGATCTCTCGGCCGCCCACCTGGTCTCCCGACGCCTGCGGGCCGGGACCGTCTGGGTCAACTGCTACGAGGAGGGCGACATGTCGATGCCCTTCGGCGGTGTCGGTGCGAGCGGATTCGGCCGCGACAAGGGCGCCCACGCGGTGGACAAGTACACCGACGTGAAGAGCACCTGGATCGAGCTGGGCGCATGACCGGCCCGATCATCGCCGTCACGGTCTGGCGCCGCGCGCTCGCGACGGGACTCGGCGCGCAGACCGACCTCTACACGCTCGGCGGCGAGTACGCCGACAGCGTCCAGGCCGCCGGCGGCATCCCGCTGCTCGTCCCCGACGTCGTCGACCCGGACGTGCCCGCACTCCTCTCCCGCGTCGACGGCGTCCTCCTCTCGGGCGGCCAGGACGTGGCCTCCGGTCCCCGCGACGCGACCGAGCACGCGATCCTCACCGAGGCCCAGCGGATCGGGATGCCCGTCTTCGGCATCTGCCGCGGCCTGCAGCTCCTCAACGTCCACCGCGGGGGCACGCTCGTCGCCGACCTCCCGCACACCTCGGACCACCCCGCTGTCGGGAGCGGGGAGGAGCGGCTCAGCCGGCACCGGATCGTGGACGGTGCCGGCTGGGTCGCGGATTCCCTGCCCGACGACGGCGTCGTGAACTCGATCCACCACCAGGCGATCGACCGCCTCGGCGCCGGGCTGGCCATCGCCGCCCGGGCCGAGGACGGCACGATCGAGGCCGTGGCCGGGACCGACACCTCGCGTTTCCTCCGGGCGGTGCAGTGGCACCCGGAGAAGATGCCAGGCGTGGAGGGGCGCGCCCACGCGACGCGCCTGCTCGCGCCCTTCATCGCGGCCGCCGACGGATACCGCCGGCGTGCCGCATCCACCACTAGAGACAAGGAGTTCGTGTGAGCACGACCCCCAAGCGCATCTTCCTCGAGTTCGAGGGCGGCCCGCGCGCCGAAGCGACCCTGCTGCTCGACGCCGCGCCGAAGACCGCCGAGGCGATCTGGAGCGCACTCGAGTCGCCCGTGAGCGACGATGTCATGCACGCGATGTACGCCGGCCCCGAGATCATGTTCGGGCTGCCGCAGAGCGCGCAGACGTTCGACCCGACCGCCCTCCCGGCGGAGAACCAGCAGGTCATCCCCGCCGCGGGCGACCTGGTCTGGTTCTTCCAGCCCAAGGAGCTCATGGCCGGGCTGGACTTCGAGCTGTGGGAGGTCGGCATCTTCTACGGCAAGGGCGGCCGGATCTTCGGCCCGCTCGGCTGGACCCCCTGCACCATCTGGGCGTCGATCACCAGCGGACTCGAGGAGTTCGCGGCGGCGTGCCAGGAGACCCGCACCATCGGACTGAAGAAACTCACCATCGGGAGAATCGAATGACGATCACACGTTCCCTCCGCCGCGGCCCCCTCGCGGCGGGCATCGGCATCGCGGCGGCAGCGGCCGCGCTGCTCACCGGCTGCAGCAGCACCCCGGCATCCTCGTCGGGTTCCGCCTCCTCCACGCCCTCGACGGCGACGGTCGAACTGCCGTCGTCGTTCGCGGGCAAGGACCTGGTGGCGCCGGCCGTCACCGGGTACCCGCCATACGCCTACCTCGACGGCGGCAAGATCGTCGGCATCAGCACCGACCTCGCCACCGCCGTCGGCGGACCCTGGGCCACCAAGGTGACCCTCAAGCAGGACTCCTTCGAGAACGCGCTCCTCGGCGTCAACAGCGGCAACTACTTCGGCGCCTTCGGCGCCGACGTCACCGCCGAGCGCGAGAAGACGTTCGACCAGGTGTCCTTCCTGGAGGACCACTACCAGTTCATGGGGCTCAAGGGCGCCGACCTCGGTACGAGCATGGACGACCTGTGCGGCCTGAAGATCTCCGTCGTCGCGGCTGACAGCGCCATCCCGGTGCTGCAGGAGCAGTCAACGAAGTGCACCGCTGCGGGCAAGAAGGAGATCAACGTCCAGACCTTCGCCGACCAGGGCGCTGCGACCCTCGCGGTCAGCAGCAAGCAGGTCGACGCGACGACCGCGACGCTGACCAACCTCGGGTACATTTCGAAGCAGTCGTCCGGCCAGTTCTCGATCGGCGGCCCGAAGTACCAGTTCGTCCTCATCGGCATCGCCACCAAGAAGGGCAACGGGATGGCGCAGGCGCTCGCCGACTCCATCAACGAGCTCATCGCCAACGGCGAGTACACGAAGATCCTCAAGAAGTACGGGGTCGAGGGCGACGCCATCGACAAGGCAGAAGTCAACCCGGACCCCAACGTCGGAGAGTAACAGCACCCTCATGCCCGAACACGAACAGGGATCGGCGGCCCTCGCGCCGCACATCCCCAACCGCCACATCATGCGCTGGGTGGTCGCCGCCCTGCTCGTGCTCCTCCTGCTCGGCTGGCTCCAGGGCCTGGCGTTCAACCAGGCCCTGGACTGGCCGACCATCGGGCAGTACTTCCTGAACTACGACGTGCTGGCCGGTCTCGGCCGCACGCTGCTCATCACCGCGGTCTCCATCGTCGTCGCCGTCATCCTGGGCGCGCTGCTCGCCACGATGCGGCTCTCCGACAACCCGGTGCTGCGCGGGCTCGCCTGGCTGTACGTCTGGTTCTTCCGGTCGATCCCGCTGCTGGTGCTGCTGGTGCTGACGTTCAACCTGTCGCTGCTCTGGCCGACCATCGACATCGGCATCCCGTACGGGCCGGTGTTCCTGTCGATCAACACCCAGGAGCTCATCAACCCGCTGGTCGCCGCCATTGTGACCTTCTCTCTGCAGCAGGCCGCGTACACGTCCGAGGTGCTCCGGGCGTCCATCCAGTCGGTGCCCGCCGGTCAGCGCGAGGCGGCCGTCGCGCTCGGGATGACGCGCACCCGCACCATGATGAAGATCGTCTTCCCCCAGGCGTTCCGGGTCGCACTCCCGCCGATCGCGAACGACACCATCAACCTGCTGAAGTCGACCTCCCTCGTCGCCTTCATCGCCGTGCCCGACCTGATGTACTCGGTCCAGCAGATCTACTCGTCGAACTTCCGCATCGTGCCGCTGCTGATCGTGGCGACGCTCTGGTACATGATCGTCGTCTCGATCCTGTCCGTCGGGCAGTTCTTCATCGAGCGCGCCCTGCGTTCGTCCCCCTCGCGCGTCGGCCGGCGCACCATCGAGGTGGAGCCGGTCCTCCCGGACTCCGCCACCCCGGACGACACCGCCGCCGAGAGCGCGGCGCCCACCGACGCCACGCCGAAGGAGAACCGCGCATGAGCCCCTTCCTGCAGGTGACCGACGTCACCAAGCGCTACGACGACGTGACCGTCATCGACGACGTCAGCCTGGAGGTCGAGCGCGGCGAGACCGTGGTGCTGCTCGGGCCGTCGGGTGCCGGCAAGAGCACCCTCCTGCGCTGCATGAACATGCTCGAGCGCATCGACCGCGGCCGCATCGTGCTCGACGGCGAGGAGCTCGGCTGGAAGCCCCGCAAGGGCGTCATGCGCGAGCTCTCGGGCCGCGCCGAGGCCCGGCAGCGCCAGGAGATCGGGATGGTGTTCCAGAGCTTCAACCTGTTCGCCCACCTCACCGTGCTGCAGAACGTGATCGAGGCTCCCGTCGGCGTGCTGAGACGCCCGAAGGCGGAGGCGATCGCCGAGGCGCATGAGCTACTGCGCCAGGTCGGGCTCGACCACAAGGCCGACGCCTACCCGGCGCAGCTCTCGGGCGGTCAGCAGCAGCGCGTCGCGATCGCCCGCGCCCTCGCCATGCACCCCAAGCTCATGCTCTTCGACGAGCCGACCAGCGCGCTCGACCCCGAACTGGTGAGCGAAGTCCTCGATGTGATCAAGGGTCTGGCCTCCACCGGCATGACCCTGGTGATCGTCACGCACGAGATCGGCTTCGCCCGTGAGGTGTGCGACCGGTTCGTGTTCATGGAGGAGGGACGCATCGTCGAGACGGGCGCCTCCGACCGCCTCACGGTCGACGGAGCGACGAGTCCGCGCACGCGCAACTTCCTCTCCCGCGTGCTCTGAGCCCGCGCTCAGCCGATTCGGAATAGAGGACCAGGCGCAGCCGTTACCATGGGACATCCACATACGCGCATCTTGATAGGGGTGAAATGGACCAGGCGGATCCGTTCGGATTCATCGGTTTGACCTACGACGACGTCATGCTGCTCCCCGGGCACACCGACGTCATCCCGAGCGAGGCTGATACCTCGACGCGCCTGACCAAGCGCATCTCACTGGCCGCCCCGCTGCTCTCGAGCGCGATGGACACCGTCACCGAGTCCCGCATGGCGGTCGCGATGGCACGTCAGGGCGGCATCGGCATCATCCACCGCAACCTCTCCATCGAGGACCAGGCGGCGCATGTCGACAAGGTGAAGCGCTCGGAGTCGGGCATGATCACGAACCCGGTGACGACCACGCCGGACGCGACGGTCGAAGAGGTCGACATCCTCTGCGGTCAGTTCCGCGTCAGCGGTCTCCCGGTGATCGAGAGCGACGGCTCGCTCGTCGGCATCATCACCAACCGCGACATGCGGTTCGTCTCGCCGTTCGAGCGCTCTACGACCCTGGTGCGCGACGTCATGACGCGGCAGCCGCTCATCACGGCGCCGGTCGGCATCGACCCGGACTCCGCGGTCGCGATCTTCGCCGAGCACAAGATCGAGAAGCTCCCCCTGGTGGACGCCGACGGCAAGCTCCGCGGCCTCATCACGGTGAAGGACTTCGACAAGAGCGAGAAGTACCCGTTCGCCACCAAGGACGACGAGGGCCGCCTGCGCGTCGGCGCGGCCATCGGCTTCTTCGGCGACGGCTGGGAGCGCGCGATGACCCTCATCGACGCGGGGGTCGACGTCATCGTCGTCGACACAGCGAACGGCGACAGCCGCGGTGTGCTCGACATCATCAGCCGGCTCAAGCACGAGCCGCGCGCTTCGCACGTCGACGTGATCGGCGGTCAGGCCGCGACGCGCTCCGGCGCGCAGGCCCTGATCGACGCCGGTGCGGACGCCATCAAGGTCGGCGTCGGCCCCGGCTCCATCTGCACAACCCGCGTCGTCGCCGGTGTCGGCGTGCCGCAGGTCACTGCGGTCTACGAGTCCTCGCTGGCCGCTCGCCCCGCGGGCGTCCCGCTCATCGCGGACGGCGGCCTCCAGTACTCGGGTGACATCGCCAAGGCCCTCGTCGCCGGTGCGGACAGCGTCATGCTCGGCTCGCTGCTCGCCGGAACCACCGAGTCGCCCGGCGACCTGGTATTCGTCAACGGCAAGCAGTACAAGAACTACCGCGGCATGGGATCGCTCGGTGCGATGCAGACCCGCGGCAAGAAGACCTCGTACTCCCGCGACCGCTACTTCCAGGCGGACGTGCCGAGCGACGAGCAGCTGATCGCCGAGGGCATCGAGGGGCAGGTGCCGTACCGCGGCCCGCTCTCCGCTGTCGCGTACCAGCTCCTCGGCGGGCTGCGCCAGTCGATGTTCTACGTCGGCGCGCGCACCATCCCGGAGCTCAAGGAGAAGGGCAAGTTCGTCCGCATCACCCCGGCCGGCCTGAAGGAGTCGCACCCGCACGACATCCAGATGGTCTCCGAGGCGCCGAACTACCGCCGCTAGAGACGCACTTCCCGAAGCCGCCGCCCGTGCTCGACGCGGGCGGCGGCTTCGTCTATCCTGGAAGGCTTTGCCCACCGGCGAGGCGCATCATCACCAGCCCTCCAGGAGTTCCACCGTGGGTCACATCGACGTCTCCGGCGTCTCGTACACACTCGCCGACGGGCGGCCGCTGCTCGACGACGTCTCGTTCCGCGTCGGCGACGGCACCGTCTCCGCTCTGATCGGCGCGAACGGCGCCGGCAAGTCCACCCTCCTGCGCATCATCCGCGGCGAGCTGCGCCCCGAATCCGGAGGCGTCGTGATCGACGGCGGCCTCGGGGTGATGGACCAGTTCGTCGGGCACGTGCGCGACGATCGCACCGTGCGCGACCTGCTCGTCGGCGTCGCGCCGGCGGCGGTCCGCCGCGCGGCCGAAGCGCTCACGGCGGCCGAGGAGGCCATCATCGAGCGCGACGAGACCGACACCCAGCTGCGCTACGCGAACGCGCTCGCCGAGTACGCGGACGCCGGCGGCTACGACCAGGAGGTCGTCTGGGACAACTGCACGGTCACCGCGCTCGGGCTCCCGTTCGAGCGCGCCCAGTACCGGTCCGTCCGCACCCTCTCCGGGGGCGAGCAGAAACGCCTGGTGCTGGAGGCGCTGCTGCGCGGCCCGGAGCAGGTGCTCCTGCTCGACGAGCCGGACAACTACCTCGATGTGCCCGCGAAGCGATGGCTCGAGGAGCAGCTGCGGGCCACGCCCAAGACCGTGCTGCTGGTCTCGCACGACCGCGAGCTGCTCGCGAACGCGGCCGACCGCATCGTGACCTTGGAGCTCGGCGCGGCGGGCAACAGCACGTGGACGCACGGCGGCGGCTTCGGCGGCTACCACCAGGCGCGGGAGGAGCGCATGGCGCGACTCGAGGAGCTGCGCCGGCGCTGGGACGAGGAGCACGTCAAGCTGAAGGCGCTCGTGCTGCGGTTCAAAGAGAAGGCGAAGTACAACTCCGATCTCGCGAACGCGTACCAGGCGGCGCAGACGCGCCTCGCGAAGTTCGAAGCCGCAGGACCGCCCGAGGCGCGCCCGCGCGAGCAGAACGTGCGGATGCGCCTCACCGGCGCGCGCACCGGGCGCCGGGTCGCCGAGTTGCACCGCCTGGAGCTGACCGGGCTCATGCGCCCGTTCGACGGCGAGATCTGGTTCGGCGAGCGCGTCGCCGTGCTCGGCTCCAACGGCTCCGGCAAGTCGCATTTCCTGCGCCTGCTCGCGGCGGGCGGGACCGACCCGGATCCGGGGGCAGGGCACCTCGCCTCAGCCGAGTACTCGGGCGCTCCGGTGCCGCACACCGGCGCGGCGAAGCTGGGCGCGCGCGTGGCGCCGGGGCTCTTCGCCCAGGCGCACGAGCATCCCGAACTGGTCGGCCGCAGCCTGCTCGACATCCTGCACCGCGGCGACGACCGCCGCGACGGGATGCCGCGGGAGGCGGCGAGCCGTGTGCTCGACCGCTACGGACTCGCGGCGTCGGCCGAGCAGAACTTCGAGTCGCTCTCGGGCGGCCAGCAGGCGCGCCTGCAGATCCTCCTGCTCGAGCTGTCGGGCGCGACCCTGCTGCTGCTCGACGAGCCGACCGACAACCTCGACCTCGTGTCGGCGGAGGCGCTCGAAGAGGGTCTCGCCGATTACGAGGGCACCGTCATCGCCGTGACGCACGACCGCTGGTTCGCGCGCGGTTTCGACCGGTTCCTGGTGTTCGGCGCCGACGGCGAGGTCTACGAGGCGGACGAGCCGGTCTGGGACGAGGCCCGGGTCGCGCGGGCGCGCTAGTCGCGCATCCGCCCGATCCGGGTCACGGCCTCGGTCAGCACCTCGGGGGAGCAGGCCAGGTTGATCCGCGCGTGCCCCATGCCCGGCCTGCCGAAGGCCGGACCGTTGCCCAGCGCCACCTTCGTGTCGGTGAGGATGCGCTGGGCGGGGTCGTCGCCCCAGCCGAGCGCGCTGAAGTCGACCCAGGCGAGATAGCTCGCGCGCGGTTCGCGGTAGCGGGCCTCGGGGACGTGCGCGGCGAGCAGGTCGGCGAGGAGGCGGCGGTTGCCCTCGATCGCGTCGAGCGCACCGTCGAGCCACGGCATCCCCTCGCGATAGGCGGCCGCGGTCGCGATTCGGCCGAACAGGCTCGTGCGCTCCTCGATCTCGATGGGCAGGTCGCGGACGAGCGCTGCCATCTCGTCGCCGGCCGTCACGAAGAAGGCGCACTTGAGCCCGGCGAGGTTCCATGCCTTGCTGGCCGAGTGGGCCGCGATGCCGACGCGGCGCGAGGCGTCCGACACGCTCAGGAACGGGGTGAAGGTCGCGTCGCGGTGAGTCAGCGAGGCGTGCACCTCGTCGCTCACGACGCGGACGCCGTACCGGTCCGCGAGCTCGGCGACCGCCACGAGGTCCTCACGGGGGTGCACCAGGCCGAGCGGGTTGTGCGGGTTGCACAGGAGGAGCGCGCGCGCTCCCTCGGCGAACGCGCGCTCCAGCCCCGGCAGGTCGAGCGACCAGGTGCTGCCGTGGTCGACGAGGGTGACCTCCTCGACCACGCCGCCGGCCTCCGGCACGTAGGAGAAGAACGGTGGATAGACCGGAGGTGTGATGACGACCCGGTCCCCGGGTGCGATCAGCCGGCGCAGGGCCTCGACCACCACGACGCCGATGTCGGTCGAGGTCCGTACGCGGGCCTGGTCGACCCCCCACCCCCACCTATCGCGGGCGTGCTCGGCGAAGGCCGTCTCCATCCCACGCTCGGGGCCGACGTAGCCCGTGTCGGAGCGGTCGATCGCCGCGTGCAGGGCGGCGGCGATCGGCTCCGCCAGCGGGTAGTCCATTTCGGCGACGAACAGCGGGAGCACGTCGGAGGGGTAGGCGCGCCACTTCTCGCTGGTGCGCTGGCGGAGACGGTCCAGGGGCTCGGCGTCGACGGTCATCCCTCCACTCTGCCAGGCGCTCCCGACAAGCGGCAGGTGGGCCGGGCGAGGGGCGGGCCATAGACTGGGCTGGTGAGCATGGAGATTGAGATCGGGCGCGCCAAGCGCGCTCGCCGCGTGTACGCCTTCGACGACATCGCGGTGGTGCCCAGCCGGCGCACCCGCGACCCCGAGGACGTCTCGGTGTCCTGGGGCATCGACGCCTACCAGTTCTCCATCCCGTTCCTCGCCGCCCCGATGGACTCGGTCGTCTCGCCCACCACGGCGATCATGATGGGCCAGCTCGGCGGCCTGGGCGTCCTCGACCTCGAGGGTCTCTGGACCCGCTACGAGGACCCGGAGCCGCTGCTCGCCGAGATCCGCGAGCTCCCGGCCGCCAAGGCGACCGCGCGCATGCAGGAGATCTACGCCGAGCCGATCAAGCCCGAGCTCGTCACCCGCCGCCTCGCCGAGATCCGGGAGGCGGGCGTCACCGTCGCGGGCGCCCTGTCGCCGCAGCGCACCCAGGACCTCTACGAGACCGTCGTCGCCGCCGGCGTCGACCTCTTCGTCATCCGCGGCACCACCGTCTCGGCCGAGCACGTGTCGAAGGGCGTCGAGCCCCTCAACCTCAAGAAGTTCATCTACGAGCTGGACGTGCCCGTCATCGTCGGCGGCGCCGCCACGTACACCGCGGCCCTGCACCTCATGCGCACCGGCGCGGCCGGCGTGCTGGTCGGCTTCGGTGGAGGCGCGGCCTCCACGACCCGCTCGACACTCGGCATCCACGCCCCGATGGCGACCGCCGTCGCGGACGTCGCCGGCGCGCGCCGCGACTACATGGACGAGTCGGGCGGCCGCTACGTGCACGTCATCGCCGACGGCGGACTCGGCAGCTCGGGCGACATCGTCAAGGCGATCGCCTGCGGCGCCGACGCCGTCATGCTCGGCTCGACGCTCGCCCGCGCGACCGACGCGCCCGGCGGCGGCTGGCACTGGGGTGCCGAGGCGCACCACCCGCACCTCCCGCGCGGCAACCGCGTGCAGGTCGGGCAGGTCGCCCCGCTGGAGGAGATCCTGTACGGCCCGGCGCCCGTCGCCGAGGGGACTGCGAATCTGGTGGGAGCCTTGCGCCGCAGCATGGCGACGACGGGATACTCGGACCTGAAGGAGTTCCAGCGCGTCGAGGTCGTCGTCGCACCGTACCAAGCGCACTAGACCCGCGGCCGAAGGCGGCCGAGGAGAGGGAGGCAACGATGGTTGAATCACGATCCACGTCCGACCCGGCTGTGACCTACCCGTCACGGCTCGGCCCGGCCGAGCGAGCCGCCGCGATCGCGGCACTGAAGGAGACCGAGCTCGACATCCTCGTGGTCGGCGGCGGCATCGTCGGCACGGGGAGCGCGGTCGACGCGGTCACCCGCGGCCTCTCGGTGGGATTGGTGGAGGCGCGCGACTTCGCCTCCGGCACCTCCAGTCGCTCCTCCAAGCTGGTGCACGGCGGCATCCGGTACCTCGAGCAGCTCGACTTCCGGCTGGTGCGGGAGGCGCTCATCGAGCGCGGTCTGCTGCTGCAGCGCGTCGCGCCCCACCTGGTGAAGCCGGTCCGCTTCCTCT
This sequence comes from Leifsonia naganoensis, assembly GCF_013410615.1. NCBI lineage: Bacteria > Bacillati > Actinomycetota > Actinomycetes > Micrococcales > Microbacteriaceae > Leifsonia > Leifsonia naganoensis. Next base: position 2,796,211 of record NZ_JACCHJ010000001.1, read on the forward strand.
ACCCGCTGCACAAGCGCGTCTTCGAGCGGGTCTACATCGGCGCCGGGATGATGCTGTACGACATCTTCTCCTACACGGGCCTGCGTCCGCCGGGGGTCCCGCACCACCGTCACCTCAGCCGGCGGCAGGTGCTCAAGGCCATCCCGAGCATCGCCCCGAACGCGCTGGTCGGCGGCATCACCTATTACGACGCGCAGGTCGACGACGCCCGCTATGTGGCGAACCTCGCCCGCACGGCCGCGCACTACGGCGCGCACGTCGCGCCGCGCGTCCGCGTCGAGGGCTTCCTCAAGGTCGGCGAGCGCGTCGTCGGCGTGCAGGCGCGCGATCTGGAGACCGACGAGCGGTTCGAGATCCACGCCAAGCAGGTCGTCAACGCCACGGGCGTCTGGACCGACGACACGCAGTCGATGGTCGGAGAGCGCGGCCAGTTCAAGGTGCGCGCGTCCAAGGGCATCCACCTCGTCGTCCCGCGGGACCGCTTCCAGTCGAAGATGGGCCTGCTGCTACGCACCGAGAAGAGCGTGCTCTTCGTCATCCCGTGGGGCCGGCACTGGCTGATCGGCACGACGGACACCGACTGGCACCTCGACAAGGCGCACCCCGCCGCGACGGCGGCCGACATCGACTACCTGCTCGCGCACGTCAACGAGGTGCTCAACGTCCCGCTGTCGCGCGAGGACGTGGAGGGCGTCTACGCGGGTCTCCGTCCGCTCCTCGCGGGCGAGTCCGAGCAGACGTCGAAGCTCTCGCGCGAGCACCTGGTCGCGCACTCGGTGCCGGGCCTCGTCGTCATCGCCGGCGGTAAGTGGACGACCTATCGGATCATGGCCAAGGACGCCATCGATGCCGCGGTCGACGCCCTCGACGGCAAGATCCCCGAGAGCACGACGGACGAGATCGCGCTCGTCGGCGCCGAGGGATATCAGGCCGCCTGGAACCGCCGCGCGCGCATCGCCGCCGACAACGACCTCCACATCGCCCGCGTCGAGCACTTCCTCAACCGGTACGGCACGATGACCGAGGACATCCTCGCGCTCATCCGGCAGGACCGCTCCCTCGCCGAGCCGCTGCCGGGCGCGGACGACTACGTCGGGGCCGAGGTCGTGTACGCGGCCAGCCACGAGGGCGCCCTGCACCTGGAGGACGTGCTCGCCCGCCGCACGCGCATCTCGATCGAAGCGTGGGACCGCGGGGTCTCGGCCGCGCCGGTGGCGGCCTCCCTCATGGCCGGGGTGCTCGGCTGGGACGCCGCTCGCGAGGACCGCGAGGTGCAGACCTACCTCAAGCGGGTCATCGCCGAGCGCGAGAGCCAGCTGCAGCCCGACGACCAGTCGGCCGACCGGGTGCGCCTGGAGGCGCCGGACATCGTCGACGTCGACAAGGCCGCGGCTGCGGCGAACGCGGCGGCGCCGACCACCAAGGCGGCACCGCGTGCGCGTGCACCGAAGGCGACGCCTACCGACGGCTGACCAGGGCGGCCAACGCGTCGAGGAGCTGCTCCCAGCCGAGCCGGATGCCGGCGACGGCGGGAGCGGCTCCTTCTGCGACGGCGGAGACGTCGATGTCGAGCGTCACGCGCGTGGCCGCGCCATCGCGCGGAACAGGAGTGAACTCCACCGTGTGCACGGCCTGGAACAGCGGTGCACCTGCGGGGCCGACCGGCGCGAGCTCGTAGACGAGCCGGGTGGCGGGGGAGACCTCGACGACGCGTCCGGCCGACGTGTACTCCGCATCGTCGCCCTCCCGCAGCACGAGCCGCACCGGTGCGCCCGGCGTCGGGGCGATCTCGCATTCCGCAACGGTGAAGTGACGGGGTGCCCACCACTGCGCTGCGAGAGCGGGGTCGGTCCAGGCCGCCCAAACGTCGGCGACAGCGGCGGGGAGGAGGCGCTCCAGTCGGACCGCCCGATCGTCGTTCGCCGTGCTGCGGCCCGACTCCTCCGCGATCGCCCGCTCGTACGCGGCGAGGGCATCGTCGTCGGTCGCGGTGTCCGCTGTCTCCGCGGCGAGCTCCTGCAGGTGGCCGGCGAGTCGAGCGAGCGCAGCCCGATCGAGGCTGGCCACGCGGCGGCGGCCGAGCCGGTGGATGTGGATGAGGCCGGCGGCTTCGAGCGCCTGGAGGTGCTTGGTCGTCTGCGGCTGGAGTGCGCCGAGGCTCTCGGCGACCTCCCCGACCGTCCGCGGCGCCTCGGCGAGCAGCTGGACGATGCGGTAGCGGGTGGGCTCGCCGATGACCGCGAGGGCCTGCTGCGCATCCATCGTCATGCCTCCAGAATAGTGCTTGACACATTCTTCTAGACGAATATAACGTGTGGACATCCGCACCAGCACGGTGTAGCGACAGATTCGAAGGAGACGATCGTGGAGACCATCGAACGAACCATCAGCGCCGAGCCGACCCGCGTCTGGGAGCTCTGGACCACCGCCGAGGGGATCTCGTCATGGTGGGCGCCGGAGGGGTTCCGGACGGATGTCACACAGCTCGACCTCCGGCCGGGCGGGGACCTCGTCTACACGATGACCGCCGTCACGCCCGAGCAGGTCGCCTTCATGGAGCAGTACGGGATGCCGTTGTCGACCGAGTCCCGCAAGATCTTCACCGAGCTCGATGGACCGCGGCGCATCGCGTACCGCTCGCTCGTCGACTTCGTGCCGGACCACGGTCCGTACGAGCAGCTCACGGTCGTCGACCTCGAGCCGGTCGACGGAGGCACCCGCGTGATCATGCAGGTGGAGCCGATGCATGACGCCGTCTGGACCGAGCGCCTGCTCGCCGGTCGCGCCAACGAGCTGGACAATCTGCAGGCCCTCGTCACCCGCTGATCCGGCGTTCGCTCTCCGCGACCGCGGGCCGGCGGCGGGATGGCCTCGGGTAGGCTGGAACCATCGCCTCAAGCGGATGGAGACGGACGATGGTAGACGTTCGACGGGTCAAACTACCCGGGGTCGGGGTGCTCCACACCTTCGTGACAGACGACGGCGGCAAGGTCGGCGTCATCGCGCACCGCTCCGGCCACAGCGACCTCATCACGTTCTCCGACGACGAGGACGGCGCCGACGTCACCAAGGTGTCGCTCCGCCTCAACGAAGACGAAGCGCACACGCTCGCAGAGCTTCTGGGAGGCACCCAGATCACCGAGTCGCTGACCGCGCTCGACCAGATCCCGGGCCTCAGCATCGACTGGTTCACCGTCGACTACGACGACCACATCGCGGGTCAGCAGCTCGGCGCCCCCGCCGACCGCGGCTTCGTCGGCCTCACGGTCGTCGCCGTCGTGCGCGGGGACTCCGCCAACCCGGCACCCGCCCCCGACTTCAAGGTCTTCCCCGGCGACACCCTCGTCGTCGCAGGGACTCCTGAGAAGGTGGCGAAGGCGTTCGCGTTCTTCCGCGCCGGTGAGATGCCCGCACGTGTGACCGCCGACGCTCCGCCGGGAGGATGATCCGATGCATCTCGGCGAAGACCTGATCGTTCTCGGCCTCCTCCTGCTCGTCGCGTACGTGCTGGGCCGACTCGGCAAGCTGGTGGGTCTCCCCGCGATACCCATCTACATGATCGTCGGGCTGCTGGCCAGCCCGCACACCGGATGGTTCCCCCTCGACTTCGAGAGCCATTACATCGAGCTCATCGCCGTCTTCGGGCTCATCCTGCTGCTGTTCAACCTGGGCCTGGAGTTCGACCAGGACGAGTTCTTCGGCAACTTCGGCAAGCTGATCATCTCCGGCGGCTCGTACATCCTCATCAACATGGGGGTCGGGCTCGCCTTCGGCTTCTGGGTCGGCTGGGGCACCCGGGAGGCCCTGATCATCGCCGGCATCACGGCCACGTCGTCGTCGGCGATCGTGACCAAGCTGCTGATCGAGCTGCGACGGCTGCCCAACACCGAGACCCCGATGATCCTCGGCGTGACGGTCGTCGAGGACATCTTCATCGCGATCTACCTCGCCATCGTCTCGGTGGTGCTGAGTGGCGAGACCGACTTCTGGCCGGTGGTCGCGAAGCTCGCGATCGCCTTCACCTTCCTCGTGGTGATGTTCACGCTCGCGCGGTGGGGAGGGAAGTTCGTCTCCCGGCTGTTCCGCACCAAGGACGACGAGCTCTTCACCATCCTCTTCTTCGGCCTTGCGGTGCTCTTCGCCGGTGTCGGCGAGATCCTCGGCGTGACCGACGCGATCGGCGCGTTCCTCATCGGTCTCGTGCTCGGCGCCACGAAGTACCGCAACAAGATCGAGCACATCGCGATCCCGCTCCGGGACGTCTTCGCCGCGTTCTTCTTCCTGAACTTCGGTCTCGAGCTCGATCCGGCCAAGTTCCCGTCCGTGGTCGGCCCCGTGCTCATCGCGGTCGCGATGACCATCGTGCTCAACATCCTCGCGGGGCAGTTCGTCGCCCGCATCAACGGGATGGGCGCCCAGGCCGGCATCAACACGACGGTCATCCTCCAGAACCGCGGTGAGTTCGCGCTGATCCTCGCGACGCTCTCGTTGAGCGCCGGTCTCGACGCGCGCATCCAGCCGTTCGCCGGGCTCTACGTGCTCATCATGGCCATCCTCGGCCCGATCCTCGCAGCGAACTCCGAGCGGATCGGTGCGATGATCCTACGGACCGGGAAGAAGTCGAAGCGACGCGACCGGAAGAACCGGAAGAAGCTGCGCGATCCCATGCTCGACGAGGAGATCGCGCTCGTGGAGGCCGCCACGGCCGACCTCGACTCCGACACGCGCCGCGACGACACGAGCGCCGACAACACGCGCGCCGCGATCGACCGGGTCGTCGAGCAGGCCATGCAGCAGCAGGCCATGGGACAAGAAGACATCAGCGGCGACCGAAAGCGGGACTGAGCCATAGACACGACCCCCGGCCGCCCGTCGACGACGGGCGAGACCACGCTGTTCCAGATGATGCGCCGACCCCGCTGGATCGGGGCGCTCATCTTCGCGCTCGCACTGGCGGCCGGCTTCGCGGCGCTCGGCCAGTGGCAGCTCGAGCGCGCGCTCGAATCGGGCAAGGCCGTGGAGGCGCCCAGCGAGACGGTCCTCCCGCTCGCCCAGATCGCCAAGCCGGGTGGACCCATCACGGATAAGGCGGTCGGACAGCTCGTGGAGTTCACCGGGACCTACGTGCCCGGCGACTACCAGCTCCTCGACGGACGCCTCAATGCGGGTAAGAGCGGCTGGTGGGTCATCGGTCATGTGAACCTGAAGCAGCAGGACGGCACCGAGGTCGCGATGGCCGTCGCGCGCGGCTGGGCGCCCGACAAGGCCACCGCCGAGTCCGCCCTGGCGCGCCTGGCCGCCGAGCCCGAGGCTCCCGTGCAGATCGTCGGTCGCATCCTCCCGGACGAGCAGCCCGAGGTCCCGCAGGACAAGAGCGACCCCACGCAGATGCGCACCGTCGGCATCGGCGCCCTGTACAACCTCTGGACCGGCGTGGACGGGATGGACGTCTACTCGGCGTACGTCGTGCAGCGCGGGGGGGTCGACGGCCTCGACGCCATCTACTCGCCGCCGCCGATCGCGCAGACCGAGCTCAACTGGCTCAACATCTTCTACGCCGCCGAGTGGGTCGTCTTCGCCGGCTTCGCGATCTTCCTCTGGTATCGGCTCGTGAAGGACGCCAAGGAGCGCGAGGACGAGCTTCGCTCGCTCGCCGAGGAGGAGGCCGCCGCCTCCCCGGAGGCCGGGTCGTCGGCCGTCGTGGGCAAAGTAGAATAGCCCCATGCCCCTCGCTCCCAAACTCGAAGACTTCCCGAAGATCCGGGGGGCCCTCCGGTTCTACCAGGTGTTCGCGTACGTCACGGGCATCATGCTCCTGCTGCTCTGCGCCGAGATGATCGTCAAGTACGGCATGGGCTACGAGCTCTTCGCCTTCAGCAACTACGGCGTGCTCACCTTCGTCCCGGTCACGACGGCCGTCGCCCCGACCGGCGTCGACCTGAGCACCGGCATCCTCATCGCGCACGGCTGGCTGTACGTGGTGTACCTCTTCTCCGACTTCCGCCTGTGGAGTCTGATGCGCTGGTCCTTCACGAAGTTCGTCATGATCGCCCTCGGTGGCGTCGTGCCGTTCCTCTCGTTCTTCGTGGAGGCCCGCATCACCAAGCAGGTCAAGACCTATCTGGCCGGCCGTGAGGCCGAGGCCGCGAACCTCGTGGAGGCGACAAATTAGCACCGATGCAGCATTCACTGATCTGTTGGGGGCGGCCGACGCCGCGAACCCGACCGGTCCCGTCCTCGTCGTCGACTTCGGCGCGCAGTACGCGCAGCTGATCGCGCGCCGCGTGCGCGAGGCGAACGTCTACTCGGAGATCGTGCCGCACACCGTGACGGCCGCCGAGATCGCCGCGAAGCGCCCCGCCGGGATCGTCCTCTCGGGCGGCCCGTCGAGCGTGTACGAGGAGGGCGCCCCGCGCCTCGACGAGGAGATCTTCGACCTCGGCGTTCCCGTGCTCGGCATCTGCTACGGCTTCCAGGTGATGGCGACCGCGCTCGGCGGCGAGGTCGCGAAGACCGGCCGCCGCGAGTACGGCTCCACCGCCGTCCGCGTCGTCGATGGCGTCTCCGAGCAGGAGAACGGTCTGCTCTCCGGCCAGCCCGACGAGCAGACGGCGTGGATGAGCCACGGCGACTCGGTCGCCCGCGCTCCCGAGGGCTTCGAGGTCCTCGCGTCCACCGAGGACACCCCGGTCGCCGCCTTCGCGAACGAGGAGCGCAAGCTCTACGGCGTGCAGTGGCACCCGGAGGTCAAGCACTCCCAGTACGGCCAGGCCGTGCTCGAGAACTTCCTGCACCGCGCGGCGGGCATTCCCGCCGACTGGAACAGCGGCAACGTGATCGCCGACCAGGTGGCGGCGATCCGCGCCCAGGTCGGCACCGGCCGTGTGCTGTGCGCCCTGTCCGGCGGCGTGGACTCCGCTGTCGCCGCGGCGCTCGTCCACAAGGCCGTCGGCGACCAGCTCGTCTGCGTCTTCGTCGACCACGGCCTCCTCCGCAAGGACGAGGCCAAGCAGGTAGAGGTCGACTACGTCGCCTCCACCGGCGTGCGTCTCGTGACCGTGAACGCCCAGAAGCAGTTCCTCGACGCGCTCTCCGGCGTCAGCGACCCGGAGACCAAGCGCAAGATCATCGGCCGCGAGTTCATCCGCGTGTTCGAGCAGGCGCAGGCCGACCTGATCGCCGAGGCCGCGGGCGAGGGCGACCCCATCCGCTTCCTCGTGCAGGGCACTCTCTACCCGGACGTGGTGGAGTCGGGCGGCGGCTCGGGCACCGCGAACATCAAGAGCCACCACAACGTCGGCGGCCTCCCGGAGGACCTGCAGTTCGAGCTCGTCGAGCCGCTGCGGACCCTCTTCAAGGACGAGGTGCGCGCCATCGGCCGCGAGCTGGGCCTCCCGGAGGTCATCGTCGGCCGCCAGCCCTTCCCCGGCCCCGGTCTCGGCATCCGCATCGTCGGCGAGGTCACCCAGGAGCGTCTCGACCTGCTCCGCGACGCCGACGCCATCGTGCGCGCCGAGCTGACCGCGGCGGGCCTCGACGGCGAGATCTGGCAGTGCCCCGTCGTGCTGCTGGCAGACGTGCGCTCGGTGGGCGTGCAGGGCGACGGTCGCACCTACGGCCACCCGATCGTGCTGCGCCCGGTCTCCAGCGAGGACGCCATGACGGCCGACTGGACCCGCCTGCCGTACGACCTGCTCTCCAAGATCTCGAACCGGATCACCAACGAGGTGGACGGCGTCAACCGCGTCGTGCTCGACGTCACGTCGAAGCCGCCGGGAACCATCGAGTGGGAGTGATCCCCGCGACATGAGAAGAGCCCGGGATGCGAATGCATCCCGGGCTCTTCCCGTTGGTCGGTGCGGCTAGTTACGCGACGACAGCGCGAAGATCCGCAGCAGCTCCAGGTACAGCCACACGACGGTGACCATGATGCCGAAGGTGCCCGCCCAGCCGTAGGCACGCGGTGCGCGGTTCTTGACGCCCTGCTGGATCGCATCGAAGTCGAGCACGAGCGAGTAGGCGCACATGATGACGACGAGGACGCCGATCACGAGGCCGAGCGGGATTCCGAAGATCTCGAAGGAACCGCGCAGCCCCCACGGGTCGGTGACCACGCCGGTCATCATCAGGACGAGGTTGACGACCGAGAAGAGCAGGTAGCCGACCATCGCGATCAGGAAGACCTTGGTGGCCTTGGCCGACGCGCGGATCTTGCCGCTGGCGAAGAGCGCGAGCGTGACTCCGACGACGACGATCGTTCCGATGACCGCCTGGATGACCACACCGTCGGCGAACGCCTCGTAGAACGCGGAGATGCCGCCGATGAAGACGCCCTCGGCGGCCGCGTAGGCCAGCGTGAGTCCTGCGGACGGGAGCTTCTTGCGGTTGCGGAAGATGTTGACGAACGCGAGCACGAGACCCGCGATGCCGCCGACGATCCAGAGGAACGGGACGACCCATCCCACCACCGCGAAGGCGACGAGGACTCCGAAGCCGATCGCGGTCTTGCGGATGGTGTCCTCGACGGTCATCCGGTCGGTGTCGACCGAGGTCGCGGACGGAGATTCGTACATCTCCTGCAGGCTCTCGGCACTCAGGTTCGCCTTGCTGCCGTTCTGGAACGCGGGGCTCTGAGAGAAGGCCGGGTTGGACGTTGCCATGGGTTCCTCGCTTGATCGGGGACTGTGGCGAAGATCGCCGTCCTTCTAATCTAGTCGGTCGATTTTCTGAGAGTTCTGACAGATTGCCATGAATCCCATCGGATGGCGATGGCGCGGGCCGCCCAGGCACCCGCGACGACGACGAGGGTGCTGACGAGGACGGTGATCCAGCCCTGTTCGTAGGTGGTCACGAAGGTCGGCAGCACGATGCTCGACGCGATCGGGAGCAGGAGCGCGGCGAAGGCGACGAGGGGGCGCAACCGGACGAGCAGCCACGCGGCGAGGGTCACGGCGTAGCACCACGCGAATCCCGAGCCGCCGAGCATCAGCCAGGTGAAGCCGAGCACCGGGACCGCGACGGCGACGCGCCGGCCGATCGTCGAGGGGATGACGGCCCAGGCGGCCGGTTGCATCAACGAGCCGACGAGCAGGAACGGCAGGCTGTACGTGGTGGTCACGAGGATGCAGCCGGTGCCGATCACGAGCATCGCGACCCCGGCCACGAGACGCGGTCGGTAGGCGCCCCAGCGCAGCGGCAGCAGTGAGGCGGGCTCGCGCCAACGGGCGGTTCGGGGAGCGCTCTCGACGGCGGGCACCCGTCGATTCTGTCATCCGCAGTGGGGTCGCGGGCAGCCCCCGAGCGCGGGCTAGGATCGCTCCATGCGTGCTCGTCCCGCCCCCCTCGTGATCGGTCACCGGGGTGCGCCCGGGTATCGTCCCGAGCACACGGCGGCGGCCTACGAGCTCGCCTTCGCCCTCGGAGCCGACGCGGTGGAGCCCGATCTCGTCGCCACCAAGGACGGCGTGCTGGTGGTTCGTCACGAGAACGAGATCTCGGGGACGACCGATGTGGCCGACCGTCCGGAGTTCGCCGATCGCCGCACGACGCGGGAGGTCGACGGAGAAGCGCTCACCGGCTGGTTCACGGAGGACTTCACCTGGGCCGAATTGGCGACCCTGCACGCTCGGGAGCGCCTGCCGCAGCTGAGGCAGGCGAGCGCCACCTTCGACGACCGCTACCCCATCCTCCGCTTCCGCGACCTGCTCGACCTCGTGGATCGCGCCTCCGACGACACCGGCAGGCGGCTCGGGGTCGTCGCCGAGGTCAAGCATGCGACGCATTTCGCGGCGGCCGGTCTGCCCCTCGATGAGCTCGTGATGCGTGACCTTTCCGACGCGGGCTGGACGGACCGGGCCGGCCTGGTCGTCGAGAGCTTCGAGCCGACCGTGCTCAGAGAGCTGCACGACCGGGGCTTCCCGGGCAAGCGGGTCTACCTGCTGGAGGATGCGGGCGCGCCCGCCGATCGCGTCGCGTCGTCCGGCTCGGCCGCTGCCGGTTACGACACCGATCTCACGCTTCGCGGCCTCTACGCGCTCGGCTTCGGCGCGCCCTCGGCAGCGGCGCGGGTCGACGGGATCAGCGTGGAGACCTCGCTCGTGCTCGCCTCGGGCTCGGTGGCCGTCTCGCTGTTCGACGACGACGACGGGAGCATCGACATCGGCGCGGTGACCTCGGACCTCGTCGACCTCGCGCACTCGGCGGGGCTCTCGGTCTACACCTGGACCCTCCGGCCCGAGAACGCGATGCTGCAGCCCGAGTTCCGCACGGGCGGCCGGGACGACGAGTGGGGTGACTGGCGCCGGCTGTTCTCGATCCTGCTCCACTCGGGCGTGGACGGCGTGTTCGCCGACCACCCCGACCTGGCCGTCGCCGTGCGCGACGGACGCTGACCTCCGCGTCCGGCTCGCTGGTCGGAGCCGGATGACAGTGGGGGCGGCTAAAATCGTTGGAGACATGACGAGCCTTCCCGACGCCCCCACCGGTACCACCTCTTCCGTGCCGATCATCCTCGACGGCTGGGAGGGCGACGACCGTTCCGGCGGCTCTCGCGACGGCGGCTCCGGAGGCTCGTTCGGCGGCGCGTCGTCGCCGAACGAGCGGCTGTTCGCCGGTCTCAACCCGCAGCAGCGGGAGGCCGCCGAGTACCGCGGCTCCGCCCTGCTCATCCTGGCCGGCGCCGGTTCGGGCAAGACGAGCGTGCTCACCCGCCGCATCGCCGGGCTGATCGAGAGCCGCGAGGCCTGGCCGAGCCAGATCCTCGCCATCACGTTCACCAACAAGGCGGCGAACGAGATGCGGGAGCGCGTCGAGGGGCTGCTCGGCGGCAAGGCGCAGGGGATGTGGATCTCGACGTTCCACTCCGCCTGCGTGCGCATCCTGCGCCGGGAGGCCGAGACCATCGGCAAGACGCAGAGCTTCACCATCTACGACTCCGGCGACTCCCGGGCGCTGCTGAAGCGGATCATCAAGGAGTTGTCCGCGGACACGCTCGGCTTCACGGTGGCGGGGGCGGCCGGCCGCATCTCCAAGCTCAAGAACGAGCTCACCGACATCGAGGCCTTCGCCCGCTCGGCCAACCTGAGCGACCCGCAGGAGGTGATGTTCCTCGAGATCTTCCGGCAGTACACGCGCGCGCTGCGCACGGCGAACGCCTTCGACTTCGACGACCTCATCGCCGAGACGGTGTTCCTGTTCCGCGCGTTCCCGAAGGTCGCCGCGCTGTACCAGCGACGCTTCCGCCACATCCTGGTCGACGAGTACCAGGACACGAACCACGCGCAGTACTCCCTCATCCGCGAGCTGACGATGCCGATCGCACCGGACATCGCGGACGAGCTGGAGGCGCAGGGGCACCACGTCGAGCGAATGCGCGACGCCGTCGGCGTGATCCCCGGCGCTTCGCTGACGGTCGTCGGCGACTCCGACCAGTCGATCTACGCCTTCCGCGGTGCGGACATCCGCAACATCGTGGAGTTCGAGCGCGACTTCCCGGGCGCGAAGGTGGTGCTGCTCGAGCAGAACTACCGCTCGACCCAGAACATCCTGAGCGCGGCGAACGCCGTGATCGCCAACAACTTCGACCGCAAGGACAAGAACCTCTGGACCGCCGTCGGCGACGGCGAGAAGATCGTCGGCTACACCGGCTACTCGGGGCACGACGAGGCGCAGTTCGTCGCGGACGAGATCGAGAAGCTGCACGGCGCGGGCATGGACTACAAGGACATCGCCGTCTTCTACCGCACCAACGCCCAGACGCGCGCGCTGGAGGAGATCTTCATCCGGTCGGCTCTGCCGTACAAGGTGATGGGCGGGACCAAGTTCTACGAGCGCGCGGAGATCAAGGACGCGATGGCGTACCTCGTGACCGTGGCCAACCCGCAGGACACGCTCGCTCTGCGCCGCATCCTGAACACGCCGAAGCGGGGCATCGGCCCGGCGACCGAGACGCAGCTCGCGAGCTACGCCGACGACAACGGGATGACATTCCGCGAGGCGATGCGCGACGCCGGCTCGCTGGGTCTCGGCCCCAAGGTGACCGCGGCCATCCTCCAGCTCTCGACGCTGCTCGACGAGGCGTCCGCGAAGACCGACCCGGAGAACCCGGCCGGCGTCTCCCCGGTCGCGGACGTGCTCACCTTCCTGCTGGACGGCAGCGGCCTGCTGGACGTGCTCCGCAACAGCCGCGACCCGCAGGACGAGGCCCGCGCCGAGAACGTCGAGGAGCTCGTGGCGGTGACGCGCGAGTTCGCGCGCAACAACCCGGACGGCACCCTCATCGACTTCCTCACCGAGGTGTCCCTGGTGGCTGCGGCGGACGACATCGACGACTCGAGCGGGTCGGTCTCGCTCATGACGCTGCACACGGCGAAGGGCCTCGAGTACGACGCCGTGTTCTTGACGGGCGTGGAGGAGGACCTCCTCCCGCACCGCATGTCGGCCAACGAGCCCGGCGGTCCCGCCGAGGAACGCCGTCTGTTCTACGTGGGCATCACGCGTGCCAAGAAGCGGCTGTTCCTCTCGCTGGCGATGACGCGAGCGCAGTTCGGCGAAACCGCGGTCGCCATGCCGAGTCGTTATCTGCAAGAGATCCCTTCCGATCTGGTGGAGTGGCGCCAGTCGCCTGGCTCGGCGAATGGACGCGGCGGCAGCCAGTCTCGGGCGCTCAACGCGCGCAAGCCCGGGCTGGGCTCCGGATCGGGCGGCGGCCGCTGGAACGAGAGCTTCACCTCCGGCGGGTTCTCGGCTCCCGAGCGTCCGAAGGCCGAATGGCCGAACCGTGTCACGGGGAAGGTCCGCGACAACGGCGACCTCGAGCTCGCTCCCGGCGACCGGATCACCCACGCCGACTTCGGCGAGGGGCGGGTCACGGCCGTCACCGGCGAGGGCGCCAAGCGCGTCGCGCACGTCCAGTTCGAGAAGGTGGGCGCGAAGAAGCTCCTCATCAAGATCGCGCCGATCGACAAGCTGTGAAGCCCGCCGGGCTCGCCTCGATGAGCGTCGAGGTCGGTTTCCGGGCGGCGGCCGCCGTCGCGGTCCCGCTGGTGATCCTGTGGTCGGTGGGGCGGCTGGATCTCGCCGCTTACGCGACGTTCGGCGCGTTCACGGCCCTGTACGGCCGCAACGAGCCGTACAGGTTGCGCATCCGGAGCGTGTCGGTGGCCGGCCTCGCTCTGCTCGCGAGCATCGCCCTCGGTGTGTGGCTGGCGGTGCTGGGCGAGCCGCTCGCCTTCCTGGCCGTCGCGCTCGTGGTGATCGTTGCCGGGGGCACGCTGCTCGTGACCGCGCTCCAGCTGCTGCCCTCCCAGCCGCTCTTCTTCGTGTTCTCCCTCCTCGTGTGCGCGAACGTCCCGACCACGGCGGCCGAGGCCTGGCCGCGGATCGGTCTCGCGGCACTGGTGGCCGTCTTCTCGTGGCTGCTGACGATGTCGGGGTGGCTCGTGCGCCGCGTGGCCGGCGATCGCGAATCCGTGCTGCTCAAGGAGCTGCGCAGGCGCCCCGTGGTCGACGGGACCGTTCTGCGCGACCCCCGCGTCTGGTTGACCGTCGCGCAGAACGTCGTCGGCGTCGTGATCGCGGGCGGCATCGCGTTGTCGTTCGGCTTCGGCCACGCGTACTGGGCGGTCGTCAGCCTCGTGGCGGTCATCCCGCCCGCGCGGGCCGCGCACTCGATCTCGCGATCGCTGCACCGGATCTTCGGGACGATCGCCGGCGTCGTGGTCACGGCGGCCCTGCTGTTCTGGTCCCCTCCCGCACTCGTCGTGATCCTGGTGATCGTCGTCTGCCAGTTCTTCGCGGAGATGCTCGTCGGCCGTCACTACGGCTCGGCCCTGGTCTTCATCACGCCGATGGCTTTGGCGGTCTCGCACCTCGCGACCCCGGCTCCCCTCGGCACCCTGGTCGGCGATCGCGTGCTCGAGACGGTGGTCGGAGCCGGGATCGGCATCGTCCTGGTGCTGCTCGCGCGCGGGATCGAACGAGCGCGCGGGCTCGCGGCCTAGCGCGCCCGGGCCCTGTCCTCCCGCACCATCCGCCGCACCCGTCTCAGGTAGGCGTCCCGCGGAGCGTGGCGCAGAGCCCGGGGCATCCGCGGGTACCACCACGCGAGCCGGCGCATCCAGCGCTCGTACCGCTGCCGGTGCTGCTCGCTCCACGGGAGCCGGTACAGCTCGCGCACGGGCTCCGGCAGCAGGCCGGCCGTCACCAGCCGGGCGTCGGGGAGCAGCAGGCGCACCCAGAGCGGGACGTTTCGCGGGTAGAGGATCTGGCCCGCCAGCTCCCGGGTGCTGTCGCTCACCGAGACCCGGCCGAGCATCTCCTCCCAGTACCCGTCGAACGCCTCGCGCGTAGGCGGCCAGCTCGACGGAGGCACTTGCAGGTTGGCGCCCAGCCGGGTGTACTCCTGGTAGACGCCCTCCTGCTCGGCGGGGGAGAGCGGGCCGAAGACGCGCTCGTGGAGATCCATCATCGTGCGGTAGAGCGTCGCCGCCACCCAGAGCTGCAGCTGCGGGTCGTAGGCGTTGTACGCCGGTGCGCTGCCAGCCGCGCGCGCCCGCACCGGGGCGTGCGCCCGGTTCACCCGGCGCCGCACGACGGCGAACTCCTCCGGCGTCGCGAACACGGCAGCGCACATGAAGGTCATGGTGGCGTGCAGGCGATCCATCGCCCGCTCGGCGAAGTCGCTGTGGTCGGCGACGCCCTGTCCCACGGCCGGCTCCGCCACCTGGAGCAGCAGCGCTCGCCCGCCGCCGACCAGCGGCAGCGCCTCGGCGGCGACCGTCCGCAGATCGACCGGTGGACGCGTCGTGCGCCGCTCTCGAGTTCGTCTGAGCACGCAGCCATCCTGCCCGGCCCGCCTGCGAGCGAGCGCAACGATTGCCGGTCACGCGCCGTGCCCCCGTCGAACGGCCAGGTGCGAGCGAGACGTCTGCCGCACGCGACCCGCACCGTGGAGCGCGACGAGTCCGAGTCCGACGGCGGCGATCCCGGCGGCGCCCCACCCGAGAGCAACCTCCGAGTCGGCGCCGGTCGCTGCGAGGACGGGGGTGGAGAGGGACACAGGAGCGGAGACGGGCAGGGCGCGGGTGATCTCCGATGCGACTCCGAACGGGGAACTCCACGGGAGCATCCGGAGGCCGCCGAGTTCCGGTGCGACCCGTTCCGGGTCGATCCGCTCGATCCAGACGTAGTATCCCGGCGCCGGCAGCTCGCAGGAGGGCGTCTCATAGTCGCCGACACCGTCGACGACGGTTTCGACCGTGCAGACGACCGGTGCGCCCTCCGGTGCGGACTCCGCGACCTGGATCGGTTGCGGGAACGGCCCCAGCAGGCTGCTCTCCACCACGGCCGCGACGGGCACGAAGCCCTCCTCCGACGCGTGCACGCCCCACGTGGGGAGGAGCCCGTCCGCGCTGTCGACCGAGACCCGCAGTCGGTCGGTGATCCGGTCGCCGACGGTCGCCTCCGGCGCGCTGGTGGTGGTCTCGACGGTCGGCCGGAAGGGGAGGGGAGATGGCCCGGACGTGCTGGCTCCGGCGCTCGCCGTCGTGCTCGCGGGCACGGCCATCAGGAGGGACTGAACGTGTTCTCCGTCGGGGACGGCGACACGCAACCCGGCTCCGTAGGGGAGCTGGTCGAGGGATGCCGTCGCCATCACGGCGACGCTCGCCTCCTGCACGTCGGGCACGATGGGGATGTCGCGCCCTGTCTCGACGGTCGCCGTGCTGCTGCCGTCGGAGAAGCGGGCTCCGTCGAGGGACACCACGGCCGCGTGGGCCGCGGCCGGAAGCAGCTCGCTGCCGGAGAGACGCTCGGCGGTGAGCTCGACCCGCAGGCGTCCGGGCCCGGTCTCGGCGAGCTCGACGACCGCCTCGGCCCGTACCGCGGTCGTCGCGAGCCGGGCCGACTCCTCCGCCATCGAGTGCGCCAGCGCCAGCACGGCACCGGCGTCCGCCCCGGCGCGCTGGGCGTAGCTCTCGGGGGAGTGGCCGTTCAGGCCGGAGACCATCCAGGTGGCGATCTGCCCTGCGGCAGCCGTCCGTCGGTCGTCGGTGCCGGCCCAGGTGCGGGAGATGTAGGCCAGGCGCGCAGCCTGCTCCGGGGAGAACCAGCCGAGGGCGTCCCCGTCGACGTATTCGAGCGAGTACCCGGTCGGACTGGTCTTGCCCGCGTTGAGGCAGAAGCCCTGCGCCCCGTCGTCGAGACGGTATGTGCCGAGCCACCACCCGTCGGACGACAGGTAGCCCGGCCCGTGCCCGGCCCCGCTGAGCGAGTGGGCGCTGGAGGCGGGAACCAGAGCCTGCAGGACGCCGAGGAAGACGGCGAGGCCGGTCAGGGCCGTGGCGGTCAGGAGGTGCGATATCCGGTGTGTCATGACCCCACCCTCGCCGGGCGGTGCGCCCGCGATCGTGGATCCGCCGAACCGGTGGAAAGAGCCTCCCGAGGCCGAGCTGGGGAGAACCCGACGCCTCCCGTTTACGGGACGCACAGTCGGACGCGATAAGGTTCTCACTGGCGAATTTATCTCGGCGTCGAGCTATTCTCTCGCGCCGACCGCCCGGCAGATGACAACCGGAATCGCTACAGCGAGCCCGGACCAGCAGCGGATTGGATAACCGTGGATCTATACGAGTACCAGGCCAGAGACCTGTTTGAGAAGTACGGGGTCCCGGTCCTTCCGGGCATCGTCGCGGACACCCCGGAGGAGGTGCGCGCAGCCTCGGAGAAGCTCGGCGGGGTGACTGTCGTGAAGGCACAGGTGAAGGTCGGCGGTCGCGGCAAGGCCGGCGGCGTCAAGGTCGCGAAGACCCCCGACGAGGCCGAGGCCGCTGCCCAGGCCATTCTGGGCCTGGACATCAAGGGCCACGTGGTCCGTCGCGTGATGGTCGCCGGTGGCGCCCGCATCGCACGCGAGTTCTACTTCTCGGTGCTCCTCGACCGGGCCAACCGCTCCTACCTGTCGCTCACCAGCGTCGAGGGCGGTATGGAGATCGAGCAGCTCGCCGTCGAGAAGCCGGAGGCGCTCGCCCGCATCGAGGTCGACCCGCGCGCCGGTCTCGACACCGCGAAGGCCACCGAGATCGCGAGGGCCGCCGGATTCCCGGACGAGCTCGTCGCGAAGGTCGCCGACGTGTTCGTGAAGCTGTACGCGGTCTACACCGGCGAGGACGCCACGCTCGTCGAGGTGAACCCCCTGGTCCTGACCGAGGAGGGCGACATCATCGCCCTCGACGGCAAGGTCTCGCTCGACGAGAACGCCTCCTTCCGCCACCCCGAGCACGAGGCGCTCGAGGACAAGGACGCGGCCGACCCGCTCGAGGCCAAGGCCAAGGCGTCGGACCTCAACTACGTCAAGCTCGACGGCGAGGTCGGCATCATCGGCAACGGCGCGGGTCTGGTCATGTCGACCCTCGACGTCGTCGCGTACGCCGGCGAGAAGCACAAGGGCGTCAAGCCCGCCAACTTCCTCGACATCGGCGGCGGCGCGTCCGCCGAGGTCATGGCGGCCGGTCTGGACGTCATCCTGAACGACCCGCAGGTCAAGAGCGTGTTCGTGAACGTCTTCGGCGGCATCACCGCCTGCGACGCGGTCGCGAACGGCATCGTCAAGGCCCTGGAGATCCTGGGCGACGAGGCCAACAAGCCGCTGGTCGTGCGTCTCGACGGCAACAACGTCGACGAGGGCCGCCGCATCCTCACCGAGGCGGACCACCCGCTGGTCACCCTCGCACTCACCATGGACGAAGGCGCCGACAAGGCCGCCGAGCTGGCTGCGAAGTAAGGGCGCGAATCAGAATGTCTATCTTCCTCAACAAGGACTCCAAGGTCATCGTCCAGGGCATCACCGGCGGCGAGGGCACCAAGCACACCGCGCTGATGCTGAAGGCGGGCACCAACGTGGTCGGCGGCGTGAACGCGCGCAAGGCGGGCACCACCGTCACCCACGGCGATGTCGAGCTGCCGGTCTTCGGCACCGTGGTCGAGGCGATCGAGAAGACCGGCGCCGACGTGTCGATCATCTTCGTGCCGCCGGCGTTCGCGAAGGACGCCATGGTCGAGGCCGTCGACGCCGAGATCCCGCTGCTGGTCGTCATCACCGAGGGCATCCCGGTGCAGGACGCCGCCGAGGCGTGGGCCTACGCCAAGGAGAAGGGCGGCAAGACCCGGATCATCGGCCCGAACTGCCCCGGCATCATCACCCCGGGCGAGTCGCTCGTCGGCATCACGCCGGCGACGATCACCGGCAAGGGCCCGATCGGCCTGGTCTCCAAGTCCGGCACGCTCACCTACCAGATGATGTACGAGCTGCGCGACCTGGGCTTCTCGACCGCCATCGGCATCGGCGGCGACCCGATCATCGGCACCACGCACATCGATGCGCTCGCCGCGTTCGAGGCCGACCCGGAGACGAAGGCGATCGTCATGATCGGCGAGATCGGCGGCGACGCCGAGGAGCGCGCGGCCGACTTCATCAAGGCGAACGTCACCAAGCCGGTCGTCGGCTACGTGGCGGGCTTCACCGCGCCCGAGGGCAAGACGATGGGCCACGCCGGCGCGATCGTCTCGGGCTCGGCCGGAACGGCCCAGGCCAAGAAGGAGGCCCTGGAGGCCGCGGGCGTGAAGGTCGGCAAGACCCCGTCCGAGACCGCCGACCTCCTGCGCGAGGTGTACGCCGCGCTGTAAGCGCACGGTGCACGGCTCGAACGAGCGACGGTAGAGGCCGGATCCCATCGGGGTCCGGCCTCTCCCGCGTCACGGGAGGGGCGAACGCGCCGCGAAACGCCCCTGACGCTCGGCGTGGGCCCGGCGCTACAGTGAGGGCGATCGGAGCTCGCATCCCTCCGGACGAAGGGGCCGTCATGCCGCGTACGACCAACGCCGAGCTGCTGCAGCGCATCGCAGCCCTCGAGGCCGAGAACGCCTCCCTCCGCGACAACCTCGGCGAGAACCCGACCGTCCCCCTCCCGGACACCGCCGACGCGGTTCCGCGCACGCACACCCGGAGCTGGGCCTGGACTCTGCTCGCCACGGTGCTGATCGTGATCGGGTCGCTGCTCGCACCGGTGGCGGTCGTCGCCTCCTGGGCCAAGGTCCAGCTGACCGACACGCAGAGCTTCGTCGACACGTTCGCCCCGCTGGCCGACGACCCCGCGGTGCAGGCGTACGTGACCGACGAGGCCGTGAAGGTCATCCAGGAGAACGTCGACATCCCGCAGATCACCTCCCAGGTCGTCGACGGCATCACCGATCTCGGCACCGGCCCCGTCGCGACCAAGGCGCTCGACGCGCTGAAGGGTCCGCTCGCGCAGGGCATCGTCTCGCTCATCCAGACGACGGTGGGCAACTTCGTGTCCTCCGACGCGTTCGCCCAGGTCTGGCAGGAGGCCCTGCGCACGACGCACACCCAGCTGGTCGCCACGATGCAGAACGACCCGAAGGCGGCGGTCGCGATCGGCGCCGACGGCTCGGTGGGCATCCAGCTCGCCCCGATCATCGACCGGGTGAAGCAGCTGCTGGTGGATCAGGGCCTCACGTTCGCGTCGCAGATCCCGACGATCGACCGCACGATCACCGTCGCGCAGAACTCGTCGATCCCGACCATCCAGCTGTTCTACGGCGTCGCGGTCGCGGCCGGCGCCTGGCTGCAGTGGATCGCGTTGGCCTTCCTCGTGCTCGGCGTGGTCGTGGCGCGTCGCCGGGCTCTCGCACTCGTCTGGGCCGCTGTCGGCCTCGCACTGTCGATGGTGGTGGTCGTGGCCGGGATCGGCATCGGCCGCCTGGTCTTCATCGGCTCGGTGTCGCCCTCCCTGCTTCCGTCGAAGGTGGCCGACACGGTGTTCCGCACGGTGACGACGGCGATGCAGGACACGGGGGTCGCCGTGCTCGTCCTCGCCATCGTGGTCGCGGTGGTGGGCTGGTACTCCGGCCCGTTCGCCGTGCCGCGCAAGCTGCGGGGATTCTTCGGCTCGGGCGTGACCTGGGTGCGGGAGGCGGCCGAACGGCACGGCATCAGCACGGGCAGGACCGGCGAGTGGATCTACGCCCAGCGCGCGCTCCTGCGTGCGGTCGTCGCCCTGATCGCTGCGGCCCTGGTGCTCTTCGTGCGCCCGCTCACCACTCCGCTGATCATCTGGACGCTCGTGCTGGCCGCACTCGTCATCGCGATCCTCGAACTCGTCCAGCGCCCGGTCATCACGGTGCCGGAGAACGCGGGCGACGACACCCCGGTCATGACCGTCTCCTGACGGCCGAAGTGTCGCGGGCGGGGCGTGGCCCGCGGCCGGTAGGCTCCATCCGGTCATGACTCGCACAACCGTCTCCCTGCTCGCCGCGCTGGAGGCGGTCATCGTGGCCGCGATCGGTCTCGCGATCGCCCTCGTCCCGCTGACGATCCTCTGGGCCGTCCAGTACCAGCTCGGCGCCGACTGGATCGTGGTCTGGCGGGCGGCCGCGGACATCTGGCTCGTCGGTCACGGCGCCAACCTGACGGTGACGCTCGATGCGCAGACCGTGGCGACGCTCGGGCTGCCCGGCGCCGGCACGCCCTTCCAGGTGACCATCGCGCTGCTCGGATTCGCCGTGCTGACCGCGGGTCTCGGCGTGCGCACCGGGTCGCGGGCCGCGGAGACGCCCTTCCGTCTCGCCGGAGCGCTCAGCGCGCTGGCTGCCTTCGCCGCGATCGCAACGCTGGTGACGCTGACGGCGGGAAGCGAGGTGGCGCGCCCGTCGGTGTGGCAGGGGATCGTGCTCCCGCCCTTCGTCTATGCGGTCGGGATTGCGGCGGGCTTCGGTTTCGCAGCGCTGCGCTCCTCCCGGGTCGCAGTGGACGGCGAGGCGGAGGCCGTCGCCCCTCCTCGGGCGCTCGTCGCCGTGCGGGACCGGCTGGCGACCATCCCCGAGAGCATCCGGTCGGGGGCCTTCGCCGCCCTGCGCGCCGGTTCGGCGGCCACGGCGATCGTCATCGGCGGAGCGGCGCTGATCGTCGCGCTCCTGATCTTCGGCAACTACGGCACGATCATCACCATGTACGAGCAGCTCCAGGCGGGGGCGCTCGGCGGGCTCGCCCTCACGCTCGGTCAGCTGGCGTTCCTCCCCAACCTGGTGATCTGGATGGCGTCCTGGCTCGTCGGCCCCGGGTTCGCGATCGGGACGGGCTCGTCGGTGAGCCCCCTCGGCACGGAGCTGGGTCCGCTGCCGGCCCTCCCGCTCTTCGGCGTCATCCCTCCGGGCGGCTTCGCCTTCGGACTCGTCGGCGTCGTGGTGCCGCTTCTCGCCGGGTTCCTCGCCGCCGTCCTGCTGCGCTCCCGCCCCTGGCTGCGACTGCCCGACGGGACGCTCCCGCTCTTCCTGACCGCGGTCGGGATCGGTATCGTTGCGGGCATCGAGCTCGGACTGCTGGCCTGGTGGTCCTCCGGTGCGCTCGGCCCCGGCCGGTTGCACGACGTGGGGCCGAACCCGTGGCTGGTCGGTGCGATCGCGACGGTGGAGGTCGCCGTCGCGGCGGTCATCGGGCTGCTGGCGGGAGGGCGGGCGCGCAGATGAGCTCCTGGCTGCCGCGGTTCCACCTCCCGAAGGTCACACTCCGCCGGCGGTCGATCGAGGCGGAGCAGATCGTCGAGACGCCGTCAGCCCAGTTGCAGGAGTTCCTGGTGCTGCTCGGCAGCGCGTTGCTCGCCATCGGCACGGCAGCGACGGACATCCAGCACACCCTCACCCGCGTCGCGATCGCCCTCGGCTCGCGCAAGGCCAGCCTCATCGTCTTCCCGACCCTGATCTTCGTCGGGATGCCGGGGGAGTCGCAGACCCGGTTCGAGGTGGCGATGCCGACCGGTGGGGAGGTGCGGTTCGATCGGGCCGCGCAGATCTATAGCATCGTCGACCTCGCACTCGCCGGAAAGATCTCCGCCGCCGACGGATCGACGGCCGTGCGCGCCGTCATCGCGACGAAGCCGCGCTTCAACCGCGTCGTCCGCGTCCTCGGCCACGGCGTCGCGGCGGCGGGCGTCGCCCTGGTGCTGCTCGGGGCCGAGACCACCAGCATGCTGTACGCGCTGGTGCTCGGCATGCTCGTCGGCGCGGCCAAGCTGCTGGTGCGGCCGGGAACGTATGCGGCCATCCTCCTGCCCGTGGCCACCGCGTTCCTCCTGGCCCTCCTCGTTTTCGCGCTGGGCAAGACCGTCGTCATCGGGGAGCCGCTGCAGGTGCTCATCCCGCCCCTGGTGACGCTGCTTCCGGGAGCGCTGCTGACGACGGGCATCCAGGAGCTCGCGGCGGGCGACATGGTCGCCGGGGCGAGCCGTCTGGTCTCGGGGATCGCGCAGCTCGGCTTCCTGGCCATCGGCATCCTCGCCGCGCTGACCATCACCGGCGTGCCGGCCTCGGCCGCGCTGCTGAGCACGCAGCCCCCGCTCGGCGCCTTCCAGCCGTGGGTCGGCGTCCTGCTCTTCTCGGTGGGCATCTTCTTCTATTACTGCGGCCCGCGCCGATCGCTGTACTTCCTCACGTTCGTGCTGCTCGTCGCCTACGGCGGGCAGGTGGTGGGCGCCCTGCTCATGGGCAACGTGTTCAGCGGCTTCTTCGGAGCGTTCGCGCTGACCGTCGTCGCCTACCTGGTGCAGTCCGTGCCCGGGGCGCCGCCGGCCGTCGTCTGCTTCCTGCCCGCGTTCTGGCTGCTGGTGCCGGGGGCCACCGGCCTGATCCGCCTCACGCAGAGCGCCACCGGGGTCGACTTCGATGCCAGCAGCGTGCCGAACCTCCTCGGCTCGATCGTCTCGATCGCGCTGGGGGTCCTGGTCGGGACGGCCCTGTTCCGCCAGATCTACACGATCGCGCCCGCCCGCTGGAAGCTCCGGCTGGTCTGAGCGCCCGGGCTGGTCCGCCTGCTCATCCGAGCGCCGGTAGGCTGGTCGCGTGCTCTCGATTGTCGTGCTGATCTCCGGTGGAGGCTCGAACCTCCGCGCACTGCTCGAGGCGTCCCAGGACGCGGAGTTCCCCGCCCGGGTCGTCGCCGTCGGGGCCGACCGCGACGCCGACGGTCTCGCTCACGCGGAGGAGTTCGGCATCCCGTCCTTCACCGTGCCGTTCTCGTCGTTCGACGACCGCGAGCAGTGGGGCGACGAGCTGCTCGCCCAGATCCGCCAGTGGGAGCCCGACCTGGTGATCCTCTCCGGCTTCATGCGCCTCGTGCCGCCGCGCGTCGTCGAGGCCTTCTCGCCCAACCTCATCAACACCCACCCCGCGTACCTCCCCGAGTTCCCCGGGGCGCACGGGGTGCGCGACGCGCTCGCCGCGGGCGCCACGCAGACCGGCGCGAGCCTCATCGTCGTCGACGACGGCGTGGACGCCGGCCCCATCATCAGCCAGGAGCGCGTGCCGATCCTGCCGGGCGACACCGAGGCCGCCCTGCACGAGCGCATCAAACCCGTGGAGCGACGGCTTCTCATCGACGCCGTCCTCGACATCGCCAACGGACACATCGACCTCAAGGAGCTTTCCCGAGCATGAGCGGACCCCGTCACGACTCCAGCCTCTACCGCGAACGGGATGTCGTCCCGATCCGCCGCGCGCTGATCTCGGTCAGCGACAAGACCGGCCTCCTCGACCTCGCGCGGACGCTCGCCGAGGCGGGCGTGGAGATCGTCTCGACGGGCTCCACCGCCCAGACCATCCGTGACGCCGGCCACGCCGTCACCGACGTCGCCGCGGTCACCGGATTCCCCGAGTCGCTCGACGGCCGGGTGAAGACGCTGCACCCCGCCATCCACTCGGGTCTGCTCGCCGACCTCCGCCTCGCCTCGCACGAGGAGCAGCTGAAGGACCTCGGTATCGAGCCCTTCGAGCTGGTCGTCGTCAACCTCTACCCGTTCGTGGAGACCGTGGCGTCGGGGGCGGTCGGCAACGACGTCGTCGAGCAGATCGACATCGGCGGCCCGGCGATGGTCCGCGCCTCCGCGAAGAACCACGCGAACGTCGCGATCGTCGTCTCGCCCTCCGACTACGCGGCCATCGCCGACGCGGTCGCCGCGGGCGGCACCACCTTCGACCAGCGCCGGGAGCTCGCGGCCCGCGCCTTCGCGCACACGGCCTCGTACGACGGAGCCGTGGCCGCGTGGTTCGCCGGCGAGGGGCCGAGCACGGACGACTTCCCGGAGCGCCTGGAAGTTCGCGCCGAGCTCGCGCACACCCTGCGCTACGGCGAGAACTCGCACCAGGCCGCCGCGATCTACACCGATCCCACCGGCCGCGGCATCGCGCAGGCGACCCAGCTCGGCGGCAAGGAGATGTCCTACAACAACTACGTGGACGCCGACGCGGCCCTGCGCAGCGCGTACGACTTCGCCGAGCCCGCCGTCGCGATCATCAAGCACGCCAACCCCTGCGGCATCGCGGTCGCCGACGACATCGCCGACGCGCACCGCAAGGCGCACGAGTGCGACCCGGTGTCGGCCTACGGCGGCGTGATCGCCGCCAACCGCACCGTGACCCTCGCGATGGCCGAGACGGTCAAGGGCATCTTCACCGAGGTCCTGATCGCGCCCGGGTTCGAGCCCGAGGCGCTCGAGCTGTTGCAGACCAAGAAGAACCTCCGCATCCTCCAGCTGCCGGAGGGCTACGCGCGCGCGACGACCGAGTTCCGCCAGATCTCCGGCGGCGTGCTCGTGCAGGACGCCGACCGGTTCGACGAGTTCGACTCGTCGTCCTGGACGCTCGTCTCGGGCGACGAGGCCGACGCGGCGACCCGTGCCGACCTCGAGTTCGCCTGGAAGGCCTGCCGCGCGGTGAAGTCCAACGCCATCCTGCTCGCGCACGACGGCGCCTCCGTCGGCGTCGGGATGGGTCAGGTCAACCGCGTCGACTCCTGCCACCTCGCCGTCAGCCGGGCGGGGGAGCGGGCGTCGGGCTCGGTCGCCGCGTCCGACGCGTTCTTCCCGTTCGCGGACGGCCCCGAGATCCTGATCGCCGCCGGTGTGCGCGCGATCGTGCAGCCGGGCGGCTCCATCCGCGACGAGGACGTGATCGCGGCGGCGAAGGCGGCCGGCGTCACGATGTACTTCACGGGCGAGCGCCACTTCTTCCACTGACATTGCGTCCCTCGTGGGGTCACGGGAGAATGGAGGGCGGTCCACAAGACCGCACTGATTCCACCGCGATCCCACGAGGAGACACCGATGTCCGTCCTGCCCGCAACCCTGGTCGAGTCCACCGGAACCGACCTGCCGCACGAAACACTGCACGTGGTCAAGGGGAGGCGGAGCGGTCTCACGATCAGCATCGCGGTCCACTCCACCGTGCTCGGTCCCGCTCTCGGCGGCTGCCGGGTGTGGACGTACGACTCCTGGCTCGAGGCGGTCGCCGACTCGCTGCGCCTCGCCGAGGGGATGACGCTGAAGAACGCCGCCGCGGGCCTCAACCGCGGCGGGGGCAAGACCGTCGTCTACGTGCCGCGTGACGTCGAGCTGACGCCCACCCTGCGCTACCAGGCGATGCTCGACCTCGGCGACGCGATCGAGAGCCTCGGCGGAAGCTACATGACCGCGGAGGATGTCGGCACGAGCGCCGAGGACATGGCCGTCGTCGCCACCCGCACCGCGCACGTCTGCGGTCTTCCCTCGGCCGACGGCGGCGTCGGAGAACCCAGCGATGCGACCGCGGCGGGCGTCTACGCAGGCCTGCTCGCGACGCTGGAGCGCGCGGTCGGCACCCGCTCGGTCGCCGGTCGTCGCATAACGGTCCTCGGTCTCGGCCACGTCGGCTCGCTGCTGGCGATGCGCCTCGCCAGCGAGGGCGCCGTGCTCACCGTCACGGACGTCAACCCGGCCAAGCGTGCGCTGGCGGACGCGATCGGCGCGACTTGGGTGGAGCCGGGGGAGGCCCACCGGGTCGAGGGCGACCTGTTCGTCCCCGCCGGTGTGGGCGGCGTGCTCACCGACACGGTCATCGACGAGCTGCGCGTGAAGGCGGTCGTCGGGCCGGCGAACAACCAGCTCGCCAGCCGGTCGGGCGCGGGGAGGCTCGCGGAGCGCGGCATCCTGTGGGCGCCCGATTTCGTCGTCAACGCGGGCGGCGTGATCTTCCTCGCCATGATGAACGAGGAGCAGCCGTCCGCCGAGGCCACGGCCGAGCGCGTGGACCGGATCGGCGACATCGTCGCCGAGGTGTTCGACGTCGCGGAGGAGCGCGGGATCACCACGCTCGAGGCCGCCGACGAGCTCGCGCTCGGCCGCCTGCGCGAACCAGCCAACGCATAGAAACGCTCCGCTAGGGTTGTTTCCCATGACGTCTTCGTGGGGCCGCCGGCTCATCGCATCCCTTGTCGTTGCCTTCGTGGTGGCCTTCGTCGTGCACGCGGCGATGATCGCCGCGTTCTACGTGGGGAGCCTCGCCGGGTCGTCGGCCCCCTCGGGGGCGCTGATCGTCGCCGTCAGCAACTACTTCTCGCTGACGAGCGTGCTCGCGTTCGTGCTGCTCTTCGTCGCGGGCGTGGTCGGGGCGTTCGACCGCTGGTGGACGGCGCTCATCGCCGGACTCCTGGTCGGCTTCCTGTCGCCCGCGGTCGGCACGCTCGTGACGGCCACCTCGGGCGGGTCGCCGTTCAGCGGTGAGCTCATCGTCGCCGTGCTCGGCACCCTCCTGGGCATCAACCTGCTCTACGGCGTCAGCATCGCCGTGCTGACCCCGACCTTCGGTCGCTGGCTGTTCCGCATCATCGAGGGCGTGCGCAGCCGCTTCGAGACGGAGCGCAAGGTCGCGCTCGTCCGCATCCCGGCCAAGAACCTCCAGGACGGCCTCGTCACCCACATCGATCGCACGGCCGTGGATGCCGAGCTCGCCGACACCCAGTGGGACGGCTACGTCAGCGCCCTCTCGCAGGCGGGATGGCAGACGGTCGAGGTCGCCTCGGCCGACAACCTGGCCGACTCGGTTTTCGTCGAGGACACCGCGGTCGTCTTCGGCGACACCGCCGTCATCACCCGTCCGGGAGCGGACTCGCGCAAGCCGGAGGTCACCGGCACCGAGGCCGCTCTGCGCGCCCAGGGCCTCCGCCTCGAGCGCATCGAGGAGCCGGGAACGCTGGAGGGCGGCGACGTCCTCAAGGTCGGCTCGACCGTCTACGTCGGCCGCGGTGGCCGCACCAACGGCGAGGGCATCCGCCAGCTGCGCGCGATCGTGGCGCCGCTCGGCTACACGGTCGTCGGCGTCCCGGTCACGAAGGCGCTCCACCTCAAGACCGCCGTCACCGCGCTGCCCGACGGCACCGTCATCGGCTACGAGCCCCTCGTCGACGAGCCGCGCATCTTCGAGCGCTTCCTGCCGGTGCCCGAGGCGCACGGCACCGCCGTCGTCGTGCTCGACGACGAGACGCTCCTCATCTCGTCCGCCGCACCCCAGACCGCCGAGCTGCTCGCGGACCTCGGCTACAAGACGATCGCCGTCGACATCTCCGAGTTCGAGAAGCTCGAGGGCTGCGTCACCTGCCTGTCGATCCGGATCCGCTGAGGCGCGTCCGTCCGACCTGACCGTTGCCGAGGGGCACGTCGTGGTCGCCATTCCGCCCGGAATGAGCGCCACGACGTGCCCCTCGGCTGTTCCGTCTCGCGCCCGCCTCAGTCGACGGTGGATCCGGATCCACGTGCGCGTGTCCGGGGGAGCGCGCACCACGCTGCGGTGACGGCGGCCGCTGCGGCAGCCGTCAGCCAGCCCGCCGTCGCGCCGCCGAATGCTGCGATCAGCACGATCACGGAGGTCCCCAGCGCCGTTCCGAGCTGGGCGCCGGTGTTGAGGATGCCGCTGGCGCTGCCTTCGAGCTGCTCCGGGACGGACGTGCCGATCGAGGTCCCGGCGACCGAGGAGAGCCCGAGGCCCGCGCCCGCGAGGGCGACGCCGATCAGCACGCCCCACCAGGCTCCCGTCGTCAGGGCGAGCACCAGCTGTCCGATCGCGATCGTCGCCAGACCCGTGGCCGCCAGGGCGTGTGCTCCCCACTTCCCGAAAACCGTGCCGGTGCTCGACGACGTGAGGATGACCGCGACACTGAACGCCATGAGGGTCAGACCGGTGGCGATGGGACCGATCTTCAACGTCTGCTGCAGGAAGAGGGTGGCGAGCACGGCGGACGAGCTGGTGGTGGCCGTGTTGACGAACGAGATCGCCGTGCCCTGGCGCAGGGGCCGTGACGTGAATGCCGCGCGGGGGATGAGCGGGTAGCGCGCGGTTCGCAGCCGCACCACCAGCAGGGCGGCGATCCCCGCTCCGACGACGACGAGCAGAACGCCGGCGAGCACCGTCGACGGGGACTCCATCAGCGCGGCGCCGGCGATGACCGCCATCACGGCGGCGATCAACAGAACAGCGCCGGCCACGTCCAGGGGCGATTCATCGCGGGGGTGCGATGAGCGAGCCACAGCGAGGAGGACGCCGGCGAACAGCGCTGCCGCGAGTGGGAGGTTGATCCAGAAGACGGCCGGCCAGCCGAGCGCCTGCACCAGCAGGCCGCCGACCAGGAAGCCGGACGCCCCCGCTGCGGCGCCGGTCGCGCTCCACGCGGCGACAGCGCGCCGACGGGCATCGCCGGCCGGCGCGGCCTCGAGCAGCAGCCGCAGTGCGGACGGGACCGAGATCGCGGCGGCGGCTCCCTGCAGGGCGCGCGACAGCAGCACGGCTCCGATCGCGGCGCCCCCGAGCGCCCCGGCTGCGGCACCGAGAACGGAGACGGCGTCGAACAGGGCGATCCCCGTCAGCAGGATGCGTCGGTGACCGAAGCGGTCCCCGAGCCGGGCGCCCAGGATCAGCAGACCGCCGAAGAACATCGCGTAGACGGTGGCGAGGGGCCCGGCGAGCGCAGCGTCCGCGCCCAGACCCCGGAGGATCGACGGGACCGCGGTCGTCGCGCTCGTCACCCCGAGGACGTCGACGAACTGCACGAGGCAGAGGACGGGAACGGATCCACGACGCATGGCGGTCAGGGTACGCCCGAGGTCGCCCGCGCACTCCGAGTGATCGTCTGCGAAAAAGTTCTTGCGATCGTGCGGAACCTGGCAATAAGCTGTAGGGCTGCCTTGTCGCGGCATTACGTGAACGCATCGAGGCCGGGAGGACGCAATGAAAAAGACTGGATACGCACGAATCGTGACGGTGTTCGGACTTGTCGCGCGCGCGTCCTCGGAGCCGGCCCGCACCTGGTAGGTCCCAGGAAGGTCTGCGTCTCCGGCTGACTGTCGCCGCCGCCCCACTGACAGCACTGTTCTCGAGGGTCGAGCACACTTCGGCGTGCCTTCGTCGACCCCGGCGGCGACCTCTCAGCACTGTTCCCGCGGGTCCTCGGTGACCCGCCGCAGAAGTCGGAAAATCACTAGAAAACGGAAGTCTCATGGCTGAAACACATCAGCACCCACCTCAAAGAGAAGAGAACAAGAAGCGCGCGGGCACCGTCCGCACGCTGCTGCGCATCCTGCCGTTCGCGAAGTCGGCCGCGCCGCGCATCGTGCTCGGCATGGTCGCCGCGCTGCTGGCGAGCCTCGTCGCGCTCAGCATCCCGCAGGTGCTGCGCTGGCTGGTCGATGGCCCGCTGTCGACCGGCGACGCCTCGGCGGTCTGGCCGGCGGCGCTGCTCGTCGTCGGACTGGGCGCGGCGGAGGCCGTGTTCATCTCCCTGCGCCGCTGGTTCGTGCTCACGCCGGGCACGCACGTCGAGGCGCGCATGCGCAACGGGCTGTACGCCAAGCTCCAGGACCTCCCGGTCGCGTTCCACGACCGGTGGCCGAGCGGTCAGCTGCTCTCGCGAGCGGTGAGCGACCTCGGCCTGATCCGCCGGTGGCTGTCGTTCGGCATCGTGCTGCTCGTCGTCAACGTCGTCACGATCGTCGTCGGGTTCGGCATCCTGATCAGCTGGAACTGGATCCTCGGGCTGATCTTCCTGGTCTGCTCCATCCCCCTGTGGATCTACGGGTTCGTGTTCGAGGCGAAGTACTCGATCATCGCCCGCCGCAGCCAGGACCAGGCCGGCGACCTCGCCACCGCGGTGGAGGAGTCGGTGCACGGCATCCGCGTCCTCAAGGCGTTCGGCCGGGGCAAGCACGCCCTCAAGAACTTCGCGTCGCAGGCCGAGCAGCTGCGCGGCACGGAGATCGAGAAGGCGAAGGCCATCGCAGGCATCTGGCTCTGGCTGCTGCTCATCCCCGACGTGGCGTTCGGCATCAGCCTCGTCGTGGGCGTGTGGCTCGCCTCGCAGGGGCAGCTGTCGGTGGGCGAGCTGGTCGCGTTCTTCGCGACCGCGACGGTGCTGCGCTTCCCGATCGAGTCCATCGGCTTCCTGCTCTCGATGACGTTCGACACGCGCACCGCGGCCGACCGCTTCTTCGAGGTCATGGACGAGGTCAACACGATCACCGACCCCGCCGAACCGAAGCGGATCGTGGACCCGAAGGGCGAGCTCGTCTTCGACGACGTGCACTTCCGGTACCAGGACTCGCCGGAGCGGTTCCCGGACCTGCTGGACGGTATCCGCCTGACGGTGGAGCCGGGGGAGACGATGGCGCTGGTCGGCCTGACCGGTTGCGGCAAGTCCACCCTGACCGCACTCACAACGCGCCTGTACGACGTGACCGGCGGCGCCGTGCGCATCGACGGCGTGGACGTGCGCGACCTGACCCGCTACGACCTGCGCAAGGCCATCGCCATGGCGTTCGAGGACGCGACCCTGTTCTCGGCCTCCGTGCGGGACAACGTGCTGCTCGGCCGCGACGAGCTCGACCCGGCCTCCCCAGAGGCCGATCGCGTGCTCACCGAGGCGCTCGAGATCGCGCAGGCGGGCTTCGTGTACGACCTCCCCGAGGGGCTCGACACGAAGGTCGGCGAGGAGGGGCTGAGCCTCTCCGGCGGTCAGCGTCAGCGCCTCGCGCTCGCGCGTGCGGTCGCCGCGGCGCCGAGCGTGCTGGTGCTGGACGACCCGCTGTCGGCGCTCGACGTCGACACCGAGGCCCTCGTCGAGGCCGCCCTGCGACGCGTCCTCGCCTCCACCACCGCCCTCATCGTCGCGCATCGCCCCTCCACGGTGACGCTGGCCGACCGGGTGGCGCTGCTGGAGGAGGGTCGCATCACGGCCGTCGGAACGCACCACGACCTGCTCGCCACGAGCGAGCACTACCGATTCGTCATCTCCAGCTTGGAGGACGACGAGAACGAAGAGATCCTGCAGGAGGTGAACCTGTGAGCACCGCAACCGTCCTGGGCGTCGAAGGCGAAGAGCGCAACGACCTCACGAAGGAGGAGAGCAGGCAGGTCCGCAGACGCTCGCTGCGTCTGCTGGGCTCGCTCATGCAGCCCCTGCGCGTCCGGCTGATCCTGACGGCGATCGTCGTCGTGGTCAGCACGGCCGGGCAGGTGGCCGGCCCCGCGATCATCGCCTTCGGCATCGACAACGGCATCACGGCCCTGCAGTCGCAGAACTGGATGCCCGTCGCCGCCGCGGGAATCGCCTACCTCGTGACGGGGATCATCGGCGCGGTCCTGATCGCCTGGTACACCATCCTGAGCGCGCGGATCAGCCAGGCGATCCTGATCGACCTGCGCAAGCGGGTGTTCCTGCACACGCAGCGGCTCTCGCTCGAGTTCCACGAGTCGTACACGTCGGGCCGCATCATCTCGCGCCAGACGAGCGACCTCGACTCGATCCGCGAGCTGCTCGACTCCGGCATCAACCAGCTCGTCCAGGGCTTCCTGTACATGCTGTTCATCGCGATCGCCCTGTTCGCGCTGGACTGGGTGAGTGGCATCGTGCTGCTGGTCTCGCTCGTGCCGCTCTACCTGCTCACGCGCTGGTTCCAGAAGCGGTCGCAGGTGCTGTTCCGCATCTCGCGGGTGGCGTCGGCGAAGCTCATCGTGCAGTTCGTGGAGACCATGACGGGCATCCGCGCGGTCAAGGCGTTCCGCAAGGAGAAGCGCAACGAGAAGGAGTTCGGCGGCCTCGTCGAGGACTACCGCGACGTGAACGCGCGCGTCATCCAGCTGTTCGGGATCTTCGACCCCGGCCTCGTGATGATCGGCAACCTGACGGTCGGCGTCGTCCTCCTGGTCGGCGGGTTCCGCGTCGCGGAGGGCCAGCTCGCGATCGGCGTGCTGCTGGCGGCCCTGCTCTACACACGGCGCTTCTTCGACCCGATGGAGGAGATGGCGATGTTCTACAACTCCTACCAGTCGGCCGCCGCCGCGCTCGAGAAGATCTCGGGCGTCCTGGAGGAAGAGCCGAGCGTCCCCGACCCGGTGAAGCCGGTCGACCTGTGGACGGCCGAAGGGCACGTCCGGTTCGACGACGTCACCTTCGCCTACAAGGAGGACCGCGTCATCCTGCCGGAGTTCAGTCTGGACATCCCGGCAGGGCAGACGATCGCCCTCGTGGGTTCGACCGGTGCCGGCAAGTCGACCCTGGCCAAGCTGATCTCGCGGTTCTACGACCCGAGCGACGGCGAGGTCTCGATCGACGGCGTCGACCTGCGCGATCTGCACCCGAAGGACCTGCGGCGCGCCATCGTCATGGTGACGCAGGAGGCCTACCTCTTCAGCGGATCCGTGGCGGACAACATCGCCCTCGGCAAACCGGATGCGACGCGGGACGAGATCGTGCGGGCGGCGAAGGCGGTCGGCGCGCACGAGTTCATCGAGGGTCTGCCCGGCGGGTACGACACGGACGTGAACAAGCGCGGCGGCCGGGTGTCCGCGGGTCAGCGTCAGCTGATCTCGTTCGCCCGGGCGTTCCTCGCCGACCCGGCGGTGCTCATCCTGGACGAGGCGACCAGCTCGCTCGACATCCCGAGCGAGCGCCTGGTGCAGGAGGCGCTGCAGACGCTGCTCGCCGACCGCACGGCCGTGATCATCGCCCACCGCCTGTCGACAGTAGCGATCGCGGACCGCGTGCTCGTGATGGAACACGGCCGTGTGGTCGAGGACGGCACCCCCGACGATCTGATCGCCGGAACGGGCCGGTTCGCCCAGCTGCACGCAGCCTGGCGCGATTCGCTGGTCTGAAGGTTCCGGAGGGGCGGTGCGTATCGGTACGCACCGCCCCTCCGCCATGATCCCCCCGCGGTATAGGGGTTGTCAGCCCGCGGGCGACCAGGTCGTGCGCGACCGGCGCGGGCGGAGGACGCGATGTCCCCGCTCCGCGCCGCCGCGGAAGAAGGAGAAGCGCCCGAGAATCCCGGAGCGCAGGTCGTGCGCGAGCACGAGGACGTCGGCGCCGGCGTCGATGCACTCGCTCGCGTACGACGGATCGATGTCGCGCTCGGCGGTGCCTGCGACGGCGCTGAGACAGCCCGCTGTGACCGCGAGGGAGGCCGACGCGATGATCGAGACATGAGACGTCGCCGGTGCGACGATGGCGCGGATCGCTCGCGCGAGCTCGACCTGCTCGACCGGGCGGAACACCGCGCGGCCCGGGAAGCCGTCGCCGAGGTCCAGCACGTCGAATCGTGTGCCGGTGGCGGAGTGCACATCGGCCGTGACGGCCGCGGCGTGGACGATCTCGGCGACGTAGTCCGCGGGGGAGGAGTGCGCCGGAAGCTGGAGGGAGAGGCCGCCGACGCACACCCCCTGCTCGGCCGCCGCGCGCACTGCGCGGACGATCTCGTCGGGCTCGAGGCCGCGTCGAGCGCGGTGCGCGCAGCGGGAATCCGCGAGCGACCGGAGCCGGAGCAGCAGTCGCACATCGTCCGGCGCACCCGCGAAGGCGAACAGCTCGGCGCCGCCGTCGACGACGAATCGGCGCACCCCGGCCCGATACGCCGTCTCGACGTCGTGGAGACCGGTGATCGGAGCCGTGTGGAGCAGCCGCGGACGTGATTCGCAGGTGACGACCGTCTGCAGCGAGGCCGGCTGCGCCACCTCGAAAGCGCCCTGGGCGGCGGCGATCGCGTCCAGGAGTGCGGGATGCGAGAGGGCGCTCACGTCGTAGTGGACATCCACCCAGGGAAATGCCGTCCGCAGGTCGAGGTAACGCGCGACCGCTCGTTCCACGTCGATCACGACGAGGGGGAGGTCGCCGGGGTCGCCCGCCGTCCCCGCCGCAGGCGCCGCGGGGGCGCCGGTCGGGTCGGCGGTTCGGGTGACGGCGGGCATCGGGTTCTCCTCGGGATTGGTGAGCTTGTCTCAGATCATCCTCGTGAGCGGGATTGACCCGCATCCGGGGGGCCACCCGAACCGATTGCGTGCGTCCACGGATGAGGATCGATCAACACCCGGGGAGGATGGATGCATGTACCTCCGCGTTGTGATCGTCGACGACCACGCGCGCTTCCGTGCACAGGCGGCCGAACTGCTGCAATTGGAGCGGTTCGCCGTCGTCGGCGACGCCGACACCGGGGCCCGCGGGGTGGAGCTGAGCCGTCGGCTCGCTCCCGACATCGTGCTGCTCGACGTCGGCCTCCCCGACGCCAGCGGCTTCGACCTCGTCGCCGACATGCACGCCACCGGAGCGGCCGTCGTCCTCACCTCCAGCCGCTCCTTCCGGGATTACGGTCGCCGGGTGGCCGACAGCGGTGCAGAAGGGTTCATCACGAAAGGGGACCTGACCGGCCCGGCGATCCGCAGTCTGCTACGGTAATGCCCGTGGCAGCGGGAGAGAGTTCTGATTCCCGCCCGCTTCGGGTCGCGGTCGCCGACGACGCGGTTCTCCTCCGCGAAGGCATCGGACAGATCCTGCGCGCGGGCGGTGTGGATGTGGTCGCCTCGGTCGACACGGCCGAGGAAGTGCTCGACCTGGTGGCGGCCGACGATGGGATCGACGCCGTCGTGCTCGACATCAAGATGCCGCCGACCCACACCGACGAGGGGTTGCGCGCCCTTGAATCGCTGCGTGCCGACGGGTCGACGGTCGGAATCCTGCTGCTCTCGATGTACACGACAGCGGCGTACGCGATCCGCGCGATGACCGCCGGAAGCGGCACCGGTTATCTGCTCAAGGAGCGTGTCGCCGACGGTGAGACGCTCGTCAACGCGGTGCGCACCGTTGCCGCAGGCGGCTCCGTCGTCGACCCGGAGGTCGTGCAGCTGCTCGTCTCCTCACGTTCGTCCGAGCGCACCGTCGAGACGCTCTCGGCCCGCGAACTCGACGTGCTCAGCCGCATGGCCGAGGGCAAGTCGAACGTCGGCATCGCCGCCGAGCTGCACCTCAGCCTCCGTACCGTCGAGTCGCACATCGGGCACATCATGGCCAAGCTCGGCGTCGAGGACTCCGCAGAGGGCCACCGTCGGGTCCTCGCGGTGCTGCGCTTCCTCGGCAAGGACGGCTGAGCGCGGTGAACGTCGCGCGCAGGTGGCTCCGCGCGCTCGCGGTGACCGTCACGATCGCGTCGAACGTGCTGGCCCAGGTCATCAGCGGCCTGACCGGCGACTACGGACCGCGTCCGGAGGGGCTCGGCTGGGCCATCGTGTTCGTCACGGTGGCGTTGGTGTACGTGGTCTGCGCGATCATCGCGTGGCGGGCCGTCCGGAGCCCCGTGCCCGGCTGGCTGATGATCGGCGCCGCGCTCTTCTGGTCGGCCGGTGCGTGGTATCCCCTCGCGCGCGGCATCGGCTGGCTGTGGCCCCTGCTGATGGGCGTCACCGACCTGTGGGCGATCTTCGTCGGCGCGCTGGTGCTGTGCTATCCGACTGGACGTTTCTCGCAGTTCGACCGGGTCGTCCTCCTCGTGGGGAGCGCCGCCATCGCGGCCCGCTTCATCGGCACGCTGCTCTTCACCTCGCCCGCGTCCACCGAGTGCGGCTGCGTGCAGAACGCCTACGCCGTGCTCCCGAGCGACGACGCCGACTTCTGGTTCGGCGTCGCCTGGCGCGCGATCGGGCTCGCTCTGATGCTCACGATCGCCGTCCGGCTGGCGGTGCGCTGGTTCACCAGCTCCCTCCCTGCTCGCCGCGTCTCGTTCGTCATGCCGCTGGCGATCGTGCTGTGGTGCTACGGCACCGTGCAGGATTCCCTGAGTTTCGCGCTCGGCTGGGACGGCGGGTGGCTGCAGTTCATCCCGCCGTTCGCGATCGCGCTCATCCCACCCGCGTTCGTCGGCGGGGTCTTCTATGCGCGGGGTCTGCGCTCCCGTGTCGCCGACCTGGTCATCGTGGCTCGCGACAAGGTCGACCGCACGCTGTGGGAGTCGAGCCTGGCGCGGACGCTGCACGACAGCTCCCTCCGCGTGTACTGGTGGGACGAGCAGGGCAAGGCGTTCCTCACCAGCGACGGCGACCGCATCCCGGGCGAGGGGGAGAGTGCTCGTCCCGGTCGCTCGACGCTGGCCATCGATTCCGACCAGGGGCCGATCGCGCTCATCGAGCACGACATCGCCCTCAGCCAGGACGACCGGCTGCTCGACGCGGTCTCGTCGGCACTACTGCTCTCGGTCGACAACGACCGCTTGCGCCGCAGGTTGGAGCGCACGATCCAGGAGCTCCGCCAGTCGCGCCTGCGCATCGTGGAAGAGGGCTATCTCGCCCGGCGGAGACTGGAGCGCGACCTGCACGACGGATCGCAGCAGCAGCTCGTGTCTCTCGCGATCAGCCTGCGCATTGCGACGGCCAAGGCGGAGTCGGCGGGGAACACGGAGGTCGCGGGAGATCTTCAGCGGGCGTCGGCCCAGCTCGCGGACGCATTGCGCGAACTGCGCGAGCTGGCGCGCGGCATCCATCCGACCGTCTTGACCGACGGCGATCTGACGTCGGCGCTGGAGGAGCTGGGCCAGCGCAGTCATCTACCGGTGGAGGTGCGCGTGGAGACGACGGACCGGTTCGCGAACGTGATCGAGGAGACGATCTACTACTCGGTCTCGGAATGCCTGGCGAACGCGGGCAAGCACGCCGGCGCCCGTAATTGCGCGGTGCTCGTGACCCGCACGGATGACACGGTGACGGTCGTGGTCAAGGACGACGGCAAGGGCGGCGCACGCTTCGAGCCGGGAGGCGGTCTGGAGGGCATCCGTGACCGCGTCGAGGCCGTCAACGGGCGCGCCGAACTGCGCTCGGTGGAGGGGCTGGGGACGATCCTCGAGCTCTCCATCCCGGTGTCGGACACCGAAATGGTGACCGCCGAGCCCGCGTGAGCAGAGGGGCTACTTGCCCTTCGCGGGCAGCGAGGCCCACACCTGCTGGCCCAGAGAGAAGACCGACCAGCCGCCGGGACAGGTCGTGGACTTCTCGGGGATGCCGTCGACCGGCCACCAGCTGTCCTGGATCCCCGGCTTGGGCGTCGGACCCCCGCCCGAGCAGACGTCTTTGGCGAGGATCGTGGGCGACGTGTAGGTCAGGATCGCGGCGCCGGTCTGCGTGTCGTAGTCGACGCGGATGATGGTGGCGTCGTCCGGAACGAACGTGGGTGAGCCGAACGTGGACACCTTGGCGGCCTTGAACTCCTTCGCGGTGTCGAAGATCTGCGCGTCGACGTGCGGGCTGAACGCCTCGACGACCGAGCATCCGGACAGCACGAGGGCCGCGGCGGACGCCGCAGCGATCAGACCGACGGTTCGGGGACGAGGCACGGGTAGCTCCTGTGGATGTGGCGAATGCGATCCCGGCCAGTCAACACCATCAAGCTGGGCGCTTCATCGGCCGGAAGGATGATGTTAGCGCGGCTCATGGCGTGCGGCGCGGAGGTCGACGCGGTAGGTCGTCGCCGTGCCGTCCGCGCGAGGCCCGCCGAGCAGGGGCGTGCCCTCCTCGCGGTAGTGCTCCAGTGCGATCTGCTCATGGTCCGCCGGCGGGTGGCCGCTGGCCCGCACGACCCGCCACCACGGCACCGTCGAGCCGTAGTACGCCATGATCTGCCCGACCATCCGGGCCGCGCGTGATCCGAGGACCGCGGCCACGTCGCCGTAGGTCATCACCCGGCCGGGAGGGATCGCGTCGACGACGTCGAGCACGCGCTCGACGAAGGAGTCGGCGCCGGGCTCAGAGGGCGAGGGCACCGATCGTCTCGCCGTACTGAGTCTCTCCGACCGGCTGGAAGCCGCTTCGCAGGAAGAACTGCTCGGGGCCGAGCTCGCCCGACTCCCAGATCACGAAGAGCTGCTCGTGGCCGCGCCGGCGTGCTTCGTCGGCCAGGCTGCGCACGGCGAAAGTGCCGATTCCGCGCCCCTGATCGTCGGCGTCGACGTTGATGCGCCAGAGGATCGCCTTGAACTCGTCGTGCTCGGCCTCGGGATTGAAGTCGCCCATGATGAAGCCGACGACCTCGTCGCCGTCGAGCACGACGCGCTGCCAGGAGGTGGTGGGGTCGGCGACGGCGGCCGCGGCCGAGTAGGAGACCGGAGCGATGAACTGCTCCTGCCCCGGCTTCAACGTGAGCGCGTTCGCCGCGACGACGGTACGCGCGCTCAACTCTTCCAGTCTCAACTCAGCCATGACGAAAGGGTAACGTGCGCGGGGGACACTGGCATAGTCGCCTCCGCTGGACGCGTCTGCGACGGCAAAGTGTCTCGATGTCAAGATAGTTATCCGGCTCAGGTAAGCTGTATCCGGCTGAAAACGGCAGAGAAGCAGGAGAACCAGTGGACAAGATCAAGGTTGAAGGAACGGTCGTCGAACTCGACGGCGACGAGATGACCCGCATCATCTGGAAGGCGATCAAGGACTCGCTCATCCACCCGTACCTCGACGTGGACCTCGAGTACTACGACCTCGGCATCCAGAAGCGCGACGAGACCGACGACCAGATCACGATCGACGCGGCCCACGCCATCCAGAAGCACGGCGTCGGCGTCAAGTGCGCCACGATCACCCCCGACGAGGCCCGCGTCGAGGAGTTCGGCCTCAAGAAGATGTGGCGGAGCCCGAACGGCACCATCCGCAACATCCTCGGCGGCGTGGTCTTCCGCGAGCCGATCATCATCTCGAACATCCCCCGCCTGGTCCCGGGCTGGAACAAGCCGATCATCATCGGCCGCCACGCCTTCGGCGACCAGTACCGCGCCACCGACTTCACGTTCGACGGCCCCGGCACGCTGACCCTCAGCTTCCAGCCGACCGACGGCGGCGAGGCCAAGAGCTTCGAGGTCTACCAGGCCCCGGGCGCCGGCGTCGCGCTCGCGATGTACAACCAGGACGAGTCGATCCGCGACTTCGCCCGCGCGTCGTTCAACTACGGCCTCGACCGCAACTACCCGGTGTACCTCTCCACCAAGAACACGATCCTCAAGGCCTACGACGGCCGGTTCAAGGACCTGTTCCAGGAGGTCTTCGACACCGAGTACAAGGAGAAGTTCGACGCGGCCGGCCTCACCTACGAGCACCGCCTGATCGACGACATGGTCGCCTCCAGCCTCAAGTGGGAGGGCGGCTACGTCTGGGCCTGCAAGAACTACGACGGCGACGTGCAGTCCGACACCGTCGCGCAGGGCTTCGGCTCGCTCGGTCTGATGACCTCCGTCCTGACCACGCCGGACGGCAAGGTCGTCGAGGCGGAGGCCGCGCACGGCACCGTCACGCGTCACTACCGCCAGTACCAGCAGGGCAAGGCCACCTCGACCAACCCGATCGCCTCGATCTTCGCCTGGACGCGCGGCCTCGCGCACCGCGGCAAGCTCGACGGCAACCAGGAGCTCATCGACTTCACCCACACCCTCGAGGACGTGGTCGTGAAGACGGTCGAAGAGGGCAAGATGACCAAGGACCTCGCGCTCCTGGTCGGTCCCGAGCAGGCGTTCCAGACCACCGAGGAGTTCCTCGAGTCGATCAGCGACAACCTCAAGACGCGCATGGGCGCCTAGCCTCCACGTGCACCGGGAAGGGCCCGGCGGACTTCGGTCCGCCGGGCCCTTTCCTGTATCCGGTGGCGGCACGCTGCCTCATAGTGTTTCCGATCTGCGCGCGTCAATGCCGGAAATAAACACATCATCTAGTGCTCGGCGTGTCGCATCGCCCCTATATGTAGTGTTAACGCTCCGGCATCCCCTTGACCTGAAAGGCGCAGACATGAGCATCGTCGTCTACAGCAAGCCCGCGTGCGTGCAGTGCACGGCCACGTACACGGCCCTCGATCGGAAGGGGCTCGACTACCAGGTGGTCGACGTCACCACGGACGACGCGGCACTCGCCGCGGTACGCGCGCTGGGCTACGCGCAGGCGCCCGTCGTCGTGGCCGACGACGAGCACTGGTCGGGGTTCCGGCCCGACTTGATCGGACGGGTCGCGACGAAGCTCGGGAAGTGACCGGGCCGTGAGTCGCCTCGTCTACTTCTCGTCCGTGTCGGAGAACACGCACCGCTTCGTGACGAAGGTCGGCGTCCCGGCGCAGCGCATCCCGCTGCGGGCGCACGAGCCTCGGCTGCACGCGACCGAGCCGTTCGTCCTCGTCCTCCCCACCTACGGCGGGGGAGAGGATCGGGCGGCCGTGCCCAAACAGGTCATCCGCTTCCTCAACGACGACGGCAACCGCCGCCTCCTGCGCGGCGTGATCGGCGCCGGCAACACCAACTTCGGGCCCGCCTACGGCATCGCCGGCGACATCGTCGCGGCGAAGTGCGGCGTGCCCCACCACTACCGCTTCGAGCTCTTCGGCACCGCCGAGGACGTCGCCGCGGTCCAGAACGGATTGGAGACACTGTGGCGACACTGACCGCCGACACCCTGACTGCGGAACCCCTGAGCGCGGAGGCTCCCGCGGCCGACTACCACGCGCTCAACGCGATGCTGAACCTCTACGACGAGGAGGGACGCATCCAGTTCGAGCGCGATCACGAGGCGGCGCGCGAGTACTTCCGCCAGCACATCCTGCCCAACAGCCTCCGCTTCGACTCCGTCGCGCAGCGCCTCGCCTACCTGGTCGACAACGACTACTACGACTCCGATGTCCTGGGCCGGTACTCCGTGGCTGCTGTCGAGCGTCTCACGTCCCGCGCCGAGTCGCACCGCTTCCGGTTCGCGACGTTCCTCGGCGCGTTCAAGTTCCACACCTCTTACGCCCTCAAGAGCTTCGACGGCGGCACCTACCTCGAGCGCTTCGAGGATCGAGTCGTGATGGTCGCGCTCACCCTCGCGGCAGGCGACGAGGAGTTCGCCGGCCGCCTCGTGGACGAGATGATGGCGGGCCGGTTCCAGCCGGCGACGCCGACGTTCCTCAACGCGGGCAAGGCGCAGCGCGGCGAGCTGGTCTCGTGCTTCCTGCTGCGTATGGAGGACAACATGGAGTCCATCGGGCGCGGGATCACCTCGGCCCTGCAGCTCTCCAAACGCGGTGGCGGCGTCGCCCTGCTCCTCTCCAACATCCGGGAGGCGGGCGCCCCGATCAAGCAGGTGCGCAACCAGTCCTCGGGCGTCATCCCCGTGATGAAGCTGCTGGAGGACTCGTTCAGCTACGCGAACCAGCTCGGTGCGCGGCAGGGCGCCGGTGCCGTGTACCTCAGCGCGCACCATCCCGACATCCTGCGCTTCCTCGACACCAAGCGCGAGAACGCGGACGAGAAGATCCGCATCAAGACGCTGTCGCTCGGCGTCGTGGTGCCCGACATCACGTTCGAGCTCGCGCGCGACAACCGGCCGATGCACCTGTTCAGCCCGTACGACGTCGAGCGCGTCTACGGGGTGCCGTTCGGCGACATCGCGGTGAGCGAGAAGTACGACGAACTGGTCGCCGACCCGCGCATCCGGAAGACCACCATCGACGCGCGCGCGTTCTTCCAGACGCTGGCCGAGATCCAGTTCGAGTCCGGCTATCCGTACATCGTTTTCGAGGACACGGTGAATCGCGCGAACCCGATCGCCGGGCGCATCAACATGTCGAACCTGTGCTCCGAGATCCTGCAGGTGAACAGCCCGAGTACCTACTCCGACGACCTCACCTACCAGCACGTCGGTACCGACATCTCGTGCAACCTCGGCTCGCTGAACATCGCGATGGCGATGGACTCGCCCGACTTCGGGCTGACCGTGGAGACGGCGGTCCGCGCTCTCTCGGCCGTCTCGGACCAGAGCCGGTTGTCTGCTGTGCCGTCGGTCGAGCGGGGCAACGACAGCGCCCACGCCATCGGGCTCGGGCAGATGAACCTGCACGGCTACCTGGCGCGGGAGCGCATCCACTACGGAAGCGCGGAGGGGATCGACTTCACGAACATCTACTTCTGCACGGTGCTGTTCCACGCCCTCCGCGCCTCCAACCGGATCGCCATCGAGCGTGGGGAGACGTTCGGCGGCTTCGCCGAGTCGGCCTATGCCTCCGGCGCGTTCTTCGAGAAGTACACCGACCGGGCCTGGGAGCCGGCGACGGATCGTGTGCGTGCGCTCTTCGCGGAGGCGGGCGTGAGCATCCCGACGATCGCCGAGTGGGAGGCGCTACGCGACAGCGTGCGCGAGCACGGGCTCTACAACCAGAACCTGCAGGCCGTGCCGCCCACCGGCTCGATCTCGTACATCAACAACGCGACGTCGTCCATCCACCCGATCGCCTCGAAGGTCGAGATCCGCAAGGAGGGCAAGCTCGGCCGGGTCTACTACCCGGCGCCGTTCCTCACGAACGACAACCTCGAGTACTACCGCGACGCGTACGAGATCGGGCCCGAGAAGATCGTCGACACCTACGCCGCGGCGACCCAGCACGTGGACCAGGGGCTGTCGCTCACCCTGTTCTTCCCCGACACCGCCACGACCCGGGATATCAACCGGGCGCAGATCCACGCCTGGCGGTCGGGTGTGAAGTCGATCTACTACGTGCGCATCCGGCAGCTCGCCCTGGAGGGCACGGAGGTCGAGGGCTGCGTCAGCTGCATGCTCTGACCCTGCGCGCCGTGCGCGACCTGCACGAATCACACGAACCACACCAACGAACGAGGAGAACCATGACCGAGAAGGCCGCGCTCATCCGGCGCGTCGACGCCATCAACTGGAACAGGGTGGAGGACGAGAAGGACGTCGAGGTGTGGAACCGCCTCACCGCCAACTTCTGGCTGCCCGAGAAGGTGCCGCTCTCGGGTGATGTGCAGTCCTGGGCGACGCTCACCCCGGAGCAGCAGACGCTGACCATGCGGGTGTTCACCGGGCTGACCCTGCTCGACACGATCCAGGGGACCGTCGGCGCCGTCTCGCTCATCCCGGATTCCCTCACCCCGCACGAGGAGGCCGTCT
Organism: Leifsonia naganoensis; assembly: GCF_013410615.1. Lineage (NCBI taxonomy): Bacteria > Bacillati > Actinomycetota > Actinomycetes > Micrococcales > Microbacteriaceae > Leifsonia > Leifsonia naganoensis. The sequence continues at coordinate 2,839,297 of NZ_JACCHJ010000001.1, forward strand.
ACACGAACATCGCGTTCATGGAGTCGGTGCACGCCAAGAGCTACTCGTCGATCTTCTCGACGCTCGCCTCCACGCCCGAGATCGACGCCGCATTCGACTGGTCGACCGAGAACGGGGCGCTGCAGACGAAGGCGCGGATCGTGCTCGACTACTACACCGGCGACGACCCGCTGAAGCGCAAGGTCGCGTCGACCCTCCTGGAATCGTTCCTGTTCTACTCCGGCTTCTACCTGCCGATGTACTGGTCGAGTCGGGCGACGCTCACGAACACGGCCGATCTCATCCGGTTGATCATCCGCGACGAGGCCGTGCACGGCTACTACATCGGCTACAAGTACCAGCGCGGGCTCGAGCGCGTGGGGGAGCGCACGCGTCAGGAGCTGAAGGACTACACGTACGCGCTGCTCCAGGACCTCTACGAGAACGAGCTGGAGTACACGGCCGACCTCTACGACGGCGTCGGCCTGACGGACGACGTCACCAAGTTCCTCGCCTACAACGCGAACAAGGCGTTGATGAACCTCGGCTACGAGGCGCTCTTCCCGGCCGCGGCGACCGCCGTGAACCCGGCCATCCTGTCCGCCCTCTCGCCCAACGCCGACGAGAACCACGACTTCTTTTCCGGATCGGGGTCGTCGTACGTCATCGGGACCGCGGTGGAGACGGAGGACGAGGACTGGGCGTTCTGATCCGCGGGGCGGGCTGAGTGCACTCCGCCCGCCCTGGCGAACGCCACGTGAATTCCGTCCGAAATTCTGCTTGCAATTCTTTTGTTCGTAAGCTTTACTAACAAACATGACCACGACGAAGACGCAGGGAATGGGAGCCGCGACAGCCGCTCCCATCGCCGCAGATGCGACCGTGGTCCCGGGCGTCGTGGCCGTGCATGGCACGACCGTCGCCGGCACCGCGACCGGCGCGACCGGTGCCGGCGTCACCGGCGCGGCGCTCGTCCCGGGCCGCGCGCTGCGACCGCAGGCCAAGGTGCTCCCGGAGCACGCCCGCAGCCACAACCGCTCGCTCGTCCTGCAGACGCTGTTCCGCTCGGGGGAGCTCAGCCGCGCCGACATCGCCCGCGAGACGGGCCTGACCCGGGTCACCGTCTCCGACCTGGTCGCCGAGCTCATCGCCGAGGGGCTGGTCGTCGAGCTGGGGCAGCGCGAGTCCGCCCGTCCGGGCAAGCCCGCCGTGCTCCTGGACATCAATCGCACGGCCCACCAGATCATCGGCGTCGACCTCAGCGACCACGACCGCTTCCGCGGCGCGGTGATGGACCTCGACGGGGCCATCCTCGCCTCGGCCGAGGTGCCGCTCGAGAGCGCGACCGGCGATGCGGCCACCGCGAAGGTCCGCGCCCTCGTCGAAGACCTGGTCCGGCTCGCGACCGCGCCCGTACTGGGGATCGGTGTGGGCTCGCCCGGCGTCGTCGACCTCGCCGGCACCATCCTCACCGCCCCCAACCTCGGCTGGCACGGGCTCGCGCTCCAGGCGGAACTCCAGGCCGCCACCGGCCTGCCCGTCATCGTCGCCAATGACGCCAACGCCGCGGTGCTCGCCGAGCACAGCTACGGCGGCGCGACCGGCGACCTCATGCTCATCCGGGTCGGCCACGGTATCGGCGCCGGACTGATCGTCGCCGGTGCCCTCGTCTACGGCAGCCACTTCGCCGCGGGCGAGATCGGCCAGGTCATGGTCGGGACGGACCTCGGGCTCGAGGCCACCTACAGCCGCGACCAGGTGCTCGAGCACTGGCTCAGCGTCCCGCAGCTGCGGCGCGGGATGGCGCAGGCCCAGGCCTCCGGCGCGGACGTCACGCCGGCTCTCCGCGAGGCCGGCCAGCGCCTCGGCATCGCCCTCGCCCCCGTCGTGGGCGCCCTCAACCTGTCGGAGATCGTGCTCAGCGGCCCGACGGACCTTCTCGATGGCCCCCTCGCCGAGGCGACCATCCACACGCTCCGGAGCCGGACGATGGCCGAGAACCACGCCGACCTCGCGCTCCGGATGACCACGCAGGGGCAGGACATCGTCTTGCGCGGCGCGGCCGTACTCGTCCTCTCCGGACGGCTCGGGGTCTCGTAACACAGCAATCCGGATCCACCGACCCCTGCACCACGGTGTGGCAACCGCACACACTGACCACCTGAACAAAGCCCGATCATTTTTGAAAGGACAGTGCAATGAAGAGAAAGCTCGTCGGCCTCGCCGCTGTGGCTACAGCTTCCGCTCTCGTGCTCGCGGGATGCGCCTCCGGCGGATCATCGGCGCCCAGCACCGACGGGAAGGGCAAGACGGTCACCCTGTGGCTGGTCGGCTCCGACACCCCGGATGAGCTGCGCAACTACCTCAAGACCGAGTTCAACAAGGAGACCGGCGCGACGCTCAAGATCGAGCAGCAGGACTGGGGCGACATCGTCACCAAGCTCACCACGGCCCTCCCCGACGCGAACAACACGCCGGACGTGACCGAGATGGGCAACACCCAGTCCCCGACGTTCACCAACGTCGGCGCGTTCCTCGACATCTCCGACGAGTACAAGGACCTCGGCGGCGACAAGCTGCTCCAGTCCTTCGTGGACGCCGGAAAGGTCGACGGCAAGAACTACACGCTGCCGTACTACTTCGGCTCGCGCTACATGTTCTACCGCAAGGACGTCTACGCGGCGGCCGGCGCCACCGTGCCGACCACGCTCGACCAGTTCAACACCACGGTCGCCGACATCACCGCGAAGAACCCGAAGGCGATCCCGAACTTCTCCGGCTTCTTCCTCGGCGGTCAGGACTGGCGCGACGGCATCTCCTGGATCTTCGCCAACGGTGGAGACATCGCCAAGAAGCAGGGCGACAAGTGGGAGGCCACGCTCGACTCCGAGGGTTCGCTGAAGGGTCTGCAGCAGCTGCAGGACATCTACAAGAACGCGTCCAAGGCCCCGAACGACGCCAAGGACTCGAACCAGTACATCTACCTGAACGACAGCGACCAGACGGTCGACGCCACCGGCAACAAGACCGGTGACACCTCGCTCGCCGCCGCCACGATCATGGCGCCGGGATGGGCGCACTGGTCCATCGGCGACCTGTCCGAGAAGGACGGCAAGCCGGTCCGCACCTGGAACGACCAGACGTTCGGCACGTTCGTCCTGCCGGGCAACGACGGCAAGCCCGCCCCGGTCTTCGCCGGCGGCTCGAACATCGGCATCTCGGCCAAGTCCAAGAACCCGGGCCTGTCCAAGACCCTCCTGAAGATCATCTTCTCGAAGGAGTACCAGGAGATGCTCGGCAAGAACGGCCTCGGCCCGGCGAACTCGGACTACATGTCCTCGCTCGGCGACGACCAGTTCGCGAAGGCGCTCATCGAGTCCGCGTCCAACTCCAAGCTCACCCCGGCCGCGCCGGGCTGGGCCAAGGTCGAGGCCGCGAACGTCATGGAGGAGTTCTTCTCCAAGATCCGCGACGCGTCGGACCTGAAGGCTCTCGCCCAGGAGTACGACACGAAGATCGACGCTCTCCTCAACGAGAAGAACTAGTCGTTCACTCTCGCACCACCTAGCAGGTGAGGGCGCGGAAGGCACCCCTTCCGCGCCCTCGCTCCTGCCCCCATCATTCTCGGAAGGAGGACCGACGTGACCACCACCCAGGAGACCCCCGCGGCGACCGGCCGCCCGGCCCGCCCGGCGCGCACCCCGAAGCAGGGAGCCCCCCGCCCCCGCAAGCGCCAGCTCGCCCCCTACATGCTGCTGCTGCCGGCCATCGCCATCCTGCTGCTCGCCCTCGGTTACCCGATCGTGTGGCAGGTCATCACCTCCATGCAGCACTTCGGGCTCGCGCAGCAGTTCGGCCAGCCCGCCCCGTTCGTGTGGTTCCAGAACTACATCACCCTGTTCTCCGACCCCTACATGTGGATCGTCGTCGGCCGGTCGATCGCCTTCTGCCTCGTCACCGCCGCCGTGACCGTGATCATCGGCGTCGGCCTCGCCCTGCTGATGACCGGCGTGCACGCCGTCGTGCGCGTCATCCTCCAGATCGCCCTCCTGCTCGCCTGGGCCATGCCGGTCGTCGCCGCGATGACCGTCTGGAACTGGCTGTTCGACTGGCGCCGCGGCCTCATCAACAACGTGCTGAGCTCCTGGGGCCTCGACTTCCAGGGCCACAACTGGCTGCAGAACCCGCTCTCGTTCTTCTTCGTCGCCATGATCATCGTGGTGTGGATGAGCGTTCCGTTCGTGGCCTTCTCGGTCTACGCCGGCCTGACCCAGGTCTCCGGTGAAGTGCTCGAAGCCGCGCAGATGGACGGCGCCAAGGGCTTCCAGCGGCTGCGCTACATCATCCTGCCGATGATCCGACCCGTCCTCGGGATCGTGCTGCTGCTGCAGATCATCTGGGACCTGCGCGTCTTCACGCAGATCAAGCTGCTGCAGGACAAAGGCTCCATCGCCAGCGAGACCAACCTGCTCGGCACCTACATCTACCAGCTCGGCGTCGGGTCGAGCGACTTCGCGATGGCCAGCGCCGTCTCGGTGTTCGTCCTCATCCTGACCGTCGCCCTGAGCTGGTTCTACGTCCGCTCGCTGATCAAGGAGGACGAGTCGTGACCACCGCATCCACCGCATCCGCCACCGCCGCCACCGCGGCCCCCGCCCGCAAGCTGCGCCAGAAGGTCCGCCCCTCCCGCATCGTGCTCGGCGTCGTCGCGATCGTCCTCGCCCTGATCTGGGTCTTCCCGGTCTACTGGATGGTCAACTCGTCTCTCCTGCCGAACGTCGTGCTGCAGAACTCCACGCCCACGTGGCTGCCGTTCGGCGGCTCGTTCGACAACTTCACCGCCGTCATCGACGGGGGCACGTTCTTCCCGGCGCTCGGGATGAGCCTCACCATCGCGCTCATCACGGTCGTCGTCTGCCTCGCGTTCGCCTTCCTCGCCGCCCTCGCCATCAGCCGCTTCCGCTTCCGCGGCCGCACGTCGTTCGTGCTCGCCGTGCTGCTCATCCAGATGCTGCCGGCGGAAGGCCTGTTCATCGCGCAGTACAAGCTGATGGGGAGCCTCGGCCTCCTGAACAGCGTCATCGGCGTCAGCATCCTCTACATCGCCGCCGTCGTGCCGTTCACGATCTGGATGCTGCGCGGCTTCGTCGCCGGCATCCCGGCCGACCTCGAGGAGGCCGCCATGGTGGACGGCCTCAGCCGCACCCAGGCGTTCCTGCGGATCACCTTCCCGCTCCTCGCCCCGGGGCTCGTCGCCTCCGGCGTGTACGCGTTCCTCCAGGCGTGGAACGAGTTCACGGTCGCCCTCGTCATCCTGCAGGAGAACAGCAGCCAGACGCTGCCCCTCTGGCTGCGCGGCTTCATCCAGCAGTCCGCCTCCCGCGCGACCGACTGGGGCCAGGTCATGGCCGCGTCGACCCTCGTCGCCGTGCCGGTGATCATCTTCTTCCTCATCGTGCAGGGCCGGATGACCAGCGGGCTCGTCAGCGGGGCGGTGAAGGGGTGACCGGCACGGCCGCCGCCGAACCCCGCCTCCTCGACCCCCGCCTCGCCCGCCGCATCGCCGCGACCCTCCTCCCCGGATTCGTCGGCACGACCCTGCCGGGCTGGCTGGAACAGCGGCTGCGGGACGGCCTCGGCGGCGTGTGCGTGTTCGGCCCGAACATCGTGTCGGCCGAGCAGCTGCGCGCACTGACCGACGCGATCTACGCGGCCAACCCCGAGGCGATCGTGGCGATCGACGAGGAGGGCGGCGACGTCACCCGCCTCCACTACGCCACCGGATCGCCCTACCCGGGCAACGCGGTGCTCGGCCGCCTCGGCGACGCCGAGCGCACCGAACAGGTCGCGGCCCGTGTCGGGGCCGAATTGCGCGCCGTCGGCGTGAACCTCGACTTCGCGCCGGACGTCGACATCAACTCCAACCCGGACAACCCGGTGATCGGTGTGCGCAGCTTCGGCGTCTCCCCGGAGGTGGTGGCCGAGCAGGGCGCCGCATGGGTGCGCGGCCTCCAATCGGCCGGCGTCGCGGCCTGCGCGAAGCACTTCCCGGGTCACGGGGACACTGCCCAGGACTCGCACCTCGCGCTCCCTGTCGTGGATCTGTCGGCCGCCGAACTGCGCGAGCGCGAGCTGGTCCCGTTCCGTGCAGCGGTGGAGGCCGGTACCCGTACCGTCATGACCTCCCACATCCTCCTGCCGCAGCTGGACGCCGCGCTGCCCGCCACCTTCAGCCACCCGATCGTCGAGGGGCTGCTGCGGGGCGAGCTCGGATTCGACGGCCTCGTCGTCACCGATGCGCTCGACATGCTCGGCGCCAGCGGCGAGCGGGGCATCCCGGAGGCCGCCGTGCTGGCGCTCGCCGCGGGCTGCGACCTGCTGTGCCTCGGCACGGAGAACACCGACGAGCAGCTGACGGCGATCGTGGAGGCGGTCGCGGACGCGATCGCCACCGGCCGGCTGTCCACCGGGCGGGTGGAGGAGGCCGCCGCCCGGGTGATCGGTCTCGCCGGAGAACTCCGGGACGAGCCGACGCCCACGCAGGCCGACTCTGCGCCGACCGCCGGCGCGAGCGCCGTCGATGCCGAGGAGGCGCGCGCCGTCGTCCCCGCCTTCGAACTGGCCGACGCCGCCCGATCCTGGCTGGGGGAGGGCCGCACGGCCGCCTCCGTCGTCCGGCTCGAGACCGTCGCCAACATCGCGGTGGGCACGGCGCCGTGGGGGCCGTTCGCCGAGACTGCGACCGGCACGGACGACGACGCGGCCACCGCGTTCGCCGCCCTCCCCGTCGCCGTGGTCACCGAGGACGACGCTGCGCCGATCGGGCTCCCCGATGGCCCGGTGCTCGTGATCGGCAAGGACAACCACCGGCACGCGTTCGCCCGCGACACGATCGACCGGCTGCGCGCGGAGCGTGACGACGTGCTCGTCGTCGACATGGGCTGGCCCGCCGACGACCGCCGATACGCCGACATCGCGACGTTCGGCGCCTCCCGCCTGCTCGGCCGCGCCCTGCTCGACCTCCTCGGCCCCGGCTCATGAGGCTCGGGATCGACATCGGCGGCACCAAGACCGACGCGGTCGCCGTCGACGAGAGCGGCGTGCTCGCGCACCGGATCCGCCTCGCCACCGGCTTCGGGAGCCCCGCCGTGGTGGAGACCGCCCTCACGGCCGTCTCGCGCATCGGCGAGCTGACCGGCATCGATGCGCCCGGCTTCTCCTCGATCGGCATCGGCATCCCCGGACTGGTCGACACCGCGTCCGGCGAGGTCGCGCACGCCGTCAACCTCGGTGTGGACCGCCTCCCGCTGGGCGGCGAGCTGGCCGAACGGCTCGGCGTCCGCGTGCGGGTGGAGAACGACGTGAAGGCCGCGGCGCTCGGCGCCTACGACGTGCTCGGCCTGGCCGGCACGATGGCGTACCTCAACCTCGGCACCGGGATGGCCGCCGGGATCGTGGTGGGCGGCAGGCTGTGGCGAGGAACGTCCGGCATCGCCGGCGAGATCGGGCACATCCCGATCGACCCCCTGGGGGCGGAGTGCGCGTGCGGCCAGCGCGGCTGCCTTGAGACCGTCGCGAGCGGCTCGGGCATAGCGCGTCAGTGGCGCACCGACGACCCGCTGCCGGCGCGTTCGCTCTTCGCGGCGGCGGCAGCCGGGGACGGCGCGGCGCAGGCGATCAAGGATAGGCTTGCCGAGGGCATCGCTGCCGCAGTGCGCGTCCTGGTGCTGGCCGTCGACGTCGACACCGTGGTGATCGGTGGCGGCCTCAGCCATCTGGGCGACCCGCTGCTCGGCGACGTCCACGAGGTGCTCGAGGACTGGGAGCGCACATCGCCGTTCCTCGCCTCGCTCGCGCTGCCGCAGCGCGTGCGCCTCGTCCCACCAGGATCACCAGTCGCTGCCCTCGGGGCCGCGATCGTAGGAGGAACGCATGGCTGAAGTCGTCGTCGTCAAGGATCAGGCCGCCGCGGGCGCCCTGGCCGCAGAGAGCATCGTCGACCTGATCTCCGGCAAGCCGGACGCGGTGCTCGGACTCGCGACCGGATCGACCCCGCTGCCCGTGTACCGGGCGCTGGCGTCGCTGATCGCGGAGCGCGGCGTCGACGTCTCGCACGTGCGCGGGTACGCGCTCGACGAGTACGTGGGTCTGCCCGCCGGGCACCCCGAGTCGTACCGGTCGGTCATCCACCGCGAGGTCGTCGAGCCGCTCGGGCTGACGCCGTCGCTCATCCACGTGCCCAACGGCGCACGGGAGACCATCGAGCACGCCGGCGCGGACTACGAGAAGGCCATCGCCGAGTCGGGCGGGGTCGACGTGCAGATCCTCGGCATCGGCACCGACGGCCACATCGGCTTCAACGAGCCCGGCTCCTCCTTCGCGTCGGTCACCCGCGTGAAGACCCTGACCGAGCAGACCCGCAAGGACAACGCCCGCTTCTTCGACTCCGAGGACGACGTGCCGATGCACTGCATCACGCAGGGCCTCTCCACCATCCTCAAGGCCCGCCACCTGCTGCTGCTCGCGTTCGGCGAGGGCAAGGCGGAGGCGCTGGCCGGCGCCGTCGAGGGACCGATCTCGGCCTCCAACCCGGGCTCGGCCATCCAGCTGCACCCGCGCGTGACCGTGCTGGTCGACGAAGCCGCGGCCTCCGGCCTGCGCAACCTCGACTACTACCGCTACGCCTACGCGAACAAGCCGGCCTGGCAGAAGCTGTAGGAACGGCAGGCGCTCCCACCGGAACTCCGGCGGTGTCGTTGCCGACCTCCGGAGTTCCGGCGTTTCGGCCGGGTAGTAGGCGGCGTCAGTTCAGGATGCGGCCGTCGGCGACCACGGTACGCACGTGCCACTCGTGGTCGAGCACGACCGCATCGGCGGCGTAACCGCGCTGCAGGCGGCCGAAGCGGTGGTCCTCGCCGAGGGCCTTCGCCGGCGTGTGCGTCAGGGCGGTGACCGCGTGGACGGGGTCGAGCCCGACCTGACCGACGGCAACGCGCAGGGCGGCGTCCTGCGTCAGCGTCGAGCCCGCGATCGTGGACGTTCCCGAGAGGACCGCGAGGCCCTCCTTGACGGTGACGTTCAGCCCGCCGAGCCGGTAGTCGCCGTCGGAGGCGCCCGCCGCCGCCATCGCGTCGGTCACCAGCGCGACGCGGCCGGGAGCGGCGGTGAAGAGCAGCCGCGCCACCGAGGGGTGCACATGCAGGCCGTCGAGGATGAGCTCGAGCGTGACCTCGGGGTTGTCGATCGCGGCCATGACCGGGCCCGGGGCGCGGTGGTGGATGCCGTTCATCGCGTTGAACGCGTGGGTGAGCAGGCGCGCCCCCACCTCGAATGCACGCGCCGCCTGGTCGTAGTCGGCGGCGGTGTGGCCGACGCCGACGACGACGCCCGCCTCGATCAGCACGCCGATCGCCTCTAGGGCGTTGGGCAGCTCGGGAGCGATGGTGGCCGCGCGGAGGGTGCCGCGCGCCGCGCCGATCAGCTCCTCGACGGTTGCGGGACCCGGCTCGCGGAGGAACTCCGCGTCGTGCGCGCCGCGGCGCTCGACGGCCAGGAACGGGCCTTCGAGGTGCGAGCCGAGCACGAGCGGGTCCGCCTCGGCCAGATCGGCGACGATGGCGAGACTCTCGCGCAGGGAGGCGAGGGGATTGGCGACGTGCGAAACGAGGGAGCGCGTCGTGCCGTGCGCACGGTGCGTCGCGAGAGCGGCGAGCATCTCCTCCGGACCGTCGTCGTACGGGTGCCCGCCGCCGCCGTGGCAGTGCAGGTCGATGAAGCCGGGGGTGAGCCAGTGGCCGGCGGCATCGACAACGGTCGCGCCGGGCGCACGGGCGGCCTCGTGCCAGCCCGTGCCGGAACCGGTGGCGACGATCGTGCCGCCCTCGGCGACCAGCCAGAACTCGTCGACCAGCCCGTCCGCATCCACTTTGCGGGCGTCGTGGACGACGAGCGCGGTCATCAGAACTCGCGCCGCCCGTTGATCACGCCGCTCACGGTCGCGATGACGGCGAAGACCACGGCGACGACCGGCTGACCGAGATCCCACCAGGCGAACGCCGCGGCGCCCATCACGAGCACCTCGACCAGCGCCTTCACGAACGCGTCGACGTGCAGGACGGCCTTCGGGGAGCGGAAGAGGGCCCACAGCAGGATGGCGACGACCGGGGTCGCGATGCCGAAGACGATGTTCCAGGGCAGTGGCCACGCCACGAACCCCCAGATGCCGAGCGTGACCACGGCGAACAGCTCGAGCACGAACCGGAGGATGTCGTTCGGTCCGATCCGGAGGCGGGCCTGCTGGTCTTGCGCGGAAGTCACCACGTCATTCTACCGGCGGAGGTCAGCGGAAGATGATGGTCCGGGCGCCGTCGAGCAGCACACGGTCCTCCGCGAACCACTTGACCGCCTGGGTGAGCGTGCGGCTCTCCTCGTCCTGCCCGATCGCGACGAGCTGCTGCACCGTCTGCGAGTGGTCGACGCGCACGACGTTCTGCTCGATGATCGGGCCCTCGTCGAGGTCGCTGGTCACGAAATGCGCGGTCGCGCCGATCAGCTTCACGCCGCGGGCGTGCGCCTGGCGGTAGGGGTTGGCGCCCTTGAAGCCGGGGAGGAACGAGTGGTGGATGTTGATGGCGCGGCCGGCGAGTTTCTCGCAGAGCTCGGGGGAGAGGATCTGCATGTAGCGCGCCAGCACGACGAGCTCGATGTCGTGCTCCTCCACAGCGGCGAGCACGCGCGCCTCGAACGCGGCCTTCGACTCCGCGTCGGTCACCGCCTGGGACTCGAAGGGCACGCCGTAGAACCCGGCGAGGTCGCGCAGGGTGCCGTGGTTGGAGAGTACCAGGGGGATCTCGATCGGGAGCTGCCCGGCGCGCTGGCGGAAGAGGAGGTCGTTGAGGCAGTGCGCGGCGGTCGACGCCAGCACCAGGGTGCGCAGCGGGCGACCGACGTAGTCGACGTTGTGCGACATCCCGAACCGCTCCACGACCGGCGCGAGCGCGCTCTCGAACTCCTCGCGGCTCGCGCCCGACTCCACCTGGAGCCGCATGAAGAAGCGGCCGGTGTCGAGACTGGCGAACTGCTGGCTCTCGGTGATGTTGCCGCGCGCGGAGACGATCGCCCCGCTGACGGCGTGCACGATCCCCGGCTGGTCGGCGCAGCTGAAGGTCAGCACCCAGTGGTTGGCCTGGCCGGGGGTGTCGGAGGTCGCGGTCATCGGCTCAGGATATCGTCCCGCGGGGTCCGCCTCGCGCCGCGCCCGGCTGTTGACGCGCCGCGGCGCGTGCACTTGGATCGGTGCATGACCAGCACCGGCGAGGACGCGCCCGACCGGGCGCCCGCCTCCCTCCCCGCCCCCGGATCGGCGTTCGGCGTCGAGCTCAACGGGCTCAACACGATCGACGAGAGCGAGCGGAAGGGGCGCGCGAGCGGTCTCTTCTGGCCGTGGTTCGGCGCGAACGTCTCGGTCTTCGGCCTGAGCTACGGCTCGTTCCTGCTCGGGTTCGGGATCTCGTTCTGGCAGGCGACGATCGTCGGCGTCATCGGGATCGTGGCTTCCTTCCTGCTGTGCGGCGTGATCGCGCTCGCAGGCAAGCGCGGCTCGGCGCCCACGATGGTGCTCAGCCGGGCCGTCTTCGGGGTGCAGGGCAACCGCGTCCCGTCGCTGCTCTCCTGGCTGCTCACCGTGGGCTGGGAGACCGTGCTCACGGCGCTGGCGGTGCTCGCGACGGCGACCGTCTTCGAACGGCTCGGCTGGGAGGGCGGCGTCGTCACGAAACTCGTCGCGCTCATCGTGGTGGTCGCCCTTGTCGTGGTCGGCGGCGTGATCGGCTTCCACCTGATCATGCGCATGCAGATGGTCATCACCATCGTCACCGGGGTGCTCACGCTGTTCTACATCGCGCTGGTGCTCGGCCACATCGATCTCACCGCGGTCGGCGCGCTGCCCGCGGGCGATGTGCCGCACGTGATCGGCGGCTTCGTGTTCATGCTCACCGGCTTCGGCCTCGGCTGGGTGAACGCCGCTGCCGACTACTCGCGGTACCTCCCGCGCTCGACCCGCAGCGGGGGAGTGGTGGGATGGACGACCTTCGGCTCGTCGCTGGCACCGGTCCTGCTCCTGGTCTTCGGCATCCTGCTCGCCGGCTCGTCGACCTCCCTCTCCGAGGCCATCGCGGCCGACCCGATCGGTGCGCTCGCGTCGCTCTTGCCGACCTGGTTCCTCGTGCCGTTCGTGATCGTCGCCGTGCTCGGCCTCGTCGGCGGCGCGGTGCTCGACATCTACTCGTCCGGGCTCGCACTGCTGAGCGTGGGCGTTCGGGTGCCCCGGTACGTCGCCGCGGGGATCGACGGCGTGATCATGACGGCCGGCGCGATCTACGTCGTCTTCTTCGCCGGCGACTTCCTGGGCCCGTTCCAGGGCTTCCTCATCACGCTCGGCGTGCCGATCGCGGCGTGGTGCGGCATCTTCGTCGCCGACATCGCCCTGCGGCGCCGCGACTACGCGGAGGCCGACCTCTACGACGCGCGCGGCCGGTACGGCTCCGTGCGCTGGCTGCCGATCACCCTCATCGTCCTCGGCACGGCGATCGGGTGGGGACTGGTGACGAACAGCGCTGCGGCGTGGCTGGGCTGGCAGGGCTACCTCCTCGGTCCGCTCGGCCTCGGCGGAACCCAGGGCGACTGGGCGTACGCCAACCTCGGCGTGCTCGTCGCCCTGGTGATCGGCTTCGCCGGGACCGCTCTCTTCTCGCGCGGCGCGATCCGGCGGCAGGAGGAGCGGTGACCGCTCCCGTGCTGGTCGTCATCGACATGCAGGAGGTGTTCGCGAGCCCCGCGAGCGGCTGGTCGACCCCGGGCTTCCCCGACGCGGAGCTCGGCGCCGCGCGGCTGCTGCCCGCCTTCGGCGACCGCGTGGTCTTCACCCGCTTCACGGCTCCCGAGCAGCCGCAGGGCGCCTGGGTGCGCTACTACGAGGACTGGCCGTTCGCGCTCGTCCCGCCGGACGACCCGCTCTACGACCTGGTGCCGGCCTTCCGCGACAACGGTCACCCCGTCGTGACCGAGACGACCTTCGGCAAGTGGGGGAGCGCGCTGCGGGACGCCATCGGGGACGCGGACGAGATCGTGCTCGCCGGCGTCTCGACCGACTGCTGCGTGCTGTCGACGGCGCTCCCCGCCGCCGACGCCGGGGTGCGGGTGCGGGTGGCCGCCGACGCCTGCGCCGGGCTGACGGCGCAGGATCACCAGCGCGCGCTCGACGCCATGGCGCTCTACGCTCCCCTCATCGAGATCGAGACCACCGAGTCCATCCTCAGGACGGTCCGGTAGACTCTTCTGCGGTCGCCGGGTCCCGCGCGGCCCTGGGCGCGCACATCAGCGCGTAGTCGACCCTCTCTTCCTCTCTCGCCGATGGATCGGCCGGATCGAGGGGGAAACGCCGTTCGTTGGACAGCACCTCCATGACTGCCTCTTCAACGTCGCCACTGGCAACCGTTCCGAAGTTCCCCTGGGTGGGCCTGCTCGCGCTCGCCGCCGCCGTGTTCCTCTCCGTCACGAGCGAGATGATCCCGACCGGGCTGCTGCCCGACATGAGCGCCTCTCTCGGCGTCAGCGAGGCGCAGGTCGGCCTCCTGGTGACCGTCTTCGCCTTCACCGTCGTCGTCACGAGCACCCCGCTCACCGCCCTCACCCGGCGGTGGCCGCGGCACGGCATGATCGTCGGCGTGCTCGTGGTGCTCGGGCTCTCGAACCTCCTCACCGCCTTCTCGCCGGATTACGCCTGGGTCGTCGCCTCCCGCATCATCGGCGGCATCGCCCACGGCATGTTCTGGTCGATCGTCGGCGCCTACGCCGGGCACCTCGTCCCGAAGGAGCAGATCGGCCGCGCCGTCTCGATCACGCTCGGCGGCGGGACGCTCGCGTTCGTCTTCGGCGTCCCCCTCGGCACCTTCGCCGGGCACCTCTTCGGCTGGCGGCTCTCGTTCGGGATCCTCGCGGGCCTCATGTTCGTGGGAGCCTTGCTCGTCTGGCGCTTCCTGCCCGCGGTCGAGCGGGACGAGGATGCGGCCGGTCGCCGTGACCGCAGCCTCCCGCGCCCGAAGGACCGCACCATCCCGACCGTCATCATGGTCTGCCTCATCGCCGCCGTGACGATGATCGGGCACTACTCGTTCTACACGTTCGTCGTGCCCTTCCTCACCGGCCCGATGGGTGTCGCCGCCGGTGACGTCGGCGGGCTCCTGTTCATCTACGGCATCGCCGGCGCGATCGGTCTCGTGCTGGCCGGCTCGGTCCTGGGGCCGAGGCCGCAGTTCGGACTGCTGCTCGCCCTCGTCGTGACCGGCGTGGCCGTCGCGGGTCTCGCGGCGTTCGCCGGCCAACCGGTGCTCGCCCTGATCGCCTTCGTGATCTGGGGACTCGCCTTCGGCGCGCTCCCGCCCCTCCTGCAGACGCGTCTGCTGCACACCTCGTCGCCGACGTTCCGCGACACCGCCAGTGCGCTCTACACGACGTCCTTCAACATCGGCATCGGCGGCGGAGCGCTCCTCGGCTCGCTGATCTTCGACGCGGGCGGCCTGATGCTGCTGCCGATCGTCTACATCGTGCTGCTGGCTGTCTCGCTGGTGCTGGTACTGGTCGTGGGCCGGATGGCCGTCAGAGCAGCCCGGGCGTGACCGTGGCGTCCACGACGATCCCGTGGCGGTCGCCGAAGTCGTAGCCGAACCCGACGCGATAGGTGCCGGGTGCTCCCGTCCAGAGGTACTCCTGCGAGGCGGTGCCGTCCGTGTTCGTCTCGAGCGACTGACCGGCGGGCTGTCCGTTCACATAGAGCAGCAGCCGCGCGCCGGGCAGGCCGTCCGCGGTCATCGTGATGGACATCCCCGACGTCGTCGCGGTCACGGACGGCGCCAGCACGGTCCCCGTCGCAGGGACGGACGGGTCCGAGCGGTTGCCGAGCACGTCCGTCTGACGGGCGGTCAGCGCGAACGACGGTGAGGCGAGGAGGAGCTCGGGCGTGGTCCACGCGCCGGCGGCGTCGGCGGTCACGGTGACCAGCGGCACGTCGCCGTCGGAGACGTCGACCGTCGCTCCCGGCTCCGCGTTCCCGGAGACGATCGGCGCGGCGGAACCGGCGGACCCACCGGAGCCGGTGTCGACGCTCGTGATCTGCGGGGGGAGTGCGGTGCGGTCCACCACGAGGGTGCGTGTGACGGCGTCGGACGTTCCGTCGGCCGTGGTCTGGGCGACGGACACGGTCCAGCTCCCGTCGCCGAGCGCCGACAGGTCGAGCGCAAGGCCCCAGGCGCCGGACGCGTCGGCCGTCGCGGTGCCGAGAGTGAGGGCTGCTGCGGCGACGGCGCGGGCCTCCGAGCCTGGCGTGCGCGCCGCGGTCACCGCGATCACGGCTGAGGGTGCTCCCGTGCCGGATGCGTCGATGGTCTGCGCGTTCGTGGTGTACCCGTCGGCCGGGAACGACCCGGAAAGCACGGGAGGCTGCGGGCGCGGCCCCACGGGAGTGACCGGCGTCGTCGGGGTGACGGGCGTCGTGGGGGTCGCCGCGTCAGGAACGGACGGCGTCGGCGCGGTCGGCGCGACCACCCTCGACGGTGCGTCAGGGGTCACCGGCGCCGGGGAGGCGGGTGCGGGCGCGGCAGGCGCAGGGGGCGCGGTGTCCGGACCCGTGGACGAATCGGACGGCCCCGGAGCCGCGGGCGACGCCGGGTCGGCGACGGCTGCGCTCGTCGGCGTGGGAGCCGAGGCGAAGAGGGCCGGCCCGAAGACGAAGGCCCCGGCCACCGCGGCGGCGACGAGCACGCCGCCCACGGCGAACGACGTGATGGTGGCCGCGCTCGCGCCGGCACCGCCGGCTCCTCCGGTAGAGCCTCCCGAAGCCGTGCTCGACGCTCCCATCGTCGTCGCGCCGACACCGGCACCGGCGCCCCCGGTCGCGGCAGCGGGCATCGCGGCCCCGGCCGCACCGAGGGCGTACGGGACGGTGTGGGCTCCGCTCTGCATCCAGGCGGAGTAGGCCGTCGCGCCACCGACGCCCGCGATCAGCGGCAGGAGGACGAGCGCCATCCGCGAGCCGACGTCCTTCGCCTCCTCGGCGACGATGGTGCAGCGCGCGCAGTCGAGCAGGTGCGCCTCCACCTTCGCGGTCTCGCGCTTGCCGAGCCCGTGGCGCGCGTAGGAGCCCAGCCGCTCGGTGGTCCAGTGGCAGTTCGAGTCCTCCGGCACCGCTGCCAGGTGCGCCTGGATCCACGCCTGGCGCAGACCCTCCCGTGCGCGATAGGCGAGCGCGGCGACGGCGTTCGCCGACATGCCCAGGAGCGGGGCGACGTCGGCCGGCTTCATGCCCTCGACCTCGCAGTACCACAGCACCTCCTGCCACCGGGTGGGGAGGGTGCGGAATGCGTTCGCGGTCAGGGAGCGGTCGAGCGCTTCCAGGCCGGCGGCCTCGGTGAACGCCGGGTCCTCGATGGTGTCCGCGTCGTCGATCGGCGTCTCGCGCGCTCGCCGCCCCCAGGAGGCGGCGACATTGCGCACCGTCGTGAAGAGGTAGGCGCGGAAGCCGGAGGTGGGACCGTGGCCGTTCGCGATCGCCTGGTAGATCTTCGCGTACGCCTCGGCGACGAGGTCGTCGGCGTCGAGATCGCTGTGCGACCGCGCCACGGTGAGCCCGGCGCGCGCGTGCCGCCGCCAGAGCTCGGCGAACGCGTTCCGATCGCCCGCACGCGTCGCGTCGACCAGCTGGAGGTCGGAGAGGTCGGACACGTCGGACATCCCATGATTCTCCCGTATCGCGGCCGCGAAAGGGCTGTGGGAGAGGGGCCGGCGGGAGTCGCCGAAATATTTCACAGAACCGGCGTCATGGATCGCGGCGGTCGCGGTCTCTCAAGACGTGGCCGCCGCACAGGGGGCGTCCGTGCCACGCCCGTGCCGGACCCGAACCGGCACGAGCACGATGGTGACCGACGACCCGAACGCCGATCACCGTCGACGAGGGGATCCTCGAGGGCCGGGTCCAGAACACGGATCCGGCCCCGGGCCCCGCTCAGCGAGCGACGGGATCACCGTCCGTGAAGACCTGGAGCACGCGGAAGTCGCCGTCGAGCAGCACGGCATCCGCCGCGTACCCCGGCGCGAGCCGGCCGAGATCGTCGCCACGCCCGACCGCGGCCGCCGGCGTCTGGGTGAGCGCCAGCACCGCGTCCTCGACGGGGAGGCCGACCTCCTGCACTGCGCGCCGCAGAGCGTCGTCGAGCGTCAGCGTCGAACCGGCGATGGAGCCGCCCTCGGCGAGACGTGCGACGCCGTCCCTGACCTGCACGGCGAGCGAGCCGAGCAGATAGTCGCCGTCCTCCGCGCCAGCGGCGGCCATCGCGTCGGTGATGAGCGCGACGCGACCCGGAGCCGCGGCGAACAGCATCCGGACGACCTCCGGGTGCACGTGCACGCCGTCGTTGATGATCTCCAGCGTGACGCCGGCCGTGCGGGTGGCCGCGGCGACCGGGCCGGGAGCGCGGTGGTGCACGCCGTCCATGCCGTTGTAGGCGTGGGTCAGGATGCTCGCGCCCGCCGCGAACGCCTCCATCGTCTGCGCGTAGTCGGCGGCGGTGTGGCCGACGGCGACGGCGACACCGGCCGCGCTGAGGGCGCGCACGGCGTCCAGGCCGCCCGGCAGCTCCGGGGCGATCGTGATCTGCCGCAGCGTTCCGTCGGCGGCCGCCAGCAGGAGGTCGATGTCCTCCGGCGTCGCCGAGCGCAGCAGGCTCGGCTCGTGCGCGCCCTTGTGGCCGACGTCGAGGAACGGGCCCTCCAGGTGCGACCCGAGCACGCGGGAGTCCTCGCGGCTGAGCGCCGCGATCTCCCGCACGCTCTCGGCGAGGCGGTCGACGGGCGCGGTCACCAGGGAGACGACCGCGCGGGTGGTGCCGTGGCGCTGGTGCAGGTCGAGCGCCCGCCGGATGCGCTCCGGACCGTCGTCGTAGCTCGCTGTCGCGCCGCCGTGCCCGTGGATGTCGACGAAACCGGGCGTCAGCCACGCGCCATCGGCGTCCGTGACCGAGACCGTGTCGTCGCTGACGACCGCTGAACGCCAGTCGTCTCCGGTCCCCGTGGCGGCGATCGTGCCCCCGTCGAACCGCACCCAGGCGTTGTGGACGACGTGGCCGTCGCTGACGAGACGGGCGGAATGGATCACATGCGCGGTCATTTCATCGACGATACCGTCGCCGGGTCAGGCGACCGGTTGCGGGACCGCGGCGGCGAGCAGATCGCGCGCCCGCAGCGCCGCGCCGATCACGCCGGCGTTCTCGCCGATGCTCGCGGGGAGCAACGCCGGTCGGTGCTGGAAGGTGAGGATGCCCTCCAGCCGCTCGGCCAGCGGGACGAACAGTGCGTCGCCCGCCTGCGAGAGGCCGCCGCCGATCACGATCGCCTCGGGCGAGAGCAGCGCGACCGTGTGCGAGATGTCGAGGGCGAGCGCGTCCAGGGCGCTCGCCCAGACGGCGATCGCATCGGTGTCGCCCGCCTCGGAGCGCTCGAGCACCTCCCGGGCGCCCGGGACCGTCGCCCCGGTCGCCGCGTTGTACCGGCGCGCGATGGCCGCCGCCGACGCGACGGCCTCCAGGCAACCGACACCGCCGCACGCGCACACCGGGCCGTCCGCGACGCGGGAGTGGCCCATCTCGCCGACCAGACCGCCGCCGACGAGCAGCCGGTCGTCGAGGAAGACGGCGCCGGCGATCCCAGTGCCGATCGCCATGAACACCACGTCCCGGTAGGGCGCCGCCGCTCCCAGCCGCTTCTCCGCCTGGCCGGCTCCGCGCACGTCGTGGCTGAACGACACCGGCACGCCGAGGGCCGCTGCCGCGCGGTCGCGGAAGGGGTACTCGCGCCAGCCGAGGTTCTCGGCGAAGACCCCCACGCCGCGCTCGTCGTCCACGTGCCCGGGGACCAGCAGACCGAGCGCCTCCGGCTCGATGGCGGGATGCGTCGCCCGGAACTCGTCGGCGATCGCGACGACGGCTGCGACGACGGCGTCCGCCGTCGCGGGGCCCTCATGCGGGGTCGGTCGCCGCACGATCTCGACGATCCGCCCGTCGGCGTCGATCAGCGCGGCCTTCATATCCGTGCCGCCGACATCGATGGCGAGCACCGGCGCACCGGGACCCAAGGGAGCGGAAGAGGGGTCGGTGAGTACGTTCACATGTACAGGATCCCATCCCCGGCGCCCGCGCATGCTCACCGGAGTAGTATCCCGCTGAGCATGTCAGCGGGAATCACGAGCACAGCGCCCACGCCGGGAGCCGGGACGCGCGTACGCGGAGACCGGGTGCGCCTGGCCGGTCGCGACCTCCCCTGGTGGGGCGCGACCTTGATCGTCTACGCCTCCTCGCGGGTGCTGACGACCGTCTTCATGCTGTCGCTCTACGTCGCGGCGACGGTCGGCAACTGGCCGTTCGCCAGTTCGCGGCAGGACCCGACCTTCTTCACGTTCTCGTCGTCCTGGGACGGCTCGTTCTACCAGCGCATCGCATCCGGCGGGTACCCGGCGACGCTCCCGACGGACGGCGGGGGCGACGTGCAGCAGAACCCCTGGGCGTTCCTGCCGCTCTACCCGGCCGTGGTCCGCGGGCTGATGGCTGTGACCGGCCTGCCGTTCGCTCCCGCGGGCGTGCTCGTCGCGACCCTCTTCGGAGCCGGTGCGGCGCTCGTGCTGTACCGCATCGTCCACGCGCGGGGCGGCACGGTCTCGGCCCTCTGGGCGACGGTGTTCTTCTGCTTCGGCCCGCTCTCGTTCGTGCTGCAGATCACCTACGCGGAGAGCATGTTCTTCTTCCTGATGTTCGCCGCGCTGCTGGCGATGATCCGGCGGAGGTACTGGCTCGTCATCCCGTTCACCGTGGCGGCGGCGTTCGCCAAACCGGGAGCGCTCGCCATCCCGCTGGCGCTCGCGGTCGTCTTCGTCGTGCGCATCGTGCAGGAGCGCCGGGGCATCGGCACGTTCGGGATGCGCGAGCGCGTCGCCGTGCTCGTCGCCGGCTCGGTCACCGCGATCGCAGGCCTGGCCTGGCCGCTCATCGCCTCGCAGGCGACCGGGACGCCCGACGCCTACGTGTCCACCGAGCTCTCCTGGTGGACCGGCTTCATCGGGCACGTGTCGTTCGTGCCCCTGACGCCGTGGTTCCTCTTCACCTGGAAGTACGCGGGCATCGCCGGGGTGCTGCTGGTGCTCGCGGTGATCGCCGGATTCGCGTGGCTGCTGCGCAGGCCGGGCGTCCGCGACCTCGGCACCGAGGTGGTGGCCTACTCGGCCAGTTACGGTCTCTACCTGGTGGCGGTGTTCCTGCCGCAGCAGAGCCTGTTCCGGCTGCTGCTCCCGCTCGCGCCGCTCGGCGGTGCGCGCGGTCTCACGCACAGCCCGCGGGCGCGGACCATCGTGCTGGTCGCGGGCGTCGCACTGCAGCCGGTCGCGCTGATCCTGCTGTGGTTCCTCGGCTACCCCTGATCGCGTCGGCGCGCGGTCCGCGCGATCAGCGTGCGGCGTTCTCCGGCCACGGCACTTCGGTCGTGCGACGGTAGGAGGTGCCCGCGGCATCCCAGTGCTCCGCCAGTTCGGCGATACGCACCGCGAACTCCGGGAAGTCGCGGGTGGCATCCACCGGCTCGGTGTCGGCGGGCGCGGGTGACCAGCCGATCTCGGCGACGGCGGCGAGCCGTGGGAAGACCATCTCCTCGGCCTCCTGGATGGTCGTGACGGTCTCCGTCCACAGCGGCGCCTCGACGCCGAGGATGTGTGCCTCGGCGAGACCGGGGACGATGCGGGCCGGGTCCCACTCCAGGGCGTCCCGCAGCGTCGTCGGGCCGTCGGCCCAGTCCTGGCCGATCGCGTCGCCCTCCTCGTAGACGATGTCGAGATAGGCGACATCGGCGGGGGAGAGGATGGCCGCGCCGCCCTGCCGCACGAACGACAGGATGTCGTCGGCGGCCGATCCGCGCGGCGTGCGGTAGTCCCAGTACTGGCCGACGGTGCCCTCCGGCAGCGCGTCGCAGGCGCCCATCTCGTGCCAGCCGACCGGGGTCTTCCCGGCGTCAGCGACCAGGCGGGCAGCGTGCCGGATGAAGGCGACGAAGTCCTCGCGCGAGGTGCTCAGGCACTCGTCGCCGCCGATGTGGAGGAACGGACCCGGCGTCAGCGCGGCGACCTCGCCGATGACGTCCGCGAGAAAGCGCTCCGTCGCCGGGTCGCCGGTCATCAGGGTGCTGAAGCCGACGGTCGTTCCCGTGTAGAGGGCTGGCGCCACACCGTCGGGATTCAGCTCCGGGTACGACGCAAGAGCCGCGTTCGTGTGGCCCGGCATGTCGATCTCGGGGACGACGGTGATGTGGCGTTCCGCCGCATAGGCGACGAGGTCGCGGTACTCCTCCTGCGTGTAGAACCCGCCGGCGCCGCCGCCCGCGGCGGTCGACCCGCCGACGCTCGTCAGCTCGGGCCACGACGCGATCTCGAGTCGCCAGCCCTGGTCGTCGGTGAGGTGCAGGTGGAGGTGGTTGACCTTCAGCAGCGCGATCGCGTCGATGAAGCGCTCGACATCCCGGACCGGGAAGAAGTGCCGCGCGACGTCGAGCATCGCGCCGCGGTAGGCGTAGCGCGGGTAGTCCCGCACGTGCACGGCCTCGATCGTCAGCGGGTCGTCGGAGCAGGAGGCGGGGACGAGCTGGCGCAGCGTCTGCACGCCGTGGAGCGCACCGGCCGCGGTGGCCGCGCCGATGCGTACGCCCTCCGGGGCGACGTCGAGCGAGTACCCCTCCTCGCGATGCCCGTCCGGCCCCTCGTGCTCGGCGACCACGATGGCGATGTCACCGTACTCGGGCGGCTCGATCACCACGACGAGTTCGCGGTGGCAGTCGCGGCGGAGCGCGTCGCGCAGGAGGGCGGCCACCCCCTCCGCTCCGGCGCCCGCGACACTGATCCGGGCCGTCGGGCCGAGGACGAACGGTGCGTCGGTCGTGCTCACGAGCTCGACAGGGCGGGGTATGACCACGGAGGCTCCTCATGTGGCTGGGTGTTGCTCGGGCAGCGGCCGCGTCCGTCCACCCCCCGGACGGCCACCAGCGAGTATCGCAGGCCTCCTAACTAATGGGCAAGGGTCCGGGACCTGCGCGCCTTTGCTATGCTGGGCGAGTCGCGACTGGCGCTCAGATGGTCACCATCGGGGAGCGACGACGGTACCTCGAAAGCATGGGTGGATTCGGCCGCGCGCCTGGGTCGATACGTACACTGTCCATCCCTGTCCGAAGGAGCCCGTAGTGACCGACACCCTGCCCTCGACCTTCACCGCCCCGCTTGCGGAGGTCGACCCCGAGATCGCGGAGGTGCTGCAGCTCGAGCTCGGCCGCCAGCGCGACTATCTCGAGATGATCGCCTCCGAGAACTTCGTGCCGCGTGCGGTGCTGGAGTCCGTCGGCTCGGTCCTCACCAACAAGTACGCCGAGGGCTACCCCGGCCGCCGCTACTACGGCGGCTGCGAGTACGTCGACATCGCCGAGCAGCTGGCGATCGACCGGGCGAAGAGCCTGTTCGGCGCCGAGTACGCGAACGTCCAGCCGCACTCCGGCGCCTCCGCCAACGCCGCGGTCCTCTCTGCGATCGCGACCCCCGGCGACACCATCCTGGGCCTGGAGCTCGCCCACGGCGGCCACCTGACCCACGGCATGAAGCTCAACTTCTCGGGCAAGCTCTACAACGCCGTCTCGTACGGCGTCGACCCCGAGACCTTCCTCGTCGACATGGACGTGGTGCGCGACAAGGCCCGCGAGCACAAGCCGCAGGTCATCATCGCCGGCTGGTCGGCCTACCCCCGTCACCTCGACTTCGCCGCGTTCCGCGAAATCGCGGATGAGGTCGGCGCCAAGCTCTGGGTCGACATGGCACACTTCGCCGGCCTCGT
Source organism: Leifsonia naganoensis (assembly GCF_013410615.1). Lineage (NCBI taxonomy): Bacteria > Bacillati > Actinomycetota > Actinomycetes > Micrococcales > Microbacteriaceae > Leifsonia > Leifsonia naganoensis. The sequence continues at coordinate 2,862,234 of NZ_JACCHJ010000001.1, forward strand.
GGCCGCGGGCCTGCACCCGTCGCCCGTGCCCTACGCGGACGTCGTCAGCTCGACCGTGCACAAGACCATCGGCGGTCCACGCTCCGGCTTCATCGTCAGCCGCGACACCGAGCTCGCCAAGAAGCTCAACTCCAACGTGTTCCCCGGCCAGCAGGGCGGCCCGCTCATGCACGTGATCGCCGCCAAGGCGACCGCGTTCAAGCTCGCCGCGACCGAGGAGTTCAAGGACCGCCAGGCGCGCACCATCCGCGGCGCCCAGATCCTCGCCTCCCGCCTCACCGCCGACGACTCGCGCGCGGCCGGCGTCGACGTGCTCACCGGCGGCACGGACGTGCACCTGGTGCTCGCCGACCTCCGCAATTCGCAGCTCGACGGCCAGCAGGCGGAGGACGTGCTGCACGAGGTCGGCATCACGGTCAACCGAAACGCGGTGCCGTTCGACCCGCGCCCGCCGATGGTCACCTCCGGCCTCCGGATCGGCACGCCGGCCCTCGCGACCCGCGGCTTCGGCGACACGGAGTTCACCGAGGTGGCGGACATCATCGGCAGCGCCCTCGTCCCCGGCGCCGACACCGCCGCGCTGCGCTCGCGCGTGGACGCGCTGACCGCGGCGTTCCCGCTCTACCCGGGCCTCACGCCCTCGGGCCAGGACGCCTTCCCGGTCGAGCTCCCCTCCTCGATCTGACACTCCCCACCCTCGAGTACACGAAAATCGGGCGAAAGCCGCCGAGTACGCAGATGATCCGCGTACTCGGCGGTGTAACGACGGAGGAACTGTGACCGCACGAATTCTGGACGGCAAGGCCACGGCCGCCGCGATCAAGAGCGAACTGACCGAGCGCGTGACGCGCCTGCGCGAGCAGGGCGTCGTTCCCGGGCTCGGCACCATCCTGGTCGGTGACGACCCGGGCTCGCAGTGGTACGTCGCCGGCAAGCACCGCGACTGCGCGGAGGTGGGCATCGCCTCCATCCGCCGCGACCTCCCGGCCGACATCTCGCAGGCCGAGCTGGAGGCCGTGATCGAGGACCTGAACGCCGACCCCGACTGCACCGGGTTCATCGTCCAGCTCCCGCTGCCGCCGCACCTCGACACCGACGCGATCCTCGAGCTCGTGGACCCGGCGAAGGATGCGGACGGCCTGCACCCGACGAACCTCGGCCGCCTGATGCTCAACGTCAACCGGCCGATCAGCACGCCGCTCCCGTGCACCCCGCGCGGCGTCATCGAGCTGATGGAGCGGCACGGGATCGAGCTGAACGGCAAGCACGTCGTCGTCGTCGGCCGCGGCGTCACCGTCGGCCGCTCGATCGGCTCGCTGCTGACCCGTCGCGAGTACAACGCGACGGTGACGCTCACCCACACCGGCACCGTCGACCTCGACGAGCACCTGAAGCGCGCCGACGTGATCGTGGCCGCCGCGGGCGTCGCGGGGCTGGTCTCGGCCGAGAACGTGAAGCCGGGCGCGATCGTCCTCGACGTGGGCGTGAGCCGCGTGGAGGACCCGGTGACCGGCAAGAGCGTCGTCGCCGGTGACGTGGCTCCGGATGTCGCCGAGGTCGCCGCGTGGATCTCGCCGAACCCGGGCGGCGTCGGCCCGATGACCCGCGCGCTGCTGCTGCAGAACGTGGTCGAGTCCGCGGAGCGGGCGCTGGCATGAGCGGCGAGGGCGCCGAGCGCACGCATCCCGCCGTGGAGCGGGTCGAGTCGGCCCTCCTCGCGGCCGGCGTCGAGCCGCGGGTCCGCTGGTTCGAGGCGGCGACGCCGACCGCCGTCTCCGCCGCGGCCGAGCTGGGCGTGGAGGTGGGCGCCATCGCCAACTCCCTCGTCTTCACCATCGACGGCGAGCCGCTGCTCGTCATGACCTCCGGCGCGCACCGTGTGGACACGGCCTACCTCGGCGAGCAGCTGGGCGGCCGCATCCGTCGGGCCGATCCCGAGACGGTGAAGGCGGCCACGGGTCAGACCATCGGCGGTGTCGCGCCGGTCGGCCACCCCGCGCCTCTCCGCACGGTCGTCGATGTGGCGCTCGCGGGCTACCCCGAGGTCTGGGCCGCGGCCGGTCACCCGCACACGGTGTTCCCCACGACGTTCGCCGAGCTGGTGCGACTGACGGGGGGAGCGCCGGGCCCGGTCGAGCCGTCCGCGACGGACGCTTCGGCGACCGAAGCCTGAGTCAGCTCCGCGGGTGCGCCTCGACCAGGCGCAGGTAGGCGGAGGCGTTGCCGACGAGGCCCGCACGCTCCTCCTCCATGAGCTCTCGGCGGACCTTCCCGGGTACGCCGGCGACGAGGGATCCGGCCGGGACGACCGTCCCTTCGAGCACCACGGTCCCGGCGGCGACGAGCGACCCTGCCCCGATGACCGCGCCGTTGAGCACGGTCGCGTGCATCCCGATCAGCGCGCCGTCCTCCACCGTGCAGCCGTGCAGCACGGCGTTGTGGCCGACCGACACGTCGGCGCCGATCGTCAGCGGGTAGCCGGCGTCGACGTGGCAGGAGACGTTGTCCTGGATGTTGCTGCGCTCGCCGAGGACGATCTCCTCCGCTTCGGCGCGGAGCACCGCGTTGTACCAGACGCTCGACGCGGCACTCAGGCGCACGCGCCCGGCGAGGACCGCCCCGGGAGCGACGAAGGCATCGGGGGAGACGGTGGGCGCCGAGCCGTCGGCGAGGGTGACGAGGGTGCTCATCCCGTCAGCTTAGCCAGCGTGGGCTGCGCGCTCCCGGCTCTCGTCGACGACGATGAAGCGCTTGCGGACCACACGACCGTCGGGAGAGTCCGGCAGGTCGTCGAGGGCCGCGCGCACACGGTTCAGGATGCGCGGAGGCAGCTCGAGCGCGGGCTCGTCCGGCTGGTCGATCGTGCCGGGCGGGTAGGCCACGCCGGGCTCCGGCGACATCTCGATGTGCGCGCCCCGCAGCTCGCGCACGCGCACGGGCGCAGAGTCGCGGAACCGGATGAGCCGGTCGATCGTCGCGCTGTACTGCGCGCGGTCCCGGATGTAGAGGTGAGCGGGGAGCACGGTGTCCCCGGTGAACAGGATGCCGCTCCGGCGGTCGAAGAACACGACGGCGGACGGCTCGTGCCCCGGGCCGCCGATCACGTCGATCGGCCGTTGACCGAGGTCGAACTCCACGACCTCGTCCGGCCACGCGCGGAACCCGAAGAACGAGATGACCTGGGCCGGGGTGGTCCCGACCACCGTCGTCGCCGGTCGTGCCGCGAGCAGCGGGTCTCCCGCGATGTGGTCGCGGTGGGCGTGCGTGTGCGCGACGACCAGGGGATACGGCCGCAGGAACACCGCAGGGTTGCGTCGCAACCAGGTGTCGGTGAGCCGGTCGACCGTCGCGCGCAGCGGGAAGACGGACTCGTCCGCCGTGGCGCCTGTGTCGAGCAGGAGTGCGCGCCTCCTGCCGAAGAGCAGGAAGAGGAAGGGCGCCTCCCAGTGCGACGACTTCGGCTGCCGCAGCTGCACGGTGTCGGCGTCGAGCCAGGTGATCTCGGGATCCGTCATCCCCGCCATCTTCCTCCCGAACGGTTGCCGGGAGGTTAACGACGGGGATGAGGGGAGGTCAGCTCTCCCGGCGCGTGCCCTCCGACGGCACCACGGTGAAGAGGTTCGGCTGGCCGAAGCCGTGCTCGGCGAAGGCTCCGTCGAGCGCGACGAGCACCCGGCTGACCGCGTCGGACGGCACGAGTGCGATCGCCGAGCCGCCGAAGCCGCCGCCGGTCATCCGTGCGCCGATGGCGCCGTTCGACTGCGCCGTCTCGACGGCGAGGTCGAGCTCGGGCACGGAGATCTCGAAGTCGTCGCGCATGGAGGCGTGGGAGGCGTCGAGCAGCTCGCCGATCGCGGTCGGCCCCTGCTCGCGCAGGGTGCGCACGGTGTCGAGCACGCGCTGGTCCTCGGTGACGACGTGCCGCACCCGGCGGAAGGTCACGTCGTCGAGCAGCTCGCGGGCGCGGTCCAGGTCGGCGACCGAGACATCCCGGAGCGACTCCACGCCGAGCGCGGCGGCGCCGGCTTCGCACGAGGCTCGGCGTTCGGCGTACCCGCCGGTGGCGTGCGCATGCTCCACGCCCGTGTCGATCACGACGATCTCCAGCCCGGCCTCGGCCAGGCCCAGCGGCACGATCTCGGAGTGCAGCGTGCGGCAGTCGAGGAAGACGGCGGAATCCGGCTCGCCCAGCAGCGACGCGGACTGGTCCATGATCCCGGTCGGGGCGCCGACGGCCACGTTCTCGGCGCGCTGGCCGACACGGGCGAGGGTCTGCCGGTCGAGCCCGAGCCGCCAGACGTCGTTGAGAGCGAGGGCGACCGCACCCTCGATCGCGGCGGACGACGACAGCCCCGCGCCGACGGGGACGTTGGAGTCGATGAGCACGTCGAAGCCCGGAACGGCGGCCAGGTCGGCTCCGAACTCGCCGAGCGCCCACGCCACGCCGAGCGGGTAGGCCGACCAGCCGGAGAGGGCGCCGGGCCCGATCGCGTCGAGGTCGACCTCCACGAGCTCGTCGGCGAAGGTGCTGCCGACGCGGACGATACGGTCCTCGCGCAGCCCGAGCGCGGCCACCGTGCGGCGATTGATCGCGAACGGGAGGACGAATCCCTCGTTGTAGTCGGTGTGCTCGCCGATGAGGTTGACGCGGCCGGGGGACGACCACACGCCGTCGGGCTGGCGGCCGAACACCTCGGCGAAGTCGTCGCGGACGCCGGAGCGCAGATCGGTCATCGGTCGGCCTTTCGGTCGGAGGGAGCGGGTGGGACGGTGACGAGGCCGGAGATGCCGCGCGGCAGTTCGCCGACGGGGTTCTCGCGATCGGCGCGGGCGACGGCCTCGCGGAGAGCCTCGGCGGCCTTCTCGGGCGGAACGTCGCCGATCCACGCGCCCATCGCGGCTTCGGAGCCGGCCAGGAACTTCAGCTTATCCGCGGCGCGGCGGGGGGAGGTGATCTGCAGCATCAGGCGGATCTCGTCGCGGCGCACATCGACGGGCGCCTGGTGCCAGGCGGCGATGTAGGGGGTGGGGGAGTCGTAGAGCGCATCCACTCCCCGCAGGACGCGGAGGTAGAGCGTGGCGAGCTCGTCCCGCTCGGCGTCGTTCGTCTCGGCGAAGTCGGCGACGTGCCGGTGCGGGAGGACGTGGATCTCGATGGGCCAGCGGGCCGCGAAGGGCACGAACGCGGTCCAGTGCTCGCCGGCGAGGACGACGCGCTCGGAGGCGCGCTCGCGCTCCAGGATGTCGGCGAACAGCGTCGGACCGTATGCGTCGAGCGAGCGGATGAGCGCGTTGGTGCGTGGCGTGATGTACGGGTACGAGTAGATCTGGCCGTGCGGGTGGTGCAGGGTGACGCCGATGGCCTCCCCGCGGTTCTCGAACGGGAACACCTGTCGCACGCCGGGCAGCGCGGACAGCACCGCGGTGCGGTCCGCCCAGGCCTCGATGACCGTGCGGGCGCGGGAGGGCGTGAGGCTGCCGAAGGAGCCGCTCGTCGCCGGGCTGAAGCACACCACCTCGCAGCGCCCGACGGAGGTGCGCGTGCGGCCGAGCCCGACCTCCGCCAGGTCGTCGAGACCGAGGGGGGCGTTCGCATCCTCGAGCAGCGGCCCGAACGACGGCGACTTGTTCTCGAAGACCGCGACGTCGTACACGCTCGGGATCTCAGACGGGTTGCTCGGAGTGGCGGGCGCGAGCGGATCGAGCTCGGCGGGCGGCAGCATCACCCGGTTCTGGCGCGCGGCGGCGATCGACACCCATTCCCCGGTCAGCGGGTCCTGTCGCATGGTCGCCGTCGGCGGGCGCGGGGACGGCTCGCGGAGGTCGGGTGCGCGGTCGGGCGCGAGCGTCGAGTCCGCGTCGTCGTAGTAGATGAGGTCCCGGCCGTCGGAGAGGACGTGCGGGCGCTTGGTGATGGAAGCCATGCCAGCCTTTCGTTTCCGAAAGCAAATCTAGTCATTCGCTTTCGCATTGACAAGCAAACGCAAGCGGAACACGATGGGCGTATGAGCGAACCGCTGCCTGCCGCCCTCCGCCGGGAGCGCATGCTCGAACTGATCGGCCGCGCCGGCTTCGTCCGGGTCAGCGAGCTGAGCGAGGAGTTCCAGGTCTCCGACGTCACGGTGCGCAGCGACCTCGACGCCCTCGACGAGCGGCAGAGCATCCGCCGGGTCCACGGCGGCGCGGTCCTCCGTGGCACGGGGATGCGCGAGGCGAGCTTCGAGGAGGCCCTGGAGGCGTCGGCGGACGAGAAGCGGGCGATCGCGCTCGCCGCGGCCGCGCTCGTCGGCTCGGGGAGCAGCGTGCTGCTCGACGTCGGCACCACCACGGCGGCGATCGCGCGTGCCCTCGCCGACCGGGACGATCTCACCGACGTCACCGTGATCACCAACGGTCTGACGATCGCGCTCGAGCTGGAGCGCGCCATCCCTCGTTTCCAGGTCGTCGTCACCGGCGGCACGCTGCGGCCGCTGCAGCACTCGCTGGTCGAGCCGTTGGCCTCCAGCCTGCTCGAACGGGTGCACGCCGACCTCGCCTTCATCGGCTGCACCGGGGTCCACCCGGCCGGCGGCATCACCAACGTGAACCTGCCCGAGGCCGACCTGAAGCGCGCGATGGTGACGACCGCCGAGCGCGCCGTCGTCGTCGCCGACGGCTCCAAGCTCGGCCGCACGCACCTCGGACGCATCGCCGGCATCGACGAGATCTCGGCGCTCATCACCGGTGCCTCGGCGGCCCCTGAGGAGCTGTCCGCGCTGCGCGAAACCGGTCTGCCGGTCACCGTCGCCGGGGCCTAGGCTGTGGCCATGCGTGCACCCACCGGCGACCAGTACGACATCGAATTCGGCGACCTGAGCGCGACCGTCACCCAGGTGGCGGCGGGGATCCGCACCCTGCGCTACGCGGGCGTCGACCTCACGGAGCCGTTCCCGGAGGAGTCGACTCCGCCCTCCGCCGACGGCATCGTGCTCGTCCCCTGGCCCAACCGGGTCAAGGACGGCCGGTGGGAGCTCGACGGTGTGGCGCAGCAGCTCGCGCTCACCGAGCCGCAGCTCGGCAACGCGAGCCACGGCCTCCTGCGCTACCAGCCGTACACGCTGGTCGCGCGCACCGACTCCTCCGTCACGCAGGCGGCGAGTATCTACCCGCAGGCGGGCTATCCGTTCCTCCTCGACACGACGGTCGAGCATGAGCTGGACACCGAGGGCCTCACGGTCACCCACACGATCGTCAACCGGGGCGAGCGCGCCGCGCCGGTCGCCGTCGGCGCCCACCCGTACCTGCGGATCGGAGAGGTCCCTGCCGAGCAGCTCACGCTGACCGTGACGGCGGCCTCGCGGTTCGAGACCGACGACCGGCTCAATGTGGCGGGCGAAGTGCCCGTCGCCGGCACGCGCTTCGACCTCTCGGCGGGGGCGCGCGTGAGCGACCTGGACGTGAACGACGGCTTCGGCGGGCTCGCCGAGCGGCCGGAGCACGTGCTCGCGGCCGACGACGGCCGTCGCGTGATCCTCTGGAGCGATCCGGCGTTCGCCTACGTGCAGGTGTTCACGCACCGCTCTTTCGCGACGAAGTCGCCGGGGGAGGTCGCGCTCGCGGTCGAGCCGATGACGGCGCCGGCCAACGCCCTCAACACCGGGCAGGGTCTCCACTGGATCGAGCCCGGCGAGGAGTGGACCGTGTGCTGGGGCATCCGGCCCGAGGGCTTCGCCGCCTCGTCCTACTTGGCCAGCTGGGGGTAGAGGGCGCGCACGTCCTCGTGGAGCTTCGACTTCACGTGGCGGGCTACGTCGCCGACGATGGCCTCCGCGTCTCCGGCGGCCACCGCATCCAGAGCCTCGTCCACGACCTGCGTCGGCGGGACCTTCACGCCCTCCGCGTTCGCGGCCATCTCCGTGTCGACGTAGCCGACGTGCACTCCGACGACCTGGATGCCCTGCGGCGCCAGCTCGACGCGCGCGGAGTTGCTCGCCGACCACAGCGCGGCCTTGGTCGCACTGTACGAGCCGAGCGCGAGCCAGCTCAGCGCGGAGTGCATGTTCACGATCGCGCCGCCGTCGTTCTGCGCCAGCACGGGTGCGAAGGCGCGCGTGACCAGGACGGGGCCCCAGAAGTTGGTGTCGAACTCGCGGTGGATCTCGTCGAGGTCTCCCGAGATGAGCGACTGGTTCACGGCGATGCCGGCGTTGTTGACCAGCACGGTCACATCGCTCGCGATCTCGGCAGCGCGCCGGATGCTCTCGGGGTCGGTCACGTCGAGCGCGAGGGGGACCACTCGGGGGTCGTCGCTCGTGACGGTCTCGGGGTGGCGCGCGGCCGCGTAGACCTTCGCGACGCCGCGCTCGAGCAGCCCGGCGACGAAGGCGGCTCCGAGTCCGCGGTTGGCTCCGGTGACGAGGGCGGTGCGTCCGGTGAGGTCGGTCATGGTTCCTCCAGAAGTAAACAGGTCGGTGTACTCGAAATGTACACCGATCGGTTTACTTTGTCCACCGCCGCCCATAGAATCGGCTCATGACCACCGCCACCGTCGAGCCCCGGCCCAAACCGCGCGAGCGCGTGCTCGCCGCCGCCGCCCGGCTCTTCATCGGCGAAGGCGTCAACGCGGTCGGTGTCGACCGGATCGCTCAGGAGGCCGCGGTCTCCAAGCGCTCGATCTACCAGCATTTCGACGGCAAGGACGCGATCGTCGCCGAGATGCTGCGCGAGTACGGACCGCGTGTCGTGGCCGGCTACTTCACCGAGAGCGACGACCTCAGCCCGCGCGAGCGCGTCCTGCACGTCTACGACGCGCTGCACGCCGCGGCCGAGGCGAGCGACTTTTTCGGCTGCCCGTTCGTCAACGTCGCCACCGAGCTGCGCGACCGCGAACATCCTGCCGCGCTGGTCGCGCAGCACTTCAAGGGTGAGCTCACCGCCTTCTTCGAGCGCCAGGCCGTCGCCGCCGGGGCGTCGGAACCGCACCTTCTCGCCGTGCAGCTCACGCTGCTCTTCGACGGCGCCTCCGCGAGCGCGGCGCTGTGCGGCGGGACCCCGGTCGCCGCACGCCGTGCTGCCGAGCAGCTCTTCGACGCGGCGGTCAGCGCCGGCCGGTGATGGCCCGCCAGTCGCCGGCGTGGCCGTCCGCGATCAGACGACGCAGGTAGGTCACGGCGCGATCGACAGGAAGATGAAGGCCGCGAACAGGATGAGGTGGATACCGCCCTGCATCCGCACCGCACGCCCCGGCATGAGCGTCAGGATGCTGACGGCCACGGTGAGGGCCAGCAGCACGATCTGACTCGCGCCGAGACCGAGATGCAGCGCACCGGGAAGCCAGATCGAGGCGACGGCGATCACCGGGATGGTGAGGCCGATGCTGGCGATCGCGGATCCGAGTGCGAGGTTGAGGCTCGTCTGCATGCGATTGAGCTTCGCCGCCTTGGCGGCCGCGATGCCCTCCGGCAGCAGCACCAGCAGCGCGATGATCACACCGACGAACGACTGCGGCAGCCCGACCGCGGTGACGGCGCGCTCCAGCGGCGTCGACTCGAGCTTCGCCAGCCCGACGACCGCGACGAGGGCGACCAGGAGGAGGCCGAGGCTGATCAGCGCGGTGCGGTTCGACGGCCGCTCGGCGTGGCTGTCCTCGTCCTCCTCGTTGCCGTTGCCCTCACTGGGCTTCAGGGCGACCGGCAGGAAGAAGTCGCGATGCGCGAAGGTCTGGGTGAAGACGAACATCGCGTAGAGGGAGATCGAGGCGAGGGCTGCGAACACCAGCTGGCTCGGCGAGAACTGCGGGCCGGGTGTCTCGGTGAACGTCGGCACCACCATCGTCAGCGTCGCCATCGCGGTGACGGTGGCGAGGGCCGCGCTGCTGCCCTTGGGATTGAACGAGGTCATCGACCCGCGGCTGGAGCTGAGGAGCAGGGAGAGACCGACGATTCCGTTCATCGTGATCATCACGGCGGAGAAGACGGTGTCGCGGGCGAGCGTCTCGGAGTCCTTGCCCGAGGTCATCAGCGTCACGATCAGCGCCACTTCGATCACCGTCACGGCGACCGCGAGCACCAGGGAGCCGAAGGGTTCGCCGACCCGGTGGGCCACGACCTCCGCGTGCTGGACCGCCGCGAGCACGGTGCCGCCGAGCACGAGCGCGATCAGCACGACCGCCCAGGGCTGGAGCTCGACCGTCCAGAAGGCGACGAGCAGGATGACGCCGATGATCGGGACGACGACCGCCCAATAGCGGGTGAGCCAGGATGCGATCGCTTTCATAGGTCCATCCTGCCAGGGCGCGTCTCCACACCACATGGGTGCTTTCGCTCCGGCGACCGATCCGGGCGACACCCGGCGCGCTGCCACGGCTGCCGCCTCCCGTGCTGGTGGGATGGGCGCATGGCCCGCTCACGGATCCTCTCGTCCCGCCCCGCCGCCCCGCGTCTCGTCGCTGCCGCGCTCGCCGCCGGCGCTCTGGTCCTGGCCGTCGCCGGGTGCTCGGCGTCCGGCTCGCCGACCTCGACACCGACCGCGTCGACGTCGACCTCCACGTCGACCGCGACCTCGACACCGCGACCGACCGGCACCAGCAGCTCGGCGCCGGTCGATGGGCAGTGCGACACGGGGTCGCTGAGCGGCAGCATCCAGCCCGGCGGAGGCGGTGCGGCGGGCAGTGTGGAGGTCACGCTCGTGCTGACCAACAACGGCAGCGCGCAGTGCGCGCTGCAGGGTTGGCCGGGAGTGTCGTTCGTCGGCGACGGCAACGGCACCCAGCTCGGTGCACCGGCCGACTTCGACCGCAGCGCGCCGCACCCGACGGTGACCCTGCAGCCGGGCGGCACCGCGCAGGCGGCGCTCAAGATCGTGCAGGCGGGGAATTACTCGGAGTCGGAGTGCGACCCGAAGCAGGCGGACGGTTTCCGCGTCTACCCGCCCGGCTCGACGGAGTCCCTCTTCGTGAAGGATTCGGACGTCACCGCGTGCCAGTCGAGCTCCATCTCTCTGCTGACGGTGAAGGCACTCGTTCCGGGCGCCTGACCGCCTCCGTTACGCTGAGCGGGTGACTTCCGCCCGAGCCGTGCGTCGTCCCGGCGCTCCGTCCTGGGTGATCCGTCTCGTCGTCGTCACCGCCCTCGTGGGTGTGGGCGGAGGCATCGGCGGCGCCTTGGTCTACCTCGCGCTGCACGCGATCCAGCATCTGGCGTTCGGCTACTCGGAGGGCTCGTTCCTCGAAGGGTTGCAGGAGGCCCCGCCCGTCAGCCGTGTGGTCGCGCTGGTGGTCGCCGGAGTGATCGGCGGCGTCGGCTGGTGGCTGCTCCGGTGGTGGGGGCGGCGTCGCCCCGATCACGCCGTCGTCTCGGTGGAGGCGTCGGTCGGAGGCCGCCGGATGCCCGGCATCGTGACGCTCGTCAACGCCGCCCTCCAGATCGTCATCGTCGGCCTCGGCGCCTCCATCGGCCGCGAGGTGGCGCCACGGGAGGTTGCGGCGCTCTGGGCAGGCTGGCTCTCCGACCGTGCGGGCGTGACAGCTCGCGAGCGCCGCATCCTGGTGGCGTGCGGCGCCGGAGCCGGCCTGGCCGCCGTCTACAACGTGCCGCTCGGCGGTGCCGTCTTCGCCGTCGAGATCCTGCTGGCCGAGGTGAGCTTCGCCACCATCCTGCCGGCCCTCGCGACCTCCGCGATCGCCGCACTCGTCGCCCGCATCGTCGTGCCCGCGAACCCGCTCTACGCCGTGGGGCAGGTGCCGCTCTCGCCGACGATCGTGCTCTGGTCCGTGCTCGCCGGACCCCTGCTCGGGTTCGCCGCCGTCGGGTTCGTGAAGCTCGTGGGCTTCGCGCAGCGCCACCGCCCGAGATCGTGGGGCATCCTCATCGTCATGCCGCTCGTCTTCGCGGCCGTCGGCGTGGTCTCGCTGTGGCTCCCCGCCATCCTCGGCAACGGGAGGTCGCTCGGCCAGCTGGCCTTCACCGCTGCGATGCCGGTGCTGCTGATCTTCGCCATCACCGTGGTGAAGACGGCGTCGACCGCGGGCACGATCGGTGCCGGTGCCGCCGGTGGCACCCTGACCCCCTCCCTGGCGATCGGTGCCGGTCTGGGCCTGACGATCGGGGCGCTCTGGAACCTGATCTGGCCGGGCGCTCCGCTCGCCGGATTCGCCCTCATCGGCGCCGCGGCCTTCCTCGCCGTCACGATGCGGGCGCCGTTCACCGCCCTGGTGCTCGTCATGGAGTTCACGAACCAGGGCCTCCAGCTCCTCGCCCCGATCATGCTCTGCATCGCGGGCGCCGTCGCAGTCGGCTATCTCATGGAGCGCGGCCGCGTCACGGGCGTCGCGTAGCGACCCGCACGGGAGGCGAGAGCGGCGCTCGTCCGCGCCGCGAACACGAAGTGGGCCCGGTGGGGCTCGAACCCACGACCCGCGGATTAAAAGTCCGATGCTCTGCCAACTGAGCTACAGGCCCGATCGCTGACTAATCTACCGTGGATCGCACCCGTCCCGCGCACGGGGGAGAATGGGGCAATGGCGGAACGACACCACAAGCCGGTCACCTTCCCTGGCGGGATGTTCGAGGCGTTCCTGGGCGGGGAGGACCCCGCCCAGATCAGCCGCGTCGCGCACGAGACGGCCCGCGCGCTGCTCGCCCGCGTGCGCGAGAACCCCGACCCCGAGGTCGTCGACCGGCTCGTCGCGTACACCGACGCGAACGGGATCGACGCGCTCGCTGAGCTCTGGTCGCGGTCCAATCCTAAGAGCCTGCCCGGTGCCCTGTGGCGCATCTACCTGCTGCGGCTGCTGATCCGCCAGGACGCCGAGGGCACGGCACTGCTGTACCAGCGCGGCACCGAGGTGCTCACCTCCATCGACCCGGTCGTCGCGGGGGCGCCCACGCCGGCGGGGCCCGCCGAGATCACCGAGCTCGCCGACCGCATCCTGCGCGGGCTGTTCGAGGGCGACTTCGCGGGCGCCCTGGACCGCGCCGCCGCGTTCTGCCGGGTGACGGCAGCGGGCGCGGCCGCCGTGGCGGACGACCGCGACGTCGTGCTCGACACGGATCGCGCGGCCGAGCTCACTACGCGCGCTCTGCGGTTCACCACCACGGCGGAGGAACTGGCGGCGTGTGCCCGCCTCTGGCGCTCCGACTCCCTCGACTGATCGGCCACTCAGCGGATTCCCCGTTCTCGGGCGGCGAACGACACGCCCTGGAGGTCCGCCGCGGCTTGTGTACTATTGATGAAGCCGGGCCGCAGTAACCCCGGGCTCCAAAACTTGCCGCTCCGAGCGGCCTCGCGCCGAGAGGCGTTCTGCGGCCCGGCACTACTGTCCCCCGCACCGGACAGCTGACAGAGCGGAGACGACGTGGACGACGCCGCGGCGCCGGATCTGGACGACCTCCTCGTTCGCACCGCCACGGGCGACCAGCACGCGTTCTCCACCCTTTACGACCACACCGCGGCGCGCGTCCTCGGCCTGATCCGCCGCGTCCTCATCGACGCCGCGCAGTCCGAGGAAGTCGCCCAGGAAGTCTTTCTCGAGGCATGGCAATCCGCTTCGCGTTTCGATCCGAACAAAGGTCGAGCGATGACGTGGATCATGACGATGGCCCACCGTCGAGCGATCGACCGGATCCGGGCGTCCCAGGCGTCCCGCGACCGGGACACCGCCGTGGGCATCCGAGACCTCCCCACGGCGTACGACCAGGTGGCCGAGACGGTCGAGGTCCGGATGGAGAGCGAGAGAGTGGAGGTGGCCATGGCGACGCTGAGCGAGGCGCAACGTCAAGCGATCACGCTCGCCTACTACGGCGGCCTCAGCCAGAGCGAGGTCGCGGCGGAACTGGGCATTCCATTAGGCACAGCGAAGACACGGCTGCGCGATGCGATGATACGGCTGCGAGAGGAACTGGGGGTGACACGATGACCGACGAGACCCGGCCGACACCCGCGCGCCTCGGCGCCGAACTGGGCGCCGAGAACGAGCAGGAGGCGCGCGACTTCGAAGACGTCGCGGCCCAGCTCGGCCTCGCCGCGGAGCCGGTCACCCCTCGACCGGAGCTCAAGGCCGCGCTGTTCGCCGCCATCCAGACGACCCCGCAGTTGCCGGCCGAGCCGGAGGCGGCTCCCGCACCCGTTCTCACGCCTGTGCCCGCCCCGGAGGCCGTGCAAGCCGCACCCACGGCTCCCGCCGCCCCGGAAGCACCAGCCCCGGAGGCCACCCCGGCCGAGCGCACGGCTCAGCGCCGCTGGTTCGCCCGCCCCGCGATCATCGCCGCCTCTGCGGCGGCGGCCGTCATCCTCTTCTTCGGTGGAACCATCGTCGGCGGGACCATCGCGGGCAACGACTCCACCCAGCAGCAGGCGTCGGCACTCGCCCAGATCAACGCCGCCCCGGACGCCCAGCGTGCGAGCGCGGCCGTCACCGGCGGCGGCACGGCGACCCTCGTGTGGTCGGCTCAGCTCGGCACCTCCGCGCTGATCGCCAACGACCTGCCGAACCTCCCGAATGACAAGACCTACGAGCTCTGGTACATCCGCGACGGCAAGGCGACCTCGGCCGGAACGATGGATGCCGCCGGCGCGGGCTCGACCTGGAAGGTGCTCGCGGGCACCATGAAGGCAGGCGACACGGTCGGCGTCACGGTCGAGCCGAGCGGCGGATCGCCGCAGCCGACCACCAACCCGATCGTCGCCATCCCCTCCTGACGACACGACCGCGCAGCCGGCCGCCGAAAATGCGAAAAGTGCGCCGATCCCCCTCGGATCGGCGCACTTTTCGCGTGCTCGGCGGCCGCTCGGCCGGCCGGTCGCGGGATCAACCGAAGCGGCCGGAGACGTAGTCCTCGGTGGCCTGCACGCTCGGGTTGGAGAAGATCTGGTTCGTGTCGTTGTACTCGATGAGCTTGCCCGGCTTGCCGGTGCCCGCGATGTTGAAGAAGGCGGTGCGGTCCGAGACGCGCGAGGCCTGCTGCATGTTGTGGGTCACGATCACGATCGTGTAGTCGTCCTTGAGCTCCTCGATGAGGTCCTCGATCGCGAGGGTCGAGATCGGGTCGAGGGCCGAGCAGGGCTCGTCCATCAGGAGCACGTCGGGGGAGACCGCGATCGCGCGGGCGATGCACAGACGCTGCTGCTGGCCGCCCGAGAGGCCGGAGCCGGGGAGGTTGAGGCGGTCCTTGACCTCGTTCCAGAGGTTCGCGCCGCGGAGCGACTTCTCGACCAGGTCGTCGCTGTCCGGCTTCGACATGCGGCGGTTGTTGAGCTTGACGCCGGCGAGCACGTTGTCGCGGATGCTCATCGTCGGGAACGGGTTGGGTCGCTGGAACACCATGCCCACCTGGCGGCGGACGAGCACGGGGTCGACGCCGGAGCCGTAGAGGTTGTTGCCGTCGATCAGCACCTCGCCGTCGACGTAGGCGCCGGGGATGACCTCGTGCATCCGGTTGAGGGTGCGGAGGAACGTCGACTTGCCGCATCCGGACGGGCCGATGAACGCGGTGACCGTGCGGGGCTCGATGGTGAGCGAGACCCCCTCCACAGCGAGGAACTTGCTGTAGTAGACGTTCAGATCGTTGACTTCGATGCGCTTGGACACGTTTTTCCTTGTCTGCGTTGGTTCGAGAAGCTGTGGGAGGCCGGGGTCAGCGGCCGTACTTGGGGGCGAAGGCCTTCGCGATGATCCGGCCGACGAGGTTCAGGAGCATGACGATGATGATCAGGGCGAGCGCGCCGGTCCAGGCCCGGTCGATCGAGTCCTGGGCGTGCAGGCCCGCCGCCTGCGTGTACTGCGTGTACACGAACACGGGCAGGCTCATCATGCGTTCGCTGAAGAGGTCGTAGTTCATGCTGGTCGTGAATCCCGCGACGATGAGCAGCGGCGCGGTCTCACCGATGACGCGGGCGATCGCGAGCATGATGCCCGTGACGAGGCCGGCGAGCGAGGTCGGGAGGATCACCTTCAGCACGGTCAGCCACTTCGGCACGCCGAGCGCGAGCGAGGCCTCCCGCAGCTCGTTCGGGACGATCCGCAGGATCTCCTCGCTCGAGCGCACGACGACCGGGATCATCAGCACCGACAGTGCGACGGATCCCATGAACCCGTTGCGGATGGCCGGCCCGAAGAACAGGGCGAAGAGGGCGTAGGCGAACAGGCCGGCGACGATCGACGGGATGCCCGTCATCACGTCGACGAAGAAGGTGATGCCGCGGGCGAGCATCCCGCGCCCGTACTCGACGAGGTAGACCGAGGTCAGCAGGCCGATCGGCACCGAGATGAGTGCCGCCATGGCGGTGATCAGCAGGGTGCCGGTGATCGCGTGCAGGGCGCCGCCGCCGGCACCGATGACGTTACGCATCGACTCCGAGAAGAAGGCGATGTCGAAGCGGGCGAGGCCCTGGGCGATCACGGTCCAGCCGAGCGAGATGAGCGGCAGCAGGGCGATGATGAACGCCGTCGCCACCAGCGAGGTGATCAGGCGGTCCGTCGCCTTGCGCCGGCCCTCGACCAGCAGCGACGTCGTGTAGATCGCGACATCGAAGAACACGGTGCCGAAGAAGACCGCCCCGACGATGTTGAAGTCCTTCGTGATGCCGCTCGCGGCCAGGATGGCGAAGATCGCGCCGAAGACGATCCACGACGCGACGAGCATCGTCCAGGGCGACCAGCGGGGCAGCTTGCCGGCCGTGTAGGAGTTGGCCAGGGGCCGCGGTGCGGCGGTGGCGGTGGCGGTGGTCGTGGCGGCCATCAGTTCGCTCCCGAGAAGGCCTTGCGGCGGTTGACGATGTACCGGGCGAGCATGTTGATCAGCAGGGTCACGACGAACAGCACCAGGCCGGAGGCGACGAGGGCGTTGACGCCGATGCCCGTCGCCTCGGGGAACTGCAGGGCGATGTTGGCGGCGATGGTGTTCGGGCTCTGCGCCTGCAGCACCGCGAACTTGACCACCAGGGCGGGGGAGAGCACCATCGCGATCGCGAGCGTCTCGCCGAGGGCGCGGCCGAGGCCGAGCATGATCGCGGAGATGATGCCGCTGCGGGCGAAGGGCAGGACGGCCATGCGGACCATCTCCCACCGCGTCGCGCCGAGGGCGAGCGCGGCCTCCTCGTGGAGGCGCGGCGTCTGCAGGAAGATCTCGCGGCAGATGGCGGTCATGATCGGGATGACCATGACGGCCAGGACGACCGCCGCGGTCAGGATGGTGCGGCCCGTACCGGAGACCGGCGGGGCGAAGAAGGGGATCCAGCCGAGGTAGGTGCTCAGCCACACGTAGAACGGCTGCACGAACGAGGCGAGCGTCGCGATGCCCCAGAGACCGAAGACGACCGACGGCACCGCCGCGAGCAGGTCGATGATGTAGCCCAGGGTCTGGGCGACCCGGCGCGGGGCGTAGTGCGAGATGAAGAGGGCGATGCCGATGGAGAGCGGCGTCGCGATGAGGAGCGCGATCAGGGCGGCCCAGATGGTGCCGAACACCAGTGGCCACACCCACGACCAGAAGTTCGTGGCGTTGTTGGGCAGATCGCCCGCACCGGCGAAGAGGGCCGGGATGCTCTGGACGACGAGGAAGATCGCGACCGCGGCCAGGATGGCGAGGATCAGGGATCCCGCGACGACGGTGCTGGTGGAGAAGACGCGGTCGCCGAGGCGGACCTTCGCTCTCGGTCTGATGGCTCCTGCGGTTCCGGCGGTCATTCGTGGCTTTCTCTCATCGGGTTTCCCGCGCGAGGCGGGTGAGGGGAGACGCACGCTCGGCCCGGGCTGCAGACAGCCCAGGCCGAGCGGCGGGGTGTTACTTGATGCTGGCGACGGCCTTGCTCACCTTGGCGGCGAGGTCGGTCGCGAGCGGGGCGGAGCCGGCCTGCTCGGCGGCGGCCTTCTGCGCGTCCGCGCTGACGATGTAGTCGACGTAGCCCTTCACCAGGTCGGCCTTGGCGGAGTCCTTGTACTCCTGGCAGGCGACGATGTAGGAGACGAGGACCAGCGGCCAGTCGCCCTTCTTGTCGGCCTTGCGGTCGATCGCGATGGCGAGGTCGTTGGCGGTGCGGCCATCGGCGATGGGCGAGGCGGCGACGACCGCGGCCGCACCGTCGGCGCTCAGCTTGGTGTAGGTGTCGCCCACCTTGAGCTGCGCGATGGAGAGACCGGCCGAGCCCGACTCGTCGATGTACGTGATCGAGTTCTTGGCGTTCTTCGTGGCGTCCGCGACACCCGAGGTGCCCTTGGCGGCGTCACCGACCTGGAACGGGAAGGTCTGCGAGGCCGGGGCGGTCCAGACGTCCGCGGCGTTGGCCGCGAGGTACTCGGTGAAGTTCTGGGTGGTGCCCGAGTCGTCGGAGCGGTGCACGACGGTGATCGGGGCCGACGGGAGCGTGGCGCCCGAGTTCTGGTCCTTGATCTTCGCGTCGTCCCAGGTGGTGATCTTGCCCGAGAAGATGCCCGCGATGGTGTCGGCGTCGAGCTTGAGGTCCTTCACGCCGTCGACGTTGTACGCGATGGCGATCGGGGAGATGTAGACGGGGAGGTCGATGCCCTTGCTGCCGGCGGCGCAGCCCGCGAAGTCGGAGGCGAGCTCCTCGGTCTTGAGCGCGGCGTCGGAGCCGGCGAAGTCGGCTGCGCCTGAGATGAAGGACTTGCGGCCGGCGCCGGAGCCCTGCGGGTCGTAGTTGATGGTGACCTTGGGGTTGGCCTCCTGGAAGCCGGCGGCCCAGACGGTCTGCGCGGCGCCCTGGGCGGACGAACCGATGCCGTTCAGCGTGCCGGAGAGGTTGGAAGGCGCGGCCGACGTGGTCGACGGGGTGCTGCCCTCGTTCGACGCGCACGCGGTCAGAGAGATGGCGGCAGCGGCCAGAACGGCCAGAGGAGCGCCAAGACGCTTCAGTTTCACAGTTGTCCCTTCCGGGGATCAGTAACAACAGGACGGGGTCGGTGCGACCCGCGTGTGACGCTATTCCCGGTGTCTGACCAGCGTCCCCCGCAACGGTAAACGGAAGGTGAACGAGGGGTGTTTTCTTCGTCGGCGCCTCGGTGGGATCCGCGCGTTTCCGGGGTCTACGCCACGATGCGGACGGGTGTCCCGAGCGGCAGGGCGTCGATGGCCGCGACGGCGTCGGCCCCGACGCGGATGCAGCCGTGCGAGATCGCTCCCTGCCGATCGTCCTCGTAGTGGATCCCGATGAGGCCGCCGTCACTCCCTCCGTAGGGTTCGTCGGCACCGGTGGCGTGGAGCGACGTGAGCTGGATCCGGTGCTCGGCCTGGCCCTGGGCCGGGTCGAGGTAGCGGGCCTGGAGGTACCCCGTGACGTCCGTCGGCGTGGACGTCTCCGGCGTCCCCACCCCGACGGGGAACGTCTGCTTGGCCGTGCCGGCGGCGTCGGTGATGGTGAGGGTCTGAGCGGAGACGGACACGACGATCCTGTCCGGGAGGCCGCCGACGGGTTTGAGCGCGGCGGTAGGGATCCAGGCAGCCGTCTGCGCCGGCGCCGGCGATCCGGGTGTGGCGGCCGACGGCAGGGTCTGCCTGCTCGCGGTGAGGATGAGCGACCAGGCGCCGTCGGTCGTCACCGGCACGACGATGGTCGGCTCGCCGAGGAAGTCCTTCGCCGGGACGCGTGCCACCGGCGTGCTGAAGTCCGCGCCGTACACGGCGGAGTCGAAGCCGACGGTCATGGCGAGGGAGAAGTGCGGGTTCGCCGGGGCGGCGAGGAGCCCCGGGACGACCGCGTCGTAGACGGCGGCCGGAAGAGCGGCGAGCTGCGCGGGCGACAGGGCTGCGGGGAGTGGCGGCCCGGCGGGTGCCGTCGGCGTCGGTGTCGTCGTCCGAGCCGGCGAGGGCGCGTGGCCCGTCGGTGTCGCGCCGGCCGGAGAGCACGCGGCCAGCGCGCACCCGAGCAGAAGTGCGGTCAGGCCGAACAGGAGGCGTCTCATGGTGTGCGTTCTCGACAAGGCCGGGGCGGGACGCGCGCGTCCCGCCCCGGCGGATGATCGTGCGACGGTCAGCCGCTGACGACCGGGAGGTGCGTCGTCGGCGCGTTCGCCTGACCGGCTGCGGGATCGATCCCGTCGCCGACGGCGAATCGCGGCGAGGTCCCGCCTCCCGCGGAGGCGACGGTCGGCCCGGTCACCGAGACGGTCGCCGTGAGCACGAGGTTCGAGGTCGCGCCGGTGAACGTGAAGGTGATCGGGCCGGCGACCGCCTGCCCCTGGGCGAGGTAGTAGTAACCCGTCGTCAGGTTGCCGTCCGAGTCCGCGGTCTGGTCGGCGATCCCCGGGACCGGGGTCGATGCGTAGACGGCGGTGCCGGTGATCCGCTCGCCGGGATCGAAGCCCGAGAGGGTGAAGGCGAAACCGCTCGACGGGTTCACGAACTGGTCGGTCGTGAGCTCCAGCAGGTTCGGCAGGATCGCGGCCGGCCAGCGGACGTCGAGCTCGACCGGCGCCGAGGCCGTGCCGTCGGTGTCGGTCGCGGTGACGAAGTAGTGGTCGGCGGGACCGGCCGCGAACGGCGGCGTGGCGGGGCTGAACGTGACCGACGGGAAGTCGCCCGCCGCGGTGGTCGTGGTGGTCGTGCTCCCGAGCGGAGTCGTGCCGTTGTAGGTCACCTCAATGGTGACGTCCGCGCTCGCGGCGAAGCCGGTCCCGCTGACGGTGATGCCGGAGCCCCAGCTCCCCGCTCGGTAGACCGCGTCATCGACGGTGATGGCCGCGCCGGCGGCGTTCGCCGGAGCGGCGAGCGAAAGCCCTCCGAGGACGGCCCCCACCGCCACGGCTACGATCCCGATCCGTGCAGCGAATCGATGGCTCATTCTTCCCCCTTGTTGTGTTGTGTGGTGCGGACCCGATGTCCCCCACCAGTGATCATGGCAGAGGGGTGCACGAGCCGGAGAGTTGCAGCGGTGAAGATTTCATCACGAATGCACGTACTCACACCGCCGCGGGCGCGTAGGTCTCGATCGAGATGATGCCGGAGGCGGGGTTCGTCGACGACAGGTGCACGACGGAGAAGCCGCCGGTGTCGAGATCGGCGGCGTCGTTGAGGTACGCGCCGGGCATCGTCCCCGTCGCGAGCGCGATCTCGCGCAGGATCTCCGGGAGCACCGGGCCGTGGCTGCAGAGCACCGCGTTCTTGCCGGCTCGGATGCGTTTGCCGACGACGGAGCGCACGTCGCCCTGACCCTCCTCGTATGCCTCCTGGCTGATGTCGTGGGTGCGATGCGGCTGGATCCCCGTCGCTGCGGCGAGGGGCGCGACCGTCGCGACGCAGCGGACCGCGTCGCTCGTGACGATGCGCTTCGGCCGCCAGGCCACCAGGGTCGGCACGTCTCCGGCGGCCTGCTTGACGCCCCGGTCGGTGAGGGGGCGGGAGGCGTCGGAGCCGTCCCAGCCGCCACGCGGCTCCGCCTTGCCGTGGCGCAGGGCGATGAGCGAGAACGTCGACGTGATGCCCTGGCGCAGGAAGCCGTCGAACGCGTCCAGGATCTCGACGTCGCGCTCGTAGGTGAGGTAGCCGCGCGCCTTCTTGATCGTGACCCACTCGACGGCGGCGATCTCGTTGTTCGGCACGAAGGTCGACTGCTCGATGGCCTTCGGGGACACCTCGGCGGCCCAGTAGTGGACGATCTTCTCGCGTCCGCTGCTGAGCGGATAGCGGGAGACGCCGAGGGGGAGGCCGAGACCGACCTTCAGCCCGGTCTCCTCGCGGATCTCGCGGATCGCCGTCTGGGGCAGAGTCTCGCCGGGGTCGACCTTGCCCTTGGGGATGGTGACGTCGCCGTACTTGGTGCGGTGCACGACGAGCACGACGATGCGATCGTCGACGACCCGCCAGCACAGGGCACCAGCGGCGTAGATGGCCGGACTCACCGCCTGCTTCCCGTGCGCTGGCTTCGCGGACGGTGGCTGATCTGCTGCATGAGTTTATTCTGCAGGTCGATCAGCGGTTTGCCGTCCTCGTCGAGGTGGTGCCGGGTCCAGTCGCCGTCCTCGGCGAGCGACCACGAGGCGGTGCGGCCGTCGAAGGCGAGGTCGAACAGACCGTCGAGCTCGGCGATGTGCTCGGGCGACGTCAGGCGCACGAGGGCCTCGACGCGGCGGTCGAGGTTGCGGTGCATCATGTCGGCGCTGCCGATGTAGACCTGGGGGTCGCCGTCGTTGACGAAGGAGAACACGCGGGAGTGCTCGAGGTAGCGGCCCAGCACGGAGCGGACGCGGATGTTCTCCGACAGCCCCTCACGGCCGGGGACGAGGCCGCAGATGCCGCGCACCCACAGGTCGATCGGCACGCCGGCCTGGCTGGCACGGTAGAGCGCGTCGATGATCGCCTCGTCGACGATGGAGTTGAGCTTGATCCGGATGCCGGACGGCTTGCCCGCGGCGGCGTTCGCGCGCTCGGTATCGATGCGCTTGAGCAGTCCCTTGCGGAGGTGGAGGGGCGCCACGAGGAGTCGCTTGAACTTCTTCTCGATGGCGTAGCCCGAGAGCTCGTTGAAGAGACGCGTGAGGTCTTTGCCCACCTGGTCGTCGGCCGTCAGCAGGCCGAGGTCCTCGTAGATGCGCGACGTCTTGGGGTTGTAGTTGCCTGTGCCGATGTGGCTGTAGTGCTTGAGGACGCCCTTCTCCTCGCGGATGACGAGCGCGAGCTTGCAGTGGGTCTTGAGCCCGACGAGACCGTAGACGACGTGCACGCCGGCCTTCTCGAGCTTGCGGGCCCACGAGATGTTGTTCTGCTCGTCGAACCGTGCCTTGATCTCCACGAGGGCGAGGACCTGCTTGCCTGCCTCGGCCGCATCGATGAGCGCCTCCACGATGGGGCTGTCGCCCGACGTGCGGTACAGCGTCTGCTTGATGGCGAGCACGTGCGGGTCGGCTGCGGCCTGCTCCAGGAACGCCTGGACGCTGGTCGCGAACGACTCGTAGGGGTGGTGCAGCAGGATGTCGCCGCGCGAGACCGCCGCGAAGACGTTGGGCTTGGCGTTCGGCTCGGTCGGCATGAGCTGCGCGGCCGTGGTCGGCACGTGGTTCGGGTAGTGGAGGTCCGGCCGGTCGATGCGGGCCAGATCGAAGAGTCCGCCGAGATCCAGCGGCGCGGGGAGGCGGTAGACCTCCTGCTCGGTGACGTCGAGCTCGCGCACGAGCAGCCCGAGCGTCACGTCGTCCATGTCGTCGGTGACCTCGAGCCGGATCGGCGGCCCGAACCGGCGGCGCAGCAGCTCGCGCTCGAGCGCCTGGATGAGGTTCTCCGTCTCGTCCTCGTCGACCTCCACATCCTCGTTGCGGGTCACCCGGAAGACGTGGTGATCGAGGATCTCCATGCCGGGGAAGAGGTCGCCGAGGTGGTTGGCGATCAGGTCCTCGAGGGGGATGAACCGCACCTCGCCGAGCCCTTCGCGCTGGTCGATGCGCACGAAGCGAGGGAGCATCTGGGGCACCTTGAGACGCGCGAACTGCTCCTTGCCCGTGCGGGAGTTGCGCACGCGCACGGAGAGGTTGAGCGAGAGTCCCGAGATGTAGGGGAACGGGTGCGCCGGGTCGACCGCGAGCGGCATCAGCACCGGGAAGATCTGCTGCGAGAACACCTCGCGCATCTGGGCGCGATCGGCCTCGTCGAGCTGGTCCCACGGCACGACGGAGATGCCGGCGGCGTCGAGGTCGGGCTCCACCAGCTCGCGGTAGGCGCGGGCGTGCCGCTCCTGCAGCTCGTGCGCCTTCAGGGAGATGTCGGCGAGGACGTCCTGCGGGGCGCGCCCCACGTTGGTGGGAACGGCCAGACCGGTCGCGATGCGGCGCTTGAGTCCGGCCACGCGGACCATGAAGAACTCGTCGAGGTTGCTCGCGAAGATGGCGAGGAAGTTGGCGCGCTCGAGCACGGGCACCAGCGGATCCTCCGCGAGCTCGAGCACGCGCTGGTTGAACGCCAGCCAGCTGATCTCGCGGTCGAGGTACCGGTCGTCCGGCAGGTCCGGGTCGGGCTCGTAGATGAAGGGCGCGAAGTCGTCGTCGAAATCGCTGCCCAGGCTTCCGGTCAGCCCGCTGTCGAGGAGGATGTCATCGGCGTCCATCCCCCCATCTTGGCACTCGCCTGCGACGTCGGGGACGGGGTCCGGTTAACGGTGGATAAACGCGCTCTCCACAGTGCGGCGCTGGACGCCGGTCAGTGGTGGACGCTCGACGGCACGCGGTCGTTGTCGTCGTCGTACACGTTGAACCGGTAGCCGACGTTGCGCACCGTGCCGATGAGCGACTCCAGGTCGCCGAGCTTCGCGCGCAGGCGTCGCACGTGCACGTCGACGGTGCGGGTGCCGCCGAAGTAGTCGTAGCCCCACACCTCGCTGAGCAGCTGCTCGCGGGTGAACACCCGGGAGGGGTGGGTCGCGAAGAAGCGGAGCAGCTCGAACTCCTTGAACGTCAGGTCGAGCTGGCGACCGTGCGCCTTGGCCGAGTAGCTGGCCTCGTCGATCGTGATCCCCGAGGCCTGGATCTTGCTCTGCGAGTGCTCCTGCGTCTGGCGGCCGATGGCGAGACGGATGCGGGCATCCACCTCGGCGGGGCCGGCGGAGTCGAGCACCACGTCGCTCGCGCCCCAGTCCGCGCTCACGGCGGTCAGGCCGCCCTCGGTGAGGACCAGCAGAAGCGGCACGGTCACACCGGTCGTGGTCAGGATCTTGCAGAGCGACTTCGCACTGGCCAGGTCGCGGCGGGCGTCGACGAAGATGAGGTCGCAGCTCGGGGCGTTCACGAGCGCCGCCGGTTCGGCGGGGATCTGGCGCGTGCGATGACTGAGGAGGGCGAGCGAAGGCAGCACCTCCACGTCGGGCGCAGAGGTGAGGATCAACAGCTGCGCCACCCAGGTCCTCCACCCTCTCGGTGCCGTAATGCTACCCGAAATGCATGCCCCGGCCGTCCGCGGGGGCCGCGCTCAGGGCACAATGGGTTCATGAGCGACATCGCGAACGGCGCGCCCGGGCCGGATCTGCCCGGTCCCGGTCCGCATCCGCAGGGCCCCGCCGCGGCCGTCGAGCCGCCGGAGCCGATGCCGCGACCCGCTCTCTACGGCAGCGTCGGCTCCGTCTGGGCCGTCTCGATCGTGCTCGCGGTGCTCATCGGCGTCCTCTCACCGCACAGCGCATACGCCTCCTGGCTCTCGCTCGCCCTGGGCGTGAGCGTGCTCCTGGCGTTCGCGGCCCAGCTCGCGACCCAGCGCAAGGACGGCTTCGTCAACCGCCTGGCGGCGACGCTCACGGGCAGCTTCGTCATCCTCGGGGTCACCGGAGCGGTCCTCGCCATCGTCTCGGCCGCCGGCTGACATAGACTCTCCGTATGCTCGTCGCTCTCGAACTCCTCTTCGTCGGCCTGCTGGGCCTGGCCACCCTCGCGATCCTCGGCGTCTCCGGACTGGTCGTCTACAACCTCTTCCGCGGCCAGCGCTAGGCGGGGGAGCGGTCACGTCATGATCGAGATCCCGACCGACCTCCCCTCCGAGCTGGTGCCGCTCTCCTGGCTCATCGGCGTCTGGGAGGGCACCGGCGTGCTCGACTACGCCATCGGCGACGAGCACACCGAGCTCGAGTTCGGCCAGCGCGTGAGCTTCAGCCACGACGGCCAGCCGTACCTGAACTACTCGTCGACCTCCTGGATCCTCGACGAGGAGAAGACCCCGCTCGCGGCCGAGACCGGCTACTGGCGGCTCAGTCGCAAACTGATCGAGGGCGACCAGGGGCCGGCGATGCTGCCGGGCTCCGGCCCGAGGCCGTTTGGCACGGCGCAGGCGGTCGAGACGCTGCGCAACTCCAACGGCGCCTTCGACATCGACGTCTCCGTCATCCACCCGGACGGGGTCAGCGAGCTCTACCTCGGCCAGGTGAGCGGGCCGCGCATCGACCTGGCGACCGACGCCGTCGTGCGCACCGCAGGCGCCAAGGAGTACACGGCGGCCACTCGCCTGTACGGGCTCGTCGAGAACCACCTCCTCTGGGCGTGGGACATCGCCGCGCTCGGCCAGGAGCTCCGGACGCACGCGTCCGCCCGCCTCGCCAAGGCGGAGTGATGACCCCCTCGCCGTTCCTCCGCCTGCCCGGCGCCGTCGACGCTGCCGCGATTCCGGGAGCGACGGCCGAGGCCGGCGTCCCCGCCCACTACGGCAACCCGCTCGGGGAGCAGCGCGCGCTCGCCGAGGGCCGTGCCATCGTCGACCTCTCCGACCGCGCCGTCCTCACCATCACCGGACCGGACCGGCTGAGCTGGCTTAACTCGCTGACCAGCCAGGCGCTCACCCGCCTGCAGCCCGGGGAGTCGTCCGAGACGCTGCTGCTGGATGTGACCGGCCGGGTCGAGCACGCGGTCCGGCTCGTCGAAGACGGCGAGACGCTCTGGCTGCTCGTCGACCGCCCCGAGGCCGAGGGCCTGCTGTCGTGGCTCGACCGGATGCGCTTCATGCTCCGCGTCGAACTCGCCGACCGCAGCGACGACCTCGCGACGGTCGGCACCCTCGGCGATCCGCCCCTCCCCATCGCCGCGCCGAACGGGGTGCCGCTCATCTGGCACGATCCGTGGCGCGCCGTGGCGGTCGGAGGCCACCAGTACGCGCAGGGCGAGCATCCCGGAGCCGGCTGGACCTGGAGCGAGCGGCTCGTCCCGCGGGACGCGTTGGAGTCGATCGTCGCCCGCGTCGAGAGCGGCGAGCTGACCGCCGCCGGCGCCTCGGCGGCCGACGCTCTGCGCATCGCCGCCTGGCGGCCGCGGTTCTCCACCGAGGTCGACGAGCGCACCATCCCGCATGAGCTCGACTGGCTGCGCAGCGCCGTCCACCTCGACAAGGGCTGCTACCGCGGGCAGGAGACGGTGGCGAAGGTCCACAACCTCGGCCACCCGCCCCGCCGCCTCGTGATGCTGCACCTGGACGGCTCCGAGGGTGCGCACCCGGTGCGCGGCGCCTCGGTCTCGCTGGGCGAGAAGGAGGTCGGCACGGTGACCTCCACCGCCCTGCACTACGAGCTCGGGCCGATCGCGCTCGCCGTCGTGAAGCGCAGCACCGCCCCGGACGAGACGCTCACGGTCGACGCCGACGGCACGCTGGTGGCGGCCGCACAGGAGGTCGTCGTGCCTCCCGGTGCCGGGGCCGAGGCGCAGATCCCGCACCTCCCGCGCCTCGGCGCGGTCACGCGCCGCCCGCGCGACTGAGCATTACCGCATCCCTCCCGCACATTTGCACCAAATGTCGCGAATGCGGCGCCCAAACTCGACATTTGGGCCAAATGTGGGGCGGCCGAGGCGTCACGCGGGCGCGACGGCGCTCCACGCGACGGTCAGCTCGCCGAGCCGCCAGCGCGAGCGGCCGCCGCTGATGGGCCAGCCGGCGTCGCGCATGCCCTGCGCGACGGCGATCCAGCGCTGCGATGGTCCGTAGGCCGCCAGTGGCGAGTGGATGCGCCACAACCGGTCCAGCTCGGTCAGGAACGCGTGCACGCGCTCGCCCGGCACGTTGCGGTGGATGAGCGCCTTCGGTAAGCGTTCCGCCACCACGGACGGCGCCTCCAACCCGCGGAGGCGCAGCGACACCGTGAGGGAGACCGGTCCGCCGGGATCGAGCGCGACCCAGCTCGCGATGCGCCCGATCTCGTCGCACGTGCCCTCGACGAGCAGTCCGCCGGGCTGGAGCCGCGCCAGCATCCGGTTCCACGCGGCCGCGACCTCCCCCTCGTCGTACTGCCGCAGCACGTTGAACGCGCGGATCACGGCCGCGCGTCGCTCGTCCGGTAGCGGCACCTCGAAGCCGCCGAGGGCGAAGCGGATGCGCGCGTCGGGCGCGAAGCCGGTCTGCCCGGCGCGCACCGCCACGAGCTGCTCCTCGGCGGTGCGCACCCGGGCCGGCTCGATCTCCAGGCCGACGACCTCGACATCCGGTCGCGCCTTCGCCAGCCGCTGGTGCAGTTCGAGCGCGGTCACGCCGCTGGCGCCGTAGCCGAGGTCGACGACGAGCGGGTCGTGGGTACGCCGGAGCACCGGCTGGGCCGCGACCCAGCGGTCGACACGGCGCAGCCGGTTGGTGTTGGTCGTGCCACGCGTCACCGTGCCGATCGCACCGGAAGCCATCGCTCCAGTCTGCCGTACCCGGCACGGTAGATTAGGAGCCATGTCCGCGCCCTACACTTTGATCCTCCTCCGCCACGGCAACAGCGAGTGGAACCAGAAGAACCTGTTCACCGGCTGGGTGGACGTCCGGCTCAGCGAGCAGGGCGTCACCGAGGCCAAGCGTGCCGGCGAGCTGCTCGCCGAGTCCGGCCTGCAGCCCGACATCCTCTACACGTCCGTGCTCACGCGCGCGATCCAGACCGCGAACTACGCGCTCGACGTCTCCGACCGGCTCTGGATCGACGTGAAGCGCACGTGGCGACTCAACGAGCGCCACTACGGCGCCCTGCAGGGCCTGGACAAGGCCGAGACGCTGGAGAAGTACGGCCCCGAGCAGTTCCAGCTCTGGCGCCGCTCGTTCGACGTGCCGCCGCCGCCCCTCGACGACGACAGCGAGTTCTCGCAGGCGCACGACCCTCGCTACGCCGGCCTCGGCGACGACCTGCCGCGCACCGAGTGCCTGAAGGACGTCATC
This sequence comes from Leifsonia naganoensis, assembly GCF_013410615.1. Taxonomy (NCBI): domain Bacteria; kingdom Bacillati; phylum Actinomycetota; class Actinomycetes; order Micrococcales; family Microbacteriaceae; genus Leifsonia; species Leifsonia naganoensis. The sequence goes on from NZ_JACCHJ010000001.1 coordinate 2,890,802, forward strand.
GAGCGCATGCTCCCGTACTGGGAGTCCGACATCACGGTCAGCCTCGCGGAGGGCAAGACGGTGCTCGTCACCGCGCACGGCAACTCGCTGCGGGCGCTGGTGAAGCACCTCGACGGCATCTCGGACGACGACATCGCCGAGCTCAACATCCCGACCGGCATCCCCCTGGTCTACAAGCTCGACGCGGACTTCCGCCCGACCGAGCCGGCCTACTACCTCGACCCGGAGGCCGCCGCCGCCGGTGCCGCCGCGGTCGCCGCGCAGGGCAAGAAGTAGCCGCCAGCCCCCGAGCACAGGAAAAGGGCTCCCGAATCGACGATTCGGGAGCCCTTTTCCTGTGCTCGGCGGCTACGGAGCGGGTGGGTTCAGGAGGCGAGCTCGGGAGCCCAGTCGCCGGTCGCGAGGTACTGCACCTTCTTGGCGATCGAGACCGCGTGGTCCGCGAAGCGCTCGTGGTACCGGGAGGCGAGGGTCGCGTCGACGGTGTCGACGGCCTGACCCTTCCAGGTCTCGCCGAGGACCTTGTCGAACACGCTGGCGTGCAGCTCGTCGACGTCGTCGTCGTCGTTGCGGATCTCGTCCGCGAGTCGGATGTCCTGGGAGCGCAGGAGCTCGGCGAGCTTCTCCGCGATGGCGACGTCGAGGCGCCCCATCTCGGCGAAGGTGCTGCGCAGGCCTTTCGGCACGACCTTGTCGGGGAAGCGGTAGCGGGAGAGCTGGGCGATGTGCTCGGCCATGTCGCCCATCCGCTCGAGCGACGCGCTGATGCGCAGCGCGCTCACGACGATGCGCAGGTCGCGCGCGACCGGCTGCTGCCGGGCGAGGATCTGGATGGAGAGTTCGTCGAGGAGCACGGTGAGCTCGTCGATCTTCTTGTCGTTGGCGATGACGTCCTCGGCGAGCGACACGTCGGACTCGTTGAAGGCCCGCGTCGCATCCTGGATCGAGCGGACGACGAGCTCGGCGATCTCGACCAGGCGGTCCTGGACTTCGGCCAGCTCCTGCTGGAAAACTTCGCGCATGGGGGGTGGGATCCTTCCTGGGCGTGCGCGGGCACGCGGGATGCGGGGGTCGAATGACCCCGCTCAGCATGTTCGCCGCACCAGGTTAACAGTGGGTGACCTGAGCCCGAACACTGTCTAACGTACCCGCGAAAACACGCGGCGGAACGGGGCACGCGGCCACCCGCGCGTTCCGCCATCCCATACGCTTGCCGCATGGACTCCGCCTGGTTGGTGCTGCTCTCGCTGGGCTTGGGCCTCGCCGTCGGCGCCGGATTCGTGTGGATCCTGCACATCGCCGCCCGGCGCGGCGACCACGCCGCGGCCGTGGTGAACCCGGCCGTGCCCGACGGCGTCGACCAGGTGCTCGACGCGATGGAGTCGGCCGGCGTCGTGATCGACCCGTCCAACAACGTGATCAAGGCCTCCCCGGGCGCGCACGCCATCGGCCTGGTGTGGGGGGGGACGTTGGTGCACCCGCACCTCGTCGAGCTCGTCGACCGCGTCCGCCGCTCCGGCGAACCGGTGACGGAGGAGTGCGAGCTGGCCCGCGGCCCGTTCGGCGACGCGAACATCCATCTGAGCGTGCGGGTCGCCCGCCTCGGGTCCCGCTACATCCTGCTGCTCGCGGAGGACCGCACGGAGTCGTTCCGCCTCGACTCGGTGCGCCGCGACTTCGTGGCGAACATCAGCCACGAGCTGAAGACCCCGATCGGCGCGGTCGGCCTGCTCGCAGAGGCCCTGGACGGCGCCTCCGACGATCCCGAGCAGGTACGGCGGTTCGCGCACCGGTTGAGCGAGGAGGCGGACCGCCTGGCCCGCATCACCCGCGACATCATCGAGCTCAGCCGGCTGCAGGCCACCGATGCGCTCGGCGACGCCCGCACCCTCTCCGCCGCGAAGATCGTGAAGGCCGCCATCGACCAGAACCGGGTGGCGGCGGAGGCGCGCGGCATCGAGATCGCCATGCGCGGGGAGAAGGCCGCGGAGGTGCTCGGCAACGAGAGCCTGCTCGTCACCGCGGTCGACAACCTCATCTCCAACGCCATCCAGTACTCGCCGGACGAGTCCCGCGTCGGCATCGGCGTCCGCACCCTCGACGGCGTCGTCGAGATCGCGGTCACCGACCAGGGCGAGGGCATCCCGGAGGACGACCTGGACCGCGTGTTCGAGCGGTTCTTCCGGGTCGACCAGGCCCGCTCGCGCAACACGGGCGGCACGGGCCTCGGCCTGTCGATCGTCAAGCACGCCGTGCAGAACCACGGCGGCGAGGTGCGCGTCTGGTCGCAGCCCGGCCGCGGCTCCACCTTCACCATCCGGCTGCCCGAAGCCTCCACCGTTCGTCCCCCGATAGGAGAGAACCTGTGACATCCATCCTGCTCGTCGAGGATGAGGCCGCGCTCAGCGAGCCGCTCGCGTACCTGCTCGGCCGTGAGGGCTACGAGGTGACCGTGGCCGAGGACGGCCCGACCGCCCTCGCCGAGTTCGACAAGGGCGGCGCCGACCTGGTGCTGCTCGACCTGATGCTCCCGGGCATCCCGGGCACCGAGGTCTGCCGCGAGATCCGCTCGCGCTCGAACGTGCCGATCATCATGCTGACCGCCAAGGACTCCGAGGTGGACATCGTCGTGGGGCTGGAACTCGGGGCCGACGACTACGTGACCAAGCCGTACTCGTCGCGCGAGCTGCTCGCCCGCATCCGCGCGGTGCTCCGCCGCCGGGTCGACGCGGAGGAGCTCGAGGACGACGGCATCCTGGAGGCCGGTACCGTCCGCATGGACGTGGACCGCCACACCGTCGCCGTGAACGGCTCCGAGATCTCCATGCCGCTGAAGGAATTCGAGCTGCTGGAGCTGCTGCTCCGCAACGCCGGGCGCGTGCTCACCCGCGGTCAGCTCATCGACCGGGTGTGGGGGAGCGACTACTTCGGAGACACGAAGACGCTCGACGTGCACATCAAGCGCATCCGGTCGCGCATCGAGGAGAGCCCCTCCGAGCCCCAGATGCTCGTGACGGTGCGCGGCCTCGGCTACCGCTTCAACGCCTGACGCGCGGTCTCGACCGCGGAACGACGAAGCCGCCCCTCGCAGTGAGGGGCGGCTTCGTCGTACGTGGTGGCGCGGACTACGGAGCAGCGGTCTCCGTCGGAGCCGGAGTCGACGTCTCTCCCGGCGTCGGGACGGCGGTCGGCGTGGCCGTCGGCAGTGCGGTCGGCGGGACGAGGTCCCCGTACTCGGGGAGCGCGCCGTCGAGGACGGGCACCTGCAGCTGGACGCCGGTCTGGTCGCCGTACTGGAAGTAGACGGGGAAGAGGCTGCCGGGGAGCGTCGAGAACGGCGAGAAGAAGACGTTGCCGGAGGTCGACTTCGGCTCGGTGCCGACCTTCTTGGTCTGGCCGGCGTCGACGGTCACGTACGCGGGCTCGGTGCTCTTGTCACCGGCCGTGACGGTGACGCGCTGAGCGGTCGAGCCGGTGTTCACGAGGGTCACGACGAGGCTGCCGACCGTGCCGCCGGACGCGTCGGTGACGATGATCGCGTTGCGCACGTCGATGGTGCCGACGCTGCCGCTGACGCCGTCGCTCGCGTCGTAGTGCTTGGTGGTGGCCTGCGGGGCGATGAGGCCGCAGCCCGCGGTGCCGAATGCAACCGTCAGGGCGAGGACGACGGACGCCGCGACTCGAGCTTTCACTGGATGACCCTCCCGATCGTTCCGCTCGACGGCGCGGTGCAGCCTTGTCAGAAAGCGGAGATTCGAGTCGAGTTTAGCGTATGCGCGAGGGCGCTTCGGGGGCCCGGGAGGGTGCGAGGGCGAACCTTAGCATGTGCCTCGTGTGGTATCCTATTCTTTGCTGAAGGGACAACATATCTATGCTTTTCGAGGTTGGCGAAACCGTCGTTTACCCCCATCACGGTGCTGCAACGATCACCGAGGTCAAGAAACGAATCATCAAGGGTGAAGAGAAGCTGTACCTCAAGCTCAACGTGACCCAGGGAGACCTGACCATCGAGGTCCCCGCTGAGAACGTCGACCTCGTCGGCGTCCGCGACGTGATCGGCAAAGAGGGCCTGGACCGCGTCTTCGAGGTCCTGCGCGCTCCGTTCACCGAGGAGCCCACCAACTGGTCCCGCCGATACAAGGCGAACCTGGAGAAGCTGGCGTCGGGCGACGTCATCAAGGTCTCGGAGGTCGTGCGCGACCTCTGGCGCCGCGATCAGGACCGCGGCCTCTCGGCCGGCGAGAAGCGCATGCTGGCGAAGGCTCGCCAGATCCTGATCTCCGAGCTCGCCCTGGCGGAGAAGACCGATGACGAGAAGGCCTCCAGCCTGCTCGACGAGGTCCTCGCGTCCTAGCGACTCACCTGCTTTTTCCTGCGGCCCCGCGACCTTCCTGGTCGCGGGGCCGCATACGTTGTGGGGACATGTCGCCGCGGGAATGCGCGCCGTCATGTGACGCCCGCTCCGAGATCAGGCGTTGACTTCGGCGGGAGGCGTAGGCCAGACTCGGCCATGTTGACGTAAACATGTTGACGTCAACATCACCAGAATCGAAAGGTCACCTGACAGTGTCGTCACGTCTTCGACGGCTGCTGCTCGCCTCTTTCGCCGTCGGCTCCCTCGCCGCGGCCGGAAGCGTGGTCAGCATCCCGGCTCCTCCGAACCCCGCCGCAGCAGCCACCGCCACCGCGGTCAGCATCACTCCGAACCCCGCCTATCAGAACGCCGCGTTCGAGGGCTGGGGCACCAGCCTCGTCTGGTTCGCGAACGCGACCGGCGGGTATCCCGAGGCCGTGCGCCAGGACCTGTTCGACAAGGTCTTCGGCAGTGACGGGCTCAACCTCAACATCGCTCGGTACAACATCGGCGGCGGCAACGCCACCGACGTGCCTTCCTACCTGCGGGCCGGCGGCGCCGTCGACGGCTGGTGGAACCCGGACGTGACCGCCACAGACGCCCAGGGCGCCATCACGAGCACCTACGCCGACCGCGACCGCCTCGCCGCGGCCTGGGATGCGGACGACCCCGCCTCCTACGACTTCACCGCCGATGCGACCCAGCGCTGGTGGATCGACGCGCTGAAGGACAAGATCACGAAGTGGGAGGCGTTCAGCAATTCCCCGCCGTACTTCATGACCAACAGCGGCTACGTCTCCGGCAACTTCAACGCCTCGAGCGACCAGCTGAAGACCTCGAGCGTCTCGGACTACGTCACGTACCTGAAGACGGTCGTGCAGCACATCGAGCAGACCAGCGGGATCAGCTTCGACACCATCGACCCGTTCAACGAGCCGAACACGAACTACTGGGGCACGACCATCGACTCCGCGACCGGCTGGCCGAAGAAGGGCGGCCAGGAGGGCGCCCACATCGGGCCCGCGCTGCAGGACACGGTGATCAAGGCGCTGCAGGCCGAGCTCGCGAAGAGCGGGACGACCACCGACGCCAGCATCTCGGCGATGGACGAGACCAACCCCTCCACCTTCATCACCGACTGGAACGGCTGGTCGCAGCAGTCGAAGGCGGCCGTCGACCAGCTCAACGTGCACACCTACGGGACGAGCGGCCGCACCCAGGTGCGCGACGTCGCGAAGGCCAACGGCAAGGACCTCTGGATGAGCGAGGTCGAGGGCGACTGGGACGGCACCGGCGTCAACAACCAGACCAACATCAACAACGGCATCGGCATGGCGACGCACATCACGGACGACCTGCGCGAGCTCGAGCCGAGCGCCTGGGTCTTCTGGCAGCCGGTCGAGGACTACTACAACATGCAGAAGGTCGAGAAGCTCAACTGGGGCAGCATCGACATCGACTTCGACTGCAACGCCGACGGGAACTCGGTGCGCCGTCTCGCCGACGGCGACGCGGACCCGTCGTGCAAGGTCGTGACGAACGCCAAGTACAACACCGTGCGCAACTTCACGCACTACATCCGCCCGGGCGACCACATCATCCCGTCGACGAACACCGCGACCACGACCGCCCTCGGTGCGGACGGCACGACGGTCACGCTCGTCCACACGAACGCCGGCACCACGCCCGAGGACCTCACTCTCGACCTCACGAAGTTCGGCGTCGTCGACGCCGGTGCGACGGTCACCCCGATCGTCACCACCGAGTCGCCCGCCAGCGATCCGACGGCGAACGCCCTGGTGGAGAAGGCGGCGATCCCGGTCGACGCGGGGGCGAAATCCGCCCGCGTCACGGTGCCGGCGAAGTCGGTCACCACCCTCGTCGTGCGCGGCGTGCACGGTGTCGCCGAGACGGCCGTCCCGCTGCAGGACGGCCACTCCTACCAGCTGCGCGGCGTGCAGAGCGGGAAGAACCTGACGGGCAGCGCCACCGGCACCGCGACCATCACCTCGTCCGCGACCACGGCGTCGGCGGCCTCCACCCAGGCGTGGACCGTGCGCAAGCTGACGTCCGGCGCGGCGAACACCGAGCGCTACACCCTGCAGGACGGCTCCGGCCGGTACCTCACGGCGACCTCCGCCGGGACCGCCGTGAAGGCGCTCGCGGACGGTGCGGCCGCGACCGACGCGTCGGCGCAGTGGATGCTGTCCACCGTCGACGGCGCGCGGTACAGCCTCCTGAGCGTCGCCGCCGGCTCGGTGCTCGACGTGGGCGGTCAGTCGACCGCCGAGAACGCCCCGGTCGGCGTCTACGGATCGAATACGGGCGCGAACCAGCTCTGGACGCTCCAGGACACGGCGCTCGTCTCGGTGCAGCCGGTCGCCGTCGCGACCCTCGCGGGGACTGCTCCGGCTCTCCCGTCGACGGTGGTCCCGGTCTACCGCGGCGGTGCGGGTTCGCCCGTCCTGGTCACCTGGAACACGGCCGGCATCGATTGGAGCACGCCGGGCACGATCACGGTGCACGGCTCCGGGACCGACCTCTACGGCCAGGCCTTCGACTCCGCGATCGCGACGGTGGATGTCGGCGGCTACAGCCGCACGGACCCGGTGTCGCTCACCACGTTCGCGGGCGCGTCCGCGGCAACGGTTCGCGCGGCGGCCCCCGCCACGGTGCCCGCCCACGTCGGAGCCTCCGGTGCGACGCATGATGCCGCCGTGACCTGGGACTGGAGCGGCGTCACGGATGCGACGCTCGCGAACCCCGGCGTCGTGACGGTCCCGGGGACCGCGGCGTCCAACGACCCGGCGGCTCCGGCGCTCCCGGCGACCCTGTCGCTGATCGTCACCACCCCGTCGGAGCGCAACGTCGCCGTCGACACCACGACGAAGGCGACCGCGACCTCCACCGAGTCCGGCTACTCCGCCGACAACACCCGCAACGGCAACCTCGCCGACAAGGGCTGGTCGAACTGGGTGTCGACGAACAAGCCGACCTCGAGCACGCTCACGTACGACCTGGGCGGCACGCAGACGGTGAACCACGTCACGCTCTACGCCTACAAGGACGGTTCGACCACGAGCTGGCCGAGCCAGATCACCGTCCAGTACGCGGACGCCTCCGGCAACTGGCTCGACGCTCCGGGCTCGCCGACCGCCGTGCCGATCCCGGCCGACGGGACGGCGCCGATCGTCGACGTCGCGCTCGGCGGCGTGAACACCTCGAAGGTGCGGATCGTGATGACCGCGTACGCCAACACGCACATGACGATCGCCGAGGTGCAGATCTACGCCCGGACCGCGGGCGCGGGAACCGTCGCCGGCCTCGCCGCGCTCAGCGTCGGCGGCGACCCGGTCGCCGGGTTCGCGACCGGCACCACCGGTTACACCGTCGCGACCCGCGGGGCGGCCGTTCCGCAGGTCGCGGCCGTGCCGGTGGACGCCAAGGCGAAGACCGTCGTCACCCAGCCCTCCGCGACCAACGGCTACGTCGGCTCCGTCGTCGTCACCAGTGAGGACGGTTCCGCGACGAGCACCTACACGGTGACGTTGGCGCGGGAGATCGTGCTCATGGTGCCCGACCTCGCCGGCGCTCGTGTCGCCGAGCCGGTGACGGCGACTCCGTCGACGGATCCCGCGGGGGCGACCCTGCGGTACACCTGGCTGGTGGACGGCGTCGCGGTCGTGACCGACGCGGCTGCAGCCTCCTACACGCCGCAGCCCGCGGACGAGGGACTGCCGCTGAGCGTCTCCGTCACGGCGACCGCGGACGGGTTCGCGCCCGCCACGATCGCCTCGAACACGGTGGTGGTGGGGGCCAAGGCACCCGACCCGGTCGCAACCGTCTCGGGAGTGACGGACGCCGCCGGACACGCGCTGACCGACGGAGCGACACTGAAGCCGGGGGATGCCGTGACCGTCGCGGTCGACCCGACGGTGGTCGGGACGGAGTACGCGCTCGAGTTCCACTCGACGCCGGTCACGATTGCGTCCGCGGTCGGCGACGGCCGGGCGGTCACCCTGCTCGGCACCATCCCGGTGGATGCGACGGCCGGCTCCCACCGACTCGTCGTCCGCACGGCGGCCGGTGAGCTGTGGAGCATCGGCGTCGTGATCGAGGCGACCGGCACGACCGGTGCGACCGGTGGAGGCGCGGCGGCCGCCGGCGGCCTCGCCGACACGGGCAGCACGCTCCCGGTCGCGGCCGCGGCACTGGCGCTCCTCCTGATCGGGGGCGGCGCGACGGCGCTGCTGATCCGGGGACGACGCCGCCGCGCGGCCTGACCCCTCCCGGCGCCCCTGCCGTCCGGCCCACGCCGGGCGGCAGGGGCGTCCCGGTAGTCTCGTGGGGTGAACAGCAGCATCCCGGACCCTCGCGTGGCCGTCGTCGTCGTCGCCGCCGGGAGCGGCACCCGGCTGGGCGCCGGGCTCCCCAAGGCGTTCGTCCGGCTGGCCGGCCGGACCCTGCTCGAGCGCTCGCTCGCCGCCGTGCGCGGCCTGGCCGAGCCGGTGCAGACGATCGTGGTCGCGCCGCGCGAACGGGTGGACGAGGCACGGGCGCTCGCCGACGCGACGCTCGGCGATCTCGCGCCGGTCGTGGTCGTGGCCGGCGGGGACACCCGGCAGCAGTCCGTCGCCGCGGGGCTCGCCGCCCTGGTGCCGAGTGCGGATATCGTGCTCGTCCACGACGCCGCGCGCGCCCTGACCCCGCCCTCCCTCTTCGACGCCGTCGTCTCCGCGGTCCGCGCGACCGGGCACGGCATCATCCCCGGTCTGCCGGTGAGCGACACGATCAAGCGCGTCTCGGGCGACGGCGCGGTGCACGAGACGGTCGACCGCTCGGCGCTCTCGGCCATCCAGACCCCCCAGGGCTTCCCGCGCGACCAGCTGCTGGCCGCGTACGCCGCCGCCGAGCGGGACGAGACCGACGACGCCGGACTCGTCGCCGCAGCGGGCCATCCCGTCTCCGTCGTGCCGGGCGACGCGCACGCGTTCAAGATCACCACGGCGTGGGATCTGCGCCGGGCCGAAGAGCTGCTCGGCGCCTCCGCCGCCCCGCGCACCGGGTTCGGCAGCGACACCCACGCGTTCGACGCCGACGCCGAGCTCTGGCTCGCCGGCTTGCACTGGCCGGGCGAGCGCGGCCTCGCCGGGCACAGCGACGGCGACGCGGTCGCGCACGCCATCGTCGACGCTCTGCTGTCGGCGGCAGGCCTGGGCGACATCGGCAGCGTCTTCGGAACCGGCGACCCGCGCTTCGCCGACGCGCGCGGCGAGGTCTTCCTGGCCGAGACCCGCCGCCTCGTCGAGGAGGTCGGCTACCGGATCGGCAACGTCGCCGCGCAGATCGTCGGCAACCGACCGATCTTCTCGCCCCGGCGGGCGGAGGCGCAGGAGGTGCTCTCGGCGGTGCTCGGAGCCCCGGTCGCGGTCAGTGCGACGACCACCGACGGTCTCGGCTTCACCGGCCGCGGGGAGGGCGTCGCCGTCTTCGCGACCGCCCTGCTGCTCCCGCGCTGAGCGGCGGAGGCGCGCGGCCCGTAGGCTGTATGCCGTGACTCTGCGACTCTACGACACGAAGGCCGGCGCCCTGCGCGACTTCGTCCCCCTCCGCCCCGGCGCCGTGGGGATGTACGTGTGCGGTCCCACCGTCCAGTCGTCGCCGCACATCGGGCACCTGCGTTCGGCCCTGGTCTACGACCAGCTGCGCCGCTGGCTCACCTATCGCGGGCTCGACGTCACCCTCGTGCGCAACGTCACCGACATCGACGACAAGATCCTGATCAACGCCGCCGCGGCGCAGGCCGAGGGCAGCAGCGAGGAGTGGTGGGCGCTGGCCTACCGCTTCGAGCTGGAGTTCACCGCCGGCTACACGGCGCTCGGCGTGCAGCCGCCGACGTACGAGCCGCGTGCGACCGCCAGCATCCCGCAGATGCAGCAGCTCATCGCGCGGCTGATCGAGCGCGGGCACGCGTACGCCGCCGCCGACGGTTCCGGCGACGTCTACTTCGACGTGAAGAGCTGGGCCGCGTACGGCGAGCTCACCCGGCAGAGCATCGACAACATGGAGGCGGCGGCCGACGCCGACCCGCGCGACAAGCGCGACCCGCGCGACTTCGCCCTCTGGAAGGGCCGCAAGGCGGACGAGCCCGAGTCGGCGGCCTTCCCCTCCCCGTGGGGCGACGGACGTCCGGGCTGGCACATCGAGTGCTCCGCGATGTCGCGGCGCTACCTCGGACCGCAGTTCGACATCCACGGCGGCGGCCTCGACCTGCGCTTCCCGCACCACGAGAACGAGCTGGCCCAGTCGACCGCGGCGGGCGACGCCTTCGCCAACTACTGGGTGCACAACGGCCTGGTGCACGTCAACGGGCAGAAGATGAGCAAGTCGCTCGGCAACTCGGTCTACGCGGCCGACCTGCTCGGCGCCGCGCGCCCGCTCGTCGTCCGCTACTACCTCGGCTCGGCGCACTACCGCTCCACCATCGACTTCCACGACGGTTCGCTCGCCGAGGCGGAGGCGGCCCTCGACCGCATCGCCGGCTTCTTCGAGCGCGTCGACCGCCGGCTCGCCGGCACCCGCTTCGCCGGCAGCGGCGCCGAGGTCGTCCCCGACGCGTTCGCCGCGGCGATGGACGACGACCTCGCCGTGCCGCAGGCGCTCGCCGTGCTGCACGACACCGTGCGCTCAGGAAACGCGGCGCTGGATGCGGAAGACTTGGAGGCCGCCGCATCCGCGCGCGGTCAGGCCCTCGCGATGACCGAGGTCCTGGGCATCAACCCGCTGTCCCCGCAGTGGAGCCGTTCGGGCTCGTCCGCCGCCGACGCGGCGCTCGGCCAGCTCGTCTCGCGACTGCTCGACGACCGTCAGGCCGCCCGGCAGGCGCGCGACTTCGCCTCTGCCGACCGCATCCGCGACGAGCTGATCGGCGCGGGCATCACCATCGAAGACACCCCGACGGGGTCGCATTGGAGTATCGAAGCATGAAGAGTTCGGGTGGCAAGTCCCGCGGCGGCGCCGTGAGGAAGGGGCGCAAGGGCGCCCAGGTCGGCAGCGGCGGCAACGGGCGCCGGGCGCTCGAGGGCAAGGGCCCGACGCCGAAGGCGGAGGACCGCGAGTACCACGTCGCGCACAAGGCCAAGGTGCTGCGCGAGCGCGCCGCGGCCAAGCAGGCGGGGCGCGGCGGTCGTGACGCCGCACCGCGCGGTGCCTCCGGCGCTGCACGTCGCGCCAAGTCTGGAGACGAGAGCGAGATCGTCACCGGCCGCAACTCCGTGCTCGAGGCTCTGCGCGCGCGCATCCCGGCCACGACGCTGTACATCGCCGCGCGTGTGGAGATGGACGACCGGATGAAGGAGATCCTCTCCATCGCGACCGGCCGCGGCATCCCGGTGCTGGAGATCATGCGCCCCGAGCTCGACCGCCTCGCCGGCCGCGATGCCGTGCACCAGGGCGTCGCGCTCAAGGTGCCGCCGTACGAGTACGCGCACCCGGGTGAGCTGCTGGATCTCACCCTGCGCAAGGGTGAGACGCCGCTGTTCGTGGCCCTCGACGGCATCACCGACCCGCGCAACCTCGGCGCGATCATCCGCTCGACCGCCGCGTTCGGCGGCCAGGGCGTCATCGTGCCGCAGCGCCGGTCGGTCGGCATGACCGCCTCCGCGTGGAAGACCTCCGCCGGTGCCGCCGCCCGCACGCCCGTCGCGATGGCCGCCAACCTGACCCAGACGCTCAAGGCGTACAAGCAGGCGGGTGTCTTCGTCCTCGGTCTCGACGGCGGCGGCGACGTCTCGCTGCCCGGCCTGTCGTTCGCCGACCGGCCGGTCGTCATCGTCGTCGGCAGCGAGGGCAAGGGCCTGTCCCGCCTCGTCACCGAGACCTGCGACGCCGTCGTCTCCATCCCGATCAGCGACGCGACGGAGTCCCTCAACGCGGGCATCGCCGTCAGCGTCACCCTTTACGAGATCGCGAAGCTGCGCGCCGAGTCCGCGAAGTAGCACGACGCCATCCGTTCCGGACTTGCGTACGCGACACGCGGTGCGCGAGCGTGCAGAAGTCCGGAACGGATGGCGGCGTCAGAGCACGTGTGAGAGGAATGCGCGGGTGCGCTGGTGCTGCGGGTCGGCGATCATCGCGCGCGGGTCACCCGACTCGACCACAACGCCGCCGTCCATGAAGACGAGGGTGTCGCCGACCTCCCGGGCGAAGCCGATCTCGTGGGTGACGACGACCATCGTCATGCCCGACTGGGCGAGCCCCTTCATGACGTCGAGCACCTCGCCGACGAGCTCCGGGTCGAGTGCGGAGGTCGGCTCGTCGAACAGCATGAGCTTCGGGTCCATCGCCAGCGCGCGCGCGATCGCCACGCGCTGCTGCTGACCGCCGGAGAGCTGCCCGGGATAGGCGTTGGCCTTGGCACCCAGGCCGACCCGGTCGAGCAACTCACGGGCACGGGCGGCGGCCTGCTCGGGCTTCTGCCCGCCGACCATGATCGGGGCGGTCGTCACGTTCTCGAGCACCGAGAGGTGGGGGAACAGGTTGAACCGCTGGAACACCATCCCGATGTCCCGGCGCTGCGCCGCGGCCTCCTTGGGCTTGAGGTCGTGCAGCCGGTCTCCCGCCTGGCGGTACCCGATCAGGGAGCCGTCGACCAGGATGCGTCCACCGTCGATGCTCTCGAGATGGTTGATGCAGCGCAGGAAGGTCGACTTGCCGGAGCCGGAGGGCCCGATCACGCAGACCACCTCGCCCTGGTGAACGTCGAGCGAGACGCCCTTGAGCACGTGGTGGTTGCCGTAGGCCTTGTGGACCTCCTCGGCCCGGACCATCGGCCGGGCGCCGCTCGCGGTGTCGGTCATCGTCCCGCTCCTTCCGTCTGAGTGGGGGGAGCCGGAGGGGCCGACGGGTCCGCACCCGTCGCGCCGACCGCCGCCGTCTCGGGCATCGGCTCGGGGAGGTGCTCGCCGCTGCGCTGGTCGAAGCCGCGGGCGAATCGCCGCTCCAAGAAGTGCTGGCCGATCATCATCAGCGAGGTGAACGCCAGGTACCAGACCGACGCCACCAGGAGCAGGGGGATGGGGTTGAGCGTCTCCGCCGAGATGTCGCGCGAGCGGGTGTAGAGATCGAGGCTGAACGGCACGGCCGTGACGAGGGACGTGGTCTTCAGCATCGAGATGACCTCGTTGCCGGTCGGAGGGATGATCACGCGCATCGCCTGCGGCAGCACGATCTTGCGCATCATCTGCGACCGGGTGAGGCCGAGGGCGGTCGACGCCTCCTTCTGCCCGAGGTCGACCGAGAGCAGGCCGGCGCGCACGATCTCGGCCATGTAGGCGGCCTCGTTGAGCGCGAGACCGAACACGGCGATCCAGAACACGTCGAACAGGTCGATGCTCTCGAAGACGAGCCAGGGCTGCTGGAACGGGATGCCGATCTCGATGGTCCGGTAGATCGTCGAGAGGAGTCCCCAGAAGACGAGCTGCACGTAGACCGGGGTGCCGCGGAAGATCCAGATGAACACGCCGGACGCCCAGCGCAGGATGGGGTTCGGACTCTGGCGCATGACCGCCAGCAGCACACCGAGCAGCACGGCGATGACCATCGACAGCACCGTGAGCAGGAGCGTCACGCCGGCGGCCTGCACGATGCGCGGGTCGAAGAGGTACTCCGCGAACGCGCTCCAGTCATAGGCCTCCCGCCGGCCGGCGTCGATGACGAAGAGGACGATCGCGAGAATGATGACCACGCCGGCGACGGCACGCCACGGGTGGCGCACCGGGGTCGAGCGGATCGCCGGGGCGCCGGTCACCGGGTGGAGACCGGCGCCGGAGGCGCTATTCGGTCGCGCCATTGATCTGCATGGTGTCGAGGGCGCCGTTCTCCACGCCCCAGAAGGTGAGGATCTTCGTGTAGCTGCCGTCCTTCTGCAGGTCCTGCAGCGCGGCGAGGATGGCCTTGGCGAAGTCGCCGCGGTCCTTCTTCACCGGGGTGCCCGACAGCAGGGAGTCGTAGATCGGCGAGGTGACGAGCTTGCCCTTGCTGAGCTTCGCGGCGTAGCCGATGACGGGGGAGTCGGCGACCATCGCGTCCGCGCGCCCGAGCGTGACGGCCGCGGTCGCGTCGTCCTGCGTGTCGTAGCCGAGCTGCGTGACCTTCTCCTTGCCGGCCGCCTCGCACTTCTTGTCGACCTCGGGCAGGTAGACGAGCGGCGCGGATCCGCCGTTCTGCACAGCGACCTTCAGGCCGCAGACGTCCAGCTCGTCGGTGATCGGTTTGGCGGAGGGGGAGGCGAACTGGTTGCCGGCGGTGAAGAAGTCGACCATGTCGAGCGTCTCTTCCCGCTTCTTGGTGTCGTAGTACCCGCCGAGGCCCATGTCGTACTTCTCGCCGAGGATGCTCGGGACGATGTTGTCGAACTTGGCGACACGGTAGTCGGTCTTCACGCCGAGCTTCGCGGCGACGGCATCGATCAGGTCGATCTCCCAGCCGATGGGGTCGCCGTTCTTGTCCTTGAACTCGTTGGGCGCGTAGGTCGGGTCGACGCCGATGACGAGCTTGCCGGCCTTCTGGATGTCGGCGGGCAGCAGCTCGGCCGCGGCGGAGCTCTTCTCGATCTTCAGGTCGGTGAGGGCGGTCTGCCGGTCCGCGCTGCCCGCGGCGCCGCTGGAGCAGCCGGTGAGCACGGCGGCGACGGCGGCCACGGCGAGGACGGTGAGGGTGCGATTTCTCATGGTGCTGTCTCCTTGGGGGTGTGCTGTGCGGGGCGCGACCGTCAGATCGCGGCGGGGACGGCCGCGTACACGGACTCCCCGGCGACGAAGGTCTCGATGGTGCGGGTGTCGGCGATCGTGTCCGCCGGGTGGGCGAACGGGTCGCGGTCGACGACGGCCAGATCGGCCCAGTTGCCCACCGCGATCGACCCGGTGAGGTCGTCGCGGCCGTTGATGCGTGCGGCGCCGTGGGTGTAGGCGCGCAGGGCGTCGGCGAGGCGCAGGGCCTCGCTCGGGAGGAACGCCTCGGTGTTGTGATCCGGGTGCCACGCGGGCATCCGGCGGTTGACCGCGACGTGGATGCCGAGCCACGGGTCCGGGCTCGTGACCGGCCAGTCCGAGCCGGCGCAGAGGTTCGCGCCGCCGGCGAGGAGCGAGGCGAAGGGGTACTGGGTCGTGGTGCGCTCGGCGCCGAGCAGCGGCACGTTGAGCTCGACCATCTGCGGGTCGTAGCACGCCCAGAGCGGCTGGATGTTCGCGGCGACGCCGAGGGAGGCGAACCGCGCGCGGTCGTCGGGGTGCACGACCTGCAGGTGGGCGATGTGATGGGTCACGCCGCTATCGCCGTTCGCCGCGCGCGCGGCCTCCACGGCATCCAGCGACTCCCGCACGCCGCGGTCGCCGATCGCGTGGAAGTGCACCTGGAACCCCAGGGCGTCGAGGCGCGAGACGTAGCCGGCCAGGAGGTCGGGGTCGACGAACGAGATGCCGTCGTCGTGCACCTCGCCCGGGCCGCAGCGGTGGAGGTAGGGCTCGATCATGGCGGCGGTGCGGTTCTCGACGATGCCGTCCTGCATCACCTTGACCGTCGTGATGCGGAACCGCTCGTCCTGGAACCGTTCGCGCAGCGCCTCGATGCGGGCGATCTGCTCCTCGCCGCGCTCCCGCTCCCACCAGATCGCGCCGTTGACGCGGGCGCGCAGAACATCCTCGTCCATCGCGCGCTGGTAGGCGTCGACGATGGCGGCGGAGTGGTTGCCGTAGTCGCCGATGAGGGCGTCCTGCCAGCCGGTGATGCCGAACGAGTGGAGGTGGCGCTGGGCTTCGAGGAGGCCGGCGTACTGCTCCTCCGCGGTGGCGTGCGGCGCGAGGCGCAGGGCGAGCATCCGCGCGCCCTCGTGGAGTGTGCCGGTGGGGGTGCCATCGGCGTCGCGCTCGATGCGGCCGTCGACCGGGTCCGGGGTGTCGCGGTCGATGCCGGCGCGGCGGAGCGCCTCGGAGTTGACCCACGCGCTGTGGTGGTCGCGGTTGGAGATGACCATCGGGCGGTCGGGGCAGATCGCGTCGAGGTCGGCAGCGAGCGGCGCGCCGCCCTCGAAGGCGGCCTGCTGCCAGCCGCCGCCGACGATCCACTCGCGCTCGGGGTTCGCGTCCGCGTACTCGCGGATGATGCGGAGGTAGTCCTCCCGGTTCCAGCCGGACGAGAGGTCGCAGTTGAGCCGCTCGACGCCGGCTTCTACGGGGTGCACGTGGGAGTCGATGAGCCCGGGGAGCAGGAGGCGGCCGGTGAGGTCGACGACACGGGTGCGCTCGGTGATGCCCGCGGCGACATCCGCACCGAGAGCGGCGATGCGGCCGCCGGCGACGCCGACGTCGAGGCGCTGCGGCGCATCCGAGAGGCCGTCGAAGACCATGCCGTCGACGAACGCGAGGTCGAGCTCCACTGCCACGTGCCACCCATCTCTTCGTCGCCGCACCTGCGCGGCGAAGGAGGAAATCGCTCGGGGAATCCGAACTGAATCGATTAAGAACTTGATCGATTAATCTGGGACTATACAATGCGATGGAGCCCGGATGCAATCGGGGCCCGACACCCGCCGCCCGGGCCGTCCAGCGGAGGAGAGGAGCGACGATGCCGACCACAACGCTGGCCGACATCGCCGAGCGCGCGGGCATCTCCGCGGCCGCCGTCTCCCTCGCCCTGAACGGCAAAAAGGGCGTCTCGGAAGAGACGCGCGCGCGGGTCCTCGCCATCGCCAAGGAGTCCGGCTACCGCATCAACCGGCTGGGCCGCGCGCTGCGCCAGTCCCGCGCGGGCGCGGTCGGGCTCTACCTGCCCGAGTCGGCCGTCCACTTCGGCTACTACACCGAGACCACCCTCGGCCTGACCGAGCGGCTCCACGAGGCCGACCTCTCGCTCCTCATCGTCCCGAGCACCCCCACCAGTCCGCGGATCGAGTCGTTCCCTCCCGTCGACGGGTTCATCCTCATCGAGCCGCACTCCGACGACGAAGGCGCGGCGATGATCCTGGGTCAGGGCCTGCCCGTCGTCACCGGCGACTCGCCGCCTCCCGGGTTCCCCGACCCGTGGGGGATCGTCGAGTCGCCCAACACGCGCACGACCCGGGAGGTGCTCGACCGGTTCGTCGCCCACGGAGCGCAGAAGCCCGGGCTGCTGCTCGTGGAGCAGGTCTCCGCCTGGGCGCAGGAGCTCGAGGCGGCCTACCGCGCCTGGTGCGCCGAGCGCCGGCTCGAGCCGCGCGTGCTGCTCACGACCATCCACGAAGAGAACGCGACGCTCGCTGCTCGACTGGGGGACTGGACGAGGGGGCAGGGCGTTGACGCCATCCTGGTCGGCGCCGACGGGGTCGCCGTGCGCGTCGCGGGCCTGCTCCGGTCATTGGGTCTGCGGCCGGGCGCCGACATCAAGCTCGTCTCGGGCGTGGACAGTCTCATCATGGAGTTCCACACCCCGCCGATCACGTCCGTCGACCTCCAGCCCCGCGAGTTCGGCCGGGCCTGCGGCGAACTCCTGCTGGAGCTGATGGAGGGGGACCGGCCCGCCGAGACCGTCCGGCGCGGCCTCGACGCGATCCTGCGGGTGCGCGACTCGGGCTGACCGCCCCCGGGCGCCGCGAGGACAACGGAGGAGATGCCCTCCACCACGGCCCGGATCTCCTCCGCAACCCTCGATCCGGACGGATTTCGGACCCCGGATCCTCCGCTACCGACCGCGAGGGCAACGGAGGAGATCTACGCTCGCCGGGTGCCGGAACGCAGGGAACGGAGGAGGCGCGCGGTGGTGCGCGCAGGATCTCCTCCGTTAGCGCTCGCGGGTGCGGGCGCGGGCAACGGAGGAGATGCGCGTGGTCCGGTCAGACCTTCGAGCGCCAGTCGTCGTCGTCCTCGTCGTCATCGAGGCCGGCGGCGCGCCGGATGGTCGGGATGCTCATGGTGTCCGTCGGCGGCGCGATCACGGTGGCCTCGTCGCGGCGGTGGCGGAGCACGTCGTTGATGTACGACGTGAGGGCCTCCGCGAGCGGCACGTCGCGGCCCTCCCGCTGCGACATGAACCAGCGGTGCTCGAGCAGCTGGTGGAACACCTCGGCCGGCTCCAGCTTGCCTTTCAGGTCCGCCGGGATGGCGCGGACCACGGGCTCGAAGACGCGCAGCAGCCACTCGTGCGCCATCGCCTCCTCGTCGAGTCCCTGCTTGCCCAGGGTGGCGGAGTAGGAGTCGAGGTCGTTCAGGAGGCGGCGGGCCTGGTTCTCGCCGGTGTCGAGACCGGTGAGGCG
The DNA here is from genome assembly GCF_013410615.1 of Leifsonia naganoensis. NCBI lineage: Bacteria > Bacillati > Actinomycetota > Actinomycetes > Micrococcales > Microbacteriaceae > Leifsonia > Leifsonia naganoensis. Next base: position 2,909,440 of record NZ_JACCHJ010000001.1, read on the forward strand.
CAGCAGGCGGCGCTGGTGGTGCCCGGCGTCGACGACCTTCGGCTGGATGCGAACCGTCGTGCCGGCATCGGAGGTCTTGATCGCGAGCTCCTCGATGTCGAAGCCGAGCTCGTTGAGGCGCTCGACGCGCTGACTGATGCGCCAGCGCTCGGACGACGAGAACGACTCGCTGCCGGTCAGCTCCTTCCAGAGCGAGCGGTACGCCGCGACGATGCCGTTGGAGACGCTGATCGGGTCGAGCTCCTCGTCGATGCGGCCGCCGGCCTCCAGGTCCATCAGCTCGCCGGCGATGTTGACGCGGGCGATCTCGAGGTCGTTCTCGCGCTGGCCGTTCGAGAGGCCGTCGTACAGCTGGCCGGTCTCGGCGTCGACGAGGTACGCGGCGAACGAACCGGCGTCGCGGCGGAAGAGCGTGTTGGAGAGCGACACGTCGCCCCAGAAGAAGCCGACGATGTGGAGGCGCACGAGCAGTACGGCCAGCGCATCCACGAGCCGCGTGGCGGTGTCGGGGCGCAGCGTCTGCGAGAACAGCGCGCGGTAGGGGAGCGAGAACTTGAGGTGGCGGGTGACGAGGGCGGCGTTCAGCTCGTTGCCGTCGTCGTCGGTGCGGTTCTTGATGACCGCCACCGGGTCGACGCAGGGCACGTCGAGGCGCTGCAGGGTGCGGAGCATGTCGTACTCGCGCTGCGCCATCTCGGCCGTCGTCTCCTTGATGGCGATGACGTAGCCCGAGAGGTTCGCGAAGCGCACGAGGTGCCGGCTGATGCCCTTCGGCAGAAGCGCGATGTGCTCGGCCGACCACTGGTCCAGTGGGATGTTCCACGGGAGGTCGAGCAGTGCGGGGTCGACGGTCGCGGCGGTGATGTTGACGGAGCCGGGCATGAGCGTGCCTTCCGGTGTCGGTGCTGAGGGGGAAAGCACTCTGCCGCAGCCCGGGAACGGACTGCGGCAGAGTGTGATTCCTGTTGGAGCCTAGTGCGCGCGACCTCAGTCGACGACGGCGCCGCCGAGGCGCTCGCCCGACTCCGCGTGGAAGGCGTGCACGTGGCCCGGCTTCGGCGTGATGAAGACGGTGTCGCCGGCGTTCGGGTGCACGCGGCCGTCGACGCGGCCGACGATGTCGGTGCGCTTGCCGTCGACGTCCGAGTGGCCGTACAGGTAGCCGTCGGCGCCGAGCTCCTCGACGAGGTCGACCGTCACCTTGAGGCCGCTGCCCTCGGTGGACGACACGACGACGTCCTCCGGGCGCACGCCGATGGTCACGGCGGTGCCGGCGGCGGCGAGGATGTCGCGCTCGACCGGGACGACCGCGTTGCCGAACTTGATGCCGCCATCGGTGACATCGGCCGTGAAGAGGTTCATGGCCGGGCTGCCGATGAAGCCGGCGACGAAGACGTTCTTCGGCTGCGCGTACAGGTCGCGCGGGGTGCCGACCTGCTGCAGGACGCCGTCCTTGAGGACCGCGATGCGGTCACCCATGGTGAGCGCCTCGGTCTGATCGTGGGTGACGTAGACGGTGGTGACGCCGAGGCGACGCGTCAGCGACGCGATCTGCGTACGGGTCTGGACGCGGAGCTTGGCGTCGAGGTTCGACAGCGGCTCGTCCATGAGGAACACCTGGGGGGAGCGGACGATCGCACGGCCCATGGCGACACGCTGACGCTGACCACCCGAGAGGGCCTTCGGCTTGCGGCCGAGGTACGGCTCCAGGTCGAGCAGCTTGGCGGCCTCGAGGACGCGCTGTGCACGCTCCTCCTTGCCGACGCCGGCGATCTTGAGCGCGAAGCCCATGTTCTCGGCGACGGTCATGTGCGGGTACAGCGCGTAGTTCTGGAACACCATCGCGATGTCGCGGTCCTTCGGCGGCACGTCGGTGACGTTGCGCTCGCCGATGAAGATGTTGCCGTCGTTGACCTCTTCCAGACCCGCGAGCATGCGGAGGGAGGTCGACTTGCCGCAGCCCGACGGGCCGACGAGGACGAGGAATTCGCCGTCCGCGATGTCGAGGTCGAGCGCGTCCACGGCGGGACGGTTGGAACCCGGGTAGAGCCGGGTCGCCTTGTCATAAGTGACAGTCGCCATTTCTTTCTTTTCTCCTTCACCGGCAGGTACGTGCCGGACGATCCGTTGTGATGGATGAACGTGGCGTCGACGTCCGTTGGGCATCGGCGCCGCAATCCCCCATAATATGGCATCGGCGAGGGTGTCGACGACCGCCCGGTGGGTCGAGGCGCCGACGCCGTGCCACACGCGTCCAGCAACCGTCTGGTCTATTCCCAGACTGGCGCAATACGATCGTCCGGTTGCGTGCGACTCGTGCACGACGATGCCGCTGCGTCCCCCTGCGCAGCCCCGATCGACCCCGAGAGTGTGATTCCCCCATGACCGATCCCGACGAGAGCGGCGACGTCCGCGCGGCCGCACGGGAGAAAGCCCGCCAGCTCCGCACGTCCCAGCAGCGCAAGGACCGTCGCAACAGGGCCCTGATCGGCGGCGGTATCGCGATCGGCGTGCTCGCCGTGATCGCCATCGTCGCCGTCGTCATCGTCGGCGCCATCCGCCCGACCGTGCCGGGCCCGAAGAACATGGCCAGCGACGGTGTCGTGGTCGGTGCGGGCCTCAAGGTCGCGACGACCCCCGCCCTCGCCGCCGACTCGAAGCCGGTCGCCAGCACGCCTGACCCCAACGGTGCTGCCGTCGACATCCGCATCTACGCCGACTACCTCTGCGACCTGTGCGGCGACTTCCAGCGCACCAACCTCTCGGAGCTGGAGCCGCTGGTGAAGGATGGCGCGGTCACGGTCGAGATGCATCCCGTCGCGATCTACACGAGCCACTCGGCCGGGACGAAATACTCCCTCCGGGCCGCGAACGCGGCCGCCTGCGTGGCCAATTACTCGCCCGCCGCGTTCTGGGCGTTCAACGCGTCGCTGTTCGAGAAGCAGCCCAAGGAGGGCAGCCCCGGCCTGAGCGACCAGCAGCTGAAGAAGCGCGTCGCGGAGGCGAAGGCGGGAAGCATCTCGAACATCGACTCCTGCATCGACGACGGCCGCTTCAAGACCTGGGTGACCACGGCGAGCGATCGCGCGCTGAGCGGCCCCATCCCGAACTCCGACGTGAAGAAGATGACGAACGCGCTGCTCGTGCTCGTGAACGGCAAGCCATACACCGGCTCCCTCACCAGCGCTGACGACTTCAAGGCGTTCATCCTCCAGGCGCAGGGCGACGAGTACTCCTCGACCGCGACGCCCACGCCGACCCCGTCCGCCGGCTGACGCCTCCGGACGATCCTCACGCCATCCTCTAGGATGGTGCGCGACGGGCCAGCCGTCGTCGCCGGCTTAGCTCAGTTGGTAGAGCACTCGCCTTGTAAGCGAGCGGTCGCGGGTTCGAGTCCCGCAGCCGGCTCCATTCCGTCGTATCCTTTCTCCCTCTCTTCGTCGCGCCCTTGTCGCGCTGCTGTCGTATGCCTATGATCGGTGTGCGATATCAGAATTTGTTGTTCGATAATCGAACAGACCCCACAGCGAAGTGAGGAGAACCCGTGCAGTTCCACCACCACGGTTACGTGTCCGGAGACCCACGTGTGCAGCCCGCGGCCGGGACCGGCATCGACCGTCCCGACGAGCTGCCCGACGAGGTCGACGTGCTCATCGTCGGCACCGGCCCGGCCGGCATGATCACCGCGGCGCAGCTCTCGCAGTTCCCGGGGGTGACGACCCGCATCGTCGAGCGCCGCCCGGGCCGGCTCGCGATCGGGCAGGCCGACGGCATCCAGGCGCGCAGCGTCGAGACCTTCGACGCCTTCGGCTTCGCCGAGCGGATCATCTCGGAGGCGTACCGGATCACCGAGATGGCGTTCTGGAAGCCGGACCCGGCGGATCCGTCGCGCATCCACCGCGCCGCCCGCGCCGTGGACGACCCCACCGGCGTCAGCGAGTGGCCCCACCTCATCGTCAACCAGGCGCGCGTGCTCGACTACTTCGCCGAGTACATGGCGAACGCTCCCGCCCGGATGCGCCCCGACTACGGCTACGAATTCGCCGGGCTGACCGTCGACGATGACGCCGAGCACCCCGTGAGCGTGCGGCTCGTGCGCACGGCGGGCGAGCGGGCGGGGGAGGAGCGGGTCGTCCGGGCGAAGTACGTGCTCGGGGCCGACGGCGCGCGCAGCAAGGTGCGGGAGGCCATCGGCTGCACGCTTGCCGGCGACCAGGCGAACCACGCCTGGGGTGTCATGGATGTGCTGGCCGTCACCGACTTCCCGGACATCCGGACCAAGTGCTCGATCCAGTCGGAGGCGGGCAACATCCTCCTCATTCCGCGCGAGGGCGGACACCTCTTCCGGATGTACGTGGACCTCGGTGAGGTCAGGGAGGGCGACAACGGCGCGGTGCGGGCGACGACGATCGAGCAGATCATCGCGAAGGCCAACGAGATCCTGCACCCGTACGTGCTCGACGTGAAGAACGTCGCCTGGCACAGCGTCTACGAGGTCGGGCACCGCCTGACGGACCGGTTCGACGACGTGATCGCCGAGGAGCTCGGCACCCGGACGCCGCGCGTGTTCATCGCCGGCGACGCGTGCCACACGCACAGCGCCAAGGCCGGCCAGGGGATGAACGTCTCGATGCAGGACGGCTTCAACCTCGGTTGGAAGCTCGGGCACGTGCTCGACGGCCGGAGCCCCGAGAGCCTGCTCGCCACCTACTCGGCGGAGCGCCAGGTGATCGCGCAGAACCTCATCGACTTCGACCGCGAGTGGTCGTCGCTGATGGCGGCGAAGCCCGAGGAGCTCGGCGACCCGACGGAGCTGGAGGACTTCTACGTGCGCACCGCCGAGTTCCCGGCCGGATTCATGACGCAGTACCCGCCGAGCCTCCTCGTCGGAGAGCCCGCGAACCAGGACCTCGCCTCCGGCTTCCCGCTCGGCAAACGCTTCAAATCCCCGATGGCGACGCGGGTCTGCGACGGCAACCCCGTGCACCTCGGTCACCACGCGAAGGCGGACGGCCGCTGGCGGATCTACGTGTTCGCCGACGCGGCCGCGCCGGGGGAGTCGGCAGCGGTCGCCGACCTGGCCGAGTGGCTGGAGCACGCGCCCGCGTCGCCGATCGTGGTCTCCACACCGGAGGGCGCCGACCTCGATGCCCACTTCGACGTGAAGGTGGTCTACCAGCAGCCGCACACCGAGGTCGATCTCGGGGCGGTGCCGTCTGTGTTCCGGCCCCGGGTCGGCCCCTTCGGGCTGATCGACCAGGAGAAGGTCTACGCCGCGGATCCCGCCGACGACGTCTTCGAGGCGCGCGGCATCGACCGCGGCGGTGCGATCGTCGTGGTGCGGCCCGACCAGTACGTCGCGCACGTGCTGCCGCTCGGGGCGACCGACGCGCTCGCGGGCTTCTTCGCACCGATCCTCGGGGCTCGCCGCACGGCGACGGTCTGATCGGATCGGCGCTCGATTCCGGAAACCTACCGTTCTCCCCGTAGGGTGGACACCGTTGTCCACCCGGGGGAGGGTCCGTGAGTCACAAGCGTGCGACCGTCGTGGTCGCCGTCATCCTGGCGCTCGTCGCCATCGCCCTGGTCGGGTTCGGGACCTGGGCGGTGCTGAACGGCGAGACCGGCGCCGGTCAGGGCACCGGTCCCGCCGTCGTCGGGGCCGATCAGCGTGCAGCCGCGACGAACGCCTTCGAGTAGGCCCAGCGCGCGGACGACATCCCGGTGCACATGTAGGCCGGGATTCCGCCGGTGCACGGCTGGTCACGGGTGAGCTCCCACCAGCCGAGCGCCGCGAGGCCGTTCGCCTTCGCATACGCCGCGACCGTCGAGGCGTTCGCGAGGGTGAAGACCTCGCCCGTGTCGTTCACGCCGATCATCGGCGTCACGGCGACGAGGGCGCGGCGCTGCGCGTCGGAGAGCGCGGAATACGCGCTCACCGTCTTCAACTGCGCGGCGGTCGTCGTCGCGGCATCGATGGCGGCCTTCGCCATGTCGGTGACGCCCGTCCCGTAGTCCATCGTCATGAGGTTCACGGCGGAGAGCTGGACGCCGGCGGCGGTGAACTCGCGGATGGTGCGCAGCCCGCTGTCCAGGAGACCGTACGGCATGACCGGGAGCGTGAGGGTGACCTGCAGCGGGTGCCCGGCGGCCGCGCGCTGCTTCTGCAGCGCCGCCACCGCCGTCGCGCGCCGCTGATTCGCCGCGGCGTCGGAGACGTCGGCGCCCTCGATGTCGAAGTCCACGCGGTCGAGGCCGAAGCGGGTGACGACCTTCGTGTACGCGGCGAGGACCTTCGCCGGATCGGTGCAGACCCGTGCGAGCTCGTCGTTCACGGCTCCGCCGAACGAGGCCACGACGCGACCGCCGGCCGACTGGAAGGCCGCGATGTTCGACTGGAAGTCCTGAGTGCCGCCGATCGTGTACGCCGTGTAGCCGGCCCAGGTAGGGGAGCACGCGCTGCTGCGGTCGGCCACGACGAACGCGGCGGTCACCGCGGAGACGCCGCTCGCCTGGCTGAAGGCCGTGAGGTCGGCCGTCGGCCAGAGGCCCAGGTCGACGTACGGGGCGACGAGGAGGGACCCGGACGGCGCAGGGACGGTCGGCGTGGGCGTGGGCGTGGGCGTCGGGGTGGGCGTGGCTGTGGGGGTGGGTGTGGGCTCGGGCGTGCTCGTCGTGCCGTTGATCGTGCACGGGAGGTCCGCTCCGACGACGCGGCAGGCGGTCGGGACGAGACCGGCGCCCGCCGCCTTATTGGACGTGAGTCCGAACGTGATCTCGCCGCCCGCGGGGAGCGACTTCGCGTACGACGGCGCCGTCACGGAGAATCCGCCGGCGGTGGTCGCGGCCGTTCCGTCCCACAGGCTCACGACGGTCGCCGCGGTGTCGAAGGAGAGCTGCCACGGACTGAGGGCGGTGCCCGAGGTGTTGCGCACCCGGACGGCCGACTGGAAGCCGGCCGTCCATTCGGAGGTGGTGCTCCAGGTGACCTGGAGGCCGCCTGTGGTGGGCGTCGGAGTCGGAGTCTGCGTGGCCGTCGGGGTCGGTGTGGGCGTCGGGGTCTGCGTCGGCGTCGCGGTGGCGGTGGGGGTCGGGGTGGCGGTCTGCGTGGTCGTGCCGCCTCCACCCACCGGGCCGCCGTTCACCGAGCACGGCACGGACACGCCTGCGGGCAGATCGACGATGGTGCAGCCCGCCGGCACGATCGCCGCCGTCCCCGCCTTCGTCGCGGTGAGCCCGAAGTTCGTCTTCGCGCCCGGCGTCAGGGCCGTGGCCCAGGAGGGGGCTCCGACCGTGAGCGTGCCCGGCTCCGACGGCTGCTGCACCGCCGACCAGATGCTCACCAGCGTGTGCGGGAAGGTGAAGCGCACCTGCCAGGGCGCCAGCTTCGTGGTCGAGCCGTTGGCGACATCCACGGAGGCCTGGAACCCGGTGGTCCAGGTGTTGGTGGTGGTCCAGGTGACGTCCACGCGATCGGAGGCGGCGCTCGCCGCGGTGGAGGCGACCGCACCCCCGACGACGAGGACGGCGGTGAGGATGGCGGCCGCGAGGGCGGAGCGCCGGCGGCGCGGCGAGTCGGCGGGGCGGGAGTCGGTGGCGCGGGAGTCGGTGCGGGGGAAGTCGATCACGGGGGAACCTCCACTCGGGACGGCCGGTGCCGTCCCTGCCGACTATCGGCGGCTCGCCGCGGATGGTCAGTGCCCGCCGTCCGCCGCGCCGAGGCGGCGAATCATCCGCCGCCTCGACCTGTTTCCGTGCACCTCGCGCCGCCTCGCGAGCGAGAATGTGGGGATGGACTGCGTCTTTCTCAACGGGACGGTCGGCGTCGGCAAGTCGACGGTCGCGGACGCGATCAGCGCGCTCGAACGCGGTCCGCACGCGGTCGTCGACCTCGATCAGCTGCGCCGCCTGCATCCCGCGCCCAGGGCCGACGTCTTCAACCACGAGCTGGAGTTGCGCAACCTCCTCGCGCTCGCCGCGAACTACCGAGAGGCGGGAGCGCGCCGGTTCATCCTGGCCGGGGTGATCGAGGAACCGGCGGAGGTGCCGCGCTACGTCGAGGCGCTGGCCGCCGATGGAATGCTCGTCTGCCGGCTCGTCGCCGAGCCGGCGGTCGTCGAGCGGCGGCTGCGCTCGCGCCATGCCGACGATCCCGAGGGCCTCGAGTGGCACCTCCTTCGGGCGGGGGAGCTCGCCGGGATCCTGGAGGCCGCCGCGCTCGACGACGTGGTCGTCGACACGACCGTGGCGGCGCCTCAGGAGGTCGCCCGACGTGTGCGCGAGGCGGCCGGGTGGGACGATCCGCCCCGCCGAGGCGGCGAATAGTCCGCCCTCTCGGCGGAATCGCGTGCACTTCGTGCCGCCTCGCGGTGGCTCGGGTCAGGCGGGGGTGTGCTCGTGCTCGAGGTAGGCGTCGAGGGTGGCCGAGCGATGGCGGCGAGCGGCGGACTCGATCTCGTCGAGCGGAGCGCCCGACCCGATGAGGGCCACGATGCCCTCGTGCTCGCGCACCGACTCCTGGGCGCGGCCGGGTACGAAGGCGAAGGTGGAGTTGCGGAGGTTGCCCAGGCGTCCCCACTCGGCGTTCACGAGATCCAGCAGCCGCGCGTTCGGGCACGGGCCGTAGAGCGTCGCATGGAACTCGTGGTTGAGTGCCGTGAACGCTCCGGGGTCGAAGTGGTCGAGGCTCGCGACCATCCGGTCGTTGATGTCACGCGCCCGCTTCAGGTCGGCCGGGGTGAGGGCGCGGGCGGCGAGCGCCGTCGCCGACCCTTCCAGGATGGCGAGGGCCTGCATGCTGAACGCGTATTGCGACTCGTCGACCATCGCGACGCGGGCGCCGACGTTGCGCTCGAAGGTGACGAGCCCTTCCGCCTCGAGCTGCCGCAGCGCCTCCCGGACCGGGACGACGCTCATGTCGAGCTCGGCCGCGATCGAGCCGAGCACCAGCCGGTAGCCGGGGGTGTACTCGCGCCGGGCGATCCTCGCCTTGACCCAGTCGTATGCGGCCCGCGATTTGCTCTGCGTTCGTTCGTCGGTCGTCATCGAGGCGATCCTAGTGCGAACCGGAGCTACCGTTGCCGCCCGCCGGACTGCGGTGAATCGCGACCGTCCCTACGCAATCGCTCGCCGCGCGTGCGGAGGTGCACGGTCCTCACACGCAGACGGCGCGCACCGCCTTGCTAAAAATGAGGGCTCAGGGTTCCGGGCCCGCGCGATCCGCGTGCCCGAACGGCCACCTGCGTGACCTGCGAGCGGCCACCCGGCGACCCGAGGAGACCCCCCCATGCCTGTGACCGGCCCCCCACTGACGCGACGCGAGTTGCGCGAGCAGGAGCGTGCCGCGGGACGCAACGCGGCGCCGATCGAATCGCGACGGAGCGCCCGGGAGGCCGCGCGGCCGCGCGACCGAACCAGCGCCCCTGCGACGAGATTCGACGCCGTCGACGGCATGCGAGGCGTCGCGATCATCTCCGTCCTGCTCTACCACTGCGGATGGTCGACCCGTGGGCTCTTCGGCGTCGACGCGTTCTTCGTGGTGTCCGGCTTCCTGATCACTCTGCTGATGATCCGCGAGGCCACGCGCACCGGGCGCATCCAGATCGGGAGGTTCTACGCCCGACGCGCTCGGCGGCTCCTGCCGTCGCTCTTCCTCACCCTCGCCGCCGTTCTCCTCCTCGTCTGGGCGGAGGGAACGCTCGACGAGCTCACCTCCGCCGCCGGGACCGCCGTCGCGTCTCTGCTGCAGGTCGCCAACTGGCAGCAGATCGGGGCGAACGCCGCCTACTGGGACCAGACCGGTCAGATGGTCCCCCTGGGACAGATGTGGTCGCTGTCGGTGACCGAGCAGTTCTACCTCGTCTGGCCCGTGGTCGTCCTCCTCGGGTGGTTCGTGTGTCGCCGCCGACCCGGCGGCCTCGCCATCTGGCTGTCCGTCGCCCTCGTCGCCACGGCGCTCATCGCTCCTCTGCAGTACGACGGCACCAACTCCGATCGGCTCTACCTCGGGACCGATTCGCGCATCGTGGCGTTCGTCGCCGGCGGCGCGGCCGCCGCGGTCGTGTTCCTGATCCTGCGGCGGCGGTCACGCCTTCCACAGGTCGCCCCCGGCCCGCTCGCCCGTGCCGGGGTGACGGCGCTCAGCGCAGCGACGCTCACCGCCGTGGTCGCCGTGAGCATCGCCACGATCGGATACCACGAGGACTGGCTGTACCTGGGCGGATTCGCTCTCGTCGCAGTGGCGATCGCCGTCTTCACTGCGACGCTCTGCTTTCCGGAGAACGCGCTCGTCCGGCCGTTCTCCTGGAAGCCGTTCCGTGTCGTCGGGATGCTGTCGTACTCGATGTTCCTGCTCCACCTGCCCGTCTTCTGGCTGGTGCAGAAGAATTTCGGCCCCGATCTGCACCCTCTTGCCCTCTTTGCGATCGGCGGAATCGCGACCTGGCTCGCCGCCGCCTGCCTGCACTACCTCGTCGCCGAACCGCTGCGCACCCGCGCGTGGAAGCCGGTCGGGGCGACCATCGCCATCCTCCTCGGTGCGGGACTCGTCGCCGGCCTCGCCTGGGGTCTTCCCGTCCAGCGGGCGAACGCCCCTCGTGCCGCGCCCGCGCCGGGTGTGCAGAACACCGACGGTGCCTTCGCCGTCAGCGATCCCCTCCCGTTCCCGACGGCCCCGAACGGCGGGCCCCTCACCGTCGCTGTCGTCGGTGACTCGGTGGCGGGAAACATGTACGCCTCGCTCGCGGAGCACCGCACGGCCGACCTGACGCCCGTCAACGTCACGTACGGCGGCTGCGGGATCTTCGACGCCACACGGGCCCGCGCAGACAGTGGGTTCATCACCGAGTCGCAACGGCTCTGCTGGCCGTGGAAGGACAAGCTGCGCTCGGCCCAGAACGGAAGCGCGCCCGAGGCGATCATCCTGCACAACCTCTGGGACGCGGACGACCAGCTCTTCGAAGACTCCTGGATCGGCCCGTGCACGGACGTGTGGGCGACGCGCTATCGGTCGCAGCTCGAGCTGCTCGTCGCCATCGGAGCCGAGCAGGAGCGGCCCCCGCTGATCCTGCTCTCGAACGACCGGCCCCGTGATTGGACGGTGTCGCTCACGAGCAAGCGGCTCGGCTGCAAGACCGCGATCGAGGACGCGGTCATCGCGGCCCATCCGAATGTCGTCCGCCTCGATCTGCACGCCGCTGTCTGCCCGGGCGGGACGTGCCGGACGACCACGCCGGACGGCGCTCAGCTCTATTCGGACGGCGCCCACTTCACGCCGGAAGGGCTCGCACTCATGGCCCCGTGGTTGCAGAACGAGATCGCGCGGACCCTGCCCTCGGTCTCGCCGTAGGGTTCATATCCGAAATCATATAATATACGATCGAGACGGATGCAGCCCATCCACTCGACAGACGACGACGTCGATCGAAGGAGAACCCCGCATGAGCACGTCGCAGCCATCCCCGCCCCCGCCCGCCGCGTTCACGCCGACCGGGAGCTTCGCCGCCCGGACGGATCGCCGGAGGGTCGTCTTCGCCACCGTGGTGGGCACTACGGTCGAGTGGTACGACTTCTTCATCTACGCGTCGGCCGCCGCGCTGGTCTTCGGCCAGCTCTTCTTCGAGCCGGCAGGACCGCAGTTCGCGACCATCCTGTCGTTCCTCACCGTGGGCGTCAGCTTCCTGTTCCGCCCGCTCGGCGCCTTCATCGCCGGGCACCTGGGCGACAAGTACGGGCGCCGATTCGTGCTGATGATCACGCTCATCCTCATGGGCGCCGCGACCGCGCTCGTCGGCCTCCTGCCGACGTACGCCGCCATCGGCATCGCGGCTCCGATCCTGCTCGTGCTCCTGCGCATCGTGCAGGGCATCTCGGCCGGCGGCGAGTGGGGAGGGGCGGTGCTGATGGCCGTCGAGCACGCGCCGACCGCGCGCCGCGGCCTCTTCGGAGCGTCGCCGCAGATCGGCGTGCCGCTCGGCCTCCTGCTCGCGTCGGGCACGATGGCGCTCATGGCCGTGATCGCACCGGGCGACGCCTTCCTCGCGTGGGGCTGGCGCGTGCCGTTCCTGCTGTCGATCGTCCTCATCCTGATCGGCTACTACGTACGCCGCCGGGTGGAGGAGAGCCCGGTCTTCCTCGAGATCGCCCAGCGCAAGGAGCAGACCCGCACCCCGATCGTGCAGTTGTTCCGCAAGCACGCGCTGCTCGTGGTGATCGCCGCGCTGATCTTCGCCGGCAACAACGCCGTGGGCTACATGACGACCGGCGGCTACATCCAGAACTACGCGACGAACCCGGACGGGCCGATCGCGCTCGACCGCGGCCCCGTGCTCTGGGCGGTCGCCGCGTCGGCGGTCACCTGGCTGCTCTCCACCTGGTACGCGGGCCGGCTGAGCGACCGCATCGGGCGCCGCACGACCTACATCGCGGGCTGGATCCTCCAACTCGTCGGCGTCTTCTCCCTCTTCCCGCTGGTGAACACCGGCAGCGTGTGGCTGCTCTTCCTGGGCATCGCCGTGCTGACGATCGGGCTCGGCTTCACCTACGGACCGCAGGCGGCCTACTACGCGGAGCTCTTCCCGGCGTCGGTGCGCTTCTCGGGGGTGTCGATCTCGTACGCGATCGGCGCCATCCTGGGCGGGGCCTTCGCGCCGACGATCGCGACGGCCCTGGTGCAGGCGACCGGATCGACGTTCGCCGTGACGCTCTATCTGGCTGGCATGACGGTGATCGGACTGATCGCGACGCTGCTGCTGCGCGACCGCACCGGCATCCCGCTCGGGCCGGACAACGAGGCCGAGCAGGCGCGCTCGCCCATCTACGGCGCCCGCGGCTGACACCCGCCTCCGCACGCGAAGTTCACGAAAGGGCGCCTATTCCGCACGGAATGGGCGCCCTTTCGTGAACCTCGACGGTGGGGCTAGCTGTTCACGCGGTAGATCTCCTGCTGGTACGGCGCCACGACGGTGGGGGAGATGCGCAGGTCGAGGAGCAGGAACGGGCGCTCGTCCGCCGGGCGTGCGGCCCACTCGGCGAGCACCGCGAGGTCATCGAGCGTGCGGATGATCGCGGCCTCGGCGCCGACGGCGCGGGCGAGCCCCGAGAAGTCGACCGTCGGGATGAGCATGGGCGCCTGTGCGAGGCCCTTCCGGCCGTAGACGTGCACCTCGGCGCCGTAGGCGGCGTCGTTCCAGACGACGGCCAGGCCGTGGCCTCCCGCGACGCGTACGGCGGACTCCAGGTCGGCGAGGGCCATCAGACCGCCTCCGTCGCCCGTACTCAGCACGACGGTGGACTCGGGATGCGCGACCGCGGCGCCCGGGACGCTCGGGAACCCGAGACCGATCGACTGGTACGCCGTGCCGACCATCATCATCCGGTCCGGGGAGGCGACGGGCCAGTACATGTTCGCCCAGCCGATGAAGTGTCCGCCGTCGGAGACGACGACGCGGTCCTCCGGCAGCAGCTCGCCGATGCGCGCGGCGGCGGCGCGCGGGTCGAGCAGGCCGTCGTCGGCGAGACCATCGGCCCGGCCCAGCTCGTGCGCACGCAGGGCAGTGACGTCGACCGACTCGCGCCAGCCCGACGGGCGGCCATCGCGCTCGCCCAGTTCGGCGACCAGCGCCTCCGCCACCACCCGCGCGTCGCCGCGCAGGTAGCTGCCGACGTAGGGGTGCGTCGCGGCGGCGGCGACATCCACCTGGATGATGCGCGTTCCGGGCGCGAACAGTCCGCCGAACCGCATCGTGAACTGGTTGAGGGAGGCTCCGAAGACGAGGGCGACGTCGGCCTCCCGGATGAGCTCCATCGCGGCCTCCGCGCCGAATCCACCGCTCACGCCCAGGTCGTAGCGGTCGTCGGGGAAGACGCCGCGGCCCAGCGCGGTCGTGGCGGTGATCGCACCGGTCGCGTCGGCCAATGCGCCGAGCGCCTCGCCCGCCCCGGCGATCCAGGCGCCGCGGCCCGCCAAGAGGAGCGGACGCTCCGCGTGCGCGAGGGCCTCGGCCGCCGCCGTCACCGCACCGGCGGCGAAGGGTCCCGTCGGCGCGAGGGGCGCGGGCAGCACGGGCTGCGGTGCGGCCGGGATCGGCCCCGCCTCCCGCGTCGCGATGTCGTAAGGGATCGCCAGGACCGTCGGCACGCGATAGGTGAGCGCGTGCTCGACCGCGATCATCGTGGTCGCCGCGGCATCCGCGCGGCCCACGGTGTACGTGCGGGCGCCGACGGCGGACGCGAGGGCGATCTGGTCGACGCCCCACGGCCGCGGGCCCGAGGTGGGCTCATCGCCGACCAGCAGGATGAGCGGGATGCGCGCCTGAACGGCCTCGGCCAGGGCGGTCAGCGTGTTCGTGAAGCCCGCGCCGTAGGTGGCGGTCGCCGTGGCGAGGCCGCCCGACGCTCGGTGGAACGCGTCGGCGGCGACCACCGCGCCTCCCTCGTGCCGCATCGGCGTGTACGGGACGGCGCCCTGGCGCTCCAGTGCGTCGAGGACGTAGGCGTTGCCGTTGCCCATCACCCCGAAGACATGCTGGACGTGGGCGGCGAGGGTGGCGGCGACGTGTGCGGAGACGGAGGGCATGGCGGAGCCTTTCGAGACAGGACGGATGGTGAGCTTCCGTATGTGTCTCGCGCGCGCATCCCCGCGCGCGCCTCGTGCCCATTTTTCGAGCATCGGCGGGAGCGGCCCGCCGGACTCTCGCAGTATAGCCACGGATGCGGTCCGCGAGACGTGAGTAGTTGCGGGTGATGCGACCTCCGCACCCGTGTCTACTCACGTCTCGCGAGAAGCGGCGAGGGCTAGCGCGGGGCGGGGCCCGTGCTGCCGCGCACGACCAGGCGGGTCGGGACGACGGTGGAGGTGACCGGCTCGGGCCGGCCCTCGATCTCGGCGATGAGCAGCTCGACCGCGCGGCGTCCGGTGGCCTCGAACTCCTGGTGGATGGTCGTCAGCGGCGGCCAGAACGAGTCGGACTCGGCCATGTCGTCGAAGCCGACGACGCTCACGTCGTCCGGGACGCGTCGGCCGGCCTCGTGGAGTGCGCGCAGCACGCCCAGCGCCATGCGGTCGTTGGCGGCGAAGACCGCGGTGATCTCGGGACGCTCGGCGATCGCGAGACCGTGCTCGTAGCCGGTTGCCGTCGACCAGTCACCGTGCAGGACCTCCGGCACGGGCGCGCCCGCGGCCTCCAGGGTCTCGCGCCAGGCCTCTTCGCGCCGCCCCGCGGAGTACGACTCGGTGGGACCGGAGATGTGCCACACGGTCTCGTGGCCCAGCGACAGGAGGTGCTCGGTGGCGAGGCGCGCACCGAGCGCCTGGTCGTTGTCGACCTGGGGGTAGTCGGGGCGCTGGGTGGAGTCGATGACGACCACCGAGAGGCCCTCGGGCAGCTCGACGTCGGCGCCGTCGACGATGTGCGCCTCGATGACGATGATGATGCCGTCCACGGCCTGCTCCAGCAGGCGCGAGAAGGCGATGCTGACGTCCTTCTGCGTGGGCCGCTCGACGGGCACGACGGTGATCGAGTAGCCGGCGGTGGCCGCGTTGACGGCGATCGCGTCGAGCGTGCGCATGTTGCCGTACGACGAGAGGGTGAACATCACGACGCCGAGATTGCGGAAGCGGCCGGAGCGGAGGGCGCGCGCCGCGTGATTGGGGCGGTAGCCGAGCGCGTGCATGGAGGCGAGCACGCGCTCGCGGGTGGCGGCCTCCACGTTGGTGAGGCCGTTGGCCACACGCGACACGGTCTGGGTCGAGACGCCGGCATGTGCGGCCACGTCGCCGAGGGAGGGGCCCCGCTTGCGCCGGCCGCGCGGCGCTGTGCCGGGCGCGGGCTCGGCGATCGACTCGGTCATAGCTCCCCATTCTGCTGAACTCCGCGCATTCTGCGTGGATATGCACACCGGACTTGCGCGATGTTGACGTCAACATGTTAGGGTATGCCAGCAGATGTTGACGTAAACATCACCGTGTTGCCCCCGAACCATCCAAGGAAGGCCATGACAACGACGTCCCTCACGCCGCCGGCCAGCCGGCAGGCCGTCTCTCCGAAGCCCCGCAAGCGCCGCGCCCGTCGCGACTGGCGCGGTTGGGCCTTCGTCGCTCCGTTCATGGTCGTGTTCGCCGCGATGATCATCGCGCCGGTGCTCTACGCCATCTACCTCAGCCTGTTCCGGCAGCAGCTCATCGGCGGCAACGCCTTCGTGGGCCTCAGCAACTACATCGCCGTGTTTCAGGACGAGAAGTTCTGGGAGTCGCTCGGCCGGGTGTCGATCTTCCTGGTCATCCAGGTGCCGATCATGCTCGCGATCTCCCTGATCGCGGCGCTCGCCCTCGACAGCGCGCGTCTGCACGGCTCCGGCTTCTTCCGCATCGCGCTGTTCCTCCCGTATGCGGTCCCCGGCGTCGTGGCGGCCCTGATCTGGGGCTTCATCTACGGCGACCAGTTCGGCCTCACCGCGAGCGTCAACCAGCTGTTCGGCACGAGCCTCGCGCCGCTCAGCGGATCGTGGATCCTCGGCTCGATCGGCAACATCGTCACCTGGGAGTTCATGGGCTACAACATGCTCATCTTCTACGCGGCGCTCCGCGTCATCCCCGGCGAGCTGTACGAAGCCGCGGAGATCGATGGCGCCGGCGCGTTCCGCCAGGTTTTCAGCATCAAGATCCCCGCGGTCCGCGGCGCGATCGTGATCGCCACGATCTTCTCGATCATCGGCAGCTTCCAGCTCTTCAACGAGCCGAACCTGCTCAAGCAGATCGCCCCCAACGCGATCAGCAGCTACTTCACCCCGAACATGTACGCCTACAACCTGTCCTTCGCCGGGCAGCAGTTCAACTACGCGGCCACGGTCGCGATCGTGATGGGAGTGGTCACCGCGGTGATCGCGTACGTGGTCCAGCTCCGCGGCTCCCGCAAGGAGGTCAACTGATGGCCACGCTCACCGACGTCGCCCCCACCCGCTCCGACCGCGCCGCCGCCCGTAAGGCGGAGCGCCGAGCCGAGAAGTCGTTCACGCAGGGCCGCCGCCCGCGCCGGTCGATCCTGCTCACCATCGTGATGGTGCTCTTCACGGTCTACTCGCTCGTGCCGCTCGTGTGGCTGATCGTCAACGCGACGAAGACCCAGCCGGACCTCTTCTCGTCGTTCGGTCTCTGGTTCGGGAAGGACTTCAATCTCTTCCAGAACATCGCGGACACGCTGACCTACCGCGACGGCATCTTCCTCAAGTGGCTCGGCAACACCCTGCTCTACGTGGTCGTCGGCGCCGGTGGAGCGACCCTGCTCGCCACCGTCGCGGGCTACGGGCTGGCGAAGTTCAACTTCCCGGGCAAGCGCGCGGTGTTCGCGATCGTGCTCGGCGCCATCGCGGTCCCGGGCACGGCGCTCGCGGTGCCGACCTTCCTCATGTTCAGCCAGGTCGGCCTGACGAACACGCCGTGGGCGATCATCCTGCCCTCGCTCATCAGCCCTTTCGGTCTGTACCTGATCTGGACGTACGCCACCGAGGCCATCCCGACCGAGCTGCTCGAGGCCGCCCGGATGGACGGGGCGAGCGAGTTCCGCACGTTCTTCACCATCTCGCTGCGACTGCTCGCACCGGGCGTCGTCACCGTCGCCCTGTTCGCGATCGTGGCGACCTGGAACAACTACTTCCTGCCGCTCATCATGCTGAGCGATCCGACCTGGTACCCCCTCACGGTCGGCCTCAGCCAGTGGAGCGCGCAGGCGACCGGGGTCGCGGCACAACCGATCTACAACCTGGTCATCACCGGATCGCTCCTGACGATCGTCCCGATCGTCGTCGCGTTCCTCTTCCTGCAGCGCTTCTGGCAGTCGGGCCTCGCCGCCGGCAGCGTCAAGCAGTGATCAACGGCTCCATCCCTCGCACCACCGCATCACCCTGAATCCCAATGAAGTGAAAGGAACACCCATGAAGCGCATCCTGCGTTCACGGTCGCTCCGGCGGGTCGCCACGGCGATCGTCGCCACGGCCGTCGTCGGCGCCTCGCTGGCCGCGTGCTCGTCCGGTTCGAGCTCGTCCAGCGGCAGCGGATCCGACGTCGACGCCGCCCTCAAGGCCGGCGGCGAGATCACGTACTGGTCGTGGACCCCCTCCGCCGAGGCCCAGGTCGCGGCGTTCGAGAAGGAGTACCCGAAGGTCAAGGTCAAGCTGGTCAACGCCGGCACCAACACCACCGAGTACACCAAGCTCCAGAACGCGATCAAGGCCGGCTCCGGCGCCCCCGACGTCGCCCAGGTCGAGTACTACGCGATCCCGCAGTTCGCCCTCTCCGACTCCCTCGTCGATCTGACCCAGTTCGGCTTCGACAAGCTCAAGAGCGACTACACGGCCGGTCCGTGGAGCTCGGTGAACGTCGGCGGCAAGCTCGTCGGCCTCCCGCAGGACTCGGGGCCTATGGCGATGTTCTACAACAAGACGGTCTTCGACAAGTACGGCATCGCCGTGCCGACCACCTGGGACGAGTACACGGCCGCAGCGGAGAAGCTGCACGCCGCGGACCCGAACGCCTACATCACCAGCGACTCGGGTGACTCCGGCTTCACCACCAGCATGATCTGGCAGGCCGGCGGCCGTCCGTTCAGCGTCGACGGCACCAAGGTGACCGTCAACCTGCAGGACGAGGGCACCAAGAAGTGGACCGCCACCTGGAACAAGCTGGTCGAGGGCAAGCTGCTCTCCTCCGTTCCCGGCTGGAGCGACGAGTGGTACAAGGCGCTCGGCAACGGCTCGATCGCGACCCTGATCACCGGCGCGTGGATGCCCGGCACCCTCGAGTCGTCGGTCACCGAGGCCTCCGGCCAGTGGCGCGTCGCGCCCATCCCGACGTACGACGGCAAGCCCGCCAACGCCGAGAACGGCGGCGGCGGCCAGGTCGTGCTGAAGCAGAGCAAGAACCAGGCGCTCGCGGCTGGCTTCCTCAAGTGGCTGAACAACGACGAGTCGAGCATCAAGGTGTTCCTGAAGTCGGGCGGCTTCCCGTCGACCACCAAGGACCTCAGCTCCGACGCGTTCCTCTCCGACGCCCCCGAGTACTTCGGTGGCCAGAAGATCAACGAGGTGCTCGCCGACGGCGCGAAGAACGTGTCGACCGGATGGCAGTACCTGCCCTACCAGGTGTACGCGAACAGCATCTACGCCGACTCGGTCGGCCAGTCCTACGCGTCGAACAGCGATCTGAACACGGGCCTGAAGGCCTGGCAGCAGTCGATCGTCGACTACGGCAACAAGCAGGGCTTCACCGTCACCGGCAAGTGACCGCCCCGCGTGGCCGGTCGCTCACCGCGGCCGGCCACGCGTCTGCACCGATCCACCAGGAGAACCCACCTCATGACCACGTTCGAGATCGCAGGCGACGACTTCGTCCTCGACGGCGAGCCGTACCGCATCCTCTCGGGAGCGATCCACTACTTCCGCGTGCACCCGGACGACTGGGCGGACCGCATCCGCAAAGCCCGCCTCATGGGGCTGAACACCATCGAGACCTACGTCCCGTGGAACGCGCACGAGCCGCAGCCGGGCGCCTTCTCCGCCGAGGGCGCGCTCGACCTCGCCCGCTTCCTGCGCACGATCCAGGAGGAGGGGATGCACGCCATCGTGCGCCCCGGCCCCTACATCTGCGCCGAGTGGGACAACGGCGGCCTGCCCGCCTGGCTCTTCACCGACCCGTCGGTCGGCATCCGCCGCTCCGAGCCGGTGTTCGTCGCCGCGGTCACCGCCTTCCTGGAGCGTGTGCTCGCCATCGTCGAGCCGTTCCAGATCCACCAGGGCGGCCCTGTGCTGCTCGTGCAGGTCGAGAACGAGTACGGCGCCTACGGCGACGACAAGGACTACCTGCGCCACCTCGTCGAGGTGTTCCGCGGCGCCGGCATCACCGTGCCGCTGACGACCGTCGACCAGCCGCAGCCCGACATGCTCGAGAACGGCTCGCTGCCGGAGCTGCTGAAGACCGCCTCCTTCGGCTCGCGCTCGAAGGAGCGCCTCGCCACCCTGCGCGAGCACCAGCCGACCGGCCCGCTCATGTGCTCGGAGTTCTGGGACGGCTGGTTCGACCACTGGGGCGCCCACCACCACACGACGCCGGTGGAGCAGTCCGCCGCCGACCTGGACGACCTGCTCGCCCTCGGCGCGTCGGTCAACATCTACATGTTCCACGGCGGCACGAACTTCGGCTTCACCAACGGCGCCAACGACAAGGGCGTCTACCAGCCCATCGTCACGAGCTACGACTACGACGCCCCGCTCGACGAGGCCGGCGAGCCGACCGAGAAGTTCTGGGCGTTCCGGGACGTCATCGCCAAGCACGCGTCGGTGCCGGTGGAGGAGCCCGTCGTTGCCGCCTCCGCTCCCGCCTTCTCGCAGACCTTCGAGTCGGCCGCGCCGCTCTTCGCGGTCGCCGGGCGCCTGGGGGAGTGGCAGCACACCGACGACGTCCCGACGTTCGACGAGCTTGGCCACTACTCCGGGTTCGGCCTTTACCGCACCGAGATCGACACCCACGAGCCGGCCGTCCTGGAGTTCGGGGAGGTGCGCGACCGTGCGTACGTCTTCGTCGGGTCCACCCGCGTCGGCGTGCTCGCCCGCGACCACCACGACCGCGCGATCACGCTCTCGCCGAGCCGCGGCACCCTGACGGTGCTGGTGGAGGACCAGGGGCGCGTCGACTACGGCCCCCGCATCGGCGAGTCCAAGGGACTCATCGGTCCGGTGCAGCTGAACGGCGAGGAGCTGCAGCGCTGGAGCGTGCTGCCGCTGCGCCTGCCGTCGCTGGCCGCCGTGCGCGATGCGCTGGACGCCTCCGTGGCCGTCGGTGACCCCGCTCCCGAGCGCCTGGCCGGGCCGGTCTTCGCCCGCGCCTTCTTCGAGGTGGAGGAGCCGGGCACCCTGTTCCTCGACACCACAGGCTTCGGCAAGGGCGTCGCCTGGATCAACGGCTTCAACCTCGGCCGCTACTGGACCCGCGGACCGCAGGAGACCCTGCACGTGCCCGGACCGGTGGTCCGCGCCGGGCGCAATGAGCTGATCATCCTGGAGCTCGAGTCGGCCGCCGACGCCACAGCGGAGTTCGTGGCCGAGCCCCGGCTGGGCCACACCGACTTCTGATCAGGCGGGCTCGCCGTCGTCGCCGCGACGACGGCGCAGCTCGACCTCCAGCTCGGCGATGCGCCGGGCGATGCGGTCCTCCTCGATCTCGCGCTCCAGAGCGGCGAGCTGCTCCTCCGTGCTGAGCCGTCCGCCGGTACGGTGCGGTGCGGGCGGAGCGGGCGGGGCCGCAGGGGTGGCGGGAGCGGCAGGCGGGCGCGCCGGGGCCTCCCGCACCACGACGGTCCGCTGCTCCTCGGGATCGGGCCGGCGCCCGATGAGGAACCAGAGGCCGGGGCCGATCAGCGGCAGCAGGAGCACCAGGATCAGCCACACGGCCTTCGGCGCGAAGCGCACGAGCTCCGGGTCGCGCGACAGGATGTCGTAGAGCGACATCGCCGTGATGACGAGCACGGTCAGGAACACCAGCACCATTCCCCGAGTCTAGGGGTGGGCGCCGGGCGGCCCGGCGGATGCGACGGTCAGCGGAACGACAGCACGACGTCGCCCCACGCCGTCCGGAGCGGCGCGTCGAGATCCGGGACCACGCGGTCCTGCGCGTCGATCACCAGCGTGGCTCGCTCGGTGTCGGAGTACGCCGGCCACCCGTCGCCCGGGACCCCCGTGCGTGCGAACGACGTCCAGCGGTGGATCATCCGCGCAGAGAGGGCCTCGCCTGCGCGGCGGCCGCCGAGCTTGAACGTCGGATCCTTCGGGCCCAGGCCCAGCACGCCCCAGACGTACGGCAGCTCGGTGCCGTGCGCGGCTCCGAGCCCGACCAGCCGCAGGGCGAGCGTCGTGAAGTCGAAGCGGTAGAGGTAGGTGGGGGCGACGCGCGCGTGCCCGGAGGCGGCCCAGATCGCGGGCATCCGGAAGCCGATGTCGGTGGCGATGTCGAGGCCGCGGGCCTTCGCCCGCACCCGGCGGTAGGCGGAGAGCACCTGGTCGCGGCTCGGCGCCTCCAGTCCCGGGTTGTCCTCGAGCATCAGGGCGAACATCCGCTCGATCGCGTCGCGGGTGATCGGGATGAGCGGCGACTTCATGTACTTGAAGAGCGTGGCCTCGTCGTGGTTCGTGCCGATGATCAGGGGGACCGGGAGGCCGCGGCCCTCGCTGAGCACCGTGATCGGGTGCTCGGGCACCAGGTCGCCGTCGACGATCGGCGCGAAGGCGAGGGTGCCGGGGATGCTGCTCGGCACGTCGTTGTAGACCGCGGCGGCCGCGTCGACGATCCGGGCGACCGGCAGGCGACGGAGCACGGCCGCCGCGTCGGCGGGGTCGACGCCGGCCGCGGCGAGGAAGCGGTCGGCGACCGCTCGCGCTCGCGCCGGCCCGTACATCGAGCTGGCGGGCGAGCTCTCTGCGATGGCGGCCTGGAACAGACCGGAGGCGGCCGGGGTCGCCAGCAGCGTCGTCACCAGGCCGGCGCCGGCGGACTCGCCGAAGACGGTGACGCGGGAGGGGTCGCCCCCGAACGCGGCCACGTTGTCGCGCACCCATTCGAGCGCGAGGAGCACATCCCGCAGCGCGAGGTTGGAGTCGAAGGGCTGCTCCGCGGTCGAGAACGACGAGAGGTCGAGGAAGCCGAGCGCGCCGATCCGGTAGTTGATCGTGACGACGACCGCATCGCCGGTCGTGGCGAGCTCGACGGCGTCGAAGAGCGGCTGGCTGGCGGCGCCGTAGGTGTATGCGCCGCCGTGGATCCAGACCATGACGGGCTTGCTCGCGTCGCCGCCGTTCGGCCGCCACACGTTCAGGAAGAGGCAGTCCTCGTCGAGCTCGGCGTCGTGGCCCAGCGAGATTCCGGGGTTCAGCTGCTGCGGTGCGGCCGCACCGAAGGCCGTGGCATCGGCGACGCCCTCCCACGACTCGGCCGCCACGGGAGCGCGCCAGCGCCGGGAGCCGATCGGGGGCTGGGCGTACCGGATGCCCTTCCACACGCTCGCGCGCTCGCCGGTGACACCGCGGACCGCGCCCGTGCGGATGCGGACGACCGCCTCCGCGGCCGTGCCGGTGCCGGTGGTCTCGTGACCGCTCATCTGTCCCTCCCCGACGACGGGCGGCCGTGCCCGGCCGCCTGCGGGAGTCTCGCAGAAAACGGCCGCGGCCTTCGGCGGCGCGCCGCCCGGGGTTTCGGGGAGGGGCCCCTCCTCCGTAGACTCGGAGGGCCGTGCCGGGGGTCACGTCATCCCCGGCGGTCCGTGCGTCCCATTCACCAGAAGCGAGACTCCCTTGACGACGACCCCTCCCGAACCGAACGACGCCCAGCCGAACCCGGCCCCCGACGCCCCGCAGCAGCCGGTCGAGCAGCCGGCTCCCGCGTACGCCGCGGCGCCCGCTCCCGGCTACGCCGCCGCCCCGCCCGTCCCGCCGGCGGCAGGCGGACCGGGCGTGCCGCCCTACCAGCCGTACCAGGCCCCGGCGCCGTCGAGCGGCACGACCAACGTGCTCGCGATCGTCGCCTTCGTCGCGTCGTTCTTCGTGAACATCGTGGGCATCGTCTGCGGCCACATCGCCCTCAGCCAGATCAAGCGCACGGGCGAGAAGGGCCGCGGCTTCGCGCTGGCCGGCCTCATCATCGGCTACGTCAGCGTCGCGATCACCATCGTCAGCATCGTCTTCGTGATCATCGCCTCGGTGGCCAGCGGCCTTGCCGTCGCGAACGCGGTGCGCAACCTGCCGACCGACCTGCCGAGCGACTCGTCCAGCGACGCCGCGCTCACCGTCGACTGCGCGCGCCTCGACGCCGCAGCCAGCAGCCTCATCCCGGTGCTCAACGACCAGATCCCGAACCTCGCCACCGACCCGACGACGGCGCAGGCGCAGATCGTCGCCGCGTTCGACGCCTTCACGGCCTCGACCTCCGACCTGAGCGACCCCGACCTGGCGAGCGAGGTGGACGCGTTCAACGCGGACGTCGAGACGCTCAAGGCCGACCTGAACACCTACATCGCGACGCCGGAGGCCGACCGCGACTCGTCGCTGCTCGAGTCCGACGTCAGCACGATCAGCGACCAGTTCGACACGCTCGGCTCGTACTGCGGCTGAGCCCGCCGGCCGATCAGGAGGGCCGGGCGTCATCGTGACGCCCGGCCCTCCGTCGTCTGCGGGGCCGGATCACTCGGCGGTCATCACTCCCAGGTCATGAACGGGCGCAGCTCCAGCTGTCCGTTGCGCGCCATGGGGTGCCGGGCGGCGACCTCGACGGCCTCCTCCATGGAGTCGCACTCGAGCACGTCGAAGCCGCAGATCCACTCCTTCGACTCGGCGAACGGGCCGTCGGTCACGTAGCGCTTGCCGCCACGCACCCGCACGACCTTCGACTCCGCCGGCGGCTCGAGAGCATCGCCGATGACGCGCGTTCCGGAGGCGTCGTACTGGTCGACCCACAGCTCCACGTCGGAGTCGTCCTGCGGGCTGTCGGGGGTGGCCGAGGTCACCACGAACATCATGTACTTCATCGTCCTGTCCTTTCGATCGGGGACGTTCACACCCGGAGGTCGAACGGGCGTCGGCTCCGTCGACATTCTGCCGTTACGATTCCAGGAGCACGAGAGGAGACGGCCATCGACAACGGGATCCCGGACGAGTTCCGCACCTGGTTCGTGGAACGGTTCGCCGCCTACTGGGGGTCGCGAGGGGCCCCGCACATCGAGGGCCGGATCGCGGGGTACCTGCTCCTGGACGACTCGGGCGGCGTCTCGGCGGAGGAGCTCTCGGCCGTGCTCGGCGCCAGCCGCGGCTCGGTCTCGACCTACACGCGCCGGCTCGTCGACGCCGGCTTCGTGCAGCGCGTGCGCCGCGAGGGGGAGCGGACGCACTACTTCGTGATGGACCTCGACGTGTGGGGCGGGTTCCTCCGCGCCGAGCAGGACTACCTGCGCGATCAGCGCACGCTGGCCGAGCGCGCGCTCGCGGTGGTGCCGGAGCAGGGCCGCGCGCACGAGCGGCTGCGCAACATGCGGGACTACATGGGCTGGATCGTCGAGGAGGGTGTGCTGCCCGAGCGGTGGGAGGCCTTCAAAGCCGCCCGCGACGCAGCCGGCTGACGAGCAGCACGCCCAGATAGCCGCCGCCGACGGCCGCGGTGAGCACACCGACCGGGAGGCCGCTGAGCACGCCCACCTGCTGGACCGCCAGGTCGGCGAGCACCACGATGAGCGCTCCGGCGATGGCGGAGACCGCCAGGTTCGCGCCGCCGCGTCCGACCAGCATCCGGGCGATGGGCGGCGCGGTGAGCGCGACGAAGGAGATCGGACCGGCGACCGCCACCGCGCCAGAGGCGGCGACGAGCGAGACGACGATCGCCGCGGTGCGGGTGCGTCCGGAGGCGGCGCCGAGGCCGTCAGCGACGTCGTCCCCGAGTTCGAGCACGGCGATGCGGTGGCGGAGCAGCGCGGCCGCGGGCACCACGAGCGCGAGGGTGAGCGCGATCACGATGACGTCGGTGACGCCCGTGCTGTTGAGCGAGCCGACCAGGTAGGCCGCGAGCTGCGATCCCTGATCTCGGAGGACGACGCTCACCGCGTACTGCGTGACGGCGGCGGCCATCGCGGTCACGGCGATGCCTGCGACCAACACGCGGCCGGGGGAGGAGAAGCCGCGGCCGGTCGCGATCCACACGACGGCCAGCGCGATCGCCCCGCCGGCCACGGCTCCGATGGGCGCCGGGACGGCCGGGGCGAACAGGGTGCACAGTGCGACGCCTGCGCCGGCCCCGGCGGCGAGTCCCACCATGTCCGGGCTGCCCAGCGGGTTGCGGGTGACGGTCTGGAACAGCGCCCCCGCGAGCCCGAGCGCCGCGCCCACCCCGGCCGCGGCCAGCAGTCGGGGACCGCGCAGCCGCTCCAGCACGAACGCGGTCTTGCCGGTCGAGCCGGTCAGCAGCGCGGCGGGGAGCTCGGAGAGCGGGATGCCGAGGCGGCCGAGTGTGAGGGTCGCGACGGCCGCGACGACCAGCAGCGCGAGCAGGGCGATGACCACGCGCCGCGTTCGCCGGACCCGGTGGCCGCGCTGGACCGGGCTGCGGACCGGGCGGGTCGCGGTCGTCCCGGTCACGAGAGCGCCTTCCCGCGCCGGACGGCGACCAGGAGGAACGGCGCGCCGACGAAGGCGGTCACGATGCCGACCATCAGCTCGCCGGGCCGGGCGATCACGCGGGCGACGATGTCGGCTGCCAGCAGCATCCCGGCGCCGAGGAGGAGGGCGGCGGGCAGCTGCCAGCGGTGGTCGGGGCCGACCAGGGCGCGCGCCACATGCGGCACGGCGAGGCCCACGAACGCGATCGGCCCGACGGCCGCCGTCGCGGCGGCGCAGAGCAGCGCGGCCGCTCCGATGCCGCCCCAGCGCACCCGCTGCACGTGCACGCCCTGCGCCGCCGCCACGTCGTCGCCGAGCGCGAGCGAGTTGAGCCCGGGCGCCAGCACGATCGCCAGGACGAAGCCCAGCACCAGCAGCGGCGCGACCTGCGCTGCGGTGTCGAGGCCGCGGCCGGCGAGCGAGCCGACCACCCAGTGCCGGAACGAGTCGAACACCTTCGGCTGCAGCAGCGTCATCGCCTGGATGTACGCCCCGAGCACGGCGCTCAGCGCGGCGCCGGCCAGGATGAGCGTGACCATTCCCCGCGAACGGGCGCCGATCGCGACGACGAGCAGGGCGGCGAGCAGAGCACCGGGCAGGGCGGCGAGCACCAGCGCGCCGCCGGTCGCGTCGAAGACTGCGACCGCGGTGACGACGGCCGCGGAAGCGCCGACGGTCACACCGAGCAGACCGGGATCGCCCAGCGGATTGCGGGTGACACCCTGCACGATGACCCCGGCGACGGCCAGCGCGCCGCCCACCAGCATCCCGAGCACGGTGCGGGGAATGCGCGCGGCCACGACCTCCCGGGTGAACGCGTCGCCGCCGCCACCGAGCGCCGTGAGGACGTCGCCGACACCGGTCGCCTTGCTGCCCGCGAACAGGCTGACGACGGCGACCACGACGAGCGCGGCCGCCGCCGCCACGAGGACGATCCCCCGCAGCGACGCCGGCCGCGTACGACGCGCGTCGGCGGTGACGGTCACCGGCCCGCGCGGGCGAGCGCCTCGTCGATCATCGGCACGTAGCGCTCCAGCGCCCACGGCACCGTCAGCGGGTTGATGATCGAGGAGCCCGTGACGAACGGCTGGTCCGTCGGCGCGACGACCGCGCCGCGCGAGACCGCCGGGATCGCCTGATAGAGCGGCTGGGCCTCCACCTCGGCACGGTTGGCCTCGTCGGAGTAGAAGGTGAAGATCAGGTCCGAGTCCTTCAGCTTGTCGGCGTTCTCGAGCCCGATCACCGCGGAGTCGGTGCCCTCGGTCTCGTCGAACGTCGTCACGACCGGGTCGACGGTGAGGCCGAGAGCCCGGACCATCGCCACGCGCTGCTCGTCGGGGAAGAAGACGCCCAGGGTGCCCGGACCGGTGTTGTAGACGTACGAGAACGTCACACCCGCGTACTCGGGATGATCGGCGGTCGCCTCCGCGAACTGCTTCTCGATGCCGTCGATGAGACCGGCGGCCTTGTCGGGCTCACCCATCGCCGTCGCGATCGTGGTGATCTGGTCCTTCCACGTGATGGTCCAGGGGAGCTCGGGATACGCCACGGTCGGGGCGATGTCCTTCAGCACGTCGTACTGCTCCTGGGTGACGCCGGACCACGGGGCGAGGATGAGGTCGGGCTCGAGGTCGACGATCGCCTCCACGTCGAGCTCGGTGCCGCCGGTGAACTGCTCGGGGAGCTTCTCGCCGGACTTCTCGACGGCGTCGTGGATCCACGGCAGGTAGCCGGATTCGTCGCTGCCCCACGCGTACTCCTCGACCCCCACCGGGACGGTGCCGAGCGCGATGGCGGTCTCGGCCGAGCCCATCCCGAGCGTGACGATCCTCGTCGGTTTGTGGTCGATCACGGCCTTTCCGAGCGCGTGGGTGATGGTCACGGGCTCGAAGTCGGCGTCGGCGGAGGCGGAGCCGGTGGCTCCGCTCGAGCAGGCGCTGAGGAGGAGCGTGGAGGCGGCGATTCCGGCGACTGCGAGGGCAGTGCGGAGACGGCGGGAGCGGCGGGGCATGGGGTCCTTTCGGTCGCGCGAGGCGAAACGATTGGTTAGTGTAGCCTTACCTTAGTTTAATTTTCAATTCTGCTGAAAGTTCGAGAGGACCCGTACCCGAGTGTCCACCACCGCCCCGACCCGGACGGACCGCCCCGCCTACCGTCCGTACCGCGCCCGCGTCTCCGCCGTCCAGCCGCTCAGCCCGCACTTCACCCGGGTCAGCTTCCGCAGCGAGGACTTCGAGCACTTCGGGACGGAGGGCCTCGACCAACGGATCAAGCTGCTCTTCCCCCTCGCGGACGGCACGTTCTCGGATCTCGGGTTCGACGACGAGGAGTCGATCGCGGCCGGCGACTGGTACGAGCGCTGGCGCGCCCTGCCCGAGCACCTGCGCAACCCGTTCCGCACCTACACCGTGCGCGTCTCCGATCCGGCCGACCGCCGCGTCGACATCGACTTCGTCTCGCACGGGGACGGCGGCCCCGCCGCCCGCTGGCTGCTCGCGGCCGCACCCGGCGACGAGCTCGTCATCGTCGGGCCCGACGCCCGCAGCACGACCAGCGGCGTCGGGATCGACTGGCACCCCGGCGGCTGCACCGACCTCCTGATCGTCGGCGACGAGACCGCGGTGCCGGCCATCGCGGCCATCCTCGCCTCCCGGCCCGACGACTGCACCGCGCACGTCTTCCTGGAGGTCCCCTCCCGCGACGACGCCCTGACGCTGCAGGCGCCCGCCGGCGTGACCATCACCTGGCTCGCCCGCGGCGACGACGAGAGCGGGAGCGCGCTGGTGCCCGCGGTCGAGCGGTGGCTCGGCGAGCATCCCGAGGTCGTCGCCCGGGCCGCGGCCGACGGGCGGCAGCGCCTGGCCAAGGTGGACATCGACCGCGACGTGCTCTGGGAGCTCGGGGAGAACACCGAGACCGGCTTCTACGCGTGGATCGCGGGGGAGTCGGCCGCCGTCAAGACGCTGCGCCGCCTCCTGGTGCGCGGGCACGGCATCGACCGGCACCGCGTGGCGTTCATGGGCTACTGGCGGATGGGCCGCGCCGAGAACTGAGCTATTTCTTCTCGGCGTCCTCGACGCCCGCGAAGGTCTCGGGGTAGTCGCTGAGCCACGACCAGTGGCTGAGCGGCCAGCTGACGACGAAGGCCTTGCCGACGACGTCGTCGAGGGGAACGAACCCGCCGCCCGGGTCGTCCATGTGGTAGCGGGAGTCGGCCGAGTTGTAGCGGTTGTCGCCCATCACCCACACCTTGCCGGCGGGCACGGTCACCTCGAACGGCTTGCCGGAGACCTGCTGCACGCCGGCGGGGAGGAGCACGTACGGCTCCTTCAGCGGCACGCCGTTGACGGTCATCTGGCCGAGCGCGTTGCAGCAGCTGATCTTGTCACCGGGGAGGCCGATGAGGCGCTTCACGAGGTGCTGGTCGCTGTCGGAGGCGCCGAGGCCGACGAAGTCGAGCACCGCGCCGACGCCTTTCTGGAGCGCGTTGCTGTTGTCCGGGGCGGGAGCGGGCAGCCAGCCGCCCGGATCCTTGAACACGACCACGTCGCCGCGCTGCAGCGGAAAGACCCGCGGCTGGAGCTCGTTGACGATGATCCGGTCGTTGATCTGGAGGGTGTTCTCCATCGACCCGGAGGGGATGTAGAACGAGCGCGCGACGAACGTCTTGATCAGGAACGAGACGAGGACCGCGACGAAGAAGATGACGACGACATCCCGCAGCAGCGACTTCCACCCGGACTTGCGAGTGGCGCGGCGAGGGCGGGTCGTGGCGGTGCTGTCGGTCACAATGCCTCACCGTACCGTGCGGAGGCTGTGAGCCGCATCCGACCTGGCCGCCGAGTCTTGTCCCGGACCCCGGCGCGGTGAGAGCATCAGAGGGCGAGCCGCCGCCGCGATCGGCGTGGGCCCGCGTGATCATGCAGAGCGCGCAGCGAAGTCGGCGGGTGGGGTCACGACGCGGGAGTCCGCGCCGCGCTGGTCCCCTGCGGGCCGCGAACGTGCTGGCCATCGTCTCGGCGCTCGCGTTCGGCGGACTCGGCGTGCTGGCGGGGCCCGTGTCGGCCGCGTCCGCCGCCTCCGCCGAGGACTGTCCGGCCACGGGATGCGTGACGCCGGCACCCACGCCGGCCCCGGGTGAGACGGAGACGCCGTCGCCGACGCCGACCCCCACTCCGACTCCGACGCCGGATCCGACCGGGACGCCCACTCCGACACCGACGCCCACCCCCACCCCCACCGTCACACCCACTCCGACCCCCACCCCGACGCCGACCGGCACTCCGGCTCCCGCGCCCCCGGCCGCTCCCGCCCCGACCGATGACGTACCCCTCGCCGCCCTCGACCTCGGCTCCGGCCCGGTGATCGACGCGGCCGAGGTTGCCCAGGCGTCCCAGCTGGCGAGCGACCTCGCGGCCGCCCAGGAGGACCTCGCGACGGCCTCCGAGCAGTCCAGGGAGGCGCAGAGCGAGCAGGAGCAGGCCAAGACGGTCGCCGACGCCCTGGCGGCCCAGGCGAAGGCGGCGGAGAAGCGTGCCGCGTCGTCCGCTGCGGCCGCCGCAGCACTGGTGCGCGCCGCGGTCTCGCGCGCGCCGCTGGAGGATCCGCTCGCGGCCGTGCTGAACGGACGGGGCGATCTGCTCGGCAAGCTCGGCGCCGTGGACCGGCTGCGCTCCCTCTCAGCGGATGGTTCGCGCACGATCCGCGCCGCCAGCGCCGACGCGCGCGCCGCCGAGACCGCCCGCACGAAGGCCGACCGCGCGGGACAGGCCGTCACCGCGGTGGACGTCTCCGGCAGCGAGCAGGCCGTCGCCGACGCGCAGTCCCGCGTCGACCTCGCGGTCGCCGCCCTCGCCGCCGTGCCGACCGTGCTCTCGGCGGACTCCGGATGGCAGACCCTGACGGTCGACCCGTCCCTCATCCCGGACGGGTGGACCCTCCCCGTCCACGGACCGCTGACGGACGGCTTCGGCCCGCGGCCCTCGCGGCCGGCGGGGACGGCGCTCTTCCACCCCGGCGACGACATCGGCGCATCCTGCGGCACCACGATCGTGGCCGCCGCGGCCGGAACGGTCGTGGACGCCGGGCCGAACGGCTCGTACGGCAACTTCATCCTGATCGACCACGGCGGCGGCGTGCAGACCGCCTACGGGCACATCCGCGACGGCGGGATCGGCGTCGCGGTCGGACAGGTCGTGGCCGCGGGCCAGGCCATCGCCCAGGTCGGTTCGACGGGCGCCTCCACCGGCTGCCACCTGCACCTGGAGGTGCGGGTGAACGGCCTGCAGATCGACCCGATGCCGTTCCTGGCCGCCCGGGGAGTCGCGGTCGGCACCCGCTGAGCGGCCGCAACCTGCGTCGATCCTGCGCGTTCGCCGGTTGTTCTCGGCGAGGTCGCCGGGTGGGCGTACCGTGCAGACCATGACCGAACTCACAGAGCTCGTCGGGTCATGGATGCGGCGCCAACGGTGGTATTCGACCAAGAGCGTCGAGCCGCGACTGCGCCTCCTCGCCTCATTCGAGCTCGAACCCGCCGAACCCGGACTGCGCATCGTCACCCACTTCTTCTGTGACGACGCCCCGCGCACGCCGCGCGTCTACCAGGTGCCCGTCGTCGCGCGCCCCGACCGCGACGGCGACGCCGCAGCGTTGATCGGCGAAGCCGGCGGCCGCTTCCTCTACGACGGACCGACCGAGGAGGCCTACGTCGCCGCCCTCATCGGCCTGATGACCGGCGCGCAGCGCTCCGAGGGTCGCGACGCCCACGCACAGGGCCACTCCCTCGGCGAGCCGATCGAGGTGCGCTCCTCCCGGCGCCTGACCGGCGAGCAGTCCAACACGTCGATCGTCGCCGAGCTGGCCGGCGACCGGCTCGCGCTCGTCAAGGTGTTCCGCGTGGTGCAGGACGGCGAGAACCCCGACGTCTCGACGCTCGCCGCGCTGACGTCCGGCGGTTCGCTCCGCACCCCGGCGCTGCTCGGCTGGCTGACCGGCGAATGGCCGTCGGCCGGCGGAGGCCGCGCGGGCGGAGAGCTCGCACTCATCCAGGACTTCCTGGTCGGAGCCGAGGACGGCTGGGAGCTCGCGGTCTCGGCCGCCGAGCACGCGGAGGACTTCGCCGACCGCGCCTTCGATCTGGGGCATGGCACGGCCGAGCTGCATCGCCAGCTCGCGCAGGCGCTGCCCACCCGGCCCGCGGATACGGACGACGTGCGGCGCGCGCTCGACGGGATGCTCCGCCGGCTGACCGTCACCACGACGGAGGTGCCGGAGGTCGAGCGCCTGCGCCCCGGTATCGCGGCCGTCTACGAGGCGGCCGCCGCGGCGCCGCTGCCCGTGCTGCAGCGCATCCACGGCGACCTGCACCTCGGGCAGGTGCTGCACTCGCCCGAGCGGGGCTGGCAGTTCATCGACTTCGAGGGCGAGCCGCTGCGCCCGCTGGCCGAGCGCAGCCTCCCGGACTCGACGATGCGGGATGTGGCGGGCATGCTCCGCTCGTTCGACTACGTCGCAGGGTCGCTCGCGCAGCGCCATCCACCCGTCGACGCCGAAGCGTGGTCGTCCCGGGCGCGCGACGCCTACCTGGAGGGGTACGCGTCGGTGGGGGGCGCCGAGCTGGAGGAGCACCACGCCCTGCTCGCCGCGTTCGAGCTCGACAAGGCCGTCTACGAGATCGCGTACGAGGCGCGGCACCGGCCGGCGTGGATCCCCATCCCGCTGCGGGCGGTCGAGCGGCTGCTGGCGACCCGGGTCTGAGCGGCGGATCCGGTCGCGGCCGCCCCGGCGGTCAGGCCTCGGCCGCGCGCGGCAGGTGCTTCGTGTACGAGGCGAGCAGCGCCGCCGCCGAGAGCGCGGCCAGCACGATCAGGGCCAGGAACAGGCCGACCGTCGACAGCGGCGGGGTGAGCGCGGCCATGATGGTCGGGACCAGGAAGCCCGCGTAGGCGACCGCGTAGAACACGCCGGTCAGCCCGGCCAGATCGCGCGGTGTCGCGATGCGCTGCACCTCCAGCAGACCCGAGACCAGGGCGATGCCCATCCCGGCGCCGAGGATCACGGCCGCGACCACGCCGAGCACGAGAGAGCGGGAGACGACCGCGCCGGTGAGCACGATGAGGCCGCCGCCGATCGTCGCCAGCGCGGCGACCAGCCCGCGCGCGCTCGACCCGGAGTGCAGCCGCTTCGCGATCGGTTGGACCAGCGAGGCGACACCGAGCGCGATCACGGTGAGCAGCGTGGCGTAGCCGAGGCCCCATTCCCCGGTCTCCGCGCCGAGCAGCACCGGCAGATAGCCGTAGGCGAGGGCGGCGGCGGCGAAGATCCACGGCGCCGCGACGAGGACCACGCGCCGGAACCGCTTGTGCCCGGCGGCCGGGATGCGCAGTTGGGCGAGCAGGGGCCCGCGCTCGCCGCCGGTGGTCGCGGTCTCGGGGATGCGCAGGACGATCCACGCGAGCGGGAGGGTGAGCGCGATGTGGACGACGAACGGCAGCTCCTCGCCGAAGGCGGTGAACTGCGCGATCCCTCCCGCGACCAACGCGCCCGCGGCCGAGCCGAGGGTGAAGGCGAGGGAGGCGCGGCGCGCTCCGGCGGCGCCGTCCACACCCGGCTCGAACCGGGAGGACGACACCTCCTTCATCCAGCTGGTGCCGACGGCCATCGCGATGCCGACCGTGATGCCCGACAGTAGCCGGCCGACGTAGATCGGCACCGGCCCGAGCGCGCCGAGGGCCAGCACGGCGCTCGCGAGCATCGCCGTGATCACGCCCGCCAGCATCAGCGGGCGACGGCCGTGCCGGTCGGAGAGGGCTCCGGCGACGAGGAGGGCCGGCGCGAGCCCCAGCACGTAGACGCCGAGGAACATGTTGACGGTGAGCTCGGAGTAGTGCTGCACGTCCTTGTACATCAGCAGCAGCGGGCTGAACTGGTTGCCGCACCACGAGCAGACGAACATGACGGCGAAGACGCCGCGCCAGGGGGAACCCGCGATCCGGCGGCTCACAGTGCGCCCTGGTTGCGCGCGATGTGCGTGCGCAGCAACTCCGGGTAGTCACCGCCGCTACGCAGTGCGTCGAGCAGGGCCTCGTGGTCGGCGAGCGAGTCGCCGAGCGTCTCGGGACGCACGCGGAACAGCTGGTGCCGGATGCGCTGCTGCCGGTCGCGCAGCAGCCCGTAGAAGTGGCCGGCCAGGTCGTTGCCGGACGCGTCGACGACGGCCGCGTGGAACCACTGGTCGGCCTCCACGAACCGCTCGACGTCGCCGGTGGCGATGGCCGTGCGCTGCTCGGCCAGGGCCTCCTCCAGTGCGGACCGGAGCACCTCGTCGGCGCCTCCGCCGTCACGCACGCGGGCTGCGGCCGTGGCCTCGATCGCCTCGCGGAGGTCGAGGACGTTCTGCGCCTCCCGGGGCGACATCGGCACGACGATCGCGCCCCGCCGCGGCTCGAGCGTGAGCAGGCCCTCGGCCGCGAGTCGCAGGAACGCCTCGTGCACCGGGGTGCGGCTGACGCCGATCTCCGCGCCGAGCTGGGCCTCGCTGAGCAGCGTGCCGCCGGGCGCCTCGCCCGAGAGGATGAGGCGTTTGGCGTGGCTGTATGCGTGCTCGGCGGCGGGGATCATGCCTTTAGTGTACGCCTTGCATGCAAGCTTGCGTGCAAGGAGGTCGGCTCACCCTTGTGCCGGTGCTCCGACCCGGTACTTCGCCGCCCGGTGCGTCTCGGCCACGCGGTCGCCGGCGCCGTGCAGTTTGTTGCGCAGCGACCCGGGCGCGTAGTCGGTGGGGTAGGCGCCGCGCTTCTGCAGCTCCGGGATGACGAACTCCACGATGTCCTCGAACGTGCCGGGGGTGATCGCGTAAGCGAGGTTGAACCCGTCCACGTCGGTCTCCTCCACCCACTCCTGCAGCTGGTCGGCGATCTCCGCGCCCGAGCCCACGATGAACGGCCCCAGGCCGCCGATCGCGCCGTTGCGGCCGATGTCGCGCACCGTCCACTCGCCGCCCTCCTCGTTGGGGCGCTGGAAGTTCGCGACCGCCGACTGGATGGCGTTGCTCTGCACGTGTCCGATCGGTTCGTCGAGGTCGTACTGCGACAGGTCGACGCCCATCCATCCCGACATGAACACGAGCGCGCCCTCGTCGCTGGTGTACTGGAGGAAGTCCTCGAACTTCGCCTGCGCCTTCTCGGGCGTCTCGTCGGTGATCACTGTGAGCAGCGTGTAGATGCGGGCGGCGTAGCGGTCGCGGCCGGCGGCCTCCAGCGCGTCGCGCAGCTTGGCCACCGTCTCCTTCAGTCCCTCCTTCGTGGAGGCGGCGACGAAGATGGCCTCCGCGTTCTCGGCCGCGAACCCGATGCCGCGCTTGGACGCACCCGCCTGGTAGATGACCGGGGTGCGCTGCGGGCTCGGCTCGGAGAGGTGGATGCCCGGCACCGTGAAGTGCTTGCCGCTGTGCCCGATCTCGTGCACCTTGGCCGGGTCGGTGAACACGCCCGCCTCGCGGTCGCGGACCACGGCGTCGTCTTCCCACGACCCCTCCCACAGCTTGTAGAGCACCTCGAGGTACTCGTCGGCGTGGTCGTAGCGGTCGTCGTGCTCCAGCTGGTCGTCGTGCCCCATGTTGCGCGCGGCCGACGGCAGGTACCCGGTGACGACGTTCCAGCCGACGCGTCCCTTGGTCAGGTGGTCGAGCGTCGACATGCGGCGCGCGAACGGGTACGGGTGCTCGTAGGCGGTGCCCGCCGTGATCCCGAAGCCCAGGTTCTCGGTCACCAGCGCCATCGCCGACACGAGCAGGATGGGGTCGTTGACCGGCACCTGCGCGCCGTGCCGGATCGCCGCCTCGTTGTCGCCGCCGTACACGTCGTAGGTGCCGAGCACGTCGGCGATGAAGATCCCGTCGAACCGCCCGCGCTCCAGCAGCTTCGCCAGCTCGGTCCAGTACGTGAGGTCTTTGTACCGCCACGCCTGGTCGTCGGGGTGGCGCCACATCCCGGAGGCCTGGTGGGCGACGCAGTTCATGTCGAAGGCATTGAAGCGGATCTGACGGGTCATGCGGTCCAGGATGCGGGACGCGGGAGGCGGGCGCACCCCCGGCGTCATCGTGCGTAATCAACGTCGCACGGCGGGGTTCATTCGATCCGCACGACCGTGACCTCCTCGTCTGTCGTCGAAACGAGCTTGTGCGTCGCGATGCCGACGATCACGATGATCGAGGTCGAGGCGGCGACGAGACCCACGGCAGCGACGAGGGGCCCTCGTCGCCTCTCGCCCCTCCGGAAGAGGAGCACCAGCGCGACCACAGCCGTCCCGAGCCCGAACAACCACGCAACAGGATGCAGGAGCATTGCCAGGGCCGAGACGGCTGCGGATGCGCAGAGCCACCATTCGATACGTTGCACGGACCTATTCCAGGCGCCTCCGCTCACAAGGTCACACGTTCCGGGTGTACTTCTCGATCAACGTCGGACCCGCGAACGTGATCGACTGCTCCTTGTTGGCCGTGACAAATGAACCCTTGTACACCGCACTCATTCGATGGACGACCTTGCAGGTGCCTCTCGAGCCCGAGATGTAGTTCGAACTCGTGCTCGAAATAGACCAGAAGCCAGCGAAGCCCGAGAACCACCCGCGGCATTCGAGATTCTTCGTCGTCGAGATGGACGTCCCCTGGAATGTGTAGCTCAAGGTGAACGTGCCCGTATCGATTCCCAGAACGCTCACCGTCACCGGGTAGTTCGCGGTCCACGTCTGAATGCCGGCATAGGTCGGGGGAGCCACTGGCTTTACGGTCGGTTCAACGTGGTCCGCGAATTCCACGACGGAGAGCGGATTCGTCCCTGCCGTCTCGAGAAACGCTCGCTGCTCGTGAGGGCTGAGGGCGTCGAATCGAGATGTGAGTGCGGCTGCAGTTGGTGCGTCGACGTGGAGTTCACTGACGAATGCAACGAACTCCGACGTCGGATCCGCCTTCGATGTACCCGCCGCGGCGGCTCCGCTCGTCATCACAGCGACGAGACCGGCGATCGCGACTGCTGCGGCGTTCCTATTGCGAGTGGACAGAATTCCCATGATGTTCCCTCATCCCTGCGGTCGACGTCGACCGCGTGCGGAAATCTTAGAAGGAACTCAAACATATGACAACAGCACATAAAGCGTGAAATACATGCTATCGCCCGATGAACCGCGGGCGCCGCTTCTCCTGGAAGGCGGTGAAGCCCTCGCGGTAGTCGGCGGTGTCGCGGAGGGCTGCTTGCGCGGCATTCTCGGCGGCCATCGAGTCCCACAGGCCGAGGGTGCCGTCGCGGAGGCCGGCGACGATGCGCTTGCTCGCGAGGAACGCCTGGGTGGCGCCGGTCGCGGCGGCCGTGGCTGCGGCCTCCACTGCCTCCCGCAGCGCGTCGGCGGGCAGTGCGCGGCTGAACAGTCCGCCCACGACGGCCTCGGTGCCGGAGAGCAGCCGGCCGGAGTAGATCAGGTCGAGGGCGCGGTGGGGGCCGAGGCGGGAGACGAGCAGCCAGTGGCCTCCCGAGTCGAGGGCGGCGCCGAGGGCGGCGAAGGGGGAGCCGATCTTGGCGTCCTCGGCGACGTAGACGACGTCGGTGGCGAGCAGGAGGCCGAGGCCGACTCCGAGCGACGCGCCCTGGGCAGCGGCGAACGTCGGGGCGGGGAAGGCGCTCATGCGGCGCAGCAGCGGGGTGACGAGACCGTCCAGGTAGCCGCTGACATCGTCGGTTGCGGTGTCGACGCCGGCGATGTCGCGGCCGGCGCAGAACGAGCGGCCCTCGCCGCGCAGCACGAGCGCGCGAACGCCGACGGCCTCCGCCTCCGCATAGGCCGCGTCGAGGGCGCGGAGGTCGTCGGGCCCGAGCGCGTTGAGCCGCTCGGGGGCGTTCAGGGTGACCCGGGCGACCTCGTCGTCGATGTTCAGCTCGATCATTGCGCTCGCTCCTCACACGTCGTAGTCGACGACGACCCGGTCGGTCAGGGGATGGGACTGGCAGGTCAGCACGTAGCCGCGCTCCAGCTCCTCGGGCTCGAGGGCGTAGTTCTCGGTCATCCGCACCTCCCCGTCGAGCAGGCGGGCCCGGCAGGTGCCGCAGACCCCGCCCGTGCAGGCGAAGGGGACGTCGGCGCGCACGCGCAGCGCGGCGTTCAGCACGGACTCGTTCGCATCCACCGGCGTCGTCACGGTGGAGGTGGTGCCGTCGAGGGTGAACTCGATCTCGGCCGTGCGCTCGCCGTCGTGGACGACCACTGGGTGCCCGACGTCGCCGCGCACCTCGCCCGGCTCGCCCGTGGTGAACAGCTCGAAGTGCACGGAGGCGCGGGGCACGCCGTCGCTCTCGAGCACATCCCGGCAGAGCTGCACCAGCTCGAACGGCCCGCAGAGGAACCACTCGTCGACGGTGCTCGGCGGGAGGAGGGTGTCGAGCATCCGCCGCAGCCGCTCCTCGTCGATCCGGCCCGAGAGCAGCGGCGCCGAACGCTGCTCGCGCGAGAGCACATGGTGCAGGGCGAGCCGGGCGGGGAAGCGGTCCTTGAGGTCGGCCAGCTCCTCCAGGAACATCACGTCGATCGCCGTGCGGTTCGTGTACACGAGCGTGAAGCGGGAGGTGGGGGAGGCGGTGAGCACGCTCGTCGCCAGCGCCATCAGCGGGGTGATCCCCGATCCGGCGGCGATCCCCGCGACGTGCCGCTCGTCGAGTGCGCCGAGGTCGAGGGTGAAGGTGCCCTGCGGGCTCATCACGTCGATCCGGTCCCCGGGCTTGAGTTCGCTCGTCGCCCAGGTGGAGAACGCGCCGCCGAGGTCGCGCTTGATCGCGACGCTGATCCGGCCGTCGCGGTCGACCGACGGCGGCAGCGGCGGCCGGCAGATCGAGTAGCTGCGGCGCAGCTCGCGCCCGCCGACCTCGGCGCGCAGGGCCACGTGCTGGCCGGGCAGGTAGTCGTACGCGTCGCGCAGTTCGGGAGGCACGGCGAACGTCACCTCGACGCTGGCCGCGGTCAGCGGCCGCACCTCGGCGACCGCGAGCGTGTGGAAGCGCGCCCGGGCCATCAGCCGGCCCTCACAGCGCCTTGAAGTGGTCGAAGGGCTCGCCGCATCCCTCGCACACGTAGAGCGCCTTGCAGGAGGTCGAGCCGAACCGCGACAGCTGCCGGGTGTTCAGCGACCCGCACTGCGGGCACTTCACGGCGAGGGTGAGGCGCACCGGCCCGGTCGCGGCGGCGACGCCGGTGGGCGGGGCGATCCCGAACTCCTCCAGCGCGGCCTTGCCGCTCGCGCTGATCCAGTCGGTGGTCCACGCGGGGGCCAGCTCCAGACGCACGCGCACCTGCTCGAACCCCTCGCGGGCGAGCGCGCGCACGACGTCCTCCCGGATCGTCTCCATCGCCGGGCAGCCGGAGTAGGTGGGCGTCATCACGACCTCCACGCCGTCGTCGGTGACGGTGACCGCGCGCAGGATGCCCAGGTCGTCGATCGTGAGCACCGGGACCTCCGGGTCGAGCACGGCGGCGGCCGCCTCCCAGGCGCGGTCTGCCTCCGCGAAGTGGTTCACCATGACGCCCCCGGATGCTGTCGTGCGAGTACCTGCAGTTCGGCCAGCAGCGGCCCCAGGTACTCGGAGTGCCGGCCACGCCGTCCGCCGCCCGCCGAGGCGAACGTGCCCGGCAGCTCCAACCCGGTCTCGTCGAGCACGGGCCGCAGGCTCTCGTCGAAGTCCGGCCGAAGGGTGGAGGGGCGCACGGCGACGCCCTCCAGCCGGTCGATGAGCGGCTCGTCCTGGAACAGCTCCGCCACGCTCGGCCACACGTCGGCCAGGGCGGTGACGGTGCGGCCGCGGGACTCGTCCGTGCCGAGCGCGAGGCGGCGCATCCACTGGTCGGCGTGGTCGCGGTGGTAGTCGACCTCCTTGACCGCCTTTGCTGCGACCCCGGCGAGGACCGGGTCGGTGGAGGCGCGCAGCCGGTCGTACAGCTCGGCGAAGTAGTGGGAGGCGGCGAACTGCCGCACGATCGTGTGCGCGAAGTCGCCGTTGGGCAGCTCGAACAGATGCGCCGAGCGGAAGGCGTGCTCGTCGCGCCAGTACGCGAGTTCGTCCTCGGTGCGGTCGGAGGCCGTGCCCGCGTAGCGCAGCAGCGAGCGGGCGTGGCCCAGCAGGTCGAGGGCGATGTTGGCGAGGGCCACATCCTCCTCCAGCTCGGGTGCCCGCGAGATCCACATGCCGAGCCGCTGCGCGAGCACGAGCGCGTCGTCGCCGAGCCAGAGCGCGTACTCGGCGAGGTCGGGGGAGGCCGGGGCGTCGGACACGACGAACTCGGCAGAGAGGGTGACAGTGCTCAACTCGACGTGGCCGTGCGGGTCGGCGTCGGTGCCCGGGGCGGTGCTCACAGGTGCTTCACCCCTTCGCTCTCCGTGTAATAGGTCGCGTGGCGGTAGTTCTTGCCCTCGGGCGACGTGAAGAACGCATCCTTGGCGTCCGGGTCGCTCGTGGTGATCGCGTCGGAGCGCACCACCCAGATCGAGACGCCCTCCCCGCGGCGCGTGTAGAGGTCGCGGGCGTTGCGCACCGCCATCTCCTCGTCGGGCGCGTGCAGGGAGCCGACGTGCACGTGGCTCAGCCCGCGGGAGGCGCGGACGAACACCTCCCACAGCGGCCAGGTCTCGGCGGTCACGCGGCGGCCTCTGCGCGCTTGGCGGCGTACGCGGCGGCGGCCTCCCGCACCCAGGCGCCGTCCTCGTGCGCCTCGCGCCGGCGCTGCATCCGCTGGGCGTTGCACGGCCCGCGGCCGGCGATCACCTCGTGCAGCTCGCTCCAGTCGATCGGCCCGATGTCGTACGCCTGTCGCTCCTCGTCCCAGCGCAGCTGCGGATCGGGGAGGCTGACGCCGAGCGCCTCGGCCTGCGGCACGAGCATCCCGACGAACCGCTGGCGCAGCTCGTCGTTCGAGAACCGCTTGATCTTCCAGCCCATCGAGCGCGCCGAGTTCGGCGACTCCTCATCGGGAGGCCCGAACATCATCAGCGACGGCCAGTACCAGCGGTCGACCGCATCCTGCGCCATCTGTCGCTGCTCGGGGGTGCCGCGCGTCAGCGTCAGCAGGATCTCGAACCCCTGTCGCTGGTGGAACGACTCCTCCTTGCAGATGCGCACCATCGCACGGCCGTACGGAGCGTACGAGCAGCGGCACAGCGGCACCTGGTTGCAGATGGCGGCGCCGTCGACCAGCCAGCCGATCGCGCCCATGTCGGCCCAGCTGAGGGTCGGGTAGTTGAAGATCGACGAGTACTTGGCCGTGCCCGCGATGAGCTGCTCGGTCATCTCGTCGCGGGTGACGCCGAGCGTCTGCGCCGCGGAATAGAGGTAGAGGCCGTGCCCCGCCTCGTCCTGCACCTTCGCCATCAGGATGGCCTTGCGCTTCAGGCTCGGCGCGCGCGTGATCCAGTTGGCCTCCGGCTGCATGCCGATGATCTCGGAGTGCGCGTGCTGCGACATCTGCCGCACGAGGGTGCGCCGATAGGCGTCGGGCATCCAGTCGCGCGGCTCGATGCGCGCGTCCGACGCGATGAGCTCGTCGAAGCGGGCCTGCGCCTCGCTCTCGCCGTGCTCCACCGGGGTGTCGATCGTGGTCATCAGTCCCTCCGTCTCCATCGACGCTCATTAACTGACTGATCGTTCGTTCAGTATATCCTCGTCGCCGCGAGTCGTGCCACACTGGGGCGCATGACCGAGACGCTGGCGACCGACGGACTGCGCGCCGAGGAGCCGCGCTCCGACGGGCTACGGCGCGGCCGCCCGGGCTACGACCAGCGCGGCATCCTGGAGGTCGCGGTCGCCGCGTTCAACGAGCACGGCTACGACGCCACCTCGATCGGGATGCTCGCCACGCGGCTCGGCCTCTCCAAGTCCGCGATCTACCACCATGTCTCCTCGAAGGACGAGTTGCTCGCGCTCGCCCTCGACGAAGCGCTCGACGGGTTGGAGGGCGTGCTGCGCTCGCCGGAGGCCACCGACGGACCCGCCGCCGCCCGGCTCGCGGCGGTGCTCCGCGGCGCGGTGCACGTGCTCGCCGAGCGGAAACCCTACGTCACCCTGCTGCTGCGGGTGCGCGGCAACACCGAGGTCGAGCGGGCCGCACTCGCGCGCCGCCGCGCCTTCGACCGCGCCGTCGCCGATCTCGTCGCCGAGGCCCAGGCCGAGGGTGCGCTCCGAACCGACGCCGACCCGGTCGTCGTCGCGCGCCTGCTCTTCGGCACGATCAACTCGCTGACCGAGTGGTACGACCCCGCCGGCCCCGTCGCGCCCGACACCCTCGCCGACGTCATCCTCGCCTTCGCGCTCTGATCCTTCTGCTCCCGCCCTCCGACACCGCCGAAGTTCACGTCTTGGCGTTTAATCGGGGCGGAATGAGCGCCACAACGTGAACCTCGGCGGG
Source organism: Leifsonia naganoensis (assembly GCF_013410615.1). Classification (NCBI taxonomy): domain Bacteria; kingdom Bacillati; phylum Actinomycetota; class Actinomycetes; order Micrococcales; family Microbacteriaceae; genus Leifsonia; species Leifsonia naganoensis. Next base: position 2,952,052 of record NZ_JACCHJ010000001.1, read on the forward strand.
AGGCTCACCCCTCCTTCGCCACGAGCGTCAGCACGTCGTAGCTCGCGACCAGCTCGTCGCGCTGGTTGCGGATGCGCGCATCCCAGCGCACCTCGCCGTAGTCGTCGGTCTCGCGCGGCGTGATCTGCTTGGCGGTGAGGGTGACGCGGATGCTGTCGCCCGGCACCACCGGCGTGAGGAACCGCAGCTCCTCCAGGCCGTAGTTGGCCAGCACCGGCCCCGGCGCCGGGTCGACGAACAGGCCCGCCGCCCACGACACCAGCAGGTAGCCGTGCGCCACCCGGCCCGGGAAGAACGGGTTGGCCGCGGCGGCCTCCTCGTCCATGTGCGCGTAGAACGTGTCGCCGGTGAAGGTCGCGAACGCCTCGATGTCGTCGAGGCCGACGCGGCGGGAGGGGGAGGCGACCTGGTCGCCGATTCGCAACGTTGCGAGTGACTTGCGGAAGGGATGCGGCCCCTCCGCCGACGAGACGGCGCCCTCGTGCCACACCCCGGTGACGGCGGTGAGCATGTCGGGCGAGCCCTGGATGGCGGTGCGCTGCATGTGGTGCAGCACGGCGCGGATCCCGCCCAGCTCCTCGCCGCCTCCCGCACGGCCCGGGCCGCCGTGCACGAGGTGCGGCATGGGTGAGCCGTGGCCGGTGGAGGTGCGGGCGTCGTCGCGGTCGAGCAGCAGGATGCGGCCGTTGTACGCGGCGGAAGCGAGCACGAGGTCCCGCGCGAAACCGGCGTCGTGAGTGGCGGCGCTCGTCACGAGCGATCCGCCGCCGAGCGCGACCAGTTCGGCCGCCTCGGTGGGCGAGCCGTACGACAGGATGCTCGCGACCGGACCGAACGCCTCGACCGTGTGCACCGCGGGCGTGCGCGCGTCGGCGAACCGCAGGAGCAGCGGCGAGACGAACGCCCCGTCCGCGACGACGCCGGTGCTGCCGTCCGCGAGTCGCACCGTGGGATCCCCGAGCTCGCCGACCACGACCTCCCCGCCCGCCTCCAGCAGCCGGCCGACCTGTCGCAGCACCTCGTCGCGCTGCGCGCGGGAGGCCAGCGGCCCCATCGTCACGCCCTCGGCGCGGGGGTCGCCGATGACGACGCGCTCCGCGATCCGGGCGCGCACCGCATCCGCGAGCGCGTCCTCGACTCCGGCCGGCACGATCGCCCGGCGGATGGCCGTGCACTTCTGACCGGTCTTGGCGGTCAGCTCGACGACCAGCTGCTTCACGTACGCGTCGAACTCGGGCGTGCCCGGCACGGCGTCCGGGCCGAGCACCGAGGCGTTGAGCGAGTCCGTCTCGCTGGTGAACCGGACTCCGCCGGTGTGGACGGCAGGATGGTCGCGCAGCGCCTGCGCCGTGGAGGCCGACCCGGTGAACGCGACCAGGTCGCCGAGCCGCAGCGCGTCGAAGAGGCCGGGCACGGCTCCGCAGACCAGCTGCAGCGACCCCTGCGGCAGGAGCCCGCTCTCGACGAGGATGCGCACCATCGCCTCGGCGACGTACGCCGTCGGCGTCGCGGGCTTGGCCAGTGTCGGCATCCCGGCCAGGAACGACGGCGCGAGCTTCTCGAGCAGCCCCCAGACCGGGAAGTTGAAGGCGTTGATCTGCACGGCCACCCCGGGCAGCCGGGTGTAGATGTGCTGGCCCGAGAACGAGCCGTCTTTGGACAGGGGTTCGGGAGGCCCGTCCACCACGACCTGCGCGTTCGGCAGTTCGCGCCGCCCCTTCGACCCGTAGGTGAAGAGGGCGCCGATGCCGCCGTCCACGTCGATCCACGCGTCGGCCCGGGTCGCGCCCGCGCGCGCCGACGCGTCGTACAGCTCCTGCTTGCGCTCGGTGAGTGCCTGCGCGAACGCCTTGAGCAGCAGCGCGCGCTGGTGGAAGGTCAGGGCGCCGAGGGAGGCCTGACCGACCGTGCGGGCGTGATCGAGCGCGGCGGCGAGATCGGGGCCGACCGCTCCGACCCGGGTCACGAGCTCGCCGGTGGAGGCGTCGAGCACGTCGGTCGCGGCGGTGCCGTCGGCGGGCGTCCACCACTCACCCTGCACGAAGCTGGGCAGCACGGTGCTGGGCAGCACGCTGCTGGGGGATGCGTCGCTGGATGGCGTCATCGGATTCCTCCTCGGAGAGCGGACCCGGCCGGCACGTATGCTGGCCGAATGGTCGACGGAGACACGGGCAGTGAATGGACGATCGAGCTCGGCGAGCTCGACGAGAAGATGGGTGTGCGCATCCTGGAGCAGTCGGCGCAGCGCGTCGTCGCGACGATGCCCGTGGAGGGCAACCGCCAGTCGTTCGGGCTGCTGCACGGGGGCGCGTCGGTCGCCTTCGCCGAGGCGCTCGGCTCGTGGGCGGCGGTGATCCACGCCGGTCCCGGACGGAGCGCGGTCGGCGTCGACATCAACGCCACGCACCACAAATCGGCGAGCTCGGGGCTCGTCACCGGAGTCGCGACGGCCATCCGGCTCGGCCGCACCATCGCGTCGCACGAGATCGTGGTGACCGACGAGAACGGCGACCGGCTCTGCACGGCGCGCATCACCAACCTCATCGTGGACGCCCCGGGCCGCTAGCCGCAGTGCCGCCGGCGTCCGGCCACGCGTAGAAGCCGCGGCCCGACTTGCGGCCCAGCATCCCCTCGGCGACCATGCGCCGCAGCAGCTCCGGCGGCTCGAACCGCGGGCCGAGCTCGCGCGCCAGATACTCGGCGATGTCGAGCCGCACGTCGAGCCCGACGATGTCGGTCAGCCGCAGCGGGCCGACGGGATGCCGGTAGCCCAGCTCCATCGCGCGGTCGATGTCCTCGGGGGAGCCGACGCCCTCCTCGATCATCCGGACCGCCTCCAGGCCGAGCAGCACGCCGAGGCGCGAAGAGGCGAAGCCGGGGGAGTCGCGCACGACGATCGCGGTCTTGCCGATCGCCTCCACCCATCCGGTGACCGCCGTGAGGGCCGAGGGTGCCGTCGCCGATCCGGCCACGACCTCCACGAGGGCGGAGGCGGGGACCGGGTTGAAGAAGTGCATCCCGGCGAACCCGCCCGGCCGGCGCAGCGATGCCGCCAGCGCGTCGATCGAGAGGGAAGAGGTGTTGGTCGCGAGCACGGCGGTCGGGTCGAGCAGCTCCTCGGCGCGCCGCAACGCCTCCGCCTTCAGCTCCGGAAGCTCGGGCACCGCCTCGACGACGAGCGGCGAGCCGACCAGCGCCTCCCACGCGGTGCCGACGACGAGGGCGTCGCCGTCGGGAGCCGTCTCGCCCCGCTCGACGCTCACCGCGATCGAGTGGAGGATGCGCTCGCGCGCCGCGTCGGCGGACGCCTGGTCGCGCTCGACCACCGCCACCCGAGAGCCCGCCATCAGGAAGGCGTGCGCGATCCCGGCACCCATCCGTCCGCCGCCGACGACGCCGACCCGCTCGGGCGCGCCTGCCGCGCTCATCCCCGTCTCCGCTCGAGGAACGCCGTCATCCGCCGATGCTTCTCGGGCGAATCGAACAGCACGGCCTGGGCCTCCCGCTCGGCGCGAGGATGGTCTGCTTCCGGAGCCGCCAGCACCTCCTTGGTGTACCGCGTCGCGAGCGGATCGTTCGCGGCGATGCGGCCGGCGAGCGCGTGGGCGCCCGTGAGCAGCTCGGCGGGCTCGAACAGGTCGGAGACCAGGTGGGCGGCGAGCGCCTCCTCGCCGGTGAGCACCCGCCCGGCGAGCACCATCTCCTTCGCGAGCGGCTCGCCGACGAGCCGGGGGAGGCGCCAGAGCGCGCCGGCCGCGGCGATGATCCCGAGCCCCGTCTCGGGGTTGCCGATCCGCAGCCGCGGCGTGCCGAGGCGGAAGTCCGCCGCGTACGCGAGCTCGGCTCCGCCGCCGAGCGCGTACCCGTCGAGGGCGGCGATGACCGGCATCGGCAGTTCGGCGATGCGGGTGAAGATCGTGGCGTTGATCGCGTGGCGGGCGTCGACGGCGGTGCGCTCGCGCAGCTCTGCGATGTCGGCTCCCGACGCGAAGACGCCGTCCGAGCCGGTCAGCACCAGGATGCGCGGATCGCGCTCGAGGGTCTCGCAGACCTCGTGCAGCTCATCCACCATCCGCTGGTCGATCGCATTGCGCCGCTCGGGCCGGTCGAGCGTCACGACCACGCGGTCGGCGGCCTCGGCGACCCGCAGCGTCTCCATCGCGTCTCTCCCTCGAATCGCGAATTACCGAACGAACGTTCAGTGAGTAAATAGTCGCAGAGCCCCGCGCCCCTGGCAACCCGCGCCGCGCCGCCCCGCCGAGGTTCACGTTGTTGCGCTCATTCGGCCCGGGATGAGCGCAACAACGTGAACTTCGGCGGAGGTGGAGGTGGAGGCAGAGGGGGCAGCGCACTCAGCGCAGGTCGTGGTCCTCGAAGACGAGGGAGGTCTTCGTGTCGCGCACCGAGGGGATGCTCGTGAGCTCCTCCAGGATCACGCGCCGCAGGTCCTCGTTATCGCGCGCCCGCACCAGCAGGATCACGTCGAAGTCGCCGCCGACGAGCGCGAAGTGCTCGACCTCCGGGATGCTGCCGAGCGTGTCGCGCAGCGCGTGCCACTCCGCCTGGTCGACCCGCAGCGTCACGTAGGCGGAGGAGGCCCGGCCCGACTTGCGGGGGTCGACCTTCGCCGTGAAGCCGGTGATCACGCCCTCGTCGACCAGCCGGGCGACGCGCGCGTACGCGTTGGCTCGGGAGACGTGGGCGGACTCCGCCACCGCCGTGATGGAGGCGCGGCCGTCGCTGCGCAAAGCGTCCAGGATGCGTACGTCGATGTCGTCCATGGTGGGAGACATCCTGCCACGAACATCGTTGCGACCGCACTGTTCGTCTCGAAGCCGGGGGATCGGTGGCGCGAGCGGTCCAGTGAAGTCATCCTGAGAGTGAGCGACGTCTTTCGAAGGAGAAACGATGCACTCGGACGATCTGCTGCCCGGCGACACCCCGCTGAGGCTCATCGACGAGGAGGGCTCGGGCCACCCGCACGAGCACCACCCGTTCCCGACCGCCGACCGGCTGGTCGACGGCTACCGGCGCCTCGTGCTGGGCCGGCGGCTCAACGAGCAGGCCGACGCCCTGGTGCGTCAGGGCAAGCTCGCGGTCTACCCGTCGTCGTACGGGCAGGAGGCCGCCGAGGTCGCGGCCGCGCTCGTGCTCGGCGAGCAGGACTGGCTGTTCCCGACCTATCGCGACACCGTCGCCGTGATCACCCGCGGGGTCGATCCGTTCGAGGCGCTGCTGATGCTGCGCGGCGACTGGCACTCCGGCTATGACCCCCGCGAGCACAATGTCGCCCCGCAGGCGACGCCGCTCGCCACCCAGCTGCTTCACGCCGTCGGCTTCGCGCACGCCGCCCGCCTGCGCGGGGAGGACACGGTCGTGCTGGCCATGTGCGGAGACGGCGCCACCAGCGAGGGCGACTTCCACGAGGCGCTCAACTTCGCGGCTGTGTTCCACCTCCCGGTCGTCTTCCTCGTGCAGAACAACGGCTACGCGATCTCGGTGCCGCTCAGCCGCCAGACCGCGGCGCCGAGCATCGCGCACAAGGGCATCGGCTACGGGATGCGCGGCCGCCGCGTCGACGGCAACGACCTCGCCGCGCTGCTCGCCCTGCTGGGTGAGGCCGTGGACGAGGCGCGCGAGGGAGGCGGCCCGACGCTGGTCGAGGCCGTCACCTACCGGGTCAAGCCGCACACCAATGCCGACGACGCCACGCGGTACCGCACGGCCGAGGAGGTGGAGCCGTGGCTCGCCCGCGACCCGCTGCTGCGGCTGCGCACCTGGCTCCAGGCGCAGGGCGCGCTCACCGACGGCGACGATGCGGAGGCGCACGCCCACGCCGAGAGCGTCGCCGCGCGCGTCCGCGCCCAGCTCGTCGAGGAGGCGCAGCCGCATCCCGAGGACCTCTTCGCCCACGTCTACGCCACCCCCACCCCGCAGCTGCGCGAACAGGCGCAGCAGCTCGCCGCCGAGGAGGCCGCCCGATGACGCTCATGCACGACGCGCCCGCCGACCGTTCCGCCGACACGGCCGGTTCCGCCGACCAGACCGGCCGCCAGACACTGAGCATGGCGCAGGCCCTCAACCGCGCCCTCGCCGACGCGCTCGCCGCCGACCCGAGCGTGCTCGTCTTCGGCGAGGACGTCGGGCCGCTCGGCGGCGTCTTCCGCATCACCGACGGTCTCACGGCCCGCTTCGGTGAGAACCGCTGCTTCGACACCCCGCTCGCCGAGGCCGGCATCGTCGGCACCGCGGTCGGCATGGCCATGAACGGGATGCGCCCCGTCGTCGAGATGCAGTTCGACGCCTTCGCCTACCCCGCCTTCGAGCAGATCGTCGACCACGTGGCCAAAATGGGCAACCGCACCCGCGGGGCGGTCCGCCTGCCGCTGGTCATCCGCGTCCCGTACGCCGGAGGGATCGGCGGCGTTGAGCATCACTCCGACTCCTCCGAGGCGTACTACGCGCACACCCCCGGCCTCACGGTCGTCTCGCCGGCGACCCCCGCCGATGCGTACGGGCTGCTGCGCGCGGCCATCCGCCATCCCGATCCGGTCGTGTTCCTCGAGCCCAAGAAGCTGTACTGGGCGACCGGCGAGGTCGACACCGCCGCACCCCTGCCCGAGATCGGGCGGGCGCGCATCGCCCGCGAGGGAACCGACGCGACGCTCATCGCGTACGGCCCCTCCGTCCCGGTCGCGCTCGCCGCGGCCGAGGCCGCCGCCGAGCAGGGGCGCAGCGTCGGGGTGATCGACCTGCGCAGCCTGGTGCCGTTCGACGACGAGACGGTGTGCGCCGCGGTGCGCGCCACCGGTCGCGCCGTCGTCATCGCCGAGGCGCCGGGATTCGCCAGCATGGCGAGCGAGATCGCCGCGCGCGTCTCCGAGCGCTGCTTCCACCACCTCCTCGCGCCGGTGCGCCGTGTCACCGGCTTCGACACCCCGTTCGCCCCGCCCAAGCTCGAGTCCTTCTATCTGCCGAACGTCGACCGCGTGCTCGACGCGATCGACACCCTGCAGTGGGAGGACGCATGACCGCCCGCGTCTTCGCCCTCCCCGATCTCGGCGAGGGCCTCACCGACGCCGAGCTGGTCCGCTGGCTGGTCGCTCGCGGCGACACGGTCGTCGTCGACCAGCCGATCGCCGAGGTCGAGACGGCCAAGTCGGTGGTGGAGGTCCCGTCGCCCTTTGCGGGCGTCGTGGCGGCCCTGCACGGCGAGGAGGGCGAGACGATCGCGGTGGGGGCGCCGCTGCTGGAAGTGGAGGAGGCCGGAGACCCGACACCCGCCCCGGAGGCCGCTGTGCCGTCCGGCGGCTCCGGCCAGGTGCTCGTCGGCTACGGCACCACCGTCGTGACGGGAGGCCGCCGGGCCCGCGTCTCCGTCGCCGCGACCGCGACCCTCGCGCCACCCGCACCCACGGCCCCTGGCGCCCCCGCGTCGCCGCGCATCGTCCCGGTGGTCTCGCCGGTCGTCCGTGCGCTCGCGCGCAGCCACGGAGTCGACCTCACGACGCTCCGCGCCTCCGGAGACGGCGGAGTCGTCACCCGCGCCGACGTGGAGGCCGCCTTCGCCGCGCCGTCCCTTCCGCGGACAAGCGCCGACCCGGGTGCCGACCCCGGCACCGACCCGCGCACAGACTCCCGCACGGGGCTCACCGTGCGCGCGATCGAGCCGTTCTCGCGCTTCCGCCGCACGGTCGCCGAGACGATGTCGCGCAGCCGGGCCGAGATCCCCGAGGCGACCGTGTGGGTGGATGTCGACGCCACCGACCTCTGGAACGGCCGCCGCCGTCTCCGGTTCGACGGGCGCACCCCCTCGCTGCTCTCGTTCATCGCCCGCTTCGCCCTGGCCGCCCTCGCCCGCCGGCCCGAGCTGGCCTCCCGCGTCACCGCCGACGGCGGCGGCCTAGAGTTCTTCGACGGCGTCAACCTGGGCGTCGCGGTCGACACCCCGCGCGGCCTGGTCGTGCCCGCCGTGCGCCGTGCCGACCTCCTCTCGGTGCGGCAGCTCGACGGCGAGCTCGATCGCATCGCCCGCGCCGCACGTGACGGCTCCCTCGGCCCGGCCGAGCTCACCGGCTCCACCTTCACGATCAACAACTACGGCAGCCTCGGTGTCGACGGCAGCGCGGCCATCATCAACCATCCCGAGGTCGCCATCCTCGGCGTCGGGCGGATGATCGAGCGCCCGTGGGTCGTCGACGGCGCGATCGTGCCGCGCCGCATCGCGCAGCTCTCGCTGGTGTTCGACCACCGGGTGACCGACGGCGGGGTCGCCGCAGGATTCCTGCGCGACATCGCGGACGCGATCGAGTCGCCCCTCGGCGTGCTGGCCGACGCGCCGCCGCCGGGCGCTCCGGCCCCGGGCATAGGGTGAACGCATGACCGACGAGAAGAAGACCGACACGGGCGACGACTACGACCTCTCCGACGAGAAGCTGGTCGCCCCCGAGGAGAACATCGACTGGCTCCCTCACCCGGAGCCCACCGACGGCGAAGCCCCCGCCCCCTGATCCGCGAGAGCGGAGGCGAGCGCAGACGCCCGCGCGGATAGTGTTGGGGGAGTGACCCCACGTACCTTCCCCCTCTGGCTGGCGCTCCTCATCGCGATGGTCTGCGGTGCGGGCGTCGCCCTCCAGTCCCGCATCAACGGGGAGCTCGGCCGGAAGCTCGACGACGGCTTCACGGCCGCCGCGATCTCGTTCGGCTCGGGTCTCGTCATCCTGCTCGTCGCCCTGGCCATCGCACCGGCCGGCCGCCGGGGGCTGCGTCGCGTCCGTGACGCGCTCCGCGGCGGTGAGCTGCGCTGGTGGTACGTGTGCGGCGGCGCGGCGGGTGCCTTCCTCGTGCTCTCGCAGGGCCTCACCGCGGCCGTCCTCGGCGTCGCGCTCTTCACGGTCTCGGTCGTCGCCGGTCAGACCGTGAGCGGCCTCGTGCTCGACCGCATCGGGCTCGGCCCCGGCGGCCGCCGCCCGCTCACCCCCGCCCGCGTCGCCGGCGCGGTCATCGCGCTCCTCGCGGTCACCTGGGCGGTCTCGGCGCAGTTCGGCGGCAGCGTCCCGGTGTGGATGATGCTCCTCCCGCTCATCGCGGGCCTCGGGATGGGCTGGCAGCAGGCCGTCAACGGTCAGGTGCGCGTCGTCGCCGAGAGCGCGCTCACCGCTACCTTCATCAACTTCCTCGTCGGCACCACGGTGCTCGTCGTCCTGATGCTGGTCCACTGGGCGCTCGCCGGCCTCCCGAAGCCGCTGCCGACGGAGCCGTGGCTCTACCTCGGCGGCGCGATCGGCTGCGTCTTCATCGCGGGTGCCGCGCTGCTCGTGCGGGTGACCGGCGTGCTGCTGCTCGGCCTCGCGACCGTGGCCGGCCAGCTCCTGACGGCGCTGCTGCTCGATCTGCTCGCGCCGACCTCCAGCGCGCCCGTCGCGTTCTCGACGATCGGCGGAACACTGCTCGCCATCGTGGCGGTCGGCGTCGCCAGCGTGCGCTGGGGCGCGCTCAGTCGAGCACGCTGAGGAAGCGCTCCGCGGCCAGCGGCTTGCGGTGCCCCTCCTTGCTCCCCGCGGGGATGCCACCCACGTAGAGCCAGCCGAGCAGCCGCTCGTTCTTCTTCAGGCCGTGCATCTGATGGACGGCCTTCGCACGCGTCTGGTGACCGGTGCGCCAGATGACACCCCAGCCCGCATCGTGCAGCAGCAGGCTCAGGATGTGCGCGACGCCGGACGCGACCGCGTCCTGCTCCCAGCCGGGAACCTTGCTGCTCTTCTTGCGGTCGGCGACGATCGCCAGCAGGAGCGGAGCGCGCAGCGGCTTCGTCGAGATCTTCTCGGCCTCGGAGCCGCGGGCCTTCGCATCCTTCGCGAACGCCCGGCCCAGACGCAGGCGGGCGTCACCGCGCAGCTCGATCACGCGCCAGGGGTGCAGTGCGCTGTGGTCGGCGACGCGGCCCGCCGCGGCGACGAGCGTCAGCAGCTCCTCATGCGTCGGAGCGGCCTCCGTCACCCGGGAGTACGACCGCCGCGCGCCGACGCGGGCGGCGAGGTCGCTCATCCGGCGTCCGGGGTGAAGTTGAGCGAGATCGAGTTCATGCAGTAGCGGTCGCCGGTGGGGGTGCCGAAGCCGTCGGGGAACACGTGGCCGAGGTGCGAGCCGCAGTTGGCGCAGCGGACCTCGGTGCGGACGACCCCGAGGCTGTCGTCCTCGAGCAGCTGCACGGCCTCCGGGCGCACCGACTCGTAGAAGCTCGGCCAGCCGCAGCCGCTGTCGAACTTGGTGCCCGACTTGAACAGCTCCGCGTTGCACGCCGCACAGGTGTAGAGGCCGGCGCGTCCCTCGTCGAGCAGCTCTCCGGTCCACGGCCGCTCGGTGCCGGCTTCGCGCAGCACCGCGTACTGCTCATCGCTGAGCTCCTCGCGCCACTGGTCGTCGGTCTTCTCGACCTGGTAATCCATCGGGGGTGCCTCCATGCGGTTGGGTGGTCTGACTACACCCTAAACGGGCAGGAGGGGCGTCCTGTTCCCTGTTTCAGACGGCGACGTGCCGGGGCCAAACGGCCAACACACAGGACCTCCCGCCTAGGATGAGCGGCGAGCGTTCAACGGAAGGCGGCGGTTCGAGGGAAGGCGGCACGCGCGTGGCCGAGGCTGCAGAGCACCACGGGGCCGAGCCCCAGCGGTCCGGTCTGAGCGAGCGGGACGCCGCGATCCTCGCCTTCGAGCGCCAATGGTGGCGGCACGCCGGCGCCAAGGAGCAGGCCATCCGCGAGGAGTTCGGTCTGTCCGCCGCACGGTACTATCAGCTCCTCGGAGCCCTGATCGACCGCCCGGCTGCTCTGAAGCACGACCCGATGCTCGTCAAGCGGCTGCTCCGGCTCCGCGAGACGCGGCAGGCCGCCCGCCGGACCAGGGCGCTCCCGTCCGACGACTGACCCCCGAGGAAACCACCCCAAGATGGCAGAGAAGTTCCCCCGCGACCGGTTCGACGAGATCCCGGGCGACATCCAGCGCGTCGGCGCGCACCGTGCCCCTCGCCCCCGAGGCCGCGGCTGGATCGCGTTCGGCTGGGCGGCCCTGGCGACCGTCGTGCTCGTGGGCGCCGGGATCTTCGGGCTCTCGCTCGTCAACGGCGCCATCTCCTTCAACGGGTCCACCCCGTCGGGCTCGGCCACGCCCACCCCGACGCCGACTCCCACGCCCACCATCGTCCCCACCGTCGACCCCAGCCTCTCCGTCAACGTGCTCAACGGCACCGCGACCGCCGGGCTCGGCGGCAAGGTCGGCGATGTGCTCACGGCGGCGGGCTGGAAGGTCGGCGCCGTGGCCAACGCCGACATGACGGACCTGACCACGACCGTCGTGTACTACTCCGACCCCGCGAAGGAGGCGGCCGCCCTCGGCGTCGCGCAGTCGCTGCCCGGGGCGACCATCCAGAACACTCAGGACTTCGCAGACACGGGCGCCGACATCACGGTCGTCGTCGGCTCCGACTACACCGGCTGACGTCCCGCGGGACTCCCCGCGCTCGGGGACGACCCCGGATCCCTTTGTTTCCGGCGTGTTTAACTTTCGGCGGATTTGGTAACGGATTCACAAAAAAGCTGGCAATCACCCGTATAGCACGCATTATTATCGGTCCAACGCGCGGCGCTGGACCGCGCTTGCGACACAGCAATGGGAGTAATGCATGGCGAACGGAACCGTGAAGTGGTTCAACGCTGAAAAGGGCTACGGATTCATCACCGTCGATGGTGGGGGGCAGGACGTTTTCGTTCATTACTCCGCAATTGACATGTCCGGGTACAAGGTCCTCGAGGAGGGCCAGCAGGTCGTGTTCGAGGTCGGTTCGGGGAACAAGGGTCCCCAGGCCGAGTCGGTGCGCCTGGCCTAGAACCCAGCGATTCGACGAGAGGAGCGCCGCCCCGACGGGGCGGCGCTCTCCTGTGCGCGGGGCATCGACGCCCCGCGCACGCTCGTCCCGCCGTCACAGCGTGGTGACCCCTCCCTCCCTCGTCTTGCACTCGACCGCAGCGAGTGCCAGAATCGCTTTAGCACTCCATCTGATCGAGTGCTAATAGACCGAATCTTTCGCAGACGTCCGGGAGGGACGAGAAACACATGGCAAAGATCATTGCTTTCAACGAGGACGCGCGTCGCGGCCTCGAGCGCGGCCTGAACATCCTGGCCGACACGGTCAAGGTGACCCTCGGCCCGCGTGGTCGCAACGTCGTCCTCGAGAAGAAGTGGGGCGCCCCCACCATCACGAACGACGGCGTCTCCATCGCGAAGGAGATCGAGCTCGACGACCCGTACGAGAAGATCGGTGCGGAGCTCGTCAAGGAGGTCGCCAAGAAGACCGACGACGTCGCCGGTGACGGAACCACCACCGCGACCGTCCTCGCCCAGGCGCTCGTCAAGGAGGGCCTCCGCAACGTGGCCGCCGGCGCCGACCCCATCACGCTGAAGCGCGGCATCGAGAAGGCCGTCAAGGCCGTCACCGAGGAGCTCATCGCCAGCGCCAAGGAGGTCGAGACCAAGGAGGAGATCGCCGCCACCGCGTCCATCTCCGCCGGTGACAGCACAATCGGCGACATCATCGCCGAGGCGATCGACAAGGTCGGCAAGGAGGGCGTCGTCACCGTCGAGGAGTCGAACACCTTCGGCACCGAGCTCGAGCTGACCGAGGGCATGCGCTTCGACAAGGGCTACCTGTCGCAGTACTTCGTCACCGACCAGGACCGCCAGGAGGCGGTCTTCGAGGACCCGTACATCCTCATCGCCAACCAGAAGATCTCCTCGATCAAGGACCTGCTCCCGATCGTCGACAAGGTCATCCAGGCCAACAAGCAGCTCCTCATCATCGCTGAGGACGTCGACGGCGAGGCTCTCGCGACCCTGATCGTCAACAAGATCCGCGGCATCTTCAAGTCCGTCGCCGTCAAGGCTCCGGGCTTCGGCGACCGCCGCAAGGCCATGCTGCAGGACATCGCGATCCTCACCGGCGGCCAGGTCATCTCCGAGGAGGTCGGCCTCAAGCTCGAGAACGTCACCCTCGACCTGCTCGGTCAGGCCCGCAAGGTAGTCATCACCAAGGACGAGACCACCATCGTCGAGGGTGCGGGCGACCCGGAGCAGATCGCCGGCCGTGTGGCCCAGATCCGCAACGAGATCGACGCCACCGACAGCGACTACGACCGCGAGAAGCTCCAGGAGCGCCTCGCGAAGCTCGCCGGCGGCGTGGCCGTCATCAAGGCGGGCGCGGCCACCGAGGTCGAGCTCAAGGAGCGCAAGCACCGCATCGAGGACGCCGTCCGCAACGCGAAGGCCGCCGTCGAGGAGGGCATCGTCGCCGGTGGTGGCGTGGCCCTCATCCAGGCCGGCAAGCTCGCGTTCGAGAAGCTGGAGCTCGTCGGTGACGAGGCCACCGGTGCGAACATCGTCAAGGTCGCCATCGAGGCGCCCCTGAAGCAGATCGCGATCAACGCGGGCCTCGAGGCCGGCGTCGTCGTCGAGAAGGTCCGCAACCTCCCGGTCGGCCACGGCCTGAACGCCGCGACCGGCGAGTACGTCGACATGCTCGCTTCGGGCATCAACGACCCGGTGAAGGTGACCCGCTCGGCGCTGCAGAACGCCGCGTCGATCGCCGGCCTCTTCCTCACCACCGAGGCCGTCGTCGCCGACAAGCCCGAGAAGAACCCGGCTCCGGTCGGCGACCCGACCGGCGGCATGGACTTCTGAGTCCCACCGCGTCGAGTTTTCTCACGCACTGACGCAGAGGGCGTCTCCCTTCGGGGAGGCGCCCTCTCGTCGTTTCGATACGGCACCGTTATGCGCGCCGTGGCTGCACGGCCCCTGCCGATGGATAGTCTTCTCGACGGGGGTTGCGGCGTATGCCGCATCGGGAATGCGCTCGCATCGGGGGTCGCAGCGAGCGCACGATCGGGGAGGAATCATGCGTTCGTCACGTTGGGCGATCATCGCCACCGCCGCTGCGCTGCTCGCGCTGACCGGGTGCACGCCCGCGGCTGAGGGCGGCCCGACATCGACGGGCGGACCGCGGCCGACCGCATCGTCGACGCCGGTAGCGGTGACGACGCCGGCTCCCGCGTGCGCCGACCTCGCCGATCCCGAACAGATCATCGCGCTCGTGGGAGGCTCGGGCGCGCCTCAGAAGATCGAGCACCTGCAGTCCGGGGGGATCGGCTGGGACGCGTCGTGGAGCACTCGGACGGCGAATGGTGCCGTCTGCGGCTGGGGCGAACGGCAGGCCGACATGGTGTTCGACGCGCCGATCGCGAGCACCGTCGTGCTGCAGATCGCGCCGGGTCTCGAGAGCGCGTGGAACTCGCTTGCGCAGGAGCAGCAGCCGAGCGTGGGCAGCCCGTACGACGGTGGAGTGTCCCTGGGCGGTCGCTGCGTCAGTGGGGGCCTCTGCATGACCGATGTGCTCGTAGACGGCGCGTGGCTCCACGTGCAGGCGGAGGGGGACGGGGAGCTCGCCGAGTCGGCGTTCCACGACTTCGTCCAAGGCGTCGTCACACGCTATCGCGCACTCCCCGCTCCGACGGTGCGTCAGCCGCATCCGCGCTCGTGCGACGCTCCTGAGCTTCGGGCGGCCGTGAAGAGCGTCTTCGGCGAGGAGGGTGTGCTCGCCCCCGCCCACGCGCAATTCACGCTCGACGCCGGGCTCTTCCGCGCCGGCTACCTCACCACCTGTCGTTTCGACGCGGCGGACGGTGACAGGGGGTGGGAGACCTGGGTCACCATCCTCGACGACGCGCCGTCGAGCCTTGTCGCGGCCTATCGTGCAGGGGTCGAACATCCGCAGAGCCGGCCCGTCGACGTCTCCGCGCTCGGCGGCGACGCCTCAGGCCTCTTCGAGCCCAGTGAGGACTCCGAGCGCACGATCGTCGACGTCGCGGACGGCGGCCGCTGGCTCGACATCGTGACCTACAACACCGATGACACCGCCACGACGGTGGCCCTGGCCCAGGCGCTCCTCGCGAGCAGCTGGGTGAAGTAGAACAGGCCGTCCCATGCTCCGTTCGAACCGGATCCTGAGCCTCGCCCTCGCGGCCGCGATCGGCGTCGCTTTGAGCGGCTGCGCCGCGCTCGGCATCCCGGTGCCGGGAGCGTCGACCGTCACGCCGACGCCGACCGCGACCCCGGCCGCGTTCGCACTGGACTGCCCGGCTACCGTCAGCAGCGCCGATCTCAGCGTGCTCCTCGGCGCTGACGCCTCCGCCGTGGCGACGCCTCCCGGGATCACGCAGACGGTCGCTGCTGCCGGGCCGCTGGCGCTCCCGGCGGTCGGCGGCTCCTCCTGCCGCTGGAAGCACGGCACGGGCACGCTGACCGTGCAGGTCCTCCCGCATGCGGCCGCCGCCTGGAAGACGCTCTCCGAGGCGAATCCGACCGTCGCCACGCCGGGAGCGGACTACGACGGCGGGGTCTCGCTCGGCGGAAACTGTGCGCTGGCTCCCACGGTCTCCTGCCTGACCAACGTCCTCGTGGCGGATGCCTGGCTGTCCGTCGTCCTCGACACGTCGGCGCCCGGGCTCACCGAGGCCGGCTTCCACGACGCGGTGCAGCGGATGCTGCCGCCGGTCACGGCGGCGCTCGCGAAGGCGCCGACGCCGCAGGCCGGAGCACCCCTCGACTGCGCTGCCGCCGACCTGCGCGCGGAGCTGCAAACCGCCTTCGCCCTCCCCGGCGTGACGACGTTGGCGGTCGAGCCGACCTTCCGCATCGCCGACGGCGTCATTCTCGGGCCTGGGGTGACGCTCTGCCAGTTCCAGCCGACCGACGACAGCGGGACCGGGACCGGCACGTACCTCGGTGCCCTGTCGGTCCTCCCGGGCACCGCGGCCGCGTACGAGCAGCTTCGTGCCGCCGTGCTCGCTCAGGATCCGAGTGCGCGCAGCGAGCTGATGACCGTGAAGGGCGACCAGGTCCCCGCCCTCGTCTGGAGTGGAACCGTGGAGAGAACGTCGTTCGCGTCCGTCGACGCGATGGTCGGATCGCGCTGGATCGAGTTCCATTCGAGCGATCCCGACGACACGCGCTCGCTCGCCATCGTCCAATGGATCGCCGCGAAGCTCTGACCGCGCGCGACTGCTGCGTCTCGGTACGTGTGCGGCGCGTCGCCACGCCGCACACGTCCCGTGCGACCGCAGTCGCCACCGCGTCGGCGCCGGGTCGCGTTCGACACGCGCCGAGACCGTCCGCGGCGGCGGCCGCAGGCAATTGCTGCGTCTCGGGACGACTGCGACGCGTCGCCACGCCGCACACGTCCCGGGCGACCGCCGTCGCCGCCGCGGAGCGCGCGCGGCGCCCTTACGCCTGCAGCGGCTTCGGTGCGGCCGGGGAGCCCGCCAGTGGGAGCGTGACGCGGAACGTCGCGCCGCCGCCATCGGTCTCCGAGACGTCGACCGTCCCGTTGTGCGCCGCCACGATCGACGACACGATCGCGAGCCCGAGGCCGCTGCCGCCGGTCTCGCGGGCACGGGAGGTGTCGGCGCGCCAGAAGCGCTGGAAGATCTTCTCGCGGATCTGCGGCGGGATGCCCTCGCCGTGGTCGCGCACCTCCAGCGACGCGCGCTCGGTGCGGTGGTCGATCTGCACGGCGATCTCGATCGGGCTGTCCACCGGCGTGTACCGCAGGGCGTTGCCCATCAGGTTCGTGACGACCTGGCGCAGCTTGTTCTCCTCCGCGAGCACGATGGCGGGCTCGGCGGGCGCGGGATTCGCGAGCACGACCTTCTCGGTCGTGGTGACCGGGATCGGCTCGGTCCCGCGGCGCGGACGGCTGCGGCGCAGGCGCGCGAGGGCGGAGCCGGCGAACGCGATCGGCCCGGTCGCGTTCGACACCTTGCCCGCCGCGGCGGACGACGGCAGCTCCGAGAGCGGCATCGGGACGGTGTCCAGCGTCGGCTCGTCCGGGTCGGTGGAGGGTGAAGCCGCCGGCACCGGGTCCGGTGTGAGCACGGTGACGATGCGACCCGGCGAGCCGGCCATGGCATCCATCGCCGCATCCTGAGCGATGCGGACGAGGTCGACGGCGTGCAGGTCGAGCGGCTTGGCCTCGTCGAGGCGGGCGAGCTCCAGGAGGTCCTCCACGAGGATCCCCATCCGGATCGCCTCCTTCTCGATGCGCTCCATCGCCTGCCCGACGTCCTCGGGGGTCTGCAGCGCACCCATCCGGTACAACTCGGCGTAGCCGCGCACCGACACGAGCGGCGTGCGCAGCTCGTGGGAGGCGTCGCCGACGAAGCGCCGCATCTGGTCGATGGTGCGCGCGCGGTCGCTGAAGGCGCGGTCGATCCGGTTCAGCATGGTGTTGAGGGAGCGGTTGAGCCGGCCGACCTCGGTATTCGGGGTCGCGCCGCCGAGGCGCTGGCTGAAGTCGCCGTCGGCGATCCGTGCGGCGGTCTGCTCCACCTCCCGCAGCGGCTGGAACGTCGTCGTCACGAGCATGCGAGTGAGGCCGGCGCCGACGATGATCACGATCACCCCGAAGCCCAGGAAGATCGCGAGGAAGCTCGCCATCACGGTGTCGATCTGCGACGTGGTCGTCGCCACGATGGCCGTGCCGAGGGCGCCCGGCGGATTCGTCAACGTCACCGTCTGCGCCAGGGCGCGGTAGGTGGTGCGCCCGTCGTTGCTCTGCAGCGGATACCCGCCGGCCGGCAGCTTCTTGCCGTCGGCGACGCTGAGCGTGTCGGGCACGGCGGGGCGGTGCGAGTACGGGATGTTGGTCCAGTTGGTCTTGACCAGGTTCCCGTCCGCGTCGTACAGCGCCGCGAAGTAGTCAGACGGGCTCGCGTCGGAGGCGATCTTCTCGCTGTCCGATGACGTGCCGTAGAGGTACGTGTTCAGGTACGACGCGCCCGACGCGGCCGAGAGCTGCGCATCCAGCTGGTCGAGCAGCACCGGCTTGAGCATCGACATGGTGCCGATGCCCGTCACGAGCAGCCCGAGCGTCAGCATGAGCACGGTGACACCCGTGATCTTCGTGCGCAGGGAGATCGCGTTCCAGCGGTCGAGCAGGCGTGAGTGCATCAGGCCGTCAGTCTACGCAGCGCATGCTGTGTGCCCCCGGTGCGCCGGAGCGCAGGCGGAGGTCACGCCTTGGCGGCCTTGAGCATGTAGCCGAAGCCGCGCTTGGTCTGGATGAGCGGCTCGCTGGAGTGCGCATCCACCTTGCGGCGCAGGTACGAGATGTACGACTCCACGATGCCCGCGTCGCCGTTGAAGTCGTACTCCCAGACGTGGTCCAGGATCTGCGCCTTCGAGAGCACGCGGTTCGGGTTCAGCATCAGGTAGCGCAGAAGCTTGAACTCGGTCGGGCTCAGCTCGATGGGGGTGTCGCCCACGAACACCTCGTGGGTGTCCTGGTCCATCGTGAGCTCGCCGGCGCGGATGACGGCGTCCTCGTCGGCCTGCATGGTGCGGCGGAGGATGGCCTTGATGCGCGCGACGATCTCGTCGAGGCTGAACGGCTTGGTGACGTAGTCGTCGCCGCCGACCGTGAGGCCGGTGATCTTGTCCTCCGTGTCGTCCTTCGCGGTGAGGAACAGGATGGGCGCCGTGTAACCCGCGCCGCGGAGTCGCTTGGTGACGCCGAAGCCGTTCATGTCCGGCAGCATGACGTCGAGGATGATGAGGTCTGGCTCCTCTTCGAGGACCGCGGAGATGGCCTGCGCGCCGTTCCCGACCGCGCGCACGGCGAAGCCGGCGAAACGGAGGCTCGTGGTCAGCAGATCGCGGATGTTCGGCTCGTCGTCGACGATGAGAATGCGTGGTCCTGCGTTCATGGTGCCTAGTATCTGCGCGGCGGCTGTGGCTTAGCTGTGAGCGCGTGGGGTGCGACCTACGCAAGGGTCTGGCGCCGACCGTGCGATCAGTGGATGCTGTGGACATGTCGAATCCCACCGTCGTCATCGCCGGGGCCGGGCTCGCGGGCGCGACCACCGCGGTCGAGCTGCGTGAGCGCGGGTTCGCCGGCCGCATCCTGCTGCTCGGCGCCGAGGAGCACCATCCGTACATCCGGCCGCCGCTCTCGAAGGAGTACCTGAAGGGCGAGGGGGATGTCGGGGACACCTACGTGAAGCCGGGGGAGTGGTATCCCGAGCACGACGTCGAGTTCATGCCGGGTACCGAGGCGGGCTCGTTCGACCCCGGCGCGCACGAGCTGTTCCTCACCGGCGGCGCGCGGCTCACCTACGACAGCCTGGTGCTCGCGACCGGCGCGCGGCCGCGCTCGCTCGACGTTCCCGGCAGCGGGGGCGGCGACGTGCTGCGGCTGCGGACGATCGAGGACAGCCAGCGGCTCTACGCGGCGCTGGAAGTCGGCGGGCGACGCGTCGTCGTCGTCGGCTCCGGGTGGATCGGGATGGAGGTTGCGGCCGCCGCCCGCGGCTACGACAACGACGTGACCGTCGTCGGCCGCCAGAGCATCCCGCTGGCGGGCGCCATCGGCCCCGAGCTCGGCGGCGTCTTCGAGCAGCTGCACCGCGACCACGGCGTGCGGTTCGTGACCGGCGCCGTCGCGGCGGTCGAGGGAGGCTCCGGCCATGCCGTCGTGCTGGCCTCGGGTGAGCGCATCCCCGCCGATCTGGTGGTCGCGGGTGTCGGCGCCACGCCGGACGTGCTCGTCGCCGAGCGCTCCGGCCTCACCATCCAGAACGGCGTGCTCACCGACAAGGGGATGCGGACCTCCGCCGAGGACGTCTTCGCCGTCGGGGATCTGGCCAACCCCTACCTGCCCGCCATCGGCCGCCACCTGCGCAACGAGCACTGGGCCAACGCGATCGCGGGTGGCACCGTCGCCGCGCGCAGCATCCTGGGCGAGCGCGCGAGCTACGACGACATCCCGTACTTCTACTCCGACCAATACGATCTGGGCATGGAGTATTCGGGATACGCACCGCTCGCCGCGGACGCCCGCGTCGTGTTCCGCGGCGACGTCGACGCGCGCGAGTTCATCGCGTTCTGGCTGCGCGACGACCGCGTCGTGGCCGGCATGAACGTCAACGTGTGGGACGTGCAGGACGACATCCAGCGCCTCATCCGCTCCGGCGACCGCCTCGACCCCGCCCGCCTGACGGACGAGAGCGTGGACCTTGCCGCGCTCTGAGCCCTATCTGCCCCCGCTCCGCGTGCCCGTCCGCACCATCGGCGCGCGCACCTTCGACTTCTCGCGGCAGGTCGCCGTCATGGCGGTCGTGAACCGCACGCCCGACTCCTTCTACGACCAGGGGCGCACGTACGCGCTGGATGCCGCCGTCGACGCGTGCTTCGAGGCCGTCGCGCTCGGCGCCGACTGGGTCGACATCGGCGGCGCCCCGTTCGCGCCCGGCGACCCCGTCCCCGTCGAGGACGAGATCGAGCGCGTGACCCCCGTCGTGAGCCGGCTGCGGGAGGGGTCCGACGTCGTCATCTCGGTCGACACCTTCCACGCGCGGGTCGCGCGCGCCTCGATCGACGCCGGCGCCACCGTGATCAACGACACGACCGGGCTGAGCGATCCCGATCTCGCTCGCGTCGTCGCCGACAGCGCGGCGACGCTCGTCATCACGCACAGCCTCGCCGAGCCGCGCACCGTCTACCCGAGGCCGCAGTACGGGGATGTCGTCGCCGAGGTCTCCGCGTTTCTGCTCGACCGCGTCGACCGTGCGCTGGCCGCCGGGGTGCCGGAGGAGCGGATCATCATCGACCCCGGCCACGACCTGAACAAGAACACCCTCCACTCGCTCGAGCTCACCCGCCGGCTCTCCGAGCTGGCCGACCTCGGCTACCCGGTGCTCGCCGCCGTCTCGAACAAGGACTTCATCGGCGAGACCCTGGATGCTCCGCGCAGCGCCCGCCTGGAGGGATCGCTCGCCGCGGCCGTCGTCTCGATCGTCAACGGGGCCCGGATCATCCGGATGCACGACGTGCACGCGTCGGTCGCCGCCACGCGGATGACGGAGGCCATCCTCGGCCTGCGTGCCCCCGCCTACCTGAAGCACAACATGGGAGACGTGAATGAGTGACGCCGCCATCGGACGCCTGTTCCCCGCACCCGCGCAGGACGCGCTGAGTGACGACGAGCTCTCGGCTCTCTACGACCTCCCGACGCGCTCGCCGTGGGTGCGCGTCAACTTCGTGAGCAGCGTGGACGGCGCCGCCACCGTGCAGGGGCTGTCCGCCGGGCTCGGCGGCGACGCCGACCACCGCGTCTTCGACCTCCTGCGGCGGCTCTGCGACGTCGTCGTGGTCGGCGCGGGCACCGTGCGCGCGGAAGGCTACGGACCGATGCGCGTCGACCGCGCCTCCCAGCACGCCCGGGTCGCGGCCGGTCTGACCGAGCAGCCCGTCTTCGCCCTGGTCTCAGCCGGACTCGACCTCGACCCCGCCAGCCCGATCTTCACCGACGCCCCGGTGCGGCCGATCGTGATCACCGCCGAGACCGCGCCCTCCGAGAAGCGCGACGCCCTCGCCGCGGTGGCCGACGTGCTCGTCTGCGGCGTCGACCGGGTCGACCCCGCCGCGATGGTCGCGGCGCTCGCGGAACGCGGTCTGGGCCGCATCCACTGCGAGGGAGGCCCGCACCTCTTCGGCGACGTGATCGCCGCCGGCGCCGTCGACGAGCTCTGCCTGACCGTCAGCCCGACCCTCGTCGCGGGCACCGCATCCCGGATCGCGACGGGAGCGACTCCCGACGTGCCGCCCGACTTGCGGCTGGCGCACGTGCTCCGGAGCGAGAGCACCCTGCTGCTGCGGTATGTCCGGCCCTGACCTCGAAGCGCCGGACGCGCCGCCCGTGATCGACACGGCGCTCGTGCGACGGCTCGTCGACGCGCAGTTCCCGCAGTGGCGCGACCTCCCGATCACCCCCGTCGAGCACGACGGCTGGGACAACCGCACCTTCCGGCTCGGGAGCGAGCTGAGCGTGCGCCTCCCGAGCGCCGCGGGGTACACCGGCCAGGTGGCGAAGGAGCACGAGTGGCTGCCGCGGCTCGCCTCCCGGCTGCCGTTGCCCATCCCGCAGCCGGTCGCCGCGGGCGCGCCCGGCGAGGGGTACCCGTTCCCGTGGTCGGTGTACCGCTGGCTCCCCGGCCGGCCGCTCGCGCTCGCCCGGGAGGAGGCGGACGAGGTGGAGGCCGTGACGCTCGCCCGGGACATCGGCGCGTTCCTCGTCGCCCTCCGCGGAGTGGATGCGACCGACGGCCCCGCGCCCGGCACGCACAACTTCTTCCGGGGTGCCCCGCCCGACATCTACGGCGAGGAGGCGCTCGCGGCGATCGCGCTGCTCGGCGACGACGAGCCGGCCGCGCGCGACATCTGGGAACGGGCGACCGCGTCGCACTGGGAGGCCGCGCCGGTCTGGTTCCACGGGGACGTCGCCGAGGGCAACCTCCTCGTCGACTCCGGTCGCCTGAGCGCCGTCATCGACTTCGGCACCTCGGGCGTCGGCGACCCCGCCTGCGACCTCGTCCCCGCCTGGACGATGTTCGACGACCCCGCGCGCACCGCGTTCCGCGCCGCCGTCGCGCTCGACGACGCCACCTGGGCGCGCGCCCGCGGCTGGGCCCTCTGGAAGGCCGCCATCACCCTCCGCGACCGCCCCGCCGACCCCGGCTCCCGCACCACCCTGCGCCGCCTCCTCGCCGACCCGGCCTGACCTGTCCTGACCCGACCCGGCCACCTGATGGTCGCGGCAAGATGTCGCTACCGGAGGAGATTCACCCCCTCGCCCCCGAAATCTCCTCCCGAACCTGCGTTTCCGCCACCCGCGGCCGCGGATCCCCTCCGTTACCGACGGCCGTGGCTAACGGAGGGAGTCGGCGCGAAGCGACGGCGTGTCGGCAGGGAAGGGAGGAGAAGCGGGCCAACATGAGCCCCGATCTCCTCCGGCAGCCACGCCCTGCGCGCGCCCGGCGACGCCTCTACGCCGCCTGCAGCGTGTGTGCGTCCAGGATCGTGTACGAGTACCCCTGCTCGGCCAGGAACCGCTGCCGGTTCTGCGCGAAGTCCTGGTCGACGGTGTCCCGCGAGACCAGTGTGTAGAAGTTCGCCGACAGTCCCGACTCCTTCGGGCGCAGGAGGCGGCCGAGACGCTGCGCCTCCTCCTGCCGCGAGCCGTACGAGCCGGAGACCTGGATGGCGACCGTCGCCTCCGGGAGGTCGACCGAGAAGTTCGCGACCTTGCTGACGACCAGCACCTGCGTGCGCCCCTCCCGGAACTCCTGGTACAGCCGCTCGCGCTCGTCCACCGGCGTCGCGCCCGTGAGCTGCGGCGCGCCCAGCGCCTCGGCGAGCTCGTCGATCTGGTCGAGGTACTGGCCGATCACGAGGATGCGCTCGCCCGCGTGCCGGTCGACGAGCTGCCGCACGACGTCCAGCTTGGCCGGGGCCGTCGCCGCGAGGCGGTAGCGCTCGTCGTCCGCGGCGGCCGCGTAGCTGAGCCGCTCGGAGGCGGGGAGGTCGATGCGCACCTCGTAGCAGGCGGCGGGGGAGATGAAGCCCTGCGCCTCGATCTCCTTCCACGGCGCGTCGAACCGCTTGGGTCCGATGAGGCTGAAGACGTCGCCCTCGCGACCGTCCTCGCGCACGAGCGTCGCGGTGAGGCCGAGGCGGCGGCGGGCCTGCAGTTCGGCGGTCAGCTTGAACACCGGCGCGGGCAGGAGGTGCACCTCGTCATAGACCACGAGCCCCCAGTCGAGCGCGTCGAGCAGCGCCAGGTGGGCGTACTCGCCCTTCCGCTTGGCCGTGAGGATCTGGTAGGTCGCGATCGTGACCGGCTTGACCTCCTTCACCTGCCCGGAGTACTCGCCGATCTCGTCCGCGGTGAGCGTCGTGCGCTTGAGCAGCTCGTCGCGCCACTGTCGCGCAGAGACGGTGTTGGTGACGAGGATGAGCGTCGTGGTCTTGGAGGTCGCCATCGCCCCCGCGCCGACGAGCGTCTTGCCCGCGCCGCAGGGCAGCACGACGACGCCCGAGCCGCCGTCGAAGAAGTTCGTGACCGCCTTGCGCTGGTAGTCGCGCAGCGCCCAGCCGTCCTCGATCAGTCCGATGTCGTGCGGGGTGCCGGGGGTGTAGCCGGCGAGGTCCTCGGCGGGCCAGCCGAGCTTCACCAGCTCCTGCTTGAGCTGCCCGCGCGCCCACGCCTGCACGGCGAACGTCGTGTCGCCGCGGCGCTCGAGCAGCAGCGGCGCGATGCGCTTGGCGCTCGCCACCTCGGTGAGCACGGCCAGGTCGTCCGACCGCAGCACCAGCTCGCCCTCGTCGTCGCGCGCGATCGCGAGGCGGCCGTAGCGGCCGACGGTCTCGGCCACATCCACCGACACGGTCTGCGGGATGGGGAACTTCGAGTACCGCTCGAGCGTGCCCAGCATGTCCTCGGCCGTGTGGCCCGCGGCGCGCGCGTTCCAGAGCCCGAGCCGGGTGATCCGGTAGGTGTGGATGTGCTCGGGGGCGCGCTCCAGCTCGGCGAAGACGGCGAGATCGTGGCGGGCGTCCTCGGCATCGGGGTGGGCGACCTCCAGCAGGACGGTGCGGTCGCTCTGGACGATCAGGGGGCCATCGGACATAACCGCTGAGTCTACGCCGCGCGGCTGGCCATCTTGCTGGACGCCCGCCCGTCACGCCGGACGCCCGCCCGTCACGCCGGACGCACGCACGTCACGCCGGGCGCACGCCCTTCACGCTCGACAGCGGCAGCGTCCGCTCGATGTCGGCCGCCCGATCCCGCCCGCGCAGGCGCCCGCCGCCGACCCCGGTCGGCTCGAGCAGGTAGTCCACCGTGCGCCCGTCGGGCATCGCGACCTCCACGATCACCGTCTGGCGGGCGCGCACGGCCTGCTCCAGCTGGCGCGCGAGCCACTGCTCGCCGGTGTCGTCCGTCGCCGCCTCGTCGACCGCCCGCAGCCGCTCGACCATCTCGCGGTCCTGGTCGCGGGAGGCGACGGGATGCGGATGCGCGTACCGCTGCCGCCGCAAGGCCACCGGTACTCCGTCGTCGTTCTCGGCGACCACCGGGTAGCGCGCGTCCGAGAGCGCCCAGAACACGACATCCCGCGGGAAACGGCTGTGCAGCTCGTCCGCGTGCGCCGGCGTCAGTCGCAGCGACGACAGCGACTGGTCGACCTGGATCGTGCGCAGCAGCGTGGTGTCGGCCGAGTGGATGGCGCTCCGGGCATCCCCGTCGTCGACCGTCCGCACCCGCACGCGGCCGTGCCGTTCGGTCACGTCGGTGATCAGGTAGTCCAGCGGCTGCGGGAGGCCGGTGAGCGAGATCCCGGCCAGGAAGTCCCGGATGCTCGCGGCCGACTCGCCTGCGGTGATCGCCCGGTCGAGGGTGGCGGGCGAGAAGCGGAACGTCGACGCCAGCGCGCGGCTCTCGAGATCGGCCATCCCGCGCAGCCGCGCCTCCAGATCCGGCGCGAGGGGGCCGGGGGAGATGACGGTGAGGTCGTGCTGCAGGTAGACCCCGCGCACTTGGGCGGGGAAGGCGGGCGTCAGCAGAGTCGCCGCGGCCTCAGGCCCGTTCTCCACCAGCTCGGTCCCGGCGCTGGAGGGGGCACCGGAGGCCGTGACGCCCAGCCACTCGGCGTCACGCAGGTGCGCATCCACCCGCTGCTGCGCCTGCTCGGGCGCGGCCGGATACAGCCAGGCGACGTGCTCGCGCAGGCTGTCGCCCCAGGACGCGCGGCTGCGGGCGGCCACGAGCGCGCGCAGGTCGTCCGGCAGTGCGTCGAGCCAGGCCGCGACGAGGGCGCGCCAGCGTTCGGGCGTGGAGGCGTGGAGCCACTCGGCCGCGGGTTCGGCGGGCAGCCAGACGCTGTCCTCCACGGCTGCGAGGCCCGCGCGGGAGGCGACCGAGAGGGCGGTGGGGACGACGGACGCGTCGACGGCCAGGGCCTCGGCGATCCGCTTGACCGCAGGCAGGGCGAGCCCGCCGCGCTGCAGCTCGCGCGCACCCTCCCGTGACAGCTCGGCCAGCAACTCGGAGACCGCGACGACCGCGTCGAACGCGCGGTCGGCCGCGAGCCGGTCGGTGAAGCGGCGCTCGGTGTCCGGCACGGGCGCGAGCGCGGGCGGGGGAGCGGTGTGCAGGAGGTCATCGGGCGACGGGAGGCCCGCCTCCGTCCACGCCGTCAGTCGCGCGTAGACGGCGTCGTAGCCGGTGAAGCCGCGAGGCGTCGCCTCCTGGACTTCGTCCTCTGCGCCCTCGGAGGCCGCGGGCTGTGCGAGCAGCGGGCCGCCCAGCGCCTCCAACGCCGACTCCACCGCCGGCACGGTCAGACCCGCGGTGGCCGGCTCTGCGGCGAGTTGCGCGGCGATGGCCTCCGCCGTGAGCGGTGCCTCCGCGCGCCCCAGCGCGATCAGCACGGCGAGCCGGGTGCGGTCGAGGCCGACCAGTGCCCGCTGCACCGATTCGGCGTCCAGCAGCGCCTCGGCCAGGTCGAAGAAGTCGGAGACCCCCGCCCGCCGGATGCTGCGGCGGTGCAGGGAGGAGATGAGCGCGTCGTCTCCGAGCGCTCGCAGACGCGCCGCCAGAGCGAGCGTCGTCGTCATCGCGGCGGTCCGCGGTCGCTCGGCTAGCGCCGGCCCTTGGGGTCCAGGGCCTTGGCGGCCTTCGCCGCCTTGCTGCGCTGGCGGCCCACCACGATGATCAGCGCGATGATGAGCACGAAGGCGATCGGGAGGGCGATCAGCGGGAAGACGAACACCGCCGGCCACAGCCCCTCTCCCGATCCCTGCTGCGCGAAACCGCCCACAGCGGTGCCGATCAGGATGGCCGCGATGCAGACCAGAGAGACGATCACGAGTGCCGCGATGATGTACGAGAGGACGCGCTGCACACGAGATGCGGGCGCTGGGGTCTGCTGGGTCACGAAATCAAGGATAATTGAGGTTGGTCATTCGATCCCCCATGTGAAGTGAGGTTCCCATGCCAACCGGCAAGGTCAAGTTCTACGACGATGAGAAAGGCTTCGGCTTCATCAGCGCCGACGACGGTCAGGAGGTCTTCCTGCACGCCTCCGCGCTGCCCGCCGGCGCCGTCGTCAAGGCGGGATCGCGCCTCGAGTTCGGCATCGCCGACGGCAAGCGCGGTGCGCAGGCGCTGTCGGTCCGCGTCCTCGAGACGCCCCCGAGCCTCGTGAAGATGAAGCGCAAGTCGGCCGACGACATGGCGATCATCGTGGAGGATCTGGTGAAGCTCCTCGACGGCATCGGCTCCAACCTGCGTCGCGGCAAGTACCCCGACAAGCAGCACGGCGCGAAGATCGCCGCTGTGCTGCGGCGCGTTGCGGACGACCTGGATGCCTGACACCGGCATCGAGGATCTGCTGGCGGCCGAGCCGCTCGCCCGCCGCGCGCTCGCGGAGATCACCCCCGAGTCGACGGTCGGCGCTGTCGCCGGCCACGTCGTCGAGGGCGAAGGCGTCGTCTCGCTGCTGTTCGAGAGCAATCTAGCCGGCTACCCGGGATGGCGCTGGACCGTCACCGTCGGCCGTGCCGACGAGGACGCCGCGCCCACAGTGCTGGAGGCCGAGCTGATGCCGGCCGACGGCGCGCTGCTCGCGCCCGACTGGGTGCCGTGGTCCGAGCGTCTCGCCGACTACCAGGCGGCGCAGGAGGCTCTCGCGGCCGAGGCCGCCGCAGCGGGTGAGGGTGAGGACGACGAGTCCGACGAGGACGAGTCCGACGAGGACGACGACGCCGAGTCGGATGACGACGCCTCCGACGAGGATGACGACGACGACTTCGACGACGAGTCCGATGAGGACGACGACGAGGACGACGATCGCGACGTGCACGACCTGCACGGCGACGACGACCTCGACGGCGTGGACATCGACAGCCTCCACGCCGAGGACGCGGATGCGGACGACGAGGACGCGGACGACGACTCCGACGATTCCGACGCCGACGACGACGCCGATGTGGATGCCGATCTCGATCTCCCGGCCGAGGAGGCCGCCGCGCTCGAGGAGCCGACGCCGCTGGCCGAGGCCGAGTCAGCCGCGCTTGCGCCGGGTGACGGTGAGGTAGGCGAGTCCGGCGACGCCGAGGGCGAGGCCGACGACGACGGTCCAGATCCAGACGTCCGGGGCGAAGAGCAGCACGGGGACGAACGCTAGGACCCACAGCGCGAGACCGACCAGGACGGCCCGCCGATCATCCGTCTTCGCGGGTGTCGGATCGGGCCGTCTCTCGTCGTCTCGGAGCCAGAGCCGCATGGCGGTGCTCAGCCCAGCCGCTCCACCACGTACTCGACGCAGCCGATGAGCGCGCGGACGTCCGACGGCTCGATGGCCGTGAACGTCGCGATGCGCAGCTGGTTGCGGCCGAGCTTGCGGTAGGGCTCGGTGTCGACCACGCCGTTGGCGCGGAGCGTCTTTGCCACCGCGGCGGCGTCGATGCTGTCGTCGAAGTCGATCGTCACGACGACCTGCGAGCGGTGCTCGGGGTCGGCGACGAACGGGGTCGCGTAGTCCACGCCGGCGGCCCACGTGTAGAGGGCGTCGGACGACTCGCGGGTGCGGGCGTCGGCCCAGGCGAGACCGCCGTTGCCGTTCATCCACTCGATCTGGTTGTCGAGGAGGGCGAGGGTCGCGACGGCCGGGGTGTTCAGCGTCTGGTTGAGGCGCGAGTTGTCGATCGCGTTCTTGATGCTGAGGAACTCGGGGATGTAGCGGCCGCTCGCGGCGATGCGCTCGACGCGCTCGATCGCGGCGGGGGAGAAGAGGGCGAGCCAGAGGCCGCCGTCCGACGCGAAGTTCTTCTGCGGCGCGAAGTAGTAGACGTCGGCCTGCGACGCGTCGATGTCGACGCCTCCCGCAGCGCTCGTCGCGTCGATGACCGTGAGCGCGCCGGCGTCGCCGTTCACGCGGGTGACGGGCGCCATCACGCCGGTCGAGGTCTCGTTGTGCGGCCAGGCGTAGACGTCGACGCCCTCCACGACCTCGGCGGCGCTGCGGGATCCGGCGGCTGCCTCGATCACGTGCGGCGCCTCCAGCCACGGCGCGGCCGCGGCCTTGGCGAACTTGCCGCCGAACTCGCCGAAGACGAGGTTCTGGCTGCGCTTCTCGATGAGGGAGAACGCCGCGGCGTCCCAGAAGGCGGTGGAGCCGCCGTTGCCGATGACGACCTCGTAGCCCTCCGGCAGGCGGAACAGGTCGGAGAGGCCCTGGCGGACGCTGCCGACGAGGTTCTTGACCGGTGCCTGGCGGTGGGAGGTGCCCAGCAGCGCCGCGCCCGGGCCGGCCAGGTAGGCGAGCTGCTCGGGGCGGACCTTGGACGGGCCGCAACCGAAGCGGCCGTCGGCGGGCAGGAGGTCAGTGGGAATGGTCACATCCGGCATAAAGAGAGTGTATTGGCTGTTGGATAGCGCGGAGGGCCGCACGGGCCCCATCGACGCGCCTGCACGTTTCTGTCATCGGCAGCAAGTAGGCTCTAGTGCGACATTCGCGTGCCTGCAAGTGGAGGGGTTCATGACCGATCTGATCGACACGACCGAGATGTACCTTCGCACCATCTTGGAGCTCGAGGAGGACAACATCGTCCCCCTGCGCGCGCGCATCTCCGAGCGCCTCGGGCACTCCGGGCCCACGGTCTCGCAGACCGTCGGACGCATGGAGCGCGACGGCCTCGTCGTCGTCTCCGGCGACCGCCACCTCGAGCTCACCGAGGAGGGCCGCCGCAAGGCCGTCAACGTCATGCGCAAGCACCGCCTCGCGGAGCGCCTGCTCAGCGACGTGATCGAGCTCGAGTGGGAGTACGTCCACGAAGAGGCCTGCCGCTGGGAGCACGTCATGAGCGAGCAGGTCGAGCGCAAGCTCCTGACCATGCTCGGCCACCCGACGGAGTCGCCCTACGGCAACCCCATCCCGGGCCTCGGCGACCTGGGCGACCTCGGCACCACCGACGCCGCCACGCAGAACCTCGTGAACCTCGTCGATGTCGTCCGCGGCTCCGACTCCGGGGTGACTGCCAGGATCCGTCGCCTCGGCGAGCCCGCGCAGGTCGACCCCGAGTTGCTGCTGCAGCTCAAGCAGGCCGGCGTGTTCCCCGGCTCGACCGGCACTTTCTCTGCCGCCGGTTCGTACGTCGGCGTGCAGATCGAGGGCTTCGAGACCGGCCTGGAGCTGCCCAACGAGCTCGCCGCCCACATCTTCGTCGAGGCCTGAGTTCCGTTACCAGTTCGTTAAAAAAGCTCCGAAAAGATGTGACAAACGGGTAACCGTCCCGTAGTCTCTTACGAGTCCGAACGGGCCACAACCGGCCCACCAGGACCCGAACCGGGACGCTCCACACCCCCTGAACCCGTCTCCCGGTTCGTGAAGCCGAAGCCAATTCGCATCGGGCGGGGGCAGCCACCCTAGGGCTGCCGGAGCGCAGGAGGATGCACTTGGCCAACTCGAGTACGCCCGGCCCTGCCCAGGACCGCACGAGCACCGAAGCCACACCGACGACCGCCGCGACCGGCACCCCCGCCGACTCCGCACTGGTCTCCCGCCGCTCGCTCCGCGCTGAGCGGACCGCGCAGGCTGCCGCCCCGCAGCGCACGAGCACCGCCGCCCGTGCCGCCGCTCCGGCGAAGCCCGCCGCATCCGCGTCGTCCGGCGGTTCCGCCTCCACCGGCTCCTCCGCCGTCGTGAAGAAGACCCCCGCTAAGAAGCGCAAGGGCGGCTGGGCCATCAACGTCGCCGTCATGACCGTCGCGACCGGCATCATCGCCACCATGTCGCTCCCCGCCTTCGCCTTCAACCCGGACAACGCCGAGGGCTCGGCCTTCGGCCCGTCCGCTGCCGACAGCATGAAGAAGGCCCAGTCGCAGACCGTCGAGGTCGGCACCACGGTCGCCTCCGCTGCCGTCGCGCGCGATGCCGCCTCGGCCACCACCGAGGAGCAGCTCGCCACGCAGAAGGCCGCTGCAGCCGCCGAGGCCGCTCGCCAGCGGGCCGCCGTCACGCTGACGAACTACGCGAACAGCTACTCCGGCCCCTCCGTCTCCGACTTCCTGGCCAACCCGCCCTACCCGAACTTCAGCCTCGACTCCGTCTTCTCGGTGGCCCAGCAGTACATCGGCACCCCGTACGTCTTCGGTGGCGCATCGCCCGCCGGTTTCGACTGCTCCGGGTACGTGCAGTTCGTGTACGCCCAGTTCGGCGTCTCCCTCCCGCACTCCGTGTCGGGTCAGGCTGCGGCCGGCAAGCGCATCTCCATCGAGGACGCCCGCCCCGGTGACATCGTCATCATGTCGGGCCACGACGGCTTCTACGCCGGCAACGGCAACATCATGGATGCGCCCGAGGTCGGCCGGTCCATCTCGGTGCGTCCCATCTGGACGAGCGACTTCTACATCGTCCGTCTCGGTATCTGATTCGTGTCCGGCCGGTGAACTCCTCCCGGCCCGGCTGTGAAACGGCGCGCCTCGAATAGGAGGCGCGCCGTTTCTGCGTTACTCTGATCCCCTGATGCCGCTTCTTCCGGTGGACGATGTGCCCGGAGTCAGGTCGCCGCGAGTGACCCGACGGGCGAAGCACGGCCTTCTGGCGGCCGAGCGTCAACGCGATTTCCTGCTGTGCCGTCACCACGTGGAGCACTGCCTCCACCATCACGTGGTGCGTCACCACCACCATGCCGTTCCTTCATTGGGCGCTGTCCGCACGGACAGTGCCCTTTTTGTTTGCCCTGCGGTTCCGCTCACCCCTTCGCCTCTCGTCTTCCCGGAAGGTCGCAGATGAAGACTCTCGTCCTGAACGCCGGCTACGAACCCCTCGCGGTCGTCTCCTACAAGCGCGCCATCGTCCTGGTCCTGAATCAGAAGGCGACCGTGCTCGCCAGCGACGGCGCCCACCCCGTGTGGAGCATCTCCGGCAGCTACGAGAGACCGTCCGTCATCCTGCTCACCCGCTACGTGCGCCTCCCGCACGGCCGCACCGTCCCCGTCAGCCGCCGCGGCGTCCTCCGCCGCGACCTCCACCGCTGCGGCTACTGCGGCAAGTCGGCCACCACCATCGATCACGTGCTGCCCCGCTCCCGCGGCGGCCGCGACAGCTGGGAGAACCTCGTCGCCTGCTGCCTGCGCTGCAACAACCTCAAGAGCGACCGCACCCCCGCCGAGATGGGCTGGACCCTCAACATCACCCCCCGCGCCCCACGCGACGCCTCCTGGGTCGTGCGCGGCTCGGAGGCACCCCTACCCGACTGGCAGGGCTACCTGGCGCCGGCGGCGTAGCCGACCACCCGCGTTTTTCGGTACTCGGCGCGCGGCACCCTGCCCGCCAGGCTGGGGGTACGGCGACCGGTCGGGTCGCCCCGATGACCGAGGAGCACCGCGGATGGCCCAGCTGATCAACGTCGACACCTTCACGCGCGCCGAGTCGAACCGCATGTTCGCCTCCCTTCTGGCGGACGTGGGCGCCATCAACAGCTGGCACCATTACCGCGAGCCCGCGCCGCTCGACCATCAGCCCGTCATCCGGCTGAACCGGGACACCCTCTACAGTGCGTCCGTCGTCGACGTCAGCCAGGGCCTCACTCTCACCCTGCCCGAGACGGACGGCCGCTACATGTCGGCCATGGTCATCAACCAGGACCACTACATCCCCGTCGTCTGGCACGGCGTCGGCGAGTACGCGCTCAGCCGGGAGGAGGCCGGCAGCGATTTCGTCGTCATCGGCGTGCGCACCCTCGTCGACCCCGCGAACGCCGAGGATGTCGCGATCGTCAACGCCCTCCAGGACCAACTGCGCATCACCGCCCCCAGCGCCTCCGCGTTCGAGCCTCCGGAGGTGGATGAGGCGTCGCTGACCGAGACCCGGGATGCCCTCCTCGCCTTGGCCAAGGGCCTGCCCGACTACAGCGGCGCCTTCGGCACCCGCGACCAGGTCGATCCCGTGCACCACCTCATCGCGACCGCCTCCGCCTGGGGCGGCCTGCCAGCGACCGAGGCCACCTACATCAACGTCGAGCCCGGCCTCCCCGTCGGCGACTACGAGCTCACCGTCGGCGCCGTGCCCGTCGACGCCTTCTGGTCGATCTCCGTCTACAACAAGAACGGCTTCTTCGAGCCCAACGACCGCCACGTGAACAACATCAACAGCGTGACCGCAGAGAAGAACCCCGACGGGACGACCACCATCCGCTTCGGCTCGGGCAACCAGCCGAACACCATCCCGATCACGGAAGGGTGGAACTACCTCGTGCGGCTGTACCAACCGCGCGCGGAGGTGCTGGATGGGTCGTGGAGGTTTCCGACGGTTTGAGGGGGTGGCGGGGTGCCCCACCTCGAGCGTCGCGGGAGGTTTGAGCACCCCGGTCCGCCGACGGCGTGGCCCGCCCCGTTTCGCTAGACTCGATGGGCTGGCCTCTGTAGCTCAATGGAAGAGCTGCTCCGTCCTAAGGAGAAGGTTGGGGGTTCGAGTCCCTCCAGGGGCACCATGTGATGAGTCGCGACATCGTTGATAGATGAGTTGCGACATTGTTGATAGTTATGAAGAGCCCGGCCATCGGCCGGGCTCTTTGTTTTGGTTGCGCCAGTATTTCTTGTCGGGTTCGATGGTGTGGTTGCTGAGGATTTCGCCGGTGTTGAGGTCGGTGACGGTGACGGTGCTGGCGTCGACGAGGATGAGGGCGGGTTTGCCTGCATGGTCGTGACCGACGCCGAGGTGATGGAGGTTGCCGGCGCGGCGGAGGGTGAGTTTGCCGAATCGGTCGACGGTGTCGAAGCGGACTCGGTAGTGGATGCTGAGGCTGTTGTGGTCGGGCTGGGCTTTGATGGTCGCGCTGTAGGCCTGGGCGGGGGTGAGCCGGTCGAGGGCGCGGTGTGGGCGGGTCTTGTTGTAGATGGTCTGGAATCGGTCGAGTTGGGCTTGGAGGTCGCGGAGGGTGGTTGCTGGGGGTTGCCCGGCGAGCCAGCGTTTGAGGGTTTGGTGGAAGCGTTCGATTTTGCCTTGGGTTTGCGGGTGGTAGGGGTGCCCGTTCTTCTGCTGAATGCTGAGGGTGGCGAGGAGATACTCGAACCCGTTTCTGCCGCCGGTGAAGCGGGAGGTGTAGACGGATCCGTTGTCGGTCAGGGTGGATGCGGGCAGGCCGTAGGTGTTTGCGGCGGCGGTGAAGGTGGTGATCACGTCGGTGCCGGTGACGCGGTGGTGGGCGGTGCAGGACAGCAGCAGGCGGGAGTGGTCGTCGAGCCAGTTGAGGATCTCGATGTCGGTGCCGTCGGCGAGGGGCCAGTGGGTGAAGTCGGATTGCCAGGTCTCGTTGGGTTGGTCGGCTTCGAAGCGGTGGTAGGAGGATTTCGGTCGTTTCCGTGGTTCGGGGGTGATCAGGCCGGCGTTGTGCAGGATGCGGCGGATGGTCGAGGTTGAGGGGACCGGGTGGTGTTCCTGCTCGAGGTGCCAGGCGATCGTGACCGGGCCTGCGTCCAGCCCGTCTGCGGTCAATTGTTGGCGCAGCTGGATGATGCGTTCGCGAACCTGTTCGGGTGTCCTGGTCGAGGTGTGAGGGCGTCGGCTGCGCGGCTCGAGACCATCGAGACCGCCAGCTTCGTATCGGGTGACGAGGGTGTGGACCCATTGCCAGGACACGTCGAATTTGCGGGCCGCTTCAGCCTTGGTGGACGACGGACAGGACGATCACGCGCGCCTTCGACATCCCTCATCGTCGATCCCAGTCAACTATCAACGATGTCGCGACTCATCTATCAACGATCTCCTGAACCCAGACACCTCCAGGGGCACCTTTGCGCAATGATCTGGTGGTGCGGGTCGCGACCGGTTTTTAAGACAACAGTCAGAATTTATGATCTGAGCACAAGCGTGTTCTGGCTCAAAGGCTCGAATATTTGATCTCGATAGTGGAACCGATTTGGCAGCTGCCTGGTCGCTTTCCGCGAGCGCGTGCGATCATTCGTTGGTAACGCTCAAGCGTCCGTCGCCGTCGATCCGGCTCCGAGAGGAGCGCAGTGTTTCGAACGCGTCGAGCGACACGCTAATCAATTGAGTCCGGCGCCTCGACTTATGCCGGGCTGGCGACCGATCGCATCGCAGTCGGGACAAGGTTGTGTGCAGTCGCGAGGGGCCCGAGGTGCTTTGCACACGAACTGCCTGAGGGGAGCCGGTGCGGTGGTTGGCACAGCTAACGAATGTCGTCATCGTTGCCTAGCCCGCTCGGAAACTCGGTCATCTCGCCGCCAGGCTATCCCGAGAAGGTCGATCCCGAGCTCGACGTGGCGCTGTCAGGGTCGTACCGTGCATTTCCGACAAGCCCTGGGACGGCATCCACCCGTCACCTGATCGGGGCGCTGATCTCGGCACGAAGTTGTTCGCTAGGTTGGTCAGTGACGAAATGAGGAGTCCGACACTGTGAGTACGACTGAAGTATCGACTGCGCGCGTATCGGTTGAGATACCTGAAGTTGGCCAGTTGGTCAACGCGCGCGGAGCGCGGTGGTCGGTGACCGACGTCGCGGCCCAATCGCTCCCACGCAGTAGTGCCGACGATGGCCGCGCCGAATTACAGCACGCCGTAAGCCTCCAATCCATTGAGGAGGATCAGTACGGTCGAGAGCTCACCGTTATCTGGGAGCTTGAGCCCGGTCGCAGTGTCGTGCGTGAGCAAGGCCTGCCCGCCAAAATCGACCCAACCAAATTCGACAACCCGACAACCTTCGCCGCTTATGTGGACGCCCTTCGGTGGGGCGCGCTCACGAGCGCCGACCCCAAGACGCTTCAAGCGCCGTTTCGCAGCAGCGCGGCCGTGGAGGACTACCAGCTTGAGCCGCTCCGCCGGGCACTCGATTCTCCTCGCGCAAACATGCTTCTCGCGGACGATGTAGGCCTCGGCAAGACGATCGAAGCGGGGCTCGTCATCCAGGAACTTCTGCTGCGCCACCGCGCCCGCTCGGTGATCGTCGTCTGTCCCGCCGGCCTGCAGATCAAGTGGCAGGAGGAGATGCGGGACAAGTTCGGGCTGACCTTCGAGATCGTCGACTCCGAGACCATGAAGACCTTCCGCCGCACCTTCGGCGTGCACGCGAATCCGCTCCGCGTCTACCCGCGGGTCATCGTCTCGATGTCCTGGCTCCCGCTGCCCCGTGCCGCGCGGATGTTCGAAGAGGTCTACGCGAGCGTGAGCGATGCGCGAACAGCCGAGCGGCGAGCCTTCGACATCCTCGTCGTGGACGAGGCGCACCACGTCGCTCCTGCGGCCCCCGCGCGAGGCTCGGCTGATCGGCAGCGCTACGCTGTCGACAGTCAGCGGACCATCGCTGTGAGACGGCTTGCCGAGCTTTGCGAACACCGGCTCTTCCTCAGCGCGACGCCCCACAACGGCTACACCGAGTCGTTCACAGCCCTGCTCGAGATGATCGACCCGCAGCGATTCGCCCGTGGCGCCGACCTCGACGAACGAGCCCTGCGCGACGTCGCAGTTCGGCGTCTCAAGCGCGACCTTCCCGCCAAGGGATTCCTCCCGCGGGAGGTGAAGGAGCTCGTTTTCACTCCGACTCCGGATGAAGTGGCGGCCTACGACACCTTGATCGCCTTCGCCAAGCGACGCAACGACGCGGTGAAGCAGGAGCGCGGCAAGCGCGCATCCGACCTCGCGACCCTCATCCTGAAGAAGCGTTTCTTCTCGTCTCCTGTCGCCTTCGCCACGACGGCCGAGGCCTATCTCGCTGCTCGTGGCGATGACGCGCTCGCCCTCCCCGACTATGACGACATCCTCGGCGACGAGGCGCCCGA
This sequence comes from Leifsonia naganoensis, assembly GCF_013410615.1. Taxonomy (NCBI): domain Bacteria; kingdom Bacillati; phylum Actinomycetota; class Actinomycetes; order Micrococcales; family Microbacteriaceae; genus Leifsonia; species Leifsonia naganoensis. The sequence continues at coordinate 2,988,790 of NZ_JACCHJ010000001.1, forward strand.
CGAAGAAGAGGGCCGGCTTGAGCAGCCCGAGCTCGAAGCGCTCCGAACCGCCAAACGCGCGCAGGTCGCTCTTACCTCGCAGGATCAGTCCGATCTCGAGAACCTGATCGCGTGGGGCAACCGCTACGAGGGACGGCCCGACTCGAAGTTGGTCGAGCTGATCACGCTCATCAGAGCGAATCTGTTCACCGAGGGCAGCAGTTGGAACAACCAGCGCCTCGTCATTTTCACCGAGTACGTCAGCACCCTGGAGTGGCTCAAGAGCGTGCTTGAGTCCCAGGGACTCGGCGGCGACAGACTCGCCGTGATCGACGGCTCGACGGATGCCGAGGCCCGAGAGGAGATCCGCCTGCGGTTCACGTCGCCCCCCTGGAACGAGCCCGTGCGTATCCTTCTCGCCACCGACGCCGCCGGTGAGGGAATCGACCTGCAGACCCATTGTCACCTCCTGGTCAACTTCGACATTCCGTTCAACCCGAACCGCCTTGAACAACGCATCGGCCGCGTCGATCGTTACGGTCAGCGTGAGACGCCCTTGATCTGGCATCCGAAAGCGGATGCGACTGATCCGAGTGCCAGCAACTTCGCCAAGGACACCGACCTCCTGTCTCGCGTCGCAAGCAAGATCTCGCAGGTGCGTCGCGACATCGGCTCGGCCAATGAAATCATCGCGCCCGATCTTCAACGCGAGCTCGGTTTCGGAGCGCTGCCTTCTCGGCGGCAGCGGTCGGACGCCGGTGATCAGATCATCAACAAGGTGATGCAAGAGGAGCACGCCCTCGGCAGAGAACTGACGACGCTGGCCGAACGGCTCGAAGACTCCCGCGATCGCATGCACCTGCACGAAGACAACCTGCTCAGGGTGATGAATGAAGGCCTTCGACTCTCCGGACAGCCTGCCCTTCAGGAGGCCTACGACCCGAGCGAGCTGGCGCGAATCTTTGAGATCCCGGCAGGACTATCGCGCAGTTGGGTGCCGGCACTCGCGGGCCTCGCCACGCGCCTCCGTCCTGACGTCACCCGTCCGATCACGTTCGACGAAGAACGAGCTCGCCTCGACAGCGATGTCGTCTATGCGCATCTCGGTCATCCCCTAGTTCAGAGGGCCGCGCGCGAGCTTCGCGGTCAGGTCTGGACTCGAAGCGATCAGGTGCGCGGAATCAGCGCGGTCGTCGTCGATGGCCTCGACCAGTCCTTTGCAGCTGGAGTGGCGCGACTCGTTCTCGTAGGCGAGGGCGGGACCCGCCTGCACGAGGAAGTCTTCCTCGCCGGCACTCGCCTCTCACGCCGACAGGAACTGGGCATCGATCGCGCGGAGGAGCTGCTCGCTTCCACGCTCGACGGCTCCCGCCTCTCCGTGCCCGGCGAAGCCACACTGAGAATGCTGGCCTCGCGGTGGAACACCGACGGTGACGAGGAGGACGGTGTGCGCGCTCGAGTCGACGCCGCGATCCAGAGTCGCGCCGAGACCAGACGGCAAGCCGTCGAGTCCGGCCTTGCGGCGCGTCGAAACGCCGACCTCGCAACGGTCGACGCGATCTTCGAGCGCTTCGCCTCCACGCTGACGGGAACTCTCGCTGCAGCGGAGGAACAGCGCCTCGCAGGCGAGCAGATGCTCTTCGAGTTCGACGAGGAGTTCAGACAGCGAGAGCGTGACCTCGAGCGAGTACGTATCCGGCTTGCGACACTTGCTGATGAGCATCGCGCGGAGCGCGAGTCGGTGGAACGTCGCTACCGAGACGTCAAAGCGCATGTATTTGTTGCGGCGCTGGTGTTCGCGTTAACGCCCGATGACGTGAAGAGGCTGGAGGCCGCCGGTGGTCGATGATGCATGGGATTGGCTGTCGCTCGTCGACGCCGACGGTCCGTTCCTTTCAAAAGCGGCTCTGAAGTCGTCTTACCGGTCGGGTCTGCCGAAGCCGGATGCGTCCGCAGACGACATGAATGCCACCTTTATCGCAGAGTTCGACCGATGGTCGAAAGAATGGTCGTCGGCGACAGCCGAAGAATATAACGCATCGCGCGATCGCTGGGTGGAGGTGGTTTTGAGGCGTTTGCTTGACTGGTCCGGCAATCTACAGCTCGCACCCGCCGGCGTCGAGGCCCACTCTCCGAATAGCTCCGTCGCAGTGACCGCCTGGGCAGCACTCAATAAGGATGGTGCTCCTGCAGCCTTGGTGACCGTGGTCGACCGTACCAACAACCTCCGCGCCGTCGGTACCGACGGCTGGTCCGCGAACGCGATCGATCGAATGTCCGTCCTGCTCCGCCAATCTGGCGTATCCATCGGCGTCGTAACTGACGGTCGCTGGTGGGCACTCGTGTCCGCGGCCACGGATGTCGCAACTGCCAGTGGGGTCTGGGACGCCCTCCTTTGGCGCGAGGAACGCCCAAGCCGCGACGCCTTCTTGGCGCTCGCGAGCTTCACCTCCATCGCGGGCGGATTGCCCGAGCTGCGCCTTCCGTTGCTTTTTGCCGAAAGCATCGCGAGCGCCGAACAAATTACCGAAGCGCTCGGCGACCAGGTTCGGAGGGCTGTCGAGCTGGTGCTCCAGTCGATGTCGGATGTGCACCTTCGAGCTCTCGGTCAAGGTGAGAAATCTCCGCTGCCCGCTGACCCCAAGGCTGTCTATGAGGGCGCGGTAACGATGCTGATGCGCATTGTCTTCCTCCTCTTCGCTGAGGAGCGCGGCCTCCTACCCGAGCACCAGCTGTACCGTGGGGGGTACGCGATTGCTGACCTCCGCCAGCAGCTTCAGCGGCAGGCGACTGAAACCTCCGCCGAGGCGCTCGACCATTCGTGGGAAGCTTGGCACCGACTCCTGGCCGCGAGCAATGCCGTGTACGGTGGGGCGTCCTTCGAAGACATGCGAATGCCGGCCTACGGAGGTTCGCTGTTCGACCCTTCGCGGTTTCCGTGGTTGCAAGCGACGGATGCGCAGGGGCGTCTGAGGGTGCGCTTGACCGACCGGGCGATGGCAGCAGTGCTTCGCGCTGTGCAAACTATCGAGAACGGCGCAATGCAGCTGTCGTTCCGTGACCTCGACGTCGAACAGATCGGATACGTGTACGAGGGTCTGCTCGGCTACTCAGCGGAGTATGCCGACGAGATCATCGTGGGCCTGAAAGGCAAGAGCGGCTTCGAACCTGAGATCCGGCTGCTTGAGATGGAAGCCATTGCGGCGGCCTCGACGGAATCTGGGGACTTCGGGCTGCGGCTCAGTGAATACCTGAAAGACGCGCAAGCGCACGCGAAACCGCGCACGCCGAATCAGCTCGCAAGGGATTACGTGGTTGTAAACGGCGTCGCGGATGCTCGAACACGACTGCGTCACGCCTTGCTTGGCAACGACGAACTGGTGGCCCGGCTGCTGCCTTTCCGCGGGCTAGTGCGCGACGATCTTCGCGGTTTCCCCTATGTTGTGCCGACCAACGGGCTCGTCATGACCGAATCCCCGCAGCGAGCCAACACGGGTACGCACTACACGCCGCGCTCTCTCGCCGAAGAGATCGTGCTGCATGCATTGGAGCCGCTGGTCTATTCACCAGGACCGCTCGACACTGAGAACGCCGACGAGTGGGTACTCAAGTCATCGGCGGAGATCCTCGACCTCAAGGTCGCGGACATCGCCGCGGGATCCGGAGCCTTCCTCGTTGCCGCGGCCCGGTACCTCGCCGACCGACTCATCGAGGCGCGTGGCAACGAGGGCCTCGACGTCAGCACCGAATCGGGACTTGAACGATGGGCGGTACGCGAGATCGTCGCAAGGTGCCTTTACGGCGCCGACATCAACGGTATGGCTGTAGAGATGTGTAAGCTTTCGCTTTGGCTCATCTCGATGGACCCTGGCAAACCGTTCTCTTTCGTCGATGACCGCATTTTTCACGGCAACTCTCTGTTGGGCGTTACGAGCGAGGCGCAACTCAAAGCACAGCACATCAATTCAGAGAAGCGTGAGGCTAAGTCACCGCTCCGCTGGTTTGATGTCGACAAGGATATTGCGGACGCTGCGCGCGTGCGCCGTGAACTCACGTCCGGCCAGGTAGACGACGCCGACCGTATGCGGTCCACGCGCGCCAAGCGAGCACTCCTTGATCAATCGAAATACGTCATCTCGAAGCTGCGCGACGTCGCCGATGGCATAATCGCCGCCGGTCTGCTGGAGGGGGGAAAGCCCGGGAGAAACCTTGAAGCGCGGTACGACGAGCTCGCTGACGCCCTCCACGAGGCGTATCCCGCGAATGGCGGAGCACCGAAACGAGAGCGACTCGACGCGATCATCGAATCGGGGCTCACGCCGACCGCCAATACGGGCGAGCGTAGCTGGAAACCGCTGCACTGGATTCTGGAAGCCCCGGACGTGCTCCAGGACGGTGGCGGGTTTGACGCAATCGTGGGGAATCCGCCGTTCCTGGGCGGCCCAGCACCTACTCGTGCCTTTGGCTTGAATTATCGGGAATGGCTGCGGTACCAGGTCGGAGGGGGCAAGTCGGGCGCCGCGGACTTGGTCGCGTACTTCCTGCTGCGGGCCGATTCGCTGCTCCGTCCAGGCCGCAGTACGTTCGGACTGATTACGACCAACACGATTAGCGAAGGCGACACAAGGGAGGTGGGCCTGGACCAGGTGCTCACTGCCGGTCGACATCTTTACCGGTCCGTCAAGAGCGCCCCGTGGACACCGTTGAACGCCAACGTGTCGTGCGCTCGCATTTGGGGGGCGTCGTGGCTCAATGTGCAACCCATATGCGAAGGCGAAAGGGTCGTTGCGATCACGCCCCAGCTAGAGGCCGCGTCTCGAGTTACAGAGGCGCCCGTCCGCCTCTCCGCAAACCGCGGCATCTGTTTCAAGGGCTCAAATGTCTACGGCGACGGATTCGTCATTTCGCTTGAGCAGGCGCAGTCGCTCGTGGCTGTAGACGAGCGCAATGCTTCGGTAGTATTTCCGTTCCCTGAGGGCAAGATTGACCTAAACGGGAGCCCGTCCCAACAAGCATCGCGAGCGGTGATCAACTTCCGTCGATGGTCCGAAGATCTTGCTAAACAGTTCGATGCCCCGTATCGGCATGTTGAGCGAAAGGTAAAGCCGATACGAGCCACTAACGCACGGAAATCGAGGCGCGAACGATGGTGGCAGTTCGGCGACTACGCCGGCGGTATGGAAGCCGCAATTGAATCATTGCAACGTGTCATCGTGTTGGTCCTTCACAGCAAAACGGTTATGCCGATGATGCTTCCAACAGGCCAGGTGTTCGGCCATGCACTTGGGGTTTTTGCAACGGAGGACTTCGCGGACCTCGCGTTCTTGTCATCAGTGGCGCATCACACATGGGCAATCACGTACGGCTCAACCCTGGAGACACGCATACGTTACACGCCATCCGACGTCTTCGAGACTCTTCCTCGGCCGCAGAAGACAGCGCGAATGCGCGAGCTTGGCGAGCAGCTCGACCGCGACCGCCGCGAGATCATGCTGCGTCGGGAGCTAGGGCTAACCACGCTGTACAACCTCGTACACTCGCCCAACGTGGTCGGCGACCCCGACGTCGACCTCGTCCGCGCGATCCATTTACGGATTGACGAGGCGGTCATGGATGCGTACGGCTGGGGAGACATCCACCTGCAGCACGGCTTTTTCGTGCACCGCGAGGTGGAACGGTGGACCGTATGCCCGGCGGCTCGCGACGAAATTCTGGACCGTTTGCTCAAGGAGAACAAGCGCCGCTCCGAGATCGAGACGCGGTCGGCTCCAATGAGATCAAAGCGCGCGAAAAGCTTCGAGGAATCGGTGCAACCTGAGGGAGCGATGTTCTGATGTCCGACGAGCCGACGACGATAACAGCCAACGTCCGGGGCGAGCTACTCGCGCTGATCAGTCGCGATCTAGTCGGACCATGGGACGGACCCGACGAGGTCATCCTCGGCACACCCCGCGCTCGTTACCTCGCAGGCGCGCTGGCACCGATTTCCGTGCTTGATGGTGCGACACCGAGCGCTGCGATCACGACATCTCTCGCATCCACATCACTCGATGATATTCGCAACGATGAGGACCTTGCGGTCGCGGATCTCAGCAATGCGCACGAGGTTGACGGTGTTCCGGTCGATGAGGATAACGAGATCGTGGAAGCATCGTCGAGCGACTCCGACGAAGACCGCGGACCCGAATCCAAGATCATCGCCCCATCATCGATGGGCCTACGATTCCAAGTCTCACCAGGGAATGAGCAGCTGCGATTCACTGCACGATGGGGCAAATATAGTTCGCGTCGCGAAGCGGACGACGATGGTCGCATACAGACCTACTACGACCGGACACCGTTCGCTGAGTCGGTCGAGATCGACCTTAGTACTGTCTCTGACGGCGGCTCGATCCGCAGGGAGCTTGTCGACGGGGTCGCTATCTCGATCGAAGTCTTTGACCACGAGGGGCGCCGTGTGGTCGAGGCTGCACTATTGAACACCACCGTTACGGGTCGCGAACTGCCTCCCAGGCTGTGGATGTTTCAAGCCGAGCTGGAGGTCAGGCCCATCGACGATACCTCCGGCATCTTCCTTCCAACTCGGGATGCCCTCGTTCACGATCGTGGATCGCGCGATCTCGAAGTTCAGCGGCTGGACCTGCTCTACCGCGACCGGCTTGAATTCGCGGTGGGCCGTACGGCCTCGGCAACCTGGGATACCTCCCGGTCAAATGGTCGGCGCGCGACTGCGGTCCGCACGACGTGGCTGCCCACCGCAGAGGTACCGCAGACGCGGGCGCCCGATGTTGACGGTGCAGTGATGAGCATGCGTTTGTTGATGGAAGCGAGCCCTTCGGAGCTGAAGAGCGGTCTGCAACCACTTGTCGACGCTTACTCCGAGTGGTTGATGAAGCAGTCGACTGCCAACGCTGCTCTTCCTGGGCACTTGACCAAGCAAGGCGCGATTGGAATCACCGATGGAAAAGCAGCGTTGAAACGCCTCGACGAGGGTCTTCAGCTGCTTGCATCCGACGAGCAAGCTCAGCGTGCTTTCTGGTTTATGAACCGAACGATGCGTGACCAGCGTTTACAATCGCAGGTCGCCGCGCTCCGAATCGAACAGCCGTCGCTCACGATCGCTGAGGCTGTCGCCCAGATCGATTCGCTCGGAGACAGGGCAGCATCATGGAGGGCGTTCCAGTTGGCGTTCATCCTCATGCAGCTTCCCTCGGTCGTGGACCCGACGGTTAAGCGACGATCGTCTGACTTCCCCCGCGCCGAGCTCCTCTTCTTTCCGACCGGTGGTGGAAAGACGGAGGCCTACCTTGGTCTCGCTGCCTTCACTTTCGGCATCCGTCGCCTTCAAGGCAAGGTTGAAACGCCGGATGGTCTACTCGACGGCGGCGACGGCGTCGCGGTGCTAATGCGGTACACGCTGCGGCTGCTCACCTCGCAGCAGTTCATTCGCGCGACTACCCTCATGTGCGCTGCCGAGATGGTGCGACTCGAAGACGAAGACACCTGGGGATCGGTCCCGTTCCGCATCGGACTTTGGGTCGGATCGAGCGTGAGCCCAAAGCGTTACTCGGAAGCCGCCGAACAGGTGAAAGACGTGCGCGAGAGCGACGGCAACTCCGCGTACGGACTTTCCGTGCTTCAGTTCGATCACTGCCCGTGGTGCGGCACCGCTATCAACCCTAAGGCGAACGTCGAGGCCGACGACGTCGAGAAGCGCGTCCGTGTGTACTGTGGCGACCGACGTGCTGGCTGCCCTTTCGCTGCCGGCGGCGCGGCGCGCGAGGGGCTCCCGGTCCTCACCGTCGATGACGAGATCTACCGTCATCCGCCGACGTTCCTGCTTGCTACCGTCGACAAGTTCGCGCGCCTCGCTCGCGAGGGAGAAGCGGCCAGCCTGTTCGGCTATGTCAGCAAGCGCTGTCCTCGCCACGGATACAAGCATCCGGACACAGAGGCGAACGTCTGCGGGGCCGAGCGCCACAACCCAAGCAAGGCGAACGGACGCAACTACCCGTCAACTCAGGTGATGACTACTGGCAGGCTCCGGCCACCCGACCTGATCATCCAGGACGAGCTGCACCTCATCACGGGGGCGCTCGGCACCGCCGTCGGCCTTTTCGAGGGTGCCGTCGACGTGCTCTCAAGTTGGGAGCTCGGCCCCCAGACATCAGCGAAGCGCGTCAAGCCGCTGGTCATCGCTTCAACGGCGACCGTGCGCAAGGCCGGGGAGCAGGTTCAACGGCTGTACGCACGCGACGTGGAGGTGTTCCCTCCCCAAGTGCTCAGCGTGAGCGATACTTTCTTCTCAAAAGAAGTGCCGCTCGTCGAACAGCCCGGACGCCTGTACCTCGGTGTCTGCCTCCATGGCGCGCGACTCACCCTCGCCGAGATCCGACTCAGCGAGATTCTGCTGCTCGCCGGTCAGCGGCTCTTCGACGCGTACGGCAGCGCGGCCGAGCCTTACCTCACGCTCGTCGACTACTTCTCGGCCACTCGCGAGCTCGCTGGCATGCGTCGCTACTTGGAAGATGATGTCACCACTCGTGTGAGCAATCCGGACAAGTCGAGTGGGTACCCTCGCAGACGCACGCCACTTAAGATCGGCGAGCTCACCTCGCGCATCTCCTCGTCCGAGATCGGGCGAACCCTGACCCACTTGGCGTCCCCGTTCGATGCGAGCCTCGATACGACGGCTGGCCGTGCGGTGATGGCGGCGAAGCTGAAGGCGGGCGAGAAGCTGCCCAACCGCGAGCTGCCCTTCGATGTCGTGCTAGCGACGTCGATGCTTCAAGTGGGTGTGGACGTGCAGCGTCTCGGGCTCATGCTAATCGTCGGCCAGCCGAAGAACACGGCCGAGTACATTCAGGCGTCCTCCCGTGTCGGCCGCGAATCGTCGAAACCTGGGCTTGTAGTGACGCTCGCCAACCGCTCGCGTCCGCGCGACACGGCGCACTACGAGCAGTTCGAGCATTACCACAACACGTTCTACGCCAATGTCGAAGCGCTTTCGGTGACGCCGTTCTCCGAGGCAGCCCTCGAACGTGGTCTCACCGGTCTTATCGTCTCGGCGGCGCGGGTCATGGACGCGGCAGCGAAGTCCGACGTTTCGCTTTCGCCCGAGGTGGTCGCTGGTGCGGGGCGGATCACGTACCGTCGATCCGCTGTTGACGCGCTTGTGGGCAAGCTCGTGGCACGTGTCGCTCAAGCTGGTGGCGACGAGGCTGCGGCGCTCACTGAGAGCAAGCTAGTGCTGCGACTCGACGAGTGGACCGAACGTGCCGATCAATTTGGTGGCGCACTCACGTATGCGCGCAAGAGCCTGCCGAAACAGCACATCGAGCGGCTCCTGGTCAGCCCCGAAGACTCGATCGGCGAAGAGGGCGACCGCCTGTTCCAGGTAGCGAACTCGATGCGCGAAGTGCAGCCAGAAATCGATCTGCTCGTCTCGCCGTTCCCTGGCAAACTCGTAGAGCCGGTGACCGCCGCGACGCCGAAGTGGACGTTCACCTCAAAGAAGGACGCGAAGTGACCGACGACGAGAACGGCAAGACGACTGGTGCCACGGTCCCAGACGACGTGATCGGCGTCGCAGGCGACGTCGCCGATCCGTTCATCGACACGGGCTTGAAAACCAAGAATCGGGCGCGCATCGGATCGATCCGTCCGAATTCGATGCTTTACACAGCCGGGATCGGATCATCGGTCGATTTGCCACACATCGCCGTGATGCCTCAAGGCATCGACGCGTGGGATAAGGCATATGCGCGCCTCGGCGACCCGACCCTGGTACTCGTACCGCGACTGATCGACGCCGTGCGCCGCCAGCTCGGCCAACAGGTCGGCGAGTTGCGCCAGCCCCCGTGGTTGCCGGACGATCTCGGCGGGGACTCCACGCCCATCGGCATCCCGACCCGAGTGTTTCCGCAATGGCTCCGGTGCACGGGATGCGACCTGCTTGCCCCCGTGTCGGCCAACGTCTTCGAGTTCGAGAACACACGCAAGCACCGCCCGGATATGGCGCGGTTCGTGCACCGCAAATGCAAGGGCAGGTTCAAGGGCGACGGGCGCGACCGTGTCGCAGTGCCCGCTCGTTACCTGATCGCGTGCACGAACGGCCACCTGGACGAGTTCCCATACAACGAGTGGATCCACCATGCGGATGGCCACCCCAAGGAATGCGTCCCGAACCCGCAACTGAGAATGCGCGAATGGCGGTCGAACCTCGGACCGCAGGTATCTATTGTCTGTGTCCAATGCGACGCGTCGAGGAACATCGCCGAGCTGACCCGGGCAGGGGGTGAGACATCCTTGCCGAACTGCCGTGGTCGCCACCCGCATCTGCCGTCGTTCGCGTCCCTCGATGACCCGTGCAAGGGCGAGGTGCGTTTGATGCTGCTCGGCGCCGCGAACCAGTGGTTCCCTGCCACGATCAGTGTTCTGGTACTGCCATCGCGCAAGGAGCCGAAGCCCGCCGATGTCGTGAACGAAGTCATGGGTTTGCCGCCCGCCCAAGTCGCGAAGCTCACTTCGCTCGACGCGGTGGCGATGTGGCGGGAATTCGCACCCGAAAACATGGTGGAGAAGTTTGCGGGGATTTCCGACGCGGACCTATGGATCGCGATCCAGGTGGCGAAAGGCGACCTTCCCCCGATAGTTCAGGACGTCACAGGCCCAGTGGGCTACGACCCAAACCACCTTCTCGTGCCGGAGTGGGAGACGCTGACCCACCCCGACGAGTTCCTCACCGAAGACCGCCGTAACGGCTTCAAGGTGCACCTGGTTCCGGTTGCCGACTCATTGACAGGCCCGGTGAGCGAGGTGATCGCCGTCGACCGCATTCGCAAGGCCAACGCGTTCATTGGCTTCACACGGATCGACGCACTCGACCGCGTCGGAGACGACGCGGCAAGAATCGCTCCCATTGCCCTGTCGGGCAAACCAAAATGGGCCCCGGCGACGGAGGATCGCGGTGAAGGGCTCTTCATCCGTTTCGACGAGGACGTCGTTTCTTCATGGGAAGACGGTGTGCTGAACAGCGATGTGTGGGCAGCACATGTCGCCGCTCACGAGCGAAATCTCGCGCGCCGCCAGAGCCGGACCGCAGCCGAACTCGATGCGGACGAGCGAATGCCTCCTCCTCGCTACTGGGCACTACATACCCTTTCGCACCTGCTCATCCGGGAGATGGCCATGTCGAGCGGGTACGGCTCGGCCTCGCTTGCCGAGCGTATCTATGCCTGGCAGGAGACCGACGACAGGGCCCCGGCCGCGGGCGTCCTGATAACTACGACCTCGCCCGACAGCGAAGGAACACTCGGCGGCCTGGTCGACCTCGCCCGCACGGACCGTCTGGAAGAGGTCACACTCGAAGCGCTTCATCGTGCTCAGCGTTGCTCCTCCGACCCGATCTGCGCACATCGGGTTCCACGCGACCAAGAGGATTTCCTCCACGGGGCGGCTTGCCATTTTTGTGCATTCCTCTCCGAGACCTCATGCGAGCGAGCCAACCGTTTCATCGACCGGCGTTTCGTCCTCGACCTCAATACGGGTTCGCGCGGCTTGGCTCCTCTACTCGCCGGCATCGATTTCGGCGGACGCATCTAACGTGGGGGACTCGATCGAGGAGCTGGCGCGAGCCGTGTCGCCATCGCTCGCTGTCAAGCTCGCTTCGAGCCTTGAGATCGACGGGAACCTGATGAAGGCTTCGGCGAAGTTGGTCGGACCCGACGCCGCCACAGCAGCCCTTCTCAAGGAATGCTTTTCCGCGCTCGGTGCGGACGTCCTAGCTGCTGTGCTCCGTGGATTTGCAGCCGCGGCTACTGCGAACGCGACAGACCTTCGCGCCGTCTGGAGCGGGCCAACATTCCAGGGCGACGGCGACCACACCACTGCTGCGCTTGCCCATCTGATCGACGAGGCCCAGGTGGACGTGTTCGCATCGACATACTCTGCGGAGGTGGGGTCCGAATTCGTACACGCGCTGTGGCGGTCTGTAGCCCGTGGCGTGAAGACCACTGTGCTGCTTGACTCGACGATCAAGGAGGGGAAGGTCGTTGCCGTGCTCGCTGCGAAGCTGAAAGGGGCACGCATCCTGACCTACCATCCGAAGGACGTAGGCTATGCCATCCAGCATTCAAAGGTCGTGCTCGTGGATTCGAGGGTGGCGTTCGTCACTAGCGCGAACCTCTCGCTTGCCGCCGCCGAGCGAAACCTCGAGACGGGCGTCGTCATCCGCGACTCCGCTTTCGCATCGACGATGAGGCGCCGCTTCGCCTCGTTGTCCAACTCAGGCGTGCTGGTCGAGTATCCGGCTTGACCAGAGCAGTGCCTGTGTCATCAGACGAGACGGCGCCGATGGCAACGCTCGCAACGAGGGCGTCGGACGCGAGAGCTGGCTAGAGTCGGTCGCATCCTCTAGCGATCGCTCAGCAGGGCATCCAAATTACTCCGCAGACAAGCTTCGCAGGCGGTGCTCAGGCGAGCACCAAGATGGATGGACAGAGTTCGTGGCGGTCTTGGGGCGCCCCGGATCAAATCAACTCGCGAAACACAGCGGCCGAAAGTTGAGGCGGAACAGCGTTGCCAATCATTGTCGCGAGGGACGTTCGAGTGGTCACGGAGCCGAAGTCGAAGTAGTCGGGAAACCCTTGTAATCTCGCGGCTTCGTGTGGCGTTAGAGCTCGGAGCTGGGATGGGTGCATGTAACGTCCCTGCCCGATGCTTCCGAAGCCGCTGGTTATCGTCTGCGCGGGCTTGTCCCAGCGAAGGCGCCCATACATCGATTTGTAAGAGTGTTGACCCTGATGGCACTTGGGTCGGAGGTGATTCGGCAAATCGTAATCGCCGTTCTGAAGTAGATAGGCCATGCGCTCAAGGTTGGTCGCGCTTGCTTTGGGCGGCGTGTCCCCTCCGATCGCTGGAACGAATTCGAGATCGCCGATCGCCCATCGAACATCGTGCATAACAGAGTTCTTCACTATCGAGCCGAAGACTTCGCTTGGATGAGGTGCCGCACCCTTAGTCGCGAGAAGAATATGGCGCTTTCGGGTCTGCGCCACGCCGAGCACATGTAAAGGAATGACCTCGTGCGCGACGCAGTATTCCTGGCGCTCAAGCTCGATGCGGGCCGCTTCCACGACGTTGCGACCGGCGAATCGGTCGTTCAGCACGGCAGGCACATTCTCAATCATCACCACGTCGGGGCGAAGGATCTCCGCAGCTCGCGTCATGTACATGTAGAGAGCGTTCTTCGGGTCCGTGCCGCGTGTGTGATTGTTTAGCGTGCTGTGGCCCTGACACGGCGGCCCACCCACAAGGGCGTGAACGGGTCCGATCTTTTCAGCCCACTCAAGCTCACCGGCCGTTGGGGCAGCTGCTATCGCGCCGTCAAAAATGCCTTCTACAGACGAGCGTTCTACGTATGCGGCACTCGGAAAATTGGCACGGTAGACCGCCGCCGCGGATGACTCGAAGTCCACCGCTAGTCGGATATCGAGGGCGCGCCCAGAAACGCTCAAGGCTTGGGCTATCCCCAAAGAGAGGCCGCCGCAGCCAGAGAATAAGTCAACGACCTTGTACGCGGGCGACCCGTTCTCGAAGTCGGGTCGGTCTGTCTCCATGAGCGGGTGCTGCGGGGGGCCCTCGTCAATCACCCGTCAAGGGTATCTCGACTGTCCGACATGACTCCCCGTGGTCAGGTACAGCTCGGATGGGACCTTGCGGCGCTCGCCGGCCCATGTATGTCGCCTGCGTCGACCGCGTCAGTTACTCAACCGAATTAGGTCGTGAGCCGGGTACATTGTGACTGTGTCTTGGGCGACATCACCTGCAGTCCGGCGCTCGATGCTAGCGAACCGGCGAACAGGCACGCGCCCAGAATTGCTAGTGCGGTCGCGGCTTCATGGGGCCGGCTATCGATTTCGTGTCGACTACAAGGCGATCCCGCATGCTCGCCTTCGCGTTGACATCGCCTTCACGCGACAACGCGTAGCCGTGCTGATCGATGGATGCTTCTGGCATAGCTGTCCTACGCACTCAAGTACCCCTAAGTCCAACGCCGACTATTGGGTGCCGAAGCTCGCTGCTAACGTTGCTCGCGATCGTCGAAACACTGAGTTGCTCAAAGATGCCGGCTGGGACGTTCTACGTTTTTGGGAGCACGAGCCCATCGACTCGATCATGTCCGAAGTGACAGAACATCTGCGGCACTGAGTTGCTGGAAATCGGGCTCGGTTTCCCGCCCAACCTCGAGACAGTCCGACAGTTGTGGAGGGAGCAGCGCTGGACGTGAGCGTGTTTACCGGGGGACGAATCTTGACTGCGATAGCGAGAGTCGCCACGCAATCGCAGTCACCCCGAGGTGAAGACGAGCGGAGTTCGGCAGTCAGAGCCGCCCCAGCAGCTCCGCCTTCGTGGCTAGGAACTCCTCCTCCGTGAGGACACCCGAGTCTCGCAGTGCGGCAAGGCGCCCGAGCAGATCTGCGACGTCGGTAGCGGACCTGTTCGTCTCCTCAGCTCGCTTCGGAGCGGGCAGACGGTCTCTGATAAGGCCAGAAACCATCGTGAACGCTTGCTCAGCCACGGTCGGCTTCTCCGTCGGCGTCGGCGCCACGTCGAGCTCGCCAGCGGACGGCTCAGCGCGGATAGCGCGCTGATCTTCGAGGACAAGTTCGAGGTGCTTGTACATTCCGTCGGTCAGCTTGATGAGAGATCGCTTGCCGTCGGTCCAGCTGACTCTCACAACGCGCGATCGGTTCATGGAATCGAAGGTCGCATCGACCGCTGCCGATGCTGCCTTGCCTAAGCGGCCGGGCAGAGCGGCCCCCGCGACGGCAACGCCCACTTTGGCGATGGGGTTACCCGTGCCGTCGGTTGCGACATCGTCCCACTCTTCCACGTTCTCGGGTATCAGTTTGCGGAACTTCAGCCCGGCCTGCACCACGAGGGTGCTTCCGACTGGCGTGGACACCGTCGCGCCCTTGTAGTCCCCGCCGATGACCCGCCCGTATCCCATGGCGTTACTCTAGTGGCGGCTGAGGACAGCCGATGACGACTGTGATTTCCGTGTTGCGTTCCCCGGCACATTGACCGGCGCGGATGCGACGATCGCCTCCGCTACGCGGTCGATACTCGCGAGGATCTCTCGAGGACATCCTGTGAGATCCACTGCGTGGCAGTGGACTGTTATGGGCGCTCCGATGATGTCGATCCTCTTGGGCGTCTCCTCGCCGGATGCGTAGACGAGGTGACCGTCGCGAAGGCCGTACCGCGTGCAGTACGTCACCATCTGGTAGAGGTCGGCGTTCGGGTAGCCGGCCGGCCTCTCTGCCTTGTACTTGGCATCGATGACGGCGTGGATCCGTTCGTGGCGCTGCCAGACGATGTCCGGGCGCACCACCGCGTGCCCCAACGCGTCTAGCCGGTCGCTTCGTTGGCTGAGCACCTGGCCGCCGGAGCGTTGGAGGGAGTCTCGAAGCGCGACGGACACGAAGTCCTCGAACACCTGCGCGACGTCGACGAGGAACGCGGTCGCCGTGTGCTCGCCGACGCGGTGCTCGATCGAGGCGTTCGTCAGGATCAGCTGAGCCAAGGACAGCGCGGGCTGATAGTGCTCGCTGCGACGATCGTGGCGGGTCCGGGGCAGAGGCATCCCGCGCGGCAAGGTCTCGACCTCGGCGAACATGCCCCGGAAGTGGAGCAGCGCGCGTCTCGAAGCAGGGTCGAGGAGGGGGAGCTGCAGGAGCCGCTCTAGAGCAGCCGCCAGAAGCCGGTTCTCGTCGATGTCGACGGTGAACTCGTCGAACCGCAGCTCGAGCGGTGAGGCGAGCCCGGGTCGTCGTTTGAATTGCTCCACGAAGTCGATCCGCCCGCGCACGACGGTGTCGCTGTCGTGGCACTCCCGGTACCCCTGAAGAAGTCCCTGTTCGACGGCGACGCCGAGCTGCCGCAGAAACGCGGTCGCGATCGCCGGCACGAGATCGGGAGTGGAGTCGAGGCGCGTCTCCTCCGCCAACCACAGCCGGCGGCGCTGGGCATAGCCGAAAAGGAAGAACAGTCTGCTGATCGGGAGCTTCGGACGGATGTCGATGCGATGTCCGTCGATCATGAGCGAACCGACCTTCCGGACCTGGCTCACCGTCCAACGGCCATCGATCTCGGTGGGGATCACGGATGCTACCTGGCGCGAATTGAGCGCGGATGCGACCGCACGCGGAAGGTCGACGTCCCGGGGCGCGGCCCACTCGTCGAGCTGGATGTGCATCGTCAGGCGGAACGACTGTCGAGTTCGGCCCTGAGCGCCTCCAGCCCGTAGCGGGCGTTCACGTCGACCCCATCCCCAAAGTGATGCTCGGCGAGCAGAGGAAGCACTTCGAACATCCAGATCTCGTCGAGCCGGGCCGGGCTCAGGTCGCCGTCGCGTGACATCAGGTAGCTCGGCCCGATGCGGAAGTCCCGGTCATCGATCCGGTCGTTGAGGAGAGCGAACAGCTCTCCGACTTCTGCCGGGAGACCGTTGGCCTGCAGCCATTTGGGGAGAACCCGGGCGACGGGCGCCTCGCCGGGGTGGAGCTCGATGAAGGCGAATCGCCTGCGCATGGCCGCGTCCATGAGCGCGATGGATCGGTCGCTGGTGTTCATCGTGCCGATGATGTACACGTTTGCCGGAAGGGCGAAGGTCGTCTCCGGCTCGTACAAGAGGCTGACCCGTTCGTCGCGATATTCGAGCAGGAAGTACAACTCGCCGAAGATCTTGGCCAGGTTGCCGCGGTTGATCTCGTCGATGATCAGGACGTAGTTGAGCTCCGGATTCTTGGCGGCCTCGTCCGCGATCCGCTTCATCGGCCCTGCCTGGAGCGTGTAGGTGAGCGCGCCATCCTTTGTGCTGGGCCGGAGCCCCTCGAAGAAGTCCTCGTACGAGTAGCTCGGATGGAACTGGACGAGCCGGACGCCCCCGTCGCCTCCGGTGATGTGGTCGGCCAGCGCGCGAGCGATGAAGGTCTTTCCGGTGCCGGGCGGTCCGTAGAAGATGATCTGCTTGCGGCGATGGAGGACGGCAAGCGTCCGGTCGAGCCACTCGGTTCCGATGAAGACCCGCTGGGCCAGCTCCTCGGTCGCCGCTGGACAGTCGGAGACGGGGGTCGGTGCGAAGTCTTCCTTGTCTTCCGGCTGCGGAGCCTCCTCGGGTCGCCATACCCGGAGGTACTCCTCGTCATAAAAGTCGAACGGCTTGCCGCCCTTCGTCTGCAGAGCGAGCGAAATGCGGTTCAGGTCGGCGTCGATGTCCTCGGCCGTGCCGCCCGCGTCACCGATGAAGGCGTCCCGGATGGCGAGCTTGTGGTCGGCGGCCACGATGGACTGGAAGTAGTCCGGCCGGATCAGATAGAGAAGGGCGTTCCGCTGCGTCGGGAACGACTCGCCCGCGACTTCGTCGCGGATGAAGTCTCGCAGGCGCAGCGGGTGTTCGAGGAGGTCTTCCTGCCGCTCGGGCGAGAGCTGCGTCCACGCCTTCACCATGTTGACGATGATCGTCATGGCCTCGTACAACTGGCTGCCCATCCGCGTACCGGGATTGAAGGCGCCGGCCGGGAACGCGGCGAGGATGGACTCGGGGATGGTGACCGGATGCTCCATCAGGCGGAGGACGGCCTCGACGCGCGCTCGCTTCTTCTTCTCGCCGATGGTGCCGATCCAGATCGGGAGCAGCTGCCAGGTCACCAACTCGGCCATGAGCAGCTTGGCGTCGTCCGGCGCATCCGCCAGTTGCTGGGACAGCTTCTCGAGGAAGGAACCGCCCGCGACATGCGGCTGCTGGACGAAGCGGGTCACCAGCTCGTCGATGTTCGCCTGCGTCCACACCGCCCGTCCGGGGGCGAAGACCGAGTCGCCGCGCCTGAGACCGGCATCGACGAAAAGTGCTGCGGCATCGCGCACGGACTGGTCTCCTCGTCCGTTGGGCAGGATGACGGAGGCCAGTTGCTGCTGAAGCTCGGCGTCGTCATGGGCTTGCGTCGGCGTCTCAGCGAAACTCATCTTCGTCCTTTCACAGCGGCGGGGCGGCACAATGAACCATATCGACCGGGATGCGTAGGGCGTCAGCGCCGGGCGTGCCCTGCCGGTCTGTGTGTCGGTTGGCCCTGCTCCAATAGCCTGTGGATCGGGCAGCAGGTGCCCGGATGGGCGTGGGAGACCGGCGTGGACGATGAGATCGATACCGACTTCGATATGCGGTCGGACGCGAATGGTCGCGACCCGGACGCTGCAAGTCCCACGTTGAGGCGCTACCACCGACTGTTGTGGAGCAAATCGCTGCCGAATGGGCACCGCCTCCAGCTCCGGGCTGGCACTCGCGGCGTCTACCTTCGCCACGAATCCGACGAGATCGGCGTCCACACCGTGGCGAGTGACACCATCGTGACCTCCCACCGTGGAACGCTGCGAGCGCTCTATCAGCAGATGCCTCCGGAGGAGAACCTCGACTTCCACCGACGCGGATACTCGATCGGCGGCTCCATAATCTTCCCGGTGGGAGAGACACAGGGATGGAGCATCAACCAGCACCGCGGGATGAGTCCACGCATTCGCGATCGATTCGACCTAACGCTCGAGTGCATTCGGCGCTTCTACCGGGGAGAGTCGAGTCCGCTGGAAGCTACCCTCGACCGCTACAGGCGTTTCTTCGACCTGTTCGTGGACTTCTCCGGGTACGTCACGTTCTTCCACCTGCAAGACCTTGTCAGCGAGACAAGCGAAATCGCATTTCTCTCGCCTTTCGACGGCTTCGACGGTGATCCGCTTCCGCGGACGCTCCCGCAATACGCGGCGTACCGCGACGCCACGCTCCGGTTCGTCGCTGCACGAAACCAGCGAATCTTGGCGTCGCAGGCCAAGGCGATCTCTGGTGATTGATCGCTAGCGGGGGCGCGTCGCGTCCTGCGCCGCTCGCAAGCAATCCCATGCCAGCTTTACGGCCCCGGACGAAACCGTACCGCCGTCACCCTGACCGTATTCATCGCGTTAGCCTCGGCGAAGGGGAGCTGCCAGACGTCCATCCACTCGGGCCAGGTGCCCGACGGCGGCCGTCGCCAAGCGGATTCCACTATTTTGAAGGCGACGCGGCCGGAGAGCAGAGCGCCGGCACGTTCCATCTCGGCAGGCCAGAAGGGCATCGACGTCGAGCGTGACGTTGATGGCGCAACGGAATCGTCCCATCTCGGTCAATTTCGTCGGTGCCGGCTGCAGTCGGGCGTTAGTCGTGGGGAGGGCGGCGCAGTCTCTTGATGTCGGTGCGCTGCTTCTTCGCTGTCAAGCGGCGCTCTTTGGCGCCGCGACTCGGCTTGGTCGGTCGTCGCGGTGGCGCTGGCGGGCGGAGGGCGTCGGCGACGAGCTCGGCGAGTCGGGCGCGCGCGGCTTCCCTGTTGCGCAATTGGGCGCGGTGCTCGGAGGCTGCGATCGTAAGCACTCCGTCGGTGATGCGATTGCCGAGACGCTCACGAATGCGTTCGTGTTGTGACGCGGAGAGGACGGAGGAGGCTGCCACATCCCATACGAGTTCCGCGCGAGAGTCGGCCGTGTTCACTGCTTGGCCGCCAGGCCCGGACGACCGCGAGAACCGCCAAGACAGCTCAGAATCGGGGATCGTGAGTCCGGCGTCTACCCGGAGGCCGGGGCGATGGGCGGCTGGCATAGGTCAATCATCCTCGTGCGCCCAGTCGCAGCACCATCGGCATTAATGGAGCGCCGCCGGTGGGCTACCATTTCGAGGGTGACCAACCCCGCCTCGATCGACGACATCTCCATCGGCGGCGACGGCATCCGCCTCGGCCAGTTCCTCAAGTTCGCCGGGCTCCTCGACTCCGGTGGGAACGTCAAGGAGGCCATCATCGATGGCTACGTGACCGTGAATGGCGAGGTCGATCGGCGGCGCGGGCGGCAGCTGCAGCTCGGGGACATCGTCACGTTCGAGGGGCGTAGCGTTCGCGTCCGCCCGTGACGAAACCGGCACTCGCTCGCGCGCAGGGGTCCGCTTCCGTACGGTAGGGAAAGAGCCTGCAACTCCATCCATGAAGGGCCTCCCGTGAACATCACCCTGCTGGTGCGCTTCGTCGCCGTCGCCGAGGAGCTGCACTTCCCGCGGGCGGCGAAGGCGCTCAACATCCCACTGGCGTCGCTCTACTCGTCGATCGCGAAGCTCGAGGAGCAGGTGGGGACTCCACTCTTCGTCCGCGACTCCGCGGAGACGCGGCTGACGAATGCCGGGACGCTCTTCCTCGCCACGGCGAAAGACGAGATCGCGGCGGCGCCTGCACCGGCGGCGAAGCCGGTCGTTCCGGCGGGCGGCAAGGCGAAGGCGTCGAAGGGCAAGGGGCGCGCGCCGGCGGTCAAGGGGCAGCCGAAGCCGTACAAGAAGCGGCAGGGGCGGTAGCTCCCGCATTCCTCGGCGTAGCGAAGGTGCTACAGAGCCAAGCCCCCTTTGGGCGTGGCTTAATTTAAGTCCTTGACAAAGCCTCCTCGGATCGCCATCCTGGCCGTGCGACGGAACGACCAGACGTTCCGCACTGATCAAGGAGGATCGTGAAACGACACGTTTTGGCCGTGCTGGTGACAGCAGCGGCCGTGGCGGCGACAGCCGTCTTACCCGTCACCGCGGCGAACGCCGCGGCACTCACCGCAGCCGACTTCCTCAAAGCCAGCGGCAACGTCCTGAAGAAGTCCTCCGGCACCGGCGCCGCGATCAACCTCCGCGGGACGAACATCGGCGGCTGGCTCACCCAGGAGGACTGGATGTCCCCGCTCGGCGAATTCGCCGCCGACCGCACGGGATGGACGGCCACGGCATCGTCCGGCACGGCGGGCAACGCGCTCGACGGCTCGGGAACGAGCCGCTGGACGACGGGCGCCAACCAGGCCGGAGGAGAATGGCTCCGGCTCGACCTCGGCGCCAACACGCTCTTCAACCGGCTGACGGTCGACAACACGAGCAACGCGGGCCAGTGGCCGCGCGCGCTCAACATCGAGACGTCGACCAACGGGACGACGTGGACCAGCGTCGCGACGCAGGCGGGCAGCGACGGGCTGACGACGGTGAAGTTCAGCCCGCAGGTGGCCCGCTACGTGCGCGCGACCCAGACGGGCGCAGCCTCCACGCCGTGGTCGGTGGGGGAGATCAACCTCTACAGCGACCCGGTGCTCTTCAATGGCACGCACACGGCGACGGCCTCCGCGAGTGCGCCAGGCACGAACGCGCAGATGGTGCTCGACGGCAACGTCGGCACGGTCTGGCAGACGGGCGCCGCGCAGACGCCGGGGCAGAACCTGACGATCGACCTCGGGCGCAACGTGGACATGGACAAGGTGCTCTTCGACGCGGGCGCGGCCACGGCCAACGACTACCCGCGCGTCTACGACGTCTTCACCTCGTACGACAACACGAACTGGACCCAGGTCGCGAGCGGCTATGGCTCCAACCGGGTGGTGCAGGCCGACTTCCAGGGCAGCAAGAACGGCCGCTACCTGCGCATCGTGTCCAACGGCACCTCGTCGCAGTGGTGGTCCGTCTCGGAGGTGGCGATCTCGAGCGGAACGTCCCTCGACCGCGGCGGCTGGGCGGTCACCTCGACGGTGGGAGCGACGCCGGCGAACATGCTCGACGGCAACACCGCTACGCGCTGGACGACGGGCGTCGCCCAGGCGGCGGGGCAATCCGTGACCGTGGACATGGGCGCGCTGGTGACGCTGAACAACGTCACCACCGACACGGCCAAGAACACGACGGACGAGGATGACTGGGCGCGCGGCTACAGCCTCCAGCTCTCGCGCGACGGCTCCACCTGGAGCACGGTCGCCACCGGGGTCGGCACGCGCAAGGCGACGACCATCGGCTTCACCGCGCAGGCGGCCCGCTACGTCCGCCTGAACCAGACGGGATCGGCGGGCAATTGGTGGTCGATCGGCGAGCTCACGGCGGGGCTGTACAACGACGACTACTCGCTGACGAACACGATGACCTCGCGGTTCGGCACGACGACGACCGCGTCGGTCGTCGGCACGCACCAGGACACCTGGTTCACCTCCACGGACCTGGACGCGATCCAGGCCAGCGGGATGAACTTCATCCGGGTGCCGATCGGCTGGAACGTCTTCCTCAACCTCGACGGCTCGTGGAAGTCGAACCCGTGGACGAAGATCGACTGGGTCGTCAGCCAGGCGGCGGCGCGCGGGATCTACGTGCTCATCGACCTGCACACCGTCCCGGGCGGGGGATGCCCGTGGGGCTCCTGCGGCCGGATCGGCCCGAACCCGAACGGCTTCTGGGGCAGCGCGACCTACCAGAACCAGGTCGAGGACATCTGGAAGAAGATCGCGACCCGCTACAACGGCAACCCCGCGGTGGCCGGCTACGACCTCATCAACGAGCCCCTCATCGACTACGACGAGGATGCCGCGGATGTCGCCCAGAAGAGCGACTACTACGACCGGCTCTACGACGCGGTCCGGGCGATCGACGCCGACCACACGATCTTCCTCGGGGCGTTCTTCGGCCTCGACAAGATCGCCCCGCCCTCGACCTACGGCTGGACCAACGTCGTCTACGAGTACCACCCGTACGACATGCCGAACTCGAAGGACTGGACGGCGCAGAGCCAGCTCGTGACGAACGAGCTCGGCGCCCTGCCGGCGAAGCTGTCGAACCCCGGCGTGCCCATCCTCTACGGCGAGTACTCCCTCTACTACAACGACGACGTGTGGGCGCGATTCATGGCCGGGCTGAACGCGTCGCAGGTGTCGTGGTCGAACTGGTCGTACAAGGTGAAGGGCACGGCCGAGGACGGGTTCGCCTACTGGGGCATGTACTACGACGACCGCAAGCCGGTACCGGTGATCAACAGCGACGACGCCGCGACCTTCCAGTCGAAGCTGGCGCAGTTCGGCACGGCGAACTTCACCCAGAACACCCGGTTCGTGGCGACCATCGCGAAGTACGCGGGCGGCCTGTCCACGTTCTCGCCGGTGGCGATCAGCCACACCGGCTGGACGGCCACGGCCTCCACGACCGCGGCGGGCTCGTCGACGGCGGCGGGCATCGACGGGGCGAACGGCACGTCGTGGCAGAGCGGTCAGGCCATGGCGGGCGGTGAGTGGTACCGGATCGACATGGGCGCGAACCGCACGGTCGCGATGGTGACCGTGCAGACGGCCAGCGGCTCGAAGTGGGACTACCCGCGCGGATTCACGGTGGAGACATCGACCGACGGCTCGACCTGGTCCACGGCGGCCACGGGCATCGCGTACGGCTGGAAGCGGCCGATCTCGATCACGCCCACGACTGCCCGCTACATCCGGATCACCCAGACCGGGGTGGCTCCGCAGTGGTGGACCGTCGATGAGGTGACCGTCTACTCGTCGTACTAGGCGACGCCGACGGAGGGGGTCGCCGGGTCGGCGGCCCCCTTCGTTCGTCCGCGTGGGATCGCGCGCAGAATCCTCTTGCGAGCCCGCTCGTACATGCCTTATTCTAAGACGCAGACAAAGAACGAAGGAGTTCCATGAGTCTCACCACGGACCCGCTCGACCCGGCGGCCTTCCCGCCCGACATCCAGTGGGGCGTCGCCACGGCGGCCTACCAGATCGAGGGAGCGGCGGCCGAGGGAGGCCGCGGCCCCAGCATCTGGGACGTCTTCAGCCACACCCCCGGTCTGAGCCACCACGGCGACACCGGCGACATCGCCTGCGACCACTACCACCGGCTCGACGACGACCTCGACCTGATCGCCTCGCTCGGGCTCAGCGCCTACCGCTTCTCGGTGTCGTGGTCGCGCCTCCAGCCGACGGGCTCCGGCCCGCTCAACCCGGAGGGCGTCGCGTTCTATCGGCGCATGCTCACCGGGCTCGCCGAGCGTGGCATCCGGCCGTTCGTGACGCTCTACCACTGGGATCTGCCGCAGCCGCTCGAGGAGCGCGGCGGCTGGCCGGCCCGCGAGACCGCGGAGCTGTTCGGCGCCTTCGCCGCCCGCGTCGCGGTGGAGCTCGGAGACCTCACCGAGGACTGGATCACGCTCAACGAGCCGTGGTGCTCCGCCTTCCTCGGGTACGGTTCTGGAGCGCACGCTCCCGGCCGCCACGACCTC
The DNA here is from genome assembly GCF_013410615.1 of Leifsonia naganoensis. NCBI lineage: Bacteria > Bacillati > Actinomycetota > Actinomycetes > Micrococcales > Microbacteriaceae > Leifsonia > Leifsonia naganoensis. Next base: position 3,012,894 of record NZ_JACCHJ010000001.1, read on the forward strand.
CGGCTCGCGACCGCGGCCGCCCATCACCTCAACCTCGCCCACGGCCTGGCGCTCCGCGCGCTTCGGGAGGCGCTGCCCGGCGCGCGGGTGGGAGTCACCGACATCGTCACCGACATCGTCGCCGGCGACGGGCCCGACGACGCGGCCGCGGCCGGCCGCCTGGACGCCGTCAGCAACCGCGTCTTCCTCGACCCGGTGTACCGCGGCGAGTACGGCGCCGGGGTGCACGCGCTGCTCGACCCGCTGGGCCTCGCCGACCACATCCACGACGACGACCTCGCGGTCATCTCGGCGCCCGTCGACTTCGTGGGGCTGAACCATTACCAGCGGGTCATCGCGACCGCGGACGACGCCGCGCCCTTCGGCGTGCGCGAGACGGCCGCCGAGCCGGCGACGACCTCGTTCGGCTGGTCGGTCATCCCGGACTCCCTGCACGCGGTCCTGCTGCGCATCCAGCGCGAATACTCCGGCCTCCCGATCTACATCACCGAGAGCGGCGCCAGCTTCCACGACTACGTCGACCCCGAGGGGGGAGTGGACGACGTCGAACGCGTCGACTACCTCGCCGGGTACTTCGCCGCCGCGGCGCGGGCCATCGCCGACGGCGTCGACCTGCGCGGCTACTTCGTGTGGTCCCTGCTCGACAACTTCGAATGGGCGGAGGGATACGCCAAACGGTTCGGCATCGTCTACGTCGACTACCGCACCCAAGAACGCATCCCCAAGCTCAGCGCCCACTGGTACCGCGACCTCGTGTCGCAGCACGCCCGACTCTCCACCGCCGTCTCCACCCCGGCACCCGCCACCGCCGACGTCCCCTGATCGGCACCGCACCCTCCACACCCTCACCACCCTGCACACACCCGAAAGGAAATCTCGATGAAGAGAATGCGCTGGCTCGCCCTGGGCACCGCCGCCCTGGCCGCCGCCACCCTCGCCGGTTGTTCGTCCTCCGGATCCGGCGGCGACTCGTCCGCCGGCAAAGACCTCACAGTCTGGGTCATGGGCGACAGCTCCGCCCACTTCGACGCGCTCGTGAAGCCGTTCGAGGAGAAGTCCGGGATCGACGTCAAGACCGTCGCCATCCCGTGGGACAACGTCGACCAGAAGTTCACGACGGCCGTCGCCTCGGGCAGCGGTCCCGACGTGATCCAGATCGGCCTATCGAAGCTGCGCACCTACGCCGACAGCGGCGCGCTGCTCACGCTCGACGACGCCGCGATCAGCGACTACCCCAACCTCGCGGCATCGAACTTCGTCGACGGGGTCGCCGGTGACGCGACCGCCATCGGCGGCAAGATCGTCTCGATGCCGTGGGTGTCGGACACGCGCGTGCTCTTCTACCGCAGCGACATCCTCAAGACCGCCGGCATCGATGCGCCGCCGGCGACGTGGGACGAGCTCCGCGCGGATGCGAAGACGCTTACCGCGCGCGGCGACGGGTCGTACGGCTACTACATCCCGCAGTGGGACAGCGCCCTCCCGGTCATCATGACCTGGGACCAGGGCGGCGAGATCGTGGACTCGAAGGGGAAGATCGACTTCGACACCCCCGCGTTCGACAAGGCGGTCGACCTCTACACGGGCCTGTACGCCGACAAGAGCGTCCCGACGAACAGCGACTTCGACCAGACGCAGGGCTTCATCACCGGCACCACGCCGATGCTGGTCAGCGGCCCGTACCTCGCCGCGGCGATCTCGCAGGCCGCCCCGGAACTGGAAGGCAAGTGGAACGTCACGACCGTCCCCGCGGCCGACAAGGACACCTCGCTGCTCGCCGGCTCCAACCTCGGCGTGTGGGGCTCCACCAAGAACAAGGCGGGCGCCCTCCAGCTGCTGGACTACCTGTCGCAGCCCGACGTGCAGGTGAAGTGGTACGAGGCCGACGGGCAGCTGCCCACCGTGAAGAAGGCGCTTGAGGATGAGAAGCTCGCCGCGGACCCCATGGTGGCGGTCTACACGAAGCAGCTCGCCTCCTCCCGCCTCCTCCCGCTCGTCCCCAACTGGGACGGCGAGACCGGCAAGGCGCTGCTCGACTCGCTCAACTCGATCGTGCTCACCGGCGCGAACCGGGACGACGCGCTGAAGACCCTGTTCACGACCACCAGCGGAACGTCCGCGAAATGAACCCCGACGGTGCGCGGCGGCACGGGCCGCCGCGCATCGCCGGCCATGAGGCCATGAAGACCCGACTCGTCCCATACACCTTCGTCGCGCCGGCGATGCTGCTGCTGATCGCCTTCGGCATCCTGCCGATCGCGGTCGCCCTGCTGGTCAGCTTCACCGACATGAACCTCGCCGGGCTCGGCGACTGGTCGCGCATCCAGTTCGTCGGCGGCGACAACTACGCGACGCTGTTCGCCGACCCCGCCTTCTGGCAGGCGCTCGGCAACACCGCCCTCTTCGCCGTGATCGGCGTCCCGAGCGTGATCGTGCTCTCGCTCGTGATCGCCCTCGCGCTGAACCGCTCGCAGGGGCGATTCTTCCGTGCCCTGCGCTCCTTCTACTTCGTTCCGGCCATCACCGCGATCGTCGCGGTGGCGCTGGTGTGGGGCTACCTCTACAACACGCAGTTCGGCCTCTTCAACTACCTGCTCTCCATCGTCGATCTGCCGCCGGTGCCCTGGCTCTCCGACCCAACGGTCGTGAAGTTCTCGGTCGTGCTGGTGGCGGTCTGGCGCGGTCTCGGACTCAACGTCATCATCTTCCTCGCGGCGCTCCAGGGCGTTCCGAAGGAGTACCTGGAGGCGGCCGCGATCGACGGCGCATCCGGCATCCGGAGAACCGTGTCGATCGTCATCCCGCTGCTGCGCTTCGCGATCTTCTTCGTGACGATCACCACGGTGATCGCCTGGCTGCAGTTCTTCGACGAACCGTTCGTGCTCACCAAGGGCGGACCGCTCGGCGCCTCCACCTCCATCGCGCTCTTCCTCTACCAGAAGGGCTTCTCGTCGAGCCAGTTCGGCTACGCCAGCGCCGGCTCGGTCGTCCTCGTCGCGATCATCGCGATCATCACCGTCGTCCAGCTGCGCCTGAGGAGATCCGATGTCGACTACTGAGCTGCTCGCACGCGGGAGCCGGAGCCTCGCCGCCGGCGGAGACGACGACGGACGCGACCCCGCACCGACCCGCCGCCGCGCTCGCCGTGGTCGTGCCGGGACGATCGTCATCGGCGCCCTGCTCGGCGTGGGCGCTCTCGCCACGGCGTTCCCCTTCCTCTGGATGGTGTTCGCGTCGGTCAAACCCCGCAGCGAGTCGGTCGCCTACCCGCCGCAGCTGCTGCCGAAGCAGCCGACCTTCGAGTACTTCGTCCAGCTGTTCACCGAGCTCGACTTCGGTCGGTACCTGCTGAACACGCTGATCATCGTGGTGATCTGCATGCTCGGGCTGCTGCTCATGGCCGCCGCCGGCTACGGCTTCGCCAAGTTCACCTTCCGGGGCCGGGACGCGCTGTTCTTCCTGGTGCTCGTCACCATGATGATCCCGGGTCAGGTCACGATGATCCCCAGCTACCTGATCCTCAACGGGATGAAGCTGACGAACACCCTCGTCGGCATCGCGCTCCCCATGCTGGTGTCGGGCTTCGCGGTGTTCCTGTTCCGGCAGTTCATGGCGACCATCCCGACGGAGATCGTCGAGGCGGCCCGGATGGACGGCGCGGGGGAGTGGCGGATCTTCTTCCGCATCATCCTCCCGATGTCCGGCCCCATCCTGGCGGTCCAGGTCGTGCTGACCTTCATCGCCGGCTGGAACAGCTTCCTCTGGCCGCTCATCATCGCCAACGACCAGAACCTGTACACGCTGTCCGTCGGCCTCTCACTGCTCAACCAGCAGATCGCGACCAACCCGTCGCTGCAGATGGCGGCCTCCACCCTCATGGTCGTGCCGATCCTGATCGTCTTCGTCATCTTCCAGCGCTACGTCGTCCAGGGCTTCGCGCTGTCCGGTCTCAAATGAGCAACCCGCAACCCGTGAGGAACACCATGAACACTCCCGCCCGCCGTCAGCCCGTCGGATTCGTGCGCGCCGAGGGGACGCAGCTGTTCGACGACGACGGCCCGCTGCTGCTGCGCGGTGTCGGGCTCGGCAACTGGCTGCTCGCCGAGGGGTACATGTGGCGCTTCGGCGACGAGATGTCGTCCCCGCGGCAGATCGAACGGCGGATCGCCGAACTGGTCGGTCCCGAGCGCGCCGACGACTTCTGGCGGCGCTTCCGGGACACGTTCGTGACCGAGCGCGACTTCGAGTTGATCGCGGAGCTGGGGTTCGACCATGTGCGCCTGCCGATCAACGCGCGCGGGGTCATGGACGACGACGGGAACCTGATCGAGAGCGGCTTCGAGCTGATCGAGCGCGCGGTCGGGTGGAGCGAGCGCCACGGTCTGCGCATCCTGCTGGACCTGCACGGCGCTCCGGGCGGCCAGACCGGCACCAACATCGACGACTCCCCGAACGGGCTCCCGGAGCTGTTCATGTCGCCGCGGTACCGGTCGCAGACGGTCGAGCTGTGGCGTGAGCTCGCACGGCGCTACCGCGACCGGGAGGCCGTGCTCGGCTACGACCTGCTCAACGAGCCGCTGCCGAACGAGTGGCAGCATCGCTACAACGACGAGCTGGTCGCGGTGTACCGGGAGCTGACGGCGGCGATCCGCGAGATCGACGACCGTCACCTCCTGATGTACGAGGGCAGCCACTGGGCGACCAACCCCGAGCCGGTGCGGATGCGCTTCGACGACAACCAGGCGGTGCAGTTCCACCGCTACTGGTGCGCGCCTGACGAGACGAGCATCGCCGACTTCCTGCAGCTGCGGGACGAGCTGGGCGCCCCCATCTACATGGGCGAGGGCGGCGAGAACACGCCGGGCTGGATCTACGCGGCGACGCAGCTCTACGAGCGGCACGGCATCGGCTGGAACTTCTGGCCGTGGAAGAAGCTCGACACGCTGACCTCACCGTTGTCGGTGCGGCCGCCGGAGGGATGGGACCTCATCGCGGATCCGTCGGGGCAGCCCGACGCCGACCAGGCGGAGCGCATCCTCGAGGAGTTCCTGGCCGCCGTGCCCGCCGACCGCTGCGACGTGCGCACCCCTGTGCTGGACGCCCTCTTCGCCCGCCCCGAGCTGCACCTGCCGGCGTGGACAGGCGTGCGTGATGCCGCCGAGACGCCGATCGTCCAGCTCACGCCCGCCGCCGTCCCCGAGGGGATCTGGCACCACACGGCGGGCCGGCCGTACGCCTCCGACGAGTACGTCCCGGTCGAGCTCGGTCCGGGATCGCGCCTGACGTTCGGCTTCTCGTCGCAGCCCGCAGCGTGGAGCATCGACGCCGACCTCCCGCACGCGCTGACCGCAAGCTGGGAGAGCGGAGCCCTGACCCTCGCCGCGGACGAGCGGGTGCTGGTGCGCCGACTCGAGGTGAGCGTGTGACGGGCTATCGTCGAACCATGAGCGCACAGGTCCGGCCGGACGGCCCCGCCCCCCGGGAGTCGGCGACCGTCACGACCCTGCGCCAGCAGAATCGCGCCGCGGCCCTGCGGTTCGTCCTGCAGGAGGGGGAGACGACGCGCGCCGATCTCGCCCGGCGCTGCGGGTTCTCCTCCGCGTCGGCCGCGAACATCACCGCCGAGCTCATCGAGGACGGCCTGATCGCGGAGGTCGGCTCCGTCGCCTCCCGCGGCGGTCGCCCGATCTCCGTCATCGCCCCGCGTGCCGACGGCGCCTACGCCATCGGGGTGGACGTCGGTGAGCGCGGGGTCGCCGTCGAGCTGTTCGATCTCTCGCTGGCGATGGTGGATCGCGAGTTCCGCGGCGGCCGCAGCGAGGAGTCCTACGACGACATCCACCGTGACCTGACGGATGCCGTCGCCGCGTTGCGCGATCGCAACCGGGAGCGCTGGCCGCGTGTGCTCGGCATCGGGCTCGGCCTGCCGGGCGTGGTGGAGACCGAGTCCGACGGCTCGCAGGTGCTGTACGCGCAGAGTCTGGGCTGGGATCCGCGCCCGATCCCGCTGGATCTCGACCCCGATCTGCCGGTCTTCGCCGAGAACGGCGCCAAGACCCAGGCGCGAGCCGAGCTCTGGTACGGAGCAGCCCGCGGTATCGATCACGCCGTCGTCGCCCTGCTGGGCCGCGGTGTCGGGCTCGGCATCATCAGCGACGGCCAGCTCGCGCACGGCGCCTTCAGCAGCGCGGGCGAGTGGGGTCACACCAAGATCCACGCCGGCGGCGCGCTCTGCCGGTGCGGCCAGCGCGGCTGCGTGGAGGCCTACCTCGGGGCCAACGCCATCCTGGGCTCCTGGCACGAGCATGGCGGGTCGTTCGACGGCAGCGGGTGGCAGGCCATCGGCGCGCTCCTCGCCGCCGCGGAGACCGACCCGGCGGCCGGAGGCGTGGTCGATGAGGCGATCGAGACTCTCGGCGCCGCGCTCGGCAGCGTCGTGAACCTCACGAACCCGCAGCGCATCGTGATCGGCGGCTGGGTCGGGATGCGGCTCATGGAGCACCACCTGGAGCGGATCGGCGACGCCGTGCGGCGCAACTGCCTGGAGCGGCTGGGCACCCAGTTCGAGATCGTCCCGGCGACGTTCGGCGGCGACACGGTGGCTCTCGGCTCCGCGCTCATGCCGATCATGGCGCTGATCGACACACCGCGCGTCTCGTTGTTCGCGGTCTGAGGGGGATTGCCTACTACCCCCGCACAATCCGCCCCAGCGTCCGCGTGTAGTCCTCCTTGATGATGTCGAGGTGCGCCCACGTCTCGAGCGAGCCGACCTCGGGCAGCGCCCGCAGATCCTCGATCACCGACAGCACCCCGGTGCGCGTCGTGCCGACGATGGTGGCGATGACGTCGTAGGCGCCGTGGGCGTCCGCGGCGAGGTCGACCGCGCGCGCGTCGACGAGGTAGCGGTGCACGGGCGTGGCCGAGCCGCGCAGGCCGATGCCGACGCCGACGGCGACGCGGTTGCGGGAGAGGCCGCCGGCGTCGATGGCGGCGATGCGGATGACGCCGGCGTCCAGGAGGCGACGCACGCGCGCCCGAGCTGACGAGGGGGACAAGCGCACCTTGTCGGCGAGCTCGCGGTAGCTGGCGCGGCCGTCATCCTGCAGCACGGCGATGAGGTCGTGGTCGAGTCGATCCAGCTTCACGGAGGTGACGGAGGCGGCGGTGATGAACTCCTTGAGCAGCGCGTCGTAGGTGCTGACGCGCAGGCCGCGGACGCCGGGAATCTCGCGGATGGCGGAGAGCGTGGCGTGCAGCTCGTCGAGGTCGCCGTGGCGGGACTCGAAGACGACGGGGGAGGAGCCGCCGACCAGCGAAACAAAGACCGTGTCGGGGAGGTCGGCGAGCTGCTCGGCGACGGGGCGGGCGCGGCCGTCGACGGCGACGAGACCATGAATCAACACGTTGAGGCCGGCGAAACCGGGGTCCAGGGCGGCGACGACGCGGAGGCCATCCCTCCCGATGAGGGTGCCGAGGCGGCGGGAGACGAGGTCGCGGGAGACACCGAGGGTGCGGGCGAGCTCGTGGATGCTGGCCCGGCCGTCCGCCTGCAGGGCGCGGACGAGGCTGCTGTCGAGGGCGTCGGTGTCACGCTCGGGGACGGTTCGGTCGGGACGGATCGGCACATCCGCAGAATACCCGGAAACGCCCGGCGACGACCGCAGATCGATGGCACACGACAAGGGCAGCGGACGAATCGCGATAGTTTTGTCCTCATCCCCTGACAAATCGACGGCGCACAGCCGCGCCCGACGCCGAACTGCGCTTGCGCATCCTCGGCGACGGGATGAGACTTCACGTCGAAACGAGCACGACAATCGAACAAGGCAATACGAGCAAAGGAGCTTTGTGTGTCTGTAACCGCAACGCAACCCCCAGGGCATGCCCGTGCGTTGAAGGCCGGCCTGGCGTCCGTCGTCGGCACGACCATCGAGTGGTACGACTTCTACGTCTACGCGACGGCCGCGGCCATCGTGTTCCCCCAGGTGTTCTTCCCGGAGGTCAACCACGCGCTCGGCACGCTCGCGTCGTTCGGAACGTACGCGGTGGCGTACTTCATGCGACCGCTGGGCGGGATCATCTTCGGCCACATCGGCGACAAGCTCGGCCGCAAGCGCGCCCTCACGATCACCCTCTTCATCATGGGCATCGCGACGGTGCTGGTCGGCTGCCTGCCGGGCTACAACACGATCGGGATCATGGCGCCGATCCTCCTGATCATCCTCCGCGTCGCCCAGGGCCTCGCGGTCGGCGGCGAGTGGGGCGGCGCGAGCCTGATGTCGGTCGAGAGCGCACCGCCGAAGTTCAAGAACTTCTACGGCGGCTTCACGCAGCTGGGCAACCCGCTCGGCGCACTGATGGCCTCCGGCGCGTTCTGGATCCTCGCGGGGATGGGCGACGACGTCCTGCTGACCTGGGGCTGGCGCATCCCGTTCCTGTTCAGCATCGTGCTGATCGGCGTGGGCATCTGGGTGCGCTACCGCGTGGAGGAGACACCAGTCTTCGAGGAGAAGATCGAGGGACACACGCAGTCCACCCCGATCCTGTTCGCGCTGCGCAACAACTGGCTGGCCATCATCCTCGGCTTCTGCATCATCGCCATGTCGTCCGGCGGCTACGTGATCGCCACGGTCTTCGTGCAGAACTTCGCGACCAGCCCGGAGGTCGGCCTCGACGCGAGCGTCATCCTCGGCGCCATGACGGTCGCCTCCTTCATCGAGGCGCTGGTCACGCTGCCGCTGGCCCTGCTCGGCGACAAGTGGGGCGGCAAGCGGGTCATCATGCTTGGATCGCTGCTCTCGTTCATCGCCGTGATCCCGCTGGTGCTGGTCATCCAGAACCACCAGGTGACGCTGATCTACATCTTCGTCAGCGTGATCCGCATCACCCTGAGCGGCGCGTGGGCCCCGCTGTCGACGGTGATGACGCAGATGTTCCGGCCGCAGGCGCGCTACACGTCGATGTCGCTCTCCTACGGGATCGGCGCCGCGGTCTGGGGCGGCCTGTCCCCGGCCATCGCGACCGGCCTGATCGCCATCACCGGAACCTTCTGGTCCGCGATCTGGTTCTTCGGCGCCCTCGCGCTGATCGCCATCGTCGGCACCTGGTTCGCGCCGCAGCATTCCGACTCCGCGCCGGCGACGGGTTCGTTCAACCCGCGCCTCGACACCACGGCCATCAAGACCACAAGGATCTGACCCATGCGACACCTCGCCACCTACGACGCCCGCGACTCCACCCCCACCATCGTCACGGCCGACGTCATCCTCACCATCGACGACGACAACCCGCACGCGGAGGCCCTGCTCACCGCGGGCGGCACCATCCTCGCGGTCGGCACGCTCGCCGAGGTCGAGGAGCAGGCGCGCGAGGCGGGGATCGAGCCGCAGCGCGCCGACTTTCCGGGGGCGACCATCGTCCCGGGCTTCATCGACGCGCACGCGCACCCCCTGATGTATGGGCAGCTGCTCACCTGGGTGGACGTCAGCCCCGCCAAGGCGGCGTCCATCCCGGAGATCGTTGAGCTGATGCGGGAGGGCGCCCAGCGGCTGCCCGCCGGCGTCCCGCTCCGCGGCTACGGCTACGAGCAGCGCAACCTGGCCGAGCGGCGCCACCCCACGAAGGAGGAGCTCGACCGGATCGCGACCGACCGCGAGGTGTACATCATGAACGCCTCCGGCCACGGGGGAGTGGTCAACAGCTTCACCCTCGCGAAGTACGGCATCACCCGCGACTCCCCGAACCCCGAGGGCGGCGAGTTCTTCCGGGATGCGGACGGCGAGCTCACGGGCGAGCTCTCCGACGCGGCCTGCAACGTGCTCACCGGCCTGCACGGCGTGAAGATCGGCCACCACGGCCCGAACTTCCACCTCGGCGACGAGCCGGCCGAGCACCAGCGCCAGCTCGACATCGCGCAGCGCGAGTTCCTGTCGGCGGGCGTGACCGCGCTCGGCGACGCGCAGGTCTCGAAGCGGGAGTTCGCGGCCTACCTGGCCATGGCCGACCGCGGCGAGCTCTCGGTGCGCGTCTCGATGTATTTCCTCTCCCACCTGCTCGACCAGGTCATCGACCTCGGGCTCACCGGCCCGTTCGGCAACGCCTTTCTCTCGGTCGCGGGCATCAAGCTCTACGCCGACGGCACGCTCGGCGGATGGACGGCCTACTTCCCCGAGGGCTACGTCGGCGACCCGTGCCGCACCGGCCAGCTCTACCACGAGCCCGCCGAGTACGCGGGGCTGGTGACCAAGGCGCACGCCGCCGGGCTGCAGACCGCGACGCACGCACAGTCGCCGACCGCGATCGCGATGGTGGTGGATGCGGTGGAGCAGGTGCTCACCGAGCGCCCCGACGCCGACGCGCGCCACCGGATCGAGCACTGCGGCCTCCCCGCGGTCGAGGAGATCCAGCGGATGGCGCGCCTGGGCATCCGCCCGGTGAACCAGACGCAGCACTACTACAACTGGGGCGAGGGCGTGGAGCAGGCCATCGGCACCCCCGGCGAGCGGTTCAACCCGCTCGGCGAGTTCATCGAGGCCGGTGTGCCGGTGACGATCTCGTCGGACGCGCCGGTCGCCGAGCCGCGTCCGCTGGAGGCGATCCAGGCCGCCGTGACCCGCGTCACGCGGCGCGGGCACAAGCTCGGCCCGGACTCACTGCGCATCAGCGCGGATCAGGCCCTCCGGGCGCACACGCTGGAGGGTGCGATCACCCTCGGCCGCGAGAACGAGCTCGGCTCCCTCGCCGCCGGCAAGCGCGCCGACTTCGTCGTGCTGGGCGCGAACCCGCTGACGGTGGAGGCGGAGACGATCGCCACCATCCCGGTCCACGAGACCTGGGTGGACGGCACGTCCCGCTTCGCCGCCGCCGCCAACTGACCCCGACTCGCAAAGGACGCACAGGCATGGAGACACGCGCCGCACGCACGACCGGATGGGTGCTCATCGAGACCCTGCGCAACTACGGCGTCGACACGGTGTTCGGCATCCCGGGCACCCACAACCTCGAGTTCTACCGGCCGCTGACCGCTCTCGGGGTGCATCCCGTGACCACGCGGCACGAGCAGGGCGCGGGATACGCGGCTGACGGCTGGTCGCTGCAGACCGGCAAGCCGGGCGTCGTCATCACCACGAGCGGCCCCGGGCTGCTCAACGCGCTCTCGGCCGCCGGGACGGCGTACTGCGAGTCGCGGCCGATGATCCTGCTCTCCCCGGGCCCGGCCCGCGGGCGCGAGTTCGCCGACGTGGGCACGCTGCACGAGACGAAGGACCAGCTGGGCGCCGCCTCCGCGATCGTCGAGTGGGGGCGCCGGGTGCAGTCGGCCGAGGAGGCCGTGCAAGCCGTCCACGACGCGTTCGCGCTGTTCGCCACCGGGCGACCGCGTCCCGTCTACATCGAGGTGCCGCTGGACCTGCTGGAGGAGGAGACGGAGCTGCCGGCCGAGTCGCTCGCGGCTCGCGCTCCTGCGCCTGCGACGACGCCCGATGCGGTCGCGGTCGCCGAGGCCGCGCGGCTGCTGGCCGGCGCGACCGATCCGGTGATCCTCGCGGGCGGCGGCTCCCGTGGCGCGACGGACGAACTGCGTGCCCTCGCCGAGCGCCTGGGCGCGCCGGTCGTCACGACGCTGAACGCCAAGGGCGTGCTCGACGAGCGGCACCCGCTCTCCCTCGGCTCCAACCTCCGGCTGGCCGCCGCCCGCAACCGGGCTCGGGATGCGGACGTGCTGCTGGTCGTCGGCTCCAAGCTGGGCGAGGCCGAGCTCTGGGTGGAGGCGCTGGGGGCCCGCGGGCACGTCATCCGCATCGACCGGGTCGCGTCGCAGCTCGACAAGAACCAGGCGGCGGAGGTGGGGATCGTCGCGGACGCGCCGGTCGCGCTCGCCGCGATCGTGGCGGCTCTGGGGGATGCGGCGGCCGCCGACGAACCGCAGCGCGATGCCCGCGTGCCGGAGACACTGGAGGCCGTGGCCGCCGAGTGCGCCGAGCTCTCCGCCATCAACACAGCCCTCGCCGACGCCATCGCTGCGGCCCTCCCGGACGACGCCATCGTCACGACCGACTCGTCGCAGATCGCCTACTGGGGTCTGCTGAACCGCCTCCAGGTCGCGACGCCGAACTCCACGCCGTACATGGCGACCTACGCGACGCTCGGCTACGGCCTCCCCGCCGCGATCGGCTCGCGGGTCGCGCGGCCCGACCGCCCGGTGTTCGCGGTGGTCGGCGACGGCGCGCTGATGTTCTCGCTGCAGGAGTTCATCACCGTCGTCGAGCAGCGGCTCGACGTGACCGTGATCGTCGTCGACAACGGCGGCTACGCGGAGATCAAGCAGAACGAGGTGGATGCGGACATCGCCCCGATCGCGGTCGACCTGGTGCAGCCCGACTGGGCGGCCGTCGCGGACGCGTTCGGCGGCACGGGGCACCGCGTCGGCACAGCAGCCGAGCTTGCCGAGGCGGTGACGGCCGCGGGCGCTGCGGGCGGCCTGCACGTCGTCCACCTCCCGCAGTCCACCTTCACGAGCTGACGCGCACCGAATCGACGCGCACCGAACCGACCCACGGAACAGGCACGAGGAACCACCATGACCACACCTCCCATCGGCCCCGCCGACGCATCGAAGACCCCGCGCTACGCCGGGCTCTCCACCTTCGCCCGGCTGCCGCGCCTCGAAGACGTGCCGGCCGTCGACCTCGCCGTGGTCGGCATCCCCTTCGACACCGGCGTCAGCTACCGCCCGGGCGCCCGCTTCGGTCCGGAGCACGTGCGCGCCGCCAGCCGCCTGCTGCGCCCGTACAACCCGGCGCAGGACTTCTCGGCGTGGGAGGCCGTACAGGTCGCCGACGCCGGTGACATCGCGGTGAACCCGTTCCACATCGACGAGGCCGTGCGCCAGATCGCGGAGGCGGCGAGCGAGCTGGGCGGCCGCGTGCAGCGCATCCTGACCATCGGCGGCGACCACACCATCGCCTACCCGCTGCTCAAGGCGATCAGCGAGAAGCACGGGCCGGTCGCGGTGCTGCACTTCGACGCGCACCTCGACACCTGGGACACCTACTTCGACGAGCCGATCACGCACGGCACGCCCTTCCGGCGGGCGTCGGAGGAGGGGTTCCTCGACCGCACCGCGTCCGTGCACGTCGGCACCCGCGGCCCGCTCTACAGCAAGCAGGACCTCGAGGACGACGAGCGCCTCGGCTTCTCGATCGTGTCGAGCGAGTACATCGAGGAGAACGGCATCCCGGCCGCCCTCGACCGCATCCGCCGCCGCGTCGGCGACCGGCCGCTCTATATCTCCATCGACATCGACGTGCTCGACCCCGCGCACGCGCCCGGCACCGGGACCCCGGAGGCCGGCGGCCTGACCAGCCGCGAGCTGCTGCGCCTGCTCCGCGGCCTGACCGACCTGAACATCGTCGGCGCCGACGTCGTGGAGGTCGCGCCCGCCTACGACCACGCCCAGGTCACCGGGATCGCCGCGTCGCACGTCGCGTACGAGCTGATGACCGCGATGGCGCAGGTGATCGTGCGGGAGGGCAGCGCTCACCCGCGCGGCGTCGACGGTGCCTCCAGCGAAGCCGGCGCCGATGACTGACGCCGCCCGCCGCCCCGTCGCCGTCTACACGGACGTCGAGGACACCGATCCCGCGCCCGGCATCGCGCTGCTCGAGGCGCACGGCTTCGAGGTGCGCGTGCTCGGCACCCGCGACCCGGCCGCGATCATCGCGGGCGCGCAGGATGCCGATGCGCTGCTTCCCGGGTACGCCGCCATCTCCCGCGAGGTGATCGCCGCCCTCCCGCGACTGAAGGTCATCGCGCTCATGTCGATGGGCTTCGACTACGTGGATGTGGAGGCCGCCACCGAGCACGGCGTCTGGGTGACGAACGTGCCCGGAGCCGCGACCGAGGAGGTCGCGACCCACGCGCTCGCCCTGCTGCTCGCGAGCGCGCGGCAGCTCCCCTTCTACACGGCCTCGGCCACGCCGGAGCGCTGGAACGAGCGTGCTCCCGAGGCACCTCCGCGTCTCAGCGAGCGGACCCTCGGCATCGTCGGCCTCGGCAAGATCGGCCGGGAGTTCGCCCGGCTGGCCGGCCCGCTGTTCGGCCGCGTGCTCGGCTACGACCCGATGCTGCCCGAGACCCCCGAGGTGACGGCCGACCTCCAGCGCCTCGGGATCGAGCGGGCGAGCCTGGACGACGTGCGCCGCGCCTCCGACGCCCTCACCCTGCACGTGCCGCTGACCCCCGAGACCGCGCGGATGGTGGACGCCGCGTTCCTCGCCGACATGCCGGCCGGCGCCATCCTGGTCAACGTCTCCCGCGGTGGCCTCATCGACAACGAGGCCCTCGTCGACGCGCTCGACAGCGGCCGCCTCTCGGGTGCTTCCCTCGACGTCCTCGACGAGGAGCCGCCGCCGCCCGGTCATCCGCTGGTCGGCCGCGACGACGTCGTGCTGACCCCCCACATCGCCTACTTCTCGCGCTTCACCGAGATCGAGTACGTGCGCGTGCAGGCGCAGAACGCGGTGAGCGCGGTCGTGGCGGGAGCGCCGGAGGCGGCGGTGAACAGGGTCTGAGGCGCAGAACGCGGCGGCGGACGGTTCGGGTTCCGTCCGCCGCCGCAATCCCCCCCCTCAGCCGAGGGTGATCGTCTTGCCCTTTGAGAAGGCGTTGTCGCTGACCTGGATGCTCGCTGGGGCGGTCCCGGCGGGGACGTCGAAGAGGATCGGGCCCTGGATGGCGTTGCCCGGGTTGATGCCGGCGACCCACGCGTTCTGGTCGGGGCTCGCGTACAGGGTCGCGCTCGCGTCGGCGTCGTAGGTCTTGCCGGCCGCGTCGACGAGCTTCACGTAGTTGACGATGAAGGTCGCGGAGCTGTTGCCCGTGTTCGCGATCTTCAGGTCGACCTGCAGGAACGTGCCCTGGGCGGTCGCCGTCAGCGGCGAGGTGCCAGCGGTGGCGCCGATGTCCTGCACGCCGAGCGCGGTGTACTCGAAGGAGCCGACCGTGAGCGGGGTGTTCAGGCCGGGCGCGGCGGGCGCGGCAGGAGCTGAAGGTGCCGCGGACGCGGAGCTGCCGGTCGTCGCCCCGCCCCCCGCGGTGCCGCCCGCGGTCGTCCCGGCGCTGCAGCCGGTGAGGGCGAGGCCCGCGGCGATCGCGGTCGCGGCGGTGACGAGGGTGATACGACGGAACATGGGAGTGCCTCCTGGTGAGTTCGTGGGGCCGGGTTTCGGCTTCCACCAGCACACCGCGAGGAGGCCGGGCCGCGGCACCACGGATCGGTCGTACCTGACCGCACGAAAGGAGGGGGCCCGCCCCTCCGAAAGGCGGTACAGGGGTCGCGGGGTTCGCCCATACGATCGTGGACATGAGCGTCACCTCTCCCACACCGAGCGCGTCGGCACCGCCGGCCACGACGGTGCCGTCGCGTGCCCGCCGGGCGGGGGCGCTGGTGGGATCGATCGCCATCGCCCTGCTGTGCGCCCTGCTGGCGCTGTCGGCGGGCGGCATCCACGGTGCGGGCACCTCCACGTTCCCGGAGCCCGTCAAGCTCCTCGCCACCATCGGGACCTTCGTCATGATCGGCGTCTCCGTGATGCTCGTGTGGCGGCACCGCTACCCCGTCTTCGTGGCCCTGCTCGCCATCGGTGTGACGCTGGCCTTCCCCACGTCGCCGGTCGCGGTGCTCGTGAGCGTGGCGGCGGTGACGGCCGTGACGACCGGGTGGCGGCAGTGGGCGTTCGTCGCCGGCACGTACCTGGCCGTCCTCGTGGCGCTCAGCTGGGACGTCATGACGCACGCATCGCTGCTCGCGGGTTTCGTCGGCGACCCGCCGGAAGGTACACCGGCGCGGCTCGCGTTGTTCTGGGTGGCCCCGATCCTGGCGGCGGTGGCGGTCGTGCCGTTCGCCGCGTTCGGGATGACGCGCCGGCTGCGCGCGGAACGGGACGCCGCAACACGCGGGACGGCCGTCGCCAATCGCAACGTCGCCGTGCTCCACCGGGAGGTCGAGCGCGAGCGGGAACGGCAGGAGCTCGCGCGCGAGCTCCACGACACGCTCGCTGCGCAGCTCAGCTCCCTCTCCCTCCACGCGGGCGCGCTCGAGCTGACCGTCGGCGGCTCGGACGAGAAGGCCGCCGCGGCGGCCCGCGCCGTGCGGGAGACCGCGCAGAACTCGCTCGACGAGCTGCGCAACGTCGTGCATGTGCTCCGCAATCCCGCCGCCGCAGGGGTCGACCACGGGTTGGCCGATCTGGCGGCGCTGGTGGACGACGCGCTCCGCGACGGTGTCGACGTGCGCGCGCAGCTGCTCGTCAGCGACATCGCTTCGTGCGACCCGCGGGTCGCACACGCCTGCTACCGGATCGTGCAGGAGGCCCTCTCGAACGTGCGACGTCATGCTCCCGGGACGGCCCTGAGCGTGGAGGTCCGCGGTGACCCGGCGAACGGGGTGTCCGTCGCCACCGCGAACTGGCTCGCGCCCGGCGCCGCCCCGACCTCCGTCGGCGGCGGGCACGGGCTGAGCGGGATGAGCGAGCGGGTCGCGCTCGTCGGCGGGTCGTTCCGGGCGGGTGCGACGCCGGAGGGGACGTTCGCGATCGTGGCGTGGTTGCCCTGGTCGCCCCCGCGCAGGTGACAGCCCGAGCGGTGGCCGGGCATCGATAGACTCCCAGGGTGAACGACCCCCGCATCCGTGTGCTCGTCGTCGACGACGACCCGATGGCGGCGGCCGGGATCACCGCGGTGCTCGGCGCCTCCACCGACATCGATGTCGTCGGGCGATGTGCTGACGGCGACGAGGTGGCGGCGGCCGTCGCGGCGCACCACCCGGATGTGGTCCTCTGCGACGTGCGGATGCCGCGGATGGACGGTGTGGCGGTGGTCAGGGCCCTGGGCGGCTCCACCCCGCGCTTCCTCATGATGACGGCCTTCGACGAGGACGGCCGGGTGCTGGACGCGGTCTCCGCGGGAGCGTCCGGCTTCATGCTGAAGGACGAGGACCCGCAGCGCATCATCGACGCGGTCCGCCAGGTCGCCGCAGGTGACGCGGCCTTCTCGCCGCGCGCCGCACGGCAACTGTCGATGTGGGTCCGGGACTCGCGCGGCACGGAGGCGCGTCGCGACGCCGCCGCGAAGATGGAGCAGCTCACGACGCGCGAACGCGAGTTCGCGATCGCCGTGACCGATGGCGCGTCCGACGCCGACATCGCGCAGAGGTTCTTCGTGGCGGAGACGACCGTCAAGTCCACGCTCGCCGTCATCCGCGGCAAGTGGGGCGTGCGCACCCGGACGGAGCTCGCAGTCGTCGTCGCCCGCTCCGGAGCCTGAGCCTCGGCGCGTGATCCGCCGGGGCCCGACCTCCGGAGTCAGCGGAGCGTGACCGTCGCGCCGTCGCCGCCCCACCAGCTCGTGATGAGCTTCACCCGATCCAGGGTCGCACCGGCAGGAACATCGAAGAACACCGTGCAGTCGACCGAGAGGCCCGGGTTCACGGTGCTGAAGTAGTCATCGTCGCCGAAACTGGCCAGGCCGCTCTCCGCCTCGTAGCGTGCGTTGCCGATGTAGCCGAAGACATCGGACGCGGACAGGTTCTGCGGCTGGGTGCTGCCGTTCGCGACGACGAAGTCGATCCGGCAGAACTGACCCTTCGGAGCGACGTCGCCGAACACGTCCTCCTGGGCTCCGAGTCCGCACTCCACACCGGTCACGGTGAACGAGACGCCGGAGCGGCTGGTCACGGCCTGCCCGAGTCCGGGGAGGGCGGGAACCGTCGGGGTCGGGCCGGCGGACGGGGTCGCCGGGGGTGCGCTGGCGGTCGGCGACGCGGTCGGCGTGCTGCTCGGGACCGCGGCGGCTTCGGGGGACGACGGCGCGCCGGCGGGCAGCAGAGCGAACGACCCGAGACCCACGACCAGGGAGAACAGCCATCCGATGCCCGCGACGACGATTGCGGAGATCGAGCTCCCGCGGCCGGCTCGACGTCTCACGAGGGCACGGATCGCGAGGATCAGGGCGGGAACGAACGCCAGCCAGGCGAACCAGGCGGCGAACGGGAGGACGCCGAGGACGAAGCCGACGATCGCCAGGACGAGGGCCAGGACGGCCGGGGTGGCGTCGCGATTCGCGGGGGCCGGCGTGTCCGGGGCGGATGGCGCCGCGGCGACCTCGACGGTGCGGGGAGCCGGCGCGCGATTCACGGTCCAGGCGGTGCCGTCCCAATAGCGCAGCTGTCCCGGGTACTCCGGATCGGGATACCAGTCGGCGGGTGCGTTCGTCATCATCGTGCGGGACGGGCTCTCACCGGCAGACACCGGCGAGAGCCCGCAACGAGCTACTCGCCGTCGGTGCCCGTGGCGAGGCAGCTGACGACGGCGTACTGCCCGGTCGCCGACTGCTCAGCGACGACCTTGCCGGCGACGGTGAGCTTGCAGGCGAGGTCGCCGCCATCCATTCCGGCCGTCGCGACGACGCTGAAGCTGCTGAAGTCGAAGGTGCCGCCCTTCTTGACGGTGATCGACTTCGTCCACGGCAGGGCCTGAGCCGACGCGGTCTCGGACTTGGACGCGCCGTCCGAGTACGTCGAGTAGGTGATGTTGCTGTCGGTGCTGGTGCCCGTGACCTCGTAGACGACCTCCACCGGCTGCGACGCGACGACGTCGTCCTTCTTGATCTGCTCCTTGATCGAGTCGTTGACCGCCGACGCGAACGCGGCCGTGTAGACGATCGAGAGGATGATCGACAGGATGATCGCGACGCCCGAGAGGATCGTGCCCGTGAGGGCCGTGCCCTTCTTCTTGTTCTTCTGCACCAGGGCGACGATGCCGAGGATGAGGCCGATCAGGCCGAGCACCCAGGCGCCGTAGTTCAGGAACGGGATGAACGCGCCGATCAGCGCCAGGATGCCCAGGATCAGCGCGGCGATGCCGAGGCCGTTGCCGGACTTCTCCGGGGCGGGCGCGGCGTACTGCTGGTCGGGTGCAGGGGGCGGAGGGATGGTGCTCATTCTGGTGTTCCTTTGCAGATTCGGATTCACTGCAGAGGCATAGGCTCCCCACAGCCTTCTCAGACTCTCAGAATCGGGACCTGCTCCTCCAACCCCCGAAGAAGGGGTGCCGGTCGGTTTTCGTCACCGCCGCGATCTTCCGACAACCGTCCTGGCCCTGCCCCTCCCTCCGGGTGCAGGATCGGACCAACGGAAGGAGCGGCACATGGACATGTCGAACACGGGCGGCGTCGAGTATCCGGATGAGGCGGGGTACCCCGACGGCGAGGGGACGCTCGACGAGGGGACCGGCGCGTTCCGCGAGGGGGACGCGGTGAGCGGCGTCGAGGTGGAGGTCGAGGAGCCGCAGGGCATCGACCAGCTCGACGAGTTCGACGCGGCCGACGCGCGGGACGAGTGACCGCGAGGCTGCGCATCACCCGCTGATCGTGCAGGGCCGCTAGTAAGTGGGCGCCCCCGGACGTACGCTCGCAGCAGCCCGGGCCACTGCGTCCGGGACTCTGGAGGTCACCATGGTGGCAACGATCGTCATTCTGCTCGTGGTGTGGGCCATCCTCGCCGTCGTCGGCTTCGCCATCAAGGGGCTGGTCTGGCTGGCGATCATCGGGATCATCCTGTTCGTCGGGACGATCGTGTTCGGGTTCGTGCGACGGGCGGCCTCGAAGAACAAGTCCGCGTAGAGCGCGCCCTCGGGGCCGCCCGTCGCCTCCCGGCTACTGGTGGCGCATCGCGGCCGCCAGCCACTCCTCGGGATCGAGGAGGTGGCTGTGGTCGTCGAGCCCGAGATCGATCTGGGCCCAGTCGATGGTGCCGGTGAAGGTGCCGTGCGGGGTGGTGTAGCCCTCGTACGCGGGCATGCCGGTGTCGGTTCCGACGTCCAGGCCCTCGTCGAACGAGAAGTACATCGGGTGGGTGCGCTTCACCTCGGCGGTGCCCGCGGCGTCGCCGTCGATGTAGAGCGTCACCGTGCCGCCGCGGCCGATGCCGCCGCCCGCGTACGCGAACTCGGCGCGCACCTGGTGCGTGCCGGCGCCGACGGGCTTCTCCGAGAGGGCGGTGCTGCGGATGAGGCCGCAGAAGTTGTAGTGGAACCCGAGCTTGCCTCCCTCCGCGAAGAAGGACCAGCCTCCCGTGCGACCGCCCTGCGCCAGGATCGCCCCGTCCACCTCACCGCTGTCGGGCACGACGATCTGCGCGGTCGCCGACCAGGACCGGTTCTTCACGTTGATCGCCACGTTCTCGTTCAGGCGCACCATGCCGGGGTAGAGCCGGAGCGAGGTGCCGGAGACGAGCGTTGGGCGACCGGCGAACTCGGGGTTCATCCGCTGGGCCGCGCGGTCGTCCATCGGGATGACGTTGTAGCGGGTCGCCTCGATGAGGAAGAGCTGCTGCAGCTCGGCGAGCTTCTCGGGGTTCGACTTCGCCAGGTTGTTCGATTGCGTCCAGTCGACGGTCGTGTCGTAGAGCTCCCACACGTCGTCCGAGAAGTCGGGGGCGGCGCTGACGACGTCCCACGGGGTGCGGTGGCGCGTCTGCGCGGTCCACCCCTGGTGGTAGATGCCGCGGTTGCCCATGATCTCGAAGTACTGGGTGAGGTGCCGCTCGTCGGCCGCCGCGTCGTCGAAGGTGTACGTCATCGAGACGCCGTGCATCGGCACCTGGGTGACGCCGTTGACGGTGTGCGGCTGCGCGAGCCCGGCGAGCTCCAGGATGGTCGGGGCGATGTCGATCACGTGGTGCCACTGGTTGCGCACCTCGCCGCGGGCGGCGATGCGGTTCGGCCAGTGCACGATCGTGCCGTTGCGGGTGCCGCCGTAGTGGCTGGCGACCTGCTTGGTCCACTGGTACGGCGTGCACATGGCGTGCGCCCAGCCGACGGCGTAGTGGTTGTACGCCTCCGGGCCGCCGATCTTGTCCAGGTTGTCCTGCCAGAACTCGACGGTCTCGTACTCGGCGCCGCCGTTGGCCGCGGTGGAGAGCATGAACGCGCCCTCGAGGCCGCCCTCGGCGGAGGCGCCGTTGTCGCCGATGATGTAGATCACCAGGGTGTCGTCCAGCATCCCGAGACCCTCGATGGCGTCGATGACGCGGCCGGTGTGGTGGTCGGCGTACTCCAGGAACGCGCCGTACACCTCCATCTGGTGCGACAGGATGGGGCGGCGCTCGGCCGGGACGTCGTCCCACGCCGGGATGCCCTCCGAGCGCTCGGTCAGCTCGGCGTCGGCGGGCACGATGCCCAGCTCCTTCTGCCGGGCGAAGGTCTCCTCGCGGAGCGCGTCCCAGCCCTGGTCGTACTTGCCCTTGTGCTTGGCGATCCACTCCCGGGGCACGTGGTGCGGCGCGTGCGTGGCGCCGGGCGCGAAGTAGACGAAGAACGGCTTGTCGGGCGTGAGCGCCTTCTGCTGGTTGATGTACTCGATGGTCTTGTCGGCCAGGTCGGGCATCAGGTGGTAGTCGGGGTCGTCCGGCGGCTCGATGAGCGAGACGCCGTCGACCAGGGCGGGCGTCCACTGGTTGGTCTCGCCGCCGATGAACCCGTAGAACTTCTCGAAGCCGCTGAACGCGGGCCAGTGGTCGAAGGGCCCGGTCGGTCCGCTCTCCCACACCGGCACCTCGTGGCACTTGCCGAACTGCGCCGTGTTGTACCCGGCCTGCCGGAGGATCTCGGGCAGGGGGACGCACGAGTTCGGCCGCGTCGACCGGTAGCCGGGCGCGGGCGTCGCGGTCTCCGTGATCTGGCCCATGCCGACCTGGTGGTGGTTGCGGCCGCTCAGGAGGGCAGCACGGGTGGGCGAGCAGATGGCGGTGGTGTGGAAGCGGCTGTACCGCAGCCCCGCGCCCGCCATGCGTTCCGCCGTCGGCATGGGGACCGGACCGCCGAACGCGCTCGACGCTCCGAACCCGACGTCGTCGAGCAGCACGAGGAGCACGTTGGGCGCCTGCTTCGGCGGCCGCTTCACCTCGATCGGATCGCGCTTGACGTCGAGCTTCTTCTCGTCCACCGTGATCGGCCCCACATAGGCCTGATCGGGCGTCGGAAGGACGGACCCGGGCAACACCTCTGACATGCTTCACCCCTCGCTCGCGGAATGATCGTGCCCGTGCGGCGCGACCTGACCGCTGTGCTGGCGAGCCTGCCATGGCTCCGACGGGCACGGCAATGCTCGACACGGGCGCGAACTTGTGGCATACGACGGCCTGGATGGGCGGGCTGATGTCGGCCTCCACTCGATCACCTCTGGTGCGCAGGGCCACGCGCACGCCATAGTCGCGACGTGGACCTTCATCTCACAGGAAAATCCGCCGTCGTCACCGGAGCGAGCCGGGGGATCGGTCTCGCGACCGCCCGCGCCCTGCTCGCCGAAGGTGCGACCGTCGTCGGCGTCGCCCGCAGCGCGACCGACGAGACCACCGCGCTCGCCGCGGACCCGCGGTTCCGCTTCGTCGCGGCCGACCTCTCCGACCCCGCGCAGATCGACCGGTTGCGCGACGCGGTCGGCGACCGCGTCGACGTGCTCGTCAACAACGTCGGCTCGGCCCCTCCCCGTCCCGGCGGCTTCGCCTCCATCACCGACGACGACTGGGTGCGCACCTACGAGCTGAACGCGCTCGCGGGCGTCCGGGTGACGCGCGCGCTCCTGGACCTGTTGCCGGAGGGGGCGGCGATCGTCACCATCGCGAGCGAGAACTCGATGCTCGCGGATCCGCTCGTGATGGACTACAGCGCCGCGAAGGCTGCGGCCCTGAGCTTCTCGAAGTCGCTGTCGAAGGAGCTGGGCCCGCGCGGCATCCGCGTCAACTCGATCAGCCCGGGACCGGTGGCGACCGCCTTGTGGTTGGGGGATGGCGGGGTGGCGCAGACGGTGTCCGCGGCCGGCGGAGGCTCGCCCGACGAGGTGCGGCACGGTGCGGAGCAGGCGATGGTGACGGGGCGGTTCACCACTCCGGAGGAGGTCGCGGCGCTGGTGACGATGCTCGCGAGCCCGCTGCTCGGCAACCTGACCGGTGCCGATGTCGTGATCGACGGGGGGATGCGGCAGACCATGTGACCGTCCGGCCGCGCTGCCGTGTTCCCGCATTTCCAGGATACCGGAGGGGTGGGGCCTTGCGGCAAGGGCCCCCGCATGGTCCAGAATTGCTGGTCGCGGCCGGAATCGGGCCGCGGGGAAGCAGGGTGCGCATGGATTCCGAGACCTACGACGTGATCATCAGCGGGGGCGGACCGACCGGGATGATGCTGGCTGCCGAGCTGCGGCTGCACGGGGTACGCGTGCTCGTGCTCGAGCGGGATGCGGAGCCGACGACCGCGGTCCGCGCGCTGGGGTTACAGCCCCGCACCATCGAGATCATGGATCAGCGCGGACTGCTGGAGCGGTTCCTCGCACACGGGACGCAGTATCCGGGCGGCGTGGGATCGTTCGCCGGCATCGCCGCGCCTCGGCCGGTCGCGCTCGACAGCGCGCACGCCTACATCCTGGGCATCCCGCAGCCGGTCACCGACCGCCTGCTCACCGAGCACGCCGCCGAGCTCGGCGCCGAGATCCGCCGTGGGGTGGAGCTCGCCGGGTTCGATCAGGACGACGACGGTGTGACCGTCGAGCTCGCCGACGGCTCGCGGGTGCGGGCGCAGTGGCTGGTCGGCGCAGACGGCGGCCGCAGCCTGGTGCGCAAGCGCCTCGGGATCGGCTTCCCCGGCGAGGCCGCGACGACCGAGTGGCTGCTCGGCGAGGTGGAGGCCACGGCCTCCGCGGAGGAGATCGCCACCGTGGGGGAGGAGGTGCGCAAGACGCACCGCGGGTTCGGCATCGGGCCGACCGGCGACGGTCTGTATCGCGCCGTCGTGCCGGCGGCGAGCGTCTCCGAGGATCGCACGGTGCCGCCGACGCTGGACGAGTTCCGCGCGCAGCTGTGGGCGTACGCGGGCACCGATTTCGGCATCCACTCGCCGCGCGCGCTCTCGCGTTTCACGGACGCGACCCGGCTCGCCGAGCGGTACCGGGAGGGCCGCGTCTTCCTCGCCGGAGACGCCGCCCACGTGCACCCGCCGCTCGGCGGCCAGGGCCTCAATCTGGGTGTGCAGGACGCGTTCAACCTCGGCTGGAAGCTCGCCGCCGCGGTCGCGGGATGGGCGCCGAGCGACCTCCTGGACACCTACTTCGCCGAGCGCCACCCGGTGGCCGACGGCGTGCTGACCATCACGCGCGCGCAGAGCGTCCTCATCTCTCCCGAGCCGGGTCCGCAGGCCGTGCGCAGGCTGATGGGCGAGCTGATGGCGTTCGACGACGTCAGTCGGCTGCTGGCGGAGCGCGTCAGCGGCACCGGGATCCGCTACGACCTCGGCGACGGTCCCGAGCTGCTCGGGCGGCGGCTGCGCGACCTCCCGCTCGCCCGCGGCGGTCGGCTCTACGAGAACCTGCGTACGGGGCGCGGTCTGCTGCTCGACCAGACCGGCCGGCTCTCGGTCGGGGGATGGGCGGATCGTGTCGACCGGCTCGCCGACGTCAGCGATGAGCTCGACGCGCCCGCCGTGCTCCTGAGGCCCGACGGGTACGTCGCCTGGGTCGGCGACGATCAGGGCGGGCTCGACGCGCGGCTCGGGGAGTGGTTCGGCCCCGCTGCCGTTGAATCGTGAAAATCACCCCCAAGCGGGGGATAGTTGCATCTGTCAACCAACCATAGGCTCGAATGGATAACAGGGGGAATCGCACGTTTATGCGCGTGTGCCCTCTCACCAGACGAGCGCTACCGACGTGAATGGGTCATTGACAACGTGAATTCGAAGAAGAACAACACCTGGGCCGCACGCGCTGCGGCCCTCGGTCTGAGTGTCGCGATCGCGGGTGGAGCAGCCCTCGTCGCCGCCGCGCCGGCGCAGGCCGCGCCCGCCACCGTGAAGGTCACGCAGAGCGACATCCGGTCCAACGAGGACAGCTACCCGGGCTGGCACCAGGGCTACGATGACGCGGCCGACCGTGCACGGGTCGGGGTCAACGGCCTCGAGCTGTTCAACCAGTCCCAGATCATCGACGGCTTCACCCCGGAGCAGTACATCTCGGGCGACACTCTCGCGGATGTCGTCGCGACCGGTTCGTGGACGACGACGACCGGCCCGTCGTACTTCCAGCTGCCGTTCCTCTACAACGGCGGCCAGTCGTCGCAGAGCTTCACCACCCTCCGACCCGCCTCCCCCTCCACCGGCGCCGCGGCCGTCTCGCTGGACGACGTGTGGGCGACGAGCAGCGCGATCAAGGATGCTGACGGCGCTGTCGTCTACGAGAAGGACGCCACGGCGACCCTCCGTGAGTTCTTGAACACGCTCGACTCTGCTCAGCTGATCGGCTTCGGTGTGCTGACGGACGGCGTCTACGACCCGTCCGCCGTCTACCCGACCGCGTACATCGAGTCGATCGCCTTCAACGGCACGACCTACACCTTCGGCACGACGGGCGCCGCCACCGTGTCCGGAACCGCCGCCATCGGCTCCACGCTCACGGTCTCGACCGCCGACTTCCCGCAGGGCAGTACCTTCTCGTACGAGTGGTACTGGAACGGCGGTCAGCAGGGCGGCCCGATCGTCGGTGCCACTGGCACGAGCTACACGGTGACCGATGACGTCGCCGGCAGCGTCGTCGGCGTCCTCGTCACCGCCAAGCTCGCCGGCTTCACCACCGCACGGGTCTACAGCAACCTGACCGACGTCGTCCCGTTCGTCCAGAAGCCGGCCGCGGCCGCTCCGGTCGCGAACTCGACCGACCTGCCGGCCTACCTCGCGTCGCACGGCGTCACCCCGGGCACCCCGCTCTCCGCCGGCCTCCCGGCCACCCTGGACCCGACCAAGGGCTACACCGCCTCGGTCGAGTGGACGGCGAACGACGGCTTCGTCGACGTGTACCTGTACTCGACCCCGATCCTGCTCGGCAGCTTCCCGGTCGTCGACGGCAAGGTCCAGGTCACGCTGAGCGCCGACGTGCTCGCCAAGCTCGCCGCCGGCTCGCACACCCTCGTGCTCGTCGGTCAGAGCACGGGCGGCGTCCAGGCCGTGGCGCTGAGCGTCGCCGCCGTCACCGGCACCGCGGCCCTGGCCGCGACGGGTGACAACAACGTGATCCCGGCGACCCTCGCGGGTCTCCTGGTCCTGCTGGGTGCCGCGGGCGTGCTCGTCTCGCGCCGCCGTCGCGCCGCCCAGGCGTAACGCACCTCACCACACGAAGGCCCCCGCTCGGTGAGCGGGGGCCTTCGTCGTGCAGCGCAGCGACGCGCGAGCATCGTTGTACGCGCTGTCCTCGATCGCGCCGCGATTGGCCAGCGCGTCCATTCAGCGCCCCGTCGCGGCCGCCGTAGCATCCAGTGCATGCCTGCCAGCGTCGCCATCGAAGACGAACTCGACATCGAACGGATGCGAGACGAGGACGTCGTCATCCTCGGTTACGACTGAGCGCGCACCGCTAGGGCGCGGCCCGGCGTCGGACGCCGAGAAGGTCCGGCACCATCCCCACGGCGACGGCCGACGCGGCCACCAGCAGAACGGCGCACACGGCGAGGCCCGCTTGGAGCCCGTCGCGGCTCACGTCGATTCCGGCGCTCCCGAACGCCACGCCGGTCACCAGCGCCACGCAGAACGTCGCCGACAGTCGCTGGGCCAGCTGCAGGAACGACGCGGCCAGCCCGTACTCGCCGGGCCGCGCGTACGACAGGGTGAGCGCACGCATGGGCGGCTCGAATGCGCCGCTCGCCGCTCCGATGAGGGTCTCGAGGAGCACGATCGCGACGACCAGCTCGGTCGCGTCGGTGAGCCCGGCCAGCACGACGAGGAGTGCGCTGCACAGCGTCTGGAGGCCGAGGAAGGCCACGAGCGTCCATCGCCCCAAGGCGTCGTTCAGGCGGGAACTGAGCGCGGAAGTCGCGATCCGTGCCGCCGCACCCGGCGCGAGGAGGAGCGCGACGACCAGCGCGGGCATCCCGAGACTCTGCAGCAGGAACACCGTGACGATCGCCGACTGCGCGACGGCGGAGCCGAACCAGAGCAGGGCGATCACGCTGCCGCCCGTGAAGCCGCGCGAGCGGAGCAGGGTGGGAGAGAACAGTGGACGCCCGCCGCGCCGGGCGTACCGGCGCTCCCACCAGATCAGCGCGAGGGCTCCGGCCGCGACCCCGCCGATCGCGAGGCCGGACCGCACAGGCCCGAGACCCGGGTCGATCACGGGAGCGGTCGCCAGCAGGACGACGATGCCGGTGACGCCGATGCCGACGAGATCGAGGGAGGGACGGCCCGGCGCCCGCCCGCCGCGCGGCACGAAGCGTGCGGCCAGCACCGCGACCGCCAGGATGAACGGCACGTTGATCGCGAGGATGACGCGCCACGCGAACTCCGCGGGGACGGTCGCCAAGATCCCGCCGGCGGCGAGCGGTCCGACGATCGCCGAGGCCGACGCCGCCATCCCGTACGCCGCGAGCGCGCGGATCCGCGAACGACCGGCGAACACATCCTGGATCACGCCAAGGACCTGCGCGCTCACGATGCCGGCCCCGAACCCTTGCACGGCGCGCCCCGCGATCGCCCACCCGATGTCGGGAGAGAAGACGGAGAGCGCGGCGCCGACGAGGAAGAGCAGGAGGCCGCCGACGAACATCCCGCGTCGTCCGTAGGCGTCGCCGAGCCGCCCGCCGGGCACGAGCCCGACCCCGAACGTGAGCGAGTACACCGCGAGGAACCACTGCACGCCGCCCGCTGTGGCGCCCAGCTCGGGGCCGAGCGAGGGGATGGTGTACGTCACGACCGACTGGTCCAGGAGGGTCGCGAAACCCGCGCCGACGCACGCGGCCAGGGCGAAGCGCTCGCGGGATGATGCCATCCGACCGTTCTACCGACCGCGGCGCGGACGGCCACGCGTGTGTGACAGCCTGTTGCGCGGCAGACCGCCGCGTGTTAGCGTCGCTGCCGATCGTGATCCGTCGGCAGGAGGTGAGACCCATGAACGCAGTATCCACATCGGGTGCTCCCCTGCAGTCCACGATCGCGCGGCTGAGGTAGTCGTCACAGGGAGCGCCCGGCAGGCATTTCGCGAAAGGCGACTCCCATGAACACTTCACCTTCTTCTGCTCTGCCCTCCTCCGGTCGGCGCGAACGCGCACTGGTCCTCGGCGGTGGCGGCTCGGCCGGCAACGCGTGGGAGATCGGCGTGCTCGCCGGTCTCTTCGACGCCGGACTCGACGTGACCGACGCCGATCTGACCGTCGGCACATCCGCCGGCGCGACCGTCGCCGCCCAGATCAACGGGGCGACTCCGCCGGAGCTCCTCGACGCCATCCTCACCGCCGTGCCGCCGCAGCGTCCGCACGCGGCCGGTCCCGGCGGGCCCCCACCCGGCGGGTTGGCGACCGGCGTCTCCGTGGTCAACCACATGGAGCGGACGGACCGCATCATCGCCTCCTCCTCCGACGCCGCGGACATGCGCCGCCGGATGGGCGCCGCGGCCCTCGAGCTGGAGGACCCCGACGGCGCCGGCGGCCGGTGGCGCGAGATCGTCGCCGGCCGGCTGCCCGACCCGGCCTGGCCGCAGCGCGCGATCGCCATCACGGCGATCGACGCCCGCACCGGCGAGGGTGTGGTGTTCGACCGGGACAGCGGCATCGAGCTGGTGGATGCCGTCGCCGCCAGCACCTCCAACGGGTTCGGCGTCCCGCCCTACCGCATCGGCGACGAGCGCTATCTCGACGGCGGCTACCGGCGCAACGAGAACGCCGATCTGGCGGCGGGATACGCGCGCGTGCTGGTGCTGTCTCCCTTCGGCGGCCGCACGCGGCATCCACTCGAGTGGGGGATGCAGCTCGCGGCGCAGGTCGACGAGCTCCGCGCCGGCGGCAGCGAGGTCGAGACGGTGTTCCCGGACGCCGCCGCGCTGGCTGCGTTCGGCGACAACATGATGGATCTCTCGACCCGCGTGCCCGCCGCGCGAGCCGGCGCCGACCAGGGTCGTGCTCTGGCCGAACGGCTCACGGCGTTCTGGGCCTGATCCGGTGACCGTTCCGCCGGCGGTCGCGTCCGCGGCTACCGGCGGAACGCCCGGTCTCTCGCCAGCTCGACGACGATGCCGCGGGTGTCGCCGGGATTCGTGGCGTCGTACCAGAGCCGCGTCTCCTGACCCACGACGATCGGGTCGGCCTGCTCGATCACCATCGTCTTCTGCACCCAGCGCTGCGTGCCCTGCAGATCGCGGAAGGTGAAGGTGACGGCGGTGATGATGCGCGAACTCTCGTGGAAGAAGTCGTAGCCCTTATCGCTCACGGTGGCCGTGGTCAGGGTGCCGGTCGTGGCCGTCTGCGCGTCGCGGGCCTTCTGCCGCCGCCGCTTCGTCGCCGCGACGACGCCGAGCAGGAGGGCCAGCGCGCCGAGCACGTACAGGGCGACGGCGATCGCGATGGCGACGGTGGGGAAGCCATTGGGGGAGGCGGCGACGACCAGTCCGGTCCCGGCGCCGAGCAGCACGGCGGCCGCGCCGTAGCCGAGGCCGATGTCGGGTCGCTTGAGCAGCATCGCGGCCCAGCCGATCGAACCGAGGATGGTGAGCAGCAGTCCGCCGATGATGCCGACGACCGCGGTCCACGGCGGCTCGCCGTAGGCCTCGAAAATCCCGAACGCGCCCCAGCCGTAGCCGAGGCCGAACCCGCCGATGAGCTGCAGCAGGGCGAAGAACAGCACGCGTGCGGTACTGGGCCGCTTGGCCAGCCGTGCTTTCCGGGCGAGCGTCGGGTCGACGGTGCTCATCCGGCGCTCGTGGCGTCGCGGTTGCGCGGGGCGTTCGCCCGGCCGAGGGTGAACCACAGGACCGGACCGATCAGCGGGACGAGCGTCGTGACCGCGATCCAGGCGATGACGTAGGCGGCGGTCGTGCGGCTCAGGGACACCTGCACCAGCGCGATCACCCAGAGGACGAACGGCACCACCCCGAAGATCAGCAGCAGCACGTGCCATCCGGCCAGTCCACCCAGCATCGTCGCCCCCCATTCGCGGTTCTGCGGACACCCTACCGTGCGAGAGCGCTGGGCCGCCCGCCGACAGCGGGGGATGGGGTCAGCCGCGCACCCGCGCCTCGAGCGCCAGGACCGTCGACGCCACGGCCTCCGGTGCCTCCCATGCGGTGAAGTGCCCGCCGTGCTCGAGCCGCTCGAACGAACGGATGTCGGTGTAGGTCTTCTCCGCCAGGGATCGCGGGTACGCGGCCTCGTGGGTCTGGATGACGATGGCCGCCGGCACCTCGATCAGCGGGTGCAGGGGATCCCCGGCATTGTCGCTGTACGGGCGGAAGCTGGTGCCGATGGAGCGGGAGATCCAGTAGAGCATCGTGTTCGTCAGCACGTCGTCGACGTCGAACGTCTCGAGCGCGGTGCCGTCGCTCCAGCCCGCGACCTTCTCCGTGATCCAGGCGAGGAGGCCGCTAGGGGAGTCGAGCAGCGCGGCGGCGAGCGTGTCGGGACGGGTGCCCTGCAGGTGCGCGTAGCCGGACTCCGCGGCCGGGGCGACGGAGGCGAGGAAGGAGCGCTCGCTGTCGTCCAGCTCCACGCCCGGCCGCTCGCGGGCGGAGAACGACGCGTGCGCGGCCACGATGCCGGCCACGGATTCGGGATGCGTGGCCGCCAGATAGTCGCTGACCTCGGCGCCGACATCCTCGCCGTAGGTGAGGTAGCGGTCGTGGCCGAGCACCTCGGTCATGAGGGTGTTCCAGCGCTGGGCGACGGCCCGGCTGCCGTAAGCGCCCGGCAGTGGCGAGGAGAAGCCGTACCCGGGGACCGACGGCACCACGACCTCCAGCTCGCCGCTGAGGGCCTCCGCCAGGGGCAGCATCGCCGCGAAGGTGTACGGCCAGCCGTGCGTCAGCACGATCGGCAGTCGCCCGGGCCGCGCCTCACCGACGCGGGCGAAGTGGATGCGGCAGCCGTCGATCTCGACCGTGTGCTGCTCGAACCCGTTGAGCCGGCGCTCGACCGCCCGCCAGTCGTACACGGTGCGCCAGTACTCCACGAGGTCGGCCAGCGTGGCCGGCGGGATGCCGCGGCTCCAGTCGGCGGGATCCGCCCCCGCCCGTGGCGACGGCAGGATCGTGTTCTCGAGGCGCTGGCCGAGGTCGGTGAGCTCGTCGTCGGTCACGCGGATGCGGAAGTCCTCCATGTGCCGAGAGTACGGCCGATCACCGACGGGCGAGGTTCAGGCAGCGCGCCGCCGAGCGTAGGCTGAATGCATGCCCGAGACGCGCGAGCCCGCCGCATCGCAGCCCGGGGACGCGCGTGTCGAGGCCGTCCGCTACCGCCTCCGCCGTCAGGCCGAGGAGCGCGGCGAAGAGGTCGAGGAGACCAACGCCGGTCAGCCCAGCATGGACCAGCGCGCGCACGTGATCGAGAACGCCATCCAGCAGGCCATCCGCCGCGGCGACTTCGACGACCTCCCCGGAGCGGGCAAGCCGCTGCCCGGCCTCACCGGGACGCATGACCCCGACTGGTGGATCCGCCGCAAGATCGAGCGCGAGCAGCTCACCGGTCTCGGACCTCCCGCGCTCACCCTCCGCACGGAGGACAAGGAGTTCGCCGACCGCCTCGACCGGCTTGCCTCGGAGCGGGCGGTGCGCGAGCACGTGGAGGACTTCAACCGGCGCGTCCGGGAGGCCCGGCGCCAGCTCCAGGGCGGCCCGCCCGTCGTCACGCCGATGCGCGACGCCGACGCCGAGGTCTCGGCGTGGCTCGATCGCCGCACGGCACGGCTCCGGGAGGCGGAGGAGCGGCGCCAGGCTGAGGCCGACGCGCTCGCCTCCCTCACCTGGCGCGAGCGCCGGCGGCGGAAGCGCGAGCGCTAGGCCGTCACTCCGACAGGTGCTGCTTCGTGTTCGTGTAGACGATGGAGTCCGCGGTCGCACCGACCAGGCCGAGCGTCACGCGCAGCAGGTCGTTCGGCACGCCGTCCGCGGGCGGCGGGGTGTCGGCGCCGAGCGTGAGGGCGTGACCGTCGGCCGTCGTGGCCGTGATGGAGTTCAGGTAGACCTGCACGTGGCCGCGCAGCGTCATCGTGTCGGCGGTGGTCGCCAGCGACGGGCCCGTGTCGTGCCGGACCGTGAGGCTGAAGCCGCCGATCGTGATGCTCTCGGCGGAGATCCGGAGCGCGGGGACACGGCTCCCGTCGGCCAGCGGGACGTTGACGATGCTGATGCCCGACAGCCCCGTGAACGACAGCGACTGGCTGCCGAGCTGTGCGGGCGGCTGGGTGAACACGGGCGCTCCCGTGTCGTCGGTCGGCGCGGGCGCCGGTGTCGCGGGTGCCGGGGTCGCTCCGGGCGCGGTGGGGGCGGGCGTCGGGATGAGCGGGTCCAGCGGCGACCCCGGCGTCCCGGAGCCCGTGCCGGGCACGGACGAGCCCGGTGTCGGCGTCGGCGTGGGCGTCGGCGTCGAGCAGGGTAGGAGGATCGGGATGCAGAGCTGCGCCGGAGCGGCGGAGGGGACCCGCGCCGCACCCAGGCCCGCGACGGCCACGACGACGCACGCCAGCAGGGCGCCGACGACCGTGCCGGGGCGGTTGCGGGTGCGTCGCGGGCTCATCGCTCCACGCCCTCCGTCTCCGGCATCGGATCCTTCGCCGGCCGATCCTTCGCCGGCCGATCCTTCGCCGCGCGGTCCTTCGGCATCCACGCCACCGTGAGGATGCCGCCGATGCTCGCCAGCAGCATCCCGATGAAGAAGCCGCCCAGGTTGACCCCGACGAGGGAGTAGACCGCCACCGCCAGCGCGATCACCCCGTAGAACACCCGGTGTGCGGGCATCGCGATGACCAGGATGCCGAGCAACACGAGCACGATCGGGATGATCGTCGCCTGCAGGCCCTCGATGCCGAGCTGCACGTGGATCTTTCCGATGTCCAGCTGCCCGGAGAAGAACAGCTCGACGCCGCCGAGTGCGGTCAGCAGGCCGCCGACGAACGGGCGGCTGCGGCGCCAGGTGCGGAAGCGCTCCCGCCGGGTCAGGCCGTCGCCCGCGTGCGCGGCCCCCGCAGCCCCGGCGGTCGCCGCGTTCAGAAGCACCCCTTCGATCCGTCCGTCAGCTGCACGTGCATCCCGGTGAGGGTGAACACGGAGGCCTGAGTGCTCCAGGCGGTCTGCTGCAGGTTGTCGATGGTGACGGTATCGGCGTCCTGGGCGAAGTCGCCCGCGGTGCCCTTGGCCGCGGTGTTCACGGCGGAGGCGTCGACGCCGATGCGGATGTTGCCGAACTTCGAGTCGCCCTTGAGGTCGGTCATCCCGATCTGGAGGTCGGAGGCCGAAGCGGGGTTGCCGCCGCCGCCGGCCGTGATGAGCATGCCCACCTTGCCGAGCGGGGTGTCGGTGACGACCGACTGGCACAGATCGGCGAGCGTCGCGGACTTGATGTTGGCGATCGCCACCTGGTGCTCGGTGCCCGCAGTGTCCGGGGCGACGCCCGCGTACTGCGAGAACCCGGTGCCGTCGAGCTTGGAGGCGCTGATCTGGAACTGGCTGCCCGAGACCGCGAACGACACGGGAACGGCGCCCTGCGCCACCCCCGCCATCAGCAGTGTCGACACCACGGCGACGGGCACCGCGGCGAGCACGATGCGGCCCGTGTGCGTGCCGGCGAACTTTCGAAACGACATCGATCCTCCTGTTCGGGGGCTTGACGCGCCAGTGCAGTCAAGTCCAGGAGCAAACCTAGACGCTATTGACCGTTTGTCAATAGCTGGCACCTGTTCGAGGGGCCGGGCGCGGCCAGATCGTGTAGCTGACGGCCCACACGAGGTCCACTGCGACGACGATTCCGAGGATCGGGAGGAACGCCGTGATCGCTGCCGAACGCTCGGCGTCGCCCGCGATCACGGCGAGCAGCCCGATCACCGCGGCGGCGACAACCGCTCCGATCATCGTGCGCAGGAGGTCGCGCCAGCACGCGCGGGTATAGGCGGCTCCCGCGAGCTTCACCGGCGCGGGGCCACCCGCGAACCGGTGGGCGAAGCGCGCGTCGGCCCATCGGATCATCGCGTGGCCGTAGGCGACCGAGAATCCGAGGTAGAGCGCCGCGAGCCCGTGCGCGGCCGTCGCCGTCCCGCCTCCGGCGAGGTCGAGCGCCGTCGCGGCGAGCAGAACGAGGTCGGTGACGGGGGAGAGAGCGAGCAGAACCGCTCCGGTGCGGCGGCGTCGGACCAGGTATCGGGCGCAGAGGCCCAGCGCGATGAAGACCCAGAACAGGATCTCGCAGGCGACGATGACGACCACGATCACGGCGGGCTCCTCGAGGTTGCTAGTACAGTCGTGCTAGCAAGCACAGTAGCACGACCGTGCTAACCTCCGACCATGCCGCGCACGATCGACCGGGACGCCCGCAAGGCCCAGCTGGCGGAGGCCGTCTGGCGCGTGATCGTGGAGCGCGGCATCGGTGCCGTGTCGGTGCGCACCGCCGCCGCCGAGGCGGGCGTCGCGGTGGGCTCGCTACGCCACATCTTCCCGACGCGCACGGAACTGCTGGAGTTCTCGGCCGAGCTCATGGTCGACCGCGCCACCGCGCGCATCCAGGCTCTGCCCGTGGGCGACCCGCGGGAGCACGCCCTCGACGTGCTCCGGCAGCTGCTGCCCCTGACGCCCGACAGCCGGGCCGAGCTGGAGGTCAACATCGCGCTGATCGCCGAGGCCCCGGCCCTCCCCGGCCTCGCGCGCATCCGTGACGAGGCCGACCGCGCGCTCACCGGCGCGTGCCTGGGCCTGGTCGAACGGCTCGCCGGCCGCGGGGCCGACGACGACCTGCAGCGGGAGGCGCTCCGCCTCCACGCGCTCGTCGACGGCCTCGCCGTGCACCTGCTCGTGCGCGGCGGCGACCCCGGCTGGGCGCTGGCCGTGCTGCAAGACGAGGTCGACAGGCTGGCCGGATAAGCTCGCAGCATGTCCACGGACCGGCGCACACGGCTCACCCCGGACGAGCGCCGGGCGCAGCTCGTGGCGCTCGGGGTGGCCTTCCTCGCCGAGAGCCCGCTGGACGAGCTCACCATCGACACGCTCTCCGAGCGCGCGGGCGTCTCGCGGGGCCTGCTCTTCCACTACTTCGGCTCGAAGCAGGGGCTGCACCGGGAGGTCGTCCGCACCGCGCGGGACAGCATGCTCCACGCGACCGAGCCGATCTCGGAGCTGCCGCCGCTGGACCGCCTCCACGACACCCTCGTCCGCATCGTCCGGTTCGTGCGCGAGCACGGCGGCACGTTCTACTCGCTCGTGCGCGGTGTGGCGAGCGGTGACAGCGAGGTGCGCGCCGTGGTCGAGGAGGCGCGGGAGGAGCAGGCCGTCCGGGTCGTCGCCGCCTTCCTCGAGCTGGGCGTGCCGGACAGCCCGCTGCTGCGGATCGCCCTGCGCTCGTGGGTCGCGTTCGCCGAGGAGGCCCTGGTCGAGAGCGCGCTCGGCACCGACCTGTCGGCGGACGAGATCGTCGCCTTCCTCGAGCGGAGCGTGCGCGCGGTCGTCGCGGCGCTGGATGCGACGTCGGGCTAGATGCCCTCCTCCTCGACGTCCGCCTCCGTGAGCACGCCCTCGTCGGGGTCGTCGAGCGGGTCGTGCTCGTCCTCGATGGGGGACGCCTCGTTGCCGGCGCTGTTGCCCCAGACGGTCTCGCCGGCGACGCCGTCGGTCGTCACGAGCTCGTCGGCGAAGTCGGCCTCGGCGATCGGGTCGTCCGCGGCGTAGTCGACATCGCCATCGGCCGCGTCGACCCAGCCGGCCGTGTCCCCGGCGTCGCCGTCGCCGTACTGCTCGTCCTCGACGCCGTCCTCGGGGATGCGGTCCATGGCGGTCTCCTCTTCCTGTCGTCTGCGGCGAACCTACACCCGCCGCCGGGAACGCAGAAGGCGGCCGGTCCGAGGACCGGCCGCCTTCGTGAGCGGTGCGTGCGGGAGGGTCAGCTCGCCTTCGGGAAGGTGACCGAACCGCTGTCGCCGGCGTCCTTCACCGCGGCGGCGACGAAGGAGGCGAACTGCGTCGCGTCGGTGAAGCCGCCCTGGTAGCGCTCGCCGTTGACGAACACGGTCGGGGTGCCGAAGCCGCCGCTGGTGGGGTTCGCGAGCTGCTTGCTGGCGACCGCCTCCTTGGTGCGGTTGGTCACGAACTGCGCGTACGTCTGGTCGTTCACGCAGTCGGTGATCTGCTTCGACTCGACCCCCGCGTCCTTGAACAGCTTCAGCATCTCGGCGTTCGTGAGCCCGCTGCCGGTCGATTCGTCCGGCTGGTTGGCGAACAGGGCGCTGTTGATGTCGAAGAACTTGTCCGGGTCGTAGTTCGCGACGCAGGAGGCCGCGGCCGCCGCTCGCGTGGAGTACTTGTTGTTCGTCGACGAGTCGAGGATGGCGACCGGGTGGATCTCGAGGGTCGCCGTGCCGTCGGCCATCATCTGCTTCATCTGGTCGCTGTTGGTGGTCTCGAACTGGTCGCAATAGGGGCACTGGTAGTCGAGCCAGATCTGGATGTGCGCCGTCTTGCCGTCGAGCTTCTGCGTCGTCGGCGTGGGGGCGTCCCCTCCGGAGATCGCCGCGCTCTTCACGGCCTGGTCGGCCTGGGTCAGCACGATGCCGCCGCTGATCATGTTCTTGGGGTTCGCGACGTTGCTGGACGCGCTGACGCCCGAGTAGACGATGAGGCCCACGACGGTGAGCACCGCGAGCACGCCCACGATGACCGAGCTCTGAACGATGACCTTGCGGCGCTTCGCCTTCTTGGCGGCCTCTTCGCGCATCAGTCGCGCGGTCTCCCGCGCCTCTTCCCGACGATCGCGCTTGGTGGGGCCGGCGGCCCCTCTACCCGTTGCCATTCAGTTCATCCCGTTCGACATGTGGACATTCCCCCACCGATCGTAGGGGTAATTTCCTTTGAGAGGGCTGGTGGTATCTCCCGGTTGCGGGCGGCTGCGGTCGCACGTGCCTCGTTCGGGTCCCTTGCCGCGGGCGGGCGCGCTCGCCAGACTGCTGCGAGCACGACCCGAAGGAGTGAACGTGGCACGACCCAGGCTGGGCAAAGGCGGCTGGTCGATCGTCGGAGGCGCCGCCGCGCTGGCGGTCCTGGTCTCCGTCTCGGCGTATGCGGCCGGTGGGCAGCCTCCTGCCGAGACCGCCGAGACCGATTCCGTCTCCGTGCACACGCAACCCAGCGCGACGCCGCCGACGACGCCCGTGACGGAGGTGACGACGGTGGACGTCGACACGGCGATCCCGTTCGCGGCCACCACCGTGGACGACCCGGCCCGCGATGTCGGGACGAGCGCGGTCACGACCGAAGGACGCGACGGCGTCAAGACGAGCACCTACAGTGTCACGCTGGTCGACGGGACGGAGACCGGGCGCACGCTCGTCTCCGAGGCGGTGACGACACCGCCGGTCGATCAGGTCACGAGCGTGGGGTCGCGCCAGCCCGCGCCGGCTGCCCCGCCCGCACCACCCGCGGCCGAAGCGCAGGGCGGATGCGACCCGAACTACGCCGGGACCTGCGTCCCGATCGCGAGCGACGTGGACTGCGCGGGAGGCAGCGGCAACGGTCCCGCGTACGTGCGCGGCCCGGTCCAGGTCGTGGGGACCGACATCTACGACCTGGACCGCGACGGCGACGGGGTGGGCTGCGAGTAGTTCCCGCGTGCGGGAGCGACGGGCTGGCGACTAGCCGACGGTCACCGGACTCGTCGAGGCGACCGGCACCAGGCGCTGCAGCTGGGTGACGTGCGCCGGGGTCAGCTCGGCCAGCGAGGAGACCTCGAGCAGCTGCATCGTGCGCACGATCTGGTCCGAGAGGATCTGGATGGTGCGGTCGACGCCGGCGCGGCCTCCCGCCATCAGGCCGTACAGGTAGGCACGGCCGATGAGCGTGAACTTGGCGCCGAGCGCGTAGGCGGCGATGATGTCGGCGCCGTTCATGATGCCGGTGTCGATCGCGACCTCCGTGTGGTGCCCGACCTCCTGCACCACCTTCGGCAGCAGGTGGAAGGGGATGGGCGCGCGGTCGAGCTGGCGCCCGCCGTGGTTGGAGAGCACGATGCCGTCGACGCCGAGGTCGACGAGCTTCTTCGAGTCCTCGACGTTCTGCACGCCCTTGATGACGATCTTTCCGGGGAAGAGGTCGCGGATGATCGCGAGGTCCTCGAAGCTGATGGACGGATCCATCGCCGCGTTGAGCAGGTCGCCGACGGTGCCGCCGGTCGACGACAGCGACGCGAACTCGAGCTTCGGCGTGGTCAGGAAGTCGTACCACCACCACGGGCGGGGGATGGCGTTGACGATCGTGCCGAGGGTGAGCTGCGGCGGGATGGAGAAGCCGTTCCGCTTGTCGCGCAGGCGGGCGCCGGCGACAGGGGTGTCGACGGTGAAGAAGAGGGTGTCGAACTGCGCTGCTGCGGCACGCCGGACGAGTTCGTACGAGATCTCCCGCTCCCGCATCACGTAGAGCTGGAACCAGTTGCGCCCGTTCGGGTTGGCCGCCTTCACGTTCTCGATGGAGGTGGTGCCGAGCGTCGAGAGGGTGAAGGGGATGCCCGCGGCGCCGGCTGCGCCTGCTCCGGCGATCTCGCCCTCGGTCTGCATCAGCCGGGTGAAGCCGGTGGGCGCGATGCCGAAGGGGAGCGCGGAGGGGCCGCCCCAGATCTCGCAGGACGTGTCGACGACCGAGACGTCCTTCAGGATCGACGGGTGGAACTCGATGTCCTGGAACGCCTGGCGGGCGCGCGCCAGCGACAGCTCGCCCTCGGCGGCGCCCTCGGTGTAGTCGAAGGCGGCCTTCGGTGTGCGGCGCTTCGCGATGCGCTGCAGGTCCTCGATGGTGAGAGCGCCCTGCAGGCGGCGTTTCTTGCCGTCGAGCTCGGGCTTCTTGAACTTCATCAGGTCGAGCAGTTCGGCGGGCTTGGGGACTTGACGGGTGACCATGTGCTGCTGCCTATCTGGATTCGTGGGCGGAGGGTGTGCGGGTGGCGGGTTCGTCGAGCGATTCGGGGGAGGCGTCGCGGTAGTAGCCGCTGATGTGCGCGTGGATGCGGGTGCGCGCGGCTGCAGCATCCCCGGCGGCGATCGCGGCGATCACCTCGCGGTGCTCGGCGCGGAGCCGGGCCGCCATCGCCTCCCAGTCCGGGATGCGTGAGAGCCCGGCGATCACGTAGCCCTCGATCGAGCTGCGGAGGCCCGCCATCGTCGCGGCGACCACCGCGTTGCCGGAGGCCTCGGCCAGGACGAGGTGGAACTGCGCGTCGAGCGCGAGGAACTCCTGCGGCGTGAGCGCCGGGTCGTCCATGGCGTCGAGCAACTGGCGGGCGTCGGAGAGGTCGACGGTGGAGGGACGCTCGGCGAGCTCCTCGGCCACGGCGGTCTCGAGGAGGAGACGGGTGCGCACGACGTCGGCGACGGGGAACCCGCTGGCCGCGACCTGGAGGCGCATCAGTGCCTGCATCCCGCCGACCGGGCGCGCGACGATGATCGCGCCGGAGGTCGGCCCCGAGCCGGTCTGCGTGCGCACGAGGCCCATCGCCTCCAGTACCCGGATGGCCTCCCGCACGCTCGACCGCGAGACGCCGAGGTCGGCTGAGAGGGCGCGTTCGGCGGGGAGATGATCGCCCGGGCGCAGCCGACCGTCGACGAGACGCGCCTCGATGTGGGCGAGCACGCCCTCCCAGGCCCGCGGCTCCGCGGTCATAGCGCCTCCTGTGGTCAGACCATGTGGTCGGACCACACTAGCACGCGCGCGCCGGCTACCGTCGAGACGGCGAAATCTGCGCCTTCTCGACGCGAGGCGGCGAACTGTTCGCCGCCTGGCGAGTCGGGCAAGGGGCGCGCTACTCGGCCGCGGGCGTCGCGGGCCGCAGCTCCACGTCTTCGACGCGGGAGCGCGGCATGGCGATGCCGGCGACGATCGTGAAGGCGGCGGCGATCGCGACGGCGATGAAGACGGCGGTGGAGGCTGCCTGCACGGTGCCGGGATCCTTCGCTCCGCCCGCGGAGGAGGCGATGATGCCGTTCGCAATGGCGCCGAACAGGGCGACGCCGACCGAACTGCCGATGGAGCGCGAGAACATGTTCGTGCCGGTGACCACGCCGCGCTCGTTCCAGGCGACGCTCGACTGGGCGGCGATCAGCGTCGGGGTGGCGACCAGTCCCATCCCGAGCCCGACCACGAAGCAGCTCATCGCGACGAACGCGACGCTCGGGTGGACGGACGTGACGGCGAGCGCGATCGCGCCGACGATGGCGATGGAGGTGCCGAGCAGCGCCGTGCTGCGGAATCCGATGCGCAGGTAGAAGCGGCCGGAGAGGCTGGCGGCGATCGGCCAGCCGATCGTGAGGGCTGCGACCGCGAGCCCGGCGATCAGCGGGGAGGCGCCGGTCGTCGACTCGAGGTAGGTCGGCACGTACGAGGTGAGGCCGATCAGGATGGCGCCGATGCCCAGCGAGATGAGGGTCGTGGTCACGAGCAGCCGGCGGGAGAACACCCAGAGCGGCAGTATAGGTTCGGCCGCCCGGCGCTCCACGAGCAGGAAGGCGATCAGCAGGAGGCCGCCGAGCACGAACGCGCCGATGCTCCAGGCCGAGTCCCACGCCCATGCCTGGCCGCCTTCGAGCACGGCGAGGATGAGGAGGCTCATCCCGACGGTCAGCAGCGTGGCCCCGGCGTAGTCGATGCGGTGCGGGCGGCGCTCGACGTTCTCGTGGAAGTTGCGCGCCAGCATCCACGCGGCCAGGAGGCAGAGCGGGATGTTGACGAAGAAGATCCAGCGCCACGAGGTGAACTGCGAGAACAAGCCGCCGAGGGTCGGGCCGACGACCGAGGAGATCGCCCACACGCTCGCGAGGTAGCCCTGAACCTTCGCCCGCTCGGCGATCGTGTAGATGTCGCCCGCGATGGTGATCGCGATCGGCTGGATGGCGCCGGCGCCGAGACCCTGGATGACGCGGAAGGCGATGAGGGCGGGCATCGACCAGGCGACGCCGCAGAGGATCGACCCGAGCAGGAAGAGCCCGATGCCGATGAGCACGAGCGGCTTGCGCCCGACCGTGTCGGCGAGTTTCGCATAGACGGGCACCGAGACGGCCTGCGCCAGCAGGTAGACCGAGAAGAGCCAGGGGAACTGCGAGAACCCGCCCAGGTCCGACACGATCGACGGCACGGCCGTCGCGAGGATCGTGGAGTCGATGGCGACCAACCCCGTGGTGAGCATGAGGGCGATGAGCACGGGGCCGCGCTCGGAGCGGAAGCCGACGCTGGCACGGGTTGGTTGGTTCACACGTGTGAACAACGTCTCGTGCCGCGAGCCATTCCCGATGCGGCGGTGAGAGCCCGACTTGACGTGAAAGAGAAGGGCGCGCACAATCTGAAACATGTCTTTCAGATCGCCCGAGCGCCGCACGGTCACCGACCCGCGCGCCCTCCGCGCGCTCGCGCATCCCCTGCGACTGGCGCTGCTCGACCACCTCATGACGTTCGGTCCGCGCACCGCGAGCGAGTGCGCCGAGATCGTCGGCTCGACCCCGTCGAACTGCAGCTATCACCTGCGCGCCCTGGCCCGCTTCGGGCTGGTGGAGGCGGTGAAGGCGGAGGACGGGCGCGAGCGGCCGTGGCAGTCCACGGCGACGGGCCTCACGTTCGGCCGCTCGGAGGACCCCGGGTTCCACCTCGGCGAGGACACGGCGGAGCGCCTGCTCGTCGACCGTCAGATCGACGACGAGGCCGCCCTCGTGCACCGCGCCGTCGCTCAGCGCGACGAGCAGCCCGCTGAGTGGCGCGACGCCTCCATGCTCACGGGGTACGCCCTGCGGCTGTCTCCCGCCGAACTGAAAGACCTCACCGAGAAGCTGGACGCACTCATCCGCCCGTACATCGGTCTGACCCGTGCCGACGCGCCGGACGACGCCGACGTGGTCGCCCTGCACCTCAACGCGTTCCGTCACCCCGACGCGCAGCGGGCGGCCGGCGCGGGGGAGTCATCGTGACCTCCCGCTCGCCGCTGCTGCGCCGCGACTACGCGCTGATCTGGTCGGCCGGTCTGGTCTCCGACACCGGCGACTGGCTGCTGATGATCGCGCTGCCCCTCTTCGCGTTCGGCGCGACCGGATCCGCTCTCGGCGCCTCCACCGTCTTCCTGGTGGAGCTCGTGCCGATGCTGCTGCTCGGCACCTTCCTCGGGGTGCTCGTCGACCGCTGGGACCGCCGCCGCACGATCATCGTCACCGCCCTGCTCCAGGCCGTTGCTCTGTTGCCGCTGCTGGCGGCATCCGCCGACCGCATGTGGCTCGTCTACACGGTGGCCGCGGTGGAGGCCGTGCTCGGCGCGGTCATCAACCCGGCTCGTCAGGCGCTGGTCCCGAGCCTGGTC
Organism: Leifsonia naganoensis; assembly: GCF_013410615.1. Taxonomy (NCBI): domain Bacteria; kingdom Bacillati; phylum Actinomycetota; class Actinomycetes; order Micrococcales; family Microbacteriaceae; genus Leifsonia; species Leifsonia naganoensis. The sequence goes on from NZ_JACCHJ010000001.1 coordinate 3,055,252, forward strand.
GAGCCCGACCAGCTCGCGCGCGGCAACGCGCTCATCGCCGTCAGCGACAGCATCGCCCGCCTCGTCGGCTCGCCGCTCGGCGGTATCGCGTTCGCCGCGGGCGGCCTGCCCGGGGTCGTGATCGCCGATGCGGCGACCTTCCTCGTGACCGCCGTCCTCGTCGCGTGCATGCGCCGTCATCCCGTACCCGTGGCAGCGGACGCGGACGCGGAGACGCCCGCGATCGTCGCCGAACGGCGGCTCCTACGCGAGTGGGCGGAGGGGCTCGCGCTGATCGGCCGCTCGGGGACCCTGCGAACCCTCGCAGCCATCACCGCGCTCGGCAGCGTCTCGCAAGGCCTCTTCCTCGTCCTCTTCATCGTCTACGTCACACAGGATCTCGGAGCGGGGGATGCCGGTGTCGGCCTCCTGCGCGGCGTGCAGGCGATCGGCGGGGTGCTCGGCGGCCTCCTCTCCGGCATGCTCGTCCGCCGGCTGAGTCCGCGGATGCTGGTGGGAGGCGGCTACCTCGTCTTCGGCCTGCTGTCGTTGATCACGTGGAACCTCGCGCCGTTCACCACGGCCATCGGGGTCTACGCCGGCCTCTTCATCGCGATGGGCATCCCCGCGGTCGCCACCGCGACCGGCGAGATCACCCTGGTGCAGACCGGCACCCCGCCGCACGCACTCGGCCGTGTGATCGCCGCGATGACCACCGTCGCGGGAGCGGCGCAGGGCGTCGGCCTCCTCGCCGGCGGCCTGCTCGCCGAGCAGTTCGACGTGGTGGCCATCCTCGACGGCCAGGCCGCGCTCTACCTCCTGTGCGGCGTGATCGCGCTGGCGGCGCTCGGCAGCCGGTTCAGCGCAGGTCGCGTATCCGTGCCAGAGGCGAGCGCGGCCCGCTCGACCGACGTTCCGCGGTGACGGCGAGAGCGAGGAGGACGGCGCCGGCGGCGGCCAGTGTGATCCACCAGGGCATCGCCTCGATGGAGCGCCCGATCTGAACGGTGAACACGACCACGTTCTCGATCGGGAGGACGATGAGGCCGAGGACGAACGGCGCTGCCAGACGGAGGAGCGAACCCGCGAGGATGCACACCAGTGCGATCGCCATCACCAGGACGGCCCGCCAGGTGACCGGATCGGTTCCGGTCGCGGTGACCGACGGGGCGAGGAGCACGGCCAAGCCGGGGGCGAGCAGCGCCCAGCTCGATCGGAAGCCGGCGGGCCACGAGGTCGGAGTCGCCACCGCTCCGGGCCCCGGAGCCGGAGCCCGGAGCGCGATCACGCCCGCGGCCAGGAGAGCGGCGCCGAGGGGCAGTGAGAAGGCTTCCACCCGCAGCTCGCGCGTCGACCACGCGGCGACGGAGAGCGCCCACGCCGCGGCGAACCAGACCCACACCGGTGGCAGCCTCGTCGGGCCGCGGAGGCCGCGAACCGCCGTCGTGACCATTCCGGCGAGGAGGCACGCGGCCAGAACCGAGAGCAGCACCAGCGGGAGCGGATCGGCGCGGTTCGCCGTGAGCGGGCCGACGACGAGCAGGACGATGGCGGGGACGAAGAAGGCCCGGCCTGCAGCGACGCGCGTCAGTTCGCGCCCGGCTCCGGCGGCGAGCGCCGCTGCCGGCACCGAGTACGCGACGACCGGCAGGATGACGAGCATCGCGGGGGCGGCGGCCGTGTCGACCCCGAGCCCGTAGCGGAGGGCTTGAACCGAACCCGCCGTTGCCGCGACCATGGCGGCGACGGCGGAAGCCGGTGAGAGGGGACGCACGCCGTCACTCCACCGCGCGCGGCGCAGAGCGAGTGGCAGAGCCCACAGGGCGGTCGCCGAGAGGAGCAGGAGGTCGGTGCGCCAGGGGATCGCCGGCTGGGCGCCTCCGTCGGTTCCCGATGGTGTCGCCGACCCCGTCAGCACCAGCGCGAGCAGGCTGGGCGCGATGAGCGCTCCCGCGCCGACAGCGAAGAGAGGCAGGCCGCGCCGCCCTCGAGCGCTCGCCGCGATTCCGACGACGAGTGCCGCCAGAGCGGGCGGCGCGAGATACGCCTCGAGCACCGGTACCCCGAGCAGGCCCAGCAGACTCCACAGGGCGCCCGCCCACGCGGCGCCCGTGATCCACCAGCCCCAGCCGCGGTGAGCGATGCGGGCCATGGCGATGCCGCCGAGCCCGAGCAGCAGGAGGACCACAGCGGCGATGCCCGGCCCGGCGGCCGGACGGGCGAACGCGAGCAGCACGGCGATCATCCCCGTGAACAGCGACGCGGCCTCGCCGGAGAGCCGGATCGCCGGGATGTGCGTCACCCGGCGTCGCTCCAGAAGCGCCGCCAGCCGCTCCCCGCTCGCGACCGCCACTGCGACGAGGGCGGCGATGATCGGGAGGGTGATCGGCGATCCGCTCATCGGCAGGACCTGCGCGCCCAGGGTGACCACGATGACGGCGAGACCGGGGACGATGAGGGCCGCGGCCAGGCAGCGGAGCCAGGCCGGGACGGGGCGCGACCGCTCCGTCAGCACCACGGCGGAGAGTGCGACGCTCGCGGACGTCGGAAGCGCCGTCCACGCTGTCCGTTCCACCAGGACCAGGCCGACGGTCACCAGGAACGGAGCGGCCGCCGAGCCGAGGAAGGCGATCCAGTCGGCGTTGCCGATCCGGCGCGAACCGGTCGCGACGAAAGCGGCCAGCACACCAGCCGTCACCGCGACGCAGAGCGCGGCGGTGACGTCGAGCCCGGTGAGCCGGACCAGGGCGGACACGAGCACGACCATCGCGTAGAGGACGCCGACGGCGATGTAGACCGGGCGGGCACGGGGAGGTGCGAGCGTCGACGCGAGCACTGTCGCACCCACCGCACCGACGCCCACGACGAGGAGCGACCAGTCTGCGGCGAAGGCCGTGGCGGCCGCGGAGACGAGGAGGACGTGACCGGCGAGAACCGGGCCCGCGAGCACCGCGTCTCCGGCCGCCCGCAGCGGAGCCCAGCGTTTGGCGAGGAACATCAGCGATGCACCGGCCAGCAGGGCGGCCGCACTGCTGACCGGCTCGGGAAGATCCCATCCGGTGGCCGCGATGATGACGACCAGGCTGAGGGAGGCGGACGCGACGACGCGGTCCGGTATCGCCGTCGACGGTCTGGTCGTGCCGCGAACGGCGCCGGCGAGGGCGGTGATCGCCAGCGCAACGATGGCGGCGGCGACGGACGCGGTCACGTCGTCGGACGCCGGTGCGCGATCCGTCCGGGTCAGCGACGGGATGACGACGTATGCCGCAGGAACGGCGGTGAGCCGAGCCGCCGCCCAGCTCGCCCAGACCAGGGCGGCGCGATCCACGCCGCGCACGGCAGGGAGCCGGTCGATGCCGAGGAGGGCCGCGTGCCCGGCGAGTACCGCTGCCGGAAGGATCCACGGCCCGGCGGCGAGCGCGGGGACGGCCAGCGGCACGGTGACCGCGGCCACGACGGCGAAGACGCCCGCGGCGGCGCTCCAGATCCGCGGCATCGCGGAACGCGCGCTCGCGGCGCAGACGGCGCTGAGCGCCGCCAGTGTCGCGATGGAGACGGCGTCGGCGGAGAAGCGCTGGACCACCACGACGGCGAGTGCCGTGACGACGGCTCCGCCGGCCTGCAGCACGACGACGGTGATGCGTTCCGTCCGCAGCGGAGACCCGAGCGCGGGCGAGAGCCGGGAGAGGAGCGGGTGGAGGACGAGGCCGGAGGCAGCGACGGAGAGCCCCATGGCGTAGGAACCGGCGACGGCCGCCTCCGTGCCGGCGAGCGCCGACAGGATCAGCGCGGGAGAGAGTGCGGCTCCCACGGCCCCGCCCCAGACCCAGCTGCGCAGGCGCACCCGGTGGCCGCCCGCGAGCGCCGCTGCCGAGCACGCGAGGAGAACGACGCCGGCGAGGACCCTGGTCGCCGGACCATCGGGGACCAGGGCGGAGGCCGACGAGGCCGTGACCACGGCGAACACGAGACCGAGCATCCCGACGGTCTCGGCCGAGAAGGCGAGGCCTGCGCGACGGAGGGTCCACCCTGCCGTCAGGAAGAGGGCGGCCACCAGGGCCAGGACCGCGGAGCGCGCGGCCGCGTCGCTGAGATCGGGACTGAGGAAGGCGAAGACCAGGGAGGCGATCGCGATCAGTCCGGCCCCTGCGACGGAGAGCACGGACTGCACAGACAGCCTCCCGGCGCTCTGCACCGCGGCGGGGCGGTCAGGCGCAGACGGTTGAGCGCGCCACGGCGTCGGTCCTGCAGCCGGTGCGGAACCGGTGGTCGGCGTCGCGCCCGTCCTGAGGCGGTCGACGACCGTCTGCCGCCGCCGGAGAGCGATGGCGGCGGCGGCGGACGCTGCGCGCAGCTCGGCCAGCGACTCCTGGTCGATCTCGGCGCCGCAGGCCGGGCACGAGCCGTTCTCGACCACCGCTCGTGCGCAGCGCGGGCATGCGCGCTCACCGAGCAGATAGTCGATCGCGTCGGCCGTCCAGTGCGCTGACAGCGATGCCGTGACCGTCGGATCCGTCATCTGATGACCCCCTCGGCTGGGGAGCCTAGCCAGGGCTTGCATGCCGGGTCGTCATCCTTCCGGCGGAGAGCACAGCGCCGCGAGAGTGAGGTTCGACAGGGAGGGTACTGCCACCATCGGCGGTGCGCCGCCCCCGTATTGCCGCGAAACCCGCCCGGGTTGCGGGATGTTTCCGGGATTCGCACGTAGGGTGTCCGTGTGTGGCGACTGGATAGGAAGAACGAGGACGACCTGGTCGGGTCCGGCCTCGCGGACGACGACGCCCTGCATCCGGTCGCGAACTCGACCGCGCCGCATCAGTTGAGCCTGGGTGATCCGTCCCTCGTGGCCGGCAACATCGCCGACCCGGTCCGCAAGCGGTGGCAGGACGAGATCGCGTCGATCGGCGGCGTCTCGCCCCTCCTGCACTTCGAGGACAGCCCTCGTGCGCGTATCGAGCTGAGCACGACGCACCCGGGCGGGCTGCCGCAGTTCATCACGGGTAAGAGCACGCTGCTGTCGAGCTTGATCCGCGACGAGCTCGCGCTGCGCACCGCCCGTGCGGCCGCGAACGCGATCACGACGAAGGGCATCGAGCTGCGCACGGTGCGCGGCATCGAGTCCGTGCACCTGGCGATCGGCCTGGCGCAGTGGCGGCACGGCGGCGACGAGCTGACCGCACCCATTCTGTTGCGCCCGCTGGCGATCCGCCGCTACGGCCGCGACTTCGAGCTGAAGCTGAAGGGTCAGCCGTTCCTGAACCCGGAGCTGTCGCGCGCGCTCGCGGAACAGTTCCAGATCACCCTCGACGCGGACGCGTTCGTCGCGCTCGCGCTCAACAACGGCGTCTTCAAGCCGCAGCCCGTCATCGACAGGCTGCGCGGCCTCACCTCGCACCTGCCCTGGTTCAACGTGCAGCCGCGCCTGGTGGTGTCGTCGTTCGCCGACGTCGCCCCGGCGTTGCGGGCGGAGGCCGAGGACCTCGACACGACCCTCCTGAACGCGCTCGCGGGCAACCCGTCGGCGCGGACCACGATCGAGAGCGCCTTCAACCCGGTGGAGCAGATCCGCCAGGACGAACGGCCGCCCGCGACCGACACCCTTCTGCTCGACGCGGACGAGGAGCAGGAGACGGTGGTCGCGCAGATCGCGGCCGGCAACTCCCTCGTCGTCAAGACCCTACCCGGCACCGGCGGCACGCAGACCGTGGTGAACGCGATCGGTGCGCTCGTCGCCCAGCACAAGCGCGTGCTCGTGGTGAGCCCGCGCCGCTCCAGCCTCGACGACATCGCCCAGCGCCTCACGCGGGTCGGGCTGCCCGGGCTGGCCGTCACCCCGCGCACGCTGCGCCGCGACCTGATCCAGTCCATCGGCCGCAACGAGAAGGCCACGCAGCCCCGTGTCACCGATGTGGACGAGGCGCTCGTGCGCTTGCGCAAGGTGCTGCTCGACTACCGCTCCGCCCTCGGGCGCCGCGACCCCGTGCTGAAGGTGTCCGTCCTGGATGCGCTGCGGGAGCTCTCGCGTCTCGCTCTGCTGCCATCGCCGCCGTCGACCACGGCCCGGCTCGGCCGCAGCTCCATCGAGGTGCTCGCCACCGACCGCGACGCCGCCTCCGACGCGCTCATCCGCGCCGCCCGGCTCGGCGAGTTCCGCTACGGCCCCAACGACTCGCCCTGGTACGGCGCGTCGTTCACCACGACCGAGGAGGGCAAGGCCGCCCACGACCTCGCCAAGAAGCTCAACCGGGCCGAGCTGCCCCGCCTGATCGACCGCGCCCGCGCGCTGATCGGCCAGACCCGGATGCGCCCGTTCGAGTCGATCGCCGAGCTCGGCGTGTACCTGCGCCTGCTGCTCGACATCCGCGAGACCCTCGACCGCTTCACGCCCGCCGTGTTCGACCGCTCGCTCGCCGAGTTGATCGCGGCCACCGCCTCCCGGCGCGAGTCCGCGACGATGACGAGCGCGAACCGCCGCCGCCTGCGCAAGCTGGCGCTCGAGTACGTGCGCCCGGGCGTGCACGTCACCGACCTCAACGAGAGCCTGCGCCGCATCCAGCAGCAGCGCATCCTGTGGAACCGGTTCGCCGTCGCCGGCGTGGTCCCGGAGGTGCCTGTCGGCATCGCCGACGTGCAGGTCGCGTATCAGCGCGTCGCGGAGGACCTCGCCCGCCTCGACATCCCGCTGCGCCGCACCGGAACGCCGCAGTCGCTCGCGGCCCTGCCGATCGAGGTGCTCACGCGCCAGATCGCCGGGCTGGCTGCCGAGTCGGAGGTGCTGGCAAACCTGCAGGAGCGCACCGCCCTGCTCGGACAGCTGCGCGACCTCGACCTCGACCCGCTCATCCAGGACCTCTCGGTGCGCCACGTGCCCGAGTCGCAGGTCAGCGCCGAGCTCGAGCTCGCCTGGTGGCAGTCCGTGCTGGAGTCGCTGCTCGCGGCCGACCGCGCCCTCCTGAGCGCCAACACCAGCGTGCTCGACCGGCTCGAAGCCGACTTCCGCCTGGTCGACGAGGCCCACGCCTCCGCCACCGGCAAGCAGCTCGCGTGGCTGCTCGCCGAGACCTGGAAGATCGGCATCGTCGACTGGCCGGAGGAGGCCACGGCGCTCAAGCGGCTCCTCAAGTCGGGTCAGCCGACGGCCGCGACGCTCGACGCCGCCGCCCCGCACCTCTCCCGCCCCCTGGCTCCGGTCTGGCTGATCTCGCCCTACGAGGTTCCCGAGCTCGGCACCGATCTGCCGTTCGACGCCGTCGTCCTCGTCGACGCCGGCGCGTCGACCCTCGCCGAGAACATCCCGGTGCTCCGCCGCGCGAAGCAGCTGGTGGCGTTCGGCGACCCGGTCACGCAGACCCCGTCGCGGTTCGACATCGGCGTGCACGAGTACGGCACCTCGTTCGAGGGCGTCCTGGAGGACGTGGATGCGATGCACGCGGACTCCGCGCTCGCCCGCCTCGCCGAGCTCCTCCCCGTCTACACGCTCAAGCGCAGCTACCGGGCCGGCGGCGAAGACCTCGCCGAGCTGGTCAACCGTCGCTTCTACGGCGGCATGATCGACTCACTGCCCTGGGCAGGCACCTACCTCGGTCACGGCAGCCTCGCGCTGCACTACGTGTCCGGCGGCCAGGGCATGCCCGACAGCGACACCGGAGCGGTGGAGAGCACCGACGCCGAGGTCGCGAAGGTGGTCGAGCTCGTCCTGCAGCACGCCATCGAGCGGCCCCGCGAATCCCTCATGGTCATCTCGGCGAGCGACCGGCACGCGGTGCGGGTCAACCAGGCGGTGCTCGCGGCCTTCGCCAAGCGCACCGACCTCGCCGACTTCATCCTGGGCGACCGCGCCGAGCCGTTCACCGTCGTCACGCTCGATCAGTCCGTCGGGCAGAGCCGTGACCGCGTCATCTTCTCGATCGGCTACGGCCGCACCCCGCACGGCCGCCTGCTGTCGAACTTCGGCGCCCTCGCCGAGCCGGGCGGCGACCGCCTGCTCGCGATCGGCATGACCCGCGCGCGCCGGGGGATGGACATCGTCTCCTGCTTCAAGCCGGACGACATCGACGAGTCCCGCATGCGTCACGGCATCGCCGCGCTCGCGCAGGTGCTGGGGGAGGCCGACGAGATCCAGGCGGCCGCGCCCGAGCACCTGAGCCCCGACGCGGACCCGATGATCATCGACCTCGCCAAGCGCCTGGCCCGGCGCGGGCTCGACGTGCACCTCGGCTACCGCGGCAAGCTCACGCTGATCGCCTCGCACGAGGGCCGCGCCGTCGTCGTCGAGACCGACGAGGACGTCAACAAGGGCAGCCTGCGCGAGTCGCTGCGCCTGCGGCCCGACGTGCTCCGCCGCCTCGGCTGGCACTACCTCCGCGTGCACAGCTTCGAGCTCTTCGCCGACCCCGACGCGGTCGCGGTCCGCATCGCGCGCCTCATCGGCGCGGGGGAGCCCGGCACCGAGACGGCACCGATCACCATCCCCGTCTGAGGCGACCGCGGCGTCGTCGTCAGAGCGGGAGTCAGGCGGGCGAACGCGACGGGTAGGCGGCGGCGATGTTCGCCTCGATCCACGGAGCCATGAGCTGCATGGCCTCCGCCGTGAAGTGCACGCGGTCGACGCGGTAGATCGCCGCACCCGTCGATGTCTTCGTCGCGCACTCTCCGCCCGGGCACACGGCCTCGTCGAGATCGAGAGGCCGGACCCGCGAGTGCGCCGCGAACAACTCCGACTCGACGTCCGTCTTGCACTTCAGGCGTTCGGGGGTGACGGTGGGGGACCAGGAGCGGGGGCGATCTTGGACATCAGGATGAGCGGAGGGTTCTCGAACTGAGCGGTGGTGTCGACGAGGAGGCCGAGCTGGGCACGGTAACGCGCTGTCCATGTCGGCTGGCACGGCGAGATCCAGGCGCCCTGGTAGAACTGGTCCTCCACATCCCACTTGTTGTGCACGACGATGACATCGGGCCGGGCGTCGTCTTCGATCGCGCCGAGCTTGTCCCGCCATCCCCAGCACGACTTCTTCGAGTCCATCGTCCAACCGTTGCCGGCCCTCGCCTTCTCGGCGTCGAACAGTCCGCAGCCTCCGTACGAGATCGAACGAGGGACCAGATCGGCCGTGCGGAAGTCCCGGAGCGCCTGGTACATGTTGCCGGCCACGGAATCGCCCAGGACGAGGACTCGGAGGGGGGAACCGTCCTCGCGGGTGGGAAGCGGGACGGGCTCGGCAACGGCGAACGGTTCACCGGCAGCGGGCTTCGATACGGGTGCCGCGGGTTTCGGTGCGACCGCCGCGGGCGCTTCCGACGGTTCGGAGGAGGACGCGCCGGCGATGCTCGTCGAGGGCTGCGTCAGGTAGATCGCGGACGCGACGACGAACCCGATCGCGAGCGTCACGCCGACCCCCGTCATCAGGGAGCGGACGATCTCTCGCCTCCGTGACGGGCGCTGGAGCGCACGGGACTGCCGCCGCGTCATCTCGGGATCGGGCATCGCTTTCCTACCGCCTGTTCCATTCGTCGCCGACGCGAGCCGTCACCGAATGGCGGACGGAGGAGCGATCGTCGAAGGTCCCCGAGATTTTAGCGAGAACCTGTGGTCACGGCGCTCTGGTCACACTCAGAATGAAGTGATATGGCGTAGATGTTCTGCATTTATCATGCTCTCACTCCGCGGTTCTCACACACCACCGCGTCCGCCTCCCGCGTGCGCGGCGGATACTCTGGAGAGATGACCGACAGCACCTCCGATCAGCCGCGCACCCGTCGCCACCGACGCGTGCAGCGCGCGGGCGCACAGGGCGCCGACCCCACGCCGCACCTGCGGCCGGAGGCCGCGGAGGACGACACGGACCACTCGCCGTCGTTCGGAACGAACGACGAACAGCTGCGGCGGGACGTGCCGCCGCACTACTGACGGGCGCTGGTCTGCGCCGGGATCAGACCTGCGGGTCGGAGTGCTTGCCGGTCGCCTGCGGCGGGGACTGCTGCGCCTGCAGGATGTCGCGGATCTCGGTGAGCAGGTCCAGGTCGGTGACGGGAGCGTCGGGCTCGACGACGCCCTTCTTGCGGAGGCGCTCGGCGCGCTCCTTGACCAGGTTGAGCGGGTAGACGAAGACGAAGTAGACGACCGCTGCGACGATGACGAAGCTGATGATCGCTCCGACGACCGCGCCGAACTTGATGGTCGCGTCGCCGATCGGCACGTCCAGGGCGTTGTCGAGGCTGTCGGCCTTGAAGATCGCGCTGATGAGCGGGTTGAAGATGTTGCCGACGATCGAGTTCACCACCGCGGTGAACGCGGCGCCGATGACGACGGCGACCGCCAGATCGATCACGTTTCCGCGGAGGATGAACTCTTTGAAGCCTTTGATCACGATCGATCCTTTCGCCTGTGGTGGTGCAAGGGTGGGGTCGAGCTTAGGAGCCGGAGCCGCCGGAGGACGAGCCGCCCGAGGACGACCCGCCGGACGAGCCGGAACCGCCGGAGGAGGACGAGCCTCCCGACGACGAGGAGCCGCCCGACGACGAGGACCCCGACGATGACGAGCCCCCCGTGGACGAGCCGCCGGACGACGAGCCGCCCGACACTCCCGAACTCTTCGTACCACGCGAGTCGGTCCGGTAGAACCCGGAGCCGTTGAAGGTCACCCCGACGGCCCCGAAGACCTTGCGCAGCTGGCCGCCGCAGTTCGGGCAGACCGTGAGCGCGTCATCGGTGAACGCCTGCTGGATGTCGAAGGCGTGGCCGCAGTCGCGGCAGGCATAGGAGTAGGTGGGCATCAGTTTCCGCTTATTTCACGTGCGTCGGTCGGGTCGGGTGGGTCAGGTGAACTGGACGATGCGCGTCGGGGTGACGACGCCGTCGACCGCCTGGTCGTGCCGCTCGCGCGGGACCTCGTCCACGAGCTCGCCGTCGAAGAGGACGGCGTACACCGGGGGACATTTTTCCATGCTCCCGAGCGTCTTGTCGAAATAGCCGCGCCCCCAGCCCATCCGCATGCCCGAGGCGTCGACCGCCGCCGCCGGGACGAGGATGAGGTCGACGTCGTTGATCGCGATGGGGCCGAGCAGTTCGCCGACGGCCTCGGGCATCCCGAACAGACCCTCGGTCTCGGTCTCGCCGTCGCCGGTGGTCCAGTCGAGCAGGCCGTCCTCGCGGGAGATCGGGAGGAGCACCCGGAGGCCCTGCGCGTGCGCCCAGTTGAGGAACGGGCGCGTGTCCGGCTCGATGGTGGTCGAGAGGAAGCAGGCGACCGATCGCACGTTCAGGTCGGTCGTGAGATCGACGAGATGGCGGGTGAGACCGGCGGTCGCGCTCGCGCGCTCGGTGCTGGTGAGGTTCTGTCGCCGCTCCCGCAGTTCTGCGCGCAGAGCGCGTTTGCGGTGGGCGGCAGTATCCGGGTCCATAGCGCAATCCTAGAAGATGGGGCCGTGACCCCGGAGGAAATGCGGATACTGTAGGCGGCATGGCTAACCACGTCACCAAAGCTGTCATTCCGGCGGCGGGCCTCGGCACCCGCTTCCTGCCCGCCACCAAGGCGATGCCCAAGGAGATGCTGCCCGTCGTCGACAAGCCGGCCATCCAGTACGTCGTCGAGGAGGCCGTCGACGCGGGCCTGCACGACGTGCTCATGATCACCGGGCGCAACAAGAACGCGCTGGAGAACCACTTCGACCGCAACGCCGAGCTGGAGGACACCCTCCGGGCCAAGGGCGACACCGACCGCCTCGAGAAGGTCAACTACTCCACCGCCCTCGCCGACATGCACTACGTGCGCCAGGGCGACCCCAAGGGCCTCGGCCACGCCGTCCTCCGCGCCAAGATGCACGTGGGCCGCGAACCCTTCGCCGTGCTGCTCGGCGACGACATCATCGACTCCCGGGACCCGCTGCTCAAGCGGATGCTCGAGGTCCAGTTCGAGCTCAACACCACGGTCATCGCGCTGATGGAGGTCGACCCCGACAGCATCCACCTCTACGGCGCCGCCGCGGTGGAGCCGACGGACGAGGACGACGTCGTGCGCATCACCGGTCTGGTGGAGAAGCCGGACAAGAAGGACGCCCCGTCGAACTACGCGATCATCGGCCGCTACATCCTGCGTCCCGAGGTCTTCGACGTGCTCGAGCGCACGGAGCCGGGCCGCGGCAACGAGATCCAGCTCACCGATGCGCTGCAGTCGATGGCGCACGCCCCCGACTGGACCGGCGGCGTCTACGGCGTCGTCTTCCGCGGCCGCCGCTACGACACCGGTGACCGCCTCGACTACATCAAGGCCATCATCCAGCTCGCCTCCGACCGCGAGGACCTCGGGCCCGACCTGCGCCCGTGGCTGAAGGACTTCGCGAAGGGCCTCGACGACACCCCGGACGAGGTCATCGAGGAGATGCCGGCCGAGCCCGTCGGCGAGCCGATCTCCTAGAGCCCCTCGAACCCGCCCACTGCAGAACGCACCTGCACAGCAGCCCGCACGAAGGAGAGATGCCCGTGGCGATCGTCGTCCCCACCCTCGGTGAGGGGCCGGTGGGGTTGCGCCCCATCCGGCTGCGCGACGCCCGCGCGCTCGAACGCTCCCTGCTCGACAACCGCGGATGGCTGCGGCAGTGGGAGGCGACCAGCCCGTATGCGCCCGGGTCCTTCGACACGCGCGCCAGCATCCGCTCGCTGCTGTCGAACGCCCGGGCCGGGCACGGTCTCCCGTTCATCGTGGAGTACGAGGGCAAGCTCGCCGGCCAGCTGAACGTCTCGTCCATCGCCTACGGGTCGCTGTCGAGCGCGACGATCGGCTACTGGATCGCGCAGGAGTTCGCCGGGCGCGACATCACGCCGACGGCCGTCGCCCTCGCCACGGACTACTGCTTCTACCAGCTGGGCCTGCACCGGATGGAGATCTGCATCCGCCCAGAGAACAAGCCCAGCCTGCGCGTGGTCGAGAAGCTCGGCTTCCGCTACGAGGGTCTGCGCCGCCGCTACATCCACATCAACGGCGACTGGCGCGACCACTTCTGCTTCGGTCTCGTCTCGGAGGAGCTGACCCAGGGAGTGCTGCGACGCTGGCGCGACGGAGCCGTTCCGGCGGACGCCGCGACGGTGACCGCGGAGGACGTCGCGGCCGCCGCCCTGCCCCTGCCGATCGCCCGGATCCGCTGAGACACACCCTCCGTCTGCCCCGGCCGCACGGGTGCCGCCCCGTAGCGTAGAGACATGAACGGGGATGTGATGGGCGGAGGGGTCGTCGTCGCGATCGCGGCGGTGCTGTGGCTCGCCTATCTGATCCCCGTCTGGCTCCGCCGCCGCGAGTACGTCGCCACCGAGCGCAACGCGGTCCGGCTGCAGCAGACCCTCCGCATCCTCGCCGAGACCAGCGAGCTGCCGGACGAGGTGCGCATGGAGGCCACGGCCCGCACCGTCGCCGAGCAGCAGCGCGTGCTCCGGCGTGCCGAGCAGCGTCAACTCGTCGAGGCGCGCGCGGAGGCCGCGGCCCACGCCCGGCGCGAGCACGCCATCGCCGAGGAGCGGCGCATCGCGGCCGAGGAGGCCGAGCGTGCGGCGACCGCGGCGATCGCTGTCGAGCGGGCCTCCCGTGCCGCAGCGGCCCAGCGTGCGCGCGCCATCGCGACGGCCGAGAGCCGACGCCCCGTCCTCTCCCCGCAGCGCCGCCGCCGGCTGCGTCGTGCGCGGGCTCTGAGCACCCTCGTCCTCGTGGCTGGGGTGATCGGCGTGATCGCCGGCACCGGCGTGATGCTCTCGACGGGCGCCTGGCTCGTCCCCGCCCTGTCCGCGGCCGTCTCGGTCGCCGCCCTCGGGATGCTCGGCCGCCTGGCCCAGCCGCAGGAGGCGCCTGCCGCGCCCACCCGTGCCGTCACCATCCCGGCCGCACCCGCCATCTACGACGACGCGCAGCACGACCTCCCCGTGCAGGAGCGGCTGCGCCAGAGCTGGACGCCGCGTCCGCTCCCCAAGCCGCTGCACCTCTCGCCCGGGACGGTGGCCGCCGCCGCCATGGCGTCCGTCGACGCCGCCACCGAGCTGCGCCGCGCCGCCGCTCGGGCCGACTTCGACCGCAAGGCCGCTGAGATCGCGGCGCCCGCTCCTGTCGCTCCTCCCGTCCCGCTGCGTCCCGTCGCGGTGGCCGAGGCGCCCGTCGCCTCCCTTCCGCGGATCGCCCCCGTCGCCCCGGCGCCGGAGCCCATCCCGAGCCGCTACGCCAGCATGGGCATCGTCGGCGAATCGGCCGACGGCGCCATCGACCTCGACGCGGTGCTCCGCCGCCGCCGGGCCGCGAGCTGAGCGGTGCTCGATTTCAACTCGGCGCGGGTGGGGTGCTAGGCTTTCAGAGCAGTTCCCCGGGGCTATGGCGCAGTTGGTAGCGCGCTTCGTTCGCATCGAAGAGGTCAGGAGTTCGAATCTCCTTAGCTCCACCGGAAAGCACGGAAAGGCCGCTCGCGAGAGCGGCCTTTCTGCTTGTCCGGGCGTCTCAGGTGACGATCCGGACGCAGAGTCATCACCTCCGGACGACCGATCAGGTGCAGGCGTCGGCACGCCGCCAGCATGGAGGAATGACAGTCAGCGACACCGTTCCGACCTCTCCGACCGCCGCGGTCCGCGCGCAGAACGCGCCCGGCGGCGAGACCGCGCGCTGGGGCGGCGTCGTCGCGCTCCTCGTCGGGGTCTTCGTGCTGGTGACCAGCGAGTTCCTGCCGGCGAGCCTCTTGCCGTCGATGGCCGCCGAGTTCGGGGTGACCGAAGGGGTCGCGGGCCAGGTCGTGACCGCGACGGCGCTGGTGGGCGTGATCGCGGGTCCGGCGACGGCACTGGTCTTCCCGCGGCTCGACCGGCGGCGCCTCCTGCTCGGACTGCTCATCCTGGCGCTCGCGGCCAACCTGGTGACGGCGATCGCACCGGCCTTCTGGATGGTCGTGATCGCCCGCATCGCGCTGGGCATGGCGATCTCGGGCACGTGGTCGATGGCCCTCGCGGTCTCGGCGCACCTCGTGCCGCCGCGTCACCTCGGCCGGGCGATGATGGTCGTCAACACGGGTGTGTCCGCGGCGACCGTCGCCGCCGTGCCGCTGGGCGCCCTGATCAGCTCGCTGGCCGGATGGCGCGTCGTCTTCTTCGCCGTCGCGGGCGCCACCGTGATCGCCATCGTCGTGATGGCGGTCGTCATGCCGTCCGTGCCGGCCGCGGCCGGGACCGGCCTGCGGGCACTGGTCGCGACCATCCGGTCGAAGGCGATGATCGTCGGACTCGTCGGCGTGCTGCTGATCGTCGCCGGGCACTTCGCGAGCTTCACCTACATCCGTCCTGCGGCCGAGAGCATCTCCGGACTGGGCGCCGGCGGGATCGCCGTCCTCCTCGCGGTCTACGGCGTCGGTGGTCTGATCGGCAATCTGGTGACCGGATCGGTGGTCGACAAGCGGCTGGCGACGACGCTCGTCGTGCTGCCGACGATCCTCGGCGCGGCTGTCATCGTCTTCTCGTTCTCGACCGGCTCGGTCGTCTTCGCCTTCATCGCGGTGGCCGTCTGGGGCATGGCCTTCGGCGGCGTGCCGACCATGGCGCAGACCTGGTCGGCACGGGTCGAGCCGGAGCGCATGGAGAGCGCGGGCGGGCTCACCGTGGCCACGTTCCAGCTCGGCATCTCGACCGGCGCCGTCGTGGGCGGCGTGCTGATCGACGCGACGAGCGTCTCCGTGGTGTTCGTGGCGGGCGGGATCTCGGCCGTGCTGGGCGGCCTGCTCATCGCCTCCACCCGGCGCTGGTTCCCGCGCCGCGGCTGACGGCTGCAGGCTGACGGCAGGCGGCCGGTTGTCAGGCGGTCGCGGCCAGCCGCCGCCACGCGGACGGGTTCGTGCCGGTGTGGCGGCGGAAGGCGCGGCTGAACGCAGCCTCCGACCCGTAGCCGAGCGAGACCGCGGTCTGGGCCACGCTGACGCGGTCGTCGGCGAGAAGGGACTTGGCCCGCTCCATCCGCACCCGCAGCAGGTAGCGCGCGGGAGGCTCGCCGACGACGGTGTGGAACCGCTCGGCGAAGGCGGAGCGGGAGGTGCTGGCCACACGGGCGAGCCGCTCCAGCGTCCACGCGCCGCCCGGGTCGTCGCGGATGGCGTCGACGGCGCGCGCGATGTGCGGGTCGCTCGCCGGCAGGAGCCAGCCGTCCGGAGCGCAGCCGTTCTCGACCCACGCCCGCACCGCCGAGGCGGCGAGCACGCTCACGAGCCGGCCGGCGAACGCGCACGACGCGGGTCGCGCGCTGGCGACCTCGGCCACGAGGGCCTGCGCGAGCGCATTGAGGTGCGCATCCCGCCGCAGCAGCTGGCACGCGATGAGCGCTTCGGGAAGGGCGCGGGCGAGGGGATGCTCGGTGCCGGCGGCGAGGCGCAGCGAACCCGCCACGACCTCGGCGTCGCCGAAGGCGTGCACACGGTACGCGGTCGGCCGCGTGCGCAGCACGAAGTCGCCGCCGCGCAGCCGGTTGGTCTCCGCGTCGGTGCGCAGCTCGATCTCTCCGCTCAGCACGAGGAAGAAGGGGACCTCGCGTACGCGGCCGCCGATGGCCTCTCCGGAGGAGAGCTGGTGCCGGGCGAAGTCGACGAGGGTCCAGTCCATGGCCGCGAGCATCTGCTCCAGCATCCGGGCCGTGCGTTCGGTGAGCACGCCGGAGGCCACGAGGTCGGGGGCGGCGGGTGCGTCCGTTTCGATGATGCTCACGAGAGGCGCAACCGTCGTGGCGACCGCGGGATTCCCGGCCGGGCGATCACACCACCAGGAGCACTGCCAGCACGACCATGAGGACCGCGATCCCGGCATCCAGGATCCGCCACGACATCGGGCGCGCGAAGAGCGGGGCGGCGAAGCGGGCGCCGAAGCCGAGCACGCTGAACCAGAGCAGGCTCGCGGTCGCGGCCCCCGCACCGAAGACCCAGCGGCCGGGATCGCCGTGATCGGCCGAGAGGGAGCCGAGCAGCAGCACGGTGTCGAGGTAGACGTGCGGGTTGAGCCAGGTGATCGCGAGGCACATCCCGGCCGTGGCCAGGAGGGACGGCGCGACACCCGACGCCGCCGTCAGCGTCGACGGCTTCAGCGCGCGCCGCGCCGCGAACACCGCGTAGCCGAGGAGGAACGCGAAGCCGACCCAGCGCACGATCTCGAGGGCGAGCGGCGCGGCCTTCACGAGCGCCCCGATCCCGGCCACGCCGGCGGCGATCAGCAGGGCGTCGCTGAGCACGCAGATCGCGACGACCGGGAGCACGTGCTCGCGCCGGAGCCCCTGTCGCAGAACGAACGCGTTCTGCGCACCGATGGCGACGATGAGGGAGGCGCCGGAACCGAGGCCGGTGAAGAAGATCGCGAGCACGCTTCGACACTATGGGCGGAATACACCTTCAGTACAGCTTGTCTTTCTTACGAAGCATTAGCATCGCTGATGATGGATGCGAACGCCGAGCAGTTGAAGACCCTCGCCGCCGTGATCGACCACGGCACGTTCGAGCGCGCCGCCGTCGCTCTGCACGTGACGCCGTCGGCAGTCAGTCAGCGGGTGAAAGCGCTGGAGGAGCAGACCGGCCGGGTGCTCGTGCGCCGCACCAAGCCGATCGAGCCGACCGAGGCCGGCCGGGTGCTTATGCGCCTCGCCCGGCAGGTCGCACTCCTGGAGGAGGAGGCCGCGGCCGAACTGGATGCCGCAGGCGGGGCCGCGACGACCATCCCGTTGGTCGTCAATGCCGACTCGCTGGCGACGTGGGTGCTGCCGGCGCTCGCGAGCCTCCCGGGCCTGGTCTTCGACCTCACCCTCGACGACCAGGAGCACACGCTCGACCGGCTGCGCGACGGCACGGCGATGGCGGCGATCGGTTCCGACCCCGATGCCGTGCAGGGGTGCACCGTCTCGCCCCTCGGCGCCATGGTCTACCGGCCGGTCGCGAGCCCCGCGTTCGTCGAACGGTGGGCGCCGGAGGGATGGTCTCCGCAGGCCGCCGCCGTCGCACCGATGCTCGTGTTCGACCGCAAGGACGCCCTCCAGGACCGCTACCTGGCCCGTTTCGCTCCCACCGCCCGGCCGCCCCGGCAGTACGTGCCCGCCTCGACCGAGTTCGTGCGCGCGGCGGAGCTCGGTCTCGGCTGGGGGATGCTGCCCGACCTCCAGACCGCCGGGCACCTCGCCGCCGGTCGCCTGACCGTGCTCGACGACGGCGGGGAGGAGGCGGTCGCCCTGCACTGGCACCAGTGGTCGATGCGGTCGGCGGCGCTCACCGCCGTCGCCGACGCCATCGCGGCGCGGGCGGCGGCGGAACTGCGGCCGCCCGGCCGTGACTAGAGCGTCGCCAGCACGAGGTCGAGCGCGTCCGCGAACCGGTCCGCGCTCTCGCGGGTGATGCACAGCGGCGGCTTGATCTTCAGCACGTTCTTGAAGTCCCCGGTCGGCTGCACGATGGCGCCCTCGGCGAGCATCCGGTCGCAGACGAGGGACGCCTCGGCGGTCGCCGGGGTCATCTCGGCGCGGTCGAGCACCAGCTCGACGCCCAGGTAGAGGCCCATCCCGTGCACGGCGCCGACGATCGGGTGCCGCTCGCCGAGCTCGCGCAGCCGGTCGGCGAGGTGGTCGCCGACCGTGACCGCGTTCTCCTGGAGGCGCTCGTCGCGCATGACGTCGAGCACGGTGAGCCCGACGACGGAGCTGACGGGGCTGCCGCCGGCGGATGAGAAGAAGGAGCCCTCGGCCGCGAACGACTCCGCGATCTCCCGGCGGGTGATCACCGCGCCGAGGGGCTGTCCGTTGCCGACCGCTTTGGCGATGGTGATGACGTCGGGCACGACGCCCTGCTGCTGCGAACCCCAGAAGTAGTGGCCGAGACGGCCGAAGCCGACCTGCACCTCGTCGGCGATGCAGACGCCGCCGCGGGCGCGGATGCGCTCGTAGACGCCGGCGAGGTAGCCGTCTGGCAGCATGAGGCCGCCCGCGTTGCCGAAGACCGGCTCGGCGATGTAGCCCGCGACGTCGACGCCGGCCGCATCCAGGGCCGTCAGGTCGTCGTCGAGATCGGCGAGGTAGGCGGCCGCCGAGTCGGGGCCGCGGTGCACGCCGCGCAAGGAGTTCGGGGCGGCGACGAGCGTCACCCAGTCGGGCCGTGTCTCGAGTGCGCGCGGGTTGTCGCCCAGAGACGAGGAGACGGAGTCGGAGCCGACGGTCCAGCCGTGGTAGGCCTCCTTCACGGCGAGCACGGTGCGGCGGCCGGTGTGGGTCTGCGCGAGGCGCAGCGCGAGGTCGACCGCCTCGCTTCCGGAGTTGACCAGGAAGACGGTGTCGAGCCCCTCCGGTGCCAGCTCGGCCAGGCGCTCGGTGTACCGCGAGAGCTCCTCGTAGTGGAAGCGCGAGTTGGTGTTGAGCCGTGCCCACTGGTCGCGGACCGCCTCCACGAGCCGCGGGTGGCCGTGGCCGATCTGCGTCACGTTGTTCACCATGTCGAGGTAGCTCTGTGCGCGCGTGTCGAAGAGGTGGTGCCGCCAGCCGCGCTCGATGAGCGGGGGATGGGCGAAGTAGTGCTCCTGCACGCGCGCGAAGGTGTCGTCTCGGCGGGCGAGCGCTCCGGCGGGATCCGGGATGGAGGCGGTGACGTCGAGCCCGAAGAGGTCGGACGGGTCGGGGGAGACGACGGACCACAGTGCGAACGGGGCGGTCGGGGTGACGAACGCAGGCGGGCGGCCGCCGCCCGTCCGGCCGAGCTGGGCGGTGAGCCGGATGGTCGTGCCGATCTCGTCGCCCGCGGCGACCGTCGCGGTCGTGAGGGGGCGGGTCAGGCCGTCGAGCCACAGGTCGACCCCGTCGGCGCGGAGGGCCCAGGCGCCCTCGACCAGCGACAGCTCGCCCGCGAACGGAGCGAGGACGGGCATGCCGGCGGGGGCGTCGAAGGTGACGCCGAGGGCCACCGTCGCAGTTGCCTCGGCACGATCGCGGACCGCACGGGTCAGGCGCGCCTCACCGTAGCGGGTGATGGCGTGCCCGGCTTCCCGGCAGACGCGGGCCAGCACATCGTCCTCGGCCGACGCCGCGGTCCATGCCCCGGCGTCCTGATCCCGGCCGAGCACCGACAGGTCGGCGAGGTTCGCGGGGCTGCTCTCCACGGCGATCAGTCGGCCGAGCTCGGGGAGCGTCGTGGTGCCGGCCAGGCGGTGACGGAGGAGGGCCTCCATCTCGTCCGCGTCGATGCGGCGGGCGACGTCGAACGCCAGCCATTCGTGGGCGCGGTTCTCGTCGGCGTACCGGTTGTCGCCATCCAGCGCCACCTGCTGCTCGCCGCTGACGACGAGCACCGCGCCGCGGAGGACCACCAGCGGCCAGAGCGCCGCGAGGTCCGCATCGTCGAGCGGGGAGCGCTCGTGGAACGCCGCGACCACGTCGAGCACGGCCGAGAACGGCTCCTCCGGCACGTGGTGCAGCACACTCGTCACGGTGGCGGCGAGGTCTCCGGCGAGCCAGCCGTCCGCGACGTCGCCGAAGTCGATGACGCCGGGGCCGGACTCGCCGAGCACGATGTTGTCGTCGGTCACATCGCCGTGCGTCGCCTGCACCCGGAGGCGGGAGCGCAGGGGTTCGAGCCGGGCGAGCGCGGCATCGGCGGCGGCGCGGACGACGCGGCGCTTTGCGGGCTGCTCCACGTGGTCGAGCAGGAGGTCGACGACCTCCCCGCCGATCCGCGAGTCCCACTGCGTCGAGCGGTCGAGCCCCGCGTGCTCCAGACCGGCCAGGCCGGCGGCGATCCCCCCGGCGAGCGTGCCGAGGGTGCGCAGCTGCTCGGTGCTGAGGCGGGCGACCTCGGTGAGCGGTTCGCCGTCGAGGAAGGTCAGCACGCGGGCGTGCAGTTCCACCCCGCGCACGTCGGCCGCGACCAGCTCGGCTCCGTCGATCGCGGGGACGACGGCGGGCACGCGGATACCGGAATCGGCAAGGGCCGTGAGTGCGGCGTTCTGGGCGAGCAGCTCGTCCGTCGTGAAGACGGGATTCGCGATCTTGAGCACGAATCGGCTCTCGCCCGTGTCGACGAGGAAGTTGCGATCCTGCTGGCTGCCGAGCTCGGTGACCGCGCCGCTCAGGCCGAAGCGTCCGGAGGCGATGGCGGCGGCTTCACTCGGCGTGATGTCCGGGCGGGGAAGCGATGGCTGGTCGAGGAAGTCGGAATTCGGCACGGATGCTCCAGGGCTCGTCGGCGGGCTGAGGCCAGTCTAGTGACGGGCAACGCCCTCCCAGCACCCAGCGAATGCACGGGGATCGGCGCGTAGCATCGACGCGTGAAACCCTGGAGGTCGGCCCTCGTGGCATTCGTCATCGACGTCGCCTTCGTGCTGATCTTCGTGCTGGTCGGGCGCCGTAGTCACGGCGAGACGGCCGGGTTCACCGGCCTGATGACGACGCTCTGGCCGTTCCTCGTCGCGCTGATCGCCGGCTGGCTCGTCACCTGGGCCTGGCGCCGTCCGCTCGCCGTGGTCTGGCCCGGCATCCCGATCTGGTTGATGACCGTCGCGCTCGGGATGCTCATCCGCACCTCCGCGGGACAGGGCGTGCAGCCGAGCTTCATCGCCGTCGCGTTCGTCGTGCTGGGCGTCTTCCTCGTGGGCTGGCGGCTCGTCGCGATGCCGTTCGTGCGCCGCCGCGCGCTGCGCCGCACCGCCTGACGGCCTCGCACGTCCTCCTCCCCCGGGGCGATTTGTGCCAAATGTCGTGAATGGCGCCGCCTTTCACGACATTTGGCACAAATCTCGCCAGGCGGTCAGCGGACCGCGGCGGCGATGAGCGTCGCGACCGTGTAGATCGCGAGCCCCGCGAGCGCCCCGACGACGGTGCCGTTGATCCGGATGAACTGCAGGTCGCGACCGACCTGCGTCTCGATCTTGTCGGTCGTCTCGGCCGCATCCCACCCGCGCACGGTCTCGCTGATGACCCCGGCGATGTCGTGCCGGTAGGCGGTCACGAGGTGCAGCGCGGCATCGGTGATGCGGGCGTTGAGCGAGGCGCGGAGCTCAGGGTCCGCGGCGACGCGGCGGGCGGCGTCGGCGAGGGCGACTTCCGCACGGCTTCGCAACTCGCTCTCCGGGTCGGACAGGGCGCCGACCGCGGCATTCCGCGCCGCCTCCCACGCCGACGCGGCGAGCTCCCGGATGCGCGGGTCGTCGAAGGCGCGCTCCTTGGCGCCCTCGAGCCGGGCGATCGTGTCGGGGTCGTGCTGCAGCCGATCGGCGAGCTGGCCGAGCGCGTCGTCGATCGCGTGCCGCATCCGGTGCTCGGGATCCCGCCGCACGTCGCCGAGGAAGCGCCGCGCCTCCGCGTGCAGCCGGTCGTCCACCATCCGGTCGACGAACGACGGCACCCAGGAGGGCAGCCGGCGCGAGACGAGGGTGGCGAAGGCGTCGGGATGACCGGCGAGCCACTCGTCCACCCGGTCCAGTACCAGGTCCACGACCTCGCGCTGGCCGCCGGAGGCGAGCACCTTCTCGCCCAGCCGGCCGAGCGGTGGCCCCCACGCCGGCGCGATCAGGTGCGTGCGCACGACCGCCTCGATCGCGTCCCGCATCCGCTCGTCGTCGAGCAGCCCGGCCAGCCCGACGGTCGCGGCCGAGCCCTCCGCCACGACGCGGCGCGCGTTCTCCGGTTCGGCCAGCCAGCCGCCGATGGCGCCCGCGATGTCGATCGACGCGAGCTTGCCCGCGACGACGTCGTCGGCGAGGAAGTTGGTCTCCACGAACTCGCCGAGGCTCTCGCCGATCTCGTCCTTGCGGGTCGGGATGATGGCCGTGTGCGGGATGCGCAGGCCGAGGGGATGCCGGAACAGCGCGGTCACGGCGAACCAGTCCGCGAGCGCGCCGACCATGGCCCCCTCCGCGGCCGCCCGCACGTAGCCGAGCCAGGGGTAGCGGTCCTGCAGCGCGAAGGCGACGGTGAAGATCACGGCGGCGACGACGAGCAGCGACGTCGCGAGGATCTTCATCCGGCGGAGGGCGCGTCTGCGCTCGGCATCGTGCTCCGCCGCGGGGGAGAGGACCTCGGGTGCGCGCGTCACTGGACCAGGTGCAGTTCGCGGCTCGTGTTGTTCAGCCGGTGCGCGCCGTCCTCCGCCGCGACCACGATGTCCTCGATGCGCACGCCGAACCGGCCGGGCAGGTAGATCCCCGGCTCGATCGAGAAGCACATCCCGGCCTCGATCGGCAGCTCCTCGCCCTCCACCAGATACGGCGGCTCGTGCGTGGTGGTGCCGATGCCGTGTCCGACCCGGTGGATGAAGAAATCGGCGTATCCCGCATCCCGGATGACGGTCCGCGCGACGCGGTCGATCTCCTGCAGCGGGATGCCGACGGCGACGGCCTCGAACGCCGCCTGCTGGGCGCGCTTCACGATCTCGAAGACCTCGTGCTCCTCGTCGGTCGGCTCGCCGACGTGCACCGTGCGCGTGGTGTCGGACCCGTAGCCGTCCATCAGGCCGCCGAAGTCGAGCACGACCATATCGCCCTCGGCGATCGTCCGATCGCCGGCCTCGTGGTGCGGGTTGGCGCCGTTGGGGCCGGAGCCGACCACGGTGAAGTCGACCTGCGAGTGGCCGTGCTCGCGCAGCAGCCGATCGAGGTCGGCCGCGACCTCCCGCTCGGTGCGCCCGGCGAAGCGGACGCCGAGGATGTCCTCGAAGGTCGCGTCGGCCGCAGCCCCCGCAGCGGCGAGCCGGTCGATCTCATCGGCGTCCTTCACCGCGCGCAGCATCGGCAGGGCGCGCGAGAACGCCGCGAACCGCGCCTCCGGGAGCTTCTGCTGCAGACCCAGGAGGTGCATCGCCCAGAGCGCGTCCGACACCGCGTACCGGCCGGAGGCGTCGAGCAGCGCGGCGGTCGGCACGTACTCGTCCTCCCCGTCCGACCAGTCGACGATGCGGAAGGCGCCGGTTGCGCGGGTGGCCGCGGCGCTGTCGTGCTCGAGCACGGGAACGATCATCGTCGGCTCGCCCTCCGCCGGGACGACCAGGAGGGTGATGCGCTCGGTCGTCGCGATCGGAAGGTAGTCGGCGAAGTAGGCGAGGTCGGGGCCTGGGGCGACGAGCAGGGCGTCGAACCCGGCGGCGCGGGCCTGTGCGGCTCCCCGCCGGAGCCGCTCGGAGAAGTGCTGCGCGGTGATCTGCTGCATGGTCGGTCAGCTCTCCGCCGGCCCGAGCCAGGCGTTCGCCACGGTGTTGTGGGCGGACTCGGCGTCGGAGGGATGGAAGATGCCCGCCAGCACGTCGCGGTAGAGCCGGCCGAGCTCGTTCCCGGAGAAGTAGGTCGAGCCTCCCGAGACCCGGATCGCCTGGTCGACCACGCGTCGAGCCGTCTCGGTCGCGCGAACCTTGAGCCCGACGAGCTTCGGGAACCACAGCGCGCCATGGTTCGCCTGGGTGTCGATATCGCGAGCGAGGGCGTCGAGCTGCGGGAGCAGCGCATCCTGATCGATCGCCGCCTCGGCCACCCGCCACCGGATGTCGGGGTCGCTCGCGTAGCTGCGGCCGCCGTCCTTCAGGCTGGTGCGCCGGTGGGCGGCGGCGACGGCGAGGTCGAGCGCGCGGGCGCCGATGCCGGTGTAGACCGACGCGAGCAGGATCTCGAAGTTGGCGAAGATCGCGAAGACCAGCGGGTCGGGGTTGGGCCCAGGATCCAGCCGGCGCACGATCCGGTCGGCGGGGGAGCGGGCGCCGTCGAGGATCGTCGTGCGGCTCTGCGTGGCGCGCATCCCGATGGTGTCCCAGTCGTCGCGGATCTCGAAGCCGCCGCCGTCGCGGTCGACGAAGCCGTAGACGATCTTGGGGCCGTCGGGGCTCGTCGCGTCGAGTCCCATGGTGCCGAGCCGCGTCCAGGCGGGGGAGAGGGAGGTGAAGATCTTGCGGCCGTGGAAGGTGTACGAGCCGTCGTCCGCGGGCCGCGCCTCCGTCGTCGAGCCGAACAGCACGAGGTCGTTGCCCGCCTCGCTGAGGCCGAAGGCGAACACCTCGCCCGCGCCGGCCTCCCGGAGCACGAAGTCGAGGGAGTCGTCGCCGCGGTCGTGCAGCGTCTTCGCGATGCCCGTCCAGACCAGGTGCATGTTCACGGCGAGGGCGGTCGCCGGGGCGGCGCCGGCGAGGCGCACCTGCAGCCGGGCCGTCTGCTCGAGGCCCAGCCCGAGCCCGCCGAACTCCGTCGGCACGAGAGCGCGCAGATAGCCGATCTCGACCAGCTCGGCGAAGTCCTCGTCGAAGAAGCGGTTCTCGGCGTCGTAGACAGCCGCACGGCCCCGGAACCGCTCCAGGAGGTCGTCGCCCAACAGCTCGCGCTCGGTCACGCTCCTCAGCCTAGGGGAGCGCGACCGTGCACGATACGGGCTGTCGCCCGGTCACTGGGCGGTGTAGCCGCCGTCCACCAGGTGGTAGCTGCCGGTGATGAAGCTCGCCGCGTCGGAGGCGAGGAACGCGACCAGGGAGGCCACCTCCTCCGGCTCGCCCAGGCGGCCGAGGGCGTGCTTGCCCTCGAGGAACGCGAGCGCCTCGGCGGAGAGGTTGGCCTCCACGAGCGGGGTGCGGATGAAGCCGGGGCCGACCGCGACGACGCGCACCTTGTCGGCGGCGTACTCGAGCGCGGCGTTCTGCGTGAGGCCGAGCAGCGCGTGCTTGGCGGTGACGTAGGCCGACGAGTTCGCGAAGCCGACGCTGCCCAGGATGGACGCCATGTTGACGATCGCACCGCCGCCGTTCGCGGCCATGGCCTTCAGCTGCGGCTGCATCCCGTAGAACACGGCGTTCAGGTTGACCTCGATGACCTTGCGCCAGCTGTCGAGCGAGTAGTCGCCGACGGTGGCGGCCTCGCCGCCGATGCCCGCGTTGTTGACCGCGATCTTGAGTGGTGCCAGAGCGTTCGCCGCGGCGACGCTCGCCTCGCCGAACGCGGGGTCGGTCACGTCGCCGGCGAGCGCGGCGGCCTTTCCGCCCGCGGCCTCGATCTCGGCCACGACGGCCTGCGCGTGCTCCTCGTTCAGGTCGGTGACGAGGACGGCTGCGCCGCTCGCCGCCAGGGTGAGCGCCACGGCGCGCCCGATGCCCGAGCCACCTCCGGTCACGATCGCGGACCGGTCGGCGACGTCGTACTGAGCCATGAAAATCTCCCTTCAGATATCCGACACCTGTCGGATAACTCCATTGTACGATCGAAAAGTGGATGCACGCCAGGAGAAGACCCTCGGCCGCTTGACGGCGGCCATCCTCGATCTCGCGACGGCCGGCCCGGTCGCCGACGTGTCGGTCTCCGCGCTGGCGACGGCGGCCGGCGTCCACCGCTCGACCGTCTACACCTACGCCGCGTCGCCCGTCGACCTGCTCCAGCGCGTGCTGCGCTCGGAGCTCGACGAGCTGCGCGCCGCGTACCTCGTGGACATCGCCCCGGAGGATGCGGCCGCCGCCGTGCGCGGGGTGACGCGCGCGGTGCTCCAGCACGTGGATGCGCACGACGTGATCTACCGGCGCGGCCTCGGCGCCGAGAGCGGCAGCTCCAGCCTCCACGCCCTTCTGAGCGAGCACTTCGAGGGCTCCATCGAACTGCTGCTCGACCAGCACAGCGTCGACGTGCCCGCGTCCGACGACGTCGAGCGCCGGACCATCGCGCGCTACCTCGCCGACGGCACGATCGGCGCGATCGACGTCTGGCTGAGCCGACCGCGCCCGCGGGATGTGGACGGGCTGCTCGACCTCATCGGGCGACTCACCCCGGCGTGGTGGCCGGACCGACCCGTGCCGCCGCGCGACTCCTCAGCCTCCTGAGAGGCCTGCACGGATAATGGAGGCATGGGCCGGCTGCGCGACACCCTCGACCGCTGGTTCCGCCGCGCCCCGCTGCTCCACGTCGCCGGTGACGAGGGGGAGGGGCCGGTCGTCGTCCTGGTGCACGGCATCGCGTCGTCCTCGGTGACGTTCCAGAACCTCGTCCCTCTGCTCGAGCCGGCCCATCGGGTGATCTCGATCGACATCCTCGGCTTCGGCCGCTCGCCGGCGCCGGAGGATGCGCAGTACACGCTCGAGGAGCACGTGGACGCCCTGCATCGCACACTGCGGTCGCTGCGGCTCCGCGCTCCGTTCGTGCTCATCGGGCACTCGCTCGGGAGCCTGATCGTGGCGCGGTACGCCGCCGACCATCCTGCTGCGCTCACCCGCCTGGTGCTGGTCGGCCCGCCGGTCTACGGTCCGCCCGCCGCGATCGGCGACCGGCGGGTGCGCACCCGAGTCAGTGCCTACCTGCGCGCGTACGAGTTCCTGCGGGCGAACAAGGAGTTCACGATGCGGAACGCCACCATCCTGGCGCGCACGCTCCCGATCAAGGGCGTCTTCGAGATCACCGAGCGCAACTGGACGCCCTTCGTCCGCTCGCTGGAGAACTGCATCGAGCGGCAGACCCTCGTCAGTGACCTCGCCCGCGTGCGCGTACCGGTGCACGTCGTCTACGGGACGCTCGACGCCTTCATCGCCCCCGGGAGTCTCGCCGTGCTCGAAGCGCTGCGCAACGTGACCATGCACCGCGTGGAGGCCAACGACCACATCATCCGTAAACGGCTCGCGCGGGTGGTCGCGACGGCGTGCGGGTGAGGTGTGCGGGCGCCGCGCCCTCGCCGGGGCCGGCCCGGCCGATCCGCGTCAGTCGGTCGGCAGCGCGATCTCGTCGATCGCGGTGAGGTAGGCCTCGCCGTCGAAGCCGGTGAAGAGGGACGACTGCGTGACGTAGCCGTGGACCAAGCCGACGTAGATGCTCACATAGCGCTGGGCCAGCGTTGCGGCGCGATCTTCCGGCACGCCGAGGCCGCTCGCGTACCAGTGCGTCAGATAGTCGCGCAGCATCCCGGTGATCCGCTCGCCGATCTCGGCCGCCACCGTGCCGAGCTCGGGGTTGATCGGCACCTGCCCCCAGACCTGGAGGAGGAGCTGGAGCTCGCCGACCTGCTCCGTGAGGCCGGAGACCAGGAGCCTCACGACCGCACCGGGCGAGGGGAGGGGGTCGCTGTCGCGCGCCGCCGCGACCTCGAAGAAGCGCGCATCCATGATCTCCGCGACGGCGAGGCGGATCAGCTCGTCCTTGCTCTTGTAGTGGCCGTAGATCGCACCCGCCGAGAGGCCGGACTCCTCGATGATGTCGGCCATCGACGTCGCGGCGAAGCCCGAGCGGGCGAAACGGCGGAGCGCCGCCTGCGCGATCTGCTCGCGCCGGGCGTTCTTGTGCTCCTCGGTGACCTTCGGCATCGTCGCCCTCCTCGCGCTCCGAAAACGAATGCTCGTTCTTGACAATAGCGGAGCTGTGCCTCACTATAAAGAACGATCATTCGTTTTTAATGGAGGCGTCGTCATGTCCAGCAACACCCTCACCCCGCACACGCCGTGGCTGCGCTCGATCCTGCTCGCGCTCGGGGCCGCCGTGGCCGTGCTGGTCGTCGTCCTGGCCTTCCTGTGGCCGACCATGACCTCCACGGTCAAGGACCTTCCCGTCGCGGTCGCCGGAGACTCCGCTGCCGCCGCGCAGGTCGAGAAGCAGCTCGCCTCGTCCGCCGACGGCGTCTTCGACCTGACGACGGTCGCCTCCCGCAATGATGCCGTGCACCTCATCCGCACTCGCGCAGTCGACGGAGCGATCGTGCTCGGCGACCGGCCGGAGGTGCTCACGGCCTCCGCGAACGGCGCCGCGGTCAGCCAGCTGCTCGGGCAGGTCGCCGCGACCATCCAGAAGCAGGCGAACGCTCAGGCGTCCGCCGCCGTCGCGAAGGCCGTCGCCGCGGGGCAGGCGCCCGCAGGGACCGTCGCGCCGACCATCACGGTGGCCGTCACGGACGTCGTCCCGCTCGCCTCGACCGACGCCCGCGGGCTCGGGCTCTCGGCGGCCTCCTTCCCGCTCGTCCTCGGCGGGATGCTCGGAGGGGTGCTGATCTCCCTGCTGGTGGCCGGGAGCTGGCGGCGACTGACGGCGGTCGTCGTGTACGCCGTCGTGGGCGGTCTCGGTGTCGCCGCCGTCCTGCAGGCCGGATTCGGCATCCTCCAGGGCGATTACGCGGTGAACGCGCTCGCCGTCGGCCTCTCGATGTTCGCCACCGCTGCTTTCATCGTCGGGATGAACGCGCTCATCGGCACGGCGGGCATCCCGCTCGGCGCGGTGCTCACCATCCTCGTCGGCAATCCCCTGTCGGCTGCGGCTCAGCCGATGCAGTTCATCGCCGGGCCGTGGGGCGAGATCGGGCAGTGGTTCGTGCCGGGCGCCTCCGTCACCCTGCTGCGCGACCTGTCCTACTTCCCTGACGCCGATGCGAGCGGGTCGTGGCTCATCCTGCTCGGCTGGGCGGTGCTCGGGCTGATGGGGATGACCGTCGGGCACTTCCGCAACCAGCGGGTGGTGGCCGCAGCGGCGCCGGAGGTCGCGGATGCGGGAGCCGCCGAGTCGGCGGGTGTCGCGGGGCGCGCGGGTACGGCCGCACCGGAGGGCGCTGCCGTAGCCGTCTGAGGCGTCGCCCGCCGCGGGCCACGGCCGCCGGCCGCGGGGCGCCGGCCGTGGGCCGTGGGCCGTGAGCCGCCCGGCTAGGGTGGGCGCATGGAGCAACGGACGCTGGGCAGGACCGGCCGCGAGGTCTCGGTCGTCGGACTCGGAACCTGGCAGCTCGGCGCCGACTGGGGCGACGTGCGCGAGGAGGACGCCTTCGAGGTGCTCGACGCGGCGGCCGAGGCCGGCGTCACCTTCTTCGATACGGCCGACGTCTACGGCGATGGTCGCAGCGAGCAGCTCATCGGCCGGTTCCGGGCGGCGCGACCCGACCTCCCGCTGACCGTCGCGACCAAGATGGGCCGCCGGGAGGCGCAGGATCCCGCGAACTTCACCCTCGCGAAGTTCCGCGAGTGGACCGACCGCTCGCGCCGCAACCTCGGCGTCGACACGCTCGACCTCGTCCAGCTCCACTGCCCGCCGACCCCCGTCTTCTCGAACGACGCGGTGTACGACGCCCTCGACACCCTGGTGGCCGACGGCGCGATCGCGAACTACGGCGTCAGCGTCGAGACCTGCGACGAGGCGCTCGCCGCGATCGCTCGTCCCGGGACCGCCAGCGTGCAGATCATCCTCAACGCCTTCCGCTTGAAGCCGCTCGACGAGGTGTTGCCCGCCGCACGTGCAGCCGGTGTCGGGATCATCGCCCGCGTGCCGCTCGCATCGGGACTGCTCACCGGCCGCTACTCCGAGCAGACCGAGTTCTCGGCGGACGACCACCGCTCCTACAACCGCCACGGCGAGGCGTTCGACGTGGGCGAGACCTTCTCGGGCGTCGACTATGCCGAGGGTGTGCTCGCCGCCCGCGAGTTCGCGGCGCTCGCCCCCGAAGGGTTCACCCCGGCGCAGACCGCCCTCGCCTGGATCATCGCCCAGCCCGGCGTCTCCACCGTCATCCCCGGCGCCCGCTCCGCCGAGCAGGCCCGGTCCAACGCCGAGGCGGCCCGCTTCCCGCATCTCCCGGACCTCGACCCCGCCGTCCACGCCATCTACGACACCCACTTCCGCGCCGCCATCCACCCCCGCTGGTAGCCCCCTCCCGCCTTCCCGCCCTTACGCGAGACGTGAGTGGTTGCGGGTGCGGGAGGCCCCACACCCGCAACTACTCACGTCTCGCGAGGAGTTTTCGCACACGTGTGAGAAGTGCGGCGGGTTCGTGGAGGTCGGAGGCGGTCACGCGGACCATCCGCCAGCCGAGATCCTCGACCCGCTCGCGGCGCCGCAGATCCTTCATCCAGACCCGTCGGTCGACACGGTGGATGTCGCCCTCGTACTCGAGCGCGATCTGCTCGATCGGATAGGCGAGGTCTGCGCGCGCGATCGCAGCGCCGACGCGATCGAGCAGGGTGAAGTTCACCGCGGGCTCCGGGAGACCCGCGTCGGTCAAGAGCAGCCGCAGGCGAGTCTCACCGGGCGAGTCGACGCCCGTGCGGACGGCCGGGAGCTGGGCTCGCGCCTGCTTCACCCCGCGCCGCCCCGGCCACGCCGCCACGATGCTCTCGAGGTGATCTCGTGTCGTCCACGGTGCCGATCCTGAGACCAGATAGTCGGCCACGGCGATCGACGATGGGCGGTCCAGCAGCGGGACCAGGTCGAGCCATGTCTGCGCAGGTGAGGTCACCGGAAAGGCGCCGACCAGCGCGGGAGACCAGCTCGCGATCGTGTGGGAATGGATGCCCGCTATCTGTGGCGCACGCTCGCCGGCGGGGACGGTCACATGGATCGGATCATCCACGTCGAGATGGCGGGGGAGCGGCGCGCCGTACAGCCGTGCCGCCGTGACGTGGCTGAACAGGAGGCGATCGTCGCGGTGGCACAGCAGAGCTGAGCAGCGCTCCTGGAGCGTGGGCGCAGCCGCCGCGATCCGCACTCCGCGCAGGGGCGCGTGCAGATCGGACGCCCGGAGTCGCCCCGCGCTCACGCCGCTCTGCAGCGCATCTTGCACGTGGAAGGGCCCGCGGAGTGCGTGCGGGAGGGGTGTGATCCGTACCATCCCCTCACCCTGCCCGGACGTTCCTTCGTCCGGTCCGTTATCCACATCCCTCCCTCGCGAGACGTGACTTGTTGCGGGTGGGGAGTGCCCCACACCCGCAACAAGTCACGTCTCGCGAGAAGCGGGTCAGGAGGGCTGGACGGGGACGGGCTCGGTGTCGGGGATGGGGGAGGCGTCGCGGCCGCGGAGGTCGGGGTGGATGCGGTGCGCCAGGGCGGCGACGACGAATCCGACCAGGGCGAAGAGCGCGGCGGCCCAGAAGGCACCGAGGGCGCCGAAGCCGTCGATGAGGAACCCGGCGAGGGCAGAGCCGAGGGCCGCACCGATGAGCTGTCCAGTGCCGACCCAGCCGTACGCCTCGGCGGTGTCGGAGAACTTCACGCTCGCGGAGACGATCGCGAAGAGCACCGCGAGAGCCGGGGCGATGCCGACGCCCGCGATGAGCAGCGTGGCGGACAGGGCCCACGGCGACCAGAGCATGAAGCTCGAGAGGCTGACGCCGATGAACACGAGCAACATGCGTCGGGCGGTGGCCCACGGCCCGATCGGCACGTGGCCGAAAGCGAGCCCGCCGACGAGGGAGCCGACGGACCAGATGGCGAGGACGATGCCCGAGAGCGGGGAGCCTTCGTCGAAGGTGGCGACGACGCCCGCCTCCACGGCGGCGCACGAGCCGATGAGCAGGAAGCCGACGACCGTCGCCAGCAGCACGGGCGGCCGGGTGAGCACCACGCCGAAGCGCCGCTTGCTGCGCGGGATGCGCACGCGCCCGACCTCGGGTGAGGCGATGAACCAGAAGCCGCCGAGCAGCATGATCGCCACGGACATCAGGATGCCCTCGACGGTGCCGATCTGGGTCGAGACGAACGTGATCGCCACCGGACCCGCGATCCAGATGATCTCCTGCGCCGAGGCGTCGAGCGAGAACAGTGGGGTCAGCTGCCGCGAGTTGACCATCTTGGGGTAGATGGTGCGCACGGCCGGCTGGATCGGCGGCATGCTGAGGCCGGCGAAGAAGGCGACGGCCATCGTCGCGGGGATGGGCATCACGATGAGGCCGATCACGGCGACGGCGACGGCGCAAAACGCCAGCGTCGTCCACAGCACCACGCGCATCCCGAGCACGCCCATGAGGCGGCTCGTCATCGGCCCGGCGATCGCCTGGCCGATGCTCATCGCGGCGAGCACGAGTCCGGCCGCCCCGTAGGAGTGGTGGACGCGCTCGATGTGCAGCAGGAAGGCGAGCGAGAGCATGCCGAAGGGGAACCGCGCCGTCAGCTGTGCGGCGATGATCCGCGCGACACCGGGGGTCTTCAGAAGGCTCGAGTAACTGCTCACAATCCGATCACTCTATCGGGCGGAAACGGCCTTCCACGAGGGTCCACGCAGAGTGCGTCACCCGCATGAGGGCCTGTGGATATGTGCATAACTCATGCACATCTGTGGACGACACGCCCACTAGATATGGGGGGATGGAAATGTCGGCACCCCGCTATATAGTGGTCAAACACGGATCGCCGCAGCACACGGAAATCGCCTCGCTGCGGCTCGATCCACGGGGAAACAGCGCCGGACCAGCCCTTCGAGGGAGCCGGTGCACGACCATGCCGCCACTCGGGTTGACGGCAGTGCGAAGAGGGAGAGAACGTGCCAATCACCGTCGTGAAGCGGAATGGCGAGCGCGAGCCGTACGACGCCAACAAGATCAACCTGGCCATCGAGACGGCGGCCGAGGGCCTGGACGACAACATCACCTGGGTCACCCAGATCGCGAGCGAGCTCGAGCTCACTCTCTTCGACGGCATCACGACCCAGCAGCTCGACGAGGCCGTCATCCAGGTCGCCCTGCAGAACGTCAAGGACGACCCGGCGTTCGACACCGTCGCCGCACGCCTCCTCCTCAAGACGATCTACAAGCGCGTCCTCGGCGACTACGCCGACTTCGAAGAGCTCGTCTCCCTCCACGGCTCGCACTTCCGCTCCTACGTCGAGCGTGGCGTCGCCGAGACCCTCCTCGACTCCCGCTTCACCCAGCTCTTCGACCTCGACCGCCTCTCCTCCGCGCTCGACCCGTCACGCGACGAGCTGCTCAAGTACATCGGCGTCGTCACCCTCAACAACCGCTACGGCATCAAGGCCCGCAACGGCGACTCGCTCGAGGTGCCCCAGTACTTCTGGATGCGCATCGCGATGGGCCTCTCGCTCAACGAGGCCGACCCGACGAGCCACGCCCTCGCCTTCTACGAGAAGATGTCGAAGCTCGAGTACCTGGCCGCGGGCTCCACGCTCGTCAACGCCGGCACCGCGTACCCGCAGCTCTCCAACTGCTTCGTCATGGAGATGCAGGACGACATCGAGCACATCGCCAAGTCGGTCCGCGACGTCATGTGGCTCACCAAGGGCACCGGCGGCATCGGCCTCTCGGTCACCAAGCTGCGTGCTCAGGGCTCGCCCATCCGCTCGAACAACACGACCTCCACCGGTCCGATCCCGTTCATGCACACCATCGACTCGGTGCTGCGCGCGGTCAGCCGTGGCGGCAAGAAGTTCGGCGCCCTGTGCTTCTACATGGAGAACTGGCACATGGACTTCCCGGAGTTCCTGGACCTGCGCCAGAACTCCGGCGACCCCTACCGCCGCACCCGCACCGCCAACACCGCGGTGTGGATCAGCGACGAGTTCATGAAGCGCGTCCAGAACGACCAGGACTGGTACCTGTTCGACCCGCTGGAGGTCTCGGACCTCAACGAGCTCTACGGCAAGGAGTTCTCGGAGCGCTACCAGCACTACATCGACGAGGCCGAGGCCGGCCGCATCGTGATGTTCAAGAAGATGAGCGCGCGCGCCCAGTTCAAGGACATCCTGATGAGCCTCCAGACCACCAGCCACCCGTGGCTGACCTGGAAGGACACGATCAACAACCGTGCCCTCAACAACAACACCGGCACCATCCACCTGTCGAACCTGTGCACCGAGATCACGCTGCCGCAGGACCGCGACAACGTCTCGGTCTGCAACCTGGCGTCGATCAACCTCTCGCGCCACATCGTCGACGGCAAGATGGACTTCGCCCGCATCGAGGAGAGCGCCCGCCAGGCGGTCCGCCAGCTGGACAACCTCATCGACATCACCGTGTCGAGCGTCGACGAGGCCGACTTCTCGAACCAGCAGAACCGCGCCATCGGCCTCGGCGTGATGGGCTTCACCGACATCGTCGAGCGCCTCGGCCTCAGCTACGAGAGCGAGGAGGCGTACGCCCTGATCGACGAGATCATGGAGCACGTCTCGTACGCGGCGATCGACGAGAGCGCCGACCTCGCTCAGGAGCGCGGCGCGTACCCGAACTTCGAGGGCTCGCGCTGGTCGAAGGGCCTCGTGCCCTACGACTCGATCGCGCTCACCGAGGCCGACCGCGGCATCCCGATCACCGTGGACCGCACGATCCGCCTCGACTGGGATCGCCTGCGCGAGAAGGTCAAGGGCGGCATGCGCAACGCCACCCTGATGGCGATCGCTCCGACGGCGTCGATCGGCCTCGTGGCCGGCACGACCCCCGGCTTCGACCCGCAGTTCTCGCAGATCTTCAGCCGGTCCACCTCGTCGGGCAAGTTCCTCGAGGTCAACCGCAACCTGGTCGCCGCGCTCCAGGAGCGCGGCCTGTGGGAGGACGTGCGCGAGTCCATCCTCCGTTCGCAGGGCGACATCCAGGGCATCGCTGCGATCCCCGACGAGATCAAGGCGACGTTCAAGACGAGCTTCCAGCTCTCGCCGCACGCCTTCATCGAGGTCGCGGCCCGCGCTCAGAAGTGGATCGACCAGGCCATCAGCCGCAACATGTACCTGGAGACCCGGGACCTCGGCGACATGATGGACATCTACTACGCAGCGTGGGAGAAGGGCGTCAAGACGACGTACTACCTCCACATGAAGCCGCGTCACCAGGCCGAGCAGTCGACGGTCAAGGTCAACAAGTCCGAGGAGATCTCGGGCGGCCGCAAGGGCTTCGCGACCGTCGGCGCCGGTGCGCCGGCCGCCGCGGCCGAGCCCGCCGCCGCACCGGCTCCCGCCGCCCCCGCTCGTCGCGGGTTCGGCTTCGGAGGTCTCTCGGGAGGTGACAAGTAATGAACACCGCCACCAAGATCGAGGAGTACTACGTGCCGGTCGACCCGATGGACGACCTGCAGTGCGAGTCCTGCCAGTAATCACGCACTGCGCGCGCCGTCGAGTCTGAAGAGGAGAAACAGAACTATGGGCATCCTGGGTACCGGGATCGAAGAGGGCCTGCTGCTCAAGCCGGTGAAGTACCAGTGGGCGATGGACCTGTACGACCAGGCCGTCGCGAACACCTGGTTCCCGAACGAGATCCAGCTCGGTGAGGACATCGCCGACTTCAAGAAGATGACCGACGAGGAGCGTCACGCGGTCACCTTCCTGATGAGCTACTTCAACCCGAACGAGCTCCTCGTCAACAAGGCGCTCGCGTTCGGCGTCTACCCCTACATCAACGCGGCCGAGGCGCACCTCTACCTCGCCAAGCAGATGTGGGAGGAGGCGAACCACTGCATGTCGTTCGAGTACGTCCTCGAGACGTTCCCGATCGACCGCGAGCAGGCCTACAACTCCCACGTCGACGTGCCGTCGATGGCCCGCAAGGAGGAGTTCGAGGTCCAGTTCATCAAGCGGATGACCGAGCAGACCCTCGATATCACGACGACCGAGGGCAAGCAGGACTTCATCCGCAACCTCGTCGCGTACAACGTGATCCTCGAGGGCATCTGGTTCTACTCGGGCTTCATGGTCGCGCTTTCGTTCCGCCAGCGGAACCTGCTGCGCAACTTCGGTTCGCTGATCGACTGGGTGGTGCGCGACGAGTCGCTGCACCTCAAGTTCGGCATCAACCTCATCCTCACGGTCCTCGAGGAGAACCCCGACCTGCAGACGCCGGAGTTCGCCAACGAGATCCGCCAGATGATCCTCGACGCCGTCGAGATGGAGGAGCAGTACAACCGCGACCTCCTCCCGGGCGGCATCCTGGGCCTCAACGCGAACTACATCAACCAGTACGTCCGCTACCTGGCCGACCGCCGACTGGAGGAGCTCGGCTTCGAGGCCGAGTACAAGGTCTCCAACCCGGCCAAGTGGATGGCGACCGCCAACGACACCCTCGAGCTGGTCAACTTCTTCGAGTCGACCAACACCTCGTACGAGTCGAACGCGAAGGCGTCCACCGGGCACTGACGCACGCGCGTACACGAAGGGGCGGCCCCGGGACATCCCGGGCCGCCCCTTCGCCGTTCGCGCCGTCAGGCTCGGCGCCGCACGACGGTCGTCACGATCGCGCCGACGACGGCGAACCCGGCCACTCCGAAGAAGAGCAGCTGGAATCCGCCTGCCGTCGCGTCCACCGGCGTCGATCCCGAGTGCACGAGCGACGCCGTCTGGACCGCTGCGATCCCGCCGAGGACGGCCAGTCCCACTGCGCCGCCGACCTGCTGACTGGTGTTGACGAGGCCGCTCGCGAGGCCGGACTCGGCCTCGACCGCACCGCGAACGGCGAGCTGGGTGGCCGTCACGAACGTCGCGCCCAGGGCGGCTCCGATGACCACGCTCGGGAGGATGAACCCGGTCACGAGCCCGGTCCGCCCGGCCAGCGCGAACCACGTCACGCCCGCGGCGAGCAGCACGAGCGCGCCGGTGAGGGCGGGCCGCAGTCCGACGCGGGCCACCACAGCGGGGACCCCGCCTGCGACCGCGACCAGAGCGAGGGCGAGCGGCAGCTGGCTGAGGCCGGCGCTCAGGGCGTCGAGCCCGAGCACCTCCTGCAGGTAGACCGAGAGGGCGAAGAACAGGGCCACGGTCGAGCCGCCGACCAGCAGCATCACCACGTTGCCCGCGGCGGCATCCCGGTTGCGGAAGAAGCCGAAGGGCAGCAACGGGTGCGCGACGCGACGCTCGACGATAACGAACGCCGTGAGGAGAGCGAGCGCGGCGACGACGAGGCCGAGGACGATCGGGTGCGTCCAGCCCAAGACGCCACCCTCGCTCAGAGCAGCGACGGCGGACGCGAGGCCCAGGGTCGCGGTGACGGCGCCCGCGGTGTCGATCGGCGCACTGCTCGTGCGGGGGTCCCGGGAAAGCAGTCGCGGGAGCACGAGGACGACGAGGACCCCCACGGGTACGTTCACGAAGAACACTGACGCCCAGCCGAAGGAGGCGGTGAGCACCCCGCCGAGGAGCACGCCGGCGGCGCTTCCCATCCCGGCAACCGCGCCCCAGACGCCCAGTGCTTTGCCTCGGGCGGCGCCGTCGGGGAAGAGGAGCGTGAGCAGCGCAAGGGCCGCCGGCGCGAGCAGTGCCGCGAACCCACCCTGGAGAGCGCGGGAGGCGAGCAGCATCCCTCCGCTCGTCGAGAGGCCCGCCAGCAGGGACGCCGCGGCGAACCCGGCCACGCCGACGAGGAACATCCGCCGGTGGCCGAAGCGGTCGGCCAGGCGCCCGCCGAGCAGGAGCAGGCCGCCGAACGGCAGCACGTATGCGCTGACGACCCACGCCAGGGAGGCGGTGCCCAGGTGGAGTGCTGCGCCGACGCTGGGGAGGGCGATGTTCACGATGGACGCGTCCAGGACGACGAGGAACTGGGCCAGCGCCAGGATGGTCAGGGCCCACCACGGGTGCGTGGAGCGGGCGCTGGATGCGAGGCCGCCGGGGTGAGGCGCGATGCGGGTTGACGATGTCATGGTCTGTCCTTTCAGTGTGAGTGATTGATCAATCACTCTTGAAGGGTGGAGCGGGAATGGAGGGCGGATAGGGATAATTCGGCGGCCGCCTCAGGGGTGACGGATGCCGTGGGTGAGCGTGCGCGCCCACTCGTCCGGGAGGTCGTCGAGACCAAGAGTCACGGTGAGATGGCACAACTGGCCCCAGGCGATGAAGTGCTGGACGGCCGCGCCATCCGCGCCCGAGCGCGTGCCGGCGAACCGGGTCACTCGGGCCAGGCCGCGGCGGAGCGCGTCGTGGATCTCGGGCACGTCGGCCGCGGACTGTGCGTGCACCTGCAGCATGAGGAGCGAGCGGTCGGAGATCAACTCGGCATAGGCGAGACCCATGGCATCGAGGATCTCGTCCGGGGTGCCGTCCGCCGCCGTACGGGCTCCGCGCTCGAGCGCGTCCTCGATGAGCTCGAAGCACCGGTCGAGGGCGGCGACGAAGAGGCTCTCCTTGCCCGGGAACAGCTTGAAGACGTACGCGGGGGAGATGTCGGCATCCGAGGCGACGGCGGCGATCGGCGTGCCGAGGTAGCCGGTGCGGGCGAAGACGGTGATCGCACTGGCGAGCACGGCCTCGCGGCGGTCGTCGGCGGTGGAGAGCGTTCGTGGCATGTGAGTGACTGTACACTCACTCCCGCACCCCCACAACACCTCCGGCGAGAGCACGGCGGAAGCGGTGCGAGAATCGGGTCATGCGTCCTCTCGTCTCCGCTCCCGAACTCGCCGCAGAACTTGCGACGTCGACCCCGCCCCGGCTGCTCGACGTCCGGTGGAAGCTGGGCGGACCTCCCGGTGCCGAGGAGTTCCAGGGAGGCCACATTCCCGGAGCGGTATACGTCGATCTCGACACCGAGCTCGCCCGACACGGCGCACCGACGGAGGGACGGCATCCACTGCCCGACGAGGCCGAGTTCCAGGCCGCCGCACGCCGGTGGGGGCTGAACGACGGAGACGCGGTCGTCGTCTACGACGACGTCTCCGGGACCTCCGCCTCCCGCGCCTGGTGGCTGCTCCGCCACGCCGGGGTGCGGAACGTCCGTGTGCTCGACGGCGGTCTCGCCGCGTGGAGGGCTGCAGGGGGCGCCGTCGAGACCGGGGTGGTCATCCCGGAGCCGGGAGGCGTCTCGCTCGCCTTCGGCACCCTCCCGACCATCGATGCGGACGATGCCGCGACGTTCTCCGAGCGCGGCCTGCTCCTCGACGCCCGCGCCGGGGAGCGGTACCGCGGGGAGGTCGAGCCGGTCGATCCGCGCGCGGGTCACATCCCGGGCGCGCTCAGTGCACCGACCGTTGACGCGCTCGACGCCGACGGACTCCTGTTGCCGGCGGATCGGCTCGCCGAGCGTTTCGCGGCGCTCGGCGCGGTGCCCGGCACGGCCGTCGCCGTGTACTGCGGCTCCGGCGTGACGGCCGCGCACACCGTGCTCGCCCTGGAGGTCGCGGGCCTGCCGACGCCCGCCCTCTATCCCGGCTCGTTCTCCGCCTGGTCCAACGACGCCGCGCGGCCGGTCGCGACCGGGGAGTGAATCCGGGACGACCGTCCTCGACGCCCCCTGCTCGGTTGTAATACGCGGCAACAGGCGTGCGCCTTCCCAGCGTGAGCGCCTAGTCTCCCTCCATGACCACGCTCGACGTCCGCCCCTCCGACCTCCCCGGCGCGCTGCCGGAGGTCGAGGTCTGCGACTCGGTCGCGGCGCTTATCGGGAACACGCCCGTCGTCGAACTGCACACGCTGACGCGGGGGCTGGGCTCGCGCGTGCTCGTGAAGCTCGAGGGCCGCAATCCGGGTGGCTCGTCGAAGGACCGGATCGCGCTCAACATGATCCGGACCGCGGAGGCGTCCGGCGCCCTCGCGCCCGGTGCCACGATCGTGGAGGCCACGAGCGGCAACACCGGGATCGGCCTGGCGCTCATCGGCCGCCTGACCGGGCATCCCGTGGTCATCGTGCACGCCGCGGACATCTCGGACGAGAAGC
Organism: Leifsonia naganoensis; assembly: GCF_013410615.1. Lineage (NCBI taxonomy): Bacteria > Bacillati > Actinomycetota > Actinomycetes > Micrococcales > Microbacteriaceae > Leifsonia > Leifsonia naganoensis. The sequence goes on from NZ_JACCHJ010000001.1 coordinate 3,095,500, forward strand.
GCAAGGTGCTCGCCGCCTACGGCGCCCGCCTGGTGGAGGCCGACTGGGAGGCCGCACCGGACGATCCGGCCAACCCGCGTGCCCTCGCCGACCGGATCGCCGCCGAGACGCCCGGCGCCTGGCGGCCGGCGCAGTTCGCGAACACCGCGAACCCCGACGCGCATTACCGCGGCACCGGCCCGGAGATCTGGCGCCAGACCGGCGGCCAGGTCACCCACTTCGTGGCCTCGATCGGCACCGGCGGCACGGTCAGCGGCACCGGCCGCTTCCTCAAAGACGTCACCGGAGGTGCCGTGCGCGTCTACGGCGCCAACCCGGTCGGCTCCACCTACGGCGGCGGACCCGCCGGGCGCATCCTCGTCGACGGCGTCGGCAGTGCGTGGCCGCGCGAGTTCTGGCCCGAGACGTTCGATCACGCGGTGGTGGACGAGGTCCACACCATCGAGGACGCCGAGGTGTACCGTACGGTGCGCCGTCTGGCGGCCGAGGAGGCCCTCCTGCTCGGCCCGTCGTCAGGGCTGGCGGTCGCGGCCGCTCTGCGCATCGCCGAGCGGGCCCCCGCGGGCTCCGTGGTCGTGGCGATCGCGCCGGACGGCGGCATCAACTACCTGACGAAGGCGTTCGACCCGCTGTGGCTGCAGGCCTCCGGCGTCGACGCCGACTGACGACTGACGACTGACGACGCGGACGAAAGAGACACATGGCACTCCTCCATTTCGGCTGGTTCCTCGGCGCGGGCTTCGGCGTGCAGGGCTGGGGCGACCCGAGCTACGGCGTCGGGTACGACTGGCGCCAGCCGCCGATCTACCAGGACGCCGCGCGCACGTTCGAGGCGAACGGCCTCGACCTGTTCATCATCGAGGACGGCGTCGCCGTGCCCGACACCTACGGCGGCAGCGCCGAGGTCAACCTCTCGGCCGCGCGGTTCGTCCCGAAGCATGACCCGCTGCCGCTCGTCCCGTACCTCCTCGGTGCGACGAGCCGGCTCGGCATCGTCCCGACCCTGAGCGCGAGCTTCTACGAGCCGTTCACCGCGGCCCGCCTGCTCAGCACGCTGCAGCATTTCGCGGGAGGCCGGCTCGGCTTCAATGTCGTGACCAGCGGCTCCGACCTCGCCGCCCAGAACTACGGGCTCGACAAGCAGATCGATCACGACCTCCGCTACGACCGCGCCGACGAATGGGTGGATGTCGTCCGCAAGCTCTGGCGCAGCTGGGAGCCCGACGCGATCGTCGAGGACGTCGCGAACGGCGTCTACGCCGACTTCCGCAAGGTGCACACGATCGACCACGAAGGCCGGTTCTTCCGGGTGCGCGGGCCCCTGAACACGGCTCCCGCCGCCGAGGAGCCGGTGATGGTCCAGGCCGGGGCGTCCGGCCGCGGGCGCGACTTCGCGGGCAAGAACTCGGACGTGGTGCTGGCCCTGGCGTCGACGGCCGAGCGGATGCGGGAGTACCGCGACAGCATCCGGGCCGTCGCGGTCGAGAACGGCCGCGACGCCGACGCCATCAAGGTCCTCTTCGTCGTGCAGCCGATCGTCACCGCGAACGCCGAGGAGGCCGCGACGGTGCGGGCCGCCCGCGCCGAGCTGACGCAGGCCGCGATCGACGAGCAGCTGCAGTCGATCTCGTACCTCACCGGGGTCGACTTCAAGACGTTCGATCTGGACGCGCCCCTGCCCGAGCTCACGACCAACAGCAACCAGGGGACGCTCGACAACTTCGTCCGGTCGGCGCCGGCCGGCTCGACCCTGCGCGAGATCCTGCAGACCCGGGCCAAGAAGGACGGCCTGGCGATCGTGGGCACCGCGGACGAGATAGCGGACCACCTCGGCGAGCTGGGGGAGGCGGTCGGCGGCGACGGCTTCCTCTTCACCGGGCAGGTGCATCCCGCCAACGTGCACCGCACGCTCGACCCGCTCGTGCCCGCACTCCGGCGCCGTGGACTGCTGCGCACCGAGCTGGGCGACGGCGGGCTGCGCCGCAACCTCCAGGACTTCTGATGGCCGCCGCCGCTCCGATCCGGCTCGGCGCCGCGGCCCCGCGCCCGGAGGACATCGCGGCCGTCGCCGACGGGGCGGAGGTCGAGTTGGCCTTCGAGGCGCGGGAGACGCTCGCGGCCTCCCGCGCGGTGGTGGAGCGCGCGATCGCCTCGGGCGAGCCGGTCTACGGCCTGAACCGCCGGCTGGGTGCGGGCCGTGACGACGCCGTGGACCCGGAGGAGTTCGCCGCCTTCCAGCGCCGCACGATCGCGAATCACCGCGGTGGGGTGGGCGACCCGCTGTCGGCGCGGGAGGCGCGCGCCGTCGTCGTCGCCCGGCTGGCCGGCTTCACCCGCGGGGGAGCCGGGGTCCGTCCCGTCCTCGCCCAGGCCTACGCCGACATCCTGAACGCGGGCGTCGTCCCCTTCATCCCCTCACGGGGCTCAGTGGGCGCGGCCGACCTGACTGCGCTGGCGGAGGTCGTGGCCGTGGTGACCGGCGACGGCGCCGTGATCGACGGGAGCGCGAGCGGCGGCCCGGCCCGGGAGGCGCTGGCCGCGGCGGGACTCGAACCGCTCGATCCCGCGCCGCACGAAGCCCTCGCCGCCCTCAGCTCGAACGCGTACAGCATCGGCGTCGGCTCTCTCGCGCTCCTCGACGCCGAGGCGCTGACCGCCGTCGCGGACCATGCCGTGGCTCTGTCGCTGGAGGCCGCCGCCGCGGCGGGTCCTGCCGGGAACCCGAGCCCGTACACGGCGATCGTGGCCGAGGCCCGCGGCGGCCGGGGCCAGATCGACTCGGCGGCCGCGATCCGCGCGGCTCTCGACGGCAGCGCGCTGCACGACCCGGCGCGGCCCGTGACCGTGCAGGATCCGCTCGCCTTTCGCAGCGCACCGCAGCTGCACGGTGCACTGAGGGAGGCCGTCGAGCGCGTCCGCACGGAACTCGAGCTGGAGCTCGCCGCGCGCAGCGAGAACCCGGTCGTCGACGTCGCGTCGGATCGGCTGGTCTCGGGCGGCAACTTCCAGGCCCTCCCGCTCGCGCTCGCGTTCGAGGGGCTGCGGCTCGCGATCGCACACGTCGCGGCGGCGTCCGAGCGGCGTACCGCGGCGCATTCCGTCGCACTGGCGCCTGCACGTGCCGACGGGCGCACCCGGGTCCCCGGACTGCTGCTGTACTCCGCAGCCTCCGCGGCTGCGGAGCTCAAGCAGCTGGCGGTCCCCGCCACCCTGGGCAGCACGACACTCTCCGGAGTGGAGGATCACTCGTCCTTCGCCCCGCTGGCCCTTCGCCTCGCTCAGCGCTCGCTCGCCCTCGCGGCCGAGGTGTTCGCTGCCGAGGCGCTGCACGCCGTCGAGTTGCTCCACGCGAACGGCGCGCTCCCAGCCGGCTCCGTCACCGGGCCGTTGGCCATGCGCCTGGAGGAGGTCATCGAGGCCGGTGCTCCGGCCCGCACGCTGGTCGAGCAGGCCGCGGCGGAGCTGCGTGCTCAGCCGGCTGCGACGTCCTTGCGGAACCCCAGGTAGGAGACCTTCTCCCAGTCGTCGTCGAGATCGAACAGCGGCGCGTAGCCGAGCGAGAGGTAGAGGGCGACGGCCTCCGGCTGGCGCGCGCCGGTCGTCAGCACGATCGACCGGATGCCGCGGCGGGCTGCCTCCGCCTCGAGCTCTGCCATCACGCGGCGGGCCAGGCCCTGCCGACGGTGCGCCGAGTGCGTCCAGACCCGCTTGACCTCGACGGTGTCCGCGTCCTCCCGCATGAAGGCCCCGCCGGCGACGGCGTGCCCCTCCTCGTCGACGAGCAGGAGGAACGTTCCGCCCTCCGCGACCGTGAAACGCTCGGCGGGGTAGCGGCTGAGCTCGACGGACGAGGGGATGCCGTCGTTCAGCCCGTAGCGCTCGTCGTACTCGCGCGAGAGCTCCTCGACGAGGGACGAGGCGCGGGGGTCGTCGGGGCGGGTGACGACGACGCGGGCGGTCGCGGCCAGGGTCTGCTGCGGCGCGTCGCCGGATCTCGGTTCGGTCACGCATCGACGATACGACAGCTCTGCGACACGCGCGGGAGCGGGGTCACAGATCGTCATTCGCAACGGATTCCACGCAAGGAAACGCGAAATCTGTTGGAAACCTGCAGGAAAAGCGCCGTTTCACGCGCAAATTAGTGTGAGAACTGCGCCCGAGCGCTGGGGTATGCTCCCCATACCTCCTGCAACCCTTGCATCCAGGAAGAAGGACCATCACCATCATGCGTATCCGATCCGTGGCCCCGGTGGCCGCTTTCGCCGCTGTCGCCGCGCTGGCCCTCACCGGCTGTGTCGACAACTCCACCCCGTCCAGCAGCGGCACCTCGACGTCGAGCGCCGCCGCCGTCGACGTCAAGAAGGACGACGCCCTCGCCGCCTCGCTGCCCGAGAAGATCAAGTCGGCCGGCAAGCTCGTCGTCGGCATGGACAACACCTACCCGCCGAACGAGTACAAGGACGACAACAGCCAGCCCGTCGGCTGGGAGGTCGACCTGGCCAAGGCCATCGGCGACAAGCTGGGCGTCAAGACCGAGTTCTCGATCGCGAAGTTCGACAACATCATCCCGAAGGTCGCGGGCGCGCAGAACGACTACGGCATGTCGTCGTTCACCGACACGACCGAGCGCGAGCAGCAGGTCGACTTCGTCAACTACTACAGCGCGGGCATCCTGTGGGCGTCCGCCAAGGGCAAGACCGTCGACCCCGACAACGCCTGCGGGCTGAAGGTCGCGGTGCAGTCGACCACGTACGAGGACACCGACGAGGTCCCCGCCAAGTCCAAGGCGTGCACCGACGCGGGCAAGGCGGCCATCCAGGTGCTCCGCTACGACACCCAGGACGACGCCACCAATGCTGTCGTCCTCGGCAAGGCCGACGCCCTGAGCGCCGACTCGCCCGTCACCCTGTACGCGATCTCGAAGACCGACGGCAAGCTCCAGGAGGCCGGCAAGACCTTCGACGAGGCCCCCTACGGTCTCCCGGTCGCCAAGGGCTCCGAGCTCACGCCCGTGCTGCAGAAGACGGTCCAGGCGCTGATCGACGACGGCTCCTACGGCAAGATCCTGGACAAGTGGGGCGTCTCCGACGGCGCCGTCACCAAGGCCGAGGTCAACGCCGCCTCGAAGGGCTGACACGCATGTCCCAGGGCAACCCGGGCCGACCGGTGGCGGGGACGACCCCGCCGCCGGCCGGCGCCCCGGCCTCCGAGCCGATCAAGGCCATCAAGCTCAAGCACCCGTGGCGGATCGTCTTCGCCGTGCTGCTCATCCTGGTGCTCGTCTGGTTCATCGTCGACGCGGCGCAGCGCAGCGCCTACGGCTGGGAGTACGTCGGCAAGTACGTCTTCGACCGGCGCATCAGTGCCGCTGCACTGGTCACCCTCCAGCTGACCGTCTACTCGATGGTCATCGGCGTCATCCTCGGCCTCGTGCTCGCGGTCATGCGCCTCTCCCCGAACCCGGTCGTCAAGTCGATCGCCTGGCTGTACCTGTGGATCTTCCGCGGGACGCCGGTGTACGTCCAGCTCGTCTTCTGGGGCCTGTTCTCGCTGATCTACCCGCAGGTCGTGCTCGGGGTGCCGTGGACGGAGTTCCACTTCTCCTTCGACCTCGGCTTCATGCAGAACGCGTTCATCATCGCGATCATCGGCCTCGCGCTCAACGAGGCCGCGTACATGGCGGAGATCGTGCGCGCCGGCCTGCTCTCGGTCGACGAGGGCCAGGAGGAGGCGGCGACCGCTCTCGGCATGTCGTGGTGGCAGACGATGACGCGCATCGTCATCCCCCAGGCCATGCGCGTGATCATCCCGCCGACGGGCAACGAGGTCATCTCGATGCTGAAGACGACCTCGCTGGTGGCGGCCATCCCGCTCACCACCGACCTGTACGGTGTGGCGCGCGACATCTCGGCCGTGACCTACACGCCGGTGCCGCTGCTGATCGTCGCCTCGCTGTGGTACCTGCTCTTCACCTCCATCCTCATGGTGGGGCAGTACTTCCTCGAGAAGCGGTTCTCGCGCGGCATCAACGCGCGCCGTCCCGACAACCGGGAGCCGGCACTCGCGACAGGCGCGCTGCCTGCGGCGGGAGCACCGGACGGAAGCGACCTCGGAGGCAAGGGATGACCGACATCAACGCAGCCACGTCCGCGACGCCCATGGTCCTCGCGGAGGGCGTCTCCAAGAGCTTCGGCTCCAACGAGGTGCTCAAGAGCATCTCCCTGTCGGTGAAGCAGGGCGAGGTGCTCTGCATCATCGGCCCGTCCGGCTCGGGCAAGTCGACCTTCCTGCGCTGCATCAACCACCTCGAGCGGGTGGATGCGGGGCGGCTCTCGGTCGACGGCGAGGTCGTCGGGTACCGCCAGCACGGCGACAAGCTCTACGAGCTCAAGCCGAAGGAGGCGTCGAAGCAGCGCCGCGAGATCGGGATGGTGTTCCAGCGGTTCAACCTCTTCCCGCACATGACCGCCCTCGAGAACATCATCGAGGCGCCCATCCGGGTGAAGGGCCTGCCGAAGGCCCGCGCGGTCGAGCGGGCGAAGGAGCTGCTGGCGCGCGTCGGCCTCAGCGACAAGGGCGACCACTACCCGTCTCAGCTCTCGGGCGGTCAGCAGCAGCGCGTGGCGATCGCCCGCGCGCTGGCGATGGACCCGAAGCTGATGCTGTTCGACGAGCCGACCTCCGCTCTCGACCCGGAGCTGGTCGGCGAGGTGCTGGACGTGATGAAGGGCCTGGCGCAGTCGGGCATGACGATGGTCGTCGTCACCCACGAGATGGGCTTCGCCCGCGAGGTCGCGGACGAGCTGGTCTTCATGGACGGCGGCGTGGTCGTGGAGTCCGGCGACCCGCGCGAGGTGCTCGCGAACCCGCAGCACCAGCGCACGCAGGCCTTCCTCTCGAAGGTGCTCTAGCCTCCCGCCATCCGTTCCGGACTTCTGCACGCTCGCGCACCGCGTGTCGCGGACGGAAGTCCGGAACGGATAGCATCGCGGGATGAGCGACGAGGCGATCCGGGACGACGAGCGACGACCCGTGGTCCTGATCACCGGCGTCGGGCGGGCGCGGAGCATCGGCCCACAGATCGCCGCCGACCTCGCCACCGCCTACGACGTGGCGTTCTCGTACTGGGACGGCTACGACGCGACGATGCCGTTCGGCAGTGAGCCCTCGTTCCACGACGAGCTGGCGGAACAGCTGCGCGCGTCGGGAGCCCGTGTGCTGCCTCTGGAGGCCGACCTCGCCGATCCGGAGACGCCCACCGCCATGATCGCCCGCGTGCGCGACGAGCTGGGCCCGGTGCGGGCGATGGTGCTGAGCCACGCGCACTCGGTGGACAGCGGCATCCTCGACACGTCGGTCGAGAGTTTCGACGCCCACTTCGCGGTCAACACCCGGGCGAGCTGGCTGCTCATCAAGGCGTTCGCCGAGGCGTACGAAGGGCCGCACGGCGGGGGGCGCGTCGTCGCGCTCACGAGCGACCACACCGCCCACAACCTCCCGTACGGCGCGAGCAAGGGGGCGCTCGACCGCATCGTGAAGGCGGCGGCCGTCGAGCTCGCGCACCTCGGGATCACCGCGAACCTCGTCAACCCGGGGCCGATCGACACGGGATGGATGACGCCCGAGCTCGCGACCGCGCTGGCCGCCGAGACCGCGCTCGGCCGGCTCGGCACGCCGCAGGACACGGCGGACCTGGTGGCCTTCCTGCTCTCGTACGCCGGCGGTTGGATCAACGGCCAGCTGCTCCACTCCAACGGCGGCTTCAACCTCGGCGTCTAGTCGCTCGCGCTCCTCCCGAGCCGCCGCGGCTCAGCCCGCGAGGACTTTGCGGATGCGCTGGAGGGAGACGCTCTCGGCGGTGCCGAGGGATTGGGCGAAGAGCGAGACGCGGAACTCCTCCAGCATCCACCGGGCGTGCACGATGTTCGGCTGGCTGTTCAGGGCGAGCGGGATGCGGCCGCCGGCGTCGGTGTAGAGCGCCACGGCCGTCTCCACCTGGGTCTGCCAGGCGCGGTCGCGGCCGGGGTTCACCGGCAGCGCCTGGATGCGCTGGGTGATGCCGGCCAGGTACCGCGGCAGGTGCCGCAGCTGCTCGATCCCCGTCGCCGAGACGAAGCCCGGATAGACCAGCCCGGCGAGCTGCGCCTTCGCGTCGTTGAGGGAGGCGAGGAACACCAGCGAGGTCGCCCCGCCGATCGCCTTCTCGGCGGCGCGGGAGGCGGTGAGGATGCGGGTGACGAGCGCGACCGTCTCGAACATCGAGTCCATCACGATGGCGGAGACGCGGTCGCGCACCGCCTCGAATTCGGCGCGCATGAAGACCTGGCCGTCCGGCTTCATCCGGTAGAGCACCGAGTCGATCACGGCGAGCAGGCAGTCGTCGAAGAGCGCCTTCGTGTTCGGGTACGGGCTCGCCGCGAGCGTGAGCTTCTCGTTGGCCGTCAGGTGCTGCTGCACGTACGCGACGGGCGACGGGATGCTGGCCAGCAGCAGCCTCCGCACCCCGCCCGGCATGGCCTTCGCCTGGTCGGCGGGCGTGCTCATGAGGCGGATGGAGACGCTCTGCCCGTCGTCGACCAGCGCCGGGTAGGCGCGGATGGTGTTCGTCGAGCCTCCTGGACCGGTGTGCGTGCTGTCGAGGAAGCGGGGGAGCTCGTCGAGGTCCCAGGTCGTGAGCCCGGTGCGCTCGATCGCGTCGGGTGTGCGGGCCTCGGCGACGCGGGCGACGGAGTCGCGGGCGCGCGAACGCAGGCTCTCCTGCAGGGCGCCGAGATCCTTTCCGCTGGCGAGCGGCCGGCCGCGCTCGCCGATGACCTGGAAGGTGGGGCGCAGGTGCGCGGGGAGCCGCTCGGCGTCGAAGTCCGTGCCGCTCACCCGCGAGCCGGTCAGTCGGGAGATCGTCGCAGCGAGGGTGTCGGTGAGGGAGGCGGCGGGCCGCTCGCCTTCGTGGGCGCGCATCCCCGCGGTCGTGGAGAGCTCGCCGAGCAGGCGCTGCGCCCAGTCGGCGGCGGGGACGACCTGGCGGCGGATCGCCTTCGGGAGCGACTTGATCAGCGCGGTGACCAGCTCGTGGCGGAGGCCGGGGACCTGCCAGTCGAAGCCGTCGGGAACGAGCCCGGCGAGCAGCGGGAGCGGCACCTGCACGGTGACGCCGTCATCCTCGGCGCCCGGCTCAAACCGGTAGCGCAGCGTGAGGCGCTGGTCGCCCTGACGCCAGACCGGCGGGAACGCTTCCTCGTCGATCTCCGCCGCATCCTCGTCGAGGAGCGACTCCGGCGTCATGGTGAGCAGGTCGGGCGTCTCGGTGCGCGCCTTCTTCCACCAGCCCTCGAAGGTGCGGGTGGAGACCACCTCGGCCGGGATGCGCCGGTCGTAGAACTCGAAGACGCTCTCGTCGTCGTTCAGGATGTCGCGGCGGCGGGTGCGCTCCTCCAGCTCGCGCAGCTCGGCGCGGAGCTTCCGGTTGGCGCGGTCGAAGGCCTGGTGGGAGTCCCATTCGCCGTCGACGAGCGCGTGGCGGATGAACAACTCGCGCGCGAGCGGCGCGTCGATGCGGGAGTACTGGATGCGGCGGCGCGGGATGATCGGCACGCCGAACAGCGTCACCTTCTCGTACGCGACGACGGAGCCCTGGCTCTTCTCCCAGTGCGGCTCGCTGTACTGCCGCTTGCAGAGATCGCCGGCGATCGGCTCGGCCCAGGCGGGGTCGATCGCGGCGTTCATCCGCGCGAAGAGCCGGCTCGTCTCGACCAGCTCCGCGCTCATGAGGGCGTTGGGCTGCTTCTTGGCCAGCGTCGAGCCCGGGAAGATCACGAAGCGCGCCTGGCGGGCGCCGAGGTACTCGGACTGGCGGGTGCGCGCGCCGCCCTTGTTGCCTGACTCGCGCAGGTCCTTCAACCCGATGTGGGACAGCAGGCCCGCGAGGAGCGAACGGTGGATGCCGTCGGGGTTCACCGACGCATCGCCGATCGTCAGGCCGAGCGGCTTGGCGAGCTGGCGGAGTTGGCGGTAGACGTCCTGCCACTCGCGCACGCGCAGGAAGTTGAGGTACTCGGCCTTGCAGAGGCGGCGGAAGGCGCTCGACGAGAGCTCCTTCTGCTGCTCCTCGAGGTAGTTCCAGAGGTTCAGCAGGGTGAGGAAGTCGCTGGTCGGGTCGGCGAACCGGGCGTGCTTCTCGTCCGCGCTGCCCCGCTTCTCGACCGGGCGCTCGCGCGGGTCCTGGATGGTGAGGCCGGCGACGATGGCCATCACCTCGCGGGAGGTGCTGTGGCGCTTCGACTCGACGACCATCCGCGCGAACCGCGGGTCGATCGGCAGCAGGGCGAGCGAGCGCCCGACCTTCGTGAGCGCCGGGTCTCCGCCTCGCGCCGTCGTGATCGCGCCGAGCTCGGTCAAGAGGTCGAGCCCGTCCTTGATGCCGCGGGAGTCCGGCGGGGTCAGGAACGGGAAGGCGGCGATGTCGCCGAGCCCGAGCGAGATCATCTGCAGGATGACGGCCGCGAGGTTCGTGCGCAGGATCTCGGGCTCGGTGAACTCGGGGCGCTTCTCGAAGTCCTCCTGCGAGTACAGGCGGATCGCGATGCCGTCGCTGGTGCGACCCGAGCGGCCGGAGCGCTGGTTCGCGCTCGCCTGCGAGACGGCCTCGATCGGGAGGCGCTGCACCTTGGCGCGCGTGCTGTAGCGGCTGATGCGGGCGGTCCCGGCATCCACCACGTACTTGATCCCGGGCACGGTGAGGCTGGTCTCGGCGACGTTGGTCGAGAGCACGACGCGTCGGCGGACACCGGGCGTGGACGACGGCTGGAAGACGCGGTGCTGCTCGGCGGACGACAGGCGGCCGTACAGCGGCAGCACCTCGGTGCCCGGGAGGTTGCGGCCGCGGATGGCGTCGGCCGCATCCCGGATCTCGTTCTCGCCGGAGAGGAACACGAGCACGTCGCCGGGAGCCTCGCGCGCGAGCTCGTCGAGCGCGTCGTTGATGCCCTGCAGGTAGTCGCGGTCGGCGGTGGGGACGGGATCGGGGTCGTCCTCGTCCTCGAGCGTCTCGGCGACCAGGGGGCGGTAACGCACCTCGACCGGGAACGTGCGACCGGAGACCTCGACGATCGGCGCGGGCGACCCATCCGCGGCGGCGAAGTGCGCGGCGAAGCTCTCGGGGTCGATGGTCGCCGAGGTGATGATCACCTTGAGGTCGGGCCGCTTCGGCAGCAGCTCGCGCAGGTAGCCGAGCAGGAAGTCGATGTTGAGGCTGCGCTCGTGGGCCTCGTCGATGATGATCGTGTCGTACTTGCGCAGCAGCCGGTCGCGGTGGATCTCGTTGAGCAGGATGCCGTCGGTCATCAGCTTGATGCGCGTCTCGGCGGACACGCGGTCGGTGAACCGCACCTGGTAGCCGACCAGCTCGCCGACGGTCTGGCCCAGCTCCTCGGCGATGCGCTCGGCGATCGTGCGGGCCGCGATGCGGCGCGGCTGGGTGTGGCCGATGGAGGTGCGGCCCAGCTCGAGGCAGATCTTCGGCAGCTGCGTCGTCTTGCCCGAGCCCGTCTCGCCGGCCACGATCACGACCTGGTTGTCCCGGATGGCGCGCGCGATGTCGTCCCGCTTCTGACTGACCGGCAGCTCGGGCGGGAACGTGATGCGGGGGAGGGCGGAGGTCGCAGTCATGAGCCCTCCATTCTATCCGGCGCAGCGATCACAAAATCGTTGTGGATGCAGAGCACTTTGTGCTACAAAGTTAACCATGAACGATGACAACTCCGGCGACGCCCGGGAGATGCTCGACCTGATCGATGGTCAGCAACGTCGCGTCGACCGCGGACTCCGCCTCCCCGTCGTGTGGCTCTACTCCATCTGGGCGTTCGCCTGGCTGGTCGGGTTCCTCGCGCTCTACCTCGCCGTGCTCGGCGTTTTCGACCCCGTGGCCGCCGGCATCGTCTTCGCGGTGCTGATCGTGGCCTCCATCGTCGCCTCCGCCGTCATCGGCTCGCGCATCGGGCGCGGGCTGCGCGGCCAGTCCCAGTTCGCCGGCACGGTGTACGGCATCTCGTGGTCGGTGTGCTCGATCGCGTTCGCCCTGCTCGGCATCGGCCTCCTGGCCCAGGGGATGCCGGACGACCTCGCCGGTATCTACTTCCCGAGCGCCTACGCGATGATGTGCGGCACGCTGTACCTCGGGGGCGCGGCGCTCTGGCACGACACGGTGCAGCTCGTCCTCGGCCTGGCACTGCTGGTCGTCGGAGCGGTCGTCCCGTTCCTCGGTCTCGGCCCGAACCTCCTGGTGCTCGCCATCGCGGCCGCCGTCATCTTCGGCTCCGGAGCGGTCGTCACGGCCCGCTCGCTGCGGGGCTGAGGCCCGTGGACGAGCTCGACCCGGTCATCCACGCGGCCGCGCGCCTGAAGATCACGGCCACCCTCGCCACCGTCCCCGAGGACGGCAGCATGTCCTTCCTCCGGCTGCAGGAGCTGCTCGACCTGACTGCCGGCAACCTCGCCACGCACCTGCGCAAACTGGAGGACGCCGGCTACGTCGCGGTCGAGAAGACGCACCGCGGCCGCGTCCCCGTCACCTACCTCGCGCTCACGACGACCGGTCGCCGCGCGTTCGAGGACTACACGGCGGCACTTCGCAGCATCATCGGGGGGTGAATGGGGTAGGTTTCCCTCACCCGGTCCTTGTCAACGACGATGAAGGAGACCACCCCATGTCCCACGGCTTCGCCACCATGTCCGTCGCGAGCATCCTCGCGGAGACGGCGCATCGCAGCCCCGAGAGCATCGCGCTGATCTTCAACGGCGCGGAGATCAGCTACGGCGACCTGTGGGAGCAGACGCGCCGCTACGCCGGAGCGCTGCGCGACCGGGGGATCGGGCCGGACGACCGCGTCGCCCTGATGATCCCGAACGTTCCCGACTTCCCGCGCGTCTACTACGGCGCGCTGGCCCTCGGGGCGACGGTCGTCCCCATCCACGCGCTGCTGAAGGCGGAGGAGATCGCCTATGTGCTCCAGGACTCCGGCGCCGCCCTGCTGATCTGCGCGGCCCCGCTGCTCGGCGAGGGCGCGAAGGGAGCGGCGCTCGCCGGCATCCCGGTGCTCTCGGTGCTGGTGCCCGACGAGATGGCGGAGCAGCTGCCGTTCCCCCGACTCGAGGTGGAGGCGGCCGCCGCGGAGCCCGTGGTCACCTACGTGCCGCGCGACCCGCTGGACACGGCGACCATCCTCTACACCAGCGGCACCACGGGCAAGCCCAAGGGCGCCGAGGGCTGCCACTTCTCGCTGATCGAGCAGGTGAACGTACTGCTCGCCGGGACGCTGGACATCGAGCCGAGCGATCGCATCCTGGGCTGCCTGCCGCTGTTCCACACGTTCGGGCAGACCTGCGTGATGAACATGGGCTTCCGCGCGGGCGCCACGGTGGTGCTCGTCCCCAAGTTCGATCCCGCCACGGCGCTGCGGCTGCTGAACGAGCACGGCTGCACGATCATGACCGGCGTCCCCACGATGTACATCGCGCTGCTGGAGGCCGCCAAGACGAACCCGGAACGCCCGCCGCTGCGCTACGGCATGAGCGGCGGCGCGGCCATCCCCGTCGCCGTGATCGAGCGGATGAAGGAGGTCTACGGGATCGACGTACACGAGGGCTACGGCCTGACCGAGACCTCGCCCGTCGCCTCCTTCAACCACCGCGGGCGCCCGACACGGGTCGGCACGGTCGGCACGCCGATCTGGGGCGTGGACGTCGAGATCGCGGACGCCGAGGTCGACGACCGCATCGACCTGCTGCCCCGCGGCGAACTCGGCGAGATCGTGGTGCGCGGGCACAACCTCATGAAGGGGTACCTCAACCTCCCGCAGGCGAACGCGGAGGCGGTGGTCGACGGCTGGTTCCGCACCGGCGACCTCGGCACCAAGAGCGACGACGACTACATCACGATCGTCGACCGCAAGAAGGACATGATCGTCCGCAACGGCTACAACGTGTACCCGCGCGAGGTGGAGGAGGTGCTCTCCACCCATCCCGCCGTCGCGATGGTCGCCGTGTTCGGCGTCGCCCACGACACGCACGGGCAGGAGGTCATGGCCGCCGTCACGCTCATGCCCGGCGCCGAGGCGACGGGCGAGGACCTCGTCGCGTTCGCGCAGGAGCACGTCGCGGCGTACAAGTTCCCGCGGCGCGTGGAGATCCTGGAGGTGCTCCCGCTCGGCCCGAGCGGCAAGGTGCTCAAGCGGGAGCTGGTCGCGCGCTACGAGGCCGCCGCAACGGTGTGACGTCGGCGTCCGGCGCCGAAGTGCCGGGCGCCGACGTGCCGGGTGTCAGGCCGCCGTGTCCATCGTGAGCAGCCGCACGGACGAGTGCAGGTAGAAGGCCGCCAGCACCGCGTAGCAGACGCACGCCACGGTCGGGATGAACGAGTTCTCCGGCCGGCTGGCCAGAGCGCCGACGCACGAGACGAAGGCCGCCGCCGCGAGCCCGCCGCCGATCCAGAAACCGGCGGCGGGCCGGGCGGTCGCGCGCCACCAGGGGCGCGGGTCCTCGCGATTCTCACCGGCGCCGCGGAAGATGCGGACGCCGATGCCGACGTAGAGGAGGTTGAGGACGGCCACGATCAGCACGTCGACGGTCGCGTCGACGAGCTGCTGGAACAGGAAGACGTTCAACGCCAGCAGGAGGCCGTAGCCCCCGATGATGTAGGCGACCTTGCCCGTTGCCGTCGTGATCCTCAACTTCACGAGGGAGAGCTTATCCGGCGGGGGTCAGTTGACCTCGTTCGGGTGCGCGCTGACGCGGCCCTCGCGCTCGAGACCGGTGATCGCGGCGACCTCGGCGTCGGTGAGTTCGAAGTCGAAGACGTCGAAGTTCTCGGCCATGCGCTCGCGGCGGTTCGACTTGGGGAACACGATGTTGCCGGTCTGCAGGTGCCAGCGGATGACGACCTGGGCCGGGGTCTTGCCGTGCGCCTCGGCGGCGCCGGCGACCTCGGGCAGCTCGAACAGCGGGTACTTGCCCTGGCCGAGCGGGCCCCACGCCTCGATCTCGATGCCGTGCTCGCGCGCGAACGCGGTGACGGCCGGCTGCTGGTGCGCCGGGTGCAGCTCGATCTGGTTCACGGCCGGCACGATGTCGGTGTTCGCGAGCAGCTTCTCCAGGTGCGGGACGAGGAAGTTCGACACGCCGATGGCCTTCGCGCGGCCCGACGCGTAGATGGTCTCGAGCGACTTCCACGCCTCGACGAAGGTGTCCTTCTCGGGGGTCGGCCAGTGGATGAGGTACAGGTTCACGTAGTCGAGGCCGAGCTTCTCGAGCGACTCGTCGAACGCGGCCTGCGCGTCGGTCTGGCGGTCGTTCCAGAGCTTCGTGGTGACGAAGAGCTCGTCCCGGGCGATGCCGGAGGAGGCGAGGGCGTCGCCCACACCCTTCTCGTTGCCGTAGATCGCGGCGGTGTCGATGTGGCGGTAGCCGACCTCGAGCGCATCCGTGACGATCCGCGTCGTCTCGGCCGGGTCGACCTTGAAGACGCCGAAGCCCAGCTGCGGGATGGTGGTTCCGTTGTTGAGGGTCAGGGTCGGAGTATTTGCGTTTGCAACCATATCCACCACGCTACCAGCCGTTGCGGGCGCGGTCTGCGGTCGTAGGGTGTGGCCATGGCGAATCGGCTGCAGGACGCGATCAGTCCGTACCTCCGCGCGCACGCGGACAACCCGGTCGACTGGTGGCCGTGGGGAGCGGAGGCCTTCGCCGAAGCCCGGAGGCGCGACGTGCCGGTCATGATCTCCATCGGCTACGCGACCTGCCACTGGTGCCACGTCATGGCCCGCGAGAGCTTCTCCGATCCCGCGCTCGCCGCCGAGCTCGATGCGCGCTTCGTGCCGATCAAGGTCGACCGGGAGGAGCATCCCGAAGTGGATGCCGCCTACCTCTCCGCCGCGAGCGCCTTCACCGACAACCTCGGCTGGCCGCTCACCGT
The DNA here is from genome assembly GCF_013410615.1 of Leifsonia naganoensis. NCBI lineage: Bacteria > Bacillati > Actinomycetota > Actinomycetes > Micrococcales > Microbacteriaceae > Leifsonia > Leifsonia naganoensis. The sequence continues at coordinate 3,111,464 of NZ_JACCHJ010000001.1, forward strand.
CTTCGCCACACCCGACGGCCGGGCGTTCTTCGCCGGCACGTACTTCCCGCCGATCCCGGTCGGCGGCCGTGCGTCGTTCCGCCAGGTGCTCGACGCCGTGGCCGACGCGTGGGAGCAGCGCCGGGAGCAGGTGGAGACCGACGCGGGGCGCGTCGTGGCGGCGCTCGCCGCGGCCTCCGCGTCCGCAACGGCGGTCCACGACCTCCCGGACGGCCGCGAGCTCGACACGGTCGTCGACCTCCTGACGCGGGCCGAGGACGAGGAGTTCGGCGGTTTCGGCACGGCGCCGAAGTTCCCCGTCGCGCCCGTGCTCGGCTTCCTGCTGGGCCGGCCGTCGGGGGAGGAGCTGGCGCACCGGACCCTGCGGCGCATGGCGGACTCCCCGCTCCGCGACCCGGTCGACGGCGGGTTCTTCCGCTACGCGACCCGCCGCGACTGGGGCGACCCGCACTACGAGCGGATGCTCTACGACAACGCGCTGCTGCTGGACGCGTACGCGACGGCCTGGCTGCAGACGCGCGAGCCGTGGGCGGAGCAGACTGCCGACGGGATCGCGGCGTTCCTGCTCGGCGTGCTGCGCCGCCCGGGAGGCGGCTTCGCCTCGGCGCAGGACTCGGAGAGCGTCATCGACGGAGCGCGGGTCGAGGGCGAGTACTACAAGCGGGCGCCCGCGGAGCGCGGGCTGCTGGACGCGCCACCGGTCGACGCGAAGGTGCTGACCGGATGGAACGGCCTGGCGATCGGCGCGCTGGCCCGCGCGGCCCGCATCCTGAACCGGCCCGCGTGGATCGTCGCAGCGACCACGGCGGCGACGATGCTGCTGGAGCGGCATCGCCGCGCCGACGGCACCCTCCTGCGCATGTCCCTCGACGATCGGCTCTCCGACGCGGAGGCGACGCTGGAGGACTACGGCGCGCTGGCCGCGGGTCTGCTGGAGCTCGCGCTCGCGTCGGGCGACCCGGCGATGGCCGTCGCCGCGCGCGATCTCGTCGACATCTCTCTCGACGCGGCGGGTGCTTCGGGTGCTGCTTCGGCGTCGGGGCCGTTCGAGGCGCCGGGAGGCGGCGACCCGGTGCTCGCCGCGACGGGGCTGTCCGTCCGCGTCGATCCCTCCGAGGGCGCGTATCCCTCAGGCCTGTCGTCGACGGCGGCGGCAGCGCACACGCTCTTCCTGCTGACCGGCGAGCGGCGCTACGAGCGGGCCGCGCGCGAGGGGATGCGGCTGGTCGCCGCGCAGGCGGTGCAGAGCCCGACCGGGTTCGGCGCCTCCCTCGCCCTGATGTCGCGCCTCGACACCGACGCGGTGCAGCTCGTGACCGTGCTGCCGGCCGGGGCCGAGCCGGGCGCGCATCCCTCGGGCCCGGCAGATCCGGAGGGCTTGCTGGGAGCGGTGCGGACCCATCCCGCAGCCGTGGTCGCCATCGTCGGGGAGGCGCAGGCCGCGGCGCTCGCGGACGAAGGGTTCGACCTGTTCGCCGGGCGGACGGCGCACGACGGGCTCCCGACCGCGTACCTCTGTCGCGACTTCGTCTGCCGGCTGCCGGTCACGCGGCCGGAGCAGTTGCGGGAGGCCGCCGGCGCGTGAGCCGGGCGGGTGCGCGCGTGTCGTGGAGGATCTCGGGAGTTGGCGCCGGCGCCAGCGGCTGTCAGGCGCGCTCGAGCTTGTCGAGCATGCCCCAGACGGCTTCGCTGAGCTCGGGATGCTCCAGCGCGATGCGGCGCAGCACCGAATACTCGAAGCGGGTGAAGATCTCGCGGCCCGCGGCGGGATGGTGCGCGCGCGACTGCTGCTCGCCGAGGTCGAACGCCTCGATCGCGGTCGCCCGCAGCGAGATGACGACCTGCTCGTCGACGCTCGGGAGGTCCGGGATGAAGTGCCAGGGGTCCTCGCCTGCCCGGCAGCGGTGCTCGATGATCGCGGAGAGCTCGTCGCGCGCCTGCTGACGGAGCACTTCGATGCTCCGGGGTACGTGTTCTGTCACGGGCGACCTCCCTCCGCTGACGGTGGATCCGGCCTCGTCGCCGGAACGGTGCGTTCAGCCTAGACGGCGCGACCGACGCTCGCGAATCGGGGCGTAACGAGAGGTCTACCGGCGGGAGGGGGCCGGGCCGCTCAGTCCGTGCGCGAGAGGAGGTACGCGTTCAGGTCGGCGGTCAGCGCGTCGTCGACGGGGTAGTCGCGGTCGTCGAGCGCGGTGATGGGCGCGGCCTGCCGCACGCTGGACACCAGCCAGAGGGCGTCGGCGTCGCGCAGCTCGTCCGCGGTGATGCGGCGGTACTCGGTCGGGTAGCCGCGCTCCTCGAAGAACGCGAACACCGCGGCCTGCGTGGTGCCGGCCAGGATGCCCTGATCGGTCTGCGGGGTGCGCACGACGCCGTCGGAGAGCAGGATCACGTTGGAGGTCGGCCCCTCCAACGCGTAGCCGTCGGAACTGAGGAAGATGACGTCGTCGGCACCCCGGCGCGCAGCCTCCCGGCCCGCCGCCCGGTTGATCGCGTACGACAGGGTCTTCGCGCCCGCGAGCAGCCACGGGGAGGTCTCGGCGACGTCGTGCCGCCAGCCGCGGTCGAGCGAGACGACGCGGATGCCGAGGCGCTGGGCCGAGAAGTCCTCGCCCTCGTCGACGAAGATCCACCCGCTCGCGCGCCCCTCGCCTTCGACGCCGCGGGTCAGGATGAGCTTGGCGAAGAGCTCTCCGTCGTCGCCGTTGCGGGACCGGTAGTCGGCGACCCCGGCCAGCACGGCCTCCCGCCACACGGCGGCATCCGGCTCCGGGAGGTCGAGCAGCGCCGCCGAGTGCGCCAGCCGCTCCAGGTGCGGTTCGAGCGCCTGCGGGTGCCCGTCGATCACGGCGACCGTCTCGAACACGCCGTCGCCGCGCGTGATGCCGAGGTCGGTGATGCGGACCTGCGGCGCGCCGAAATCGGCGAGCACGAATCCCGGGTCGCCGGCGGCGCGGTCCGCCGCAGCGTCGGAGACGGTCGGTGCGGTCACGGTCAGCAGAGTGGCGCGGGTCATGCCCCCATTGTCCACCGCTGCGCCCTGCAAAACAGTGCCGAGCTCGCGCGCGTGCGGCAGCGGCTGCCCGGCGCATGTGCCGAGTGCGGTGCCGCGGGACGTCTGCGCCGCGTCGCCGCGCCGCAGACGTACCGGGGCGTAGCAGTCGCTTCCGCAGAGACCGGTCAGGCGGTCAGGCGGTCTGGCGGATGCGGAATCCGTCGTCGCCGTCGGGGGCGGCGTCGGTGACGTCGAGGCCGGCCACCTCGGATCCGGGAGGCCCCTCCCGCAGCCACGCGACCATCCGGTCGACCGCGGCGGGCTCGCCCTCGACCTCCACCTCGACGCTGCCGTCGCCACGGTTGCGGGCCCAGCCGGCCACGCCGAGGGCCTGCGCCTGCTCGCGCGCCGCCCAGCGGAAGCCGACGCCCTGCACCGTCCCGGTCACGATCGCTCTCTTGCGGATCACACGCCCATTCTGCTCCTGCTTGAATGGTCCGGTGAGCTCACCCGCCGACCGCGCCGCATCGATCGCGGCACTCCGTTCCGACCTGACCGGGGCGGGGTTCACCGTCTCCGCCCTCACCGACCTGTGGGGCGAGGAGGCCGCAGAGGCGCTGCACCGCGGCCAGCGCGTCCCGGCCGAGCGGGCACTCGGCCGCCGCGAGCCGTCACCCCTCGGCACGCTCGCCTCCCTGTTCGTGCTCGGGCGCGCGGCGACCGTCGAGGCGGCGGAGGCCGCGCTACCCGCGCTCGGCATCGAGGGCGCGCAGACGCTCGGGCTGCTACGCCGCGACGACGCCGGCGTCGCTCCTGCCGTCGACCTGCGCCCCTACTCCTTTGTGGACGCCCTCGGCCCGGCCGAGTGGTGGATCGTCTCCGACCTGGGCGAGTTGGCGCTGGGCCACGCGCTTCCGGAGGACCACGTGCTCGGCGTGGGCGGCGCCTCCATGACCCTCAGCGGGCTGATGCTGCAGCGGCCCGCGCGCACGGCGCTCGATCTGGGCACGGGATGCGGCATCCAGGCCCTGCACGCCCGCCGCCACGCCGAGCGGGTCGTGGCGACCGACATCTCGCCGCGCGCCCTGGACCTCGCCGCGCTGAACGCTGACCTCAACGGCGTCGACGGCATCGAGTTCCGGCTCGGCAGCATGTTCGAGCCGGTCGCAGGGGAGCGGTTCGACCACATCGTCTCCAACCCGCCCTTCGTCATCACCCCGCGCGTCGACGGAGTGCCCGCGTACGAGTACCGCGACGGCGGGATGGTCGGCGACGCCCTCGTCGCGGCCTTCATCGACGGCTGCGGCGAGCACCTGGAGCCCGGTGGGGTCGCGCAACTCCTCGGCAACTGGGAGTACCACGGCTTCACCGACGCGCTCGATCGCGTGCGCGGCTGGGTGGACGGCTCCGCCACGCCGCTCGACGCCTGGGTGATCGAGCGCGACACCGAGGATGCCGCGGGCTATGCCGAGACGTGGATCCGCGACGGGGGCACGCGGCCCGGTACGGCGGCCTTCGACCGGCTGCTCGGCGCGTGGCTGGACGACTTCGAGGAGCGCGGCGTGCGGCAGGTCGGGTTCGGCTATCTGCTGCTGCGGCGGGCGGAAGGGGTGCCGACGCTGCGGCGCTTCGAGCGCATCCACGGCTCGCTCGGCGCGAACGAGGCCGGGTTGGGGGTGGCGCTGGATGCGGCCCTGGCCGCCCACGACCTCCAGGCCGCTCTCGACGACGACGCCCTCTCGGCGCTGCGGCTGGCGGTGGCGGGAGACGTCACCGAGGAGCGGCACCTCTGGCCCGGCTCGGACGCGCCGACCGCCATCCTGCTCCGGCAGGGCGGCGGCTTCGGACGCACCGTGTCCGCCGACACCGGACTCGCGGCCCTGACCGGCGCGAGCGACGGCGAGCTGAGCGTCGCCGCGATCGTCGGTGCGCTCGCCCAGCTGCTGGAGGTGGACGAGTCCGCCCTGCGTGACGACCTGCTGCCCGCGGTGCGCGGGATGCTGGTGGACGGCCTGCTCACCGTCCCGCCGCAGGGCTAAGGGTCAGCCCGCCGCCTTCTCCAGCAGCGCGGCGATGATCTTCTCGTCGGCCGGTGTCAGTTCGATCACGGCGAACGACGTCGCCCACATCGTGCCGTCGTCGAGCTGCGCCGGATCGTTGAACCCGATCGTGGAGTACCGCGCCTTGAACTTCGTGGCGGGCTGGAAGAAGACGATGTTCTTCCCGTCCTTGGCGTAGGCGGGCATCCCGTACCAGGTCTTCGGCGCGAGCGACGGGGCGTGCTCGGCGACGAGCTCGTGGAGGCGGCGGGCGATGGCCTGCTCGTCCTCCGTCATCTCGGCGATCTTCGCCTGCACCTCGGCGGCGTCGGCGGCGGCCCGCTCCTCCTTCGAGAGCTTCTTCGACGCGCGTTTGGCCTTGATCTCCTGCGCGCGCTCCTTCATGGCGGCGCGCTCCTCAGCGGTGAAGCCGTCGTCGGCGGTCGTGGCGGGGCTCATGGTGTCCTCCCGGAGTTCTGGATGCTGACGAGTCCAGCCTCCCGCATTCCGCGCCCGCGCGCTTCTCCATTCCTGCTCGACCCCGGGCCGAGATTTGTGCCAAATGTCGGGTATGGGCACGCCATACCCGACATTTGGTCCAAATGTCGGAGGAAAGGGAGGCAGGGTCAGGCGCCGAAGGCGGCGCGGCGGAAGCCGCGGGCCCGGTGCTCGTCGGGCAGGTACGGGCCGTTGCCGAAGATCTTCTCGCGCAGCGTGCCCTCGCGGTACTCGGTCTGCATGATGCCGCGGCGCTGGAGCTCGGGCGTCACGTGGTCGACGAAGTCCTCGAACGAGCCGGGGGAGACGACGTACTGCACGTTCATCCCGTCGACGCCCGCGTCCTGCCAGGCCTCGACGTGGTCCGCGATCTGCTCCGGCGTGCCGACGACGCGGAGGTTGCCGAACCAGCGGACCAGCTCGCCGATCGTGTACTGCGGGTTCGGCGACATCGCGATGAGCTTGCCGACGATGCCCTCCTGGCCCTCTGGCCGCTTCGCGATCTCGTGGATCGGCTCCTTCGGGTCGAGCTGCCCGAAGTCGTAGCCGAGGAAGACGCTCTGCTTCGCGAGGTTGGCGTCGATGCTCTGGAAGTCGGTGATCTCCTCGTGGAGGCGCTTGGCCTCCTCCTCGGTGCTGCCGACGACGAAGCCCAGGATGCCGAAGAGCTTCACGTCCTGCGCCCGCCTCCCGTGACGCACGGCGGCGGCGCGCACGTCGGCGACGACCGGAGCGGCCTCGGCCGGACTGAGCGCGTTGATGAACAGGCCCTCCGCGTTGCGACCGGCGAAGTCCCGCCCTCGCGGCGAGACGCCCGCCTGGATCAGGAACGGCGTCCGCTGCGGCGACGGCTCGGTGAGGTGCGGACCGACGACGTCGTAGAACGGACCGACGTGGTTGATCTCGTGCACCTTCGCCGGGTCGGAGTACTGCTTGCGGGCGAGGTCGCGCACGACGGCGTCGTCCTCCCAGCTCGCCTCCCACAGCTTGTAGACCACGTCGACGTAGTCGTCGGCGCGCGCGTAGCGGTCCTCGTGCTCCGGGAGGCCGGCGAGGCCGAGGTTGCGGCCGGCGCCGGGCAGGAACGTGGTGACGATGTTCCACGCGATGCGGCCGCGCGTCAGGTGGTCGAGCGTCGACATCTTGCGGGCGAACGCGTACGGCGGCTCCTGCAGGATGTTCTGCGTCAGCACGAAGCCCAGGTTCTCGGTCGCGTAGGCGAGCGCCGGGATGAGCTCGCCGGGGTCGTTGATCGGGAACTGCATGCCGCTGTAGACCGCACGCTCGCGCGAGTTCTCGAACGCCTCGTACGGCGCCAGCACGTCCGCGAAGAACAGGGTGTCGAAGCGTCCCCGCTCCAGCAGCCGGGCGATGTCGGCCCAGTAGTCGATCGAGTTGTAGTCGAGCTGCTTGCTGCCCGGCCACGCCCACATCCCCTGATCGTGGTGCGAGACGGAGAAGATGTTGAACGCGTTGAAGATCATCCGCTGACGGTCGGCCATGGTCACGCCACCTGCTCGTTCTCGGCGGGGGACTCGACGACGCCGAGCACCTCTTTGCCGATCTCGCCGGCGAGCACCTCGGTCGAGTAGGCCATGAGCTGGCCGGCCTGGGCGTTGCGCAGGTGGCGCTGGATGGGCGACTGCTTCAGGTAGCCGGAGGCGCCGCCCACGCGGACGCCGAGCTGGGCCACCTCCACGGCGATCTTGTTCGCCAGGTACTTGGAGCGCGAGAGGTTCGGGAAGAACTCGGGCCGGCCGGCGTCCGCCTCGGCGAGGGTGCGCTGGTAGAACGCGTGCACCGCCTCGAGCCGGGACTGCGCATCGGCGACCTCGTGCTGGATCCACTGCTGGTGCGACAGCGGCTTGCCCAGGATGGCGCGGTTCTTGGCGTGGTCGACCAGCGCGGCGAGCGCGGCGTCGGCGATGCCGAGCGAGATCGCGGGCAGGCCGGCGGGCACCGCGGCGAAGTCACCGGGACCGGGCGCGCGCCCGCGGTGCTCCTCGCTCAGGAGGGTGTCGCTGAACGACAGCAGCTGGCTGCGGGTGGCGCGCAGGCCGAGGGTGTCCCAGATCGGGATGATCGAGACCGTCTCGTCGGGGATGACGGCGAAGAAGGTGGGGGCGTCGTCGACGAGCGCGTTGACGAGCAGGTAGTCGGCGATCTCGCTGCCGGAGACGAAGCGCTTGGCGCCGTCGAGCAGCCAGCCTCCTTCGGTCGGCCTGGCGGCCTGCTGCGGGTTGAGGAAGCGGTTGCCGCTGGTCGGCTCCGAGAGCGCGTTGGCGAAGCGCTTGCCAGCGAGGAACTCGTCGGCGAAGAAGGAGCCCTTCTTCTCGCGGGTGAGCTCGGCGAGCCCGACGCCGGCGCCGGTGTGCATCGTCACGATCGTGGCGATCGACGGGTCGGCGGCGGCGAGCACGCGCACGACCTCGCCGAAGGCCTGGTAGCTGAGTCCCTCGCCGCCCAGGTGCTCCGGGAGGGTCGCGCGGCTGAGTCCGGCCTCGTGCAGCGCGGTGAGGCTGTCGACGGCGATCTCGGCGCGCTCGTCGTGAGCGGCGGCCTCGGTCTCGAAGCCGGCCGCGAGCGCGCCGACCTTCTCGAGCAGGGCGCGCTCGGCGTCGGGGAGGTCGTGCAGGCTGGTCGGGGCGGTCATCGGGCTTCTTCGGGTTCGGGGGAGGTGGAGGGCGTGGGGGACGTGGAGGCTCGGCGCACGACACGGCTCCGCCGCCAGACGCGCCGGGAGACGACGCAGAGCACGACGAGCGTCGCCAGGTAGGGGAGGGCCTGGAACAGCTCGACGGGCAGGCCGAGGCTCTGGGTCTGGGCGAGCAGCGCGAGCGAGTTGAAGAACGAGAAGAGCAGCGCTCCGGCGATCAGGCCGAACGGGGTGCGCCGGCCGATGATGACGACCGCGAGGGCGACGAAACCCGCGCCTCCCGTCATCCCGGGCGAGAACGTCCCGATGCTGGCGAGCGGCACGGTCGCACCGGCGAGTCCGGCGAAGCCGCCCGCGATCACGGCCGCGCCGAGCCGGAAGCCGGTGGGCGAGATGCCGCGGGTCCTCGCCACCGACTCGTCGTCGCCGACCGCGCGCAGCCGCAGCCCGAACCGGGTGTGGTCGAGCACCAGCCAGGAGACCACGACGAGCAGGAGCGAGAGGTAGAAGAAGGTGCCCGCGTGGGCGAGTCCCGGGCCGATCACCGGGATGCCCTCGATGAACGGCAGGTGCAGGGGAGGCTGCGTCTCGACGGTCTGGTTGGTCGAGCCCGCCGGGTTGAGCGCCTGGAAGAGGAACACGCTGAGTCCGGCGCCGAGCAGCCCGATCGCGATGCCGACGATGACGATGTCGGCCCTGGCGATCGCCGAGGCGACGCCCATCAGCAGGCCGAGGACGAGCCCGGCGAGGATGCCGGCGAGCACGCCGACCCACACGCCGCCGACGTGCGCGCCGAGCACGCCGAAGACGGCGCCGACCAGCATCATCCCCTCGATGCCGACGTTGAAGCCGCCGGTGCGCTCGAGGAAGATCTCGCCGAGACCGGCGATGACGATGGGCGCGCAGAGGGCGAGCGCCCCCGAGAGCACGACGGTCCAGAACTCGACGGAGCTCACGCGGGCACCGCCTCGGTCTTCGCGGCGATGGTGTCCGCCTTCTCGATGCGGCTGAGCTGCAGGGCCGCGAGGGCGAGCGCGGCCGTCAGCAGCAGGATGCCCTGGGTGACCGTGCCGATCGCGGTCGGGGTCGTTCCCGTGGCGATCTGGACGCCCGCCGCGCCGGTGCCCAGCGCGGAGTAGACGATCGCGGCCAGCGCGATCCCGAGCGGGTTTCCGCGGCCGAGGACCGCGACCGCGAGCCCGGCGAAGCCGATGCCTCCCGACACCGAGGGTTCGAGGCGCTGAGTGACGCCGGCGACCTGCATCCATCCCGCGAGCCCCGCGGCGGCGCCGGAGACGAGGAGGGCCGTGAGCACCGCGGAGCGCGGCGTCAGGCCGAGCCGCGCGGCGAGCACCGGACGCGACCCGTAGACCTCGAGCACGAACGCCTGCCGCGTGCGCGACCACCACCAGGCGCCGAGCAGGATCAGCGCGACGATGACGATGCCGACGTGGATGCGGCCGCTCACCGGCAGCTGCGGGAGCTGCGACGGCAGGGGCAGCGGCGGCGATTGCGGGCTCGCGTTGGTCGCGGGGTCCCGCAGCACCGTGCGCAGCAGGTAGGTCAGCAGCGAGACGGCGAGGTAGTTGGCGAGCAGGGTGAAGAGGATCTCGTTGACGTTCCAGCGGATCTTGGCGACCGCGGCTGGGAGTGCCCACAGCATCCCGCCGACGACGCCCGCGACCGCGCCGAGCGGGAGGGCGACGGCCGGGCTGGCCTCCGGACCGAGCAGGAGGGCGACCACCGTCGACAGGATGGCGCCGACGATCAGCTGCCCTTCCGCGCCGACGGTGACGACGCCCGCGCGCAGCGCGACCGAGACCCCGATCGCCACGAGTGCGAGCGGCGTGGCGTTCGAGAGCGTCTGGGTGAGGTTGTAGCCGTCGCCGAACGCGCCGGTGAACCAGCCGCCGAGTGCCGCGCCGAGGTCGCCGCCGGTGGCGACGACGAGCACGAAGACGACGGCGAAGCCCGCGACGACGTAGAGAGCGGCGATCAGCGGTCCGCGGCGGCGGCGCAGCCAGGTGGCGAGGGCGGTCACGCGGTGACCTCCCCGCCGAGACCGGCCATGCCGCGCCCGATGCGGGCGCTGTCGAAGTCGGCGGCGTCGAGGCTGTCCACGATGCGTCCCTTCGAGAGGATGAGGATGCGGTCCGCGAGGTCGCGGATCTCGTCGGTGTCGGCGCTGACCAACAGCACGGCGGTGCCGGCGGCTGCGGCCGCGCGCACCTCGCCGCGGATCACCGCGCTGGCGTGCAGGTCGAGACCCTGGGTCGGACCGTGCAGCACGGCGACCGCGGGGGCGCCGTCGAGCTCGCGCCCGACGAGCAGCTTCTGCTGGTTGCCGCCGGAGAGCGCGCGGGCCGGGAGGTCGGGGTTGCGCGGGCGCACGTCGTGGCGTTCGAGGAGGGCCGTGGTGAAGGCGCGCACCGCCCGGGTGTCGATGCGTCCGCGGCGCAGGAACCGGCCGCCCAGCCCGAGCGTGCGCAGCACGGCGGAGCGGGTGAGCGGGGCGTCGGGCAGCAGAGCGTCGATGCGCACTTCGGGCACGTAGGCGAGTCCCGCCTGGGCGGCGCGATCCGGACGGCCGGTGACGGCGGCTCCGTCGACGGTGACCGTGCCCGAACGGAGTGGGAGGATGCCCGCGGCGGCCTCCGCGAGCGCGGTCTGGCCGTTGCCGGCGACGCCCAGCACGCCGACGACCTCGCCGCCGCGCACGCTCAGGCTGACGCCGTCGATGCCGGTGCCGGTGGTCCCGGTCGTCGCCTGGTGCAGCTCGAGGCGCGCCTCCCCGGCGATCGTGTGCTCGCGCCGCGGCACCGGAGGCACGCTGCCGACCATCGCCCGCACGAGGTCCTCGTCGGTGACGTCGGCGACGGGGGAGGAGAGGGTCACGTGCCCGTGCGAGAGCACGGTGACCGTGTCGGCGACGAGACGCACCTCGTCGAGCCGGTGGGTGATGAGGAGCACGGCGTAGCCGGCGGCCGCGAGCGAGCGCACGCGATCGAACAGGGCGGCCGTCTCGAACGGGCCGAGCGCCGACGTGGGCTCGTCGAGCAGCAGGATGCGCGCGCCCTGTGCGAGCGCGATCGCCAGCTCGCCCAGCTGGCGCTGCGCGAGGCCCAGCTCCCGCACCCGCACGTCGGGCTCGACGGCGAGACCGGCCGAGCCGGCGGCCTCGCGCAGCAGGCGGGCGGCGCGGCGACGGCGGGCGAGGCGTTCGGGCTGCCCGAGCACGAGGTTCTCGGCGAGGGTGAGCTCGGGGATGAGGCTGAGCTGCTGCGGCACCAGCCCGATCCCGTGCCGGATCGCCGAGGCGCGGCCCGAGAAGACCGCGGCCTCCCCGTCGACCGTCACGGTTCCGGCGGTCGGCTGCTCCAGCCCGGCGAGGATCTTGAGCGCGGTGGACTTGCCCGCGCCGTTCTCGCCGACCAGGGCGTGGATGCTGCCCGGCTGCACCGCCAGGTCGACGGCGTGCAGCACCTGGGCGCCTCCGTACGACTTGGAGGCGCCCAGGAGGGCGAGGGATGCGGTCATCGCTGTCTGCGGTCCGGGGTGCGGTCGGTCCTAGCCGATGGCCGGGATGGTGACCTCGCCGCTCGCGAGCTTCTTGGCGAGCTCGTCGACCTGCGCGCTGATGTCCTTCGGCAGGTCCGGTGCGGCGTCGACGGCGTTGATGTCGGCGAAGATCAGGCCCTTGTTGGCGATGGTGGAGGTGTAGGAGTGCGTGCCGAAGTCGCCCTTCTTCAGGTGGCCGACGACCTCTTCGAGGGTGGGCGTGAAGTCGAGCTTCACCAGTCCGACGTTGACGGCCTTCGCATCGGACGAGGAGGTGCTGGACGCGCCGAGGGTCGCGATGCCGCCGGCCTTCGCGGCGGAGAGGACGCCGGAGGTGTAGCCCTCGGCGCCGGTGACGATCAGCTTCGCGCCGGCCGCGATCTGGGCCTTGGCGGCCTGGTTCGCGAGGGTCGGGTCCTCCCAGCTGCCGGTGAAGATCGGCTCGAGCTCGGTGGCCGTCGGGTTCGCGGCCTTCAGGCCGACGGTGAGGGCCTTGTACGAGGTCTCGTTGAACGGCGCGAGCTGGCCGTCCACCACGCCGATCGGGGAGAGCCCGGTCTTGCCGGCGACCCAGCCGGTCAGGTAGCCCTGCTGGTCGCTCGCGTACGTCCAGGTCTCGACGTTGGCGGTGGCCTTGTCCAGGATGTCGGCGGAGCCGGTGGCGACGAAGTGCGCCTTCGGCAGCTCCTTCGCGACGGTGAACACCGAGTTGCTGAAGTCGAGGCCCCAGCCGATGATCAGGTCGTAGCCCTGCGACGCGTACTGGCGGAAGGCCGCCTCGGCGTCGGACGAGCTGGTGACGGATTCGCGGATCTGGGCGGTGATCTCGCCCTTCTTCTCGAGGGCGTGCGCGGCGTCGGCCGCGTACTGGTTGAATCCGCCGTCGTTGGCGAGACCGCCGAGCACGACGGCGACCTTCGGCTTGTCCGCGGCGGCGGAGGTGGATCCGGCGGTCGCGCCGGACGAGCAGGCGGCGAGCACGGCCACGACGGGCACGGCGAGCAGCGGGGCGAGCAGGGAGCGCAGCTTCATGGGGGTTCGGGGCCTTTCGGGGGATCGCGGGATCGCGAGGTCGCGGGACGGGTGCGGTGCAACTTGTCGACAAGTGTGCACGGGAGGTCATCCCGACCGCGATGCCGGCCGTAACGAAACGCCACAGAGCCCGGATCAGGGGGTCAGATCGCGTCCCACGGCGGCCGCACGGAGCGCACGAACGAGTAGCGCACCACCTCCGGCAGGTGATGCTCGAAGGCGTAGAACAGGCGGCGGCCGCTCACCGAGACGCCGATGAGCTCGAAGGTGAGCACGGGCGTCCCCTCGGGCCGGCCGAGCAGGTCGGCGTCGGCTCCCGCGAGTGCGGCGGCGCCCGGCGTCGCGACCTCCCAGACCAGCGACTCGCCCCAGGCCTGGCCGACCGCGGTGAACACCGACGCGTCCAGCTCGCGCGGGGAGTCGTCCGGCAGCAGTAGGTACCCGGAGGCGAGCATGGCCGGTTCGCCGTCGGCACGCCACCGCTTCACGCTGCGGAGGGCGGGATGCCCGGCCTCCACGTCGAGGAGGGCGGCGATGTGCGCCGGCAGCGGCACGACCCCGGACTCCAGGATCTCGACGCCCGCCTGGTAGCCCATCCGCGAGAGCAGCACGGTGTGCTCGAACTGGTCCTCCAGCCGCACGCTCATCCGCAGGCCGACGTGGTCGACGGTGGTCGCTGCGCCCTGGCGGCGGCGGAGGATGCCCTGGCGCTCGAGCTCAGCGAGTGCGTTGCGCAGCTGCTGGCGCGTGCAGCCGAGTCGGGCGGTGAGCTCCAGCTCGCCGGGCAGCGCGGCGTTCGCGGCCGCGGCCTCCCGCACCTCGCGGAGCAGCTCGTTGTGCAGCCGCCTGTCGTCCGTCACAGTCACCGAACCTACTGGGCGGAGAGAGTGGCGGCCAGCTCCGCCGTCAGGCGGCGTTTCGTGTCGTCATCGGCGAAAGAGGCGGCGATCGACGCCGCCGCGAACCCGGCCAGGTCGTCGTGGCCGAGGGCGAACGCCTCCGCGCACACGGCCCAGTCGGCCTCGAGCGTGGTGCCGAGCGGAGCGGGGTCGTCGGTGTTGATCGTCACGTTCACGCCGGCGTCGCGCAGCGCGAGCAGGGGGTGCTGCGCCCAGTCGTCGTAGAGGCCGAGCACGATGTTGGACCGCGGGCACACGCCGACCGGGATCTGCTCGTCGGCCAGACGCCGCACGAGCGCCCGGTCCTCGACGGAGCGGATGCCGTGGTCGATGCGCTCTGCGTGGAGGAGGTCGAGGGCGTCGCGGACGCCCTCGGGCCCGCTGGACTCGCCCGCGTGCACGGTGCGATGCAGGCCGGCGTCGCGGGCGATCGAGAACGCCTCGGCGAAGCGCGCGCTGACGCGTCCTGCGGCCCGCTCGTCGCCGTCGATCGAGAGGGCGACCACGTGGCGCGGTCGGGCGGCGGCGAGCCAATCGGCGGCCTCCCGTGCCTCCGTCGCGCTCTGCTGGCGCAGCAGCGAATAACAGAGCCGGACCGGGGCGAGGCCGTCCTGCTCGGCCTCGTCGATCCCGGCGGCGAGCGCGTCGAACAGCTCGGGCACGCGGCCCTCCCAGGCGCTCCAGTGCGTCGGGTTGATGATCGCGTCGGTGTAGCGGATCCCCGATGCGGTCTGGCGTGCGGCGAACGTGTAGGCGTGGCGTGCCGCCTGCTCCGGTGTGCGGATGAGCCCGCACTCCCAGTCGAGGAAGCGGAGGAAGGCGCCGAGGTCGCCCGCGCCGTCGGAGTCGTGGTGGGTCGTGACGTCGAAGAGTGTCGCCGCTGGTCCGGGGAGCGGCTCTCCCGCCTGCTTCGCGAGGTCGAGCAGGTCGACCAGCGTGAAGTTGCCCTCCAGGTGCACGTGCACCTCCGCCTTCGGCAGGGCGCGGATCCACGACTCGTCGATGCGGGCGCGGCGCCCGGTCTCGGGCACGTCCGTCGAGGGTAGGTCTGTCTGGGGCAGGACGGTGGTCATGGGGCGCCATCCTTTCGCGGTGACAGGCCTGCCGACTCTAATCGGCGCTCGCGCTTGTTGACAAGTCGTGCGTCATGCTGTTGCGACGGCGTCGCGAACGGAGGGGATTCTCGCAGTCGGCCCAGCGATCCCCTCCGTTCAACGCGATTCGGCGGGTACGCGAGCCCGATTTCCTCCCGTAGCCTCGGCGCGGGCAACGGAGGAGATTCCGGACGCGAGGTGCGGAGAACGCGGGGAAGGGAGGAGATCCGGCCCGAACGAGCCGTGATCTCCTCCCGTGGCGCGCTCCTCGCGCCTACCGCCCGCCCTCGCGCTTGCGGTGCCGCTGCGCCACGGCCTGCTCGCCGTACGGGTACACCTCCGCGCGCGGGGCGCTCGCGTCGTCGAGCGTGCGGCGCAGGTCGTCGGGGAGCACCACCTCGGCGGCGCCGAGGTTGTCATCCAGCTGCTCGATCGTGCGCGCTCCGAGAATGACCGACGTCACGGCGGGCCGGTCCGCCAGCCAGCGGAGCGCCACCTGCGACGGGCTCGCGCCGACCTCGGAGGCGACGCTCGCGACCGCGTCGACCACCTCCCACGTGCGCGGGTCGGCATTGCGGGCCTCCCACGCCTCCATGCCGCGCGTCGGGTTCTCGCCCAGGCGGGTGGAGCCGGTGGGGGACTCGTCGCGGCGGTACTTGCCGCTCAGCCAGCCGCCGGCCAGCGGGGACCACGGCAGCAGCCCCATCCCGGCGTCGAGCGCGGCCGGCACGATCTCGTGCTCGATGCTGCGGACGAGGAGGTTGTACTGGGGCTGGAGGGTGACCGGCGGCGACCAGCCGTGCTCGGCCGCGAGCCGCACGGCCTTGGTGAGCTGCCAGCCGAGGTAGTTCGAGAAGCCGTAGTACGAGATCTTCCCCGCCGAGACGGCGTCGTCGAGGAAGCGCAGCGTCTCCTCCAGGGGAGTCAGGGCGTCCCACGCGTGCAGCTGGTAGAGGTCGACGTGGTCGACGCCGAGCCGGCGCAGCGAGTCGTCGAGAGCGCGGCGGAGGTGCGTGCGGGAGAGACCGAGGTCGTTCGGCCCCGCCCCCATCGGGAAGCGGCCCTTGGTCGCGAGCACGATGCCGTCGCGGCGGCCGTGGTTGCGCGCCAGCCACCGCCCGATGATCGACTCCGAGACGCCCGCGCTGTACACGTCGGCCGTGTCCACGAAGTTGCCGCCGGCGTCGAGATAGCGCTCCAGGATGGCGTGGGAGGACTGCTCGTCCGCCTCCGCCCCGAACGTCATCGTGCCGAGCGCCAGCTCCGACACCATCGTCCCGCTGTTTCCGAGATTGCGAAGTTCCATACCCGCGAAGCTAGCCCTGCGCGGCGCGCTCGCCTACCGTTCGGAGGGATGAAGCTGCTGATGATCTCCGACACCCACGTCCCGAAGCGCGCGCGGGCGCTGCCCGAGCAGGTGCTGGCCGCGGTCGACGCCGCCGATGTCGTCATCCACGCGGGCGACTGGGTGGATGCGGCCACGCTCGATGTGCTCGAGGAGCGGTCGCGCCGCCTCGTCGGCGTGTGGGGCAACAACGACGGACCGGAGCTGCGCGGGCGGCTGCCGGAGGTGGCGCGGGTCGAGCTGGAGGGCCTCCGGTTCGCGGTCGTGCACGAGACGGGTCCGGCCGCCGGACGCGAGACGCGCGCCGACGGGGACTATCCGGATGCGGATGTGCTGGTATTCGGCCACTCCCACATCCCGTGGGACACGGTGTCGCCCGCCGGCCTGCGCCTCCTGAACCCGGGGTCGCCGACGGATCGCCGCCGTCAGCCCGAGTGCACGTACCTCACCGCGAGCGTGGCCGATGGCGCCCTCTCGGACGTGCGGCTCGTCCCGGTGCGCCGATAGCGCGGGTCAGACGGGCTTCGGCACGACGGTGAGCACCCGCTCGATGTACTCGAAGAACGAGACCATGAATCCGCGCAGGAACGCCTCGGTGCCCTCGTTCGTGACGGTTCCGTCCTCCTCGATCAGCCCCGGCGTCAGCTGGAGGTAGGCCTCCGGGGCGTTCATCTGCGGTGCCTGCAGGAAGCTGAGCACGCTGCGCAGCTGCTGCTGTGCCACGGCCGTGCCGATCGCGCCGGTCGATGCCCCGATCACGGCGGAGGCCTTGCGGGCGATGACGTTCTCGCCGTGCGGGCGGCTCGCCCAGTCGATCGCGTTCTTCAGGGCGCCCGGGATAGAGCGGTTGTACTCCGGCGTGACGAAGAGCAGGGCGTCCTGGGCGGCGATCGTCGCCTTGAACTCCAGCGCGGAGGCGGGGAAGTCGCCGTCGAGGTCGCGGTTGTAGAGCGGGAGGCCGCCGATCTCGATCTCGGTGAACTCCAGCTCGGCCGGCGCGAGACGGATGAGCGCGCGGGCGAGGTGCCGGTTGATCGACTTCGCGGAGAGGCTGCCGACGAAGTAGCCGACCCGGTACGGCGGTTGCAGGACGTTGATGGTTGCCATGCCGCCAGAGTGCACCCGGTCGCGGCGGAGCGGAAGACCGGAATAGGGCATCTGCCCGATGTTCGGCCACTGCCTTAGCGAGCAGTCTGAGGTGGTCGGATCGACGAGAGGGATGGACGGATGCAACTGCTCGAAGAGTATGTGAACGCACGGGTCAACGCCGCGGAGGACGCCCGCCGGCAGGCGGAGCGGGAGCTGCTGCGGCAGGTGCGCGAGCGCGGGATCGTGGTGCGGTGGCGCGAGGCGCTGCAGGCGCGCCGGATCGTGCGCACGTCGCGGCGCGCGGGTCGCGTCGAGGAGACGCGGCGCCCGGTGGGAGTGACCGGGGCGACGACCGCCGAGGCGGCCGAGCGCGACCTGGCCGGCACCCCTCGGTGAGCGTTCTTCCGCCGAGCCCAGAGGGGTCGCAGGACCACTCACCGATGTCGGTGGCGCGTGCCAGCATGGAGGCATGCGATCACCGGCGTCGAGCCCCACGATGATCGGGCGGGAGTCCGATCTGACGGCGCTGCACGACGAGTTGGAGGCCGTGTCGGCCGGTGGCACCCGCGCGGTCGTGATCGGCGGCGAGGCGGGCATCGGCAAGACGCGGCTGATCACCGAGTTCCTCGAGCAGGCGGAGCCGTCGGCGACCGTGCTGCTCGGCCGGTGCGTCGACCTCGGCAGCGACGGCGCGCCCTTCGGACCGTTCGCAGCCGCGCTCCGCCGCCTCATCGAACTGGTCGGCCTGGATGCCGTGCTCGCGGCCGCCGGACCGGGAGCCGGCGGCCTCTCCGCGCTGCTGCCGGAGCTGGCCGACCACACGTCGGTCCCCGCCCGGACCGGGGCGGAACGGCTCTACGAACTGGTGACCGTGCTCTTCGAGAACCTGTCGGCCGAGCGCCCGATCGTGCTGGCCATCGACGACATCCACTGGGCCGACACCTCCACCCTGGAGCTGCTGCGCTTCGTCGTGCGCATGAGCGAGCGCGGCCGCGTGCTCGTCCTGCTCGGCTACCGCAGCGACGAGGTCACCCGCGGGCATCCGCTCCGCGCCTACCTGGCCGAGCTGGAGCGCACCCGCCGGGTCACCCGCTGGGAGCTAGGCCGGCTCACGCGCGCCCAGGTCGCCGCCCAGCTGGAGCTGCTCCTCGGCTGCGTGCCCGACACCGCGACGATCGACCAGGTCAACCGCTTCAGCGAGGGGGTACCGTTCTTCGTCGAGGAGCTCGCCGGCATCGACGGACTCGCCACGGGCGACGACCTCCCCGAGACGCTGCGCGAGCTCCTGCTCGCCCGCTACGAGCGGCTCACCGAACCGGCGCAGCGCCTGCTGCGCATCGTGTCCGCCGGCGGCGTGTGCGTCGAGCACGACCTGCTCACCGCCGTCTTCGACGGCACGCCCGAGCAGCTCGACGCCGCGGCCCGCGAGGCGATCGTCGCCAACGTCCTGGTCGCCGACACCACCGAGTACGTCTTCCGCAACGCCCTGGTGCGGGAGGCCGTGCACGCCGACCTGCTGCCGGGGGAGCGCACCCGCTTCCACACCCGCTACGCGGAAGCGCTGGAGGCCGGGCCGCAGCGCTCCGCCATCCAGCTCTCCACCCACTGGATGGCCGCGCACGATCTGCGCCGCGCCTTCACCTCGTCCGTCGAGGCGATGGACGAGGCGCGCCTCTCGTACGCCTACGCGACGGTCGCCGCGATGGGCGATCGCGCGCTCGAGCTGTGGGAGCGGGTCCCCGACGCCGAGGCGCTCGGCGGCCTGAGCCGGGTCGACCTCCAGGCGCGGACGGCCTCGGCGCTCCGCAACGCCGGAGACAGCGAGCGCGCCCTCGCGATGGTCTCCGTCGCCCTCGAGGACGCATCGAGCCTCGCGCCCACCCGGCACGCGCGGTTGCTGCGCGACAAGGCGCAGTACCTCACGAACCTCAACCGCCCCGGCAGCATCGAGCTCCTGCGACAGGCTCTCGAACTCGTCCCGGCCGGGTCCGTCGGCCCGGGCGACGCGCTCCGCCCGCAACTGCTCGCCGAGCTGGCGGCACGGCTGATGCTCGCCGCGCGGTTCGACGAGGCGATCGACACGACGACGGAGGCCATCGAGGAGCTCGGCGACGCCCCCGACCCCCGGCTCTCCATCGCCCACAACATCCGCGGCTGCGCGCTCATCGCCACCGGAGAGATCGAGCGCGGCCTGGCAGAGCTCGAGCGTGCGCGCGTGGTCGCCGGCGGGGACATCGCCGCGCTGCTCCGGCACGCGGTCAACGCCTCCGACGCCCTCAACGGGCTGGGCCGCTACGCCGACGCCGTGCGGATCGCCGAGGCCGGCGCCGCCCGCGCGCGCGAACGCGGGGTGGAGCGCACCTCCGGCGTCATCCTCTCGTCCAACACGATCGAGCCCCTCCTCGCGCTGGGCGAGCTCGCGCGGGCGGAGGCGCTGCTCGACCCGGCGCTCGCGCTCGACCCGCCGCCCAGCTTCCGCGCGCACCTGCAGCACCTGAAGCTGTGGGTGACCCTGTGGCGCGGCGACGTCGAGGGAGCGGACGCGCTGCTTCGCCGCTGGCGGACGGGGCTGCGGCTCCAGGGCGACCTCGAAGCCCAGTCGTTCCTGGGCGTGGCGCGCATCGAGGCCGAGATCGCACTCGCGCGCGGCGACGCCGGGCACGCGTGGAGCGAGGCTCGCGTCGTCCTCGACGAGGGCCACCGCTCCATCCCGGCGAAAGACCTCCCCGTGATCGCCGCCGCGGCCCGCGCGCTGGCCGACCGGGCGCTGGCCGATCCGGAGAGGGAGCGGGCCGAGGTGCTTGCCGCCGCGACCGAGGTGGAGGCGGCGCTCGCCCGACACGCCGCGTGGCCGACCGCACCGGTGTGGGGTGCGATGACGACCGCCGAGATCGCGACCGCTCGTGCGGCCGTGGCCGAGGACGGTCGGGATGCCGCGTTCACCGCGGCGGTCGAGGCTTGGCGTCAGGCCATCGAGGCGACGTCGTCCGCACTCGCGCCCGCGCAGCTGGGCCCGTACGCGCTCGCCCGTGCCGCCCGCGTGGCGATCGCCGCGGGCGACCGGCCCGCGGCCGACCGGCTGGCGGTGGAGGCCGGCGCCGCCGCCGACGCGCTCGGCTACGGCCTGATCTCCGTGGCCGCCGCGGCCCTCACCTCGCCGAGAGGCGTGCGCGCGCCGGCCGGTGTCTCCGGCCCGGGAGCGCCCCTGACGGAGCGGGAGGAGCAGGTGCTCGCCCTGATCGAGCAGGGACTCAGCAACAAGCAGATCGGCGAGCGGCTCTTCATCAGCGCGAAGACCGCGAGCGTCCACGTGTCCAGCATCCTGCGCAAAGTGGGGGCATCCTCCCGCACCGAGGCGGTCTACCGCGCCGGGCAGGGCGTGCGGTAGGCCTGCTCAGCGGGCCTTCGGCGCGGTCGAGCGCCGGGCCACCAGCTCCGGCTGGAACACCGTCTGCCGCGGGATGAGCTCGGGGTCGCCCGTCTCCTCCAGCAGGATGCGCAGCGCCGTGCGCCCGATCATCGAGCGCGGCTGCCGCATGGACGACAGCGGGACGGCCGCGGCGCCGGCGAAGGCGATGTCGTCGAAGCCGATGATCGCGATGTCGTCCGGCACGACCACGCGACCGTCGGCCACGATCGCCTGCAGGAGGCCGAGCGCGATCAGATCGTTCGCGGCGAACAGTGCGTCCGGCAGCTCGTGCCGCGGGCGGCTCAGGATGCGGGCGCCGGCCTCCGCACCCTGCTCGACCGTCATCGCCGCGGTCGCCACGACCTCCAGCTCGACGGGGGCCGTGGCGTTCTCCGCCGCGACCCGGGCGCCGGCGAGCCGATCCTGCACCTGCCGGATCTCGAACGGGCCGCCCACGAACGCGAGCCGGCGCCGTCCGGTGTCGATCAGGTGCTCGACCGCCATCCGGCCGCCCGCGACGCTGTCGACCGAGACCGAGCTGAACCGGCTGCTCCCGCCGAAGCGGTCGACGAGCACCGCGCGGATGCCGCGCTGCCGGAGGTGCTCCAGGCGGGGCTGGATGTCGCCGAACGGCGCGATGAGCACGCCGCGCACCTGCTGCTCCTCGAACAGGTCGAGGTACAGGCGCTCCCGGTCGACGTCCTCGTCCGTGTTGCCGTAGAGGATCGCGATGCTGTGCTTCGACGCCTCGTCCTCCGCGCCGCGGACCACGTCGTTGAAGAACGGGTTCTGGCCGTCGAGCACGACGAATCCGACGATCGTGCTGACGCCCTTGCGCAGCCGGCGCGCGGCGTCGTTCGGCACGTAGCCGAGGGTCTGGATGGAGCGGGTGACGCGCACGACGAGCTCGGCCGAGACCTCGTCCGGCCGGTTCAAGACGTTCGAAACGGTGCCGACGGAGACGCCCGCGTGCTGCGCGACATCCCGGATACTGGCCGGTTGCATCGTTGCTCCTCGTCCGGTTCTCGTGTTCACGGGCCGCGCTTGACCGAGCCGCCCACCCCAAATATAGTGTAGCTGAATCGTCCATGAATCGATTCATGAATCCGTTCACCTCAACGAGGAGGCAGCAGTGTCCAGCAGCAACCCCACGACAGTGGCACCGCCGGTGCTGGAACTGTCGCGGGTGGTGAAGTCGTTCGGGGCCGTCGTGGCCCTGCGCTCCGGCAGCATCCGCGTCGAGTCCGGCTCGATCCACGCGCTCGTCGGCGAGAACGGAGCAGGCAAGTCGACGCTCGTCAAGATCGTCGCCGGTCTGTACCGCCGCGATGCGGGCGAGTTCCGCCTCCGCGGCGAGGACGTCGACTTCTCCACGACCGCCCAGTCAAAGGAGGCGGGCGTGGCGGTCATCTACCAGGAGCCCACCCTCTTCCCCGACCTGTCGGTCACCGAGAACGTCTTCATGGGCCGCCAGCCCACGGACCGGCTCGGCCGCATCGACCGCCGCCGCATGCGCCAGGAGGTCGACTCGCTCTTCCGTCGGCTCGGCGTGCGCATCGACCCCGACCGCCTGGCCGAGGGGCTCTCGATCGCCGACCAGCAGATCATCGAGATCGCCAAGGCCGTCTCGCTCGACGCGCGCCTCCTGATCATGGACGAGCCCACCGCCGCGCTCTCGGGCGTGGAGGTCGAGCGGCTCTTCGCGGTCGCCCGCAGCCTGCGCGACGAGGGCCGCGGCATCGTCTTCATCTCCCACCGCTTCGACGAGGTCTTCTCGCTCTGCGACACGATCACGGTCATGCGCGACGGCTCGTTCGTCTCGTCCGACCCGACGACCGCGGTCACCGAGGACGAGATCGTGCGCCGCATGGTCGGCCGCGACGTCACCGAGCTGTTCCCCAAGCAGGAGACCACGATCGGCGAGCCCCTGCTCGAGGTCGACGGGCTCACGTCGACGGGTGTGTTCGCCGACGTGCGCTTCACCGTCCGCTCCGGCGAGATCGTGGCCCTCGCCGGCCTGGTCGGCGCCGGGCGCAGCGAGATCGCCCGCGCGGTCTTCGGCGTCGACGGCTACGACAGCGGCACCGTCCGGCTCGCCGGCCGCGCCATCCCGAAGCGCCGCCCGACGGCCGCGATGGCCGCCGGCCTCGCGCTCGTCCCCGAGGACCGCCGCAAGCAGGGTCTCGTGCTGGAGGAGTCGGTGGCGCGCAACTCCACCCTCGCGATCCGCACCCGGCTCTCGAAACTCGGCCTCATCCGCAACTCCGCCGAGAACGCGTCGGCGCGTGTCTGGGCGAGCCGGCTGCAGCTGAAGACCAACGCTCTCGACACGCTGGTCGGCACGCTCTCCGGCGGCAACCAGCAGAAGGTCGTCCTGGGCAAGTGGCTCTCGACCGAGCCGCGCGTGCTCATCATCGACGAGCCCACCCGCGGCATCGACGTCGGCACCAAAGCCGAGGTGCACCGCCTGCTCTCCGAGCTCGCCGGACGGGGGATGGGCATCCTGATGATCTCGTCCGAGCTGCCCGAGGTGCTCGGGATGGCGGACCGCGTGCTCGTCGTGCGGGAGGGACGCATCACCGCCGAACTGGATCGCGCCGATGCCGACGCCGAGAACGTCATGTTCGCCGCTACGCACGCCGCCGAGGAGGCCGCACGATGACCGCCCCGACCATCACGCCGCCCGCCCCGGCACCCGCCGGTTCGAGCGCGGCGAGCCGGATCTTCCGCTCGTTCACGCGAGCCCGCGAGACCGGCATCCTCGTCGCGCTGATCATCGTGATCGCGGTGACCACGGCGATCAACCCGGGCTTCCTGTTCAGCCCCGACGGCTGGCGCGACCTGCTGCTGACCCCGGCCATCCTCGCGCTCGTCGCCATCGGCCAGGCGATCGTCATCATCACCCGCAACGTCGACCTGTCGGTCGGCTCGGTGGTGGGGCTGACGGCGTACCTGACCGGTCAGCTGTTCGTCGGCATCCCTGGCATCCCGATCATCCTGGTGTTCGTGATCGGCGCCATCGCCGGCGGACTGCTCGGGCTGGTCAACGGCGCCCTGGTCGCCTACGGCAAGGTGCCCGCGCTGGTGATCACACTCGGCACGCTCTACGCGTACCGCGGGATCAACGTGCTCTGGGCCGGCAGCAACCGCATCAACGCGAGCGACGTGCCCTCCGCGTTCCTGAACCTCGGCACGGGATCGTTCCTCAGCATCCCGTACCTGACGATCCTCGCCCTCGTGGTGCTGCTCGTCGCCGGCTGGTACCTGCGCAACCGCCGCGGCGGCCGCGAGCTCTACGCGATCGGGTCCGACCCGGCCGCCGCCGAGCTCTACGGCCTGAAGGTCACCCGCCGCGTGCTCACCGCGTTCGTGCTCTCGGGCGCGCTCGCCGGACTCGCCGGCGTCCTGTTCGTCGCCCGCTACGGCACCGTCAGCTCGCAGACCGGTACCGGGCTCGAACTGCAGGCGGTCGGCGCGGCCGTCATCGGCGGTGTAGCCATCTTCGGCGGCAGCGGCTCGGTGTACGGCGCCGCCCTCGGCGCGATGCTCCTGCTCACGATCAACCGGGCGCTGCCGATCCTCGGCATCCAGGACTTCTGGCAGCAGGCGGTGGTCGGCGTGCTCATCATCGGCGCCATCGTCCTCGACCGCGTCCTCGCCCTGCGGCTCTCGCGCCGCCTCGTCGCCGAAAGGGAGGTCGGCGCATGACCGGCATCGACACCGCCGCCACGACAGCGGCACCCCGCACGTACCCCGATTACAGCCGCCCGCTCTGGCAGCGCTGGACGCTCACGCGCGAGACGGCCGTGATCGGCGCCCTCATCGTCGTCGCCGTGGTCGCCTCGGTGGTCGTCCCGAACTTCGGCACCACGGTGACGCTGGGCTTCCTGCTGCTGGATGTGACGCCCATCCTGATGATCGCGCTGCCGATGACCTTCGTGATCGTCTCGGGCGAGATCGACCTCTCGGTGGCGAGCACCCTCGGTCTCAGCAGCGTGCTGCTCGGTGTGCTGACGAAGGCCGGCTGGCCGATCGAGGCGGCGATGGTCGCCTGCCTCGTGGTCGGGCTGCTGGCAGGGGCTGTCAACGGCTTCCTCGTCACGGTCGTGGGCCTGCCCTCCCTCGCCGTCACCATCGGCACGCTCGCGCTGTTCCGCGGCATCGCCGTCGGTCTGCTCGGCACCACCGCCATCACCGACTTCCCGTTCTTCTGGCAGAACCTCGTGCAGATGCGGTTCGGCACCTCCGGGATCCCCGTGGTGATGCTCCTGGTCGTCGTGCTGATCATCGTGTTCGCCGTCGTGCTGCACGCGACCCCGTACGGACGCGGCCTCTTCGCCCTCGGACTCAGCAAGGAGACCGCGGCGTTCTCGGGCGTCAACGTCGCCCGCACGAAGTTCATCGCCTTCATGCTCACCGGACTGATCTCGGCCCTCGCCGGCATCTACTGGACGCTCCGCTACGGCAGCGCCCGCGGTGACAACGCGACCGGCCTGGAGCTGTCGGTCATCGCCGCCGTGCTCCTCGGCGGGGTGTCCATCTTCGGCGGCAAGGGCGCGCTCCACGGCGTCGTCGCCGGCGTGCTCCTCATCGGCGTGCTGCAGAGCGCGCTCCGCCTCGCCAACGTCAGCTCCGACGCCATCAACATCATCACCGGCGTCCTGCTGATCGTCTCCGTGCTCTCGCCGCGCGTGCTGGCCTGGTTCAAGGCCTCCCGCGCGACCAGGCACAGAACGCTCACCTGACCCTCCCGCACCACTGCAACCACCATCGAAAGGAACAATGATGTTGCCCTCCACCAAGCGCCGCGCCACGCGCCGGCTCCTCACCGTCGGCGCCGGAGTCGTCGCGGTCGCGCTCGCGCTGACCGCGTGCTCCTCCGGATCCGGGTCGAGCTCGTCCTCCGGCGGTGACAAGAACTACAAGATCACCTTCCTGCCCAAGAACCTCGGCAACCCGTACTTCGACACCTCGGACAAGGGCGGCGAGACCGCTATCAAGTCCTTCAAGGGCACGTACAACCAGGTCGGCCCGTCGACCGCGACCGCGGACGCCCAGGTCAGCTACATCAACACGCTGACCCAGCAGCAGGTCGGCGCGATCGTGCTCTCGGCCAACGACCCGACGGCACTCGGCAGCGCCCTCACCCAGGCCAAGTCGGCCGGGGTGAAGATCGTGACATTCGACTCCGACACCGACGCCAAGTACCGCGACGTGTTCGTCAACCAGGCGACCGCCGAGGGCATCGCCAAGGTCCAGGTCGACATCATCACCAAGGAGATCGGGGACAGCGGCGAGATCGCCATCCTCTCCGCCGCCGCCAATGCGACGAACCAGAACGCCTGGATCGACCTGATGAAGAAGGACCTCGCCGCGAACCACCCGAACGTGAAGCTCGTCGACACCGTCTACGGCAACGACGACGACCAGACCTCGTTCGACAAGACCGCAGCGCTCCTCCAGACCCACCCGGACCTGAAGGGCATCATCTCGCCGACCACGGTCGGCGTCGCGGCCGCCGCGCGCTACCTCTCCACCTCGGACGCCAAGGGCAAGGTCAAGCTGACCGGGCTCGGCACCCCGAACCAGATGCGCGAGTTCGTCAAGGACGGCACCGTCGACGAGTTCGCCCTCTGGAACCCGGAGGACCTCGGCTACCTGGCGGCCTTCACCGCCAAGGCGCTGATCGACGGCACCATCACCGGCAAGAAGGGCGACTCCTTCGAGGCGGGCAAGCTCGGCAAGTTCACCGTGGGTGACGACAACACCGTGCTCCTGGGCGACCCGTACGTGTTCAACAAGGACAACATCGACAAGTTCAACTTCTGATCGACGCGCCGCCGCGAGGCGGTGATGGGGACGGGTCGGCGCCGCGTGCGCCGGCCCGTTCTCAGCGTTCGGACGCGATCGCGCAGTGGATGCAGAACTCGGCGGTGGGGCGGGCGCGCAGGCGGTCGACGCCGATCGGCCGGCCGCAGTGGGCGCAGATGCCGAAGGTGCCGAGGCGGAGGCGCTCGCCGGCGGCATCCACGGCCGCCAGATCCCGCGCGGTGTCGGAGCGCAGCGCCTGCAACCGGCTCCACTCCGAGCTGAGCGTCGGCCCCTCGGGATCGTGCTCGTCGTCCGCGGTCGACTCCGACCGCGAGGCCAGCAGCGAGCCCAGCGTCTCGGCGATGTGCTCGCCCTCGGCGATGTCGTCGTGGCGTCGTCGATCGAGCACGGCGGCGAACTCCTCGAGCTCGTCCTCGCTCAGACCGCTCACGCCGTAGAGATCGAGCGTTCCCGTATCCGTCGTGTGCATCGGCGCACTCCTTTCCCCCCGTCAGAGGGTAACCCCGGCTGCGCCCGTAGGCTCGGAGCCGTGCCTTCTTATCGTGTCATCGTGTCTGTCGGTGCTCTGCGCGCCGGGGTCGCCCCGCAGGCCGTCGAGCCGGCCGCTGCAGCTGCCGCCGCCGAGCGGACGGTCGTCGAGGCCTCGAGTGTCGACGTGGTCGCACGGGAGGCCCGCCTCACCGTCCGCTTCGTCGCCGAGTCCGTGCCGGAGGCGCTCGACATCGCCGAGCACACCCTGGCGAGCGTGCGGGCACTGGCCGAGACGACCGGCTGGCGGCTCACCGAGCGCGTCGGCGGACGCTGGTTCCGCCGGGCCTGAACCGGCCTCCGGTCGCCGAGGCGGCGCTCAGGCCGCAGCGGGCAGGGTCTCCTCGATCAGCGAGAGGATCGCCGGGTCGTCGGGCTCCGTCGTCGGACGGAAGCGGTGCACGGCGCCGTCGGGCGTCACCACGAACTTCTCGAAGTTCCACTTGACCTTGCCGGCCTTGCCCGCCTGATCGGGGTGCGTGGTCAGCTCCGCGTAGAGGGGATGCGCGGAACGTCCGTTCACGCGCACCTTCTCCATCATCGGGAAGGTCACGCCCCACGTGGTGGAGCAGTACTCCTTGATGGCGTCGGTCGAGCTCAGCTCCTGGAGGAACTGGTTGCTCGGGAACCCGATCACGGTGAAGCCGCGATCGCCGTAGGTCTCCTGCAACTTCTCGAGCTTCTCGTACTGCGGCGCCAAGCCGCAGCGGGAGGCCACGTTGACGATCAGGATCACCTTGCCGGAGTAGTCGGCGAGCGAGGCGGGAGCGCCGTCGATGGTGCTGAAGGGGATGTCCATGAGGCTCATGATGCGAGCGTAAGACGTCGCGGCGCGGCTCGGGGCGCCGGGAGGCGGTCCACAGCGAAGACTCAGCGGCGGCTCAACCGCGGCTCACTCGTCGCGGCGCGGATGGCGGTGGGTCTGCACCGCGTCGTACGTGAGCTGGAGCGAGGGGAGCGATTCGGGGTCGAGCCGCTGCACGATGCGCACGAAGAGGAAGTCGACGACGGCGAGCTGCGCGATCCGGCTCGACATCGCGCCCGGCCGGTAGCGGGTCTCGCTGGCGCTGGTGACGAGCACATGGTCGGCGTGCTGTGCGATCGGCGACGCGGGGAAGTTCGTGACCGCGACCGTCGTCGCTCCGGACCGTTGCGCCGTCCGGAGGCTGTCCACGGCCTCCAGCGTCAGCCCCGAGTGCGAGAACCCGATCGAGACCGACCGCTCGGTCAGGAGGGCGGCGCCGGTGAGCGCCAGGTGGATGTCGCTGGTGTTGAAGGCGATGACGCCGATGCGGTGCAGCTTCTGCTGCAGGTCGATCGCGGCGAGGCTGCTGGAGGCGGCGCCGTAGATCTCGACGCGGTCGGCGGCGACCACCGCGTCGGCCACCGCGTCGAGGGTGGGGACGTCGACGCTGGCCGCGGTCGACTCGATCGCGCGGGCCTCGTGATAGGCGATCTTGGCGAGCACGTCGCGGCCGTCGTCGTCGGGCGCGATCTCGGCGTCGGCGACACCGAAGCGGCCGAGCGACACCTCCTCGCGTCCGCGGGTGGAGGCCAGGTCGAGCCGTAGCGCGCCGTATCCCGCGTATCCGACGGCCTGGCAGAACCGCACGACGGTGGCGACGGAGACCTCGCAGCGCTCGGCGAGGCCGGTGATGGGCAGGTCGACGACCGCGGCGGGCTCGGCCAGGATCAGCCGGCCGACCCGCTGCTCCGACGGGCGCAGGCCCGGAAGAGCCTGCCCGATGCGGGCGACGGCGTCCACGTTCATCGCGTCCTCTCCGCGCGTTCCGGAGGAACGCGACATGTAAACGATATTCCTTCGAATTGAATCGGCGGTAAATTTGCGTCATGGTGTTTCCTGGCGGTCCGAGCGGACCGGCGGGTGCGACGAAGGAGGCGGCCGTGCGCCGAGGGATCGACGGGGTGAGCGGAGCGTGAGCGTGCTCGCGATCGACATCGGCGGGACCGGCTCGCGCGCGGCGCTCACGGGGGAGGAGCCGGCGACCGGTCCCGGCGTCAGCGTCGGCCCCGACGGCATCCGCGTCGCACCCCTGCTCGACGAGCTGCTCGCCGGGCTGCCGACGGCGGGTCTCTCGGCCGTCGCCACGGTCTCGGTGGGGATGAGCGGCCTGCTCGGCCTGACCCCGCCCGACGCCGTGCTCGCCGAGCTGCGCCGACGCTGGCCCCACGCGCGCATCCTGCTCGCCTCCGACGCCGTGACGGCTGCCGCGGCCGCCCTCGGCCTCGACGGCGGCGCCGTGCTCGCGGTCGGGACGGGCGTGGTCGGGCTCGCGACCGACTTCCGCGAGGTCTGGCGCCGGGCCGACGGCTGGGGTCACCTCCTCGGCGACGAGGGCGGCGGCGCGTGGATCGGCCTCGCCGGGTTGCGCGCTGCAGTGCGCGAGCACGACAGCCGCCCCGGCGGATCGCCCGTGCTGCTGGCCGCCGCCGAGCGCCTGCTCGGGCCGGCCGAGAGCCTCCCGTCGCGCCTGTACACCCGCGACGATCGCGCGGGCGTCCTCGCCTCCTTCGCTCCCGCGGTCGCCGATGCCGCCCGGGCGGGGGATGCGATCGCGCTCGAGATCTGGCGCGACGCCGCGGAGGCGCTCGCCGCGACGGCGGGGGCATTGCTCGCCGCGCCCGTCGCGCAAAGACTCGCGGTGATCGGCGGCGTGACCGGGGTCGGTGCGCTGCTGCTCGACCCGCTGCGCGAACGTCTCGCTCAGACGGCTCCGGATGTGGAACTGCTGACCCCGGCGGTGCGCCCGCTCGACGGCGCGCTCCTCCTGGCCGACGCGGACGGCCTGCCCGCCGGCGCTCACCCGCCCTACCTCACCATCGACCCTGCAGGAGACCGACCGTGACCGCCTCCACGAAAGCCATCGACCGCCACGCGGCCGCGCACGACGCGTCGCACTACCTGCTCGTCCCCGCCGAGGTCGCCCGCCCCGGCACGGCTCAGGAGGTCGCCGACCTCCTCGTCTCCGCCCGCGATCGCGGTCTGCCGGTGACGTTCCGCTCGGGCGGCACCAGCCTGTCCGGCCAGGGGGTGACGGCCGGTGTCCTCGCCGACACACGCCACGCGTTCCGCACCGCCGATGTGCTCGACGGCGGCGCGCGCGTGCGGGTGCAGCCCGGCATGACCGTCCGCCAGGTGAACGCCCGCCTCGCCCGGCACGGGCGCAAGCTCGGCCCCGACCCGGCGAGCGAGATCGCCTGCACGATCGGCGGCGTCGTCGCGAACAACTCGAGCGGCATGGCCTGCGGCATCGAGCAGAACACCTACCGCACCCTGGAGTCGCTCGTCGTGGTGCTGCCGAGCGGGACGGTGCTCGACACCTCCCTCGCCGACGCCGACGAGCGCCTGCGCGCCGCCGAGCCGGAGCTGCACGCCGGGCTGCTCGCGCTACGGGACCGCGTGCGCGCCAACCCGGCCTCGGTCGCGACCGTCGAGCGCTTCTTCACCATGAAGAACACCATGGGCTACGGCATCAACGCGTTCCTCGACTTCGACACCGCTGTCGACATCCTCACCCACCTCATCGTCGGCAGTGAGGGCACTCTCGGCTTCGTGGCCGAAGCGGCCTTCCGCACGGTCACGCTGCATCCGGCCGCGACGACGGCGCTCGCCGTGTTCGCGACCCTGCGCGAGGCAACGGCCGCCCTGCCCGCGATCGTGGCCACCGGCGCGGCGACCGTCGAGCTGATGGACTCCACCTCCCTGCGTCTGGCCGCCCGCGCGGAGGACGCGCCGACGGAGCTGCGGGAGCTGGCGATCGACGACCACGCCGCCTTCCTGATCGAGTTCCACGGCCCGGACGCGCAGGCAGCCGAGGCCGCGCGCGCCGACGCGGCGCCGGTCTTCGACGCCCTGCCGCTCAGCCTCCCGCTGCGCTTCACGACCGACGCGGCCGAGCGCGCGGCCCTCTGGCACATCCGCAAAGGCCTCTACACGACGGTCGCCGAAGCGCGCGCGCCCGGCACGACGGCGCTGCTCGAGGATGTCGTCGTGCCGGTGCCGACCCTCCTCGACGCCTGCGCCGGCCTGCGCGACCTGTTCGCCGCCCACGGCTACGAGGACAGCGTGATCTTCGGGCACGCGAAGGACGGCAACATCCACTTCATGCTCAGCGAGCGGCTGGGGGAACAGAGCGGCGTCGACCGGTACCGCGCCTTCACCGACGACATGGTCGAGCTGATCCTCGGCCTCGGCGGCTCGCTCAAGGCCGAGCACGGCACCGGCCGCATCATGGCGCCGTTCGTCCGCCGCCAGTACGGCGACGAGCTCTACGCGGTGATGCAGGAGGTCAAGCGCCTGTTCGACCCGCACGGCATCCTCAACCCCGGCGTGCTGCTGAGCGATGACCCCGACTCGTACCTGCACGACCTCAAGACCGCGCCGCCGGTCGAGGACGAGGTCGACCGCTGCGTCGAGTGCGGCTACTGCGAACCGGCCTGCCCCTCCCGCGACCTCACGCTCACCCCGCGCCAGCGCATCGTGCTGCGACGCGAGCTGCGGGCGGCAGAGCTGGCGGGCGACGAGGCGCTCGCCGCCGAGCTGCGCGACGACTACGAGTACGCGGGCGTGCAGACCTGCGCGGTCGACGGGATGTGCCAGACGGCCTGCCCGGTCAACATCAACACGGGTGACCTGGTGCGTAGGCTCCGCGGGGAATCCGCCTCCCGCGTCGCCGCCGGGGCGTGGGATGCCGCCGCCGCCGCGTGGGGACCGGTGAGCCGCGGGGGAGGTGTGGCGCTCACCGTCGCCGATGCGCTCCCGGCCCCGCTGGTGCGCGCCGCGACGAACGTCGGCCGGGCACTGCTCGGTGCGGACACCGTGCCCCGCTATGACGCCGGCCTGCCCCGGGGCGGCACGCGCCGTTCGCCGCGGACCGCCGCCGAGCCGCAGGCCGTGTTCTTCGCCGCCTGCATCGGCACGATGTTCGGGGCCGAGGGCGGCGGGATGGGCTCGACGGCCGCGTTCCTCGCCCTCTGCGAGCGCGCCGGCGTCGAGGTGACCGTGCCGGACGGCATCTCGTCGATGTGCTGCGGGACGCCGTGGAAGTCGAAGGGCTTCCACGACGGGCACGAGCGCATGTCCGAGCGCGTGCTGCCCGCGCTGTTGGCGGCCTCCCGTGGCGGCGAGCTGCCCGTCGTCTGCGACGCGGCCTCCTGCACCGAGGGCCTGGAGGCGCTGCGCGACGCGGCGGTGAAGGCCGGCGGCGACTACGCCCGGCTGCGGTTCGTGGACTCCGTGGACTTCGCCGCGACCGCCCTCCTGCCGGGCCTCGACGTGGTGGACGAGCTGCCGTCGCTGGTGCTGCACCCCACCTGCTCGACCCAGCGGCTGGGCGTCGACGGCGCGCTGCGACGCGTCGCCGAGGCCGTCTCCGCCGACGTGACGGTGCCGATCGACGCCGGGTGCTGCGCGTTCGCGGGAGACCGCGGGCTGCTGCATCCCGAGCTCACAGCCTCCGCGACCGAGCGTGAGGCGGCCGAGGTCGGCGTGCTGGCGGCGGAGGCGGCGGCAGCCGGAACCGTGACCGCCTACGCGTCGGCCAACCGCACCTGCGAGCTCGGGATGTCGCGGGCGACCGGCCAGCGGTACCGCCACATCCTGGAGGTCGTGGAGGAGGCTACGCGACCGAGGCCAGCGGCGCCTGCGGATCGGCCGTCCACTCGCTGAGGGACGCGTCGTAGACGGCGACGTCCGTGCGGCCGAGCACGGCCAGCGCGAGCGCGTCGGCGGTCGCGGCGATGCCGCTGCGGCAGTACGCGACGATCGGATCGGGCGAGGCCAGCGCGTCGGCGAACAGCTCCCGCAGCTCCCGCGCGGGCAGGAAGGTGTTCGTCTCGCGCGACACGAGCCGGCCGGCCGGGACGCTCCGGCTGCCTGGAATGTGCCGGGCGGCGAAGTCGCGCGCCGGGAGCCCGCACAGCAGGGTGGCCGTGCGGTCGCCCGCGGTGATCTCGGCGACCGTGCTCTTGTCGGCCCAGAAGCCCGGCTGTTCGGCGGCGGCGAAGCCGGAGCCTGTGCGCGGCTCGACGTGTCCGCGGGAGACGGGGCGCCCTTCGGCGCGCCAGGCGGTGGCGCCTCCATCGAGCACCGCGACACCCTCGTGGCCGAACGAGCGGAACAGCCACCACAGTCGGGCGGCCCACTGGCCGGCGGCCGCGTCGTAGATCACGACCGTCGTCCCGGCGTCGACGCCGACCGCTTCCGCGGCCGCGGCGAAGGCTGCCGCATCCGGGCGCGTGAACGGGTACGGGCCCGTCGCGTCGCTGAACCCGTCGAGCAGCTCGGCGAAGACGGCGCCCGGGATGTGCCCCTCCACCAGGTACTGGTCGAGCCCGCTGACGAACGTCGGCCGTCCGTCGGCCCCGGTGGCCGGGACGACCGTCGCGTCGAGCACGACGAGCCCGTCCGAGCCGAGGTGGTCGCACAGCCACTGCGTGGAGACCAGCGGGCCGGCCAGGGCGGCGCCGAGCGCGGTCGAACGGTCGGCGGCGGATGCGGGTGTCGTGCTCACGGGACCACGCTAGGGGGCGCCACCGACGCCCGGCAGCCCCCGCGCAACGCGGCGTAACCGGCGCGCCGGGCCCGCTCGGGCTGTTCGGGCTGTTCGGCTTCGCGAGGTGTGAGTTGTTGTGGGTATTCGCCCCGGAATACCCGCAACTACTCACCCCTCGCGGCCCGCCGGCAGGCGACGTGTGGATGACTTCTCGCGAGGTGTGAGTTGTTGCGGGTATCTACCCCGCCATACCCGCAACTACTCACCCTTCGCGAGACAGGCGCGGGCGCGCGCCGCTCAGCACTCGATGACGTTCACCGCGAGGCCGCCCTCGCTGGTCTCCTTGTACTTGGTGGACATGTCGATGCCGGTCTGCCGCATGGTCTCGATCACGGTGTCGAGCGAGACGAGGTGCGAGCCGTCGCCGTGCAGGGCGAGGCGGGCGGCCGAGACCGCGGTGGAGGAGGCGATGGCGTTGCGCTCGATGCACGGGATCTGCACGAGCCCGCCGACCGGGTCGCACGTGAGTCCGAGGTGGTGCTCCATCGCGATCTCCGCGGCGTTCTCGACTTGACGCGGGGTGCCGCCGAGCACCGCGCACAGGGCCCCCGCGGCCATCGCGCACGCCGACCCGACCTCGGCCTGGCAGCCTCCCTCGGCGCCCGAGATGGAGGCGTTCGCCTTGAAGAGCGAGCCGATCGCCGTCGCGGTCAGCAGGTAGCGGCGGATGCCGTCGGCGGTCGCACCGGGCACGAAGCGCAGGTAGTAGTGGGCCACGGCCGGCACGATGCCCGCCGCGCCGTTGGTCGGCGCGGTGACGACGCGGCCTCCGGATGCGTTCTCCTCGTTGACGGCCAGTGCGAACGCGTGCAGCCACTCCAGTGCCGTCGCCCGGCCGGGGTCGTCCTGCACGCGCTCCAGGTGCTCGCGCATCGCGGCCGCGCGGCGGGGGACCTGCAGTCCGCCGGGGAGGGTCCCCGTTCCGGCGAGGCCGTTGGCGACGCACTCCGCCATCGCCTCCCAGATCAGGTCGAGCCGCTCGGCCGTCCGCTCCTCGCCGTGCAGTGCCGCCTCGTTGCGCCGGGCGACCTCGCAGATCGGGATGTCGAGCCGCTCGCAGATCGCCAGCAGCTCCTCCGCGGTGTCGTAGGGGAGGGGATGGGAGGCGCGCGCGGCCAGGTCGGCCTCCTCCCCGTCGCGGCGGATGAAGCCGCCGCCGATCGAGTAGTAGGTCTCCTCCCGGAGGGGGAGCGGCTCGCGCTCGCCGTCCGCGGCGCGTCCCCACGCGCGCAGGGTCAGCGCGTTGGGGTGGCCGGGCAGGCGGGTGCGCGGCTCGAAGTCGATGTCGTCGCGCGAGAACGGGATCTCCCGCGCGCCGGCGAGCGCGATCGTGGCGTCGTCGGCGAGGCCGCTCCACGCGCCGCGGACGTCCTCCGGGCGGCAGCTCTCGGGTTCGAGGCCGCGCAGCCCGGCGACGACCGCGTCGGGGGTGCCGTGGCCGATCCCGGTCGAGCCGAGGGAGCCGTACAACGTGCAGGTGACCTGGTCGATGCGGTCGAGGAGGCCCTCCTCCTGCAGTCGGACGGCGAAGGCGCGGGCGGCCCGCAGGGGTCCGACGGTGTGCGAACTCGAGGGACCGATGCCGATCGAGAAGAGGTCGAAGGCCGAGACGTACGCTGTCACATCCCCCAGTCTACGTCGGGCTGTGCGCACGGAATCGGCGTGCGGGCGCGAAACGGCGCAGGGATCGTGCGCAACGGCCGCGCGTGGCGATGCCCCCTCGTTGGCCCTTCGCCGGGCCCCTTCACGGGCGCTTTCACCGCCCGCTCGGCGGTGTAAGCAGCGCGTAAGGGCCGTGCAAGCGGGCAGCGGCAGCATCGAGACATCAACCGATCCGAAAGGAAGGACCACCATGACTCGCAGCTCCGAATGGGCGGTCGAAGCCCACGGGCTCGTCAAGGTCTTCGGCGACAACCGCGCGGTGGACGGCGTCGACCTGAACGTCCGCGCCGGCACCGTCTACGGCGTGCTGGGGCCGAACGGCGCCGGCAAGACCACCACCATCTCCATGCTCGCCACCCTGCTGAAGCCGGATGCCGGCGAGGCCACCATCTTCGGCCACGACATCCGCAAGGAGCAGCAGATCGTGCGCCAGCTCCTCGGCGTCACGGCACAGTTCGCGTCGGTCGACGAGACGCTGTCGGCCAACGAGAACCTCATGATCTTCGCCCGGCTGCTCGGGCTGAGCGGCCGGGAGGCCAAGGCCAAGACCGCCGAGCTCCTCGAGGAGTTCGGGCTCACCGACGCGGCCAAGCGCCCGCTCAAGAAGTTCTCCGGCGGCATGCGCCGCCGGCTCGACCTGGCCGCCAGCCTCATCGCGCAGCCGCCGCTGATCTTCCTCGACGAGCCGACCACGGGCCTCGACCCGCGCACCCGTTCGCAGATGTGGGACACCATCCGGCGACTCGTCTCCACCGGCTCCACCGTGCTGCTCACCACGCAGTACCTGGACGAGGCCGACCAGCTCGCCGACCGGATCGCGGTCATCGACCGCGGCCGCGTGGTCGCCGAGGGCACCAGCGACGAGCTCAAGGCGTCCGTCGGCGAGTCCTCGCTGCAGCTGCGCCTCGCCGACGCGGCCGACGTGGAGGACGCCCGCCGCGCGATCGCGACGGTGCTCGGCGTCGACGCGGTCGTCTCCCCCGAGGGAGCGCGCCTGACCGCGCCGATGCGCGACGCTGACGCGGTGACCGACCTGTTCATCACGTTCCGCGAGGCGGGCATCCACCTGGCGGAGATGTCCGTCCAGAAGCCGACCCTCGACGAGGTGTTCCTCACCCTCACGGGCCACGGCGTCGAAGAGGAGAACGCGGACGCGGAGTCCACCGAGACCGAGAAGGCCGCAGCAGCAGAAGGAGTCCGGGCATGAGCGCCATCGCCACCATCACACCGCCCTCGGAGCGGAACCTGAAGAACCACGTCAGCGTGCGCCAGACCTTGGCCAACACCCTGACCATGGCCCGCCGCGGCCTCCTGAAGATCAAGCGGACGCCCGAGCAGCTGTTCGACGTCACGCTGCAGCCGATCATCTTCACCATCATGTTCGCCCTGCTGTTCGGCGGCGCGCTCGCCGGCGGCGTGAGCGCGTACCTGCCTTACCTCATCCCCGGAATCCTCGCCCAGACGGTGATCACGACCTCCGTCGTCACCGGCGTGCAGCTGCGGGAGGACATGGACAAGGGCGTGTTCGACCGGTTCAAGTCGATGCCGATCGCGCGCATCGCCCCACTCTCGGGCGCGCTGCTCGCGGACACCCTGCGCTATGCGATCGCGACGACCATCACCTTCCTCACCGGGTTCGTCATGGGCTGGCGCCCCGCTGCGGGCATCGGCTTCGTCATCCTGGCCGGCCTGCTGGTCATCGTCTGCGCCTGGGCGATCAGCTGGATCTTCGCCTTCTTCGGCGTGATCGCCCGCACCGCGGGTTCGGTCCAGGGGATCTCGTTCCTGGTGCTCTTCCCGCTCACGTTCTTCTCGAACGCGTTCGTGCAGTCGAGCACCCTCCCGGACTGGCTGCAGACCTTCGTGAACATCAACCCGGTGTCGCACCTGGTCACGGCGGTGCGGGACCTCGCCAACAACGGCACGTTCCCGGCCGACGGCTGGTGGGCACTGCTCGGCGCGGCCGTGATCGTGGCGGTCTTCGCCCCGCTCACCGTCCGGGCGTACATGCGCAAGGCCTAGGCCCGGCGCTCGCGGACAGCGGCCGTCGCACCCTGCGGAGGGGTGCGGCGGCCGCTCCGCGTTCCACGGATGCGGATGCGGATGCGGATGCGGGCGTTCGACGCAGCGCCCGGTTCAACGGCTCAGCGGGCCGGCTTCGCCCAGCGCAGCAGCTCGAGGCCACGGGCGGAGGCCTCGTCGAGCGAGAGGCCGGACGCCGCGGCCACGGCGGCCGCGAGGCGCTCCGCACCCCAGGCCGCCGCGATAGGAGCGGAGAGGCGCTCGCGCTGCATGCTCGCCAGGTCCTGACGGGAGTTCAGCCGCGTGGCCAGCCCGACCAGTTCGAGCCCGGCCGTCACCCACTGCTCGTCGTGCGCGGCGGCGGTGTGCGGGTCCAGCATCCAGACGGCGTAGCCCAGGAGGCCGCTGCCCAGCACGGGTTTGTCGACGTACCACGTGCTCAGCCGGGTGTAGACGAGCACACGCACCCGCAGGCGCCGGGCGAGCTCGTCGGTGGCCTCCCACGTCAGCGTCCCCGGCTCGATCTCGTCGGGCCCGGCGGCGTGCGCGCGCACGTGCACGACCAGCTCGGCCGCCCCCAGCATCGTCATCCACGGGTTGGTGAGGGTCTCGCGCTGGGCGGCGCCGTCGTCGACGAAGACGCCGACGGCCTCCGCATAGCGTCGCAGCCCCTCGGCCAGATCGCCCTCGGCGAGCGCGATCTCCGCCATGCCGCCGTAGCCGATGCCGTAGTAGTCGACGTAGTCGAAGCCCGTCCGGTCGACCTCAACGCTCAGATAGGTGTCGAGCAGCTCGCGCCCGCGCACGGTGTCGCCCACGGTGATGGAGTTGATCGCGATCAGCCAGTCGAGCTGCCGCAGGTCGCCCGCCGCCTGCAGCGGCGCCAGCCCGTCGTGGGCGCGCTGAGCCCAGCGGAGCGCCTCCTCCGGGTGCGCCAGCTGGCTGTGGAGCTGCGCGAGCGCCTGCGCCGCCGACGCGGTCGACCACGCGTCGTCGACCTCCAGGCCCTGCGTGTACGACCGGCGCGCCTCGACAAGACCCTGCTGCAGCTCGCCGGCGTTCTCGTGCAGCTGGGCCAGCAGGAGGTTGCCCATCACGGCGACCTCGGGATCGCTCGACGCGGCGTACTCGGCCAGCATCCGCATCCCGGGCTCGACCTTGCCCGCGACGGTGATGAGGCTCGACATGGCGTTCAGGCGCGGATCGGCGAAGTCCCGCTCCCGCCGGAGGCGCTTGAGGCGGGAGATCGCGTGGACCGATGTGCGCAGGTCGACGTAGAGGAAGGTCCCGCCGATGATGGTGAAGCAGACGGCGGCGTCCTCGCGCTCGCCGTCGACCGGCTCCCACCCCGCCAGCGCGGCCAGCACCGTCGGACCGAAGCCGAGCACCTCGGAATGCGCGCTGCGCAGCGACCAGTAGTACGAGAGCAGACCGAACACCGCGGCGACGGTGGCCGGGCGCCCGCCGTCGATGGCGGAGCGCAGCACGCCCACCAGGTTGTCCTGTTCGGCGGTCACGCGACCGAACGTCTGCACCAGCTCCGGGCCGTGCATGTGCTCCATCGCGCGGTGGGCGAAGGCCACCGCCCACGCGTCCATCCCGTCGCGCACCTCGTCGCCTTCGCCGGCCTCGGCCAGCTCGCGGTCGCCGAATTCGCGGACGGTCTCGAGCATGCGGTAGCGCAGGAGGCCGGTCGTCGCGTCCTCCGTCACCGTCACGAGGGACTGGGCGACCAGGGCGTCGAGGTCGTCGAGCACCGAGCTCGCGCCCGGCCCGGCGACGGCCTCGGCCGCCTCGGCGCTGAACCCGTCGGGGAACGCGGAGAGTCGCCGCAGGAGCGCCTGCTCGGAACCGGCAAGCAGATTCCAGCTCCAGTCGATGACGGCGAAGAGGGTGCGGTGCCGCTCGGGAGCCGTGCGCTCGCCGCCGGTCAGGAGGGCGAAACGATTGCCGAGCCGCCGCTCGATCTCGTCGACGGAGAGCGAACGGGTGCGCGCGGCGGCGAGCTCGATGGCCAGCGGGAGGCCGTCGAGCCGGTCGCAGAGGCGGGCGACCGTCTCGAGCGGGAGCACGACCCCGGGGCGCGCCGCCCGCGCGCGCTCCACGAAGAGCTCGACGGCCGGTCCGCCTCCCGCGCTCGGCAGCGAGTCGAGGGGGTACACGCGCTCGGCGCCGATCGCCAGCGGGGCGCGGCTGGTGGCCAGCACCCGGACGGTCGTCGTCGCGTCGAGGATGTCGGCGATGTACGTCGCCGCCGCGTCGACGATGTGCTCGCAGTTGTCGACGATGAGCAGGGTCTCGCGTTCGGCGAGCAGGCCGAGGATGCGGGAGTGGATGTCGACGAGCGCTCCCGGGTCGCCGGAGCGGGTGCTGCGCGCCTCCCGGATACCGAGGGTGGAGGCGAACGCGAGCTCGATGTCCTCCGCGCTGCGCACGCTCGCCAGCTCCACGAAGACGACGGAGGGGGTGTGGATCGCGCGGCGGCCGATCTCCTGCGCCAGCCGGGTCTTGCCCAGGCCGCCGGCGCCGAGGATCGTCGTCAGGCGGGAGGTGGCGATCAGGTCCTCGAGCGCCTGCAGGTCGTACTCGCGGCCGAGGAGCGCGTTCGGAGCGCTCCGCAGACCGATGCGGACCTGCTTGGTGGTGCTCGGCTCGGGCTGGTCTTCCTCCGCGAGCAGACGGGCGTTGAACGCGACCAGCTCGGGACCGGGGCGCGTGCCGAGACGGTCGAGCAGCGCCTCCTTGAGCTCGGCGAACGCGAGGAGGGCCTCGCTCCGGCGCCCGGCCTCGGCGAGCGTAGCCATCCGCTCGAGCTGGAGGGACTCGTCGAGCGGATGCGCCTGCAGCAGCGCGGCGAGATCGTCGAGGGCGGCGTCGTGGTCGGCGGCCGCCCGTCGCGCACGCGATCGCACCAGCAGCAGCTCGTCGCGGAGTGCCGCGGCGGTGCGGGCCAGGTCGTCGGCCAGCGGGACGTCGCCCAGCTCGGCCCCTGGATCGCCGCGCCACAGGTCGAGGGCGGCGGTCGCCTCCCGCGCGGCTGCTCGCGCGTCGCCGGCGGCGAGGAGGTCGCGCGCCGATGCCGCGTGGCTGCGGGCGAGCCCGAGGTCGGTCTGCTCGGCGGGGATCGCCAGCGCGTAGCCGCCGGCGGTGGAGTCCACCAGCCCGTCGGCGCTGGAGGTGCGGAGGCGCGACACAAGGGTCTGGAGGGCGGCGCGCTCCTGCCGGGGCGGGGCGTCGTCCCAGAGGTCCGCCACGAGCGACGACACCGACACCGGCCCGTGCGCGAGCGTCAGCGCGACCAGGAGCCGCTTCGAGCGCGCTCCGGCGGGCTCGGTCAGCGTGCCGGTGCGATCCTCCACCCGCACGGGGCCGAGGACGGCGACGCGGGGGGACGAAGGCGCGGACTCCACTCGCCGAGTTTAGCCAGCCGAGGGGGCGCGACGGGTGCGCACGCGCGTAGGCTCGGCCTCATGGCGTTCGACTGGTCGCAGTTCTACGAGCAGCAGGGCGGCCGCAGTGTGCGCCCGACGTTCGCGAGTGCACTCGGCGCGTGGCCCGGTGAGCCTGGCGACGCGATCGATCTCGGCTGCGGCGACGGCGTGGAGGCGCGGCATCTCGCGACCCGGGGCTGGCGCGTGCTGGCCATCGACTCCGACCCCGGGGTGAAGGAGCGGGTGGTCGTCGGTCTCAGCCCCGAGCAGGCGTCCCTGCTCGACGTGCGCTCGGCCCCGTTCGAGTCGCTCGGCGACCTGCCCCCCGCCGACTTCGTCTACGCCGGCTTCGCGCTGCCGTTCTGCGACGCGGACCGGTTCCCGTACGTCTGGGCCGACATCCGCGACGCCCTGCGCCCCGGCGCCCTGTTCGCGGGCGAGTTCTTCGGCCCGCACGACGACTGGTTCGGCCGTCCCGGGATGAACTTCCACGATCGTGCCGGGGTGACCGGGATGCTCGCGGGCATGGAGGTCCTCCAGCTCGTCGAGGACGACCGTCGCGGGATGTCGTTCGAGGGCCCCAAGCACTGGCACGTCTTCCACGTCATCGCCCGCGCCTGACGCCCGCGGCCTCGGGGGAGCTCGCGGGGTGCCCGCGATTTGTGCCAAATGTCGCGAATGCGCCGGCGATACCCCGCATTTGGCACAAATGTCGCGGGGGCGTATGCGGTTATACGAGTTATACTCGGGGGATGAAGACCGCGATCTCCCTCCCGGACGGCGACTTCGAGCGATTCGAGAAGGTCGCCGCTCAGCACGGACTGAACCGATCGGCGTTCTACCGCCTGGCCGGGCAGAGGCTCGCCGACGAGTTGGAGGGCGCCGGCGATCTCACCCGCCTGGCCGACAGCGCTATTGCCGAGGCGGGACAGCCGTCCGGCGACGGCCTCTTCACCCGTGAGGCGTCCCGGGTGGCCGCCGAGGGTGCCGACTGGTGATCGGGCGCGGTGACGTCGTCTGGGTCGACTTCGGCTATCCGCGCGGCTCGGAGCCCGCGAAGGTCCGGCCCGCGGTCGTCATCCAGGACGGTTGGCTCCTCGCTTCGACGATCAGCACGGTCCTGGTGGTCCCGTTGACGTCGAATACGGCGCTGGAACGATTCCCCGGCAATGTCCTGATCCCGGCCGAAGCGGTGGGCCTCGACAAGGACTCGGTGGCGCTGGTGACGCAGATCGGACCCGTGGATCGGGATTTCGTCGACCCGTATCCCGTCGGTCACCTGCCCGGTTACCTCCTGAGCCAGATCGGCGCGGGAGTCCGCCTCGCGACGGGGTTGTGAGCCCTCGCGACGTTCGTGCCGAACGTCGCGAAAGCGCCGCCGATACCCGACATTCGGCACGAATGTCGGCACGCGGCGCGCGTCAGCGCAGCGTCTTGCGCGCCGTGATCTGGCCGGTGTCGAAGCCGAGCAAGTGCAGTCCGCCGTGGAAGCGCGCGTGCTCGATCTTGATGCAGCGGTCCATGACCACCGTGAGGCCCTTCGACTCGCCGTACTCGGCGGCCTCCTGGTTCCAGATGCCCAGCTGGACCCACACCGTCGGCGCGCCGACCGCGATGGCCTCGTCGATGACGGCGGGGATATCGCTCGGCTTGCGGAACACGTCCACGATGTCCGGCACCTCGGGCAGCGACGCGAGGTCGGGGTACGCGGGCTGACCGAGGATGGTGTCGGCGTTGGGGTTCACGAAGTAGACGCGGAAGTCGCTCGACTGCT
Organism: Leifsonia naganoensis; assembly: GCF_013410615.1. Classification (NCBI taxonomy): domain Bacteria; kingdom Bacillati; phylum Actinomycetota; class Actinomycetes; order Micrococcales; family Microbacteriaceae; genus Leifsonia; species Leifsonia naganoensis. The sequence continues at coordinate 3,153,905 of NZ_JACCHJ010000001.1, forward strand.
GCAGGTACGTTCCGACGAAGTAGCTGGACCGCGCCGGGTTGGGCGAGGCGCCGACGATGGCGACGGACTTCGCGGCGCGCAGGATCTTCAGACGCTCCTTGGCGTCGGGGCCGATCCAGGTGCGCTGCGACTTCAGCAGCTTCGCCAGCGGGGAGTCGGCGGGGAGGGAGCAGCTCAGTCCGTTGACGAGCTGGACCTCGGTGGTGTCGGTCGCGCTCATGCTCACGCCTCCTTGACGGCCTCGGTGAGGGCCTGATCGAGATCGTAGATGATGTCGTCGGCGTCTTCGATGCCGACGCTGATGCGCACGACGCCGGGCAGCACGCCCGCGTCGAGCAGCTGCTGCTCCGTGAGCTGCGCGTGGGTCGTGGAGGCGGGATGGATGACCAGTGTCTTGGCGTCGCCGATGTTGGCGAGGTGGCTGGCCAGGTTCACCGACTCGATGAGCTTCTGGCCGACCGCGCGGCCGCCCTTCACGACGAAGCTGAACACGCTTCCCGCACCGGCGGGGAGGTACTTGCGAGCCCGGTCGTGGTGCGGGTGGTTCGGCAGCCCCGCCCAGTAGACGTGCTCGATGCGCGGGTCGGCCTCCAGCCACTCCGCGACCTTCCGTGCGTTGTCGACGTGCGCCTGGATGCGGTACGGCAGGGTCTCGACACCCTGCGCGAGCAGGAAGGCGGAGTGCGGCGCGAGCGACGGGCCGATGTCGCGCAACTGCTCGGCGCGCAGCCGGGTCAGGAACGCGTACTCGCCGAAGTTGCCCGACCACTGCAGCCCGCCGTAGGACGGCACCGGTTCGGCGAACAGGGGGAAGCGCTCCGAGTGCCAATCGAACCGGCCGCTCTCGACCACGACGCCGCCGAGGGTGGTGCCGTGGCCGCCGAGGAACTTGGTGGCCGAGTGGATGACGATGTCGGCGCCCCACTCGATCGGCCGGTTGAGGTACGGGGTGGCGATCGTGGAGTCGATCGCGAGCGGGACGCCGGCGGCGTGCGCGACGTCCGCGAGGCCCTCGATGTCGGCGATCTCGCCGGAGGGGTTCGCGACGGTCTCGGCGAAGACGACCTTCGTCTTGTCGGTGATCGCGGCAGCGTAGTCGGCCGGGTCGGAGCTCTGGATGAACGTCGTCTCGACGCCGAACCGGCGCAGCGTGACGTCGAGCTGGGTGATCGAACCGCCGTAGAGGTTGGCGGAGGCGACGATGTGGTCGCCCGCGCCGGCGAGCGAGGCGAAGGTGATGTACTGGGCGCTCAGTCCCGAGGCGGTCGCGACGGCGCCGAGTCCGCCCTCCAGGCTCGCGATGCGCTCCTCGAACGACGCGACGGTCGGGTTCGCCAGGCGGGAGTAGATGTTGCCGTACTTCTGGAGTGCGAAGCGCGCCGCGGCGTCGGCGGTGTCGTCGAAGACGAATGCGCTGGTCTGGTAGATCGGCAGCGCGCGGGCTCCCGTCACGGGGTCGGGGATGTTGCCCGCGTGGATCGCACGCGTGCGGAAACCGTATTCGCGATCTGCCATGCGCTCACGCTACCGGACCGTTCCGGTGCGACCGGAGGCCGTGCGTAACAGACGTAACAGAGTGACACGGAGGCTTGCCGACCCGTTGTGGTACACTCGTACTAGATCGCCGTGGGAGCGATCCCGGACGACGGTTCAGTACCCGGTGCGCGACAAGACTGGCCAGGGAGACCGTCGTCATGTCGTGGATCGTCCTCATCCTCTCCGGTGTGCTCGAGGCCGTCTGGGCCACCGCCCTCGGCAAGACCGAGGGGTTCACCCGCCTCTGGCCGACCGTGATCTTCGGCGTCGGGCTCGTCGCCTCGATGGGCGGGCTCGCCTTCGCCATGCGCGAGATCTCGACGGGCACCGCCTACGCCGTCTGGGTCGGGATCGGCGCCGCGCTGACCGTGCTCTACGCCTCCATCTTCGGCGGCGAGGGCTTCTCGCTCGTGAAGGTGCTGCTCATCCTGGGCCTCGTCGGCTGCGTGGTCGGCCTCAAGCTCGTCGACCACTGAGCCGGGGGCCCGCCCGTCACAGGGCGCCGAGCAGCCGCGCGCCGTCGGGAACGCCCAGACCGGTGCAGGCGTCCCAGCCCGTCGTCGCGGCGTATGCCCCGTTGTCGCCCTGCGTGATGTCGCGGAAGCCCGCGGCCACCTGCCCGGCGCGCAGCGAGTCGTACAGCGCCGGCTGCGCCAACCCGAGCGGGCGTCCCGTCTTCTGCACGATCCGGGCGACGAGGGCGGCCCAGAGCGGCGCGACCGCGCTGGTCCCGCCGATGACGGTGTCCTTCCCGTCCACGCGCACGCGGTAGCCGGTCTGGGGATCCGCGACGGCCGAGACATCGGGGACGCCGCGTCCACCCGGTCCGTTCGCGCCGCCGCCGGCGTCGGCGCCGTCGGCACCCGAAGGCACGCCCACGCCACCTTGCCACGAGGGCAGGGGGAAGACCGCGCTCACGCCACCGCCGGTCGCGCCGCCTCCCGTGCCGTTGTTCCACACCGTCTCGCTGCTGACCGCGCCGGTGGAGCCGTTCGCCTCCAGCCGGGTGCCGCCGCAGGCCAGGGCGTGCGGGGAGGAGGCGGGGAAGTCGACGTGCGCCGCGCCGTCGCCCACCCGGTCGCTGCTGCCGTCGTCGCCGGCCGCGACGGTGGTCGTCGCGCCGAGCGCCGCCGCATCCTGCAGCGCCTCGTCGAACGCGGTGCGGGCCTGCGCCGTCCACTGGTCCTCGGCCTGTCCCCAGCTGATGCTGATCGCGGCGGGGGTGGGGGAGGCGTGCGCCGCCGTCGTCACCGCGTCGAGGAACCCGGCGTCGGTGTTGGGGGCGAAGTACACGACGAGGGAGGCGCCGGGCGCGAGCGCTCCCGCGACCTCGATGTCGAGCATCACCTCGCCGTCGGCGCCGTTCGGGTCCGCTCCGGGCTGGTTGGCGCCGCCATCCACGCCGACGGCCGTCACCGACGGCGTCGGGAGGCCGAGGCCCGCGAAGTACGCGTCGAGGTCGGCCTGCTCGTAGCCGCCGCCGAGCTCGATGATCGCGATCGTCTGCCCGCTGCCGTCGGTCCCCTCGGGGAAGTCGTAGACGGTGCCGAGCTCCGGAGGCGTGTAGCTGACCGACACCGCGGCCGGCCGGGCGATGCGGAACTGTGCGCGCGCCTGCGGGCGGTCGTCGAGGCCGAGGACGGCGGTGACCACGCCGCCGAGCGCGCGCGGGATGCTGAGGCCGCCGGAACGCTGCCGATACGGAGTCCCCGCCTCATCGTCGGAGTCGGCGCGCGCGGAGCGTGCCAGGTCCGTCCCGAAGACCCGCGCGACGATCCGGGCCGGACCGCTCACCCGCACGGTTCGCCGTGCGGCATCCGCTTCGTCGACCGAGAGGCCGAGCGCGCTCAGCGTCGTGCTGACGAGTTCCACGTCGGCTGGGTCGGCGCCGTACTGCTCGGCGAGCTTGTCCCGGCTCAGCCGCGCGGTGAACACGCTCTCCGGGAGTTCGGCCCGGCGGCGCAGCACGAGGGTCGCGGACACCACCGCGTCCGGGTCCAGGGCACCGTGGGCTCGGAAGCCCGGGCGCTCCGGTCGCTCGCTCCCGGGCAGGGAGACGAGGTCGAGATGGTCGAGCCGGTCATCGCCGGGCAGCTCCGCGTCGGTCATACCCACGGTCTACACCCGCCTGCCGACAGCGCCCACGGGTGAGCGGTCGTCAGGGACGCATCCCGAGGCCCTGCGCTACACCCAGCTGGGCAACCACATGTGCATCTGCCAGAACCAGAACGGGATCTGCTCGCCCGTCCAGATCGGCCAGAAGTAGGCGGTCAGGACGGCCGACACCCCGAGGAAGACGGCGACCCAGGCGATCCCGCGCCGCCGTCGTGGCGCGGGATCCGTGCGTCTGCCGAGCACCACCGCGATCGCGGCCGCGAGGCCCAGGATGAGGTACGGCTCGAACGCGATCGAGTAGAACTGGAAGATCGTGCGGTTGATGTAGAGCAGCCACGGCAGGTAGCCGGCGGCGAGGCCGGTCAGGATGAGGCCGATCTGCCACTCCCGGTACCGGGCCAGCCGGTAGATCAGGTAGAACACCGCCGCCGCGCCCGCCCACCAGATGAGCGGGTTGCCGAGGGAGGTGATCGCCGCCGAGCAGCTCGAGACGTCGCAGCCGCCCTGTCCCTGCGTCGTGCCGACGTAGTACATGCTCGTCGGGCGGATCATGAACAGCCAGGTGAGCGGGTTGGACTGGTAGGGGTGCGGCACGTGCAGGTTGATGCTGTAGTTGTACATCTCGGTCTGGTAGTGCCAGAGGTTCTGCAGCCACAGCGGCACCCAGCTCAGCGCGCCGCCCCACTGGAGGTGGGTCGCCTCCGCCCAGTGCCGGTAATAGCCTCCGTCCGTGACGATCCAGCCGGTCCACGTCGAGATGTAGACGACGAGCGCGATCGGGACCATGAGTACGAACGTCGCCGGGCCCTGCTTGAGGGCCGCGCCGCTGAGGTAGAACGCGAGGCCGGCTCGTCGGCGCGCCACCGCATCCACCACCACGGTGTAGACGGCGAAGAACGCGAGGAAGTAGAAGCCGCTCCACTTGACCCCCGCGCACAGGCCGCACAGGATGCCCGCGGCGATCAGCCAGGGCCGCCACCAGAGCACCGGGCCCCAGGCCGGATCGCGGCCGGCCGAGCGCGCCGCTGAGACGGCGGCCGCCAGCCGGGTCGCATGCCATCGCCGGTCCAGGAGGATGCAGCCGAAGGCCAGGAGGCCGAAGAACATCACCGAGTTGTCGAGCAGGGCCACCCGGCTCATCACGATCGCGTGGCCGTCGATCGCCATCAGGAAGCCCGCGATCGCTGCGATGACGGTCGAGGAGAACAGGGCCCGGGCGATCAGGAAGACCACCAGCACCGCGAGGATGCCGACCACCGCGGTCGACACGCGCCAGCCGAACGAGTTGCCCGCGCCCGTCGTCGCCATCCCGAGCGCGATGAGCCACTTGCCGAGCGGGGGATGCGCGACGAACGACGGCGACGACGTGAAGATGTCCGTATTGCCGGCGTTGAACTGCTGGTCGGCCTTGTCGGGCCAGCTGCCTTCGTAGCCGAGGTGGAGCAGCGACCAGGAGTCCTTGACGTAGAACGTCTCGTCGAAGACGAGGGAGTGCGGGGACCCGAGGTCCCAGAGCCGGAGCACCGCCGCGAGCAGGGTGACGCCGATCGGCGCCCCCCAGTACCAGATGCGCAGCCGGGTCGGAGTGCGCAGCACGCGCGCCCACCAGTCGTCGATGCGGCTGCCGATCGGCCCGGGCGCGACGTGCGCGGGGACGGGATCGGTCACGGGAAGCGAACTCACCAGGCAATCGTACGGGGACGGGACTCGCAGGGCGCCGACCGCGCCGCCTGTCAGACTGAGGACATGATCATCCTGGCCGCGACTCCCATCGGCAACCTCGGCGACGCCTCCGCCCGCCTCGTCGAGGTGCTGTCGGCGGCGCCGATCGTCGCCGCCGAGGACACCCGGGTCGCACAGCGTCTCCTGGCGGGCCTCGGGGTGGAGAACCGCCCGCGGCTCATCGCCCTGCACGACCACAACGAGCGCGACCGGGCCGGCGAGCTCGTGGAGCTGGCCCGCGAACAGGATGTCGTGGTGCTCTCCGACGCCGGGATGCCCACCGTCTCCGACCCCGGCTTCCACCTCGTGGAGGCGGCCGCAGCGGCGGGTGTCGGCGTGACCGCGCTCCCCGGCCCCTCGGCGGTGCTGACGGCGCTCGCCGTGTCCGGGCTGCCGACGGACCGCTTCACCTTCGAGGGCTTCCTCCCGCGCAAGCCGGGGGAGCGGTCCTCGGCGCTGCGCGCGCTCGCCGCGGAGCCGCGCACGATGGTGTTCTTCGAGTCGCCCAACCGCATCGCCGCCTCCCTCACGGCGATGGCGGAGGAGCTCGGCGCCGACCGTCGCGTCGTCGTCTGCCGCGAGCTCACCAAGCTCTTCGAGGAGGTGCGCCGGGGCACCGCCGCCGAGCTCGCCGCCTGGGCGGCCGACGGGGTGCGCGGCGAGATCGCGGTCGTCGTCGCCGGGGCCCCGGCTCGCTCCGTCGATCCGGACTCCGCCCTCGAGCAGGTGCTCGCGCTCGTCGCCGCCGGGACGCGGCTCAAGGACGCCGCCGCCGAGGTCTCCGAGGCCACCGGTCTCGGCCGACGGGATCTGTACCAGGCCGCGCTGGAGCGCAAGGGCCGCTGACCGGATCGTCCGCCACGGCCGTCCGCCGGGGCACCCGCGCCCAGCGGGGTCAGGCCGGAGTCGGCCGATACCGCACGGCGACCGCGCCCGAGCGGAACTCCTGCCGGTGCACGGCGTCGAGCTGGATGCTGTCGGGCAGGCCCGCGAGCAGGGTCGGTCCGCGTCCGGCGAGCACCGGCTGCACGACGAACTCGTACTCGTCGATCAGCCCGAGCCCGGCCAGGGCGGTTGGGAGGGTCACGCCACCCACCCACAGTCCCTCGCCGGGTTCCTGCTTGAGCCGTCGAACGGCCTCGGCGACGTCGGTGCCCAGCAGCTCGGCATTCCAGTCGACCTCGCTCAGGGTGCCGGACACGACGTACTTCTTCGCCCCGTCGATCGCCTCGGCGAAGGGGAGCTGCCAGTCCGGCATCCCGTCGGGCCATGCGCCCGATGCGGGCTTCCGCCATGCCGACTGCATCATCTCGTAGGTGACGCGCCCGAACAACAGGGCGTCCGCCTGCTCCATTTGCTCGGCCCAGTACGCCATCGACTCGGCGTCGGGCGGCAACCCGACCTCGTGGGACGCGGAGCCGTCCAGCGTGACGTTGATGGAGTATCGCAGCGGCCTCATCCCGGTGCCTTCCTCTGATGTCGATCCATCATCGTGCGGGCAACACGGTGATCGCGTCTCGCCACCACTGTATGTGCGTGCGGTGCTCCTGGACAGGAGGTCCGCCCTGGCGGTTATGCTGACCCGGTGACCGACTTCTTCTCAGCCGATGCGGATGCCGATCTCGCCGTTGCGCGGATCGAGGAGCAGATCGCCGAGGCGCAGGAACGTGCTCGCCGGGCCGGCGAGGTCCGGCAGGAGATCGATGCGCTCCGCGGTTCGGCGACGTCGCCCCGCCGGGAGCTCACCGTGACCGTGGGTGCGAGCGGCCGGCTCGTCGCCGTGGAGGTGAACGACGCCGCGTACCGGCTGTCCCCGCGCGATCTCGGCCGGCTCATCGTCGAGACCGCGAACGCCGCGCAGCGCCAGGCGGGAGCCAAGGCCGTCGAGCTCGCGAGCGAGGCGTTCGGCGAGGAGTCCGGTATCGTGGCGCACCTGCGCGACGAGGTCGAGCGGTCGACGCGTCCAGCCGCCGGGGGAACGGGCGACGGGACGCGGATCCAGTACTGAGATCCAGCGCTGAAGGGGGAGTAGCGATGGCGAAGAAGATCGCCGTGGATGCCGAGCTCATCCACGCGCACGCCGCACGCGTCGAGCGGGTCGCGGCCGATGTCGGGGTGGCCAGGCAGGCGGCGGCCGCCACGAACATGGGCGGCGGCGCCTTCGGCGTGATCTGCGCCTTCCTCGTGCCGCCGGCGACCCTCGCGGCGTCGATGGCGGCCTCGGCGATCGGCGCTGCGGAAGGCATGCTGACGCGCAGCGCGCGGGAGGTCCGCGGGGTCGCCACGGACATGGCCGCCGTCGAGGACGACATCGTCCAGGCGGTGCGCGCGCTCGAGAAGGGTCTGGGGTGACGCGCCGGTGACCACGAATGCCCTCGTCGCCGCCCCGGTCGACACCGCGACGCCGTTCAGCGGCGCGGGCCTGCTCGACTCCGGCTCGCAGCTCGTCTCGGCCATCGAGTCCGGTGATTGGGTCGAGGGCGGCATGGCCGCGTTCTCGGCCGCCGCCGACACGATCGCGACCGTCTCGGACCCTCTCGGCTCGCTCATCGCGGCCGGCCTGGGCTGGTTGATCGACCACTTCGAGCCGCTCAAGGGATGGTTCAACGACCTCACCGGCGACGCGGGCGAGGTGCAGGCCTTGGCGCAGACCTGGACCAACATCCAGACGCAGCTGCAGCAGTCGGGCGACGAGCTCACGCGCATCCTCGGCGACGTCGACGAGCTGACCGGCGAGGCGATGGACGCCTACCGGCGGTTCCAGCAGGATTCGGCGCAGCACCTGCACGGCGCGGCGACCTGGGCGGGCGCGATGGCGACCGGGCTCAGCGTCGCGTCCACGATCGTGCAGGTGGTGCACGACATCGTGCGCGATGTGCTCTCCCAGCTCGTCGGGTCGGCGATCTCGTGGGCGTCGGAGGCCGTGCTCACCCTGGGACTCGCGACACCGTGGATCGTCGAGCAGGTCTCGACCCGCGTCGCCTCCTGGGTCGCGAAGATCGGCTCCAAGATGACCGCCCTCGTGCGCTCGGTCAAGGCGCTCTCGAAGCTCCTCGACGAGCTGCGCGGCCTCCTGCGCCAGGCCGACGACCTGTTCGCGTCGGTGCTGAAGGGTGGGAAGGGTGGAGCCGGTCGTGGGCTGGGGCGTGAGGGGGATGCAGTACCGCAGGTCCACCGATTTGCCAACGATGACGACGCCGTGGCCTATGGGCGTGAGCACTGGCGTGGTCTGAAGGACGAGCTGACGCCTGAGCAGGATGCCGCAGTCCGCGACTACACGCGAGAGGTGCCCGGCTTGAGCGGGGTCACCTACAAAGACATCAACGGTGCGCTCCGCAACGGTCCGCCGTATCCCGCGAATCTTGAGGACCACATCCGTGCCATTGACGAGACTCTGCAGAAGCGAGCGCTGACTGAGACGGTCGAGGTGACCCGGGGAACGGGAACGTCGCATTGGAGTTTCGAGCCAGGAAACGTCGACGGCCAGATCGTCACGGAACCGTCGTACCTCTCGACCTCGTTGGGCGGACCCGCACCGGCATTCGCCGATAAGGATGCGATCCTGCACTTGGAGGTGCCGCGGGGAACTCCTGCTGCGTGGGTAGAGTCGATATCGGAATTCGGAGGGAGCGAGCGCGAGCTGCTCCTCGGCCGGGGGCTGCGATGGGAGGCGAAGAGCTCTGAACTCATCGATGGTCAGTGGCATGTCTACGGAGAGATGATCCCATGAGTTGGAAAGACTTCGACCTCGAACTCAACGTCGTGGGAGGGCCTCGCCGTTACGAATGGCGCTCGGCGGAGCCGGTTCTGGCCGCGCCTGTTCTCCGAGACGGTCACCTGATGGGGTATCTGGTGACGGCGCTCGACCCCGCTCAGGACGTCCTCGCTCTGACTCTGTCGTACGAGCACGAGGACTATGTGAACGGCGGTTCCCGATACTGGACCGGCCTGATCAACAGTGGCGCGGAAAAAGGTGTGCCCGCGGCCGACCTCTTTCGGACCCTTCTCGGGGCGAAGGGGCCGGACGGCGCCGGGAGCATTTCGCCGACGACGGAGCAGTTCGAGAGCACGGACGCCGTATTCGCTCGACTGAACCCAGATGTCGCCCGTCGTCGCGCTCAGGAGTCGTCTCGCTCCGCACGCGCCGAACGGAGAGTCGCCATCCCCGCCCCCACGCGCGACGAGATCGATGCCGTCCTGCGCGGCCAGGCCCGCCCCACTCCCGAGATCCAGGCACGCATCGCCGCCCTCGATGAGGCCACGCATGTGCGCACCGCTCCCGAGGATGTCCTCGTCGCGCTCGCCTACGATCCCGCGACCCTCCCCGCCGGGGCCGTGGTCGGGACGGTGGTGCACGAGCCCACCTTCCTGACCTCGACCTTCCTGACGGGCCAGACGCGGATCGACGCCCCCACCACGCTGATCCTCCGCGTCACGAAGGGCACCCCAGCGCTGTACACGCCGCCCGGACCGGGCGAATCCGGCGCCGGCGTCCTGCTGCTCGGCCGCGGGATCGACTGGCAGATCACCTCCCTCGCTCCCAGTGAGATCCAGGGCACCGTCCTCCGGGCCGAGCCCCGGTCGTAGGCGGGGGACGGGGTCCCGGTCGTGAAGTACAAAGAACTCGTCGCCAGGGTCGCGGCCATGCCGGGGAGAAGCTCCAGGAGGCGCGCGCACCCCGTCCACCGATGGACCCGGACCAGCGGGCCCGTGACGTGGCAGCCGGTGACGAGATCCGCCGACTGTGGGCGGAGTTCGAGGTGAACCTCGATGACGCCGTCGTCGCCTTCACCGGCTTCGGGCGGGGGAAGTTCCCGACAAGTGATCAGGAGGCGGTCCTCGCCCTGAGCCCCACCATGGGCACCGCTCTCCTGAACGCGGCGAAGGAGGCGGCCCGGGTCTCCGACACCATCACCTTCGACGAGGTCGCCCCCTTCGACACGGAGCTTCGGGAGCGTCTCCACCAGCGCCTCCGCGTCCTCCTCCCGTACCTCGGACCCACCGCCGTGGAGGCGCTCGGCTGGCGCTGGGGCTTCCTCAATCTCCGCTGATGGATCGTCGACTGAGCGCGGCGATCGTCGCCTACATCCGGGACGAGGGCTCGGCCCTCCCCGGCCGCCATCCCGAGCGCGTCCCCGACCCGGAACTGCGCGCCCGGGTCGAAGCGGTCATCCATCGGCTCGACGCGATCCGGCCGGACGAAACGGCTCGCGACCTCCTGACCTGGGCGGACAGGCAGGCCGCCGCCGTCGCCGCGGAGTCGGGCGGCCTCGCGCCGGAGGCCGTCCGCGCGTTGCGTGACCTCCTGAGCTGGGAATGGCGCTGAACACGGTCGCGCCGCTGTCGCGGTAACAGAATCGAGACAGGCCCCCCGCGCCCGTAGGATGGTCAGCATGTCCGACGGCTCTTCGTTCTACATCACCACGCCGATCTTCTACGTGAACGATGTCCCGCACATCGGCCACGCCTACACGGAGGTCGCCGCGGACGTGCTCGCGCGCTGGCACCGCCAGGCCGGCGACGACACCTGGCTGCTGACCGGGACGGACGAGCACGGCCAGAAGATCCTGCGCACCGCGACCGCCAACGGCACCACCCCGAAGGAGTGGGCGGACCGCCTGGTGACCAACGAGTGGCTGCCGCTGCTGAAGACCATCGACATCGCCAACGACGACTTCATCCGCACCACGGACGAGCGCCACGAGGCCAACGTGCAGAAGTTCCTCCAGAAGCTGTACGACGACGGCTTCATCTACGCGGGCGAGTACGAGGCGCTGTACTGCGTCGGCTGCGAGGAGTTCAAGCCGCAGAGCGAGATCGTCGACGGCACGGGCGAGTACGAAGGCCAGAAGGTCTGCGCCATCCACTCGAAGCCGCTGGAGCTGCTGCAGGAGAAGAACTACTTCTTCCGGATGAGCCAGTTCGCGGACAAGCTGCTCGCCCTCTACGAGGAGCGGCCGGAGTTCGTCCAGCCGGAGTCGGCCCGAAACGAGGTCGTCAGCTTCGTGCGGCAGGGCCTCAGCGACCTCTCGATCTCCCGCTCCAGCTTCGACTGGGGCATCAAGGTGCCGTGGGACGAGTCGCATGTCGTCTACGTGTGGTTCGACGCGCTGCTCAACTACGCGACCGCGGTCGGCTACGGCCAGGACCCGGAGAACTTCGACCGCCGCTGGCCCGCCACCCACATCGTCGGCAAGGACATCCTGCGCTTCCACGCGGTGATCTGGCCCGCGATGCTGATGGCCGCGGGCGTCGACGTCCCGCACCGCGTGTACGGCCACGGCTGGCTGCTCGTCGGCGGCGAGAAGATGTCCAAGTCGAAGCTCACCGGCATCGCCCCGACCCAGATCACGGACACGTTCGGCTCGGACGCGTTCCGGTACTACTTCATGCGCGCGATCAACTTCGGCCAGGACGGCTCGTTCAGCTGGGAGGACCTCGCGGCCCGCTACCAGGCGGAGCTCGCCAACGGCTTCGGCAACCTGGCCTCCCGTGTGATCGCGATGGTCACCCGTTACTTCGAGGGCGTGGTGCCGGCCGCCGGCGAGTACTCCGATGCCGACCTGCGCGTGCAGCGCACGGTCGCAGAGGCGACGGCGAACGCCGACGCGGCGATCGAGCGGCTCGCGATCCACGACGCCCTCACCGCGGTGTGGACGGTCGTCGACGAGCTGAACGGCTACATCACCCTCCAGGAGCCGTGGAGCCTCGCCAAGGACGACGCGCAGCGCGAGCGTCTCGGCACGGTGCTCTACACGGCGGCGGAGGGCCTGCGCGCCCTCGCCGTGCTGCTCTCGCCGGTCGTCCCGCAGGCGACGACGAAGCTGTGGGAGGCGCTCGGTGCCGAGGGCGAGCTCGGGGCGGTGACCGCGCAGCCGCTGCGGCGCGCGGGCGACTGGGGCCAGCTCCCGCCCGGCACGACCGTCAACGGGCTGGAGGCGCTGTTCCCCCGGATCGACGCGGACGCGGTGCCGGGAGCATGACCGACCCGGCGTTCATCCGGCAGCGGCACGTCACCGACGGCCGCGACCTGGCCTACCCGCCGCTCCCGGAGGCGCTGGTCGTCCCCGTCTACGACAACCACACGCACCTCGAGATCGCCGACGGCGACGACCCGCTCGACTACCGCGAGCAGCTCGACCGGGCGTCGAGCGTGGGCGTGCGCGGCGTGGTCCAGGTCGGCAACGACGTCGAGACCTCCCGGTGGTCGGCGGAGATGGCGGCCGTCGAGCCGCGGATGCTCGCCGCCGTCGCGCTGCACCCGAACGATGCGCCGGACTACGCCGAGCGCGGCGAATTGGACGACGCCCTGGCCGTGATCGACGAGCTGGCCGGTCGCCCGCGCGTGCGCGCCGTCGGGGAGACCGGCCTGGACTTCTACCGCACCGAGGAGGGACCGCGCCGCGACGCGCAGTTCCGCTCCTTCGAGGCCCACATCGAGATCGCGAAGCGGCACGGGATCGCCCTGCAGATCCACGACCGCGACGCCCACGCCGAGGTCGTCGCCACGCTCAAGCGCGTCGGCGCCCCCGAGCGCACCGTCTTCCACTGCTTCTCCGGCGACGTCGAGCTCGCGCGCATCTGCGCCGAGAACGGCTGGTACATGTCGTTCGCCGGCACGGTGACCTTCAAGAACGCGCCCGCGCTCCGGGAGGCCCTGCGCTCGGCTCCGCGCGACCTCATCATGGTCGAGACCGACGCACCGTTCCTCACGCCGTCGCCCTACCGCGGCCGCCCGAACGCGCCGTACCTCATCCCGCTCACGCTGCGCGCGATGGCCGAGACGATCGACACCGACCCCTCCACGCTCGCCGCGCAGATCAACTCGAACACCGAGCTCGTCTACGGCCGCTGGGACAGCGAACCGGTCTCGGCCCCGCCGACCACGCCGATCGGGCGCATCGCGTGAGCGACCTGCGCCTGCTCGGCCCGGCCGAGATCCGCGACCTGGCCGAGTTGCTGGACGTCACGCCGACCAAGAAGCTCGGCCAGAACTTCGTCATCGACGGCAACACCGTCCGCCGCATCGTCCGCGTCGGCGAGGTCGAGGCGGGGGATGTGGTCGTCGAGGTCGGTCCGGGACTGGGCTCGCTGACGCTCGGCCTCCTCGAGGCGGGCGCCCGCGTGGTCGCGGTGGAGATCGACGGCCGGCTGGCCGCTCAGCTCCCCGAGACGGTCGCGCAGATGGCGGCCGGCGCCGCCGAGCGCCTCACCGTCGTGCACCGCGACGCGCTGGCGATCACCGAGCTCCCGGAGCCGCCGGACCGGCTGGTGGCCAACCTCCCGTACAACGTCTCCGTGCCCGTGCTGCTGCACCTGCTGGAGCACTTCCCGTCGCTGCGCTCGGGAGTCGTCATGGTGCAGGCCGAGGTCGGTCACCGCATCGCGGCCCAGCCGGGTTCGAAGGTGTACGGCGCGCCGAGCGTGAAGGCCGCCTGGTACGGCGTCTGGCGGACCGCCGGCAACGTCAGCCGGCAGATCTTCTGGCCGATCCCGAACGTCGACTCCGTGCTGGTCGCCTTCGATCGCCACGCGACGCCGCCCGGCGACGAGGAGCTGCGCAAGCGCACGTTCGAGCTCGTCGACGCGGCGTTCCAGCAGCGCCGCAAGACGCTCCGCCAGTCGCTCTCCCGCGTCTACGGCGACCCGACCTCGGCCGCCGACGCGCTGGAGGCCGCCGGGCTCTCCCCGTCCCTCCGCGGCGAGCAGCTGTCGTTCGACGACTTCGCGCGCCTGGGCGCCGCGCGCGCCTGAACGGATCCACCGGGCGGGTGCTCGGAGACCCCGTCGCACCCCTGTAGGTTTGAGGCATGGTCGAGCGCGAACGCGGGTGGAGCGGGGATGCCGTGCACGTGCGGGCACCCGGCAAGATCAACGTCTTCATGCGGGTCGGCGCGGTCATGGACGACGGCTACCACGACGTCGCGACCGCCTACCAGGCGGTGTCGCTGTACGAGGACGTCCGCGCGTATCCCGCCGACGACTTCTCGGTCAGCTTCGGTGGGCCGATCGACACCAGCGGCCTCCGCACCGACGGCTCGAACCTCGCCATCAAGGCGGCCAAGCTGCTCGCGAAGCGCACGGGGTACACCGGCGGCGTCCGGCTGCGCATCGACAAGCGCGTCCCGATCGCCGGCGGGATGGGCGGCGGTTCCGCCGATGCCGCCGCGACCCTCGTGGCCTGCGACGCGCTCTGGGGGACCGACGTCGGCCGTGACGAGCTGCTCGCGCTGGCCGCGCGCCTCGGCGCCGACGTGCCGTTCGCGCTCGTCGGCGGCACCGCGATCGGCACCGGGCGCGGGGACCGGCTCAGCCCGGCCCTGGCGACCGGCACCTTCCACTGGGTGCTCGCGCTGCCCGAGACCGAGCTCAGCACGCCGCAGGTGTACAGCGAGCTCGACCGGCACCGGGAACGGCACGCGCGCGACATCGCGCCCGCCCAGCTCACCCCGAGCGTCGACGCCCAGGTGCTGCAGGCCCTGCGCGCTGGAGACCCGGTCATGCTCGCCGAGGCGCTCGCCAACGACCTGCAGGCCCCGGCCATCCACCTCGCCCCGCCGATCGCCGACGTGCTGGAGCTGGGCGAGCTGAACGGCGCCCTCGCCGGGATGGTGTCGGGCTCCGGCCCGACGGTCGCCTTCCTCGCGGCCGACCTCGACTCGGCACTCGACCTGCAGATCGCGCTGAGCGCCTCCCGGATCACGGCCGTTCGGGCCACCGGTCCGGTCCACGGCGCGCGCATCATGGGGGACTGACCGGGCGTCGCAGCGCCCGAGGATGCCCGGACGGGCGCATGTCGGGTTGAGACGATTCGTCGGACGGAAACGTTTCCATGCACCCGGGCCGGGCATCCCGGGTCCCCTCAACCTAACGACGTGACGACCCTCGAACCAGGGGTACGGGCGGAAACCGTCAAGAGTTGACGGGTCACCCGCGGACGGCGCTGCTGCTGCCCGTGCGCGCGGGGCGGCGGCGGGCGATGCCGAGGCTGCGCAGGTCGCGACGCGAACGCAGGCCCAGCTTCGACAGGATGTTGCGGACGTGGAAGTTGACGGTCGTCACCGAGACGTAGAGCCGCTCGGCGATCTCCTTGTTGGTCATGCCGGCGGCGAGGGCGTGGGCGACCTGCCGCTCGCGCGTCGTCAAAGCCGCGAGGGGGTCGGCGGCCTCGGTCGCCGGCGCCGCGACCTGGAGCGCGTCGAGGAGGTGCGCGCAGCGGGAGAGGTAGCCGGACGCGCCCAGACGGCGGAACGTCGCCGCGGCGTCGCTCAGCAGTCGGGTCGCGCGGTCGTCGTCGGCGCGGGAGCCGACGAGCAGCCGGGCAGCGTCGAGGGAGGCGACGGCGCGCGGGAAGGGGAACGGGGCGGCGGCGGGGTCGTCGATGCTGTCGAGGTACGCGGCGACCGCGTCCTCGGTGCTGCCCTCCGCCTCCAGCACCCGGCCCTCCAGCCAGCGCAGGGAGCCGTAGTACGGCCTCCATAGCCCAGGCTCCGTGCATCCGTCGTAGGCGGCGCGGGCGTCGGCGGGGCGACCGAGGGCGGCGAGCGCGTCGACCCGGTAGGTGAGCCAGCCGAGGGTGGAGGCGCGGGTGGCCGCCTTCTCGGCGTCGGCGGTCGCCGCGAGCTGGTCCTCCGGGCGCCCGGTCGCGCGGGCCAGCTCGGCCCGGGCGATGAACGGCAGGTCGCCGTCGTACGAACCGGTGATGCGCGGATCGGCCTGCGCCGCCGCACGCAGACGCTCCTCGACGGCCTCCGTCTCGCCGCGGCCCGCGCGGACGAGCGCCGACGCCCAGAGCGCGATCGGCCAGCAGGACAGGTCCGTCTCGTCGAGAGCGAGGGCGACCGCGGTGTCGGCGAGCGTGACCGACTCCTCCCATTCGCCGACGAGGAAGAGGATGTGGGCGAAGATCGTGCGGGCGAAGCCGGCCGTCCAGCTCGACGGGAACCGGCGGACGAGGTCGTTCGCGGCACTGAGATCCATCCTGGCGCGCTCGATGTCGCCGCCCAGCACGGACACCCGCGAGCGTGAGACCAGGGCGTCCACCGCCGCCGGCGACTCGTGGCGGGACAGGAGGTCGTCGAGCTCCAGCGTCAGGGGTCCGTAGAGGTCGGGCCGGCGGGCGTGGGCGGCGGAGTTGAGCGCCCAGCCCAGGAGGCGCACGAGGTGCTCCTCGGGATGCGCCATCCAGCGCAGCGCCGGGTCGGCGACCTCCTCGGGCCTCGGGCAGTCGGCGATCAGCTCGCGTGCGCGGTCGAGGTGGTCGAGCACGGAGGCGAAGTCGCCCATCGCCATGTAGACCTTCGGCAGCGCTTCGGCCACGTGGGTGCGGATGGCGCGCTCGTCGGGGGTGGTCGCCGGGGCGGCCTCCAGCGCGAGGCCGAGCGCCAGAGCGCCGGGGGCGTCGCGGGAGAGGGTGCGCAGCTCGAGCAGCACGGCGTCGCGCACGGGAGACGGTGCGATGGCCTCGATCGCGTCGCGCAGGTCGAGCACGCGCTCGTGCATGCGGAACCGCATCGCGAGCAGCCCGATCTCCAGCAGCGCGCGGTCGCGCTCCGCCCCGGTCGCCAGGTGCACGGCCGAGCGCGCGTAGCTGAGCGCCTGCTCGGCCCGGCCGAGCTCGGCGGCGTCGAGGGCGGCGGTGAGCAGCTCGTCGACGAGGGTCGGGTCGGTGCGGTCGGCGGCCTCCACCCGGTGACGGAGTGCGCGGTGCCCGGTCAGCACCTCGGAGGCGATGCGGTGGACCGCGACACGGCGGTCGAGCGTGAGGTCGGCGGCCAGCGCGTCGGCGAGGATGGCGTGCGCCGGCTCCACCCAGAGGACCCCGTCGCGGGGGGAGGCGAGTACCAGCCCGCGGGAGACGGCGCCGTGCACGTCGGCGGAGACCCCGAGCCGGTCGGCGATCGTCCCGACGACGGGCATCGGGAGCGGGTCGCGGAGCACGGCGACGATCTCGGCGGCGGTGCGCACGGCCGGATCGGCGCCTTCGAGGGCGGAGGAGATGGCGGTGGAGAGCGGGGTGATGGCGGCGACCGGGAGGTCCCAGCCGGCGGGGTGCAGCGCCTGCGCGAACGTGTCGCGCAGCTGGCCGAGCAGCACGCTCAGCAGCAGGGGAGAGCCCTGGGTCGCCTCGGTGAGGCGCGTGGCCGTGCGCCGCGAGATCGCGTGGCCGAGGAGGTGTTGGGCGAGGTCCTGGGTGTCCGCGACGGTCAGGGGCGTGAGCTCGACCCGGGCGTGGTTGACCGTCGAGGCGGCCACATCGTCGAACAGGGCGACGACGCTGTTCGGCTGCGGCCGGGTGGCCGCGGCGAACAGGAAGCCCTGGTCGGTCAGCCGGCGGACCACGAAGCGCAGGGCGCGGGCGGAGGGCTCGTCGACCCACTGCGAGTCGTCGACGATCAGGCACACGGGCCCGGACACTCCATCGATCGCGTCGAGGAGCAGGCGCCCGACGGTCAGGGGGTCGTCGCCGGGTGCGGGAGGCCGGATGCCGGCGCCGCTGATGCTGTTGAGGCCGCGCACCAGCGTCTCGACGGTGGCGTAGGCGAGGTCGGACTCGAACGAGTCGGCGTGCACGCGCAGGACGGTCCAGCCGTCCAGCCGCTCGGCGACGTCGGTGAGCAGGGTCGTCTTGCCGAGACCAGCCTCTCCGGTGACGAGGACGGCGCCGCCGCGGTCCATCGCACGGTGGGCGACGAGCAGCACGGTCTCGCGGGCGCGTTCACGGCCGAAGAGGGGCCTGACGGCCGCCGGCTGATCGTCGCTGCTCACGTGGCTCCCCGTCTCCGACCGGCTGCCGCGGGCGGGTCGGGGCGGGACAGCTGATCTGTTCGATCCTCCCATATCGTGAGGGCCTCTCAGCATCACCCGTCCAGGGGTCGATGGGGGCGAGATTTGGCCCGAATGTCGCCTTTGGCGGGGCCAGAGTCGACATTTGGCACAAATCTGCGGGAGGGGGCTAGCCCAGCGCCTCCGTCAGCTCGAACCAGCGGGTCTCGAGCTCCTCGACCTCGCGCTCCTGAGCGCTGATGGCCTCCATCTTCGTGCCGAGTCCGACGTAGTCGGCCTGGTCGTGGTCGGCGAGGGCGGTGCGGGCCTTGTCGATCTGCTGCTGGAGCTTGCCGAGGCGGCGCTCGAGGGCGGCGACCTCCTTCTGAGCCGCGCGCAGGTCGGCGCCGCCGAGCGCCGGAGCGGCCGAGCCGGACGCCGGGGTCGCGGTCGCCGCGGATCCGGCGCCGCTGCCCGCGTGCTGCTCCTCCAGCTTGCGCAACCGCAGGTACTCGTCCACCCCGCCGGGCAGGTGGCGCAGGTGGCCGCCGAGGATCGCGAACTGCTGGTCCGTGACGCGCTCGAGGAAGTACCGGTCGTGCGACACGACGATGAGCGTGCCCGCCCACGAGTCGAGCAGGTCCTCCATCGCCGCGAGCATGTCGGTGTCGAGGTCGTTGGTGGGCTCGTCGAGGATCAGCACGTTGGGCTGGTCGAGCAGGATGAGCAGTAGCTGGAGGCGGCGCTTCTGGCCTCCCGAGAGGTCCTTCACCGGTGTGGAGAGCTGGGCGGACGAGAAGCCGAGGCGTTCGAGCAGCTGGGCCGGGGTGAGCGCCTGCGCCTTGGAGCCCGTGCCGATCGTGTACTCCGTGCGGAGGCTGCTGATCACCACGCGCACCGGGTCGTCGAGGTGCTGCTCCAATTCGTCGAGCCGCTGGGTGAGGGTCGCGACGCGCACGGTCTTGCCGCGCTTGACCCGGCCGCTCGACGGCTCCAGGGTCCCGGACACCAGGTCCAGGAGGGTGGACTTGCCCGCGCCGTTGACGCCCAGGATGCCCGTGCGCTCGCCCGGGGCGATGCGCCACTCGATGTCGCGGAGCACCGGCTTCTCGCCGTAGGAGACGGAGACGTCGAGCAGGTCGACGACGTCCTTCCCGAGTCGGGCGACCGCGAGCGACTGGAGGGCCACCCGGTCGCGGATCTCTGGCACGTCGGAGATGAGCTCGTTCGCCGCGTCGATGCGGAACTTCGGCTTGGAGGTGCGGGCGGGGGCGCCGCGCCGCAGCCAGGCCAGCTCCTTGCGGGCGAGGTTCTGACGGCGCTGCTCGATCGAGGCGGCCTGCCGGTCGCGCTCGACGCGCTGCAGGATGTAGGCCGCGTAGCCGCCCTCGAAGGCGTCGACGACGCGGTCGTGCACCTCCCACGTGATCGTGCACACCTCGTCGAGGAACCAGCGGTCGTGCGTGACGACCAGCAGCCCGCCGGAGCTGGCCGCCCATCGCCGCTTCAGGTGCTCGGCCAGCCAGGTGATGGCCTCCACGTCGAGGTGGTTGGTCGGCTCGTCGAGGGCGAGGATGTCGTGGTCGCCCCCGAGCAGCCGCGCAAGGGCGACGCGGCGACGCTGACCGCCCGAGAGCGTGCCGAGGCGCGCCTCCCAGTCGAGGTCGCCGAGCAGACCGGCGATGACGTCGCGCACGCGGGGATCGCCCGCCCACTCGTGCTCGGGGGCGTCGCCGACGACGGCGTGCCCGACGGTGTCGTCGTCGTCGAGGGTGTCCGCCTGGTCGAGCACGCCGATCCGGACCCCGCTGCGCACGGTGACCCGGCCGGAGTCGGGGGAGCGCAGCCCCGCCAGCATCCCGAGCAGGCTCGACTTGCCGTCGCCGTTGCGGCCGACGATGCCGATGCGGTCACCCTCGTTCACGCCCAGCGAGACGGAGTCGAAGACCACACGGGTCGGATATTCGAGATGCAGGGCCTCGGCCCCGAGAAGATGTGCCATGTCCTCTCAAGGGTACCGAGGCCGCGGGGTCACGCGGTCCGCTCGAACAACTCCATCGTGGAGTTGTAGTACGCATCGCTGAGGCCGAGGCCGCGCATCCCGATTCGTTCGCACACCCGTCGGGACGCGACATTGTCCGGGTACGTCACCGCGAGCACGCGGGCCAGCCCGTTGTCGAGGGCTGCACGGAGCAGTGCTCCCGCCGCCTCGGTCGCGTACCCGCGGCCCCAGTGGGCCGGGTGGAAGTGCCAGCCGATCTCCGTGTCCCCGCTGGGCCGCAGGGGTTCGGCCGGACCGGAGGCGGGCAGCGGCTGGAGCATGACCGTGCCGACGGCCTCCCCGCCGTCCGCGAGCGCGACCACGCGGTAGGCCCGGTGCGCGTCCTCCCGCCGCCGCAGCCGGCGCACGAGCGTCTCGGCCTCGGCGGGGTCGGACATCACGCGCGGCGCGCGGCCGAGGAAGCGCTGCACCTCCCACTGCGAGTAGAGATCGAACGCGAACGGCGCGTCGTCCGGGCGCCAGCGTCGCAGCAGCAGGCGTTCGGTGTGGAGGTCCGGGATGCGCACCGGATCATCGTAGACGCGCGCAGTAGACTCCCCTCGCATGGGCACCCACACCGTCGTGAACCAGCCTCCGCCGCGCGTCGACCTCGACGAGTACGCCGCGAACGTCCCGCTGCAGGAGGCCGTCGAGCGCTACGACGCCGGCTGGGCGACGGCGGAGCTCGGAGAGGTCGGCCGGCACGTCGGCACGGCCGCGTTCCAGGCCGACGCCGAGCGCGCCAACGTGCGCGAGCCGCAGCTGCGCGCCTTCGACCGGTGGGGCAACCGGGTCGACGAGGTCGACTACGACGAGAGCTACCAGCGCATCATCCGCTCGGCCGTCGCCGCCGGCGCCCACACCGCTGCATGGGCCGAGCCGCGCCCGGGCGCGAACGTCGCCCGCGCCGCGACGTTCATGCTGTTCGCACAGGTCGAGCCCGGCCACGCCTGTCCGATCTCGATGTCGCACGCCGCCGTCCCCGCCCTCGCCGCGAATCCCGTGCTGGCGGAGGCGTGGGTGCCGCGCCTGCTGAGCCGCGAGTACGACGGGCGGCTCGTCGCGGGCAAGACGTCGGCGCTGTTCGGGATGGCCATGACCGAGAAGCAGGGCGGCTCGGACGTGCGCGCCAACACGACGCAGGCGATCGCCGCCGGTGACGGGCGCTGGCTGCTCACCGGTCACAAGTGGTTCTGCTCCGCCCCGATGTCGGACGGGTTCCTGGTGCTCGCCCAGACCGGGGGCGGCCTGAGCTGCTTCGTCGTGCCGCGCGTGCTGGAGGACGGCACGCGCAA
Organism: Leifsonia naganoensis; assembly: GCF_013410615.1. Taxonomy (NCBI): domain Bacteria; kingdom Bacillati; phylum Actinomycetota; class Actinomycetes; order Micrococcales; family Microbacteriaceae; genus Leifsonia; species Leifsonia naganoensis. Next base: position 3,175,379 of record NZ_JACCHJ010000001.1, read on the forward strand.
CGTGTTCCTCATCCAGCGGTTGAAGGACAAGCTGGGGAACCGGTCGAACGCGTCGAGCGAGATCGAGTTCGACGGGACCGTCGGGTACCTGCTGGGGGAGGAGGGACGCGGGGTGCGCACCATCCTCGAGATGGTCAACCGCACGCGGCTCGACTGCATCCTCGGCAGCGCGGCCGGGATGCGGCAGGCCGTCGCCGAGGCGACGTGGCACGCACGCCACCGCACGGCCTTCGGCGGCCGCCTCGTCGAGCAGCCGGCGATGACGGCCGTGCTCGCCGACCTCGCGCTGGAGTCGGAGGCGGCGACCGCGGTCGCCCTGCGGCTCGCGCGCGCCCACGATGCCGACGCGCCCGAGTCCGACGTCGCATTCCGCCGCCTGGCCACCGCCGTCACCAAGTACTGGGTCTGCAAGCGCGGCCCCGGCCACGCCTACGAGGCGCTCGAATGCCTCGGCGGCAACGGCTACACCGAGGCCTTCCCGCTGGCCCGGCGCTACCGGGAGCAGCCCGTGATGGCGATCTGGGAGGGGTCGGGCAACGTCATCGCGCTCGACGTGCTGCGCGCCCTCGGCCGCGAACCCGCCAGCCGGGAGGCCTTCGACGCCGAGCTGGCCGCCGCCCGCGGCACCCACGCCGAATTCGACGCCAACCACGACCGGCTCCGTGCCGCACTCGCGACGGCCGACGAGTCGTGGGCGCGCCCGCTCGTCGCCGCGCTCGCCGTCGCCCTGCAGGCCTCGCTGCTCATCCGGCACGCTCCGGCCGCGGTCGCCGACGCCTTCGTGGCCGCGCGGCTCGGCCCGGATCGCGGCTCCCTCTACGGCGAGCTGCCCTCCGGAGTCGACGCCGCCGCGATCGTCGCACGCGCCTGACCGGATCCCGGCCGCCGAGCACAGCAAAAGTGCTCGGAAACCGGCGCGGATCGAGCCTTTTTACTGTGCTCGCGGGCTACGGGGTCTGCTCGGCGAGCACGGGGGCCGCGCCGATCGCGCGGTAGAACTCGCCGACCGCCTTGCGGTTGTACCCTGCGTAGTCGAACCGGCTGTCCGGCACCCCGCCCGCGAGGAAGGCGCGCAGCCCGTCCGCCACGCCCTCGTCGGTCTGCGGGACGACGAGCCCGCTGCCCGCGGGGAGGGCGTTCTTGGCCGAGGCGAACTCGACCGTGACGATCGGGAGGCCGAGTACGAGCGCCTCGAGGATGACCATCGGCTGGCCCTCGTAATCGCTGGAGAGCACGAAGCAGTCGGCCTTCGCCATGATCGCGTGCGGGTTGCGCTGCATCCCGGTGAGGAAGGCGGCGCCGTCGAGTCCCAGTTCGGCGATCAGCGCCCCCAGCTCGTCCGCCAGAGGACCGTCGCCGACGATCACCAGGCGGGTCTTCGGGTTCTGCGCGTGGACGGCGGCGAAGGCGCGCACGAGCCGGCCCTGGTTCTTCTCGGGGGAGAGTCGACCGACGTTCACGAACGTCGTCACGTCGTCGTCCGCCAGCAGCGCCTGCGCCCAGTCGGGGACGCTGCCGGTCTCGTCGTCGAAGGTGATCTCGTGCAGGTCGGCCTGCGCGTTCTCGAGGATGTGCTCGGCGTCGACGGTGTTCAGGGCCGAGAGGAACTTCTCGGGCGCCGCGTATTCGGCGAGCGACTCCCGGTTGATGTCCGACAGGGTCGGCGACACCGAGACGAGGTGGTCGTACTGGCCGTAGAGGGTGAAGATCTGCGTGAGGCTGTGCAGCATCTTCTTCTCGCCGTTGACCTCGCGGTGCGCGTCGGCGGCCAGGTCGTTGTGCAGCCAGATGGCGCGCTGCGCGTCCGGGGAGTGCAGCAGCAGTGCGGCCCAGAACGGGCCGTAGCCCGAGAAGTCGACCACGTAGTCGAAGCGGCTCTCACCGAAGCAGCGGTACCACTCGTCGTCCCACAGCTGGTTCTGCGCCGGGATCTCGGCGTGCTCGGCGATCCGGCCGCGGCGGAAGTGGAGGTGCCGGGCCAGGTGGAGGAGCTTCGCGCCGTTCATCCCGCCCACCCGAGGGAACTGCCGCACGGCCGGGTGGATCTGCTTCTGCTTGGCGATCGACGCACCCGAGCGGCTCTGGGAGAACAGCGCGGAGACGTCGTACCGGTCGTGGTCGATGTTGTTCAGGAGGTTGAGGGCCGAGGTCGTGATGCCGTTCGGGCGCATCCCGCCCAGGTAGAGCAGGATCTTCTGGCGGCCGTCCTGGTCGAGTCCGGTACGGAGGCGGTACCCGTCGCGGACCCGGCGGAACACGATGTCGACGACGCGCTCGGCCGCGTGACCGTCTTCGTAGGGCGTGAAGCGCTCCTGCATCGAGGCGTACCGTTCACGAGCCTCCTCGGGCACGCGGTCGTCGTCGGCGGCGATGCGGGCGATCTGCTCGCCGACCTCCCGTGCCGACTCGTACACCGGGCCCGGCCACTCCTCCGGCTCGCAGTACAGCCCGCGGGTGCCCGCGTAGTCGGCGAGGTCGGGGGTGAAGAAGACGATCGGCCGGCCGGTCTGCAGGAAGTCGAAGAAGATGCTCGAGTAGTCCGAGATGAGCAGGTCGGAGACGCCCAGCACGAGGTTCGTCGGGATCTCGTTGGGCACCAGCAGTCGCTGCAGCTCGGGCCGGTGGGCGGCGAGCTTGTGCACCGACTGGTGCGTCTTGAGCAGCACGGCGTAGCGGCTGGTGTCGATCTGCTCCTCGATGCGGTGGATGTGGTCCAGCAGCTCGTCGAGGTCGTCCGTGGGCCTGCCGAAGGTCGCGCCCTTCCAGGTCGGCGCGTAGAGCACGACCTTGCGATCGCCGAGCGGGATGCCGGCGGCGACCAGGCGGGCGCGCACGTCGTCGCGCGCTGCGTCGTCCAGGAACTGCCGGTCGATGCGCGGGTAGCCCTCCTCGACGATGGCGCCGCGGTAGATGCCGGTCAGCTTGTAGGCCGTCTCGTACATCTGCTCGCTCATGAACGGGTTCGCGGAGAGCAGGTAGTCGGACTGCACGAAGTTGCGGATGATGTTGGCGGTGCCGAGCGCGCCGTCCTCGATGTCGTAGCCCATCCGCTTCAGCGGGGTGCCGTGCCAGGTGTTGAGGTAGACCTGGCCGGGACGCTTGGAGAAGTCGGGCGGGAAGGTCGCGTTGTTGACGAGGTACTCGCTCGTCGCGAGCGCGCGGTAGTACGCTGCGGAGCCGTAGCGGACGAAGCTCACCCGGGCGTCGCCCGCGAACTCCTCGACCGTCGACCGGTACTGGTCGAGGTCGGACAGCGCCCAGATGTGGGTCAGGCCCTGGAAGTCGGGGGCGTCGAGCAGCGCGCGGAACACGGCCTCGGGGTTGTCGAGCATCCCGTTGCCCGAGAAGGACTCGTAGAAGACGCTGCCGGCGACCAGCGGCTGGCGGCGCCAGTGCGCGTGGATCTCGAAGCGGGCGGCGCGTTTCACCCGCGACGGCAGGCGCTTCAGTCGGGAGAGTCTCATCCCTGCGAGTTTATGAGAGCGGGATAACGGTCTCCTGGGAGTGCGACAGGAGACCGCTGCGTGCGGCGGACGGCGTCAGGAGTCGAAGCTGAGGCTGAGCTTGCGGAGCAGGGCCGCCAGGCGCTCCTGATCCGAAGGGGAGAGCGCGTCGAGCAGATCGGCCTCGGCATCGACCAGCCGCGTGATCGCCGCGTCGACACGGGCGAGACCCTGCGCCGACATCTGCACCAGGATGCCGCGGCCGTCGTTCGGGTCGGTCCGGCGCTCCACGAGGCCGCGCGCGACGAGCCGGTCGATGCGGTTCGTCATCGTGCCGCTGGAGACGAGGGTCTGCTGGAGCAGCGACTTCGGGCTGAGCTGGTACGGGGATCCGGCGCGACGGAGGGCCGAGAGCACGTCGAACTCCCAGGAGTCGAGGTCCGAGCGGTCGAAGGCCGCGCGGCGCGCCCGGTCGAGGTGCCGGGAGAGGCGGTCGACGCGCGAGAGCACCTGCAGCGGCGAGAAGTCGAGGTCGGGGCGCTCGCGCAGCCATGCCCCGACGATGCGGTCCACTTCGTCGCGCGGTCCACCGTCGCGTGCGTCACCCATCCCTCCATCGTATTCACCGTCCGACGTGTTCACCTCTCGCACACGACGGGTCTGGCAGACTGTCACCTGCGCGTTTTCCGCGTGTTCCGCCTTGGTGTAATGGCAGCACGACAGCCTTTGGAGCTGTTAGGTCCAGGTTCGAGTCCTGGAGGCGGAGCGGCAGTGGCCACACCGACCCCGGGAGGGACATGACCGACCAGAATCTCGCCATCGTCGTGCTGGCGGCGGGCCAGGGCACGCGGATGAAGTCCTCGACCCCGAAGCTGCTCCACGAGCTCGGCGGCATCCCGATCGTGGGCCACGTGCTGGCCACCGCCCGGGAGCTGGACGCGGCGCACGTCGTCGCCGTCGTGCGGCACGAGCGCGACCGCCTCGCCGCGGTCATCGAGGCCGACCTCCCGGAGGCCGTGATCGTCGACCAGGACGAAGTCCCCGGCACCGGCCGCGCGGTCGAGCAGGCCGTCGCGGCGCTGCCCGCCGGCTTCTCCGGCGACGTGCTCGTCGTGAACGGCGACGTCCCCCTGCTCGACGCGGCCACCCTGCGCGAGCTCATCGCCACGCACCGCGACAGCGGGTCGGCGGCGACCATCCTCTCCAGCTTCCCGGCCGACGCGACGGGCTACGGCCGCATCGTGCGCAACGCGGCCGGAACCCTCGACCGCATCGTCGAGCACAAGGACGCGACCGACGACGAGCGGGCCATCGGCGAGATCAACGCCGGCATCTACCTCTTCGGCGCGGCCGCGCTGCGCGACGAGCTCGCGGCGATCACCACCGACAACGCGCAGGGCGAGAAGTACCTCACCGACGTGATCGGGCTGCTCCGCGAGGCGGGCTTCGATGTCGACGCGCTCCCGGTGGCCGACTCGTGGCTCGTCGAGGGCATCAACGACCGCGCCCAGCTCAGCGAGATGGCGGCGAAGCTCAACGCCCTCCTCGTGCGCACCTGGCAGCTCGCCGGCGTGACCGTGCAGGACCCGGCGACGACGTGGATCGACGTACGGGCGAAGCTCGCGCCCGACGTCACCATCCTCCCGGGCACCCAGCTGCGCGGCGCGACCGTGGTCGAGACCGGCGCGGTCATCGGCCCGGACACGACCCTGCTCGACTGCGAGGTCGGCGAGGGCGCGACCGTCAAGCGCACGGACGCAACGCTGGCGGTCATCGGCGCGGGCGCGACCGTCGGCCCGTTCGCCTACCTCCGCCCCGGCACCGTCCTGGGCGAGGGCGGCAAGATCGGCACCTTCGTCGAGACCAAGAACGCGACCATCGGCGCCGGCACCAAGCTCGCGCACTTCAACTACGTCGGCGACGCCGAGGTGGGCGAGAAGTCCAACCTGGGCGCGGGCGTCATCACCGCCAACTACGACGGAGTGAACAAGCACCGCACCGAGATCGGGTCGCATGTGCGTGCGGCCACGAACACGGTGTTCGTGGCGCCCGTTAGGATGGGTGACGGAGCGTACACGGGAGCAGGCACCGTCGTCCGCAAGGACGTCCCGGCGGGCTCGCTCGCCATCACCGTCGCCCCGCAACGCAACATCGAAGGCTGGGTCGCGCAGAAGCGACCGGGCACCGACGCCGCCCGAGCTGCGGAAGAGAGCGGAGAATAAGTGTCTGGGATCACCGCGAACGGCCAGAAGCGCCTCGTCCTCATCTCGGGGAGGGCGCATCCCGCGCTCGCACAGGAGATCGCCGAGTGCCTCGGGAGCGAGTTGGTCCCGACCGACGCCCGCACCTTCGCCAACGGCGAGATCTACGCCCGGTTCGATGAGAGCGTGCGCGGCTCGGATGCGTTCGTCATCCAGTCGCACACGTCGCCGATCAACGAGTGGCTCATGGAGCAGCTGATCATGGTGGACGCGCTGAAGCGCGCCTCCGCCAAGCGCATCACGGTCGTCGCCCCGTTCTACCCGTACGCCCGTCAGGACAAGAAGGGCCGCGGCCGCGAGCCGATCTCGGCCCGCCTGGTCGCCGACCTGTTCAAGGCGGCGGGAGCCGACCGCATCATGTCGGTCGACCTCCACGCCGCCCAGATCCAGGGCTTCTTCGACGGACCGGTCGACCACCTCTTCGCGATGCCGGTGCTGCTCGAGCACATGAAGCGCGAGCTCGACCCGTCGACCCTCACCGTGGTCTCGCCGGACATGGGCCGTGTGCGCGTCGCCGACATCTGGAGCGACAAGCTGGGCGCGCCGCTCGCGATCATCCACAAGCGCCGCGACCCGCTCGTCCCGAACCAGGTCTCGGTGCACGAGATCGTCGGCGACGTGAAGGGCCGCGTCTGCCTCCTGGTCGACGACCTGATCGACACCGGCCGCACGATCGTGAAGGCCGCCGAGGCCCTCAAGGCCGCCGGCGCGACCGGCGTCGTCGTGGCTGCGACGCACGCCGTCTTCAGCGACCCGGCCGTCGAGCTGCTGCAGTCCGACGTCATCGACTCGGTCGTCGTCACCGACACGCTGCCCCTCCCGGAGCACAAGCGCTGGGACAAGCTCACCGTCCTCCCGATCGCGCCGCTGCTGGCGGACGCGATCGAGCAGGTGTTCACCGACGGCTCGGTGACGTCGATGTTCGACGGGGCGGCGTAGCGCCGGGAGCACAAGCCGCGACGACGGCACGCTCGACCCCGTCGAGCCCCGACGACGAACGGATGTCGGCGCCGATCCGCGCGCTCGCCTCGGCGTAGCGGCGGTCGGCGAGCACCGTCCGAACGGCATCGGCGATCGCCTCCTGCGTCGGCTGGTTGGTGCGGAGGCTGACGCCGACCCCCGTCCACGCGACGCGGGCGGAGACCTCCGTCTTGTCCTCCGTGGTCCCGGCGATCACGATCGGGACGCCGTGCTCCATGGCGTAGTGCACGCCGCCGTACCCGCCGTTGGTGACGTACACCGCCGTGCGCGGCAGGAGCTCGTCGTACGGGAGGTACGGCGCGACGCGCGCGTTGGCCGGCAGGCTCTCCCCGAGGTCGACCACGGGACGGCCCCCGGTGCTCGCGACCACCCAGACGTCCGCGCCCGCGAGGGCCCGGATCGTGGGGAGGACGAGATCGCCGAGTTCCCGGTTCGCCACGGTGCCCTGGGTGACGTGGACGATCGGCCGGCCGTCGGCCAGGTCGCCCCACCAGGCCGGGAGCGGAGTATCTGAGCGCTGCGTCCGCGAGACCGGTCCGACGAAGTGGACGGGGACCGTGACGTCCGGGCGCGGGTACTCGAACGACGGCACCGTGAACTGCACGACGCCGTCCGAGCGGGACGGCCAGTCCAGGATGAAGCCGCCGAGGGGTGCGCCGGCTTCGAGGGCGATGCTCCGCGCCTCCTTCTGCACGGGTGCGAAGATCGCCTTCTCGGCGACGAAGGTGAGTGCGGCGTTGCGAAGCCGGCCGGCCGGGCCGGGCTTCGGTGCGACCCCCAGACCGAACGGCGCGGTGTGGCGGCTCTTGAGGCCGAGCGGCACGATGCCCAGGTTGAGGACGGCCGGGCGGGAGGCGCGCGGACGGGCGGTCAGCAGGGCGGCACCGAGGAAGAGGCTCTCGGCCAGGACGACGTCGATCCCGTGCCGAGCGATCGCGGCGTCGACCGCCGTGAGCTGGGCGCGGGCGGGTGCCAGGAAGATGGCGCGCATGTCGTAGCGGATGCCGGCGGGGCCGGTGAGGCCGACCCGTCCCGGGAACGCCGCGTCCATGTCGGTGTCGTCGTAGTCGGCCTCGGCCGGCAGCGGGAGGACGGTCGCACCGGTGCCGGCCGCCCGTCCGGCGTAGCGCGCGCCGGTGAGGAAGAAGACGCGGTGGCCGCGCTCGACGAGGGCCGCGCTGACCGCGAGGAGCGGGGTGACGTGGCCGTGGACCGGGGTGCTGCAGAGAAGGATGTTCATGGGTGCTCGCATTTCGGGTTAGAGTCGAGTAAACGTCAACAGTATTCACTACACGTGAAGGGTAGTCAATAGTGCCGGAGCCGACCACGCGCCCCTACCGCTCGTCGCTGCGCCAGGAGCAGGCGCGGCAGACCCGCGAGCGCATCCTCGACGCGGCCGCCGCGGTCTTCGCCGCGCGCGGGTACGCCGGAGCCTCCCTCGCCGAGATCGCGACCACCGCGGGCGTCTCCGTCGAGAGCGTCAAGGTGCACGGGCCGAAGCGCGCGCTGCTGCTGGGCGCGTTCGAGCGCGCGTTCGCCGGGGAGGCCGGGGAGGAGTCCCTGGCTGACCGCCCGGAGGTGGCCGCGATCGCCGCTTTGGACGACCCCGGCCGGATGCTCGCGGAGCTCGTCCCGTTCATCGCCGACGCGAACGCTCGCACGGGAGGTCTGTGGGCTGCCTTCACCTCGGCGGCGCGCGACGACGCCGAGGTCGGCGCGGCGATGTCCGGACTGCTCGCGCGGCGGCACGCCGACTACGGGCGCATGGTCGACCTCCTGGCGACGCGGGGAGCGGAGGGAGCCCGTGATCTCGATGAGGCAGGGCGTCGCGAACTGGCGGACGCGCTCTCGTTCGTCATGTCGCCGGAGGGGCACCAGCAGCTGGTCGGCGAGAGCGGGTGGACGTTCGAGCGCTACAGCACCTGGCTGCTCGCGACCGTGCGGCTGCTCGTCAGGGAAGCTGGTGCGGCGTCGAGGGGATGAGGCCCAGCGGCGCTACGAACGTCGCGTCGCCCTCGGTGTTGAGCGCGTAGCACTGCCATCCGGGTCCGGTCGGGCCGGTGAACTCGAACCGCGCCGACGAGTCCGTCGCGTTCGGCTCGTAGTGGCGCACGTACACGGCGCAGGTGTTCTCGGCGGTGGAGGTCTGCATCCCGATGGTCAGGAGGATCCCGGGCAGCAGGAGGCCGGAGAGCGCGAGGATCACGAAGACGCGCGTGAGGACGACCCGCCGTTGCCGCGGCGAGCGGTCGAGCGGCTCGTACTCGGCCAGCTCCGGGTGCTCATCGAACGTCACGTGTCGAGTCTCGTCGCCCGCAGCCCCCGAGTACAGGAAAAGTGCTCCGAATCGGGCGGATTCGGAGCACTTTTCCTGTACTCGACGGCTGGGGGCTCAGCGCGTCAGTGGCTGGAGCCCTCGGACTCGATCTCGGTGCGGTCGCCCGACCACAGCGTGTGGAAGGTGCCGTCCTTGTCGACGCGCTTGTAGGTGTGCGCGCCGAAGAAGTCGCGCTGACCCTGCACCAGGGCGGCCGGCAGGCGCTTCGACGCGAGCGAGTCGTAGTACGACAGCGCGGCGCCGAAGCCGGGGACCGGCACGCCCGAGAGCGCGGCGGTGGCGACGATGCGGCGCCAGGCGGCCTCGCCCTCGCGTACCGCGTCGGCGAAGTACGGCGCCTCGAGCAGCGTGGCGATGTCGGGGTTCTCGTCGTACGCGTCGGCGATGCGGTTGAGGAACTGGGCGCGGATGATGCAGCCGCCGCGCCAGATCTTGGCGATCTTGTCCTTGTTGATGTCCCAGCCGTACTTCTCGGCGCCGGCGATGATCGCGTCGAAGCCCTGGGCGTAGGCGACGACCTTCGACGCGTAGAGCGCCTTCGAGACGTCGTCGGCGAAGGCGGCGACGTCGTCGGCCTTCTGCACGTCCGGGCGCGACTGGATGGTCGCCTGCACGGCAGCGCGCTGGTTCGGCTTGGACGAGACGGCGCGCGCGAACACGGCCTCCGCGATGCCGCCGACCGGCACGCCCAGGTCGAGGGCGTTCTGCACGGTCCAGACGCCGGTGCCCTTCGAGCCCGCCTGGTCGAGCACGATGTCGACGAACGGCTTGCCGGTCTCGGCGTCCACCTGGCGGAGCACCTCGGCGGTGATCTCGATCAGGTACGACTCGAGGTAGCCCTTGTTCCACTCGGTGAACACATCGGCGATGGCGGCCGGCTCCAGGCCACCGACGGTGCGCAGGAGGTCGTACGCCTCGGCGATGAGCTGCATGTCCGCGTACTCGATGCCGTTGTGGATCATCTTCACGAAGTGGCCGGCGCCGTCGGTGCCGACGTGGGTCACGCACGGCTCGCCCTCGGCGACCGCGGCGATCGACGCCAGGATCGGGCCGAGCGTCTCGTACGACTCGGCCGAGCCACCGGGCATGATCGACGGGCCCTTGAGCGCGCCCTCCTCGCCGCCGGAGATGCCGGTGCCGACGAAGTGGATGCCGGAGGGGCTGATCCGCTTCTCACGCTCGATCGTGTCGAGGAAGTTGGCGTTGCCGCCGTCGACGATGATGTCGCCCGGCTCGAAGCGCTCGGCGAGCTGGTCGATGACGGCGTCGGTGCCCTTGCCCGCCTGGACCATGATGATCGCCGTGCGCGGCTTCGCCAGCGACGCCACGAAGTCGTCGATCGACTCGGAGGCGACGAACCCGGCCTCCGGGTGGGCGCCGATCAGCTCGTCGGTGCGGGCGTAGGTGCGGTTGTAGACCGCGACCGTGTTGCCCTCGCGGGACGCGAGGTTGCGGGCCAGGTTGGACCCCATCACCGCCAGTCCGACGACTCCGATGTTGGCGGTTGCTTCCTGTGACACGTGGTGCTCCTTCGTGCTCGGTGGTCTGCTGCGGCGGGTGCCGCGACGGGAGGTCAGGGGAGGGTGTGCTCCGTAGCGGGGGAGGAGGCGGCGATGAAGCCCTGCGCGACCGTGATGTCGTCGTCGCCGAGGCCGGCCTCCACCAGTCGGCCGAAGAAGTCCTGCAGCGTCGTGAGCTGGGGCGTGGCCGTCGCGGTGCGCTCCGCCTCCGCGCGGGCGAAGCCGAGGTCTTTCACCATGAACTTCGCCGGCCCGGAGACCGAGTAGTCCTTCTCGGCCAGACGCTGTTTGCGCGACTCGAGCAGACGGCTTCCAGCGTAGCCGCCGCCGAGCAGGTCGAGCAGTCGCGTTACGTCCAGCCCGGCGCGCTCGGCGATCACGGTGGCCTCGCTGAGGGCGACGATGGTGGAGGCGACGATCATCTGGTTGCAGGCCTTGGCGACCTCGCCGGAGCCGAGCGGGCCGAGCAGGACGGGTGTCCCCATGGTGGCGAGCACAGGCTCCGCGCGAGCGAAATCGTCCGGGTCGCCGCCGACCATGATGGCGAGAGCGGCGGCCTCGGCGCCGTCCGTGCCTCCGCTGACCGGTGCGTCGAGCACGCGGACGAGGCCGTCGGTGCGGGAGCCGAGCTCGGCGGCCAGCTCGCGGATGCCGTCGGGCGCGGAGGTGGAGCCGACGATCAGCAGCAGCGGGTGGTCGAGGCCGGCCAGCAGTCCGTCGGGGCCGTCGAGCAGGTCGCGCAGCTGCGGGAGGTCGGGGAGCATCGAGAGCACGATGTCGCTCTGCGCGGCGAGCTCTCGGACGGTGGGGGCGACGGTCGCGCCCGCGGCCTCCATCTCGTCGAGGGTGGCGCGCGTGCGTCCGTGCACGACGACGGGGGCGATCCCGCTGCGGAGCAGGTTGAGCGTCATCGGGCGGCCCATGTTGCCCAGCCCGAGGACGCCGACGGTGGAGCGAGGCTGTCTTTGGCTCGTCATGTGATCAGTATAGTGAACGCGGTTCAGTAGAGTGAATTCTTGATAGACTGTGTCCGTCTACCGGACTCTACCCCGCAGACAGTGAGGACGAAGGTGACCACAACCGAGCTCCGCGTCGCCGTGGCGACGCCCCTGAAGCCCGAGCACGCCGACCTCCTGGTGGAGCGCGAGCCGCGCATCCGCCTGGACCACGACCCCGAGCTGCTGCCGCCGATGCGGCACCCGGCCGATTTCGGCGGGGATCCCGCCTTCCGCCGGACGCCCGAGCAGCAGGAGCGCTTCGAGGCGATGATCGATGCGGCCGACGCCGTGTACGGCGTCCCCGACCTCGACCCCGCGCAGATCGCCCGCGCCGTGCGCGCGAACCCCGGCCTCCGCTGGATGCACACGATGGCCGCGGGAGGCGGCGGCACCGTCAAGGCCGCCGGCCTCACCGAGGCGGAGCTGGAGCGCGTCGCCTTCACGACCTCTGCCGGAGTGCACGGCGGGCCGCTCGCCGAGTTCGCCCTGTTCGGCCTGCTCGCCGGAGCGAAGGACCTTCCGCGCCTGGCGGCCGACCAGCGCGACCGTCAATGGCCCGGACGCTGGGGGATGGGACAGCTGGCCGAGCAGACCGTCCTCGTCCTCGGCCTCGGCGGCATCGGGGCGGAGGTCGCCCGGTTGCTGAAGGCGTTCGGCGCGCACGTGATCGGGACCTCCCGTCACGAACGCGCCGTGCCCGACGTCGACGAGGTGGTGAGCCCGGCCGCGATCGCGGAGGTCGCCGGCCGCGTCGACGCCGTGGTGGTCGCCCTCCCCGGGACGGCCGCGACCGAGCGCATGCTGGGCGCCTCCTTCTTCGAGGCCGCGAAGCCCGGGGTGACGGTGGTCAACGTCGGCCGCGGCACCGTGATCGACGAGGAGGCCTTGCTCGCCGCACTCGACGCCGGACGGGTCGGCTTCGCCGCCCTCGACGTCACAGCGGTCGAGCCGCTGCCGCAGGAGAGCCCGTTGTGGACGCACCCGCGCGTGCTGATCAGCCCGCACACGGCCGCGTTGACGACCGGCGAAGAGCGGCGCATCGCAGAATTGTTCGCAGACAACGCTACGCGCCTGCTGGATGGGCGCCCGCTGCGCAACCGGGTCGACACCGTCGACTTCTACTGACGCGGCGACGACCGATGAGGAGCCGACATGTCCGATGCCGCAGAGAAGGCTCCCGCGGTCGCGCGGGCCGTGCGGGTGCTCGACCTGCTCGGCGACGCGCTCGGTGAGCCGCTGACCCTGAGCGAGCTGGCGCGCGGCCTCGGCGCCGCGAAGTCGTCGACCCTCAACGTGATCTCCGCGCTGGAGGAGGGCGGCCTGGTGCGCCGCAGCGACACCGGCTACGTGCTGGGCCGCAAGGTCGTCGAGCTGGGCGGGGCGTACCTCCGCGCGTTCGATCCCGTGCTCGAGTTCTACCGCGCCTGCGCTGACTCCGAGATCCTGCGACACGAGCGCACGCAGCTCGCGGTGCTGGACGGGACGCACGTCATCTACGTGGGTGCGCACGTGGGCCGCGCGCCGTTCCGCCTCTCGGCCGGCATCGGCTCCCGCTATCCGGCCTCCATCACGGCCGTCGGCAACGCCCTGCTCGCCGAGCTGAGCAACGACGAGATCGCGCGCCGCTTCGCCGACGACGAGACGCGGCCGGCGTTCACCGACCGCTCCACGACCTCCCTCGACGGATTGATCGCGAAGATCGACGCGACCCGCGAGCGCGGCTACAGCCTCGACCACGGCGAGGTCTATCCGGGGCTCGCCGGGTTCGCCGTCGTGGTCCCGCCGCAGTCGAGCGGCGAGGTCTCGCTCGCGCTCGGCGCCTCGCTGCTGGAGTCCGCGTTCACCGACGAGGTGCTCGCCGAGCTGCTCACCGAGCTCCACATCGTCGGGCGCCGGATGTCGAACCCGATGAACCTGGCGACCGAGGCGCTGACGGGTCACATCGTCACCTGATGCGCTCCGACGCGTTCGAAAAGTGTTCAGTGGGTTGAACCGTGTTCAGCAGAGTGTTATGGTCGACCTCAGCGGGCGACGACGCCCGTGCAAGCCGACCCCCGGACGACGATGTCACGCGACGACGTCACGCGACGATGCCGACGGGGTCCTGTGCAGGAGGACAACCCCATGAGCACTGACCGCTCTGCGAGCGAACTGCGCGGTTCGAACGACCCCGACTACGCGGCCAATCTGCGCCGCGCCACCCTGGCCTCCAGTGTCGGAAGCGCGCTGGAGTACTACGACTTCGCCCTGTACGGCCTGGCCTCCGCACTCGTGTTCGGGCAGCTGTTCTTCCCGGCCCTCGGCCCGGGCGCTGCGGTCGCCGCCGCGTTCGCCACCTACGCGGTCGGCTTCTTCGCCCGGCCGTTCGGTGGCCTGTTCTTCGGAGCGCTCGGAGACAAGATCGGCCGCAAGACCGTCCTGATCGTCACGATCTCCCTCATGGGCGGGGCGAGCACGCTGATCGGCGTACTGCCGACGGGAGAGCAGATCGGCATTTGGGCGCCGATCCTCCTCGTGATCCTGCGCCTGCTCCAGGGCTTCGGCGCGGGGGCGGAGCAGGCCGGCGCGACCACGCTGATGGCCGAGTACGCGCCGGTCCGCCGCCGCGGCTACTTCGCCTCGCTGCCGTTCGTCGGCATCATGGTCGGGACCATCCTGGCCTCGGTCGTCTTCTTCCTGCTCGGCCTGGTGGACCCGCAGATCGTGCACGACTGGCTGTGGCGCATCCCGTTCCTGGCCTCGGTGCTCCTGATCATCGTCGCCATCTTCATCCGCCTCCGCCTCCGCGAGTCGCCGGCCTTCATCACCCTCGAGGCGCAGGAGCAGGTCGCGAAGAACCCGCTCGGCGAGGCGTTCACCCAGTCGTGGCGCACGATCATCCGCGGCATCGGCCTGCGGATGGCCGAGAACGGCGGATCCGCGCTGTACCAGACCCTCGCGGTGACCTTCGTGACCACCGTGGTCGGGGCCGAGCCGTGGATGGGGCCGCTCGCGATCGCCATCGGCGCCGCCCTCGGCATCTTCGTCATCCCGTTCGCGGGCAGCCTCAGCGACCGCTTCGGCCGCATGCGCGTCTACCGCATCGGTGCGATCATCCAGCTCGTCCTGGCGATCCCCGCCTGGTGGCTGATGTCGATGGGCTTGGTCTGGCTGATCATCCCGGTGCTCGCCATCACCTACGGCGTCGGCGTGAACGTGATGCTCGGCGCGCAGTGCGCCACCCTCCCGGAGCTGTTCGGCAACCGCCGCCGTTACATCGGCGTGGCGATCTCGCGCGAGTTCAGCGCGGTGCTCGCCGGCGGCATCGCGCCGCTGATCGGCGCCGTGCTGCTCGGAGCCTTCGGCAACTCGTGGTGGCCGCTCGCCATCTACGTCCTGGTGCTGACCGCGATCACCCTCTGGGCGACCTTCGTCACGCCGGAGACGCGGGCCCGCGACCTCAACCTCCTCACCGACGCGATCGACGACTCGTACGTCGACGTCACGAGCCGGCCCTCGCCGACGGTGTCGCGCCGCGAGCACCAGCGCACGCTCGCCGCGACGCGTACCCGCTGATGCGGCTCGCCCGCGTCCGCACGGACCTCGGGGCCGTCCCGGCCGAGTGGTCGGACGGGGAGTGGCACGCGATCGACGACCTGTTCGCCGATGCTCCGCGCCGAACCGGTGAGCGCTTCGCCGCCGACGCCCCGCTCGCGGCCCCCGTCGAGCCGCGGATCGTGCTCGGGATGGCGCACAACTCCGGCGCCGCCGACGCGGAGCTCCCGCCGCAGGCCTTCGCCAAGTCGGCCCGCACGGTCGTCGGGCCGGGCGATCCGATCGTGCTCGACCCGGCCGTCGGCGCGGTGGCCGCGGAGGGGGAGCTCGCGGTCGTCGTGCGCCGCCGCGCACGGCATCTGCGGGCGGAGGACGTCGCGGCGCACGTGCTCGGGTTCACGATCGGGAACGACGTCACGGCGGTCGACCAGATCGCGCGCGACTCCCTCCTGACGCAGGCCAAGAACGGTGATGGTTTCACGCCGCTCGGGCCGTGGATCGAGACCGGCCTCGAACCCGCGGGTCTCGGCATCCGCGCCGAGGCCGGCGGGGGAGTCGCCACCGGATCGGTCGACGGACTCGCACGCGGCGTCGTCGAACTGCTCGTCTATCTGACGGGCGTGCTCGAACTCGGCCCGGGCGACGTGGTGCTGACCGGCTGCCCAGGAACCGCCGTTCCGATCGGGGCCGGGGACACGGCGCGCATCCACATCGACGGCCTCGGCGAACTGACCAACCCGGTGGTCGCCACCGGTGGACTGCAGAGAGGATCAGCATGACAGCCAACCCCTTCGACCTCACCGGACGTGTGGCTCTCGTGACCGGCTCGAGCCGCGGTATCGGCCGGGCGCTGGCGGACGGCCTCGCCGCCGCCGGAGCGACCGTCGTGCTCAACGGGCTCGACGCCGACCGGCTCGCGGCGACCCGGGAGGCGCTCGCGGCCGAGCACGGCGACCGCATCCACGCCCTCGCCTTCGACATCACCGACGAGAGCGCGGTCGTGGTGGCCGTCGACCGCATCGAAGCCGAGGTCGGGCCGCTGGAGATCCTGGTCAACAATGCCGGGGTCCAGCATCGCGAGCCGCTGCTCGACGTCAGTCGCGAGGACTGGGACCGTGTGCTGCGCACCGACCTCACCAGTGCCTTCCTCGTCGGGCGCACCGTCGCGCGCGGGATGATCGGGCGCGGCCACGGCAAGATCGTCAACATCGCGTCCGTGCAGGCCGACCTCGCCCGCCGGACCATCGGGCCGTACACGGCCGCGAAAGGCGGACTGCGCAACCTGACCCGCGCGATGACGGCGGAGTGGGCGGCGAGCGGGCTGCAGATCAACGCGATCGCGCCCGGCTACATCCACACCGAGATGACGCAGAACCTGGTCGACGACACGGCGTTCAACGACTGGATCGTCGGGCGCACGCCCGCCGGACGCTGGGGGACGGTCGCCGACCTGGTCGGCCCGGCCGTGTGGCTCTCGTCGCCGGCCTCCGATTATGTGAACGGCCAGGTCGTCTTCGTCGACGGCGGCATGACGGTGGTGGTGTGACGGTGGATACGACCAGCGCGACCCGCACGACCCGCGCCGTCGTCGCCCATGCCGCCGGCGATCTGCGCGTCGAGGACCTCCCGCTCGCCGATCCCGCACCCGACGAGGCCGTCATCGCCATCGCCTACGGGGGCGTCTGCGGGTCGGACCTGCACTACTGGACCCACGGAGCGGCGGGGGAGTCGATCCTCCGCGCGCCGATGGTGCTCGGGCACGAGGTCGTCGGCGTCGTGGAGGTTGCCGCGGCCGATGGATCCGGCCCCGCCGCGGGCACGCCGGTCGCCGTGCATCCCGCGACACCGCTCCCCGGCGACGGCTCCCGCTACCCCGAGGACCGGCCCAACCTGGCGCCCGGAGCGACCTACCTCGGCAGCGCGGCACGCGTCCCGCACACCGCCGGTGCCTTCGCCGACCGGGTCGTCCTCCCGACGCGGATGCTCCGGGCACTGCCCGAGGGGATCCCGCTGCGGACCGCCGCGCTCGCCGAGCCCGCCGCCGTCGCCTGGCACGCCGTCCACCGGGCGGGGGAGGTGCGCGGCAAGCGCGTGCTCGTGATCGGCAGCGGGCCCATCGGTGCGCTCGCCGTGGCCGTGCTGCACCGGGCCGGGGCGGCCGAGATCGTCGCGACCGACATCCACGAACGTCCCCGGTCGATCGCGTCGGCCGCGGGCGCGACCCGCACCATCGATGCGCGCGACGCGGAGGCCGTCGCCGCCGTCGACGCCGACATCGTGATCGAGTCGTCCGGCACCGCGCCCGGCCTCGCCGCGGCGATCGGCGGCGCGACCCGCGGCGGCCGCGTCGTGCTCGTCGGTCTGCTCCCTCCCGGAGACCAGCCGGTGCCCGTCGCGCGGGCGATCGCGCGCGAGCTGGAGTTGGTCGGCTCGTTCCGGTTCGTCGACGAAATCGATGCTGTGATCGTCGCGCTCGCCGACGGCTCCCTCGACGTCTCCGCGGTCGTGACGCACGAGTTCGCGGCCGAGGAGGCCCTGCGCGCCTTCGAGGTCGCGCGCGACGCCTCCGCCTCGGGCAAGGTGCTCCTGCGGTTCGGGGCGGGGAGCGCCGACGCCGGCAGTGAAGGCGACGGCGACGCCCGATGACGGTCGGGCAGAGCCTCCGCTCGCGCGGCACCATACTGGAGGGATCGCGAACGGAAGGGGCGACCGTGGGTCCGCTGGTGGTGGTCATGGGCGTCTCGGGCTCGGGCAAGAGCACGGTCGGCGCCCTCGTCGCCGAACAGCTCGGCGTGGTCTTCGTCGACGGGGATGCGCTGCACCCCGCCGCCAACGTCGCGAAGATGGCCTCCGGCATCCCGCTGACGGACGCGGATCGCGAGCCGTGGCTCGACGCGGTCGGGCTGACCCTCGCCGAGGCGGCGGCCGACGGTCTCGTGCTCGCCTGCTCGGCGCTGAAGCGCGTCTACCGGGACCGCATCCGCTCGCACGCCCCGGCGACCCTCTTCGCCGAGCTCGACGGCACCGAGGAGGAGCTGGCGGCCCGGATGGTGCGCCCCGGCCACTTCATGCCGCCGTCCCTGCTTGCCTCGCAGCTGGCGACCCTCCAGCCGCTCCAGGACGACGAGCCCGGGCTGCGCCTGAGCATCGCCGAGACCCCGGATGCGCTGGCCGCGACGATCGCGGACCGCGCCCGCGCAGAATTCCGGTAGACTCAGTCACCGAACTTCGGCGAGGGAAGCTGGCGGTGTTCCGCAGGCTTCCGTGATCGACGCGGTGGAGCAGGCTTCGCAGTCTTTCCTCGCGCACCTCGATGCGCTCGAGTCGACAATCCCACACTGCGAGCACCGCTCGCCCCGATCCCCGGCCTCCGGCCGGCAAGGAGAACATCATGGCTGACGAGTCCAACAAGGTCGTCGCAGAGGTCCGCGACAGCTTCGGCAAGGGCGCTGCCCGCAAGATCCGCGCCGCCGGCAAGATCCCCGCCGTCATCTACGGCCACGGCACCGACCCGCAGCACGTCACCGTGCCGGCGCACCAGGTCGGCCTGCTGCTCCGCAAGGCGAACGCCGTCCTCCAGCTCGACATCGCGGGCACGGACCAGCTCGTCCTCGTCAAGGACGTCCAGAAGGACCCGGTGCTCCAGATCATCGAGCACCTCGACCTCATCGTCATCAAGAGCGGCGAGAAGGTCTCCGTCGAGGTCCCCGTGCACGTGCAGGGCGAGCCCTACCCGGGCACCATCGCGGTGCTCGAGGTCAACACCCTCCGTCTCGAGGTCGAGGCCACCCACATCCCCGAGAACATCGTTCTCGACGTGGAGGGCGCCGCCGAGGGCACCCAGTTCCACGCGAAGGACTTCACCCTCCCGAAGGGTGCCGCCCTGGCCGAGGACGAGGACCTCCTCATCCTCAACGTGCTCGTCCCGGCTGCCGTGCGCGCCGACGACGACGAGACCGCCGAGGCTGCGGGCGACGCTGCCGCCGCCGAGGCCGCGGAGTAGTCACTCCCGATGGAATCATCCCGTCCGACGGACGGACCCTGGCTCGTGGTCGGGCTCGGTAACCCCGGGCCCGGCTACGCCGCCACCCGTCACAACGTGGGTCAGATGGTGCTGGACGAGCTCGCCTCGCGCGGTGGCCTCACCTTCAAGACCCACAAGACGAACTCCACCGTGGCCGAGGGGCGTCTCGCCCCGGGCGGGCCGCGGTTCGTGCTGGCCAAGCCGAACACCTTCATGAACGTGTCGGGCGGGCCGGTCTCGCAGCTGCTGCGCTTCTACTCGCTCGATCCCTCGCGCCTGATCGTGGTGCACGACGAGCTCGACATCCCGTTCGACACCGTGCGCCTCAAGCACGGCGGCGGCCACGGCGGCCACAACGGCGTCCGCGACGTGATCGCGGCGACCGGCACCGGCGACTTCACCCGCGTGCGCGTGGGCGTCGGCCGTCCTCCCGGTTCGCAGGCCGCGGCGGACCACGTGCTCAAGGCCTTCAGCGCGGAGGAGCGCGAGAACCTCCCGATCCTCGTCGGCGACGCCGCGGACGCGGTGGAGCAGATCGCGGCCGAGGGCCTCACGGCCGCCCAGAACCGGTTCCACACCACCCGCTGACGGCTCCGCGCTCCCGACATTCGTGCCGAATGTCGCGAAAGCGCGCCGCTTTCCCGACATTCGTCACGAATGCGTGGGGCCTAGGCCGGCACCGATGCGGCGAGGACCACGGTGTACACGATGAACGACACGATCGGTGCGGCCGCCGCGGCGACGATCCCGACGATGCCGAAGGGGCGTCCGCGCTTCGTGGCCACGGCGACGATGCCGAGCACCAGGGCGACGATCCCGAGAAGAGTGCCGAGCAGCATCTGCGCGCCCATGAGCAATCCGATCGGCGCGAACGCCTCCGCCTGCTCCGGCGACAGTGAGCCCGTATTGAAGGAGAAACTAGTCGCGGTGCGCTGAGCGAGCGGGCCGGCCGCGGCCCCGACGATGGTCGAGGCGACGACGGACAGCACGAACACGGCCAGGGCGAGCGCCATCGACACGATGCCGAGGGCCCGCGATCGCGGGGGCTGCGGTGCTGTCTGTGCCCAGCCGGGCCCGGGCGCCACGCCGTACTGCTGCGGGTATGCCTGCTGCTGTGGGTACGCCTGCTGCTGCGGGTACGCCTGCTGCTGCGGGTACGCCTGCGGGGCGAACAGCGGCGGGGCCACGGGCGGGACGAACGGCTGAGGGAGAGCAGGCTGCTGCTCGGGAGAGTCGGACATCGGGGCTCCTCTGTGCGGCGTCCGGCACGCCGTCGAGCCGAAGAATAGCGGATACCGATGTCGCGATCGCGCCCGAACCGCGCACAGGCCGTGCCGGGAGACTGTTCAGTCGGCGCACAGCGCGCGGTCGTACCGTGTGCGCCATGGAGCTGTTCACGCGCGAGTGGGGTCATGGAGACCGATACGCGGTCCTGGTCCACGGCGTGATGTCGGACTCCCGCAACTGGCGGCGGGTCGGGCCGGTGCTCGCCGAGCGCGGGTACCACGTGATCGCCGTCGATCTGCGCGGCCACGGGCACAGCCGGCGCGCCGGCGAGTACTCCGCCGAGCTGATGGCGCAGGACATCGTGGACACGGTGCCGGCCGAACCCGAGCTCGTGATGGGGCACTCCCTCGGCGGGCTCACCGTGAGCCTCGCCGTCGAACGGCTGCGGCCGCAGCGCGTCGTCTACGTGGACCCGGCCTTCTCGTGCCCCGCGGCCAACTGGTTCCAGTTGATGCTGGCGCCCGCCTTCCTGCGCACCCTGGCCCGGCAGTCCGCCGCCCGCATCGCCAGGCGCAATCCGCGGTGGGATCCGGCCGACGTCGCCATCGAGGTCGAGTCGTTCCGCGCGTTCGATCGCGCCGCCATCCCGAGCGTGCTCGCGCCGAGTGTCATGCGCGCGCCGACGACCATGATGGTTCCCTCGCTCGTGATGCTCGCCGACAACTCGCACCTGGTGAAGCCGGAGGTCGCCGACGGGCTGCGCGACGCCGGGTTCGCGGTGCGCGTGGTCGAGGGGTCGGGTCACGTCATCAACCGCGACGACCATGAGGGCTTCATGCGCGCCCTCGAGGGGTGGATCTGACGACCACGGAGCGTGACACTCGCCTACAGTGAAGCCGTGGTCCCCTCCGGCTCGGCTCTTGTGCTCGTCGCGCGCACGGCGCGGGTGCTCGCGACGCTGCCCGACGAGCCACTCGCGCCCGAGGCCGCAGAACGGCGCGACCGCCTGCGCGCGACCGCGGATCGCGACGACTTCACCGCCGCCCGTCTGCTCGCGGCGGCGGCCCACCGGGCTCTGAGCGACGCGCCGTTCGTGGCCGGGCGGCTCGTGCAGCGGTGCGACACGTGCGGCGGCTCGCACGGACGCCCGCAGCCGAGCCCCGACGGCCTCCACCTCTCCTGGTCGCACGCCCGCGGGATGGTCGCAGCCGGGGCCGCGTCTAGAAGGCTCGGCGTCGACGTCGAGGCGGGCATGCGGTATAGAGACCATCCGATCGACACGGCGCTCTCGGCGGCCGAACGTCGCCTCCTGAGCGAGAGCGCCGACCCCGAGGCCGCCTTCCTGCTGGCCTGGACGGCCAAGGAGGCTCTGGTGAAGGCGGGCGTGGCTGAGCTCGACGGGTTCGCCGGGATGACTGTGCTCGCGGGCGACGCCCGTCTCGTCCCGCGCCACGGAGGTCTGAGCCTGGATGCGCGCCGCGGCGACGGGTTCTCCGCGACGGCGGCGACGCCTGGCCCCGTGCTGTGGCGGACGATCGATGCCGCGGGCGGCCTGGTGCCCCTCCCTCTCCGCGCTGTCGGGGGCGCCGCGTAGACTCTGCCGAGTGATACTCCAGGGCTTGATCACGGCGCTTCAGCGCGCCTCCACGTTCGCTGACGCACTCACGTACGCCGGCCGCGACGCCGACTTCTCGCTCACAGACGGACTGCGTGCCCCGCTGCTCGCCGGCCTCGTGCGCCGCCGCGCCGAGCAGAACGCGTCGCAGGCGGTCCTGGTGATCACCGCCACGGGCCGCGAGTCGGAGGCCGTCCGCGCTGCACTGCCATGCGTACTGCCCGAGGCGGAGATCGTGGAGTTCCCCGCCTGGGAGACGCTCCCGCACGAGCGCCTCAGCCCGAGCGCCGAGATCGTCGGCAAGCGACTCACCGCCCTGCGCCGCCTCGTCGACTGGGGCACCGGGGACCGCACGACGCCGTTCGTCCTCGTCGCCTCGGTTCGGGCCGCCCTGCAGCCGCTGGCCGACAACCTGACCGACTACGCGACGACCGACCTCGTCGCGGGAGGCCGCGGCTTCGACCTCGCGGGCCTCGCCTCGCAACTGGTCGACCTCGCCTATGCGCGCGTCGACATGGTCACGCGCCGCGGCGAGTTCGCGGTGCGCGGCGGCATCCTCGACGTCTTCCCGCCCACGGCCGACCACCCCTATCGCGTCGACTTCTTCGGCGACGAGGTGGAGCAGATCCGCGCCTTCTCGGTGGCCGATCAGCGCTCCCTGCCCGAGCCCATCCCGTCGGTCGCATTGCCGCCGAGCCGCGAGCTGCTGCTCAGCGAGTCGGTCCGCCAGCGCGCCCGGGAGATGGAGCACGAGTTCCCGAGCCTGTCCGGGATGCTCGCCAAGATCGGCGAGGGCATCCCGGTGGAGGGGATGGAGTCGCTCGCCCCCGCCCTGGTCGACCGGCTCGTCCCGCTCACCCATTACCTGCCCGACGGCGCCGCCGTCGCCGTGTTCTCGCCGGAGCGGGTAGCCTCCCGCGCCGTCAGCCTCGCGGAGACGAACCGCGAGTTCCTCTCCGCCGCGTGGAGTGCCGCGACCGTGGGCGCCGCGGCCCCGATCGACCTGGCCGCGGGCGACTTCCTCACGCTGCAGAAGCTGCACGACTCCGTGAAGTTCAGCCGCCCCGGCGCGCCCGCGCAGGACCACCCGTGGTGGACGATGAGCGGGTTCCAGGCGGACGACATCCTGCCCGAGCATCGCGAGATCGAGGAGCACCTCCAGGTCCGCATCGCGGCGGAGGCCGTCCCGAGCTTCCAGGGCAACGTCTCCGGTGCGGTCGGCCACGTGGCCGCTCGCCTGCGCGACGGCTGGCGCGTCGCCGTCGTCGCCGAGGGCAACGGCCTGGTCGAGCGCGCCGCCCAGGTGCTGGGCGAGGCCGAGCTGCCCGCGCGCCCGGTCGACGAGTTCCCGGTCGATCCCGAGCCCGGCATCGCGCACCTCCTGAAGGCCAACGTCGAGCACGGCTTCGAGGTGCCCGAGATCAAGCTGGCCGTGGTGGGCGAGAGCGAGTTCTACGGCCGCACCATCGGCTACGACTCGCGCCAGGTGAAGAAGCTCGCTGCGCGCCGCAAGAACGTCGTCGACCCGATGCAGCTCAAACCCGGCGACTACGTCGTGCACGAGACGCACGGCATCGGCAAGTTCGTCGAGCTGACGCAGCGCGAGGTGTCGAGCGGCGGCCGTAACGCGGTCAAGTCCAAGCGCGAGTACCTCGTGCTGGAGTACGCCCCGTCCAAGCGCGGCTACCCCGGCGACAAACTCTTCGTCCCGACCGATCAGCTCGACCTCCTGAGCCGCTACGTCGGCGGGGAGGCCCCGCAGCTGAGCAAGATGGGCGGCAGCGACTGGTCGGCCGCGAAGGGGCGCGCCCGCAAGGCCGTCCGCGACATCGCGGTCGAGCTCGTCAAGCTCTACTCCGCGCGCATGGCCAGCAAGGGCTACGCGTTCGGGCCCGACACGCCCTGGCAGCACGAGCTGGAGGAGGCGTTCCCGTTCGCGGAGACCCTGGACCAGCTGCAGACCATCGACGAGGTGAAGGCCGACATGGAGCGGCCCATCCCGATGGACCGCCTCATCTCGGGCGACGTCGGCTTCGGCAAGACCGAGATCGCGGTGCGGGCGGCGTTCAAGGCCATCCAGGACGGCAAGCAGGTCGCGATGCTCGTTCCGACCACGCTGCTCGTCAAGCAGCACGCCGAGACCTTCCTCGAGCGGTTCGCCGGCTTCCCGGTGCACCTGCGCCAGCTGAGCCGCTTCCAGACCGACAAGGAGGCGCGGGAGACCCTGGCGGGCATGGCCGACGGAACGGTCGACATCGTCATCGGCACTCACCGCATCCTCGCCGAGGGGGTGTCGTTCAAGGACCTCGGCCTCGTCATCATCGACGAGGAGCAGCGCTTCGGCGTCGAGCACAAGGACCAGCTCAAGAAGCTCAAGACCAACGTCGACATCCTGGCGATGAGCGCGACGCCCATCCCGCGCACGCTCGAGATGGCCGTCACCGGCATCCGCGAGATGTCGACGCTGGCGACGCCCCCGGAGGATCGCCACCCGATCCTCACGTTCGTCGGACCGTACTCGGACAAGCAGGTCGCGGCCGCCATCCGGCGCGAGCTGCTGCGCGAGGGCCAGGTGTTCTTCGTGCACAACCGCGTCGGGTCGATCTCGGCGACGGCCGCCAAGCTGGCCGAGCTGGTGCCGGAGGCGCGCATCGGCGTCGCGCACGGCAAGATGAACGAGCACGCGCTGGAGCAGGTGGTCGTCGACTTCTGGGAGCGCCGCTTCGACGTGCTCGTGTCGACGACGATCATCGAGACCGGCCTCGACATCTCGAACGCGAACACGATCATCATCGACCGCGCCGACAAGTACGGCCTGAGCCAGCTCCACCAGCTGCGCGGCCGCGTCGGCCGTGGCCGCGAGCGGGCGTACGCGTACTTCCTCTGGGACGAGAACAAGCCGCTCAGCGAGACCGCGCACGACCGCCTCTCCACGATCGCGGCCAACAACGACCTCGGCAGCGGCATGCAGGTCGCCCTCAAGGACCTCGAGATCCGCGGTGCGGGCAACCTCCTGGGCGGCGAGCAGTCCGGCCACATCGCCGGCGTCGGCTTCGACCTCTACCTGCGGATGATCGGCGAGGCCGTGTCCACGTTCCGCGGCGAGGTCGCGGAGGGGCAGACCGAGCTGCGACTCGAGCTGCCGGTGGATGCGCACATCCCGGAGGAGTACGTCGACAGCGAGCGGCTGCGGCTCGAGGCCTACCAGAAGCTGTCGTCCGCGAGCGCGCCGACCTCGAAGGACGGCCAGATCGACCTCGTCCTCGAGGAGATGACGGACCGCTACGGCGAGCCGCCCGTGCAGGTGCTGAACCTCGTCGCCGTGTCCCGCCTCCGCCGCGCCGCCCAGAAGGCCGGTCTCGGCGAGGTCGTGGCCATGGGCTCCAACCTCCGGCTCGCGCCCGCCATCCTGCCCGACTCCCTCCAGGTGCGGCTGCAGCGCATGTACCCGGGGTCGAAGTACCACGCGGCGCCCAAGGTCGCCATGGTCCCGCTGCCGCGCGTGAACGGCGAGCCCGTCGACGACGCCGCCCTCATCGAGTGGGTCGCCACCCTCCTCGGCGCCCTCTTCCCCGTCCCCGAACCCGCGACCGAGCCCGCAGCCTGACCGCTGCGTTGCGCTGCTAATGGAGGAGATGTCGGGTAGATTCCCCGACATCTCCTCCATTCCCTGAGATCCGGCCGATCTATCGGGCTGATCTCCTCCGCTACGAACGCGGGTGGAGGCGGCGGTAGCGGCGCGCGAGCAGCGACACCAGCACGCCGGCGAGCACGATCGAGACGCCGGAACCGAGCAGCACGGCCAGCGTGCCCTCCGACCGCACGAGGTCGTCGCCGGCGAACGCCAGCTCGTTCATCAGCAGGGACACCGTGAAGCCGATGCCACCCAGCGCTCCGATCGCCACGAGCCCGAACAGCGAGATGCGCGCCCGCTCCTCCTTGCTGCGGGTGAACGAGCCGAGCCAGCCGCCTAAGGTGATGCCGATCAGCTTGCCGACCGGCAGGGCGATCAGGATGCCCCAGAAAGCCGGGGAGAGCTCCGACGGCGCGACCGAAGGGATGACGACCAGCGCCGCCGAGAAAGCGAACAGCGGCAGGATCAGCCCGTTCGACCACGGCTCCAGCGCGTGCGTGACGCGTCCGGCGGGGCGGCGGGCCATCACGAGGCCGAGGGCGACGCCCGCGATGGTGGCGTGCACGCCGGAGTCGTAGACCAGCCACCAGGTGAGCACGGCGATCAGCACCATCAGCACTGCCACGGGCCCGCGCATCCGGCCGCGCAGCATCCGGCTGAGCAGCCCGAACGCCGTCACGGTCACGGCCGCGAGCACGAGTTCCAGAATGTTCGGGTCGGTGGTGAAGAAGACGGCGATGATCAGGATGGCGATCAGGTCGTCCAGCACAGCGAGGGCCAACAGGAACACGCGCAGCCGGTTGGGCAGCCCGCGGCCGAACACGGCGAGAACCCCGAGCGCGAAAGCGATGTCGGTCGCGGTCGGGATGGGCCATCCCGACTCCAGCCCGCTGCCCGCGCTGAACGCGAGATAGACGAGCGCGGGCACGGCGACCCCCGCGACGGCGGCGATCGCGGGATGGATCGCCTTCGCGAACGAGTTGAGCTCGCCGGCGACCAGCTCGTGCTTCAGCTCCACCGCAACGATGAAGAAGAAGATCGCGAGCAGCCCATCGCTGATCCAGTGGCCCACGCTGAGGTCGACCGGGCCGAAGCCCAGATGCGCGTGCTGGAGGTCGATCAGGGCCGGACCGGCGGCGGTGTTCGCCAGGAGGAGCCCGAGGGCGGCGGCTCCGAGCAGGAGCCCGGCGGCGGTGCGTTCGGATCGGATGATGCTCATCGGGGTGAGGCCCTTCTCGCACCGGGTGCGGGGTGGGTGGGGCGGAGGAGCGACGCGATCACGTCACCCGCCGACCAGACTTCCCGGCACACCAGGGTCCGAGTCTACCGGAGGGGTGCGACGAGGCAGAGGAGGTGGCCGTCACGGTCGCGCAGCACCGACTGGCGCTCGCGCCACGGCTGGTCGGCCGGCGGGTCGAGCACGGTGGCTCCGGCGGCGACGGCGGCATCCGTCGCCGCGTCGACATCCGGCACCGCGAAACTGACCGCGACACCGGCGTCGCCGGGCGTCGGCGTGCGGCGGTGCAGCAGCACCTGCGTCGCCGTGCCCGTCGTGTCGCCGGGGTCGGTCGTCAGCATCGTCAGGTCGTCGGCGGCATAGAGCTCGGCGAGGCCGAGCACGTCGCGGTACAGCGCGAGCGAGGCGGCGAGGTCGGTGACGGACACGGTGACGCGGGCGATGCGACTGGCCATGCGGTCAGCGTAGCCCGGGCGCGACGGTGAGAGGATGGGGGAGTCCTGAGGAGGAGCACCGATGACCGACACGGCCCCCAGCAAACTCGACGAGCTCGTCGCGGTGACGGCACGGCTCCGCGCTCCGGGCGGCTGCCCGTGGGACGCCGAGCAGACCCACGAGTCGCTCGTCCAGTACCTCATCGAGGAGACGTACGAGCTGGTCGAGGCCATCGAGAGCGGCACCCGCGAGGACATGATCGAGGAGCTCGGCGACGTGCTCTACCAGGTGCTGTTCCACGCGGACATCGCCGCGCACACACCGGGCGAGGACTTCGACCTGCAGGATGTCGCGGCCCAGATGACGGCCAAGATGGTCGGCCGTCACCCGCACGTGTTCGGCGGCGACCGCACGGCGGAGACGGCGGACGATGTCGTCGGGTTCTGGGACGACCTCAAGAAGGCCGAGAAGCCGGGTCGCACGAGCGTGCTCGACGGCATCCCGCAGGCGATGCCCTCCCTGGCCCTGGCCGACAAGCTGCTGGGCCGTGCGCAGAAGGTCGGGCTGATCGATCTCGCCGAGGGCGGTGGAGTGCCCGTGAGCAGCGAGGACGAGCTCGGCCCGCTCCTGCTCGCGATCGTCGCGTCGGCGAAGGCGCAGGGCCTCGACGCCGAGCGCGCGCTGCGGTCGACGCTGCGGGATCTGCAGGGCGAGATCCGCGAGCAGGAGGCGCTCGACGCCTGAGCGGAGGCCGCTCGGGTGGTGGGCACGGGATGCTTAGGTTAGGCTTCCCTAATGTGTCGATCGACACGCCTTCCACCCCTCCGAACCCAGGAGAGCCATGCTCGAAACCACTCGCCGCGGCCGTCGCCGGTCGCGTGTCGCCCTGATCGCCTCGGCCGTCGTCGCCTCCGCCGCCCTCGTCCTCACCGGCTGCAGCGCCGGCAGCTCCGCTGACGAGAGCGCGTCCAGCAGCGACGCGGGAGCCTTCCCGGTCACCATCGACAGCGCGCTGGGCAAGACGACGATCGACTCCAAGCCGGAGCGCATCGCGACCTGGGGCTGGGGTGCGCAGGATGTCGTGCTCGCGCTCGGCATCGTGCCGGTCGCGATGCCCGCGTTCACCTACGGCGGCGACAAGGACGGCGTGCTGCCGTGGGATGCCGACAAGATCAAGGAGCTGAAGGGCAAGACCCCGCAGATCATCGCCTCCGACACCGGCGAGGTGCCGTTCGAGGCATTCGTGAAGGCCAAGCCCGACGTGATCCTGGCGCCGTACTCCGGCCTGACCCAGACCGAGTTCGACACGCTCAGCAAGATCGCCCCCGTGGTCGCGTACCCGGACAAGCCGTGGGCGACCAGCTGGCAGGACCAGACCGCGATCGTCGGCAAGGCGCTCGGCCTGTCCGACAAGGCGGACGCCCTCGTCACGAAGACGAAGGAGAACGTCTCGGCGCTCGCCGCGAAGTATCCGGTGCTGAAGGACAAGACGTTCTTCTACGCCGCGGCCAACGAGCCGGGCGTGCTCAACGTGTACCGCGCCGAGGACCCGCGCGTGCAGCTGCTCAACGAGCTCGGCCTGAAGAACTCGCCGAGCATCGCCGGGCTGGACACCACCAAGGACGACGGCAGCTTCTTCTTCCAGCTCAGCTACGAGAACCTCTCCAAGATCGACACGGATCTGCTGGTGATGTACTTCGACAAGCAGTCCTCCGTCGATGCATTCACGGCCGACCCGCTGGTCGCCGCCATGCCCACCATCAAGGAGGGCCGCTTCGCGCCCATCGTCGGAGAGTCTTTCGTCGCCGCCACCAGCGCTCCCAGCGTCCTCGCCATCCCGTGGATGCTCGACAAGTACGTGCCGCAGCTGGCCGCCGCCGCCGACAAGGTCAAGTAGGCGGATGCCCACGAGCGTCATCGCTCCCAGCGCCGGTCGTGCCGAGGGGATCTCCTCGCACGGCCGGCGCCGTCGGCGTCTGCTCGTGGGCTTCGCCGTCGCCGCGGTCGCCCTGGTCGCGGTGAGCGTGCTGAGCCTCATGGTCGGTGCGCGCACGATCGCGCCGGCGGATGTGCTCGACGCGCTGTTCCACTACCGGCCGGGGGACCCGGAGCACCTCGTCGTCATCGGGAGCCGCCTGCCGCGCACCCTGCTCGGCCTGGCCGCCGGTCTCGCCCTCGGCCTCTCCGGCACCGTGATGCAGGGGCTCTCGCGCAACCCGCTCGCGGACCCCGGCATCCTGGGCGTCAACTTCGGCGCCTCCCTCGCCGTCGTGGTGGCGATCGCATACCTTGGCGTGACCAGTGCCTCCGGCTACGTCTGGTTCGCCTTCGCGGGCGCGGCGCTGGCGTCCGCGCTCGTCTACGCGGTGTCCTCGGCGGGACGCGAAGGCGCGACTCCGATCAAGCTCGCGATCGCCGGAGCCGCGGTGTCGGCGGCGCTCGGCTCGCTGATCACCGCGGTGCTGCTCACGAGCCGCGTCTCGCTCGACGCCATGCGCTTCTGGCAGGTCGGCGCCCTCGCCGGTCGCGGCTTCGACGTCTTCTGGCAGGTGCTGCCCACGCTCGTGGTCGGCGCCGTCCTCGCGCTGGGACTCGGCCGCGTGCTCAACGGGCTCGCGCTCGGCGACGACGTCGCCCGCGGTCTCGGCCAGCGCGTCGGGGTGGCGCGCGGCGTCAGTGCCGTCGCCATCGTGCTCCTGTGCGGCTCGGCCACCGCGGCGGTCGGTCCGATCGCCTTCGTCGGCCTCGTCGTGCCGCACATCGCCCGCTGGGCGGTGGGCGGCGACTACCGCTGGATCCTCGCCTTCTCCGCCGTCGTCGCGCCGACCCTGCTGCTGGCGTGCGACATCATCGGCCGCGTCGTCGCGATGCCGGGCGAGCTGCAGGTCGGCGTCGTGATGGCCTTCGTCGGTGCCCCGCTCTTCATCGCCCTCGTGCGCCGGCGCAAGCTGGTCAGCCTGTGAGCGCGGTCACCGTCGACCGGCGCCGCCGCACCGGTCGCGCCACCCGCGTCGCCGTGACCCTGGGCGCGCTGCTGCTCGTCGTCGGCGCCGTCTCCCTGACGCTCGGGGAGGCGGGCGTCGCGCCGGAGGATGTGCTCGCCGCGCTCGTCGGCCGAGCGGACCGGCTCACCTCGTTCGTCATCCTGGACCTGCGCCTCCCGCGACTCCTCGCCGCCGCGCTGGTCGGGGCCTGCCTGGGCGTGTCGGGCGCGCTGATCCAGTCCGTGGCGCGCAACCCGCTCGCGAGCCCCGACATCATCGGCATCACCGCCAGCGCGAGCGCCGTCGGGTCCGTCGCGCTCGTCTGGTTCGGCCTCACCGGCCTCGCCCTCTCCGGCGTGGTCCTCGTCGGCACCCTCCTGGCCGCCGGGCTGATCTACGCGCTCGCCTGGCGCCGCGGCGTGAGCGGGTACCGGTTCGTGCTGGTCGGCATCGGCGTCGCCGCGATCGCCTCCGGCGTCGTCTCCTACGTCCTCACCAAGGCCGACCTCAGCGACGTCCAGAGCGCGCTGGTCTGGATCACGGGAAGCCTCAACACCGTCGGCGGTGTCTCTCTCGTGGTTCTCGCCGTCGGAGCCGTCGTGCTCCTCCCATGCGCCCTGCTGCTCGGGAGGCCGCTGGCCGCCCTCGGCCTGGGCGACGACACTGCGGCCGGCATCGGCGTGCGGGCCGAACGCACCCGCCTGCTCGTCGTCGCGGTGGCGGTCGCGCTCGCCGCGGTCGCCGTCTCCGTCGCCGGCCCGATCAGCTTCGTGGCGTTCCTCGCCGCGCCGATCGCCCGCCGCCTGGTCGGCCGCGGGTCCCTGGCGCTCGTCTCGTCGGCCCTGGTCGGCGCCCTCGTGCTCCTGCTCTCGGACATCGTCGCCCAGTTCGCCGTGCCCGGCGTCGTGTTCCCCGTCGGCGTCGTGACCGGGATCGTCGGCGCCCCGTATCTGCTGTGGCTCCTCACCAGGACCAACCGAATCGGCCGAGGAGGCTGAGATGACCGCTGCACACGAGCTCGTCGCCCGCGACCTGACCCTCTCGTACGAGGGCCGCGTCGTCGTGGAGGGCCTCGACCTGACCATCCCGCCCGGCAAGGTGACGGCCATCGTCGGGCCCAACGCCTGCGGCAAGTCCACCCTGCTGCGCGGCCTCTCGCGCCTGCTCGCACCGGCGGGCGGATCCGTGCTGCTCGACGGCGCCGACATCCACTCGCTGCCGACGAAGCAGGTCGCCACCCGACTCGGGCTGCTGCCGCAGACCCCGGTTGCGCCGGACGGGATCACCGTGGCCGACCTGGTGTCCCGCGGGCGCTACCCGCACCAGGGCTGGTTCCGCCGCTGGACGGCGGACGACGACACGGCGGTGAGCGAGGCGATGGCCGCGACGGGCATCACCGAGCTGGCGGACCGCAGCGTCGACGAGCTCTCGGGCGGCCAGCGCCAGCGCGTGTGGATCGCGATGGCGCTCGCACAGCAGACCGACATCCTGCTGCTCGACGAGCCGACGACCTTCCTCGACATCAGCCACCAGATCGACGTGCTCGACCTGCTGCTCGATCTGAACGCGGCGCGCGGTGCCACGGTCGTCATGGTGCTGCACGACCTCAATCTCGCCGCCCGCTACGCCGACCACCTGGTCGCGATGCGCGACGGCTCCATCGTCGCCGCGGGGGACCCGTCCGAGGTCGTGACGGCGGAGCTCGTGCGCGACGTGTTCGGGGTGGAGTCGGTCATCGCCAGCGACCCCGTGACGGCGACGCCGCTCGTCGTCCCGCTCGGGCGGCACCACCGCGCGTAGCGCCGGGGGAGTGGGAGGCCGTTCGGGCCCGACGGGTCGGCGTAGCCGGCAGCGCGTCCCGCCCTGCGCCGGCTGCCACTCGGGTGAGGGCGCCTATCGGCTCCACTCCTGGCCTGGGTCTCGACCGGCGAGCGGGGACGCGTTGCCAGCCTCGTCGTGTCTGGCAGCGAACATCGCGACCGTGGTCGGACGGATGCGGCTCATGCCAGGTCCAGCGGGACACCACCGAGCCGCACCGGAGGCGCGGCATCAGGGTGGCAACGCCTGGAGTCTACGGCCGGGCCCCTTCGGGCGGCCATCCCCCCGGGAGGTGTCCCGCCGCCGCTCGTGGAAGAATCGAGGCATGGCCTCACCGATCACCCCGCCCCGCGGCATGCGCGACTTCCTCCCCGCCGAGAAGGCCCGCCGCGAGCATGCGCTGGGCGTGATCCGCCGCAGTTTCGCCTCCCACGGATTCGACGAGATCGAGACGCCCGTCGTCGAGGACGCGTCCCGCCTCCACTCCGGCCTCGGGGGCGACAACGAGAAGCTCGCCTTCAGCGTGCTCAAGCGCGGCCTCGGTGCCGACGACCTGCGCGCGGCGCTCGAGTCCGGCGACACCCTCGCGCTCTGCGACCTCGGCCTGCGCTTCGACCTCACGGTGCCGCTCGCCCGCTTCTACGCGACCCACCGCGGCGAGCTCCCCCCGGTGTTCCGCTCGATCCAGATCGCCCCCGTGTGGCGCGCCGAGCGGCCGCAGAAGGGCAGGTACCGCCAGTTCGTGCAGTGCGACATCGACATCATCGGCGAGGGCTCCCAGCTGGCCGAGGTGGAGCTGATCACGGCGACCGCCGCGACGCTGGACGCCCTGGGCCTGCAGAACTGCACGATCCGCATCAACGACCGCCGCATCCTGAACGGCCTGCTCGAGTACTGCGGCTTCGAGGAGTCGCGCTGGCCGCAGGTGCTGATCTCGGTCGACAAGCTCGACAAGATCGGTGCAGAGGGCGTCGTCGCCGAGCTGAGCGAGGGCGGTGCCGATGCGGCGGCCGTGCTCGGCGGCATCCTCGCGGGCCTCGAACCGCACCTGGCCGACGGCGGCGTCGAGCTCACGGTGGAGGCCATCTCGCAGATCCTGCCGAAGGGGGTCGACGCGGATGCCGTCGCGGCCCTGGAGGCGCTGGCCCACGCGCTCGACACCCTCCCGGACGGCGTGCGTCTGCGCTTCGACCCCACGCTGGTGCGGGGGATGGGCTACTACACCGGCACGATCTTCGAGATCGCGCACCCCGGCTCCGGCAGCTCCGTCGGCGGCGGCGGACGCTACGACGGCATGATCGGCCGTTTCCTCGGCACGGACGTGCCCGCGTGCGGGTTCTCGATCGGGTTCGAGCGCGTCGTCGACCTGATCGAGCTGCCCGACGACGAGGGCGCCGACTCGGTCGTGCTCGTCTACGACGCCACCGTGCCGCTCGACCGGCTGATGGCGGTCAAGTCGGCACTGGTCGCCGAGGGGCGCCGGGTGCGGCTCGACCGGCGGGCGAAGAACCTCAAGGGCGTGCTCGACCGGGCCGCGGCCTCGGGATACCGCTCCTTCGCGTTCGTGAACGCCGACACGGCCGACACGTCGGCGCTCGAGATCAAGCCGCTGGGATGAGCGACGACGCCTGTCCCGTCGCCTGGAACGAGGGGGACTGGACGACGCCGCCTGTCGCCGTTGACCACGACGGTGACGCCCTGGTCGTCACCGCTGTCGAGTCGAGCGACGCGTGGCGCACCACCTCGTACGGCTTCGTCCACGACACCGAGCACGCCCTCCTCGCGCCCTTCCCATCCGGAAAGGCGATGGAGGTGTCGTTCACCGGCGACTTCTCCCAGCAGTTCGACCAGGCCGGGCTCTTCGTGCGCGTCTCCGGCGAGGAGTGGACCAAGGCGGGCGTGGAGTTCGCCGACGGCGCCCTCCAGCTCGGCGCGGTCGTGACGCATCGGTTCTCGGACTGGTCGGTCGCCCCGGTCGCGGCATGGTCCGGGGAGACCATCACCGTGCGGGTCAGTCGGTCCGGCGACGCGCTCACCATCCGGGCGCGGTCGGGGGAGGAGCCGTTCCGCCTCGTCCGGGTCGCCTACCTCGACCCCGACGCCACGGCCACGGCCGGCCCGATGGTCTGCGCCCCCACCCGCTCCGGTCTCGTCGTGCGCTTCACGTCGTGGACGATCGGCCCGGCCGACCCGTCCCTCCACTAGACGGTCTGTCGCCGGCCCTCCGGCGGTCCCGCCATTCATCGCAAGCATCCAGCCCCGGGCACGGGCTGTTCACCCGGCTTCACTAGACTTGCGGTGAAACCCACGAACTACCACTGAGGAGACTGTTGTGGCTCAGATCGAAGCTGTAGGCGCTCGCGAGATCCTGGATTCGCGCGGCAACCCGACCGTCGAGGTCGAGGTGCTCCTGGAGGACGGCACCGTCAGCCGTGCCGCCGTCCCGTCCGGAGCCTCCACCGGCGCCTTCGAGGCCTACGAGCTTCGCGACGGCGACAAGGACCGCTACCTGGGCAAGGGCGTCGAGAAGGCCGTCGACGCGGTCCTCGACGAGATCGGCCCGGCCATCGAGGGCTTCGAGGCCAGCGACCAGCGTCTCGTCGACGAGGCCATGATCGACCTCGACGGCACCGACAACAAGAAGCGCCTCGGCGCGAACGCCATCCTCGGCGTCAGCCTCGCGGTCGCCAAGGCCGCCGCGGACTCCGCCGACCTGCCGCTCTTCCGCTACGTCGGCGGCCCGAACGCGCACGTCCTCCCGGTGCCGATGATGAACATCATCAACGGTGGCGCGCACGCCGACACCGGCGTCGACATCCAGGAGTTCATGGTCCTGCCGATCGGCGCGGAGACGTTCTCCGAAGCCCTCCGCTGGGGCGTCGAGACCTACCACTCGCTCAAGTCGCTGCTGAAGTCGAAGGGCCTCAACACCGGCCTCGGCGACGAGGGCGGCTTCGCCCCCGAACTCGAGCACAACCGTGCCGCGCTCGACCTGATCTCCGAGGCAATCGAGAAGGCCGGCTTCGCGGTCGGCACAGACATCGCGCTCGGCCTCGACGTCGCCTCCACCGAGTTCTTCGAGAACGGCGTGTACCGCTTCGAGGGCCAGGACCGCACCGCGGCTCAGATGTCGGCCTACTACGCCGAGCTCGCCGCCGCCTACCCGCTGGTCTCCATCGAGGACCCGCTGGCCGAGGACGACTGGGAGGGCTGGGCCCACCTGAACGCCGAGATCGGCGCCAAGCTGCAGC
Organism: Leifsonia naganoensis; assembly: GCF_013410615.1. Classification (NCBI taxonomy): domain Bacteria; kingdom Bacillati; phylum Actinomycetota; class Actinomycetes; order Micrococcales; family Microbacteriaceae; genus Leifsonia; species Leifsonia naganoensis. Next base: position 3,210,679 of record NZ_JACCHJ010000001.1, read on the forward strand.
TCGTCGGCGACGACCTGTTCGTCACCAACCCGAAGCGCCTCGCCCAGGGCATCGCCGCGAAGGCCGCGAACAGCATCCTCGTCAAGGTCAACCAGATCGGCACCCTGACCGAGACGCTCGACGCCGTCTCCCTCGCGCAGCGCTCCGGCATGACCGCCGTGCTCTCGCACCGCTCCGGCGAGACCGAGGACACCACCATCGCCGACCTCGCCGTCGCCACCGACGCCGGCCAGATCAAGACCGGCGCCCCGGCCCGCTCCGAGCGCGTCGCGAAGTACAACCAGCTGCTCCGCATCGAGGAGGAGCTGGGCGACGCCGCCGTCTACGCCGGCCGCAGCGCATTCCCGCGCTTCACCGCGTAACCCACCCGCAGCACCAGGAGGCCCCCGTCGCGAGACGGGGCCTCCGTGCGTCCGGCTTCGCCACGCGTCGCCCACGTGCCGCGCGCGAGACGTGAGTCGTTGCGGGTAGCAGAGCGCTGATACCCGCAACGACTCACGTCTCGGGACTGTTCACTGGGGAGTTGCTCACAGGTGGCGGGAGCGTGATCGCCTACGATGAATGAGGGGCCGGCAGGCCCCGCGTCCGTGTCGTCCGTCCATCCGGGAGGTGCCATGCCGAAGCGGCCCACGCTCCCGAACACGGCCCCGGCGCCCGAGAAGCGCTCGACGCCGACGACGGCTCCGACCTCGAAGGCGCCGCGGAACGCGAAGCCGTCCGGTGCGAAGCAGCCCCGCACCGCCACGCCGAAGCCCACGACGCACACGGTCGCTCCGGTGATGTCGACGCCCAGCGGCACCGGGCGGTGGCTGCGCGGCATCCACTTCTCCGCGTTCTCGCTCGTCATGATGGGCATCCTGGTGCTGGCCGTCGTGATCCTGGCGCCGACGCTGCAGGCGTTCGCGCAGCAGCGTTCGCAGATCGCCGACCAGCAGGCGGTGGTCGACACGCTGAACAGCCAAGTCGACGCCGCGAAGGCGCAGCGCGCCCGCTGGAACGACCCGAGCTACATCCGGGCACAGGCCCGCGACCGGCTCTACTACGTGATGCCCGGCGAGACCAGCTACTTGGTCATCGACGACCGCCCGCCGGCCGCCGCGTCGACCGATGCCCCGGTGAGCTCCAAGATCCAGCAGACGCACACCGACTGGGCCGGCTCGCTGTTCGGCTCGTTCATGGGGGCGGGCCTCACCGAGGCGACCCCTGCGCAGCTGAGCGGCCAGACCGGCACCCCGGCCCCCACACCCACCCCGACCAAGTGAGCACCGCACCATGACCAGACCGCCGTTCGACCCCGTGACCGACGAGGACATCGCCACCGTCAGCCGCCAGCTCGGCCGGCCGGCCCGCGATGTCGTCGGCATCGCCGCGCGTTGCGTCTGCGGACGCCCCACCGTCGTGTCGACCGCACCGCGCCTCGCCGACGGCACCCCGTTCCCGACCTTCTACTACCTCACCCACCCGGCGGCGACGGCGGCGATGTCGACGCTCGAGGCGACGCAGGTGATGAACGAGTACAACGACCTCCTGGCCGAGGACGAGGAGCTGCGCGCCCGGTACTCTGCGGCGCACGAGCAGTTCCTCGCCGACCGGGAGTCGATCGGCGTCGTCGAGGAGATCGCGGGCATCTCGTCGGGCGGTATGCCGACCCGCGTGAAGTGCCTCCACGCGCTCGCCGCGCACGCGCTCGCGGCCGGCCCCGGCGTGAACCCGATCGGCGACCTCGCGCTCGCGCGTGGCGACTGGTCGCCCGAGGTCTGCGAGTGCCAGGTCGACGTGACGGAATGAGCGCAGGCCAGGGGGGAGGCCGCGCGCACCGGGGAGGGGCGCGACGCGGCACAGGGACGGGCCTGGCCGTCCGCATGCGCCGCTCTGCCGCGGTGATCGCCGCCGCACTGGCGCTCACCCTGGTCGCCCCCGCACCCGCGCAGGCCGACCAGGTGCGCGACCTCGAGTACTGGCTCACCGACTACGGCTTCACCACCGCCTGGCAGACCACGCGCGGCGCCGGGGTGAAGGTCGCCGTGATCGACACGGGCGTCGATGGCAGCGTCCCCGACCTGGCCGGTGCGCTCGGAGCCGGGACGGACGTCTCCGGCGTCGGCGCCGCGAACGGCCAGAAGCCGCTCGGCGACGGCGACGCCGCCAACCACGGCACCTGGGTGGCCTCGCTGCTCGCGGGCCGCGGCACGGGAGACGGCAACGGCGTCCTCGGGGCGGCGCCCGAGGCGACGATCCTGCCGGCGTCGGTGGCGCTCGGCAAGGCGATGGGACCGATCGGCAGCGACGAGCAGATCGCCCAGGCCATCCACTGGGCCGTGGACAACGGCGCCACCGTGATCAACATGTCCCTCACCCGCAACACCCTCGACTGGCCCACCAGCTGGGACGACGCGTTCCAGTACGCGTTCCAGCACGACGTCGTGATCGTTGCGGCGGCCGGCAACCGGGGCAGCGGGACGACCGAGGTCGGAGCGCCCGCGACCATCCCGGGCGTCCTCACGGTGGCGGGCGTGGATCGGCAGGGGCAGGCGAGCTTCGACGCGTCGTCGCAGGGGATCACGATCGGCGTCTCCGCCCCGAGCGAGCAGCTGGTCGGTGCGAATCCGGGCGGCGGGTACGTGCAGTGGGAGGGCACGAGCGGCGCGGCGCCCCTGGTCTCCGGTGCCGTCGCGCTCGTGCGGGCCGCGCATCCCGAGCTGAAGGCCGCCGACGTCATCGAGCGGATCATCAAGACGGCGCGCCCGGCCGGCGGAAGCGTCCCGAGCCCGATCTACGGGTTCGGGCTGCTGGATGCCGCGGCCGCGGTGACCGCGTCCGTCCCGCACGTGACCGCGAATCCGATGGGCGATCTGAGCGAGTGGATCCGCGTGCACCGTCGCGCCGAGACGACGGCGACCCCCGCTCCGACCAGTGATCCGCAGGCGATTCCGGCCCCGGCGAAGCTGACTCCCGAACGCGCGGTAGAATGGACGCGGTTCTTTTGGCCGCAATGGAGCGTCCTCACCACCTTCTGGATTCCGTTCGCATTGATCACGGGTTTCGTGGCCCTTGCCGCCCTCGGCGGCGTGGGCGCGTGGCTGCATTTCAGGCGAAGGGTGCGCAGGGGGTAGATTAACACCCATTGTTTCGTGTTGAGGAGACGCATCACTGTGCCCAAAATCCTGATCGTCGGCGGAGGCTACGCCGGTTTCTACACGGCGTGGAAGCTCGAGAAGCAGCTGCGCAAGGGTGAAGCCGAGGTCACCATGGTCGACCCGCTGCCCTACATGACGTACCAGCCCTTCCTCCCCGAGGTCGCGGCAGGCTCCATCGAGCCGCGTCACGCCGTGGTCGCGCACCGCCGTCACCTGAAGAGCACGAACGTCATCACCGCGAAGGTCACGTACATCGACCACGCGAAGAAGACCGCCACCATCCAGCCGCCCGTCGGCGAGGCGTACGAGTTCGCGTACGACGTCGTCGTGGTCACGGCCGGTGCCGTGTCGCGCACGTTCCCGATCCCGGGTGTCGCCGACCAGGCCGTCGGTCTCAAGACCATCGAAGAGGCCGTGTACATCCGCGACACGATGCTCACGAACTTCGACAAGGCCGCGAGCCTCCCGGCCGGCCCCGAGCGCGACCGCCTGCTCACCACCGTGGTGGTCGGCGGCGGCTTCGCCGGCATCGAGATCTTCGCCGAGCTGCGCTCGTTCGCCAGCGCACTGCTGAAGAAGTACCCGGAGCTGTCCTTCGAGGACACGCACTTCCACCTGATCGAGGCCATGGGCCGGATCATGCCGGAGGTCAGCCTCCCCACCAGCCACTGGGTCATCAAGAACCTCGCCGAGCGCGGCGCGGAGATCCACCTCGACACGCAGCTCACCAGCGCGGTCGACGGCGTCATCCAGCTCTCGACCGGCGAGTCGTTCGAGACCGACCTCATCGTCTGGACCGCCGGCGTCATGGCGAACCCGACCGTGGTGCGTCACACCGACCTCCCGATCGAGGAGCGCGGCCGTCTGCGCGTCCGTGCGGACCTGCGCGTCGGCACCGACGAGGAGATCATCAAGGACGCCTGGGGCGCCGGTGACGTCTCGGCCGTCCCCGACCTGACCGGTGCGGGCGTCGGCGGCTACTGCGTGCCGAACGCGCAGCACGCCGTCCGCCAGGGCAAGCTGCTCGCGAAGAACATCGTCGCGGACCTCCGCGGCGAGCTCCCGCGCCAGTACGTCCACAAGAGCCTGGGCGCCGTCGCCGGCCTCGGTCTCGGCATCGGCGTGCTCCAGTCCGGCAAGCTCGCGTTCAAGGGCGTCCTGGGCTGGCTCGCGCACCGTGGCTACCACGGTCTCGCCATGCCGAGCTGGGAGCGCAAGTGGCGCGTCATCTGGGGCTGGTGGAACAACTTCTGGCTCGGCCGCGACATCGTGTCGCTCGAGGCCGTGCAGACCCCGCGTGCGGTCTTCGAGGAGTTCGCCTCCCGCCCGAAGCCGGCCGTCGAGGCTCCTGCCGAGCCCGCGAAGGCTCCGGAGAAGAAGTCGTCTGCCAAGGAGCCGGCCGAGGTCGCCGCGAAGTAACGCGACCCGTCTCGTCTCGAAGGCCCGGTTCCCGCAGCTGCGGGAACCGGGCCTTCGGCGTTGGTTCCGTCAATCTTCGGGTTGCGCGCGTCCGCCGGTGAGGTCGCGGATCGCGTCGACGGCCTCGGCGCTCCGCGCCTCCGGCAGCAGGAGGGTGAGGCGCACCGATTCGCCGTACGCCACGTCGGGCACGGTGAAACCTTCACCGTCCGCCCAGCGCCGGATGCGTTCCGCGTCCGCGTAGTCGGCCGTCACGACGAGCGTGGTCTCCGGGATGCGTTCGATCACCTCGGCGTCGAGGAGCGCGGTGGCGATCGCGTCGGTGTAGGCGCGGACGAGTCCACCCGCCCCGAGCTTGACGCCGCCGAAGTACCGGACGACCGCGCCGAGCACGCCCTCGAGGTCGTGATGCCGCAGCACTTCGAGGATGGGGCGGCCCGCCGTGCCGCTCGGCTCACCGTCGTCCGACATCCCGGAGTGACCTCCCGCCAGCAGCGCCCAGCAGACGTGGTTGGCGCCGGGGTGCTCCGCCCGCAGGCGCGCGATCTGCTCGGTCGCCTCCTCCCGGCCCGACACCGGCAGGGCGACGGCGAGGAACCGGCTGCGGCGCACCTCCAGCTCCGCGTGGGCGCGAGCGGCGAGCGTGTGCGGCATCCCTCCACGGTACGGGATGGGGCCGGGCGTCAGTCCTCGGCGATGCCGCCGAGGAGGTCGGCTGCGCGGCGCAGCACGTCCCGCTCCTCGTCCGTGAGGGCGGCCAGGCGCTCGCGGAACCATCGGTGCCGCTCCTCGCGCGCGACCGCGGCCAGCGCGTGTCCCTGCTCGGTCAGCGCGAACAGCACGCGGCGGCCGTCCTCCGGGTCGGGCATGCGCACCGCGAGGCCGAGCGAGACGAGACGATTCACCGTCTGGCTCATGGAGGCCGGTGTGACGCGATCGTTCTCGCTCAGACCGCCGAGGGAGGTCGGGCCCGAGCGATGGAGGTGGCTGAGGGCGGACATCGCCGCGTCGCCGAGTTCGCCGTTCGCACGTTCGGTGCGGAATCGCCGGTAGATCCGGGCGACCGCCCGGGTGAGCTTCTCATCGAGATCCCGGAGAGCGTCGGTGCCGGTTGCGTCTGCCTGCATAAGTCTTTAGTATACCTAAAGAAGTAGTTAACACGTCTGAACGATTTCGGGAGTCCTCACGGCCACAACCGACCGCACCGCCGCCACCACCCAGCCTTTCGGGTGGCGCTTCACCGCGCCGCTCCTCCTCGGGGCCACCCTCAACCCGATCAACAGTTCGATGCTCGCCACCGGTCTGCTCGCCATCGGCCTCGACTTCCACCTCGGGCCGGGCAAGACCGCGAGCCTGATCTCGGTGCTGTACCTGTGCAGCGCGATCATGCAGCCCACGATGGGCAAGCTGTCGACCGTGTTCGGGCCGCGGCGGGTGTTCGTGTCGGGGATCGTGATCCTGCTGATCGCGGGCGTTGTCGGTGCGGCGGCTCCCAATTTCGGCTTCCTTCTCGTCTCGCGCGCGCTGATCGGGATCGGCAGTTCGGCCGCCTACCCGACGGCGATGGCCATGGTCCGGAGGCGGGCGGACGAGCACAAGGTGGGCGTGCCGTCCCGTGTGCTCGGCAACTTCTCCATCGCCGCGCAGATCACGGCGGTCGTCGGACTGCCCCTCGGCGGCATCCTCGCGGGCGCGTTCGGCTGGCGTGCCCTCTTCCTCGTGAACGTCCCGCTCGCGCTCATCGTGCTCACCTTCACCCTGCTCGGCGTCGAGAAGGATGCGCCGCGCGAGCGAGGGGGAGTGCAGTCGTTGCTCGTGTCGGTCGACCTGCCCGGCATCGGCCTCTTCGCCGCGACGATCGTCAGCCTCCTGCTCTTCCTCTCCAACCTCTCCGCGCCGATCTGGTGGCTGCTCCCGATCGTCGTCGTGTGCGCCGCCGCCCTGATCCTCTGGGAGCGCCGGGCGACCCGGCCGCTCATCGATGTGCGCATGCTCGGCAGCAACGGACCACTCCAGCGCACCTACCTGCGGCAGACCCTGTCGGCCCTCGTCAGCTACTCGACCCTGTACGGCGTGAGCCAGTGGATGGAGCAGTCGGCCGGGTACACGCCGACGCAGGTCGGTCTCATCCTGCTGCCGCTCTCGGGCATCAGCATCGTGCTCGCCCGCATCGTGTCGAACCGGGGCTGGGTGCGCAGCCCGCTCCTGCTCGGCGCCCTCGCCGTCGCCGCGGCCGCCACCCTCCTGCTGCTCATGGACGCGCACACGAGCGTCTGGTTGCTCCTGCTCATGGCCGCCCTGCTCGGCATCGCCAACGGCCTCACCGGCTTCGCCAACCAGGCCAGCCTGTACGTGCAGGCCCCCGCCGGCGAGATCGCCGTCGCGTCCGGCCTCTACCGCACCTTCGCCTACATCGGCGCGATCTTCTCCTCCAGCCTCATCGGCATCACCTTCGGCGAGGCCGCCACCGACGCCGGCCTCCACACCCTCGCCTGGGTCATGGCGGGCATCGGCATCGCCCTGCTGGTCATCACGGCCGTGGACCGGAGGATCCCGCGGGGGACGGCGGGGGAGCGGGTGTAGCCGGGGGCGCCTTGCGACCCAATCCCGGGCGCACGCAGGACGACGAAAAAGACCCGGCGCCAGAGGCGCCGGGTGGTATGTGTCATACACTATCACGACGCAACGGTGCTCACCATGGCGCAGGCTTGCGGATGCGAGGTGACACGACTGCCGGGAGCTGATGCTCCGTCAGATCGGACGCGTCGAGCCGATACCACCAGTGGTTCCCGGCCCCCTCGGCCGGATCGCCCGCCAGCCTGCCTGCGCGGACACCTTTGGTCGGATTGACCAGCCCGACCGCGACGTGCTGCCGCGCGACCTGGACGGGGTACGCCAGGTCACTGTCATTACTGATAACCACCGCAGCGTCGATGGCGTCGTGAGCACGTCGATCAGGAGGTGCGAGGCAACGTTGACATCGCTCCCCTTCTCCTCCCGTCGAGCGATCGATGCCATGAACGTCGCGCCGGGAACATCGCGGCCGGAGTCGTCCCGGATCATGATCGGCCAGTCGGGCTCGACCAGGGCAGGTCTGCCGTTCGAGCCCTTGCGCGCCAAGGGTGCCGTTGCCACCCGTGCGACGTAGGTGCCATAGCTGATTCGTGTCGCCGAGTTCGAGCGGGTCAGGGCACGCAGGTAGACATCCTGCTCTCGTTGACCTTCCGGATTGCCGGTACCGCTGATGCGCGCCGTACAGTACGTCACGTTCTCGATCTCGACGTCACCCCACGTCGAGCGCTCCGCGATGACGTCGGCCACCATCGCTCGCAGGTCCAGCCATCGCCAGCCGGGGGTGGAACGCCCGCAGATACCTCGCGCGCCGTAGTACAGGTTGTACCCATCGATGTAGACGCCGATCCGCATGCGTAGAGCGTAGGAGTCGCCTCGTCTCCTCGGCGTCCGGTACGAAGGGTTGTTGATCGCGCGGGTTTTCCCCACCCCGGCGCTGGATCTCAACCTCATCCACCGCACAAGTACCCCCAGTGGGACTCGAACCCACACTGAGGCGATTTTAAGTCGCCTGCCTCTGCCAATTGGGCTATGGGGGCCCGGCGACCATCGTAGCGAGCGCCGCGGACGCGGCGGAGCGACGGGAGAAGGTGCGGGTTACTTGCCGCGGTAGGGCGACTTGACCATCTGCACGATCGCCGCGAGTGCGGTCACGCCGCCGACGAGGACGACGAGTGAGATGATTCCGATGAGAACGCCTGCCATGACGTCAACGGTACACCCGCGCGGGCCTTGCCAGTCGCACGCCGACGGGGGAGGGTGGGCCCATGATCCGGATCGGCTCGGTGGTGTGGGGTGTGCGGGATGTGCAGCGCGGGATCGCCTTCTGGACGGCGGTGCTCGGCTACGAACCGGTGTACGAACCGGACACGGATTGGGCGCTGCTCGCGCCGGTCGCGGGGCACGGTCCCCGGCTGGCGTTGAAGGAGGTCGGGACCGAGACGAACCGGTCGCCGCACCACCACCTGGACCTGTACGCGGACGATCAGCAGGCGGAGGTCGCGCGGCTGATCGGCCTGGGCGCCTCCGAGGTCGAGTGGGACTACGAAGACGGCGCCGACTACGTCGTGCTCGCAGACCCGGACGGCAACCGGTTCTGCGTGGTCGCCGCCGGTCCCGCCGCCCGCGAACCGGCCTGACCGACCGCCTTGACCGCCCGCCCGGGGCGACACTCCCGGGCATGCGCCGGGCGTTGTGAGAGGTCCTTCAGGCCGTCCATAGCTCACACTCACGTGGGCATCGCACACTGTCTGCAGGCACCCTTTCTGGTGAGGTGTCCTCCCCCGGCCGAGGCTTGCGATCCCCCGATTTCCCGCCTCGGCCGGGTTCTCTGTCTCCGGCGCCGGCGGGCGCGATCCGGATAGGCTCGTCGGGTGACTTCCGAGCGGTGCCCGTGCCTGAGCGGCCAGACGTACGACGAGTGCTGCGGGCCCCTCCACCGTGGGGAGCCCGCGCCGACGGCGGAGCGACTGATGCGTTCCCGGTTCAGCGCGTTCGCGCTCGGAGACGCACCGTACCTGCTGCGCAGCTGGCACCCCTCCACCCGGCCGGACGAGCTCGACCTCGACGACGGCCTCCGCTGGTACCGGCTCGACATCGAGCGGACGGAACGCGGGGGGCCGTTCGACCGGGAGGGCGTCGTCGAGTTCCGCGCCTACTACCGCGGCGCCGAGCGCGGCGAACTGCACGAGACCTCCCGCTTCGTGAAGGACGGCCGCGACTGGTTCTACGTGGAGGCGCTCTAGCGTGGCCGCGACGGGTGCCGAGACCGGCGGCGAGACGGCCCGGCTGGTCGCCTGGAGCGACGAGCTGCGGAGCGTGCACACCCGGCTCCGCAACGCGTTGCGCGTCGTGCAGGACGCCCTCGCGGCGGGCGAGCCCGCGCAGGCCGCGAGCCGGGACCTCCTCCTGTTCTGCCACGGCTTCTGCACGGCGCTCACCGGGCATCACGAAGGCGAGGACCGCGACCTGTTCCCGGCGATCGCCGCCGCCCGTCCGGAGCTCCGCGACACTCTCGCGCAGCTGACCCGCGACCACACGATGATCGCCCAGCTCATCGGCGACCTGGAGTCCGCTGTGGCGTCGGCAGCCGCACCGGAGGAGCTGGAGCGGCACGTCACGGGCATCGCGGCGATCATGGAGAACCACTTCCGCTACGAGGAGCGTCAGCTGCTCACCGTGCTGGAGACGCTGGCGCTCGACGCCGACCCGGCGAGTGTGCTCGGGCCGCTGTGATTCCGGCTCCTATCGCGCGGGCTCCACGTACCGCTCCCAGAGCCACGCCGACACGCTGAGCACGGCGAACGCCAGGGCGACGACCGTCGCGGCGACCAGCCCGCTCCCGGTCTGCACGAGCGAGGCGACGGGCAGGAGCAGCGCGAAGAGCAGGGTGTAGACGACGAGGCTCAGCCCCGTCCACATCAGACGGCTCCACTGGAAGACCGCGCGGCCGGCCAGGCCGCCCAGCGGCAGGAGAGCGATGGCGCTGGACCCGAGCCCGACCATGGCGAGCGCGTTGGCGCACTCCACGACGAACGCGGACACCGCGCCCGACGGCGGCGGCAGCACACCCGTCAGCAGCCAGGCGAGCACACCGAGGGCAGCGGTGGCGGAGATCTGCACCGCGGCGATGCGCCCGCGGGAGACCCGTCCGAGCTCTGGCGCGATCGTCACGCCCAGGACCAGGCCGAACAGCAGGGCCGGCTCGAGGCCGAACAGGCGCGAACCGATCGCGGCGACGGCCACGATCACCAGCATCCCGGGCCGCACCGCCACCGGTGGAACGGCGAGACGGAGCTGTCGGGCGAGGCCGCGCGCCGAGATCACCCACACGGCGTTCACCACCACGATCGCGATCACGACGGCGATCAGCAGCCGGATGTATGCGGCCGGATCCTTGACCGATGTCGACAGGGTGACGAGAGCAGCGGCCAGCACGCCGGTGAGCGGAGCCAGCCAGACGGGCTGACGCGCGGATCCTGCGTCGCCGGCCCCGTCGCCGGAGCTGCGCCCGAGCAACGCGTCGGCCTCGCCCAGCTCGCCGCGCGCCCGATTGCGGCCGAAGATCGAGGAGCGTTCGCGCGGTACGTCGTCGACGACCGCACGTGCGGCCCGGCTGCGGGCGATCGTCGCGGCGAGCAGGCGGGCGGGCAGTACCAGCAGCACCAGGGCCGCCAGCGCCAGCAGCACGGAGCGCAGCCAGCCGGGGAAGGCCGCGGCCGAGACGACCGGCGCGGAGGCCGTGCTGAAGGGAGTCCCGATCCAGCTCTCCGCACCGGGAGGCTGCCCGCCCGCGGCAGGCGGAACGGGGGCCGTCGTTCCGGGAGGCGCGGACGGGGTCGGCGTCGGCGTCGGCGTGGGTGTCGGCTTCGGCTTGCGCGTCGCGGGAGGCGCTGCGGGAGCGCCGGCCCGTGCGACGCTCACCGCGACGGAGTTGCTGCCCGCGCTGATGTTGCCCGCCGCGTCGCGCTGGAGCGCGGTGATCAGGAAGCCGCCCTCCGGCAGCGTCCCGGTGCACGACCACGTGCTGCCCGACACGGGGGAGGTGCAGGCGACACTGGTTCCCGCCGAGGTGTTGGCGTAGACCGTGACCGTCCCGCCGTCTTCACCGGCGCCGCCGAACGTCATCGCCTCGCCGGGGTTCACCGTGGCGCCGGGGGAGGGCGACGTGATTGTCGGAGCGGGCGGCGCAGAAGTGTCGACCACGATGGTCACCGGTGCACTGGCGGCGCTGCGCGAGCCCGAGAACGGCGCGACCTGAGTCGCGGTCACGGTGTGGCGGCCGTCGGGCAGCGAACCGGTCAGCACGCATCCCCAGGCTCCGCTGGAGTCGGCGGGGAACTGGCAGGTCGCACCGGTGTCGGCGGTGACCGTGACGCGGGCGCCGGGATACGCGGTTCCACGCACTCCACCGCCGGACGGGGTGCCGTCCGAGGCGAGGACCGGCGGGGAGAGGACGTCGACGCGCGTGGTGTCCGCCTGCCCGGTCGCGGCGGACTCGGCGCGGATGGTGACGTTCGGGCCGTCCGGGAGGGCGCGGAGGTCGCAGGAGAAGCGGCCGGAGCCATCGACGGTCGCGTCGCAGCGGTTCGCGGCGGACCCGGCACCGCCGGCGGAGACGGCGATGGTGTCCCCGGGTTCCCCGCTTCCGCGGACGGTCAGCGGGAAGCGGGTGACGAGGCTGTCGCCCGGGTCGTCGAGGGCGACGGGCGACGGAGGCGGGGTGGGGGTGCCCGAGGAGGGCACCGTCGCGGAGGGCCGATCGGGGGTCGGCGCGCCGTCCGGAGCGGCGGTCGCGGGGAGGGCCGTGCCCAGCACTCCCGTCGCGACGAGGAGGAGTGCGGCGATCACGCCGGAGGCGAGCGCACGACGGCGCTGTCCAGTCGCCCCCCGCGACCGGACTGGAGGAGAAGTATCAGAGAAGTACACCCGCATTCCACCCCATTCCAGGGGGCCGCGCCCTGGTGTGTCAAACCACCGGGCCGGATTTGGGGCATACTGACATCTGGGTCAACCGTCCCACTTTCTCGCGCACCGTCGCACGAGGCATCCCGAGGAGACTCCGATGACGCGCATCCCGCCCGCCGCTCGTCGTACCGCCCTCGTTCAGGCTGCCCTCCGTGTGGTCGCCCGGGACGGCGTTGCCGCCGCCACCACGCGCCGCATCGTCGCCGAGGCCGGGATGCCGCTGGCGAGCTTTCACTACGTCTTCTCCTCCCGCGACGAGCTGATCGCCGAACTGGTCGAGCTCGCGGTCGCGGGGGAGCAGTCCGACCTGGAGCCGGCGTTCGACCCGCCTCCCGCCGACCTGCGCGACGCGATCCGCAGCGGGCTGGAGCACTACTTCGAGGGCGTCCGGGCCGACCCCGATCGCGAGAAGGCGATGTTCGAGCTCACCCAGTGGGCGCTGCGCGATCCGGGCTTCGCGCCGCTCGCCGCGCGCCAGTACGAGCGGTACTACGAGGTCGCCGAACGGGCGGCCGCCGACGCCGCGACGCTGACCGGGACCACCTGGTCGCTTCCGACGGCCGACGTCGCCCGCCTGCTCGTCACCCTGACCGACGGCCTCACCGTCGCCTGGCTCGCCACCCGCGACGACCGCGCCGCGGCCGCCACCATCGACTTCGCCGCGGGGGCGCTCGCCGCCCTGGCGACGACCGCACCACCTGCACCACCCGCACCGCCCGCACCACCCGCGTCACCCTCCGCATCCCTCTTCCCGAACGCAGGTGCCCGATGACCGACACATCCACCCCGGCGGTCTTCGCCGAACCCACGCGCCGCATCCCGGGCCGTTGGATCGCCTTCTTCGCCATCGCCTGGCTGGGGGTGTGGATGGCGCAGCTCGCGCCCATCCAGAAGCTGCTGCCCGATCAGGTGCAGACCCAGCTGCACACCACCTACTGGGTCGACAACGTCGTCGTCTTCGGCATCATCTCGGGCATCTCGGGGGTCTGTGCGATCATCGCCTACCCGCTGACCGGCGCCCTCTCCGACCGCACGACCAGCCGGTTCGGCAGGAGGCGGCCCTGGATCGCCGGCGGCGCGCTGCTCTTCGCCGTCTCGCTCCTCCTGCTCGGCCTGCAGACCTCGATCGTCGGCATCGGCGTCTTCTGGTCCCTCGCCCTCACCGGGTTCTGCGTCCTGACGGCCGCGCTCACCGCGACGATCAGCGACCAGGTGCCCGTCGCGCAGCGCGGATACGTGTCGGGCTGGATCAGTGCCCCGCAGGCCATCGGCATCATCCTCGGCGTCTCGCTCGTCACCTACGTGTTCGTCGGCGCGGTCGTCGGCTACGCGGCGATGGCGGTGCTCCTGCTCGTCCTGGTGCTGCCCTTCCTCTTCCTGCCCGACGCTGTGCTCCCGAAGCAGCTGCGTCAGCCCATGACGGCGCGCAGCCTCATCGAGGGGCTCTGGATCAGCCCGCGCGAGCACCCGGACTTCGGCTGGACCCTGCTCAGCCGCATCCTGGTCAACTTCGGCAACGCGTTCGGCACCTCGCTGCTGCTGTACTTCCTCGAGTTCGGGCTCAAGGATCCGGACGCCGACGACGACCTCCTCATCCTGATCCTCATCTACATGGTGTTCGTCATCATCGCGTCGCTCGTCTTCGGGCGGCTCTCGGACAAGCTGGGGCGCCGCAAGGCGTTCGTCTTCCTGTCGTCGGCGATCCAGGGCGTCGCCGCCCTGCTGCTGGCGTTCGTCCCCGAGCTGACCGCGGCGATGATCGCGGCCGGCCTCCTCGGGCTCGGCTACGGCTGCTTCCTGTCGGTCGACCAGGCCCTCGCCACCCAGGTGCTCCCCGACCCGGAGAGCCGCGGCAAAGACCTCGGCATCATGAACATCGCCACCGCCGTCCCCCAGGCGATGGCGCCGCTGATCGGCGCCGGCATCGTCGCCGCGCTCGGCGGGTTCATGGGCCTCTTCATCCTGTCCGGATTGTTCGCGTTCGCGGGTGCTCTCGCGGTCGCCCGAGTGAAAGCGGTGCGCTGATGGATCTGACCACCCCGCCCACCCCCGCCCAACGCACCTGGACCACGCCCGACGTGTTCTGGCCGTCCCTGTCGGCCGCGACGACCCGGCTGGACCCGGCGCTCGCCGTGCTGCACCTCCCGGCGCTGCGCCACAACACGCACGACATGCTGCGCCGTGCGGGCGGAAAGCCCATCCGCGTCGCGTCCAAGTCGGTGCGCGTGCGCTCGGTGCTCGACGCGGTGCTCGCCCTGCCCGGCTATGCGGGCGTTCTGGCGTACACCCTCCCCGAGGCGCTCTGGCTGGCCGAAGGGGATGCCGAGCACCCGCCGATCGAGGATGTGGTCGTCGGCTACCCCACGGCGGACCGCGGCGCCATCGCCCGGCTCGCGCACTCGCCGGAGCTCGCCGCCCGGGTCACGCTGATGGTCGACTCCGTCGCGCACCTCGACTTCATCGACGCGGTCGTGCCGCCCGCCGAGCGCGAGCGCATCCGCCTCTGCCTCGAGCTCGACTCCTCGTGGGACGCTCCGGTCCTCGGCCACATCGGCGTCTTCCGGTCGCCGCTGCACACCGTCGAGCAGGTGCGCGCGGTCGCCGAGCAGATCGTGCGCCGCCCGGGCTTCGAGCTGGTCGGCATGATGGGCTACGAGGCGCAGATCGCCGGCCAGGGCGACAACCCGACCGGTCGTCCCGCCTGGGGTGCAACACTGCGCTGGGTGCAGAAGAACTCGCAGGACGAACTGCTCGCCCGGCGCGGGGAGGCGGTCGCGGCTGTGCGCGCGCTCGCCGACCTGGAGTTCGTCAACGGCGGCGGGACCGGCTCGCTGGAGTTCACCGGCCGGGATGACTCGGTCACCGAGATCGCGGCCGGAAGCGGCCTGTTCGGCGGTCACCTGTTCGACACCTACCGCGGATTCCGTCCCGCTCCGGCGGCCTCCTTCGCCCTGTCCGTCGTGCGGCGCCCGAGCCCGGACATCGCGACGCTCCTCGGCGGCGGGTGGATCGCGTCCGGGCCTCCCGGCACCGATCGGATGCCGAAGGTCGTCTGGCCGACCGGCCTGTCGATGGTCGACCGCGAGATGGCCGGCGAGGTGCAGACACCGTTGACCGGCGCCGCCGCCAGTGTGATGCGCATCGGCGACCGCGTCTGGCTGCGTCACACCAAGTCCGGCGAGCTGAGCGAGCACGTCGACGTCTTCCACCTCGTCGACGTCGTCGACGGCCGCGCGACGGTCGTCGGCGAGACCCCGAGCTACCGCGGCGAGGGCAAGGTGTTCCTGTGACGGCGGTCGACGGCCGCACCGGCGTCTGGCGCAACTGGGGTCGCAGCGAGTCCATCCGCCCTCAGCGCATCGAGCGGCCGGCCACCCCGGACGCGGTGCAGCGCGCCGTCGCCGCAGCCGCGAAGCAGGGGATGCGCGTCAAGGCGATCGGGGCCGGGCACAGCTTCACCGCCATCTCGGCCGCCCCCGGGGTGCTCCTCGACCTGGAGTCGCTCACCGGCGTCCTGGATGTCGACCTCGAGCGCGGCCGTGTCACGTTCGCGGCCGGGACCCACCTGCACCAGCTCCCGGCCCTGCTGCGCCCGCACGGCCTCGCCCTGCAGAACATGGGCGACATCGACCGCCAGACCATTGCGGGTGCGACCTCCACCGGCACGCACGGCACAGGCGGGTCGTTCGGCGGCCTCGCCACCCAGATCGTCGCGCTCACCCTCGTGACCGGCGAGGGGGAGGTGCTGCGGATCAGCGAGACCGAGAACGCCGAGCTGCTCCCGGCCGCGCGGCTCGGGCTCGGCGCGCTCGGGGTCATCCTCGACATCACCCTCCAGTGCGTGCCCGCCTTCCTGCTCCAGGCCGTCGAACGGCCGGAGCCCTTGCAGGACGCGCTCGACGGCTACCTGCACCGGTCGGCCGGTGAGGACCACTTCGAGTTCTACTGGTTCCCGCACACCGAGACGGCGCTCACCAAGACCAACACCCGGCTGCCGCTCACCGAGAAGCGCGCCCCGCTCTCACCGGTCGGGCGGTGGATGGACGACGAGTTCCTCGCCAACGGCCTCTACCGCGGCGTGTGCGCGGTCGGCACCGTGGTCCCGGCGATCGTGCCGCCGTTCAGCCGGCTCGCGCAGAAGCTCACCGGCAACCGCGACTTCACCGATCACTCGCCACGGGTCTACGTCACGAATCGGACGGTGCGTTTCCGCGAGATGGAGTACGCGATCCCGCGCGAGGCGGTTCCGGAGGCGCTCGACGAGGTGAAGGCCCTCATCGAGAAGCGCGGGTGGCGCATCTCGTTCCCGATCGAGGTGCGCTCGGCCGCCGCTGACGAGAACTGGCTCTCGACCGCGTACGGCCGAGAGACCGGCTACATCGCCGTGCACCGCTACTACCGGGAGGACCCGAGCGCGTACTTCCACGCGGTCGAGCAGATCATGATGGCGCACGGAGGCCGCCCGCACTGGGGCAAGATGCACTACCGTGACGCGGACTCGCTGCGCACCGTGTACCCGCGGTTCGACGACTTCCTCGCCGTGCGCGACCGCCTGGACCCGCAGCGCCGCTTCGAGAACACCTACCTGCGGCGCGTGCTGGGGGAGTAGGCGGCTACGCCGTCGGGCGCGGCGCGTAGGAGTACGCGTCGACCAGGAGCCAGGGCGCCCCCGCGTCGTCCTTCTCGCGCCGCAGCCGCAGCTCGACGCCCTGCGGCGACGGCACCGGGCGGCCGACCTGGAGCCGACGGACGTCGACGCCCGGGTGTCCGCCGAGCGTGAGGGCGTCGGACAGGGCGTTGCGCTGGTCGTTCTGCTTCGCGAGCAGCACGAACACCGAGACGATCCCGATCAGCGCGAGCACCGCCGTGACGAGCCCGGTGATCAGCAGCGGCGCATAGTTGTGCGCGTACAGGCCGACGAAAAGCAGCACGAGCACGGCGAACGCACCCAGGATCGCCACGCTGAGCGCGGTGACGCCGACGGCCCGCCACGTGCGGATCGAGCCGCCGAAGGCATCAGGGAGCGCGACGCCCGACGTCGCCGGGGCGGTCACGCGAGGACCCTCGGCCACTCGGGCACGTCTCCGCTCAGGCCGCCGGTGATGGATCGCGCGTTCTGCTCCGCGGTGACGGCGAGCTGGAAGATGGCTATCCCGGCGGTGATCCCGCCGAGCAGCATCCCGACGACGCCGATGATCGCCGCCGGCGCCGTGATGACGCCGACCAGGCTCAGGATGGTCTCGACCATGCTGAGGATGAAGGTGCATACGCCCACCACCGCTGCGAGCAGCGAGAGGTAGTAGTTCTCGATGGCGTCGGCCAGGTCGTCGAGCGCCGAGGAGATCGGGTTCGCATACGTGTCGATCGCCGTCACCGCGTCGTCGCGGCCGTCCACGGCGCGCACGTAGTTGCCGCTGGCCTCCCCGTCGTTCCAGTTGGAGGGGGAGGTCGAGGGCAGCTTGCCGAGGACGATGCCGGACGCGAGGTCGCGCGCCGGGGTGACGACCTTGTCGCCGATGGCGGACGCGGCGGCACGGAGCCGGTCGGGGCTTCCGACGTAGGCGATCTGCCGCTCCGCCTCCTCGAGCGACTTGCGGATCTCCTTCGTCGCCTCGTGCATCTTCTCGATGGCCTCATTGGCCAGCCGGTCGGTGACGAAGCCAGGCACCGGCAGGTGGAGGACCGTGTCGAGATACATGTTCAGCGCGGTCCGGATGATGGAGGGGCCGTTGCTGTCGATCCAGTCGAGGCCCTTCTGTCCCGACTCCAGCTGCTCGACGATCTGGTCGCGGATGACGTCGACGTAGCTCATGATTCGAGCTCCTTCTCCATGCGGGTGATGTCCTCGACGGTGGCGCCGTGCGCCTTCCCGTACGCGATCGCGGTCTGCAGCAGCAGGTGCTCGAACGCGAGGAACTCGCTCTGGCCGCCGTCCATGTAGTCGGCGAGGGCCTGGCGGGCGGTCACGTAGAGCTTCGCCGCCTCCTGGCCGCCGGGGATGATCGAGAAATCGGGAGCAGCGATGGTGGGCAGTGCGGACGTCATCCCCTTCAGGGTGTCTGCGCCGGCCTGCCACACGCTCTCGGCGTCCTTCTCGAGAACGGCTCCGTTGATGACCACGGTGTCGGTCACACCGTCCCCCTTTCGTCTTCGGCGGCCACCGCCGCCTGTCGTGCGAGCTGGACGATCGCCGAGCCGAGTTCCGTCGACGGCTCGGACAGGACCCAGCCCGGCCGGGTCGTGACACCGACCGGCCGGCCGTCGACGCTCTGCAGCGTGAGGGCGCCGTCGCGGGTCGAGAACTCCTCGCGCGCTCGTCGCTCCTGCTGCGCGGATGCGGAGGCGATCAGCGCGTTCAGCCGGCGGGCGAGCGCTCGCGGGTCGCCGGAGACGCCGATGGCCGGGCTCACGATGAGCGCCGCCTCGAGTTGCGCGAGGAGCTGGGCCTCCGTGAGCTGCTTGCGCGCCTCCGCATCGATCCGGAGATAAGCCAGCACGCCGTCCTCGCCGTACTCGGCGGTCACCGCTGGAGGTCCGAAGCCCTCCGCGAGCTGGGCGCGCGACGACGCGAGGAAGGCGGCGAGGTCGGCCTGCACGGCACGCGCCTCGGCGAGCAGCCGTCGCGACCGCGCCGCCGGGTCCGCATCGAGTCCGGGCCTCACTTCCACAGGGCCGCCACCTCCGCACGCGCGGCGAGGTGCCGGTTGACCGCGTTCTCGGCGGCGGAAGCGGACCGGTCGAGCGCCGCGTTCAGCGCGCTCAACGAGGCCGTCCATTCGGCGTGGGCCCGGTCGTAGGCCGCCGAGGCCTCTCCGGTCCAGGAGGAGCGCAGGCGTGCGGCCTGCTCGTCCAGGGTGGACAGTTCCGTTTCGATGTCTCGGACGGCAGAGCGCAGCTTGTCGACAAGAGCCCCCATGCCGCCGAGTTCCATTCCGTACTCGACGCTCACGGTGATCACCCTAGCCCGGTGTCTCCGGCGCTGCCCATCCGTGCCAGCACGGTTCAGGGCGTTCGGCGCTGGAGCGTCAGCGCGCCCAGCACCACGGCGCCGAGCGAGAACGCGCCGATGATGAGCAGCTCGCCGCCGACGTATGCCGCGTCATGCGAGTCGGTCGCGACGGCGTTCAGGGCGTCGATGGCGTGGGAGAGCGGGAGCCAGTCGCTGATCGCGTGCAGCACATCCGGGAGCTGGTCGCGCGGGAGGAAGACCCCGCCGAGCAGCACCTGCGGGAAGACGATGACGGGCATGAACTGCACCACCTGGAACTCCGTGCGCGCGAAGGCGCTGACGAAGAGGCCGAGCGTCGTCCCCAGGATGGCGTCGGCCACCGCCACGGCGAGCAGCAGCCAGACGTTCCCCGCGATGTCGAGCCCGCAGACCCAGACGGCGAAGCCGACGGCGACGCACGACTGGACGATCGCCAGCAGCGCGAACGCGAGCGTGTAGCCCAGGAGGAAGTCGCCCTTGCCGAGCGGCATGGAGAGCAGGCGCTCCAGCGTGCCGGTCCGCCGCTCCCGCAGCGTGGTGATGCTCGTCACGAGGAACATCACGATGAAGGGGAAGAGCGCCAGCATCGCCGGCCCGATGGTCTGGAACACGTCCGTGTCGGTGAAGATCCACGCCACGAGGCCGGTCAGCAGAGCGGGGACGAGGACGAGGAGGCCGACGGTGCGCGGATCGTGCCGGATCTGTGTGAGCACCCGGCCCGCGGTGGCGAAGGTGCGGGTCGCGTTCATCGCTCGTCCCCGTCCGGCAGCTGGTGGCGCGGATGCCGCCGGCGCAGCAGGGCGAGGAACGCACCCTCCGCATCCACCGCACCGGTCTCGGCGAGGAGCTCGTCCGGTGTGCTGTCCGCGATGACGGCGCCCTCCCGCATCAGCAGCAGGCGGTCGCAGCGGGTCGCCTCGTCCATCACGTGGCTGGAGATCAGGAGGCTGGTGCCTCCCTCCGCGAGGCGGTGGAACAGGTCCCAGAGGTCGGCGCGGAGCAGCGGGTCGAGGCCGACGGTCGGCTCGTCCAGGACGAGGACGTCGGGGGAGCCGAGCAGGGCGGCGGCGAGGGAGACCCGGCTGCGCTGTCCTCCCGAGAGCGTGGAGACGAGCTGGGCGGCGTTCGCGCCGAGGTCGGTGGCCGCGATCGCGCGCGCCACGTCGTCGGCGCCCGCTCCCAGCACCCGGCGGAAGTACTGCAGATTCTGCGTCACGGTCAGGTCGTCGTAGACGCTGGCGGACTGGGTGACGTAGCCGACCCGGTGCCGCAGCGCTGCGGTCCCCGCCGGTTGCCCGAGCACAGTCACGGTGCCGCCGGCCACGCGCTGCACGCCGACGATCGAGCGCATCAGGGTGGTCTTGCCGCACCCGCTCGGTCCGAGCAGCCCCACGACCTGCCCGCGGGGCACGCTGATCGACAGCCCGTCGAGCACCATCGCCCGGCCGCGCTTCACCCGCAGGCCGTCCACGACGACGGCGGCATCGGCGGGTGTCTCCGTGCCGGGCGAGTAATTCATCATGTGGTGAATTATTCGCCGGTGCGCACCGCCGGGTCAAGAGCGGCGGCTAGCCGAGGGGCGTTCCGAACAGGTGCCACTGCAGCACCGGGCCCACCCGGCGCGCCAGCTCGTCCGCCGACGCCGCCGCCACCGGCTCCAGCTTCAGCACGTAGCGGGTCACGATGAGGCCGACGATCTGCGCCGAGGCCAGATCGGCGCGCAGCTCGGCGTCGTCCGCGCCGTCGTTCAGGGCGGCGAGGCGGGAGAACACCTCACGGGTCAGGAACTCGCGCACCATGCGCGTCCCCGGACCGCTGCCGAGCGCCGTGCGGAGCACGACGACCATCCGTCCCGCGGCCGGGCCGTCGTCGAGCTGCTCGCACAGGTAGCCGACGAGGCGCTCGCCGATCTCCTCGCGCGGGGCGCTGAGCACGACGTCCAGGACCCGGTCCGGGCGCAGGGGTGCCTCCAGGGCGGCGGCGAACAGGTCCGCCTTGCCGTCGAAGTAGTGGTGGACAAGGGCGGAGTCGACGCCCGCCCGCCGGGCGACCGCGCGCAAGGAGGCGGCCTCGTAGCCGCGCTCGACGAACTCCTCCGCGGCGGCGCGCACGATCGCGTCGCGTGCGGACGCCGCCCCGCGCGCCTTGCGCGGACGCCCTCTGCCGCGCCGCTCGGCCACCTCGCTCACGCGTCCATTGTGCACCCCGGGGTCCTTCGCACAGCCGCGATCTCGGAGGTGCCCGCCACCTAGCTTTGAGAGTCATGGGAAGGCGGTGGGAGGCACATCGACCGCCGTTAGGATGATCGTGCGCCCCAACCGTCCGCGCCCCCACGCAAGGAGTACCCGAAAATGGAATGGCTCATTCCGGTCATCATCGTCGTCGTGATCGTCGCGATCATCGGGATCTACCTGTGGGCCACGTACAACTCCCTCGTGACGCTCAAGGTGCGCGTGGACGAGGCGTGGAGCGACATCACGGTGCAGCTCAAGCGCCGTGCCGACCTCATACCGAACCTCATCGAGACGGTCAAGGGCTACGCGGCGCACGAGAAGGGCGTCTTCGAGGCGGTCACCCAGGCGCGCGCCGAGACGCTGTCCGCCCAGGGACCGGCCGACGCGTCCGTGGCCGAGGGCCACATGCAGTCCGCCCTGAAGAGCATCTTCGCGGTGGCCGAGGCGTACCCGCAGCTGCAGGCGAGCCAGAACTTCCTCCGGCTGCAGGCCGACCTCGTCGACACCGAGGACAAGATCCAGGCGTCGCGCCGGTTCTACAACGGTGGCGTCCGCGAGTTCAACACCAAGATCAAGGTGTTCCCGAACAACCTCTTCGCCCGTCGCCTGGGCTTCAGCGAGCGCGACTTCTTCGAGGTCGACAACCTCGCCGCGATCGCCGAACCTCCGCGCGTCCAGTTCTAGGGCCTCGATGTACAGAGCGATCGCCAGGAACAAGCGCAACACCGTCTTCATCATCCTGCTGTTCCTGATCATCATCGGCGCGCTCGGCTGGCTGGCCGCGTACCTCTACAACAGCTGGACGATCTTCGTCGTCATCGTGATCGGCGCCGTGCTCTTCTCGGTGTTCCAGTACTTCATGGCGAGCAGCCAGGCGCTCAGCATGTCGGGGGCCGTGCAGATCACGAAGGCCGACAACCCGCGGCTCTGGAACGTCGTCGAGAACCTCTCGATCGCGACCGGGACGCCGATGCCGGCGGTCTACATCGTGAACGATCCGGCACCGAACGCCTTCGCGACCGGGCGCGACCCGGAGCACGCCTCCGTCGCCGCGACCACCGGGCTGCTCGACATCATGACCGACGCCGAACTCGAGGGCGTGATGGCGCACGAGCTCGGGCACGTGCGCAACTACGACATCCGGCTCTCGATGATCGTCTTCGGGCTGACCGTCGCGATCGGCCTCGTCGCCGACATCTTCATGCGCATGGCATTCTTCGGCGCCATCGGCGGGAACAATCGCGGCGGTAACAACAACAACGGCGGCGGTGGAGGCGGCAACCCCGTCATCCTCGTCTTCGGCCTCGTCGCCGCGATCGTCGCGCCGCTGCTCGCCACCCTCATCCAGCTGGCCGTCTCGCGTCAGCGCGAGTACCTGGCCGACGCGACGGGGGCGATGACCACTCGTCACCCGGACGCGCTCGCGAGCGCTCTGCTCAAGCTGGAGACCTACGCGCAGCCGATGCGCAAGCAGAACACCTCGATGGCGCACCTGTGGATCGCCGAGCCGCTCAAGCCGAGCCTGATGAGCCGCCTGTTCAGCACCCACCCGCCGATCCCCGAGCGCGTCGAACGCCTCGAGAAGATGGGCGCCGGCTTCTAGGAGCGCGTCTGCGACGCGCCTCGCTCGCTCGCCAGCGCCTCAAGCAGGGCGAGTCGCTCCTCCGGCGTGCCGACGACGTCCTCGACGACCAGGTTCGTCCCGACGAGGTCGGGGTCGTCGATGAGCTCCAGAAGGGCGTCGTCCATCGCGCTTCTCAGTTCAGGATCCTCGTCCTCACCGACGTCGATCGGATCCGCCGCGGTGAGGGGCAGCACGACGAGCAGGTCGACGTGCCGCAATGCCGCAGCAGTGATCTCCGCGCAGCGTTCGAGGAGCTCGGGAGAGGGGACGGATCCGGTGGTCTCGCCGAGAGCCACCAGATAGGCGAGGAAGTCGAGGGGGCCGCGCTCGGCGATGACGTCGCCCGCGTCCCGACCGGGCTCGAGCCGATCCGCTGCGATCCGGAGCTGGGAGGCGAACATCGCTGCGCTCGGACCGTCCCACATCTCGTCGATGAGATCGAAAGGGTCGGGCAGCACGGTGAAGCCCGGATGGCGAAGCGCGAAGTCGGAGACGAGGGTGCTCTTCCCGCTGGCGTGGGTTCCGGAGACGACGATCCGCATCCCGTCACCCTAGCCGTGGTCGAGGTCAGCGTGCGCCCGTCGCCAGCCGGTAGCGCACCCGGTGCCCGGTGGGCGGTTCGTCGATCGGTCGCCACACCGTGGTGACCGTCTGCTCGCCCACGGTCACGACGTCCCGCACCGGGTCCGCCGGGGCGCCGTCGACGAAGGCCAGCTCGACCTCCGTGTACACGGAGCCGTCCGGATTCACCAGGACGGCGACGTAGTGCGACGGTCTGTCGTCAGTGTCGGCTTCGTCCATCGTCCGTCGTCCCGGTCAGCCGAGGGTCGCCAGTTCGGCGCTGAGCGTCGGCACGAGGTTTCCGCGGGCACCCGGCGAGACTTCCACGGTGCCGAGCCCTTGCCAGGCGGCGGTCTCGGCCAGGAGCGGCCCGAGGCGTTCCGCGGTCGCCGCGGGCGCGCCAGGCTCGGTCCACGCGGACTGCACGCGCAGCACGCCGGCCTGACGGTCGCTCTTGAGGTCGATGCGGCCGACCAGGGCGTCGTCGAGCAGGATCGGCAGCGAGTAGTAACCGTAGACGCGCTGTGGAGCGGGAGTGTAGATCTCGATGCGGTAGTGGAAGCCGAACATCCGCAGACCGCGGTCACGGAACCACACGACGGGGTCGAACGGTGACAGCAGTGCGGCACCCTCGATGCGACGAGGACGCCGCGCGTCGCGGTGCATCCACGCCGCCGCGGGCCGGCCACCCGACTCCCACCCGGGCACCCGGACGGGGATGAGCTCGCCGGCGTCCTCCAGGTCGCGGATCGCCGCCGTCGCGGGCGCGACCTTGATGCGGTAGTAGTCGGCGAAATCGTTCGCGGTGCCGATGCCGTGTGCGACCGCGGAGCGGCGGATGAGCTCGCGGACGGAGTCCTCCGTAGTGACGGACCGGTCGAGCACGCTCGCGTCGAGCACGTCCTCCACGAGGGCGTACCGGCGTTGAAAGCGGGTGCGGCCCGCGATGGCGACCTCGCCGAACAGGAAGAGAAATTCGAGAGCCCGCTTGACGGCCGACCAGCCCCACCACGGCCCGGTGCGTGTGTTGGCGTCGTGCTCGATCTCGCTCGCGGCGAGGGGGCCGCTCGCCGCCAGCTCCCGGCGCAGCCACTCGACCGTCTCGCGGTTGGCCTCGAACCAGCTGTCGGCGCCGTACCTCCGGCGGTACGACTCCATCCGCCAGCGGAACAGCGGCCAGTCCTCCTTGCGCATGAACGCGGCCTCGTGCGCCCAGTACTCGGTGTGCGGGCCGCGGGCGTCGAACGTCAGCCGGTCGAGCAGCGAGCGGTCGTAGGCGCCGAGCCGGGCGAAGGCGGGGAGGTAGTGGCTGCGCTCGAAGACGTTCACGGAATCGATCTGCAGCAGGTTGAGCCGGTCCACGAGGCCGTTCAGCTGCCGGGTGCCCACCACCGCAGGCCGCGGACGCCCGAAGCCCTGGGCACCGAGCGCGATGCGACGCGCGAGCGCGGGGGAGACGACGTCGGGGGAACGGAGTTCGGCGGAGACCAGTGCGACCACGGGTCGACCCTATCGAGGACGGCCGACACCACGAGTTCACCTGCGCGTCACCGCTCGCTGGCCGGCGCGTCTCCCGCGCTGCCTACCGTGGCAGTCGGACCGGGCGCACGCCCGGTCTAACCCGTGCACTGGAGGATATTCCGTGATCAACAAGCGCGCACGCGTCGCCGGCCTCGCGGCCGCGGCCACCGTGGTCGCCCTTTCGCTCGCCGCCTGCTCGGGCGGAGCGGACGCAAGCAGCACCGCCGACAGCAACAAGGCATCCACCGCCACCGACGTCGCCTCGGCCGGCGGCATGGACGCACTCGTCGCCGCCGCGAAGAAGGAGGGCAGCCTCAACATCATCGCGACCCCCGGCGACTGGGCGAACTACCAGGAGATCTTCGACGGCTTCACCAAGAAGTACGGCATCACGATCAACCCCAGCCAGGACAGCGCCTCCAGCCAGGAGGAGATCGACGCCGCCAAGAAGCTCAAGGGGCAGGACACCGCGCCCGACACCTTCGACATCGGCTCGTCCGTCGCGCTCGCCAACACCGAGTACTTCGCGCCGTACAAGCCGACCGGCTGGGACGACATCCCCGCCGACCAGAAGGAGAAGGACGGCCTCTGGAAGGTCGGCTACTACGGCGTGATGGCGGTCGGCTACGACGCCAACAAGATCAAGACGCCGCCGAAGACCTTCGACGACCTCCTCAAGCCCGAGTTCAAGGGCGCGGTCGCGCTCAACGGCAACCCGACCCAGGCGGCCGCCGCGGCCGGTGCGGTCGCGTGGGCGACCCTTCAGGCCGGTGGTAGCCTCGACGACCTGACGACCGGCGTCGACTGGTTCTCCAAGCTGAAGGCCGCGGGCAACTGGAACGCCGCCGACGGCAAGCCGAACACCATCGCCTCGGGCGAGACCCCCGTCCTGCTCGACTGGTCGTTCAACCAGAAGGGCTACACGACCTCCGACACGATCACGTCGGGCGGCATCGACTGGAAGTACGTCGTCCTCCCCGGCAAGGCGTACGTCGGCTACTACAACCAGGCCATCAACAAGGACGCCCCGCACCCGGCGGCCGCGCGCCTGTGGGAGGAGTACCTCTACAGCGACGCCGCTCAGAACGCGTGGCTGAAGGGCGGCGCCTACCCGGCCCGCGTCGACGCCATGGAGAAGGCCAAGACGCTCGACACCAAGGAGTTCCCGGGCAAGCTCGACGAGGTCGCCGTGATGACGGAGAAGCAGGCCACCGACGCCGGCACGCTCCTCAACTCCACCTGGGCCAACGCGGTCGGCTGATGACCCGCACCCTCGCTGACGCCCCGGCGTCGGCGGTCGACAGCGCTGCCGCCGGGGCGACCCGGCGGCAGCCGCCGTCCGGCCCCCGGCCCGCGCGTTCCCGCCGCCGGCCGCGCGGCCTCGTCGCGGCGCTCGGGCTGACGCCGTTCGCCTTCTACGTCGTGATCTTCCTCGCCGTGCCCACGCTTGTCGCCGTCGGCAGCGGCTTCGTGGACGGGGAGGGCCGGTTCACCTGGGCCAATCTCAGCGGCCTCGCCGAGCCCGCCATCGCCGGCTCGTTCTTCGGCGCCTTCTGGCTCTCCGCCGTGACCGCCGTCGTCGGCGCGATCGCCGGCGCCGCCCTGTGCTTCGCGCTCCTCGGCTCGCGTCCCGGCGGCTTCGGCCGGTCCCTGGTCGACTCGGCCAGCAGCGTCTTGGCCCAGTTCGGCGGCGTCATGCTCGCGTTCGCGTTCATCGCGACAATCGGCGCCCAAGGGCTCGTCACGGTGCTGCTCCGCAACCAGTTCCACATCAACATCTACGAGAACGGCGTCTGGCTCTACACGGTGCCCGGCCTGATCCTCCCGTACCTCTACTTCCAGATCCCGCTCATGGTCATCACCTTCCTGCCGGCGCTGGAGGGGCTGCGCCCGCAGTGGCTGGAGGCGACCGCCACCCTCGGCGGCAGCCGCTGGACCTACTGGACCCGCGTCGGCGGCCCGATCCTGCTGCCGTCGTTCCTGGGCAGCCTCCTGCTCCTGTTCGCCAACGCCTTCTCGTCGTACGCGACCGCTGCCGCGCTGGTCGGGCAGGCGAACAACATCGTCTCCCTGCAGATCCGCCAGGCGCTCATCAGCGAGACCGTGCTCGGTCGCGCCAACCTCGCCGGTGCGATGGCGCTCGGGATGCTGGTCGTCATGGTCGTCGTCATGCTCGCGTACTCGGCGCTCGTGCGCCGCACCGCCCGGTGGCAGCGATGAGCCGGCGCGCCGCGCAGCTGCGGCTCGGCCCGGGGCCGGTCGCGCGCACGATCATCTGGACGCTGCTGGGCCTCTTCTTCCTCATCCCGCTGCTCTCGATGCTCGAGTTCACCCTGCGCACCGCGAAGCCCGGCGTGTACAGCTTCGATCGCTGGGAGGCCGTCTTCAGCGGCGAGACCACCCGCTACGACCGCGTGTACCAGGGCCTCGGCAACTCGCTGGTGCTCGCGGTCGTGACGGTCGCGATCGTGCTCCTCGTCCTCCTGCCCACGATGGTGCTGGTCGAGCTCCGGTTCGCCCGGCTCCGGAGGGTGCTGGAGGCCGTCTGCCTGCTGCCGATCATGATCCCGGCGATCGTGATGGTCGTCGGCCTGGCGCCGACGTACGCCGTGGTCACGCAGATCTTCGGGTCCGGCACCTGGACGCTCGCGTTCGCCTACGGGATCACCGTCCTGCCGTACGCCTATCGGGCGATCCAGAGCAACGTCGCGGCCATCGACCTCATCACGCTGAGCGAGGCGGCCCGATCGCTGGGCGCGGGATGGGGCACCGTGTTCTGGCGCGCGATCGTGCCGAACCTGCGGCGCGGCATCCTCGCCGCCTCCGCGCTCTCGGTCGCTGTCGTGCTCGGCGAGTTCACGATCGCCTCCCTGCTCAGCCGGGTGAACCTGCAGACCTCGTTGCTGCTGGTCTCGCAGTCCGATCCGTTCGTCGCGGTCATCTTCGCGCTCCTCGCGCTGGTGTTCGCCTTCGTCCTCCTCGTCGTCGTCGACCGCCTCGTCGCGGCCCGGCGGCGCACCGCGAAAGGTTAGGCATGTCCGCTCTCCCGTCGACCGTCGACACGGTCGCCCCCACCCTCGCCGCCGGGCACGGCAGCACCGTCGAGCTGCGCGGCCTCGTCCGCGACTTCGGCGGCGGCGCCGGCCTGAACGGGCTCGACCTCGCGGCCGAGCCGGGCGAGCTGATCGCCCTGCTCGGTCCGAGCGGCTGCGGCAAGACCACCGCGCTCCGTGCCCTGGCCGGGCTCGAGCGCGTCGACGCGGGCAGCATCCTCGTCGACGGCCGGGATGTCACCGACGAGCCGGCCAACCGGCGCGACCTCGGGATGGTGTTCCAGTCGTACTCGCTCTTCCCGCACCTGACGTCGGCCCAGAACGTCGAGTTCGGGCTCCGGATGCGCAAGGTGCCCGCCGCCGAACGACGCCGCCGTGCCGCCGAGGCGCTCGAGCTGGTCGGCCTCGGCCAGCACGGCGCGCGCTACGCGCACCAGCTCTCCGGCGGACAGCAGCAGCGCGTCGCCCTGGCGCGTGCGCTCGTCACCCGGCCCCGCGTGCTGCTGCTCGACGAGCCGCTCTCCGCGCTGGACGCCAAAGTGCGCGTGCAGTTGCGGGAGGAGATCCGCCGCATCCAGACGGAGCTCGGCATCACGACGTTCTTCGTGACGCACGACCAGGAGGAGGCGCTCGCCGTCGCCGATCGGGTTGCCGTCATGCGGGCGGGCGGGATCGAGCAGATCGGCCGGCCGGAGGAGCTCTACCGCCGGCCCGCATCGGCGTTCGTCGCCGAGTTCGTCGGCCTCACCAACCGCCTCCCCGCCACGGTCGCAGGGGGCCGGCTCACCGTCCTCGGCCAGGAGGTCCCGCTCGCGTCGGCCGCGGCCGACGGTCCGGTCACCGCCTACATCCGGCCCGAGGACGTGGTGCTCGGGGCGAACGGCCTGCCGGGCGAGGTGCTGACCTCCAGCTTCCTCGGCGCGCTCCGGCGCACGAACGTGCGGCTGGCTGACGGCACCGAACTGGCCGTGCAGCACGCCGCGGGGGACGTGCTCGCCCTCGGGGAGCGCGTGAACATCGCGCTCAGCGGCGCGCCGGCCACCGTCTCCCCGGTCGTCTGAGGGCCGGGGGCACGTCGCCGCCCGCTCGGCCGGCGGCGACGTGCGCTCGGTCGAGCCCGTCCAGCGGGGACCGCGGCGGTCGGCGGGTATAGGAGAGCACGACGCCCATGGCGACGAGCGACGCGATGAGCGCCGTCCCTCCGGCGGAGATGAAGGGCAGCGGAACGCCCAGGGTCGGGATCAGCCCGAGCACCACCCCGATATTCACGAACGCCTGGAAGATCAGCCAGACGAGCACGGTGCCGGTGGTGATGCGCACCACGGGGTCCGGCGTCGTCCGCACCAGGCGCACCATCAGCACGGCCAGCATCGCGAAGAGCAGCAGCACGACGCACGCGCCGATCAGGCCGAGCTCCTCACCGATCACCGCGAAGATGAAGTCGGTGTCCGCGGACGGCAGCCAGGACCATTTGGCATGGGAGTTGCCGAGGCCGACACCCCACAGGCCCCCCGATGCCAGCGCGTAGTGCGCGTTGTCGACCTGCCAGTTCACGTCGGGGTTGACCGCGCTCGTGCCGCCGAAGAAGGCGGAGATCCGGCCGCGGCGCGTGGCGCTGGAGAGGGCGATCAGGATGGCGACGAACGCTCCGGCACCCAGTACGACGCCCAGGTGCTTGAGACGAACGCCGGCGAAGTAGAGGGCGCCCAGCGTGAACGCCGCCATCACGACGGTGGTGCCGAGGTCGCCGCCGAGCACGACGAGCAGGAGCGCGGGCCCGGCAACGGGCACGATCCGTCGGGCCAGGGTGCGCCAGTCCTGGAGCTCCTCCGGACGGCGGCCGAGCATCATCCCGAGCCAGATCACCAGGCCGAGCTTGATGCCCTCCGACGGCTGGCCGGCGATCGGGCCGATGCGGATCCAGTTCGTGTTGTCGCCGATCTTCACGCCCAGCGGCGTCGCGAGGGCGAGGATCTGCAGCACGCACGAGAGCACCAGCACGACGACGGCGACCCGCTGCACGGTCCGGCGCGGCAGCCGCGCGACGATCACCATCAGCACGACGCCGAGCACGGCGTAGCCTCCTTGCGAACCGAACCGGCCGAAGAAGCCGTTGCCGTCGGTGAACGACTCCACCGACGAGGCCGAGAGCACCATCACGAGTCCGAAGACGACGAGGAAGAGCACGACCGCGGCGAGCAGCGTGCCGAAGGCGGAGGGCAGCGCGGCGCTCTCCTTCAATCGGATGAGGATGCGGCGGGGCCCGGCGCCGGTCGCGGGCGCGGAGGGGGGAGGTGCAGTCATGCGGTGCTGTTCGCTGTGATCGAGGGTGGTCGCTGTCCTCCTGACCCTAGGCGAGGCGCGCGGGCACGACCGGCGACCCACCGCAGCCCCAGTCATCTCGAGGGAGGGGAGCGACCATCCTGGGTGCTCCCTGTGACTTCATCGACGCCTCCTGAGAGCACCCTGAGGAAGCGCGAGGAGCCCGCCTAGACTGACGGGCATGGCCGACAGCGAGACCTCCGTCCCCCCGCCCGCTGGCGAGAACCGCGCACCCGCGCGATCGTGGTTCCTGCGCCGACGCCGCGAGCTCGGGGAGTCCCTCGACGGGCTCGAGCCGGTCGATGCGTCGCTTCCCCGCGGGGTGCGCCTGGCAGGTGCCTGGTCGTGGCGGCTCCTGGTCATCGGCGCGGTCATCGCTGTCGTGGTCTTCCTCATCGTCCAACTGCGCCTGATCGTCATCCCGGTGCTGATCGCCGTCCTCCTGGCTGCGCTGCTCGTGCCGTTCAAGGACCTCCTGCACCGCCACGGGTGGCCGCGCTGGCTGGCGATCGTCGCCGCGCTCGTGGCCCTCGTCGTCGTGGTCGGCGGACTTCTCTACCTCGCGATCTGGCAGGTCAGCCGCGAGAGCCACGAGCTCCAGACCCAGTCGGTCGCCGCGTTCGACCAGTTCCGCTCCTGGCTCACGACCGGCCCCCTCGGCCTCAGCGAGGACCAGATCAACGGCGCCTTCCAGTCGCTCTGGACCTCCATCCAGGAGGACAGCCAGGTCTTCATCTCGGGTGCGCTCTCCCTGGGCTCGACGGTGGGCCACGTGCTGGCCGGCGCCCTGCTGACGATCTTCAGCGTGCTGTTCATCCTGATCGACGGCAAGAGCATCTGGGGCTGGATCGTGCGCATCTTCCCGCGCAACGCCCGCGCCGCGATCGACGGCGCCGGGCAGGCGGGCTGGGTGACGCTCCGCAACTTCGCCAAGGTGCAGATCCTCGTCGCGTCGATCGACGCCCTGGGCATCGGCCTCGGCGCGTTCTTCCTGGGTCTGCCCCTGGTCATCCCGATCAGCGTGCTCGTGTTCCTCGGCTCGTTCATCCCGATCGTCGGCGCGGTGGTCACCGGCGCCCTCGCCGTCTTCATCGCCCTGGTGTTCAAGGGCTGGGTCTTCGCGCTCATCATGCTCGGCGTCGTCCTTCTGGTGCAGCAGGTGGAGGGGCACGTGCTGCAACCGCTCATCATGGGCACCGCGGTCAAGGTCCACCCGCTCGCGGTGGTGCTGGCGGTGGCGGGAGGGTCGCTGCTCGCCGGCATCCCGGGCGCCCTCTTCGCGGTGCCGTTCGTCGCCGTGCTGAACGTGATGGTGCACTACATCTCCAGCGGGGCATGGCGCGGGAAGGAGCAGGTCGCGTTCAGCCCGCCGGCGGGCGCCATCTGGGAGACCGTCCCGCGCGCCGTGCGTCGCCCCCGGGCCTGATGGTCGTTCCGACCGCATACACGGCGCGGAATATGGCGGCGAGTAGGCTGTGCGAGTGGCTACCGTGACCGACTCCACGCGCACTCCCTTCGCCGGCCCCGGCCTGGACGAGATCGAAGCCGCGCGCGCCATCGTGTCGCGCGTGGCCCAGCCCACTCCGATGGAGAGCTCGCGCTACCTGACCGACGTGCTCGGCGCGCCCGTGCTGCTCAAGTGCGAGAACCTCCAGCGCACCGGGTCGTACAAGATCCGCGGCGCCTACAACCGGCTGTCGAAGCTCGACGCCGAGGAGCGCGCCCGCGGCGTCGTCGCCGCCTCGGCCGGGAACCACGCGCAAGGCGTCGCCTTCGCCGCTCGCGAGCTCGGCATCCACGCCACGATCTTCATGCCGGTCGGCGTCGCCATCCCCAAGTTCCAGGCCACGCGCGCGTACGGCGCCGATGTGGTGCTGAGCGGCAGCATCGTCGACGAGACCCTGCGCGCCGCGGCCGACTTCGCCGCCGAGACCGGCGCCGTGCTGATCCCGCCGTTCGACCATCGCGACGTGGTCGCGGGGCAGGGGACGCTGGGCCTCGAGATCCTCGACGAGGCCCCCGAGGTGACGACCATCGTCATCCCGATCGGTGGCGGCGGCCTCATCTCCGGTGTCGCGAGCGCGGTCAAGCAGCGCGCGCAGCTCGAGGGGCGCACGATCCGGGTGATCGGTGTGCAGGCCGCGAATGCGGCGGCCTACCCGGTCTCGCTCGCCGCCGGCGAGCCCACCGAGATCTCACTGGTGCCGACGATCGCCGACGGCATCGCGGTCAGCAAGCCCGGCCTCCTGAACTTCTCGATCATCCGCGACGCGGTCGACGAGGTCGTCACCGTCACCGAGGACGACATCGCTCGCGCGATGCTGGTGTTGCTCGAGCGCGCCAAGCTCGTCGTCGAGCCGGCCGGAGCGGCAGCGGTCGCGGCCATCCTCGCCGACAAGGTCGCCGCCGATGGCACCACGGTCGCCATCCTGTCGGGCGGCAACATCGACCCGCTGCTGATGCAGCGCGTCATCGGGCACGGCCTCGCCGCCTCCGACCGCCACCTCAAGCTCTCGATCATGATGCCCGACCGTCCCGGTCAGCTCGCCCGCATCGCCGAGATCCTCGCCGGCGTCAACGCCAACGTGGTGGAGGTGCTGCACACCCGCCACGGCCGCGGCCTGCAGATCAGCCAGGTGGGGCTCGACGTGAGCGTCGAGACCCGCGGCACCGAGCACCGGCAGCAGGTCATCGAGGCGCTCCGCACCGCGGGCTACGACGCCGTCGTCGACTACGAGTAGCCGGTCGCCGACCGCTCGTCGTCAGGGCGTCAGCACGATCCGCCCGAACACCCGGCCGGCGTCCATCAGCCGATGGGCCTCCGCCGCCTGATCCAGGGGGAGCACCGCCTCGACCACGGCGTGCAGGTCGCCCTGCGTCGCGGCCGCGAAGAGCTCCGTGCGCGCCGAGCGCAGCGCATCCCGCGGCACGGTGTCGAGGCTGAACGTCGCGAACGAGCGCGACTGCTGGAACGCCCGCAGCAGGTGCGCGCCGAAGTCGGCGGGCGGAAAGCCGGCGACGGCTCCGACGAGCACCAGGCGCCCGTTCGGCGCGAGCCGGTCGAGGAACCCGGGGAGGTCCGCACCGCCCACGATGTCGATGATCACGTCGAAGTTCTCCGGGTCGGCGGGATCGCCCGCGCCGCTGCGGTCGAGCACGTGGGTCGCTCCGAACTCGCGCAACCGCTGCCCGCGCGCGGGAGAGGACGTCGTGACGGCGATCGGTCCAGCGCCGGCGCGCGCCGCGAGCTCCACGGCGGCGATCCCGATGCTGCCGGCGGCGCCGCGGACGAGCACGGACTCGCCGGCCGCCAGGTGCGCGTGGGCGAGCGCGAAGTGCGCGACCGGGGCGGCGCTGCCGAGGGTGACCGCGTCGATCGACGTCAGCTCGCCGGGCAGTGCGACCACGTCGGCGACCTGCGCGACGGCCTCCTCGACGTAGCCTCCGCCCGTCCCCGTGAACGCCCAGACGCGCCGGCCGATCCAGGATGCGTCGACGCCGTCGCCCGTCGCGGTCACGACCCCGGCGAC
Organism: Leifsonia naganoensis; assembly: GCF_013410615.1. Taxonomy (NCBI): domain Bacteria; kingdom Bacillati; phylum Actinomycetota; class Actinomycetes; order Micrococcales; family Microbacteriaceae; genus Leifsonia; species Leifsonia naganoensis. The sequence goes on from NZ_JACCHJ010000001.1 coordinate 3,244,607, forward strand.
CTCGCTCCCGGGGATCAGGCCCTCCTGGAAACCGAACCCGCCGAGCGTGCCCCGCCGGATCACCGCATCCACCCCGCCGACACCGATGGCCTCGGTGCGGATGGCGACCTGCCCGGCAGCGGCGACCGGGGACGGGGCCTCGACCACCTCCATCCCGCTCGGGTCTCCGAATCGGCGGATGGACACTGCTCTCATCGTGGTCTCCTCGTCGTGCTCGCACTCTGCGATACTGAGGGCCACGGTAGTGGACGCCCCCGTCCACTTACCCGAAGTGAGAACGAGGACGGGACGATTGCCTCAGATGCTCCGCGCCGATGCCCAGGACAACCGCGACCGGGTGCTGGAGGCGGCCCGCCGGCTCTTCGCCGAGCGCGGCATCGACGTCACGATGCGGGAGGTCGCCCGGCACGCCGGCGTCGGGCCGGCCACCCTCTACCGGCGGTTCCCGACCAAGCAGATCCTGGTCGACGAGGCGTTCGCGGAAGAGCTCCGCGCATGCCGGGGGATCGTGATCGACGGCTGCGCCGATCCCGATCCGTGGCGCGGCTTCTGCACCGTCATCGAGAGCATCAGCGTGCTCAACGGGCGCAACCACGGCTTCGTGGAGGCGTTCCTCTCCGCGAGCCCGTCGGACCAGAGCTTCACTGTCCACCGCACCGCTCTGCTCCAGATGCTCTCCGATCTCGCGGCGCGTGCACAGGCGTCGGGAGGCCTGCGGCCCGACTTCGTGATCGACGATCTCGTGCTGGTGCTGCTCACCGGGCGGGCCCTGTCGACCACTCCGGTCGAGGGCCGCACGGCCGCTGCCCGTCGCTTCGCCGCCCTCGCCATCGACGCGTTCCGCGCCTCGGACGCGCATCGGCCGCTGCCGCCGCGAGCGCGGCTGCAGGCTGCACTCTGAGACCCCGGTGACAACGACGGCGGGCCCGCGATCTCTCGCGGGCCCGTCGTGACGCTGCGACGCCGTTACTGTCCGGCGTAGGTCTCGACCTTGGTGATCTCCACGGCGATCTGACGGCCGTTGGGAGCCGTGTACTCCGTCTTCTCACCGATGTTGAGGCCGAGGATGGCCGCGCCGAGCGGGCTCTGCTCGCTGTAGACGGGCAGCTCGCTGCCGGCCGCGATCTCGCGGTTGCCGATGAGGAAGACGCTCTCGTCGCCCGCGATGGTCGCGGTCACGACCGTTCCCGGCTCCACGACGCCGTGGCTCTCGGGCGCGTGGCCGACGGTGGCGGAGCGCAGGAGGTTGGTCAGCTGCACGATGCGGGCCTCGATCTTGCCCTGCTCGTCCTTCGCGGCGTGGTAGCCGCCGTTCTCCTTGAGGTCGCCCTCCTCGCGGGCCGCCTCGATGCGCTTCGCGATCTCGTTGCGGCCGTTGATGCTGAGCTCCTCGAGTTCCGCCGCGAGGCGGTCGTAGGCGTCCTGGGTCAGAAAGGTGACCGGGGTCTCCTGGGCCATGGTGAGCTCCTTTGCGCCCGCGGCGATGGCCGCGTGGGCAGATCGTCCGGCCGGGGCCGGTGGGTAAAGTAGACGCCCCGACCTCGGTCGGGGCGTATCCACAGAATGCTAGGTCAGCCAGCAGGTGTTAATCAAACCTGTGTTGCTCTGCTGGATGGTGCGGATCGTCTCCGTGTGCTGGGTGATGCGGAGGTCGGAGCCGGGGTAGCTGACGATGCGCCAGCCGACGATCGCGAAGTCTTCGTTGAGCGCCTGGATGGCGCACGTCACGGGCGTGCCCTTCGGTGCGTTGATCGTGAAGCTGATGTCCACGTGATGCGCGTCGGGGATGGTGTACGCGGTGTCGGTGGCCTCCAGATCGGACTGGTTGTTGTCCCAGCCCGCCCAGAAGACCCAGGCGACGACGACCGCGAGGACGGCGACCGCGCCGCCGATGAGCAACCAGCGGTCCCGGCGCTTGCGCTGCGGCGTACGCCCGTAGCGGCGATCGATGGTCTCCGTCACGGCCATGCTCGCCGGTTCCGCCTCTCGGTACACGTTCAGGCCTGCCGTCGGGGCGGCGGTAGGCTGAGTCAAGACTAGGAGACGAAGCTGAGAATCGCGGCTTCCTCCCGACTCGAGAGAAGAGATCCCCGAACGATGATCGCCGACGCCCTCCTGCGCGCCTCCGTCTGGCTGGCCGCGACACCGACCCCGACTCCGTCGAGCGGTCCGAGTGAGGACCAGATCACCCCGGGCGTCGTCGGGTTCGTCGTCACCTTCCTCGTCGCGGTCGCCGTCGTGCTCCTGGTGATCGACATGGTGCGCCGCATCCGCCGCGTGCGCTACCGCGCGGAGATCGCGGAGAAGCTCGACGCCGAGCAGGCCGGGCAGCAGGACGCCGCGCCGGGAGCTGAGGACGACGACCGGGCGTAGCCCCGCTCAGCCGACGCCCGCTCAGCAGCGCCCGCTCAGCCGACGTTGTAGGCCGGGTGCAGGGCGATGAGCAGCGTCGCCGTCCAGTGGCAGAGGAACGCCAGCACGGTCAGCGTGTGGAAGATCTCGTGGAAGCCGAACTTCCCGGGGAACGGGTTCGGCCGCTTCACTCCGTAGATGACGGCGCCGATCGTGTAGAACACGCCGCCGACGAGCACCAGCACCATCATCGCGACGTTGGCCTCCACCAGGTCGACGATGTACATCATCGCCGCCCAGCCCAGCAGCAGGTAGATCGGCACGTACAGCCACCGTGGGGCGCTGATCCAGAACACCCGGAAGCCGATGCCGAGCAGCGCGCCGCCCCAGACGATGCAGAGCAGCAGGACGCCCTTCGACGGCGGGAGCGCCAGCACCGCGAGCGGCGTGTAGGTGCCCGCGATCAGCAGGAAGATGTTGGCGTGGTCGATGCGCTTCAGCACGACCTTGGTGCGCGGCTTCCAATTGAAGCGGTGGTACAGGGCCGAGTTGCCGAAGAGCAGCATCGACGTGAGCACGAAGACGGCCGACGCCCACTTGGCCGGTGCCCCCTGCGCGAGGCAGATGAGCACGATGCCCGCGGCGATGGTGAACGGGAAGGTGCCGGCGTGGATCCAGCCGCGCCAGGTCGGCTTGATCTCGGCCGGATTGGCCGGGGAGGCATCCAGCAGCGGGATGTTCGGCAGGTCCGGTCCCTGCTCGCGCGCGGTGGCGTCGTCCGCTTGAACGGCCGCGTCGGACGCATCGAGCGACGAGGCAGGCTCGTGCAGCAGCTCGGCGACGTCCTCGGGTTCGTGGCGGTTGCGGGGCGACATGGCCCAAGCGTAGGGGAATCCGGTGCCGGGATGCTGAGAGTCGCACCCGGTGCGGGGCGCTAACGTATCCCCGTGAGCAAACGCAGTACCGCCCCGGGGAGCGGGCTGCTCTACGGGCTCTACCAGAAGCGGCTGCGCCGCGAGCTGGCGGGACTGGGGGAGCAGGCCCTTCCGAAGCACGTCGCCATGATCATCGACGGCAACCGGCGCTGGGCGCGCCAGGCCGGGCTCACCACCGTGGCCCACGGCCACCGCGCGGGAGCCGCGAAGATGCGCGAGTTCCTCGAGTGGTGCGACGACCTCGGCGTCTCGGTCGCCACCCTCTACCTGCTGTCGAGCGACAACCTCACCAACCGCGAGAGCACCGAGCTCTCCGACCTGATCGAGATCATCGCCGAACTCGCCGACGACCTCTCCCGCTACCGCGACTGGCGCGTGCAGCACGTCGGCTCGCCCGCCGGCCTCCCGGAGCCGCTCGTCGCCGCGCTCGCCGCCGCCGAGCAGCGCACGGCAGGCAACACGGGCATGCACATCAACCTCGCCGTCGGCTACGGGGGCCGCAAGGAGATCACCGACGCGATGCGCAGCATCGTCGCCGCGCACCACGCCGACGGGGGCAGCCTCGAGACGCTGGCCGACCTCCTGACCCCGGACATGATCGGCGAGCACCTCTACACCGGCGGCCAGCCCGATCCCGACCTCGTCATCCGCACCTCGGGAGAGCAGCGGCTGAGTGACTTCATGCTCTGGCAGAGCGCGCACTCGGAGTTCTACTTCGTGGAGGCCCTCGGGCCGGACCTGCGCGAGGTCGACTTCCTGCGCGCGGTGCGCGACTACTCCCGCCGCCAGCGTCGCTTCGGCGGCTGAGCGGGCGCACTCCGGTCCCCGCGAGCCCGTACCGCTAGCGGAGGAGTTCCGTGCGTCCCGGGCATGAATCCCCTCCGTTCCCTGCCGACACGCCGAGCACCCCGCCCGAACTCCTCCGTTGCCGACAGGCCGGTCGCCGTGTGGTGAAAGGAGGAGGTCCTCTATGTCGTGCCCCGACAGGACGGGTAAGGGAGGAGATCGGCGGGTACCAGGTCCAGATGTCCTCCGCTCGCTTCGCCGCGTGGCCGACGGCGCGCCGCCGCCGGGCTCGCCGGGGGCTCCGCCGACCGGCAGAATCGTACGGGAGGTTCGGATGACGACTGTCGAAGAGTTCGCACGCGGGTTCGGCGAGGAGCCGGGATACCTGGACTATGGCCGGGTCGGCCCGGTCTCGCAGGCGGTGCGGACGGAGGCCTCCGCCCAGTACGAGATCCTGGGCCGGGCGCGCTACGGGACCGTCGACCGGCTGCAGCTGGAGGACGCCCGTGTCCGCGACGCCGTCTCGGCCCTCACCGACTTCCCCGCCGACCGGATCGCGTTCCAGCCGAACGCGTCGCTCGGCCTGATGCACGCCGCCTTCGGTCTCACGGGCGGCGAGGTGCTGCTCTCCCGGGGCGAGTTCCCCTCGGTCACCTACGCCGCGGTACGCGCCGCGCAGGCGATGCGCGTCATCACGCCGACCTGGCTCGAGACCGACCACGGCCGGGTCACGCCCGCGCAGATCCGCGAGCAGATCACGCCCGCGACGAGCGCGGTGATGGTGAGCCTCGTGGACTCGCGCACCGGCTACCTGACCGACATCGACGGCATCCGCCAGGTCATCGGCGACCGGCTGCTGATCGTCGACGCCATTCAGGGCTTCGGCATCGTGGATGCGCCGTACGAGGTCGCCGACGTCGTCCTGTCCGGCGGCCAGAAATGGGCCCGCGCGGGATGGGGGACCGGCTTCCTCGCGCTCAGCGAGCGGGCGATCGACCACCTGACCCCCGTCTTCAGCGGCTGGACCGGAACGGCGGAGGGGCTCACGTGGGACGAGGTCGTCGAGCCCGCCCACGCCGCCAAGGCCTTCTCGATCTCCAACCCCGATTCCATCGCGCAGGCGCGTTTCGCGGCCTCCCTCGAGGAGATCGCCGCGACGGGCGTGCCCGCGATCAACGACGCCATCGCCGACGGCGTGGAGCGGGTCATCGACCTGGCCGACGAGTTCGCGCTCCCGGTGACCTCCCCGCGCAACCCCGCGGAGCGCGCCGGCATCGTCGTCGTCGAGCCGCCGGAGACGCTGACCGCGCTCAGCGCCTCCCTGTTCAACCACGGGGTGAGTGCGTCGGTCCGGCAGGCCTCGGTGCGGTTCAGCGTGCACGCCGGGACCACCGAGGAGACGCTCGGGATGCTGCGGGCGGCCCTCACCTCGTACGCCTCGGCGATCTGACGCGCGCGCACCGGCGCGCGTCCAGCCTCCACAACTGGGGGCGAATGTTCACCTGATGGAAACACGACACGCGGGTGCCGCGGCGTTTCGTGTCGGAGGTGCGGCGTAGTTTCAAGGCATCGGGCATGGCGCCCGGTCGAGACGGCCACATAAGTTCGTTTCGGAACCCAGCGGCCGACTCGCCAAGTTGATCCGCAGCCCTCGCGGGGGCGGCGGGGTGGGAGTGGTCGTGGCTGAATCAAAGACCCGGCAGTTCGAGGCGGCACCCGACGGAACGAAGCAGGCCGAGCGCACGTACGTGCTCGACACCTCGGTCCTCCTGTCGGATCCCAAGGCGATCCACCGGTTCGCGGAGCATTCCGTCGTCATCCCGGTGGTCGTCGTCAGCGAGCTGGAGGGCAAGCGGAACGACCCGGAACTCGGGTACTTCGCACGGCAGGCGCTGCGCAACCTGGACGACCTGCGGGTGGAGCACGAACGGCTCGACTTCCCGATCCCGATCGGCGAAGGCGGCTCGCTGCGGGTGGAGCTGAACCACTCCAGCATGGCGGTCCTCCCGAGCGGGCTGCAGCTCGGCGACAACGACTCCCGCATCCTCGCCGTCGCCCTCAACCTGGCGAACGACGGCCTCGATGTCACCGTCGTCTCCAAAGACCTCCCTCTGCGCGTCAAGGCCGCCTCGGTCGGCCTCGCCGCCGAGGAGTACCGGCACGAGCAGGTCGTCGACTCCGGCTGGACCGGGCTCGCGGAGATCTCGCTGGGCAGCGACCAGATGAGCGACCTCTACGAGGAGGAGGGGATGCGCACCCCGCTCGTCGACGCCCTCCCCGTCAACACCGGCCTCGTCATCCACTCGGACCGTGGCTCGGCTCTCGGCCGCGTGGTCGCGAAGGGCGAGGTCAAGCTCGTCCGCGGCGATCGCGACGTGTTCGGGCTGCACGGCCGCTCGGCGGAGCAGCGGCTCGCGATCGACCTGCTGCTCGACCCGGAGATCGGCATCCTCTCGCTCGGCGGCCGCGCGGGCACCGGCAAGTCGGCCCTCGCCCTGTGCGCCGGCCTGGAGGCGGTGCTCGAACGGCAGCAGCACAAGAAGATCATGGTGTTCCGGCCGCTGTACGCGGTCGGCGGCCAGGAACTCGGGTACCTGCCGGGCGATCAGGGGGAGAAGATGAACCCCTGGGGCCAGGCGGTCTTCGACACGCTCGGCGCGTTGGTGTCGCAGAACGTGCTCGACGAGGTGCTGGACCGCGGCATCCTGGAGGTGCTCCCGCTCACGCACATCCGCGGCCGCTCGCTGCACGACGCGTTCGTGATCGTCGACGAGGCGCAGTCGCTGGAGCGCAACGTGCTGCTCACCGTCCTCAGCCGCGTCGGCCAGAACTCGCGGGTCGTCCTCACGCACGACGTCGCACAGCGCGACAACCTGCGGGTGGGCCGCCACGACGGCGTCGCCTCGGTGATCGAGACGCTGAAGGGGCACCCGCTGTTCGCCCACGTGACCCTGACCCGCTCCGAGCGGTCGGCCATCGCCGCGCTCGTGACGGAGATGCTGGAGGCCAACGAGCTCGCGTGACGGGATGCGCACGCCGCGCGTGACGGCGTGTGGATGGCCGTCGGATTCCCGGATGTCCTGTGGGTTTCTCCCGCCTGAGAGGCAGTCTCCTAGCGTGGAGGCATGGGGGGAAACACAGGGATCCGGGTCCTGATCCGGATCGTGACCGTGACCGTGGCCGGGCCGGCCCTCGCGCTGTGGGGAGTGCGGGGCGCCGGTCCGGCCGCGGTCGGCGCGATCTATCTGGCCGTCGTGACGGTGCCGCTGGTCGTCACGGATGTGCGCGAGCGGCGGTTGCCGAACGCGCTGGTGCTTCCGGGATACGCGTTCGCCGCGGTCGGCCTCGTGTGGGAGGCGCTGGCGCGTGGCTCGCCTGCGCACGACACGCTGGCGTCGGTGACGGTCGTGCTCGCCGGGGGAACGGGCGTGCTCGGGCTGTTCCTGCTGCTGGTGTGGAGCGGCGGGCTCGGGATGGGGGATGCGAAGCTCGCCGGGCTGCTCGCGATTGCGCTGGGGGCGGCGGTGCCGGTGCTGCTGTGGGTGGCGGCGGTGTTCCTCGCGGCGGCGCTGCACGTCGTGATCGAGTGGGTGGTACGGCGCGGGAGCCTGGGGAGTGACCGGCCGGAGGTCGCCTTCGGGCCGGCGATGCTGGGGGCGTTCTGGATGGTGGTGGTCGCGGCGCAGTAGGGGGCAGTAGCGGGAGCCCAGCGGGCGATCTGGTCGTCGCAACACGCCGCGCCGGAGATGCCGGGCGCGGCGTGTTGCGACCACTGGTTGGTGCGGTGCGGGCTCAGCCCGGGTGGGTCATGCTGAGCACGTCGAGGGCGGTGTCCAGCTGCTCCAGCGTGACCTCGCCGCGGTCGACGAAGCCGAGGTCGATCACGGCCTCACGCACCGTGATGCCCTGGGCGACCGAGTGCTTGGCGACCTTGGCGGCGGCCTCATAGCCGATCACGCGGTTCAGCGGCGTGACGATGGACGGGCTCGACTCGGCGAACGCGCGGGCGCGGTCGAGGTTGGCCTCGAGACCGGCGACGGTCTTGTCGGCGAGCACGCGGCTCGCCTGCGTCAGCAGACGGATCGACTCGAGCAGTGCGGTGCCCATCACCGGGATGGCGACGTTCAGCTCGAAGAGACCCGACGCGCCGCTCCACGCGATAGTGGCGTCGTTGCCGACGACCCGGCTGGCGACCATGAGCACGGCCTCCGGGATGACCGGGTTGACCTTGCCGGGCATGATCGACGAGCCGGGCTGCAGGTCGGGGATGTGGATCTCGCCGAGACCGGTGTTCGGACCCGAGCCCATCCAGCGCAGGTCGTTGCAGATCTTGGTCAGGCTGACGGCGATGGTGCGCAGGGCGCCGGACGCCTCCACCAGCGCGTCGCGGTTGGCCTGGGCCTCGAAGTGGTCGCGCGCCTCGGTGATCGGCAGCTCGGTCTCGGCGGTGAGCAGCTCGATGACCAGCTGCGGGAAGCCGAGCGGCGTGTTGATGCCGGTGCCGACGGCCGTCCCGCCGAGCGGGACCTCCGCGACGCGGGGGAGAGCCGACCGCACGCGCTCGATGCCGTAACGGATCTGAGCGGCGTAGCCGCCGAACTCCTGGCCGAGGGTCACGGGGGTGGCGTCCATGAGGTGGGTGCGACCCGACTTGACCGCGGTGGCCCATGTCTGGGCCTTCTCCTCCAGCGCGACAGAAAGGTGGTCGAGCGCGGGGATGAGGTCGTCGATGAGCGCGCCGGTGACGGCGATGTGCACCGAGGTCGGGAAGACGTCGTTCGACGACTGCGACGCGTTGACGTGGTCGTTCGGGTGCACCGGCTTGCCCAGGCGACGCGACGCGAGCGTCGCCAGGACCTCGTTCATGTTCATGTTCGACGAGGTGCCCGACCCGGTCTGGTAGACGTCGATCGGGAACTCGGCGTCGTGCGCTCCGCTCACGACCTCGTCGGCCGCGGCGGCGATGGCGTCGGCGATCTCCTGGTCGAGGACGCCGAGGCGCGCGTTGGCGAGGGCCGCGGACTTCTTGATGCGGGCCAGCGCCGCGATCTGGGTCGGCTCGAGCACCGATCCCGAGATGGGGAAGTTCTCGACGGCTCGCTGCGTCTGCGCGCTGTAGAGCGCGGCCGCGGGAACGCGGACCTCGCCCATCGTGTCGTGCTCGATGCGGTACTCGGCGTCCGCCTGGGTGTCCACCACGGTGTGTTCTTCCTTTCTGATGCCGAAGACGCTGCGGTCAGCGCTCGGGCTGCTGTTCGGCGACCGGATCGGTCATGCCGACGACGATGTCGGGGACGACCCGACCTTCCTGAAGACGGTAGTTCGCCCCGACGATGGCGAGGACGTTCTCGGCCACGGCGGTACTGATGATCTCGGAGCGGGCGAGAAGCTCGGCGACCGTGTCGCGCAGGTGCTCGCGGCCCACCTCCATCGGGTCGGCGGCGCCGGGCGCCACGGGCTCGTCGTCGCGGGTGCCGGAGACCCGGTGGACCGCGGGGACGATCGGCGCGATCAGGTTGGCGATGTGTGGGGGGAGGGGCTCGGCGTCCGGCTCCTGGGAGGCGATGGCCGACGCGACCGCGCCGCACGAGTCGTGGCCGAGCACGAGGATCAGCGGCACCTTCAGCACGGCGACGGCGTACTCCAGCGAGCCGATGACCGACTCCGACGCCACCTGGCCGGCATTGCGCACGACGAAGGCGTCGCCGAGGCCCATGTCGAAGATGATCTCGGCGGCGAGGCGGGAGTCGGCGCAGCCGAAGATCGCGGCGACCGGCGTCTGGCCGGTCGAGAGGGACTCGCGGCGCTCGACATCCTGGCGGGGATGCTGCGGGGCGCCGGCGATGAAGCGCTCGTTGCCCTCGAGCATGGCGTTCCAGATACGTCCGGGACGGGTCGTGGGCATCTATTCGCCTTTCAATGCGGTGATCTGGTCGGCCAGCGACGCGGCCACGGTGCGGAACTCGGCGTCGTCGGCGGTCCCGACGACGACGATGGAACTGTGACCGGCGTTCGTGGTGAGCCCGTACTCGACGTCGCTGACGTCGGACGAGGACTTCCGGTTGTCGTAGACATCCCAGGTGACGCCATCGATGTCGCGCGTGCCGGCGATGCGGGACTTGTTCACCTGGTCGGCCACCCAGCTGTCGTTGGCGTCGAAGCCCTGGGTGATGCCGATGTACTCGCCCTTCGGCGTGATCAGCCCGATGTACCAGGAGTCGACGCCGTCGGCGGTCTTGGTGCGCAGCTCGGCGCTGTTCGACTTCCAGTCGGCGGGGAGCTTGGGCACGAGGAGGCGATCCGCCTGGCTGCCCTGAGCCTCCTGGGCGACGCTCGCGTAGTCGACGGGAGGCTGCGTGGCGGTGGGATTGCCGCGCGGCACGACCAGCACGATCACGATCACGAGCGCGACCGTCGCGATCAGCGAGTAGACGAGGTTGTTGATCGTCTGCCGGTTGCGGTGGTTCGCGGAGTTCTGCGCCTTGCGGGCGGCGGTCTCCTCGGGGGTCTCGGGACGGCCGAGCTCGGCGACGACCGCCGGCGGCTTCTCTCGGGGGCTCATTCGCTGTCAGCGGCTCCCGCTGCGGCGGACCCGGCGCGCGCCGCGTCCAGGCGGGCCTTCGCTCCGATCAGCCACTCCTCGCAGTGCCGGGCCAGCGCCTCACCGCGCTCCCAGAGCGCGATCGACTCCTCGAGCGTCGCGGATCCCTGCTCGAGTTCCGTGACGACGCGGACCAGCTCGTCACGCGCCTCCTCGTAGCTGAGATCGCTGAGGGGGTCCACGCCGGAGGTGGTCTGGGAGGTCGGCATGGCATCCATTCTATTTGCCCGGCCGAGTGCCCGCTGAGTCCGCGTCGGACCGAGCCGGGGAGGGGAGCTCCTCGCCGGCCGTCGCGGCGAACGCGCCGCCCGAGACAGTCACCCGCAGCGCACTTCCCGGCGCTGCCTGGGCCGGATCCGAGACGACGTGCCCCTCGCCGTTCTGCACGATCGCGTAACCGCGGTCGAGGGTCGCCTGCGGGGAGAGGGCGCGCAGGTGGCCGCGCAGCTCGCCGATCCGCGCGGTCTCGCGTTCGACCCCGCGCTCGACCAGCTCGACGCCGCGCGCCACGTAACGGGTGAGCTCCTGGGCGCGCGAGTCCACGATCCAGGCCGAGGAGGCCAGGGCCGGGCGGCTGCGCAGGTGGCCGATCCGGTCGACCTCGTTGCGGATCATGTGCGTGAGGCGGGCGCCGATGCGCGCGCGGGCCTGGTGCACGCGGGCGAGTTCCTCGGCGACGTCCGGCACGACCCGCTTCGCCGCATCCGTCGGGGTGGAGGCGCGGAGATCGGCGACCTCGTCGAGGAGCGGGCGGTCGGCCTCGTGCCCGATCGCGCTCACGAGCGGGGTCGTCGCGGCCGCCGCGGCGCGCACGAGGGCCTCGTCGCTGAAGCCGAGCAGGTTCTGGAAGTCGCCGCCGCCGCGCGCGACGATGATGACCTCCACCTCCGGGTCGGCATCCAGCGTCCGGATGGCGCCGACGACCTCCGGGACCGTGCGCTCGCCCTGCACAGCCGCGTAGACGGTGCGGAAGCGCACCTGCGGCCAGCGCAGCTGCGCGTTGCGGAGCACGTCCTTCTCGGCGTCGGAGTCCCGGCCGGTGACCAGCCCGATGGTGTGGGGGAGGAACGGGAGGCGCTTCTTGCGCTCGGGCGCGAACAGCCCTTCCGCCGTCAGCTGCTGACGCAGGCGCTCGAGACGCTCGAGGAGGTCGCCGATGCCGACGTGGCGCATGTCGGAGACCTGCATGGTCAGGGTCCCGCCCTTGACCCAGTAGTTCGGCTTGACCGCCGCGATGACGCGATCGCCCTGCTTGAGGTCGGCCGGGATGCGCGCCTTCACCGACGACCAGATCGTGAAGCTGATCGTGGCGTCGCCCTCGAGGTCCTTGAGCTTGCCGTAGACGTTGCCGCCGGAGACGCCCCACTGGGTGATCTCTCCTTCGACCCAGGCCGTGCCCAGCCGATCGATCCAGCCCTTGATCTTGCCCGCCAGCACCGAGACGGGCCAGGGCGCGTCCAGCGTCGGCGGCCCGGGCGTGAACGTGGGCGCGTTCGTGGTCTCCGTCACCGTTCGGGAGCCTCCCATCCGTTCCTCAGCGCTCACCCGTAGGATCGAGGGGTGAGCGACGCGACTATCAGCCTGCCGATGCCCCGGATCCCGCGGACCCCCGGTGCGCGCGGCCGGCTTCAGGATATCCCGGTCGCCGGACGCAAACGTGTGCTGCTGGCGGCTCCCCGCGGCTACTGCGCCGGCGTGGACCGTGCGGTGGTCGCCGTCGAGAAGGCGATCGAGCACTACGGTTCGCCCGTCTACGTGCGCAAGCAGATCGTGCACAACGTGCACGTCGTGTCCGAGCTCGAGAAGCAGGGCGCGATCTTCGTCGACGAGGTCGACGAGGTGCCCACGGGCTCCCACGTCGTCTTCTCGGCGCACGGCGTCTCGCCGGCGGTCGTCAACGCCGCCTCCGACCGCGGCCTGCACGCGATCGACGCGACCTGCCCGCTGGTCACCAAGGTGCACCGTGAGGCCGTGCGGTTCGCGCGCGACGACTTCGAGATCCTGCTCATCGGCCACGAGGGCCACGAGGAGGTCGAGGGCACCGCGGGCGAGGCCCCCGAGCACGTGACCCTCGTCAACGGCCCGGAGGACGTCGACCGCATCGTCGTCAAGGACCCGGACAAGGTCGTGTGGCTCTCGCAGACCACCCTCTCGGTGGACGAGACGATGGAGACGGTGCGCCGCCTGCGCGAGCGCTTCCCGAACCTCCAGGACCCGCCCAGCGACGACATCTGCTACGCCACCCAGAACCGCCAGGTCGCGATCAAGAAGGTCGCCGAGCAGGCCGAGCTCGTGATCGTGGTCGGCTCCGCCAACTCCTCCAACTCGGTGCGCCTCGTGGAGGTCGCGCTCGAGTACGGCGCGAAGGCCGCCTACCGCGTCGACTACGCCAGCGAGATCAAGCAGGAGTGGCTCGACGGCGTCGCGAGCATCGGCGTCACGAGCGGCGCGTCCGTGCCCGAGGTGCTGGTGCAGGAGGTCCTCGACGACCTCTCCGGCGCCGGCTACCGCGACGTCGAGGAGATCAAGACGGCCGAGGAGGACCTCATGTTCTCCCTGCCGAAGGAGCTCCGCAAGGACATCACCGGCAAGCAGGATGCCCGGGCGATCGGCGGGCGCGGGCGCTGACGGCAGCGTTCAGAACAGTCTGCGCAGGACCGGCACGCGCCGGGCACCGATGCTGATCGCGAACGACAGAACGCAGACGCCGGCCCACACCGCGATGGCGACCCACAGCGTGGTCTGAAGCCGGGGGAGGAGTCCCGGGACCACCAGCTCGGCGAGCACCAGGATGAAGAAGTGCACGAGGTAGACGCCGAACGCGGCGTCCGAGAGCGTGGTCAGCATCCCGCGTCGCTGGACCGGCCGCGTGCGCACGTGCGCGCACAGGCTGTTCACGACGACGAAGACGCCGACGGACGCGGCGGCGACGATCGCCGAGTAGTAGCCGGGGGGCGACACCGCGTTCAGCCAGCCGGGCACCGCGACTCCGTTGTACTGCCAGATCGTCATGGCCAGCAGGGCCGCGGTGGCGAGGGCGGCCGCGATCGTCCAGCCGGCCCGGAGGGTGACATTCCGGAGTGCCCAGCCGGCGAGGAAGTAGCCGACATACGGCACCCATTGGGTCAGGGCGTTCAGCACGATCGGGTGGGGATCGCCGTGCATGGTCGCGAGACCGGAGAGACCGACCACGACGACGGTCAGCCCGAGGGTGCACGAGGCGAAGATCACGGCACGCCGCGGCCCGCCGCCGTGGAGGAAGGCGGCAAGTACGGGCGCCACAGCGTAGAGGCCGACGATCAGCCAGAGGAAGTAGAGATGCGTGTACGTCTTCGCGTCGAAGACGAGCCCCGCCGTCTCGACGAGAGTGAAGTGCTGGTGCGACATCAGCATCCGCACGACGACGAAGTAGAACACCTGCCAGAAGACGAAGGCGGGGCCGAGCCGGAGCAGCCGCTTGCGATAGAACGCAGCCGGCCCGTCGACGTGAGCGCGCGACGACAGGACGAGCGCGCCGCTCACCATCACGAACACGGGCACGACCCACACGTTGGCCACGTCGATGACGGTCGCCGCCCACCACGTTCCGGATCCGCGGATCGCAGGGTTGCCGACGATGTTGCCGAACACGTGGATCGCCACGACGCCGAGAATGGCCGTCGTCCGCAGGACGTCGAGCCCGACCGAGCGGGTGCGGGCAGCGGCGACGTCATCTCCCGTCGCGATCGCGTCGAGCTCGTGGGGCGGCTGGTTCACCCGGGAAATCTACCAGGCCGGTCTCGAGCGCGCGGGCTGTCGCCGTCCAGGTATCGGGAGGACGCCGGGTCGTCGGCAGCGGAGCCACCGAACACCGGGGCGTAGGCCGGGGCTTCGGGATACTCGACGACGTCCGCGACGACGACCGACACGTTGTCGCGCGCTTCGTGAGCGCGGGCGATCGTCAGCAGGGCGTCCGCCGCCTCCTGCGGAGTGCCGGAGGCGAGGGCGTCGGCGATGATCTCGCGCGCGACGTAGTCGGTCAGGCCATCGCTCGCGAGCAACCAGCGGTCGCCTCGCCGGGCCGGCTCGGCGACCACGTGGAGGGCGGCGGCATCGTCCGCGTCGCCGCCGAGGACGTGGGTCACGATGGAGCGCAGCGGATGGATGGGCACGTCGGCCTCGGCGATCGCGCCGGAGGCGACGAGATCGGCGACCAGGGAGTCGTCGCGGGTCAGCTGCTCCATCCGCCCCGACCGCAGCCGGTAGGCGCGCGAGTCGCCCGTGTGCGCCACCAAGATCCGGGCGCCGTCGGCGAAGAGGCCTGCGAGCGTCGTCGCCATGCCGGCCAGCGCCGGATCGAGCCGCACGCGGAGCGCGAGATCGGCGTTCGCGATCGCGATCAGCTCGCGGAGGCGCTCCTCGGTCGGGACGCGCCCGCCCGTCGCATCCAGCATCGATGCGAGCCGGATCGCGACCGTCGCCGACGCGATCTCGCCGGCTGCATGCCCACCGACCCCGTCGGCGACGAAGGCGGACCACGCGGAGGCGTACAGCGAGTCCTCGTTGCCGTCGCGGAAATCGCCGCGCGTGGACGCCTGCCCCGTCGAGAACCCGAGCGGCACGGGTGGGGCGGCCGGTTCGCCGGAGAGGATGTCGTCGGCGTTGCCGGCGATCCACTCCATCAGCGGCAGCAGGTGCGTGGTCAGCTCGCGCCCGCGCGGCGTGAGGCTGTAGTCGACGCGCGGTGGCACGGTGGGCTGCGCCGTGCGCAGCACGAAGCCGTCGGCTTCGAGGGTGCGGAGGGTCTGCGCGAGCATCTTCTCGCTGATCCCCTGGACGGTACGTCGCAGCTCTCCCCAGCGCAGATCGCTCTGGGAGAGGGCGACGAGCACGAGCACGCCCCAGGTGCTCGTGACGTGATTCAGCACGATCCGGCTCGGGCACGCCGACGGGAGCACTCCGTCGGTGAAGCCGAACTCGTTCAATGACGCGAGACTGGTGTCCACGTCAGTAACTTACCAAAAGGTGGGTACCTCCGATCGGGAAGTATCGGGCGAGTGGATGGGTTCTCCTCGATGTCCGATCGAAAGGAAACCCTCCATGACCATCGTCGTCACCGGCGCCACTGGCCACCTCGGCCGCCTCACCGTCGACTCCCTCCTCGCCCGCGGCGTCGCCGCCTCCGACATCCGGGCGGTCGGCCGCTCCGCCGAACGGCTCGCACCGCTGGCCGCGCAGGGCGTCGAGACCGCCGTCATCGACTTCGAGAAGCCCGAGACGCTGACCGCCGCCTTCGCGGGTGCGGACGCGGTGCTGCTCGTCTCCGGCTCGGAGGTCGGCAAGCGCGTGCAGCAGCACCGCAACGCCATCGAGGCCGCTGAGGCCGCCGGAGTCGGCCGTCTCGTCTACACCAGTGCGCCGCACGCGACCGACGGCGCGCTCGTCCTCGCGCCGGAGCACAAGGCGACCGAGGAGCTGCTGGCCGCCTCCTCGCTGCCGGTCACCATCCTGCGCAACAACTGGTACACCGAGAACTACAGCGGGCTGGTCGACCAGGCTGCCGCGACCGGCGAGATCGTCGGCAGCGCCGGTGAGGGACGCGTGGCCAGCGCCTCCCGCAAGGACTACGCGGAGGCTGCCGCCGTCGTGCTCACGACCGACGGCCACGAGGGCGCGATCTACGAGCTGAGCGGCGATGTCGCCTGGACGTTCGACGAGCTCGCCACCGCCGTCGGCGCACTGGCCGGCCGGGAGGTCGTCTACCGGTCCGTCACGCCGGACGAGCACACGAGCATCCTCACCGGCGCCGGGCTGGACGAGGGCACGGCCGGGTTCGTCGTGGCGCTCGACGGCAACATCCGCGACGGCGAGCTCGCCGACGCGACGACCACCCTCGCCGAGCTCATCGGCCGGCCCACGACGCCGCTGGCGCAGGGCCTCGCCGAGGCACGCGAGGAGGCGGCGGCCTGACCGTCGCCCCCGGATCGTCGGGGGCTCAGGGCGTCGCCGGTGCCGTGGGCACCGGCGACGCCGGCATCACGCCGCTGTAGAAGTCGATCAGCGTGGGATCGGTCGACAGGATGATGGCGAGGAACACGAACAGGACCACCAGCGCGACCACCCCGGCGGTGAGCGGGATCCAGAACGCCATCCTCCGCCGGACGAGCTGCCAGACGGCGAGCCCGGTCGAGAGGGCCCACAGGCCGGTCATCGTCACGGTGCCCACGGTGATCAGCGTCCCGACGGCCGCAGCGGGCGTGAAGTCACCGAGTCCCTGACTCGAGTGCAGCAGCTGCATCGAGGTCGGGAAGGCCTGCAGGATGGCCACCGAGTACGACATCCCGAAGAAGCCGAACGCGATCAGCAGGATCGTGAGGGTGAGATTCCACCGCGGCGCCGGAGGCCGACCGTGCGCCGCGTCCGGTGCGGCACCGGGATACGGGGACGTCGTGGGCGGAGGGGCCTGACGGTACGGCGCGCGCGTGGAGTCCGGGGCCGACGGCTGCGACGCCTCGTCGTCGACGGTGGGATTCGAGCGGGCCGTGTCGAGCCGGTCGACGTCCTCCGGCGGCTTCCACACCCACCCGGGCGGGGCCAGCTCGCCGTACTGCGGCCGTGGCCGCTCGTCCGGCTTCGGGTCTTCGTCGGCCATGCAGGCCGCCTCCTTCGGGATACGCGAAGCGGCGGCCGGCCGAAGCCGACCGCCGCCGGGGGGATTACTTGCCGGAGTGTCCGGCCGAGCCGAGCTGCTGCGTGGCCTCGATGACGCGAGCGGCCATCGCGGTCTCCGCGACCTTGCCCCACGCGCGCGGGTCGTACAGCTTCTTGTTGCCGACCTCGCCGTCGACCTTCAGCACGCCGTCGTAGTTCGACAGCATGTAGCCGGCGATCGCGCGGGTGTACGCGTACTGCGTGTCCGTGTCGATGTTCATCTTGATGACACCGTTGCGGACCGCCTCGGCGATCTCCTCGTCGGTCGAGCCCGAGCCGCCGTGGAAGACGAGGTCGAGGGGCTTCGGGCCGGTGCCGTACTTCGCGGCGAGGCCGTCCTGGATCTCCTTGAGGAGCTCCGGGCGCAGCTTGACGTTGCCCGGCTTGTAGACGCCGTGCACGTTGCCGAAGGTGAGTGCGGCCATGTAGCGGCCGTTCTCGCCGAGGCCGAGTGCCTCGACGGCCTTCTCCACGTCCGCGAGGGTCGTGTAGAGGGCCTCGTTGGAGCCTTCGTGCTGAACGCCGTCCTCCTCGCCGCCGACGACGCCGATCTCGACCTCGAGGATGGCGTTGATGGCCTTCGTGCGCTTGATCATCTCCTGAGCGATCTCGAGGTTCTCGTCCAGCGGCACGGCCGAGCCGTCCCACATGTGGGACTGGAAGATGGGGTTGCGGCCCGCACGGACCTCCTCCTCGGAGGCGGCGATGAGCGGCAGCACGAAGTCGTCGAGCGCGTTCTTCGGGCAGTGGTCGGTGTGCAGGGCGACGGTGATCGGGTAGTTCTTGGCGACCTCGGTCGCGAACTTCGCGAACGCGAGCGCGCCGGTCGCGCGGGCCTTCACGGTCTGGCCGGCGAAGTAGTCGGCACCGCCCGTGGTCACCTGGATGATGCCGTCGCTGCCGGCCTCGGTGAGGCCCTGGAGCACCGCGTTGATCGTCGACGACGACGACACGTTGAACGCGGGATAGGCGAACCCGCCGGCCTTCGCTTTGTCGAGCATCTCTGCATACTGGTCCGGCGTGGCGATGGGCATTGCAGCTCCTTGGGAATCAGGGTGTCGAACGGGTCTCATCATACCGACGACGCCCCGCGCCCGGCCGTGGGGTCGTGCGATCGCGCATCGGAGGTGAACGTTCGTGCGCATCCTGCCGCGTCCGCGCACGGCGTGGATACACTTGCAGCGTCGCCGCGGGCGGCCTAGACAATGTCGTTCGATTCCGTCCGGGAGGACCCATCATGACCAGCACCGACACCGCATCCCTGTTTCTGCATCCTGACCGGAACCTGGCGATGGAACTGGTGAGAGCGACGGAGGCGGCAGCGATCCGCGCGACGCCGTGGATCGGCCGGGGCGAGAAGAACCTCGCCGACGGTGCGGCGGTGGACGCGATGCGCAAGTTCCTCGGCACGGTCAACTTCGACGGCCTGATCGTCATCGGCGAGGGCGAGAAGGACAACGCCCCCATGCTGTTCAACGGCGAGCACGTCGGCAACGGCCGCGGGCCCGCCTGCGACATCGCGGTCGACCCGATCGACGGCACGTCGCTGACCGCCGCGGGGCGCCAGAACGCGCTCTCCGTGATCGCGGTGTCGGACCGCGGCACCATGCTCGACGCGTCGAGCATCTTCTACATGTCGAAGATCGTCACCGGGCCGGAGGGCGCCGGGGTCGTGGACCTGTCGCAGTCGATCGGGGACAACATCCGGGAGCTGGCGAAGGCCAAGGGCAAGCCGGTCGGCGAGATCCGCGTGGCCGTGCTGGACCGGCCCCGTCACGCGGAGCTGATCGAGGAGATCCGCGCCGCCGGTGCGGGGACGCGGCTGTTGTTCGACGGCGATGTGGCCGGTGGCATCAACGCGGCGCGCTACGAGTCGCGCATCGACATGTGTGTGGGTGTCGGCGGAAGCCCCGAGGGCGTCATCACCGCCGCTGCCGTCAAGGCGCTCGGCGGGTTCATGCAGGGCAAGCTCGCCCCGAAGGACGACGCCGAGCGGGCCGGCGGCATCGCCGCGGGCCTCGACGTGGACCGGATCTACGGCGCCGACGACCTCGTGCAGGGCGACAACACGTTCTTCGTCGCGACCGGCGTGACCGATGGCGGCCTCGTCGAGGGTGTGCGCCGCAAGGGACCGATCATCCGCACCGAGTCGATCGTGCTGCGGTCGAAGTCGGGCACCATCCGCCGCGTCATCGCCGACCACCTCGCCGAGAAGTGGCTGGAGCCGGAGCAGCTGTAGGAGGCTTCCCTCGCGCATTCGTGCCGAATGTCGACTCTGGTGGTGCCAAAGCCGACATTCGGCACGAATGTATCGGGGGAGGGCCGCATCAGGCGGCGCCGGACTCCGCGTCCTCCGCGTCGCGCTCCTGCGCGTGTGCGCGCTCCTGCTCGTCGATCGCGAGCTTGTCGATGCCGTGCATGTCGCGCGGCTCGAGATCGAGTTCCAGCTCGGTGGTCAGCTCGAAGGCGGTGAGCTCGCGGGGAGACTCCTCGATGCCCTCGATCACGCCGATGACCTTGGACTCGTCGAGGGCGCCCAGCTTGCGGGCGGCCGGGAAGACCTGGCGCTCGAACGAGCCGACGAAGCCGTTGTAGTCCTTGACGGTGCGCTCGATCGACCGGCCGAGCTTCTCGATGTGGGTCGCGGTGGTGGCGAGCCGGCTGTAAAGGGTGCGGCTGAGGTCGAAGAGCTGCTTCGCCTCCTGGGTCAGCACATCCTGCTGCCAGCTGAACGCGACCGTCTTGAGTACCGACCACAGGGTGACGGGGGAGGCGAGGGCGACGCGCTTGCCGAACGCGAACTCCATGATCGACGGGTCGGCCTCCAGCGCCGACGAGACCAGGGACTCGCTCGGGATGAACGCGATGACGAGCTCGGGGGAGGACTCGAGGCCGGTCCAGTACGCCTTGCTGCCGAGCGCCGTGATGTGGTCGCGAACGGCCTTCACGTGCTGCTTCATCAGCGCCTGACGCTGCGCGCCCTCCGCACCGGTCGCCGTCGCCGGGATCTGGCTCGCCTCGAGGTACGCGTTGAACGGCACCTTCGCGTCGAGCGCGATGTTCTTGCCGCCGGGGAGGCGGACGATCATGTCTGGGCGACCGGCGCCGGACTCCGAGTGGATGCTCGACTGCACGTCGAAGTCGACGCGCTCCAGCAGACCGGCGGCCTCCACGACGCTGCGCAGCTGGGTCTCGCCCCACACGCCGCGGGTGCTGTTGGAGCGGAGCGCCGAGGCGAGGGCCTCCGCGGTGCTGCGCAGCCGCTCCTCCGACTCCGCCGCCGTGCGCAGCTGCTGCGTCAGCTGGCCGTGCTGCTCGCTGCGCTGCGACTCGAGCGCGACGACCTTGCGCTGCATGTCGGTGAGGCTCTCGCGCACCGGTGCAAGCGCCTGCAGGACCTTGCTCTCGGCGCGCTCGCGCTCGACCTGCGCCTGCGCTTCGGCGCGGTGGCGCTCGACCGTCTCGCGTTGCAGCTCCTGCGCCGTGCGCAGCTGCTCCTCCAAAGCGTCGACGCGCGACTGCGCGCCCGCCAGGTCGGCGCGGATCTCCGCCTGGACGGCCTGCTCGGCCGCGCGCAGCTCCGCGAGGGCCGTGGTGTGCTGCGCCTCGATCACCGCCGGGTCGACGGCGGGGGCGGCCGGGGCGGTGTTCGCCGCACGGTCGCGCAGCAGCTTCGCGACGGCGAAGCCGGCACCGACGGCGCCGACGACGAGGCCCAGGAGGAGACCGAGGAGCAGGGCGAGGATGTCCATGCCGCCAGTGTGACAGGGGCGTCCGACACTGGGGCGCTCCCGCGCGGCGGGCGCGGCTAACGGCCGGCGGCTACCGGAGGAGACGCGGTGCGGCGCGCCGGGTGAGCGCAGGTTCGGGAGGAGACGCGGGCGCGAGGCGGGCGGATCTCCTCCGTTGGCGACGTGCCGGGGAATGACGTGCCGGGAGGCGACGCGCGGCGCGGCGCGATCAGGCCGCGGCGACCATCCCGATCCGGCCGACCCGGGCGCCGGTGAGGGCGGAGAGGTCGTCGATCGTGGCGGCCTCGTGCCGCTTCGCCGCATGGATGACGATGGCGGTGCACGCCTCGGCGTCGGCGAGGGCGTCGTGGTGGGCGAAGTCCTCGAAGCCGGCGGCCATCGCCGCGACCGGCAGGCGGTACGAGTCGAGGGAGTAGGTGCGGCGGGCGACCTGCAGGCTGCACAGGTAGCGGTACTCGGGGCAGGCGACGGCGGTCGCGGCGCACGCGGCCCGGATGACGCCCATGTCGAAGCCGGCGTTGTGGGCGACGAGGTGGTCGTCCTCCGCGAACTCGACGAGGTCGGCGAGTTGGTCCACCCATCCCGCAGCCCCGATGACGTCTTCGGGCTGGATGCCGTGGATGCGGACGTTCCACTCCTGGAAGTGGTCGTGCCCGAACGGCGGCTGGATGAGCCAGCCGACGCGGTCGACGACCCTGCCGTCCCTGACCTTCACCAGCCCGACGGAGCAGGCGGATGCCGCGGAGGAATTCGCGGTCTCGAAGTCGATGGCGGTGAAGTCCAGTGTCACGTCGTCATGCTCGCACGGCCCGCCGACACCGCCCGCGCACGAGGCGGGCGCGCCGCTGTATCGGGGACGCCCGATCTCGTCCCGACCTCCCGCGCGTACGATCGCAGCATGC
The DNA here is from genome assembly GCF_013410615.1 of Leifsonia naganoensis. Lineage (NCBI taxonomy): Bacteria > Bacillati > Actinomycetota > Actinomycetes > Micrococcales > Microbacteriaceae > Leifsonia > Leifsonia naganoensis. The sequence continues at coordinate 3,266,625 of NZ_JACCHJ010000001.1, forward strand.
GCCAGCGTCACGACCGAGACCTCCTCGCCGCCTCCTTCGACCGTGCCGCGGAGGTGTACGACGCCTCCCGTCCCGGGTACCCGGCCGAGGCCGTCGCCTGGATCGCCGAGGGCGTCGCGGCGGACGTGCTCGATCTCGGCGCCGGCACGGGCAAGCTCACGGCCTCGCTCGTCGAGGCCGGCCTGACCGTGACCGCCGTCGACCCGTCGCCCGAGATGCTGCGCGTGCTCGGCGAACGGCTGCCCGGCGCGGAGGCGCGGCTCGGCACGGGGGAGAGCCTCCCGGTGGCCGACGCGTCCCAGGATCTCGTGGTCGCCGCGCAGGCGTGGCACTGGGTCGACACCGAGCGCGCCGTGCCCGAGGTGGCCCGCGTGCTGCGACCAGGAGGCCGCCTCGGGCTGCTCTGGAACGACCGCGACGAGCGCGTCGACTGGGTGCGCCGCCTGGGCGAGCTGATCGGCGCGGGGGATGCGTACTCCGGCGACGAGGAGGAGCCCGTCGTCGGGCCTCCCTTCGGCGAGCTGGAGCGGCGCGACGTGCCGTGGACGCAGCGGCTCGACCTCGACGGGCTGCTCGACCTCGTGCGGTCGCGCAGCTACTTCATCACCAAGGACCAGGACGCGCAGGCGGCCGTGATCGCCTCCGTACGGCGGCTGCACGCCGAGCATCCCGAGCTCGCCGGGGCGGCGACGGTCGAGCTGCCGTACGTGACCCGCGCGTACCGGGCGGCCCTCGCGGGCTGAACGGCGGCCACCGCCCCGTAGAATGGACGACCGTGGCTCTCACTATCGGTATCGTCGGACTCCCCAACGTGGGCAAGTCCACCCTGTTCAACGCGCTGACCAAGAACGACGCGCTCGCCGCGAACTACCCGTTCGCGACCATCGAGCCGAACGTCGGCGTGGTGAACCTTCCCGACCCGCGGCTCGACAAGCTGGCCGAGGTCTTCGGGAGCGAGCGCATCCTCCCGGCGCCCGTGTCGTTCCTCGACATCGCCGGCATCGTGAAGGGCGCGAGCGAGGGTGAGGGTCTCGGCAACAAGTTCCTCGCCAACATCCGCGAGGCTGACGCCATCGCGCAGGTCGTCCGCGGCTTCAGCGACCCGGATGTGGTGCACGTCGCCGGCAAGGTCGACGCCGCCGGCGACATGGAGACCATCAACACCGAGCTCATCCTCGCCGACCTGCAGACCCTCGAGAAGGCCGAGGCGCGGTACGAGAAGGAGGTCAAGGGCCGCAAGCTCGAGCCGATCGTGCTCGAGTCCGCCCGCGAGGCTGCCGCGTATCTCAACGAGGGCAAGCCGCTCTCGACCTCCAGCATCGACCTCGAGCCCATCAAGGAGCTCGGCCTGCTGACCGCGAAGCCCTTCATCTACGTCTTCAACGTGGACGAGGACGTGCTCACCGACGACTCCCGCCGCGCCGCGCTCGCCGCTCTGGTCGCCCCGGCCCAGGCCGTCTTCCTCGACGCCAAGCTCGAGTCCGAGCTCATCGACCTGGACGCCGCCGACGCCGCCGAACTGCTCGCCTCCACCGGCCAGACCGAGAGCGGCCTCGACCAGCTCGCTCGCATCGGCTTCGACACCCTCGGCCTGCAGACCTACCTCACCGCCGGCCCCAAGGAGTCGCGCGCCTGGACCATCCCGAAGGGCGCCAAGGCCCCGCAGGCGGCCGGTGTCATCCACACCGACTTCGAGAAGGGCTTCATCAAGGCCGAGGTCATCTCGTTCGACGACCTCGTCGAGGCCGGCTCCGTCGCCGAGGCCCGCTCGCGCGGCAAGGCCCGCATGGAGGGCAAGGACTACGTCATGCAGGACGGGGATGTGGTGGAGTTCCGCTTCAACGTGTAGGCGGTCCGGGCCTCGCGCCCGCTCGTCGCTGACGGAGGAGATCCCGGCCGGCACCCGGTCGGATCCCCTCCGTTAGCTGTTTCTGCCCGGCGTGTCGCCGGCGATGTCCTCCGTTGCCGACACTGTCCAAGGCACGTTGTGTGTACCGGTTCAACGTGTGTGCATCCCGGCATTCACCAGCCCAGCGACCCCGGCGCCCCCTTGAAGGGCCCGACGACGGCGCTCGTGATCCAGCCGCCGTAGAAGTCTCCGGGCTGCGGTGTGACGACCTCGCCGTCGACCGTGCACTCGTCCATCTGCTGCGCGTAGACGGCGACGCGGTCTCGGAGCAACTCGTACCCGCGTGACGGATGCGGGTAGTTCCACGCGCACGCGGACCGCACCTCGCCTCCGCCGCGCACGTCGAGATAGCCCGCGGCGCCCTTGAACTCGCAGAACGACGAACCGTCGGCGTCAGCCAGCGCGCCGGCTGCGAAGTCCGCGATCGGGAGGTAGTACACCGGCGGGTGGCTGGTCTCGAGCACCCGGACGACGTCTCGGGTGTCGACGATGAGCTGTCCACCGAGACGGATGGTGACAGGCGCGCTGACGCGCTCGATGCGCGGCGGCCTCGGGTAGTCCCACACGGACTCCTGTCCCGGTCCTGGGGTTTCGGGGCGCGGTCGGGGCACCTGTTCACCCTACGCCGGTGGTGATTCACTGGAGTATGGCCGCCTCCCCGATGTTCCCGCTCGGCTCTGTGCTGTTCCCCAGCGTGCCCATCCCGCTGCGGGTGTTCGAGCCGCGGTATCTGACGTTGGTCGGCCGATTGCTGGACGAGGTCGAACCGGATTTCGAGTTCGGTGTCGTCCTCATCGAGCGCGGATCCGAAGCCGGAGGTGGGGACCAGCGCGCCGCGGTCGGGACGATGGCGCGTCTTGTGAGCGCCGCTGCGGGAGCCGACGACCTGCTCATCGTCGGCGTGGGGACCAGGCGGTTCACGGTCGAGCGCTGGGTCGACGAAGACCCGTATCCCCGGGCCGAGCTCTCCATGCTGCCGGACCTCGAGTGGTCCGAGGCGCTCGCACCCCTGCGGACCGAAGCCGAAGCGGTTGTCCGCCGCTCGATCGCCCGCGTCGCGGAGCCACGCGCGGATGCCGATGTCGAACTGTCGGACGATCCCGTCGAAGCCGCGTGGCAACTGGCGGCGATCGCCCCGCTGGGCGAGTACGACAGGTACACCCTGCTGCGATCGACATCGCTGGGAGGCCTCCTGCGTCAGGTGATCGACCTGACCTTGGAGGCTGAGGAGCTCTGGTCCGCTGAGTGAGGCATCGGACCATCGGACGCCACCTCTGGTCGTGGCTGGCGGAGGAGATCCCGGCCGGTCTCAGCTCTGATCTCCTCCCTTACCTGTTCCTGCGCGGCGCGTCGCCCCAGAACTCCTCCGTTCCCGTCACCTACTGCCTGACGACCCCGCCGCTGTGCACCAGCCGCACCTCCACGCCCGCATCGCCGCGAATGGCCGGGTTGGTGCGGGCGATCGCGAGGGCGGCATCCAGGTCCGGCGCTTCGATGACGTAGACGCCCGCCACCGCGACGGGCGCGTCGACGAACGGCCCCTCGGTCACTCCGCTCTCGCGCACGGAACGGGCGAGGTCTCGCGGGGTGAAAGCGTAGGCGGTACGAAGGGCGCCGGAGTCGGCCAGGGCATCGCCGTGGGAATTCGGCTCCTCCAGATCCTCCTCGGTCGCGTCCAGGCGGTGTGCGGAATCGCCCGTGTAGATGAGGACGGCGTACTGCGGCATGGTGGATGTCCTTTCGGCTGATGCGCGTGCTGCCGCTGAGGGTACTCCGGCACGCGATCGGGCGTCTGCGGCGCGTCGGGGCGGTTGCGGTGCGGCGCACGGGGGAAATGTCCCGCAGCGCAGCAGAGGTGGCACGGGACGCGGTCGGCGCAGCAGCGCGACTCGCCACCGCCGCGGGATCGCGCCCGTCGGGCCGATGACCAGGCTCGCCTCCGGCACGTCCTCGGGCTACCCGCCGTACTTCGCGTGGACGACGATCGGGGTGCCGTTCGCGGAGCAGATTTGACCGACGAGCGCGTCGGCGGCGGTGAAATCACCGAGGGGAGCGTGGGCGAAGCCGCCGGGATGGTCGCCCTCCCCGGTGAGCCAATCGGCGAGCTGGGGGATGACGGGACCGAGCAGGCCCGCCTTCTCCGGGTGCGCCTGTGCGGTGGCGGCGAGTGCGGAGAGGTCGGACTTCGCTTGCGCGGTCTGCTCGCTCCACTGCGCGTCGGTCACGTCGCCGGCATCGTGACCTGCGTCGGCATTGGTGTACGCCTCCGTGATCGACGACAGCGCGGCGCACTGGGTCGTGGTGGTGCGGTCCGGTGCGAACGGCCGAGGGCTGAAGCGGAGGTCGGCGGTGAGGCGCGAATCGGCGGGAACCCACACGTCGATCCGCAGGTGTGTCCCCGGCGCGACGGCTGTCACATCGAAGTCGAACGACTGTGCGCCGCCACACGCCCCGGAACGGGAGTCGACGCCGGTCGCGGGGGAGATGGTGTAGAGGCCGCCGAGGCACGAGAAGTCGACGTGCAGCGACTTCGCTCCCGCCGGAAGCACCAGGTCCGCTGTCGCGGGGCCCTCGTGATAGAGCTGGGCGGTGGGCCAATCGGCGGTGGACACCGGAGTCGGCGTGGACGTCGACGCGCTGCCGGCAGCGGTGCAACCGCTCAGCGCCGCGGTCGAGATCGCTGCGATTGCGATGGTGGTCGTCCAGCGTGAGATGCGCATGATCGTGGTCCCCTCCACACGGTGATACGGCTGAGGACATCCTGCCGCATCCCGCCGCTCACCTGCGTCGCCCTGGCACGGAACGTCTATACCTGGCACGCGCCTGAGGGTGCGCGGGCGGTCGTCCGCTCTTCGCTAGGCTGCGACGGGGGACGAGTTTTTTCATTTCCCCGTCACGTCTCTCAGGGAGAACCGATGCCTCATACTGGTCGCCGGCGGGCCGGTCGCGCCGCCCTCATCCCCCTCGCCGTGCTCGCCGCGATCGTCGCCGTCGCCGTCTCCGGGTGCTCTGATCCCGCGAGCTCCACCGCGGAGGGGAGCGCCCCGCCCCAGGTGACGTCAACCGCGACCCCGGTCCCTTCGGCCACACCGACGACCAGCCCCGCGGCGGCGGGATTCGACCGGTCTGCGATCTACGCCGCGTGCGACGCCGCCGTGCCCGCGGACACCTGGGGTGGGCAGAATCCGTTGCCGCCGGGTCCCATTGTGGACGACTCGTTCGGTCCCGCAGCCTCCGACGGATACACGGCCGAACACACAAACGGCGATCCGAACGCCCTGTACATCAACGTCCAGTACTCCGGCGGTGGTGATTCGTTCGCCTTCTCCGCACTCTGCGTCGCCTCGGGTGATCCGGCCGCCCCGAAGGTCGAGTTCATCCGCACGCTGGACTGAATGGCCCATCGCGCGAGGCGCCGCGGATACACCTCACCACCGTCGCTTGATCGCGCCCTTCGGGCCGGCGACCAGGCTCGCCTCCGGCACGTCTTCCGCGACGACGGTCCCGGCGGCGATCACGGAGTCGCGGCCGATCGTGACGCCGGGGAGGATGGTGGCGCCGGCGCCGATCCAGACGTTCTCCTCGACGACGATGGGGCCGCCCGTGAGCCAGACGCGGCGGTCGTCGGTGTCGACGGGATGGCCGACGGTGATGAAGGTGACCTTCGGGGCGATCATGACGCGCTCGGCGAGACGGATGCCGGCGTAGTCGAGGAAGGTGCAGTTCTGGTTGATGAAGACGCGCTCGGCGAGCTCGAGGTTCAGCCCGTGGTCGGTGTAGAACGGCGGGTAGATGGTGGTCTTCGCCGGAACCGGGCGGCCGAGGATCCGCTCGAACAGCTCGGCCTTGCCCGCGTCGTCGTCGAACGGGAGGACGTTGAGCCGGGAGGTCAGGGCGGTCGCCTCCAGGACGCGCTCCGACATCGCCTGGAACTCGGGACTGTGGATGCGCATGAGGAGGTCGCCGGGCATGCGCCCATGCTGCCACCGATGTCCCCGCTGCCGGACCAGGGGCGCCGTGGGTCGCCGTCGCTGTTGTGAGGGCGGTCGCTCGGGACGAGTGCGGCGCGGCGCGCGCGGGCAATCGTCCCGGGGCGCAGCCGTCGCCATTCGGCGCCACCGATGTCGCCGCCTCCCGCTACGCTTCCGGCATGTCCATCGAAGTGCTGCCGGCGACGGGTCGCTGGGATGATTTTGCGGCGTTCATGGTGCCGCGCAAACCCGGGGGCGGGGGATGCGTGTGCATGTCGTACCGGGATGCGCGGCTCGACATGCCCGCCCGCATCGAGTACATGCACGCGGAGTGCGAGACCGAGCCGGGTCCGGGGGTGCTGGCGTACCTCGACGGCGAGGTCGCCGGCTGGTGCTCGGTGGCGCCGAAGTCGACGTACCGGCGGCTGTTGAACTCCCGCACCATCCCGCACCTGGACGAGGAACTCGACCCGTGGTCGATCGTGTGCTTCGTGGTGCGGGGCGGGTTCCGCAAGCGGGGTGTGATGCACCAGCTGCTCGACGGGGCGGTGGAGCACGCGCGGGCGTCGGGGGCGACGATCGTCGAGGGCTACCCGGTCGACACCGGCGGCGAGAAAGTGGATGTGATCAGCGGCTACGTCGGAACGGTGGCGCTGTTCGAGAAGCACGGCTTCGAGCGGTACGCCGAGACGAACGCGCACTCCGGGGGAGCGGACCGCTGGGTGATGCGGCGGACGCTGCACTGACGTCCGCTCGGTTAAACACGACCACCGCCGACCCGGGAGGTCTGGCGGAAGTCGGTGCCGGACGAGGCCGGCGGGGCGGGGATCACCCCGCCGTGACCCGGCGGCGGTAGACGGCCATCGCGACGGCGTAGGCGACGACCAGGATGCCGACGCACCAGGCGAGGGCGACCCAGATGTCGCTGCCGACGGGCTGGCCGGCGAACAGGGCGCGGATCGAGTTGACGATGGAGGTGACGGGCTGGTTCTCGGCGAACCACCGGACGGGACCGGGCATGCTCTCGGTCGGGACGAAGGCCGAGCTGATGAACGGCAGGAAGATGATCGGGTAGGCGAAGGCTCCCGCGCCGTCCACGGTCTTCGCCGACAGTCCGGCGATGACGGCGATCCAGGTGAGCGCCAGGCTGAACAGCAGCAGGATGCCGGCGACGCCGAGCCAGGCGAGCACGCTCGCCCCCGTGCGGAAGCCGACCAGCAGGGAGACGAGCACGACCAGCACGACCGAGATCATCGTCGAGACGAGGGACGTGATCACGTGCGCCCAGAGCACGCTCGACCGGGCGATCGGCATGGACTGGAAGCGCTCGAAGATGCCGCCCTGCAGATCCATGAACAGCCGGTACGCGGTGTACGAGATGGCCGTCGCGACCGTGATCAGCATGATCCCGGGCAGGAGGTAGTCGACGTACGAGCCGGAGAACGAGCCGGTGTCGATCGCGCCGCCGAAGACGAACACGAACAGCAGCATGAACGCGATCGGCATGAGCGCGGTGGTGATGATGGTGTCGAGGCTGCGCGTGATGTGGCGCATGGACCGTCCGGTGAGGACGGTGGTGTCGCTGAAGAATGTCGCGGTGGACATCATGACTCCTTCGAGGTCGTGCCATCGCCGACGATGGCGAGGAAGACGTCCTCCAGGCTGGGCTGCTTCTCGACGTACTCGACCTCGGCCGGCGGGAGCAGTTGCTTCAGCTCGGCCAGGGTGCCGTTCGCGATGATGCGGCCCTCGTGGAGGATGGCGATGCGGTCGGCGAGCTGCTCGGCCTCATCGAGGTACTGCGTGGTGAGCAGCACCGTGGTGCCGCGGCCGGCGAGCTCCTTCACGGCCTCCCAGACCTCGATCCGCGCCTGCGGGTCGAGACCGGTGGTGGGCTCGTCGAGGAAGATCACCGGCGGATCGCCGATCAGGCTCATGGCGATGTCGAGCCGGCGGCGCATGCCGCCCGAGTAGGTCGCGACCTTGCGCGAGCCCGCCTCGGTGAGCGAGAAGCGGGCGAGCAGCGCGTCTGCGATCGCTGCCGGCTTCTTCTGGTGCCGCAGCTGGGCGACGAGGATGAGGTTCTCGCGCCCGGTGAGGATCTCGTCGACCGCCGCGAACTGGCCCGTCAGGCTGATCGAGTCGCGCACCTCGGCGGGCTTGGTGGCGACGTCGAAGCCGTTGACGACGGCCTTACCCGCGTCGCCCTTGAGCAACGTCGAGAGGATCTTGACCGCCGTCGTCTTGCCGGCGCCGTTGGAGCCGAGCAGGGCGAAGATGCTGCCGTGCTCGACGTCGAAGTCGACGCCGCGGAGGACGCTGAGCTTCTTGTAGGACTTCTCGAGGCCCCGGACCTGGATGGCCGGGCCGCGCTCGACGGTCTGCGTGGTCATTCCTCCGCCTCCTGCTTCGTCTCGGCCGCCTCGACGGCGGCGTTCAGGCGGGCGCGCTCCTTGTCGATCCAGCGCTTGCCCGTGTATGCCTCGGCGAACGCCTCCGCGAACTCGACCGGGTCCTCCCCGACGATGTCGCGGACGGGGGTGCCGTCGGTCGCGGCGCGCTCCCAGAGGTCTACGAAGTCGCCCATCATCGTGACGAGGGTGTCGCCGTCCTCGACGCCGCCGTTGTACATGAAGTACCGCTGCACGGCCTTCGCGACGGCGTTGTAGGGCTCGGGCAGGGCCTCCAGCCGTGCCCGGTACTGCCGGTACTGCTTCTTCTGCTCGAGCGATCCGGTGATCGCCTCGACCCATTTGGCCGCCATGTCAGTTCTCCCCTTCGTGTCGGAGCTGTTCCAGTCGTTCTGCGAGGAAGCTCCACGTCCTCCAGAACTCGTCGAGGTACTCGTGTCCCGCGGTGTTCAGCGAGTACACCTTGCGCGGCGGGCCCTTCTCGGACGGGACCTTCTCCACGTCCACGAGGCCGCGCTGCTCGATGCGCACGAGGAGCGCGTAGATCGTGCCCTCGGCGATGTCGGTGAAGCCCTGATCCCGCAGCCACGAGGTGATCTCGTAGCCGTATGCGGGCCGGGCCTGGAGGATGGCGAGGACGATGCCCTCGAGGGTCCCCTTGAGCATCTCGGTCGCTTGCTTGCTCATGGACTCTCCTTCCGGCTACTCAGTGATGCTTGGTACTGGTAGATAGTAACGCCGAGTACCGGTAGATAGCAACACTGAATAGCAAGAAATCCCACGCGACGTTTGCGCGGCCCGGGACGGCGGCCCTAAGCTGGGGCCATATCGGGGTGAATCGTTTCATTCTCCGCCGTTCGATGAAGCCGGAGGACGTATGGGCGCACGAGGACCGGGGATCGTCTCTGCGCTGCAGGCCTTCGTGGACGCGGGGGAGATCGCCGGCGCAGCGGTGCGCCTGACCGAGCGGGGCGAGACGCTGGTGGATGCGGCGGTGGGCTGGGCCGACCTCGACCTCCGGACCCCCGTCACCGAACGGTCGCTGTTCCAGCAGGCGTCGCTGACCAAGCCGGTCGTCGCGGTCGCGCTGGTGCAGCTCGTCGAGGAGGGGCTCGTGCGACTGGACGATCCGGTCGCCCGCTTCATCCCGTCGTTCGCGTCGACGACGGCGTTCGCGGGTGCCGACGCACGCACGGTCGTGGCTGCGGAGCGCCTGATCACACTGCGCGACCTGCTCACGCACTCGAGCGGGCTCGGGCACGGGCCGGCCAGCCAGCCGTTGATCGAGGCGATCCGCACCGACGATCAGACGCTGGCGGAGCGGGTGGATGCGTACGCGCGCATCCCGGGAGACGTGCAGCCGGGCGTCGACGCCGGCTACAGCCCAGCCGTCGGCTTCGACGTCCTCGGTCGCGTCATCGAGGTCGTGACGGGCGCGGACCTGGAGGGCGCACTGCGAGCGCGCCTCCTCGATCCGCTCGGGATGGTTGACACGACCTTCGTGCCGGATCCCGAGCAGGCGGCCCGCACCGTCCGGCGCTACACGCGCGCCGACGGTGCGCTGCAGCCCGACGACGAGGCGGCGCGCCCGATGCTCTCCACTCCGGCCGGCCTCCACTCGGGAGCGGCGGGGCTCTTCGGCACGCTGCACGATTTCGATCGGTTCGGGCGGATGCTCGCAGCCGGTGGGGAGCTGGACGGCGTTCGCGTGCTGTCACCCGAGTCGGTCCTGAGCCTGTCGGCCAGCCGCGGGACGGGTGCACGCTCGTCGGGGCCGGGACTCGAATGGGGGCTCGGCGTCATCGTCGAGACGCAGGGCGACGAGGTCCGCGCGAAGGGCTCCTGGGGCTGGAGCGGCGCGTGGGGGACGCACCTGGTGGTCGATCCGGCCGACCGCAGCGCACTCGTGCTGATGGTGAACCGGAGCGACATCGGTGGTGCGGGGTCGCCCGTGTCCCGTGAGATCTCGCGGCTGGCGCGTCGGCGCGACTAGGAACCCTCGACGAGCTCGTCCACGAATCCGGCGACCGTCGACACGATCAGCTCGCGAACCGCCGCCGGGCTGAGGGGCGACGACTTCAGCGTCTTCATGCCGTGGTCGGCGCCCGGCACCGTGACGATCTGGAGGCCGGCCTGAGCCGCGGCCTCGGATGCCACCGTCTCCGCCGTCCCGAATGTGTCACGGTCGCCCTGGAGCACCAGTACCGGGACGTCCGGGAGCAGCAGCTCGTCGAGGCGCGACTTCTCGGTTCGCCCGGGCGGGTGCAGGGGGAAAGCGAGGCAGACGACTCCGGCGGCACCGAGCTCCGTCGCGGTGCGGCAGGCGACCCGGGCTCCGGCGCTGCGGCCGCCGACGAACAGCGGGAGGCCCGCCGCGAGGCCCGCCACGACCGGCGCCGTCTCGCGCCACGCGATGTCGAGCGCCTCGGGACGGGAGGCGACGCGCTTGCCGGCGACCCGCCAGGGTTGCTCGTAGCGGGCGACGGAAATGCCGGACGCGGGCAGGGCGTGCGCGAGCGCGGCCAGGTCGATGGCGTCGATGCCGCCGCCGGCACCGTGGCCGAGCCAGAGCAGTGCGCGCGGAGCGTCCGCCGCCGCGACCACGAGGCGGCCCGGACCGAGCGAGGTGGGGGCGGTGATGTCCATCCCTTCGACGGTACCCGGTCCGCGCTGTGGCGGCGCGGATAGGCTTGTCGCGTCGGAGGCGTGCGCACGGGCACGCGGCGTCGGGAGGCCGGGATGCGTTTCGAAGAGCTCGTCGGCGTGGAGCTGCCGCTGGTGCTGGGGCCGTTCGGCGGCCTCTCCTCCGTGGAGCTGACCGCGGCCGTCAGCGCGGCCGGCGGCCTCGGATCGTTCGGGCTCTACGGTTTCACGGCCGACCGCATCCGGGCGACCGCTGCGGCCCTCCGCTCCCGGACGGACCGCCCGTTCGCCCTCAACCTGTGGCTCCCGCTCGCGCTGCCGGGGGAGCACCCGGTCGAGCGGGAGGAGTACGCGCGGTACGTCGAGGCGCTCGGTGCCCTGTTCGACGCGGCGGGTGCGGAGCGTCCCGCGTGGCCGATCGCCCTGCCGCCGTCGTTCGACGAGCAGATCGAGGCGGCGCTCGCGGCCGAGCCCGCTGTGCTGAGCTTCATCTTCGGCGTGCCGCCGGCGGAGGTCGTCGCGGCCGCCCACGACCGCGGGATCGTCGTGGTCGGGACGGCCACCACGGTCGCCGAGGCGCGTGCGCTCGCGTCCGGCGGGGTGGATGCGATCGTCGCGTCGGGCTCCGAGTCGGCCGGGCACCGCCCCTCCTTCCTGGCCCCGGCGGAGGACAGCCTCGTCGGCGGTCTCGCGCTCGTGCCGCAGGTGGTGGACGCCGTGGAGGTGCCGGTGATCGCGGCAGGCGGCATCGCCGATCGACGGGGAGTCGCCGCAGCGTTCGCCCTCGGTGCGGAGGCGGCGCAGGTCGGGACCGCCTTCCTCGCGACCCGTCAGTCGGCCGCCCCGGCCGCGCACCGCGCGCGCATCCGCACGGCCGACGCCTCGGAGACCGTCCTGACCCGCGCCATGAGCGGGCGGCTGGCACGCGGCCTGCGCAACCGCGCGGTCCGCGAGATCGAGGAGCGCGGCACGATCGCGCCCTTCCCGGTGCAGAACGCGCTCACCGGGGTGTTCCGCAGGACAGCGAGCGAGCGTGGAGACGACGAGCTGCTGTCGCTGTGGATGGGGCAGAGCGCGGCGCTCGCCCGGCACGACGACGCCGCGGAGGTGCTGGCCGAGCTGGCTCGTGGCCTCCCGGACCGATCGCGCTGACCCGACCCGCAGCGGGCCGGGCCGGCGCGTTCAGGCCTCCACGGCCTCCACGCTCTCCAGAGCCTCCAGCACCGTCGTCGCGACGCCCGGACCGAGCTCGACCGGCTCCCGGCCCGGGAGGTCGAGCACCGCGGTCGCGCCGATCGGCACCTGCGTGCGGATGCTCAGGGTGTCGCCGTCGCGCTCCCACGCGATCGCGACCGTGCCGTACGGGGACTCGTGCGTGGCCGACGCGCGCGTCAGACCGCCGCCCGGGCGCGGGGCGAACCGGATGCGGCGGTAGCCCGGCTCCTCGGCGGCGAGCCCCGCGACCACGCGGTGCAGCCAGTCCGCGACCGCCCCCAGCGCGTAGTGGTTGAAGGAGGTCATCGAGCCGGGGTTGACCGTGCCGTCGGGGCGCAGCGAGTCCCAGCGCTCCCAGATCGTGGTCGCTCCCTGGGTCACGGGGTACAGCCACGATGGGCAGTCGCGCTCCAGCAGCAGGTCGTACGCGGTGTCGAGGTGGCCGGTGGAACTGAGGGCGTCGCTGATCAGCGGAGTGCCGACGAAGCCCGTGGAGATGCGGTTGCCCTCCTGCGCCACGAGCTCGGCCAGCCGGGCGCCCGCGACGGCGCGCTCGTCGTCGGGCAGCAGACCGAAGCGGATCGCGAGGGCGTATGAGGTGGGGGCGTCGTTGGTGAGCAGCCCGGTCCCATCGCCGTACGCGGTGCGGAAGGCGAGCGCGACCGCGTCCGCGAGCGCCGCGTAGTGCTCCGCCTCGGCGTCGTGGCCGAGCGCTGCCGCCATCTGCGCGACGGCCCGGGAGGAGGCCGCGAAGTGCGCCGTCGCGACGACGTACTTGTCGGCACGCCCGTCGGCGGGATCTTGCGGCGGCGCCACGGGATCGAGCCAGTCGCCGAGCTGGAAGCCGTCGTCCCACAGGTGATCGTCGCCGGACAGATGGTCGAGCAGGTCGACCCAGCGGCGGGCGCTGTCGAACTGCGCCTCCACGATGCCGAGGTCGCCGGAGCGCTCGTGCAGCACGAGCGGCGTCAGTGCGGCCACGTCGCCCCAGGCCGCGCCCGGGCGGATCGGCGTCCACATGTGGTGGGCCGGGATGACCGGCACGTACCAGGGCACCGTACCGTCGGGCAGTTGCTCGGCCGCCACATCCTTCAGCCACGAGGAGAGCATCCCCGAGACGTCGTAGAGGAAGGCGGCGGTCGGCGCGAAGACCTGGATGTCGCCCGTCCAGCCCACGCGCTCGTCCCGCTGCGGGCAGTCGGTCGGGATGTCGACGAAGTTGCCGCGCATGCTCCACACGACGTTCTCGTGCAGTTGGTTGACGAGCTCGTCGGAGCACTCGAACCAGCCGGTGCGCTCCATGTCCGTGTGGTAGACCCGGGCGACGATGTCACCGGCGGCCGCTGCTGCCGCGAGGTCCCCGGGCCAGCCGTCGACCTGCGCGAACCGGAACCCGTGGAAGGTGAACCGCGGCTCCCACTCCTCGCCCTCGACGCGGCCGGCCAGGGTGTAGCTGTCGGTCGAGCGGGCGTCGCGCAGCGGGCGGGTGTACAGCTCGCCCTCCTGAAGCACCTCGGCGGTGCTGATGGTCACGGTGTCGCCGCGCTCGCCGCGGACCCGGATGCGCACACGCCCGACGAGGTTCTGCCCGAAGTCGAGCACGGTGGCGCCGCTCGGGGTGGTGATCACCTCGACCGGCGCGACCTCCTCGGTGCAGCGCACGGGCGGCCCGTCCGGAGCCACCAGGGTCGCGGGATCGCGCCAGCGGACCGCCACCGGCGACCAGCCGGACGTGTCGAACCCGGGCGCCGACCATCCCGGCAGCTCCTCGCGGGCGTCGTAGTCCTCGCCGTCGTAGTTGCCGGTGCGGAGGATGGGGCCGACGCCGGCCATCCACTCGCGGTCGGTCGCGACGACGTGGTGGCCGCCGTCGGCATCCTCCACCTCGAGCTGCGCGACCAGGGACAGGTCGTCGCCGAAGACGTTGCGGAACCCGCCGCGCCAGCCCATGCGTCCGCGGTACCAGCCGTCGCCGAGCCACGCGCCGATCGCGTTGTCGCCTTCGGCGAGCAGGTCGGTGACGTCGTACGTGTAGTAGCGCAGGCGCTGGGCGTAGGTCGTCCAGCCGGGGGAGAGGGCGTCGTCGCCGACCCGGACGCCGTTGATCTCGGCCTCGTAGAGCCCGTGGGCCGTGATGTAGAGGCGGGCGCGCACGGGTGCCGCGGGGAGGTGGAAGTCGCGTCGCACGAGGGCGGGGCGGCGGTCGTCGCTCTCGCGGACCTCCGGCCAGGCGCCGCCGACGGCCCGGGCCGACCAGTCGGACGGGTCGAGCAGCCCGGCCTCGACGGCGGTCGGCTCGCTCCAGTCGGAGACCTCGCCATCGGCGCCGTGGAGCCGCACGCGAACCACGGCGCGTTCGCGGGAGGCGAGGGGTTCGTCCGGCCACGGGACCAGCACCTGGTCGGCGCCGCGCACGGCGAAGGCGCGGGTGCCGCCGTGGCGGGCGATCTCGAGCTCGTAGCCCGCCTGCCGCCAGTCGTCGGGGGCAGCCGTACGCCACGAGAGACGAGGCCGCGGAGTGCCGAGGCCGAGCGGCTCGGGGAGGTGCTCCGCGCGCGGGGCGGTGGGGCGGACGGTGACGTGCTGCATGGGGCCTCGTGTTCCGGGAGGGTGATCGACGGTGATTCTGACACGTATCAAACACCAGGATTACCACGCTCGGAGCGCACGACGCAATCAGATTGACACGTATCAACGACCCGTGTCAGGATGGCCGCATCCCCTCGACACGCAGATGTGCGCGCACCGCCGCGCGGAAGGAGGAGGGATGCCCGTCTACGAGCCCGGTCAGTGGCTGAACCCCGACAGCAGGCCCACCGGCACCGGAACGGCGACCGCCGGCCGCTTCGCCGTGCCACTCGACGGCGGTCGCTTCGACCGCCACCACCACGACGACGACGAGCTCTGGTTCATCACCGCGGGATCCGGCCGCATCCTGGTCGACGGCGCCGAGCGCGACGTGCGGGCGGGCGACATCGTCCTGCACCCGGCCGGCACCACCCACGACATCGTCGCGGTCTACGAGGAGCTGCGCGGCTTCTTCACCGAGACCGGGCACCCCGCCGGCGGACGCGTCGGCCACCTGCACCGCGACGAGGCGGATGCCGCCGGACACGACGTGCCGGCGCTGCCGTCGCCTCCGGGGCTCGAGCCCGCCGATCCGACCGCGCCCACCGCGGGTCGCTGACCGCACACCACCCTCGAGAGGACACCATGCGCATCGCCGTCACCGGAAGCTCCGGCAAGCTCGGCTCCGTCACCGTCGACCGCCTGCGCGCCGACGGGCACGAGGTCATCGGCTTCGACCGGGCAGGCACCCCCGGCACGGGTTTTACCCAGGTCGACCTCACCGACTACGGCCAGATCCTCGACGCCCTGCTCGGGATCACCGCCCGGCACACCGGAGTCGACGCGCTGGTCCACCTCGCCGCCATCCCCGTCAACGGGCTCGTGCCCGACATCACGACCTTCCAGAACAACCTCGCCGTCACCGGCAACGTGCTGTTCGCCGCCCTCCGTGCGGGTGTCCGCACGGTCGTCGCCGCGTCGAGCATCACGGCGATGGGCTTCCCATTCGACGTGCCGCCGCCGCGCCTGCCGGTCGACGAGGAGTACACGCGTGCGAACAATTCCTACGGCCTGGCGAAGGTGATGGAGGAGGCGATGTTCGGGCAGCTCGTCGGCTGGCACCCCGAGCTCAGCATCACCGCCCTGCGCTTCACCAACGTCGTCGGCCCGGACGAGTACGGCACGTTCGCCCGCGCGACCGACCCCGAGTACCGCCGCGACCTCCTCGGAACCTACGTGGACGCCCGCGACGGAGCGGAGGCCGTGGCGCTCGCCCTCGCGGCGGCGCAGCCCGGCTTCGAGACGTACGCGATCGCAGCGCCGGACTCCGGGTCGGCCATCCCGAGCCGGGAGCTGGCGAACCTGTGGTTCCCGGGCGTCCCGGTCGACCCGCAGCTCGGCGCGACGGGTGCGCTCATCTCGACCCGCAAGGCGCAGGAGCGCCTCGGCTTCGCCGCCCGCCACACCTGGCGCGACGAGTTCCGGTACTGAGCGCCTCCGTTCTCCCGCCCCCGCACGACTCCACGACCGCACGACCGCACGACCGCACGACCGCATACGAACCGCAGGAGAGAAGACCACATGAGACTGCACGGCAAACGCGCCATCGTCACCGGGGCGGCCGGAGCCCTCGGCACCGTCATCGCCCGGACCCTCGCCCGGGAGGGCGCCGACGTCGCCGGTCTCGACCTCAACACCGACGGGCTGGAGCGGACCGCCGAGCTGGTCCGCGCCGAGGGGCGCCGCGTGCTGAGCGCCGCCGTCGACCTCACCGACGCCGACGCCGTGGCGGCGGCGGTCGACGGGATCGTCGCCGAGTGGGGAGCGGTGGACATCCTCCTCAACGGCGCCGGCGGTGGGGCCGTGAGCCCGCTCCACGAACTGCCGCCCGAGATCTGGCAGACCCAGCTCGACCGCAATCTCACCTCCGTCTTCAACGTCACGCGCGCCGTGCTGCCCTCGATGCTCGCGCAGCACGACGGCCGGATCGTGAACATCGCCTCCATCGCCGCGGTCTCCGGCGGGCGCCTGGTCCGCAACGCCACCGCCTACGCCGCGGCCAAGGCCGGCGTGATCGGGCTCACCAAATCCCTCGCCATCGAGGTCGCGGCCGACGGGGTCACCGTCAATGCGATCGCGCCCGGCGCCCAGGCGACCCCGGGCCGCGACAACGACACCCCGGAACGGCGCGCAGCCCTGATGGCGCAGATCCCGACCGGCAAGCTCGGTGTGCCGGAGCACCTGGCCGACATCGTCGTGTTCTTCGCGGCGCCGGAGGCGGAGAACATCACGGGCGTGGTGCTGCCCGTCGACGGCGGCCACTCGATCTGAGCCCGGAACATCCCGACCCCTTTTTCGACCTGCGGAGGACGACCATGAGTGAACGACTGCGGAACGGCGAGCGCTGGTTCGACGAGGTCTACGGCCCGGGCAAAGGCGCGAACCTCGTCGCCCAGCAGGCCGGCCTGGCGCAGGATCTCGCCCGATTCGGCGTGGAGTTCAACTTCGGCGAGATCTATTCCCGGCCCGGCCTGACGCTGGCCCAGCGGGAACTGCTGTCGCTGGCCTCCCTCGTCACCATCGGCGGGCTGGAGCCGCAGCTGCGCGGGCACACCCGGGGCGCGCTGAACGTGGGCTGCACTCCGACCGAGATCCTCGAGACCGTCATCCACACCGTGCAGTACTGCGGCTTCCCGAAGGCGCTCAACGCAATCGGCGTCATCACCGACGAGCTGACGAAGCAGGGCCAGGAGATCCCGCCCGCCCTCGGGCCGCAGGCGTAGCGCTCGCGCGGGCGCCGCTGACGACTGCGGCGTTGCGGGACGTTCGCGCCCGCGCGCCGCACCGCAAACGTCCCGCCGCGCCGCAGTCGCAGTCCCGGCCGCGCCGGCGCAGCGGGAGGCTGCCCTCAGCGGGTGGGACGGGCGGCGGCGCGCGTGGTGGTGCGGATGCGGTAGAGACTCGTGGTGGCGGTGATGTACAGGTCGTGGCCGTCCGGGCCGCCGAAGGTCACGTTCGACACCGTCTCGGGAACGGGGATGACCAGGAGGGGTTCTCCCTCCGGGCTGTACACCCGCACGGCATCCTTGCTCGACGACCAGACGCGGCCGGCCTCGTCGACCCGGAAGCCGTCCGCGCTGCCGGGGCGCACCTCCGCGAAGACGCGCGGGCGCAGGCAGTGGCCGTCGACCACGTCGTAGGCGCGGATCCATCCCGGCGCACGGTCGTCCCACAGGTAGCCCGTGTCGGCGACGTAGAGCACCGACTCGTCCGGCGAGAACGCCAGCCCGTTCGGGTGGACCATGTCGGTGACGACGGCGTCGGCCTCGCCGGTGCCGGGGTCGACGCGGAAGACGTAGCTGCCGCCGTACTCGGGACGCCCGGGATGCCCCTCCCGGCCGCTCTCGTGCAGGCCGTACGGCGGGTCGCTGAACCAGATGGCGCCGATCGAGTCCACGACGAGGTCGTTGGGGGAGTTGAACCGCAGGGACCCGTAGTGATCGACCACCGGCTCCACGACGCAGTCCCGGTCGCGCTCGATGCGACGGAGGCCGTGGGAGCACTGGAGCACCGAACCGTCGCGGTCGAGCGTGCGGCCGTTGACGAACTCGACGTGCTCGGCGTAGACGGCCGTCTCGCCGGTCGCGGGGTCGAACTCGAGGATGCGGTCGCCGACGACGTCGCTCCAGCGCAGCCGATCGCGGCCCGGCACCCAGCACGGCCCTTCGGCCCACTCGCTGCCGGTCGCCACGCGTTCGAGCGTCGCGCCCGCAGCGAGCAGAGTGTCTCCGTCGACGATGTCCATGTGTACCAGCATGGCAGATGGCGCGAGTGATTTGATACGTGTCAGAATCGGTGCCGGAAGGGAGTCGCCATGGCCACGGTGGGGATGCGGGAGGTCGCCGCGCTGGCGGGCGTCTCGCACGGATCGGTGTCGCACTACCTCAACCATCCCGACCGCGTGTCGGCCGAGCTGGCGGCGCGCATCCAGCAGGCCATCGACACGCTCGGCTTCGTGCCCAACATCGTCGGCCGGCAGCTGCGCACCGGCAGCAGTTCGGCGATCGCCTACATCGCGCCGGACGTGAGCAACCCGTACTTCGCCACGATCGCCGAGGGGGTCGAACAGCGCGCGGCCGAGGCCGGGCTCTCGGTCTTCATCGCCAACTCCAATCGCAGCCGTGCCCGCGAGGACGCCTACCTGGAGCTGTTCCAGCAGCACCGGGTGCGCGGGATGCTGGTCGCGTCCCACGAGGGCGTGGAGGATCGCCTGGCGGTGATCCGGCGGCGCGGCACCCCGACCGTGCTCGTCGGTCAGGCGGCGGTGTCGCCGGAGCAGGCGTCGGTCTCGGTCGACGACGTGGCCGGTGGCGCGCTCGCCGCGCGGCACCTGCTCGACGGCGGCCGGCGTCGGCTCGCGTTCGTGGGCGGACCGGTCGGCATCCGCCAGGTCGGCGACCGCCTGGGCGGGGCGCAGCGCGCGGTCGACGCCGTGCCCGGAGCGTCGCTGGAGGTGCTCCCCGTCGAGGACCGCACGATCGCCGGGGGAGTGGAGGCGGCCCGCGACCTGGTCGCGCGGGCCCCGGAGGACCGGCCGGACGCGCTGTTCGCCGCCAACGACCTCCTCGCGCTCGGGCTATTGCAGGGGCTCGTCTCCGCGGGCGTGCGGGTTCCGGAGGAGGTGGCGCTCGTCGGGTACGACGACATCGAGTTCGCGGCGGCCTCGCTCATCCCGATCACGTCCATCCGGTCGCCGCACGAGGAGTTCGGCGCGGCGGCGGTGGACCTGCTGGTGGCGGCGTTCGACGATCCGGTGGCGGGAGGACGGCGCGTGTACGCGCCGGAGCTGGTGGTGCGCGCGAGCAGTGCGGCGGTGGGCTGACTCCGCGACGCGGGCAAAGGAGGGGATGTCGGGTTCAGGACCGGTCCCATGCGGGGTGCGGAGGAGATCCGGGCCGCGCGGGCCGTGATCTCCTCCGTTGGCGACCGCGTCCGTCGCGCGGCTAGCGGAGGAGATCCCGCGTGAAGAGCCGCCGATTCCCTCCCCGTCCCACGTTTCGGCGCGTCTAGGGCCGGAATCTCCTCCGTTGCAGACGGCAGCCGCGGTGCGGCCCGAAGCGAGTCGGCTCAGTCGGCGGCGGCCAGGGTTCCGGAGAGGCGGGCGCCGGCGGTGGTCATGTGCGCCTCCATCGCGGCGGAGGCCGCAGCCCCGTCGCGGGCGGCCAGCGCCTCATAGACGGCCGTGTGCTCGGCGAGGGCCGCCTCGGCGTCGGCATCAGAGTGGAGGCCGCGCTCGACCCAGACGCGCAGCAGGGACCGGATGCTCTGCAGCAGCCCCGCCAGCACCTCGTTGCCGGCCGTGCGGGCGATCTCGACGTGGAACTTCACGTCCGCCTCGATGAACTTGACCCGGTCGTCGCCGGAGTCGCGCATCGTCTCCAGGTAGCCGGCGAGACGGGCGAGCCCGTCGTCGTCGACACGGGAGGCCGCCAGCTCGGCGGCGAAGACCTCGAGGCGCCCGCGCACGGCGATGAGCTCGCGGGTGCGCGGCTCACCGAGCATCAGGCCCCAGTTGAGCGTCTCGGGGAGCAGCTCGGACACGCTTCCGCGCAGGTAGGTGCCGCTGCCGGGGCGCACGTCGACGACGCCGAGGATCTCGAGGGCGGCCAGCGCCTCCCGCACGGCCGAGCGGCCGATGTTGAGGGACTGCGCGAGCTCGCGCTCCGGTGGGAGCCGGGCTCCGGCGGGCACGGCGCCGCTGGTGAAGAGGTCCAGGAGGCGCTTGGCGACGGTGGAGACGGCGGTCCCGATCGGCACGCTGCCGAGGGCGGCGGCGATGCCGTCGGTGGGCTTGTCTGGAAAGGCTGGCACGGTCCCAGGCTAGCGCTCGACGGCCGAGATCGCGGAACCGGTTGAGCGGACGCGCCGTGCGGCCTCGTCGACCACGGCGGCCAGCGCCTCCACATCGTGGGCGAACCGCCCGAGGAAGAGCCCGTCGACGTCGTCGCCGAGCGCGGTGAGCAGACCGGGCCCGGCGGATCCGCCGTAGATCACCCGGCTGCCGGAGCGCCCGGGGAGCCCGCCGACCGCCTCCTGCAGCCCACGGCAGACGGCCTGGATGTGCGCGACGGGTGCCGGTTCGGCCGCACCGATCGCCCAGACCGGCTCATAGGCGACGATGACCCGGCCGTCCGGTGCGTCGTGCAGGGCGGAGCGCAGCTGGCCCAGCACCTCCGCGAGGGCGGCGTCGGCTGATCCGGGACGCGCCTCGCCGACGCACAGCACCGGCGCGAGGCCGTGGGCCAGAGCTTGGCCGGTCTTCGCCGCCACGATGTCGTCGTCCTCCCCGAAGAGACGGCGACGCTCGGCGTGCCCCACCTCCACCACGCCCACGCCCGCCTCGGCGAGCTCGAGCGCGCTGACCTCGCCGGTGAACGCACCGGCTTCCTGTGCGGCGACATCCTGCGCGCCGACGACGATCGGGGTGCCCGCGACGGCAGCAACGGCGCCGGGGATCGACACGAAGGAGGGGATGACGAACAGCTCGACCTCGCCGCGGACGAGCGCGGGATGCGCGCCGAGCCGGGCGGCCACGGCGCGCAGCCAGTCCTGGGCGCGGGTGTGTCCGAAGTACATCTTCAGGCTCACGCCCACGCAGAGCGGGGGTGTCATCAGCAGGTTCCGGCCGCCTCGTAGTGCTCGATGTCGGCGACCTTCGCCGCCGAGGCGCTGGTGGGGTCGAACCGGTAGCCGAGCCATTCGCGGGCGAGCCGGCGGGCGAGCTCCAGGCCGATGACGCGCTGCCCGAAGCACAGCACCTGCGCGTTGTTGGACAGCACGGCGCGCTCCACCGAGAAGCTGTCGTGCGCGGTGACGGCGCGGATGCCCGGGACCTTGTTGGCCGAGATCGCGACGCCGAGGCCGGTGCCGCACACCAGGAGGGCTCGATCGGCCTGCCCGACGGCGACGAGCTCCGCGGCCGCGATGGCGACCTTCGGGTAGGAGGTGTGGCCGTCCGCATCCACCCCGACGTCGACCACGGATGCGACCCGCGGATCGGCTTCGAGGTCGCGCTTCAGGGCCTCCTTGTATTCGTATCCCGCGTCGTCGCAACCGACGACCAGGCGCAGCAGGTCGGTCATCGTGCGTCCTCTCTCGTGAGCAGGGGAGCGACCGCGCGGGCCACGAGGGCCAGCGAGGTCGCGCCCGCGTCGGGGGTGCCGAGGCTGTGCTCGGCGTGCGGTCGTGCGCGGCCGAGCCGGGGGAGCAGCGCGGCGGTGGAGGCGGCGGCCTCGGTCGCGATGTCCGCTGCGGCGGACCAGGCGGTCGGGAGGTCGTCGCCGGCCGCGACCCGCTCGGCGAGCGCGTCGCGGAAGGGGAGGAGGGCGTCGATCATCGTCTTGTCGCCGAGGGTCGCGCCCCCGGCCGATTGGATGGCGGCGGCCGCCGCGTCGACGGCGGCGGAGACGGTCTGAGCGGACGGTGCTCCGTCGTCGCCGAGCACTCCCGCCGCGGCGGAGAGGGCGGTGCCCCACAGTGCGCCCGACGTCCCGCCGGCACGCTCGGCCCAGGCATCGGCCGCGCGACCCAACGTGGTGCCGGCTCCGGCGCCCCGCTCGACAGCGCGCGCGGCGGCGTCGGCGGCGGCGCGGGTGCCGCGCTGCATCCCGATCCCGTGGTCGCCGTCGCCGGCGACCGCGTCGATGCGCCCGAGCTCGGCGGCCGCGCCGTCGATCGCCTCGCGCACGACGGCGAACGCGACGGCGATGCGGTCGGCGACCGCGCGGGAGTCGGGGGTGGCGGGAGGCGCGGGAGACAGATCGGCGGCGTCGGGGGCTGCGTCGGGGATCGCCTCCACCCGCTCGGCCGGCGCCATCCCGCCGCGTCGGAACGCGGGAGTGTCCGCCGGGGCGGTCCACAGGTCCTCCAGCTCGGCGTCCGGCCAGAACAGCGTCAGGGAGGCGCCGGCCATGTCGAAGCTGGTGCAGAACTCGCCGACGTGCGGGTCGATCACCTCCGCGCCGGCCTCGGCGAGCAGGCGGGACACGGCGCGGTAGACGACGAAGAGCTCCTCGTACTTGACCGCGCCCAGCCCGTTCAGGAGGGGGACGACGCGGGCGCCGCGCACGGTGTCGACGCCGTCGGGCAGCTCGTCGAGCAGCGCGGAGACGAGCAGGGCGGCGAGACCGTCCGCGGTGGGCACGTCGGTCTCGTCGATGCCCGGCTCGCCGTGGATGCCCATCCCGACGCCCATGCGTCCCTCGGGCACCGTGAACAGAGGCTCGGGTGCACCCGGAAGGGTGCAGCCGGAGAACGCGACGCCGAACGACCGGGTGCGCTCGTTCGCCCGCCGCGCGACCCGTGCGGTCGCCGCCAGGTCCGCTCCGGCCTCGGCCGCGGCGCCCGCGACCTTGAAGACGACGAGGTCGCCCGCGATGCCCCGCCGGTTCTCCTTCTCGTCCCGGGGCGCCGACGAGATGTCGTCGGTGACCCGGACGGTCTCGACGGCGACGCCCTCGACGCGCAGCCGGCGTTCGGCGGCGTCGAAATTCAGCACGTCGCCGGCGTAGTTGCCATAAGAGAGGAGCACGCCGCCTCCGCTCTCGACCGCGGTCGCGACCGTGTGGACCTGCTGGGCCGAGGGTGAGGCGAACAGGTCGCCCATGACCGCTCCGTGCGCCAGACCCGGACCGACGAGTCCGGCGAAGGCCGGGTAGTGCCCGGACCCGCCGCCGACCACCAGGGCCGGAGTCCCGTCGGCCACGCGGGTGGAGCGCACCACCCCGCCGTGCACGGAACGGACGTATTGCGGGTTCGCCGCGACGAACCCCTCCGTCATCTCCGCCGCGAAGTCGCTCGGCTCGTTGTAGAGGCGGGTCACGGCTCCTCCCGCACGATCGCGTCCAGGTGCAGCATGGCGGCCAGGTTCTTGTCGAGCTCGTCGTCCTGGAAGACGCGCTTCCAGTCGTCCTTGATGATCGCCGAGCGGCCGTAGTCCATCGCGATCAGGCACGCCTCGCTGAACGGGTTGTCGCCGCGCAGGCTGTTCGCGAGCGCCACCTGGGTGTGGCCGAGGAGGATGGAGCGAGCGGCGGGCTCGGGGACGCCCATCGTGTGCACCGCCTCGTGCAGAGCCTCCTTCAGCAGTCCGCCGATCATGCAGGCGATCGTCTCGACCAGGGTCGGCTCAAGCTGCGCGAGCTGCTTGACGGTGACGAAGTGCACGTCGACGACGGGGGAGTAGATCGCCCGCACGACGTCCTCCACGCGCTGCCGGACGGCCGGGTCGTCCGACTCGACGGCGGCGATGGCGTCCTGGGGGGCGGCGATCCCGCCGAACGTGTCCGCATACTCCTCGGGCGTCGTGCGCTGCAGGAAGATCGACGGGTGGCAGGGGTGCGCGACGGCCTGCACGACGCTGTCGCTGCGGGTCAGCAGGCCGGCGTAGGCGGCGGCCGGGTCGAGCGTGAGCAGGATGGCGCCGCTCTTCAGCTGCGGCACGACCTCCGCCGACACGGACTGCAGGGCGAGGTCGGGCACCGCGAGGATGACCACGTCGGCCCCGGCGACCGCCTCGTCTGTCGGGGTGAGGGTCCGGCCGGCGGCGAGCACCCGCTCGCGCCCCGCGGCACCGCTCTCGGCGTAGCGGACGTCGTGCGCGGTGCGGGCGAGGTTGTCCGAGACGCGCGTCCCCATCTTGCCCCCGGCGCCGATGACGGCGATGGCCAGGGTCTCGGCCGGGGACAGGGTCTCGGTGGCGGTGGTCGTCGTGCTCATGCTCTCTCCTTCAGCCCGGCCAGCGTGGCGCGGGTCCAGTCGTCTTCCAGCCGGATCGTGGTCGCGGCGTCACCCTGCCAGGGCAGCCAGTGCTCGACGATCCGGGTGATGCTGCGCTCGTCCGGCCGCACGGCGCGGTCGAGCTGGTCGTAGTCGAGGAGGCCCTCGCCGAAGCGGGCGCCCTCGAGGGTGAAGCCCACCCAGCCGTCGCGGCGGGTGAAGGCGAAGTCCTTGACGTGGATGGATGCGGTGTACGGCGCGCAGCGCTCCACCACGTCGGCCGGGTGCTCGAGCGCGGCCACGGAGTTGGCCGGGTCGAGGCAGATGCCGAGGCGGTCGCTGCCGATCGTCTCGACGAGTGCGACGAGGTCGCCGCTGGGCACCTGCTCGTAGGTCTCGAGCGCCAGCGTCACCCCGGCCGCCTCGAAGGCGGGGAGGACCTGCCTCAGCTCGGCGTCGGCCTCGGCGAGCGTCGGCCGAGACTCGGGCGTGAACAGCATGCTGCGCACCAGGGTCGCGCCGAGCGCGTCCGCCAGGCCGAGGAAGCGCGCCAGGTGCTCGCCCCGGACGCCCTTCGTCCCGAGTTCGAGACGGAGGCCGAGGTCGTCGGCGAGGCGGCGCACCTCCCGCAGCCCGGCCGGGTCGAGCTCCAGCAGCGGGGGATAGTCGCAGATCTGGAAGACCGCGCCGCCGAGCTCCGCGGTGTCGGCGAGCTGCGCCGCGAGGCTCCAGGGTTCGTCGACGCGCGACGACCAGCGCCAGAAGTAGGCGTAGCTGCCGGTTCCGATCATGCGGTCACTATATATCAACCGGTTGACCACTTTCCAGAGTCGGTCGACCGGATGACCGGTCGGTGAGAAAACGAAGGGGAGGAGAAGGGTGGCCGCAGCCGGTGCCTAGTACTCCGAGAGCGTCACGCGGTCCTCGAGCCACGCGATCATGTTCAGCACCGTGAAGTTCCAGTTCTGGAAGCCCTTGGTCATGATCGGCTCGCCGTTGTCCGGGTGGTAGTACTCGTGCAGCGAGCCGGAGGTCTCGAGGTCGCGGCCGAACAGCTCGACGGTCTTCTCCGCGAGCTCGATCGCATCCTCCTCGAACCCGTACTTCACCAGGCCGCGGAAGACCAGGTAGTTGCTGACGCCCCAGATCGGCCCCAGCCAGTTCGACGGGTTGTTGGAGGCGCGGAGGTCGTACATCTTCTCCAGGCGCGACAGGGTCCGCACGCCGTACGCGGCGTTGAAGGTGCGGTCGTCGCGCAGCCGCGCGACCATCCGCTCGGCCTGCTCGCGCGACGCGAGCCCGGCCCACAGCGGCAGGAAGCTCGACCAGTTGTCGACGCGGAGCAGCAGGGACGACCAGGTGCGTGGAGCGCCGCGGTGCAGCCAGTCCTCCGGGTCGATCGGGCGGAGGTCGAGGTCGGCGGAGTAGAAGGTGCCGTCGCGCTCGTCCCAGAGGTGCTCGGTCACGGCGTCGGCGAGATCCTGTGCCTGGCGGCGCCGGCGGGTCGCCTCCGGCTGGTCGCCCAGCTCCTCCAGCAGGTAGCCGAGCGCGAGCAGCTCGCGGTACAGGAGGCTGTTGAGGTAGATCGAGGCCGTCGACTTCGCCGGGCGGTAGTAGACGGAGGGATCGTTGTCGACACCCACGGCGAAGTCGGTCTGCCAGTAGGTGAGACCGGTGGGGGCGTGCACGTGGCTCTCGAGGTACCGGTCGACGAACCGGCCGATGGTGCCCAGGTGCGGGCGTACCCACTCGGCGTCCCGCAGCCGCTGCACGAGCATCGCCGCGTGCTGGGCGAGCACGGGCTTGTGCATGTTCTCGCCGAAGTCGCCGGCCCGGGTGGGGTCGCCGTGCAGCAGCGTCGTGTCCGGCGTGAGCTGGATGGGCATCACCCCGTCCTCGTCCGTGTGGTCGAGGAAGTTCAGGATGCTGCCGCGCTCGTACTCGGCGAAGTGGCCGAGCCGGTCGGTGTCGGCCTCCACCTGCCCGAGGGCGATGCTCGTGGCCCAGGAGTCCCAGTCCCAGAGGGCCGTGGAGTAGTACGGGGAGTCGGGGCTCGACGGTACCGTGTAGGGGTGGGTGAGCTGGCCAGACGGCTCTCTCACCATCTGCTCGCAGTTGGTACGGATGTGCTCTTCGAGCAGGCGCGTCCGGCGCTCCAGCATCTTCACTCCTCGTTGCGTGTCGGCGATGTGGTCCTATACTAAGAAGCAGCAACCGGTTGACCAAATTAAGTTGTTTTACCCGCAGAATTCCGCCTGAGAACCCCCATCGGCCCGAAATCCGGTCAACCGGTTGCTTGACATCAGCGAAAACCTACAGCTACCGTCTCACTTTGAAACGTCTCAGGAGAGAACGTTCACATTTCAAGGAGGAACTGTGACCACAGCAACGCGTCGGCGCCTGTCGCGCCCGATGCTCGGCACCCTCGCGGCTGCCGGCGCCCTCGCCCTCGTCCTCACGGGCTGCTCCGGCAGCGGGGGATCCGGCGGCGGGGACATCACGAAGCTCGAGTTCACCAAGAACGCCGAGAACACCACCACGGAGCCCATCCTCAAGGCGCTGTCGCAGAACCAGTGCGCGGCCGACCAGAAGGCGCTCCCGCTCGAGGTCAGCTCCATCCCGCAGGCCGACCTCGACACGCACATCCAGCTGCTCGCGAGCCAGGGCGGACTCCCGGCCATGTTCTCCGCGGGCGGCACCCCGGCCGAGGGCACCAAGCTCCTCAAGGCCGGCGTCCTCCCGGACTTCGAGAAGGAGCTCAAGGACCTCGGTGTGCTCGACAAGATCGCGCCCGGAGCGATCTCGACGATCAAGAAGCTCTACGGCGGCACCTTCGACTTCCTGCCGTACCAGTACAACATCGAGGGCATCTTCTACAACAAGAAGATCTTCGCGGACAACGGCTGGCAGGTGCCGACCACGTGGGCCGACATGCTCGACGTGGCCGCCAAGGCCAAGGCTGCCGGCCTCACCGCCTTCTCCGCCTCCGGCGAGCAGGGCTGGCCGCTGACCCGCCTCATCTCGGGCTACCTGTACCGCGACCTCGGACCGGACGCGCTGCAGAAGGTCGCCGACGGCAAGGCCAAGCTGACCGACCCCGACTACGTCGCCGCCGCGCAGCAGATCGCCGACCTCGGCAAGAACGGCTACTTCGGCAGCAACGTCGCGTCGCTCGACTACGACAGCGCGACCAACGAGTTCCTCACCGGCAAGTCGGCCATGATCTACATGGGCTCGTGGCTGCTCGGCAACATCAACAGCGACTCCGACGCCATCGGCGCCGACAACGTCGGGTTCTTCAAGCTCCCGGCCGTCGACGGCGGCGCCGGCAGCATCGACCAGTACCCGTCGAACGTCGGCCTCCCGGCTACGTTCAGCAAGGATGCGCTGTCGAACGACGGTGTGAAGAGCTGGCTCAAGTGCATCGCGACCAACTACGGCAACGAGGCCCTCAAGCAGGGCCAGATCACCGGCTTCGTCGCGACCGACCCGATCGAGCTGCCCGCGATCTCGCAGAACATCTCCGACGAGATCAAGAACAGCACCGACAGCGTGCTGTGGTTCGAGGCGCTGTTCAACGCCAAGGCGAGCACCATCTCGAACAAGAACGCGGCACTCCTGGTCACCGGCCAGATGTCCCCGCAGGACTTCATGAAGTCCGTGCAGGACGCACTCGACGAGGGCTGACCCGTCGCGGCCCGCGGGGCGGCGATCGCGTCGCCCCGCGGGCCTCCCGCACACCTCTGCGCCTCCTCCCGCGCACCCCCGCCCCGTCCGCACCACCACGAAAGGCCCCGCCATGAGATCGGTCCTCGGCGACCGCAAGACCATCACGATCCTGCTGGGACCGGCGCTGCTGCTCTACTCGGCGATCATGCTGATCCCCGTGCTCTGGAGCTTCGGCCTCACGTTCTTCAAGGGCAGCGCCCTGGGCGGGTTCGAGTTCGCCGGCTTCGACAACTTCGCGCGGCTCTTCAAAGACCCGGCGGTGTGGGATGCGCTCGGCTTCACCCTGAAGTACGCGCTGCTGGTGACGATCCTCCAGGTGATCCTCGGCTACGGCCTGGCGCTCATCTACCACTTCATGCTGAAGCGCTCGTCGGTCCTGATCCGCACCCTCGTCTTCTTCCCGGTCGTCCTCCCGACCGTCGCCGTCTCGCTGCTCTACCAGAAGCTCTTCCAGTCGGCCCCGACCGACGGGCTCGTGAACGAGCTGCTCGTGAACGTGGGTCTGAACCACATCGACTGGCTCGGCGCCGGCGACACCGCCTTCGTCGTCATCGTCATCATGGACGTCTGGCGCTCCGTCGGCTTCTACGGTGTGCTCGTCTTCTCGGGCCTCCTCGACATCCCGGACGAGATCATCGAGTCGGCCCGCATGGACGGGGCGCGCGGCTGGTCGCTGCTGCGCGGCATCATCCTCCCGATGTCGCTGCCGATCCTGTTCGCGTCGTTCATCTTCAGCATCAACGGCACGATCAAGGTCTTCGACTCGGTCTTCGCGCTCACCGCGGGCGGCCCCGGCACCTCGACCCAGCCGCTGACGCTGTACATGTACCGCACGGCGTTCCAGTACTCGGACTACGGGTACGGATCGACCATCGCGCTGCTGCTGACGATCATGTGCCTGATCGTGACCCTGCTCATCTTCCGTGCGTCGCGCCGCGACAACACCGTCTGAAACGGAGCCGAACGTGGCACTCACCTCTCTCGACACGGTCGCGACCACCTCCCAGCGGCCGATCCCTCCGAGCGGCAAGGACTCGGTCCCGCTCGGCGTGCGCTTCGTGCGCCGCATCCCGTCGGCTCTCGTGGTGATCTTCCTCGCGGTGATCACGGCGTACCCGCTGTTCTGGATGTTCATCAACTCGCTGAAGTCGAAGTCCGACTTCCTGAACAACCCCTCCTACGCGCTGCCGCAGGTGTGGGAGTGGGGCAACTACGGCAAGGCGTGGGAGGTCGCGAACCTCAGCACGACGATCGTCAACTCGCTGATCGCCACCATCCCCTCGCTCATTCTGATCGTGGTGCTCGGCGCCGCGGCCGGCTTCGCGCTGGAGATCATGGTGTGGAAGGGGCGCGGCACCGTGCTCCTGCTGTTCCTCGGCGGCATCATGATCCCCGGCCAGATGATCGTGCTCCCGCTGTTCACGGCGTTCTTCAACCTCCACATCACCGGCTCGCTGCTCCCGCTGATCGTCATCTACACAGCATCGGGACTGCCGCTGACCGTGTTCATGATGGCGACCTACTTCCGCGCCCTGCCGCGCGAGGTGTTCGAGGCGTCCACGATCGACGGTGCCGGGATGCTGCGGTCGTTCTTCCTCGTCGGCCTGCCGATGGCGCGCAACGCGATCGTGACCGTGTCGATCGTGCAGTTCTTCCTCATCTGGAACGACCTGCTCATGGCGCTCATCTTCGCGGCTCCCCGCCAGCTCAACACCATCCAGGTGGGCCTGCTGAACTTCTCGGGCGACTACGGCGCGACCGACTACGGGCCGCTCTTCGCGGCGATCTGCATGACCGTCGGCGGCATCCTCGTCATCTACCTCTTCCTCAACCAGCGCATCATGGCGGGCCTCGCGGCCGGCGCGATCAAGGGGTAGCCGTCGCTCCATCCGCCGCGCCCGCCGCGCGCCCACCCGGCCGCACGAACACCAGCAGCCCCAGGTGCACGACGGCCAGGCCGGTCGCGACGGCGACGGCGGTGAGCCAGCTGCCCCCGGTCGTCCCGCTGCTGAAGAGCAGCCCGAGGAGGGTGGTGGCGACGATCGCGCCGACGTAGCGGGAGGTCTGGAAGATGCCGGCGGCGACGCCGCTGTCCTCCGGCCGCGCCGACGCGTAGAGGGCCTGGTTCATCGAGATGCTGACGACGCAGTAGGGGATGCCGAGCGCGGCGGTCAGCACCAGCACGACCCACGGCGCGGTCGAGACCGTGGCGACGCCGAGCAGGGCCGCACCGACGATCAGCGACGACGCGCCCCAGAGCAGGGTCCGGCGCAGCCCGACCCGCTCGATCGCCCGGGCCGCCAGGGGCGTCGCGACGATGGTGACCGCGGCCAGCGGGAACATCAGGAGGCCCGCGATGCCCGCCGGGTAGCCCGCGTGCGCCTGCAGGTACTGCGGGAGGCCGAAGAACGCCGAGTAGTAGACGACGCTGAAGATCGCGAAGCAGAGGTACACCATCATCAGCCGGCGGTTCGCGGCGAGCAGGCGCAGGTCGAGGAACGGGTGCCGGGTGCGCAGCTCCCGCCAGACGAACGCCGCGCCGGCCGCGGCGAAGATCGGCAGCAGCCACCAGAGCGGCGCGGGGGAGAGGTCGAGCAGGAACACGAGCAGCGCGGTCAGGGTCGTGACGAAGAGCAGGATGCCCGGGATGTCCGACTCGGCCAGGGTGCGCGACAGCGGCACGCGCTCCCGCTCGGCGTCCCGCGGCGCGAACACCCACACGCCGACGAACGCGAGCGCGGCGAGCGGCACGTTCACCCAGAAGATCGACTGCCAGCCGAGGAAGGTGACGAGCGCCCCGCCGAGCACCGGGCCGATCGCGGCGCCGGACGTGTTGGCGATCTGGAGGCGTCCCAGCAGCCGCGGGGTCCCCACGTCCGTCCCGGCCGAGAGCGGCCGCAGCATGGCGATGGCGGAGGGGAACGCCGTGGCCGTCCCGATCGCCAGGGCGACCCGGCCGGCGCAGACGGCGGCGAAGGACTGCACGAACGGCGTGACGGCGCAGGCGATCGCAACGACGATCATCCCGAACAGGAACAGCCGGCGCGGCCCGAACCGGTCGGCGAGCCGCCCCATGAGCGGCTGTCCCGCCGCCGAGGCCAGATAGAAGGAGGTGATCACCCAGGTGACCGTCGTCACATCCACCCGGAAGTCGCGCTGCAGCGACACCAGCGCGACCGCGATCATCGACGAGTTGAGCGGGTTGAGCACCGTCCCGACGCTGAGCGCGGCGACGGCGGCGCCCACCCGGCTCCCGCGCGGTCGGGGTCCCGGGGCGGAGGAGGTCACCCGCCCAGCCTAATCAGGCGTCGGCCGGCCGCGGTCAGGCGTCGAGGTCGTCGGTCGTCACGGGGATGGTCGAGCGGTAGGGGTACGCCGGGACTCCCGCGTACTCCTCCTCGTCCGCCAGCTCGTACACGTCGTACGCGAGTGCACCGGCGAAGAGGGTGGCGACGCGGATCTCGCCCGGCGGACATCCGCCGATCAGCGGCACCACGACGAGGCTGTCCAAGGTCCGGCCGTCCTCGTAGAGGAGGGCCGCTCTGATGGTTCGCGTGAGAGCGTCCATGGCCCGGACTTTACGCCGAGGGCCGCGGATCACTTGACGACGCGCCCGCTCGCCGCGAAAGTGGGAGCCGGAGGAACGATGGGCACTTTGATCTACGACGGCGCGGACGGATTCGCCTTCGACGACCGCGTACTGGCGCACCTGCAGGCGGTCATCGCGACCAAGCTCCGGCGGCGGGAGGGTTTCCTCCTGATCTGGACGGACACGACGGTGGGCGCCGAGGGAACGTTGCGCTCGATCTGGCTCGATCCCGCCATCAGCCTGCAGTTCGTCTTCGCCCATCCGACGTTCCCCGAGCTGAACCGGGAGTGGCTGGGGCTGCTCACCGAGCGCGCCAACGGCAACGGCGGCCTCGTGCTCGAAGACGCCCTGCGCGCCGAGATCCGCGCCGAGGTGCCGGAGGGCACCTACAAGGCCGCACGGTCGCAGCAGCGCAAGGAGGGCTGAGCGATGGGCAAGCTGCTCTACGCCAACGGTCAGGAGTACGAGTTCGACGACCGCACCCTGTCGCACGTGAAGATCGCGCTGGTCACCAAGCTCCGCCGCCACGAGAGCTTCCTGCTCAACTGGCAGATCCCGCCGGAGCAGGGCGGCGGGCGGATGAGCATCTGGGTCAGCCGCGAGATCCCCATGGCGTTCGTGTTCGCCGGCAGTCGCCCGCCCGTGCTCAACGAGCGGTGGATGGAGGCCCTGCTGCACTCCAGCCAGCGCACCGGCGGCATGGTGGTCATGACCGAGGAGGAGGCCGAGTCCGGCCACTTCAGCGAGTAGGCGAGCCGCTGGCGTTCGTCAGGACAGGGCGACGAGGCGGACGAAGAAGGCGTTGGCCACTCGCTCGGCCGCCGCGCGGTCCGTTCGCGGTCGTTGCTGCCGTTCCGTGGCCCGGAGCAGCTCGTCGTCGACATAACGGACCAGCACGTCCGGAGCCTCGCCGGCTCCCAGCTCGCGGGTGACGGCCTTGCGCGCGATCAGCGCGGACGCCGCATCGACGACCCCCGCCGGCGGGTCGGCCTCGGCGAGCAGTGTCGGTAGGTCCATCGGCGCGATCGACTCGCGGGGATGCGTCCGCAGCCATCCCAGCACGGCGGCAGGCCGCAGCGCGTAGAAGAAGCGCTTGAGCCGGCCGTCCTGGGCGTCGCGGTGCCGGATCCCGACATGGAGGTAGTGGTCGAGCACGCGCTCGCGATCGAGCACCTGGGCCGCGAGGTCGAGCATCCCCTCGCGGAAGGCGGCGTCACCGCTGTAGATGATCGGGGAGCGGAGCCACTCCACGACCGTCGCGTTGCCTCCGACGAGCAGGGCGAGGGCTTTGCGGACATCCCAGCCGTTGACGTCGTAGATCGCATCGAGTGGTGTCTCGATCACGTCGCGGAGCGGGGTGAGTCGCAGGTAATCGGCAGCCGGTCTCACGAACAGAAATCGGCCGTCGTAATCGCTGTCGGGCGACGGGAACCCCCACGCGCGACTGCCGCTCTCGATCGCCCACGGGATCGTCACCCGATGGTCACGCTCGATTCCCGCCAGGCGGTCATCGATGGCGGAGACGATGGTGGCGTCGAGGTCGTCGGGGATGGCACGCATGTGCCGATGGTATCGGCGAGCTCGAGTCAGGCGCCCCGCTCAGGGCAGCAGTGCGATCTTCCCGCCAGGGTGGCCCTCGGCGAGGAAGCGCAGGGCTTCCGGCGCCTCGTCCAGCGGGTAGGTCCGCGCGATCGGCACCTGCAGGCGACCGCTGCCGGCCAGCTCGAGCAGGGAGGCGCGGACGGAGTCGCGGTACGCCTGGCTCTCCGGCTGCGCCCCGAAGACGGCGGCGAAGCCCTCCTGTTCGGCGCGGGCCGCGGCGACGATCGTGACGATGCGGGAGCGGTCGGGCACGAGTTCCAGGGAGACGTCGATCGCCTCGTCCGTGCCGACCGTGTCGAGGGCGGCGACGATCGGCCCGTGGCCCGCTGCGCGCGCCCGGTCGGCGAGCCCGTCGCCGTAGAGCACCGGGACGCCGCCGAAGCGGCGCACACGGGCGAAGCTCGCCTCGCTCGCCGTGCCGACGACGTGCACGCCGAGCTCTCCGGCCTGCTGCAGGATCATCACGCCGACGGCGCCGGAGGCACCGTGCACCAGGATGGTCTCGCCCGCCCGGGCTCCCACCGTGTGCAGCATCTGCGCCGCGGTGGTGCCCGCGAGGAGGAGGTTGGCGGCCTCCTCGTCGGGGATGCGCTCCGGCTTCGCGAAGACGTCCTTCGCGGGCACGGTCACCTCGTCGGCGTAGCCGCCCTGGATGCGGAAGGCCACGACCGCGTCGCCGACCGCGGCGGCGCCGGTGCCGATTTCGGTGCCCGGGCCGATGGCGCTCAGCACACCGGCGACCTCGTAGCCGATGGCGACCGGCAGCTCCACGCCGGGGCGAGGAGCGGAGACGTGCTTGTAGTCGGCCGGATTCACCCCGGCGGCGCGCACCCGGATGGTGACCTCACCCGGCCCTGGCGCGGCGACCTCCCGCTCCACCAGCTCCCAGTCCTCGGGTCCACCCCATCGCGTCGCGATCCACTGTCGTGCCATGGGGCCAGTCAACGCCCGGATGCTGTGTGCCGGCTCAGCGTCTCGGCGCAGCTTCTCGACTCAGCGGCCACACGGCATCCGGGTGCGACGGCCGGACGTCAGGCCGAGACGGTGTCGGTCGCGCGTCCGCTGTGACGGGCGCGGCGCGAGCGGGTGGGGGCGAGCCGCACCATCTGCGCGGTCGAGCTGTCGTCGAGCTCGACGATCGGGCTGCGCGATTTCACGAAGTCGCTGAACGAGCGGAAGCCGAGGGCCTTCTCGCTGAACGACGGATCCATCCGCTTCATCTGGCCCTTCACCGTGGAGCTGTGCAGCCACTCGGTGTCGTCCTTCTCGTGGCCGAGCTGGAGGGCGCGGGTGAGCAGGCGCGTGGCCTCGGCCTGCAGCTCGGCGTCGGCCTGCTCGACCGGGGTCGGCTCGGCGGCCTCGGCGGCTTCGGCCGGCTGCTCGGCCGGGGTGCGCTTCCGGCGGGAGCGCGAGCCGCGTCCCGTGGTGGCCGGCTCGGCCTTGGCGGCGTCGCCGTCGCTCTCGGGCGCGGCGGCGACGGTGTCGGCACCGGGGGCCTCCGCCGCAGCGCTGCCGGTCGCGGCCCCGTCGGCGGCGGCCTCCTCGACGATCTCGTCCGCGGTGTCGTCCGTGACCTCGTCGTGGGCGACGCCCGGGATGTCGTCGTAGCTGTCGAACTCGTCGCACGCGGCAGCGAGGGACTTCGCGGTGGAGCCCGCGACGCCGATCCCGATCACGTAGCGGCCGAGGCGCTTGATCCGCTGGGCCAGCGGCACGTAGTCGGAGTCGCCGGCCACGACGACCACGTGGGTCAGCTCGGGCAGGCGGAAGAGGTCTTCGACGGCGTCGACGGCGAGCCGGATGTCGGCGCCGTTCTTCGCGTAGGCGGCGGCGGGGAAGAGCTGGACGAGGTCCACGGCGCGGCCGACGAGCTGGCCGCGGTAGTCGGCGTTCACCGTCGCCGACCAGTCGGCGTACGCCCGGGTCAGCACGAGCGTGCCGAACGACGACGCGAAGTCGATGATGGCGCCCAGGTCGACCCTGGCCTCCTCGAGCTTGGCCGCGAACGCCGGCTTGGGCTTGTCGCCGGACGACTTCTGCCGGTCGCGCATGAACTGCCCGCGTCCGTGCACCTGGTCGTAGCGGGAGATGACGATGTTGTCGAAGTCGATGTAGACCGCGACGCGGCCGTGCCCAGGTTCACTCATGGCCCCACGATATCCCGCGCGCCCGTCCCCTCCCTGTGCCGGCGCCTCGCAGATGTGGCCCAAATGTCGGGAATGCGCGCGGCATACCCGACATTTGGGCCAAATGCGGAGGGGTAGAGCGGGTCAGGAGGCGGTGTAGCGGTCCGCGACGTCGAGCGCGGCGTCGATGGCGGCGAGGCCGCGGCGCAGCTCGTCCTCCTCGATCACCAGCGGCGGGGCGATGTGCACGCGGTTGAAGTGCGTGAACGGCCACACGCCGGCCGCCTTGCACGCCGCCGCGACCGCTCCCATCGGAGCCGCGTCGGCGCCCGTCGCGTTGAACGGGACCAGCGGCTCCCGCGTCTCCCGGTCGCGCACGAGCTCCAGCGCCCAGAACAGCCCGCGCCCGCGCACCTCGCCGAGGGACGGGTGCTTGTCGAGCCAGGAGGTGATCTCGGGCTCGACGACGCGGTCGCCGAGGTCGCGCACGCGCTCCAGGATGCCGTCGCGCTCGAACACCTCGAACGTCGCGACGCCCGCGGCGCAGGCCAGCGGGTGGCCCGAGTAGGTGAGGCCGCCCGCGAACGACACGTCGTCGAAGTACGACGCGATCGGCTCGGAGATGACGACGCCGCCGAGCGGCACGTATCCCGAGTTCACGCCCTTCGCGAAGGTGATGAGGTCGGGCACGACGTCGAAGGCGTCCACCGCGAACCACTCGCCGATGCGGCCGAAGCCGACCATGACCTCGTCGGCGATGTAGACGATGCCGTACTTGTCGCACAGCGCCCGCACGCCGGGCAGGTAGCCGGGCGGCGGGACGAGCACGCCGTTGGTGCCGACGACGGTCTCGATGATGATCGCCGCGACTGTGGCGGCGCCCTCCAGCACGATGACGCTCTCGAGGTGCTCGAGGGCGCGCTGCGTCTCCTCCTCCGGCGTGGTCGCGTGGAAGGCCGACCGGTACGGGTACGGCCCGAAGAAGTGGGCGACCGAGGGGTCGCTCGGCTCGTTCGGCCAGCGCCGCGGGTCGCCGGTCAGCGAGATCGCGGTGGCAGTGCCGCCGTGGTACGAGCGGTACATCGAGAGGACCTTGCGGCGTCCGGTCACGCGGCGCGCCATCCGGACCGCGTACTCGTTCGCGTCGGCGCCGCCGTTGGTGAAGAACACCTTGTCGAGGGTGCCGGGGGCGACCCGGGCGATGCGGCGCGCCAGTTCGCCGCGCACGTCGTTCGCCATCGAGGGCTGGATGGTCGCGAGCCGACCGGCCTGCTGCTGGATGGCCGCGACCAGGTCCGGGTGCTGGTGCCCGAGGTTCAGGTTGACCAGCTGGGAACTGAAGTCCAGGTACGCGTTGCCCTGGTAGTCCCAGAACGTGGAGCCGTCGCCGGCCGCGATCGGCAGCGGGTCGATCTGCGCCTGCGCGCTCCACGAGTGGAACACGTGGCTGCGGTCGTCGCTGCGCACCTGGGTCTCGGCGTCCGTGTCACCGAAGGGATGGTGCGCCCCGGTGCGGTCGTCGAACCCGGTGCGGGCGGTGGTGGGGAGGGTGGTCATGAGGATCCTCGTGTCTCGTCGCGCGGGTCAGGAGTTGCCGGGGAAGGCCAGCTGGATGCTGGACTGCACCGGGTCGGGCCAGCGGGTGGTGACGACCTTGCTGCGCGTGTAGAAGTGGAACGACTCGGGGCCGTAGATGTGGGAGTCGCCGAAGAGCGAGCCCTTCCAGCCGCCGAACGAGTAGGCGCCGACGGGGACGGGGATGGGCACGTTGACGCCGACCATCCCGACCTCGACCTCGAACTCGTACTGGCGG
The DNA here is from genome assembly GCF_013410615.1 of Leifsonia naganoensis. Taxonomy (NCBI): domain Bacteria; kingdom Bacillati; phylum Actinomycetota; class Actinomycetes; order Micrococcales; family Microbacteriaceae; genus Leifsonia; species Leifsonia naganoensis. The sequence goes on from NZ_JACCHJ010000001.1 coordinate 3,303,978, forward strand.
GCGGCGCCGCCGTCGCGGGTGAAGATCGCGGTGCCGTTGCCGTACTGGTTGGCGTTGACGAGCGCGATCGCCTCCTCGAAGGTGTCGACGCGCACGACCGACAGCACCGGGCCGAAGATCTCGTCGTCGTAGACGCGCATCCCGGGCTTCACGTCGTCGACGAGGCTGACGCCGATGAAGAACCCATCACCGTCGAACTGCTTGGTGGTGCCGTCGACGACGACCGTCGCGCCCTCGGCGGCGGCTCCGGTCACGTAGGAGGCGACCTTGTCGCGGTGCTCGCGCGTGATGAGCGGCCCCATCTCGCTGGCGGCATCGGTGCCCGCGCCGATGGCGAGGTCGCCGAGGCGGCGCTCGATCGCGGGCACGAGCCGGTCGCCCACGTCGCCGACGGCGACGAGCACGCTGACGGCCATGCAGCGCTCGCCGGCGGAGCCGTACGCGGCCGAGACGGCGGCATCGGCGGCCGACTCGATGTCGGCATCCTCGAGCACGACCATGTGGTTCTTCGCGCCGCCCAGTGCCTGGACCCGCTTGCCGTTGGCGCTCGCGCGCTGGTAGATCGACCGGGCGATCGGGGTGGAGCCGACGAAGCTGACCGCGGAGACGTCGGGGCTGTCGAGCAGCGTGTCGACGGCCTCCTTGTCGCCGTGCACGACGTTGAACACGCCGGCGGGCAGGCCGGCCTCGAGGAAGAGCTTCGCCAGGAAGACGGAGGCGCTCGGGTCCTTCTCGCTCGGCTTGAGGACGACGGTGTTGCCGCACGCGATCGCGCTGGCGACCATCCAGAGCGGCACCATGACCGGGAAGTTGAACGGGGTGATGCAGGCGACGACGCCGACCGGCTGCTTGACGCTGTGCACGTCGATCCCGGTGGAGACCTGCTCGCTGAACTCGCCCTTGAGCTGGTTGATCAGGCCGGAGGCGAACTCGACGTTCTCGAGGCCGCGACCGATCTCGCCCGCGGCGTCGGAGAGCACCTTGCCGTGCTCGCTGGTGACGATGGCGGCGAGGTCGTCGCGGCGCTCCGTCAGCAGGTGGCGCAGGCGGAAGAGCACGTCGGCGCGCTTGGTCAGGCTGGTGGCGCGCCATCCGGGCAGGGCGGCGCGGGCCGCGGCGATGGCGCGCTCGACGTCGGCGCGGCTGCCGAGCACGACCTCGTGCTGCTGCTCGCCCGTCGCGGGGTCGTACACGGCTCCGGTGCGGGCGGGCTCGCCGGTCTCGGTCCCGTCGATCAGATGGCGGATGAGGGCCACGGGCATTCTCCTTGCGTGGTTCCGGACGAAGTGCCCGGATGGAACAGTAGGCTTGTCTCCCAATGGTTGCAGAGAGCGAGGCAGGCAAGTGATGCCAGATCGTCGGGGCTTGTCGGTGGATGAGACAGATCGTCCGGAGTCGGTGTCGCCGGTCGTGCTGCCCACCATCCGCGAGATCCTCCGGTTCGACGAGGTCGCCGCCGCGCTGCCCGAGGTCCTGTCCGGCGACGACGCCCTCGACCGGCCGGTCCGGTGGGTGCACGTCTCGGAGACCGCCTCCAGCGCCCGCCTGGTCAGCGGCGGCGAGCTCCTCCTGTCGACCGGCGCCGGCTGGCCCACCGACGATGCCGGCCTACGTGGCCTCGCCGAGCAGTTGGCCGGGGGCGGGATCGCCGGGCTGGTGCTCGAGCTCGGCGAGCGGATGCCCTCCGCGCCGACCGCCCTCCTCGACGGGTTCCGTGCCGCGGGTCTCCCGTTCGTCGTCCTGCACCGGGAGGTGCGCTTCATCGCGATCACCGAGGCGGTGCACTCCCGCATCATCGCCGACCAGATGGGCGCCCTGCGCGCCCGCGACGAGATCCACGCCCTCTTCACCGAGCTGAGCCTGCGCGGCAGCCCGGCGGACTTCATCGTCGCCCAGGCCGCCCGTGCGCTCGACGCCCCGGTCGTGCTCGAGGACCTCAACCACCGCGTGATCGCCGCCTCCGGCATCGACGGCGACGAGCAGGCGCTGCGCGACTGGGAGCAGCGCTCCCGGCAGGAGCACCGGGGGACCGGCGGCGAGCGCTGGCTCATCACGCCGATCGAGGCGCGGGGGATGCGGTGGGGTCACCTCGTCGCCCTCCCGGGCCGCGCCCATCCCGCCGGCCGGTCGAACGTGCTGGAGCAGGCCGCGGTGGCCCTCGCTCTCAGCAGGCTCGCCGACCGGGACGCCGACGAGTGGACGCGGCAGAGTCACGACCGTCTGCTCGGCGCGCTCCTCGGGCGCCGCTTCGCGACCGAGAGCGGGCTGGTCGCCCGGTTCGAGGCGTCCGGGCTCCCGGTCGCCGGGCGGGCGCTGAGCGGCGTCGCGATCGGGTTGCACGCGGCCGCGGGGCAGACCCCGGACGTCGCGGCCCTCGTCGCCGCCGCGACCGCCGAGGCGCGGGACCAGGGCGTCGACGCGCTCGTGTCGCAGCATCCGGACCGGGCGTCCGGGATGCTCGTGCTCGCGATATCCTCGCGGCCCGAGCGGTCGGTGACGGACGCGACGCTCACCGCCATCGGCACTGCGGTCGCGCGCGCCGCAGCCGCGAACCCGGGGACCGGCGGAGCCGTCACCGTCGCGCTCGGATCGGAGGCGCCGGGCATCCCGGGTCTCCTCGCCTCCGTCGCGGAGGCCGGGCAGCTGCTCGCGCGCGCCGATCCCCGCCGGTCGCAGGGCGTCACGGTGCTGCGTGCCGAGCACCGGCCCCTGCTGCGCCTGGTCACCACGCTCGGCGCCGATCCGCGCATGCAGGAGCACAGCGAGCTGATGCTCCGGCCCCTGATCGACTACGACCTCGCCAGCGGCGGCGACCTGCTGGAGGTGCTGCGCGCCTACGCGGCCCATCCCGGCAACCGCACCAAGGCGGCGGCCGCGAGCCATCTCTCGCGCTCGGTCTTCTACCAGCGCATCGCCCTCATCGAGGAGCTGCTCGGGATGGACCTCGACGACGGCGAGACGCTGAGCGCCCTGCACGCGGCCCTGCTGGCGCGCAGCGCCCGCGGCTGAGGCCGCTCCGCCGCGGTCAGGCCAGCCAGACCTTGCGGAGGGTCTCGGTCACGGTCCACACCGTCTCGTCGCCCGCGGTGAGGCGCACCACGTCGCCCGGCCCGATCTCCAGGATGTCCCCGGTCGCGACGAACTCGACGGTCGCGCGGCCGGCGATCACCACGAAGAGCTCGTCGGACTCCACGTCGCTCATCGTGCCGGGTGTCATCTCCCAGACGCCGACCTCCGAGCCGCCGAACGAGCCCAGCTCGGACAGTCCCGTGCGAGGGGTGCCGGACACGCGCTGCGCATCCGCCACCTCCTCGTGGTCGAGCGGCAGGGCCAGCGCGTCCACCCGGCCGGTCGCGGCGAAGCGGTCGCCGGCAGGGCCCGGGCCGGCGGAGTTTCCCTCGCTCATGCGCTCGCCAGCGTCTTCGCCATCTCCTCGGTCGACGCCCCGCTGCGGCGGAGCACGAACCCGACGACGGCCAGGGCCACCAGGGTGAGGACGAACATGACCGCCGAGACCGCGGCGATCTCCGGCCGAAGACCGACGCGCAGCGAGCTGAAGATGTACACCGGCCACGGCGTCGATCCCGGCACCTGCACGAAGCTCGACACGATGGTGTTGTCGAGGCTGAGGGTGAATGACATGAGTGCGCCGGCCCAGATCGCGGGGCTCGCGACCGGCAGGGTGATCTGCCAGAAGCGCTTCAGCGGGGGCGCGTAGAGGTCGGCGGCGGCCTCCTCCAGCGCCTCGTCCATGCCCTGCATCCTGGCGCGGACGATGAAGGTCACCACCGCCACCGAGAGCACGGCGTGCGCGACGACGAGGCGCACCATCCCGTTGCTGAAGATGCCGATGCCGAAGTCGGTGCCGAGGCTCACGAACCACGGCAGCATCGAGACGGCGTCGACGATCTCGGGGGTGAACAGCGTGATCGACAGCAGGAGCGTCGCCCACAGCACCCAGGAGGTCTTCGCCTTCGAGCGTGCGAGCGCCAGGCCGCCGAGCGTCCCGAGGATGGTCGAGAGCAGAGCGGCCCCGACGGCGGCCTCCAGCGACGTGATGACCGAGGAGCGGATGACCGGGCTCGCCCACGCCGCCGCGTACGCGTCGAAGCCGAAGCCCTGCCAGGTGGCCAGGAGGCGGCCCGTGTTGAACGAGTACACCAGCATCACGAGGATCGGCAGGAACAGGAAGGCGAACACCAGGATGCCCCACACTGTCAGGCCGATGCGCACGCCGTCGGGGCGTCGGCGACGGCGCACCGTGCGGCGCCGTGCGTTCCGGCCGCTGTCGCTGCGGACGGCGAGCATGGCCTCTGTCGCGGTCTGCGTCGTCATGCGCCCGCTCCCTTCGAAAGATCGACCCGGCGGGACCGCCGGACGACGTACCGGATGACCAGGGCGACGCCGCCGACGATGACGACCGCCGCTGCGATGAACAGCATGAGCAGCACCGCCATCGCCGAGCCCAGCGCCCAGTTCTGAGCCGTGTTGAACTGGCTGGCGACCAGCTGACCGACCATGTTGCCCTGCGCGCCGCCGAGCACGGAGGCGGTGACGTAGTCGCCCATCAGCGGGATGAACACCAGCAGGCAGCCCGACGCGATCCCCGGCGCGGCCAGCGGCAGCGTCACCTGGAGGAACGTGCGCACCCGGTTGGCGCCCAGGTCGCCGCTCGCCTCGCGCAGCGGCTGCCCGGCGCGGTCCATCGCGACGTACAGCGGCAGGATCATCAGCGGCAGGTAGTTGTAGACGACGCCGAGCTGCACCGCCGCCTGCGTGTAGAGCACGTTCAGGTCGCCGTGGATGATGCCGAGGCTCTGCAGGGCGTCCGAGACGAATCCCTGCGGCGACAGCACGATCTGCCACCCGAGCGTCCTGACCAGGAAGTTCGTCCAGAACGGCACCAGCACCAGGGCGAGCGCCAGGGCGCGGTACTGCGGGCGCAGCTTCACCGCCAGCCAGTACGCGAACGGCACGCCGATCACGAGGCAGATCGCGGTGCCGACGAGCCCGATCCGCAGCGTGTTGACGAACGTGCCGAGGAAGGTCGCGTCCAGCGCCTCCCCGTACCGGTCGAACGAGAGCTTGTCGTTGGCGTGGGCGGAGAACAGGTCGGGCTTGTACCCGAAGCTGTACCAGAGCACCAGGGCGAGCGGGACGACGAAGAAGAACAGCACGAACGCCCAGGTCGGGAAGCCGGCGATCGTGGTGCCCGAGATGCGGGTGCGCAGGCGGCGCCGCTGCGGTCCGGGCGCCGGCCCGGAGCCGGTGGCGTCGCGCTCGCCGGCGCGGGATGCGGTCGCGGTCGCGGTCATCAGGAGCCTGCCTTCGCCATCATGCGGTTCACGATCGACACGAGCCGTTCGGCCGCGCCGTTCAGCTGGGCCGGGGTCAGCCGGGCGATCACGTCGTCGGTGGGGAACACGAGCTCCGGCAGGGCGAAGTCCTCGCTCTGCGCGCGCTCGCGGAGCCCCTTCACCCCGGTCGAGTACCCGATGTAGTCGACCTCGCGGTACGACGCGTCCGGTTCGAGGATCGCGTCGATGAACGCGTAGGCCGCGTCGGGATGCTGCGCACCGGTCGCGATGGCCCAGGTGTCCATCCACAGGTTCGCCGTCGGCGTCGGGTAGACGAACTTCCAGTTCTTGGGGATCGTGTCCGTGGCGAGCATCCCCTGGCGGGCGTCGCCGTTGAACGCCTGGCAGAGGGCGAAGGTGCCCTCGGGGATGCCGCTGGTGACGGCCGTGGAGTTGAACGCCTTGATGTGCGGCGCGAGCGTGTTCACCAGGTAGTCCTCGGCGGCGTCGAGGTCGGCCTTCTTCGTCGTGTTGGGGTCGATGCCGTTGGCCGCGAAGTACATGCTCGCGACCTCCCACGGATCCTCGAGCACGGCGACGTTCTTGCTCGCCTCCTTCTGGGCGGCGTCGAGGAAGTCGGACCAGGAGGTCATCGGCCGGCTGATCACGTCGGTGTTGTAGGCGAACCCGGTGGTGCCCCAGTCCTTGCAGACCGAGTAGACGTTGCCGCGGTCCCACGACTGGTCGAGGTAGTGCGGGTCGATGTTGCTCAGGTTGCGCAACCGGGAGTGGTCGAGCTTCTGGAGGAGCCCGTTCGCGGACATCATCGGGATGTAGCTGCCCGTCGGCACGACGATGTCGTATCCGCTCGTGCCGCGGGTGGCGCCGAGCTTCGCGATCATCTCCTCGTTGGAGCCGTAGCTGTCGAGCTGCACGGTCACGCCGTGCTTCTTCTGGAAGGACGTGATGTTCGACGGGTCGTCGTAATCGCCCCAGCTGTACACGTTGAGCTGGGTCTCCAGCTTGCCGTCGGGCGCCACGGAGGCGCCGAACGCGGTCTCCCTGGTGCACGCGGTGAGGGCGAGCCCGGCCGCGGTGACGGCGAAGCCGCCGAGCAGGGCGCGCCGGGTGATCCGGGCGGCCCCGGCCTGGGGGATCAGCGCGACGACGTCGGCGGCGCTGCTCGGGCGGCCGGTACGGGAGGTGCGCCGCATCTCAGGCGGCCTCGGCGTCGGCGTCGGGCTCGGCCGCGAACACGTGGAGGTCGCTGTCGTCCCAGCCGCACCACACCGCGTCCCCGGTGCTCAGCTGCTCGACCTGGCTCGGTGGCCGGCGCGAGAGCAGCTCGACCCCGGCCTCGGTGACGACGACGTACTGGATCACGTCGCCGAGGAACGAGATGCCGGCGAGCGTGCCCTGCACGCCCGTCCCGGCGGGACGCTCCCGGCCGACGGTGACGGCTTCGGCCCGCACGGCGACTCGGACGCGCTCGCCGCTGTGGGCGTCCGACCCGGTCGCCGTGCCCACCCGGCCGTCGGCGGCGAGCAGCGCGCCATCGGGCTGCACCGTCGCGTCGATGAAGTTCTGCTTGCCGATGAACCCGGCGACGAACGCGTTCGCCGGCGACAGGTACACGGCCTCCGTCGTGCCGATCTGCTGCACCGCGCCGCCCTGCATCACGACGATCCGGTCGCTCATCGAGAGCGCCTCCTGCTGGTCGTGGGTGACGAAGACGAAGGTGATGCCGAGCTGGCGCTGCAGCAGCTTCAGCTCGATCTGCATCTCCTCCCGCAGCTTGCGGTCGAGTGCCGACATCGGCTCGTCCAGCAGCAGCACGCGCGGCCGGTTGACGAGCGCGCGGGCGAGAGCGACGCGCTGCTGCTGGCCGCCCGAGAGCTTCTGCGGGCTCCGGTCGGCGAAGGACCCCATCCGCGAGAGCTCCAGCGCGTCCCGCACCCGTTCGGCGATCTCCGCGCGGGGCACCCGCTTCTGCCGCAGGCCGTACGCGACGTTCTCGGCGACGGTCATGTGCGGGAACAGGGCGTAGGACTGGAAGACCGTGTTGACCGGGCGCTTGTGCGGCGGGGTGTCGATGACGCTCACCCCGCCGACCGCGATGTCGCCCTCGTCGGGGTGCTCGAACCCGGCGATCATCCGCAGCAGCGTGGTCTTGCCGCAGCCGGAGGGGCCCAGGAGCGAGATGAACTCGCCGCTGCGCACCTCCAGATCGATGTGGTCGACCGCGATCTGCGATCCGAACAGCTTGGTGACCCCGCGCAGCTGCACGGAGCCGTCGGAGGCCGGTGGGGTGGACGTCATCGTCGGGGTTCTCCTCGTGGTCGGATGGAGGCGGAAGGCGAGGTGCTCAGCTGTCGAAGCCGAGCCCCACCGCATCCAGGGTCTTCAGGAACAGGTTGCGTTTGCCGTCGTTGTGGTCGGCGCGGTCGAGCGACAGCCGCGTCAGGTTGATGCCGAGGGAGGCGGCGGGCTCGGGCGGGAAGGGCAGCGGCCGGCTCTTCACCATGTCGAGCTGGGTGCGTTCGGTGCTGCGGCCGGCGAGCAGGTCGAGCATGACCTGTGCGCCGAAGTGGGTCGCGGCGACGCCGAGGCCGGTGTAGCCGGTGGCGTACGCGACGCGGCCGCCGCGCGCCGAACCGAAGAACGCGCAGAACCGGCTGCAGGTGTCGATCGCGCCCGCCCACTTGTTCGAGAAGCGCACGCCCTCCAGCTGCGGGAAGGTGGTGAAGAAGTGGCTCGCGAGCCGGGCGAAGGTCTCGGGACGGTCCTCGTACTCCTCGCGCACGCGACCGCCGTAGTGGTAGATCGCGTCATAGCCGCCGAACAGGATGCGGTTGTCCGCCGAGAGCCGGTAGTAGTGGAACTGGTTCGCCGAGTCGCCGAGGCCCTGCCGTCCGCTCCAGCCGATGGAGGCCAGCTGCGCGTCCGACAGCGGCTCGGTCATGAGCACGTAGTCGTACACCGGCACGGTCTGGAGGCGGTTGCGCTTCAGCAGGCTCGGGAAGACGTTGGTCGCGAGCGCGGTGCGCTCCGCGCGGACCACACCGTTCGGGGTCTCGAGGGTGGTGCCGTCGCCGATGCTCTCCACCGGGGAGTGCTCGAAGATCTCGACCCCGAGGTCCGCGCAGGCCCGGGCCAGCGCTCTGGCCAGCTTCGCCGGGTGCACCAGCGACGAGTCGGCGGTGCGGAGGAGGCCGGCGAGATAGGTGGGGGAGTGCACCTGGGCGCGCACCGCGTCGGTGTCGAGGAAGACGGCGTGCTCCCCGTCCGCGGCCTCGCGCAGCCACTCGACCTGGTGCGGCTCGGTGGCGAGGTCGATAGCGCCGTTCCGTTCGAAGTCGGCGTCCAGGCCGAGCTCGGCGATGATCGCCTCGATCTCGTCCAGGTTCCGCATCCCGAGCCGCTGGAGCTGGTCGAACTCCTGCGGGAACCGGCTGAGGCCGTTGTCCTCGCCGTGGGTCAGGCTCGCCTCGCAGAAGCCGCCGTTGCGTCCGGAGGCCGCCCAGCCGATGCGGCGCCCCTCCAGCAGCACGACGCGGGCGCCGGGGTTCTCGCGCTTGGCGAGCAGCGCCGTCCACAGCCCGGAGTAGCCGCCCCCGACGACCGCGAGGTCGCACGAGAGATCGCCGCTGAGCGTGGGGTACGCGTCACCCGGGGCGTCGTCGATCCAGAAGACGGACCGCCGGGTGCCTGCGAGCGCGTGCCGCACCACGGACGCATCCGGTCGGCTCCGTTCGAAAACCGTACTGCCCACTCGATTCACGCGCCTCTCTGCTGGGTTTGTGACATTCTGCCCCCTGCGAGCGGGACAGAACGACGGATTCCGTACCGAATCCGTCGGCATTCCGTTCATTCCGTCCGACGGGTGGTCAGGGCTGGTGGCGCTCGAGGAAGTCGTAGACCTCGGTGGTGTCCACTCCGGGGAACGTCCCCGTCGGCAGTGCCGCGAGCAGTGAGGTCGGCGTGCGCGCGGCGGGCCAAGCCTGGCCTTCCCACCGCTCCGCGAGCGCGCCGGACGGGCGGCGGCAGCAGCTCTCGTCCGGGCAGCGCGAGAGGGCGCGGTGCGGAGTCTCCCGGCCGCGGAACCACTTCACGTGCTCGAACGGCACGCCCACGCTCACCGAGTAGTCGCCCTCCTTGGCCTTCTCGATGCGGGAGGTGCACCAGAACGTTCCGCGGGGCGTGTCCGTGTACTGGTAGTACGGGCTGAACCGGTCCTCCACGTCGAACACCGTGCGCGCCGTCCAACTGCGGCAGACGGGCGTGCCCTCGATCGCGCCGAGGGCGTCGGACGGGAAGGCGACCGAGTCGTTCTCGTACGCCTTGATGATCGTGCCGGACTCGTGCACCTTCATGAAGTGCACCGGGATGCCGAGCCGCGCGGTCGCGAGGTTCGTGAAACGGTGCGCCGCCGTCTCGTACGACACGGCGAAGGCATCGCGCAGATCCTCCATCGAGATGCGGCGGAAGTTCTTGGCCTCCGCGAGCACGGCCACGGCATCCTTCTCGGGCAGGAGCAGCGCCGCGGTGAGGTAGTTGGTCTCGATGCGCTGTCGCAGAAATTCGGCGTAGTTTCCGGGCTCGTCGTGACCGAGCAGCTGGGACGCGAAGGCCTGCAGGATGGGGGAGCGGGAGTCGCGGGAGGCCGACTGCTCCGTCGGCAGATAGATGCGTCCGTTGCGCTTGTCGGTCACCGAGCGGGTGGAGTGCGGCAGGTCGCCGACGTAATGCAGCGAGAAGCCGAGGTGGTCGGCCATATCGGCCACGGTCTGCTGCGAGACGGGGCCGCCGGTGTGACCGACGGCGGCGAGGAGGTCCGCCGCGATGGTCTCCAGCTCGGCGAAGTAGTTGTCGCGGGCACGCATGGTCGCGCGCAGCTCGGCGTTCGCGCGACGGGCCTCCTCCGGGGTCGCGGCGCGCTCGCGGTGCAGCCGCTCCACCTCCTGATGCAGCGCCAGGATGGCCCGCAACGTCGCGTCCGGCACCGCCTTCGACACGCGCACGGGATCGATCCCGAGCGCGCTGAAGACCGTGCCCCGCTGCGCCCGCTCGACGGCGATCTCGAGTGCGGAGCGCTCGTCGGGCGCCTCGGGCGCGAGCAGCTCGTCGACCGTGACGCCGAGCGCGGCTGCGATGGCGCGCAGTTGCGGCAGGCGCGGCTCGCGGTTGCCGTTCTCGATGGTGGAGACCTGCGAGGGGGCGCGGTCGATCGCCGCGGCCAGGACCTCCAAGGTCATGCCGCGCTGCACACGCGCCGCCCGGATGCGCCGCCCGAGGGTGAGCGCGTCCGCCGCCAGGTCGTCGTCGACCGTGTCTGTCATGCAGGCCATGCTGACACCCGCCGGAAGTTCTGGCAAACAGAAGAACCGCCGGATTTCTGTCGACGGATCCGTTCGGGACGGCGCGCGCCGGGCACAGGATCGTCTCAACCGAACCGACCGATGGAGGTCACGATGAGCACCGCAGCCCACCCCGAGCCCCGCCCCGGCGGCACCGTGCAGACCGCCGCCGAGCTCCAGCTGGAATGGGACGCCGACCCGCGCTGGTCCGGCATCTGCCGCGACTACACCGCTGCCGACGTCGTCGCCCTGCGCGGCCCCGTCCGGGAGGAGCAGACGCTCGCCCGCCGCGGCGCGCAGACCCTCTGGGAGCTGATCCAGCGTGACGGCAGCGGGCCCGACGCCCGGTGGGTGTCGGCCCTCGGCGCCCTCACCGGCAACCAGGCCGTGCAGCAAGTGCGCGCCGGTCTCGAGGCCATCTACCTCTCCGGCTGGCAGGTCGCGGCCGACGCCAACCTCTCCGGTCAGACCTACCCCGACCAGAGCCTGTACCCGGCCAACTCGGTGCCCGCGGTCGTCCGCCGCATCAACAACGCGCTGCTGCGCGCCGGTCAGATCGAGGGCGTCGACGGAACGGTCGGCGACTGGATGGCGCCGATCGTCGCCGACGCCGAGGCCGGCTTCGGCGGCCCGCTCAACGCCTACGAGCTCATGCACGGGATGATCCAGGCCGGCGCCGCGGGCGTGCACTGGGAGGACCAGCTCGCCAGCGAGAAGAAGTGCGGTCACATGGGCGGCAAGGTCCTCATCCCGACCGGCCAGCACATCCGCACGCTCAACGCCGCGCGCCTCGCCGCCGACGTCGCGGGAGTCCCCACCATCGTCATCGCGCGCACCGACTCGCTGGCTGCCACCCTGCTGACCAGCGACCACGACGAGCGCGACCGGCCCTTCCTCACCGGCACGCGTACGGCGGAGGGCTTCTACGAGGTGACCAACGGCATCGACCCGGTCATCGCCCGCGGGCTGGCCTACGCGCCGTACGCCGACCTCCTCTGGGTCGAGTCGGCCGAGCCGGATCTCGACCTCGCCCGCCGCTTCGCCGAGGCCGTCCACGCGCAGTGCCCGGGCAAGAAGCTCGCCTACAACTGCTCGCCGTCGTTCAACTGGAAGAAGCACCTCGACGACGAGACGATCGCCCGGTTCCAGCGCGAGCTCGCGGCGATGGGATACGCCTTCCAGTTCATCACCCTCGCGGGCTTCCACGCCCTCAACCACTCGATGTACACGCTCGCCCGCGACTACGCGTCGCGGCAGATGAGCGCCTACGTCGACCTGCAGGAGGCCGAGTTCGCCTCCGAGGCCGACGGCTACACCGCCACCCGCCACCAGCGGGAGGTCGGCACGGGCTACTTCGACCGCGTCGCGACCGCGCTCAACCCCGACAGCGCCACCCTCGCCCTCGTGGGATCCACCGAACAGCACCAGTTCTGACGGACTGGCCGCACCGACTGACCAAGGAGACACGACCATGATCGAGATCACCGGTCCGACCGTTCCCGGCTCGGACGAGATCCTCACCCCGGAGGCGCTGAGCTTCCTCGACCACCTGCACCAGGCGTTCGCCGCCCGGCGGCAGGAGCTGCTCGCCGAACGGCAGCAGCACCGCGGGGAGGCCGGCAACGGCCGCGACCCCAAGTTCCTGAGCGCGACGGCCGCCGTCCGCGAGGACCCGACGTGGCGCGTCGCCGGCGCAGGCCCGGGGCTGGAGGACCGCCGCGTCGAGATCACCGGCCCGACCGATCCGAAGATGGCGATCAACGCCCTCAACTCCGGCGCCCGCGTCTGGCTCGCCGACCAGGAGGACGCCACGAGCCCCACGTGGACGAACGTCGTCGGCGGCCAGCGCACGCTGCGCGCCGCGGTGCGCGGAGAGCTGGAGTTCGCGAGCCCGGAGGGCAAGGAGTACCGCGTGACGACGCCGCACGAGCACACCCCGACCATCGTCATGCGCCCGCGCGGCTGGCACCTGGTCGAGAAGCACCTCGCCTTCACCGATCGCGCCGGACGCACCGCCCCCGCCAGCGCGGCCCTCACCGACTTCGGGCTGTACTTCTGGCACAACGCCCGGGCGCTCGTCGACGGCGGCCGGGGACCGTACTTCTACCTCCCGAAGCTCGAGGAGCACCGGGAGGCGCGGCTCTGGAACGACATCTTCGTCTTCGCGCAGCAGCGCATCGGGATGCCCGTCGGCACGGTCCGCGCGACCGTCCTGATCGAGACCATCCCGGCCGCGTTCGAGATGGAGGAGATCCTCTACGAGCTGCGCGACCACTGCGCCGGCCTCAACGCCGGCCGCTGGGACTACATCTTCTCGATCATCAAGACCTTCCTGGGTCGGGGCCGCCGCTTCGCGTTCGGCGACCGGGACCGCATCACCATGACCGTCCCGTTCATGCGCGCCTACACCGAGCTGCTCGTCGCGACCTGCCACAAGCGGGGCGCGCACGCGATCGGCGGCATGAGCGCCTTCATCCCGAACCGCCGCGATCCGGAGGCCACCGAGCGCGCTCTCGCGAAGGTCGCCGACGACAAGCGTCGGGAGGCGGGCGACGGCTTCGACGGCACGTGGGTCGCCCATCCCGACCTCATCCCGACGGCCCTCGCGGAGTTCGACGCCGTGCTGGGCGACCGCCCGAACCAGCTGTCGCGGCAGCGGCCGGACGTGCACGTCACCGCCGACGACCTGCTCGACGTGACGACCGCCGACAGCGCTGTGACCGACGCGGGCGTGCGTTCGAACGTCTCCGTCGCGCTGCGCTACATCGAGGCGTGGCTCGGGGGGACGGGCGCCGTCGCGATCGACGGGCTGATGGAGGACGCCGCGACCGCCGAGATCTCACGCTCCCTGCTGCGCCAGTGGATCGACAACCGCGTGACCACGCAGGAGGGCACGACCGTCGACCGCGCCCTCGTCGAGCGGATCCTCGACGAGGAGCTCGACCGGCTCCGCAGCCCGGAGGGCGACGACCGCTTCGCCGAGGCGGCGGACATCCTGCGCGAGGTCTCCCTCGGCGAGGAGTTCCCGACCTTCCTCACGATCCCGGCGTACGCCCGTCACCTCGTGGACGCGCCGGAGCCCGAGCGGCTCGCGCTGGCGGGCTGACCGCTCGCCGGTCACCCGGGGTGGTGCTCGAGGAATCCTTCGAGCACCACCCCGTGGTTGTGCTCGCCGCGCGCCCCGACCAGCAGCGTGACGACGGGATGCGCGCGGCCGACCTCCCGCAATTCCGCCACCGCGGGATTCTCCGCCAGCTCCGCCTCGTAGCGGGCACGGAACTCCTCGAACGGCGGGTCGTCGCGGTGGAACCACTGCCGCAGCCCCGTCGACGGCGCCACCTCCTTCAGCCAGAGGTCGAGCTCCGCCCGCTCCTTCGAGACGCCGCGCGGCCACAGCCGGTCGACGAGCACACGGAAGCCGTCGTCGGGCGACGGATCGTCGTAGACCCGCCGCACCCGGAACGTGCCCACCCGATCGGGCATCGCGCTCACAGCGGGGCCAGGAGGGCGCCGCGCAGTCGGTCGCTGAGTCCGGGCGGGACGTCCACCGCCACCCCGAGTGCTTGGATCGCCCGGCTGAAGTAGTTGCGGGCCGCGGCGGCGAGCGTGATGTCGACGATCTCCCGGTCGGTGAAGCCCAGCTCGCGCAGCCGCAGGGTGTCGGCGTCGGTCATGTCGGCCGCGTCGGTGCTGATGCGCTCGGCGTACTCCATCATCGCCACCTCCGCCTCGCTGAGATCGGCGTGACGGTAGTCGCGGGCGATGGCCTCGAGCGGCTCCTCGTCGACGAGCGTCAGCATCCTGGCGCCGTGCGCGAGCCGGCAGTGCTCCGAGTGGGCGCCCTGCGCGGCGGCGAGCGTGACGAGCTCGTAGCGGCGCAGTCCCAGCTGCGAGGCGATGGCGCGGGCGAGCTGCTCCCACGCCAGATAGGCCTCGGGGTTCACCGCCATGACGCGCGTGTGCTCCGGCACGTAGCCGAGATGGCGCTGGTCGTCCGCGTAGATCTCGGCGACGACTCCGGTCGCCTGGTCCGGTTCGGTGGTCTGGATGATGGACACGGCTGCCTCCTCGTGACGCCCCCGACGCGCCCATGATGCCATCCGGCTCCCACCGCCACCAGTGCGGATCGGCCTGGTCAGGCGCCGAGTTCGCGCAGCCGCACGGCGAGCACCGCCCGCAGTGTGTCCTCGCTCAGGGGCACTGCGGGCGGGAAGTGGAGGGTCGCGCCGGTGATGCTGCCCTCGGCGAGCGTCCCGGCCAGCTCGGCGGCGGCCGGTGGGCTCATCAGCAGGAGGCTGCAGTCCTTCGCCGTCGCGGAGAGCCCGACCAGTCCCTTCCCGTTCAGCCGGAAGATCGGGACACGGTAGCTGATGACCTGCTCGGCGTCAGGGACGATCGCGACGATGCGGTCGCGGACGGTGCGCAGGGCTGCGCCGAACGGCTCGCCGATCCGGTCGAGGTACTCGTCGACGGTGTCCGCATCCACTCCGCGTGCCATGCCGCGACCCTAACGCCGCGCCGCGAACGGTCGCAACACGCCCTTCTCCGTGACGTTTGAGCCCGGAAAAGGGCGTGTCGCGCCGTCTCGCACCCCGCAGCGAGCGGGTCAGTGCGCGAAGGCCCCGTCGGAGACGGAGTCTGCCGGCTTGCTGATGAAGAAGGAGCCGACGACGGCGAAGAGCGAGATGATCGCCGCGGCGAGGAACGCCACCTTGATGCCGCCGGCCGTCGCCACGTCGAGCGGCGCGCCGCCCGCGGTCAGCGCCGCGGTCTGCGCGGACAGCACGGCGACCAGCAGCGCGGTTCCCGCGGCTCCGCCGACTTGCTGCACGGTGCCGACGATCGCGCTGCCGTGCGAGTACAGGTGCGGCGGCACGGCGCCGAGACCGGCCGTGAACAGCGGCGTGAACATCAGCGCCAGGCCCAGGCTCATCACGATGTGCGCGGCCAGCACCATCCCGACCGGCGTGGTCTCGCTCACAAGCGTGAGCGTCCAGAGCGCGAGGCTGACCAGGATGGAGCCGGGCACGACGAGCACGCGCGGCCCGAACCGGTCGTAGAGGCGGCCGACGAAGGGCGCGGCCAACCCCATCACGAGCCCGCCGGGCAGCAGGAGCAGCCCGGTCGAGAGCGTGTCGAGGTGCAGCACGTGCTGCAGGTAGAGCGGGAGCACGATGATGACGCCGAACATCGCCGCCGTGCTGATCGCCATGAGCACGATCGAGACGGTGAAGACGGGGGAGCGGAAGGTGCGCAGGTCGAGCAGCGCACGATCCCGACGCTGCAGGATCAGCTGGCGCAGGATGAACGTCGCCAGGCCGACCACGCCGATCGCGAGCGAGATCCAGAGCGCCGCGCCGGGGCCGCCCGACGCGCTGCCCGACTCGCCCGAGAGGGTGAGCCCGTAGACGAGTCCGCCGAAGCCGAGCGCGGAGAGGACCACCGACAGGACGTCGATGCGCACCTTCTTGGTCTCCGTCACGTTCTCGACGAAGCGCATCCCGATGAGCAGCATGATGAGCGCGATCGGCAGGACGATCAGGAAGATCCAGCGCCACGCGAGGTAGTTGAGGATGAAGCCCGAGATGGTCGGGCCGATGGCCGGCGCGACCGAGATGACGATGGAGACGTTGCCCATCGTGCGTCCACGCTTGGCCGGCGGCACCAGGGTCATCAGGGTCGTCATGAGCAGCGGCAGCATCATCGCGGTGCCGGACGCCTGGATGACGCGGGCGCCGACGAGCACGGCGAAGCCGGGGGCGAGCGCGGCTACCAGCGTGCCGAGCGAGAACAGCGACATCGCAGTGATGAACATCGCGCGCGTCGTGAACCGCTGGAGCAGGAAGCCGGTGATCGGGATGACGATCGCCATCGTCAGCATGAACGCCGTGGACAGCCACTGAGCGGCAAGTGCGTCGATCTTCAAGTCGTCCATCAGCTTCGGGATGGCGACCGTCATGATCGTCTCGTTCAGGATGACGACGAACGTGGCGGCGAGCAGCAGCCAGATCACCCGGTTGTTCCGGCGCTCGATGCGGCCGTTCTCGGCGGCGGTGTCCGTCGTCGCGGGGTCGGCGAGGACGGCGGGCACAGGTGAGGTCTGCTCAGTCACCGGTCAACAGTACCGACGACGGGCGACACCGGGGGTTTCGTGCGGGTAAACGATGGCCTCGTTCACTGACCGCGAAACCGGGAATAGAACGGGTGCCGATCAGCGGCCCAGCGACTGCACCGTCCGCACGGCCTCGCCGACCGCGGGGGCGACGGAGGCGAGCTCCGCCGCGCCGACCTCCGGGCCCCAGGAGAAGCGGACCGCCGTGCGGGCGAGGTCCTCGGGGTAGCCGAGCGCGAGCAGCACGTGCGAGGCGTCCTCGCTCCCGGCGGCGCACGCCGAACCGCTCGACGAGACGATGCCGTGGCGCTCGAGCTCGAGGAGCACGGCCTCCCCGTTGGTGCCGGGGAAGACGAAGGAGGCGGTGCCGGGGAGCCGCCGCGCCGGATGCCCGGTGAGCTGCGCTCCCGGAGCGACCGCGAGCACGGCGGCGACGAAGCCGTCCCGCGCCTCGGCGGCGGCTGCCGCGTTCGCCTCCCGTCCCGCCGTCGCGAGCCGTGCGGCGGTCGCCAGGGCGACAGCACCGGCCACGTTCTCCGTGCCGGAACGCCGGCCCCGCTCCTGACCGCCGCCGTGCAGCACGGGTTCCAGCGGGATGCGTCCGCGCACGAAGAGCGCGCCGATGCCCTTGGGAGCGCCGATCTTGTGGCCGGAGACGCTCAGCGCGTCGACGCCGAGCTCGCGCACGTCGAGCGGCAGCCAGCCCGCCGCCTGCACCGCGTCGGTGTGGAACGGGATGCGGTGCTCGTGCGCCAGCGCCGCCAGTGCGGCGATCGGCTGGACGGTGCCCACCTCGTTGTTCGCGAGCATCACGCTGGCGAGTGTCGTGTCCGGGCGCAGTGCGGCCGCGAATGCAGCGGGGTCGACCAGCCCGTCGCGGCCCACCGGGACGAACGTCGTCTCGAAGCCGTGCAGGCGGACGAGATGATCGACGGACTCCAGCACGGCCTCGTGCTCGATGGGGGTCGTCACGATGTGCCGGCCGCGCGGAGAGGCGAGCGCGATGCCCTTGATCGCGAGGTTGTCGGCCTCGGTGCCGCCCGATGTGAAGACGACCTCCGAGGCGCGACAGCCGAGCCACGCGGCGACGGTCGCGCGGGCGTCGGCCAGGGCGCGCGCCGCGGATTCACCGACCGCGTGATGGCTCGACGGGTTGCCGAAGTCGCCGGTCAGGTACGGCCACATCGCCTCCAGCACTTCGCGGCGGACCGCGGAGGTCGCCGCCGCGTCGAGGTACAGGCCGCCGGTCATGGCGTCTCGACCACCACGTCCAGGCCGAGGTCGACCGACCGTACGCTGTGCGTCAGGGCGCCGGAGGAGATGACGTCGACGCCGGTCTCGGCGATGGCGCGGACCGTGGCGAGGCTCACGTTGCCGCTGGCCTCGACGGTCGCGCGCCCGGCGATCAGCGCGACGCCCTCCCGCAGCTCGTCCAGCGTGAAGTTGTCGAGCATCATCGTGTCCACGCCCGCGGCGAGCACCGGCTCGATCTGGTCGATCCGGTCCACCTCCACCTCCAGGTGCGTCGTGTGCGAGAGCTGCGCGCGCACGGCGATCAGGGCGTCGGTGACACTCAGCCCGGACTGCGCGGTGAGTACGGCGAGGTGGTTGTCCTTGGCCATGACCGCGTCCGAGAGCGAGTAGCGGTGGTTGTGCCCGCCACCGGCCCGGACCGCATGGCGCTCGAACGCGCGGAGGCCCGGCGTCGTCTTGCGGGTGTCGACGACGCGCGCCGAGGTGCCCTCGACCTCCCGGACGAACGCGGCCGTGAGGGTGGCGATCCCGCTCATCCGCTGCGTGAAGTTCAGGGCCACCCGCTCGCCCTGCAGCACCGAGCGGGCCGGGCCGCTGACGGTCGCGAGCGTGTCGCCCGCGGCGAACTGCTCGCCGTCGGCACGCTCGAGCACCACGTCGATCGCCGGGTCGGTCAGGGTCATCGCCGCGGCGAAGACCTCACCGCCCGCGAAGGTGCCGGGCTCCCGCGCGACCAGGCGCGCGGTGGCATATGCCGATTCCGGAATGAGGAGCTGGCTCGTCAGGTCGCCCCAGGGAGCGTCCTCCACGAGCGCGGCTCGGACGACGGTCTCGATGATCTGGCGGGTCAGCATGCGAGGGCGGCTTTCTGGAGGTCGGCGGCCGGCGCGAGCACGGTGTGGCGTGCAGGTGCGGCGGAGGTGAGGGGGAAGTCGGACCGGAAGTGGGCGCCGCGCGACTCCTCGCGGGCGAGAGCGGCGGCGACCACGAGGCGGCCGACCTGGAGGAGGTCGCGATCCTCGCCCGGACCTGGGTCGGCAGTGGAAGCGAGCTGGGCGGCGGCGGCCGTGAGCCCCGCTCGGTCGCGGTGGACGCCGGCGGCGGCCCACATCAGCGCGCGGAGGGCGTCGCGGTCGTAAGGCAGCGTCGGCGCGACGGGCTCGCGGGCCTCGTCGGCCGGGTCGACATCGGCGGCGGCCGCTCGGCCGGACAGCGCCGCCTCCACCAGCCAGGCGGGCGCAGCCTCCCAGGACTCGCCGATCGCCTGCACCGCGCGGTGCGCGAAGACGAGCCCTTCGAGCAGCGAGTTGGAGGCGAGCCGGTTCGCGCCGTGCGCGCCGGTGCACGCCACCTCGCCCACGGCGAAGAGTCCGGGGAGGGTCGTGCGCCCGCTGGTGTCGGTCGCGACGCCGCCCATCACGTAGTGGGCGGCCGGCGTGACCGGCACGGGTTCGCGGGACCAGTCGATCCCGGCGGCGCGGCAGGCGGCGTCGATCGTCGGGAACCGCCGGGCGAGGAAGTCGGCGCCGAGCGCCGTCGCGTCGAGCACGACCGGCGTGCCTCCCTGCGCGGCCATCTCGATCGCGATTCCCCGGGCGACCACGTCGCGCGGCGCCAGCTCGGCGTCGGGATGCACGTCGACCATGAACCGTTCTCCGCGCGCGTTGCGCAGCACGGCGCCCTCGCCGCGCACGGCCTCCGACACCAGGAACGATCCCGGGATCGCGAGGGCGGTGGGATGGAACTGGACGAACTCCAGATCGGCCACGGCCGCTCCCGCCCGCCAGGCCGCGGCGACCCCGTCCCCGGTCGCGACGGCGGGATTCGTCGTGTAGGCGTAGAGCTGCCCGAAGCCGCCCGTCGCGAGGATGACGGCGTCGGCCGCGATCTCCCGCTCCCCACCGGAATCCGTCCGGACGAGCACGCCGGCCGCCGTGCCGTCGCGCACGACGACCTCCCGCAGGAACGCGTGCTCCACGATCTCGACGGCGGAGTCCCGGACGGTGGCCACGAGCGCCCGCTCGATCTCCGCCCCGGTCGCATCCCCGCCGGCGTGCAGCACGCGCGGGCTCGAATGCGCCGCCTCCAGGCCGCGCGCGAGCGCGTCGCCGTCGCGGTCGAACGCGACGCCGAGGGCGATCAGCTCCCGGATGCGCTGCGGGGCGTCGCCGCACAGCGCTTCGACGGCCTCCCGAACGTTCAGCCCGGCGCCCGCACGCAGTGTGTCGTCCACGTGCGCCGCCGTGCTGTCGTCGGCGAAGAGGGCTGCGGCGATCCCGCCCTGCGCGTACCGGGTGTTGCTCTCGGAGAGCTCGCCCTTGGTGACCAGCACGACGTCGTGGTCGCGGGATGCGCCGAGCGCGGCGACCAGCCCGGCGATCCCGCTGCCGACGACGACCACGCGTGCCATGTCAGGCCGCCATCGTGGTGTCCGGCCGGGCGGCGAGCATGCGCTCGAGGGCCACCCGTGCGGGCTCGGCGACCTCGGCCGGCACGCTCACCTGGTTGTAGACCTCGCCGCGCACCAGACCCTCCAGCACCCAAGCCAGGTAGCCGGGGTGGATGCGGTACATCGTCGAGCACGGGCACACGACCGAGTCGAGGCAGAAGATCGTGTGCTGCGGGAACTGCGCGGCGAGCCGCTGGACGAGGTTGATCTCCGTGCCGATCGCGAAGGTCGAGCCGGCGGGCGCCGCCTGGATGGCCTTCACGATGTAGTCCGTCGAGCCGTACTCGTCCGCGGCGTCGACCACGTCCATCGGGCACTCGGGGTGCACGATCACGCGCACACCGGGGAACTCGGCGCGCGCATTCTCGATCTGGCCGACCGTGAACCGCTTGTGCACCGAGCAGAAGCCGTGCCAGAGGATGACGCGGGCGTCCTGCAGCGTCTGCTCGTCCGTCCCGCCCCAGGCCTTGCGCGGGTTCCAGAGCGGCATCTGCTCCAGCGGCACGCCCATCGCCTTGGCTGTGTTGCGGCCGAGGTGCTGGTCCGGGAAGAAGAGGACGCGCTGGCCGCGCTCGAACGCCCACTCCAGCACGGTGGCCGCGTTGGACGAGGTGCAGACGATGCCGCCGTGCTCGCCGCAGAACGCCTTGAGCGCCGCCGACGAGTTCATGTACGTCACCGGGATGACGGGGGCGCGCCCCGCGGCGTCCGGCTCGGTGCCGTACAGCTCCTCGAGCTGCTCCCAGCACTCCTGCACCGAGTCGAGGTCGGCCATGTCGGCCATCGAGCAGCCGGCGGCGAGGTTCGGGAGGATGACGCGCTGGTCGGGCCGCGACACGATGTCCGCCGTCTCGGCCATGAAGTGCACGCCGCAGAAGACGATTGCCTCGGCCTCCGGGCGCGCCTTGGCGGCGTTGGCGAGCTGGAACGAGTCGCCCACGAAGTCCGCGAACTGCACGACCTCGTCGCGCTGGTAGAAGTGGCCCATCACGGCGACGCGGTCGCCGAGCGCGGCCTTGGCGTCGAGGATGCGCGTGTGCAGCTCGTCGGCGCTCGCCGTGCGGTACTCCTCGGGCAGCTCGCCCTGGCGCGGTGTGAACGCCGGGATGGGGTCGGCCATGGAGGCGCCGGGACCGTACGAGGGCGGCGCGGCGTCGAAGTTCCACGGCGCCTCCACGAGGTCGGGGGTGCAGGTCGCGCCGTCCAGCTCTCCGCTGGCGATGAGCTGGATGGTCGTGTCGACCGAGGCGATCGTGGTCATTTCTCTCCTCCGAATGGGTGCTGCTGGCGCGGCAGGGGGCCCGCGTCGGCGAGGTCGATCGAGTCGTTGTACCGGTACAGGCGCGGCGGCCGGTGGGGCGTGCCGGTGAGGTACTCGTCCGTCGCGACCACGGCCCCGGAGGCCTCGATGGTGCGGCGGAAGTTGGCGGGGTCGAGGGCGCGGCCGAGCACGGCCTCGTGCACCTCCCGCAGCTGGGCGAGGGTGAAGCGCTCGCCGAGGAAGGCATGGGCGATGCGCGAGTACTCCATCTTGGTGTGGAGGCGCCAGAGCGCGTACTCGACGATCAGCTGGTGGTCGAAGGCGAGCGGCGGGAGGTCGTCGGCGGGGAACCAGCGGACGTTCTCGCCCACGCTGGCGCGCTCGGCCTCGTCGGACCGGACCAGCGCCCAGTAGACGATGGAGACGACGCGGTCGCCGGCGGGGGAGCGGGAGGTGTCGCCGAACGCGTACAGCTGCTCCAGGTAGCGCGGGGTCAGTCCCGTGGTGTCGTTGAGCGTGCGGGCGGCGGCGTAGGCGAGGTCCTCTTCTCCACGCAGCGGGCCGCCCGGCAGAGCCCAGCGGCCCTCGAACGGCTCGCGGATGCGGCGGACGAGAGGGAGCCAGACCTGCGGCAGGCCGCCGGTCTCGTCGTCCTTGCGCAGGGCGAAGATCACCGTCGAGACGGCGAGGATCGCGCTCGCTCTCGTGTGCTCCGTCGTCATGGCCGCTCCCGGCTGGTGGGTGGTGCCCTAAAAGTCATCGTGACTCTAACCTGCGTCCATCTTAGTGTCATGACGACCAGAACGCCAAGTCGGGGGCGACCGGGTATGCTGACCTCGATCAACTGAACACAGGGCCGACGAGGTCGATGCGGGAGAGTCGCGCGCGTGCGTGCGACACCGAAGGAGCAATCCTCCCCGACAATCTCTCAGGTACGCGTACCGCATCGGACTGGCCACTCTGAAAAGCAGGACGGCGACCGCCGTCCTCGCCCAAGGTGAAAATCGGCGACGCCTGCGACGGGCGGCGCCGGTGAAGCTCTCAGGCCGGATGACAGAGGGGGAGTTCTTCCCGGAGTGGGCGACCGCTCCGACAGCCCCCGGCCGACGGCCGGCGATCGGAGAACTCATGACCTCGCAGGACGGCGCCCCGCAGCAGAGCGGACGCCTCTCTCCCCTTCACGATGCGCACGCCGCCGCCGGCGCCTCGTTCACCGACTTCGCCGGCTGGCAGATGCCGGTGCGCTACTCCAGCGATCTGGCCGAGCACCACGCCGTGCGCACCGCCGCCGGGCTCTTCGACCTCTCGCACATGGGCGAGATCGTCCTCATCGGACCGGAGGCCGGGGTCGCCCTCGACTACGCGCTCGCCGGCAAGCTCTCGAGCCTCGCCATCGACCAGGCGAAATACTCCCTCCTGCTCTCCCGGGCCGGCGGGATCGTCGACGACCTGGTCGTCTACCGCACGGGCGACGACCGCTACATGGTCGTCGCCAACGCGGGCAACCGCGAGGTGGTCGCCGAGGAGCTCCGCGACCGCACCTCCCCGTTCGACGTCGAGGTCTACGACGAGAGCGACGACATCGCGCTCATCGCCGTGCAGGGCCCCGCAAGCCTCTCCATCCTCCTCGCCACCCCGGGCTTCAGCGTCGAGGACGGCGACGTCGGCGAGCGCCTCGCCGCGCTGAAGTACTACTGGAGCATCCCCGCCGAGTTCGAGGGCCACCAGGTGCTCATCGCGCGCACCGGCTACACCGGCGAGGACGGCTTCGAGCTCTACCTCGCCCCCGACGAGGCCGCCACCCTCTGGGACGCCCTGCTGGAGGCCGGAGCCGAGCAGGGACTCGTCCCGGCCGGCCTCGCCAGCCGCGACACCCTGCGCCTGGAGGCCGGGATGCCGCTGTACGGACACGAGCTCGGCCTCGACACGAAGCCCGCCTCCGCCGGCCTCGGCCGCGTCGTCAACCTCGCCAAGGACACGGACTTCGTCGGCCGCGCCGCCAGCGAGGACGGCCCGCATCCCGAGGCGCGCGTGCTCGTCGGGTTGATGGGGGAGGGCAAGCGCGCCGCGCGGGCCGGCTACCCCGTCGTGGTCCCCGCCGCCGACGGCGCGGACGAAGTGGTCGGCGTCGTCACCTCCGGTGCGCTCTCGCCGACCGTCGGCGTGCCCATCGCGATGGCGTACGTCGACCCGCGCCTCGCCCGCCCCGGGACCGAGCTGCACGTCGACGTGCGCGGCAGCCGCCTCCCGTTCACCGTCACCGCCCTCCCCTTCTACAGCAGAAAGAAGCACTGACCATGGCCGCAGAGCAGGACCTCAAGTACACCGCCGAGCACGAGTGGCTGCTCGTCGAGGGCGACGTCGCGACCGTGGGCATCACCGCCTACGCGGCCGAGAAGCTGGGCGACGTCGTGTTCGTCGAGCTGCCCGCCCTCGGCAGCACGGTGGCCGCGGGCCGCGTGGTCGGCGAGATCGAGTCCACCAAGTCGGTCGGCGAGCTGTTCGCACCGGTCGACGGCACGGTCGCCGCGGTGAACGACGCCGTCGTCGACGCCCCCGAGCTGGTCAACAGCGACCCGTTCGGCGAAGGATGGCTCGTGAAGGTCTCCTTCACCGAGCTCCCCACCCTGCTCAGCTACGACGAGTACACCGCCCTCACGGGCGAGTGAGGCGAACCCCCGCACATGACTGAACTCTTCCAGGCGCGTCACATCGGCACCGACGACGACGCGCAGCGCACCATGCTGTCCGCCGTCGGGGACGCCCACTCCCGCGCGTACGCGTCCGTCGAGGAGGTCGTCGCGGCGGCCGTGCCCGCGGGCATCCGTGTCGACCCGGCGTACCGTCCGGCGCTGCCGGCGCCCGCGAGCGAGCGGGCCGCGCTCCGCGAGCTGCGCGCGATCGCGTCCCGCAACACGGTCAACCGCTCGCTGATCGGCCTCGGCTACTACGGCACGCTCACGCCGGCCGTGATCAAGCGCAACGTCCTCGAGAACCCGGGCTGGTACACGGCGTACACGCCCTACCAGCCGGAGATCTCGCAGGGCCGCCTGGAGGCTCTGATCAACTTCCAGACGATGGTCGCCGACCTGACCGGGCTCGACACCGCCAACGCGTCGATGCTCGACGAGGGCACGGCCGTCGTCGAGGGGATGCTGCTGGCGCGCCGCGCCTCCAAAGCCGCGTCGTCGCGGTTCGTCGTGGATGCGGACACCTTCCCGCAGACCCTCGCGCTGCTCCGCAACCGTGCGGAGGCGGTCGGCATCGAGCTGGTCGTGCGCGACCTAGCCGCGACCCCGGCCGACGCCCCGGAGCTGGCCGACGCCTTCGGCATGTTCGTGCAGTACCCGGGCGCCTCCGGCCGCGTGTGGGACCCGTCCGGCGTCATCGCGGCCGCGAAGGCCGGGGGAGCGGTCGTCGTGGCCGCCGCCGACCTGCTCGCGCTGACCCAGCTGCGGTCGCCCGGTGAGCTGGGCGCCGACGTCGCCGTCGGCACCAGCCAGCGCTTCGGCGTCCCGATGGGCTTCGGCGGTCCGCACGCCGGCTACATGGCCGTGCGCTCCGGCCTGGAGCGCCAGCTGCCCGGCCGGCTCGTCGGCGTCTCCCAGGACGCCGTGGGCAAGCCGGCCTACCGCCTGACCCTGCAGACGCGCGAGCAGCACATCCGCCGCGAGAAGGCCACGTCCAACATCTGCACCGCGCAGGTGCTGCTGGCCGTCATGGCGGCCATGTACGCCGTTTACCACGGCCCGCAGGGACTGCGCGCGATCGGCCGCCAGGTGCACCTGACCACCGCCGCGGTCGCGGACCTCCTGCGCGCGTCCGGGGTGGACGTCGTCTCGAACTCCTACTTCGACACCCTCCAGGTCGCCGTCGACGACGCCGCGGGCGTCGTCGAGCGCGCCCACGCGCACGGGCTGCTGCTGCACGCCACCGACGCGGGGCTCGTCTCGCTCAGCGTGGACGAGGAGGTCGCCGCCGACCTCCGCGACGGCGACTTCCCGCTCGCCGACCTGGTCGAGGTGCTCGGCGGGACCGTCGACGGCGCGCCCGAGCTCGGCCTCCCCGCCGAGGCGTCCTTCGAGGCAGCCCTCGCCCGCACCTCCGCGTACCTCACGCACCCGGTGTTCAACACCCATCATTCCGAGACGGCGATGATGCGCTACCTGCGTCAGCTGCAGGACCGCGACTACGCGCTCGACCGCGGCATGATCCCGCTCGGCTCGTGCACGATGAAGCTCAACGCCGCCACCGAGATGGAGGCCGTCACCTGGCCCGAGTTCGCCGCCCTCCACCCGTTCGCCCCCGCGGCGGACGTGCAGGGCTCGCTGGCGCTCATCGACCAGCTGGAGGCGTGGCTCGCCGACGTCACGGGGTACGACACCGTCTCGCTGCAGCCGAACGCGGGCAGCCAGGGCGAGCTCGCCGGACTGCTGGCGATCCGCGGCTACCACCGCTCGCGCGGCGACGATCAGCGCACCGTCTGCCTCATCCCGCAGAGCGCCCACGGCACCAACGCGGCCTCGGCCGTGCTCGCCGGCATGCGCGTCGTCGTCGTTGCGACGGACGACCTCGGCAACGTCGACCTCGACGACCTGCGGGCCAAGATCGCGGAGCACGCCGAGACGCTCGCCGCGCTCATGATCACCTACCCGTCGACGCACGGTGTCTACGAGCACGAGGTCGTCGCGATCACGAGCGCGGTGCACGACGCCGGGGGACAGGTCTACGTCGACGGCGCCAACCTCAACGCGCTGCTCGGCTACGCCCGGTTCGGCGACTTCGGCGGCGACGTCAGCCACCTGAACCTCCACAAGACCTTCTGCATCCCGCACGGCGGCGGGGGTCCGGGCGTCGGCCCGGTCGCGGCCAAGGCGCACCTCGCGCCGTTCCTCCCCGGTCACCCGCTCGCTCAGGACGACACCCACGTGCTCGCGACCGGGGGACGCGTCGAGCACGGCGGCGGCCCGGTCTCGGCGGCCCCGTACGGCAGCCCGAGCATCCTCCCGATCAGCTGGGCCTACGTGCGGATGATGGGCGCGGAGGGCCTGCGCGACGCCACCGGCGCCGCCGTGCTCGCCGCCAACTACGTCGCCGCCCGCCTGCGCGAGCACTTCCCGGTGCTCTACTCGGGCGACGCGGGCCTCGTCGCGCACGAGTGCATCCTCGACCTGCGCCCGCTCACCGAGCGCACGGGCGTCACCGTGGACGACGTGGCCAAGCGCCTCGTCGACTACGGCTTCCACGCGCCGACGATGTCGTTCCCCGTCGCCGGCACCCTGATGGTGGAGCCGACGGAGAGCGAGGACCTCGCCGAGCTCGACCGGTTCGTCACCGCGATGATAGCGATCAAGGCGGAGGCCGACGCGGTCGCCGCCGGCGCCTGGCCCGTCGACGACAACCCGCTGCGGGGTGCGCCGCACACGGCCGAGTCCGTCGTCGCCGCCGACTGGAGCCACCCGTACACGCGCGAGCAGGCGGTCTACCCGGTGCCCGGGCTGGTCCGCGGCAAGTACTGGCCGCCGGTGCGCCGGATCGACCAGGCCTACGGCGACCGCAACCTGTTCTGCGCCTGCCCGCCGCCGGAGGCCTTCTCCTGAGCTCTGCTCGCCGTTGACCGAGTGCGGTCTCCCGGTACATCCGCCGTCGCTCGACGCGCCGCAGTCATACCAGGGGGCCGCACTCGCGGTCTCACGCGAAGATGGACGGCCACCAGGCGACGGCGAGGGGATACCCGACGAACGACACGATGTCGATGACGACGTGCGCGACCACGAGGGGCATCGTGCGGCCCCAGCGCGTGTAGCACCAGCCGAACACCACGCCCATGATCGCGTTGCCGATGAAGGGCCCGAAGCCCTGGTACAGGTGGTAGCTGCCCCGCAGCACCGCGGCCCCGAGGATGATCGACCAGCGGCCCCAGCCGAGTTGCCTCAGGCGCGTGAAGAGGTAGCCGACGACGATGACCTCCTCCTGGAGGCCCGCCCGCAGCGCCGCGAGGATCAGCACCGGAACCGTCCACCAGTGCGTGGTGAGCGACGAGGCCTCCACCGTCACGGTGATCCCGAGCAGCCGGGTGAGGGCGAAGAACAGGATGCCCGGGATGCCGATCACCAGGAACAGCAGGCCCCCGCGCCCCAGATCGCCCCACGGGCGGGTCGCGTCGAGGCCGATCCGCCGGAAGCCGCTGCGCGTCGGCTGCCAGAGCAGGAAGATCGCCAGCGCCACTGCGAAGAGCGGGAACACGTTGCCGAGCACCTGGTAGAGGAAGTCGAAGAGTTCGCGGCTCGACTGCGACGGGTTGACCTGCGCGACCTGATCGGCGAGCGCCTGCGAGCGCGTGCTCTTGTCGATGATGTCGACGATCGAGTAGATCGCCGACTGGCCCAGGGAGAGTCCCAGGACGATCGCGATCTCCCACCACAGCCGGGCCCGTCCGGTGCGCTCGACGGGCACCTCGCCGGCCCAGGTCGGTTCACTGCTCATATGTGCATCCTGCCAGTCGCCGGCCGTGGGGGTGTACGGGTGTCTGGGAGCGTCTGAACGACCTCGAATCCAGTGGAAGCGCTTGAAATGCTGCGCAGGACGACGCATTCCGGGCGTTTTCGAGCATAGTGCGCAACAATCCGCCGACTGAGTTACCACTGTGTAACGTTTCCGGGCCTCATTTTGCATTGGCGGCGTGCGCTACCTAGGGTCATTCTTATCGAGCGCGGACCGGGCACTCTCGCATGCCTGTGCCGCGCACACTTCGCACAGGAGGAACATTGCACACCAAGGGAAGAAAGGTCAGGTTCGCGGTCAGCGCGGTCGCCATCGCCGGCGTCGCTGCGCTCGCCCTCTCCGCCTGCACCACGTCCGGCAGCACGGGCGGCTCGTCCGCTGCCAAGGGCGGCACCGTGACGGTCGCTGTCGTGAACGACTTGACCTCGCTCAACTCGCAGACCCCCCAGGGCAACCTGGACACCAACGGCCAGGTCGGCTACCTCGACGGCTCGTACGGATCCGGTTTCCAGTACATCGACGACAACTACAAGATCGTCCACGACAACTCGTACGGCACGTTCGAGAAGACCTCGGACGACCCGCTCACGGTCAAGTACACCCTCCCCAAGGACGCCAAGTGGTCCGACGGCGAGCCGGTGACCGCCGATGACATGGTCCTCGGCTGGGCCATGCAGTCCGGTTACTACGACTCGGCGACGCTCGACCCCAACAGCGGCGAGGTCACGGCCGGGACCCAGTACTTCACCCCCGCCGCCGGCACCGCCGGCATCGACCAGACGTCGTACCCGACCGTGGGCGACGACAACCGGTCGATCACCCTCAAGTACGCGAAGCCCTTCGTGGACTGGGAGCTCTTCAACCCGATCGCGCAGCCCGCGCACATCGTGGCCAAGAAGGCGGGCCTCTCGTCGGCCGCCGACCTGACGAAGCTCCTCAAGGGCCTGCCGAAGGGCGACCCGGCCAGCCCGGCCGCGCCCGACGCGACGCTGAAGAAGGCCGCGGACTTCGTGAACACCGGCTACGACATCACCGCGTTCCCGACCGACAAGGACCTCCTGGTCTCGTCCGGTCCGTTCGTCGTCTCCAGCTGGACCCCCGGTCAGTCGATCACGATGACCAAGAACAAGTACTACTGGGGCGACAACAAGGGCAACGTCGACAAGATCGTCTTCCGCATCATCCCGGACGCGAACGCCCAGGTCACCGCTCTCCAGAACGGTGAGGTCGACATCATCAACCCGCAGGCCTCGGCCGACACCCTCACCGCGCTGAAGAACACCAGCGCGAAGGTGCTGACCGGCGACCAGGCGTCGTACGACCACCTCGACCTGAACTTCGGCTCGCCGACGTTCTCCGACCCGAAGGTCCGTGAGGCGTTCCTCAAGACGATCCCGCGTCAGCAGATCCTCGACTCGATCGTGACCCCGGTGAACCCGAAGGCCAAGGTCCTCAACTCGCAGATCTGGCTGCCGAACCAGTCGCAGTACGCGGACGCTGAGAAGAACAACGGCTCCAGCGCGTACGACAAGGTCGACATCGACGGCGCCAAGGCGCTGCTCGCCGGCGCGACCCCGACGGTCCGCATCCTGTACAACACGAACAACCCGAACCGTGTCGACGAGTTCCAGGCCATCCAGGCGTCCGCCGCGAAGGCCGGATTCAAGATCGTCGACGCCGGCTCGCCGGACTGGAGCACGCTCCTCCCGGGCGGCGACTACGATGCTTCGCTCTTCGGCTGGATCAGCCCGGGTGCAGGCACGTCGCAGATCCCGCAGCTGTTCACCACCGGTGGCGGCGGTAACTACAACCGTTACAACGCGATGAACGACGTGGCCGTCCAGACCCAGACCACCCTGGACAAGGACGAGCTCACCAAGCTCGAGCTGAAGATCGACACGGCGACGTTCAAGGACGGCTACGGCCTGCCCCTGTTCCAGCTGCCCGGCGTCTTCGGCGTCAACGCTCGCGTCGACGGCGTGAAGTTCATGGGCAACCAGACCGGTCCGTTCTGGAACTTCTGGGAGTGGTCGGTCAAGTCCTCCTCGAAGTAACACCATTGGCAGAGAGAGTGCCCGGGTGAACCCCGGGCACTCTCCTGCGGCGGGGCGTCGGCTTCCGGGTCGGCGCCCCGTATCATGTAGTCGGTGGACGCGATCCGTCCCCCCTTCGTAAACGCGCTTAGGCGAGCTGGGCCCGCCGCCACCCCGTCGGGCGCGTCCTGTCAGTAAAGGTTCTCAACCTATGGCGAGTTTCATCCTGAGACGACTATTGGTCTCGGTGCTCATCATCATCGCCGCCTCGTTCCTGATGTACATGCTGGTGGCATACAGTGTCGACCCGCTCCAGGACCTCCGAAGCAGCAATTCCCCCAACAAGACCCAGCTCATCGCGGCGCGTGTCCAGCTCCTGCAGCTCGACGTCGTCCCGCCGCTGCGCTGGCTGCTCTGGCTGGGCGGGGCCGCGAAGTGCCTCATCCCGTTCGCCAACCAGTGCGACCTCGGTGCCACGATCTCGAACGCGAAGGTCGTCGACATCCTGCCGCAGGCACTCGGTTCGACGATCCAGCTCGTGACCGTCGCTCTCATCCTGGCGATCCTCCTCGGCGTGACGATCGGTATCGTCACGGCCCTTCGGCAGTACAGCGGACTCGACAACGTCGTCACGTTCCTCAGCTTCTTCCTGTACTCCCTCCCGGCCTTCCTCGTCGCCGTGCTCCTCAAGGAGTTCGTCGCGATCGGCTTCAACAACTTCCTCGTGCATCCGGTGATCCCGTGGTGGGTGGCGGTGATCATCGGCATCGTCGCCGGGTTCATCTGGCAGTCGCTCATCGGCGGTGACCGGCGCAGGAGGCTGCTGACGTTCGTGATCTCCGGCGTCGCAACGGCAGGCGTGCTTCTGCTGATGTCGGCGTTCAACTGGTTCCTCGCGCCGGGCCTCGGGCCCGTGGTGATGATCCTGCTGGTCGCCGCGGTCGTGGTCGGCACGACCGCACTGATCTCGGGCTTGCAGAGCCGTCGCGCGCTGGTCTCGGCGTCCATCGCCGGTGCGATCTCGCTCGTCTGCTACTTCGCACTCCAGGGGCTGTTCTCGGTCTCCACGCCGGCGACGATCTTCATCCTCGCGGTGGTCGCCATCATCGTGAGCGTCGCGATCGGCTGGTTCGTGGGCGGCTACGACCGCGGCCAGAACATCCGCATCGCCGTGATCGTCACCATCGTGTCCGGGTTCCTGATCCTCGTCGACCGCTTCATGCAGGCGTGGCCGCAGTACTTCCAGGACACCAACGGGCGTCCGATCGCGACGGTCGGCTCGTCGACCCCGGGCCTCAGCGGTGACATGTGGGAGTCGGGTCTCGACACGTTCACGCACCTGCTGCTCCCGACGATCGCCCTGCTGCTGATCTCGTTCGCGTCGTACACCCGCTACTCGCGGGCCGGCATGCTCGAGGTCCTCAACCAGGACTTCATCCGCACCGCGCGCGCCAAGGGACTGCCGGAGCGCACGGTCATCGTGCGTCACGCCTTCCGCAACATGCTCATCCCGATCACCACCCTCGTGGCCTTCGATGTGGGCGCGCTCCTCGGTGGTGCGATCATCACCGAGAAGGTCTTCGCGATCCCCGGAATGGGCTCGATCTTCGCGGCGGGCCTGAGTCGTGGAGACCTCAACCCCGTGATGGCGTACTTCCTGGTGATCGCAGCCATGGCCATCCTGTTCAACTTCCTCGCGGACCTCGCATACGCCGCACTCGACCCGAGAGTGAGGGTCCGATAAATGTCTGCTCCTGAATCCCGCATCGCCGACGAGCTCGAGGCTCCGAGCAGCCCGCCCGTCAGCCAGGGCAAGCTGATCTGGAAGCGGTTCCTGTCCAACAAGGTCGCCGTCGGCAGCGCCATCCTGTTCATCCTGATCGTGATCTTCTCGATCTCCGCGATCGGCATCGGCCCGATCCATGGCTGGTGGAAGTACACCTACACCGAGCTGAACGAACAGGTCTCCCAGGGCAACCCCTCGGCGGAGCACCCGTTCGGTCAGGACCGCATCGGCAAGGACTACTTCGCGCTCACCATGCGCGGCGTGCAGAACTCCGTGCTCGTGATGGTCGTGCTCGGCCTCATCGCGAGCGTCGTGGGCGTCGTGGTCGGCGCGATCGCCGGATACTTCCGCGGCATCGTCGACGCGATCCTGATGCGCATCACCGATGTGTTCATCGTGATCCCGGCGCTGGTCATCGGCTCGGTCGTCGGTCACGCCTTCGGCGGTCTCGGCGCGTTCTTCCTCGCGCTGATGCTCGGCTTCTTCTCCTGGATGGGCATCGCCCGACTGGTCCGCGGCGAGTTCCTCTCGCTGCGCGAACGCGAGTTCGTCGAGGCCGCCCGTGTGGCCGGCGCGTCGGACATGCGGATCATCTTCAAGCACATCCTGCCGAACGCCATCGGCGTGGTCATCGTCTCGTCGACGCTGATCATGGCCTCCGCCATCCTGCTCGAGACGGCGCTGTCGTTCCTCGGCTACGGCATCAAGGCGCCCGACGTGTCGCTCGGCCTGCTGATCAGCTCGAACCAGTCGGCGTTCCAGACCCGGCCGTGGCTGTTCTGGTGGCCCGGTGCGTTCATCGTGACGCTGGCCCTGCTGGTCAACTTCGTCGGCGACGGCCTGCGCGACGCCTTCGACCCGCGCCACCGCCGGTTCAACCTCCGCAAGATGCGCGAGGAGGAGCCGGAGCCGGGCGAAGGCGGCGACGGCCAGTCGAAGACGGGCGCCGCCCTCGCGGAGGACGTGCTGTGACCACCAGCTTCGCCGCCGTGCTCCCGGCCTTCTCAGGCCAGGAGCAGGGCGGCGACCGCGCCGGCCGCCAGCAGCACGACGCCGACCAGCGTCGCGACGTGCCAGCGGCTCGTCACGGGCGTCTCGTCGGCGCGGCCGGGTTCGATCGCGCCCGAGGCCTGCTGCTCCGCCCAGCGGCGGCGCACGACCTCGGCGGCGGCGCCGGACTCGGTCGACAGCAGATCGCCGGGGCGGCGGACGCTCGCCTCGACGCTGGGCTTGCCGACGCGACCTCTGGTCTCCTCACGGGTGGCGCGCAACGTCCTGCTCGTGCCGGGAGCCGGCGCGGACCACACGGGGATCTTCTTCCCGGGCGTGTACAGGGTGAGCGCGTACTTCGTGTCGACGTGGATGAGCGCCTCCCACGGGATGCGGACGGTGCGCGTCACGTTGACGACGGTCAGCCCCTCGCGGTCGACGACGAAGAGCGGACGCCACAGCATCGCCCAGCCGATCAGCGCGAACAGCGCGCCCGGCACGATGTAGAGCAGTCGCGCGTCGTGGACGCTCAGCAGCAGTCCGACGGTCAGGACGGCGGCAGCCGCCCAGATCAGGACGGCAAGGACCCGGTTGAACCGGGAGACGAAAACCTCGCGGTCGGGGGAGGGGACGTAGGGCATGGATCCATGCTCTCATCCCGCCCACAAGGCATCCCGACGCCGACCGCCCCCGAAAGGAACCTCGAATCATGACCGACACCACCACCGGTCAGGCCGGCGTCGTGACCGACGCCCCCGTCCTGGAGGTCACCGACCTCTCCGTCGACTTCGGCGTCGACGGCGTGTGGGTCCCTGCGGCCAAGAAGCTCAACTACTCGATCAAGGCGGGCGAGGTGCTCGCGATCGTGGGCGAGTCCGGCTCCGGCAAGAGCGCGAGCTCGATGGCGATCCTCGACCTCCTGCCGAAGAACTCGCGCATCCGCGGCTCGATCAAGCTGGAGGGCCGCGAGCTCACCGGCCTCTCCCAGCCGCAGATGAGGCGGGTGCGCGGCAACCAGGTCGCCGTGATCTTCCAGGAGCCGATGACCGCGCTCAACCCCGTGTACACGGTCGGCTTCCAGATCGTGGAGACGCTGCGCATCCACTACGGCATGTCGCCGCACGAGGCGAAGGAGCGCGCGCTCGAGCTGCTCGACATGGTCGAGCTGCCGGACCCCGTCAAGGCCTTCCACTCGTACCCGCACCAGCTCTCCGGCGGACAGCGTCAGCGCGCGATGATCGCCCAGTCGATCTCGTGCGACCCGAAGCTCCTCATCGCCGACGAGCCGACCACGGCCCTCGACGTCACGGTGCAGGCCGAGATCCTGGAGCTGCTGCGCAGCCTCCGTGACCGTCTCGACAGCGCCATCCTGCTGATCACTCACGACATGGGCGTCGTCGCCGACCTGGCCGACAACATCGTCGTGATGCGCAAGGGCGACATCGTCGAGGCGGGCACCGTGGAGGGCGTCTTCGCCGCTCCGCAGCACCCGTACACGATCGCCCTCCTCGATGCCGTGCCGCACCTCGGGCAGCGCGACGACGAGGAGATCGACACGACCGCCGCTCTCGCCGCCGGGACCGAGAACCCCGACGCCGCATTCGCCGAGCGCATCCGCGTCAACGAGCGCATCGCCGCCGCCGAGCACGAGAAGTCCGAGATGGACAAGCGCACGGTGGTCGTCGACTTCGAGAAGGTCTCGATCGAGTACCCGAAGCACGGCCGCGTGCCGGCGTTCCGCGCCGCGACCGACATCGACCTGACCATCCACGAGGGCGAGGTCGTCGGCCTGGTGGGCGAGTCTGGCTCCGGCAAGACCACGCTCGGCCGTGCGGCGATCGGCCTGCTGCCCATCCACTCGGGCAAGCTGGTCGTCGCCGGGCAGGACATCAGCACGGCGAAGCGCGACGAGATCCGCAAGCTGCACCGCAACGTCGGCATCGTCTTCCAGGACCCGTCGTCGTCGCTGAACCCGCGCCTGCAGATCGCCGACTCGATCGGCGAGCCGCTGCGCCTGGCCAAGGGCCTGAAGGGTGCCGACCTCGCCAAGGAGGTCGACCGCCTCCTCGACAGCGTCGAACTGCCGCGCGCCTACCGCAGCCGGTTCCCGCACGAGCTGTCGGGCGGCCAGAAGCAGCGCGTCGGCATCGCCCGCGCGCTGTCGCTGAAGCCGCAGGTGCTGATCGCCGACGAGCCCACCAGCGCGCTCGACGTGTCGGTGCAGGCCCGCGTCCTGGAGCTCATGCAGCAGCTCCAGAAGGAGATGAACTTCGCCTGCCTGTTCATCACCCACGACCTCGCCGTCATCGACGTGCTCGCCGACCGCATCGCCGTGATGCACCACGGCAGCCTGGTCGAGGTCGGCACGCGCGACGAGATCCTCCGCTACCCGAAGGAGGCGTACACGCAGCGCCTCCTCGCTGCGGTGCCCCTCCCGGACCCGGAGCAGCAGCGCGCCCGCCGCGCCCTGCGCCTCGAGCTCCTCGCCGCCGGCTCCGACGAGACCGTACCGGTCAACGAGGGCCTGCCGAAGGAGCCGGAGCCGCCGGTCGCGCAGGGTCTGTAACCTCCCGTCCACCGGATCGTCACCGAACGCCGCCCCGCCTGAGCGCGGAGGCGGCGTTCTGTGCTGTCCGATGGGGATAGAATGGACCGTTCCCCGAAAACCACCTGACGAGAGTCGAGCCTTCACGCATGTCCGAGAACGCCGTCGCCCACCGCGACGATCTGCGCAACGTCGCGATCGTGGCCCACGTCGACCACGGCAAGACCACGCTGGTCGATGCCATGCTGCGCCAGACGAACTCGTTCGGTGACCACGAGCACGTCGAAGAGCGTGCGATGGACTCCAACGAGCTGGAGCGTGAGAAGGGCATCACGATCCTCGCCAAGAACACGGCGATCTCGTACAAGGGCAAGCACGCCGCGAACGGTCCGATCACCATCAACGTGATCGACACCCCGGGCCACGCCGACTTCGGCGGCGAGGTCGAGCGCGGCCTGTCCATGGTCGACGGCGTCGTCCTGCTCGTCGACTCGAGCGAGGGCCCGCTGCCGCAGACCCGCTTCGTGCTGCGCAAGGCGCTCGAGGCCAAGCTCCCCGTCATCCTCGCGGTCAACAAGACCGACCGCAACGACGCCCGCATCGAGGAGGTCGTGAGCGAGAGCCAGGACCTGCTCCTCGGCCTCGCGAGCGACCTCGCCGACGACGTCCCCGACCTCGACCTCGACGCCATCCTCGACGTGCCCGTGGTGTACGCCTCGGGCCGCGCCGGCGCCGCGAGCCGCAACCAGCCCGCCAACGGCGAGCTGCCCGATAACGACGACCTCGAGCCGCTGTTCGAGGCGATCCTCGAGCACATCCCTGCTCCGAGCTACGACCCCGACGCGCCGCTGCAGGCCCACGTCACCAACCTCGACGCGTCGCCGTTCCTCGGCCGCCTCGCGCTGCTCCGCATCTTCAACGGCACCCTGAAGAAGGGCCAGACCGTCGCGTGGGTCCGTCACGACGGCGACGTGCACAACGTGCGCGTCACCGAGCTGATGATCACGAAGGCGCTCGACCGCTACCCGGCCGAGAGCGCAGGCCCGGGTGACATCGTCGCCGTCGCCGGCTTCGCCGACATCATGATCGGCGACACCCTCGCCGACCCCGACGACATCCGCCCCCTGCCGGCCATCCACGTCGACGAGCCCGCGATCTCCATGACCATCGGCACGAACACGTCGCCGCTGGTCGGCAAGATCAAGGGCCACAAGCTCACCGCCCGCATGGTGAAGGACCGCCTCGACCGCGAGCTGATCGGTAACGTGTCGCTCCGCGTGCTCGACATCGGCCGCCCCGACGCGTGGGAGGTGCAGGGACGCGGCGAGCTCGCGCTCGCCATCCTCGTCGAGCAGATGCGCCGCGAGGGCTACGAGCTCACCGTCGGCAAGCCGCAGGTGGTCACCAAGCGCGTCGACGGCAAGCTGCAGGAGCCGTACGAGCACCTCACGATCGACGCCCCCGAGGAGTACCTCGGCGCGATCACCCAGCTGCTCGCCGCCCGCAAGGGCCGCATGGAGAACATGGCGAACCACGGCACCGGCTGGGTCCGCATGGAGTTCATCGTCCCGTCGCGCGGCCTCATCGGCTTCCGCACCGAGTTCCTGACCACCACGCGCGGCACCGGCATCGCGAACGCGATCTCGCAGGGCTACGACGAGTGGGCCGGCCAGATCGTCACCCGCAGCAACGGCTCCATCGTGGCCGACCGCGCCGGCGTCGTTACCCCGTTCGCCATCATCGCCCTCCAGGAGCGCATGACGTTCTTCGTGAACCCCACCGAGGAGGTCTACGAGGGCATGGTCATCGGCGAGAACTCGCGCGCCGACGACATGGACGTGAACATCACCAAGGAGAAGAAGCTGACCAACATGCGTCAGTCGACGGCCGACAACTTCGAGTCGATGACGCCGTCGCGCCAGCTGACGCTCGAGGAGTGCCTGGAGTTCGCCCGCGAGGACGAGTGCGTGGAGGTGACCCCGGAGGCCGTGCGCATCCGCAAGGTCGAGCTCGACGCCACCGCTCGCGGCCGCGCCGCCGC
Organism: Leifsonia naganoensis; assembly: GCF_013410615.1. Taxonomy (NCBI): domain Bacteria; kingdom Bacillati; phylum Actinomycetota; class Actinomycetes; order Micrococcales; family Microbacteriaceae; genus Leifsonia; species Leifsonia naganoensis. The sequence goes on from NZ_JACCHJ010000001.1 coordinate 3,341,607, forward strand.
CCGCCTCAAGCGCCAGGACGCCTGAGCCTCACCGCACCGTAACGGAGGAGATCCCGGCCCACGCGGCCGGGATCTCCTCCGTTTCCGTTAACGGCCCGGCGAGTCGTTCCGGAACTCCTCCGTTGCCTGCCTGGCTGCCGCGCGTCGGTAACGGAGGGGATGGAGGCGAGAAACCGCCCGGAGCGCAGGGAACGGAGGAGTTCGGCCTGGTTCGGGCCGCAATCTCCTCCGTTGGCCACGCGGCCGTCGCGGGCGAGCGCTACGCGAAGAGCCCGGCCCCCACATACGAGCCCTCTTTCGCGCCCGGCGGGACGGCGAAGATGCCGGAGCCGACGTGCTTCAGGTACTCGTTCATCAGGTCGCTGCGCGCCAGCCGCGACTGGATGGGGATGAACTGCTTGCGGGGATCCCGCTGGAACGCGATGAAGAACAGCCCGGCGTTGAGCCGCCCGAGGTCGTCGTTGCCGTCCACGAAGTTGTAGCCGCGGCGCAGCAGCTGCGCGCCGTCGTTCATGGTCGGGTGGGCGAGCCGCACGTGCGAGTCCGGGTCGATCTTCGTGCCGCCGTCGGGGGCGAGTGCCAGGAAGTTCGGATCGCTGAACTCCGTACCGCCGGAGAGCGGAGCCCCCTCGCCCTTGTCGCGGCCTATGATGCGCTCCTGCTCGCCGAGCTGCTGCCGGTCCCAGGTCTCGATGACCATGCGGATCTTGCGCGCGACGAGGTACGACCCGCCGGCCATCCACGAGGCGCCGTCCGAGCCGGACGCCCACACCTGGTCCTCGACGACGGTCTGGTCCTCCGACTTGATGTTCGCGGTGCCGTCCTTGAAGCCGAACAGGTTGCGGGAGGTGACCTGGCTGCGGGAGGTGGAGGAGGTGCGGCCGAACCCGAGCTGCGACCAGCGGATGGAGGCGCGGCCGAAGGCGATGCGCGACAGGTTGCGGATCGCGTGGACGGCGATCTGCGGGTCGTCGCTGCACGCCTGGATGCAGAGGTCGCCTCCGCTGATCGCGTCCAGCAGCGCGTCGCCGGGGAAGTGCGGGATGTCGACGAGGGCCGCGGGGCGCTTCGACGCGATCCCGAACCGGTCCTGCCCGTCCGCGGTGGTGAAGAGCGTCGGGCCGAAGCCGAAGGTGAGGGTGAGTCCGCCCGGGGGCAGGTCGAGCGCCTCGCCGGTGTCGTCCGGCGGCTGGTCGGCCGGGCCGGAGGCGGGGCCGTACTTGCCGGCGGGCTTGCCCTGGGTCATCCGCGCGGCCGCGACGGTCCAGTCGCGCAGCAGGTCGATCAGGCCGTCCCGGTCGAGTCCCGGGTTCACGTCGAAGGCGGCGAAGTGGAGGCGGTCCTGGACGGCCGTGGTGATGCCGGACTGGTGCTCGCCGTAGAAGGGATGCACGGCGGCCGCCGCCTGTGCGCCCGAGACGGCGCGGTCGACGGCGATCCCGGCGCCGAATCCGACCACCCCGGCGCCGACTCCGAGGCCGGCGAGGCCGAGCAGGCCCCGCCGGGACAGGCCGGAGCGCCCGGAGTCCTCCGCGGACTCCGGGCGCTCGGTGGGTGTCTCGTCGCTCACGCGCCTCCTACTTGACGAGGATCGACGTCAGCTGGCTGAGCGGCTCGCTGAGGGCGTTGACCTCGTCGGAGAGCTCCTTCACCTGCTCGGTGGTGAGCTGGGTGTAGCTGACGTAGCCGTCGCCCGCGGTGTACTGGGCCAGCAGCTTGTCGATCGCGGCGAACTCCGCATCGAGCTTCTTCGCAGTGCTCGTGCCGGTGCTGCCCTTCTCCATCAGGATGTCACGGACGGTTCCGTACGCGACCTCCGCGCCCTCCACGTTCGCTTTGAAGTCCCACAGGTCTGTGTGCGAGAAGGTCTCCTCCTCGCCGGTGATCTTGCTGCGCGAGACCTCCTCCATCAGGCCGCTGGCGCCGTTGGAGATCTGGTCGAGGGTGAGGCTGAAGTCCTTGGCGTACACCAGGTCGTAGAGCTTCTGGGTGTCGGCGACGAGCTGGTCGCCGAGCACCTTGCGTCCGGCGGCGTCGGACGGGGTGAAGCCGGCCGGGGCCCAGAGGTCCTTCTCGATGCGGTGCCAGCCGGTCCAGTCCTGGCCCTGCTCGAGGTCGGCCTCGCGGAGGTCGATGGCCGGGTCGATGTCGCCGAACTGCTCGGCGGTCGGCTCGATGCGCTCGTAGAACATGCGCGCGGCGGGGTACTGCGCCTGCGCGGCCGCGTCGTCGCCGCTCTCGTACGAGGCGGCGAACGCCTTCGTGGCGGTGAGGAGCTGGCCGGCCTGGTCCTTCACGTAGCTCGTGTAGTTGGTGACGGCCTGTGCGACCTGCTTGCTCTCGCTCGCGGACTTCGTGTCCGCGGCGCCCTTGGTCACCGTGAAGGCGGTGACGGAGGTCGGGCTGCCGACCATCCCCTTCTTGCAGGCGGTGAAGTAGTCGCCCTCGGCGAGCTGCACGACGTAGTTGACGGTCGTGCCGGGGCCGATGTTCTCCTTCTCGCCGGCGATCCGGAGCTTGTCCTGGGCGAGCACCTCGAACTCGTTGACGTCGGAGCCCTTGTTGGTCACCTGGAAGGTCACGGGGCCCGAGGGCGCTGTGGCGGTCGAGACGGTGCAGCTGTCGTCGTTCAGGGTCACCGAGACGGCCTCGGCCTCGGCGGTGGCCTTGTTCGGGACGCAGCCCGTCAGAGCGGCGGCGAGGGCGGCGGCGCCGGCGATGCTGCCGGCGATGACGCCGAGCGGACGGTATCGAGCCATGGGAGTGCTGTGCTTTCTCTCGGGGTGCGGGGAGGGAGGTGCTGGGGAGGTGCGGTGCTGCGGTGCGGTCCGTCGCCTCAGGAGGCGACGGGTGCGTTGCTCGTCGCACCGGGCGCCTCCGCTTTCGCGGGCTTGCGGTGCGCGGTGCGTTGGGCGCGCACGTAGAAGAACGAGACGACGATGATGTAGCCGAACCAGGCGATGACCTGCAACCACGTCGGCGACGGGTTGAAGTTGACCGCGCCGGCGAGCACCGTGCCGTACCAGCTCGACGCGGGGATCGCGGCGCTGATGTCGTAGGCGTGGATGCCGGCGCCGGGGATCACGCCGGCCTCCTGCAGGTCGCCGACGCCGTAGGCGAGCACGCCGCCGGCGACGAGGATGAGGAACGCGCCCGTCCAGGCGAAGAACGTCCCGAGGTTGATGCGGACCATGCCGCGGTAGAGCAGGAAGCCGAGCACGGCCGCGGTCAGGAGGCCGAGCAGGGCGCCCACGAAGGGCTGCCAGCCGCCGCCGACGCTGTCGACCGTCGCCCAGACGAAGAGGGCGGTCTCGATGCCCTCGCGGCCGACGCTGAGCATGGCCAGGATGACGACGCCCCAGCCCGCGCCGACGAGCACGGAGTCGAGCTTCTCGTGGAGGAGGGACTTCATCGAGCGGGCCGTCTTGCCCATCCAGAAGATCATCCAGGTCACGAAGGCGACGGCGACGACGGAGAGGCCGCCGCCGACGATCTCTTGCGCCTGGAAGCTCAGCCCGTACGGGCCCCACGTGAGCAGGGCGCCGATCCCGAGCGGCACGACGAGGGCGATGCCGACGCCGACCCAGAGCTTGGAGAGCACGTCCTTCCGGCCGACTTTCACGACGTAGGCGATGAGGATGGTGACGATCAGCGCCATCTCGAGGCCTTCGCGGAGGCCGATCAGGTAGTTCGCGAGCACAGAGGACCTTGCTGGGAGAGGGGGAGGAGGTTGGTAAGGCTAACCTTACCGAATCGAGAGTACGTCCTGCCCTCTCGATCTGTCCAGATAAGATGCGAGAATGCTCAGCCGGATCCTCAACGCCGTCCTGCTCGTGCTGGCCGGCATCCTGGTCGGGGCGGTGGGAACCGTGGCGCACTCGATCGACGTCACCTGGGGTGTGAGCATCCCCCTCGGTCTGATCGGCTCCCTGCTGGCGTTCACGCTCCTGCTGGTCGGCCTGCGCCTGCTCGCGACGACCCGCCTCCCCGCGATCCTCGCCGCGCTCGGCGCGATCGCGACCATCCTGCTCTTCACGCAGCAGAGCCCCGGCGGCTCCGTGCTCATCCCGAACACGCTGCCCGGCCAGATCTGGCTCGTGGCCCCGCTGCTCATCGCCGCCATCGTGATCGCGTGGCCCGACCTGCGTCGCCGCGACGCGCGCCCCGTGGTCGTCGCACCGGCACCCGCTCCGGTGCCGGCGACGGAATCCGTCACCCGCGTTTCGGAATAAGCTAGTCGAGTAGCTCTCGAGCTCTCGCGAAGGGAACAGAACCACCGTGACCTATGTCATCGCCCTCCCGTGCGTGGACGTCAAAGACCGCGCCTGCATCGACGAATGCCCGGTCGACTGCATCTACGAGGGTGAACGGTCGCTCTACATCCACCCCGATGAATGCGTGGACTGCGGCGCCTGCGAGCCGGTCTGCCCGGTCGAGGCCATCTACTACGAGGACGACCTCCCCGAGGAGTGGGCGGACTACTACAAGGCCAACGTCGAGTTCTTCGACGACATCGGCTCGCCGGGCGGCGCGGCCAAGGTCGGCGTGATCGCCAAGGACCACCCCGTCATCGCCGCCCTGCCGCCGCAGGCGCACTGACGTGGCGCTGAAGGAGCTCCCGGACTACCCCTGGGATCTGATGGCCCCGTTCGCCGCGCGCGCTCGCGAGCACGCAGACGGTGTCGTGGACCTCTCCATCGGCTCGCCGGTGGACGAGACGCCCGAGCTGATCCGCACGGCGCTGGCCGCGGCGACCGATGCGCACGCCTACCCGCAGACCGTCGGCACGCCGGCGCTGCGCGAGGCGATCGTCGCGTGGTTCGCCCGCCGCCGCGGGGTCACCGGCCTCACCGTCGACAACGTGCTGCCGACGATCGGCTCCAAAGAGCTGGTCGCGTTCCTGCCGTTCCTGCTCGGGCTGGGGGAGGGGGACGTCGTGGTTCACCCGCGCGCGGCCTACCCGACCTACGCGATCGGCGCGGCGATGGCCGGCGCGGAGGCCCTCGCCAGCGACGACCCGGCCGAGTGGCCCGAGAACACGCGCCTGATCTGGCTGAACAGCCCGGGCAACCCCGACGGGCGCGTGCTGTCGGTCGACGAGCTGCGCGCCGCGGTCGCCCGCGCCCGCGAACTGGGCGCCTACCTGGCGAGCGACGAGTGCTACGCCGAGCTCGGCTGGGACGCCCCCTGGGACGCTGACCGCATCCCGAGCGTCCTCGACCCGCGCGTGATCGGCGACGACCGCCGCAACATCCTCGCCGTGTACTCCCTGAGCAAGCAGTCGAACCTCGCCGGCTACCGCGCCGCATTCGTCGCGGGGTGCCGCACGGTCGTCGGGAGGCTGACCAACGTGCGCAAGCACGCCGGACTCATGCTGCCCTCGCCGCTGCAGGCCGCGATGGTCGCCGCGCTGGGTGACGACGAGCACGTCGCGCAGCAGCGCGAGCGCTACCGCGCGCGGCGCGAGCTGCTGCGTCCCGCCCTCGAGGCCGCCGGGTTCCGCATCGACCACAGCGAGGCCGGGCTCTACCTCTGGGCGACCGAGGGACGCGACGCCTGGGAGAGCATCGGCCGGCTGGCCGACCTCGGCATCCTGGCCGGCCCCGGCCACTTCTACGGCGACTCCTACCCCGAGCACGTGCGGCTCTCGCTCACGGCGACGGACGAGCGGATCGCCGCGGCGGCCTCTCGGCTGCGCGCTTTTGGAGACTCCCTCTAACGCGATGCGGTCCGCTTTGCGTGATGCGACAGTAGCCGTGCGGGTTCGTTAGGCTGTACCCGCACGAATGATTGCAGCGCTGCCACGATCGGCGCGCGTGGTTATGCCCGTACCCAAGACCTGGAGGCGTTGTGACTGGACTCGGCACCGAGAATGCACCGGCGGAGCGTGTCGGCTCCACCGATGGCGAGGCGGCCGTGGCCGAACTGCGCTACCCGGGCGGAGTCGCCGAGTTCCCCATCCTGCCGAGCACGGCGGGCGCCTCGAGCATCGACCTGTCGACCCTCACCAAGCAGACGGGCCTGACCAGCCTCGACTACGGGTTCGTCAACACCGCGGCGACGCGGTCGGCGATCACGTACATCGATGGCGACCAGGGCATCCTGCGCTACCGCGGCTACCCGATCGAGCAGATCGCCGAGAACTCGTCCTTCCTCGAGACGGCGTGGCTCCTCATCCACGGCGAGCTGCCGACGCCGACCGAGCTGGCCGACTTCGACGAGCGCATCCGCCGCCACACCCTCCTCCACGAGGATCTGCGCCGCTTCTTCAGCGCGCTCCCGCACGACGCGCACCCGATGTCGGTGCTGTCGAGCGCCGTCTCCGCGCTGTCGACCTTCTACCAGGACTCGCTCAGCGTCTCCGACCCCGAGCAGGTCGAGCTCTCCACCATCCGGCTGCTCGCGAAGCTCCCGGTGATCGCCGCCTACGCGCACAAGAAGAGCCTCGGCCAGGCGTTCCTCTACCCGGACAACTCGCTGAGCTTCGTCGACAACTTCCTGCGCCTCAACTTCGGCACGCTCGCCGAGCCGTACGAGGTCAACCCCGTGCTGTCGCGGGCGCTGGAGCGCCTCCTCATGCTGCACGAGGACCACGAGCAGAACGCCTCCACCTCGACCGTCCGCCTCGTCGGCTCGACGCAGGCCAACCTCTTCGCCTCGGTCTCGGCCGGCATCAACGCCCTCTACGGCCCGCTGCACGGCGGCGCCAACGAGGCCGTGCTCGACATGCTCGCGGGCATCCGCGACTCGGGCGAGAGCGTCCAGAAGTTCGTCGAGCGGGTGAAGAACAAGGAGTCCGGCGTCAAGCTCATGGGCTTCGGTCACCGCGTCTACAAGAACTTCGACCCGCGCGCCAAGCTCGTCAAGCAGTCGGCCGACGAGGTGCTCGCCGCTCTCGGCGTGCACGACCCGCTCCTCGACATCGCGAAGGAGCTGGAGGAGGTCGCCCTCGCCGACCAGTACTTCATCGACCGCAAGCTGTACCCGAACGTGGACTTCTACACCGGCGTGATCTACAAGGCCATGGGCTTCCCGACGCGGATGTTCACCGTGCTCTTCGCGATCGGCCGCCTCCCGGGCTGGATCGGTCACTGGCGCGAGATGAACCTCGACCCCGCCACCAAGATCGGCCGCCCGCAGCAGCTCTACACGGGCAGCCCCGAGCGCAACTGGCCGACCGGCCGCTGAGTCCCGCCCGGCGCTGAACGGGCGCGCGCCCGCGCGCTCTGTGGATGAGAGCGGCTCACTCGTCGCGACACGCCCTCGTGCGTGTGCCACGCGCCGTGAGAAGGGCGTGTTGCGACCGTTCAGGGGCCCGCGCACCGGGCGTGCGCCCGCGCGCTCAGTGGGATGACGGGCGCAGCGTCAGGGTCTGCGTGGCGGCCGCCGCGATGGCGGCACGGCTGAAGGCCCACGGGAGCGTCTTGTTGGCCGCCCAGAGGTCGGTCTGATCGGTGTAGTGCGGGTCGAACGCGTGCCCGGAGGCGCCGGCCAGATTGATCCAGCGGCTGCGGTCGAAGTCGGCCAGGTCGACGACCATCCGCATCGACGGGACGCGGTCGACCGCGTACCCGGCGGACGCGTCCCAGCCGTTCGCCTCGACGACGCTCGACCCGCCGCCGACCGTGTAGGGGCCGCGGTTGAGCAGCCACTCCACCGGCGCCACGCCCGATGTGCCGAGGCTGGCGTTCGTCAACGTGAGCGTGTGGATGCGGTCCCAGCGCCAGGTCGTGGCGTCAGCGCCCATCAGCGAGCGGGCCTCGGTCCACGCCTGATCCGCGGCACGCGCGACCATCGAGTCCCGGTCGCTCGTTCCCAGCTCGGCGTCGGCCCACCAGGGCGAGTCGGGCTGCGCGACGAGGTTCTGCACGACCGCGAACCAGCGGTCCCCGCCGGAGGGCTGCGCCGATGCCGGGAGCTTGCGGCCGAACGCGTCGTGCAGGAGGTTCTTCCAGAAGATGTTGAAGTAGGCCGCGGCGGCGCTGTCGGCGTCGTCGTGGAGGTCCCACCCGGCGAGCAGCGCGGCCCCGCGCGCCGCGCCGGAGGACGGATCGGCGGCGTCCCCGACGGCACGCAGCAGCGGGACGAGCGTGGCCGCGTTCGCGTCGTACGTGTCGCCCTGGATGGCCGCCAGCTGCGCCGCCGTGATCTTCTTCCCGCCGGCGACGAGGGCCTGCAGCCGCACGGCGATCTGGTTGGCGCGGTAGCCGTACTCCCAGTCGCGCGTGATCATGACGGGATAGTCGGGGCCGACGGCGGCGTTGTTGGCCGTCACGATGTAGCCGCTGGGAGGATCGAGCACCGACGGGAGCTGGTCGTACGGGACGGTGCCCACCCAGCCGTACTGGCTGGTCCAGCCCGGCACGGGGACCGTTCCGTCTCCGGCGGCCCGGATCGGCACCGCGCCCGGCGCCTGGTAGCCGATGTGACCGTCCACGTCGGCGTAGACGAGATTCTGCGACGGCACCTGGAAGTTCGCAGCCGCGGCGCGGAAGCTTGTCCAGTCGGTCGCCGTGTCGAACGCGAAGATCGCACCCGCGGTCGGGCCGGGTGTGAGCGCGGTCCATTGCAGGGACAGCTGGTATTGCTCCGCAGGCACACCGAGCTTGCCGGCCTGGTTCTTGGCGATCGCGGCGTAGTCGTCTCCCACGTCCGTGATGATCGGGCCGTGCCGGGTGGAGCGGACTGTGAGCGTGACGTCCTTGCCGCCGGCGACCGTGATGGTCTCGCGGCGGATGTCGAGCGGCACCTGTGCCCCGTCGTACTCGTACGTGTCGCCGGTCACCTTCTCGACGTACAGGTCGGCGACGTCCGGGCCGAGATTGGTGAAGCCCCACGAGATGCGGTCGTTGTGCCCGATGACGACGCCGGGGAACCCGGAGAATCCGAAGCCGCTCACGTCGAACGGGCACTCCGCGTTCACCGTCGCGCAGTGCAGCCCGACCTGGTACCAGACGGAGGGCAGGGAGGCGCCGAGGTGCGGGTCGTTGGCCAGCAGGGGTTTGCCGGTGGCGGTCAGGGCTCCGGAGACCACCCAGGAGTTGGACCCGATATCACTGCCGGCCGGACCCATCAGGCGGGGGAGCGATTCGAGGCTCGCCGACACCTGCTCGAGCTGCGCCCGGTAGTCGGCGGGAGGTGCGGCCGCGAGCGCCTGGGTGTCCGCCCCGCCTGCTCCCGCTGCTCCGGCACCCGCTGCGGTCGTGTTCGCCGCGTCCGGAGTCGTCCGCGCGGGGTCGCCCCCGCCGTCGGGCGTGATGGTCGGGTGGGCCGCGTAGTCGTAGCCCGGGTGGAGGTCCGCGATCTGCTCGGGGGTGAGCTTCGTGGCCAGCAGCGCGCGGTCCACCTCCTCCACGAGATTGGAGCGGAGGTCCCACGCCATCGCCTTCAGCCAGGCGATGGAGTCGGCGGGCGTCCATTTCTCGGGCTTGTAGCCCGGGTTCTGGAGGCCGAGGACGGCGTACTCGACGCTGAGCTCGGCGCCGGCGTGCGCGGCCAGGTAGGCGTTCACCCCGTCCGCATAGTCCTGGTAGTAGCGGAGCGCGGTCGGGTCGAGGAGCTTCACTTCCTGCTCCGCGACGCGGCGCCAGCCGAGGGTGCGGATGAACGTGTCCGTCGGCACCTGGCTCGCACCGAACATCTCCGAGAGCCGGCCCGCCGTGACGTGCCGGCGGAAGTCCATCTCCCAGAAGCGGTCCTGCGCGTGCACGAACCCCTGGGCGCGGAAGAGGTCGTCGGCCGTGGAGGCGACGATCTGCGGGATGCCCGCGCTGTCACGGTAGACCGTGACCGGCTTCTGGAGGCCGGGGACGTCGAGGGATCCGGAGGTCTGCGGGAAGGACCGGGTCACGGTCCAGAACCCGACGCCGCCGGCGATCGCCGCGACGACGAGGAGCACGGCCAGCACGCCGCCCACGGCGCGCAGCACCCGGTGGTGCCGCCGCAGTCTGGGGGTGTCGTCGCCCACGTCCCTCCTCGTGCTCGGTGTTTCCTTGGACCCTAACGCACGCCGGTGACGTGGCGGCAGCGGCTCAGCGGGCGGTGAGTGCGGCCCACGCCATCCGCTCCAGGACCGGCCGCGCCGCCGCCGGGGCGACCTGCGCCGAGCCGACGCGCGCCGAGTGCGGTGTCGAGTTGATGAGCCCGAACGTCGCCTGCACCCGGACGCGGAGCTCGTCCGGTGCGAGGGAGGGCTGGAGCCGGCCGAGCACGCGGGTCCACAGCTCGACGTAGCGGCGCTGGAGGCGGCGGACCTCGCGCCGGTCGTCGTCGGGGAGGGCGTCCAGGTCGCGGTCCTGCACGCGGATGGTGTCGGGCGCGCCGAGGGCGAAGTCGACGTGGAAGGCGATCAGGGCGCGGAGGGCGCTGGCCGCATCCCCGCTCTCCTCCTGCACGGTCGTGCCGCCGTCGAGCAGGCCCTGGCTCACGTCGACCAGCAGCGCGGCGAGCACCGCCTGCTTGGAGGGGAAGTGGCGGTAGACGGCGGGGCCGCTCACCCCGACCGCCGAGCCCAGGTCTTCGATCGAGACGCCGTTGTAGCCGCGTTCGGCGAACAGCCCGGCGGCGGCGTCGAGCAGGGCCGCTCGGCGATCGGCCTTGGCGCGGCTGCGCTGGGTGGGCCGACCGGGGGCGTCGAGATCGGTCATGCGGTCTCCCGAGAGGGTGGACATTTCGGTTAATGAACACTAACCTAAAACTGGGTTAGCGACCACTAACCGAATGTCGACGACGACAGGGAGCACGATGCCCGCCACCACCACCCAGCGCGAGCTGGTCGCCGAGCTGCGCGAGCGCCTCGCCGTCGCGGCGGCGGGCGGCCCCGAGCGTTCCCGCGAGCGCCACATCGCCCGGGGCAAGCTGCTCCCGCGCGACCGCATCGACACCCTCCTGGACGAGGGCAGCCCGTTCCTCGAGGTCGCGCCGCTGGCCGCGACGGGGATGTACGGCGACGAGAGCCCGGCCGCCGGCGTGATCGCCGGAATCGGCCTCGTCCACGGCCGGCACGTGATGGTCGTCTGCAACGACGCCACGGTCAAGGGCGGCACGTACTACCCGATGACGGTCAAGAAGCACCTGCGCGCGCAGGAGATCGCGCTCGAGAACCGCCTCCCGTGCATCTACCTCGTCGACTCGGGCGGAGCATTCCTGCCGATGCAGGACGACGTGTTCCCCGACCGCGACCACTTCGGCCGCATCTTCTACAACCAGGCCCGGCTGTCCGCGGCGAAGATCCCGCAGATCGCCGCCGTGCTCGGATCGTGCACCGCGGGCGGCGCCTACGTCCCGGCGATGAGCGACGAGACGGTGATCGTGCGCAACCAGGGCACGATCTTCCTCGGCGGCCCCCCGCTGGTGAAGGCGGCGATCGGCGAGATCGTGACGGCCGAAGAGCTGGGCGGCGGCGACCTCCACGCCCGCACCTCCGGCGTCGTCGACCACCTCGCCGAGAACGACGAGCACGCGCTCGCGATCGTCCGCGACATCGTCGCCACGCTGCCGCAGCCGGCGGCACCGGCCTGGGAGGTCGTGCCCGCAGAGGAGCCCGCCGTCGACCCCTCCGACCTCTATGACATCGTGCCGGTCGACGTCCAGGCGCCCTACGACGTGCACGAGGTGATCGACCGGATCGTGGACGCCGGGGGGCTGCACGAGTTCAAGCCCGAGTACGGCACGACGCTCGTCACCGGCTTCGCCCGCATCCACGGCCACCCGGTCGGCATCGTCGCCAACAACGGGGTGCTGTTCAGCGAGTCGGCGCTCAAGGGCGCGCACTTCATCGAGCTGTGCGACCAGCGCGGCATCCCGCTGCTGTTCCTGCAGAACATCTCCGGCTTCATGGTCGGCCGCGACTACGAGGCCGGCGGCATCGCCAAGAACGGCGCGAAGATGGTCACCGCCGTCGCCACCGCCCGCGTGCCCAAGCTCACCGTGGTGATCGGCGGCTCATTCGGCGCCGGCAACTACTCGATGTGCGGTCGCGCGTACTCGCCCCGCTTCCTCTGGATGTGGCCGGCCGCGCGCATCTCGGTGATGGGAGGGGCGCAGGCGGCGAGCGTGCTCGCGACCGTGAAGCGCGACCAGCTCGAAGGCGCCGGCGAGGAGTGGAGCGCCGACGACGAGGCCGCGTTCCGCGCCCCGATCGCCGAGCGCTACGAGGAGCAGGGCGATCCCTACTACTCGACCGCCCGGCTGTGGGACGACGGCGTGATCGACCCCGCCGAGACCCGCACCGTCCTGGGCCTCGCGCTCGACGTCTGCTCCCGCAGCCCGCTGCCCGACACGGCCTTCGGGCTCTTCCGGATGTGACCGCCATGACCGTCCCGTTCTCCTCCGTCCTCGTCGCCAACCGCGGCGAGATCGCCTGCCGCGTCATCCGCACCCTGCGCCGCCTCGGCATCCGCTCCATCGCGGTCTACAGCGACGCCGACCGGAACGCCCCGCATGTCACGCTCGCCGACGTCGCGGTGCGGCTGGGCCCGGCGCCCGCCCGCGAGAGCTACCTCGACGTCGATGCGATCGTCGCGGCCGCCACAGCGACGGGTGCGGGAGCCGTGCATCCCGGTTACGGGTTCCTCTCCGAGAACGCCGAGCTCGCCCAGGCCTGTGCCGCTGCCGGCGTCGTCTTCGTCGGCCCGGGTGTCCACGCGCTGGAGGTCATGGGCGACAAGATCGCCGCGAAGCGCGAGGTCGAGTTGCACGGCGTGACGACCATCCCGGGCATCGCGGAACCCGAGCTCGACGACGACGCCCTGATCGCCGCCGCCCGGCGGATCGGCTTCCCGGTGCTGGTCAAGCCGTCCGCGGGCGGCGGCGGCAAGGGGATGCAGGCCGTGCGCGACGCGGCCGACCTCCCCGAGGCGCTGCGCACCGCCCGGCGGGTCGCCGCCTCCGCCTTCGGCGACGACACCCTCTTCCTGGAGCGCCTCGTCGACGCGCCCCGCCACATCGAGGTGCAGGTGCTGGGCGACACGCACGGCACGGTGGTGCACCTCGGCGAGCGCGAGTGCTCGCTCCAGCGCCGCCACCAGAAGGTGATCGAGGAGGCGCCGTCGCCCCTCCTCGACGGCGAGACCCGGGCGCGGATCGGTGCGGCGGCGTGCCGCGTGGCCGAGAGCGTGGACTACGTCGGTGCCGGCACCGTGGAGTTCCTCGTCTCGGCGGAGGCGCCGGACGAGTTCTTCTTCATGGAGATGAACACGCGACTGCAGGTCGAGCACCCCGTCACCGAGCTGGTGACCGGCCTCGACCTGGTGGAGTGGCAGCTGCGCATCGCCGCGGGGGAGCCGCTCGGCTTCGCCCAGCGGGACGTGCGCCTGGACGGTCATGCCGTCGAGGCGCGGGTGTACGCCGAGGACCCCGACCGCGGCTTCCTCCCGGGCGGAGGACGCGTCCTCGCCCTGCGCGAGCCGGCCGGGGAGGGCGTGCGCGTCGACAGCGGGCTCGCCGCCGGGCTGGAGGTCGTCACCGAGTACGACCCGATGCTGTCGAAGGTCATCGCCTGGGGCGAGGACCGCTCCTCCGCTCTGGCCCGGCTCGACGCCGCCCTCGCCCGCACGAGCATCCTGGGTGCGACGAACAACGTCGGCTGGCTGCGCGACCTGCTCGCCGACCCGGAGGTCGTGGACGGGACGATGGACACCACGCTCATCGACCGCCGGCACTCCGAGCGCGAGCCGTCGGCGCCGTCCGTCTCCGAGATCGTGCTGGCCGCCCTGCTCGCGCACCGCGCGCGGGCGGACGCCTCCCCGCACGGCGCCGGCGACCTCTGGTCCGCGCCCTCGGGATGGCGGATGGCGGACAGCCGGCCGGTGTCGTACGACGTGGCCGGCACGACCGTCGCGGTCGCCGACGGCGGCGCACGCGTGCTGCTCGGCGACGCGGAGCACACCGCCGAGCTCTCCGTGCATCCGGGCGACGCCGGGGAGCCGGACCACGCCCTCCTCACCCTCGACGGCATCACCGCCGGATACGACATCGCGCAGGACGGCCCCACCCTCTGGCTCGCGAGCGGCGGACGCACCCGCGGCCTGCGGCTGCGCAGCAGGGAGGAGCGGCTGGCCGAGGCGCTCGCCGCGGTCGAGCGCGGCGACGCGGCCGCGCATCCCGAGCTGCGCTCGCCCATGCCCGGGACCGTCGTCGCCGTGCCGGTCGCCGACGGGGACACCGTGACGGCGGGCGACACCGTCGCCGTCGTGGAGGCCATGAAGATGGAGCACCGCCTCCTCGCCCCGATCTCGGGCATCGTCCGCGTGCAGGTCGCCCCCGGCGACCTCGTGCGGCTCGATCAGCTCGTCGCCCGCGTCGACGCGACACCATCGCCCGACGACGCGGAACCCCATGGACAGTCACCACGAGAGACAGGAACCCCATGACCATGCAGATGACCGGGCGGACCGCCGCCGCCGCCGACACCGACGTCGCCGGCTTCGAGCTCACCGCCGAGCAGCGCGCCCTGCGCGACGAGGTGCGGGAGTTCGCCGACACCGTCGTCGCCCCCGCCGCCTACGAGTACGACACCAAGCGCAGCCTCCCGTACGGCATCATCGCCGAGATGGGCCGGATGGGCCTGTTCGGGCTGCCCTTCCCCGTCGAGTACGGCGGCCAGGGCAAGGACTACCTCTCGCTCTGCCTCGCCGTCGAGCAGCTGGGACGCGTCGACCAGTCGATCGGCGTCACCCTGGAGGCGGGTGTCGGCCTCGGCGCCATGCCGCTCTTCCGCAGCGGCAGCGAGGAGCAGAAGCAGCGCTGGCTGCCGATGCTCGCGAAGGGGGAGGCCCTCGCCGGGTTCGGGCTGACCGAGGCGGACGCCGGGTCGGACGCCTCCGGCACCAAGACGACCGCCGTGCTCCGCGACGGCGAGTGGGTCATCGACGGCACCAAGCAGTTCATCACCAACTCCGGCTCCGAGATCACCGCCCTCGTGACGATCACCGCCGTGACCGGCGAGGAGCGCCGCGCCGACGGCTCGATCAAGAAGGAGCTGTCGGCCATCATCGTGCCGAGCGGCACCCCCGGCTTCGTCGCCGAGCCCGTCTACGACAAGGTCGGCTGGCACACCTCCGACACGCACCCGCTGACCCTCACCGACGTGCACGTGCCCGAGGAGAACCTGCTCGGGGAGCGCGGTCGCGGGTACGCGAACTTCGTCGCCACCCTCGACGAGGGGCGCGTCGCCTTCGCCGCGCTCTGCACGGGCGCCGCGCAGGGCTGCCTCGAGGAGGCGCTCGCCTACGCGAAGACCCGCAACGTGTTCGGCCGTCCGATCGGCTCCAACCAGCACATCGCCTTCAAGCTCGCGCGGATGCAGGCCCGGGTGCACACCGCCCGGCTCGCCTACTACGACGCCTGCTTCAAGCTGATGGCCGGCCAGCCGTTCAAGATGGAGGCCTCCATCGCCAAGCTCACCGCCAGCGAGGCCGCCATGGACAACGCCCGCGACGCCACGCAGATCTTCGGCGGCTACGGGTTCCTCAACGAGAACCCGGTCGCCCGCCACTACCGCGACTCGAAGATCCTCGAGATCGGCGAGGGCACCTCGGAGGTCCAGCTCATGGTCATCTCCCGGGCGCTCGGCTTCACCGCCTGAGCCCGGTCCCCGTGCGCGACAATGACAGAAGCTCGATGGTGAGAGAGGGAGGCATCCCGTGATCGACAAGACGGTGGCCACGGCGGCGGAGGCCGTCGCGGACGTGGGCGACGGCGCGAGCCTCGCGGTCGGCGGCTTCGGGCTGTGCGGCATCCCGAGCGCCCTGATCGGTGCGCTGCTGGAGGCCGGCACGACCGACCTCGAGGTGGTCAGCAACAACTGCGGCGTGGACGACTGGGGTCTCGGCCTGCTCCTCGCCGAGCGACGCATCCGCAAGATGATCAGCTCGTACGTCGGCGAGAACAAGGAGTTCGCCCGGCAGTTCCTCTCGGGTGAGCTGGAGGTCGAGCTCACGCCGCAGGGCACGCTCGCCGAGAAGCTGCGCGCGGGAGGGGCGGGCATCCCCGCCTTCTACACCCCGGCCGGCGTCGGCACCCAGATCGCGCAGGGCGGCCTGCCGCGACGGTACGCGCCCGACGGCTCGGTCGTGGTGGCCTCCGAGCCGAAGGAGGTGCGCACCTTCGACGGCGCCGACTACGTGCTGGAGGAGTCGCTCCGCCCGGCCTTCGCCCTGGTGCACGCGGCGAAGGGAGACCGGCACGGCAACCTCGTGTTCCACGCTGCGGCGATGAACTTCAACCCGCTCGCCGCCATGGCCGGGCGCATCACCATCGCCGAGGTGGAGGAGCTGGTGGAGCCGGGGGAGATCGACCCCGGCGCGGTCCACTGTCCCGGCATCTTCGTCCAGCGGGTCGTCCACGCGCCGGGCGTCGAGAAGCGGATCGAGCGGCGCACCGTCGCCGAAGGGAGCCGGTCATGAGCCTCACCCGCACCGAGCTCGCCGCCCGCGTGGCCCGCGAGCTGCGCAACGGCCAGTACGTCAACCTCGGGATCGGCATGCCCACGCTCATCCCGAACTACATCCCCGAGGGGGTGGAGGTCATCCTGCACTCCGAGAACGGCGTGCTGGGTGTCGGGCCGTACCCCGCCGACGCCGACGTCGACCCCGACCTCATCAACGCCGGCAAGGAGACGGTGACCGTCGAGCGCGGCGCCGCCTACTTCGACTCGTCGCTCTCGTTCGGGATGGTGCGCGGCGGGCACGTCGACGTGGCCGTCCTCGGCGCGATGGAGGTCTCCGAGACCGGCGACCTCGCCAACTGGATGATCCCGGGCAAGATGGTCAAGGGCATGGGCGGCGCGATGGACCTCGTGTTCGGCGCCAAGCGGCTCATCGTGATGATGGAGCACGTGGACCGCGAAGGCCGCCCGAAGATCCTCCGGGAGTGCACCCTCCCGCTGACCGGTTCCGGCTGCGTCGACCGCATCGTCACCGACCTGGCCGTCATCGACGTGACGCCGGACGGGCTGGTGCTGCGCGAGCTGGCGCCGGGCGTCACCGTCGACGAGGTCGTCGCCGCCACCGGTGCCCCGCTCGCTGTCGCGCTGGAGCAGGCGTCGTGAGAGAGGTCGAGCAGCGCGGGCTCTACTACGAGGAGCTGGAGCTCGAGACGCGCTACCTGCACCGGCCGGGGCGCACGCTGACCGAGGCCGACAACGTCCTGTTCACGACGCTGACGATGAACACGCAGGCGCTGCATCTCGACGCCGCGTGGTCGGCCCGCCAGCCGTTCGGCGAACGGCTGGTCAACTCCATGCTCACGCTCTCGACCCTGGTCGGCTCGTCGGTGGCGCAGCTCACCCAGGGCACCATCGTCGCGAACCTCGGCTTCGAGCAGGTGGCGTTCCCGCACCCCATGCACCACGGCGACACCCTGTACGCCGAGACGGTGGTGACGGCCAAGCGGCTCTCGGCCTCCCGTCCCGGACAGGGGATCGTCACCCTGGAGCACACCGGCCGCAACCAGGACGGGACGGTCGTCGCGACCGCGACGCGCCAGGTCATGGTGTGGTGTCGGGAGGCGCACGAGCGGACGACCGCGTGACCGGCCGCGCCTTCCCGTGGGGTCCTGCGCTGCTGTTCTGCCCGGCGGACCGGCCCGACCGCTACGCCAAGGCGCTCGAGCGGGCGGACGCGGTCATCCTCGACCTGGAGGACGCGGTCGACCCGTCCCGCCGGCCGGCGGCCCGCGAGGCGCTCGCCGCGTCGCGCCTCGACCCCGCCCGCGTGATCGTCCGGGTGAACCCCGCGGGCTCCGACGATCACGACGCCGATCTCGCCGCGCTCGAGATGACTCCCTACCGGGCGATCATGCTCCCGAAGGCCGAACGCGCGGCCGACCTCGCCGCGTTCGACGGGATGGACGTCATCGCCCTGTGCGAGACCGCGGCCGGCGTCGTGGCCGCGCCCGAGCTCGCGCGCGCCGCGAACGTGCTGGCGCTCATGTGGGGCGCGGAGGACCTGGTCGCATCGCTCGGCGGGACCTCCAGCCGGCATCCGGACGGCACGTACCGCGACGTCGCACGGCACGCGCGCTCCGCCGTGCTGCTCGCCGCGGGCGCCGCAGGGGTGCACGCGGTCGACACCGTGCACCTCGACATCGCCGACCTCGACGGCCTGCGCGCGGAGGCGGAGGACGCCGTCGCGGTGGGCTTCGCGGCGACGGCGTGCATCCATCCCGGGCAGGTGGAGACGGTCCGCACCGCGTACCGGCCGACCCCGGAGGAGGTGGCGCGCGCACGCGAGCTGCTTGCCGCCGCCGAGGAGGCCGGGGGAGGGGTCTTCCGCTTCGCGGGCGCGATGGTCGACGGTCCGGTGCTGGCCCACGCACGAGCCGTCGTCCGGCGGGCGGGGGCGTCGGAGGGCGCTCCGCAACCGTGATGAAACCGTGATCTAGGTTTCTGTCGCAGTTCACCCGTTTCCCCGTCGGCGTGTCGCGGGTTTGCCGTACCCTTCAAATAGAGTTCGGGAGTAGATCATTCTCGAATCGATTCGACAGTACGATCCGGCCGGTCAGCGGCAGGATCGGGTGCAGGGGGATGACATGCCGCAGCTGCTTCCCCTGCGCCTGCTCGAGTCGGTCGGTCTGCGCACCGCCCCCGTCGCGACTCCGATCGTGGAGCCGTCGACCGACACCGGCGGTCCGCTCGACATCGACCCCGCGCTGGAGCGCACCGGACCCCTCTCGATCATCGCTCCGCGCCGCATCGGCGAGAGCGACCTCACGGTCTACCCGCTCTCCCTCGGGGCGAGCGTCTTCGGCTGGACCGCCGACGGCGACACCTCCCTCGACATCCTCGACCGCTTCGCCGCGCTCGGCGGCGACTTCATCGACACGGCCGACAGCTACGTCGGCGGCCGCAGCGAGGTGCTCATCGGCAAGTGGATGCGCGAGCGCGGCAACCGCGACCACGTCACCGTCGCCACCAAGGTCGGCCGCCACCACGAGAACCCCGGCCTCGGCTCGGTGAGCATCGTGCGCGCGGTCGAGGCCTCGCTGGAGCGCCTGCAGACGGACCGCATCGACCTGCTCTACTTCCACGACGACGACCCCGAGGTGCCCCTGGAGGACAGCCTCGCGACCGCCGAGTGGCTGATCGAGTCCGGCAAGGTGCGCTACCTCGCCGCGTCCAACTTCAGTGCCGATCGGCTGATCGAGGCGCGCATCCTGGCGTCCTCGGGCCTGCCGAAGTTCGTCGCCATCCAGACGCAGTACAACCTGATGCACCGGGCGGAGTTCGAGAGCGCGCTGCGCATCGTCGCGGCGGCGCAGGGCCTGTCCGTCATGCCGTACTACGCGCTCGCCAACGGCTTCCTGACCGGCAAGTACCGCTCGAAGGGCGACCTCACGGCCGACGCGCGGAGCGTGCGCGCCTCCGCGTACGTCAACCGTCGCGGGCAGCGCGTGCTCGCCGTGGTCGACCGCATCGCGACCGAGCACGGCGCCGAACCGGCCAGCATCGCGATCGCGTGGCTGCTGGCCAAGCGCAGCGTCGCTGCGCCCGTGGCGAGCGCGAGCCGCCCCGAGCAGGTGAACGCGCTGATGGCCGCGGCCGGCATCCGCCTCACTCGCGCCCAGATGCTCGACCTGGACCGCGTCTCCGAGTAGCGCCGCCTCGCGCGCACATTCGTCACGAATGTCGCGAAAGCAGCGCCTATTCACGACATTCGTGACGAATGTGCGCGGGGCGCCGGCCTACTTCTCGCTCAGGATGCGGTCGAGCGAGCGGTGCAGGGCTGCGCCGGCGGCGATCGGGTCGCCCACGTAGCCGCCGGCGAGCGCGCCATCGCGGGCCAGGATGAGGTCGTCGGCCGCGTCTCCGGGGCGCGGGTGGCCGAGCTCGCGGAAGAGCTGCTCGATGCGCTTCGCGTACCAGTCGCGGTGCGCCGTGACGGCGATGCGGACGGGGTGGTTCTCGTCGGCGAACTGCGCCGCGGCGTTGATGAAGGGGTCGCCGCGGAATCCGGGACGGATCGCCTCCTCGTTGATCGAGTCGACGAGGGCGCGCGCGATCTCGCGCGGGTCGTTCCCGGCCTGCTCGCGCACCGTGAACCACTCGCGCACCTGGCGGTCGCGGCCCTCGACGTACGCGATGATGAGGAGGTCCTTGGATCGGAAGTGCTTGTAGAAGGTCGCCTTCGTCACCCGGGCGCCCGCGATGATGCGGTCCACGCCGACGGTGTGGATGCCCTCCTGGTAGAACAGCTCATCCGCTGTCGCGAGGATCTTGATCTTCGACGGCGCGGGAGGCCGGATCGTCGCTCGGGCGCTAACCACCATCGGGCGCGACTCCTTCTGTCACGGGAGGCGGAGACCGCCCCCTCGGGGGATGGAAACCACCGGACCGGTCGGGACGGAGTCCAGGGGGGTGCGACCGGTCCGGGTGGTGAGTCCAGTATATAGGTAGACAGACCAGTCTGTTTGTCCTCATTGAAGAGTCCCAGGGATTCCGAAGCCACTGGCGTAGGGTGGAGGGGATGAACAGCGCAGTCGACCTCCCGCTCGGTCTGGCCGACCTCTCCTTCGCCGCTTCCGGCGAGGCGCTGGTCCGCCGCACGGTCCTCCCCAGTGGCATCCGCGTGCTCAGCGAGCAGGTCCCGGGAGCGCGCAGCGCCACCCTCGGGTACTGGGTCGCCGTCGGCTCCCGCGACGAGACGGACGAGCCGGGCAGCCTCGGCTCCACGCACTTCCTCGAGCATCTGCTCTTCAAGGGCACGCGGTCGCGTTCGGCGCTCGACATCGCGATCTCCTTCGACTCGGTCGGCGGCGAGCACAACGCCATGACCGCCAAGGAGTACACCTGCTACTACGCCAAGGTGCAGGATCGCGACCTCGCGATGGCCGTGGAGGTCATCGGCGACATGCTGACCTCGTCCCTGCTCGACCCGGTCGAGTTCGAGAACGAGCGCGGCGTCATCCTCGAGGAGCTCTCGATGGCCGAGGACGACCCGGCCGACGTCGCCAACGAACGGCTCTTCTCCGCGGTGCTGGGCGCCCACCCGCTCGGCCGTCCGATCGGCGGCCGCCCCGACACGATCCGCGCCGCGTCCCGTGACGCCGTGTGGGCCCACTACCAGGCGAACTACCGCCCGCAGGACCTGGTCATCACCGCGGCGGGAGCGGTCGACCACGACCTCCTCGTCGACGGCGTCGTCCGCGCCCTCGCGGCCGCCGGCTGGGATCCGGAGGCCACGGCGTCGCCCGTCGCACGCCGGTCCGACGTCGCCGCGCCGATCGAGCGCGGTGCGGCCCTCGTCACCGTCGAGCGCCCGACCGAGCAGACCAACCTCCTGATCGGCGTGCCCGGCATCGTCGCGACGGACCCGCGCCGCACGGCGATGAGCGTCCTCAACTCCGTGCTGGGCGGCGGGATGTCGAGCCGCCTCTTCCAGGAGATCCGGGAGCGCCGCGGGCTCGCCTACGCCGTCTACTCCTTCTCCGGCTCGTACTCCGACGCGGGCGTCTTCGGGCTCTACGCGGGCTGCGCGCCGGCGAAGACCCGCCAGGTCGCCGATCTCATGCTGGACGAGCTGCACCGTCTCGCGGACGACGGGATCACGCCCGACGAGCTCCGGCGCGCGGTGGGTCAGCTCTCGGGCGGCGCCGCGCTCGCCCTCGAGGACTCCGACACCCGGATGTCCCGCCTCGGCCGCGCCGAGATCACTCTCGGCGAGTTCGCCGACCTCGATGAAAGCCTCCGTCGACTGCACCTCGTCACCGCCGACGACGTGCGCGACCTCGCACGGGATCTGGCCGACCGCCCGATCTCCGTCTCCGCGGTGGGGAGCGTGACCGACGACGTGTTCGCCGGCCTCGCCTCCTGACCCGCCGTCTCCGACATCCACTTCCGAAAGGTCCTCCGGTGCCCCACTACCTCTACCTCGTGCGCCACGGCGAGCAGCAGGATGCCGAGCACGGCCTCCCCGACGGCCCGCTCTCCCCGCGGGGCAAGCGGCAGGCGCAGCTGATCGCCGAGCGGCTGAGCGGCATCCCGTTCACCGCGATGTACCACTCGCCGCTCGTGCGCGCCGCGCAGACCGCGTCGATCATGGCCGAGCGGATGCCCGCCCTGGAGCCGGAGCCGTCGAGCCTGCTGTTCGACTGCATCCCGTCGGGGCCCACGCCCGACATGCCGAAGGCGTTCGAGTCGTTCTTCGGCTCGGTGACCGAGGCCGAGATCGAGGCGGGGCGTGCGCAGATGGACGACGCCGTGGGGGAGTTCCTCACCCCCGCGCTGGGCGACCGCCACGACCTGCTGGTCACCCACAACTTCGTCATCGGCTGGTTCGTGCGCCACGTCTTCGACGCCCCGGCGTGGCGGTGGCTCGGCCTCAACCAGGCGAACTGCGGCCTCACCATCATCCGCGTGCGCTCGGCGAAGCCGCCGGTGCTCGTGGTGCACAACGACCTGGGCCACCTGCCCGTCGAGCTGCGCACCGGCCTCCCGGAGCTGCAGCCGGTCTGAGAGGCCGGGCCCGCCGTCCCGTCGCCGGTCAGTCGGTCAGCGACTTGCGGAACCAGTCCGTCGCGTTCGGGTTGTCGTTGTAGGGCTGGATGTCCTCGTAGCCGTGCGAGCGGTAGAGCGAGCCGGCGGCCTCCAGACTTGCGTTCGTGTCGAGCACGACCTCGGTGGCGCCGAAGCCGCGGGCGCGGTGCTCGAGTTCCGACAGGATGGCGCGGCCCAGACCGCGGCCGCGGTGCGTCGGCGACACCCACAGGTGCTTGATCTCGTAGCGGACGACCGCGTCGCCCTCCTCGGTGTCACCCGGTCGGAGCCGCAGCTCGCGGACGCCGCCGCACCCGGCCTCGCCGTCCTCGTCGTAGGCGAGCAGGAAGACGCCGGCCGGGGCGACGAACTGGCCCGGGTCGGGGAACGTCGTGCGATAGGCGCCCTGGGTCGCGGGGAACGTCGCCGCACGCTCGGCGAAGTAGTCCGCGAGCATCCGATGGGCGGTCGCGTCGGTGACGGCGACATCTGCGAAAGACACCATCGCCCCAGAGTAGCCCTGCGGGTCCGATCGGCCGGGGCACGACGCGAGGGAGGGTGCGCGGGCCCGGGTAGGCTGGGCGGGTGACTATTCGCGTGGCCGTCGCGGGGGCGAGCGGAAAACTGGGAAGCGTGGCCGTCCGGCTCATCGAGCAGGCGGACGACCTCGAGCTCGTCGCGACCCTGGGCTCCTCGTCGTCGCTCGACGAGATGCTCGGCGCCGACGTGCTCGTCGACATGACCCTGCCGCAGGTGAGCCCCGGCATCGTCGCGTTCGCCGTCGACAACGGCCTGAAGGTGCTGATCGGCACCTCCGGCTGGTCGGCCGACCGCATCCTCGATCTCGAGCGTCGCGTCGCCGCCCACGAGGGCAGCGGCGCGGTCGTCATCCCGAACTTCTCCCTCGGTTCCGCACTGGGCACCGCCTTCGCGACGGTCGCCGCCCGCTTCTTCGACTCGATCGAGATCATCGAGACGCACGGCGCCACGAAGGTCGACTCCCCGTCGGGCACCGCGGTGCGCACGGCCGAGCTGATCGGCGCCGCGCGCGCCGGCCGCGGCCCGGTGGAGGCGCCGCACACCGACCAGCGCGCCCGCGGCCAGCAGGTGGCGAGCGTCCCCATCCACAGCCTCCGGATGCGCGGCGTCGTCGCCGAGCAGCAGGTGATCTTCGGCGGCGCCGGGGAGACCCTCACGATCCGGCACGACACCATCGGCCCGCAGGCGTACGAGACGGGGATCCTGCTCGCCCTGCGCGCGGCGGCGACCACGACCGGGGTGACCGTCGGGCTCGACGCGCTCGTCGACCTCGGCATCTCCGGCCCGGACGGCGAGCCTCCGCGGCCCACCGTGCGCGAACGCTGAGGCGCCCGTGAAGAACCGCATCGCCGCCATCGTCATGGCGATCATCCTGCTGGTCTACCTGGTGCTGGTCTTCCAGCGCTCCATCATGCTCATCGCCACCGGAGAGCCGGTGGGCATCGCCATGGGCGTCGCGCTGCTCGTGCTCCCGATCATCGCCGCGTGGGCGATCGGCCGGGAGCTGCTCTTCGGCGCGCAGACCGAGAAGCTCGTCCGCATCCTCGACGCCGAGGGCGGGCTACCCGTCGAAGACCTGCCGCACCGTGCCAGCGGGCGACCGCTCCGGGACGCGGCGGACGCCGAGTTCCCGACCTACAAGGCCGAGGTCGAGGCCGCGCCGGAGAGCTGGCGGGCGTGGTTCCGCCTCGGGCTCGCGTACGACGCGTCCGGCGACCGGCGGCGCGCGCGGGAAGCGCTGCGCCAGTCCATCCGGCTCTACCGGTCCGAGGCGCGAGCCGCCCGGTCCTGAGCGGACGCCGGACGCTAGTCAGGCGGCGCGGGTCAGGCGGCCTTCGACTCCACCAGTCGCTCCATCGCGTCGCGCACCGTCGGGTCGCGGAAGACGAACCCGTCGTCGAGCAGCCGGGCCGGGATCACCTTCTGGCTGGCGAGCAGGAGCTCGCGCCCGGCCTCGTGCAACGCGAGGGTGACCGCCTTCTCGGGCACCGGGAGGCCGTACGGCCGGTGCACGGCCGCCGCGAGGGCGCGGAGCACGCCGCCCGCCGTCGCCGGGATGGGGCCGGCGATGTTGACCGGACCCTCGATCGTCGAGGTCAGTAGGTGCACGATCGCGGCCGCCTCGTCGTGCAGGCTCACCCACGGCCAGTGCATCCCGCCGCCGGCGATCGGCCCGGCGAGGCCGAGACGCGCGACCGGCAGCAGCGGCTTCATCGCGCCGCCGCGGCCGATGACGAGGCCGGTGCGCAGCAGCACGACCCGCGTCTTCTCCGGGGCGAGCAGCGCAGCCGTCTCCCAGGCGTCCACGACGTCGGCGAGGAAGCCGGTGCCCTTCGAGGACTCCTCGGTCAGCTTCTGGCCGGGCCGGTCGCCGTAGTAGCCGACCGCCGAGCCGTTGAGGAGGACCGCCGGGGACCGCGACGCTTGGCGCATCGCGTCCGTCAGCGTCCCGGTCGCTTCGAGCCGGGACGAGAGGATGCGGCGCTTCGTCGCCGCGGTCCACGGGAAGTGGTTGAGCGACGCCCCCGAGAGGTTGACGACCGCGTCGGCGGTCTCCATGACGTTGACGTCGATCATCCGCGTGGACGGCGACCAATGGAACTCATCCGCGGACTGCGGCCGCCGGCGCACGAGCCGGCGCACCTCGTGCCCCGCCTCGGCGAGCTGACGGGTGAGCTCGGTGCCGATCATGCCGGACGCCCCGGCGACGAGCACCCGCATCGCTCAGACCAGCGCGGCGTCGATGGTGATCGGGATGCCGACCAGCGCGCGCGAGACCGGGCAGGTCCGCTTCGCCTCGTCGGCGAGCCGCTGGAAGTCCTCGTCGGAGAGGCCGGGCACGCTCGCCTCGACGGTGAGGTGGCTTCCGGTGATGCCCTCGGCCGGGTCGAAGGTGACGGCGGCGGTGGTGCGGATGCTCCCGGGAGCGGATCCGAAGCCCGAGAGGATGTTCGAGAACGCCATCGAGAAGCAGGCCGCGTGCGCCGCGCCGAGCAGCTCTTCGGGGGTCGTCACGTCGCCGCCGCCCTGCGAGCGGGCCTTCCACGTGACGGGGAGGCTCGCGGCGCCGGAGGAGTCGAGGCTGACGTTCCCGGAGCCGGACGTGAGGTCTCCGGTCCAGACGGTGGTGGATTCGCTGGTGACGGGCATGAGTACTCCTGTTCGGTCCGCCGCGGGCACGGCGGGTCCGTCCAGACTACTGGCGGCCAGGAGTCGTTCGGCCGGCGTCCGGGGGATTCCCGGGTTGGCCGTTCAGACCGCCGGGCCGCCCGCCGTCGCGCGGCGGCGGACGAGGCCCGCGCGCACCAGCAGGAGGTAGATCTGGCAGCCCGGGCAGTACCCGAAGACGGAGTTGAGGAACGCGGCGACGAAGGCCAGGGCCGCAGCGATCGGGAGCGCGAACGGCACGCCGAGCACGTGGAGGAGCAACCCGAGGCCGGTCACGACGAGCCCGACCCCCTGGGCGAACGTCGGCGGTGCCGGGTCCTCGCGCTCCGTCGGCGGCGCGAGGCGTGGTTGCACGAGGCGGCGATAGAGCACGCCGTACGGGTGACGCCGGATGCCCGCGAACGCGCCCCACGCGAACAGCAGCGCGATGGCGAGCAGAAGGAGTGCTGCCGCCGTTGTGGCGCCCACGAGGGCGAGGAAGAGGTCCACGAGGAGGAGCACGGCGGTGATGCCCGCGCCGAACCGCGGCGAGCGCGGGTCGATGCCGGCGGGACGGTCAGGCTGAGACATGGTCGCTCCCGAGGATGCGGTCGAGGGTGGCGCGCACGTCGGCGGGCCGGGCGGCACCGCCGATGCGGGCACGGATGGAGCCCGCGCCGTCGAGCACGAGAGTGGTGGGGGTCTGCAGCACGGCGAAGCGGTGCGCGAGGTCCGGCCGCGTCGTGAGGTCGACCTTCACGTGGGCGACGCCCTTCTCCGAGCGGGCGGTCGCGTCGAGGACGCGGGCGGTGGCCGGGCAGAGGGCGCAGAACTCCGTCGAGAACTGGAGGAGGGTCGCGCGCTCGCCGAACGCGGTGGCGCCGACCTCCTCGGCACGGACGGTCTGCTCCCGGCGCGCCGACCGGGCGCGCCCCGTGGTCGCGCGCCAGACGAGCCCTGCGGCGGTGGCGACGGCCACCAGTGCGAGCAGGACGCCGAGCGCCGCGATGCCGTTCATGGTGGGCCGACCCTACGCGCGGGCGCGCCCGGGCCGCAGGGTTTGTGTCGGAAGATGACGGGCTGCCCGGGGAGGCGCCGGCCGGGCGCGACCCGATAACCTGGTGCCATGTCTTCCTCTGCGAACCCGTTCGGCCAGGTGCTCGTCGCCCTGGTCACCCCGTTCACCGCCGATGGCGAAGTCGACTGGGCCGGCGTGGAGAAGCACATCGACGACGTCATCACCGCGGGGGCGGACGGGATCGTTGTCACGGGGACCACGGGGGAGACCTCCACCCTCACCGACCCCGAGAAGCTGCGGCTCGTCGAGGTCGGCAAGTCCGTCTCGGCCGGCCGCGCCAAGATCATCACCGGCGGCGGCTCGAACGAGACGGCGCACGCCATCCAGCTCTACCGCCAGAGCGAGAAGGCCGGGGCCGACGGCGTCATGGTCGTCACCCCCTACTACAACAAGCCGACGCAGGCCGGCATCCTCACGCACTTCCGGATGATCGCGGACTCGACCGACCTGCCGGTCATCCTCTACGACATCCCGGGCCGCACCGGCGTTCCCATCAAGTACGAGACGATACTGCGCATCGCCAAGCACCCCAACGTGCTCGCGATCAAGGACGCGAAGGGCGACTTCAGCGAGGTCAGCCGCGTGCTCAACCAGACCGACCTGCTCTACTTCTCGGGCGACGACGCGAACGTGCTCCCGCACCTCGCGATCGGCGCCAGCGGCCTGATCGGCGTCACGGCGAACATCGCCCCGACGCCGTACCGGCAGATCGTCGACGCCGTGAACGCCGGCGACCTCGCCACGGCCACCGCGGCGCACAAGAAGCTCGAACCACTGGTGCGCGCCGTCATGACCCACGTGCCCGGCACCGTGGCGGCCAAGTACATCCTCCACGGCCTCGGCCGCATCTCCAGCCCCCGCGTCCGGCTGCCTCTCGTCGGCCCGGAGGAGTGGGAGGCCGCTCAGATCGAGGACGAGCTCGACCTCGTCAAGGACATCCCCGGTGTGGACTTCTCCAACTTCCGGCCGGACCGCAACGCGGCCGCCGGTGGAGCGCTCCCCAGGATCGCCGGGACAACGCGGTAGGGGCCGCCGTCACCAAACGGCCCGGGCGCGACGCGCCCCCGACTCATTCGCAACACCTTTAGGAGGGCATATGCCCAACCTCGTCACCGCACCGCCCGCACTCGAACCCGGAACGCTCCGCATCATCCCGACGGGCGGTCTCGGCGAGATCGGCCGCAACATGACCGTCTTCGAGTACGAGGGCAAGCTCCTCATCGTCGACTGCGGCGTGCTGTTCCCCGAGGAGAACCAGCCCGGCGTCGACCTGATCCTGCCGGACTTCGCCCCGGTCCGCGACCGCCTCGACGATGTGCTCGGCGTCGTGCTCACGCACGGCCACGAGGACCACATCGGCGCCGTCCCGTACCTGCTCAAGCTGCGGGCCGACATCCCGCTGATCGGCTCCGGCCTCACCCTGGCGCTGGTGGAGGCGAAGCTCAAGGAGCACCGCATCCAGCCGTACACGCTCTCGGTCAAGGAGGGGCAGCACGAGCAGCTCGGGCCGTTCGACCTGGAGTTCGTGGCCGTCAACCACTCCATCCCGGACGCGCTCGCGGTCGCGATCAAGACCCCGGCGGGCGTCGTGCTCCACACCGGCGACTTCAAGATGGACCAGCTCCCGCTCGACGACCGGATCACCGATCTGCGCGCGTTCGCCCGTCTCGGCGAGCAGGGCGTCGACCTCTTCATGGCCGACTCCACCAACGCCGACGTCCCCGGTTTCACGCCGCTCGAGCGCTCGATCGGCCCGGTGCTCGACAATGTCATCGCCCGCGCCCCGCGTCGCGTCATCGTGGCGAGCTTCTCGAGCCACGTGCACCGCGTGCAGCAGGTGCTCGACGCCGCCCACGCGAACGGCCGACGCGTCGCGCTCCTCGGCCGCTCGATGGTGCGCAACATGACCATCGCCGCCGAGCTCGGGTACCTCAAGGTGCCGGAGGGCGTGCTGATCGACTACAAGAAGGCGTCCGACCTCCCGGACGACAAGATCGTCTACATGTCGACGGGTTCGCAGGGCGAGCCGATGGCCGTCCTCGCCCGCATGGCGAACATGGACCACCAGATCGAGGTCGGACCGGGTGACACCGTCATCCTGGCCTCCAGCCTCATCCCGGGCAACGAGAACGCCGTCTACCGCGTCATCGACGGCCTCACGAAGCTCGGCGCCAACGTCGTCCACAAGGGCAACGCGAAGGTGCACGTCTCGGGTCACGCGGCCGCCGGCGAGCTGCTCTACTGCTACAACATCCTCAAGCCGCGCAACGTGATGCCGGTGCACGGCGAGTACCGCCATCTCGTCGCCAACGCGAAGCTGGCGATGGACACCGGCGTGCCCGAGAAGAACACGATCCTCGCGGAGGACGGCACCGTCGTCGACCTGCGCGACGGCCTCGCCCGCGTGGTCGGTCAGCTCGACCTCGGCTTCGTCTACGTGGACGGGTCGAGCGTGGGCGAGATCACGGACGCGGACCTCAAGGACCGTCGCATCCTCGGCGAGGAGGGGTTCATCTCCATCATCGTCGTGGTCGAGGCGGCGACCGGCCGCATCGTCACCGGCCCGGAGATCCACGCCCGCGGATTCGCGGAGGACGACGCCGTCTTCGACACAGTGAAGCCGAAGATCGCCGCCGCGCTCGCGGAGGCCGCGCAGAACGGCGTGCGTGACTCGCACGCCCTCTCGCAGGTCGTGCGCCGCACGGTCGGGCGCTGGGTCAACACCAGCTACCGCCGCCGTCCGATGATCGTCCCGCTCGTCATCGAGGCGTGACCGAACGCGTGACCGAAGGCGCGATCGCGCACTGAGCAGTACCCGGGCGGGGGGGCCCGGCAGACGAAAGGAAGCAGAACATGGGGGTCATGCGGCGCTGGGTCTTCCCGGTCCTCAGAATCGTCGTGCTGGCGGCGATCGCCGTCGCACTCGTGAAGCTCGCGTTCTTCCCGAGCGGCGAGGCGACGGCGGCCGATCCGGCCGTCCCGACGGGAGAGCTGAGCGATCCCGTCACCGCGGTGGCGACCGGCACGATCGTGAACGACGTGCGTGTCACGGGGTCGATCGTCGCCGACGACGCGGTCCCGGCGCGGGCGACCGCGGCCGGCACGGTCAACGAGGTGCAGACGGCGGTCGGCACGCACGTGGAGGCCGGCGACGTGCTGTTCGACGTGAAGATCGAGACGCCGCGCGACCCGGTGGTCACCACCGGGCCCGACGGGGCGGAGACGGTCACCGAGCGCAAGCCGCTCGTGACGTACTCGGCCGTCACCGCGCCGATCGCGGGCACCGTGAGCCAGCTGCCCGTGCTGAGCGGGCAGGCCGTGGCGATCGGTGACACGGTCGGCGCCGTCGCGCCTCCGACGTTCTCGGCCACGGCCTCCCTGCCGCCCGAGCAGCAGTACCGGCTCGTGGACCGTCCGGACTCCGCGTCCGTCTCGGTGAAGGGCGGCCCCGCACCGTTCACGTGCACCGCGCTCTCCATCACGACGCCGCCGGCGACCGCGTCCGAGGCGCCGTCCGGGGCGGCTCCCGGTGGCGGAGCGGCTTCCGGCGCCTCCGGTTCGGGCTCCTCCTCGACGACCACCGTCCGCTGCGCCGTCCCGGGCGACGTCACCGTGTTCGCGGGGCTGTCGGCCGACATCACGATCTCGGCGGGGAAGGCGGAGGGCGTGCTCACTGTCCCCACCACCGCGGTGAAGGGGTCGGCCGAGAAGGGCATCGTGTTCGTCCCCGACGAGAAGGGCGGCGACCCGAAGGAGGTCCCGGTCACGCTCGGTCTCACCGACGGCACCTCCGTCCAGATCACGGGTGGCCTGGCCGAGGGGGACACCGTCCTGGAGTTCGTGCCCGGCGCACCCGCACCGACCGGCGACGGCTGTGTGCAGGGGCCGGGCGGCGGCATGATCTGCTCCGGGACCGCGGCGTCGTGAGCCTGCTGCGACTCGAGGGCGTCACGAAGACCGTCCGCATCCCCGACGCCGAGCCGCTCACGATCCTGCACGGCGTCGATCTCGACGTCGGCGCGGGGGAGCGGGTGTCGGTGGTCGGGCGCTCCGGTTCGGGCAAGTCGACCCTCCTCAACATGCTCGGGCTGCTCGACTCCCCGAGCAGCGGTGAGTTCTTCTTCGACGGCACCCCGGTCCAGCGGCTGGGCGGCGGCGCCCGCGATCGGCTGCGCGGAGCGGCCGTCGGATTCGTCTTCCAGCAGTTCAACCTCCTCTCGGGCCGGACGGCGCTGGAGAACGTCGTGACCCCGCTGCTCTACGCCACCGGGCGGCAGTTCTGGCGCCGGCGGGAGATCGCGGCCGGGATGCTCGACCGCGTCGGTCTCGGGCACCGGCTCGACGCCCGGCCGGAGGTGCTCTCCGGCGGCGAGCAACAGCGGGTCGCGATCGCCCGTGCCCTCGTCCGGACACCGCGGCTGATCCTCGCCGACGAGCCGACCGGCGCCCTCGACGTCGAGACCGGAGCGGCGGTGATCGATCTGCTCGAGGAGGTCGCCGCCGAGAACGACGCGGCGCTCGTCGTCATCACGCACGATCCTGCCGTCGCCGCGCGGTCGGCGACGCGCTACCGCCTCGACGCCGGTCGGCTGCACAGCACCGCGGAGGTCGCGGCGTGAGGGCCGTGGAGGCGGTCTGGGGCGCGATCCTCGAGGCCTGGCAGGAACTGCGCATCCATCGCACCCGCGTGCTCCTGTCGCTCATCGGCGTGGGTGTCGCGGTCTGCGCGCTGAGCTCGGTCGTCGGGCTCGCGAACATCGCCGAGCAGTCGCTCCGCGAGAACAACGAGCGCTACGGCGGTCGTCCGGCGCTGATCTCGGTCTACCCCGGCGACGGCACGGTGAGCGCCGAACGCGGCGACGCCGTCTGGGCGCAGATCGTCGAGCGGCACGGCATCCAGTACACCTCGCACGTGCAGAGCGGCGGCATGCGCGTGCAGTTCCGGATGGGCGCGATGGACGTGCCGGCACAGGCGGTCGACCAGCCGTACGCGCAGATGCATCGCACCGTGATGAAGCAGGGGCGCTGGTTCACCGACGCGGATGCGGCGAACCTGGCTCCATCGATCGTGGTGAACGAGGACTTCTGGTCGCGCCTCGGGCAGCCGTCGCTGGACGCGCATCCCACGGCCACCGTCCTCCACGGTGACCAGAAGGTCACGGCCGTCGTGGTCGGAGTGGTGCGCACGCCGGAGTCGAGCGATCAGCCCATGGCGATGGTC
Organism: Leifsonia naganoensis; assembly: GCF_013410615.1. NCBI lineage: Bacteria > Bacillati > Actinomycetota > Actinomycetes > Micrococcales > Microbacteriaceae > Leifsonia > Leifsonia naganoensis. The sequence goes on from NZ_JACCHJ010000001.1 coordinate 3,373,566, forward strand.
CTCGGCGCGGGCGCTCCGGCGCTCCTCGCGTCCGACCCCGAGATGTACGGTTCGCCCACGCTGGAGGCGTGGGTGCCGCCGGAGACCGGCGACGCGATGGTGGCGGCGATCACCGCCGAGTTCGATCGTGCGCTCGGCACGGGAGTCGTGAGCGTCAGCCGGTCGGACTACCAGTCGTACCAGTCCGAGGATCCGCTGCTCTTCCTCAAGCTGCTGGTCGGCGGCATCGCCGGGCTGATCCTCCTGCTCGGCGCGCTCGGCCTCGTCAACATCGCGATGGTCACCGTCCGCGGCCGGATCCGCGAGATCGGCATCCGGCGCAGCGTCGGCGCGACCAGCGCGCGCGTCTTCTTCGCCGTGCTGATGGAGAGCGTCGTCGCGACGAGCGTGGCCGGGGCCGCCGGCGTCGCACTGGCCATCCTGATCGTGAAGAGCCCGTGGGTCGAAGAGCTGGTCGGGCGGGGGATGGTCGCGGATCCGCCGCCGTTCCCGGCCGAGGCGGCGGTGCTCGGCCTGGTCGCCGCGACGGCCGTCGGCGCGATCGCCGGTCTGCTGCCCGCTCTCGTCGCGGTGCGGGTGAAGGTCATCGACGCGATCCGCTACTGAGGCGGCGGCGCAGCCGTAACCTGCGTGTAACACGGGTGCGAGTAGCGTTCCCCCATGAGCGGGTACCGCATCCGCCCGGCCGTGGGCGAAGACGCACGGACCATCGCCGACATGCTCGTCGAGGCCGTGAACTGGAACGCGGTGCGGATGCGCCCGCGCGTCACCGTCCTCGAGGATCCGGTCGTCTCCCGCTACATCGCGGGCTGGATGCGTCCCGGCGACTTCGGCTGCGTCGCGGAGGACCTCCGCGGGTCGCCGGTGGGCGCCTGCTGGGCCCGCCTCTTCCCGGCCGACGCTCCGGGAACCGGATTCGTCGCGCCCGGCGTCCCGGAGCTCACTCTCGGCGTGAACCCGCAGTGGCGCGCACGCGGCGTCGGCCGGGCGCTCCTGAAGGAGGTCGGGCGGCGCGGGGCCGCGAGCGGCGTCGCGCGGCTCAGCCTCAGCGTCGAGCGCTCGAACTTCGCGCAGCGGCTCTACGTGAGCGAGGGGTACGTCACCGTGGCCTCCGACGACCGGGCGGACATCATGGTGCGGTCTCTGCGGTAGCAGCCCGATTTCGGCTTTCCAGGCGCGGTATCCGCGGCCTGTCGCGGGTGCGAAGTACCGTTGACCCCATGGCTACGAGCACCAAGTCGAACGCGCGCTCCGGCGGTTCCGGCCGCGGCGGCTCGAGCGCGCGCAAGCCGGCGTCGAAGACCGCCGCCCAGAAGACGGTGGCCTACCCGGCCGCCGACGCGGCGCCGAGCCCTCTCGTGCGCGCCTGGATGGGCCTCGCCCACCTCACCGGCGGCGCCTTCCGCGCGCTCGGCCCCGAGAAGCTGAGCAAGGAGGAGCGCCGTGACGGCTTCCCCTTCTTCCTCGTCCTCCTCGCGGTCGCCGGCGCCGTGATCGAGTGGTTCCTGATCAACGACCAGGTCGCCCGCACGCTGGACGCCTGGACCTTCGGCGGGCTTTTCGGCCGGGTCGCGTTCGCCCTCCCGGTGATCATGGTGCTGTTCGCCGCCTGGCTGTTCCGCCACCCGAGCTCGGTGCACGACAACACCCGCATCGGCATCGGTCTCAGCATCCTGCTCCTGATGGTGTCGGGCCTCTGCCACCTGTTCAGCCACCACCCGACGCCGAGCGACGGCATGACGGCGCTCGCCCAGGCCGGGGGCGTGCTCGGCTGGCTGATCGCGGCGCCGCTGTCGATGCTCATCACGCCGTACGGCGCGGGCGCGGTGATCATCCTGCTCCTGCTGCTCAGCCTCTTCATCATCACCAAGACCCCGCCGAACAAGCTCCCCTCCCGCATGCGCGAGCTGTACGCCTACCTCTTCGGCGCCCAGCTGCCGACCGACGAAGAGCGTCAGGAGGCCCGCGAGGCCGCCAAGGAGGCGAAGACCAAGCAGGTCCCGCTCGACGGCGTCGACGACGACGAGCAGGAGCCCGAGGGCAACCTCCCCTGGTGGCGCCGGAACAAGTCCCAGCGCGAGGAGGACCCGGACTACGACGGCCCCGCCGCGCGCGACAGCCTCACCGAGGTCTTCGGCGAGCCGAAGCGCGGCAAGGGCGAGTTCGCCACCCCGCTCGAGCCCGACCCCTCCAGCGACCACTACAACACCGAGGTGCTCGGCGAGCTCGCCCTGGCGGAGGATGCCCTCAAGCGGTTCACGGGCGAGGTACCCGCCACCGCGGTCGCCGCAGCGGCCACCGCCGTCCCGACGGCCCCCGCCGTCCTGCCGGGCTTCCAAGCGGGAACGGCCGACGACTTCGACGACACCACCGCGCTGCCGTCCGACGGACAGCCCGCCGCGCCCTACCACCTCCCGTCGGCCTCCATGCTCTCCGCGGGCACGCCCGCGAAGGTGCGCTCGAACGCCAACGAGGAGATCGTCGCCGCGATCACCGAGGTGCTCACCCAGTTCGGCGTGGACGCCAAGGTCACCGGCTACTCGCGCGGCCCGACGGTCACGCAGTACGAGATCGAGCTCGGCCCGGGCGTCAAGGTGGAGCGGGTCACCGCCCTCAGCAAGAACCTCTCGTACGCTGTCGCCAGCAACGAGGTCCGCATCCTGTCGCCCATCCCGGGCAAGAGTGCGATCGGCGTCGAGATCCCCAACTCCGACCGCGAGATCGTGTCGCTCGGCGACGTGCTGCGCTCGCCCGCCGCGACCAAGAGCGTCCACCCCATGACGATCGGCGTCGGCAAGGACGTCGGCGGCGGCTACGTCGTCGCCAACCTGGCCAAGATGCCCCACCTGCTCGTCGCCGGCTCGACCGGCTCGGGCAAGTCGAGCTTCGTGAACTCGATGATCACCAGCCTCCTGATGCGCGCGCAGCCCTCCGAGGTGCGCATGGTGCTGATCGACCCGAAGCGCGTGGAGCTCACCATCTACGGCGGCGTCCCGCACCTGATCACGCCCATCATCACGAACCCGAAGAAGGCCGCCGAGGCGCTGCAGTGGGTCGTTAAAGAGATGGACATGCGCTACGACGATCTGGCCAGCTTCGGCTTCCGCCACATCGACGACTTCAACAAAGCCGTCATCAACGACGAGATCGTGCTGCCGGCGGGCAGCGAGCGCAAGCTCAAGCCGTACCCGTACCTCCTGGTCGTGGTGGACGAGCTCGCCGACCTGATGATGGTCGCCCCGCGCGACGTCGAGGACTCGATCGTGCGCATCACCCAGCTCGCCCGCGCCTCCGGCATCCACCTGGTGCTGGCGACGCAGCGTCCGTCCGTCGACGTCGTGACCGGCCTGATCAAGGCCAACGTCCCGTCGCGGCTCGCGTTCGCGGTGACGAGCGTCACGGACTCCCGCGTCATCCTCGACCAGCCCGGCGCCGACAAGCTGATCGGCCAGGGCGACGGCCTGTTCCTGCCGATGGGCGCCTCGAAGGCGATCCGCGTGCAGGGCGCGTGGGTCAACGAGGACGAGATCCAGAAGGTCGTCGAGCACGTCACCCGGCAGGCACGCCCGGAGTACCGGCAGGACGTCACGGTCGGCGCCGAGAAGAAGCAGATCGACTCCGACATCGGCGACGACCTGGAGCTGCTGCTCGCGGCCGCCGAGCTCGTCGTCTCGTCGCAGTTCGGCTCCACCTCGATGCTCCAGCGCAAGCTCCGCGTCGGGTTCGCGAAGGCGGGGCGTCTGATGGACCTGCTCGAGTCCCGCGAGATCGTCGGCCCCTCCGAGGGGTCGAAGGCCCGGGATGTGCTCGTCACCGTCGAGCAGCTGGCGGACGTCATGGGACGGCTGCGCGGCGAGGAGCCGGCGGCTCGCCCGGCTGCGCCCGCGGCGGAGGCATCCATGTCCAGCACCGTCGCTGCGCCGCCGGCCGGCGCCGCGGACGACGACCGCTACGGATCCGATCCGGTCGCCGCGATGACCGAGGGCTATCCTGAGGTGGACGGCGACTCCGGCGAGGACGCCTGGCAACTGACCGGCAGGGAGTAGATGAGCGCGATGGCGTCCGAGACACCCCCGCTGGCGGGAGCCCCGGTCCCGCGGCCCAGCAACTGGAACGTGCCCAACGTGATCACGGTGGTGCGCATCCTGCTCGCCCCGCTCTTCGTGTGGATGCTGCTCGCCGACGCGGGCGCCGACGGCTGGCTGCGCTGGGCGGCGGCCGTGCTGTTCGTGCTCGCGATCGCGACCGACGGCGTCGACGGGGCCATCGCCCGGCGCAACAACCTCGTCACCGACCTCGGCAAGCTGCTCGATCCGATCGCCGACAAGGTGCTGACCGGCGGCGCGCTCATCGCCCTCTCGATCCTCGGCGAGCTGCCGTGGTGGGTCACGATCGTCATCCTGGTCCGCGAGATCGGGATCACGCTCTACCGCTTCGTCGTGATCCGGCAGGGCGTCATCGCCGCCTCCCGCGGCGGCAAGATCAAGACGATCGTGCAGTCGATCGCGATCTCGCTCGCGCTCTTCCCGTTCTGGACGGTTCTGGGCGACTGGGTCTACTGGGTCAACGGCATCTTCATGACCGCCGCGGTTATCCTGACGGTCGTCACCGGGTTCGACTACCTCTGGCAGGCCTGGAAGGGCCACCGGGCCAAGCGTGCCGCTGCCTGACGCCGATCGCGCCGGCGATCCCACCGCGCGGTTGATCGCCCGCCTGCGTGAGACCGGACGCACGATCGCCGCCGCCGAGTCGCTGACGGGCGGAGAGCTGACGGCCGAGCTGACCCGCGTGCCCGGTGCGTCCGCCGTCGTGGTCGGGGGAGCGGTCGTCTACGCGACCCAGCTCAAGCACACCCTCCTCGGCGTGGATGCGGCGCTGCTCGACGCGGAGGGTCCGGTGCACCCCCGCGTCGCCGCCCAGCTCGCCGAGGGCGTCCGCGCCCGTCTCGCCGTCGACGCGCGCGCCGTCGACATCGGCGTCGCCACGACGGGCGTCGCCGGACCCGACCCGCAGGGCGGCCGTGCCGTCGGCACCGTCTACCTCGGCATCGCGACCTCGACCGGGACGCGCGTGGTCGAGCTCGCACTGGAGGGCGACCGGGCGGAGATCCGGCGCGCCACCGTCGAACGGGCGATCGCGGAACTGGTCGCCGAGACCGGCGCCTGAGGCCCGGGAATACGGACTGTTTCGGTCTCGTTACATCTGCTGCATTCACAAGAAAAGCCCAGTCGTCGCCGATATCGTGAACATCACGGATGCGGTACAGTTGCATCCCGATCGATCGGTCGGCAGGGTAGAGAAGGAGGCTCCGAATGATTCTTGTACGTCAGGAAATCGGCGACGTGCTCAGGGACTTCCGCCTGCAGAAGGGCCGCACGTTGCGGCAGGTCGCCAGCAAGGCGAGCGTCGCCCTCGGTTATCTCAGCGAGGTCGAGCGCGGACAGAAGGAGGCGTCGAGCGAGATCCTCGCTTCGGTCGCCGACGCTCTGGACACCCCGGTGTCCGTCATCATGCGCGAGGTCGGAGACCGCATCGCGGTGCTCGAGGGTCTCGAGCCGGTCATCCCCGACACCGTCCCCGACGAGTTCGTCACGGCCATGGAAGCGCCGCTGGTCTCGCGCTGACACCGGCGACATCCCATCAAGACTTGAGGACGCCCCGCGTGAGCGGGGCGTCCTTCGTCATGTCCGACCCGTGAGAATGGACCCATGAAGCTCAGCGAATTCCAGCGTGCCGTCGTCGACGAGTTCGGCCGCGGCTACGGCCAGGCACTCTTGGCCGATCTCGTGCTCGGTGAGCTCGGCGGCCGGACGGCGCAGCAGGCGCTCGACGCCGGCGCGGCCCCACGCGACGTCTGGTTCGCACTCTGCCGCGAGGCCGGGGTCCCCGCGTCGCACTGGCACGGCGCTGGACGTCCCGCTCCGAAGAACTGACGCCGACACGCCGGTTCGAACGACTCGAAGATATGTTCGGATGTGGCTAGACTCGCTTCACAACCGCAATCGAAAACGAGTTGTCCACCGATCTGCCGGACGACGGCCCTGTGTCGGACGTTCCTCGTACAGTCGAACTCGTCAGCGAAGCGTAAGAAGGAGAACCGCACATGCCATCACCCGCAGACCGCGAGAAGGCGCTCGAGACCGCACTCGCGCAGATCGACCGTCAGTTCGGCAAAGGCTCGGTCATGCGCCTGGGCAGCGACGAGCGCGCCCCGGTGGAGGTCGTCCCGACCGGCTCGATCGCGCTGGACGTCGCGCTCGGCATCGGCGGACTCCCGCGCGGCCGCATCGTCGAGATCTACGGTCCGGAGTCCTCGGGTAAGACGACTCTGACCCTCCACGCCATCGCCAACGCGCAGCGCGCCGGTGGAATCGCGGCCTTCATCGACGCCGAGCACGCGCTCGACCCGGAGTACGCCCGCAAGCTCGGCGTCGACATCGACGCCCTGCTGGTCTCCCAGCCCGACACGGGTGAGCAGGCGCTCGAGATCGCCGACATGCTCGTGCGGTCCGGCTCCATCGACCTCATCGTCATCGACTCCGTCGCGGCGCTCGTGCCCCGCGCCGAGATCGAGGGCGAGATGGGCGACTCGCACGTCGGTCTGCAGGCCCGCCTCATGTCGCAGGCGCTCCGCAAGCTCACCGGTGGGCTCAACCAGACCAACACCACGATGATCTTCATCAACCAGCTCCGCGAGAAGATCGGTGTCTTCTTCGGCAGCCCCGAGACCACCGCCGGTGGTAAGGCCCTCAAGTTCTACGCGTCGGTGCGTCTGGACATCCGCCGCATCGAGACCCTGAAGGACGGCACCGAAGCGGTCGGCAACCGCACCCGCGTCAAGGTCGTCAAGAACAAGATGGCTCCGCCCTTCAAGCAGGCCGAGTTCGACATCCTCTACGGTGTCGGCATCTCCCGCGAGGGCAGCCTGATCGACTTCGGCGTGGAGCATGGCATCGTCAAGAAGTCGGGTGCCTGGTACACGTACGAGGGCGACCAGCTCGGTCAGGGCAAGGAGAACTCGCGCAACTTCCTGATCACCAACGCCGACATCGCGGCCGAGATCGAGAACAAGATCAAGATCAAGCTCGGCATCATCCCCGACCCGAACCCTGTGGCCGTGCCAGAGGCAGAGGCCGAGGTGGGCTCGATCGAGGAGAAGCTGCGCGCACGCAAGGGCGCCTGACCCGGGGCGCGGGCCTGATGCCCGTCGACCGTCCATCCGTTCGTCGCACGAGGAGATCTGCATGGTCGTGAGGTTCCCGTCCGATCCCTCCGGGGGCGAGCACGGCGATGCCCGTTCGGACGAAGGCGGTGTCACCGGGGGAGAGCACCTCGCCCCGGTGACGCCGCTCCGGCGCCCGGCGGCGCCGCGAGACGGCGGCGAGCGGAGTCCGCGGCATCCCGCCGGGACGGGGCGTGCGAGCACGACCGCACGGCCCGAGCCCGCGGGAGAAATCGTCGAGCTTCCCGGCTCCACACGCTGGAACAACACCTGGGGCGACGATGGCCGCCCTGCGACATCCCGGTCCGAGGCCCGTGCCGTTCCGCCCGAGCCGGAGGACGACGAGGCTGATCGCCAGAGCAAGAAGGTGTCGGCCGTCACCATCCGTCAGCTCGCTCGTCGCGGCATGTCGCGCTGGGAGTTGGAGCAGGTGCTGCTCAAGCGCGAGATCGAGCCCGAGGTGTTCGGTCCCGAACTCGACCGCCTGGAGACGCTGGGCGTGATCGACGACGCCTCGCTCGCGGTCAGCCTGGCGTTTACCCAGCACAGCCGTAAAGGGTTGGGCCGGTCGTCGATCGAGCAGGATCTCAAGCGCCGGCACATCGATCCCGAGCTGATCGAGATCGCGCTGGCGGACATCGCGGACGAAGACGAACTGGAACGGGCCACCGAGCTGGCCGTCAAGCGGATCGGGCAGCTGTCGTCGTACGACGAGGAGACCGCTCGACGCCGGCTGCACGGATTCCTCGCGCGCAAGGGCTACAGCTCCAGTATCGTGCGACAGGCGATGGACGCCGCCTTCGCGTCGCGCCGCCGTGGTGGCGTGCGCTTCCAGTAACCGTTCGGATCCACGCCGGGGCGAACGTAGAATTGTCGGCATCATGAGCATCACCGAACAGCGCACCGACCTCGAACTGCGCAGCGTCCTCGAGAAGCGCAGCATCATCCAGCCCTCGGACGCGGCCCTCAGCACCGACGGACGCGCCCGGACCTACGAGGTCCGCACCTTCGGCTGCCAGATGAACGTCCACGACTCGGAGCGGCTGAGCGGCTCCCTCGAGGCGGCCGGGTACGTCCCGGCCGACGGCGAAGAGGCCGACGTCGTCGTCATCAACACGTGCGCTGTGCGCGAGAACGCGGACAACAAGCTCTACGGCAACCTCGGCCATCTCGCGGGGGTCAAGCGCCGCCACGAGGGGATGCAGATCGCCGTCGGCGGCTGCCTGGCCCAGAAGGACAAGAACGTCATCCTCGAGAAGGCGCCCTGGGTCGACGTCGTCTTCGGCACCCACAACATGGGTGCGTTGCCCAGCCTGCTCGAGCGCGCGCGTCACAACGACGCCGCCGAGATCGAGATCCTCGAAGCGCTGGAGACCTTCCCCTCCACGCTGCCGACCAAGCGCGACTCGTCCTACTCGGGCTGGGTCTCGATCTCCGTCGGCTGCAACAACACCTGCACGTTCTGCATCGTGCCGTCACTGCGCGGCAAGGAGAAGGACCGCCGGCCCGGCGACATCCTCGCGGAGATCCAGGCGCTCGTCGACGACGGCGCGATCGAGGTCACGCTCCTCGGCCAGAACGTCAACTCCTACGGTGTCGAGTTCGGCGACCGTCAGGCGTTCAGCAAGCTGCTGCGCGCGGCCGGCGAGATCCGTGGCCTGGAGCGCATCCGCTTCACCAGCCCGCACCCGGCCGCATTCACCGACGACGTCATCGACGCGATGGCCGAGACCCCGAACGTGATGCCGCAACTCCACATGCCCCTGCAGTCCGGCTCGGACCGCATCCTCCGCAGCATGCGCCGGTCGTACCGCTCCTCGAAGTTCCTCGGCATCCTCGACCGTGTCCGCGCCAAGCTGCCGGACGCCGCGATCAGCACCGACATCATCGTCGGCTTCCCCGGGGAGACCGAGGAGGACTTCCTCGAGACGATGCGCGTGGTCGAGGCGGCCCGCTTCGCGTCGGCCTTCACCTTCCAGTACTCCATCCGGCCGGGCACGCCCGCCGCGACGATGGAGGACCAGGTCCCGAAGGAGGTCGTGCAGGAGCGCTACGACCGCCTCATCGCGCTGCAGGAGCGGATCTCCCTGGAGGAGAACCAGAAGCTGGTCGGCCGCGAGGTCGAGCTGCTCGTCGCCAACGGCGAGGGCCGCAAGGACGCCGACACCCGCCGTCTGAGCGGACGCGCCCGCGACAGCCGCCTCGTGCACTTCGAGCTGCCGGAGGGCGCGGAGACACCGCGTCCCGGCGATATCGTCACCGTGCGCGTCACCCAGGCGGCCCCGCACTACCTCATCGCCGACGCCGACCCGGCGACGCCGCTGCGCGTCCGCCGCACCCAGGCCGGCGACGCGTGGGATCGTGCCGAGGCCGAGTCGTGCGCCGTGCCCGCTCACGGCTCCGGTGCTGGCGCCGGGGGAGCGGGCCCGGTCTCGCTCGGCCTCCCGACGCTCCGCACCCGCGAGCCGCTGACCTCGCCGGGTGTCGGGACGATGCCGATCTACGATCCGACGGACGGACAGCGCTGAGCGCCCACGTCCCGGGCGCCCACGTCCCGGACGCCGACGCCCACGACATCGACGCACAAGGAATCGTCGCGATCGTCGGGCCGACCGGCACCGGCAAGACGGACCTGTCGCTCGCCCTGGCCGAGCGCCTGCGCGACCGCGGTCAGGCGGCGGAGGTCGTCAACGCGGACGCGATGCAGCTCTACCGCGGCATGGACATCGGCACCGCGAAGATCCCGCCCGCCGAGTGGCGCGGGGTCCCGCACCACCTCTTCGACGTGCTCGACGTCGCCGAAGAGGCGACGGTCGCCCGCTACCAGCCGGAGGCACGCGCCGCGATCGAGGCGATCCGGAGCCGCGGTGCAGTGCCCATCCTGGTGGGCGGCTCGGGGCTGTACGTCTCCAGCGTGATCTTCGACTTCCGCTTCCCCGGAACCGACCCGGAGTTGCGCGCACGCCTCGAGGCCGAGCTCGCCGAGCAGGGACCCGGGATGCTGTTCCGCCGCCTCGCCGAGGTGGACCCTCAGTCCGCGGCGCGTATCGGTTCCAGCAACGGTCGGCGCATCGTCCGGGCGCTCGAAGTCGCTGAGCTGACCGGGGAGCCCGTCAGCGGCTCACTCCCGGACGCTCCGACTCCGTGGCGACCCGTGACCATCCTCGGGCTGGCGGCGCCGCGGGAGGAGCTCGTGACCCGGCTCGACGCACGGGTCGAGCGGATGTGGGAGGCGGGGCTCCAGGACGAGGTGCGCGCGCTCATCCCACTCGGGATCGAACGAGGCGTCACGGCCGGCCGCGCGATCGGCTACGCCCAGGCGCTGGCCGAACTGCGCGGCGAGCTGAGCCGCACCGAGGCGATCGCACAGACCCAGCAGCTCACCAGGCGCTACGCACGCCGGCAGGCGAGCTGGTTCAAGCGCTACCCCGATCTGCACTGGCTCGACTACGACGACCCGGCGCTGCCCGACGCGGCGCTCGCTAGGCTGTGAGCATGGCGACACTCCACTTCACCAAAGGTCAGGGCACGGGGAACGACTTCGTGCTCTACTCGGACCCCGACGGCAGCCTGCCGCTGACGGCAGCGCAGATCGCCGAGATCTGCGACCGCCACTTCGGCGTCGGCGCCGACGGCGTGATCCGCGCAGTGAAGTCGAAGCACCTCCCCGAGGGAGCCGAGGCGTTGGCGGAGGACGAGGCCGCCGAGTGGTTCATGGACTACTACAACGCCGACGGCTCGGCCGCCGAGATGTGCGGCAACGGCATCCGCGTCTACACCCGGTATCTCATCGAGTCCGGCCTCGTGGAGCTCGCGGACGGCGACACCCTCGCGATCGGCACCCGTTCGGGCGTGCGCGACGTGCAGCGCAACCTCACCGGGTTCCAGGTCGACCTCGGCCGCTGGGCGCTCGACGGTGGCGAGCCGCTGGTCCGGGCCAAGGAGCTCCCGGTGGCCCGCCCCGGTCTCGGGATCGACATGGGCAACCCGCACGTGGTCGTCGCGGTCGCCGACGAGAGCGAGCTGGAGGCCGCCGACCTCACGTACATCCCGCACCTGGAGCCCGCGCCGGAGGACGGCGCGAACGTCGAGTTCGTCGTCCCGCACGACCCGCTCGTCAAGGACGGTGTCGGCCGGATCCGAATGCGCGTCCACGAGCGCGGCAGCGGCGAGACCCTGTCGTGCGGCACGGGGGCGGCCGCCGCGGCGCTCGCGGTGCGGTACTGGGCCGGCGGCGGCGCCCCGAACCAGTGGCGCGTGGATGTGCCGGGCGGCACCGTGGGCGTGCGGATGTTCGCGACCGAGGACGGCGAACACGTCGCCCTCTCCGGCCCGGCGGAGCTCGTCTACACCGGCACTCTCGAGCTCGCCTGACCGGGCGCGCGTCCCCGACATTCGGCACGAATGTCGTGTTTCGCGCGCGCATTCCCGACATTCGGCACGAATGCCGCGGGGGTTTACTCCTGCGCGGCGCGCGCCGGGCGGTGCGAGCGGAGCACGCGGTACCCCTTGGAGATCGCCTGGCGCGTGGTCTTGAGCTCCGGCATGGTCGCCTCGATCCAGCGCTGCAGCGAGTCGCTGCCGAGATTGCGCTGCACGACCAGCCACGCGTCGGATCCCGGCTCGAGGCGGGGCAGCCATCGCGTCAGGATGTTGTGCAGCTCATCCTTGCCGATCCGGATGGGCGGGTTCGACCAGATCGTCGTGAACATCACGTCATCGGGAACATCATCCGGGGTCACGGGGTTAACATTGGTGAGACCGAGCTTCTGCGCGTTCAAGCGCACCACGTCCAACGCTCGGGTGTTGACGTCGACGGCCCAGACCGTCGCATGAGGGGATTCGAGAGCAAGTGTGAGAGCCAGGGGCCCCCAGCCGCAGCCGAGGTCGAGGAACTGACCGCCCGGCGGCGCAGAGGGGACATGGTCGAGCAGGACTCTCGTTCCCGTATCGATGCGCTCGGGGCTGAAGATGCCGTTCGCGGTCGTCAGCTCGTACGTCTGGCCGGCCAGTCGTACGGTGATCGGCCGCAGGTTCGTCTCGCTCTCGGGAGCCGTGGAAAAGTAGTGGTCTCCGCTCGCCATAAGAGGACCGTACAGGACGCAGCCGAACTGACAAACTGGGATGGACCCGGAACGGGGACGAACGATGACTGAACGAACGAATATCGAAGAACACGAGGCCGACGACGTCGTCGCGCGCGTGCTGGCGACCGAGAAGAACCGTGCGAGCGTGACGCTGTTCGGAACCGGGGCGCAGGCGCTGCAGTCGACGGACACCACCGACGGCTCGCACGACGGCGAGCAGTTCGACCGGGAGGAGCGTGCGGCACTGCGCCGCGTCAGCGGCCTCTCGACCGAGCTCGAGGACGTCACCGAGGTCGAGTACCGGCAGCTGCGGCTCGAGAACGTGGTGCTGATCGGCGTGTACTCGCAGGGCAGCCTGCAGGACGCCGAGAACTCCATGCGCGAGCTCGCCGCCCTGGCGGAGACCGCCGGCGCCGTGGTGCTCGACGGCCTCCTGCAGCGCCGCCCGCATCCCGACCCGAGCACGTACCTCGGCCGGGGCAAGGCGGAAGAGCTCGCGAGCGTTGTCGCCGCCCTCGGCGCCGACACGGTCGTGGCCGACACGGAACTCGCCTCCAGCCAGCGGCGCGCCCTGGAGGACGTCGTGAAGGTGAAGGTGATCGACCGCACCGCGGTGATCCTCGACATCTTCAGCCAGCACGCCAAGAGCCGCGAGGGCAAGGCGCAGGTCGAGCTCGCGCAGCTCGAGTACCTGCTCCCTCGCCTGCGCGGCTGGGGCGAGTCGATGTCGCGGCAGGCCGGTGGCCAGGTCGGCGGCGCCGGCGCGGGCATGGGTTCGCGTGGTCCCGGTGAGACGAAGATCGAGCTGGACCGCCGACGCATCCACACGCGGATGGCGAAGCTGCGCAAGCAGATCGCCGGGTTCAAGCCGGCCCGCGAGGCCAAGCGTGCGAACCGCAACCGCAACTCGGTGCCGTCGGTCGCGATCGCCGGCTATACGAACGCCGGCAAGTCGAGCCTCCTGAACCGCGTGACCAAGGCGGGCGTGCTCGTCGAGAACGCGCTGTTCGCGACCCTCGACGCGACCGTGCGCCGCTCGGTGACCGCCGACGGCCGGCTCTACACGCTGGCCGACACGGTGGGCTTCGTGCGAAACCTGCCGCACCAGCTGGTGGAGGCGTTCCGCTCGACGCTGGAGGAGGTGGCCGACTCCGACGTCATCCTGCACGTCGTCGACGGCTCCCACCCCGACCCCGCGTCGCAGCTGGCGACGGTCCGCGACGTCATCGGCGAGGTCGGTGCCCGCGACATCCCGGAGATCGTGGTCTTCAACAAGTCCGACCTGATCGGACCCGACGAGCGGCTCGTGCTGCGCGGCCTGGAGCCGGGGGCGATCTTCGCCTCCGCGCGAACGGGCGAGGGCATCGACGAGGTTCTCGCCGCGATCTCGCGGCTGCTGCCCGACCTCTCGGTGGAGGTGGAGCTGATGGTGCCGTACGACCGGGGCGACCTGATCTCAGCCCTGCATGAGCGCGGGCGCGTCCTCGCCACGGAGTACGTGGAGGAGGGCACCCGCGTGCACGCGAAGATCATGCCGGAGTACACGGCGGTGTTCGAGCCCTTCGCGGTCTGAACACCTGAGGCCGCACCGGCGACAGGAAGGCCGGACGGAGCGCGTGTGTCGAATGATGACACCCGCGATTCCGTCCGGCCTTTCGCGTTGCTAGATTCGGCACTCAACCGCAGCGGACGACCGCTCGGTGGTGCGACAGCCGAGCCCGGCACCCGCCCGTGAAACCCTGCCCCTCGCCGTGAGGCCCGAGGCGGGGTGTCCGTGCCGCTGATCGACCACCCCGAGGACCTCATGAGCTGTACCACCGCGCGGTACTCCTTCGAGCTCTACCCGCCGCGCAACGAGCGGGCCGCCGCCGCGCTGCCCGCCACCATCGACCGGCTCGCCGCCGCGCGCCCGGACTTCATCTCCGTGACCTACGGGGCGAACGGCTCGTCCCGCACATCGTCCCTCGACGTGCTGCGCCACATCCTGGAGCGCACCGACGTCAGCCCGATGGCGCACCTGACGTGCGTCGGGTCGTCGCACGAGGAGGCCAACCGCCTCATCCGCGAGTTCCTGGATGCCGGTGTGCGCCGTTTCCTCGCGGTGCGGGGAGACCCGCCCGAGGGTGCGGCCCCGGGCGAGGACGGCATCGGCGACATCCGCAGCTCGGCCGAGCTCGTGCAGCTCATCCACCGGGTGCAGGCCGAACGCGTCCCGTACGGCGAGCTGACTGTGCCCGGGCTGCCGGCGCAGGCGGTGCTCACCCGGCGCGAGCACGTGCAGATCGCGGTCGCGGCCTTCCCCAACGGGCACCCGGCGTCCCACTCGATCTCCCAGGACATCGACGCCCTGCTCGCGAAGCAGGCCGCCGGTGCGAACCTCGGCATCACGCAGCTCTTCTTCCACGCCGAGGACTACCTGTCGTTCGCCCAGAAGGCGAACGATGCCGGCGTCGCCTTCCCGATCCTGCCCGGCATCATGCCGGTGACGTCACCCGCCCGGCTGAGCCGGATGCTGGAACTCAGCGGCGAGGACCTGCCGAGCGATCTCGCGATCCAGCTCGAGGTCGAGCCGACCGACGAGGGGCGTCGCGAGATCGGCATCGAGTGGGCCGCGGGTCTCGGCCGGCGCCTGCTCGACGGTGGCGCTCCGGGCCTCCACCTCTACACCTTCAACCAGAGCGAGGCGGTGCTGTCGGTCCTCGACCGGATCGGCGTGCTGCCCGCCCCCGACTCCATCTCCTCCGCAACCGAAAGGGAACCAGCATGACCTCCACCTCCCGCGCCGCCTTCCCGGCCGGAACGATCCTCGGCTATCCGCGCATCGGGCGCCGCCGCGAGCTCAAGAAGGCCGTCGAGTCCTTCTGGGCGGGCGCCATCACGGCGGACGAGCTGGAGTCGACCGCCGCCGGCCTGCGCGCCGCGACGCGCGAACGCCTCGCCGCCCTGGGCCTCGGGCGTGACGATGCCGCCATCCCGGAGAGCTTCAGCTACTACGACCAGGTGCTCGACGCCGCGGTCGCCGTCGGAGCCGTGCCGACCCGGTTCGCCGGGCTCGTCGGAGCGGACGGCAGCGTCGACCTCGCCGGCTACTTCACGATCGCGCGCGGCGAGGGCGACAACGCCCCGCTCGAGATGACGAAGTGGTTCGACTCCAACTACCACTACCTCGTGCCCGAGATCGGGCCGGAGACCGACTTCCGCCTGGCATCCGACCGCCTGGTGCGGGAGTTCGAGGAGGCGCGCGACGCCGGCTTCGTCACCCGCCCGGTGATCGTCGGGCCGGTGACCTTCCTGCTCCTGAGCAAGGCGTCGGACGAGGCTCCCGAGGGCTTCCGCCCGCTCTCGCGGCTGGCGGACCTGCTGCCGGTGTATCGCGAACTGCTCGCCCGCCTCGGCGCCGCAGGGGCGCCGTGGGTGCAGCTGGACGAGCCGGCCCTCGTCAGCGAGAGCATCGAGGAGCCGCGGGCGGAGGTGCTGGAGGCGCTGCGCACGGCGTACGCCGACCTCGGCGCCGTCGCGGAACGGCCCGCCCTCTTCGTGGCCGCCCCGTACGGCAGCCTGGACGACGCCCTCCCGGTGCTCGCCGCCTCGCCGGTGGAGGCGCTCTCGCTCGACCTGGTCCGCGGCTCCCTGCCCACCGGCCTGGACGCGCAGACGGCGGGCTCCCTCGCCACGAAGACCCTCGTGGGCGGCGTCGTCGACGGCCACAACATCTGGCGCGGCGACCTGGAGGCGGCCTTCGGGTCGCTGACCGAGCTGCTGTCGCTGAGCCCGGACGTCGCGGTCTCCACCTCCACCTCGCTGCTGCATGTGCCGCACGACGTCGAGGACGAGCCGGAGCTCGACGCGCGCCTGAAGAGCTGGCTCGCCTTCGCCGACCAGAAGGTCGCGCAGATCGCGATCCTGGCCCGCGGGCTGGTCGATGGACACGAGTCGATCCAGGACGACCTGACGGCCGCCACCGCATCCCTGGCCGACCGGGCCTCCGCTCCTGGCGTGCGCGTCGACGCGGTACGTGCTCGGGAGGCGGCGCTCACCGAGGCGGACTTCCGCCGCGGCGCGTACGAGGACCGTCTCGCGGCCCAGGACGCGGCGCTCGGCCTGCCGTTCCTCCCGACGACGACCATCGGCTCGTTCCCCCAGACCGGCGACATCCGTCGCTCCCGCGCGCAGCTCGTGAAGGGGCTGATCACGGAAGCGGAGTACCTCGCCCGCATGCAGGCGGAGATCAAGCGCGTCGTCGACCTCCAGGAGGAGATCGGGATCGACGTCATCGTGCACGGCGAGCCCGAGCGCAACGACATGGTCCAGTACTTCGCCGAGAACCTCGACGGCTTCGCGGTCACGCAGAACGGCTGGGTGCAGTCGTACGGCTCCCGCTGCACGCGTCCCTCGATCCTCTGGGGCGACGTCTCGCGGCCGAAGCCGATCACGGTGGACTGGTCGACGTACACGCAGAGCCTCACCGAGAAGCCGGTCAAGGGCATGCTGACCGGCCCGGTGACGATCCTCGCGTGGTCGTTCGTCCGCGACGACCAGCCGCTCGGCGAGACCGCCCGCCAGGTCGCCCTCGCGCTGCGCGACGAGATCGAAGACCTGGAGTCGGCGGGCATCCGCGTCGTCCAGGTCGACGAGCCGGCGCTGCGCGAGCTGCTCCCGCTGAAGCGGTCGGCGCAGGAGGAGTACCTCGACTGGTCGGTGGGCTCCTTCCGTCTGGCGACGGCGGGCGTGCGCGACGAGACCCAGATCCACACCCACCTCTGCTACTCGGAGTTCGGCGTGGTGATCGACGCCATCCGCAACCTCGACGCCGACGTGACCAGCATCGAGGCGGCCCGCAGCCGCATGGAGGTCGTCCACGACATCCAGACGTCCGGCTTCGAGCACGGCATCGGCCCGGGCGTCTACGACATCCACTCGCCGCGCGTGCCGTCGGTCGCCGAGGTCACCGAGCTGCTCGAGACCGCGTTGAGCGCGATCCCGGGCCGCCAGCTCTGGGTCAACCCGGACTGCGGTCTCAAGACGCGCGGCTACGACGAGACCGTCGCCTCGCTGCGCAACATCCTCGAGGCCACCCGCGCGGTGCGCGAGCGCGTCTCGGTCGACGCGTAGCAGCGACTCCGGGGTCGCGGACTGCCGGTTCCGCCGTGGGCGGACGGCCGGACGCGACCCCGTCTGCGTGCGCCAGGATGGGCGCATGGTGCAGATGACGGACGCGGAGTTCGAGGATCTGGTGGGCGCAGTGTTCGACGCCCTCCCGGACGAGATCGTCGGGAAGCTCGACAACGTGGCGTTCCTCATCCAGGACCAGCCGTCGGGGGACCGGCCGCGGCTGTTCGGGCTGTACAGCGGGCGACCGATCACGACGCGCGGCGTCTACGGCTTCGGCGAGCTGCCGGACCGCATCACGCTGTTCCGCAACAATCTCGAGGCCAGCTGCTCGAGCCTGGACGAGCTGCGCGCGCGGGTGCGCGTGACGCTGGTGCACGAGATCGGCCACTACTACGGGCTCGACGACGCGAAGCTGCAGGAGCTCGGCTGGGCGTGATGAGGGCGCGGGTTCAGCCCGCCCCACATTCGTCACAAATGTGGCTTACGAGGCGCGCTTTCGCGACATTCGGCACAAATGTGCGGTCGCCGCTCGGGTGGGAGCCGGTCAGACGGCGCGGAGGACCGCGACGACCTTGCCGAGGATCTGGGCGAAGTCACCGACGATGGGCTCGAAGTTGGAGTTGCGCGGCAGCAGCCAGGTGTGGCCGTCGCGCTGACGGAACACCTTGACGGTGGCCTCCTCGTCGAGCATGGCCGCGACGATGTCGCCGTTCTCCGCCGTGTTCTGCTGGCGGACGACGACCCAGTCGCCGTCGGTGATGGCCGCGTCGATCATCGACTCGCCCACGACCTTCAGCATGAAGAGGTCGCCGTTGCCGACCAGCTGACGGGGAAGGGGGAAGACCTCCTCGACCTGCTGCTCGGCGGTGATCGGAACGCCCGCGGCGATGCGTCCGACGAGCGGGACCATGGCCGCGTCGCCGACCGGCGTCTGGTTCTCGTAGTCGACGGACTCCGACGAGGTGGAGGGCAGGTCGATGAGGATCTCGAGCGCGCGCGGCCGGTTCGGGTCGCGGCGGAGGTAGCCGCTCAGCTCCAGCTGGTTGAGCTGGTGGGTCACCGACGAGAGGGAGGACAGCCCGACGGCGTCGCCGATCTCGCGCATGCTCGGCGGATAGCCCCGCTGGCTGACGGACTTCTGGATCACGTCGAGGATGGCGAGCTGCTTCTCGCTGAGGTTCTTGCGGCGGCGCGTGCCCCCTCGTGGAGCCTGGTTCTCGTTCGACACGCTCGTCCCTTCGTGACCTCGACCGCATCCGCTCGTCTCGAATGTCGGTGGTGCCTGGAAAGGTGAACTCCAGACAATCGAAACTGTATCCACGATACGGCCGGAAACAAACATGTGTTCGAGTGTGTCTCGAAATCCGTGGACGAATTCCTCGCGTATCGAGTCTTGCGATTTCGAACATTCGAAGATACATTCGGAACAAAGCTTCGCATCCGCGGAGCATGAGGAGGTCAGAGCCATGAGCACGACGGCGATGGTGAGCAGCACGATTCCCGCTTTCCCCGCGGGCGCACGCACGCGACTCCGTCTCACGCGGCGCGGTCGCGCCGTCCTGACGGCACTCGTGGCTCTTCCTCTCGTCATCGGCGCCCTCACCTTCGCCCTCAACGGCGGGGGAGCGGTCGCCACCAGCGAGCAGACGCACGTGAGCTTCCAGCACGTGACCGTCGAGTCGGGCGACTCCCTGTGGTCGGTCGCCGAGCGCGTTGCGCCGAGCGCCGACCCGCGTGACGTGATCGCCGCGCTCGTGCAGCTCAACGGTCTCGACGCCTCGGGCGTGGTCTCGCCGGGTCAGCAGCTCGCCATCCCGACCCAGTACGCGCACTGACCCTCACGCGGCGCTGACCATCCCGCGGCCGTTCGTCATGTGGGAGGACGCGCTCCCGGGCATGGCTAGCATGGATGGGTGACCTCCCTCTCCGACCTTCCGATCCGTGATGATCTGCGTGGCCGGACGCCGTACGGCGCCCCGCAGAAGTCCGTTCCCGTCGCTCTCAACGTGAACGAGAACACGCATCCGGTTCCGGAGGACGTCGCGGCCGACATCGTCGCCCGCGTCGCGGTCGCCATCACCGGCGTCAACCGCTACCCGGACCGCGAGTTCACCGAGCTCCGCGAGGCCTTCGCGCGCTACCTCGGGCACGGCCTCGACGCGAGCTGGATCTGGGCGGCCAACGGGTCCAACGAGGTGCTGCAGCACATCCTGCAGGCCTTCGGCGGTCCCGGCCGCAGCCTGCTCGGCTTCGCCCCGACCTACTCGATGTACCCGCTGCTCGCCTCGGGCACCGGGACGAGCTGGATCGCCGGCGCTCGCGATGCCGACTATGAGCTGACACCGGAGACCGCTGCGGCGGAGATCCGCCGTGCCGACCCGGACATCGTCATCCTCTGCTCGCCGAACAACCCCACCGGCACCCCGCTCTCCCTCGACACGATCGAGGCGGCGTACGACGCGGCCCGCGGGATCGTCGTCGTGGACGAGGCCTACGCCGAGTTCATGCCCGACGGCGAGCCGTCGGCTCTCACCCTGCTCGAGGGGCGGCCGCGTCTCCTCGTCTCGCGCACGATGAGCAAGGCGTTCGCTTTCGCAGGGGCCCGCGTCGGGTATCTGGCGGCCGACCCGGCCGTCGTCGACGCCCTGCGCCTGGTGCGCCTCCCGTACCACCTCTCCGCACTCACCCAGGCGGCCGCACTCGGCGCCCTCGCCCACTCCGACGAGATGCTCGCGATGGTGGGGGAGATCCGCCTGCAGCGTGACCGCCTCGTCACCGAGCTCGCCCGGCTCGGCTACGCGCCCCACCGCAGCGGGAGCAACTTCGTGCTCTTCGGCGGCGTGGACGACCCGCACGCGGTGTTCGAGGCCCTCCTGGAGCGGGGCATCCTCATCCGCGACGTCGGCATCCCGAACCACCTGCGCGTCACGGCGGGGACCGAGCCGGAGACCACCGCCTTCCTCGAGGCGCTGGCCGCCCTCGGGCGCCCGTCCGGCTCCGCCGCCCCAGTAAACTCGCAGTCATGACGAATCGCACCGCCAGCCTCCAGCGGGAGACCAGTGAGTCGAGCATCGAGCTGAGCCTCGACCTCGACGGGACGGGCGTGGCCGACATCGCCACGAGCGTGCCGTTCTACGACCACCTCCTCACGGCGTTCGCGAAGCACTCGCTGACCGATCTGCGCGTGCGCGCCAACGGCGACACCGAGATCGACGTGCACCACACCGTGGAGGACGTGGGGATCGTGCTCGGCCAGGCGATCCGTCAGGCGCTCGGCGACAAGAGCGGCATCTCCCGGTACGGCGACGCGCTCGTGCCGCTCGACGAGGCGCTCGTGCAGGCCGTCGTGGACCTCTCCGGCCGTCCCTACCTCGTGCACACGGGAGAGCCGGCCGGGTTCGAGTTCCACCTGATCGGCGGCCACTTCACCGGCTCCATGGTGCGGCACGTCTTCGAGGCCATCGCTTTCAACGCCGCGATGACGGCGCACATCACCGTGGTCGGCGGTCGCGACCCGCACCACATCGCCGAGGCGGAGTTCAAGGCGTTCGCGCGCGCGTTCCGCCAGGCGAAGGCGCTCGACCCGCTGGTGTCGGGCATCCCGTCGACCAAGGGTGCGCTGTGAGCGTTTCCGGCACCCCGGATGTCGTGGTCCTCGACTACGGCTCGGGCAACGTGCACTCCGCCGTCAAGGCGCTCGAGGCCGCGGGCGCGAACGTCGAGCTGACGGGAAACCGCAAGCGGGCGCTGGAGGCCGACGGCCTGCTGGTCCCCGGGGTCGGAGCGTTCGCCGCCGTCATCGACGCACTGCGCACCTCCCACGGCGACGAGGTCATCGACCGCCGGCTCGCGGGTGGACGCCCCGTGCTGGGGATCTGCGTGGGCATGCAGGTGCTCTTCGAGCGCGGCGTCGAGCACGGCGTCGAGACCGAGGGGCTCGGCGAATGGCCGGGCACGGTCGATCTGCTGCAGGCCGACGTGGTGCCGCACATGGGCTGGAACACGGTCCAGGCTCCCGAGACCTCGCGGCTCTTCGCCGGGCTCCACGACGAGCGCTTCTACTTCGTCCACTCCTACGCCGCGCAGGACTGGACCCTCGAGGTGACCGGCCCCTTCCCGAAGCCGCACGTGACCTGGGCCGAGCACGGTTCGCCGTTCATCGCCGCGGTGGAGAACGGGCCGCTGAGTGGGACCCAGTTCCACCCCGAGAAGTCCGGCAGCGCCGGCATCCAGCTGCTGCGCAACTGGATCGGCACCCTCTAGCCGACGCCTCCGCGCATCACCCGTCCGCCGTCGCGGACCCGAACGAGGAAACACAGTGAGCGAATTCAACAACACGCCCAAGCTCGTCCTGCTCCCGGCGGTCGACGTCGCGGACGGCAAGGCCGTGCGGCTGACGCAGGGCGAGGCCGGCAGCGAGACGAGCTACGGCGACCCGGTCGACGCGGCTGCCGAGTGGGCGGACGCGGGTGCGGACTGGATCCACCTCGTCGACCTCGACGCCGCCTTCGGCCGCGGCTCGAACCGTTCGCTGCTCAAGAAGGTCATCCGTCAGGTGCGCGGGGTCAACATCGAGCTGTCCGGCGGCATCCGGGACGACGAGTCGCTGGAGCAGGCGCTCGAGATCGGCGCCACCCGGGTGAACCTCGGCACCGCAGCGCTGGAGAACCCGGAGTGGGCGGCCCACGTGATCGGGCAGTACGGCGAGGCGATCGCCGTCGGACTCGACGTGCGCGGCACCACGCTCGCCGCCCGCGGCTGGACCCAGGACGGCGGCGACCTGTGGCAGGTGCTCGAGCGCCTCGAGGACGCCGGCTGCGCCCGCTACGTGGTCACCGACGTCACCAAGGACGGCACGCTCCGCGGACCGAACCTCGACCTGCTCCGCGAGGTGATGGACCGCACCCAGCGTCCCGTCGTCGCCTCGGGCGGCATCGCCAACCTGGACGACATCGCCGCCCTGCGGGAACTCGTCTCCCTGGGCCTCGAGGGCGCGATCGTGGGGAAGGCGCTCTACTCCGGTGCGTTCACCCTGCCCGAGGCGCTGGATGTCGCGGGATACTGACCCGGCCGACGGCCGCGACGCGACGGGCGGCGCGGGCGGCGGGAGCCGCGTGCCCGGCCAGCCGACGGAGAAGGGCGCCGACCGGCTGAAGCACTTCGCGGCGTCGCTCGGCGACTCCGCCGGGCAGCCGTGGCAGGGGCGCGAGTTCGACGACAACCCGTTCGGCGACGACGACGGGACGGCGCCTCCTGCCCTGCTCGGCGCGCTGGCGGCCTTCCGTGCGGGCGAGGTCGGTCCGGAGGCCGTGGTCGACGCGCTCCGCGCCTCCCGGCTCCTGATCCCGCTCGTCGCGGAGCTCGGCGACGAGGGCACGACGGATGCCGGACTGACCGTGGACAAGTCGCAGGAGCTGTCGATCGTGACGGTCTCCGGCCCGGACGGGCGCAGCGTGTTGCCCGTCTTCTCGTCCGTGACCGCGATGCAGACCTGGAACCCGGCCGCGCGTCCGGTCCCCGCGGACGGGCGGCGGGTCGCACTCGCCGCGGCCTCCGAGGAGACCGAGATCGTCGTGCTCGATCCGACGAGCGAGACCGAGTTCGTGCTGCGCCGCCCGGCCGTCTGGGCGGTCGCCCGCGGGGAGCGGTGGCTTCCGAGCGACCGGGACCCCGAGGTGTACGCCGCCTTCGACGCGTCGATCGCCACGGAACTCGGTGTGCACGCCGTGCGCCTCGCCGCGGGCGACCCCGGGCACCGGTTCGCGGGCGAGGAGCTCGTCGTGCAGCTCGCGCTCGCGAGCGGACTGACCCGGGAGGAGCTCGACGCCATCCTGGCCCGGCTGGCCCAGCGCTGGGCGGCGGACGACGTGATCGCGACGCGGGTGGACTCCCTCCGGGTACAGCTCGTCGCTGCGGACTGACGAAGACCCGTCTTGCATCGGCTGCGTTCGCTCTCGTAGTCTGAACGCGCCGTGGAGAGCCCTACCGGTCGCCGACTGATCGAACACCGGGCGTGACGCCAGAGATGAAGCTCGAGGCGGGGCATCCACAGATCGGAGCACCGATGCGTGCCTCATCCCGCACAGCCCTGACCACCCTTCTCTCCGCCGGAGCGATCGCCCTCTCGATCGTCGCGGGCGGGACCGCCGCGCAGGCGGCGACCCCGGCACCGCCGCCGGTGAACGCGCAATTCGATTACCAGATCGGCGGCGTCTACACGCCGGCGGCGTCGGTGGGCATCGTCGACCGCGACCACACGGCGTCGCCCGTGAGTGGCAGATACAACGTCTGCTACGTGAACGCGTTCCAGACGCAGCCCGACGACACGACGACGTGGGCGGGGGCGAACAGCGACCTCATCCTCCGCAACGCGAAGGGCGTGAAGGTCGGCGACCCGGAGTGGAACGAGTACCTGCTCGACACCTCCACCGCCGCCAAGCGCACCCGGATCGCGGCCATCGTGAACGGCTGGATCGACTCGTGCGCGAGCAAGGGCTTCCAGGCCGTCGAGCCGGACAACCTGGACTCCTGGACCCGCTCGAAGAGCGGCGGCACGCAGCTCCTGACCAAGCAGAACAACGTCGCCCTCGCGACCCTGCTGGCCGCCCACGCGCATCAGAAGGGACTCGCGATCGCGCAGAAGAACACCACGGAGCTGGGCTCGGCGGGCAAGAACACGGTCGGGTTCGACTTCGCCATCGCGGAGGAGTGCCAGTTCAACACCGAGTGCGACGCCTACACGTCGGTCTACGGCAACAACGTCATCGAGATCGAGTACACCGACAACCCGCGCTCGGCGTACACGCAGGCGTGCGCCGCGCAGGGCAAGAACATCTCGGTGATCCTGCGCGACCGGGACGTGGTCGCCAAGGGGAACAGCGCGTACCGCTACGAGTACTGCTGAGCGACTGCTGCGCCCAGGGACGTCCGCGGTTGCGCGCGCAGCCGCGGACGTCCCGCGCCGCCGCAGTCACCGAGAAGAGGAGACGCCGTGAGGGTCGGGATACTGGGCACCGGTGCGATGACGGAGGCGCTCGGCCGGCGCCTGGCTGGGGCCGGGCATGACGTGGTCGTCGGCTCGCGCGATCCGCTGCGGGCCCGGGAGCTCGCGCGCACCATCGGGGCCGTCGACGGGACCGATCACCGCGGGGCGGCCGCAGCCGACGCCGTGATCGTCGCGGTGCGGGATGCCGTGGCCCTCGAGCTCGTCCGATCGCTCGCCGCCGAGCTGGAGGGGCGGGTGCTGATCGACATCGGCAACCCGCTCGACCCGCCGCACTTCGAGAGCCGCTACGGCGCGGGTCCCTCGCTCGCCGAGCGGATGGCGGAGGCCGCTCCCGGGGCGCGCGTCGTGAAGGCGTTCAACACCGTCTATGCCGAGCTGCTCGCCGAGGATGCGGACCAGCGGGTCCAGGTGCTGCTCGCCTCCGACGACGACCCGGCCAAGGAACTCGTGGCGGGTCTCGTCACGGAAATCGGGTGCGAGCCGTTCGACGTGGGCCGTCTGCGGACCTCCCGGCACCTGGAGCGGCTCGCCGGCTTCGAGGTCGACCTGGTCGAGCGCGGATACGCGCGTGCCACGGCGGTCCGGATCGTGGACCGCCGCGGCTGACGCGCCTCGCAGGCGAGCGGTCAGGCCGTCCGCAGCATCCGGAGGCCGCCGAACAGGGCGAGCACACCGACGACGCCGACGAACACGACGAGCACCGGCACCAGTGGCCACACGATCAGGGCGACTCCGACGAGCAGGACCGGGAGGGCGAGCCCGACGTACGCGACCAGGAAGATCGCGGCCAGCACCTCCCCGCGGCGCTCGGGCGCGGCCAGGGCGGCCGTGGCGCCGATCGCGGAGCGGAACAGCAGGCCGACGCCGGCTCCCGCCAGCACACCGCTGATCAGGAAGACCGCCAGGGACGCGACGAGCACGCCGACCGCGAGACCGACGAGCCCGGTAAGCATGAGGACGAGGGCGAGACCGAGCTGGGCGCGCATCCGGAGCCGGGCGAAGACGATCTGCGAGAGCGCGGACGCCGCGAACACCGAGAACGGCACGGCGCCGGCCAGCAGGTGCGACGACTGGTGCAGGACGCCGGAGACGACGCTCGGCGCGAGCGAGGTGAACAGCCCGAAGACGGCGAAGCCGGCGAACGCGGCCACCGCGGCGGCGGAGAAGGCTCCGCGGGCCGACGCGGGGAGGGACACGCGCTGCGGCCGGTAGGCAGGACGCTCCTCCGCGCGCTCGACCGTCTCCGGCACGAGGGCGATGGCCAGCGCGGCGATGGCGAGCAGCACCAGGAACACGACGTAGGGAAGCAGCAGGGGCGCCGGCAGGAACTGCGCGAAGGCGCCGCCGATCAGCGGCCCGAGGGCCAGACCGCCGGTGTTGACGACGGTGGAGACCATCCCCGCCAGGCGCGGACCTTCAGCCGGGCGGGCGACCGCGCGCAGCTCGCTCAGGTGGGCGGTCGCGCTCGCCGTCAGGGCGCCGACACCGATCCCGGACAGCACGCGGGCGACGATCAAGCCGGAGACGTCGTTCCAGACCAGGAACAGAGCCGCCGCGACGATCTCGATGAGCACCGCGATCAGCACCATCCGGCGCCGGCCGGCCCAGTCGCTGAGGTGGCCGATGAGGAACAGGCTCGCGATCACCCCGACCGCGTAGGCGGCGAAGACGACCGTGACCACCCAGGTGGGGAAGCCGTCGCGCGCCTGATAGAGCGAGTAGAGCGGGGTCGGGACGGTGGAGAAGGCCATCACCGCGAGGAAGGCCGCGGCGATGACCCAGAAGCCCGTGCCGTGGCGCAGCTGCCAGCGGCGGGTCGGAACGGCGGGGAGAGACGAGGTCTCGGGTTCGCGGATCGTGGTCATGCTCTGAGGATGCTCCGATATTGCGATCGCGTCCAACGGATATCGTCGATCTTGGCCATCGATGGATACGATTGCCGCATGGACACCCGCCAACTGGAGTATCTCGTGGCCGTCGCCGAGGAGCTGAACTTCACCCGCGCCGCCGAGCGTCTGTTCGCGGCCCAATCGACGGTGTCGGCCGGCATCCAGGCACTCGAGCGCGAGCTGGGCGCTCCGCTCTTCGACCGCGACCCGCACGGCGTGCGGTTGACGGCGGCGGGGGAGGCGGTGCTGCGGGAGGCGCGCGGCGCCGTCGAGGCGGTGGACCGGATGCGCGACGCGGCCCGCGGCGACGGCGAGCTGCGCGGAGCCGTACGCGTCGGCATCTTCACCAACCTCAGCACGATCGACCTGCCGTCGATCATGGGGGAGTTCCACCGACGGCATCCCCTCGTCGACCTGCGGCTCGGCCCGTCGCCCAGCGGTTCGACCGGACTCGCGGAGGACGTGCGGCAGGGGCGCATCGACGTCGCCTTCGTCGGACTGCCCGACCGGCAGCCGGGGCTGCTCGAGCGGGAGCTCGCCGTCTCGCCGTTCGTCGCTCTCCTGGCGGCGTCGCATCCTCTCGCCGATCGTGCGGAGGTCTCGCTGACCGAACTGGCCGACGAGCAGTGGGTGGACGCGCGCGCCGGCTTCGGCAACCGCGTCACCCTCGACCGCGAGCTCGCCGCGATGGGGATCGTCCGGCACGTGCCGACGGAGCTCTCCGATCTCGGGGAGATCCCGCGCTTCGTCGCCGCGCGCCTGGGCGTCGCCGCGCTCCCCGCGCTGACGGTCATCCCGGCGGAGGGCGCGGTGGCCGTCCCGCTGCGCGAACGGATCGAGTGGCGGCTCGGGATGGTCGCCCGGCCGCGGCCGAGCGCGGCGGCCACGGCCCTCCTCGACCTCGTGTCCGAGCGATTCGCGCCGTCCCGTACGCTGGAGGGACGATGACCGTCTTCGCCGCCCTCGTCCTGTTCCTCAACGCGCTCTTCAACGTGTTCGCGTGGCCGCGCTTCTTCACCCGCGTCCGCACGGACACCCGTGCACGCGACGCCGCCGGCAAGGCGACGCCGTTCCTGGTGGTGCACGGGGTGCTCCTCGGGGTGGCGCTGCTGCTCGCCGTGCTCTCCGCGGTCGCGGGCGTGCTGCTGCTCGTCGCCTGACCTGCGCCGAGGCAGACGCCCGTGCGGTGTCGTCTGCGCCGTGGGACGATGAGGGCATGGCAGTGAACATCACGGGCGACGCCGCTGCGGACGCCCTCCTCGACAGCTCCCCGTTCGCCCTCCTGGTCGGGATGCTGCTCGACCAGCAGGTCCCGATGGAGACCGCGTTCGCCGGCCCGGCGAAGCTGCGCGACCGGCTCGGCGAGCTGGAGCCCGCGCAGATCGCGGCGCTCGATCCCGACGCGCTCGCCGCGGTGATGAAGCAGACTCCGGCCGTGCACCGGTTCCCGGGATCGATGGCGGGCCGGGTGCAGGCGCTCGCCGCGGCGATCGTCTCGGAGTGGGGCGGCGACACCGCCGCGATCTGGACGCGCGACGACCCCTCGGGTGCGGAGGTCCTGCGTCGCCTGAAGGCGTTGCCGGGCTTCGGGGAGCAGAAGGCGAAGATCTTCCTCGCCCTGCTCGGCAAGCAGAAGGACCTGCAGGCGCCGGGATGGCGCGAGGCGGCGGGGGACTACGGCACCGAGGGCTACCGCTCGGTCGCCGACATCGTGGACGCCGACTCGCTCACCCGTGTGCGCGAGCACAAGCGGGCGATGAAGGCGGCGGCCAAGGGCTGAACGCGCCTCCCGTGCAGCGTCGCGGCCGCGTGGGGTGTCGGGGGTTCCCGATAGGTTGAGGGGACTCGACGGAAGGGGCTGCGCGTGTTCGTGCTCGACGGAGTGATCGTCACCAGCGCCAGCGACCTGACCGAGGCGTCGAAGTGCGAGTTCGCCTTCCTGCGCGCGCTCGACGTGAAGCTGGGGCGGATCGAGAAGGCGCCCGAGATCGAGGACCCGATGTACGTGCGGTCGTCGCGGCTGGGTGACGAGCACGAGCACCACATCCTGGAGCGCTACCGCGAACGCTTCGGGGGGCAGGTCGCCGAGATCGAGCGCCCGGAGTCGCTGACCGCCGACGCGCT
Organism: Leifsonia naganoensis; assembly: GCF_013410615.1. Lineage (NCBI taxonomy): Bacteria > Bacillati > Actinomycetota > Actinomycetes > Micrococcales > Microbacteriaceae > Leifsonia > Leifsonia naganoensis. The sequence continues at coordinate 3,402,006 of NZ_JACCHJ010000001.1, forward strand.
CGCCGCGGCCGTCTCCGAGACCTCGGCGGCGTTCGAGAGCGGCGCGGAGGTCGTCTTCCAGGCGACCTTCTTCGACGGTGCGTTCGTCGGGTTCGCGGACTTCGTCGTGCGCCGTCCCGACGGCCTGTACCGCGTGCAGGACTCCAAGCTGGCCCGCAGCGCGCGCGTGACGGCGCTGCTCCAGCTCGCCGCATACGCCGACCAGCTGCGGAGCCTCGGCGTCGACACAGACGAGACGGTCGAGCTGCTGCTCGGCGACGGATCGGTGAGCGAGCACCGTCTCTCCGACATCGAGCCCGTGTACCGCAAGCGCCGGGCGCGCCTGCTGCGCGTCATCGACGAGCACCTCGTCGACCGGGGGCCGGTCCCGTGGGGCGATCCCCGATTCACGGTCTGCGGGCGGTGCGACACGTGCGATGCCGAGGTGCAGGCCGCACGCGACGTGCTCCTCGTCGCCGGGATGCGGGTGACGCAGCGCGAGCACCTGGTCGCCGCGGGGCTCGGCACCATCGACGCGCTCGCCGAGTCCACGGCCCCGGTCGACGGCATCCCTGAAGGGACGCTCGACGGGCTGCGTGAGCAGGCGCGGCTGCAGCTGCGTGCGACGCCGGGGGAGGCCCCACCCGTGCGGGTCTACAACGCGCCGGTACTCGCCGCCCTGCCGCACCCCGACGACGGTGACCTCTTCTTCGACTTCGAGGGCGACCCTCTCTACACCGAGGGCGCGGGGGAGCGCTGGGGCCTCGACTACCTGTTCGGCATGGTCGACGTGAACGCCGAGTTCACCGCCTTCTGGGGCCACGACTTCGCCGCCGAGCGGCTCGCGCTGGAGGCCTTCCTGGCGTTCGTGAAGGAACGGCGCGCACGGTATCCGCGCATGCACATCTACCACTACGCCGCCTACGAGCAGACGCACCTGCTCGCGCTCGCGGCCCGGCACGGGGTCGGCGAAGAGGAGGTCGACGGCCTCCTGCGCGACGGCGTGCTGGTCGACCTGTATCCCCTGGTGCGCAAGGCCGTGCGAGTGGGATCCCGCTCGTACTCGATCAAGAAGCTCGAGCCGCTCTACATGGGCACCGAGCTGCGCGAGAGCGAGGTCACCAACGGCGCCGACTCGATCACCGAGTACGCCAACGCCCGCGACCTCCTCGCCCTGGGCCGCGAGGACGAGGCGCAGCCGCTGCTCGACGCGCTCGGCGACTACAACCGGTACGACTGCGTCAGCACGCTGCGCCTGCGGGACTGGCTTCTCGACCGGGCCGCCGAGAACGGCATCCCGGTGGGCACCGCCCCGGTCGACGAGCTCGACGTGCCACCGGAGGAGTCGCCCCTGCGCGCGGCGCTGCTCGGCTACGCGGGCGACCCGCTGGACCCGCACCGCACCCCGGACCGCGCGGCCGTCGCGCTGGCCGCCGCGGCCATCGACTTCCACCAGCGTGAGCAGAAGACCTTCTGGCAGTCGCACTACGCCCGCCTCATCCAGCCGATCGAGGAGTGGGCCGAGACCCGCGACGTGCTCTCGGTCGACACGGTGCGCGTCGTGCGTGACTGGTACCAGGACGACGGGCAGCGTGTCGAGCGGCGCGAACTCCTCCTGAGCGGTCGCTGGGGGCCCGGCAGCGCCGTCCGGGTGAGCGAGCGCGGCGGCCCGTTCCTCTTATACGAGTTCCCCGGCCCGTTCCGTCAGCCGCGCGCCCAGCCCGGCTCGCGCACCGCGCGGACCGTCGCCGTGATCGGCGCGACGGAGGACGGTTCGGTCGTCGTCCGCGAGACGCTGCCGCGGGACGTGCTGCCGTACCGCGACGCCCCGACGGCTCTGACCCCCGCCGCGCCGCCGGACGCGCGCCGGCTGGGCGAGGCCATCCGCGAGTGGGGCACCGGGCTGCTCACGGCCCTGCAGGCCGGAACCTGGCCGGTCGACGCCACCGTCGACCTCCTGCGCCGCACACCGCCGCGCACCGTCTCGGGCGCGCTCGCCGACGAGGGGCCGGCCGACGGCAGCAGGAGGATCGCCGCCGTGGTCGCGAGCCTCCTCGACCTCGACCGCTCGTACCTCGCCGTGCAGGGGCCGCCCGGGACGGGCAAGTCGTACCTCGGCGCGCACGTGATCGCGCGGCTGGTCGCCGAGCACGGCTGGCGTGTCGGCGTGGTCGCGCAGTCGCACGCCGTGGTGGAGAACCTGCTCGATCGCGTGGTCGCGGCCGGCCTCGACCCGCCACGGGTCGGCAAGACAGCGAGTGCGTCGGCGGACCCGGATGAGGAGCGCGCGTACACGGTGCTGCCGTCCGACGGGCATCTGCTCTTCGCGGAGGACAACGCGGCCGGCGGCTACGTGCTCGGCGGCACCGCGTGGGACTTCGCGAACCCGGCTCGCATCCCGCGCGACAGTCTCGACCTGCTCGTCGTCGACGAGGCCGGGCAGTTCTCGCTCGCGTCCACGATCGCCGTCGGCGTCGCGGCGGCGAACCTGCTGCTGCTCGGCGACCCGCAGCAGCTGCCGCAGGTGAGCCAGGGGCGGCATCCCGAGCCCGTCGACGGCTCCGCGCTGGGCTGGGTGAGCGACGGCCACGACGTCCTGCCCGCGGAATACGGCTACTTCCTCGCCGAGAGCCGGCGGATGCACCCCGCATTGGCGGAGTCGGTCTCGGTGCTCTCGTACGAGGGCCGCCTGCACGCCCACCCGGACGCGGCCCAGCGGCTGCTCGCGGGGATCGAGCCCGGAATGCACCCCGTCCCGGTGGCACACGTCGGCAACGCCACAGCGTCGCCGGAGGAGGCGGCCGTGGTCGTCGAGCTGGTGCGCGCAGCACTGGGACGATCGTGGAGCGATCCGTCCTCGGGCGTCGAGGACCAGCCGCTCGGCCCGGAGGACGTGATCGTCGTCACGCCGTACAACGCGCAGCTGGTCGAGGTGCGCGCGGCCCTCGACGCGGCGGGGCACCCGGCCGTGCGCGTCGGAACCGTGGACAAGTTCCAGGGGCAGGAGGCGGCCGTCGCGATCGTGAGCCTCGCCGCGTCCAGTGCGGCCGACGCCCCGCGCGGCATGTCGTTCCTGCTGATGAAGAACCGGCTGAACGTCGCGATCTCCCGTGCCAAGTGGGCGGCGTACCTCGTCCACTCGCCGGAACTGGCCGAGTTCCTGCCGACCACCCCGACCGGTGTGACGGAGCTGAGCGCCTTCATCCGTCTGGTCGAGGGCGGCTGAGGCGGCTACGGTGGACGCATGAGTCCCGAGGAGCTGGAGACGCTCGCCGCGCTCCGGCGGGCGCGCGACCTCATCGACCGCGACTACGCCAAGCCGCTCGACGTGCCGACGATGGCCGCGCACGCGTACATGTCGGCCTCGCACTTCTCGCGTCAGTTCCGCGCCGCCTACGGGGAGACCCCCTATAGCTATCTGATGACCCGCCGGATCGAGCGGGCGATGGCGCTGCTGCGCGCCGGGATGAGCGTGACCGACGCGTGCATGACCGTCGGCTGTACGTCGCTCGGCTCGTTCAGCGCCAAGTTCAGCGAGCTCGTGGGGGAGACGCCGACCAGCTACCGCTCACGCGACCACCTGTCGGTCGCGGTGATGCCGGACTGCATCGCCAAGCAGCGCGTCCGGCCGGTGCGCACGCACCAGCACGGCTGAGTCGAGCAGTTTTGGAGAAGCGGTGCCACGCCACCGCTTCCTAGAGTGAAGCCATGAGCATCTCAGTACACTTCGTCGACATCATCGCCACCGACCCCGCGGAGTCCCTCGTGTTCTACCGCGACGCCCTCGGTCTCGACGTCCTCAACGACGTCGCCTACGACGGCCACCACTGGATCACGATGGGCGTGGCCGGCGAGCCCGGCTCCCAGATCGTGATCTCCGACCCGTACGCCGGCCGACCGCAGGCCGACGGCGACGCGCTCGCCGCACTGGTGGCGAAGGGCACGCTCCCCGGCGTCGTCTTCAGCACCGACGACGTCGACGGGCTCTTCGAGCGCGTGCGCGCCTTCGGCGCCGAGGTCCTGCAAGAGCCGATCGACCAGTTCTACGGCTCGCGCGACTGCGCCTTCCGCGACCCGTCGGGCAACATGGTCAAGATCCAGCAGTGGGGCGTCGCCGCGGCCCAGACCGCGTAGCGAGCCGCCGCGCTCTCGGTGCGGCAGCTCAGGCCGGCCGCACCGAGCCGGGCACGAACTCCCGCACCGGGTGGGCGATCGTGGCCGCGCAGGTGCTGAGCAGCGGTTCCGAGAGCCGCTCGGCGACCTCCACCACCACCGCGCCGTCGTCGTGTGCGAGCTCGACGGTCCAGCCGTGGGGGTGCGGGTGCTCGGAGAGCACGCGGTAGGCGTCGATCGCGTCGTCGCCCGAGACATCCCGGGCGAACGCCTCGGCGGCCTGGGCGACCGTGGTGAGGGAGGTCCGGCCGCGCAGATACCGGGGGTCGACGCGTCCCTCGGCGTACCGGGTGACCACGTCGGACGCGTCCGCGGCGGGGACTCCGCCGTAGAGCAGGCCGTGCGGGAAGACGATCATCGTGGCGGCGAAGCGGTCGCCGCCCAGGTGCGAGCACTCCCACGTCTCGTCGGGGAAGGCGTTCGCGAGCGCCTCCACCACCGGACGCCCGCGGACCGCGCAGCACTGGTCGTGCCGGGCGTGCGTGCAGACGGCATACACGGGCCGGTCGCTGGGCTCACCGGCTGTGCCGTCCAGCGGGAGGGCCAGGAGGTCGGCGGGGTCGTCCACCCGCCCCCAGCGGAGGGACGTGCGCCCGGGCCGGGCGTCCACCAGCGCCCACCGCCACGACTCCTGCGCCCGGCGTTCACCGGCTCGCAGACCCGTCTGCCGGATCGCCAGCGGCCGGATCCCGGCCTCCTCCGCCCGCGCGACGAGAGCGGCCCCGATCGCCGGGTCGAGGGCGGAGTCGAAGAACGCGTGGCGTCCCCAGCCGCTCTCGATCTCGACGAGGAGCCAGCGTTCGCCGAACCCGGCCGTGCCGGGCAGCGGATCGCCGCGCTCGCGGGCGCGGTCGCTGCAGGGCAGCCAGCCGGCCGCCGGCGTCACGGCTCGTCGACCACGACGACGCCCTCCCGCAGCAGGCGACGTGCGACCACGACGGCCGACTCCGGGTCCAGAGCGGGCAGCTCTCCGACGGCGACCGGTGCTCCGTCGAGCAGACGCTCCACGGCCGCGCGCGCGGCGATCGGCAGCGCGATCGCGCGACCCGGGAGCCGGACCGTCACCGTCTCGACCTCGATCGTGACGGTCGGCCGCAGGCCGGGCCGGGCGGTGACCACCGTGCGGCCGTCCAGCGCGGAGGCCGCCTCGATGGTCGCCAGCGGCCGCACGGGAGAGGGTGGGGTGTCGCGCCTCCGACGCGCGCGGAGGCGGTCGCCGACGGCGGCGGCGATGCTCGCGCGACGTCCGGGGTCGCTGAGGGCGTCCCGCAGCGCGTCGAGCGCGGCGTCGACCTCGGGGTCGAGCAGGGACGCGTCGTCCGGGTCGAAGCCGAGGGGGAGGGAGGCACGCAGCGACGGGACGTCCGCCGCGGTCGCCACCGCCGCCTCCACGATGTCGGTGCGCGTGTAGGCGGCCACGCCCACCGTGAGGTGAATGGAGAGCTCGCCGAGTGCGGTGGCGGAGTGGATCCAGCCGCGCGGGAGGTACAGCGCGTCGCCGGGCCGGAACGTCTCGTCGATCGCGGGCGTCTCCTGCGCGCGAGCGGCGACGGCGGTGCGGTGGTCGGTCCAGGGCTGGTCCCGCAGCGGGTCCGTGTGCACGGGCTCGTGGATGCGCCAGTGCTTCTCGCCCGCGATCTGCAGCACGAAGACGTCGTGCACGTCGTAGTGCGGATCGAAACCGCGCGACGAGGCCGGGGTGATGTAGGCGTTCACCTGGCAGGGATGCCCGAGCTCGGCCGACAGCGCCCGCGCGAACGCGGCGATCGGCTCCCACGTGCGGTGCAGCCCCTGCAGCACGAGGGTCGCTCCGGCCGCCATCTCGGCGAGCACGCGGTCGCTGGCGACCTGGTCGCCGACCTCCGCGCCGAAGCCGCCCCCGGACGTGTAGCGCGCGGGAGGGAGGACGTCACCCTCCTTCGCCATCCGGACGAACGGCGTGCGCAGGGCGCGGGCGGCGACGAGCTCGTCGACGTCGTCCCTGCTGAACAGGTCGGAGAAGTCGCCGCCGAGGTCGGCCGCGCGGGTGAAGAGGGGGCGCTGCGACCAGTACTCGGACGCGAACGCGTCACCGGGGATCGCCGTGCAGCGCGAAAGCGCGGGCCGGTCGCCCGGCCCGCGCTCATCGGTCGCCATCAAGCGGACCCGTCGGCTCCGCCGTCGTGCCCGTTCGGGTTGGCGCCGCCGTCGGCCGGGCCTTCGCCCGCCGATCCGTCGGCTCCGCCGTCGTGCCCGTTCGGGTTGGCGCCGCCGTCGGCCGGGCCTTCGCCCGCCGATCCGTCGGCTCCGCCGTCGTGCCCGCCGGGGTTCGCTCCGCCGTCGGCGGGGCCTTCGCCGCCGCCGCTGGCGCTCGTGGTGATGTCGTCGTCGTCGATCGCGCCCATGTGGGCCTCCACTTCGCTCGGTGCTCGCCACACTACGCGCGCTCGTCACATTTCGGAACGCACTTTGACCCTCCACCGCGCGGCTGGGAGGCTGGTTCCACCGGCGGACGAACACCGGTATCACATTCCCCCCTTCACAAGAGAGAGGCACAGCCATGCCCGACGCCACCCCTCCTGCCGGCTCCCCGACGCCGGCGCTGCCCGAGAAGCCGAAGAAGTCGAAGGTCGGCTGGATCGCGGGCATCGCCGTCGCGGTCGTCGTCGTGATCGTGGCCGCCGTGCTGATCGCCGTGAACGTCGCCGCCAACGGTTCCTCGCAGGCCGCCGGCGCGAAGAACGTCACCGTGAAGATCGGCACCACCGAGCAGGCCGCCCCGTACTGGGCCATCCTGAAGAAGAAGGCCGCCGCCGAAGGCATCACCATCGACGTCGTCGGCTTCAGCGACTACACCCAGGCCAACCCGGCGCTCGCCGACGGCCAGATCGACCTCAACCTCTTCCAGCACCTCCAGTTCCTCGCGAACTACGACGTGCAGGCGAAGCAGAACCTGGTCCCGATCGCGTCCACCCTGGTCGTGCCGCTGCCCCTCTACTCGCACAAGTACGATTCGGTCGACGCGATCCCGCAGGGCGCGCAGATCGCCATCCCGAACGACGCGACCAACCAGGCGCGTGCGCTGCTCGTGCTGCAGAAGGCCGGCCTCCTGAAGCTCAAGGACGGCGGCAACACGCTCGCCACCCCGGCCGACATCGACGCCTCGGCCTCGAAGGTCACCGTCATCCCGGTGGACGCGGCCCAGACCGCTCCGGCGCTCAACTCGGCCGACGGCGCCATCGTCAACAACAACTTCGCGCTGACGGCCGGAATCGACCCGAAGTCCGCCATCTTCCAGGACGACCCCAAGTCCGAGACCGCGGAGCCGTACATCAACGCCTTCGTGTCGCGCGAGAAGGACAAGGACAACGCGACCTACCTGAAGATCGCGGAGCTGTACCACTCCAAGGAGGTCACCGACTCGGTGCTCGCCGAGTCGAAGAACACCGCGGTGATCGTCGACAAGCCGCAGGCCGATCTCATCGCCGTGCTCGACACGCTCAAGAAGAACATCGAGGCGGCGAAGTAACCCGGTGAGCCCCATCATCGAGTTCCGTGGCGTCACCAAGAGCTTCCGCTCGGGTGACGCCACGGTCGCGGCCGTCGAAGGGATCGACCTCGCCATCGAGCGCGGCGAGATCTTCGGCATCATCGGCTACTCCGGCGCCGGCAAGAGCACGCTGCTGCGGCTCATCAACGCGCTGGAGCACGCGACCAGCGGCACGATCGTCGTCGACGGCCGCGAGATCACCGCTCTGAAGGAGCGCGACCTCCGCAGCGTCCGTGCCGGGATCGGGATGATCTTCCAGCAGTTCAACCTGTTCCGCTCCCGCACGGTCTTCGGCAACATCGCCTACCCGCTGAAGGTGGCGGGCTGGCCGGCGGACAAGCGCAAGGAGCGCGTCGCCGAGCTGCTCGCCTTCGTCGGTCTGACGGACAAGGCGTGGTCGTTCCCCGACCAGCTCTCCGGTGGTCAGAAGCAGCGGGTCGGCATCGCCCGGGCGCTCGCGACGAACCCCGACATCCTGCTCGCCGACGAGGCCACCAGCGCGCTGGACCCCGAGACGACGGCGGACGTGCTCTCGCTGCTCAAGCGGGTCAACGACGAACTCGGGGTGACGATCGTCGTCATCACGCACGAGATGGAGGTCGTCCGCTCGATCGCCGATCGGGTCGCCGTGCTCGACTCCGGCAAGGTCATCGAGCAGGGGACCGTGTTCGAGGTGTTCTCGGACCCGCAGACGTCGACCGCTCAGCGCTTCGTCGGCACGGTGCTGCGCAATCAGCCCGGCGCGGACGACATCGAGCGGCTGCGGGGCAAGCACTCCGGTCGCATCGTCTCGGCCCGGGTCGCCGACGACGGACGCCTGGGCTCCGTGCTCTCCGACGCCGTCGGCCGCCACGGCGTGCGCTTCGAGATCGTCTACGGCGGCATCTCCGCCCTGCAGGGTCGGTCCTTCGGCAGTCTCACGCTCGAACTGATCGGCGAGCCCGCCGCGGTGGATGCGCTGATCGCCGAGCTCCGTACCGTCACCGACGTCGAGGAGGTGTCCGCATGAGCGACTGGTCCACTCTCTGGCCCGTCTACCTGGACTCGATCGGCCAGACGCTCTGGATGGTCGTCGTCACGCTGGTGCTGGGCGGCATCTTCGGGCTCGTGCTCGGCGTGCTGCTGTACACGACCCGCAAGGGCGGTCTGCTCGAGAACCCGGCCGTGTTCACCGTGCTCAACATCGTGGTGAACTTCATCCGCCCCATCCCGTTCATCATCTTCATGACGGCGATCGCCCCGCTGACGCAGGCCGTGCTCGGCACGTTCCTCGGCACGCCGGCGGCGATCTTCCCGATGACGATCGCGGCGACCTTCGGCATCTCGCGGATCGTGGAGCAGAATCTCGTCACGATCGAGCCGGGCGTGATCGAGGCGGCGCGGGCGATGGGCTCGCACCCGCTGCGGATCATCGCGACCCTGCTCATCCCGGAGGCGCTCGGGCCGCTGATCCTCGGCTACACGTTCATCTTCGTCGCCATCGTGGATCTCTCGGCCATCGCCGGCAGCATCGGCGGAGGCGGCTTGGGCAACTTCGCGATCGCGTACGGCTATCAGCGTTACGACTGGGCGGTGACGTGGATCGCGGTCATCACCATCGTGATCCTGGTGCAGGCCGCGCAGTTCCTGGGCAACTGGCTCGCGCGCAAGGCGCTGCGCCGCTAGCGACTGCGCCCTCCCGGGACGTCTGCGCCTGCACGCGCAGCCGCAGACGTCCCGGGACGCGGCACGCGCGTTCCTAAAGCGGTCCCGTGTAGCGGCCGACGGGGCGCAGCCGGAGGGGCGGTTCGCCGTACTCGGCGAGGGCGTGCACCACGAAGCCGATCGCACGCGCCGTGGCGAAGACCACCTCGCCCGCGTCGTCCCGCATCCCGTGGGCGAGCGTGAGGGCGCCGAGCGCGAGGTCGATGTTGGGGTGCGCGCCGGCGCGGTCGCGCAGCAGGGTGGAGACCGCCTCCACCGCTGAGAGGACCGGCGCTGCGTTGGCCTCGGCGGCGAGGAGGTCCAGGAGAGCCCGGGCGCGCGGATCGCCGTCGGGATACAGCGGTTGACCGAATCCCGGGACGGGGCCGCCGGAACCGGCGACGACCGCGTCGGCCACAACCCGGGCGGGATCCTCCCCGGCGACGACGCGAGCCAGCAGCCGATGAGCTGCACGGCTGGCGTTGCCGTGCAGCGGGGAGTCGAGCGCGCCCATCCCGGCGATCACCACGCCGTAGGGGGTCGCCCGGGCGGAGGCGGCGGCCCGTGCGGCGAGGGTGGAGACCGCGAGGTCGTGGTCGATCAGCAGGACCAGAGCGGCGTTCAGGATGCCGACTGCGCTTGGGGTCGGAGTCGTTGGGGCGAGACGGCGGTGGAGGCGCAGTGCGAGCGGGTCGTCATCCGTCTCGCTCGCGCCGTCGCCGCCGCCCACGACGGGCAGCACGGAGACCATCCCCGCCACCATCCGTTCGGCGGCCCCGGCGACGGTCGCCGGGTCGAGGGAGGTCCGCAGCGGGTCGGCCGCCGCGAGGGCGGTCACCGCGATCAGCTGGCGATCCCGGTCACCGGCGGAGGCGGGCAGCGCGTCCGCCGCTCGCCGCGCGGCCGCCATCCCGGCACCGGGGGAGAACCGGGCGTCCGCGTCCCACGCGCCGGTGAGCGCCCACCGCGCGACGGTCTCGAACGGCTCGCGCGCGAGCTCGACGGCGCGGCGCCCGCGGTAGACGAGGTCGCCGTCCTCGATGAGAGCGAAGGTCGTCTCGATGACCATGAGTGGGCGGCCGTCCGATCGCCCGGTCGCGGGGCTCCCCGGAGCGGAACGGCGTCGCCGTGCGGCGGCGAACCGCTCGACTTCCAGCGGGTCGAACGACGAGCCGTCGGCCGTCCGGTCGCGGGCGAGCTTGCCGCGAGCCACGTAGGCGTAGAGGGTCTCGAGTTTGACCCCGAGGCGTTCGGCGGTCTGCTCCGCTGTGAGGCGGGGGAGGGCATCCATGTTGATCCGATCAACGTTGACGTAGTGGAAATCCACGCTCACACTACCCTCATGGACCGGATGAACGACACCCTGATCGACGTCCCGCGCGGACTCACCAATGTGGTGGCCGCCAGCACCGCGCTCGGCGACGTGCGCGGCCAGGAGGGCTTCTACCACTACCGCCAGTACCCGGCGATCGAGCTGGCGCGCGATCACGCGTTCGAGGAGTCCTGGTTCCTGCTGCTGAACGGCGAGCTGCCCGACGCGGAGCAGCTCGCGGCGTTCCGTGCGCGCACGGCGGAGGCGCGGCGCATCCCTGATCAGGTGCGCGAGCTCCTCCCGGCGATCGCGCGGCTGACGGCGGGGGACGCGCTCGCGGGCCTGCGGATGGCGCTGGATGCCGTCGCTGCCGCCGACGGCATCCGCCCCGTGTACGACGAGGACCCCGGAGAGCGGCTCGTCGACGCGGTCCGCGCGGCCGCCGTGACGCCGGTGCTGCTCGCGAGCCTGCACACCCTCGCCGAGGGAGGTGAGCCGCTGGAGCCGCGCGACGACCTCGGCCACGTGGCCGACTACCTCTACCTGGTCACGGGCGCTGAGCCCGATCCCGAGCGGGTACGCGCCCTGAGCGCGTACATGACGGCGGCGATCGACCACGGCTTCAACGCGTCCACCTTCACCGCCCGGGTCATCGCGTCCACCGGCGCCGACCTCGTCGCCGCCGTCGTCGGAGCGCTCGGCGCCCTGTCGGGACCGCTGCACGGCGGCGCTCCCAGCCGCGCTCTCGACACCCTCGACGCGATCGGCACGCCGGACCGCATCGACGAGTGGATCACGCAGACGGTCACCTCGGGCGGCCGCGTCATGGGCTTCGGCCACGCCGTGTACCGCACCGAGGACCCGCGTTCGCGGATGCTGCGGGAGGTCGCCCTCGGGTTCGGCGGACCGCGCGTGGAATTCGCAGTGCGGGTGGAGGAGCGCGTGCAGCAGCTGCTCGCCGAATTGAAGCCCGGCCGGGAGCTGCACACGAACGTCGAGTTCTACGCCGGCATCGTGATGGAGCTGTGCGGCATCCCGCGCTCGATGTTCACGCCCACCTTCGCGGCTGCGCGTGTCGTCGGCTGGTCGGCGCACGTGCTCGAGCAGGCGGCGGACGGGAAGATCCTCCGCCCCTCCGCCCGCTACGTCGGGCCCGAGCCGGTCAGGCCGCCCGTGCTCCGATAGATCGGCCGCCGGCCGGCGACACCAGGCCGCGGCTATGTCTCGTTGGGATCCGTGCCGGCGAGCCGGGCGAGGAGTCGTTCACCTCCGGTCCGGGGGATCTCGACATACAGGACGTACGTGCGGTCGTCCGCGTGCCGGTCGGCCCACTCGAGGCACTCGACGACGGAGGCAGCCTCTGTGAGCCGCCATTCGTCAGACGCGCCATCGGCATCGTGGAAATAGACACGGTAGGCGTCCGGCTCGAGCGCCGCACTGATGGTTCGCGGGTCAACGGTCGAGGCCTGCATGACACGTCTCCTCATCTGCGACCGGCGCACGCCTTCACCCCGACGGCGGTCGAGCGAGGTCGCTGCGTCCATGCGGCGAGCGTATCGTGCCGGGTGAACGGAGGCGATGGCGATGCGTGGAGCGGTGCGGCACGTGGAGTGGGTCGGCGACGAGGATCCGGAGCGGCTGGAGGCGGCGACGGTCACGCTGGCGCCGGACCGGCTGGACGCCCTCGGCGTCTCGCGGACGACGGACTACGTCACGAGCTGGTCGCTCGAGACCGGGCCCGACTGGGTGACGACGCGGCTCGACGTCTCGGTGACGGGTCGCGGCTTCACCCGTTGGCTCGTGCTGACCCGGGACGATGGCGGCCGGTGGGCGAGCGAGAGCTGGGCGCACGGGACGACGGCCTTCCACGGCGAGTCGATGGCGCACCCCGGTCTCGCCGAGCCCGCCGCCGTCGACGGCGCCCTGGACTGCGACCTCGCCCTCTGCCCGGTCACGAACACGATGCCCATCCTGCGGCTCGGCGCCCTGCGTGGCGTGGAGGAGACCGAACTCACGATGGCGTGGGTCGACCTGCCGAGCCTCGAGGTGCGGGCGAGCCGGCAGGTCTACAGCGCCGCCGAGCCGTTCGACTCCGCGAGTGGCCGCGGCGTGGTGCGCTACCGGAGCGCCGACCGCGGCTTCGTCGCCGATCTCGGCGTGGACGAGGGCGGCGTGGTGATCGACTATCCGCGACTCGCCCGGCGCATCCGCGCCCGCTGACGCGAAGGCACCCGCTGACGCTACGGCGTCGGGTCGAGAGCGTCGTAGCGTCGGAATGCGCCCTGCACCCGCACCACCGTCGCGACGAGCACGACGATGAGCAGCCCGCCCAGCAGCGGCGGGAACCAGAGGGCACCGGTGAGGGCCAGGAGGCCGATGTAGAGGTCGCCGAGACGCGGACCGCCGGTCACGACCACGGTGAAGACACCCTGCAGCCGGCCGCGCATCGTGTCGGGCGCCGACGCCTGGAGGATGGTCATCCGGAAGATGGAGCTGATGTTGTCGGCGGCCCCGGAGGCGGCGAGCAGCAGTGTCGCGAGCACGAGCGCCGGGAGGTTGGCCTGGGCGATGGAGGTGCCGCCGCCGTTCCAGCCGCCGATCGCGACGACGGCCAGCACGATCCCGAAGCCCAGGATGCTGGCGCCGTAGACGAGGATGGCGCGCTCCACGGCGCGCCCCTGCCAGCGGACGTGTCCCAGCCGGCCGGAGAACACGCTCGAGACGAGGGTCCCGACCGCGCCGGCGGCGGTGAGGATGCCGACCGTCACCGGGCCGCCGCCGATCAGCAGCGCGCCGACGGCGGGGAAGAGGGCGCGCGGCTGGCCGAAGGTCATGGCGATGAGGTCGAGCACGAACGTCATGCTCAGATTCGGGGCGGAGCGCAGGAACCGGAGCCCCTGGAGCACCGACGCGAGTCCCGCGCTCTGACGCTCGCCCTCGGGGACGATGGACGGCAGCGTGAAGATCCCGAGGAACGCCGCCGTGAAGAGGAGCACGTCGGCCGTGTAGGTCCAGGCGATGCCGACGGTCGCGACCAGCACACCGGCGAGGGCGGGCCCGACGGTCACCATCACGCCCATGCTGATGCCGCCGAGGGCGCTCGCCGCGGGCAGCAGCCGGGTGGGGAGGAGGCGCGGCGTGATCGCCTGCCGCGTACTGCCGATCATCACGGACGCGACGGCGTTGATGGTCGTGAGCACGTACAGCGGCCACACCACCTGGATGTCGAGCCAGGCGAAGACGGCGATGCCCGCGGTCGACGCCCACGCGACGATCGCCGTGACGAGCGCGACGAGTCGCCGGTCGAAGGCGTCCGCGAGGACGCCGCCGTAGAGGCCGAACACGATCATCGGCCCCAGCGCGAAGAGGGCGACGAGCGCCACCGCGAGGGTCGAGCCGGTGAGGTCGTAGATGTGGAGGCCGACGGCCACGATGGTCATCTGACCGCCGATGCCCGAGATGGCACCGCCGAGCCAGAGCCGCGCGAACGCGGGGGACTCCTTCAGCGGGGTGAGATCGACGAAGTGGCGCCGGCGGGCCAGTGTCGTATCGTCGGGCTCCTTCGTGGCCGGAGCGTCGTCCGGACTCAGAAGCGGGGCTTCTTGCTGAGCGCGACGGCGGCGGTCGAGAAGACGACGCCGGCGGCCATGATGGTGAAGGTCACCGCCTGCAGCAGGGTCTGCCAGAACGGCTCGAACGGCGTGACGGACACCCAGAGCCAGAGCACGGCGCCGATGAGGGTGATGACGTAGCTGAAGGTCTTGCGAGCGGCGATCGCGTTGATCGCGACGACCGTGCCGGCGACGACGACCTGGAACAGGGGCAGGCCGGCTCCCGGGTTGCCACTCCAGGTCGCGATGAGGCTCCAGATGCCGAAGACGATGGTCGCCAGGACCACGACGGTGGCGATGACCGAGCCGAGCGCACCGGGGAGGGTGGCGCTGAGGCTGCGGACGAGCGGGCCGTGCTCGTCGTCGGCGGTGACGGCCTCGGTGTGGGCCGCGGTGGGGGCGGTAACGTTCGTGCTCACGACGACTACCCTACCTCCCGCACGACCTCGTCCGGCGACTTGTCGGGCCGCAGGCCGCGCCAGGAGGGCTGGCGCAGGCGGTCGGTGCCGGTCCACTCCGCGAACTCGACCTCGCCGACGTGCTCGGGGCGCACCCAGTTCGCGCCGCGGGCGTCGGCGGAGGGCACGCCTTCGAGCGGGCTGGTCTTGCGCGGGTGCGCGGCCAGCAGGGCGGCGAGCCGGTCGAGGTCGGCGTCCGAGAAGCCCGTACCGACCTTGCCGACGTAGCGCAGCACGTCCCCGTCCGGGATGCCCAGGAGCAGGGCGCCGAGGGTCCCGGCGCGCCGACCGGTTCCGGGCGTCCAGCCCCCGATCACGACCTCCTGGGCCAGATGGTGCTTGATCTTGATCCAGGAGCGGGATCGGCGACCGGTCGTGTACGTGCTGTCGCGGCGCTTGGCCATGACGCCCTCCAGCCCCAGCTCGCGCGATGACGAGACGGCGTGGGCGAGGTCGCCCGCGAACGCCGGCGGGACCTGGATCGGGTCGCCGCCAGGTGGTCGCAGCGCGTCCTGCAGCGCCGACCGGCGCTCGTCGTAGGGCGTGCGGCGGAGGTCGTGACCGTCGAACTCCAGGATGTCGAACACGAAGTAGTGCGCCGGTGCCCGCTCCGCGGCGGCGGCCACCTCGGCGGGGCGGGTCAGTCCCATCCGCGACTGCAGGAGGCCGAAGTCCGGGCGTCCGCGCGGAGTGAGGGTGACGATCTCGCCGTCGACGACGAGGTCGTGGCCGTCAGCGAGCGCGACGAGCCCGGCGAGGTCCGGATAGGTCGCGGTGACGTCGTTGCCGTTGCGGGTGGTGAGCCGCAGCTGGTCGCCGCGCACGACGGCGACGGCGCGGATGCCGTCCCACTTCATCTCGAACGCCCAGTCGTCCTCGTCGTCGACGTCCTTCTCGGAGCCGAGGGTGGCGAGCATGGGGGAGACGGGCGTCTCGGTGATGCGCTCCGTCGTCGACTTCTTCTTCGCCGCGTCCGGCTTCGCCTTCGTCTTCGCCGCCGGCTTCTTCTCGGCCGCCTCCCCGTCGTCCTTCATCAGGTGGATGAGCCAGTTCTTCTCGTCGCCGTCCCGGCCTGCCGTGCGGATGAGCGCGAACTTCCGCGGTTCGCCGCCCAGGCCGCCGTCGGACTGTCCGTGCAGCGTGACGATCACCTCCGCATCCCGCCACTTCTCGAGCTCGTACTCGCCGTGGTCCCAGATGTCCACGTGCCCGGCGCCGTACTCGCCGTGCGGGATGTCGCCCTCGAACGTCCCGTACTCCAGCGGGTGGTCCTCGACGTGCACCGCGAGGTGGTTCTGCTTCGGGTCGACGGGCGGCCCCTTGGGGAGTGCCCAGCTGACGAGCACGCCGTCGTGCTGCAGGCGGAAGTCCCAGTGCAACCGCCGGGCGTGGTGCTCCTGGATGACGAACGAGCGGCCGTCGACCGCGTCCGGACTGACCGCGGGGACCGGCTCGGGGGTCTTGGCGGCATCGCGCTTGGAGCGGTAGGTCGTCAGCCGATCGCCCGCGGCGTCGGGCAGCTGCTCGGCGTCCGGGTGCCCGGCCTCGGCCGTGCCGCCCGCGGAGAGACCGGCCAGGGGATCGCCGTGCTTCTTCACGCGCTCGAGCACCTCCTCGTATTCCAGGTGACGCAGGTCCTTCGCCTCCAGCTCGCGCCAGGTGCGCGGTGCCGCGACTGTCGGCCGGAGCCGCCCGCGCAGCGAGTAGGGAGCGATCGTGGTCTTCGCGCCGTTGTTCTGGCTCCAGTCCACGAGCACCTTGCCCGCCCGCAGCGCCTTCTTCATGTCGCTGACGACGAGGTCGGGATGGTCGGCCTCCAGCGCCCGCGCCAGTTCGTGGGCGACCGCCGAGATCTGATCGCTCGTCTGCGATCCGTCGAGCGGGGTGTAGAGGTGGATGCCCTTCGAGCCGGAGGTCACCGGCAGCGGGTCGAGCCCCATGTCGGTCAGGATGCCGCGAGCCAGACGGGCGACCTCGGCGCAGTCGGCCAGGGTCACCCCGTCGCCCGGGTCGAGGTCGAGCACCATGCGGTCCGGGTTGCGCCGGGCGTCACCGCGTCCGACGCGCCACTGCGGCACGTGGATCTCCAGCGACGCGATCTGCGCGAGCCACACCAGCGTGGCCCGGTCGTTGACCAGCGGGTACGTGTTCTCGCTCGTCTTGTGCGTGATGGTGCGCTGCTTCACCCAGCTCGGTGTGGAGGAGGCATCGAGGTTCTTCTGGAAGAAGACCTCGCCCGGATGGTCGGCCGTGCCCACACCGTGCACCCAGCGCTTGCGGGTCGCGATGCGGTCGCGGGCGTGCGGGATCATCGCCTCCGCGATCGCGTGGTAGTACCCGATCACGTCCGCCTTGGTCGTCCCGGTCTCCGGATACATGACCTTGTCGAGGTTCGTGAGCTTCAGCCGGTGACCGTCGATCGAGACGGTCTCGGTGTCATCCGCAGCCATGCGCCCACCGTACGCCGGGGAACATCCTTCGATCACTGGTTGAAATCAGGGCGATGCGCGGACACGATAGAGCGCATGAGGGCCATATGGACGGGTGCGATCACCTTCGGGCTGGTCAACGTGCCGGTGAAGGTCTACAGCGCGACGGAGGATCATGACGTCGCACTGCACCAGGTGCACGACGCCGACGGCGGCCGCATCCGGTACCAGCGGCGGTGCGAGATCGACGGCAAGGTCATCCCGTACGAGCACATCGCGAAGGCGTACGACGACGGCGACCGGACGGTGATCCTCACGCCGGAGGACCTGTCGTCGCTCCCGGCCGAGCGCAGCCGCGAGATCGACGTGGTCGAGTTCGTGCCGAACGAGCAGATCGATCCGATGATGCTGGACCGCAGCTACTACCTCGAGCCCGACTCCAAGTCGCTCAAGGCGTACGCGCTCCTGCGCAAGACACTGGAGGACGAGGACCGCACCGCGATCGTGAACTTCGCCCTGCGCCAGAAGACGCGCCTGGCGGCGTTGCGCGTGCGGGGCAACGTGCTCGTGCTGCAGACGATGCTCTGGCACGACGAGATCCGGGAGGCCGACTTCCCGGCCCTGGACTCGACTCCGCGGATCACCGAGCGCGAGCTGAAGCTCTCCGCGGCGTTGATGGAGAGCTTCGCCGGCGACTTCGAGCCGGAGAAGTTCACCGACGAGTACCAGGAGGAGCTGCGCCGCCTCATCGACGCCAAGCTCGAGCAGGGCGAGAGCATGGACACCGCCGAGACCTTCGGCGAGGAGCCCGAGAAGGCGAAGGGCGGCGGCGAGGTGATCGACCTCATGGAGGCGCTGCAGCGCAGTGTCGAGCGCAGCCGGTCGACGAAGGAGCCCGCCAAGAAGGCCCCGGCGAAGAAGACCGCCGCCAAGAGCACCGCCGCCAAGAGCGCACCCGCCAAGAAGGCGAAGAAGCCCGCGTGACGCGCCTGCGCCGCAGCGACCCGTCCGGGCCGGGATACCACCGTCGTGCCAGCAAGAAGGGTCCGGTCTACGAGGACGAGGCCGGCAATCCCATCGTCGACGAGCGCGAGCTGGAGCGCATCCGCTCGCTCGTGATCCCGCCGGCGTGGGAGGACGTGTGGATCTCGCCCGACGCGCGCGGGCACATCCAGGCCGTCGGCACCGACCAGGCCGGGCGCCGGCAGTACCGGTACCACGACTCCTGGCGGCTGCATCAGGACCGCGTGAAGTTCGAGCGCGCCGCTCAGCTGGCGGAGACCTTGCCGTCGGCGCGGCGCAAGGTGACCATGGATCTCCGCGCGGAGGGCTTCGGGCGCGACCGCGTGCTCGCGGCCGCCTTCCGCATCATCGATCTCGGGAGCGTCCGCATCGGCAGCGAGGAGTATCTCCACGCCAACGGGAGCCGTGGCCTCACCACCCTGCTCTGCCGGCACGCCCGCATCGACGGCGACGAGATCACGCTGACCTTCCCCGCCAAATCGGCCCAGAAGTGGACGAGCACGATCGTCGACGCCGACCTCGCCGAGCTCCTGACCCAGATCCAGGCGCTGCGCGGCCAGCGCTCGCGGCTGCTCTCGTGGAAGGACGGCACCTGGCACACCCTGCGCCCGGCCTCCCTCAACGAGTACATCCGCAGGCAGACCGGCGGCGAGTTCACCGCGAAGGACTTCCGCACCCTCCACGGCACGATCGTCGCCGCGGAGGCGCTCGCCGAACTCGGCATCAGCGACACGGAGTCGCGTCGCAAGAAGCGCGTGACCGCGGCCGTGAACGAGGCTGCCGCCGCACTCGGCAACACCCCGGCCATCGCCCGCAACAGCTACATCGACCCGCGCGTCTTCGACCGGTACCGCCAGGGAGAGGTCATCGACACGGCGGGCGGTCGCGTGCCCGAGCCGGCGCTGCTGGAGCTCCTCGAGAGCTGACCGGCAGCGCCGGCGACGGTCACGTCGCGGGCTGGGCCTTCGTCTCCGCCGACAGCGGCTGCGCGATGTCCTCGAGCGAGCGGCCCTCCGCGGCGATCCCGAGGAAGAGCTCGACGAGTCCCGCCGCGATCATCAGGCCGGCGCCGATGTAGTAGCCGATGACGACGGAGTGGATGCCGCCCTCGATCAGCTGGCCGAACAGGATCGGTCCGATGATCCCACCGAGGCCGGTGCCGACCGCGTAGAAGAAGGCGATCGACATGGCCCGGGTCTCCATCGGGAAGATCTCGCTCACGGTCAGGTAGGCGCTGCTGGCGCCGGCCGAGGCGAGGAAGAAGACGACCATCCAGCACGCGGTCAGCCAGAAGGCGTCGAGCGCGCCGGTGTCGAACAGGATGGCGGTGCCGACGAGGAGGATGCCGCTGCCGACATACGACAGCGTGATCATGAACTTGCGGCCCACGGTGTCGAAGAGGTGGCCGAGGATCATCGGGCCGAGGAAGTTGCCGATCGCGATCGGCACGAGTGCCCACGGCGCGACGTCGTCCGGCACGTGGAGGAGCTTCGTGAGCACGAGGGAGTACGTGAAGAAGACGGCGTTGTACAGGAACGCCTGCCCGATGAAGAGCGACAGCCCGAGCACGAAGCGCTTGGGGTACCGCGTGACGGCGGTGCGGACGATCTCGCCGAACCCGGTCGAGCGGCGCTGACGGATCTCGATGCCCTTGTCGTCGGGGACGACGGGGAGGGACTCGCCGCTCTCCTTCTCGATGTCGTGCTCGATCCCGTCCACCAGCTTCTCGGCCTCTTCGTCGCGCCCGTGGATGAAGAGCCAGCGCGGGGACTCGGGCACGTTGCGGCGCACGAGGAGGATCACGAGGCCGAGCACGGCGCCCAGGCCGAAGGCGATGCGCCATCCGATGTCCGCGGCGAAGAGCTGCTCGTTCAGGAGGAAGACGGTGAGCACCGCGCCGAAGGCGGTGCCGAGCCAGTAGGAGCCATTGATCGCGAGGTCGACGAGACCGCGGCGGCGGGCCGGGATGAGTTCGTCGATCGCCGAGTTGATCGCCGCGTACTCGCCGCCGATGCCGGCACCGGTGAAGAAGCGGAAGACGAAGAACATCCAGGGGGCGATGGAGAAGGCGGTGAGCACGGTCGCGACCAGGTAGAGCCCCAGCGTGAGGATGAAGAGCTTCTTCCGGCCGAAGCGATCCGTGAGGTACCCGAACACCAGAGCGCCGACGCACGCGCCGGCGACGTAGATCGCCGCGGCCAGACCGACCTGTGCGGTCGTCAGGCCGAGGCCGCTGTCCGGCTCGGTCAGCCGGCTGCCGATCGCGCCGACGATGGTGACCTCGAGGCCGTCGAGGATCCAGACGGTGCCGAGGCCCAGCACGACCAACCAGTGGAAGCGCGACCAGGGGAGGCGGTCCATCCGCGCCGGGATGAGCGTGCGGATCGTGGACAGTGTCGGTTGCTGGGAACCCGGTGTACGTGTACTCACGAAGCTCACCGTACGATCCGTGGGTATTTCCCGGGAGGACCTTGACACGACCGGCGAAACGGAGCAGGGGCTAGGCGGCTAGCGCATCGCCGAGTACGGTGTCAACCCCTTGTTGGGGGCCAGGGCCCCCTGCCTACTCTGAGTGTGCGGCGATCCCGGATGACCCCGGCAGCCGCAGCCGAAACACCGAGGCAACGCACGACAGTACGAGCTGAATGGGATGACACGATGACTGTGCTCGAAGTGACCAGCGACCCGGTACGCGACTACCTGAACTCGATCGGACGGACGCGACTGCTGACCGCCGACGAGGAGGTGGCGCTCGCCAAGCGCATCGAGGTGGGAGTCCTCGCCGGAGAGCGCCTGAGCAAGCGGCCGGGACTCACCGCCCGCGAGAAGCGCGAGCTGCAGTACCTCGCCGACGACGGCAAGCGCGCGTTCGAGCGCTTCATCGAGGCGAACCTGCGCCTGGTGGTCAGCATCGCCAAGCGCTACTCGGGCCGCGGCCTGCCGGTGATGGACCTGATCCAGGAGGGCAACCTCGGACTCGTCCGTGCGGTCGAGAAGTTCGACTACCGCACCGGGAACAAGTTCTCGACCTACGCCACCTGGTGGATCCGCCAGTCGATCCTCCGCGGCATCGCCGACACCGCGCGCATGATCCGCATCCCCGTCCACACGGTGGAGAAGATCGACAAGCTCGACCGCATCCGCCGCGACCTCGGCGGCGAGCTGGGCCGCACGCCCACGCTGGAGGAGATGGCGGAAGCCGCCAACCTGACCGAGGCCGAGGTCCACAAGCTGCAGATGAGCGACTCCGAGACCGTGTCGCTGGCCGTCCCGGTCGGCGAGAACGAGGGCGCCGAACTCGGCGACCTGATCGAAGACGACGACTTCCCGACCCCGCCGGAGGCGGTCGAGGTCGTCTTCCGCCACCGCGACCTCGAGGAGCGGCTGCGCGACCTCCCGCCGCGCGACGCGAAGGTCGTCCGCATGCGCTTCGGCCTCGACGGCCAGAAGCCGATGACGCTCGACGAGGTCGGCGAGGTCTACGGCATCACCCGCGAGCGCGTCCGCCAGCTCGAGACCCGCAGCCTCAAGCGGCTGCGCTGCCCCGAGCTGCTCGAGTACCTGCGCTGATCGCCCGCACACGAGACGAGGACCCCGTGCTCAGCCGAGCGCGGGGTCCTGTCGTCTGCGGGGGATTACTTGCCGGGAGGCGAGTCCGAGTCGACCTCGTCGGCGCCGAGCGCCCCGATCTCCTCGGTCAGCTGCAGCCCGGCGGAGCTGTTCGACGAGATCGTCAGCGCCTCCAGCCACGTCTTGTTGATCTTCGGCTGACGCCCCCCGCTGTAGCGGAACAACAGGGGGACGGCGGGGTCGATCCAGATCGCGCTGCGGCCGTCGCCGACGCTCTGCTCATCCCGCCAGGAGAAGAAGAACCCCTCCTTGCGCCGGAGCTTGAGACCGATGACGATCTGCAGGTGTGCGAGGACGCGGTCCTCGAAGCCGATCTCGGTCGTGCCGGCGTATACGAGCTTGCCCATGCCAGAACCGTACATGACGCCGGCGTCATGGCCACGCCGACCCCGGTTGCGGCTCGCGCCCCTCGGCGTATGGTCGGCGCATGACCCCGCAGCGTGTACTCGTGACCGGAGCGACCGGGTACGTCGGCGGGAGGCTCGTCCCGCGGCTGCTCGAGCGCGGCCACACCGTCCGCGTGCTGGCGCGCTCGCCGCAGAAGCTGGCCGACGTGCCGTGGGCCGACGACGTCGAGGTCGTCCAGGGCGACCTCGGTGATCCCGACTCGGTCGCCCGGGCGATGGAGGGGATGGACGTCGTCTACTACCTGGTCCACTCGATGCGCGCCCGGGGCGACTTCGAGGACGAGGAGTCGGCGGCGGCCCGCACGGTGGCGACCGCGGCGAAGGAGGCGGGCGTGCGCCGCATCGTCTACCTCGGGGCGCTGCATCCCGAAGGGCCGCTCTCCCGGCACCTCCGGTCGAGGGTCGCCGTCGGGCGCATCCTGCTGGACTCCGGCGTGCCGACCATCGTGCTGCAGGCGGGCGTCGTGATCGGCTCGGGATCGGCGTCGTTCGAGATGATCCGCCACCTCACGGAGGTGCTGCCGTACATGCCCGCGCCCAAGTGGGTGCGCAACCGCATCCAGCCCATCGCGATCCGGGATGTGCTGCACTACCTCGTCGAGGCCGCCGACCTGCCGCCCGAGGTCTCGCGCGCGTTCGACGTGGGCGGCCCCGACATCCTGCGCTACGGCCAGATGATGAACGGCTTCGCGGTGGAGTCCGGGCTGCCGCAGCGGCCGATCGCGTCCCTGCCGGTGTTCACGCCGTGGCTCGCGTCCCAGTGGGTGAACCTCGTGACGCCCATCCCGCGCAGCCTTGCGGTGCCGATCATCGAGTCGCTGCAGTACGACTGCGTGATGCACGAGCACGACATCGACGGTGTCATCCCGCCGCCCGAGGGAGGCCTCACCGGGTACCGCACGGCCGTGCGCCTCGCGCTGGCGCGCATGCGCGACGGCGACATCGAGACGACCTGGCGCAACTCGTCCGTCGCCGGAGCGCCGAGCGACCCGCTGCCGAGCGACCCGGAGTGGGCCGGTCACACGGTCTACACGGATGTGCGGGAGCGCACCTCCGACGCCGCCCCGACCGATCTCTGGCGCGTGGTCGAGGGGATCGGCGGGGAGCGCGGGTGGTATTCGTTCCCGCTGGCGTGGGCGCTGCGCGGGTGGATGGACAAGCTGGTCGGCGGCGTCGGGCTGCGACGCGGGCGGCGCGACGCGGACCGCCTCTCCACCGGAGACGCGCTCGACTGGTGGCGCGTGGAACGTGTCACACGCGGACCCGAGGGAGGCGACCTCCGGCTGCGCGCCGAGATGCGGGTGCCCGGTCGGGCCTGGCTCGAGCTGGCCGTCACGCCCGCTCCGGACGGCGGGTCCCGCTACTGGCAGCGCGCGGTCTTCTTCCCGCGCGGTCTCGCCGGGCGCCTCTACTGGTACTCGATCCTGCCGTTCCACGGCGTCATCTTCAACGGCATGGCGAACCGCATCGTGACGGAGCCGGACCGGTTGCGGTCGGTCGTCAGTCCTCCGCCGGCGGAGGGGTGACGAGCGTGGTCGCACTGAGATCCGTCAGGAATCGTGTGACCACCGCGCGCTCGTCGGACGTCAGCGACCGCGCCACGTCGAAGCGCCTGGCGTGCTGCAGACCCATCGTCCGACGCACCTCGCGATGCGTCTCGGGGGTGATCTCGACCGTCACCGCTCGCCGGTCGGTCGGATGCGGCCGGCGCACGACGTGGCCGGACGCCTCCAGCCGGTCCAGCAGCTTGGTCGTGGAGGCGGTGGAGATGTGGAGATGCTCGGCCAGCGCGCCGGCGGTCACCGCTATGCCCGCGTTCATGGAGGCGATCACGTACCGCAGGGCCTTCATGTCGGTCTCGTTGAGCCGCATCTTGCTGCGCGACTCGAAGCTCAGCCGCTGCTCCGCCTCACGCCAGCCACGCATCGCGCTCAGCACCGCCACGATCTCGGCGAGCTCGGATTCCGGCAGGTCGTCGTGGCGGACGAGCTCCTGCCGGGGGTCGATGACGCGCGGGTCGATCATCGACCCGGAGATGCGGCGCGCATCGTCCCTGGAGCTCATGCGGCTATCTTATGCGACGAGTAAGAAGCGTGCTAAGTTATTTTCTATCTTGGCTAGACATTATGGTCGTTCGCACACGAGGAGGTCCGGATGACCCGCTTCGATTCCCGCATCGACCGGCCGGAGTCCGTACGGATCCAGACCGCCGACATCGAGGGAGGCCTCGCGGCCGTCGACGGCCGGCTCGCCGCCTTCTTCGCGGAGCGCATCGCCGCCTCGGCGGCGTACGGGGACGACTACCAGCACCTGTGGTCCAGTGCCCGCGCCGCCGCGGACGGCGGTAAGCGGATGCGCCCGCGCTTCGTGCTCGCGGCGCTCGCCGCCCTGGGCGGCGAGATCGACGCTGCGGCGATCGACACCGCCACGGCCTTCGAGCTGCTGCACACCGCCTTCCTGCTCCACGACGACGTCATCGACGGCGACACCGTGCGTCGAGGGCGCCCCAACCTCTCCGGCGAGTTCGCGGCCGACGCCGCGACGCACGGCACGCCGCGCCCGCAGGCGCGCCTCTGGGGGGAGTCCGCGTCGATCCTCGCCGGCGACCTCCTCCTGCACGCGGCGACTGCTCTCGTCGGCCGCCTCGACATCCCGGCGGCCGCACGTGGTCGTCTGCTCGACGTCCTGGACCATTCGGTGGTCGTCACCGCCGCCGGCGAGCTGGCCGATGTGGGGCTCGCGATCGGGCTGACCACGCCGTCCCTGCCGGCCGTCCTGGGGATGACCGAGCGCAAGACCGCCGCCTACTCCGTCGCCGGCCCTGTCATGGCCGGGACGATCCTCGCCGGTGGCGACGACGGCCTGCTCGCGGTGCTGGCCGATTACGGCCGGCTCGTCGGAACGGCGTTCCAGCTCGGCGACGACCTCCTGGGCATCTACGGGGATCAGCAGCACACCGGCAAGAGCGTGCTGAGCGATCTCCGCGAGGGCAAGAAGACCACCCTCATCGCCTTCGCCCGCAGCACCGACAGCTGGCCCGAGATCGCCGCCGGCCTCGGCCGCGATGATCTCTCCGTGCTGGAGGCCGCCGCACTCGCGGACATCCTGGAGCGCTGCGGCGCCCGCCGCTTCGTCGAACGCCTCATCGCCGACCACGTCGACCAGGCGGTCGCCGCGATCGACGTGCCCGAGGTGCCGTCGGGCCTCGCCGCCGAACTCACCACGATCGCCCGCAGCTGCGTCGGGAGGATCCGATGACGCGCACACCCGTCGCCTCCACGCCCTCGGCCTCGGCGCAGCCGACCGACCTGGCGCTGTACACGCGCGCCGCGCACGCCGGCGCCGCGACCATCATCCGCGAGTACTCCACCTCGTTCGGGATGGCGACGCGGCTTCTCGGCGCCGAGGTGCGCCCGCGGGTGGAGGACGTCTACTCGCTCGTCCGGGTCGCCGACGAGATCGTCGACGGCGCGGCCGCCGAGGCCGGGCTCTCCGTCGCCGATCAGCGCGACCTCCTCGACGCCCTCGAAGCCGACACCGAGCGGGCGATGCGCACCGGCTACAGCGCCAACGTCGTCGTCCACTCCTTCGCGTCGACCGCCCGCGCCTCCGGCTTCGGCACCGAGCTCACCCGCCCGTTCTTCGCGTCCATGCGACGGGACCTCAGTCCGGTCGACTTCACGTCCGAGGAGCTCCGGTCCTACATCTACGGCTCGGCCGAGGTGATCGGACTGATGTGCCTCGCCGCCTTTCTGGCGGGCCGCCCGGTCACCGACGACACCCGCAGGCGGCTCGAGATCGGCGCGCAGCGGCTCGGCTCGGCGTTCCAGAAGATCAACTTCCTCCGCGACCTCGCGGTCGACTACGCGGAGCTCGGCCGCAGCTACTTCCCGGGCATCGACCCCAGCCGGCTGACCGAGCGGCAGAAGCTCGCCCTCGTGGTCGACATCGACTGCGACCTGGGCGCTGCTGCCGACGTCATCCCGGAGCTGCCGGACAACTGCCGCCGCGCGGTCCTCGCTGCCCACGGTCTCTTCGCCGAGCTGAGCGATCGCATCCGCTCCACTCCGGCCGAGGAACTCCTCACGCGGCGTGTCAGCGTACCGACGCGCACCAAGCTCGCCATCCTCGTCCGCGCCGGCACGGGGTCCCGGCGGTGACCGGCCGGCGTCGGGTCGTCGTGATCGGCGGCGGGATCGCCGGTCTCGCGTCGGCCGCGCTCCTGGCCCGCGACGGCCACGACGTGACTCTGCTCGAGCAGTCCGCCGTTGTCGGCGGACGCGCAGGCTCGTGGGAGCACGATGGGTTCCGCTTCGACACCGGTCCCTCCTGGTACCTGATGCCGGAGGTCTTCGACCACTTCTTCGCCCTGATGGGGACCAGCACGGCCGAGCAGCTCGACCTCGTCACCCTGGACCCCGGCTACCGCGTCTTCTCGGAGGACGGGAGGCCGCCGCTCGACGTGCGCGCGGACGGCGCCGCCAACCGTGCGTTGTTCGAGAGCGTCGAGCCGGGAGCGGGCGCAGCGCTCGACCGCTACCTCGCCCGTGCACGCGAGACCTATCGCATGGCCGTCTCGTCGTTCCTCTATGGAACCTTCGCCTCGTTCCGCCCGCTGCTGACGAGGTCGCTCCTGCGCCGCGCCGGGCGCCTCGTGCGGTTGCTCCTCGAACCACTCGACCGGTACGCCGCCGGCTACGTGCGGGATGTGCGGCTCCGGCAGATCCTCGGCTACCCCGCGGTGTTCCTCGGCACCTCTCCCGATCGCGCGCCGAGCATGTACAGCCTGATGAGCCACCTCGACCTCGACGACGGCGTCCGCTATCCGATGGGCGGCTTCACCGCCCTGATCGGCCGGGTCGCCGCGCTCGCGGCGGAGGCCGGTGCGCGCATCGTCACAGGTGCGCGGGTGACCGCGATCCGCACCGCAGGCGGCAACGCCGCGGCCCGCGCGACAGGGGTCTCCTACGTCGATGCGTCAGGTACTCCGCGCGAGCTCGATGCCGACGTGGTGGTCTCGGCCGCCGACCTGCACCACACCGAGACGCGACTGCTCCCGCCGGAGCTGCGCACGCATCCCGAGCGGGTCTGGGAGAAGCGCAACCCCGGGCCGGGTGCGGTCCTCGTCATGCTCGGGATCCGCGGGAGGCTCCCGCAGCTCACGCACCACAACCTGTTCTTCACCACCGACTGGGCGGCCAACTTCGAGCGCATCTACGGGTCCGAGCCGGGAATCCCGGACCCGGCCTCGCTCTACGTCTGCATGCCGAGCGCGACCGACCCGGGCGTCGCGCCGGAGGGGTACGAGAACCTGTTCGTGCTCGTACCCGTCCCCGCCGACGAGTCCATCGGCTCGGGAGGTGTGGACGGCGCGGGCGACCGCCTCGTCGAACGCACCGCCGACGCCGCGATCGCGCAGGTCGGGGCGTGGGCCGGCATCCCCGACCTCGCCGACCGCGTCGTCGTCCGCCGCACGGTCGGGCCCGAGGACTTCGCCCGCGACGTGAACTCGTGGAGCGGGGGAGCGCTCGGGCCGGCGCACACGCTGCGGCAGAGCGCCTTCTTCCGCCCTGGCAACGCGTCGTCGCGCGTCGACGGCCTGTTCTACGCGGGCTGCTCGACCATCCCGGGCATCGGTCTGCCGATGTGCCTGATCAGCGCCGAGCTCGTCGTGAAGCGGATGCGCGGCGACGTCTCCGCCACGCCGCTGCCCGAGCCGCTCGTCGCGACGGCCTCGCGGTCGGAGCGCGTGCCGTGAGCCTGATCTATCTGGGCGCCCTGCTCGTCTCGCTCGCGGCGATGGTGCTGCTCGACCGGCGCTTCCGGCTCGTCTTCTGGCGGGACGCCCGCCGGGCGGGCATCACCCTCGCCGTCGGCCTCCTGTTCTTCCTCGCGTGGGATGCGGCCGGCATCGCCCTGGGCATCTTCGCCCGCGGCGGGTCCCGCTTCATGACCGGTATCGAGGTCGCGCCGGAGCTGCCGCTGGAGGAGATCTTCTTCCTCCTCTTCCTCTGCTATCTCACGCTGGTCCTCGTGTTCGGCGGTCGCACCCTCCTGGACCGGCGGAAGGCCGAGCGCTCGTGACCTATCTGTGGCTCAGTCTGGGCTTCCTCGCCGTGGCCGCAGTGGTCCTCGCCGTCGCCCTGACGCTGGCGCGCGATCGCCGCAGCCTCGTCCGGCGCTGGTGGCTGCCGGTGACGGTCGCCGGCGTGCTGATCGCGGTCCTGACCGCCGTCTTCGACAACCTGATGATCGGCGTCGGCCTGATGACCTACGGCGGCGCTCACCTGGCCGGTCTGCGGCTCGGGCTCGTCCCGATCGAGGACTTCGCGTACCCGCTCGCCGGGCTGCTCCTGCTCCCCGCCGTGTGGCTGCTCCTGCGTCGGCGGTCGGGGGAGGAGGGATGACGACGGCTACCGCACCCGCACCGTGGCGGCAGCTGCTGATCGCCTCCCGGCCGGTCAGCTGGATCAACACGGCCTTCCCCTTCGCCGCCGCGTACCTGCTGGCCACCGGGCACGTCGACCTGACGCTGGTGATCGGGACGCTCTACTTCCTCATCCCGTACAACCTCACGATGTACGGCGTGAACGACGTCTTCGACTACGAGTCCGACCTGCGCAACCCCCGCAAGGGCGGAGCGGAGGGCGCGCTGCTCGACCGGGGGATGCACCGGCGCACGCTGATCGCCTCGGCGGTGAGCAGCGCTCCCTTCCTGGTCTACCTCGTCGTAGTCGGATCGCCGCTGTCGTGGCTGGTGCTCGCGGCGAGCGTCTTCGCCGTGCTCGCCTACTCGGTGCGGGGGCTCCGCTTCAAGGAGATCCCGTTCCTCGATTCCGCGACCTCCAGCTTCCACTTCAGCAGCCCGGCCCTCTACGGACTGGTGCTGGCGGGTGCCGTCTTCACCCCGCAGCTCTGGCTGGTGCTCCTGGCGTTCTTCCTCTGGGGCGTCGGCAGCCACGCGTTCGGCGCCGTGCAGGACGTGGTGCCCGACCGCGAGGGCGGCATCGCCTCCATCGCCACCGTGCTCGGTGCCGCCCGCACCACCCGCTTCGCCATCGGAGCGTGGGCGCTCGCCGGGGTGTGCGTGCTCTTCACCGCATGGCCCGGGCCGCTTGCAGCGATCCTCGCCGTGCCGTACATCCTGGCGGCCGCGCCGTTCTGGTCCGTCACGGACGCGCAGTCGAGCGCCGCCAACCGGGGCTGGCGGCGCTTCCTCTGGATCAACTACGCGTGCGGTTTCCTCGTGACCATGCTGCTGATCGGCTACGCCCTGCGCTGACGGGGGAAGGCTGACGGCTGTCGTCAGGACCGCGCCGGGAGCTGCTGGAGCGACCACGCGTTGCCGTCCGGGTCCGTGAACGTCACGAACCGGCCCCACGCGAGATCGGCGACACCCTGCGCGTCCACGCCGTGCTCCTGCAGGTGCGCGAGGGCCTCGTCGGCGTCGGGGATCACGATCTGCAGCCCCTGCATGGTGCCGGGCGCCATCTCGGAGAGCCCCTCGCCGAACGCGATGGAGCACGCGGAGCCGGGCGGCGTCACCTGCACGAACCGCAGGGTGGGGGAGACGCGCTGGTCGTGGTCGGCGTTCCAGCCGAGGGTGTCGACGTAGAACGCCTTCGCCCGGTCGACGTCGCCGACGGGGAGGATGATGAGCTCGATGCGCCAGTCGCTGATGGCCATGATCTGCCTTTCTGTCCGTGTCTTCCGGTGTACCACCAGGCTATGCACGCTTGCGGTCAGATTCCGTCCGCAATCGGATATCGAGCAAACGCCCGGTCCGGCGCGCTATCGTCGGAGACCGAGCCTCCCCAGACGACAGAAGGATCTCCGACCGAATGAGCGACAGCCCCGCCGCAGCCACCCCCTACGAGGTGCTCGGCGTCCGCTCCACCGCGACGCAGGAGGAGCTGCGGCGCGCGTACCGCCGCCTCGCCCGGCAGACGCATCCCGACACCGGAGGCTCCGCCGCCGCGTTCCAGGCGGTGCAGGAGGCGTGGGAGCTGGTCGGCGACCCCGAGGACCGCGCGCGTTACGACCGCGGCGAGACCGTCACCGTCGACGCGGTCGCCGGTGGCTACGACGGCGACGGCGGCGGGTTCAGCGCGACGTTCCACTCCGCGCGCTCGGCACGCGGCGCCACGGTGCGCGCCCGCAGCTACGGACACCCGGGTGGTCGCGCCCGCGAGCGCTACCTGTCCCTCCTGCGCGAATGGGTGGGCCGCGGCGCCGAGCTCGACGACCCCTACGACCCCGCGCTCGTCCGCTCCGCCCCGCGCGAGATCCGCGGGCTGCTCGCCGAGGCCCTGGCCGAGGAGGCCACCGCGCGGGCCGTCTCCGGACTCGGGATCGGCTTCACGATCTGGAACGACGTGGCCGTGCACCCGTCGTCCGACGCCAAGATCGACCACATCGTCCTGGGGCCGGCCGGTCTCTTCGCCCTCCGGTCCGCCGACTGGGGCACCGAGGTCAAGCTCGCCAAGGGGGAGCTGGTGGGGCCGGGGATCGCGGACGGCGAGGAGCCATTCCACGACCTCCACCGCGCGGCGAAGAGCTTCGGGCGCCAGGCCGGCGTGCGCTTCACCACCCTCATCGTCGTGGTGCCCGACAACGCCCTCGCGGTCCCGTTCGACGTCGTGCAGCGCGGGCGCCTCTCCGGCTCGCTCGTCGTGCGGCGCTCGCTGCTGCCCACGATCCTCCGCGACGGGGCCAACGCGGCCGCGCGCGAGAGCGTCGACCGCGCGTTCGAACTGCGCACCCGCCTCCAGGAGTCCATCCGCTTCGTCTAGACGCCCGCCCCGCCGAGGAGCAGAGTGGGGGCATGGTGACCCCTCTCGACATCTTCAGCGGCTTCAGCGTCAGTGACATCGACGCGGCCCGCACGTTCTACCGCGACACCCTCGGCCTCGATGTGACGGACGGCCCGATGGGCAACCTCGACATCGCGCTGCCCGCCGGCTCCCACGTCTTCGTCTACCCGAAGCCGGACCACGAGCCCGCGACGTTCACCATCCTCAACCTCGTGGTGGACGACATCGATGCGGCCGTCGACGACCTCAACGCCCGCGGGGTGTCCACGACGATCTACGACGGCGAGCGGCTGCCGACCGACGAGAAGGGCGTCCTACGCGGGCGCAGTCAGAACCGCGGCCCCGACATCGCGTGGTTCCGCGATCCCGCGGGCAACGTGCTCTCGGTGCTGCAGGACTAGCGGTGCTGCAGGACTAGTCGCGCAACCGCTCGCGGAGTCCCATCGCGTCGTAGGGCGCGCGCACCTTCACGTCGTTGTCGAAGTAGGCGTACACGTCGAGGCCGTCGTCGAGCCAGCCCCGGGCATCGGTCGCCCAGCGGTCGAGGGCCACATCGGTGTAGCCGCTTGTGTAGAGCTCCTCGTCGCCGTGCAGCCGCACGTAGACGAAGTCGGTCGTCACCTCGCGCAGGAGCGGGTAGCGGCCGGCCGTGTCGGCCACCACGACGGCGACACCGTGCTCGCGGGCGATCCGCGCGAACGCCGGATCGGCGAACGACGGGTGCCTCGCCTCCACCGCGTGCCGCAGCGGCCGATCGGCCGGCGTCGCCGCATCGCGTCTGTCCTCGTCCAGGGTGCTTTCGCCGGCCAGCGCGGCGGCCTCCGTCGTCGTCTTCGGCAACGAATCGAGGAAGGCGTGTAGCGCGTCCGGATCGAGCGGGAGGTTCGGCGGCAGCTGCCAGAGCAGCGGGCCGAGCTTGGGTCCGAGCGTCAGCATCCCGGAGGCGAAGAAGTTGGCTAACGCTTCCCTGGTGTTCTTCAGCCGGAGGATGTGGGTGATGTAGCGGCCGCCCTTGACCGCGAACACGAAGTCGTCCGGCGTCTCCGCCGCCCACTTGCGCCAGCTCGACGGGCGCTGCAGCGAGTAGAAGCTGCCGTTGAGCTCGATCGAGTCGAGCCGCTCGGCGGCGTAGGCGAGCTCGGCACGGTGGGGGAGCCCCTTCGGGTAGAAGACGCCGCGCCAGGGCGCGTAGGTCCAGCCGGCGATGCCGACCCGGGCCGTCCCGCGCGCCGAGGCCGCCATCAGTGCCCCCGCAGCTGCTCGATCAGACGGCGGTCGCGCTTCGTCGGGCGCCCGGCTCCGCGCTCGCGGGTCACGTCGGTCGGCGCCTCGGTCGCGGGCGGGGGAGGCGGGGTCCGGTCCTCGAAGCAGTCGGCGGCGACCGCTGCGCCCACGCGCTTGACGATGAGCCGTCGCGCGATGTAGATCTTCTCCGACCCGGCGACGAACGCGCGGACCTCGTCGCCGACCTTCACGGACTGCGAGGGCTTCGCCCGCTCGCCGTTGACCTTCAGATGCCCGGCCTTGCACGCGTCCGACGCGGCCGAGCGCGTCTTGAAGAGGCGCACGGCCCACGCCCACGAGTCGACGCGGACGCTCGACGGCTCGGGCACGATCAGACCGCGACGGGTGCGGCGGACTCGGCCGCGGCCTCCTCGGCCAGCTCCGCCTTCCACTTCACCAGGCTGCGGACGGTGCGGCTGCGATCGGTCGCGAGCTTCTCCATCACGTCCGCCGGCACGAAGTAGTTCACGGCGACCCAGCCGCGCACCGTCTCGGAGCGGTCGTCCGCGAGCGCGCGGAGGATGTCACAGGGCGTCGCCTCGTTCTTCGCCACGCAGCCGCGCACGCCCTCATCGGGGTCCTTCGCGAGGGTCTCGAAGAGGTCGACAGGGGTGTTGTAGCTGCTCGCGACAGCCTCCCGGATCTTCGGGTTCGTGTCGGTGGCGAGCAGCCGCAGCCGACGGATCTTGCTCTCCGTCACCTCGGGCGAGGGATGCAGCGCCGCCGCCTCCTCGGCCGTGAGCATCGCCGGGCTGTGCGCACGCATCGCCTGGCGCTGGGCAGGGGTGTTGAACCGGATGCACGACATGCCTCCACGGTACGCGCTCGACGCCGGGTGCGCCCGGATCACCCGCCGTGATCCGCGGCGCGCGGTACCGTGAATGCATGGAACAACTGCTGAAGCGGGTCGACCGCCTCGCGGGCGGCCGCCTCGCGGAGTACGTGGTGCCCGCGGAGGGGCGCGACCATCCGCGCACGCGCCGCGCGTTCGTCGTCATCTTCTGGCTGCTCGTCGCCGAGCTGCTGATCGGCCTGGCCGCCGTCGTCGTCGCCGTGATCCTGACCGTGGGCGGGGAGACGCTGCCGTTCGCCGTGTGGATGCGCGCCCTCATCGTGCTCGCCATGACCGCCACGCTCTTCTACTTCGCCTGGCGCGCGCAGAAGGGCTACTACTGGGCGTACTCGCGCCTCCGGCTGTTCTCGAAGATCTTCCCCGTGGTGACGCTGGTGCTCGCGGCCATCCCCGGCCTCTACCCGCTCTGGATGGTGAGCGAGCAGATCCTGTTCAGCCTCCTGCTGATCGGCGTGGCCGACTACCTGGACTCCGACCACATGCGGTCGGTCTTCCCGAAGCCGGCGCGCCCCGTCACCGCGACGTCCTGACCGCTACGGAGCGGTGACCGGCTGCTCGTCGCGGCTCCGCGGGAACCACGGGACGATCGGCGACGTGCGGCGCTGGTACTCGGCGTACTCCGGGTAGCGCGTGCGGGAGATGCTCTCCGTGAAGACCGTGGAACCGATGAAGAGCCCCGTGAGCAGCACCGGACCGATGACGGTCCACTGGAGCACCGACCCGGCCGCGGCGCAGCCGATGAAGAAGAGGACCCACCACTGCGCCTGCTCGAAGAAGAAGTTGGGGTGGCGCGAGATGCGGAAGAGACCGGTCTGCAGGAACCGCGGCGACGGCGTCCGGCCGGCGGCGACCTCCGCCTTCTTCCACCCGTGGAAGTCCCACTGCTGCTGGTCGGCGACCGTCTCGCCCACGAGGAAGGCGAGGAAGACGACGGCGAGCACGATGTCCAGGGGGCCCAGCGGCGTGCGGTGGTCGTAGGCCGTCCAGGCGGGCAGCGAGATCAGGAGCAGCAGCACGTTCTGGTAGATCACGATGAAGAAGAGGTTGAACAGCTGGAACGCCGCCGAGCCCATCCGCCCGCGCAGCACCTCCCAGCGGTAGTCCTCGCCGCCCGGCTTGTACCCGCCCTTGCGCGCGAAGTTGAAGGTCAGGCGCGCACCCCACAGGGTGACCAGCCCGGCCATGAGGTTCAGGCGCGGGTCCTGCAGACCGGCGGCGCCGGCGAACACCCAGACGTACGCCAGCGGCACCAGCGACCAGATGCGGTCGACCCAGGAGTGCTCGTTGGTGATGAGGGAGAGGACCCACGTCACGAGACAGACGGCGGCCAGGATCCAGAGACAGACGATGAAGGGCTCCACGTCGTCATCCTAGGCCGTGGCCCATCCGTCAGTAGAGTGGAGGGGTGGATGGAGTCGGCGCACGCGAGGTGAGTTCCCGCGTCTGGACGATCCCGAACATCCTGAGCTTCGTCCGGCTCGCCCTGGTGCCGGTCTTCCTGGCGTTCGTGATCGCCGGCCTCGACGCGCTCGCGCTGCTCGTGCTGGTCGTCTCCAGCGTCACCGATTTCCTCGACGGCTACCTCGCCCGCCGGCTGAACCAGGTCTCCCGCCTCGGGCAGCTCCTCGATCCGGCCGCCGATCGGCTGTACATCTTCGCCGCCCTGATCGGCCTCGCCTGGCGCGAGGTCATCCCCTGGTGGCTGGTCGCCGTGATCGTCGCCCGCGACGTCATGCTCGCGGTGCTCGGCGTCATCCTCGCGAACCACGGCTTCGGCCCGCTGCCCGTGCACCACCTCGGCAAAGTCGCCACCTTCTGCCTGTTCTGGGCCCTCCCGCTGCTCATGCTGGGGGAGGCCTTCTCGGCCCTCGCGCCGTTCTCCCTGCCCCTCGGCTGGGCCTTCGCCCTGTGGGGCGCCTTCCTCTACTGGTGGGCCGGGATCGTCTATATCCGCGAAACCGCCCGCGTAATACGCCTTCCGGCCGATGACGGGGGCGCTCGATCGGATACGCTGGATCACGAGGAGGTTGACGGTGCCTGACGAGAACTACCTGACCGGACCGGCGGACGACGCCGGGAACAACCCCCTGCGTGATGCCGCGTCGGGGAATGAGGACACCACGGCCCGCTTCGGCGAGGACTTCGTGTCGAAGATGTACCCGCTCGACGGGGAGATCTCGCCGGAGGAAGTGGAGGCGATCGGCGCGCTGCCCTCGGGCTCCGCTCTGCTGGTGGTCCGCCGCGGCCCGAACGCCGGCGCGCGGTTCCTCCTCGACGCCGACGTGACCACGGCCGGGCGTCACCCCAACGCCGAGATCTTCCTCGACGACGTCACCGTCTCGCGCCGCCACGCGGAGTTCACCCGCCGTGGCACGGCGTTCGAGGTGCGCGACCTGGGTTCGCTCAACGGCACGTACTACGACGGCGTCCGCATCGAGAGCGCGCTGCTCTCCGATTCGGCCGAGGTCCAGATCGGCAAGTTCCGCCTCACCTTCTACGCTTCGCGCCAAGACCTCGCCGCTTCGGCGAACGGCTAGTGGCCCGGCAAGCGGCGAGGGCGCCGGCCGCCTCGCGCGCCCTGCTGAGCATCGGCCAGGTCCTCGAGCGGCTGACTCCGGAGTTCCCCGACCTCTCGTCGTCGAAACTGCGCTTCCTCGAGGAGCGCGGTCTGGTGTCGCCCGCCCGCACGGCGTCCGGCTACCGCAAGTTCTCCCCGGCGGACGTGGAGCGGCTGCGCACCGTCCTCGAGATGCAGCGCGACCACTACCTGCCGCTCAAGGTCATCAAGGCGTACCTCGCCGACCTCGACGCCGGTCTCGAACCGGCGCTGCCGGGCGGAGCCGCCGCGCCCTCGATGCTCGGCGACGATCGCCGGTTCGACCGTGACGAGCTGCTCCGCCGGACCGGGGCGACCCCGGACCTCCTGCAGCAGGCGGTGAGCGCCTCCCTCATCGCCCCCGCGGACGTCTACGGAGAGGACGCCCTCGTCGTCCTCGGCGCCCTCGTCGAGCTGGGCCGCACCGGGATCGAGCCGCGCCACCTGCGCGGCTTCCGCGCCGCGGCCGAGCGCGAGATCGGGCTCATCGAGACCGCGCTGGTCCCGATCGCCCGCCGCAACGACGTCTCCAGCAAGGCGCGCACGGCCGAGCTGGCCCGCGAGATCGCCGGCCAGCTCGACGTCGTCCGCGGCAGCATCATCCGCTCCTCCCTCGACCGGATCCGCCCGTAACTGACGGATCCGCTCGACACGCCGACAGTGAATGGGCGGATGTCGTTGCCCGGGGCCTCCGGCATGGGTACCGTTGATGAAGCGCCCCCACCGTCGGCGCACGATCCGAGAACGGGCGAGAGGCGAACATCATGAGCGAAGCGAGTCGTGACGACGGCGCCGCCCGGTACGACCTGGGCCTCCTGTTCACCGACGGCCTCCCCGACATGGACGACGCCAACGGCTACCGCGGAGCGGTCGCCGCTCGCGCGGCCGGCATCTCGTACCGGCAGCTCGACTACTGGGCCCGCACCGGCCTCGTCGAGCCGACCGTGCGCGGAGCGGCGGGCTCCGGCTCGCAGCGCCTCTACGGCTTCCGCGACATCCTCGTCCTGAAGCTCGTCAAGCGCCTCCTCGACACCGGGATCTCCCTGCAGCAGATCCGCACGGCCGTCAACCAGCTCCGGGAGTCCGGTGTGAGCGACCTCGCGCAGACCACCCTGATGAGCGACGGCGCGAGCGTCTACCTCTGCACGTCCAACGACGAGGTCATCGACCTCGTGAGCCGTGGCCAGGGCGTCTTCGGCATCGCCGTCGGCAAGGTCCTTCGCGAGGTGGAGTCCAGCCTGGTCGAGCTCGACACGCAGGGCGACTCCCTCGACGAACTCGCTCAGCGTCGCGCCAGCAAGTCCAAGGCGTCCTGACGACCGACATCGTCTGACCGGACGGTCCGCTGACGCGGGCCGTCCTTTTTCGTGCGGCTCAGGAGCAGCCTGTCAGGAGGCGCTGATCAGGAGCCGGCGGTCGCGTATTCGCCGATGCGCGCGGTGCGCAGGACCCGCTCCAGGAGCAGGTCGAAGTTGTGCGCCATCTCCTGAGCGCTCTCGCCCGGCCAGACGTGCAGCGGCTTGGCCGCACCCTGCGCCTGCTGCAGGGAGGTGCGCTCCGGTAGCTGGGGGGCGAGCACGAGCGGCCCGAACATGTCGCGCAGCTCCTTGATGCGGAACTGGTGCTCCAAGGACTGCACCCGGGCGCGGTTGACGATGATGCCGAGCGGCTGGAGGCGCGGCGAGAGACCGCGGCGGATCTCCTCGATCGCACGCAGCGCACGGTCGGCCGCGGCGACGGAGAACAGGCCGGGCTCGGTGACGACGGCCACACGGTCGCTGGCCGCCCACGCGGTGCGCGTGAGGGCGTTGAGCGACGGGGCGCAATCGATGAGGACGAGCTCGTAGTCGTGCTCGACGTTGGCCAGCGCCTCCTCGAGCTTCCAGATGTCGCGGATGCTCGGGTGCGGCCCGTCGAAGTTGATGGCGGACGGGCTGCCGATCATGACGTCGATCTTGCCGGCACGGCCCCTGGTCCAGCCGGAGGGGGCGATCGCGGCGCGCACGATCTTCTCCTTCGGGGAGGCGAGCACGTCGGCCACGTTCAGGTGACCGGCGACCTGGATGTCCATGCCGGTCGAGACGTCGGACTGCGGGTCGAGGTCGACGACCAGCGTCCGCAGACCTTTCGCGAACGCCGCCGAGGCCAGCCCGAGCGTCACCGTGGTCTTTCCGACACCGCCCTTGAGGGAACTAACGCTGAGTACGTGCACGAGAGCCACGTTACCTTCACTAGTCTTAGAGAACCTAACCGTTTGCTGTGTGGTGTCGCCCCCTGCTCGAAAGGTTCCCATGTTCAGAAAGATCCTCGTCGCCAATCGCGGAGAAATCGCCATCCGGGCGTTCCGCGCCGCCTATGAGCTGGGCGCAGAGACCGTCGCCGTCTTCCCGTACGAAGACCGCAACTCGATGCACCGCCTGAAGGCCGACGAGGCGTACCAGATCGGCGAGCCGGGGCATCCCGTGCGCGCCTACCTGGACGTGAGCGAGATCATCCGTGTCGCCCAGGAGTCCGGCGCCGACGCCATCTACCCCGGCTACGGCTTCCTCTCCGAGAACCCGGAGCTCGCCGAGGCGGCACGCGCCGCGGGCATCACCTTCATCGGGCCGCGTGCCGAGGTCCTCGAGATGGCGGGCAACAAGGTCACCGCGAAGGAGCACGCGATCGCCGCCGGCGTTCCCGTGCTGAAGTCCACCCCGCCGTCGCGCGACATCGACGAGCTGCTCGCCGGGGCCGACGCGATCGGCTTCCCGATCTTCGCCAAGGCGGTCGCGGGAGGCGGCGGGCGCGGGATGCGCCGCGTCAACACCAAGGCCGAGCTGCGCGGGGCCCTCGAGGAGGCCATGCGCGAGGCGGACAGCGCCTTCGGCGACCCCACCATGTTCCTGGAGCAGGCCGTGCTGCGCCCGCGCCACATCGAGGTGCAGATCCTGGCCGACGGCGCCGGAGACACCATGCACCTGTTCGAGCGCGACTGCTCGGTGCAGCGCCGGCACCAGAAGGTCGTCGAGATCGCTCCGGCCCCCAACCTGTCCGAGGACATCCGCCAGGCGCTCTACCGCGACGCGATCGCCTTCGCCCGCTCCATCGGCTACGAGAACGCGGGAACCGTCGAGTTCCTCCTGGACACCGCGGGCGAGCGCGCCGGCGAGCACGTCTTCATCGAGATGAACCCGCGCATCCAGGTCGAGCACACGGTCACGGAGGAGATCACCGACGTCGACCTCGTGCAGGCGCAGATGCGCATCGCGGCGGGGGAGACCCTCGCCGACCTCGGCCTCAGCCAGGAGACCGTGCACGTCCGCGGCTCCGCCCTGCAGTGCCGCATCACCACGGAGGACCCCACCGCGGGCTTCCGCCCCGACACCGGCAAGATCACCACCTACCGCTCCCCGGGCGGCGGCGGCATCCGTCTCGACGGCGGAACCATCAGCCCCGGCTCGCAGATCAGCCCGCACTTCGACTCGATGCTCGCCAAGCTCATCTGCCGCGGCCGCGACTTCCCGTCCGCCGTGTCGCGCGCCCGTCGCGCGCTGGCCGAGTTCCGCGTCCGCGGCGTCGCCACGAACATCCCGTTCCTCCAGGCCGTCCTCGAGGACCCGGACTTCATCGCCGGCAACGTCTCGACCTCCTTCATCGAGGAGCGCCCCGAGCTCTTCAAGGGCCGCGTCTCCAAGGACCGCGGCACCAAGGTCCTCAACTGGCTCGCCGACGTCACCGTCAACCAGCCGAACGGCGCCCGCCCCGAGACCGCGGAGCCCACCGACAAGCTCCCGCGCATCGACCTGAGCGCGCCCGCCCCGGCCGGCTCGCGTCAGCGCCTGCTGGAGCTCGGCCCGAAGGGCTTCGCGGAGGCGCTGCGCGCGCAGACCGCGCTGGCCGTCACCGAGACGACCTTCCGCGACGCGCACCAGTCGCTGCTCGCGACCCGCGTCCGCACCAAGGACCTCGTGGCCGTCGCGCCCTACGTCGCACGCATGACCCCGGAGCTGCTCTCCGTCGAGGCGTGGGGAGGTGCGACCTATGACGTCGCGCTCCGCTTCCTCGCCGAAGACCCGTGGGAGCGGCTCGCCACCCTGCGCGAGGCGCTGCCGAACATCAACATCCAGATGCTGCTGCGCGGCCGCAACACCGTCGGCTACACGCCGTACCCGACCAAGGTGACCGACGCGTTCGTGCGCGAGGCCGCCGCGACCGGCGTCGACATCTTCCGCATCTTCGACGCGCTCAACGACGTGTCGCAGATGCGCCCCGCGATCGAGTCGGTGCTCGCCACCGGCACCGCGATCGCCGAGGTCGCCGTCTGCTACACCGGCGACCTGCTCGATCCCGCCGAGGACCTCTACACCCTCGACTACTACCTGAAGCTCGCCGAGCAGATCGTCGAGTCGGGCGCGCACATCCTCGCCATCAAGGACATGGCCGGCCTGCTCCGTCCGTCCGCCGCCGAGAAGCTCGTCGCCGCGTTCCGCGAGCGTTTCGACCTCCCGGTGCACGTGCACACGCACGACACCCCGGGCGGCCAGCTCGCGACCCTCCTCGCCGCCGCCCGCGCGGGCGCCGACGCGGTGGACGTCGCCAGCGCCCCGATGGCCGGCACGACCAGCCAGCCGAGCGCCTCCGCCCTCGTCGCCGCGCTCGCGCACACCGAGCGCGACACCGGCATCTCGCTGACCGCCGTCGAGGACCTCGAGCCGTACTGGGAGGCCGTGCGCCACGTGTACGCGCCGTTCGAGTCCGGCCTGCCCGGCCCGACGGGACGCGTCTACAAGCACGAGATCCCGGGAGGCCAGCTCTCGAACCTGCGCCAGCAGGCCAAGGCGCTCGGCCTCGCCGACGACTTCGAACTCGTCGAGGACATGTACGCCGCGGCCAACCAGATCCTCGGCCGCATCCCCAAGGTCACCCCGTCGTCGAAGGTCGTCGGCGACCTGGCGCTGCACCTCGCGGCCGTCCACGCCGACCCGGCCGACTTCGCCGAGAACCCGCAGAACTACGACATCCCGGACTCGGTCGTCGGGTTCATGGCGGGCGAGCTGGGCGAGCTGCCCGGCGGCTGGCCGGAGCCCTTCCGCACCAAGGTCCTCGCCGGCAAGACCGTCAAGGTCGGCGTCGAGGACGTGCCCGCGGAGGACGCCGCCGCGCTCGACGGTTCGAGCACCGAGCGCCGTGCCGCGCTCAACCGCCTGCTGTTCCCGGCCCCGACCCGGATCTACGAGCAGATGCGCGAGCTGTTCGGCGACCTGTCGGTCGTCGACTCCCTCGACTACCTCTACGGCCTCAAGCAGGGCTCCGAGCACGTCATCGAGTTCAGCAAGGGCGTGCGCCTGTACATCGGGCTCGAGGCCATCGGCGAGGCGGACGAGAAGGGCATGCGCACCGTGATGACCACGCTCAACGGCCAGCTGCGCCCCGTCTTCGTGCGCGACCGCGGCATCGAGGTCGAGGCGAAGGCGGCCGAGAAGGCCGACACCGCCAAGCCGGGCCAGGTCGCCGCGCCGTTCTCGGGCGTCGTCACCCTGCAGGTCGCGATCGGGGACCGTGTCGAGGCGGGCCAGGCGGTCGCGTCGATCGAGGCCATGAAGATGGAGGCGGCGATCACCGCTCCCATCGCCGGAACGATCGAGCGCCTCGCCGTGCCGAAGACCCAGCAGGTCGACGCCGGGGACCTCCTGGTCGTGATCACCCCCGCCTAGCGCCGTACAATGACGCAGTCGCCTCCACCGGAGGCAGAAGGAGACCGAAGAACGTGGCACAGAAGCCGGAGGAGCCGGAACGCCGCGACCTCGCGCACCTGGACGACGAGCTCACGCTCACGACGCCGGAGACGCTGAGCATCGCGGTCGACCTTCCGCCGACCCCTCCGCGCGAGGTGCCGGACGACGAGGCCGCGGTGGCGATCGACGACGTCCCGGTCGACCCGGGATTCGTCGCCTCGCCGACGGAGCCGACCACCATGTCGGTCGCCATCGTCGCCTCGCGGCTCGCCGCCGCCACGGCGGAGGCCGAGGCGGCCGAGGCCGCTGCCGCCGAGCCGGTCGTCCCGCTCCCGGGCGGCGACGCGTCGCGGCACGAGCAGTACGGCCAGTCGCGTCGCGACCGGATGCGCGGCGAGCACTCGACGCAGCCCGAGCCGGCGGCGATGCTCACCGCCGACCGGCTGCTCGAGGTCAACCGCAAGACGCGGCCGGGCCCGGAGGGGCCGTGGCAGCGCTTCGTCTACAACGCGACCTTCCGGACGGTCAACCTCGGCGACTCCGCCAAGGTGCGGGCCCGCAAGGAGCTCGACCACCGCATCCAGAAGCAGTTCGAGGGGGGCACGCGGTTCGTGCCGGTGCTCACCCGCAAGGGCGGCGTCGGCAAGACCACGGTCACCACGCTGCTCGGGATGGCGCTGGCCGACGCCCGCGAGGACCGCATCGTCGCCATCGACGCGAACCCGGACCGCGGAACACTCTCCGAGCGCGTGCCGAAGCAGACCAGGGCCACCGTGCGCGACGTGGTCCACAAGGCCGCCAGCATCAACGGCTTCACCGACTTCTCGGCCCTCGTCTCCCGCGATGAGACGCGTCTCGACATCCTGGCCTCCGACACGGATCCGATGCTCTCGGAGGCGTTCGACGAGAACGACTACAACGTCGTCGCCGACCTCTCCGCGCGCTTCTACTCGATCGTGCTGACGGACTGCGGCACCGGCATCGTCCACTCGGTGATGCGCGCCACGCTGCAGCGGGCCGACTCGCTCGTGATCGTCTCCGGCGGCAGCGTCGACGAGGCGCGCCTCGCCTCCGAGACCCTGACCTGGCTCGACGCGAACGGCTACGGCGAGCTCGTCCGCAACGCCATCGTCGCGCTCAACACCGCGACGCAGGGGACGAACCTGGTCAAGCTCGAGGAGATCGAGGCGCACTTCCGCTCGCGCGTCCGCGAGATCGTGCGCATCCCGTACGACCCGCAGCTCGCCGCAGGCTCGGTGGTGCAGTGGAAGGCGCTCAAACCGCTGACCAAGCTCTCCGCCCGCACGCTCGCGGCGCTCGTCGTCGAGGGCCTGCCCGCCGAGCGCGACTGAGCCCGACCGCCCCGTCCGCACCACCGAGGAGTAGTACCCGTGACCGAGCGTCAGATCCGCATTTTCGGCGACCCCGTCCTGAAGACCCCGTC
Organism: Leifsonia naganoensis; assembly: GCF_013410615.1. Lineage (NCBI taxonomy): Bacteria > Bacillati > Actinomycetota > Actinomycetes > Micrococcales > Microbacteriaceae > Leifsonia > Leifsonia naganoensis. The sequence continues at coordinate 3,444,947 of NZ_JACCHJ010000001.1, forward strand.
CCTGCCCGTCGGCGAGCTCGACGAGGGCGTGCACGGGCTCGTCGAGGACCTGGTCGACAGCGTCCTCCCGCCCGGGCGCGCCGGCGTGGCCGCGCCGCAGATCGGTGTCAACCTGCGCGCCTTCAGCTACAACGTGGACGGCGAGGTCGGCTACGTGATCAACCCCGAGCTCGTCGAGGTGTCGGGCGAGCCCGAGCTGGTCGACGAGGGCTGTCTCTCGGTCCCGGGCCTGTGGTTCAAGACCCTGCGCTACCCGTTCGCCCGGGTGCGCGGGATCGACGTCGATGGCAACGAGATCGAGGTGTCCGGCACCGGCGTCATGGCGCAGGCGCTCCAGCATGAGACCGACCACCTCGACGGCAAGCTGTACCTCGACCGGCTCGACAAGGAGACGCGGCGCGAGGCGATGAAGCAGGTCCGCGAGAGCGACTGGTTCTGACGCACGGCCTCCTAGACTGACCGTATGCGCATTGCGGTCACCGGAGGATCAGGCAAGCTCGGACGCACCGTCGTCCGCGAGCTGAGGGCGGCCGGCGACGACGTCGTCAACCTCGACGCGGCGGGGGAGCGCGGGCCCGGCTTCGTGAAGGTCGACCTGACCGACTACGGACAGACGCTCGACGCGATCCTCGGCGTCGACGATCAGCACGACGGCTTCGACGCGATCGTGCATCTCGCGGCCATCCCGGCGCCGGGCATCCTGAGTGACGCGGCGACCTTCCACAACAACATCCGCGCGACGTACAACGTCTTCCAAGCGGCGCGGCGGGCGGGCATCCGGAACATCGTCTATGCGTCGAGCGAGACCGTGCTCGGCCTGCCGTTCGACGTGCCCCCGCCGTACATCCCCGTCGACGAGGACTACCCGGCCCGTCCCGAGTCGACCTACTCGCTGGTGAAGCATCTCGAGGAGCAGATGGCGATCGAGCTCGTGCGCTGGGATCCGGCGCTCAAGATCGTCGCGCTGCGGTTCTCGAACGTCATGGAGCCGGCCGACTACGACGCGTTCCCGGGCTTCGACGACGACGCGCTGAAGCGCAAGTGGAACCTGTGGAGCTACATCGACGCGCGGGACGGCGCTCAGGCCGTCAAGCGGGCGCTCGACTGGGAGACGACCGGCTTCGACCGGTTCATCATCGCCGCGGGCGACAGCGTCATGAGCCGGCCGAACGCCGAGCTCGTCGCGGAGGTGTTCCCCGGCGTGCCGCTGAAGGGCGACCTCGGCGACCACGACTCCCTCCTCTCGATCGCGAAGGCCCGCCGCGTTCTCGGCTACGCCCCGCAGCACTCCTGGCGCGACCCCCGCTGACCCCCCGCGACATTTGTAACAAATGTCGCGTTTGCGCCGCCGTTTCGCCGCATTTGTGCCAAATCTGTTTCCACAGGGGTCCGTGCGGGAGGCGTCATTCCACAGATTTCGGGCAACGCCGGCGGGAGACGGCGCGCGTCGGAAGCATGAGGGGATGCGAACGCCTCGACCTCTTCCCGTTCCACTGACGCACTCGACCTTCACCTCGCCGGAGGCTCGCGCCGCCGGAGTGCGACCTTCCCGGCTCCGGGCACGTGATCTGCGGCATCCCTTCCACGGTGTGCACGCCCTGTCGGCCCCGACGACGGTGCCCGAGCTCTGCGATGCATATCTCGCGGTGATGCCGGAGGAGTCGTACTTCAGCCACCAGACCGCCGCCGTCCTCCTCGGGGTGCCCCTGCCTCCGTCGCTCGACGTGGGCGAGCTTCACGTGACCGTCGCGTTTCCCCAGGGCGCTCCACGTGGTCGCGGGATCGTCGGTCACAGTCTGGGCAGCGTCAGCGGCGACGTCCTGAACGGTCGGCCGATCTGTGAGCCGGCCTTGGTGTGGTGTCAGCTGGCGGGCGTTCTCGATCGGGAGGATCTCGTCGCTGCCGGGGACCATCTGGTCGGCTCGCGCCATCGGGAGCCGCTCGCCGAGCTCGACGAGTTGGCAGCCGCGGCGGATGAGGTCGGCCGCACGAAAGGAGCGCGAGCCAGGGCGTGGGCACTCCACCGGATCAGGTACGGGGCGGACTCCCGCCCGGAGACGCTCCTGCGGCTCCTACTCGAACGGCGTGGTCATCGCGACCTGGAGGTGAACGCGCCGGCGACGGTACGACGCGGGCGACTCGTGCTGCATCCGGACCTCAGCATCCCGAGTCGGCGAATCGCTTTCGAGTACGAAGGGGATGGGCATCGTGTGGACGAGCGCCAATGGCACCTCGACATCCGGAGGCGTGAGCTTCTGGAGGCGGAGGGATGGCGCGTCGTGAGGGTGACAGCGCGCGATCTCTTTCATGAGCGCGAGGCGTTCCTGCGACGGCTCAACGTATTTGTGCCAAATGTCGACTAACGCGGCGCGAAAGTCGACATTTGGCACAAATCGCCGCAGGGCTAGTAGGCCAGGGAGATGCCCTGGGTCTTGGGGTTGTCGCTGTAGATGCCGTCGATGACGTCGGCGAAGTCGGCCAGGATGACGTTGCGCTTGATGCTCAGTTTGGGCGTCAGGTGCCCGCTCGCCTCGGTCAGGTCGGTGGCGAGGATCACGAACTTGCGCACGCTCTCCGCCCGGGAGACGCCGGCGTTGGCCGCGTCGATCGCGCGCTGGATCTCGGCGTTGACGGCCGGGTTGACCGAGGCCTCGGCGAGGGTCATGTCCTTGTCCTCGCCGTTGTTTGCGAGCCAGGTCGACAGCATCTCGGTGTCGAGGGTGACGAGGGCCGAGATGAACGGCTTCTGGTCGCCGACGACGACCACCTGGCCCACGAGCGGGTTGGAGCGGATCGGGTCCTCCAGCGCGGCGGGGGAGACGTTCTTACCGCCCGCGGTGACGATGATCTCCTTCTTGCGCCCCGTGATGGAGAGGAAGCCGTCGGCGTCGAACGAGCCCAGGTCGCCAGTCTTGAACCAGCCGTCGTCGAACGCGGCGGCGGTCGCCTCCGGGTTCTTCCAGTACTCCTTGAAGACGTTGATGCCGCGCACCTGGATCTCGCCGTCGTCGGCGAGGCGGACGCCGATACCCGGGAGGGCCGGGCCGACGGTGCCGATCTTGAACTTGTCCGGGAGGTTGACCGTCGCGGGGGCCGTGGTCTCGGTGAGCCCGTAGCCCTCGAGGATCTTGATGCCCAGGCTGTGGAAGAAGTGGCCGAGGTGCGAGCCGAGCGGAGCGGATCCAGAGACCGCATAGCGCACCCGCCCGCCCATCGCGGCACGGAGCTTGCTGAACACGAGCCGGTCGTACAGGGCGAACTTGAGCTTCAGCCCGAACGGGACAGAGCCGGTCTCGAGCGCCTTCGAGTGCTCCACCGCGACGGCGGCGGCGGCGCGGAAGATCTTGCCGCGTCCGCCGGCCTCCGCCTTCTGCTCGGCCGAGTTGTAGACCTTCTCGAACACGCGGGGCACGGCGAGGAGGAAGGTCGGCTTGAAGCTCGCGAGCGCCGGGAGGAGCTGTTTGGTGTCGGCCTGGTGCCCCACCTTCACGCCGCCGGTGACGCACAGCACGGCGATGAACCGGGCGAACACGTGGGCGGTCGTGATGAAGAGGAGGGTTGAGGCGCCGCCCGGCTGGTTGACGAGCTCGGTGAGGGCCTCGGCGGAGTTGCGCGAGAGCTCGACGAAGTTGGAGTGCGTGAGCACGCAGCCCTTCGGCCGGCCTGTGGAGCCCGACGTGTAGATCAGGGTCGCGATGTCCTCGCCGCGGGCGAGGTTGCGGCGGCGCTCGATCTCCTCGTCGGCCACGCCGGTGCCGGCCGCGGCGAGCTTGTCCAGATCGCCCAGGTGGAGCTGCCACACGTTGTCGATCAGCGGGAGGTCGGCGTGGACCTCGTCGAACCGCGAGTACATCTCCGCGTTCTCGAGGATGACCGCGATGGCTCCGGAGTCGGCCATGTTCCACTGGATCTGCGTGGGGGAGGACGTCTCGTAGATCGGGACGAGCACGGCGCCGGCGAACCAGGTCGCGAAGTCGATGAGGCTCCACTCGTAGCGGGTCTTGCACATCAGGCCGATCTTGTCGCCGGGCTGGATGCCGGCGGCGACGAGACCCTTGGCGAGGGCGATGACCTGGCGGTGGAACTCGGCTGCGGTGATGTCGCGCCAGCCGTCCCCGTCCGGGAGGCTGAAGAGCGGTGCGTCGGGCGTCGCGGCGACGCGCTGGACGAGCAGATCGGTCGAGTTTGCCTCGGGGTCGGCGGGGACGACGGCGGGTGTTTCGAAACTGATCACGGCAGCTCCTTCGATACCGGTGGGCGCGGGTCGGGCCGAATGGCTTCGGCCGGACTGGTTAACTACACTCTAGATGGTGCGGCGGGAGTCGCCTTCGGCGCCCCCTCCACCACCTCCTCCCCACCCGCCTCCTCCCGGAAGGTTTCTGCCTGTGCACGCGATCGGCATCGACATCGGAGGAACGAAGATCGCGGGGGCGGTCGTCGACGAGCTCGGCGTCATCGTCCGCGAGGACCGCGTCCCGACCGACGCCACGCGTCCGGAGGAGATCGAGAACGCCGTGGTGGCGATGATCGAGCGTCTGTCCGACGGGCCGGAGGAGATCGCGGGAGCGGGTGTCGCCGCGGCCGGATTCATCGACGCCGCGCAGTCGACCGTCTACTACGCGCCGAACATCAATTGGCGGCACGAGCCCTTCCGGGAGAAGCTCGAGAAGCGCATCGACCTGCCCGTCCTCATCGAGAACGACGCGAATGCGGCGGGATGGGCGGAGTTCCGCTTCGGCGCGGGCCGACTCGTGAGCGACATGGTGATCCTGACCATCGGCACGGGGGTCGGCGGTGCCATCGTCAGTAACGACCGCCTGTTCCGCGGCGGCTTCGGCGCCGGCGCCGAGATCGGCCACATGCGGGTCGTGCCCGGAGGTCTGCCCTGCGGCTGCGGCGCCCACGGCTGCATCGAGCAGTACGGCTCCGGACGCGCGCTGCAGCGCATGGCGAACGAGCTGGCGGATGCCGGCGGGATCGGCCAGGCCCTCGCCGATGTGCGCTCGCGCACCGGCTCCCTCACCGGCACGGACATCTCGGCCCTGATCATGGCCGGCGACCCGGGCGCCCTCGCCGCCCTGCGGCAGCTCGGCGACTGGCTGGGCCAGGCCTGCGCCAGCCTCGGCGCTGTGCTCGACCCGCAGCTCTTCGTCTTCGGCGGCGGTGTCGCCCAGGCCGGCGAGCTGCTGCTCGAGCCGATCCGTCTGGCCTACCTCGAGAACCTCCCCGCCCGCGGCTACCACCCCGAGCCGGAGTTCAAGATCGCCGAGCTGGTGAACGACGCGGGTGTCGTCGGTGCCGCCGACCTGGCTCGCGTGCACGCCTCCCTCTAACGCGGTCAGGGAGGGGTAGGCTCCAGAGCGATGTTCTACTGGCTGATGAAATACGTCGTCGTGGGCCCCATCCTGCGCGGGATCTTCCGCCCCTGGGTGGTCGGCGTCGAGAACGTGCCCGCCGAAGGGGCCGTCATCCTGGCCAGCAACCACCTCTCGTTCATCGACTCCATCTTCCTGCCGCTCATCGTCGACCGGCACGTCTCCTTCCTCGCCAAGAGCGACTACTTCACCCGCAAAGGCCTCAAGGGCTGGGCGACCAAGACCTTCATGAAGGCGACCGGCCAGCTGCCGATCGACCGGTCGGGCGGCAAGGCGTCGGAGGCGTCGCTCAACACCGGCCTGCGCGTCCTGGCCCGGGGCGAGATCCTCGGGATCTACCCCGAAGGCACACGCAGCCCCGACGGCAAGCTGTACCGCGGCCGCACCGGCGTCGCCCGGATGATCCTCGAGGCCGGCGTGCCGGTGGTGCCCGTCGCGATGGTCGACACCGCCGAGATCATGCCGATCGGCAAGCGGCTGCCCAAGATCGGCCGGATCGGCATCGTGATCGGCGAGCCGATCGACTTCTCGCGCTTCGACGGCATGGAGGGCGACCGCTTCATCCTCCGCTCGGTCACCGACGAGATCATGTACGAGCTGCACGCTCTCGGCGCTCAGGAGTACATGGACGTCTACGCCAGCACGGTCAAGGAGAAGCGGGCGGCCCTCGCGCGCTGACGCCTCGCGTTCGGCCGCGTCGTCATCTGTCACGGGGGACGGGCGCAGCACGGTAGGCTCGGTATCCACCAAACCCACCGGCGCTGCCGAGTGCAGGCGCGCCCCCGAATGAGCGGAAGACCAGTGCTACAGACCACAGATCCCGTCGTGCGACCAGACGAGTCCGTGATCGAGGGCCTGGACTATTGGCGCACCCTCGAGATCAAGCAGCAGCCGACCTGGCCGGACACCGAGGCCGCGGCCGCCGCGTCCGCCGAGATCGCGACCCTCCCGCCGCTCGTCTTCGCGGGCGAGGTCGACCAGCTGCGCACGCGTCTCGCACGCGCGGCCGAGGGCAAGGCGTTCCTGCTGCAGGGCGGCGACTGCGCCGAGACCTTCGCCGGGGCGACCGCCGACCAGATCCGCAACCGCGTGAAGACCGTCCTGCAGATGGCGGTCGTGCTGACCTACGGCGCCTCCGTGCCGGTCATCAAGATGGGGCGGATGGCGGGCCAGTTCGCCAAGCCGCGCTCGAGCGACACCGAGACCCGCGGCGACGTCACCCTCCCCGCGTACCGCGGTGACATCGTGAACGGCTACGACTTCACCCCGGAGTCGCGCCAGGCCGACCCGCGACGCCTCGTCCAGGGCTACCACACGGCCGCCTCGACGCTGAACCTCATCCGCGCCTTCACCCAGGGTGGCTTCGCCGACCTGCGCGAGGTGCACAGCTGGAACCGCGGCTTCGCCGCCAACCCGGCCAATCAGCGCTACGAGGGCCTCGCCCGCGACATCGACAAGGCGATCAAGTTCATGGAGGCCGCGGGAGCCGACTTCGACGCGCTCAAGGGCGTGGAGTTCTACGCCAGCCACGAGGCCCTGCTGATGGACTACGAGCGTCCGATGACGCGGATCGACTCCCGCACGGGGACGCCGTACAACACGTCGGCGCACTTCGTCTGGATCGGGGAGCGCACGCGCGACCTCGACGGCGCGCACGTCGACTTCCTCTCGCGGGTCCGCAACCCGATCGGCGTCAAGCTCGGCCCGACGACCACGCCGGACACGATGCTGCGCCTGATCGACAAGCTCGACCCGGAGCGCGAGCCCGGTCGTCTGACCTTCATCACGCGGATGGGCGCCGGCAAGATCCGCGACGCCCTCCCGCCGCTGCTGGAGGCCATCAAGGGTGCCGACGCGCTGCCGCTGTGGGTCACCGACCCGATGCACGGCAACGGCCTGACCACGCCGAACGGTTACAAGACGCGTCGTTTCGACGACGTGGTCGACGAGGTCAAGGGCTTCTTCGAGGCCCACCGGGCCGTGGGGACGAACCCGGGCGGCATCCACGTCGAGCTCACGGGCGATGACGTGACCGAGTGCCTGGGCGGTTCCGAGCACATCGACGAGGAGACCCTGGCGACGCGCTACGAGTCGCTCTGCGACCCGCGACTCAACCACATGCAGTCGCTGGAGCTGGCCTTCCTCGTGGCCGAGGAGCTCGCGAACGTCTGACCGCCAGCGCGTACGCGAGAGCCCCCGCCGTCCTCGGACGTCGGGGGCTCTTCGTATACGCGGTGCGTGATCCCGAGCGGGCTCAGAAACCGGCGAAGTTGACGGTGATCGTCGACCCCTTGGGGACCTGCTCGTTGGCGGCCGGGGAGATCTTCGACACGACGAACGCGGGCGGCGCCACGTCGGCGATCGGACTGTACTTGAGCTGGAAGCCGGCGTCCTGCAGGGCCTTCTTGGCGACGTCCCATGTCTTGCCGACGACATCGGGAACCGGGACGGGCTCGGGCCCCTTGGACGTCTCGAGCAGGAGCGTGTCGCCCGGCTTGACGACGTCGCTCTGCGGGTGGGCCGTGATGACGTCGCCCTTCTCGACGGTGTCGCTGTAGCTCTCGGGTCCGGCGCCGACCTTGAGGTTCGCCTTCGCGAGGATGGCGGTCGCATCATCGACCGACTTGCCCGCGACGTCCGGGATGGGGCCGACCGACTCGACCAGGTCGACCGTGGCCGCCTCGAAGTACTCGCCGCCCTGCGAGAGGTCGCGGCCGTCCAGCGCGCCGGACGCCGAGATGACGGTTCCGGAGGGGATCTTCGCGTCGAACTGCTGCGTGACGGTGCCGACGTGCGCCTTCTTGCCCTGGATCTCGGCCTTCGCCTGATCCAGCGTCGTGCCGGCCAGGGCGCCGAGCGCGATGGGTGCTGGTCCCTGTGAGATGCGGACGGTCACGAGGCTGCCGCGGGCGGCGGACGCTCCCTCGCCCGGGTCGGTGCTGGACACGAGGCCCTTCTGAACCGTCGTGCTGTACTCGGGCGCTTCCTTGGTCTGGAAGCCGAGATCCTTGAGCTGCGCGGCGGCGGCATCCGGCGCGACGTTCACGAGCTTCGGCACCTGCACGAGGGATCCGGGACCCGAGCCGAAGTACCAGCCCGTGCCTCCCGCCACTCCCGCGAGCAGGATGATGAGCGCGAACAGCCACCAGCCCTTGCCCCGGCGCCGCTTGGCCGACTCGGCGAGAGCGTCAGCAGAGCTCGGGGTGTTGGCCGCGACCTGCTGGCGGATGGCGGGGTTGATGATCTGCGTGTCGCCCTCGTCGGCGCTGTACGCAGGCGGGAGGACCATGGTCGGCTGCAGCACGGCCTCGCCGCGGATCGACTTCTCGGCTTCGAACAGCCGGTCGAGCATCTCGCGGGCGTCCTTGGGTCGGCGCTCCGGATCCTTCTCGGTCGCCCACAGGACCAGCTCGTCGAGCTCGGCGGGAACCGCGGGGTTCTTGCTGCTCGGAGCCGGGACGGAGTCGTTCGCGTGCTGGTAGGCGATCTGCATCGGCTGCTCGCCCTTGAAGGGCTGCTCGCCGGTCAGCATCTCGAACATCATGATGCCGAGCGCGTAGATGTCGCTTCGGGCGTCGGCGACGCCGCGCGTCACGAGCTCGGGGGAGAGGTACGCGATGGTGCCGAGCAGCGCCTGCCCGGTGGCGGTGTTCGCGCTCGCGGCGCGCGCGAGTCCGAAGTCGCCGATCTTGATGCGGCCGTCATCGGCGAGCAGCACGTTCTCGGGCTTGAGGTCGCGGTGGACGATGCCGGCCTTGTGGGCGGCCGCGAGCCCGCTGAGCACCGCCTCCATGATGTCGACCGTCTGCTCGGGGGTGAGTTTGCCGTAGTCCTTGAGGAGATCGCGCAGCGTGATGCCCGGGAGGTACTCCATGACCAGGTAGGCCATGTCGGAGTCCTGGCCCTGGTCGAAGACGTTCACCACGTTGGGGTGGGCGAGCCGCGCGGCCGAGCGGGCCTCCTGGACGAACCGGCTCTTGAACGTGCTGTCGTCGGCGAGGTGGCCGTGCATGACCTTGATGGCGACGCGTCGTTCGAGGCGGAGGTCGGTGGCGAGGTAGACCGTCGCCATGCCGCCCCGGGCGATCCGCGAGCGCACCTGGTACCGGCCGTCGATGAGACGGCCGATCAAGGGGTCGGTCTGGCTCGTGGTCACGACACGAGTCTAGGGAACGCCGGGTGCGTGAACCCTGCAAAACACCGGTGTCGGCGCGGGCTGTGATCCGGCTGTGACCTTCTACGGCCCACGCGGGTCAGCCGAGCTGCGCGAGCCACGCGCGCGCCGAGGTCTCCCACTTGGCGTAGGCGTCCGGGAACGCGGAGATCTGCACGGCCTGTGCCGCCTGGGTGACGCTCATGGAGGTCCACCCCGGGATGTCGAGGAGGCCGCGGGTGCGCCCGGGGTTGGGGTTACCGGCGCCGCCGTAGAACGCGCGGGTGGCACGCTCCGGGTCGAGCACCTGGGCGGCCGTGCCCCAGCCGGTGCTCGGGCGCTGCTGGAACAGGCCGAGGGAGTCGCGGTCGCCATACTGGACGTTGCGGAGGCCGGACTCCTGCGCCGCGGCGGCCAGGGCGATGACGATGCCCTGGTCGCTGACGCCTTCCTGGCGTCCGATGCGCACGATGAGCGCGGCGTTGGCGTGCATCTCATCGGTGAGGGCGACCACTTGGCCCGCGTTCGCGTGGGGGAGCGGCGCCGGTGGAGCGACCGGTGCGGGAGCAGGTGCCGGTGCGGGAGCAGGCGCCGGCGCGGCGACCGGGGTGACCGCGGCCGCTGTCGTCATGCCCGGGATGGTGATCTGCTGGCCGGGGAAGATGAGGCTTGAGCTGCTGAGCCCGTTGACGCTCAGCACAGACGCGGTCGACACTCCGAAGCGTCCGGCGATGCGGCTGATCGTGTCGCCGGAGACGACGGAGTACTTGGTCACGGCCGGAGCGGCGGGCGCCGCGGGTGCCGGTGCGGGCGCGGCCGCCCCACCGAGTGCGAGGACCTGACCCGGGAAGATGAGGCTCTTCCAGCTCAGTCCGTTGAGCGCGAGGATGCTCGCCGTCGAGACGCCGAACCGGGAGGCGATCCCGCTGACCGTGTCGCCCGAGGCGACCGTGTAACTGGTCGGGGCGCCCGCGACGGACGTCAGCGGTGCGGAGGTCGTGGTGCGTGCGGTCGTATCGGTGACGACCCGCGTCGATCCGGTGGTCGGAGTCTTCTCGCGCGGCTGCTCGGCCGTCTGCGGCTGGACCGCCTGTGCCGGCGTCACCAGGTTGAGCGCCACGGCGATCGACCCCGCGACCGCGATGGGGACGGTGCCGAACACGGAACGCGTCCAGTGCCGGCCGCGCTCCTGCAGGGCCGTCGGCTCCGCGGCGGCTTCGACGTCTCGTACGGACATGGGACCCCCCTTTCGAGTGACACGCCGGACCCACGCTGACACAGAATGAAGAGGGAGTCAACCAAAGTGACAGGTGTGACAGCAGTTTACCTGATCGTAACAATCGGCACGGCACGCGAGTGTGCTCCGGACGTGGCACCCTTGATGACGTGAATGAGCGCGTCCAGGCCACCGAGTGGCTCACCATCCCCGACCTCGTCGACCAGCTGGGCATCGGCGTCAGCCGGGTCCGCCGGCTGATCGAGGACCGCCATCTCGCCGCGAAGCGGATCGACGGCGTCATCAAGGTGCCGGCGCTGTTCCTGCGCGACGGCGAGCCGCTGCCGGAGCTGCGGGGGACGCTGGTCGTCCTCTCCGACGCGGGCTTCGACGACGACGAGGCGGTCGACTGGATGATCGACGAGGAGGAGTCGCTCGGCACCTCGCCGATCGAGGCCCTGCGCAGCGGCCGGAAGGCCGAAGTCCGACGGGTGGCCCAGGCTCTCGCCTGAGACCCGTTAGGAGGCGCGGCGGGTGACCGTCACGGCGAGGTCGCGGAGGTTCGCCTTCGCCTGCTCGCCGATGGGGGCCGCCTCGAGCGCCTCGATCGCGCGACGCACGTTGTCGGCGATCATCTTCTCGACGGTGTCGACCGCCCCGGACTCGCGGATCGTCGACTGGAGCATCGCGATCTGCTGCGCGGTGAGGTCCGGGTCGCCGAGCAGCTCGTCGAGCGTTGCGCGTGCACCCGACGGGAGGGCCTCCCGGGTGAGTGCGATGAGCACCGTCCGCTTGCCCTCTCGCAGGTCGTCCCCGCTGGGCTTGCCCGTGACGTCGGCGTCGCCGAAGACGCCGAGCAGGTCGTCGCGCAGCTGGTACGCGATCCCGAGCGGCAGCCCGAAGCCGCGCAGCGCGTCCAGCTGGCCGACGGTGGCGCCGGCGAGACTCGCGCCGATCAGCAGGGGGGACTCGATGCTGTACTTGGCCGACTTGTAGACGATCACGCGCTCCGCGCGGGCGAGCTGGTCGGCGTCCGGGCGGCCTGCCCAGCCGATCTCCTCGAAGATGTCGAGATACTGGCCGGCGGTGACGTCGATCCGCATCCGGTTGAACTCGGCGCGCGCCGCCCGGCGTGCGGATGGGCTGACCGCCTGCGTGAGCCCCTCGTCGAAGAGCTCGTCGCTGAGGATGAGGAGGAGGTCGCCGAGCAGGGTCGCCGCACCATGGCCGAAGGTCTCGCCCGATCCCTTCCAGCCCTCCTCGTCGTGGAGGCTCTGGAACCGCCGGTGGGCGGAGGGTGCGCCGCGCCGAGTGTCGGAGTTGTCGATCAGGTCGTCGTGCACCAGGGCGGCCGCGTGGAACAGCTCGAGAGCGCTCGCGACCGAGACCACCGCGTCGAGCGGGCCGCCGGTCGTGACGGGCGTGTCGGCCGCATCATCGCCCGCCGTGCGCACCGCCTGCCAGCCCCAGAAGCAGAAGAGGGCGCGGAACCGTTTGCCGCCGCTGAGAAAATCCCTTGAGAAACCCGCGATCGGGGAGAGCTCGTCCGCGATGGAGACGAGAATAGATGCACGCACATCGAAGAATCCATCGATTCTGGACTGGATAAGGTCGACGAATCGGATGCTTTCAGACACATGCCTAGCCTAGTCAGAGACGCACGGCTACAATCAGCCACACAAGGCTTGAACCCACGAGAAAGAGGGGGAAACGGATGCCGCTTTCGGAGCACGAGCAGCGCCTCCTCGAAGAGATGGAGCGCAGCCTCTATCAGAACGACGCCGATTTCGTGGCGAAGGTGGGTGGCAAGCGGGTCCGCCCCGCGTACCGCTCGATCGTCCTCGGCATTCTGATCGCCGTGGTCGGCGTCGGCGTTCTGATCACCGGCGTCTTCGTCCAGCAGCCGCTCGTCGGCATCCTCGGCTTCGTCGTCATGTTCGGCGGAGTGCTCCTGGCCATCGCGCCGGGCAAGCGCGTCGCGGTCGACCCCGATGCGCCCACCACGCCGAGCAAGGCCAAGGCGGGCCGCGGCGGAAGCCAGGCCGGCTTCATGGACAAGCTCAACGACCGCTGGGACAAGCGGCAGGACGGGCAGGGCTGACCCTCCCTCCACTTCGCACCACCTCGCTCCCTTCGTAGGAAGCGCCAGGCCGATCCTTACGGATCGGCCTTTTTTCATGCCCTTTTTCCTCCCCGGGCGCATAAGTTTGCTCCACTTTCCTCCACCGCGGAATTCCCCGGTTTTCCGCGGCTGAAACACCCCCTTTCGGGCCGATATTCCTCAAATGCGTGATTTTGTGGATGAAAGTGGAGTAAAGTGGAGCTGCACCACAACCTTGGGCCGGAAGAGTGGGGAGGCGTCCGATGTTCCTCGGTACTCACGCCCCCAAACTCGACGAGAAGGGGCGCATCATCCTCCCCGCCAAGTTCCGCGACGAGCTCGCGTCCGGCCTCGTCCTGACCCGCGGCCAGGAGCACTGCGTGTACGTCTTCAGCCAGCGCGAGTTCGAGGCGCTGCACGAGAAGATCCGCCAGGCGCCGGTGACGAGCAAGCAGGCCCGCGACTACCTCCGCGTGTTCCTCTCCGGAGCGAGCGCGGAGGTTCCGGACAAGCAGAACCGGGTGACCATCCCGCAGACGCTGCGTTCGTATGCGGGACTCGACCGCGACCTCGTCGTGATCGGCGCGGGCAGTCGTGCCGAGATCTGGGACGCCCAGGCATGGGAGACCTACCTGGCGGAGCAGGAGTCCACATTCGCAGAGACCGACGAGGAGGTGATCCCGGGGCTGTTCTAGCGCCTGACGCCGGACTCCCAGCCATACGCCCTGACGCACTTCCCCGGTGTCAGGTCGGAATGGATGGGGATCCGGAATCAGGGGCACGGGCCCTCTTCACGATGAGCGAACCGACGAATCACGACGACATCCACACCCCGGTCCTCCTAGAGCGGTGCATCGAGCTGCTCGGCCCCGCGCTCGAGCGTCCCGGCGCGATCTTCGTCGATGCCACTCTCGGCATGGGGGGTCACTCCGCGGGCGTGCTGGAGCGGTTCCCCGAGGCGGTCCTGGTCGGCCTCGACCGCGACCCCGAGGCCCTCGCCATCGCGGGGGAGCGCCTCGCCCGGTTCGGTGATCGCGTCCACCTCGTGCACACCGTCTACGACGGCATCCGCGAAGCCCTCGACGGGCTCGGCTTCGCCGAGGCGGACGGCATCCTCTTCGACCTCGGCGTCTCCTCCCTGCAGCTCGACCGGGTCGAGCGCGGATTCTCGTACTCCAAGGACGCCCCGCTCGACATGCGCATGGACGGCACGAGCGACCTCACCGCGGAGGTCATCCTCCGCGAGTACTCCGAGGCCGACCTGCGCCGCATCTTCCGCGAGTACGGCGAGGAGAAGCTCGCCGCGCGCTACGCCCAGAAGATCGTGGCGGCGCGCGAGCAGGAGCCGCTGACCCGCTCCGGTCAGCTGGTCGATGTGATCACGAAGGCCACGCCCGTCGCGGTGCAGCGCCAGGGGCACCCCGCCAAGCGCGTCTTCCAGGCGTTGCGGATCGAGGTCAACCAGGAGCTGGCGGTGCTGCAGCACGCCATCCCCGCCGCGATCGACGCGCTGCGCGTCGGCGGCCGCATCGTCGTCGAGGCGTACCAGTCCCTCGAGGACCGCATCGTGAAGCGGGAGCTGCAGGCGCGCTCCGTCTCCAGCGCTCCTCCGGGACTCCCGGTGGAACTGCCGGAGCACCGACCCGAGCTGAAGCTGCTGATCCGCGGCGCCGAGCTCGCGAACGACGACGAGAAGGCCGCGAACCCGCGTGCCACCCCGGTCCGCCTGCGGGCGGCCGAACGCGTGAGGAGGGCCTCGTGAGCACGAGTCTGGCCGAATCGACCGCCCGGCGCCGCCCCGCCGCCGGCTGGACCGGCGGGATCCTCCCGGCCCCGGCCGAGCAGGAGCGGCGCGGTCACCTCGAGGTCGTCCCTTCCCGGTCCCAGCGGCGGGCACGTCCCCGCGCGCTCTACGCCGTGGTGGCGGTCGGTTCGCTGCTGGTCATCGTCGTGGCCCAGCTGCTGCTGAGCATCGCGATCTCGCAGGGCGCGTACACGCTGAACACCCTCCAAACGAAGCAGACCAGCCTCCAGCGTTCGCTGCAGGCGGCCTCGGAGGACCTCACCCGCGTGTCGTCGCCGCAGAACCTCGCGGCGAACGCGAACTCTCTCGGCATGGTCAGCAACAGCAACCCCGCCTACCTGCGCCTCTCGGACGGCGCCGTGCTCGGCGCGCCCATCGCGGCGACCGGCGCAGCAGGCACGGTCACCGGCGGACAGGGCAACCTCGTGCCGAACTCGCTCCTGGCGGGCGTCGGCCTCGCGAACGCACAGCAGGCCGCCACCCCGCCCGCGACCCAAGCTGGGAATTCCGCAAGCACGGGTGCCGCTACCCCGCCGACCACGACGCCGACCGTACCGTTGCAAGGAGCGTTGCCCACGCCGGTGACGCACTGACGACGGGACGGACGCACGCATGACCAGCAAGAAGATGTTGCGGCGGCGGACCGCGGTGACCGTGGCGGCCGTCGCCGTCACCGTCGGCATCCTCGGTGCGAAGCTCGTCGACATCCAGGTCGTCCGCGCCGACGCCCTGCAGGCGCAGTCGGTGGATGCCAAGGAGCAGTCGAACACGCTCTACGGCAATCGCGGCGACGTCGTCGACGACAAGGGCACCGTGCTCGCCACGACCATCTACAAGTACACGGCCCAGGCGTCGCCGTCCGACGCGGTCGCCGGGACCGACGGCCACAAGAAGATGCTCGAGGCCGCGGCGAAGATCGGCGCGATCACCGGGCAGGGCGCGGACGCCGTCGCGAAGCTCTTCGACGACGCCCTCGCGCAGAACCCCAAGTCGAAGTACGTGCTTATCAAGTCCGGGATGGACGTCGGCACGTTCGACAAGCTGAATGCGCTGCCGTACCCGTGGCTCACGTTCTCCAAGGTTCAGACCCGCAGCTATCCGAACGGCGCGGTCGCCGGCAACCTGCTCGGCTACATGTCCGACTCGGGCAACGGCGGTCTCGAGGAGAGCGAGAACGGCTGCCTCGCCGGCCAGAACGGCACGGAGACCTACCAGCAGGGCGCCGACGGCGTTGCCATCCCGGGCAGCACGGTCGTCCAGAAGCAGGCCAAGGACGGCGGAACCGTCAAGCTCACGCTCGACAGCGATCTCGAGTGGTTCGCCACGCAGACGCTGGCCCAGCAGGTCCAGGCGACCGGTTCGCAGTTCGGGTTCGTGACGGTCGTGGAGGCCAAGACGGGCAAGGTCAAAGCCGTGGCCCAGTGGCCCTCCGCCGATCCCAACAACCTCGACGCGACCGATCCCAAGTACTGGAACCTGCGGCCGCTCACCGACCCGTACGAGCCCGGCTCGACGTTCAAGGCTCTGACGGCCGCCATGCTGATCGACCAGGGCAAGGCGAGCCCGACCTCGCAGGTCCTCGCCCCCTACGAATGGAAGTCGGGCAACGGCGCCGACCTGCACGACTCCGGCTACCACGACCCGCTGCGGCTGACGCTGACCGGCGTGCTGATGATGTCGTCGAACACCGGGATGTCGCAGCTCGGCCGGGCGCTCAGCGACCAGACGCGCTACGACTACCTCAAGAAGTTCGGTATCGGCGACAGCACGGGGCTGCCGTACCCGGGGGAGTCCGACGGCATCCTGAACCCGGTCGACGGCTGGGACGACCAGACGAAGTACGCGACGATGTTCGGCCAGGGCGTCTCGGCGACCCAGCTGCAGATGGTGGACGCGTACCAGGCGCTCGCCAACGGCGGCGCGCGCATCCCGCTCTCCCTGGTCGAGAGCTGCACCGACGCCGACGGCAAGGTCACGCAGGTCCCGTCGGCCAAGGCGACCCAGGTCGTCTCGCCGGAGGCCGCCACCACCACGCTCGGGATGATGGAGTCGGTCGTCACCAAGGGCGAGCTCGCGAAGCAGCTCCAGATCCCCGGCTACCGCGTCGCCGCCAAGACCGGAACGGCCCAGCAGCCGGACGGCAAGGGCGGGTACCTGCCCTCGTACTACGTCTCGGTGATGGGCGTCGCCCCGGTCGACGACCCCCAGTACGTCGTTTCGGTCAACCTCGGATACCCGACTACCATTACTTCGTCGGCAGCCGCCGCTCCGCTGTTCCACACGATCATGAGCCAGGTGCTGAAGACCTACCGGGTGAAGCCGTCGACGACCAGCCCGGCCGACTACCCTCCGTACTACTGAAAGTGAGCCCCGTGACAGGACCGGCGCCCTCCTCCCTGCGCCCCGAGCATCCCGTCGCCCGTCCGCTCGCCCAGTTGGTAGCGGAGTT
The DNA here is from genome assembly GCF_013410615.1 of Leifsonia naganoensis. NCBI lineage: Bacteria > Bacillati > Actinomycetota > Actinomycetes > Micrococcales > Microbacteriaceae > Leifsonia > Leifsonia naganoensis. The sequence continues at coordinate 3,462,045 of NZ_JACCHJ010000001.1, forward strand.
CGGGTTGGACTGCCGAGGCGACCTCGACGCCGTCGAGGTGACCGGCGCAGCTCTCGCGAGCTCCGCCGTCGAGCCCGGCGACCTCTACGTCGGCGTGCCCGGCAAGAACGCGCACGGCGCGAGCTACGCGGCGGCCGCTGCGGAGGCCGGAGCCGTCGCGGTGCTCACGGACGACGCCGGCGCCGACCTCGCCGCCGCCTCGGGACTCCCGGTCATCGTCACCCAGGACCCGCGCGCCGCCCTCGGCGCCGTCGCCGCGTGGATCTACCGCACCGACGAGAACCAGGCGACGCTCTTCGGCGTCACCGGAACCAACGGCAAGACCAGCGTGGTCTACCTGCTCTACGCGATCCTCGGGCAGCTCGGCGTCGTCGCCGGGCTCAGCTCGACCGCCGAGCGCCGGATCGGCGAGCAGGCGATCACGAGCAAGCTGACGACCCCGGAGGCGAGCGAGCTGCACGCGCTCCTGGCCCGGATGCGGGAGGAGGGCGTGCGCGCCGTCGCCCTCGAGGTCTCCGCCCAGGCCCTCAGCCGCCACCGCGTTGACGGCATCGAGTTCGACGTCGTCGGCTTCACGAACCTCAGCCACGACCACCTCGACGACTACACGGCGATGGACGACTACTTCGAGGCGAAGCTCGAGCTGTTCCAGCCGGACCGCGCCCGCCGCGGCGTCGTCACGGTGGACTCCGACTGGGGACGCTCGCTCGTCCAGCAGTCGCGTATCCCGGTCACGACCCTCTCCAGTTCGCCCGGCACCGAGGCGGACTGGACCCTGACGATCCTCGACGAGACCCTCTCCGACACCGCGTTCGCGCTCGAAGGACCGGATGGCCGCCGTCTGGAGTCCTCGGTGCCGCTGGTCGGCGCCTACAACGCAGCGAACGCGGCCCTCGCCATCGTGATGCTCGTCGAGTCCGGCTACGACCTCGACGCCATCGGCGCCGCGCTCGACCGCGACGGCGGGATCGACGCCTACGTTCCCGGACGAACCGAGCGGCTCTCCGGCGACCGCGGCCCGGTCGTCTTCATCGACTACGGCCACACGCCCGACGCCTTCCTCTCGACCCTGACGGCGCTCCGCCGCGTGACATCGGGACGCGTCGTCATGGTCTTCGGCGCCGACGGTGACCGCGACACGACCAAGCGCGCCGACATGGGCGCGATCGCCGCCCGCGGCGCCGACGCCGTGGTCATCACTGACTTCCACCCGCGCTGGGAGGACCCGGCTGCGATCCGCGAGGCGCTGCTCGCGGGAGCCCGCGCCGCTGTCCCGGACGGCGAGCTCTACGAGGTGCCCGACCCGCGCGCCGCCTTCCGCAAGGCGCTCTCGCTCGCGGGAGAGGGCGACGTCGTGCTCTACGCCGGACCGGGCCACGAGGACTACCAGGAGGTCGCGGGACAGCGCCTGCCGTACTCGGCGCGCGACGACGCCCGGCTCGCCCTCCGAGAGGCCGGGTGGCTCTGATGATCGCTCTCACCCTCGCCGAGGTCGCCGCGGCGACCCGCGGCACCCTGCTGCTCGACGGCGCCCTGATCGACGGCGCACCGGCGACGCCCGAGACGGTCGTCTCCGGTCTGTCGACGACCGATTCGCGGGAGGTCGTGCCCGGCACCCTCTTCTTCGCCAAGCCCGGCGAGTTCACCGACGGGCACCTCTTCGCGCCGCAGGCGGCCGAGGCGGGAGCCGCACTCCTCGTCGTCGACCACGCGCTCGACCTCCCGGTGCCGCAGCTGCTCGTGGAGGACACCGTCGTCGCCCTCGGCGACCTCGCGACCGAGGTGATCGCCCGTGTGCGCGCCCTCGGCCGGCTGAAGATCGTCGGCGTCACCGGTTCCAACGGCAAGACGACGACCAAGAACCTCCTGCGCGAGATCCTGGAGCAGGTCGGCCCGACCATCGCCCCGCGCGCCTCCTTCAACAACGAGGTCGGCGCCCCCGTGACGATGCTGGAGGTCACGGAGGAGACCCGATACCTCGTCGCCGAGATGGGCGCGAGCGGCGTGGGCGAGATCGCGCGCCTCGTGCGCATGGCCCGCCCCGACATCGGGATCGTCCTGAAGGTCGGCCTCGCCCACGCGGGCGAGTTCGGCGGGATCGAGCAGACGCTGGCGGCGAAGACCGAGATGGTCAGCGACCTCCTCGAGTCCGACGTCGCCATCCTGAACCTGGACGACCCGCGCGTCGCCTCGATGGCGGACAAGACGGCCGCCCGGGTGCTGTGGTTCGGCCTCGACAGCCGCGCCGACGTGCGCGCGACCGACGTCGTCTCCAGCGCCCGCGGCACCTCGTTCACCCTGCACCTGCCGGACGGCGCCTCCCGTGAGGTGCGGTTCCAGGTGCTCGGCGAGCACCACGTGATGAACGCGCTGGCGGCCGCGGCCGCGGCGCACACGCTCGACGTGGGCATCGACGCGATCGTCGCCGCCCTCCAGACCGTGCAGCGCGCCGAGCGCTGGCGGATGGAGGTCATGGGCGGCGCCCGCGGCGTCACCGTCATCAACGACGCGTACAACGCGAGCCCGGACTCCATGTCCGCCGCGCTCAAGACCCTCGCGCAGATCGCGGAGCCGGGTTCCCGGACCGTCGCGGTGCTGGGCGAGATGAGCGAGCTCGGCGAGTTCTCCGGGGAGGAGCACGACCGCATCGGCCTGCTCGCCGTCCGGCTCGGGATCGGCCAGCTCGTCGTCGTGGGCCCCGAGGCCCGCCGCATGCACATCACGGCCATCAACGAGGGCTCGTGGGACGGCGAGTCCCTCTACTTCGACACCCAGGACGCCGCGTACGAGCACTTGGCGGGGGACCTCCGCGAGGGGGACACCGTGCTCGTGAAGTCCTCCAACTCCGCGGGACTGCGCTTCCTCGGCGACCGACTGGGAGAATTCTTCTCGTGAGAGCCCTGCTGACCTCCGGTGCACTGTCGATGGCGTTCTCGCTGTTCCTGACGCCGCTGTTCATCCGCCTGTTCCGCCGCCTGCAGTGGGGGCAGTTCATCCGCGACGACGGGCCGCAGAGCCACCACGCGAAGCGCGGGACCGCCACCATGGGCGGCATCATCGTCATCCTGGGAACGCTCTTCGGCTACTTCACGGCCCTCCTGCTCACCGGCGACGAGACGAGCGTCTCCGCGCTGCTCGTGCTGTTCCTGATGGTGGGTCTGGGCGTCGTGGGCTTCATCGACGACTTCCTCAAGACGCGCCGTGAGCGGAGTCTCGGCCTGACGGGATGGGCGAAGGTCGCCGGCCAGGTCGTCGTCGCCACGGTCTGGGCGTTCCTGGCGATCTCGTTCCCCAACGGCAACGGCGACACCCCCGCGTCGATGAACGTCTCGTTCATCCGCGACCTCCCGATCGACTTCGGCCATCTCACCCAGTTCGGGGCGATCGGCCTCGTGGTGGGCTACGGGCTCTACCTGATCTGGATCAACTTCATCGTCGCGGCCACCTCGAACGGCGTGAACGTCACCGACGGTCTGGACGGACTCGCGTCGGGCGCATCGATCCTCGCGATCGGCGCCTACATCATCATCGGCTTCTGGCAGTCGATCCAGTCGTGCGCGAACTCCAACCTGAACCCGGAGAACGTGGCCAAGTGCTACGAGGTGCGCGATCCGTTCGACCTCGCGATCGTCGCGACGGCGATCGTCGGCGCCGTGGTCGGCTTCCTCTGGTGGAACACGTCGCCCGCCCAGATCTTCCTCGGCGATACCGGATCGCTCGCGCTCGGCGGCGCGGTGGCGGCCCTCGCCATCCTCAGCCACACCGAGCTCCTGCTCGTGCTCATCGGCGGCCTCTTCGTGATCGAGGCGGGTTCGGTGATCGTCCAGCGGGCGTACTTCAAGCTCACCCACGGCAGGCGCATCTTCCTGATGAGCCCCATCCATCATCATTTCGAGCTCAAAGGCTGGGCGGAGGTGACGGTCGTCGTGCGGTTCTGGATCATCGGCGGACTGCTCGTCGCCGCCGGCGTCGGCTCGTTCTACCTCGAATGGCTCGCCACATGAGTGCGGGGGAGCGGCTCTCGACCTTGACGAGCTGGCACGCCGACTGGCGCGGGCTGCGGGTCGCGGTCTACGGCCTCGGTGTCACCGGCTTCTCGGTCGCGGACACCCTGGCCGAGCTCGGGGCCGAGGTCCTGGTCGTCACGGCCTCGGCGGACTCCGAGCGCGCGATGCTGCTCGAGGTCATCGGCGCCGAGCTGCTCGAGGAGCCCGACCTCTCGTCGCCGCCCGCGCGCCTGACCGAGTTCGACCCGGAGCTCGTCGTCGTCTCGCCCGGATTCCACTGGGACCACCCGCTGCTGGTGTGGGCCGAGGAGCGGGACACCCCGGTCTGGGGCGACATCGAGCTCGCGTGGCGACTCCGGGACAAGGTGGCGGCTCCCGGCAGCGGGAACACCGCCGCGGACTGGATCTGCGTCACCGGCACCAACGGCAAGACCACGACAGTGCAGCTGACCGCGACGATGCTCCTCGCGGGCGGCAGCCGCGTCGCCCCCTGCGGCAACATCGGTGTGCCGGTGCTCGACGCGATCCGCGACCCCGAGGGCTTCGACGTGCTCGTCGTGGAGCTCTCGAGCTACCAGCTGCACTGGATCAACCGCAACGCCGGCGGCGAGCTGTACCCGTACTCCTCGGCCTGCCTGAACATCGCCGACGACCACCTCGACTGGCACGGCTCGCTGGAGGCGTACATCGCCGCGAAGGCGAAGGTCTACGACAACACCCAGGTCGCGTGCGTGTACAACCGCGCCGACGCCAACACCATCCTCATGGTGGAGGAGGCGGAGGTGGTCGACGGCGCGCGCGCCATCGGCTTCGGCCTCGACGTGCCCGGCCCGAGTGACTTCGGCGTCGTCGACGGCATCCTGTGCGACCGCGCGTTCCTCGAGGACCGCATGACCACCGCGCTCGAGCTGACCACGCTGGACGAGCTGCGGGAGGCCGGTCTCTCGGCTCCGCACGTCGTCGCCAACATCCTCGCCGCCAGTGCGCTCGCCCGCTCTTACGGGGTCGAGCCGCAGACCATCCGCGACGTGCTGACCGCCTTCCGCCTCGATGCCCACCGCATCGAGCTGGTGCGGGTGGAGGCCGGCGTGAGCTGGGTCGACGACTCCAAGGCCACGAACCCGCACGCCGCCGACGCGTCGCTGCGCGCGTACTCGTCGGTCGTCTGGGTGGTCGGCGGTCTGCTGAAGGGCGTCGACATCGACGAGCTCGTCCGCACGCATGCGTCCCGGCTGCGCGGCGCCGTGCTGATCGGCGTCGACCGCGAGCCGCTGCGCGAGGCATTCCGGCGACACGCGCCGACGCTTCCCGTGGTGGAGGTCGAGGCCGACGAAACTGAAGGGGTCATGCCGACGGCTGTCCGCTCGGCCGGCGGTCTCGCCCGCGAGGGCGACACCGTTCTGCTGGCGCCGGCTGCGGCGTCAATGGACCAGTTCGCCGACTATGCGGAACGGGGACGCCTCTTCCAGGCGGCCGTCAACGAGTACTTGGGAGGTGAGGCGGATGACTTCTCCGCCTCGCGTCCCGACGAGGACTGACCGGCCGTCTCCCTCTGCGCGGGAGGCTGCGTCGGCCGCGACCGCTTCGCGCCTGGCCGGTCTGACCGCCCGCATCTCGCTCGGCAAGAACGTGACCGCCGAATCGGCCAACTACTTCATGCTGCTCGGCGTGACGCTGTTCATGGTGTTCTTCGGGCTCGTGATGGTGCTCTCGTCGTCCTCCGTGGAGTCCCACAGTGACAGCGACAACTTCTTCTCGCGGTTCTGGTCGCAGGGCGCCTTCGCGCTGATCGGCCTGCCGCTGATGTTCCTCGTGTCCCGGTTGCCGGCACGGTTCTGGAAGAAGTCGATCTGGTTCCTGCTCGCCGCCGCGTGCTTCCTCCAGGTGCTGGTGCTCCTCACTCCGCTCGGGGTCGAGATCGGCGGCAATCGCAACTGGCTGCGGATCGGGTCGTTCACGGGTCAGCCGTCGGAGGCGATCAAGGTCGCCCTCGTGGTCTGGCTCGGGGTGGTGCTCGCGCGCAAGCGGGACGTCCTCGACCAGTGGAAGCACGTCGCGGTGCCCGTCGTCCCGGTCGCGGGAGGCGCGATCGCACTCGTGCTGCTCGGCGGCGACCTCGGCACGACCGTCATCATGGCGGCCCTCGTCCTGGGAGCCCTGTTCTACGCCGGCGTGCGCATGCGGTACCTGGTGATCGGCACGCTCGGCATGGGGGCGATCGCGGTCGCCGTCGCGCTCTCCAGCGCCAGCCGCGTCGGGCGCATCGCCGCCTTCTTCGGGGGCAGCAGCGCCGCGAACCCCGACGTGGACTGGCAGATCAAGAACGGCTTCTACGCCCTCGCATCCGGGGGCGTGTTCGGTGTGGGGCTCGGCAACTCGCACTCCAAGTGGTCGTGGCTCCCCGCCGCCGACACCGACTTCATCTTCGCGATCATCGGCGAGGAGCTCGGCCTCATCGGCGCGATCGTCGTGCTCCTGCTCTTCGTGCTGCTCGCGATCGTCTTCCTGCGCATCATCCACGCGTCGACCGACCCGTTCGCGCGGGTCACGACCGCCGCGATCATGGTGTGGCTGATCGGTCAGGCGTTCGTCAACATCGCCGTCGTGCTCGGGGTGATACCCGTGCTCGGCGTACCGCTCCCACTGATCTCTGCGGGAGGGACTGCCATGATCAGTTCCATGATCGCCATCGGAATCGTCCTCTCGTTCGCGCGCGAATCGAGCAAGGAATCGCACACGACCCCGTCCGCCGCCCGATCGGCCGGTCCGCGCGCATGACGCGGTATCTGCTGGCCGGTGGGGGGACCGCCGGCCACGTGAACCCGTTGCTGGCCGTTGCCGACCGCCTGCGCCGTGACGACCCCGCGGCCGAGATCCTCGTGCTCGGCACCAAGGAGGGCCTCGAGGCGCGCCTGGTGCCCGCGCGCGGATACGAGCTGGCCACGATCCCGAAGCTGCCCTTCCCGCGGCGTCCCAACGCCGCGGCGCTGCGCTTCCCCGGCGCGTACCGGCGGACGATCCGCACCGTCGTCGAGCTGATCCGGGAGCGGGGGATCGACGCCGTCGTCGGCTTCGGCGGCTATGCCGCCGCGCCGGCCTACTCGGCCGCTCGCAAAGCGGGCGTCCCGCTCGTGATCCACGAGGCCAACGCCCGCCCGGGCCTCGGCAACCGCCTCGGAGCGCGCTACACCCCGTGGGTGGGCGTGGCGTTCGAGGGGACCCGGCTGCCCCACGCCACGTTCGTCGGGATGCCGCTCCGCGTCGAGATCGAGGAGCTGGACCGCGCCGCGTCGCGTCCCGCCGCCCTCGCCGAATTCGGCCTCTCCGACGACCGCCCCACGCTGCTCGTCACCGGCGGCTCGCTCGGGGCGCGCCGGCTGAACGGCACGATCGCCGCCCGTGCCCGCGAGTTGACGGCGGCGGGCTGGCAGGTGCTCCACATCCAGGGCGGCCGCGGCGAGCTGACGGACCCGGGAGTCGAGCACTACCGGCTGCTGGACTACTGCGACCGCATGGACCTCGCGTTCGCCCTCACCGACTTCGCCGTGGCCCGCGCCGGGGCGGCGACCGTGAGCGAGTTCGCTGCTCTGGGCATCCCGGCGGTCTACGTGCCGTTCCCGATCGGGAACGGCGAGCAGCGCTACAACGCTGCGGGCGTCGTCGGCGCAGGCGGCGGAATCCTCGTGGACGACGCCGCGTTCCTTCCCGAGTGGGTCGACGCCGAGCTCCTGCCCCTCCTGAACGACCGCGAACGCGTGGCCGGGATGTCCGCCAGGGCGGCCGGTGCCGGGGTCCGCGACGGGTCCGACCGCATGGCGGCACTCGTCCGGCGCTCCCTCGGCCGCGCATAGCCCCGTGAGAAGATGGAGGAAGCCCTGATGGAGTTACTCCTCGTGAACCGAAAGCAGTGCCCGTGATCAAGCCCGACCTCTCCATGACCATCCCCGACGACCTCGGCGCCCTGCACTTCGTGGGCATCGGCGGGTCCGGGATGAGCGGGATCGCCCGCCTGTTCCTCGAGGCCGGCTACACGGTGACGGGCTCGGACGTGCGCCACTCCGCCAACATCGACACGCTGCGCGCGCTCGGCGCGACCATCGCCGTCGGCCACGACGCCGCGAACGTCGGCGACGCGGACACGCTCGTCGTCACCGGTGCGCTGTGGCAGGACAACCCCGAATACCAGCTCGCACTCGCGAAGGGCCTCCCGGTGCTGCACCGGTCGCAGGCGCTCGCCTGGCTGATCAACCGCAAGCGGCTCGTCGCCGTCGCCGGTGCGCACGGCAAGACCACGTCGACGGGAATGATCATCACGGGCCTGCTCGGGCTCGGCGAGGACCCGAGCTTCGTCAACGGCGGTGTGATCGCCTCGCTCGGCAAGAGCTCGCAGACCGGCAGCGGCGACCTCTTCGTGGTGGAGGCCGACGAGTCGGATGGCACCTTCCTGCTGTACGACACGGCGGTCGCGTTGATCACCAACGTCGACCCCGACCACCTCGACCACTACGGTTCGCTGGAGGCGTTCGAGGAGGCGTTCGTCACGTTCGCCCGCGAGTCGAGCGAGCTCGTCGTGGTCTCGTCGGACGACGCCGGCGCGAAGCACGTGACCGCCCGCCTGCTGGAGTCCACGCCCGACAAGCGCGTGGTGACCTTCGGCGAGGCGGAGGACGCCGACGTGCGCGTCCACTCCATCGTCACCGACGGGCCGGTCTCCTTCCGCGTCAGCTACGCGGGCGACGAGTTCGCCGCTCAGTTGCGGGTGCCCGGTCGGCACAACGCCATCAACGCCGCGGGCGCGTTCGCGGTGCTCACGGGCCTGGGCTTCGAGCCGGCGGCATCGCTGGCCGCCATCGCCGAGTTCGGCGGCACCGAGCGCCGGTTCGAGCTGCACGGGACCGTCGGCGGCGTGAGCGTCTACGACGACTACGCGCACCATCCGACCGAGGTCGCCGCGGCTCTCTCCGCAGCGCGGACGGTCGTCGGCTCCGGCCGCATCATCGCGGTGCACCAGCCGCACCTCTACAGCCGCACCCGCCTCTTCGCGAACGAGTTCGCCGAGACCCTGGAGACGTACGCCGACGAGACCGTCGTGCTCGACGTCTACGGTGCGCGCGAGGACCCGGAGCCGGGCGTCACCGGCGCACTCGTCGCGGACCGCTTCGCGCATCCCGAGCACGTCGCGTTCATCGCCGACTGGCAGGCCGCCGCCGATCACACCGCCGAGATCGCGCGCGAGGGCGACTTCGTCATCACGCTCGGCTGCGGCGACGTGTACCGCATCGTCCCCCAGCTGCTGGACTCGCTCCGCCGCGTCCGCGAGTAGCCGCCCGTGAAGCGCCCCCAAGGTCACGACCGGACGCCCGGGCAGACTCCGCCCGCGGCGCAGCCGCCCGCGCCGGAGACCGAGCGCCGCGCATCCGCGCCGCGGGCGACGACCAGTCCGGCGGTGACGGAGCCGATCCCGATCGTCAGCGCACCCGTCTCCGCGCCGGCCGAGGAGCGTCGGCCCGCGCGCGCCGAGCGGCCTGCGAGTTCCGAGCATCCCGAACCGGGGACGGGCACCCGATCCGCCGCGGACACGTCGCCGTACGACCGGCTCCCGAGCAATCGCGACATCAGCAAGGCTCTTCGCGCCGCACGCAAGGAGCGCAAGCGGGTCGAGCGCGGCGAGGTGCGCCGATTCACCAAGCGATCCCGGCGGCGCCGTCAGGCGTGGCTCGGGGCAGCCGGGGTGGCGCTCGCGCTGGTCCTCGGGGTCACTCTGCTCGCGTTCTCGCCCGTGCTCGCTCTCAAGCACATCGAGGTGACCGGAGCCTCGCGGCTCGACCCGAAGGACATCGCGGCGAAGCTCGGCGATCAGCTCGGCAAGCCGCTGCCCCTGCTCGACCAGGCCGGCATCTCGCACGACCTCGCGGCGTTCCCGCTGATCCGCAGCTACACGGTGGAGAGCCACCCGCCGGACACCATCGTTGTCCGGGTGGTCGAACGCCAGCCCATCGGCGCGATCCAGAAGGGCGCGGCCTTCACCCTGGTGGATGCGGCCAAGGTGCCGATCTCGTCCAGTGCGACCCGTCCGGACGGCTTTCCCCTGATCGCGGCCGGGGGCGCATCGGCCGAGAACGACGCCGACTCGGCGTTCGCCGCGGCCGCGAGCGTCCTGAGCGCTCTGCCCGCAGCGACGCTCGCACAGGTGGACACGATCTCGGCGACGACCAAGGACGACGTCTCGTTCACGCTCCGCGGCAGCGGCGCGACGGTCGTGTGGGGGAGCGCGGAGGACTCCGACCTGAAGGCCGCCGACCTCGCCGCGCTGCTCGTCGGGGCGGCCGGAGCGAATCATTACGACGTGTCGTCGCCGCACAGTGTGACGACAGGATGATGCCGCGCAGACCGCGGCTTCTGGAGGCACTTTCCCGACACGCCTGGCGGGTTCCGCCGCCACGGGCCGTGCGCACCTAACGTCGAAAAAAGGAATTGCATACTCAGCATAACTTTAAGCCTCGACTTGAGGTTGAAGGTTCCCGTGGAGGCCGGACGTGACAGCAAATCAGAACTACCTCGCCGTGATCAAGGTCGTCGGCATCGGCGGAGGCGGCGTCAACGCCGTCAACCGCATGATCGAGCTCGGCCTCCGCGGCGTCGAGTTCATCGCCATCAACACGGACGCGCAGGCGCTGCTCATGAGCGACGCCGACGTCAAGCTCGACGTCGGCCGTGAGATCACGCGCGGCCTGGGTGCCGGAGCGGACCCCGAGGTCGGCCGCCGCGCCGCCGAGGACCACGCGGAGGAGATCGAGGAGGCGCTCGCGGGCGCCGACATGGTCTTCGTCACCGCGGGCGAGGGAGGCGGCACCGGGACCGGCGGCGCTCCCGTCGTCGCGCGCATCGCCAAGTCGATCGGCGCCCTCACCATCGGTGTCGTCACCAAGCCGTTCTCCTTCGAGGGCAAGCGTCGCCAGCAGCAGGCCGAGGCCGGCGTGCAGCGGCTCAAGGAAGAGGTCGACACCCTCATCGTGGTGCCGAACGACCGGCTGCTGGAGATCAGCGACCGCGGCATCAGCATGCTGGAGGCGTTCTCCACCGCCGACCAGGTGCTCCTCGCGGGTGTGCAGGGCATCACCGACCTCATCACGACCCCGGGTCTCATCAACCTCGACTTCGCCGACGTGAAGTCCGTCATGCAGGGCGCGGGCAGCGCACTCATGGGCATCGGCTCCTCGCGCGGCGCCGACCGCGCGATCAAGGCCGCCGAGCTCGCCGTGGCGTCGCCGCTGCTCGAGGCCAGCATCGATGGAGCGCACGGCGTGCTCCTCTCCATCCAGGGCGGGTCGAACCTCGGCATCTTCGAGATCAACGACGCGGCCCGCCTGGTGCAGGAGGCCGTCCACCCCGAGGCCAACATCATCTTCGGTGCGGTCATCGACGACACCCTCGGCGACGAGGTCCGCGTCACGGTCATCGCAGCCGGTTTCGACGGTGGCGAGCCCGGCTCCAAGCCGGTGGTCGACACCCGTCGCTCGACGTTCGTCGAGGCCGGCGCGGAGGATGCCGCGGCCTCCTCCGCCGTGGTCGAGGCCGGCGAGGTCGAGGCGCCCGTCGCCGAGAACTGGACCGGTGAGACCCCGGTCGCCGAGACCGCTCCCAAAGACCCTGCGTTCGACGACGAGAATGACGACCTCGACATCCCCGACTTCCTCAAGTAGTCCGCTCGCCGAGCGCCTCGCGGCGGTCCGGGCCGGCATCGACGATGCCGCCCGGGCCGCGGGGCGGTCGCCGGACGAGCTGACCACCATCGTGGTCACGAAGTTCCATCCGGCGTCGCTCGTGCGCGAGCTGGCATCGCTCGGGGTGCACGACGTGGGGGAGAACCGGCACCAGGAGGCGCAGGAGAAGGCGGCCGAGCTGGCCGACCTCGACCTCGCCTGGCACTTCGTCGGACAGCTCCAGAGCAAGAAGGCGCGTCAGGCGCGTCGCTACGCCTCGGTCATCCACTCGATCGATCGATTCTCGCTCGTCGACGCGCTTCGTTCCGACGAGGGCGAGATCGATGCGTTCGTGCAGCTGAACCTCACGGACGACCCCGGACGCGGCGGCGTGGCCGACCGCGACCTCGAGCCGCTGGTCGAGCACGTGCTGACGACGCCCGGCCTGCGACTGCTCGGCGTGATGGCGGTCGCACCACTGGACGAGGAGCCCGGGCGGGCTTTCGAGCGGGTGCGGGCGTCGAGCGAACGCGTGCGCGCGCTCGCCCCGGAGGCCTCCGCCATCTCCGCCGGGATGTCCCAGGACTACCGCGAAGCCGTCGCCGCCGGCGCGACACACCTTCGGATCGGGACCGCCATTACCGGGAATCGGCCGACCCTTCGTTAATCTCGAAGAAGAAGAAGGTTCGCAATACGTGCGTGCGAGGCGTCGGCGCACAGTTCTACACGGAGGAAGCGCATGGCCAACCCGCTGAAGAAGACGATGGTCTACCTCGGCCTCGCCGACGAGGAGATGGAGTTCGACGAGCAGCCCGAGCAGGCGCAGCACCAGCCGCGCCGCGAGGCGCCTGCCCCCGCGCCCGTCCAGCCCGTCCCGCACCCCGCACCGGTCGCCCCCGTGGCCGGCCGCGCTCCGGTCACCCCGCTGCGCAAATCGTCCACCGCACGGAATGTTTCGGTACAGGAAATGAACGAGATCCTCACGGTCCACCCCCGCCAGTACCGCGACGCCCAGGCGATCGCCGAGTCGTTCCGCGAGGGCATCCCGGTCATCATCAACCTCTCGCAGATGAGCGAGGGCGACGCGCGTCGCCTCATCGACTTCGCCAGCGGCCTCTCGCAGGGCCTCTACGGCAAGATCGAGCGCGTGACGCCGAAGGTCTTCCTCCTCTCCCCGTCGCACGTGGTCGTCTCCGGCGAGCACGGCGGAGCGGACTCCGAGGTCGACGCCTCCTTCTTCGCCCAGAACTGAATCGGGCGGCCCCGGCCGCCGACACGACGTGAGCGCACGCCCCCTCGTCAGGGAGGGCGTGCGCTCTCCGTCATACTGGGAGGGTGCTTGTCGTCTCGATAGTCGCGACCATCGCGTACTACCTCCTCCTGATCTACTTCTTCGTCATGTGGGCGCGCTTCGTGCTCGACCTGGTGCGGACCTTCGCCCGGCAGTGGCGCCCGAAGGGGTTCTGGCTGCTGCTGGCCGAGGCGACCTACGCGATCACCGACCCGCCGATCAAGTTCTTCCGGCGCATCATCCCGCCGCTGTCGATGGGTCCCGTCGCCCTCGACTTCGGGTGGAGCCTGACGATGCTCGTCGTGATCATCCTTTTGTACGTGACGCTGGGATTCAGCTGAGCGTCGGTCCCCGAACCGGCCTCGACGCCGTTGTAGGGTGGTCGAGCCGACGTGCGAGCGCGGCGGAGTGTGCAGACCTGGCGCACTTTGCTAGCGTTGGCTGAACGCGATTTCTGTTCGTCTCTTTCAAGATCTAAGGTGGCTTGCCATGGCGCTGACTCCGGAAGATGTAGTCAACAAGCGGTTCCAACCGACGAAGTTCCGTGAGGGCTACGACCAGGACGAGGTCGATGACTTCCTCGATGAGGTCGTCGTCGAACTGCGTCGTCTGGGTCAGGAGAACGAGGAGCTCAAGCAGCGCCTCGTCGCCGCCGACTCGCGCATCGCCGAGCTGCAGCGCAGCTCGGGCTCTCCCGCCGCGACGCCCGCCCCTGTCGCGGCCGCGCCCGCCGTCGACAACGGTGAGCTGACCCGCCTCCAGCAGGAGAACGAGGAGCTCAAGCAGCGCCTCGCCGCCGCGCAGCAGGAGTCCGCAGCCGCCGCCGCTGCCGCTCCTGTCGCCGCCGCAGCCGCCGCGCCGACCTTCGCCGCCGACAGCGCGAATGACCCCAACGCGACCAACAACCTCCTCCAGCTCGCGCGCCGTCTCCACGAGGAGCACGTGCGCGAGGGCGTCGAGAAGCGCGACTCGCTCATCGCCGAGGGTCACGCCACCGCGGCGCGGATCGTCGCCGAGGCCGAGTCGAAGCAGCGCGCCCAGATCAGCGCCCTCGACCAGGAGCGCACCCAGCTGGAGCGCCGCATCGACGAGCTCCGCACGTTCGAGCGCGACTACCGCCAGGGGCTGAAGGGCTACATCGAGGGTCAGCTCCGCGACCTCGACTCCCAGCCCGCCGCCGGCGGTGCCGGCTTCGGTCAGAACCGCGCGGCCGCTCCCGTGAGCGCCGGCGTCCCGGCGCCGGTCGCCGCGGACGGCTCCAGCTCTTCGGACCAGGGGCAGCAGCCCCCGGTCTTCCCCGGCTTTGGAGGCTAATACCTCCCGGCCCTCGGTCAGCGTCCGGGCCTTGGTGATCCTGGCGGTGGTCGCGCTCTGCGTGTACCTCGTCGACCAGATCGCCAAGGTCCTGGTCGTCGCCAACCTCTACGAGGGTCAGCGGGTCGAGGTGCTCGGCCAGCTGCTGCAGTTCAACTTCGTCAAGAACGCCGGCGCCGCCTTCTCGATCGGCAGCGGATCCACCTGGATCTTCTCGATCGTCGGCGTCGGCGTGCTCGGCTTCGTCATCTGGTACGCCCCGCGGATCAAGTCGACGGCGTGGGCCATCCTGTTCGGTCTGCTCCTGGGCGGCCTGCTGGGCAACCTCACGGACCGTCTCTTCCGGGAGCCCGGCTTCGGCGTCGGCCATGTGGTCGACTTCCTCCAGATCCCGGTCCTGCCGGCGATCTTCAACCTCGCGGACGTCGCGATCGTGTCGAGTATGGCGCTCTTCCTGATCCTGACCATCCGCGGCATCGGCCTCGACGGTCGTCGCACCACCGAGGACGAGGACGCCGACGAGCTCGATGACGCTCCCGAGGTCGACAGTGCCGACGCGGCGTCCGAGGCGCCCGCCGCAGCCCCTGTCGACGCGCCGGCCGAGGCCGAGCACCCCGAGAAGCCGCAGCCGTAGATGGAGTCGCGCAGTTTCCCCATCCCCGACGGGCTCGACGGGGCCCGGGTGGACGCGGGGCTCGCGAAGCTCCTCGGCTTCTCCCGGAGCTTCGCCGCCGAGATCGCGGAAGCCGGAGGCGTCACGGTCGACGGCCGCGATGTCGACAAGTCGGACCGGCTGACGGCCGGCTCCTGGCTCGAGGTGTCGTGGAAGCCGCGCGAGGAGGTCACGATCGTCCCGATCGCGGTCCCCGAGCTCACGATCGTCCATGACGACGACGACATCGTCGTGATCGACAAGCCGGTCGGTGTCGCGGCGCATCCCTCCGTCGGCTGGGAGGGGCCCACCGTGCTCGGTGCCCTTGCGGCGGCCGGGTTCCGGATCTCGACCTCCGGCGCAGCCGAACGGGCCGGGATCGTGCACCGTCTGGACGCGGGCACGAGCGGCCTCATGGTCGTCGCCAAGTCCGAGCACGCCTACACCGTGCTCAAGCGCGCGTTCCACGACCGGACGGTGGAGAAGATCTACCACGCCGTCGTCCAGGGCCACCCTGATCCGCTCACGGGCACGATCGACGCCCCGATCGGCCGCCACCCGAAGTCCGACTGGAAGTTCGCGGTGATCGCCGACGGCAAGCCCTCGGTGACGCACTACGAGACCATCGAGGCCTTCCCGGCGGCGAGCCTGCTCGAGATCCACTTGGAGACCGGGCGCACCCACCAGATCCGCGTGCACATGGCCGCACAGCGCCATCCCTGCGTGGGCGACGCCATGTACGGCGCCGACCCGACGCTCTCGGCCCGCCTCGGCCTCACGCGGCAGTGGCTGCACGCCGTCCAGCTCGCGTTCGAGCACCCCGCGACGGGGGAGTGGGTCACGTTCACGACCGGCTACCCGGCCGATCTCCAGCACGCGCTCGACGTCCTCCGCGCGTCCTGACGCGCCCCGAGGGGCGTCACGAACGGAGGAGATCCGGCGCGCGCCGCCTCGAATCTCCTCCGTTCCCTGCGTCTACCGGGCGAGTCGGCGCACATCTCCTCCGTTCGCCGCGCGGGTGCGAACGGAGGAGATCCGGCGGCGTGGAGGGGTGATCGGAGGCGATCGGAGGGGATCCGCGCGAGGCGGTGACGAATCTCCTCCCTTGTCCGCGTGCGACGGCGTGAAGGTCGGTCGGGAGCCGTAGGCTTGTCCTCGACATGAGCGATTCCTTCGTCCACCTCCACGTCCACAGCGAGTACTCGATGCTCGACGGGGCGGCACGCGTCAAACCGCTGATCGACGCCGCCGTCGAGCAGCAGATGCCCGCCGTCGCGGTCACCGACCACGGCAACATGTTCGGCGCGTTCGACTTCTGGCGCACCGCCACGGACGCCGGCATCAAGCCGATCATCGGCACGGAGGCGTACCTCACGCCGCGTACGCACCGCACCGACAAGACGCGCGTCCGCTGGGGCGACGGCGGTGGAGATGACGTCTCGGGCTCGGGCGCGTACACGCACATGACCATGCTCGCGGCGACGACCGAGGGCATGCACAACCTGTTCCGGATGTCGTCGAAGGCGTCGATGGAGGGGTACTACTTCAAGCCCCGCATGGACCGTGAGCTGCTCAGCCAGTACGGCAAGGGCATCATCGCGACGACC
The DNA here is from genome assembly GCF_013410615.1 of Leifsonia naganoensis. Lineage (NCBI taxonomy): Bacteria > Bacillati > Actinomycetota > Actinomycetes > Micrococcales > Microbacteriaceae > Leifsonia > Leifsonia naganoensis. Next base: position 3,478,619 of record NZ_JACCHJ010000001.1, read on the forward strand.
GGGTGCCCGTCGGGCGAGGTGCAGACACGACTGCGCCTCGGGCAGTACGACGAGGCCGTCAAGGCGGCGGCGGAGTTCCGCGACATCTTCGGCAAGGAGAACTTCTTCGCCGAGATCATGGACCACGGCCTCGGCATCGAGCGCCGGATCATGAGCGACCTCATCCGTCTCGCCAAGGACCTCGGCATCCCGATGGTCGCCACGAACGACCTCCACTACACGCACGCCGAGGACGCGAAGAGCCACGCGGCGCTGCTCTGCGTGCAGTCCGGGTCCACACTCGACGACCCCAACCGGTTCAAGTTCGACGCCGACGAGTTCTACCTGAAGTCGGCCGAGCAGATGCGCCAGCTGTTCCGCGACTACCCCGAAGCGTGCGACAACACGCTCGCGATCGCCGAACGCTGCGACGTGCAGTTCGACACGCAGGCGAACTTCATGCCCCGCTTCCCGGTGCCCCCGGAGGAGACCGAGCAGACCTGGTTCGTCAAGGAGGTCGAGAAGGGGCTCACGGAGCGCTACCCGAACGGCATCACGCCGGAGGTGCGCAAGCAGGCAGACTACGAGATCGGCGTCATCTCGCAGATGGGCTTCCCCGGCTACTTCCTCGTCGTCGCCGACTTCATCAACTGGTCGAAGAACAACGGCATCCGCGTCGGCCCGGGCCGTGGCTCGGGTGCCGGCTCGATGGCGGCATACGCCATGCGGATCACCGACCTCGACCCGCTGCAGCACGGCCTGATCTTCGAGCGCTTCCTCAACCCCGACCGCGTCTCCATGCCCGACTTCGACGTCGACTTCGACGACCGCCGCCGTGGCGAGGTCATCAAGTACGTGACCGAGAAGTACGGCTCCGAGCGCGTCGCCCAGATCGTCACGTACGGCACCATCAAGGCCAAGCAGGCGCTGAAGGACTCGGGTCGTGTGCTCGGCTTCCCGTTCTCGATGGGCGAGAAGCTGACGAAGGCGATGCCTCCGCCCGTCATGGGCAAGGACATCCCGCTCACCGGGATCTTCGACAAGAACCATCCGCGCTACAAGGAGGCGGTGGACATCCGGGCCGTCGTCGAGAGCGACCCGGAGGCGAAGACCGTCTTCGACACCGCGCTCGGCCTCGAGAACCTCAAGCGCCAGTGGGGCGTGCACGCGGCCGGCGTCATCATGTCCTCCGACCCGCTGATCGACATCATCCCGATCATGAAGCGCGAGCAGGACGGCCAGATCGTCACCCAGTTCGACTATCCGGCGTGCGAGTCGCTCGGCCTGATCAAAATGGACTTCCTGGGTCTCCGCAACCTCACGATCATCAACGACGCGCTCGACAACATCGAGGCGAACCGCGGTGAGAAGCTCGTGCTCGAAGACCTCGAGCTGGACGATCGGCCGGCGTATGAACTGCTCTCGCGCGGCGACACGCTCGGCGTGTTCCAGCTCGACGGCGGCCCGATGCGGTCCCTGTTGCGCCTGATGCGCCCCGACAACTTCGAGGACATCTCGGCACTCATCGCGCTGTACCGCCCGGGCCCGATGGGCGCGAACTCGCACACGAACTACGCGCTGCGCAAGAACGGCCAGCAGGACATCACGCCGATCCATCCCGAACTGGCGGAGCCGCTCGCCGACATCCTGTCCACCAGCTACGGCCTCATCATCTACCAGGAGCAGGTGATGGCGATCGCGCAGAAGGTCGCCGGCTTCTCCCTCGGACAGGCCGACATCCTCCGCCGCGCGATGGGCAAGAAGAAGAAGTCCGAACTGGACAAGCAGTTCGCCGGCTTCGCGCAGGGCATGAACGACAACGGCTACTCGATGGACGCGGTGAACAAGCTGTGGGAGATCCTGCTGCCGTTCTCCGACTACGCGTTCAACAAAGCCCACTCCGCCGCGTACGGCGTGATCTCGTACTGGACCGCCTACCTGAAGGCGCATTACCCGGCCGAGTACATGGCGGCGCTGCTCACCAGCGTCGGCGACTCCAAGGACAAGATGGCGCTCTACCTGAACGAGTGCCGCCGGATGGGCATCAAGGTGCTCCCGCCAGACGTCAACGAGTCCAGCCTGTATTTCGGTGCCGTCGGCGAGGACATCCGCTTCGGGATGGGCGCCGTGCGCAACGTCGGCGCGAACGTCGTCGAGGGCGTGCGCGAGGCGCGCGAGAACAAGGGCCGGTTCGAGTCGTTCCACGACTTCCTGTCGAAGGTGCCGATCCATGCCGCGAACAAGCGCACCGTGGAGTCGCTCATCAAGGCGGGCGCGTTCGACTCGCTCGGCCACACGCGCCGTGCACTCGTCGAGGTGCACGAGGACGCGGTGGAGTCCGCGGTCAAGATCAAGCGCAACGAGGCCAACGGCGACGTCGGATTCGACTTCGACAGCTTGTGGGAGGCCGACGAACCGGGCCAGACGCAGCACAGCATCCCGGACCGCCCCGAGTGGGGCAAGCGCGACAAGCTCGCGTTCGAGCGCGACATGCTCGGGCTCTACGTCTCCGATCACCCGCTGGCGGGCCTGGAGCTGCAGCTGGCGAAGATGGCCAGCACGTCCATCGCCGACCTGGTCGGCTCCGACAACATCCAGGACGGCGAGACGGTCACGATCGCGGGGCTCATCACGAGCGTGCAGCATCGCGTCGCGAAGGCGTCGGGCAACCAGTACGGCATGATCACCGTCGAGGACTTCGGCGGCGAGATGACGGTCATGTTCATGGGCAAGGCGTACCAGGAGTTCTCGCCGATGCTCACGGGCGACGCGATCGTCGTGGTGCGCGGCCGTGTCAGCCTGCGCGACGACGGGATGAACCTGCACGCCTTCAGCCTGATGAACCCGGACCTCGGACCCATCGAGGACAGCAGCCCCCTCCAGATCACCATCCAGGACCGCCGGGCGACCCCCGACGTCGTCACCCGCCTGGGCGAGACGTTCTCGCGGCATCCGGGGGACAACGAGGTGCGGATCCATCTGGTGACGGGAGGTCGCGTCCGGGTCCTCGGCGTGCCGAAGCAGGTCAAGGTCAGCCCCGACCTGTACGGCGAGCTCAAGGGCCTCCTGGGCCCGAACTGCCTCGTCTAGGTCGGTGCCATGAGCGACGGCGTCCGCAACCTGCACGAAGCACTCGCACGGATCGGCGATCGCTGGCAGCCGCACCGCCTGACGAGCGTCAACGACTACGACGTGAAGGTCGTGAAGCTGCTCGGCGAGTTCGTCTGGCACGAGCATCCCGAGACGGATGAACTCTTCCTCGTGCTGAGCGGCGAGCTCACGATCCAGTTGCGCGACGGGGACGTCGTGCTGGGCCCGGGCGACGTCTACGTCGTCCCGAAGGGGGTCGAGCACTGCCCGCGGGCCGACGCCGAAGTGGAGGCGGTCCTGTTCGAGCCGCAGGGCACTGTGAACACCGGGTCGGCCGGAGGCGACAGGACCGCTCAGCTCCGCGAACTGGACTGACTGACTGACTGACCGACGGCGTGTCGGCCGATGCCCTCTCGGCGGGTGTCAGTCCAGCGCGGTGGGACGGTGGTAGCGGCGCTCGTGGTAGAGCAGCGGCTCGTCCTCGGCGCCGAGCTCGCCCCGTTCGATCTGCACGACGACGACCGCGCTGTTGTGCACCGTGAAGCGCTCGATGATGCGGCCGACCATCCACGCGGTGGTGTCCTTGATGACCGGGAGGCCGTAAGGCCCCGGGTACCAGTGCTCGCCCTCGAAGCGCCGGGCGTTGTCGCCGGCGAGCTTCTCGGCGGCGGCCTTGTTGCGCACGCCGAGCGTGTGGATGACGACGCGGTCCGTCTCGGCGATGGCGGGCCAGCTGGAGGCAGAGAGCGCCATGTTGAACGTCGCGAGCGGCGGCACGGCCGCCAGCGACGCGAGGGAGGTGGCCGTGAACCCGACGGGGCTGCCATCGGGCCGCAGGGCGGTGACGATGGCGACACCGGCGGCGTGGCGGCGGAACGTCTGGCGGAAGGCCGACAGGTCCGGTGTCACGTCGGAGACGGTGCCGTCGGTGGGGTCGGGGGATGCGCTGTTCATACGTGTACTGCAAGCACCAATCGACGTCGAGAATTCCGCGCGGGGAAACCGGAGCGGGGGAGCGGATAGGCTTGTCGCGCCATGATGCAGACCATCGATCTCCGCGGAGTCCAGCCTACTCGCGCCGCCTTCGAGCGCCTCGTCCCCCGTCCCGTCGTGGACGTGGGGGTCGCGATGCATGTCGCGACCGAGCTGATCGACGACGTGCGCGCTCGGGGTGCCGCGGCGCTTCGGGAGCAGGCCGAGCGGTTCGACGGCGGGGCACCGCCCACCGTGCGGGTCTCCGCCGAGGAGATCGCCGCCGCCGTGGAGGCGCTTCCGGCCGAGGTCCGCGCTGCTCTCGAGGAGGCCATCGCACGCGTCCGGGAGGCGACCGCTGCGCAGGTGCCGCCGCCTGCCGAGACCCGCATCGGCCCGGGGGCGACCATCGTGCAGCGCTGGCAGCCCGTCGAGCGGGCGGGCCTGTACGTGCCCGGTGGCAAGGCCGTCTACCCCTCCAGCGTCGTGATGAACGCGGTGCCCGCCCAGATCGCGGGTGTCTCGTCCATCGCGCTCGTGAGCCCGCCGCAGCGCGAGTTCGGCGGCACGGTCCACCCCGTCATCCTCGGCGCCGCCGGGCTGCTCGGCATCGACGAGGTCTACGCGATGGGCGGTGCCGGAGCGATCGGCGCGCTCGCGTGGGGCGTCGAGGAGATCGGGCTCGAGCCGGTCCAGGTCATCACCGGGCCGGGCAACATCTACGTCGCCGCCGCCAAGCGCGTCGTGCGCGGGACGGCCGGGATCGACTCCGAGGCAGGCACCACCGAGATCCTCGTGATCGCCGACGAGAGCGCGAACCCCCGCTACGTCGCGGCCGACCTGGTGAGCCAGGCCGAGCACGACGAGGCGGCCGCCTCCCTCCTCGTCACCGACAGCCCCGCCTTCGCCGAGCGCGTCGCCGCGGAACTGGTCGAGCTGGCCGGTGCCACCCGGCACAGCGAGCGCGTCCGCACCGCTCTGGGCGGCCCGCAGTCCGCGATCGTGCTCGTCGACGACCTCGCCGCCGCGGCCGCGTTCAGCAACGCCTACGGCCCGGAGCACCTCGAGATCCAGACCGCGGACGATGACGCCGTGCTCGCCGACATCCAGAACGCCGGTGCGATCTTCATCGGGCCCAGTGCGCCCGTCAGCCTCGGCGACTACCTCGCCGGGTCGAACCACGTGCTGCCGACCGGAGGGCAGGCGCGGTTCTCGTCGGGCCTCGGCGCGTACTCGTTCCTGCGGCCGCAGCAGGTCATCCGGTACGACCGGGATGCGCTGCGCGACGTGGCCGACCGGATCGTCGCCCTGTCGGGCGCCGAGGACTTGCCCGCGCACGGCGAGGCGGTCACCGTACGCTTCCGCGGCTGAGCGACGGGAGACCGGTAGAATCGGGGTATGTTCTGCCCCTTCTGCCGCCACCCGGACTCCCGTGTCATCGACTCCCGGACCAGTGACGACGGTCTCTCGATCCGCCGGCGCCGGCAGTGCCCCGAGTGCGGCCGCCGCTTCTCGACCACCGAGACGGCCAGCCTCAGCGTGATCAAGCGCAGCGGCGTAGCCGAGCCGTTCAGCCGCGAGAAGATCATGCTCGGCGTGCGCAAGGCCTGCCAGGGGCGGCCGGTGACCGATTCCGACCTCGCCGTGCTGGCGCAGAAGGTGGAGGAGACCATCCGTTCGACCGGCGCCTCGCAGATCGAGGCGAACGAGGTCGGGCTGGCGATCCTGCCCGAGCTGCGAGAGCTGGACGAGGTCGCGTACCTGCGGTTCGCCAGTGTCTACCAGGCGTTCGACTCCCTCGACGACTTCGAGGAGGCCATCCAGCAGCTGCGGGTCGCCCACCACGTCGTCCCCGCCGACGTGCAGGCCTGACGCCGACCGGTATTCTCGTACCGGCATGTATTCCACACTCTTCAGACTCGTCCTCGCCAAGCTCGACCCCGAGCGGGCCCACCACCTCGCGTTCGTCGTCATCCGTGCGCTGCCCGCGCTCGGGCTCAGCGGCCTCGCGCGGCGGTTCACCGCCGCGGACCCCTCCCTCGCCGTCGATGCCCTCGGGCTCCGGTTCGAGTCGCCGTTCGGCGTCGCCGCCGGCTTCGACAAGGACGGTGAGGGGGTGCTCGGCCTCGGCGCGCTCGGCTTCGGCCACGTGGAGGTCGGGACCATCACCGCCATCCCGCAGCCGGGCAACGACAAGCCGCGGCTGTTCCGCCTCATCCCGGACCGCGCGGTGATCAACCGCATGGGCTTCAACAACCGCGGCGCGGGCGTCGCCGCCGACCGCCTCCTGCGCGTCCTCCGATCGCGTCGCCGGCCGGTGCTCGGCGTGAACATCGGAAAGAGCCGCGTCGTCGCGGTCGAGGACGCCACTGCCGACTACCTGACCAGTGCGCGGGCGCTCGCGCCCGTGGCGGACTATCTGGTCGTCAACGTGAGTTCGCCGAACACCCCCGGCCTGCGCGGTCTGCAGGAGCTCGACCTCCTGGCGCCACTGCTCACGGCCGTCAAGGAGGTCGCGGGGGAGAAGCCGCTGCTCGTGAAGATCGCGCCCGACCTCACGGACGCGCAGGTGCAGCGGATCGCGGAGCTGGTGGTGCGCCTCGGCCTCGCCGGGATCATCGCCACGAACACCACGATCTCCCGCGAGGGACTCCGTACCGACCCCGCGCGCGTGGAGGCTGCCGGTGCGGGTGGCCTGTCCGGGGCGCCGCTCGCGGCGCGCTCGCTCGAGGTGCTGAAGCTGATCCGCGCGACCGTTCCACCGGAGCTCTGTGTGATCTCGGTCGGCGGCGTCGAGACCGCCGAGGACGTGCAGGAGCGCCTCGACGCCGGCGCGACCCTGGTGCAGGGCTACACCGCGTTCCTCTACCGCGGCCCGCTGTGGGCGCGGCAGATCAACCGCGGGCTGCTACGCCTCCGGCGTGCCCTGGTGGAAGCGTAGGCGCCAGCGGTCGCCGCTGCGCTGCCACAGTGAGCTGCGCAGGGTTCCGCCGCGCACGTCGCTCGTCCGGGCGGTGAGCAGGATGACGCCGTCCGCGACGACGTCGGTCGCCAGCACCTCCAACTCCACGACCTCGGATTCCTCGCTCGCGAGAGCCTGGAGCGTGTCGTCCCGTCCCCACAGCCGACCGGAGCGGCCGATCTCGGCGAAGTCGGGGTGCAGCAGGCCGGCGACACGGGACGAGTCGGAGCGGACAGCCGGGTCGAGCAGTTCGCGCTCGAGCCGGGCGACGACCTCCTCATCGGTCTCTGCAACGGCGGGATCGCCGAAGATGTCGAGCTCGAGTGCATCCTCGACGGCCGCAGCGGGCGGCGCTGCCGGCGCCGATTCAGCAGCGGGGGTGGGCGCCGCAGCACGGGTTGCCGGGGGCGCGGCCTCCTCGATCGGCTGCTCGGCACGTCGTGTCGCGTTCGGCCAGCCCGGACCGATCGGGATCGGGTCGCCCTTCTGATACGCGGTGGCCACGGCGCGGGCACGCACGTCGGCCGCCTCGTTGAGGTCGTGGCCGGCGTGGCCCTTCACCCACTCGAAGGCGTACCGCCGGCCTTGCAGGGCGCGGTCCAGGCGCTCCAGCAGCTCGCGGTTGAGCACGGGCGCACCGTCGGCCTTGCGCCAGCCCTTGCGCTTCCAGCCCGCCATCCACTTCGTGACGGCGTTGATCACGTACTGGCTGTCGCACAGGATGTGAAGGTCGTCGTCGAGATGGGCCGTCGACTCGAGCAGGTCGATGACGGCCATGAGCTCACCCTGGTTGTTGGTGCCGTGCGGCCACCCGCCCGCCGACCAGCGGTCGTCGTCGACGTACCAGGCCCAGCCGGCCGGACCGGGATTGCCGAGGGCGGAGCCGTCGGCTGCTGCGACGATCGTCACGTCAGGCGGGGTACTGGCCGCGCTTGACCTGCGGCTTGGGCAGACGCATGACGCGCAGCTGCAGGGCGCGCATGGCCGCGTACCAGCGCAGCCCCCGCTCGACCTTGTCGGCGCCGTACTTCGCCGCGATGCGCTTGCGCACCAGGAAGCCGAGGACGATGCAGTCGAGGACGGAGATCAGGAAGAAGGCCCAGAGGGCGAAGAGCGCCCACACCTGCAGGAACTGCCACGGCAGGAAGCTCAGGACGATGATGACGAGCATCACCGGGATGAGGAACTCGCCGATGCTGAAGCGGGCGTCGACGTAGTCGCGCACGTAGCGGCGCTGCGGGCCCCGGTCGCGCTGCGTGAGGTAGCGCTCGTCGCCGTTCGCCATGCCGACGCGGGCCTTCTCACGGGCCTCCGCCTGCTTGGAGCGCGCGTTGCGGGCCGCCTCTTTGCGGTCGCCGGGGACCAGGGGGCGCTTGCGGGCGGCCTCCTGCTCGCGGCGGGAGGGCGTCGGTGCGCCCTTGCCCTGGTTCAGGCGCTCTGCCGTCTGTTCGGGTGTCTCGGCGATCGGCGTCTCCGCCTCGGTCGCCGGGTGGTCTCGTTTCGCCAACGCTCAGCCTTCGGTTGTGGGGTCACTTAAGATTACCCGCATGACTGACTCCCAGCCGTCTTCCGGCCAGTATTCGCAGCCCGCCGACGATCCGGCGGCGGAGGGACGCGTCCGCGCGGCGGTCGAGGGCGGCCTGCCGTCGACCATCGCCGACCTCTCGCGTCTCGTCCGCATCCCCTCCGTCTCGTGGTCGGCGTTCGACCCCGCGCACGTGCGCGCGAGCGCCGACGCGGTGGCCGGACTGCTGCGCGACACCGGCGTCTTCGAGAGCGTCGAGGTCACGCAGGCGCCCATCGACGGAGAGCAGCTCGGCCAGCCCGCGGTGCTGGCGACGCGTGCGGCCAAGAACGGCCGCCCGACCGTCCTGCTCTACGCCCACCACGACGTGCAGCCGCCCGGATCGGACGACGACTGGGACACCCCGCCGTTCGAGCCGACCGTGCGCGGCGACCGGATCTACGGACGCGGCGCCGCGGACGACAAGGCCGGCGTCATGGCGCACGTGGCCAGCGTCCGCGCGCTCGTGGAGGCCGTCGGGCCCGACTTCGACCTCGGCCTCGCGGTGTTCATCGAGGGGGAGGAGGAGTTCGGCTCCCGCTCCTTCGCGAACTTCCTCCACGAGAACCGCGCCGCCCTCGCCGCCGACGTGATCGTCGTCGCCGACTCGGACAACGTCGACATCGACACGCCCGCCCTAACCGTCTCGCTCCGGGGCAACGTGACTTTCCGCCTGACCGTGTCGACCCTCGAGCACGCCTCGCACTCCGGCATGTACGGCGGCGCGGCTCCGGATGCGATGCTCGCGCTGGTCAAGCTGCTCGCGACCCTGCACGACGACCGCGGCGAGGTCGCGGTCGACGGCTTCCTCTCCTACGACGACGCGGCCGAGCCGCCGCACCTGAGCGAGGAGCAGTTCCGCGAGGAGGCCGCCCTGCTGCCGGGCGTCACGCCCATCGGCAGCGGCCCCATCCTGTCGCGCATGTGGTCCAAGCCGACCATCACCATCACCGGCATCGACGCGCCGACGGTCGCGAACGCCTCCAACACGCTCCTCCCGAGCGCCGCGGTACGCCTCAGCGCCCGCGTCGCGCCGGGACAGCCGGCGGCGGACGCCTACGCGGCGATCGAGCGGCACCTGCGCGCCCACGCGCCGTTCGGAGCCCACATCGACATCAGCGACGTCGACACCGGTGAAGCCTTCCTCGTCGACACGGCGGGCTGGGCCGCGACGGAGGCGAAGCGGGCGATGACCGATGCCTGGGGCAACGAGGCGGCCGAGACCGGCATCGGCGGGTCCATCCCGTTCATCGCCGACCTGGTCCGGGAGTTCCCGGACGCGCAGATCCTCGTCACCGGCGTGGAGGACCCGGACTCGCGCGCCCACAGCCCGAACGAGTCGCTGCACCTCGGCGTCTTCAAGCGCGCGATCCTCTCGGAGGCGCTCCTGCTCGCGCGCCTGGACCGCCGCGAGGGCTGAGCGCCGTCTGAACGTCTGGACAGCCTCCCGGGTTTCCGACGTACAATCGACGCAGATTTCGTATCCCGAAGTCCTTTTTTCCGTGTGAGGAGTTCCATGACCGACACAACCCTGACCGCGCCGAAGGCCCATGGCGTCGGCCTGACCGAGGCCGCAGCAGGCAAGGTCAAGAGCCTGCTCGAGCAGGAGGGCCGTGACGACCTGCGTCTGCGCGTCGCCGTCCAGCCCGGCGGCTGCTCGGGTCTCATCTACCAGCTGTACTTCGACGAGCGGATGCTCGACGGAGACGCGACGGTCGACTTCGACGGCGTCGAGGTCATCGTCGACAAGATGAGCGTCCCGTACCTGGACGGCGCCGCGATCGACTTCGAGGACACCATCCAGAAGCAGGGTTTCACCATCGACAACCCGAACGCGACGGGTTCGTGCGCCTGCGGAGACTCGTTCCACTGAGCCTCGCATAGCACAGAAAAACACCGTGGGCCGCCCCTTGTGGGCGGCCCATTGTGTTCGAATCAGGGTGTCCGGCGGAGTAGGGTAGGGAGAGCCACATACATTTGGATGTGAACTGTCCCAGAAGTCACTCGAAAGGTCACCGGTGCGTCACAATCGCCGTCTCCGATGGGCTGCCATCCCGATCGCAGCGACGCTCGTCGTCGTTCTCGCGGGTTGCACGCAAGCACAGCTGAACGGATTCCTCCCGGGATTCGTCGAGGGCGAGCAGCCCGTCACCAACCACACGGAGCGCATCAGCGGTCTGTGGGTGACGAGTTGGATCGTGCTCCTGATCGTCGGCGTCATCGTCTGGGGTCTCATCGTCTGGGCGGTCATCGTCTACCGCCGCCGCAAGGGTCAGACCGGTCTGCCGGTCCAGCTCCGGTACAACATGCCGATCGAGATCTTCTACACGATCGTGCCGCTGATCCTGGTGCTCGGTTTCTTCGCCTTCACCGCCCGCGACCAGAACGCGATCGAGAAGCCGTACGCCCACCCGGACCTCACCATCCAGGTCTACGCCAAGCAGTGGGCGTGGGACTTCAACTACGTCGACGACAACGTCTACGACCCGGGCATCCAGGTGCAGCCGGATGACGCCAGCGCCACCCCGGGCTCCGTGCAGGAGGGGTCGATCCCGACCCTGTACCTCCCGGAGAACAAGAAGATCACGATCCAGCTCGACTCGCGCGACGTGATCCACTCCTTCTGGGTGCCGGCGATGCTCTACAAGAAGGACGTCATCCCCGGCAAGACCAACTACATGTACTTCGAGACGACGGGCCGCACCGGCACGTTCGTCGGCAAGTGCGCGGAGCTCTGCGGCGAGTACCACTCCGCGATGCTCTTCAACGTGAAGATCGTCCCCCAGGACGTGTACGACTCGCACATCCAGAGCCTGCGCGACCAGGGCTACGAGGGTCAGCTCGGTTCCGAGTACGACCGCAACCAGAACCTGCCCGGAACGGGCGCTCCCAAGGGCAACGAGTAGGACACACCGATGACGACGACAGCACCGGCGCCTGGGGCGACCACCGCTCCCGCGCCGAAGCCCCTGATCCTCAATGCCAACGGCATCGAGCGCAAGGGCAACATCCTCGTGAACTACATCACGTCGACGGACCACAAGACGATCGGGTACATGTACCTCATCTCGTCCTTCGTGTACTTCCTCATCGGCGGCGTGATGGCGCTCATCATCCGAGCCCAGCTCTTCGAGCCGGGCCTGCAGGTGGTGGCCACCAAGGAGCAGTACAACCAGCTCTTCACGATGCATGGCACGATCATGCTGCTCATGTTCGCGACGCCGCTCTTCGCGGGCTTCGCCAACGTGCTCATGCCGCTGCAGATCGGCGCCCCCGACGTGGCGTTCCCGCGTCTGAACGCGCTGGCCTACTGGTTCTACTCGTTCGGATCGCTCATCGCGGTCGCCGGCTTCCTCACCCCGCAGGGTGCGGCCTCGTTCGGCTGGTTCGCGTATGCGCCACTCTCGAGCACGACGTTCTCGCCAGGAATCGGCGGTAATCTCTGGGTGCTCGGACTCGGCCTCTCGGGCTTCGGAACGATCCTCGGTGCGGTGAACTTCATCACCACCATCATCACGATGCGCGCCCCGGGCATGACCATGTTCCGCATGCCGATCTTCACCTGGAACACCCTGGTGACGTCGATCCTCGTCCTGATGGCCTTCCCGGTGCTCGCCGCCGCGATGTTCGCCCTGGCGGCCGACCGTGTGTTCGACGCCCACATCTATGATGCCGCGAACGGCGGAGCCCTGCTCTGGCAGCACCTCTTCTGGTTCTTCGGCCACCCCGAGGTGTACATCATCGCGCTGCCGTTCTTCGGCATCGTGTCGGAGATCTTCCCGGTGTTCAGCCGCAAGCCGATCTTCGGGTACAAGACCCTCATCTACGCGACGATCGCGATCGCGGCCCTCTCCGTCACCGTGTGGGCGCACCACATGTACGTGACCGGCTCGGTCCTGCTGCCGTGGTTCTCGCTGATGACGATGCTCATCGCAGTGCCGACGGGCGTGAAGATCTTCAACTGGGTCGGCACCATGTGGCGCGGCTCGCTGACGTTCGAGTCGCCGATGCTGTGGTCGATCGGCTTCCTGATCACCTTCACCTTCGGTGGTCTGACCGGCGTCATCCTCGCGTCGCCGCCGCTGGACTTCCACGTCTCCGACACGTACTTCGTCGTGGCGCACTTCCACTACGTCGTCTTCGGAACCGTCGTCTTCGCGATGTTCGCCGGGTTCTACTTCTGGTGGCCGAAGTGGACGGGCAAGATGCTCAACGACCGTCTGGGCAAGTGGCACTTCTGGCTGCTGTTCATCGGCTTCCACACGACCTTCCTCGTGCAGCACTGGCTCGGTGTCGTTGGCATGCCGCGACGGTACGCGACGTACCTCCCGAGCGACGGCTTCACCTGGATGAACCAGCTCTCGTCGATCGGTGCCGGCATCCTGGCGATCTCGATGATCCCGTTCTTCGTGAACGTGTACCTGACGGCGCGCAACGCGCCGAAGGTCACGGTCAACGACCCCTGGGGCTACAGCCGCTCGCTCGAGTGGGCGACCAGCTGCCCGCCGCCGCGCCACAACTTCACGTCGATCCCGCGCATCCGTTCGGAGTCGCCGGCGTTCGACCTGAACCACCCCGAGGCCGGCATCCCGATCGGTGTCGGAGGCGCGAAAGACGCCCCGGATGCCCCCGTGCTCGACGTCGCGAACAACGAGGTGAAGTAACCCATGAGAGCCAATGCCATCCTCTTCTGGATCCTCTCGGCCTTCTTCATCCTCTCCGCGGTGGTCTACACCGTGTGGAGCCTGCTCGACCCGATGCACCAGAAGGTGGAGTGGGTCGGGACGGTCGCGCTCGTCCTGAGCGCCATCCTGGCTGCGTTCATCGCGTTCTACATCGGCCGTACGCACGCCTCGCAGGGCGGCGAACTGCCGGAGGACCGCCTCGACGCGAACATCGACGACGGCGACCCGGAGCTCGGGCACTTCAGCCCGTGGAGCTGGTGGCCGATCGCCCTCGCGACCGGTGCCGCTCTGGTCATCCTCGGCCTGGCCGTCGGTTTCTGGATCTGCTTCATCGGTGTCGCGTTCAGCCTCATCTGCATCGTCGGTTGGGTGTTCGAGTACTACCGCGGGTACTTCGCCCGCTGAGTCTCACCCGCCCAGCAGCACTCGACGACAGGGCCGCCTCCTCCGGGAGGCGGCCCTGTCGCGTTGTGCGGCCGGTGCTAGGCGGGACGCGTCTCGCGCGATAGCTTGTCGCCAGCGACCACCACGGTGGTGTGGCGGTCCCGGCGAGGGGATCAGGCATGTTCGACGAGTCCGCGTACGTGATCCGGGGCGGGTTTCCGACGGCGGAGGCCGCGGCTCTCGCGTTCGATGAGGCCGACCTGGTGCGGGCGCTGCACGCGTATCGGTTCTTCTATCCGACCGTCTCGTTCGAAGCGACGTGGCGGGGCAACCGGGACGGCGGGGTGGTCCCCAACGAAGTGTTTCCCGCCTTGAAGGGCACGCCGAAGCAGTTCGTCTTCACGCCGAACTCGGACACCCCGTACGGTGCGGTCGCGCTCGATCTCTCGGACGGCCCGATCGTCCTCGAGGTGCCGCCCGGACCGATCATGGGGACGTTCAACGATCTCAACCAGCTGTGGATCATGGACTACGGCCTCCCGGGCCCCGCGAGGGCGGCGGGAGGCAAGCACGTGGTCCTCCCACCCGGGTGGGACGGCGAGGTCCCCGACGGGATGTACTCGGCGCGGTCGACGACCAACCGGGTTCTCGGGCTCATCCGGGCGATGCCGATCGGCGGTGACATGGAGGCCGCGGACCGGCTGATGCAGTCGGTGAAGGTGTATCCGCTGGAGCCGCGTGACGATTGGCCGGAGACCACCTGGGTCGATCTCACCCTGCTGGACGGCGCCGATTTCACCCCGGTGCGCTGGGAGACCGGACTCGACTACTGGCGAGTGCTCCACGAGACTCTGAACGAGGAACCACCGAACCCCGCCTACCGCTACGAATACGGAGAGTTGGCGCAGCTCGGCATCGCGCGCGGCCTTCCCTTCCAGCCGGACAGCCGGCTGACGGGCATCCTCGAGAAGTCCGCCGTCATCGGGCATGCCCATCTGCTCGCCCAGTCGTTCGCCGACCGCAGCCCGGTGAAGCAGGTCTGGACGGGCACCCAGTGGGAGTGGGCCGTCCTGCAGTCGGACAACGGGAGGTTCGACGCACCGGACTACACCGACCTCTACGCCCGCGAGAAGTGGTTCTACCAGGCCCAGGTGGAGTCGCCTGCGATGTTCGCGCGAGCTCCGGGCGCCGGGTCGCTGTACTGGCTCGGACTGCGCGACGCCGACGGCGAGTATCTGTACGGAGAGAACGCGTACGTCCTCGACGTCCCGCTGCCAGTGCCGGCGACGCTGTTCTGGTCGATCACCGTCTACGACGCCGAGACTCGCAGCGAGATCCTCACCGACCAGAACGCCGCGGCCCTCCGCTCCATGTACGAGCTCCAGGACCTCGCCGGAGACTCGGTGCGGCTCCACTTCTCACCCGAACCACCGACCGACCCAGGCGACGCGAGCCGGTGGATCAAGACCAAGCCCAGCGTCGGATGGTTCGTCTACTTCCGCATCTACGGCCCGGAACCGGCAGCGTTCGACGGATCGTGGCGGCTCCCGGACTTCATCCGCACCGTCTCGGCCGGATAGTCGGGGCGGCGAGCGTTTTGCTGGCGCGGGCAGCTGGGGGAGGATCGTTGGATGATCCGCGTAGTGCTCTTCGACCTGGACGGCGTCATTCGGCACTTCGATCCCGCCCACGCCGTTGACATCGAGGAACGGCATGGGCTCGCAGCGGGGACGCTCGAGAGCATCGCTTTCGCGAAGCCGCTGATCGACGACGTCACCACGGGTCGAATCAGCCGAGCCGAGTGGCTGTGCCAGGTCGGCGACACGGTTGGCAGTGCGGCGGCGGTAGCGGAGTGGGGCCGGCAACCGACCGTCGTCGACGAGACTGTTCTGGAGCTCTCCGACGAACTTCGCAGCCTCGGGCTGAGGACGGCCGTGCTCACCAACGGCACCGACACCATCCGCGCCGAGATCGCCGCGATGGGTATCGGCGACCTCTTCGATGCCTTCTTCAACTCAGCCGAGATCGGGTTCGTGAAGCCCGATGTCCGCGCCTTCCGCCACGTCCTCGACGCGCTCGCTGTCGGGGCCGAGGACGTGTTCTTCACCGATGACTCCGCGTCGAAACTCGAGGGCGCTGACAGCCTCTCGATACGAACGCACCTCTTTGCGGGCGTCGACGACCTTCGTGGACACCTCAGGCAGGCCGGCGTGGACGTGGCCCTGCACGGCTCCGAGTCGATCAGAGCGAGCGGCCGCCGTCTCGGACGCTGAAATGCAGCACGTCGACGTCGAGGCGTGTCTCCGTGGGGAGAGGATCGGCACCTGCGCCGGTTCCGGCGGCGACGTGATGCGCTGACGGCCCCATGCCGATCAGAGCGTTCCGGATGGCCTCGCCGACCGGGAGGGGCTCCGAGACGTGTTCGCGCGTCAGGAGGGCGTACAGGGGCTCTGCGGCGGCGATGGCGTCGTCCGCCTTGTCGGCGGGGACGTCGAGCATCGAGGTCGCGGCACGCAGCGAGCGGAGGTGTTCGCCCCGGGGCACTACGACAATGAGTGAACCGCCGGGACGCAGCACGCGAGCGAACTCGGGCAGGTTGCGTGGCGCGAAGATGTCGAGCACAGCGTCGCACACGGCGTCGCGGACCGGGAGGGGGCGCCACGTGTCGGCGACGAGCCCGTCGATGCGGTCGGAGGAGCGGGACGCCCGGCCCACGGCGGCGGGGGAGAGGTCCATCGCGAGCCCGACGGCGTCCGGGTGCGCCGTGAGGACCGCACGGAGGTAGTGTCCGGTGCCGGCACCAGCGTCCAGGACGCGGGAGGCGTCGGCAGGGACCGCGGCGGCCACAGCGACCGCGATCGGTGCGTAGAGTCCGCTCTCGAGCACGGCGTCACGCGCGTCGAGCATGGCCGCGTTGTCACCGACGTGCTTGGATCCGCCGAGCAGGCTGATGTAGCCGCGCTTGTTGACGTCGTGGCGATGTCCCGACGTGCAGCCGAGCACCAGCCGATCGACGGGGGAGAGGTCGGCGCCGCACACCGGGCAACGCAGCCACGAGGAGAGACGTTCGAGATCGGTCATGCCATCCTCCGCGGACTGACGGTCAAGGGGTGGATACGCGAAAGCGCCGGCACGTGAGACGCGCCGGCGCTTTCTGAAAGGCTCGGATCAGTGGTGGTCGTGGCCCGACTCGAGCTCGCCCTTGGTCGGCGGCACGATGCGGTCCTCGAAGAACCAGCGCGAGAGGCTCGCGCGCATCCGGTTGCCCATGGTGATCTTGCCCTGCTTGTTCGGGCGGATCATCAGGGGCTCGTAGGCCTCGAAGCTCACCAGACGCCAGCGCTCGTAGTCGCTGAGCTGCTCGTGCACCTCGATGAACTCGCCACCCGGGAGCTTCACGATACGGCCGGTCTCATAGCCGTGCAGGGCGATGGAGCGATCCTTCTTCTGCAGGGCGATGCAGACGCGCTTCGTGAGGACGTAGGCGATCAGCGGGCCCAGGAACAGGAGCGCCTGGAGCGAGTGGATCACGCCCTCCATCGTCAGCTTGAAGTGCGTCGCGATGAGGTCCGAGCTCGCAGCGGCCCAGAACACGGCGTAGAACGTGACGCCGGCAGCGCCGACGGCGGTGCGGGTCGCGGCGTTGCGCGGCCGGTCGAGGATGTGGTGCTCGCGCTTGTCGCCGGTGACCCACGCCTCGATGAAGGGGTAGATCAGCACGGTGACGATGAAGAGACCGAGGATCGCGACCGGGATGATGATGTTGAACGACCAGGTGCGGTCCAGCCAGACGAACTCCCAGCCCGGCGGGACGAGACGCAGGGCGCCGTCCGCGAAGCCGATGTACCAGTCCGGCTGGGTACCCGCCGAGACCGGTGAGGGGTCGTACGGTCCGTAGTTCCAGATCGGGTTGATGGTGAAGAACGAGGCCATGGCCGCGATCACACCGAACACGATGAAGAAGAAGCCGCCGGCCTTGGCCGCGTAGACCGGGAGGACCGGGTAGCCGACCACGTTGCCCTGCGTGCGACCCGGAGCCGCGTACTGCGTGTGCTTGTGGATGACCACGAACATCAGGTGCAGCGCGATGAACGCGAGCACCATCGCCGGCAACAGCAGGATGTGCAACGTGTAGAGGCGACCGACGATCGCGGTGCCCGGGAACTCTCCGCCGAACAGCAGGAACGAGATCCAGGTGCCGACCACCGGCAGGCCCTTGATCAGGCCGTCGATGATGCGGAGGCCGTTGCCCGAGAGCAGGTCGTCCGGGAGGGAGTAGCCCGTGAAGCCCTCGGCCATCGCGAGGATGAAGAGGACGAATCCGATGACCCAGTTCAGCTCACGCGGCTTGCGGAACGCGCCGGTGAAGAAGATGCGGAGCATGTGGAGGCCGATGGCCGCCACGAACAGCAGCGCCGCCCAGTGGTGGATCTGACGGACGAGCAGACCGCCGCGCACCTCGAACGAGATGTTGAGCGTGGACTCCATCGCCGCGGACATGTGGATGCCCTTCAGGGGCACATACGAGCCGTGGTACACGACCTCGGCCATCGACGCCTGGAAGAAGAACGTCAGGAACGTGCCGGAGAGCAGGATGACGATGAAGCTGTAGAGCGCGACCTCACCGAGCAGGAACGACCAGTGGTCGGGGAAGATCTTGCGGCCGAACTCTTTGACGGCGCCGGAGATGCTGGTGCGGTCCTCGATGTAGTTCGCGGCCGCTGCCGTGAAGCCGCCCTTTTTGACCGGGGCAGGTGCCGCGGGTGCGGCGGTCGTGGTACTCAATGGCGCTCCCAGAAGCTCGGGCCGACGGGCTCGTGGAAGTCGCTACGGGCGACCAGGTAGCCATCGGCGTCAACGGTGATCGGAAGCTGCGGCAGCGGGCGCTTGGCCGGTCCGAAGATGACCTCGGCCTCGTGCGTGATGTCGAACTGCGACTGGTGGCACGGGCAGAGCAGGTGGTGGGTCTGCTGCTCGTAGAGTGCCACCGGGCACCCGACGTGCGTGCAGATCTTGGAGTAGGCGACGATGCCGTCGTAGTTCCAGGTCTCGCGACCCTTCGAGACGTGCAGGTCCTCCGGCTTGAGGCGCATGAGGAGCACGGCGGCCTTGGCCTTCTGCTCGAGCATGTCCTCGGCCTCGTTGAGGCCCTCCGGGATGACGTGGAACGCGCTGCCCAGGGTCACGTCGGCGGCCTTGATCGGCGTGCCGGACGGGTCGCGGGTGAGGCGGACGCCCTTGGCCCACATCGTCTGGGAGAGCTCCTCGACCGGGTCCAGGTCCTGCGGCGCGAGACCGCGGAACAGGACGACCGCGGGGAGCGGGAAGGCGATGAGGGCGCCGATGAGGCTGTTCCGGACGAGCGTGCGGCGGTTGAAGCCGGACTCCTCGTCGGCCTGGCGGAAGATCTCCACGGCCCGCTCGGTGGTGGCCTCGCTGCCGTGCACGGGGTGGCGGAGGTCGACGCCCTCCTTCTCGTGCATGAGCGCCTTGCCCCAGTGGACAGCCCCGATGCCGATGGCGAGGAGGGCGAGCGTGATGCCGACGCCGATGAACAGGTTGTTCAGGCGGACCGAGCCCGGGTCGCTGTCGTGGATCGGGAACGCCATGTACGCGGCGACCGCCCAGACGCTGCCGGCGATCGACAGGTAGAACAGCGTGTAGACGGTGCGCTCGGCGCGCCGTTCCTTCTTGGGGTCGAGGTCGGTGACGCGCGGCCGGTGCGGCGGGAAGCCGGGGTTCTCGGGCGCGTCGCGGACGACGATGGCCGTCCCGGCGTCGCCTGCGCGGTGCACGTCGACATCTGACGAACTGGCTGGCGTCAGCTCGTGACCGCCGTTCTCGTCCTGTGCCATGGTTCTCCTTCTTACGCTTTCTCTACGCTCAGTACCGGCTAGTTGGACTTCGCCGTGATCCAGACGGTCAGTGCGACGACTGCGCCGAGACCGAAGATCCAGAGGAACAGGCCCTCGGCCACCGGGCCGAGCGAGCCGAGCTCGAAGCCGCCCGGGGACGGGTGCTCCTGGATGTACATGAGGTACGTGATGATGTCGGCCTTGCCCTGCGGGTCGATGTTCAGGTCGTTGAACACCGGCATGTTCTGCGGGCCCGTGACCATGGCCTCGTAGATGTGCTTGGCGCTCACACCCGTCAGCGGCGGGGCGTACTTGCCCTCGGTGAGCGCGCCACCGGCGCCGGCCACGTTGTGGCACATCGCGCAGTTGATGCGGAAGAGCTCCGCGCCGTTGGCGGCGTCGCCCTTGCCGTCGAGGTACTTCTGCTCGGGGATCGAGGGGCCGGGGGCCAGCGACGCCACGTAGTCGGCCAGGGCCGACACCTGCTCGTCGGTGAACTGGACCGGCTTCTCCTGCGCCTGCGGGCCCTGCATCTGCATGGGCATGCGGCCGGTGCCGACCTGGAAGTCGACGGCGGCGGAGCCGACGCCGATCAGGCTGGGCGCCTCGTCGGTGCCCTGTGCCGACATGCCGTGGCAGGTGGCGCAGTTGGCCTGGAAGAGCTTCTGGCCCTCGTCGACCGTGGCCTGGGAGGCGACCGCGGGGGTCGTCTCGGCCGAGGCGGTCGTGGTGGTGAAAGCAGCGTAGGCGCCGCCGGTGAGGCCCAGCCCGATCGCGAGGAGCGCGACGGTGGCCAAGGGGTGACGGCGACCTGTCTTACGGACGGGCTTCGCCTTGCTGCGGTTCTGTGCAGTTCCGGAGTGTCGGGGACGCATGGGGTGAGGTCAGCTCCTGATTTCTACTAACGGATGATGTAGATGACCGCGAACAGTCCGATCCACACGACGTCGACGAAGTGCCAGTAGTACGAGACGACGATGGCGCTCGTCGCCTCCTTGTGGCCGAAGTGCTTGACCGCGAACGCGCGGCCGATGACGAGGAGGAAGGCGATGAGGCCGCCGGTCACGTGGAGTCCGTGGAAGCCGGTGGTGAGGTAGAACGCCGAGCCGTAGGCGTTCGAGTGGATGGAGATTCCCTCGGTGACGAGCGTGGCGTACTCGAGGATCTGACCCGAGACGAAGATCGCGCCGAGCACGTAGGAGAGCAGGAACCACTCGACGAGGCCCCACTTCCAGAACTGGAACAGGCTCCCCGTGCGGTGCGCCTGCAGCCGCTCTGCTGCGAACACCCCGAACTGGCACGTGACGGAGCTGAGCACGAGGATGGTCGTGTTCGTCGCCGCGTACGGGATGTTCAGGTGCGCCGTCTCGGCTGCCCAGAGGTCCGGCGAGGTCGACTTGAGGGTGAAGTAGATCGCGAACAGTCCCGCGAAGAACATCACCTCCGAGCCGAGCCAGACGATGGTGCCGACGGCCACGACGTTGGGCCGGTTGATCGCCGGCGCACTCGGTGCAGGGGAAATTGAGGTGCTCGTCACGTACCCATTATGGCTGAAAAGAAGCCGTGGTTTTCTCACCTGGAGGGTCTGAATTCGCCCCCAGAGTGGTTAGGCCACCCTTAGTCGGGGTCCGAAAGGGGTGGCTCCCCGCGGTCCGCCGCCTCGCAATAGGATCGTTTCATGACGGAATCACAGTCCTGGTCGTCCGTGCTCACCTCCCTGCTCGCCGGGGAGGACCTCAGCGTGGCGGACGCCGCGTGGGCGATGGACCAGGTGATGACCGGGCAGTCGACGGACGCCCAGCTCGCCGGATTCCTCATCGCCCTGCGGGTCAAGGGCGAGACCGTCGACGAGATCGTGGGCTTCCGCGACGCGATCCTCGACCACGCCGTCCCGCTGCCCGTCGACCCCATGGCGCTGGACATCGTGGGCACCGGCGGCGACCGGTTCGGCACCGTGAACGTCTCCACGACGGCCTCCATCGTCGCTGCGGCCGCCGGCGTGCCGGTGATCAAGCACGGCAACAAGGCGGCCAGCTCCTCGTCCGGTTCGTCCGACGTCCTCGCGGCCCTCGGCATCGATCTCGCGCTGCCGGCCGAGCGTGTCGCAGAGGTCTTGAACAAGACGGGCATCACGTTCGCCTTCGCCAGCGCCTTCCACCCCGGCTTCGCCAACGCCGGTCCCGTGCGGTCGCAGCTCGGCGTGCCGACCGTCTTCAACTACCTCGGCCCGCTGTGCAACCCGGCGCGTCCCGAGGCGTCGGCGGTGGGCGTGGCGACGCTCGACCGCATCCCGCTCATCGTCGGCGTGTTCCAGACCCGCGGCGCGACCGCGCTGGTCTTCCGCGGCGACGACGGACTGGACGAGCTGTCGACCACCGGTCACAGCCACGTCTGGGAGGTCTCGCGGGGCCTCGTCACCGAGCACGACATCGATCCGCGCGATCTGGGCATCCCCCGCGCGAAGATCGAGGACCTGCTCGGGAAGGACGCCGCGTACAACGCGGCGGTCGTGCGTGCCGTGCTGGCGGGCGAAGAGGGCCCCGTGCGCGACATCGTGTTGCTCAACGCGGCGGCCGGGCTCGTGTCCTACGAGCTCGCGTCCGACCCGTCGAGGGTCCAGGACTCCATCCTGGATCGGTTCCGTTCGCAAATGGCGGTCGCCGCTCAGGCCATCGACTCCGGGGCTGCGGCCGCGAAGCTCGACGAATGGGTGGCGGCGACGCACTGACAGCAGTGGAAGGAAGGGTTTCGATGAAGAAGCTCATCAACGACGTACCCGACGTCGTGGCGGAGTCCCTCGCGGGGTTCGGCCGAGCTCACGCCGACATCGTGACGGTGTCGGACGATCCTCGTTTCGTCTCGCGGGCCGACGGCCCCGTGCGGGGCAAGGTCGGCCTGATCAGCGGCGGCGGCAGCGGCCACGAGCCCCTCCACGCCGGTTTCGTCGGAAAGGGAATGCTCGACGCGGCCGTGCCCGGCGAGGTCTTCACCTCGCCGACCCCGATGCCCATCGTCGAGGCCACCAAGGCCGCGGACGGCGGAGCCGGGGTGCTGCACATCGTCAAGAACTACACCGGCGACGTCTTGAACTTCGAGACGGCGGCCGATCTGGCGGGCGCCGAGGGCATCCAGGTGCGCGCCGTGGTCACCAACGACGACGTCGCGGTGCTGGACTCCCTCTACACCGCCGGGCGGCGCGGCGTCGCCGGCACCGTGCTGGTCGAGAAGATCGCGGGTGCGGCGGCCGATCGCGGCGACGACCTCGACGGCGTCACCGCGATCGCCGAGCGCGTCAACGCGAACGTGCGGTCGATCGGACTGGCGCTGACCGACGGGACGGTGCCCCACGCCGGCGAGCCCGGCTTCGTACTCCCGGAGGACGAGATCGAGTTCGGCGTCGGCATCCACGGCGAGCCCGGCCGCGAGCGGATCAAGATCGAGCCGGCCGACCGCCTGGTGGACCGGATGATGGACGCGATCCTCACCGACCTGCCGTTCTCGTCGGGCGACCAGGTGCTCCTGTTCGTCAACGGGATGGGCGGCACGCCGCTGTCGGAGCTGTACATCCTGTTCCGCCGCGCGGCCGAGATCCTCGACGAGAAGGGGATCACCCTGTCCCGCTCCCTGGTCGGCAGCTACGTCACCTCGCTCGAGATGCAGGGTGCGTCGATCTCGGTGCTCAAGCTGGACGACGAGCTCACCTCCCTCTGGGACGCGCCCGTGCACACGGCCGCGCTCCGCTGGGGACTCTAGCCACACGACGACACGACACGAGGAGGAGGCGCAGATGGCGCTGGACACGAACTGGGTCTCGGCCTGGCTGACGGCCGGGGCCGCGGCCATCGGGGAGCACAAGCAGGAGCTGAACACCCTCGACCGGGAGATCGGCGACGGCGACCACGGTGAGAACATGGACCGCGGGCTCCGCGCGTCCGTCGACGCGCTGGGAAAGCTCCCTGATGACGCGACGCCGAACGCCGCGCTGCGCTCGGTCGCGATGACCCTGATCTCGACCGTGGGAGGTGCGTCGGGACCGCTCTACGGGACGGCGTTCCTCAAGGCGGCCGAGCCGGTCGGCGATCGGACGGAGATCGACGGGGCCACCCTGGTGGCACTGCTGACGGCGGCCCGCGACGGGATCGTGTCCCGGGGCAAGGCGGAGCCGGGCGACAAGACCATGGTCGACGCGTGGACCCCTGCGGTCGACGCGGCGGCCGCGGCCGAGGCGTCCGGGGCCTCGCCGGCGGAGATCCTCGCTGCCGCGGCAGACGCGGCCGAGCAGGGGGCGGCGGCCACCGAGCCGCTCGTCGCCCGCAAGGGTCGTGCCAGCTATCTCGGTGAGCGCTCCGCCGGGCACCGTGATCCCGGCTCCCAGTCGACGGCGCTGCTGTTGCGCGCCGCGGCGGAGGCGGCGGGATGACGGAGCGCGTCGGCATCGTCTTCGTCTCGCACAGCGTCCTCCTCGCCGACGGCGCCGTCGCCCTCGCCGGGCAGATGGCGCCGTCGGTGCGGCTGATCGCGGCCGGCGGGACCGACGACGACGGCATCGGGACGAGTTTCGCCAAGGTGATGGCGGGTGTGGGTGAAGCGGACTCCGGAGCGGGGGTCGTGGTCATCAGCGACCTCGGCTCGGCGCTGTTGACCGCGGAGACCGTCCTCGACATGCTCTCCGACGACGAGCGCACCCGCGTGCGCGTGGTCGACGTGCCGTACGTCGAGGGCGGGATCGCGGCCTCCGTCGCCGCGGAGACCGGGGCCGACCTGGCCGCGGTCGCCGAGGCGGCCGAGAGCGCCCGCACGGCGTGGCCGGTGGGGGAGAAGGGGGATGCGGCTCCGGCCGGCGTCCCTGCTGCCGCTCCGGCAGAGTCCTCCGGCGAGGGCGGTCCCTACGAACGCGAGGTGCTCGTGCGCAACCCGCAGGGGCTGCACGCACGGCCCGCGGCCGACTTCGTCAAGCTGGCCAACACCTTCCCGGTGAAGGTCACGGTCAACGGGAAGGACGCGAAGAGCCTGCTCGGGGTGATGTCGCTCGGCCTGACGGCCGGATCGACCGCCCGGATCTCCACCGAGGATCCGGCGGGCTCGGAGGCGGTCGACGCCCTGGTGGCGCTGGTCGAGACCGGGTTCGGCGAGGTCTGAGCGCAGCCGCACGACGCTAGAGCGGGAGCGACATCTCCCGCTCCAGCGTCGTGCGGTCGAGCGGATACGGCTGGGTGCGACCGGTGAAGACGAACCCGCGTCGCTCGTAGTAGCGGATGGCCGCCGGATTGTGCTCGTGCACGTCGAGGAGCAACCGTTCCCCGCGTCCCTGAGCCCAGTCGATCACCGCGTCGAGGAGCGCGTCTGTCACCCCGGCCTCCCGTCCGCGGTATCGCGGGGTGACGTAGACGCCCACGAGGTACGGGTCGCGGGTCCCCGGCGCCTGGTGGCCGCCCATGCTCCCCAGCCAGCGGCCGTCCGGAGCGACCGCTGCGAACAGCTGCGTGGACGTCGAGGTACCGGCGGTGCGCCGCCGCCAATGCTCCTCGGGGTGCCTGTGCGCGGTGTCAAGGGTCTCGAGGAACGCCAGCGGCGCGTCCTCCAGCATCTCGAGCCGGAGGGCGCGGTACGCCGGCCAGTCGTCCTCGACGCTCGGGCGGACCGTCCAGTCCGCCCGCTCGCC
The DNA here is from genome assembly GCF_013410615.1 of Leifsonia naganoensis. Taxonomy (NCBI): domain Bacteria; kingdom Bacillati; phylum Actinomycetota; class Actinomycetes; order Micrococcales; family Microbacteriaceae; genus Leifsonia; species Leifsonia naganoensis. Next base: position 3,503,772 of record NZ_JACCHJ010000001.1, read on the forward strand.
GCCGGACGCGCTCGCAGCGGTCACGGCTTGGTCAGCCCCGCTCGGCCAGGAGTGCTTCGGCCTCGGCGAGGAGGATCGCGGTGCAGAGTCCGTCGAGCGCGGTCCGCAGCTCGTCGATCGGCGGGAAGGTCGGGGCGATGCGGATGTTGGCGTCGCGCGGGTCCTCGCCGTACGGGAACGTCGCCCCGGCGGGGGTGACGCCGATCCCGGCCTCCTTCGCCAGCTGCACGGCGCGCGCGGCGGTGCCGTCGAGCACGTCGAGGCTGACGAAGTAGCCGCCCTTCGGAGCGCTCCAGGTGCCGCCGCCCCACGGCGCGAGCCGAGAGCGGAACGTCTCCTCGACGACGTCGAATTTCGGGGCGATGATCGCGCGGTGCTTCTCCATGTGCGCGGCGAGGCCGTCGGCGTCGCCCAGGAACGTCGCGTGGCGCAGCTGGTTGATCTTGTCGGGGCCGATGCTCTGCGCGCCGAGGTTGCGCTGCAGCCAGGCGATGTTCGCCTCGGACCCGCCGACGAAGGCGACGCCCGCGCCGGGGAAGGTGACCTTCGAGGTGGAGGCGAAGACCAGCGGACGATCGGGGTTGCCCGCCTCGGCCGCGAGGGCGAGCACGTCGATCGGCTCCGGCCGCTCGTCCGTCAGGTGGTGCACCGCGTAGGCGTTGTCCCAGATCAAGCGGAAGTCGGGGGCAGCCGGCAGCGACACCAGGGCGCGTACGACCTCTTCGCTGTACACGGCGCCGGTGGGGTTGGAGTACACCGGGACGCACCACATGCCCTTGATGCTGTCGTCGGTGGCGAGGAGGGACGCGACGGTCTCGAGGTCGGGGCCGTCGTCGTTCATCGGCACGGGGATGAGGCGGATGCCGAAGCGCTCGCAGATCGTGAAGTGGCGGTCGTACCCCGGGACCGGGGCGAGGAAGCTGATGGACTGTCCCGCCCAGGGGAGCTCGCCGCCGGGCACGCCGTACAGCAGGGCCTGCACGATGACGTCGTGCATGATCGTCAGGCTGGCGTTGCCGAGCGCGAGCAGCTGGGGCACGGGGACGCGGAGGGCGTCGGAGAAGATCGCGCGGAGCTCGTGGAGCCCGTTCGGACCGCCGTAGTTGCGGAGGTCGGTGCCCGCGGCATCCCGGTACTCGCCGTCGGGGAGGTGCAGCAGGTCGTTCGAGAGATCCAGCTGCTCGGCCGAGGGCTTGCCGCGCGTGAGATCGAGGGCGAGGCCGGAGGCCTTCAGCTCGTCGTACGCACGCGAGAACTCGGCGTGCGCGGCGCGCAGCGCCTCGGTGTCCAGGTCGGTGAGAGGAGTCGCAGGAGTCACGTTCCGATCGTAGCGGCGCGGGCGGGGCGACGCGGCGACAGCGTGTGCGAACATCCTGAGTGTGACCGACGAAGTGCAGAAGGGACGCGCCCTGTCGCGCCCGAGGATGTTCGTGGCCCTCGGCGTGGGCGTGGTGACCGGCCTCGTCGTCGGCCTGCTCGACGCGTGGCATTACGCCGTGATCGCGGGCTGGGCGGGCGCGTGCATCGTCTATATCGTGTGGGTCTGGGCGAAGGTCTGGCGGCTCGACGGCGAGCAGACGCGCAGCCACGCGACCCTGGAGGACCCGGGACGGCGCGTCAGCGACTGGATCCTGCTCGCGGCCTCGGTCGCCTCCGTCGTGGCGGTCGTCTACATCGTCGTGGACGCCCGGCAGCTGAAGGGGGCACCGCAGCTGCTCGTGGCGCTTCTCGCCGTGCTGAGCGTCGGGCTCTCCTGGGCCCTCGTCCACACCGTCTACACGCTGCGCTACGCCCGCATGTACTACCGCAAGGACGGCGGGATCGACTTCAACCAGAAGGAGCCGCCCCGGTACAGCGACTTCGCCTACTTGGCGTTCACGCTCGGCATGACGTTCCAGGTCTCCGACACGAACATCAGCAGCTCGTACATCCGGATGGCGATCCTCCGGCACACGCTGCTGTCCTATCTGTTCGGCTCGGTCATCCTCGCGACGACGGTGAACCTGGTCGCCGGCCTCACCTGAGGTAGGTCGTGAACCGGTAACGCAGGCCGGAGGCCGACTCGAGCCAGTCGCCCGGCTCCGCCGTCCACCCCTCGCCCAGCTCGGGCGCGCGGGTGTCGCCGGGCACGTCGAGGTCGACCTCGGTGACCTCGACCCGGTCAGCGAGGGGGAGCGCCGCGGTGTAGAGCTGCGCGCCGCCCATCACCCAGACCGTCTCGGCGCCCCTCGCGAGGGCGAGGGCCTCCTCGATGCCGTGGGCGGTCTCCGCGCCGGGCGCCGACCAATCCGGCTGCCGGGTCACCACGATGTTCGTGCGCCCGGGGAGCGGGCGGAACCGCTCCGGCAGCGAGTCCCACGTGCGCCGCCCCATGACGACCGGCGATCCCGCAGTGAGTTCGCGGAAGTGGCGCATGTCCTCGGAGAGGTGCCACGGGATGCCGCCGTCGGCGCCGATCACCCGGTCGTGGGCCTCCGCCCAGATGAGTGCGAGTGCCATGCCGGGGTCAGACGGCCACGGCGGCGCGGATGGCCGGGTGGTGCTGGTAGCCCTCGACGACGAAGTCCTCGAAGCGGTAGTCGAAGATGCTCTCGGGGGTGCGATCGAAGCGCAGGGCGGGCGCGGGATACGGGTCGCGCGAGAGCTGCTCCTCCACCTGCTCGACGTGGTTGTCGTAGATGTGGCAGTCGCCGCCGGTCCAGACGAACTCGCCCGGCTCGAGGCCGACCTGCTGGGCGACCATCAGGGTCAGCAGCGCGTAGCTCGCGATGTTGAAGGGGACGCCGAGGAACATGTCTGCGCTGCGCTGGTAGAGCTGGCAGGAGAGCCTGCCGTCGGCGACGTAGAACTGGAAGAAGGCGTGGCACGGCGCGAGAGCCATGCTCGGGATGTCGGCGACGTTCCAGGCCGAGACGATGATGCGGCGGGAGTCCGGGTCGCTGCGGAGCGTGTCGACCACCTGCTGGATCTGGTCGATGTGCGAGCCGTCCGGCGCCGGCCAGGAGCGCCACTGCACGCCGTAGACCGGTCCGAGCTCGCCGCGCTCGTCGGCCCACTCGTCCCAGATCGTCACGCCGTTCTCGCGCAGCCAGCCGACGTTGCTCTCGCCGCGGAGGAACCAGAGCAGTTCGTACGCGATCGACTTGAAATGCACGCGCTTCGTCGTGATGAGGGGGAAGCCGTCAGCGAGGTCGAAGCGCAGCTGCCGGCCGAACACGCTGCGCGTGCCCGTCCCGGTGCGGTCCGACTTGCGGCTGCCGTTCGCGAGGACGTCGCGCAGCAGGTCTTCGTACGGGGTCGGGATCGTCTCGCTCATCGAGTCGATGGTACTTCCGTTCGGTCACCCCTGACTCCCGCGGGGCGCGAGTCGTAGTCTTTCGACATGGAGACCGGCCCCGGCGGCGAGCGACACAGCGACGACGAGCTCGCCACCGCCCTCGAGGAGGAGGTGGCGCGCATCACGATGGCCATCCCCGTGGTCTCGGTGACTCCGGAGCCGGCGCCGGAGCCAGAGTCGGAGCCGTCGCCCGAGCCGGAATCGCAGCCGGAGGAGGAGGAGTGGGTCGGGCCTCCGACCCAGGCGATCAGCTTCGAGGACCTGCCGGTGCGACGGCAGGTGGAGGGGCCGCAGCCAACGTTCAGCGCCTGGGTGGGAGCGGCCGCACCGCAGCCTCCCGAGCCGCAGCCGCCTGCGACCCAGCCGCCCGTGACGCAGCCGCCCGCCCCCGAACCTCTCCCCGTCGCCCCTGCCCCCACCCGCGCGGAGCCGCTGTCGTACGTCGTGCCCGAGCTCGCACCGCGGGACTCGCAGCCCGTGCCGCTCATCACGGAGGAGCCGCCGACCGCGCCCCGTGCGTCCCCGGCCGAGCCCGAGCCTCCCCTCGTCCCCGTGATCGCGATGGCCCCGGTGCTTCCCCCGCTCCCGGGGACCGGTCCCGTCGTCACGCACGACCTCGGTCCGATCAGCGCTCCGCGCGACCACATCGACACGGACCTCTACGATGACGCGGATGATGTGCACGGGACGGCTCCCACCCCGCGGTCGTCGCCGCGCGTCGCCGTCGACGAGACCGTGCTGCTCGGCACCGAGCCGGTCGCCGCCCCGCTGTTCGAACCGGAGGAGGCGGACCTCGAGCCGACCCCGATCGATCGGCGGGTCGGCCGGGCGGCGCGGATGTTCTGGCTCTGGTTCGCGGGCACGTCATCTCTCATCTCGCTCGGGGTCGGCGCGACGCTGTTCACGCTCGGCCTCAGCCTGCGGCAGCTGCTCGTGGCGACGCTGGTGGGTGTGGCGCTGTCGTTCCTCCCGCTCGGGCTCGGCACTCTCGCGGGCAAGTGGAGCGGCCAGCCGACGATGGTGGTCTCCCGTGCGACGTTCGGGGTGCGCGGCAACGTGATCCCCACGGTGCTCGCCCTCGTCACGAAGCTGTTCTGGGGTGCGGTGCTGCTCTGGCTCGCCGGGTCGGCCGCGGGGTCGCTCGCCGTGTCCGGTGGCTGGGCGCAGGGGCGCGCCACCCCCACCGCGGTCGCCCTGATCGTGGCGATCCTGGTCGCCGGTGTCATCGCCTTCTACGGCTACTCGCTCGTCGCCCGGGTGCAGCTCGTGCTGACGGTCGCGTCCGCTCTGCTCATCGCCGTCCTGCTCGCGGCGACCTGGCGGCACGTCGACCTGGCCCGCGCGCTCGCCGTCCCGGACGCCCTCTGGACGCACGTGGTGACCGGAGCAGTGCTCGTTTTCAGCTACCTCGGGCTCGCCTGGGCGATGAGCAGCGCGGAGGTCGCCCGCTACCAGCGGCCGGGCTCGTCCGGCGGAGCGGCGATGCTCTGGGCGACCTTCGGCGCGGCCGTCCCGCCGTTCGTCCTGGTGTCGTACGGCGGACTCCTCGCCGCGTCGCACCCCGGACTCGCCGAGCAGCTCGCGAGCGATCCCGTGGCCGGCTTCGTCCGTCTCGGACTGCCGGGCTGGTATCCGGTGCCGCTGCTCCTCGCGGTCGGGCTCAGCCTCATCTCGGCCCTCGTGCTCACCATGTACTCCGCCGGGTTCACGCTCGACGCGCTCGGGGTCCGGCTCGGCCGGCGCTGGAGCACCGTCGCCGCCGGCGGTCCGATCGCGCTCGCCGGGATCGTGCTGGCGCTGACCGTGACGGATCTCGACAGCGTGGTGCGAGGAGTGCCGACCGCGCTCTCGGTCCCGGTCGCGGCGTGGACCGGTCTCTTCGGCGCGGAGACCATGCTGCGGGTGCGCCGCTTCCATCAGCCGTCGCTGCTGGTCTCCGGCGGCGTCTACCCGGACTGGCGCTGGCTGAACCTCGGGATGCTGGTCGCCGCGTCGGTCATCGGGCTCGGTCTCGTGAGCTCCGACCTGCCGTGGCTGGCCTGGGAGGGGTACCTGTTCCGGCTCCTCGGGATCGACCCGCAGGCGGGCATCGGCGCCAGCAACATCGGCGTGATCGTCGCGCTGGCGCTCGGGCTGCTCACGCCGCTCGTCGCGGGCTCCCGCGCGGTGCGACGCCAGGAGCAGGGCGCGGCCTGATCCCGTAGGCTCTATCCCGTGCAGCACACCCTCCGTTCCGTCCGCGAGACCGTCGAGAGGCTCTGGCCGCTCTCCGGCGCCGAGGGCTGGGACGCGCCCGGCCTGCTGTCCGGCGATCCGGCCGCTCCGGTCGAGCGCATCCTGCTGGCCGTCGACGTCGTCGCGGCCACGGTCGACGAGGCCGTCGGCACCGGCGCCGACCTGCTGCTCGCGCACCATCCCCTCCTTCTGCGCGGGGTCACGAGCGTCGCCGAGGACCGCTACAAGGGCGCACTGCTCGCCCGCCTGATCCGGGGAGGCTGCGCCCTCATCGCGGCCCACACCAACGCCGACGTGGTCGAGGACGGCACCAGCGCCGTCCTCGCAGCCCGCCTCGGCCTCACCGGCACGACACCGATCTCGCCCGCCGCGGACGGCGTCACCGGCATCGGCCGGGTGGGGACGCTTCCCGAACCGACCACGCTCGGCGCCCTCGCGCGTGCCCTCGCCGACCTCCTCCCGCCGACCGCCGGGGGAGTGCGCGCCGCCGGCGACTACCACCAGCCCGTCTCCCGCGTCGCGCTCTGCGGGGGAGCGGGGGATTCGCTGCTCGGGTCGGACCCCGTCCGCTCGGCCGACGTCTACATCACCGCAGACCTGCGCCACCACCCGGCCTCCGAGGCGCGGGAGCAGGCGATCCTCGGCGGCGGTCCCGCCCTGCTCGACGTCTCGCACTGGGCCAGCGAGTGGCTCTGGCTCGACACCGCCGCCGGCCAGCTGCGCGCCGCCCTTCCCGGAGTGGAGGTCGCGGTGAGCGAGCTGCGCACCGATCCCTGGGACTTCGCCATCCTCCAGTAGCCCTGGAGAAACCGTCACCCACGAAGATGGAGCACCACACGTGAAAGCCAGCCCCGCCGACCAGAACGAACTGCTGCGTCTGCAGTCCGCCGACACCCGCCTCGCGCAGCTCGACCACGCCGTCACCACGCTGCCGCAGGTGAAGGAGCTGGCCGCACTGCAGCCCGAGATCGAGTCCCTCCGCGCGCGCTGGATCGCCGCCACCGGAGAGCTGGAGGATGCCCGCACCGAGCTGAAGCGCGTCGAGTCCGACGTCGCGGTGGTCGAGGCGCGCACCAAGCGCGACACCGACCGGGTGCAGCAGACCGCATCGGTGAAGGATGTCCAGGCGCTCGAAGCCGAGCTCGCCTCGCTGGCCAAGCGCCAGGGCGACCTCGAGGAGATCGAGCTGACGGTCATGGAGCGCGTCGACGAGCTCGAGAAAGCGCTCGCCGCTGTCGACGCCGAGCGCGCCGAGCTCACCGCCCGCGCCGAGGCGCTCGAGGCGGCCCGGGACGCCGAGGTCGAGAAGCTCGCGGTGCAGCGCTCGGCCCTCGCGGCCGACCGTCACACGATCGCCTCGGCCCTCCCCGAAGACCTCGTCGCCCTCTACGAGCGCCAGCGCGCCCGCTACGGCCTCGGCGCCGCGCTCCTGGTGCGAGGCGTCTCGATGGGGTCCAACGTGAAGCTGACCGGCTCCGACCTCGCCGAGATCCGCCGGGCCGCACCCGACGACGTCGTGCTGTGCCCCGACAGCAGCGCCATCCTGGTCCGCAACGAGGAGTCCGGGCTCTGAGCCGACTCTGATCCGCCGCACAGACGCCCTGCGCTATCGTTGACCGCGGAATGGGTCGGCAAGACGGTCGCGTCGGTCCGCGAGAGCCGACCGCCGAGGAACGTCCGGGCTCCACAGAGCAGGGTGGTGGGTAACACCCACCCGGGGTAACCCGCGAGACAGTGCAACAGAAAGCAGACCGCCACCGGCTTCGGCCGGTGGTCAGGGTGAAACGGTGGTGTAAGAGACCACCAGCGGCCGGGGTGACCCGGTCGGCTCGGTAAACCTCGCCCGGAGCAAGGTCAGACAGGGGACGATGAGGCTGCTCGCCGAGTCCCCGGGTAGACCGCTGGAGGGCGGCGGCAACGTCGCCCCGAGAGAGATGGCCGTCCGCGACACTCCGGTGTCGTGACAGAACCCGGCGTACTAGTCGGCCCATTCCCTGCACACGGAGTCACCGGTCGAGGGGGAGCACAGCATGGAGGAGCGTTCCGCCCGGATCGTCCCGCGTGCCGGTGCGCTCGCCGTCTGGGTGCTCGTGCTCGTGGTCGTCGGCTACGTGTCGTGCCTCGCCATCCTCCTGGTGTGCCCGTCGATCATCCCCGAGCCGATGTACTGGTCGCTCGGCCACACGGTGTTCGCGGACACGGTCGACGACGTCTTCCGGGTGTCGACGGTGTCCCTCGGCTACTGGATGGCCGCCACGGCCGTCGCGATCGGGCTCGCGCTGGTCATCACGCTTCTCGCCGGGCGGGCGCTCGGCGCCCTGGGGGAGCTGGCTCAGTCCTCGTCGGGGGAGAACCGGTAGCCCATCCCGGGCTCGGTGAGCAGGTAGCGCGGGCGCGACGGCTCCGGTTCGAGCTTCTTGCGCAGCTGCGCGAGGTACAGCCGCAGGTAGCCGGTGTCGCTCGTGTACTGCGGTCCCCAGACCTGGGTGAGCAGCGCCTGCCGGGTGACGAGCCGGCGTGGATTGCGCAGCAGCACCTCCAGGATCGCCCACTCGGTCGGGGTCAGGCGCACGTGCTCCGGCCCCTCCGCGGTGGCGCGGGTGACCTGGTGGGCCGCCAGATCGACGCTCACGCCCCCGAAGGTCACGACGGGTTCGTCGGTCCCGCCGGTCTGCCGACGGGTGAGGGCGCGGATGCGGGCGAGGAGCTCGTCGGCGGCGAACGGCTTGGTCACGTAGTCGTCGGCCCCCGCGTCGAGCGCGTCGACCTTGTCCGCCGAGCCGGTGCGGCCCGAGACGACGAGGATCGGGACCGTCGACCAGCCGCGCAGGCCTTCGATCACCTCGATGCCGTTCAGCTCCGGCATCCCGAGGTCCAGCATGACGAGATCGGGGTGGTGCTCCACGGCCTCCGACAGCGCCTCGGCCCCGGTGCTCGCGGTGAGCACCTCGTAGCCCCGGGCGGTCAGCAGGATGCGGAGGGCGCGCAGGATCTGCCGGTCGTCGTCGGCGATCAGGATCTTCACGTGTCGGTTCCTTCCGTCGCTGCGGGGAGCGACACCACCATCGTCAGGCCGCCGCCCGGCGTGTCCTCGGCGTCGAGCGTGCCGCCCATGCCCTCCACGAACCCCTTCGACAGGGCGAGACCGAGGCCGATGCCGGTGTCGTTATCGGTGTCGCCGAGACGCTGGAACGGCAGGAAGACGGCCTCCCTGCGCTCGCCCGGGATACCCGGGCCGCGGTCGATGACGCGCACCTGCACCGTGCCGCCGAACTCGCTCGCCGCGAGCACCGGCCGCTGGCCGGCGGGGCTGTAGCGCAGCGCGTTGCCCAGGAGGTTCACCACGACGCGCTGCAGGAGCACACCGTCGGCGGCGAGCAGGGGGAGGTCGGGAGCGATGTCGAGCTCGACGTCCGCCGGTCCGGCGCCCAGCTCGTCGAGCGCGGGGGAGATGACGTCGTCGAGCTCCGTCGGCGCGATCGAGACGCCCAGGACGCCTGCCTCGACACGGCTGACGTCGAGCAGGTTGGTCACCAGCGCGGCGAGTCCGGCCAGGCTGTCCTCCGCAGTCTCGAGCAGATCCTCCCTGTCCTCCTCGCTCAGCGCCAGGTCGGCCTGACGTAGAGTCGTGACGGCGGCCGTCGCCGCGGCGAGGGGGCGCCGCAGATCGTGGCCGACCGCCGCGAGCAGGGCGCTGCGGACACGATCAGCCTCGGCGAGTGGCCCGAGTTCGGAGGCGGTGGCGGAGAGGTCGCGGTGCTCGAGCGCGGCGTCGAGCTGGGCGACGATAGCGCCGAGCAGCCGCCGGTCGCTCGCTTCCAGGTCGCGTCCGGAGAGCTCCAGCGTTCCGCGCGTTCCGACGGGGAGTCGTTGCGTGTGGTCGGAGTCGGCGGGCTCGCCGTCGGTCGAGACCACCTCGCCGCCGTCCAGGAGGCGCACACCGGTGAGTCCGAATGCCTCGCGCGTGCGCGTGACGAGGGCCTGGAGGGCGTCCTGGCCGCGGATGACGCCGCCGGCGATCGTGGCCAGCAGCTCCGCCTCGGCCGCGGCGCGCTGGGCCGTGCGGGTGCGCCGAGCGGCCTGGTCGACGACCACACTCACGAGGGCGGCGATCACGACGTAGAGCACGAGGGCGAGCAGGTGCAGCGGCTCGTTGATGGTGATCGTGTACAGCGGGTCGACGAAGAAGTAGTCGAGGGTGATGCCGGAGAGCAGGGCGGCGAACAGTGCCGGCCAGATCCCGCCGACGAGCGCGACGACGACCACGAGCAGCTGGTAGCTCAGCACGTCCGCCGTCATGGACTCCCCTGAGCGGACGCTCGTGAGCAGGAGGGTCAGGAGGGGGCCCCCGACGAGTGCGAGCGCGAAGCCGAGCACGCGGCGCCGCACGGTGAGGCCGCCGCGGGGTCGCGGCAGGGAGAACCGGCCGCCCGCGCGCGAGTGGGACACGATGTGCACGTCGATGTCGCCGGACTCGCGGATCACCGTGGAGCCGATGCCCGGCCCGGTGAGCAGCGCGGCGAGCCGGCTGCGGCGGGAGACGCCGATCACGAGCTGGGTCGCGTTCTCCCCGCGGGCGAACTCGACGAGGGCGCGCGGGATGTCGCTGCCCACGACCTGGTGATAGCTGCCGCCGAGCTGCTCCACGAGCGCGCGCTGCGCGGCGAGGGTGCCGGGGGCGCCCGTGCGCAGGCCGTCCTCGCTCGTCACATGCACGGCGAGTAGCTCTCCGCCGGCCGAGCGTGCGGCGATCCGGGCGCCGCGGCGCAGCAGCGTCTCGCCCTCCGGGCCGCCGGTGAGGGCGACGACGACGCGCTCCCTGGCCTCCCACTTGCCGGCGATGCCGTGCTCGGCGCGGTACTTCTGCAGCGCACTGTCGACCTCGTCGGCCAGCCACAGCAGGGCGAGCTCGCGCAGCGCGGTGAGGTTGCCGAGCCGGAAGTAGTTGGAGAGGGCGGCGTCGATCCGCGAGGAGGGGTAGACATTGCCCTCGGTGAGCCGGTCGCGGAGCGCCTGCGGGGCGAGGTCGACGACCTCGATCACGTCGGCGCGGCGCAGCACGGCGTCCGGGATGGTCTCGCGCTGCTGCACGCCCGTGATCTGCTCGACCACGTCGTTCAGCGACTCGATGTGCTGGATGTTGACCGTCGACATCACGTCGATGCCCGCGTCGAGCATCGCGTCGACGTCCTCCCACCGCTTCGCGTGGGCGGTGCCGGGGGCGTCGGTGTGCGCGAGCTCGTCCACCAGGGCGACCTGCGGAGCGCGGGCGAGCACGGCCTCCAGGTCCAGCTCGGTCAGCTGCACGCCGCGATGCTCGACGGTCAGCCGGGGGACGACCTCCAGACCGTCGAGCATCGCGGCGGTGGCGGCGCGGCCGTGGGTCTCCACGACCGCGACCACCACATCTTTGCCGAGCGCCTGCAGCCGCTTGCCCTCTTCGAGCATCGCGTACGTCTTGCCGACGCCCGGTGCTGCTCCGAGCATCACCCGCAGGCGGCCACGTGGCATGTCTACTTGTCCATCTCCGAAAGGGCCAGGTTGAGCTGGAGCACGTTCACGGTCGGATCCCCGAGATAGCCGAGGTCCCGTCCCTGAATCCTAGACTCGACCAGCTTCCGCACGCTGTCGGCCGAGAGGCCGCGCGCCGCGGCGACGCGATCGACCTGGAGCAGCGCGTAGGCGGGCGAGATGTGCGGGTCGAGACCGGATCCGGAGGCGGTGACCGCGTCGCTCGGGATGCTGCCGGCGCTCACGCCGTCCGCCTCCTCGATCGCCTCGGTGCGCTCCTTCACGGCCTTCTGCTGGTCGGGGTTGGAGGCGGCCAGGTTGCTGCCGGAGGAGGCGGCGCCGTCGTACCCGTCGCCGGCCGCGGACGGCCGGGACTGGAACCACTGCGGCAGAGCCGCGCCGTCCTTGTCGGTGAAGCTCTGCCCGATGAGGGCCGAGCCGACGGGCTTCCCGTCCACCGAGATGAGGGAGCCGTTCGCCTGGGCCGGGAGCGCGAGCTGCCCGACCCCGGTGACGACGAGGGTGTAGCCGATGCCGAGCGCGACCGTCAGGACGATCATCGCGCGCAGGGCGACCCAGTACTGGCGCCAGGCGCCGCGGAGGCGGTTCATTGTCGTGCGACCTTTCGTGTCTGTCAGAATCCGGGGATCAGCGCGACCACGAGGTCGATCAGCTTGATCCCGATGAAGGGGGCGATGATCCCGCCAAGGCCGTAGATCAGCAGGTTGCGGCCGAGCAGGGACGAGGCCGCCGCCGGGCGGTAGCGCACTCCGCGCAGGGCCAGCGGGATGAGGGCCACGATGACGATCGCGTTGAAGATCACCGCCGAGAGGATGGCCGAGGCGGGGGAGTGCAGCCCCATGATGTTGAGGGCCGCGAGACCCGGGAACGCGGCCACGAACATCGCCGGGATGATCGCGAAGTACTTCGCGACGTCGTTGGCGATCGAGAACGTGGTGAGCGCGCCGCGGGTGATCAACAGCTGCTTGCCGATGCGGACGATGTCGATCAGCTTGGTCGGATCGGAGTCGAGGTCGACCATGTTGCCGGCCTCCTTCGCCGCCGACGTGCCCGTGTTCATCGCCACGCCGACGTCCGCCTGCGCGAGCGCGGGAGCGTCGTTCGTACCGTCGCCGGTCATCGCGACGAGAGCACCGCCCTCCTGCTCGCGGCGGATCAGCGCGAGCTTGTCCTCGGGCTTGGCCTCGGCGAGGAAGTCGTCCACGCCGGCCTCGGCCGCGATGGCCTTGGCGGTGAGCGGGTTGTCACCGGTCACCATGACGGTGCGGATGCCCATCCGGCGCAGATCGGCGAACCGCTCGGCGAGGCCCTCCTTGACGATGTCCTTGAGGTAGATCACGCCGAGGACCGTCGCCACGCCGTCCGCGTCGCGGGTCGCGACGGCCAGCGGGGTGCCGCCCATCTGCGAGATGCGCTCGACCTCCGCATCCAGCTCGTGGAGCGCGCTCGCCGACGGCGCGGCCGTGCCGGCCTCCGTCGCCTGCTCGCGGACCCAGGTCACGATGGCGCTCGCCGCGCCCTTGCGCACCTGCGAGCCGTCCGGCAGGTCGAGGCCGCTCATCCGCGTCTGGGCGGTGAAGGGCACGATCTCCCCTCGCGTGTCCGACGGACGTTCGTAGCCGAGCGTCCCCGCCAGCTCCACGACCGAGACGCCTTCGGGGGTGGGGTCGCTGAGGGAGGAGAGCGCGGCCGCCCGGACGAGGGCGTCGCGGTCGGCGCCCCCGACGGCGGTGAACTCGCTCGCACGGCGGTTGCCGTACGTGATCGTGCCGGTCTTGTCGAGCAGCAGTGTGGTCACGTCGCCCGCGGCCTCCACCGCCCGCCCGGACATCGCGAGCACGTTGTGCTGCACGAGGCGGTCCATCCCGGCGATGCCGATGGCGGAGATCAGGGCTCCGATGGTGGTGGGGATGAGGCAGACCAGGAGGGCGATCAGCACGGGAACGGTCGGAGCCGCGTCCGAGTAGCCAGCGACCGGCTGCAAGACGAGCACGACGATCACGAAGATGATCGAGAGGCTCGCGAGCAGGATGTTCAGCGCGACCTCGTTCGGAGTCTTCTGCCGCGAGGCGCCCTCGACGAGCGCGATCATCCGGTCGACGAAGGTCTCGCCCGGCTTCGACGTGATGCGCACGACGATCCGGTCGGAGAGGACGCGCGTGCCGCCGGTGACCGCGCTGCGGTCGCCGCCAGACTCCCGCACGACCGGGGCCGACTCGCCGGTGATGGCGGACTCGTCCACGGTCGCGATGCCGCGGATCACGTCGCCGTCACCCGGGATGAGCTCGCCCGCCGTGACGACCACCACGTCGCCGAGCGCCAGATCGCTCGAGGCGACCGCGCCGACGGAGGCGCGAACCGCATCCGGGTCCGCGGTCTCGTCGTAGTCCGTGACGCGGTTGGCGAGGGTGGTGGAGCGGGTCGAGCGCAGGGTGGCGGCCTGGGCCTTGCCCCGGCCCTCGGCGACCGACTCCGCCAGATTGGCGAAGACGACGGTGAGCCACAGCCAGACGGCGATGCTCCAGGTGAACGCGAGCGTGGCCGGTCCCGTGCCGCCCGCGCCGATGAACGGCTGCGCGATGGCGACGACCGTGGTCAGTGCCGCGCCGACCTCGACGATGAACATGACGGGGTTGCGCCACATCTGGCGCGGATCGAGCTTGCGCAGAGCGCCGGGGAGGGCGGCGACGAGCTGGGCGCCGCTGAAGGCGCCGGGGCGGGTCGCGCTCTCCTTCGGAGCGCGGGCGCTGCGTTGTGGGGTGAGCGTTGTCATGGTGTTACTGCAGCCCTTCCGCCAGGGGACCCAGCGCGAGAACGGGGAAATAGGTGAGTGCCGAGACGAGCAGGATCGTGCCGATCATCAGGCCGACGAACTGCGGCCGGTGGGTGGGCAGTGTGCCTGCGGTCGCGGGGACGCGGCCCTGCTGGGCGAGCGAGCCGGCGAGGGCGAGGACGAACACGATCGGCAGGAACCGGCCGAGGAACATCGCGACCCCGAGGGCCGTGTTGAGCCAGGGCGTCGCGGCGGTGAGGCCCGCGAAAGCCGATCCGTTGTTGTTCGCGGCCGAGGTGAACGCGTAGAGCACCTCGCTGAAGCCGTGCAGTCCGGGGTTCAGGATCGACGTCTTCTCGATGTCGGCCCGCACCGCCGGGATGGCGAAGCTCAGGCCGGTGCCGAGGAGCACGAGCGTCGGCGTGGTCAGGATGTACAGGCTGGCCAGCTTGATCTCGCGCGGGCCGAGCTTCTTGCCGAGGTACTCCGGCGTGCGACCGACCATCAGGCCGGCGACGAACACGGCGATGACCGCGATCACCAGGATGCCGTACAGGCCCGACCCGACGCCGCCGGGCACGATCTCGCCCAGCATCATGTTGATCAGCGCCATCATCCCGCCGAGCGGGCTGTAGCTGTCGAGCATGGAGTTCACCGCGCCCGTCGACGTGGTCGTGCTCGTGGTGTTGAACAGCGTCGAGCCCAGCACGCCGAACGCGGTCTCCTTGCCCTCCATCGATCCGCTCGACGCCTCGAACAGCGTCATCGCGACGAGCGAGACGACGAACAGCGTGGCCATCGTCGCGAGGATCGCGTAGCCCTGGCGCTTGTCGCCGACCATCCGGCCGAACGCGCGCGGCAGGGAGAACGGGATGATGAGCATCAGCAGCACCTCGACCAGGTTGGTCCAGGCGGTCGGGTTCTCGAACGGGTGCGCCGAGTTGGCGTTGAAGAAGCCGCCGCCGTTGGTGCCGAGCAGCTTGATGGCCTCCTGCGAGGCGACCGGTCCGCCCGGGAGGGACTGCGCCGCGCCCGTGAGCGTGGTCACGTGGTCGAACCCATTGAAGTTCTGCGCCGCTCCGCCGACGATCAGCACGATCGCCGCGACGAAGGCGAGCGGGAGGAGGATGCGCACCGTTCCGCGCAGCATGTCCACCCAGAAGTTGCCGATCGTCCCGGTGGAGCGGGAGGCGAACCCGCGGACGAGCGCCACGGCGACGGCCATGCCGACGGCGGCGGACACGAAGTTCTGCACCGCCAGCCCGGCGAACTGCACGGTGTAGCCGAGGGTCGCGTCGGGGGAATAGGACTGCCAGTTGGTGTTCGTCACGAACGAGATCGCCGTGTTGAACGCCGTCCCCTCGGGGACGGCCGGCATGCCCAGCGAGTACGGCAGGAACTGCTGGAGGCGCTGGAGCGCGTAGACGAGCAGGATGCCGATCACCGAGAAGGCCAGCACGCCGCGCAGGTAGGCGGGCCAGGTCTGCCCGGCGCGCGCATCCACGCCGATGAGGCGGTAGACGCCGCGCTCGACGGCGAGGTCGCGGTCGGAGGTGTACACGCGCGCCATGTAGTCCCCGAGGGGGCGGTAGGCGACGGCGAGCAGGAGCACGAGCGTCGCCAGCTGGGCGACGAACAGCCAGATGCCCGTCATGGAGTCGGAGCCCATCTCAGAACCGCTCCGGCTTCACGAGGGCGACGACCAGGTAGGCGATCGCGGCGACTGCAAGCAGCGCCGCGACCACATCGATCACGATCACAGCTTCTCGACCCCCCGGCCGGCCAGGCCCACGACAAGCGCGAGCACGACCACTCCGAGGAGGTAGACGACGTCCAGCAAGACTCTCTCCATCCGTGAGGATGCCGCGACCGGCTGGTCGCGGCAGAAGAGAGTCCACACCCGCGTTCCCCGCGGGGCGCTGGTCCTAACGCATCCCTAACGCCCCGCTGCGCGATCCTCGCGCGACGCTAACGCGACGGCGCGGACCGCCGTCCGGCGCGCGCTGCGAAGTCGTCCAGGGCGGAGAGGATCGGTTGCGCGTACCAGATCCGGTTGCGATGCTTCGAGGTGGCGCTTGCGAGAAGTCCGCGCTCGACCAGGGCTCCGATCGCGTTGTAGGCGCCCTGGGGGGAGACCCCCAGTCCCGCGGAGACGAACGGCTGGTTCACCACGGGCTGGGCGAACAGCAGATCGGCGAGACGTCGCGCACTCGCGTCCGCACGGATCCCCGTGAGCGCGCCCTCCCACGTCGCGCGCACCTCCGCGAGATCTTCGACGAGCGCTCGGCCATTCCGCACCGCATATCCCGCGGCTTCGGCGAAGACGGCGACGATCCCTCCGGCGTCGCCTTTCCGGTAGGCGTCGAGGGCGCCGTAGTAGCGGTCGACATCGTGGAGGAGGCCGGCCGACACGGGGACGGCGACGTTGGTCGTCACGCGGGACGCACGCAGCATCGCCTGCACGAGCGCACGGCCGGTGCGGCCGTTGCCGTCCGGGAAGGGATGGATCGTCTCGAACTGCGCGTGCGCGAGGGCGGCGTGAGCGAGGGCGGGGATGTCGGTGCGATGGATGAATGCCACCAGATCGCCCATCGCCGCCGACACCCTGCCGTCGTGAGGCGGCACGAAGTCCGCCCCGTGCGGGCTCAGGCCTCCGCCGCCGATCCAGACCTGCTCGCGGCGGTACTCGCCGACGAGGTGGGGCGCGTGGTGTTCCAGCAGGGCGGTCTGCATGGCGACGATGGTCGTCTCATCGATGTGGTCGGCCAGCCGGATCGCCGCCGTCATGGCCTCGACATTGCGGACCACCAGTCCTGCGTTCCCCTGATCCCGCTCGCCGAGGACCGTCTCGGCGATCGCACGTGCGCCGCTCGTGAGGTTCTCGATCTCGGAGGAGGAGGCGGACTCCGAACGCAGCAGCACGTCGGCGAACGGGAGCAGCTGTGACCCGACCTCCGCATCGAAGCGGGTCAGGAGGGTGCCCGCCTCGGTCGCGTCGGCGATGCTCGCACCGGACAGGCTCACGGTCGCATCCCCGATGCGAGGGGGGATGGCTGCGCGATACGGACCGCGGCTCTGCTCCCACTGGCGGCGACTGAGCGCGTCTCGGGGGAAGCGGGAGGCCCAGGGCAGCTCCTCGTAGGCCACGGGCGGCCATGCCTCGACTGGATTCATCTCCGCGCCCGCCTCTCTCTTATTCAAGGATAGTCGATATCCTTGAATAAGAGAGAGGCCATTTCTAGGATCAGCCCTTCACGGCGAGGGCGGCGGCCCCGAGGATGCCCGCGTTGTTGCGGTGCACGGCCGGGACGATCGGCGTCGTGAGGTCGAGGAGGGGCAGGAACTCCTGGTAGTTCTTGGAGACGCCGCCGCCGACGATGAAGAGGTCGGGGGTGAAGAGGAACTCGAGGGTGGAGTAGTACTTCTGCAGGCGCTTCGCCCACTTCTCCCAGCTCATGTCCTCGCGCTCCTTCGCCGAGTACGCGGCCCGGGACTCGGCGTCGTGGCCGTCGATCTCGAGGTGGCCGAGTTCGGCGTTCGGGATGAGGACGCCGTCGTAGATGAGCGCCGAGCCGATCCCGGTGCCGAGGGTGGTCATGATGACCAGGCCGTCCTTGCCCTTCGCGGCGCCGAAGCTGGTCTCCGCGTAGCCGGCGGCGTCGGCGTCGTTGACGAAGTGGATGTCGCGGCCGAGGGACTTCTCGAACAGGTCCTCCGCGTGCAGGTCGATCCACTTCTTGGAGACGTTCGCGGCGGAGAGGGTCACGCCGTGGCTCACGATGGCCGGGAAGCAGATGCCCACCGGGGCGTCGGGCTCTTCGGCCGCGAGCTGGTCGACGATCTTCTTGGTGACCTCGACGATGCCGTCGGGCTCGCCGCCCTCGGGGGTGGGGAGCTTGATCCGGTCGCTCAGGAGTTCGCCGGTCTCGAGATCGACCAGCCCTCCCTTGATGCCGGTTCCGCCGATGTCGATGCCGATTGCGTGCTTCTGACCGCTCATGCCCACGAATCTACCGCGGCTCGGCTCCGGGAGTCGTGCGCGTGGCCGTCGCGAGCGGCAAGAACAGGTCGTCGACGATCGCGACGAGGGTGGCCTCGTCGGCCGGGCGGAGCGTCATGACCATCTCGTGGCGCAGGGCCATGGTCGGCAGGCCTGCGACCAGGTCCGGCATGCGGCTGCGGTCGATCTCTCCCCGTGCATCGGCGCGGTCGAGGATGGTGTCGAGCATCGACGGCCCGGGGGAGAGCAAGCGCTCGCGCAGTCCGGCGATGCCCCCCTCGGCCTCGCCGAGGATGCCGGAGTAGCGGAGCATGATCAGGACGACGAGGCCGCTGCGGCGCTCCGTGAACTGGCGGAGGAGGTCGAGGGTGTCCTCTCGGAGGCTGCCATGGTCGGGCACATCGATCGGGTCGTCGTCGAAGTGGTGCCGGATCGCGGCGACGGCGAGGTCGCTGCGACTCGGCCAGCGGCGGGAGATGACGGGCCGGCTGGTGCCTGCGCGCGCGGCCACGGCCTCCATCGTCAGTCCGACGTAGCCGTTGGCGTCGAGCTCCTCCCATGCGGCGTCGAGGAGGGCGCTCTCGAGTTCCGCGCCACGGCGCCGGCGGGCGGGCGTCGAATTAGAGTCCATTTGCGCATCTTATCCGATCGGCGTATCGTCGGCGATTAGATACAGGCACGCATCTTAAGGAGCAGGCTCATGGCAGCGGAGAAACTCGACAGGACGGTGGTCCGCACCGCCACCGCACTGGTGGTCGGAGCACTCGCGGTGGTCTTCGACACGACGATCCTCAGCATCGCGCTCCACTCGCTGGCGACCGATCTGCACACCGATGTCGCGCACATCCAGTGGGTGACGACGGGCTACCTGCTCGCCCTGGCGGCGACCGTGCCCCTCTCGGCCTGGTGCCTGGCGCGGTTCGGCGGCAAGCGGGTGTGGATGGTCGCCCTCGCGATCTTCCTCGTCGGCTCGGTGCTCTCCGGGCTGGCGTGGAACGCGGACAGTCTCATCGCCTTCCGGGTGCTGCAGGGCGTCGGCGGCGGCCTGATGCTGCCGGTGATGACCACCATGGTGATGGAGGTCGCCGGCGGCAAGCAGCTCGGACGGGTCTCCGCCGTCATCGGGCTCCCCGCGATGGCCGGGCCCGTCCTGGGGCCGGTGCTCGGCGGGGCCATCCTCGCCCTCGGCGACTGGCGCTGGATCTTCTGGGTGAACATCCCGTTCTGCGTGGCCGGGCTGATCCTGGCCTGGAGGATGCTCCCCGCCGATCGCGGTCGCGACCCGCGCCGTCGGCTCGACATCGTCGGCGTGCTGCTGCTCGTCCCGGGTCTGGCCGGCCTCCTCCTCGGACTCTCCGACTCCGTCCTCGACGGCGGCTTCGCTCGTCTCGACGCGTGGATCCCGCTGGTCGCCGGCGCTGCGCTCGTCGCCGGATTCGCCTTCTGGGCCCTGCATCGCCGCGGCGATGCGCTCGTGGACGTGCGGCTGCTGACGGTGCGCTCGGTCTGGTCGGCCTCCACCCTCCTCTTCCTCTCGGGTGTCGCGCTCTACGGCGCGATGCTCCTCCTGCCCCTCTTCTTCCAGCAGGTGCGCGGCACCGACGCCCTCGGCGCGGGCCTCCTGCTCGTGCCGCAGGGGCTCGGGACGCTCGCCTGCCGCCCGCTCGCCGGCCGTCTCATCGACCGGATCGGCGCGCGCTGGATCACCGTCGTCGGGTTCGCCATCGTCGCGGTCTCGACCGTCCCGTTCGCGTTCGGGCTTCCCGCCTCGGCCGACCCGCTGCTCCTGGTCGCCCTGTTCGTCCGCGGCTTCGGTCTCGGCGCCGTGACCATGCCGCTCATGGTCGCGTCGTACCAGGGGCTGAGCGGCGAGCAGATCGCGCACTCCAGCATCCTGACCCGCACGGCGCAGCAGCTCGGCGGATCGTTCGGCACCGCGATCTTCGCCGTGCTGCTCCAGGCCGCGGTGCTGGGTGGTTCGACCCTCGGCGGCGCGTTCCAGTCGGCCTTCTGGGTGGCGGTCGGCGTCACCGTGCTGGGCGTCGCCATCGCCTTCGTCCTCCCCGGCGGCCCGAAGCGCGCCGCAGTCGTCCCGGCGGCGCAGCTCGTACCGGAGCCCGTGGTCGAGCCCGGCGCGACGGCCGTCAGGGGAGCGTGAGGACCTCGGCGCCGCGCTCGGTGACCACGAGGGTGTGCTCGAACTGGGCGGTGATGCTGCGGTCGCGCGTCACGACCGTCCAGTCGTCCGCCCACATGTCCCACTCGTGAGTGCCGAGCGTGAGCATCGGCTCGATGGTGAACACCATCCCCACCTCCATCACGTCGTCATAGGCCGGGGCCGAGTCGTAGTGGGGGATGATCAGCCCGGAATGGAAGGTCGCCCCCACACCGTGGCCGGTGAAGTCGCGCACGACCCCGTAGCCGAACCGCTTCGCGTACGACTCGATCGCCCGGCCGATGACGTTGACCTGGCGGCCCGGCGCCACCGCCTTGATGCCGCGGTTCAGCGCCTCCCGCGTGCGCTCGACGAGCAGGGTCACCTCCTCGGTCGCCGTGCCGGCGATGAAGGTCTGGTTGCTGTCGCCGTGGAAGCCGTTCTTGTACGCGGTGATGTCGATGTTGACGATGTCGCCCTCCTCGATCACCGTGTCGTCCGGGATGCCGTGGCAGACGACCTCGTTGACCGAGCTGCAGATCGACTTCGGGTACCCGCGGTAGCCGAGGGTGGAGGGGTAGGCGTCGTGCGCGAGCAGGAACTCGTGCCCGATCGCGTCCAGCTCCTCCGTCGTCACGCCCGGCCGCACGGCCTCCCCGACGAGCGCGATGGCCTGCGCGGCGATCCGGCCGGACTCGCGGATGAGCGCGATCTCGTCGGGCGTGTACACGTCGCCGCGCGTGTTCGGTGCGGGCGACGGCTTGCCGACGTACTCCGGGCGCGGGATGCGGGACGGGACGGGGCGCATCGCGCTGACACGACCGGGGATCAGATGACCGGCGGAATCCTTGGGCATAGGATCAAGCTTATGACCGGTGAGAACGAGTACGGCATCGCGCAGGACGCAGAGCACAAGTACTGGTACAACATGAAGACCGGGGCCGTGGAGCAGGGTTTCCTCTCGCCGGCGCCCGACCGCGTCGGCCCGTTCGACACCCGCGACGAGGCCGAGCACGCGCTCGAGAAGCTGCGCGAGAACAGCGCCAAGTGGGCCGAGGAGGACGCGGAGGAGAACCGCTAGCCGGTTCCCGCTCCACGTTCCATCCGGCCGGGAGTGCCGGAGCCCTCTAGAAGCTGTGCTCCGGGCCCGGGAAGGTGCCGCCCTGCACGTCAGCCTTGTAGGCGGCGGCGGCCCCCGCCAGCACGTTCTTGAGGTCGGCGTACTGCTTGACGAAGCTCGGGACGCGACCGGTGGTGAAGCCGGCCCAGTCCGTCCAGACGAGCAGCTGGCCGTCCACGTGCGGTCCGGCTCCGACACCGATCGTCGGGATGCGCAGCTCCTGCGTCACCCGGCGCGCGACTTCCGCGGGGACCATCTCGAGCACGACGGCGAACGCACCCGCGTCCTCCACGGCGTGCGCGTCGGCGAGGATCTGCTCCGCGCTGTCGCCGCGGCCCTGGATCAGGTGACCGCCGAGGCCGTGCTCGCTCTGCGGGGTGAAGCCGATGTGGCCCATCACGGGGATGCCGGCGTCGACGATGCGGCGGATCTGGTCGGAGCTACGTACGCCGCCCTCCAGCTTCACCGCGTGCGCGCCCGTCTCCTTCATGAAGCGCACCGCCGTGTGGAGGGCCTCGAGCGCACCGGTCTCGTATGACCCGAACGGCATGTCCGCGACGACGAACGCGCGCTTGACGGCCTTCGCCACCGCGCGGGTGAGCGGGATCAACTCGTCGACGGTCACCGGGAGGGTGGTGTCGTAGCCGAGCACGTTGTTCCCGGCCGAGTCGCCGACGAGCAGGAAGTCGATACCCGCCTCGTCGAAGATCTGCGCGGTCAGCATGTCGTAGCTGGTGAGGCCGGTGAAGGGGGAGCCCTCCTCCTTCGCCGCCTGGAAGTGTCTCGTCCGCACCCGCTTCAGCGACTGCATCGACGGGGTCGCGGGGTGGACGCTCGGAACGGGGGACTGCTCGCTCATGGGCTCAGTCTAGTGACGCGATTCGGGGGCGCGACGGACCACGATCGAGCCCCCGACCCAGTACGCTGGGAACGCTGACGAAAGGGGCAGGATGGACAAGCAGCGCGACTTCGTTCTTCGCACGATCGAGGAGCGTGGCGTCAAGTTCGTGAGGCTGTGGTTCACCGATGTCGTCGGCACCCTCAAGTCCGTCGCCATCGCCCCCGCCGAGGTGGAGGGGGCCTTCTCCGAGGGCCTCGGCTTCGACGGCTCCGCGATCGAGGGACTGACGCGCGCCTTCGAGTCCGACCTGCTCGCGCACCCGGACCCGACGACGTTCCAGATCCTCCCGTGGCGGGGCGAGATCGACCCCACCGCGCGCATGTTCTGCGACATCACGACGCCCGACGGCCAGCCCTCCGTCTCCGACCCGCGCAACGTGCTCAAGCGCACGCTCGAGAAAGCGGCCGACCGCGGCTTCACCTTCTACACGCACCCGGAGATCGAGTTCTACCTGCTCAAGTCGTCGTCCTTCGGCGAGGACGGCCCCGAGCCCGTCGACTCCGCCGGCTACTTCGACAACGTCCCCGGCGGCACCGCGCACGACTTCCGCCGCCGCTCGGTGCGCATGCTCGAAGACCTCGGCATCTCGGTCGAGTTCAGCCACCACGAGGCGGGCCCCGGCCAGAACGAGATCGACCTGCGCTACGCGGACGCCCTCACCACGGCCGACAACATCATGACGTTCCGCACGGTCATCAAGGAGGTGGCGATCGAGCAGGGCGTCTACGCGACGTTCATGCCGAAGCCGCTGTCGGGCCATCCGGGCAGCGGGATGCACACGCACATGTCGCTCTTCGAGGGCGACACCAACGCCTTCTTCGAGGCCGGTGCCCAGTACCAGCTTTCGAAGGTCGGCCGTCAGTTCATCGCGGGCCTGCTCAAGCACGCTCCCGAGATCACGGCCGTGACGAACCAGTTCGTCAATTCGTACAAGCGCCTGTGGGGCGGCGACGAGGCGCCCAGCTTCGTCTGCTGGGGCCACAACAACCGCTCCGCCCTGGTGCGCGTGCCGCTCTACAAGCCCAACAAGGGCCAGAGCTCGCGCGTCGAGTACCGCGCGATCGACTCCGCGGCCAACCCGTACCTCGCGTTCTCCCTCATGTTGGCCGCCGGCCTGAAGGGCATCGAGAACCAGTACGAGCTGCCCCCAGAGGCCGAGGACAACGTGTGGGCGCTCAGCGACACCGAGCGCCGCGCCCTCGGGTACAGTCAGCTCCCCGCGAGCCTCGACCACGCCATCTCGCTGATGGAGGACTCCGAGCTCGTCGCCGAGACGCTGGGGGAGCAGGTCTTCAACTACGTGCTCCTCAACAAGCGCAAGGAGTGGGCGGAGTACCGGGCGCAGGTCACCCCGTACGAGCTGCGGACCAACCTCGAGATCCTCTGACCGGGTCGTGACGCGCGAGCAGCTCTCCCTGACCGCGCTGGCGCGCGCCGGTTTCGTCGGGCTGAGCTCGGTGCGCGCCCAGCTGGACGAGCTCGCGGCCCTGACCGGGTTCCCGGTCGACGACCTCCTGCCCGCCCTCGGCGCGGCGGCGGATCCGGACAACGCCCTGACGCTCGCCCTGCGGCTGCTGCAGCATGCGCCGGTGCAGGCCGCGCGCTACGTCCCGTCGCGCAACGACGCTCGTCGCGTGCTGCGGGTGATCGGAGCCTCCGAGGGCGCCGCGGAATTCTTCCTGCGTCAGCCGGCGGAGCTCTCGGCGCTCGACTACCCCGTCACCGCCCTGCCGACGGCGGAGGAGCTGCGCGCAGACCTCCTCGACTCGGTGGGCGCGGTCGACGGCTTCGCTGCCGTCACCGAGGAGGAGGCGTGGACGGCGCTGCGCGTCCGCTACCGGCGCCGTCTCGTCCAGCTCGCGAGCTACGACCTGGAGCAGGAGGACCCGGTCGCCGGGTTCGACGCCGTCGCCGCCGCGCTGTCCGACCTCGCCGCCGCCGCGCTGGAGGCCTCGCTCGCCATCGCGCGGCGCCAGACCAGCGGGAGCGGGCCCGGCCGCTTCCCCGAGGCCGAGGTCCGCGCGACCCGCCTCGCCATCATCGGCATGGGCAAGGCCGGCGCGCGCGAGCTCAACTACGTCAGCGACGTGGACGTCATCTTCGTGACGGAGGGCGACGAGGAGGCCGGGCTCAGCTCCGGCCGCGCGGTCGACATCGCGACGCGGCTGGCGATGCTGACGATGCGCGGCATCCACGAGCCGGCCATCGAGCCGGGGCTGTGGGAGGTCGACCCCAACCTGCGTCCGGAGGGCAAGGACGGCGCGCTCGTCCGCACGCTCGAATCGCACCTCGCCTACTACGACCGGTGGGCCAAGGGGTGGGAGTTCCAGGCCCTGCTGAAGGCGCGTCCGCTCGCCGGCGACCGCGATCTCGGCGACCGCTATGTCGCCGCTCTCGCGCCGAAGGTGTGGAGCAGCGCCTCCCGCGAGAACTTCGTCGAGTCGGTGCAGCGGATGCGCGAGCGCGTCACCGAGCACATCCCGGACGACGAGGTCCACTACCAGTTGAAGCTCGGCCCCGGCGGGCTGCGCGACGTCGAGTTCACCGTCCAGCTGCTCCAGCTCGTGCACGGCCAGACCGACGATCAGGTGCGCCAGCGCGACACCCTCTCGGCGCTGGCCGCCCTCGCGGCCCAGGGGTACATCGGCCGCGAGGAGGCCGCGGCGTTCTCGCAGGACTACCGCACCCTCCGGCTGATGGAGCACCGCATCCAACTGCGGCACCTCAGCCGCACGCACCTGATGCCGCGCGATGAGGGCGACCAGCGGGTCCTGGCCCGGGCGACCGGGCTCGCCACCAGCGCCGAGCAGCTGTTCGTGCGGTGGAACGAGATCAAGCACCGGGTGCGGGGGCTGCACGAGCGGCTGTTCTACCGGCCGCTGCTGAGCGCCGTCGCCTCGATGCCGAGCGAGGACTTCGCCCTCACCAGCGCACAGGCCGAGGCCCGCCTCGCCGCGATCGGCTTCCGGGATCCGCGCGGCGCGCTCGCCCACATCGGGGCGCTCACGTCGGGCGTCTCCCGCCGGGCGACGATCCAGCGCCATCTGCTCCCCGTGATGCTGCAGTGGTTCGCCGACGGCGCCGACCCCGACTACGGCCTCCTGACCTTCCGCCGCCTCAGCGAGGACCTCGGCTCCACGCACTGGTACCTCCGGATGCTGCGCGACTCCACCGGCGCCGCCGAGCGGTTGACCCGCGTGCTCTCGGGCTCGCGCTACGCCGGCGACCTGCTCGGGCGCATCCCGGAGTCGGTGGCGTGGCTCGAGTCGGAGGAGGAGCTGCGGCCGCGCTCGGCCGAGCTGCTGCGCGACGAGACCGCCGCGATCCTCGCCCGCCACGATTCCCCCGAGACCGCGGCCGCCGCGCTGCGTGCGGTGCGCCGGCGCGAGATCCTGCGGCTCGCGTTCTCGGGCATCCTCGGCTTCGCGACCATCGAGGAGCTCGCGCACGGGCTCACCACCGTCACCGAGAACGTGATCGCGGGCGTCCTGGCCGCGATCCGGAGCGCGCGCGGCGACGCCGACGCGTTCGAGTTCGCCGTGATCGGGATGGGGCGATTCGGCGGCCGCGAACTCGGCTTCGGCTCCGACGCCGACGTCATGTACGTCTTCCGCCCGACGACCGCCGAGCAGGAGGAAGCGCACCGCGCCGCCCTGGCGATCGTGTCGGACCTGGGACGCCTCACCGAGGACAACATCCTCCCGCTCGACCTCGACATCGGCCTACGCCCGGAGGGGAAGAACGGCACGCCCGTGCGTTCGCTCGACTCCTACCGCGCCTACTACCAGCGCTGGTCGTTGACCTGGGAGGCGCAGGCGCTGCTGCGTGCGCGCGGGGTCGCGGGCGACCAGGCGCTGCTCACGGACTTCGAGGCTCTCGCCGACGAAGTCCGGTACCCGGCGGAGATCGGCGAGCGCGAGATCCGCGAGGTCAAGCGGATCAAGGCCCGCGTCGAGAACGAGCGCCTGCCCCAGGGCGCCGACCCGTCACGCCATCTCAAGCTCGGCCGGGGATCGCTCAGCGACGTCGAGTGGTTCGTGCAGCTCATCCAGCTGGAGCACGCGGCCGCGATCCCCGAACTCCGCACGCCCAGCACCCTCGACGCCCTCGCGTTCGCCGCCGCGAACGGGTTCGTCACGGAGGAGGATGCGGCCAAGCTCCACGACGCGTGGGTCTTCGCCTCCCGCGCCCGCTCCGCCATGACCCTCTGGACGAACAAGACCGCCGATGTGCTCCCGTCCGACCGCGTCGCCCTCGACGGCGTCGCCCGGCTGATGGAGTACCCGCCCGGCTCGGCATCCCGGCTCGAGGAGGACTACCTGGCGGTCACCCGTCGTGCCCGCGCCGTCTTCGAGCGCTCCTTCTACGGCATCCAGGAGCGCCCGGCGCCCACCGGCTGACGGCGCGGTGTCGCCGTCCATTCAACGCGGAAGGGCCGCATCCCCAGCGGGATGCGGCCCTTCTCGTGTGCGGAACGCCGAGCGTCAGACGCCGAAGTACAGCTCGTACTCGAACGGGTGCGGGCGCTGCGCGAGGGGCTTGATCTCCTTCTCGCGCTTGTACTCGATCCAGGTCTCGATGAGCTCCGGGGTGAACACGCCGCCTGCGGTGAGGAAGTCGTGGTCGGCCTCGAGGGCGTCGAGCGCCTCCGCCAGGGTGCCGGGCACCTGGGGGATGTTCTTGGCCTCCTCGGGCGGGAGCTCGTAGAGGTCCTTGTCGACCGGCTCGTGCGGCTCGATGCGGTTCTTGATGCCGTCGAGACCGGCCATGAGCTGGGCGGCGAACGCGAGGTACGGGTTGCCCGAGGCGTCCGGCGCGCGGAACTCGATGCGCTTGGCCTTCGGGTTGGTGCCCGTGATCGGGATGCGGATCGATGCCGAGCGGTTACCGGCCGAGTAGACCAGGTTGACCGGGGCCTCGAAGCCGGGGACCAGGCGGTGGAACGAGTTCACCGTCGGGTTCGTGAACGCCAGGACGGCGGGGGCGTGCTTGAGCAGGCCGCCGATGTACCAGCGGGCGATGTCCGAGAGGCCGCCGTAGCCCGACTCGTCGTAGAAGAGCGGCTTGCCGTCGCTCCACAGCGACTGGTGGGTGTGCATGCCCGAGCCGTTGTCACCGAAAAGCGGCTTCGGCATGAACGTGGCGACCTTGCCCCACTGCTCCGCCGTGTTCTTCACGATGTACTTGAACTTGAGGATGTCGTCCGCCGCGGCGACCATCGTGTCGAAGCGGTAGTTGATCTCGGCCTGGCCGCCGGTGCCCACCTCGTGGTGCGCGCGCTCCAGGATGAGGCCGGCGTCGATCAGCTTGAGCGAGATGTCGTCACGCAGGTCGGCCTGCTTGTCGACGGGGCTCACGGGGAAGTAGCCGCCCTTGTAGGGGGTCTTGTTCGCGAGGTTGCCGCCCTCTTCGACACGGCCGGTGTTCCACGCGCCCTCCTCGGAGTCCACCGCGTAGAAGGACGAGTGCTGGTTCACCTCGTAGCGCACGTCGTCGAAGATGTAGAACTCCGCCTCGGGGGCGAAGAACGCGGTGTCCGCGATGCCGGTCGAGGCGAGGTACTTCTCCGCCTTCTTGGCGACCTGGCGCGGGTCCTTCGAGTAGATCTCGCCGTTGCGCGGGTTGTAGATGTCGAAGACCATGATCAGCGTGCGCTCGACGCGGAACGGGTCGATGTAGGCGGTCGAGACATCGGGGATGAGCTGCATGTCGGACTCGTGGATCGACGCGAAGCCGCGGATCGAGGAGCCGTCGAAGAGCTGGCCGACGGAGAAGAACTCCTCGTCGACCGTCGAGGCGGGGATGTTGAAGTGCTGCTGCACACCGGGCAGATCGGTGAAGCGGATATCAAGGAACTTGACGTCGGTGTCCTTGATGAACTTGAGCACCTCGGAAGAATCACGGAACATACGGAGGACTCCCAATGGCTTTGCGGTGACCGGACTGCGCGTGCAGTCCCACACCAACGGTAGGGGGAGGCCGTTTCCCCGGGGTGACGCAAATGTTTCCGGCATGTTACGTGTACCGGCCCCGGGTAAACTCATCGGGTGCCACAGAACCCCCCGACGAACCGCTCCGGCGACATCGCCCCCAGCCGCTATCCCGGTGAACGCCTCGGACTTCCGGAGGCGGGGCCGCGTTCGGTCGGCCGCCTCGGCCGGCGTTTCGGAGCCATCGTCATCGACTGGGCGATCGCATCATTCATCTCGTTCGCGTTCTTCCATTACGACGCCTGGGCCAACATCGCGGTGTTCGCCGTGCTGCAGATCGTGTTCATCCCCACCATCGGCGGCAGCATCGGGCACCGCATCTTCGGCCTGCGGCTCGTCGCCGTCCGCGGCGGATGGGTGGGGGTGTGGCGCCCGATCGTGCGCACCGTCCTGCTCTGCCTCGTCATTCCGGCCCTGGTGTGGGACTCGGACCAGCGAGGTTTCCACGACAAGATCGCGGGCACCATCCTGCTGCGCGGCTGAGCTGCGGATCAGACCAACGAACGCGCCGTCCCCGGAGGGGCGGCGCGTTCGTGTCGAAGCAGTGGCGCGGACGTTTGGCGTCAGCGGGCGCGCTGGGCGCGGACCTTCATCGGGTCGATGCCCTTCGGGATCGGCAGCGCGTTCTCCAGCGACTGGAGGCGGTTGCTGATCGCGAGCACCTCGGCCTTGGTCAGCGTCGGCTTGATCTTGGCCAGGCGGCGGGGCACCCGGTGCAGCGGCACGGCGTCCGCGTCCGGTCCGACGCTGATGACGGTGACCGGGACGTTCGGGAGGACGCGGGTGACCTTGCGGCGTTCCTCGTCGACCATGCGCTGCGTGCGAGTCTTGGGGCCTTCGCTGATCAGCACGACGCCGCCACGACCGGTGGCGCGGTAGACCGCGTCCTGTGTCTTGCTGTTGACCGCGACCGGCATCTCGGATCCGCGCCAGCTGCGCTTCAGAGAGCTGCGCAGCACGGCGCCGACTGCACCCGGCTGGCCCTCGATCTGCGAGTATGCGGCGCGCTCGGCACGGCGGCCGAGGATGAGCAGCGCCGCGAGCACGCCGGCGAAGACGCCCGCGATGATCCAGAGGACCATCGTGAAGACGTTGCCGCCGGAGAGGAAGATCGCCAGGAGCACGCCCACGATGATCGGGAGGACGAAGCCCAGGATGATGTAGAGCAGCGCGCGGTCGTCGTAGCGGCGGGTCATCTGGAAGACCTGCCACATCTGCTTCAGCCGACCGGGCTCCTTGGTGGACTTGTCCTTGCGTGCCATACGCATAAGGATACCGTCCCGGACGGCCTTCGGCAGACGCCGTTCGCCGTCAGGAGACGGCCTGCGCGAACCCGAGCGACGCGTCGGCGAGCGGCTGCAGTTCCACCGGCACCGGCCGACCCTTCGCCTGCATCGACTGCGCCCACAAGCGGCCCGCACGGTACGAGGAACGCACCAGCGGACCGGCGAGGACGCCGAGGAAGCCGATGGCCTCCGCCTCCTCCTTCAACTCGACGAACTCGTCCGGGTGCACCCAGCGGGCGACCGGCAGATGCCGGGGGCTGGGACGCAGGTACTGCGTGATCGTGATGATGTCGGTTCCCGCGTAGTGGAGGTCACGCAGGGCCTGGCTCACCTCGTGGCGCTCCTCGCCCATCCCGAGGATCAGGTTGGACTTGGTGATCAGGCCGGCCGCGCGTCCCTGGGTGAGCACGTCGAGCGAGCGCTCGTAGCGGAAGGCGGGACGGATGCGCTTGAAGATGCGCGGCACGGTCTCGACGTTGTGCGCGAACACCTCCGGCCGTGCCGAGAAGACCTCGCCGAGCTGATCGGGCCGGCCGTTGAAGTCCGGCACGAGGATCTCGACGCCGGTGCCGGGGCTCTGCCGGTGGATCTCGCGGATCGTCTCGGCGTAGAGCCACGCGCCCCCGTCCTCCAGGTCGTCGCGCGCGACACCCGTGACGGTCGAGTAGCGCAGCCCCATGCGGGAGACCGACTCGGCCACGCGACGCGGCTCGTCGCGATCGAACTCGGCGGGCTTGCCGGTGTCGATCTGGCAGAAGTCGCAGCGGCGGGTGCACTGCGAGCCGCCGATGAGGAAGGTGGCCTCGCGGTCCTCCCAGCACTCGTAGATGTTGGGGCAGCCCGCCTCCTGGCAGACCGTGTGCAGCTCCTCGGTCTTCACGAGCGAGTGGAGCTGCCGGTACTCCGGCCCCATCTTCGCGCGGGTCTTGATCCACTCGGGCTTGCGCTCGATCGGGGTCTCGGCGTTGCGGACCTCCAGGCGCAGCATCCGGCGCCCGTCGGGGACGGCGTTCACGCGGCGGCTCCTGTCGTGGCGGGTGCGGACGTGGTGACCGCGACGCCCTGTGCGGTCGTCTCACGGTCGAACGCGGCGACGACGAGCGGAGCGACGTCTGCCGGGGTGACCGTGCGACCGAGGACGCGCGAGACAGTGGTGACGCCCGCATCCCGGATCCCGCACGCGACGATGCGGTCGTAGGCGTCGAGGTCGTTGGAGCAGTTGAGGGCGAAGCCGTGCATGGTCACGCCCTCGGCCACGCGGATGCCGATGGCGGCGATCTTCTCGTCGCGGCCTCCGGTGCAGATCCACACGCCGGAGCGCCCCTCGACCCGCTCGCCGTCGACGCCCAGCTCAGCGAGGACCTCGATGAGGAGGCTCTCCAGGCGTCGCACGTAGCCGACCACGTCGATCGGGTCGGGGAGGCGCAGGATGGGGTAGCCCACCAGCTGACCCGGACCGTGCCAGGTGATCTTGCCGCCGCGGTCGACGTCGATCACCGGAGTGCCGTCGGTCGGCCGTTCGTCGGGCTCGGTGCGTTTGCCCGCCGTGTAGACCGGCGGGTGCTCCAGGAGGAGGACGGTGTCGGGCGCCCGGCCGGCGACGACGGCGGCGTGCAGGGCACGCTGTCGCTGAAGGGCCTCGTCATACGGCACGGAGTTGGCGCTTAGCCCCGTGACGTCGTACGTAGTCACCTGGACAGCATATATGGACTCAGTCCAGTAATTGCTGTCGAGGCGCGCCGTGTTCTCCACACCCGGTGTCCGGACGCCGGTGTTCCACCGATCGCCCGCCTCCAGCCCGATGGATGGTGTGGGGCGCTGGGATGGTCTGCATGGGAGATCATCGTCAGGAACGCCCGCACGACGCGGACATCGGCAGGCAGTGCGCGGCGATCGTGAACGCGCTGGGCCTCCGGGTGCGGGGGACGCTGCGGTCGCCGCCCGGCGTCCATCGCGTGGTGGTGGAGGGAGCCGACTTGCCTCGTCCGGCTGTGCTCTGCGTGCGTGTCGGGGAGGGGTTCCCCGACACGGAGGCGCGGCTCGCGATCGTGTCGGAGCACCTGGACGCGGTGCGCGACGTGCCGGCCCTGGTCGGCTCTGCACGTGGCCGGCGGCGCCGTCCGGTCTGCGCGCGGATCGGGGAGCATCTACCCGGCGGGAGCCTGCGGGTTCTGCTGGAAGGACGGGCACTCGGCCTCGGGGAGGCCGTCACCGTTCTCCTCGCCGTGCTGGATGTGCTGCACCAGGCGCACCATGCCGGGTTCGGCGGCGTGGAGCCGCGTGCCGATCGCATCCGGTTCCGTTCCGACGGCTGCCCTGTCGTCACGGGCCTCCCCGGGCTCGGGCCGCTGAGCGCCGACCGGGCGCGACAGGACACGGAGGCGTTCCGACAGCTCGTGCGCGAGGTGGCGCGCTCGCTTCCCGGCGCGGACGCCGCCGTCCTGTGCGCGCGTGTGGACGCTGCGCTCGGGGGAGGGGCGACGGCCCTTCGACGGGCGCTCCTCGACGTGGCGCCACCCGTCGCGGTTCGCCTGCGTGACGTCGACAAGCCGATCAGCGAGCGGATCGACAGGCCTCCCTCCGGTCGGAGTATGTCGGGTGCACGCCGGCCACGACGGGTGCCGGGGGTGCGTCGCTCGTGGGACGTGCTGCTCGATGGCCGACCGTTGCGGGAGGCTCGCGCGGCCGTGGTGGGTCTGATCCGGCGCCGTCCGAAGCTCGTGCTCGTGGCGGCGGTCCCGCTCGTCGCAGCGACGGTGGCGTTCGTCGCACTGCCGCCGAGCGCGGACGTGGATCCGGCTCCCGCCGCGCAGCCCACCGCTCCGTCGACGGTGTCGTCCGCACCGGCGTCTGTTCCGGCCTCGACCGTGCCGGCGGCCGAGGATGGAGAGTGTGCTGCGGCGGATGTGTTCGACCTGACCGGCGATGCTCCGCAGGAGGAACCTGACGCGGAGTGCGCGCTTCGTGCGGACGAACCGGTGGAGGCGGCCCTGGAGTGGCTGGCCGCTCACGGCGGCTCGTCGGGCCAGCGGGTCCGTGCCGAGGTCGCTCAGCGTTGGGGAGAGGCGGTGCTAGTGCGCGTCGAGCCCGGTCCGGAGGGGACCCCGGACAGCGAACCGGCCTCGCTCCTGCTGGTGAGGGGCGAGGCCGGTTGGCGGATACGAGCGGTGTACTCGTGAGGTGGATCAGATCCCGAGGCTGCCCTCGAAGTCGGCGGCCTCGAGGCGGTTCTTCACGGCCACCAGGAAGCGCGCCGCGTCGGCGCCGTCCACGATGCGGTGGTCGTACGAGAGGGCCAGGTAGACCGTCGAACGGATGGCGATCGACTCGGTGCCGTCCGCCGTGATGACGACCGGCTTCTTGGTCACGATGCCGGTGCCGAGGATGGCGACCTGCGGGAGGAACACGACCGGGGTGTCGAACAGCGCGCCGCGCGAACCGGTGTTGGTCAGCGTGAACGTGCCGCCGGCGAGCTCGTCGGGCTTCAGACGGTTGTCGCGGGTGCGCTCGGCCAGGTCGGCGATCTCCTTCGCGAGACCGGAGAGGTCGAGCGAGGAGGCGTCGCGGATGACGGGGGTGAGCAGACCGCGCTCGGTGTCCACGGCGATCGAGAGGTTCTCGTGGTCCGGGTACACGATGTTGTCGCCGTCGACCGTGGCGTTGATGACCGGGTAGGTCTTCAGTGCCTCGGAGGCCGCGAGGGCGAAGAACGGCAGGAAGGAGAGCTTCACACCGTTCTTGGCGAGGAAGTCGGCCTTCACCTTGTCGCGCAGCGCGGCGACCTTGGTGACGTCGACCTCGACCACGGAGGTGAGCTGAGCGGTCGACTGCATCGACACGACGGCGCGCTCGGCGACGACCTTGCGCAGACGCGACATCGCCTGGGTCGTGCCGCGCAGCGGCGAGACCCAGACGGCCGGAGCCGCGGCCGGAGCGGACGCGGAGGCGCCGGCTGCGGGCTGCGCTGCAGCGAGGATGTCCTCCTTGCGGATGCGACCGCCAACACCGGTTCCGGTGACGCTCGCCAGGTCGACGCCCTGCTCGTTCGCGAGCTTGCGGACGATCGGCGTGACGTAGCCG
This sequence comes from Leifsonia naganoensis, assembly GCF_013410615.1. Lineage (NCBI taxonomy): Bacteria > Bacillati > Actinomycetota > Actinomycetes > Micrococcales > Microbacteriaceae > Leifsonia > Leifsonia naganoensis. The sequence continues at coordinate 3,537,181 of NZ_JACCHJ010000001.1, forward strand.
GCGTTGCCGGCGTGCGCGCCGCCGGTGGACGGGGCCTCGGCGGCGGGAGCCGGAGCAGCGGCGGGTGCCGGAGCAGCAGCGGCGGGAGCCGGAGCGGCGGCCGGTGCCTCAGCGGCCGGCGCGGGTGCAGCGGCCGGAGCCGGAGCGGCAGCGGGTGCCTCGGCGGCCGGTGCGGGTGCAGCGGCCGGAGCCGGAGCGGCAGCGGGCGCCTCAGCGGCCGGAGCCGGAGCGGCAGCGGGCGCCTCGGCAGCCGGAGCCGGAGCAGCGGCAGGCGCCTCGGCAGCCGGAGCCGGAGCGGCGGCAGGTGCCTCAGCGGCCGGAGCCGGAGCGGCAGCAGCCTCAGCCGGAGCGGCGGGCTCCTCAGCGGCGGGAGCCTCGGCCTCGGCCGGTGCGGCCGGAGCCTCGGAGCCCGCGCCGGAGCCGTCCCCGATGGTCACGAGCGCGGTTCCCACCTCGACGGTCTCGTCCTCCTGCACCAGGATCGCCTCGATGACGCCGGCGACCGGCGACGGGATCTCGGTGTCGACCTTGTCGGTCGAGACTTCGAGCAGGGGCTCGTCCACCTCGACACGGTCGCCAACATTCTTCAGCCAGCGGGTGACCGTGCCTTCCGTGACACTCTCGCCGAGTGCCGGGAGGCTGACGGATTCGCTCATGAGCTTCTCTCCTTCAAAACCTGATCGTTCAGTAGCTTATTGCAGCCGCATCGGCGGCAGCACGGACTTAGAGGGTGTGCAGCGGCTTGCCCGCGAGGTACAGGAAGGCCTCGCCGAGCGACTCGTTCTGCGTGGGGTGCGCGTGGATGAACGGAGCGATGTCCTCCGGGTACGCCTCCCAGTTCACGGCCAGCTGGGCCTCGCCGATGAGCTCGCCCACGCGAGCGCCGATCATGTGCACGCCGACGACGGGGCCGTCGTTCACGCGGACGACCTTGACGGTTCCGCTGGTGCCGATGATCTCGCTCTTGCCGTTGCCGGCCAGGCTGTAGTCGTAGCTGCTGACCTGGTCCGCGCCGTACTGCTCGACCGCCTTGGCCTCGCTGAGGCCGACCGAGGCGACCTCGGGGTCGCAGTAGGTGACCTTGGGGATGTTGACGTCGGGGACGACGATCGGGTTGAGGCCCGCGATCTCCTCCGCGACGAAGATGCCCTGCTGGAAGCCGCGGTGCGCGAGCTGCAGACCGGGGACGATGTCGCCGACGGCGTAGACGCCCGGGATGTTGGTCTGCAGGCGCTCGTCGGTGATGACGAAGCCGCGGTCCATCGTGACGCCGACCTCGTCGTAGCCGAGGTTCGCGGTCTGCGGGCCGCGGCCGACGGCCACGAGCAGCAGCTCGGCCTCGACGGTGTCGCCGTTCTCGAGGGAGACGACGACGCCGCTCTCGTTCTGGGTCACGCCGGAGAAGCGGACGCCCAGGCGGTAGTCGATGCCGCGGCGGCGGAACGCGCGCTCCAGCGACTTGCTGATGGACTCGTCCTCGTTGGGGACGAGGTGGGGGAGGGCCTCGATGATCGTGACCTCGGCGCCGAACGACTTCCAGACGCTGGCGAACTCGACGCCGATGACGCCGCCGCCGAGCACGGCGACCTTCTTCGGGACGAAGTCGAGCTCGAGGGCCTGCTCGCTCGTGATGACGCGCCCGCCGATCTCCAGACCGGGGAGGCTGCGCGAGTACGAGCCGGTGGCGAGCACGACGTGCTTGCCGACGATGGTGTCCTCGCCGACCTGGACGGTCGTCGGGGAGGTCAGGCGGCCCTCGCCCTCGATGACGGTGATGCCGCGGGCCTTCACCAGGCCCTGGAGGCCCTTGTACTTCTTGGCGATGATGCCCTGGCGGTACTCCGTGACACCGTTGATGTCGATGCCCTGCAGCTCCGTGATGATGCCGTACTTCGCCGACTCACGGGAGTAGTCCGCGACCTCGGCCGCGTGCAGCAGCGCCTTGGTCGGGATGCAGCCGCGGTGCAGGCAGGTGCCGCCGACCTTGTCCTTCTCGATCATGCCCACGGTGAAACCGAGCTCGGCTGCACGCAGCGCTGCTGCGTAGCCTCCACTCCCACCGCCGAGCACCACAATGTCAAAGTTCTGCTCAGACACCCAGTTACTCCCTCGCGCATCAGGATTCGTGACACGATCCTGCCCCGAGGGGTGACTCCGGGCAGGCGTTGACGGGCGAGATCTTCTCGCCCATACGACCCTACTACTTCCGCGAAAAGTCCTCGGCCAAACGGACGAGCGCCCGTACGCTGACGGCGGACGGTCCCTTGCCGGTGAAGCCGTACGGCGACGCGGGTCCCTTGGCGGGTCCGGCGATGTCGAGGTGCGCCCACGGGATGCGCGGCGCGTCGTCGCCGTCGCCGGTGCGTCCGACGAACTCCTGCAGGAAGACGCCGGCGAGCAGCATCCCGCCCGCGGCCTGGCCGGGGTTGGCGTTCGCGATGTCGGCGACGTCGGAGTTGATGGTGGCGCGCAGCTCGCCCGACAGCGGCATCGGCCACAGCAGCTCACCACTGGTGCGGGACGCTGCGAGCACCTCGTCAACGAGGTCGTCGGAGCCCATCACGGCGGCGTAGCGCGTGCCGAGCGCGACCATGGCCGCACCCGTGAGGGTGGCGACGTCGACGATCGCGTCGGGGTGCTCCTCGCTCGCGGCGGCGAGGCCGTCGGCCAGCACCAGGCGGCCCTCGGCGTCGGTGTTCAGCACCTCGACCGTGCGGCCGTCGCGGATGCGCAGCACGTCGTTGGGGCGGATCGCCGAGCCGGACGGCATGTTCTCCGCGAGGCAGAGCCAGGCCGTGACCCGCACGGGAAGGGCGAGCTGCGCCGCGGCGATCGCGACGGCGAGCACGGTCGCGGCGCCCGTCATGTCGTACTTCATCCCCACCATGCCGGAGGCCGGCTTGAGCGAGAGGCCGCCCGAATCGAAGGTGATGCCCTTGCCCACCAGGGCGAGGTGGCGGCTCGCGCCCGCCGGCGCGTAGTCGACCTTCACCAGACGCGGCGGGCGGGTCGAGCCCTGCCCGACGCCGAGAATGCCGCCGAAGCCGCCTTCGGCGAGTGCCGCCTCGTCCCAGACGGTGATGTCGACGGGCAGGCCGGCCGCGGCCTCCTGCGCACGCTCCGCGAACGTCTCCGGGTAGAGGTCGAGCGGCGGCATGTTGACGAGGTCCTTGACCAGCGAGGCGGCACCGGCGACGGCGGCGGCGCGAGCCAGGAGGTCGTCACCGGCAGCCTCGGACGGCTCGCCGATCACGGTGATCGCGGACACCGGGCTCTTCGCCGTGCTCTTCTCGCGGTACTCGGTGTAGGAGTAGGAGCCCAGCGCGGCCCCCTCGATCACGGCGCCGAGCAGGCCGTCGCTCTCGGCGGGCAGCTCGACGGCCACGCGGGGGGTTCCGGCCAGCTGGCGGATCGCGCTGCCGGCGGCGTAGCGGAGGGCGTCCTCGTCGAGGTCGTCGCCCAGCCCGATGACGGCGAGCGACGGGCCGCCGTCGGTGCCGGGGAGGCGGACCAGCTCATCGCGGCCGCCGCCGAAGGCGACGGCGGCGAGCTGCGCCGCGAGGGCGTCCCGGCCCGGTCCGGACAGCACCGCGATCTCGTCGCGCGAGACGCGGGCGCCGACCACGAGGACGTCGGAGGAGGTGAGGGAGGAGGAATCGGAGGCGAGCGAGAGAGCGGGAACCGTCATGATCCGACCCTAACCCGCCTCCGCGTCCGCCTGTTCGCTGTGGGCGTGCTGCGAGGCCGCCGTCCGCACGGCCGGGGCGCGTGGGGTCGGCCTAGAGTTGATGCATGCGACACCCCGCCGATCTGTTCGAGCTCAACCCGGCCGTCGAGGTCCCCGAGGGCCTCCCGCTGGTCGCCGGGCTGACCGGATTCGCCGACGCGGGCGCCGGCGTCAGCCAGCTCGGGACCTATCTGCTCGGCACGCTCGACAGCGAGGTCGTCGCGACCTTCGACGCCGACATCCTGCTCGACTACCGGGCGCGCCGCCCGATCATCTACTTCGACCAGGACCACCTGGCCGACTACCAGCCGGCGACGCTGAAGCTGTACCTCGCGTACGACGAGCTGCGCCAGCCGTTCCTCCTGCTCTCGGGCTTCGAGCCCGACTTCCGCTGGGAGGCCTTCACCGAGGCGGTGCTCGGCCTGATCGAGCAGTACCGCGTGCGGAGCGTCACCTGGGTGCACGCCATCCCGATGCCGGTGCCGCACACGCGGCCGATCGGCGTGACCGTCAGCGGCAACCGGTCCGAGCTGATCGAGACGATGTCGGTGTGGAAGCCGCAGACCCAGGTCCCCGGCAACGCGCTGCACCTGCTGGAGTACCGCCTGCAGCACCTGAACCACCCGACCGCGGGATTCGTCCTCCTGATCCCGCACTACCTCGCCGACACGGAGTACCCCGCCGCCGCGATCGCGGGGCTGGACTCGATCAGCGCGGCGACCGGACTCATCTTCCCGAGCGACCGTCTGCGCCAGGAGGACCGCGACTTCATCGCCAACATCGATGAGCAGGTCGCCGGCAACGCCGAGCTCGCGAAGCTCGTCGGCACGCTCGAGGAGCGGCACGACACGTACATGGAGGACAACCAGCCGCGGTCGCCCCTCACGGACCGCGACGGCGAGCTGCCCTCGGCCGACGAGATCGCCGCCGAGCTGGAGAACTTCCTCGCCTTCCGCCGCCACGGCGACGAGGAGAACGGCGACCGCTGAGCCGGCCGGGCTCCCGGCCCCTCGGGCGTATCCGATCCCTCCCGCGCATCCGGCCTAGACTCGTGGGGTGAACTCGCGGCGCTCCTGGTTCGTCTTCGGGATCGGCGCCTTCGCCTATCTCGTGGCGGTGACGCAGCGCACCACGATCGGCGTCGCGGGAGTCGCAGCGACAGACCGCTTCCATGTCTCTGCGTCGGTGCTCTCGACGCTGGCCGTCGTCCAGTTGATCGTGTACGCCGCGATGCAGATCCCCGTCGGTGTGCTGATCGACCGGATCGGCTCCCGCTGGCTCATGATCATCGGCACCGCGCTGATGGTCGCGGGTCAGGTCGCCGTCGCCTTCGCGCCGACCATCTCGATCGCCATCCTCGGCCGCATCCTCGTGGGCGCCGGCGACGCCACCGTCTTCACCTCGGTGATGCGGCTCGTGAACTCGTGGTTCCGCGGCCGCATCGTGCCGCAGCTCTCGCAGTGGATCGGCAACATCGGGCAGCTCGGACAGGTGCTCTCCGCGGTCCCGTTCGCCCTCGTCCTGCACCTGTCGGGATGGACGATCGCCTTCCTCTCCGCGGCCTCCCTCTCCGTCATCGCCTTGATCGCGATCGTCGTCGCCATCACGGACCGTCCGGTCGGCTCCTCCGAGGGCCCGCGTCCGGCGACCTGGGCGGACTCGCTGCGGCAGCTGCGGATCAGCCTCGCGCGGCCGGGCACGCAGCTCGGATTCTGGTCGCACTTCGTCACCCAGTCCTCCGGCACGGTGTTCAGCCTGATGTGGGGGCTGCCGTTCATGGCGTTCGCCCTCGGGATCGATCCGGCCGAGGCGTCCGCGCTGCTGATCGTCTCGGTGGTCGCCGGCCTGATCGCGGGCCCCATCCTCGGACTGCTCACCGCGCGGCACCCGCTGCGGCGCAGCAACCTGGTGCTCGGCATCGTGGCGATGATGGGCGTGGTGTGGGCCGTCGTCCTCCTCTGGCCGGGAGTCCCTCCGGTCTGGCTCCTCGTGGTGCTCCTGATCGCCATCGGCATCGGGGGTCCCGGCTCGCTGATCGGCTTCGACTTCGCCCGGACCTCCAACCCGCTGCACAGCCTCGGCTCGGCGAACGGCATCGTCAATGTCGGGGGATTCCTGGCGAGCTTCGTGATGATGTTCCTCATCGGCGTCGCCCTCGACCTCCAGAACGGCGCCCGCGTCGCAGCGGGCGCCACCGCCGATCTCTATGCGCTCGACTCGTTCCGCTGGGCGTTCGCCATCCAGTACCTGATCATCGGGACCGGTGTGGTCTTCCTGGTGCGGGCGCGCAGGCGCACCCGCCGCCGCCTGCAGGAGGACGAGGGAATAGAAGTGGCCCCGATCTGGGTTGCACTGTCAGACGCATGGCGGAGGCGGAGCGGCCAGCAGCCGTTCTGACGCAGAGGCTCAGGAGCAGAGGATCCGCTTCGTGCGCGGCGGTCGACGTGGTCGGGAGAACGCGTGAATCGTGCAATAATTGATCACTGGACCCGTTCATATCCTGTTGGGTCGGAGCATTCGACGATGCCCGACGTTCCCCCCAGGACTTGACATGGGTCTTAGTAATGTCCGCACGCAACCCTGAGCCACGGCGGAACCGCGAGGAATCCGGCCTCCGCTTGGTATTGAAAGGTGTTCACATGGCAACCCGTGCAGCAACGAAGGCCCCCGAGGCCGACACGGTCGAGGAGACGGTGGCGGGCGCCGAGGGCGCGGCCACCACCACGACCGCGAAGAAGACGACGACGGCGAAGAAGACCGCGGCCAAGAAGCCGGCGGCGAAGAAGACGGCGACCAAGCCCAAGGGTCGCGCGGCGGACGACGACGAAGAGGTCGACGAGGACGCCGAGGTCGAGGTCGAGGAGGACGCGGACGAGACCGCCGACGCCGAGGAGACGGACGACGCGGACGAGACCGTCCAGAAGCCAGCCGACGTCGCAGCCGCGGCTGTCGCGGCCGCTCCGCTGCCGACCGACGCGCTCGTGCTCCGCGCGGTCGACGAGGACGACGACATCCCCGTCTACTCCACCACCATCACCGGTGCGACGGCCGACCCGGTCAAGGACTACCTGAAGCAGATCGGCAAGGTCCCCCTGCTGAACGCGGCGGAGGAGGTCGAGCTCGCGATGCGCATCGAGGCGGGACTCTTCGCCGAGGACAAGCTCGCGAACACCCCGAACATGCCGAAGGAGCTCGAGCGCGAGCTCCGCTGGGTCGCCCGCGACGGCCAGCGCGCCAAGAGCCACCTGCTCGGCGCCAACCTGCGCCTCGTGGTCAGCCTGGCCAAGCGCTACACCGGCCGCGGCATGCAGTTCCTGGACCTGATCCAGGAGGGCAACCTGGGCCTCATCCGCGCGGTCGAGAAGTTCGACTACACCAAGGGCTTCAAGTTCTCCACGTACGCGACCTGGTGGATCCGTCAGGCCATCACCCGCGCCATGGCGGACCAGGCCCGCACCATCCGCATCCCGGTGCACATGGTCGAGGTCATCAACAAGCTCGCCCGCGTGCAGCGCCAGATGCTGCAGGACCTGGGCCGCGAGCCCACCCCCGAGGAGCTGTCGAAGGAACTCGACATGACCCCGGAGAAGGTCATCGAGGTCCAGAAGTACGGGCGCGAGCCCATCTCGCTGCACACCCCGCTCGGCGAGGACGGCGACAGCGAGTTCGGCGACCTGATCGAGGACACCGAGGCGGTCGTCCCGGCCGACGCGGTGGGCTTCACCATGCTGCAGAAGCAGCTGGAGAGCCTGCTCGACTCCCTCTCCGAGCGCGAGGCGGGCGTGATCCGCATGCGCTTCGGCCTGGGCGACGGCATGCCGAAGACGCTCGACCAGATCGGTGACACCTTCGGCGTGACGCGCGAGCGCATCCGCCAGATCGAGTCGAAGACGATGGCGAAGCTGCGCCACCCGTCCCGCTCGCAGTCGCTGCGCGACTACCTCGAGTAAACCGGTGCGGTATCGATTGGCGGTCGTCGCCGGCCGCCTCGCCCGCTGGCTTTTGCGCCTGCGGGGCGGGGGGTCGGCGGTGCCCGGCCGGGTCGCGCTCGCGATCGCTCCGGCGTTCCTCGAGCGCGCCGTCAGCCGGTTGCCGCTCGGCGTGGTGTTCGTCTCCGGCTCGAACGGCAAGTCGACCACCACGAACATGCTCACCGCGATCCTGCGCGAGCACGGTCTCGAGGTCTTCACGAACCCGTCCGGCGGCAACCTGCCGCAGGGGATCGCCTCGGCGCTGCTCGCCGACGTCCCGCTCGACGGGTACGTGCGCGGCGACGTCGGCGTGATCGAGGTCGACGAGGCGTACGGCGTCGACCTCGCCACCCTGCTGAAGCCGCGGGGTTCCCTGCTCCTCAACGTGCAGATCGACCAGCTCAACCGCTTCTTCGAGCCCACGCGCGTCGTCGGGATGCTGCGCTCCATTGCGGAGACCTCCTCGGAGTTCGTGGTGGTCAACGCGGACGACGACAGCCTGGCCCGGGTCGGCGCCGATCTCGCTGCTGCGGGACGCGACGTGTCGACCTTCGCCGTGGCTCCCTCCCTCATCGAGTCGGCCCCCAACGGGCTGGCCAACGTGGAGGACCTGACCGGCGTCGCCGCCGGCGCCCTCCCGGTCCCCTCTGTGTTCGTCTCCGCGCTGGAGCTGCAGAGCGCTCAGCTCACGATCGGCGGCGAGCACGTGCGCATCGGCCTGCCTGCGCGCGGCCTGCACTACGCCGTCGATGCGGCGGGCGCGACGGCCATGGCGCGGCGCCTCCTCGGCGACCGGTTCCGGTCGAACGCGGTGGTCGCGGCCATGGCCTCCCTCCGCACCGTCTACGGCCGCGGCGAGACCCTGCGGGTCGGTGACGAGGACATCGAGATCATCATGATGAAGAACCCGCCGAGCCTGCAGCTCAACCTCGACTATCTGGCCGCGTCGCCCGAGCAGGTCTTCGTCGCCGTCGACGAGGGGACGCCAGACCCGTCGTGGGTCTACGACATCGACCTGTCGAAGCTCGAGCAGGTGCACATCGTGTCCGGCACGAAGGCCTGGCAGTTCGCGACCCGGTTCGCGTACGCGGGCATCCCGGTCGACCAGGTCGTCCCGGAGCTCAAGCCGGCTCTCGCCGCCTTCCTCGCACTGCCGAAGCCGTCGCACGGCACCAAGACCATGATCGTCAACTACGAGCAGATGATGCTGATCCGCAAACAGCTCGGGTTCCTCGACCTGGAAGGCGGCGAGCGGTGAGCGTGCTGCGCATCCTCCACCTGTACCCGCGCGAGCTGGGCATCAACGGCGACGCCGGCAACGTGCTCGCCCTCGTCGAACGCGCCCGCTGGCGCGGCATCGAGGCCGAGGTCGTCCACCACGCACCCGGCGGCGAGCTGCCGGCGAGTGCCGACATCGTCCACATCGGCTCCGGCCCGCTGTCCGCTCAGCGTGCCGTGCACGCCGACGTGCTGCAGATCGCCGGCCGCCTGCGGGACTGGCGCGACGCCGGCGTCCCGATCCTCGCGGTCGCGGGAGGCTGGCAGCTGCTCGGCCGCGAACTGGTGACGCCCGAGGGGGAGACGCTCGAGGGCGCTCAGGTGTTCCCGAGCCGCGCCGTGCTGGGCACGGCACGCCACGTGGGCGAGATCGTCGTGCGCAGCACGGAGCTCGGCAGCCTGGCCGGGTTCGAGAACCACTCCGCCCGCACCGAGCTGGAGGGCGGCGAGCCGCTGGGCCGCGTGCTTAGCGGGACGGGCAACGATGGCGCGTCCGAGGGCGTGACCGTCGGTGCGTCGATCGGCACCCACCTGCATGGTCCGGTGCTGCCGATGAACCCGGTGCTGGCCGATCGGCTGCTCGCGACCGCGCTGCGCGCCGAGCTGCCGCCGGTGTCGCAGACCGAGCGGGTCGACCGCTACGCGACGAACGCGCGTCGTGCGATCGCGGACAGGCTCGGCGTCTCGCTCTAGCGAGCTCCGCTAGCCGACGTAGACGCGCGGGACCCGTGCGGCCACGCCGGTGATCATCTCGTCGGCGATGGTCTCCGCCCAGTCCGCCCAGGTCTCGGCCGTCGCCTCGCCGTCGGTGCCCGGGCCGAAGAGGACGGCCGGGTCACCCGCACGCACTCTCGTGTCGCCGGCATCCACGAGCATCGAATCGGTCTCGACGGCGACGACGGGGCAGCGGCGGCCCGCCAGCAGTACGGACGCCTTCGCGATCCCCAGGGTCGGAACGCCGTCCCCGTAGCCGATGCCGATGCGGACGCGGGTGGTGCCGTCGACGTGCACCTCGGTCACGGGAGCCTCCAGTCGCATCGCCGGGATCAGCCCGAGCTCGGCGCCGGTGGCGTCATCGAAGGGGGAGAAGCCGTAAGCGGCGATGCCGAAGCGGACGAGGTCGAAGCGGGCCTCCGGCATGCGGATGCCCGCCGAGCTCGCGGCCAGGTGCAGGATCTCGAAGCGCGCGCCGCGGGCCTCGGCCTCGGCGACCGCCTCGCGGAACTCGGCGAGGGCGCGCCTGTCCTCCTCGAGGGAGGCGTCGGCGAGGTGCGACCAGGCGGCGCGGACGCGGACGATGCCGCGTTCCTGCAAGGCCAGCGCCGCATCCACGAGACCGGGCCAGTCGGCCCGCGTCGCGCCGTTGCGGCTGAGTCCTGTGTCGACCTTGAGATGCACCACGGCGGGGCGGTCGGCGCCCGCTGCGGCGATCGCGTCGAGCTGCCAGCGGGCGGAGATCCCGAGCTGGATGTCGTTCTCGATGGCAGCGCGCCAATCGGTGTCCTGCCCGTGCAGCCAGGCGAGCAGCGGCGCCGTGACGCCGGCGCGTCGCAGTACGAGTCCGGCGGGGACCTCGAGCACGGCGAGGGAGGTGGCGCCCGCTTCGAGCCCCGCCTCGGCGATGGGGAGGAGGCCGTGGCCGTAGGCGTCGGCCTTGACGGCGAGCATCACCTCGGCCGGTGCGGCGATCGCGGCGAGGTGGGCGACGTTGCGCCGGAGGGCGGCGAGGTCGATGACGGCGCGGGGCAGCGGCTCGGCGATGGCGTCGACGATCGTCATGCGCTGTGCACCCTCTCGATGCGCCGGCCGAGCCGGCTGGTGATGACGGGGGCGGCGACGCCGATGGAGTCGGCCCAGTCGAGCACGGTCGGCTCCCCACGGGCCGGGTCGCCGAACAGGACGACGGGATCGCCGGGAGAGGCGTCGCCCTCGCCGATGTCGACGACGAACTGATCCATCGCGATCCGGCCGGTCACCCGGCCTCGCGTCGCGCCGACCTGGACGGGCGCCTTGTTCGAGGCGACCCGGAGGATGCCGTCGGCGTAACCGAGCGCGACCAGCACGAGCGTGGTCGGGTTCGTCGTGCGGTAGGTGTACCCGTAGGAGACACCGCGGTCCGCCTCCACACGCTTGACGGCGATGATCTCGCCGGTGAGGCGCATCGCGGGCGGGGTCGCCGCGGCCGAGTCGAGACCGAAGAGCTCCGGTCCGAGCAGCGCACCCGCGCCGGGTCCGGGGCCGCCGACGGTGACGCGGGAGTCGATGCCGTCGTCCGCGAGCGCGGCGGCGTCTTCGATGCGGGAGACGACGAAACCGCCGACCCCCGCAGCGGACAGCGCACGTGCCACGGGGATGAGCCCGTGGCCGTACGCGTCCGCGCGGAGATCGGCGGTGGAGTCGTGGAGGGACGCGCTGAGCGCCGCTGCGGTGGAGCGGACGACGGCGAGGTCGATCATGGCGCGCCTGCGCACGCCGTGCCCTGCTGTCATCGTCCGGTCAGCCTCGCGGTCGACGCGGCCGCGTTACGCGCGCTGCTCTTCGAACAGGCGAGCGGTCTCGTCGTGCCAGCTGTGGGCGATCTCCGAGAGCTTCTCCTGGTGCTTCTTGCCGTGGTGCGCACAGAACAGCAGCTCGCCGTTGTTCACGACGACGCGGATGTAGGCCTGTGCTCCGCAGCTGTCGCACCGATCGGCAGCAGTCAGCTGCGGCCCCGAAGCGAGCTCGTCAACCGCATCGTTCTCCGAAGTGATCGTCGACATGTGATGCTCCTTTCAGTCGCAACCGGTGAACTCGGTACCTCTATAGAACCACGCCCGGCGGGTAATCCATCGCGCATTGCCTGCTATTTCGCTCAACGCGTAGCCTCACGGGCGCTGGGTGTCGGTGACGGAGGGTGTCCCCGGTGTTGTCTACGCTGGAAGGAGCACGACGCCCGCATCCTCCGGGCGCACCCGGAACGCAAGGAGCACTCGTGGCGAGCTCAGACTATTCGGCCAGGCATCTGTCGGTGCTGGAGGGGCTCGAGGCCGTCCGCAAGCGTCCCGGGATGTACATCGGCTCGACCGACTCGCGCGGCCTCATGCACTGCCTCTGGGAGATCATCGACAACTCCGTCGACGAGGCGCTGGCCGGGTACGGCACGGCGATCGACGTCATCCTGCATCCCGACGGCAGCGTCGAGGTGCGCGACACCGCGCGCGGCGTCCCGGTCGACGTGGAGCCCAAGACCGGTCTCACCGGCGTGGAGGTCGTGTTCACCAAGCTGCACGCCGGCGGCAAGTTCGGGAGCGGCTCGTACGCGGCGTCCGGCGGTCTGCACGGCGTCGGCGCCTCGGTCGTGAACGCCCTCTCGGAGCGGCTCGACGTCGAGGTCGACCGCGACGGCAAGACGTGGGCCATGTCGTTCCACCGCGGTGAGCCCGGCGTGTTCGCCGACGGCGCGGGCGGTCCGAGCCCGGACGCCGCCTTCTCGCCGTTCGTCAGCGGCAGCGAGCTGCGGGTGGCCGGCAAGGTCGCCAAGGCGAAGACGGGCACGCGCGTACGCTACTGGGCAGACCGCCAGATCTTCACCAAGGGCGCAGCCTTCTCCGTCGAGGACCTCGTCGGCCGGGCTCGCCAGACCGCTTTCCTGGTCCCGGGTCTCGCGATCACCATCGACGACAAGCGCACGCCCGAGGGCGAGCGCACCACGTTCCAGTACGAGGGCGGCATCTCGGAGTTCGTCGAGTTCCTCGCCCCCGACGCGCCGATCACCGACACCTGGCGCCTCCAGGGCGAGGGCACGTTCACCGAGACCGTCCCCGTGCTCTCCGACACCGGGGCGATGATCCCGACCGAGCTGACCCGCACCTGCGAGGTCGACATCGCCCTGCGGTGGGGGACCGGCTACGACACCGTCATGCGCAGCTTCGTCAACATCATCGCCACGCCCAAGGGCGGCAGCCACCAGACCGGGTTCGATCAGGGACTGCTGAAGTTCCTCCGCGCCCAGGTCGAGCAGAACGCCCGGCGTCTCAAGGTCGGCAACGACAAGCTCGACAAGGACGACGTGCTCGCCGGACTGACGGCCGTGCTGACGGTGCGCCTCCCCGAGCCGCAGTTCGAGGGCCAGACGAAGGAGGTGCTCGGCACTCCCGCCGTCCGCAACATCGTCGCCCAGGTCATCCAGAAGACGCTGACCGAGCGGTTCACCTCGTCGAAGCGCGACGACAAGGCCCAGGCGGCGCTCGTGCTCGACAAGGTCGTCGCCGAGATGAAGTCCCGCATCTCCGCCCGCGCCCACAAGGAGACGCAGCGCCGCAAGAACGCGCTCGAGACCTCGTCCCTGCCGGCGAAGCTGGTCGACTGCCGTTCGAGCGACGTCGCCAACAGCGAGCTGTTCATCGTCGAGGGCGACTCGGCGCTCGGTACGGCCCGGCGCGCCCGCGACAGCGAGTACCAGGCCCTCCTGCCCATCCGCGGCAAGATCCTGAACGTGCAGAAGGCCTCCGTGTCGGACATGCTCTCGAACGCCGAGTGCGCCGCGATCATCCAGGTGATCGGCGCCGGTTCGGGCCGCAGCTTCGACCTCGCGACCGCGCGCTACGGCAAGGTCATCATCATGAGCGACGCCGACGTGGACGGTGCGCACATCCGCACACTCCTGCTCACCCTGTTCTTCCGGTACATGCGGCCGATGATCGAGGAGGGGCGCGTGTTCGCGGCCGTCCCGCCGCTGCACCGCGTCATCGTGCAGAACCCCGGCTCCAAGCCGAACGAGACGATCTACACGTACTCGGAGGCCGAGCTGAACGCCGTCCTCGCCGATCTGGCGAAGCGCGGCAAGAAGCACCAGGAGCCCATCCAGCGCTACAAGGGTCTCGGTGAGATGGATGCGGACCAGCTGGCGACCACGACGATGGACCGCGCGCACCGCACCCTGCGACGCGTGCGCGTCCCCGACGCCGAGGCCGCCTCGCGCGTGTTCGAGCTGCTCATGGGCAACGACGTCGCCCCGCGCAAGGAGTTCATCATCGCGGGCGCCGACGACCTCAGCCGCGCGCGCATCGACGCGTAGCCTCCCCAGCCGGCCCGCGTCCGGCTCGCGTCCGTTCGCGAGATGTGAGTTGTTGCGGGTGCCGGGAGGCCCGCACCCGCAACGAGTCACGTCTCGCGAGGGGCGAGAGGCGCGGGAGCGGGTCAGCCGATCTGGCGGCCGACCGACCCCACGACCATGTCGAGCGGGGTGCCGGAGGCGTCGCGGCGTGCGCCGCCCTCGGGCAGGGTGCGCGCGGCGCCGTCCGTACCGACCGCGAGCGCCGGCCCACGGCCGACCCAGGCGAGCGAGAGCTCGCCCTCGCCCTTGAGGAAGCGCTGGGCGCGCACGCCGCCGGTGGCGCGTCCCTTGGCGGGGAACTCCGCCAGGTCGCTGACCTTGCCGCTGCCGGGGTCGGTGCCGGGCAGGGTCTGCCCGCCGGTCGCGATCGTGACGACGACCGCGGACTCCTTCTCGTCGGCCGGGACCGCGCCGAAGGAGAGCACGCGTGCGCCGTCCCCGAGGTTGATGCCCGCCATGCCGCCGGCCGAACGGCCCTGGGGGCGCACGGCGGAGGCGGGGAAGCGGAGCAGCTGGGCATCGCTGGCGACGAACACGAACTCGTCCGTGTCCTCGACCTGCACGGCCCCGACGACCTCGTCACCGGGCTTGAGCGCGATGATCTCGAACTCCGGCTTGTTGGCCCAGTCGCCGGCGACCACGCGCTTCACGACGCCCTGACGGGTGCCGAGCGCGATGGTGCGGGCGTCGTCGAGCGAGACGATGGCGAGGATGCGCTCCTTCTTGTCGGCGAGGGCGAGATAGTCGCCCACCTTGACGCCGGCGCCCAGCTGGATGGAGTTGAGCGGCGCGGCGGGCAGGTCGACGGGGGAGAAGCGGATGAGCCGGCCGGTGTTCGTGACGGCGCCGATCTCGGCGCGGCTCGTCGTGTCGAGCTGCGAGAGGATCGCGTCGTGCTTGCTGCGCCGGGCCGGCGGCTGGATGCGGGCGAGGGCCCCCGGCTCGATGCCCTCCGCCGGGGCGGGCTCGTCCACGCGCAGGATGCGGCCGGTGGTCGAGAGGAAGACGCGGCACGGTACGTCGGCGACCTCGAGCTGTACCTGGGCGGCCTTGCCCCGGCCGGAGGTGCCGGCGATGGAGGGCTTGGCCTCCGTCAGCAGGGTGCGGCGCGGGGTGCCGAACTTCGCGGCGACCTGCTCCAGCTCGTCCGAGACGAGCTCGTTGATGCGCTGACGGCTCGCGAGGAGCGCCTCCAACTCGGCGATCTCGGCACGGAGCTGGTCGCGCTCGGTCTCGAGCTCGATGCGGGAGAACCGGGTGAGGCGGCGCAGACGCAGCTCGAGGATGTAGTCGGCCTGCAGCGTGCTGAGGTCGAACACCTGCATGAGGCGCGTGCGGGCCTGCTCGGTGTCGTCGGACGAGCGGATGACCTGGATGACCTCGTCGATGTCGAGGATCGCGATGAGGAGGCCCTCGACGAGGTGCAGGCGCTCCTTGCGGCGGGCGAGGCGGAACTCGGACCGGCGGGTGACGACGCGCACGCGGTGGTCGAGGTAGACCGAGAGGAGTTCGCGCAGGCCGAGGGTCTGCGGCCCGCCCTCGACGAGGGCGACGTTGTTGATCGAGAAGCCCTCCTCGAGCGGCGTGTGCCGGTAGAGCTGCTCGAGCACGGCGTCCGGGCTGAACCCGGTCTTGATGCCGATGACGAGGCGCAGGCCGTTCTGCCGGTCGCTCAGGTCGGTGACGTCGGAGATGCCGTTGAGCTTCTTGGCGCCGACACCGTCCTTGATCTTCTCGATGACCTTCTCGGGGCCGACCATGTACGGCAGCTCGGTGACGACGAGGCCGCTCTTGCGGGCCGTGATCGCCTCGACGGCGACCTTGGCGCGCATCCGGAAGCTGCCGCGTCCGGTCGCGTACGCGTCCCGCACGCCGGCCAGACCGGCGATCGTGCCTCCGCACGGGAGGTCCGGGCCGGGCACGTAGGCCATCAGGTCGTCGAGCGTGGCGTCGGGGTTCTCGAGCAGGTGCCGTGCGGCGCCGACGACCTCGATGAGGTTGTGCGGGGCCATGTTGGTCGCCATGCCCACCGCGATGCCGCTCGCACCGTTGACGAGCAGGTTCGGGAAGGCAGCGGGCAGCACGTCCGGCTGCATGAGCTGGGCGTCGTAGTTGGGGACGAAGTCGACGACGTCCTCGTCGAGGTCCTCCGCGAGGGCGAGCGCCGCCGCCGTCAGGCGCGCCTCGGTGTACCGCGCGGCCGCTGGGCCGTCGTCGAGCGAGCCGAAGTTGCCGTGTCCGTCGACGAGGGGGACGCGGAGGGTGAAGTCCTGGGCCATGCGCACGAGCGCGTCGTAGATCGCGCTGTCGCCGTGCGGGTGGAGCTTTCCCATCACCTCGCCGGTGACGCGCGCCGACTTCACGTGACCGCGGTCTGGTCGCAGACCCATCTCGGTCATCATGTACAGGATGCGGCGCTGGACCGGCTTGAGGCCGTCGCGGGCGTCCGGGAGGGCGCGGGAGTAGATGACCGAATAGGCGTACTCGAGGAACGAGCCCTGCATCTCCGTCGTGACGTCGACGTCTTCGATGCGTTCGGTGATGCCGGCCGGGGTCTGGTCGTCTGCTGGTGTCATTCGTGCATTCTCGGGAAGGGCGGTGGGGCTCCGCCTGCGTGTGCCAGACTGGGCCGGATGTCCCCCATGCTACCGGCCGCGTTCACGACGAGGACGAGCCTTGCCGCGGTTCTGCCGAGTTCGCTCGCCGCGGTGCAGGGCGAGGCGAACGACCTGGGACTGCCGGCGCTGGAGCACGTGGTGGTGATCGTCGTCGACGGTCTCGGCGCCGCCTCCCTCAAGGCCCGATCCGGGCACGCGCGCACGCTCGCGCCGCTGCTGGGGAAGACCACCACGATCGACGCCGGCTTCCCGACCACGACCGCGTCCGCGCTGACCACGCTGACGACCGGGACGCAGCCGGGGGAGCACGGCATGGTCGGCTACCGCGTGCGCGACGACGCCGGCCGCCTGACCAACCAGCTCAGCGGCTGGGACGACCGGATGGACCCGGCGACCTGGCAGCGTTCGCAGACGGTCTTCGAGCGGGCCGCCGGCCTCGGGATCGCGTCTCGCGCCATCGGGCTGCCGAAGTACGCCGACTCGGGCTTCACGGCCGCGGCGCTCCGGGGGGCGGAGTTCCTCGGCGGACGGACGATGGCGGACCGGTTCGAGATCGCCGAGTCCGTCGTCGCAGGCGCCGGCCCTGGCATCACCTACCTCTATGTCGCGGAGCTCGACCAGCTCGCCCACGCCAAGGGGTGGGAGTCGCCGGAGTGGACGGCCGCGCTGGAGACGCTCGACGCCCTCGTCGCCGGCTTCGCCCGCCGGCTCGGCCCGGGCCGAGCCGCCTTGCTCACCGCCGACCACGGTGTGATCGACGTCCCCGAGAGCGGCCACGTGCTGTTCGACACCGCTCCGGAGCTCCTGGAGGGGGTGGACGCCATCGGCGGAGAACCGCGCTTCCTGCACCTCTACACGGAGGCGGGAGCCGATCCCGACGCGGTGGCCGAGCGCTGGCGCGGCGTCGAGGGCGAGCGCTCCTGGATCGCCACGCGGGCCGAGGCCGTCGAGGCGGGCTGGTTCGGCGCGACGGTGGACCCGGCGGTGGCGCCGAGGATCGGGGATGTCCTGGTCGCGACGCGCAAGCGCATCGCCTACTACGACTCGCGGGACCTGTCCCGCGGAGGCCGCAACATGGTGGGCCAGCACGGTTCGCTCACCGCGGAGGAGACCAGGGTCCCGCTGCTGCGGTTCGGAGCGGCGGCCTAGCGGGTCAGGCCAGGTCGTCGTCCGTGCGGGCGCCGAACACGATCTCGTCCCAGCTCGGCATGGACGCGCGACCCTTGCGGCGGCCTCCCGCGCTCGGGTTCTGCTCGGTGGTCGTGGTGACCGTCGCGCTCTCGAGCGCACCGGGATCCGCGGCCGCGATGGCCTCGTCGACGATGCGGAACGGCGTCGGGGCGGAGACCGGCGCGGCGCCTTCGGGCTGTGCAGGCGGGGTGGGCGCCGCGGGGGCCTCGGGCTTCTCGTCGTAGGTCGCGGCCTCGCGCTCGCCCCGGCGGCGGCGGAGCGCCTCCAGCAGGTCGGCGGTCTGGTGCAGGTCGCGCGGGGTCTCGTCGTCGGCGCGGTTGATGGCGGAGACGGTGATGGAGTTGCTCGCCCCGGCGCGTCCGGCCGTCAGCGGCTCGATCGGCGTGGTGATCTCGGGGCCGAGCAGGTCGGCCACGGGTTCGGGGAAGTTGAAGGCGCCACTGTCGAAGCGGGAGGTGTCCGGCTCGCCCTCGTCGGGCAGCACGGCGCGCAGCCGCGGGATCAGCGTTCCCCCGCGGAGCTCGCCGGCCTGCGACAGCGTGGTCGCCTCCGAGTTGAGGGGAGCGAGGCCGTGCTTGCGCGCGTCGTACGACCAGCGCGCGTCGTGGTCGATCTCGTCGGCGGTGAACTCGAGCTTGACGATCCAGCCGGTCTCCGAGTCCTTCCAGCTCGCCCAGCGCTCTCCCGAGACGCCGAGGGAGGCGAGGCGGTCGCGGATGACGGAGCCGAACGTGTCCGGTTCGCCCAGCGGGTCGACCTCGGCTGCCGTGCGGACGGGGACGCTGAGTGCGCTCGCGACGATGTGCTCGCGCTCGGCGACGATCGGTCCCTCGAAGCGCTGGACGTACTCCAGCGGGGCTCCGGTGACGGCGGAGACGTCCTCCGCGGACATGCCGGAGCGGATGTGGGCCTGGACCTCCCGGGGCGAGAGCTTGACCGCCTCCGTGGACGTCTGCTGCCGCACCTGGCGGATCTTCGACTGCAGGGCGTCGTCGACGGCGATGCGGAATCGCTCACCGTCGTCGCCGACGGCGACGATCGCGCCGTTCTCGACCCCGATGACCTTCAAATCCTGCATGTGGATGCCTTCCGAACTCGCGTGCGTACCGGGCCAGGATGCCACGGGAACGGAGGTGGGACGGGGAATACGCCGGGCGTGCCGGAAGTTGATACCTCCGCAATCGCTGAGAGGCTCCCGAGTGGTTTTGCTATTCCTTGGCGATTGATGCAAACTATCGCCGCCGATTGCGAGAATCGGCCGTTACGTACGAGAAGTGGATGGGCATGGCAACGGATTACGACGCACCGCGGAAGACCGAGGACGACTCCGAGTCGATCGAGGCCCTCAAGGAGCGAGTTCCGGACAAGATGTCCGGCGTTGTCGACGTCGAGGACGCCGACAACCCGGGTGGCTACGAGCTCCCTGGCGCCGACCTCTCGGACCTCGACCTCGACGTCGTGGTGCTCCCGCCGCAGGCGGACGAGTTCACCTGTGTGAACTGCTTCCTGGTGAAGCACCGCTCGCAGATCGACCACGAGAGCAAGCTCGGACCGATCTGCGTGGAGTGCGCCGCCTGAGCGACGCACCGCACGAACGTCAGCGTTCCCCCGAACTCTGGCGAGCCTCCTCGAGAACCCGGACCAACTGGTCCGGGTTTCTTGTTGAGAGCAGCCAGTAGGGCGTCGGGTCGTCGAGGTCGGCGACCGGCACCTTCACGACCGGCTTGATCCAGCCGCGGATGAGCAGCCAGGCGCGCGCGTCGAGGCGCTGGCCGCGCTCCAGGGTCGCGGCGTCGCCGGTGTACGCCGACGGCGTGGCGGTCAGGGAGAGCGGGATGTGCGCCCGGCCGGCGATCAGCTCGTCCTTCGTCACCCGCAGCGTGGGGGCCGAGACGATCAGCGCGACGACGATCGCGACGTAGAACACGATCGCCAGGACGACGCCCACCGTGAAGTTGATGGGCGCGAACACGAGCATGACCGCGGGGATGATGAGCAGGGTCGAGATGAAGAGCCAGGGGGTCGCCCAGAGCCGCTCACGGTAGAGGTCCATGGTCCCTATTCGATCAGACTTCTGCACTACCCTCGACACGTGACCGATTCCGTCGACGTCCCGATCATCGCCGAGCTCCTCCCCACCTACGCCCATCCGGGCGACGCCGGGGCCGATCTCTGCGCTGCGGAGGCCGTGACGCTGGCCCCGGGGGAGCGGTACACCGTCGCCACCGGCGTCTCGATCGCCCTGCCGGACGGGTATGCGGCATTCGTCGTCCCGCGCAGCGGGCTCGCCATGCGGCACGGCATCACGATCGTCAACTCGCCCGGAACGGTCGACGCGGGCTACCGCGGGGAGATCCGCGTGACCGTCCTCAACACGGACAGGTCGATGCCGTACGATATCGCCGTCGGCGACAGGATCGCCCAGCTGATCGTCATGCCGGTCACGCGCGCCCGGTTCATCCCCGTCGACACCTTGCCGGACAGCCACCGCGGCACCGCGGGCTTCGGCTCGTCCGGATACACCGTGACCCAGTCAGGAGACCACGCTTGAGCGACACCAGCGACACCCCGGAGAACATCGACGCGACCGAGGTCGACGCCGACGAGTCCGCTCCGGAGACGCAGGACGCCCCCGACGACGCGAAGTCGGCTCCGGACGACCGCGAGACGGAGGGGCCTCTCGACGAGAGCGAGGCCAACCCCGTCCGCCCCTACGTCGACCTCGGCGGCGTGAAGGTCCTGCCCCGCGAGGGCCTGCACCTGCGCCTGGAGGTCGAGGAGGAGTCGCAGCGCGTCGTCGCCGTCGGCCTCGACTACGCGAACTCCACGCTCCAGGTCCAGCCGTTCGCGGCACCACGCTCCAGTGGTCTCTGGCACGAGATCCGCGCCCAGATCGCCGACCAGGTCGAGCGTCAGGGTGGTCGCATCAGCGAGCGCGACGGCGTCTTCGGTCCCGAGCTGATCGCCGAGATCCCGGTCGCGGCCCCGCAGGGCAAGCCCGGAGAGACCCGGGTCGCCCGGTTCGTCGGCGTCGACGGTCCGCGCTGGTTCCTCCGCGGTGTGATCGCGGGCGACGCGGCCATCAAGCCGGAGGCCGCGGCGCTGGTGGAGGACCTCTTCCGCAGCATCGTCGTCGTCCGCGGTTCCGTCCCCATGCCCCCGCGCGACCTCATCCCGCTGCGGATGCCGGCCGCACCGTCGGCGGGCGCCGACAACGGCTACACCTCGCTGTAGGCGCGCATGGCAGAGCAGGAACCGCAGGAGCCGGAGCGCGTCGAGCACGACGACCACGCCCAGAAGGACGAGGTCGCGGCGAGCGTCGGCGAGAGCCTCGCCCGCGCGGCCCGCAAGTCCGGGCTCGGGCAGCTGACCGAGGGGGACGCCCCGACGGGCGCTGCGCTCCTCGGTGCGCTCGGCGGTGTGCGCGGCCTCGCCGAGACGATCCTCCCGGGCCTGGTCTTCCTCATCCTCTTCACGTTCACCGAGAACGTGCCCCTCTCGATCGGCTGCTCGGTCCTCGTCGCGGTGATCTTCACGGTGGTGCGGATCGTCGGCAAGACCCCCGTGACGCAGGCGGTCGCCGGACTCATCGGCGTCGGCGTCTCCGCGATCCTGGCGCTCATCACCGGTCGCGGCGAGGACAACTTCCTCCTCGGCATCTGGACGAACGCCGCGTACGGAGCCGCCCTCCTCATCTCGATCGTGGTGCGTTGGCCCCTGATCGGCCTCGCGGCGGGCTACCTGATGGGCGACGGGCTCGCCTGGCGGAGCGTCCGCTCGAAGTTCCGCGTGATGCAGGCGCTGACGTTCCTCTGGTTCGTCCTCTTCGCCGCCCGGCTGCTCGTGCAGGTGCCGCTGTACCTGGCGCACACGCCCGAGGCGACCAGCGCGCTCGCCCTCACCAAGCTGCTGATGGGCGTCCCGTTGTACGCGCCGCTCCTCCTGGTGACGTACTTCGTCGTCCGCGGCCAGTTCCCGCAGCAGACGCCTCCCCAGAAGACGCCGCCGAAGCCGGCCGGCACGTAGGCCGCTGATCCGGGGGGACGCATGACCGATTCGCGCACGAGCGCGGGCCTGACGGCGGCCCAGGTGGCGGAGCGTCGGGCGGACGGCCGTCACAACGCGCAGCGGCAGGCCAGCTCGCGGTCGATCGGCGACATCCTCCGCGAGAACATCTTCACACTGTTCAACGGCATCCTCACGGTGTGCTTCGTCGCCGTTCTGCTGCTCGGCGATCTGCGCGACGGCTTCTTCTACGGCGTCGTCGTCGCCAACGCCCTGATCGGGATCGTGCAGGAGGTCCGGGCGAAGCTCGTGCTCGACCGCGCCGCCCTGCTCGCCGCGCCCGAGAGTCGCGTGCGCCGCGGCGGGGAGGTCGTGGCCGTTCCTCTCGAGGACGTCGTGCTCGACGACCTGCTCGTGCTGCGTCCCGGCGATCAGATCCCGGCGGACGCGGAGGTCGTCGAGAGTACGGGGCTGTCCGTCGACGAGTCGCTCCTGACGGGGGAGTCCGACCCCGTCTTCAAGGACGCCGGCGCGCAGCTGCTCTCGGGATCCCACGTCGCGACCGGCACGGGGTACGCGATCGTCACGGCGGTCGGCGCCGACTCCTACGCGAGCAAGCTCACGAGCGAGATCAAGAAGCACTCCCTCGTGCGGTCCGAGCTGCGGGATGCCACCAACCGCATCCTCGTGTACCTCTCGTGGATCCTGGGCCCGATCATCATCGTCACCCTGATCGGGCGCGTGCTGGCCTATGGCGGCTTCAGCAGGCTCTTCGAGGACGAGCGCTGGCGGCGAGCACTGATCGACGCCGTCGCCGCGGTGGTCGGGATGATCCCCGAGGGGCTGGTGCTGCTCACCAGCCTGGCGTTCGGGGTCGCCGCCATCCAGCTCGCGTCCCGCAAGGTGCTGGTGCAGGAGCTCGCGGCCGTCGAGGTGCTCGCGCGTGTCGACGTCCTCTGCCTCGACAAGACCGGCACGCTGACCGATGGGGAGCTGGCGCTGGAGCGCACCGAGCCCCTCGGCGGGGACGCTCTGGCCGGGCAGGCCGCGGTAGCGCTGGCGGCGTTCGGCGCGGACGACGCGGGCAACGCCACGGCGGGGATCCTCGCCGGCGCGTTCCGGAGCGACGGATACGCGGTGCTGCGGCGCGTCCCGTTCAGCTCCGCCACCAAGTACAGCGGAGTCGTCGTCCGGATCGGCGACGCGGAGAGCTCGTGGGTGCTCGGCGCCCCCGAGCGGGTGCTCGTGGACCATCCGGTGGAGCTCGAACGCGCCACGGCCATCGCGGCGACCGGCCGCCGGACCCTGGCTCTCGCACGCGCGGTCGGCCCGCTGCCGGAGGGCGCGCACATCGAGCTGGCCGGCATCCCGCTCGAACCCGCGATGCTCGTGGTGCTGGGGGAGACCCTGCGGCCGGAGGCGGCGGAGACCCTCGGCTACTTCGCCGAGCAGGACGTGCGCGTCGTCGTGATGTCCGGCGACAACCCGGTCACCGTCGGTGCGATCGCCCGAGCGCTCGACCTCCCCGGCGACGCCGTGGACGCCTCGGCCCTCGCGACGGACGAGGAGCTAGACGCCGCTCTCCGCACGGCGGACGTGCTCGGGCGCGTGAGTCCCGAGCAGAAGCGCACCGCCGTCGGCCTGCTGCGCGCGCAGGGCCGGACGGTCGCGATGACCGGCGACGGCGTGAACGACGCGATGGCCATCAAGGACGCCGATCTCGGCATCGCGATGGGGTCGGCGACCGCGGCGACGAAGGCCGTCTCCCGGCTCGTGCTTCTCGACAACCGCTTCGACCGCCTCCCGGGTGTGCTCGCCTCCGGTCGTCGTGTGATCGCGAACGTCGAGCGGGTGTCGAACATCTTCCTCGCGAAGACGGTCTACGGGATCCTGCTCGCGCTGGTGAGCGCCGTGCTGCTCTGGCCGTTCCCCTTCCTGCCGCGGCAGCTGACCCTGGTCTCCTCCCTCGCGATCGGGATCCCCTCCTTCTTCCTCGCGCTCGCGCCCAACCGCCGCATCTACACGCCCGGCGTGCTGCCGCGCATCCTGAAGTACTCGGTGCCGACCGGGCTGATCGCCGGGATCGCGGCCGTCGTCTCCTATGCGCCGATCTACCGCAGCCTGCCCCTGCACGAGGCACGGAGCATCACCACCGTGACGCTCTTCTGCGTGTCGCTGTGGATCCTGTGCGTGCTGACCAGACCGCTGACCGGCGTGCGCTGGGCGCTGCTCGGCGCCGTGGCCGCCGCCTTCACCCTGGTCTGCGTCATCCCCTTCACCGCGGAGTTCTTCCAGATGCACCTGAGGCTCTCGGGCGGTTTGCTCTGGGGAGTCGCGGTCGGCGCCGTCGGCGCGGCGGGGATCGAGCTCTTCTACCGGTTCGCGAAGCGGAGAGAGCTGGTCTTCGACCGGCAGTGAACGTGGTAGATTTTATCTTGACGTCAAGATAAATCCCGGCGCCGACGACTTAGGCTTACCTTGCTGGAAACACGCTTCGACGGACAACCAAGATGGATGAGGCTCGCGTTACATCGCCTGCCGATGAAGGAGAGGGCAACGTGTCAGCGACTACAAGTTCCGCGTTCGGCAGCTTCGGTGCGAAGAGCACCCTGACGGTCGGTTCGAAGGATTACACGATCTTCCGGATCGACACCGTGGACGGCTACAAGAGGCTGCCGTTCAGCCTCAAGGTTCTGCTGGAGAACCTGCTCCGCACCGAGGACGGCGCGAACATCACCGCCGATCACATCCGCGCCCTCGGGTCGTGGGACCCGGCGGCCGAGCCGGACACCGAGATCCAGTTCACCCCGGCCCGCGTCATCATGCAGGACTTCACCGGCGTGCCCTGCATCGTCGACCTCGCCACGATGCGCGAGGCCGTCTCCGCCCTCGGCGGCGACCCCAAGAAGATCAACCCGCTCGCGCCGGCCGAGATGGTCATCGACCACTCCGTCATCGCCGACCTCTTCGGTCAGGCGGACGCGCTCGAGCGCAACACCGACATCGAGTACGAGCGCAACGGCGAGCGCTACCAGTTCCTGCGCTGGGGCCAGACCGCGTTCGACGACTTCAAGGTCGTCCCGCCGGGAACCGGCATCGTCCACCAGGTGAACATCGAGTACCTGGCCCGCGTCACAATGACCCGCGAGGTCGGCGGCGAGCTCCTGGCCTACCCGGACACCTGCGTCGGCACCGACTCGCACACGACGATGGTCAACGGCCTCGGCGTGCTCGGCTGGGGCGTCGGCGGCATCGAGGCCGAGGCGGCCATGCTCGGCCAGCCCGTCTCCATGCTCATCCCCAAGGTCGTCGGCTTCAAGCTGACCGGCGCCATCCCGACCGGTGTGACCGCGACCGACGTCGTGCTCACCATCACGGAGATGCTGCGCAAGCACGGCGTTGTCGGCAAGTTCGTCGAGTTCTACGGCGCCGGCGTCGCGGAGGTCCCGCTGGCCAACCGCGCCACCATCGGCAACATGAGCCCCGAGTTCGGCTCCACCGCCGCCATGTTCCCGATCGACGACGTGACCCTCGACTACCTGCGCCTCACCGGCCGCAGCGAGGAGCAGGTCGCGCTCGTCGAGGAGTACTCGAAGGCGCAGAGCCTGTGGCACGACCCGGAGACCGAACCGGTCTTCAGCGAGTACCTCGAGCTCGACCTCTCGACGGTCGTCCCGTCGATCGCCGGCCCGAAGCGCCCGCAGGACCGCATCGAGCTCAGCGAGGCGAAGGACCAGTTCGAGAAGGACCTGACGAACTACGCGGACGTCTCGCACGACCTGGTCGACCTGACCATCTCGGAGTCGTTCCCCGCCTCCGACCCGGGCGAGCTGAGCCCGGAGGACACGCGGAGCACGCACGAGCACCACCACCACAGCCACGCGCCCAAGACCGCGTCGAGCCCGACCCCGGTGACCATCGCCGAGAGCGGCGCCTCGTTCACCCTCGACCACGGCGCCGTCGCGATCGCGGCGATCACGTCGTGCACGAACACGTCGAACCCGTCCGTGATGCTGGCGGCCGGCCTCCTGGCCCGCAACGCCGCGAAGAAGGGCCTCACCTCCAAGCCGTGGGTCAAGACCACCCTCGCGCCGGGATCGAAGGTCGTCACCGACTACTACGAGAAGGCGGGCCTCACCGGTTACCTCGAGGACCTCGGCTTCTACACGGTCGGCTACGGCTGCACCACCTGCATCGGCAACTCCGGCCCGCTGATCGACGAGATCTCGCAGGCCGTCAACCAGAACGACCTCGCCGTCACCGCGGTGCTCTCGGGCAACCGCAACTTCGAGGGCCGGATCAACCCCGACGTCAAGATGAACTACCTCGCGAGCCCGCCGCTCGTGATCGCGTACGCCCTCGCCGGGTCGATGAACTTCGACTTCGAGATCGACGCCCTGGGCAAGGACCAGGACGGCAACGACGTGTTCCTCAAGGACATCTGGCCGGACGCCGCCGAGGTGCAGGAGACGATCGACTCCTCCATCAACGAGGGCATGTTCACCCACGAGTACGCGAGCGTGTTCGAGGGCGACGAGCGCTGGAAGTCGCTGCCGACCCCGACCGGCTCGGTCTTCGAGTGGGACGAGAAGTCGACGTACGTGCGCAAGCCCCCGTACTTCGACGGCATGACGCTCGAGACCACCCCCGTCTCGGACATCTCCGGCGCCCGCGTGCTGGCGAAGCTCGGCGACTCGGTCACCACCGACCACATCAGCCCCGCCGGCAACATCAAGGCCGACAGCCCCGCCGGCCGCTACCTCGACGAGCACGGCATCGACCGCAAGGACTTCAACTCCTACGGCTCGCGCCGCGGCAACCACGAGGTGATGATCCGCGGAACGTTCGCGAACATCCGCCTGAAGAACCAGCTCCTGGACGGCGTCGAGGGCGGCTACACCCGCGACTTCACCCAGGAGGGCGGCCCGCAGTCGTTCATCTACGACGCGTCGCAGAACTACCAGGCGCAGGGCACCCCGCTCGTGATCTTCGGCGGCAAGGAGTACGGCTCCGGCTCGTCGCGCGACTGGGCGGCGAAGGGCACCAGCCTCCTCGGCGTCCGCGCGGTCATCACGGAGAGCTTCGAGCGCATCCACCGCTCGAACCTCATCGGCATGGGCGTCGTCCCGCTGCAGTTCCCGGCCGGCGAGAGCTGGGCGTCGCTCGGCCTCGACGGCACCGAGGTCGTCTCGATCTCGGGTCTGGAGGAACTGAACGAGGGCCGCACCCCGAAGACCGTGCACGTCGTCGCCGAGCCCAGCGCCGACTCGCCCGAGGGCAAGCAGACGATCGAGTTCGACGCGGTCGTCCGGATCGACACCCCCGGTGAGGCGGACTACTACCGCAACGGCGGCATTCTGCAGTACGTGCTGCGGAGCCTGGTGTAACCAGACCGTTGTCAAGGGGAGGCTCGGAATCACCGGTTCCGAGCCTCCTCTCGATTCAGCGGCTCTACACTCGAATCCATGAGCATCCTCGAAACGATCCACGAGCCGCGCGATCTCGATCGGCTCACGGACCGGGAGCTCGTCCAGCTGGCCGCAGAGGTGCGCGCGTTCCTGATCGCCAACGTCGCGAAGACGGGTGGGCACCTCGGGCCGAACCTGGGCGTCGTCGAGACGACCATCGCCATCCACCGTGTGTTCGACTCCCCGCGTGATGCGATCGTCTTCGACACCGGCCACCAGTCGTACGTGCACAAGCTGCTCACCGGGCGCCAGGACTTCTCGCAGCTGCGGCAGAAGGGCGGCCTCGCCGGCTACCCGCAGCGCTCGGAGTCGGAGCACGACATCGTCGAGAGCTCGCACGCCTCCTCGTCCCTCTCGTGGGCGGACGGAATCTCCCGCGCCTTCCAGATGACCGGTCAGAACGACCGGCACGTCATCGCGATGGTGGGCGACGGCGCCCTGACCGGCGGGATGACGTGGGAGGCGCTCAACAACATCTCCGACGACAACAGCCGCCGGCTGATCATCGTCGTGAACGACAACGGCCGGTCCTACGCCCCGACCATCGGCGGCATGGCGCGCTTCCTCAACACGGTGCGCACGCGTCGCGCCTATCGCAACCTGTACCTGACCAGCCAGCGCGCGTTCGACAAGCTCGGCGCGCCGGGCCGCTCGTTCTACCGCGGCGTCCGCGGCGGGCTGCACGGCTTCCTCAGCCGGTTCTCGAACAACGAGGCGCTGTACTCGAACCTCGACATCAAGTACATCGGGCCGGTGCACGGCCACGACATCCAGGCCATGCAGGAGGCGCTCCTTCAGGCGAAGAACTACGGCGCGCCGGTGATCGTGCACGCCATCACGCAGAAGGGTCGCGGCTACGAGCCCGCGCTCCGGGATGCGGCGGACCAGTTCCACGCCGTCGGCCAGATCGATCCCGAGACCGGCGAGCCGATCGGCAGCTCGACCAAGCCGAGCTGGACCGGCGTGTTCGCGGACGAGATCGTCCGCCTGGCGGAGAAGGACCCGAAGCTGGTCGGCATCACCGCCGCCATGCTGCGGCCGACGGGCCTGCACAAGTTCGCCGAGCGGTTCCCGGATCGCGTCCACGACGTCGGCATCGCCGAGCAGCATGCCGCGACGAGCGCCGCCGGACTCGCCTTCGGCGGCCTGCACCCGGTCGTCGCGATCTACGCGACCTTCATCAACCGCGCCTTCGACCAGGTGTTGATGGATGTGGCGCTGCACAAGGCGGGCGTGACGTTCGTGCTCGACCGCGCGGGCGTGACCGGACCGGACGGGCCGAGCCACCACGGCATCTGGGATCTCGCGATCCTGCAGGTGGTTCCCGGCATCCGGCTCGCGGCTCCCCGCGACGCCACGCGCTTCCGGGAGGAGCTGGCGGAGGCCGTGGCCGTGAACGACGGCCCGACGGTGCTGCGGTTCCCGAAGGGAAGCGTGCAGCCGGACATCCCCGCCGTGCGTCGGCTGGAGGACGGCGTCGACGTGCTGCGCGACGACGAGCGCAAGGACGTGCTGCTCGTCGCCGTCGGCCCGATGGCCGACCTCGCGCTGAAGGTCGCCGACGGACTGGCCGCGCAGGGGATCGGCGCGACGGTCGTCGACCCGCGCTGGGTCGTCCCGGTGCCGAAGAGCGTCCTCGACCTCTCGTCGGAGCACCGCATCGTCGTCACCATCGAGGACGGCATCCGCGTCGGCGGGATCGGCACGCGCGTCCGCCAGGACCTGCGCGAAGCCGGCATCGACACCGCCGTCGACGAGCTGGGCCTGCCCGACGAGTTCATCGACCACGCGACCCGCGAGCAGATCCTCGAGGAGGCCGGGCTCACCGCGCAGAAGATCGCCCGCGACCTCGTCGCGCAGGTGCTCGGCAGCCGCGTGCCCATCGCGCGCCCGCTGCCCGAGCAGGAGCTCACGCGCCGCAACTCGGAGGCCTGACACGGTCCGGCGGGTGCGGGTTGACTTAGAGCGCACTCGAAGTCTTATCGTGGCCGTATGACCGACAGCATCACGGCGATGTCGATCTCCGACATCGCCGAGCGCACCGGGCTCTCCGCACACACCCTGCGCTACTACGAGCGCGAGGGCCTCATGCTGAGCCCCGTCGAGCGCGCCTCCTCCTCCCATCGCCGCTACTCGGAGGCCGACCTCACCTGGGTCCTCTTCCTCACGAAGCTGCGTTCCACGGCGATGCCCATCGCCACCGTCCGTCGCTACGTCGAGCTCGCCCGTCGCGGCGACGACACCACGGCGGAGCGTCTGGAACTGCTGCTCCTGCATCGGATGACGGTGGTCCGGCAGCTGGAGGAGATGACGGCGAGCCTCGCCGCCATCGACCACAAGATCGGTCTCTACGAGAAGAAGACAGGAACGAACGCATGAAGAAGACCACACTCGGCACCGAGAAGTTCGAGGTCTCGCGGCTGGGCCTCGGCTGCATGGGCATGTCCGCGTTCTACACGGGCGCCGGCCAGGACGACGCGGGCTCGATCCGCACGCTGCACCGCGCAATCGACCTCGGTGTCACGTTCTTCGACACGGCCGAGATCTACGGCCCGTACGCCAACGAGGAGCTGCTCGCGCGCGCCTTCGCCGACGGCCGGCGCGACAAGGTCGTGATCGCGACCAAGTTCGGCACGATCCTGCACCGGCAGAACGACGAGCGCGGGCTCGACGGCTCGGCGGAGAACGTGCGGCTCTCCGTCGAGGGGTCGCTGAAGCGCCTCCAGACCGACCGCATCGACCTCTACTACCAGCACCGGATGGACCCGGGCACGCCGATCGAGGAGACGGTGGGCGCCCTCAAGGAGCTCATCGAGGAGGGCAAGATCCTCCACTACGGTCTCTCGGAGGCCGCGCCCGAGACGATCCGCCGGGCGAACGCCGTGCACCCCGTGACCGCCGTCCAGACCGAGTACTCGCTCTGGACGCGCGACCCCGAGGAGGCCGTGCTGCCGACCGTCCGCGAGCTCGGCATCGGCTTCGTGCCGTATTCGCCGCTCGGCCGCGGATTCCTCACCGGCACCATCCGCTCGCTCGACGAGCTCTCGCCGGACGACTTCCGCCGGTTCAACCCGCGCTTCGAGGGCGACAACCTCGAGGCGAACATCCGGATCGTCGAGCAGGTCGACGCCGTGGCTCGCGAAGCGGGGGCGACGGCCGGGCAGGTCGCGCTCGCGTGGCTGCTCGCGAAGGGCGAGGACATCGTCCCCATCCCCGGCACGCGTCGCGTTGAGAACCTGGAGCAGAACGTCGAGGCCGTCGATGTGCAGCTGAGCCCCGAGCAGCTCGAGCGCCTCGACGCCGTCGCCGCGCCCGTCGGCGACCGCTACGCGGACATGACGCCGCTCAACCGCTGACCCCACCCGCGAGGGGACGCGAAACGCCGCTTCGGAGCCTCCGAAGCGGCGTTTCGCGTCTGCGGCGACCCGGTGGTCAGCTCCCGAAGCGGACGCGCAGGGTCCGGGCCTCCGGGCGCAGCGAGAACTCCGGCCACACGTCCGGACCGCACGCGCGCGAACCGAGCCCGTGCTGAGCGGCGTCGAGGAACAGGAAGGTCGTCTGCGAGGCGGGGAGCTCGTGCGGGTGCTCCGCTGCAGCGAGCTGCTGCGGGGTGTGGCGTGTGAGCACGAAGCCGGGGAGGCGACCCCGGCTATCCCGGATGGCGTGGAGCGTCAGCCCGCCGACCGCGAGCTTGCGCACCGCCGAGCGGTGGCCGGTCTCCTGCGGCCGCGCGTACGGCACGGAGAGCTCGTCGATCGTCGCGGTATAGCGCCCGAGACGTGCCGCTCGGATGCTGTCGGGATACGACTCGCGCGGCCCCAGCCCGAACCATTCGGCGCCCGGGATCGGTTCGCCGTCGTCGGGGAGGTCGAAGCGCACGCCGATGCGCGGCCACACCGTCGGCCAGCCCGCGGAGGGCTCGATCTCGACCCGCAGTTCCAGCTCGTCGCCGACGAGCGCCCAGACGGTCTCCACCGTGACCGACAGGGAGGAGTCCGCGGCGGAGACGCGGGTGAGCGTGCGGAGGGCGCCGGGCGCCTCCTGGACCGCCACGAGCCGGTGCACCAGGCGGTCGAGGCCGTGAGCGCGCCAGAGGGACGCGCTCGACACTCCCGGCACAGCGCCATCACTGCCGGTCGGGTCGCTGAATGCGCTGCCCTCATCGTTGTCGGTCGGCGCGCGGAACAGCTCCAGCCGCGGTCCGCTCACCGCGCGGCCGGCAAGACGCACGAGGCGGCCGCGCTCGAAGTGAGCAGAGCCGAGGGTGACCGTGCCCTCTCCGTCGCTCCAGTCCGTGATCCGCGGGGCGGCGGGCGCTGCGCCACCGAGCGCCTGCGCGCTGCGATCGTCCTGAGCCGACGCGACGACGTGTCCTTCCGGCGCCCACGCCGTGGCCCCCGCCAGCATGGCCTCCACCGTCAGCCAGGTCTCCGCATCCGGCGCGACCGCGATCGCGGGCAGGTCGACGTGGGCCGACGAGCCGGCCGGGATCGGGGGGACGGCGAGTACCCCGCTCGCGACGACGTGACCGTCGTGCTCGACCCGCCAGTCGAAGCGCAGGTCGTCGGTGGCGGCGCTGTGCCGGCGGTTCACGACGGTCACCCCGCCCGCGTCGTCGAAGGAGAACCGCACGGGCGCGGCCACCGCGGCGAACTCGTACAGGCCGGGCGTGGGGGTGTCGTCGCTCAGGATCATGCCGTCCATCACGAAGTTGCCGTCGTGGACGACCTCGCCGAAGTCGCCGCCGTACGCGTAGAAGGTCGTGCCGTCTGCCGTCCGCGTCAGGATGCCGTGGTCGCGCCACTCCCACACGAAGCCGCCGTGCAGGCGGGGGTGCGCATCCACGAGCGCCTCGTACTGGTCGAGCGCCCCGGGGCCGTTGCCCATCGCGTGCGCGTACTCGCAGAGGAGGAACGGCTTCGTGCGCTGCCGGGCGCCCTGGGCGGGCGTGCAACCGAGCAGGGGAGCGGTGGACCCGTCCGTGCCGATCTGCTCGGTCTCCGGGACGGTCGAGTACATCCGCGAGTACACGTCCGTGTACTCGCCCGTGTAGTCGCCCTCGTAGTGGACGGGTCGACCGGTGTCGCGCGCGTGCACCCAGGCCGACATGGCCGCGAGGTTCGCGCCGGTGCCCGACTCGTTGCCGAGGGACCACATGACGATGCTGGGATGGTTCTTGTCGCGCTCCACCGTCCGCTCGATCCGGTCGAGGTAGGCGTCGCGCCAGGCCGGATCGTCGCTGGGGTTGCCGGTCCAGCCGTTCTTCTCGAACCCGTGGGTCTCGAGGTCGCACTCCAGGATCACCCAGAAGCCCAGCTCGTCGGCGAGATCGAGCAGGCGCGGGTGCGGCGGGTAGTGGCTGGTGCGGATGGCGTTGACGTTGAACCTCTTCATCCGGGCGAGGTCCTCGCGCGCGTGCTGCTCGTCGAAGACGCGGCCGCGCACGGGGTGCGCCTCGTGCCGGTTCATGCCGTGGAAGACGACGCGCTCGCCGTTGACGAGGAACCGGTCGGCGCGGATCTCGACCGTGCGGAAGCCGAGTCGCAGGCTCACGGTCTCGCCGGTGGACTCCACGGTGGCGTCGTGGAGGCGTGGCCTCTCAGCGGTCCACGGCTCGACCGACCCGACCTCGACGCGACCGACGTCGCCGGGACGCGTCCAGACCGCCTCGACGCCGAGCGATGGGATGCGGAGGGTCACCGGGAAGGCCGCAGCGTCCGCGGTCAGCTCCGGCTCGATCCACCCGTCGCCGTCGGCCCAGTCGGTGCGCAGCCAGACGTCCTGGAGGCCGTCGACGGGGCGGGCGACGAGCGTCACGTCGCGGAAGATGCCGGGCAGCCACCACTGGTCCTGATCCTCGAGATAGCTGGCGGGCGACCACTGGTGCACCCGCACCGCGACGTGGTTCGTGCCGGGTCGCACGAGGTCGGTCACATCGAACTCCTGAGCGAGCCGGCTGCCCGTCGCGATGCCGACCTCCGCCCCGTTCAGCCACACCCGGTAGAGCGACTCCACGCCGTCGAAGCGCAGCACGGTGCGCGCACCCTCCGGCCAGTCCGCCGGGAGCTCGAACGTGCGCCGGTAGTCACCGGTCGGGTTCTCGTCCGGAACGTGCGGCGGGTCGAGCGGGAAGGGGAACTGGACGTTCGTGTAGATCGGACGGCCGTACTCCCCGTCGCCCTGCAGGACCCAGTGGGCCGGGACCGCGAGCTCGTCCCACCCGCTGTCGTCGAGCGCAGGCTCGGCGACATCCTCGGGCAGGTCGGCGGTGGGGGAGAGCCGGAACCGCCACGTGCCATCGAGCGACAGAGCCGGGGCGTCGCTCCGCAGCCAGGAGCGGGGGGCGACGCGAGCGCCGCTGCCGGGTGCGGTGTCGCTGAGGTACGCGGGTGCGAGCACTATTTCACGGATCCTTCGGTGAGGCCGCCGCGCCAGAACCGCTGGAGCACGATCATGGCGATGGCGAGGGGGATGATCGACAGCAGGACGCCGCCGGTGGTCAGTTCGTAGAACTCCGGCAGGCGGTCCGTCTGCGAGCGCCAGGAGTTCAGCCCCAGCGTGATCGGGTACAGGCGCACGTCGGAGAGCATCACGAGCGGGAGGAAGTAGTTGTTCCAGATGCCGACCAGCTGGAACAGGAAGACCGTCACGAGAGCCGGCGTCATGATCCGCAGCCCGACGGTGTGGAAGATGCGCAGCTCACCCGCGCCATCGAGTCGCGCGGCCTCCACCAGCGCGGTGTCCACCGTCGCGTCCGCGTAGATGCGGCAGAGGAACAGGCCGAACGGCGACACCAGCGAGGGCAGCAGGACCGCCCAGTACGTGTTGGCCAGCCCGAGCTCGGAGAACAGCAGGAACAGGGGCAGCGCCGTCGCGGTCCCCGGCACGAGCACGCCGCCCAGGATCAGCCCGAAGATGAAGCCGCGGCCGCGGAACGCGTACTTCGAGAGGGCGTAGCCGCCGGCCGCGGCGAAGTAGGTCGCGAGCAGGGCGCCGACACCCGCGTAGAGCACCGAGTTGAGCAGCCAGCGCAGGAAGATCCCGTCCTGGAAGTTCAAGACCTCCGCGAGGTTGTGCCAGAGCGCGAAGTTCCCCGAGAACGCGAAGCCGTTGGTCGAGAAGAGGTCCTGCGTGGTCTTGGTCGCCGCGACGACGACCCAGTAGACGGGGACGAGGAAGTACACCGCCACGACGACGAGGATCGCCGTGACGAGGATGCGCGTTCCCGACCGGCGACCCGCCGAGCGGTCGTGCGCCGAACGCGGCGCCTGCGCGCCGACCGAGAACGTGGGCGTGGGGTCGGTGGTGTCGGTCGTCGTCATCGGGACCTCCGGTTGGTGAGGCGCAGGAAGGCGAAGGAGAGCAGGAAGGCGACCAGGGCGATGAGCACCGACTGGGCCGCCGCGACGTTGTAGTCGTTGTACGCGAACGCCGTGGTGTACGCGCTCAGGTTGGGCGTGTACTCGCTGTCGATCGCGGGCGCCACGGACTGCAGCACCTGCGGCTCGGCGAAGAGCTGCAGCGTCCCGATGATCGAGAACACGATGGTGAGCGTCAGCGCCGGGCGGATGAGCGGCAGCTGGATGCTGCGGGCGACCCGCCAGGGACCGGCGCCGTCGACCTTCGCCGCCTCGTAGACCTCGGTCGGGATCGACTTCAGCTGCGCGATGATGATCATCATGTTGTAGCCGGTGTACGTCCAGGTGACGATGTTCGCGATCGACCACAGGACGGTGTCGGGCCCGAGGAAGTCGAGCTGCACCCCGACCGCGGCGCCGAGGTCGATCAGCGGGCTGAGGCCGGGCACGTAGAGGAACGACCACAGGATGGTGGCGATGACGCCCGGGATGCCGTACGGCAGGAAGTACACCGCGCGGAACATGCCCGGCCAGCGGGCGGAGGCCGACTCGAGCAGCAGCGCGAGCACGGTGCTGAGGGCGATCATCAGCGTGACCTGCACGACGCCGAAGAGCAGCATCCGGCCGATCGAGGCGATGAAGTTGGGGTTGCCGAGCGCCTGCGCGTAGTTCGCGAACCAGGCGAACTGGGTCGTGACGCCCTTCTCGCCGAACACGCCCGAGCGGGTGACCGTCGTGAAGCTGGAGCCGATCGCGACCACGATGGGCAGCAGGAAGGTCAGCAGGAACAGCGCCAGGAAGGGGGCGAGGAGCGTCCAGGGTGCCCACGTCGTGCGCGTGCCCTTCACGAGCGCGCCTTCTCGATCGTCAGGCCCTTCTTGCGGAAGGCGTCGATGATGGCCGTCTCGCTCTGGGCGATGGAGTCCACGAGCGTCTGCCCGGCCGGCTTCTTGCGGAACCCGTCGGCCAGGATGTTGAACGACTGCTGCGTGATCGGCCACCACGACCAGTCGGGGTTCTGCTCCGTGGAGGCGGGGAGGAAGACCTCCTCGTTGTAGTTCTGGCCACCGAACCACGCGGACGGCTTGGTGCGCTCGGCGCCGATATAGTCGGCGTCGGGCGACCAGCCGATGCCGGAGTGCTTGATCATCGCGTCGATGCCCTCCGGGCTGGTGGTCATCCACACGGCGAACTCCATCGCCTCCTTGGGGTGTTTGCTGTTCGCCAGGACGGCGGCCGTCGAACCGCCCAGCGCGCTGGATCCGTATCCCGAGGCCCACCGCGGGAGGGGTGCGACCCGCCACTTGCCCTCGCCGCCGGCGACGCCTTCGAGCAAGGCGTCGCCCCAGCTCGCGCTGGCGCACCCGGCGATCGTGCCTTTCGCCGCCGCCGCGAACCAGCCGGTGGAGAAGTCGCCGTAGGCCGTCTGGAGGATCCCGTCGTCGATGGCCCGGTCGAAGAACCGGGCCGTCTGCAGCGTCGCCTCGTCGGTCATGTCGATCACCCAGCGGTCGCCATCCACGCGCAGCCAGGACGCACCCGCCTGCCCGGCGACCGCGGCGAACCACGACGGGTCGGAGTAGTTGAAGGCATCGATGAAGATCCCGGCCTTCTTCAACTCGCGGCCGGTCGCGGCCCAGTCGTCCCAGGAGGCGGGCGCTCCCGCGCCGACCTTCTCGAACAGGTCGGGCCGGTAGTAGAGGGCCATCGGGCCGGAGTCCTGGGGGATGGCGTAGACACCTCCCACGTAGCTCACCTGGCTCCACAGGGTCGGGTCGTAACGATCGGCGTAGTCGCCCGCGCCGTAGCGGGCGAGATCGACGAGCCCGTTCACCAGCATGAACTCGGGGACGCTGCGCAGCTCGACCTGCGCGAGGTCCGGTCCGCCGCCGGCGGCGAGGGCGGAGTACAGCTTCTGGTAGCCGCCGGCGTTGCCGCCGGGGATCCAGACCGCCTCCACCTGGACGTCGGGGTGGGACGCGTTCCACACGTCCGCCACCTTCTGGAGGTCTTTGAGCCAGGCCCAGTACGTGAGGGTGATCTTCTCTCCGGCTGCGACAGGTCGGATCGGCGGTGCCGTGTTGATCGAGGTCGTGCCCGGCGTGGTGCACGCGGACAGCAGTGCCGTGGTCGCGGCAGCGGCGCCGAGCCCCAGCAGGGATCGTCGTGTGAGTTCCGTCATTACCTTCACTCCGTCGTGGCGGGAATCGGTAGGATCGACGTTAGTCGAAAATAATGCAGGTGACCTAATTTGAGGTGGGTCGACCCGAAGGAGGGGACGTGGGCGACGCGAGCACCCGGCGCGGACCGTACGCGAAGACGGCCGAACGCCGCGAGCAGATCGTCGACGAGGCGTATCGCCTGTTCGCGACCCGCGGCTACCACGGCAGCTCCCTTCGTGAGATCGCCGCCGCGGCCGGCATCAGCCTCGGCAGCCTCGAGTACCACTTCGAGAGCAAGGACGACCTGCTGGTCGCCGTGCTCGCCCGCCGCGACGAACTGGGCGCCGGCGAGGGCGTCCCTGCCGCCGGCGGCTCCTTCGCCGACCAGATCGTCGACCAGGCGAAGCGCAACACCGCCATCCCGGGCCTGATCGCGCTGTACAGCGTGCTCTCGGCCGAGGCGGTCACCGCCGACCATCCGGGGCGCGACTACTTCGTCGGACGCTACGACGAGCTGCGCGCGGCGTACGCGGCCGAACTCGCCGCACTCCGTGACGCCGGGCGGCTGCGCGACGGCGTGGACCCGGACATCGCCGCGGCGACGATCGTGGCTCTGTGGGAGGGCATCCAACTGCAGTGGCTGTACACGCCGGGGAGCATCGACGCGGCGACGACCCTGCGCGCCTACCTCGATCTGGTCCTGACGTGACGAACGCCCCGCTCGCGGCGAGCGGGGCGTTCGATCAGGTCCGTCCGAGCCCGAGGCTCAGGCGACGCCCTTCACGGGCGGGTGCTGGAACGTGTCGCCGAAGACGCGCTCGGAGGCGCCCACACGATCCAGGTACGGCGTGATGCCGCCCATCTGGAACGGGAAGCCCGCCCCCAGGATCATGCAGAGGTCGATGTCCTCCGGCGCCTCGACCACGTGGTCGTCGACCAGCATGCGGTGGATCTCGTCGGCGAGGCCGTCCTCCAGGCGACGGAGGATCTCGTCCTTCGTCCAGGGGTTCTTGCCGCCGGCGATGATCTTGGCCGCGCCCTTGTCGAGACCCTTGATCCGCCCCTTGCCGTCCTTCTCCAGCAGCGTGCCGTACTCGGCGAGCTTGTGGAGGTTCTCGCTGCGGTAGAACCGCTCCGGGAACGCGGCGTGGTGGGTGTCGAGCACGTGCGCGCCGACCTTGAGCCCGACCAGGTCGAGCAGGGCCGACGGCGGCATCGGGAGGCCGAGCGGCGCGAACGCCTCGTCGACCGTCTCGAACGAGGTGCCGTCGTCGACGGCGTGCATCGCCTCGCCGAGGACCTTCGCCAGGATGCGGTTGACGACGAACCCGGGGGTGTCGGCGGTGATGACCGCGTTCTTCTTCAGCGCGGCGGCGGTCACCATCGCGGTGGAGAGGGTGGCCTCGTCGGTGTGCGGGGTCTTGACGACCTCGATCAGCGGCATGACCGCGACCGGCGTGAAGAAGTGGAACCCGACCAGGCGCTCCGGGTGCTTCAGCTTCGCGCCGATCTGCTCGACCGAGAGCGAGGACGTGTTGGTCGCGATGACCGCCTCGTCGGAGAGGTACTGCTCGACCTCCTCGAACACGTTCTGCTTGACCGTCAGCTCCTCGAAGACGGCTTCGATGACCCAGTCGCAGTCCGCGAAGTCCGCCTTGTCCGTCGTGCCGGTGACGAGCGCGCGCAGCCGGTTGGCCTCGTCGGGGGAGATGCGGCCCTTCTCCTGGAGCTTGCCGATCTCGTCGTGGATGTACGCGACGCCCTTGTCGACGTGCGCCTGGTCGAGGTCGGTGATGACGACCGGGACCCGCAGCCGGCGGACGAACAGGAGGGCGAACTGGCTGGCCATGTAGCCGGCGCCGATGACGCCGATCTTGGTGACCTTCTTCGCGAGCTTCTTGTCGGGCGCGCCGGCGGGACGCTTGGCCCGCTTCTGCACGAGGTTGAAGGCGTAGATGCTGGCCTGGAACTGGTCGCCCGAGATGAGCTCGGCCAGCGCGTCGTCCTCGAGCTGGAAGCCGGCGGCGCGGTCGTTCGACTTGGCGGCCTTCAGCAGCTCGAGCGCCTTGTACGGCGACTTCGGGACGGTGCCGATTCGGCTCTCGAGCATCTTGCGCGCGATGCCGAGGGCGGCATCCCACTTGACCATGCGCTCGACCTTGCCCGGCACGTTGGGCCGCTTGACCTCGACCTGGCCGGTGAGCACCTTGTCGGCCCAGACCAGCGAGTCCTCGAGGAAGTTCGCCGAGTCGAAGATGGCGTCGGCGATGCCGAGGTCGAAGACCTCCTGCGGCTTCAGCATCCGGTTCTGCTTCAGCGGATTCTCGATGATCACCTTGAGGGCGTTCTCGATGCCGATGAGGTTCGGGAGGATGGTCGCGCCGCCCCAGCCCGGGATGAGGCCCAGGAAGACCTCGGGCAGGGCGAACGCGGCGGCGTTGCGGTCGATGGTGCGGTAGTCGGCGTTGAGGCCGATCTCCACGCCGCCGCCGAGCGCGAGGCCGTTCGTGAAGACGAAGGACGGCACGCCGAACGTCGCCTGCTTGCCGAGCACGAAGTGGCCGAGCTGGGGGAGCAGCTTCGCCACCTCGACGCTCGGGATGTCGCCGACCCGGCTGAGGTCGGCGCCGGCGGCGAGGATGAACGGCTTGCCGGTGACGGCGACGGCGTCGATCTCGCCGCGCTTCGCCCGCTCGGTCAGCGCGTCGAAGGTCTTCCCGAGCTCGAGGAGCGTGGCGGGTCCCATCGTGTTCGGCCGCGTGTGGTCACGCCCGTTGTCGAGCGTGACCAGCGCGAGAGTCTTGCCGCTGGGCAGCGGCACGTCCTTCACGAGGGAGTGGGTCACGACCTCGTCGGAGGAGAGGTCGACGAGCGGGGAGAAGTCGATCGTGGTGTAGTCGGTCACTCGTTCTCAGGCCTTCCGTGCAGCGCGCTTGTCGAAGTTCGGGTTCTCCCAGATGACCGTGCCGCCCTGGCCGAGGCCGACGCACATGGCGGTCACGCCGTAGCGGACCTCCGGGTGCTCCTCGAACTGGCGGGCGAGCTGGATCATCAGGCGGACGCCGCTGGCGGCCAGCGGGTGGCCGATCGCGATCGCGCCGCCCCACTTGTTGACGCGCGGGTCGTCGTCGTCGATGCCGAAGTGGTCGAGGAACGAGAGCACCTGGATGGCGAACGCCTCGTTGAGCTCGAACAGGCCGATGTCGTCGATCGACAGGCCGGCCTTGCGCAGCGCCTTCTCGGTCGAGGGGACCGGGCCGAGGCCCATGATCTCCGGCTCGACGCCGGCGAAGGCGAAGCTCACCATGCGCATCTTCGGGGTGAGGCCGAACTCCTTCACCGCGTCGGCGGAGGCGAGCAGGCTCGCGGTCGCGCCGTCGGTCAGCGGGGACGAGTTGCCCGCCGAGACGCGGCCGTGCGGCCGGAACGGCGTGCGGAGGGTCGCGAGCGACTCCATGTTCGTCTCGGGGCGCATGCCCTCGTCGCGGGTGGCGAGTCCCCAGCCCGACTCGGAGCGGATGGCGACCGGGACGAGGTCAGGCTGCAGCTTGCCGTTCTCGTAGGCAGCGGCGGTCTTCTGCTGGCTGCGCATCGCGAAGCGGTCGGAGCGCTCCTTGGTGAGAGCGGGGAAGCGGTCGTGGATGCGCTCGGCGGTGCTGCCCATGTTGAGGGCGTCCTCGCCAACCAGGCGCTCGGTGAGGAAGCGCGGGTTCGGGTCGGCCCCGAAGCCCATCGGGTGACGGCCCATGTGCTCCACGCCGCCCGCGATCGCGAGGTCGTACGCACCGAACGCGATGCCCGAGCCGAGCGTCGTGACGCTGGTCATCGCGCCCGCGCACATCCGGTCGATGGCGAAGCCGGGGACGGACTTCGGCAGCCCGGCGAGCAGCGCCGCCGTGCGGCCGAGGGTCAGGCCTTGGTCGCCCTGCTGGGTCGTCGCGGCGATCGCCACGTCGTCGATGCGGTCCTTGGGCACGTTCGGATTGCGCTCGAGCAGGCCGATGATCGCCTTCACGACCAGGTCGTCCGCCCGGGTGTTCCAGTACTGCCCTTTTTCGCCGGCCCGTCCGAACGGAGTCCGGACTCCGTCGACGAAAACGACTTCGGTTCTTTCGGCCACAGTGCCTCCCATTTCAGGTCCGCATCGATCCTACGGAGGCTGTCTGGGCGGACGGGAATCGTTTGATTCTTTCTACGAATCCGTCTCGGGCGTCTCGGCGGGCGTTTGGCTACTTTCGACAAAGGCATCGGCGATCATCTGTGAGGTTGCCTCAATCTGCCAGGGGCGGGCGTCGTGCGCCTCCAGTGCCTCCCCGATCGACGCGGCCGTGATCTCGGCGGGCGGCGTCCAGGCCACGCGCCGCAGCGTCTCGGGCGTCAGGAGGTTCTCGAGGGGGATGCTCCGCTCCTCCGACAGCGCCGTGAGCGCCGCGCGGGCGGCCTTCAGGCGGCCGTCGGCCTCCGGGTTGCGGTCCGCCCAGGCGCGGGGAGGGGGAAGCGTGTCGCCGTTGCCGCGCAGCACGGGGAGGTCCTCCGTGGTGCGCCCGGCCTCGATCGCACCCCACCAGCGGTCCAGCTCGGTGCGGCTGGCGCGGCCGGTGAACTCCCGCAGCGCGGCGAGGGCGCGCTTGTTGTCCGGGAGCGCCTTCGCGGCCGCGGTGAGGGCCGAGTCCGGCACGAGCCGGCCGGGCGCCGTGTCGAGCTCGCGGGCCAGCGCGTCGCGGCTCAGCCACAGCTCCCGCGCCACGGCGAGGTTGCGCAGGCCGCGGATCGAGTGGATGCCCGAGAGGCGGCGCCACGGCTCGCTCCGCACCACGGTCAGTTCGCGGGTCAGCTCGGAGGCGAACTCCTGCTGGGCGATCTCCGTCTTACCGGCCTCGTCCAGGAGCGCGGCGATCGCGTCCCGGAGGTCGGGCAGCAGCTCGACGTCGAGTGCGGCGTAGACCAGCCAGGGCTGGGGGAGCGGCCGGGTCGACCAGTCGGCGGCGCTGTGCTCCTTGGCGAGGTGCACGCCGAGCAGCTCCTCCACGACCGTCCCGAGGCCGACGCGCGGCATCCCGAGCAGTCGGGCGGCCAGCTCCGTGTCGAAGATCCGGGACGGGTCGAGGCCGACCTCGCGCAGGCAGGTCAGGTCCTGGGTCGCCGCGTGCAGCACCCACTCCTCGTCGGCGATCGCGGTGTTCAGCTCGTCGAAGCGGCCGACCGCCGGCGGGTCGAACAGGAACGTGCCGGAGCCGCGCCGGAACACCTGGATCAGGTAGGCACGCTGAGAGTATCGGAAGCCGCTGGCGCGCTCGGCGTCGACGGCGATCGGGCCGGTGCCCGCGGCGATGAGCTCGACAGCCTCCAGGTAACCGGAGCGGGTGTCGATGACGGTGCGGTCAGCCACGCGGACTCCGTCTCGTCGTGAGGAGGCTCACGCCCTCGCCGGTGGGGGGCAGCCCGGCCAGCATGCAGAGCAGCTCGCCCCAGCCCTCCACGTGGGCGGTGATGTCGGTCTCCTGCGGGCTCCAGGAGGCGCGCAGCTCGATCTGCGAGCCGTCGCCCTGGGCGGCCAGCTCGCCGAAGCCCGTGCTGATGATCTTGGTGGCGGTGCCGCTGGCGGCCGTGTAGCGGGCCTGCCGCGCGTCGAGCGCATCGACCAGCCACGACCAGGTCACGTCGGCCAGGAACGGGTCGAGACCGATGTCGGTCTCCAGCGGGGCCTGCGCGAAGCACACGATGCGGAACGGGCCGCCCCAGGCCTCCGGCTCGTCGGGGTCGTAGAGCAGGATGAACCGGCCGGTGCCGAGCTCGGAGTCGTCCCCGTGCCGTGCGGGTCGCACGTCGGCGGCCAGTGCGACCGCGTAGGGCGCGAGCTGAGCGGGCGCGGGGATCTCGGTGACCGTGAGCTCCGGACGGGCCGGAGCGGCACGGACGGACGCGAGGGCAGCGGCGAACGCGGCCGGCACGTGCGGGGTGGCGGGTGGAGTCGACACGCTACGAACACTAGAAGCCTTTGCGGGTCGGCGACGGTAAGGCACGCCGCCTGAAGAACTCCTGAGGGTGTCCTCCGGGCGACGCCGGGTACGCTGACGGGCATGGCGCGGGACAAGAGGGCAAGAGGATTCGTGAAGGCGCTCGCTGTGACGGCGGTCGCCGGCGGCGGGCTGGTGCTCCTCACCGCGGCCGGGGCCGGGTACGTGATCACCCGGGTCGCACGGACCGTCCTCACGCCGGTGCGCCGGCGCCCGCAGAACCAGACCATCCGGGCGATCGATCCCGCGCTCGGCACCATCACGATGGCCTCCACGCCGGACGCCCGGATGCCGGGCCGGTTCGGCGTCTGGTTCGGCAGCGAGACCGGGTACGCCAAGGTGGGCGGCCTGCTCGCCGTCGACGAGGAGACCGTCACCCGCGAGCTCGAGCGCGTGGAGTTCGGCGAGCTGAAGCCGGGCCGCGCACGCATCAGCGGCTCCTGGTATCTGCAGCCCGAGGAGCTCGGCCTTCCCGTCACGAGCGCCGAGATCCCGACCGAGCTCGGACAGGCTCCGGCGTGGGTGTTCCCGGCCGACGACGCCGCGGCGGGCGACGGCCGCTGGGTGATCCAGGTGCACGGCTGGGGTGCGAGCCGCCTGGAGGGCCTCCGCGCCGTGCAGACCTTCCACGACGCCGGCTACACCTGCCTCCTCGCCTCCTACCGCAACGACGGGGACGCCCCCGACAGTGCGGACCGCCGCTACGGTCTCGGCGGCACCGAATGGCACGACATCGACGCCGCGCTCGGCTACGCGATCTCGAACGGCGCCCGCTCGGTCGTGCTCATGGGCTGGTCGATGGGCGGCGCCGTCGTGCTGCAGACGATCACCCGCTCGGA
Source organism: Leifsonia naganoensis (assembly GCF_013410615.1). Lineage (NCBI taxonomy): Bacteria > Bacillati > Actinomycetota > Actinomycetes > Micrococcales > Microbacteriaceae > Leifsonia > Leifsonia naganoensis. The sequence goes on from NZ_JACCHJ010000001.1 coordinate 3,580,910, forward strand.
CAAGGCGGACATCGTCGCCGGCCTCGTGCTCGAGTCCCCGGTGATCGACTGGGTTGACACCCTCGAGTACCAGGCGCACCTCCTGCGCCTGCCCGACCCGATCGCGCAGGGCGCCATCCGGCTCATCGAGTCCACCTGGAGCGGGCCGATCACCGGTCAGGGCGCCCCGATCGACCTCGCCAGCATGGACTTCGTCGCGCGCGCGACCGACCTCACGCTGCCGACGCTGATCCTGCACAGCGACGACGACGGCTTCGTACCGTCCACCTCGTCGCGGGCGCTCGCGGAGGCCAGGAGCGACATCGTCACGCTGGTGCCGTTCACCGTCGCGCTCCATACCAAGCTGTGGAACTACGACGAGCAGAAGTGGAGCAGCGCGATCTCCGACTGGCTCGCCGCCACCATCCGCTGAGCGCGTCGCGCGCGGGACTAGGCGGCCAGCTTCGCCCGCACCTGGCGCTTCGTGCGGCCGAGCAGCGCGGACATCCCGCGGATGCGCAGCGGCGAGACCGCCTGCGTCAGTCCCAGCGTCCCCGGGAAGTCGTCCGGCACGGCGAGCACCTCGTCGGCCGTGAGACCGGCCAGACCCTGCACCAGGATGGACGCGAAGCCCCGCGTCGTGGGCGCCTCGGGCGGGGCGGTGGCGAACAGGTGCACGACGTTCGCCTCGTCGACCTCCACGAAGATGAAGACCGGCGCCTGGCACTCCTCGACCCGCTCGAGCAGGTCGGGGTGATCCGCGTAGCGCTCCGGCAGGGCGGGGAGCTCGTCCGAGAACTCCAGCAGCAGCTGCAGCCGGTCGGGCTGTTCCAGCGCCAGGAAGTCGTCGCGGATCTCGGCCAGGACGCCGGTCAATTCGGTCATGCGTCCAGGCTACTTCGCCGGGACCTCGCCCGGCTCGGCGCCGGTCGCGATCGGCACCCGCACCGCGGAGCCCCACTCGGTCCACGAGCCGTCGTAGTTGCGCACGTTCTCGAAACCGAGCAGGTGGGTGAGCACGAACCAGGTGTGGCTCGACCGCTCGCCGATGCGGCAGTACGCGATCACGTCGTCCCCGGCCTTCAGCCCGGCGTCGCCCAGGTAGATGGACTCCAGGTCCGCACGGCGCTTGAACGTCGCGTCCGGCGCGGCGGCACGCGCCCACGGCACCGACGCCGCCGACGGGATGTGACCCGATCGCAGCGCGCCCTCGGTCGGGTAGCCCGGGATCTCGGTGCGCTCGCCGCTGTACTCCTCGGGGGAGCGGACATCGATGAGCGGCTGCCCGAAGTGCGCGAGAACGTCCTCCTTGAAGGCGCGGACGCGGCTGTCGTCGCGCTCCACGACCGGATACTCCACCGGCTCCGGAGTCGGGACCTCACGGGTCAGCTCGCGCCCCTCGGCGATCCACTTGTCGCGGCCGCCGTCGAGTAGGCGCACGTCCTCGTGGCCGAACAGCGTGAACACCCACAGCGCGTACGCCGCCCACCAGTTGTTCTTGTCTCCGTAGATCACGACCGTGGTGTCGCGGGCGATGCCCTTGGAGCCGAGCAGCTCGGCGAAGCGCTCGCCGCTGACGTAGTCGCGGACCACGGGGTCGTTGAGGTCGGTGTGCCAGTCGATCTTCACGGCACCGGGGATGTGGCCCGTCTCGTAGAGGAGCACATCCTCATCCGACTCCACCACGACCAGCCCCGGTTCGCCCAAGTGTTCCGCCAGCCACCCGGTGGAGACGAGGCGCTCCGGGTGGGCGTAGTCGGCGAAGTCGGTCGACGGGTCGGTCTCGATGGCCATGCTGTTCTTCCTCCGGGATAGGCTGGGACCCTGCGACTAGCAGGGAACGCAGTCTCAGGCTACGCGGCGCGGAACGACCCGAACAGGCGATCGCGCGCAGAGCGAAACACTGCGACATCCACTCGCTCCGCTCCCGACCACGAAGGTGCCCCTCCCGTCATGACCCTCGATCAGACCGGCGCGCTGCCGCGCCTCGCGGACCGCTCGCCCCAGATCACCGGGACGGAGATCGCCGCGAGCCTGGTGCCGCCGTCGCAGTTCGAGCGCGCCTCCTTCGACAACTACCGCCCCGACCACGACTACCCGTCGCAGGCGGACGCGGTCTCGACGCTCAAGCTGTTCGTGAAGTCGTGGGAGCCGCAGCGCCCGGCCGGCCTGTTCAGCCGCAACCGCAAGAAGGTCGCGGCCATGAAGCCGGGCGTCTACCTCGACGGCGGGTTCGGCGTCGGCAAGACCCACCTCCTCGCCGCCCTCTGGCACGAAGCGCCCGGACCGAAGTACTTCGGCACCTTCATCGAGTACACCGCCCTCGTCGGCGCCCTCGGCTACGCGGGCGCGGTCGACCTCCTGCGCGGCTCCACCCTCATTTGCATCGACGAGTTCGAGCTCGACGACCCGGGTGACACGATGATGATGACCAGGATGCTCGGCGAGCTCGTCGCCTCCGGCACCCGCATCGCCGCCACCAGCAACACCCCGCCGAACGCGCTCGGCGAGGGCCGTTTCGCCGCGAGCGACTTCCTCCGCGAGATCCAGTCGCTGTCCGCCAACTTCGAGACCCTGCGGATCGACGGCCTCGACTACCGCCGCCGCGACACCACGGGCAACGCGATCACCGTCGAGCCCGCGGAGTACACCCGCGTGCTGCAGGCGCTCGCCGCGCGGGGCGAGACGGCGACCTCCGACTCCTTCGACGACCTCATCGCCCACCTGGCGACCGTCCACCCGTCCCGCTACATCAAGATCATCGACGGCGTGGACGTCATCGGCCTCGACGGCGTGCACGTGCTGCACGACCAGATGGCGGCCCTGCGCCTCGTCGCATTCATCGACCGCGTGTACGACGCCGAGATCCCGATCGTGCAGACGGGCATCCCGCTGAACGACATCTTCGACGACGACATGCTCGGCGGCGGCTACCGCAAGAAGTACCTCCGCTCGGTGTCCCGCATGATCGCGCTGACAGCCGGCGAACTGCCTCCGCACGACGGCTAGGCGCACTCGCACCTGCCGCCCAGCACATCGGAACCCGGCGGAAACACAGTGTTTACACACGCGTGGGATGCGTAACAATCGCGAAACACGCGCTGCCTCCCACCGAAACCTCTCGCGTTCAGACTGGCTCCACCCCGAAGCGCTCCCGACCCGATCGGAGCGGCCCAGGCCCGGGGTTACGCACAGAGAGGTAGACAATTCGCATGGTGCTCCACACAGCAGCGGACTACGCAGAAGCAGGGACGGTCAACGCCCTCTGGCTTCTGGTCGCCGCAGCCCTCGTCCTGCTGATGACCCCCGGCGTCGCCTTCTTCTACGGCGGCATGGTCCGGGCCAAGAGCGTCATCAGCATGATGATGATGAGCTTCGGGGCGATGGCCCTCGTCGGCGTCCTCTGGGTCGTCTACGGGTACGGCCTCGCCTTCGGCCCCGCCTCCATCCCTCACTTCCTCGGAACCCCCGACTGGTTCCTGAGCAGCCTGATGGGCAAGGACGGCCTCACCCCCGACCTCGGGACCCTGGCGTTCGCCGGATTCCAGGCGACGTTCGCCATCATCACCGTCGCGCTGATCTCCGGCGCGATCGCCGACCGGGCCAAGTTCGGCTCGTGGATGATCTTCGCCGGCATCTGGGTGACCATCGTCTACTTCCCGGTCGCGTACTGGGTGTTCAACCTGGCGGACGGCTGGGCTCCGGCCGTGCTGCACGTCAACGACTTCGCCGGTGGCACCGCGGTGCACATCAACGCCGGTGCGGCGGGCCTGGCCCTGGCGCTCGTGCTCGGCAAGCGCGTCGGCTTCCAGAAGGGCATGAGCAAGCCGCACAACGTGCCGCTGACGCTCCTCGGCGCCGCGCTCCTGTGGTTCGGCTGGTTCGGCTTCAACGCCGGTTCCGAGGCCGCGGTCGACGGTGTCGCCGCTCTCGCCTGGGTCAACACTCTCGCCGCTCCGGCCGCCGCCACCATCGGCTGGCTGATCGTCGAGAAGATCAAGGACGGTAAGCCCACCTCGATCGGTGCCGCATCCGGTGCCGTCGCGGGTCTCGTCGCGATCACCCCGGCCTGCAACATCCTGACCCCGGGCTTCGCGATCCTCCTCGGCCTGGTCGCCGGCGCGGTCTGCGCCCTCGCGATCGACCTCAAGTTCAAGCTCGGCTTCGACGACTCGCTCGACGTGGTGGGCATCCACCTCATCGGCGGTCTCGTCGGAACCCTCTGGATCGGCATCTTCGGCTTCACCCACGTCTACAACGACAAGGGCGAGGCGACGGACAAGTTCTCCAGCCTCCTGTACGGCGGCAGCTTCCAGCAGCTGGGAGTGCAGGCGGTCGGCGCCTTCGCCGTCCTGATCTACTCCTTCGTCCTGGCCTACGCCATCGGCTGGGCGATCCAGAAGACGATCGGGTTCCGCATCAAGAACGAGGACGAGCTGGCCGGCGTCGACACCGTGGTCCACGGTGAAGAGGGCTACTCGCTCGAGACGGTCTGACCTGCCGGACCGGCACCACAGCACACCGAACGGGGTGCCGCCTGCGGGCGGCGCCCCGTTCGGCGTCTCCGGCGGTGCGCGCGGCTGGATAGGGTAATGCTGGCATTTCGAAGCGAAGGGGCGGGATGGCGGCGACGAGTGAGCAGGTGGACGCACTGCTGCTGTTCTTCTGCGGCGCCCTCACCCTGCTGATCGTTCCCGGGCTGGCCTTCTTCGTGGGCGGTCTCGCGGGCCGGGCCCGGGCGCGCCGCGCGCTGTTGTTCGTGTTCAGCGGCGCAGCGGTCGTCGTGATCCTCTGCGTGCTCGGCGGGTACGGGATGCTGGCGGGGGAGCCGCTCGTCCCGCATCTGGTCGGGGTCCCCGATCCCGGCCTGGCGGCGCAACACGGCGTCTACGCGCTCGCGCGCGCCGGAGCGCTCATCGCGACCTGCACGGTGGCGGTGGCCATCGTGGGCGCCGCCGTCGCCTCCCGGATCACGCTACGGGCGTGGCTGATCTTCTGCGTGCTGTGGAGCGCGCTGGTGCTGTTCCCGGCGGGATACGCGGTCTTCGCGCTCGGCGACGGCTGGGCGGTGTCGGTCCTCGGCGTCGTCGACTACGGAGGCGCGCTCCCCATCGGGCTCGCGGCCGGGGCGTCGGCCGCCGGGGTCATCGTCGCGTGCGGCCGCGGCGAGCACTCCGTGGAGACCGGGAGGAGCCTCCCGATCGTCGCGATCGGCGGGACCCTCGTCTGGGTCGGCTGGCTCGGACTCGTCACGGGCTCCGAGGGTGCCGTGGACCAGTACATCGCCCCGATCGCGATCAACGCGTTCGTGGCGTCCGCCGCCGGCTGCCTGATGTGGATGCTGGTCGACCGCATCCTGCTGCGCCGGCCGACCCTCGTCAGCGTCTTCTGCGGCGCGTTCTCCGGCCTCGTGGCGATCACCCCGGCCTCGGGTGTGCTGACGATCGGCTGGGCGCTGCTGCTCGGCGCGCTCGCGGCCCTGGCCTGCGCCACCATGGTCGACGTCGCCGCGCGTGCACGGTTCGGCCCTGCGCTCGCCCTCTGCGTCATCGTGATCGTCGGCAGCGGCGTCGGGCTGCTCTTCGTCGGTCTGTTCGGGGCCGGCGGCGGGATGGTCGAGAGCGGCAACTTCGACCTCTTCATCGCGCAGGGCGTCGCCACGGTCGCCGTGCTCGTCTACTCCTTCGTGATCTCCCTGCTCCTCGCGCTGCTGGTCCGGTTCACGATCGGGCTGACCCGCGTCCGCTATGGTGCCGAACGTGGCTTCCCCTCGACGATTCCTGACCGCGCTCGGCCGGCTGTTCCGCCCGAGCGCGCGGACCGCCCCACCGGCTCCGAGCACTCCGGGCACTCGGAGCGCCCCGGCCGCTGAGCCGGGTCGCTTCGGCGCGTCGGCGACCGTGCAGGTCGACCCGCGCCGCCTCGGCGCCATCCGCACGTCGTACGTGCCGAGCACCGACGGGGACGCCGACCCCGGGGAGATCGTCTGGACCTGGGTGCCGTACGAAGAGGCGGACGGCCGCGGCAAGGATCGACCGGTGCTCGTCGTGGCGGCGGAGACCGGCGGGAGCGTCCTCGCGGTCGCCCTGACGAGCCAGGAGCACCCGGGGCGCCCGGAGTACGTGCCGGTGGGCTCGGGGGCGTGGGACGGGCAGCACCGGCCCAGCTACGCCCGCGTCGACCGGGTGTACCGCCTGCGGCCGGGCGGGATGCGGCGGGAGGCCGCCGCGCTCGGCCGCGCCCCGTTCGACGCGGTCCGCGCAGAGCTCCGCCGTCGCTACGGCTGGCGCTGAGCGGCTCCTCCGACCGCGTCGGTCGCCGTGTTTCGCACTGTGAACCGCGGACGTGCCGTGCCGCGATGCGGACACTAGTGTGGCCGCATGCCAGAGGACTGTAGCTGGGACTTCGAGACGCGCCAGATCCACGCCGGGGCGGTGATCGACGCCGAGACCCGCTCCCGCGTCACGCCGATCTACCAGACCGCCGGCTACGTCTTCGACGACTTCGACGACGGCGAGGCGCGCTTCGCCGGGCGGAGCGCCTACCGGGCGTACTCCCGCAACGAGAACCCGACCAACGCCGTCGCCGGGCGCCGCATCGCCGATCTGGAGGGCGGCGTCGACGGGATCGTCGTCGCCAGCGGACAGGCGGCGATCGCCGCGGCGCTCACCGCGCTGGCGGCCGCGGGCGACCACGTGCTGGTGACGCGCTCGCTCTACGAGGGCACCCGCGAGATGTTCCGCGGCGTGCTCGCCCGTCAGGGAATCGAATTCGAGTACGTCGACGACGACGCGTCGGACGAGGACTGGGCGGCGCACGTGCGGCCTTCGACCAAGGCGGTCTACACCGAGACGCTGCCGAACCCGCTCAACCAGGTCGTCGACATCGAGCGGCTGGCGCGGATCGCGCACGCCGCGGGCGTCCCGCTCGTCGTGGACAACACCGTCCCGACCCCGTACCTGTGGCGGCCCATCGAGGACGGGGCCGACATCGTCATCCACTCGACCTCCAAGTGGCTGGCAGGGCATGGCGCGGTGCTCGGGGGAGCCGTGGTCGACGCCGGCCGGTTCGACTGGGCGGCGCACGCCGACCGGTTCCCGCAGCTGACGGAGCCGCCGCGTCCGGGCGTTTCCTCGTTCGCCGAGCGGTTCGGCGCGGGCGCCTACCTCGCGTACGTGCGCACCGTCATCGTGCTCGAGTACGGCCCCACCGTGCCGCCGTCGAGCACCTTCCTGCTGCTGCACGGCATCGAGACGCTCTCGGTGCGGATGGATCGCCATGTCGCCAACGCGCAGGCCGTCGCCGAGCTGCTCGCGACCCGGCCGGAGGTCGCGCACGTCTTCTATCCCGGGCTGGAGGACGACCCGGGCCACGCGCTCGCGCAGAAGTACCTGCCCAAGGGGCCGGGATCGATCGTGTCGTTCGAGCTCGCCGGAGGTCGGGATGCGGCACGCCGGTTCATCGACGCCCTGCAGCTGGTCACCCCGATGACGCACATCGGCGACGTGCGCAGCCTCGCCATCCACCTCGCCAGCACCATCCACGCCAAGCTGACGCCCGAAGAGCGGGCCGCCGCCGGCATCACGCCTGGCCTCGTCCGGCTCTCGATCGGCCTGGAGAGTCCGCGGGATCTCATCGCCGACCTCGAGCGCGCGCTGGACGCCGCCGGGGCCTGAGCGGGCTTCTGCCGCCTGGCTCCGCGCCGGTCGTCGCGGGGCTCGGACCGTGGGGCTCAGACCGCGCAGTTCAGACCGCGCGTGCGAGCACGGGTGCGGACGTTCGTGTCGCCCGGGCGTCCACCGTGGCGGCGATGCGCCGCACCGCCTCGACGACCGTCGACGGGTCGCAGGCGAGGTTGAGGCGGGCGAACCCGCGGCCCGGCTCGCCGAACGCGAGGCCCGAGTTGAGGGCGACACGGCCCTCGTCGATGAGCACACGTGCCGGTTCGTCCCCTAGCCCGGTGGCGCGGAAGTCGAGCCAGACGAGGTATCCCGCGTCCGGTCGGATCGCGGTCACCGACGGCGCGTGGACGGCCAGCTCCGCCTCCAGCAGCCGCACGTTGGCGACGAGGAGGTCCAGGAGGCCGTCCCGCCAGTCGAGGCAGGAAAGGGCGGCGACGTTGGCGTGCAGGCCCAGGATGCTCGTGCGCGCGGCGAGCTCCTCGGGGAGCCGGGTCAGCAGGGCGGCGGAGCGCTCCTCGGCGGCGACGACGACGGCGCACTTGAGGCCGGCGAGGTTCCACGCCTTGCTGGCGGACGTCACGGTCACGGCACGGGCGCCCGCGGCACGGGCCACGGGGGCGAAGGGGGTGAAGACGGTGCCCGGATGGGCGAGGGGCGCGTGGACCTCGTCGCTGACGACGAAGACGTCGTACGCGGCGGCGAGGCGGGCGAGCGCTTGCAGGGCGACGAGGCTGTGACATCGGCCCGTCGGATTCTGCGGGTTGCACAGCAGCAGCGCGTCCACGCCGGCAGCGAAGGCCGCCTCGATGCCGGCCAGGTCGAGCGCCCAGTCCTCGTGCTCGAGCAGGGGCACGGTGACGGCGATCGCGTCGGCCTCCTCGATCATCTCGAAGAACGGCGGATAGACCGGGGGAGTGAGCACCACACGGCCGCCGGCCTCCGGCAGGGCGAGGCGCAAGGCCTCCACCACGCCGACGGTGACATCGGTCGCCAGGTGCACCCAGTCGGTGTCGACCTGCCAACCCCAGGAGTCGTGCGCGAACCGTGCGAAGGCCGGAGCCAGGGGTCCCGCGGAGTCGAGGTAGCCGGTGTCCGAGTTGCGGAGCGTCTCCGCCACGCGGTCGAGCACGGCCGGCTCCACATCGAAGTCCATCTCCGCGACGAAGACAGGGAGGACGTCCGCCGGGTAGCGGCGCCATTTGATACTCGACCTGGTCGCATAGAGCTGCTCCAGGGGACGTGCCGGTCCGAAGCTCATGCAGTTCAGGGTGCCTCAGGATGCGGCGGCGCGCGACCGCCGGTGTCACGGGGCGTAGCAAACCGCGAGTGCCGCCTCCCGGGACGACTGCGCCGCGGCGCCGGGCCGCAATCGTCCCGGCGCGCAGCAGGCGTCGGAGCAATAGAAGAGCCCCCGGCGCACCGGGGGCTTTCGTGATCTGGTGGGCGATACCGGACTCGAACCGATGACCTCTTCCGTGTGAAGGAAGCGCGCTACCAACTGCGCCAATCGCCCGTAGGGATTTTGCGGCCGGTCACCCGGCTGCGAGATTCGATACTAGCCGACGCGGGGCGCCGAATGCACATCGACGGGGCCGGGCGCGGCGACACACCCGGGCGGCGTGTCCGGTTTTGGTTTCGGCGAAAGGATCGGCTAAAGTCATTCAAGTGCCGCGGGAAACCGCGGAACGGAATGCGGATGTAGCGCAGTTGGTAGCGCATCACCTTGCCAAGGTGAGGGTCGCGAGTTCGAATCTCGTCATCCGCTCGAGTCGGCCCGGTAGTCTTCGGATTCCGGGCCTCTCGATACGGTACGGTAATTTCCGTGTTGTTGGCTCCGGTGGATTGGCCGAGAGGCGAGGCAGCGGCCTGCAAAGCCGTATACACGGGTTCGAATCCCGTATCCACCTCGATCCTGAACCTGGTTCAGGCTCTGGGCGATTGGCGCAGCGGTAGCGCGCTTCCCTGACACGGAAGAGGTCACTGGTTCGATCCCAGTATCGCCCACAGAATGAAACCCCCGGGAGACCGGGGGTTTTGTCGTTGTAACCGCCGTTTATGCACCGCTGGCCCACCGACTCAGCGGGCTCCGGCAACACTGTTCTGCCACTGCACAGCGGTCTGCATGGTGCTCGCCAGCGCCATCCCGAAGCCCTGCAGCACAGTCGGGGCGAGCACGAGCCTCCCTCCGATCCACGTTCCGGCGGTTGAGAATGTCGACATCAGCGCCGTCAATTCGATGCCGGCCACCACGGGGATCGCAACGTAGGCGAGCAGGGCGATCGCCCCGATACCGACCATCGCGAGCAGGAACTTACGTTCGTCTGCGTCCAGCAGGGCCGGCACCGTCTTCGTCGTCAGCCAGGGTGTGAGCGTCAGTCCGAACGCGACCTGCTGGGCTTTGCGCTGTTCGAGTTCGCGCGCCCGGACCTTCTCCCAGATCGATTTGAAGGCGATCTTCGCCTCGGGCAGCGGCACGCTGTGCACTTCATACAGGAGCAGCCCGTCGATCCCCTGGCCGCCGTTCTGCCGGAAGGTCGGCTCGAAGCAGATCCACTCGACGAACGTCTTGCCATCCTCTTCCCGCAACGGCAGCGGAACGATCCGCTGCCACGGTGCCACAGGCTTCCACTTCGCCGGTCCGATGCTCGTCAGCAACTGGGAGGAGCCGAACCGGTCCAGGATCGCAGGGCTGTACTCCTTCACCAGCTGATCGAACTTCTGCAGCTTGTAGGTGACGTCCTCCTTGAAGGTCTTGGCCAGCTGGTTCTCGGTAGTGACCTCGATCAGCTCGACTCCGACCGTAAGTCGTCCGGTGAGGCTCGTCGAGAGCCCGCCGACATAGATGCCGAGGATGTCCGGCCGGGCGCGGCCTCCCCGTTTGTCGTCGCGCCGGAATCCCGTGCTCATCCGCTCGAGAAGCTCGTCGATGTCGAGGATGCCGCTCACGATGTAGGCATACTCCGCTTCGGAGAGAACGAAGGACCAGGCGGGGTGGAGCATCTTGAAGTCCATGTAGTAGTAGCCGTACATGGCCATCTGTGCCCACTGCCACTCCATGATGCGGTTCGGTCGGCCGACCGGTCCCGGCTGCGTCGGCTTGTCCGTCCCGTAGACGACCCCGGGATTCCGAGTGCGCGTCGGCCCCGGGCAGATCGTGAGGCCCGCCAGCAAACTCTCGGTCATCGTGTGTCCTGTCCGTCAGTCGAAGTCAGTGGGGAGGGTGCCGTCCGGCTGCAGCCAGACCAGCGTGGTCGGGAGCTTGAACTCCCACGGCTCGCCTTCGGGCTTCGCGCCGGCGAGGTCGTCGGTCTGGTCTCTCACCTCGTCGGCGATCGAGCGGTACGTATCGTCGTCCAGCGTCGGCAGCGGACCGCCCTGCCATACCTTCTGGGACAGGTCGGTCGCACCGAGGGGGTTCTTCAGCAGATACAGGACCGCATCGGCATATGCCAGCGGGACCGGCAGCAACACCCGGGCGGCTCCGGCTGTGAGGAAGCGCTGGAAGAGCGGATCGGGATCGGTGATGAACTGCACGCTGCTCCACCGCTTCTTGCGGCCCCAGAAGTACGGGTAGAACAAGTAGGTCATCTGCTCCCACTCGAACGCCTGCTCGAAAAACTGGGCGATGCGCCCATCCTGAAGCGCGAGCACCGGGTCGATCTCGGGCGGTGTTCCGTCGGTCACCGCTCCGTACCGGCTGAAGTGCTCACCGGTCATCATCGTGATGCACAGCTTTTTGAGCTCCTGCGCCTCCGTGATGCGATTGGCGGCCGGGTTCTGCCCTTCGAATTGCACGGCGGACTCCGTCCGCGCGGTGGCGTCCGCGACGGCCTGGTCGTACGCCTTCTTCTTGGCGTCCCAGCCGGCGAGGAGCTTCTGGTACGTCTCGATCTGCCATTTCTGGTACTTGGCCGGCGTGCGCCGGCAGGTGGCGCGGAACGTGGCGATGACGGAATTCAGGTCGTACCCGGTGAGCCCGATGGGAATGACTCCGGATGTCGCAAGCGGCGCGACCGGCGTGGGCTCGCTGGTGTAGCTCTCGGCTCCCATATCCAGTCCGCGGGCCGTTCCCGCAGACGCGACGGCGACTCGCCAACTGTAGTTCTGCATGTGGATGGCGAGGCGAGGGTAGAGAACGTGCGTGACCGAGACCGCCCATCCGATGAAGACGGCCTCGTACCCGTCGGGGATCGCGAACTTGTCGTCGCCGCGGAGGGAGAGACTACGGCCATTGGGGATGTCCTCCGCCGTCGCCAGCGAGGTTCCGATGTCCACGTACAGGGGCGGAGGCGCCTCGACATCGCCGACGCCGAACAGCCCCGCGTACCGCAAGTAATTCAGTTCGGTGATGTCCCCCGGCTCCAGCGGTGGAAGCGGGGTCGAGCCGAGTCCGATCACCCGCACTCCGTTTTCCGCATAGCGGCGGATGAACGGGGGCGGCGGCGTCTCGATGACTTTCGGCGCGGGTGCGGTCTTGGTCGCCAGGTGGTAGGCAGCCGGCTCGGGAACGACGACCTCGACGAGGAGCCGAACGCCGTAGTTGTAGACCTGCGCACGGTACTTCTTGTCCACCCACCGGTACACACCGGTGATATTGGTGGCGGCAGGATCGTCGTTGGTCAGCGAGTGCTCGTTGACCTCCTCGATCTCGATGATGGTCTTCGTCGTGCGCTCGTCGCGGGTCTTGATCTGCACCTTGTCGACCGACTTGCTCACCACCTCCTTCGCATAGTTCGAACTGGATTTCGACGACTCCTCCTTCGATGACTTGTGAGCGAAGTCGCCGGTGGCGGTGACCTCGACGGGGCCGTACTTTCCGGTGACCTTCACTCCGGCCTTCAGCTCTTCGTCCTCCTTGACGGTCTTGGAGGCTTCCGACTTGAGCTCGAATCGGTCGGTCGTCTGGTTGTCCCGCTCCGACTCCCTGGTCTCTTCGTCTGCCTCGAATATGGTCACCTCGGTGCGGTCGAGACGACGGTGCGTGCGCTTCTTCGCCTCGCCTTCGAGCACGTTCTCGATGTGCGCAACCTCGCCTGCGACGTACGAGATGAGTTGCTGCTTGACCACCTTGAGGTCGCCGATGCCGAGAGGTCGGATCCGGCCGCTCATGTCGACGTCCGCTCCACTCGGGCCTGACGGAGCCGCCTTAGGCGCGACGGGAGCCGGCACGAGGGGCACGAGCGATGTCGCACCGGGGTACTTGCGAAGCTCGTTCTCGAGCAGCAGCCGGAAGCCGTCATCGTCCACGAACGCATCGGAGGCATCGGCCAGAGCGCGCACCTGGTCCGCCAGGATGCTCGCCGCGGCCGGTGCGGGCGTTGATTTTTTGACGCCGAGGACGTCGAGAACCCGTACCTGCGATTTCGTGAGTGCCGCCGGGACGGCGTCGCGGACGCGGGGAACCGTCGACATGGTGAGACGGGTCGACCACTCCGCGGCTTCGATCACGGTGTCCGGCCCCGCGCCCTCGTCCTTCTGCTGAGCCACCGGGCCGGCCTGCTGCCCGCTCACTCGGTCGATGGCTTCCGTCGGAGCAGCAGCCGTCACGGCGTTGAGCAAGCTCATCGCCGCGGCAAGGTTCTTTGCGAGGAGCCTCGCCTCAGCCGACGGAGCGGTCGCTGCCTCTTCTTCTTCTTCTTCTTCTTCTTCCCTTTCCTGGCCGACGGCGGGGGTCGGCGAGGACCTCCCGTGCGACAGGTGGTCGGTGAAGATGGGCGAGACCATGACGGGCGCCGAAAGTCTCGCCAGCGCATCATCCCTACCCATCCGCTGATCCGGTGTCGTCGTGTGCAGGAAACTGAGCAGTCGGACCGCCGCCATCGGCGCTTCGAGCCGCTGCCCGGCGTCGGCACCGCTCGCGAAGGCGACATACACCGCGTCCCAGGCGTCGTCCGTCTTCAGCAGCACGTCGTCGTCGTCCCGGAGCTCGTCGATGCCCGCATCCGCCAGAGCGGACCTGACGGTCGCGTCCGGACCCTCTGCTCCAGGCTCCTCTTGCATCGCCGCCCGGTAATGGGCGATCAGATTCCAACAGCTCTGCGCCAGATCGGCGAGGTTGGCAGACCGGGCAGGATTGCGGCCAGCGGCGACCTCGCGAGCCGCTCCGGGCGTCGAGACCTGGCGAGCCAGGGACCGGATATGGCGCTCGCCATCCGGGTCGCCGAGCCGACGGTCACGCAGGTGGGTGCCACGCGTCTCCTGCTCGGTGACGAGCTCAGGTGGCCGAACGGCCAGAAAACGGAAGACATCGACCTGGACGGGATTCGACATGTCACTACCCTCGGTGAGGAATGGGGTCCTGCTCGTGCTGTCGCGCGCCCGTGGGGCGGCTCGGAAGGTGACGCCGCCAGGGTAGTACGGGCAGTACACCGCGACAATGACGGATTCTCACCTCGGCGTCGCTGAACGAGCGCCCAGGCGACGTGCCGCCGAACGCCCGCCGCGCGATCGCCGAAACACCCCGGACATCCGCGTTCTCTAGAGTCGATGCATGAGCTTCACCATCACCACCGCCGATTTCGACTCGCCCGCCCTCCGCGACTTCCTCCAGGCCCACCTCGACGACATGGAGCCGACTGCGCCGCCGGAGAGCCGGCACGCGCTCGATCTCGCGGGTCTGCAGCGGCCGGGCGTGCGCGTCTGGACCGCGGTCGACGGGGACGCGGTGATCGGGACGGCCGCCCTCGCGCCGATCGAGGACGGCTGGGAGGAGCTCAAGAGCATGCGGACGGCTCCGGAACGTCGGGGCGAGGGGATCGCCGCGCGCCTGCTCGTGCACGTCCTGGTCGACGCCCAGGACCGCGACGTGCAGCGCGTGTCCCTCGAGACCGGGTCGCAGGAGTTCTTCGCCCCTGCGCGGCGGCTGTACGCCCAGGCGGGATTCGCCGAGTGCGAACCCTTCGCGTCGTACGTGCCCGACCCCAACAGCGTGTTCATGACGCGGGCGCTGGGGGACTAACGCCCGAGGCGTCCCGCGTCCCGAGCGGCCCGCCGCCCCCAGTAGAGTTGATCCGTCCCTTTACCGACGAAATAAGGAGTGGACAGGTGGCCGACGGCTTCGAGCTCTTCACCGACCGTTCCGTTGTCGCGATGCGCGTCAACGGCGAGCTGAAGGACCTCGCGACGACCGTCACGACGACCGACGTGGTGGAGCCGGTGACCATCGACTCGCCCGACGGCCTCAACATCCTGCGCCACTCCACCGCCCACGTGCTCGCGCAGGCGGTGCAGGCGGTCAACCCCGAGGCCAAGCTCGGGATCGGCCCGCCCATCACCGACGGCTTCTACTACGACTTCGACGTCGCCGAGCCGTTCACGCCGGAGGACCTCAAGGCCCTCGACAAGGAGATGTCGCGAATCGTCCGCGCGGGCCAGCGCTTCGTGCGCCGCGTCGTCACCGACGATGAGGCACGCGCCGAGCTCGCCGGAGAGCCGTACAAGCTCGAGCTGATCGGGCTCAAGGGCTCCGCCTCCGACGGCGGCGACAATGAGAACGTCGAGGTGGGCGGCGGCGAGCTGACCATCTACGACAACGTCGACCCGAAGTCGGGGGAGACGGTCTGGAAGGACCTCTGCCGCGGCCCGCACCTCCCGAACACCCGCATGATCGGCAACGGCTGGGCGCTCACCCGCGTGGCCGCCGCCTACTGGCGCGGCTCGGAGAAGAACCCGCAGCTGCAGCGCGTCTACGGCACGGCGTGGCCGACCAAGGACGAGCTGCGCGCCTACCAGACCCGCATGGAGGAGGCCGCCAAGCGCGACCACCGCAAGCTGGGCGCCGAGCTCGACCTGTTCTCGTTCCCGGAGGAGATCGGCTCCGGTCTCGCGGTCTTCCACCCGCGCGGTGGGATCATCCGCAAGGAGATCGAGGACTACATGCGCGAGCGCCTCATCGCCAACGGCTACGAGGTCGTCAACACGCCGCACATCACCAAGGCGCACCTCTTCGAGACCAGCCAGCACCTCAACTGGTACAAGGACGGCATGTTCCCGCCCATGCACCTCGACGAGGAGCACGACGCGGACGGCAACATCACCCGGCAGGGGCAGGACTACTACCTCAAGCCGATGAACTGCCCGATGCACAACCTGATCTTCCGGGCGCGCGGCCGCAGCTACCGCGAGCTCCCGCTCCGCCTGGCCGAGTTCGGGACGGTGTACCGCTACGAGAAGTCGGGCACGCTGTCCGGCCTCACCCGCGTGCGCGGCCTCACCCAGGACGACGCCCACATCTACGTAACGGAAGACCAGATCAAGGACGAGGTCGCGAGCCAGCTGCAGTTCGTCCTGGAGACGCTGCGCGGCTACGGCCTCACCGACTTCTATCTCGAGCTCTCCACGAAGGACCCGGAGAAGTACGTCGGCAGCGACGAGAGCTGGGAGACCGCGACGGAGACGCTGCGCGAAGTGGCGATCGAGTCCGGCCTTGAGCTCGTCGACGACCCGGCCGGCGCCGCCTTCTACGGCCCGAAGATCTCCGTGCAGGCGCGCGACGCGATCGGCCGCACCTGGCAGCTCTCGACCGTCCAGCTGGACTTCAACCAGCCGGAGCTGTTCGAGCTGGAGTACAACGCGGCCGACGGAACGCGCAAGCAGCCGGCGATGATCCACCGGGCCCTGCTCGGCTCGATCGAGCGGTTCTTCGCGATCCTGCTCGAGCACTACGCGGGCGCGTTCCCGGTCTGGCTGTCGCCGGTCCAGGTCGTGGGCATCCCCGTCGCCGACGCGTACGGTCCGTTCCTCGACGACGTGATCGCCCAGCTCCGCGCCCAGGGCGTGCGGGCCGAGGTCGACCACTCCGACGACCGCATGCAGAAGAAGATCCGCACGCACACCAAGGCCAAGGTGCCCTTCCAGCTCATCGTGGGCGAGGAGGATGCCGGGGCCGGCACGGTCAGCTTCCGCTTCCGCGACGGCACCCAGCTGAACGGGGTGCCGGTCGCCGACGCGATCGAGCGCATCGTCGCGAGCATCCGCAGCCACGAGCTGGTCGACACGGCATGGCTCGCCTGAGTCTCGACGACTACGCCGCCCACGAGCCGGGCGACGGTCACGAGGGCGTCGGCGCGGACGAGGTCCGCGTCGACGACCCGTCGTACCTCGTCGGCGTGCCCGACGAGTTCCAGCGACTCTGGACGCCGCACCGCATGGTCTACATCCAGCACGGGCAGCAGCCCGGCAAGGACGACTGCCCGTTTTGCGTCGCACCGAGCATGAGCGACGAGGATGCCCTCATCGTCGCGCGCGGTGAGCACGCCTACGCGCTCCTCAACCTCTTCCCGTACAACAGCGGTCACCTGCTGGTCTGCCCGTACCGCCACATCGCCACGTACGACGAGGCGACGCCGGAGGAGGTCGCCGAGATCGGCTCCCTCACCCAGACGGCGATGCGCGTGATCCGCGAGGTCTCGAAGAACGACGGCTTCAACATCGGGATGAACCAGGGCGCCATCGCGGGCGCCGGCATCGCGGCGCACCTGCACCAGCACATCGTGCCGCGCTGGGCTCAGGATGCGAACTTCCTGCCCATCATCGCGAAGACGAAGGCGCTCCCGCAGCTGCTCGGCGACGTGCGCGCCTCCCTCGCCGCCGCCTGGCCGACAGCCTGACGCTGCCGCATTCGTGCCGAATGTCGACTCTCGCGCACACGGAGTCGACATTCGGAACGAAAGTGCGCGCGGTCAGCGCACCTGGCGCACCGCGAACTGCTCGCGCGGGTGCGCGTACGACTCCTGCGACTCCACGAGCTGCAGCTCGCGGTCGCCGGACTCCAGTGTGCGTGTGAGCAGGTCGAAGACGCTCGACACCGTCTTGCGGAGGGCGATCTCGGCGCTGCCGATGCGGACGTAGTGGGCCGTGAACAGGGCGGCGGTGACGTCGCCCGAGCCGTTCGCCTTCATCGGCAGCCGCGGAGTCTGGACGATCCACGCGCCGGTGTCGTCGGCGGCGAGCATCTCGATCGTGTCGGCGGGCTGGTCCGGCCGCTCGACGCTCGTCACGAGGACGGTGCGCGGGCCCATCGCGCGCGCCGCATCCACCGACGCCAGCGTCGACTCCAGGGTGTCCGGCGTCGTGCCGGTGAGGAAGCCGAGCTCGAACTGGTTCGGCGTGATGATGTCGGCGACCGGGACGACGCGGTCGCGGAGGAGGTCGGGGATGGCCGGAGCGACGAAGCAGCCGGACTTCGCGTTGCCCATCACCGGGTCGCACGCGTACACGGCGTTCGGGTTGGCGGCCTTGACCCGGGCGACCGCGTCGATGATGACGTCCCCGATGCCCTCGCCGCCCTGGTAGCCGGAGAGCACGGCGTCGACCTCGCCGAGCACGCCGCGCTCCTCGATGCCGGTGATCACCGCGCGCACGTCGCCCGGCGAGATCAGCGGGCCGCGCCAGGCGCCGTAGCCGGTGTGGTTGGAGAAGTTCACCGTGTAGACGGGGAGCACCTCGACGCCGATGCGCTGGAGCGGGAAGACGGCGGCGGAGTTGCCGACGTGACCGTAGGCGACCGCGGACTGGATCGAGAGGATCTTCATCCCTCGATCCTCTCATCTCCGGACTACTGCGCCGCGCGCTCCGTGGCCGCAGCGGCGTCGGCGAGATCGTCGAGCAGGCGGGAAGCCTCCTCCTCGGTGAGGTCGTGCACGGTGAGGCGGAGATGGTGGGAGGGTGCGGGCTGCTCGGCGAGCAGGAACTCGTCGCCGGTGCGCGCCAGCCAGCCGCGCCGCATCAGCCGGTCGGCGACGAGCCGCGCCTCCACCGGCAGCTCGACCCAGAGGTTCAGGCCGTCGGCGGCCTCCGTCGTGAGACCGCGGTCCGCGAGCCGGGCGGCGAACGCGGCGTTGCGCTCCGCGTAGTGGCGACCCGCCGCGGCGATCGTCGCGAGCGCCGTCTCGTCGGTCAGCTGCGCGAGCACCAGGCGCTGGAGGATGTGGCTGACCCAGGTCGTGCCCGGGCTGAGCCGGAAGGAGAGCCGTTCGGCGGTCTCCGGGTCGGTCGCCGCGACGGCGAGACACATGTCGGGTCCGAGGAACTTCGAGACGGAGCGGACCAGGGCGTATCGCCGGTGCTCCGGCCCGATGAGGGTCTCGTACGGGCGCTGGGAGAGCATCGAGTAGTGGTCGTCCTCGATGACGAGCACGTATGGATGGTCGGCGAGGACGCCGCGGAGCTCTGCGGCCCGCTGCGCGGTGAGGGTCGCCCCCGTCGGGTTCTGGGCGCGCGGCGTGCAGATGATCGCCCGGACGCCGGCGTCGAGCGCGGCGCGCAGGCCGGCCACGGTCATCCCCTCGGCATCGACGGGCACCGGGACGGCGCGGTAGCCGCCGAGTCGGACCGTGTGGATGCTGGCGAGGAAGCAGGGGTCCTCCAGGGCGACCGCGTCGTCGCGCAGCAGTGCCTGGGCGAGGAGACGCTCGACGGCGTCCACGGCGCCGTTCGTCACGGTGATCCGGACGTCGCGGTCGGGGAGGCCGTCGCGGACCCACTCGAGTGCGCGCGCCTCGAGGGCGGGATCGATCACCGGTTCGCCGTAGAGCACCGGGCGTCCGATCGCACCCGCGAGAGCGGCCGACGGGTCCGGGATGCGCCGAGGGTCCGGGTTGCCGGTGCCGACGTCGTGGAGCACGCTGTCGGCCGCGTAGCCCTCCTGGGCGACGGCCTCCAGCCCGGCGATGACCGTCCCGGCGCGTCCGCGGGCCACGACGACGCCCGCCTGGGCGAGCAGACGGTACGCCGCGACGGCCGTGTTGCGGTTGATGCCGAGCTGGCCGGCGAGCTCCCGCACAGGCGGGAGCGCATCCCCCCGCCGCAGCTCTCCGCGCTCGTGCAGGGCGCGCACGCTCGCCGCGATCTCGGCGGCCGTGGTGCCCGTGATGCTCAGTTCGTCCATGTCGGATCCGAGTCTAGTGAGGCGTGTACGGGATGCTATCGTTCGGCATAGGCCAAAGAGAATTATGTTCCGCACGAAAGGGCGACCATGACAGACCAGGACCACGGCACCGCCACCGGATCGAGCCGCGTCAAGCGCGGACTCGCCGAGATGCTGAAGGGCGGCGTCATCATGGACGTCGTCACCCCCGAGCAGGCCCGGATCGCCGAGGACGCCGGCGCCGTCGCCGTGATGGCGCTCGAGCGCGTGCCCGCCGACATCCGCGCGCAGGGCGGCGTCGCCCGCATGAGCGACCCCGATCTGATCGACGCGATCATCGCCGAGGTCTCCATCCCGGTCATGGCGAAGGCCCGCATCGGCCACTTCGTCGAGGCCCAGGTGCTGGAGGCGCTCGACGTCGACTACATCGACGAGTCCGAGGTGCTGTCGCCCGCCGACTACGTCAACCACATCGACAAGTGGAAGTTCACCGTGCCGTTCGTGTGCGGCGCCACCAACCTCGGCGAGGCCCTGCGCCGCATCAACGAGGGCGCGGCGATGATCCGCTCCAAGGGCGAGGCCGGCACCGGCGACGTCTCGGAGGCCACCAAGCACATCCGCAAGATCAGCTCGGAGATCAAGGCCCTCTCGTCGATGTCGAAGGACGAGCTCTACGTCGCCGCGAAGGAGCTGCAGGCCCCCTACGAGCTCGTCGCCGAGATCGCCGAGACCGGCAAGCTCCCCGTCGTGCTCTTCACCGCGGGCGGCGTCGCCACCCCCGCGGACGCGGCCATGATGATGCAGCTCGGCGCGGACGGCGTGTTCGTCGGCTCCGGCATCTTCAAGTCGGGCAACCCGGAGCAGCGGGCCGCCGCGATCGTCAAGGCGACCACGTTCTACGACGACGCGAAGGTCATCGCCGAGGTCTCGCGTGGGCTCGGCGAGGCGATGGTCGGCATCAACGTCGCAGACCTCGCCGCCCCGCACCGCCTGTCCGAGCGTGGCTGGTAAGTGCTGACGGACCAGCGGACGCTGCGCGTCGGCGTCCTGGCCCTGCAGGGGGACTTCCGCGAGCACATCGCGGTCCTCCGCGGGCTGGGCGCCGACGCGGTCCCGGTGCGGCGGCCCGAGGAGGTCGCGGCGATCGACGGCCTGGTGATCCCCGGTGGCGAGTCGAGCGTCATGGACAAGCTGTCGCGGGCCTTCGGGCTCGCGGAGCCGCTGCGGGAGGCGATCGCCGACGGCCTCCCGGTGTACGGCACCTGTGCGGGCCTCATCATGCTCGCGGACACCATCGTCGACGGGATCGCCGGACAGCAGAGCCTCGGCGGCCTGGATGTCGCGGTGCGGCGCAACGCGTTCGGCTCGCAGGTGGACTCGTTCGAGACCGATCTCGACGTCCCGGCGATCGGCGGCGAGCCGATGCACGCGGTCTTCATCCGCGCGCCCATCGTGGAGGCGGTCGGCGAGCGGGCCACCGCGCTCGCGCGCGTCGACGACGGCCGCGTGGTCGCCGTTCAGCAGGGCAACCTGCTCGGGACCTCGTTCCATCCGGAGATCACCGGCGACACGCGGTTCCACGAGTACTTCCTCCGCACGGTACGCTCGCGCGGGTGACCGTCCCGACCCCGTACCGCTTCCCCTACGAGTCGCAGTGGGGCGACCTCCGGTGCAACGAGCCGCTGATCGTCCGCGGCGAATCGCCGGCGCGGCACCACGACTGGGCGGCGGACGGCTACGCGTCGGACGCCGAGTACGAGTTCTGGGCGGCGCACGTCTGCGGGCTCGCGTGCCTGCGCTCCGTGCTTCGCGCGTGGCGGCCCGAGCTGGGCGTCGTGCCGATGGCGCGACTCATCGACGGGGCCGTGGAGGTGGGAGCACTGGTGCGCCGGGACGACACGGTCGACGGTCTGTACTACCGCCCCTTCCTCGCCTGGATCTCCGACGCCTTCGGGATCGAGGGGGAGGTCGTCGAGCGCACGGCGACCGCGGAGTTCCTCCCTCTCGTCCGGCCTGGGCAGGTGGTGCTGGCGTCCGTCTCGCCCGAGATCCGCTGGCCCGACCGGCCGAACGAGCGCCGGGGAGGCCACCTGGTCCTCGTGCACGGGCGCGAGGGCGACCGGTTCGTCTTCCACAACCCGTCCGGGATCGGCCCGACCGCGGCGGACGCGACGGCCGACGTGGCGACCTTCGCCCGGTTCCACGCCGAGCGGGGAATGGTCCTGCGCGACGGACGGGCCGCATTACTATAGACAGGTTCAGAACGTAACTCGAGGGAGCAGCAGTGTCCGGGCATTCCAAGTGGGCCACGACCAAGCACAAGAAGGCGGTCATCGACGCACGCCGTGCCAAGTCGTTCGCCAAGCTCATCAAGAACATCGAGGTCGCGGCCAAGACGGGCGGGGCCGACATGTCCGGCAACCCGACCCTGGTGGACGCCGTCCAGAAGGCCAAGAAGACCTCGGTCCCCAACGACAACATCGACCGCGCGATCAAGCGCGGCGCCGGTCTCACCGGTGAGGTCATCGACTACACGACGATCATGTACGAGGGCTACGGCCCGGGCGGCGTCGCCCTCCTGATCGAGTGCCTCACCGAGAACAAGAACCGCGCGGCCGCCGAGGTCCGCACCGCGATGACGCGCAACGGCGGCACCATGGCCGACCCGGGCAGCGTGGCGTACAACTTCCACCGCAAGGGCGTCATCGTGGTCCCGCACGCCGACGGCGTCGATGAGGACACCGTGCTCACCGCCGTCCTCGACGCCGGCGCCGAAGAGGTCACCGACCGGGGCGAGAGCTTCGAGGTCCTGACCGAGGCGACCGACCTCGTCGCGGCGCGCACCGCCCTCCAGGAGGCAGGCATCGACTACGACTCCGCCGACGCGGAGTTCGTCGCCACCGTCAACGTCGAGGCCGACGCCGACGTCGCCCGCAAGGTGTTCAGACTCATCGACGCTCTCGAGGACTCGGACGACGTGCAGAACGTCTACACGAACCTCGACCTGACCCCCGAGGTCCAGGCGCAGCTCGACGAGGACGACGAGTAAGACACCGGCCATGACGATCCGGGTGCTCGGCATCGACCCCGGTCTCACACGGTGCGGCGTCGGGATCGTCGACGTGCGTCCCGATCGCCGCGCGGTCCTCGTCGAGGTGACGGTCATCCGCACCCCGCCCGGGATGCCGATCGAGGAGCGTCTTCTCGCGGTCGGCGACGGGATCGAGCGCCTGCTCGACGAGCACCGGCCGACCGCGGTCGCGATCGAGCGCGTCTTCGCGCAGCACAACCTGAGCACCGTGATGGGTGTCGCGCAGGTCAGCGGGGTGGCCCTCCACGCCGCGGCCAAGCGGGGCCTCCCGGTCGCGCTGCACACTCCGAGCGAGGTGAAGGCCGCCGTCACCGGATACGGGTCGGCGGACAAGAAGCAGGTGCAGGCGATGGTCGCCCGCATCCTCGGCCTCGCCGAGGTGCCCAAGCCCGCGGATGCGGCCGACGCCCTGGCGATCGCGATCTGCCACGCCTGGCGCGGCGGGCAGGCCCCGGCACCGCGAGCGGGAGGCGGGGGAGCGACCCAGGCCCCGGCCGGCGCAGCCGCGCAGACTCCCGCGCAGGCCGCGTGGCTCGCCGCGGAGCGGTCCGCCCGGGCGTCGGCGGCGCCCCGTAGGCTGGCCAGGTGATCTCCTCTCTCCGCGGCACCGTCCTCTCCGCGAGCGGCGGCAACGCCGTGATCGAGGTCGGTGGCGTCGGCTTCGCCGTGCAGCTGACCCCCGACCATGTCCTCTCCCTCCGCGTCGGCGACGAGGCGTTCGTCCACACGTCGATGATCGTGCGAGAGGACTCCCTGCAGCTCTTCGGCTTCCTCGACCGCGAGCAGCTCGACGTGTTCGAGCTCCTCACCGGGGTCACCGGTGTGGGGCCGAAGTCGGCGATCGGCGTCCTGTCCGTGCTCGCGCCCGACCAGATCGCCGACGCCGTCGCGGCTGACGATGACGCGCCGTTCCGGAAGGTCTCGGGGATCGGTCCCAAGACGGCCAAGCTCATCGTGGTGTCGCTGACGGGCAAGCTCGTCGCCACCCGTCGCGTCGCGCCCGCCGTGAAGGCCGCGGGCGCGCCGTCCTCCGTCGCCGACAGCGTCTTGATCGCTCTCGTCGGCCTCGGCTGGCCCGAGAAGGTGGCGGGGGAGGCGATCGCCGACGTCGTCGCCGACACCGACGAGTCCGCGCGCGACTCGGTGCAGACGCTGCTCCGCCTGACTCTGGCCCACCTCGGCCCGGCCGCGCAGGGCGCCCGATGAGCGACGACCTGACCGCCCCCGAGCTCGAGTCCGAGTCCGAGCTCGCTTTCGAAGGTGCGCTGCGCCCCCGTTCGCTCGCCGAGTTCGTCGGGCAGGCGAAGGTGCGCGGCCAGCTCCAGCTGCTGCTCACGGCGGCGAAGATGCAGGACCGCACCGCGGACCACATCCTCCTCGCCGGCCCGCCCGGGCTCGGCAAGACGACGCTCGCCATGATCGTCGCGCACGAGAGCGGACGCCCGCTGCGTCTGTCGAGCGGCCCGGCCATCCAGCACGCCGGTGACCTGGCGGCCCTGCTGTCGTCGCTCACGCCGGGCGAGGTCCTCTTCATCGACGAGATCCACCGCATGGCGCGCTCCGCGGAGGAGATGCTGTACCTCGCGATGGAGGACTTCCGCATCGACATCATGGTCGGCAAGGGGGCGGGCGCGACCTCCATCCCGCTCGACCTGGCCCCGTTCACCCTCGTCGGTGCGACCACCCGTTCCGGGCTGCTGCCGAACCCGCTGCGCGACCGGTTCGGCTTCACCGCGCACCTGGAGTTCTACGACGAGTCCGAGCTGACGCAGGTCCTGGCCCGCGCGGCCACGATGCTCGAGCTCGACATAGACCGGGAGGCTCTGGCCGAGATCGCCGGGCGCTGCCGGGGGACCCCGCGTATCGCCAACCGGCTGCTGCGCCGGGTCCGCGACTACGCCCTCGTGCACGGCGGCGACGCCGACCTGGCCGCGGTGGGTGCCGCGCTCGAGCTGTACGACGTCGACCCCCTCGGCCTGGACCGCCTCGACCGCGCCGTCCTGCACGCCATTCTCGAGCGCTTCGACGGAGGGCCGGTCGGCCTGAACACCCTGGCGGTCTCGGTGGGGGAGGAGGCGGAGACGATCGAGTCGGTCGTCGAGCCGTTCCTGGTGCGCATCGGGCTGCTCTCCCGCACCCCCCGAGGGCGGGTCGCGACGCCCGCGGCCTGGCGGCATTTCGGTATTCCCGGCCCGCACCAAGGTCGTTCGGAGCAACCTTCCCTGATCGATGACTTATGATGTGAGGTGGCCGTTCGGCCCCTTAGACTCCCCACCGGAAGGTTCGGCAGAAATTCATGGCCATTGATCCGCTGACTATTGTGATGGTCGTCATCCTGGCGGCCCTCATCTTCTTCATGTTCCGCAACAGCCGCAAGCGCCAGAAGGAGCAGGCTGAGACGCGTTCGAAGATGGTGCCGGGCGCCGAGGTCATGACCAACTTCGGGCTCTACGGGACGCTGCTGTCCGTCAACGAGGACGACAACACCGCGCTCGTCGAGACCAGCCCCGGGCACGTCATCAAGGTGCACCGCCAGGTGCTCGCCCGCGTCGTCGAGCCCACCGTCGCCGAGCCGGCCGAGGCCGACGCGGACGCCGAGCTCACCACCGGCGCCACCGAGCTCAACGAGGACCACGCGATCCGTCTGGATGCGCCGGAGTACGGCGAGCGGATCGACGAGACCTCGAAGAAGCCCGGCGCGAAGAGCGACGACTAACTCCCGACCCGTGGGCCGCGGCGCTTCTGCGCGCGCGGAACACTCGTAGAAAGCTGAGTTCCTAGGTGGCAAAGTCGACCCCGGCCAAGAAAGCCTGGCGTTCCCTGACATGGCTCGGCGTGCTGGTGGTGGTCCTCCTGGGGACTCTCACCGCCGGCGTGCTGTTCAGCAACGCGACGTGGCTGCCGAAGCTCGCTCTCGACCTCGAGGGCGGCACCCAGGTGATCCTGACGCCGCAGGTCGAGAACGGCCAGCAGATCCAGCAGCAGCAGCTGGACCAGGCCGTCTCGATCATCCGTCAGCGCATCGACGCCTCCGGCATCTCCGAGGCGCAGATCTCCACCGAGGGCTCGCGCAACATCGTGGTCTCCCTCCCGGGCAAGCCCGACGAGGAGACCCTGAACCGGGTGAAGTCGAGCGCACGCCTCGACTTCCGTCCGGTCCTGATCTCGGGCGGCCCGACCAACGAGGTCGTCGGCGCGGACGGCAAGTCGACGCCGGCGCCGACCCCGGCGCCCGGCCTGCAGTCGACCCCGTCGACCTCGCCGACGAATGGCAGCGACCTCGCCTGGGTCACGCCCAAGCTCCAGGCGGACTTCGACGCGTACTCGTGCGCGGCGAACAAGTCGCAGGACGACAGCGCCGCGCCGACCGATCAGCCGCTCATCACCTGCGACGACCAGGACCAGGTCAAGTACCTGCTCGGCCCGGTCGAGGTGAAGGGCCAGAACATCAGCGACGCGAGCGCCGGCCTGGTGCAGAGCTCGCAGGGCGTGACCACCGGTCAGTGGGCCGTCAACATCGTCTTCGACTCGACCGGAACCAAGCAGTTCGCGGATGTCACGACCCGTCTGGTGAGCCTCACCGGCGCTCAGAACCAGTTCGCGATCGTCCTCGACGGCAAGGTCATCTCGGCTCCGACCACGCAGGCCGCGATCACCGACGGCAAGCCGCAGATCACGGGTAACTTCACCGAGACGAGCGCCAAGGCCCTCGCCGACCAGCTCAAGTTCGGCGCACTGCCGTTCAGCTTCAAGGTGCAGAGCCAGGACACGATCTCGGCGACGCTCGGTTCGGCACAGCTCATCGCCGGTCTCATCGCCGGTCTGATCGGCCTCATCCTGGTCGCGATCTACACGTTCTTCCAGTACCGCCTGCTCGGCCTCGTCACGATCTTCTCGCTCGTCGTGGCCGGTGTGCTCACCTGGCTCACGATCTCGCTGCTCTCGTGGCACTACGGGTACCGTCTGTCGCTCGCCGGCGTGGCGGGACTCATCGTCGCGATCGGATTCACAGCGGACTCGTTCATCGTCTACTTCGAACGAATACGAGACGAGCTGCGCGACGGCCGAAGTCTGGAGTCGGCGGTCGAGGCCGGATGGGCACGTGCCCGCCGGACGATCTACGCATCGAAGGCCACCAACCTCCTGGCCGCAGTCGTGCTGTACATCCTCGCGGCGGCAAACGTCCGTGGCTTCGCGTTCACGCTGGGTCTGACGACGATCATCGACGTCATCGTGGTGCTGCTGTTCACGCACCCGACGCTGCAGTTGCTGGGACGCACGCGCTTCTTCAGCACCGGGCACGCGTGGTCGGGTCTCGACCCGGAGGCGCTCGGCGCCGTGTACCGCGGTGCCGCCCAGTTCCGTTCGCCCACCGCGGCGAAGGTCGGTGCGGGCACCGCTGCACGCAGCAGCAAGGAGGCGGCTCGCCGCCAGACGATCGCCGAGCGCAAGGCAGCGGAGCTGACCGGCGCCTCGACCTCCTCCGATCGTTCGACCGATGGGAAGGACTCCTGATGGCCGCCAGTCGTCTCACCAAATTCGGTAACGACCTCTACACCGGTGCGCGCTCGTTCGACTTCGTCGGCAAGCGCAAGATCTGGTACATCATCGCGGCTGCGATGGTGATCGTGTCGATCCTGATCCCGATCATCAAGGGCGGGTTCAACTTCTCGATCGAGTTCCGCGGTGGATCGCAGTTCCAGATCACCAACGTCGAGGACACGAACACCGACAAGGCGCAGAACGCCGTGACGAGCGTCGTGCCGGATGCCGTCTCGCACGTCAGCGTCGTCGGCGCCAACGCCGTCCAGGTGCAGACCGACCAGCTGTCGGACACCCAGACGAAGGCCGTGGCGGACGCGCTGGCGAAGGCGTACGGCGTGCCGGACACCGAGGTCGCGTCGACGTTCATCGGCCCGTCCTGGGGCGCTGACGTGACGCAGCAGTCCATCCAGGGACTCGTCGTCTTCCTCTTGCTGGCGTTCATCGCGATGGCCCTGTACTTCCGCACGTGGAAGATGTCGGCCTCGGCGATCATCTCCCTGTTCCACGACCTCATCATCACGGCGGGCATCTACGCCCTGGTGGGCTTCGAGGTGTCGCCCGCGACGATGATCGGCTTCCTGACGATCCTCGGCTACTCGCTGTACGACACCGTCGTGGTCTTCGACAAGGTCCGGGAGAACACCCGGGAGGAGATGGAGCTGACCAGGCGGACGTTCGCCGAATCGGTCAACCTCGCGGTCAACCAGACCCTCGTGCGGTCGATCAACACCGCCGTCGTCGCGGTGCTGCCGGTCGCGTCGATCCTCTTCATCGGCGCTTACGCGCTCGGTGCGGCGACCCTGCGCGACATCTCGCTCGCGCTGCTGATCGGCATCATCGTCGGCACGTACTCCACGATCTTCCTGGCCGCGCCGATGTACTCGCAGTTCCGCGAGGGCGAGGCGGCCGTGAAGAAGCACGACGCGAAGGTGCGCGCCATCCGTCCGAAGGCCGCCTCGGCGGCTGCCGAAGCGGTCGCGGCGAAGTAGCGCGAGCGCATGGGCGGCCCGTATCTCTCCGAAGACGAGGTGAGCGCTGCCCGCGCTCGCGAGATCATCGCGGCCGGCGAGGCCTGGCTCCTCGACGTCCGCGAGCCGCAGGAGTGGGATGAGGTGCGCTCTCCGGACGCCCACCTCATCCCGCTGTCGCAGCTCCAGGACCGCCAGGACGAGCTCCCCGAAGACCAGCAGATTCTTGTGATCTGTCACTCGGGCGGCCGTTCCCGGATGGTGACCGACGCCCTCCTCCGGGCCGACTTCCCGGCCGCGAACGTGGCGGGCGGCATGATCGCCTGGGAGTCCACCGGCGCACCGGTCGAGCGGGGCGCGAGCCCCTCCGGGACCGTCAGCTGATCGCTGCGAGCGGATCGTGGCCGGAACGGCCTCGTGATGCGGCGATAATGGAGCACAGGAGGCGCGCACATGGTTGATACATCGACACCGCAGTCCGCCTCGCTGCGCCGCCTCGTGCCGCGCATCTTCTCGCGGGCGCAGCCCGCCGGCGCGGTCGACACCCTTATCCGCACGGTCCGCATGCATCACCCGAAGGCCGACCTGTCGCTCATCGAGCGCGCCTACGCCGTCGCGGAACGCGCACACAGCGGTCAGAAGCGGCGCTCCGGTGAGCCGTACATCACCCATCCCGTCGCCGTGGCGCAGATCATCGCCGACCTCGGGATCGGCGCGAAGACCATCGCCGCGGCGCTGCTGCACGACACGGTCGAAGACACGGAGTACACGCTCGACGAGCTGCGCGACCAGTTCGGCGACGAGATCGCGATGCTGGTCGACGGTGTCACCAAGCTCGACAAGGTCAAGTACGGGGACAGTGCGCAGGCGGAGACCGTGCGCAAGATGATCGTCGCGATGTCGAAGGACATCCGCGTGCTGATCATCAAGCTGGCCGACCGGCTCCACAACGCGCGGACGTGGGGCTTCGTCCCCGCCGCCAATGCGACCCGCAAGGCCACGGAGACGCTCGAGATCTACGCGCCGCTGGCGCACCGACTGGGCATCCAGGCGATCAAGTGGGAGCTCGAGGACCTGTCGTTCGCCGTGCTCTACCCGAAGCTCTACGCCGAGATCGAGAGCCTCGTGAAGCAGCGGACGCCCGAGCGCGAACGCCTCGTGCAGCAGGTGATCGACGCGATCAACGACGACCTGAAGTCCGCCCGCATCCGCGGCAAGGTCGCCGGACGACCGAAGCAGTACTACTCGATCTACCAGAAGATGGTGGTGCGCGGCCGCGAGTTCGACGACATCTACGACCTCGTCGGCATCCGCGTGCTCGTGAACACCGTGCGCGACTGCTACGCGGTGCTCGGTCAGATCCACGCGCGGTGGACGCCGATGCCGGGCCGGTTCAAGGACTACATCGCAACGCCGAAGTTCAACCTGTACCAGTCGCTCCACACGACCGTGATCGGGCCGCAGGGCCGTCCGGTCGAGATCCAGATCCGCACGGAGGAGATGCACCAGCGTGCCGAGTTCGGTGTCGCGGCGCACTGGAAGTACAAGGAGCAGACCACCGGCAAGAGCGCCGGCGGCCCGGCCACCCCCGACACCGACCTCGCCTGGCTCGCGCACATCTCCGACTGGCAGGCCGAGACCGCGGACCCGTCCGAGTTCCTCGACTCCCTCCGGTTCGAGATCGGCGCGAAAGAGGTCTACGTCTTCACGCCGAAGGGTCGTGTGATCGGCCTCCCGGCCGGCGCGACTCCCGTGGACTTCGCCTACGCGGTGCACACCGAGGTCGGTCACCGCACGATGGGCGCCAAGGTCAACGGCCGGCTGGTCCCGCTCGAGAGCACGCTTGCGACCGGAGACGTCGTCGAGATCTTCACCTCCAAGAACCCGGACTCCGGCCCGAGCCAGGACTGGCTGAACTTCGTCAAGAGCCCTCGCGCGCGGAACAAGATCCGCCAGTGGTTCACCAAGGAGCGCCGCGACGAGGCCATCGAGCAGGGCAAGGACGCGATCGCGCGCGCCATGCGCAAGCAGAACCTCCCGCTCCAGAAGCTGATGACGCAGGACGCCCTCGTGGAGGTCGCCTCGTCTCTGAAGTACGCGGACGTGTCGACGCTCTACGCCGCCGTGGGCGAGGGGCACGTCTCCACCCAGTCGGTCATTGAGAAGGTCGTCGCGTCGCTGCAGAGCGACGTCGAGTCGGACGGCGAGATCGACATCCCCGTCAAGGGTCGACGTCAGCTGCGGAACAGCGACTCCGGCGTCCTGGTGCGTGGCGCGCCGGACATCCTGGTCAAGCTCGCGAAGTGCTGCACGCCGGTCCCCGGCGACCCGATCGTCGGCTTCATCACGCGCGGTCAGGGCGTCTCGGTGCACCAGGCGAACTGCCACAACGTGCAGTCCCTCCTGCAGGAGCCGGAGCGCATGATCGACGTGGAGTGGGCGCCGAGCTCGAAGAGCGTGTTCCTCGTGCAGATCCAGGTCGAGGCCCTCGATCGCGCCGGCCTGCTCTCCGACGTGACCCGGGTGCTCTCGGAGCACCACGTCAACATCCTGTCGGCGACGGTGACCACCTCGAGCAACCGGCTGGCCCTCAGCCGGTTCGTGTTCGAGATGGGGGACACGACTCACCTGGACCGCGTGCTCAACGCCGTGCGGCGCATCGACGCCGTCTACGACGTGTACCGCGTCAGCGCCGGCTGACATCGCTGCTCCCGGCTTCCACCAGCGGCAGCCGGACCTGCTCGACGGAGCGGATCCTCTGCGTCGCGCGTGTGGATCCGCCGCGGCGGGTGCGCGGCACGTAGTGGCGCAGCGCCTCTGGCGTCGCCGACGCCAGGGAGAGCAGATGGCGTACCTCGAGCGCGGCCGCGTCGTCGAATGCGGTCGCGCCCAGCAGAAGGTCCGCCGCCGTGCGCAGGGGAGTGGTCACGGCGATCGGCCCTATGGGATGCGTCTCACCCTGCTTGAAGGTCCGCTGGCGGCCGTCGACGCTCACGGGAAGGCGTGTGCCGCGACGTGACGGGTCGAGGCAGACCTGGGGCCGAGGCGGTGGAGCGCTGCGCGTGCCGTGGATCCACGCCGCTGTGGCGCGTTCGGCGATGGCGCGACGTGGGACCGTCGCCGCCAGGGCGCGGGCTCGGAGCGCTGGGGTGTCGGGGGTGTCCATCGGAGCGAAGGACTCTCCGACCCGATAGACCTGACCGTCCAGGCAGAGCGAGAGCAGCTCGGCGAGAGGCAGGACGTGTCGGTCGAGGAGGGCGGGGCACAGTGTCTCGGTCATCTCCCCAGCGTGGCGGGTGCGACGCCGGGGAGACGACGGAGAGGGAGATCTGTGGAGAAGTCGGGTTCGTGGCCCGGCTGTGGAGGATCAGCCGAGCGCGTCGAGCCAGATCTTGCGCGCGTCGAGGGCCTCCTGAGCGGCCTTGACCTTGGCGGCATCGCCGCCGGCCTTCGCCTCGGCGAGCTCGTCCTCCAGCTTCGCGATGGCGGCGTTGAGCTGGCTGGCGAGTCCCTCGGTGCGCGCCTTCTTCTCGGGGTTGTTGCGCTCCCAGTGCTCCTCGTCGAGGCGCCGGACAGCGGTCTCGACCTTGCGCAGGCGGTCCTCGATCGGGCGGACCTGCTCGCGCGGGACCCGGCCGATCGCATCCCAGCGCTCCTGGATGGAAAGCAGGGCGTTGCGGGCCGTGTCGCGGTCCGTCTCCTTCAGGAGCGGCTCGGCCTCGTCGAGGAGCGCGAGCTTCGCCTGGAGGTTGGCTTCGTACTCCACGTTGTCGCGTGCGTCGACTTCGGCCTTCGCCGAGTAGATCGCGTCACCCGCCGCCTTGAAGCGCGCCCAGAGGGCGTCGTCGTTCTTCTTGCCGGCACGGCCGGCCAGCTTCCACTGGTCGAGCAGGCGACGGTACTCGGGCACGCCGTCGGCACCCTGGGGGATGAGTCGCTCGGCCTGCTCGATGAGCGCGTTCTTGCGGCTGCGCACGTCGCGGTGCTGGTTGTCCAGGTCGGCGAAGAACGCCTTGCGGTTGTGCTCGATCGTGGAGCGCGCGGCACGGAACCGCTTCCAGAGCTCGTTCGCCTCGTTCTTCGGCAGGCGTGGACCGTCGTGCTGGTGGGCCTGCCAGCGTGCGAAGAGCTCGTCGAGGGCGGACGTCGTCTGCTTCCACTGCGTGCGCTCCGGGTCCTGCGCGGCGAGGGCCTCCGCCTCGTCGACGATGGCCGTGCGCTCGGCGATCGCGGCCTCGACGGCCGCCTTGGCCTCGGCGCTCTGCTGCTCCGTCAGCTCCTCGACGGTGCCGCCCAGCGCGTCCAGGCGCGTGAGGAGCGACGCGAGGTCGCCGACGGCGTTCGCGCCCTCGACGGCCGAGCGGAGGTTCGCGACCGACTTCGCCACGTCACCGGCCGGGGCGCCGCGCCGGGCGCGCTGCTCCAGCAGCGAGACCTGCCCGGCGAGATCGGTGTACTTGCGCTCGAAGTAGGCGATCGCCTCCTCGGGCGTGCCGTCCGGGTACTGGCCGACGGTGCGTTCCCCGTCGCCCTCGCGGACGTACACGGTACCGGTCTCGTCGACGCGACCCCAGGGGTGCTGTTCAGAAGTAGCCAAGAGTCTCACCTTGCTGCTGTGCGGTCAGGGCGGAGAGCCCGCCCCACGGTGGAATCAGCCTATTGCACGCGCCGCATCACTGCAGCGTGAAGCTGTCGATCTTGGTCGCGACGACGGGCTTGCCGTCCGTCCCGCCGCCGTCGACGCCCTTGGCGACGATGTCGGAGGTGAGGGTGTCGAGACCGCTCGTGATGGTGCCGAGGACGGTGTAGCCGCCCGCGGCGTCGGACGGGATGGGGCTGTCCTTGTAGACGATGAAGAACTGGCTGCCCTGGCTGTAGCCGTTACCGCTCTGGCGGGCCATCGCGATGGTCCCGGCCGGGTACACGCCGTCCTTCGGGGCGTTCTCCACGGGGCCGTACGAGTAGCCGGGGCCGCCGCTGCCGTCGCCGTTGGGGTCGCCGCACTGGAGCACGAAGATGCCGTCGGTGGTCAGCCGGTGGCAGCTCAGGCCGTCGTAGAAACCCTTCTGGGCGAGCGAGATGGTCGACGACACGGCCTGCGGGGCCTGCTTGCCGTCGAGCGTGACACCCAGGTCGATCCCGTTGATGACGAGCGAACCCTTCCAGTCGCGGCCCTCGGCGATGCTCGAGGACGGGACGTCGCCGGTGTTCGCGCCGGTCGCGGCGGGGGTGGGCGTCGGCGTCGCGGACGGAGACGCCGAGGATGATGCGGTGGCCGCACCGGGACCGCCTGTGAAGTAGAGGAGCTGGGTGGCGACCGCGAGACCGACGACGACTACGACGGCGATGCCGGCGATCCAGTTGTCGCGCTTGCGGCGCTTGACCTTCGTCTCGTGCACGGTCTGCCTCGCCTGGTAGGCGCGCAGGCGCTCTCGCGCCTGCCGGGCGTCGCGGTCGTTCGGCTTGCTGGGTGCCACGTGTGTCCTCCGAGGGGCGCCGTCGAGCGGGGAGTCGGTGTCCCGAGGAAGACCGGTCCGCGGGTCAGGAGAACCTTATCCGGCACGCCTATGGACGCCAAACCAGCGCGTGGCGCGTCGGCGGCGGGCGGGAGCCGGTGTCGGTGGTGGCCGGTAGCCTGGTGGGATGGTCGATGTGCAACCCGGGCTCCGTATGGGAGCGACGCCGCTCGCTGTGCGCATGCGGCCGACCTCGCTCGACGAGGTGGCGGGTCAGCGGCATCTGCTGCGTCCGGGCTCACCGCTGGTCGCCCTCGCGTCCGACCAGTCCGGGGAGACCGGCTCGGTCTCGGTCATCCTGTGGGGGCCGCCCGGAACGGGCAAGACGACGCTCGCGCAGGCCATCGCGCACTCGTCCGGCCGCAAGTTCGTCGAGCTCTCGGCGGTCACCGCCGGTGTGAAGGACGTCCGTCTCGTCATGGACGAGGCGCTTTCCACCCGTGATCTCTACGGCGTGTCGACCGTGCTCTTCCTCGACGAGATCCATCGGTTCACCAAGGCCCAGCAGGACGCGTTGCTCCCCGGTGTCGAGAACGGCTGGGTGATCCTCGTCGCGGCGACCACCGAGAACCCGTCGTTCTCGGTGATCTCGCCGCTGTTGTCGCGATCGCTCCTGCTGACCCTCGAGACGTTGAGCGACGACGATCTGGGCGTGGTGGTCGACCGCGCGGTGACCGACGACCGCGGCCTCGGCGATCACTACACGCTCGCCGACGACGCCCGCGCCGCGATCATCCGGCTCGCGTCCGGCGACGCCCGACGCGCCCTGACCGCACTGGAGGCGGCATCCGTCTCCGCGGCGTCCGCCACGCCCGCCACGTCGAAGAAGAAGCCGGTCATCACGGCGGAGATCGTCGCCCAGGCTGTTGACCGTGCTCTCCTGCGCTACGACCGCAACGGCGACGAGCACTACGACGTCATCAGCGCCTTCATCAAGTCGGTGCGCGGCTCCGACGTGGATGCGGCGCTCCACTACCTCGCCCGGATGATCGAGGCGGGGGAGGACCCGCGCTTCATCGCCCGCCGCATCATCATCTCCGCCTCGGAGGACATCGGGATGGCGGACCCGCAGGCGCTGGTCGTCGCGATCGCCGCAGCGGACGCTGTGCAGTTCGTCGGGATGCCGGAAGGGCGCATCCCGCTCGCGCAGGCCGTTGTGCACCTGGCCACGGCTCCCAAGTCGAACGCCGCCTACATGGCGCTCGACGCGGCCATCGCGGATGTGCGTGCCGGCAAGATCGGCCGCGTGCCGAAGCACCTGCGCGACGCGCACTACCCCGGGGCGAAACGGCTCGGTCACGGCAAGGGGTACAAGTATCCGCACGACGACGCGCTGGGCGTCCTCGAGCAGCAGTACCTGCCCGACGAGTTGAAGGAGACGACGTACTACACGCCGACTGATCACGGCAACGAGCGCGACCTCTCGGCCCGCCTGGCGAAGCTGCGCCGCATCGTGCGCGGACGCTGACCGCATTCTGATACACTCGATGGGCCTAGAAGCGTGTGCGGCGTGCGGCTGTGCTCATCACGTTCTCGAAGGGGATGGTCCTGTAGCCGGGCGCCCCTGGCAGTTAATCCCTCTCTCAGCGCACTCGTCGTGCGCGCGGGCGCCTCAGTCGCGTCCCGCAGTCCATGTACTAGAGAGACCATTGAAAGGAAACCGTGTCTTCACGTTCCCGCAGCAAGACCCGCGAGTCGCGTGCCCTCGGCATCGCGCTCACCCCGAAGGCCGCGCGCTACCTCGAGAAGCGCCCGTACGCCCCCGGTGAGCACGGCCGCACCAAGCGCAAGGCCGACTCCGACTACGCCGTGCGTCTGCGCGAGAAGCAGCGTCTGCGCGCCCAGTACGGCATCCGCGAGAAGCAGCTCCGCATCGCCTTCGAAGAGGCCCGCCGCACCCAGGGCCTGACCGGTGAGAACCTGGTCGAGCTCCTCGAGATGCGTCTCGACGCGCTCGTGCTCCGCGCCGGCTTCGCCCGCACGATCTCGCAGGCCCGCCAGTTCGTGGTGCACCGCCACATCCTCGTCGACGGCAAGATCGTGGACCGCCCCTCCTTCCGCGTGAAGCCGGGTCAGCTCATCCACGTCAAGGCCCGTTCCGAGGGCACCGAGCCCTTCCAGGTCGCGGCCGCCGGCGGACACGTCGACGTCCTGCCCAAGGTCCCGGCCTACCTCGACGTCGAGATCGACAAGCTCCAGGCCCGCCTCGAGCGTCGCCCGAAGCGCGCCGAGGTCCCCGTGACCTGTGAGGTCCAGCTGGTCGTCGAGTACTACGCGGCCCGCTAAGGCTCCGCGAGACTCCCGGAACGGGGTCGTGGCTTCGGCCGCGGCCCCGTTTCGTCGTCCCTGGCGCTGGACAGGCGCCCGAGCGGGGCTACGCTTGTCGAGTATGCCGGTGGCGGAATGGAAGGACGACTCGTGTCTGGTGGCGACATCGCAGGACTCATCGCGGCGGGCGTGTTCGCCGTCCTCGTCGGCTTCATCGCCGTGCCGCTGCTCAAGTTCGGCCGCGTGCTCGACCAGACCCGCGACTCGATCAAAGACGCCAGCGACGGGATCACGCCGATCCTGGATGAGACGGCCACGACCATCCGGGAGACCAACAAGCAGCTTGCCCGGGTCGATGTGATCACCAAGAACGTCGCCGACGTGACCGGGAACGTGTCCGCCCTCGTCTCGCTCTTCGCGGCGACCGTTGGCGGCCCGCTCATCAAGCTGGCCGGGTTCAGCGCCGCCGTGAAGGCGGCCTTCGGGGCCGCCGGCGGCGCTCGGGGAAGCCGGCGCGCGCGCTCGAAGTAGAGCCGCCCCCGTCTGCGCCCCCTGCCATTAGACTCGTTCAGGTGTGCTCGCGCACCGGACACGGAGGGAAGAACAGCAATGAAGAGTTTCCTGTGGCTCCTCGTCGGCGTGGGCATCGGCTTCGCCGTCGCCCACCAGGTCAACGAGACTGCGAAGGGTCGGGAGTTCTTCAGCTCGCTCGACCGCAAGGCGCGCGACTTCGGCGAGGCCGTCTCGGACGGCTACCGTCAGCGCGAGGCGGAGATCCGCTCCGCGATCGACGGCGACTGACCAGCGCCCACCACCCACCCCCGCAGCTTCGACCGACCGGAACCCATGCAGACCGCTGAAATCCACCGCCGCTGGCTCGACTTCTTCGCGCAGCGCGGCCACACCGTCGTCCCGTCCGCCTCCCTCGTCAGTGACGACCCGTCGCTGCTCTTCACCGTGGCCGGGATGGTGCCGTTCGTTCCGTACCTGACCGGTGTGGTGCCGGCGCCGTTCCCGCGGGCGACCAGCGTGCAGAAGTGCATCCGCACCCTGGACATCGACGAGGTCGGCAAGACGCCGCGCCACGGCACGTTCTTCCAGATGTGCGGCAACTTCTCGTTCGGCGACTACTTCAAGGAGCAGGCGATCACCTTCGCCTGGGACCTGCTGACCACCTCGGAGGACGAGGGCGGCCTCGGCTTCGACCCGAAGGACCTCTGGGTCACCGTCTACGAGGACGACGACGAAGCCCGCGAGATCTGGGGTCGCGTCTCCACCCTCCCGCCGGAGCGCATCCAGGGCCTCGGCAAGGACACCAACTACTGGTCGACCGGCCAGCCCGGACCGGCAGGCCCCTGCTCCGAGATCTTCTTCGACCGCGGCCCGGCGTACGGCATCGACGGCGGTCCGGCGACCGACGACGACCGCTACGTCGAGATCTGGAACCTCGTCTTCATGCAGTACCTGCGTGGTGAGGGTGACGGCAAGAAGGACTTCGAGATCCTCGGCGACCTGCCGAAGAAGAACATCGACACCGGCATGGGCCTGGAGCGCGTCGCGTTCATCAAGCAGGGCGTCGACAACATGTACGAGATCGACCAGGTGCGACCGGTCTTGGACCGTGCCGCCCAGCTGGCCGAGAAGCCCTACGGCAACGAGGCGCACGAGGACGACGTCCGGCTGCGCGTCGTGGCCGATCACGTCCGCAGCGCGCTGATGCTCATGGTCGACGGCGTGACGCCGTCGAACGAGGGCCGCGGCTACGTCCTCCGCCGCCTCCTGCGCCGCACGGTGCGCGCGATGCGCCTCCTCGGCGTCGAGGCAGCGACCTTCCCGGAGCTGTTCCCGGCCTCCCGTGACGCGATGAAGGCGGCGTATCCCGAGGTCGCGACCGAGTTCGACCGCGTCTCCCAGCTGGCCTACGCCGAGGAGGAGACCTTCCTCCGCACCCTGGCCGCGGGCACGAGCATCCTCGACACCGCGGTCTCGAACACGCGCAACGCCGGCAAGAAGCAGCTCGCGGGCGACACCGCGTTCCTGCTCCACGACACCTACGGCTTCCCGATCGACCTCACGCTCGAGATGGCGGAGGAGGCCGGCCTGAGCGTCGACCGCGCCGCCTTCGACACCCTGATGGCGGACCAGCGCTCGCGGGCGAAGGCCGATGCCAAGGCGAAGAAGACCGCCCTGGCCGACCTCTCGGTCTATAGCGCCTTCCGCGCTCAGGGCGAGACAGTCTTCACCGGCTACACCGAGCTCGAGACGGAGTCGAGCGTGCTCGGCCTCATCGTCGACGGCAACTCGGTGAACAAGGCCGTCGAGGGCCAGGTGGGCGAGATCATCCTCGGGGCGACCGCGCTCTACGCCGAGTCCGGCGGTCAGGACGCCGACGCGGGCACGATCGTGGGACCGGGTTACGAGCTCGAGGTCCTCGACGTGCAGAAGCCGGTCAAGGGTCTGATCAGCCACAAGGTGCTCGTCCGCAGCGGCGAGGTCGGGGTCGGTGCGCCGGCGACGAGCCTCGTCGACCACGAGTACCGCCGTGGGGCGCGCCAGGCGCACTCCGGCACGCACATCATCCACGCGGCGCTGCGTCAGGTGCTCGGCTCGAACGCCCACCAGTCCGGTTCGTACAACAAGGCCGGCTACCTGCGCCTCGACTTCTCCTGGAACCAGGCGCTCTCGCCCGAGACGCGCAGCGAGATCGAGGAGATCTCGAACAACGCGATCCGCCAGAACCTCGAGGTGTCGACGCGCGAGCTGCCGCTCGACGAGGCGAAGTCACTGGGGGCGATGGCCCTCTTCGGCGAGAAGTACGGCGACGTCGTCCGCGTCGTGGACATCGGCGGTCCCTGGTCGCGCGAGCTCTGCGCGGGAACGCACGTGGCCACGAGCGCGGAGATCGGGATGATCAACCTCGTCAGCGAGTCGTCCGTCGGCTCGACGAACCGCCGGGTCGAGTCGCTCGTCGGTCTCGAGGCCTTCCGCGACCTCGCCGTCGAGCGCACGATCGTCTCGCAGCTCTCCGGCACCTTGAAGACGCCGCGTGAGCAGCTCCCCGAGAAGATCGCCGACCTGCTGGCGAACCTGAAGGCGGCGGAGAAGCGGATCCAGGCGTTCGAGGCGCGCGCGGTGCTCGACAAGGTGCCCGCGCTCATCGAGTCGTCGTCGCGTCGCGGCACCTTCACGGTCGTGGCAGAGGACGCGGGCACGCTGGGATCGGCCGACGACCTCCGCCTCCTCGTGACCACGGTCCGCGAGCGACTGGGTTCGGACCCGGCCGTCGTGGCGCTGGCCGCGCAGGCGGGTGGCAAGCCGGTCGTGATCGTGGCGACCAACCAGGCGGCTCGTGACGCGGGCGCGAACGCCGGTGCGCTGGCGAAGACGGCGGCCGGCGTGCTCGGCGGTGGAGGCGGCGGCAAGGCCGACCTCGCGCAGGGCGGCGGCACGGATGCGACCGCCATCCCGGCGGCGCTGAGCGCGGTCGTCTCGGCGATCGGATAGCCGGATGCGCACCGGTGTCCGGCTCGGGATCGACGTCGGCAAGGTGCGGATCGGCGTCAGCCGGTCCGACCCGCACGGCATGATCGCGACGCCGGTGGAGACGGTCGCGCGCTCCGAAGACACTGCGGATCGGCGGAGAATCGCCGACATTGTGACTGAACTCGGAGTTTTCGAGATTATCGTCGGGTTGCCGTTGGCGCTCTCGGGCGCGCGCACGCCGTCCACCGAGGACGCGGTCGCATTCGCCGAGGCACTGGACGCCGATATCGACGTCCCGGTCCGCCTCGTCGACGAACGGCTGTCGACCGTGTCGGCCCATTCGGCCCTCCGCGCGTCCGGCAAGAACTCGAAAAGCGCGCGTCCGGTGGTGGATCAGGTGGCCGCCACGATAATTTTGCAGCATGCCCTCGACGCGGAGCGCGCCTCCGGCCGCCCGCCGGGCCAACCCGTCGAATCGAGCATTGGACCCTGAGCTTGTCGAAGAACCCCGAGGATCGACCGGAACCCCCCGTCTTCCCGGCCGTCAACCGGCAGCCGATGACCCGTCGCGAAGCGCGGGCGGCCCGGGAGGCGCGCGGCGCCGATGAGAGCGGCGAGACCCCGCAGCCGCAGCCGTTGCCGCACGAGGATGTGCCCGCTCCGGAGGCCGACCACCGCGACGCGCTCGATCGTCTCGACTTCGACGCGGTGATCACCGGACCCATCGCACGCGTCGAGCAGCCCGAGCGCGAGACCGTGGGCGCTGCCGTCCGTCACGGTTCGGACGACGTCGAGGCCGATCATCCCGCCCGCGTCCTCTTCGGCGCGCTCGGAAGCGAGCCGGAATCCGACGATCCTGCACCGCCGACGGGGGAGTCGCCTCTCGCCTGGCGGCAGCAGAACTATCTCTCGCACGCCGAGCCGAAGCGTAAGCGGCGTTGGATCAAGCCCCTCGTGGTCGTGGTCGTCATCGTGGGGATCCTCGGCGGCATGGTGGCCGTGGCGTACTCGATCTTCCAGCCTCAGGTGGCGCAGCTGGTCAACGCCCTCACGCCGAAGGACGACGACTACGCCGGCGACGGCACCGGCGAGGTGATGTTCAGCATCGTCTCTGGCGACACCGGGTCGGACATCGCCACGAACCTCCATAAGGCGGGCGTCACCAAGTCCTACGATGCCTTCTACTCCCTGCTGCTGCGTCAGAAGCCCGAGCCGGAGTTCCAGCCGGGCGTGTTCAAGATGAAGAAGCAGATGAGTGCGAACGCCGCGCTCATCGCTCTGCAGGACACGGCGAACCGAGTCGAGAACACGGCCGTCATCCCCGAGGGGACCGCAGAGGTCGACATCCTCCAGACCGTGTCCGACGCGACGAAGATCCCGCTGGCCGATCTGCAGGCGGCTGCGGCGAATCCCGCCGACTACGGACTGCCCGCGGAGGCGAAGACCCTCGAGGGCTTCCTCTTCCCGGCGACCTACACGTTCGCTCCCGGGACCACGGCGCACGACGCGATCAAGACCATGGTCGACCGGATGTTCCAGTCGCTCGACGCCGCCGGGGTGGCACCCGCCGACCGCTGGAACACGGTCGTGCTCGCGTCCATCGTCCAGCGAGAAGCCGGCCTGAAGGACGACTACCCGAAGGTGGCGCGCGTCTTCCTCAACCGCATCGCCCAGGGCTGGGATCTGCAGTCCGACGCGACGGTGGCGTACGGCACGGGCAACACGCACCGGGTGGAGACGACGGACGCGGAGCGCGCGGACGCGAGCAACCCCTACAACACCTATGTGCACCCCGGCCTGCCGGTCGGGCCCATCTCGAACCCGGGCGACCTCGCGATCAACGCGGTCGTGCACCCGGCGGACGGCCCGTGGATGTTCTTCGTGACGTGGAACCTCGAGACCGGCGAGACCATCTTCTCGACCACCGAGGCCGAGCACGAGGCCGCGGTGGCGAAATGGCAGCAATGGATGAAGGACAACCCCGGCTATGAGTGACACCCCGCAGACCCCCCGCGAGCCAGAAGAGACGCCGGACGCCGAGGTGTCGCTCGAAGACGGTGTCTCGGAGGCCGGCGCCGAGGCGTCGATCGCCGCACTCGTCGAGGCCGAGCGTGAGACTCAGGCCGAAGAGGCCGCGGTCGCCGAGGCGGAGGCGGCCGAAGAGCGGGAAGAGCCCGCAGACGCCGAGCCGGAGGCGGTCGCGGAGCCCGAGCCCGCGCCCGCTCCCGCGAAGAAGGCGCCTGCCGCGGCGAAGAAGACGGCGCAGCCGAAGCCTCTCGCGCTGGCCGTGCTCGGTTCGCCCATCGCGCACTCGAAGTCACCGGCGCTGCAGAAGGCCGCGTACGGCGTCCTGGGCCTCGACTGGTCCTACGAGCCCATCGAAGTGACCGAGGACGCCCTTGCCGATTTCGTCGACGGTCTGGGGGAGGAGTGGCGCGGCCTGTCCCTCACGATGCCGCTCAAGAAGGCGGTGCTGCCGCTGCTCACCGAGATCGACCGGGTGGCGGAGCAGACCGGGGCCGCAAACACCGTCCTCTTCGACGGGGAGTCCGTCCGCGGCTTCAACACCGATGTGGCGGGCATCGTCCGCGCCCTCGCCGGCGCCGGAGTGACGTCCGCCCACCACGTCCACATCCTGGGCGGCGGAGCGACCGCGGCGTCCGCCCTCGTGGCCGCGGCGGAGCTGGGCGCGGAGCGGGTGGACGTGCATGTGCGCGACCTCACGCGCAGCGTCTGGCTCGAGCCGCTGGCCCACGAGCTCGGCCTCATGGTGCGCCTGCGCTCGCTCGCCCAGGCGGACCGCTCGCTCGACATCCCGGAGCTCGTCATCAGCACCCTCCCGGGCGGTACGCGTCCCGAGGTGCTCTACACCGACTCCACCCGCCGCCGGGCCGTCCTGCTCGACGTGGCGTATGAGCCGTGGCCGACCCCGCTGGCATCGGCGTGGGGCGCGGTCGGCGGCACGGTCGTCTCCGGGCTCTCGATGCTGGTGCACCAGGCGCTCCTGCAGGTGCGGATCTTCGTGTCCGGCGATCCGCTGGAGCCTCTGGCCGACGAGGATGCCGTGCTCGCGGCGATGCTCGACGCGGTCGGGATCGACGCGGCGGGCGTTCCGCTGGAGGCCTGACCGCCGTCACAGGGCGCGGACGCCCCCGGTCGCTGTGCCACAATCGAAGCATGCTTCGTTGGCTCACGGCCGGGGAATCCCACGGCCCCGAACTCATCGCCGTCCTGGAGGGTCTCCCTGCCGGGGTCCCGGTCTCGCTCGACGCCATCCGCGCCGACCTGGCCCGCCGCAAGCTCGGCTATGGTCGCGGCGCGCGGATGAAGTTCGAGCAGGACGCGCTGGACATCTCCGGCGGCGTCCGTCACGGGTCCACCCTCGGCAGCCCCATCGCCCTGCGCATCGGCAACACGGAGTGGCCGAAGTGGGTCGACGTGATGAGCGCCGAGCCGGTCGAGCCGGAGAAGCTCGCCGGCGGTCGCGCTGCGGCGCTGACGCGTCCGCGCCCCGGGCATGCCGATCTGGTCGGGATGCAGAAGTACGGTTTCGACGAGGCACGTCCGGTCCTGGAGCGCGCCAGCGCCCGAGAGACCGCCGCACGTGTCGCACTCGGCGCCATCGCGCGCTCGTTCCTCGCCGAGCTGGGGATCACCTTGGTCAGCCACACGCTGTCGATCGGTCCCGTGCGCGTCCCCGAGGGCTCGCCGCTGCCGACGCCCTCCGATGTCGACACGCTCGACGCGGATCCGCTGCGGTGCTTCGACCCCGCCACGTCCGAGCGGATGGTGGCCGAGGTCGACGCCGCCCACAAGGACGGCGACACCCTCGGCGGCGTCGTCGAGGTGCTCGCGTACGGCGTCCCGCCGGGACTCGGCTCGCACGTGCACTGGGACCGCCGGCTCGACGGCCAGCTCGCCGCCGCGCTCATGGGCATCCAGGCGATCAAGGGCGTGGAGGTCGGCGACGGCTTCCTGACGACGACGCGCCGCGGCTCCGAGGCCCACGACGAACTCCTCGCGGAGGACGGCACGATCGTGCGCACCAGCGACAAGGCCGGCGGCACCGAGGGCGGGATGAGCACGGGAACGGTCCTGCGGGTCCGCGCCGGCATGAAGCCCATCGCGACCGTGCCGCACGCGCTGCGCACCATCGACATCGCGACGAGCGAAGCGGCGGCGGCGCACCACCAGCGCTCCGACGTCTGCGCGGTGCCGGCGGCCGGCGTGGTCGCCGAGGCGATGGTCGCCCTCGTGCTCGCCAACTCGGTCCTCGAGAAGTTCGGGGGAGACTCCCTGCCCGAGACGGCCCGCAACCTGCGCGGCTACCTGGACGCCATCCCGCAGAACCTGGCGACCGAGCGCGTCAGCGCGCCCTACGCCTGAACGCCGTGACGATCGTCCTGATCGGCCCGCCGGCGGCGGGCAAGACCCGGCTGGGCAAGCGGCTCGCGAAGCGGCTCGGTCTGGGGTTCGTCGACACCGACGCGCGCGTCGTCGCCGCCCACGGCCCGATCTCCGAGATCTTCGCCGATCACGGGGAGCCGCACTTCCGCGCCCTGGAGCGCGCGGCGGTCGCCGCGGCTCTGGGCGAGGGCGGCGTGGTGTCGCTGGGCGGCGGGGCCGTGCTCGACCTCGACACCCGTGCCGACCTCTCCGGCCGCCGCGTCGTGCTGCTCACGGTGCAGCCGGAGGCCATCGCACAGCGGATCACCGGCGGCAAGCGGCCGCTGGTGTCCGACATCGAATCGTGGAAGCGGCTCGTCGCAGACCGCGCCGAGCTGTACGCATCGCTCGCGGACTACACCGCGGACACCTCGTCCCGTCCGATCGACGCCATCGTGGAAGAGATCGCCCAGTGGGTCGAGCAGGAGGAAGGACACCGATGACCGACGCCGACACCCCCACCGAGATCCTCGTCGCGGGGGACGACCAGTACCCCGTGGTCGTCGGACGCGGCGTGCGCTTCGACCTCGCGGACCACCTGGGCTCCGGGGTGAACAAGGTGCTCCTCGTGCACCCGCCGACCCTGGGCGCCGCGGCCGCCGAGCTGCGCGAGTCGCTGCTCGGCCGCTACGAGGTGCTCCTCGCCGAGGTCCCCGACGCCGAGGCCGCGAAGCGCGTGGAGGTCGCGGCCTTCCTCTGGGGCATCATGGGCCAGGCCGACTTCACCCGCTCGGATGCCGTCGTCGGCTTCGGTGGGGGCGCCGTGACCGACCTCGCCGGCTTCGCC
The DNA here is from genome assembly GCF_013410615.1 of Leifsonia naganoensis. Taxonomy (NCBI): domain Bacteria; kingdom Bacillati; phylum Actinomycetota; class Actinomycetes; order Micrococcales; family Microbacteriaceae; genus Leifsonia; species Leifsonia naganoensis. Next base: position 3,625,541 of record NZ_JACCHJ010000001.1, read on the forward strand.
GCCGCGACCTGGCTGCGCGGCGTGAAGCTCGTCCAGGTGCCGACCACGCTGCTCGGGATGGTGGACGCCGCGGTCGGCGGCAAGACCGGCATCAACACGGCGGAGGGCAAGAACCTCGTCGGCGCGTTCTACGCGCCCGCCGCGGTCGTCTGCGACCTCGACACCCTCACGTCCCTGGGGCGCAACGAGATCCTCGCCGGGTTCGGGGAGGTCGTGAAGTACGGCTTCATCGCCGAGCCGGAGATCCTGGACATCATCGAACGCGACGTGGATCTCGCGACGGACCCCGCGTCGCCGGAGTTCCGCCGGCTCGTCGAGCTCTCGATCGGCATCAAGGCGCGCGTGGTGGGGGAGGACTTCACCGAGCAGGGCCTGCGCGAGATCCTCAACTACGGCCACACGCTCGGTCACGCGATCGAGCACGCGGAGCGCTACCAGTGGCGGCACGGCGCGGCCGTCGCCGTCGGCATGGTGTTCGCGGCCGAGCTCGGCCGCCTGAGCGGACGCCTCTCCGACGAGGTCGTGGACCGCCACCGCCGCATCCTGGAGTCCTTGACGTTGCCGACCACGTACCCGCTGGGACGCTGGCAGACCCTCCTCGCGACCATGCAGCGCGACAAGAAGGCGCGCGGCAACCTGCTGCGCTTCATCGTGCTCGACGACATCGGTCGTCCGACCGTGCTCGCCGGCCCCGACCAGAGCCTGCTCTTCGCGGCATACCAGGAGATCGCGTCCTGATGGCCGAGCGGCCGGTGGCGCAGAAGCTGCTGGTGAAGGAGGGTGACGTCCTGCACCTCGACGGGGCGACTCCCGACCTCGCCGCCCTGCTCCAGCCGCTGCCGTCGGGGGTGACCGGGGGCCCGGCGGCCGGGGCATCGGTCGCCGTCGTCTTCGTGCGCACGCGGGCCGAGCTGCTCGAACGGTTCGGCGCGGAGCTGCCCGCCCTGGGCGCTGCCCGCGCCGTCTGGTTCGTCTATCCCAAGGGCAACCGCGCCGACCTCAACCGGGACACCATCATCCAGGAGGCCGGCGCGTTCGGCTGGCGGCCGATCAGCAACGTCTCCGTCGACGACGTGTGGTCGGCGGTGCGCATCCGTCCGCTGACGGACGCCGACGCACCGATAGGGTGAACGGCATGAGCACCGTCCTCGTCCTGAACGGCCCGAACCTCGGCCGCCTCGGCACCCGCGAGCCCGACGTCTACGGGTCGCAGACCCTCGACGACCTCGGTCGGCAGCTCCAGGAGGACGCTCCCGAGCTGCGGATCGACCTGAGGCAGACGGATACCGAGGCGGAGCTGATCGGCTGGCTGCACGACGCCGCCGACAGCGGCGCGCCCGTCATCCTCAACGCGGGCGCGTGGACCCACTACTCGTACGCGCTGCGCGACGCCGTGTCGCTCGTCACCTCGGCCGGCGGAACGGTGATCGAGGTGCACATCTCGAACCCCCACGCCCGCGAGGAGTTCCGCCACACGAGCGTGATCACCGCCGTCTCGACCGGCGTGATCGCGGGATTCGGCTTCGAGTCCTACCGGCTCGCTCTGGCGTACATTCGCCGAAACGGGCGCTGACGTCTAGAATCTTTCCTGGCCGTCGCTTCGCGCGCGGCGATGTGGACCGCTGACGCCCGCGGCATCCACCCGGAACTCTTTCGCAAACTGAATGGATCTCGCGCATGGCATCGACCGCTGACATCAAGAACGGCATCGTCCTCAACATCGACGGACAGCTCTGGAGCGTCATCGAGTTCCAGCACGTGAAGCCGGGCAAGGGTGGCGCGTTCGTCCGCACGAAGCTCAAGAACGTCACGACCGGCAAGACCGTCGACCGCACGTACAACGCCGGCGCCAAGATCGACATCACCAACGTCGACCGCCGCGACTACCAGTACCTGTACCAGGACGGCGCCGACTTCGTCTTCATGGACACCAGCGACTACGACCAGATCACCATCCCGGGCCCGATCGTCGGCGACTCCGCCAACTTCATGCTCGAGAACCAGAACGTGACCGTCGCGCTGCACGAGGGCTCGCCGCTGTACGTCGAGCTCCCCGCCTCGGTCGTGCTGGAGATCACCTACACCGAGCCCGGCCTGCAGGGCGACCGCTCGACCGGCGGCACCAAGCCCGCCACCGTCGAGACCGGCTACCAGATCCAGGTCCCGCTGTTCCTCGAGACCGGCACCCGCGTCAAGGTCGACACCCGCACCGGCGACTACCTCGGCCGCGTCAACGACTAGTGAGCGCCCGGACCAAAGCCCGCAAGCGCGCGCTCGACCTGCTCTACAGCGCCGACCTGCGTCAGACCCCGCTCCGTCAGGCCCTCGCGACCGAGGCCGAGCGTGCGGCGATCGAGCCCGCCCGCGAGGCGTCGTGGCTGTACGCCCGTGAGATCGTCGACGGCGTGATCGACCATCAGGACGAGATCGACGAGCAGATCGAGACCTACGCGCAGGGGTGGACCCTCGTGCGGATGCCCGCCGTCGACCGCGCCATCCTGCGCATCGGCGTGTGGGAGCTGCTCTTCAACGACGCGGTCCCCGAGGGGGTCGCGATCTCGGAGGCCGTCGAGGCCGCCACGGTGCTCTCGACCGACGACTCCGCCGGTTTCGTGAACGGGCTGCTCGCCAAGATCGCCCAAAGTAATACGACCAAGTAGATCCACCGCTCCAACCGAAGGGACGACGTGAAGCGCACTCGCCGCATCCTCGCCGCCACCGTCATCGCCGCCGCACTGTCGATCGGCGTCTCGGCCTGCTCCATGTTCGCCGATACCTCCGTGCCGGTCGCGACCGCCAAGGCGCCCACCGGCGTCGACGGCGCCGTGAACTTCGACGACCGCTACATCTCGGCCGGAACGGGCCAGAAGAAGGCCGACATCTGGTTCGACGCGATGTGCCCGGTCTGCGGCGCCTTCGAGAAGGCGAACGGCGACACCCTCGAGAAGGCGGTGAAGGACGGGTCGATCACGCTGCGCCTCCACCCGCTCACCTTCCTCGACTCCCTCTCGGGCGGCACCGGCTACTCGACCCGTGCGGCGGCGGCGCTCACCTGCGTCGGCGTCCACGACAAGGCCCGCGTGCTCGACTACTACCAGGCGCTGTTCACGGACCAGCCCGAGGAGAACTCGAAGGGTCTGACCGACGACGAGCTCGCGAAGCGGGCCACCGACCTCGGCATCACCGACATCTCCGGGTGCCTCGAGCGCAGCGGTTCGTACCAGGCGTGGGCCCAGGCCAACACCGCGCACTCGCAGAGCGGCCCGATCGAGGTGGACGGCAAGAAGGTCCTCGACAAGATCGAGGGCACGCCCACGGTCCTCGTCGACGGCAAGCAGTTCACGGGGAGCATCAGCGACGCGGCCGCGTTCGAGAAGTTCCTGAACGACAAGTGATCGGGGCCGGGCTGATATGCTCGGATCTCGGTAGACATCCTTTAATGAGCCGTCCTGTGAGGCGGGGAAGGAGGTCGGCATGACAGTGCGCACCGTGCTGCAACAGGCTGACATCACCCGGGCATTGACCCGGATCTCCCACGAGATCCTGGAGTCGAACCGGGGCACGAACGATCTGGTGATCCTGGGGATCCCGACGCGCGGCGTCGAACTCGCCCGCCGGATCGCCGAGACCATCCAGCGCATCGAGCCGCAGGCCGTCGCGTCGCCCGCCGAGATCGTCGGCGCGCTCGATGTGACGATGTACCGCGACGACCTCGCCCGCAACCCGATCCGGACTCCGCAGCCCACGTCGCTGCCGACCTCGATCGACGGCAAGACGGTCGTGCTCGTGGATGACGTGCTCTTCTCGGGCCGCACCATCCGCGCGGCGCTGGACGCGCTGAACGACCTGGGCCGCCCGCGGGCCGTGCGCCTGGCGGTGCTCGTCGACCGCGGTCACCGCGAGCTCCCGATCCGCGCGGACTACGTGGGCAAGAACCTGCCCTCCGCGGCGTCTGAGCGCATCTACGTGCGCCTGGAGGGCGTCGACGGGCAGGAGTCGGTGACCATCGAGTCGCCGACGGATGCAGGCGCTCCCGACGGGGCGGAGGCCGGCGCATGAGGCACCTGCTGTCGACCAAGTCCCTCTCCCGCGAGGACGCGATCCGGCTGCTCGACGTCGCCGAGGACATGGCGGACGTGCAGGAGCGCGAGGTGAAGAAGCTCCCGACGCTGCGGGGCAAGACGGTCGTGAACCTCTTCTTCGAGGACTCGACCCGCACCCGCATCTCGTTCGAGGCGGCCGCCAAGCGGCTCTCCGCCGACGTCATCAACTTCTCCGCGAAGGGGTCGAGCGTCTCGAAGGGCGAGAGCCTGAAGGACACCGCGCAGACCCTGGCCGCCATGGGCGCCGACGCCGTGGTCATCCGCCACGGTTCCTCCGGCGCACCCCAGACCCTCGCGACGAGCGGCTGGATCGACGCCGGGATCGTGAACGCCGGCGACGGGATGCACGAGCACCCCACGCAGGCGCTGCTCGACGCGTTCACCATGCGGCGGCGCCTCCACGGCGCGGGATCGCGCGGGCGCGACCTCGACGGCGTCACGGTGACCATCGTCGGCGACATCCTGCACTCCCGCGTGGCGCGGTCCAACGTGTGGCTGCTGCGCACCCTGGGTGCGCAGGTCACGCTGGTCGCGCCGCCGACCCTGCTGCCGGTGGATGTGACCGGCTGGCCGGCGGCGATCGGCTACGACCTCGACGCCGCGATCGACGCCGATCCCGACGTCGTGATGATGCTGCGCATCCAGGGCGAGCGGATGAACGCCGCCTTCTTCCCCAACCCGCGCGAGTACTCGCGGCGCTGGGGCCTGGACGACGAACGGCTCGGGCGCCTGCGCACCGATAGCATTGTGATGCACCCGGGCCCGATGAACCGAGGGCTGGAGATCTCCGCCGCAGCGGCGGACTCGCCGCGCTCGACGGTCAGGGAGCAGGTGGCGAACGGCGTGTCCGTGAGGATGGCGGCGCTCTACCTCCTGCTGTCCGGTGGCGAGCGGGAGGCGTAAGACGACGATGGACGAGAAACTGGCCGAGAAGTATGTGATCGCGGGCGCGACGCTCGCCGACGGCACGCGTGCCGACCTCCTGATCGACGACGGCCGTATCGCGGAGGTGGGCTCCGGCCTCTCCGCCGCGGGCGCGTCGCGGATCGACGCCGACGGGCTCCTGGCGCTGCCGGGACTCGTCGACCTGCACACCCACCTGCGCGAGCCCGGCTACGAGCAGAGCGAGACGGTGCTGACCGGGACGCGGGCTGCCGCTGCGGGAGGCTTCACCGCCGTCTTCGCGATGGCGAACACCTCCCCGGTGGCCGACACCGCCGGTGTGGTCGAGCAGGTCCTGAGCCTGGGGGAGGCCGCGGGGTACGCGACCGTGCGCCCGATCGGGGCCGTGACCGTGGGACTGGAGGGCGAGCGCCTGGCCGAGCTGGGCGCGATGGCCGACTCCCGCGCCCGGGTCCGCGTCTTCTCCGACGACGGCAAGTGCGTCTCCGACCCGCTGCTCATGCGACGCGCCCTCGAGTACGTGAAGGCGTTCGACGGCGTCATCGCCCAGCACGCCCAGGAGCCGCGGCTCACCGTCGGTGCTCAGATGAACGAGGGCGCCCTGTCGGGCGAGCTCGGTCTCGCCGGCTGGCCCGCGGTCGCCGAGGAGTCGATCATCGCGCGGGACGTGCTCCTGGCCGAGCACGTCGGCTCCCGCCTGCATGTGTGCCACGTCTCGACCGCCGGGTCCGTCGACGTCATCCGCTGGGCGAAGGCCCGCGGCATCGACGTGACGGCTGAGGTCACGCCGCACCACCTCCTCCTGACCGAGGAGCTCGCGGCCGGCTACGACGCGCGCTACAAGGTGAACCCGCCGCTGCGCCGCTCCGAGGACGTCGAGGCGCTCCGCGCCGGGCTCGCGGACGGCACGATCGACATCGTCGCGACGGACCACGCCCCGCACCCCGTCGAGTCGAAGGACTGCGAGTGGGATGCGGCCGCGTTCGGGATGGTCGGGCTGGAGTCCGCCCTCTCGGTCGTGCACGCCTCGGTGGTCGGTAACGGCCTCCTCGACTGGGCCGATGTCGCCCGCGTGCTGTCGTCGACCCCCGCACGGATCGGCCGGCTCGCCGGGCACGGGACGCCGATCGAGGCCGGAGCGCCCGCCGAGCTGTTCCTCTACGACCCCACCGCGTCGCGCACGTTCGCGACCGGTGACCTCGCCGGGAAGGGCGTCAACTCGCCCTACCTGTCGATGACCCTCCCGGGGCGCGTCGTCGCGACGTTCCACCGGGGCTACGCGACCGTGCTCGACGGCACGGTCGTCGATCTGGAGGCCGCCCGTGGATAAGTTCCTGCCGACCCTGGGCGTTGCGATCGTCCTCGTCCTCATACTGCTATTGGCCTTCTGGGGCTGGCGACGACGCGGGCGGCGCGACGTGTCCGCGGGCGGCGGCCACCCGGCCCCCGCCCAGCTCGGCGCACCGACCGCCGCGGCCGACGTGCTCTACGTCGCGACCACCAAGGCAGGGGAGCAGCTCGAGCGGCTCGTCCTGCCGGGTCTGACCTACCGCGGGAAGGGATCGCTCAGCGTCTCGCCCGAGGGAGTATCGATCAGGGTCGCCGGCGAGCAGCCCGTCTTCGTGCCCGCCTCGACGCTCACCGGCGTCGGCGCGGCCACCTTCACCATCGACCGGGTGGTGGAGCGGGACGGACTGCTCCGGTTCGGATGGACCACCAGCGGCGGGGTCCCCGCCGACAGCTACTTCCGGGTCGTCGACCCGGCCGGCCGCGACGCGGTGACCGCGGCCATCCAGGACATCCTCCCCGGCGCGACGCCGACGGGGAGCACGACGGGCCCCGAGGGTCCGGAAGATCAGGAGGTGTGACGTGGCGGCGAATCAAGCAGTCCTCGTCCTCGAAGACGGGAAGCGCTACGTGGGCCGGGCCTACGGCGCCACCGGGCGGACGCTCGGCGAAGCGGTCTTCTCGACCGGCATGACCGGCTACCAGGAGACGCTCACCGACCCGTCGTACGCGGGTCAGATCGTCCTCATGACGGCGCCGCACATCGGCAACACCGGCACCAACGACGAGGACATGGAGTCCCGCCAGATCTGGGTCGCCGGTTACGTGGTGCGCGAGCCCAGCCGGGTCGTGTCCAACTTCCGTGCGCAGCGCAGCCTCGACGACGACCTGGTCGCCCAGGGCGTCGTCGGGATCAGCGGCATCGACACCCGTGCGGTCACGCGGCACATCCGCTCGGCGGGCGCCATGCGCGCCGGGATCTTCTCCGGTGCGGACTTCGAGCTCTCGGACAGCGAGCAGCTGGAGCTGGTGCGCAGCGCCGCCGCGATGAGCGGCCGCAACCTGTCGGCGGAGGTGTCGACGGTCGAGCCGTACACGATCCCCGCCGTCGGCGACAAGGTCGGCTCGGTCGCGGTGCTCGACCTCGGCGTGAAGAAGTCCACCCTCGAGAACCTCGCCGGGCGCGGTCTCGACGTGCACGTCCTCCCGCAGCAGGTCTCGGCGCAGGACGTGCTCGACCTCGGCGTCTCCGCGCTGTTCTTCTCGAACGGCCCGGGCGACCCGAAGGCCTCGGACCGTCACGTCGCTCTGCTCCAGGAGACCCTGCGCGCCGGGCTGCCGTACTTCGGCATCTGCTTCGGCAACCAGCTCCTGGGGCGGGCGCTCGGGCTCTCGACCTACAAGCTGCCGTTCGGCCACCGCGGCATCAACCAGCCCGTGCTCGACAAGCGCACCGGCCGGGTCGAGATCACCGCGCAGAACCACGGCTTCGCCGTCCAGGCGCCGATCGACGCCGCGTTCGACTCCCCGGCCGGCTTCGGCCGCGTGGAAGTCAGCCACTTCAGCCTGAACGACAACGTCGTGGAGGGGCTCAACTGCCTCGATCTGAACGCCTTCAGCGTGCAGTATCACCCGGAGGCGGCGGCCGGCCCGCACGACGCCAACTACCTCTTCGACCGCTTCCTCAGCATGATCACCGGTCGCGAGACCGCGGATGCTGAGCCCACCAAGGAGGCCGGCGCCTGATGCCGAAGCGCACCGACATCTCATCCGTCCTGGTCATCGGCTCCGGCCCGATCGTCATCGGCCAGGCCTGCGAGTTCGACTACTCCGGCACCCAGGCGTGCCGGGTGCTCAAGCAGGAGGGCGTCCGCGTCATCCTGGTGAACTCGAACCCGGCCACGATCATGACCGACCCCGACTTCGCTGACGCCACCTACGTGGAGCCGATCACCTGGCAGGTCATCGAGACCATCATCGCCAAGGAGAAGCCGGACGCCATCCTGCCGACCCTCGGCGGCCAGACCGCGCTCAACGCGGCCATGCAGCTGCATGAGCACGGGATCCTCGAGAAGTACGGCGTCGAGCTCATCGGCGCGAAGTTCGAGGCGATCCAGAAGGGCGAGGACCGCCAGATCTTCAAGGAGCTGGTCATCGAGGCCGGCGCCGAGGTGGCGCGCTCGCACATCGCCCACACGGTGGAGGAGGCGCTCGAGTACGCCGAGGACCTCGGCTACCCGCTCGTCGTCCGCCCGTCGTTTACCATGGGCGGCCTCGGTTCGGGCTTCGCGTACACGCCGGACGAGCTGCGCCGCATCGTCGGCGACGGCATCCACCAGAGCCCGACCAGCGAGGTGCTCCTCGAGGAGTCCATCCTCGGCTGGAAGGAGTACGAGCTCGAGCTCATGCGCGACACCTCCGACAACACGGTGGTCGTCTGCTCGATCGAGAACGTGGACCCGGTCGGCGTGCACACCGGCGACTCGATCACGGTCGCGCCCGCGCTCACGCTGACGGACCGCGAGTACCAGAAGCTGCGCGACATCGGCATCGACATCATCCGCGCGGTCGGCGTCGACACCGGCGGCTGCAACATCCAGTTCGCGGTGAACCCGGAGAACGGGCGCATCATCGTCATCGAGATGAACCCGCGCGTCTCGCGCTCGTCCGCCCTGGCGTCGAAGGCGACCGGCTTCCCGATCGCGAAGATCGCGGCGAAGCTGGCCATCGGCTACCGCCTCGACGAGATCCCGAACGACATCACCGGCGTCACCCCGGCGAGCTTCGAGCCGACCCTCGACTACGTCGTGGTCAAGGTCCCGCGGTTCGCGTTCGAGAAGTTCCCGGCCGCCGACCCGACGCTCACGACGACCATGAAGTCGGTCGGCGAGGCGATGGCCATCGGCCGCAGCTTCTCGTCCGCGCTGCAGAAGGCGCTCCGCTCGCTCGAGAAGCGCGGCTCGTCGTTCCACTGGGGTGCGGAGGCGCGCACCGTCGAGGAGCTGCTGGAGACCATCCAGACGCCCACCGACGGCCGCATCGTCGACGTGCAGCAGGCGCTCCGCCTCGGCGCGACCCCGGAGCAGGTCTTCGAGTCGACCAAGATCGACCCCTGGTTCATCGACCAGATCGTCCTGATCAACGAGGTCGCCGAGCAGATCCGCGACGCGGACACCCTCGACACCGACACGCTTCGCTACGCGAAGGACCACGGCTTCTCCGACGCCCAGATCGGCGAGCTCCGCGGCTTCGGCGAGGCCGACGTCCGGGAGGTGCGCCACATCCTCGGCGTCCGCCCGGTCTACAAGACGGTCGACACCTGCGCGGGCGAGTTCCCGGCGCTCACGCCGTACCACTACTCCAGCTACGACCTGGAGACGGAGGTCGTGCCGAGCGACCGGCGCAAGGTCGTCATCCTGGGCTCCGGTCCGAACCGCATCGGCCAGGGCGTCGAGTTCGACTACTCCTGCGTGCACGCGTCGTTCGCGCTGCACGACGCCGGGTTCGAGACGATCATGATCAACTGCAACCCGGAGACGGTCTCGACCGACTACGACACCAGCGACCGCCTGTACTTCGAGCCGCTGACGCTCGAAGACGTGCTGGAGGTCATCCACGCGGAGTCGCAGTCCGGCGAGCTCGTCGGCGTCGTCGTGCAGCTCGGCGGCCAGACCGCGCTCGGCCTTGCGAAGGGCCTCGAGGCGGCCGGCGTCCCGATCCTCGGCACCACGCCCGAGGCGATCGACCTGGCGGAGGAGCGCGGCCTGTTCGCCGAGATCCTCGACAACGCCGGACTGCTCGCCCCGCGCAACGGCACCGCGATCGACTTCCCGAGCGCAGCCCAGGCGGCGGAGCAGATCGGCTACCCCGTGCTGGTCCGCCCGAGCTTCGTGCTCGGCGGCCGCGGCATGGAGATCGTCTACGACACCCCGTCGCTCGCCGACTACTTCGAGCGTGTCGCTGGCCAGGGGATCGTCGGACCGGCGCACCCGCTGCTGGTCGACCGCTTCCTCGACGACGCGATCGAGATCGACGTCGACGCGCTCTTCGACGGCGACCGGCTCTACATCGGCGGCGTGATGGAGCACATCGAGGAGGCCGGCATCCACTCCGGCGACTCGAGCTGCACCCTCCCGCCGATCACGCTCGGCCGGCGCGAGATCGACCGCGTCCGCGAGGCGACGCTCAAGATCGCGCAGGGCATCGGCGTGCGCGGGCTGCTGAACGTGCAGTTCGCGATCGGCGCCGGCGTGCTCTACGTGCTGGAGGCCAACCCCCGCGCGTCGCGCACCGTGCCGTTCGTCTCGAAGGCGCTCGGCATCCCGCTGGCGAAGGCCGCCTCCCGGATCATGGTCGGCGACACCGTCGACGGCCTGATCGCGGAGGGCATGCTCCCGGAGCAGGACGGCTCGGTCATCCCGATGGACTCCCCGGTGGCGGTGAAGGAGGCGGTGCTGCCGTTCAAGCGGTTCCGCACCCGCGACGGCAAGATCGTCGACTCCGTGCTCGGCCCGGAGATGCGCTCGACCGGAGAGGTCATGGGCATCGACAAGGACTTCCCGACCGCGTTCGCGAAGAGCCAGGCCGCGGCCTACGGCGGCATGCCGCTCACGGGGACCGTGTTCGTCTCGGTCTCGGACCGCGACAAGCGCGCCATCGTGCTCCCCGTGCTGCGGCTGAAGCAGCTCGGCTACGAGATCCTCGCCACGGAGGGCACCGCGGAGGTGCTCAACCGCAACGGCATCGAGGCGCGGGTCGTGCGCAAGTACAGCGAGTCGCCGGACGATTCGATCGTCGACCTGATCACCCGCAGCGCGGTGGACGTCGTGATCAACACGCCGAGCGGCGGTACCTCGCGCGCCGACGGCTACGAGATCCGCGCGGCCGCGGTGGCGGGGGACAAGCCGCTCTTCACGACCATCGCCGAGCTGAGCGCCGCCGTCGCCTCCCTCGACGCCGTGCGCGAGGGCTTCGAGGTGACGTCGCTGCAGGAGTACGCGCTGCAGCGGGCGTCGCGCGCATGACCGCTGTCGGTGCAGCGTTCGGCGACCGCCTCGCGGAGGCGTTCGCCGAGCGCGGCCGGCTGTGCGTCGGCATCGACCCGCACGCGCACCTGCTCGCCGACTGGGGCCTCCCGGCCTCGGCGGCGGGCGTGCGCGAGTTCGGGCTGATCGCGGTGGAGGCCGCGGCCGGGCGGGCCGGGCTGGTCAAGCCCCAGGTGGCGTTCTTCGAGCGCTTCGGGTCCGCGGGCTACGCCGCGCTGGAGGAGGTCATCGCCGCCGCGCGTGCCGCCGGCCTCCTGGTGATCGCCGACGCGAAGCGCGGCGACATCGGCACCAGCGTGACCGCGTACGCGGAGTCCTGGCTCACGCCGGGGTCGCCGCTGGAAGCGGACGCCCTGACGGTCTCCGCCTTTCAGGGCGTGGGGTCGATCGCCGAGCCGATGCGCCTCGCCGAGGAACACGGCAAGGGCCTCTTCGTGCTCGCGGCGACCTCCAACCCGGAGGCCGCGGTCGTCCAGCAGGCCGTCGTCGCCTCCGGACCGCGTGCCGGGATGACCGTCGCGCGTGCGATCATCGAAGACGTGCACGAGTTCAACCAGCAGCAGCCGCCGCACGCCTACGGCACCGTCGGGCTGGTGCTCGGCGCGACCGTGGACCTCGCCGCCTACGGCATCGACACGGCGGGTGCACCGGTCACGCCGGCCTTCCCCGTCCTCGCGCCGGGCTTCGGCCACCAGGGCGCGCGCGTCGAGGACGCTCCGCGCCTGTTCGGCACGCTGTCGCCGGGCGTGATCGTGAGCGAGTCCCGCGGCGTGCTCAGCGCCGGTCCGCGCGACCTCGCCGACGCCGTTGCGCACCGCGCCGAGGAGGTGCGCGCCAGCCATGGCTGAGACCGCCTCCCGCCGTCCGGCCCCGCCCGACGTCGACCGCCGTGCCGCCTCCGAGGCGGCCGTCGCGGCCCGTCGCGCCCGCGCCGCGGTGAAGAAGTCGATCGCCTCGCGCGAGGTGTCGCCCCTCACCGTGCTCGATCACGCCACCGCCCAGCCGGACGGCGTCGAGGGCCGTCTGCGGGTGACGGAGTTCCTGCTCAGCGTCCCCGCCATCGGCACCACCAAGATGAACGAGGCCCTGGCGAAGCTGGGCATCTCGCCCGCCAAGCGGCTCGGCGGCCTCGGCCGTCACCAGCGGCTGCGCCTGCGCGACTTCCTCATCGAGCGCGAGAACAAGGCCGGACGTCAGCGCAACCAGCTCGTCGTCCTGGCCGGCCCGACCGCGGTCGGCAAAGGCACCGTCTCGACGTACATCCGCGAGAACTACCCGGACGTGCTGCTCTCGGTCTCGGCGACGACCCGTGCCCCGCGGCCCGGGGAGGTCGACGGCGTGAACTACTACTTCGTCGACGACGAGGAGTTCGACCGGATGATCGAGGAGGGCGAGCTTCTCGAGTACGCGACGGTCCACAACGCGTACCGCTACGGCACGCCGCGCGGACCGATCGAGAAGGCGCTGGACGACGGCAAGAGCGTGCTGCTCGAGATCGACCTGCAGGGCGCGCGGAGCGTTCGGGAGAGCATGCCCGAGGCGCGACTCATCTTCCTGCTGCCTCCGACGTGGGAGGAACTGGTGCGCCGGCTCATCGGCCGGGGCACCGAGGACTCCGCCGAACAGGCGCGCCGGCTGGAGACCGCGAAGGTCGAGCTGGCCGCCCAGGACGAGTTCGACCACCGCGTCGTGAACCACGACGTCGCCGAGGCGGCCCGCGAGGTCGTAGACTTGATGAAGGTCCGCGCGGCGCCGTCGCGTCCGTAGACCGCCATCGTCGCGCCGCACCCGGCGCCGGCCGACGCACGTCGGCCGCCCAGAACGACCAGGCCGGCCACGGTCTTTCCACAGAACAGCTGAAGGAGTCCCTCCGCATGGCAACCAGCAACAACGGCATCATCGACCCGCCCATCGACGACCTGCTCGCCAAGGTCGAGTCGAAGTACGCCCTCGTGATCTTCGCCTCCAAGCGCGCCCGTCAGATCAACGACTACTACGCCGACCTCCACGAGGGCAGCCTGTTCGACAACGTCGGCCCGCTGGTCGACTCCTCCGTCGACGACAAGCCGCTGTCCGTCGCGATGCACGAGATCAACGAGGACAAGCTCGTCCTGAAGCCGATCGTCGAGTAACGAGCGACGACACCGCCGGGCACGGCCCGGCCCGAGCTGGACTCTGCCGTTGAGGGGGGTGGCGCCGTGAGCGCACGTTTGACCATCGTCGTCGGAGTGACCGGAGGCATCGCCGCGTACAAAGCGGTGGGTGTCATCCGGGCGCTCGTGCTCGACGGGCACTCGGTGCACGTGGTGGCGACGGAGGCCGCTCTGCGGTTCGTCGGCCGCCCGACGCTCGAGGCGATCAGCCGCAACCCGGTCGCGACCGACCTCTACGAAGGCGTCGCCGAGGTGCGGCACGTCGCCCTCGGCCAGTCCGCCGACCTCATCGTGATCGCGCCGGCGACGGCCAACACCATCGCCAAGCTCGCGGCAGGCATCGCCGACGACCTCCTGGGCAACACGGTCCTCGCCTCCACCGCCCCGCTCGTCATCGCCCCGGCGATGCACACCGAGATGTGGCGCAACGCCGCGACTGTTGCGAACATCGCGACGCTGCGCGGACGCGGCATCCACATCGTCGGCCCCGCGAGCGGCCAGCTGACCGGTGCCGACTCCGGCCCCGGGCGGATGGAGGAGCCGGAGGTCATCGCCCGCGTCGCTCTGCGTGCCGCGGGCGTCTCGCCACGTCCCGCCGCGACTGCTGTTCCCGAGCCCGTCGCCGACGTGGTGGTGCTCTCCGAGCGGCGCCGCGCGAACGAGGCCGCACGTCTGCCGCGCGGGGGCGTCGATCTCGCCGGACGCCGCGTCGTGATCAGTGCCGGCGGAACCCGCGAGCCGCTCGACCCGGTGCGCTTCCTCGGAAACCGCTCCAGCGGGAGGCAGGGCGTCGCCCTCGCGAGCGCGGCACTGGCCCGCGGCGCGGACGTCGTGCTGATCGCGGCCCACCTCGAGGTCGATCCGCCCGAGGGCGTCGAGCTCGTCGAGGTGCAGACCGCGCTCGAACTGCAGTCGGCGGTCACCGAAGCGGCTCGCTCGGCCGACATCGTCGTGATGACGGCGGCCGTCGCCGATTACCGCCCCGCCGAGACCCGCGACGCCAAGATCAAGAAGTCCGAGGCGGGGGAGACCCTCACCCTCGAGCTCGTCGCCAACCCCGACGTGCTCGCCGGGCTCGCACACGACAAGCGCGACGGGCAGGTGCTGGTCGGCTTCGCGGCCGAGACCGAGCCCGACCCGTCCGCCTTGATCGAACTCGGCCGCGGCAAGCTCGCCGCGAAGGGCTGCGACTTCCTCGTCCTGAACCAGGTCGGCTGGAGCCAGGGCTTCGCAACGGAGAGCAACGAGGTCGTCGTCCTGCGAAAGGGCGGAGATATAGTGATGGAGGCCTCGGGCACCAAGCTGTCGGTGGCCGATCGTATCCTCGACGTCATCGCCTGACGCCCGCCGTCACCCCTCGCAGGACCCAAGGAGAACAATGGCAGATCTGCGCCTTTTCACGTCCGAGTCGGTCACCGAGGGGCACCCGGACAAGATCTGCGACCAGATCTCGGACAGCATCCTCGACGCGCTCCTGACCGTCGACCCGCACAGCCGGGTCGCCGTCGAGACACTCGTCACGACCGGCCTCGTGCACGTCGCAGGCGAGGTCTCCACCCGGGGTTACGTCGAGATCCCGGCACTCGTCCGCGACAAGCTCGTCGAGATCGGGTACGACTCCTCCGACGTCAGCTTCGACGGTACGCAGTGCGGTGTGTCCGTCTCCATCGGCGCCCAGTCGCCGGACATCGCGCAGGGCGTCGACAACGCGCTCGAGACACGCGCCGAGCAGAGCGAGGACGACCTCGACCGGCAGGGCGCGGGCGACCAGGGCATCATGTTCGGCTACGCGACCACCGAGACTCCGCAGTACATGCCGCTCCCGATCTGGCTCGCGCACCGGCTGTCGGAGCGCCTGGCCGCCGTCCGCAAGGACGGCACGCTGGACTACCTCCGCCCGGACGGCAAGACCCAGGTGACGGTCGGCTACGAGGGCATCGTGCCGAAGTCGGTCCAGACCGTCGTGCTCTCGACGCAGCACGCTCCGTCGGTGACGAACGAGCGGCTGCAGGCCGAGGTGATCGAGGAGGTCATCGCGCCGGTGCTGCACGACGCCGGTCTCGAGACGTCGCACATCCGCACGCTCATCAACCCGACCGGCCGGTTCGAGATCGGCGGCCCGAAGGGCGACGCGGGGCTGACGGGCCGCAAGATCATCGTCGACACCTACGGCGGCGCGAGCCGGCACGGGGGTGGCGCGTTCTCGGGCAAGGACCCGTCGAAGGTCGACCGGTCCGCAGCGTACGCGATGCGCTGGGTCGCCAAGAACGCCGTCGCCGCGGGCCTCGCCGACCGTCTCGAGCTCCAGGTCGCCTACGCGATCGGCAAGGCCGCTCCGGTCGGGCTCTACGTCGAGACCTTCGGCACAGGAACCGTCCCCGACGAGCGGATCATCGCCGCCATCCGGGAGGTCTTCGACCTGCGCCCGGCCGCCATCATCCGCGATCTCGATCTGCTGCGGCCGATCTACGCCCGCACAGCCACGTACGGCCACTTCGGCCGGGAGCTCCCCGAGTTCACGTGGGAGCGGCTCGACCGCGTCGACGACCTGCGGTCGGCCGCGGGGCTGTAACGGTGGCGGCGGCCGGCCGGGTCGCCCGCGTCGTCCTCGACTCGCCGCTCCCGCAGCTGGATCATTTCTTCGACTACGCCGTCCCCGATGAGCTCGCCGCCGAGGCGGTTCCCGGGGTGCGCGTGCGGGTCCCGCTGCGCACGGCGGGCCGCATCGCGGACGGCTATCTCGTCGAGCTCGCCGATGCCGGTGAGGGTTTCGAGGGGTCGCTGAGTCCGATCGAGGCGGTCGTGTCTCCCGTGCCCGTACTGACGCCCGGTGTGTGGACCCTCGCCCGGCGTCTGGCCGACCGGAGCGCGGGCACGGCCAGCGACATCCTGCGGCTCGCGGTTCCGTCGCGCATGGTGCGCGCCGAGAAGGCCTGGCTCGCGCTGCCGGAGGAGGAGCGGTCGCCCGCGCCGCGCCCACCCGCGTTCGGTGTCAGGGGGTACGGCGACGGGGTGCTCGAAGCGGCCGTCGCGCGTGACGAGCGGATGGCGTTGCAGGCCATCCCGCGCCTCAGCCCGCTGCCGGACGGCACCTGGGTCGGCGAATGGGCGATCACCCTGGCCGCTCTCGCCGCTGCCTGCTGGGCGGGCGGCCGGACGGCGATCGTGGCCGTGCCCGACCACCGGGACCTCGACCAGCTCGCCGCCGCCCTCGCGGCCGTCGCCCCGCCGGAGGCCGTCGTCCGCGCGGACGCCGCGCAGGCCAACGCCGACCGTTACCGCGGCTTCTTGGCGGCCCTGAGCGGTCCGCGGATCGTGATCGGCAACCGCTCCGTCGTCTACGCGCCCGCGGAGCGATTGGGGATGATCGCCGTCTGGGAGGACAGCGACCCGCTGCACGCCGAACCGCTCAGCCCGTACGTGCACACGCGCGACGCCGCCCTGGTCCGGCAGGAGCTGGAGGGCTGCGCGCTCGTCATCTCCGGCCTGGTGCGCAGCGCGGAGGCGCAGCGCCTGGTCGAGCTCGGCTGGCTGCGGGACGTCGCTCCCGAGCGCGTCGTGACCCCGAAGGTGGTGCTCACCGCCAACCAGCAGGCGACGGAGGACGTGGCGCGGGCGGCGCGCATCCCGTCCATCGCTTGGCGTGCGGCGCGGGATGCGCTGAGCGGCGACAGCGGACGGCCGAAGGGCCCGGTGCTCGTGCAGGTGGCGCGACCCGGCTACGTGCCGCAACTGGCGTGCGTGAGCTGCGGCCAGGCCGCGCGCTGCAACCGGTGCGAGGGTCCGCTGGGCCAGACGCGCGCGGGGGCGACCCCCTCGTGCGGCTGGTGCGGAGCACTCGCGACCGATTGGCAGTGCGACCGGTGCGAGGGTCGCCGGTTCCGGATGGTCAGCCTCGGTTCGGGTCGCACCGCCGAAGAGCTGGGCCGCGCCTTCCCGGGCACGCGGATCATCGTCGCCGACGGCGATCACCCGGTGCAGCGGATCGGGTCGGCACCCGCACTCGTGGTGGCCACCCGGGGAGCCGAGCCGATCGCGGAGGGCGGCTTCCAGGCGGTGCTGCTCCTGGACGGGGAGCGGATGCTCGCGCGGGAGACCCTCCACGTCGCCGAGGACTGCCTGCGCTGGTGGTCGAGCGCCGCGACGCTGGCGGCTCCCGGTGCCCCCACGGTGCTGGTCGGCGTCTCGGGCTCGCTCGCGCGCGCCTTCGCGACCGGGCGTCTGGTCGACTTCGCCCGAGCCGAGCTCACCGACCGTCGTGAGCTGCGGTTCCCGCCGGCGGTCCGGCTCGCCTCGGTCACCGGCACAGAGGAGGCCGTTCAGGGCGTGATCGGCGCGGTCGACCCCGGTCTGCTGATCGACGTGCTCGGCCCGGCACCCGTCGACGAGCGGCTGGTCCGCGGCATCCTCCGGTTCGAGTACGCGCGTGGGGCGGAGGTCGCCGCGGCCGTGCGCGCGGCGGTGGTGCGCAACGCCACCAAGCGGCGCAAGGCCCCGGCCGGCCGTGGTGGGTTCCGGCCCGCGCCGGCCCTCCGAGTGCGCTTCGACGACACCGAGATCCTCTAGCGGTCGCGGGTAGACTCGAGCGCGGTCCCACCCGCTCCACCCACCCTCCGGAAGAACCTTCGCATGCGCCTCGTCTTCGCCGGCACGCCGGCCGTCGCCCTCCCGTCCCTCCATGCCCTCGCCGAACGGCACGACGTCCTCTCCGTGATCACACGGGAGGATGCCCCGCTCGGCCGCAAGCGCGTCCTGACGCCGTCGCCGGTCGCCGCCGCCGCCGCCGACAAGCTCGGCATCCCCGCGATCAAGGCAAACCGCCTGGGGGAAGAGGTGACGGAGCGCGTCGCCTCGCTCGCCCCGGACCTCGGCGTGATCGTGGCGTACGGCGGGCTGGTGCGTGAGCCGCTGCTCTCCCTTCCCCGTCTCGGCTGGGTCAACCTCCACTTCTCGCTCCTCCCGCGCTGGCGCGGTGCCGCCCCGGTGCAGCACGCGGTGATCGCCGGTGACCAGGAGACGGGCGCCGCCGTGTTCCAGCTCGTCCCGGCGCTGGATGCGGGTGACGTCTTCTCCGAGCTCCGTCGCCCGGTCGGCGCCGACGAGACCGCCGGTGAGCTGCTCGACGCGCTGGCCGTGTCCGGCGCGACCCTGCTCGCCGACACCGTCGACGCCCTCGCCGCCGGCACCGCCGTCGCCCGGCCGCAGGAGGGGGAGCCGACCCTTGCCCCCAAGCTCGCCCTCCAGGACGCGCACCTCGATTTCGGGCGGCCGGCGGACGAGGTCTACGCACGGCTCCGGGGGGTGACGCCGGAACCGGGCGCGTTCGCGCTGCTGGACGGCGAGCGGTTCAAGGTTGCCGAAGCCCGTCGCGCGTTCGATGCCGACTCCCTCGCCCCCGGCCAGGTGGAATTGCGCGACAAGCGCGTGCTGGTCGGCACCGGCACGTCGCCTCTCGAACTCGTGACCGTGCAGCCCGCGGGCAAGCGCGCCATGGCGGCCGCCGACTGGTGGCGCGGCGCCGGCGGAACGGCGGTGCTCTCGTGAGCGAACGGCGCCCGCACGACAACAGCCCGCGCAACGGCGGTCCTCGGAGCGACCGCTCGCGCGGCGACCGTCCCCGCACCGACCGCCCGCGCGAGGGCCGCCGTGACGACCGTCCGGTGGAGCCCCTCGTCCAGCCCGCCCGCCGGGTCGCCCTCGACGTGATCGCGGCGGTGAGCGATTCCGATGCATACGCCAACCTCCTGCTGCCCACGCGCATCGCCCGCGCGCGGCTGTCGCCGGCCGACGCCGCCCTCGCGACCGAGCTGACGTACGGGACCCTGCGCATGCAGGGGTACTACGACCGCGTCATCGCCGAAGCCGCGGGCCGTCCCGTCGACCGCATCGACCCGCCGATCCTCGACGTGCTGCGGCTCGGAGCGCACCAGCTGCTCTCGACCCGCATCCCGTCGCACGCGGCGGTGAACGAGTCCGTCGCGCAGGCGAGGATGGTCGGCAGCCGATCCGCGACCGGCTTCGCGAACGGCGTGCTGCGCGAGATCGGACGGCACACGCCCGAGGAATGGCGGGAGCGCGTCGCCGCGGGGGCCAGGAACGAGGACGATCGGCTCGCGGCCCTCACGTCGCACCCCACGTGGGTGATCCGCGCATTCCGGCGGTCGCTCGCCGCGGAAGGACGGGGTGACGAGCTGGAGGCACTGCTCGACGCCGACAACGCCGCGCCGCGCGTGAACCTGGTCGCCCTTCCCGGACTGGCCGAGCCGCCGGCGGGAGCGCGGCCCGACCGGTTCTCGCCGGTCGGCTTCACCGGCGACGGCGGCGACCCGCTCGGCCTGGTCGAGTCGTCGAAGGGACGACTCCGCGTGCAGGACGAGGGCTCCCAGCTCGCGGCCCTGGCCCTCACGCGTGCACGGCCGGTGCGGCCCGGCGAGCGGTGGCTCGACCTCTGCGCCGGCCCTGGCGGCAAGGCGGCGCTGCTCGCCGCGGAGGCCCTCGCGGGGGGCGCCGAGCTGGTCGCCAACGAACTCGTCCCCGCCCGGGCCGAGCTCGTGCGCAAGGCCCTCGCGGCCGTGCCGCTCGACGTTCCCGTGTGGGAAGAGGACGGCACCGCGATCGGCGACGAGCATGCCGGGGCGTTCGACCGCATCCTGCTCGACGCACCGTGCACCGGACTGGGTGCCCTGCGCCGCCGGCCCGAGGCCCGCTGGCGCAAGGAGCCGAAGGACGTCGCCGAGCTGAGCGCGCTGCAGAACCGCCTGATCGACTCGGCGATCGATGCACTCGCGCCCGGTGGTCTGCTGGCCTACGTGACCTGCTCGCCGCACATCGCCGAGACGCGCAGCGTCGTCGCCGGCGCGCTCGACCGGCATCCCGAGCTCGAAGCGGTCGGCACCTCTGCCGTGGTGCAGGGGCTCGCCCAGGAGCCCCTTGACCTGGCCGGCGATCCGGAGGTCGTGCAGCTGTGGCCGCACCGGCAGCTCACGGACGCCATGTTCATCGCGCTGCTCGCCAAGCGCTGAGCCCCGCGAGAGGTGAGTAGTCGCGGGTGCGCGGCCCCGCGCACCCACGACTACTCACGCCTCGCGAAAGGGCGCGTGCTCGCTCGATAGGCTGGACGCATGGCCCGTATCAACCCGAGCATCCTCGCCGCCGATTTCGTCAACCTGGAGCGCGATCTCGCCCGGATCGCCACGGCGGATCTGGTCCATGTCGACGTCATGGACAACCACTTCGTCCCGAACCTCACGTTCGGCCCGCAGATGGTGGAGCGCATCCAGGCGGTGAGCGCCATCCCGCTCGACGTGCACCTGATGATCGACGACCCCGACCGCTGGGCGCCGGGATACGCGGAGCTGGGCGCCTACTCGGTCACGTTCCACGCCGAGGCCGCCGCCGACCCCGTGACCCTGGCTCGTCGGCTGCGGGAGATCGGCGCCCGCGCGGGCATCGCCCTCAAGCCGGGGACCGACGTCGCGCCCTACCTGGAGCTCCTGCCGGAGTTCGACCAGGTGCTCGTCATGACCGTCGAGCCGGGATTCGGCGGCCAGTCGTTCATGCCGGAGACCATGCCCAAGCTGCGCGCGCTGCGCGAGGCGGTCGAGGCACGCGGCCTCGATGTCTGGCTGCAGGTCGACGGGGGAGTGACGACGGAGACCATCGTCACGGCCGCCGAGAACGGCGCGGACACCTTCGTCGCCGGATCCAGCGTGTTCCGGGGCGAGCCGGCCGATCAGATCGCCGGTCTGCGGGCGGCCGTCGCCGCGC
The DNA here is from genome assembly GCF_013410615.1 of Leifsonia naganoensis. Taxonomy (NCBI): domain Bacteria; kingdom Bacillati; phylum Actinomycetota; class Actinomycetes; order Micrococcales; family Microbacteriaceae; genus Leifsonia; species Leifsonia naganoensis. The sequence continues at coordinate 3,646,799 of NZ_JACCHJ010000001.1, forward strand.
ACTCCCACTGACGGCGGCGCACAGGGGTCCCCGCGACCGCTACGCTGTAATGGTGAAAACCTTCGACGACCTCTTCGCCGAGCTCAGCGAGAAGGCCGCCACCCGCCCGGAGGGATCCGGGACGGTGCGCGAGCTGGATGCGGGCGTGCACGCCATCGGAAAGAAGATCGTGGAGGAGGCCGCCGAGGTCTGGATGGCCGCGGAGTACCAGTCCGACGAAGAGACGGCGGAGGAGATCTCCCAGCTGCTCTACCACCTCCAGGTGCTCCTGCTGGCCAAAGGCCTGACGCCGGCCGACGTCTACCGACATCTGTGACGCTGCCCTCGAACGCGCCGTGAGGCGCATCCCGCAACCGTCGCACCAGGAAAGACATCGCACATGCTGAAGATCGCCGTCCCCAACAAGGGTTCCCTCTCCGAGACCGCGGCGCAGATGCTCCACGAGGCGGGCTACGTCGGCCGCCGCGACCCCAAGGAGCTCATCGTCACGGACGCGCGCAACGGGGTGGAGTTCTTCTACCTGCGTCCGCGCGACATCGCCACCTACGTCGGCTCCGGCGCGCTCGACGTCGGCATCACCGGGCGTGACCTCCTGCTCGACTCGGGTTCGCCCGCGAGCGAGATCGCGTCCCTCGACTTCGCCGCCTCCACGTTCCGCTTCGCCGCACCGGCCAACGGGTTCACCGACCTCGCGGACCTCCAGGGCAAGCGGGTCGCGACGAGCTACCCCGGCCTGGTGGGGGCGTTCCTCGCCGAGCGGGGGGTGGATGCCGCCCTCATCAAGCTCGACGGCGCCGTGGAGTCCGCGGTGCGGCTCGGCGTCGCGGACGCGGTCGCCGACGTGGTCGAGACCGGCTCCACCCTGCGCAAGCAGGGGCTGGAGATCTTCGGTCCGGTCATCCTCGAGTCCGAGGCCGTGCTCATCTCGTCTCCCACGCGCGCGGCGGGCGTCGACACGCTGCTGCGCCGGCTGCAGGGCGTCATGGTCGCCCGCCAGTACGTGCTCGTCGACTACAACCTGCCCGCGGTGCTGCTCGATCGCGCCGTCGCCCTGACCCCGGGCGTCGAGTCCCCGACGGTGTCGCCCCTCGGTGAGCCCGACTGGGTCGCCGTGCGCGTCATGATCAAGCAGGACCAGACCAACCGCGTCATGGACGATCTCTACGAGCTGGGCGCGCGGGCCATCCTGGTCACCTCCATCCACGCGGCGCGGATCTGATGTCCGTCGCGGTCCGCGTCATCCCGTGCCTCGACGTGGCCGCCGGCCGCGTCGTCAAGGGGGTGAACTTCCAGAACCTCCGCGACCAGGGCGACCCGGTCGAGCTGGCGCGCAAGTACTTCGAGCAGGGGGCGGACGAGCTCACCTTCCTCGACGTGACGGCGACGGTGGACGATCGCTCCACCACCTACGACGTGGTGCAGGCGACGGCCGAGCAGGTCTTCATCCCGCTCACGGTCGGCGGCGGCGTGCGCAGCGCGGAGGATGTCGCGCGGCTGCTCGGCAGCGGCGCGGACAAGATCGGGGTCAACTCGGCCGCCATCGCGCGCCCGGAGCTGATCGCGGAGATCGCCGACCGGTTCGGCGCGCAGGTGCTGGTGCTCTCGCTCGACGTCAAGCGATCGGCGGCCACGCCGTCGGGCTTCGTCGTGACGACGCACGGCGGCCGCACCGAGACGGAGCTCGACGCCCTCGACTGGGCGCGCCGGGCGATCGAGTTGGGCGCGGGCGAGCTGCTCGTGAACTCGATCGACGCCGACGGCACCAAGGAGGGCTTCGACCTGGAGCTCATCCGCGAGATGCGGGCGATCAGCAGCGTGCCCGTTATCGCATCCGGCGGCGCGGGCGCCGTGGCCGATTTCGCGCCCGCGATCGAGGCCGGCGCCGACGCCGTCCTCGCCGCGAGCGTTTTCCACTCCGGCGAGCTGACGATCGGCGACGTCAAGGAGGCCTTGGCACAGGCAGGACGGGAGGTCCGCTCATGAGCGACGACCAGCGCGCGGTGCTCGACCGCATCACCTTCACCGAGAACGGGCTCGTCCCGGCGATCATCCAGCAGTGGGACACCCGCGAGGTGCTCATGATGGGCTGGATGGACGCCGAGGCGTTCCGCCGGACGATGACCGAGGGGCGGGTGACCTTCTGGTCTCGGTCCCGGCAGGAGTACTGGCGCAAGGGCGACACGTCCGGTCACGTGCAGTTCGTGAAGTCCGCCGCGCTCGACTGCGACGGGGACACCCTCCTGGTGACGGTCGACCAGATCGGCGCGGCCTGTCACACCGGCACCCGCACCTGCTTCGACGCGGACCAGCTCGACCCCGTCGTCGGGGACGGCGCCGCCGACTCCGACGAGATGAGGTCCGACCTGTGATCGCGACGACCGCCGCCTCCACCACCACGCGCGACGACTTCGACGCGCTGGTCGGCAGCCACCGCGTCGTACCCGTCGTGCGCGAGCTGTTCGCCGACGGGGAGACCCCGGTCGGCATCTACCGCAAGCTCGCCGCCGGACGCCCGGGCACCTTCCTGCTCGAGTCCGCCGAGCAGGGCGGGATCTGGTCCCGCTTCTCGTTCGTCGGCGCCGCGTCGTTCGGCGTGCTCACTCAGCAGGGCGACGACGTGCGCTGGCTCGACTACGGCGTGTCGGCCGAACGCGCGCTCGGCGGGGAGACCGCCCTGCGTCCGCTCGCCGCCCTCGCCGCGCTGCACGAGCGCTGGCAGACGCCGCGCATCCCGGGCCTGCCCCCGCTGACCGGCGGCCTGGTCGGCTTCATCGGCTGGGAGGCGATCCGCCAGATCGAGCGGCTGCCCGACCAGCCGCCGGCGGACTACGACATCCCGGGACAGGCGCTCGCCTTCGCGGCGGACCTCGCCGTGATCGACCACCGGTCGGGCACGGTCAAGCTCATCGCCAACGCCCTCGCCGACGGCGCGGAGCCGGCCGAGGTGCTGTGGGCCGACGCCCAGGCGCGCCTCGACCGGATGCAGCGCGAACTGGCGCAGCCCTCCGAGGCGTGGCTCGCGGAGGTCGACCTCGACACCCCGGCCGAGCCCGTCTCCCGCACGCGCGAGGAGGACTTCCTCGCGTCGGTGGAGGTCGCCAAGGAGCGCATCGTCGCGGGCGACATCTTCCAGGTCGTCATCTCGCAGCGCTTCGAGCTGGAGTGCACCGCGTCCTCGCTCGACGTCTACCGCGTCCTGCGTGCCCTGAACCCGAGCCCGTACATGTACCTGCTCTCCCTGGAGCGGCCGGACGGCGGCGCGTACCAGATCGTCGGCTCCTCGCCCGAGGCCCTCGTGAAGGTGCAGGAGGGGCGCGCGTTCACGCACCCCATCGCGGGTTCACGACCACGCGGCGCGACGCCGGAGGAGGATCTCGAGCTCGAGACGTCCCTCCTCGCCGACGACAAGGAGCGCGCCGAGCACCTCATGCTCGTGGACCTCGCCCGCAACGACCTGCTCAAGGTCTGCGCCGCCGGATCGGTCGAGGTGACCGAGTTCATGCGCATCGAGCGGTTCAGCCACATCATGCACATCGTCTCGTCGGTGGAGGGAGACCTCCTGCCCGACGCCTCGGCGATCGACGTGTTCCGCGCGACGTTCCCGGCGGGAACGCTGTCGGGCGCGCCGAAGCCGATGGCGCTGCGGATCATCGACGAGCTCGAACCGGCGCAGCGCGGCGTGTACGGGGGAGTGATCGGCTACTTCGACTTCGCCGGCGACGCCGACCTCGCGATCGCCATCCGCACGGCCACGATCATGGACGGCGTCGCGCGGGTGCAGGCCGGCGGCGGCCTGGTCGCCGACTCGGTCCCGCGCAGCGAGTTCCAGGAGTCGCAGAACAAGGCCGCCGCGCCGCTGCGCGCGGTCGCGGTGGCGAACGCGATGCGCCGGGTGACCGGCGCCGCGGACGGCGGGCGCTGATCGCGATGGCGGCCGAGGAGCAGGACGGCACGACGGCGGAGCAGGAGGTCGCGCGCCCCGTGAACCGCCGCGCCAAGTACATCGCGCTGCTCGTGCTGGTGGTCGGCAGCGGGCTCACGCTCCTGTCGGCGACGCAGACCTGGTTCACCGTGCACCTCACCGACGTGGGCAGCCACGTCGGCGCTCTGGGCGTGCCCGGTTCGACCGCGGCCCCGGCGCTCACGGCCCTCGCGCTCGCGGGCCTCGCGCTGACCGCTGCCCTGGCCATCGCCGGCCCGATCTTCCGCATCGTGCTGGCGCTCCTCGGCCTGCTGCTGGGCGTCTCGGTGCTGATCTCGGCCGGGAGTGCGCTGGGGGACGCGCTGCGCGCCTCCTCGTCCGTCATCACGACGGCGACCGGCGTCGCAGGCGAGTCCTCCATCCGGCGCCTCGTGGACGCGGTCGACGTGCAGTTCTGGCCGTGGCTCGCCGTCGTCGGGGGCGCGCTGATCGTGCTCGCGAACGTCGCGGTCGTGCTGTTCTCGCGGCTCTGGCCGGGGTCGTCGCGCAAGTACCAGACCCGGTTCGCCGGCGAGGACGGCCGGGATGCGGCTGCCGTGCTCGGCGTCGCCGACACGCCCGAATCGGACGACGATGAGGCGCGCGCGGTGGCCGAGGGGGAGACCGCCTCCGAGCCCGCGTCCCTCGATCGCGACACCGCGATCGACAGCTGGGACGAGCTGAGCCGCGGCGACGATCCCACGCGCTGAGCCACTAGACTTGATCCGTTCCCATTCCCGTGCGTGCCCGTCGGCGCGCACCCGACGTGCAGGAGTCCCATGAGCACCGAGTCAGTCGAGCCAGGCCACGGTCATTCGCCGGCGGCGTGGACGGCCGTGATCATCATGCTGGTCGCCTTCGCCATCGGCGCTGTGGCGTTCTTCTTCGATGCGCCGGTCATCGTCTGGGCGGCGGCCGGGCTGGCCGTCGTGGGTCTCATCGTCGGCTGGATCATGAAGCGCGCGGGCTACGGAGTCGGCGGCTCCAAGTACACCCCGAAGGGTCACTGACGCGTGCTCGCCGACCTCGTCGCCGGCGCGCTCGAGGATGCTGAACGGCGGCGCGCCGAGCGTCCGCTCGCCGTCGTCGAGGCAGCAGCCCTCGACCGTGCCCCCGCACTCGACGCCCTCGCCGCCCTCGCCCCCGCGGACCGCATCAAGGTCATCGCGGAGGTCAAGCGGGCGAGCCCGTCGCGCGGCGCCCTCGCCGACATCCCGGACCCGGCCGCCCTCGCGGCCGCGTACGAGACCGGCGGCGCGAGCGCGATCAGCGTCCTGACCGAGGAGCGCCGCTTCCGCGGCTCGCTCGCCGACCTGGAGTCGGTCCGTGCCGCGGTCTCGATCCCGGTGCTCCGCAAGGAGTTCGTCGCCGAGCCGTACCAGATCTTCGAGGCGCGCGCCGCGGGCGCCGACCTCGTGCTCCTCATCGTCGCCGCGCTCGATCAGCAGACCCTGGTCTCGCTGCACGACCTGATCGTCGAGCTGGGCATGACCCCGCTGGTCGAGGCCCACACCGAGGACGAGCTGAGCCGGGCGTTCGACACCGGCGCGAAGCTCGTGGGCGTCAACGCCCGTAACCTCTCCACATTCGAGCTGGATCGCGATCTGTTCGGCCGCCTGGCCGACCGGTACCCGTCCGGCACCATCCGCGTCGCGGAGTCCGCCGTCCTCTCGGCGGCCGACGTGGCGCACTACCGAGCGGCGGGCGCGGACGTCGTGCTCGTCGGCGAGGCGCTCGTCACGAGCGACCCCGTCGCCACGCTCGGCGAGTTCCTGGGAGTCTGATGTCCCTCCGTTCCGAGACCGGTCCCTACTTCGGCGACTTCGGCGGCCGCTTCGTGCCCGAATCGCTCGTCGCCGCGCTGGACGAGCTGTCCGCGGCGTGGGAGGAGGCCAAGGCCGACCCCGCGTTCCACGCCGAGCTGGACGAGCTGCACCGCTCCTACACCGGACGTCCGTCGATCATCACCGAGGTGCCCCGCTTCGCGGAGCACGCGGGTGGAGCGCGCATCATCCTCAAGCGCGAGGACCTCAACCACACCGGGTCGCACAAGATCAACAACGTGCTCGGCCAGGCCATCCTGACGAAGCGCATCGGCAAGAAGCGCGTCATCGCCGAGACCGGCGCCGGCCAGCACGGCGTCGCGACGGCGACGGCCGCCGCGCTGTTCGGCCTCGAGTGCACCGTCTACATGGGCGAGGTCGACACGGAGCGCCAGGCGCTCAACGTCGCCCGCATGCGCCTGCTCGGCGCCGAGGTCATCGCGGTCAAGACCGGGTCGCGCACCCTCAAGGACGCGATCAACGACGCGATGCGCGACTGGGTCACCAACGTCGAGACCACCAACTACATCTTCGGCACGGTCGCGGGTCCGCACCCGTTCCCGGCGATGGTCCGCGACCTCCAGAAGATCATCGGCGAGGAGGCGCGCGAGCAGGTGCTGGCGCTGACCGGCCGTCTGCCCGACGCCGTCGCCGCGTGCGTCGGCGGCGGCTCCAACGCCATCGGCATCTTCCACGCTTTCCTGGACGACGAGGACGTGCGCCTCGTCGGCTTCGAGGCCGGGGGCGAGGGCGCCGAGACGCCCCGCCACGCCGCGACGATCACCAAGGGCCGCCCCGGCGTCCTGCACGGCGCGCGCAGCCTGCTCCTCCAGGACGAGGACGGCCAGACCATCGAGTCGCACTCGATCTCCGCCGGTCTCGACTACCCGGGCGTCGGCCCGGAGCACTCGTGGCTCTCCTCGATCGGTCGTGCCGAGTACCGGCCCGTGTCCGACGCGGACGCGATGGCGGCTCTGCGCCTGCTCAGCCTGACCGAGGGCATCATCCCGGCGATCGAGTCGTCGCACGCCCTCGCCGGCGCGCTCGTGCTCGGGCGCGAGCTCGGCCCGGACGGCATCGTGCTCGTCAACCTCAGCGGCCGCGGCGACAAGGACATGGAGACCGCCGGACGCTACTTCGGCCTGATCGACGAAGGAGCCGTGCAGTCGTGAGCCGGGTCGCCGACACCATCGCCCAGCGCAACCGGGAGGCCGGCGGCGCGCTCATCGGCTACCTGCCCGCCGGGTTCCCCGACCTCCAGACGAGCATCGAGGCCGCCGTGGCCCTCGCCGAGAACGGTGTCGACGTCATCGAGCTGGGCCTGCCGTACTCCGACCCCGTCATGGACGGCACCGTCATCCAGGCGGCCACGCAGCAGGCCCTCGCGGGCGGTTTCCGCCTGCGCGACGGCTTCACCGCGGTCCGCGAGATCACGAAGCGCGCGGACATCCCCGTGCTCGTGATGACCTATTGGAACCCCGTGCTGCAGTACGGGGTGGACCGCTTCGCGGACGACCTCGCGGCCGCCGGGGGAGCAGGCCTCATCACGCCCGACCTGATCCCGGACGAAGGCGCTGAATGGCTCGCCGCGTCCGAGCGGGCCGGCCTGGACCGCGTCTTCCTCGCCGCGCCGACATCGACCGACGAGCGCCTCCGCAAGACGGTGGAGGCGAGCCGCGGCTTCGTCTACGCCGTCTCGACGATGGGCATCACCGGTGCCCGCTCCGACGTGGATGCCGCCGCCCGCACGCTCATCGGCCGCCTCCGCGAGGCCGGCGCGACGAGCGCCTGCGTGGGGGTCGGCATCTCGACGGGCGCCCAGGTGCGCGAGGTGCTGGAGTACGCCGACGGCGCGATCGTCGGCTCCGCACTGGTCAAGGCCCTCGCCGACGGCGGGGTCGAGGCGGTGGCCCGGACGGCCGCCGAACTGGCGGGTGGCGCGGCGCGGTAGCGCCGTCGTCTTAGACTATGGAGGCTGCGCGGCGATCCGCGCCGGCCTGACCGTGACGAAAGGTGAGTCTTCGGGTGTTTGCGACGATGAGCGGCTGGTACGCCAGCATCCCGAGCCCGGGGCCCGAGTGGCAGAACATCCCGATCGACCTGTTCGGGTGGCACTGGCGCATCCAGACATACGCGATCATGATCCTGATCGGGATCGTCGTGGCGGTGCTGTGGACCTCGCGTCGTCTCAGCAAGCGCGGCGGCGAGCCGGGCGTGGTGCTCGACTTCACGCTGTGGGCGGTCGTCCTCGGCATCGTCGGAGCCCGCCTGTACCACGTGTTCACGCACCCGGGCGACTACTTCTACGCGGGCGCCAACCCGTGGAACGTCTTCGCGATCTGGGAGGGCGGCAACGCCATCTTCGGCTCGCTGATCGGCGGCGCCGTCGGCGTGCTGATCGCGTCGCGCATCACCGGCGTGCGGTTCTGGTCCTTCGCGGACGCCCTCGCCCCCGCCCTGCTGCTCGCTCAGGCGATCGGCCGCCTCGGCAACTACGTCAACCAGGAGCTGTTCGGCCTGCCGACGAACCTGCCGTGGGGTCTGCAGATCGACGCCGACAACAAGGCGATCCCCGTCGGCCTGCCCGACGGCACGCTCTTCCAGCCGCTGTTCCTCTACGAGATCATCTGGAACGTCATCGGCGTCGTCGTGATCCTCTTCCTCGAGCGCAAGTTCCAGCTGCGCTGGGGCAAGACCCTCGCCGTGTACCTCATCTGGTACGGCCTCGGCCGCTCCTACCTGGAGTCGATCCGCATCGACCCGAGCGAGTTCAACATCCTCGGCATCCCGACCAACGTGTGGGCGGCGTTCCTGGCCGTCATCCTCGGCATCGTCATCCTCATCGTGCAGACGCGCCGCCACCCCGGACTCGAGCCGAGCGTGTACCGTCCGGGTCGTGAATGGGTGCGGCCGGATGCTGAGGTAGACTCTGACGACACGGACTCGGATGACGAGGTCCCCGACGAGGACGACGGGGTACCCGCCGGATCCTCAGGAGCCAAGGCCACAAGCCCAACGAACGGTTGAACCCCGTCGGCTCGCACCACCCGCAACGTCTGTCGAGGCAATCCCGAAAGCATCACCGACCGCACCGAGCCACCAGGCCGCACACAGCCCGGTGAGCGCGGCGGATCCACCACCTCTCAGGGCCGATGGCGTCCCCGCACTTACATCCCCACATCCACGACACTGTGAGGACGGTCGAAAGATGGCGTTCACGCCTCCCCGAACCCGGTTCAGCACCCTCCCTGCGAAGCAAGGTCTCTACGACCCCGCCGACGAGAAGGACGCCTGTGGCCTCGCCATGGTGGCGACCCTGCGCGGCACCGCCGGGCATGACATCATCGACGCCGCGCTGCAGGCGCTGCGCAACCTCGAGCACCGCGGCGCGGTCGGCTCCGACGCCGGCACCGGCGACGGCGCGGGCATCATCACGCAGGTGCCTGACGTCTTCCTGCGCGCCGTCTCCGGACTGGACCTGCCGGCGGCCGGTCAGTACGCGGTCGGCAACGCCTTCCTCCCGACCTCGGAGGAGGAGCGCGCCGCCGTCAAGCAGGCCGTCGAGGCCATCGCGGCCGAGCAGGACCTGACGGTCCTCGGCTGGCGCGAGGTGCCGGTGCGGCCGGACGAGCTCGGGAACCTGGCGCGCGACGCGATGCCGGTCATCGAGCAGCTGTACGTGTCGAGCACGCGCGTCGACGAGCAGGGCGCCCCGCTCGCCGGGATCGCCCTCGACCGGCTGACGTTCTTCCTGCGCAAGCGCGCGGAGCGCGAGCTGGACCTCTACTTCTCGTCGCTGTCGAGCCGCACCCTGGTCTACAAGGGCATGGTCACGACCCTGCAGCTCGAGCCGTTCTACCCGGACCTCTCCGACCAGCGCTTCGCCTCCAAGCTCGCCCTGGTGCACTCGCGCTACTCCACGAACACGTTCCCCTCCTGGCCGCTCGCGCAGCCGTTCCGGATGATCGCGCACAACGGCGAGATCAACACGGTGCAGGGCAACCGCAACTGGATGCGTGCCCGCCAGTCCCAGCTCGAGAGCGAGCTGCTCGGCGACCTCTCGCCCGTCTTCCCGATCGTCACGCCCGGCGCGAGCGACTCCGCCTCGTTCGACGAGGTCGTGGAGCTCATCTCGCTCACCGGCCGGTCGCTCCCGCACGCGGTGATGATGATGGTGCCGGAGGCCTGGGAGAACCAGACCGAGATCGACCCGGTCCGCCGCGACTTCTACGAGTACCACTCCATGCTCATGGAGCCGTGGGACGGCCCCGCCGCGATCGTCTTCACCGACGGCTCGGTCGTCGGCGCGACCCTCGACCGCAACGGCCTGCGCCCCGGCCGGTACGTCGTGACCAACGACGGCCTCGTGGTGCTCGCCTCCGAGATCGGCGTGCTCGACATCGAGCCGAGCCGCGTCGTGCGCAAGGGCCGTCTGCGCCCGGGCCGCATGTTCCTGGTCGACACGGTCGCCGGACGCCTGATCGAGGACGACGAGATCAAGTCGGAGCTCGCCGCCGGTGCGCCTTACGGCGAGTGGCTGGACGAGGGCCGGATCAACCTCAAGGACCTGCCGGAGCGCGAGCACATCGTGCACACCCCGGCCTCCATCACGCGCCGCCAGCGCACCTTCGGCTACACGGAGGAGGAGGTCCGCATCCTCCTCAAGCCGATGGCGACCACCGGCGCCGAGCCGCTCGGCGCGATGGGGTCGGACACGCCGGTCGCGGTGCTCTCGCAGCGTCCGCGCCTGCTCTTCGACTACTTCACCCAGCAGTTCGCCCAGGTGACGAACCCGCCGCTCGACTCGATCCGCGAAGAGGTCGTCACCTCGCTGAAGCTCGGGCTCGGCCCGGAGCGCAACCTGCTGTCGGCGGGGCCCGAGCACGCCCGTCAGGTCGTCCTGGACTTCCCGGTGATCGACAACGACGAGCTCGCGAAGATCCAGCACATGGATCCGGCGCCCGGCAGCCGCCTGACCACGACGATCCGCGGCCTCTACCGCTTCGACGCGGGCACCGACGCCATGGAGCGCCGCCTCGCCGAGATGTGCGACGAGGTCGACGAAGCGATCGAGGCCGGCGCGCAGTTCATCGTGCTCAGCGACCGCGACTCCAACAAGGACCTCGCGCCCATCCCGTCGCTGCTCATGCTCGCGGCCGTGCACCACCACCTGATCCGTGCCGAGAACCGCATGAAGGTCGGACTGATCGTGGAGGCGGGCGACGTCCGCGAGGTGCACCACGTCGCACTGCTGATCGGCTACGGCGCCTCGGCGATCAACCCGTACCTGGCGATGGAGACCTGCGAGGACCTCGTCCGTTCCGGCTTCATCACCGGGGTGACGCCCGAGAAGGCCGTCAAGAACGTGATCAAGGCGCTCGGCAAGGGCGTCCTGAAGATCATGTCCAAGATGGGCATCTCGACGGTGTCGTCGTACGCCGCGGCGCAGGCGTTCGAGGCCGTCGGCCTCAGCCAGGCCTTCGTCGACCGCTACTTCACCGGCACGACGAGCAAGCTCGGCGGCGTGGGCATCGAGGTCATCGCGGCCGAGAACCTCTCGCGCCACGAGAGCGCCTACCCGGCCGAGAGCGCCATCGTCGCGCACGAGCGCCTGGCGACCGGCGGCGAGTACCAGTGGCGCCGCGACGGCGCCCCGCACCTCTTCAACCCGGAGACGGTCTTCCGCCTCCAGCACTCGACGCGCACGCGCCGCTACGACGTCTTCCGCGAGTACACGAAGCTGGTCGACGACCAGTCCGAGTCGCTCATGACGCTGCGCGGGATGTTCGCCCTCAAGACGGGCGAGCGCACCCCTGTGCCGCTGGACGAGGTCGAGTCGATCGAGTCGATCGTCAAGCGCTTCTCCACCGGCGCGATGAGCTACGGCTCCATCTCCAAGGAGGCGCACGAGACCCTCGCGATCGCCATGAACCGGCTCGGCGCCAAGTCGAACACCGGTGAGGGCGGCGAGGACCTCGACCGTCTGCTCGACCCCGAGCGCCGCAGCGCGATCAAGCAGGTCGCGTCGGGACGCTTCGGCGTCACGAGCATGTACCTCACGCACGCCGACGACATCCAGATCAAGCTCGCGCAGGGCGCCAAGCCCGGCGAGGGCGGTCAGCTGCCGCCGACCAAGGTCTACCCCTGGGTGGCGCGCACCCGGCACGCGACGGCCGGCGTCGGCCTCATCTCGCCGCCGCCGCACCACGACATCTACTCGATCGAGGACCTCAAGCAGCTGATCTTCGACCTCAAGCGGGCCAACCCGGGCGCACGCGTCCACGTGAAGCTCGTCTCGGAGTCGGGCATCGGCGCGGTCGCCGCCGGCACCGCGAAGGCCCTCGCCGACGTCATCCTGGTCTCCGGCCACGACGGCGGCACGGGCGCCTCCCCGGTCAACTCCCTCAAGCACGCGGGCACGCCGTGGGAGCTCGGCCTGGCCGAGACGCAGCAGACGCTGATGCTCAACGGGATGCGCGACCGCGTGGTCGTGCAGGTGGACGGACAGCTCAAGACGGGCCGCGACGTGATCGTCGGCGCCCTGCTCGGCGCCGAGGAGTTCGGCTTCGCGACGGCGCCGCTGGTGGTCTCCGGCTGCATCATGATGCGCGTCTGCCACCTCGACACGTGCCCGGTGGGCGTCGCCACGCAGAACCCGGAGCTGCGCTCGCGCTTCTCGGGCAAGCCCGAGTTCGTCGTGAACTTCTTCGAGTTCATCGCCCAGGAGGTGCGCGAGTACCTCGCCGAGCTCGGCTTCCGCAGCCTGGACGAGGCCATCGGCCACGCCGAGCTGCTCGACGTGGACCGCGCCGTCACGCACTGGAAGGCGTCGGGCATGGACCTGTCGCCGATCCTGCACGGCCCGGAGTTCCCGGACACCGCGCCGCGCAAGAACGGCCGCGCCCAGGACCACGAGTTGGAGCTGCACTTCGACAACCAGCTGATCGAGGCCTCCCGCGACGTGCTCGCGAACGGCGGCACGCTCGAGCTTTCCCTGCCGATCCGCAACACGGAGCGCGCGGTGGGCACCATGCTCGGCCACGCCGTCACCGTCGCGCGCGGCGAGAACGGCCTCCCGAACGGTTCGATCGACATCACCCTCACGGGCTCCGCGGGCCAGTCACTCGGCGCGTTCCTCCCGAGCGGCATCACGCTGCGGCTGGAGGGCGACTCCAACGACTACGTCGGCAAGGGCCTGTCCGGCGGTCAGATCGTCGTGCGCCCGCCGAAGGAGGCCGTGTTCGCGGCCGAGCGCAACGTGATCGCGGGCAACGTGATCGGCTACGGCGCGACGCAGGGCAGCATGTTCATCCGCGGCATCGTGGGCGAGCGCTTCCTGGTCCGCAACTCCGGGGCGACCGCGGTCGTCGAAGGGGTCGGCGACCACGCGCTCGAGTACATGACCGGTGGCCTCGCGGTCATCCTCGGCGGTACGGGGCGCAACCTCGGCGCGGGCATGTCCGGCGGCACCGCCTACGTGTACGAGCTCAAGGAGGACCGCGTCAACCGGGACTCGCTCGCCACCGGTGAGCTGGAGCTGCTGCCCCTCGGCAGCGCCGACGTCGAGATCGTGCGCGACCTGCTCGAGAAGCACCGGGCGGAGACGGGATCGGCGCTGGCCGAGCGCCTCCTCGCCGACTTCGACGCAACGGTCGCGAAGTTCGTCAAGGTGCTGCCGCGGGACTACGCGGCCGTGCTGCAGATGCGTCAGGAAGCCGTCGACGAGGGTCTCGATCCCGACGGCGACATTGTGTGGAACCGGATTCTGGAGGTGACCGGTGGCTGATCCCAAAGGGTTCTTGAAGACGACGGAGCGGGAGCTCCCCAAGCGGCGCCCGGTCTCCGTGCGGCTCATGGACTGGAAAGAGGTCTACGAGGCCGGCGATCCGGCTCAGTTGCGCCGGCAGGCGGGCCGCTGCATGGACTGCGGCGTGCCGTTCTGCCACCAGGGCTGCCCGCTCGGCAACCTCATCCCGGAGTGGAACGACCTGATGTGGCGCGGGGAGGGTCGTCAGGCCATCGACCGCCTGCACGCGACCAACAACTTCCCGGAGTTCACCGGCCGTCTGTGCCCGGCGCCGTGCGAGTCCTCGTGCGTGCTCGGCATCAACCAGCCGGCCGTCACGATCAAGCAGGTCGAGGTCTCGATCATCGACCAGGCCTGGCAGAACGGCTGGGTGCAGCCGCACCCGCCGGAGCGCCTCACGGGTAAGACCGTCGCGGTCGTCGGCTCGGGCCCGGCCGGTCTGGCCGCCGCCCAGCAGCTCACGCGCGCCGGCCACACGGTCGCCGTGTACGAGCGGGACGACCGCATCGGCGGCCTGCTGCGCTACGGCATCCCGGACTTCAAGATGGAGAAGAAGCACCTCGAGGCGCGTCTGAACCAGATGATGGCCGAGGGCACCCGCTTCCGCGCCGGCGTCAACATCGGCGTGGACATCACCTGGGACGACCTGCGCGCGCGCTACGACGCCGTCGTGGTCGCGACCGGTGCGATGGTGCCGCGCGACCTCCCGATCCCGGGCCGGGACCTGGTGGGCGTGCACTACGCGATGGAGTACCTCGTCCAGCAGAACAAGGCGGGCGCCGGCGACGACGTCTCCGGCCAGATCACCGCGGACGGAAAGCACGTCGTGGTCCTGGGCGGCGGCGACACCGGTGCGGACTGCATCGGCACGGCGCACCGTCAGGGCGCGGCGAGCGTGACGAACCTCGCGATCGGCGTGCAGCCGCCCGCGGAGCGTCCCGACCACCAGCCGTGGCCGACCACCCCCACGCTCTTCGAGATCCAGTCGGCGCACGAGGAGGGCGGCCAGCGCGAGTACCTCGCGTCGACCGTCGAGTTCCTCGCGAACGAGTTCGGCGAGGTCCGCGCGCTGCGCGTGGCCGAGACCGAGTACCTCGACGGCCGCCGCGTGCCGAAGGCCGGGACCGAGCGCGAGATCCCCGCGGACCTCGTGCTCCTCGCCCTCGGTTTCACGGGCCCGGAGCAGGACGACCTCTCCGCGCAGCTCAACCTCCCGTTCGACCAGCGCGGCAACGTGCAGCGCGACGGGCAGTACCAGACCAGCGAGCCGGGCGTCTTCGTCGCGGGCGACGCCGGGCGCGGCCAGTCGCTCATCGTCTGGGCGATCGCTGAGGGCCGGGCGGCGGCAGCGGCCGTCGACCGGTATCTTGAAGGAGAGACGCAGCTGCCGTCTCCGGTCCGTCCGACCGACCGGGGCATCCTCGTCTGAGGTGACCCGACCAGGGCATCACCACGAACCGCGCGCCGTCAGGGGCGCACGAACAACGGAGCGAACGAAAGCATGAGAAGGGCGAAAATCGTCTCGACCCTCGGGCCGGCGACGTCCAGCTACGACAACATCCGCGCGATCATCGACGCGGGTGTTGACGTGGCCAGGATGAATCTGAGCCACGGCAGCTACGAGGTCCACGAAGGGGTCTACGCCAACGTGCGCAAGGCCGCCGCGGACGCGGGCAAGCCGGTCGCGGTCCTGGTGGACCTGCAGGGACCGAAGATCCGCCTCGGCAAGTTCGAGGCCGGTCCCTACGAGCTCGCCGAGGGCGACATCTTCAAGATCACCACCGAGGACATCATCGGCACCAAGGAGATCTCCTCGACCACGTTCAAGGGCCTGCCCCAGGACGTCAAGGCCGGGGACTTCCTGCTGATCGACGACGGCAAGGTCCGCGTCAAGGTCCTCGAGACCGACGGCACCGTCGTGACCACCCAGGTCATCGTCGCGGGTCCGGTCTCCAACAACAAGGGCATCAACCTCCCGGGTGTCGCGGTCAACGTGCCGGCGCTCTCGGACAAGGACGAGGCCGACCTGCGCTGGGGCCTCAAG
The DNA here is from genome assembly GCF_013410615.1 of Leifsonia naganoensis. Taxonomy (NCBI): domain Bacteria; kingdom Bacillati; phylum Actinomycetota; class Actinomycetes; order Micrococcales; family Microbacteriaceae; genus Leifsonia; species Leifsonia naganoensis. Next base: position 3,662,434 of record NZ_JACCHJ010000001.1, read on the forward strand.
CTCGGCGCCGACATCATCGCGCTGTCGTTCGTGCGCAACGCCAGCGACATCGAGCGCGTGCACGAGATCATGGCCGAGGAGGGGCGCCGCGTCCCCGTCGTCGCCAAGATCGAGAAGCCGCAGGCCGTCGAGGCGCTCGAGGAGATCATCGAGGCGTTCGACGCCATCATGGTCGCCCGCGGCGACCTGGGCGTGGAGCTGCCGCTCGAGGCGGTCCCGATCGTGCAGAAGCGCGCCGTCGAGCTTGCCCGCCGTGCTGCCAAGCCGGTCATCGTCGCCACGCAGATGCTCGAGTCGATGATCTCCAGCCCCGTCCCGACCCGCGCGGAGACCTCCGACGTCGCCAACGCCGTCCTCGACGGCGCGGACGCGGTCATGCTCTCGGGCGAGACCAGCGTCGGCGAGTACCCGACCGTCACGGTGCAGACCATGGCGCGGATCGTCACCTCGACCGAGGAGCACGGTCTCGACCGCATCGCCCCGCTCGGCACCCGGCCCCGCACCCAGTCGGGTGCGATCACGCTGGCTGCCACGGAGGTCGCGGACTTCGTCGAGGCGAAGTACCTCTGCGTCTTCACCGAGTCGGGCGAGTCGGCACGCCGCATGGCGCGCCTGCGCAACAAGATCCCGATCCTGGCCTTCACGCCCGAGGAGTCGACCCGTCGCAAGATGTCGCTCTACTGGGGCGTCGAGTCCTTCGTGGTCGACCGCGTCACCCACACCGACCAGATGGTCGCCCAGGTGGACGAGGCGCTCAAGTCGACCGGCCGTGCGGTGAACGGTGACAAGGTCATCATCATCTCGGGTTCCCCTCCCGGAATCCCCGGCACCACCAACGACATCCGCGTCCACCGCGTCGGCGACGTGATCTAGGTCCGGATGGAGGAAGGCCCCGCGTCGATCGGACGCGGGGCCTTCCGCGTGAGCGGGCGGTTTTTCCCGGGGAGCTCGCAGGGTGGTTCGGAGGGGCGGAGCGTATCCTGACCGTATGAAGCACCGATGGATCCGCTGGGCTCCCGCGGTCGTCGTCCCTGTGGCGATCGCCGCCGGTGCGATCGTCGTCCCGCTCGCCGCAGGCGCGGCTGACCTGCCCGTGAAGTCCCCGGAGGACGTCGTCCGGCTCGTCGCCGCGAGCGACACGAAGACGTTCTCGGGAACCGTCGAACAGAGTTCGGAGCTGGGGTTGCCGGACGTCTCGGCGATCTCGGGCGGCTCATCGTCGAGCTCGTCGTCCTCCGACGAGCAGAGCGCGCTGGAGCTCCTGACCGGCGATCACACGGCCAAGGTCTACGTGGACGGGGCGACCAAGCAGCGCGTCCAGGTGCTGGACCAGCTGGCGGAGCGCGACGCGGTGCGCGACGGCTCCGAGGTCTGGCTGTACGACTCGAAGGGCCAGAGCGCGACGCATCTGACCCTCCCGGCCCGCACTGACGCCAGCACCGACTCCGCCACGCCGACACCGCTCGCCACGACGCCGCAGGCGCTGGCCGAGAAGCTGATCGCCGCGGCCGATCCGACCACGAAGGTGACCCTTGCGTCGCCGTCGAGCGTCGCTGGACGCGATGCGTACACGCTCGTGCTCACCCCGCGCACCGACGCCACCCTGGTCGGGTCCGTGCGGATCGCGGTCGACGGAGCGACGGGAATCCCGCTGCAGGTGCAGGTCTTCGCGCGCGGTGCCTCGGCGCCGGCGTTCGAGGCCGGCTTCACCACGTTCAGCACGGACCGGCCGGACGCGAGCGTGTTCGCCTTCACCCCGCCGAAGGGCGCGAAGGTCACCGAGCAGACCGTGCCTGAGCGCTCGGCGCAGAAGGGCTCGCCCGCGGGCGATCACCCGAAGCCGCAGGTTACCGGCGAGGGCTGGGCGAGCATCGTCACGCTCCCGGCAGGCACCGCTCCTGCATCCCTCACCGCGGACCCGCTGTTCGCCCAGCTGACGACGAGTGTGGATGGCGGACGGGCGCTCAGCACGTCGCTGGTCTCCGTCTTCGTCACGTCCGACGGGCGCGTGCTGGCCGGCGCCGTCCCCGTCTCGGCACTGCAGGCCGCCGCGCAGTGAGCGATGCCGCCGCGATCGCGACGAGCGGCCTGACGAAGCGCTTCCGGTCGCGCGCGGTGGTCGACGGGCTCGACTTGGAGGTGCCGCGCGGCTCGGTCTTCGGCTTCCTCGGCCCGAACGGCTCGGGCAAGACGACCACCATCCGGATGCTGCTGGGTCTCGTCGCGCCGTCGGCGGGGGAGGCCCGGGTGCTCGGCGAGCGGATGCCCGATCGTGGCGCGAGTGTCCTGCCGCGGGTCGGCGCCCTGGTCGAGGGCCCTGCCTTCGCCCCGTACCTGTCTGGGACGGCCAACCTGGTGCGCCGGGATACGGCGGACCGGTACGCGCCCGGAGAGACGCGCACACGCCGTGTGGAGGCCGCTCTGGAGCGCGTGGGGCTGAGCCACGCCGCGGGGAAGCACGTCCGGGCGTATTCGCTCGGCATGAAGCAGCGGCTCGGCATCGCGGGCGCTCTGCTCACCGATCGGGAGTTGCTCGTGCTCGACGAGCCCACGAACGGGCTCGACCCGCAGGGGACGCGCGAGGTCAGGAACCTCGTCCGTTCCCTGGCCGCCGGCGGGACCACCGTCTTCGTCTCCAGCCATCTGCTCGCCGAGATCGAGCAGATGTGCACGCACGCCGCGATCATGCGTGCAGGGAGGCTGGTCGCGCAGGGCTCGCTGGACGACCTGCGCGGCGGGTCCGGCCCGCGCCTGGTGGTCGAGACGCCGGATGCATCCCTCGCCGTGACAGTGCTCGCCGCGCTCGGACTCGAAGCCGAGCGCACTGCCGAGGGCATCGAGGCGCCCCTCGCACCGGGCGCCCCGCAGCCGGAGGAGCTGACGGCCGCGCTCGTCCGCGGCGATGTCCGCGTGCGCGGTCTCGCCGTGCGGTCGTCGAGCCTGGAGGAGCGGTTCGTGGAGCTGACCGGGGAGGGCTTCGATGTCGAGCAGTGACGCGCCTCCCGTGGCCGCCGCGCTGACCGTCCGCCGCTCCCGCGCCTCGGCCGGCTGGGCGCTGCTCGGGTCGGAGCTGGCGGTGCTGTTCCGCCGCATCCGCACCTGGGCGATGCTCGCCGCGCTGGCGGCCGTGCCGATCCTGATCGCGGTCGCCGTGCGGATCACGGGCGGATCGAGCCGCGGCCCCGGCTTCCTCAGCCAGATCACCGACAACGGCCTGTTCGTCGCCTTCACGGCGCTCGTCGTATGCATGCCGCTGTTCCTCCCGCTGACGATCGGCGTGGTGGCGGGAGACACGATCGCGGGGGAGGCGAGCCACGGCACGCTGCGCTACCTGGTCATCGCGCCGGCCGGGCGCCTGCGCCTGCTCGCCGTGAAGTACGCGGGCGCGGCGGCCTTCAGCGTCGCCGGCGCGCTCGTCGTCGCACTCGCGGGGGCGGGGATCGGCGCTGTGCTCTTCCCGATCGGCCCGGTGACGCTGCTCTCCGGCACGACGGTCGGCGTGGGGGAGGCGCTCCTCAGGATGCTGCTCATCGCCGCGTTCGTCGTGGTCTCGCTGCTCGGGCTCTGCGCGATCGGACTCTTCCTGTCGACGCTGACGGACGTCCCGGTCGGCGCCATGGCGGCGACCGCGGTGCTGGCCGTCGTCTCGCAGGTGCTCGACCAGCTCCCGCAGCTGTCGGCCCTGCACCCGTGGCTGTTCTCGCACTACTGGCTGGGCTTCGGCGACCTCCTGCGCGACCCGATCTCGTGGGACGCGTTCGGTCAGAACGCCCTGCTGCAGCTCGGCTACGTGGCCGTGTTCGGGGCGCTGGCGATCGGCCGCTTCACGTCGAAGGACATCCTGTCGTAGCGGAGCCTGCCCGTCACGGGATGGACTCGGCCGCCGCCTCCAGGTCGGAGCGCGGGCGCTCCCGCTGCGTGGCGATGGCCGCGCCGGCGGCGACGCACACGATCACGATGCCCGCGAGCTGGACGAGCGTGAACGACTCGTGCAGCACGAGCACGCCGAACACGGTCGCCACGACCGGGCCGAAGCTCGTGATAATCGCGTAGAGGCGCGGCGAGATGCGACGCAGGATGAACGTGTCCAGGCTGTACGGCAGCGCCGACGACAGGACGCCCAGTGCGAGCAGGAGTCCGAGGACTCCCCAGTCCAGACGGGAGTAGTCGATGACGACGAGGGCGACGGGGACGGTGAGCACGGTCGCCACGACACTCGCGACGCTGAGTCCCTCCAGCCCGGGCAGGCGCGTCGCCACGCGTCGGGTCAGAAGGATGTACGCGGCCCACGCGGCGGCCGCCGTCAGGGCCAGCACGACGCCGACCGGGTCCAGCGCGCCCTCGGTCGCCGTCAGGAGGAACACCCCTGCGGCGGCCGCGACGGCGCACACCCCATCCAGCACCCGTCGCGAGCCGACCAGCGCGAGGGCGAACGGACCCAGGAACTCGATCGTCGCTGCGATGCCGAGCCCGAGCCTCCCGACGGCCTCGTAGAAGCTCAGATTCATCGCCGCGAGGACCACACCGAGGGCAAGAGCCGGCCAGAGCCGGCGCCACGTCAGCTCGGCGCGTCGCGGCCGGTAGAACGGCAGGACCGCGACGGCGGTGACCAGCTGTCGTGCCGCGACGACGACCACGGATCCGACGACCGGAATGAGGAGCCCGGCGATCGACGAGCCGAAGTTGATGCTGACCTCCGTCGCGACCTGGGTGCCGGCGCCGATGGCCCGATCGCGTCTGGAGTTCACTCCGTCGAGCTTAGCCCGCGCCGCATGATCGCCCGGGTCGCGGACGGGCGTCGCACGACCTCGAAGCCGCTGTCGCGGAAGAGCGCGACCGTGCCGTGATACCGCTCGGCGGCGGAGAGCGACGGGCGCTGCTCCGGATCGACGGGATACCCCTCCAGCACCGTCGCGCCGCGGTCGCGCGCGTGGGCGACGGCGCCCGCGAGGAGTTCACGGGCGATCCCGCGCCGGCGGTACTCCGGCCGGACCACGAAGCAGGTGATGGCCCACGGGTCGACCGGGTCGTCGTCGCGACGGCGCGTGATCGGCGAACGCCCCAGCGCCGGGTAGGCGGAGTACGGTTCGACCGCCGCCCAGCCGACCGGCTCTCCGTCGAGGAACGCGAGGACCCCGGGGGAGCCGTGCTCGACCTGCTCGTGCAGCAGCGCAGCCCTGTCGTCGCGCGTTCCGCCGTCCCACGCCGTGCGCGGGAGCTTGAACCACTGGCACCAGCATCCGCTCGGATCGCCGACCGTCCCGAAGACGGTGCGGATGTCGTCCCACGTGTCCGCGTCGACCGATCGGATGACCACCTCGTCCACCATGGGCTCGACGCTACCGCGCGTGCAGCGCTCCCGCCAGGAGGCTCGGGTGCTCGACGTGCGCGAAGTGCCCGGTCGCGGGGACAGTGATCGAGCGCAGCTGCGGGATGACCTGCGCCAGCGCTCCGTCGTCCGACGCGGGGGAGAACAGGTCGTGGTCGCCGTGGACCGAGACCACCGGGCAGCGCACCAGACGCCACCGTTCCGCCGCCGGGTACACCCGCGCGCACGCGACAGCGCGCACGAATGCGGACGGCCGGAGATCGCGCGCGAGATCGCTGACCGCCTCGGGGACGTGGCGGCCGAAGAGCGGGGCCGTGAGGAGACCGAGGAGGTGCGTCCGTTCGAGCGTCGCGACGAACCGGCCCGCGAGGCCGGGACCGAGGGCCATCAACACGCGCATGGCGACCACGAGCCCCATGAGCGGCGCGTAACGGAGCAGCAGCTGCGGGAGGCCCATCCGGTCGCCGCGCGCGCCGAAGGTGGTGCCGGAGACGAGGAAGACCGACTGCGTGGCGGCCGGCTCCTGCGCGGCGAGCTCCAGCGCCACGAAGCCGCCCAGCGAGTGCCCGACCAGCCGCCAGCGGTCGTAGCCGAGGGCGCGGACGGTCGCCACGACGGCCGCGGCCAGGCTGGCGGCATCCAGGTGCGCCGCGTCGGCGGGGGAGTCACCCCAGCCGGGGAGGTCGGGGACCACGAGATCGGAGACGTCGCCCCCGCTCTCGGCGGCGGCGATGGCGGCGCTCCAGGTCGTCCAGGACCCGGCGGCGCCGTGCAGGAGCACGGTCGCGGTACGGCTGCGCCGTTCCGTGTGCCGGACCGCGACCGGCCCGCACCGGGTGTTCACCGTCGTCTTCTCCATGCCTGTTGTTCGGAGCGGTGCCACCGTAGGCTTGCCGCGAGGGGAGACACCGTGAACGCATCCGCTGCATCCATCGACCGTCTCGAGCCGAGCGAGGAGACCCTGGACCGATTGGATGCGTGGTGGCGTGCCGCCAACTACCTCTCGGTCGGGCAGATCTACCTGCTGGACAACCCGCTGCTGCGGGAGCCGCTGTCGCGCGACCACATCAAGCCGCGGCTGCTGGGCCACTGGGGCACGACGCCCGGGCTCAACTTCATGTACGCGCACCTCAACCGCGCGATCCGCGAGCGCGACCTGGACACGATCTTCATCGCGGGCCCCGGGCACGGCGGTCCGGGCGTGGTCGCCAGCGCCTACCTCGACGGCACGTACAGCGAGGTCTACAGCGCCATCGATCAGAGCGTGGACGGGATGCGCCGGCTGTTCCGCCAGTTCTCGTTCCCCGGCGGCATCCCCAGCCATGCGGCCCCGGAGACGCCGGGCTCCATCCACGAGGGCGGCGAGCTGGGCTACTCCCTCTCGCACGCGTACGGCGCGGCCTTCGACAACCCGGAGCTTCTCGTCGCGGCGGTCGTCGGCGACGGGGAGGCCGAGACCGGCCCGCTCGCCACGGCCTGGCACTCGAACAAGTTCCTCGACCCGGTGACCGACGGTGTCGTGCTGCCGATCCTGCACCTCAACGGGTACAAGATCGCCAACCCGACGGTGCTCGCGCGCATCCCCGAGTCCGAGCTGATGGACCTCATGCGCGGCTACGGCTACACGCCGCACCTGGTCTCGGGAGGTTTCGACGGCGAGGACCCGCGCGAGGTCCACAAGCGCATGGCGGTCGAGCTCGACGTCATCCTGGACGAGATCGCCGAGATCAAGCGCGCGGCCCTCGCGGGTGAGCTGGAGGGGCGCCCGGCCTGGCCGATGCTCGTGCTGCGCACGCCGAAGGGCTGGACGTGCCCGCCTGTCATCGACGGCCATCCCGCCGAGAACAACTGGCGCTCGCACCAGGTGCCGCTCGCCGACGCGCGCGACACCGAGGCGCACACCCGGCTGCTGGAGAGCTGGCTCGCGTCCTACCGCCCGGAGGAGCTGTTCGACGAGTCCGGTGCACCCGTCGCTCTGGTGACGGCGCTCGCGCCCGAGGGGGACCGCCGGATGAGCGCGAACCCCGTCGCGAACGGCGGACTCCTGCGCAAGGACCTGCGGCTGCCCGACTTCCGCGACTACGCCGTCGACGTGCCGACGCCGGGTGGTTCGGTGGCGGAGGCGACCCGGGTGCTCGGGGAATGGTTCCGGGATGTCATGCGCGCGAACCCTGAGGACTTCCGGCTGTTCGGCCCGGACGAGACGGCCTCCAACCGCCTGCAGGCCGTGTACGAGGTCACCGGCAAGCAGTGGAACGCCGAGTACTGGCCGATCGACGACGACAACCATCTCGTCCCGAGCGGCCGGGTGATGGAGATGCTGAGCGAGCACCAGTGCCAGGGCTGGCTCGAGGGCTACCTGCTCAGCGGCCGGCACGGGGTGATCACGTCGTACGAGGCGTTCATCCACATCGTGGACTCGATGTTCAACCAGCACGCCAAGTGGCTGAAGTCGTCGCGCGCCATCGCGTGGCGGCGCCCGGTGGCCTCCCTCAACTACCTGCTGAGCTCGCATGTGTGGCGGCAAGACCACAACGGCGCGTCCCACCAGGACCCGGGCTTCATCGACCACGTCGTGAACAAGAAGGCGGACGTGGTGCGCGTCTACCTGCCGTTCGACGCGAACACGCTGCTGTCGACCTACGACCACTGCTTGCGCTCGACCGACTACGTGAACGTCGTGGTCGCCGGCAAGCAGCCCGCGCCGAACTGGCTGACCATGGACCAGGCCATCGCGCACTGCACCCGCGGGATCGGCATCTTCGAGTGGGCGGGCACGGAGGTCGACGGCGAGGAGCCGGATGTCGTGCTCGGCTGCGCCGGCGACATCCCGACACTGGAGGTGCTCGCCGCGGCGGACATCCTGCGCCACCGCCTCCCGTCGCTGAAGGTGCGCGTGGTCAACGTCGTCGACCTGATGCGCCTGCAGAGCGAGGGCGAGCACCCGCACGGGCTCAACGACCGCGAGTACGACGCCCTCTTCACCACCGACAAGCCGGTGATCTTCGCCTATCACGGCTACCCGTGGCTCATCCACCGCCTGACGTACCGTCGCGAGGGCCACGGCAATCTCCACGTGCGCGGCTACAAGGAGGAGGGCACGACCACCACGCCGTTCGACATGGTCATGCTCAACGACCTCGACCGGTACCACCTCGTCATCGACGTGCTCGACCGCGTGCCGGGGCTCGCCGCACGCGAGACGGCGTTCCGCCAGGAGATGCAGGACGCCCGCCTGGCCGCCCGGCAGTACACGCGCGAGCACGGCGAGGACATCCCGGTGGTGGCCGAGTGGACCTGGGGCGGCGAGACGTCGGGTCCGCGCCTCGACACGACCGGCGGGGACAACGATTAGGGACGAGGGACGGTCTACAGGGGCTGCGCCGACGCCGGGTCGACGACGGTCAGTTCGGCGATCTTCGCCTGCCGTCCGTCGCCGGAGGAGCGGCCGGTGAGCCGGCGCCCGATCCACGGCAGCACGAACCGGCGGTAGTACTCGGCGGTCCGGCGGCTGCGCTCGCCGCCGGGGCCGGCCGCGACCTCCTCGACGCCCCACTCCTCGGGCACCGGGACGTCGAACGCGGTCAGCACGTTGCTCGCCACGCGGGCATGGCCGAGGGCGTTGAGGTGGAGGCGGTCCGCCGACCAGTAGCGGATGTCCTCCAGGCCCTCGTCGGCCCAGTTGTCGACGAAGGTGATGCCGTCGCGCGGGAGCATGGCGCGCACCTCGCGGGCGAGCTCGTTGCCGCGCTTGCGGACGAGACCGCCGAGCGGGAGGTGCGCCGAGGGGTTCGCGCCGCTGAGGAGCAGCATGTGGCTGCCGGACGCGGTGACGCGATCGGCGGCGTCCACCAGGATGCGCGCCACGTCCCGGATCGCGACGCGGGGCCGCATGATGTCGTTGCCGCCGCCGTTGAAGCTCACGAGCTGGGGATGCTGGGCGATCGCGGGTTCGATCTGCTCGGCGACGATCGGGCTGAGCTTGCGGCCGCGGATCGCCAGGTTGGCGTACCGGACGGGTTCGGGCGATGCCGCCGCGAGACCGAGGGCGACGAAGTCGGCCCAGCCGCGCACCCGGCCGTCGGGAAGGTCGTCGCCGACGCCCTCGGTGAAGCTGTCCCCGATCGCGATGTAGGAGGTGAACACACCGCTACGCTACCCGCCGCGCGTACCATGGGCGGCACGCGACGCGAAGGAGCCCGCACCATGCAGAAGGTCACCACATTCCTCTGGTACGACGACGGGGCGGAGGAGGCCGCGGCGCTGTACGTGTCGCTGCTGCCCGACTCCCGCATCCTCGCCGTGAACCATGCCGCCGGCGTGACGCTCGTGCGTTTCGTCCTCGCCGGGACCGAGTACCAGTCCATGAACGCCGGACCGCAGTTCCCCTTCACCGAGGCGACGTCGATCATGGTGCTCTGCGACGACCAGGCCGAGGTCGACCGGCTCTGGGACGCGCTCATCGCCGGCGGTGGCGAGCCCAGTCAGTGCGGCTGGCTCAAGGACCGGTGGGGGCTGAGCTGGCAGATCGTGCCCGCGCGGCTGCTCGAACTGCAGAACGATCCCGACCCGGAGCGCGCCCGCCGCGCCAACGAGGCGATGCTGAGGATGGCGAAGATCGACATCGCCGCCCTGGAGGCTGCAGCCGACGCGTCCTGAACAGGAGGGGTCGGAGTCTGCTACTTCGCGATCAGCTTCTGCCAGCTGAGCAGGTGCTCGACGGTCACGCCGCCGTACGCGGGGAGCTTCGAGAACGTCGACCGCACGAGCGCCGTCTCGGATTCGAGCAGGCTCGCGCTGTCATCGCCGAACGTCGCAGCGGGACCACCGGCGACCTCGGGGGTGTCGGTCTCGACGCCGATGCTGAACGGGACGGCGGCGGCGCTCGCCGCACGGGCGGCCGGGCCGGCGAGAGCCAGGATGCCGTCGTCGCCGCGGGCGTGGTCGACGAACGCCACGATCGCGACCGAGTCGAGGTGGGGGAGCAGGGCGTCGAAGAGGGTCCCACCGGCGGGGCTCTGCTTGGCGGCCAGCCACCAGGGCAGGTCGGCGCCGACCGGGACGGAACCGGCTTCGGCGGCGGCCGCGTCGTACAGCACAGCGAGCTTGTCCGCGATGCCCGGGAGGTCGCCCTCCTCCGCGCCGACCCACGGCTCGACGTCGAACTGGATCGCGTCGAACGGGGCCGCGGCGAGCGCCGAGCGCGTCCAGGTGGCGGCGAGGTCGGGCTGGTCCGCCCACGCCGGGTCGCCGCCCAGGGCCGCGACGGTCTTCACCCCGGCCTTGTGCAGCGCGGTGATGGAGGCCTTCAACCAGCTCGAGAACGGTCCCTCGTCGGCCGCCCACGGCACGGAGAGGTAGACCGTCTTCAGCTTGTGCGCGCTGGCGAACGCGGCGAGCGCCTTCGGTGCGAACTCGGGGTCGCCCTCGCCCCGCGCGTCGACGGCCGGGTCGATGGGGTTGCCCCACGCCCACATCCCCGTGATCGCCGAGGTGGAGGTGGTGGCCTTCGGTGCGAGTTCGGCTGCCGCGGCGGGGGTGGCGGTCATGATCAGCGATCCTCCCAGCGCGAGCGCGAGCGCGCCGCCGAGAAGAGAGGATCGGAGTCGCTCGATACGCATGGCACACCCTTCGCACGGAACACTGATGCGCTGCAGATTCGGGTGTGCAGCGATGCAATCATTTCAGTATTCCGACGGCGTGCACACCCTCTTTTCGGGGTACATCTGGCCGGGGTACAGTTCGGGATGCGCGCTCAGGCGGGGCGCTCCAGATGCAGGATGGGGTACGGTCGCCCATCCCCGTCGAGCGGGCTCCGGCCGACCTGCTCGAACCCTCTGCTGAGGTAGAACCCGCGGGCACCGGCATTCTGCTCGTTCACGTCCACCCGGGTCACGCCGTGCTCGGACGTGACCGCATCGAGCAGGGCCGTGCCGATCCCGTGTCCGCGCGCGGCGTCCGAGACGAATAGCATCTCGAGTCCGCCCTCGGCGACGCCCGCGAATCCCACCGGCCGCCCGTCGTGCTCGGCGACGATGAGGGACACCGCCGGGAAGTAGAGCGAGGCAAGGCTGTCCTCGATCCGGCGGAAGTCCGCCTCCTCGAGGAAGTCGTGCGTGGCGCGGACGGCGCTCCGCCAGATCGCGACCAGTTCCGGGTACTCCGCGGGACCGTGGCACGGCCTGATCTTCGGCTGAGGGTCGATGCCGCGCATCGTCTCAGTCTTCCATCCCGGACGGGACGCTACCGCCAGCCGAGCGCCGGCGCGATCTCCGTCACGACCGTCTCGAGCAGGTGCGCGTTGTAGTCGACGCCGAGCTGGTTGGGGACCGTGAGGAGGAGCGTGTCGGCCGCCTCCACCGCCGCGTCCGTGCGCAACTCCTCGATCAGGGCGTCCGGCTCGCCGACGTAGCTCTTGCCGAAGCGGGCGATACCGCCGTCGAGGTGCCCCACCTGGTCGCGACGGTCCGCCTGGGCGGAGGCGCCGAAGTAGCGGCGGTCGAGGTCGGTCGTGATCGGCATGATGCTGCGGCTGACCGAGACGCGCGGTTCGCGCTCCCAGCCGGCGGCGGCCCACGCGTCCCGGTAGAGCTGGATCTGCTCCGCCTGGAGGTCGGAGAACGCCGCGCCGGTGTCCTCGGTGAGCAGGGTGGAGCTCATCAGGTTCATGCCTTGCTCTGCGGCCCAGACTGCGGTCGCGCGCGAACCGGCGCCCCACCAGATGCGGTCGCCGAGGCCGGGCGACTGCGGCTCGATGGCGAGGGCACCGGTGCGGCCGGTCATCTGCGGGTTGGCCTGCGCGATGCCGGCTCCGGCGATCGCGGCGCGGAAGAGCTCGGTGTGGCGGCGGGCCAGGTCGGCGTCGGACTCCTCGTCGTCCGGGTAGTACCCGAACGACTCGTAGCCGCGCAGGGCGGTCTCGGGTGACCCGCGGCTCACGCCGAGCTGCAGCCTCCCCTCGCTGATGAGGTCGGCCGCCGCGGCGTCCTCGGCCATGTAGAGCGGGTGCTCGTAGCGCATGTCGATCACGCCGGTGCCGATCTCGATGCGGTTCGTGCGGGCGCCGATCGCGGCCAGGAGGGGGAAGGGCGAGGCGAGCTGCGGAGCGAAGTGATGCACGCGGAAGAACGCGCCGTCGGCTCCCAGCTCCTCCGCCGCGACGGCGAGGTCGATGCTCTGCCGCAGGGCGTCGCCCGCGGTGCGCACGACCGAGCCGGGCACCTCCTGATAGTGGCCGAACGAGAGGAATCCGATCTTCTTCACACCGGTGTGCAAGGCGTGGCGGGCCGCCGGTATTCCGTCTACAGTCCGCAGCATGGCCGATTGGTTGTGCGCCGCGTGCGCCGTGGAACAGCCGGAGGGGGAGGCGCCGCCCGCCTCGTGCCCGATCTGCGAGGACGAACGACAGTACGTCCCCCCGGGAGGTCAGCGCTGGACGACGCTGGCACAGTTGCAGCGTGACGGCGAGCACGTGGTCGTCACCGAGCTGGAGCCGGACCTCTACGGACTGCGCAGCGAACCGCAGGTCGGGATCGGCCAGCAGGCGCTCCTCCTGCGCACACCCGACGGCAACCTCCTCTGGGACCCGACCGGCTACGTCGACGAAGCGGCGGCGGCCGCCGTGCAGGATCTGGGCGGCGCCGCCGTGATCGCCACGAGCCACCCGCACATGTTCGGTGCGCAGACCACGTGGTCGCGGATGCTCGGGGACATCCCGGTGCTGGTCAACGAAGCGGACCGGCACTGGGTGCAGCGGGAGTCCCCGAGCATCGAGACCTGGAGCGGCGAGCGGGAGGTCCTCCCCGGCGTGCTGCTCCGGACGGTCGGCGGGCACTTCCCGGGCAGCGCCGTCGTCCACTGGGATCGCGGTGTCGTTCTCAGCGGCGACACGATCTTCCCGGGGCCGTCGCAGCACTGGGTGACGTTCCAGCGCAGCTTCCCCAATGACATCCCGCTGTCGGCCGCCGTGGTGCGGCGGGTGACGGACGCCGTGTGCGACCGGCCGTTCGACCGGATGTACGGCAACCTGGGCAATCGCATCCCGGGGGAGGCGCGGGAGGCCGTGCTGCGATCCGCGGAGCGCTACATCGGCTGGGTGAGCGGGGCGTTCGACCATCTCACCTGACCAGGAGGTCTCAGCCCAGATACGGGGCGAGCGCCATGTCCATCGCGGGCTTGGGCTTCGCCCCCACGATCGTGCCCACCGGTTCGCCGTCGCGGAACACCTTCATGAACGGGAGCGCGAGGGCGTGGTACTCGGCCGCGGTGCGGGGGTTGTCGTCGGCGTTGATCTTCACGATGCGCAAGTCGCCCTCGCGCTCGCGGGCGACCTGCTCGAGCACGGGGGTGAGCGCGCGACACGGTCCGCACCACTCCGCCCAGAACTCGACGAGGGTGGTGCCGGGCGCCGCGAGGACCTCGGCGGCGAAGGAGGCGTCGGTGACGCTGTCGATGGTTGTCATGCCGGCACGTTAAGCCCTGCCCCCGGCGGCAAGGTCAACCTGTGCGAGCATGGAACGCGGAGGTGGACATGGAGAGCCTGACCGAACAGCAGATCCGCGAGTCGTTCGTCAACATCACGCGCAGCGAGGCCGACGACATGCCCCTGCCGCCCGGGATCCACGAGATCGACTGGGCGCGGCGGGAGTACCTCGGCTGGCGCGACCCGCGGCTCCCGCAGCGCGGCTACGTCGTCATCCCCACCGCCGACGGACCCGTCGGCATCCTCCTGCGCGCCTCCGAGGCGTCCATGCGCTCGCACGTGCCGTCGATGTGCGGCTGGTGCCAGGACATCCACTACCCCCGCGACGTCTACTTCTGGTCCGCCCGCCGCGCCGGGCAGGCCGGACGAAACGGCGACACCGTCGGCACGCACGTCTGTGGCGAGTTCGAGTGCAGTGTGAACGTGCGGCGCACCCCGCCGCCCCAGTTCATCGGCTTCGACCAGGAGGCCGTGATCGCCGACCGTATCGCGGGCCTCGCCGAGCGGGCCCGCCGGTTCGCAGCGACCGTGGTGGGTGCCCGGATCTGAGGGTCCCGCCGGTCTCCCGACCGATCGTCGCAAGGTATTTCGTCGTGCCGCTGGTGGGACTCGAACCCACACGCCCTTCCGGACAAAGCATTTTGAGTGCTCCGCGTCTGCCATTCCGCCACAGCGGCGCACAACAACACCTGAACAATACCGTAGGCTTTCATGCGTGACTGACCAGGAAACCACCCCAAGCGCCCCCCGTCGCGTCGTCGTCGCGGAGGACGAATCGCTGATCCGCCTCGACATCGTCGAGACCCTGCGCGACAACGGATTCGAGGTCGTGGGGGAGGCCGGTGACGGCGAGACCGCCGTCGCGCTGGCGACCGAGCTGCGCCCGGATCTGGTGATCATGGACGTCAAGATGCCGCAGCTCGACGGCATCTCGGCCGCCGAGCGGCTGTCGAAGGGCCACATCGCCCCGGTCGTTCTGCTCACCGCCTTCAGCCAGAAGGAGCTCGTCGAGCGGGCCACCGAGGCCGGTGCGCTGGCGTACGTCGTCAAGCCCTTCACCCCGAACGACCTGCTCCCAGCGATCGAGATCGCCCTCGCCCGCTACCAGCAGATCATCGCCCTCGAGGCCGAGGTCTCCGACATGGTGCAGCGGTTCGAGACCCGCAAGCTCGTCGACCGCGCCAAGGGCCTGCTCAACGAGAAGATGGGCCTCTCCGAGCCCGAGGCGTTCCGCTGGATCCAGAAGGCGTCGATGGACCGCCGCCTCACCATGCACGATGTGGCCCAGGCCATCATCGAGCAGCTCGCCTCCAAGAAGTAGGCGAGCCGCCCGACCCGCGTCAGCGGAGCTCTTTGATGAGGTTCGTGATGCGGATGGTGGAGCAGCGGCGCCCCTGATCGTCCGTCACGGCGATCTCGTGGGTCGTCAGCGTGCGCCCCAGGTGCACCGGCGTGCAGACCCCGGTCACGTAGCCGCTGGTCGCGGAACGCGTGTGCGAGGCGTTGATCTCGATGCCCACAGCGAGCCGGTGCTCTCCCGCGTAGAGGTTTGCGGACATGGAGCCGAGCGACTCGCCGAGCACCACGTAGGCGCCGCCGTGCAGGAGGTCCGCGGGCTGCGTGTTGCCCGCGACGGGCATGCGCGCGACGGCCCGTTCGACGGTGAACTCCACCATCTCGATGCCCATCTTCTCGGCCAGTGCGCCGAGCCCCCTCTGCTGCACGTACGCGAGCGCGTCCTCGGTCATCTCGGCCTTTCCCTCACCGTCATCGGTCGTCGCCTGGAGTGTCACCGGCGGCTTGTAGGCTGGTCCGGTGTCAGACTCCGAAAAGCCTACCCTTCTGATCATCGACGGCCATTCGCTGGCTTTCCGGGCGTTCTACGCCCTCCCGGTGGACAGCTTCGTCAACCGCGAGGGCCAGCACACCAACGCGATCCACGGCTTCATCGCGATGCTGATCAACCTGCTCCAGCAGCAGAAGCCGACCCACATCGCCGTGGCGTTCGACATCTCCCGCTACTCGTTCCGCACCCGTGAGTACCCCGAGTACAAGGGCACTCGCGGCGAGACGCCGGTCGAGTTCGCCGGCCAGGTGCCGCTGCTCGAAGAGGCGCTCCACGCGATGAACATCACCACCATCGCCAAGGAGGACTTCGAGGCCGACGACATCCTCGCGACCCTCGCCCGCCGCGGCGCGGAGGAGGGCTTCCGCGTCCTCGTCGTGTCCGGTGACCGCGACACCATCCAGCTCGTTAACGACGACGTCACGCTGCTCTACCCGAACGTGCGCGGCGTCTCCGAGCTCAAGATCTACGACCCCGCCGCCGTGCGCGAGCGCTACGGGATCGAGCCGCACCAGTACCCGGAGATCGCGGCCCTCGTCGGCGAGACCAGCGACAACCTGATCGGCATCGACAAGGTCGGCGAGAAGACCGCGGTCAAGTGGGTGCAGCAGTACGGCACGGTGGAGAACATCGTGGCGCACGCCGACGAGATCAAGGGCGTCGTGGGGCAGAACCTCCGCGACCAGCAGGAGAACGCCCTCCGCAACCGCCGCCTCAACAAGCTCCTCGACGACGTCGAGCTGCCGGTCGGCCCGGCCGACCTCGAGCGCAAGCCGCTCGACGAGGGCGCCGTGCGCGACATCTTCGCGCGCCTCCAGTTCAAGACGCTGCTCGACCGTCTGATGAAGACCGCGGCGGAAGAGGGACTGCTCGACGGCTCGACGTCGGTCGCCGATGCGGGCGACGCGGGCGCGGTCGGCGCCCCGGTCGTCCGGACCCTCGTGGACGAGGAGCTGGCGCACTGGCTGTCGAAGGCCTCCGCCGATGGCGCACCCGTCGCCGTCCAGCTGGAGGTCGGGCCGGCGGGCATCACCGGTTTCGGCCTCGCGGCCGCTGACGACACGGTGTACGTGCCGTGGGCCGCCGATCGCAAGGACTACGAGGCCCTCGAGCAGTGGCTCGCGAGCAGCGCGCCGAAGTACTTCTTCCACGCCAAGCCGCAGTACAAGGCGCTCAGCCGGGCCGGGCTCATCGTCGACGGCATCGCCTTCGACACCCGCGTCGCCTCCTGGCTCGTGAAGCCTGGCGCCGCGCCGCAGTCGCTCGCCGAGCAGGTCTACGAGGTGCTCGGCGAGACTCTGCCGGTCTCCGACCCGAACCAGCTCGTCCCGCTCACCGACGCGGTGAGCCCGGCGACCGAGGCCTGGTACATCCGCCGGGTCGCCGAGGGGCAGATGATCGCCCTCGACGAGGGCACCCGCGCGGTGCTCGACGAGATCGAGCTGCCGCTCGTCGCCGTGCTCGCCGAGATGGAGCTGAACGGCGTCGCCATCGATTCCCCGGTGCTCGCCCGCCTGCGCGGAGAGCTGACCGACAAGGCCAACGACTACGCCGCCCAGGCGTACGCGCAGATCGGCCACGAGATCAACCTCGGCTCGCCGAAGCAGCTCCAGCAGGTGCTGTTCGAGGAGCTGCAGATGCCGAAGACGCGCGCCACGAAGACCGGCTTCTCGACTGATGCCGCCTCCCTCGCCGACCTCCAGGACAAGAACCCGCACCCGTTCCTCGGGCTGCTCCTGCAGCACCGGGATGCGACCAAGCTCAAGCAGATCGTCGAGACGCTGGAGCGCTCGGTGAACGGCGACGGCCGCATCCACACCACCTACGACCAGACCGGCACCTCCACGGGCCGCATCTCGTCCAACGACCCGAACCTGCAGAACATCCCCATCCGCTCCGAGGAGGGGCGGGAGATCCGCTCCGCGTTCGTGCGCGGCGAGGGCTTCGACACCCTGCTGACGGCGGACTACTCGCAGATCGAGATGCGCATCATGGCGCACCTCTCCGAAGACCCGGGGCTCATCGAGGCCTTCAACGCCGGGGAGGACCTCCACCGGTTCGTCGGCGCCCGCGTGTTCGGGGTGGAGCCGGCGGACGTCAGCCCGCTCATGCGCACCAAGGTCAAGGCGATGTCGTACGGCCTGGCCTACGGGCTCAGCGCGTTCGGCCTGTCCAAGCAGCTCCGGATCGAGACCTCCGAGGCGCGCGAGCTGATGAGCGGCTACTTCGAGCGGTTCGGGTCGGTGCGCGACTACCTCCGCAACGTGGTCGAGCAGGCCAGGGTCGACGGCTACACCGAGACCATCTTCGGCCGTCGGCGCCCGTTCGCCGACCTCACGTCGACAAACCGCGTCCTGCGCGAGAACGCCGAGCGTCAGGCCCTCAACGCGCCGATCCAGGGCTCCGCGGCCGACATCATGAAGATCGCGATGCTCGGCGTCGCGGGCGACCTCATCGATCAGCAGCTGGAGTCGCGCATGCTCCTCCAGGTGCACGACGAGCTCATCTTCGAGGTCGCGCCCGGCGAGTGGGATGCCCTCTCGGCCGTCGTCCGCACCCGGATGTCCGGCGCGGCGGACCTCCGGGTCCCGCTCGACGTGCAGATCGGCCGCGGCCCGAACTGGGACGCCGCCGGCCACTGACCCCGGAGCGCGGGCGGCGCGGGAGCCGGGCTTCGGAATAGGCTCGGGGCATGACGAACGCAGAGAAGCGCGAACCCACGCCGATCGACACGATCGCTGAGGCCTGGGTCGACACCCAACTCGAGCTCAACCCCGAGTTCCACGTCTGGCTCGGCCGACCCGGCCGTGAGGGCGAGTACGCGGACTACTCACCGGCGGGCTCCGAACGCACCATCGGCGAGGTGAAGAAGGCGCTGGCCGCCATCGAGGCCGCCGAACCCGTGGACGAGATCGACCGCGTCACGAAGCTCGACCTCACCCGTGAGCTGCAGCTCACGGTGGAGAAGCACGATGCCGGCTTCGCTCAGCGCGACCTCAACGTGATCGCGTCGCCGGCCCAGGGCCTGCGCGAGATCTTCGACCTCGTGCCGACCGACACCGAGGACGACTGGGGCAACGTCGCGAAGCGGCTCCACAACCTCCCGGCGGCGATG
Organism: Leifsonia naganoensis; assembly: GCF_013410615.1. NCBI lineage: Bacteria > Bacillati > Actinomycetota > Actinomycetes > Micrococcales > Microbacteriaceae > Leifsonia > Leifsonia naganoensis. The sequence continues at coordinate 3,681,206 of NZ_JACCHJ010000001.1, forward strand.
GACGGCTACATCGAGACCCTCCGCAGCGGCATCGCCGACGGCAACGTGCCCGCGATCCGCCAGGTGCGCGAGGTGCTCGCCCAGGCCAACAAGCAGGTTGCGGACACCGGGTTCTTCTTCGAGCTGGCCTCGGGTGCGAAGACCGCCGAGGGCACGCTCCCCGAGTCCCTCGCGTCCGACCTGACGGCCGGCGCGAAGGAGTCAGCGGCCGCGTACGCCAAGCTCGCCGACTTCCTGCAGAACGAGCTCGCACAGCACGCGCCGGAGAAGGACGCGGTCGGCCGCGAGCTCTACGCCCTCGCCTCCCGCGACTTCCTCGGTGCGACCGTCGACCTCGACGAGACGTACGAGTGGGGCATCGAGGAGCTCAACCGCATGGTCGCCGAGCAGGAGGCCATCGCCAAGGAGATCAAGCCGGGCGCGAGCGTCCTGGAGGCCATCGCCTTCCTCGACGGCGACCCGAGCCGCAAGCTGCACGGCACGGACGCGCTGAAGAAGTGGATGCAGGAGACGAGCGACCGCGCGATCGAGGAGCTCGGCAAGTCGCACTTCGACATCCCGACCGAGATCCGCCGCCTCGAGTGCATGATCGCCCCGACGCAGGAGGGCGGCATCTACTACACCGGCCCGAGCGACGACTTCGCGCGCGCCGGCCGGATGTGGTGGAGCGTCCCCGAGGGCGTGACCGAGTTCGACACCTGGCGCGAGCTGACGACGGTCTACCACGAGGGCGTTCCGGGCCACCACCTGCAGATCGCCCAGGCGACCTACAACAAGGCGCAGCTGAACTCGTGGCGCCGCATCGCGGGCACCTCCGGTCACGCCGAGGGCTGGGCCCTCTACGCGGAGCGCCTGATGGAGCAGCTCGGCTACCTCGACGACCCGGCCGACCGCCTGGGCATGCTCGACGGCCAGCGGATGCGCGCGGCGCGCGTCGTCCTCGACATCGGCGTGCACCTCGAGAAGCAGCTGCCCGACGGCTCGGGACCGTGGACGGGGGAGTACGCGTTCGAGTTCCTCGGCAGGAACGTGAACATGAACGACGGCTTCGTCCGCTTCGAGGTCAACCGCTACCTCGGCTGGCCGGGGCAGGCGCCGTCGTACAAGATCGGCCAGCGCATCTGGGAGCAGCTGCGCGACGAGTACGCGCGCCGGGAGGGGGCGTCCTTCGACATCAAGGCGTTCCACAAGAAGGCGCTCGACATCGGCGGCGTCGGCCTGGACACGCTGAAATCGGCGCTGCTCGACTGAGCTGTCGGAGGTGAATGACGGGGCGGGGACTTGCGTGCACGCTCCCGCCCCGTCGTGCCGAGACCGCGGGTTGCTGCGCGAGGCGTCGGCTGGGTAGACTAGACCGTCACTTGTGTGACATCCACATCCACCTGCCGTTCGCGGGAAACACGACTTCGAGTTCGCGACCGGCCTGATTTCTGTCCATTACGGAGCATCCACTACATGACAACCGCAACGACCGACAAGGCGCCGAAGCAGGTCGCCGTCAACGACATCGGGTCCGCAGAGGACTTTCTTGCCGCGGTCGAAAAGACGCTGAAGTTCTTCAACGACGGAGACCTCATCGAGGGCACCGTCGTCAAGATCGACCGGGACGAGGTCCTCCTCGACGTCGGTTACAAGACCGAGGGTGTCATCCCCTCGCGCGAGCTTTCCATCAAGCACGACGTCGACCCCACCGAGGTCGTCGAGGTCGGCGACACGGTCGAAGCCCTCGTTCTCCAGAAGGAGGACAAGGAAGGCCGCCTCATCCTGTCCAAGAAGCGTGCGCAGTACGAGCGCGCGTGGGGCGACGTGGAGAAGATCAAGGAGGCCGACGGTGTCGTCACCGGTACGGTCATCGAGGTCGTCAAGGGTGGTCTCATCGTCGACATCGGCCTGCGCGGCTTCCTCCCGGCGTCGCTCATCGAGCTGCGTCGCGTCCGCGACCTGACCCCGTACCTGGGCCAGGAGATCGAGGCCAAGATCCTCGAGCTGGACAAGAACCGCAACAACGTCGTGCTGTCGCGCCGCGCCCTGCTCGAGCAGACGCAGTCCGAGTCGCGCACCACGTTCCTCAACAACCTGCACAAGGGCCAGGTCCGCAAGGGCGTCGTCTCCTCGATCGTCAACTTCGGTGCGTTCGTGGACCTCGGCGGCGTCGACGGTCTCGTCCACGTGTCGGAGCTCTCCTGGAAGCACATCGAGCACGCCTCCGAGGTCGTCGAGGTGGGCCAGGAGGTCACCGTCGAGATCCTCGAGGTCGACCTGGACCGCGAGCGCGTCTCGCTGTCGCTGAAGGCGACCCAGGAGGACCCGTGGCAGGTCTTCGCCCGCACCCACGCGATCGGTCAGGTCGCGCCGGGCAAGGTCACGAAGCTGGTTCCGTTCGGTGCCTTCGTCCGCGTCGCGGACGGCATCGAGGGTCTGGTGCACATCTCGGAGCTCTCCGGCAAGCACGTCGAGCTCGCCGAGCAGGTCGTGTCGGTCGGCGACGAGGTCTTCGTCAAGGTCATCGACATCGACCTGGAGCGCCGCCGCATCTCGCTCAGCCTCAAGCAGGCCAACGAGGGCGTCGACCCCGAGGGCACCGAGTTCGACCCGGCCCTCTACGGCATGGTCACCGAGTACGACGACCAGGGGAACTACAAGTACCCCGAGGGCTTCGACCCGGAGACGAACGAGTGGAAGGAAGGCTTCGACACCCAGCGCGAGGAGTGGGAGCAGCAGTACGCCGCCGCTCAGGCTCGCTGGGAGGCGCACAAGCGCCAGGTCGCCAAGGGCCTGGAAGAGGCTGCTGCCGACAGCGGCACCTCGACCTACTCGAGCGAGACCGGCAACGGCGGAACCCTCGCCGACGACGAGTCCCTCGCCGCCCTGCGCGAGAAGCTCAGCTCCAACAACTGAGTCACGTCTCCTCGGAGCACGTCTCACCGAACGGCCGGTCCCCTCGGGGCCGGCCGTTCGGCCGTTAAGCTGGACGGGTGCAGCTGATCGGACTCACCGGCGGGATCGCCTCCGGCAAATCGACCATCGCGTCCCGCCTCGCCGAGCACGGCGCCGTCGTCGTGGACGCCGACCGCATCGCCCGGGAGGTCGTCGAACCCGGCCGCCCGGCCCTGGCGGCCATCGCGGAGCGCTTCGGCCCCGGTGTGATCGCGGCGGACGGGAGCCTCGACCGGCCGGCCCTCGGTGCGATCGTGTTCGCCGACGAGGAGGCGCGGCTCGCGCTCAACGGCATCACCCATCCCGCCGTCCTGGCCGAGTCGACCGCTCGGTTCGCAGCGGCCGGTGCAGCGGATCCCGACGCGATCGTCGTGTACGACGTGCCGCTGCTGGTGGAGTCGGCGAACGAGTACCCGTTCGAGCTCGTCGTCGTCGCACACGCCGCGGCCGACACGCGCATCGACCGCCTCGTCGCGCTGCGCGGCATGGACCGCGCCGAGGCCGAGCGACGCATCGGGTCGCAGGCGACCGACGAGGAGCGCCTCGCGGTCGCCGACGTCGTGATCGACACGGACGGCTCCCTCGAGCACACCCGGCAGCAGGTCGACGCGCTCTGGGATCAGCTCCGGTCGCGCTCCTGACCCCGGTTCCGCTCTGAGCGAGAGGCGGTCCCGGTGTCGGTGGTCCGGCCTAGGCTTGACGCATGGAACCCACGCGCGCCGTCCGCCCCTTCGAGGTCGTCAGCGAGTACACCCCGAGTGGTGACCAGCCGCAGGCGATCGCCGAACTCGCGGGCCGGATCAACGCCGGCGAGACCGACGTCGTGCTGCTCGGCGCCACCGGAACCGGCAAGTCGGCGACGACCGCCTGGCTGATCGAGCAGGTGCAGCGCCCCACCCTGGTGCTCGCCCACAACAAGACCCTCGCCGCCCAGCTCGCCAACGAGTTCCGCGAGCTGCTGCCCAACAACGCCGTCGAGTACTTCGTCTCGTACTACGACTACTACCAGCCCGAGGCGTACGTCCCGCAGACGGACACCTTCATCGAGAAGGACTCGTCGATCAACTCGGAGGTGGAGCGTCTGCGCCACTCCACCACGAACTCGCTCCTCAGCCGGCGCGATGTCGTCGTGGTCTCCACCGTCTCGTGCATTTACGGTCTCGGTGCGGCCGAGGAGTACCTGGAGGCAATGGTCGCGCTCCAGGTGGGTCAGTCGATCGGCCGCGACGCCCTCATCCGCCGGTTCGTGAACATGCAGTACGAGCGCAACGACGTCGATTTCTCGCGCGGAAAGTTCCGCGTGCGCGGCGACACGATCGAGATCATCCCGGTCTACGAGGAGCACGCGATCCGCATCGAGATGTTCGGCGACGAGATCGAGGCGCTGTACTCGCTGCACCCTCTCACCGGCAATGTCATCTCGAAGCTCGATGCCGTCTCGGTGTTCCCGGCGACGCACTATGCCGCCAGCCCGGTGACGATGCAGCGCGCGATCGGCACCATCCAGACCGAGCTCCACGACCGGCTCGTCGAGCTGGAGCGCGAGGGCAAGCTCCTGGAGGCGCAGCGCCTGCGCATGCGCACCCAGTTCGACCTCGAGATGATGGAGCAGATCGGCTTCTGCTCGGGCATCGAGAACTACTCCCGGCACATCGACGGCCGGCAGGCGGGCGAGGCGCCCAACTGTCTCCTCGACTACTTCCCGGACGACTTCCTGGTCGTGATCGACGAGTCGCACGTGACCGTTCCGCAGATCGGCGCGATGTACGAGGGCGACGCGTCGCGCAAGCGCACGCTGGTCGAGCACGGCTTCCGCCTGCCGAGCGCCCTCGACAACCGGCCGCTGCGCTGGAACGAGTTCAAGGACCGCGTCGGCCAGACGGTCTACCTCTCCGCGACGCCGGGACAGTACGAGATGGGGATCGCCGACGGCATCGTCGAGCAGATCATCCGCCCGACGGGACTCGTCGACCCCGAGATCGTCGTGAAGCCGACCAAGGGCCAGATCGACGACCTCCTCGAGGAGATCCGGGTGCGCGTCGAGCGCGACGAGCGCATCCTCGTGACGACGCTCACGAAGAAGATGGCCGAGGAGCTGACCGACTTCCTGGCCGAGGCCGGGGTCAAGGTGCGCTACCTGCACTCCGACGTCGACACGCTCCGGCGCGTCGAGCTGCTCACCGAGCTGCGTGCCGGTGTCTACGACGTGCTCGTGGGCATCAACCTGCTGCGCGAGGGACTCGACCTGCCCGAGGTGTCACTGGTCGCGATCCTCGACGCCGACAAGGAGGGCTTCCTGCGCTCGTCGACATCGCTCATCCAGACCATCGGCCGTGCCGCCCGAAACGTGTCGGGACAGGTCCACATGTACGCGGACGTGCTCACCGATTCGATGAAGCGCGCCATCGAGGAGACCGATCGGCGCCGCGAGAAGCAGGTCGAGTACAACCGGGTCAACGGCATCGACCCGCAGCCGCTGCGTAAGCGCATCGCCGACATCACGGACGTCCTCGCCCGCGAAGAGGCCGACACGGCCCGGATGCTCGCCGGTCGCGAGCAGAAGCGCAAGAGCCCGACGCCCAACCTGCGCAACGGCGGCATCGCCGCGCAGGGGGCGGCCGAGCTCGAAGGGCTGATCGCCGACCTCAACCAGCAGATGCTCGCCGCGGCCGGCGAGCTGAAGTTCGAGCTGGCGGCGCGCCTGCGCGACGAGCTCTCCGACCTCAAGCGCGACCTGCGGCAGATGGAGAAGGCCGGGCACCTGGGCTGACGCTACGGTGGCAGGGTGAGCTCCAAGACGGCGTGGCAGCGGTGGGTCGTCCCCGCCGCAGCCGGCGCGCTGCTCGCTGTCGCCGCCGTGGCGATCGCGACGCAGGGCTCCCCGACGTTCAGCCCGCCGCGGATCCAGCTGCCGGACGCCGAACTCACCCCGCCTCCGCACAGCGCCGCCGTCACGACGGGAACACCGGAGCCGCAGGAGGTGGCACATCCCCTCCACCTCGATCTCTCGTGGCTGGTGGTCGCGCTCATCGTCCTGGGCGTGGCCGTCGCGCTCGCTTTCCTCTGGCGGTACCTGCGCCGCCGCCTCCGCCCGCGAGAGGTCCCTCCCGTCGCCATCCTCGGCGTCGCGACGGAGGGCGACCTCCCGGACGCCCCCGAGGAGCCGCGGCCCGAACCAGTGCGGCGTGGGCTCGATCGCGCTCTCGACGCGTTGGACGCGCCCCGCGAGGCTCGTGGCGCGATCGAGCGCGCCTGGCTCGGGCTCGAGGAGGGCGCCGCCGATTCCGGCGTCCGCCGGCTCCCCGCCGAGACGCCGGGTGAGTTCGTCGCCCGCGTGGTCGTCCGGGTCGGGCCCGACCGTACGGCGGCGCGTGCCCTGCTCGAGATCTACCAGCGGGTCCGCTTCGGGAACGGGCCGGTCACGCCGGCGGACGTCCAGGCGGCGCGCGCTGCGCTGGCGTCGCTGCGCGCGTCGTGGCAGGGCGAGCCGGCCGTGAGCAGGCCGGGGGAGTCGCGGTGAGCCGAGCGCGGACGCTGCGGCGCCTCATCGGCAGTGGGCTGCTCGGCATCGTGGTCGGGTTCGTGGCCTGGCTGCTCGGGATGGACGCTGCGCACGCGATCGGTCTCGGCGGCGTGCTCATCGCTCTCGCGGTGTGCCTCTCGCTGCTCGGGGATCAGGCGGATGTCGGCTGGCCGGCTCCCGAGCCCGCACTGAGGCCGGGCTCGCGGCGCGATATCGCGCAGCTCGGCTGGTCGGTCGCCGCCCGCTCGCGCGGTCTGCGCGGCGGGCACGTCTCCTCGGACGCCGTCCGCCGGCTGCGGACCCTTGCGACGGAGACGCTCGCACTGCGCGGCGTCGACCTCGACGATCCCGCTACGGAGGACGACGTGCGCCGGCTCCTCGGCGACGGGGCGCCCGCCCTGCTGCGCCGCGGGAGCGCTGCCGCCCCGACCACGGCGGAGTTCGTCGCCGTGCTCGGCAGGGTCGAAGGCCTGGCCGGCGCCGTGGATCGCGGTGGCGGCTGACGGGCCATCCCGACCCGGCGAACACCCCCAGAACCTCGACCATCAGGAGCACCATGACCACCACCCCCGCCGCACGTCCGGTCGCACTGCCCGTCGCGGACGTGGCCCGGCTCGGCGCCGCCGTCCTCGAGCGCGTCGAATCCGTCGTGGTCGGGATGCGCGAGCCGCTCACCCTGGCGCTGGCGACGATTCTCGCGGGCGGGCACGTCTTGTTCGAGGATGTCCCGGGGCTCGGCAAGACCCTCGCCGCCCGATCGATCGCGTCGGCCGTCGGGCTGGATTTCCGCCGTCTGCAGTGCACGCCCGACCTTCTTCCGTCCGACATCACCGGCTCGTTCGTGTACCTGCCCCAGTCGGCCGAGTTCGAGTTCCGGCCCGGTCCGGTGTTCACCGGGCTGTTCCTCGCGGACGAGATCAACCGCACGTCGCCCAAGACGCAGTCGGCTCTCCTGGAGGCGATGGCGGAGGGCCAGGTCTCGGTGGAGGGGAGCAGCTTCGCGCTGCCGCGTCCGTTCCACGTCGTCGCGACCGCCAACCCGATCGAGTCGGAGGGCACGTACGCCCTGCCGGAGGCGCAGCTCGACCGCTTCATGGTGCGGTTGAGCGTCGGCTATCCCGACCAGGCGGGGGAGCAGCAGGTGCTCCTCGCCCGCGTCGCGCGTCGCCACGAGGTCGCGACGGTGGAGCCGGCGACCGATGCGGACACCCTGCTCGCCATGCAGGCCGGGGTGGAGCAGGTGGACGTCGATCCCGACATCGTCGCCTACTGCGTCGCCCTCGCCGCGGCGACGCGGCGCCACCGCTCGGTGGAGGTCGGCGCCTCTCCGCGCGGATCGCAGGGGCTCCTGCTCGTCGCACGCGCCCTCGCGGTGCTCGCGGGCCGGGACTTCGTGCTGCCGGACGACGTCAAGCGCGTCGCCGTCGCGGTGCTCGCGCACCGGCTGACGCTGACCGTCGCGGCGTGGACGAGCGGCGTCAGCCCGCAGGACGTGATCGCGGAGGTCGTCGGCGCAGTGCCCGGCCCGCCCGCGGTCGGTGCGCGCGAGCGGGAGGCGGCGCAGGGGTGACGACGCCACGAGCGCAGAGCGACACGGCGCAGGCGGCGGAGGCGGCGGCCGCGCGCGGGAGGTGGATGCGGAGCCCCGCACAGGCCGGCGCGGCGCTGGTCGCCCTGGTCTGCCTGGCGGCCGCGTTCCTGTTCGGCCGGGTCGAGTTGGTGCTGATCGCGGCGCCGCTCCTCCTCGCCGCCCTCATCGACCGAGCACGGCGACCGGAAGAGGGAGCCGCGGTGCAGCTCACGGCCACGGTCGCCAGCCCGGCCGGCGAGGGACGCCCGTCGACGGTTCCCGTGATCCTCACCGCTGCGCCCGCATCCATCTCGCAGCCGGATGCCGTGCACCTCCGTCTCGCCACCGCCGACCGCGCACCGGTCGACGTCGTGCTCGCGCCGCGGAGCGCAGCGCGCCTCCGGCTCGAGATCGAGGTCCGCCACTCCGGTCCGCAGCGCGTGCTGACCGCGGAAGCGCGCGCGATCGGCGCCGACGCCTCCTGGGCGGGCGACCCCGCCGACTCCCGTCCCGCATCCATCGAACGCGTCGTCCGCCCGGTGGCGGTGCCGATCCGCAGCCTTCCGCTGCCCGCGCGGTTGCTCGGGCTCACAGGGCAACACGTGTCGGCGCGGCCGGGAGACGGCGGCGAGTTCCGGGATGTGGACCGGTACCGCGCGGGCGACCGGCTGCGCCGGATCGACTGGAAGGCGACGGCCCGGCGCGCGCAGCGTCCGGGCGAGCTCTACGTCCGGCGGACGACCGCGACGTCGGACGCGGCCGTCCATCTCGTCCTCGACGCGCGCGACGACCTCCCCGGCGAGGTGGCCGACTGGGCTGCGTCGTACCCGCGCCCCGGTCTGCGCTCCCTCGACATCGCCAGGGAGGCTGCCGTCTCGCTCGCCGCGGCCTACGCGGGCATGGCGGACCGCGTCGGCTTCGACGACCTCGCGGACGCCGCGCGGGCGCTCCCGCCGCGCGCAGGCGCACGCCATCGTCAGGCCGTGCAGCGGGCGATCGAGACGACGGCGGCGCGGGGCTCCGTCACCGACCGGATCCGGATCCCGCGCCTCGCGCCCGGCGCGCTCGTGTACGTGCTGTCGACCTTCCTCGACGACCAGCCCGTGCGCCTCGCGCTCGCGTGGCGGGCGGCCGGGCATCGCGTGATCGCCGTGGACGTGCTCCCCGCACTGACGACGGAGGAGCTGCCCGCACGGGAGCGCATCGCTCTCCGCCTCGTGCTCGCCGAGCGCGAGGTCCGGTTCGAGCGGCTGCGGGCGTCCGGTGCCGAGCGCCTGGTGTGGGCGTCGAGCGAGCGGGACGTGCAGCTGCGCCGGCTCTCGGCTCCGCAGCGGCGGGCGACCTCGGGCCGTCCCGCATGAGCGCCGTGGGCGGCGCCCCCGGGCTGCCCGGAACCGTCCCGGGCTGGGCGCTGCGCGTCGCGTTCGCGATCGTGGCGGTCGCCCTGGCCCTGACAGCCGCGCCGAGCGGGCCCTGGCCGCTGCTGTGCGTCGCCCTCGCGGCCGTCTCGGTCGCGGTCCCGCGCTGGCGCTCCGCGTGGGTGCTCATCGCGGTCCTCGCGTTCTCCGCGCTGCTGGAACCGTCGGCCGGTGTCTCCATCCGCGTGCTCGCCCTGATCGCGGGCGCCCACGCTCTGCACGTCCTCGCCGCCTGGATGCTGGCGGTCCCGGCCCGAGCGCGGCTGCAACCGGTCGTGCTGCTGCCCGGCCTGCGCCGGTTCGTCCTGATCCAGGTGCCCGTGCAGGCGGCGGCGGTCGTGGTGCTGTCGCTGCGTCAGCCCGCGCCCGGCGGGTGGCCGGCGATCGTCGCCGGGATCGCGGTCCTCGCCCTGGGTGCACTGCTCGGGATGCTGCTCCTGCGGCGCCCCGAGCGCTGATCCGGGGCACCCCCCGTCGACGATGTCGGTGGTCGAGCCTAGACTCGCGCGTGCGGACCGACGTCCGTCGCGCGCGCGATAGAATCGAACACAGCTTCGAATGCGCGGGTGCGCGTGCGCGGACGGCGAACACCGTCCGTCGCGAGAGGGATGTAGCGGAGAATGGGACGAGTGAGTATTCAGGCGCAGGGCAATCAGGGGCAGAACCTCCAGGGTCAGGCGACCCACGTGCAGGGGAGCATCGCCAGGGTGACGGGTTCGCAGTTGAGCGTTCGCGGCGCCCGCGTGCACAACCTGCACGACGTCGACCTCGACATCCCGCGCGACTCGCTGGTCGTCTTCACCGGCCTCTCCGGCTCGGGCAAGTCGTCGCTCGCGTTCGACACGATCTTCGCCGAGGGTCAGCGCCGGTACGTGGAGTCGCTCTCGGCCTACGCGCGTCAGTTCCTCGGGCAGGTCGACCGGCCCGACGTCGACTTCATCGAGGGCCTGAGCCCGGCCGTCTCGATCGATCAGAAGTCGACCAACCGCAACCCGCGGTCGACGGTCGGCACGATCACCGAGATCTACGACTACATGCGCCTCCTCTGGGCGCGCATCGGCGTCCCGCACTGCCCGGTCTGCGGCGAGAAGATTCAGCGCCAGACGGTCCAGCAGATCGCCGACCAGCTGATGGAGCTCGAGGCGGGCACGCGATACATGGTCGTCAGCCCGGTGGTCTCGCAGAAGAAGGGCGAGTTCGTCGACCTCTTCAAGGAGCTCGCCGCGAGCGGCTATTCGCGCGCCCTCGTCGACGGCGAGATGATCCAGCTCGCCGAGCCGCCGACGCTCAAGAAGCAGTACAAGCACGACATCTCGGTGATCGTCGACCGTCTGGTCGCCGGGCCCGACATCCTGACCCGGCTCACGGACTCCCTCGAGACCGCGCTCCGGCTGACCGACGGCCTCGTTCAGGTCAACTTCGTCGACCGCGAGGGCACGGAGGCCTGGCAGTCGTTCAGCGAGAAGCTCTCGTGCCCGAACGGCCACCCGATCCAGCTCACCGAGATCGAACCCCGCACCTTCTCGTTCAACGCGCCGTTCGGCGCCTGCCCCGAGTGCTCCGGCCTCGGCACGCGGATGTCGGTCGACGACGACCTGCTGCTCGGCGACGACACGCAGAGCATCGCCGAGGGCGTCATCGTGCCGTGGACCACCCAGGGCAAGGGGCTCTTCAACTATTACGAGAAGCTGCTCGCCGGTCTCGCCCGCGACCTGAAGTTCTCGCTGAACACCCCGTGGAAGAAGCTGCCCGAGAACGTGCGGGACGCCGTGCTCCACGGCGACAACTTCGAGGTCAAGGTCCGCTGGAAGAACCGCTACGGCCGCGAGATGTCCTACACCTCCGGCTTCGAGGGCGTGGTGCCCTACATCGAGCGCCAGTACCTCCAGGCCGAGACCGACACGCAGCGCGCCCGCTGGGCCGAGTACCTCCGCGAGGTGCCGTGCCCGGTCTGCAAGGGCAAGCGCCTCAAGCCCGAGGTGCTAGCCGTGCTCGTGCACGGTGCGAGCATCGCGGACGCGTCGCAGCTCAGCCTGAGCGACGCGCGCTCCTTCATGGAGAAGCTGCACCTCACCGAGCGCGAGCAGAAGATCGGCGCGCAGGTGCTGCGCGAGATCAAGATCCGCCTCGACTTCCTCATCCAGGTCGGCCTGAGCTACCTGGACCTCTCCCGCGCGGCGGCGTCCCTCTCGGGCGGCGAGGCGCAGCGCATCCGCCTGGCGACCCAGATCGGCTCCGGCCTGACGGGCGTGCTCTACGTGCTCGACGAGCCGAGCATCGGCCTGCACCAGCGGGACAACCGCCGTCTGATCGACACGCTGGTCGCCCTCCGCGACCTCGGGAACACGCTGATCGTGGTCGAGCACGACGAGGACACCATCCGCACGGCGGACTGGGTCGTCGACATCGGTCCGGGCGCGGGCGTCAACGGCGGTCACGTCGTCCACTCCGGCTCGTACGACGATCTCTTGGCGAACACCGAGTCGCTCACCGGCGACTACCTCGCCGGCCGCCGCGAGATCCCGATCCCGGCGAAGCGCCGCAAGATCGACAAGAAGCGCGTGCTCCGTGTCGTCGACGCCGAGGCCAACAACCTCAAGAAGGTGACGGTCGACTTCCCGCTCGGCGCGTTCGTCGCGGTGACGGGTGTCTCCGGGTCCGGCAAGTCGTCGCTCGTCAACGACATCCTGTACCGCGTGCTCGCCAACAAGCTCAACGGCGCCCGCAAGCTGCCGGGCAAGCACCGTACGGTCACCGGTCTCGACAACCTCGACAAGGTCGTGCATGTCGACCAGGCGCCGATCGGCCGCACGCCGCGCTCGAACCCGGCGACCTACACCGGCGTCTTCGACCGCATCCGGAACCTCTTCGCCGAGACCACCGAGGCGAAGATGCGCGGGTACCTGCCCGGCCGCTTCAGCTTCAACGTCAAGGGCGGCCGCTGCGAGGCCTGCTCGGGAGACGGCACGATCAAGATCGAGATGAACTTCCTGCCCGACGTCTACGTCGCGTGCGAGGTGTGCGGGGGAGCGCGGTACAACCGCGACACCCTGTCCGTGCACTACAAGGGCAAGAACATCGCCGAGGTGCTCGACATGCCGATCAGCGAGGCGGCGGTGTTCTTCGAGCCGATCTCGGCCATCCACCGCTTCCTCAAGACCCTCGTCGACGTCGGCCTTGGCTACGTGCGGCTCGGTCAGAGCGCGACGACCCTGTCGGGCGGCGAGGCGCAGCGCGTCAAGCTCGCCACCGAGCTGCAGCGCCGCTCCAACGGGCGCAGCGTGTACGTGCTCGACGAGCCGACCACCGGTCTGCACTTCGAGGACGTCCGCAAGCTCCTCCTGGTGCTGAACGGCCTGCTCGACAAGGGCAACACGGTGATCGTGATCGAGCACAACCTCGACGTGATCAAGTCGGCGGACTGGCTGATCGACATGGGACCGGAAGGCGGCGCGGGCGGCGGCGAGGTCATCGCGACCGGCACCCCCGAGCAGGTCGCGGAGGCCCCGGGCAGCCACACGGGCTACTTCCTCAAGGAGATCCTGCAGGGCGAGAGCGCCCAGGGCGCCGCGTAAGGCGCGCGCGTGGCCGACACCGTCAGCTACCGGCCGAAGGCCGGCGAGATCCCGACGCAACCGGGCGTCTACCGCTTCCGCGACATGAACCGTCGCGTGCTCTACGTGGGTAAGGCGAAGAACCTGCGTGCACGGCTGAGCAACTACTTCCAGCCGCTCCGGAGCCTCCACGAGCGCACGCGCCGCATGGTGACGACCGCCGCCTCGGTCGAGTGGACCGTGGTGGCGAGCGAGTTCGAGGCTCTCCAGCTCGAATACACCTGGATCAAGGAGTTCAACCCGCCGTTCAACGTGCAGTTCCGGGACGACAAGTCGTACCCGTACCTCGCGGTGACCCTCGGCGACCGCATCCCTCGGGTCATGGTCACGCGTAACCGCGGCGTGAAGGATGCGCGTTACTTCGGCCCGTACACGAAGGTCTGGGCGATCCGCGACACGGTCGACCTGATGCTCAAGGCGTTCCCGATGCGCAGCTGCTCCGACGGCGTGTACCGGAGGGCGGAGCTGACGGGCCGTCCCTGCCTCCTGGGCGACATCGGCAAGTGCGCGGCCCCGTGCGTCGGACGGATCTCGCCAGAGGACCACCGCGGCCTCGCGGAGGACTTCGTCTCCTTCATGGCCGGCAACGACACCAAGTACATCCGCGAGCTGACGGACCAGATGAAGACCGCCGCCAGCACGATGGACTACGAGGCGGCGGCGCGTCACCGCGACGCCATCCAGGCGCTCGAGTCCGCGATGGGCAAGAGCGCCGTCGTGCTGCACGACAACGTCGATCTCGACGCGTTCGGCATCGCCCACGACGAGCTCGCGGCCGCGGTGCAGCAGTTCATCGTGCGCGGCGGCCGCATCCGAGGTGTGCGCAGCTGGGTGGTCGACAAGGAACTCGACATGGACCTCGGGGAGCTCGTCGAGACCGTGCTGCAGAACGCGTACGAGGGCGCAGACGTCCCGCCGCGCGAGATCCTCGTGCCCGAGCTGCCGGACGACGCCACCGAGCTCGAGCAGTGGCTCACGGCCCGTCGGCACGAGACCAGCGGCGGCAGCGTCAGCGACCCGACCGCCACCCGTGGCCGCCTCAGCGGCCGGGTGGAGCTTCGCACCGCGCAGCGCGGCGAGAAGGCGGCGCTCGCGCAGACGGCGGAGATGAACGCGAAGAACGCGCTCGTCCTCTACAAGACCCGCCGCAGCGCCGACTTCGTGTCGCGCTCGAAGGCCCTCGCGGATATCCAGGAGGCCCTCGGGATGGATGAGGCGCCCCTGCGGATGGAGTGCTACGACGTGTCGCACCTGAGCGGCACGAACATCGTCGCGTCGATGGTGGTCTTCGAAGACGGCCTGCCGCGCAAGGACCAGTACCGCCGCTTCAGCATCCCCGAGTCGACGGACGACACGGAGTCGATCTACCAGGTGATCACCCGCCGGCTCGCCTATCTGCGCGAGGACCCGAGCGGCGAGGTCCCGGCGGGCGAGGTCCCGGTTGCCGACGCCCCGGCTGCCGAGCCCGACGCGCCCGCCACCCCGCCGACGGACGACGGCGGCGACGACCCCACGATCGACGTGGACGCCGAGCTGGCGGAGGCCGCGGAGAAGCGCCGCCGCAAGTTCTCCTATCCGCCGAACCTGCTGCTCGTCGACGGCGGCCAGCCGCAGGTGGCGGCGGCGCAGCGCGCCCTGGAGGAGTCCGGGGTGCAGGGCATCCAGCTCGCCGGCATCGCCAAGCGACTCGAGGAGATCTGGCTGCCCGACTCGGACTTCCCGGTCATCCTTCCTCGCAACAGCGACGCCCTGTTCCTCATCCAGCGTCTCCGCGACGAGGCCCACCGGTTCGCGATCACGTACCAGCGTGCGCGCCGCAAGCGCGACATCGGGACGGTGCTGGGGGAGATCCCCGGCCTGGGGCCCTCGCGCGTCAAGGAGCTGCTGAAGCACTTCGGATCGGTGGCGCAGCTCAAGCAGGCGACCCCGGAGCAGATCGCCGAGGTGCGCGGGGTGGGCCCGACGCTCGCCACCGCGATCCACGATCGGCTCAACGCCGGCTGAGCACGGATCTCCCTCCCCGGTAGGGGGCGGAAGGTACCACCGGGTGACGCGGGGACGCACCGTGCGTCCGTAGCGTCGCCGGTATGGATGCCGTGAACGAATTCATCGCCCAGGCGGCCGCGTCCCCGTGGGTGTACCTGGTCGTGTTCGCCGTCGTGCTGGTGGACGCCTTCTTCCCTCCGGTCCCGAGCGAGTCCGTGGTCATCGCCGCGGCGGCTGCGGCGGTCGCCGTCGGGACCCCGAACCTTGCGCTGGTGATCGCGTGCGCCGCGGCAGGAGCGATCGCCGGCGACAACCTGACGTACGCCATCGGGAGGCGCGTGCCGCTGGAGCGCATCCGGCTGCTCCGCGGTCCGAGGATGAGCGCCGCCCTGGCACGGGCGCGGAGCGGGATCCACAAGCGGACCGGCGTCCTCGTGCTCTCGGCGCGCTACGTCCCGGTGGGCCGGGTCGCGGTCAATCTGATGGCTGGAGCCTCCGGCGTCGCCCCGCGGCGGTTCCTGCTGTTGTCGTCCGTGGCCGGCGCCTCGTGGGCGGTGTACTCGGTTACTGTGGGGGTGATCGCGGCGCAGTGGCTGGGCGGCAACGCCCTGCTGGCCATGATCGTGGGCATCGTGCTCGGCGTCTCCACAGGTGTCGTCATCGACGCGGTCCTCCGCCGAGCCGCCCGGCGACGCGAGCGGAGGGATGCGGATTCGCTTCCCGAGCCGGCGGTCCTGGCCGCCGCACCGTCCGTATCGTACGCAGAGGAGGTCGTCCGTTGACCACCACATCGACCCCCGCCGCACCGTCGACCGGTGCGCTGCACCTCGACCGTGCGCGGGTGCTCCTCTGGGGTGCAACGACGACCGCCGCCGTCGCGATCCTCGTCGTCTCGTCGGTGCTGTCCGCCACGCTCTACGGCGTGCCCGTGATCATCGCCCTGCTGGTCTCGCTCGTGCTGGGCGGTGCGATCCCCGTCGCCGTCGTGCGCCCTGCCGCCGCCCTGGCGCTCTCCGCCGCCGCGGTGATCCTGCTCGCCCTGCTCGGCTCGCCGGAGACGGGCAGCCCGTGGCCGGTCGCTGTGCCGTCCACCATCGCCTTCGCGGCGACGCTGGCCATCGCGGTGGCGCAGTCCGCGTGGCGGACCGCCGTGCCCGTGTGGGCCGTCGCCGTGGCTGCGGTCACGATCGTCGGCTCGACGGGCCTGCGCCCGCCGGCCACGGCCGGTGCGGTCACGGCCGACCTCGTCGTGTTCGCCGCGGTGACCGCGACGGCCCTGCTCGGCGGCCTCCTCGTGTCCCGCTGGCAGGACGTGCGCCGTCAGTTGCTGCGGGAGCAGCGCATCTCCGCCTCCGAGCAGGCGCTGCGGGAGGTCGCCGAGGAGCGCACCCGGATCGCCCGGGAGCTCCACGACGTGGTCGCGCACGGCATGTCGGCCATCCAGGTGCAGGCGTCGAGTGCGCGGTACCGCCTGCCGGACCTGTCGGACGAGGCGGCGGCCGAGTTCGACGAGCTGGCGGCGACGGCGCGCAGTGCGATGGGGGAGATGCGGATGCTGCTGGGCGTGCTCCGCAGCGAGGACGTCGCCGTCGAGACCGCTCCCCAGCCCGGTGTGGCGGACGTGCGTGCCCTCGTGACGGGAGCCGGCCGCCGCGGGACCGTCCGTCTCGACGACCGCCTGGATGCGGACGCTGCTGCCCGGCTGGAGCCCGTGGTGTCGCTCGCGGTGTACCGCATCGTGCAGGAGTCGCTGAGCAACATCGCGCGCCACGCCACCGGGGCAGGAGCCGAGGTCGTGATCGAGCGGACGGCGGAGGGTCTCGTGGTCACGGTCGAGAACGAACAGGCCCCGGGGCGGCCGGCGTCGGCTCCCGCGCCCGAGAGCGGCGGCCACGGCATCCGCGGCATGCGCGAGCGCGCCGAGCTACTCGGCGGCTCCCTCGAGGCCGGGCGTCGCGCTGACGGCGGCTACCGGGTGCGCGCGATCCTGCCTGTCGCCGCGCCGGGAGAGGACTCATGACGATCAGTGTGCTCGTCGCCGACGACCAGGCGATGGTGCGGGCGGGGTTCGCCGCGATCCTCGCCGCCCAGGACGGCATCGAGGTGCTCGGCCAGGCGGCGGATGGCGCGGAGGCCGTAGAGCTCGCCCGGCGCCTGCGGCCCGACGTGGTGCTGATGGACGTCCGGATGCCCGTCATGAACGGCATCGAGGCCACCCGGGAGCTCGTGCGGCCCACGCGGGGCGACCCGCACCGGCCGCTCGTGCTCGTGCTGACGACCTTCGACGCGGACGAGTACGTCTACGACGCGCTCAGCGCCGGTGCGAGCGGGTTCCTGCTCAAGGACGCGCCTCCCGCCGACCTGGTACAGGCCGTGCGCGTGGTCGCCGCCGGTGACGCCCTGCTGGCGCCGCGGGTCACCAAGCGGCTCCTGGAGCGGTTCGGCTCGCTGCGACCGGCCGGCGGAGCCAAGGCGCAGCGCCTGATCGACTTGACCGAGCGCGAGCGGGAGATCCTGGTGCTGATCGGGCGGGGGTTCTCCAACGCCGAGATCGCCGCCGAGCTCTTCATCGCCGAGCAGACCGTGAAGACGCACGTGAGCCGGGTGTTCGCGAAGCTCGGACTGCGCGACCGCGTGCAGGCGGTCATCCTCGCGTTCGACGCCGGTCTCGTGGAGCCGACTCCCTGAGTCGCGCCCCGGCGTCGCGCCCTGAGTCGAACAGAGCCCCCTACTCCGGTAGGGGGCTCTGTTGGCTCTCGGGGGTGACGCGGCCGCCGGAACCCCGTTGAGACGCTCTGACCGTCGGCCCGCCGGGCCGCACGGAAGGAGCCACGATGTCCCTGTCCCTCGTCAGCAGCCGAGTGCCGCGCACCGCCTCCACGGCGCGACCCGTCACGCGCACGGCCGCCCGGCGCGACCCCGCGGTCGACATCGCCCGCGCCGTCTGCCTGGTGGTCGTCGTGCTGCTGCACGCCCTGATGGTCGGTGTCAGCGTCGGCGCGAGCGGCCCGGTCCTCGAGAACGCGATGGAGGGGTGGCCCGGTTTCGCCGCCCTCAGCTGGGTGGTCCAGGTCATGCCGCTCTTCTTCCTGCTCGGCGGATTCTCCGCACACACCCAATGGGAGCGGATGCGCGAGCGCGGTGCCGGCTACGGCGACCACCTGGCGGGGCGGATGCGCCGCCTGTTCGCACCTGCGGCCGCGGCGCTCGTCGCGGTCGCGGTGCTGCTGAGCGTGCTCTCGCTCGCAGGCGTCCCCGGGTCCCTCGTGGCCGTGGCCGGGTTCCGGATGAGCCAGCCGCTCTGGTTCCTCGGCGTCTACGTGCTCTGCACGGCGGCCGTGCCGCCGCTGGTCGCGCTCCATCGTCGCGCGCCCCTCCTCGGGCTGGTGCTCCCCGCCGCGATCGCGATCGCGATCGACGTCCTCCGTGGATCGACCGGCGTGACGGCGATCGGCTTCGCGAACCTGCTCTTCGTCTGGCTGGCCGTTCAGCAGCTCGGGTTCTGGCTCGCCTCCGGCCGGCTCGACGGTGTCCGGCGCCGGACGCTCGGCGCGGGCGCCGTGGCGGCGGCCGGAGCGCTGGCGCTGCTCTGCTCGACGGGAGTCTGGTCGTTCGACATGCTCGCCAACCTCAACCCGCCGACCACGGCGCTCCTCCTGCTGGCGCTCGTCCAACTCGCGGTCTTCCGCCTGGTCGCGCCTACGTTGCGAGCGGTCGCCGAACTCCCGCTCGTCGAGCGTGCGGTGGGATGGGTCTCCGCCCGCGCCATGACCGTCTACCTCTGGCACATGCCGGTACTGATCGTTCTCGCCGGGGCGCTCCTCGTCTCCGGTGCCGATCTGCCCCGGCCGCTGAGCGGCGCGTGGTGGCTCGCACGCCCCGCCTGGATCGTGGTCGTGCTGATCGCGGTCGCCGGCGTGGTGGCCGTCGCGGGCCGCTTCGAGACCGGTCGCCCGGCGACGCCGTCGACGTCGCCGAGCGCATCTCCGCGTGCGCTCCTCTCCGCCACGGCCGGTGCGGGCGGCGTGCTCCTGGTGCTCCTCGCGGGTACCTCCATCGCCTCCTGGGTGGCCGCGGCCGGCCTGGCGTTCCTGGCGCTGCGGATTCTGCGGAGTTCGGACATGCCGGGCGCCGTCACTCGGTAGGCTGGGCGGACACGCATCGCAAGGAGGAGAACAGGTGGCCACCGACACCGCGCAGCAGGAAGTGCTGATCGTCACGGGCATGTCGGGGGCGGGCCGTTCGACGGTCGCCAACGCGCTCGAAGACCTCGATTGGTACGTGGTCGACAACCTCCCGCCGCAGATGCTGCGGCCCCTGATCGAGCTGGCGAACCGCGCCGAATCCGGCCTTCCGCGCATCGCGGCGGTGGTGGATGTGCGCGGCCGCAACTTCTTCGTCGACCTGCGCGAGATGATCCAGAGCCTTCGCGAGGGCACCAAGGTGCGCGTGCTGTTCCTGGAGGCCGCCGACGCGGTGCTCGTGCGCCGCTTCGAGCAGGTGCGGCGACCGCACCCCCTCCAGGGCAACGGCACGATCCTCGACGGCATCGGCGCCGAGCGCGCGCGACTGCGCGAGATCCGCGAGGCGAGCGACCTGATCGTCGACACCTCCGACCTCAACATCCACCAGCTGGCGATGAACATCACCGAGACGTTCGCCGCCGAAGGGACGGCCGGCGTTCAGGTCACGGTCCTGAGCTTCGGCTTCAAGTACGGCCTGCCGCCGGACGCCGACCTCGTCGCCGACGCGCGGTTCCTCCCGAACCCGTTCTGGATCCCGGACCTGCGCCCGCACACGGGCCTCGACGAGGTCGTCAGCGACTACGTCCTCGCCCAGAACGGCGCGGAAGAATTCATCTCCGCCTACGTCACCGCGCTCCGCCCGATCTTCGAGGGTTACCAGCGTGAGAACAAACGACACGCCACGATCGCGATAGGCTGCACGGGAGGGAAGCACCGGTCCGTCGCGATTGCGGAAGAGCTCGCGGCACGGTTGCGCAATTTCCCGGGTCTCGCGGTGAACACCAAACACCGCGACCTCGGCCGTGAATGACGCCGGTCGACCGCTTCACGGCGCCATCCACGCCGTCGCTCAACAGTTAGGAATCCGATTGGCTCTCACTGCCGACGTCAAGGACGAGCTCACGAAGGTGCAGGTCAGCAAGACGACCGTCCGCGCCGCCGAGCTCGCCACCATCCTCCGCTTCTCCGGGGGGCTGCACCTCATCGGCGGCCGCATCGCGGTCGAGAGCGAGCTCGACACCCCGGAGCTCGCCACGCGCGTGCGGAAGGACCTCGCGGAGCTGTACGGCGTCCGCAGTGAAGGCTCCGTCATCTCGGCGTCCGGCATCCGCCGGAGCCCGCAGTACCTGGTCCGCGTGCTCGACGGCGGCGAGACGCTCGCCCGCCAGACGGGACTGCTCGACGCCCGCCGCCGGCCGATCCGCGGTCTCCCGAACCGTCTCACCACCGGCTCGCGCGACGAGCTCGCGGCCGTCTGGCGCGGGGCGTTCCTCGCGCACGGTTCGCTCACCGACCCGGGACGCTCGGCCGCCCTCGAGGTGACCTGCCCCGGCAACGAGGCCGCGATGGCACTCGTCGGCGCCGCCGGCCGGCTCGGCGTGGCCGCCAAGGCCCGCGAGGTCCGGGGCGTGCACCGCGTCGTCATCCGTGACGGCGAGGCCATCAGCGCCATGCTCGTGCAGATGGGCGCGGCCCAGACCGTCGCCAACTGGGAGGAGCTGCGCCAGCGCCGGGAGGTGCGGGCGACCGCGAACCGCCTGGTGAACTTCGACGACGCGAACCTGCGCCGGTCCGCACAGGCCGCCGTCGCCGCCTGCGCCCGCGTCGAGCGCGCGCTCGAGATCCTCGGCGATGACGTCCCCGAGCACCTCCGCTACGCCGGCGAGCTGCGCCTCTCGCAGCGCGACGCGAGCCTCGACGAGCTCGGTCACCATGCCGACCCGCCCATGACGAAGGACGCCGTCGCCGGCCGCATCCGCCGCCTCCTGGCGATGGCGGACAAGCGCGCCTCCGACCTCGGCATCCCCGGAACCGACGCGAACCTCCCGGCGGACCTCGACGAGGTGTAGGTTCCGTGGCGTACGGCGTAGACCGGGAAGCATCCGGACGCCGCCGGGGTTGCCGTCACTAGACTGGAAAAGTCGCCCGCTCCCGGCGGATCATTCGCGCCGGGACACACCTGAGGAGATGAGTAATGGCTGACTACACGCTCGCAGACCTTCCGTACGACTACTCGGCGCTGGAACCGAACATCAGCGGTCGGATCATGGAGCTGCACCACGACAAGCACCACAAGGCGTACGTCGACGGTGCGAACACCGCCCTCGTCAAGCTGGCCGAGGCCCGCGACGCGGACGACCTGGGCAACGTGAACAAGCTCCAGAAGGACCTCGCGTTCAACCTGGCCGGGCACGTCAACCACACGGTGTTCTGGAACAACCTGTCTCCGGACGGCGGTGACAAGCCGACCGGGGAGCTCGCCTCCGCGATCGACGAGTTCTTCGGCTCCTACGACAAGTTCCGTGCCCACTTCACGGCGTCGGCGCTCGGCATCCAGGGCTCTGGCTGGTCGATCCTCGCCTGGGACTCGCTCGGTCAGAAGCTCATCATCGAGCAGCTCTACGACCACCAGGGCAACCTCGCCGCGGCGACCGTGCCGCTCCTCCTGCTCGACATGTGGGAGCACGCGTTCTACCTCGACTACGTCAACGTCAAGGCCGACTACGTCAAGGCGTTCTGGAACATCACCAACTGGGCCGACGTCCAGGAGCGCTTCGTGAAGGCGCGCGAAAAGACCTCGGGCCTGCTGCTACTGTCTTAATCAGGCGAGGCGTCCCGGGAGGACACCTCCCGGGACGCCGCCGTCCGCTTCACCCACCCACATCAGCGCCGTCGGGCGCCCATCAAGTAACTGGAGACATCTGTGTCCGTAAAGATCGGAATCAACGGGTTCGGTCGCATTGGTCGCAACTACCTGCGCGCGGCCCTCGCGAAGGGCAGCGACCTCGAGATCGTCGCGGTGAACGACCTCACCGACAACAAGACGCTCGCACACCTGCTCAAGTACGACTCGATCACGGGCCGCCTGGACGCCACGGTGGAGCTCGACGGCGACAACATCGTCGTCAACGGCAAGCCCATCAAGGTCCTCGCGGAGCGCGACCCCGCCAACCTCGGCTGGGGCGACCTGGGCGTCGACATCGTCATCGAGTCGACCGGCCGCTTCACCAAGGCCGCCGACGCCAAGAAGCACATCGAGGCCGGCGCTAAGAAGGTCATCATCTCCGCTCCGGCGACCGATGAGGACGCCACGTTCGTCATGGGTGTCAACGAGCACCTGTACGACCCCGCCGCGCACAACATCATCTCCAACGCGTCGTGCACCACGAACTGCCTCGCGCCGCTCGCCAAGGTGTTCAACGACAAGTTCGGCATCGAGCGCGGTCTCATGACCACGGTCCACGCGTACACCGCCGACCAGAACCTCCAGGACGGCCCGCACAGCGACCTCCGCCGCGCCCGCGCCGCCGCCATCAACATCGTCCCGACCTCGACCGGCGCCGCCAAGGCGATCGGCCTGGTCCTCCCGGAGCTCAAGGGCAAGCTCGACGGCTTCGCGCTGCGCGTGCCCGTGCCCACCGGCTCGATCACCGACCTGACCGTCACCGCCTCGCGCCCGGTCACCGTCGACGAGATCAAGGCCGCCTACAAGGAGGCCGCCGAGGGCGAGCTCAAGGGCATCCTCAAGTACACCGAGGACGAGATCGTCTCCAGCGACATCGTCAGCGACCCGCACTCGTCGATCTTCGACGCCGGCCTCCTGCGCGTCCTCGGCGACCAGGTCAAGCTCTCGAGCTGGTACGACAACGAGTGGGGTTACTCCAACCGCCTCGTCGACCTGACCGAGTACGTGGCCGAGCGCCTCTAACCCCAGGGAACCGACGTGACGCTCCGCACCCTTGATTCACTCGGTTCGCTCGCCGGCAAGCGCGTCGTCGTCCGCTGTGATCTGAACGTCCCTCTGAAGGATGGCTCGATCACGGACGACGGCCGTGTGCGAGCGTCGATTCCCACGCTGAACGCCCTGATCAATCAGGGTGCGAAGGTGGTCGTCATCTCCCACCTCGGGCGCCCTGAGGGGGCACCCGATGCGAAGTACAGCCTGGCACCGGTTGCCCAGCGGCTCAGCGAGCTGCTGGGCACACCGGTGACCTTCGCCCAGGACACCGTCGGCGCCGGGGCCGAGGCCGCCGTCGCCGGTCTGAACGACGGCGACGTCGCCCTGCTCGAGAACCTCCGCTTCAACCCGGGGGAGACCAGCAAGGACGAGGGCGAGCGCTCGGCGTTCGCCGCGAAGCTCGCCGCCTTCGGCGACGCGTTCGTCTCCGACGGTTTCGGCGTCGTGCATCGCAAGCAGGCGAGCGTCTACGAGCTCGCCCAGGCGCTTCCGAGCGCCGCCGGCTTCCTCATCGCGACGGAGCTGGACGTGCTCGACCGGCTGACCGAGAACCCCGAGCGACCGTACGCGGTCGTGCTCGGCGGCTCGAAGGTCTCCGACAAGCTCGGCGTGATCGGTCACCTCCTGCCGCGTGTGGACTCGCTCCTCATCGGCGGCGGCATGCTCTTCACCTTCCTCGCGGCCCTCGGCCACAAGGTGGGCTCGAGCCTGCTCGAGGCCGACCAGATCGACACTGTGAAGGGCTACCTCGCCACGGCGAAGGAGCGCGGCGTCGAGATCGTGCTCCCGCGCGACGTGGTCGTCGCCTCGAAGTTCGGCGCCGACGCGGAGCACGTCGTGCGCCCGATCGACGGCATCGAGGACACCGACTGGGGTTCCGCCGGTCTCGGACTCGACATCGGTCCCGAGACGGCCGAGCTGTTCTCGGAGTACGTCCGCGGTGCGCGCACCGTCTTCTGGAACGGCCCCATGGGCGTGTTCGAGCTGGCCCCGTTCGCGGCCGGCACCAAGGCCGTCGCGCAGGCGCTGACCGAGGTCGACGGCCTCGGCGTCGTCGGCGGCGGCGACTCGGCCGCCGCGGTCCGCGCGCTCGGCTTCTCGGATGACCAGTTCGGTCACATTTCTACGGGCGGCGGAGCGAGCCTCGAGTTCCTCGAGGGCAAGCGCCTCCCGGGTCTGGAGGTCCTCGGATGGCAGCAGTGAGCCCCTCGGTGCGGCGCGTCCCGCTCATCGCCGGCAACTGGAAGATGAACCTGGACCACCTCCAGGCCATCGCGGTCGTGCAGAAGCTCGCGTGGACGCTGAAGGATGCGGGTCACGACTTCTCCGCCGTCGAGGCGGCGGTCTTCCCGCCGTTCACCGACCTGCGCAGCGTGCAGACGCTCGTGTCGGCCGACAAGCTCCCGATCGCCTTCGGCGGCCAGGACGTCTCGGAGCATGTCTCCGGCGCCTACACCGGCGAGATCTCGGCGGCGTTCCTCGCCGCGCTCGAGTGCCGCTACGTCATCATCGGCCACTCCGAGCGTCGGACGCTCCACGGTGAGACCGACGAGCAGGTCGCGGCCAAGACGGCCCAGGCGATCGCGCACAACATCGCGCCGATCATCTGCGTCGGCGAGACCGCGGAAGACCTCGAGGTCCACGGCGCCAGCGCCGTGCCGGTCGCGCAGCTCCGTGCCGCGCTCGCGCAGGTCGACTCGGCGGCGGACTTCGTCGTCGCGTACGAGCCCGTGTGGGCCATCGGCTCCGGTCAGGCGGCGACGCCCGAGCAGGCCGAGCAGGTCGCGGCCGCGCTGCGCGCCGTCATCGTCGAGCTCCTCGGCGAGGACGTCGCGGCCAAGACGCGCATCCTCTACGGCGGATCGGTGAAGTCGAGCAACATCGCCGCGTTCATGCGCGAGCCGAACGTCGACGGCGCGCTCGTCGGCGGCGCGAGCCTCGACGTCGCGGAGTTCTCGAGCATCATCCGCTACCAGAAGCACGTCGGCATCTGACGCGTTCCGCGGTTCTCGGCCCGTCCGGATATACTGGTCGTTGGCTTTCCCCGGGCATTCTCCCGGGTGTTGTTACGCGAAAGGTAACTCGTGCAGATTCTCCAGGTCGTCCTGCAGGTGCTGCTGGGCATCACCAGCCTCCTGCTGACCCTGCTCATCCTCTTGCACAAGGGGCGCGGCGGCGGTCTCTCCGACATGTTCGGCGGCGGCGTCACCTCGAACCTCGGCGCCTCGGGCGTGGCTGAGCGCAACCTCAACCGGATCACGGTCGTTCTCGGGATCATTTGGATCACCTGCATCGTCGTGCTCGGGCTGATCACCAAGTTCAGCGCTTAGTCAGCGCTCTTCATCAGAGGAGAACCATGGCTTCCGGAGGAAGTGCAATTCGTGGGTCGCGCGTCGGCGCCGGCCCGATGGGCGAGCAGGACCGCGGTTTCCACGCGGACCGCATTGCCGTCTCGTACTGGGACGCTCTCGGCAACGAGACCGTCCGCTACTTCGCGGCGAACCTGCCCGAAGAGGAGATCCCCGAGACGATCGACTCCCCGTCCAGCGGGCTCCCCGCCGGCCGCGACAAGGAGAACCCGCCGTCGGTCGCCAAGGCCGAGCCGTACAAGACGCACCTCGCCTATGTGAAGGAGCGTCGCTCGGAGGAGGAGGCGGAGCAGCTGCTCGAGGACGCCCTCAACCAGCTCCGCACCCGGCGCGGCAAGCCCACCAGCAACTGACGCAGCGCGTCGCAGAAGGGCCGCTCACGATCTCGTGAGCGGCCCTTCTGCATGCCCGGAAGCGAGCGCCTCGCCACCAGATACGACGAAGCCCCGCCGGTCGTGACCGGCGGGGCTCCGTGGTGTCGCGTCAGTGGTGTCGCGTCAGTGGTGTCGCGTCAGTAGCTCGGCGCGATGAGGTTCTCCGGAACGTCGACGGCGGCATCCTTGTCCACGAAGAACACGGTGCGCTTGCGACCCTTGGCCCCGGCGACCGGGACCTCGGTGTAGCTCGCACCCGCCAGGGCGAGGCCTAGGGCGCTCGCCTTGTCCGTGCCCGACAGGACCAGCCAGATGCGGTCCGATGCGTTGATCACCGGGCGCGTGAGGCTGAGCCGCTCCGGCGGCGGCTTCGGCGACTCGCGCTCGGCGATCACCGTGGCCTCCGTCTCGCGGATGCCCGCACGGTCGGGGAACAGGGACGCGATGTGCCCGTCCGGTCCGACACCGAGGAACATGATGTCGAACCGCGGGAACTCGAGCCCCTCCGACGCGAACGCCTCGAGCTCGGCCGCGTAGACGCGCGCAGCCTCGTCGAGATCGGCGATCTCGTCGGACGCCGGGAACGGGTGGATGTTCTCCGGCGGCACCGCGATGTGGTCGAGCAGGGCCTCGCGGGCCTGGCGCTCGTTCCGGTCGGCGCTGGACTTCTCGACGAACCGCTCGTCGCCCCACCAGAAGTGGACCTTCGACCAGTCGATGGTGTCGCGGGCGGGGGAGGCGTTGACCGCCTCCAGCACCGCGATGCCCATGGTCCCGCCGGTGAGTGCGATGTTCGCCCCGTCGAGGTCGTCGAGGATGTCGATGGTCTTGGTCAGAAACCGTGCGGCCACCGAAGCCGTGAGGGCCTCCTTGTCGGGGTGCACCAGCACCCGCCGTTCATTCGTCATGCGTGCGCGCCCGCTCCTTCGTCAGAGGTCTCGAGCAGTCCGAGACCCTGGGTGATCACCTCGCCGTAGAGGTCGTCCGGGTCCAGCCTACGCAATTCCTCCGCGAGGCAATCGCGGAGGCTGCGGCGCGGCAGGGCCAGATCGTGCGACGGCTGACCGGGCTGGGAGAGACGCGCCACGTTCGGCACCTCGCGCTCCAGCTCGATCGTGCCCGAGGCCCGCTCCATGCGGACGCCGTGGATGCCGCCCGAGCCGACCGCGCGCGAGGCGAGGTCGTACTGCACGGGCACCTGCAGCTGCAGACGCAGCCACGCGGCGAGGAGGAGGGTGCTGGGGGAGTCCGCCGCACCGGCGACCTCCACCGACGTGATCGGCTCGTACGGCGGCTGGTCGAGCACCGCCGCGAGCTGGGCGCGCCACAGGGTGAGGCGCGTCCAGGCGAAGTCGGTGTCGCCCGGCGCGTACGTCTCGGCCAGGTGGTACAGCGCCTCCTGCGGGTTCGGCTGCGCGGACGCGTCCGTGATGCGGCAGGTCGCGATGCGGCCGAGCGGGGAGTGGGACACCTTCGCCGGAGCGATGCCGGGCCACCACACCACGACGGGGGCGTCGGGGAGGAGCAGGCCGGTGACCAGACCCTCCTCGTCGCTCGCCGTCTCGCCGTAGGCGCGCAGCACGATGACCTCGCTCGCGCCGGCGTCGCCGCCCACGCGGATCTGGGCGTCGAGACGTCCTTCGCCGTTGTGGCTGCGCTCCTCCTCGGTCGAGACCACGATGACGCGCATCGGGTGCTCGCGGGAGGCGTCGTTGGCGGCCTCGATGGCCTCCTCCTCCTGGCCGAGGTGGGTGGCGATGATGAGGGTCAGCACGCGGCCGAGGGCGACGGCGCCGCCCTCCTCGCGGATCTTCACCAGCGTCTTGGAGATGTTGCTGACGGTGGTGTCGGGCAGATCGACGATCATGGGCGCCTCCAGACGCGGCCGTCGCGGGCGAGGAGCTCGTCGGCGGACTTCGGGCCCCAGGTGCCGGGGCGGTACTGTTCGGGCTGGCCCTGGGTCTCCCAGAACTGCTCGATCGGGTCGAGGATCTTCCAGGAGAGCTCGACCTCTTCGTGACGGGGGAACAGCGGCGGGTCGCCGAGGAGCACGTCCAGGATGAGCCGCTCGTACGCCTCCGGGCTCGCCTCGGTGAAGGCGTGGCCGTAGCCGAAGTCCATGCTCACGTCGCGCACCTGCATGCCGGCGCCGGGCACCTTGGAGCCGAAGCGGATCGTCACGCCCTCGTCCGGCTGGACGCGGATGACGAGCGCGTTCTGGCCGAGCGCCGAGGTCTGCGACTCCGCGAACAGCTGCTGCGGAGCGCGCTTGAAGACCACGGCGATCTCGGTGACGCGGCGGCCGAGGCGCTTGCCCGCGCGGAGGTAGAACGGCACGCCCGCCCACCGGCGCGTGCCGATGTCGAGCTTGATGGCCGCGTAGGTCTCCGTGGTCGACTCGGGGTTCATCCCGTCCTCGTCCAGGAAGCCGACAACCTTCTCGCCGCCCTGCCAGCCGCTGGAGTACTGCCCGCGGGCCGTCGCCGTGGCGAGGTCCTGGGGCAGCCGCACCGCGGCGAGCACCTTCTCCTTCTCGGCGCGGAGGTCCGCGGCGTCGAACGAGATGGGCTCCTCCATCGCCGTGAGGGCGAGGAGCTGGAGCAGGTGGTTCTGGATGACGTCGCGTGCGGCGCCGATCCCGTCGTAGTAGCCGGCCCGGCCGCCCACGCCGATGTCCTCGGCCATGGTGATCTGCACGTGGTCGACGTAGTTGGCGTTCCAGATCGGCTCGTACAGCTCGTTCGCGAAGCGCAGCGCCAGGATGTTCTGGACCGTCTCCTTGCCGAGGTAGTGGTCGATCCGGAACACCGAGTCGGGCGGGAAGACCGACTCGACGACCGCGTTCAGCTCGCGCGCCGACTGCAGGTCGTGCCCGAACGGCTTCTCGATCACGACGCGGCGCCAGCCGTCGCCGGACTGGTCGGCCAGGCCCGAGCGGCTGAGCTGCTCGGTCACGATCGGGAACGCCTTCGGCGGGATCGAGAGGTAGAACGCGTGGTTGCCCATCGTTCCGCGCTCACGGTCCAGCTCCTCGACGGTCTCCTTCAGGCGCGCGAACGCGTCGTCGTCGTCGAACTCGCCGGGGACGAATCGGATGCCCTGCGCGAGCTGCTTCCAGACGTCCTCATCGAACGGGGTGCGGGCGTACTGCTTGACCGCGTCGTGGACGACCTTCTCGAAGTCCTGGTCCTCCCAGTCGCGCCGGGCGAACCCGACGAGCGAGAACCCGGGCGGCAGGAGGCCGCGGTTGGCGAGGTCGTACACGGCCGGCATCAGCTTCTTGCGGGAGAGGTCTCCCGTCACACCGAAGATGATGAGACTGCTGGGTCCGGCGATGCGGTTGAGGCGTCGATCGGAGGCCAACCGCAACGGGTTGAACTCCGGGGTGATTTCCACCGGGGACATCGATCTCCTTGGTCGGCGCGAGGCGCCGCTGATCAGTTGACGGCCTCGAACAGCGAGACGACATCCGCCTCGGGGTTCGTGAGCGTGAGGGTGAGGACCGGACGGCCGTGCTCGCCGAGGACGCTGGCGTCGCCAGCGGCCTGGGCCTGGATGAGCTGGCCGAAGGTGAACGGACGGTCCGGGATCTCGAGGTCCTCCGGGGCGTTCGCCGTGATCTGCAGGAACACGCCGACGGCGGGGCCGCCCTTGTGGAACTGGCCGGTCGAGTGCAGGAACCGCGGGCCCCACCCGAAGGTGACGGGACGCTTCGCCTTGGCGGCGAGCAGGTCGCGCACGCCCTCGAGCTGGGGGAGCGCGAGACGGTCGACGTAGGCCTGCACCGACACGTAGCCGTCCGGGCCGAGCTGTGCGAGCAGCGCGTCCACGGCGGCGTCGAGGGTGCCGGCACCGGCGAGCCAGTTCGATTCGGAGCCGGCGCCGGTCTGGCGGACCTCGATGCCTCCGGCGGTGAACGCCGGAGCGGCCGCCTCGGGGCGGTCGTCGAGCAGCGCGCGCGCGGCGACCTTGGCGGCCTCCACGTCAGGCTGGTCGAACGGGTTGATGCCGAGCAGGCGTCCCGCGACGGCGACGGCGTACTCCCAGACCAGGATCTGCGCGCCGAGGCTGCCCGAGACGAGGATCTCGCCCTCGTGGCGGTCCGCCGGGAACAGGTGGTGGGCCTCCGCGTTGGCGACGAGGCGGACGACCTGGAGGTCGGCCGGCTTGAACTCGAGCTCGGGCGCCAGCTTGTCGAGCACGACCGGGAGGAGGCCCGTGCCCTGCTTGCCCGTGGACTCGGCGATCAGCTGCTCGGCCCAGTCGGCGAAGCCCACGATGTGGGTTCCGTCGGACACGATGCCGAGCTTGTCCTTGAGGGGGTTCGTGCCCGCGATGGCCGCGCCGAGCACCAGGCCCGGGTTGTCCTCGCGGTCCACGGCGAGCTCGATCGACGTGGCCTCGGCCTCGTCGAGCAGCTCCGCGATGTCCACGCCGGCGAGGCCGGACGGCACGAGGCCGAACGCGGTGAGCGCCGAGTAGCGGCCGCCCACGTTCGGGTCGGCGTTGAAGACGCGGTAGCCCGCCTCGCGCGCCGACTGGTCGAGCGGGGAGCCCGGGTCGGTGACGATGACGATGCGCTCGGTCGGGTCGATGCCGGCGTCGCGGAACCACTTCTCGTAGATGCGCTTCTGGCTGTCCGTCTCGAGCGTGGAGCCCGACTTCGACGAGATGACCACGGCGGTCCGGTCGAGGCGGTCGCGGAGGGCCGCGAGCACCTGGCCGGGGTCGGTCGAGTCGAGCACGGTGAGCTCGGCCTCGGCCGTCCGGGTGATCACCTCGGGCGCGAGCGAGGAGCCGCCCATGCCGCCGAGCACGATGTGGTCGACGCCGCGGGCGTGCAGCTCCTCGCGGAGCGCGACGATCTCGGCGACGAGCGGCCGCGAGATCGCGACGGCCTCGGTCCAGCCGAGGCGCTTCGACGCCTCGGCCTCCGCGTCGGGGCCCCAGAGGGCCGGGTCCTGGGCGGTGATGCCGGACGCGACCTTGTCGGCGACGAGCTGCGGGACGACGGACGCGACCGCGTCGGCGGCGGCGCCGGTGACGTGGATGCGGAACGTCACTTGGCCGCCTCCAGAGCCGTCTTCACGGTCTCCACGAGCTCGGACCACGACACGTTGAACTTGTCGACGCCCTCGCGCTCGAGGGTGGCGGTTACGTCGTCGTAGTCGACGCCGAGGCCGGCCAGCGCGTCGAGCACGCCCTGCGCGTCGGCGTAGTTGCCGGTGACGGTGTCGCCGGTGATGACGCCGTGGTCGAAGGTCGCGTCGAGCGTCTTCTCCGGCATCGTGTTGACCGTGTTCGGCGCGACCAGCTCGGTCACGTAGAGCGTGTCGGGCAGGCTCGGGTCCTTGACGCCGGTCGAGGCCCAGAGCGGGCGCTGCTCGTTCGCGCCGGAGGCCACGAGGGCCTTGGCGCGGTCGGTGGCGAAGGCCTGCTCGTAGACCTCGTAGGCGAGGCGGGCGTTCGCGATGCCGGCCTTGCTCTTGAGCGAGTTCGCCTCGTCGGTGCCGATGGCGGTCAGGCGCTTGTCGATCTCGGTGTCGACGCGCGACACGAAGAACGAGGCGACGGACTGGATGCCCGAGAGGTCGATCCCGGCGTCCTTGGCCTTCTCGAGACCGGTGAGGTACGCGTCGATGACGGCGCGGTAGCGCTCGAGGCTGAAGATCAGCGTGACGTTGACGCTGATGCCGGCCGCGATGGTCTCGGTGATGGCCTCGAGGCCCTCGACCGTCGCCGGGATCTTGATGAGCACGTTCGGCTTGTCGACCTTGGCGGCGAGCTTCTTGGCCTGCTCGATGGTGCCGGCGGCGTCGTGCGCGAGGCCCGGCTCGACCTCGATCGAGACGCGGCCGTCGGTGCCCTCGGTCTGCTCGTAGACATCGTGGAAGATGTCGCTGGCGGCGGCGACGTCGTCGGTCGTGATCTCGAAGATCGCGTCCTCGACGCTGGTGCCGGCGGCGGCGAGGCTCTTCACCTGGTCCGCGTAGGCCTCGCCCTTGGAGAGCGCGGCCGCGAAGATCGTCGGGTTGGTGGTCACACCGACCACGTTCTTCTCGGCGATGAGCTTCTGGAGGCCGCCCGTGGCGATCCGCTCGCGCGAGAGGTCGTCCAGCCAGATGCTGACGCCCGCGGCGGAGAGCTGTGCGGTGGGAGTGGTGTCGGTCATTTCTCTTCTATCTCCTCATGCCCGCGCTCAGAGCGACGCGAGCGATTCCTTCGCGGCGGCAACGGCGTGCTCGGTGGTCATGCCGAACTCACGGAACAGCGTCTTGTAGTCGGCCGAGGCACCGAAGTGCTCGATCGAGACGCTGCGACCGTGGTCGCCGACGATCTTGTCCCAGCTGAGGGAGAGGCCGGCCTCGATCGAGACGCGCGCCTTCACCGACGCGGGGAGGACGTGCTCCTGGTACTCGGCGGACTGCTCGTGGAACCACTCGAGCGACGGGGCCGAGACGACGCGGGCGTTGATGCCCTCGCCGCGCAGGACCTCGCGGGCCTCGAGTGCGATCTGCACCTCGGAGCCGGTGGCGATGAACAGGACGTCCGGGGTGCCGTTGGGCGCCTCGGCCAGGACGTACGCGCCCTTGGCGACGTTCTTGGCGGACGCGAGGGTGTCGCCGCTGGCGTCGCCCTCACCGCGCTCGAACACCGGGATGTTCTGACGGGTCAGCGCGATGCCGGCCGGTCCCTTGCGACGCTCGAGGATGGTCTTCCAGGCGTAGGCGACCTCGTTCGCGTCGCCGGGGCGCACGACGTCGAGGTGCGGGATGGCGCGGAGGGTCGACAGCTGCTCGATCGGCTGGTGCGTCGGGCCGTCCTCGCCGAGGGCCACGGAGTCGTGGGTCCAGACGAAGATCGACGGGACCTGCATCAGCGCGGCGAGACGGACGGCCGGGCGCATGTAGTCGCTGAAGATCAGGAACGTGCCGCCGAACGGGCGCGTCGGGCCGTGCAGGACGATGCCGTTGAGGATCGCGGCCATCGCGTGCTCGCGGATGCCGAAGTGCAGCACGCGGCCGTACG
The DNA here is from genome assembly GCF_013410615.1 of Leifsonia naganoensis. NCBI lineage: Bacteria > Bacillati > Actinomycetota > Actinomycetes > Micrococcales > Microbacteriaceae > Leifsonia > Leifsonia naganoensis. The sequence continues at coordinate 3,714,009 of NZ_JACCHJ010000001.1, forward strand.
GGTTGCCGGTCCACTCGTGGGTCGAGTGCTCGCTCGGGACGAACGACGCGCCGCCCTCGATCGTGGTGTTGTTCGACTCGGCGAGGTCGGCGGAGCCGCCCCAGAGCTCGGGCATGATCGGCGCGATGGCGTTGAGCACCTTGCCGCTGGCGGCGCGGGTGGAGACGTCCTTGCCGGGCTCGAAGACCGGGAGGACATCCTCAACGCCCTCCGGCAGCTCGCCGGTCAGCAGGCGGTCGAGGAGCTGCTTACGCTCCGGGTTGGCGGCGGCCCAGGCGTCGAAGCCCTTCTGCCACTCGGCGCGCTGCTCGGCGCCGCGCTCGACGGCCTTGCGGGTGTGCGAGAGGACCTCGTCCGCGACCTCGAAGGTCTGCTCGGGGTCGAAGCCGAGCACCTCCTTGACGGCGCGAAGCTCGTCGGCGCCCAGGGCGGAGCCGTGGATCTTGCCGGTGTTCTGCTTCTTCGGGCTCGGCCAGCCGATGATCGTCTTGAGGATGATCAGCGAGGGCTTGTCGGTGACGCCCTGCGCCGCGACGATCGCGTCGTTGAGCGCCTGCACGTCCTCGGTGTAGACGCCGGTCTTCTTCCAGTCGACGACCTGCACGTGCCAGTGGTAGGCCTCGTAGCGGGCCTTGACGTCCTCGGTGAAGGCGATGTTGGTGTCGTCCTCGATCGAGATCTGGTTGCTGTCGTAGATCGCGATCAGGTTGCCGAGCTGCTGGTGGCCGGCGAGGCTCGAGGCCTCCGAGCTCACGCCCTCCTGCAGGTCGCCGTCGCCGGCGATCACGTAGACGAAGTGGTCGAACGGGCTGGTGCCCGCCTCGGCCTCGGGGTCGAACAGGCCGCGCTCGTAGCGGGCCGCGTAGGCGAAGCCGACCGAGGAAGAGATGCCCTGGCCGAGCGGGCCGGTGGTGATCTCGACGCCGTCGGTGTGGCCGTACTCCGGGTGTCCCGGGGTCAGCGAGCCCCAGGTGCGGAGCGCCTTGAGGTCGTCGAGCTCGAGGCCGTAGCCGCCCAGGTAGAGCTGGACGTACTGGGTCAGCGAGCTGTGGCCGGCCGAGAGGATGAAGCGGTCGCGGCCCAGCCAGTGCTGGTCGTGCGGGTCGCGGCGCATGACCTTCTGGAACAGGAGGTATGCGGCCGGGGCCAGGCTCATCGCCGTGCCGGGATGACCGTTGCCCACCTTCTCCACCGCATCGGCCGCGAGGACGCGAGCCGTGTCTACTGCTTTGTTGTCAATGGGATCCCACTGCAGAGCTGCCACGTGAAAACTGACCCTTCGTAGATGTGGTGAGGGTCGTCGTGAACCCGCACCGGTTGAGGTAGTGCGCGCCGTGGACGTCATCGGCGCCGGGCCCTCGTCTGCGTGATGAGTCCTACAAACGGCCGCACGGGAAACGGGCTCCGGCTGGCGAGCACCTCCAAGTATAGGTAACACGCACGAAACGTGGCGTCTTCCCTCAGCGGGTTGTGCGCCGGCTCCGAGCGGGGTAGCGCCGCAGAGGTGTCGTAGACTTGCTGAGGACTGCGATCAGAGAGCCGGATGCCCGCTCAGGGGCGCCGCCCGCAGTCGCACCGAGCGAACATCACGAGGAGCAATGGACGTCGCTGTAGAGAGCCGTGTCGATCCGGGCCGCATCGGCTTCGCACGCAAGGTCAAGGCGTATGTCTCGCTGACCAAGCCGCGCGTGGTGGAGCTGCTGCTCGTCACGACCGTCCCGACGATGATCCTCGCCGCGAACGGCATCCCGAACCTCTGGCTGGTCCTGGCGACGGTCGTGGGCGGCTACATGTCCGCGGGATCCGCCGGCGCGTTCAACTGCTACATCGACCGCGACATCGACCGCGTCATGCGGCGGACCAAGAACCGTCCGCTGGTCACCGGCGAGCTGAGCGACCGCGAGGCGCTCGTCTTCTCGTGGGCGCTGGGCATCGCGTCCGTCGTGGTGCTCGCGGTGTTCACCAACTGGCTGGCCGCCGCGCTGTCGGTCGTCGCGATCTTGCTCTACGTCGTCTTCTACACGCTCATCCTCAAGCGCCGCACCCCGCAGAACATCGTCTGGGGCGGCGTCGCCGGCTGCATGCCGGTGCTCATCGGCTGGGCGGCCGTCACCGGCTCGCTCGACTGGGCGCCGTTCATCCTGTTCGGCATCATCTTCCTCTGGACGCCGCCGCACTACTGGCCGCTGTCGATGAAGTACCGCGCGGACTACAAGGACGCGGGCGTTCCGATGCTCGCCGTGGTGCGCGGCCGTGCCGCGGTGGGCCTCCAGGTCATCCTGTACGCCTGGGCGATGGTCGCGTGCTCGCTGCTGCTCATCCCGGTGGCGCACATGGGCCTCTTCTACATCGCGGTCTCGCTGGTCGCGGGTGGATGGTTCATCTACGAGTCGCACCGGCTGTACAACCTCGCGATCCGGCACGAGTCGGTGTCGCCGATGCGCGTCTTCCACGGCTCGATCGCGTACCTGACGCTGATCTTCCTCGCCGTGGCGATCGATCCGCTGCTGCCGTTCTGATCGCGGGGGAGCACCGCGATACGGGTGCTCCGACACGGTCTGGTGCGTGCTGACGGCGCGCTGCTAGCGTCTGCAGCGTGCTCACCCTCCGGACGCCGCGGCTCGTGCTCGACGCTCCCCGGGAGAGCGACATCCCCGCTGTGCTCGCGGCCTGCCAGGACGAGCAGACCCAGCGCTGGGTGCCGTTGCCACACCCGTACACGCTCGCCAGTGCCGAGTTCTTCGTGCGGAGCTACTGCCCGCACGGGCTGGCCGGCGGGCAGTACACCGTCTGGGCGATCCGCCCTGCCGAGGACGCCCCGCTGGTGGGCGTCGCCGAGGTGCGGCGCGACGAGGCCGTCGGTTCGGCGTCACTGGGCTGCTGGCTCGAGCCGGGCTCCCGCGGACGAGGCGTGATGCACGAGGCACTCGCCGCCGTGACCGCCCACGCGGTCGCACCGGAGGGGCTCGGCTTCACACGGCTGCGCTGGGAGTACCTCCCGGGCAACGAGCAGAGCAGGCGGCTCGCGGAGGGCGTCGGCTTCGACTTCGCGGGCGCGACCCCGCACCGGGTCCGCTTCCACGACGAGGAGCGCGACGCCCTCGTGGGCGTGCTGCTACGCGGCGACGGCCCCACTGACGGCTGAGCCTTCGGGTGCGGCCTCGTCGGTGACCGGCGCCTTGAGGGACATGATCACCGCGGTCATCGCGGCGGCGAGGGTCGCGGCGAGCATCATGTGGATGCCGACCAGGATGCCGGGGAGACCGGTGTTCGCCTGGATGAGGCCGACCGCGATCTGCAGCACCTCGACCGCGAGAAGGTACATCGTGTAGCGGTGCACGCGGGTGGTGCGGATGCGCAGCGAGGCGATCACGAGCACGAGCGTGAGCGCGAAGGTCACGTACGCGGGGATGGCGTGCACATGCTGGAGGATCTCGGGGTCGAGACCGTTGCGCGTCGCCTTGCTGTCGCCGGAGTGCGGTCCCGAGCCGGTGGTCAGGATGCCGACGACGATCGTGACGGCCACCACGAAGCTGGTGACATGGGCGATGCCGGCGAACCACGCGGGCACGGCGCGGACGCGCGGGCCCGGGATGGCGTACAGGCGGAGGAGGAACGCGGTGCAGAGCGCGACCAGCACGGTGGAGATGACGAAGTGGAGGCCGACGACGTACGGGTTGAGGTCGGTCAGCACGCTGATTCCGCCGATGACCGCCTGCGCCGGGATGCCGAGGCCGGCGAGCAGGGTGAGCCAGAAGAGCTCCGGACGCGACTTCCGCAGCTTGAGGATCATGAGGAACGCGACGATCGCGATCAGGCCGAGGAGCACCCCGAGCAGACGGTTCCCGAACTCGATGAACCCGTGGATGCCCATCTCGGGCGTGTTCACCAGGGAGGCGTCGGTGCACTTGGGCCAGGTGGGGCAGCCGAGGCCGCTGGAGGTCAGGCGGACCAGGCCGCCGGTGCCCACCAGCACGATCTGCCCGACGAGGTAGACCCACCCGATCACCTTCAGCCGGGTGTCGACGCGGTCGGGCAGCCAGGCGATGATGCGCTTCATGTCTTCCTTGGTGCTTTCTCAGTGTGAATCGGATACTCGGCCAACGCGCAGGGCGCGTCTCTACTTTTACCGGTCCGCACCTGTAGAATCGATGGGTTCGAGACGCGCGCTCCCTGTGCGCGTGTCCGCACTGCGCCCCTGCCGAGAACGGCAGTCCGACGCAGGGCGGCCAAGGGCACAGTCGCCCGTCGTCCTCGATCATTTTAGGTACGCACACCAGCCACCCGCACAATCAGGACGCCCGAACGGCAGGCGCATGCCGTCCGTCCGGGAGGAATGAGCCGGACTGATATCCGGTTACGAGTGGTAGGAAACGAGGTAGATATGTCAGACATCCTGATCGACCGGCCAGAACTCGCCAGCCTGGGGCAGTACGAGTTCGGCTGGGCCGACTCCGACGCAGCGGGCTCGTCCGCGCGTCGCGGCATCTCCCCACAGGTGGTGAAAGACATCTCGGACCTGAAGGGCGAGCCGGAGTGGATGCTCCAGCGCCGCCTGAAGGCGCTCCAGCTCTTCGAGCGCAAGCCGATGCCCACCTGGGGCGCCGACCTGTCGGAGATCGACTTCGACAACATCAAGTACTTCGTCCGCTCGACGGAGAAGCAGGCCCAGAGCTGGGAGGACCTGCCGGAGGACATCCGCAACACGTACGAGAAGCTCGGCATCCCGGAGGCGGAGCGTCAGCGCCTCGTGGCCGGCGTCGCGGCTCAGTACGAGTCCGAGGTGGTGTACCACCAGATCCGTGAGGACCTCGAGCAGCAGGGTGTCATCTTCCTCGACACCGACACCGCGCTCAAGGAGTACCCCGAGATCTTCGAGGAGTACTTCGGCACCGTCATCCCGTCGGGCGACAACAAGTTCGCCGCGCTGAACACCGCCGTGTGGTCGGGCGGCTCCTTCGTGTACGTGCCCAAGGGCGTCCACGTCGAGATCCCGCTCCAGGCCTACTTCCGCATCAACACGGAGAACATGGGCCAGTTCGAGCGCACGCTGATCATCGCCGACGAGGACAGCTACGTCCACTACATCGAGGGCTGCACCGCCCCGATCTACAAGTCGGACTCCCTCCACTCGGCCGTCGTGGAGATCATCGTCAAGAAGAACGCCCGCGTGCGCTACACGACGATCCAGAACTGGTCGAACAACGTCTACAACCTCGTCACCAAGCGGGCGACCGCGGCCGAGGGCGCGACGATGGAGTGGATCGACGGCAACATCGGCTCCAAGGTGACGATGAAGTACCCGTCGATCTACCTCATGGGCGAGCACGCCAAGGGTGAGACGCTCTCGGTCGCTTTCGCGGGCCCGGGCCAGCACCAGGACGCCGGCGCCAAGATGATCCACATGGCGCCGTACACGCAGTCGTCGATCGTCTCCAAGTCGATCGCGCGCGGCGGCGGTCGCGCCGGCTACCGCGGCGAGGTCCGCGTCGACGCCAACGCGCACCACGCGGCGAACACCGTCCGCTGCGACGCGCTGCTGGTCGACAGCATCTCGCGCTCCGACACCTACCCGGCGATCGACATCCGGGTGGACGACGTGCAGCTCGGCCACGAGGCCACGGTCTCGCGCGTCAGCGAGGAGCAGCTGTTCTACCTGATGTCCCGGGGCATGCCGGAGGACGAGGCGATGGCCATGATCGTCCGCGGCTTCATCGAGCCGATCGCTCGTGAGCTCCCGATGGAATACGCACTCGAACTCAACAAGCTCATCGAGATGGGCATGGAAGGCTCTGTCGGCTGATATGACGTCCAGCACCCCCACGATCGACCAGACGGCGGTCGCGCCCTCCCACATGCGCGCCCCCGTCCCCGTCCAGACCCGCTCCGAGCGCTTCACCTCGACCGACGTCACCGCCTTCCCGGCGGTGACCGGCCGCGAGGTCATGTGGAAGTACACCCCGGTGGCCCGCCTGAGCGAGCTGCTCACGGGTGAGCTCGACGGTTCCACGTACGCCTACGACACCGTCGAGGTGCCCGGCGTGACCACGTCGTGGATCGCCCGCGACGACGCCCGGATCGGCACCGCCGGCCTCCCGGAGGACCGCGTGTCCGCGAACGCGTGGTCGAGCTTCGAGCAGGCGCTCCTCATCGGCTTCGCCGGAACCGAGGACACCGAGGCGACGATCACCCGCTCCGCGCTCGGCAGCGGCCCACGCGCCGCGCACACCGTGGTCGAGATCGCCTCCGGCGCCCGCGGCACGCTCATCCTGCAGAACCGCGGGTCGGCCCATCTCGCCGAGAACGTCGAGTTCCTCGTCGGCGCCAACGCCGACGTGACCGTCGTCTCGGTGCAGGAATGGGACGACGACGCCATCCACATCGCCGCGCACTTCGCCCGGCTCGAGGAGGGCGCACGCCTCAAGCACGTCGCCGTCACTCTCGGCGGCTCCGTGGTCCGGCTCAACCCGTCGGCGCACCTCGCCGGCGCTCGGTCCGACGCCGAGCTGCTCGGCGCCTACTTCGCCGACGCCCACCAGCACCTCGAGCAGCAGGTCTACGTGCACCACGACGGCGCGGAGACCCGCAGCCGCGTCACCTACAAGGGTGCGCTGCAGGGCGAGGGCGCGCGCACGGTCTGGATCGGCGATGTGCTGATCGGCCCGAAGGCCGTCGGCACCGACACCTACGAGCAGAACCGCAACCTCGTCCTCACGGACGGCGCCCGCGCCGACTCCGTCCCGAACCTCGAGATCGAGACCGGCGACATCGTCGGCGCCGGCCACGCCAGCGCCACCGGCCGGTTCGACGACGAGCAGCTCTTCTACCTCCAGTCGCGCGGCATCACCGAGGAGGAGGCGCGCCGACTGGTCGTGCGCGGCTTCCTGTTCGAGATCGTCCAGCAGATCGGCTCGCCCGCCCTGCAGGAGCACCTGCAGACGGCGATCGAGGCGGAGCTGACGGCGTCCGTCGTGGCGGCCGGCTGATGGCCGCGTCGCGCGTGCTCGCCGTCGCGGAGCTGGTGGAGAACCAGGCCTCCCGCGTCCTCGTCGACGGCGTGCCCATCGCGGTGGTCAAGGACTCCGCGGGCGACGTCCACGCGATCGGCGACACCTGCACCCACGGCGAGATCTCGCTGTCCGAGGGCTTCGTCGAGGGGGAGACCCTCGAGTGCTGGGCGCACGGCTCCCAGTTCTCGCTCCTCACCGGCAAGCCCCTCAACCTCCCGGCGTACGAGCCCGTCCCCGTCTACGCGGTCGAGCTGATCGACGGCGACGTCTTCATCGACCCGAACGTTACGAAAGAGATTTGAACACCATGTCTGTCCTCGAGATCCGCGACCTGCACGTCACCGTCGAAACGGACCAGGGAACCAAGCCCATCCTGAACGGCGTCGACCTGACCATCCGCGAAGGCGAGATCCACGCGATCATGGGCCCCAACGGTTCGGGCAAGTCCACCCTGGCCTACACGATCGCCGGCCACCCCAAGTACACCGTCACCGGCGGGAGCATCACGCTCGACGGTGAGGACGTGCTGGCGATGACCGTCGACGAGCGCGCCCGCGCCGGCCTCTTCCTCGCCATGCAGTACCCGGTGGAGATCCCCGGCGTCACCAACACCAACTTCCTCCGCACCGCGAAGACCGCCATCGACGGCCAGGCGCCCGCGATCCGCACCTGGGTCAAGGACGTCCGCGAGAGCATGGCCGCGCTGCGCATGGACTCGTCGTTCGCCGAGCGCAACGTCAACGAGGGCTTCTCGGGCGGCGAGAAGAAGCGCAACGAGATCCTCCAGCTCGAGCTGCTCAAGCCGAAGTTCGCCGTCCTCGACGAGACCGACTCGGGCCTCGACGTGGACGCGCTGAAGATCGTGTCGGAGGGCGTCAACCGCGCCAAGGCCAACACCGGTCTCGGCATCCTGCTCATCACGCACTACACGCGCATCCTCCGCTACATCAAGCCGGACTTCGTGCACGTGTTCGTCGCCGGCCGCGTGGCCGAGCAGGGCGGCCCCGAGCTCGCCGACCGTCTCGAGGAAGAGGGCTACGACCGCTACGTCGACGCCCCCGAGTCCGCCAGCGCCACCGCGGGCGACCTGGCCGAGGCGTAGGCTCCCACCATGGTCGCCACGCTCAGCCCGGCCCTCTTCGACCAGGTCGAAGAGGCGCTGAAGAACGTCATGGATCCCGAGCTCGGGATCAACGTCGTCGACCTCGGCCTGATCTACGATCTGGGCTGGGACGACGAGAACGACGCCCTCATCATCTCGATGACGCTGACCAGCGCCGGCTGCCCCCTCACCGACGTGCTGGAGGAGCAGACCGCCGAGTCGCTTGACGGCATCGTCGAGGCGTTCCGCATCAACTGGGTGTGGATGCCGCCGTGGGGCCCGGAGCGGATCACCGACGACGGCCGCGACATGATGCGCGCGCTCGGCTTCGCCATCTGACCCGCACCCCACAACAACACCTGCATCCGCCCCGGACCCGTCGGTCCGGGGCGGATGACCTCTGAAAGAGAAGGATTCATCGTGCTCAGCGTCCAGGGCCTCGAACTGCGCGTCGGCGCCCGCCTCCTGATGGAGGATGTCAGCTTCCGCGTCGCCGACGGCGACAAGATCGGCCTCGTCGGCCGGAACGGGGCCGGCAAGACCACCCTGACGAAGGTGCTGGCCGACGATCTGCTGCCGACGGCGGGGAAGGTCGACCGCAGCGGCGAGCTCGGCTACCTCCCGCAGGACCCGCGCTCGGGCAACCTGGACGATCTCGCGCGCACGCGCATCCTCGACGCCCGCGGGCTCGGATCGATCGTGCTCGGGATGCAGCAGTCGACGCTCGACATGGCGAGCGACGACGCGGCGGTGTCGGCCGCGGCGATGAAGAAGTACGGCCGGCTGGAGGAGCAGTTCCACATGCTCGGCGGGTATGCGGCCGAGGCCGAGGCCGCCTCCATCGCGAGCAACCTCAACCTCCCGGACCGCATCCTGGACCAACCGCTTAAGACCCTGTCGGGCGGTCAGCGCCGTCGCATCGAGCTGGCGCGCATCCTGTTTTCGGACGCGCGCACGATGATCCTCGACGAGCCGACCAACCACCTCGACGCCGACTCGGTCGTCTGGCTGCGCGAGTTCCTCAAGGGGTATTCCGGCGGATTCATCGTGATCTCGCACGACGTCGAGCTCGTGGGGGAGACCGTCAACCGCGTCTTCTACCTCGACGCCAACCGCCAGGTCATCGACATCTACAACATGGGCTGGAAGAACTACCAGCGCCAGCGCGCCGCCGACGAGGAGCGCCGCAAGAAGGAGCGCGCCAACGCCGAGAAGAAGGCGACCGCGCTGCAGCTCCAGGCCGCGAAGTTCGGCGCCAAGGCGACGAAGGCGGCGGCGGCCCACCAGATGGTGGCCCGGGCCGAGAAGCTGCTCTCCGGCCTCGACGAGGTGCGCCAGGTCGACCGCGTGGCGAAGCTGCGCTTCCCGACCCCCGCCGCCTGCGGACGCACCCCGCTCACTGCGTCCGACCTGTCGAAGAGCTACGGCTCGCTGGAGATCTTCACCGCCGTCGACCTCGCGATCGACCGCGGGGCGAAGGTCGTGGTGCTCGGGCTCAACGGTGCGGGCAAGACCACGCTGCTCCGGATGCTCGCGGGCGTCGACAAGCCGGACACCGGCCAGGTCGAGCCCGGCCACGGCCTCCGCATCGGCTACTACGCCCAGGAGCACGAGACGATCGACGTCGAGCGCTCGGTGCTGCAGAACATGGTGTCGTCGTCGCCGAACCTGACCGAGACCGAGGCGCGCAAGGTGCTCGGCTCGTTCCTGTTCACCGGGGATGACGCGCACAAGCCGGCGGGCGTACTGTCCGGTGGCGAGAAGACGCGTCTCGCCCTGGCGATGATCGTCGTCTCGGGCGCGAACGTGCTGCTGCTCGACGAGCCGACCAACAACCTCGACCCCGCGAGCCGCGACGAGATCCTCGACGCCCTGGCGCACTACGAGGGTGCGGTCGTGCTCGTGAGCCACGACGAGGGCGCCGTGGAGGCGCTGAATCCCGAGCGGGTCCTCATCCTCCCCGACGGCGTCGAGGACCACTGGAACAAGGACTACCTCGACCTGATCTCGCTGGCCTAGCCCCGCCGCGATTTGTGCCAAATGTCCACTCTGAGCGGCTCAGAGTCGACATTTGGCACAAATCGCAAGGGTCCGTGCGGGAAACGTCAGCGCGAGGAGGCGTCGAGCAGTTCGTCCTCGACGTCGGAGTCCGTGCGCTTGAGCGCCCGCTTGCGGTCGCGCTCGGCGGCGCGGGCCTTCTCGGCGGGGTCGTTCTCGTTGAGCTTGCGGTACTCCGTGCGCAGCGCGTAGCCGAGACCGAAGAAGCCGATGAGCGCGAAGATGATCCACTGGATCATGTAGGACCAGTGCAGCCCCTCGTCCTGCGTGGGCGGCTCGGTGACGGTGGGGGTGGGTGCGGATGCCGGAGCGGGCTTCTCGCTGTCCAGGAGGCCGTACGCGCCCGTGTAGACCGCACCGGTGTCCATCTTCTGCTTGACCACGGAGAGCTGGATGGTGCCGACCTGTCGGCCGACCGCCGTGCGCCCGTCGATCGCCGGCTCGCTGGCCTTGAGTCGCGCCACCACGGCGACCGTCCCGGACGGGGGAGCGGGGACGTGGTCGGGGTCGTCGGAGTCGTTGCCGGTCGGCACCCAGCCGCGGTCGACGATGAAGAGCGAGCCGTCCGCGGTGCGCAGCGGCGTCAGGACCTCGAAGCCCGGGTTGCCGTTGAACGGCCGGTTGCGCGCGAGGAGCTGGAGGTCGGGCTCGTAGGTGCCGGTCACGGTGACGCGCGTCCACTCCTGACCCTTCGAGTACGACGTGAGGGTCGGCAGCTCGCTGGTGAGCGGCACCGGTTTCGAGTCGAAGTTCTGGGAGATCAGGGCGTTCGCCGCCGCGGCCTCCTTGCTGCGGGCGAGCTGCCAGTTCGAGAGGAACCCGCAGGCGATCGCGAAGGCGATGGCGAAGGCGAGGTAGCCGAGCCAGCGCTTCGAGAAGGCGAACTTCCAGCCGCCGCCGTTCGCGCCGCTCACGCCGTCGTCCGTTCGCCTGAGGCGGACGCCGTCTCGTCCACGGGCTTCACGGCCACGGGGAAGTCCCGAGCCGCCAGGAACTCCCGGAGGAACTCCTCGTGCTCGTCGCACGCCAGCCACACCTTCACGCGGTCGGCGGTGTGGATCTTCGGGTTGCGCCATTCGATGCGCCAGGTCGCCGTCTCACGGCATCCCGCGCGCGAGCACGTCAGAGGATCCGGCTCTCCGAGTCCGATCACTGGCCCTCCTGCTTCGGGTCGCCGCCACCGGGCGGCGGAGGCGTCATGGGAAGGATATTGCCCGGACGCTGGGCTTCTCCTCGACGCGGGTCGGCGTGGACGTTCGCGAGGACCACGGCGATGTACGGGAGGAAGATTGCGGCGATGATCGGCACCGCCGCCCACCATCCCGGAACCAGCACGGCCACGATCAGGCAGACCACACGGATGCCCATCGCCACCGAGTATCTGATCATCCGGTGATGCCGTTCCTCGTCCGGCGAGAGGCCGAGGTTCGTGATCGTGGGGCGTGTGGTTTTCATGAGGATTCCCCTCAAGCGTACGTCCATAGACTGGTACCCGTTCGATTCGAGAGGAAATCACCACATGACCACGCAGCGCACCGTGCTCGTCACCGGCGGAAATCGCGGGATCGGCTACGCGATCGCCGAGGAGTTCGTGGCCCAGGGCCACCGCGTCGCCGTCACCGCCCGCTCGGGCGAGGGGCCGGAGGGAGCGCTCGCCGTGCGCGCCGATGTGACCGACACCGCGTCGATCGACGCCGCGTTCACCGAGATCGAGCAGAAGCTCGGCCCGGTGGAGGTCGTCGTGGCGAACGCCGGCATCACCAAGGACACCCTGCTGATGCGCATGACAGACGAGGAGTTCGACAGCGTCATCGAGACGAACCTCGGCGGCGCGTTCCGCGTCGTCAAGCGCGCGAACAAGGGCATGCTGAAGGCCCGCTTCGGCCGTATCGTGCTGATCTCGAGCGTCGTCGGCCTGTTCGGCGGCGCCGGTCAGGTCAACTACGCCTCGTCGAAGGCCGGCCTGGTGGGCATGGCGCGCTCGATCACCCGCGAGCTGGGCGCCCGCGGCATCACCGCGAACGTCGTCGCGCCGGGCTTCATCGAGACGGACATGACGGCCGCGTTGCCGGAGACGCAGCAGGCCGAGTACAAGAAGAGCATCCCCGCCGGCCGCTTCGCGTCGCCGAGCGAGGTCGCGAAGGTCGTCGCGTGGGTCGCGGGGGACGACGCCGGGTACATCTCCGGCGCGGTCATCCCGGTCGACGGCGGCCTCGGGATGGGGCACTAGCCGCCCTCCCGCGCCGCACGTTTCGAACGGAGGACGATCCGCCAGTACACGGGCGGATCTCCTCCGTTCCCTGCGTTTCAGGCTCGCCACCCTGAAAACTCCTCCGTTGCCGGCGATGTGGGTAACGGAGGGAGCGTGGCGGGACACGCCCGGGAATCGCAGGCTACGGAGGAGATTCGCGGCGGAGGGCGCGACATGTCCTCCCTTCCCGGCGCGCGGTAGGGGGCGGGGCGGGGCAGCGAGTCCGGGGTGAGCCGGCCAGAGTCACCCGCTCAGCCGCGGAGGCCGAGCAGGGGGAGGACCTGGGCGAGGTCCTGACGGTCGACGACGAGGTCCGCCTCGGCGCGCACGCGCGGTTTGGCGTTGAAGGCGATCGAGAGGCCGGCCTCCGCCATCATCAGGAGGTCGTTGGCACCGTCGCCGATCGCGAGCGTGCGCCGGAGCGGAACGCCGGCGGCGTCGGCCCACTCGCGCAGAGCCTCGGCCTTGGCGGCGGCGTCGATGATCGGGCCCTCCACCTCACCGGTCAGGAGGCCGTCGCGCACGGCGAGCCGGTTGGCGCGCCAGTGGTCCAGACCGAGCCGGGCGCCGAGCGGGTCGAGGAGCTCGTGGAAGCCGCCCGAGACGACGCCCACGCGTCCTCCGGCGGCCTGCACGCCCGCGACGAGCTCCGGGACGCCGTCGGTGACGCGGATGCGCCGACCGACGCGCTCGAACACCGACACGGGCAGGCCGGCCAGCGCGCGGACGCGCTCGCGCAGGCTCTGGGCGAAGTCGAGCTCGCCGCGCATGGCGCGTTCCGTGATCTCGGCGACCTCGGCGCGCGCGCCGGCCTCGTCGGCGAGGAGCTCGATGACCTCGTCGTGGATGAGGGTCGAGTCCGCGTCGAGGACGACGAGGAATCGTTGAGGACTCTCAGGAACGGACGGCCGGGGGGATTGCGGTTGTGTGCGTGCGGACGTCATGGAACGACGTGGACTCCCTTGCCGACGACGGTGATGCCGGACTCCGTGACGGTGAAGCCGCGTGCGCGGTCCCTGGCCGGGTCGACGCCGATGCTGGCGCCCTCGGCGACCACGACGTCCTTGTCCAGGATCGCGCGGCCCACGAACGCGTTCGGCTCGATCACGGCGCGCTCGAACACGACGGAGTCGACGACCTTCGCCCCGGAGTCGACCTTCGCCCACGGCCCGAGCACGCTGCGCTCCAGGTGGGCGCCCGAGATCACGGATCCGAGCGAGACGATCGAGTCGATCGTGGTGCCCAGGGATCCGCGGCCGTCGCGCACGATCTTCGCCGGCGGCGAGTTGAGCACCATGCTGAAGATCGGCCACTCGCGGTTGTACAGGTTGAAGACGGGGAGGGCCGAGATGAGGTCCTGGTGGGCCTCGAAGAACGAGTCGATCGTCCCCACGTCGCGCCAGTAGTAGCGGTCGCGGTCGGTGGATCCCGGCACGTCGTTGCGGCTGAAGTCGTAGACGCCCGCCTCGCCGCGCGCGACGAAGTCCGGGATGATGTCGCCGCCCATGTCGTGGTTGGAGTCGGGGCGGTCGCCGTCGCGGATGACGGCGTCGATGAGGGCGTCCGCGTCGAAGACGTAGTTGCCCATGGAGGCCAGGACCTCGCCGGGCGAATCGGGCAGGCCCACCGGGTCGCTCGGCTTCTCGCGGAAGGCGGCGATGCGGTCGGGGTGGGCCGCATCCACCTCGATGACGCCGAACTGGTCGGCGAGCGAGATCGGCTGGCGGATGGCCGCGACGGTGGCCGCCGCGCCGGAGTCGATGTGCGCCTGGATCATCTGCGCGAAGTCCATGCGGTAGACGTGGTCGGCGCCGACCACGACCACGATGTCGGGCTTCTCGTCGCGCAGCAGGTTGAGGCTCTGCAGGATGGCGTCGGCCGAGCCGCTGAACCAGCGCTTGCCGAGACGCTGCTGGGCGGGCACCGACGCGATGTACGAGTTGAGCATGCCGTCGAGGCGCCAGGTCTGCGAGACGTGGCGGTCGAGGCTGTGGGACTTGTACTGGGTCAGCACGACCATCTGGCGCAGCTGGGAGTTGATGAGATTCGAGAGTGCGAAGTCGATGAGCCGGTACTGTCCGCCGAACGGGACGGCGGGCTTGGCCCGGTCGGCCGTCAACGGCATCAGCCTCTTGCCCTCCCCGCCCGCGAGTACGATGCCGAAGATCTTCCTGCCTGCTGCCATGCCACCACAGTAGAGGCAACCGGAGGGCTGTACTAGCGTTCAGGACATGCGCGTTGATCTTCTGACCCGGGAGTACCCGCCGGACATCTACGGCGGCGCCGGGGTGCACGTGACCGAACTGGTGCGCGCACTGCGCGCGGACATCGAGGTGGTGGTTCGCTGCTTCGGCGAGCCCCGCGATGCGCTGGACACGGTCGCGTACCGTGTGCCGGCCGAGCTGCGGGAGGCCAACGGTGCGCTGGCGACGCTCGGCGTCGACCTGCAGATGGCGCAGGACTGCGGGGGAGCCGACGTGGTGCACTCGCACACCTGGTACGCCAACGCCGGCGGCCACCTCGCCAAGCTGCTGCACGACGTGCCGCACGTGGTCACCGCGCACAGCCTCGAGCCGCTGCGGCCGTGGAAGGCCGAGCAGCTCGGCGGCGGGTACCGCGTGTCGAGCTGGGCCGAGAAGACCGCGTTCGAGGCGGCCGACACCGTCATCGCCGTGAGCGAGGGGATGCGGCGCGACATCCTGAACGCCTACCCGTCGCTCGACCCCGGGCGTGTCACCGTCGTCTACAACGGCATCGACCTGGAGCGCTGGACGCCGATCTCGGACGACGATCGCGCGCGTGCCCTCGGCATCGACCCGTCGCGGCCCGCGGTGGTCTTCGTCGGCCGCATCACGCGCCAGAAGGGGCTGCCGTACCTGCTGCGCGCGGCGCGCCTCCTGCCCCCGGACGTGCAGCTCGTGCTCTGCGCGGGTGCGCCGGACACGCCCGAGATCCTCGCCGAGGTGAGCGGGCTCGTCGAGCAGCTGCAGGCCGAGCGCGACGGCGTCGTGTGGATCGACCGGCTGCTCACCAACGAGGAGCTGCGCGTCGCACTCACCGCCTCCACGGTCTTCGTCTGCCCGTCGATCTACGAGCCGCTCGGGATCGTGAACCTCGAGGCGATGGCGTGCGGCCTGCCCGTCGTGGGCACTGCCACCGGCGGCATCCCCGAGGTGATCGTCGACGGCGTCACGGGCCGTCTCGTGCCGATCGAGCAGCTGCAGGACGGCACCGGGACCCCGACGGACCCGGAGGCGTTCGTGCACGACCTCGCGGCGGCGCTGACGGAGGTCGTGAGCGACCCGGAGCGGGCCGCCCGGATGGGCGAGGCCGGTCGGCAGCGCGCGGAGACGTCGTTCAGCTGGTCGGCCATCGCCGAGCAGACGCGCGACGTCTACCGGTCGGTGAGCTAGCGCCGAGTGGGTAGGCTAGGAGGCATGGCCAGCAGTGTTCTCCAGCTCTCAGACGTGTCCGTGACCCGGGACGGCACCGCCGTCCTCCAAGGAGTCGACTGGACCGTGGAGCCGGACGAGCGCTGGGTCGTGCTCGGCCCGAACGGCGCGGGAAAGACCACCCTGCTGCAGATCGCGGCCGCGGCCCTGCACCCGTCGTCCGGCGAGGCGATCGTCCTCGGCGAGACGCTGGGCCAGAGCGATCTCGCGGAACTGCGTCCGCTGCTCGGCTTCGCGTCGAGCGCGCTGGCCCGTCGCATCCCGCGCAACGAGACCGTGCTCGACGTGGTCATGACCGCCGCCTACGCCGTCACCGGCCGCTGGAACGAGCTCTACGAGGAGATCGACGAGCGCCGCGCCCTGCGCGTGCTCGCCGAGTGGCGCCTCGAGCACCTCGCCAAGCGCACCTTCGGCAGCCTGAGCGACGGCGAGCAGAAGCGCGTGCAGATCGCGCGGTCGGTCATGACCGACCCGGAGATCCTGCTGCTCGACGAGCCGGCCGCGAGCCTCGACCTCGGCGGCCGCGAGGAGCTCGTCCAGCTGCTCGGCGGCTACGCCAGCGACGCCAAGTCGCCGGCGATCGTCATGGTCACCCACCACGTCGAGGAGATCCCGCTCGGCTTCAACCGCGCGCTCCTGCTGAAGGACGGCCGGGTCACCGCGCACGGCCCGATCGGCGAGGTGCTGACGAGCGAGAGCCTGAGCGAGACCTTCGGTCTCGACATCGAACTCGTCGAGAGCGACGGCCGTTACACCGCCCGGGCGCGTCAGGCGACCGCAGGCTGAGTCATCTGCTAAACTCGATAGCTGGCTCCCGAGTCATTCTGCCTCGTGGCGGCCGAGAGCTTTCCGCCCGTGCCTCTGGCGTGCGGGCCCGACCGACCGAAACCAACGCAACAAGGAAGTCCTGATGAAGACTGGCATCCACCCCGACTACGCTCCGGTTGTTTTCCGCGACCTGGCCTCGGGTGCGACGTTCCTCACCCGTTCCACCGTCTCGAGCGAGAAGACGATCGAGTGGGAGGACGGCAACAGCTACCCGGTGATCGACGTCGAGATCTCGTCCGAGTCGCACCCGTTCTACACCGGCAAGCAGCGCATCCTCGACTCGGCCGGCCGCGTCGAGAAGTTCAACTCGCGCTACAAGAACTTCGGCAAGTAGTCCGCACGGCTCCGGCCGTCGCGAACGAAGAGGCCCCCGTCACACGACGGGGGCCTCTTCGTGTCGATCCAGCGGGTCGATCCTGCGGGATGCGGGTCAGTAGTTGTTGTAGTTGGCGGCGGCGACACCCAGCGACGCGATGACGATGATCGTGATGATGATGCCGAGCACGATCTCCACCAGGCCGATGATGACGGCGGCGAGAGCGAGGCCGCGACCCTGCTCACCGGTGCGCTTGATCTGCGAGAGGGCGACGAAGCCCAGGATGACGCCGACGATGCTCACGAAGAAGGCGAGGATGAAGCCCACGATCGCCATCGTGTTGTAGCCGGGCTGCGCGGTCGGCGCGCCGGCGTATTGCGGCTGCTGCTGAGGCGGGAGGGGCTGAGGGTTCAGGTTGGGATCGCTCATGCCGACGACACTAGCGTTCGGCGTGTCGGGGGAGAACCCCCAGCCCGGGAGGCGTGCTAGCGCAACGGCCAGTCGCCGGAGGCGGTGAACTCGGGGTCGCGGACGCGCCGCATGTACTCCTGGAAGTCGGCGGCCTGCTCCCGGCACCAGTCGATCTGCTTGAGGTGCAGCTCGGCGGCCTCGATGGCGAGGTGTTCGGCATGCCGCTGGGCCATCGCCTGCGCGACCCGGCCGGCGGCGATCGCGTCGGCGCCCGCGTCGTGCGCGTCGATCAGCGAGACGCCGTAGTGGCCCGCCGCGACCGTCAGCGTGCGCTTGCCCGGGCGGAACTTGTCGACGGCGCGGTCGATGACCAGCGGGTCGATGATCGGGCCGGGGGAGTCCAGCGGCTCGACGCCGTGGCGCTTCGCCTCCCGGTCGAGCAGCGTGAAGTCGTAGGGGGCGTTGTAGGCGACCACGGGGACGCCGCGGGCGAAGAGCCGGCGGAGCTGGTCCACGATCGCCGCGACGCCGGCAGGAGCCGCCATGCCCTTCTCGCGCGCGAGCTCGGTGGTGATGCCGTGCACGGCCGTCGCCTCGGCCGGGATCTCCATCCCGGGGTCCAGCAGCCAGTAACGGCCGTGGACGACCTCGCCCTGCTCGTTCAGCAGGCCGACGTGCGCGGTGACGATGCGGGCCGTCTCGACGTCGATGCCGGTGGTCTCCAGATCGAAGACGCCGAGCTCGTGATGCCAACCCATGTGTTCAGGGTACGAGGAGCGGCCGACACCGCCCGGTCGCCACACCGGGCGGGTCGCCGACGCGCATCAGTCGTGACGCGGCTCGATGTGCAGCCAGTAGAAGTTCTGGGTGCCGAGCGTGAGCGTGAACCGGCCGTCCTCTGCGACGGTCGGGAACTCCGCGCCGCCGAACATGTCGTACAGCGTGCGTCCCGCGAGCTCGGGAGCATCGAGCGTCACCGAGATCGGGTTGTGCGCGAACGAGAAGACGCAGAGCACGTCCTCCGGCTGGTCGCCGAAGTGCGTCCCGCTGCCCTCGTAGGACCGTACGAACGCGAGCACGGACTCGTGGTCGGTCTCGAGCACGCGCATCGAGCCCAGGCCGAACACCGGGTGGGCCTTGCGCACGTGGATGACGTTGCGCACCCAGTGCAGGAGCGAGCGGGACTGCGCGAGCTGCGCCTCCACGTTCACCTGGTTGTAGTGGTAGACCAGCGACTGCACGATCGGGAGGAACAGCTTGCCCGGGTCGGCGGTGGAGAAGCCGCCGTTGCGGTCGGGCGTCCACTGCATCGGGGTGCGGGAGCTGTCGCGATCGGGCAGCCAGATGTTGTCGCCCATCCCGATCTCGTCGCCGTAGTAGAGGAAGGGGCTGCCGGCGAGCGAGAAGAGTAGGGCGTGCGCGAGTTCGAGCTCGGCGCGCGAGTTGTCGAGCAGGGGCGCCAGGCGGCGCCGGATGCCGATGTTGGCGCGCATCCGCGGGTCGTACGCGTACCAGCCGTACATCGCCTGCCGGTACTCCTCGCTGACCATCTCGAGCGTGAGCTCGTCGTGGTTGCGCAGGAAGACGCCCCAGGCCGCGCCGTCGGGCGTGTCCGTCGTCTCGGAGAGCACACGGACGAGCTCCGTCGCCTGCTGCGAGCGCAGCGCGTAGAAGATGCGGGGCATGACGGGGAAGTCGAAGGCCATGTGGCATTCGGGCTCCTCGTCGCTGCCGAAGAAGGCCGCGACCTCGCGGGGCCACTGGTTCGCCTCGGCGATCATCATGCGGCCCGGGTACTCGCGGTCGACCATCGCGCGGAGCTTCTTGATGAACTCGTGCGTCGGGGGCTCGCCCTCGCCGTTGCCCTCCTCCGACTCGTAGAGGTACGGGATGGCGTCGAGCCGGAAGCCGTCGACGCCGAGGTCGAGCCAGAACCGGACGATGTCGTACATCGCGTCGTGCACGGCCGGGTTCTCGAAGTTGAGGTCGGGCTGGTGCGAGAAGAAGCGGTGGAAGTAGTACTGGCGCCGCGCCTCGTCGAATGCCCAGTTGGAGTCCTCGGTGTCGACGAAGATGATGCGGATGTCCGGGTACTTGTCGTCCGTCTCGTTCCAGACGTAGAAATCGCCGTACGGTCCCTCGGGGTCGGAGCGGGACTGTTGGAACCACTCGTGCTGGTCGGAGGTGTGGTTCATCGGCAGGTCGATGATGATGCGCATGTTGCGCTCGTGCGCCTTGGTGACCAGGTCGCGGAACTCGTCGATCGTGCCGAACTCGGGGAGGATCGCCTTGAAGTCCGACACGTCGTAGCCTCCGTCGCGCAGGGGCGACTGGAAGAACGGCGGAAGCCAGAGCGCGTCGATGCCGAGCCACTGCAGGTAGTCGAGCTTGGAGGTCAGCCCGGCGAGATCTCCCGAGCCGTCTCCGTTGCTGTCGACGAACGAGCGGACCATGACCTCGTAGAAGACCGCGCGGCGGTACCACTGGGGGTCGAGGGTGAGCCCGGGCAGCGTGATGGGCGCGGTGAAACTCACGGTTCTCCTTCTGGCGCGAGGCCGTATGCAAGCGGTTACAACCAGTGAAGTCTAGGGGGTCTGCGCAGTGGCCTGTCCAGTCCGCTCTGGACATTCACGAAGTGGATGCCCGCGGCTTGCCTAGACTTGTCTGCGATGACCACCTCGACGAGGAACACAGCCTCACCATACGCCGACGCCCTCGATCGCATACCCGTGCGCCAGGGCGGGTTCGACCTCCTGGGCGGGACGACCCGGTACTGGGACTACGGCGACCCGGATGCGGCCACGACCGTCGTGGTCGTCCACGGGTTCCGCGGCGATCACCACGGCCTGGAGCCGGTGGTGGCGCAGCTGCCCGGTCTGCGGATGATCTCGCCCGACCTGCCGGGGTTCGGCGAGTCCACGGCGCTGACCGAGGCGGCGCACGACATCCCCGGCTACAGCCGCTGGCTGCGTGGATTCGTCGCGGCTCTCGACCTGCCGGGCTGCGTCGTGCTGCTGGGGCACTCGTTCGGGTCGATCGTGGTGGCGGGCGCGCTGGCGACACGGGAGGCCGGCGATCCGCTGCGCCCGGAGTCGGTCGTGCTGGTGAACCCGATCGGTCAGCCGGCGTTGAAGGGCCCGCGCGGCATCCTTACGCGCCTGGCGATCTTCTACTACTGGCTGGCATCCGTGCTCCCGGAGCGCCTGGGCTTCGCCCTCTTGCGCAACCGCCTGATCGTCCGCGTCATGAGCGAGGCCATGGCGAAGACGAAGGAGCGCGGGCTGCGCGCGTGGATCCACGACCAGCACCACCGCTACTTCTCCGCGTTCAGCGACCGCCGGGTCGTGCTGGAGGCGTTCCGCGCGTCCGTCTCGCACGACGTGAGCGAGTTCGCCGCGCGCATCCCGGAGCCGACCCTGCTCGTGGCCGCGGTCGACGACGACATCACGCCGATCGAGGCCGAGCGGCGCCTGCAGACGCTGTTCCCGGATGCGCGGCTCGTCGAGATCGCGGGCGTCGGGCACCTGATCCACTACGAGAAGCCGCTCGAGGCGGCGGCGGCGATCCGGGAGTTCCTGGCCGGGGAGGACGCCGCGTGAAGGTCCTCTTCGACTGCCGCTACACCCGCATCGGCCGCCACGACGGGATCAGCAGGTACACCGCCGGCCTGGTGAGCGCCCTGGCGGAGCGACACGCGGTCACCATGCTCATCAGCGACCGCCGCCAGCTCGAGATGCTGCCGGACCTGCCGTGGGAGCTCATCGGCTCGCCGACGGCCGTGGGCGAGCCGTGGGTTGCGCGCCAGGTCAACCGGCTGGCGCCCGACGTGGTGTTCACGCCGATGCAGACGATGGGCGGCTTCGGTCGCCGCTACCGGCTGGTGCTGACCGTGCACGATCTCATCTACTACCGCCACCCGACGCCGCCGCGCGACCTGCCGGCGTTCGTGCGCGGGCTGTGGCGGCTCTACCACCTCTCGTGGTGGCCGCAGCGGATGCTGCTCAACCGCTCGGACGCCGTGGTGACGGTGTCGCAGACGACCAAGAAGCTCGTCGCCGAGCACCGGCTGACGAAGCGCCCGGTGTACGTCGTGCCGAACGCGGCGGACATGCCCGCGATCCCGGAGGAGCGCGCCTCCCGCACCGCACCGGAGACGAAGAGCCTCGTCTACATGGGCTCGTTCATGCCGTACAAGAACGTGGACACGCTCGTGCGCGCCGCCGCCCTCCTGCCGGAGTACGAGCTGCACCTGATGAGCCGCGTCTCGGACACCGAGAAGGAGCGCCTCGCCTCCCTCGCGCCCGCAGCCCGCCTGGTCTTCCACGACGGCGCGAGCGACGAGGAGTACGCGGAGACCCTCGCGGCGGCGACCGCCCTGGTCACCGCGTCCCGCGACGAGGGGTTCGGCATCCCGCTGGTGGAGTCGATGACGCTCGGGACGCCCGTGATCGTCAGCGACATCCCGATCTTCCGCGAGATCGGGGGAGAGGCGGCGCTGTTCTTCGAGGCCGACTCCGCCGAGCAGCTCGCGCAGCGCGTGCGGCAGCTGGAGGAGGACGGCGTCTGGGCGTCGCGCTCGACGGCCTCCCGGGCCGAGGCGGCGCGCTTCACGTGGGAGGGGTCGGCGGAGCACCTGCTCACAGTGCTGACCGCCACGACAGCGCGGGCCGACCGCGTCACATCACGGAGGCGGTGAGCAGGTCGCGGTCCTCCGGGCCGAGGTTGAAGCGGTCGAGCCGGAGCACGCCGTCGTCGTAGACGAACCGGTGGACGGAGCCGTTGGGGATGACCTCGCCCGGGCCGGGCAGCGCGTGGTCGGTGACGTGGCGCACGAGCGAGCCGATGACGCCGCCGTGGCTCACCACGATGAGGCTCTCGTCGGGATGGGTCTCGCCCAGCTCCAGCAGGGCCGGGAGGGCGCGCCTCACGACGTCGTCGCGCGACTCGCGGCCGGGGACGGGCGTGCCCTCGGGCCAACGCTCGAGGATCTGGGCTCCGGTGAGCCCCTCCGCCTCGCCATAGTTGCGCTCGGCGACCGCGGGCAGCGCCCCGGGCTCGCCCAGCCCGAGGTGCGACGAGATGATGCGCGCGGTCTCGAAAGCGCGGCCCAGCGGGCTCGCGTAGATCGCGTCGAACCGGCCGCCGGCGAGCGCGCGGCCGGTCGTCTCCGCCTGCGCGCGCCCGGTGTCGTTCAGAGGGATGTCGCTGGAGCCCTGGATGCGCTTGGTGAGGTTCCAATCGGTCTGGCCGTGCCGAACGAGGGAGATGAAGGTCACGCGCGTCCTTTCGCTGCAGGACGCGCCTCGGCGGCTGTGCGGAGTGCTAGGCCAGCCGCCGGGAGAGCTCGACGAGCGTCTCCGTCGTCCCGGCATCCAGCTTAATGGCCGCGCGCAGATCGCCCTTCGTCTCGCCGCGGTTGACGATGACGATCGGCAGCCGCCGGCGCCGCGCCTCCTCCAGCAGGCGGATGCCCGAGTTGACGATGAGCGACGAGCCGGCGATCAGCAGCGCGTCCGACGCGCGCACCATGGCGCTCGCCTCCCGGTACTTCTCGGCCGGGATGAACTCGCCGAAGAAGACGACGTCGGGCTTGAGGTGGCCGCCGCACACCGTGCAGTCGGGCACGACGAAGGAGTCGATGTCGGTGACGATCGCGTCGCCGTCGGGGGCGATCTCGACCGCGCTCTCGGTGTCGATCCATGGGTTGGCGGCGTCGATGCGCGCGGTGATGGCCTCACGGGCGAAGACCTGGCCGCAGACCAGGCAGACCACGCGGTCCATCGAGCCGTGCAGGTCGACGACCCGCTGCGAGCCCGCCTGCTTGTGGAGGCCGTCCACGTTCTGCGTGATGACGCCGTTGGCCGCGCCCGCCGCCTCCAGCGCCGCCAGCGCGCGATGGCCGGCGTTGGGACGCGCGGCGGCGAAGCGGCGGTAGCCGAGGTGACTGCCCGCCCAGTAGCGCTTGCGGTACCGGTCGTCGGCGAGGAACTGCTGGAACGTCATCGGCGTGCGCTTGGGCGCGCCCTCGCCGCGGTAGTCGGGGATGCCGGAGTCGGTCGACACGCCCGCACCGGTGAGCACGGCGAAGCGCCGGCCCGAGAGCAGGGCGACCGTCTCGTCGATCGCTCGCGCGAGCTCGGGCGTCAGCTCCGTCGTCAGCGTGTCCACAGGCACCTCCCGGTCGTCCCCTCCCGAGTCTAAACACCCCAGTTTTCCGAATTGTTTCCGGCGACTGGCAATCTTGAGGGGTGCAGATCCATCGTGTGACCGACCTGACGGCCGACGGCCTCGCCGACTACTCCCGTCTGACCGACGTCGCGCTGCGACGCGTGAGCGAGCCGGAGGGCGGCCTCTACATCGCGGAATCGACCAAGGTCATCACGCGCGCTCTCGCTGCCGGGCACCGCCCGCGGTCCGTGCTGCTGCAGGAGCAGTGGCTGCCCGACGTGGAGCCGTTGCTCGAGCAGTACCCGGACGTGCCCGTGTTCGTGGGCGAAGCGGGCGTGCTCGAGCAGCTCACCGGGTACAACCTGCACCGCGGCGCGCTCGCGGCGATGCACCGGCCCGTGCTGCCCGATCCGCGCGACCTGCTCCGCAACGCGCGCCGGGTCGTGGTGCTGGAGGACATCGTCGACCACACGAACGTCGGGGCGATCTTCCGTTCGGTCGCGGGCCTCGGTGCGGACGCGGTGCTCGTGAGCCCGCGGTGCGCCGACCCGCTGTACCGCCGCAGTGTGCGCGTCAGCATGGGGACCGTGTTGCAGGTGCCGTGGACGCGCATCCCGGAATGGGACGAGGCGACCGGGATCCTGCACGACGCGGGCTTCGACATCGCGGCCCTCGCCCTCGCCGACGACGCGGTCACCCTGGACGAGTACGCGGCGGCGCCGCCCGAGCGCATCGCGATGGTGCTCGGCTCGGAAGGGGACGGGCTCTCGCGCCGGGCGCTGGCCTCCGCGGACACGGTCGTCACCATCCCGATGCTGCACGGCGTCGACTCGCTGAACGTCGCGTCGGCCAGTGCCGTGGCGCTCTGGGCGTTGCGGGCGCGTTCTCAGGGGATGCCTGAGTAGTCCCGCTTAGAATTCCAGCGTGTCCCCGCAAGTGCCTGTCGATCCGTCGCGCCGTGTGTCCCGGACGGTCTACCGCCGTCGTCGCTTCGTCGTGTTCGGGATCGGCGGGACGCTGCTGCTCGCCTTCCTCTACATCGCCGGCTCGCTGCTGACGCCCGTCCCGGCGACCGCGGCCTCGGTCACGCACGAGAAGTCGATCGTGCAGCCGGCCGCCCAGCTCGCCTGGCCCGGATACGGCTCGTCCGCCGTCACCGCACCCGACTACTCGGGTGCCACGATCTCCCACGGGAGCGACGCCAGCGTGCCGATCGCGAGCGTGACGAAGGTGGTCACGGCCCTCCTGGTGCTGGATGCGAAGCCGCTGAAGGGCGACGACCAGGGACCGACGATCGACTTCACGCAGAAGGACGTCGACATCTGGAACGAGGTCATCGCGGAGGGCGGATCGTGGGCGCCGGTGCAGGCCGGCACTTCGATGACCGAGAAGGAGGCGCTCACCGCGATGCTGCTTCCCTCGGCCAACAACTACGCGATCTCGCTCGTGAACTGGGCGTACGGCTCCACCTCGGCCTACGTGGACGCGGCCAACAAGTGGCTCGCGGCCAAGGGCTTCACCGGCACGAAGATCGTCACGGCCGACGGGCTGGACCCGGGCAACGTGAGCACGACGAAGGACCTCCTCGGCCTCGGGCAGCTCGTGCTCGACTCGCCCGCGC
The DNA here is from genome assembly GCF_013410615.1 of Leifsonia naganoensis. Lineage (NCBI taxonomy): Bacteria > Bacillati > Actinomycetota > Actinomycetes > Micrococcales > Microbacteriaceae > Leifsonia > Leifsonia naganoensis. The sequence goes on from NZ_JACCHJ010000001.1 coordinate 3,739,226, forward strand.
TGTCGTCGATCGTCTCGCAGAAGACGGCGACGCTCCCCGGTGCGGGCGCGCAGGACAACACGAACACCCTCCTGGGGTGGGAGGGCATCGACGGACTGAAGACCGGCAACACCGACGAGGCGGGCAACTGCCTGCTGTTCTCGGCCGAGGTCGCCGTGGGCAAGTCGAAGGTGCGGGTGCTGGGCGTCGTGCTCGGCGCGCCGACCCACGACGACCTGTGGGCGGGCGTCAAGGCGCTGCTGACCAGCGTGAAGGCGGGCTTCCACGAGGTCTCCGCCTCGACGAAGGGGCAGGTCTTCGGTTCGTACAGCACGCCGTGGAAGGCGAGCTCGGATCTCGTGGCCACGACCGCGACGACGTTCGTCGTGTGGTCGGATCAGCCGATCGAGGTGGCGCTGGAGACCCGTCCCGTGCAGTCCGGGTTCGCCGGCGACGTCGTGGGGAAGGTGACGTTCACCTCCAACGGCAAGACCCAGACCACCGATCTCGCCCTTGCGAAAGATGTGCCCGATCCCGGGTTCGGCTGGCGCCTGGCGCACCCCGGCGGGCTCGGGACCTGACCCGACGGGCCGCGAACGCGCTCAGTCCTCGGTGCGGATGAGGAAGGGCCCGGCCTCCGGCCGCTTGGGCAGCACGTGGTCGCCCGACGACTGGTGGCGGATGCGCCGCAGCACCCACGGCACGAGGTACGCCCGCGCCCACGAGATGTCCTCCGAGCGCGCCTGACGCCAGGTGCGGGCGGGCAGCGGCTCGGGATCGAGCGGCTGGAGGTCGTTCTCCACGTTGAGGGCCGCGAGCACCATGCGTGCGACGGTGTGGTGGCCGAGCGGCGCGAGGTGGAGGCGGTCGGGGGCCCACATCCGCTGGTCCTGGATCTCGGTCAGGGCCCACTGGTCGGCCACGATGCAGTCGTACCGGGCGGCGATGGCGCGGACGTTCTCGTTGTAGATCGCGACCTTGCCGCGGATGCCGCGGAACACGGGGGAGAACCCGACGTCGACGCCCGTGAACACCACGATGGTCGCGCCGTCCCGGCTGAGGCGGGCCACCGCCTGGTCGAAGAGCGCGGCGATCTGGTCGGGGTCGGTGCCCGGGCGGATGACGTCGTTGCCGCCGGCGGAGATGGTGATCAGGTCGGGGCGCAGCGCGAGCGCGGGCTCGACCTGGTCGTCCAGGATCTGCTTGATCAGCTTGCCGCGCACGGCCAGGTTCGCGTAGGCGAAGTCGTCGGTCTGGCTGCTCAGCACCTCGGCGACACGGTCGGCCCAGCCGCGGTGCCCGCCGGGGCTGGCGAGCTCGGGGTCGCCGATGCCCTCCGTGAACGAGTCGCCCAGGGCGACGTAGCGGGACCAGGGATGCTGAGCTTCGACCATTCCTCCATTCTGCATCCGGCGGACCGTCCGTCCAGGCGGATGTCGGACGGAGCGGGTAGATTTGATCCACGTGGAAACGACAGCTGCACCCCTCCCCGCGTTCGAACCGGACGCCGAGTCCGGCGACGAGTCGGACGCCATCGGGGTACACGCGGGCAGCTTCGCGGCCGAGCATCTCTCGCCGTCGTTCCCGGAGCGCGCCGCCTGGGGAACCGCGGGAAAACTGCGCGCGTGGCAGGCCGAGGCGCTCGACACCTACTTCCGGGACGAGCCGCGCGACTTCCTCGCCGCGGCGACGCCGGGCGCCGGTAAGACGACCTTCGCCCTGCGGCTCGCGACCGAGCTGCTCAACCGCCGCGTCATCGAGCGCGTCACCGTCGTCGCCCCCACGGAGCACCTGAAGCGCCAGTGGGCGGAGGCCGCCTCCCGCGTCGGTCTCAACCTCGACCCGGACTTCAAGAACGCCGATGGCCGGTACGCCCGGCATTACAAGGGCGTCGCGGTCACCTACGCGCAGGTCGCCATGCGGCCGAGCCTCCACAAGGACATCACCGAGTCGAGCCGCACCCTGGTCATCCTCGACGAGGTGCACCACGGCGGCGACGCGCTCAGCTGGGGCGACGGCATCCGGGACGCGTTCGAGCGCGCCACCCGTCGGCTCTCGCTCACGGGGACGCCGTTCCGCTCCGACACCGCGCCGATCCCGTTCGTGACCTACCTGCCCGACAAGCAGGGCATCCGCACGTCGCTCACCGACTACAACTACGGCTACGGCCGCGCCCTCTCCGACGGCGTCGTGCGTCCCGTCATCTTCATGGTCTACGCGGGCCACATGCGCTGGCGCACCAAGACCGGCGACGAGATGGAGGCGCGGCTCGGCGAGGGCAACACCAAGGACATCACGTCGCAGGCCTGGCGGACCGCACTCGACCCGAAGGGCGAATGGATCCCGGCCGTGCTCAGCGCGGCCGACCGGCGCCTGACCGAGGTGCGCGGCGCCATCCCGGACGCCGGCGGTCTGGTCATCGCGACCGACCACTACACGGCCCGCGCGTACGCCGACATCCTGCAGCAGATCACCGGCGAGTCCGTCACCGTCGTCCTCTCGGACGAGAAGGAGGCGAGCGACCGGATCGAGGAGTTCTCGAAGGGCACCTCGCGCTGGATGGTCGCCGTGCGCATGGTGTCGGAGGGCGTGGACGTTCCGCGGCTCGCGGTCGGCGTGTACGCGACCAGCGCCTCCACCCCTCTCTTCTTCGCGCAGGCGATCGGCCGCTTCGTGCGCGCCCGGCGCCGTGGCGAGACCGCCTCGGTGTTCCTGCCGAACGTGCCGATGCTGATGGCGCTCGCCAACGCGCTGGAACTGGAGCGCGACCACGCGCTCGACCGGCCGACCGACGGGAACGCCGAAGGCGATCTGTGGAACCCCGAGGACGCGATGATGGCCGAGGCCAACCGCGAGGAGCGGGCCTCGGAGGCGCTGACCGAGGAGTTCGCCTTCGAGGCGCTCGGCTCGGAGGCCAACTTCGACCGGGTCGTGTTCGACGGCAAGGAGTTCGGCAGCTACGCGGTGCCCGGCACCGACGAGGAGCACGACTTCATCGGCCTTCCCGGCATCCTGGAGCCCGACCAGGTGCACGAGTTGCTGCTCCAGCGGCAGCAGCGCCAGTCGCGGCGGTCGTCGGCGCGTCCAGCGGAGGCGGAGGGTCACCCTCCCGCGCCGCTGCACCGCACGCTGAAGGAGCAGCGCCAGCTGCTCAACAGCCTGGTCGGCCTGTACTCGAAGAACTCGGGGGAGCCGCACGGCCTCATCCACGCCGAGCTGCGCCGGGTCTGCGGTGGGCCGGCCGTCGCCCAGGCGAGTGTCTCGCAGCTGCAGGCGCGCATCGAGTACCTGCGCAAACGGCTCGGCCGGCACTGAGCCGACCGAGCCGTTGATCCGCGCGGACGCGGTGGGGTCTGAGCGCTAGATGACGCCGAGCGCCAGCATGGCGTCGGCGACGCGGACGAAGCCGGCGACGTTGGCGCCGAGCACGTAATCGCCCGGCTCGCCGTACTCGGCCGCGGTCTCCGCGCAGCTGTCGTGGATGTTCGTCATGATGTCCGAGAGGCGCTGCTCGGCGTACTCGAACGTCCACGCGTCGCGCGAGGCGTTCTGCTGCATCTCGAGCGCGGAGGTGGCGACACCTCCGGCGTTCGCCGCCTTGCCCGGGGCGAACAGCACGCCCGCCGCGCGGAGCACGGTGACGGCCTCCGGTGTGCAGGGCATGTTGGCGCCCTCGACGACCGCGGCGACGCCGTGGTTGGCGAGGGTGGTGGCCGCCGTGGCGTCGAGCTCGTTCTGGGTCGCACAGGGCATGGCGACGTCGACGTGCGTCGTGGCCGCCAGCGCCCAGATGTCGCCGTTCGGGAGGTATTCCGCGCCGCCGCGGCGTGCGGCGTACTCGCTGAGGCGGCCGCGCTCGACCTCCTTGATCTGCCGCAGCAGGTCGAGGTCGATGCCGGCCGGGTCGTGCACGACGCCGGAGGAGTCGGAGCAGGCGATCACGGTGCCGCCGAGCTGGTGCACCTTCTCGATCGCGTAGATCGCGACGTTGCCGGAGCCCGAGACGAGCACACGCGCGCCGTCGAGGTCGCGGCCGCGGGTCGCGAGCATCCGCTGGGCGAAGAAGACCGCGCCGTAGCCGGTGGCCTCGGTGCGGACGAGCGAGCCGCCCCAGCCGACGCCCTTGCCCGTGAGCACGCCGGACTCGTACCGGTTCGTGATGCGCTTGTACTGGCCGAACAGGTAGCCGATCTCGCGGCCGCCCACGCCGATGTCACCGGCGGGGACGTCGGTGTGCTCGCCCAGATGGCGGTACAGCTCGGTCATGAACGACTGGCAGAACCGCATCACCTCGGCGTCGGACTTGCCCTTGGGGTCGAAGTCGCTGCCGCCCTTGCCGCCGCCGATGGGGAGACCGGTGAGCGCGTTCTTGAAGATCTGCTCGAAGCCGAGGAACTTCACGGTGCCGAGCGTGACGCTCGGGTGGAAGCGCAGGCCGCCCTTGTACGGCCCGAGCGCGGAGTTGAACTCCACGCGGAACCCGCGGTTGACCCGTACGCGACCCTGGTCGTCCGTCCACGGCACCCGGAAGATCAGCTGGCGCTCCGGCTCGGTGAGGCGTTCGAGCACCGCGGCCTCGGCGTAACGCGGGTGACGGTCGAGGACGGGGCCGAGCGAGCCGAACACCTCCCGTGCCGCCTGGTGGAACTCCGGCTCCCCGGCGTTGCGCCGGAGGACGTCGTCGAGCAGGGAGATGAGAGCCGTGGTCAAACGCGTACCTTCTTTCGCACAAGGTTTCTGAGTCTACTCTCACGTTTCGTGCGTGTTACGCCTGCGCAGGCCGACCGCGGCGGCCTCAGCGGAAGTCGCGGGAGGCCGTGCGGATGCCGGTCTGCAGCGGTTCCAGCCGGTCGGCGATCACGTTGACCACACCCTCCTCGCTGCGCTCCAGGATGCCGCGCACGATCATCGCGGGTGCTTGCCGGGCGACCCGCCGGTAGCGGTTCCACACCCCGACCGGGCAGACCACGTTCACCAGCCCGGTCTCGTCCTCCAGGTTGAGGAAGGTCACGCCGGCCGCGGTCGCCGGGCGCTGCCGGTGGGTGACCACCCCGCCCACCTCGATGCGCCGCCCCGACTCCGACGTCGCGAGCATCGCCGCCGTGCGCACCCCGCGCGAGGCGAGCGCCGGCCGCAGGTAGCGGATCGGGTGGTCGTCGGTCGAGATGCCGGTCGCCCACAGGTCGCTCGCCAGCTGCTCCGCGGGGCTCAGCAACGGCAGCAGGGGCGGCTGCACGGTGATCGCGGTGCCGGCGAGGTACTCCGGTCGGTCCTGCGCCGCGTTACCCGCCTCCCAGATCGCCTGCCGGCGGTCGAGGCCGAAGTCCTCGAACGCGCCCGCCGCGGCGAGCGCCTCCAGCTGGGCGACGGTCAGCCCGACCCGGCGCGAGAGGTCGGCGAGGTCCCGGTAGGGGCCGTCGGCCTCCCGCTCGGCCACGATCCGCTCGGCCAGCTTCTCGCCGATGGAGGTCACCCCGGCGAGCCCCAGCCGCACGGCGTGGCCGGCGTCGCGGCGATGTGCCGCGTAGTCGAGCGGAACCCGCTGGTCGAAGGGGGCGATGGGAGGCTGCTCCTCGGCCAGGCACGGGTCGATGCCGGTCGGGCCCGGGCGGGCGTCGTCGAGCGGCTCGAGCAGCGGGAACACGCCCGAGCGCTGGATGTCGGGCCGGTGCACCACCACGCCGTGCCGCCGGGCGTCGGCGGTGAGCGTGCGCGGCGAGTAGAACCCCATCGGCTGCGCGCGCAGCAGGGCGGCGAGGAACGCGCCGGGGTAGTGCAGCTTCATCCACGAGCTCACGTAGACCAGCAGCGCGAAGCTGATCGCATGGCTCTCGGCGAAGCCGAAGTTCGCGAACGCCTCGATCTTGGCGTAGATCGCGTCGGCGTCCTCGCCGGTGATGCCGTTGCCCGCCATCCCCGTGTAGAGCTTCTCGCGCAGGGCGCCGATCTTCTCCACCCCGCGCTTGGAGCCCATCGCACGGCGCAGCAGGTCGGCGTCCTCCGCCGTGCAGTCGCCCACCGCGACCGCCATCTGCATCAGCTGCTCCTGGAAGAGGGGGACGCCCAGCGTGCGCTTCAGCACCGGCTCCAGTGCCGGGTGCAGGTAGGTGACCTCCTCCTGGCCCAGCTTGCGCCGGATGTACGGGTGCACGGCGCCGCCCTGGATCGGGCCGGGGCGGATCAGCGCGATCTCGATCACGAGGTCGTAGAACGAGCGGGGCCGCAGCCGGGGGAGCGTGCCGATCTGCGCCCGGCTCTCCACCTGGAACACGCCGATCGAGTCGGCACGGCAGAGCATGTCGTACACGCCCTGCTCCTCCTTCGGGATGGTCTCCAGCGTCCACTGCTCGCCGAGCGCCGACGCGATCGCGCGCATCGAGTAGTCGAGCGCGCTCAGCATCCCGAGCCCGAGCAGGTCGAACTTGACCAGGCCCATCCACGCGCAGTCGTCCTTGTCCCACTGCAGGACCGTGCGCCCCTCCATGCGGGCGTGCTCGATCGGGCACACCTCGCCGACGGGCCGGTCGGTGAGCACCATGCCGCCCGAGTGGATGCCGAGGTGCCGCGGGAACTTCAGCACCTGCTGCGCCAGCTCCACCACCTCGTCCGGGATGTCGTGGTCGTCGGTGGTCTGGACGTGCGACCACGAGTCGATCTGCTTGCTCCAGGCGTCCTGCTGGCCGGTGGAGTGGCCGAGCGCCTTCGCCATGTCGCGCACCGCGTTCTTGGGCCGGTAGGTGATCACGTTGGCGACCTGCGCCGCGTTGTGCCGGCCGTACTTGCTGTAGACGTACTGGATGACCTCCTCGCGGCGGTCGGAGTCGAAGTCGACGTCGATGTCGGGCTCCTCCTCGCGCATGCTGGAGAGGAAGCGCTCGAACGGCAGGTCGTACTTGATCGAGTCGACCGCGGTGATCCCGAGCAGGTAGACGACCGCCGAGTTCGCCGCCGACCCGCGGCCCTGGCACAGGATGCCCTGGCTGCGGGCGAACCGCACGATGTCGTGCACGATCAGGAAGTAGCCGGGGAAGTCCTTGGCCTCGATCACGTCGAGCTCGCGCTCGATGCGCTCCCGCTTCGCCGGGTTCTCGTCGAGGTCGCGGTAGCGCTCGGCCGCGCCGCGCCAGGTGAGCTCGCGCAGCCAGCTCATCGGGGTGTGCCCCTCCGGGACCTCCTGCTTGGGCAGCCGCGGGCGGGCGCTGCGCAGCCGGAAGGAGAGGTCGTCGGCGACCTCCACGGTCCGCTCCACCGCGCCGGGGTAGCGGGCGAACCGTCTGGCCATCTCGGCACCGCTGCGCAGGTGCGCGGCAGCGGACGCGGGCAGCCAGCCGTCCATCTCGTCCAGGCTGCGCCGGGCGCGCACGGCCGACACGGCGGTCGCCAGCGGGTACTGCGCGGGCGAGGCGTAGTGGACGTTGTTGGTCGCCACGACAGGCAGGCCGAGCCGGCCGGCGATCCGGGCGAGCGCGTCGTTGTCGGTGGTGTCGTGCGGGTTGCCCTGGTCGATCAGCTCGACCAGCACGTTGTCGTGGCCGAACAGCTCCGCGAGCCGCGCCACCTCGTGCTCCGCTGCGCGCTCGCCCTGCTCGGCCAGCGCCAGGCGCACGTCGCCCTTGCGGCAGCCGGTCAGCACCATCCACTCGCCGCCCGCCTGCTCGGCCAGCTCGGGCAGCCGGTAGACCGGGCGCCCCTTCTCGCCGCCCGCGAGCTGCCCGGCGGTGATCGCGGCGGCGAGCCGGTGGTACCCCTCTTGCCGGCGGGCGAGCACGACGAGGTGGTTGCCCTCCGGATCGGCCTCGCCGTTCTGCGGGCGGCTGAGCGCGAGGGAGAGCTCGGCGCCGAACACCGTCTTCACCCGCTCGTACGCCTCGGCGGCCTCGGCCAGATGGACGACGCCGTAGAGCCCGTCGTGATCGGTGAGGGCGAGGCCGTGCAGGCGCAGGCGAGTCGCCTCCTCCAGCAGCTCCTCGGGCGAGCTCGCCCCGTCGAGGAAGCTGAAGTTGCTGTGCGCGTGCAGCTCCGCGTACGCGACGTGCCCGGTCTCCGGCTCCTCCGGGATGGGCTGCGGCACGTACTTCTGCCGCTTGCGCGAGGAGGGGCGCTCGACGGCCTGCTCGCCGGTGCGACGGCCGGAGAGCCGCCGCTCGAACTCGGCCCACGGGATCGGCGGGTTGTCCCAGCCCATCAGTCGTACCTCGCCTCGGCGAACCAGCCGCCGGAGGCCAGGCGCAGCAGCCAGGCCGTCCCGTCGGCGTCGACCAGCTGGAACCGGTGCATCGCCCGGGCGAGCGTGGCGTCCCACCAGCGCTCGCGCACCGGCCACGGCCCCGCCCACGAGCCCACCTCGCGGGCGTCGTGCGGGCGGCCGGTGGGGGAGAAGAGCGCGATCGGGGCGGTGAGGTCGCCGCGGTCGGTCACCTCGACGGTCTCGCCCTCGATGGTCAGCACCGCCACGGGCCGCGGCACCTCGAAGACGGTGGAGGGTGCGGGCGCGGGCAGCGAACCGGGCCACGGCTGCTCGGCCCGGGAGACACCGACCGGCCGGTCGCCCCAGGGCACCAGCACCTGCCGCTCGGTGAGCCCGCGACCCCCGCCGATCGTGGCGGTGAGCACGGCCTCGTGCCCCAGCATGCTCTGCACGCGGGTGAGACCGTGATGGATGCGCTCGTCGGCTCCGCCGCCCCACAGGCCGTCCTCGTGGTGGCCGATGTCGTCCACCGCTTCGGGCACCAGGCCCACCCGCACGATCGGCGAGGCGAGTCCGGGGTCGAGGGCGCCGGAGCCCTGCAGCTGCCAGCGCACCCGGTCGACGACATCCCCCGCCGTGAACAGCCGCGGGTGCAGCCAGCTGCGCTCGCTGATGCGGCCGGCCTCGTCGGTCACCTCCACCCGGAGCGTGGTGCACACCAGCCCGGCCTTCGTCAGACCGCCGACGAACTGCTCGGCGGTGCCGCGCAGTGCGAAGGTGACCTGGTCGACGCGGTCGAGGGGAGGCTCGAACTCGATGGTGCGGTCCAGCTGCTTCGGCGGGGTGCGCGGCACGACCGCGGCGCCGTCGAGGCCCCCGGCCAGGTCGTGCGCGTGCTCGCCGCGCTCCCCGAACCGCTCGCGCACGTCGAGCCGGTCGAGGGCGGCGAGGTCGCCGAGGGTGTGCAGGCCGAGGCGGCGCAGAAGCGGGGTCAGCTCGGTCAGCCCGAGCTGGGCGACCGGCAGCGGGGCGAGGAAGGCGGCCGACCCGCCCGCCGGGATCACGCGCACGCGGGCGGCGCCGGTGGAGCGGGCGGCCTGCCCGGCGGCGAACGGCCCGTCGGCGATGCCGGCGCGCGCATCCGGCAGCCCCAGCCCCTCCAGGCAGCGCAGCAGCTCGGCCGCGGCCTGCTCCTCGCCGCCGTAGTAGCGCGCCGGTCCGCGCGCCCGCAGCAGGAAGGTGCCGGGGCGCAGCGGCTGCACGCCGGGCGCGAGCTCCTCGATGGCGGCCAGCACCGGCTCGAAGGCGCGCTCGTCGAGCACGGGGTCGTAGGGGAGCACCTCCAGCTGCGGGCAGCGGGACTGCGCCTCGCGCATCCGCAGGCCGCGGCGCACGCCGTCGGCGCGGGCCGTCGCCGAGCAGGCGAAGACCACGCCCTTCTCCATCAGGGCGATCGGGGTGCCGTCGGCCAGGCCCGGATCCGCCCGGCGGGCGGCGATCACGGGCCAGTCCGGGCACCAGAGCACGATCGCGCGGGTGACCTCGCGCATCTAGCCCACCGCCTCCAGGCGCGTCGGGCCGGACGGGCGGAAGCTCTCGTCGGGTGCCGGCAGCCACAGCTCCGCACGCCGGCGCGGTCCCGAGCCGCCGCGCGGGGCGGACTCGACGGTCACCCGCCGGGACGAGAGGTAGCCCGCTCCGGTACCGAGACCGTCCCAGCCGCTGCGCGCGACCGAGAGCGTCGCCTCGGCCTGCGGCCAGTCTCCCGCGACGATCAGCGTCGACTCCCGCTGCCGCAGCCGGGCGCCCAGCCGGGCGACGTCGCCGTCTTTCGCGCGGGCCGGCGGGGCGACCGCCACGACGGCGAGCACGTCGACCACGGCCGCCGTCACGGTCAGCCACTGGTCGCCGGGATGCGGCACGAGCACCAGCCGCTCCAGGTCGATCCCGAACCGGCCGGCCGCCTCGGCGCCGAAGTCGGGCATGCCGATCACCCCGCACCACGCGCCCGCCGCGCTGGGGCCGGCGAGCAGCGCCATCAGCAGGGTGGTGGAGCCGTGGACCGCATAGGCGGCGCCGGCCTTGAGCGCTCCGCCCGGCAGCAGCGGCCCGAGCGCGGGATGCGTCTCGAACGTGCGGCTCTCGAGCTTCGTCGCCTGCATCTGCCGGATGCGCGACTGCAGCTCGTGCACCTGCGCCCGGTCGACGACCGGGTCGGCGAAGGCGGGTGCGGATGCCGGGGACATGCATCCATTTTCGAACACATGTTCGAACAGCGCAAATGCATTGTGGGGTACAAACGCTGTGGGGTACCGGCGCTGTGGTGCAAGCGCTGTGCCCCGGTGGACGGACCCTACGCCGGTTCGGTCACGAAGTCGATCAGGTGCTCCACCCGGCCGAGCAGCTCCGGCTCCAGGTCAGCGAACGTGCGCACCTGCCCCAGGATGCGCTTCCAGGCGCGCGCGATGTCGGCCTGGTTCTCGTGGGGGAGACCCAGCGCTGCGCAGATCCCGCGCTTCCACTCGATCGAGCGCGGGATCGACGGCCACGCCTCCAGGCCGACCCGGGCAGGTTTCACCGCTTGCCAGATGTCGATGAAGGGATGCCCGACCACGAGCACGTGCGCGCCGTACGGGCCGCGCGCGACCGTCTCGGCGATCCGGCTCTCCTTGGAGCCGGGGACCAGGTGGTCGACCAGCACGCCGATGCGGCGCTCCCGGGTGGGGGCGAACTCGCGCACGATCGCGTCCAGGTCGTCCACGCCCTCCAGGTACTCGACGACGACGCCCTCGACGCGCAGGTCGTCGCCCCACACGCGCTCGACGAGCTCGGCGTCGTGCCGGCCCTCGACGAAGATGCGGCTCGCCCGGGCGATGCGCGCCTTCTGCTCGCCGACCGCGAACGAACCGGATGCCGTGCGCCCCGGGCCACCCGCCGTGCGCTTCGGCACGACCAGGCGCACCGGCTCGCCGTCGATCAGGAACGCCGACCCGAGGGGGAAGACGCGCTTCTTGCCGAAGTAGTCCTCCAGCTCGACGGTCTGCGCCTCGAGGCGGGTGATCGCCCCGCAGAAGCCGGTGGCGGACTCCTCCACCACCAGGTCGCGCACTGCCTCGACGTCGGGCACGGGCTTGCGCCCGGCCGTCTTCCATCCGGGTGCCAGCACATCGGATCCGTAGCGGTCGTCCATCACCCCAGGAGGCTATGCGATGCGCCCGGGCGTCCGCGGGAGGCACGCCCGCCGCCCGGGAGCCGGCCGGTCAGTCGAAGACGCGCACCAGGCGCCAGGTGCGGTCGACAGCGTCATGACGCACGTCGAACACGTGGGCGTCGCCGGTGTCGCTGGTCGCCTGGAACCGCCAGCCGCCGATCTCGCGCGGCAGGGCACCGACGTCGTAGCGGTGCTCGCCGAACGGCCGCCACCAGGCCGGCGCCGCCGCCCAGACGGTCGGCATGTCGCTCACGCGGTAGCGCGTCGACCGCCACACCAGCCGCAGCGGGATGCCCTCCTCGGTCGTCCACACGGCGACCGCTTCGTCGACATCGGTCATCGCCGCCACCTCCTCCATTCGAACGGATGTTCGAATGCGAGTGTAGACCGACCCGCCGACAATTTCCGTCTCAGGACATGGGTTACCCATCAGCCTCAGGACATCGGTGACACGTCGGCCCTGTCGGGTGGTGGCACTTCTCCCGCGGTGATGTGGCTCTCACCACGTGGCGGGATGCACGAAATCTGTCGCCGGCCTCCCCAGCCATTGCGTAAGCCGCATGGCAAGGTCCATGTCCGCGAGACGGGCGGTGCGGAGGTTCGTCAAACGGCTCGGAGTGCATCCCAGCCGTTCAGCCAGGACCCCCCAGGTGAGTCCGTGATCGCGCCGCTGATCGTTCACGGCCTCATAAAGCTCGGGAAGGTCCCAGCGCAGGCGGACGTCGGTCCCGATAGCTGGCAGACGTGTGTCTCCCACCGCTCGACTCCGCCCGAACAGGAACTCCTCAGGAGAACGGTCCAGCCATTGCAGCAGCATGAGCGCGTACTGGCAGGACATAGAGCCGCGTCTCACCGTCCGAACGAGCGCACCCGAGCACACTGCATGGTCGTTCAGCGCGGCCCTCAGGCCGGCCGACTGTTCTGTGAGCTCCTCCGCCACAGCCGGCCACCCCAGGCCTAACCGGACTCGGCGGGAGTCGAGTTCAGAGACCAACGCGGCCCCGTTGAATATTGGAGCAATCGGCATACGTGAAGTGAAGCACGAGCTATAGATTCCGGGAAGAGCCAAGGCGCGCCCAGGAGATTTCAGCGCTGCCGTCGTCAAACCACGACCGCCAATTGTCACCGATGTCCTCAGACGCGAACCGTCACGGATGTCCTGCGGCAGAACTCCTGCCCCTGCCATACTGTCCGCATGACCGACCTCAACGACCCTTCCGGCGCCTCGCTGCGCCTCAGCACGGACGAGCGGGAGCGCGCGGTCGCGGCCCTCCAGGCGCACGCGAACGCCGGGAGGCTCGACGGAGCGGAACTGCAGTCGCGCGTCGCCTCGGCGCGGTCGGCGGTCACGCGCGGCGACCTCGCGCCGCTCTTCGCGGACCTGCCCGGCGGCGTGCAGCTCGATGACCACGCGGGGCAGCCTGCGCAGCCCGTCCCGCCCGCGCAGCCGGTGCCGCCCGCGGCGGCCTACGCTCCCGGCCCGGCCGCAGCGCCGCCCGGTGATCCCTACGCGGAGCAGCGCTACCGCCCGAACAACCGCTGGGGCCTGCTGGTCGTCTCGGTGATGCCGTTCATCGCGGTCATCCTGTTCTTCGTCACCAGCGGGATCTGGGGCTACCAGTACAGCTGGCTGTGGTTCCTGCTGATCCCGCTCTCGGGCGCGCTGGTCTACGGCATCGACGGCCCGCGCCGACGCTAGTCGCGCGCGGCTAGCCCAGTGCGGTCCCGAACAGCAGGCCGAGCACGTAGGTCGCCGCGGCGGCGCCGTAGCCGATCGCGAGCTGGCGCAGCGCGCGCTTGAGGGGCGACCCTCCCGAGAGCAGACCCACGATGGCACCGGTGGCGAGCAGCACGATGCCGACCAGCCCCGCCGACACGAGCACCGCCGCCGTGCCGCCGAGCCCGAACAGGTAGGGGAGGATCGGCACGAGCGCGCCCGAGGCGAAGAAGCAGAAGCTCGACACGGCGGCACTCCAGCCGTTGCCGACCGCCTCGTGCTCGTCCTCGACGGGAGCCGAGGCAGCGCCGGGCGTCGTGACGGGGATCTCGCTGGTGTACGCCTCCAGGGTCCGCAGTGTCTCGGAGGCCCGGGCCTGCGCGTCCGCGGGCGACATGCCGCGAGCACGGTAGACGAGGGTCAGCTCGTTGGCGTCGACGTCCAGGTGCGGGAGGGCGGAGCGCGTCGCGGGATTGGGGCTGGAGGCCTCCAGCAGCTCCCGCTGCGACCGCACGGACACGTACTCGCCCGCACCCATCGAGAGGGCGCCAGCGAGGAGTCCGGAGACACCGGTGAGGAGGACGACGTGGGTCGCGACGCCGCTCGCGCTCACGCCGAGCACGAGGGCGAGGTTGCTCACCAGGCCGTCGTTGGCGCCGAAGACCGCGGCGCGGAACGTGCCCGAGAGCCGCTGCCGGCCACGCGCCGCGAGCGCGCGCACGACCTCCTCGTGCACCTGCTCGTCGGCGGCCATCTGCGGCGTCGCGTCGGCATCCGTCGCGTACGGGGAGCGGGCCTCGGCGCGCTGCGCCAGCGCGAGCACGAAGACGGAGCCGAAGCGGCGGGCAAGGAAGCCGAGCATGCGCGTGCGGATGTCCCCGCGGAGCGGCTTGCCCACCTGGTCGCCGAGCAGATCGAGCCAGTGCTGCTCGTGGCGGCCCTCGGCCTCGGCGAGCGCGAGGAGGATCTCCCGCTCCTCGCCGGTGCGGCGCTGGGCGAGATCGCGGTAGACGGAGGCCTCCGCGCGCTCGTCGGCCAGGTAGCGCCGCCAGCGCCGGATGTCGGCGGGGGTGGGGGTGCGCTCGGTGCTCGTCATCGCGAGAAGTCTAGGCGACCCCCGTCGCGGCGTCGCGGAAGCGGTCGGCCCAGACGGCCGCCAGTTCGCGCACCGCATTCGGCCCCTCGATGACGAAGGGGGCGCCGGCCGCAGCCAGCCCGAAGAGCGCCCACTCGGCGCTCTCGACCGTCAGCCGGACCCGGGAGGTCGCGTCGTCGGCGGGGGAGACCGTCGCCCAGCGGCCGATGGCCTCCTCCACCCGGTCGTAGGGCGCGCTGACGACGGCGTCGACGACGAGCGGAGCCGCCGCGGGGGAGAGGGAGGCGCGGACGTACTCGGCCGCGTCCTCTGCGGGCAGCTCCCGCGGCCGGAAGCGCGTGCCGGTCACCCGCGGCTCGGTCAGCCGGTCGAGGCGGAAGCTGCGCCAGTCGAACCGGGTCAGGTCGTAGGCGACCAGGTACCAGCGCCGGCCGACGGAGACGAGTCGGTGCGGCTCCACCGTGCGTCGCGTCTCCTCCCCGCCGCGGGCGACGTAGGTGAACTCGAGCCGCTCCTCGTCCCGGCAGGCCTGGGCGACCGTCGTCAGCGTCGTGGCGTCGGCGACGGGGCCGCCGCGCATCGCCGTCGCGAGGGTCGCCACCCGCAAGGCGTCGACGCGACGCTTGAGCCGCGGCGGCATGACCTGGACCACCTTCGCGAGGGCGCGCACCGACGCCTCCTCGACCCCCGCGATCCCGCTCTGCGCGGCCGTGCGCAGCCCGACGGCGAGAGCGACGGCCTCCTCATCGTCCACCACGAGCGGCGGCAGCGACGCACCCGCGGCGAGCTGGTAGCCTCCCGCGACACCACGGGTGGCATCGACGGGGTAGCCGAGGTCGCGCAGCCGGTCCACGTCACGCCGCAGCGTGCGCGGGGACACGCCGAGCCGCTCGGCGAGATCGTTGCCGGGCCAGTAGCGATGGGTCTGCAGCAGCGAGAGCAGCTGCAGGGTGCGCGATCCGGTGCTTGCCATGCCTCCCAGTGTGCACCGGGATGCGGACGGATCGTGACCGCTATTGCGCCGTGGCCGGGACGAGCGCGGCCGCGCCCGGCCGAGACAGCGTGAGGACCACCTCCGTAATGTGCTCGTCGCGCTCGAGATCGGCCTCCACCGCGGCGAGGTCCGCGGCGACGGCGGATTCCCGGTCGTCGCCCGCGAGGTCGATCGCGGCGACGACGAACAGCCGCTCGGGGCCGACGAACTCGAGGTGCAGGTAGGTGACCTTCTCGACCTCGGGATGCGCGAGGATCCCGGCGAGGAGGGCCTGCCGGGCGCGCTCGGGCGCCTGCTCCCCGAGCAGGAACCGGCGGTTGCGGTCGATCAGCACCACGGCCACGACCGCGAGCAGCACGCCGACCAGGATGGAGCCGAGAGCGTCGTAGACCGCCTGCCCGGTGAGCTGGTGGAGCAGGATGCCCGCGAAGGCGATGACGAGGCCGATGAGCGCGGCCGAGTCCTCCGCGAACACGGCGCGCAGGGTCGGGTTGGAGGTGCTGAGGATGTGTTCGACGGTGCTCGTTCCCCGCTCGCTGGCCAGCTTGTGCGCCTGCCGGTACGACTGGAGGAAGGAG
This sequence comes from Leifsonia naganoensis, assembly GCF_013410615.1. NCBI lineage: Bacteria > Bacillati > Actinomycetota > Actinomycetes > Micrococcales > Microbacteriaceae > Leifsonia > Leifsonia naganoensis. The sequence continues at coordinate 3,754,989 of NZ_JACCHJ010000001.1, forward strand.
ACGCCTTCGAACACGAACGACACCGCGAGCACTCCGTACGCGATCGCGTAGTCGGCCTCGCGCTCGTTCGAGCCGAGCTCGGAGACGCCGTGCATGATCGACACGACCGCGCCGGCCGTGAACAGTCCGACGGCGGCGAACAGGCTCCAGACGTACGACTCGCGACCGTAGCCTCCCGGATGGGCGGAGTCGCGCGGGCGGGCGGCCGAGCGCTCGGCCTGCAGCAGGAAGATCTCGTTGCCCGAGTCCGCCCAAGAGTGCGCGGCCTCGGCGACCATGGAGGCCGAACCGGTGAGCGCCGCCGCGATGGTCTTCGCGATCGCGACCAGCACATTGGCGCCGAGGGCGAGGATCACGGTGAAGACGCTGGACGATTCCCGCTTCGAGGCCATGGCGGCCACGATAGTCCCCGTTTCCTTCTCCGCACATTTGGCCCAAATGTGCGGAATGCGGGCACTATTCACGACATTTGGGCCAAATGTCGTGAGGGGGAGGCGTCGCCGGGAACGACGAAGGCCCCGGTCTTTCGACCGGGGCCTTCCGCTGTGTCCGAGGGGGGACTTGAACCCCCACGCCCTATACGGGCACTAGCACCTCAAGCTAGCGCGTCTGCCATTTCCGCCACCCGGACGGGTGTTTGCGGCTTCCGGACGAACCGGCTGCCGAAGAAAGACATTAGCACGGATACCCGGCCCGGATTCACATCGGCCGAGCATCCCGGGCGTGGCGCGTCACTCGCCGTCACGACGGGGCCGTCGCGCGCCCGGCGCCCGGTAGCGTGGAGGTCATGACCGACGACTCCACGCTGGACGAGACCGCGATCATCGCCCGCGACCTGATCCGCTTCGACACGACGAACTACGGGGAGGGCAAGTCCAACGGCGAGACGGACGCCGCCGAGTACGTCGAGGCGCGGCTGAGCGCGCTCGGCCTGAAGCCGCAGCTCTTCGACTCCGACCCCGGGCGCACCAGCGTCGTCGCCCGCGTGGCCGGACGCAACACGGAGAAGCCGGCCCTCGTCGTCCACGGCCACCTCGACGTCGTGCCCGCCGACCCGCGCAACTGGAGCGTCGACCCGTTCGGCGGCGTCATCAAGGACGGCCTGCTGTGGGGGCGCGGCGCGGTCGACATGAAGAACATGGACGCGATGATCCTGACCGCGGTCGGCGACATCCTGAACGCGGGGGAGCAGCCCGAGCGCGACCTGGTCGTGGCGTTCTTCGCCGACGAGGAGGACGGCGGCCGCCGCGGCTCCCACCACCTCGTGGACAACCACCCCGAGCTCTTCGCCGGCGCCACCGAGGCGATCAGTGAGGTCGGCGGCTACTCCATCGACCTCGAGGGCCGTCGCGCCTACCTGCTGCAGACGGGCGAGAAGTCCCTCGTCTGGATCAAGCTGATCGCTCGCGGGCAGGCTGCCCACGGTTCGCGGCTGATCCGCGACAACGCGATCACCCGGCTCGCCGAGGCCGTCGTCGCGATCGGCCGCACCGACTGGCCGATCCAGCTGACTGCGACCACCACGCGCCTCATCGACGAGCTGGGCCGGCTGCTCGACGTCGACCCCGAGCGCGTCGGCCCGGACGAGGTCGTCCTCCGCACGGGCACGGCCGCGGGATTCATCCTCGCGACGCTCCGCGCCACCACCAATCCGACGCTGCTCGAGGCCGGCTACAAGCACAACGTCATCCCCGACACGGCGGAGGCGCTGGTCGACATCCGCACGCTGCCCGGCGACGAGGACCGCGTGCTCGCCGAGGTGCAGCGCCTCGTCGGCGACGACGTGGAGGTGCAGATCATGCACCGCGACATCGGCCTGGAGGCGGACTTCGGCGGCGAGCTGATCGACGCGATCACCGGCACGCTGGAGCGGCACGACCCGGGCGCGCCCGTGCTCCCGTACCTCCTCTCCGGCGGCACCGATAACAAGGCGCTCAGCAAGCTCGGGATCACCGGCTACGGCTTCGCCCCGCTGCGCCTGCCGAAGGATCTCGACTTCCCCGGCATGTTCCACGGCGTCGACGAGCGCGTCCCGCTCGACGCGCTAGTGTTCGGTAGGGCCGTGCTCCGGGACCTGCTCAGCAGCTACTGAGCCGCGGCCCCCGATCCACCGACCTGGCGAAAGCGACGCATGGAGTTCATCAACGCCCTCATCCTCGGGCTCGTCCAGGGACTCACGGAGTTCCTCCCGATCTCGTCGAGCGCGCACATCCGCATCGTGGGAGAGCTGCTCGGCACCGGAGGGGACCCGGGTGCGCGGTTCACCGCGATCATCCAGCTCGGCACCGAGGCCGCTGTCCTCCTGTATTTCTGGAAGGACATCACGCGGATCATCTCGCGCTGGTTCCTGGCGCTGTTCGGCAAGATCCCGCGCAACGACCCCGACGCCAAGATGGGCTGGCTGGTCATCCTCGGCAGCGTGCCGATCGTGGTGCTCGGCCTCTTCTTCCAGGACGCGATCGAGACGACCTTCCGCTCGCTCTGGATCGTGGCGACGACGCTGATCGTGTTCGGCATCTTGCTCGGCATCGCCGACTGGGTGGGCGCGAAGACACGCCGCCTCAAGGAACTGACCTGGGGCCACGGCATCATCTTCGGCTTCGCGCAGGCGCTCGCGCTCATCCCGGGCGTGTCGCGCTCGGGCGGCACGATCACCGCCGGGCTTTTCATGGGCTACCAGCGCCGCGCGGCCGCACGCTACTCGTTCCTGCTGGCGCTGCCCGCCGTGTTCGGCAGCGGCTTCTACCAGCTCTATAAGGCGATCAAGGAGCCGTGCACGGAGGCGCTGGCGAAGGCCGGGACCTGCACGGTCGAGGTCTTCGGACCTGCGGAGACCGCCGCGGCGACCCTCGTCGCCTTCGTCGTCGGCTTGCTGGTCATCGCGTTCTTCATGGGCTACATCTCACGCCGCAGCTTCCTGCCGTTCGTGATCTACCGCGTCGCGCTCGGTCTGCTGCTGATGATCCTGCTCGGGACGGGCGTGCTCGCGGCCTGATCCCGGCGGCCGACCACCGGCCGGCCTGAGCCGACCGCTCTCAGCCCCGGCGCGGGTCGTCCGGCGCGCGTCCGGCTGTCCCGCCGTCGCGGCCGTCCTTGCCGTCGCGGCGGCGCAGATAGCGCTCGAACTCCTGCGCGATCGCCTCGCCGCTCGCCTCGGGGGAGTCGACGGTGTCGCGCGCCTGCTCGAGCTGCTGGATGTACGCCGCCATCTCCTCGTCGTCGGCGGCGAGCGCGTCGATGCCCGCCTCCCACGCGCCGGCCTCCTCGACCAGCGACCCGCGCGGGATGGTCACGTCGACCATCTCCTCGAGCTTGTCGATCAGGGCGAGCACGGCCTTCGGGCTCGGCGCGTTGTGCACGTAGTGCGGCACGGACGCCCAGATCATGATGGTCGGGATCCCGACGTCCTCCGCGCCCTCGGCGAGCGCGCTCAGGATGCCGACCGGCCCCTCGTAGCTGGAGCGCTCGACGCCCAGCTGCGCGCGGACGGTCGCGTTCTCGCTCGATGCGAACACGGAGATGGGGCGGGTGTGCGGCACGTCGGCGAGCATCGCGCCGAGGAAGACGATCGCGCCGACGTCGGCGGCGAGCGCCACGTCGATGATCTCGGCGGTGAAGCTGCGCCAGCTGCGGGAGGGCTCCGTGCCGACCAGCAGGAAGATGTTGCCGGCGTTGTCGCCGGTCACGCTGAGGTCCGCGTCGTCGGCGAGCCCGTCCGGGACGTGCCCGGGGAGCGCGGGGCCGTAGACGATGGCGGACGGCCAGACCAGGCGGCGGCGCCCGTCGAGCTCCTCGACCACCGGCCGGTTGAACTGGAAGTCGAAGTAGAGCTCGGGGTCGACCTCGGCGATGGGCACGACGTCGAGCTGCTCCTTGAGCGTCTTCACCGCGCCGCTGGCCGCTTCGCCGGCGTCGTTCCAGCCTTCGAAGGCGACCACGAGGATGCGCCCGTCGAGAATGCTGTCTGCGTCAGTCACTTCAGCTGTACCTGGTCCTCTCCACGCGACCGTTCGACCGCCGTCCCTCCAGAATAGGCCCGAGTGCGTACGGATAGACTTGTGGCCCGTGACTGCACCGATCCCCGACACCGCCTCCGACCGCTCGCTCCTCCCGGCCGCCGTGCTCTGGGACATGGACGGCACGCTGGTCGACACCGAGCCCTACTGGATGGCGTCCGAGGAGGAGCTCGTCTCCTCGTTCGGCGGCACCTGGACCCACGACGATGCCCTCCTGCTCGTCGGGCAAGGCCTGTGGACGTCCGCGGAGATCCTCCGTTCGCACGGCGTCGTCATGGAGGCGGACGCGATCGTCTCCTGGCTGACCGACCGGGTGCAGCAGAAGCTCGACACCGAGGGCGTCCCGTGGCGGCCCGGCGCGCGCGAGCTGCTGTCGTCGCTGCGCGAGCGCGGCGTGCGCACCGCGCTCGTGACGATGTCGGTGCGGAGGATGGCGGAGCAGGTCGTCGCCCACATCCCGTTCGACGCCTTCGACCTGATCGTCAGCGGCGACGAGGTCGAGCAGCCGAAGCCCCACCCGGAGCCGTACCTGCGCGCCGCCGACCTGCTGGGGGTCGACCCGCGCGACGCGGTCGCCATCGAGGACTCGCTCGTGGGCCTCGCGTCCGCCGTCGCCTCCGGTGCGATGGCCATCGGCGTGCCGCACATCGTGCCGATCCCGGAGTCGGACGAGCACACCATCTGGACCACCCTGGACGGCCGCACGGCCGACGACATCGCCGCGGTCGTCGCGGCCCGCACGCAGACCCCGAAGGCGTAGACACCGATGAACGAGACACGACGCAGCTCCGGCCCCTTCCGCGCGGGCGACCGCGTGCAGCTGACCGGCCCGAAGAACCGCATGAACACCATCACGCTGGTGCCGGGCAAGCTGTTCCACAGCCACCGGGGCGTGCTGGAGCACGACGCCATCATCGGCCTCCCGGACGGCTCGGTCGTCACGAACAACGCCGGCGTCGAGCACCTGGCGCTGCGCCCGCTGCTCACCGACTTCGTCATGTCGATGCCGCGCGGTGCCGCGATCGTCTATCCGAAGGATGCCGCGCAGATCCTCGCCCTGGCCGACATCTTCCCGGGCGCGACCGTCGTCGAAGCTGGCGTCGGCTCGGGGGCGCTCTCGCTCTGGATCCTGCGCGCGATCGGCCCGGAGGGACGGCTGCACTCGTTCGAGCGGCGCGAGGAGTTCGCCGAGGTGGCGCGGGACAACGCGGCGACCTTCCTCGGCTCCGACCCGGAGAACTGGACGGTCACCGTCGGCGACCTGCAGGAGGCGCTGCCCGCCGCCGTCGAGCCGGGATCGGTCGACCGCGTGGTGCTCGACATGCTCGCCCCGTGGGAGACCCTCGACGCCGTGACGACGGCGCTCAAGCCCGGCGGCGTGGTCATCTGCTACGTCGCCACGGTCACGCAGCTCTCCCGCGTGGCCGAGGCCATCCGCGCGACCGGGAACTTCACGCACCCGCAGTCGAGCGAGACGATGGTCCGCGGCTGGCACGTGGAGGGGCTCGCCGTGCGCCCGGACCACCGGATGATCGCGCACACCGGCTTCCTCCTGACCGCGCGGAGGCTCGCCCCCGACACCGTGCTGCCCGAGCTCAAGCGCCGCCCGTCGAAGAGCGACTACTCGGATGCCGACGTCGAGGCCTGGACGCCCGGCGCCCTCGGGGAGCGTCAGTCCAGCCCGAAGAGCCTGCGCAAGCGGGTGCGGGAGGCCGCGACGAGCGCCGAACTGGCCAAGGCCCGCGACGAGGCGGACGAGGACGCCCCGACCGTCGACTAGCATGAGGAGGTCGTGAGGTCTCGTACCTCCGGCCTCCCCACCGATTCGCATCGAAAGAGGACCCGTGCGCAGAGCTACCGCACTCGTCGTGGCCGCCGGCCTGTTGGCCGTCGCGCTGACCGGCTGTTCGTCGAACCCGAACGCGAGCTGCGACGGGGCACTCCCGTCGGGCAAGGCCTCCGACCTGGTCACCGCGACCGGCAAGATCGGCGGCACGCCGAAGATCGAGGTCCCCGCGCCGATCGACACCACGACCTCGCAGCGCACGATCCTCACCGAGGGCACGGGCGAGAAGGTCCAGCGCAACCAGATGCTCGAGGTCACGTACAGCGTGGTCAACGGCGAGACGGGCGAGACCGCGGGAAGCAGCTCGTCGAAGCAGCTCTACGCGACGGGCACCGACGCGATCAGCAAGGGCCTCCTCTGCGCCCCGGTCGGCTCGCGCGTGGCCATCGTGGTCTCCCCGAAGGACTCCGGCGCCGACGCGGGCTCCGGCTCGCCGTCGCCGGTCTACGTCATCGACGTGGTCAAGGCGTTCCTGCCGGCCGCGAACGGCGCCGTGCGTCCGTCGGTCTCGGGCTTCCCGACCGTGGTGCTCGCGCCGACCGGTCAGCCGGGCATCACCATCCCGTCGTCGGGCGGTGCGCCCACGAAGGTGCGCAGCGAGCTCCTCAAGGAGGGCGACGGTGCCGTGGTGAAGAAGGACAGCCAGGCCGTCCTCCAGTACACGGCGGTCGGCTGGGAAGAGAAGAACGTCGTCACCAGCAGCTGGACGACCTCGCCCGACCTCGTCGACATCGCGACCGGCCAGAGCTCGCTTCAGAACCAGTCGAGCTCGGTGCTCCCGCAGGCGATGCTCAAGGAGCTCGTCGGGCAGAAGGTCGGCTCTCAGGTCGTCATCGAGACCCCCAAGGACAGCGCCTTCCCCGCCGCCGCGTGGGTCGTCGACATCCTCGGAGTCCGCTAGCCGCGACTAGGATGGACGGGTGCCGAAAACCTCGTCCTCGCCGTCGCGCGTCCCTGTCGAGGAGCGGTTGTTCAGCCTGGTGCTGGCGCTGCTCGCGACGGAGACGGGGCTGACGAAGAACGAGATCTTGTCGACCGTGCAGGGCTACCGCCAGCGCTACGCCGCCCACGGCGACAACAGCAGCCTGGAGCGGCAGTTCGAGCGCGACAAGGACGACATCCGCGAGCTCGGCGTCCCGCTGGAGACCATCGAGTCGCCGGAGGCGTCCGGCAACAACCAGCTGCTGCGGTACCGCATCCCGAAGGGCGCATACGACCTCCCGCAAGACGTCGTGTTCTCCCCGGAGGAGATCACGCTGCTCGGTCTGGCCGCGACGGTCTGGCGCGAAGGGTCGCTCTCGGGAGAGTCGCGCCGCGCGCTGATGAAGCTGCGCTCGCTCGGCGTCGAGGCGGACGAGCCGATCGTCGGCTACGCGCCGCGCCTGCGGGTGCGGGAGGCGGCGTTCGAGCCGCTGAGCCAGGCGCTGGAGCGGCACGCGATCGTCCAGTTCCCGTATCTCAAGCCCGGTGAGACCGCCTCGCGCCTGCGCACGGTCGCGCCGCTCGCGCTGGTGCAGCACCAGGGTCGCTGGCACCTCCAGGGCATCGACCAGGACGCCCAGGGCTCCCGCACCTTCCTGCTCTCGCGCATGGTCGGGCCGGTCAAGGTCACGAACCGCACGTTCGAGCCCGAGGGGGACGGCTTCGCCGAGCGCGCCCTCGCCGACCTCGACGCGATCTGGGAGGCGAACGTCGCCGAGATCCGGGTCGACGCCGGGACGGACGCCGCCACGCGTCTGCGCAAGCGGTACGGCGACGCGGTGCCGGTGCACGACGGCGGCGAGGCGTTCACGCTGACCGTGAACTTCTCGGACATCAACATCCTCGCCGACCAGCTGGCGAGCTTCGGGCCCGAGGTCCTGGTGGTCTCGCCGCCGGAGTTGCGTCAGCAGGTGCTGGACCGGTTGCTCGCCACCGCGCGCGCCCACGGAGCAGGGGAGGAGCACGATGGCTGACCGCCGCCGGCCGATGCAGGCGCAGGACAAGCTCGCCTTCCTGCTGGCCCTGGTGCCGTACCTGATGGACCGCGACCGGGTGAGCGTGACGGAGGCCGCCGCGCACTTCGGCGTCGAGCCGGACCAGCTGCGCGACGCCGTGCGGCTGATCGCCGTCTCCGGCGTGCCGGGCGAGACGAACGCCTACCAGCCGGGGGACCTCTTCGACATCTCCTGGGACGACTTCGAGGACAACGACCGGATCGTCCTCACGCACCAGGTCGCCATCGACGACTCCCCGCGGTTCTCCGCACGGGAAGCGGCGGCGCTGATCGCCGGCCTGCAGTACCTCACGGCACTTCCCGAGAACGCGGACCGCGACGTGATCGGCTCCCTGATGGCGAAGCTCGCTCGCGGGGCCTCCGGTGCCCCCAGCGAAGTCGCGGTCGCGCGCTCCGAGACGGACGAGGCGCTGGCCGCGATCCGGGATGCGGTCATCGCCGGCACCCGCCTCGACTTCGACTACCGCAACTCCCGCGGCGAGCGGGAGCGCCGCCGGGTCGACCCGCTGCGCGTGGAGTCGATCGACCAGGACTGGTACCTGCGCGGCTGGGACCACGCGCGCACCGCGCTGCGGACCTTCCGGCTCGACCGCATCGAGAATCTCACCGCGACGGATGTGCCGATCGCGTACAGCCCGGGCGACGTCACCCTCCCGGAGACGCTGTTCGAGGGCACGCCGGACGACCAGCTCGTCACCGTCGAGGTGTCCGCCTCCGCGGTGCCGCTCATCGAGGACTACATTCCCGAGGGCGCCGAGCGCCGCGAGCACGACGGCGTCGTGCGCACGAGCGTGCGGGTGGCGCACTTCCACGGCCTCAAGCGGCTCGCCGGCGGCCTCTCGGGCGTGCTCACCGTGCTCGACCCGCCCGAGGCCCGCCGGGTCGTCGGGGAGTGGGCCGCCGCCGGCGCGGCCCGGTACCGGTAGGCTTCCCGCATGCCGTGGTGGTCGTGGCTCGTGATCTGGACCGTGCTGGTGCTCGGTCTGCTCGGCATGCTCGCGTACTTCGCCTGGAGCCTGTTCCGCAAGCTCATGGCGGCGGGCCGGGAGGCCACCGCGCTGATCGAGAAGGCGGAGATCCTGCAGTCCCGCGTCGACGACCTGCGGGAGGAGCCCTTCCATCCCGCCGTCTTCGCCGACGCCGCCGAGCTCCGCCAGGGGCGCACGCAGGCCCGCGCCGATCGGGAGTTCGCAAAGCAAGCTCGCAGGGATGCGCGCGTGCGGCGCGGTAAGCTACTGGTCAAAGCGGACCCCTCGCGCTTTGAATACGTGACTCGAAGGACTCCATAATGCTCGGTGGACTCACCGGATGGCATCTGCTCATCATCCTCGCAGTGATCCTGCTCCTCTTCGGTGCGCCGAAGCTCCCCGCGCTCGCGAAGAGCATCGGTCAGTCGATGCGCATCTTCAAGGGCGAGGTCAACGAGATGAAGAAGGACGGCAAGGACGCCGACGCCTCGTCCGAGCCGACCGTGACGGACTCGTCGGCCGAGACCAAGCCGAAGCCGTAACGCGGTGGCCTCCACCAAGCGAGGCAAGAACCGCGAAGGGCGGATGTCGCTCGCAGAGCACTTCGTCGAGCTTCGCAAACGCCTCTTCCGGTCGGCGATCGCCCTCCTCGTCGGCGCCGTCATCGGCTGGTTCCTCGCCGATTTCGTCATGGACGCCCTGCGCGGGCCGATCACGCAGATCGCCGAGCAGCAGGGCCGCGACGCGACCCTCAACTACGACAGCATCACGGGTGCCTTCGATCTGAAGATGCAGGTCGCGGTGACGATCGGCGCGATCATCTCCAGCCCCGTCTGGCTCTACCAGGTGTGGGCGTTCTTCGTTCCCGCGATGACCCGCAAGGAGCTGAAGTACGCCTTCGGCTTCTTCTTCACCGCCGTCCCGCTGTTCATCGCGGGCGGCGTGGTCGGCTGGATGCTGGTGCCGCACATCGTCAGCCTCCTCACGAGCTTCGCGCCCGAGCAGGATGCCGCCATCATCGGCGCCAAGACCTATTTCGACTTCATCATGAAGCTGGTCCTGGCGGTCGGGATCGCCTTCGTGCTGCCGGTCTTCCTCGTGCTGTTCAACTTCGTGGGGATCCTCAGCGCCAAGTCGATCATCGCCTCGTGGCGCTGGGCCCTCATCCTGATCGTGCTGTTCACCGCCATCGCCACCCCGGCGGCCGACGTGCTCTCGATGTTCCTCCTCGCCATCCCGATGGTGGGCCTCTACTTCGCCGCATACGGCGTCGCGTGGCTGCACGACCGCCGCGTGGCGAAGGTCGCGGATCGGCTGGAGGCCGAGCTGGCGGCATAGTCTGGACGGGTGACCGACCAGCAGCTCTCCCCGGCCGAGCGTTTCGCCGCCTCGCGCCAGCGCGCCACCCAGCCGATCCTGGAGAACTTCCGGGCGGGGCTGCGCTTCGACCTCGACCCGTTCCAGCGGGAGGCGTGCGCGAGCCTCGAGGAGGGCCGGAGCGTGCTGGTCGCCGCCCCCACCGGTGCCGGAAAGACGATCGTGGCGGAGTTCGCGGTCTTCCTCGCGATGCGGGAGGCCAACGCCAAGGTCTTCTACACGACGCCGATGAAGGCCCTGAGCAACCAGAAGTTCCAGGAGTTCGTGGACGCCTACGGGCCGGACTCCGTCGGTCTGCTCACCGGTGACACGAACATCAACTCGCACGCCCGCATCGTCGTGATGACGACCGAGGTGCTGCGCAACATGCTCTACGCCGACTCGGACCTCCTCTCCGACCTGGCGTACGTGGTCATGGACGAGGTGCACTACCTCGCCGACCGCTTCCGCGGCGCCGTGTGGGAGGAGGTCATCATCCACCTCCCGTCGGAGGTCCGGATGGTGTCGCTGAGCGCGACCGTGTCGAACGCCGAGGAGTTCGGCGACTGGCTGCAGGCGGTGCGCGGCGACACGGACGTGATCGTCTCGGAGGAGCGCCCGGTGCCCCTGGAGCAGCACATCCTCATGCGGTCGAAGCTGATCGACCTGTTCGACTCCTCGGGGCTGGCCGCGACCAACCGCGTGAACCCCGAGCTCGTCCAGATGGCGCGCTACGGCGGCCGCGTGCTCAGCAGCCGGCAGACGCGGGATGTCGGGCGCTACCACTCGCGCGGTGGCCGGCCCGACTCCTTCCGGATGGAGCGGGCGGCGTTCGTGGAGCTGCTGCGGGAGCGCAACCTCCTCCCGGCGATCTTCTTCATCTTCAGCCGCAACGGCTGCGACGCCGCCGTGCGGCAGACCTTGCGGTCCGGCCTGCGGCTGACCGAGAAGCACGAGCGCGACGAGATCCGCGCCATCGTGGAGGAGCGCTGCCGCACCCTGCTCGACGAGGATCTCGCCGTGCTCGGCTACTGGGAGTGGCTGGAGGGCCTGGAGCGCGGGGTCGCCGCCCACCACGCGGGCATGCTGCCGGCCTTCAAGGAGGTCGTGGAGGAGCTGTTCCGCCGCAAGCTCGTGAAGGTCGTCTTCGCGACCGAGACGCTCGCGCTCGGCATCAACATGCCCGCTCGCACCGTGGTGCTGGAGAAGCTCGAGAAGTTCAACGGCGAAGCGCGCGTGCCGATCACGCCGGGGGAGTACACGCAGCTCACCGGGCGCGCCGGCCGCCGCGGGATCGACGTCGAGGGGCACTCGGTGATCCAGTGGGAGGACGGCCTCGACCCGCAGTCGGTCGCCTCCCTGGCCTCCCGCCGCAGCTATCCGCTGAACTCGAGCTTCCGCCCGACCTTCAACATGGCGGTGAACCTCATCGACCAGTTCGGGCGACCGCGCACGCGCGAGATCCTGGAGTCGTCGTTCGCGCAGTTCCAGGCCGACCGCGCCGTGGTGGACCTCGCGCGCAAGGTGCGGCAGCAGGAGGAGTCGCTCGCGGGTTACGAGCAGGCCATGACGTGCCACCTCGGCGACTTCCGCGAGTACTCGCGCATCCGCCGCGAGCTCACCGACCTGGAGCGCAAGGGCGCCAAACTGGACAACACCTCCCGCGCCGACCGCGACAAGCGGCAGCGCCAGCTCGCCGCCCTGCGGAAGCGGATGAAGGACCACCCCTGCCACCGCTGCCCCGACCGCGAGAAGCACGCGCGCTGGGCGGAGCGCTGGTGGAAGCTCAAGCGCGAGACCGACCGGCTCAGCGCCCAGATCCAGTCGCGCACCGGCGCCGTGGCGAAGGTGTTCGACCGGGTGTCGGACGTGCTGCTGGAGCTCGGCTACCTCGTCGAAGAGGACGGCGGCACCGCCCTCACGGTCCACGGGCGCACGCTGAAGCGCATCTACGGCGAACGCGACCTGCTGGTCGCCGAGTGCCTCCGCCGCGGCGCGTGGAAGGAGCTGGACGCCCCGAGCCTCGCTGCGATGGCGTGCGCGCTCGTGTTCGAGCCGCGGCGCGACGAGGGGCTGGCCCACGAACGGACGCTCCCGCGGGGCGCGTTCCGGCCCGCGCTCGACCGCACGATCGAGCTGTGGAGCAAGCTCGACGACCTGGAGCGCGAGAACCGGCTCTCGGGCAGCGAGCCGCCCTCGACCGCCCTCGCGCTGGCGATGTACCAGTGGGCGCGCGGCGCCGCACTGGACTCGGTGCTGCGCGAGGCCGACATGGCCGCCGGCGACTTCGTGCGCTGGACGAAGCAGACGATCGACCTGCTCGACCAGCTCTCGCTCGTCGCCCAGGGGAACGTCGGACGGACCGCGCGGCAGGCGCTGGACGCGATCCGTCGCGGCATCGTCGCGTACTCCGCGGTTGCCTGAGCGGGGTGCCGAGCCGGATGCTTTAGGCTCTCCCTTCGTGACCCGTACGCCCCGCGCCCCGCTCCCGCTCTGGCTCGCGGTGTTGCTGGCCATTGCCGCCGGGCCGGTGCTCGACGCCGGGTTCCCGGACAAGGACTGGTGGCCGCTGACCTTCGTCGGCATCGCGATGGTGCTGCTCGCTCAGCGGGGCCGTCGCGCCGGCTCCGCCTTCCTGGTCGGCTGGCTCGCGGGGGAGTCGTTCTACCTGGTGCACGTCGCGTGGACGGCCCTCTACCTCGGCCCGGTGCCCTGGGTGGCCCTGTCGACCCTGGAGGCCCTGTTCTGGGGCGTGGGCGGCATCCTGATCACGGTGGCCTACCGCTGGGTGCCGCGCGCGTGGCCGGGCGTGTGGGGCCGCGTGGGACTGGTTCCCGTGATCGTCGCCGGACTGTGGGTGCTGCGGGAGTACGTGACCGGCAATTGGCCGTACGGCGGCTTCTCGTGGGGCCGCGTCGCGGAGTCCCAGTCGCTGAGCCCGTTCGCGCCTCTCGTCGCGTGGCTCGGCATCTCGGGTCTGAGCTTCGTCATGGTGTGGCTCGTGGCGCTGATCGTCGAGCTGGCGTTCGCGATCGACCTCCGCGCCGCGTCCCGTGCCGGGCTCGCGATCGGGGCCGTGGCGCTCGTCCTGGTGATCCCGGCCTGGCCGACGCCGACGCACGGCACCACGCGCATCGCGGCCGTGCAGGGCAACGGGCCGGCCGGGTACTTCGACGACGCGCCGGTGGGCGCGGTGCTCGACGCGCAGGTCGCCGAGACGCTGAAGATCGCCGACCAGAAGGCGGACATCGTCGTGTGGCCGGAAGGCGCGGCGCTGCCCGACCCGACGCGCGACCCGGCCTCGGCGGCCATCCTCGACGCGCTCAGCCGACGGATGGATGCGACCTTCGTCGTCGGGACCATCACGGCCCGCGACGGCAAGTACTTCAACTCCTCGCTGCAGTGGGAGGCGGGCAAGGGCGCCGTCGACTACTACGACAAGAAGCACCCGGTGCCGTTCGGCGAGTACGTGCCCGACCGGTCCTTCTGGCGACCGTTCGCGCCCGACCTGATCGACCTCATCGGCCGCGACTACACGCCCGGGACGCGGGACAACGTCTTCGACATCGGCGGGGTGCGCGCGGGCATCTCGATCTGCTTCGACATCGTCGACGACCAACTCCTGACGGACATGATGCAGGGCGGCGCGCAGGTCATCCTGGCGCAGACGAACAATGCCGACTTCGGTCAGACGGACGAGAACCAGCAGCAGCTCGCCATCGCGCGCCTCCGCGCGATCGAGGCGGGCCGTGCGCTCGTGAACATCTCGACCGTCGGCAGCAGCCAGATCGTCGCGCCCGACGGCCGGACGATCTCGGAGATCCCGCCGTTCACGCCCGGGCACATGATCGCCGACGTACCGCTCGGCACCACTACGACGCCCGCCACCCTGCTCAGCCGCGGGATCGAGTTCCTGGTCGCCGGGCTGGGACTGTTCGGGCTGCTGATCGCCGCGGGCGCACGCCGCAACCCGGCTCCGGACACGAGAAGGCCGCTCCCACCGGTGCGGTGAGAGCGGCCTCGAGTCGTGACGGGGTCAGGCGCTGTGCTTGCGCTCCCCGGTGCCGCGACGGGCACGCAGGTACTGCAGGCGCTCCTCCAGGAGCTCCTCCAGCTCGGCGCGCGTACGGCGCTCCAGGAGCATGTCCCAGTGGCTGCGCGGCGCCTTGACGTCGGAGTGGTCGACCTCGACGGGGGTGTCGCCGACCAGTCTCCGGGCCTCGTGTCCGCAGTGGCGGCACTCCCAGGTGTCGGGTGCCTCGGCCTCGGACGAGAACACGGTCTCGGTCTCGTTGCCGCACTCGGGGCACAGGTAGGTGTAACGGGTACGCGGTGAGTAGACGACGCCTTCTTCGCTCTGTAAGCTCTGGGCGCCGAGTCTCATTCCGCGCAAACTGCGATCTGCCATCGTGTGGTCTCCTCTTCGCGCGAATCCTCACAGTTATAAACCGTCAAGCTGGGGATTGTCTTTCCGGGGCGCCGGATCTCTCAGGACGCTCACAGCCTCCCAGAAGACTCCCAGCGTCAGACGCCGCGCGAACGAGCCAGACCGACGAGCAGATCGCAGCGATCCGTGACGATCCCGTCGACGCCGAGATCGAGCAGCCGGGTCATGTCGGCGGGGTCGTTGACGGTCCACACGTGGACCTCGGCGCCGGCGGCCTGGATCGCGCGGACCGTTCGCGCGCTGACGACGCGGAGCGGCCCCTGGCGCTCGGGGACCTGCACCGCCGCGAAACCGCGTAGGGAACGCCGCACCAGGGGAGCGAGACCGGCTTTGGCGGCGGCGAGGGCCGGTGCGAACTCCGGGACCGACGGCGAGGTGGCCACGCCCGGCAGCTTGTCGACGACGGCCAGCCGCCGCGCTTTGGAGAAGCTCGTGATCAGCACGCGGTCGACGGCTCGCGCCTCCCGGATCGCGGCGACCGTGGAGGCCGCAGCGCGCTCGTCCTTCACATCGATGTTGAACCGCGCCTGGGGGAACGTATCGAGCGCTTCCGCGAGGGAGCAGAACTGCTGGTCGTGGCCGAGCTCCACCCGCCGCAGCTCCCTCATCAGCATCCCGTCGACGCGCCCGGGGCGGCCGGCGACGCGGTCGAGCTCGGGATCGTGGCTGATGACGGCGACACCGTCGGCGGAGGCGTGCACGTCCGTCTCCAGATGTGTGGCCCCCGCGTTCAGCGCTGTGAGGAACGCGAGCAGGGTGTTCTCCGGCGCGTCGATGGCCAGCCCGCGGTGCGCGATCACGCGCGGCCGCGGGCCGTCGAGGAAGCTCACGCCGGGGGAGCGGGCGGGGCGGCCGGAGGAACGGGCGTCGCGGTCCCGTCGGCGACGGCTGCTGCAGCGGCGGCAGCACCCTTCTCGCCGAACGCCTGGCCGATGCCCTTGAGCGCCTCGGTCAGCTCGCTCGGGATGATCCAGAGCTTGTTGGCCGGACCCTCGGCGATCTTCGGCAGGGTCTGCAGGTACTGGTAGGCGAGCAGCAGGTTGTCCGGGTTGCCCTTGTGGATGGCGCTGAACACCGTCTGGATGGCCTGCGCCTCGCCCTCGGCACGCAGCACGGCCGCCTTGGCGTCGCCCTCCGCGCTCAGGATGGCCGCCTGCCGGCGTCCTTCGGCGTTCAGGATCTCGGACTGCTTGTTGCCCTCGGCGGTCAGGATGACGGCACGGCGATCGCGCTCGGCGCGCATCTGCTTCTCCATCGAGTCCTGGATCGAGAGAGGCGGGTCGATCGCCTTCAACTCGACGCGGGAGACGCGGATGCCCCACTTGCCGGTCGCCTCGTCGAGCACGATGCGCAGCTGGCCGTTGATGTTGTCGCGGCTGGTCAGCGCCTGCTCGAGGTTCAGGCCGCCGACCACGTTGCGGAGCGTGGTGGTGGTGAGCTGCTCGACGGCGCCCAGGTAGTTGGCGATCTCGTACGTCGCCGCACGCGCGTCGTTGACCTGGAAGTAGACCACCGTGTCGATCGAGACGACGAGGTTGTCCTCGGTGATCACCGGCTGCGGCGGGAACGAGACGACCTGCTCGCGCATGTCGATGAGCGGCCGCACCTTGTCGACGAAGGGCACCACCACGTTCAGACCGGGGAGGAGCGTCTTGTGGTACCGCCCGAGCCGCTCCACGACGCCGGCGCGCGCCTGCGGGATGATGCGGATCGCTCGGAACAGGGTGACCAGCACGAAGATCGCGATGACCGCGATGATCACGATGACCACGATGGTCGTGACGAGCTGACTGGAATCGTTCACGACGCACTCCTCTCGGTGATGCCGTCGGCGCCCGAGGGCACCGGGGCAGGGGTGACGACGGCGGTCGCACCCTCGATGGACACGACCACGACGTGCTCGCCGGGGACGAGTTCGGCGGCCGGGGACGCGACGGCGGCGCCGTCGGCCGGGGTGGCGAGGCGAGCGGTCCAGGTCTCGCCGATCGCGAGCTTCACCAGCCCACCGGTGCGCGACACGGTGGAGACGACAAGGCCGCCCATCCCGATCAGGGCCGCGACGTTGCTCTTGGCCGGATCGCCACCGCGCTTGAGCGCGCGGAGCAGCGGAGGCCGGATGAAGAACAGCAGGACGATCGAGAGCACCGCGGCGACGATCAGCTGACCCCACCACGGGGTGCCGACGAGACCGGAGATCAAGCCGCCGACGCTGCCGATGGCGATCATCAGGAAGACCAAGTCGAGTGTGAGCATCTCGATGATGATGAAGATCAGGATGAGCACCAGCCAGGCGATCCAGGCGAAGGATGTGATGTCCATGATGGGCCCCCTTCCCTGCGCGTCCTGACTCGACGTTATCAGGTGCCCGACGCCTGTGGACGGAACCCACTTGGTAGTCTCAGGATGCAGTTTTCCGCACACGCAAGGAGTTTTCGTGTCCAACCCCCTCGCCCCCGGCTCGCTCGCCGGCAAGCGCGCCCTCGTCACCGGATCGTCCCGCGGCATCGGCGCCGACACCGCGCAGTACCTGGCCGAGGCCGGTGCGAGCGTCGTGATCAACTACCGCAACAAGGAGGCCCGGGCCGTCAAGCTTGCGGACGCCCTCCGCGCGAACGGGGCCACCGCACTGACGGTCGGCGCCGACCTCACCGACCCGGCCTCGGTCGCCGGGATGTTCGACACCGTCGCCGACGAGTGGGGCGGCCTCGACATCCTCGTGCTCAACGCCTCCGGCGGCATGGAGTCGGGCATGGCCGAGGACTACGCGATGCAGCTCAACCGCGACGCGCAGGTCAACGTGCTGACGGCGGCCCTGCCGCTGCTCGGCGCCGGGTCCCGCGTCGTCTTCGTGACCAGCCACCAGGCGCACTTCATCCGCACCACGCCGACGATGCCCGAGTACGAGGCCGTCGCACTGAGCAAGCGGGCGGGGGAGGACGCGCTGCGCGAGCTGCTCCCGACCCTGGAGGAGAAGGGCATCGAGTTCGTCGTCGTCTCCGGCGACATGATCGAGGGCACCATCACCGCGACGCTGCTCAACCGGCTCAACCCGGGCGCGATCGACGCCCGCAAGGAGGCCGCGGGCAAGCTCTACAACGTCAGCGAGTTCGCCGCGGAGGTGGCGGCCGCGGCCGTCGACCCCATCCCGGTCGGGCACACGCGCCTCGTGGGCGACGTCTCCAGCTTCACGCCGGTCGACGAGTAGGGGGCGGCCATGAAGGCGAGCGATCTCGACCTGCTGACCGGCGTCTCCGCCCCGACCGTGCACCCCGGGGGCGGGCGCGCGATCGTGTCGGTGACGCATCCCTCCCTCGCGGCGGACGCGGCCGTCGGCCAGCTGTGGAGCATCCCGCTGACCGGCCACGCCGCACCCCGCCGGCTCACCCGCGGTTTCCGTGACAGCGCGCCGCGGTTCTCGCCGGACGGGCGGCTGCTCGCCTTCGTGCGCTCGGTCCCGAAGTCTGCGCCGCAGCTCTACGTGATGGACGCCGCCGGCGGCGAGCCGGTGCAGGTCACGGACCGCAAGCTGGGCGTGTCGCAGTTCGCGTGGTCTCCGGACGGCCGGTCGATCGCCTTCGTCAGCCGCGTGCCCGAGCAGGGCCGCTACGGCACCGTCGAGGGGATCGACGCCGGGAGCGAGCGGCCGCGCCGCTTCGACACTCTGAACTACCGCGCGAACGGCCTCGGCTACATCACCGACCGCCGTGCGCACGTCTTCCTCGTGCCGGTGCCGGACGTGTGGGCCGAGCCCGCCGTGACCCCGGTCGCCGAGGCCGACGGCTCGACCGAGCCGGCCCCCGCAGTCCCGGAGGCCGTCCAGCTGACCTCGGGCCCGTGGGACGACGGCCCGGTGGCGTTTTCGCCCGACGGCGCCACCCTCGCGTTCGTCTCGGCCCGCCACGAGTCGCGCGACGACGACCTGCGCGCGAACGTCTTCCTCCTCCCGGTCGACGGCTCGAGCGAACCGGTCGACGCGACCGGCGCCCACGGCGACTACTCCGTCGGCGAGCTCGCGTACGGGCTCAACGGCGCGCTCTACTTCACCGCGCAGGACGTGGGGGAGAGCGGGCGCGACTTCGTCGGGCGCAACGCCGCGCTGTACGTCATCGAGGGCCAGGACGCGGCACCGCGCCTGCTGACGGACCCGGAGAGCCTGGACTTCACCGAGTCGGACATCGTCGCGTACCGGGACGACTCCGTGCTCGTGCGCGACCGCAGCCGGGGCGCGCTGGTGCTCACCGAGGTGACGGCGGACGGCACGGCCACGCGCCTGACCGACGACACCACCGTCGTGAACGGCGTCGGGGTGGCCGGGGACGTCGTGGTGCTGAGCATCGCGGACGCGGACACCGCGGGCGACGTGGCTCTGCTGACCACGAGCGGCCTGCGCCGGCTCACCGACTTCTCGGCGCCGCTTCGTGCGACAGGCATCGTCGCACCGCGGGAGATCACCGTCACGGCACGCGACGGGTACCCGGTGCACGGCTGGGTGCTCGTCCCGGAGGGGGAGGGGCCGCATCCCGTGCTCCTCAACATCCACGGCGGTCCGTACGCGGCGTACACGGGAGCGCTCTTCGACGAGGCGCAGGTCTACGTCGCCGCCGGCTATGCCGTCGTGATGTGCAACCCGCGCGGCGCCGCCGGCTACGGCCAGGAGCACGGCCGCGTCATCCGCCAGCGGATGGGCACTGTCGACCTCACGGACGTCCTCGACTTCCTCGACGGGGCCATCGCCGAGACGCCCGGACTCGACGTCGAGCGCGTCGGCATCATGGGCGGCTCGTACGGCGGCTACCTCACCGCCTGGACGATCGCGCACGACCACCGGTTCGCAGCCGCGATCGTCGAACGCGGGTTCCTCGACCCGGAGGCGTTCGTCGGCACCAGCGACATCGGCAGCTTCTTCGGCGACGAGTACACCGGCACCGACCCGGAGCTGATGCGGTCGCAGAGCCCGCAGGCCGTGGTCGGACAGGTGACGACGCCGACGCTCGTCATGCACTCGGAGGACGACCTGCGCTGCCCGCTGCCGCAGGCGGAACGCTACTACGCGGCGCTGAAGCGCAACGGGGCCGAGGCCGAACTCGTCGTCTTCCCGGGCGAGGACCACGAACTGAGCCGCGGTGGCCGGCCGCGCCACCGCCGGGAGCGGTTCGACATCATCCTCGACTGGTGGGCGGAGCACCTCCCGTCGGAGCGCAACCGCCCGTAGCCGCCGAGCAGCAGCCGAGCAGCCCCAGACGACGACGGCCCCGCCTCTTCCCGAGGCGGGGCCGTTCCGTTGCGCGCGCGGGCTACTTCGCGGCCGCCAGCACGTCGCGTCCGAAGGTGAACGCGCGGACGACGCCGATGATGCCGAGCACGATGAGCGCGATCGCCGAGAACAGGATGAGGAACGCGGCCGAGGACGCAGGCAGGACCAGCACGACGATGCCGGCCAGGATGCTCAGGATGCCGAAGGCGATCGCCCAGCCGGAGTTGGGCGTGCGGCCCGACTCGGCCAGTGCCATCACACCGTCGATGATCCAGCCGACACCGACGAACGCGATGGCGAAGATCACGAGCACCGTCGCGGCGGTCGCGACGTTCTTGAGCGAGACCACGCCGGCTACGACCAGCAGCACGCCCAGCAGGATGTTCAGCGTGCGCAGGCCGCCGCCGATCCCCTTGCTGAAGATGCCGATCGCGAGGCGCATGACGCCGGCGACGACGAAGTAGATGCCGAGGAACACGGCGAGGACGGCGATGGTCTTCACCGGCCAGAACAGCAGGACGATGCCGAGGATGAACGCCACGGCGCCGCTGATGCCGATCGTCGCGCGGATGCCGTTGATCGCGGAGCGGGTGAGGTTCTTCGCGTCGAGGGAGAAGTCGTGCAGGACGGTGTCGACGGGATCGGTGGACGTCATCGTGGTGCCCTTTCGGTGGAGGGGGCGCGAGGGGTGCGCTCCTGGCACGAGATTAGCGGCCTCGCACGCGTGACCGAAGACGCGAGTGAGACGGCGTGTCCGGCGTGGGCCAGCGGCTTCGGTGCGGGCTGAGGGCGCTGCGCCCGGAATATTGCCGGTCGTCGACACTGAGCGGTGCCGCCATCGTGCCTAACGTGAGGGCACCGGCAGTCCCGTGCGAGGACGCCGTCCGGCGACCGCGGTCGCCCTGAGGTTGGGAGTCGTGTGCCATGGTCAGTCGTCGCAACGTCGGGGTCGCCGTCGTGGCGCTGCTCATGTCCGGGGGAGTGATCGCCGGGCCCGCGTCCGGCGCGCCCGCGTCCGGCGCGCCCGCGTCGAAGATTCCGTCATCGCTCGTGTCGGTCACGCAGGTCGCCAGCTGGAGCGCGACGCGGTGGGGCTACGAGTTTCGTGACTGGGCGTCCGCGGGCATCCGGGAGGTCGTTCTCAACGGCGCTGTGAAGGACGAGGGCGACGCGGGCCTCGTCGCCTATTACCCGAGTTCGTTGGCGGGCATCAGGCGGGCGAGCGACGGGTCCGGCGCTCCGCAGGACTCGGTCACCCCGCTGCTGGAGGGCGCCAGGGGCGCGGGTATCCGCGTCTGGTTGGGAACCTATCTCCCGACGTCGGAATGGTTCTCACCCACGTCCTCTTCGGTGAAGGCGATGACCGTCGCCAACGCGAGTCGCACCTCCGCGGTCATCGCCGATCTCGACCGGGCGTACGCGTCGTATTCCGACGTCGTCGCAGGGTGGTACCTGGGCTCGGAGGTCGGCGCGAACTACGCGTGGTCGTGGACGGCCGGTGAGGCTCTCGCGGCGTATTACACGCAGCTCGTGGCGTCGGCGGCCTCGGCCACCACCGCGTCGAAGACGATGATCTCCCCGTATTACAACCCTGCGGCGCTGCCGAACTCCTCGCTGTGGACGAGTATGTGGAAGCGGATCCTCACGGCGGCGCCCGTCGACGTGCTGGCGCTTCAGGACGGGACGGGCGACTGCTCCGACAACGTCTGCGGGGCCTGGCGCACCCCGGCCGAGATGAAGGATCAGCTCAACACGAAGTTCGGCGCCACCCGGGAGGCGATCACTGCCGCAGGTTCGCGTACCGCGCTCTGGGCGAACCTCGACCTCTACGACTCCTTCGGATACAGCAAGCCGATCCGCGACCTCGAGGACGTCCACACGATCGTCGCACCGCATGTCGATTCCTATACGTCCTGGAGCTTCACGCGGCAATACAGCATGTGGACTCTCGGCACGAAGAGCTATCACGTGCCGTTCGCGTTGTGGAACACCAGCGATGCGATCGTCAGCGGCGTGCCGAGCACGCCCACATACCTGACGACGACGACCTCCCTGGGCCTGACGACGGTCACGTGGGAGCCCTCCACGGTCCCCGACGGGGCTACCAGAGCGTTCTATCGCATCTTCGACGATCGCGGCCGTCAGCTGGCGAACAGCTCCAGCCCGCGATGGACGGGCACGCGCGAGTGCATCTCGATCGTCGCCGTCGACACCTCCGGCAACACGTCCCTCCCGGCCGAGAACTGCACGGCCGACGAGCTCACCGGCACCTAGGCGGAGCGACCCGGGGGTGTGGCGGTCGACGGCATCTCCGTGCTCTGGGCAGCGCCACTGACGCGCAGGTACACGATGAGCCAGCTGAACACGAGGACGCCGGCCACCAGCTCGGCGGCCGTCAGCACGTAATACCCGACGACGAAGAAGACGAGGACGCCGACGATCGTGGCGAAGAACACGTAGCCCAAGACGAAGAACGCAGGCGGCGCCTGGGGGAGAGCAGCCCGCACCCAGAACACCAGGAGCGCGAACACCAGCACCATCCCGACCGCCGACACGTTGTGCAGGATCTGCGAGACGTTGAGGGGGAAGACACCGACGCCGGCGAGCAGGATGCCGATCAGCAGCAGGCACACCCGCACCCGGACGAGCCCGTGGCGGCGCCGCGGTTCGTCGACGTCGCGGAGATCCGTGGCGTAGCGGGCGATCGCCGTGACGATGATGCCCGTGACGATGAGGGTGAGGTTGAAGGTGAGGGAGGAGACGCTCGAGGTCATCCCGAGCGCGCTGAGGTGCAGCCGCCACCAGTCGGGATCGGGCGCGCTGAGCATCGCGGTCAGGATGCCCACCACCGCGAAGACGGCGAGGACCGTCGACAGGCGGAGGATGTCCATCCCGGCGCCGGAGAGGAACACCGCGTAGGCGGTCACACCGGTGACGGCCGCGGCGAGGACCACGGCGGCCAGGAAGTACACGAGCGCTCCCTGGAAGGCATCGGCGAGCACGGCGCCGAGCACGATCCACAGAAGCAGGGCGATGACACCGTGCGCGAAGGCGATCACGACCGTGTCGAAGACATCGGCGCCCGAGGTGCGGGGGCGCGGTCCGCCTGGACGTCGGCTCCCGAACGGTGTCAGGCCTTCGCGTCGCCAGAGCCGTCCGACGGGATAGGCGACGATCGCGAGCACGCCGGCGGCGATCGCGGTGAACTGCGAGATCGACCCCGGACCGGCGATCGGGAGGGTCTGGCCCCAGAACGACGGCAGCGCGACAAGTGCCGTCAGCACGAACCCGACGGCGCCCGCGACGATCGCCGCGCCCTCCTCCCGAAGCGCAGGAGGGGACGGCGCCTCCGCCGATCTGGACGGTGTGCGATGCGCCTCGGTCATGGCGACCTCCCATCGACGCTCCCGGTGCCGCTCACCGCGCCGACGGCCCGAGTATCGCCGCTGGCCGGTGGTTTGGGTAGTGCGGAGCGGGGGAGTGGGGGGATGCCTCGGGTGCTGTTCCCCGCTACGGTGTTCCCGTCGTTCCCGATCCGAAGGAGTGAGCGCGTGGGGTACTTCATCCTGGTCATCGCACAGACGGTGGCGCTTCCGGTCATCTCCGGCATCGTGGAGCTGGCGGTCACCGGTGGCGATCCGGTGCTCGTCTTCGGCAAGTGGTGGGTGTTCTGGGGTGTCGGGACGCGGCTGCTCGTGGCCGGGATCGCCCAGGTCTCCGGCAAGGGGCCCACGACCGAGATCCTCGGGGCCGCTGCGCCGACCGCGCCGGAGAAGCAACTCGTCCGCGAGCTCGGCATGGCGAACGTCGGGATGGGTCTCGCCGGACTGCTGGCGCTGGTGCCGGGATGGGCGCTGCCTGCGGGCTTCGCGGGCGGGATCTTCCTGTTGATCGCCGGCGCGATGCACGTGCCGAAGAAGGGCAAGAACGCGCAGGAGACGCTGGCGACGTGGACCGATCTGGTCGTCGGGCTGGTGGTCGTCGCGCTCGCCGTGGATGTGGTCGTCCGCGCCCTCGGATAGCATCCACCCATGGAGATGGGGGACGCGTCGGGCGCGACGCGGGCGCGGCCACGGGGTGCGTTCGCGCTGTTCGTCGCATACGGGGGAGTGGTCCTGACGCTCGCGGCGGGACCGGCGATCATGTGCACCGGGCTGCTCGCCGGGGACGACTGGTGGATTCCCGTGCTCGTGGGTGCCGCGATCAGCGTCTTCGTCATCCCGTTCGCTCTCGCCAACGGCCGGATGATCGGGCGCGAGCAGCGCGAGGCTGCACTGCTGAGCCGACGCGGAAGGTTCGCGCTCGGCGAGGTGGTCGCGATCCGTCCCGCGGTCTTCGCGGACGAGGACGGCGTCGCCCTCACATTGCGCTTCGCGGACCTCGGCGCTCCGGCGTTCGAGGTCGAGTACGTCTGCGCGGCGTCGCGCGGGTATGCGTTGAGTGACCGCATCCCGGCCCTGGTGGAACCGGAGAGCGGACTGTTCGCGATCCCCACGAAGCGACAGGCGCGCGAGCTGCTGCGGACGACGTCGGCACGCTAGGTCCCGCCTCCGGACGCCCGCCTCAGACGCGGTCGGCCTCGGTCGCGTCGGGCGACGCTGTGTGTTCGCGGTCGTCCGTCTCGCGCTCGCGAGCGGGGGCACCTCCGAGCGAGAGAGTCGCCAGCAGGCCGACGACGAGGAATCCGGCGGCGGAGAAGGCCGCGAATTTCGTGCCGTCGGAGAATGCCGCTTCGGCGTCGGAGGCGATGTCGGCGGTCGCGGGATCGGTGGCCAGCCCCGCGATCGCCGCTCCCGAGCTGTCGACGACGCGTGCGACGGTTGCGTCCCGTTGCTGGGCCGGGACGCCTCGGTCGGCCAGGCTGGTGTCCAGCACGGCGGCGGCAGAGGTGAAGAGCACGGTTCCGAGGATGGCGATCCCGAGGGCGGAACCGATCTGCCGGGCAGTGCTCTGCGTGCCGGAGCCTTGGCCGCTCCTGTCGACGGGCACGTCCTTGAGGACGACGCCGGTCAGCTGGGCGGTCGCCAGGCCCACCCCGAACCCGTAGACGAAGAGGAAGGGGAGCAGGACGCCCCACGCGGTGTCCGGCGCGATCACCAGGGCGAGTCCACCGACACCGACGATCTCTGCGGCCAGGCCCACGCGCACGATCACTACCGGGGCGATCCGGTTTCCGAAGGCGCCGGCGAACCCGCTGGCGACGAAGGATCCGATCGCGAGGGCCAGCAGGATGAGGCCCGTCTGCACGGCACTGAACCCGAGCACGTTCTGCAGCCAGATGGGCAGCGACAGGATGATGCCGAACTCGCCGAGGGAGACGATCATCGCGGCCAGGTTGCCGTTGCGGAACGAGGGGATGGCGAAGAGGTCGAAGGGCAGCATCGTGCTGCGGCCGCGCCGCTGCCGTGCTCGTCCCCAGAGGACGAAGACGACCCCCGCGATCACCGCGAGGGCGAACGCGAACGGGATGGGGGAGAGGGCGAAGGGCCAGGTCCAGTCGCCGATCACAGGTCGGGTCTTCACCTCCCACCAGCCGTAGGTACGGCCCTCGATCAGAGCGAAGACCAGCGAGGCGCTGGTGATGACCGAGAGGGCGGCGCCGACGACATCCACTCGCCGTGTGTTGTCGGCGTCCTTCGACTCGGTGACCGTCAGGAGCACGCCGATCACGATGATGATGCCGAGGGGGATGTTGATGGCGAACGCCCAGCGCCACGAGTAGACCGTGGTGAGCCAGCCTCCGAGGAGGGGACCGAGGGCGGTCATCCCTCCGATCGTCGATCCCCACACGGCGAACGCGATCGCGCGCTCGCGGCCGCGGAAGGTCGCGTTGATCAGGGACAGCGTGGTCGGCAGCACCATCGCGCCGCCGACGCCCTGGACGAGGCGTGCGGCGATGAGCAGGTCGCCGGTCGGGGCGAGCGACGCTGCGACCGAGGCCAGGGCGAAGATACCGACGCCCGTCAGGAGGATGGCACGCCTCCCGAACCGGTCGGCCAGCGTGCCGAAGACCAGCAGCAGCGCCGCGAAGACGAGCGTGTACGACTCCTGGACCCACTGCACCTGCGTCGAGGTGATCGAGAGCTCCGTGACGATGGAAGGGATGGCCACGTTGACGATCGTCGAATCGACGATGATCAACGACACGGCGATGCTGATGAAGACCAGGCCGGCCCAGCGGGTGCGCGTCGACGCCACGGCGTTCAGTCTCCCGCTTCCTGGACCGAGCGGGCCGTGACCGTGCGGTACGTCGTCACAGGATGGGTGCCGAGCACGATCTTTCCGCGCGAGTGCAGGAGCTGGAGGTCGCCGTACGCCTCGACGATCGAGCTGAGCGGGTAGAAGCCCGAGATCAGGAGCGTGAACGCGTGGTCCGCCGCCAGCCGGGCGAGTCGCTCGAGTTGGTGCGTTCCGTGGGCGACGGCGTCGGGGTCGTCGCCGAGCAGCCGCAGTTCCGTGTCGCGGCGGTCGAGGCTGGACCGGTAGCGGCTCTCGGGGACTCCGAGCTCCTGCGCGAGGGCCCGTCCGTCTTGGCCGAAGTTGTCGATGAAGCAGGTGACGGGCTTGCGGGCGGCGGTGCGGATGCGTTCTGCGATCCCGTCGCCGTACTTGACCGGTGCGATCCCGAGCTGTCGCAGGTAGTCGAAGTTGCGGTCGCCGCACGTGCCGATGTCGGTCGCTCCGGTGAGCTTCGCCAGCTGCGCCTCGATGCTCCCGACCGCTCCGGCCGCCGCGGAGATCACGACGACGTCATCGGCGCCGAGTCTGAGCCCATCGAGCGTGTCCAGTGCGGTGGCACCGGCCAGATAGAGGCCGCCCGCGACCTCCCAGCTGACGTTCTTGGGTTTCGTGACGAGAGCGGTCACCGGCACGACGATGAAGGTCGCGTGCGCTCCGGATCGCACGTGTCCGATCACCTGGGTGCCGACCCCGAAGCCGTTCGTCTGGGTGCCGACGCCGACCACGATGCCGGCGAAGTCGCTGCCCGAACCGCGCGGGAAGGCGGTCTCGGGCCAGTCCGCTTCGCGTCCGCTGCGGATGAAACCGTCGATGTGGCTGATGCCGGTGGCGATGACCTCCACCACGACCTCGCCGGGCCCGGGTGCGGGGAGCGGTTTGCTGCGCTCCCGCAGTGCGGAGGCGTCCCCGTTGCGGTCGTACTCGATGACCATGGCCTCGTCGTGCTTCTTCGACATCAGTGCCTCGCTAGATCGGCTTTTAACTAGCCTAGCTAGCTAAGAGTGTGAAGGCGAGAGTCTGAGGGAATTCCACTGGGCGAGCCGGGACGCGCCACCCGTTCGCGGGATGGACAGGGTGTGAGCCGGTGCACTCAGATTGTGGTCCAAGGGGGATTCGATGAAGCGTGCAGCTATCGAGACGCGGGGGCGCGCACGGGGTGATGTGATGAGATCGCCCGCGGGGGCCGCACGAACGGTATTCGGGACGGTTGCGACAGTATTGGCGTGGTCAGTGGTTCTTCCGCTGATGAACCTTGTCATCCCGCTTTTCTTCCAAGCGTGGGAGGAACTGTCGTTGATTTCATTCTTCGGCGAGCGGCCTTCACCCGAGCAGATCGCAGCGGAAGAATGGAAGCTGTGCGTCGCCCGGGGTGTTTCGCTGCTGGGAACCGCACTCATCGTGATCGCAATCGTCCTCCTTGGAAGGACGCGTCAAGGCCGCGTCAATCTTTGGTTAGCGGCCTCGCTGAGCGCTTTGTTATCGGTGATGTGGCTTGCCGTAAACGGCGGATGGTTTACCCCCGACCGCTAAGAACTGCGAGGGCAGCATCCGCGAGCCGGAGGAGATTGCACACGGCCCTCGTCACATCCACCGAACCCCCTGGCCGCGGCAGGAAGACGATCGGCCGTGCGCAACTCGATCGAGCTTACGAGACCCGGCGACGGAACTCAGGCCGACGGTCTACATCCTTTGTGACAATCGGGGTGGCCTCGTTATGTCAGCTTTGTTGTCCTCGTGGCTGTCGCGAGCGGTTGGACGGCGCGACCGGCCGTCGGGCAGTCCCGGCCCTCGTGTTGTGCGCAGCTGTTGCGCTGTGCGGCTTGTCGGCCGCATCCCGTGATCAGAGGGCGCCGGGACGCCGAGCCGACTACTGCGACCGACCCCTTCTGGATACGTAGATAATGCGCCGCTGATAATGCACATTATGTCAGCCGTCAGCTTATCTAGATCACTTGACTACTGCTGATGCTGTGGTGTTGCCATGGCGAACGACACCCCTATCTACGAACAAATCCGTGCTGAGCTGCGTCGACTCCTGGCGTCGGGCGCGTACAAGGTCGGTGACCAGCTACCAACGACACGCGAGCTGGGCATCCGGTTCGGAACCAATGGGGTCCAGACGATTCGGTCGGCTTATGCCGCCCTCATCGACGAGGGCCTGGTCGTGGCTCGACAAGGCCAGGGCTTCTTCGTCAACGCTCTCCCCCTCCGCCGGCTCGGCCTACTCGGGCTGGCCGAACGGGCGCACGAGGCGCGGGAGGATGCCGAACGGGCCGCCGGGCGCGTGCGATCGCTCGAGGCGGAGCTCGAGTCGGCGCTTTCTGATCATGAGCGCGTGGCGGTCGACGCGCTTACCGCCGCTGCGCGCGCCACCTACCTCACGGGCGCCGGCGCCGAGCGACGTCTAGATTTCGGCGAGATCGCTCTCCAGGTCCTCGCCGGCGCCGCCGCGAACCTGGGCGGCGTGGAGAACCTGCTCGCCGGCCGGCCAGGGTCCTGGGAGGCGGACATCATCCGCAACGCCGTCAATGCGATCGCACCCGAAGATCTTCTCCCCCGCTACCGGACCGAGCCCATCCGGATCACCCTCGCCGTCGACGACCTCCTCGCGGAGCGCTCGCGAGCTCCCAGGTCTACGACGACGCGCAGGACGCCATACAGCGCGCGTACGACGAGGCCAGCCGGGGCCTCGCGGTCGACGACTCCAAGTACGTGTGGTGGTACGAAGTGGGTGAAGATGGCGCCCTCGTTCCTCAGGACGCCGCTGCGCCCCCTGGGTCCTGGGAGGCCTGGCGGGCCGGCCACCAAGACACTCCCGAGGAGGAGGTGCGCCTTCTTGAAGAAACGATTCGTGAGATGGGGTGCTTCACGACCGTCTACATCGCCAAGAGTCCAGAACTCGGAGCGGAGTACACCAGGCTTCTCAAGGAACGAGAGGCGGCACTGGAACCGTTCGACCTGTCCGAGGCGCCCGAGGAACTGCAGGCCGAAGAATGGGCCACTTACGGCGCGGCGCTGAAGGACCAGATCGAACGAGACGCACGAGAGATCCCCGGCCTCGACGTCCCGATCGAGATTGAAGTGGACGCGACCATCCCCGGTAGCCCCATCATCCGGCCGGCACTGGATGACCTCGCCGCGAACCTGGTCGAAAACGCCACAGCCACCGTCCCCTCCCCCGCCGACCTGCCCGAAACTCCACTGGAGCGCCTTCAAGAGGGAACCACCCATGCGCACCCGCGCTTAGGCGAGGGACCTTACGCCACGCCAGAGTATGAATAGGACGACCTAGCGGGCTCAGTTCCCGCCTCCTCTCCGTCGGCCGAGGCGTGAGAGGTTGGCAGCGAAGATCACGACCAGCAGCGCCGATAACGCTGCGAGACCGATTCGCAGTGCCAGCCCTTCTACAAAGACAACTGACACGACGAGGCCAATTACCGCAGCAGCCGTCAGGACTGCGAATAGCGTTCGACGCCTCTTGGTATTCATCAACTGCACTCTTCCACGGCGTCGCCGACCGCGGAGACAGTCAAACCTGCTCCTACGGCGAAGCCTTCTGCTGCGGCAGCACCCAACGCGAGTGAGGGAGTCCCAGCGATGACAGCCGCACCAGCAAGAACCTCAACGAACACCGATGCGCTGGCTCCAAGGATGGCGCCCGAGCAGGAATAGCCGGTGGGATCCGCTCCGTTGGTGGGGTCGCCTCCCGCGAACGTGTATCGGTTGGCGTTGGCGGGGTCGAGGGGCGCGTCCAACGTGTCCTGTTGGGTCCAGGTGCCCGTCATCGGGTTGTACCAGCGGAGACCGAATTTGACGAGCCCGCTCCCCCGGTCTTGGATGCCGCCTTTGAACAGGTAGGGGTTCTGTGGCACTCCGGAACCGCCGGAGTTCTTGGTCAGGGTCGGGGTGCCGTAGGGGTCGTAGGTGTAGGCGAAGGCGACGTAGGAGTCGGAGGTGAGCAGGGCGGCGGGGTTGCCGGTGCCGTCGTACACGTAGAGGGACTGCTTGCCGGACGAGGTGCGCAACAGGAGCGGCTGCCCGGTGATGGGGTCGTGCTCGATGTAGGCGGTGTTGGTGCCGATTTTCACCTGCTGGATCTCAGGCTGTCCCTGTTGGTCGGTGCCGCCGTAGACGAGCTGGTAGGTGTTCGCGGTCGTGGTCTCGGACAGGACCGCGTTCTGGGAGGCACCGGCGTAGATGTAGGTCGAGGTGGTGCCGGACTTGATGGAGGAGGTCATCTGCTGGGCACCGTTGTACGTGTAGGTGGCGCCGGGAGCGGCGGTGAGGTTGCCGGCGCCGTCGTAGCTGTACCCGGTGGTGGTGATCTGGTTGGCGGCGTTGTAGGTCAGGGTTTGGCCGGAGGGGCTGGCACCGGTGACGACGGCGGTGAGCCGGTTGCCGCGGCCGTCGTACGTGTAGGTGTAGGTGTTGGCGCCGGTGGCTCCGGATTGGGTGGCGGACTGCAGCCGGCCGGATCCGTCGTAGGCGTAGGCGGTGACCATGCCGGAGATGTTGTCTTTGGACCATTGGATCTTGTGTCGGTCGGCGCTGGCGGTGGTCGGACAGGCGGGCGCGACCGCGCCGGCGCTGTAGCAGTACGAGATGTCCAGGGTTTTGGTGTTGGAGGCGTTGCCGGTGCCGTAGTACGCGGCGATCTCGGTGACCCGACCGGAGGTGTCGTAGCTGGTGTGAGTATGCGCCGACCAGGTGGTGTTGGTCGCGTCGGTCTGCAACCATTCGTCGGTGCGGCGGCCCTGGTTGTCGGTGGCGAAGGCGAGGACTCCGGATGGTGGCGAGGAGGACGGTTGCGTGTACGCGATCTGGGTCGCGACCCCGGAGGTGTCGTACGAGTACGTGGAGGTGCCGCGGGAGTCGCTCAGCGTGACCAGGTGCGAGGCCTTGTCGTAGGTGAAGGTCTCGGTCCCGCCGCCGGCCGTGTTGACGGTCGAGGTGAGGCGCTCGAGCTGGTCGTAGGTGTTGGTGGTCGTGCCGGCGGCATCGACAGAGGTCTTCAGCTTGCCTGCGTCGTCGTACGTGTTGACGACCGAGTGGGTGCCGTCGGAGAAGGTGGTGGACGTCAGCCTGTCGTCCTTGTCGTACCCGTAGGTCGTGGTGTTTCCGCGACCGTCAGTCGCAGTCTTCACCCGACCGAAGTCGTCGTACGTGATGGCGCGACTGCCGAGACTGGAACCGGTCACCGGGGTGATCGACGTCAGTTGGTGGTTGGTGTACCCGTAGCCGGTGGCGTTGGTGCCGTTGCCCGGCGCCAGCGCGGTCGCGACCGTGCCATCAGTGTTGAAGGTGAGAGTGGCGGTCGCGGTCGGAGTCCCCTGTGCGCTGGTCAACGGGTTGCCGGTTCCGTTGTACGTGTACGCGGTGGCGTTGCCGGCGTCGTCGGTGCTGGACGAGGGCAGGTACTGGGTGCCCGGGGCGGTGTTGGCGTATGCGGTCTGATTGGCGGCGCCTCCGGGTGAGGTCACCTTCGTCAGCGACTGGCCGCTGTTGGCGGTGTAGTCGCCGGTCGTCGTGCCGGCCGTGGACCCGGTCCCGGACGTGGTGCTCGCGGTGTCGAAGTAGCCCGTGTACGTCGCCTGCCGCTGCCGGCCCTGCTCGTCGACGACCTTGCTCACCCGCTTGGTGGGATCGATCGTGTAGGTCAGGTGCGGGGATGCGGAGATCGACGAAGACGTGGATGTGTTCGGGCCAGCCACATAGGTCTCAGTGGCCAGGTAGAACGAGAACCGCGTGGTCGAGGTGCCCGGGGATCCGGTTGTCGTGTTCAGCTGGTCGACCTGGCTGACCTTTCCGACCGCGTCGTAGGTGATGTTCGTCACGGCCCCCGTCGGGGACGTGATCGAGGTCAGCTTGCCGGAGGTGTACCCGAACGTCGTCGTCTTCCCGGTCGCGTCGGTGAAACCGGTCAGGTTGGAGCTCGCGTTCTTCGCGTACTGGATACTCCTGCTTGAGCTGCCGCTGCTCTGGGACACCGTCAACGTCGTGGTCGAGGTCGAGTACGCCAGGGCCGCGGTTGCTGCACCCGCAGTACCTGCCGGAGACACCACGGCCAGCGGCGCCCCCGTGTACGGGCCAGGTGTCCCGTTGCATGGCGACACCGTGTAGCAGAGCTTCGTTGCGTTCGCGTTCCGGTCCGCCACACTCACCGGGTTGCCGTTGCTATCGAATGTGATCACCCGCTGCGTCTCACGCTGCGTCAGCGTGTACCCGCTAGCCGTGCCGACCAGGTCGGCTT
Organism: Leifsonia naganoensis; assembly: GCF_013410615.1. Classification (NCBI taxonomy): domain Bacteria; kingdom Bacillati; phylum Actinomycetota; class Actinomycetes; order Micrococcales; family Microbacteriaceae; genus Leifsonia; species Leifsonia naganoensis. The sequence continues at coordinate 3,787,362 of NZ_JACCHJ010000001.1, forward strand.
TCAGCCCGGCCGGCGACGTGTACGCCGTCGTCGAACCCGACCCCGGCGCGAACAACCAGGTACCCCCATCGCCGGCGGTGTACACCACTCCCCCGGACACCGTGCTCAACGACCCGGCACCAGCGAACCCATACGCCCAGTTGTTCGCACCGATCGTCGAGGTGGAACCAGTGGTCGCGGCCAACGAGTTGTACGTCGCCCCGATCGACACCGAGCCCGAGATGCCCGGAAGATCCAGACCCCGCGTCGTCACCATCAGGTTCCCCGTGCCGACATCCACACTCGCCGACACCCGGTCGGAAACTGCGAAGCCCCAGCGGGTCGCATTCGGTCTAGCACCAGTCTGCCCCGTCGCTGTCGGACGGGCCGGCAACCCCAACCGAACCACCGCCTGCGCCGGCGACACCGTCGCCACCACTAACGCGACCGCAGCAACCCCGGTCAACACACCCAAACGCGAACGACGAGAACTCAGAAAGCGCATCACAACCTGCCAAACACGACCACCGAAACGCAACGGGCTGCGGGACCCGGCAGGCACACGTGTCAGCACGAATCGGGCATGCGTCATCGACACCGGCGCGCGGCCCCACTGACGCTGAAACGCTGGCCGACCACTCCCCCCAAAAGCGAGAATCACTCAGCCGACGCAGAGTATGTACCCGCCGGTCTACCCCGTGCAAGACGCTAGGCGACGATGGCCCCCGAATTGGGTACGTACTAGCTTTCCCCTTCGCCGCTGGGATGGTGAATCTCGTTGCCTGCGCGATCGGCATGCCATTGCTCGCGTTGGGAGCGCCGGTTTGCGAGGACGGCGAGAAGGATGGCCGCCGCTAGACAGAGGGCAGACGCGACGAGGAAGGAGGTACGCGTTGCCGCCGTGAGATGGTCAGCTCCCAGCAACCCGAGGGCGTATGCCCCGAAACCCGTCCCAAGGAGGATGCCGAGGGCGGGAAGGATGTAGCGCACGAACACCTCCAGCACTCTCCTCGGAACAACCATTGATCCCGTCCCCGTGTCTCCTCGCGGCCTCCGACCTTGCTGAAGCATATCGAGCGACTACTGCTCCCGAATTCATCGATGTCCGTCGGAAGAACTCCGGACGCTTTCGCCGGGCGGCAGCCAGCCACCCAATCTCAACCGAGACCGCCACGAGTCCGACGACGATCGAAGCTGTCTGAACCGGCCCACGGGTGAGAATGGCGCATATCGCGGCACCGATGGCGGCGAGCGGAAGAGCAAGGAGCCGTACCAGAAGTCTCCCCAACGACTCTGATCTGTCGTCACGTCGCGGCTCGGGAGAGACATTCATCGAGCGATACTCCCGCAATTCCCGCTCCCGCGCCAAACGTCGGTGCGACAGCACAAACAACCGATCCGCAGGCGTCCACCGATGCCTCCACGACGCCCGACACAACCAACGCCGCGCCGAATGCAGTGTGGCGTCCGCTCTGACGCGGTCACCCGAGGTCTCTGGTGGTGAACTTCATCACGAAGATGGCTTACATCATCCCGGCGACCACGACGATCGCCGGGATGATGTATCGGAAGATGACCTTCACCTGATTCGCTCCCCGCCCGCTCTCCGGTAGGCGATGCCGGCGATCAGCCAGAGCAATATCCCCGCGATCATGAGCACCGCGGCCGCGATCGCAAGCCATCGGCCTGCGTGTACAAAGCCGATTACTCCCAGGGCAATGAGCCCGACCACGATGAGGATCGAAGCGACGTACATCGTCGGTCGAACCCAACTGGGCTGCTGATGAGCAGTCAAGCGCATCACCCTTCGCTCGCGGTCACCAGTTCGACTCCCCCGGTGCCTGCGGGACGGCAGCCTTTCAGGCGAGCTGCCCGCGTTCACAGAAGCGTCGCCACACGCCCGTTCGCGCGCTATCGTGTGCGGCGAAGCCGGAGCCCGAACTCCGGCAAGGACGGAGACGACGATGTCTGGACGTTCGCGTACACGCTTGGCAGTCGCCGGAGCGGGCGTGGCCCTCGCGGTGGCGTCGCTGACCGGTTGCACTTCCGGGCCGCCGGCCACACCGGCGACCGTGACGGTCACCGTCACCGCCGCCCCGGGCGGTCCCACCACGGTGACCGACGAGCAGCTGGAAAGCCTGACCGCCCCCGCGATGTGCGAACGCGATGCCGGGCAGCTGGTGGACGGGAGACTTCCGATCGACGAGTCTGAGGGGGCGACCATGCTCGCCACGGACGATGAGAACAATTATCTGTGGGATCAGTCCACGGACCCGCAGGGGAACCCGTCGTTCGCGGTCGCGTTCGCCTGCCACCTCGGAGGTGTGAACTGGCCGCAGGTGCTCGGGTTCTACGGGCCTAGAGGTGATCTTCTCACCAGCTTCGACTTCGGCAGTTTCGACCACAACGAACACTCTGTCGTCACATCGATCCGGTACGCCGGCGGTGTCTTCCACATCGATTGGCTCACCTACGACGGTGCCGAATTCGGGCCGTGCAACCAGACCAAGCCGGATGAGATGTCAGCCGACTTCTCCCTCTCCGACGGGAAGGTCGTCTGGGCCGACTATGAGGCGCCCTGCTCCCCCGGCGACTGACGAACGACTCGAAGCAACCGGGAGCGGGCCACGGATGCCTGATCGGTCACATGTCATTCGGATGGTCGATCGAGCGTCGCGCTCGTGTTCGCAGTGCCTGCGTGAACGTGAACCACGTCGCGGCCCAGGAGAACAACGGCCCCAGGATCGCCGCCACCAGATTGACCGGACGCAGTTCGAAGAACACCCCGAAGCCGAACGCCAGGAAGAACGCCGACCCGATCATCTGAGGGATCCAGCCCCAGCGATGGAAGAGGCGCCTCGTGGCCGGCCCCATCAAGCGCTCTGCGAACTCGATGTCGGGCCTCATAGTGGCGCCACCACGACAGATACGCAGCGTGCGAAGGGGTACTTGTGCACGGGTGCTCCGTCCTACGAGACGATGATGATCGGGGTGCCGAGTGCCAACGCGTCGACGGCGGTGATGGCTTCCGCGCCGAGGCGGATGCACCCGTGAGAGATGGCGCCGGACGAGTCGGACTCGTAGTGGATGCCGATGAGCCCACCGTCCGAGCCGCCGTACGGCTCGTCCGCTGCCGTCGCGTGCAGCGAGCTGAGTTGGATGCGATGGGTGCTCTGGCCTTGGGCGGGGTCCAGATACTGCGCCTCGAGGTAACCGGTCACCCCGACGGGCGTCGGCGTTCCCGGAGCGCCGACCCCCACCGCGAACCTCGGTTCCGGTCGCCCGCCAGCATCGGTGATCGTCAACGACTGAGCGGAGACCGAGACGACGATGCGATTCCGCACGGTGGCGCCGGGAGTCAGCGCGTTCGTGGGCAGCCAGCCAGCGCTCTGAGCCGGCGCCGACTCCCCCGCGGCCGCCTGCGAGGGCAGGAGCTGCCTGCTCGGCACGAGCACGAGGGACCACGGCCCGTCGACGGCGACCCTGACAACGACGGACGGCTCGCCCAAGAAGTCGCGAGACTCGAATCGGGCGATCGGGGCGGTCCGGTCGGCCCCGAACAGCGGGGTGTCGGACTGCAGCTCGAAGACCGACATCCACGTCGCGGTGGGCGGCGCGGGCACAAGACCCGGGATCACTGCCCGGTAGTCCGCCGGGGTGAGGGCTGCCACCTGATCACCGCTGAGGATCGGAGGAGCAGGAGCCTGCGTCGGCGGTGTCCTGGACTGGGCCGCACCGGTGGGAGTCGAGGACGAGTGGGACGCGGACGGCAGGGAAGACGACCCCGTGGATACAGCGGGTCCAGAAAGCGCGACCGCGAGCACTCCGGCTACGGCGATGACAACGACGGAGGCGGCGACCGCGAGGGCGGCGCGCGTCCTACGCCTCATCGCTCAGCCGCTGACGACAGGAAGGGCACGCGCCGTCGGCTTTGCGACGACCTCAGGATCAGACGTCCCGCCCTGACCACCTGGAGTAGTGGAACCGCCGATGGTCGGCCCGGTGATGGCCACAGTGGTGCCCCACTGCGAGGTTGCGCCGGCGGTCTCGATGACGACGCTTCCGGCGGCTGTGACCCCGGTGCGCACGTACTGCCACGAGACGGAACCGTACTTGTCCGCGACCAGCGACGCCGGCGCGGGAAGACGTGTGCCGTTGTAGACCGCCGAGAATGCGACGGTCTCACCCGGTGTGAATCCACTGGCCTGAACGAAGAGGCCGATGGCGGCATCCATGAACTGCGCCGTCGTCAGGGTCGGCGCATTCGTCTCAATGCCGGGCGTGCTGCGGACATCGAACGCCACCGCGTTCGATGTATCCCCGGAATCGCTCGTGGCCGAGAGGGTGAGAGTGGAATCGGCCCAGATGCCCGGCGCCATCGCGGGCACCCATCCGATGACGGAGATGATGCCTGACGCGCTCGCGGGCGTCGTCCTGTCGCCGTAGTGCACCTTCGTCCCGTCGCTGTCGCGCACCCAGTCGATCGAGAGCGTCACCGTCGAACTCGGGGTGAAACCACCGCCGATGACATCGATTCCGCTTTCCCAGGAGTCCGAGTAGACGACCGGTACGGTCACCCCGATCGACGCGGTAGCCGCCTGCGCGGGAGCCGACACCAGTATGCCGCCGGTGACCAACGCTGCAACCGTTGTGACGAGTGCCCACCGTGAGCGCGCGGAACCGATCATGTCTTTCCCCCCGAGGTACGTGGCCCGAAGACGGGCGTGACAACCCTATGAGAGCTGATTGATCTCCGTCAACGAAGTCTCGCCGCCCGTCGCCCCCATTTCAGGGGTGCGCCGCCGACCCGACTCCTGCTCCCGAAATCACCTATTCGGTCCCGGCGGCAGTGCCTTCAGGATGGGGAGTGCCCGCCCCTCCGATTCGCCGAGGGGCGGAATGAGAGAACGGATGCGATGTATGTGCACACGAGTTGTCTGGCCCGACGCCAACGGATCGGTGATCGTCGGACGGAACATGGACTTCCACATGGACCTCCTGACGAACCTGTGGAAGCTGCCGCGCGGCATCGAGCGCTCCGACGGTGTGAACGGCACTCTCACCTGGAAGGCGAAGTACGGCAGCGTCGTCGCCACCGCCTTCGACCTCATCGCGACCGACGGCATGAACGAGGAAGGCTTCGCCGGTCACATCCTGTGGCTCGCGGAGTCCGACTACGGAAAGCCGGATGCCGACGCCATCCAGCTGAGCCAGGCCGTCTGGCTGCAGTACTACCTCGACAACTTCGCGACGGTCGCCGAAGCCGTCGAGTGGACGAACACCTCACAGGTCGGGATCGCGCAGCTCTTCGACCCCACCGGCCACATCGTGCCCACACTCCATCTCGCCATCAACGACGCCGCCGGGGACTCGGCGATCATCGAGTACACCGACGGCAAGCCGAAGGTCTATCACAGCCGCGACTACCTGGTCATGACCAACTCCCCCACGTTCGACAAGCAGCTCGAGCTCGTCAAGGAGGTCGAGGGACTCGGCGGTGACAAGCCGCTCCCTGGTTCGACGCTCGCGAGCGATCGATTCGCGCGTGCCTCGTTCTACGTCGCGCACCAGGTGCAGCCGAAGACGCAGATCGACGCGATGGCGGCCATGTTCAGCATTATCCGCAACGCCGCCCGACCCTTCCGTACGCCCGAGCCGGGCAAGCCGGACGCGTCGCAGACGATCTGGCAGGTCGTGCTCGACCTCACCAACAAGCGCTACACCTTCGAGTCGACGACGCGGCCGAACATCGTCTGGGTCGACTTCGACAAGGTCAGCTTCACCGAGGGCACGAAGGTTCTCAAGCTCGACTTGGTCGGCCGGCTCGCGCTCGAGGGAGGCCTCACCGGCGACGCCAGCCACAAGTTCACCGACCCGGGCGAGGTGACGCAGGACCTGCTCGCGGTCGGGCTCGATGCCCTCGAACTCGTGGCGCGCAAGCAGGACGAGTTCGCCGCAGTCACGAAGGCGGTGCAGGAGCTGGTCGGCACGCATCAGGCGGCGTAGACACCCTGCGCGCACCGGATCCGACGCGCTACGGTAGGGGCCAGCTGCGAGCGAAGGAGCGATCCGTGGGGAAAGTCGTCATGTACGCCTCGGTGTCGGTGGATGGGTTCATCGCGGATGACCACGACCAGCCCGGGGAGCTGTTCGACTGGTTGCTTGGCGGCGACGTCCCGCTGGATGAGAGCGGCGTGCTGAAGGTCTCGCAGGCCTCGTACGACTACGTGCGGCCGTACTGGGACCGGATCGGCGTCACCGTCGCCGGGCGTCGCGTGTTCGACCTGACCGACGGGTGGGACGGCACCCCTCCGAGCGGGATCGATCACGTGGTCGTCGTCTCGCACCGTCCGGCGCCCGACGGCTGGGATCCCGACGCGCCGTTCCGCTTCGTCGACGGGATCGCGGAGGCCGTCGCCGCCGCGCAGGACCTCGCCGGCGACCGGATCGTCGAGGTCGCCGCCGGGGAGGTCGGAGGCCAGGCGTTCGCGGCGGGACTCGTCGACGAGGTGCGCATGGATGTCGTTCCGGTCGTGATCGGCTCCGGAATCCGCTTCTTCGGCTCGGTCGACGCGCCGCAGCTCCTGGGCGGACCCGAGGAGGTCGTCCAGGGCGACGGAGTGCTACACCTGCGCTATCGCGCGCGTCGCTGAGCGCGGCGTCGGCGCATCCGGGCGAGACGCAGCCGGACGCGCAGTCGCAGGACTCCGCGGCGCAGTCGATCGCGGAAGAGCCAGACGAGCGCGAGGGCCACGATCACCAGCGGTAAGAACTCCGGGGCGAGAATGAAGGCCCCGAAGACGATGTCCAGCATCTCGAAGCCGATCAGGGATCCGGCGGCGACCCAGGTCCAGCCGCTGAAGAGGGTGGCGCGCGTGTGCAGGCGTCGCCAGAGGGAGGTGTGGTGCATGGTGTCCGTCCGTGCTCAGAGGGAGATCGGTCGTCTGCCGATCGCTCTGCGGGCGGACGAGATCGTCAGAGCGCGCGCAGGGGCCGGCGGAGCACGTCGCCCGGAGCGCGCGGAGCCGGAAGCCCGGAGAGCGGGATGCGCCAGACGGCACCGGGCGGCGCGGGCGGAGTCGCTGCCAAGCGGCGCGCGGGAATCGTCACCGTGACGGTCGTCACGGACGATCGGACCGCGGTCCGCGCCGCGCTCGCGATGACGACCGCAGCGAGGCCGAAGGCCACGAGCACCGTCGAGACCACGACGAGCGCGGAGACACGTCCGACCGGATCGGCCGACATGGCGAGCTCGAGCAGCGCCCATTCGATCGTCGCCATGCCCTCCCCCGTCATCCGTCTTCGCGTCTAGCTCGAGCCTAGCCCGCGAGTGGCCCGGCGTTCAGCCGCGCAGGATGAGCCGGATCTCGTCGTCGAACAGGTCGTCGGCGGTGCGGCCGGGCTCGAAGTAGGCGATGATCGCCGCGGTCAGGTTCGGGAGGCGCGCCATGAGCTCGGCGTGGTCGACCTCCGCTCCCCCGGTATCCGGCGGTGCCGATTGCTCCTCCAGCACGTAGCCGACGGTGAAGCGCTCGACGGCCAGGACCGTCAGCCTCGCCTCGGGCAGGTTCACCCCGGCGCCGATCAGCGCGGTGACGGCGCGCTCGGAGAAGTCTGCGCGGCGGAGGGATGACCGGGCGCTGGCCACGATGCGGGCGCCATCGGTGTGCGCGAGCAGGCCGGCGCGCAGGCGGCGGGCGGCGTCCAGCATCCACTCGCGCCACACGGTCGTCTCGTCCGGGATGCCGAGACCCGCGAGCACCTCGTCCATGATCCTGTCCCCCAGCGCGTCCAGCAGGTCGGCCTTGCTGCGCACGTGCGTGTACAAGGACGGTGCCTGAACACCGAGCGCCGCCGCGAGCGCGCGCAGGGTGACGGCCTCCGCGCCGTGAGCGTCGCAGAGCGTCAGGGCGGCGGAGACGACATCTTCTCTGCTGAGTGGCATCGGGCTCCTTGACATCGCAGCCTAACACCGTAAGGTTAACGTCCTTACAGCGTTAGGACGGTGAACATGTACGCAGCTGTTGTCGAGGTCGTCGACGCCGCCGGCATCACCGAAGGAGAGCACCGACCATGATCAGCGAACGACTCCACACCCTCACCCACCGCATCACGGGCGTGCCCGAACACGATGACAACCGTCCCGCGCAGAACCGCTCGCGCGTCGCGCGAGGACACCAGGGGCGCGGCAACCACCCGCACCAGCCGCACGGGCACACGGCGGAACCGCGGGTGCTCGTGCGCTGGCAGCGGTGGATCGCCTCCCTCGGGCCGCAGGGGCGGACGCACGAATGAACTACTGATCCCCTGCGCCGTCGGGATCGTAGGCGGGGTCGAACACCGGGTCGGAGCGGTACCAGAGCCCCCATCCCGCCGCGAATACTCCGGTGCCGGCGAAGAGCAGCAGTGCTCGCAACCAAGCGAGGTGGCTCTCCGGCGCGACGAGGTCGACCACGACCGCGCTGAAAGAGACGATAGGTCCGACGATCCACGCGGCGACGGCGAAACCGCGCATCCGTCGCGTTCGACGCGGAATCTCCGGGTTCATTCGTTGGACCCGTCTTCACGCGGTGAACGTCAGGGCCAGCACGCCGACGATGGCGTTGTGGACCCCGTGAGTGACCACTGCGGGGCCCAGCCTGCCTGTGCGCGTGGCGAGGTAGCCGGCGACGATCCCGAGCAGCAACGTCTGGAGGCCGAGGTTCGCGATGCCTGCGAGGGTGGAGACCTGGTAGAGGTGGGTCGCTGCGAAGATCACCGCCGAGATCAGCACGCTCGCGTGGATGGCTCGGGACGGTTGGGCCTCGGGTCGGCGCCGCACGATCCAGATCCGGATCCACCGCATCAGCAGACCGCGGAACAGCAACTCCTCCACCGGCGCGGCGACGATCGTGGGCAGCAGGAAGACTCTGATCGTGTCCCACACGTGGTCTCCGGTGAGGTGGACGTTGGTCTGCGGCGTGCCGAGCGCCCGAATAGCCGGCGCCATGACTGCCGCGAGGCCGATCAGCACCACCCCGGCGGCCGCTCCGATCAGGATGTCGACGGGCTCGATCGTCCAACCGAAGTCCTTCTCGAGGGACTTCAGCCCGCGGACGCGCGACGCGACGACCAGGGTGGCCACCATCCATGCGTAGCTCAGCACGACAGTCGCGACGCTCACGGGAAGCGCGACAGGCTGCGGCAGCGCGACGGGCAGGACGCGGAAGAGGACGGTCAGAACGAGCGGAAGTGCGCCGGCGGCGAGGAACCACCAGCCGTTCCACCGGATCGCGGCGGGCGGTCGGTACTGCGCGTCGGCGTAGGAGTCGCGCGTCGTCCCCAGGGTCCCGCTCATCGGGTCGCTCGGCGACACGGCCGCGGCGCGGATCCCCTCGGCGTCACCGCTTCCTGCCTCCGACGCCGGGGACGGAGGTGACCTGCCGCATCCACTCGGCCACCTGCCGTTCGTCGAGATCGTCGATGGAGGCCAGCTCGACCCCGCGGGTCGCCTTGCCCATCCCGGTCGGGGTCACCGGCGGCACCGGGTCGAGCGCGGTGCCGTTGATGAACATGAGCTTCACGTGCCCGGCGAAGCCGCCGCTGGAGAAGCGCCAGCCGTCACCGACCCCGTAGTACGCCATGCCCCATTTGACGGAGCGCTGGAGGTTCGGGAGGGTCGCGGCCGCCAGGGCGTCGACCGCCTCTGCGATTCCGCGCTGCGGCTGGGGCAGGCTCGCAATGTAGGCGAACACGGGCTCGTCGCCGACCGCCGCCTTCGCCGGGCTCGCGCGACCGGTCATGGCCACCGGCAGGGCGAAGTCCCCGCCTGACTGCTCGTCCCGACCCGTCTGCTCGTCCCGACCCGTCTGCTCGTCCCGACCCGTCTGCTCGTCCCCATCGGTCTGCTCAGCTGGCATGGCGCGATGCTAGTCCGCTCAGGGCCGGGAGGCCAGGCCACCCGAAGCCGAGGTACGTCCCCGGTTTGCCGGGCTCGACGAGCTCGAACCGCAGGCGCAGGTCGCCGGTGCGCAGCAGCTCGGCCTGGTGCGTGAACCGCTCGCTCGTGACGAAGACCGGGTGCGCGACCCGCCATTCGTCCGCGAGCCACGAGCGCAGGGCGGCGAGCAGCCGCGCATCCATGCCTTCGGGGGTCTTGGCGCGGCGCGTCCAGAAGTAGACGACGAGGTCGACGTCCGCCCACACGGCGTCGCCGACCGGGGTGACGGTCGCCTTCGTCAGGAAGGTCGCGGTCGTCGGGAAGAGGTAGACGCACCCCCAGCACTCCCCTGTCGCGGGCGCCAGGACCGTGTAGGTGAAGGCGCGGCCGGCGGCATGACGTTCCTCCAGCGACCGGAGGTCCTCCCGGTTCGCCTCGACGGTGAAGTCGTCCTCCGGCCACGAGGCCTGCTCCCAGAGCCGCAGGTCGTCCCGCGTGTCCATCACAGCTGCGTGGTCGTTCGCCGCATCGTCCGCGGTGATCGGCCGCAGGACGAACTCCGCCGTCGTCAGTCCGGCGGGCACTGGGCCTGCGTAGGTGTCCGGCACGTGCGCCCCCTTCGGTCCGCACCCGACGGTACTCCTCCCGGCGGGACGGACGACGCGTCGCCACGTGCTGTCAGAGCATCCCGGTGAGCACGCCGCCGTCGGCCCGCAATGCGGCCCCGTTCGTCGCCGACGCCACCGGGCTCGCGAGGTACGTCGCGAGGTTCGCGATCTCCCGCGGTTCGATGAAGCGCTCCAGGAGGGTCGTGGCGTTCTGCCCGATGATGGCCTGCTTCATGGCCTCGGCCGGGAGGGACTGCGCCTCGGCGATCGCCTCGACCGTCGCGGCGACGCCGTCCGAGTAGGTGGGGCCGCCCAGGATGGCGTTCACCGTGACGGCCGTCCCACGCGTTCGCTTGGCGAGACCGTTGGCGAGCGCGAGCATCGCGGCCTTGGTCACGCCGTAGTGCACCATGTCGGCCGGCACGTTCACGCCGGACTCGCTGCTGATGAAGAGGATGCGCCCCCAGCCGCGCTCGAGCATGCCGCCGAGCAGGTGCCGCGACAAGCGCACGCCGCTCATGACGTTGACCTCGAGATAGCGGGCCCACTCGTCGTCGTCGACGTCCTCGAACGGGGCCAGACCGAAGAGCCCGACGTTGTTGACCAGGATGTCGACGTCGCCGAGAGCCTCCAGCAGCTTCCCGACCTGCTCCGGAGAACCGAAGTCGGCGACGAGACCCGACGGCTCCGCCCCCGGATGCTCGCGACGGAGCCGCTCGACCGCCGCGTCCACTCGCGCCGCGTCCCGGCCGTTCACGGTCACGCGCACTCCCTCGGCGGCCAATGCCGAGGCGATGGCGTAGCCGATCCCCTGCGTCGATCCGCTGATGAACGCGCTCCTGCCCCGCAATTGCAGTTCCATGCTCTCCCCTGGTCCGGATGGCGCCGAGTGCGCCATTCACTTGCTCAGGAAAGTGACTGTACGCGCTGTGACTTGCTTGAGCAAGTCAATCGGCCCTACGCTGACATCATGTCGAACCCGTCGGAGTCAGCTGGATGGAGCGCGGAGAAGCTGGAGGTCTGGGCCGCCCTCGCCACGATGCTGGAGCGGTTGCCGGCGGCGCTGGACGCCCAGCTCCAGCGCGACAGCGGGCTCACGCACTTCGAGCACGGGGTGCTCTACGCCCTCGATACGGCGCCGGATCGCACGTTGCGGATGAGCACGCTCGCGGGCTACGCCAGCTCCACCCTCTCCCGGCTCTCCCGCGCAGTCACCCGGCTCGAGAAGAAGGGTTGGGTCCGCCGCGTCGTCGACCCGTCCGACGGGCGGTTCACCCTCGCCGTGCTCACGGACAGCGGGCACGAGAAGGTCGTCGACTCCTCGCCCGCGCACGAGGAACTCGTCCAAAGGCTGGTCTTCGACGCCCTCACCCCAGCGCAAACACGTCAGCTCGGCGTCATCGCGCGTCGGATCTCACAGGCGGTCGACGGGGCGCCCGTCTGGACCCCTCCGGTCGCGTGACGTAGCGGTCTCAGCGCGTGTACGTGACGTGGATGACGCCGCTCTCGGCGACCTCCGACGTCGCGGTGTAGCCGAGGTCGAGGTCGCTCAGACCGTCCCAGAGCCGGGTGCCCTCGCCGAGGATGATGGGCGAGACGGCGACGTGGATGCGGTCCACGAGCCCCGCGGCCAGGAAGGTGCGGACGACATCCGCTCCCCCGCCGATCCGCACGTCGGCGTCGCCGGCCAGCGCCGTGGCACGCTCCAGAGCCGCCTCGGGTGTCGTGGCGATGAACTCGAAGCGCGTGCCGTTGGCGAACTCGAGCGGAGGCCGCTCCCGGTGCGTCAGCACCAGCACGGGCGCCTGGAACGGCGGCTCGTCGCCCCACCAGCCGCGCCAGTCGGGGTCGTCGGGGTAGGTGTGCAGGCCGAACATTCCGGCGCCCATGATCTCGGCGCCGATGCCCTCGAAGTACGCGGCGGCGTAGCGGTCGTCCACACCCGTGGTCCCGGCGCCCGACGTGTCGTGGAACACGCGCTCGTGGAAGGTGCGCGTCGCTGTGTAGTGCTCGACCAGCCGCCCCCACTCCGCGCCCATCGGATCCTCCGGCACCACGACGCCGTCGAGGGAGATGTTGAGATCGACGCGAACGGTCATGGGAGCCTCCGGGAGTGAGCGGACGGACTCAAACCTGACAGACCGGAGGATGCCCGTCAACTGGCTGTTGCCGCGCGCCGCGCCGCGGGCTTAACGTGTCGCGCGAACGACCCGAGCCTGTTCGTGAGACGCACGCAGCTCTGTGGAGGTCCCCATGTCCAGCCAACCGGAGAACACGACAACGGCGGAGGAGAAGCCGGACGAGCCGGAGGCGTCTCTGGCTCTCGACCGCCTGTTCGACCGCGAAATGCGGACGTCGCGCAATGCGTACCTCCGCGCGTCCCGCCGCGCCGAGGTGGTGGGCGAGGCGCTGCGCGGCGACGAGCGCATCGCGGAGCTGACCCGGGCGCTCGGGCGCCTGGAGGCTCCCGTCGCCGTGCCGCGCGAGGTGCAGCCGTCCCCCGGCGAGCTGCACACGCTGAGCCTGGTCACCACGGGCACGAGCGACCGGCTCTCCTTCGCCACTCCGCCGTACGACGCGACCTGGACGACCTTCCAGCCGCCCGGTGCGGCCGGAACCGCGGCGCACGGTCCGAGCGTCTACAAGCAGCAGGCGAGCATGTTCATCGACCTCACCGAGACGTACGTCGACCGTCCGGTGGCCGAGGGCGGGTGGATGTATGCGGGCGCCGGTCTGGGGCTGTGGTTCAAGCCGAAAGCGCCCTCGACCTACGTGCGCGTCTCCGGGCTGGTGGACTACGAGTACGACTGGGCCGACAGCTCGAGCCTGCAGGTCGCCCACAACCGCGCCCAGCTCTGCGTGATGGTGCAGCACCGCCGCGGGCCGGGCGACCTGGAGACGATCCTCGACACCCGCGACCAGCTGTGGGCCGACGGCACCTCCTGGTACGAGGACCACAGCGACAGCGGAGGCGGCTACTGGCCGAACCAGAACTACTTCTGGGCGAGCAGCAACGACTGGTACCTCGTCTGGTTCTGGATGAACGGCGGCATCGACTTCTCGACCAAGGACACCTTCGGCTCGAGCAAGGCGTTCCAGACCTGGCACGCGCGCGTGCCGTTCATGGTCTTCGAGCAGTGGGCGTGAGTCGGGCCTGCTAAACCAGGACGATCTTGTCGCGCGTCTCCCCGGATTCGAGGAGGCGGTGCGCTTCCGCCGCGTCGGCGAACGGGACGGAACGGTTGCGCTTCAGGCGCAGTGAGCCGTCCGCGAGCATCGGCAGTGTCACGGCCAGTGCGTCGGGGGCGCGGTCCGGGCTCGGGTTGGACATGGTCGCGCCCGTGGCGGCGGCGCCGGCGTGGTCGGCGAGCGTCACGACCCGCGAGGGGTCGCCGGTCGCCCGCACCGCCTCCGGGAGGCCGCCGTGCCCGGCGACGTCGACCACGGCGTCCACACGCTCGGTCACGGCGGAGACCCGGTCGAACACGCCCTCGCCGTACGGGACGAACTCGGCGCCGAAGGAGGTGATCAGCTCTTCGTCGCGCGAGGATGCGGCTCCGACCACCCGGACACCCCAAGCCCGGGCGAGTTGCACGGCGATGACGCCGACCGAGCCGGCGGCCCCGAGCACGACGAGCGTGTCGCCCTCGGCGGCGCGGACCTGCCGCAGCACCCCGAGGGCGGCCTCCGCCGATGCGGGCAGTGCGGCCGCCTCCTGCCAGCTGACCTCTGCGGGCTTCGCGTGCCAGACCGAGGCGGCGACGAGCTCGCCGTAGCCGCCCTGATCGGGGAGGTACACCGCGACCTCGTCGCCCACCGCGACACCGTCGAGGTCGGCGCCGAACTGCTCGACCACGCCCGCCGCCTCGAACCCGAGGACGGATCCGGGGCCCTGTGGGAAGACATTCGCCAGGTGACCGGCGCGGATGGTGAGGTCGGTCGGGCCGACGCCCGCGGCCTTCACCCGCACCAGGATCTCGCCCGGCCCGGCGGACGGCGTCTCCACCTCCCGCCACTGCAGGACCTCCGGCCCTCCGAACCCGGTGAGTACGACAGCGTGCGACATGGTGTCCCTTCGTTCGTCGACACCAGGCTACGGCTCGCTCGTCGCCCACGCAGGATGCCAGGCCACACGGAGTAGCGTTCGTGGTGCTCCCCCGCCGTCATCCGTCCCAGTACTGGAGGAACGATGCGAGTCACCGGCCCACTGATCCTGCGCGGCGTCACCGTCGTCGACGTGCTCGCCGGCGGTCTGCGCCCGGAGGTCGACCTCCTCCTCCGCGACGGGGTGATCGAGCGCATGGCCCCGGCGGGCACGCTCGGCGACGCTGACGCGGAGGTCGTCGATGCGAGGGGGCAGTACGTCGTCCCCGGTTATGTCGACGCCCACGCGCATCCGCTCGGATTGGACGACGCGGCGGCCGCCCTGGAGCTGATGGGTGCGTTCGGGATCACCGGGTTCCGTCAGATGAGCGGGTCGACCGCCTTGCTCGCGGAGCGGGCTCGGTCCGCGCTGGGCCTCCCCGACGGCGGGCCGGCGCTGCTCGCGCTGCCCGGCGACCTGCTGATGCCGATGAACGCCGGCACGGTCGACGCGGCGGTGGCGACCATCCGGCAGCAGAAGGAGGCGGGCGCCGACTTCGTGAAGGTGGTCGCGGTGACTCCCGAGGTGCTGCTGGCGCTGCTGGACGAGGCGGCGGTGCTGGGTCTCCCGGTCGCGGGCCACCTGCCGAACGGCATCGACGTGCGGGAGGCGTCCCGCCACGGGATGCGCTGCATCGAGCACCTCGGCCCGGGCGTGGGGATCACCGCCGCGACGGCCGACGCGGAGTCGAGCATCCGCGCCGAGGCCGCGGCGGGGGCGCGCAGCCTGAAGGTCCCGTCCTTCTCCTTCCCCGGAGCCGCGCGGCTGATGGGCCGGCTCCTGAAGAAGATCGTCATCAACCCGGTCACGATGAACAAGCCGCGGGACATCGAGCTGCTCGCGCGTGCCGACGACACCTTCGACGAGGCGAAGGCGCGCGCGGTGGCGGCCGTGTTCGTCCAGAACGAGACCTGGCAGTGCCCGACGCTCATCCGCGTGCGCACGCAGGAGCTGGCGGACGACCCGCGGCACACGGCCGACCCGGAGCTCCGCTACATCGCGGAGAGCACCGTCCGGTCGTGGAAGCGGGCGAACGCGAAGTACGCCCAGCAGGGTGAGAGTGCGCGCGTGATCTACCGCCGCACGTACGACCTCCAACTGCGGCTGACGAAGATCTTCGAGGAGGAGGGCGTCAAGCTCCTCACCGGCACGGACTCCTGCGGCGCGGGCTGGGTCATCCCCGGTCATTCGCTGCACCAGGAGTTCGACGAGCTGGCGGCGGCTGGACTGTCGCCCCTGAGCGTCCTGCGGGCGGCGACCTCGAACGCGGCCGAGTTCTTCGGCACGACGCAGGACCAGGGGTCGGTCGACGAGGGAAAGCGCGCCGACCTCGTGCTCCTGGCGGCGAACCCTCTCGAGACCGTCGACGCGCTCCATCGGATCGCCGGGACGGTCCGGGGCGGCCGCTACCGGGATGCCGCCGAGCTCGACGCCGTGAAGTCCCGCATCGCGGGGATGCGCGCCATCACCGCCTGACCGGGCCCGGTCAGCCCGCGTTCGTCGCGCCCAGGCGAGCGACCTGTCCCGTGTGGACGTCGGCGACCCACTCCCAGCCCGGTTTCGCCGAGGGGCCGATCCGCGGGTCGTCGGGGGTGCGGCCATCCCGCAGCGCGAGCACGTACGCGCGGTCGAGCGCGATGCGTGAGCGCAGCTCGCCGGCGCCTCCGACCGAGCCGTGGCCCGGGATGACGACCTCGGCGCCCGCCGCCGCGCTCTCGAGGAGATCGAGGGCGGCGAGGTAGTCGCCGATCGGGTCGTCGGCGCCGTTCAGATCGAGCATCGGGATGAGGACGTCCGAGAGCATGTCGCCGGCGACGAGCGCGGTTCCGTCCCCGATCAACAGCGCCGCGTGGCCGGGTGCATGCGCGCGGTGCTCCACGATCCGGACGCCGGGACCCGCCAACGACAGCTGCGTCGCGCCGTCCGGGAGGCCGACCGTTCCCCCGAGCAGGTCGAGGGGTGCCTCCTCGGGGATCCCGAACCGCTTCGCATCGATCCCGCCGGCCAGCCGTTCGTGGGCTGTCGACGCGGCGAGAGCCGTGGCGTAGCGGGGCGCGTCGCCGAGCGAGGCGTGCCAGAGCAGATGATCCCAGTGCGGGTGCGTCGAGAACCCCACGACGACCTCCTGCCCCGCCGCGGACAGATCGCGGGTGAGGCAGGCGAGCTCGTCCTCCAGGATGCCCGGATCGACGAGCAGCACCCCATCCTCGCCCTGCACGACGATCGTGTTGCTCTGGCAGAACGTGCTCTCGTGGACCAGCACGCCCGGTGCGACCGTCGTCAGCATCCCGACCTCCCTCGACTCGTACCGGCATCGTCCCCCATGCGGCGCAAGGGAGGGAAGGGGTTTCGCTACTCTGGTCTGAAGAGCCAGCGAGGGGGCAGCATGCCGGATCCGGGGAGACGCGACGTCTTCCGGGTGCGCGGGTTCGTCGCCTTCTGGGCGTCGTACACCGTCTCGGGTTTCGGCACCTACGTCACGACGCTGGCGCTTCAGGTGCTGGTCCTCGCGGGTCTCGGCGGCACCGCGATCGACGTCGGCTTGATCAACGCGGCACGGTGGCTCCCCTACCTCCTCCTCGGACTCGTCGTGGGCGCGCTGGTCAATCGGCGGCGCAGACGACCGCTCCTCATCGGGTCCGACCTCGGTCGTGCTGCCGTGCTGATGCTGATCCCGGTGCTCTTCCTCCTGGGGGTGCTCGGCATTCCGGTGCTGCTGGGGATCGTCGTCGTGGTGGGAACGCTCTCGCTGGTGGGCGATGCCGCCTCACAGTCGCTGGTGCCGAGGATCGTGCCGCGAGCGCAGCTCGTCGCCGCCCACGCCCGGACGGACCAGAGCGATGCCGTCTCCCAGACCGCGGGCCCGCTCGTGGCTGGAGCCCTCGTGTCCCTCGTCGGTGCCGCGGCCGCGATCATGGTCGACGCGGCCTCGTACGTCTTCTCTGCGATAGCGATCTGGCGTGTCCGCGTCGAGGAGGCGCCGGCACGATCCGTCCCGGCGTCCAAGCTGCGAGGCGAGATCGGCGAGGGCCTCCGCTGGGTGTACGGCCACCGGGTGCTCGGACCGATGTCCATCGGGACGCACGCCTGGTTCTTCTTCAACAGCATCCTGGGCACCGTCTTCACCACGTTCGCCCTGCTGGGCTTGAACCTCACCCCGTTCCAGCTGGGTGTCGCGCTGGCGGGCGCCGGCATCGCCGCCCTGTTGGGGAGTTCCGTCTCGTTGCGGGCGGGCCGCCGGTGGGGCGCGGGACCGGTCGTCATCGCGAGCAACCTGGTCATGGTCGTCGGCTGGACGCTGATCGCGCTCACCCCTGCAACCGCTGATCGGTGGGTGGTCGTCGCGATCCTCACACTCGGGCAGGCGTTCTACGGTCTCGGGCTCGGCCTGAGCAATGCCAACGAGATGGGCTACCGGCAAGCGGTCACGCCCGACGCGTTGCAGGCGCGCACGAACACGACGATCCGTTCGGCGAACAGGGCGATGATCGTCCTCGGCGCACCACTGGGAGGGGTGCTCGCGACCGCCGCCGGCTATCGTCCGGCGCTGTGGGTCGCGATCGCCGGGATCCTGGCGGCGACGGCCTTCCTCGCGCTGTCCCCGTTCCGCACCGCGCGGCACGTGGAGGACGGGGTCAGCGACTAGGCGCGACCTCCTGCGCCTCCACGCGGCGCCTCACGGTTTGCGTGCACTTCGAGGGCGCGCCGCCAGACCTCCTCGTGCCCGGTGACGTACTCGGTCGCCGCGCGCCAGTGCTCGCCGTGCCCCTCGACATACATGGTGCCCCACGGTTCGCGGCCGGACTCGTGGGCGGTGCGGAGCAGCGTGTGCATCGCTGCCGTGCGCTCGCCGAGGGTGCGTGGCAGGGCTGTGCGAAGCGCTCCGTCGGGACGGTAGCCGCCCACGAATGCGGCCAGACGGATGGCGGCCTCGGCGACTGGCTCCGTCACGTCATTGAGCGTGAAGCTCTGCGCGGCGTACGCGAGATCCCAGAGGCGGGTGCTCGGGCCGGCGCCGTCCCAGTCGATGAAGACCCAGCGCTCCCCCACGATGAGATTCCACGGGGCGAGGTCGTTGTGGCAGACGAGGTCCGCATCCGGTACCGGGATGAGCACGTCCCATTCGGTGCCGGGCCGCGGCGTGAACCCGGCCGCCGCGTCGTGGATGCGCCGCACCAGGCGACCGACGCGAGCCAGGTCGTCGAGACCCAGCCGGTCGGAGTCCATCGCCAGCGGGCCGGCGACGAACTCGCTGACCTGCCGCCCCTGCTCATCGCGACCGCGCGGCTTGGGCACGTCGACGCCGTGCCCGCCCACCCACTCCGTGAACGCGGCGACCGCCGGAGCGGCGGCTGTCCACGGCTTGCGCACGGTGTCACCGACCCGCACGACGCCGCGGGAGGCATTCCCTCCCGCGAGCGGGATCTCGTCAGCGGTCATGAGGCCAGGCTATCTCCGCCTCCGGCTCCGTCTGCTAGCGACTGCGGCGCCTCGGTACGTCTGCCCCGGCGCGCGCAGCAGCAAACATCCCGAACGTGCGCACACGCACTCGCGTCGGGCACCCTGCTCGGCACCCGGACGACCTGAGGACCGCCCGCCCTCACTGCCGAAGGTCTCCGTCGGCGGTGAGGGTCAGCCGCGCGACCCATTGCCCGCAGCTGCCCGGGGAGACGGAGGCCGTCGTCCGCATGGCACGGACGACGGTGGAGCCGCTGACCGCGTCCGCCTCGACCTCGACCGTGCTGCCGCGCTCGAGGGGAGTCGACGGCATCGCCCCGTCGACGGTCACCTCGTTGAACCCGACCGTGCACGCACCGCCGACGCAGACGCGCACATTGGTCTCGGGATGCTCGGTCACCCACGACTTCACCGCGACGGTGACCTCCAGACCGGTCGAGAGGTCCCTCCCGCAATTCCGGACAGTGGTGCACCCCGCGAGGCCCGTGCCGCACACCAGCACGGCGATCAGAACTCCTGCACTCCCCCAGCGGCGCATAGCCAGACGGTACCACCGCGTCCCTCCCGCGCACCGGTCGTACCGCCTGCCAGAATGTGCTCGATGGGGGTCTCATTCGTTCTGCCGCGCCGTTGGGGCCGCGCGTACTTCGCGCTCCAAGCGCTGGCCGGCGCTGTCTGGTGGGTGGCCGTGTTCGCCTGGCCGCTGGTGCGGACGTCGACGCTGGGCGCTCTCGACCCGGTGCCGGTCGCGGCCGCCGACATCCCGCTGTTCGTGATCGCCTCGGCGATCGCAGCGGCCGGGGTACGCACCGCGGCCATGATCGCGACGGTCTGGACATGCGTCGTGAGCGTGGCGCTCGCCGTCTACGCCACCGTCAGCACCCTGGCGGGATGGGGAGTGCTGCTCATGCTGGCGGCGGCCGGCTGCTCGGTCATCGCTCTCTGCGCGATGCTCCTGGGCAGGCTCCCGGCCGAGTGGATCGTGCAGGGGCCGTTCCGGTTCCGTCCGGCGTCCGCGCAGCGATCGACGGCAGCGCACGTCGTTGCGACCTTCGGCCAGATCGTCGTCTTCTGGGGCTTCTTCCTCGCCGTCCTCCCGATCGTGATCACGTTCCTCGAGAGCCGCTGGGGCTTCCGGGTCCCCTTCCCGCCGGGAGCGGTCGCGCTCGGCGGCGTGGTGCTGGTCCTCGCCAGCGCGCTGGGCATCTGGTCGGCCATCTCGATGTCCACGCGGGGCGGCGGCACACCGCTGCCGGTGGCCATGCCGAACCGCCTCGTCGTCGCGGGCCCGTACCGCTGGGTGCGCAACCCGATGGCGTTGGCCGGCATCGTCCAGGCCGTCGCGGTCGGTCTGCTGCTGCAGTCGTGGATGGTCGTCGCCTACGCGCTGATCGGATCGCTGGTCTGGAACCATCTGGTGCGGCCGTTCGAGGAGGCCGATCTCGCCCAGCGCTTCGGCGACGCGTTCGAGGGCTACCGCCGCAGCGTGCGGTGCTGGCTGCCACGACTCTCTCCGTGGACGCCGGTCGGTGAATCGGTACAATCGCCCTGACGATGCGACCGGAGGGGCGACCCGACCGGATGACAGCGGCGGAGGGCACGCGTGCACTGGTCGGCGGGGATCGAGGCGACGGTCGACGACGCGGTCGCGCGCGCGACAGCGGGCATCCCGACCGTTCTCGACATCGAAGGGCAGGCCGGCTTCGGCAAGACCCAGCTCGCCCGCACGGTCGCCCAGCGGGTCCCCGCCGGAGCCGTGGTGCGGGCGACCGCGTACGAGGACACGCAGAGCGACCCGCTCGGTCTGCTCGAACAGCTCGGCGTCGAGACTGCGGGCCTGCCGTCGAACGCGCTGAGTGCCTCCCGGGCCCTCGGCGCCCACCTCGATGCGCTCGCCGGGGACTCTCCCCTCGTCGTCGTGCTGGACGACCTGCACTGGGCCGACCCCGAGTCGCTCGACGCCGTCGGCGTCCTCATGGAGCGCATGGCCGGCGACCGCGTGCTCCTGGTCGCCGCCCACCGCCCCGACGGTGCACGCCACGCGCGCTGGCGCTCGCGGCTCGCGGACATCCCGTCCGTCGTCGGCGTCGTGGTCGACGGGCTCGACGACGACGCGACCCTGGAGCTGATCCGGGAGGCCGCACCCGACGCGGGTCCGGGGCTGGCCCGGGCCCTCCGCGCGCACACCGGTGGCAGCCCGCTGTTCCTGCGCTCCCTGCTACACGAGCATGACGCGGCCGAGCTCGCGGTGCTCGCGGAGCGGAACGAGCTCCCGGCGTCGAGCGACCTCATCGCCACGATGGGCGAGCGGCTCGCCCGGCTCGATCCCGACGCGGTGGCCGCGCTCAGCGCGATCGCGGTGCTCGGCGGCGACGGGGCGGAGCCGTTCGTCCTCAGCGCGGTCGCCGACGTGCCCGACATCGGGCCGGCCCTCGACCTCCTGACGCGCGAGCGGCTGGTGGTCACCGATCGCACCGGCCCGACGCCACGGGCCCGCATCTTCCACGGTGTGGTGCGGGCCGCGGTCTACGACAACATCCCGCCCGCCACGCGCGAGCGGATGCACGCCGCCGCAGCGGCACGCGTCCCGTCGCCCGGCGACCGCCTGCGGCATCGGGTCGCGGCCGCCCGCGGATCCGATGACGGACTCGCGGCCGACCTGCGGATGTTCGCCGACGCACTCCACGAGCGCCTGCGGTACCGCGAGGCCGCGCGATTCCGCCGGTACGCCGCCCGCATGGCCGCCGGACCCGAGGATGCCGAGACGGACACGTTCGCGGCCGACTTCGAGTCGATCCTCGCCCTCGATCTGGAGGACGTCAGCGTGCGGCAGGACGACGTGAGCCTCGAGCCCCGGGCCCGGTTCCTCATCGGCGCGACGCTCGCCGCCGAGAAGCGCTTCGTCGCCTCGAGCGACGTGCTCGAGACCCTGACGGAGGAGGAGCTCGCCGCCGTCGACCCGCTGACGGCGTACCGCGCCCGGGTGCTGCGCGCCTGGTCGACGGTCGCGGCGGGGCGGTCGCCGCAGCGCGCGCTCCACGATCTCGACGCGGCGAAGGAGGGCCCCGTCACCGACCCGGCCGTGCAGGGATACTTCGGTCTCGCCCACGGGCAGGCGGCGCAGCGCGCGGCTCCGGTCGACGAGCGCATGTCCATCCCCTCGCTCCTCTCCGTCGACCGGGCGCAGCTGGCCTCCACCCCCCTCGGGACGGTCAGGCTCGCGTGGCGTGGCGCGGTGATGTCGCTGACCGGGATGCCGGAGCAGGCGATCGGGGACCTCGGTCTCGTCACCTCCCGCTTCGGGGACGGGCTGATGGACTTCGGCGACGGTGTGTTCCATGCGCTGCAGGGGTTCGCCCACTTCGTCAACGGGCAATGGCCCCGCGCCGCGATGATGATCGATCTCTCGCGCGCCGGGAGGCTGCGCCACGCGGCGCCGCTGACCGCGGCGATCGAGCCGTTGGCCGGGGTCGTCGCGGGTGATCCCGAGCGGGTCGGCGCAGCACTCGCGGAGGCCCGGCGCATCCGCGTCGCGGGCCCGCAGCCGGCCGCCGTGCACGCCGGGGACATCGTCGACGTGCTCGCGCTCGCCTTCGCGGGGACGGACGCCCAGCGGGCCGCCTGGCTCGAAGGCCGCATCCACGACCTCGGCGATCCCGCGGATTGGGCCGACGAGCAGGTCCCCCACCTCTGGTACGTCGCTCAGGCGATCGGGGCGGGATGGGCCGGTCGGCCGGGGGACGCACCCGGCTGGGCACACCTCCTGCGCACCGTGGATCCGCCGCCGTGGTCCGGTGTCGTCGCCGATTGGCTGGAGGCGCGCGTCGACGAGTCGCCCACCGGTACCGCGCGGCTGCTGGAGGTCGCCGCGCGCGGCATCCCGTCGCTTCCCGCGATCGACGCGCTCCTGCGATTCGACGTCGCCGTCCGCACTGCGGAGGACTCCAGCGGCCGGGAGTCCCGCCGCGCGGCGGACATGGCGTTGCGTGAGATGGGGGCCGACCTCCTGGCAGACCGGCTTCCCAGCGGCGCCGGACACGACGCGGGCACGGAACGGGAGGCGGCGTCCGCACCCTCGCTCTTCGCCGACCTGAGCGAGCGCGAGCGGGAGGTCGCGGCCCTGATCCTGGAGGGCCTCAGCTACACGCAAGTCGCGAAGGAGCTGTTCATCACCCGGTCGACCGTCTCGTTCCACCTCTCGCGGATCTACGCGAAGACGGGCACCGCCTCCCGGCACGAACTGGTGGAGGCCGCACGCCGCAGCGGGGACTAGGCGCAGGACTGTGCACTTCGTACAGTCGGCCTCGACGGCGCGCTGGGAAGACTGGATGCATCATCCCGCTCCCCGTCCCGGAAGGACTCCCATGATCGCGCACATCATCGCCGGACTCATCGGCAACTACATGACCACCCTCTTCGTCGTCGGCCTCATCGTGGCCCTGATCCGTGTGCTCGCGCACCGCGGCCCCCGCAGCGCCGAGTTCATCAGCGGCACGTCCCTGAACTCCTTCGTGATCTGGGCCGTCGGCGTCGCGCAGACCGTCAACTTCGTCATGCACTCCGTGTTCGGCGACTACGCCGCGAAGACGATCGGCTGGGCGCAGAGCCCCTTCCAGTGGGAGCTCGCCGTCAGCAGCCTCGGCGTCGGCGTGATGGCGTTCATCCTCGGCCGACGGAAGGCCCCCTTCATCGGCAAGGCCGCCATCGTGCTGGCGACAGTCATCTTCGGGCTCGGCGCTGCCGGCGGCCACGTTTACCAGATGATCGTCAACCACGACTACGCCGCCAACAACACCGGCCTGCTCCTGATCTCCGACATCGTCATCAACCTGATCGGCCTCGCCTTCGTGATCTGGCACGCCGTCGCGACCAACCGCGAGACCGACACCACCGACGCCGAACTCGTCCGGACCGACGCCGTCCGCAGCGCCTGACCGCCGACTCCAACCGACTCAATCCGACGCCCCGACCTGGAAGGACCCCCGTGAAGCACTCCATCGCCCCCTTCTCCCCCGACCCCGACCACGACTTCGAGATCCGCACCGCCCTCGGGCTGGCCGCGGAAGGCAGCACCGAGCCCGGCGAGGTGCTCGCTGCGACCGCCGGCATTCGCAAAGGCCACCACGAAGCGTGGTTCGCCGCGTGGAACGACCTCGCGACCCGGACGGCAGCCGTGGCCGAGGAGGCGGCGCAGGCCGGTCACCGCGTCAGCGCCGCCGAGGCCTCCCTCCGCGCCTCCACCTACTTCGGCGTCGCGGTCAACGCGCTCAGCGGCCTGCCGGACTCCGACGACCTCGTCGCCACCTTCCGCAAGCAGCGTGCGGCGTGGGAATCGTTCGTGTCCCACTCGTCGACGCGAGTGGAGCGCGTCGACATCCCGTTCGGTCTAGGCTCGCTGCCCGGCTACCTCTTCCGGCCGTCGCAGGATGCGCAGCCGACCGGCGCCACGCTGGTCGCCGTCAACGGGAGCGACGGATCGCTCGCCACCCTCTGGGCGACCTGCGTGTCACCGGCACTGAAGCGGGGCTGGAACGTGCTGGTCTTCGACGGGCCGGGCCAGCAGTCGCAGCTGTTCGAGCGCAACACCTTCTTCCGCTCGGACTGGGAGAACGTGCTCACCCCCGTCTACGACTTCGTCGCACGCCAGCAGGGCGTCGACCCGTCGCGGATCGCCCTCTACGGCATCAGCCAGGCCGGCTACTGGGTGACGCGCGCCCTCGTCTTCGAGCACCGATTCGCGGCGGCGATCGCCGACCCGGGCGTCGTCGACGTGTCGACGTCCTGGACGGGCCACCTCCCGAAACCGCTGCTGAAGGCGCTCGACGACGGCGAGACCGAGAAGTTCGACAAGGAGATGGCGCTGGGGCTGACGTTCGCCGGCGACACCGCCCGCACCTGGCAGTTCCGCGCCCGGCCCTACGGGACGAAAGGCTACGCCGAGACCATCGAGGCCGTGCGCACGTACCGCGTCACCGAGGAGCAGGCCCGGCAGATCACCACGCCCCTGTTCATCACCGACCCGGAGGGCGAGCAGTTCTGGCCCGGTCAGTCGGAGCAGCTGGCGCAGTGGACCGCGGGGGTCTCGACCCTCTCCCGCTTCACCGCGGCGGAAGGAGCCGACGGCCACTGCGAGCCGCTCGCCCGCACCGTGACGGCGCAGCGGATGCTGGACTGGCTCGATACCCGGGTCGCCGCATCCCGCTGACGCGATCCGGTCAGTACTCGCCCTTGATGACGAAGAACGAGCCGCGGATCTCCCCGGCGAGCTTCGACTTCTGCCGGGCGAACTTGAAACGCTCGGCGAGCTCGGCCGGCACCTCCATGCCCTGCGAGAGCTTGAACCCGACCGCGCGCTTGCCCGCCGGGTCGAGCGCGTACATCACGTTGATCGCGAGGCCGGACTCGTAGAACACGTAGTCCATCCGCAGCCCGTCGACCTCGAACGTCGTCGCCTGCAGCGGCCGGGAGGCGATGTGGATGTCGCGCTCCTCGGCGAGCACGCGGGTCAGCCGCTCGACCGCCTCCGTCTCCTCCTCGGCCGGGCCGACCGCGAAGTCGTGGTCGTACTTGTTCTTGTAGTAGCGCGCCTCGTTGGCGCGCAGCCCCGCCAGCGCCTCCGCCACCGGGCTGGACTCCAGCCCCGCCGTGGACACGTTCACGAAATCGACGATCTCCCGCATGAGGCCTCCCAGCCGTCCGTTCCCCTCACGATAGCCGTCCGTCCGCGCCCGGCTCCTCCTGCCCGTCCAGCTTCTGGAGGAGGCGGGTCGTGGTCTTCCACGACCGGACGGTCATCGACTGGAACACCGGCATCGCCATCAACCGGGTGATGCGCGTCCTCGTGGCGAGGGCGGCGACCCGCGAGAAGTAGAGGGCGCCCGGTCCGGGGGCGACGGCATCCACGCCCTCCCTCAGCTCCGGAAGCTGGGCGAGGACCTCCTCGGCTGTCAGCGGCCGCTTGAGGAAGAACACCTCGCTCCGGAGTTCGGCGGAGCCGTGATCGCGCGGAGCCGCGGCGACCGTCGCGGCGAGTTCGTCGTGCGACCGGACGAGCGTGGGGATGGCGAAGCCGAAGCGTTCCGCGAGCCCGGTCTCCAGCGCCTCCTCCAGTCGTTCCGGTGGGGTGGACGGCGCGGTGAACAGCACGTTCCCACTCGCCGAGTGGGTACTCACGTCCGCGTTCCCGAGCTCCTCGACGAGTGCGGCCAGCTCCGTCATGTCGACGGCATTGCGCCCGCCGACGTTGATCCCGCGGAGCAGCGCGACGTACGCGGTCACCGGGCCCGGCCCTCCCGCTCGACAGTGGAGGCCGGGTCGGCCGCCTCCGCGGCTCCCGCCTGCAGGGACCCGAGCAAGGCGAGCTTCTCCGCCGCCTCCGCAGTGGCAGGGTGGTACAGCACGAGCACCAGGCCGTCGGTCCCCGTCACCTGCAGCTTCTCGCGGTGCACGCTGAGAGCACCGACGACGGGATGCTCGAACGTCAGCGTGCCGCCCTGCCGCTCGCGGACGTCGTGGCGGCTCCACAGCCGACGGAACGTCGGGCTGGCGATCGACAGCTCGCCGACCAGCTCGACCACGCGCGCGTCGTCGGCGTCCGCTCCGACCGAGCGGCGGAACCCGGCGATCAGAACCGCCGACGCCGCCTCCCAATCGGGGAACAACGCCTGCTCGGCCGGGTCGAGGAAGACGTCGCGCATCCGGTTGCGGCCCGCGACGAGCCGCGGCGAGAGCGCCGTGGCGAGCGCGTTCGCGGCCAGCACGTCGAGGTACCGCCCCTCCACGAACGCGGGGAACGGCAGCTGCGGCACCAGGGAGGCGATGCCCGTCGGCAGCGTCTCGGCGCGCGGCCGCCGCGGACGACGCGGCCGCTCGTCGGCCCGGACGAGACCCAGGAGGTGCGCGGTGGCCTCCTCGTCGAGCTGCAGCACGCGCGCGACCGACCGGAGCACCTGACCCGACGGGTTGCGATCGCGTCCCTGCTCGAGCCGCAGGTAGTACTCGGCGCTGATGCCGGCGAGCATCGCGACCTCCTCCCGCCGCAGCCCCGCCACACGCCGGGTGCCGTGCACCGGGATGCCCACCGTCTCGGGCGAGACCAGCTCGCGCCGCGCACGGAGGAACTCCCCCAACAGGTTCTGCTCGCCGTCCATGCGCCCACGCTACCCACCGCGCGTCCCGCTGTGCCTGTTCCTGCCGGTACCAGTGTCACGGGAGCACTGGCTCGTGTGCGGGCGGAGGACGACGATCGGACGGTCAGCACTCCACGAAGGGAAACACCATGTCGACCCAGCGCGTCCTCGTCACCGGCGGCTCCGGCTTCATCGCCGGTCACATCATCCTGCAGCTCCTCGACGCGGGCGCGTCCGTCCGGGCGACCCTCCGCTCACTCGACCGCGAGCCCGAGGTGAGGAGGGTGCTCCGCGACGCCGGCCTGACCCGCGACGACGCCCTCGAGTTCGTGGCGGCCGATCTGCTCGCCGACGCGGGATGGGCGGATGCGATGAGCGGCGTCGACGGCGTGCTCCACGTCGCGTCGCCCGTGCACCTCGGCCCGGTCGAGGACGAGGAGGAGGTCATCGCTCCCGCACGGGAGGGGACCCTCCGCGCCCTCCGGGCGGCCCGGGATGCGGGAGTGTCGCGCGTCGTCGTGACCTCGGCGTTCCACGCCGTCGGCTTCGGCCACCCCCCGCTCGACCGCGCCTTCACCGAGGACGACTGGTCGGTGCTCGACGGCCCGGGAATGGACGCCTACGGCCGCAGCAAGGTGCTCGCCGAGCGCGCGGCCTGGGAGTTCATCGCCGCGGAAGGCGGGAGCACCGAGCTGGTGACGATGCTGCCGGTCGCGGTCGTCGGCCCGCTCCTCGGCGACGGGCTCTCGGGCGCCAACCACCTGGTCCACCGCGTGCTGACCGGCGAGCTGCCGGGCTACCCCGACTTCGCGGTGCCGTTCGTGGATGTGCGGGACGTCGCCGCCGCCCACATCGCCGCCCTCACGGCGGACGACGCAGCTGGTGAGCGCTTCCTGCTCACCAGCCAGGAGGATGCGGTCCCCCTCGCCGACGTCGGAGCCGAACTGCGCTCCGCGCTCGGCGACCGCGCCCCGAAGGTGCCGACGGCGCTCCTCCCCTCCGACGCGGTCCGCGCGGCGGCCGAGGCCAACGCGGGGATGCGTCCGATGGCCGCCGAGCTGGGCTACCGCAAGAAGGTCTCGAGCGAGAAGGCGCGCCGCCTCCTGGGCTTCCGCCCGCGCACCTGGCAGGAGGCCGTGGCGGCCGCCGGCGAGAGCATGCTCGCGCACGGCCTCGGCGACTGAACCCCGCGGTCGCGCGCGTCGCCCCGCTCAGCCGATGAGCGAGACGGCCCGCGCGATCACCAGGGCGAGCAGCACGAAGCCCGAGAACGACTCCAGCGCCATCAGCAGCTTCGCCCGGTGCGAGAGCGGCATCGCATCCGTCGCGCTGAAAGCCATCGAGTTCGACAGTGAGCTGTAGAAGTAGTCGATGTAATTGGGCACCCAGTCGAGGCTCTGGCTCGACCCGCGAGACACCTCCTCCACCGTGTCGCGGTCCTCGTCCTGCGGGAACCGGAAGTCCGCCAGCGGCAGGGCGTGGCGCGCCCGGGTCACGCGGGAGACCGGGCCGCCGCGGTCCATGACCCAGAAGACGAGGGCGAACGCGATGACGTTCGTCACCCAGACCTGCACGGAGGCGAGCAGGATCTCCGAGCCGTTGCCGCTCTTGTTCAGGAGGCGGATGACGGTCTCGACGAACGCCACCTGGTTCGCCACCAGGATGAGCAGCGCCAGCGCGAACTCCAGCCAGCGCGACCACCGCGACTCGCGGGACAGCCGATGCGGGTTGTAGACGACCAGCGCCACCAGCATCAGCAGGCACACCCCGACGACCAGGTACCGCTCGAGCGCGGGCACCACGCTCGGCAGGAAGGCATAGGAGGCGAGCGCGAGGAGCGTCGCGATCACGGCGGGCCAGCGGTGCTCCGGCGCGACGTCGCGCGCTCTGCTGTCGTCTTCGTCCACCCGCCGACCTTACGCCGAACCGGCATCGCACCGTGCGCGGAACACGGTGCGCGGTTCCGTGGCAGCACGGTGCCAGGGGTTCCGGACCGCCTCATAGGCTGACGCGAACGACCCTGAACCTGGAGGCCGCCGTGATCAGAACCGCCGCATCGACCCGTCCCCGCCGTTCCCGTCCCGCCGCCCCCGACCTGGCCGGCCGCGACCTCGCCGTCGACGGGGTGCGCGTATTCTGCGTGCTGATGGTGGTCGTGGCGCACCTGCTCATGGTGGGTGTCGGCGTGGATGCCTCAGGCGCACTGACGATCAGCAAGCCGGTGACCGAGCAGAGCTGGTTCCCCCTCGCCACGTGGTTCGGGCAGGTGATGCCGCTGTTCTTCGTGCTCGGCGGCTTCGCCTCGTTGACCGCGTGGCGGTCCTCCCAGCGCCGGGGCGCCACCGGGTCGGACTACGTGCGCAGCCGCCTCGTCCGCCTGATGCGCCCGACGGTGCCGGTCTTCGCGTTCTTCTCGGTCGTCATCATCGGCGCCCTGGCCGCCGGAGCGCCCGCGTCGCTGGTCGCCGGGGTCGCTCAGGGGGTCGGCACGCCGCTCTGGTTTCTCGCGGCGTACCTGCTCTGCCAGTGGTGCGTGCCGCTGATGGCGCGGCTGCACGAGCGTGCGCCGCTGCGGACGCTCGTGGCCCTCGCCGCCAGTGCCATGCTCGTCGACGCCCTGCGCGTGGCGACGGGGGTCGAGGCCATCGGGCTGGTGAACGTGCTCTTCGTGTGGGTGTTCGTCCAGCAGCTCGGCTTCCTGTACGCCGACGGCGTGGTGCTGCGGGCCTCCCGCGGCGTGCTCGTCGGAATCGCGGCCGCCGCCCTCGCACTCCTCGGAGCGGGCGTCGCCACCGGCCTCTACTCCCCCGACATGCTGACCAATCAGTACCCGCCACTGTTCGCGCTCGGGCTGCTCGGGATCGCGCAGCTGTGCGTGCTCGCCCTGCTCCATCCGGCGCTCACCGCCCTGATGCGCACGCGAGCGGCGCGCGCCCTGACGTTCGCGGTCGGCAGCCGGCTCATGACCGTCTACCTCTGGCACCTGACCTGCATCATCGCGGTGACGGGGATCTGCCTGCTGCTGCCGTTGCCCCTGCCTGCGCCCGGCAGCGCCGCGTGGTGGGAGACGCGGCCGTTGGTCCTCGCCGCCGCCCTCGTGCTCGTCGCGGCGCTCTCGCTGGTGCTGGCGCGCTTCGAGCGGGCACCGCAAGCGGATCCGTCGCGCACCCGTCGCCCCGCGACCTGGCGCGTCCAGGTCGCGGTGCTGCTCGCCGCGACCCCGCCCTTCCTCATCATGTGCCTCGGCTTGGACGGCGTCCTGGCGGTGCTCGGGCTTATCGGCGCGGTCGGTGCCCTCCTGCTGTGCCGTTCCGGGCGCGTCACCGCGCCCTCCCTCAGCTCACGGGCGTAGACCGCCGACCGGCCGCTCGTTCAGCCGCGCAGCACGGCCACCGCGTCGATCTCGACGAGGGCGCCGGGATTCGCGGGGGCGACGGCGAGCACGGTCACGGCCGTGCGGTGGTCGCCCCAGACCGTCCGGGTGGCCGCGTACGCGTCGGTCGGGTCGATCGACGGGTCGAGGTGGATGGTGAGCTTCACGACGTACTCCGGGCCGGAGCCGGCGGCGTCGAGCACGGTGAGCACGTTGCGGAGTGCCTGCTCCGTCTGCGGGCCGAGGCCGTCGCGGAGGACGCCGTCGCCGTCGATGCCGTTCTGGCCGCCGACGTAGAGGGTGGGTCCGGCGGGGGCGATCATCCCCTGGGCGAAGGCCGAGCTGCGGACGAGGGCGGGCGGGTCGACAGGTGTGGGGAGCGCGGACATTCTGGTGAGTCCCTTCTCTCGATCGTTCTGGTCGATCGTTCTGGTGCCGGTCATCCTCCTCCCGGCCGCCGACAGCGGCCAGGCTCGGGGCGTAGACTTGCGGTCGTGTCTTCCACTCCTCCCCTTCGGCCCATCGGGCGTCTGGAGGTCGTCGGCGCTCTCAGCGCCGGCGTGAGATAACCCTGTCCCCCACTCGGTGACCCCGGGTGCGCCGTTCCGCGCACCCGTTTTCAGGACAGAATTCTCGACACGATAGGCCTACCCATGCATCCCATCTCCGACGCGCGCATCCGCGCGTCCTTCGTCAACGCATCCGTCCGCGAGCGCAAAGAGCTCGCCCTCCCCGACCTCGACGCGGTCGCCTGGGACGACATCGATTTCCTCGGCTGGCGCGACCGCAAGCTCCCGAACGTCGGCTACGTCGTCGCCGAGATCGACGGCGAGCCCGTCGGCGTGCTGCTGCGCCGCGCCGAGGGCTCCGTCCGCTCGCGCCCGCAGTGCTCGTGGTGCGAAGACGTCCACCTCCCCAACGAGGTCGTCTTCTTCATCGCGAAGCGCGCGGGCAAGGCCGGGCGCGACGGAAACACCGTCGGCACGCTCGTGTGCTCGGCCTTCGAATGCTCGGTGAACGCGCGCAAGCGCCCGGCGACCGCCTACATCGGCTTCGATGTGGAGGCGGCGCGCCGGCAGCGCATCGAGACCCTCCGCGAGCGGGTCGACGCGTTCGTGCGGCGCGTGCTCGGCGACGCCTGAGTCGCGCACCGCGCCCCCGCGCTCACTCGCCGTCGTCGAGGAAGTGTTCGTGGCGGTAGCCGGAGTCGTCCAGGATGGCGACGGTCGACTCCGGCACCTCCACGAATGCGCCGGGCAGGTCGTTCAGCGGTTCCGAGACGATGACCTTCGCGTGGTCTCCGAACAGGTGCAGCCGATCCGCATCCGGGTACATCTGGCGCAGCTCGGGGATGGCGGCCGAGTGGAAGAGCGTGCGGGTGCGGTGCGCCGTCGAGTAGCGGAAGGCCCAGAGGGTCGCCCCGTCGGAGAGGGCGATCGTCCCCTGCATCGGGAACGCGACCCCCTTCTCCTCGCCGACCTTCTCGATCTGCCGCACGGCGCGTCCCATCGCACCGATCGGGTCCTCCTCCAGACCGAGCGTGAGGGCGAGGTAGAACAGCACCTCGGAGTCGGTTGTCCCCCGGATCTCGGTGTAGAGGGACGGGTCGACCGCGAAGGTCAGGTCGCGCTTCATCGCCTCGAAGCCGCCGAGGAACCCGTTGTGCATGAACATCCAGTTCCCGTGGCGGAACGGGTGGCAGTTCGTGCGCTGGATGGGCGGCCCCGCGGCGGCGCGCACGTGCCCGAAGAAGATCGGGCTGGCGATCGAGTCGGTCAGCTCCCGCAGGTTCTCGTCGTGCCAGGCGGGCTCGATGCTGTGGAACAGGGCGGGCACGCTCCCGGCGACGGAGCCTTCCGGGTACCACCCGAAGCCGAACCCGTCGCCGTTCACGGTCTCCGCTCCGAGCGGCGAGTTGAGGGACTGGGCGACCAGCGAATGCTGTGCGTCCAGGATGAGGACGGAGGGCTTGAGGGGTTCTCCGGAGTACGCGAGCCAACGGCACATTGCGACCACCTCCCGGTCGGGTCGGCTCGACCATAGCCCCGGCCCGGTGCTCGCGGGAATGCCCGGCATCGGATGCGGCGGAAGTCCGGGTCAGCCCAGGAGGTCTCCGCCGGAGCCCGCGGGGACGGGGATCACGACGACGGGCCGCTGCTGGTCGTGCGCCAGCCGCGTCGCCACCGATCCCGACAGCAGCCCCTCGACGGCGCGACCGAAGCCGTGTGGATGCGCTCCGACCACGATGAGCCGCGCATCCACCTCGGTCGCCAGGCGGGCCAGCGCGTGCCGGGGGTCGCCGGCGAGCACCCGGAGGGTCCATTCGGGCGCATCCGGGCCGAGCGCGTCGCCGACCGACCCGGCCAGCGCCAGCGCGATCGCGTGATCGTCGGAATCCATCCCGGCCGGATGCAGTGAGCCCTGGTCGCGGCCGTCGGCGGGATCCCATTCCTCGAGATAACTGTCGGCGGCGACCGTCGCGCAGAGCAGCGCGCGCCCCAGCTCGGCGGCGAGGGCCGCCGCCTCCTGGACGACGACGCGATGCTGCCCGGAGTGCACGCCCACGACGACCGGGCCCGCTGCGGAGGCGGAGGTCACGATGCGGTCTCGCTCAGCTCTGCGCGGGGGCTGCTCCCGCGATGTTCACGAGCCACTGCGTGCCGAACTTGTCGATCGCCATCCCGAAGCTGTCGCCCCACGGCGCCTTCGAGAGGGGCTCGAGGACGGTGCCGCCGTCGACGAGCTTGTCGTAGTAGCCGGTCAGCTCCGCCTCGTCGTCGCCGCTGAGCGAGATCGAGATCGTGGAGCCCGGCTTGAGGTCCATGTGGGACGGCACATCGGCGGCCATCAGCGTGAAGCCGGCCGTGGTCGTGATCTGCGAGTGCATGATCCACTCGGCTTCGGAGGGCTCCTGGCTGACCTGGAACTCGGCGAACGTGCTGCGGGTGACCTCGCCGCCGAACACCGAGGCGTAGAAGTCCATCGCCTCCCGGGCCTGGCCGCGGAAGTTGAGGTAGGGGTTGAGCGTCGATGACATCGGGATCTCCTTCGTCCGTCCGGTTCGCCTCCCAGGGTAGCCAGCGGGGCGCCCGTGCACGAGGGCGGAGTTTCAGCGCCGGTAGGCGGCGACGAGCAGCTCGCCGCGGATCTCGCCGAGCCTGTCCAGGATGCGGTCGACGATCGTCGCCGAGACTCCCCCGGCGACGATGTCGTACGGCCCGAGCGGCCGAAGCTTTCCGCAGCGCACGCGCACGACCTCCCAGCCCGCGGCGCGGAGCAGGCGGTCCTTGGTACGGTCGGACGCCTCCCGGGGCCCGACGTGCTCCAGACCGTGCCGGCCGGTGGTGTCGTACTCGATCGCCACCTGCAGCTCCGGGATGAGGATGTCGGGCCAGACCTCCAGATGCGAGTGGAACGGGCGCGCCACCCGCACCGCGTTGCGGCTCAGATCGACGTCGAGGCGCTCGGCGAGCCGCTGCTTCAGTTCGGGCTCGGCGGCGGAGGCCGGGGTCGGGGCGAACCGGCTGTGGAAGGCGGTGCCCACCGGCAGCTGCCCCGCGCCCTCCTTCGCGTGCCGGCACACCGGGCAGCGGCGGCCGTCGATGATGCGCTCGATGCTCGCGCGGAACGCGGGATGCCCCTTCGCGCATTGCCAGGAGTGAGTCGCCGTCGAGCTGTTCTCGTTCGACACCGCGACGCGCGAGCCCGGGGCGGCGAGGGCGACGAGCTGCTCGCGGGTCATGCTCGTGCGATCGAGGCGGCGGCAGAGCCAGCAGCGGTCGTCGTCCGGGTCGTGCTCCAGCCGGCGCGGATCCCGCGGATGCCCGCAGAGGTGGGGGCGCGCCTCCGGGTCGGCGGCCGGCCGCACGCGCCGGGGAGCCGCGGCCTCCGAGCAGAACGGGCACCAGGCGGACCGCCGCCGGGTTCCGCCCGGCCGTGCCCGCTGCTCCGCCGGCGTCGCGATGAACTGGTGCCCGGAGTCGCACTCCCACAGCAGATAGACGTCCGCCCCGGGTGGCACCTGCGTCAGCACGATGCCGTGGTTGAGGTCGGGATGGTACTGGCGCACGAGCGTGGGATAGCGCTCCCAGTCGGGCCGGTAGCGGCCGACGGCGTAGGGCACGGCGGTCCCCTTGGACCACTGGCGGCGCGCCCACCACTGCTCGACGTTCTCCGGCACGCGGCCACCTTACGGGCGGCCACCGTCATCCGGACCCGTCAGAGCACGTACGGCAGCAGAGCGCGGCGGTCGGCCGGATAGTCCGGGAAGGTGTCGCGGTACCAGCGGTGGTTCGCCATCGCCCGCGGCGCGAGGTTCGCGATCGTGTACAGGGCGAAGGAGGCTCCCGCCAGCGACCAGGTGGCGACCGCCCAGCCCGTCCACTCCACGATCTCGCCCAGGTAGTTCGGGCTCGACACGAGGCGGAAGCCGCCGCCGTGCGGGATGCGGTAGCCGCTCGACCCGTCGCCGCGCAGCCTCCGGAGGATGCGGTCGGAGGAGACGTTCAGCAGGTACCCGACCGCGAACAGCACAACGCCGATCCAGAACCGCGGGTCCGCCAGCCACGCGACGGGATAGGACCCGTACTCGGAGATCCAACGCGCGTTCACCCACGCGTTGAGCAGGTTGAACAGGATGGCGAGCAGCATCACCGCGACCGGCATCCTCGAGCCCGACCGCATCAGCAGCGGGTAGATGAACGCGCGCTGCACGTAGTGCGCCTGCCAGAGCAGCAGGAAGAGCAGCGGCACGAGCTCGCCGCGGTGCGCCCCCAGCAGGTAGAAGACGAGGAACAGGATCGACGCGGGCGCCTCCATGACGACCCAGCCGACCCGTGCCGGAACCGTCGGTCCCCAGCCGGTGCGGCCGTGCCGCCCGCCGTACGGCGCGACGATGAAGCAGAGCGCCACGAACGTGACGGCGGCGAGAACGAACTCGGCGTAGACGAACCAGCGGTACGCTCCCTCGGGCATGCCGCGAGTCTAGCGAGGGCCGCCTGTTACGCTGGAGGGATGGAGATCGAGGTCGACAGACTGTAGCCACCGGTACGCCGGTGGCTTCCACCCGCGGGAGGGCTGCTCCCGCGTCGGTGACCGCCCCTCCCCGGGCCGGCACACCGAGATCGCGTCCGCCTGTTCCGGCGTCGACCGTCTCATCCTGTGCGCCCCGTCGTCCCGCGTCAGCGTGCTGTGCGTCCCTCCCGTCGTCGTACGCATCCTCGATCCTTTCGCCCGCCGCACGCCCGCGGGCAGCGCAGAGAGATTCCTCCATGTCCATGAAACCCTCCATCACCCTGCACGACGTCGCCCTCGACTGGCCGGACGGCGTCGTTGCGCTCTCGGGCGTGACCGGAACGTTCACACCCGGTCGCACCGGCCTGGTCGGCCGCAACGGCGCAGGAAAGTCGACGCTGCTCCGTCTGATCGCCGGTCTCGTCACTCCCACCACCGGTCGCATCGATATCGCAGGCGAGGTCGGCTACCTTCCGCAGACCCTGACCCTGAGCAGCGACACGACCGTCGCCGGCCTGCTCGGCATCGACCGCATCCTCGCAGCGATCGCCGCCGTCGAGGGAGGCGATCCCGATCCCGTGAATTTCGACACCATCGGCGACGACTGGGACATCGAATCGCGCGCGGATGAAGCCCTGCACCGCATCGGGTTCTCCGCCGCCGACCTGGACCGGCGGGTCGCGGAACTCTCGGGAGGGCAGACGATGCTGATCGCTCTGACCGGGCTCCGACTGGCGCGTGCTCCGATCACCCTCCTCGACGAACCCACGAACAACCTCGATCGCCCCACTCGTGCGCTGCTCGGCGAGCTCGTGGACGAGTGGCCCGGCACCGTGGTCGTCGTCAGCCACGACCTCGAGCTGCTGGAGCGGATGGACACCACCGTCGAGCTGCACTCCGGTCGGCTGCAGTCGTTCGGCGGCCCGTACAGCGCGTGGAAGGCGCATCGGGAGGGCGAGCAGGCGGCTGCTCTGCAGGCCGCACGGTCCGCGCAGCAGGCGCTGAAGGTCGAGAAGCGGCAGCGTGCGGAGGCCGAGGTGAAACTCGCCCGCCGGGAACGCACCGGCGCCAAGACGCAACGCGACGGCGGCATCCCGAAGATCCTGGCGGGCGCACGTGCGAGCAAGGCGCAGGCGTCGGCGGGTGCACTGCGCGGGACCCATGACGAGAAGGTCCAGAGTGCTCAGGCGGCCGTGGACGCGGCGGACGCCCGCGTGCGCGACGACGAGCACATTCACCTCGTCCTCCCGGACCCGGACGTGCCGCGCGGTCGCCGGATCGCCGAGTTCCGTGACGCTGACAGGAACGTCGTCGTGCAGGGACCCGAGCGCGTCGCGCTCGTGGGGCCGAACGGCTCGGGCAAGACGACCCTGATCGAACGAATGCTCGGCCACAAGCCTTCGGCGTCCGCACGAGTGGAGGCCGAACTCCTCACGGATCGCGTCGGCTACCTCCCGCAACGGCTCGACAACGTGGACGACGACGCGAGCGCCATCGACAACGTGCGCGCCGTCGCTCCACGTTCGACCGTCGGCGACATCCGCAACCAGTTGGCGCGCCTGCTGCTGCGCGGCGGTGCCCCGGATCGTCCCGTACGCACGCTGTCGGGTGGTGAGCGGTTCCGCGTCGCTCTGGCCCGCGTGCTGTTGGCCGACCCGCCCGCACAGCTCCTCGTGCTCGACGAGCCGACGAACAACCTCGACATCGCCAGCGTCGAGCAGCTCGCGGAGGCGCTCGACGCCTACCGGGGCGCCCTGCTCGTCGTCAGCCACGACGAGTCGTTCCTCGCGCGGATCGGCATCGATGTGACGATCGAGCTGGATGCTGACGGCCGGATGACCTGACATTCGTGCCGAATGTCGGGAAAACCCGGCGCATTCTCGACATTCGGCACAAATGTCGGGAGGTGGAATCGGTGGGCCCTGCCGGGATCGAACCGACGACATCCACGGTGTAAACGTGGCGCTCTACCAGCTGAGCTAAAGGCCCTGGTGCCGGTCCAGCCTAGCGGGAGGCGGCCGGCGGCGGCGTCAGCCGACGTGGACGGGCAGCAGCTCCAGTGCGGCGCGGTAGGCCTCGATCGAGCGGGCCTCGCCGGGGGCGGTGATGAAGGAGGCGCGGATGATGCCGGACTCGTCGATGAGGAAGGTCGCGCGGTTCGCGAAGCCCTTCTCAGCCAGGAACACGCCGTACTCCTTGGCGATCTCGCCGTGCGGCCAGAAGTCGGCGAGGAGGCTGAAGTCGTAGCCCTCCTGCTCGGCCCACGCGCGCAGCGTGAACTTGGAGTCGACCGAGATGCCGAGCAGCTCGACGCGGTGGTCGTCGAAGAGGGCGAGGTTGTCGCGCAGGGCGCAGAGCTCGCCGGTGCAGGTGCCGGAGAACGCGAGCGGGAAGAAGACCAGCGCGACCGCCTTGCGGCCGCGGAAGTCGGAGAGCCGCACGGGCTGTCCGTGCTGGTTGAGGAGCTCGAAGTCGGGAGCCTGGGTGTCGTTCTCCAGAGCCATGAGGTGTGTGTCGTCCTTTCATCGCCTGCGTCGCTCTCGCAGCGGCAGAGCCTCGCGCCGGCGCACGAGGAGACAGCCTAGACCCGTCCGCTCCGAGTGCCAAGGACGCGGTCACGGGGAGGGGCGGAGTGAGGCTAGGCTGAACGATGGTGCCCGCTCGTTTGTCGTGAACCGACAGCGGTGCGAGCCGTCCACGATCCATCCGACACAAGAAAGAGGTCGAGGGTGACTGTAAACGACCAGGACCCGTACTCGGTGAACAACATCGACTCGGACCCGGAGGAGACCGCCGAATGGCAGGAATCCCTCGACGCACTGGTTGCGGCTCACGGCCACGAGCGCGCTCGTGAGATCATGCTGAGCCTGCTCAAGCGCTCCAAAGAACTGCACCTCGGTGTTCCGATGGTCCCCACCACGGACTACATCAACACCATCTCTCCCGAGAACGAGCCGGAGTTCCCCGGCGACGAGGAGATCGAGCGCCGCTACCGTGCGTGGATCCGCTGGAACGCGGCCATCCTCGTGCACCGCGCGCAGCGCCCCGGCATCGCCGTCGGCGGCCACATCTCGACCTACGCGTCGAGCGCGGCCCTCTACGAGGTCGGGTTCAACCACTTCTTCCGCGGCCAGGACCACCCCGGCGGCGGAGACCAGATCTTCATCCAGGGCCACGCCTCCCCCGGCACCTACGCCCGCGCGTTCCTCGAGGGCCGACTCAGCGCCGACCAGCTCGACGGATTCCGCCAGGAGAAGTCGCACGCCGGCGGCGGCCTGTCGTCGTACCCGCACCCGCGCCTCATGCCGGAGTTCTGGCAGTTCCCGACGGTGTCGATGGGTCTCGGCCCGATCAACGCGATCTACCAGGCGCAGCTCAACAAGTACGTCACCAACCGCGGCATCAAGGACGCCTCCGACCAGCACGTCTGGGCGTTCCTCGGCGACGGCGAGATGGACGAGGTCGAGTCGCGCGGTCAGCTGCAGGTCGCGGCGAACGAGAAGCTCGACAACCTGACCTTCGTCATCAACGCCAACCTCCAGCGCCTCGACGGCCCGGTGCGCGGCAACGGCAAGATCATCCAGGAGCTCGAGAGCTACTTCCGCGGTGCGGGCTGGAACGTCATCAAGGTCATCTGGGGCCGCGAGTGGGACGACCTGCTCGCCCGCGACGCCGACGGCGCGCTCGTCAACCTGATGAACCAGACGCCGGACGGCGACTACCAGACCTACAAGACCGAGAACGGCGCCTACGTGCGGGAGAACTTCTTCGGTCGCGACCCGCGCACCCTGAAGCTCGTCGAGGACTACACCGACGACCAGGTGTGGGGCCTCAAGCGCGGCGGCCACGACTACCGCAAGGTCTACGCGGCCTTCAAGGCGGCCGTCGAGCACAAGGGCCAGCCCACCGTCATCATCGCGAAGACCATCAAGGGCTACGGCCTCGGTCCGAGCTTCGAGGGCCGCAACGCGACCCACCAGATGAAGAAGATGACGCTGGACAACCTCAAGACGTTCCGCGACGCGATGCGCATCCCGGTGACGGACGCGCAGCTCGAGGAGAACCCGTACCTGCCCCCGTACTACAACCCGGGACCGCAGGACGAGGCCATCCAGTACCTGCACGACCGCCGTCGCGCGCTCGGCGGCTACCTGCCGGAGCGCCGCGCCAAGTACACGCAGCTCAACCTCCCGGACGACTCCGCGTACGCGATCGCCAAGAAGGGCTCCGGCACGCAGGAGATCGCCACCACCATGGCGTTCGTCCGCCTGCTGAAGGACCTGCTGCGTGCGAAGGACTTCGGACACCGCATCGTCCCGATCATCCCGGACGAGGCGCGCACCTTCGGCATGGACGCGTTCTTCCCGAACGCGAAGATCTACAACCCGAACGGCCAGCACTACACGTCGGTCGACCGCGAGCTGCTCCTGGCCTACAAGGAGAGCCCGCAGGGCCAGATCATCCACGTCGGCATCAACGAGGCGGGCGCCCTCGCGGCGTTCACCAACGTCGGCACCTCGTACGCGACGCAGGGCGAGCCGCTCATCCCGGTCTACGTCTTCTACTCGATGTTCGGGTTCCAGCGCACCGGCGACGCGATCTGGGCGGCAGGCGACCAGATGGCGCGCGGCTTCATGATCGGCGCGACCGCCGGCCGCACCACCCTCACGGGTGAGGGCCTGCAACACGCCGACGGCCACTCGCTGCTGCTCTCGTCGACGAACCCCGCGGTCCTGTCGTACGACCCGGCCTACGGCTACGAGATCGGGCACATCGTGCGCGCCGGCCTCGAGCGCATGTACGGCGGCAACCACCCCGACCCGAACGTCATGTACTACCTGACGGTCTACAACGAGCCGATCGTGCAGCCGGCCGAGCCCGAGGGCGTGGATGTGGACGGCATCGTCCGCGGCATCCACAAGCTCAGCGCGTCCGACGTGGCCGGGCCCAAGGCCCAGCTGCTCGCCTCCGGCGTCTCGGTGCCGTGGGCGCTCGAGGCCCAGCACCTGCTCGCGCAGGACTGGGGAGTGTCGGCCGACGTGTGGAGCGTCACCTCGTGGGGCGAGCTGCGCCGCGACGGCCTGGCGGCGGAGGAGCACAACTTCCTCTACCCGCAGCAGGAGAAGCAGGTGCCGTACGTCACCCGCAAGCTCGAGGGCTCCGACGGCCCGTTCGTCGCGGTCACCGACTACATGCACGCGGTGCCGGACCAGATCCGTCAGTTCGTGCCCGGTGAGTACGCCACGCTCGGCGCCGACGGCTTCGGCTTCTCGGACACCCGCGCGGCCGCCCGCCGGTTCTTCAAGATCGACGGTCCGTCGCTCGTCGTCCGCACCCTCGAGCTGCTCGCAGCCCGGGGCCAGGTGGACCCGAACGCGCCGGCCTGGGCGATCGAGAAGTACCTGCTGCACGACGTGAACGCCGGCACCACCGGCTCCGCGGGCGGCGAGTCCTGACGACTCCCGTGCCGAGTTCAGTCGAGAGGACCAAGGCCGAGACCCTTGCGTGGCTGCGCAAGATCTCGGGCGAGCTCGCCACGACCACGCTCAAGCGGCTCGAGGACACGCTCCCCTGGTACCGCGACATGCCGCCCGGCCGCCGCAGCGCGGTCGGGCTGGTCGCGCAGGCGGGCATCTCGTCGTTCATCTCGTGGTTCGACGACCCGCGCTCGACGCCCTGGATCGCGGCCGACGTCTTCGGGGCGGCTCCTCGTGAGCTGCTCCGGAGCGTCAGCCTCCAGCAGACTCTCCAGCTCATCAAGATCACCGTCGAGGTGGTCGAGGAGCGCGTGAAGGTCGGCGGCGGGGAGGCGCTGCGGGAGGCGATCCTGCTCTACTCGCGCGAGATCGCGTTCGCCGCGGCCGATGTCTACGCGCGCGCCGCCGAGGCCCGCGGGCTGTGGGACGCGCGCCTGGAGGCCCTCGTGGTCGACAGCATCCTCACCGGCGAGTACGACGACGAGCTGCCGAGCCGGATCGCCGCGCTCGGCTGGCACGGTCACGGCGAGGTCAGCGTGCTCGTCGGCACCGCGCCCCGCATGCTCGACGTCGACCAGCTGCGGCGCACCGCCCGGCACATGTCGGCGGACGTGCTCATCGGCGTGCAAGGCAACCGGCTCGTCCTGGTGATCGGCCGCGCCTGGCCGAGCGACAGCGTTCCCGAGGACGCGATCGGCGCGACGCCGGCCGTCAGCTTCCTCGAGATCGCCCAGCAGCTGGAGCCCGAGTTCGGCGCCGGTCATCTGGTGCTCGGTCACGAGGTGGCGAGCCTCGTGGACGCGTCCAAAAGCGCGAAGGCCGCCCTGGCCGGGTTCGCCGTGGCGAAGGCGTGGCGCAACTGCCCCCGCCCCGTGCACGCCGACGACCTCCTGCCTGAGCGCGCCCTCGCGGGCGACGGTCTCGCGCGCACGACCCTGATCAGCCGCATCTACCGGCCGCTCCAGGCGCACTCGACCGAGCTGCTCACCACGCTGTGGTGCTACCTCGACAACGGGCGCTCCCTGGAGGCGACGGCTCGCGAGCTGTTCGTCCACCCGAACACCGTCCGCTACCGCCTGAAGCGCGTCTCGGACGTCATCGGCTGGGATGCGACGGGAGCCCGCGAGGCGCTCATCCTGCAGGCCGCGCTCATCGTCGGCTCGATCAACGAGCCGGAAGCGTCGCGTCGCACCTGAGTCTTTGTAGACTTCCACAGAGCTTCGTTCGATACTTCGTATCCATTCGACACATCCGCACGGCGGAAGATTGGCAGACTTAGTCAAGTGATTGTGATCGTGTGCCCGGGCCAGGGCTCCCAGACCCCCGGCTTCCTCGACCCCTGGTTGACGGAGACGGCCTTCCGCGACCAGCTGACCGGCATCTCCGACGCGGTCGGCATCGACCTCGTCGCGCACGGCACGGTGAGCGACGTGGACACCATCCGCGACACCGCGGTGGCGCAGCCGCTCATCGTCTCGGCCGGACTGCTGACGCTGTCGGCGCTCCTGGCCGACGGCCGCCGCGAGAAGGTCGGCGGGATCGCCGGGCACTCGGTCGGCGAGCTGACGGCTGCCGCCGGCGCGGGCGTCCTGAGCGAGACGGACGCCGTGGCGTTCGTCCGTGAGCGCGGTGCTGCCATGGCCCGCGCGGCCGCCGAGACCCCGACGGGGATGAGCGCCGTGATCGGAGCCGATGAGGCAGAGCTGCTCGCGCAGCTCGAGACCCTCGGCCTCTCCCCCGCCAACTACAACGGCGGCGGCCAGATCGTCGTCGCGGGCGCCCTCGACGCGCTCGCGGCCCTGAGCGAGAACCCGCCGGCCCGTGCCCGCGTCATCCCGCTCCAGGTCGCCGGTGCATTCCACACGCGGTACATGGCCCCGGCCGTGCCCGTGCTGGAGCAGTTCGCCTCCACCCTGTCCACGCAGGACCCCACGCTGCCGCTCTGGACGAACAAGGACGGCTCCCGCGTCACCGACGGCGCCGAATTCCTCCGCCTGCTGGTGGGCCAGGTCTCCTCGCCCGTCCG
The DNA here is from genome assembly GCF_013410615.1 of Leifsonia naganoensis. Lineage (NCBI taxonomy): Bacteria > Bacillati > Actinomycetota > Actinomycetes > Micrococcales > Microbacteriaceae > Leifsonia > Leifsonia naganoensis. The sequence goes on from NZ_JACCHJ010000001.1 coordinate 3,830,488, forward strand.
CTGGGACCTCACCATGCAGTCGTTCCAGGAGGCCGGCGTGACCGGCATCATCGAGGTCGCCCCGGCCGGCGCCCTCGTCGGGCTCGCGAAGCGCGGCCTCAAGGGCGTGCCGAGCGTCGCCATCAAGACGCCCGACGACCTGCCCGCCGCGTTCGACCTCATCGACCAGGCCGCCTAGGAGGACCCGGATGACCCACCCCACTCTGCAGCAGTCCCACGGCCCGCAGTACACTCGCATCCTCTCGATCGGCGCGGCCCGCGGCGACCGCGTGGTGCCCAACGACGATCTCGTCGGCCCGATCAACTCGTCGGACGAGTGGATCCGCCAGCGGACCGGCATCATCACGCGCACCCGCGCCAGCCATGACATCGGCGCGGTCGACCTCGCGACCGAGGCGTCGAAGGAGGCCATCGCGAAGTCGGGCGTCGACCCGAAGCTGATCGACGCGGTCATCGTCGCCACGATCTCCAACCCGCGCCAGACGCCCTCGCTGGCCGCCGTGCTCGCCGACCGCGTCGGCGCCAACCCCGCCGCCGCGTACGACATGAACGCCGCCTGCGCCGGCTACGCCTACGGCATCGCCCAGGCCGACGCCCTCATCCGCACCGGCGTCGCGCACTACGCCCTCGTCGTGGGTGCCGAGAAGCTCTCCGACGTCGTCGACCCGACCGACCGCACCATCTCGTTCCTCCTGGGCGACGGCGCGGGCGCGGTCGTGGTGGGCCCGAGCGAGTACCCCGGCATCTCGAAGACGATCTGGGGCTCCGACGGCTCGAAGGCCGACGCGGTCGGGATGGACAACACGCTCACCGAGTTCCGCGACGGCGAGAAGCCGTGGCCGACCCTACGCCAGGAGGGCCAGACGGTCTTCCGCTGGGCCGTGTGGGAGATGGCGAAGGTGGCCAAGGAGGCGCTCGACGCCGCCGGCGTGACCCCCGACCAGCTCGCCGCGTTCATCCCGCACCAGGCGAACATGCGGATCGTGGACGAGTTCGCCAAGCAGCTCAAGCTGCCCGAGACGGTCGCGATCGCCCGTGACATCGAGACGACGGGCAACACGTCCGCCGCCTCCATCCCCCTCGCCACGCACCGGCTCCTCCAGGAGCACCCGGAGCTGTCCGGCGGTCTCGCGCTGCAGATCGGCTTCGGTGCCGGTCTGGTCTTCGGCGCGCAGGTCGTCGTACTGCCGTAGGCCCTGCCCTAGACTGATCAACGGTCAAAACGACACCCCTCAAGGAGATAACACCATGGCATTGTCCACCGAAGAAGTTCTTGCCGGCCTGGCCGAGCTCATCAACGACGAGACCGGCATCGCGACCGACACCGTCGAGCTGGACAAGTCGTTCACGGACGACCTCGACATCGACTCCATCTCGATGATGACCATCGTGGTCAACGCCGAGGACAAGTTCGACGTCAAGATCCCCGACGAGGAGGTCAAGAACCTCAAGACGGTCGGCGACGCGGTCGAGTTCATCGTCAAGGCGCAGGACGCCTAGGCCCCGCAAGAATCGTCCTCCGCGCGGGCGGCGCGCCCTCCGGCCGCCGCCCGCGCGAGTTCTCGTGCGCCCGCGCGAGTCCGACGTACCGAACAACGGAGAGTTGTCGTAATGACCAAGAAGATCGTCGTCACCGGCGTGGGCGCTACCTCCCCGCTCGGCGGCACCGCCCCGGAGAGCTGGCAGGGCCTGCTCGCCGGTGAGTCCGGAGCCCGCACCCTCGAACACGAGTGGGTCGAGAAGTACGAGCTGCCCGTCACCTTCGCCGCCGAGGCCAAGGTGCGCCCGGACACCGTGCTCGAGCGTCCTGTCGCCAAGCGCCTCGACCCGTCGAGCCAGCTCGCCCTCGTCTCCGCGATGGAGGCCTGGGCCGATGCAGGCGCGCCCGAGGTCGTCCCCGAGCGTCTGGGCGTGGACTACGCCACCGGCATCGGCGGCGTGTGGACCCTGCTCGACGCGTGGGACACCCTGCGCGAGCGCGGCCCCCGCCGCGTCCTCCCCATGACCGTGCCGATGCTGATGCCCAACGCCGCGTCGGCCGCGATCTCCATGCACTTCGAGGCCCGCGCGTTCGCCCGCACGGTCGCCTCCGCCTGCGCCTCCAGCACCGAGTCGCTCGTGAACGCGTACGAGCACCTGCAGGCCGGCCTCGCCGACATCGTGATCGCCGGCGGCAGCGAGTCCGCCATCCACCCGATCACGATCGCCTCCTTCTCGTCGATGCAGGCGCTCTCGCGCCGCAACGACTCCCCCGCCACGGCCTCCCGCCCCTACAGCGTCGACCGCGACGGCTTCGTCATGGGCGAGGGCGCCGGCGCCCTGGTGCTCGAGACCGAGGAGCACGCGCTCGCCCGCGGCGCACGCATCTACGCGGAGGTCGTCGGTGGCGGCGTCACCGCCGACTCGTACCACATCACCGCCAACGACCCCGAGGGCCGCGGTGCGAGCCGTGCCGTGCGGCTCGCCCTGGAGCAGGCCGGCGCCTCGCCCGACGAGGTCACCCACATCAACGCGCACGCGACCAGCACGCCCGTGGGCGACCCGGCCGAGTACGTCGCGCTGCGCGAGGTGTTCGGCGACCGGGTGCACAGCATCCCGGTGTCGGCCACGAAGGCGTCCACTGGTCACCTGCTCGGCGGAACCGGCGCACTGGAGGCCGTGTTCACGATCTTCGCGATGCGCGACCGCGTCGCCCCGCCGACGATCAACCTCACCGAGCAGGACCCGGCGATCCCGCTGAAGGTCTCGGGCTCGGCCCAGCCGCTCGGCGACGGCCCGCAGCTCGCGATCAGCAACTCGTTCGGCTTCGGCGGACACAACGCCGTCGTCGCGTTCCGCTCGGTCTGACCCGGCGCACGTGAGAAGGCCCCGGTCCACTGGACCGGGGCCTTTCCCGTTTCACCGCGGGCGGGCGGCGTTCGCCGGGCCCGCCGCGGGATCCTGTCAGCCGACCTTGTGCAGCCAGATGACCGACGTGTCGTCGTGCGCGTGCCGGAACGGTTCGAGCTCCTCGTCCCAGGCCTGGCCGAGGGCGAGACGCAGCTCGCGCTGCAGCTCCTGCGCGTTTCCGCCCGCGAGCTCCATGGCATAGCGGATGCGGTCCTCCGGCACGACCATGTTGCCGACGGTATCGGTCTGGGCGAAGAACACGCCGAGATCGGGGGTGTGCATCCACCGGCCGCCGTCGGTGCCGAGACCGGCGTCCTCCGTGACCTCGAAGCGCAGGTGCTCCCACCCGCGCAGAGCGGTGGCGAGGCGTGCGCCGGTGCCCTGCGGGCCGTCCCAGAAGAACTCGGCTCGCTGGGCGCCCTTCAAGACCGGCTGCGTCTCCCACGTGAAGTTGACGGCGCGACCGAGAGCGCGTCCCGCCGCCCACTCGATGTGGGGGCAGAGCGCGCCAGGTGAGGAGTGCACGTAGAGCACTCCTCGACTTGCGTGACCCGTCATGGTTTCCTCCGATCGCTTGGTGCGTCTTCCCCAACGACCAACGAGCGGGTGTGCCATGACTGCGTATGAAGTTTGCGGGCCCCACCGGGGCCTCTGCCACGATTATGCCGGACAACGCGCGGGAGTTACAAGATTGTGATTCGGCGATTCCCGCGTGCCGCGGGCGCGGCGGCGGAATAGCATACCGAGTATGTCCGTCCAGAATGGTTTCCTCGCCGTGCTGACGCAGGGCGCCGCGTACGGCTCGCAGCTGCAGAACGAGTTCCTGGCGCGGGCGGCCCACCGTCGCCAGCTCAACGCCGGGCAGGTCTACTCGACCCTCGACCGCATGACCGACCAGGGGCTGATCGAGCCGGCGGGCGCGACGGAGGACGGCCTCCCCCTGCACGCGCTCACCGAGGAGGGCGAGACGCAGGCGCGCGCGTGGCTGTCGACCGGACCGCGAGACACCGAGCCGGACTGGGACGAGATGCAGGATCAGGTGCTGATCGCGGCCTCCATCGCCGGCTCGGATCCCGCCGCGATCGTGGCCGACTACCGCGCGGCCTACGCGGAGCGCATCCGGGAGCTGACCCACGACGCCGACTCGCGTGCACTGCTCGCCGCCAACCGGGCCGCCGAGCTGGGCGCGAACGCGGCGATCGAATGGCTCGACGAGGTCGCCGCCGCTCTCCGCGCGCACCCGGAGGTGCTGCTCCAGCCGCGTTCACCCGAGCGTCCGCGTCGTGGGCGCCGGCCGGCGGCGGAGTCGGCCTGAACGCGGTCAGCCGGACCTGTCGCCGCGACGCGCCTCAGTGGAGGAGCGCGCCCTCCTTGTTGAGCACGTTCTTCTCGCCGGCCTCGATCGGCACGGCGAACCGGTTCTGCGCGGGCGGCAGCGGGCAGTTGAAGTTGTAGCTGAACGCGCAGGGCGGCAGCACGGCGAGGTTGAAGTCGAGGGTGACGGTGCCGTCCTCGTTCGGGACGACGAAGAGGAAGCGCCCGACCGAGTAGGTGCTGTCGCCGTTGGTGCTGTCGGCGAAGACGAGCTGCAGCGCGCGACCGGCCTTGAAGGCGGCGAGGTTGTAGTCGACGCCGTCCTTGCTGAAGGTGATCTCGCCGGGGATGACCATCTCGCGGGTCTTGCCGTCGTCCTTCAGGTGCTCGAACCCGACCGACTTGCCGCCCTCGATCGGGCTGAAGGCCGCCTGGATGATCCACTCGCGGTTGAACGGGAAGGCGTCGATGGAGCCGAACTCCTGGATCGCCTCGGAGTTCGCGTCCCAGACGCGGAGCGCGTAGTCGCCCTCTTCGCTGGCGATGACGAAGCCGCTGACGGTGTCGCTGAAGGTGATCGCGCTCGGGTTCGCGTCGTCCTTGCCGCGGACGATGGCCTCGCCGTCGACGAGCGTGCCGTCGACCGTGATGCCGTCCGCCGGGGTGGCGGTGACCTTCAGGCCGGACTGCCCAGCAGGGAGCGGCGACCACAGGCCGGGGACGCCCCAGACGGGCTGCGCGGGAGCCTCCGGGTCGCCGGTGATCCACTGCGTGTTGACGAGCGCGAGGTTGCCCTGCGGGGCGGTGACCACCTGCTCGCGGCGCTGCCGGTACCGGGCCAGGACGGCGTTGGGGTCGGTGGGGGCGGCGGCGGTGTCAGTCATGGTCTCCATCCTCGGTCAGGTCGCCACTGACAACCAACTCCGACACCCGGGAATTCCGCGCCGGCGTCACTTCGCTTCGGCGTACGAGTCGACGACGGCGGCGGTGACCGGGAAGTCGACGGGGAACGCGCCGAAGAGCAGCCGTCCCGCGAGCCGGGCGGACTCCTCCACGGCGGCCGCCGTCTCGGACGCGAGCTCGGCGGGCGTGTGGACGATCACCTCGTCGTGCAGGAAGTAGACGAGGTGCGGGGAGTCGGTCAACGGCCGACCGGGCGCGAGGGCGGTGAGGCGGTTGCGCAGCTCCGCCATCCAGCACAGCGCCCACTCCGCCGCGCTCGCCTGCACCACGAAGTTGCGGGTGAAGCGGCCCCAGTCGCGGGCCTGACTGCGCGCGCGGCGTTCGTCGACGGCGGTCGAGTCGGCGGAGGACGCGGCGGACTGCGTCGTGCGCCAGGCCGCACTCGGCGGCGGCGAGCTGCGACCGAGGCGGGAGGTGACGATCGCACCGCGCTCCCCCGCCCGGGCGGCCTCCTCCACCAGCCGGATGGCGCGCGGGAAGGCGCGGGTCAGGCGGGGCATGAGTCGCCCGCTCTCGCCGGTCGTCGCCCCGTACATCGCACCCAGCATCGCGACCTTGGCGTGCGCGCGTTCGTCGACGGCGCCCGACTCGACGATGCCGGCGTAGAGATCCTTTCCGCGACCGGCCGCGGCCATCGCGGTGTCGCCGGCGAGGCCGGTCAGGATGCGGGGCTCGAGCTGCGCGGCGTCCGCCACGACGAGCTTCCAGCCAGGGTCGGCCACCACGGCGCCGCGGACCTGCTTGGGCAGCTGCAGCGCGCCTCCCCCGCGCGTCGCCCAGCGACCCGTGACCACGCCGCCCGGCACGTAGTCCGGCCGGAACCGGCCGTCGTGCACCCAGCTCTCCAGCCAGGTCCACCCGTTGGCGGTGAGGAGGCGAGAGAGCTTCTTGTAGCGCAGCAGGGGCTCGATGACGGGGTGGTCGAGCTCGCGGAGCTCCCACGAACTCGTGGAGGCCACCAGCATCCCGGCGCGCTGCAAGGCCTTGAGCAGCGCCGGCGGGCTGTCGGGGTTGAGGTCGGGGGCGTCGAGCTCGGCGCGGACGCGGGCGACGAGCTCCTCCAGGACCGCAGGACGGCCGTAGGCGGGCCGGGGGCCCAGCAGCCCGGTGAGCAGGTCGTCGTGCCGCTCAGCGCTGTACGGGAGGCCGCAGAACCGCATCTCGGCGGCGATGAGCGCACCCGCGGACTCCGCGGCGAGGAGGAGGCGCAAGCGGCCGGGGTCGGCGCTGCCGGCGATCGCCTCCTGCTGAGCGGCGAACTCGGTGACGGCGGAGAGCGCGTCAGCGTCACCGGCCGTCGATTCGTGCTCGAAGTCGAAGAGGGCCGAGTGGGTGGGCTCGGGGGCATCCTCCAGCACCGTCGCGGTGTCCCACGGCCCGACGGGCGCCGTGGCGAGGGCCGAGTCGGCGGTGAGCGCCGAGTTGCGGAGGATGGTGTGCGAGAGCGTCAGGTCGACGCAGCGCTCGACCCGCACGCCGGCCGCGAGGAGGGCCGGGTACCAGGCGCGTGTGTCGCTCCAGACCCAGCGGGGGCGCTCACCGTCGGCGGGCGCGTTCTCCCGAGCGGCGACATAGGCCGGGAGGTCCGCGTCGGTCAGCTCGTCGGCCTCGCCCGTCGCGTGCGCACCCTCCCCCGGAACGGGAGCGGGGACGGCGACCGCGCGGATGTCGCGGCCGACGCGTTCGAGGACGATGTGCACGGTTCCATTCTCCCGGGAGCGGGTGACATCCCCGCGCGTCGCTTGCCGCATCGCGCGTTGGTGAGGATAATTCAACGGACGACGATGCCGACCCGAAAGGCGATCGACGATGACCGTATATCTGCACGACAGTCAGGGAGTCTGGATAGCGTTCCGCAGCGACCCGCGCGGGCGGTACCTGTTCAATCCCGACGGCGACTGGATCGGGTGGTTCCCGTGGGACGACGACGAGGTCGTGACCCCGAGCGGGAGCTACCTCGGGACGGTGCGTGGCGACCGGCTCTTCACCGAGGACGGGCACCGGTACCGCGGTGATCCGGGTTACCCCGGGGCGCCGGGCTACCCCGGCCAGGCGGCGTACCCGGGAGCGGCGTCGTTCGCGAGCCTTCCGGCCGGATGCCAGGACGTCGCCGGGGCATTGCTCTGGCCGCGCCTCGCCTCCTGAACCGTCGGGGCGGGCTCAGTCGGCCAGGCCGGACAACCGCGCGCGCAACTCGGGCCAGGACGCCCCGAAGCCGGGGTGCAGCGGGAGGTCGGCGACCTCCCCCACCGGAACCCAGCGCAATTCGATGCTCTCGACATCCGCCATGCGCGCCTCGAACGGCCGCACGGCCTGCGTGACGACGGTCGTGTAGGACCAGAAGCCGAGGTCGAGCACGCTCTCGAAGAGCACGCGCACGGCATCGGGCGGCACGTCGGCCTCCTCCTGGGCCTCGCGCAGCGCGCCTTCGACGGCCGACTCCCCCTCGTGCCTCGCCCCGCCCGGCAGCCCCCAGGTGCCGCCGAAGTGGCTCCAGTCGGCGCGATGCTGCAACAGGATGCCGCGCTGGAGGTCGTGCACCAGCAGCCCGGCTGCGCCGAACCGTCCCCAGAAGCGTTCGCCCTGAGGGCCCTCCACCCACGCGTCACCCGAGTTCACGGTTCCACGTTAGCCGCCCGGACGAGCGGAGGCGGACGTAGGGTCGCACTATGACCGTCCGCAGCGCCGCCCTCCTGCTCCACCGCCCCTCGTCCGCCGGGCCGGAGATCTGGCTCGGGCACATGGGCGGCCCGTTCTGGGCGCGCAAGGACGACGGCGCCTGGTCGCTGCCCAAAGGGATCGTCGAGGCCGGGGACACGGACGAGCTGGCCGCCGCCCGCCGCGAGTTCGCAGAGGAGATGGGCGTCGAGGCGCCGGATGCGGACTACCTGCCGCTGGGCGACTTCCGGACCTCCGGCAAGGTGATCGTCGTCTTCGCCGGCTCCGCCCCCGACTTCGAACTCACGGAGGTGCGGAGCAACACGTTCGAGCTGGAATGGCCTCCCCGCTCCGGCCGCACGCAGGCGTTCCCCGAGATCGACGACGCGCGCTGGTTCACGCTCGACGTCGCCGCCGAGAAGCTCACGAAGGGCCAGCGGCCCATTCTGGACGCACTGCGCGAACTTCTCGCGACTGGGGAGGGCGCATGACCCCCGAGTGGACGTATGGTGAGCGCGACAGGGCTGTCCGGGATCCGAAACGCGCAAGGAGGAACCGTGAGCACGAAGAAGGCGGAGAAGGAGGCGGAGCGGTTGCTGGTCGCCGCCCGCGCCGCGGTCGACGAGGCCGAGCGAGCGGTGAAGAAGCTCGACAAGCGCTCCCGCAAGACGGCCGAGGAGCTCTCGGCCCGGCTGGAGCAGGCCGCGAAGGACGCGAAGAAGGCGGTCAAGCGCACCGAGAAGACCGCGCGTACCGCAGCGGCCCAGGCCGATGCGGTGAGCAGCGGAGGCGTCGCCGCGACGCCGTCCAGCGGCATCCCGACGTTCCACGGGCTGCGCGACCGCGCCAAGGCCCAGGGCATCCAGGGGTACTCGCGCATGAACAAGGCGCAGCTGCTGCACGCGCTGGGCGAAGGCTGACCCGTTCACCGGCCGGTAACCGCACCGGCCTAGCGTGAACGCCCGTGACTGACCCCGACGGATCCGCCGCTCCCGGCCTGCTGCTGAGGTCTGCCCTCGCGCCGGCGCCCCGCACCCTGATCGACATCCTCCGCGCGTCAGTGGCCGCCGATCCCGAGGCCTCGGCGATCGAGGACGCCCGTGGCGCGCTGTCCTACCGGGAGCTGCTGGCGAACGTGCTCGCCACCGCCGGTCGCCTCAGACTCGCGGGCGTGCGCCCCGGCGACCGGGTGGGCGTGCGGATGACGTCGGGAACGCGCGAGCTGTACCTGGCGATCCTCTCGGTCGTCGCCGCGCGCGCCGCGTACGTGCCGGTGGATGCCGACGACCCGCAGGAGCGCGCCGACCTCGTCTTCGGCGAGGCGGCGGTGAGCGGCGTGATCGGGGACGACGGATATCGCGCCACCGGAGCCGACGAGCCCGTCCCGCTGTTCGGCGTCGATGCCCCGCACCCGAGCACCGCGGCCGTCCCCCTCGTCGACCCGCCGGTGCCCGACGACGACGCCTGGATCATCTTCACCTCCGGCTCGACGGGCACGCCGAAGGGCGTGGCGGTCCGGCATCGCTCGGCCGCCGCGTTCGTCGACGCCGAGGCGCGGGTCTTCCTGCAGGAGGAGCCGATCGGGTCGCAGGACCGCGTGCTCGCCGGGCTCTCGGTCGCCTTCGACGCGTCGTGCGAGGAGATGTGGCTGGCCTGGGGGCACGGGGCGTGCCTGGTGCCGGCCCCGCGCTCGCTCGTGCGCACCGGCATGGACCTCGGCCCGTGGTTGGAGGCGCACCGCATCACGATCGTGTCGACCGTCCCGACCCTCGCCGCGCTGTGGCCGCCGGAGGCGCTCGACAACGTGCGGTTGCTGATCTTCGGCGGGGAGTCCTGCCCGCCCGAGCTCGTGAACCGGCTCGCCGTCGAGGGCCGCGAGGTCTGGAACACCTACGGACCGACGGAAGCGACCGTCGTCGCGTGCGGCACGGCATTGACCGCGGGCGAGCCCGTGCGGATCGGTCTCCCGCTCGACGGCTGGGACCTGGCGGTCGTCGACGCCGACGGCATCCCGGTCGGCGACGGAGAGACGGGAGAGCTGGTCATCGGGGGCGTCGGCCTCGCGCGCTACCTCGACCCTGCGAAAGACGCGGAGAAGTACGCGCCGATGCCGACGCTCGGCTGGGAGCGCGCCTATCGCAGTGGCGACCTGGTGCGATTCGACCCTGCCGGGCTTTTCTACCTCGGACGCGCCGACGATCAGGTGAAGGTCGGCGGCCGCCGCATCGAGCTCGGCGAGGTGGAGGCCGCCCTCCAGGCGCTGCCGGGGGTCTCGGGTGCGGCCGCGGCCGTGCGGAAGAGCGCGGCGGGCAACGACATCCTGGTCGGCTACCTCGCCGTCCCCGAGCGCGCCGCCTTCGATCGTGCGACGGCGCTCGCTCAGTTGCGGGAGGAGCTGCCCGCGGCGCTCGTCCCGCTGCTGGCCGTGGTCGACGACCTCCCGGTGCGCACCTCCGGCAAGGTCGACCGCGCCGCCCTGCCCTGGCCTCTCGACGACACGGCCGACGGTCCCTCCCCCGCCGGCGACGACCCGGTGGCCGAATTGCTCGCCGCCGACTGGCGCAGCGTGCTCGGGCTGCCGGTGACCGGGCCCGACGACAACTTCTTCGACCTCGGCGGTGGGTCGCTCGCCGCCGCCCAGCTGGTCTCCCTGGTGCGTCACCGCCACCCCGACATCAGCGTCGCCGACGTGTACGCGCATCCGCGGTTCGCCGCGATGGCGCAGGCCCTCGCCGAGAGCTCGCCTCTGCCGTCGGCGGCCTCGACCCACGTGGTGCCGCGCACCCCGCGGCGCATGCAGATCCTGCAGACCGTGCTCGGCCTCCCCCTCTTCATCCTCAACGGGGTGCGCTGGCTGCTCTACTTGCTCACGGCCGCGGCCATCCTGCGTCCGTTCGGCGGCTTCGACGCGCTGCCGGAGGTCGACCTCGTCTGGCTGATCGTCGGCCTCCTGATCTTCGTCACCCCCTGGGGCCGGATGGCGATCGCGGTCGTCGCCGCTCGCCTCCTGCTGGCCGGTGTGAAGCCGGGCGACTACCCGCGCGGCGGCGGCGTGCACCTGCGCCTGTGGCTGGCCGAGCAGGTGGCGCACCAGATCGGGGCCGCGAGCCTCGCCGGGGCACCATGGATCAGCTACTACGCGCGAGCGCTGGGCGCGAAGATCGGCCCGGGCGTCGACCTCCACACCCTCCCTCCGGTCACCGGGATGCTGCGGATCGGCGCCGGCGCCTCCGTCGAGCCCGAGGTCGACCTCGCCGGCTACTGGATCGACGGCGACCTCGTCCGCATCGGCGAGGTGCGCATCGGCGCGGGCAGCACCGTCGGAGCCCGTAGCTCCCTCATGCCGGGGGCCAAGATCGGGCGCAGTGCGACCGTGGCTCCGGGCTCCGCGGTGTTCGGCCGCGTTCCGGCCGGGCAGACCTGGGCCGGCTCCCCCGCCGTCCGGGTCGGCCGCTCGCACGAGTGGTGGCCGAAGGAGCGTCCGCCGCGCCGCACGCGCTGGGTCTTCGCCTACGCGGTCGCGTCGCTGGTCGTCTCGCTCGCGCCGGTCATCGCGTTCGCAGCGGGTGCGCTCGTGCTCGCAGCGGCGATCCGGGGCGCGGCGAGCATGGCGGACGTCGCCGGGCGCGCGTTCGCCGCGCTGGTCCCCGGCACGCTGGTCGCGGGCCTGGTGCTCGCGGGTCTCGTCGTACTGATGGTGCGGCTGCTCGGCATCGGCATCGGCATCGAGGAGGGCGTGCACCCTGTGCGCAGCCGAGTCGGCTGGCAGGTGTGGTCGACGGAGCGGCTGCTCGACATGGCGCGCACCATCCTGTTCCCGCTGTACGCCAGTCTCTTCACGCCGGTCTGGCTGCGGATGCTGGGCGCGCGGGTCGGGACGGATGTGGAAGCATCGACCGTCCTCCTGCTGCCGGCGATGACGCGCATCCGCGACGGCGCGTTCCTCGCCGACGACACGCTGGTCGCGTCCTACGAACTCGGCGGCGGCTATGTGCGCATCGCCCGGGTCGAGATCGGCGAGCGGGCGTTCCTCGGCAACTCCGGGATGGCGGGCGGCGGCAACCGCGTCCCCCGCGACGGTCTCGTCGCCGTGCTGTCGGTCGCCCCGCGCAAGGCCAAGGCGGGCTCGTCGTGGCTGGGGTCCCCTCCCGTCAAGCTGCGGCGCCGCGTGCAGGAGGCCGATGTCTCGCGCACCTACGCGCCCTCCACGGGTCTGCGGGTCGCCCGCACGACGTGGGAGCTGCTGCGCATCGTCCCGGTGCTCGTGACGTGCGCGATCGGCCTCGGCGTCGTGCTGGGACTCGGTGCGATCGTCGAGGCGTGGGGCGTGTGGTGGGCCGTGCTGCTCAGCGGACCCGTGCTGCTCGCCGCCGGAGCCGGGGCTGCCGCGATCAGCTCCGCCGCGAAGTGGGCGCTGCTCGGGAGGCTGCGCGCGGGCGAGCATCCCCTGTGGTCGTCCTTCATCTGGCGCAGCGAGGTCTCCGACACCTTCACCGAGATGGTCGCGGCTCCCTGGTTCGCGTGGGCCGCCGCGGGAACGCCCGCGCTCGTGTGGTGGCTGCGCAGCCTGGGCGCGCGGATCGGTCACGGCGTGTGGATCGACAGCTACTGGCTCCCGGAGGCCGATCTCGTCTCCCTGGGCGACGCGACGACGGTCAATCGGGGTTGCGTCGTGCAGACGCACCTGTTCCATGATCGAATCATGAGCATGGACGAGGTCATCATCGAGCGCGGCGGCACCCTGGGCCCGCACAGCGTCATCCTCCCGGCGGCCGCGATCGGCGCGGAGGCGACGGTCGGCCCGGCCTCCCTGGTCATGCGCGGCGAGACCGTCCCCACCGGGAGCCGCTGGAGCGGCAACCCGATCGGTCCCTGGCGCGAGGTCGTGGTGCGGCAGTACCAGACGCGGGCGGCCCGATGACCGGCGCCACCGCCGCGCCGGTCCCGCACACCTACCTCCCGCGCTCCGGCACCGACGACTACGCGGTGCTCTCCTACGACCTGACGCTCGACTACCGGGTGACGACGAACCGCCTCGACGCGGTCGCCGTGATCACGGGCCGCGCCGCCGCGCCGCTCACCGCGATCGTGCTCGACCTGGTGCACCTGCGCGCCAAGAAGGTGCGCCTCGACGGGGAGAAGCGCACGAAGTTCTCGCAGAACCCGACCCACCTGCGCGTGACGCCCTCCGCCCCGATCGCCGCGGGCGACGAGTTCCGCGTCGAGATCGCCTACGACGGCTCCCCCGCCCCGCGCCGCACCCGCTGGGGCACCCTCGGCTGGGAGGAACTGACCGACGGCGTGATCGTCGCCGCGCAGCCGTCGGGCGCGCCGACCTGGTTCCCGTGCAACGACCGGCCGTCGGACAAGGCGTCGTACCGCATCCGGATCACGACGGAGGCGGCGTACACGGTGCTCGCCACCGGCGAACTGGTCGAGCACAGCGTCGGCGCCGGCCGCGGCACCTGGCTCTTCGAACGCTCGGAGCCGACCGCCACCTACCTCGCCGCCGTGCAGATCGGCCGCTACACGCTCGAGCCGCGACGCACCGGCGACGTGGAGGTCGTGCTCGCCTACCCGGCCGCGCTCGCCCGCCGCGTGCTCGCCGACTTCGCCCCGCTCTCCCGGATGCTCGACTGCTTCCAGGAGCGCTTCGGTCCGTACCCGTTCCCGTCGTACACGGTCGTCGTCACCGAGGACCCGTTGGAGATCCCGCTGGAGGCGCAGGCGATGGCCACCTTCGGGGAGTCGCACGTCGACGGCCGCGGCGGCTCCGAGCGCCTGATCGCGCACGAGCTGGCGCACCAGTGGTTCGGCAACAGCGTGGGCCTCGCGAGCTGGCGCGACATCTGGCTCAACGAGGGCTTCGCCTGCTACGCCGAGTGGATCTGGTCGGAGGCGTCCGGCGGTCCGTCCGCCAACGCACTGGCGCGGACTCATCACGCGCTGCTGCGGGTGAAGGCGCACGACCTCGTCCTCGGAGACCCGGGCCCGGACGCGATGTTCGACGACCGCGTCTACAAGCGCGGCGCGTGCACCCTGCACGCGCTGCGCAAGCGGATCGGCGACGAGCGGTTCTTCGACCTGCTGCGCGCCTGGTGCGCTGAGCACCGGTTCGGCACGGTGGACACCGCGACGTTCGAGGCGCTGGCGGCCGGGTACTCGGACGAGCCGCTCGACGAGTTCTTCGACGCGTGGCTGCGCGGCACCCGGCTGCCGTCGCTCTCGGCGTGAGCCGACCGCGACGCTACGGCTTCAGCAGCACCTTGCCCACACGGCCTTGGCGGTCGCTGGCGTGCACCGCGTCGTGGATGTCGTCGAACAGGTAGACGCCCGCGACCGGCAGCGTGATGCCGCCGGAGATCGCGGCCGTGATGAGCTCGCCGAACAGGGCGTTCCGCTTGTCGGCGGGCATGGAAGCGCTGACCTTGCTGCCCCAGAAGCCCTTCACGGTCGCCTGTTTGAAGATGACGTCGCCCGACGAGATCGACATGGTGTCGGATCCCATCGCACCGAACGACACCAGCGTCCCGCCCTCGACGAGCAGGTGCAGGAGGTCGCCGCTGGACTCGCCGCCGACGGAGTCCACCGCGGCCGCGATCGGAGCTCCGCCGGTGAGCTCGGCGACGTGCGTGCGCCAGTCGTCGTGAGCGGTCGCGACCACGTTGCGGATGCCCGCTTCGGCGAGCACCGTCACGTCGGCCTCCCGGCGCACCAGCCCGATGACGTTGACGCCGCGGGTGGCGGCGAACTGGGCGAGCAGCCGGCCGACGGCGCCGTTGGCGGCGTTCTGGATGATCCAGTCGCCCGCCTCCACCTCGAGGAAGTCGAGGAGGCTGAGCGCACTGAACGGCATCGCCACGAGCTGGGCGGCGGTCTCGTCGCTCAGGGCGTCGGGCACGGGGATGAGGCCCGCGGCCTTCGCCACGAAGTACTCGCTCCACACGCCGAAGGTGCCGCCGGTGACGACGCGCTGGCCCACCGCCGGAGTCTCGACGCCCTCGCCGAGCGCGTCCACGATGCCGACGGCCTCGGTCCCGGCCTGGGCGGGCAGCTCCGGCTTGAAGCCGTAGGTGCCGCGGGCGGTCCAGAGGTCGTGGTTGTGGATGGGCGAGAGCACGGTCCGCACACGGACCTGCCCGGGCCCCGGTTCCGGGAGCGGTCGCTCCTCCACACCGAGGACCCGGGCAGGGTCACCGAATTCGTGCTGGACGAGAGCGCGCATGGAAGCTCCTTGGCTCGGAGGGACAGGGTCCTCCCCAGCCTAGGCCGCGCACGCCGTGCGTCCCCTGGGCTACTTGAACGTCTTCAGGTTCTTCTCGATCGCGTCGATCACCCCGAGCGCGTCGGAGTACGAACCGGGCAGGAAGTCGGGGGTGCCGACCGCGTGGCCGCCGGAGACGGCTGCCAGGTCCTGGTAGCTCTGCAGGGCGAACAGCTTGTCGATGTTGTTCGCCGGCGTGCCGTCGTTGTTCGTGTAGTAGATCAGGGCGTCGGCGTCGCTCAGCAGATCGGTCTTCTCATACGAGACCGACTGGTTGTCGCCGGCCGTGGTGCCGGCGGTGGCCGAGGCGAACTGCGCGCCCAGCTCCTTCAGGATCGCGCCGACGGGAGACGTCTCGCTGTAGATCCAGTAGTTGCCGGCGTCGAAGCCGCCCTGGATGACATCCCACTTCACGGTCGCGAGCTGGGACGCGTAGATGGAGGAGACGGACGTCACCCGGTCCTCGTACTTCGCCTTGAGTGCGTCGTATTCGTCGGTGACGTTCGCGAAGTCGGCCGTGTACTTCGGGTAGTCCTGCCAGGTGGCGTCGTCGTCGAACGGCGCGAACGCGGTCGGGGCGATCGCCGAGAGCTTCTTGTACGCCTCCTTGAGGTACGGCACGTCGACGCCGATGATCAGGTCCGGCTTCAGGGCCGCGATCTTCTCGAAGTCGATGGTTCCGCCGTCGGTGACCTTGTCGGTCTTCTTCCAGTCGGCGAGGTAGCGCTCGGGCACGTACTGCTCACCGCTGTTCTCGACGCCGACCGGGGCCACGTCGAAGTCGAGCAGGGACTCCGTGGTCCACGAGTGCACCGACACGATGCGCTTCGGGTGCGTCGGGATCTTCACGGTGCCTTCGGGGGTCGAGACGCTCCGGGTGTCGGAACTGCTGCCGGAGTCGCCGGTGGCGGGGGCGCTGCAGGCCGCGAGGGCGAGCGCGAGGGCCGCGCCGGTGATGGCGAGCGCGACGCGGCGGAGTCCGGGACGGCGGTGGGGGTGCTGTGTCATGTGTCCTTCGATCAGTGGGTGGAGCGGGCGGAGGTGGAGCGGGTGGAGATGGAGAGGAGGTAGGGGCTCAGCGCGCGGAGGTCGGGCGCGCGGAGGGCGGCGGCGCGTCGGCGAACACGCGGCCGGGCGGCCCGAGCGGCACGACGAGCGGGGTGCCGGAGATCGGGTCGGGCAGCACGTGCGCGGGCAGGCCGAAGACGTCGTGGACGAGTTCGGCCGTCACGACCTCGGCGGGGGCGCCCTGGGCGACGATGCGGCCCTCGTTCATCGCGATGATGTGGGTCGCGTAGCGGCTGGCCTGGTTGAGGTCGTGGAGCACCGCGACGAGGGTGCGCCCCTCGAGGTTGAGCTCGCGGAACAGCTCGAGCAGCTCGAACTGGTGGGCGATGTCGAGGAACGTCGTCGGCTCGTCCAGCAGGAGGATGCCCGTCTGCTGGGCCAGCGCGAGCGCGACCCAGACACGCTGGCGCTGCCCGCCCGACAGCTCGTCGACGCGGCGGCCGGAGAGCTCGGTGATGTTCGTGGCGCGCAGCGCGGCGGCGACGGCGGCCTCGTCCTCTGCACTCCAGGTGCGGAAGGCGCTCTGGTGCGGATGGCGGCCGCGCGCCACCAGGTCCGCCACCGTGATGCCGTCCGGTGCGAGCGAGGTCTGCGGGAGCAGGCCGAGTCGGCGGGCGACCTCCTTCGTGCGGTAGGCGTGGATGTCGCGCCCGTCGAGCAGCACCTGGCCGGCGGTCGGGCGCAACAGGCGGGCGAGGCCGCGCAGCAGGGTGGACTTGCCGCACGCGTTCGGCCCCACGATGACCGTGAAGGACCCGTCCGGGATCGCGACGTCGAGGCCCTCGGAGATGGTGCGTCCGTCGTAGCCGAGGGTGGCGCCGGTCACCGCGAGCGGCGCCGCGGCAGGGGTGGTCTCGGTCATCGGCGTCGCCCTTCCGCGATCAGGAGCCAGACGAAGTAGCCGCCGCCGAGCACGACCGTGACGAGGCCTACCGGCACGGCCGCCGGGAGGGCGTGCTGCGCCACCCAGTCGGCGGCGAGGAGCAGTACGGCACCGGTCGCCGCCGACACGCCCAGGGTCACGCCCGCGGTACCGGCCAGGCGGCGAGCGATCTGCGGCGCGCTCAGAGCGATGAACGCGATGGGACCGGCGAGGGAGGTCACGGTCGCGCTCAGCGCGACGCCGACGATCGTGGCGGCCAGCCGCGTGCGCTCGACCGGGACGCCGAGCTGGGCGCCGGCGTCGTCGCCGAGCTCGAGCATCCCGAGTCCGCGCGCGAGGGCCGCGGCGCACGGGAACAGGACGATGAACACCCCGCCCGCGAGCAGCAGCTGCGGATACCCGGCGCTGTCGAGCGAGCCCGCGCCCCAGAAGGCGGCGCCGATGGCCTCCATGGTGTCCGTGTGCAGGAGCATCCAGGTGTTGACGGACGTCAGCATGGCGGTCACCCCGATGCCGACGACGATGAGGCGGAAGCCCTGCATCCCGCGCCGGTACGCCAGCGCGTAGACGACGCCGGCGGTCGCGAGGCCGCCGGCGATCGCTCCCCCGGTGACGGCCAGCGACGAGCCGGCGTGGAAGCCGAGCATCACGATCAGCGCGCCGGTGTAGGCACCGGTGTCGAAGCCGATGATGTCGGGGCTGCCGAGCGGGTTGCGGGTGAGCGACTGGAAGATCGCGCCGGCCGCTCCCAGGGCGAGGCCGAAGAGCGCGGCGAGCAGGACCCGCGGCAGCCTCCACTCGACCACGATGGTGTGCACGATCCCGCTCTCGCGGCCGGTGAGGGCGCCCACCACCTGGTCGACGCCGAGTGCGTAGGAGCCGGTGGCGAGGGAGAGCAGCGCGATCGCGACGGCGACGGCCGTGAGCACCACGACCGTCACCACCGTGCGACGCGGCAGCCGGTACGAGAAGCGCCGGCGGCGAACGATGACCTGGCGCGCGCCGAAGTCGACCGCGGCGTCGGCCTCGGCGGCCGGGACGCGCGTGGGCGCGGCGGTCACAGGGTCACCGCCCGCGACCGGCGCACGAGAGCGATGAGAACGGGTGCGCCGACGAAGGCGGTGACCAGGCCGACCGGCAGCTCGGCCGGGCTCATCACGACGCGGCCGAGGATGTCGGCGCCGAGCAGCAGCACCGGACCGAGCACGATGGAGTAGGCCAGGATCCAGCGCTGGTCGGGCCCGACGATGGCGCGGGCGACGTGCGGGATCATCAGGCCGACGAACGCGATCGGACCGACTGCGGCCGTGGCCGCGCCGGCGAGCAGAGTGACCGCCACCACCGCGAGGGTGCGTGTGACGGCGGCGCGGCTGCCCAGTGACGCCGCCAGGTCGTCGCCGAGCGCGAGGGCGTTGAGCCCGCGGGTCGCGATGGCGGCCACGACCAACCCGACCAGCACGACCGGCGCTACGACCGCGGCAGCCTGCACCGGCTGTGCCACGAGGCTGCCGGCCGACCACCCGAGCATGCGCTGGAACGCGGTCGGGTTCGCCAGCTGAATGGCGGAGGTGATGCCGCCGAGCACGGCCGCGACGCCGATCCCGGCCAGTGTCATCCGGAGCGCGGTCGCCCCTTCGCGGGCGCTCATCCCGATCAGCGCGACGACCACGGTGGCGACGACCGCGCCGAGCAGCGCGAGCCACAGGTATTGGCCGATGTCGTGCATCCCGAACACGGCGACGCCGATCGTGACCGCGAGCGCCGCGCCGGCGTTGACGCCGAGGATGCCGGGGTCGGCCAGCGGGTTGCGGGTGAAGGCCTGGATGACGCCGCCCGCGACGCCGAGCGCGGCCCCGGCGAGCACGCCGAGCAGGGTGCGCGGAACCCGCAGGCCGGTGATCACGAGGTCGTCGTCGGAGCGACCCGGGTGCAACAGGGCCGGGAGCACATGGTCGAGCGGGATCGACTTGGCCCCGACCGCGATGCTCGCGCCGAGCAGGACCACCAGGAGGGCGAGAGCGACGAGCAGCCAGCCCAGCCGCCAGGTCAGCGGCCGTGCGGTGCGCTCGCGTCGCGCCTCCGAGGGGGCGATGGGGGCGCGAAGGGACACGGTGACTCTCTGAGGGGGCGACGTCGGGAGGCGGCCCGGAGTACTTAGGTAAGGCTAACCAAAGCGGGCCAGAGGTCAGCGTATGTCACCGTGCGGGGTCCGCGCTATCGGGGATCCGACACGTCGTATCGCGAAGCCGCCACGTTCCACAGAGCGGCGAAGTGACCGCCGGCGGCGATGAGGTCGTCGGGAGACCCCACCTCCACCATCGCGCCGCCCTCCATCACCATGACGAGGTCCGCCTCCGCGGCCTGCTCGAGGCGGTGGGCGACCACGATCGCCGTGCGTCCGGCGATGGCCGCGCGGGCCGCCGCGTCGAGGGTGCGCGCCACGTCGCTCCCCGCCTCCGCGGTGGCCTCGTCGAGCACGGCGACCGCCGGGTCGACCAGCAGCAGCCGTGCCAGTGCGAGGTGCTGCGCCTGCTGCGGGGTCAGCGGGTGGCCGCCCGCGCCGATCCGGGTCGCCGCGCCGTGCGGAAGCGCGTCGATCCAGGAGGCCGCGCCGGTCGCATCGAGCGCCGCTCGCACCTCCCGCTCCCCCGCCGTCGGTGCGCCGAGCCGCAGGTTGTCGGCCACCGTGCCGGCGAAGACGTGGGTCTCCTGCGAGACCATCGCGACGGTCGTCCCTCGGTCGGTGGGCGCGATCGCTCCGACGTCGACGCCGTCGTGGCGGACGCTGCCCGCGTCCGCGGAGCGCACGCCCGCGATGAGGGACGCGAGCGTGCTCTTGCCGCTGCCGGTCGTCCCGACCACGGCGACGTGCGTGCCGGCTGCGATGGTGAGCGAGACGCCCTCCAGCAGCGGGAGGCCGTCGTAGCCGAAGTGCACGTCGCGCAGCTCGACGGATCCACCACCGGGCGGCCGGGCTGCTCCGGCCACGGTGCGGGACCCGGCGTCGACGACGCCCACCAGTCGCGCCAGGCTGGCCGACGCACGCTGGAGGTCGTCGGCGGTTCCGAGGGCGTCGTTGATCGGGTTGAACAGTCCGGCGAAGAAGAGGGCGGCGGCCGTGGCCTGCCCGATGTCGGCTCCGGCCGAGCGGACGAGCAGGAACGCCACGGCCAGGATCGCGCCGAGCCCGAGGAACTCCGCCAGGTTGAGGCGGCCGTAGAAGCGCGTCATCGTGCGCGTGGCCTCGAGCTCCACCTCCACCGCCTCCAGCGACGCCTCGTGCGCACGGCCCGATCGCTCGCCGTGCAGCCCGAACGCACGGATGGTGGGCAGCGCCGCGAACGTCTCCAGCAGAGTGGCGGCGCGGCGACCGGCCGCGCGCCGACCGTCCGCGTAGATGCGGCCCGAGCGGCGCAGATACCAGCGCACCGTCACCGCCTGCACGGGCACGGCCACGAGGGCCGCGAGGGCGAACCGGGGATCGAGCCCGGCCAGCCCCACGAGCGTCACCGCGATGGTCACCGCCGCGGTGAGCAGTCGGCCCAACGCACCCTGTGCGACCTCCGCCACCTGCTCCACGTCGTCGGTCACGCGGGAGACCAGGTCGCCCGACCCGGCCTCGACGTCGGCCAGTGGCAGGGTGGTGGCGGCCCCGACCACCTCCTCCCGGAGCCGGCCGAGCGGGGGCAGCACCGCGTGCGCGAGCAGGATCCCGGAGGCCCACGCCGCCAGTCCGCCGACGACCGCGCACCCGGCGAGCAGCCCGAGCGGCGCGACGAGCGCGGCTGGTTCTGCGCGATCGGTGAGCAGCTGGGCGATCCAGCCGATGCTGCCCGGGATGCCGAGACCGGCCGCCGCGCCGACGACGAGAGCGACCGCGGTTCCCGCCAGCGTCGAACGCGAGTGAGCGAGGGCCGTGGCGGCGAACCGGCGCACCTCTCGCGGGGAGGCGACGGGGAGGAGCGTCCGCCGGCTCATCGTGCCGCCTCCACTCGGTCGCCGCCGTCGACGGGCACGACCTCGTCGCAGCGCGCCAGCCACGCGGGCGACGAGGTCAGGACGACGGTGGTCCGCCCGTTCCGGGATGCGCGCACCCGCTCGGCGATGACGTCCTCGGTGGCGGCGTCGATCGCGGTGGTCGGGTCGTGCAGCACCAGGATCGGCGGATCCGCAGCGAGGGCACGGGCCAAGGCGACGCGTTGCCGCTGGCCGCCGGACAGCCGCAGGCCGCCCTCCCCCACCTCGTCGGCGACGATCTCGTCGGCGAATGCGGCGTGGAGGGCCGGCGCGACCCGATCGGCGGGGCCGACGACGGCGACGTTGTCTCGGGGCGAGCCCTGGAAGAGCGCGGACTCGTGCGGCGCGATGAGGAGCCCGGGTCGGGATGCTCCCGCCTCCCGCAGCGCCGCGAGCATCGCCCCGGCGTCCGCCGCACTCGTGGTGGAGATGCCGACCATCGCGCCGCCCGGCACGGTGAAGGTACCGGCAGGCCCGTCGACCTCGAGCGACGCGGGAGGCTGACGACTGTCGTCGTGGGGGGCCGCAGGTGCGGTGTGCGGGGCGCTCGCGTCGGCACGCAGCAGTCCCAGGATCCGCGTCGCCGATGCACGTGCCCGGGCGGCCGCCGCCGGGACGGCCGCCAGCGTCTGCAACGGTCCCGCGAGGAACTGCGCGAGCCCGAGGGAGGCGATCAGGCCGCCCAGGGACAGCGCCCCGCTCAGGGCGAGCCAGCCGCCGACGCCGACCACTGTCAGCAGGTACAGACCCGTGGTCATCACGGTCACGCCGTCGCGCAGGGAATGCGCACGCGCGGCTCGCGTGGCGGCGCCCGTCGCCGACCTGCTCGCCTCCGTGTAGCGGCGGGAGGCCGTCGTCTCGGCCGCGAGACCCTTGACGACGCGCAGCCCGCGCACGAGGTCCTCCGCCAGCACCGCCGCGCGTCCCGCCTCCCGCTGCTCGTCGCCACTGCGCGCCTCCACCCCGCGGGCAATGGCCGCGTTGGCGACGAGCACCGCGACGGTCCCGATCACGATCACCAGGCCGAGGAGCGGGGACGACACCAGGAGGACGACCGCGGCAGCGACCAGCGCGACGGCCGCAGCCAACGCCGAGGCGATCACGCCGACGAAACCGCCCACCCGGTCGGCGTCGCTCGACGCACGGGTCAGCAGCTCGCCCGGCGCGTGCTCCTCGACCGCGCCCGGGCGGGCGTCGAGGATGCTTTGGACCACGCGCATCCGGAGGGCATGACCGGCGTGCTGTTTCGCCCGGGCGCTGGCGCGAGCACCGAAACGGTACGAGGAGGACAGGAGGGCGAAGTCCGCCGCGAGGACGGCCAGCCAGAAACCCAGTTCGAGCGGCGTCCCGCCGGCGATGGCTCCGCTCACGGTGGCGCCGATCACGACCGGCACCAACGCCTCGCCCACCTGGTGCGTGCTGTAGAGCAGGCACGCCAGAGCCAGGTCCCGGCGGCGGGAGCCGACAGCCCACGTCAGCAGCGCGCGCGGCGAACGCGGGATCGGAGCCGGGCGGGCAGGCGGAGTGGAGCGTGGCACCCTCCGACCCTAGGCGCAGGGCCAGCTGGCGGGTGAACGCTATGCTGACAATGCATAGCGCGGAATCGCCAACCGTCCGGTTCCCGCACGAGAGGAGCCCCGGGTGTGAGCACCGACGTCATCGAACTGCACCGCTTCGCCCTCGACCGCGGCGAAGGCTTCGAGCCGCACCGTCACGACGACCACCAGCTCATCTGGGCCTCGTCCGGCGTCCTGACCGTCGAGGTCGAGGGCCGCTACTGGGTGCTCCCGACGACGCTCGGGCTGTGGATGCCCGCGGGTGTGCTGCACGCGCCGCTCGCCGTGCGCGACTCCGTGATGGAGGGCATCTACTTCGACTCCGAGCGCACCCCCGTCTCGTGGAGCGCGCCGACCGTCGTGCGGATGGGCCCGCTCAGTCAGCACCTCGTCGCCTACCTCGGTGACGACCTCGGCACGGAGGAGCGCGCCCGCGCCGAGCGCGTCCTCGTCGACACCCTGCGGCCGGTCGGCAAGCGCGCGATCGCCGTGCCCCTCCCGAGCGACCCACGCGCCCGGGACGTCGCCCGCCTCCTGCTCGCCGACCCGGCCGACCGCCGCAGCCTGGACGAGTTCGGCCGGGAGGTCGGCGCCAGCGCCCGCACGCTTCTCCGGCTGTTCCAGGCCGAGACCGGGATGAGCTTCGGCACCTGGCGCACGCACGCCAAGCTCCAGGCCTCCGTCGCGCTGCTTGCCGAGGGTGAGACCGTCTCCCGCGTCGCCTACCGCGTCGGCTACAGCACCCCCAGCGCCTTCATCTCGGCGTTCCACCGCGTCGCGGGGCACACGCCGGGCGCGTACTTCGCGCCCGGAGCGGACCGCCCCGGCGAGGCGCGAGGGGAGCACTAGCCGCGCGCGCGGCCGAGCGGGATCGGACCGCGGCCGCAGTCCGTCTCCAGTAGGGCGGACGGGACTTGAACCCGTGACCGGCGGATTATGAGTCCGATGCTCTAACCAGCTGAGCTACCGCCCCGGTCGTGTGCCGCCCGGTCACTCCGGGGCGGGCACGCTGTCGGCCGCGTCCGTCACCGGGTCGGCCACCGGCTCACCACGATACAGGCTCTCGAACGTCGAGATCGTGCGCTGGATTTCGTGCGAGGCGACGATGCGGAGCGACGCGTTCTTGAGCACGTCGAGCTGCTCCTGCGGCAGGGTGAGGACGCTCTCGAGCTTGTCGGCGAGGTCCTGCGCGTCGCCCGGGCGGAACAGGTGACCGTTCTCGCCGTCGTGCACCAGGTGCGGGAGTGCCATGGCGTCGGCCGCGACGACCGGGAGCCCGGAGGCCATGGCCTCCATCGTCGCGATCGACTGCAGCTCGGCGATCGACGGCATCGCGAAGACGGTGGCGCGCGTATATGCGGCGCGGAGCTCCTCGTCGGTCACGTAGCCGAGGAAGTTCACCCGGTCGGCGATGCCGAGCGTCTCGGCCATGGCCTGGAGGTTCTTGAACTGGTCGCCGCCGCCGACGATCTCGAGCTGCGCGTCGAGGGAGGCCGGGAGCAGGGTGATCGCCTTCAGGAGCACGTCGATCTGCTTCTCGCCGGTCACGCGGCCCACGAAGAGGATGCGGTTCGCCGTGCGCGGGGTGAAGTCAGGGGTGTAGTTCTGCGCGTCGATGCCGCACGAGACGGCGTGCACGCCACGCAGGCCGGTGGCCTTCTCGAGGAAGTCCGCGGCCTTGCGCGTCGGCGTCGTGACGGCCTCGGCGCGATCGAAGCTCTTGCGCGCGTCCCGCCACTCGAGGGCGACGAGCACTCGCTGGAGGAACTTCGGGATGACCGTGAACTCCATGATGTTCTCGGGCATGACGTGATTGGTCGCGATGATGCGGATGCCGCGCTTCTGTGCCTCGTAGGCGAGGCCGCGGCCGACCACGATGTGCGACTGGAAGTGGACGACGTCCGGCTTCACCTCGTCGAGCACGCGGCGGGCGTTCGCCTTGCTGGTCCACGGGAGGGCGAAGCGCAGCCAGTCGTGGGGGTACCAGCGCCAGCTGCGCAGGCGGTGCGCGGTCATCTTCTGGCCTTCGTGCTCCTCGACCCACGTGCCGTGCTTGCGGCTCGCCGCGGGCGCGACGATGTGGACATCGTGGCCGTGCTCGACGAGGCCGGCGGAGAGCCGCTCGGCGAAGCGGGCGGCGCCGTTCACGTCGGGGGCGAAGGTGTCGCACCCCATGAGGATGGTCAGCGGCTTGCGGGCCGGGGCGGGCGGCGTGTCGTTCGTTCCGCTCGGATCTGGCACGTGGTTGGTCCCTACTGTCGTGGGCCGGGTCGGTGGTCCGGCGACGGTTTCGGCGTGCCGGGCGGTGGTCCGCTCCGGCCGATTCAACGGCTTAGTCTAGGCCGGATTCCGTCGAGGTCTCTGCGACGCGCGCGGCGGGCGGCGTCTCGGAGGAGGCCTGGGGGTGGTATTTCGCCAGCTGGAAGACGCCGTACATCGCGACCGCACCGGTCAGCGCGAAGCCGACCATCGCCCACCACGGGGCGCCGGCGGCCTCGTCGAGAACCACGATTCCGATGGTCACGGCGACGAGCGGATCGATGACAGTGAGGCCGGCGATCACCAGGTCCGGCGGGCCGGACGAGTACGCGTTCTGCACGAAGTAGGCACCGAGCCCGGCGGCGGCGAGCAGGGCGACGATGCAGAGCACCAGCAGCCAGTCCCACTCGTTGTTGGAGACGCGGTCGATGACGACCTTCGCCAGCGTCGCCACGAAGCCGTAGAGGACGCCGGCGCCGACGATGTACATGATCGCCTTGAACCGGTGCCGCAGGAAGAAGAACAGACTCCCGAACACGAGCAGCACGAACGCCAGGATGATCAGGATGATGATCAGCGACCGGCTCGTGACCGGCACGTCGCGCGCGAACACCGCCGCGATCAGCACGAACGCGCCGACACCGCCCACGCAGAGACTGACGGCGACCACCGAGCGCCGGTTGAGGCGCACGCCGCTCACTCGTGCGTTCAGGATGCTCGTGATCACGAGTCCGACCACACCGAGCGGCTGGACCAGGATCAGCGGCGACAGCTTGAGGCTCACGAGCTGGAACACGATCGCCAGACCGAGCAGCAGCGTGCCGATCACCCAGGACGGCCGCGCGAGGAGCAGTCCGAGCTGGCGCAGGTTCAGGCCGGACGACGCGTCGCTGGTCTGCGACTCCACCTTGGCGACGCCATGGTGCTGCAGCTGCGCGCCGATCGAGAGGAAGCACGCGCCGACGAGCGCGATGGGGATGCCGAGGAGCTGGCTCGGCTGGTACGTCAGCTCGAGCGCGTCCATCAGTTCCGTTCCCACCCCACGACCCTACCCAACATGCAGCCGATAGTCTTGCCGAATGGCCGTCCTCCCCATCCGGATCACCGGTGACCCCGTCCTGCACTCCCCCGCCGCGCCCGTCACGGAGTTCGACGACGAGCTGCGCCAGCTCGTCGAGGACATGTTCGAGACGATGGACGCGGCCCCGGGCGTCGGCCTCGCCGGCCCGCAGGTCGGCGTGCCGCTGCGCCTCTTCGTCTTCGGCTGGACGGACGACGACGACGTCCTGCACCGCGGCGTGGCGATCAACCCGGTGCTCTGGCAGAGCCCGCTCTCGATCGACGAGCTGGACGAGGACGAGGAGTCGGAGGGCTGCCTGTCGTTCCCGGGCGAGCGCTTCCCGCTGCGCCGGGCCGAGCACGTCATCCTGCGCGCCGTCGATCTGGCGGGCGAGCCGTTCGAGATCGAGGCGGACGGATGGCTGGCGCGCATCTTCCAGCACGAGTTCGACCACCTCGACGGCGTGCTCTACGTCGACCGCCTCGCGCACCCGTACGCCAAGACCGCGGCGAAGACGCAGCGCAAGAACAGCTGGGGCGTCCCCGGGCTCAGCTGGCTGCCCGGCCGCGACCACCTGGAGGACTGACCTCCGTCGGCTCCCCGCCAGCGGCGTTCGGAAGCGTTGCCTGCTAGCGGCGCAGCTCCACGCCGTGCACGCCGTTGTGGTGGCGCAGGGCGGGGAACACGACCGCCAGGGTGAAGCCGACGCCGGGGACGGTCTTCGCGTTCAGCACCCCGCCGAAGAGCGCGGCACGATCGCGCAGCTCGTTCAGACCCGCGCCCTCGTAGTACTCGGTGACCGCTCGCAGGTCCTCTTCGATGGAGTACGCGGTCGCCGCATCCACTCCCTCGCGATCGAGGCCCTGGCGCCGGGCGGCGGCACGGATGCCGTCGTCCTCGACGCTCACCTGCAGGCCGTCCTGGGTCCAGACGAACGAGACGGAGACCCGCGTGCCGGGGCCGCCGTGCTTCAGCGCGTTCTCCAGGCTCGTCTGCAGGATGCGGAAGACGGCCAGCTCGGCGCCCTGGCGGAGGGCGAACGACTCGCCGGTCTCGGTGAACGTCACCTCGATGCCGGCGTCGCGCATGATCCGGAACAGGTCGCGGGCGGAGTGGAGGCGCGGCTGCGGCTGAGCGGCGTCCTGCCCCTCGCGCACGACGTTCTGGAGGCGGCGCAGGTCGCCGAGCGCATCCCGGGCGGCGGTCTCGAGCGCCGGAGTGGAGCGGGCGGCTGCGGCCGGATCGGTGGAGGCGGCGTAGCGGATGCCCTCTGCCTGCGCCACCAGCCGGGTCACGGTCTGCACGGCCACGTCGCCCAGCTCACCCGCGATGCGGAACCGCCCCGCCTGCTCGGCGAGCTCGAGTTCACGGTCGATGCGGTCCCACTCCGACTCCTCGCGGGAGTCGCGGAGGCGGCGGTAGCGGCGGTTCTCGAACAGCCAGAGGGTCAGGAGCGCGAGCGCCGCCACCAGCAGTACGGCGCCGATGATCAGGGCGAGCGGGGTCATCACGGTCCTTCCTCGGCCGCCTGCGCGGCCCGGACGATCCTATCCCGGGCCGCGCGAGGGGGCTTCCGGCGCCGCTCAGACGCCGTCGGAGCGGTTCGCCCGCAGCACTTCGAGCCGCGCGCGGTACTCGACCTCGTCGATGTCGCCGTTCGCGTAGCGCTGGGCGAGCGTCTGCTCGGCGGAGCGGGTCGCGGAGTGGGCCCATCCGGGGCCGCCGAAACCGCCGCGGGCGGCCGCGGCACGACGCCACCGGCGACCGGCCAGGCTGAAGATGAGCACGAAGACGGCGATCCAGAACAGGGGGATGAGGAGGAACAACCAGCCGAACCCGAAGCCGGGACCGGCCCAGACGGTGCAGGGAGCGGCGGCCAGTGCGGTCGCGACGGCGGAGCTGAACATGGTGGGTCCAATCGGTCGATGCCGTCCACGGCTCTCGCGGACGGTGACTCCAGCCTCCGCGTCGCACCGGTTCCGCGAATCCGCCCTGGGGAGTGACCTGCCCTACTCCCCCGGGAGCAGCGTCGGCCTGAGCCTCAGCGTCACACCTGACCCGGCCGCACCAGACCGGTCTCGTAGGCGAGCACCACGAGGTGCACGCGGTCGCGCGCGCCGAGCTTCGTGATGATGCGCGACACGTGGGTCTTCGCGGTCAGAGGGCTCAGGTACAGCCGCTCGGCGATCTCCGCGTTGGTCAAGCCGTGACCGACCAGGGCGAGCACCTCCCGCTCGCGCTCGGTCAGCACCGCGAGGCGCTCGAGGTCCGGCGCCGGCCCCAGACCGCCCGCGACCCGGGAGAGGAGGCGCCGTGTCGCGCCCGGCGACAGCAGGGCATCCCCCTCGGCGACGACACGGATGGCGCGCAGCAGCTCGACGGGCTCGGTGTCCTTCACCAGGAAGCCGCTCGCGCCCGCGACGATCGCCTGAGCGACGTACTCGTCCAGCTCGAAGGTCGTCACGATCACGATCCGGGTGCCCGCGAGGGCGGGGTCCCGCACGATCTCACCGGTCGCCCACAGACCGTCGCCGTCCGGCATCCGGATGTCCATCAGCACCACATCGGGCGCGGTGCGCCGGATGACGTCGACCGCCTCTCGCCCCGTCGCGGCCTCCCCGACGACCTCCAGGCCGTCCTCCGCCTCGAGCAGGGCACGGAAGCCGGCTCGCACCAGATGCTGGTCGTCGGCCAGCACGACCCGGATCATGCGGCCTCCGCCGGTCGCGCCGGGAGACGCGCCTCGACGGTCAGGCCGCCGCCGTCGGTCGGGCGCGTGCCGAACCGGCCGCCGAGCAGCTCGGCGCGCTCGCGCATCCCGAGCATCCCCTTGCCCTCGGTCACGGCGTCGTCCGGCCGGCCGCGCCCGTCGTCGGCGATGGTGAGGACGTACCAGCCGTCGACCTCGGCGATGCGGATGTCGACGTGCTGCGCCTGGGCGTGGCGCCCGGCGTTGGTCAGCGACTCCTGCACGATCCGGTAGAGCGCGTGGCCCGTGGCGGCGGAGGCGCCGTGCGGCAGGGTGTTCTCGTACGTGACCTCGAGTCCCGCGCGGCGGTAGGTCTCGACGAGCACGGGGATCCGCGAGACGTCGGGCTCGGGAGACCGGTCGGCGTAGCCGTCCGAGCGGAGGAAGCCGAGCACGCCCCGCACCTCTTCGAGTGCTTGACCGCTGGTCGTCTTGATCGCCTCCAGGCTCTCGCGCGCCTTCTCGGGCCGGGTGTCGAAGAGGTGGAGGCCGACGCCCGCCTGCACGCTGATCTGCGAGAGCGAGTGCGCGAGCACGTCGTGCAGCTCGCGGGCGATACGCAGCCGCTCCGCCTCGGCCGCTGCCTCGCGGCGTGCGGCGAGGGTGCGGGACACCTCGCGGAAGCGCTCGCGGCGGTTGCGCAGCGCCTCCCCCACGCCCAGGAGCAGGACCAGCACGAGCGCGAGGATGAGCGGGCGGATGATGGAGGTCGGCCGTGACGTCAGCAGGAACGCGGCGAGCGGCGCTGCGACCGCGAAGGCGGCCAGCGTCCACCAGGCCCACACGCGTGCTCCGCGGACCACGGCGCCGACCACGGCGAAGGCCAGCGGCAGGGCGCTGAGCGGTGGGCCGTTCGTCAGAGCGATCGCCGGCACGCACAGCACGGCGATGGCGACCACGACGGGTCCGGGATGCGCCCGGCCGAGCGCGAGCAGGCCCGACGACAGGAAGGCGATCAGCATCGCGACCGCCGTGAGCGGGTGCCCCGCCGCGTCGAACAGCGCGATCAGCAGCCCGGGCAGCTGGAGCAGCGCCGCCACGACCACCGGGAACCAGCGCGTGCCGCGCGGTCGCTCCCGCTCCGTCCACGGCGGCGTGCGCGTGCCGACGGGGGTCTCGTCACGCGGGGAGAAGGGCATCTCCCCATGCTAATCACGCGTCGGGCCGCGGTCGTGCGCCCGGGGGTGGCTGCCGCGTACTCCCGGCTACTCCCCCGGGAGTACGCGGCTCACGTACGGTCGGCTCACGGGTTGTGCTCGGCGTCGAACCCGCCGTCGTCCTGGACGGGTTCGAACAGCGTGCCGAACGTCGGCCCGCCGAAGGCGGTCAGGCCCGCCTCTTCGACCCGCGCCGCGTGCGCGTCGTCGTCGTTCTCGAACTCCTCGTACGGCTCGTCGGGTTCCTCCGGCGTACCCGCATCCTCGCGTCCCTCGCTCATGGCGCCCTCCTCTGGTCAGAGCCGCTGCTCTGGGGTCGGAGGATAGACCCGGATGGTGAATGGAGGATGTATTCCGTGCACGGCATGGAAAGCGAAAGATCCCGGTCACACCGCCCTGCTGGGCGGGTGACCGGGATCCGGTGGCTCCCCGACTTGGACTCGAACCAAGAACCTGCCGGTTAACAGCCGGCTGCTCTGCCAATTGAGCTATCGAGGAATGCTTGATCAGCGAAGCCACTGTAGCAAGGATTCGGGCCGGTTGAGAAATCGGGCCCGCATCTCGCGCGCGTCGCGTGCGTCGGCCCCTAGTAGCCGGCCTCCGGGTCCACCAGGCCGACGAAATGACCGTCTCCGAGGAACGCCGCGACGTTGAGCCGGACGCGCTCCGCGAGCAGCGGGGCGACCATCTCCGGGGTGTCCGCCTGGTGCGGCGTGATGAGGCAGTTCGGCTCGTCCCAGAGCGGATGACCGTCGGGCAGGGGCTCCGGATCCGTCACGTCGAGACCCGCACCGGCGAGGCGGCCCTCGCGCAGCGCGGCGAGCAGGGCATCCGTGTCCACCAGTCCACCGCGGGCGATGTTGACCAGCACGGCCGACTCCTTCATCGCTGCGAACTCCTCCTCGCCCAGGAGGTGCCGGGTGCCGCCGGTGAGCGCGGCCGCCACGACCACGACGTCCGCGGACGGCAGCGCCTCGCCGAGCCGGTCGGTCGGCAGGGTCCGCTCCGCGCCCGCAACCGGGTCGGACGAACGGCGCACGACCGTGATCCGCACGCCGAATGGCTCGAGGAGGCGGATGAGCTCGAGCGCGATGCCGCCGGCGCCGATGATCACCACGTCCATCCCGTAGAGCGAGCGGCCTTCCGGCTCGGTCGCCCAGCTACGCGCACGCACGCGCGTTGGGAGCACGCGCAACAGGGCGAGCGTCAGGGTGAGGGCATGCTCGGCGACCGGCTGGGCGTAGGCGCCCTTCGCGCTCGTCCAGATCAGCCCCGGTCGCGCTTCGGCGGCGATCGTGCGGGCGAACGCGTCCACGCCGGCGAACGGCAGCTGCACCCAACCGATCGCGGGATGCGACTCCAGCGCCGCTGCGAACCCCTCGGGATCGCGATAGTCGAGCCAGACGAGGCCGCGGGTCGCGTCCGAGATCGGCTCGACGGCTCCTCCAGACGCCTCGACGGCATCGATGAACGCCAGCTCGGCGTGCGGGAGCACGGCGATCGGGCCCGGTTCAGGCCGCTGGTCCTCGGGCAGCGGCTCGGCCTCCACCGCGAGCACGGCACGGTGCTGTCCGGCCCCTCGGCCGGTGTTCGCTTCGGGCATGTCGGACTCCTGGTTCTCGATCAATCGGCGGTGTGCTGCGGGCGCCGTTCGGTGCGGCGCGACGTGGTGCCGAGCGCGCGGGCCAGGCCGGCGACGAAGGGGTGCGCGGGGTCGGCGAGAACGTCTTCGATCGGGCCGTAGCCGACGGTCCGGCCGCCCTGCAGCACGAGGCAGGCGTCCGTCGCGCGGCGGAGCACCGCGGGATCGTGGCTGACGATGACGGCGGAGAAGTCGTCGTGTCCGCGGAGCTGGGCGAGCAGGTCGATCACGGCGTCGCGGACGGTCGCGTCGATCCCGGCCGTCGGCTCGTCCGCGACCAGGACGCTCGGGCCGAGCACGAGGGCGCGCGCGAGCGCCACCCGCTGCCGCTGCCCCGCGCTCAGCTCGTAGGGGTACTTCGCCAGCACGCTCAGCGGCAGGTGGACCGTGTCGAGGATGGTGGCCGCGCGCTCCCCCGCCGCCCGGCGGGAGTAGTGCTGGTCGCGTTCGAAGATCGGCAGCGTGACGTTGTCCTGCACGCTCAACGACGGCTCGAGCGTGCTCGCGGCGTCCTGCGGGAGGTACCCGACGTGGAACGTGACCTCCGCCAGGTCGCGCTTGCGCGCCTTGCGCAGCGGGTGCCCGAGCACCGTGGCCTCACCGCCGCTGATCCGCGGACCGGGATCAGCCGAGCGCGCGGGCAGCACGTGCCCCGCCAGGACCTCGGCGAGAGTGCTCTTGCCGGAGCCGGTCTCGCCCAGCACGCCCAGGATCTGCCCCGTCTCCAGCCGGAAACTGACCCCACGCAGGGCGACGCACGACGGGCTGACGCCCCGCGCGGGGTACTCGACGGAAAGGTCGCTGACGAGGACGGCGGGATCGGAACTCACAGATCGACCCTAGGCGGTCTACCCCCGCAATGTGCGCAGCGCCTCGCGACGCTCGGCCTGTTCGATCGGATCGGGCACCGGGAGCGACGCCAGGAGGCGCTGCGTGTACGGGTCCTGCGGGTCGCCGAGCACCTGCTCCCCCGTCCCCTCTTCCACCAGCAACCCGTGGTGGAGCACCGCGATCCGGTCGGCGAGCAGATCGACGACCGCCAGATCGTGGCTGATGAAGAGGGAGGCGAACCCGAACTCGCGCTGGAGTTCGGCGAAGAGCTCCAGCACGCGTGCCTGCACCGAGACGTCGAGCGCCGAGGTCGGCTCGTCCGCGATCAGCAGCGACGGCTCCAGCGCGAGAGCGCGCGCCAGGCTGGCGCGCTGCCGCTGACCACCGCTGAGCTCGTGCGGGAAGCGGTCGCCGTAGCTGCGCGGCAGCTGCACCGCCTCCAGGAGCTCGTCGACCCGCATGCGCGCATCCGCCGGGGAGTCGGCGCGGCCGTGCACCACCAGCGGCTCGGCCACGCAGTCCGCGATGGTGAGCAGCGGGTTGAAGCTCGACGCCGGGTCCTGGAAGACGAACCCGATGTCGCTCCGCACCGGCCGGAACTCGCGTTCGCGGACCCCGTTCATCTCGATCCCGAGCACCTTCAGCGACCCGCTGCTGACCTTGGTCAGCCCGGCGATAGCGCGCCCGATGGTGGTCTTGCCCGAGCCGGACTCGCCCACCAGGCCGAGCACCTCCCGCGGGCGGATCTGGAAGTCGACGCCGTCCACGGCCACGAACCCGGGGCGGCCGAGGCGGCCCGGGTACTGGATGCGCAGGTCCTGCGCCGTGACGACGGGTGCGACGTCGGGCGCCGCCTCCCGCGCCTCCGCACGCTCGCGCGTCTGCACCGCACCCTGGCCGATCTTCGGCACGGCCGCCAGCAGCTTCTTCGTGTACTCCGCCTGCGGCGAGGCGAACAGCGTGCGCACGTCGGCCTGCTCGACGAGCTCGCCCTGGTACATCACCGCGACGCGGTCGGCCAGGTCGGCGACGACTCCCATGTTGTGGGTGATGAGGACGATCGCGGCCCCGAACTCGTCGCGGCAGCGGCGCAGCAGATCGAGGATCTCCGCCTGCACTGTCACGTCGAGCGCCGTGGTCGGCTCGTCCGCGACGATCAGGCCGGGATTCAGGACGAGGGCCATCGCGATGACGATGCGCTGCTTCTGGCCGCCGGAGAACTGGTGCGGGTAGTACTTGACCCGCTTCTCCGGCTCCGGGATGCCGACGCGCTCGAGGATCTCGATCGCCTTCGCCCGGGCCTCCTTCTTGGAGATCCGGCCGTGGGCGCGCAGGCCCTCGGCGATCTGCCAGCCGACGGGATAGACCGGGTTCAGCGCCGTCGACGGCTCCTGGAACACCATGGCCACGTCGGTGCCGCGCACGGCCCGCAGCTGATGCTTGGTCAGCGAGACGACATCCGCCTCGCTCGTGCCGTCCTTGCTCCGGAGCACGACGGCGCCCGAGGCGGTCGCGGTCTCCGGCAGCAGGCCCAGGATGGTCTTGGCCGTCACGGTCTTGCCCGAGCCGGACTCGCCGACGATCGCCAGCACCTCCCCCGGGCCGACCCGCAGGGTCACGTCGTCCACGGCCTTCACCGGGCCGGCGTCGGTCGCGAACGTCACCGATAGGTTGTCGATCTGCACCACGTCGCTCATGGCTTGACCTCGATTCCGTGCTCGTCGAAGGACTCGCCGCCCTCCAGTCCATCCAGCCCCGCAGGACCCGCGGTGAGCGGGCCACCGGCGACCACCGACGTCTCGGCCACCAGGCCCGAGGCCGCAGCCGCCCGGCGGCGCCCGCGGAGTCGCGGGTCGGCCAGGTCGTTGAGGCTCTCGCCGACCAGGGTGATGCCGAGCACCACCAGCACGATCGCCGCGCCCGGGAAGACGGAGGTCCACCAGATCCCGCTGGTCACATCCGAGAGGGCCTTGTTGAGGTCGTAGCCCCACTCGGCCGCCGCGGTCGGCTCGATCCCGAAGCCGAGGAAGCCGAGGCCCGCCAGCGTGAGGATCGCCTCGGACGAGTTGAGGGTGAAGATCAGCGGCAGTGTGCGGGTGGAGTTGCGGAGGACGTGACGGAACATGATCCGACCGTTGCTCGCGCCCACGACCCGCGCCGACTCGACGTACGCCTCCGACTTGATGCGCACGGCCTCCGCGCGGATCACGCGGAAGTACTGCGGGATGAACACGACGGTGATCGAGATCGCCGCCGCGAGGATGCCGCCCCACAGACTGGACTGCCCGCCGCTCACCACGATCGCGACGATGATCGCCAGCAGCAGCGACGGGAACGCGTAGATCGCGTCGCAGATCACGACGAGCACCCGGTCGAGCCAGCCGCCGAAGTAGCCGGAGACGAGACCGAGGACGACACCGGCGAAGATCGACAGGATGACCGCGACGATGATCACGAGCAGCGCGGTCTGCGCACCCCAGATCGTGCGGGAGAACACGTCGTAGCCGCCGACCGTCGTGCCCCAGATGTGCTGGGCGCTCGGCGGGTTCTGCGAGCCGAACTGGCCGCCGGGGCCGCTCAGCTGCGAGAAGCCGTAGGGGGCGATGATCGGCGCGAAGATCGCGACGAGGATGAAGACGCCGGTGATGACCAGACCGGCGATGAGCATCCCCCGCTGCAGCCCGACGCTCTGGCGCAGCTGGTGGATGACGGGCAGACGCGACCAGAAGGAGCGCTTCGGCGTCGGCTGGGTGGTGTGAGCGGTCCGAGTCATCTCAGTACCTCACTCTCGGGTCGATGAGGGCCGCGATCACGTCGACGATGAAGTTCGTCAGCGCGACGATGACCGCGAGCAGCGCGACCAGGCCCTGCACGGCGACGAAGTCGCGCGCCGACAGGTAGTGGAAGAGCTGGAAGCCGAGCCCCTTCCACTCGAACGTCTTCTCGGTCAGGATCGCGCCGCCCAGCAGGAGCGCGATCTGCAGGCCGATGACCGTGATGATCGGGATGAGCGCCGGGCGGTAGGCGTGCTTGCGCACGAGCCGGCTCTCCCGAACCCCGCGCGAACGCGCCGCGTCCACGTAGTCGGTCGACAGTGTCCCGATCACGTTGGTGCGCACGAGCCGGAGGAAGACGCCGGCCGTCAGCAGGCCGAGCGCGATGCCCGGGAGGACCGCGTGGGCGAGCACATCCCCCACCACCGCCGGATCGCCGGTCTGGATGGAGTCGATCAGGTAGATCCCGGTCTTGCTGTCCAGCGTCTGCATCTCGATCTCGGAACTGGTGGAGGCGCGTCCCGCGACGGGGAGCCAGTCGAGCCAGACGGCGAACACGAGCTTCAGCAACATGCCGGCGAAGAAGACGGGCGTGGCGTAGCAGATGATGGCGAACACCCGGAGGACGGCGTCCTGGCCTTTGTCGCGGAAGTACGCGGCGACCATCCCGAGCGGGATGCCGACGATGAACGCGACGATGAGGGCGTAGAAGGCCAGTTCCAGCGTCGCCGCGCCGTAGGTGATGAGCACCTGGGTGACGGGCTGGTGGTCCGTGAAGGTGGTGCCGAAATCGCCCCGCAGGATCTGGCCCAGGTAGTCGAAGTACTGGACGATCAGGGGGCGGTCGTACCCGGCCTCGTGGATGCGGGCCTGCAGCTGCTCCGGAGGCAGCTTGCCGCCGAGGGCGGCCGTGATGGGGTCACCCGTCGAGCGCATCAGGAAGAAGACGACGGTGACGAGGATGAAGATCGTGGGGATGATGAGCAGCGCACGGATGATGAGATAGCGGCCGAGGCCGCCTCCCGATCGTCGCTTCGCCTTCGTGCGCTCCGGCCCAGGGGCGGTGCCCGGCGCCGGCGTGCTGACAGTCGCGGTCATGGAAGCCAATCGTGGTGGTTCGTAGGAGGGGGCGGCCCGCACTCGGCGGACCGCCCCCGGTTGCCAGAAGCCTGGCTCAGCCCTTGGTGAGGGCCGCGTAGCGGAACTTGAACGACGCGTCGAGCGTCTTGTCGGCGCCCGAGACGCCCTTGCCGACGACCGCGACCTGCGCACCCTGCAGCAGCGGGAGCGTGCTGAGGTCGGCGCCCACCTTGGCCTGGATCTCCTCGATCAGCTTCGTACGGGCGTCCTTGTCGGTCGTCCCGAGCTGCTGCTCGATGAGGGACTGGACCTCGGCGTTGTCGTAGTGGTTCGCCAGGAAGTTGTCCTTGATGAAGAACGGCGACAGGTAGTTGTCGGCGTCGGAGTAGTCCGGGAACCAGCCCAGCTGGTAGGCCGGGTACACGTCGGCGGTGCGGTCCTTCGAGTACTGCACCCACTCGGTCGACTGCAGGTTGACCTTGAACAGGCCGCCCTTCTCGAGCTGCTCCTTGACGAGCGCGTACTCGTCACCGGAGGAGGGACCGTAGTGGTCCGGGTTGTACTGCAGGCTCAGCGCGACCGGCGTCGTGACGCCCGCGGCCTCCAGTGTCTGCTTCGCCTTGTCGAGGCTCGGGCCGCCGTTGCCGTCGCCGTACAGGTCCTTCAGCACGGTGGTGGCGCCGGTCAGGCCCTCCGGGACGAAGGAGTACAGCGGCGTGTACGTGTCCTTGTAGACCTGCTTGGCGATCGCCGCGCGGTCGACCAGGTCGGCGGCGGCCTGGCGCACGGCCAGGGCCTTCGCCGGGTCGGCCTCGGGAGTCGTGGCGCCGTACGGCTGCGTGTTGAAGTTGAACACGACGTAGCGGATCTCGCCGCCCGGGCCCTTGATGACCTTGACGTTCTTGTCGCTCGACAGGCTGTCGATGTCCGTGGCCGAGAGGCTGCGGTACGCGACATCGATCGAGTTCTTCTGGATGTCGAGCTTCAGGTTCGACGAGTCGGCGTAGTACTTGACGTTGACCTTCGACGTCGCCGGCTTGCCGAGCAGGCCGTCGTAGTTCGGGTTCGCCTTATACGCGATGAGGTTGTTGAAGTCGTAGCTCGAGATGTCGTACTGCCCGGCGAACGCGTGGGCCTTGACGATGTCGGCGTCCGGCGTCACCTTGTCGGCCGAGAACACCTGCTCGTCGACGATGGGGCCGGCCGGGCTGGAGAGCACCTGCGGGAACGTCTGGTCGTTGGCGACCTTCAGCTTGAAGACGACCGTCGTGTCGTCCGGGGCCGAGACGCTGTCCAGGTTCGCGAGGAGCGAGGCGGGGCCGTTCGGGTCGTTGATCTTGAGCTGGCGCTCGAAGGTGAACTTGACGTCCGAGGAGGTCAGGTCGTGACCGTTGGCGAACTTGAGGCCCTTCTTGAGCTTCACCGTGTACTCGTTCGGCGCGGTGAAGGAGGCGCTCTCGGCGATGTCCGGCTTGACGTCCGGGCTGCCGTACGGCGTGTTCAGAAGGAACGGGTAGACCTGGTTCATCACGGCGAACGAACCGTTGTCGTACGAGCCGGCCGGGTCGATAGACGTGATCTTGTCCGTCGTTCCGATGGTCAGCGTGCCGCCGCCGCCGGAGCTGCTGTTGCTCCCGGAGCAGCCGGCGAGCACGAGCGCCGACGCCGCGAACGCGGCCGAGACGGCGAGGATGCGCCGACCGCGGGTGTGTGCGGATCTCATATCCGAATACCTCTTCCTGGTGTGGGACAGCCGACACGGCGAGGCACACGAGAGCCTCGATGCCGAATCGCGTACCCATTTCCTAGCATGGATCGGGCGTGAGGCGGGTATCGAGGAGCGGATCGGACCGAATTCTTTACGTGCGCGCAACATTTCGCCGCTCATCCGCGCACAGCGGGACGGAATCCGTCGCGGGCCCTGTGCGGCTATTCGGCGCGCAGGCGCATGCGCTCCTGGTCGATCGACGACAGCGCGATCTGGAGGGAGCGACGGAGCTCGGCCTCCTTCTGATCGGTCCGCGCGAGCCGGGACGTGAGCTCGGCCTTCTCGCGCAGCAGATCGCGGTCGATCAGGCCATCGAGGATGGACCGCGCGTAGCGGCCGAGGTCTCCCCCGGCCTGCGGCAGCGCCGCGACGGCGAGGCCGTTGACCGTCGGCGCGTAGGCCGCGGGGACCTCGGCGAGCACACGCTCCACCCAGCCCGGCTCGGTCATCGTCGTCAGCTGGGTGGCGATGGCGTCGCGCACGACGGCATGGGTCGGGTTCACGAACGGCACCTGCACGGCGCGGGATGCCCGCTCGGCGCCGATCTCCCCCGGCAGCTGGAGGAGCACCATCAGGCACTCGCGCTCCGTGCGCTGGGTGGGGTCGTTCGGGTCGGCGGCCGGGACGGGCATCGGGGCGTCGTCGCGACCCGTCGTGTCCGCTGGGCCACGGCCCGGCTGGTCGCTGCGGGACCCGCGCTGTGCCGAACGGACGGCGCGCACCGCATCCTGGAGGTCGGCGCCGGAGAGCCGCGCCAGCTCGCGCATGTAGCCGTTCTGCGAGGCGGGGTCGCGGATCGTCGCGACGATCGGCGCGCCCGCGCGCAGCGCCCCGGACCGCCCCTCCACGCTGTCGAGGTCGAAGCGCTCGACCACCTGGCGGATCATGAACTCGAACATCGGCTTCTTGGCGTCGATCATCCGGCGCACCGCGTCGTCGCCCTTCGCCAGCCGGAGATCGCAGGGGTCGAGGCCGTCGGGACCGACCGCGACGTAGGTCTGGGCCGAGAACCGCTGCTCCTCGCCGAAGGCGCGGGCCGCGGCCTTCTGGCCCGCCGCATCCGGGTCGAAGGTGAAGATGACGGAGCCCTGGCTGGTGTCGTCGCCCATCACACGGCGGATCACCTTGATGTGGTCGATGCCGAAGGAGGTGCCGCAGGTCGCGACGGCCGTCGTGATGCCGGCCAGGTGGCACGCCATCACGTCTGTGTAGCCCTCGACGACGACCACTTGGTCGTTGCGGGAGATGTCGCGTTTGGCGAGGTCGAGGCCGTAAAGCACCTGCGCCTTCTTGTAGACAGCCGTCTCCGGGGTGTTGAGGTACTTCGGACCTTTGTCGTCGTCGAGCAGGCGGCGGGCGCCGAAGCCGATGGTCTGGCCGGTGACGTCGCGGATGGGCCAGACGAGGCGGCCGCGGAAGCGGTCGTAGACGCCGCGGTCGCCCTGCGACACGAGTCCGGCGGCGACGAGTTCGTCCTGGGTGAAGCCTTTTCCGCGGAGGTGCTTGGTCAGCTCGTCCCAGCTCTTGGGTGCGAAGCCGACGCCGAAGTGTGCGGCCGCGGCGGCGTCGAAGCCGCGCTCACCGAGGAAGCGGCGGCCGGGCTCCGCGTCGGGTGCGGTGAGGCGGTCCTGGAAGAACTCCTCGGCCGCACTGTTGGCGGCGAGGAGCCGTGCGCGGTTGCCGCCGCCGCTCTCGGCGGGCCCGCCGCCCTCCTCGTAGTGCAGCTGGTAGCCGATCCGGCCCGCGAGACGCTCGACCGCGTCGGTGAACGACACGTGGTCCATCTTGAGGAGGAACTCGTAGACGTCGCCGCCCTCGCCGCAGCCGAAGCAGTGGTAGCGACCGACGCCCGGGCGCACGTAGAAGCTGGGGCTCTTCTCGTCGTGGAAGGGGCAGAGCCCCTTGAGTGCGCCGACACCGCCGGTCTTCAGGCTGACGTAGTCGCCGATGATGTCGCCGATGTTGGTGCGTGACTTGACCTCTTCGATGTCGCTCTGTCGAATCCGGCCTGCCATACCTCGATTCTAGTGAGCCGCACCGACTCCGGTTCGCGGGAGGCGCGAACCGGGCCCACTCAGTCGCGCGGCGGGCGCCGTCGGCCGCGCGTGTTCTGGGCGATCTCGATGATCGCGACGAACACCTCGATGCCGACCCGCAGCAGCAGGACGGCCATCACGGCCGCCACCAGCGTCACCAGCACACCCAGCAGGAACGCGAACGCTCCGGCCGGCGACTGCGTGGAGACCGCGATCGCGAGGCTCTGCGAGAACCCGACCAGGATGCCGAGGGCGATCAGCACCAGTCCCACCACGTACACGGGGCCGGCGAGGCGGCGGGTCACGTAGCTGGTGAAGGTGAAGTCGAACAGGGCGGAGAAGAAGCGGGAGTCGTCGAGGCGGTCGGCGAAGTCGACGACGGTGCGGCGCGGGCCCTCGGCTCCGCGGGCGTCGGCCTGCGGGGCGTCGGCCTGCGGGGCGTCGGCCCGCGGTGCCTCGGCCTGCGGTGCCGTCTGCGCGGCTCCGGTCGGCGGCACGTGGGCTCCCGGTGCTTCCGTTGCCGGTGCGTCCGTCACCGGCGCTTCCGTTCCCGGGAGCGCACCGGCCGGGGCCGTTGCGGTTGCGGCCGGCGCCTCCTCCGTGACCGCGGTGGAGGTCGCCGATTCGGCTGCGGGCGCCGCACCGGGCTGCGCGGTCGTGCCGGCGCTGGTCGTCGCAGCCTCCGCCGGGGCGGGTGCGTCCGGAGTCAGGGAGGCCGAAGAAGCGGGCGAGGCCGAAGAGGTCGCCGGGGCCGAGGGAGCGGATGCAGCCGAGGCGGGCGCCGCCTCCGCACTCGTCGCCTGCGCTCCGGTCGTGCCCGCGAGCGGGGTGGACGTGCCGAGCGTCGCGTCCATGATCCCGGGGGCCTCGCCGACGGGCGACGGTGGTGCGGGCTTGCTGGCGCGCTTGCGCGGCGTGGTCGTCCTCGGTGTCGTCGCCTTGGGCGTGGCCGGCGTGGTCTTCGCTGCCGTCGTCTTAGCGGCGGTCGCCTTTGCGGCGGTCGTCGTGGCCGCGTCGGAGTTGCCCGCGCTCGTTGCGGGCGACTTCCTGACCGGCGGCTTGCGCGGCGCAGGCCCCTTCTTCACGGCGGGCTCGGCCGCTGCGGCGGGTGCAGGCGCTGCGGGCGATGCGGCATCGGGTGCTGCATCCGCCGTCGGCTCGACCGGTGCGGACAGGTCTGCCTCGTCCGGGCGGTCTCCGCTCGACGGGGGCTGTGGGGTACTCATTGATGTCCTTCCGATGCCGTGACCTCAAGCATTCTGCACCGGCGACGGGTATACAAGCCCGCGCGCCGCGTCAGTGCTGAACGAGTCGTTCGAACCAGCTGAGCGCGGACTGGTCGGTCAGGCTCGCGACCTGGTCCACGACCACTCGTTTGCGCTCCGCGTCGCTGCGTGCGAGCCGCCAGTCCTCCGCGAAACCCGGGTCGAGCGCGGATTCCCCGCGCTCGTAGAGGGTGTCGGAGAGGGCCGTGAGGATCTCCCGCTGCTGCGCATAGATCGGCTGCCGGGTGTTGCGCGACATGACGAACGTCGCGACGATGCCCTTGAGCACCGCGATCTCGGCGCGGATCTCGTCCGGCACGACGACATCGGCGCCGAACCGGATGAGCCCGCTGCTGCCGGAGGCCGCCTTCGTGGCGTGCACCGCCGCGTGCGCGAACCGGCCGATCAGCTGGCTGGTGAGGTTCTTGAGGTGGGCCTGCGCGCGCCGGCTGCCGTCCCAGGTGTCGATCCAGATGTCGAGGCTGTCGAGCCGGTCGAACGCCGCGATCAGGTCGTCGTGGCCGATCTCGCCGCCCACCCACTCGTACATCGAGCTCACGAGGTCGTCGTGGTCGACCCGGCTGCCGAGGGCGGCCACGTCGATGTACCCGTTGACGATGGCGTCCTCGAAGTCGTGCACCGAGTAGGCGATGTCGTCCGACAGGTCCATGACCTGGGCCTCGATGCACTGCTGGCGCTCGGGAGCCCCCTCCCGCAGCCAGGCGAACACCGGCTCGTCGTCGGCGTAGAAGCCGAACTTCGCGCGGCCGCTCGGGTCGGCGACGGAGGAGGTCGCCGGCCACGGGTACTTGCAGCTCGCGTCGAGGCTGGCCCGCGTCAGGTTCAGGCCGTAGGGGCGGCCGTCCCGGCCGAACACCTTGGGCTCGAGCCGCGAGAGCAGCCGGAGGGTCTGCGCGTTCCCCTCGAAGCCGCCGATGTCGGCCGACCAGGCGCTCAGCGCCCGCTCGCCGTTGTGCCCGAAGGGCGGGTGCCCGATGTCGTGCGCGAGGCACGCGGTGTCCACGACGTCGGGGTCGAGGCCCAGGCTCGCGGCCAGCTCGCGGCCGACCTGCGCCACCTCGAGGGAGTGCGTGAGCCGGTTGCGGGCGAAGTCGAGTCCGGCCGTCGGGCTCAGCACCTGGGTCTTCGCCGCCAGGCGGCGCAGCGCGCTCGAGTGGAGCAGGCGTGCGCGGTCTCGGGCGAAGTCGCTGCGGCGGCTCGCGTGCTGCTCGGGAAGCCAGCGGTCCCGGTCGCGGTCCGTGTAGCCGAGCTCGTCGGCCGGGCCGTCCACGGGCGAGCCCGTGCGGGCGATCACGCTATCCACCACTGTTGTGCACCTCCGCCTCGGCGACCTCCGCGCGCTGCGCGCCGTCGACCTCCCGGCTGTCCAGCCACCCGTCGGGCAGCGCGGTCCGCTTCGGCGACCCGGCGCGTCCGCGCTGACCCTCCGCCGCTTCTCCCGGGTACTCCTGGTCGCCGTCGAGCGTGGCGAGCAGGTCGTCCAGGTGCGCGAGGGTGTCGACGGTCGCCAGGCTGGCGCGCAGGTCGCCGCCGACCGGGTAACCCTTGAAGTACCAGGCGACGTGCTTGCGGATGTCGCGGCAGCCGCGCTCCTCGCTGTCGAAGAACTCGACGAGCAGCTCCGCGTGCCTGCGGAACGCCGCCGCCACCTCGCCGAGGGTCGGGTGCGCGAGTGCACGCTCCGCCTCCTCGGCCGAGATCAGTCCGGCGCGCGCGTGGAATGCCGCGGCCAGGTCGCCGAAGAGCCAGGGGCGCCCGAGGCAGCCGCGGCCGACGACCACGCCGTCGCAGCCGGTCTCGTCCACCATGCGGAGAGCGTCGGCGGCCGACCAGATGTCGCCGTTGCCGAGCACAGGCGTGGAGGTGATCGTCTCTTTGAGGGTCGCGATGGCGGACCAGTCGGCGTGGCCGGAGTAGAACTCGGACGCCGTCCGGGCGTGCAGGGCGATGGAGGCGACCCCGGCACCCTCGGCGGCCTTGCCCGCCTCCAGATACGTGAGGTGGTCGCTGTCGATGCCCTTGCGCATCTTGACGGTGAGCGGGATGTCGCCGGCCGCCTTCACGGCACCCTCGACGATCTCGCGGAAGAGACCGAGCTTCCAGGGGAGCGCTGCTCCCCCGCCCTTGCGGGTGACCTTGGGAACGGGGCAGCCGAAGTTGAGGTCGATGTGGTCGGCGCGGTCTTCGGCGACGAGCATGGTGACGGCCTCGCGGACCGTCACGGGGTCGACACCGTAGAGCTGGATCGAGCGCGGCGTCTCGGACTCGTGATGGGTGATGAGGCGCAGCGACTCCGGGGTGCGCTCGACGAGCGCGCGGGACGTGATCATCTCGCTCACGTAGAGGCCCGCTCCGTACTCGCGGCAGAGCCGGCGGAACGCGGTGTTCGTGATCCCGGCCATCGGTGCGAGCACGACGGGGACGTCGAGGGCCAGCGGACCGATGGTCAGCTGGGGCGCGTGGCTTAGGGTGGCAGTGGTAGACATCTGACTCGATTCTCCCAGAAAGCGTGCTGAACCATGGCCGAGAGCCCCGAATCCGTGGATATCAGCGCTTCGAGCGCTCCTGTGGAGAGCGGGCGTGCCCGGGTCGAGGCCGACGCGGCCTCCCGTG
Organism: Leifsonia naganoensis; assembly: GCF_013410615.1. Taxonomy (NCBI): domain Bacteria; kingdom Bacillati; phylum Actinomycetota; class Actinomycetes; order Micrococcales; family Microbacteriaceae; genus Leifsonia; species Leifsonia naganoensis. Next base: position 3,874,355 of record NZ_JACCHJ010000001.1, read on the forward strand.
GCGTCCCGATCGAGATCGTGGCGCGTCCCGCCGCCCGCAGCCTCGAGGAGGCCGCCTCGCTGCTGGGGATCGCTCCCGGCGACATCGTCAAGACGCTCGTGGTCAAGCGGAGCGACGACACCTTCGTCTTCGCCCTCGTCCCCGGCGGCCGCAAGATCTCCTGGCCCAAGTTGCGCGCGCTGCTCCAGGTCAACAAGCTCCAGCTCCCCGACGCCTCGGTCGCCCTGGCCGCGACCGGCTACGAACGCGGCACGATCACGCCGTTCGGCAGCACCACGGCGTGGCCCGTCGTCGCCGACGCGTCCATCGCCGGGCGTCGCGTCTCCATGGGCGCCGGCGAGCACGGGTCCTCCCTCTTCGTCGACGCCGACGAGGTCATCCGCGCCTACGACGCCACCGTCGCCGACATCACCGATCCCGAGTAGCCCGCGCCGGCACTCCACCGTCAACTGGTCGCCGCAACACGCCGTCCCGTCCGCTCCACAGACGGCATGTCGTGACGACTGGATGGCGGGCCTGTGGAGAACCGTCCCGGCGGGGCGGCGCGGATGGCAGGGTGGCGCGATGCAGCCATCGACATTGCCCACCGAATTCCGGACCCAGCCGTTCACGGTCGCGTCCGCTCGCACCGCCGGCGTCTCGCCGTCCCGCCTCCGGCGCTCGGACCTCGCGCGCCCCTTCCACGGCGTGCGCGCTCATCCTCGCTCGAGCGACGGTGAGCTGACGGCACGTTGCCGCGCTCTGTGCCCGCTCCTCCCCGACCACGCCATGTTCAGTCACTCGACGGCAGCCGCACTTCACGGACTTCCGGTGCCGACGCGAACGCTCGACCGGCTCCACGTGTCGGCGCCCCGCCCCGCGCGCGCGATGCGTCGCACCGGCGTCGTCGGCCACCAGCTGGATGTCGTGCGACCGGTCCGCCATGACGACCTCCCTGTCGCCGAGCCCGTCGAGTCCTGGGTGGAGCTCGCCTCGATGCTGGAGGTGGACGACCTCGTGATCGTCGGCGACGCGCTCCTGCGGCGGGTGCGCCCGGTCAGCGACCTTTCCGCGCTCCAGGAGGCCGTCGATGCGGCCTCGGGACGACCCGGCATCCGACGTCTGCGCCAGGCACTGCCGCTGGTGAGGCCGCGCACCGACTCCCCGATGGAGACCGTGCTGCGACTGGCGATCGTGCGGGCAGGCCTTCCCGAACCGAACGTCAACCACGTCATCCATGCCGCGGAGCGCAGCCATCACGCCGACCTCGCCTACCCGACGGCCCGCATCGCGATCGAGTACGACGGCGAGCAGCACCGGACCGACGACCGCCAGTATCGCGTGGATATCGACCGGCTCTCGAGCATCCAGGACGCGGGCTGGCGCGTCGTGCGGGTGAACCGCGTCCATCTCGCGAACGGGGCTGACGAGGCGATCGCGCGCATCCGGGCCGCTCTGCCATCCACTCGTCACAACACGCCGCTCACCACGCGGTGGTGAGCGGCGTGTTGGGAAGATCAGATCAGGCGGGGAGGGCGCAGGAGTCGCCCTCACACGCGGCGGCCGAGGCGTCGCCGAGCGGGATGAGCGTGAAGGGCGCGGGTGCATCCGCCGTGGGCGCTCCCTCTGTCGCGGGTGCCGCGCCGCTCACGCGGTCACCGCCGAGCGCTCGCCCCAGACCTGCTCGAGCACCTGGGCGAAGGTCGAGGCGTCCTGCGCGCCGGAGACGCCGTACTTGCCGTCGATGACGAAGAAGGGGACGCCGTTGATGCCGAACTCGGTGGCCGTGCGCTGGTCCTCGCGCACGTCGGCGAGGTACTGCTCCGACTCCAGCGCGGCGACGGCCTCGGCGCGGTCGAGGCCGACCTCGGCTGCCAGATCCGCGAGGTCCTCGATGCGGCCGACGTGGCCCCCCTCGACGAAGTAGGCCTTGAAGAGGCGCTCCGCGAGCTCGAGCTGCTTGCCGTGCGCCTTGGCGAAGTGGAGGAGCTCGTGCGCCTTGACGGTGTTGGTGTGCTTGAGGTTGTCGAAGTCGTAGTCGAGTCCGACGGACGACGCGATGCCGCCGACGCGCTCGAGCATCTGCCCGACCTGCTCGGCGGGGATGCCCTTGTGGCCGGCGAGGAAGTCGACCTCGCTGCCGTCGAAGTCGACCGGGGTGTCCGGCGACAGCTCGAAGGAGTGGTACTCGACCTCGACGTCGCGGCCGTCGCCCGCGCCGGCGAAGAGGCCGGTGCCGGCCTCGAACTTGCGCTTGCCGATGTAGCACCACGGGCACGCGATGTCGGACCAGATGTCGATCTTGATGGGTTCGCTCACATCAGGCCCAACGTCGTGCGACGTCACGACTATTCCGCGGGTCTACTCCGAGGCGGTGGGAGTGTCGACGGCGCCGCCGAACCGGCGGTTGCGACGCGCGTACAGGTCGACGGCCTCCCACAGGTCCGTGCGGCTGAAGTCGGGCCAGAGCGTGTCGAGGAACACCATCTCGGCGTACGCGCTCTGCCAGAGCAGGAAGTTGGAGGTGCGCTGCTCCCCCGAGCTGCGCACGAACAGGTCCACATCGGGCATGTCGGGCAGGTAGAGATGACGCTGGATGGTCTTCTCCCCCACCGCGGACGGCTTCAGCCGCCCCGCCGCGACCTCCTCCGCGATGCCGCGCACGGCGTCGGCGATCTCGGTGCGGCCGCCGTAGTTGACGCACATCGTCAGGGTGAGGACGTCGTTGCCGGCGGTGAGCCGCTCGGCGTACTGCAGCTCCTTGATGACGGACGACCAGAGCCGCGGCTTGCGGCCGGCCCAGCGCACGCGCACGCCCCACTCGTTGAGCTGGTCGCGGCGGCGGTGCAGCACGTCCCGGTTGAACCCCATGAGGAAGCGCACCTCGTCGGGCGAGCGCTTCCAGTTCTCGGTCGAGAACGCGTACACGCTGAGGTGCTTGACCCCGAGCTGGATGGCGCCGGCGACGACGTCGAGCAAGGACGCCTCCCCCGCGCGGTGCCCTTCGATGCGCGTCAAACCCTGGCGGTTGGCCCAGCGGCCGTTGCCGTCCATCACGATCGCGACGTGGTTCGGCACCGCCGCGGCCGGGATCGCCGGCGGGTAGACCCCGGTCCAGTCGAGCGGGCGGTACTCGACCGCGTCCTTGTGCGTGTAGGGCTTGGGGCTCATGCCCTCCCCTTCTCATCGATACGGGCGGCGGGAGCGGACGTGGGAGTGTCGTGGTGCACGTGCTGCAGCGACCGGAGTCCGCGCTCCAGATGCCATTGCGTGTAGGCGGAGACGACCCCGTTCGCCTTCGACCGGGTCGATTCGTCGGCGGCCTCGGCAGAGACCCAATCGCCCGTCAGGAGCGACCCGAGCAGCCCGATGGTGGCCGGATCGACCCGCGGTGCGCCGTTCGGCGCGCACTCCGGGCACACCACGCCGCCGAGCTGGACGACGATGTGGTCGTGGGGCCCCGGCCGTCCGCAGCGCGAGCAGTCCTGGAAGCTGGGTGCCCAGCCGGCCAGGGACAGGGCGCGCAGGAGGTACGAGTCGAGGGTCAGCGTCGGCGGATGCTCGCGCCGCGACAAGGAACGCAGGGCGCCGACGAGCAGCAGGTACTGCTGGAGGGAGGCCTCGGCATCCGTCAGGCGGTCGGCGGTCTCGACCATGGCGTTCGCGGCCGTGTAGCTCGCGTAGTCGTCCGCGATCAGGGCGCCGTAGGCCCCGAGCGACTCGGCCTGGGTGATGACGTCGAGCGTGCGACCCTCGTAGAGCTGCAGGTCGGCGACCATGAACGGCTCGAGTCGCGACCCGAACCGGGAGGCCGTCCGGCGCACCCCTTTGGCGACCGCGCGGATCTTGCCGTGCTGCCGGCTCAGCAGCGTGACGATGCGGTCGGCTTCACCCAACTTGTGGGTGCGCAGCACGACGGCTTCATCCCGGTAGGTTGGCACGCGTCCAGTATCTCTCGTCCGGCCGACAGCCTCGCGCAGCGCCGCGTGGTAGAAGTGACTGTGAGCACCACCGCCGCCCTGACCATCCCCCTCTGGGGCGACCTCGTCGCCGTCGGCATCGGCAGCCTCCAGGGCGCGATGTTCGCCTCGGGATTCCGGGATCGGCGGCTCGATCTGCTGGGCGTCGCGATCATCGGCGTCGCGACCGGCGTCGGCGGCGGCCTTCTGCGCGACTTGTTCCTCAACGTCACGCCGGTCGCGCTGCAGTCGAACTGGTACCTGCCGGCGACCGTCGTCTCCGCGCTGCTCGGGATGCTGCTCGTGCGGCTCTTCCGGAGGCTCGACCCGCTCATCACCTTCCTCGACGCGCTCACGATCGGCCTGTTCGGCGCCATCGGAGCGAGCAAGGCGCTCTCGCTCGGCCTGCCGGAGGTGCCCGCGATCTTCGTCGGCGTAGTCGCCGCGGTCGGCGGCTCCATCCTGCGCGACGTGCTCCTCAGCCTCCCGATCGCACTCATGCACGTGGGTTCGCTGTACGCGGTGGCGGCGGGCGCCGGGACGGTCGTGCTCGTCGTGCTGATCGACCTGGGCGTCCCGCTCAGCATCGCTGCGATCCTCTGCGTCGTCGTCACGCTGATCATCCGGCTGCTGGCGGTGCGCTTCGGCTGGAGTCTGCCGGAGCAGCGCGAGCTCGGCCGTCTGCCGCGCGTGCGCTGGCCGCGGCTCGCCCGCCGCCCGGCCGAGACCCACGTGGACGAGCGCACCGACACCGGCGCGATCCCGCGCTACCGCATCGACAAGCCCGACGCCGACACGGACGTCTGACAGGGGCATCGGACCGGTCCGCCTGACTGGAGTCGGCCCGGAACGACGGAACGCCGCCCGCGAGACGGACGGCGTTCCGGTGATCGCTGGTCAGGCGTTGACGAGCTCTGCGCTCTCCGCATGCCCGGCCGAGGCGCGGACGGCGCGGTTGACGGCGGAGACGACGGCCTTGAACGACGCCGTGGTCGTGTCGGCGTCGATCCCGACGCCCCACAGCCGCACGCCGTCCACGTCGAGCTCGATGTACGCGGCCGCGAGGGCGGACTCGCTCGCCGACAGCGTGTGCTGCGAGTAGTCGTACAGGTGGGCGTTGATCCCGCGTGCGTTCAGGATGTCGATGAACGCCGCGATCGGGCCGTTGCCCTCCCCGGTGACCTTGGAGACGGTGTCACCGTCGCGCAGGGTGGCCGTGAGGGTCACGTGGTCGCCGGACTCGTTCGTCGTGGACGTGCTGCCGAGCTCGAAGCGGCCCCACTTGGCGTCCGCCTCGGTGGCGGGAGCCGGCAGGTACTCGTCCTGGAAGACGTCCCAGATCTGCTCGCTGGTGACCTCGCCTCCCTCGGCGTCGGTCTTCGCCTGCACGACGCCGGAGAACTCGATCTGCAGCTTGCGCGGCAGGTCGAGCGCGTGGTCCGTCTTCAGCAGGTAGGCGACGCCGCCCTTGCCGGACTGCGAGTTGACGCGGATGACGGCCTCGTAGCTGCGGCCCAGGTCCTTCGGGTCGACGGGCAGGTACGGCACGGCCCAGACGAGGTCGTCGACCTCCTTGCCGGCCTCTGCGGCCTCGGCGGCCATCGCCTCGAACCCCTTCTTGATGGCGTCCTGGTGGGAGCCGCTGAACGCGGTGAAGACCAGGTCTCCGCCCCACGGGCTGCGCTCGTGCACCGGCAGCTGGTTGCAGTGCTCGACGGTGCGCTTGATGCCGTCGATGTCGCTGAAGTCGATCTGCGGGTCGATCCCCTGGGTGAACAGGTTGACGCCCAGCGTGACCAGGTCGACGTTGCCGGTGCGCTCGCCGTTGCCGAACAGGCAGCCCTCGATGCGGTCGGCGCCGGCCATGTAGCCCAGCTCGGCCGCCGCGACGGCGGTGCCGCGGTCGTTGTGCGGGTGCAGGGACAGGATGACGTTCTCGCGGTGGTTCAGGTGGCGCGACATCCACTCGATCGAGTCGGCGTAGACGTTCGGCGTCGCCATCTCGACCGTGGCGGGCAGGTTGATGATGACCTTGCGCTCCGGTGTGGGCTCGAAGATCTCGATGACCTGGTTGCAGATGTCGGCGGCGAATTCGAGCTCGGTGCCGGTGTAGCTCTCGGGCGAGTACTCGTAGTAGATGTCGGTGCCGGGGACCAGCGACTCCATCTGACGGCAGAGGCGCGCGCCGTTCAGCGCGATGTCGATGATGCCCTGCTGGTCGGTGCGGAAGACGACGTCGCGCTGCAGGACGCTGGTCGAGTTGTAGAGGTGCACGATGGCCTGCTTGGCACCGACGAGGGACTCGTACGTGCGCTTGATCAGGTGCTCGCGCGCTTGGGTCAGCACCTGGATGGTGACGTCGTCCGGGATGGCGCCCTCTTCGATGAGGCTGCGGACGAAGTCGAAGTCCGTCTGACTGGCGCTCGGGAAGCCGACCTCGATCTCCTTGTACCCCAGGCGGACGAGCAGGTCGAACATGATCCGCTTGCGCTCGGGGCTCATCGGGTCGATCAGGGCCTGGTTGCCGTCGCGCAGGTCGACCGCGCACCAGCGGGGCGCGACGGTGATGCGGTTGTCCGGCCAGGTGCGGTCCGGCAGATCGACGCGGATCTGCTCATGGAACGGGCGGTACTTGTGGATCGGCATGGCGCTCGGCGCCTGCGTGTTCTTCATGGTCTGTTTTCTCCTCGCGGGGTGGTGTGGAGAGCCGACGACGAACTCCGCGACGAGGGAGGCCCGGAACTAGGACTCGTCGCGGCAGCTAAGAAGGAGCAGACCGTACACAGGAACGAGGGTACCACGGACCCTCAGGAGCGCCCGCGCGCCAGCGTTGCCGCCTGACGCACCGACAGGTCCGGCAGGTAGGCGCGGACCAGCCCGATGCCGATCTCCGGGAGCGCGACCGGGTCGGGGTAGGCCATGATCAGCGGGTGCAGCTCGGGCTGGAACTTCTGCTTGAAGTTGAGCAGCGAGCGGAAGCCGTACACCGGCTCGAGCGAGGTGCTCAGATAGCCGAGGATGCGATCCATCCCGCTCTTCTCGGCGTCCGGCGTGCCCGCGGTGTGGGCGAGCGGCGCGGCCGAGAGGCTCATGAACTCGACCCCGTCGGCCTTCATCCGCGTGGCCGCCTCGGCGATGAGGAACTCCATGACGCCGTTGATGCTGCCCGGGCGTCGGCGCATGAAGTCGAGCGTCCAGCCGATCACGACCCCGTCGCGCCAGGTCGGCAGCCAGCTGGTGACTCCTTCGATGCGGCCCGCCTCGTCGACGGCGAGCATGAGCCGCACCGCCGGGTCGCGGAGCTCGTCGATGCCGCCGAGGGTGAAGCCCATCTCGGGCAGATCCTTCTCGGCCACCCACTGCTCCGAGATGTCCGAGATCTGCACCGTCGCGCTGAGCGGCAGCGCGGCGTAGGAGGTCCACTCGGCGCGGATCCCGGCCCGCTGCGCGCGGTTGATGGAGGTGCGGACGTCCTGCCACTTCTTGCCCGTCGTCGCCCAGTTCTGCGGGCGGATGACCGTCTCCTCCGCGACCGTCATCGTCGACCAGCCCATCCGCTCGAAGAGCGGCTCGTACTCGTCCTCGACGCTGTAGAACACCGGGATCCAGCCGTTGTCGTCGCAGAACCGGGCGAAGCGCTCGATCGTGCCGTCGTGCGGCGGCGGGGCGCCGAACGGGCCCCCGGTCGTGATCGCGACGCGACCCACGACGCGGTAGGCGATCGCTCCACCGTCCGCTCCATCGAACCAGTGGCTGGTGCCCGGCCAGGTCGCCATGAACGAGAGGGCGTCGCCGCCGCCTCTGGTCAGCAGTGCGCGGACACGGGTCACCTCGTCGGCCGGGTTCCTCGTCACGCTGCGGCCGAGCATGGGCGGGATCGCCGCGGCGATCGCGATCAGCCAGAACAGCGTGCCGATGTTGTGGTAGACGATCGTGGCCAGCGGCGTCGTCGGCAGATATTGCACGGGCTCGCGGCGCAGGAAGCTCACCGGGACGAACCGCTCGAACACGTCGTCCAGGAGGTCGCCGATGTCGATGGGACGGGTGAAGCCCGTGTCGCGCTGCAGCCAGCCGACGAACACGTACAGCGCGGCGAGGCCGACCCCGGCGATCACGACCGTGAGCAGGTAGCGGCGCACCGCGCGTGCCGACGGCAGCACCGGGAAGTGCCGGCGCAGCACGATCAGCAGGATCGCCATGACGAGCGGCACCGCCGAGGAGATGGCGAGGATCGCCGTCACTTCCCAGTACCGCGGCGAGACGGGGCCGTTGTGGCCTCCGGCGACGGGGAGGATGCCGAAGTAGAGCATCGAGAGCACGGCGAGCAGCCCGTTCACGCTGACCGCCAGCCAGACCGCGAACCGGCGCCCGCGGAGCAGCCCGAACGCCGCGACCAGCAGCACGAGCAGTGGAAGCACCGACAGGAGCACCGGCCCGAACCCGTTGATGCGCTCGATCGTGATCTCGCGCACGCACTCGCGGGTGACGGCGAACGCCTGGCAGCGCTCGAGGATGTTGCCGCGGTTCGCGACGTCGTCGCTGAACAGCAGCGCGATCGGCGACAGGAGGCCGTAGCGCGAACGCGTGAGCAGCCCGATCACGGGCCCGATGGCGGTGACGGCGACCGCCGAGGCGAGCAGAACCCGGATTTCGTGATGGGAGGAGCGCTGCCACCCGCGCGCCCGGGCGCCGCGGTTGAGGATGGCGCCCAGCGCGAGCCCCGTCAGGACGGCGAGCAGGCGGTCCAGGTCGGAGGGGAACCCGGAGTAGAGCACGAACATGATGGCGACGAGCAGCGTCAGCACGCGGATGCGGCGGCGCCAGAGCGCGCCCGCGAACGCGCTTGCCGTCATGATCGTGCCGCCGATCGCGGTCAGGGGGTCGAGGGAGACGAGCCCGTGGACGTTGCGCGACCACATCTCCCCCGTCTGGCTGCCGATGAGCTGGACCGCGGAGCCGACGACGATGCCGACCACCGGTGTCACGACGAAGGCGAGCGCCGTGCGCCAGGTGCGCATCAGGTGCTCGGAGGCGCCGACGAGGAACAGGAGGAGCAGCAGGCTGAGGATGAGCTCGGCGAGGTCGCTCGTGAACAGGACGGCGGTCAGCGGCGACCACCAGTGACCGTCCGCGATCTGCGCGGCGCCTGTGCCGACCCAGATCCGCAGCGGACGGTGCGGGCCGTGGAGCGGGCCCGTGACCAACGCCAGCACGAGCACGAGCACGGTGACGCCGAGCGTGAACGGGTAGCGCGCGATGATGCGGCCGATGCGCTGGAGCGGACGCTCCCCCGTCTGCACGGCCAGGGTCCCGGTCAGCGGGAGCGGTTCGCGGGGCCGCTCGGCGGGCACGGTGGAGTTTCCCTGCTCGTCGCTCACCGTTCGAGTCCCATCTGCCGCGCGATGGCCGGGAAGCCGTCGGCCAGCGTGTGTCTCACCGTGTTCCAGTCGTGGGCGGTGCCGGGCGAGATGAGCAGTTCGCTGTGGATCCCGGCCTTCGTGGCCGCCGCATCCAGGGTGCGGGCATACGCGGTGTACTTGGCGTCGTTCTGGCCGACGCCGAACACGATGGTGGAATCCTTGTACGGCTCGTGGGCCGCCATCATCGCGAGGGGCTGCGCCGCCTCGAAGGCCGCCGCCGAGCCGCCGAAACCGGTGGCGATCGTCTGGGCGCGGTCGCCGAGGGTCGGGCCGAGCTCGCTGGACGAAGCGAGGGCGGATCCGAACAGCTCGGGATGCCCGGTCGCGAACTGCACGGCGCAGGTCGCGCCCTGCGAGTAGCCGAACACTCCCCAGGCGGCGGGGTCGCTGCTCACCCGGAGGTGCGACGAGACCCAGGTGCGGACGTCCTTCAGCAGGTAGGTGGCCGAGTCGCCGTACGCGCGCGAGTCGACGCACATCGGGTTGCGGCCCGGACCGCCCAGCTGGTCGGCGGCGACGACGATCGGCGCGTAGCCGTCATGCTCGGCGGCGAACGCATCCATCGCCGGTGCGAGGTGTCCTGCGGTGAACATGTCCGCTGGCGCGCCGGGCTGGCCGGAGAGCGCGTACAGCACAGGGAGCGCCGGCGGGTTCGCCGTCAGCGCGATCGGCGGCAGGTAGACGACGGCTTTGCGGGCCGGGAAGCGGGATTCCGTCGCCGGGATCCGCACCGTGCCGACCTGGCCCTTCGCGGGCACCGTCGCCCCCGGGGTCGCCGTCGAGGCGTAGTCCGTTCCGATGTCGAGCACCTCCCCCCGTTCCGCGTGGAGGTCGAGGGCCCCGTACGGCACCACCCCCAGTGCGTCGTTCAGATCACGGTACGCGCCGAAGTCGACGTTCACGCCCGCACCCGCCGTCGCGAGGAAGACCGGGATGCTGACGACGGCGATCGCCTTGCGCCACCAGCGGGAACGGAACAGGTTCGCGATGGCGAGACTCACCCCGGCGAAGCCGAGCACGGCCCACATCGTCGTGACCGGCGTCAGCCCGACGCCGAAGACGTTGTACACGTCGTCGGCGAGCCACACGATCAGCCAGCCGAGCAGGCCCCCGCCGACGGCGGCGATGAGCCCCGCGACCATCCGCCGGCCGGTGGGGCGCACCAGGAGGTAGAGGGCGAGCAGCGCCGCGATCACGTCGAGGGTGACGAGGAACGGCGGCTTGTCGATCCTCAGCGTCATGAGCCAGTTCAGGGCGGGTCCTCTCCTCGGTGCGCTGCCATTATCCGGGGCACAGGTGGTGCAGGGCTGGAGCAGTGCTCAGGTTCAGGGAATTCGGAGGGGCTAGTCGACGGCGAGGGCGGCGACCGGGGTGATCCGCGTGGCCCGGCGCGTCGGCGCCAGCGACGCGAGCACGGCGAGCACGGCTCCCGCTCCTGCCACCAGCGCGAGGTACGCCCACGGCAGCACCGGGATGACGAACCCGCCACCCGGGATGCCGGCGAGCAGCGACTGTGCACCGGCCCAGCCGTACACGCATCCCAGCAGCAGCCCGGTGACCACGCCCGCGACGGTGATCTGCACGCTCTCGGACAGGATCATCCGGCGCACCTGCCCGCCGGTGAAGCCCAGCGCGCGCAGGAGGCCGAGTTCGCGCGCCCGCTGGAGCACGCTGAGGGCCAGGCTGTTGACGACCCCGACCGCCGCGATCACGGCGGAGAAGCCGACGAGCACGCTGAAGACCACCATCGTGACGGTGAGGATATTCTCAACCCCCGCGTAGGCCTCGGGCTCCGATGCGGCGGCACGGTGGATCATCTCCAGCCACGACTGCGCGGCGACGACGAACATCGTGACGAGGGTCACCCCGATGACGAGCCCGATCGCCGTGCGCGAGCTGCGCTCCGGGTTCCGCATCGCGTTGGCGGCGGCGAGCCGCGAGGCCGCACCGCGTCCGAGCACCATCCCGACGCCGCGCAGGACGACGGGCAGGAAGATCGGGCCGGCGAGCACGATGCCCGTGAACGACAGGATGCCGCCCGGCAGCGCGACGAGCACGCCGTACGGTCCGAGTCCGGCGAGAGCGCCAACGCCCGCGAAGGTGCCGAGGCCCAAGAGCACGCCGAGCGCGAGCAGCGCCGCCCCGAGGGCGATGAGCACGAGGGCGACGACCGCGCGGCCGCGGCTGCGGACGGCCGCGGCCGGACGCTCCTGCGCGGCGCCCAGCGCCTGCACCGGCGAGACGCTCAGCACCCGCCTGCTGCCGATCCACGACGCGAGCCAGGTCGTGAGCACGACGACGATCACCGGGACGAGCAGGGACGGGGTGAGAACCGGATACGGCACATCCGGGAGCGGTCCGGTGAGCGTGAGCAGGCGCGTGGCGAGCAGGGACAGCGCAGCCGCTCCCGCTCCCCCGGCGACTGCGCCGATGACTCCGACGGCGAAGCCCTCGCCGGCGACGGACCGGCGCTGCGCCTGCGCGCTCGACCCGATCAGCCGCAGGAGGGCGATCGTGCGGGTGCGGCCGGCGATGATCGTCGCGAAGGTGTTGGTCGTGACGATCGCGCCGACGTAGACCGCGATGACGAAGAAGATGCCGGACACGACCGAGAGCGCGATCTGGACGGTCGTGCTCTCGCCGAAGTCGCTGGCCGCGATGTACGCGCTGAGCACGTTCGTGCACGCGAGGAGGGCGACGCCGAACGCGGAGCTCAACGCCGCGACGAGGATGCTCGCGCGGTGCTCGCGCGCGTTGGCACGGAACGCCCGGATCACGCGAGCGCCTCCATCCCGAGCATGTAGGCGGAGATCTCCTCGGCCGACGAGCGTTCCCGCTCGGCGACCACACGGCCGTCGGCGAGGAAGACGATGCGGTCGGCGAAACTGGCGGCGACGGGATCGTGCGTCACCATGGCGATGCTCTGGCCGTAGGTGTGGGCCGCCTCCCGCAGCACCGCCAGCACCTCGCGCCCGGTGCGCGAGTCGAGGTTGCCGGTCGGCTCGTCCGCGAAGATCAGGTCGGGCCGGGTCGCCAGCGCCCGCGCGATCGCGACCCGCTGCTGCTGCCCGCCCGAGAGCTCGTGCGGCCGGTGCGTCAGGCGAGCCCCGAGGCCGAGCGACTCGACCAGGTGGTCGATCCACTCGCGCTGCGGCGGCGTCGGCTTGCGCCCGTCGAGCTCGAACGGCAGCAGGATGTTGCCCTGCACGTCGAGCGTCGGCACGAGGTTGAACGACTGGAACACGAAGCCCACGCGGCGCCGCCGCAGGAGGGTCAGCTCCCGGTCCGGCATCGCGGTGATCTCGGTGTCGCCGAGGAAGACGCGCCCGCTGGTCACGGTGTCGAGCCCGGCCATCACGTGCATGAGCGTGGACTTGCCCGAACCGCTCGGCCCCATGATGGCGGTGAACCGGCCGGCGGGGATCCCGATGGTCACGCCGTCGAGCGCGGCCACCCGGCCGGCCCCCGATCCGTAGGTCTTCGTCGCCGCTTCGACGCGGGCGACGGGAGCAGTGGTCTCAGTCATACCTCCACGCTAGGAAGGCGCGGCCGCCGGCGGATCGCGCTGGGGACCCATCCGCCATCCCTCCGGAGGATGATTCGCGGCTACGCCCCCGCGCCCCCGGTCAACCCGTGCTCGAACGCGTAGACCACCATCTGCACGCGGTCGCGCAGGCCGAGCTTGGACAGGATGCGGCTGATGTGGGTCTTGACCGTCGCCTCGCTGAGGAACTCGGAGCCGGCGATCTCGGCGTTGCTGAGGCCGCGCGCGGCGAGCACGAAGATCTCGCGCTCGCGGGCGGTGAGGGTGGCGAACTCGACGGGCTGCGGGCGTTCGGCCCGGCCTTCGGAGAAGTACTGGAAGAGTTCGCGGGTGGCGCCGGCGGCGATCACCGCACTTCCCGCGTGGACCGTGCGGATCGCGGCGAGCAGGAACTCCGGCTCGGCGTCCTTGAGCACGAACCCGCTCGCGCCGGCGCGGATCGCACGGGCAGCGGCCTCGTCGAGGTCGAAGGTGGTCAGCACGACGATGCGGGGCGGCGTGCGCCCCTCCCGCTCCGCCTCGGCGATGATCGTGCCGGTGGCGGCGATGCCGTCCATGACAGGCATGCGGATGTCCATGAGCACGACGTCCGGTGCGGCGGTGCGGGCCAGTTCGACGCCCTCCTGGCCGTTCGCGGCCTCGCCGACGAAGGCGAGGTCGGGCTGGGACGACACGAGCATCCGCACACCCGCGCGGAACAGCGCCTGGTCGTCGACCAGGAGCACGCGGATCGGCGCATTCTCGCCGCCGGTCACGCGGCTCCTCCGGCCGGGAGGAAGGCCGAGACGACGAAGACGCCGTCGGCCGGCCCCGCCGAGAGCGTGCCGCCGGCGAGGGAGGCGCGTTCCCGCATCCCGGGCAGGCCGTGCCCGATGCGCGGGAGCATCCCGGTCGAGGACTGTTCGGTGGACGGGTGCTTCATGGTGTTCCTCACGGTGATGACGATGCCCGGTCCGCCGTCGGCGGGAGCGGCCTCGGCCAGGACGACGATGGCGGGCTGGGAGGTGTCGCCGTGCCGGAGCGCGTTGGTGAGCGCCTCCTGCACGATGCGGTACGCGGCGATCTGCTGCGCGGAGCCGAGCCCGTCGTGCGAGCCGATCCGCTCGAGCACGACGGGCAGGCCGGCCGCGCGGATCTGATCGACCGTCTGGACGACGTCGTCGAGCCCCGGCTGCGGGCCCTCCGGCTGCGACTGCCGCAGTTCGGCGAGCAGGATGCGCACGTCGCCGAGCGCGGAGCGGGCCGTCGCAGCGATGGTCGTCAGCGCTTGGTCGACCGCCTCCGGGTCGGCGTGCCGCGCATAGCGGGCGCCGTCGGCCTGCGCGATCACGACCGCGAGGGAGTGGGCGACGACGTCGTGCATGTCGCGCGCGATGCGCGTGCGCTCCTGCTCGACGACGACGACCTCCTCCGCCCGGTTGCGGTCGAGCTCGGCGATCGTCTGGGCGTAGCGCGAGAACCGCGCCGCGCGCCAGGTGCGCATGAGCAGGCCGAGCACCCAGGACAGTCCGAGGACCGTCGCGCTGACGACGAACAGGAACGCGAACTGCAGGGCGATGCTCGTGATCGCCGACGACAGCAGATCGAAGTAGCCCTGGGCGAGCGCGGCCGTCACCGACAGGTAGAGCGCGGCGACCAGGGCGCCGAGACCGGAGGACACCAGACCGACCCACCGCACGACCCTGTCGCCGTACGCACCCGTCGCGTAGAGCACCAGCAGCACACCGAGGTCGCTCGCCAGGATGGTGTTGCCCGTCGTCATCTGGATGACGGCGGCCAGCCAGGCGAAAGAGAGCGCGACGGCCGGGGACATGCGCCGCAAGGCGACAGCCACGGTGAACACGGCGAGCACGACCACGCCGGAGCGGCTGCCGTCGAGGGTGGCGCCGAACACGTTCGCCGAGTCGATCAGCAGGCACACCACCGCGAACGCCGCCGCGCCGGCGATATCGAAGGTCAGCTCCGTGCGGCTGAGGCGCCGTACGAGCCGGGGCCGGTCCGGATCCTCCTCGGTCACGGTCGCCCCGCCCGACGAGGCGAGCCAGACCAGCACCGATCCGCGCTGGGTCTGCCCGCCCGTCGTGGCTCCGGCCGGCTCGAACGCGCGCTGGCGGGCGACGAGGTAACCGAGCAGCCAGGCGATCAGGAAGGCGACGATCATCAGGAGGCTCATGAGCAGCAGCCCGACGCCCTGGCTCGTGTAGTACCCGGCGATCACCGGCCCGAACTGCAGGAACTTGAGCTCGCCGCGCACCGTGAACAGGTACGCCATCGCCGGCCCGAGCAGGATCGCCGAGCCGAACGCGAACCAGCGGAGCACCCGCCCGCCGTGGGCCGCGATCCCGAAGACCGTGGCGAACACCGCGACGCTGCCGATCACGCGGAAGGCGCCCGGCAACGGATCGGGCTCGGTCAGCTCCAGCAGGATGGCGACCCACACGATCCCGAGCGCCACACCCGGGAGCACCCGCGACAGGGCGACGGCCGCGCAGTAGAACAGCACGGCGAGCCCCGAGAGAGCGGTCGGCAGACCGGCCAGCAGCCACGAGACGAACAGCAGCACCGCGACGGCGGGCTCCAGCACCCAGCGGTGCGGCGCGAGCGCGCTCAGGAGGCGGGTGCGGTCGGGCATGCCTCTACGGTACGGTCCCGGCCGCGCCGGAGCCGCATCCTGACGCGCGAATCATCCTCCGGATGTACGGCGCGCGTCAGAAGCCGAGACGCCCCAGCTGCTTCGGGTCGCGCTGCCAGTCCTTCGCGACCTTCACGCGGATCGACAGGAAGACGTGGCGTCCGAGCAGCGCCTCGATCGGCACCCGCGCGGCCGCTCCGACATCCCGCAGGCGGCTGCCGCCCTTGCCGATGACGATGGCCTTCTGGCTGTCGCGCTCGACGAACAGGTTGGCGTAGACCTCCACGAGGTCCTTGTCGTCGCGCTCCACGATGTCGTCGATCGTGACGGCGAGCGAGTGCGGGAGCTCGTCCTGCACGCCCTCCAGCACGGCCTCGCGGATGTACTCCGAGATGCGGTCCTCGAGGCCCTCATCGGTGATCGCGTCCTCCGGGTAGAGCGGGCCGGGCGACGACGGGAGCAGCTTCATGAGCTCGCCCGTGAGGGTGTCGAGCTGGATGGCGCTGGTGGCGGAGATCGGCACGATGGCCTCCCACTCCCGCAGCTCCGCGAGGGCGAGCAGCTGCTGCGCGACCTGCGGGCGGCTCGCCTTGTCGATCTTGGTGACGATCGCGACCTTCTTCGCCGACGGGTAGTCGTCGAGCTGCTCGTTGATGAAGCGGTCCCCCGGGCCGATCTTCTCGTCGGCGGGCACGCAGAACCCGATCACGTCCACATCGCCGAGCGTCGACTGCACGAGCGTGTTGAGACGCTCGCCGAGCAGGGTGCGGGGGCGGTGGATGCCGGGGGTGTCGACCAGGATGAGCTGGCCGTTCTTCTGGTGCACGATGCCGCGGATGGCGCGGCGGGTCGTCTGCGGCTTCGAGCTGGTGATCGCCACCTTCTCGCCCACGAGGGCGTTGGTGAGCGTGGACTTCCCGACGTTCGGGCGGCCGACGAACGACACGAATCCGGCGTGGTACTCGGTCACGGGCGTACTTCTTTCTCGTGTCTGTCGTGCTTCTGGCGCTTCTCGTCCGACCGGTGCGCGAGCACGCGGTCGTCGGGCGCCGGGAGGAGCGCGGTGTCGCGCTCGACCAGGACGGTGCTGACGTGCTTGTGGCGGCCCTCGATGCGGTCGACCGTGAACCGGAGCCCCTCGATCGACACCGTCGAGCCGACCTCGGGCAGACGGCCCAGGGCCTTGGCGATGAGGCCGCCGACGCTGTCGACGTCGTCGTCGTCGATCTCCAGGTCGAACAGCTCGCCCAGGTCGTCGAGCGGGAGGCGCGTCGCGATGCGGTAGCGGCCCTCGCCGAGCGGCTGGACCAGCTCGACCTCGTGGTCGTACTCGTCGGAGATGTCGCCCACGAGCTCCTCGATGAGGTCCTCCAGGGTGACGAGGCCCGCGATACCGCCGTACTCGTCGACGACCATCGCCAGGTGGTTCGACTCCCGCTGCATCTCGCGCAGCAGGGCGTCCGCCTTCTGCGACTCCGGGACGAAGAGCGCCGGGCGGGCGATCTCCCCCATCGTCAGCTCGTCGGCGCCGAGCGGGCGCTCGAAGCTGAGCTTGGCGACATCCCGCAGGTAGAGCACGCCGACGACCTCGTCGGGATCGCCGTCGATGACAGGCATGCGCGAGACGCCCTTGCTGAAGAACAGGCCCATCGCCGTGCCGAGACCCGCCGACGTGTCGAGGGCGATCATGTCGGTGCGCGGGATCATCACCTCGCGCACGACCGTGTCGCTGAACTCGAAGATCGAGTGGATGAGCTCCCGGTCGTCCTCCTCGAGCACGTCGAACTCGGCGGCCTCGTCGACGATGCTGAGCAGCTGCTCCTCGCTCGTGACCGGCGCCGAACGCGCGCGGGACGGCGTCACCCGGTTGCCGAGCGCGACCAGTCCGCCCGGGATGGGGCCGAGCACGACGCGCACGAAGCGCACGAGCCCCGCCGTGGTGCGCAGCAGCACGGTCGAGTTGGCGCGTCCCACGCTGCGCGGGCTGACGCCGACCAGCACGAACGACACGCCCGTCATGATGAGCGCGGCGAGGATCAGCGAGATCCACCACTCGTCGAAGATCTGCTCGAAGGCGAGCGTGACGAGCACGGCGGCCGTGGTCTCCGCGATGATGCGGCTGAAGTTGACCGCGTTCAGGTACGGGCCCGGGTCCTCCGAGATCGCCAGCAGCGCCTTCTTCGACCGGGAGGTCTCCGCCAAGTCGGCGATGTCACCGCGCGACTGCACCCCGAGGGCGGAGTCGACGGCGGCCATCAGACCGCCGAAGGCGACGAGGACGAACGCGACGATGAAGAACAGCGCCGGGAGCATCGTGCCTCCTAGCGCTGTCGGTCGTAGCGGGCGAAGCCCACCAGGATGTCGCGCTGGATCCCGAACATCTCGCGCTCCTCGGCCGGCTCCGCGTGGTCGAAGCCCAGCAGGTGCAGGATGCCGTGGGTCGTCAGCAGGAGCAGCTCGTCCATCAGGGTGTGCCCGGCCGTCTCGGCCTGCACCTGCGCCACCTGCGGGCAGAGCACGACGTCGCCGAGCAGCCCGGCGGGCGACGGCTCCTCCTCGGTGCCGGGACGCAGCTCGTCCATCGGGAAGCTGAGGACGTCGGTGGGGCCGGGCTCGTCCATCCACTGCACGTGCAGCTGCTCCATCGCGGCCTCGTCGACGAGCACGATCGCGAGCTCGGCGTCGGGGTGGACGTGCATGATGTCGAACGCGTACGCGGCGAGGCGCTGGAGCGCGGCCTCGTCCACCTCGATCGCGGACTCGTTGTTGATCTCGATGCTCATGGCGGCCCTATCGTCGCTTCGGGAGGTGGTCGCGCGCCGCACCGCGGCGCTCGGCGCGGTTGGCGAACTCGGCGGCCTTCTCGCGCTCGTACAGACGCGCCTGCTGCTTGGCGTCGTACTCGGTGTACGCGTCGACGATTCGGCCGACCAGGGTGTGGCGCACGACGTCCTCGCTGGTCAGCTGCGCGAAGTGGATGTCGTCGACGCCCTTGAGCACGCGCGTCACGAGCCGCAGACCGCTCGCCGCGTTCGGGAGGTCGATCTGCGTGATGTCGCCCGTTACAACCATCTGCGAGCCGAAGCCCAGCCGGGTGAGGAACATCTTCATCTGCTCGGGCGTCGTGTTCTGCGCCTCGTCGAGGATGATGAACGAGTCGTTCAGGGTCCGGCCGCGCATGTAGGCGAGCGGGGCGACCTCGATCGTGCCGGCCGCGAGCAGCTTGGGCACGAGCTCCGGATCCATCATCTCGTTGAGCGCGTCGTACAGGGGGCGGAGGTAGGGGTCGATCTTGTCCGTGAGCGTGCCGGGCAGGTAGCCGAGGCGCTCCCCGGCCTCGACGGCCGGACGCGTCAGGATGATGCGGTTGACCTCCTTGCGCTGGAGGGCCTGCACCGCCTTCGCCATCGCGAGGTACGTCTTGCCCGTTCCGGCCGGGCCGATGCCGAACACGATGGTGCTCTCGTCGATCGCGTCGACGTACTTCTTCTGCCCGAGCGTCTTGGGCCGGATGGTCTTGCCGCGCGTGGTCAGGATCGCCTGGCCCAGCACGTCCGCGAGACTCGTGGCGTTGTCGTTGTCGAGGATCTTGGCCGACGTGGTGACCTCGGCCGGGCTGATGTCCTGCCCGTTGCGGACGAGCTGCAGCAGCTCCTCCAGCAGCCGCCGGGCGGCCTCCACCTGCGTCGCGTCGCCGCTCAAGGTGATCTCGTTGCCGCGCACGTGCACGCTGACGAGCGGGTACTGCCGCTCCAGCGTGGTCAGGAGCCGGTCTTGCGGCCCGAGCAGACGGACCATCTGGACGCCGTCGACGTGCAGACGCGCCTCGGCGGCCCCGTTCGACGCGGCGCCCGCCTCGGGCATCGGTTCGCTAGTCGGCAAGGCTTCCTTCCTCGAGCGACCCGCCGGGGCCGGCGCTCAGTACGTGGGCGTGCACGTGGAACACGGTCTGTCCCGCGCCCGCACCGGTGTTGAAGACCAATCGGAAGTCGCCTCCCGCCTCGGCGGCGAGGCGCTTCGCGACGGACACGATCTCGGCGAGGAGCGCGGGGTCGCCGGCGGCGAGCTCCGTCACGTCGCGGTACTGCTCGGTCTTGGGGACGACGAGGAGGTGCACCGGCGCCTTGGGCGCGATGTCGCGGAACGCGATGATGCGCTCGCCGTCGTAGACGATGTCGGCCGGGATCTCGCCCGCGACGATGCGCGAGAAGATCGAGGGCTGTGCGCTTTCCATGGAGTCCATCCTATTCGCCCGCCCTGAGGGGTCTACCAGCGACCGAGCGAGGCGTTCAGCACGGCGAGGGCCGCGGGGCCGGCCGTGGAGGTGCGGAGCACCGTGTCGCCGAGGCGCACGATGCGGGCGCCCGCGGCGCGGAGCACCTCCAGCTCGCCCGGGGCGATGCCGCCCTCGGGGCCCACGACGAGCACGAGCTCGCGCTCGCCGGGGGTGAAGGCCGTCAACGCCGAGTCCCCCGTCGGCTCCAGCACCAGCACGTCCGCGCCGTCGGCGAGATCGGCGACCTGCGCCGTCGTGGCCAGCTCCCCCACCTCGGGCACCCACGCGCGGATCGACTGCTTGGCCGCCTCCCGCACGATCGTCGACCAGCGGTCACGGCCCTTCGCGACCTTCGCGCCTTCCCAACGGGAGACGGATCGCGACGCGGACCAGGGGACGACACGGTCGACGCCGAGTTCCGTCGCCGCCTGGATCGCGAGCTCGTCGCGGTCGCCCTTGGCCAGCGCCTGGACCAGCGTGATGCGCGGGGCGGGCGGCTCCTCCTGCCGGACCGAAGCGACCTCGATCGTGAGCTCAGCGCCCGTCGCGACGACGACGTCGCCCGACGCGACCAGGCCGCGGCCGTTGCCGATCGACACCGTCTGCCCCGGGCGCGTCCGGTTCACGGTCGCCGCGTGCTTGGCCTCGGGGCCGGTCAGGGTCAACCGCGCGCCGACCTCGGCCGCCTCGAGGTCCTCCCGCAGATAGAGCGAGCTCATCGGGTCAGAAGTTCAGGAACCGGTCGCGGAGCTTGGCGAAGAGCCCCTGCTGGAAGCGTGCGAGCGACGGCTCCACCGAGTGGTGCGTCGCCGCGAACTTCTTGATGAGCTCCTTCTCCTTGTGGTCGAGCTTCGTCGGCGTGACCACCTGGATGCCGACCTTCAGATCGCCGCGGCCGCTGCCGCGCAGGTGCGTGATGCCGCGGTCTTTGACCGTCACGATGTCCGCGCTCTGCGTCCCGGCCTTCAGCTCGAGCCGGATGTCGCCGTCGAGCGCCTTCACCGAGGCGGTCGTGCCGAGGATCGCATCCACCATCGACACCTCGAGGGTGCAGAGGAGGTCGTCGCCATCGCGACTGAAGACGTCGTGGTGCTTGACCTTGATCTCGAGGTAGAGGTCGCCGTTCGGGCCGCCCGCGGGGCCGGCCTCGCCGCTGCCCGGCATCTGCAGACGCAGGCCGGTGTCGACGCCGGCGGGGATGTCCACCGGAACGGTGCGACGGGCGCGCACCCGGCCCTGGCCCTGGCAGGTGACGCACGGGGTGGCGATGACGGTGCCGTAGCCGCGGCAGCTGCCGCACGGGCTCGACGTCATCACGTTGCCGAGCAGGGAGCGCACGGAGCGCTGGATGCTGCCGGTGCCGTGGCAGATGTCGCAGGTGACCGGCGCGGTGCCGGGCTGGCAGCAGGAGCCGTTGCAGGTCTCGCAGACGACGGCGGTGTCCACCTCGAGGTCGCGGTGGGTGCCGAAGACGACCTCGTCGAGGTCGATCTCCACGCGCAGCAGGGCGTCCTGCCCGCGCTCGCGCCGGGAGCGGGGGCCGCGGGAGGCTCCCCCTCCTCCCCCGAAGAACGTCTCGAAGATGTCGCCGAAGCCGGCGAAGTCGCCCTGGCCGCCCCCGCCTCCGCCGAAGCCCGTCGGGCCGCCGAGGTCGTACTGCTGGCGCTGCTTCGGGTCGCTGAGCACGTCGTAGGCGTGCGTGACGAGCTTGAACCGCTCCTGGGCCTCGGAGCTGGGGTTCACGTCCGGGTGCAGCTCGCGCGCGAGCCGGCGGTACGCCTTCTTGATCTCGTCGGGGGTGGCGTTGCGCTCAACGCCCAGTACTTCGTAGTGGTCGGCCACGTAAGGCTGTTCCTTCTCGTTTGTCGTGTTCTAGTCGCCGAGGAGGCGAGAGAGGTAGCGGGCGACCGCGCGGACGGCGGCCATGTTGCCCGAGTAATCCATGCGGAGGGGGCCGAGGAGCCCGATGCGGGCCACGTCGGAGCCGGCGGCGCTGTAGCCGCTGGACAGGATCGACGCCTCGCTCAGCCCGAGGACGGCGTTCTCACGGCCGATGCTGACGGCCACGCCGTGCTGGTCGTGCGCCATCTCGTCGAACAGGCGCAGCAGCACCACCTGCTCCTCGATCGCCTCGAGCACCGGGGTGATCGTGCCGGGGAAGTCGGTCTCGGTGCGGACGAGGTTGGCGGCCCCGGCCATGACGAGACGCTCTTGCCGGTTCGCCGCGATCTGGTCGAGCAAGGCGCTCGCGACCGGCGAGACCAGCTCGCGGGTGCGCTCGGTGAGTGCGTCCGGCAGCTGGCGCAGCCGGGCGGTCGCGTCGGGCAGGGAGAGCCCGGCCGCGGCCCCGTTGATCGCGCCGCGGATCTCGGCGATCTCCTGGTCCGTCAGCGCGGCGTTCAACTCGATGACGCGCTGCTCGACGGCGCCTGAGTCCGTGATCAGCACGCTCAGGAGACGGTGCGGCGCGAGCGACACCAGCTCGATGTGCCGGATGCGCGAGCGAGACACCGACGGGTACTGCACGAGCGCGACCTGGTTGGTCAGCTGCGAGAGCAGGCGGACGGTGCGCGCGAGCACGTCATCCAGATCGATCGACTCGCCGAGGAACGCCTCGATCGCCGTGCGCTGCGCCGTGGTGAGCGGCCGCATCTCGGAGAGGTGGTCGACGAACAGCCGGTAGCCCTTGTCGGTCGGCACGCGCCCGGACGAGGTGTGGGGGGCCGCGATCAGCTCCTCCTCCTCGAGGAGGGCCATGTCGTTGCGGATCGTCGCGGCCGAGACGCCGAACGAGTGCCGCTCGACGATGCTCTTCGAGCCCACCGGCTCGCGGGAGGCGACGTAGTCCTGGACGATCACCCGCAGGACTTCGAGACTGCGCTCGGAGACCATGACACCCTCCCGTCGACCGAATTCACTTAGCACTCAGCGTTCTTGAGTGCTAATCATATCGCGCGAACGGCCGACACGAGTTATTGTCCGCGAGCGCGCGCGGCGGTACCTTATGCGCACCGGGTCGACTCCGTCGCATCCGATCACGAAAGGGCAACACGCATGTCCGACCCGAACCAGCCCGTGGACCCGAACAACGGCGTTCCTCCGCAGCAGCCCTACGGCAACGTGCCGCCGCAGCAGCCGTACGGCGCCGCTCCCCAGCAGCCGTACGCCGCTCCCGCCGCCCCGCTCACCGCCGAGCAGGACAAGCAGTGGGCGTCGTTCGCGCACCTCGGCGGCATCCTCTGGATCCTCCCCTCCCTCATCATCTGGCTGGTCTTCAAGGACCGCGGCGAGAAGACGAACGTGGAGGGCAAGGAGGCGCTCAACTGGCAGATCACCTGGATCATCGCGTGGGTGGCCTCCCAGATCATCGGCATCATCATCGGCGGCTTCACCGTCGGCATCGGCTACCTGCTCTTCGGCCTGCTCGTGCCGTGGGCGCTCTACATCGTGAACCTGGTGTTCTCGATCCTCGGCTTCGTCAAGGTCAACGGAGGAGGCTCGTACCGTTACCCGGTGAACTTCCGCTTCATCAAGTAGCGCGCCGCTTCGGGCTGAAAAGCTCTCGGCTTCTTCTCAGACTCGGGCCTCCGGCCCTAGGCTGTGTGGGTAATCGTCCGCCGATCAGCCCGGGACGCTCCCGGGCTCTTTGCAAGGAGACTCCATGTCCGCAACGCCCCCACCGCCGCCTCAGCAGCCGTACGGAGGCGCCTCTCAGCAGTTGAGCCCCTCCGACGAGAAGCTGTGGGCGACGCTCGTCCACGTCGGCGGGATCCTCTTCGGATGGCTCCCGGCGCTCATCGGGTACCTCGTGCTCAAGGAGCGCGGCCCGTTCGTGCGCTCCCACACCGCCACGGCGCTGAACTTCCAGATCACCCTGTTCATCGGCACCGTGGTCGGCTGGATCACGAGCTTCGTCGTCGTCGGGATCTTCATCCTGCTGGCCGTCTGGGTCGTGAACATCGTCTTCAGCATCATCGCCGCGCTCAAGGCGAACCGCGGCGAGTACTACACGTACCCGATCGCCATCAAGTTCGTGAGCTGACGCTCCCGATCACACCTCGGCGAGCAGCCGTCGCACGACGGCGTCCGCCAGAAGCCGTCCTCGCAGGGTCAGCGTCACCGACCCGGCGAGGGCGGCTTTTCCGTCGATGAGGCCGTCGGCGATGAGCCCCGCGATCTCGCGGCGGCCCTCCGCCGACAGCTCGGCGGTGCGGATGCCCTCGCGGATGCGCGTGAGCAGCAGCACCCGCTCCACCCGCCGCGTCTCGGCGTCGAGCGTCTCCCGGCCGGCGGCGGGCGACTCCCCCGCGAGCACGCGCTGGGCGTAAGCGGCGGGATGCTTGACGTTCCACCACCGCACACCGCCGACGTGGCTGTGCGCGCCCGGACCGATGCCCCACCAGTCGTGGCCGAGCCAGTACGAGAGGTTGTGCCGCGAGCGGTGGTCGCCGTCGCGAGACCAGTTGCTGACCTCGTACCAGTCGTAGCCGGCCGCGGCGAGCCGCGCGTCGGCCAGCTCGTACATGTCGGCCTGGAGGTCCTCGTCGGGCTCCGGGACCTGTCCGCTCTTGATCTGGCGGGCGAGCTTGGTGCCCGCCTCGACGATGAGCGAGTACGCCGAGAGGTGGTCGGGCGCGCAGGCGAGTGCCGTGTCCAGGCTCCGCCCCCAATCGGAGAGCGACTCCCCCGGCGTGCCGTAGATCAGGTCGAGGCTCACCTGGAGGCCGGCCTCCCGCGCCCATTCGACGACGAGCGGGATGCGCTCGGGGTCGTGGGTCCGCTCCAGCGTCGCGAGGACGTGCGGGACAGCGGACTGCATCCCGAACGACACCCGCGTGAATCCGGCGTCGGCGAGGCGGCGCAGGTCGTCCGCATCCACCGAGTCCGGGTTCGCCTCGGTCGTGACCTCGGCCCCCGGTGCGAGTCCCCACGCGTCGCGGACGGCGCCGAGCATCGCTCCGAGATCCGACGGCGGCAGGAGCGTCGGCGTGCCGCCGCCCAGGAACACGGTCGACACGGGTCGCTGCGGCAGTCCGCTCGCCGCCAGTGCGCGGGCGGCGAAGCCGACCTCGGCGACCGCATGGCCCGCGTAGTCGGACTGGCTCACACCGCGGAGCTCGGTGGCCGTGTACGTGTTGAAGTCGCAGTACCCGCAGCGCACCCGGCAGAACGGCACGTGCAGGTAGACCCCGAAGTCGCGGTCCGCCGCGCCGTCGAGCGACGACTCCGGGAGGATGCCGTCGGCGGGCGCGGGGTCGCCGAGTGGGAGCGCGCTCGGCATCAGGCCGACCGTGCGGGGAGGAGCGAGCGCAGGTACTTCGTCGTGAACCGGTTCTGCACCAGCCGGAGCACCGGCGACACGAGCCGGTAGAAGCCGGTCGACGGGCGCGAGAACGACCGCAGGACGAACCACACGGTGCCGTCCTCGTGGCGCTCCACGAAGAACGCCTCCTCGCCGCTCTCCGGGTGGCCGTGCAGGGTGCCGTACGCGAAACCCGCCCGGTCCGGCTCGTCGACGACGTACACGACGCGGATCGGCGCGGAGACCTTAAACGGGCCGAACGGCACCTTGAGCACAGCCGTCATCCCGTTGCGGATGTACGGCGAGCCGTCGTCGGCGAAGACGTCCTCCTCGACGCGGTGCTCGCGCATCCTCTTCGGGGTGCCGTCGACGTCGTACTCGATGCCCTCGTACTGCACGCCCGTGCCCTCGTTCACGTCCGTGACGAGGATGCCGCTGCCGCGCTGCACGCCCCAGGTCATCAGTGCCGTGGCGGCGGTGTCGAAGCGCTCGTCGCCCGAGCCGAGCCGCGTCCGCTTCTGCAGCGGCCGGTAGCCCTTCGGCGGGTAGTAGAGCAGATCCGGGGCCTGCGTTCCGCCGACGGCGCCGTACGTGACGGGCTGGTCGGTGAAAGTGGAGCGGCGCATGGTGTCTATCCTCCGCCAATCCGCGCCCCAGCGCGAACCGGGGCGGATTCCCGGCCGGGTCTGGCGCGGGGCCGCCGGGGCGACGACACTGGGGCCGAACGCGACCGAGGAGGATCGGCATGAGCAGCATCGTGGTGCAGGAGTTCATCACCCTGGACGGCGTCATCCAGGCGCCCGGCGGATCGACGGAGGACGACGAGCGCGGCTTCCCCTACGGCGGATGGCAGATGGACTTCGATCGCGAACGCGGCGGCGGCAACGCGGACGACAACGTGGTCGTGGAGTGGGAGGAGCGCACCGAGGCGCTGCTGCTCGGCCGTCGCACCTACGACATCTGGTCGCAGGCGTGGGGCGTCTGGCCCGAGGACGCTCCCGGTCTGCAGGGCGAGTTCACGCGCCGCTACAACCGCGTGCCGAAGTACGTCGCCTCCCGCACCCTCACCGAGCTGGGCTGGAAGAACTCGCAGCTCCTCGGGGACGACGTGCCCGGCGCGGTCGCCGCCTTGCGGGAGCAGCCCGGCGGCGAGATCCGCGTCTGGGGAAGCGCGAATCTCATCCAGACCCTCGGCGCCCACGGCCTGGTCGACGAGTACCGGCTGATGGTCTACCCGATCGTGCTCGGGACGGGCAAGAAGCTCTTCCCCGACGGGTTCCCGCGCACGACGTTCGACGTCGCCGAGACGCGCACGCTCGCCTCCGGCGTCCAGATCAACGTCTACCGGAAGACGAGCGCGTAGCCTCGACTACTTCGCGTCCTTCTTCTCCGTGTCGCCCGAGAGCGCGGCGATGAACGCCTCCTGGGGGACCTCGACGCGGCCGACCATCTTCATGCGCTTCTTGCCCTCCTTCTGCTTCTCGAGGAGCTTGCGCTTACGCGTGATGTCGCCGCCGTAGCACTTGGCGAGGACGTCCTTGCGCATGGCCCGGATGTTCTCGCGCGCGATGATGCGGGCGCCGATGGCGGCCTGGATCGGCACCTCGAACTGCTGACGCGGGATGAGCTCGCGCAGCCGGCCGGCCATCATCGTGCCGTAGGCGTACGCCTTGTCGCGGTGCACGATGGCGCTGAACGCGTCGACCGCCTCGCCCTGCAGGAGGATGTCGACCTTCACGAGGTCGGCCTCCTGCTCGCCCGCGGGCTCGTAGTCGAGCGACGCGTAGCCGGCCGTGCGGCTCTTGAGGTTGTCGAAAAAGTCGAAGACGATCTCGCCGAGCGGCATGGTGTAGCGGATCTCGACGCGGTCCTCGCCGAGGTACTCCATGCCGAGCAGGGTGCCGCGGCGGCTCTGGCAGAGCTCCATGATGACGCCGACGTAGTCCTTGGGCGCGAGGATGGCCGCCTTGACGATCGGCTCCTCCACCTTGTCGATCTTGCCGCCGGGGAACTCGCTCGGGTTGGTGACCGTGATGGTCTTCTTGTCCTCGGTCGTGACCTCGTAGACCACGCTGGGCGCGGTGGTGATGAGGTCGAGGCCGAACTCGCGCGAGAGGCGCTCGGTGATGATCTCCAGGTGCAGGAGGCCGAGGAAGCCGCACCGGAAGCCGAAGCCCAGCGCGACCGAGGTCTCGGGCTCGTAGACGAGCGCGGCGTCGGAGAGCTTCAGCTTGTCGAGGGCCTCGCGCAGCTCGGGGTAATCGCTGCCGTCGATCGGGTAGAGGCCCGAGAAGACCATCGGCTTGGGCTCGGTGTAGCCGGGCAGCGCGACCGTCGCCGGCTTCGACGCCGTCGTGATCGTGTCACCGACCTTGGACTGGCGCACGTCCTTCACGCCGGTGATCAGGTAGCCGACCTCGCCGACGCCCAGACCCTTCGACGGGGTGGGCTCGGGCGAGGAGACGCCGATCTCGAGGATCTCGTGCGTTGCCTTGGTCGACATCATCTGCACGCGCTCGCGCGGCGAGAGCTTGCCGTCCACCATGCGGACGTAGGTGACGACGCCGCGGTAGCTGTCGTACACGGAGTCGAAGATCATCGCACGGGCGGGAGCGTCCGCGACGCCGACCGGAGCCGGGATCTCCTGCACGACGCGGTCGAGGAGCGCGTCGACGCCCATGCCGGTCTTGCCCGAGACGCGCAGCACGTCCTCCGGACGACCGCCGATCAGGCTCGCGAGCTCGGCCGCGTACTTCTCGGGGTCGGCGGCGGGGAGGTCGATCTTGTTCAGCACCGGGATGATCGTCAGATCGTTCTCGAGCGCCAGGTACAGATTCGCGAGCGTCTGCGCCTCGATGCCCTGTGCGGCATCCACCAGCAGGATGGCGCCCTCGCACGCGGCGAGGGAGCGGGAGACCTCGTACGTGAAGTCGACGTGGCCGGGCGTGTCGATCATGTTGAGCGCGAAGGTCGAGCCCTCATGCGCCCACGGCATGCGGACGGCCTGGCTCTTGATCGTGATGCCGCGCTCGCGCTCGATGTCCATGCGGTCCAGGTACTGGGCGCGCATGTCCCGGTCGGCGACCGCGCCGGTGATCTGCAGCATGCGGTCGGCCAGGGTCGACTTGCCGTGGTCGATGTGCGCGATGATGCAGAAGTTGCGCAGGAACGCGGGATCGGTGGCGGCGGGCTCGAGGGCCGTCAAAGCTCGTGGTGACATCGTGCCGCCATTCTCCCATGAACGGCCGAGCCCCTCCGACCCGTCAGGCGAAGCGCTCGGAGCGCTCCACGACCCGTCCGACGCCGTCCGCCCAGGAGTAGACCTCGGTGCCCTCGATGAAGACGCGCTCGGCGCGCGAGTTCACGTCGAGCGGGTCGCCCGACCAGACGACCACGTCGCCGTCGCGTCCCGGAGCCAGAGCGCCGATCCGCTCGTCGAGACCGAGGAAGGCCGCCGGGTTGACGGTCAGCGCCTCGAGCGCGGTCTGGTGCGGCAGGCCGTCCTTGACGGCGAGGGCAGCCTGGTAGACGAGGAAGTTGATCGGGACCACCGGGTGGTCCGTCGTGATCGCGACGCGGACGCCCGCGGCGGCGAGGGTCGCCAGGTTGGCGATCGCGCGGTCGCGGAGCTCGACCTTGGAGCGGGAGGTGAACATCGGCCCGAAGATGACCGGGATGTCGCGCTCGGCGAGCACGTCCGCGATCTTGTGCGCCTCCGTGCCGTGGTTCACGACGAGCTTGTAGCCGAACTCGTCGGCCAGGCGCAGCGCGGTCGCGATGTCGTCGTGGCGGTGCGTGTGCTGGTCCCAGTAGAGCTCGCCGTCGAGCACCCGGACGAGGGTCTCCTTGGTGAGGTCGCGGGCGAACGCCTTGCCGTCGCGCTCGGCCTCGTCGCGCTGGGCGCGGTAGTTCTGCGCCTCCACGAACGCCTGGCGGATGATCATCGCGACACCCAGACGCGTGCTCGGGGTGACGTTCTTGGCGCCGTAGACACGCTTCGGGTTCTCGCCCAGCGCCGACTTCACGCTGACGGCCGCCTTGATGACCTGCTCGTCGATCGTCCGGCCGCCCCAGGACTTGATCGCGACGGTCTGGCCGCCGATCGGGTTGCCGGATCCCGGCTTGACGACGATGGAGGTGACGCCTCCCGAGAGCGCGTCGCGGAAGCCCTCGTCGTCGATGTTCACCGCGTCGATCGCGCGCACGGCGGCCGTGTTCGGCGTCGTCATCTCGTTCGTGTCGTCGCCGGCGGGGCCGTTGGCCTCCTCGTGGATGCCGACGTGCCCGTGCGACTCGACGAAGCCCGGAAGCACCCACTTGCCGGTCGCATCCACGGTGGCGACGCCGTCCGGGATGCTGACCTCGCCCGCCGCGCCGACGGCTTCGATCACGCCGTCGCGGATGAGCACCGTGCCCCCTTCGATCGGCTCTCCGAGCACGGGGACGACACGGGCGTTGACGATGGCGATGGTCGAAGCAGTCATGGTGTCGAGCCTACGCTCGCCGTCGCATGGGAGCCGTCGCGGGAATGCGCGGCCCGCGTCGGTGTTGGATGGGAGCATGAGCATCCTCCTGACCGGCGCGACCGGCTACATCGGCACCTCCGTCCTCCCCCGCCTCATCGAGGAGGGGCACGCGGTGACGGCCCTCGTCCGCAACGCCGAGAAGGCGGCGATCGTGGAGGCCGCGGGCGCGACGGCGCTCATCGGCGACGCCGCCGACAGCGATCTGGTCGCGGAGGCGGCCCTGGCCAGCGACGGCGTCGTGCACCTCGCGTCCGGCGAGGACGTCGACCCGATCCTCATCACCGCGGTGCTGCGGGGCCTCGAGGGCAGCGACAAGCCGTTCGTGCACACCGGCGGCATCTGGACGTACGGCTCCAACGCCGACATCACGGAGGACTCCCCCGCCGCGCCGCCCGCGCTCACCGCCTGGCGCGGTGCGAACGAGGCACGCGTCCTCGGCGCCGAGGGAGTGCGCGGCATCGTCGTCGTCCCGTCGATCGTCTACGGTCGCGGCGCCGGCCTCGCGCGCCTGATCGTCGATGCTCCGCGCGGAGACGGCGTCGCTCCGGCCCTGCACCTCATCGGCGACGGGGCGCAGCACTGGGCGACCGTGCACGTCGACGACCTCGCCGCCCTGTACGTGCTCGCGCTCGAGCAGGGCGACGCCGGCTCCGTCTACCTCGGAGCGAGCGGCGCCAACCCGACCGTGCGCGAGCTCGGGGAGGCCGCGGCGGCCGCTGCGGGCATCGCCGGCGGCGTGGTCGCCGAGACGGTCGAGGAGACCTCCGAGCGCCTCGGTGCAGGACTCACCGAGGCGCTGCTGCTCGATCAGCAGTCGCGCGGGTCAAAGGGTCGCATCGACCTCGGCTGGGAGCCGAACGGCCCCACTCTGGTCGACGAGATCGCCTCCGGTTCGTACGCACCGGAGTCCGTCGACGCCCACTGATCCCGCTGCATTTGGCGCAGGGGTGGCCCGCTGGTAAAGTTGTTTGTTGGCTTGCGTGTGGGTGTACCCGCACGAACGCCGGGAAGCGCCCTCTCTCGCTGAACGGCACATCCGATACTCACTTCGAACGAAAGTAACCATTCGTGGCAAACATCAAGTCGCAGATCAAGCGCAACCGCACCAACAAGAAGGCGCAGGAGCGCAACAAGTCCGTCAAGAGCGAGCTCAAGACGGCCATCCGCGCGACCCGTGAGGCCGTTGTCGCGGGCGACAAGGACAAGGCGACCGCGGCGCTGTGCGTCGCGTCCAAGAAGATCGACAAGGCGGCCAGCAAGGGCGTCATCCACCAGAACCAGGCGGCGAACCGCAAGTCGGCCATCGCCAAGCAGGTCGCCGCTCTCTGAGCCACTGACCTCCGCGGGAGCTGATCCCGCGCTGCGACGAGCCCCCGCTCCGAGGACCTCAGGTCCGAGGGCGGGGGCTCGTCGCGTGTGCGGCCGTTGGCGCGTGAGCGGTCTCTGTAGCGATCGTGCGAAGCGCCGAGAGGTCTCAGCCGCGTCCGCGGCCGCTGACGATCCGGATCATCCGCTCCAGGGCGAAGACCGGGTCGCGGCCGCCGCCCTTCACGTTCGCGTCAGTCTCGGCGAGGACCTCGATGCAGCGGCCGAGGCCGTCCTCCGTCCAGCCCTGGAGGTCGCGCTTGGCGCGGTCCACCTGCCACGGCGCGAGGCCGAACTGCTGCGCCAGCTGGCCGGAACCACCACGTGCTCCGGACACCTTCGCCATCGTGCGGATCTTGCTGGCGAACGCGGCGACCATCGGCACGGGGTCGGCGCCGGACGCGAGGGCGTGACGCATGGTGATGAGCGCTTCGCCGTGGCGTCCGGCGATGGCGGCGTCGGCGACCTGGAACGCGTTCGTCTCGACGCGGCCGCCGTAGTACTTGTCGACGGTCGCCTCCGTGATCTGCTCGGCTGCGTCGGAGATGAGCTGCTGGCACGCCGCGGCCATCTCCGCGAGGTCGTCGGAGAAGGCCGAGGTGATCGCCCGGAGCGCGCCGGCCGTCACCTTGCGGCCGGCGCTCGCGAACTCCGCCTGGGCGAATTCGTACTTCTCGGCGTCTTTCTTGAGCTCGGTGCAGACGATCTCGATCCCGCCGCCGGAGCCGGCCCGGATCGCGTCCAGGAGCTTCTTGCCGCGCACGCCTCCGCCGTGGCGGAGCACGACGACCGTGCCGTCCGCCGGCGTCGCCAGGTATTCGAGCGTCTCGGTGAGGAACGCATCGGTGCACTTCTCGACCGCATCGACCCGGATCAGCCGCGGCTCTCCGAAGAGGGAGGGGCTCGCGAGGGTGATGAGCTCGCCCGGGGCGTAGTCGGCGGCGGAGACGTCGCTGATCTCGAGACTCGGATCCTCCGCCTTGAGCGCGTCCCGCAGGGCGCGGATGGCGCGGTCGGCGAGGAAGCCCTCGGTCCCCGACACCAGCACAACGGGGGCAGGCCGGATCTGGTTCCAGGGGAGCTGCGGGATCGCACTCGCGACCGCGCGGGCCTTGCTGGCACCGGAGCGGCTCGCGCTGCTCCGGCCGGTGTTCCTGGTGGCCACGTTCCTCCTCGTTCCCTTCCAGGATACGGGCGACCACCGGCATCGGCGGCCTCGGGTCGCTCCGTCCATACGCGCGGCCCGTCCGCGCCCGGCGACACGAGGATGAGCCCGCGCGTGTCGGTGCGCACCGCGACAGCCCCCACCTCGCCGAGGATGTCCAGAGAGCGACGGGTGGGGTGGCCGTACCCGTTGTCCGCTCCGACGGACAGCAGTCCGATCCGCGGGGACGACACCGCGTAGAGGCGCTCGCTCTGGTCGGCGGAGCCGTGGTGGGCGACCTTCACCACGTCGACCCGTCCGATCCCAGCGGCGCCGAGGAGTTCATCCTGGGCCCGCTCGCCCAGGTCGCCGAGGAACAGGCCCGTCAGGCCCGCGCCGGACGTCCGAAGCACGACGCTGCCGTCGTTGCCCGTTGGCACCTCGTCCCGCGCTCCACGGGGCCACAGGACGTCCCATCGCAGGCGACCGAGCGTTCCCGCCATCCCCGCCAGCGCCCGCTCCACGCTCGCTCCGTGGGCTTCGAGGGACGCGACGACCTGCTCGTCGGACTCACGGGAGGGCGGCCCCACGAGCGCCCGCTCGACGCGTTCGATCACGCCCGGGAGCCCCGCCACGTGGTCGGCGTCGTAGTGGGTGAGCACGAGCAAGTCGATTCGTGCGACACCGAGGCGGTCGAGGCACGCGCTTGCGGCCTCGGGCGTGCGACCCACATCGATCATCGCGACCGCGTCGCCATCGCGGACCAGGAGCGCATCCCCCTGGCCGACGTCGCAGGCGGCGATCTGCCAGTCGTCCGGCGTGCCGATCGCCCGCGCCACCAAGCCCCCGCCGAGGACTCCCCCGTACGCGACGACGACGCCGCCGAGGCCGAGCGCGGCCGTGACGACGACCGGCCGCGGCAGGTGCACGCGCGCGATGACGACGCCCACCGCCACGAGAACGCACACGCAGAGGACGACGCCGACGATGCCGTCGACCCACGGCAGCGCCGCTCCCGGCAGGGACGCGGCCGTGTGCGCGATCCGGGCGATCCACGCCGACGGCAGCCAGGCGAGCCGGACGAACAACTCCCCCAGCCATGGCGCCCAGGGCAGCGTGAGACACGCGAGGCAACCCAGGACGGTCGCCACCGGCGCCGCCGGTTCGGCGAGCAGGTTCGCCCCGACGCCGTACAGCGGGATCGTCGGTGTGAGCAGCAGCAGGATCGGCTGGCACGCGAGCTGCGCCGCCGCCGGCACCGCGATGGCCAGTGCGACGGCGCGGGGCATCCACCGAGTCAGGCGCCGGGCGAGCGGGCCGGCCAGCAGGAGCAACCCCGCCGTGGCCGCGACCGAGAGGGCGAACCCGTAGTCGCGCGCCATCCACGGATCGTGCACGAGCAGGAGCACCACGGCCAGCGCCAGCGACGGCAGGCCGTCCGCGGGTCGACCACGGGCGAGCGCGAGCAGCACGACGGCGGCCATCACGGCGGCGCGCAGGATGCTGGCGCCCGGCCCGACGAGCACGACGAACGCCAGCAGCGCCGTCGCTGCGATGACGACGCGCATCCGACGACTCGCGCCGACCCGAGCGGCCACGACGAACACCAGCCCGGTGACGAGGGCGCAGTTCGCTCCCGACACCGCGGTGAGATGGCTCAGCGCACTCGCTTTCATAGCCGCGTCCAGCTCCTCGGAGACGCCGGACTCGTCGCCGATCGCGAGGCCGGGCAGCAAGGCACCGCCATCCCCCGGAGTCTCCCTGGCCGCCCGGGCGAACGCCGAGCGCACGGGCTCGGTCCACCCCAGCCAGACAGGCGCGTCGGCGACCACCGACGCCGGGTGCGACGCGGAGAGCCGGAAGCTGGTCGACTCCCCCGGCTCGTTCGCGCGCAGTGCTCCGGAAACGGCCACGACCGACCCGAAGGGAGGAACGGCACCGGATCCGTCCGCGACCGTGAACACCGTCACTGGCACACTGATCCCCCGCACGTCAGGGCCGGCGTCCGCACCGTCCACTCCCAGAGCCGTACCTTTCCAACTCCACCGCTCGGCACCGTCGAACCCGGACGCCACCCGGCGACCCGGGCTCTCGGCCCGCACCTGCACCGTCACCTCCTGCCGCTCCTGGGCCGCCCGCTCCAGGAGGTCGGCCGTCCGGCCGGGTGCGTGGACCGCCGACACGGCGCAGCCCAGCGCCCCGCCCGCGAGGACGACGCCCACCAGAACCGCACCCGCGCGTCGACGGGCACGTCGGGCGGCGGAGGCGATGAGGACGGCCGCGAGGACACCGCCGGCGAGGGCGGCGAACGCCGCGGCGTCCGGCGCACCGATCGCCAGAGCGCACGCGATCCAGAGGGCAGCGGCGGGGAGTGCGAGACGCAGGTCGGGCATCAGACGCTCACCCGGTCTTTGAGACCGTCGAAGACCTTGTCTCCGATCCCCGCGACCTTCAGCAGGTCGGTCGGCGCACTGAACCTTCCGTTCGCCGCCCGCCAGTCCAGGATGCGCTGGGCGAGCGCGGGCCCGATGCGCGGGAGCGTCTCCAACTCCGACTGTCCCGCGGTGTTGATGTTCACGAGTCCTGTGCCCGCCGCGCCGGAACCACCGCCCGAGCCGGTGGGCGCGGCGGGAGGCACCTCCCCCTCCTTCGGGACCACCAGTTGCTCGCCGTCGGACACGAGACGCGCGAGGTTGACGCCGGCGGGGTCGCCGTCGGGCGTGAGGCCGCCCGCCGCCGCGATCGCGTCGACCACGCGTGCGCCGGCCGCGAGCGTCACGAGTCCCGGGCTGACCACGGCACCCGAGACGTGGACGAACAGCTCGCCTCCGCCTCCATCGGGCTGCGCACTCGTCTCTGCAGCTCCCGACGCAGCCGAGGTCGTGCGCGAGGCCGGCACCTCCACGTCGCTCCCCTGCCCGGAGAACGCCGACGCCAGGATCGCCACTACGAAGACGCCGAGGAGCAGCACGATGGCCGCGCCGACGCCGAGCCGCAGCCGCCGGCGCGCCCCCGGCTCCACGTCGGAGGCCTCGGCTCGGTGTCGCATGACCACACGCTACGAAGCAGCGGGACGCGCTCGGCCGCCGTGCGCGGATCGGTGGGAAACGACGATCGGCGGCCCTCCTGTGGAGGACCGCCGATCGGCTCAGCTCAGTTCAGTTCAGCTCGGCCGTTCAGCCCTTGGGTCGCGTGGCGATGTTCACCAGGCGCGGGGCGCGCACGATCACGTTGACGATCTCGCGGTCGCCCACCGAACGCACCACGGCCTCCGAGGCGCGGGCCATGGCCTCGAGCTCGTCGCCCGAGATCTTCGGCGAGACCTCGACGCGGTCGCGGACCTTGCCGTCCACCTGCACGACGGCCGTGACCGACTCCTCGATCAGGAGGGTCGGGTCGGCCTTGCGCCACTGGGCCAGCGCCACCGAGGCCTCGTAGCCGAGGATCTCCCACATGTCCTCCGCCGTGTAGGGCGCGAACAGGTTCAGGGCCATCGCGGTGACCTCGGCCGCCTCGCGGACGGCCGCGTCGGCCGGGCCGGCACCGGTGTCGATCGCCTTGCGGGTAGCGTTCACCAGCTCCATCAGGCGCGCCACGACGACGTTGAACTTGAACGCCTCGATCAGGCCGGGGGCGTCGGCGAGGAAGCGGTGCGTAACGCGGCGCAGCGCCGGGTCGCCGTTCTTCCAGACGACGTCCGGAGCGCTCGTGACGTCGTGCGCCACGCGCCAGGCGCGCGCGAGGAACTTCGCACTGCCCGACGGCGAGACGTCCGCCCAGTCGATGTCGTCCTCGGGTGGGCCGGCGAACGCCATCGTCAGGCGGACGGCGTCCACACCGTGCTCGTCGAGCTGCTCGGACAGCTTCACGATGTTGCCGCGCGACTTCGACATCGCGGACCCCTCCATCAGCACCATGCCCTGGTTCAGCAGCGCCGTGAACGGCTCTGTGAAGCTGATCGACCCCATGTCGAACAGCACCTTGGTGATGAACCGCGAGTACAGCAGGTGCAGGATGGCGTGGGTCACGCCGCCGACGTACTGGTCGACGGGCGCCCACTTCTCGGCCTCGCGCGGGTCGAACGCCTGGGTGTCGTCCTTCGGGGACAGGAAGCGCAGGAAGTACCACGAGCTGTCGACGAAGGTGTCCATCGTGTCGGCATCGCGCTTGGCGGGGCCGCCGCACGTCGGGCACGACACGTTGACCCAGTCCTCGGCCGCACCCAGCGGGCTGGTGCCCTTGGGCTTCAGGT
Organism: Leifsonia naganoensis; assembly: GCF_013410615.1. NCBI lineage: Bacteria > Bacillati > Actinomycetota > Actinomycetes > Micrococcales > Microbacteriaceae > Leifsonia > Leifsonia naganoensis. The sequence continues at coordinate 3,910,754 of NZ_JACCHJ010000001.1, forward strand.
CGAGACCCTCCGCCGGCGGCAGCAGCACGGGCAGCTCCGACTCCGGGACGGGCACCTCGCCGCACTTCTCGCAGTGGATGATCGGGATCGGGGTGCCCCAGTAGCGCTGACGCGAGATCAGCCAGTCGCGCAGGCGGAAGTTCTTCGCCGTCTCGCCCAGGCCGGAGCCCTGCAGCGCCTCCGTCACGCGACGGATCGCGTTGGACTTGCTCAGCCCGTCGAACGGACCCGAGTTGATCAGTCGGCCCTCGCCGGTCAGAGCCACGCCGGTCTCCGCCGGGTTCTCCAGCGGGGCGTCCTCCGGCATCGTCGGCTCGCCGGTCTCCGGGTCGACCGGGATCACGGGGATGACGCCGGTGACGGGCTGGTTGGTGTCGACCACCACACGCACCGGGAGGTCGAAGGCGCGGGCGAAGTCCAGGTCGCGCTGGTCGTGCGCGGGCACGGCCATGATCGCGCCGTGACCGTAGTCGCTCAGCACGTAGTCGGCCGCCCAGATCGGGATGCGCTCGCCGGTCAGCGGGTTGATCGCGTGCCGCTCCAGGAAGACGCCGGTCTTCTCGCGCTCGGTGCTCAGGCGGTCCATCTCGGTGGTTCCGCGGACGGCCGCCAGATACTCGTCGAACCGCTCCCGGACCTCCGGGCGCGCACCCTCCACCAGCTCGGCGGCGAGGTCGGAGTCCGGCGCGACGACCATGAAGGTCACGCCGTAGAGCGTGTCCGGCCGGGTCGTGTAGACCGTCACGGCCTCGTCGCGGCCCTCGATCGCGAACTGCACGTCGGCACCGGTGGAGCGGCCGATCCAGTTGCGCTGCATGCTCAGGACCTTGGACGGCCAGGCTCCCTCCAGCTGCTTCAGGTCGTCCAGGAGGCGATCGGCGTAGTCGGTGATGCGGAAGTACCACTGGGTCAGCTTCTTCTTGGTGACCAGGTTGTCGCAGCGCTCGCAGCGGCCGTTGACGACCTGCTCGTTCGCCAGGACCGTCTGGTCGAAGGGGCACCAGTTGACCTGGCTGGCCTTGCGGTAGGCCAGGCCCTTCTCGTACAGCTTCAGGAACAGCCACTGGTTCCAGCGGTAGTAGTCCGGGTCGCAGGTCCGGATGACGCGGTCCCAGTCGAAGCTGGGCGCGTAGCGGCGCATGCTGGCCTTCTGCTGCGCGATGTTGTCGTAGGTCCAGTCGCGCGGGTCGAGGTTGCGCTTGATCGCGGCGCCCTCGGCGGGCAGGCCGAAGGCGTCCCAGCCGATCGGGTGCAGCACGTTGAAGCCCTGCTGGCGCCAGTACCGGGCGATCACGTCGCCCAGCGCGTACGCCTCGGCGTGGCCCATGTGCAGGTCGCCGGACGGATACGGGAACATGTCGAGCACGTACTTGCGCGGACGCTTGTCGTCCGGGTCGGCCGTGGCGAACGGCTTGAGCTCGTCCCAGATCGGGAGCCACTTGCTCTGGATCGCGGCGAAGTCGTACTGCGCGCCCTCGACGGGCGTGCTCCCTGAATCGTGCTCGTGTGCCACGGGACTCCTGTTTTTCTCGCTAGCGCTGTGTCGATACCGCCGGCTCGACCGCACCGCGACGGCGGACCGTCGGGCGGGGTGGCTGGCGAAGCAGACTCCGGGCACAAGCCCGGGACTCCAGACTACTAAACGTCGGAGGCGTCCAGTCCGTTCCCAGCGGGCGTCAAGCCGCTCGCGAGGCGGAGCCCGGCGGAGCGGAGCAGCGGCGCCGCCTTGATCCGGACCTCCTCGAGCTCCTCGTCCGGCACCGACAGCACGGTGATCCCGCCGCCGGCGCCGACCTGCACCCCGCCATCGCGGAACCGGAGGCTCCGGATGACCATCGCGAGATCGGCGGACCCGTCGGCCCCGATGAGGCCGAAGCAGCCCGCGTACACACCGCGCGGTCCGTCCTCCAGGCGGGACAGGATGCCCATGGCGCTGAGCTTCGGCGCCCCCGTCATCGAGCCGGCGGGGAAGCATGCCGCGATCGCGTCCACCGCGCCGAGCCCGTCGCGGAGCCGCCCCTCCACCGTGCTGACCAGCTGGTGGACCTGAGCGTAGCTCTCGACCGCGAGCAGGTGCCGCACCTCGACCGAGCCCACCGTGCAGACGCGCGCCAGGTCGTTGCGCATGAGGTCGACGATCATGACGTTCTCCGCGCGCTCCTTGTCACTCGCCTCGAGCTCGGCGCGGAGCGCGAGATCGGCGGCGACGGTCGCACCGCGCGGTCGCGTTCCCTTGATCGGCTTGGTGCGCACACGGCCGTCGGTGGACACCTGGAGGAACTGCTCGGGCGAGGAGCTGACGAGCGTCTCCCCCGCGATCCGGAGGAACCCGCCGTGGTGGGCCGGGCTCATCGCGCGCAGCCGGAGGTGCACGGCGAGCGGATCCGCGGCGGTGCGCGCGGTCGCCAGGTTGGTCAGGCACAGCTGGTAGGCGTCGCCCTCCCGGATCGCGGCGAGACAGTCCCGGATCAGCCCCAGGTACGCGTCGTCGCCGTGACGCCACGTGGCCTCCGCCTCGGGTACGGGATGAGCGGCACCATACGCCGCTGCCGCGCCGGCGCAGCCCGCAAGGACCGCGCGCGCTTCCTCCGCCCACACACGGTCGACACCCTCCGGCGCGACGATGATCTCGACGCGACGGGAGGCGTGGTCGAAGACGACGGCGCGATCCGCCAGGAGCAGCGCGGAATCGGCGCCATCGCCCGTGCGGTACGGGACACCGAGCGGGCGCGCACCGGTCTCGTAGCCGAGCCAGCCGATCCAACCGACGGGCGCGTCCGGGATGCTCGGAGCCTCCCGGCCGGCGAGTTCGTCGCGCAGAACGTCGAGCACCTCCCCCGCGCGCTCGACCCCGTCGATCGTGGTCGTGCCCCGAGCCGCGGAGGCGGTGAGAACACGACGGCCGGTGGCGATGATGCTGCGTCCGTCGACCGCATCGGGACCGCTGTCGAGCCACACGGCGTCGGGCGCGCCGGTGTTCGCGGCCGGGTCGCCGAAGAGCGCGACGAAGGCGTCCGCCGGATCGACCCAGTCGTCGAGCGGTAGCGCGCGGAGCGGGAGAACCACTGGGCTAGCCTAGGCGAATGGACGCGAGCAGCACCCTCTTCGACTGGGCGGGCGGCGAGCTCGTCGCCCGCGATTCTTGCGAGGTGGCGGAGACCGACCTCCTCGTCGCGGACTCGTTCCTCGTCGCCGACGGCACGGCGCTCGCTCTGGGCCTGCACTCCGCGCGCTTCCAGGATTCGGCCCGGCTGCAGGGGCATCCCGACCGGTCCGAGCTCCAGGAGTTCTGGGACGCGGGCGTCGCGGCGCTCCCCCGCGAGGGCTCGTGGTTCCCCCGGTTCGAGCTCGTGCGCACGCGCGACGCCCTGCGTTTGCGGTTCCGGCTGCGGACCGCCCCGCCGCTCGGCGAATCCCTCGTCATGGCGACCGCCGCCTCCGACCCGCGCACCGCTCCCGACATCAAGGGCCCGGACATCGACCGGCTCTCCGTACTGCGTCAACGCGCCCAGGCGCAGGGCGCACAGGAGGCCGTCATCCTCGACGAAGGTTTCGTCGCCGACGGGGCGACGACGGCGCTCCTGTGGTGGCGCGGCGACACGCTCTTCACCCCTCCGCTCTCCCTCGCGCGCGTCGACAGCGTCGCGGCGCGGACCGTCCGCGGGATCGCGGCGGCCCTCCGGGTGCCGGTGGACGAGGAGGAGGTCCGGCCGTCGCAGCTCGACGGCGCGACCCTGTGGGCGGTGAACGCCCTGCACGGCATCCGCGCGGTGACGGCGTGGGTCGACGGCCCGACGCTCGCGCAGGATCCGGCCCGCACCGAGGCGTGGCGGTCACGCTTCGCGGCGCTGGCTAGGCCGCTGCCGCCGCGTCCGTGATCCGGCCGTCCTCCAGGGAGACACTGCGGGTGATGAGCTCTCGCGGAACGTCCGTGTGCGAGATGAGCAGCACGGTGCGCCCGTCCTCCGCTGCGGTGCGCAGGATGTCGCGCACCACCCGGTCGGCCGCCATCACGTCGACGTTCGCGGTCGGCTCGTCCACCACCAGCACGGGGAAGTCGGCGAGCAGGGCGCGTGCCAGCGCGATCCGCTGCGCCTGACCACCCGACACCAGCGCTCCCCGTTCGCCCACGCTCGTCGCGAGCCCGTCGCGCTCCCGCGCCCAGTCGGCCAGCCCGACACGCTCCAGCACGGCGAGCAGTTCGTCGTCGGTGGCGGTCTCGCGCGCGAACAGCAGATTCTGCCGCAGGTCGGCGTCGAAGAGATACGGCTGCTGCTCGCACAGGCCGACGACCCGGCGCACGTCGTCCTGACGTACGCCCCGCGTCTCGACACCGTCGAGCGCATAGGTGCCGTCATGCTCGAGGAAACGCACCAGAACGTGGGCCAGTGCCGTCTTGCCGGCTCCGGTCGGGCCCGTGAGGAGGACGCGCTCCCCCGGCAGGAGTTCCAGGTCGATGTCCCGGAGCACCGGGCGGTCGACGCCCGGCCAGTGCGCCGAGACCCCAGAGAGCCGCACAGCGGGCACGCCGTCGACGGCGAACGGCCCCGCATCGTCGGCGTCGACGGGGATCCCGTCGGGCGCCGAGGCCGGCGCCGCGTCGGCGATGCGTCGCGCGCTCGCCTGGACCTGCCGCCACGCGCCGAGCGCGAGCGGCACCATCCCGAACACCTCGAACACGGCGAGCGGGAGCAGGGCGATCACGGCGAGGACGGGGCCTTCGATCCGGCCTGCTCCGAGTGCGGGGATACCGGAGACGAGGCCGAGGACGGTCGCACCGCCCGCAAGGAGGGAGACCGCACCGGCGGTGAGGCCGAGACCTGCCGCGCGAGCGCGAACGGCTCCGGTCAGGCGAGTGCTCGCCTCGCTCACGCGCCGCTGCGCAGCAGGCAGGGCTCCATACGCCGTGAGCACATCCACGTTGCGGACGAGGTCGAGGATCGCATCGGAGAGCTCGGCGCGCAGCGGAGCGATTCTCCGTTCGGCGGAGCCGGCCGCCCAGGAGTTGACGAGGGAGCCCGCGACCACGGCCAGCACCAGCATCACCAGGAGGGCGACCCCTGCCTCGGGGAGGAGCAGGAAGGCGACGACGACGCTCGCCAGTGCGATCAGGCCCGACGTCACGAGGGGCTGCACCACCCGGAGCGAGTAGTTCTGCAGTTCGTCGACGTCGTCGGCGATCCGCGAGAGCAGGTCGCCGCCGCGCGCGCCGCGCAGGCCGTCCGGTGCGAGGGGCACGAGGCGCGCGAAGAGCGAGGAGCGGATGGCGGGAAGCTGGCGGAAGGCCGCGTCGTGCCCGGCGAGACGCTCCAGGTAGCGGAAGAAGGCCCGACCCAGCGCGAACGCCCGCACGCCGACCACGGCCATCGACAGGAACAGGACCGGCGGCTGCTCGGAGGCGTAGGTGATCAGCCACGCGCTGACGCCGAGCAGGGCGACGGCGCAGGCGGCGCTGAGCGCCCCGAGCGCGATGGCTGCCCAGAGCCGGCGGGCCGGCGGGAGGGAGAGCCGCAGGATGCGGCGGACGTCAGCGGACACGGTCGGCCGCCTCCACTTCGAAGATCGCATCGGCCGCGGTGACCACGGCCTCGCGGTGACTGACGACGAGCACGGCCGCGCCGGCGTCCGCGACGCGGTGCAGGCTGGCCATCAGCGCGGACTCGGTCGCGGCGTCGAGCGCGGAGGTCGGCTCATCGAGGATCAGGATGGGGCAATCGCGGGTGCGCAGCCGGTACAGGGCGCGCGCCACCGCGACACGCTGCGCCTGGCCGCCGGACAGCCCTGCTCCCCCGGCGTCGACGCTCGCGTCCGGGTCGAGCTCGCCGGCGGCCGCATCGTGCAGCGCGTCGAGCACGACGGCACGGTCGGGATGCGGGTCCCCGAGCGCGACGTTGGAGGCGATGGTGCCGGCGATGAGCCCCGGCCGCTGCCCGGCCCACGCGATCGCGGATCGTCGCCCCTCGGCGTCGCTCCGGCGTCCCGCGACGATCGTGCCCTCTGCGTCCGCGAAGCCGAGGGCCGCGGAGACGAGGCTCGACTTTCCGGCGCCGCTCGGGGCGCTCAGCACGGCGACCCTCCCCGGGGCGACGACGGCGGTGAAGGGACCGACCACGGGCTGCCCGTCGTAGCGCACCACGACCCCCGCGAAGGCGAGCCCCGGCTCGGCCGGTGCTCCTCCCTCCGTCGGGGCCGGAGCGGTCGCGTCGGCGTTCTCCGCGGCCTCGATCACCGCGAACGCGTTCTCGGCGGCCTCGATGCCCTCGGCCGCCGCGTGATAGCTCGCGCCGACGTTCCGCAGCGGGAGGAAGGCCTCCGGCGCCAGCAGGAGGACGAAGAGTCCGACGGACAGCTCCATGTCGCCCGCCACCAGCCGGAGGCCGATGGTCACCGCGACGAGCGCGACGGACAGGCTGGCCGCCAGCTCGAGCACGAAGCCCGAGAGGAACGACATCCGGAGCACCTTCATGGTGTGCACCCGGTAGTCCTCGCTCACCGAGCGGATGCGCCCCTCCTGGCGGTGCTGCCGCCCGAACAGCTTCAGGGTGGAGAGCCCGCCGACCACGTCGAGGAAGCCGCGGGACAGTGTCGAGAGGGCCTTCCATTGACGCTTCTGCGCGGCCTGGGTCGCCCAGCCCACGAGCACCATGAAGAGCGGGATGAGCGGGAGGGTCAGCACGATGATGATGCCGCTCGTGAGGTCCTGCCAGCCGATCACCAACACCAGGATGGGGGTGGCGACGGCCGTCATGATCAGCTGTGGCAGGTACTTGCCGAAGTACCCGTCGAGCGCCTCCATGCCGCGTCCGGCCACCAGGGTGACGTCGGCGGAGTTGCGCGATGCCGTCCATCCCGGCCCGAGGGTCGCGACGGCGGACATCAGCCGCTCACGCAGCTGCCCGATCACGCGAGCCCCGCCGCGGGCGGCGACCGCGTCCACGAGCCAGAGCACGACGCCCCGCCCGATCACGACGAGCACGAGGATCGCGATCAGACCGCTCAGCGCGGCGAGATCCTCACCCGCGATGGCACGCACGATCAGCTGCGTCACGAGCCAGGCGAACGCCAGGCCGGCGGCGGTCTGCACGATGGCGAGCAGACCGCCGGCGGCGAGGGCCCCCCGGGACGCGGAGGCGTACCGCAGCAGGCGGGGATCGAAGGGCTTCACGGGTCAGGCGTTCACGGGCTCGGGGGCCTCGTCCGGGATGCTCGCCCGGGTGACCCGCTTGCGGAACACCCAGTAGGTGAAGCCCTGGTAGAGCAGGATCAGCGGCAGGAAGATCGCCGCGACCCAGGTCATCACCGTGAGCGTTGCGGTCGTGCTCGACGCGTTCGCGATCGTCAGGCTGTTCTCCGGGTTCGGGGAGGACGGCATCACGTTCGGGAAGAGCGCGGCGAACAGCGAGATCACGGCGAAGGCGATCGTGGCCGCCATCAGGGCGAACGACCAGCCCTCCGCGCCGCGCAGGTTGGCGACCCACGAGGCGATCAGGGCGACCGCCGCCAGCGCGGCCAGGATCAGGAACACGACCGAGAAGTGCGCGATGCCGGTCCAGAGCAGGAACGCGGCGGCGACCACGATGGCCGCGGCCCCCGACTTCACGGCCAGCGAACGCGCCCGCTGGCGGATCGCGCCATCCGTCTTCAGCGAGATGAACACGACACCGTGGGTGAAGAACAGCAGCAGGGTGGTCAGACCGCCCAGCAGGCCGTATCCGTTCAGAAGGTCGAACAGCGTGCCCGTGTAGTTGTGGCCCGAGTCGAGCGCCACGCCCTGCACGATGTTCGCGAAGGCGCATCCCCAGAGGAAGGCCGGCGCGGCCGAGCCGAAGACGATCATGCCGTCGAACCACTTCTTCCAGCGGGTGCTGTCCCGCTGGTGCCGGTACTCGAACGAGACGCCGCGCAGGATGAGCGCGATCAGGATGAGCAGCAGAGCCAGGTAGAACCCGCTGAACAGCGTCGCGTACCACTCGGGGAACGCCGCGAACAGCGCGGCCCCGCCGACGATGACCCAGGTCTCGTTGAGGTCCCAGACGGGGCCGATGGTGTTGATCATGACGCGGCGGTCCACGTCGTCCTTGCCGAGGAAGGGCAGCGCCATCCCCACGCCGAAGTCGAATCCGTCGAGCACGAAGTAGCCGACGAAGAAGAAGGCGACGATGCCGAACCAGAGAACTGCGAGATCCATTTTCCGTCTCCTCCTAGTAGACCGTCGCGACCGGGACGTGCTTGCCCTCGTCGTCGAGATGCTCCTCGACCGGGGCCGGACCCTTCTGGGCCGCACGCTTGATCAGCTTGAACTCGACGACCGCGAGCGCGCCGTAGACGAGGGTGAAGGCGATGATCGAGATCAGCACCTCGAGCCCGGTGGTGTTGGGCGAGACACCGTCCGCCGTCTTCATGAGACTGAAGACGATCCAGGGTTGGCGTCCCATCTCGGTGAAGATCCAGCCGACGATCATCGCGGCGAGCGAGAGCGGCATCGCCCAGATGGCGAGCTTCCACTGCCACTGGCGCGTGGGCATGCGGCCCTTGCGCGTCAGCCAGAGGCCGACGACGGCGACGAGCACGTGGAGCATGCCCAGGCCGATCATCCAGCGGAACGCCCAGTAGGTGATCCAGATCGTCGGGGTGTAGTCGCCCGGGCCGTAGAGCTGCACGTACTGGGCCTGGAGGTCGTTGATGCCCTCCACGGTCCCGTTGAGCGTGTGCGTCGACAGGAACGACAGCAGGTATGGCACCCGGATCGAGAACAGCTCGTGCACGCCGTCCGGTGTGCCCAGAGTGAAGATCGAGAACGAGGCGTCGGCTCCCGTCGAGGTCTTGTACAGCGCCTCCGCGGCCGCCATCTTCATCGGCTGCGTCTGCACCATCGCGAGCCCGAGCTGGTCGCCGCTGAGCACGGTGCCGATGCCGGCGACCACCATCATCCAGAGGCTGAACTTGAGGGCAGGGCGCATGGTCTCGAGGTGCTGGTTGCGCGAGAGGTGCCAGGCCGCGACCGTGATGATCAGCCCCGCCGACACCATGAACGCGCCGAAGATCGTGTGCGGGAACGCGGCAAGCGCCACCTTGTTGGTGAGCACCGCCCAGATGTCGGTGAGCTCCGCCCGGCCGCGCTCCGGGTTCAGCGTGTATCCGACCGGGTTCTGCATGAACGCGTTGGCCGCGATGATGAAGTAGGCCGAGAGGATGCTGCCCGCCGCGGTCAGCCAGATGGTCGCCAGGTGCAGGCCTCTGGGCAGCTTGTCCCAGCCGAAGATCCAGAGGCCGATGAACGTCGCCTCCAGGAAGAACGCGAGCAGGCCCTCCAGCGCGAGCGGAGCGCCGAAGATGTCGCCGACGAAACGCGAGTAGTCCGACCAGTTCATGCCGAACTGGAACTCCTGCACGATGCCCGTGACGACACCCATGGCGAAGTTGATCAGGAAGATCTTGCCGAAGAAGTGGGTGAGCTGCAGGTAGTGGACCTTGCCCGTGCGGTACCAGCAGGTCTGGAAGATCGCGACCACGGTGACGACGCCGATCGTCAGGGGCACGAACAGGAAATGGTAGATCGTTGTGAGCCCGAACTGCCACCGCGACAGCAGCAGCGGGTCCAAGAGATCGTGCACGGCGTCTCACCCTTCGATCGGTCTTCTACACGGTGTAGAAGTTCATCTTCTACAGAGTGTAGAACATTCTCAGCCTCATCGCGGTACTCTTGTCCCGTGGCGAATCTCGGAGAACTGGAAAGGGCTGTCATGGACGCCCTCTGGGCGGGCGACGCCCCGATCACCGCCAACGAGTTACGCGACAAGCTATCGGCCGCCCGCGGGGAGGGCAAGCCTCCCGCGCTCACCACCGTGCTGACCGTGCTGTCCCGTCTCGAGCAGAAGGGCATGGTCGACCGGGAGCGCGACGTGCGCCCGCACGTCTACTTCGCGACCCTCAGCCGCGCCGGTCACGTCGCCGATCTCATGCGCGAAGTCCTCGAGTCCTCGTCCGATCGCACTGAGGCGCTCGCCTACTTCGTGGGAACCGTCGACGAGTCGGAGGCGCAGGTGCTGCGCCGCCTGCTCGAGGCCCGCACCTCCTAGAGCGACCGTGCTCCCCGTCAACGAGACGGCCATCGTCCTCGGCCTGCTGGCGATCGCCCTGGCCTGGCCCGTGCCGCTCCTCCTCGCGCGAGCGACCTGGCCTCCTGCGGCGCCCGTCCTGGCCGTCGCCCTCTGGCAGTCGATCGCCCTCGCCGGTGGCATCTCGATGATCGGCTCCCTGCTCCTGGCGGGCCTGCAGCCGTTCGGCGACGATCTCTGGAGCCGGATCGGCGGCGCCGCGCGCACGATCTTCACGGGTCCCCTCCCCTCGGGCGTCAGCCTGCTCAACGCCTTCCTGCTGAGCGCGGCGGTGCTGCTCACCGCTCACCTCCTGCTCAACCTCGCCCTCACCTCGGTGCGGAGCCGCCGCCAGCGCCACCAGCACATGGAGCTCCTGCGCCTGCTCAGCTCCCCCCTCCCGGACGTGCCGAGCACCCGGGTGATCGACCATCCCGCGCCCGCCGCGTACTGCCTGCCCGGCGCCCGCAGCGTCACCGTGCTCTCCGAAGGGATGATCGCGCTTCTGAGTCCCGAGGAGCTGGACGCGGTGATCGCCCACGAGCGCACCCACCTGCGCCAGAAGCACCACCTGCTGCTGGACGCGTTCCGCTCGTGGAAGCGCGCTCTCCCCTGGTTCCCCATCGCCACCCGCGCGCAGGACGCGGTCGCGCTCCTGCTCGAGATGCTCGCCGACGACACCGCCCGCCGGTCGTCGGGCGATCCGGTGCTCGCGGGCGCCATCCGCATCGTCGACGAGACCGGGAGTGCGGGGTCTGCGCTCGGCGCCCCGAAGGACCGCCGCACTCCCGAGCAGCGCCGGGACGCCCTGCGCGCCCGCGAGGCCCGGCTCACGAGCGGCCGCCGCACGGTCGGCCCGGCGCTCCGCCTCACCATCGCCGTCCTGACCGTCCTCCTCGTCGTGGTCCCGCCCGTCCTCGTGCTCACCAGCTGAGCGGCCCGCTCTCCCAGGCGCGGCCCAGTAGCATCGTCCCTATGCCGAAGAAGGGCTCGTACGCCAAGGGAATCGCCAAGCGCGAGGAGATCCTGTCCCGCGCGCTGGAGGTGTTCGCCGACAAGGGGTACCGCAAGGCGTCGCTGCGCGAGATCGCCGAGTCCGTCGGGCTGAGCCAGGCCGGTCTGCTGCACCACTTCTCCTCGAAAGAGGAGCTCTTCTCGGAGGTGCTGCGCAAACGCGACGAGGTCGACACCGGCGGTGCCGAGCTCGGCGACCAGTGGGCGGATGCCGCGGACGGTCTCGTGCGCGTCATCCGGCACAACGCCGAGGTGCCGGGGCTCGTGCAGCTCTACGCGACGCTCTCGGCCGAGGCATCGGATCCCGAGCATCCCGGTCACGACTACTTCGTCGAGCGCTACGAGAGGATCGTCGGCGGCCTCGAACAGCACCTGCGCGCCGAGCAGGCCGCGGGCCGGATGACCGACGCCGTCGACGCCCGCCAGCTCGCCCGGCTCGGGATCGCCGTCGCCGACGGCATGCAGGTGCAGTGGATGCTGGACCCGTCCGCCGACATGGCCGACGCCCTCACGGCGTTCTGGAGCCTGGTGCGGACGGCGCCCACCCCGTGAACGACGCGCTCACCTGGATCCTCGACCTCGTCCAGAGCGTGGATCCCGTGCTGCGCACACTGCTCGCGGGCGTCGGGATCATGCTGGAGACGTCCATCCTCGTCGGCCTGATCGTTCCCGGTGACACGATCGTCCTCGTCGCCAGCACGGCGGTGGAGGGCCCCGTCGAGTACTTCGCGATGGTGATCGCGGTCGTGATCGGCGCCCTGTGCGGCGAGTCGATCGGCTTCGCCCTGGGGCGCTGGTTCGGGCCGCGCATCCGCGCGAGCAAACTGGGCCGCAAGCTCGGCCAGGACAACTTCGACAAGGCGGAGGCGTATCTCGCGCGCCGCGGCGGCATCGCCGTCTTCCTGTCGCGCTTCCTGCCGGTGCTGCACTCCCTCATCCCGCTGACCGTGGGGATGAGCCTGATGCGCTACCGCACGTTCATGGCGTGGACGGCACCGGCCTGCGTGCTGTGGGCGTTCTCGTACGTGAGCGTCGGGGCGCTCGCCGCCGGCAGCTACCGCGAGCTCTCGCGGGAGCTGCACTGGGCCGGATACATCTTCGTGGCCATCATCGCGGTATTCATCCTGCTCGTCTTCCTCGTCAAGAAGATCCTGCAGAAGCGCGAGGCGGCGCACATGGGTGCGGCGGCCCGGTCTCCCGAGCCGCCGCACGACGGAGAATGACGCCCGCGTCTACTTGACGGGGTGGTCCTTCAGCCAGTTCTTCGCGACCACGTCGGGCGCCGTCTTGCTGTCGCCCTGGTTCTCGCTGTTCATCGAGATGAGGTCATCGGTGGTGAGCTCGGCGGAGACCTTGTTGAGGACCTCCTTGACCTTGTCGGACGCCTTGGAGCTGTTGATCAGCGGAACGATGTTCTGCGCCGCGATCAGGCTCTTCGGGTCCTTCAGGGTGACGAAGCCGTTGTCCTTGATGGCCGGGGTCGTCGTGTAGATGTCGGCCAGCTGCACGTCGCCGTTCTTGAGCGCCGTGACGGTCAGCGGGCCGCCCGAGTCGCTGATCGGCTTGAGGGTCGCGGTCACGCCGTAGGCCGACTTCAGCCCCGGGATGCCGTAGGGGCGCGTCTCGAACTCCGGGTTCGCGCCGACCGTCAGCGGGTCGGTGACCTTGGAGAGGTCGGAGAGGCTGGTGACGCCCCACTTGTCCGAGAACTCCTTGGTGACGTTGTAGGAGTCGGCGTCCTGCGCCTCGGCCTGGTCGAGCACCTCGTAGCCCTTGGGGAGAGCCGACTTCAGTGCCGTGTAGACGTCGTCGCTGGAGGTGGCGGTGGCGTCCTTCTTGTAGAACTGCAGCAGGTTGCCGCTGTACTCGGGGATGAGGTCGATCGAGCCGTCCTGCAGCGCCTTGAGGTAGACGTCGCGCTGGCCGATGCTCGGCTTGTAGTTGACCTTCACGCCGTTGGCGGCCAGGGCCTGGCCGTAGACCTGCATGAGGATCTCGGACTCGCCGAACGCCGCGGAGCCGATGGTGACGCTGTCGCTCGACGAGGTCGAGGTGTTGCCGCCGAGCGCGCCGCCGCCGGACGAGCAGGCGCTGAGAGCCAGGAGGGCTCCCGCCGCCACCACGCCGGCCGCGATGCGGCCTCTCTTGGATGCGAACATGTTGGTTTCTCTCTTTCGGTGGGTGCTATGGATCTTGGTGGGTCCGGGGGTTACGAACTGTTCCCGACCGGATGGTTGGGAACCGAGGGTCCGATGGGCCTCCAGGGGTCCTTCGACCGGACGTCCTGGATCTTGCCGGCGGTCACGCCGCGCGGCACGACGAGGCGCTGCACGATGGCGAACACGCCGTCGGTGACGAGGGCGAGCGCGATCACGAGGATCGAGCCGCCGAGCATCTCGTCGTAGCGCTGTACGGCGAGTCCGTCGAACAGGAAGCGGCCGAGGCCGCCGACCGGCAGGATCGCCGCGACCGTCCAGGTCGCGATGACCTGCAGTGCCGCGGACCGGATCCCGCCGATGATGAGCGGGAGCGACAGCGGGATCTCGACCTTGAACAAGATCTGCAGCTCGGTCATGCCCATGGCGCGGGCCGCGTCGATCGTGCGCCGGTCCACCGACTCAAGGCCGGAGTAGGCGCCCGCGAGCACGGGCGGGATCGCCAGGATGGTGAGCGCGATCAGCGGGGGGATGATGCTGAGGTTCAGCGTGATGAGGGCCAGGTAGACCACGAGGCCGAGCGTCGGGATCGCGCGCAGGGCGCCGGAGACGCCGACGGCGAGCCCACGGAACCGGCCGGTGTGGCCGATCGCCAGTCCGATCGGCAGGGCGATCACCGCGGCCAGGATCAGCGTCAGGAGCGAGTACCAGGCGTGCTCGCCGAGGCGCGCGAGGATGCCGCTCGGTCCGGCCCAGTTGGCCGGGTCGAATACCCAGCCGAACGCCGCGAGGATATCGGTCATACGCCCGTCACCGCCTTCAGCGCGGCACGACGGCTCGCGCGCCTGGTCGTGCCGAGCCGCGTCCAGGGCATCAGCAGGCGTCCGAGCAGCACCAGGGCGAGGTCGAAGACGAGCGCGATGATCACGATGGCGACAATGCCGGTCACCACCTCGGCGTTGTTGTACTGGTTCAGGCCCTGCACGAACATGGTTCCGAGGTTGCTCACGCCGACGAGCGATCCGACGCTCACCAGGCTGACCGTGCTCACCGAGACGACCCGCAGACCGGCGAGGAGCACGGGACCGGCGAGCGGCAGCTCCACCGACCAGAAGCGGCGCCAGGTGCTGAAGCCGACGGCGGTCGCCGACTGCATCACGTCACCCGGAACGCTCGCGAGGGCGTCCGAGGTCGTGCGCACCATCAGCGCCAACGAGTACAGGCTCAGGGCGATGACCACGTTCTTCGGGTCCAGGATCTGCGTGCCGATCAGCGCCGGCATCGCCACGAAGAGCGGCAGCGACGGGATCGTGTACAGGATGCCGCCGATCGTGAGCAGCACCCCCCGGCTCCCGCGATAGCGGTTCGCCACCCAGCCGATCGGGATGGAGACGAGGAAGCCGATGACGATCGGGAACACGCTCAGCGTCACGTGAGCGACCGTGAGATCCCAGACGAGGCCGAGGTTCGACCACAGCCAGCTCACGACGCTTCCTCACCCTGCGCCGAAGCACCCACGACCGGGAGGGTCGTGGCCTTTGCCTCATCGGACGGGGTCAGCACGCCGGCCGGCCGTCCTTCGCTGTCGACCAGCACATCGCCGGTCGGGGTCTGCTCGACGTGGAGGGCACGGCGTCCGCGGTCCGCGCCGATGAACGAGGCGACGAACTCGTCGGCCGGTGCGGCGAGGATCTCGGAGGGCGTGCCCTGCTGCGCCACGATCCCGCCCTTGCGGAAGATCACCACCTGGCTGCCCAGCCGGAACGCCTCGTCGATGTCGTGGGTCACGAAGACGACGGTCTTGTCGAGTTCGCGCTGCAGATGCAGCAGCTCGTTCTGCAGTTCGTCGCGCACGATGGGGTCGACCGCACCGAAGGGCTCGTCCATCAGGAGGATGTTCGGGTCGACGGCGAGCCCGCGGGCGACGCCGACGCGCTGCTGCTGGCCGCCCGACAGCTGGCTCGGGTAGCGGTCGGCAAGCGCGCGCTCGAGGCCGACGGTGTCCATGAGCTCGAGGGCGCGCTCTCGCGCCTCACGCTTCTTCACGCCGCGGAGCAGTGGGACGGTCGCGATGTTGTCGACGACCTTGCGGTGCGGCAGGAGCCCGGAGTTCTGCATCACGTAGCCGATGCTGCGCCGCAGGTTCACGGGCCGGAGCTTCTGGACGTCCTCGCCGTCGATCTCCACCGTGCCGCTGGTCGGGTCGACCATCCGGTTGATCATGCGCAGGATCGTCGTCTTGCCGCTGCCGGAGGATCCGACCAGCACCGTGATCTTGCGCGACGGGATCACGAGCGAGAAGTCGTCCACCGCGACGGTGCCGTCGGGGAACTGTTTGGTCACCGAGCGGAACTCGATCATCGCAGGGGCCCATTTCTGTCGGTCAGGTCCATCCATTCCACCCAAACAGCGTTCTGCCCGTTTGGCAACGGATGCGTCCCTTTATGGCGGAAATCGGAAGAGATCGTCGATCTCCCCGCCTTGTTCGGAGCGCAGCCGTCGATGGATGTCAGCGTTGCGCGCACCACCGACATTCCCGCGAGGAGCGAGAAGGCTCAGTCCTCGCTGCCGTACCGCTTCTCGAGGTACTCGCGAGCGACGACGCGGGCCTCGGCGATGTAGCGCTCGTCGCCCGACGGATCGTCGCGGAAGGCGCGGTTGATGAGCGAGTCCATGATCTCGACCACGATCTCGAGCCGGAACGCGAGGTCGTCGCCGGCCGGGAGGCTGTACTCGTCGGCCAGGATGTCGGCGAACTGCGCCGCGAAGGAGACGTCGCGCACGACCTCCTCGCCCGGCACGCCCGAGCGCTCGGCGTCGGTGAACCGGATGATGCGGAAGCCGGCCTCGTCGCGGAACATCGTGACGAACGAGTCGATGGCCGCCTCGACGGCGTTCCACCAGTGCTCGGGCTGCTGCTCGTGGATCGCGGCCACGACGGCCCGCCGGTAGCGGAGGACCGCGCGGTCGCGGAGCGCCTGCAGGAGGACGATGCGGTCGGGGAAGTACCGGTAGACGGTTCCGATGGAGGCGCCGGCGCGTTCGGCGACCATCGCCGTCGTCAACCGGTCGAAACCGATCTCGTCGACCACCTCGGCGGCCGCGTCCAGCAGCGCGTCGACCCGGGCGGCGCTGCGCTCCTGGATCGGCTCGGTGCGCACGAGCGCGGCTCCCACGGTGTTCTGTCCAGCGACGAGGTCGTTGATGGGCACGATCGCAACTCCTTCTTTCCGGTCACTACGTTACGTGTTGCGGTTCCCCAACCCGGGCGCGACGTCGCGCGTCACGCACTCCAATGGAACCGATCATATTCGTGGAAAGCTCACTTATTGCGGGGAATTCGCTCCAACTCGCCGTGGATCGCCCCCCAGATCTGGGGACTGTGGAAACCGTTCCTGCACTCCATGAGAGACTTGAATCTCTATGACCGCAACTCCGGACAAGCGCAGCGCCGCCGTGGAGCCCATCATGCACCGGGCGGCGCGCATCGAAGACGCGTTCCACGAGTTCCGGGCCCGCCGAGCGCGCAAACGCGGCTATCTGGCGACGGTCCTGCCGTACACCGGCTACGGCGCTCCCACCTGGGTGCGCATCCTCGGCCGCGTCGTGCTGGCGAAGGAGCCCAAGCCGGGCAGCCGGGCCGAGCGCAAGCACCGCAAGCGCGAGGAGTCCATCCGCGGCTGGCGCTCGTTCGTCAGCGTCCCCGTGGCGGATGTGACCGTCACGGTCGAGATCGAGGGCGAGACCCACACGGTGCGGCCCGACCGCGGAGGCGTGATCGACACCGTCCTCCCCGTGCAGTTGGCTCCCGGCTGGCACACCGTGCGGTTGTCGACCGTCGAGTCCTCCCGCGTCTTCGAGGCGCCCATCTACATCGTGGATCCCAAAGCCGAATTCGGCATCATCTCCGACGTCGACGACACCGTGATGGTGACGGCGCTCCCCCGGCCGCTGCTCGCCGCCTGGAACACCTTCGTGCTCGACGAGCACGCGCGCGTCCCCACGCCGGGCATGGCCGTGCTCCTGGAGCGTCTGGCCTCGACGCATCCCGGCACGCCCGTCATCTACCTCTCGACCGGCGCGTGGAACGTGGCTCCGACGCTGCGCCGGTTCCTCTCGCGCAACCTCTTCCCGTCCGGCCCCCTCCTCCTCACCGACTGGGGTCCCACCCACGACCGCATCTTCCGCAGCGGCCGGGAGCACAAGCGCACCAGCCTCGAACGCCTCGCCTCCGAGTTCCCCGGCCTCAAGTGGCTGCTCATCGGCGACGACGGACAGCACGACGAGCTGCTCTACGGGGAGTTCACGACGGCGCACCCCGACAACGTGACCGGGGTCGCCATCCGTCAACTCTCCGGCGGCGAGGCGGTGCTCGCGGGCGGCCGCTCGAAGGCCGAGAAGCACAGTGAGCTCTCGGGCGTCCCGTGGGTCTACGCGCCCGACGGCGCCGGCCTCAGCGAGCAGCTGAGCGACCTGGGCATCCTCCCCTAGCGCGCCTCGCGCCGGTGTCGGTGCGCTGGGGCAGACTGGACGCATGCCAGCACGCCGTGCCGACCTGCTCCGGATGCGACGCCTCGCGCACGCC
Source organism: Leifsonia naganoensis (assembly GCF_013410615.1). Lineage (NCBI taxonomy): Bacteria > Bacillati > Actinomycetota > Actinomycetes > Micrococcales > Microbacteriaceae > Leifsonia > Leifsonia naganoensis. The sequence goes on from NZ_JACCHJ010000001.1 coordinate 3,928,606, forward strand.
ATCGACGGCGATCCCGAGAGCAGCCCGGCCGACGTGACGCGCCGGATGCTGGCGGTGCAGGCGCAGGACTTCGCTGCGGCCTGCTGGGCCCTGGCGCTGCGCACGCAGTCCCCGTCGCGCAACGCCGTGCTCGCAGACCTTGACGCCGGCCGCATCGTGCGGTCGTGGCCGATGCGCGGGACGCTGCACTTCGTCCCCCCGGAGGATCTCCGCTGGATGCTCGGGATCACCACCGAGCGCATGATCGCGGGGCTGACGCGCCGGCACCGGGACCTCGAGCTCGAGGCGCCCGACTTCACGCGTGCCCGCGACCTCCTCACCGGGGCCCTCGCCGGGGGCGGGAGCCTGAGCCGCGCCGAGGCCATGGAGGTGTGGGAGGCCGCCGGCATCGCCACGGGCGGCCAGCGCGGCTACCACCTCCTGTACTACCTGGCGCAGACCGGGGTGATCTGCTGGGGCCCGACGCACCGCACCCAGCAGGCGATCGTGCTGCTCGACGAGTGGGCGCCGCTCGCGGACGCGCACACCTTCGAGCCGGACGAGGCGATCGCGGAATTCCTCCGTCGGTATCTCGCGGGCCACGGTCCCGCCACTCTCAAGGACTTCGTCTGGTGGACCAAGGGCACCGTGGCCCAGGCCCGCGTCGCCGTCGCGGTGCTGGGCGACGAGATCACCACGCTCGAGGTCGACGACGTCGAGTACCTCGTCACGACCGCGCTCGCGGACGCGGCGGCCGCACGTCCGGCGACCCGGGCCGAGAGCGCCGCCGTGCGCCTCCTCCCCGGCTTCGACGAGTACCTCCTCGGCTATCAGGATCGCGACCCGGTGATCGATCCGGAGCATTTCGAACGGGTCGTCCCCGGCAAGAACGGGATCTTCTCCCCCGTCATCATTGCGGGCGGCCGCGTGGTGGGCACCTGGCGGCGCGACGGGACCGCCATCGAGCCGCGCCCGTTCCTGCCGTTGAGCGCTGCGCAGGAGCGCGGAGTCGCGCGGGAGGCGGATCGGTACCGCCGCTACGCGGACTAGCCTGGAAGCGTGGCACTGAAACTCCCCGCGAACATCCGAGCGACGAGCCGCACGCCCTTCCTGCAGGTGCTCAAGACCGCCGTCGCGATGATTCTGGCGTGGCTCGCTGCGAGCCTGATCGTGCCCGGGGAGCTGCCGGTGTTCGCCGCGATCGCGGCCCTGCTCGTGGTGCAGCCGAGCGTGAACCAGTCCGTCGGCCGTGCGATCGAGCGCTCCCTCGGGGTGATCGTCGGCGTGCTGGTCGCCTACGCGGTCGGCCTGGCGTTCGGGATGAACAGCTGGATCGTGCTGGTCGCCGTCGTCGTGTCGGTGCTGCTCGCCTGGGTGCTCAAGCTGACCCCCGGCAGCGCCAACCAGGTGCCGATCAGTGCCATGCTCGTCCTCGCAATCGGCGCCTCGAACCCGGAGTACGCGCTCGCGCGCATCGGCGAGACCATCGTCGGCGCGGTGATCGGCGTGATCGTCAACATCGCGGTCGTCCCGCCCGTGCTCACGGCGCCCGCGCGCACGGCGGTCCTCGCGCTCGGCAACGAGCTCGCCGCGACCCTCGACCGTCTCGCCCGCGCCATCACCAGCACGCTCACGCCGGGTGAGCTGGACGCCCTGCTGATCGAGGCGCGCCTCCTGCGACCGATGGAGGCCAAGGCCGGAACCGCCCTGACCGCGGCCGAGGAGAGCCTGACGCTGAACCCGCGGCAGGGCAAGCACCGGCTCGTCCTGGCCCACGACGAGGCGCTGTTCGCGCGCCTCAAGCCCATCGTCACCCGCGCCGTCGGCATGACGCGCGCCTTCCACGACCACTACGACGACGGGCTCACCGGCGAGCCGACGATGATCGCCATCGCCGAAGAGCTGCGGCGGGCGGCGCACGACCTCCGGCTGCTCAGCCGTGACCCGGACTCGCCGATCGTCGAGCCCGACACCGCGACGGCGAACATCCCGGCCCTCACGGCGCCGCTGGTGATCTCCACGCCCGATCCGCGCCACTGGGTGCTGCTCGGGTCGCTCGTGGAGGATCTGCGCCGCATCCACTCCGAGATCACCGGGGACGACGAGGCCGCCTGAGCGGCCCCGCCGACGCCCGGATCGTTATGCGATGAGCTGGGCGATCGCCTCGGTCAGCGGGAGCGTCTGACGCTCGCCGGTGCGGCGGTTCCAGAGCTCGACCTCGCCGTCGGCGGCGCCGCGGCCGGCGACCAGCACGCGCGGCACGCCGATGAGCTCGGCGTCGCCGAACTTGACGCCCGGGGAGACCTTGGGACGGTCGTCGAGCAGCACCTCGAGCCCGGCGCCCTCGAGCTCGGCAGCGGCCTGCTCGGCCACATCGAACGCGGCCTGATCACGGCCGGCGGCGACCACGTGCACGTCGAACGGCGCGACGGACTCGGGCCAGATCAGGCCCTTGTCGTCGTTGTTCTCCTCAGCGATGATCGCCAGGATGCGGGTCACGCCGATGCCGTACGAGCCCATCGTGACGGTGACGAGCTTGCCGTTCTCGTCCAGCACCTTGAGGCCGAGAGCCTCCGCGTACTTGCGGCCGAGCTGGAAGACGTGGCCGATCTCCATGCCGCGCGCGAGCTCCACGGGGCCGGAGCCGTCGGGCGCGGGGTCGCCCGCCTTGACCTCGGCGACCTCGACCACGCCGTCCCAGGCGAAGTCGCGGCCCGCGACGAGGCCGAAGACGTGCTTGCCGTCGACGTTCGCGCCGGTGATCCAGCCCGAGCCGTCCACGACGCGGGGGTCGACGACGTAGCGGATGCCGGTGGCCGACTCCTCGCCGAGCACGGCGCCCTCGGCCGACCAGGGGCCGATGTAGCCCTTGACCAGACCGGGGTGCTTGGCGAAGTCGGCCTCGGTGGCGGGCTCGATCTCGGCGGGCGCGAAGGCGACCTCTGCGCGCTTGGTGTCGACCTCGCGGTCGCCGGGCAGGCCGACGACGACCAGCTCGCGGCTGCCGTCGAGGTGCGTCAGGGCGAGCACGACGTTCTTGAGCGTGTCCGCGGCCGTCCAAGCGCGGCCGTCCGGGCGCGGGTGCTTCTCGTTGGCGACGTCGACCAGCGTCTGGATGGTCGGCGTGTTCGGCGTGTCCAGCACCTCGGCCGGGGTGAGCTTCTCGTAGTCGCGTGCGGGAGGCGCGACGGTCGTGAACGCCTCGACGTTCGCGGCGTACCCGCCCTCCGAGCGCACGAACGTGTCCTCGCCGACGACGGTCGGGTGCAGGAACTCCTCGCTGCGCGAGCCTCCCATCGCGCCCGCGTCCGCCTGGACGATGACGTAGGAGAGGCCGAGGCGCTGGAAGATGCGCTCGTACGCGTCGCGCTGCGCGAGGTAGCTGGTCTCGAGTCCGGCGTCGCTGGCGTCGAACGAGTATGCGTCCTTCATCGTGAACTCGCGGCCGCGCAGGAGGCCGGCCCGGGGGCGCGCCTCGTCGCGGTACTTGTCCTGGATCTGGAAGATCGTGAGCGGCAGGTCCTTGTACGACGAGTAGAGGTCCTTCACCAGCAGGGTGAAGACCTCTTCGTGCGTCGGCGCGAGCAGGTAGTCGGCGCCCTTGCGGTCCTGCAGGCGGAAGAGCCCGTCGCCGTACTCCTCCCAGCGGTTGGTGACCTCGTACGGCTCCCGCGGCAGCAGGGCCGGGAAGTGGACCTCGTGCGCGCCGGCGGCGGCCATCTCCTCGCGGATGATCGTCTCGATGCGGGCCTTCACCCGCAGACCGAGCGGCAGCCAGGCGAAGATCCCCGGCGCCTGGCGCCGGATGTAGCCGGCGCGGACCAGCAGCCGGTGGCTGGTGACCTCGGCGTCGGAGGGGTCTTCACGAAGCGTGCGGAGGAAATAGTTCGTCAGGCGTGTAGGCACCGTTCCATGTTAGAGGGCGCGGAGGGGTGGCATAGTGTGACGGCATGCCCGACCGCCGGACCTCCATCGCCCCGTCCGCGGCGCAGACCGAGCTCGCCCGCTCCCTCGCCGACCTGCGCGCCTCCCTCGACCTGCCGGACGGGTTCGCCCCTCCGGTCGAGCAGGAGGCTCGTCGGGCCGCCGCCGATCAGGTGCTTCCGGACGCCGATCTGACCGACATCCCGTTCCTCACGATCGATCCGCCCGGCTCGACCGACCTTGATCAAGCCCTGCACATCGAGCGCAGCGGCGCCGGGCACCGGGTGCGGTACGCGATCGCCGACGTGCCCGCGCTCGTGCACCCCGGCGGGGCGGTCGACGAGGAAGCACGGCGCCGAGGGCAGACCCTCTATGCGCCGGACGGGCGCGTACCGCTGCATCCCGCGGCCATCGGCGAGGAGGCCGGCTCGCTCCTGCCGAACGCCCTCCGGAGCGCCTACGTCTGGGACATCGTCCTCGACGCCGACGGGCTCGAGGTGTCGGCGTCCGTCGCGCGGGCGCGCATCCGTTCCCGCCGGCAGTGGACGTACGCGGAGGCTCAGGAGGCGCTCGACAGCGGCACCGCGCCGGAGCCCCTCGCCCTCCTCGCGGAGGTCGGACCCGCACGCATCGCGCAGGAGCGGGCCCGCGGCGGCGCGAGCCTGAACCGCCCCGACGAGGAGATCGTCTTCCGCGCCGGCGCGTACGCGATCGAGCGGCGCGCGACGCTTCCTGTCGAGGAGTGGAACGCCCAGCTCTCGCTGCTGACCGGGATGGCGGCCGCACGTGTCATGCTCGACGCGAAGGTCGGCATCTTGCGCACGATGCCCGCGCCCGGCGCGGAGGCGGTGGAGGCGTTCCGTGCCCAGACCGTCGCGCTCGGCCTCCCCTGGCCTCAGGGTGTCGACTACGGCGAGTATCTGCGCACCCTCGATCACGGTGAGCAGCGTGCCGCCGCGGTGCTCCAGGCGGCCGCCGGTCTCTTCCGGGGCGCCGGATACGTCGCCATGGACGGCGAGGCTCCCGCCGACCCGGACCAATCCGCGATCGCCGCGCCCTACGCGCACACGACCGCGCCACTGCGCCGGCTCGTCGACCGGTGGGCACTAGTCGTGTGCGAGGCCCTGTGCGCCGGGCGACCGGTGCCCGATTGGGCACGGGAGTCCCTCGTCGCGCTGCCGTCGATCATGGGCGCCTCGAACCGGCTCGCCGCGAAGCTCGACGCCGGAGCGCTCGACCGGGTGGAGGCGGCGCTCCTGGCCTCTCGGATCGGCGCCGTGTTCGACGCCACTGTGCTCGCCGTGCGCAACGGCACGGTCACGGTCCAGCTCGCCGACCCCGTGGTGACGGCATCGCTCCCCCGGCCCGACGGCGTGCGTCCGGGCGACCGGCTGCGCCTCCACCTCGTGGCGGCGGACATCCCGAGCGGGACGATCCGCTTCGACGCCGTCGACCCGGCCGGCGGCGTGGCGCGCTGACGACCCGCGGGCCCGAGTGGCCTAGTGGGCGCCGACGGTGACGACGGGCTCGCCCGACGGGCCGCCCTCCTCACCCATCTCGGCGGCGATGCGGTTGGCCTCGGCGATCAGGGTCTGCACGATCTCGGCCTCGGGCACGGTCTTGATGACCTCGCCCTTGACGAAGATCTGGCCCTTGCCGTTGCCGCTCGCCACGCCCAGGTCGGCCTCGCGGGCCTCGCCGGGACCGTTCACGACGCAGCCCATGACAGCGACGCGCAGGGGCACGCTCATGCCCTCCAGGCCGCTGGTGACGTCGTTCGCGAGCGTGTAGACGTCGACCTGCGCGCGGCCGCAGCTCGGGCAGGAGACGATCTCGAGCTTGCGCTCGCGCAGGTTCAGCGACTGCAGGATCTGCAGGCCGACCTTGACCTCCTGCGCCGGCGGGGCGGAAAGGGAGACGCGGATCGTGTCGCCGATGCCCTCGGAGAGCAGGATGCCGAACGCCGTCGCGGACTTGATCGTGCCCTGGAACTCCGGGCCCGCCTCGGTCACACCGAGGTGCAGCGGCCAGTCGCCGCGCTCGGCGAGCTGACGGTAGGCCTTCACCATGACGATCGGGTCGTTGTGCTTGACCGAGATCTTGAAGTCGTGGAAGTCGTGCTCCTCGAAGAGGCTGGCCTCCCAGACGGCGCTCTCGACGAGCGCCTCGGCGGTGGGCTTGCCGTACTTCTGCAGCAGGCTGGGCTCCAGTGAACCGGCGTTGACGCCGATGCGGAGCGAGACGCCGGCGGCCTTCGCGTACGCCGCGATCTTGCCGACCTGGTCGTCGAACTTACGGATGTTGCCCGGGTTGACGCGCACGGCCGCACAGCCCGCGTCGATCGCCGCGTAGACGTAGTTCGGCTGGAAGTGGATGTCGGCGATCACCGGGATCTGGCTCTTCCGGGCGATGATCGGCAGCGCCTCGGCGTCGTCACGGCTCGGCACGGCGACGCGGACGATGTCGCAGCCCGACGCCGTCAGCTCGGCGATCTGCTGAAGCGTCGCGTTGATGTTCGTCGTCGGGGTCGTGCACATCGACTGCACACTGACGGGGGCGTCGCCTCCGACGAGGACTTTGCCGACACGGATCTGGCGGGACGTGCGACGGGGTGCGAGGGTCTCGGGGACTTTGGGCATCCCCAGATTGATTGCTGCCACCCGACAATCCTACGCGGGCCGGTGGGAACCGGCTGGACGCGGGCAGGGAGTCCGCTTGCCGCTCGACCTAGCCGAACAGGTTGACCGGCTTGACGATGTCCGCGTAGGCGAGCAGCAGGCTCATCGCGCCGAACACGATCACGACGGCGAAGGTCAGGGGCATGAGCTTGGCGATGTCGACGGGCCCGGGGTCGCGGCGGCGGAAGATCTTCGCCCACGTGCGCCGCACCCCCTCCCACAGCGCCCCGGCGATGTGGCCGCCGTCGAGTGGGAGCAGCGGGACGAGGTTGAAGACGAAGAGGGCGATGTTCAGCGATGCGAGCATCCCGACCATCGTGTAGGCCTTGTCGACGACGGGCACGCCGTCGAGCGCCGTCAGCTCGCCCGCGGCGCGGCCGATCCCGACGACGCCGATCGGGCCGTTCGCATCGCGTTCGCCGGAGCCGAAGGCGGCGTTCCAGACGTCGACCATGCGCTGCGGGAGGTGGATGAAGACGTTGAAGACGGCACCGACCTGGGTGCCGACGGCGGGCAGCACGGCCGTGACCGGCTGCGGGACGAGCTCCTGCACGGCCCCGATGCCCGCGAAGCCGGCCGCGAACGTCGACACCTTCCCGTCGGAGGTCTTGACCACCTGGCCGTCGGAATCGGTCTTGGCGACCTGGTTCGTGGTGGGCGTCAGCGTGACGGTGCGCTCTTCTCCGTCGCGCCGCAGCGTCACCGAGAGGGACCGGTTCGCCGAGTCCCGGATGATCGCGGTCGACTGCGCCCAGGAGGTGATCGGGGTGCCGTCGATGCTGACGATGGTGTCGCCGGGCTTCAGCCCCGCCGCGGCCGCCGGGCCCGCGGGGTCGCTCGACGAGCAGGTCTGGCTGGTGCTGGAGGCCGGGAGCACGCACTGGCTCACCGACGCGATGGTGGTCGAGTTCTGCGGTGTGCCGAAGCCCATGAGGAGCACGCCGAACAGCACGACGGCGATGAGGAGGTTCATGAACGGGCCGCCGAACATGATGATCACGCGCTTCCACACGGCCAGCTTGTAGAAGGTGCGCTCCTCCTCGCCGACCGCCACCGTCTCGGCGCTGGCCGCGCGGGCGTCCGACGCCATGGACTGCATGAAGCCGGTCGTCGCGTTGCGGCCGGCGCCGCCCTCCTTGGCCGGGGGGAACATCCCGATCATCGAGATGTAGCCGCCGAGCGGGAGGGCCTTGACGCCGTACTGCGTCTCGCCGCGGCGGAACGAGAACAGCGTCTTGCCGAAGCCGATCATGTACTGCGTCACCTTGACGCCGAAGAGCTTGGCGGGCACCAGGTGCCCGATCTCGTGCAGCGCGATCGAGATGGCGAGGCCGATCAGGATGATGACGACGCCGAGAACGAACAGGAGCACGGTTTCCACGCACTCAGGGTACTGTCGCCCAGCTTGGAGCCAGCCGCTAGCCGCCTATGTGGGCGATCAGGCGCCGGCGAACTGCGTCGGGGCACTCAACGTGGTGATCGGCCCCGGCCACATTCCGGCCACGGCAAGCACGCCGACCGCGGTGCTGACGCCGTCGGGGACGAGCACGGAGCCGGACGACGCTTCGACCAGGATGTACGCGGAGGACGAGCCGTTCACGGTGACGACGTCCAGCCGGTCGGCGTCCGCGTGGCCCGGGATGTCGTCGACGGACGAGCCGACCGCGACTCCGGTCGAGGTGGCGATGCCCACACCGCCGACGGTGGCGGCCTTCGTCGACACGGTCCAGACGGGGGCCACGAGCACATCGTTGTCGACGGCGCCCGAGTAGTGCTCTTCGTAGATCGTGAGCGCGCCGAACTCGTGCGCGGTCGCGGGGACCGTGTGGTTGGTGCCCGCGACCTCCGTCGTCCCGGTCTGCGGCCCCAGCGCGCGTTCCACGGCACCCAGCACGTCGGCGACGGGCTCGGCGTACCCGAACCCGCGTTCCCCGCCCGTTGCATCGATGAAGCGGAGCTCGTCGCCGCCGATGACGATCGCGGTCGTCTTCGGCGCGGGCGACGCGATCGGCGAACCGGTGGGCGAGGTCGATGGCGTCGTGGACGCTCCAGGATCCGCTGCCCCTGCGCACCCCGCCAAGGCGAGTATGACGGTGATCGCTCCGATGAGCGCCCTGAACGTCTTCATGAATCCCCCGATTCCCGGCCGCGTTCCGGCCTCGTGTCCGAACCTATCAGCCTGCGATCAGCGCGTCCGCCGCGGCCCGCGCCCAGCGCTCCGCCTCGGCGAGCGATTCCCGGGTGAGCTCGAGAGCGGGCTCGTGGGCGTCGACGACGCGCTCCACGGTGTCGAGGATGTCCAGGTAGCCGATCGCGCCCGCGTGGAAGGCGGCGACCGCCTGCTCGTTGGCGGCGTTGAAGACGGCGGGATACGTCGACCCCGCGGTTCCGACGCGCTTCGCGAGGGCCACCGCCGGGAACGCCTCGCCGTCGAGCGGCTCGAAGGTCCAGGTGTGGGAGGCCGTCCAGTCGAGCGGGACGCCGACGCCGGCCACACGGTCGGGCCAGCCCAGTCCGAGCGAGATCGGCAGGCGCATATCGGGCGGCGACGCCTGCGCGATGGTCGAGCCGTCGACGAACTCCACCATCGAGTGGATGACGGACTGCGGGTGGACCGTCACGTCGATCCGGTCGTAGGGCACGTCGAACAGGAGGTGCGCCTCGATGACCTCGAGACCCTTGTTGACGAGGGTCGAGGAGTTCGTGGTGACGACGAGGCCCATGTCCCAGGTCGGGTGGGCGAGCGCCTCGGCGGGGGTGACATCCCGCAGCGAGTCCTTGCTCCGCCCACGGAACGGGCCGCCGGACGCGGTCAGGATGAGACGGTGCACCTCGCGCGGCGCGCCGGAGCGGAGTGCCTGCGCGATGGCGGAGTGCTCGGAGTCGACGGGCACGATCTGCCCGGGAGCGGCGGCACGCTTGACGAGCTCGCCGCCGACGATCAGCGACTCCTTGTTGGCCAGAGCGAGACTCGCACCGGTCTCCAGGGCCGCGAGCGTCGGGCCGAGCCCGACCGAGCCGGTGATGCCGTTGAGCACCACGTCGGCTTCGACCGAGCGGACGAGCCGCTCGGAGTCGTCCGCCCCGAGCGCGGTGTCGCGCACGCCGAAGCGCTCGACCTGAGCTGCGAGCCCATCCGCGTCGCGACCGGCGGTCAGGCCGACGACCTCGAAGAGGTCCGGGTTGGCCGCGATGACGTCGAGCGCCTGAGTGCCGATGGATCCGGTCGAGCCGAGGAGCACGACGCGTCGCGGCCGCCCGGTCATCAGCGGGCGGTCTTCAGGATGTCGATGACGAACACGATCGTGTCCGTGCCCTTGATGGCGCCGTTGCCCGCGTCACCGTAGCCGTCCGCGGGCGGGATCACGACGAGCACCTGGGAGCCCACCTTCTGACCTTCGAGGGCCTTCTTGAAGCCGGCCACGACCCCGGTGGTGGGGAACGACGTCGGCGCGCCGCGGCTCCAGCTGGAGTCGAACATCTCGCCGTCGCGCCAGATCACGCCCTTGTACTGCACGGTCACCGTGTCGCCCGCCTGGACCGTCTCGCCGTCGCCCTGTTTCAGGACCTCGAGCTCGGTCTGGGTCGGCGGGTCGGCCTTCGGGATGGTGATCGTGGGCTCGCCGGTCTTCGAGAGCTTCACGGTCGGGAACCCGGCCTTGGGCGCGACCGGGGTGCCGTCGGCGCGGGTCGGAGGCAGGTCGACGAGGTCGGCGACGAACACCACGGTGTCGGCCGCTTTCAGGCCGAGCTGGGTGAGATCGGCGTTGCCGAAAGCCTCCTTCGCCGTGCCGGTGAGCACGACGCGCGAGCCGACCTTCAGGCACTCCACGGCGCGCACGAGCCCGGGGACGTACTGGGTGTCGTCCAGGGTGATGGTCTGCGCGGCCTGGTCGTCGAATCCGGCGGCGGCGGTGAGCTCCTTGCCCGTCGCCCCGCTGTAGGCGGCCAGGGCGATGTCGACGGTGGAGCCGGCCTTGGCCTCGGCGCCCTTGCCCGTGATGACGACGCTGCGCTGCAGGTCGGTGGCCTTCAGGGGCGTCGCGAACGTGACGGTCGGGGATTTGCGGAAGTCGCCCTCCACCTTCACCGCCTTGGAGGTGTCGCCTGATTTCAGGTTCTGACAGGTGGCCGCGGCCGCCGTGCTCGTGGCGGACGGCTCCGGAGACGAGGAGCTGCAAGCGGCCAGCCCGGCGACGATGAGGGCGGCGGTGAGGAGGGAGAGTGATCTGCGCACGATCGAACAGTCTGCCGCATCCGCCTCTGCCTCCGCTGACAGTCCGACCAGAGGGCGGCCCCGGCGCGCGGATCCTCACCGGGCGCCGCCTACGATGGAAGGCATGACTCGCGAATTCTCGGTTCCCCAGTCCCGCCACGTCGCCACGGCCCTCCCGGGCCCGCGCTCGCAGGAGCTGCAGCGCCGACGCGAGGCGGTGGTGAGCCGGGGTGCCGGGACGCTCGCGAACATCTACATGGAGTCGGGCTCCGGCGCGATCCTGGTCGACGTGGACGGCAACCGCCTGATCGACCTCGGGTGCGGCATCGGCGTGACCACCATCGGCCACGCCCACCCCGAGGTCGCGGCCGCCGCGGCCGCTCAGGCCGCCAAGCTGACCCACACCCTCTTCACGGTCACCCCGTACGAGAACTACGTGCGTGTGGCCGAGAAGCTCGCCGAGATCACCCCTGGCGACTTCGAGAAGCGCAGCATCCTGGTGAACTCGGGTGCCGAGGCCGTGGAGAACGCGGTCAAGATCGCCCGCAAGTTCACCGGCCGCCGCGCGATCGCGACGCTCGACCACGCCTTCCACGGCCGTACGAACCTGACCATGGCGATGACGTACCGCCCCTGGCCGGAGCGCGCGGGCATGGGCCCGTTCCCCGGCGAGATCTACAGCCTCCCGATCAGCTACCCGTTCCGCGACCCCGAGGGGATGACGGGCGAGGAGGCCGCCGAGCGCACGATCGACTACATCCGCACGCACATCGGCGCGACCGAACTCGCCGCGTTGTTCGTCGAGCCGATCCAGGGCGACGGCGGCATCATCATCCCGGCGCCGGGCTACTTCCAGCGCCTCTCCGAGTTCTGCACCGAGAACGGCATCGTCTTCGTGGCCGACGAGATCCAGGCCGGCATCGGCCGGACGGGCACGTGGTACTCGATCGAGCACCACGGCGTCGTTCCGGACCTCGTCACGAGCGCGAAGGGCATCGCGGGCGGCTTCCCGCTCGCGGCGGTCACCGGCCGCGCGGACATCATGGACGCCGTCCAGCCCGGCGGCATCGGCGGCACGTTCGGCGGCAACCCGGTCTCCACGGCCGCGGCCCTGGCCGTCTTCGAGGCCTTCGAGAAGGAGGACCTGCTCGCCGAGGCCCGTCGCGTCGAGGCGGCGCTGTGGGCGCGCATCGGCGACTGGGCCGAGCGCTTCGCGGTCGTCGGCGAGGTGCGCGGCAAGGGCGCGATGTTCGGCATCGAACTCGTCGTCCCGGGCACGACGAAGCCGAACCCGGAGGCACTGAAGGCCGTGCTCGCGCACGCGACCGCCAACGGCGTCATCCCGCTCGACGCCGGCAGCTGGGACAGCGTGCTGCGCCTCCTGCCGTCCGTCGTCATCAGCGAAGAGCTGATCGACGACGCGGCGAGCGTCATCGAAGAGGCGCTGGCGAAGCTCGGCTGAGGGCCACGCCGTGCTGATCAGGCGCTGGCGGTCGATCGCGGCCGCCGCCGTCGCCGCCCTCGCGCTCGCCCTGGTGCCGGCGACGGGCGTCCTGGGTGCCGAGCGCGCTTCGTTCGACCCGGGCGACATCATCAGCGACGACAGCTTCTTCAACCCGGACGCGATGACGGCCGGCGAGATCCAGTCGTTCCTCGAGGACCGCACGTGCAAGCCGACGGACGGCTCACCGTGCCTCGCCGACTACCGGGTCGACGTGCCGCGCATCCCCGCGTCGGCCGGGCGCTGCACGGCGCTCCCGGCGCAGAAGGACGAGCGCGCGAGCAGCATCATCGCCCGGGTCGCCGAGGCGTGCACGATCAGCCCGCGGGTGCTCCTCGTGCTGCTGCAGAAGGAGCAGTCGCTGCTCACCGCGCCGAGCGCCTCCGGCTACCAGAAGGCGACGGGCTACGCCTGCCCCGACACCGCCGAGTGCGACAAGCGCTACTTCGGCTTCGTCAACCAGGTGTACCGGGCCGCGTGGCAGTTCCGCGAGTACACGGTGCACCCCAGCGACTGGCGCTACGGCGTCGGGCGGAACGACATCCAGTTCCACCCGGATGTCTCCTGCGGCTCCAGCAGCGTGACGATCGTCAACCAGGCGACGGCGAACCTCTACAACTACACGCCGTACCAACCGAACGATGAGACCCTGGCCGCCCCGACCGGTCCGGCCGGCGACTGCTCGACCTACGGCAACCTCAACTTCTCCCGGCTCTACACCACCTGGTTCGGCGACCCGCGCGCCGAGCGGTACCCGGCGTTCATGCTGCCCTGCCTGAACTATGCGGGCGGCTTCGGCTGCGCTCCCACGCCGGGCCTGCGCGGCTGACCGGAGTCGGGCCAGACCGCCCGCACGCCCGTCAGCGCAGGATGCCGCGCTCGCGGGCGGCCGCGACCGCCGCGGTCCGGGAGGTGACGCCGAGCTTCGTGAAGATGTGCGCGAGGTGCGACTTGACGGTCGTCTCGCTGACGAAGAGCTCCGCCGCGACCTCGGTGTTCGTGCGACCCGCGGCGACGAGCCCGAGGACCTCGATCTCGCGCGCGCTCAGGCTGACCCGCGGTGCGCGCAGGCGGTCGAGGAGGCGGGAGGCGATGACGGGCGCGAGCGCGCTCTCTCCCGCCGCCGCGGCGCGGACGGCGGCGATCAGCTCGTGCGGCGGCGCGTCCTTCAGCAGGTAGCCGCTGGCTCCGGCCTCCACGGCGCCGAGGATGTCCGCATCCGAGTCGTAGTTCGTGAGCACCAGCACGTACGGTGCGGCGTCGAGCGCGCGGATGCGACGGGTGGCGTCGGCTCCGCCGCCCTTCTCCCCCGCGCCGAACTGCAGGTCCATCAGCACGACGTCCGGGTTCTCCCGCTCGGCCGCCGCGACGGCCTCGTCCGGCGTCGCCGCCTCGGCGACGACGGCGAGGTCGTCCTCGGACGAGAAGAGCGCCACGAGACCCGCGCGGACGATGGGGTGGTCGTCGGCGATCACCAGCCGGATCATGAGGCCTCCGCCGTCGCGAGCAGCACGGTCAACGACGTTCCCCGGCCCGGCGCCGACTCCACGACGAGGGTGCCGCCGAGTTGCTGCACCCGCTCGCGCGCCGCCTGCAGGCCGAAGGAGTCCGAGGTCGCGCCGCCGTCTCCCGACTCCGCCGCCCGCAGGTCGAACCCGTCGCCGTCGTCCGACACGGTGAACCGGAGCCCATCGGCACCCGCGACCAGCTCGATCACCGCGCTGTCGGCGTGCGCGTGCTGCACGACGTTCGCGATGGCGCCCTGGGCGATCCGCAGCAGCGCGGTCTGCACGTGCATCGGCAGCGGGACGGCGTCGGCGACGCGGACCTCCACCGCCAGCCCCTGCGCTGCCCACTGCGTGCGGGCGAGGCGCCGCAGCGCTCCCCCGAGGCCCTGGTCGTCGAGGTCCGGTGGGGCGAGCTCGCGGATGAACCGGCGCGCGTCGGCCAGCCCCGTCGCCGCGGTCTCGCGGGCGAGCCGGATGTGCTCCACGCCCGGACCGTCGGGGTCGGCGCGCTCGGCCGCGTGCAGGAGGAGCTGGATGCTCGAGAGCCCCTGCGCAAGCGTGTCGTGGATCTCGCGGGCGAGCCGGGCGCGCTCCGCGAGCACCCCGGACTCGTGCTCGGTGACGGCCAGCTGGTCGCGCGTGTCGAGCAGCTCGCGCATCAGCGCCTCGCGTTCGGCCGCCTCCCGCGCCAGCGCCTGGTAACCGAGTCCGATCAGGAGGGCGACACCCGCGCCGACCAGCGGGCCGACCACGCCGCCGACGGTCCAGCCGCCGTGGAGGCCGAGGGCGACGATCGCCGCCGCGGTGGAGAGCAGGATGGCCACCGCTCCCCACCGGCCGCCGAGCAGATGGAGGTAGAGGAAGAAGAGGGGGAAGACGAGGTAGGCGGCCTCGGTGCTCAGCCAGAGCAGCGCGGCCCATTCGACGGTGAGCAGGGTGAGCCAGATCAGTCCGGCCGCATGCCCGCGCGCCCCCGCGCCGCGGGCCAGTGCCGCCCCCACGAAGTACGTGGCGATCAGCACCACCGCGACCGCCACGATCGCGATGGTCGACGACGACGGCACGACGAGGGCTCGCACGATCACCAGGCCGGCGAGCACGACGAACAGCACGTGCAGCCCGGTGCGCAGGCCCACGAAGACCGGAGTGAGCGCGGTGTGAGCCATGTCTGGACTCTACGCGGGAGTCGGGAGCGGCGGCATCGTCCGAAAGGTGGAGCGGCGGTTCGCCCGATCGGTCGCGCAGGCCTGTTCCGACGGCCGATGCCCGGATCGGCGCGGGTGGCGAGGCTGGAAGCACCATCCCGTCCCGTCTCTCAACGCTCGAAAGGCCTCCCATGTTCGTCGCGCTCCGCGACCTGCGCTTCGCCCGCGGCCGGTTCCTCCTCATCGGATCCGTCGTCGCCCTCATCACCGTGCTCGTCGGCTTCCTGAGCGGCCTCACCGGCGGGCTGGCGACGCAGAACGTCTCCGCCGTCCTCACCCTGCCGGGCGACCGGCTCGTCTTCTCGGCACCGCAAGCCGGCGACGCCGGGGCCTCCTTCGCGGACTCCGCCGTCACCGCCGACCAATCGGCTGCATGGTCGCGGACGGCCGGCGTGAGCTCCGTCGAGCCGATCGGCATCGCCCAGTCGCGCGCCGAGGCCGGCAGCACCCGCACGGCCGTCGCGCTGTTCGGGATGCCCGCCTCCAGCGGCGACGGCGGCACGCTCACGGACGGCTCGGTGTCGCTCTCGACCGGCGCAGCGTCCGCCCTCGGCGCCTCGCCGGGCGACGACGTCACCATCGGCGGCACGTCGTACTCCGTGGCGTCGGTCGCCGGAGACGGCTGGTACAGCCACACCCCGGTCATCCGGATGACCCTGACCGATTGGCAGCGGTACTCCGCGGGCACCGGCAATCCCGACGCCTACGCGACCGTGCTCGCCGTCACCGGCAGCCCGGATTGGACGGCGGCGGACTCCGCCAACGACACCGTCTCCGAGACCACCATCGGGTCGCTGACCGCCCTGAGCTCGTTCCGCTCCGAGATCGGGTCGCTCCTGCTGATGATCGCCCTGCTGTTCGGCATCTCCGGACTGGTCGTCGGCGCGTTCTTCACCGTGTGGACGATGCAGCGCAAGGGGGATGTCGCCGTGCTCAAGGCGCTCGGTGCCAGCACGCCGGCCCTGGTGCGGGACGCGCTGGGCCAGGCGCTGATCGTCCTCCTGCTCGGGATCGGTGTCGGACTCGCCGTCGTCGCCGGGCTCGGAGCCCTGGCCGGGAGCGCACTGCCGTTCCTGCTCAGCCCGCTCACCACCCTCCTCCCGGGCGCGATCCTCGTCGTGCTCGGACTCGCCGGGGCCGCGTTCGCGCTCCGCTCCGTCACCTCCGCCGACCCCCTCACCGCACTCGGGAGCAACCGATGATCCAGCTCGACGACGTCACCCTCACCTTCCCCGACGGCGCCACCCGCGTCACCGCCGTCGATCACGTCAGCCTCACCGCCCGGCCGGGCACCGTCACCGCGGTGACGGGACCCAGCGGCTCGGGCAAGTCCAGCCTCCTCGCGGTGGCCGCGACCCTCATCCGCCCCGACTCCGGCCGGGTGACGATCGGCGACGTGGACGCGACGGGGCTCGATGCGGCCGCTGCCGCCGAACTGCGCCGGACGGGCATCGGCATCGTCTTCCAGCAGTCGAACCTGCTGCCCTCCCTCACCGCGAGCGAGCAGCTCCGCGTGATGGGCGAGCTCGGCGGCAAGCGCCGTCCGGGAGCCCGCGCCGCTGCCACGCGCCGCGCCGACGAGCTGCTCGACGCCGTCGGGCTCTCCGCTCAGCGGAATAAGCGTCCCCACCAGCTCTCGGGCGGCCAGCGGCAGCGCGTGAACATCGCCCGCGCCCTGATGAACGATCCGTCGGCGCTGCTGGTGGACGAGCCGACGAGCGCGCTCGACCAGGAGCGCGGGGCCGAGATCATCGACCTCATCCTGCGCCTCAGCACCGAGCGCGACGCCGCGACCCTGCTCGTCACGCACGACGTCGTCCATCTGCCGCGCATGCACCGCGTGGTCCGCCTCGTGGACGGGAGACTGGAGGTCGCCCAGCCCGTCGCCGCGCATGCGCCGGGTGGCATATGAATCGGACTACCCTCGAAAGGTGATGATCCACGAACCCGACGACGGGCCGGCCCCGGTGCAGCGGCCCGGCCTCACCTACTATCTCGGGCGCTGGATCATGGCTCCCATCGCCAAGATCGTCTACCGGCCCCGCGTCATCGGCCGCAAGAACGTCCCCCGCCACGGCAAGGTGATCCTCGCCAGCAACCACCAGTCGTTCATCGACTCCATCCTCATCCCGCTGATGTCGCCGCGACGCGTGCAGTTCCTCGCCAAGTCGCACTACTTCGAGGGGACCGGGCTCAAGGGCCGCATCTCCCGCTCCTTCTTCACCGCGATCGGCGCCGTGGGCGTGCGCCGCGGCGCCGGGCAGGCCGCCCAGGAGGCGCTGGAGCAGTCCCGCCGCATCATCGACACCGGCGCGGCGTTCGCCCTCTACCCCGAGGGCACCCGCTCGCTCGACGGCCGTCTCTACAAAGGCCGCACCGGTGTGGGCTGGCTGGCGCTCACCACCGGCGCGAAGGTCGTCCCGGTCGGGCTCATCGGCACCGACGAGATGCAGCCGGTCGGCGCGAAGTTCCCGCGCGTGCGCCGGGTGACGGTCGCGTTCGGCGAGCCGCTCGACCTGGCCCACTACGGTCCGCCGGAGTCGGGCCGCGCTCGCCGTCAGGCCACCGACGAGATCATGGCCGCCATCCACGCCCTCACGGGCCAGGAGCTCGCGGGCACCTACAACGAGGCGCCGCCCGCCAACCCGGTCGAGCGCGTCAAGCGGGTGCTGCACCCGGAGCGCCTCTAGGCCTCCCCAAGGCTCAGGCCAGGGTGAGCAGTTCCGGCTCGTGGCGGACGGGGAAGTTCACGCTCGCCGCGATGAAGCACTTCTCGGATGCCGGGCCGTGCAGAGCCGCCGCGAGCTCCCGCTGAGCCGGGTCTGCGACGGTGACGCGCGGGTGGAGGACCGCCTCGGTGAAATGCCCGCCGCCGTTCGCGGTCTGCTCCATCGTCCCGGTCGCGGCGTCCGCGTAGCCGACGACCACCACGCCCGCGCGGGCCGCTTCGGCGAGGTAGCTGAGCATGTGGCACTGCGAGAGGGCCGCGAGCAGGAGCTCCTCCGGGTTCCAGCGATCCCGATCGCCGAAGAACGCCCGGTCGGCCGAGCCCTCGAGCGGATGCTTGCCCTCGGCGCTGATCACGTGATCCCGGCCGTAGTCCTTGTAGCCGCTGGTGCCGGTGCCGCGATTGCCGGTCCACTGCAGATCGATCGCGTACTGGTGCTCGAGTCTCATGGTCCGATTCTGACACCACGGTTAGAATCGATCCATCATGACTGACACCCTGAACGCGCCCGTCTACACCGTTCCGCAGGAACGCCGCATCGTCACCGCCGTACCCGGCCCGGCCTCCCAGGCGCTCCACCAGCGCCGCCTCGCCGTCGTGCCGACGGGTGTCTCCTCCGCGCTCCCCGTGTACATCGCCCGCGCCAACGGCGCCATCCTGGTCGACGTCGACGGCAACCAGTTCGTCGACTTCGGCGCCGGCATCGGCGTCACGACGGTCGGCCACACCGAGACCGCCGTCGTCTCCGCCGCCGCCGAGCAGCTGCAGGACGTCATCCACACGCTCTTCACCATCACCCCGTACGAGGAGTACGTGCGCGTCGCCGAGTTGCTCGCCGACCACACCCCCGGCGACCACGCCAAGAAGACCGTGCTCGTGAACTCGGGCGCCGAGGCGGTCGAGAACGGCGTGAAGATCGCCCGCAAGCACACCGGCCGCCGCGCCGTCGCCGTGCTCGACCACGCGTACCACGGCCGCACCAACCTCACGATGGCCATGAACTACAAGGCGGCGCCCTACGCGACCGGCTTCGGCCCGTTCGCCGGCGACGTCTACCACGCCCCCAACTCCTACCCGTACCACGACGGCCTGTCCGGCGCCGAGGCCGCGGCCCGCACCATCGCCTATCTCGAGAAGGTCGTGGGCGCGTCCGATCTCGCCTGCCTCGTCGCCGAGCCCATCCAGGGCGAGGGCGGCTTCATGGTCCCCGCCGAGGGCTTCCTGACCGCCCTCCAGGAGTGGTGCACCGCCAACGGCGTCGTCTTCATCGCCGACGAGATCCAGAGCGGCATGGCCCGCACCGGCGCCTACTTCGCGAGCGAGCACTTCGGTCTCGTGCCCGACCTGGTGCTCAGCGCCAAGGGCATTGCCGGCGGCCTCCCGCTCGCCGCGGTCACCGGCCGCGCCGAGATCATGGACTCGGCGCAGCCGGGCGGACTGGGCGGCACCTTCGGCGGCAACCCGGTGGCCGCGGCCGCCGCGATCGCCGTGTTCGACGAGATCGAGAAGAACGACCTCCTCGCCGAGGGACGCCGCATCGAGGCGTCGCTCACCGCGGGCCTGCGGGGCCTTCAGGAGAAGTACGAGATCATCGGCGAGGTGCGCGGCATCGGCGCGATGATCGCGATCGAGCTCGTCCAGCCGGGCACCGCCCAGACCACCAAGCTGCCGAACGCCGACGCCGTCTCGAAGATCGTCGCGTACGCGGCGCAGCAGGGCGTGCTCCTGCTCAACGCCGGCACCTACGGCAACGTGCTCCGCTTCCTCCCGAGCCTCGCCGTCTCCGACGAGCTCATCGCCGACGCGATCTCCGTGATCGACGACGCGTTCGCCGCCCTGTGAGCCCGGCCGTGAGCGCCGCCGTCTTCTCGGGCGCCGAGGCCGTCGAGCTCGCGGTCGTCGAGCGCAGCGGTTTCGTCGAGTCGCGGCATGTCGGCTCGGCCGTCGTGCTCGGCCCGGACGGCGCGATCGCCCGCTCGCTGGGCGCGCCGGAGAAGCCCGTCTTCCCGCGATCGACGATGAAGCCCTTCCAGGCCGTCGCGATCCTCGGGGCCGGGGTGGCGCTGGAGGGTGCGCGTGCCGTGCTCGCCACCGCCAGCCACGCGGGCACGCCGGCGCACCTGTCGGTCGTGCGTACCATCCTGGCTCAGGCGCAGCTCAGCACCGACGCGCTCCTCTGCCCGCCGGACTGGCCGCTCGACTCCGCGGCGCGGGACGACGCGATCCGCGCCGGCGAGCAGAAGCAGCCGCTCTTCATGAACTGCTCCGGCAAGCACGCGGCCATGCTGGTCGCCTGCCGGGTCAACGGCTGGCCGCTCGAGAGCTACCTCGACCCGCAGCACCCGCTGCAGCACCACATCCGCGACACCGTCGAGCGCCTCACCGGCGAGAAGGTCGTCGCGACCGGCGTCGACGGCTGCGGCGCCCCCGTGCACGCGATGTCGCTCGTGGCGCTGGCCCGCGGCATCCAGCGCATCGCCACGGCGTCCGACGGCTCGCCGTTCGCGCTCTACCGCAATGCGGCGCTGCTCAAGAACGCGGTGCTCGCCGACGGCTGGGCGATCGACGGCCCCGGGCGCGCGAACACCGTCGTCATCGACGAGCTCGGCGTCTTCGCCAAGGGCGGAGCCGAGGGCGTCATGGTCATGGCCGCGCCGGACGGCACCACCGTCACGCTGAAGATGCTCGACGGCAGCCTCCGTGCGGCGACCGTGGTCGGCCTGTCGCTGCTCGCCGACGCCGGAGCGGTCGACCGCGCCGCCGTCGACGCGCTGCTCCCCCGGCTCGACCTCGCGGTGCTCGGCCGCGGCGAGCCGGTCGGCGAGATCCGCGCCGCGTACGTCTGAGCGGATCCCTCCGCACACCGAACGGGCCCGGCAGCTTCCGCTGTCGGGCCCGAACGGCTTTGGGGGTCTCGGTCGCGCCTACTGCGTCGAGCGGGCGAGACGGCGGGCGCGGGCGGCCGCGGTCAGCTGCGAGATCAGCACGACAAGGATCGTCAGGATGAACACCGCCGACGCGATCACGTTCGCCTGGGCCGGGATGCCGCGCGACGCCGCGATGTAGATGTACATCGGGAAGGTCGTGACTGCGCCGGCGTTGAAGTTCGTGATGATGAAGTCGTCGAAGCTCAGCGAGAAGGACAGCAGCGCCGCCGAGAGGATGCCCGGCAGCAGCAGGGGGAAGGTGATGCGCCAGAAGACCGCGTTGGGCGACCCGTAGAGGTCGCGCCCCGCCTCCTCCAGCGCCGGGTCCAGGCTCGCGACCCGGGCCTTCACCGTCACGACCACGAAGCTGATGCAGAACATCACGTGGGCGATGATGATCGTGCCGAAGCCCTTGTTGACGCCGAGGCTCAGGAACTGGGCCGCGAGTCCCGCACCGAGCACGACCTCGGGACTCGCCATCGGCAGGAAGAGCAGGAGGCTGGTCTGCGAGCGGAAGCGGAATCGGTAGCGCATCAGCGCGATGGCGATCATCGTGCCGAGCACGGTCGCGATCACCGTCGAGATCAGGCCGATCACGATGCTCGCCATGAACGCGTCGCAGATTCCGGCGGCGTCGCACACGTTCGTCCAGTTGCGCAGGGTGAACCCGCGCCACGCGATGTTGTTCTTGATCGCGTCGTTGAACGAGAAGACGAACGTGTAGACGATCGGGATCAGCAGGAACGCCAGCGCGAGGAAGGCGTAGACGCCGAGGCCGAGGCCCGCGAACCGGCGCCGCGGCGGTCGTGGGGCAGTGGACCGCGAGCTGGTGCTCGTGCTCGTCCGGTTCGGGAGGGTCGTGGTCACAGCAGGTCCTCCGTCCCGCTCCGCCGGACGTAGACGCCGACGATCACCAGGATCACCGCCATCAGGACCACCGACATCGCCGCGGCCGCCGGATAGTTCTGCAGCACCAGGAAGTTGCTCTCGATGACGTTGCCGATCATCGAGGTGTCGGCGGCGCCGAGGAAGTCCTGCGACGCGTTGATGTAGTCGCCCGCTGCCGGGATGAAGGTCAGCAGGGTCCCGGACACGATGCCCGGCATCGACAGCGGCACGGTCACCTTGCGGAACGTGGTCCAGGCGTTCGCGTACAGGTCCTGCC
The DNA here is from genome assembly GCF_013410615.1 of Leifsonia naganoensis. Lineage (NCBI taxonomy): Bacteria > Bacillati > Actinomycetota > Actinomycetes > Micrococcales > Microbacteriaceae > Leifsonia > Leifsonia naganoensis. Next base: position 3,950,437 of record NZ_JACCHJ010000001.1, read on the forward strand.
CCGCCTCCAGCAGCCGCACGTCCAGCCGCTCGAGGGTCGAGTAGAGCGGCAGTGTCATGAAAGGGATGAAGTTGTACGTGAGACCGAAGATCACCGAGAACGGCGTGCCCGTGATGTGCGCGTCCGGCGGCAGGACCGAGATGGCGCGCAAGGCGCTCGCGACCACGCCGTCGTCGCTCAGGATCGACTTCCAGGCCAGGGTGCGCAGCAGGAAGCTGATGAAGAACGGCGCGATGACCAGGGTCATCAGCAGGTTCTGCGCGAGCGGCCTCCCCCGCATCTTCACCCCGATGAAGTAGGCGAGCGGGTAGCTGATCACCAGCGCGGCCGCCGTGGCGATGAGCGCGTAGGCGAACGAGCGGAGGATCTGGGGCCAGTACTCCGAGATCGCATCGGTGTAGTTGCTCCACTGGAAGGCGGCCTGGTACTGGCCGATGTCGCCATCGGGCACGGGCGTCTGGAACGACGTGATGATGAGCGAGACGAGCGGCGTCAGGAAGAACAGCACGAGGTACGCGACACCCGGCAGCAGGAGCACGAGGGCGATTCCGCTCTTGCGGCGGACCGCGGGCTCGGTGTCCTGCGTCGGCGCCGGACCGGTGAAGGCGGCGAGGGCCATCTACGCCTCCTCCAGCTCCGCGAGCATCCGGTCGCGGGCCTGGGCGGCGATCGCCTGGGTGTCCGCGTCGTCGGCGAAGCGACCGTCCGCCGGCGGCTCGTCGGCCAGCACGAACGTGTGCGACGCATCCCAGGCGACCCAGACCGAGGCGCCGAGCGCGGCGACCGGACCGCTGTGCATGTTCTGCGCGAACACGATCACGCTCCCGAGGCCCGCGATGTCGACCAGGTACTGCGTGCTGACTCCGCTGAACGAGACGTCGGTGACGCGCCCCGGGCCGAGGCTGTTGGCCCCGGACGGGATCGTGTCGGGCGTCTCGTGCAGTGTCAGCTTCTCCGGCCGCACCCCGACCGTGACGAACCCGGCGTCGCGCTGCGCGCGGGAGCGTGGGACGTGGATGCTGTCGCCCGCGACCTCCACCCCGATCGTGTCGGCGCCCGACTCGCGCACCGGCCCGACGAAGAGGTTCGACTGGCCGAGGAAGTTCGCCACGAACACCGTCGAGGGCAGCTCGTAGAGCAGCTCAGGAGCTCCCATCTGCTCGATGCGTCCCTTGTTCATCACGGCGACGGTGTCGGCCATGGTCATGGCCTCCTCCTGGTCGTGCGTGACGTGGACGAAGGTGAGACCGACCTCGGTCTGGATGGACTTCAGCTCCAGCTGCATCTGCCGCCGCAGCTTGAGATCGAGCGCGCCGAGCGGCTCGTCCAGCAGCAGGAGGGCGGGCCGGTTGACGATGGCGCGGGCGAGCGCCACCCGCTGCTGCTGGCCGCCCGACAGCTGGGAGGGCCGACGCGCTGCGAGATGGTCCAGCTCGACCAGGCGGAGCGCCTCGTGGGCCTTCGCCACGGGATCGCCGATCTTGCGGCGGCGCAGCCCGAACGCGACGTTCTCGAGGATCGTCATGTGCGGGAAGAGCGCGTAGCTCTGGAACACCGTGTTGACCGGCCGCTGGAACGGCTTGGTCCGGGTGACGTCCTTGCCGCCGATGAGGATCTGCCCCTCCGTCGGCTCCTCGAGGCCCGCGACGAGACGCAGGGTCGTGGTCTTGCCGCAGCCGCTCGGGCCGAGCAGCGCGAAGAACGAGCCGGCGGGGATGGTGAGGTCGAGCTCCTCGATGGCGGTGAACCCCGGGAAGCGCTTGGTGATGCCGGCGAGACGCAGGTCGGCGCCCGAGTCGGCGAAGACTCCCTTCGGCATCAGGCCCCCAGGATCACTTTCTGGAACGCGGCCTGGTACTTCTGCTCCTCGGCCGTGCTGAGGGAGCGGAAGATGTGCGCCTGCGACAGGGTGTCGGCGTCGGGGAAGATCAGCTGGTTGTCCGCCAGGGCGGGATCGATGGCGACCGCTGCCGCCTTCGCGCCCTCCACCGGGGTGATGTAGTTGACCCAGGCCGCCACCTCCGCCGCGACCTCCGGCTGGTAGTAGTAGTCGATCAGCTTCTCGGCGTTCGCCTTGCGCGTGGAGCCGATCGGGATGACGAAGTTGTCGCTCCAGAGCGTGCCGCCGGCCTCCGGGAGCACGAACTCCCAGTTGTCGCCGGCTTCCGCGTTCAGCTGCGTGATGTCGCCCGACCAGCAGATGGCGGCGAGGGTGTCACCGCTCTTCAGGTCGTTGAGGTACGAGTTGCCCTTGATGTTGCGGATCTGGCCATCGCTGACCTTCTTCGTCAGCGTGTCGATGGCCTTGTCGAAGTCGGCGTCGGAGAAGGTCTTCGAGATGTCGACGCCCTGCTGCAGGAGGAGCAGGCCCATCGTGTCGCGCATCTCGCTCAGAACGCCGACCTTGCCCTTGAGTTCGGGCTTCCAGAGGTCGTCGACCGACTTCAGGCCCTGCGGCAGTTTCTCCTTGTTCCAGCAGATGCCGGCGAAGCCGCTCTGCCAGGGCAGGGACTTCTTCCGTCCCGGGTCGAAGTCGATGTCCTGCAGGTTGGCCACCAGGTTCTTCTTGTTCGGGATGGCGCTCTCGTCGAACGACTGCACGTAGCCGAGGCGGATCCACCGGGCGATCATCCAGTCCGTCAGGCAGACCGTGTCGGCGCCGATGTCCTTGCCGAGCGCGAGCTGATCCTTGACCTTCGCGTAGTACGTGTTGTTGTCGTCGACGGCGACGTCGTACTTGACCGTGATCCCGCTCTGCTTCTGGAACGCCTCGAGCGTCGGGTATCCGCCGTCGTCGTCCTGATCGAGGTAGGCCTGCCAGTTCGCCCACGTCATCGTCTTGTCCGTCGACGAGTTGTCCTTCGCCGGGGTCGGCTTGCCCGAGGCGCCGCCGGTGGAGCAGGCGGCGAGGGCGAGCGTGGCGGCGCCGGCGCTCAGCCCGGCCAGCAGGCCGCGGCGCGAGAGCTGGGATGCACGCGCGGACTGCACGAGCTGGCGGATCATCGGGTCTTGCGGGAGGGGCCTGGGATTCACTGAGGTGCTCCTTCGGGGCTCGAACACGGACCACTGGGCGACGCCTGACCGAGACACTCCGGCGTGCCGTCGCGGTGGGTCGATACTGGCACAGGACGCAGCGGTGCGCACCAGAAGAAGGGCAAAACGTCGGATCCGAAACATGATCTTCACGAAATCCGTTCCGATCGCGGCGATTCACCCGGGAAACCGCACATCGCGGCTCCCGGAGGGCGTGCGCGGGAGCATGACGGACGATATCCACGTCGCGCATCACACCAGAATGCGGAATCCGCGGAGACAGATCGAAATCACTATCGAAATCCTCCGTCGAGGCGGCTAGGGTGAGAGGGAATCACCACGTCGATGTGAGAGGAATCCCATGAAGGTCGCGATCCCCCGCGAGATCAAGAACAACGAGTTCCGGGTGGCGATCACCCCGGCCGGTGTGCACGACCTGGTCGGAGCCGGGCACGAGGTCTACGTCGAGGCGGGTGCGGGCGTGGGCTCCTCCATCCCCGACGAGCTCTACGCGAGCGCCGGAGCCACCATCCTCCCGGATGCCGCGGCCACGTGGGCCGCCGGCGACCTGATCCTGAAGGTCAAGGAGCCGATCGCGAGCGAGTACGGCTACTTCCGCGACGGGCTGGTGCTCTTCACCTACCTGCACCTGGCGGCCGACGAGGCTCTCACACGTGCCCTCATCGCCTCCGGCGTGACCGCGATCGCCTACGAGACCGTGCAGCTGCCGAACCGTTCCCTCCCACTGCTCGCCCCGATGAGCGAGGTCGCCGGACGACTCGCCCCCATCGTCGGCGCCAACACGATGCTCAAGCCGAACGGCGGCCCGGGCCTCCTGGTCCCCGGCGTCCCCGGCACGCACCCGGCCGTCGTCACCGTGCTCGGCGGCGGCGTCGCCGGCACCAACGCCACCTCGGTCGCCGTCGGCCTGGGCGCGGAGGTGACGGTGCTCGACACCAACATCGCCCGGCTGCGGGAGCTCGACGCGCTCTACGCGGGTCGGATCAAGACCATCGCCTCCAACAGCTTCGAGATCGAGAAGGCGGTCGTGGCATCCGACCTCGTCATCGGCTCGGTGCTCGTCCCGGGAGCCAAGGCGCCCAAGCTGGTCAGCAACGACCTCGTCTCGCGGATGAAGCCGGGCAGCGTGCTCGTCGACATCGCCGTGGACCAGGGCGGCTGCTTCGCCGACTCGCACCCGACCACGCACGCCGACCCGACCTTCACGGTGCACCAGTCGCTGTTCTACTGCGTCGCGAACATGCCCGGCGCGGTGCCGCACACCTCCACCTACGCGCTCACCAACGCGACCCTCCCGTACGCCCGCGCGATCGCGAACCGCGGCTGGCAGGCGGCACTCCGCGCCGACGCCTCCCTCGGCCTGGGCCTCAACGTGCACAGCGGCCAGGTCGTCAACGCGGGTGTCGCCGAAGCGCACGGCCTGCAGGCCGCCGAGATCGCGGAGGCGCTCGTCTAGCGACTGCTCCACTCCGAAGGGAGGGGTTCGCACCAGGTCCCGGTGCGAGCCCCTCCTTTCGCTGCGTTCAGCCGCGCGACGAGAACGGAGGAGATGGCGGGCAGGACCCCCGCAGAACGCAGGGAACGGAGGGGTTCGGGGTCTGGGGAGGCGAGATGTCCTCCGGTAGCCACCGTCAGTGTGCGGTGCCGGCCGGAACTCCTCCGGTGGCGACGGTCAGCTCAGCTGACGTCGAACCACTGGTCGCCGATCTCGACGCGGGTGCCGCGGGTGACGCGGTAGCGGCGGCCGGCTTCGCACTGGCGCGCGGTCGCGCCCAGCGGGCGGGCGATCGTGCCGTTGCCGGAGTAGCGGTCGCAGATCCAGAGGTCGTCGCCCTCCAGCCCGAACTCGAGGTGCGTCTTGGACACGCTGCGGGCCGGGTCGGAGACCACGACGAGCTGGTCGACCTCTTCCCCCGGCTGCGTGATCGGGCGTCGACCGACGAGACCGGATCCGGACACCGTGACGGTCTCCCCCGTCGAGAAGCTCAGGGTATACGGCGCGACAGCCGTCGCGACGGGCGGTGCCGTCTCGATCGGCAGGACGGCGACGGCCTCGGTGGGAGGCAGACCGTCCTCGTCGAGGAAGACGCCGGCCACCGCGGGCTTCGGAAGCCGCTCGACGATCGTCGTGTCGGAGGGACGCGGGTCGGCGACCTCGGGCTCACGCACGCGCGTCGCGGTCACCGAGCTCCCGCACCGGCCGCAGAACAGCGTCCCCTCGCTCAGCTCGGCTCCGCACACCCGACAGTTCATCGCCCGTCTCTCCTCTCACGCCTTCCTCCACGGTATCCGAGGGAACGCAACGAGACGGCCGCCAGCACCCTCTTCCAGCGCGTGTCGCGCCGATCGAGCTGCCCGCGCAGGTCGTCGACGGCCTTCCAGACCGAATCGGCCTCCTCCGGCGTCGGCGCGGTGGGGCTGTAGACGGCGCGGTCGGCGACCTTCGCGAGCGCGGCAGCGCGGTTGCCTCCGATGGTCTGCGCGAACTCCACGCGGGTCGCGGCGGGCGGCGGGTCGTAGCCGTGATCGACGGCCGCGTCGGCGAACTCGCGCCACCCGCCGACGATGCGCTCCGACGCGGTCGAGGCGGACCTCCGCAACGCCCGGCGCCGCCACTTGGCCGCGAGCACGGCGAGGAAGGGCGCCGCGAGGACCGCCAGGATCAGCAGCGTCCAACCCACCACCACCAGGATCGCGAGCAGCGTCTCGACCAGGGGGTTCGGCGGCTGCTGATCGGTGGTGTCGACCTGCGCCTGCGGCGGCTCGTCGTTCTGCTGGGGGTTCTCGTCGACGGGCGGCTGCACATTGGTCTGGGGCCGCGAGATCTCGGTGGGCTGCTCCGGCTGCTTGGGCGGGACGGGCCGCACGGGCGGGGTCGGGTCCACCGTGACCCAGCCGTCCGCGGTCTGCACCTCGATCCACGCCGAGACGTCCGATCCGGTGAGGGTGACCGTGGCGCTCGAGGCGGCATCCGCCGGTGCGACGAATCCGAACACCACGCGCGCGGGGAAGCCCAGCTGGCGCGCCATCAGGGCGGCGGTCACCGCGTACTGCTCCTGGTCCCCGAGCATCGGCACGTCCGTGAGGAGCTCCGTGATCCGGTCCGCGCCGTGTCCGGATCGGCTCGCTGGCTCGTCGGGGCCGATCCCGTGGCTGATGTAGCCGTCCTGCGCGAGACCGCGGAGAGCCGCCGCCAGCTTGGCACCGGCACCGGTCACGCCGGCGGTGTACTTCTGGAGCACCGAGGCGAGCTCGTCCGGGATCACGGTCGGCTTCGGCACCGCATCGGACCCCGGCTCCGCCTTCTCCAGCCCGGCCGCCGTGACCGTCGGCTTCACCACCGAATCGGCGGTGTAGCTGTCGCCGGACCGCAGCGCCGTCGTCAGCGCTCCGGTGCCGGTCACGTCGTTGTAGAAGAACGCACCCGCCAGCGTCGACGCGTCGCCCCCGTGGAACGCGATCTGCTCCAGCTGGCCGGTGCCGGGCACCCAGGGACCGCGGTAGTCGCGGACCGTGACCGTGACCGTGTGGTCGCTACCGCGTACGCGCGACTGATCGAGCCGGTAGGGCACACGGGTGAACGATCCGGACGCACTGGTCGTCCCATCGCTGCCGACCGAGTAGGTGACGCCGTCGTAGGTGTCCAGGGTCGCGATCCGCAGCCGTCCATCCGAAGGGATGCCCGAGACCGTGAGCATTGGCTCGTCCGCGCGCGGGCTCTCGAGGTACGACCGGAACCCGCTGAGCGGGCTGGGATAGGCGCGCGGATCGAACGGCTGCTCGACGGCCGTGCGCACGACCTGGCGGTCGGTGGCGGGAGGCACCGCGACCGCGGCGGCGATACCGACCGCGGACGCGCCGACCAGCATCACGAGCGCGCCGACACCGGTGAGGAGGGCCGTGGACCGTCGTTCGCGCGGCGTCTCGACGGAGAGGCCGCTCTGCTCCCCCAGCGCACGCAGCGCGGCGGACCGACGCCGCAGCCGGAACCGGATGAGCCAGACCAGGAGGAGTGCCAGGAGCCCCAGCACCAGCCAGAGCGGGACCGCCGACGTGCCCGAGCCGAGGGCGATGCCCGCGAGCAGAAGGAGCACCGGCGGCAGCGTCGCGGTCTCCGGGGTGCGGGCGCGCAGAGCGACGCTCACCGTGACCACGGTGGTCAGCAGGATCAGGATGAACGCGGGCACGAGGAGGGCCTGGTACGACCCGACGGGGACGGAGATCGTGACCAGCTGCTTCCAGCTCAGCCAGGTCGCCTGGACGAGGTCGACGAAGCCCGCGCCGGTCGGGAGGACGCCGCCACCGGTGGCCTCGGTCGGGACCGCGAGCTGCACTCCGGCGCCGAGGTACACCAGCGCCACGGCACCGGCCACGACGATGCTCGGCCAGCGGAAGACGGCGCCGAGCACACCGACGGCCCCGCCGAGCACCAGCGTCGCCGCGAGGAGGACGACGAACGCCGCCGACTGGTAGACCGGCCAGAACGACCAGGCGGCGAGCCCGACGGCCGCCAGGGCGATCGCCGTGTCGACGCTCGCGCTTCCCGCGCGCAGCCGGGCGCTCATGTCGCCAGCCGTTTCGCGAGACTGTGCTTGAGGTCCTCCAGGTAGCCGATGGTCAGCACACTCAGGTCCGCCACGCGCCGCAGCGACGGCACCGCACCCGCGTCGCAGACGATCGCGACCACGTCGACTCCGAGCGGGAAGTGCGCGGCGGCGGCGCGCAGCTGGGCCGCGGTCGGTGCCGACCCCGCGATCAGGAACGCGATCGACGTGCCCGCGGCGTCGTCGACCGAGACGCGTGCGAGCTCCGGGAGGCGGAGGGCAGCGGCGGTCGTCTCGACGCCGGCCAGGTCGTCGAGCAGACGACCGCGGTTGACGGTGCTGAGCCGGCGGGCGCTCAGCACCATCCGCTTGGCGAAGTCGGGGGTCGCGGCGCTGGCGACGACCGAGACCGTGCGCGAGTCGAGCATGGCGCGCACGCCGAGGGACCCGGTGGCGCTGACCGCGAGCTCGAACTCCTCGTCCGACGCGTAGTCGGCGGCCGACAGGCTCAGGGCGACGAGCAGGTGGCTGCGCCGGGTCTCCTCGAACTGGCGCACCATGTAGCTGCCGGTCTTCGCGGTGCTCTTCCAGTGGATGTAGCGCCGCTCGTCGCCCGGCTGGTACTCCCGCAAGGCGTGGAACGCGATGTCGCTCGACGTGAGGTCGCGCGTCGGCGCCCCCTCCAGATCGCGCACGAAGCCGGTGCTCATGCTCGGGATGGCGACGGTGCGCGGATGCACGAACAGGTCGAGCGAGTCGGCCCAGACGACCTCGCGGCGCAGCAGGCCGATGGGGTCGGCGCGGACGGTGCGGACGGGCCCGATCGGGACGATGCCGCGCCGGGTGGTCGGCACGACGAACACGTCCGAGTGCTCCTCGCCGACCGCCAGGGCCGGGGAGGCGAACTCCGCGAGCCCCTCGCCGACCGGCACCTCGATCCGCACGCCGGAGAGACGCCGCCGACCCGGGTTGCGCACCACGACCTCGCCGGGAGCGCGATCCCCGACGACGACGCGGTTGGAGGGCAGCGACAGACCGACGTCGAAGCCGATGCGTCCGGCCAGGTAGCCGGTCGCGATGACCAGCAGCGCGGCCGCGGTCCACCCCGCCACCACGGCCTCGGTCCAGCCGAACACGTACCCGAGCACGAGGGCCGCCACCGCGACGGCGCCGAGCGACCAGCCGAGCGGGGTGACCACCGAGCCGGCTCTGCGCGCGACGCGGGCGATGGCGCGCCCTGCGACGGAGGTGGTGCGCACGATCCACACGATGGCGTCGGCCATCGCGCCCTCGCGCTCGCCGACGATCCGGGCGCGCGCGTTGGTGAGCTCGGCCTGCGTGCGGGTGACGGTGCTGGTCACACGGTGACCCGATCGCTCGGCGGCGGGATCTCGATGAGGAGCTGACCGACGACGCTCGACGCTGAGACGCCCTCGAACTCCGCCTCGGGGTCGAGCACGAGGCGGTGCGCGAGAACCGGCTCGGCGAGGGCCTTCACGTCGTCCGGCGTCACGTAGTAGCGGCCGTTCGACGCGGCGAGGGTCTTCGCCGTGCGCACGAGGGCGAGGGCGCCGCGCACGCTGACGCCGAGCCGGATCTCCTCGGCGGCGCGCGTCGCGTCGACGAGGCGGGCGACGTAGTCGTTGATCGTCGCGTCCACGTGCACCCCGCGGGCCATGGTCGCCATCTCGACGACCGTCGCCGCCGAGACCACCTCCGGCACGACGACCTCGTGGGCGCGGTGCTCCGCCCCCTCCAGGATGCGCAGGGTCGCCTCGTGGTCGGGATACCCGATCGACGCCTTCATCAGGAAGCGGTCGAGCTGCGCCTCCGGCAGCCGGTACGTGCCCGCCTGCTCGATCGGATTCTGCGTGGCGATCACCATGAAGGGCGCCGAGACGGTGTGCCGGACCCCGTCAACGGTCACCTGCTGCTCCTCCATCACCTCGAGCAGGGCCGACTGGGTCTTCGGGCTCGCCCGGTTGATCTCGTCGGCGAGCACGATGTTGGCGAAGATCGGGCCGCGGTGGAAATCGAAGGCGCCGGTGCGCTGGTCGTAGATGTTGACACCCGTGATGTCGCCCGGGAGCAGGTCCGGGGTGAACTGGATGCGGTTGGTCGAACTGCGCACGCTCTCCGCGATCGCGCGCGCCAGCGACGTCTTGCCCGTGCCCGGGAAGTCCTCGAGCAGCAGGTGGCCCTCGCTGAGCATCGCGGTCAGCGCCAGCCGGATGACGTGCGACTTGCCCAGCAGCACGCGGTCGATGTTCTGCACCAGCCGGTCGAACACGCCCGCGAACCAGGTGGCCTGCTCAGGGGTCATCGTCATGCGCGGGCCTCTCGGGGTGGGGTACGGGACGCGGACCGCCGCAGGCCGGTCCGGTCATCAGTATGACGGTGCCGGGTCATTGCATGCCCGAAGCGGGATAGGGGGTGCTGTACGTGTCGCCCGCGGAGCGCGTCACGGAGATGACGAGCGAGGGGTCGGGGTCGGTTCCGGGCGCCTGGCAGCTCGCGGTCTGGCCCGTCGCCGGCATGTCGGCAGCGGTGTCGCCGCAGCTGAAGCGGACCGCGGAGTAGCCGGATCCGTTCGGCCACGCGGTCCAGGTGAAGGTGCGCGTCGCCGCGTCGTAATGCTGGCCGCCGATCGCGGTGGACACCGCGACGCCGAGCGGGAAGCTGTTGGGGTTCTGGTCGGTGCACAACTGCGACCCGTCCCCGTATGTCTCGCAGATCCTCGTGATCGTGATGGCCAGGTCCATCCCGTAGTGCGGTCCGTTGGAACCCGCGGCGATCCGGTTCGTGCTCGTGAGGACGCCGCTGTCGATCGCGCTGCCGCCCGAGGTGAGCGTGTACGAGACCGACGCCGTCGTGCCGCTGCCGGCCGCGTACGCCACGTTGGCGATCGAGAAGTCGAACAGGTTCTGGGCACTGGAGACGAGCGACGGGTCGGCCGAGACGTCGGAGACCTGCCCGGGCGCACGCCGCTGGGTCGCCGTGACGACGGTGCTGGCCGTGCAGCCCTGGCCGTTGTAGGCGTAGACCACGAAGTTGTAGGTCTGGTTCGGCTGCAACCCGGAGAAGTCGACGCTCCCGGCCTGGACCTTCTTGAACGACCCGGATGTCGGGTCGACGTGCAGGACGGTGTTTCCGCTCTCCACGCCGGTCACGGAGCAGCTCGGCTGGGCTCCGCCCTGGTAGACGCCCGCGTAGTAGGCGACGATCGCCCGGCCGTTGTCGCTGAAGACCCCCGGCCAGCTGAGCGTGGCGGTGCTGCCGTCGGCCGTGTTCGGCGACGCGGTCGGCGCCACGCCCGTGACAAGCGGTGCGCCGGCAGGGACGCCGCTGCTCTGCGTCTGGTTCCAGGTCGTCCGGCCCTGATAGAACTCGTTCCGCGCGGCGACCGTGATCCCCACCGAGATCCCGTTGGCGAGCGTCCCGTCGGTCACGTTCAACGCGTAGGCGGTGCCGACGGCGTCCGATCCCGAGACCTGCAGCGAGCTGGTGACGCCGCCCACGGTGACCAGGTACGACGTGATCGGGCTGGCGCCGGCCGCGTTCGCCGGCTTGGTCCACGTCACTCGGAGCCCGTTGTTCAGGGAGGCGGAGGAGACCGCAGCCGGAGCGTTCGGGATCACGTCCGACCAGGTCGCCTCCGCGTACGGCGTGGGGTCCGAGAGGCCGAGCGCGTTGCGCGCGCGCACGCTGAGCTGCACGGCGTTGCCGGGACCGTTGCCCGGGGTCTGGATCGCGCAGGAGGTCGTCGTGCACGTCGTCGTCGACAGTGTCGCGCCGCTCGCCGCCGACGTCATGGTCACCTCGAAGCCGGTGATCGCCGAGTTGTTGAAGGCCCCGGGGATCCAGCTCACCGTCAGGCTGCGGTCGCCGATCGCCGTGATCTGCACGTTCGACACCGGCGAAGGCCGGTCCTGCACGGAGATGGTGATCGTGCCCCAGGTGTACCGGTCCGGGTCCCCCGTCGCGTCCGCGACCTCGTACTGCAGCGTGGTGTCCGCCGGCGCCGCGGTCGCCGAGACGGTCACGTCGAGCGTCGCGTTGTCGGCGCTCGGAGTGATGCTCACGCCGCTCGGGAGCGCGCCGCCGAGCCCGCGCACGGCGACGACTCGCAACGGCTTGCCCGGGAACGGGTTGGTCGCGGCGTCATTGGCCAGCACGTCGACCCTGGTGGTCTGGCCGCGCGGGGCGATCACGCGATCCGGCTGCGGGCTCGCGAGCGGCCGCGTCGACGGCACCACGTTGATGTCGATGCGCCCGGCCTGCCCGGCGTTGACGGCGTCCTTCACCCCGATGGAGATCGACGGGGTGGACCCCTTCTGCGCCCCGGCCGCCACGGTGACGGTGAGCTTCTGGCCGGCGAGGGAGGTCGTGACGCCCGCGGGCTGCGGGTTCTGGACGGAGTAGGTGAGCTCGCCCTGGTCCTTCGCGTACGGGTAGCTCGTCAGCTTCGTGAGATCGATGGTCTTGCTCTGGCCGGGCTCGAAGTCGATCAGGGCGCCGGTGAACACCGGCGGCTGGTTCTCGCGCGGGGTCACGTCGATCGGCAGCACGATCGTCGCGACGTTGCCCTGCGGGTCGGTGGCGCTGGTGCCGTCCGTCACCTGGAACGAGATGGAGGCGGGGCCGAAGTACCGCGCCGCCGACGTGTACTGGAGGGTGTCGCCGCTCAGCACGAGGTCGTCGCCGTTCGCGTGGGTCGCGCGCACCGTCGCCGCGTCCGTCAGCCGCACCTTGCGTCCGCCGACGGCCACGATGTAGTCGTTGAGGCGGATGGTCAGCGTCTTCTCGCTGACGACCGAGAGCTTCGGCGCCCCGCGCTTCACCTGCGGGAGCGCGTCGTCGTATCCCGGGACGTGCACGAAGCCGTACGCAACGACGGACGGGTCCTCGGGGTTCGCGACGGCGAACGGGATGATCTGGCTCGTCGCGCCGATCGTCACGCGCACGCGCTTGCCCGCGGTGACCTGCGCGCTGTCCCCGTAGCCGGGCACGACGGAGAGCTTCAGGGTCGAGACGGCACCGTCGGCGAAGAACACGTTCGCCAGCACGTTCACGTCCACGTGATCCTTGCCCAGGATGTCGGAGAGACCGAGCGTCGTGTCGTCGACGAGCGGACGGGCGGGCGGTGCGTTCGCGTCCACCGTCACGCGGAGGAAGGCCTGACTGGTCCCGCCGCGCTCGTTCTGGATCGTGTAGAGGAAGCCGTAGACCCCCTCCTTCGCCGGCGCCGAGACGACCACGATGTCGCCGGTCACCGTGGCCTTCGCCTTCCCGTCGAGCGACGAGACGCCGGTCACGGCCAGCGGGCTGCCGTCGGGGTCGCTGTCGTTCACGAGCACCTGCACGCTGAGCGTCTTGCCGGGACGCGTGGTGACGTCGTCCTCCACCGCGACGGGGTTGCGTGCGCCCTCCACCCGCGCGGCGATGCCGACGCGCACCGTACCGGTCGCGCGGGCGCCGAGGGCGTCGACCACCGCGTAGGTGAAGGTGTCGGTCCCGGCGGCGTAGTCGCCCGCCTGGAAATCCATCCAGTCGGGGCCGGAGGCGATCACCGCGCCCTTCTGCGGGTTCGTCTCCTGACCGATGAACTGGACGGAGTCGCCGTCCGGGTCGATGCCCGAGAGCGGGACGGTGATGCGGACGACGTCGCCGGCCAGCACGCGCGCGGTCACGGTCTTGGGCACCGGCGGGTTGTTGGTCGCCGCGTCGCGCTCGCGCACGGCGATGGTCACCTCGGCCGTCGCCCACTGGCCGTCCTCGCCGACCACTTTGTACGCGGCGGTGTAGTTGCCCGGCTTGGTGGGCGCCAGGTAGCGCAGGTGGTCGCCGCTGGCGAAGAGCAGGCCGGCGCCGGCGGGCAGCGGCGACGCCAGCGTCGGGTCCAGGATCAGCTTGTCGCCGTCGGGCTGCACGTCGTTCGCCAGCACCGGGATGTCGACGACGTCCCCCACGCGCACGGCCACCGAGTCGGGGGCGGCGATCGGAGGCTGGTGCACCGTGAGCGGCGGCAGCTGGACGATGGTGACCGTGCCCGTTGTCTCGGCGAGGCCGTTGCTGAGCCGGTAGTGGAAGTCGATCGGACCGGCGAGCGGCCGGCTCAGGGTGACCCGCAGCGTGCGCTGCTGCAGCACCTGGACGTGCACGCCGGCGCTCGCCTCGGGCTCGGTCGCGCCCGTGACGAGCAGCACGCCTCCGGACGGGTCGATGTCCGTGGACAGCACGTCGACATCCTGGGTCGCCTGTTCCCGGATGAACGCCGTGTGCGGCACGGCGATCGGCGCGGTCTTCGCCCCCGGCGGCGCCTTGACCTCGACCCGGACCAGCCCCGTCGTCGTGACCACGCCGTCCGTCACCGAGTACTCGATGTTGTGGGTGCCGGGCTGGTCGGAGTCGAATCGGAAGGTGCCGCCCTGGTAGTCGGCGGTGATCGTCGCATCGGCCTTCGTGGGCACCGTCGCGAGCCGCACGGTGCCGTTGCCGCCGCGCACGTGGTCGAGGGGCTGGATGGTGACCTCCTGCCCTTCGTACGCCAGCACGGCGAACGGGTCGGCGATGATCGGCACCTGTCCGGGCGCCCGCACCGTGACGGCGAGCAGTCCGCTGCCCTCGGCACGGCCGTCGGAGAGGACGAGCGCGACGTCCTTGAGGTCGCCGCCCTCGCCGTGGTCGGAGAACGCGACCCGGCCCTGGGGGGTGAAGGTGACGGTGTCCGGAGCGGGCACCGACGCGCCGGCCAGGTAGAACGAGTCGCCGTCGGGGTCGTAGCAGTCGCCCAGCACGTCGGACGTCACGCGTCCGCCGGTCTGGACGACGGCCTTCGCATTGCGCACGCACACCGGCGGAGAGTTCTCGAGCGCACCGCGCACGGTCACGGTGACGTGCGCGGTCGCCGTCCCGCCGCGCCCGTCGGAGATCGTGTAGTCGAAGGCGATCGCCCCGCTGGCCGTGTCCGGCAGCGAGATCTGCAGCTGTTGGTCGGCATTGGTCAACTCGATCGTGCCCTGCTCGTCCGGGATGGAGGTGAAGGAGTCGATCGCCAGCACGTCGCCGTTGGGGTCGTAGTCGTTGAGCAGCACGGGCAGCGGCGTGACGCGGCCGGGGCGCGCGCCGAACTGGTCGTCGACCGCGACGGGAGGCTGCTCCTGCTTCTCGAATTGCGGCGCCGTGTCCTGCTTCGACTGGTCGACCAGCTCCTGCGTGGTCTTCTTCGCGACCAGCTCGTCCCAGTTGTCGATGCGCGTGTTGCCGCTCTGCACCGCCCAGGAGATGCCGGACCGGGTGTCGTTCAGCACCGCGCGGTCCCCGTTGACGCGGAACGCGAGCGTCGCTCCGGACGGCACGTCCGCCAGGGTCGACCGCTGGCCGGACCCGGAAGCGTCGCACGAGCGCCAGGCCGTCCCGCCGTTCCAGCCGGCGTAGGTGCACTCGCCCACCGTTACCGGCGCCGCCGCGGCTCCGGAGGCGGAAGCGAAGGGGGTGGAGGCCGCCGTTCCGTCGAGCGGCACCCGGATCAGGCCCGTGGTGGTCCCGATCCAGACCGCGTCGCCGGTCGCCGACGGCTGCTGCAGCACGGGGTCGGCGTTCGCGCCGAGGCGCGAGGACAGGCTCACGGAACGGCCGTCGAGCCACAGCCGTCTCTCGTCCGGGTCGAGCAGCGCCCAGTGACCGGCGACCGTCGTGAGCGACACGTCCGCACCATCGCCGCTCGTCGGCACCGTCGTCGTGGTGGTCGACGGCTCGCTGCCGCTCAGCTCGATCCGCACGACCGAGCGTGTCGACGGCTGGTAGGTCACGAGCGCGGCGCCGGTCGGGTCCATCGCCGCGACCGTGCGGCCGCCCAGGTCGACGGTCGCGGCCGAGCCGGAGTTGAACTGGTCGAGCTGGGCGACCGTCGTCAGCCAGAGCTGCCCGGTCGTCTGCGAGAGCAGCGCCACCCGGTCGCCGGCGAGGAACACCTGCGGCGACCGCGGGGGCAGGGCGACGGATTTGCCGGCCTCCGCGGTCGCGGGGTCGACGACGGAGACCGTGTTGGCCTCCCGGTCGATCAGCAGCACGTTCTCGCCGTCCTGCACCACCTCGAGCGCTTCGCCGGTGCCCGCGACGACCGAGTTGAGCTTGTCGATCTCGGTGTTGGCCCGGCCGAGCGACTTCTTCGCGTCGCTGGCGACCCAGACCGACGCGTCGTCGAGTTGGAGGTGCTGGGCGCTGTAGCCTCCCGACACCACCGCGAGGGTGGTCACCAGGGCCGCGACCACCGTGCCGCTCACCGCGGTGGCGGCGATCGACTTGTGCGCTGCGACCCAGGTCCAGGCGGCGCCCAGGCGGCTCACGACCCGCCGCTCCGCTCCACGCACTTCTCACCGCTCGCCGAACCGGTCTTGCCGTCGCGGTTCACCGTCACGGTGACGCAGACCGTCTGACCGGCACGCGCATCCACCCGGAACTCGGAGGTGCGCTGGCTCGCGGGCGGCTGGTCGTCGACCGTCACCTGGTAGACGTCGCCCGACTGCAGACCCGGGTCGCTCCAGCTGAAGACGACCGTGCTGCCGTCGACCCGGCCGCTGAGGTCGCGCACGGTGGGGATGTCGTCGGACGCGCCGGCGCGCACGAGCACGATGGCGGCCGTCACCCCGAGGACGACGACGAGCACCGCGCAGGCGACGAGCGAGTAGACGAGTGCGCGCGACGTACGGGCAGGGACGGAGGGCCCGGTGCCGGGCGCGCTCCCCGCGCTCCCCGCGTTCTCGCGCACGATCGTCCGGGTCGGCGACCGCGTCGTGGTGGCCGACGCCGGAGCGCGCCGCCGCGGACGGGCCGAGCCGGTCGGGTCGACCGCGACGACACCCTTCACGCGCGTGCGGTCCTCGGGGTCGACGGCCGTCGCCCGCGCCCAGTCGTCGGTCGCGACCTCGACGGGGGTCTGCGGGAGTCCGAGCTCCTGCTCCACCGCCTGCAGCTCCCGCACGAACTCGAGCGCGGACCGCTGGCGCTGGGCGGGCTTGCGCGCCATCGAGCGCAGGAGGACCTGCTCCAGCCGCGGCGGCACGTCCGGCCGGTCGATGGGCTGCGGGCGTCCCTTGGTGATGCGGTGGATCAGCTCGGCGGAGGTGTTCTCCTTGCCTGGCACCTCGAACGGCGACCGCCCGGCGATCAGCGAGTAGACGGTGGCGCCGAGGGACCACACCTCGCTGGCGACCGTGCCGCTGGTCTCGTCGAGGAGCACCTCGGGCGCCGACCACGGGATCGACAGTCCGATCGCCTCGGTCACGTCGGCCTCGCTCAGCGTCGCCGCGATCCCGAAGTCGCTCAGCACCGGATGGCCGTACGCCGTGGTGAGGATGTTGGAGGGCTTGATGTCCCGGTGCAGCACGCCGGACCGATGCGCCGTCTCCACCGCGCTCGCGATGCGCACGCCGACGTTCAGCGCCTCGGCGACCGGGAGCGGTTCGCTGCGGTAGCGCTGTCCGATCGCGGACGAGCACAGCTCCATCACGAGGTAGGGGCGTCCATCCCCCGAGACGCTCGCCTGGTAGACCGTCAGGATCGACGGATGCGTGCTGAGCTGGGCCATGAGGTTCGCCTCGGCCTGGAACATCTGCTTGACCTGGCTGGTGACGACCTCGGCGAGCATGACCTTGACCGCGACCTGTCGACGGGGCATGTTCTGCTCGTACAGGAACACGTCGGCGAAGCCGCCGGAACCGAGGACCCGGACGTACGAGAAGCCGGGGAGGTTCGGCGGCTGGGACGGCAAGCGCCGGGCCACAGGGCTCCTCCGTTCAGCGTCGAGAGCGTTCGCGGGTGCGAGCGTTTCCCAATTGTAGGCAGCGGGATGGGAGCCTCAGCTGGCTGTGACCCGTGCGTGACACCGGCGAGCACCCCCACTCCGGGGGGCATGCGCGGGGCTCAGTGGCGGCGGGCGGCGCGCCGGGACGAGCCCTCGCGGTGGGCGCCGCTCTCGGGAGTCGCCAGCACGTCGACGACGACGACGGTGACGTTGTCGCGGCCGCCGTTGCCGAGGGCCGCGTCCATGAGCTGCTGGGCCGCGTCGAGCGGGGACGAGCCCTCGCCGAGGTAGTACCGGATGCCGTGTTCGGTGAGCTCCTTCGTCAGGCCGTCGGAGCAGACGAGCAGGCGCGAGCCGGCGACGATCGGGAAGAGGAAGAAGTCCGGGACAGGGTCCTCGTTGAAGCCCACCGCACGGGTGATCACGTTGCTGTGGGGGTGCACCTCGGCCTCGGCCGGCGTGATGGCGCCGGCATCGAGGAGCTCCTGGACGATGGAGTGGTCGACGGTCAGCTGCTCCAGCGTGCCGTCGCGATAGCTGTAGACCCGGGAGTCCCCGATGTTGAACACCAGCCAGTACGGAGAGCCGTCCACGAGGGTGAGGGCGGCGCCCGTGACCGTCGTGCCGGTGCCGAGGTCGGTGTGCCCGACCCCGCGGCCCATGTCCCCGACGGCGGAGCGCAGCGCTCCGGTCAGTGACTGCTCACCGACGAACTCGGTCGACACCTGCTCGGCGAGCCGGGTGACGACGGCGGACGACGCGAAGTCCCCCGCGGTGTGACCGCCCATCCCGTCGGCCACGGCGAAGATCGGGGAACGGGCCAGGAGGCTGTCCTCGTTGACGCTGCGCCGGTAGCCCTTGTCACTGAGCGCCGCCCAGGCGAGGCTGATGCGCGCGTCCGGGGTTCCGGGCACGGCCACGGTGTGGCGCCTGTTGCTGCGACCGATCTGGGTCACTCGCGTCCCTCTTCGTCTCGGTGCCCGTCCGTGCCCCCAGTGCCCCCCGGCGCGGCGGTGATCTCGATGATATTACCGTCGCCGATCTCGACCGTCGCCCCCGCGAGCGCGACCGTGGACTCGCCGGGCCGCAGGCGGAAGCCCGCTCCGCCCGGTGCGATCACGCGCGTGCCGTTGGTGGAGCGGAGGTCGGTGACGACCACGGCGTCCCCCGATTGCTCGATGCGGACATGGGTGCCCGACACCTCCTGGGTCGCCGAGACGACGGCGACGAGGCGCGGAGCGACGCCCGACTCGACGCGGGATGCGGAGGGGTGCCGGCCGAAGACGACGGGGGTCTCGAGGGGCAGGATGTCCCCCGCCCCGAGGCGGACCGCGAAGGTCGCGGGCGCAGGCGGCAGGACGACCGGCTCGGTCGGCGGCTGCGCCGACTCGACCGGGGAGAACGTCAGCGCGTCCGGCGTGTCGGGCCCGGATGCCGGGGTCTCGATGTCGACGGCGCCGGGCAGCTCGTGCGCGACCGGCCGCTCGGTGAGTGGAGCGACCTCGCCGCCCGCGAGCGGGACCGGCGTCAGTGCCGCGGACGTGGACGGCGCCCCCGCGTGGCCGAACAGACTGCCGCCGCGCTGCGGGATGATCGTCTCCCCCGCTGCCGCGTCGGGTTCGGTGCCGGCCTGTGGGCGCACCGTGGGAGCGGCCTCCGGAGCGGCGCTGCGCTCGACGCGCTCGATCGGCGCGAGCGACCAGGTCAGCAGTTCGCCGTCGACGACGCCCAGGCCGACCGGCAGCGAGCCGATCGACAGGCGGGCGACGGGACCGGTCGGGGCGTCGTCCGCGCCCAGGACGAGACCGGTCACGCTGCGGAACTCCGCGAGCACCCACGGCTGCACGCCCGCCGCCGCGAAGCGCCGCGATCCGCCGACGGAGAAGATGTCGATCGCGGCGGATCCGCGCACCACGGCCGTCACGACCACGTCGCCGGTGGGGCCGGGGCGGCCGATCTCGGCGACCGCGAACGAGCGGACGCTGTCGGGGCCCACCAGGGGGAACGCGCCCACCACGGACTCGATGGTCGCGAGCTCGGATCCGGCCAGCCACCAGACGGCGTCGATGATCTCGTCGGAGACGGTGCTCTCGACGGCGGCGACGAAGCGGCGTCCGGCGATGAGGAGCCAGCGAGACGGACCAGCGGTCGGTGCGTAGCGGACGAAACCGTTCGCGGCATCGGCGGCGCGTGCGACGGCCGACGTCGGATCGGAGCTCACGCGGCGCCCCCTCTCGTCGTCACGGCGGCCACCTGCCGCGGCGGCCTATCCGAGTGTAGTCGTCGGGAGGAGCCGGAAGGGCGTGCCCGGGCACGACTGAGCGCGTGCGTCCGTGTCGTCGAGAGGCTGGACCGTTCCTGGGAGCACCGCCGGATCGGTCGAGACCATCACCCGGCCGTCGGCGTTGACCAGCACCAGGGGCGACCCGGCCGCCAGGAGAGCCGGGAGGAGCTCGTGCTCGAGGCGCTTGACGAAGACGTCGACGCCGACGACCCCGATCATCCGTCCGTCCCGCTCCACCGGCGCGGTCACCGTGACGATGTAGTCGCAGGTGCAGAGGTGGTCGACGTAGGGGCCGGTCACGTGCGTCCGGTGCGTCGATTGCGGGACGCGGTACCACTCGAGCGAGCGGAAGTCGCGCAGATAGTCGGTGTACGAGCGCGTGCCGAGGTCGAGCTTCGTCGGCCCGGACGTCGCGCCGTAGACGGGGTTCTCCTCCAGCGGACCGAGCCACCAAGAGAAGTGGACGGCGTCGGTTCCGGTGAGCTCGGGCGCCGCGATGAACCCGGCCCCGACGAAGAGCGCGTCGGCGTCGCCGAGCTCGGGCAGCACGAGGTCTCCGGCCACGGCGTCGAGCGTCGCCGTCGAGGGGCGGTCCGGCGTGGCGTCGAGCACGGTGTCGCGCCAGCGGGCCAAGGTCTGCTGGATGCGGGAGAAGAGGTCGCCGACCCGCTGCGCCGCCCCTGCGAGATCGGTCGTCTGCTCAGGCATCGGTCGCCCCTCCACGCTCCAGGCGCGCCTTCGCCGCGAGCAGCCACTCGGTGACCGACGCCACCAGGTCCGTCACCGCCTCCCGGGCGGCGGCCCGGTCTCGCCCAGCGACGGCGGCGGCGACCGCGTGCATGGCGAGGACGGCGCGCTCGCGCGGGGCGTCATCGTGCAAGCCGATCCACAGCAGCGGCCCGTACTCTGCCTGGAGCCGGATCTGCTCGCGCACCAGCCGCGCCGACTGGCTGAGCACCGCGAGCTCGAGCAGGAAGCCGCCTGCGTTGCGCCGCGCATCGGCGGGCGTCGCGAACGAGGCCGCGTCGAGCCACGCGGCGAGCCGGGCGCCGTCGGCCGGGGTGGCGCGCTCGGCGGCCCGGTCGGCACAGCCCGCCGCGATCGCCGTCACGTAGACGCCGAGATCGGCCAGCTCGACCTGCGACAGGCCGTGGAGCCGCGCGGTGAGCAGGGCGTCCTCCCCGCCGTCCGGCGCGACGACGAAGCTGCCGCCGTCGCGACCGCGACGCGTGTCGACCAGCCCGGCCTCCCGCAGCATCCCGAGCCCCTCGCGGGCCGTCACGAGGGCGACCCCGAAACGGCGAGCCAGCTCCGCCTCGCTCGGGAGGCGCTCGCCCGGCACGAGGACGCCGAGCACGATCGCGTCGGCGATCCGGCGCGACACCTGCTCGGCGCGGCCCACATCGGCGAGTTGCGCGAACACCGCGTCGCGGGCGCCCGGGGACACCCGTGCGGGCCCGCTCGTCCGGGTCGGTTCGGTCGCGCTGGTCACCCGCCCACGATATCCCGCCGCAATCATTCGGTATAGGATGAATTCACGATCGCGGCGCATGGAGGCGCCTGGCAGCGGAACGGAGCGCAGCATGGCCGACGGAGTCCTCGCCGGAGTGCGCGTCGCGGATTTCTCCCGCGTGCTCGCCGGCCCCTACGCCACGATGATGCTCGCCGACTTCGGCGCCGACGTCGTGAAGATCGAGAGCCCGGCGGGCGACGACACCCGCGCGTGGCGGCCGCCGGTGAATGCGTCGGGCGAGTCCACCTACTTCGCCTCGGTCAACCGCAACAAGCGCTCCGTCGTCTGCGACCTGCGCACGGAGGCCGGACTGGCGGATGCTCGACGACTCGCCGCAACGGCCGACGTCGTCGTCGAGAACTTCCGGCCCGGCGTCATGGAGTCGTTCGGCCTCGACGAGGATTCGCTGCGCGCCGGGAACCCTGGCCTCGTCTACTGCTCCATCACCGGCTTCGGGCGCGAGGCCGGAGCCGCGCTGCCCGGCTACGACCTGCTCGTGCAGGCCGTCGGCGGCCTGATGTCGATCACGGGTGCACCCGAGGGCGAGCCAAGCAAGGTCGGCGTCGCACTCGTCGACATCCTCACCGGGCAGAACGCGCTCGCCGGCATCCTCCTCGCTCTGCGCGCCCGGGACGAGAACGGCCGGGGATCCCGGGTCGACGTCGACCTGCTCGGCTCCCTGCTCGCTGCTCTGACGAACCAGGCGTCCAGCACGCTCGCCACCGGGACTCCCCCGCCGCGCCTCGGCAACGCGCACCCGAGCATCGCACCGTACGAGCTGTTCCACGCGGCCGACCGGGAGTTCGTGGTCGCCGTGGGGAACGACCGGCAGTTCGCCGCCTTCGCCGAGACGATCGGGCTCCCCGGGCTAGCCACAGACGATCGCTTCGCGACGAACGAGGCCCGCGTCGGGCATCGCGCCGCGCTGCGCGCACTGCTGGAGCCCGCACTCGCCGGCCGCCCCGCGGCGGACTGGGTCGACGCGTTCGGGCGCGCCCGCGTTCCCGCCGGCCTGGTCAACTCGATCGCCGAGGCCTTCGCCTTCGCGGACGCGCTCGGGCTGTCCCCGGTCGTCGAGACCCGCGACCCCGCATCCGGACGCAGCAACCGCCAGCCCGCGACGCCGATCCGGCTCGACACCGCTCCGGCCCTCCATCGCACGCCGCCGCCTCTGCTCGGCGAGCACGAGCCGTACTGGCTCGACGACACGGCGACCTCGACCACGACCACGACCACGACGCCATCCACCACCGACGATAGGGACACACCGTGACCGCATCCTCCCTCGACGAGGCCTTCAGCATCGACCACCTGCTCAGCGACGAGGAGCGCTCCTGGGCGACGAAGGCCCGGGCGTTCGCGACCGAGCGCATCCGCCCGGTGATCGAGCAGGACTTCGAGGACAAGCACTTCCGCCGCGAGCTCGTCGCCGAGCTCGGCGCGCAGGGATTCCTCGGCATGCACCTGAAAGACGAGGGGTGCGCCGGCGCTGGCGCGGTCAGCTACGGGCTGGTCTGCCACGAGCTCGAGGCCGCCGACAGCGGCTGGCGCACCTTCGTCTCGGTGCAGGGCTCGCTCGCGATGAGCGCGATCTCGAAGTTCGGCTCCGACGAGCAGAAAGCCGAGTGGCTGCCGCCGATGGCGCGCGGCGAGCGGATCGGCTGCTTCGCGCTCACCGAGCCCGACGGCGGCAGCGACCCGGCGGCGATGACCACCCGCGCGCGGCGCGACGGCGACGACTGGGTGATCACCGGCGTCAAGCGCTGGATCGGCCTCGCCGCCCTCGCCGACGTCGCGGTGGTCTGGGCGGGCACCGACGACGGGGTGCGCGGCTTCCTCGTGCCCACCACGACGCCCGGCTTCTCCGCCACCGCGATCGACGGCAAGCTCTCGATGCGGGCGTCCGTGCAGTGCGACGTGGTGCTCGACGAGGTGCGCGTGCCCGCTTCGGCCCAGTTGCCCGGCGCCCGCGGACTGTCCGGCCCGTTCTCCTGCCTCAACGAGGCCCGCTACGGGATCGTCTGGGGCGCGATGGGCGCCGCCCGCGACTGCCTGGAGGTGTCGATCGCGCGCGCGACCACGCGTCAGGTCTTCGGCCGGCCGATCGGCGCGACCCAGCTCATCCAGGAGAAGCTCGCGAACATGCTCGTCGAGTACGAGAAGGGCATGCTGCTCGCGCTGCACCTCGGACGGCTCAAGGAGGCGGGTCGCCTCACGCCCACCCAGATCAGCGTCGGCAAGCTCAACAGCGTAAGGGAGGCGCTGGCGATCGCGCGGGAGGCCCGCACCATCCTCGGCGGAGACGGCATCACGAACGAGTTCCCGGTGATGCGCCACATGGCGAACCTGGAGTCGGTCCGCACCTACGAGGGCACCGACGAGATCCACACGCTCGTGCTCGGTCGCGCGCTCACCGGTCTGGCGGCCTTCGCATGAGCGCCGCGGTCGAGACCGTCGACGCAGCGGCGACAGCCGCGACGGTCGCCTCCCGCTCGGTCACCACGCGCGCGGAGCGGGCCGGCTGGCTGGAAGCGCTCGCCCTCGAGCTTGAGGCCGACCGCACCGAACTCGTGCGCATCGCCGCCGCCGAGACCGGGCTCTCGGACACGCGGCTCGACGGCGAGGTGACCCGCACCGCCTCGCAGCTGCGGTTCTTCGCGGGCGTCGTGCGCGAGGGCGGCTACCTGGAGGCGACGCTCGACTCCCCCGATCCCGCACTCATCCCGCCCCGCCCTGACCTGCGCCGCATGCTGCGGCCGCTCGGCCCGGTCGCCGTCTACACGGCGTCCAACTTCCCCTTCGCGTTCTCGGTGCTGGGCAACGACACGGCGTCGGCGCTCGCCGCCGGCTGCCCGGTCGTCGTCAAGGCGCATCCCGGACACCCGGAGCTCTCCCGCCGCACCGCGGAGATCGCGCAGAGCGTGCTCCCGGCCGGGATGTTCACCCTGGTCGAGGGGATGGAGGCGGGCGTCGCGCTCGTGCAGCATCCCGCGATCACGGCGGCGGGCTTCACCGGCTCGGAGCGTGGCGGCCGGGCGCTCTTCGACCTCGCCTCCGCGCGCCCGAAGCCGATCCCGTTCTACGGCGAGCTGGGGAGCATCAATCCGGTCGTCGTGACGGCGGACGCGGCCGCGGTCCGCGGGCCGGAGATCGGCGCCGGCCTGGTCGCCTCGTTCACGCGCGACGCCGGGCAGTACTGCACCAAGCCCGGGCTCGTGTTCGTGCCCGCCGGCGGTGCGGTCGAGGACGCCGCGCGGGAGGCGCTCCGCGCGGCCCCGTCGTCGCGGCAGCTGACCCCGGGCATGACCGCCGCGTTCTCGACCGGCGTCGAGGCGTTCGGCGAGGTGCCCGACGTCGAGGTCGTCCGCGGTCCGGCGACGGCGGACGGCGTGTCCGCTCCCGCGCTCGTCCTGACCGACGCGCGCACCTTCCTCGCCCAGGCCGACACGTTCCTCGCCGAGTGCTTCGGCCCGGTCAGCGTGCTCGTCCGCTACCGCGACACCGAGCTGGACGCCCTCGTCGCCGCCCTCGAACCCTCGCTGACGGCGACGATCCACCGCGCACCCGGCGAAGACGTCAGTGCGCTGGCTGGAGCTCTCGGCTGCATCGCAGGCCGCCTGCTCTTCGACGGCTGGCCGACCGGCGTGGCGATCGGCTGGGCGCAGCACCACGGCGGGTCCTGGCCGGCGACCACTGCCTCCATCCACACCTCGGTAGGTGCGACGGCGATCCGGCGGTGGCTCACGCCGATCGCCTACCAGGACGCCCCGCAGGAGGTGCTGCCTCCCGAGCTCCGCGACGGCAACCCGCTGGGCATCCCGCGCCGCGAGTCCTGAGGGACGAGCCACGCACGACCCGGGGTCGCGTCCCGTCACCCCGCCGAGGCGGGAGTGGGGGGCCGCGACCCCTCCGCGCGTCAGGCGCGCGGAGCCCCGGCCCCGGAGCGGTGCGCCCGCAGCAGCTCGGCGACCCGGATCGCGTCGCCCTCGGGGGCGTCGGACTTGCGGTCCGGCCGCGCGATCAGCAGGTACAGCCCGCCCGCGACCACGACGATGCCGAGGCCGATCAGCACGATCCAGTCGTTGAAGGCGTTGCCCGTCGACGTCGGCCAGGCGAGCAGGATCATCGCGCCGATGCCGTAGAGCAGCGCGATCGCATTGATCACGATGCCCGCGCCGCCCAACGTGAACGGTCCGGCCGGCCGCCACCCGCGCAGCCGCTGGCGCAGCGACGCGAGCACCACGGACTGGAACGCCACGTAGATGCCCAGCACGGCGAACGCCGTCACCTGGGTGATCAGCCCGTCCGGCCCGACGTAGACGATCAGCGTGATGATCACCGGGATCGAGCAGGCGACGATCAGCGCGTTGACCGGCACCTTGCTGCGCGGGGACACCTTCGCGAGCCAGCGGTGCGCCGGCACCATCCCGTCGCGCGCGAACGAGAACAGCAGGCGGCTCGCGGCGGCCTGGAGGCTGAGCACGCACGAGAGGAAGGCGGTCACCGCGACGACCAGGAAGATCTTCGCGCCGACCGGGCCCAGCGAGGACTGCAGGATCTCCGGGATGGGGTCGACGTCGTCGCCAGCGACGATCTTCTGCAGGTCGGGAGCGGCGAGCACGTAGCCGCCGAACGCGAACAGGGCCGAGACCCCGCCGACCAGGATCGTCATCATCATGGCGATCGGGATGCGCTTGGCCGGGTTGGCCACCTCCTCCGCCACGTCGCCGCACGCCTCGAACCCGTAGAAGAGGAACAGTCCGGCCAGCGCCGCGCCGAGGAAGGCGACCAGGTACGACCCATTCCCCTGCACACCCATCGAGTCGAAGAAGACGGAGAACTCCTGCTTGCGCTGGAAGATCAGCAGGTAGATCCCGACCGCGATCACGCCGACGAGCTCGGCGGCCAGGCCGATCCGCGCCACCGTGGCGAGCGTCTTGGTGCCGGTGAAGTTGAGCGCGAGGGCCACGATCAGCAGCAGCACGGTGAGCCCGAGCGTGACCTCCTTGGTCGCCGGGAGGCCGAACAGGCTGGCGAGGAACCCGCTGCCGTAGGACGCGACGGCGGTGATCGTCACGATCATCGCCCAGATGTAGACCCAGGCCGCCATCCACGCGTACCGCCGGCCCCACAGCCTCCTGGCCCACGGGTAGATGCCGCCGTGGATCGGGTACTGCGACACCACCTCGCCGAACACCAGCGAGACCGTGAACTGCCCGGCGCCGACGATGACGATCCACCAGATCGAGGGCGGACCCCCGGTCGCCAGCGCGGTGGCGAACAGCGAGTACACGCCGACCAGCGGCGAGAGGTAGGTGAACCCCAGGGCGAAGTTCGCCCAGAGGGTCATGGAGCGGTTGAACGAGTCCTCGTAGCCGAGGACGGCGAGGTGCTCGCCGTCCCCGAGCTCCGACGAGGTCGAGGGTTCTGCGGACATCGGATGCCTTCCGGATCAGCTCCACACGGCGATGTGTGTGGGGGCAGCGTACCGGAGGTCGCGGCTTAATACCTATAGGACAGGATGATTGAACCCGCCCGCGTGTCGCGTCACTCCCCGATGTAGCTCATGACGTGCTTGATGCGGGTGTAGTCCTCGAAGCCGTACTGCGAGAGGTCCTTGCCGTAGCCGGAGTGCTTGAACCCGCCGTGCGGCATCTCGGCGACGATCGGGATGTGCGTGTTGATCCACACGCAGCCGAAGTCGAGCCCCTTGGCGAAGCGCATCGCGCGGCCGTGGTCCTTCGTCCAGACGGACGAGGCGAGGCCGTACTGAACGCCGTTCGCCCACCGCATGGCCTCCGCCTCGTCGGTGAAGCGCTGAACCGTCTGCACCGGGCCGAAGATCTCGTTCTGCACCGCGTCGTCGTCCTGCCGCAGCCCCGAGACGATCGTCGCCTCCCAGAAGTAGCCGCGGTCGCCCTGCCGCTTGCCGCCGAGCTCGACCGTCGCGTGGTCGGGCAGGCGGTCGACGAAGCCGCTGACCTGCGCCAGCTGGTTCGCGTTGTTGAGGGGCCCGTACAGGATGCCGTCCTCCCACGGTCCTCCGGTCAGGGCGTTGGCGCGGGCGTACTCGGCGAGGGCGGCGACGAACTCGTCGTGGATGCCGCTCTGCACGAGCAGGCGCGTCGCGGCGGTGCAGTCCTGGCCCGCGTTGAAGTAGCCGGCGGCGACGATGCCCTCGACGGCCTTCTGGATGTCGGCGTCGTCGAACACGATGACCGGCGCCTTACCGCCCAGCTCGAGGTGCACGCGCTTGAGGTCGTACGACGCGGCGCGCGCGACCTCCATGCCGGCGCGCACCGATCCCGTGATCGAGATCAGCTGCGGGATCGGGTTCTCGGTCATCGCCGCGCCCGTGCTGCGGTCGCCCAGCACCACGTTCAGCACACCCGCGGGAACGAACTCGGCCGCCACCTCGGCCAGCAGCAGCGTCGAGAGCGGGGTCGTGTCGGACGGCTTGAGCACCGTCGTGTTGCCCGCGGCCAGCGCCGGGGCGAACTTCCAGACCGCCATGTTCAGCGGGTAGTTCCAGGGTGTCACCTGTCCGACGACCCCGATCGGCTCGCGGCGGATGAACGAGGTGTGGTCGCGCATGTACTCCCCGGCGGACCGCCCCTCGAGGTTGCGCGCGGCGCCCGCGAAGAAGCGGATCTGGTCGACCGAGAGCAGGATCTCGTCGTCGACCAGCGTGGAGCGCGGCTTGCCGGTGTCCTGCGACTCCGCGTCGGCGAACTCCTCCGCCCGCTCCTCCATCGCGTCCGCGATGCGGAACAGGGCCAGCTGGCGCTCCGCCGGGGTCGTCTCACCCCAGGTCTCGAATGCGGTCTGGGCCGCACGGTAGGCGTCGGCCACGTCTTCCGCGGTGGACACCGGGGAGGTCGCGTAGACCTCCTCCGTCGCCGGGTCTATCAGGGGCAGGGATGACTCCCCACGCGCCTCGACGTGCGTGCCGTTCACGAAGTTCTTCAGCTCGGTCATGGCCGGGAGTCTACTGATTTCGTCATCGAATACGCCAGGAAAGTGCGGAATCGCTTGCCAGAGTGCATCGCCACTGACAGAATCGCTCCATGAGTACCCCTCGGGCAACGAACGGCGCGAAGGCTCCGCAGATCGACGACGTCTCCAAGGCGATCATCGAGCAGCTCCAGGTGGACGGCCGCAAGTCGTACGCCGAGATCGGCAAGGCCGTCGGTCTGAGCGAGGCAGCGGTCCGCCAGCGCGTGCAGAAGCTGACCGAGTCGGGTGTGATGCAGATCGTGGCCGTGACCGACCCGATGCAACTCGGGTTCTACCGCCAGGCGATGATCGGCGTCCGGGTCTCCGGGGACACGCGCGTCGTGGCCGACAAGCTGGCAGCGATGCCCGCCGTCGACTACGTCGTCCTCACGGCCGGGACGTACGACATCCTCGCCGAGGTGGTGTGCGAGAACGACCTCGACCTGATCACCATGCTCAACTCCGAGATCCGGACCCTCGACGGCGTGCTGTCGACCGAGACGTTCGTCTATCTCAAACTCCACAAACAGTTCTACAACTGGGGAACACGATAACCATGACAACCGTAGAAACGTTCGGCGAGCCGATCACCTCCGACGAGGCGACGCTCCAGGCCAAGGCCAAGGACCACCTCTGGATGCACTTCGCCCGCCAGTCGGTGATGGAGGACGGCGGCGGGGTGCCCATCATCACCCGCGGCGAGGGCCACCACATCTGGGACTCGCACGGCAAGCGATACATCGACGGCCTGTCCGGTCTGTTCGTGGTGAACGCGGGCCACGGCCGCAAGCGCCTCGCCGAGGCGGCGGCCAAGCAGGCCGAGCAGCTCGCCTTCTTCCCGATCTGGTCGTACGCGCACCCGAACGCGATCGAGCTCGCCGACCGGCTCGCGCACTACGCTCCAGGCGACCTCAACCGCGTCTTCTTCTCGACCGGCGGCGGCGAGGCGGTCGAGACCGCCTTCAAGCTCGCCAAGTACTACTGGAAGCTGCAGGGGCGCCCGACCAAGCACAAGGTGCTGTCGCGCAACGTCGCCTACCACGGCACCCCGCAGGGCGCGCTGGCGATCACCGGCATCCCGGCCATGAAGGAGATGTTCGAGCCGCTGACCCCCGGTGGGTTCCGCGTCCCGAACACGAACTTCTACCGCGCGGGCGAGATGGGCGCGCCGACCGACGACATCGAGGCCTTCGGCGTCTGGGCGGCCAACCGCATCGAGGAGATGATCCAGTTCGAGGGTCCCGAGACCGTCGCGGCGATCTTCCTCGAGCCGGTGCAGAACTCCGGCGGCTGCTTCCCGCCGCCTCCCGGGTACTTCCAGCGCGTGCGCGAGATCTGCGACAAGTACGACGTGCTGCTCGTCAGCGACGAGGTCATCTGCGCCTTCGGCCGCATCGGACACATGTTCGCGTGCGAGCAGTACGGCTACGTGCCCGACATGATCACCTGCGCGAAGGCGATGACCTCCGGATACTCCCCCATCGGCGCGACGATCATCAGCGACAAGCTGTACGAGCCGTTCAAGCACGGCAACACGTCGTTCTACCACGGCTACACCTTCGGCGGTCACCCGGTCTCGGCCGCGGTCGCGATGGAGAACCTCGACATCTTCGAGGAGGAGGGCCTGAACGAGCGCGTGCGCGAGAACTCGCCCCTCTTCCGCGCCGAGCTCGAGAAGCTGCTCGACCTGCCGATCGTCGGTGACGTGCGCGGCGACGGCTACTTCTTCGGCATCGAGCTGGTGAAGGACAAGAACACCAAGGAGACGTTCGACGACGACGAGTCGGAGCGCCTGCTCCGCGGATTCCTCTCCAAGGCGCTCTTCGACGCGGGCCTGTACTGCCGCGCCGACGACCGCGGAGACCCCGTCGTGCAGCTCGCCCCGCCGCTGACGATCGGCCCGGACGAGTTCGTCGAGATCCGTCAGATCCTCGAGTCCGTCCTCACCGAGGCGAGCAACCACCTGTAAGACGCAGCACCCGGTTGCCAGAGGCGGGTCCGGTCTCCGCGCGAGCGGAGGCCGGGCCCGTTTCTCGCACCCGGCCACCGTTCCGCTCGACACGGCTGTTCCACCGACAGGGAGACGCATGGACTACCGCAGCACCGGCTTCTGGTTCGACTCGATCGCGGAGGCCGAGGGCGGCTTCGCGCCGCGCCCCGGCCTGTCCGAGGATGTGGAGGCCGACGTCGCCATCGTGGGGGCTGGCCTGACCGGCCTCTGGACCGCCTACTACCTCCTGCAGGCCGAGCCGTCGCTACGGGTCGTGCTGCTCGAGAAGGAGGTCGCGGGATTCGGTGCGTCCGGCCGCAACGGCGGCTGGTGCTCGGCGCTCTTCCCGTGGTCCGCCTCCAAGCTCGAGGAGCGATACGGGTTCGATGCCGCGGTCGCGCAGCGGCGGGCGATGGTCGGGACCGTGCACGAGGTCGGCCGCGTCGCGGAGACCGAGGGCATCGACTGCGACTACCGCCTCGGCGGCACGGTCACGTTCGCACGCTCGCGTCCGCAGGTGGAGGCCGCCCGCGCCGAGTTCGCGGAGTCGGAACGCTTCGGCGTCGACCGCGTCGCCCTCTGGGGCACCGAGACCGTGCGGAGTCGCTTCGGCGTGCCGGACGCGATCGCGGCCACGTACACGCCCGACTGCGCGCGCATCCACCCCGGCAAGCTCGTGCGGGGCCTGGCTCGCGTGGTGGAGCGGGCGGGTGGCACCATCGCCGAGGGCACCGCGGTCGTCTCGTGGTCCGACGGCGTCGTGCGTGCCCGATCGGGTGGCGCGGAGCGCACCGTGCGCGCCGGGGTCGTCGTCAACGCCACCGAGGGCTACGGCTCGCAGGTCGAGCAGGTCGGCCGCCGCATCCTCCCCCTCTACTCGCTCATGATCGCCACCGAGCCGCTGCCCGACGCGGTCTGGGAGCGGATCGGCATCGAGCACGGTCAGACCTTCACCGACTTCCGGAACCTGATCGTCTACGGCCAGCGCACGGCCGACAACCGCTTCGCCTTCGGTGGCCGCGGGGCGCGCTACCACCTCGGCAGCACCATCCGCACCGAGTACGACCGCTCTCCCCTCGTGCGCGACCACCTCGTGCGGACCCTCTTCGAGTTGTTCCCGGATGCGGCCGGCGCGCGCGTCACGCACCACTGGGGCGGCCCCTTGGGCGTCCCCCGCGACTGGCACGCGAGCGTCGGCCTCGATGCCGGCCGCAAGGAGGCGTGGGCGGGAGGCTACGTCGGCGACGGCCTCAGCACAACGAACCTGGCCGGCCGCACGCTCGCCGACCTCATCGGCGGCCACGACACCGCGCTCACGCGCCTCCCCTGGGTCGGCCACCGCTCCCGCGAGTGGGAACCGGAGCCGCTGCGCTTCCTCGGCGCGAACGCGGGCCTCGTCGCGATGGAGGGCGCCGACCTCGAGGAACGCGTCACCGGCCGCTCCTCGCTCGTCGCCCGCGCCGTCGCCCCGCTCATCGGGCACTGACCACCCGCCGAGTACGCAGAAAGTACGCAAAAAACCGCCGAGTACGCAGAGAATCTGCGTACTCGGCGGTTCGTGGTTCCGCTCGGGTCGGGTCAGGCCTGCTGGAGGACCGCCTGGAGCTCGAGCGTGATGGTGACGTCCTCGCCGAGCAGGACGCCGCCGGTCTCGAGGGCCGCGTTGTAGGTGAGGCCGAAGTCCTCGCGGTTGATCTTGGTCTTCGCGGTCGCGCCGGCCTTGTAGTTGCCGTACGGGTCCTGGCCGAAGCCGCCGAAGTCGAACTCGAAGGTGACCGGCTTGGTGACGCCCTTGATCGTCAGGTCGCCGTCGACGAGGAAGTCGCCGTCCTCGTGGCGCACACCGGTCGACACGAAGTCGATGGTGGGGTGCTCCTCGGCGAGGAAGAAGTCGCCGGTGCGCAGGTGCGCGTCACGGTCGGCGTTCTTCGTGTTGACGGAGGCGACGTCGGCCTTGGCGGTGACGGTCGACTCGAGCGGGTTCTCGGCGGTCACGAAGGTGGCGTCGAAGTTCTCGAACGTGCCCTTGACCTTGCTGATCATGAGGTGACGGATGCTGAAGCCGACCTCGGAGTGGGTGGGGTCGATGGTCCAGGTGCCCGCCTTGTAGCCGGGGATGTCGATGGTCATTCGCTGATCTCCTTGAGGATCGATGGTCTCGCTTGCGGAGCGGCGGACGATGCTACGCCCCGCTCAGGTACATGCAAGCGTATGGACCCTGGGGATATTCCGAATCCTCGAAAAAAAGTTGACGCGTCACTCTTTCAGCGCGATCGAATGCCGCAGCACGAGGAGCGCACGCGCATCCGCATCGATCTGCGCGGGCGGGATGCGCCCGCCCTGCACGGCGGCGACGACCGCGTCGATCATCGCGCCCGGGTCCGATCCGGTCGGGATGACGTCGAGCACCATCGTGTTGCCGGCGGCGATCGCCTGCACCGCGTTCTCCCCCGGGTCCTGGTACTGCGGCAGTGCGGTGTCCTGCAGCATCCGGAGGTCGTCGGTGATCGTGACCCCGTGGAAGCCGACCTCGTCCGCCAGGATGCGGTGCCACGTCGGCGAGAGCGACGCGGGCAGCGCGTCGACCCCGCTGTAGATCAGATGCCCGAACATGACCACCTCGGCGCCGGCGTCGACGCCCGCACGGAAGGACGGCAGATCCCGCGCCTCCCACTCGGCACGCGTCGTCGGAGTCGTGGGCACGACGAGGTGCGAGTCCGCATCCGTCTCCCCGTGGCCCGGGAAGTGCTTCAGGGTGCTGAGCACCGTCCCGTGCTCCCCCGACACGGCCGCAGCGACACGGGCGGAGGAGGCCGCCGGGTCCGTCCCGAGGATGCGATCGGCGATGAACGAGCCGGGATCGGCGGTCACGTCCGCGACGATCCCGAAGTTGACGTTCACTCCGGCCTGCTTCAGGAGCGCGGCCCGGGTGGCGAACGCCTGCCGCGCGGCGTCGGGGCTCTGCGCGCGGAGCGCCTCGCCGCCGGGCTGGCCGTCCCAGGGCAGGCGGGTGACGTCGCCGCCCTCTTCGTCGATGCCGATGAGCGGCGGCAGCGTCGGGTCGGATGCCCGCATCGCCGCGGTCTGCGCGGCCAGCGCCTCGGGTGACGCCGGGACGTTGTCACCCATGAGGATCATCCCGCCGAGCCCGTACCGGTCGGCGAATCCGCGCAGGGCGGCGCCGTCGGTGCCGGGCGCGTGGAGCATGAAGAGGCTCGCGACCTTCTGCCGCAGGGTCATGTTCGCGAGCCGGGCGTCCGCATAGGCGGCGACCGGATCGGCCGTCGGCGTCGCGTCCGGCTCGCCGCTCGGAGCATCACTCGCCGCGCGCGTGCCGTGCGCGGGAGCGGGCCCGGCCGACGCGCATCCCGCGACCCCCGCGACGAGAGCGGCGGCGACGCCCAGCACCGCCCACCGTCTCGTCGTCCGCATCCCCCGATGCTAACCGTCAGCCCTTGACGGCGCCTCCGAGCCCGGCGCTGCGCAGGAAGAGCCCCTGGAAGATCAGGAACAGCACGATCGGGATCAGCGTCGAGATCGCCAGCGCCGCCAGGTACACGTCGAGCTGGATCGCCGCCTGCAGGGTGGGCAGCCGCACCGACAGCGGCTGGATGCCCGGGTCGCGCAGCACGAGCAGCGGCCAGAGGTAGTCCTTCCACGCCGCGATGATCGCGAACACCGACACGACGCCGAGGATCGGCTTCGACATCGGCAGCACGATCGACCAGAACAGCCGGAAGGGCCCCGCGCCGTCCGTGCGGGCCGCCTCGAACACCTCCCGGGGCAGGTTGTCGAAGAACCGCTTGACGAGCACGACGTTGAACGCGCTCGCCCCGGCGGGCAGCCAGACCGCCCAGAACGTGTTGATCAGGGACTGCCCGAGCAGCGGCGGGTTCAGGATGGTGAGGTACAGCGGCACCAGCAGCACGACCGACGGCACGAACAGCGTGCAGAGGATCATCCCGTAGAGCACCTTGCCGTATTTCGGGCGCAGCACGCTGAGCGCGTAGCCCGCGGTCGTCGCGACGAGCACCTGCGCGGCCCACGAGCCGGCGGCGACCCAGATGGTGTTCACGAACTGCACGTCGATGTGGACCGTCGACCACGCCGTCGAGAGGTTCGCCCAGTCGACGCCGTTCGGGAACAGCGCCATCGGGGTCTTCAGCGTGTCCGCGGTCGGGGTGATGGCCGACTTCGCGAGCCACAGCAGCGGGCCGAGGCCCACCACGATCAGGACCACCAGCAGCACGGCGTTGATCACGCGCGAGCTCCAGCGGACCCCCGGGCGCCGTCGGTCGGAGATCGAGAGGATGCCGCGGTCGGCGTCCGCCTGCGGGCGACGACGACGGCGGCGACGGCGCGGCGGCTCCGGGCTCGCGCCGTCCTCGACGACAGCGGTCACCACGGAGGCGACCTCGGGCGGGATCTGCGTCGACGTGCTCAATTCTGGCTCCAGGACTTGGTGAGGCGGAAGTACACGAGGGAGAGCACCGCCAGGAACGCGGCGAGCATCAGGCTGAGCGCCGTCGCCGCGCCGTAGTCGCCTCCCAGCGAGTTCTGGAACGCGTAGCGGTAGATCAGCAGCAGGATGGTCACGGTCGAATTGACAGGGCCTCCACTGGTGAAGAGGAAGGGCTCGAGGAAGACCTGCGCCGTCCCGATGATCTGCAGGATCAGCGTGATGAGCAGCACACCGCGCAGCTGCGGCAGGGTGACGTGCCAGATCTTGCGCCAGATGCTGGCGCCGTCGACCTCGGCCGCGTCGTACAACTCGGGCGAGACGCCGGTGATCGCCGCGAGGTAGATGATGATCGTGCCGCCGGCCGCGGCCCAGGTGGCCTCGACCACCAGCGACGGCATCGCCTGCGTCGCATCCTGGATCCACGGCTGCGGCGGGATGCCCACCCAGCCGAGGATCGTGTTGAAGACGCCGGTCGGCCGGGCGTCGTAGAAGAACTTCCACAGCAGCACCGCCACCACGGGCGGCACCACGACGGGCAGATAGGCGAGGGCGCTGTAGAGCCCCTTCGCGCGCTTGACCTCGCTCATCAGCACGGCGGCGATCAGCGGGATGGGGTAGCCCAGGATGAGCGCCAGCAGCGCGAACCAGGCGGTGTTGCCGACGGCGGTCCAGAACAGCGGGTCGTTCGCCACCTGGACGAAGTTGTCCCAGCCGACCCAGGTCGGCGGGCTCACCAGGTTCGTGTGCTGGAAGCTCATCACCACGCTGCGGACGATGGGCCACCAGGAGAACACGCCGAAGATCAGGAGCATCGGCAGCAGGAAGAGCAGGTTGCTCGCCCCGCCGCCTCGGATCCAGGTCAGGGGTGTCCGCCGGGCTCGGCGGACGGCCGGGCGGTTTCGGTCGATCGCGGTCATGCGCGGGTCACTCTCTCGGATCGGACGGGCGGCCGGCGGCGCAGGGCGCGCCGCCGGCCTCCCCTCGGTGTCACTTGTCGGCGTCGACGAGCTTCTGGATGTCCGAATCGACCTTGCTGAGCAGCTGGTCGATGTCGGCGTTCTGGTCCGTCAGCACGGCCTGCACGACCGTGTCGAGCGCCCCGTAGAGCTCCTGCGTGTGCTTGTTCGGCTCGGGAACCAGGGTCGCGTCGAAGATCTTGTCCGTGAACGGCGCCACGTTCTCCTGCGGCACGTTGATCTCGTCCTTGATCCAGTCCATGTTCTGGTCGTAGGTCGCCTTGTCGAAGACGGGCAGCGTCGGCACGCCGACCGGCTGGCCCGACTTCACGAGCACCTTCGCGTCGGCGACGGCCTGGTCCTGGTTGAGCAGCTTCTGCATGTAGTAGAAGTCGATCCACTTCACGGCCGCATCCTTCTGCGCCTGCGACGACTTCGGGCTCACGGCCGCGACGTTTCCGCCGGCGAGCACGCCCGCGTCCTTGTTGCTGGTGTCGATCGGCAGCATGGTCAGCCCGTAGTTCTTCGGGTCGACCGCGTTCTGCTGCACGAGCGAGGTCAGCACGTCGGAGCCGGACGGGTACATGGCGATCTGACCGGCGCCGAAGGCCTGGTTGATGCCGGACCAGTCGAGCAGGAAGTTGCCGCCGACCGAGTTGTCCTTCCAGCGCAGGTCCTTCAGCCACTGCAGGGCTTCCTTGGTCACCGGGTTGTTCGTGGTGACTTTGGTCTTGCCGCCGTCGGTGGTCTCCATCCGGCCGCCGCGGGCGTACACCGTGGTGGTGAGCTCCCAGCCGCCGGTGTTGCCCTGCGTCATCTGCATGTAGCCCGCGACGCCCGGCACCTTCTCGGAGATGGTCTTCGCGTCGGCGCGCACCTCGTCCCACGTCGTCGGGGGCTTGTCCGGGTCGAGGCCGGCCTTGGTGAAGATGTCGCGGTTGTACGACAGGCCCATGGCGTACGGGCCGTACGGGATGCCGTAGATCTTGTCGCCGTCCTTGGCGACCGCGAGCACGTTCTCGTTGAACTTCGACGCGTACGGAAGCTTGTTCACTTCCGCGGTGATGTCGGCGAGCTGGCCCGCCTGGATCAGCGACTGCGAGTCGGTGAACGGCACGTTGAAGACGTCCGGGAGGGTGCCGCCCGCGAGCTGCGTCGCGAACGTCGGGCCCGTCCACTGGTACTCCTCCGACTTCACGACGATGTCGGGGTTGGCCTTCTCGAACTCCTTGACGCGGTCGTCGAAGGCCTTGAAGGCGGCCTTGTCGCTGCCCGGGATGAGGCTGGCGACCGTGATGTGGACCTTGCCGTCGTTGGCGTCGGAGCCGGCGGACGAGCAGCCCGCCAGGACGCCGGCCCCGGCGAGGGCGACCGCGGCGACGGCCGCGATCGTGCGTGGTGACTTCATTGTCGGTGTTCCTTCCAGTGAGTGGTGAGGGATCTCTCAGTGAGTGGTGCTGGTCTCCGGCGGCCGCTGCTGTGTTCGTAGCCATGCCGTGGAGTCGGGAGGCAGCAGGCCGTCGTCGAGCGGGCTGCTGCTGAGGAGGATCGCGGTGTTGTCCGGCAACGGGACGGGCACCACGGACAGGTTGGTGACGCTGACGAAGCGGTCGCCGCGGGCGAAGGCGAGGACGCCGTCGGGGGCGTCGAGCCAGGTGAACGGGCCGTCGCCGAGGCCCGCCTCGGAGCGGCGGATCCGGAGGGCCTGGCGATAGAGCCAGAGCATCGACGCCGGGTCGCTCTGCTGCGCCTCGACCGTCAGCCCCGCCCACGAGGCGGGCTGGGGCAGCCACGGCTCGGCCGTCGCACCGGCCGGGCTGAACCCGAACGGCTCGGCCGCCCCGCGCCAGGGCAGCGGGACGCGACAGCCATCGCGCCCGGGGTCGACGCCGCCGGAGCGGAAGTGCATCGGGTCCTCGAGGCGGTCGGCGGGCAGGTCCTCCACCTCCGGCAGGCCGAGCTCGTCGCCCTGGTACAGGTAGAGCGAGCCGGGCAGCGCTGCGGTGAGCAGGGCTGCGGCGCGAGCGCGGCGGCGGCCGAGCTCGAGGTCCGTCGGCGTGCCCCGGCGCTTCTTCACGAACGCGAAGGACGAGTCCTCCCGGCCGTACCGCGTCACCGGCCGGGTGACGTCGTGGTTCGAGAGCACCCAGGTGCTCGGGGCCTCCACCGGCGCGTGCGCCGCGAGCGTCTCGTCGATGGAGGTGCGCAGCTCCTCGGCGTCCCACGGCCGGGCGAGGAAGTCGAAGTTGAAGGCGGTGTGCAGCTCGTCGGGGCGCAGGTACATCGCGAACCGGTCGATGTCGGGCAGCCAGATCTCCCCCACCAGCACCCGCGTGCCGGGGTAGGAGTCCGCGATCGAACGCCACGAGCGGTAGATGTCGTGCAGCTCGTCCCTGTCCTGGTTCGGGTGCTCGCCCGCCCCGGGATGCTCCGGGACCTCGGGCAGCGCCGGGTCCTTGACCAGCAGGGCGGCGGAGTCGATGCGCACACCGGCGACCCCGCGGTCGAACCAGAAGCGGAGGATCTCCTCGTGCTCGCGGCGCACGTCCGGGTGGTTCCAGTTGAGGTCGGGCTGCTCGGGGCTGAAGAGGTGGAGGTACCACTCGCCGGGCGTCCCGTCGGCGTCGGTGGTGCGCGTCCATGTGTCGCCCGAGAAGTTGGACACCCAGCCCGTCGGCATCCCGTCGCCGCGCTCGCCCCGGCCCGGC
This sequence comes from Leifsonia naganoensis, assembly GCF_013410615.1. Taxonomy (NCBI): domain Bacteria; kingdom Bacillati; phylum Actinomycetota; class Actinomycetes; order Micrococcales; family Microbacteriaceae; genus Leifsonia; species Leifsonia naganoensis. The sequence goes on from NZ_JACCHJ010000001.1 coordinate 3,988,749, forward strand.
CGGAACCAGAAGCGCTCCCGCTCGGGCGAGCCGGGTCCGGCCGCCAGCGCCGCCTGGAACCACGGGTGCCGGTCGGACACGTGATTCGGGACGACGTCGATGATCGTCCGGATCCCGAGCGCCAGGGCGTCCGCGATAAGCGCCTCCGCTTCAGCCAGGTCGCCGAAGGCGGGGTGGATGCGGCGGTAGTCGGCCACGTCGTAGCCGCCGTCGGCGAGGGGCGAGACGTACCACGGGGTGAACCAGAGCGCGTCCACGCCGAGGTCCTTGAGGTAGTCGAGGTGCTGCCGCACGCCCGCCAGGTCGCCGACACCGTCGCCGTTGCCGTCGGCGAAGCTGCGCGGGTAGATCTGGTAGATCACCGCGCTGCGCCACCAGGCGGGGTCGTCGCCGGCGGGCGCCGGAGCCGGCGTCTGTGCGGCGGCGAGGCCGGTGGCGGCCGCGTCGGCGGTGCGGTGCCCGGCATCGGAGCCGGTCAGCACGGAGAGGTCCACGGTGAGCCCTTCGCATCGGGCGGCCCTCTCGGTGGGGCCGCGTCGGTCGCGACGCTGCCCTCGGCATCATCGCTGCTCACCGAAATGTAGCTAACGCGACAAGATGATGCAAGAACTCAACAATGAGTAATTCACTTGCGTACTTTTGCGCGGATTTGCACTCCGCGCGGGCGATCAGGCGGGCGCCGTGGAGCCCCGCACGACCAGCTCCGGCTCGAAGAAGAGCTCGTCGCGGATGGCCGAATCGCTCGAGATCTGTCGCAGCAGGAGCTCGATGACGGTGCGTCCCATCGGCTCGATCGGCTGGCGGATCGTGGTGAGCGGAGGCTCCGTGCAGTTCATCAGCGCGGAGTCGTCGTAGCCGACGATGGAGACATCCCGCGGCACCGAGAGTCCGGCCCGCCGCGCCGCCCGGATCGCCCCGAGCGCCATCGGATCGCTGGCGCAGACGATCGCGCTGACCCCGGCGGCGAGGAGGCGCGCAGCAGCGGCTTGCCCTGCCTCGAGCGAGTAGAGCGAATGCACGACCAGCCCCTCCTCCAGCGGCGTCCCCCACTCCTCGAACAGACGGCGCGCGGTCGCCAGCTTGCGCATGGACGGCACGTGGTCTCGCGGGCCGAGGAGAAGCCCGATGCGCTCGTGGCCGAGCGAGCGCAGGTGGCCCAGCGCCTGCGCCGTCGCCACGGAGTCGTCGCACGACACCGTGGCGAAATGCAGCTCGTCGACGGGCGCGTTGACCAGCACCGTCGGGAGGTGGAGGTCGCGCAGCCGGTCGTAGTGCTCGTGCGAGGCGCCGACCTGGGCGTACGCCCCTCCCACGAACACCACGCCGGAGACCTGCTGCTGAAGGAGCAGCTCCACCCAGTCCGCCTCCGAGATGCCGCCGGCGGTCTGCGTGCAGAGCACCGGCGTGTAGCCGTTCTGCGCGAGCGCTCCCCCGATGATCTCGGCGAAGGCAGGGAAGATCGGGTTCTGCAGCTCCGGCAGCACCAGGCCTACGAGCCGGGCGCGCTCCCCGCGGAGCTTGGTCGGGCGCTCGTAGCCGAGCACGTCGAGCGCGGTCAGCACCGCCTGCCGGGTGGCGCCGGAGACCCCGGGCTTGTCGTTGAGCACACGACTGACGGTGGCTTCGCTGACTCCGACCTTGCGCGCGACCTCGGCGAGACGTTTCGACATGCAGAGGATTCTACGCAATTGCTTGCAGGATCGCGCAAGTATCTTGCAAACGCCCGAGCGGTCTACGATGACGGACATGGCGACGCGCGCGACCTCCCTCCTGCTCGCCTCCCATCCCGGCCCGACCCTCGTCGTGACGGCCATCTCCGCCGGCCTCGGGCTCGGTCTCGGCTACCCGCCCGGCCGCCTCGTCCTGCTCGCCCTCGCGGTGCTGCTCGGGCAGCTGTCGATCGGCTGGTCGAACGACTGGCTGGACGCCGCCCGTGACCGGGCGGTCTCCCGCGCGGACAAGCCCGCGGCCCGCGGGGACATCCCCGTCGCCGTGGTGCGCGCCTCCGCCTTCACCGCACTGGTGCTCGCCCTGGCCGTGACCGCGATCCTCGGGCCCGGTGCGCTGCTGGCGCACCTGATCGCCATCGCGGGCGGCTGGGCGTACAACCTCGGCCTCAAGTCGACCGTGTGGTCGTTCGTGCCGTTCGCCATCAGCTTCGGCCTGCTGCCGGCGATCGCGACGCTCGGTCAGGAGGCGCCGGCCCTCCCCGCACCCTGGGTCCTCGCCGCGGGCGCCCTGCTCGGCGTCGCCGCGCACATCACGAACGTGCTGCCCGACCTGGCCGACGACGCCGAGACGGGCATCCGCGGGCTGCCGCACCGGCTGGGGGCGCGTCGCAGCGGCCTCGTCGCGTTCGCCTGCCTGGCCGTCGCCACCGGCCTGGTCGCGTTCGGTCCCGGCTGGCCGATCCGGCCCGTGCTGGTGGTCGGGCTCCTCCTCGGCCTCGCGGCGGTGGTCCTGGGCGTCGTGCTGCTCCTGCGGCGCAGCCCGACCCGGCTGCTGATGCAGCTCATCATGACGTGCGCCCTGATCGACGTGGTGATGCTGGCGCTGGCGGGTCAGTCGGTCGTCACCGCCTGAACCGGCTCGGCGACCGGCTCCTTGTTGCGGATGCCGATGGCCGAGACGATGCCGCCCGCGAGCAGCAGTGCCGCCGTCGCGATCATCGCCCGGTGCAGGCCGTCGACGTCGAGCTGCTGTCCGATGATCAGCCCCGCCAGGGCGACCGTGATCAGCCCGGCGATGCGCGAGACCGCGTTGTTGGCGGCCGAGGCGATTCCGGCCTCCGCGGGATGGATGGCGCCGAGGATCGCACTGGTGAGGGGCGCGACCGTCATCGAGAGCCCGACGCCGAAGAGCAGGACGGCCGGGAGGAGGCCGGTCCAGTAGTTCACGTGGGCATCGGCCAGCAGCAGCCAGAGGAAGCCGACGGAGGCGACGACCGGTCCGACGGCCATGAAGAACCGCGGCCCGTACTTGCCGGCGAGGCCGCCGAAGAAGCCCGAGAGCAGGAGCATGCACAGGGTCGACGGGATGAACACGAACCCGGCAGCGATGGCGGAGAACCCGGCGACCTGCTGGAGGAACAGCGTCACCATCAGCGGGCCGAACGACAGCGCGCCGTAGACGAACGCCGTGGCGATGTTGCCCACCCAGAAGTTGTGCACGCGGAACAGCGCCAGCGGCAGCATCGGCTGCGCGACCCTGCTCTCGACCACGAAGAAGGCGGTGAGGGAGAGCAGACCGACGACGAGCGGGATCCACACGCGCGGACTCCCCCAGCCGAACGCGCCCTGCTCGATGAGGGCGAACACGGTCCCCGCGAGGCCGACCGAGCCGAAGATCGCACCCAGGATGTCGACGCGGCCGCCCGTGCCGTGGTCGTCCTCCTTCAGCGTGAGCATCAGCGCCAGGGTGATCGCGATCGGCACGACGTTGATCACGAACACCCAGCGCCAGGACAGCGTGTCGACGAAGATCCCGCCGATCACCGGCCCGGCGATCATCGCGATGCCCGTCCACGCCGTCCAGCGGCCGATCGCCTTGGCCTGGGCGGCTCCCTCGAACCGCGAGATGATGATCGCCAGCGAGCTCGGGACCAGCAGGGCGCCCGCGACACCCTGGAGCGCGCGGGCGACGACCAGGAACACCCCGGTCGGGGCGAAGGCGCACAACAGCGAGGTGCCGCCGAAACCGATCAGTCCGGCGTAGAGCACGCGTTTGCGGCCGAACACATCGGACAGCGAACCGGCGAGCAGGATGAACGACCCCAGCGTGACCAGATAGCCGTCGACCACCCACTGCTGCAGCGGAAGGCCACCGCCGAGCTCCTTGTCGATCGCCGGCAGAGCCACGTTGATGACCGCACCGTCGAGGAAGGCCACGAAGCTCGCCAGGATCGCGATGATCAGGACTCTCAGCTGGAGCGAGCTCATGCGTTCGGTGGCCATGTGCCCATTCAACGGCTCGCGGGACCACCGGTGCAAGCGCGCACGTGCGCGGCTAGTTGTTGCCCTTGGTGCACGTCTGCTGCGCGGCGGTCTGCCCGGTGATGCTGGAGGGGAGCTCGACCGCGGTCGACGACGGATCGGGCGCGGGCGTCGCGGCGGCGTCCGTCGTCGGTGGGGCCGGCGCCTCGGGGGCGGTCGAATCCGACTCCGTCGGGTCCGGGGTCGCCGTCGCGTTCGGGTCCTCCGCCGCGCGTCCGGTCGAGCCGGTCAGCTTCACAGCGACGTCGTTCACCAGTGCTTCGTTGAGCGCCCGCGCAGCCGACGACTGCGGGACGACGCGGTTGACGTTGTCCGGGTCGGTCACGGTCGGGTACTGCACGAAGACCATGTTCTCGAGGCCGGTGTCCTTGACTGCCAGAGCGATCTGCACGAGAGTCGTGGGGTTGCTGAGGCTCTCGGACGGCGTCACGCTGTTCACGGCCGCCTTGGCCAGGCCGTAGAGCTGCACCGGGTTCGACAGCACGCCGCCGCTCACGATCTTGCGCGCGAGCGCGGACAGGAAGACCTGCTGGTTGGAGATGCGGCCGAGGTCGCTGCCGTCCCCGACCCCGTGGCGGCTGCGCAGGAACGAGAGCGCTTCGTCGCCCACGAGCTCGCTGTTGCCGGCCGGGAGGTCGAGCGGCGGGTTCGTGTACTCGTCCTCGACGGGCGACGCCAGGCAGACCGTGACACCGCCGACCGCGGTCGACATCGCGCTCACGCCGGCGAAGTTGATCACCGCGCCGAACGGGATGGTGAGCCCGGTCATCTTCTCGACGGTGAGCACGACGCAGGCCAGCCCGCCGCGGGAGAGGGCGGTGTTGAACTGGGCGTAGTCGCTGCCGTCGACCGTCCCGTCGCCGTTCTGCGCAGGGCAGTCCGGGATGGCGATCATGAGATCGCGCGGAAAGCTGACGACCATCATGCTCTTGTGGTCCTGCGCGATGTGCAGCAGCATCGTGACGTCGTTGTTGCCCTCGCCGCTGCTGGCGTCCTGCTCGTCGTCGGACTCGTAGATGCCGCCCAGACCGGAACGGCTGTCGGTGCCGGCGATGAGGACGTTGATCCCACCCTCCATGGCGGCGACGTCCGGGATGGCCTGCTGCGTGTGCCCGGGGGCCGAGACCAGCTTGACCCCGGTCTTCACCGAGCGCGCGACATCCCAGACCGCGTACGCGCCGACACCGCCGATGCTGACGAGCACGACCGCGAGAGCGCCGGCGATCAGCCCGAAGACGGTTCCGATCGCCCGGCGACGGCGCAGCTGGCCGTGGCGGACGGGGAGCGGGCCTCGAGCACGCTGATGCCGTCGCGGCAGGTCCGTCATGCCATGCCTTTCGCTGTCGGGAGCACGGGGGATGCGGGAAATCCTAGCGATGAATCCTTTCGACCGGCTGCGAGACGCGCCCGCGGCGCGACGCGGCTCACCCCCGATGCAGGGGGTGCTCTGGCGCATTCCGCAACCCCGCGTTACCCGCGGTGACGGTCGTGACGCCGCGTGACGGGGCGTCTCGACCGCGGCGCGCGCCCTCTGCGAACCTGCCTGGCAACCGTCGAACAGGAGGGTGGTTCCAGACATGAGCGACCAGCTGATCCTCGCCGTCGCGCTCGAGGGAGCGGGATGGCACCCGGCCGCATGGCGGGACGCGGGCATCCCCGCGTCCAGCGTGTTCCGGCCGTCGTACTGGGTGGACCAGGCGCGCAGCGCCGAGGACGCCGGCGCCGACTTCCTCACCTTCGAGGACGCGCTGAGCGTCGCGACGCCGACACGGGCGGACCGCATCCGCGGCCGGCTCGACGCCGTGCAGCTCGCGAACTTCGTCGCGCGGCGCACCGATCGCATCGGCCTGGTGCCGACCACGAGTGTGTTGGAATCGGAGCCGTTCCACGCCTCCACCCAGCTCGCGACCCTCGACTACACCAGCGAGGGTCGCGCCGGCTGGAAGGTGCAGCTCGGCCGACCGGGCGAGACCGCCAACATCGGGCGCCGCGCGCTGCCCGAGCTGGGTCCGGCCCTCCTCACCGACCCGGACGGTCCCGAGCAGCTTGCCCGGCTGTTCGACGAGGGCGCCGAGTTCGTCGCCGTCGTGCGCCGACTCTGGGACAGCTGGGAGGACGACGCCGTCATCCGGGATGTGACGACGGGACGCTACCTCGACCGGAACAAGCTGCACCATGTCGATTTCGAGGGCTCGGCGTTCCGCATCGCCGGCCCGTCGATCACCCCGCGTCCGCCGCAGGGTCAGCCGCTGGTCACCGTGCTCGCGCACGCCGACATCCCGTACCGACTCGCCGCGCGTTCGGCAGACGTGGTCTACGTCACCCCGGCGGACGCCGCGGACGCGGCACGCATCGTGCGGGAGGTGCGCGCGCTCGAGAAGACGGAGCGGTTCGAGCCGGAGCCCTTGCGCATCCTGGCCGACCTGGTGGTCGTGCTCGAACCGAACGCGCGGGATGCTCGCCGCCGCCTCGCCGAATGGGACGCCCTCGACGGCGAGACCTTCGAGAGCGACACGGCGATCCACGCCACGGATCCCGAGTCGCTCGCCGATCTGATCGGCGATCTCGCCGGAGCCGGGATCGAGGGCGTCCGTCTGCGGCCCGCCTCGGTCCACCGTGACCTCCCCGCGATCGGGGAGCTGCTGGTCCCGGAGCTCCGCCGCCGCGGACTGCTGCCCGACCAGCCGCGCGAGGGGACCCTCCGCGACCGGCTGGGTCTCGCCCGCCCCCGCAACCGCTACGCCGCGTGACCCGAGGAGAGCCATGACAGCACAGAACAAGCGCCGGCTCCGGCTGGCGGCCGGAGTTCCCGGCGTCAACCACTGGACCGTGTGGGGCGCGCCCGGCGCCGGCAGCCAGATCGACTTCAGCACGTTCGAGCACGTCGCCCGCACCGCCGAGCGCGGCTTCTTCGACTACTTCTTCCTCGCCGAGGGGCTGCGGGTGCGCGAGCACAAGGGCCGCATCCACGAGCTGGACGTGGCGGGACGCCCGGACAACCTCTCGGTGCTGGCGGCGGTCGCCGCCGTCACCGAGCACATCGGACTGGTCGGCACGGCCAGCGCGACCTACAACGAGCCGTACGACCTGGCCCGCAAGCTCGCCTCGCTCGACCACCTCTCCGGCGGCCGGGCCGGCTGGAACGTCGTCACGTCGTCCGACGCCTTCACAGGTGCGAACTTCCGCCGCGGCGGCTACCTCGCCTACGAGGACCGCTACCGTCGCGCGGAGGAGTTCGTCGAGCTCTCGCGCCTGCTGTGGGACAGCTGGTCCGCCGACGGTCCCGAGCCCTACCGGTTCGCGGGCGAGTTCTTCGACACGCACGGCTGGTTCCCCGTCGAGCCCGGACCGCAGGGGCGCCCGGTGCTCGTGCAGGCGGGAGACTCCCCCGCCGGCCGCGACTTCGCGGTGCGCACGGCCGACGTGATCTTCAGCCGCCACGGCGAGCCGGCGGCCGGGCGGGCCTTCCGCTCCGACGTCCGCTCGCGGGCACTGGCGGCCAGGCGCGACCCGGACAGCCTCCTGGTGATCCCCGCCGTGAGCGTGGTGCTCGGCGACACGGAGGCGGAGGCGGTCGAACGCGCGCGAGAGATCTCCTTCCAGCAGGTGACCCCGCAGACGGCGATCCACCTGCTGGAGCAGGTGTGGGGCGAAGACCTCTCCGCGCATGACCCCGAGGGGCCGGTGCCCGCGCCACCCGCCGCCGCGGGCGAGCAGCTCACGCAGGGCCAGGCCCGTCGCGTCGACGACCCGCTGGCCGCCGCGCGCGAATGGCACGCGCTCGCCCAGGAGCACGGCTGGAGCATCCGGGAGCTCGTCGTCAGCCAGACGACCAGGCACGAGTTCATCGGCACGCCCGACTCGATCGCCGCCCAGCTCGACGACGCCGCCCAGACCGGAGCGGCCGACGGGTACGTGCTCTCGGGATCGGTGGTCCCGCACGGGATCGATGAGTTCGTCGACCGCGTCGTCCCGCTCCTGCAGGAGCGCGGCGTGCTGCGCACCGAGTACGAGCACCCGACGCTGCGCGGGACCCTGGGCCTGAGCGATCCCGACGAACGCACGGGTGCGGCCCCGCGGGTGGAGGTGGCATCGTGACCGCGATCCCGCTGGGCATCCTCGACCTCGTCCCGGTCTCGAGCGGCTCCAGCCCGAGCGACGCTGTGACAGCCACGCTCGAACTCGTCCGCCGCGCAGAAGCCGCCGGGTACGCGCGCTACTGGTTCGCCGAACACCACTTCAACCCCGGCGTGATCGGCTCCTCACCGGCGGCGCTCATCGCGCTGGCGGGAGGCGTCTCCGAGCGCATCCGGCTCGGCTCCGGCGCCATCCAGCTCGGGCCGCAGAGCTCCGAGGCGACGATCGCCGAGGAGTTCGCGCTTCTCGATGCGGCGCTGCCCGGCCGGATCGACCTCGGGATCGGCCGCTCCGGACTCGCGACCGGCGGCCCGAGTGCGCCCGAGACCGCTCCGGAGACCGTCACCGGCGGGCTCCTCATCCCCGAGCCCTTCCGCTTCGAGCGTGTCTTCGCCGCCCCCAAATTCCGCACACTCGGCGCCCTGCTGACTCGAGGCGAGGGCGGACCGGCGTTCGCCGACCAGGTCGAGACCATCCTCGCCCTCCTGGGAGGCGGCGTCGGCGACGGGGACGAGCGGGTGGCGCTGGGCGTGGACGGCTCCGGCCCCGAACTCCGGCTGTTCGGCAGCGGGACGCTCACCGCGCGTCTCGCCGGCCGGCTGGGGCTCCCCTTCGCCGCGAACTACCACAGCGCCCCAAGCGGCGTCCTGATCTCGGTCGAGGAGTACCGGAGCAGCTTCGTGCCGTCGGATCGGCTCGCGCAGCCGCACGTCGTCGTCTCCGCCGATGTGGTCGCCGCTGGCACGTCCGACCGCGCGCACGAGCTCGCAACGGGATACGGCGCCTGGGTGCGGAGCATCCGCACGGGTGCCGGGGCGATCCCGTACCCGTCGCCCGCCGAGGCCGCCCGCCTCCCTTGGACCGACGAGGACCGCCGGCTCGTGGACGACCGCGTCCGCACCCGCTTCGTCGGAACGGCGGTCGAGGTCGCCGACCGGCTCGAGACGCTGCGCGACGCGACCGGCGCCGACGAACTCGTGCTGACGACCATCACGCACGACCCCGACGCGCGTGCCGCCAGCCACGGGGCGATCGCCCGGGAGTGGGTGCGCCGTGGCTGAGGTGCGGTCGGCGATCGACGTCCACCGCACCCCCGCGGCGGTGTTCACCGCGCTCACCGACCCGGCCCGGCTGAGCAGGTGGCTGGGCGACAGCGTGCGGCTCGAGTCCCGGGCCGGCGGACGGGTCGCCGCGACCGAGGCGGGGGTGACGACCACCGGGCATGTGCTGGAGGTCGTCCCCGCCCGTCGGCTGCTGATCGCCTGGGATCCGGCGCAACCGGCCCCGGCGGACGCACCTCCCGCGTTCGCGCCGGGATCGCGGCTGGAGCTGACGCTCGCTCCGGAGGAGGGCTCGACGCACCTCTCCGCCATCCACTGGGACCTCCGCGCGGAGGCCGCACCCGCCGCGCAGCGCGACCTCGACCTGCGCCTGGGCCGCCTCCGCGCCCTCCTGGAGCCCGCGGCGTGACGACCGCGCGCGACCTGCGCCGCCCGACCACACCCAGCACCCGCTACCTCGACGCCCTGCGGGACCGCACCGAAGAGCGGGCACGTGTCGCCGCTCCCCTCACCTCGCCGTACCCGGGCGCGCCCGACGCGCTGCGCACCGCCGTCGCCGACGCCGTCACGGCGCGCGAGGAGCGGATCGTCGCGCTCTCGCGCCGCATCTTCGCCGATCCGGAGGAGGCGTTCGCCGAGCACCGATCCGCTGCCGCGGTCGCCGAGGAGGTCCGTCGCGACGGACACGAGGCGGAGGTCGGCCGGTTCGGGCTTCCCACGACCGTGCTCGCCTCGGCCGGTCGCGCGTCGGGAGGCCCGGTCATCGCGGTGCTCGCCGAGTACGACGCGCTGCCCGGGATCGGGCACGGCTGCGGCCACAACATCATCGCCGCGGCCGCGGTCGGCGCCTTCCTCGGCGTCGCCGCCGTCGCCGATCGCCTCGACGGCCGGGTCGTCCTCCTCGGCACACCTGCCGAGGAGGGCAGCAGCGGCAAGGAGCTGATGGCGCGCGAGGGCGCGTTCGACGGCCTCGATGGGGCGATCATGGCTCACCCGTTCGGCTACGACGCCGCCGACCATCCCTTCATCGGCCGCCGCATCCTGCGGGTCCGCTACCTCGGAGTGCCCGCGCACGCCTCCGCCGCTCCCTTCATGGGGCGGAACGCCCTCGACGCGGCGACGCTCCACTATCAGGCGGTCGCGCAGCTGCGACAGCACCTGCCGCCCGGCGACCGGGTGCACGGCGTGCTCTCGGGCGGCGACCGGCCGAGCGTGGTGCCGGCGCACGCCTCCCTCGAGTACTACCTCCGCTCGCCCGAGGCGGCGACCCTGCGGGAGCTGAGCGACCGGCTCACCGAGATCTCCGAGGGCATCGCCATCGCCACCGGCACGGGAGTCGAGCTCGACTGGGACCCGCTGCCCTTCACCCTCCCGAGCCGATTCAACCGGCCATTGAACGAGCGCTGGGCGGTCAACCAGGAGCAGCGCGGCCGCCGGGTGCTGACGCGGGAGGTGGTGCCGTCGGAGCTCGCGGCCTCGACCGACTTCGGCAATGTGAGCGTCCGCCTCCCGGGCATCCACCCGGTCATCGCCGTCGCGCCGCCGGAGGTCGCGCTGCACACCGCGGAATTCGCCGCCTACGCTGGTGGGGAGGCGGGCGACCGGGCCGCGGTGGATGCCGCGCACGGTCTCGCCCTCACCGCACTCGACTTCCTCACCGACCCCGCCCTCCGCGCTGCGGTCGCGGAGGACTTCGCCGCCGCGGGCGGACCGCTCGACGTCGAAAGGTACTTCTCATGACCAGCACCCACTCCACCCCGGCCGTGTACGCCCTCCACGAGAACCCCGACTGGTTCGAGCCGTTCCGCCGGGCGTTCGAGGAGGAGGGCGTTCCCCTGGTCGAGTGGCTGCTGGTCGACGGCACGCTCGACCTCGACGCCGTTCCGCCGGAGGGCGTGTTCTGGTCGCGGATCAGCGCGTCGTCGCACACGCGCGGGCACGGCCTCTCGAAGGACTACGCCCGCAGCGTGCTCTCCTGGCTGGAGTCCCACGGCCGCCGCACGGTGAACGGGCGCCGGGTGCTGGAGCTCGAGGTCAGCAAGGTCGACCAGCTCACCGCGCTGCGGGCCGCCGGCATCGACACCCCGCGCACCGTCGCCGCCATCGGCGTCGATCGGCTGGTGGAGGCGGCGCGCGCCTTCCCGACGCCCTTCCTCACCAAGCACAACCAGGGCGGCAAGGGTCTCGGCGTGCAGCGGTTCGACTCGGCCGACGAGCTGGCCGCGACGATCGACGCCGGACTGTTCGAGACTCCGGTCGACGGGATCGTGCTGCTGCAGGAGCTGCTGGTGGCGGCCGAGCCGGCCATCACGCGGGTCGAACTGGTCGACGGCGAGCTGGTCTACGCCGTGCGCGCCGACACCGAGCTCGGCGGCTTCCAGCTCTGCCCGGCGGACGCCTGCGTGATCGACCCGGTGACCGGCGCCGAGCTGCCGCAGCAGCTATTCCGCCTACGCGAGGGGTTCGACCATCCCCTCGTCGAGCAGTACCGCGCCTTCACCCGCCGCGCCGGCATCGAGATCGCCGGCATCGAGTTCATCGAGACCGTCGACGGCCGCGCCGTCACCTACGACGTCAACACCAACACCAACTACAACGCCGAGGTCGAGGCCGCGGCCCCGTCGTCGGGGCCGCGGCAGATCGCCCGGTTCCTCGGGCGCGAGCTCGCGTCGCTCTACGCGGCGGTCGGCTGAGGCTCCGCCGCGCGACGACCCAGTGCGGGCGCGACGACGGTCAGCACGTCGTGCAGGACCTGCTCGTAGTCCGCCTCGGCGAATTCGTAGGGCAGCTCCAGCCGCAGCTCGTCGACCTCGGCTACGGCGGCGTCGGCGAGGAGCGTCTCCACGATCTCGTCCGTCGTGCCGACGATGTCCGGCGCGAAGAGCGTCCGCCGGTCGCCGTGCGCGACGCCGACGCGGGCATCCCGCTCGCGCTTGTACTCCCGGTAGCGCTCGGCGGAGGCACGGTCCGCGCTGTCGGTGGGAAGGATCACCCGGCCCAAGGCGACCCGCAGGTCGTCCGGCCGTGTGGTGAGCGAGCGGTGCAGGCGGATCAGGTTCACCTGGGCCGTGACGAAGTCGTCCGTCCCCTCGCCCGAGATGACGTTCCCCGTGAGCAGGTGGAGGCCGTGCCCGGCCGCCCAGCGGATCGAGCGGGAGCTCCCGCCGCCGTACCAGAGCCGGCTGTCCAGCCCGGGGCTGTACGGCTGCAGGCGCGGCCGCTGCACGTTCCCGGGCGAGTGGATCACGGTCCCCTCGTCGCCGAGATAGGCGCCCGACAGGTGGTGCCTCAGGCGCTCGATGCGGCCGTGCCCGAGGTCGTACGACGTCCAGTCTCCGTCGAACACGTGCGCGCCCAGCAGCTCCGCGTGCGGCGGCGTCCCGGCGCTCAGCCCGACCGCCAGGCGGCCGCCGGAGAGCACGTCCGCCGTCGCGAGGTCCTCGCCGAGCCGCCACGGGCTCTCGTAGCCGATCGGGATGACCGCCGTGCCGAGCTCGATCGTCCTCGTGCGCTGCGACGCCGCGCCCAGCACGACGGCCGCCGACGAGATGCCGTGCTCCAGGTGGCGCTGACGCACCCACGCGCCGTCATATCCGGCCCGCTCTCCGAACGCGATCAGCCGGAGCGTCTGCTCCAGGCCGCCGGCCGGATCGTCGTCGTCGTAGTTGCCGGGCGTCAGGAACGAGATGCTGCGGAGGGCTGCCATGCGCGGCCTTTCGGGGTCGTGGCGGCCGGCCAGGCCGGGTCGCCGATGCGTTCGCGGAGCGTCGGTGCGACCTCCGCCTGGAAGAGCTCGAGGGAGTCGACCCACTGTGTGCGGCCGAGGTGGCCGGGATGGCCGCCGACCGAGATCACGCTGTTGCCGAACGCGTCGTGGTAGCGGCCGACCTTGTCGATCACCTCCTGCGGGCTGCCGACGAGCGCGGACGAGCGCGCGAGGTAGTCGTCGTAGTCGGCGTAGTCGGTGCGCGTGCCCGGGAGGGAGTGGTCGGCCTTGGCGACCGCGGCGACGAACTCCTCGTACACCGGCCGGTAAGCGGCCTTCGCCTCCTGGGACGTCCGCGCCACGAAGAGGGCGTGCCCGGCGCCCACCGTCGCCTGCGAGGGGTCGCGGCCGGTCTCCGCCCACACGGCACGGTAGTGCCGAACCAGGGCGGCGTACTGCTCGATCGGGTTCATGGCGTTCGCCGAGAAGATCGGGTCGCCGTGGCGGGCGGCGAGCTCGACGGACGCCTCCGACGTCGCGGAGCCGTGCCAGATGCGGATGCGCTCCTGCAGCGGGCGCGGCTGCACGTCCGCCTCCACCAGGCGTGAGGTGCGGATGCTGGGAACGCCGGCCGTCGGCTCCCAGGTCACGGACCGCGACGACCACAGCCGTCGCAGCAGCAGGTAGTTCTCGCGCAGCGTCTCCCACGCCTGCGTGCGCCCGATGCCGAACAGCTCGGCCTGCTCGGGCCCGTTGCCCTTGCCGATGATCAGCTCCAGGCGGCCGCCGGAGAGGTGGTCGAGCGTCGCGTAGTCCTCGGCGACCCGCACGGGGTCGAGCACCGAGAGCAGGGTGACCCCCGTGAAGAGCCGGATCCGGCTCGTCGCCGCCGCCAGGTAGCCGAGCAGCACAGTGGGCGAGCTCGACAGGAACGGCGCGTGGTGCCGCTCCCCCACGGCGAACCCGTCGAAGCCGAGCTGCTCGAAGAGCACGGCGTTGTCGACGACCTCGCCGAAGCGCTCCGCCGCGAGCGGCGGCTCCTCGCCCGGGTGGCGCGGCGGGTTGGCGATCAGATCCAGTCCGATGAACTTCACGAGGGTCTCCTCCTGCTATTTCGTCGTGTACGCGTCGACCAGCGAGCCGAGGCGCGAGTCCGCCCCGAGCACGATGCCGTGCACGTTCTGGGCGGTCCCCAGCACCGTCGTCAGCTCGACCACCGGGATGTAGTAGGCCAGGTCGACGATGCGCGCGTTGGCCTTCTGGGCGATCTCGGCGCGCTTCGTCTGGTCGGCCGTCGCGAGCTGATCGGTGAGGTCCTGCTGCAGCTCCTGGTCCGTGTACCCCTTGGCCGCGTTGCTGGGCAGTGCCGACGAGAACTGCGTGCGGAGCACATCCCCGTCGGCCCGCGAGAGGTTGCCGTAGGCGAGGTCGAAGTGCCCGGCGCTCGCCTCCGCGAGGTACTGCGGTACGGTGCCCGTCCAGACCTCGACCTTGATGCCGATCGCCTTCAGCTGCTGCTGGATGAGCTCGATGATCGACTGGTTCGGGTTGAAGTTGGCGATGTAGCCGAGCTTCAGGTCGAGCTTCGTGCCGTCCTTCTCGCGGATGCCGTCGCTGCCCTTCTTCCAGCCCGCCGCGTCGAGCAGCTTCGCGGAGGCCTTCGTATCGAAGCCGAGCTGCGTGCTGAGGTCGACGGCGCCGGGGGTGTTGGCGGCGAGCACACTGGTGGCGACCTTGAACTCCGGCGTGAGCGCGGACTGCTGGATGAGGTTCCGGTCGAGCGCGGTCAGCAGCGCCTTGCGCACCGAGACGTCCGCGAGGGCGGACCCCTCCTTGATATAGGTCGAGAGGCCGAACGCGATACCCGGGTTGGCCCGGACCACCAGCGGGGTCTTCTGCGCCTGCAGGCCCGCGATGTCCTGCGGCAGCACGCCGCCGATCGCGTCGACCTGCTTGGAGGTGAGGCTGCCCGTCCGCACGCCGGCCTCCGGGACGATGGTGAACGTCACCGTGTCGAGGTGCGCGGCGCCGCGGTTGGTGTAGTCCTCGGGAGCCCACGCGTAGCCGTCGCGCTTGGTCAGCACCACCGAGGTGTTCTTCGTGTAGCTCTTCAGCACGAACGGCCCGGTCCCGCTGAGGCCCGCCCCAGTGGCGCGGTCGTCGTACGGGATCTCGAGCGATTTCGGCGACAGGAGGCCGAGCGCGACCGACGACGCGGCCTGCGGGAACGCGCCGTTGGGCTTCGAGAAACTCACCGTGAACGTCGAGTCGTCCACCACCGTGGTGCCCGCGTAGTTCGGGAGGGCGGTGATGGCGTTCAGCGCCTTGGTCGCGTTGGCGACGATGTCGTCGAAGTTCGCCTTGACCACCGCCGCCGTGAGTGGCGTTCCGTCCGAGAAGGTCACACCCTTCCGCAGGGTGAACGTGAACTGCGTCGCGTCGGCGTTCGCTTCCCATTTCGTGGCGAGCCACGGCACGATCTTGCCGGTCTTCGGGTCCTGCTCGGTCAGCGAGTCGAACAGCTGGCGCTCGACGTAGAGGGTGTCGTTGCCGCTGCCCGTCGCGGTCGGGTTGAGCGTGATCGGGTCGTTGCCGAGCGCGAAGGTCAGTGCGCCGCCGTCGACGGGCGTGGCCGCCGCGGACGACGAGGCGCCGGGAGCGGACGTGCCGGCGCAGGCCGACAGCAGCAGGCCGGCGGCGGCCGCGGTCGCGATGCCGGCGGCGAGCCGGCGGAAGGTGGGTGTTCTCATGCTGTTCTCCTGATGCTGGGGTGGGGTTCGGGGATGCGGGAGTGGGAGTCGCGACCGGGGATGGCCTCCAGCAGGTCGCGCGTGTACGGATGCTGCGGGTCGCCGAACACGGTGCTCACCGGTCCGGCCTCGACGACGCGGCCGGCGCGGAGCACGGCCACCTCGTCGGAGATCTGGCGCACGACCGCGAGGTCGTGGCTGATGAAGAGGTAGGCCACGCCGTGCTCGGCCTGCAGCTCGGCGAGCAGCTGCAGGATCTGGGCCTGCACGCGCACGTCGAGCGCCGAGACCGCCTCGTCGAGCACGATCAGCTCGGGGCGGAGCGCCAGGGCACGAGCGATCGCCACCCGCTGGCGCTGGCCTCCCGAGAGCTCGGCAGGACGGCGGTCGAACGCGTTCGCAGGAAGCCCGACCTCATCCAGGAGCACCCGCGCGCGCTCGGCCTGCGAGCGACGGTCGCCGACCCGGAGCGATCGCAGCGGCTCGGCGATCACGTCACCGATCGACAGCCGCGGGTTCAGGGAGGCGTACGGGTTCTGGTAGACGACCTGGATGCGCCGGCGGAGCTGCCGGAGCCGCCCGCCCGCGAGCGCGGTGACGTCCTCGCCGTCGAACACGATCCGTCCCGCCGTCGGCTGCTCGAGGCGCAGGATGAGGCGGGAGGTCGTGGTCTTGCCCGAGCCGGACTCCCCCACGAGCGCGAGGGTCCGGCCGCGCTCGATCGCCACGCTGACGTCGTCGACCGCGCGCAGCCCGCCGAACTCCTTGACCAGTCCGTCCGCCCGCAGCAGAGCCTCGGGCGCGGGCGCCGTGTCGGTCGTCGCGACCGCGTGGCGCTCCCGAGCACGGGTGAGGAACGTCCCGCCGGTCGTGTTGAGGCTCGGCGCCGCCGCGATGAGCGACCGCGTGTACGGGTGCTGCGGGTCGCCGAGCACCGCGTCGGGCGTCCCCTCCTCGACCAGCTCGCCGTCCGACAGCACGAGGATGCGGTCCGCGCGTTCCGCGGCGATCCCGAGGTCGTGGGTGATGAGCATGGTCGAGGCGCCGACCTCGTCGGTCAGCGCGTCGAGCTGATCCAGGATGCGGCGTTGCACGGTGACGTCGAGGGCGCTGGTCGGCTCGTCCGCGATCACGAGAGCGGGGCGGGCGGCCAGGGCGATCGCGATCAGGACGCGCTGCCGCTGTCCTCCCGAGAGCTGGTGCGGATAGTGCCGGGCCCGCAGCTCAGGGCGGTCGATGCCCGCGCGCTCCAGCGCCTCCACCGCGTCGAGCAGTGCCGTGCGCCGGTCGGCCAGCTTGTGGATCGTCAGCACCTCCGCCACCTGCTGCCCGATCGTCTTGACCGGGTTGAGGGAGACGGTCGGGTCCTGCGGCACGTAGCCGATCCGTCGGCCGAGCAGTGAGCGGAAGGCCGCCCCGCGCAGGCCGGAGAGATCCTCTCCGTCGAAGTGGATGCTGCCGCCGACGGTCGCGTTCGGGGCCAGCAGGCGCACGATGGCCGCGGCCGTCGTCGACTTGCCGGAGCCGGACTCGCCGACGACCGCGACGCGCTCCCCCGCGGCGACGCGGAAACCGATCCCCCGCACCGCGTCGACGACGCCTCCGCGAGTGCGATAACCGATGCGCAGATCGTCGACCCGCAGCAGTTCCGTGCCGGTCATCGTGCGCCTCCTGCAGTGCCGAGGTTCGAGAGCCCGCGCGAAATCCGGTTGCCGGCGAGCACCGTGAGGGCGATCACCAGGCCGGGGATGGTCGTCATCCACCACGCGGTCGCGAGGAAGTCGCGGCCGTTCGCGACCAGGGCTCCCCATTCCGGAGTCGGCGGCTGGGCACCGTAGCCGAGGAAGCTGAGCGCCGAGATGGCGAGGATCGCGCTGGAGAAGTCGAGCGCCACCAGTGCGAGCAGCGGCGAGATCGAGTTCGGGAGCACGTGCCGCAGCAGCACGCGCAGCTTCCCGGCGCCACCGGCGACCGCGGCCTCCACGTACACGCTCGATCGCACGCGCAGCACCTCCGAGCGGAGCACGCGGGCGTTGGACGCGACGGAGGTGACACCGACGGCGATCGCCACGTTGACCGTCCCGAAGCCGAGGGCGACGACGAAGGCGAGTGAGAGCAGCAGTCCCGGGATGGCGAGCAGCACGTCGGTGAAGCGCATGAGCACCGCGTCCACCCACCCGCCGCGATATCCCGCGACGAGCCCGATGACCGTGCCGGCGAGCAGCCCGACGACGACCGCGATCGCGGCGGCGCCGAGCGACAGTCCGGCCCCGTGCACCACGCGTGAGAACAGGTCGCGGCCGATCGCGTCGGTCCCGAACAGGTGGGCGAGCGACGGTGCTTGGCGCACGGGGCCAGTCGTCTCCAGCGGGTCCACCGGCGTGAAAAGCGTCGGCGCGACGGCCGCGACGAGCAGGAGCAGGATCCAGACCGCCGAGACGACGAGGCCGGGGCGGCCGAGCAGGTCGCGGACGGTGGAGGCGCCGCGGGCCGCTCGGCGCGAGCGCGCGGCGGAGTCGGCGTCGGTGGCCGTGGGAGTGCCGGAGGCGGCCGCGCGGTCGAGAGAGAGCGTCTCGGTCATGCGGTCACCGCCGGGATGCGGACTCGGGCGCGGGCGGTCACGATCCGCGGGTCGAGGAGCGGGTACACCAGGTCCACGATCAGGTTGACGACGACGAACACCAGCGCGCCGAAGACGACGACGCCCTGCACGACGGGGATGTCCTGGGCCGCCACGGCATCGGCGGTCGTGCGCCCGAGACCCGTGCGACCGAAGACCGTCTCCGTCACCACCGATCCGGCGAGCAGGTTGCCGACCACCAGCCCCGCGATCGTGAGTGCCGGCAGCGCCGCGTTGCGGAAGGCGTGGCCGAGCTGCACGCGGGTCGTGGAGGCTCCCTTTGCCCGCGCGGTGTCCGCGTACGGTTGGGCGAGCTCGCGGTCGAGGCCCTGGGCGAGCAGCTGCGCGATCAGAGCGCTGGTCGGGATCGCGAGCGTGACGGCCGGGAGCACGGCGCTGCCCGGCCCGTTGCCGGTCGCCGGGAACAGGGCCAGTTGGAACGAGAAGAACTGGATCAGCAGGAGCCCGAGCCAGAACGACGGGATCGCGACACCCAGCGGGGGCAGGCCGAGGAGCAGCCCACGCAGCCAGCGCGCCCGGGTGCGGGTGGCCGCCAGGGCGATCCCGGTGCCGAGCAGCAGGGCGAAGAGGAAGCCGAGGCCCGCGATCTGCGCCGTCGCTGGGAGGCTCTCCGCGATGAGAGCGGAGACCGAGCGGCCCGAGACGAACGACCTCCCGAAGTCGCCGGTGAGCGCGTGGGCGGCCGACGTCAGCAGGCGGACGAGCACCGGCTGGTCGAGGCCCCACTCGGAGCGGATCGCGGCCACCTGGTCGGCGGTCAGATCACTGGACTGGCCGCCGGTGAGGCTCGCGAGCGCGTCGCCGGGCAGCGCCCAGAGCACGAGGTAGCTCGCCGCGTACGCGACGGCGAGCACCAGGGCCGCCTGTGCGAGGCGGCGCAGGATGTACCTGCCCATGTCGGCTCCTTTCACGGGGAAGCGGTGGAGGTGGTGGAGCCCATTCCCCCAGGAACCCGCGCATCGCGCCCCCTCGGATTACCGACTGTGTCCGTTCTTACGCACCGTTACCGCGTCCCTCGCTTTTCGCCCGCTGGGGGCGCTACGCGCGCGCCGCTTTCGGCACGAATGTCGACTTACGGCACCGCTTTCACAACATTCGGCACGAATGTGGGCACCCGCTTGGCACTACCCCCGCCGCGTGGGAGGCGTACCGTGGCCCGGCATGAACACAACCGGATGGATCATTCTGATCGTCGTCATCGCGGTGATCGTCATCGCGATCGTCGTGGTCGCCCTCACTGCCGGGCGTCGCCGCAAGCTGGAGCACGACCGCCAGCGCGCACAGGAGCTGCGGGCCGATGCGCGCGACGACGACTTGGCCGCTCGCGAGCGGGAGGCCAAGGCGGCGCAGGCGACCGCGGACGCCAAGCAGGCCGAGGTCGAAGCCGAGCAGCGCCGCCGCTCGGCCGAGGCGCACGCCACGGAGGCCGCCGAGGCGCGCTCGTCGATCGACGAGAAGCTGGCGAAGGCCGACGCGCTCGACCCGGACGTCCGCACCGACCGTGACGGTAACCGCGTCGGCGACCAGCGCACCGATGCGCCTCGCACAGACACCGCTCGCGCGGACGGCGCCCGCCCGGTCGAGACGCCGGTCAATGACACCCACGAGAGTCCAGCCCGGCACGCCGAGCCCCGCATCGACACCGGCCGCGACGGCACCTCCGACGTTCCGCCGCCGCCCGCACGCTGACACTGCACGCACGCTGACACTGCACGCACAAAAAAGCCCGGCTCCTGCGTTCTCACGCGGGAGCCGGGCTTCGTGGGTGGATCTGAGGGGACTCGAACCCCTGACCCCCTGCATGCCATGCAGGTGCGCTACCAGCTGCGCCACAGACCCATGTTCAGTTGAAATTCACTGCCCCAGTTCCCCGCGACAACTCATCCAGCGTACTACACGGACGCGCCCAGGAAAAAATCCTGATACTCCCCCGGGCGCGTCGTGCGGCGACGTGTCAGTCGAAGAGCTCGCTGAGCCAGTTCTCGCGCTTCTTCTTGTACGGCCGCTGGCCCTGCGGGGCGTAGCCGGGCTGCTGATAGCCCTGCTGCGGGTATGCGGGCTCCTGGTACTGCGGAGCCGGCGCGGCGTGTGCAGCGGCGGGCGCCACCGCTCCCGCGCGGTCGATGATCTTGTCGAGTTCGCCGCGGTCGAGCCAGACGCCGCGGCACTCCGGGCAGTAGTCGATCTCGATGCCGTTGCGCTCGCTCATGACCAGGGTCGCGTTGTCGGTGGGACACTTCATGGCCACAGTCAACAGGGCGAACATGAGAGAACTCTCATGCGTAACCGGGAAACCGCCGTGGCGGCGGCGACGGACTACTGAGCGGCGTCGTGCACCGGCAGTTCGATGGGGAGGACGGGGCAGTCCTTCCAGAGGCGCTCGAGCGAGTAGTACATGCGGTCCTCCTCGTGGAACACGTGCACGACCAGGTCGCCGAAGTCGAGCAGCACCCAGCGCCCCTCGGAACGGCCCTCGCGGCGCAGCGTGCGCACGCCCGCGTCGTTGAGCTGGTCCTCCACCTCGCCGGCGATGGCCATGACGTTGCGCTCGACCCGCCCGCTCACGAGCAGGAAGGCGTCGGTCAGGGGCAGCGGACCCGAGACGTCGAGGGCGACGAGGTCCTCACCGCCCTTGGAGTCGGCGGCGGTCGCCGCGATCTGCAGGATCTCGAGGGCGTGCGGGGATGCGGTCACGGTCGTGCCTCCGGTGCGGTGACGATGTCTGGTGTCGAGGTGGCGGAGCGGAGGATCAGAACACCTTCAGCCAGTAGGCGGCGACGAGCAGTCCAATGACGCCCACCGCGAGCACGCCCGCGACGACGATGAGCACGGTCGGCAGGGCGTTGCCGCGCTTCTTCGGCGGGGTGATGACGCCGCGCGTGGACGTGTGGGTGCTGATCGCCCGGGAGGCGCGCACAGGGGCGACCTCCGAGGTGTTGAACTCGTTCTCTTCTCCGTCGAGCAGGTTGTCGATGTCGGAGGAGTCGAGGTGCTCCGGGTTGAGCCCGGTCGACCCGACGCCGCGCGGCAGGTCGATGGAGCCGGTCACGAGGATCTCTCCCGTGCTCGTGAGGGGCGCGGTCGCATCCGGTCGCGGGATGGACGGCAGGATGAGCGCGTTGGTGGTGGTGGCCGCGGTGGACTGACCGACGTTGCGCGAGATGATCGGCTCGCTCGCGTCCTCCACCTCGGCCGCGGTCGACCAGTGACCGGTCGGCGGCGTGAACGGGCGGCGCTCCTGCGCGGAGGTGTCCTCCACCTCGGCGGGCTTCGGCGTCGCGGCCGACGAGGGCGCGAGACCGAAAGCCGTGAAGGGCGAGGTCGGGGCGGACGTCTGCACCGGCGGCGCGGCCGGCGTCGGGACGAACGGCGCCTCCACCTGCTCCGACGTGCCGGTCGAGTTGGAGGGCGTGAGCGGCGCGAATGGCCAGGCGGCTTTCGCGTCGTCGGCGGGAGCCTGCTCGACGGGCGTCTCGTCGGTCGGCTCCTGCGAAGCGGGAGCGCCGGGTGCGTTGAACGCGATCGGGACGACGGGCTCGGCCAGGTGCGGCGTGTGGTTGGCCTGCTGGTTGGCCTCCTGCGCCTGCATCATCGCGCGCATCTCGCGGCGGGTGAGCGTGCGCTCGCCCGATCCGGTCGCGGTAGCGGCGGCAGGCGGGACGACGGCGACGGGCTGGGTGACGGCCTCGGGCTTCGACGGATCCGCGGCCTCGCGGAAGAGGGAGGCCGGCGCGGAATCGTCGCGCACATCGGAGGATGCGTCAACGGGTGCCGACGCACCGGGCTCGGCGAAGAGGAGGGCGTCGAAGTCGTTGCCGCCGGTCTGCGGGCGCGACGGCGAGACCACTCCGGGATCGGCGAACGCCGACGCGGGGATGGCGGGAGGCTCGTTGGCGGGAGCGGCGGGAACCGGAGCGGCGGGAACCTGCGCGGCGGGCGCGCTCCCCTGGTTCGTGAGGACCGGGATCTCCCCGCCGGGGGTCGGCTCCGCGGTGCCGGCACGGCGCGACTCTTGGCGCGCTGCCGTGCGCTCGCTCTCACGTGCCTGTCGCCGCGTCAGGGGCGGCTGGCCATCCGCGGGCTGCTCAGGCCACGAAGTCATGCAACACTCCGATACAAGTGGTGTTTCGAGATGTACTGGACGACACCGTCCGGCACGAGGTACCAGACCGGGAATCCCCTGCTCACCCGGCTCCGACAGTCGGTCGACGAGATCGCCAGGGCCGGGACTTCCAACAAGCTTACGTCTCCCGACGGCAATCCAGAAATACTCAAGTCATGTCCCGGGCGACTCACAGCCACGAAGTGCGCGAGCTCCCAGAGCTCGTCGACGTTCCGCCAGCTGACGATCTGCGCGATGGCGTCCGCACCCGTGATGAAGATGAGATCGGCGTCCGGCCGCTGCGCGCGCAGGTCGCGGAGGGTGTCGATCGTGTAGGTCGGGCCGGCCCGATCCACATCCACGCGGCTGACGGTGAACCGCGGGTTGGACGCCGTGGCGATGACCGTCATCAGGTAGCGGTGCTCCGCCTCCGTGACGGGCCCCTTCTGCCACGGCTGCCCCGTCGGCACGAAGACGACCTCGTCGAGGTCGAACGACTGCGCGACCTCGCTGGCCGCGACCAGGTGACCGTGGTGGATCGGGTCGAACGTGCCGCCCATCACACCGATGCGCGGTCGCCGGCTCTCCTCCGTGAGCTCCATGCCCGGAAGGGTCAGTGCCCCTGGTTCGGGTGTCCGCTGCCGTGGTGCGTCGCACCGGGAGCGCCGGCGTGCGACGCGGCGTCCGCGGCGGCCTTGTGGCTGTGCCGGTTGGCGACGTCCTTGTAGCTGAACACCACGATCGCGAGCACCGCGAAGATGGCGAGGGCGATGGCCCCGTAGGCCCAGGTCGGCATGGGCAGCTCGACGTGGGTCTCGGCTTCAGCGAGGACGGTCGTCAGAAATGACATCTCGGGTTCTTCCTTTCCGGTGGGCGCTGGCCCGCCGACCAGTCTAGCGGGCGCTCAGCCGCGGATCTGCCCGGACCCGCGCACGATCCATTTGGTGCTGGTCAGCTCGGGCAGGCCCATCGGACCGCGCGCGTGGAGCTTCTGGGTGGAGATGCCCACCTCGGCACCGAAACCGAACTCGCCGCCGTCGGTGAAGCGGGTGGAGGCGTTGACCATCACGACCGCCGAATCCACCTGGGCGAGGAAACGCTCCGCGTTCGCCAGGTCGTTCGTGATGATCGACTCGGTGTGCTGCGTCGAGTACCGGCGGATGTGCTCGATCGCCTCGTCGAGGTCGTCGACGACCTTCACCGAGATGTCGAGGCTCATGTGCTCCGTCGCCCAGTCCTCCTCGGTCACGGGCACGCCGTCCGTCGCGTAGGGCAGCGCACGCTCGTCGGCGTGCACGGTGACGCCCGAGGCGGCCAGCGCGCCCAGCACGGGCGGCAGGAGGCGCTCGGCGGCGTCCCGGTGGACCAGCAGGGTCTCGACGGCGTTGCACACGCTCGGGCGCTGCACCTTGGCGTTGCGGACGATGTCCACGGCCCAGTCCTCCCGGGCGCTCTCGTCGAGCACGATGTGCACCACGCCGGCGCCCGTCTCGATGACCGGGACGGTGGACTCGGTGACGACCGTGCGGATGAGGTCCGCGCTCCCCCGCGGGATGAGCACGTCGACGTAGCCGCGGGCGCGCATCAGCTCACCGGCTCCCGCACGGCCGAACTCGTCGATCGTCTGCACGGCGTCGGCGGGCAGCCCGGCGGTCGCGAGGGCCTCCTGGATGACGGAGACGAGCACGCGGTTCGTCTCGATGGCCGCGCTCCCCCCGCGCAGCACCGCCGCGTTGCCGCTCTTGATCGCGAGCGCGGCGATGTCGATGGTGACGTTCGGGCGCGCCTCGTAGATGGCTCCGACGACGCCGAACGGCACCCGCACCTGCGAGATCGCGACGCCGTTCGGGAGGGTGCTCCCCCGCACCGACTGGCCGACCGGGTCCGTGAGGCCGACGACCTCGAGCACGGCGTCCGCCAGACCCTGCAGGCGCGCGGTCGAGAGCGTGAGCCGGTCGAGGAGGCCGGTCGTCAGGCCGTTCTCGCGGCCGTTGGCGAGGTCGAGCTCGTTCGCCGCGAGAATCTCGTCGGCGGACGACACGACACCCTCGGCGATAGCGGTCAGCGCGGCGTTCTTCTGCAGCGATGTCGCGGTCGCGAGGGCGATCGAGGCGTGCTTGGCCGCGGCCAGCTTGTCGACGAGCGCGACGGGCGCGACGGTGGTCTGAGACATGGTCCCAGTCTAGGACGCGGCGGCGCCCGGGGTGATGGCCGAGAGGGCGCCCGTGACGCTCGGGACGCCGTCCGGAGCGGGGACGAACCAGGTGCCGACGGCCTCCCCGCGCAACGCCTCGGAGACGAGCGAGGTGGCGGTGAGGATCACGGCCGTGCCGCGCTCGGCGGCCTGCCGCGCAGCGGACACCTTGGTGAGCGCTCCCCCGGTGCCGACGCCCGAGAGGCCGGTGGCGCCGATCTCGACGCCGGCCAGTTCGTCGTCGTACGCGACCCGGTCGATCCGCTCGGCTCCGGGCTCCTGCGGGGGCTTCGTGTAGAGCGCGTCGACGTCCGAGAGGAGAACCAGGAGGTCCGCCTCCACCAGCAGCGCGACGAGGGCCGCGAGCCGGTCGTTGTCGCCGAAGCGGATCTCGTGCGTCGCCACGGTGTCGTTCTCGTTGACGATGGGCAGGATGCGCAGGTCGAGCAGCCGCTCCATCGCCCGCTTGGCGTTGCTGCGGTGGGTCGGCGTCTCCATGTCGCCCGCGGTCAGGAGCACCTGGCCGGCGACGATGCCGTACCGGTCGAGGCTGTCCTGGTAGCGGTTGATGAGCACGTTCTGCCCGACCGCCGCCGCGGCCTGCTGGGTGGCGAGGTCGGTGGGGCGCTCCTGAAGCGACAGGTACGGGATGCCCGTCGCGATCGCTCCGGAGGAGACGAGGATGACCTGCGTGCCGCGCCCGTGGGCTTCGGCAAGCGCGTCGACCAGCGGCTGGATCTGCCCGGCGTTCTCCCCGCTGATGGAGGAGGAGCCGACCTTGACGACGATGCGTCTGGCTGCAGGGATCCCGCTGCGGTCGTCGATGGTCATTCCTTGCCCGTCTCCTCGCTGCCGGCGCCTCCGTCGACGCCGTCGTTGTAGTCGTCGTCCTGCCACAGGCCGGACTCGCGCTCGCGGATGAGCTCGGCGCGGGCCTCCGCCTTGGCGTCCATGCGCTCGAAGTACTCCTCGCGGCGCTGGTTGCGCGTGGGGCGGTTGTTCGCGTCGAGTCGCGCGTCCGTGCCGCGCGGCGCCGTCATGAGCTCGGCGGTGGAGGTGAGCGTGGGCTCCCAGTCGAACACCACGCCGTTGTTCCGGCCGATGACGACGGTGGAGCCGCCCACGGCGCCCGCCTTGAAGAGCGAGTCCTCGACGCCCAGCTTCGCGAGCCGGTCGGCGAGGTAGCCGATGGCCTCCTCGTTGGCGAAGTCGGTCTGCGCGACCCACCGCTCGGGCTTCGCGCCCAGGATGCGGTAGACCGGGCCGTCGCTGCCGCCCTCGACCTTGACCACGTAGCCGGAGTCGTCCACGGCCTTCGGCCGGATCACGATGCGCGGGCGCGCCTCCTCGAGGGCGACCTGCTCCGCACGCGCGCCCTCGACGAGCTCGCCGAGCGCGAAGGACAGCTGCCGCAGTCCCTCATGGCTGACCGTCGAGATCTCGAACACGCGGTAACCACGGGCCTCGAGGTCGGGGCGCACCAGCTCCGCCAGATCGCGGGCCTCGGGGACGTCGATCTTGTTGAGCGCGATCAGCTGCGGGCGGTCCAGCAGCGGGAGCTGCCCGTCCGGCACCGGGTACGCGGCGAGTTCGCCGAGGATGACGTCGAGGTCGCTCAGCGGGTCGCGGCCGGGCTCCAGGGTGGCGCAGTCGAGCACATGCAGCAGCGCCGAGCAGCGCTCGACGTGGCGCAGGAACTCGAGGCCGAGGCCCTTGCCCTCGCTCGCGCCCTCGATGAGGCCGGGGACGTCGGCGACGGTGTAGCGCACGTCGCCCGCCTGCACGACACCCAGGTTCGGGTGGAGGGTGGTGAACGGGTAGTCGGCGATCTTGGGCTTGGCCGCCGAGAGGGCTGCGATCAGGCTCGACTTGCCGGCCGACGGGTAGCCCACCAGGGCAACGTCGGCGACGGTCTTGAGCTCGAGGAGGACGTCGCCCTCCCAGCCCGGCGTTCCGAGCAGCGCGAAGCCGGGAGCCTTGCGCTTCTGGTTCGCGAGCGCGGCGTTGCCGAGGCCGCCGATGCCGCCTGCGGCCGCGACGACGCGCATGCCCGGCTCGGTCAGGTCGGCGAGCTCCTCGCCGTCCTCCGACTTGACCACGGTGCCGACCGGCACGGCCAGCTCGAGGTCCTCGCCGGTGTGACCGCTGCGGTGGTCGCCCATCCCGAAGCCGCCGCTGTCGCTCGACCGGTGCGGTGCGCGGTGGAAGCCGAGCAGCGTGGTGACCTGCGGGTCGGCGACGAGGATGATGTCGCCGCCGTTTCCGCCGTTGCCGCCGTCCGGGCCGGCCAGCGGCTTGAACTTCTCCCGACGGACCGAGACGCACCCATTGCCGCCGTTGCCGGCGCGCAGATGCAACGTCACGCGATCAACGAACGTCGCCATGTGGTGCTCCCTACTTGTGTCCTCAACAGCAGATGGGCGGGCCGAAGCCCGCCCATCCGGAAAGTGGTGCTGGTGGTGGAGGCTAGGCTCCGACCGCCACGATGTTGACGACCTTGCGGCCGCCCTTGTTGCCGAACTCGACCGCGCCCGCCGCCAGAGCGAACAGCGTGTCGTCGCCGCCACGGCCGACGTTCACGCCGGGGTGGAAGTGGGTGCCGCGCTGGCGGACCAGGATCTCACCGGCGTTGACGGTCTGGCCGCCGAAGCGCTTGACGCCGAGGCGCTGCGCGTTCGAGTCGCGGCCGTTGCGAGTGGAGCTCGCTCCCTTTTTGTGTGCCATGTCTTCTTCTCCTCGGGAGGTCCGGGTCGACTACTTGATGCCGGTGATCTTGACGCGCGTGAGCTCCTGGCGGTGGCCCTGACGCTTCTTGTAACCGGTCTTGTTCTTGAACTTCTGGATCACGATCTTCGGGCCGCGGAGGTCGCCGAGGACCTCGGCGGTGACCTTCACCTTGGCGAGCGACTTGGCGTCGGACGTGATCTTGTCACCGTCGACAAGCAGCACCGCAGCCAGCTCGACGTTGCCGTCCTTGTCGGCCTTGATGCGGTCCATCGTGACGATGGTCCCGATCTCGACCTTCTCCTGCCGGCCACCGGCGCGCACAACTGCGTAAACCACTTTCACGTACCTTTTTCGTCGGGGAACAGTTCCCGGCGGCCTGACGGCCCGGACCTGGTCCTACTTACTGTTCTCGGAAGTCACTGGCGAGTCCGACGCCCCGGGGACCGGGAGCGGCTCTCAGAAAACCATGATGGCGAATCAGGCGACGCCCAACACACACCAGCGGTCAACTTTACCTGAGGCCACTCGTCACGTCAATTCAACGCGGGGGCTCCAGGACCGTGCGGCACCGTCGATGGCACCGTTCCTACAATCATTGTATGACGGTCTTGATCGATCCCCCGGCATGGCCCGCCCACGGCATGTTGTGGTCCCATCTGGTCAGCGACGCGTCCCTGGACGAGCTGCACGCCTTCGCGGCCGCGAACGACATCCCGGGGCGTGCGTTCGACCGCGACCACTACGACGTCCCCGACCGCCGTTACGACGAGCTGGTGGCCGCAGGAGCCCTCGCCGTGCCCGGTAAGGAGCTCGTCACGCGGCTGATCGCCAGCGGACTGCGCGTGAAAGCACGAGACCGCGTGCGGAGGCACTGACACTCGGTCGGCGCTCCGCACGCGGTCTCGGATGCGGGAGGGGCTACTCCGTCTTCGGGGCGATCTCGCCGCCCGCGATGACCGCGGTGCTGGCGCGACGGCTGCGGCTGCGGCCCTGGCCCGGCTCCTTCGGCTGCGGGAGCGAGTCGAGCACCGAGCCGAGCAGCTGCTCGGTCTCCTCGGCGGAGGGGCGCACGGCCGGCTCGGCCGGTTCGTGCGGCTCCGGCAGGTCGAGCAGCGGCAGGAGGGCGGACGCGTCGTCCACGGTCCCGTCCGCGGCGGCCTCGGCCGGCTCGACGGTCTCGACGGTGACGGTCTCGACGATCTCCTCGGCGACAGCGACCTCGTCGCGTGCGGCGTCCTCGGTCGCCGGCGCTGCAGCGTTCGTGCTCTCCGCGGCGCTCTCCTGCTCGGCCGACGTGGCGCCCTTGGCCTTGCGGCGGCGCTTCTTCGGCGCCGGAGCCGACTCGGGAGCCGCGGGTGCGGCCTCCCCGTCCTGCGGGTGCGGGTGGATGGTCGACGCGGCGATCTGCGCGAGCGCGTTCTTCGCGTCGTCGGTGATGGCGTGGGTGCCGCCGTTGCCGGTGTGCGACGGAGCGCTCGCGGGCGCGGAGGCGGAGGATCCGCCGCCGTTGCCGCCACGGCCGCGGCGACGCTCGCCGGACGGGGCCTGCTGCTGCGGCTGACGGTGCTTCACGACCGGGTCGTGGTGCACGACGACGCCGCGGCCGGCGCAGACCTCGCACGCCTCGCTGAAGGTCTCCAGGAGGCCGAGGCCGAGCTTCTTGCGGGTCATCTGCACGAGCCCGAGCGAGGTGACCTCGGCGACCTGGTGCTTCGTCCGGTCGCGGCTCAGGCACTCGATCAGGCGGCGCAGCACGAGGTCGCGGTTCGTCTCGAGCACCATGTCGATGAAGTCGACGACGATGATGCCGCCGATGTCGCGCAGCCGCAGCTGACGGACGATCTCCTCGGCGGCCTCGAGGTTGTTCTTGGTGACCGTCTCCTCCAGGTTGCCGCCGGAGCCGACGAACTTCCCGGTGTTGACGTCCACGACCGTCATCGCCTCGGTGCGGTCGATGACGAGCGAACCGCCCGACGGCAGCCAGACTTTGCGCTCCAGCGCCTTCTCGATCTGCTCCGTGATGCGGTGCTCGTCGAACGCGTCGCGCTCGCCCGTGTACGCCTCGACGCGATCGAGGAGGTCCGGGGCGACCTGACGCAGGTAGTTCTCGATCGTCTGGCGCGCCTCGTCGCCGGCGATGACGAGCTTCTGGAAGTCCTCGTTGAACACGTCGCGGATGATCTTGATGAGGAGGTCCGGCTCGCTGTGCAGGAGCGCGGGCGCCTGCTGCTTCTCGACCTGCTTGCTGATGTCGGCCCACTGCGCGGTGAGACGGTTGACGTCGAGCGTCAGCTGCTCCTCCGTGGCGCCCTCGGCGGCGGTGCGCACGATGACGCCCGCGCTCTCGGGGAGCACCTCCTTGAGGATCTTCTTCAGCCGGGCGCGCTCGGTGTCCGGGAGCTTGCGGCTGATGCCGTTCATGGAGCCGTTCGGCACGTACACGAGGTAACGGCCGGGCAGGGAGATCTGGCTCGTGAGACGGGCGCCCTTGTGGCCGACCGGGTCCTTGGTGACCTGGACGAGCACGCGGTCGCCCGGCTTCAGGGCGAGCTCGATGCGACGCGGCTGGTTGCCGGTCTCGACCGCATCCCAGTCGACCTCGCCGGAGTACAGCACGGCGTTGCGGCCGCGGCCGATGTCGACGAATGCGGCCTCCATGCTCGGGAGCACGTTCTGCACGCGGCCGAGGTAGACGTTGCCGATGAGGGACGCCTCCTGCGAGCGTGCGACGTAGTGCTCCACGAGCACCTTGTCCTCGAGCACGCCGATCTGGATGCGGCCGCTCTTCTCGCGGACGATCATCTGGCGGTCGACCGACTCGCGGCGGGCGAGGAACTCGGCCTCGGTGATGACGGGACGGCGACGGCCGGCGTCGCGGCCGTCGCGGCGGCGCTGCTTCTTCGCCTCGAGACGGGTGGAGCCCTTGACCTTCTGGGGCTCGGTGATGAGCTCCGGCTCGCGCGGCGTGCGCACCTTGACCACGGTGTTCGCGGGGTCGTTGGAGCCCTCGCGGCTGCTCTCGCCCGCACGGCGGCGGGCGCGGCGACGGACGCCGCCGGTCGGCTCCTCGTCCTCGTCGCCGGGGAGCGGCGGGAGGGGGACGATGTCCGGCGCCTGGAAGAGCAGGGTCGTCGGCGGGAGGCCGGGCACGCCCGCGAGGGGCGCCTCGGTCTCCGCGAGCGGCTCCGGGAGGGCCGGCGGCTCGTGCGCGCCGCGCTCGGCGACGGCGACGACCGTCGTGGCCGCCTCCTGCACCGTCTCGGCGGCCGGGGACTCGGCCGCGACGGCCTGTCCCGCACCGTCGGCGGTGTCGCCGGTGGGCGCCTGCGCCTCGGGAGCCGCCGTGGCGCCCGCCTGCTGGACCGGAGAGTCGGTGGTGCGCTTCACCGCGCGTCGCGCTCCGAAGAGCCCTTTGCGCTTGCGCCCTCCCGTCTCCGTGTCGTTGCCATTGCTGTCGATATTCTCGTTTTCCACCATCGCTGGTGCACTCCTCGACCGGCTGCGGTTCCCCGCTCACCGGGTACTTTCCGTCGGAGCCGACTCAGGCCGGCCCCGTAATCCTTGCTCGGACACGGCCGGCTCGTGGCGCGGCGCGCATCCGGCTCTGTCTTCGCCGGCCTTCGCGGCCGACCCTCACCGGGCGCCGGGGGCGCCCTCAAGCCTTCATTCGTCCGTCTCCGGCAGGGCCGGATCGACGTCCAGAGACGATTATCGCATGATGAGCGATCGGATGCCGGTGCTCCCAGGACCGCCCGCGTGGCGCATGCCATAATCCGAGGGTGTCTGAACCTGCCGTCGCGGTGCCGTACCGCCGCCCGACCGTCCTGGCGATCTTCCTGATCGTCGCCGGTGTCATCGGCCTCTGGGCCGCGTTCATGCTGACGGTGGACAAGTTCCACCTGCTCGAGAACCCCGACGCTCAGCTCTCCTGCAACTTCAGCGTCCTGGTGGGCTGCTCGAAGAACCTGAACTCGTGGCAGGGATCGCTGCTCGGGTTCCCGAATCCGGTCCTCGGCCTGGGCGGCTGGACCGCGACCATCGCGGTCGGCGTCGGCCTGTTCGCCGTGCGCGGTCGGTTCGCCCGCTGGTACTGGATCGCGTTCAACGTCGGCGTCGCGCTCGCCCTCGCGCTGGTGATCTTCCTGATCACCCAGTCGCTCACCGTGCTGAACGTGCTGTGCCCGTGGTGCATGGTGACGTGGGTCGTGACCATCCCGACGTTCCTCGCCGTCACCCTCTACAACCTCAAGGAGGGCCACATCCCGCTGCCGGAGCGCGCCCGCCGGTTCTTCGGCGCGGCCTACGGCTGGGTGCCGCTCATCACCATCGTCTGCTACGCGATCGTGGCGATCCTGGCGCAGATCCAGCTGGACTGGATCCACCGGGCGTTCGTCTGATCGACGTCGTCCATCGACGAGAAGAGGGCCCGTGGCGATCGCCACGGGCCCTCTTCTCGTCTGCGGGTACGGCTCAGTCGAACCAGAGCGCGAGCTCGCGCTGCGCCGACTCGGGCGAGTCGGAGCCGTGCACGAGGTTCTGCTGCACCTTGAGGCCCCAGTCGCGGGCGAGGTCGCCGCGGATGGTGCCGGGCGCGGCCGTGGTCGGGTCGGTGGTGCCGGCGAGCGAGCGGAAGCCCTCGATCACGCGGTTGCCCGCGACGCGCAGCGCCACGATCGGGCCCGACTCCATGAACTCGACGAGCGGCTCGTAGAACGGCTTGCCCTCGTGCTCGGCGTAATGCTTGGCCAGCAGATCGCGGTCGGCCTGCAGCATCCGGATGTCGACGAGCGAGTAACCCTTCGCCTCGATGCGGCGCACGATCTCGCCCGTCAGGCTGCGGGCGACTCCGTCCGGCTTGACGAGGACGAGGGTCTCTTCGACGGCGGTGGTCATGGGTTCTCCGTTCCGTTGTGGGCCGCGGCGGCCCGTTGGTTGCGGTCGATGCGGGCGGCGGCGATCATGCAGTAGGTCCACATGGCCGTGAAGATCGCCCCGACGATGAAGAAGGCGGGCACCAGGAAGCCGGCGGCCACGACCGTCAGCTGCACGATCCAGCCGAGGACGACGCCGACCGGCCAGCGGAGCGTGCCGACGGCGAGGATCATGAGCACGATGACGGCCGCTCCCCCGCCGAGCGCGATCGCCGGCGGCAGCGCGCCGAGCCCGAAGAGCACGAGGGCGCCGAGGAAGACGATCACGAGCTCGAAGGCGAGGAGGATCGAGCCGAGACTCTCGCGCAGGCTCCGCTGGCGACGTGCGCGCGGCGCGGAGGCCGGCGGCTCGTCGGGCGCGTCGGGCGTGTCGGGGGCGTCGCTCACGCGCCGGACCCCTTCCACTCCTGCTCCTCGGCGTACGCCATCGCGGCGCCGACGAGCACGATGGAGCCGGTGACGACGACCGCGCGACGGCCGGCCTCCCCCGCCCACTCGCGCGCCGACTCCAGGGCATCGAGGGCGTCGCTGTACACGATCGTCGCCTCGTCGCCGACCTCGTCGCGCACGATGTCGCCGAGCTCCTCGGCGTCAAGTGCGCGCTCACTGGCGGGCTGCGTGACGAAGAACTGCGTGGCCACCGGCGCGAGGGCGCGCACGACACCGCGCGTGTCCTTGTCGGCGAGGGCGCCGAGCACGAAGGTGAGCTCGTCGAAGTCGAAGTAGCGGCGCAGGGCGTCGGCGAGCGTCGCGGCACCGGCCGGGTTGTGCGCGGCGTCGACGAGGATGGTCGGCTCGATCCCGATCAGCTGCAGACGGCCGGGCGACGTGGCGGTGGCGAAGCCCTCCTCCACGAGGTCGGCGTTCAGCGGCTGCGAACCGCGACCGAGGAACGTCTCGACCGCAGCGACCGCCACGGCGGCGTTCTGGGCCTGGTGGTCGCCGTAGAGCGGCAGGAAGACGTCCTCGTAGGTCGCCGCGCGGCCGCGGACGGTCACGAGCTGGCCACCGACGGCGACCTTCGTCTCGGCGACGTCGAAGTCGCGCGGCTGCAGGGCCAGGCTCGACTCGGTGAGCGCCGCGGCCTCCCGCAGCACGTCGAGCGCCTCCGGGACCTGCGCCGAGGTCACGACGTCGGCGGACGGCTTGATGATGCCGGACTTGGTCCGCGCGATCTCCTCGACCGTGTCGCCGAGCGCCTTCGTGTGGTCGAGCGAGATCGGCGTGAACACGGCCACCTGGCCGTCGCCGACGTTCGTCGAGTCCCACTCGCCGCCCATGCCGACCTCGATCACGGCGACGTCGACGGGCGAGTCGGCGAAGACCGCGTAGGCCAGCGCCGTCAGCGCCTCGAAGAAGGTGAGCGCTGGCTTGCCGGCCTCTTCCAGCTCGGCGTCCACGATCTCCAGGTAGGGGCGCACGTCGTCCCAGTTGCGGACGAGCTCCTCGTCCGAGATCGGGTGCCCGTCGATCACGATGCGCTCGTTGAACCGCACGAGGTGCGGGCTGGTCAGCAGGCCCGTGCGCAACCCGTAGGCGCGCAGCAGGCTCTCGATGATGCGGCTCGTCGACGTCTTGCCGTTCGTGCCCGTGATGTGCACGATCGGGTACGCGCGCTGCGGGTCGCCCAGCAGCTCGACGGCGCGGCGCGTCGCATCGAGGCGGCGCTCGGGAGCGCCCTCGCCGACGCGGGCGAGGAGCGCCTGGTAGACGGCCTCCGCCTGGTCGCGCCAGTCGTCTTCGGGAATGGCATCGCTCACGACTCCTCCATCTTGGTCACGCCGACGGTGAACCCGCCCGCGTTCGCGAACTGGCCGGCCGTGAAGGCCTTCTTGTATCCGGATGCGGCCGCGCCGACGACCAGCTCGAGCGCGAGGGTCTCGGTGGCGATGTCGACGTCCGCGGCGAGGTCGAGCGCGCGGGCGTCGTCCTCGTGCTCGAAGGTCAGGGCGAGGCGGATGCGGTCGCTCACGTCGAGCCCGGCCGCCTTGCGGGTGTCCTGCACGGCGCGGATGACGTCGCGCGCCAGGCCCTCGGCCTCCAGCTCCGGCGTGGTGCGGGTGTCGAGCAGCACGAAGCCGCCGCCGGCCAGCAGCGCGAGCGCGCTGGACGACTCGTCATCGGCCTGCGCGGTCTCGAGCACCAGCTCGTACTCGCCCTCGACCAGGTCGATGCCGCCGACGGTCACGACGCCGTCGTGCTCGCTCCAGTCGCCGGCGCGGGCCGCGCCGATGACCTGCTGCACCTGCTTGCCGAGGCGCGGGCCCGCGGCACGCGCGTTCACGGTCAGCTTGCTGGTGATGCCGTAGGCGGACGCGCTGTCGTCGTGCAGCTCGACGAACTCCACGGACTTCACGTTGAGCTCGTCGCGCAGGATCGCCTCGAACGGCCGCAGCGCGTCCGCGTTCTCGGCGACGACCGTGAGCGCCGCCAGCGGCAGCCGCACGCGCAGCCCTGCCTGCTTGCGCAGCGAGAGCGTGGTCGAGCTGATCGCGCGGATGCGGTCCATCGCGTCGACGAGCGCGTCGTCGGCGGGGAACTCGGCGGCCTCCGGCCAATCGGTCAGGTGGACGCTGCGGCCGCCGGTCAGACCCTTCCAGATCTGCTCGGTGACCAGCGGCAGGAGCGGCGCAGCGACGCGGGTGAGCGTCTCGAGCACGGTGTACAGGGTGTCGAACGCCTCGCTGCCGCTGCCGTCCTCCGCCACGCCCGTCCAGAACCGGTCGCGCGACCGGCGCACGTACCAGTTGGTGAGCACGTCGGCGAAGTCGCGCAGCTTGGCGGCCGCCAGCGTCGAGTCGAGGCCCTCCAGGTCGTCCGTCACGGCCTCCACCAGGTCGCGGGTCTTCGCGAGCAGGTAGCGGTCGAGCACGTCCGTGGAGGCCGTGGAGCGCTTCGCCTCGTAGCCCGTGGCGTTGGCGTAGAGCGAGAAGAAGTACCACGTGCTCCACAGCGGCAGCAGCACCTGGCGGACGCCCTCGCGGATACCCTCCTCGGTGACGACCAGGTTGCCGCCGCGCAGCACCGGGCTCGCCATGAGGAACCACCGCATCGCGTCGGAGCCGTCGCGGTCGAAGACCTCGTTGACGTCCGGGTAGTTGCGCAGCGACTTCGACATCTTCTGCCCGTCGCTGCCCAGCACGATGCCGTGGCTGATCACGTTCGAGAAGGCCTGCCGGTCGAACAGGGCGGTCGACAGCGTGTGCAGCAGGTAGAACCAGCCGCGCGTCTGGCCGATGTACTCGACGATGAAGTCCGCCGGGCTGTGAGTGTCGAACCAGTCCTGGTTCTCGAACGGGTAGTGCACCTGGGCGAACGGCATCGACCCCGAGTCGAACCAGACATCGAGCACGTCCGGGATGCGGCGCATGGTCGAGCGCCCGGTCGGGTCGTCCGGGTTCGGGCGGGTGAGGTCGTCGATGAAGGGGCGGTGCAGGTCGGGCTCCCCCGCCGCGTTCTGTGGCAGCCGGCCGAAGTCGCGCTCCAGCTCCTCCAGGGAGCCGTACACGTCGGTGCGCGGGTACGCCGGGTCGTCGCTCTTCCACACCGGGATCGGCGAGCCGAAGTACCGGTTGCGGGAGATCGACCAGTCGCGGGCGCCCGCGACCCACTTGCCGAACTGGCCGTCCTTGACGTTCTCGGGCACCCAGTTGATCTGCTGGTTGAGCTCGCCCATCCGGTCCCGGAACTCCGTGACGCGGACGAACCAGCTGGAGACCGCCTTGTAGATCAGCGGGTTGCGGCAGCGCCAGCAGTGCGGGTACGAGTGCTCGTAGCTCGCCTGGCGGAGCAGGCGGCCCTGGTCCTTCAGCAGCTTCGTCAGGGGCTTGTTGGCGTCGAACACCTGCAGCCCGGCGACGTCGCTGACGGCGGGCAGGAAGCGCGCGCCGTCGTCGACGGAGATGATCATCGGGATGCCGGCGGCCTCGGTGACGCGCTGGTCGTCCTCACCGTAGGCGGGCGCCTGGTGCACGATGCCGGTGCCGTCCTCGGTGGTGACGTAGTCGTCGACGAGGATGCGCCACGCGTTCTGCGTCCCGTAGGTCTCGGCGTCCGCGTAATAGTCCCAGAGGCGGTCGTAGTGCACGTCCTCCAGCTCGCTGCCGAGGACGGTGCGCGAGACGGCGGCCTGCGCGTCCGCGGCGGACTCGTAGCCGAGGTCCTTCGCGTAGTTGCCCAGCAGGTCGACGGCGATGAGGTACTCGCCGCTCAGCACGTCGTCCTCGGAGCCGCCGTGCGTGTCCGCGGCGCCGTTCGGGCCGGCGGGCACGACCGCGTAGGTGATCGCGGGTCCGACGGCGAGGGCGAGGTTGGTCGGGAGGGTCCAGGGCGTGGTCGTCCAGGCGAGGGCGCGCACGCCGGTCAGCCCGAGCGCCTCGGCCTTCGACCCGACCAGCGGGAAGGTGACCGTGACCGTCTGGTCCTGACGCATCTTGTAGACGTCGTCGTCCATGCGCAGCTCGTGGTTCGACAGCGGCGTCTGGTCGCGCCAGCAGTACGGCAGCACGCGGTAGCCCTCGTAGGCGAGGCCCTTCTCGTGCAGCTGCTTGAACGCCCAGATCACCGACTCCATGTAGGTGACGTCGAGCGTCTTGTAGTCGTTGTCGAAGTCGATCCAGCGCGCCTGGCGGGTGACGTACTCCTGCCACTCCGCCGTGTAGCGCAGCACCGAGTCCTTGGCCGCCTGGTTGAAGGCGGCGATGCCCATCTCCTCGATCTGGCTCTTGTCGGTCAGGCCCAGCTGCCGCTCCGCCTCGAGCTCGGCCGGGAGGCCGTGGGTGTCCCAGCCGAAGCGGCGGTGCACCTGCTTGCCGCGCATGGTCTGGAAGCGCGGGAAGACGTCCTTGGCGTACCCGGTCAGCAGGTGGCCGTAGTGCGGGAGGCCGTTGGCGAACGGCGGCCCGTCGTAGAACACCCACTCGGGCGCGCCCTCGCGGTTCGCGACGGAGGCGCGGAAGGTGTCGTCCTTCTTCCAGAACGCGAGGATGCCGGTCTCGATCTCGGGGAAGACCGGGCTGGCGGCCACCTCGGCGCGGCTCTGGGTCTCCGAGCGCTCCGGCTCGGCTGCGTCCGGTGCGGACTTGGGGTACGGCATCTCACTCCTGGCAGGTTCGCTGGTCTGCACGAGGACGCCGGACGCTCGCGCGCCCGTCGCGGTACCACCCCGCTTGCCCCATCCACCGGCGTCGCCGGATGCGGCCTCTCCTTCTTCGGCTGTGACGGGCCGGCCCCGTTCGGTTCTACTGCGCGCCGCCGGAGCGACGCGGTTCTTCCGAAGACTCGCCGGTGATGGCCGGGTCATAGTCGTTGCCGTCGATTCTACCCGGTTACGAGAGCACTCGCGTAGCCCCGGCAGACCGGCGCGACGGCGGCTCGCACGAGCGGCGCGAGCGGGCCGCGGCGGACGCCGGCACGCGCCCACACGGTGGCGGCTGCGACGGCGGCGCCGACGACGGCGGTGGCCGCCGAGCGAGGCACGAGGGCGTCCGGGTCCTCGCCGATACGGGTGCCGATGGCCGCCGCCACCACGCGCACCAGCTCGAGGAAGCGCGGGAGCCCGGACGCCTGCAGCTCCGCGTCCGTGCCCATCAGCTCCACCTGGGTGACGGCGAGCGGCAGGCGGTCCGGCCCGAACCCCTCGGCGAGGCGCACGACGGCGTCGAGCACGGCATCCATCGGAGCAAGGGAGGCGTCCGCTACCGTCAGCGCTGCGGCGAACCGGTCGAGCGACTCGTCGACCTCCAGCCAGAGCAGATCGCTCTTGGCCGGGAAGTAGTTGAAGAAGGTGGCGCGACTCACGCCCGCGCGCCGCGCGATGTCGTCGATGGTGGTGCGGGCGTAGGTCTGCTCGAGGAAGAGCTCGCCCGCGGCCTCCGCCAGCATCCGCCGCGACGAGGCACGGGGGCGGCCGGAGCCGGAATGCGGTGACGTCATCGGGTGTTCCTCTCGAATGCCTATTATTGGACCCGGTCCACATATTAACGAATCGAAGGACACCCGTGACTACCACCCCCACCGCCGTGCGCAGCGAGACCGACCGCCCCGGCATCACGCCCGGCACCGCGCGTCGCGTCACGATCGCCTCGTTCGTCGGCACCTCGCTCGAGTCGTACGACTTCTACCTGTTCGCGTACTTCAGCGCGTTCTTCGTGGGCCCCCTGTTCTTCGAGCCGCTCGGCCCGTTCGGCGGCGTCCTCGCCGGGTTCCTCACCATCGCGGCCGGATTCGTCATCCGTCCGATCGGCGCGATCGTCTTCGGCCACCTGGGCGACCGCATCGGCCGGCGACCCACGCTGCTCATCACGATCGCCATGATGGGCGTCGGCACCGGCCTCGTGGGCGTGCTGCCCACCTACGCGCAGGCCGGCTGGTTCGGTGCCATCGCCCTGGTCGTCCTGCGCCTGGTGCAGGGGCTGTCGCTCGGCGGCGAGTGGGGCGGCTCCATCCTGCTCGCGACCGAGTACGCGAACCCGAAGCGCCGCGGCTTCTACGCCGCGCTCCCCCAGCTCGGCTCGCCGGTCGGCTCCATCCTGAGCGCCGTCGTCTTCATCGCGATGACCGCACTCATCCCCGCCGACCAGATCGCGGCCTGGGGATGGCGCCTGCCGTTCCTGACGGCCATCCCGCTGCTGCTCGTCTCGCTCTACCTGCGCTGGTCGATCGACGAGACCCCGGTCTTCAAGCAGCTGCTCGAGACCGGCACGCGCGACCGCTTCCCCGTGCTCGACGTGTTCCGCAAGGCGCCCTCCGGCTTCGTCATCGCCATCGGCGCGGCGGTGCTCGGCATCGGCTCCTACTCCCTGATGAACACCTACATGGTCGACTACGGCACCGCCACGCTGCACTTCAGCTTCCAGGACCTCCTGGTCGCCACGACCATCGGCGGCCTCCTGCAACTGGTCACCATCCCGCTCTTCGGGGTCTGGGCGACGCGGATCGGCTCGGCGCGCGTCGTGATGATCGGCGCGATCGGGACGCTGATCATCGCCTTCCCGATGTACTTCCTGCTGCAGTACGCGACCTTCCCGATCCTCGTCGGCAGCATGATCATCGGCGGGATCCTGCCGACGCTCTCGTGGGCGGGCCTCGGCGGCCTGATGTCCGACCTGTTCCCGAGCGCGGTGCGCTACAGCGGCCTGTCGGTCGCCTACAGCCTCGCCGCCCTGCTCACCGCGTTCGTGCCGGCCCTCACCCTCCTGCTCGGCGGGGCGACCGGCAACGCCTGGTGGCACCCGGGCGTCGTGCTCGCCCTGATGAGCGCGATCACCCTCGTCGCCGCTCTCGTCGCCGCCCGGCGGAAGCCCATCGTCGACGAGGTCTGAGCGCCCCGCTGCGGTCCTCCGGTACGCTTGTACGGTCGCACACTCAGGCACCCCGATGACACGGTGCCGCACATATCGAACCGGAGGACCATGAGCGCCGCGAACCCCGTGCCCGAGAAGCCCGCCCTCGAAGGGCTGGAAGCGAAGTGGGGCGACCGCTGGCAGCAGCAGGGCACCTTCCGCTTCGACCGCGACGCCGCGCTGGCCGCCGGGCGGGAGTGCGTCTACTCGATCGACACACCGCCGCCGACCGCCTCCGGGTCGCTGCACATCGGGCACGTCTTCAGCTACACGCACACCGACGTCGTCGCGCGCTACCACCGCATGCGCGGCGAGCACGTGTTCTACCCGATGGGCTGGGACGACAACGGCCTGCCCACCGAGCGCCGCGTCCAGAACTACTACGGTGTGCGCTGCGACCCGACCCTCCCCTACGAGGCGGACTTCGTCCCGCCGTTCGAGGGCGGCGACAACAAGAGCAGCAAGGCGGCCGACCAGAAGCCGATCTCGCGCCGCAACTTCATCGAGCTGTGCGAGCGGCTCACCGTCGAGGACGAGAAGCAGTTCGAGGCCCTCTGGCGCTCGCTCGGCCTCTCCGTCGACTGGTCCCAGACCTACCGCACCATCGGGCACGAGTCCCTGCGCACGTCGCAGCTCGCGTTCCTCCGCAACATCCAGCGCGGGGAGGCCTACCAGGCCCTGGCGCCGACCCTCTGGGACATCACCTTCCGCACCGCCGTCGCCCAGGCCGAGCTCGAGGACCGCGAGCAGCCGAGCGCCTACCACCGCGTCGCGTTCCACGGCGCCGACGGCCCCGTCTACATCGAGACCACGCGCCCGGAACTCCTCCCGGCGTGCGTCGCCCTCGTGGCCCACCCCGACGACGAGCGCTACCAGCCGCTGTTCGGCACCACGGTCCGCACGCCGGTCTTCGGCGTCGAGGTCCCAGTGGTCGCGCACCACCTCGCGCAGCCCGACAAGGGTAGCGGCATCGCAATGATCTGCACCTTCGGCGACATCACCGACGTCACCTGGTGGCGCGAGCTCGACCTGCCGAACCGCGCGATCATCGGCTTCGACGGCCGCATCGTCAGCGAGCCGCCCGCGGCCATCGAGAGCGCCGAGGGCAAGGCCGCGTATGCCGAGCTCGCCGGCAAGACCACGTTCTCGGCCAAGCAGGCCGTGGTGGAGCTGCTGCGCGCCTCCGGCGACCTGATCGGCGACCCGAAGCCCATCCAGCACCCGGTCAAGTTCTTCGAGAAGGGCGACAAGCCGCTCGAGATCGTCTCCACCCGCCAGTGGTACGTCAAGAACGGCGCCCGTGACGAGCAGCTGCGCCAGCGGCTGATCGAGCTGGGCCAGGAGATCGACTGGCACCCCGACTTCATGCGCGTGCGCTATGAGAACTGGGTCAACGGCCTCACGGGCGACTGGCTCATCTCGCGCCAGCGCTTCTTCGGCGTGCCGATCCCCGTCTGGTACCCGCTCGACGCCGACGGAAACCCGGTGCACGACCAGCCCATCCTGCCGACCGAGGAGCAGCTCCCGGTCGACCCCTCGTCCGACCCGGCCCCCGGCTACGACGAGGCGCAGCGCGGCCAGGCCGGCGGCTTCGTCGGCGAGCTCGACGTGATGGACACCTGGATGACCTCCTCCCTCACCCCGCAGCTCGCGGGCGGTTGGGAGCGCGACGGCGACCTGTTCGACGCGGTCTACCCGTTCGACCTGCGCCCCCAGGGCCAGGACATCATCCGCACGTGGCTCTTCTCGACCCTCCTGCGCTCGCAGCTCGAGAACGACGTGGTGCCGTGGCGCAACGCCGCCATCTCCGGCTTCATCGTCGACCCCGACCGCAAGAAGATGTCGAAGTCGAAGGGCAACGTCGTCACCCCCGCCGACATCCTGGAGCGCCACGGCTCCGACGCCGTGCGCTACTGGGCGGCCTCCTCGCGCCTCGGCACCGACGCGGCGTTCGACCCGCAGAACCCGACGCAGATCAAGATCGGCCGCCGTCTGGCCATCAAGCTGCTCAACGCGGCAAAGTTCATCCTCGGCTTCGAGGCCCCCGCCTCCCTCGACCTCGGGCAGGTCACCAGCCCGCTCGACGTCGGGATGCTGCAGAACCTCTCCGACGTGATCGGCGACGCGACCGCGGCCCTCGACGCATACGACCACGCCCGCGCCCTCGAGATCGTCGAGACGTTCTTCTGGACGTTCTGCGACGACTATCTCGAGCTGGTCAAAGAGCGTGCGTACGGCGAGGCGAACGCCGAGCAGGTCTCGGCCGTCGTCGCCCTCCGCGTGGCCCTCTCGGCCTTCCTGCGCCTGCTCGCCCCCGTGCTGCCGTTCGCGGCGGAGGAGGCGTGGAGCTGGTCCGCCGAGGGCTCGGTGCACGTCGCACCGTGGCCGACGGCCGACGAGGTCGCCCCGCAGACCGCCGACCAGCGTGCCGTGCTCGCCATCGTCGGACGCGCCCTGACGGGCATCCGCGGCGCCAAGACGGCCGCGAAGGCCTCCCAGCGCACCGCGGTGGATTCGGCCGTGATCGCCGGCCCCGCGGCCGAGATCGCCGCGATCGAGTCCGCCGCCGGCGACCTGCGGTCCGTCGGCAGAATCGCCGAACTGCGTTTCGCAGCCGCCGATGAGCTGGCTGTGACCGATATTCTGCTTTCTCAGGCCCCGAGCGAG
Source organism: Leifsonia naganoensis (assembly GCF_013410615.1). Taxonomy (NCBI): domain Bacteria; kingdom Bacillati; phylum Actinomycetota; class Actinomycetes; order Micrococcales; family Microbacteriaceae; genus Leifsonia; species Leifsonia naganoensis. Next base: position 4,031,000 of record NZ_JACCHJ010000001.1, read on the forward strand.
GAGAAACGATGACGGCGACCGTCCGCAAGGTGGAGGACAACGAGTTCTTCACCTGGCTCGACCTCTACGCGGGCTACGGGGAGTTCTACGAGAACCCCGTGACCGACGAGAAGGCGCTCCTGGTGTGGAGCTGGATCACCGACTCCGGCAACGAGCTGGAGGCGTACTTCGCGATCGACGACGAGGGCAACCCGGTGGGCGTCGCGCACGTCCGCGAGTTCGTCCGGCCGCTCGACGGGAGCAAGGGCCTGTACCTCGACGACCTGTTCGTCTCGCCGGATGCCCGCGGAGAGGGAGCGGGCAGGCAGTTGCTCGAGTTCCTCCGCGATTCGGCCCGCGATCGGGGCCTCTCGGTGGTGCGCTGGATCACCGCGAAGGACAATGAGACCGCGCGTCGTCTGTACGACGCCGTGGCGCAGAAGACCAAGTGGGTGACCTACGATCTCGTCCCCTGATCAGGATCGGGATATGGTCGGAACACGCAGACGGCTCGCGAGGCCGTGCGGGGAAGGCGAAGGGAGTAACCCATGACGATCGAGGTCCGACCGGTCAGGGACGGAGATTTCTTTGCCTGGCTTGAGCTGTATTCGAAGTACGCGGAGTTCTACGAGACCGAGCTGACCGACCAGAGGGCGCTCGTGCTCTGGTCGTGGCTCACGGCTCCCGAGCACGAGGAGCAGGGCTTCGTCGCCGTCGACGGCGACCGCATCGTGGGCTTGGCGCACGTGCGGGAATTCGCGCGGCCGCTGGAAGGCGACCGCGGACTCTTCCTCGACGACCTGTTCGTCCTGGAGAGCGAGCGCGGTTCGGGCATCGGCCGCACGCTGATCGATCACGTGCGTTCGCTGGCCGTGGAACGCCGGCTCGGCGTGGTCCAGTGGATCACCGCGCAGGACAACACGAACGCCCAGCGCGTCTACGACGCCGTCGCCTCCCGCACCTCGTGGGTGACGTACGAGATCGATCTGGCCGGTCAGAGCTGATGCAGCTCGGTACCCGGTGGGCGGTCGGAGCGACCCCGCCCGAGAAGCTGCCCGAGGTCGTCACCTATGCGGTGTCGACCGTCGAGGAGGAGCTCGTGGCCACGGATGTGGCGACCGACGGCTGGCGCTGGACGCTCACCTGGCTGGAGGGCCGCCCGGTCGTCGAGCTGGATGACGGCACCGTCGTGCGGTACAACCCGCAGGAGGACTCCGCCACCATCACGCAGCCGGTCGAGCAGCAGGCCACCGACTACGACGAGGTCTGACGCGACCTCCGCCTCCCTCGTCGGCATCGGCTAGCGCGGGAGCTGCGGGAGGAGGCGCGCGGCGCTGTCGCGCGTGGCCTCGACGAGATCGACGCGCTCGGCGTGGTGCGACGAGCGGCGGACGGGGCGTGCGCCCCAGGCGGTCAGAGCGGCTCCGATGCGGAGTGCGGTGCGGTGGGTCCACGATCGGTGGGCCGGGAGCACATAAACGGTGGTCATGAGGCGGATCCTTCCGGGACGGGCTGGGGCGCGGGCTCCGTGGAGCCGGCGTCGTAGGTGCGGGCGCTGAACAGGAGGCGCGTGCACAGGAGGGTGAGGACGACCACCGCGCCGCCGCCGATGACGAACGGCAGCCGGAGGTCGATGCGGGCGACGAACCCGCCGAGCACGGTGGCGATCGGGGTGAGCCCCCAGCCGATCGTGCGGACGATCCCCATCGCGCGGCCGAGCATGTCGCCCGGGATGAGGACTTGGCGGAGCGCACCCCAGGGCACGTTCCAGACGGCGACGCCGAAGGCGCCCACCGCGTAGCTGAGGATGGCGACGACCACGTTGGCCGTGACGCCGACGCCGAGGATCCCGACTCCGCTGACGAGGATGGACCAGAACATGATCCGTCCGCGGCCGAAGCGGGCGACGAGCGCGCTCGAGATGAGGGCGCCCACGAGCGCCCCGACGCCCACGCCGGCGGTCACGACGCCGATCAGCGCCTCGGGCACCGAGAAGGTCTGCAGGAGCAGCAGCACGACGCTCCCCTGTGCGAAGGCCAGGGCCGACGCGGTGAGCGACGTCAGGATGATCATCTTGCGGAGGAAGCGGTGGCCCGTGAGGAAGCGGACGACCGCGCCCATCCCGGGCCGGGCGACCGCCGCTCCGGACGCCAGCTCGGCCTCCGTCGCCCGCACGTGGGCCCGGGCGGCGGCGGCCGGGATGGTCAGCGCGAGCAGGCCCGCGATGAGGAAGCCGGACCCGGTGAACCAGACGGGCAGCACGAGCGCCACCGCGAACAGGAAGCCCGCGATCGGCGTGGCGATGAAGTTCTGCACGACGATCTCGGCCGATTGCATCCGGCCGTTCGCCCGGTCGAGCTGATCGCGGCCGACGAGGCTCGGCACGACCGTCGTGGTCGCGTTGTCGAACACCGTCTCGCCGAGGCCGAAGAGCAGCACGCAGGCGTACAGCCACCAGATGGTGAGCGCGTCCGCGGAGATCAGCGCCGCGAGCAGCGCGGCCACCGCGAACCGCAGGCTGTTGGCGACCGCCATCGCGATGCGGCGGTCGACCCGGTCGAGCAGCATGCCGGCCGGGATGCCGAACAGCAGCCACGGCAGGAACGTCACCGCCGTGACGCCAGCGATCAGAGCGGGGTCGCGTGTGAGCGTTGTGGCGATCAGCGGGACCGCCGTGCGCCCGATGCCGTCGGCGAGGTTGCTGGCGATGGCGGCGGTCCACAGGCGGTTGAACCCGGCCCCCATCGGCGACCGGCGCACGCGCGGCTCGGGCGCGGCGGTCATCGCTCGCTGGCCTCCACCAGCGGGAACGCGTTGAACTGCACCTGGACGCGCTTGCGCCCCTCGGTGTCCTGGGTCTTCCACTTCTCCTTCAACCGATCCTGCAGCGCGTAGTACTCGCGGCCGAACTCGGCGAGCTGGTCGATCGTGAGCTCGAGGTGCGAGGTGGAGAGCGTGCTCGCCTGCATCCACTCGGCGCCGTACACGTCGAGGCCGCGGCGCACGAAGGCCGTGAGGCGGCGCTCGTTGTTCTGCTGCCACTCGCGCGAGATGAGCTCGTTGGCCTCGCGGCCGGCCGGCGTGGCCAGCGTCTCGAGGGAGCCGATGGTGACGCCGCCGGGAGCCATGCGCCACCAGCGCTCGCGACCGGAGCCGCGCTCCGCGTCCTCGACGATGATGTTGTGCTTGGCGAGCTGGCGCAGGTGGTAGCTCGTGGAGCCGCTCGACTCCCCCAGGCGCTCGGCGAGGCCGCTGGCCGTCGCCGGTCCGAAGTCGGACAGCTCGTTCATGATCTCGACGCGCAGCGGATGGGCGAGCGCACGCAGCGCCTCCATCCCGAGGGCGTCGTGCATGGGGTGCGAGATCGCCGGCGGCTTCTGCTCGGCCGGGGTCGACTCGCGCTCTTCATCGGTGGACATGTGACGAGAATACAATCGCAAAGACTTCTTTGCAACTACTTCTTTGCAACTATTTCTTTGCAACTACTTCTTTGCGATGGGGCCCACGCCCGCACACCGCCGACGTCAGACGCGGGCCACGATCTCCCCGTGGGGCATGCCGTACCAGCCCGACGGCGTCCGCACCCACTCCAGCCACGCGGCGGCGATCTCGTCCAGTTCGGCACTGCTCGCGATGCCGTGATCGAGAGCATGGCGGGCGAAGTCGGAGTCCACGACCCGGACGCTCCAGGACTCTCCCCACCATCGCCGGTCGTCATCCGACGCGAAGCACCAGATCGACGCCGAGCTGCTCACCTCCTCGAAGCCCGCCTCGAGCGCCCATCCTCGCAGCAACCGACCCGCGTACGGCTCGCCGTGGTTCGCCCGCTGAACGGCCTGGTTCACGCGCATCCACGCGCTCAGGCCGGGCAGCTGGGGCGCCCACATGGTCCCGCCCCAGTCGACGTCCCGAGCGACCATGTGCCCCCCGGGCTTCGTCACCCGCCGCAGCTCGCGGAGCACGGCCACCGGATCCCCCATGTGCTGCAGCACCTGGTGCGCGTGGACGACATCGAACGTCGCGTCCGGGAACTCCAGCGCGTAGGCGTCGCCGACCGAGAACGTGACGTTCTCCACACCGCGCTCGGCGGCCGACCGTGTGGCGTGCTCCACGATGTCCGCGCTCGCGTCGATCCCGACCACCGGCCCGGGCGCGACGCGGGCGGCGATGTCGAACGTGATCGTGCCGGGACCGCTGCCCACGTCCAGCACAGCCGCTCCGGGATGCAGCAGCGACGCGAAATAGGCGCCGGAGTTCTCCAGCGTCCGCCACTCGTGCGACCGGAGCACGCTCTCGTGATGACCGTGTGTGTAGCGTTGCTGAGCGTCCATGCTGACATCGTATGCACGGCGGCGGAGGCCTCCGCGCCACGTTACATGGACGTCCGCTGGCCGTAGGCTGGACTGATGGCAGACACGAATCCGTTCTTCTCCCCCAGCACCCTTCCCTACCAACTGCCGCCGTTCGCCGAGATCCGGGACGAGCACTACCGCCCCGCCTTCGAGCGCGGATTCGCGGAGCAGCTCGCCGAGGTCGAGGCCGTCACGGCCTCCCCCGAGCCGGCGACCTTCGAGAATACGTTCCTGCCGTTGGAGCGCTCGGGAGGCGTGCTCCAGCGCGTCGCCGAAGTCTTCTTCAACAAGAGCTCCTCCGACAGCACGGACTTCACCAACGCGCTCGAAGAGGAGATCGCGCCGCAGCTCGCGGCCCACCAGGACGCCATCCTGCTGAACCCGGCGCTGTACGCCCGCATCGCCGCCGTCCATGACCAGCTCGACGACCTCGGCCTGGATGCGGAGTCCCGCTACCTCGTCGAGCGGTATCACACCGAGTTCACTCTCGCCGGGGCCGGCCTCGATGACGCCGACAAGGAACGCCTGCGCGAGTACAACCAGCGCCTCTCGACCCTGACGACCCGGTTCGAGAAGAACCTGCTCGCCGACACGAACGACCTCGCGGTCGTGCTCGACTCGGCCGACGAGCTGGACGGCCTCGGCGAGGGTGAGATCTCGGCCGCGGCCGAGGCCGCGCGCGAGCGCGGACTGGACGGCAAGTACGTCGTCTCCCTCGTGCTCCCGACCGGTCACCCGTGGCTCGCCTCGCTCACCCGCCGCGACGTGCGGGAGCGGATCATGACGGCCTCCCGCTCCCGCGGCATCCGCGGGGGCGACAACGACAACCGTGCACTGGTGCTCGAGATCACCCGGCTGCGGGCCGAGCGTGCGCGCCTGCTCGGCTTCGACACCCACGCCGCCTTCGTGACCGCCGACCAGACGGCCCGCACCCCGCAGGCGGTCGCCGACATGCTCGGCCGGCTCGCCCCTCCCGCCGCCCGCAACGCCCGGGCCGAGCAGGACGACCTCGAACGACGGCTCCCCGAGGGCGACTCCGTGCAGAGCTGGGACTGGGCGCACCTCACCGACGCTGTGCGGCAGGAGAAGTACGACGTCGACTTCGCCGCCATGCGCCCCTACTTCGAGGCCGAGCGCGTGCTGCACGACGGCGTCTTCCACGCCGCGACCAGCCTGTACGGCATCACGTTCGAGGAGCGACCCGACCTGGTCGCATACCACCCGGAGGCGCGCGTCTTCGAGGTGCGCAACGAGGACGGCAGCGAGCTCGGTCTCTACATCCTCGACCTCTACACCCGCGACTCCAAGCGCGGAGGGGCGTGGATGAACCCGCTCATCTCGCAGTCCGAGCTCCTCGGCACGCCGACGGTCGTGGTCAACAACCTCAACGTGCCGAAGCCCGCGGCGGGCGAGCCCACCCTCCTGACCTACGACGAGACGAACACGCTCTTCCACGAGTTCGGTCACGCCCTGCACGGGCTCTTCGCCCACGTCACCTACCCCAAGTTCGCCGGCACCAACGTGTTCCGCGACTTCGTGGAGTTCCCGAGCCAGGTCAACGAGATGTGGATGCTCTGGCCCGAGATCGTCGAGAACTACGCCGTGCACCACGTGACGGGCGAGCGGATGCCGCAGGAGCTGGTCGACCGCCTCCACGCCTCCGAGTCGTTCAACGAGGGCTTCGCGACCAGCGAGTACCTCGCCGCCGCTCTGCTGGACCAGGCCTGGCACGCGATCACCGCGGACGACACCGTGGAGGACGTCGCCGCGTTCGAGGCCAAGGCCCTCGCGGACGTCGGGCTCGATGCGCCGGCGATCCCGCCGCGCTACGCGAGCACGTACTTCGCGCACACCTTCTCGGGCGGCTACGACGCGGGCTACTACTCCTACATCTGGAGCGAGGTGCTCGACGCCGACACGGTGGAGTGGTTTAAGGAGAACGGCGGGCTCAGCCGCGCCAACGGCGACCGCTTCCGTTCGCGCCTGCTCGGCGTCGGCGGTTCGAAAGACCCGTTGGAGGCCTACCGCGACTTCCGCGGCCGCGACGCGGTCATCGAGCCGCTGCTGAAGCGGCGCGGCCTCGGCGACTAGCCGGGCTCCGCTCTCCACCGGGCTCGGTGATCTACCGGGCTCCGCTCTCCACCGGTACTAGCCCCCTTCCCGCGGCTGGCCCTAGCCTGGGCCCAGACTCCGCGGGAAGGGGACTCCATGAGCACAGCCGGCCCGGAGCGCCCGCTGCCGGCGCCCACGGTCCGTATGCTGCTGCTCCTCAGCATCCCGGCCCTCCTCATCGGGGTGCTCTCCGCGCTCTCCCTGTGGCTGCTCGACGAGGTCGCCGACCTGCTGCAGAAGGCCGTGTGGACGGCGTTGCCCGGCGCTATCGGCGTCGACGGGGCGTCCGGATGGTGGATCTTCCTGGTGCTCACGGTCACCGGCGCCGCGGTGGGGCTCGTCGTCTGGCTGCTCCCCGGCCATGCCGGCCCCGATTCCGCCACGACCGAGCTGGTGACGACGCCGCCCCCACCCGCGGTCGTGCCGTCCCTCGCGCTGGCAGCGGTGCTCGGGCTCGCCGGCGGCGTCAGCCTCGGGCCGGAGAACCCGATCATCGCCATCAACGCGAGCCTGCTGGTCGCGCTGGTCCTGCGGCTCTGGAAGCGGGTACCTGCACAGCTGGTGCTCCTGATGGCAGCCTCGGCCACCATCGGAGCGATGTTCGGCACCCCCGTCGCCGCCGCGCTCGTCTTCACCGGGATCGTCGCGGCCGCGCCCGGAGGAGGGGCCCTCTGGGATCGACTGTTCCTCCCCCTCGTCGCCGCTGCAGCGGGCTCCGAGACGATGGTCCTGCTCTCGCACCCGCAGTTCGGCGTGCCGTTACCCGCCTATACCGACGTGCACTGGCCGGACGTCATCTCGGCTCTCGTGATCGCGACGGTGGCGGCGCTGCTCGGCGTGCTGGGTGCCACGGCCTTCCCGGCCGTGCATCGCGCGTTCCACAGCCTCCGGAACCCGCTTCTCGTCTCCCTCGCCGGTGGCGTCGTGCTCGGCGTCCTCGGGGTCATCGGCGGCCCGCTCACGCTGTTCAAGGGGCTGGAGCAGATGGGCGAGCTGATCCACGACCGGGCCGACTATTCTGCGGTGCAGCTCGTGGTGATCGTGGTCGTGAAGATCGCAGCCCTGCTCGTCGCGGCCAGCGCAGGGTTCCGCGGGGGTCGCGTGTTCCCGGCCGTGTTCATCGGGGCGGCGATCGGACTGCTCGCCGCGGCCCTCGTGCCGGGCATCCCGCTCGCCGTCGCCGTGGCCGCGGGGGTGCTCGGGATGACGGTCGCCGTCGCACGGGACGGCTGGATCGCGATCTTCGTCGCGCTGGCCGTGACGCAGAGCGTGGCCGTGCTGCCGATCCTGTGCCTGGCCATCCTCCCGGCCTGGCTGGTCGTGACGCGCTCGCCCCAGTGGCTCATCCGGCCGCGCGTCAGCGCCGACGGACTCACCGCTCCGACGCTCCGCCCGGAGGCGTGAGCGACCGGAGGGAGCCGGTCAGGCCGACTTCTCCTCGCGCCGCGGGCGGTGCGGGACGATCGTGGGGGCGGCGTTCTCGAGCACGGCCTCCTTGGTGACGACCACGCGGGCGACCTCGGAGCTGGACGGCACCTCGAACATGATCGGGCCGAGCACCTCCTCCATGATCGCGCGGAGGCCGCGGGCACCGGTCTTGCGGAGCACGGCCAGGTCGGCGATGGATTCGAGGGCGGCGTGCTCGAACTCGAGCTGCACGCCGTCGAGCTCGAACATCCGCTGGTACTGGCGCACCAGGGCGTTCTTCGGCTCGGTCAGGATCTGCATGAGCGCGGTCTGGTCGAGCTGCGTGACGGTCGTGACGACGGGCAGACGGCCGATGAACTCCGGGATGAGCCCGAACTTGTGCAGGTCTTCCGGCAGGACCTCGCTGAAGAGGTTGATGTCGTCGCCCTTGGAGTGCAGCGGGGCGCCGAAGCCGATGCCCTTCTTGCCGGCGCGGGACGAGATGATCTCCTCCAGGCCCGCGAAGGCGCCGGCCACGATGAACAGCACGTTCGTCGTGTCGATCTGGATGAACTCCTGGTGCGGGTGCTTGCGGCCGCCCTGCGGCGGGACGGAGGCCACCGTGCCCTCGAGGATCTTGAGCAGCGCCTGCTGCACGCCCTCGCCGGAGACGTCGCGGGTGATCGACGGGTTCTCGGCCTTGCGGGCGATCTTGTCGACCTCGTCGATGTAGATGATGCCGGTCTCGGCCCGCTTGACGTCGTAGTCGGCGGCCTGGATCAGCTTGAGGAGGATGTTCTCGACGTCTTCGCCGACGTATCCGGCCTCGGTGAGAGCGGTCGCGTCGGCGACGGCGAACGGCACGTTGAGGCGGCGCGCGAGCGTCTGTGCGAGGTAGGTCTTGCCGCAGCCTGTGGGGCCGATCAGCAGGATGTTGCTCTTGGCGATCTCGACGTCGTCCATGGCGTCGGCCGCGGTGATGGTCTGCTTGGCGCGCACGCGCTTGTAGTGGTTGTACACGGCGACCGCGAGGGACCGCTTGGCGGCCTCCTGGCCGATGACGTACTCCTCGAGGAACCCGAAGATCTCCTTCGGCTTCGGCAGCTCGAACTCGCTGGCGGCCTCTTCGCCGGCTTCGGCGAGGCGCTCCTCGATGATCTCGTTGCAGAGCTCGACGCACTCGTCGCAGATGTACACGCCTGGACCGGCGATCAGCTGCTGGACCTGCTTCTGGCTCTTGCCGCAGAAGGAGCACTTGAGCAGATCGGCGCTCTCCCCGATTCGTGCCATCCCTCGTCCCCTCCCACTACACGGGTGTCTTCTCAACGAGCCTAACCTGTGCGGGCGACAATGGTGCGCACCGGCGGGTCGATAACGTCACACGGGCTTCTGCCCAGAGCAGACAGCCTGGTGCAGATCCGGCCGCCGAGACGCAGAAGGGCGGGACGGTCGATGCGACCGTCCCGCCCGTCGGCGTGGAGCTGCTTACTTGACCAGTGCCGGCAGCGTCTTGCGGCTGGTGAGCACCTGGTCGATCAGGCCGTACTCGAGGGCCTCGTCCGCGGAGAGGATCTTGTCGCGGTCGATGTCCTTGTTGACCTGATCCTGCGAGCGGTTCGAGTGGCGCGAGAGCGTCTCCTCGAGCCACGTGCGCATCCGCAGGATCTCGCGGGCCTGGATCTCGATGTCGGACGCCTGGCCCTGGCCGGCCTCGCCGACGGCGGGCTGGTGGATCAGGATGCGGGCGTTCGGCAGAGCGAGGCGCTTGCCGGGAGTGCCGGCGGCGGTGAGGACCGCGGCGGCCGAGGCGGCCTGGCCGAGGACGACCGTCTGGATGTGCGGGCGGATGTACTGCATCGTGTCGTAGATCGCCGTCATCGCGGTGAACGAGCCACCGGGCGAGTTGATGTACATGACGATGTCGCGGTCCGGGTCCTGGCTCTCGAGCACCAGGAGCTGGGCCATGATGTCGTCCGCGGAGGCGTCGTCCACCTGCACGCCGAGGAAGATGATGCGGTCCTCGAAGAGCTTCGCGTACGGGTCCTGGCGCTTGTAGCCGTAGGCCGTGCGCTCCTCGAAGCTGGGCAGGATGTAGCGGGAGCCGGGCGCCTGCACGCCGCCGAGGGCCTGGCCGCCGGTGGGGGCCCCGCCGAGCATGGGGATGTTCATTGTGTTGTCCTTAGTCCTTTCGGCGTCGCTACTTGTCAGAGCCCTGGTCGGTGCCGCCGCCGCCGGCGACGTCGAGCGCCGACTCGCGGATGTGGTCGACGAAGCCGTACTCGAGTGCCTCCTGGGCGGAGAACCAGCGGTCGCGGTCGCCGTCGGCGTTGATCTGCTCGACGGACTTGCCGGTGGCCGACGCGGTGATCTCGGCGAGGCGCTTCTTCATGTCGAGGATGAGCTGCGCCTGGGTCTGGATGTCGCTCGCGGTGCCGCCGAAGCCGCCGTGCGGCTGGTGCAGCAGGACGCGGGCGTTGGGGGTGATGTACCGCTTGCCCTTGGTGCCCGCGGTGAGCAGGAGCTGGCCCATCGAGGCCGCCATGCCGATACCCACGGTGACGATGTCGTTCGGCACGAACTGCATGGTGTCGTAGATCGCCATGCCGGCCGTGATCGACCCGCCGGGCGAGTTGATGTAGAGGTAGATGTCGCGCTTCGGGTCCTCTGCGGCCAGGAGCAGCAGCTTCGCGGCGATCTCGTTCGCGTTCTCGTCCCGGACCTCGGACCCGAGCCAGATGATGCGGTCCTTCAGCAGTCTGTCGAAAACATTGGGCTGGATACCCAGGTCGGCCATGTTCGCTCCGTTTCCTTGTCGCTTGGAATCGAATCTATCGGAGCGCCACGGGCATTTCGGTGGTGTTCGCCCTGGGCAGAGAGCCGTGGCGCGGGAGGTGCGGGGCCGGAGTCACTCGTCGTCGAGCTCGGCGGCGTACGCCCCGACGGCGCGACCGTAGCGGCCCAGGTGGGGCGACAGGGCCGTGAGCGACTCCCGCAGGGCGTCGGCGTGGAGGCCGAGGTCGAACAGCGCGAGGGCGGCGAAGGCGTGCGCGTCGGCCGCGAGCGGGTCGTCGGGTCGCGCATCGAGGAGGTCACGCAACAGTTCCACGGCCTCCTGCGGGCGGTCGAGATTGCGGAGTGTGCTGGCGAGCTGGATCGTCGCGCGGGTGCGCTCCGGCTCGGCCAGCCCCGCGTCGAGGGCGCGGCGGTAGAGCGGCTCGGCTTCGGCCTCCCGGCCCGCGTAGTCGTAGGCGCCGGCGGTCTCGTACATCCCGAGCGCGTCATCGGGCCGTTCGGCCGCGAGGGCCAGGATCGCGGCGAGTGTCGCATCCTCCCCGCGGGTCGCGGCTTCGTCCCACACGGCGTCGATGCGTCGCTGCCAGTCGTCCATCGTCGTCCCCTCGTCCTGATCCTGGAAACGACGAAGGCCGGGCGCATGCGCACCCGGCCTTCGTCGTCGATGGGATTACTCCGCGTCCGCGGCCTTCTTGGCGGCCGGCTTCTTGGCGGGAGCCTTCTTCGCGGGAGCCTTCTTCTTCGGCTTCTCCTCGGCGGCGGGGGCCTCGGCGGCAGGAGCCTCCTCGGCCGGAGCCTCGGTCGCCTCGTCGGCGGCCTCGTCCTCGTCGTCACCGGAGGCGACGGCGGTGAACTCGCTGAGGTCGACCGGCTTGCCGTTGCTGTCGACGACCTTCACCTTGCCGAGGACGATCGCGAGGGCCTTGTTGCGGGCGACCTCTCCAACCATCGACGGGATCTGGCCGTTCTCGCTGAGGATCTTGACGAACTCGTTCGGGTCCATGCCGTACTGCGCAGCACCCTGGATGAGGTACTGGGTGAGCTCGTCCTGGCTGACCTTGACGTCCTCGGCGCTGGAGACCTCGTCGAGGAGGATCTGCGTACGGAACGTCTTCTGGCTCGACTCGGTGACCTCGGCGCGGTGCACGTCGTCCTCGAGGCGGTTCTCCTGCTCGAGGTGGCGGTGGACCTCGTCCTCGACGAGCTGCTCCGGGACCGGGATCTCGACGAGCTCGAGGAGCGTGTCGACGAGCTGGTCGCGGGCGGAGGTGCCCTGGCCGAACGCCTTGGAGCGCTCCACCTGGGTGCGGAGGCTGTCGCGCAGCTCGGCGATGGTGTCGAACTCGCTGGCGATCTGGGCGAAGTCGTCGTCCGCCTCCGGCAGCTCGCGCTCCTTGACGGCGTTGAGCGTCACGGTGATCTGCGCGTTCTCGCCCTCGTGGTCGCCGCCCATGAGCGGGGCCTCGAAGGTGGTGGTCTCGCCGGCGGTCAGCGTGTCGAGCGCCTCGTCGATGCCCTCGATGAGCTCGCCGGAGCCGATCTCGTAGGAGATGTTCGCGGCGGTGTCGACCTCTTCGCCACCGATCTCGGCGGTCAGGTCGATCTGGGCGAAGTCGCCCTTCTTGGCCGGGCGGTCGACGGTGACCAGCGTGCCGAAGCGGCTGCGCAGGTTGTCGAGCTCCTCGTCGATGTCGCTGTCCGCGATCTCGGCGGCGTCGACCGTGATGGTGATGTCGTCGAGCTTCGGGAGCGTGATCTCGGGGCGGACGTCGACCTCGATGGTGAGGAGGAGGTCGCCCGAGAAGTCGGCCTCGGCCGGCCACTCGGTGATGTCGGCGGAGGGGCGGCCGAGCGGGCGCACGTCGTTCTCCTCGACGGCCGCACGGTAGAAACCGTCCAGACCCTCGTTGACGGCGTGCTCCAGCACGGCGGCCTTGCCGACTCGCTGGTCGATGATCGCCGGCGGGACCTTGCCCTTACGGAAGCCGGGGATGCTGACCTGCTCGGCGATGTGCTCGTACGCGTGGGTGATGGAAGGCTTCAGCTCCTCCGGCGTCACCGAGATGGTGAGCTTTGCGCGGGTGGGGCTGAGCTTCTCGACCGTGGTCTTCACGATGTCTGGGTTCTCCTGAATGTTCGAACGGTGGTCTTCTCGCAAGGAACGAGGTCCTCGTCGGGGCGACAGGATTCGAACCTGCGACCTCCCGCTCCCAAAGCGGGCGCTCTAGCCAAGCTGAGCTACGCCCCGGCTAAAACGGTGCGAAAGACCACGCGCAAGTCTACTGCACACGAGGTGGCCCCCGCGTGTACTACGATGGTCGTCGGCCGTCGCAGTGCAACGGCTTCGGGGATGTAGCTCAATGGTAGAGCCTCAGTCTTCCAAACTGATTACGCGGGTTCGATTCCCGTCATCCCCTCCCTTTCAGACACTGGGCGAGCGGCCCGTTGAGCGAAACGCTCCGGAACGCGATCCCCGTCAGAACCCCGTTGCGACAGGATGACGACTATGGGTGTACGTGATGGCTGGCCGGAGCCCGGGGTACGGGTTCGTCCGGACCTCCCTCGTCAGTTCACGCAGAGCGGCAGAGAGGTAGATTTCTTCCTTCCGGTCGTTTGCACTGACCGCAAGCACCACCGCGAGACGCGCCTCACAACAATCATCCGTGAGCTTGACGGTGAACTTCACATGCCTCGCCTTTTCGAGGCATTTTCGCCGCCGATGGGCGAAGAAGCTACGCCGAACTCTTTGATGAGTAGGTCGTCCTACACCTTTCTTTGCCCCAGATGCCCACGCGGGCCCGTCGTCGGTCGGGATCGGTGGTGGGCAATCGCTTTACGACACGCGCAGGCTGGCCTCCCTGTTCTCGATATTTCGTACCTAGACTGAGAATCTCTCATAAGTTCTAGAGAGCCCCGGGCGTCGGCGGGGTAATTTCCGGGTCGGAACATGGACCTTGCGCTCGCCGCCCGCTCACCGGTGGGTCCGTTCAGGACGCCCGGAGGAGCAAATGGGACAGAGCTCAAAGAGCCAGCGGAAGCAGACACAATCGCCGCATCTGACCGCAGCCCGTGACGGCTGGGGAACCACAGCCCGCTACCTGCTAATTGTCTTAGCCGCGCGCGGCGTACCTGCGTCATGTCTAGTCGCGCTAGTCGCACTCGTCCGGAGCATGCTCGGATAAGGCAATTCGACTAGACGGGGATATCCCACCCACCACTGCAAAACCAGTCGCTAGCCGCCCATGTTCTTAGAGCGACCGCGCGCCATGGCTCGTATTCCGCCTCGTCATAGCTGTCGGCCAGCCCGACGAGGGTAGCTCTTAGGTGATCTGGTCCCGCGAGCCGATAAGTGCTGCGGAAGAAACCTCGGTGTCCGATGAACAAGTTGGATGCGCTCGAACCCCAAATGGATGCGAGACTCCGTGACTTGAAGTGGTTACGGACCCTTGCATCGGTCAGATCGTCCCAGTCCGCGAGCCGCTCCACCCGGTACTGCAAAGAACCTTCACCCTCCTCCGTAAGGTCAGCCGCGACCCAGCTAGTCCCTCCGATGCGATCGAAGTACGGATGAAGTGGAAGTTCCTCCTGATTTGTGGAGTATTCGTCTTGCATGTCGTGGTTGCAGCGATGACACACCGGAACAAGATTCGAGGGCGTCATCGCTAGACGCGCGAATGGGGATTTCGGCAAATAGTGGTCAAGTTCTTCCACCGGAGTCTGCAGACATAACGCGCAACGGTCGTCGGTGCTTGCCTCAATCAAATTCAGAAGAGCTCGCGCCTCGCCGCCATCCCGCTTAGATGCTGCCTTCTTGTAGGCGTACCTGATGGCCTTCTCGTCGTCCTCAGTCAGCGTCGGGTCGCCGGGAACTAGTTCATGGAGCCTCGCGACAGGAGCCAGGCTTAGGAACTCTGCCTCTGAAGCCTCCAGCGTGGCCAACTTGGATCTGACCTGTTCAATCGTCGGGCCGCCCGGAACATTCGCCAGGAGATCAGCAACGCTGAACCTTGGAAGGGGGAGAGGTATCAATCCTCCGCCACCAGTCGCTTGATTTCATCAAGGTCACGCGATGCCAACCAGGATTGCAACAACGCTCGCCCCTCAAGCCCCACCTTTTGCTCGAAGCGCTCCAAAATGTTCTCGTACGACTGGTCTTCGAGAGCTTCCTGAAGCAGCATCTGCGAGAATCCAGAACCGACCACCTCTAGACCAAACACAGAATGAGTAAGAACTCCCACGTTCTCGGCAAACGTTTCGCGGCTGGGACGGCGTGCTGTCACAACGTCGTTCTTGCGTGTGATCAGGTATACGGACTCCTTTGGAACCTCCTGAAGAATTACTGGCGAGTGAGTCGCAATTATGGCTAGTCCGTTGCGCTTCTTCAGGAGTTGAGAAAGCGCGCGCACGAACGCCGATAGGAGGGGCGGATGTAGGTGTCCCTCCGGTTCATCCATCACGACGAGGCTCCGGTCTGCAAGCGTTTGAACAAGCCTGGTGATGGTCAGAAGGATGATCTTGTGTCCCGAGCTGAGTCTCTTCTCGTACAACTGCTTGGCACCGGCGCGATAAATGGCACCGTCTGATATGCGTTCGGAATCCGCGAGAGCGATTACGTCAGCGCTTGCAAAGTTCGGATCCGACTGAAGCACGTCGAGCGCGGAACGCCAGAGTTCCAAAGATTTTCCTGTCACCACGCTCCAGGCGCTCGCGGCGAATTGGTTGCCAAGATCGTTAGCCGCGATAGTCACCTTCGCGGCGGCAGGGTCTTCTTTTTCTCGACTCTCGCTGGTGGAGTTCGCATCATCTTCCGATTTCAGGCGCTGAAGGCCGATATATGCGTACGGGGCCAGGTAGGCAGTTGGACTGGCCCTAACGGGGATCTCTACGGCATCGAAGGCGCTGAAACCGATGTAGATGATATTGGCGAAGGACGTGTGCTCCGCCCCACTCTGGAATGATCCGTCTTCTGGCCGAGCGAACGGAGCTCCGAGTAGGGACCTGGTCATACTCTGTAGCAAGGTCGTTTTTCCGGATCCATTGCGCCCGACAAGCACATGAATGTTTGTCGGAGGCTTTGAGTCCGGCAACACCTGGAAATCGAGACGGAGCGGCTGACCGTAGGGGTTCAGGGACGGCTTGATGAAGGTCAGGTCATAAGCTCGCCGCTGGAGCTCGCCGAAGATGATCGCTCGATATGCCCCGGTGACCGTCACCGGGCTGACGAACCGCAGCAGCGATTCGCTCACGACGCGCGCCGTCCGCACCTCACGGAAGAGTGAGTCGTTCAGCGCAAGATCCTGTAGGGCGCGGAGCACCCCTTTGGCCTTCGGGCGGCCTAGACGGTCCACCAGGTTCGTATAAAACGCCTCATCTTGTCCGAGGGACACGTAGCCCGCGCCCAATCTTGAGAATTCGCTCTCTAGGGGCGTTTCGCCGCCACGAATATTGGAATATGAGTGGTCGAGCTTCGCAATCTTTACGCTCCCGAGGTGGTGCCGTTCGCCCTGGGGGTCTACATAGCCGACGAGGAACTGCGTGCGGAATTCGAACCAGTCGTTCCAGTCCGTCACCCGCAGCTCGATACTCTCGACGCCGTCTGTAGGATCGTTACCCCAAGCGGGCTCGAGCACCCGAAAGAGCATTCAGACCTCCATGTCGCACCCACGGGAAAGCTTGCACGGTCAAGGTGCCGTTCGAAGCACCATGCAAGAGGAGCGTACGGGACAAAGTGATCGAGTTGTCATATTGCAGCGGTGTACGCCTCAAACTGGGCGATCTCAGCGCTGTAGTCGCTCGGGTACAAGTGCGAGTAGACGGTATCCGCAATTACCCATTTCGTCCCCCTATGTGTTAGCTGCATGCTCGCTGAGTAAACCCTACCTCGTTCGTTTTCCCCGCCGCTTGAAACCTCGCCCCGCCCGTTTGTCACCCACTCTCGACAGCCCACTGGAGGTCACTCTCCGTCACGCACCGTGCCCGCAGAGCGACGATTGATCGCAGGAAGGGATGACCAATGAACAACGAAAGTTCTGGCTATTCGGCCCCAGGAATCAACGACCGCCGGTTGCCCGGCGGTCGCACACGACCGCTGCCCGCGAAGGAGCAGCTGATGCTGTTGCGGCGCGCACATCTGCAGGACGCGACGCCCCCTGACGGCGTGGCGACGGGTACGCAGATTCGTCCGAGCGCGCGACACTCGGCCGCACTGTGTATCGGTCCGCGCTGGCAAGATGTATCGTCCGGCGGATGGACCATCCTGGGCTGCCGGCCGCGTGGCGCCTGACTTTCTTCTGCGGTCCCTCCGACGACCACATTGCCGAGGTTGAAATGCTCGACGGACGCGCCCCATCGAGGGTGCTGATTCCCTTGACGGGGATTGGTTCGAGCTCTTCGAGTTCGAGACGTGGGACGGCCCCCAGCCGCGATACGAATTCGCCGGATTCAGCCCCCGATTCGATGCCGGCCAGGAGGGCCAAATCAGATAATGGGTCGATGAGCACAGAGGCTGCGGACGTTCCTGACGCCGAGGAGTCGGCTGCCGTCCTTCGAGGGCTTCTCCGGCGTTGGGAGTCCTACGGCCCAGAGGCCCGCATTCGAATCATCGACGGAAGCCTCGTCGGCGGATTGCAGATTCGCACGCTCGCTGAGCATTGTGCCCGCCTAACGGAGGCCATCCTGTTGCTCGTATCCGAGGGTCACTACCTCACCGCGATGCCGCTGATCCGGCAGACGCTCGAGTGCGCCGTCACCGCAGCATGGATTTCGATCGCACCAAACGCGTCGTTTGCGGCCGTCTACGAGAGCGCACGCCAGCAGAAGAACGCGTACGACGCGGCCCTGCGTCAGGACTCCCTGTTCGAGGATCCCGCGCGCACCGAGGAACTCGCAGACATGTTGGAGCGGTTCGGCGGGTATAAAGCCGACGCGGCCAAGAATTTCGAGACGCGCTGCAAACAGCTGAAAGGCGGCGAGAGTCTCTACGTCTATTACCGGATTTTCTCGCAGGTGGCGCACGCGGACATGTCCCTGATGGACGAGTACTTGGAAAAGATCGCCAACACTGGAGACGACACGAAGGACTACCGATTTGTCACCCCAGCGCCCTACCCGCTGATCGGTACAGCCCTCGCATTTCAAGTCTGCATGCTGGTGTTGGCCCAGAGCGCGTATGACAATGGCATCGAAGGCACGCCGCACGCCGCAGAGTTGCGGTCAATCGCGGATCGGTTTGGCTTCAACAGTGACATAGCCTGGTCCGAAGAGTAATTCCAGGCTCGTTGCTCTGGAAACTGATCGCGCGATCCCCGTTAGACGGGCGGAAAACCCCGTCACCGCGCCCGACCGACGCGAACCGAGCCGCGCCTAGGTGCGCTGAGTAACGGGGCTTGAACCCGCCACTCCCCCAGATAATCACTGGTGAGAATGAGGCATCGCGGCTTGGCTCGGGGCGTGCTGGTTCAGCTCGGATCAAGCCTCGCGCACGTCTTCCAAACTGATCACGCGGGTTCGATTCCCGTCATCCCCTCCATCACCTGACACGATGTCTGTATGACCGCGTCGACTCCCGCCCCGCATCGCGTCTTCTCGTACGGCACGCTCCGGCAGCCCGACGTGCAGCGCGCGCTCTACGGACGCGAGGTGCCGACCGTCGCCGACGCGCTGCCCAGGTACCGGCTCGACTGGCTCGTCATTACCGATCCTGACGTGATCGCGACCTCCGGGTCCGATCGGCATCCCATCCTGCGCCGCGGAGAGCCCGGCGACCTGGTCGAGGGCGCCTTCCTCGAGCTCGACGGCACCGAGCTCACCGCCACCGATGCCTACGAGGTCGCCGACTACGTCCGGCGTGTCGTCACGCTCTCGTCCGGCGTCGAGGCGTTCGTCTACGTCGCCGGTGACGAGGGCGACGCCCGCCCCTAGGCTGATCCCCGTGCCGAACACCGCCTCCGCTCCCCTCCGTCTCGTCGTCGCCGACGACTCCGTGCTGCTGCGGGAGGGGCTGATCCGGCTGTTCGACGAGGCCGGGTTCGAGACGGTCGGGGCCTACGGCGATGCCGAATCGCTGCTCGCGGAGGTCGGCGAGGTGGCGCCGGATGTCGCGGTGCTGGATGTGCGGATGCCGCCGACGTTCCGCGACGAGGGCGTGCGCGCAGCACTGCGGTTGCGGGCCGAGCACCCGCGCGTGTCGGTGCTGCTGCTCAGTCAGTACGTCGAGGGGACGTACGCGCAGGAGCTGCTCGCAAGCGGGCAGGGCGGCACCGGCTACCTCCTGAAAGACCGCATCGCGTCGCTCGACGAGCTGCGGGATGCGGTGACGCGCGTCGCGCAGGGCGGCACGGTGCTCGATCCGGAGGTCGTCCGCGAACTCCTGACGCGGCGGATCGATCCCGTAGCTGCGCTGACTCCGCGTGAGCGCGAGGTGCTTGGACTGATGGCGGAGGGCCGGACGAACTCGGCCATCGCAGCCCAACTGGTGATCGGGGTGGGCGCGGTGGAGAAGAACGTGACCTCGATCTTCCAGAAACTCGGGCTCGAAGACTCGGGTGACGACCACCGCCGGGTGCTGGCGGTACTGGCGTTCCTGCAGCGGTAAGGACAGAATGGCGCGTGAACCGCTCATCGACGACGAAAGCAGGTGCACCGTGGCAGGACTGGACGACATCACCAACAAGGCCAAGGAATTCCTCGACAGCGACACCGTGAAGAACGCGCTGAAGTCCGAACAGGCCGAGGACATCAGCGACAAGCTGCTCGACGGCGTCGCCGACGCCGCCAACAAGGTCACCGGCGGCAAGTTCGAGGGCCAGATCGACGGCGCCCGCGACGCCGCCGACAAGGCGGTCGGCACCGAGTAGGGCCGACGCAGCACACGACAGACACCGCGAAGGGCGGGTGACGGGAGACCGTCACCCGCCCTTCTGCGTCGCGGCGGCCGATCAGGCGAGCGGGAGGCGCGTGCCGATCCGCGTCGGACCGCCGACCGGGCTGTCGACGACGAGCTCGCCGCGCATGCCGCGCACGCGCTCGCTCAGCCCGCTCAGACCATGACCCGGCGTGAGCGTCGCTCCCCCGGACCCGTTGTCCGTCACCCACACGCTCAGCCACTGCGCGCCGGACGGCTCGACGGTCCGGTCCAGGAACAGCCGCGCCTCCGTCGCCCCCGAGTG
Organism: Leifsonia naganoensis; assembly: GCF_013410615.1. Lineage (NCBI taxonomy): Bacteria > Bacillati > Actinomycetota > Actinomycetes > Micrococcales > Microbacteriaceae > Leifsonia > Leifsonia naganoensis. The sequence continues at coordinate 4,050,810 of NZ_JACCHJ010000001.1, forward strand.
CTTCGCGACATTCGTCGCGAGTTCCGCGAGCACGTAGTAGGCGTTCCGCTCGGTCTCCGGGCTGAACCGCTCCCCCGGCGCGAGCGACGACTCCAGCCGCATCGGGACGGTGCTGCGCGCGGCGAGCGACTCCGCGGCGGCGACCAGTCCGCGATCCTGCAGCAGGGGCGGTGCGAACCCGCGGGACAGCGCCCGCAGCTCCTCCAGCGTGTCGCCGGCCTGCTGCCGGGCCTCGGCGAGCAGCGCCGCCGCCGCGTCGGGATCGTCGGCGAGCTTGCGCTCAGCGGCCGCGATATCCATCTGCAGGCGGATCAGGCGCTGCTGCGGCCCGTCGTGCAGATCGCGCTCCAGCCGGCGCAGCGCCTGATCCTCGGCGGCGACGGCGGCACCACGCGAGGCGGACAGGTCGGCGACCTCCCGCTGCAGCGTCTCCGACGGCCACGCACCGAGCAGGCCGCGGGCGATGGCGTCGTGCATGAGGGTGAGGCCGCGCGTGACGAACGGCAGGGTGGCGGCGAACAGCACGCCGGCGATGAAGTACAGGATGCGGTCGCCCACGATCGGGTCGAACGTCGAGCTCGACTGCGACGCCCAGTCCACGATCACCCGCGACAGGAACACCGTCTGCCCGTCGTGCGGGATGAAGCCCTCCCAGATCCAGCCGGTCAGGCCGCCGAGGGCCACCGACGTCCAGACGATCGTGACGGTCCAGGAGACGATGCTCACGATCGGGTTGATCAGGATGCCGTGCAGCAGGTACAGCCAGTAGTGGCCGTTGACGAACGGGCCGAAGGCGGAGCGCCAGAAGGTGCGCGGCTTGTCGGCCGGCTCCCACAGCGGACGGCGGATCTCCGGGCGACCCGCCCAGCGCAGCCGCTCGACTTCCACCGCACCGAATCCGCGCGCGGTGTAGAAGGTGCCGATCAGGATGAACAGGCCGACGTAGATGACGAGCGTGCCGACACCCGTCCAGAACAGGGACTGCAGCACGGACAGGCCGACGATCGCGATGGGCATGGTCAGGAGCAGGAAACCGAGCTCGCGCGGGACGCCGCGCCACAGGGAGCCGTACGTCGTGCGGTCGGCGGGCGGAGCGGGGCGTGCGGTCACGGGATCCAGCATGGCGGATGAGGCGGAGGTCATGGTCTTCTCCAGTCGGGGACGATGACTCCAGCCTCCCGTCGGCGGCCTCCCGTCGGTATGCGGGTGGCAGGCGGATCCCGGCGGGGGTTATCCCCCGGCTCCGGTCCGGGAGGCGTTCGGCGGCCACCCAGGCGAGCCTCAGCTTAGTTAGCGCAGCCTCAGCTTCGTTGCGGAATTCCGCGGGCTGAGTAGCGTTGAAGCAGGCACGAGAAAGGACGCCAAACAATGACGGACATCGCCGCAAGCCAGAGTGTTTCCAACCCGGACGTCGCCGCCGGAGTCGCCCAGTTCCTGAGCCCGGTGGTCATCGACCTCACCGCGCTCGTCGTCAACGGAAAGCAGGCGCACTGGCACGTGCGCGGCGCCAACTTCATCGGCGTGCACGAGCTGCTCGACACGATCGTCGACCACGCGCAGGAGTGGGCCGACCTGGCCGCCGAGCGCATCGTCGCCCTGGGGCTCCCGGTCGACGGCCGTCTCGGCACCGTCGCCGCGAAGACCACCACCCCGGAACTGACCGCGGGCTTCCGCCCCTCCAACCAGACCATCGCCGAGGTCATCGCGCAGATCGACGCCGCCCTCGCGGCCGTCAACACCGCCGTGAAGGAGCTCGACGAGCTCGACCAGACCAGCCAGGACGTCGCCATCGAGATCGCCCGCGGCCTCGACAAGGACCGCTGGTTCCTGTTCGCGCACATCAGCGAATAAGCACGTCACCGCGCCACGAACGCGCCTGAAGGGCCGCCCTCCGCTCCGGAGGTCGGCCCTTCGCCGTTCCCGGCGAGGACGCGATCAGCGCAGCGTGTCGTGCGTGAAACGGCCGGCCAGGAGCGTCGCCGCGACCGGAAGGGCGCGGAGCTCCTCGTCCGTCGCCGCGGCGGGGTCGAGGTCGAGAACCGCGAGGTCGGCCGGCTCTCCGGCGGCGATCCGGCTGCGCACCGACGCCTCCAGCGCAGCGGAGAACGGGATGCGCTGCTCGGGATGCCAGGGCTCGCGCCCCTCCCGCGACCGGTTCACGGCCGCCGCGATCGCGATCCACGGGTCGAGCGGTGTCACCGGAGCGTCGGAGCCGAACGCGAGCCGCACCCCGTGCCGTAGGAAGTCCGCGAGCGGAAACGCGCGGTCGGTCCGCCCCTCCCACAGCCGGTCGGCGACATCCCGGTCGTCCATGGCGTGCTCCGGCTGCACGCTCGCGGTCACCCCCAGGCGCGCGAACCGCGCGACGTCGGCCGGCTCGACCAGCTGCGCGTGCTCGATGCGGCCACGGGCGCCGACGCGCTCGAACGCATCCAGCGCCCGGCGGTTCGCCTCGTCACCGATGGCGTGCACGGCCGGCTCGATCCCGTGCTCGACGGCGAAGCGCATCGCGGCGACCAGCTCGTCCTCACCGAGGTTCGCCACGCCGTGACCGCCGTCGGGATAGGCGTGGCTGCACAGAGCGGTGCGGGTGTTGAGCGAACCGTCCGAGATGACCTTGAAGGGTCCGGCGGTCAGGAGGCCGGCCGTCCCGTCGATCGGCCGGCCGGTGCGCAGCCCGAGCGTCGCAGCGCGCTCCAGGTGGTCGCCGTAGATCCCGAACTCGACACGCACGCGCGGCTCGGCGGCCGAGAGCCTGCGCCGCCACGTCTCGACGTTCCAGCCGTACTCGAGGTCGACGACACCGACGACGCCCCGGCTCGCCGCGACGGCGGCGGCGTCGGCGGCCCAACGATCCATCGTCGCGTCGTCCGCGGTCGTGAGCGCGCTGGAGACGGCGAAACTCGCATCTTCGCGCAGCACCGCGTCATCCGACTCCACGCCGAAGCGCCGTGCGGCGGCCGTGTTGAGCCACGAACAGTGCAGGTCCCCGGCGATCAGGACGACCGGACGCTCCCCCGCGGCCGCATCCAGCAGCTCCCGGGTCGGGAGGTCGGGCCAGAGCGCGTCGTGGAAGCCGAAGCCGACGAGGAGGTCGTCCCCATCCTGATCCCGGGCGGACACGCGCCGCCGCACCAGGTCGGCGGCCTCCGCGGCCGAGGAAGCCCGGGACACGTCGAGCCGGCGCGCGGTCTGCGCCCACTGGGTGAAGTGCACGTGCTGATCCCAGAGGCCGGGGACCAGCCACCTGCCGTCGAGGTCGAGCTGCTCCGCACCGGCCGCGTCGATGCGACCCGCGAGGTCGACGGCATCGATGCGGCCGTCCGCGATCCGCACATCCACCACACCCTCCGAGCCGGGGATGCGGGCCCCGGTCAGCAGGAGGCTCATCGAGCGGCGCGGCGGCGGTCGTGCACGATCGTCATCTCGCGCAGCAGCCCGCCGCTGGCGTACGGGCCGTCGCCCGCGAGCTCCAGCAGGATGCGGTCGACGATGTGATCAGGCCGGTTCTGGCTCATCTTCTGCTTGGCGCTGATCCGTGTGGGCGTCAGCCGCAAGCCGACGGTCCCGGAGGAGATGCGCTGCGCGTAGGCGGAGTCCGCCTCCGTGCCCGCCATCTGCCGGGGCTCCGGCAGCTCGCGCTCGAAGTGGTCGACCAGCCGGGCGAGCACCTCGAGATTCTCCTCGTCGCTGAGGATCTCGGGCACACCCGAGAAGTGGGCCGAGATGAAGTTCCAGGTCGGCACGGCCGGCTTGTCGTCGTACCAGCTCGAGGAGATGTAACCGTGCGGGCCCTGGACGATGATCATCAGCTCGTGCTCGCCCAGCTCGTGCAGCTGCTCGTCGGGCCGGCCGACGTGGCTCAGGAGGCTGATCTCCTCCCGGGTGTCGTCGAGGATGACCGGGTAGTGCGACGCGACCAGGCCGGCCTCGGTGTGGCTGACGAAGGTCGCCCACGGGTTCTCGCGGACGAGCCGCTTGAGCTCCTCCGCGTCGGTGAGGGTGAAACTCGGGTTTTGGCGCATGCCGCCTCCTAGGCCTGATCCTTCGGGCACCAGTACAGCTTGCGGCCGCCCAGCTCCTCCATCACGATGTGGGTCCCGCAGACGCGGCAGGGCAGGCCCTCGCGCTTGTAGACCCAGTGCCGGTCGTCCCGGCTCGCCATCGCCTTGCGATACGACTCGTCGTCGAGATCGTCCATCGTCATCATCTGACCGGTCGCGACGCCGATGCGCAGCAGCTTGACCCAGTCGTGCCACAGCTCGCGCACGGTGTCCTCGGGGACCTGCTTGCCCGGCGTGTGCGGGTTCTGGCGAGCGCGGAAGAGCAGCTCGGCGCGGTAGACGTTGCCGATGCCGCTCACGACGCTCTGGTCCATCAACAGCAGGGCGATGGAGGTCGGCTTGCGGCGGACGGTCGACACGAACCGCTCCTCGGCCTCGGGTCCGTCGTCGAGCATCGGGTCGGGCCCGAGCTTGGCGATCACCGCATCCACCTCGGCCGGGTCGAGCACCTCGCACGCGGTCGGGCCGCGCAGGTCGGCGACGGCCGTGTCGGTCAGGAGACGCACGCGCACCTGCCCGACGGGCTCGGGCGGGAAGCTGGTGATCTCGGCCTCGAGCTTCTCGGACTCGGCCATGCGCAGCCGCGTGCGCCGGGGCGCCCCGATCGAGTGCAGGGAGTTCTCCCCCGCGTCGTCGAACACCCGGGCAGCATCGGCGTCGGTGCCGCGCTGGTTCGTCTGCCCCATGCGGCCGTTGGCGGAGGCGATGGTCGGGTCGACGCTGATCTCGCCCGCGAAGTCCCACGCGCCGTAGATGCCGAGGTGGATGCGCAGCCAGAGCCCGTTCTCGAACTCCAGGAACATCTGCTTGCCGACGGCCTTCGCCGCCGTCATGACCTGCCCGTCGATCCGCGCGGCGCCCTCGGCGAACCGGCCCTGCGGCGACGAGACCGTCACCCGGTGACCGACGAAGTTCGTCGCGAACTGCCGGGCGATGCGGTGGACGGAGTGGCCCTCGGGCATCAGCGGTCCACGTTCCGGCCCGCGATGTCGCCGGTGGCCTCGAACTCGGCGAGCTGGGCGATGCGGCGCACGTGCCGCTCCTCGAGCGAGAACGGCTCGGCGATGAAGACGTCGATGAATCGGGTGGCCTCCTCGACGGTGTGCTGCCGGGCGCCGATCGAGATCACGTTGGCGTCGTTGTGCTGCCGGGCGAGCTGCGCGGTGCTCTCGTTCCAGACCAGGGCGGCGCGGACGCCGAGCACCTTGTTGGCCGCGATCTGCTCGCCGTTGCCCGACCCGCCGAACACCACGCCGAGCGCCTGCACGCCGGCCTGCTGGTCGCGCACGACCGCCTTCGCCGCGTTGATGCAGAACGCCGGGTAGTCGTCGATCGGGTCGTACTCCACCGGTCCGTGGTCGACGACCTCGTGCCCCGCTGCCGCGAGGTGCTCCTGGAGGTGCCTGCTGAAGTCGAGGCCGGCGTGGTCGGTGGCGATGTGGATGCGCATGGAGCAAGTCTAGGGAAGCCCACCGACCCGGGCGCACGGGTCACTAAGGTGGATCGGGTGGACACGATCCACGCGAATCTCGTCTTCAAGGAGTCACCGTTGCCCGGAGAAAACCTCACCCGCATCGAAGCACAGGAGCGCGCGTCGCTCGTCCGCACCCACGCCTATGACGTCGTCCTCGACCTGACGACCGGCCCGGAGACCTTCCGCAGCACGACGACCGTGCGCTTCTCCGCGACCGAGGGCGCGTCGACGTTCATCGACGCGATCACCCGCACGGTCCACTCGGTCGTGCTCAACGGCGTCGAGCTCGACCCGGCGCAGGTCGCCGACGGCGTGCGCATCCGTCTCGACGGCCTCCAGGCCGAGAACGAGCTGACGGTGGACGCCGACGCGATCTACACGAACTCGGGCGAGGGCCTGCACCGCTTCGTCGACCCGGTCGACGGCGAGGTGTACCTCTACAGCCAGTTCGAGGTGCCCGACTCGCGCCGCATGTTCGCGGTCTTCGAGCAGCCCGACCTGAAGGCGACGTTCGCCTTCACCGTCACCGCGCCCGAGCACTGGGCCGTGGTGAGCAACTCCCCGACGCCCGAGCCCGTCGCGGCCGGGGACGGGAAGAAGACCTGGACCTTCGCGCCCACCTCCGTCATCTCCTCCTACATCACGGCGCTCATCGCCGGCCCGTACGAGTCGGTGCACAGCGAGCTGACGAGCAGCGACGGCCGCACCATCCCGCTCGGCGTGTACGCGCGCAAGAGCCTGGCCGGCTTCCTCGACGCGGACTACATCTTCGAGAAGACCCGCGAGGGCTTCGCGTTCTACGAGGAGCGCTTCGACGTCCCGTACCCGTTCGAGAAGTACGACCAGCTGTTCGTGCCGGAGTTCAACGCCGGCGCGATGGAGAACGCGGGAGCCGTGACCTTCACGGAGACCTACGTCTTCCGCTCCAAGGTCACCGACGCCATCAAGGAGCGCCGGGTCGTCACCATCCTGCACGAGCTCGCCCACATGTGGTTCGGCGACCTCGTCACGATGAAGTGGTGGAACGACCTCTGGCTGAACGAGTCGTTCGCCGAGTACGCCTCCACGCTCGCCACCGCCGAGGCCACCGAGTGGCACGAGGCGTGGACGACCTTCGCCGCCATGGAGAAGAGCTGGGCGTACAAGCAGGACCAGCTCCCCTCGACCCACCCGATCGTCGCGACGATCAACGACCTCGAGGACGTGCAGGTCAACTTCGACGGCATCACCTACGCCAAGGGCGCCTCGGTGCTCAAGCAGCTGGTGGCGTGGGTCGGCCAGGACGACTTCCTCGCCGGCGTCTCGGAGTACTTCAAGAAGCACGCGCACGGCAACACCGAGCTGCGCGACCTCCTGGTCGAGCTGGAGGCCACAAGCGGCCGCGACCTCACCGACTGGTCCGCCAAGTGGCTCGAGACGGCCGGCGTGAACACGCTGCGCCCCGAGATCGAGGTCGACGCCGACGGCGTCATCACGTCCTTCGCGGTGCTGCAGACGGCCGCGGCCGACTACCCGACCATCCGCCCGCACCGCCTCGCGATCGGCTTCTACGAGCTGCGCGACGGCGCCCTCGTGCGCGACCACCGCATCGAGCTCGACGTGGACGGGGAGCGCACCGAGGTCGCCGAGCTGGTCGGCCGTGCCCGCCCGGCCCTCGTGCTGCTCAACGACGACGACCTGGCGTACGCCAAGATCCGCCTCGACGACGCGTCGCTCGCCGTCGCGATCGAGCACCTCGGCGAGATCGAGAGCCCGCTCGCCCGCTCCCTCGTCTGGGGTGCGGCGTGGGATGCGACGCGCGACGCCGAGAGCAGCGCGAGCGACTACGTGCGCCTCGTGCTGGGCAACATCGCCTCCGAGACGGAGTCGACCACGCTCCGCACGACGCTGAACCAGCTCGGCCTCGCCGCCGGCAGCTACGTCGCGCCGGAGCGCCAGAAGGAGACGATGCAGGCGGTCGCGACCGCCCTGTGGGAGCTCGCGAAGCAGGCCGAGGCCGGCAGCGACGCGCAGTTCCAGTTCGTCAAGTTCTTCGCGGCCTACGCCTCCACCGACGAGCACCTCGCCGAGATCGCCGCCCTGCGCGGCGGCTCGCAGTCGCTCGACGGCCTCACGGTCGACACCGACCTCGCCTGGGAGCTGCTGATCGCCCTCGTCGCGGGCGGCACGGCCGGCACGGCGGAGATCGACGCGGCCCTGGAGGCGGACAACACCGCCAACGGCGGCCAGTTCGCGGCCCAGGCCCGCGCGAGCATCCCCACCGCCGCGGGCAAGCAGGCGGCGTGGGACTCGGTGTTCGGCTCGGACGACCTCCCGAACACGATCGTGCGCTTCACCGGGATCGGCTTCCAGCGGACCGCCGACACCGCGGTGCTCGAGGGCTTCGTGGCGCCGTACTTCGCCGCGCTGCAGGACATCTGGGCCTCCCGCTCCTACAAGATCGCGGAGTACCTGGTGTCGGGCATGTACCCGGCGCCGCTGGCGAACGCCGCCCTGCGCGACGCGACCCGCGCCTGGCTCGACGCGAACCCCGAGCCGGCCGCGCTGCGCCGCCTCGTCGTGGAGAACCTCGCCGGTGTCGAGCGCGCGCTCGCCGCGCAGGAGCGCGACGCGCAGGCGTAGCCGCCACCGAACGACGTCGAGGAGGGGACCCTCGTCCGACCCGGCCTGGTACCACGGGCCGATGGCGGGCGGGGGCCCCTCCCTCTACGTTGGAACCATGATTCAACTCGACCGCCTCACCAAGAGGTTCGGCCCCAAGACGGCCGTCGACGGCATCACCGCCACCGTCCAGCCCGGCAAGGTCACCGGCTTCCTCGGCCCGAACGGCGCCGGCAAGTCGACGACCATGCGCATGATCATGGGTCTCGACCGTCCGACCTCGGGCGGCGCGATCGTCAACGGCAAGCGCTACGCCGACCTGCGCTCGCCGCTCACCGAGGTGGGCGCCCTGCTCGACGCGAAGGCCGTGCATACGGGCCGCACCGCCTACGGCCACCTGCTGGCGATGGCGGCGACCCACGGCATCCCGAAGAGCCGCGTGCACGAGGTGATCGGGCTCACCGGGCTCGACTCCGTCGCCAGCAAGCGCGTCGGCGGCTTCTCGCTCGGCATGGGCCAGCGACTCGGCATCGCCGCAGCGATGCTCGGCGACCCGGCCACCCTCATCCTGGACGAGCCGGTCAACGGCCTCGACCCGGAAGGCGTGCTCTGGGTGCGTCAGTTCGCACGGCACCTCGCCTCGCAGGGGCGCACCGTGTTCCTCTCCTCGCACCTGATGAGCGAGATGGCGCAGACCGCGGACCACATCATCGTGCTCGGCCGCGGACGCATCCTCGCCGACGCGCCCGTCGACCAGATCCTCGCCGGGGCGACCAGGAACGCCGTGCGCGTCCGCACCCCGCAGGTCGAGGAGCTCGCCCGCGCGATCGCCTCCGCCGACGTCACCGTGACGGGCGTGGAGTCCCAGCTCATCGAGGTCTCCGGCCTCTCGGCCGCCCAGGTCGGCGAAGCCGCTGCGCGCAGCGGCGTCGTGCTGCACGAGCTCACCCCGCTGAGCGCCTCGCTCGAGGAGGCCTACCTCGAGCTCACCCACGACGAGGTCGAGTACCGCACGGAGGTCGAGAAGTGACCACGACAGCCCCCACCCGCCCGCACGAGCACTCCGCGCTCGGCCGCCTCACCTTCCCGCGCGTCGTCCGGTCCGAATGGATCAAGCTGCGCACGCTCCGCTCCACCTTCTGGACGCTCGCCAGCGTCGTCGTCCTGGTCGTCGGCTTCGCGACTCTGCTCGCCGCCTTCGTCCCCGAGGCATCGACCCTCGGCGAGCGGGTGCCCAAGGACCAGCTCTCGCAGCTCGTGACGAGCACGGCCACCGCCGGTCTCACCTTCGCGCAGCTGGTCGTCGCCGTCCTCGGCGTGCTGGTGATCAGCGGCGAGTTCTCGACCGGCATGATCCGGTCGTCGTTCGCCGCGGTCCCCCGCCGGTTCCCCGTCCTGGCGGCGAAGGCCATCGTGCTCTTCCTCACCTCGTTCGTCGTCGGGCTGGTCAGCTTCGCCGCCTCCTGGGCGATCGCCGTCCCGCTCATGACGGGCAAGGGATACACGGGCGACCTGATCTCGGAGCACACGGTCTGGGCCATCCTCGGCTCGGCCGCCTACCTCGGCCTGGTCGCGGTGTTCGCGCTCGGCCTCGGAACGATCGTCAAGGCGAGCGCGGGCGGGATCGCCGCGGCCCTCGGCGTGCTCTTCCTGCTGCCGATCATCGCCGGCATCGTGCAGTCGCTGCTCCCCACGGCGGAGTGGATCCGGGACGCGACCCACTACCTGATCGGCAACGCCGGCCAAGGGATGTCGGGACTCGAGAACGGCACCTTCGAGCCGTGGCAGAACGTGCTCACGGTCGTCGTCTGGACCGCCGTCTCGTTCGTCGTCGGCGCGATCCTGCTGCAGCGTCGGGACGCATGACCCAGCCTCCCCTCGCATCGGAACCGGCCCCGGCCGGCCTGGAACTCCCCAGGCCGCCCGGGGTCATCCGGCGTTTCCTGGCGGCGCACCCGCTGCTGCTCGACACGGCCGTCGTCACCGTGTACTTCGTCCCGTCGATCCTGTTGACCGTGGTCACGCAGATCACGACCCCGTCCGTCGGGGCCGCACTGGCCATCGTGCTCGTCGTCCTGGCCGGTGCCTCGCTCTACTTCCGCCGCTACCGGCCGCGCATCCTGTTCGCCGTCGCCACGGTCGTTCTGGTGGGCAGCACCGTCATCGGCGAGACCGTCGACTTCATCCCTTTGCTCTTCGCGCTCTACGCCCTTGCGGTCTATCGTTCGACCCGATCGGCATGGATCGGGTTCGCCATCACGGCCGTCGCGACCGCCGCGTCCCAGTGGGTGCTGGCGCTCCTCGAGCGCGCCGGGTTCTACGGCTCCGACCACACCGACCTCACGGCCTCCACCTTCACCGTGCTCTCGTTCTCTCTCGTCGCGGTGCTGATCGGCAACAACATCGGCGGCCGTCGTCGTTATCTCGCTGCGCTCATCGACCGCGCACGGCAGTTGGCGCGTGAACGCGACCAGCAGGCCGTCATCGCCGCCGCCGCCGAGCGCAGCCGGATCGCGCGGGAGATGCACGACATCGTCTCGCACAGCCTCACCGTCATGATCACCCTCTCGGAAGGGTCTGCGCGCCTCGCCGAGTCGGCGCCCGAGCGTTCCGCCGACACGATGCGGATGGTCGCCGAGACCGGCCGCTCCGCGCTCGGCGACATGCGCCGTCTGCTGGGCGTGCTGCGCGCGGACGAGGGTGAGACCGCCGAGCATCAACCGCAGCCCGGCGTCGGCGAGCTGACCGAACTGGTCGAGCGGTTCCGCGCGGCCGGCATGGCCGTGCGCGTCACGATCACCGGCGAGCCGCCGACCGACATCGGGCAGCAGCTCACCGTCTTCCGCGTCGTGCAGGAGGGGCTCACCAACGCCCTGCGCTACGGGCGCCTGGCGAACGTCGTCGAGGTCGTCATCCGGTACCGGCCCGACCGCATCGCGATCACCGTCGAGGACGACGCGGCCGTGCACGAACAGCCGGCCGGAGGTTCCGGCCGCGGGCTGATCGGGCTGCGCGAGCGCGTCGCCCTGTACGGCGGCACGCTCGACGCGGGGCCGCGGAGTCCCGTGGGCTGGCGCCTCCACGCCGAGTTCGACGCGGTGCGGCCGCCCTCCGCGTCCGCGACATCCCCTTCCCCTTCCCTGCCCGCCGTCCCTGAGCCGACGGACGCGACCGGCACCACCATCTCCGAGGAGACGCCATGACCGACACCACCCCCCTGCGCATCCTGCTGGTCGACGACCAGTCGCTCGTCCGGCTCGGGTTCCGGATGGTCCTCGAGGCCGAGCCCGACCTCCACGTCGTCGGCGAGGCGGCGGACGGGACGGAGGCCGTGCGGCTCGCCGTCGAGACGCGGCCCGATGTCATCCTGATGGACGTGCGCATGCCGTCGATGGACGGCATCGAGGCGACCCGGCGCATCGTCGCGGCCAACCCCGACGCCCGGATCATCATCCTCACCACCTTCGACCTCGACGAGTACGCCTTCGGCGGGCTCCGTGCGGGCGCGAGCGGGTTCCTGCTCAAGGACGCCCGGCCGGACGACCTGATCGCGGCCATCCGGGCGGTGGCCGCGGGCGACGCCGCCGTCAGCGGCCGCGTGACCCGCTCGATGCTCGAACTGTTCGCCGATCGCCTGCCGCAGGGCGCGTCCACTGTCGCCGGCGACGACGACGCCGCATCCGCGCTGACGCCGCGCGAACGCGAGATCCTGCTCGCGATGGCCGACGGGCTGACCAACGGCGAGATCGGCGCGAAATTCTTCCTGACCGAGTCCACGGTCAAGACCCACGTCGGCCGGGTGCTCTCGAAGCTGCACCTGCGCGACCGGGTGCACGCGGTCATCTTCGCCTACGACAACGGGCTCATCGATCGCTGACACCACTCCTGGATCCAGCCCGCACCAAGGCGGCCCTCGCTAGGCTCGGACACGTATGGGAATTCTGAAGAGCACATTCTGGACCGAGATCGGCACGTGGGCGATCGCCGCCGGGTGGAAGGTCTTGACCGCCGTCCTGATCATCGTGGGCGCCTTCCTGCTCAGCTGGCTGCTGCGCGTGGTGATCCGCCGCGTGGTCAAGCAGATCGTGAGCGGAGTGAAGAAGGGGCAGAGCGTCACCGACACCCAGGCGCTCGTGGCCTCCCCGCTCGCCGCCGTCCGCGTCGTCCAGCGCACACGCACGCTCGGTTCCGTCCTGAGCAACATCGTGAACGTGACGATCGGCATCATCGCGATCATCCTCGTCATCAATGTCTTCGCGTCGGAAGTGCTGGGCTCCTTCGCCCTGCTGACCGCCGCGATCGGCGCCGGCCTCGGTTTCGGCGCGCAGAACATCGTCAAGGACGTGCTCAACGGCCTCTTCATGGTGATGGAGGACCAGCTCGGCGTCGGCGACGTCGTCGACCTCGGCTCGGCGACGGGTGTGGTCGAGTCGGTCGGCATCCGCGTCACCCAGGTGCGGGATGTCAACGGCACGCTGTGGTTCGTCCGCAACGGCGAGATCGTCCGGGTCGGCAACATGTCGCAGGGCTGGTCGCGGGTCATCATCGATCTCGCCGTGCCCTACGACACCGACATCGAGGCCGTGCAGGAGAAGATGCTCGCCACCGCCACGGCGCTGGCGACCAACCCGAAGTGGCGCTCGCGCATCCTCGAGAAGCCCGAGCTCTGGGGGCTGGAGTCGATCTCGGCCGACGCCATGGTCATCCGCATCGTGCTGAAGACGCGCACGACCGCGAAGGACGACGTGTCGCGCGAGCTGCGCATCCAGCTCAAGCAGGCGCTGGACGAGATGGGCGTGAAGCTGCCCTCGCTCTCCGCCGTCGTGCTCAGCGGGTTCGACAGCGCGGGCAGCGTGAGCGGGGCCAAGCCGCCGCGCACGCGCCCGGTGCAGGCCGTGCCGGAGAAGCCGCTCACCGGTCGCAAGGCGCGTGCCGCGGCCAAGCGTGCCGCCGTCAACCCCAACGCGATCCGGATCACGCCGGGCGCGTCGGCGGCCACGCTGCCGCGCACGCCGAAGCAGCCCGCCGCGGAGAAGGCCACGCCGGCCCCGAAGACCGGGCCGACGGACAAGGCGAAGCCCTCGTCCGACACACCTCCTGCGACGCCGAAGCCGCGCACCTCCCCCAAGCCCCCGACCGAGCCTCCCGCGGAGTGACATGACCACCATCCCCGTCGGGCCGCCCTCCGGCCCGTCCTTCTACGAGCAGGTCGGCGGCCACGACACCTTCCGCCGGCTCGTGGACGCGTTCTACCGCGGGGTCGCCGCCGACCCGGTCCTCAAGCCGATGTACCCGGAGGAGGACCTCGGCCCCGCCGCAGAACGGCTCACCCTCTTCCTCGAGCAGTACTGGGGCGGACCGGGCACGTACAGCGCCGAGCGCGGGCACCCCCGTCTCCGGATGCGGCACATGCCCTTCAGGGTCAACCCCGACGCCCGCGATCGCTGGCTGACCCACATGCGCGCGGCCGTCGACGAGCTCGGGCTGCCTCCGCTGCAGGAGGAGACGCTCTGGAGCTACCTGGAGCGCGCTGCGTTCGCTATGGTCAACACATTCGAGGAGTAGCCCTCGAGCCCGACGTGCCGAAGGAGACACGCCATGCCGTCTGAATCCGACAAGCACGCCGCCCCCGACGCCCTCGTGGTCGGGGCCGGCCTGGCCGGTCTCGTCGCCGCCTCCGAGCTGCTCGACGCGGGGCGCCGCGTGACCATCGTCGAGCAGGAGCCCGCCGCCTCCCTGGGCGGACAGGCGTGGTGGTCGTTCGGCGGGCTCTTCCTCGTCGACTCGCCGGAACAGCGTCGGATGGGCGTGCACGACTCGCTCGCCCTCGCCCGGCAGGACTGGTTCGGCTCCGCCGGCTTCGACCGCGAGGAGGACCACTGGCCGCGCCGCTGGGCCGAGGCCTACCTCCAGTTCGCCGCCGGCGAGAAGCGCGCGTGGCTGCACGAGAAGGGCGTGCGCTTCTTCCCGGTCGTCGGCTGGGCGGAGCGCGGCAGCGGGGCAGCGGGCGGCCACGGCAACTCCGTCCCCCGGTTCCACATCACCTGGGGCACCGGCCCCGGCGTCGTCGCCCCCTTCGTCGCGCGCGTGCAGGCGGGCGTCGCGGCCGGCCGCGCGCGCATCCTGCACCGCCATCGCGTCGACGAGCTCATCGTCGAGGACGGGCGCGTCACCGGCGTGCGCGGCGCCGTCCTCGCCCCGGACACCGCTGCGCGCGGGGCCGCGAGCAACCGGGAGGTCACCGGCGACTTCGAGCTGCGCGCGCCCGCGGTCATCGTGACCAGCGGCGGCATCGGCGGCAACCACGACCTCGTCCGCGCGGCGTGGCCCGAGCGCCTCGGCACCCCGCCCGACTTCATGCTCTCCGGTGTGCCGGCGCACGTGGACGGCCGGATGCTCGGGATCGCCGAGAAGGCGGGCGCCCACCTGATCAACGGCGACCGGATGTGGCACTACACCGAGGGCATCCAGAACTGGGACCCGGTCTGGGCGCGGCACGGCATCCGCATCCTCCCCGGCCCGTCGTCGCTCTGGCTCGACGCCCGCGGCGAGCGGCTGCCCGCCCCGCTCTTCCCCGGGTTCGACACCCTGGGGACGCTCGAGCACCTGCGGCGGATCGGCTCGGACTACAGCTGGTTCATCCTCACCCAGAAGATCATCGAGAAGGAGTTCGCGCTCTCCGGCAGCGAGCAGAACCCCGACCTGACCGGCAAGGACGTGCGGCTGCTCGCCAAGCGCGTCGCGCCCGGCGCGCCCGGACCGGTCGAGGCGTTCAAGGAGAAGGGCGCCGACTTCATCGTCGCCGACACCCTCGACGAGCTGCTCGCCGGGATGCAGCGCCTCAGCGAGGTGCCGCTCGACACCGAGCTGGTGACCAGGCACGTGCGCGAACGCGACCGCGAGATGGACAACGACTTCGGCAAGGACCTCCAGCTCGCGGCCATCCGCGGCGCCCGCGCCTACCGCGGCGACAAGCTCATCCGGGTGGCGAGCCCGCACAAGCTGCTCGACCCGAAGGCCGGCCCGCTCATCGCCGTGAAGCTGCACATCCTCACGCGCAAGAGCCTCGGCGGCATCGAGACTGATCTGGACGCGCGCGTCCTCGGCTCCGACGGCGAGCCCATCCCCGGCCTCTACGCGGCGGGCGAGGCGAGCGGTTTCGGCGGCGGCGGCGTGCACGGCTACCGGGCGCTGGAGGGCACCTTCCTCGGCGGGTGCCTGTTCTCCGGGCGCACGGCCGGACGAGCGGCGGCGCGGGCGGTCTGAGCCCACGCCGCGCCCCCGCGAGGCGCCGGAGCTACATCCGGAGCGACCAGGCCTGGCGCTTGATGAGCGTGTGGCCGCGCTGGGTCGTCAGGCGCGTCCACGTGCCGGTCTCCAGCACGCTCACCGGCTCCTCCGGGTCGAGGAAGCCCAGGCTCTCCGCAGCGAACGCGGCTCCGGCCGGGACGTACTCCAGGCCGTCGATCGGACGGCCCCACACCTCGGCCCGCACGCGCTGGACGAGCTGCTCGCCCGTGCCTTCCGGCAGGGCGTCCGCGATCTCGGCGATGCCGGCGCGCGCGGTCGCCTCCATCAGCTCGTAGGTCGTCTCGCCCACCGGGCGCCAGCCGCCCCGGGGCGGCGAGATGCCCGCCCAGGTGACCGTGGACACCTCGAGCGGCAGTCGCACGCCCACCGGTCCGGCGGGTGCGTCGTCTGCCTCCGCAGCCTCCCGGACCCGGGCGAGCCGATCGAGCAGCGAGCGGATCGGGACCACCGCGTCGAACGACACCTCGTCATCCGTCGCGAACGTCCGCAGGCCCAGCACGGTGGGGGTCTGATCGAGCAGCCCCCTCGGATAGAGGATGGCGGTGTACACCGCCAGCACGCCGGATCCTGCGATCAGGCGCACGGAGCCCTCCTCGACACGGGCCGCTCGAGACAGATAGGTCTGGAGATCGGCGACGGCGAGGCTGTCAACGAGGGAAAACGACTGGTTCATCGGACCTCTAAACTACTAGAGACATCGGACGGAGACACTGTGAGCGAGCCATTGGCATCCCTTCTGACCGCCCTCGATCTCACCGACACCGGTGCGCGCACCAGTGAGGACATCTTCACCGGGCCCTCCCAGTGGATGCCGCTGGGCCGCGTGTTCGGCGGCCAGGTGCTCGCGCAGTCGATCGTCGCAGCGACCCGCACGGTCGGGGACGACCGCCCCATCCACTCGATGCACGGCTACTTCCTGCGCCCGGGCGACGTGAACCTGCCGATCACCTTCTCGGTCGACCGCATCCACGACGGCCGGTCGTTCTCGACCCGGCGCACCCAGGCCTACCAGAACGGCCTCCCGATCCTGTCGATGATCGCGTCGTTCCAGGATGAGGACGAGGGGCTCGAGCACCAGGTCACCATGCCGCAGGGTCTGCCGGAACCCGAGTCGCTGCCGTCGTCGGCGTCCAGCCTGGAGGACGTGCGGCATCCCGTCGCGCAGTACTGGGCGAGCGAGCGCCCGTTCGACATGCGCCACGTCACGTCACCCGTCTACCTGAGCGTCGAAGGCGAGCACGTCGCGCAGCAGGCGGTCTGGTTCCGCGCCATCGGTGAGCTCCCCGACGACCCGGCGTTGCACCGAGCGGCCCTCGCCTACGCGAGCGACTACACGATCATGGAGTCGATCATGCGCCGCCACGGCGTCGCCTGGGCCGACCCGGGACTCAAGGCCGCGAGCCTCGACCACGCGATGTGGTGGCACCGCCCGGCCCGCGTCGACGAGTGGCTGCTGTACACGCAGGAGTCGCCCAGCGCGAGCGGCGGCCGCGGCCTGGCCCAGGGCCGCATCTACAGCCGTGACGGCCGTCTGGTCGCGAGCGTCGCCCAGGAGGCGATGGTCCGCGTGCCGGCCGAGCAGCGCGACTGAGCCCGGAGCGCCGCTGGGCGCGCGTCAGCCGAAGCTGCTGCGCAAGAGGACGGTGCCGTCGCCCGCGGACCGGATGTCGATGGCGGCGATGTCAGCCACCGCGACGCTCGTCGTCGCCGTCGGCACGACGGTCGTCCCCTCCTCCGCGGTCCAGGTCGAGATCTGCGTCTCGTGCCCCTGCCGATCGGTGACGACCATCGCGTAGGTCCACGAGTGCGTGCCCTGGTCGTCGCCGACCCGCGCGTAGCTGCAGCGGGAGGTGATGCGTGTGCCCCAGGGCTCGGCGGTCAGCCGCAGGTCGGCGGTGAGCGCGCTGGGCTCCACCTGCTCCATGGTGATGGCCTTCGCCTCCTGTGTCGTCGGCGTGAGCACGGACGGCAGGACGAAGGCGAGCACCCCGACGAGGAGCACCGCGGCAGCTGCCGCGATCCCGGCGGTGAGCCAGCGGGTGCGCACGCGGTGGCGGCGCGCGCGCTTCACCAGGAGGGGCAGCACCTCGGCGCCCACTCCGCCAGCCTCGGGAGCGGGCGAGGGCTCCGTGAGCGCCGCGAGGCCTTCCTCGCGCGGCAGCAGTCCGAGGAGCCCGGGCATGCCGGCCAGTTCGAAGACAGCGGCCGCGCAGCGATCGCACTCCCCCAGGTGTTCCTCGTAGGCCCGCCGGTCCGCCGGCGACAGTGCGCCGAGGACGTACGCCGCGTCCCAGGTGGCGAACTCGTCGTGCGTCGTCATCGCTCCGTCACTCCCTTCTCCTGCAGTGCGAGGCGCAGGGCCCGCAGCCCGTAGTGGAGGCGGGACTTCACCGTGCCCTCCGGCACGTCCAACTCGCGCGAGATCTCGGCGATCGAGCGGCCGCCGTAGTACGCGTGGACGATCACGGCGCGGTGCTCGTCGGACAGCTCGGCCAGCGCGTCCGACACCAGCCAGGCGTCGAGCACCGCGTCGGACTCGCTGGCGGCGGACGTCACCTCGGGCAGCGTGTCCGTGCCGAACTCGTGCTGGTCGTGCGCGCTGCGCTTGGTGTCGATCACCAGGTTGCGGGCGACCGTGAAGAGCCACGCGCGCGCCGAGTGCTGCGACTGGTCGAGCACGGCGGGACGGCGCCACGCGCGGAGCAGGGTCTCCTGCACCACGTCGTCGGCCAGCGCCCGGTCGCCGGTGAGGTGCACCACGTAGCGCCACACGGCCTGCGAGTGCTGCTCGTGCAGCTCCCGCAGCAGACGCGCGTCGTCGTCCGGCATGCCTCACCTCCCGTCCCCGTCGAGGATGACACGGTGCACGCGTGCAGAAAGTTCAACGGATCCGCAGATCGGATGAACCGTCAGGCGCGCGCATCCGTGCCTATGGTGAAGAAGACGCTACGCCGACCGAGAGGACTCCGCATGAACGACGCCACACCCCTCACCCGCCGCACCCTCGTCCACATCGGCGGCGTGACGGCCGCCGGGGCCGGCGCGCTGCTGCTCGCCGCCTGCACTTCCGACGGCCCCTCCGACGCGGGCGGGTCCGGGTCGGGTGGATCCGGTTCGGGCGGTTCAGGAGGCGGCGGGACGACCACGGTCGCACTGTCGTCGATCCCGGTCGGCGGGGCCGTCTCCGCGTCGATCGGTTCGGCCCCGGTCGTCGTCTCGCAGCCCACGGCGGGGAAGGTCGTCGCGTTCAGCGCGGTCTGCACCCACCAGGGCTGCACGGTCGCCCCGCAGGGCAAGGAGTTCGACTGCCCCTGCCACGGCTCGAGATTCGACGCCGCGACCGGGGACGTGCTGAACGGACCGGCGCGCGATCCCCTCCCGAAGCTGATGGCGACCGTGAGCGGCGACACGGTCACGGTGACGAGCTAGCCGATCATGGAGGTCAACGGTCTTCCGCTGCACGTCCTCCTGGTGCACTTCGTCATCGTGCTGGTGCCCCTGACCGCTCTGTGCGCGCTCGCGGTGCCGTTGTGGCCGGCCGCACGGCGACGGCTCGGGATCGTCACGCCGCTGCTGGCCCTCGCGAACGTCGTGCTGGTGCCGATCGTGACGGATGCCGGCGAGTGGCTGCAGGCGCGCGTTCCCTCGACCCCGCTCATCCAGCAGCACGCGGCGCTCGGGAAGGGCCTCTACCCCTGGGTCATCGCGCTCTTCGTCTTCACGGCGCTCCAGTGGGCGTGGTTCTTCTTCGTCGACCGGCCCGGCCGGGCGCGGCGGCCGTCGACGACGGTTCGGACGGTGGTGATCGTCGTGCTCGCCGTCATCGCCGCGGTGCTGGCCGCGGGGACGATCGTCGACGTCGTGCTGATCGGGGAGGCCGGCTCCCGCGCCGTCTGGGAGAACTCGTTCGCGCCGACTCCCGTGCCGACGCCGGGCACCACCTCGACGCCGTAGGTCAGCCGCGCTTGGTGAACTGCACCGGCTCGTCGAGGTAGGGCGTCCACGCGGCGCGCTCGGTCTCATTGATCCGGCGCGGCCGCTGCGTGCCGGCGTCGACGAGCACGATCGTGGTCGCGGCGCGGGTGAACAGGGTGCGCGGCTCGGTGCCCTCGGGCGACCACACCTCGTAGCAGACCTCGAGGCTGGCGCCCCCGAGCCGGCCGAGCCAGAGCTGCACGTCGAGCGGCGGCCGCAGGTACGGGATGGGCGCGAGGTACTCGATCTCCTGCCGCGCGATCAGCGTGAGCGTGTCGGCGCCCGGTCGCCCGTCGAGGACGGCGGTCGATCCTCCGACCGCCGCCTCGGCGTCGTCGGTGACCCAGAACGCCTCGATGCGCGCCTCTTCGAGCAGGCGCAGCATCTCGGCGTTGTTGACGTGCCCGTACGCGTCCAGGTCGCTCCAGCGGAGCTTGATCGGTACGTGCAGTCGCATGGGTCTCCTCCGGTGGTGATTAGTCGCGCGTGAGCTTGCGGTACGCCGAACGGTTCGGCTTCGCGGCGTCCGGGCCGAGGCGCTCGACCTTGTTCTCCTCGTACGCCTCGAAGTTGCCCTCGAACCAGTACCAGTTGGCCGGGTCCTCGTCGGTGCCCTCGTAGGACAGGATGTGCGTGGCGATGCGGTCGAGGAACCACCGGTCGTGGGTGATGACCACGGCGCAGCCGGGGAACTCGAGCAGCGCGTTCTCGAGGCTCGAGAGGGTCTCGACGTCGAGGTCGTTGGTCGGCTCGTCGAGCAGCAGGAGGTTGCCGCCCTGCTTGAGCGTCAACGCGAGGTTGAGGCGGTTGCGCTCACCACCGGAGAGCACGCCCGACTTCTTCTGCTGGTCCGGGCCCTTGAATCCGAAGGTCGAGACGTAGGCGCGGGACGGCACCTCCGTCTTGCCGACCTGGATGTAGTCGAGCCCGTCGGAGACGACCTCCCAGACGTTCTTGTTCGGGTCGATGCCGCCGCGGCTCTGGTCGACGTACGAGATCTTGACGGTCTCGCCGACCTTCAGGTCGCCGCCGTCGAGGGGCTCGAGACCGACGATCGTCTTGAAGAGCGTGGTCTTGCCGACGCCGTTCGGGCCGATGACGCCGACGATGCCGTTGCGCGGCAGCGTGAAGGTCAGGCCGTCGATGAGCTTGCGGTCGCCGAAGCCCTTCTGGAGGTTCTTCGCGTCGATGACGATCTGGCCGAGGCGCGGTCCCGGCGGGATCTGGATCTCCTCGAAGTCGAGTTTGCGCGTGCGCTCGGCCTCCGCCGCCATCTCCTCGTAGCGCGCCAGACGCGCCTTCGACTTGGCCTGTCGACCCTTGGCGTTGCTGCGCACCCAGTCGAGCTCCTCCCCGAGGCGCTTCGCGAGCTTCGCGTCCTTCTTGCCCTGGACCTCCAGGCGCTCGCGCTTCTTCTCGAGGTAGGTCGAGTAGTTGCCCTCGTACGGGTACAGGTGACCGCGGTCGACCTCGGCGATCCACTCGGCCACGTGGTCGAGGAAGTACCGGTCGTGGGTCACGGCGAGCACGGCACCGTGGTACTTGGCCAGGTGCTGCTCGAGCCAGAGCACGCTCTCGGCGTCGAGGTGGTTGGTGGGCTCGTCGAGGAGCAGGAGGTCGGGCTTCTGGAGCAGGAGCTTGCAGAGCGCGACTCGGCGCTTCTCACCACCGGAGAGGGTGTTGACCGGCCAGTCGCCCGGCGGGCAGCGCAGCGCGTCCATCGCCTGCTCGAGCTGGGAGTCGAGGTCCCACGCGTCCGCGGCGTCGATCTGCTCCTGCAGCGTGCCCATCTCGGCCAGCAGGGTGTCGAAGTCGGCGTCCGGGTCGGCGAGGAGGCCCGAGATCTCGTTGAAGCGGTCGACCTTGCCCTTGATGTCGCCGACGCCCTCCTGGACGTTCTCCAGGACCGTCTTGCTCTCGTCGAGCAGCGGCTCCTGCATGAGGATGCCGACGGAGTATCCGGGGGTCAGCTTCGCATCGCCGTTGGACGGCGTGTCGAGACCCGCCATGATCTTGAGGATCGTGGACTTACCGGCACCGTTCGGGCCGACCACACCGATCTTGGCACCCGGGAGGAACGCCATGGTGACGTCGTCCAGGATGACCTTGTCGCCGACCGCTTTGCGGGCGCGCACCATCGAGTAAATGTATTCGGCCACGTTTCTTCTCTAACTCCCTGTCGTCCGCTCGGCGCGCGTCGGAACACTTCCCGATCGCCGCCCTGTACGAGGATACCGGCTGCGACGCGCCGGAGCCCGCCCGCTACCAGTCGATCGGCCGCGTCTGGCCGATGAGGCACGCGCCGCCGACGAGCACCGGCGTCGTCTCGCTGTTGTAGCCGCCCGCGTCGGCGCCGTTCTGCCCGATCAAGCAGGCGTCGCCCATCTTGACCGAGAACTGGATACTGTTCGCCTTCAGCCCGATCGTGGTCGTGTCCACCGTGACCTGCATGTCGGCCTTCGTGAAGCCCGCCGCCACCAGGGCGTCGATGAAGTCGCGGCCCTTCGCGTCGGGGTTCGCGGCGAGCGTCGCCTGGTTGACCTTGTTGAAGAAGGGCAGGTTCTGCTGGGCCGTGCCGCCGGGCACGAGCTCCGGTGCAGCCGCGCCGGTCGCCGTCGGAGTCGGGGTGGCCGTGGCCGTCGGGCTCGCCGACGGCTTCGCGCCTGGGGTGCATCCGGTCAGCGCGAGCGCGAGCACGGTGGCGGCGAGAACGGCCGATGCGGCGCCGGTCCGGGCTCGGGAGGCACGCGTGCGTGGCGTGGGCCGGCTGCGGAGGACAGGGCGTCGCGTCATGGGGTACACGTTATCGATCCTTCGCTGGGGATGCGTCGGGAGACACCCGCGCCCGCACGAATGTCGTCCGGCCTCCGGCGAGGTCGTGGCCGATCGCCATCGCCTCCACTTCCGCCGTGACACCAGGCTGCTCCCCCGTCCACTCGCGGATGACCAATCGCCCGACGACCAGCACAGGGTCGCCGGCCTCCAGCGAACCGGCCGCGGAGACCGCGAGCCGGCGGAGCGCGCTCACCGTGAACCAGCTGCGGTCGCGCGACGCTGCGGCGGACAAGAGGCGGAAGGTGGTGACCGCCAGCCCCTCCGCCGTGACCAGGTGACGAGGCCGCGAGGCGACCACGCCCCGGACCGTGAACGATGCGTCCATCCATCCCTCCCTCCTGCCGTCCGACCGCTGCCGGGCGTGGTCCCAGCCTGGCGCGGCCCCCATCCCCGACGACCCTCGCGTCGGTATCCGTGGAGAACCCGCGGGCAGACCGTCCTGTGGAGAGCCGCACGCGGATGCGCGACACAGCGCGGCGGCTGCGCTCCACAGCTCCCGCCCGCGGTTACCATCGGCGCATGCACTGGTGGAATGACTTCGTCGATTGGTTCTTCGCACCGGCCACCCGGCCGGTCATCTTCTACGGCGCCGTCCTCGCGGTCGCCGTCATCGTGTCCGGCCTGCTCGCCGCCTGGATCGCCCGCGGAGCCCTCAAGGGTCTCCTCTCGCGCACCGACCGGCAGCAGAAGGCGTCCGCGATCGCCGCGCTCGTCGACGCCGCGACCGAGGCCTCCGTCTGGAACTCCCTCACCCCCGCCGAGCAGATCCTCTCCGACCGCGCGGTCGGCCAGGCCGACATCCTCGTGCGCCTCCTGCCCATCAAGGGCTCGGGCGTCGCGGCCAACTGGGCCGGCCACCAGCTCGCGGAGATGAAGCGCGCCTCTGCGACGTTCGGCTACCAGCTCGACCCGGCCATCGCGGAGTTCCGCGACCGGCTCATCGAGTGGCAGAACAAGCCGGGCCGCGCACGCAAGATCTTCCAGAACGACCTCGAGCGCTGGCGCTTCGAGAACACGGACGGCGAGCGCAGCGTCCTGCAGCAGCAGGACGCGTGGGTCGCCCAGCAGCACCACGAGCAGTACGCGGCGCCCGTCGCGTCGGAGCAGACGACGGCCGACAGCGGCCCGCTCAGCGCGCTGACGACGCCGGTCGACTCGGGCGAGGGCAACGACACCGCTCCGACCTCGCGCCTCGGTCAGCCCGTCTGATCACGCCTCGACGCGTCACCACCCGAACGGGAGGGGGCGCCGGCTTCGTGCCGGCGCCCCCTCTCGCGTTCCACGGCGGCGCCGCGGGACGACCTCACTCGGAGTAGTCGCCGCGCTCCTGCCACCAGGAGTCGAACATGCTGGCCGGGACGCGGCGCTTGTGCTCCGTCGCCAGGTACCGGGCTTCGATGGCCGCCGCGTTCTCCTCCGGGACCTCCCGTCCCTCCAGGAAGTCGTCGATGATCGCGTAGCTGAGACCGAGGTTGTCCTCATCGGTCTGGCCCGGGTTGTGGTCGAGGAGGTCCGCCGTCGGCGCCTTCTCGTACAGGCGCGCCGGGGCGTCCAGCTGCTGCAGCAGCGCCTTGCCCTGCCGCTTGGTCAGACCCGTCAGCGGGAGCACGTCGGTCCCGCCATCGCCGTACTTCGTGAAGAAGCCGGTCACCGCCTCCGCCGCGTGGTCGGTGCCGACCACGAGCAGGCGCCGCTGGCCCGCGATCGCGTACTGCGCGACCATGCGCAGCCGCGCCTTCACGTTCCCCTTCGTGAAGTCCGTCATCGCGTCGCCGACCGCATCGGCGTACTCGTCCTGCACGCCGTCGGTGCCGCGCTGGATGTTGAACGTCACCGTGCGCTGCGGCCGGATGAACGAGAGCGCGAGCTGCGCGTCGTCCTCGTCGTGCTGCACTGCGTAGGGCAGGCGGACCGCGATGAACTCCGCCTCGACGCCGCGCTCGGCGAGGCGTTCGACCGCGAGCTGGCAGAGTCGCCCGGCGAGCGAGGAGTCCTGCCCGCCGCTGATGCCGAGGACGAAGCCGGAGGCGCCCGTCGCCGTGAGATAGCGGACGAGGAAGTCGACCCGCTTCTCGACCTCGGCGGCCGCGTCGATGGTGGGGCTGACGTTCAGTTCGTCGATGATCCGTGCCTGCAGTTCGCGCATGTGCCAACGATATCCCCGGCGCGTTTCGGCCGTGTGAACGGGCCTTCCAGATCGCGAGAGGCTGCGGATACCATCAGCGCATGTCCCCCGACATCGCCACCGTCGTGATCGTCCCGCTGCTCGCGGTGGCGGCGCCGATCCTGGCGCGGCTGGTCGGGCGGGTGGCGGCCATCCCCCTCGTCGTGTTCGAGATCGTGCTGGGGCTGCTGGTCGGGCCGAGCGTGCTGGGCTGGGTGCCCGCGAGCGACGCGTTGCACGCCGTCTCGAACTTCGGGCTCGCGTTCCTCTTCTTCATGGCGGGCAACGAGATCGACTTCCCCGCCATCGCAGGCCGGCCGTTGCGGCGCGCGTCACTGGGCTGGCTGATCTCGCTGGTGGCGGGCGTCGTCATCGCCATCCTCTTGTCGCCGTCGTTCGTCACCGCCGTGTACGTGGGCATCGCGCTCACGTCGACCGCGCTGGGCACGTTGATGCCGGTGCTGCGGGATGCGGGCGAGCTGCGCACACCGTTCGGGCGCGCCGTCACCGCGGTGGGCGCGGTCGGAGAGTTCGGGCCGCTGCTGGCGATCTCCCTGTTCCTGAGCGGCCGCAAACCGCTCGCCGCCGCCCTCGTGCTCATCGGGTTCGCGGTCGTCGCAGGGGCCGCCGTCTGGTTCGCGTCCCGCGGCGCGCATCGCGGTTTCCATCGGCTGGTGCGCGCGACGCTGCACACCAGCGGTCAGTTCGCGGTGCGCTTCGTCGTGCTGGTGATCGCCGCGCTCGTCGGCCTCAGTCTCGCGCTCGGTCTCGACATGCTGCTCGGCGCCTTCGCGGCCGGCGTCATCTGCCGCGTCCTGCTCTCCGGGGGCGACGAGGAGGACGCCCACCAGATCGAGGGCAAGCTCGAGGCCGTGGCGTTCGGCGTGCTCGTGCCCGTGTTCTTCATCACGACGGGCATCACCTTCGACCTGCGCGCGCTGGTCTCCGACCCGCACGCGCTGCTCCTGCTGCCGATCTTCCTCGTGCTGCTGCTGGTGGTCCGGGGGCTGCCCGGCTCGCTCGCCGCGCCGCCCGGATCGACGTTCGCCGATCGCGCGTCCATCACGCTCTTCAGCGCCACGGGCCTCCCGATCATCGTCGCCGTCACGGGGATCGGCGTCTCCGCGGGCGAATTGGAACCGGGTACGGCGACTGCGCTCGTCGGCGCCGGGATGCTCTCGGTGCTGATCTTCCCGCTGGTCGCGCTCGTGCTCCGCAAGCGCTCCTCCGACGGGGGCGAGCGGCCGGCCGACCCGGATCACATCCCGGTCGTCGGCTGACCGCTACGGCACGCGGGTGACCGCCCGCGCCAGGATCGCCGTCGTGAGAGCCTCGATCGGCTCGCTCGCCGCGGCCGGGTTCGACAGCAGCGTGAAGTCCACGTGCCCCAGCTCCGGCAGCGCGAAACGGTTCGTGACCTTGACCAGATCGGTCGGGATGAGGGACCGCGGGAACACCGCCACGCCGATCCCCGCGCGCACCGCCGCGAGCACCCCGTTGACCTCGCGGGTGTTGCAGGTGATCCGCCAGGTGCGCCCCGCCTCCTCCAGCGCGTCGATCGCGACCTGACGGCTGAGGCTCGTGCCCTGGTAGGCGATCAACGGCAGCGGCTGGTCGGGGTCGAAGACTGTCTTCTCCTGGCCCATCCACACGAGCTCGTCGGTCGCGACGACCGTGCCCTCGGTGGTCCCAGGGTTCTGTTTGATGAAGATGAGGTCGAGGTGACCGGCCTTCAGGCGCCGATGCAGCGGACCCGACTGGTCGACGGTGAGCTCCAGGTTAATCTGGGGATGCTGCTGGCGGAAGTGCCGCAGGATGCGCGGCAGCGTGGTGATCGCCAGGTCGTCGGCGGCGCCGAACCGCAGGCGGCCGCGCATCGCGGACCCACTGAAGTAGCGGTCGGCCTCCGCGTGCGCCGCGAGGATCGTGCGGGCGAACCCGGCCATCGCGTCGCCGTTGTCGGTCAGCCGCACCTCGCGGGTGTCGCGGGCGACCAGCTGGCGCTTGGCCGCCTCCTCCAGCCGCCGCACGTGCTGGCTGACGGTCGGCTGGCTGATGCCGAGACGCCCCGCCGCGCGCGTGAAGCTGCGCGTGTCGGCCACGGCGAGGAAGGTGCGGAGCAGCACGGGGTCGAACATCATCAATCCATTCGGAAAGCCAATAGGAGTTATAGCTTCGATTGGACCAAACAATACCCCGCCGCGACGTACAGTCGAAGGAGCCCATATACGGAACCAGACATCTCGATACACACGCAAGGAATCTCGTGGCGACCTCCACAGCAGCAGCCCCGCCGACCGGCCCCATGCCCGTGCTCAGCACGCGGCCCCCGTGGAGGGAGACCTTCGTCTCGCTCCGCGTCCGCAACTACCGCATCTTCGCCGCGAGCAACCTGGTCGCCAACACGGCCGTCTGGATGCAGCGCATCGCGATGGACTGGCTCGTGCTCCAGCTCTCCGGGAGCGTCGCGGCGGTCGGCATCACCGTCTTCATGCAGTTCACGCCGATGCTCGTCCTCGGCCTCTACGGCGGGGTGCTGACCGACCGCTACTCGAAGCAGCGCCTGCTCATCATCACCCAGTCCGCCGCCTCGGGCCTCGCCGTCGCACTCGCGGTCCTCACCCTGACCGGGAACGTGCAGGTCTGGCACGTCTACCTCATCTCGTTCCTGCTCGGACTCGTCACCGTGGTCGACAACCCCGCGCGCCAAGTGTTCGTCAACGAGCTCGTCGGGCCGAAATACCTGCGCAACGCGATCAGCCTCAACTCGTCGATCTTCCAGCTCGGCGGGCTCATCGGTCCCGCCGTCGCCGGCCTCCTCATCACGGCGGTCGGTGGAGGCTGGTCCTTCGTGATCAACGCGGGCGCCTGTCTCGCCGTCGTCGCCGCCCTCTGCACGCTGCGCCGCGACCAGCTGCACCGGTCCCCCGCCGCTCCCCGTGCCAAGGGCCAGCTGCTCGAGGGGATGCGCTACGTGCGCCGCAAGCCCGTCATCTTCTGGACCGTCGTCATGGTCGCGATCATCGCCGTCTTCGCGTTCAACATGCCGGTGTTCCTGGCCGCGTACGCCAACAACGTCTACGACGTCGGCGCGCAGGGCTACGGTCTCTTCAACGCACTCGTCGCCGCCGGTGCACTCGCGGGGGCGCTCGCCTCCACGCGCCGCACCAGCGTCCGGCTCTCGATGGTGGTCGGCACGGCGGCCGCGCTCGGCGTCGTGCAGGCCCTCGCCGGCTTCGCGCCCAGCGAGATCGCCTTCGGCGTCCTGCTCGTCGGAATCGGCGTCGGCAACCTGCTCTTCATCACCGCCGCGAACTCCCTCGTGCAGATGTCGTCGAACCTGCAGATCCGCGGCCGGGTGATCTCGCTCTACATCCTCGTGCTCCTCGGCGGCCAGGCCATCGGCGGACCGGTCATGGGCTGGCTCGTGGAGGCGATCGGCCCGCACCTCGCCATGATGATCTCCGGCATCGTGCCCGCCCTCGCCGCGATCGTGATCGGCGTGCTCATCGCCCGCCAGGCGAGCCTCCGCCTCCGCTTCGGCCTCCGCGGCCGCCGCCCCGTCATCGCGATCGTGACACGCGCGGGAAAGAGCGGCGCAACGCTCTGACGCGCGGGCGCCTCCCGGGCGACTCTGGAGCCTGAGACGTCGCGACACGCCCTTCTCCGCGACCGTTCAGGCCGCTGGAGGGCGTGTCGCGACGTCTCGCAGCGCGCCAGGGCGGGAGGCTCGCTGCGGTATCCTTGTGGGCGCGCCCCCGTAGCTCAGCGGATAGAGCAGGAGCCTTCTAATCTCTTGGTCGCAGGTTCGATTCCTGCCGGGGGCACCACTGTGCCGTGATCCGCGAAAACAGCAGACCAGCTCTCGTGGTGCTTCTCATCTCTTGGTCGCAGGTTCGATTCCTGCCGGGGGCACCACTGTGCCGTGATCCGCGAAAACAGCAGACCAGCTCTCGTGGTGCTTCTCATCTCTCGGTCGCAGGTTCGATTCCTGCCGGGGGCACCACTGTGCCGTGATCCGCGAAAACAGCAGACCAGCTCTCGTGGTGCTTCTCATCTCTTGGTCGCAGGTTCGATTCCTGCCGGGGGCACCACTGTGCCGTGATCCGCGAAAACAGCAGACCAGCTCTCGTGGTGCTTCTCATCTCTTGGTCGCAGGTTCGATTCCTGCCGGGGGCACCAGAGTGCCGGAACAGCTCTCGTGGTGCTTCTCATCTCTTGGTCGCAGGTTCGATTCCTGCCGGGGGCACCACTGCGTCACGCCGACGACCGGATCTTCTCATCTCGTGGTCGCAGGTTCGATTCCTGCCGGGGCACCACTGTGCCACGCGCTCTCGCGCAGCTTCAGACCGCCTTCGCCGCCGCCACGAGCACCTGCTGCAGCGTCGGCACGCCCTCGGCGCGGAAGACCTCGGCGCCGTCCGATCCCAGCACGATCACGGTGGGGGTCGAGCGGATGCCGTCGCGTTCCGCACGGTCGAGGGCGCGCGTCACGTCGAGCTCGGTGACGGACAGCGCCGGAACGAGCCGGGCCGCCTCCGCGAGCACGGCGCGGGTCTGCATGCATGGTTCGCAGAAGGCCGACGTGTACAGGGTGAGTGCGATGCCCTCGGTGACGTCCCGGGCAACGGACGGTGACGAATCCACGCTGTCAGTGTACGTCCGGCGAACGGGCAACGACGATCGTGCTTCCGTCGGCGGGATGTCACCCGCGCGTCATCCGTGGCACCGAGAATCGCACCGTGAGCCGGTCCAGCTTCTCTCGGTACATCGCCCTCGGAGACTCGATCACCGAAGGGCTGTGCGACGCGGCCCCCGGACGCCAGGGCAGCTGGCTGGGCTGGGCCGACCGGCTGGCAGGCATCCTCGACGGGGACGCGCGGCTCGCCGGCCACACGCTCGAGTTCGCCAATCTCGCCGTCCGCGGTCGCCGCATCGCCGACGTCGTCGCCGACCAGGTGCCGCACGCCGTCCGGCTGCGGCCCGACCTGGTGTCCGTGCTGATCGGCGGCAACGACCTGATGAGCCCGAAGGCCGACCCCGACGCGCTCGCGGCCGAACTGGAGACCGGGGTGCGGGCGCTGCGCGCCGCCGGATCGAACGTCCTGCTCGCCAACCTCTTCGACCCGCAGTTCGCCTTCTTCCTCAAACCGTTCCGCGGGCGGGCGGCCGTCTTCAACGCCAACATCTGGAGCATCGCCCGCGACCAGCAGGCGACCGTCCTCGACGTGTGGGGCGTACGCGAGTTCCAGGAGGCCGGGATGTGGGCCTCCGACCGCGTGCACCTCAGCTCCCGCGGTCACCGGGCGCTCGCCAGGCTCGCCGCGCACACCCTCGGCATCCCCTACGCCGAGACGGCACCGCTCGAGGAGGCGGCATCGGCCCCGGCCGCGGCTGCCGACCCGGCGCCGGACGACATCCCGTTCCGCACCTGGCTGCGCGTGTACGCCATCCCGTGGGCCGGCCGCCGCCTCCGCCACATCTCCGCCGGCGACGGGATGGATCCCAAGCACCCGGTCCCGCGCCCGGTGCCGTGGGCCGTCGGAGGGCCGCACTAAGATCGAAGGCATGTCTAACTCCTCGGATCGACTGGTCTGGATCGACTGCGAGATGACCGGGCTCGACCTCGAGGTCGACGAACTGGTCGAGATCGCCGTCGTCATCACCGACTTCGAGCTGAACGTCCTCGACCCCGGGCTCAGCATCGTCATCAAGCCGGACGCCTCCGCGCTCGAGAACATGAACGACTTCGTGCGCGACATGCACACCACCTCGGGGCTCATCGAAGAGATCCCGAACGGGAAGAGCCTGGCCGAAGCCGAGTACGAGGTGCTGGAGTACGTGCTCAAGTTCGTCCCCGGCGCCCGCACTGCACCGCTGGCCGGCAACACCATCGGCACCGACCGCATGTTCCTCGCCAAGTACATGCCGCGCCTCGACAACCACCTCCACTACCGCAGTGTCGACGTCTCCTCGATCAAGGAGCTCTCCCGCCGCTGGTTCCCCCGCGTGTACTTCAACGCGCCCGGGAAGAACGGCGGACACCGCGCGCTCGCCGACATCCTCGAGTCCATCCGCGAGCTCGACTACTACCGCGCCGCGGCCTTCGTGGGCGAGCCGGGACCCACCACGGAGCACACCCAGGAGGTCGCCGCGGCCGTGGTGGAAAAATGGGCGCCGCGGATGTACTAGAATCGATGAGTTGCCTCGGCCGGATCACCTGAAACGGTCGCAGGACATGGTGGGTATAGCTCAGCTGGTAGAGCGCCTGGTTGTGGTCCAGGAGGTCGCGGGTTCAAGCCCCGTTACTCACCCCGATGAAAAGCCCCGGTCATCCCGACCGGGGCTTTTCGCATCCGCCGCTCCCCGCTCACCCGCAGCTCACCCGCGCGGAGCGCGTGCGGTGTCGCGGTACGTGCGCGCGCTCGACGGGGCGCAGACGTACCGGGAGGGCGCAGTCGCGCTGGGCCGCGGCTCACTCCGGGCTGCGATGCACGACGAAGAGGCCGCCGTGCAACGGCAGGTGCGCACGCTCCGCGTCCGTCTCGACGAACGCGTCGATGACGGCGACGATGCGGCGATCCAGCTCGGCGACATCCTCCTCCGACAGATGCAGGGCGAAGCGGGCATAGGTGGCGATCGAGCCCGGCCCGGCCTCGGCCAGCTCCTGCTGGAACGCGTCCACCGGAGCCAGACCCTCGATCGCGTCGACCTCGTCCACGCCGACCGGCAGCCACCAGCTGCGCCCGGTCGACCGGTAGGGCTTCTCCAGCGCGCCGCTCTCCCCCGTGCGCGCGGCCACGGGCTCCAGGAAACCGGCCTCCACCAACTGACGCACGTGATAGAGCGCCGTCCCCGGGTCGACCCCCAGCCGGTCGGCGAGCTGCTTGTTGGTCAGCTCCCGATCGCCGCACAGCCGGATGATGCGCATGCGCAGCGGATGCGACATCGCCTTGATCTCCGTGACGGTCGCCGGACGCCGCTTCGCTTCCGGATCGATGCTCTGGTCGCGTTCCATGCCGCACACGCTACCGCTGATTGACTTCTCTCGCATCGATTGAATTCTGTCAATCAGTGTGCGAGGCTGCTCTGCGTGACCGCGAAACGACTCGGCGCCCCGTACTGGACGCTCTGGAGCTCAGCCGGGTTCTCCAACCTCGCCGACGGCGTGATGAAGGTCGCCCTCCCGCTGGTCGCGGTCCGCTACACGGACTCGCCGCTGCTGATCGCCGGCCTCGCCTTCGCGTTCTCGCTGCCGTGGCTGCTCTTCGCGCTCACGGCCGGCGCGCTGGCCGATCGCTGGGACCGGCGGCGCCTGATGATCGGCGCGAACATCGCGCGTGCCGCCCTTCTCGCGGCCCTCACGATCGCGGCGATCGCGGGCGCCGGCTCGATCTGGCTGCTCTACGTGGCCGCGGTCTTCGTGGGGACGGCGGAGACGATCTACGACACGTCATCGCAGTCGATCCTGCCGCAGCTCGTCGGGCGCGACGCCCTCTCCCGCGCGAACGGTCGCCTCTACGCGGCCGAACTCACCGCCAACCAGTTCATCGGCCCTCCGCTGGGCGGGTTCCTCGTCGCTGCGGGGGTCGGCCTGGCCTTCGGAGCGCCGGCCGCCCTCTGGCTCGTCGCCATCGGCCTGCTGCTGCTCCTCCGCGGGAACTTCCGCGCCGATCACCACGGCACGACCACGATCCGCGCCGACATCGCCGAAGGGCTCCGCTTCCTCTGGAGCAGCACCCTGCTTCGCGTCCTCGCGTTCATGGTCGGCGGCTTCAACTTCGCGAGCAACGCGATGTTCACCGTATTCGTGCTCTACGCCGTCGGCCCGGCGTCGCCGATGGGCCTCGACGACCCGGCCTACGGCCTCCTGCTCACCGCCTCGGCGCTCGGCAGCGTGCTCGGCACCTTCCTCGCCGAGGGCGCCGAGCGTCTCGTCGGCCGCTCCCGCGCGCTCGCGATCTCGATCGCGGGCTCCGTGCTGACCGTCGCGACGCCCGCGTTCACCACCAGCCCGTGGATCATCGGCGCGGCCTTCTTCGTCGGCGGCGTCACAGTGTCCCTCTGGAACGTGATCACCGTGTCCCTGCGCCAGCGGGTGACCCCGCACCGGCTGCTGGGCCGCCTCAACAGCGCCTATCGCCTCCTGGCCTGGGGCACCATCCCGCTCGGTGCGGCGGCGGGCGGGATCGTCGCTCAGGTTTTCGGACTGCCGACGGTCTTCATCGGCGCCGGGGTCGTCATCCTGTGTCTTCTCGTAGGGATGATCTGGGTCACCGACGCGCGCATGATCGAGGCGGAGGAGACGGTGACGGAGCCGCGAGCGCTCGGCACCGAAAGGTGACGCGTACACGACTTTGCCAGGGATCGCACCCGAACCGTCCAGAGTGACCGCCTAACGTGGCCTGCTGACGACATCGAACGCCGTCCGTGCCACGCCGCGCGCGTCCTCCCCAGTCTTTCCCCCTCCTGGACGCCGCTTCGCGCGTTGCACACCCCGCGCCGCACGCCGCGCCCTTCCGGACCACGGGTCCATCGGACGCTTCCGTGCGTGTCGGCACGGGTTCCAGCCCGCCCGCCGTGCCCCCGCACGGCACGGCCGCGCCCACCGGAGCACTCCACGGGCCCGCCAGGCGGGGAAGCCCGACCCAGGAACCGAATGCTCAGCACCCTTCGCAACGCCATCCAGAAGTCCGACGTCCCGTTCGGCCGCATCGTCACCGGTGCCGCCGCCGTCCTCATGTCGGCCAGCCTCATCGGCCCCGCCCTGAGCGCGCAGCAGCAGAGCGAGCGCTCCACCCGCGAGCTCTCGGAATCGACCGGGATGCACCGCGAGCAGCTCTCGATCTACGACAAGATCGTGCGCGACCGCCTCGAGGCGGAGGCGAAGCGGACGCTCGCCACCGCGCAGGCGACCGTCGCCGCGAACGAGACGAAGACCGACGCGTCGGCAGCCAAGACCGCCATCGCCGGACTCGACTCGTACACGAAGCTCGACGACAGCAAGCTCCGCTCGACCATCGACTCCACCACGGCCGCCACGACCGCGCTGGCCGCGGCCGGAGCAGAAGCCGACCGCGTGGCCGCCGAGGCCGCAGCCGCAGCAGCAGCCGCCGCCAACACGCCGGACGGCGCGAAGGCCGCCGCCCGCTCCATCGCCGCGTCGCAGTACGGCTGGGGCGACGACCAGTTCCAGTGCCTGAGCAGCCTCTGGCAGAAGGAGTCGAACTGGAACTACCAGGCCTCCAACGGCGGCAGCGGCGCCACCGGCATCCCCCAGGCGCTCCCCGGCAGCAAGATGGCCTCCTTCGGCACCGACTGGGCCACCAACGCCACCACCCAGGTGAAGTGGGGGCTCGACTACATCTCGCGCTCGTACGGCACTCCGTGCTCGGCCTGGTCGCACTCGCAGTCCGTCAACTGGTACTGAGCGAGCGCCGTCCGCTCACCCGCGCGACGCCGGTAGACTCGCGCGGGTGAGCACCGTTCCCGCCTCCCCCTCCTCCAGCGCCGCGGAGGTCCGCGGCGCCCACCTCGTCGGCAGCGTCAACCTGCCCGATGCCGAGACCGTGTTCCGCACGGTTGGCGAGCGGCTCGGCGACCGGATGCGCCGCATCCCGGACGGCGAGGTCGGCGAGCGGTTCTACTGGATCCAGTTCCAGACGCGGCGCTTCGACACGATGTCCGGGCTCTCCCGCATCGCCGTCGAGCCGTTCTACCTGCGCGAGCAGTTCGACGCGCGCCCGTTCCAGCTCGACGAGGGAGTCTCCGCCTACGACCTCGTCTTCCCAGACCTCGGCTACGCGGCCGCCGCGCTCGAGTCGTACGCCACCTTCGCGCGGCTCGCCGACGAGGGCGTCTTCGCTCCGGGGACGCGCTTCCAGGTCTCGCTGCCCACGCCCGCCGCGATCGTCGGCGCGTTCGTGGTCCCGCAGGACCGTGCCGCGTTCGAGCCCGCGTACGAACGCGCCCTGTTCGGCGAGCTCGACCGCATCGTCGACGGGATCCCGCACGAGCGCCTCGCCATCCAGTGGGACACGGCGGTGGAGTTCGGACTGCTGGAGGGACGCATCGAGCCCTGGTTCGACGACGTCCTGGGCGGGGTGGTCGCCCGCGCCATCCGGCAGGCGCAGGCCGTTCCGTCGGACGTCGAGGTCGGCTACCACCTCTGCTACGGAGATGTGGAGGAGGCGCACTTCGTGCAGCCCGCCGATGCCGGCTGGCTCGCGTCCGTCACCAGCGGCATCCTCGACGGCGCCGGCCGGCCGGTGGCGTTCGTCCACCTGCCGGTGCCGATCGAGCGCGACGACGACGCCTACTTCGCTCCGCTGGCCGACGTCGAGATCCCCGAGGGGACCGAGCTCTATCTCGGCCTCCTGCACCACGAGGACGGCACGGAGGGCGCCGCCCGGCGCATCGCCGCCGCGTCGACCGCTCAGTCGACGTTCGGCGTCGCGACCGAGTGCGGCTTCGGCCGCGGCCCGAGCGAGCGCACCGCGGGTCTGCTCGACCTGCACGCCGCCGTCGCGGACGCGTGGTGACCGTGCCGCTGCAACTGGATGCGGACGCCTTCGAGACGCTCGTCACCGACGAGCTCGACGATCTGCCCGACGAGATGATCGACGGCCTCGAGAACGTGGTGTTCGTCGTCGAGGACCGTCCCGAGGACGGCTCGCTCGACCTCCTCGGCCTCTACGACGGCGTCGCCCTCACGGAGCGCGACTCGTACGGCTTCGGCGAGATGCCCGACCGCGTCATCCTGTACCGGGAGCCGCTGCTCGCCATCTGCGAGACCGTCGACGAACTCCGGGACGAGATCCACATCACGCTGGTGCACGAGATCGCGCACTACTACGGCATCGACGACGAGCGTCTGCACGAACTGGGCTGGGCCTAGCGGCTCGAACCCGTCGCCGATACCGGACGGGTCAGAGGGACTCTTCGTCCTTGTCGGCCTCGACCGGGTCGCTGTCCGGCGCGTCGAAGTGGTAGCTCACGTGCTTCTCGCCGTTGATCTCGCGCTCGTCGCCGGCCACGTACCAGAACAGCGACTCGAGACCCTCGACGGCCGCGACCGCGCCGATCCGCTCGTCCACCTTGCCGTCGACCAGGTAGCGGCGCTCGGCGGTGCCGACCAGGGGGCCGTCGGCGTACTCGACGATGTACTCGGGATCGTGGGCCTGTGCATCACTCATGGCTCAACGTTAGTCCCCCGCGTGACGCACGCGAGCCGGGCCGAGCGGCCAGTCGGTGACATCGAGTCGGAGGGAGGCGGCATCCCGCGGCCGCTCCCGCCGGAGGTACCCGTCGAACTCCGCTTGCCAGCGGTCCCAGTTCTGCGCGAAGGTCGCGCCGTCGCGGTCGAGTGCCCGCCGCTTGCGCAGCGTGTCGTCCGCGTCGAGCCACAGCGCGAGGTCCGCGGAGGCGACGTTCGCGCGCGCGAGCGTGCCGCATCCTTCGACGATCAGCGGTTCGGTGCCGCGCACCTCCACCCACTCCGCCGGGCGGTCCGCGGCCCAGTTCCAGCGCCGCCAGCGGCCGGATCCCGTGCGGCGGAGCGGCAGCAGGAGGTCGCGGCCGAGCGCCTCGCTGCCGGCGTCCAGACCGTCCCAGCCCGGGTACAGATCGTCCATGCGCACCAGCCGGGGAGCACCCTCCGCCGGCCAGTCGTTCAGGAGGTCGTCGGCCAGCGAGCTCTTGCCGGCGCCGCTCGGGCCGTCGATGAGCACGACCGGGGCGTGCCCGCGCGCGTCGGTGACGGCGGCCCGCACGGCGTCGGCGAGCCGTTCGCGGTCAGCGGCCCAGGACATTCCAGCTCCCCACGACGACGGCGACCGTGACCGCGATGGCGGCGACCAGGGCGGCGATCCCGAGCGCGGCCCAGTCGCGCCCCCGGAACACCGACGGCCGCGCCCACGTCCGCGGAGTGGGCGAGCCGAAGCCGCGCGCCTCCATCGCGGTCGCGAGCTTGCTGCCGCGGCGGATGGAGAGCACGAAGAGCGCGAACGACTGCCCCAGCATCCGGCGCACCGCCCCGCTCTCCGCGATGCCCCGCGCCCGGCGCGCCAGTGTCAGTGCACGCCAGTCCTCGGCGAAGAGCCCGACGAGGCGCAGCCCCGCGAGCCCCCCCAGCACGAAGCGCGCGGGCAGGCGGAGCAGCTGGGCGAGGCCGTCGGCGAGGTCCGTCGGATCGATGGTGATGAAGAGCAGCACGGCGGGGAGGCCGATGGCCAGGATGCGGAGCATCGTCGCCAGGCCGAGCTGGAGGGACCCGTCGCTCACCTCCACCGCCCACCACTGCAGGTAGACCGTGCCGGACGCGCGGCCGTAGAGCGCGGTCGTGAGCCCGGCCAGCGGCGCCGCGATCCAGATCGGCGCGGTGCGGACGACGAGCGTACGGAGCGGGATCCCCGAGAACGCGACCAGCACGAGCTCGAGTGCGAGCGCGACGGCGGCCGAGACCGGGTCGATGGAGACGAGCAGCACGACGGTGACGATGAGGGCGGCACCGAGCTTGGCGACCGGGTTGAGCGTCGCCAGCGGGCCGGTTCGGACGGGTTCGAGCATGGTCACGCCGCCACCTCCCGTCCCGCGCCGAGTTCGAGCGTGAGCGCGCCGATGGCGGCGACGAACTCGGCGTCGTGCGTAGCGGTGACGATCGCGTGCCCGGCGGCACGCAGCTCGGCGATCGTGAGCACCATCCCGCGCCAGGTGTTCGCATCCTGGCCGAAGGTCGGCTCGTCCAGCACCAGCAGGCGCGGCCGCGTGGCGAGCGCCGTCCCCACCGAGAGCCGGCGCTTCTGGCCGCCCGACAGGGTGAACGGGTTGGCGTCGGCGACGGAGGAGAGCGCGAGGCGCTCCAGGAGGTCGTCCACGCGTCCGGCGATCTCGGCCTCGTGGAGTCCGAGGGCGCGGGGACCGGCCGCGAGCTCGTCCCGCACCCGCGAGGCCACCAGCTGATGCTCCGGGTTCTGGAACACGCTGCCGATGCGGGTGAGCAGCTCGCGCGAGCGCCACGACTCCGG
Organism: Leifsonia naganoensis; assembly: GCF_013410615.1. Taxonomy (NCBI): domain Bacteria; kingdom Bacillati; phylum Actinomycetota; class Actinomycetes; order Micrococcales; family Microbacteriaceae; genus Leifsonia; species Leifsonia naganoensis. Next base: position 4,088,259 of record NZ_JACCHJ010000001.1, read on the forward strand.
CGACGGTCCCGCGTCGCCGGCAAGAGCCTGCTCGGCGCGGAGCGTCCCCCCGAGCACCGGCAGGAGACCGCCGAGGGTCAACGCCAGCGTCGATTTGCCCGCGCCGTTGCGCCCGGTCAGCGCGAGGGCCGACCCCTCCGCGAGGTCGAGGGAGACGCGCTCGGGAAGCGCGACGCCGCTCGGCGTCCTCCGGGAGGCGCGGCGCTGACGGCGAGCCACGGCCGGGCCCCGACCGAACGCCAGCTCGTGCGCGGTCAGCAACGCGGCACCGGGCGCGACGGGCTCCGCCTCCGGTACGGTCTCGTCCGGCAGCCAGACGCCCGCCGCACGCAGCGTGCTCGACGCGTCGGCCAGGACAGCATCGGGATGGCCGTCGGCCAGCACACCGCCATCGGCTGCGAGCACGATCACCCGGTCGACGAGGTCGCGCCACACGGCGACGCGGTGCTCGACGACGACCAGCGTCGCCCCGGAGGCGTCGAGCGCGGCGGCGACCGCATCCCGGACCTCCCCGACGCCCGCCGGATCGAGGTTGGCCGTCGGCTCGTCCAGCAGCAGGAGCCCCGGACGCATGGCGAGCAGCCCCGCGAGTGCCAGCCGTTGCTTCTGCCCGCCGGACAGCTGGGCGGTGGGATGGTCGAGCGGCACGTCGAGGCCGACCGCGTCGAGCGCGGCGCGCACCCGCGGCCAGATCTCCTCGCGCGGCACTCCGAGATTCTCGCACGCGAAGGCGATGTCGTCGCCGACGCGCGCCAGGATCACCTGGGCGTCCGGGTCCTGCAGCAGCAGCCCGGCCGTGCCGCGGGCGTCGGCCGGTGGGCGCCCCGCCACCGCGAGCGCACCCTCCGTCTCGCCGTCGTCGTCGCCACCGAGCACGCCGGCCAACCCGGCGAGCACGGTGGACTTGCCCGCGCCCGACGCGCCGAGGAGCAGCACACGCTCTCCCGGCTCGATGGACAGGGTGAGGTCGCGGACGGCCCAGGCCGCCCGGCCGGAATAGCGCCAGCCCCAGCCACCGACCCGAACGGCGGCCGGGACCGGCGGTCCCTGGGTCACGGGATCGTGAGCGATGGTCAGACCCGGCCCGTCGCCTCGCGACCGGCCGCGAACCGGCTCAGCGCCCCCGTCCGCGCCAATGCCCGCACCAGCAACCAGGAGAGCAGGCCGGCGACCAGGGCACCCGAGACGGTGGTGGTGATGGCGTAGACCGCCGCGAACTCCGGCTTGGCCCCCGGGTACCAGTACAGGAGGTCGAGGATCGACTCCGCGAGTCCGGCTCCCGCTCCGGCGAGGATCGCCGGCACGAGCTTCCAGTTGGCGTAGAGGAAGATCGCGAAGACGATCTCCGCGCCGAGGCCCTGCACGACGCCCGAGAGCAGGGTCGCGAAGCCCCACTGAGTGCCGATCAGCGCGGAGACGATCGCCGCGACGAGCTCGCCGTAGAGGGCGGCGCCGGGCTTGCGCACGATGAGCGCCGTGAGCACTCCCGCGAACAGCCAGGGGCCGTTGAGCAGTCCCTGGAAGCCGGGCAGCACGGCGCTGACCGGGCCGGAGATGGGGTTCTGGACCTGTCCCCAGACCCAAAAGACGACGCCGGCGGCGACGGTGACGACACTGGCGACGACGATGTCGACGACGCGCCAGCGGAGGACGCGCGCTGGGCGCGTCGCGGACGAGGTGATGGTTGCGTGCACTGTTCGTGCCCTTTCGCGTAGTGGAAAAGAGGGCACGGGATCGTGAGATGGCCTCCCTGCGCTGGCATGATCCAGATCAGGTTCGACGGTCGAAGCTTGGAGAAGCTTCCTCTCAGCCCGGCTCACCGGACTCCCGTGTTCGCGACCAGTCTAGTGCGACATCACTTCTTCAGCGCGCGGATGACACGCGACCAGGCGTGGCCCGCCACCCAGAGGAACGGGATGCCCACGGCGAGCAGGGTGATGAGGTTCGGCCGGAAGCGCACGCCGTCGGCGTCGCTGACGTAGGCGCCGAACGGGATGGACACGCCACCGCCGCCCGCGCCGCCGGGCCCGTCCTCGCTGTCGGAGCCGGTGCCGGCGCCGAAACCGAACTGCACGGCGGCCACGGGGACGAGAGTCGTGCCGTCGATGACGACCGGCTCGCCGTAGACGGACTTGATGCCGGACGAGCTGATGGTCTCGGCGAGCTTGAGCGAGATGTTGGTCATGCCCTCACCGTACCCGCCGCACTCCCAGCATGACCAGGGCGGTTCGCAGGCTCCTCCCGGCGTTCGCGGCGGGTTCTCAGCGGGAGGGCCGGAATAATCGATCGGGTGCCACTCAGCCGATCCCGCCGCCGACCCCGAGGGGTCCTGACCGGGATCGCGGCCCTGGCGGTGGCGGCCTTCCTGCTCTGGCACGGGATGCTGCCCGACATCGGCGGCGCAGCCTCGCTCGTGGAGTCGTTCCTGCCCTGGGCGTTCGCGCTCATCGCTGTGCTCGGCCTCTCGGCCCTGCTGCGCCTCTCCCTGTTCGCCGGCCTCAGCGTGGCGGCGGCCTCGGCCGTCTGGTGGTCGCTGTTCGGTGCCGCGCTCCTCCCCGCGGCCTCGGTCGGCGCCCCGGCCTTCACGGTCGTCAGCGAGAACCTGCGCGCCGGGAACCCGCAGGCCGCGGCGATCGCGCACGACCTCGCGGCACGCAAGCCCGACCTGATCGCACTCCAGGAGCTCGACCAGACGACCCGTGAGACGGTGTCGGACGTGCTCGACGCCGACTACCCGTACAGCGCCGTGGTCGGCACCGTCGGCCTCTGGAGCACCCACCCCCTCCACGACGAGGAGCGGCTCGACCTCGGCCTCGGCTGGGACCGCGCGCTGAGCGTCGACGTCGACACCCCCGGCGGCACGACCCGCGTCTACGCCGTGCACCTCGCCTCGGTGCGCCCGGGCGAGAGCGCGGCCCGCGACGAGATGATGAAGGAGCTCACCAGCACCATCGCGGACGACGATGCCGCCCGCCTCCTGGTGGTCGGCGACTTCAACACCGCCACGACCGATCGCACGCTCGCGCCCCTCTTCACGGAGCTGGGCGAGAAGCCGGACAGCGAGCTCGGCCTGGGCTTCACCTGGCCGTCCGCGTTCCCGGCCGCGCGCCTGGATCACGCGCTCGTCCGCGGGCTCTCCACCGTCAGCAGCATCGTGCTGCCTGCCAACGGCAGTGACCACCGCGGCATCGAGGTCGGCCTGCGCTGACCCCGTGCGCTAGTCGCTGACCCAGCGCGGGTTGCGGCCGTCCTTGGACTCGTCGTCGGCCTCCCGGGCGCGCTTCACGAGCGAGGCGGGCCCGATCGTCCCGCGGCCGAACCGGGCGCTCACCGCGTCGAGCGCGCGCTCGGTCTCGCGCCATTCCTCGTCCGGGTCCCAGAGGGCGAGGGCGTCGCCCCCGGCCTCCAGCAGCTGCTCGGCGCGGACCCCAATGAGCCGGATCGGGGTCTGGCGCACGTCCAGCTCCAGCGCCTCGAAGATCTGCCACGCCTCCTCGAAGAGCCGGCGCCCGACGTTGGTCGGCTCGGCGAGCGTGCGGGACCGCGTGATGGTGCGGAAGTCGGAGAAGCGCACCTTGATCGCGACCGTGCGGCCGACGAGCGCGTGCGTGCGCAGACGCTCCCCCACGCGTCCGGAGAGCCGGAGCATCTCGCGGCGCAGTTTGTCCGGGTCGTCGACGTCGACGCCGAAGGTGTTCTCGTGGCCGACGCTCTTCTCGCGCGACTCCGTGATGACCCGGCGCGAGTCGCGGCCGTTGGCGAGGTCGTGGAGGCGGCGGGCACCGGCGTCGCCCACCGCGCGCTGGAGCACGGCGATCGGGGCGTCGGCGAGGTCGGCGACGGTCCGCATCCCCATGCGCTCCAGCGACGCCTGCGTGCTCGCGCCGACACCCCAGAGAGCGCCGACGGGCAGCGGGCGCAGGTAGGCGATGGTCTCGGCCGGTGGGATGACGAGCAGACCGTCGGGCTTCGCCCGCCCCGAGGCGAGCTTCGCCATGAATTTGGTCCCGGCCGCCCCGACCGAGCAGGTGAGCCCCGTCTCCTCGAAGACCCTGGCGCGGATGAGCTCGGCGATCCGTCGCGGCGAGCCGAGCAGCCGTCGCGCGCCGGCGACGTCGAGGAACGCCTCGTCGATGCTGAGCGGCTCCACGAGCGGCGTGACCTCGTGGAAGATCTCCATGACCCGGGAGGAGTACTCCGTGTACTTCTCGTAGTGCGGGGGCAGGATGATCGCCGTCGGGCAGAGCCGGAGCGCCTGCGACATCGGCATGGCGCTCCGGACGCCGAACCGGCGCGCCTCGTAGGTGGCGCTCGTCACCACGCCGCGGCCGCCCGCGTGACCGACGATCGCCGGCTTGCCACGGGCGTCGGGCCGGTCGAGCAGCTCCACCGAGGCGAAGAAGGCGTCCATGTCGACGTGCAGCACGGTGGCCGCGGAGTCGTCGACGTCCGCGGTCGTCACCCGCCGATCGCTGCCGTCCGCACGTCCCACACCGTCCAGCATGCCACCGTCCGCCGACAGCGGGCTGCGACGAGTAGCGTGAACGGCATGGAATTCAGATACCTCGGCAACTCCGGGCTCAAGATCTCGGAGATCATCTACGGCAACTGGCTGACCCACGCGTCCCAGGTCGAGAACGACATCGCCGCCCGCAGCGTGCGCGCCGCCCTCGACGCCGGCATCACCACCTTCGACACCGCGGACGCGTACGCGAACACCGCAGCGGAGAAGGTCCTGGGCGACGCCCTCGCGGGCGAGCGCCGCGCCTCCATCGAGATCTTCACCAAGGTCTACTGGCCGACCGGTCCCAAGGGGCACAACGACGTCGGTCTCTCACGCAAGCACATCTTCGAGTCGATCGACGGCTCCCTCGAGCGGCTGGGCACGGACTACGTCGACCTCTACCAGGCGCACCGCTTCGACTACGAGACGCCCCTCGAGGAGACGATGCAGGCGTTCGCCGACGTCGTCCGCGCGGGCAAGGCGCTCTACATCGGCGTCAGCGAGTGGAACGCCGAGCAGCTGCGCGCGGGTCACGCCCTGTCGAAGGAGCTCGGCTTCCAGCTCATCTCGAACCAGCCGCAGTACTCGATGCTGTGGCGTGTGATCGAGAAGGAGGTCGTCCCCGCGTCGGCCGAGCTCGGGATCTCGCAGATCGTCTGGTCCCCCGTCGCCCAGGGCGTGCTGACCGGCAAGTACGCACCCGGCGAGCAGCCTCCGGCCGGCAGCCGTGCCGCGGACGAGAAGGGCGGCGCCAACGCCATCAAGAGCTTCCTGCGCGACGACGTGCTCACGGCCGTCCAGGGTCTGCGGCCGATCGCCGACGAGCTCGGCATCACGATGGCGCAGCTCGCCGTCGCGTGGGTGCTGCAGAACCCGAACGTGGCCGGCGCGATCGTAGGCGCGTCGCGTCCCGAGCAGGTCGCCTCCAACGCCGCCGCCGCGGGCATCCGGCTCTCCGGCGATGTGCTCGCGCGCATCGACGAGGCCGTCGGCGACGTCGCCGAGACCGACCCGGCGCAGACCATCTCGCCGGCGAAGCGCCCGGCCTGATCCACCGCCGCCCGCTGGTGCCGCCTCAGACGAGCGCGGCCACCAGCGGGCGGAACCAGTCGCGGAACGCGGGAGAGTCGTCGCGCAGGCTCGCACTCACCACGACCGTGTGCGGCCCGACGATCCAGGCGCCGGAGCTCGACAGCGGGAGCACGTCGAGGTCGAGGCGGAAGTAGCCCGCCTGCCGGCGCAGCTCGTATTCGCGCTCGCGCACCACGTCGACGATGTCGGCCGCCCGGCGGGCGTGGTTCAGGAGGCTGGCCTGCACGTACTCCGCGTGACGCTCGTGCGCCCAGCTCGCCGCCGCCTCGTAGTGCTCGATCACGACGTCCTGCAGCTCGATCGCGCGGTCGAAGACCTCGAAGTGCGGCGGATGCAGCATCCCGCCGATCGGGCGGCGCTCGCGGTCGACGGCCACGTCGAACCACGCCCGCCACTGGTCCGCCAGGGAACTTCCGTCGCCCGCACCCGGTTCGGGCCGCCGCCTGCGCCCGCCGGCCGGGAGCACGGGATGCGCCCCCGTGTTCGCCCGCAGAACCGGCGCGAGTGCCGGCGCCAGGCGCGGCAGCGGCGGCTCACCCGCCGCGGCGAGACCGGCCAGGTCGCGGATGGCGAGCGCCATCAGCAGGTCCCACGGACAGTCCTCGGTGACCTGCCATCGAAGCGTGCCCTCGACGAACATGCCGCAATTGTAGGTTCGTGTGGCCCGCCGGAACAGAGGTGGCGCAGGTCTCAGCCCCGACGGTCGAGTTCGGCGAGCAGGCGCGTCACCGTGCGCTGGTTGCGGGCCGTCGCCACGGGGCCGACGGCGCGCCAGAACGCGGCAGGGACGACAGACTTCGACACGCCGAGCGGACACCACTGGTAGAGCGCACGGTCACCGGCGCGGATGACCTCGGGAGCCGTCTCGCCGTCGGCGGGGAGTGCCACGGAATCCGGGAGGTCGTGGTCGAGGAAGGTCACGACCAGGCGGGAGTCGTCGTCGGCCTCAGCGACCAGCGGGTTGGCCGCGGCGACGGCCCGGAAGCGCTCCTGCGTCAGCAGCAGCACGCGGGCCGCGACACCCGAGCGGGCCTCCAGCGCCGCCTCCACCGCCGCCGCCGTGGTCGCGGTGAGCTCGTCGTCGGCCGTGAACACGGCGTTGCCGCTCTGGAGGAGCGTCACCACGTCGTGGAGGCCGGCATCCTCGAAGGCGGCCACGAGGTCGCCCTTCGCGACGCGCGTCGAGGCGCCCACGTTGATCCCGCGCACGAGCCCGACGCCGAGCACGTCAATCCTCCGCGGGCTCGGCCGCGACCAGCCGCGAGGAGGGGATGGTCGCCGTCTCGGCGGGCCCGCGGCCGTCGCGCCGGTACTGCGGCTCGCCGAACGCGACGACCCAGGTGGTGAGGCGGTCGGCCGGGAGGGACACGCTGCGCAGACTGCGCTCCCCCGGCGCCACGATCACGCCGGTCGGCTCGCCGACCCAGTCGTCGCCCGCGGGCGGGTCGCTCTCGCGGACGTACACCTGCACGCCGACTCCGAGCGAACCGGCCGCCGCGTCGGCGCTCCGGGCGCTCTCGCCATCAGGACTCGTCTTGCGTCTCCACATGCGACAAGCATCCCATCACCACGGCGTCGACCCATTCGCCCTCCCACAGCAGCGCATCCCGCCGCTGACCCTCGACCACGAACCCGGCCTTCTCGTAGGCGCTCTGCGCGCGCGGATTGAACGCGAACACCTCCAGTTCGACGCGGTGCAGGCCGACCGACGAGAACGCGTGCCGCAGCACCGCCTGCGTCGCCTCCGTCCCGTACCCCTGCCCGAACCAGCGCGGAGCGCCGAGCGCGATCCGGAAGCCGGCCGCGCGGTTGTCCACGTCGAGGTCGTTGAGCACCACCTCGCCGATGTGGGTGCCGTCCTCGGGCCGGAGGATCGCCCAGTCGGCCCGATCGTCCTGGTCGGCGAGGCCGGCGAGCCAGGCGGCGACGCCCTCACGGGTGAAGGCGGCGTGCGTGCCGGTGAGGCGCAACACCTCCGGCTCCTGGAGCGACGCCCAGGTGCCGTCGAGATGATCGGGACCGAGCGGGACGAGGCGGAGGCGCTCCGTCGTCAGCTCGGGCACGGGCTTCAGTGCGATGTGGATGGCGTCGTCCTTCCGTCGGTGCCCGTGCGGGCGGGATCGAGCAGTCGGCGGAGGAGCCAGCGCTCCGCCACCGTCCACATCGTCGAGGTGAGGATGTATACCGCGGCCGCGAGCGGCACGAACGCCGCGAAGACCACCGTCACGTAGGGCAGGAAGGACAACGCGCGCAGCATCCCGGTCGGGGAGGTGCTCCCCTCGGGCTGCGGCAGCGCCAGCACTCTCCTGGACACCGTCGTGACGACGGCGATGAGCGCGAGGACGGCCAGGTAGACACCCATCGCGGGCCACACGGGCCCGGCTCCGGTCAGGCCGACGAAACTCGTGCCGAGCGGAGCGCCGAACGCGCGCTCGCCCAGCAGATCGTTCGCGTGCCCCGCGATCACGGGATGCGTGAAGACCGCGTAGACGAGCGAGATGACCGGGATCTGCAGGAGCAGCGGGAGCATCCCGGCGAACGGCGAGGTGCGTTCGCGACGGTAGAGCTCCATCGTCGCCTCGGCCAGCTTCTCGCGGTTCGCGCCGTGCTTCTTCTGCAGTGCGGCGATCTGCGGAGCGAGCCGGCGACGGGTGTATTCGGCGCGCACCTGGCTGATGCCGACGGGGAGGAGGAGGGCGCGCACGAGCAGCGTGAGGATGACGATCGCGACCACGCCGGCTGCGGTGCCGGCGATCGGGTCGACGGCGGCCGAGAGGCCGGTGACGAGGCGGTACGCCGCGTCGAGGAGGGCCGCGACGGGCGGCCAGGAGAAGAGGTCCATGAGTGTGTTTTCCCTGCTGTCGGACGGACGAGGAGTCGTCTGGCCGCGGGCAGGGGCGACACGCCCCGGCTAGGCGGCCGGCAGGGGGGATCCCGGCGCTCGCGGGCGCGGGCGGCCGTCGGTGTCGGGATGCGACTGGCTCTCGGTGAGCCGGTCGACGGGCGGCTCCGCAGGGCGCGACCAGACGGCCCGTTCGCGCAGGGAGGCCGCGAGCGCGGCGACCGAGCGGAGGGAGGCCGCGGCGACGACGGCCACGAGACCGATGGCGCCCGCCACACCGGCCACGGCGATGGTGCCGACGGGCGAGCTCGCGTTCCAGGCGGTGCCCAGAGCGGACGCGACGAGATGCGCGAGGAGCTCCAGGACGGCCGACATGGTGCCGACGCTAACAAACCCGGCGCCGGAAGTGTATGCGCGTTCGCCAGGAGCGCACGCCGCCCGGAAGGGAGCAAGATGGAGTCATGTCTCGAGTAGCGATCGTCGGTGCCCACGGAAAAGTCGCCCAGCAGCTCATGCGGGTGCTCTACGACCAGGGAGACGACTTCGTCGGGATCGTCCGCAACGACGATCACGCGGAGGACGTCTACCGTCTGGGCGGTGAAGGGGTGCTGGTCGACATCGAGTCCGCGACCGCCGACGAGCTCGCCGCGGCGATCTCCGGCTGCGACGCGGTCGTCTTCACGGCCGGCGCCGGCGGGGGCTCCGGTGTGGAGCGCAAGCGGACGGTCGACTACGGTGGCTCGGTGAAGTCCGCCGAGGCAGCAGCGAAAGCCGGCGTCCGCCGGTTCGTTCAGGTCTCCGCCTGGGGCGTCGACTCCCCCGTCGCCGACGACGCCGAGCCCGATTGGCGCGCCTACGTCGACGCCAAGCGCGACGCGGACACCGCCCTGCGGCAGTCGGGCCTGGACTGGACCATCCTGCGCCCCGGCGCGCTCACGTTCGACGACGGCACCGGACTGGTCACGCTCGGCGAGTCCGTCGAGCGCGGCAGCATCCCGCGCGAGGACGTCGCCCGGCTGATCGCGGCCTGCCTGGGCGAGCCCGGCACCATCGGCAAGACGTGGGAGGTCGTCTCGGGCGACACACCGATCGCGGAGGCCGTGCAGGCGCTGGGGGCGCCCGCGTAGGCTTGCCGGCGTGAGCATCTACAGCGAACGCCCCTGGGTCGCGAGTTACGCACCGGGCGTCCCGGCCGACGTCGACACTCCCACCGGCTCCCTCGCCCACCTGATCGACGAGTCCGTGTCGACCTACGGCAGCCACGTGGCGCTGGAGTTCTTCGGTGCGACGACCACGTACGCCGAGCTGGGCGATCAGATCGCCCGCGCCGCGGAAGGGCTGCGCAAGCGCGGCGTCCGCAAGGGCGACCGCGTGGCGCTGGTGCTGCCCAACTGCCCGCAGCACGTCGTCGCGTTCTACGCGGCCCTGCGGCTCGGCGCGGTCGTGATCGAGCACAACCCGCTCTACACGCCCCGCGAGCTGCGCCACCAGTTCGAGGACCACGGCGCGACCGTCGCCATCGTCTGGGACAAGGTCGCGGCGACCGTGCAGGACCTCCCGGCCGACCTCGGCGTGACGACCGTGATCTCCGTCGACCTCACCACGGCCATGCCCGCGGGCAAGCGCTTCGCCCTCCGCCTGCCGATCCGCAAGGCACGGGAGGCGCGCGAGGCGCTCACCACGAAGGTCTCGGGCACCGTGACCTGGGAGCAGCTCGTCTCGGGCCGCAAGCTCAAGGCCTCCTCGCCCCGGCCGCAGGCGGACGACCTCGCGCTCATCCAGTACACCAGCGGCACGACCGGCCTGCCGAAGGGCGCGATGCTGTCGCACGCCAACCTGACGGTGAACGCCGCCCAGTCCCGCGCGTGGGTGCCCTCGGTCGAGCGCGGGACCTCCGTGGTCTATGCCGTGCTGCCGCTCTTCCACGCCTACGGCCTCACCCTCTGCCTCACCTTCGCGATGAGCATGGGCGCGCGCCTGGTGCTCTTCCCGAAGTTCGACCCCGACCTCGTGCTCGACGTGGTGAAGAAGCGCCCGGCGACGTTCCTGCCGGCCGTCCCGCCGATCTACGACCGGCTCGTGCAGGCCGCCGACAAGCGCAGGGTCTCCCTCGAGGGCATCAGCATCGCCATCTCCGGCGCGATGAGCCTGCCGCAGGACATCGTCGGCGAGTGGGAGGAGCGGACCGGCGGCTACCTCGTGGAGGGCTACGGCCTCTCTGAGTGCTCGCCCGTGCTCATGGCGAACCCGGTCAGCGACGGGCGCAAGGCCGGCACGGTTGGCCTCCCGCTCTCCAGCACCGACCTCCGCATCGTCGACCCGGAGGATCCCGGGACCGACCGCGCCTTCGGCGAGGAGGGCGAGCTGCTCGCCCGCGGTCCGCAGGTGTTCTCGGGGTACTGGCGCAAGCCCGACGAGACCGCGAAGGTGCTCACGGCCGACGGCTGGTTCCGCACCGGCGACATCGCCACCATGGACGAGGAGGGCTTCGTCCGCATCGTCGACCGGATCAAGGAGCTCATCATCTCCGGCGGCTTCAACATCGCGCCGACCGAGGTGGAGGACGCCCTGCGCTCCTTCGAGGGCGTCGCCGACGTCGCGGTCGTCGGCCTCCCGGACGCGCACAGCGGCGAGAAGGTCGTGGCAGCCGTCGTCATGCAGCCCGGCGCCTCGTTCGACGAGGCGGCGATCCGCGCCTACGCCCGCGACTCCCTCACCGCCTACAAGGTGCCGAAATCCGTCGTGCAGGTCGACGACCTCCCGCGCTCGATCGTCGGAAAGGTGATCCGCCGCAAGGTCAGGGACCAGCTGCTCGGCCGGTAGACCTTCTATATACTTGTCTATATAGTATTGTCTTTCGTCACAGCGAAAGGGGCGTCATGGCCATCACCTCGATCGACATCGACCCGGACGAACTCCGACGCGCCAAGGAGCTGACCGGGGCGTCCTCCAACCGCGAAGCCGTCGACCTGGCCCTGCGCACCCTGATCGCCGTGCGGCACCAGCCGACCGCGGTCGAACGGATCATCTCGCGTCGCTTCGAGCCCGATCAGCTCGACGCCCCCACAGTCGCGCCGGACGCCGGTCCCCACGCGTCGTGACGACGTATCTCGTCGACAATAGCGTCTGGCAGAAAGCCGGCCGCAGCCCCGCCATCGCTCAGCGGCTCCGCGAGATCTCGACCCGGCACTTGATCATCACGTGCCCACCGCAGGCGCTCGAATACTGCCACTCTGCCCGGACGCCGAGGGAGTATGCGGCGCTGCGGCGCGACATGGACCTGCTGCTCCCGGCATGGGAGCATCCGACGGAAGAGCACGCGCTGGACATCCAGGAAGCCCTCTGGGGCTCCGGGATGGTCCGCGCCGCGGCCGCTATCGACTGCCTCATCGCCGCGTACGCCGTCGCCAACGATGCTGTGGTGCTCAACTCGGATCAGGACTTCGGCTACATCGAGCGCGCCACGGAGGGCGCGGTCCGACAGGAATTCATCGCCGAGTAGTGCCGCATCACCCGATCGGGAAGACCAGAAGCGATCCCGTGGCAGTCGCCACGACCTTGCCCGAGGCGTCGGTCACGACCCCGTCGGCGAAGGCCACCCGGTTGCCGGGCTTGGTCACCGTCCCGACGCAGGTGAGCGGGCCGGAGTCGGCGAGCACCGGGCGGAGGTAGTTCACCTTGATCTCGATCGAGGTGTACCCCTGCCCCTGCGGGAGCGTGGTCTGCACCGCGCAGCCGAGCACCGAGTCCAGCAGGGTGCAGACGAGGCCGCCGTGCACCGTGCCGATCGGGTTGTAGTGCGACTCCCCCGGCTCGCAGACGAACGTCGCCGTGCCCGGCCCCGCGTCGACCAGCGTCATGTCCATCAGGCTCGCGATCGGCGGCGGCGGAAGCACCCCGTCGATCATGGCCCGGAGGTAGTCGAGGCCGCTCAGCGTCGGCATCACCGCCACTCCCGGAGCCGGGTCCTCCCATTCGACGATGCGCTGGCGTTCCGTCACGTGCCGTCCTCTCGCGGGGCCGTCGAGCCGTTCTCCGGCTCGACCGGCTCCAGTGTCTCAGCATTCAGCGGGATCTGCCCAGGGGGCAGATTCGAGCGGTCGGGCGCGATCACGGTGCGCGCGGGAGTGGAGTCGGGGAGCCCGAACGTCGGCACGCCGGCCGGGGCGAGCACCAGCGCGTGCGAGCGCATCGGGAGGGTCTTGCCGCGGAAGTAGTCCGGCTTGCGCCACCACCAGATCGCCATGAGGACCGCCCCGATCAGGAGGCCGCCGACGCCCACCACGGCCTCGGCGCCGATCCCGAAGATCGTCACATTCTTGCCGTCATCGTCGGTCAGCCAGTCGGGGGCGGCGAAGCTGATCAGCCCGTAGACGAACACCCCGAGCAGCATCACGCCGCCCAGCAAGGGGAACACGCCGCGCATGATCACGTGGCGGAACGAGGTGAAGAGCGTCCTCCGGTAGAACCAGACACAGGCGAAACCGGTCAGGCCGTAGTAGAAGGCGATCATCAGGCCGATCGACCCGATCAGCGCGTTCAGCAGCACCGGGCTGATGAAGGTGAAGATCAGGTAGAAGACCGCCGACACGATCCCCATGCCGATCGTCGCCCAGGTCGGGGTGAGGAAGCGCGGGTGGATGCGGGCGAACTGCGCCGGGATGGCCTTGTACGCCGCCATGGAGAGCGCGGTGCGCGCCGTGGGCAGGATGGTCGTCTGGGTCGACGCCGACGCGGAGGTCAGGATCGAGAAGCCGAGGAGGGCCATCAGGATCGACCCGACGACTCCCCCGCCGAACAGCGTTGGACCGATCGCCGAGAACACGTCGCCCGAGTTGTCCGGGTTCGCGAGCCCGATCCCCTTGTCGCCGACGCCGGCGAACGCGACGGTCGCGACCGTGACGACGGCGTAGGTCGCGAGCAGGAGCAGGGTGCTGATGATGGCCGCGCGGCCCGGGGTCTTTCCCGGGTCTTTGGTCTCCTCGTTGATCGAGACCGCGGTGTCCCAGCCCCAGTAGATGAAGATCGCGGTCAGCATCGCGGGTGCGATCGTCTTGGCGAAGTCGAGGGTGAACGGGTTGAACCAGTCCCACTGCGGGATCAGCGAGTACGGCTCGGCGTTGCCCGTGTAGACCTTCACGAGCGCGAACACCGCGAAGAAGATCAGGATGAGCACCTCGAACGACAACAGCACGTACTGCAGCCGGGCCGAGATCTCGATGCCGCGATAGCAGATCCAGGTCATGATGGCGATCCAGAGCAGCCCGGCGATCGTCGTGGCCACGACGTTGCTCGCCAGCGCGGAGACGGCGGGCAGGCCGAAGCTGCCGACGAACGTGAAGGAATACGACCCGGCGATCTGCGCCAGGTTGGCCATCACGATCACGTCGGCGACGATGATCCCCCACCCGCCCATCCACCCGGTGATCGGCCCGAACGCCCTGGTCGCCCACGTGAAGGTGGTGCCGCAGTCGGGCTCGGCCTTGTTGAGCTCCTGGTAGGCGACCGCGATCAGGTACATCGGGATGAAGGCCAGGAGCACGATCCCCGGTGCCTTGACCCCCGCGGCCAGCGTGCCGCCGACGACGATGAAGCCGAGACTCGCCGCGAGGCTGTAGGCCGGAGCGGTGGATGCGACGCCGACGACGACGCTGGAGACGAGCCCCAGCGCACCGTCCTTCAGGCCCTTGGACTCCACGTCGTCCGGCTTGGATGGGACTGTCGCGGTCATGTGCACCTCCAGAGATGAGGTCCGCTCATCTATGGGCGGGCGCAGGACTCAGCGTAACTCCGATCGGGCCGAATGCGCGGTCACGCTTCGCCGCGCTGTTCTGCAAGTCTGCTCAGCCTGCGGCGGGCGGAGAGCTCGGCCTGAGGGACCGGGCCGAGCAGCGCACCGGCGCCGCCGAGCACGGCCGCCGTGGCGCGATCGATCGGGACGAGCCGGTCCGTGGCCCGCTCGCGGAAGCCGAGCAGCTCCCGATGGCGCGGCTCCAGGGTCGACACGGCCGCCCGGAACAGCACGCGGTACGACGGGCGCAGCATCCGGCGCAGCGGGGGCCGCCGAATGAATCGCACGATCTCGTCGACCTCCGGGCCGCCCCGTAACTCGCCGGCGTCGGTGACCGCGTCGATGGCGGCCCGCAGCTCGGCCGCGGTCGCGGGCGCGTTCTCGACACCCATCAGGCGCGCCGCGCGCGTCCACTCGCCGACGTAGCCGTCCGCTCCCCCGGGGATCGGGGCGCCCCAGCGCTCGTGCGCCGTCAGGAAGGCGTCCGTGAACGCCAGGTGGACCCAGGCGGCGAGCTCGGGGTCGTTGGCCGAGTACGGCCGCGTCACGCCGTGTCCGTCGACGAACGTGCCCGCCACCCGCTTGTGCAGGGAGCGGACCATCGCGGAGCCCGCGACGGCCTGGTCGGTGCTGCCGTAGGTGACCGTGTGGATCCAGCGGATCGTCCCCGCGAGACGCCCCAGCGGATCCTCCCGGTAACGCGAGAACTCCCGCACCCCGGCCAGCGCGCCCGGGTGCAGCGCCTGGAGCAGCAGCGCGCGGATGCCTGCCACCAGGGTCGGCATGCCGCCGTGCACCACCCACGCCGCGCTGCCCGGCCCGAAATAGCCCTCGTCCTCGCCGCGCTCGAGCTCCAGGATCCACTCCGGCACGACGTCCGATCGGCCCGCGAGGGTCTCGATCAGGCGCGAGCGCACCGGCTGGAGGAGTCCGGTCATGCGGTGGGGATCTCCAGCCCGAGCCCGTCGATCACCTGCGCGTGCGGCAGCGACGCGAGCAGCCGGCCCGGAACGAGGATCTTCGAGCGGCGCACGCCGGAGCCGACGATCACGACCTCCGCCTGCTCGACCCGGGAGTCGACCAGCACCGGCCAGTCCGCGGGCAGGCCGATCGGCGTGATGCCGCCGTACTCCATCCCGGTCAGCTCGACCGCGCGGTCCATCGGCAGGAACGACGCCTTGCGCACGTCCAGCAGGCGCTTGACGGTGCCGTTGACGTCGGCACGGGTCGTCGAGAGCACCACGCACGCGGCGATGCGCTCGGCGCCCTCGCGCTTGCCGCCGACGACGACGCAGTTGGCGAGCGTCGCCGCATCCAGCCCGAACACCTCGCGGGTCGCGGCCGTGTCGGACACGTCCGGATCGATCTCGACCACGCCGACGTCATCGAGCCAGCCGAGCACGGTCAGCGCGTCGAGCGCGGCCGGAGCGAGCAGATCGGTGCGGGAGGAGGCGGGGACCGAGGTCAGCCCGCCGAGAGTGAAGACGCCCATGCGCCTACTCTGCCGCGCGATGCTGGGAGTGTCCACGCGAGAGCATC
The DNA here is from genome assembly GCF_013410615.1 of Leifsonia naganoensis. Classification (NCBI taxonomy): domain Bacteria; kingdom Bacillati; phylum Actinomycetota; class Actinomycetes; order Micrococcales; family Microbacteriaceae; genus Leifsonia; species Leifsonia naganoensis. Next base: position 4,104,027 of record NZ_JACCHJ010000001.1, read on the forward strand.
CACCTGACGAGACACGCCGTGCGAGCAGCTGCTCGCACGGCGTGTCATGACCACTGGATCGGTCGCGCTACTGCGCGGCGCGCTCCAGGACGAGCTCGCGCACGCGCGCGGCGTCGGCCTGCCCCCGCATGGCCTTCATGACCGCGCCGATGACGGCGCCGGCGGCCTGCACCTTGCCGTCGCGGATCTTCGCGAGCACGTCCGGCTGGGCGGCCAGCGCCTCGTCGATCGCGGCGATGAGCGCTCCGTCGTCCGACACGACCGCGAGACCGCGGGCGTCCACGACCTCCTGCGGGCGACCCTCGCCTGCGATGACGCCCTCGAGCACCTGGCGGGCGAGGCGGTCGGTGAGCGTGCCCGCCTCGACCAGCCCGGCCAGCTCGGCGACGTGCGCCGGGCTCACCAGCGTGCCGGCGGGGACGTTCGACGCGTTCGCCAGTCGGGCGATCTCGCCGGTCCACCACTTGCGTGCGGCGGCGGCGGTGGCGCCGGCGGCGACCGTCGCCTCCACCTCGTCGAGCAGGTCAGCGTTCTCGACGTCCTGGAACTCCAGGGCGGTGAAGCCCCAGTCGGCCGCGAGGCGCTTGCGGCGCACCGACGGCTGCTCGGGCAGTGTGCCCCGGAGCTCCTCGACCCACTCGCGGCTCGGGGCCACGGGCACCAGGTCGGGCTCCGGGAAGTAGCGGTAGTCGTCCGCGTCGCTCTTGGGACGGCCGGCGCTGGTGGTGCCGGTGTCCTCGTGCCAGTGGCGGGTCTCCTGGGTGATCGTGCCGCCGGCGGCCAGGATGGCGGCCTGGCGCTGGATCTCGTAGCGCACGGCGCGCTCGACCGAGCGCAGCGAGTTGACGTTCTTGGTCTCGGTGCGGGTGCCCAGCGTGCCGGAGCCGCGGGGACGGAGCGACACGTTCGCGTCGCAGCGGACGTTGCCCTCCTCCATCCGCGCGTTCGAGACGCCCAGCGCCTTCACGATGTCGCGGATCGCACGCACGTAGGTGCGCCCGATCTCCGGTGCGTCTGCCTCGGCGCCCTCGATCATCCGCGTGACGATCTCGACGAGCGGGACGCCGCCGCGGTTGTAGTCCACGAGAGAGTAGTCGGCGCCCTGGATGCGGCCCGCGGCGCCCCCGACGTGCGTCAGCTTGCCGGCGTCCTCCTCCATGTGGGCGCGCTCGATGAGCACGGTGACCTCGCGGCCCGACTCCAGCTCGATGGTGACCGAGCCGTCGTGGGCGATCGGCTCGTCGTACTGGGACGTCTGGAAGTTCTTCGCCGTGTCGGGGTAGAAGTAGTTCTTGCGGGCGAAGCGGCTCGTCTCGGCGATACCGCAGCCGAGCGCGAGGCCCAGGCGGATGCTCGACTCGATCGCCTTCTCGTTCACCTGCGGCAGACCGCCGGGCAGGCCCAGGCAGGTCGGGCAGGTGTTCGTGTTGGCACCCGAGCCGAACTCGTTGGCGCAGCCGCAGAACATCTTCGTCTTGGTGTTGAGCTCGACGTGCACCTCGAAGCCGAGCACCGGCTCGAACAGCTCCAGGGCCTTGTCGAAGTCCATCAGTTCCGCACCGGCCATCAGACGGCTCCCTCTTCGTTCGCGAACATCTCGGTGGCGGCCAGGTCAGGGGCCTGGCTCAGCAGGGTGCGACCCCACTTCTCCTCCAGCAGCCGCTCGAGGGCGGCGCCGATCGTGTACAGCCGGGCGTCGGCACGGGCCGGCGCCATCAGCTGCATGCCGACGGGGAGGCCGTCCTCCGGCGCGAGGCCGATCGGCAGGCCCATCCCGGGCACACCGGCGAGGTTCGCCGGGATGGTGGTGATGTCGTTGAGGTACATCGCCATCGGGTCGGCGAGCTTCTCGCCGAGCTTGAACGCGGTGGTCGGCGCGCTCGGGCTGACCAGCACGTCGACCTTCTCGAATGCGGCCGAGAAGTCGCGCTGGATGAGCGTGCGGACCTTCTGCGCGCTGCCGTAGTAGGCGTCGTAGTAGCCGGCGCTCAGCGCGTAGGTGCCGAGGATGATGCGGCGCTTCACCTCGGGGCCGAAGCCGGCGTCGCGGGTGGCCGCCATGACGCGCTCGACCGTGACCGGGCCGTCCGTCGGGTCGACGCGGAGTCCGAAGCGCACCGAGTCGAAGCGCGCCAGGTTGCTGGACGCCTCGGCGGGCAGGATCAGGTAGTAGGCCGAGACGGCGTACTCGAAGCTCGGCGCGCTGACCTCGACGACCTCGGCGCCGGCGCTCTCGAGCAGGGCCACCGCCTCGTCGAAGCGCTGCTTCACGCCGGCCTGGAAGCCGTCGCCGGAGATCTCCTTGATGACGCCGACGCGCACGCCGCGCAGGGCGCCGTCCGTCTGACCGGCGAGGGCCGCGGCGGCCATCGACGGCCAGGTGTCGGAGAGCGAGGTCGAGTCGAGCGGGTCGTGGCCGGCGATCACGTCGTGCAGCAGCCCGGCGTCGAGCACCGAGCGGGAGACCGGGCCGACCTGGTCGAGCGAGCTGGCCAGCGCGATCGCGCCGTACCGGCTCACGCCGCCGTAGGTCGGCTTGACGCCGACGGAGCCGGTCACGGCGGCCGGCTGGCGGATCGATCCGCCCGTGTCCGAGCCGAGGGCGAACGGCGCCTCGAAGGCCGCCACGGCCGCGGCCGAGCCGCCACCGGAGCCGCCCGGGATGCGCTCCAGGTCCCACGGGTTGCGGGTCGGGCCGTACGCCGAGTGCTCCGTCGAGGAGCCCATCGCGAACTCGTCCATGTTGGTCTTGCCGAGCGGGACGAGGTCGGCCTCCCGCAGCTTGCGCACCACGGTCGCGTCGTACGGGGGCAGCCAGCCCTCGAGGATCTTCGATCCCGAGGTCGACGGCATGTCGTTCGTCGCGAGCACATCCTTGATCGCGACCGGGACGCCGGCGAGCGGCCCGAGGGCGTCGCCCGCGGCGCGGCGGCCGTCGATCTCGGCAGCGGTGCGCAGGGCCTTCTCGCCCGCCACGTGCAGGTAGGCGTGCACGTCGGTGTCGACCGCCTCGATGCGCTCGAGGTGGGCGCGGGTCGCCTCGACGGACGACACCTCGCCGGTCGAGAGCAGGTCGGCCAGTGCGGCGGCGCTGAGTCTGGTCAGGTCCGTCATGGTCACTCCTCGTCCAGGATGGCGGCGACCTTGAAGCGGTCGCCGTCGCGTGCGGGGGCGCCCGAGAGCGCCTGGTCGACCGTCAGGGACGGCACGACCTCGTCGCGCCGGAAGACGTTCGTCAGCGGCAGCGGGTGGCTCGTGGCCGGCACGTCGGGTCCGGCGACCTGCTGCACCTTGGCGACCGACTCCACGATCTGGCCGAGCTCGCTCGTGAGGCTCTCGATCTCTTCCGGGCTGAGGTCGATCCTGGCGAGACTCGCCAGGTGCGCGACCTGTTCTGCGCTGATTTCGGACATACGTCTCCGTCGGTGCTGGTGTGTTGAGGTGCCGCGGGTGCGCCCGGCGGCCTAAGACGATTCTATTGCTCGCCGAAGAGCCCGAGGCCGAGCCGGTGCACGGCGTCGTACGCCTCCTGGTACGTCACCGGGACGGCGTCGCCCGGCTTGCCGTAGCGAGCGGTCAGCAGACCGACCAGTCCCACCCCGGGCGGGCTCAGCGGGCGGTCCTGGTCGCCCGGGGCCGGGGCGTCGGCCTCCGGGTTCGCCGGGAGGTACTGCGGATGGGTGTCCGGCCAGGTCCCGGGCTGCCGAGGCGTCGACAGATTGACGGCGTCGCGCAGGGTGCGCGCGCCGCGATCCCGCTCCGTCAGGTTGTCGAGCCCGTACTTCTCGCACAGCGTGGCGATCACCGCGGCGTGGTGCATCTCCTCGTGGAGGATCGAGCCGCGCTCGGTGTACGCCGAGATCGCGATGGCGGGGACGCGCAGGCCGAGCCGGTCGAACAGGAAGCCGTTCTCCCCCGGCCCGGTCTGGTCGGGCGGCGTCGCCGGCCCGGGCGGCACGTGGTCGTACGTGCCGCCGTGCTCGTCGAAGGTGACGAGGAGCATCGTGTTCAGCGCGTTGGAGCCCTTGGCGCTCCGCGACGACCGGATGGCGGAGTAGATGTTGTGGAGCAGCAGGTCGCCGGCACGGACGTCGGAGATGGCGCCTCCGACGATCACCTCGCCCCCGACCTCCTCCTCGGTCGTCGGACCTCCCGGCGGGTGCATGTCGTTGTGGTCGTAGAGCAATCGCGGCTCGACGAACGCGTAGTCGGGCAGGGTGCCCTCCTCGACATCCTTGTAGAAATGGGACATCGTGCGGAAGTTGGTGCGCCAGTACGGCTCCAGCGCGGGCGCGTGGATGAAGCCCGTCAGGGAGATCAGCTGGCGGTCGTCGAAGTAGACGCGCCAGCTGCGCCCTGCCTCCTCCAGCCGGTTGAAGATCGTGGGCGCATCATTGGCCGGATCGAACCACTTGCGCAGGCCCCCGTCTCCGGCGTTGTCGACGTAGCCGTGCGAGGTGGAGGCGTTGAAGAACGACCGGTTGCAGAACGTCTGCGACGGCACGGCGCAATGCCAGTCGTCGTAGACCGCGAACTGGCGCGCGAGCGTGGAGAACACCGGCAGCATGTCCGGGGTGAACGACCCCATGATCCTGCGGTAGTCGTCGGCCACCGGCTCCTGACCGGTGTCCTTGCGGAGCACGCCGATGTAGTCGCGGACGAAGCCGTCCATCCCCGGCTTCTGCCCCGGCACCGGCGCGTTGTAGGGCGGCTGCATGTCCTTGACGAGCGCGTCCGCGTTCGACGGCGGATCCACGATGTCGAAGAGCTGGGTGTTGACGTGCGGGTAGACCTCGCCGGGGTCCGGCGACGGCTGGCGCATCACGAAGTCGGTCGTACCCTCGTACGCGTGCACGGGGATGTCCGGACCGCCGTTCGGGTCCGGGTTGCGGTAGTCGCCGAAGGCCAGGCCGTCGAACCGCTTGCCCTTGGGCAGGTTCTTCTCGTCGTAGAGCCAGCCCAGGAGGTTGTCGAACGACCGGTTCTCGTACATGAGCACGACCAGGTGGTCGAAGCCCGGCTTCGCCCGCGGGGGAAGCGGCGGGTACTCCTCGCCCGGCTCGGCGCGCGGAGCCTCCCCGGCCACCGGTCGCGAGGCGTACGCGGCTCCCGCGGCCGCTCCCCCGGCGCCGCCCGCCACCGCCCCGGCGGCCACGAGGCCCGCACCCTTCAGGAAGTCGCGGCGCGACGACCCGCGCTTCTCGTGCTGCACGTCGTCCTGCTGCTCGCCGTCCTGCTGCTCGTCGTCCGATCCCATCCCGTCCATTATGCGGGCCGCGGACGGGTCAGAGGACGAGGCGCCCCTGATCGATCCCGATCATCGCGAGGTTGCGCATGCACTCGGTGCCCGCGGTGAAGTACTCGTTGTGCCCGCTCGACCCCGCGAGCGCGCGGTGCGTCAGCGGGTCGACGGCGCCGCCGACGCCCATCTTCTTCGCGCCGTACGACGGCGAGCCGGGATCGCTGCCGAAGAACGCGCTGTCGACGATCGGGTCCATCGGGGCCTCGCCCACCCAGACGTTGCCGCCGCGCACCGAGAGGTCCTTCACGGACTGCGCGTCGCTTCCGGGCGAGCCCATCAGGGCCAGCGCGTCGACCTGCACGTTCCCGCGCTCCAGCGCGAGCAGTGCGGCGGTCGAGCCGTAGGAGTGCGCGAAGACGCTGAGGTACGGCGGATCGGCGGCCCGCAGACTCGTGATGCCCTCCAGCGTGCGCTCCAGGCTGTCGGCGCCCTGCTGCGCGAGCGCCAGGCCGCCGATGTTCGTGAGCACCGGCGTCTGGTAGCCGATCCAGGCGACCACGGCGACCCCGGGCGTCTTCGATCCGCTGCCCTGACCGGCGATGCGCTTCAGGAATCCGGCCTCCTGATCGTGCAGGTCCTGCGCGACCTCCGCCCAGGCCTCGATCTGCTCACCGACGGACATGTACATGCCCGGCACGAGCACGCTCACGTACTTCGCCGTGCTCAGGTCGCCGACGACGATGGCCGCCTTCGCGTCGGAGGAGGTGTCGAGCGAGACGAGGGTGCGGGTGACGCCGTCCTTCTTCTCGAGGGCGTCCTTCACGTTGCCGAGAGTGGTCAGCTGACGCTGGAGGACGAGACGCTGGGTCTTGCCGCGCTCGGTCTTGAGGTCGGTCTTCGCGGTCGCGATGGTTCGCTTGAGGTCGAGCGCGTTCGCGCGGCCGCGCACGGTGTACGGGACGCCCTCGAGGTTGCCGATGAGGTGCGGGGCCTCCTTCAGGAGCACCGCCTGCTGCTTGGCGTCGAGGATCGACCAGACCCGGCTGACGTCGGTCGCCGCAGGCGGATCCGCGATCAGCTTGTCGATCTCGGCATGATGCCCGGTGAGGTAGGCCGGAAGGGCGGAGGCGCTCACTCCGGCGAGCCGGCCGAGAGTGGAGGTCGTCGTGACATTCGAGGCTCCCGAGACGGGTGCATCCGACGTGATGCCGGCGGCGGCGACGGTCTGCGACGCGGGCGCGATGGAGGCGTCGGCGGGTACGACGAAGGCCCCGGTCAGTCCTGAGACTGCCGAGGTCACAATGGAGACAGCTGCAAAGCCGACCAGCACTCCGTCCGGGTCCCTCCGAGAGCGAGCGAGCTAAGCCCTTGCAGTGCGCATCGGGTGAGCGCACCTCTGCATGCTATCGGGGAAAACATGGACGTCGGCAGGCCGTTCTACCCCCGATTCAGGGGGAGACTTCGGATCCTGTCCGCGCTTTGACTGACAGGTTCAGGCCTCTCCGAGGGCATCCGGGCCCTGTTCGACGAGGATGCGGAACTGAGCGGCGTCGAGGACCCGGAGTCCGAGCTCCTCCGCCTTGGTGAGCTTAGACCCCGCGCCGGGTCCGGCGGCGACGAAATCCGTCTTCTTCGAGACGCTCGATGCGGCCTTCCCGCCCGCGGCGATGATCGCCTCCTGGGCGCCCTCGCGCGTGTACCCCTCCAGCGAGCCGGTGGCGACGACGGTCAGCCCCGCGAGCACGCCGCCGGCGTCGGCCGCGGCGCCCGGACCGGGGTGGCCGGGCGTCGAGAACTGCACGCCCGCCTTCGTCCAGCGGTCGACGATGTCGACGTGCCAGTCGACGCCGAACCAGTCGATCACCGCGTCGGCGATGATGCCGCCGACGCCGTCGACCTCGGCGAGCTCCTCCCTGCTCGCAGCGCGGATCGCGTCGAGCGATCCGAAGTAGTCGGCCAGCGCGCGCGCCGCGACGGGGCCGACGTGGCGGATGTTCAGGGAGACCAGGATGCGCCAGAGGGGCTTGGTCTTCGCCTTCTCGAGCTCGGCGAGCAGCTTCGTCGCCGCCTCCGAGGGCAGGACGAGCTGGTGGTCCTTGCGGATGCCCAGACGGCGGCGCTCCGCCGGGTCGAGGTCCTCCGTGCCGGGCGGGTACGTCTTGGCGCCGAGGCGCTGGAACGGCGAGCGGCGGATCGGCTCGCCCGTCACCTCGTCGAGCTTGATCTCGCCCGTCTCGGAGTCGCGCACGAGCACCTCGATCGGGACGAGCTCGTCGATCTCGAGGTCGAACAGCCGGGCCTCGGTCGCGAGCGGCGGGGTGGCCGGCACGACCGGCTGGGTCAACGCCGCCGCCGTGACTTCTCCGAGCGCCTCGATGTCGAGGCCGCCCCGCGATCCGATGTGCTCCACGCGCCCGCGCACCTGCGCCGGGCACGATCGGGCGTTCGGGCACCGGAGGTCGATGTCGCCCTCCTTCATCGGGCGGAGGGGGGTGCCGCACTCCGGGCACACCTCGGGCATGTGCCACTCGACCTGGGTGCCGTCGCGCTGCTGCTCGACGGCTCCGAGGATCTCCGGGATGACGTCCCCCGCCTTGCGCAGCACGACGGTGTCGCCGATCATGACGCCCTTGGCACGCACCACCTCCTGGTTGTGCAGGGTGGCCTGCCGCACGGTCGAGCCGGCGACCTTCACGGGCTCCATCACGGCGTACGGCGTCGCGCGGCCGGTGCGCCCCACCCCGACGACGATGTCGAGGAGCTTCGTGTGCACCTCCTCGGGCGGGTACTTGTAGGCGATCGCCCAGCGCGGGGCGCGGCTGGTGGCGCCGAGCTCCACGTGGAGGTCGAGCTCGTCGACCTTCACCACGATGCCGTCGATCTCGTGCTCGACGTCGTGCCGGTGTTCGCCGCGGTCGGCGATGTAGCCGGCGACCTCCTCCACCGAGTCGAACACGCGCGAGTGCGGCGACACGGGCAGGCCCCACCCGGCGAGCAGCCCGTAGATCTCGGACTGGGCGACGACGTCGGGATGCTGCCACGCGCCGATGCCGTGGAGGTAAAGGGAGAGCCGCCCGAGCCGCTCGCGCATGAGCTCCAGCTCGAAGGCGTTCTTGTTCTCGCGGCGCTGGCGCAGGCTGCCCGCCGCGGTGTTGCGGGCGTTCGCGAACTCGGGATACCGCGTCTTGATGCGGTCCTCGGGGCGCCCCTTCGCCCGCTCCTCGTCCTCGTAGGCGGCCTGCAGGTCGCGCTGGCGCTGATTGAGCGCCTCGAAGTCCACGGTGCGCAGGAAGACCTCGCCGCGCACCTCGAAGAACGCCGGGTAGCCCGTGCCGCTCAGCTGCCGCGGGATGGTCGGGATCCAGTCGATGTTCTCGGTGATGTCCTCGCCGACCCGGCCGTCGCCGCGGGTGGTCGCCGTCTCGAGCACGCCGTCGCGGTAGGCGAGGCTGATCGCGAGGCCGTCGATCTTGAGCTCGGTGAGCCAGCGCACCGGACGCCCGGCGGCCGCGGCCGTCTTGGCCGCCCAGTCGCGGAACTCGTCGATCGAGAAGACGTTGTCGAGGCTGAGCATGCGCTCGGCGTGCTCGTGCTCGGGGAAGCCGACCGAGGCCACGACCGCGCCGACCTGCTGGGTGGGGCTGTCCTGCCCGGCCAGTTCGGGGAACGCCCGCTCGATCGCCTCCAGGCGGTGGAAGTCGGCGTCGTACTCCGCGTCGGAGAGCGCGGAGTCGCCGTCGCCGTAGTACGCCACGCGCGCGCCCTCGATGCGCTCGGCGAGCCGGTCGGCCTCCGCCCGCGCCGCCTCGAAGTCGAGGTCGCCGAACTCGACCGGGGTGTCACTGGTCTCAGAGATCTCGCTCACGGACCAATACTAGGCAGCGCCGCCGACACCGCCACGGCGCCTCCCCGGCCCGTGCGCATTCGGCACGAATCGCGGGATACCGCGCCCCGAAGCCGCGATTCGTGCCGAATGTGCGCGGGAGGAGGCGGCCGCGCCTCAGGCCGGGACGGCGGAGACGGTGCGGTCGATCGTGGTCTGGCCGAGCACCCGCGTGCCGACGTACACGACGGCGGTCTGACCGGGGGCGACGCCGTCGAGCGGGGTGTGCGGGCGCACGACGAGCTCGCCGTCCGCGACGAAGGCGACGGCGGGCACGGGGTCGGAGTGGGCGCGGATCTGCACGTCGCAGTCGAAGGGGGTGGCCGAATCGGCGGGCGCGAGGCCGGCCCAGGTGAAGCGCGAGCCCGCGATCTCCGCGATGTCGAGCGCCTCCTTCGGGCCGACGACCACCGTGTTGTCCTTGGGTCGCACCTCCAGCACGAAGCGCGGACGGCCGTCGGCGGAGGGGTAGCCGATGTTGAGCCCCTTGCGCTGTCCGACCGTGAACGCGAGCGCGCCCTCGTGGCTGCCGATGCGGTTGCCGTCGCGATCCAGGATGTCGCCGGTCTCGGCTCCCACGCGCTCGGCGAGCCAGCCGCGGGTGTCGCCGTCCGGGATGAAGCAGATGTCGTGCGAGTCGGGCTTGTTCGCGACGCTGAGGCCGCGGGCCTCCGCCTCCGCGCGGACCTCCGCCTTGGACGGCGTCGCACCGAGGGGGAACATCGCGTGCGCGAGCTGGTCGGCCGTCAGCACCCCGAGCACGTACGACTGGTCCTTGGCCCAGGCGCTGGCGCGGTGCAGCTCGCGATTGCCGTTCTCGTCGGTGACGACGGCGGCGTAGTGCCCGGTGCACACGGCGTCAAAGCCGAGGTCGAGGGCCTTCTCGAGCAGCGCGGCGAACTTGATCCGCTCGTTGCAGCGCATGCACGGGTTGGGCGTGCGGCCGGCGGCGTACTCGGCGATGAAGTCGTCGACGACGTCGAGCTTGAACCGCTCGGAGAAGTCCCACACGTAGTACGGGATGCCGATGATGTTCGCGGCGCGCTGGGCGTCCATCGAGTCCTCGATGGTGCAGCAGCCGCGGCTGCCGGTGCGCAGCGTCCCGGGCATCCGGCTGAGGGCGAGATGCACGCCGACCACGTCGTGCCCGGCCTCGACCGCGCGCGCCGCCGCCACCGCGGAGTCCACTCCCCCGCTCATCGCTGCCAGAACCTTCACCCCGGGATTCTACGCTGTCGGGGCTGAGGGTCGGCCGGGCGGCGCTCAGGCGAGGCGGGACGCCCGCTCGGCGTGTCCCGCGCGGGCCGCCTGGGCGTAGGCCGCCGGGAGAGCAGCGAGCAACGCGTCCACGTCCGCTTCCGTGGAGGTGCGGCCCAGGGTGAACCGCAGCGCGCTGCGGGCGTCGAGCTCGCTCCGGCCCATCGCGAGCAGCACCTGCGACGGCTCCGGGATGCCGGCGGTGCACGCCGATCCGGTGGAGACGGACAGGCCCGCCATGTCGAGCAGGAAGAGCAGGGAGTCGCCCTGCGCCCCGGGGAAGACGAAGTGCGCGTTCGACGCGACCCGCTCCCCCGACGCCGGCTCCGGACCGCTCAGCACGGCCTCCGGCACGGCCGAGCGCACGCCGGCGATGAGGCGGTCGCGCAGCGCCCCGAGCCGCGCGGCCTCGGCGACGCGCTCGGCCTCCGCCGCCCGGGCCGCGACCGCGAACGATACGGCCGCCGCGACGTCCTGCGTCCCACTGCGCACCTGGCGCTGCTGGCCGCCGCCGTGGATCAGCGGCACGACCGTGGAGGTGCGGCTCAGCACGAGCGCGCCGATGCCGACCGGCCCGCCGATCTTGTGGGCGGACACGCTCAGCGCATCCACGCCGAGCGCGGCGAAGTCGATCGGCAGGTGGCCGTAGGCGGAGACCCCGTCGACGTGCACGGGCACCCCCGCCTCCCGCGCCGGAGCCGCCAGGTCGACGACCGGCTGGATCGTGCCGACCTCGTTGTTGACCGCGAGGAAGGTGAGCAGCGCCGTCTCATCCGGCGCGGTGATCGGCGCGGGCACGATGCGCCCCTCGGCGTCGAGGTCCAGCCACTCGGGTCGGGCACCCTCCGCCCGCTCCAGCCACTCGATGGTGTCGGTGGTCGCATGGTGTTCCCCGCCGGGCACGAGGATGCGCGGCCGCTGCGCCTGCGCGTTGCGCGCCCAGTAGAGGCCCTTGACCGCGAGGTTGATCGACTCGGTGCCGCCCGACGTGAAGACGACCTCGATCGGGTCGCAGCCGAGCGTGGCCGCGACCGCCTCCCGCGCCTCCTCCAGCATCCGCTTGGCCTGCTGGCCCTGGCTGTGGATGCTGGAGGGGTTGCCGACGACGCCCATCGCGTCGGCGAAGGCGGCGATCGCCTCGGGGCGCACGGGGGTCGTCGCGGCGTGGTCGAGATAGACCGGCACCGGGCCCTCCTCGGTTCGCGGGTGCGGCGCCGGACGGATGCCCGGGCGCCTGTCACTACTCTAGATCGCATGACCTCCGCCGATCCTCTGCGCAATCTGGGCGTCCGCGTCGGGCCGAACGGCGGCGAGCTGCGGGTGTTCTCCGCCAACGCCGACGCGATGGAACTGTGCCTCTTCGACGAGCGCGACCCCAACTGGCTCGTGAAGACGCGCCCGATGACCCGCGACGCGAACGGGGTCTGGTCGGTGCGCTCGCGCTCGCTGACCGTCGGCAGCCGCTACGCGGTCCGCGTCTCCGGCCCGACGTCGCCGCAGAACGTGTTCAACCCCGAGACGCTGCTGCTCGACCCCTACGCCCGCGGAATGGTCCGCGCCGGGTCGGACGCCTGGCGGGGCGTCGTCATCGAGGACGGCTTCGACTGGGGCGACGTCGTCAAGCCCGCCACCCCGCTCGATCACACGGTGGTCTACGAGACGCACGTCCGCGGCTTCAGCAAGGTCAACCCGGCCGTGCCGGAGGAGCTGCGCGGCACGTACGCCGGGCTCGCCCACGAGTCGTCGATCGGGTACCTCCGCGATCTCGGTGTGACGGCCGTCGAGCTGCTGCCGGTCCAGACGTTCGTCTCGGAGCAGCGCCTCATCCAGCAGGGCCTCACCAACTACTGGGGCTACAACACCCTCAACTTCTTCACCCCGCACGCGCCGTACGCCTCGCGCGGGGCGCAGGCGGCCGGCCCGGAGGCGATCCTCGCGGAGTTCAAGGGGATGGTGAAGCTGCTGCACCAGGCCGGCATCGAGGTCATCCTCGACGTCGTCTACAACCACACGGCCGAGGAGGGGATCGGCGGCCCGCGCACGAGCTTCCGCGGCATCGACAACCCCACCTACTACCGCCAGGACGAGCAGGGCGTCTACATCGACGTCACGGGCTGCGGCAACACCGTCGACTTCGGCAACCCCGTCCCGCAGCGGCTGGTGCTCGACTCGCTGCGCTACTGGGCGAACGAGATGCAGATCGACGGCTTCCGGTTCGACCTGGCCGCGACCCTCGGCCGCGGCGCCGACGCCTCCTACTCCCCCGATCACCCGCTCCTGCACGCCGCGATCGAGGATCCGGGTCTCCAGGGAGTGAAGATGATCGCCGAGCCGTGGGATGTCGGGCTCGGCGGCTGGCAGACCGGCAACTTCCCCGACGGCTGGTCCGAGTGGAACGACCGCTACCGCGACCGCGTGCGCAACTTCTGGCTCGCCGACATCGCCGAGGCCAGGAGGAACGGTCAGGCGCCCGTCGGCATCGGCGGGTTCGCGACGCGCCTGGCGGGCTCGTCGAACACGTTCGCTCCGGAGCGCGGCCCGCTCGCGTCCGTCAACTTCGTGACGGCGCACGACGGCTTCACCATGGCCGACCTCACCGCCTACGACGTGAAGCACAACCTCGGCAACGGGGAGGACAACCGCGACGGCACCGACAACAACCGGTCCTTCAACCACGGCGCCGAGGGGCCGACCGTGGACGAGAGCATCCTCCTCGCTCGGCACAAGGCGATGCGCAACCTGATGGGGACGCTGCTGCTCTCGGCCGGCGTGCCGATGATCACGGCCGGCGACGAGTACGGCCGCACCCAGCGCGGCAACAACAACGCCTACTGCCACGACAGCGAGCTCACCTGGCTGAGCTGGCTGCGCTCGCGGGAGCAGCGCGAGTTCGAGGAGACGACCAAGCGCCTCCTGGAGCTGCGGCGCAGCAACCCGGCCCTGCGGCCGAGCCGGTACGCCGTCCTCGGCGAGACGACCCCCAACGCGAGCCACATGGACTGGTACGACGCGACGGGCAGCCGGATGGACGACGAGGACTGGAACTCGCCCGAGAACCGCACCCTGCAGTACCTGGTCGCCTCGACGCCCGACAGGGAGGAGTTCAACCGCGTGCTCCTCATCGTGCACGGCGTGGAGGACGACGTGGAGGTGTCCCTGCCGGTCGCCCCGGGCGTCGAGTCGTACCAGCTGCTCTGGGACAGCGCGACGGAGGTGCCGATCGCGGAGGACCCGACCCTGCTCCTGCCCGGCTCGACGCGTCTCGTCGGCGGCGCGTCGATGCAGCTGTTCCGCGCCAACGGCCCGCGCGTCACGGAGCCGGGCGCCTGATGGCGAAGCCGAAGGCCTCGGCGGGGACGCCGGCGACCGTCGCGCTGACTGCTGCCGGACTGCCGTTCTCCCTGCATCCGTACGAGCACGATCCGGCCGCCGCGTCGTATGGGCTGGAGGCCGCGGAGGCGCTCGGCGTCGAGCCGGACCGGGTGTTCAAGACCCTGCTCGCCGACACCGAGCTCGGCCTGGTCGTCGGCGTCGTGCCGGTCACCGGCCTCCTCGATCTGAAGGCCCTGGCGGCGGCCGTGGGCGCCAAGCGGGCCGGGATGGCCGACCCGGCCGTGGCCGAGCGGCGAACCGGCTACGTCGTCGGCGGCATCAGCCCGATCGGCCAGAAGACGCGGCACGTCACCGTGGTGGACGAGACGGCGCAGCTCTTCGAGACCGTCTTCGTCTCGGGCGGCAAGCGGGGCCTCGACATCGAGCTGGCGCCGGACGACCTCCTGCGTGCGACCGAGGGCACGTATGCTGCCATCGCCAAGGAGACGGCATGACCACGGGAGTGCCCGCGATCACCGTGCGTGCGGCGACGGCGGACGATGCTCCCGGCATCGCGAAAGTCCACGTGGCGTCCTGGCGGGAGGCGTACGTCCGCCAGCTACCGGCCGAGGTGCTCGCCGGGCTCGACGTGCAGCGGCGCGCGCAGACGTGGAGCAGCATCATCGAGTCGGGCGATACGAGGGTCTGGGTCGCCGAGATGGACGGGGCGATCGTCGGCTGGGCGAGCGCGGGAGCGGGTCGCGACGCCGAAGCGCCGGTCCCGCTCGAGCTGGAGGGCATCTACCTGCTCGCGAGCGCGCACGGCTCGGGCGCCGGGCGGAGCCTGCTCGACGCGGCCGTGGGCACGGCCGACGCCTACCTGTGGGTCATGGCGGACAATCCGCGGGCGCACGCCTTCTACCGGAAGAACGGCTTCGCCGCGGACGGCGCCGCGAAGGTGGAGCAGGTCGGCGAGGCCGCTGTGGAGGTCGTGCGCCTGGTCCGGGCCCGCTGACGCCCCGAACCGTCACACCCGCTGCAGCAGCGACCCCAGCCGGATCGCCGTGTCGGCGACCAGCGAGACGAGACCGTCGCGATCCGCCAGGCGCGAGGCCGGGAGGGCCAGCGCGAGTCCGGCGATGAGGCGGTCGTCCTCGCCGCGCACGGGAACGGCCAAGCAGCCGAAGCCGGGCGTCAGCTCGCCCTCCTGCGTGGCGTAGCGCGTGGGCGACGGGACGGTGCGTGCCGCCTGCTCCGCCAGCAGCAGGCGGCCCAGCGCGGAGACGCTGAGGTCGCTCCCGATCCGCTTGGGGTCCGAGAGCGGGAAGTCGGGGTCGACGTCGACCGGGACGACCCGCCCCTCCCGGTAGACCGCGAGATGCACGCCGCCGCGGATGTGAGTGCGCAGGTCGGTGACGGCTTCGCGCGCCGTCGCCGCGGCATCCTGGGCCTGGGCCACGTCCGCCAGCTCGGCGACCTTGCGGCCGAGGGCGAAGCCGCGGAGGTCGGGCATCCGCACCAGGTACTCGTCCTGCACCAGGAGGTTGAGGAGGCGGTACGCCGTGGCGCGCGGCAGGCCGAGGCGCACCGAGATCTGCTGGGCCGTGATCCCCGGGCCGGAGCGCGCGACCTCCTCCAGCACGGCGAGGGCGCTGTGCACCGCGCCGGGCTGCCGTCCGCTCAGCTCCGGGATGGCGTTCATGGCGCGCCGCCGAGCACGTCCCCCGTCGTCGGTTCGTCGTAGAGGCCGATCCGCCCCAGGGCGTCCGCCCGGCTTCTGCGGCAGAGCAGGTAGAGGACCACCGCGATCGCCGCCACCGCGGCGAGCAGCACGACGGCGAGCCAACGGACTCCGGAGACTTCGAGCCACAGGTCCAGCCCGAGTGCGGCGATCAGTCCGGCGGCGGCGATCCCCGCGGCGACGGCCGGGCCGATCGTGAGCTCCCCGATCCGGCGCAGGAAGAACGGCGTCGCCACGCACACCAGCGCGTAGGCGGTCATGTAGCCGGCGGCCGCGCAGACGACGATCACGCCCATGGCCTGCCAAGCGCCCATCCCGGAGGCGACGAGCACCGCCGGAACGGCGACCTCGGCCGCCAGTCCCACGGCGAGCGCGATGTGCGGGGTGCGGAAGCGGCGGTGGGTGCGGCCGAGGGCGCGCGGTGCGATGCCCTCGCGCCCGAGGGAGAACAGCACGCGGGCGAGGGCCGTGGTGGAGGCCAGCGCGCAGGCGAGGAAGGAGCAGGCCAGTGCTGCATCCAGCAGGAGCCCGATCCATTCGACTCCGGCGCGGGCGGCGAGGTCGTTGACGGGGCTGTCGCTGCCGGCGAGGTCTCCGCCCAGGGCGTCGAAGCCCGCGAGCTGCGTGTAGGCCGAGAGCAGGTAGAGCACACCAGCTGCGATGACGGTCCAGCGGATGGTGCGCGGGATGGTGGCGAACGGCCGCCGGGACTCCGCTCCGAGCGTCGCCGCGCTCTCGAAGCCGACGAAGGCGGTCACCGCCACCGTCGTCCCGGCCGCCAGTTGCGGGAGGCCGACGTCGCGCGGCAGGGCGACGTTCCAGAACGATGATCCCGGCACGCGCACGAGCAGCACGGCGATCAGCACCAGGATGGCGGCGATCGAAAGCAGCTCGATGACGAGCGTGACCCGGGTGGAGAGGCGGATCCCCCGCCAGAGGACGAGCAGGCAGAGCGCCCCGAACCCGACGAGGAGCAGGAGGACGAGCCCGCGCGAGCCGGCCAGGCCCGGCGACGCGTGGGAGAGGAGGGTCAGCGAGTAGTACGCCGCCCCCAGGAGGGCGAACATCGCGACGAACCCGTAGCCGACCAGCATCGCGGCGCTGGTCGCGAAGCCCGCGCGCACCCCGAGGCCGCGTGCGGCGAACGTGTACAGGGAGCCCGTGGCGGCCAGGCGTCGCGTGAACTGGTTGACGGCGTACGCGACGAGGGCCATCAGCACGGCCGCGAGCAGGAACGCCAGCAGCGTGCCCGACCCCGCGCGCGCCGCCACCAGCACCGGACAGGTCGCGGCCGCCGCCGAGGGCGCCACCGCGCCGACCGATTGGGCGAGCACATCCACGAAGCCGAGGCTGCGGCGGTCGAGCCCGGCCAGCGGCGAGCGCGCGGGGAGGCCGTCGACCGGCCGCGGATCGGCGATCGCCCGGCTCAGGGCCGTCACGGGTGGGTGTGCTGTCACGGGGTGCTCCTCGTTCGCGAGGCTACGTCGCGTGTGTTGCGTCCCGGTTTCGGCCGCGTCACGGGAGCGTGACCGCCGAATGCGACGCGGGTCGTCCCATTCGGCGAGCGCCGACTCTTCACGCGTGCGGAACGGCGGCGCAACACCGCGTCGTGAGACTGGCCGCACCATCCCCTTTCCCGTCTCTCCCCCTTGGAGGAACTCATGACCGCAGCACAGGAGCCGCAGGCTCTGCTCGGCGATCCGCTCGCGCTCCGCGGCGCAGGCGCGTCGCGTCAGCTGTCGGGCCGGCTCGGCGTCGGCTCCATCGTCTTCATGGTGGTCGCCGCGGCGGCTCCGCTCACGGTGATCGGCGGCGGCTTCCCGGTCGCGGTCCTGCTCGGCAACGGGGCGGGGGTGCCGAGCATGTTCGCGATCGGGGCGATCATCCTGCTGTTCTTCGCGGTGGGGCTGAGCGCGATGAGCCGGTTCATCCCGAAGCCCGGCGCGTTCTTCACGTACGTCGGGTACGGGATGGGGCGGCCGCTCGGCTTGGCGGCCGCATACCTGGCGCTGCTGACGTACACGACCGTGCAGGTGGCGGTGTACGGCTACCTGGGGGCGACGCTCGAGTCGTCGGTCGTCGCGCTGCACGGGCCGGACCTCCCCTGGTACGTGTACTCCCTGGCGATGATCGCGCTCGTGGGCGTGCTCGGGTACCGCCACATCGAGCTGAGCTCGCGGGTGCTGGGCGTGCTGCTGATCGCGGAGGTCGGCATCGTGATCGTGCTGAGCGTCGTGATCATCGGCACGGGCGGCGCGGACGGGCTGTCGCTCACCCCGTTCGAGCCGAGCACCGTTCTCTCGGGCTCCCCGGGCATCGGGCTGATGTTCGCGCTCGCCGGGTTCATCGGGTTCGAGTCGACCGCCATCTTCCGCGACGAGGCGAAGGAGCCGGAGAAGACCATCCCGCGGGCGACCTACATCGCGGTCATCGCGATCGGCGTCTTCTACACGTTCGCCTCCTGGGCGCTCGTGATGGGCTGGGGCCCGGCACAGATCGTGGACGTGGTGGCGAAGGACACCGGCGGCTTCATCGTCAACACCGCCGTGCACTACCTCGGCTCCGTGGGCGGGGTCGTCGTGAACGTGCTGCTGATCACGAGCCTGTTCGCCTGCGTCCTGTCGTTCCACAACGTCGTCACCCGCTACCAGCACTCGATGTCGAACGCGTCGGTGCTCCCGGCCCGGCTCGGCCGCGTGCACGGCACCCACGCCTCCCCGTACATCTCGTCGCTGGTGCAGACCGTGACGGCCGCCGTCCTGATCGGCGTGTTCGCGCTGTTCCACCTCGACCCGGTGCTGCAGGTCTTCACCTGGTTCAGCGGCATCGCGACGCTGGCGATCGTGGTGCTGATGGCGCTGACCTGCCTCGCGGTGATCGTCTACTTCGCCCGCACCAAGACGGGCGCGGGACCGTGGCGCACCGTGATCGCGCCCGTCATCGGGCTGATCGGCCTGGTGGGTGTGACGGCCATCATCGTCGACAACTTCCCGCTCCTCATCGGCGATGTGGATGCGCAGGGCACCCCAGTACTCGGCCCGCTCTCGATCGCCTTCTTCGCCGCCATGCTCGCCTTCCCGGTGATCGGCGTGGTGCAGGCCCTCGTCCTGCGCCGCAGCAAGCGCGACGCCTACGAGAACATCATCGACACCATCAGCGCCTAGGAGACGTAGCACCATGACCACCGAGCTTCCCCTCACCCTGCCCGCCGACGAGACGGCCGCCCCCGGCCCGCTCTCCAGCCTGACCGCCGCCGAGATCGAGACCGCGGCACGCATCCTCCGCGACGCCGGAGCGGTGACGGACTCCACGCGCTTCGTCTACGTCGGCCTCCTGGAGCCCGACAAGGCCGATGTGCTGGCCGCTCGCGCCGGCACGGCCCCGGCGCCCGACCGCGAGGCGCGCCTCCTCCTGCTCGACGTCGCGACCGGCGACAGCACCGACGCCGCCGTGTCGCTGACGCGCGGGGAGGTCGTCGCGCTCGTCCCCATCGACGGCGAGCGCGGTCGAGTGCCCATCCTCGAGGAGGAGTTCGAGGCGATCGGCGGCATCCTCGTCGCCGACCCCCGCTGGCTGGCCGCCCTCGAGAAGCGCGGACTCACGGCCGAGCAGGTCGTGTACGCGCCCCTCTCGCCCGGCTCGTACGACATCCCGGGCGAGGAGGGCCGCCGGATCATCCGCGTCTTCGCCTTCCGGATGGACCACGCCGAGGACCACCCCTGGGCGCACCCCGTCGACGGCCTGTGCGCGTACGTCGACATGATCGCCCGCTCGGTGACGCAGGTCGTGGATGCGGCGGAGCACCCCGTGCCCGAGGAGCCGGGCAACTTCCACCTGGAGTCCGAACGCCCCGCACCGCTCGACACGCTCAAGCCGATCTCCATCACCCAGCCCGAGGGCCCGAGCTTCGCGGTCGACGGCGACACCGTCACCTGGGCGAATTGGTCGTTCTCGCTCGGCTTCGACGCCCGCGAGGGACTCATCCTGCGCGACCTCGCCTTCGCCGATCCGGATCAGGACGGCGCCGTGCGTCCCGTCATCTACCGCGCCTCCATCGCCGAGATGGTGGTGCCGTACGCCGACCCGTCCCCCACCCGGTACTGGCAGAACTACTTCGACACGGGCGAGTACCTGTTCGGCCGGTTCGCCAACTCCCTGACGCTCGGCTGCGACTGCCTCGGCGAGATCCGCTACTTCGACGCGGTGATGGCGGACGAGTTCGGCCGGCCGAAGACCGTCGCGAACGCGATCTGCATGCACGAGGAGGACTACGGCACGCTCTGGAAGCACACCGATATGTTCACCTCCGCCAACGAGGTGCGGCGGTCGCGGCGGCTGGTGATCTCGTTCTTCACCACCGTCGGCAACTACGACTACGGCTTCTACTGGTACCTGTACCTCGACGGCACGATCGAGTGCGAGGCCAAGCTCACCGGCATCCTGTTCACCTCCGCGTACGTGGAGGGGACGCAGACCGCCAGCGAGGTCGCGCCCGGCCTCGGCGCCCCGTACCACCAGCACCTGTTCTCGGCACGGCTCGACATGATGGTGGACGGGCTGGCGAACGCGGTCGAGGAGGTGGATGCGGTCCGCCTCCCGATCAGCGCCGCGAACCCGTACGGCAACGCCTTCACCAAGCGGGCGACGCGCATCGCGAGCGAGGCGGAGGGAGCCCGCGCCGCCGACGCGTCCGTCGGCCGCACCTGGCACATCGTCAACACCGAGAAGACCAACCGGCTCGGGCAGCCGACCGGTTACGTGCTCCACGCCGAGCAGAACCCGACGCTGATGGCCGACCCCTCGGCCACGGTCACGGCCCGCGCCGCGTTCACGACCAAGCAGGTCTGGGTGACGCAGTACGCGAGCGACGAGCGCTACCCCGCGGGCGAGTTCGTCAACCAGAACCCGGGCGGCGACGGCCTCCCGGCGTACATGGCGGCCGACCGGCCACTGGACGGCGAGGACATCGTGCTCTGGCACACGTTCGGGCCGACCCACTTCCCGCGGGTCGAGGACTGGCCGGTGATGCCGGTGGACTATGCGAAGTTCACGCTGAAGCCGTACGGCTTCTTCGGCCGCAACCCCGCCCTCAACGTGCCGGCCGCGGAGTCGGCGCACTGCGCGCCCGGCCACCACGAGCACGGTGCGCACGGCGACCAGCCGCACGGCGACCACTCCCGCCACGGATGATCGAGGCCCTCCACCTCGGCAGCATGCTCCCGGCGACGCTGGGAGCATGCTGCGTCGCCGGCGGCGCCGACCGCCGCTCCCCGCTGGCGTGGCTCGGGATGCTGGCGATGCTCGCCGCGATGGCCGACACGATGCTGCTCCCCCGGCCGGTGCTCGCGCCGGTCGTATGGGCGGCGCTGCTCGTCGCGCTCGCCCTCGTGACGGCCCTGCGGCAACGGCTGCGGCCGCGTCCGACGGCCGGCGGGCCGAGCGACCACCCGGTGCGCGCGATGGCCGTCCACCGCTCGCTGCAGGCGGTGCTGATGGCCGGACTGGTCGTGGTCGGTTCCGGCCACCACGCCACGGGAGGCGGGGCGCACGCCGGCCACGGCCTCCCCGTGGTGCTGCTGCTTGGCGTGGCTGCGCTGGTGTTCGCGTTCGCCTCGGGAGCCGTCGCCCTGCGCCGCGGTCTCCCGCCGCTGCCGCGCGCCGAGGCCGCGCTGGGAGCGACCTCCGTCGCCCTCATGGCGCTCCCCCTGCTCGCCGCCTAGCCGAGGTTCACGTCGTTGCGCTCATTCGGGCTCCGATGAGCGCAACGACGTGAACCTCGCGCGAGGTCGGGAGGCCCTAGGAGGCGACCGAGACCAGGCCGAGCTCGGCGGTCGACAGCAGGAGGTCGTTGACCGGCACCACGCGCACCGTGTAGCCGAACGAGCCGGCCCAGGCCAGCGTGACGGTGCCGACGTACTCGTGCGCGACGGACGGGTCGTCCGTGCCGGGCACGCCGTCGTCGAGGTCGAGGCGCTGCTGCCGCACGTCGACGAGGTCGTCGCCCTCCTGGCTGCGGCCGTAGACGACCTGCACCTGGACGTCCTCGGGCTTCAGCCCGTTCAGGTGCACGAGCGCGCGCACGTGCAGCTGGTCGCCGACCTGCGGCACCGCGTCCACGCCTCCCGCGTCGACATGCGCGACGTTCACGCCGGGCCAGGCCGCGCGGACGCGCCCCTTCCAGGCGGCGAGTCCGCGCGCAGCGGCGAAGCCGTCCGCGCTGAGCCGGTCCTCGTTGCGCGACGCCGGGATGTAGAGCCGCTCGACGTACTCCTTCACCATGCGCTCGGCGCTCAGCGCCGGCGACAGCGTCGAGAGGGTGTGCCGGATCTGGCCGACCCAGGTGGAGGGCACTCCGTCGCCGTCGCGGTCGTAGAAGCGCGGGGCGATGATGTGCTCGATCAGGTCGTACATTGCCTCGGCCTCGAGCGCGTCCCGCTCCGCTCCGTCGCCGGCGGCGTCGGCCGACGGGATCGCCCAGCCGTTCTCGCCGTCGTAGAACTCGTTCCACCAGCCGTCCAGGATCGACAGGTTGAGCGCCCCGTTGAGCGCCGCCTTCATGCCGGAGGTGCCGCAGGCCTCGAGCGGACGCAGCGGGTTGTTCAGCCAGATGTCCGTGCCCGGGTAGAGCAGCTGCGCCATCCCGATGTCGTAGTCCGGCAGGAAGACCATGCGGCCGCGGATCTCCGGCTCGGAGGCGAACTGCACGAGCTTCTGGATGAGGCGCTTGCCCTCGTCGTCGGCCGGGTGCGACTTGCCCGCGATCACGAACTGCACCGGTCGCTCCGCGTGGAGCAGGATGTTCCGCAGCCGCTGGGGGTCGTGCAGCATCAGCGTGAGCCGCTTGTAGGTCGGCACGCGCCGGGCGAAGCCGATCGTGAGCACGTTCGGGTCCAGGAGGTCGCTCATCCACACGGGCGCGATCCCGCCGGGGTTCTGCTCCTCCCACGCGGCCTGGAGGCGCTGGCGGGCGTCCTGCACGAGCTGCTCGCGCATCCGGTTGCGCACGGACCACAGGTCGCCGTCGCTCACCGCGCCCGAGTTCGCCCAGTCGGCGTGCGTGGTGTCGTCGGTGCCGAGGCGGTCCAGCGCGAGGGCGCGCAGCATCGGGTCGGTCCAGGTCGGCGCGTGCACACCGTTGGTGACCGAGTCGATCGGCACCTCCTGCGGGTCGAAGCCCGGGTAGAGGCCGTTGAACATCTGCCGGCTGACCTCGCCGTGCAGCTTGGACACGCCGTTGGCGTGCTGACCGAGCCGCATACCCATCACCGCCATGTTGAAGACATCCGGCGAGCCGCCCGGGTAGTCCTCCGCACCGAGGGAGAGCACCTGCTGCACCTCCACGCCGGGGAGGAGGGAGGTGGAGAAGTAGCGCTCCACCAGCGGCCGGTCGAACCGGTCGATCCCGGCGGGGACCGGGGTGTGGGTCGTGAAGACCGTCCCGGCGCGCACGACCTGCAGCGCCTCGTCGAAGCTGAGACCGTCGCCGATGAGGTTCGCGATGCGCTCCAGGCCGAGGAAGCCGGCGTGGCCCTCGTTGGTGTGGAAGACCTCGGCCGCCGGAGCGCCCGTCAGCTCGGACCACGCCTCGAGCGCGCGCACACCGCCGATGCCGAGCAGCAGCTCCTGCAGCAGACGGTGCTCGCCGCCCCCGCCGTACAGCCGGTCGGTGACGGAGCGCAGGCGCTCCTCGTTCTCGGGGATGTCGGTGTCGAGCAGCAGCAGCCGCACCCGCCCGACCGCCGCCTGCCAGACCCGCGCGTGCAGCACGCCGTCCGGGAGGGCGAGGGAGATCTCGACGGGTGTGCCGTCCGGGGTGCGCAGCACGCTCAGCGGGAGGCCGTCGGGGTCGAGCGACGGATAGGTCTCCTGCTGCCAGCCGTCCGGCGTGATCGCCTGGGAGAAGTAGCCGGACCGGTAGAACAGGCCGACGCCGACCAGCGGGACGCCGAGGTCGCTGGCCGCCTTCAGGTGGTCGCCGGCGAGGATGCCGAGGCCGCCCGAGTACTGCGGCAGGGCCGCGGCGATGCCGAACTCCGGCGAGAAGTACGCGATCGTCCGCGGCGCCGTCTCGCCCAGCGTCTGATACCAACGCGGGTCCTGCTGGTAGGCGCGCAGCTCGTCGCGGGTGTGGTTCGCCCAGTCGACGTACCCCTGGTCGGCGGCGAGCTCGGCCAGGCGGCCGGGATCGACAGAGCCGAGGAGCGCGACCGGATCGTGCTCGACCTGGTGCCACAGCTCCGGGGAGATGCGGGCGAAGAGCTCCTTGGTCGGCTCGTGCCACGACCAGCGGAGATTACCCGCCAGCTCCTCCAGCGCGGAGAGGTTGTCGGGCAGGACGGCTCGGACGGTGAATCTACGGATGGCCTTCACCCGCCCCACCCTACGGGAGGCTCATGTCGTGCAGGTTAATGAGTGTACGGTCGGGGTTGTGGGAAAGAGCGCAGCGACCAGCCCGTCCGCCGCAGCGGCACCGGGGGCCACCGTCGATCACCTCCCGGAGGAGGGGTCGCGGCAGACGACGGCCGAGACGGCATCGGCTGCCGAGAGAGAACCGCAGGCCGAATACGTCCCCCTGCTGACACGCATCCCGATCCTCGGCCTCTCGCCGCAGGTCGACGAGGGGCACTGGCCGGCGACCGCGTTCCGTGGCGAGGTCGTCCCGTTCCGCGCGACGTCGTTCCGCGAGGGCCACGACCGCATCGGCGTCGACCTGCTGCTGCTCGACCCGGCCGGCGTGCAGACCGAACACCACATGCATCCCATCGACCCGGGCACCGACCGGTGGGAGGTGGAGGTCCAGCTCGAGACGGAGGGCCTCTGGCGCTACCGGGTCCAGGCCTACGCCGACGACTACGCCACGTGGAAGCACAACGCCGAGGTGAAGGTCCCCGCCGGGATCGACGTCGAGCTGATGCTGACGGCCGGCCGTGAACTGCTCGCCGGCGCCGCGAAGGACAAGCGCCGCAGCCCGGCGGAGCGCCGCCACCTCGGCGAGGCCGCGAAGGTCGTCGCCGACGCCGCCCAGTCGGTCGCCGAGCGCTTCGCCGCCGCGGTCGACGAGCGCATCGTCGGCATCCTGACGGAGCGCCCGATCGTCAGCCTGCCGTCACTGTCCGAGACCCGCGCCGTCACCGTCGAGCGCACCCGCGCCGGCGTCGGCAGCTGGTACGAGTTCTTCCCGCGCTCCGAGGGGGCGAAGAAGCTCGCGGACGGCTCGTGGAAGTCCGGCACGTTCCGCACGGCCGCCAAACGCCTCCCCGAGGTCGCCGCGATGGGCTTCGATGTGGTCTACCTGCCGCCGATCCACCCGATCGGCCGCACGTTCCGCAAGGGGCCGAACAACTCCCTCGAGGCCGGACCGAACGATCCCGGATCGCCGTGGGCGATCGGGTCCGCGGAGGGCGGCCACGACGCCATCCACCCGGATCTCGGCACCGAGAAGGACTTCGTCTACTTCCTCGGCAAGGCCAAGCAGGCCGGCCTGGAGATCGCGCTCGACCTGGCCCTGCAGGCCTCCCCCGACCACCCGTGGGTCACCGAGCACCCCGAGTGGTTCACGACGCTGCCCGACGGCACGATCGCCTACGCCGAGAACCCGCCGAAGAAGTATCAGGACATCTACCCGATCAACTTCGACAACGACTACGACGGCCTCCGCGCCGAGGTGCTCCGCATCGTGCGGCACTGGATGTCGCTGGGTGTGCGCATCTTCCGCGTCGACAACCCGCACACCAAGCCGCTGCACTTCTGGGAGTGGCTCATCCACACCGTCAACGCCACCGATCCCGACGTGGTGTTCCTCGCCGAGGCCTTCACCCGCCCGGCCCTGCTCCACACGCTGGCGAAGGTCGGCTTCCAGCAGTCGTACACCTACTTCACCTGGCGCAACACGAAGGAGGAGCTCGAGGAGTTCCTCACCGGGCTCGCCACTGAGACGGCCGACTTCCTGCGGCCGAACCTGTTCGTGAACACGCCGGACATCCTCACCGAGTACCTGCAGTTCGGCGGGCCGGCCGCGTTCAAGATCCGTGCGGCGGTCGCCGCGACCGGTGCTCCGACCTGGGGCGTGTACTCCGGGTTCGAGCTGTTCGAGAACGTCGCGCGCCCGGGCGCCGAGGAGTACATCGACAACGAGAAGTACGAGTACCGTCCGCGCGACTATACCCGCGCCCAGACGCTCGGCCGCTCCCTCGCGCCCTACCTGACCATGCTGAACCGCACACGCAGCGAGCACCCCGCCCTGCGCCAGCTGCGCAACCTGCACGTGCACCGCAGCGACGACGACGCCATCCTGGTCTACTCGAAGCACCTCCCCGGCGCGTTCACCCGCAGCGGCAAGGCGGACACCGTGCTCGTCGTCGCGAACGTCGACCCGCACTCCGCCCGCGAGACCATCGTGCACCTCGACGTCGCCGCGCTCGGGCTTCCGCCCGAGTCGTCGTTCGAGGTCAAGGACGTCGTCACCGGCCAGCGCTGGACGTGGGGAGCAGACAACTACGTCCGCCTCGACGCATTCACCGAGCCCGTGCACATCCTGGTCGTCAAGCCGCTCTGAGGCGCGGCCTCCCCGCCGCACCCAACGACCACACCCCTCCGAAGGAGTCCGATGAGCCCGATCCCCGAAGGCGCCGCCGCCGTCGACCTGCCCACGCTGGACGACGGCCTGCTCCTCGCCGTCGCGACCGGCGCGTACCACGACCCGCACGTGGTGCTCGGCCAGCACCAGGTCAGCGCGCCCGGCGTCGCCGACCCCGTCACCGTGATCCGCGTGCTGCGGCCGCTCGCCACCGAGGTGTTCGCCATCCTCCCGACCGGAGCCCACCTCGAGCTCGCGCACCTCGCGCACGGCATCTGGCAGGGCGTCGACATCGTCGGCCCCGGCGCCTACGAGATCGAGGCGCGCTACGCCGACGGAAGCACCTGGACCGCCGACGACCCGTACCGCTTCGCGCCGACGATCGGCGAGCTCGACCTCCACCTCATCCGGGAGGGGCGGCACGAGCAGCTCTGGACCGCGCTCGGCGCGCACGTCCGCGACCTCGGCGGCGTGGTCGGCACCGCGTTCACCGTCTGGGCGCCGCGCGCCAAGGCCGTGCGCGTGGTCGGCGACTTCAACGGCTGGGACGGCACCCAGCACGCGATGCGCACGATGGGAGTCTCCGGCGTCTGGGAGCTGTTCGTGCCCGGGCTCGGCGACGGCGAGCTGTACAAGTTCGACATCCTCGGCCGCGACGGCGCGTGGAAGCGCAAGATCGACCCGATGGCGCAGACCGCCGAGATCCCCCCGGCCACGGCCTCCGTGATCACGACCTCCCACCACGACTGGCAGGACGACGAGTGGATGCGGCGCCGCAGTGAGACCGACCCGCACTCCGGCCCGATGAGCATCTACGAGCTGCACTTCGGCAGCTGGCGACCGGGTCTCGGCTACCGCGAGGCCGCCGACCAGCTGATCGACTACGTCGTCGCGCTCGGCTACACGCACGTCGAGTTCCTGCCCCTCTCGGAGCACCCCTTCGGCGGCTCCTGGGGCTACCAGGTCACCGGGTACTACGCCCCGACCAGCCGGTTCGGCTCCCCCGACGATCTCAAGCACCTGATCGACCGCCTGCACCAGGCCGGCATCGGCGTGATCATGGACTGGGTCCCCGGTCACTTCCCCAAGGACGACTGGGCGCTCGCCCGGTACGACGGCGAAGCCCTGTACGAGCACCCGGACCCGCGCCGGGGCGAGCACAAGGACTGGGGCACGTACATCTTCGACTACGGCAACTCGCAGGTCCGCAACTTCCTG
The DNA here is from genome assembly GCF_013410615.1 of Leifsonia naganoensis. Taxonomy (NCBI): domain Bacteria; kingdom Bacillati; phylum Actinomycetota; class Actinomycetes; order Micrococcales; family Microbacteriaceae; genus Leifsonia; species Leifsonia naganoensis. Next base: position 4,131,256 of record NZ_JACCHJ010000001.1, read on the forward strand.
GTCGCCAACGCCCTCTACTGGCTCGAGGAGTTCCACGTCGACGGCCTGCGCGTCGACGCCGTCGCCTCGATGCTCTACCTCGACTACTCGCGCAGCGCGGGCGAATGGGAGCCGAACATCCACGGCGGCCGGGAGAACCTCGAGGCGATCGGCTTCCTGCAGGAGGTCACCGCGACCGCGTACAAGCGCAATCCCGGCACCGTGATGATCGCCGAGGAGTCGACGAGCTACAGCGGGGTGACCGCCCCGACGTCATCGGGCGGCCTCGGCTTCGGGCTCAAGTGGAACATGGGCTGGATGCACGACTCGCTGCAGTACATGCACGAGGACCCGATGTGGCGGTCGTACCACCACAGCGAGCTCACGTTCTCGTTCGTGTACGCGTGGAGCGAGAACTTCCTCCTCCCGATCAGCCACGACGAGGTCGTGCACGGCAAGGGCTCCCTGCTCGGCAAGATGCCCGGCGACCACTGGCAGCAGCTCGCCAACGTGCGCGTGTTCCTGGCCTTCATGTGGTCGCATCCCGGAAAGCAGCTGCTCTTCATGGGGCAGGAGTTCGGGCAGCCGTCCGAGTGGAGCGAGGAGCGCGGCCTCGACTGGTGGATCCTCGACCAGCCCGCGCACCAGGGACTGTGGAATCTCGTCGCCCAGCTCAACGCCGTGTACCGCGCGCATCCCGAGCTCTGGGCGCTCGACAACGAGCCCGCCGGCTTCGAGTGGATCGATGGCTCGGACGCCGCGGGCAATGTCATCGCGTTCGTCCGCAAGGATCGCGATGGATCCCCGCTCGTCGCCGTCTTCAACTTCGCGGGCGCACCGCACGAGGGCTACCGCGTCGGCCTCCCCTTCGCCGGGGAGTGGGAGGAGCTGCTCAACACGGACGCGGACGCGTTCGGCGGTTCGGGCGTCGGCAACCTCGGCGGCGTGACCGCAGCGGACGAGCCGTGGATGGGCCGGCCGGCCTCGGCGGTGCTGACGCTGCCGCCGCTCGGTGCTCTGTGGCTCAAGCCCCGGCGCTGAGCCAGGCGGCGTAGTCCGCGCCGTCGACGGCGTGCTCGGGCGCCAGGTTGCGCCCGGCACGCCAGGTCGCGCCCAGCGGGCCGCCGAGACGCAACGGGAGGATGGGGCGGCGAAAGCCCTTCGCCGCCTTCCACTGCTCGGCGAGGGCGCGGGCGCTCTCGACCGTCGGGCCCCCGATGGTGCGCAGCGAATCGTGTGCGCCATCGAGCTCGGCATCGTCGAGCAGCGCCCGCGCCACGTCGTCGACGGCGATCGGCTGGAACCGGGTACCGGCCGGCGCGATCAGCGCGCCGAACGGACGGCCGCGTTCGAAGACCGCGGACACGAAGTCATGGAACTGCGTCGCTCGGACGATGTGCGTCTCGAGGGGTGACTCCGCATACACGCGCTCCTGCGCCAGCTTGGCGCGGTAGTACGGGTAGCGGGAGTCGTCGATCCCCGCGATGGAGAGCAGGACGGCGCGGTGCACGCCGAAGCGGGCCGCCGTGTGGAGCAGGTTCTGGGAGCCCACCGCGAAGACGTGCGCGGCCTGCTTGCCCGACCCGTTGCTCGTGTCGATCAGCACGTCGACGCCGTCGACCGCCTCTTCGAGACCCGCTCCCCCGACGAGGTCGGCCGTCACGTACTGTGCGCCCTCGACGTACGCGGGGGCGTCGTCGTCGGGCACGCGTCGCGAGGCGACGACCACGTCGTGACCGCGCTCGACGGCTTCGGAGGTGACGGCGCGTCCGGCCAGGCCGGTCCCGCCGACGACGAGCACGCGGGTCATGCAGTGCCTTTCGGGAGGGGGACGGGTGCGGCCTCCGACGCCGGCGACGTCAGTAGAGCAGCGACGTCAGCCTAGCCCGCGCCTTGGCGACACGAGGGTCGTCCACCCCGACGATCTCGAAATAGTCGAGCATGCGGGTCCGGACGGTGTCCTTGCCCGGGGCGTCCAGCGTCGGGAAGAGCGTGAGCAGCCGGTCGAACGCGTCCTCCACGTGGCCGCCGGAGAGGTCGAGGTCCGCCACATCCAGCTGGGCCTGCGCATCACTCGGGTCCGCGGCCGCGGCGCCACGGATGGCATCGAGCGTCTTGCCCGCCAGGCGCGCGAGCAGGCTCACCTGGGCGAGTCCGGCGACGGCCATGGCGTCGCGCGGATCCTGCGCGATCGCGGTCTTGTACTCCTGGATCGCCGTGTCGTAGTCGCCGCGCTCGATCGCCTCGTAGGCCTCGGCGTGGTGGGGAGGCAGCGGCTCGGGCTCGGGCTCGGCCTGTGCGGCCTGCTCGCCATCCGGGGCCAGGCCGGCGTCGCCGTCGACCGTCACCGTGCCGGTGACGCCGTTCTGCGCCGCGAGCTCGAGGAGCTGGGCGAACACGTCGCGCACCTCCTGCTCGGGGAGGGCCCCGACGAAGAGCTGCACCGGGCGCCCGCCCACGAGGGCGGCGACCGCCGGGATGGACTGCGCCTGGAAGGCCTGCGTGAGCTGCGGGTTCGCATCCACGTCGACCTTCACGAGAACCACGCGCCCGGCGTAGTCGGCGACGACGCGGTCGAGGATGGGGCTCAGCTGCTTGCACGGGCCGCACCACTCCGCCCACAGGTCCACGACGATCGGCACCCGCATCGACAGGTCGATGAAGTCGTTGAAGTTGGCGTCGGTGCCCTCGAAGTAGAGGCTCGGCAGCGCGAGCGCCTCACCGGCCGCGGCAGGCGCACCGTCCACGGGCGCCGCGGGTGCGGCGGGTGCGGCGGGACGGTTGACCAGCGAACTCAGGTCGACGGCGCCCCGCAGGTTCGTGGGCGGGGGTGGGATCTGACTCATGACACCTCCAGAAGGCGGACCGGGTCCGCGTGAGCACAACTCTCAACGATACGCGGCGCGAGCCTCCGGATCACTGGATCTCTTTGGCCGCGACCATGCCCTGAGCGAAACCGAGCAGGGTGATCTTGGCGTCCGATCCCGCCGGCGGCACGTAGAAGGCCAGCTGATAGCCGTAGGTGGTCTCGATGCCCGTCTTCGAGCTCGCGACGCCGAGAGCGGCGGCGGTCGGTCCGGCGTTCACCTCGGCGCCCGCCTCGACGACCTTGAGCTGCTGCGCCTCCTGGAGGTCGACCCAGACGATCGCGCCGGAGTCGTTCGTCGCCAGGGCCACGTCGGGGTTCGGGCCGACGGCAGTGGTGAAGGTCAGCGATGCCGTCGCCGGGACGGCCGCCTTCTGCTTGGCCTTCCATTCGGCGCCGACCGCCGTGCGCAGCGTGTCGCCGTCCGCGCTGAAGAGGCTGGCGTACTTGCTCTGGTCGCCGTTCATGAGCACGTCGCCGTAGGCCGCCGCCACCTGGTTCGGCGGAAGGGCGAGGAGCTTCGAGTCGGGCCGGACGGCGGCTGCGCCGATGCTGGCCGGCGCGAGGTTCGGGACCTTGGCCTTGGGCTCGAGGGAGACCGCGTACTCGATCATGTAGTTGTCGCGCGGCGTGTCCTGGACGAGGGTGAGCGCCTGCGGCGCCTGGTCCTTGCCCGCGGCGTCCTTCGGCATCTCGATCACGGCGACGACGGTTCGCGGCCAGGAGTCGGTCGACTGCGGCAGGGAGAGCACGATCGGATCGGCGGGGATCGCGGGCAGCGCGGGCTCGTCGGCCTTCTTCGCCCGGATCGCGTAGTTGGCCTCGCGCAGCTGGAGCGCCGGTCCGGTGAAGCGCTGCTTGGCGAGGGCCGGGTCGGCCTTCGCGTCGGCATCGCCTGCGGAGACCGAGATGCGCTTGATGATCCGCTCGAGCTGCGGGACGGTCACGGCCGGCGGGAGCTGGTTCACCGGCTTCGGAACCGACGTGGAGGTGGACGTCGAGGTCGGAGTCGGCGTCGGGGTCGGCGTCTCGTCGGCGAACGCGGCGCCCGTCCCGATCCCGGAGAGCGACAGCGCTCCGACGAGGACGGCGGGGGCGATCACGCGGGAGCGGCGCGTCGAGCGGCGTCCGCGCGACGTGACCTCCACATCGGCGCTCGGCTTGTACTTGGGGGCTTTGGGGAGTTTGGGCATTTTAGGTCCGCTCTTCCGGCGCGGTCCGCGCGATTTGCGGTGGGTGTAAAGCCCCCAGAGGTAGAGGGCGATTCCGATGACGAGCAGGACGAGGCCGCCGATGATCAGCGGGAACGCCCACGGGGTGCTGGAGTCGACGGGCCAGGTGAGGAGGATCTTCGACGGCGCCGGCTTCGTGCCGTCGGAGGCCACGAGCACGCTCACCCCGTCGGGGATGCTCATGCGGGTGACCTGCGCGTCCGCGCCGTCGTACTCCTCCAGCCACAGATCGGAACCCGTGGGGTTGGGGCCCGCCGCCGCCTTCTCGCCGGTGCCGCCCGCCGGGGCGGACGCTGTCGGCGCAGGAGTCGGGGTGTCCGTCGAATCCGTCGAATCCGTCGTCGCCTTCGGCGTGACCGTGCGGGTCGTCAGCTTGTCCGCGGTCGAGTCGTACCCGACCGCCACGTACTTCTCCGTGCCGAGCCACGCCGTCACATCCTCCGTCCGCCCGATCGCGACGACCTGCGACTTCACGTCGGGGGCACCGCTGACCGAGAGCGTCTGCTGGCCGCTGTGAGCGTTCAGCGCCGAGCCGGCGATGACCACGTAGCGGGCGTCGTCGGGCACCGTGGCGCTCGCGGTCAACTGCGAGGGAGGTGCGAAAACCGTCCGCTGGGCGATGCCGGCGACGATCATGACGGCGGCCACCACGAACGCGACGATGGCGAGTACGAAACGCAAACAGATCTCCTCGTGTGCCGGGAGGGGGGCGGGCACAGACACTCCACGATAGTCGAGCACCCTGAAAGGCATCTAACCGTTCCCTGCACGAGAGTGCAGTCCCCCATGCGGGTACCCGGCGCCAAATGTAAGATCGATGCGGCGTGCGAGCAGCTCGCGTCCGGACATTTCAGGAGTAACACACGTGGCCATCGATGAATCGAACTTCACGCAGGTCTTCCGCGGGTACGACAAGGACGAAGTCGACAAGGCGGTTCAGGAGCTGCGGCGCGAGCTGATCAAGTCGAACACGCAGGCTTCGGACTCGACCAAGGAGATCAAGCGCCTCCAGCTCCGCATCGACGAGCTGAGTGCGGAGATCGAAGAGGTCGGCAGCCCCACCTACTCGGGGCTCGGCACCAAGCTCGAGAACACCCTCCGGGTCGCCGAGGAGCAGTCCACCCGCCTGATCGCCCAGGCCGACATCGACGCTGAGAAGCTGCGCGCCGGCGTCGCCGATGAGATCGAGAAGGTCAAGAAGGCCGCAGCCCAGCAGGCGGAGCGCCTGATCGCCGATGCCACCGCGCGCGCCACCACCGCCCTTGAGGACGCCCAGATCGAGGCGACCGAGCTCCAGGCGAAGACGCGCGCCGACAAGGAGACCCTCCTCAACGACGCCATGCGCGAGGCGGCGGGGATCCGCGGCGCCGTCGCCACCGAGGCCGCAGAGCTGCGCGCCACGAGCAAGCGCGAGGCGGCCGCCCTGCGCGCGGAGGCCGACCGGGAGGCCGCCGAGCTGAAGGCCGTCGCGTCCCGGGAGGCCGCGGCCGCGCGTGCCGAGGCGGCCGAGCTGGAGCGGACCATCGAGGCCCGCCGCGGCGAGCTCGAGGGCGCGTTCGCCCAGGATCGCGCCGCGTTCGAGCGGGAGGCGGCGCAGATCCGCCTGGACCTGGACCGTCGCGTGGCCGAGACCGCCGACCGTCTGGCGGCCGACGAGGCACGGTTGCGCGCCGAGCTCGCGGCCGAAGCGGCGCAGACCCGCGCCGACCTCGCGGCCGAGGTCGAGCAGCAGCGTGCGACGCTGGCGGCGGAGTCCGCTCAGACGCGCGCCGACCTCGCCGACGAGGACGCCACCACGCGGCTCTCCCTGAAGACCGAGGTGGAGCAGACCACGAGGGCGCTCGCCCTCGAGGTCGAGCAGACGAAGGCCGCCCTGGCCGCCGAGGTGGAGCAGACCCGCTCGGCGCTCGCCGACGAGGTCACCACCACGCGTTCGGCCTTGACCGACGAGGTCGACCGCGCGCGCACCGAGCTCGCGGACGAGGTCGCCCGGACGCAGTCCGCGCTCGCGGAGGAGGTCACCCGCACCAAGGCCGAGCTCTCGGACGAGGTGACGCGGACGCAGTCCGCCCTCGCCGACGAGGTCACCCGCACCAAGGCCGAGCTCGCGGACGAGGTCGAGCGCACGACCACGCAGCTCGCCGACGACACCCTGCAGACGCGCACGGCGCTCGAGAAGGAGTCCACGGAGACCCGCGCGGCGCTGGACGCCGAGCGCACCGCGACGGCCGCCGAGCTCGCCGCGGACCGGGAGCGGAGCGCCAGCGAGCTCGCCGCCGCCGCGGAGACGTCCCGCGCCGAGCTGGAGGCCGAGACCGAGCGCCGTCGCCGGGAGCTGGACGCCGAGGCGACCCAGCTCCGCGCCGATCTCGCCGCCGAGGTGGACGCCGCGCGCACCGCCCTCGCCGACGAGCTCTCGCAGGGACGCAGCGCCCTCCAGGCCGAGGTCACGTCGACGCAGGCACGGCTCGCGGCCGAGGTCGAGTCCACGCGGGCCGGCCTGGCCGCAGAGGTGGAGCAGACCACCTCCACGCTCGAGACGGAGGTCGCGACCACGAAGTCGGCCCTCGCCGCCGAGGTCGAGCAGACCAAGTCCGCCCTCGCCGCGGAGGTCGAGCAGACCAAGTCCGCCCTCGCGGCCGAGGTCGAGCAGACCACGACGAAGCTGGCCGCCGACACGGAGCAGGCGCGGTCGGCTCTGGAGACGGAGGTCAGCACGACGAAGTCGGCCCTGGCCGCCGAGGTCGAGCAGACCAAGTCCGCCCTCGCCGCCGAGGTCGAGCAGACGTCGTCGCGGCTCGCGGAGGAGACCGAGCGCAGCCGCACCACGCTGGCGGAGGACGCCCGGCGCACGGCCGTCGAGCTCGCCGACCAGCGCGAGTCCACCGCGAACGAGCTCGCCAACGAGCGCGAGCAGCAGCGGATCGCTCTGGAGGCGGAAGCGGAGCAGACGCGTCTGACCCTCGCCGACGAGACGCAGCAGGCCCGCGTCGCCCTCGAGAAGGAGACCGGAGAGGCCCGCACGGCCCTGGAGGCCGAGGTGGCGGAGGCGCGCACCGCCCTCGCCGCCGAGATCGCCGAGCGCACCGCCGAGTTCGAGCAGGAGGCAGCGGACGCGCGGGCCGCTCTCGAGACCGAGCTGACGACGCTGCGCACGAGCACGCTCGCCGAGCTCGACGCCCGCACGCACGAGGTCCAGCAGGCCCGTATCGACCTCGACGTCGAGCTGCGGGCCCGCCGCGACGAGGCCGAGAAGGAGTACCTGACTCGTCACCAGGAGGCCGTCGCCCAGACGCAGAAGTACCTCGATGACGCGAACGCGCAGCTCCAGGAGGCCACGAAGCGCACGGCGCAGGCGCGCTCGGAGAGCGAGTCCCTCGAGGCCGAGGCGCGCGAGACCATGAAGAAGGCGCGCAAGGAGGCCGAGCAGACCGCTGCGGCGATCGTGCGCGACGCCGAGGAGCGCGCGGCCGCCCAGCTCGACGAAGCGGAGGAGCGCAGCAAGCGGCTCGTGGCGGACGCCGAGGAGAGCCTCGCCAAGATCAAGATCGAGCGCGAAGCCGTCGCCGGCTACTTCGAGAACCTCCGCGGCATGCTCCAGCAGGCCGAGAGCGTCACCACCGAGCGCGACTGACCGACCGGACCGGGGGAACCATGAAGATTCAGAACGCTTTCCGCGTCGGCCTGATCGGGACGCTCGGCGTCGGGCTGGGCATCCTGATCCTGACGTCGATCGTCAGCCTCGCGACGATCATCACCTACATCGGCGCCGCGCTCTTCCTCGCGCTGGGGATCGAGCCGCTCATCTCCTTCCTGGAGCGGCGGCGCTTCCCACGCTGGCTGGCGCTGACCATCACGCTCGTCGTGATCATCGGCGCCTTCGTCGGGGTGATCTGGGCGATCGTGCCGGTCGCGATCTCCCAGGCCACCCAGCTCGTGAACAACACGATCAGCTGGGTGAACAGCGGCGGCGCGGAGGACTGGTTCCAGAGCCTCCAGCACCAGTTCCCGTCGGTCATCAACGATCAGAACATCAACGCCGTCACGCAGTGGCTCCAGCAGAACCTCCCCGACATCACCTCGAAGGTGCTGCAGACGGCCTCGGGCATCGTCCAGGGCGCCTTCGGTGTCATCATCGTGATCATCCTCACGATCTATTTCACGGCGTCGCTGCCGAGCATCAAGCGCGCGGCCTACCAGCTGGTGCCGGCCTCCCGTCGCTCACGCTTCGCCGATCTGGGCGACCAGATCACCGACTCGGTCGGCAAGTACGTCATGGGCCAGGTGTCGCTCGCCCTGGTGAACGGCGTGCTGAGCGCCATCTTCCTGACGATCATCGGCGCCAAGTTCCCGGTGCTGCTGGCGACGATCGCCTTCTTCTTCTCGTTGATCCCGCTGGTCGGCACGATCACCGGCTCCGTCATCATCGTCGCGGTGTGCATCCTGTCCGGACCGCCGACGGCGATCGCCGCCGCCATCTACTACCTGGTCTACATGCAGGTCGAGGCATACGTGCTCAGCCCGCGCATCATGAACCGCGCCGTCTCCGTGCCCGGCGCTCTGGTCGTGGTCGCCGCCCTCGCCGGCGGCACCCTCCTCGGCATCCTGGGCGCGCTTGTGGCCATCCCGTTCGCGGCGGCGCTCCTGCTGATCATCAAGCAGGTCGTCATCCCGCGGCAGAACGAGCTCTAGGCTCCGGCCCACTCGGTCGGGAGCGGGAGCGCGGCCGGGTTCAGGCGCGCGACGATCTCGTCGAGCACGCGCCGGGTCTGGTTCTCCCCCACCCACAGGTGCTTGCCGCCGGCCACGTCGACGAGCTCGATCTGCGGCAGCGGGGCGAACCGCTGGGCGGCCTCCGCGGGCTGCAGGTAGTCGTCGTGCTCCGGGATGAGCGCCACGATCGGCCGGGTGTCCCCCGCCCACGCGGCCAGGTGCTCGGGCTTCGCGCGGTGCAGCGGCGGCGAGAGCAGGATCACGCCGTCGACCGGGCACTCGCGTCCGTACATGAGGGCGAGCTCCGTGCCGAACGACCAGCCGAGCAGCCACGGGTGCGGGAGGCCGCGCTCGGTGACGAACGCCATGGCCGCCTCGACGTCGTAGCGCTCCTCGACGCCGTGCCCGAACTCGCCCTCACTGCGACCGCGCGGGGATGCCGTGCCGCGCGTGTTGAAGCGCAGGACGGCGATGTCGGCCAGTGCGGGAAGCCTCCCGGCCGCCTTGCGCAGGATGTGGGAGTCCATGAACCCGCCGGCCGTGGGGAGGGGATGCAGGGTGACGAGCGTCGCGACGGGCGGCCGGTCGAGCGGGGTCGCGAGCTCCCCGACGAGCGTGAGCCCGTCCCGGGTGTGCAGCTCGATGTCCTCGCGGTGCGCGGGCAGCTCGATGCCGCCGCGGATCTCGGTGGTCGTCGTCACGTGATCGTTCTCGTCTCTCTCGGCGGCGCGAGCCGTCAGGCGATCTTCCAGCAGGCCTCGTGCCAGTGCCGGCGCGCGGCCAGGTCGGCGGAGTCCCCCAGCACGCCGTCGGCGCGCCACGCCACCAGGTGGGCGACGCCCGGAACGATGTCACGGCCGCAGCCCGGGCACACGTAGCTCTTCTGCGCCTGAGCGGCCGAGACGGGCTGGACGTTCCATTCGGTGCCGCGACGGGTCTCGGTGCGACGCCAGCCGGCCATCAGCCGGTCGAGACCGTCGTTCTGCTGGTCGTCGACATGGCCGCGCCCCTGGCCATGACGGCCTCGGGGACGGTTGCTGCGCGGCATCCGACCAGTCTAAACCGACCGCGCCCGGGTACCGGTCAGTACCAGCCGGAGGACTCCGAGTGGTCCCACGCACCGCACGGGGTGCCGTAGCGACCGGTGATGTAGCCCAGGCCCCACGTGATCTGCGTGGCGGGGTTGCTCTCCCAGTCGGCGCCGGCGGAGGCCATCTTGCTGCCGGGAAGGGCCTGCGGGATGCCGTAGGCGCCGCTGCCGCCGTTGTGGGCGTACACGTTCCAGCCGGATTCGCGGTTCCAGAGCGAGACGAGGCAGCTGTACTGGTCGTCGCCCATCCCCCGGGCCTGGAGCATCTCGTAGGCGATCGCCTTGGCCGTGCCCGGGTCGGGCTTGCCCGCGGCCGGAGCAGCGGACGAGGACGACTTGCTGGCCGACGGGGTCGGCGTGGGGGTCGGCGTCGGCGTCGGCTTGGCCTTGACGCTCACCGTGTCACGCTGGACGGCTGTGGTGTACGAGTCCGGTGCCGTGAGCGACTGCGTCGGAGCGCCTCCGAAGCGGGAGGTCGTCTGCGGGCTGGGGAGCGTGTCGGCGTAGGCCGGGGCTGCCGTCGAACCCGAATACGGGTCCACGACGTTCACCAGGGCGAAGCCCACGGCGGCGCTGAACGCGAAGCCCCAGAGCAGGGCTCGCGACCGGATGTGCGGTCGTCGGGATCGCTTGAATGCGACTCCGACCGGGTTGGCCGGTGTCAGCGGAACGATCTCTGCTGTTTCTCGTCTACCCACGATCACAAGACCATAACGGACTTCGGCGGACAATCCAAGAAACCGCGCCCTCCCTCAGGCAACAGCCAGCCTCACCGGACGGCGAGCATCACGTCCGTGACGCTGTCGAGGAGCAGGTCGACCTGCACCTCCCGGTACCCTCCGCGCTGCTCGCGGAACGTGGCCGTGCGTACCTCTTCGACGCTCATCGGACGCCCGTCCTGGAAGTACTTCACGAGCCGGTTCGCGAACCGGTCGACGTCCTGACGGTTGTAGCCGAGGGTCAGGATGCTCACGCGGTCGAACCGGTGCCCCACCGGCCGGTCGAGGCGGTTGAGCACCACCTGCGCCGTCGTGCGGGCATCCGCGAACCAGGCCTCGTCGCCGGCGGCCTGGCGGGCCTGGTCGCGCTCGCGCTGGGCGAAGGCGTCCTCCAGGCGTTCCAGGGCCGCGTCGACGTGCGTCGTCGAGTAGCCGCCCTTCTGCATCGAGAAGGCCGTGCGGCGGATGTCGGCCGCCGTCATCGGCGCGGAGGCCTCGTCAGCGTCGTAGGCGCGCCGGGCGGTCTGCAGGAAGGCGTCGACCTGCTCGACGTCGTATCCCTGCTTCTTCGGGGTGCGGGGAAAGGTGCTCACGCCCCCATTCTGTCATCGGAAGATGAGGAACAGCACGTACGTCGCCGCGGCCGACGGCAGGATCGAGTCGAGCCGGTCGAGGAACCCGCCGTGACCGGGCAGCCACGAGCTCATGTCCTTGATGCCGAGGTCGCGCTTGATCAGCGACTCGGCGAGATCTCCCGCCGTCGCGGTGAGGAGCAGGACGACGCCGAACACGACACCGAACCACCAGGGCTGGTCGATCATGAACAGGGACAGCAGCACGCCCGCGACCACGGCGGTCGTCGCGGCGCCCGCGAAGCCCTCCCAGGTCTTCTTGGGGCTGATCGTCGGCGCCATCGGGTGCTTGCCCCAGGACAGGCCGGCCGCATAGGCGCCCGTGTCGACCGCCACCACGATGATGACGAACGCCAGGACCCACCACTCGCCCCCCGGCTCCGCGAGGAGCAGCAGGACGAAGCTCGCGAGCAGACTGACGTACAGCTGGACGAGGATGCTCCAGGTCAGGTCTCGACCCAGCGCGGCACCCCCGGCACGCCGGGCGGGGACCGCGAGCTCCTCCACGAGGCGCCACACCACGACCAGCGCGATGCCCGCGGACAGCGCGACGAGCTGACCTCCCGCGTGGAACCAGAACGAGGCCGGGATGATCGCCACCGCGGCCAGGACGGTCGGGATGCGCGGGATCCGGCGGCCGGCGCTGCGGAACGCCTGTGTCAGCTCGAACGCCGCGAACCCCGCCATCGCCATCCCGAACGGGATGAAGAGCTCCTTGATGAAGATCAGGCTCCCGACGACGATCACGCCCGCCACGAGCCCGATCAGGATCGCCAGGATGAGATTGCGCCCGGTCCGCTGCTCGATGAGCTCGTTCGTGGCGTCCAGCTGCGCCTTGCGCGCCTGCACCTGCCGTTCGAAATCGGCGCGGGTGGCCTGGACCTGGGCGCGCAGCTCTTCACGCGAACGCGGCTTCCCCCGCCTGCCCGTCTCCGGCGTGCGGGGCGCGCCGGTGCCGCTCCCCTCGCTCATGGTTAGACCTCGAGGAGCTCGGCTTCCTTGCGCTTCAACGCCTCGTCGACGGCCTCGACGTGCGTGCGCGTGATGGTCTCCAGCTCCTTCTCGCCACGCGCCACCTCGTCGTCGCCGACCTCGCCCTTGAGGGCGTCCAGGTCGTCCTTCGCCTTGCGGCGGATGTTGCGGAGCGCGACCTTGGCGTCCTCGCCCTTGCCGCGGACGATCTTGACGAACTCCTTGCGGCGGTCCTCGGTCAGCTCGGGGAGCGTGACGCGGACGATCTCGCCGTCGTTGCCGACGTTCGCGGAGAGGCTCGGCATCGCGACGATGGCCTTCTCGATCTCCTTCAGCGCCGACTTGTCGTACGGCGTGACGAGGAGGACGCGCGCCTCCGGGTTCTGCAGACCGGCCAGCTGGGCCAGCGGGGTCGGCGAGCCGTAGTAGTCCACGAGGACCTTCTGGAAGAGCGCCGGGTTGGCACGGCCCGCGCTCACGGTGCCGAAGTCCTCCTTCGCCGCGTCCACGGTCTTGCTCATACGCTGGCGGACGTCGGAAATCACATCGGCGATCACGGTTTCTCCTTCAGATCGGTCAATCGGGTTCTAGTCTAGAGCCCCGGCACCGCGCCAGGCGGCGGGGCGGGCCCGGCGGGGGCCGGTCAGCCGAGCAGGGTGCCGATCTCGGCGCCCAGCAGCGCGGCCGTCACGTTGCCGGCCGGCTCGATGCCGAAGATGCGCATGGGCATCCCGTTGTCCATGCAGAGGCTGAGCGCGGTCGAGTCGACGGCCTTCAGGTTCTGCTGCAGAGCCTCCTGGTGGCTGATGTGGTCGATCTTGCGTGCGTCGGGGTTGGTGCGCGGGTCGTCGTCGTACATCCCGTCGACGCCGTTCTTGGCGACCAGGACGACGTCAGCGCTGATCTCCAGCGCGCGCTGGGCGGCGACCGTGTCCGTCGAGAAGTACGGGAGGCCGGCGCCGGCACCGAAGATCACGACGCGGCCCTTCTCGAGGTGGCGCTCGGCACGGCGCGGGATGTAGGGCTCGGCGACCTGGGTCATCGAGATCGCCGACTGCACGCGCGTCTCGGCGCCGGCCTGCTCGAGGAAGTCCTGCAGCGCGAGGGAGTTCATCACGGTGCCGAGCATGCCCATGTAGTCGGCACGACCGCGATCCATGCCTCGCTGGGAGAGCTCCGCACCGCGGAAGAAGTTGCCTCCGCCGACGACGATCGCGATCTCGACGTCTTCGGCTGCCTGGGCGATCTCGCGGGCGATGCCGCTGACGATGTCGGGGTTGACGCCGAGCTGCCCGGCGCCGAACGCCTCGCCGGAGAGCTTGAGAAGGACCCTGCGCCTCTTGGTTGCTGCCGACATGCGTGATTGGTCCTTCCGTGACTGATTCGTTCTTACGCTAGTGCGTGGTGTGTCGTGCGCCTATGGGTGGGCGCACAGAAAAGGAGTCCGGATCGCTGGTGAGCGATCCGGACTCCTTCATCGGTGCTTTAGGCGCCGACCTTGAACCGGGCGAAGCCGGACACGGTGAGACCCGAGTCCTTCAGCACCTGGGCGATGGTCAGCTTGTTGTCGCGGGCGTACTCCTGCTCGAGCAGGGCGACCTGCTTGAAGAACGCACCGAGGCGACCCTCGATGATCTTCGGGAGCGCGGCCTCCGGCTTGCCCTCGTTGCGCGAGATCTCCTCGACGATGCGACGCTCGTTCTCGACCTCGGCGGCCGGGACGTCCTCACGGGTGAGGTAGGTCGGGTTGGCGAACGAGATGTGCTGCGCGATGCTGCGGGCGGTCTCCGCGTCGTCGCCGGCGTAGCCGACCACGACACCGACCTGCGGCGGCAGGTCCTTGGAGGTCTTGTGCAGGTAGATCGCGAAGTGCTCGCCCGAGACCGAGGCGACGCGGCGGAGCTCCACCTTCTCGCCCAGGATGGCGGCCTCGTCACCGATGAGCTCGGCGACGGTCTGGCTGCCGGCGGGGGCGGCCAGGGCCTCCTCGACGGTGGTCGCGCCCGCGGCGGCCGCCGCGTCCAGGACCTTGTCGGCCAGGGCGATGAACTTCTCGCCCTTCGCCACGAAGTCGGTCTCGCACGCGAGCTCGATCATGGTGGCGGAGCCGTTGCCGTTCTCCTTGGCCGCGACGAGGCCCTCGCTGGTGGAGCGGTCGGCACGCTTCGCGTTGCCCTTCGCACCCTTCAGGCGCAGGATCTCGGTCGCCTTCTCGATGTCGCCGCCGGCCTCTTCGAGCGCCTTCTTGGTGTCGACCATGCCCGTGCCGAGCTGCTCGCGCAGGGCCTTGATGTCAGCGATGCTGATGTTTGCCATGTTCTGACTGGAACCTTCTTGTCGAAAGCGGGTGTGGGGTGGGGACTACTTGGTCTCGGCCTCGGCGTCGGCAACGGCCTCCGCCTCGGCTGCGACCTCAGCGTCCGCCTCGCCCTCGGCGATGACCTCGGCGGAGTCCGCCTCGGCCTCGGCGAGGTCGGCGTCGGCCGCCTTCTCGGTCTCGGCGCTCGACTGCACCTCGGCCTGGCCCTGGAGCAGCTCCTGCTCCCACTCGGCGAGCGGCTCGGCCGGCTCGGTGCCCTCTTCGGGCTTCTGGTGACGCTGGATGAGGCCCTCGGCCGCGGCGTCGGCGACGATGCGGGTCAGGAGGCCGACCGAGCGGATGGCGTCGTCGTTACCCGGGATCGGGTACTGGACCTCGTCCGGGTCGCAGTTCGTGTCGAGGATGGCGATGACCGGGATGCCCAGCTTCTTCGCCTCGTCGATCGCGAGGTGCTCCTTCTTGGTGTCGACGACCCAGAGCGCGCTCGGGGTCTTCGTCAGGTTGCGGATACCGCCGAGCGACTTGTGCAGCTTGTCCAGCTCGCGCTTCTTGATCAGCAGCTCCTTCTTGGTGAAGCCGCTGGTGGTGCCCTCGAAGTCGAGCTCCTCGAGCTCCTTCATGCGGGCGAGGCGCTTGGACACGGTCTGGAAGTTGGTCAGCAGACCACCCAGCCAGCGCTGGTTGACGTAGGGCTGGCCCACGCGGGTCGCCTGCTCGGCGATCGCCTGCTGCGCCTGCTTCTTCGTGCCGACGAAGAGAATGGTGCCGCCGTGGGCGACCGTCTCGCGGACGAAGTCGTAGGTCTTGTCGATGTACGTGAGCGACTGCTGCAGGTCGATGATGTAGCTGCCCGAGCGCTCCGTGAGGATGAATCGCTTCATCTTCGGGTTCCAGCGGCGGGTCTGGTGTCCGAAGTGGACGCCGCTGTCGAGCAGCTGGCGCATGGTGACGACGGCCATTGCCGTTTCTCCTTGTGTTTGACGCGCCCGGCGTGATGTTCGACGCTCGGGTGCGGTGTGCGGTTGTCCACGGCGGCCGGCGGCCACCGCTCCTGGTGCCCCGCGCACCTCCGCTCCCCGTTCGTCCCGCGCGGAAGAACCGCGAGGATGTGTGAGGGAGACCGGTGGAAGTGCGCCCCACCCTGCGGGTGTCCGGGCACGCGTAGTCACTCCGACGAGCGGAGTGCTTCGCACATCCTATCAGGAACGGTGAGTCACGCGGAGTCGCCGCTGGAGCGCACCTGCGGCCCGCGCCCGCGACCCTTCGCGTTGGTGAACAGGGTCTCCGCCTGCTCGAGCGCCATGCCGTTCGTCTCGGGGATCTTGAAGAACACGAAGAAGAACGACAGGGCGGCGAAGAACGCGTACATCCCGTACGTGAACACCAGGGAGAAGTCGGCCATCGGCGGGAAGGACACGGTGATGAGGAAGTTGGCGATCCACTGGGCCGCCGCCGCGAGTCCGAGCGCCTTGCCGCGGATCTTCGTGGGGAAGATCTCTCCCAGCAGCACCCAGACCAGCGGGCCCCACGAGGCGCCGAAGCAGATCACGAAGATGTTCGCGGCCACGAGGGCGATCGGACCCCACGCGCCCGGGAGGCTCACGGCGCCGTCCGCTCCCTTGTCCGCGAAGGCGAACGCGAGCGCCATCGTGCCGAGCGAGACCGCCATGCCGACCGAGCCGGTGAGGAGGATGGGGCGGCGGCCGATGCGGTCCACCAGCAGGATGGCGACGACGGTGACCACCACGTTCGTGATCGACGTGATCACGCTGATGGTCAGCGAGTCCGCCTTCGTGAAGCCCACCGCGCTCCACAGCGTCGTCGAGTAGTAGAAGATCACGTTGATGCCGACGAACTGCTGGAACACCGACAGGATGATGCCGATCCAGACGATGCCCTTCAGTCCCAGCACATTGCCGCGCAGGGTCGCCTTGAGGCCCTCCTTGTCCGCCTTGATCGAGTCCTCGATGTCCTTGATCGACCGGTCGAGGTCCTCTGCGGGGACGAGGGTCTGGAACACCTTGCGCGCTTCGTCGCGACGGCCCGTCGCCAGCAGGAAGCGCGGCGACTCCGGGACGGTCAGGGCGATGATGCCGTAGACGGCCGAGGGGATGACGCCGACGAGGAACATCCACCGCCAGGCCTCCAGCCCGAACCAGATCTCGCGCGACGGGTTGCCGTTCGCGAGCAGGGCGTCGGAGAGGAGCGCGGCGAAGATACCGATGGTGATCGCCAGCTGCTGCAGCGAGGCCAGTCCGCCACGGCGCTGACGGGGCGCGATCTCGGCGATGTACGCCGGCGCCACGACGGACGCGATGCCGATGCCGAGACCGCCCACCACGCGCCACAGCCCGAGGTCCCAGACCGAGAACGCGAGGCCGGCTCCGATGGAGCTGACGAAGAACAGGACGGCGCCGAGGAGCATGACCTTGAGCCGGCCCCAGCGGTCGGCGAGCCGGCCGGCGATGTACGCGCCGAGCGCGCAGCCCAGGAGGGCGACCGCGACGACGAAGCCCTTGACGAACGCGTTCAGCTCGAAGTGCGTGCCGATCGAGTCGACCGCTCCGTTGATGACGGACGAGTCGAAACCGAAGAGGAAGCCGCCGACGGCCGCCGCGATGGCCAGTCCCGTCGCCTTGCGCCGCATCGCGCCACTGGGCTGGTGGGTGACCTCGTTCCCGGCCTCATCGGTGCCGCTGCGTTGTCCTGACATGTCTTCCCCTTGTTCGGTTGTGTCCCGCCGTGGTCCGCTGGCCCCGCCCTGGCGAGCGCGAACCGGCGCTAGACACGGTACGCCCGGATCGCCGCAGGGCAATATCGACATGCGTCGGATGTGCAGAATGACCGTTCTCCACCGTTCGCGCTCGCGCCCCGCCATCCGTCCGCCGCCCCACGAGGGTGGAGGTGACGGGAGGGGCGCGCGATGGGACGACGGGGCAGGGAGATCGCGGGCGGCGGTGCCGCCGAGCGGGTGCGGCGGGTGCGGGCGTGGCGGGTGCGGGCGTGGCGGGTGCGTGCTCTCGTCCTGGTGGCGGCGGGAGTGGTGGTGACCGGTGCGCCGGCGGGTGCCGCGGCCGTGCTCGCGCCCGGTTCTGCCGTTGCGCACGCCACGCCCGTGATCGATCCGGCCGCGTCGACGCCGGCGCGCGCCACCGCGCCCGGCTCCGCGCCGCGGTGGGCGTGGCCGGTCATGCCGCCCCGGGTGGTCGACGCCTACGCCGCTCCCCCGACGCCGTACGCCGCCGGGCACCGCGGCATCGACCTGGCCGCGACGCCCGAGCTGCACGTGACGGCGCCGGCCGATGCGACGGTCCGGTTCGCCGGGGTCGTCGTGGACCGGCCGGTACTCACGCTGGACCACGGCGGCGGCGTGCTCTCGAGCTACGAGCCGCTGGCGACGGACCTCATCGCCGGTCAGTCCGTCGCACGTGGCTCTGTGATCGGCCTCCTGGCATCGGGTGGACACTGCGCCGACTCGTGCCTCCACGTCGGCGTGCGGGTGGACGGCGCCTACGTCTCGCCGCTGTTGTTCTTCGACCGGGTGCCGCCGTCGGTGCTGCTGCCCCTCGGCCGCTACGGGTGACGCGGGTGTCAGAGGCGGGCGTATCAGGCGCGCGGGTGCGCGATCCGGTAGCTCTCCTTGAGCCGCTCCGTGGAGACGTGCGTGTAGATCTGGGTGGTGCCGAGGCTGGCGTGGCCGAGGATCTCCTGCACGGCGCGCAGGTCCGCGCCCCCGTCCAGGAGGTGCGTGGCTGCGGTGTGGCGGAGGGCGTGCGGTCCCGCCGGCCCTGATCCCGGGATCCCCTCGAGCAGCCCGGCGACGAGTTCGTAGACGGCGCGGGTGCCGAGGCGTCCGCCGCGCGCACCGAGCAGCAGCGCCGGTCCGGAGCGCGCGACGGCGAGGGCAGGCCGCGCCTCCGCGAGGTAACGGCGGAGGATGTTGCGGGCGGGCACGCCGAACGGGACGACGCGTTCTTTCGCACCCTTGCCCAGCACTCGCACGGTGAGCCGGTCGAGGTCGACGTCGTCCACGTCGAGCCCGGTCAACTCGGATACGCGCACGCCCGTGGCGTAGAGCAGCTCGATGACGGTCAGGTCGCGCAACGCGCCCGGATCGCCGTCGGCTGCGAGGGCGGCGAGCGCCGCGAGGAGCTCGTCCATCTGCGACCGCGTGATGACGCGCGGGAGGGTCTTGTCCGCCCGGGGTGCCCGGAGGCGCGCGGCGGGGTCCACGGTCTCGCCTCCGGTGCGGGTCACCCAGGCGCTGAACCCGCGCGCCGTCGCGGAGCGTCGCGCGAGCGTGGCTTTGGCGAGACCACGCTGGGATCCTTCCCAGAGCCAGTCGCGCAGCACGTCGAGGGTGAGTCCGTCCGTGTCCGCCACCGTGCGTTCGGCGGCGAACGCGGCGAGCGCCGCGAGGTCGGACCGGTAGGCGCGCACCGTCTGAGCGGAGTACCCGCGCTCGACCTGGAGGTGGCGCGCGTACCCGTCGATCGCGTCCGGGAGTTGCACTCTCCCAGCATCCCCCGCGTACACGTGCCCCGGCTGCAGCGACCCTCGATGATTCGTTCCGTGTAATGGTTTTTGCACAACTTGGCATTACGGAGCCATGATGGCAGCGTGATTCCTCGCAGACGTTGGATGTGGCTGGGCGACCATCTGGCCGTCGACTTCGTCAATACGACGATCGGACTGGGCGATCAGCGGGAGGAGCTCATCGGCACCGTCGACGAGTTCCTGGGCTGGATCGACGCCGAGCCGGCCTGGTTGCCCGCCCTCGTCGGCGACCGGGTGGACCTCGCGGTGGTCGTGGCGCAGCGGGACGCAACGAGTCGGCTCCTGCACGCGGCCGCGCTGCACGCCGACCTCGACGCCGACGATGTGGACCTCATCAACGACCGTGTCGTCGCGGCCGGCGTGACGAGGCTTCTCGGGATCGGGACCGGTGCCGGCGCGAGCCGGTTGGCGGCCGGGACCGGCTTCCCGGGCCTTCTCGGCGTTCTGGCGGCGGCGACCGTCGATCTCCTCGCCCGCGACGATCTGGGGGCGATCGCGGTGTGCGAGGCACCCGGTTGCGGTCAGATCTTCCATCGGTCGCGGCGCAACCAGCGGTGGTGCAGTCCGGGGTGCGGCAACCGTGCGCGCGTCGACCGGCATCGGCATCAGAACCCCGCCGCCGGCGTGGCGCTGTCGCTGTGATCGACGTCTCGGTCATCCCTGTCTTCCTCCTTGCCAGCCTGTTCATCTGCATCGCACCGGGCACCGACATGGCGTACATGCTCGCGGTCGGCATCACGGGAGGCCGGAGCGCAGCGCTACGCGCCTCGGCCGGGGTCGCCCTCGGCGTGCTTGTCTACTCCGTGGTCGTCGCGGCCGGAGTCGGAGAGCTCGTCCGGCAGTACCCGTGGTCATTGAGCGTTATCCGCGTCGTGGGCGGCGTCTACCTGATCTGGTTGTCCGCCCGCGCATTCCTCGATGCACGCCGGGGCGCGTCGTTCGCGGCCAGCCCACGCACGACGCGCTGGTTCCGCCAGGGGCTCGTGGTGAATCTCACCAACCCGAAGATGGCGCTGTTCTTCCTGGCCTTCCTCCCGCAGTTCCTGGGCTCGGCCGCGTCGAGCGTCGCGCAGTTCATCGTGCTCGGCCTCTGCTTCATGCTCATCGGCTACATCGTGGACACGGCCGTCGGTCTCCTGGCCAGCACGCTCCAGCGCCGCCTGGCCGCCAAGCCATCCGCGGGCCGGACCCTGAGCGTCGCCGCAGGAGTTGTCTACCTCTGCCTCGCGGGTCTCGTCGCCTGGGAACTGGTCGCGGGCTAGCCCTGTCGGCGTCACCGGGTGGCCTCCCAGCCCGTCGCGGTGGAGCGGACGGCGCCGGAGAGGCTGAGGCGGCCGAGCGCGGCGGTGACCGAGGGCAGCGTGAGTCCCGTGACCTGGGACAGCTCGTCCGTCTCGCGACCGCCGCGGATGGACGCAGCGGCGAGCACGGCGCGGTCGTCCGCGCTGCTGCCCAGCCCGTCGGCATCGTCCCCGTCGTCCGGCCCACCCGACGCGCCCAGCGGGTCGGCGATCTCGGCCATCTCGTCGACCGTCGTGACACAGGTCGCGGCGTATTCGCGGATGAGGCGGTGGCAGCCCGCCGACGCCGGCGAGGTCACCGGACCGGGCACAGCGCCGAGCGGCCGACCGATCTCGGCGGCGTGCCCGGCGGTGTTGAGGGAGCCGGAGCGATGGCCGGCCTCGACGACGACCGTCGCACCACTGACGGCGGCGATGAGCCGGTTGCGCATCAGGAAACGCCATCGCGTCGGTGTCGAACCGCACGGCAGCTCCCCGACGAGGAGCCCGGTCTCGGCGACCCGGCGGAGCAGGTCGCTGTGACCGGCCGGATAGAGGCGGTCCACTCCCCCGGCGAGGAAGGCGACGGTCACGTGCCCGCTAGCGACCGCCGCGCGGTGTGCGGCACCGTCGATGCCGTACGCACCGCCCGACACGATGGCGAAGCCCCGATCGCCGAGGCCGGCCGCGCTCTCCATGGCGACGTGCTCGCCGTACCCGGTCGCGGCGCGGGCGCCGACGAGGGAGACGGACCGCTCCAGTGCCGCGAGCCGCTCCGGGTCCCCGCGCAGCCACAGGGCGAGAGGCTCGCCTGCGCCCAGCGCGGAGAGGCCCTCGGGCCACCCGGTCGCCTCGGGTGTGAGAAGCCGAGCGCCCACATGCGCCGCCATCTCGAGCGCTCTCACCCCGCTCTCCGGCGAACCCTTCGCACGCCAGCGCGTCAGGGCGTCCGTCATCCGGGCACGCTGACGAGCGCTGGATGCGTCGCCTCCGATGCGGCCGAGCACCTCTCCGCCCTCGAGCTCCTCGACGACGCAGAGGAGCGCCGCCGCGGGACCGAGGGCATTCACGAGCGCGCCGGCATCGGTGTCACCGGGCTCGATCATGGTGCCGAGCGCCACCCGAGCGAATTCCACCTCCAGTGCCGCCCGCTCGGAGGACGGTCCGCCCTCTACCCCTCGGACCGAGACGGCCGCCAGAAGCTCTGCGATCGTGCGGTGCGGGACGCCCACGAACGTGTCGACGCCGCTCATGCGCCGATACCCCTGCGCAGGAACAACGCACGACCGATGTGGTCCGCGGACGGCCCCGCGACGCCGTCGAGATCAGCGAGGGTCCACGCCAGCCGGAGCGCGCGGTCGTACCCGCGCATCGTGATCGCACCCCGCTCCAGGGCACGGTCCAGCGGGCCGATCGCTGCCGGCCCGATCCGGCGTGCGCCCGCCCGCAGCCACGTGCCCGCCACATCGGCGTTGCGCCGCCATCCCGTGCCCGCGAGGCGGGACCGGGCGACCTGACGTGCTGCCTCCACGCGCTCTCGGAGGACCGCACTGGTCCGTGCGGCACGCTCCCCGTCGGCGCCGGAGCGCAGAGCGGCCAGCCCGAGCCGCCGCACCGTGAGGTGGATGTCGACCCGATCGAGCAACGGACCCGACATCCGCGCCAGGTAGCGGCGGCGGGCGATCGGGGTGCAGGTGCACTCCTCGTCCACCGAGCCGTAGCGCCCGCACGGGCACGGGTTCGAGGCCAGCACGAGCTGGAAGCGGGCGGGGAACGTCGCGGCGCCGCTCGCCCGGTGGATGCTGACCGCTCCCGATTCGAGGGGCTGCCGCAGCGCGTCGAGGACGGAGGGCGGGAACTCCGCCGCTTCGTCGAGGAAGAGCACGCCATTGGTCGCCCGGACGATGGCGCCGGGAACGATGCGCCCGCTCCCGCCACCGACGAGCGAGACGGCACTGGCGGTGTGGTGGGGCGCTTCGAACGGCGGACGACGCACGAGCCCGCCGCCGATCCCGAGTCCGGCGAGCGAGCGGATGGAGGTGGACTCCAGCGCCTCGGCGCCCGTCAGGTCCGGCAACAACGACGGGAGACGCCGGGCGAGCATCGTCTTACCCGCTCCCGGCGGCCCGACCATGGCGACGTGGTGCCCGCCCGCGGCGGCCGCGACGAGGGCGTCCACCGCTTCGTCGTTGCCGGCGACATCGGCGAGATCGGGTTCGTCCGGCTCACTCAGATCGAGCGCAGGGCCCTCGACGGGGTCGAGCTCGATCGGATCGAGTTCGGCGCCGTGCGCGATCGCTGCGGCGCGCAGCCCCGCCACCGCCACGACATCCACGCCATCGACGAGTTCCGCCTCCGCCGAGTTCGCGGTCGGGACGAGGACGCGCCGGAACCCGGCGTCGCGCGCGGCCAACACGGCCGGCAGCACTCCGGGCACGGGCCGGAGACGCCCGTCCAGGCCCAGCTCCCCCAGGTGGACGGCACGCGAAGCCGACTCCGCCGGGACGTCGCCGGCGGCGGCCAGCGCGGCGATCGCGATGGCCAGGTCGAACCCGCTGCCCTGTTTGCGCAGCGACGCCGGCGACAGGTTGACGGTCAGCTTGCGCTGGGTGAGCGGGCTGCCCGCGTTGACCGCGGCCGCGCTCACCCTCTTCCGCGACTCACCGAGCGCGGCATCCGGCAACCCGATGAGCACGAACGCCGGCAGTCCGGCGGAGATGTCCGCCTCCACCTCGACGATGTCCCCCCGGACCCCGGTCAGCGCCACGGCGAACGCCCGTGCGAGCGCCATCACGCCACCCCGCGCAGGTGCTCGATCGACGGTTCGCTGCTCCACGCGTCGATCACGGCGACCGCGTCGATCCGGATCGCTCCGGCGACCGGCCCGTGCGCATGGCACCACTCGGCGACCAGCCGGCGCAGGCGCGCGCGCTTGGCCGCGGTGATCGCCTCGAACGGATGGCCGTACGCGACCGACGTGCGCGTCTTCACCTCGACGAAGACCGTCGCCGCGCCCTCCCGCACGACGAGGTCGATCTCGCCCGCCGTGCACCGCCAATTGCGCTGGAGCACGACGCATCCCGCCGCCTCGAGCCACTTCGCCGCCACCACTTCACCGCGGCGACCGAGTTCGTCCTTCTCTGCCATGTGTTCCTCCCGCCACCAGCCTCGGTGGAGGGAGGCCCAAGCGGGCGCGGAAACGAAGATCAGTGGAGAGAGCGCAGCTCGGCGCGAGGTGTGGAGCGGAACGCGCTACTCGTCGAGCGCGAGCTCCTTGGGGAGCTCGAACTCCTTGCTCGAGAGCTCTTCGATGTTGACGTCCTTGAACGTCAGCACCCGCACGGACTTCACGAAACGGTCGGCGCGGTACACATCCCACACCCACACGTCGTTCATCGTCAGCTCGAAGTAGAAGTCGTGCTCGGTGTCCCGGCGCACGAACTCCACCTCGTTCGCGAGGTAGAAGCGGCGCTCCGTCTCGATCACGTACTTGAACTGCGAGACGACGTCCCGGTACTCGCGATACAAAGCCAACTCGACCTCGCGGTCGTAGTCGTCGAACTCGTCTTCATCCATCGTTCGTCAAGTCTATGCCGGTCCGGGCCTCAGAACGGAATGTCGAGCGTCGCGGTGTCCTTCAGCCAGGTGAGACGGTGCAGTGCGCTCGGCCCCAGCTCGGACAACGCCGCGAAATGCTCGCGCGACGAATAGCCCTTGTTGCTCGCCCAGCCGTAGCCCGGGTACTCCGTGTCGTGCTGGATCATGAGCCGATCCCTGTGCACCTTGGCGATGACGGAAGCCGCCGCCACCGACGCGCAGTCGCGGTCGGCCTTGATCCGGGTGACGACGCGGGCGGGCCGCATCAGGGACGGGTTGAGATAGTCGTAGTTGCCGTCGAGGATGAGCGTGCTGTCGCGCACCTGGGCGCCCTGCTCCTCCAGGTGGGCGAGCGCACGGGCGCCGGCGAGCCCCAGGCACTTCATGATGCCGAGGGAGTCGACCTCCGCGGCGGACGCGAGGCCGACCGCGTGGAACATCGCCCAGCGGCGGCAGGCCGGATCGAGCGCCTCCCGCGCCGGCTCGGGAAGCAGCTTCGAGTCGCGCAGCCCGACCGGGATGCGCTTCACCGCGGTGTCGATCACGACCATCCCGACCGCGACGGGGCCGGCGAGGGCACCGCGGCCGACCTCGTCCACCGCGACGATCGACGTCACGCCGTCGCGGTACAGCGCCTTCTCGAACCGGAGAGTAGGCGTCACCGGGGCCATCATCCTGACTTCTCCTCCACACGTGCGAAGACTTCAGGATAGTCGTCCAACCACGTCCATCGGCTGGCAGGCCAGCTGATCACGAACGCGCGCCCGACCACGTTCGCGAGGGGCACGAACCCGTGCCCCGGCAACGCCTGGTTGCGGGACGAGTCCTGCGAGTCGTACCGGTTGTCGCCCATCACCCACAGCTCGCCCGCAGGCACGGTGACGTCGAACGCGAGGGTGGCCGCGTCGGTCTGGCCGGCGGGGACGACGATGTAGGGCTCGTCGATCGCGACGCCGTTCACCGTCAACCGTCCGCCGGCGGTGCAGCACGCGACCCGGTCGCCCGGCAGGCCGATGATCCGTTTGACGAGGTGGTCGTCGCTGTCGGAGGCGGAGAGGCCCACGAAGGTCAGCGCCGTGTCCACGGCCTGCCCGATCGCGTTCTGCCTGGTCGGCGGGGCCTTCGGCAGCCAGCCTCCCGGATCCCGGAACACGACGACATCGCCACGCGCGAGCGGGAACAACGACGGCTGCAACTCGTTGACGATGATCTTGTCCTGGATCTGCAGCGTGTTCTCCATCGATCCGGAGGGGATGTAGAACGAGCGGACGACGAACGTCTTGACCAGGAAGGAGACCAGCAGCGCGACCACCACGATCACCGCGATGTCACGGACGTACCTCAGCACCGAGCGCTGCCGATCGCGCTCTCCCCCTGACGCCTGCTGTGCGCCGGTGGGTACCGTCTCTTCCGTCATTTAACCGCCTGAGCTCCCGGTCCAGTGTAGGACCGGGAGCTCAGGACGACGGCTACGGAGTGCCGCGCGAGTCGCTGCTGGGAGCAGCTCAGTTGTCGCGCTTCTCCTTGATCTTCGCCTTCTTGCCGCGCAGCTCGCGCAGGTAGTAGAGCTTGGCGCGACGGACGTCACCGCGGGTGACGACCTCGATCTTGTCGATGACCGGCGAGTGGACCGGGAAGGTGCGCTCGACGCCGACCTGGAAGCTGATCTTGCGGACCGTGAAGGTCTCGCGGACGCCTTCGCCCGAGCGGCCGATGACGACGCCCTGGAAGACCTGGACACGCGAGCGCGTGCCTTCGATGATGTTGACGTGCACCTTGACGGTGTCGCCGGCGCGGAACGCGGGGATGTCCGACTTGAGGGACGCGGCGTCCACGTGGTCGAGGATATGCATGGATATTCACTCTCTGTACCCGCCGACAGGTCGGGGACGGATTCAGGGCCGCCTCGCGCTCACGCGGAGACGGACGATCATTCGGTTGGGGTGTGCGCGAGAGATGCTGGCTCCCCTGTGGCAGAGCCTGGCCGCGGCACAAACAACAATTCTGCCATGCCGACCCCTCGATCGCCAAAGCAGGCCGGTCGCCGGTCAGCGCTGCTCGTCGTGCCGTTCTTCGACGACGATGTACTCCACGCTGTCGAGGGGAGGCTCGGGCCGGCGCACCTGCTGCGGCTGCGCCGCGCGCTCGTAGGCGGCGAACGTCTCCTGGACGCGCGCCCGCATGTCGGTGACCAGCTCCCAGAGGACGAGCCAGAAGGTGCCGAGGAAGAACACGACCGCGAGGACGGCCAGCCAGCCGGAGGCGCCCGCCGGGAAGAAGCCGAACGCGATGACGGAGGCGTGCCAGCCCGTCAGCAGGGCGACATCGGCCCAGGAGACCGCGCGCACATCTCGCGCGCTGCGCCGGGCGACGGTGATGCCGCTGACGGCGAGCTGGGCGAGGAAGAGGATCGGGCACAGGATCAGCAGGCCGAGGAAGCTCCAACCGCTCCCCTGGCTGAACGCCGCCCAGCCGATCAGCAGCCACACCGGAAGTACCACGGCGGACGGGAAGAGCCACCAGTAGAACGCCTTGCGGATGATCACGCGACCAGCGTAGCCGCGCGCGCCTGTGCAGCGGCTGCGGGTTCGCCGAGGGCCGAAACCCCGTGGAAGACTGGGACGCACCGGGCGCACGACGCGCGCCGCGACTGGAGGAGGACGCACCCGTGATCGAGCTGAGGACCCCCGCCGAGATCGAGCAGATGCGACCCGCCGGCCGGTTCGTGGCCGAGGTGCTGGCCGAGACCGCCGCCGCCGCGAAGGTCGGCGTCAACCTCCTGGAGCTCGACCGCATCGCCCACGACCTCATCCGCCGCCGCGGGGCGGAGTCCTGCTACATCGACTACCACCCCTCGTTCGGCGCCAGCCCGTTCGGCAAGGTGATCTGCACCTCGGTGAACGACGCGGTGCTGCACGGCCTCCCGCACGACTACCGCCTGCGCGACGGCGACCTCCTGAGCCTGGACTTCGCGGCGAGCGTCGACGGCTGGGTCGCCGACTCGGCCGTCTCGATCGTGGTGGGCTCGGCGCGCGACGAGGATCTGCGCCTCATCGACACCACTCGCCGCGCCCTCACGGCCGGCATCGCCGCCGCGCAGCCCGGTGGCCGGATCGGCGACATCTCGGCCGCGATCGCCGCGGTGGCGCACGCGGAGGGCTACTCGATCAACACGCAGTTCGGCGGCCACGGCGTCGGGCGCACCATGCACGGCGACCCGCACGTGCCCAACGACGGCCGCGCCGGCCGCGGGTTCCCGCTGAAGCCGGGCCTCGTCATCGCGATCGAGCCGTGGTTCCTCGAGACCACGGACGAGATCTTCACGGACCCGGACGGCTGGACCCTGCGCAGCGCGGACGGCTCGCGCGGCGCCCATTCCGAGCACACCGTCGCCATCACCGCGGACGGCCCGCTTGTGCTCTCCGCCCCGTAAGGAACGGGGAGGCTACGGCAGGAGGTCCGGGCGCACCCGGCGGGTGCGCTCGAGCTGCTGCTCGTGACGCCAGGTCGCGATCGCGCCGTGATTGCCCGAGAGCAGGACGGGCGGCACGGCGTGGCCGCGCCATTCGGCGGGCTTCGTGTAGCTCGGGTACTCCAGGAGCCCGTCCTCGTGCGACTCCTGCACCAGGCTCTCCGGGTTGCCCACGACACCCGGGATGAGCCGGCCGACGGCCTCGATCATGGCCATCGTGGCCACCTCGCCGCCGTTGAGGACGTAGTCCCCGATGCTCATCAGCCGCACTCGGGCGCGCGCGGCCGTGTCGTCGAACACGCGCTGGTCGATGCCCTCGTACCGGCCGCAGCCGAACACGAGGTGCTGCTCCTGGGCGAGCTCGCGGGCGATCGCCTGGGTGAAGACCTCTCCTGCCGGCGAGGGGAAGATCACGACCGGATCGTCCGCGCCGTCGCCGAGGACGTGGTCCAGCGCCTCACCCCAGGGCTCGGGCTTCATCACCATGCCGGCGCCGCCGCCGTACGGCGTGTCGTCGACGGTGCGGTGCCGGTCGTGGGTGTGGTCGCGCAGATCGTGGACGCCCAGCTCGATGATCCCGGACAGCCGGGCCTTGCCGAGGAGGGAGATGTCCAGCACATCGAAGAACGTCGGGAAGATCGTGACGATGTCGATGCGCATGGAGACGAGTCTATTCGGGCACGACGGCCAGCTCCCGATCGCGCGGGACGAGCGGGGTCGCCACGGCCGGGCAGAGCGCGACGAGCGCGAACGCGACCGGATAGCCGAGCCAGCCGATCAGGCCGCCGACGGCCGGCCCGACGACGGACGCGGCCAGGAACTGCCCCGTGTTCTGCGCGCCGAGCGCGCGTCCCGACCAGAACGGCCCGGCGATCTCGGCCACCGAGGTGTAGGCGAGGCCGTTGTCGGCCACGGTGACGATCGCCGCGACGATCAGGATCACCGCGGCGGGCACCGAGCCCAGCGCGGAGGCGGCGGCCATCAGCAGCATCACCGCGACGGCGGTGAGCGACACCCAGCGCAAGGGACGCAGGTGGCTGCCCACCCGGTCGCTCAGCACGCCCACCCCGATCCTCCCGATCGCGCCGGCGAACTGGCTCACGCCGATCACGATGCCGGCCGCCAGCGACGAGAAGTGCAGCTGGGTCACCAGCCACACCAGCCCGAACGTCGAGACGGTGAACTGCGGGACGACCAGCAGCATGGAGACCGAGTGGATGCGCCACAGCAACGACGTCTCGCGGTACGGCCGCCACGCGGCCTGACGGTGCGGGGTCTCCCCCGCCGCCGATGTGCGGGGCGGGCGGGGCGGGTCGACGATCCCCACGGCGCACAGCACGGCGGAGACCGCGCACAGCACGGTGGGCACGACGAGCGCGGCGGCGATCCCCCCGCTGGCTGCGAGCAGCGGGATGGAGAGCGCGGCGATGGCGACGCCGAGGGGCTGGCACATCTGGCGGATGCCCATGGCGAGTCCGCGGCGCTCCTTCGGGAACCAGCCGATCACCACGCGGCCGCTCGCGGCGTTGGGGCTGGCCGCCGCCATCCCGCCGAGCAGGAAGAACGCGCCGAGCGCGAGGTACGACGACACGAACATCGCGCCGAACCCGGCGAGGGCCGTGAGCGCCAGTCCCGAGGCGATCACCCAGCGCTCGCCGATCCGGTCGCTCAGCGCTCCCCACGCGATCAGGGTGAGGACGAGCCCGAGCGTCGGGGCCGACGCCAGGAGACCGGCCTGGGCGAGGCTCAGCCCGCGCTCGCTGTGCAGGAGCGGGATGAGGAACGCCGGCGTCGACACGAACACCGTGGAGCTCGCCTGGGCGAGTACGCCGAAGCCGAGCATCAGCCAGGGGCGGGGCTGGCGCAGGCCGGATCGTTGAATGACGGGCATCATGCGGTATACCCTAGTGGTATACCAAGCTGGTGCGCCAAATCGGTACGCCAGAATGGATGTAGCGCCCCGCGTTCCGAGAGGACTCCATGACCGAGCAGCCGACCGCATACGAGCGCCTGCGCGCCGAGATCCTCGACCTCGACCGCGTCCCCGGATCCCGCCTCACCGAACGCGGGCTGGAGACCGATCTCGGTGTCTCCCGCACCCCGCTGCGGGCCGCCCTTCAGCGTCTGGAGAGCGAAGGCCTGGTCGAACGCGACGGCCGCGCGTGGCAGGTCTCCCCCATCGACCTGGGTGAGATCGCCCGCCTCAGCGAGCTCCGCGATGCGCTCGAGACGGCGGCCGTGCGACTGACCTGCGCGCGCGCGTCCGACGACGGCATCGCCGCCCTCGCCGAGCGACTGGGCGGGTACGACCTCGGGCGCACGCACGAGGACGCGATCGGAGCGGGCACCGGATTCCACGTCCGGCTCGCCGCCCTCAGCGGCAACCACTTCTTCGCCGACTCGGTGGACTCCGCCATGACCCGGCTGGCCCGCACCCGCTGGCTGGAGGTGCGCAGCGAGGAGTCGCGGCGGACGGCCTGGGAGGAGCACCGGCGCATCGTCGAACTCGTCGCCGCGCGCGACGCGGACGCCGCGGCCGAGCACATCCACCGGCACATCGTCGCCACCCACGAACGGCTGGCGAACGCCCTGGGCTCCGACGCCCGCGGCCTGCGGGCACGCGGCCTCGCGATCGTCGGCTGACACGCGAAGAGCCCCGACCAACGGGTCGGGGCTCTTCGCAGTGCGTGGTGGGATCAGTCCTCGGTGGACGTCTCCTCGGGAGCGGCTTCCTCGGCGGGAGCATCGCTTTCCGCGGACTCCTCGACCTTCTCGGCCTCCTCGTCGTCCGGGAGCTCTTCGAAGAGCCCGGGCGGCGGAGTGAGGGTGACGGTTCCGGCGGCCAGGTCGACCTCCGGCACGATCGCCTTCACGAACGGCACGAGGACCTCGCCCGTGTCGGTCTTGATCGCCAGCAGATCCTGCGCCGGGAAGTGGTCGACCCGGGCGACCGTGCCGACCGGATCGCCGTCGCGGACGGCGCTCAGCCCGACCAGCTGGTGGTCGTACCAGGCGTCCGGCTCCTCGGGGAGCTCCTTGACGTCCTGACTGACCCACAGGATGGCCTTGACCAGCGTCTCGGCCTCCGTGCGGTCGTCGACGCCCTCGAAGAACCCGACCGCGTGGCCGTTGTACCAACGCAGTTCGATGAGCTTCAGCGTCTTGCCGTGCCACTTGGATGCCGTGGGCACCTGGAGGGTGAACTCGGCGCCGGGGACGAACCGTTTCTCCGGCTCGTCCGTGAACAGCTCCAGCTTGAGGGCTCCCTTGAGCCCGTGCGCCTTCGTGAGCCGGCCGATGCGGAGCTCGGTCTGATCCGGCCGCGGGGCGACGTCCTTGCGGGGCAGCTTGTGGTCGGCCACCTCAGTCGTCGACGACGTCGACGCGGACGCGCCGGCCGTCGGCCAGCGCGGACACGAGCGTGCGGAGCGCCTTGGCCGTGCGGCCGGAGCGGCCGATCACCCGGCCGAGGTCCTCGGGATTCACACGAATCTCGAGGACCTCGCCACGCGGCGAACCTTTGGCCACGACGTGCACGTCGTCCGGGTGGTCGACGATGCCCTTGACCAGATGCGTGAGCGCGGGTGCGAGCAAGGTGTTACGCCTTCTCGCCGTCGGCGTCGGCGACGATCTCTTCGGCCTCGGCGACGACCTCGGCCTCAGCGGCCTCCTCGGCCTCGACCTCGGCCTCGACGACGGCCTCGGCCTCGGCGACGACCGGCTTCTCGGCCTTCGGCTTGAGGACGGGCTTCTTCTTGTCGTCGGCGACGAACGCGACCTTCTCGTCGGCCGTCTTCACGGTCGAGACGGCGTTCTTGTCGCCCTTGAACTTGCCCCAGTCGCCGGTGAGCTTGAGGAGCACGAGCACCTGCTCGGACGGCTGAGCGCCGACGCTGAGCCAGTACTGAGCGCGGTCGGAGTCGACCTCGATGCGCGAGGGCTCCTCGGTCGGGTGGTACAGACCGATCTCCTCGATGACGCGACCGTCGCGCTTGGTGCGCGAGTCGGCGACGACGATGCGGTAGTAGGGAGCGCGGATCTTGCCGAGGCGCTTCAGACGGATTTTGACAGCCACAATTCTCCAGTGTTGATGAGTGCGTTTCGTCGAACTGACTGCCGTGGGCGTGGGGGCACACTCGGCAGGAGGTCTATTGGTATTCCGCCGAACCGGATAGAGGGTCGGGTAAGGCGGAACTCAACTAGCTATTCTGTCAGATACTGCCCTGCTTTGAACAATCGGACGGACGGGACGACACCCTTGCAGATCGAATTCTCGGAGTCCGAGCGCTCCACCGTCGGCATCGAATGGGAGATCGCCCTCGTGGACGGCGCCACCGGCGACCTCGTCCAGATCGCCGACGAGGTGCTCCGCGAGCTCGGGACGCCCGACGGGCGCGAGCACCCGCAGATCACCCACGAGCTCCTCCTGAACACGGTGGAGCTGGTGAGCCGCGTGCACCGGACCGTGCCCGCGGCGGTCGCCGATCTGCAGGAGCTGATCGGGCTGGTGCGGGAGGTGACCGACCCGCTCGGCGTGGAACTGCTCTGCGCGGGGACGCATCCCTTCGCCCAGTGGTACGACCAGAAGGTCACCCCGAACGAGCGTTACGACCGCCTGCTCGACCGTACGCAGTGGTGGGGACGCCAGATGATGATCTGGGGCGTGCACGTGCACGTCGGCATCGACGAGCGCGACAAGGCGCTGCCGATCGTGAACGGCCTGCTCAGCTACTACCCGCACCTGCAGGCACTCAGCGCGTCGAGCCCGTACTGGGCGGGCGCCGCCACCGGATACGCCTCGAACCGCGCCCTGATGTTCCAGCAGCTGCCCACCGCCGGTCTGCCCTGGCAGTTCGGCTCCTGGGCCAACTACGAGGAGTACGTGCAGGATCTGGTGACCACTGGTGTCGTCACCGACCACTCCGAGGTGCGGTGGGACATCCGCCCGTCGCCCAAGTGGGGCACCGTCGAGATGCGCGCGTGCGACGGGCTCTCCACGACCGACGAGGTCGGCGCGGTCGCCGCCCTGATCCACTGCCTGACCGACCGGATGTCCGGCGATCTCGACGAGGGCGTGGAGCCGGTGACCCTGCAGCCGTGGTTCGTGCGCGAGAACAAGTGGCGCGCCGCGCGCTACGGTCTCGACGCCGAGATCATCGTGGCGCCCGACGGCAGCGAGCGGCTGGTCTCGGAGTCGCTGCGCGAGCTCGTGGACGAGCTGCAGCCGACCGCCGAGCGCCTCGGCTGCGAAGAGGAATTGAGAGGCGTGCTGCGCATCCTGGACGGCGGCGCCAGCTATCAGCGACAGCTCGCCGTCGCCGCGGCGAACGGCGGCAGCCTGCAGGCCGTCGTCAGCTCGCTGACCCACGAGCTGCGCAGCGGACTGACCCGATGATCGCGCACAGCGACGTCCGGGGACGCCCATAGCGGGCGCATAGGATCCGTTCCTACGCTGGCAGCATGTTCGCTCACCGCCCGCTCGCCGCATTCGCCGCCGCCGTCACCGTGGCGACGGTCGGGGCGCTGGTGCTGAGCGGATGCTCCTCCACGGTGCCGCTGGCCGCGATCGGAACGGCCATACCGGACGCGCACGCGCGGGTGGCCGTGATCGGCGACTCCATCGAGGCCGGGCTCGGCCTGACGGCGGGCGAGGCCTGGCCCGAACTGCTCGCCGTCGATCGGCGATGGGCGCTGGACAACCTCAGCGTCTCCGGCGCCGGCTTCGTGGCGACCGGTTCGAGCGGCGACACCTTCGACGCCCAGGTGGACGCAGCGATAGCCGACAAGGCCCAGCTGGTGCTCGTCGGCGCCTCCGACAACGACCTCGGCCAGGACCTGGACTCCGTCTCGGCCGCGATGGCGACCGCCATCGGCCGGATCCGGGCGGCACTCCCCCAGGCCAGGATCGTCGGCTATGACGCGCTCTCCGGCGCCGCCTCGGACGACGAGCTCGCTCCGCTCGACGCCGCGCTCGAGACCGCGGTGACGTCGGACGGCGGCGTCTGGATCGATCTGGGCGAGCCCTACCGCGGGCAGGACGGCCTCGTGCAGGCGGACGGCGAGCATCCCACCGTCGCCGGCCAGCAGGCCATCGCCGCGGTCGCTCTGAGCCGCCTGGACGACCTGGTGGAGGCGCGAGCGACACGCGCGGCGGCAGCGACGAGCTGATCGTCCCGAATCCGCGCCTGACCGGGTGTTCGGACGCGCCGAAGCGCACTCAGCATTCACGCAACTTCGACGCTCTATCCTGCACTTCGTGCAGAACACCCGCCCGCGCGCGCGTCGCCCCCTGAGGCTCGCGCTCACCCTCGCTGCCCTGACCGTGGCCGCCACCGCTCTGGCGGGCTGCGCGGCGACCGCCCGACCCGTCGCGGCCGAGGCCGCTGCCGCTCCCGCGGCGCAGCAGCGCCCGTCCGCGGTCGCCATCGGGGACTCCATCGCGTTCGGCAAGGGTGTCGGCCCCGGCGAGTCCTGGCCTGCCATCGTCGCGGAGCAGCACGGATGGCGCCTTGACGACCTGGCCGTCTCGGGCTCGGGCTTCGTGAAGGCGGGCTGGAACGGCACCACGTACCGCGATCAGGTGGCGAGCGCCCTCAAGCTGCACCCGCAGTTCATCCTCATCGCGGCCACACGCAACGATCGCGATCAGGACCCGGCCGCCGTGACGGCCTCCGCCGACCGACTGCTCGGCGAGCTGCGCGACACGTTCCCGCACGCGCACATCATCGGGATCACCGGCATCTGGGGAGCCGACGCGCAGCCGGCCACCCTGGACCGCGTCGACGACATCGTCCGAGCCGCCGTCAGCGACGTCGACGGGGACTTCCTCGACCTCGGCAGCCCGCTCCAGGGCAAAGCCGATCTGCTGCAGGCGGACGGGATCCACCCGAACGCCGCGGGTCAGCGGGCGGTCGCAGCCCGCGTCGAGAGCCGCCTGGCGCCGCTCGCCGCGACGCTCTAGTGCCTCAGCCCACTCGCGCCTAGCGGCCCAGGAACTTCTGCAGCGAGGCCAGCTCTTCCTCGGAGGGGCCGCCCTTCTGGGCTCCCCCGCCGCCGAGTCCGAAGCCGCTGCCCGCGGCCGCCGACGTGGCGTTCGGGTCGACGCCCGAGGCGAGGGCGGCGTTCTCTGCCGCGCGCTTCGCCGGGTTACCGGAGCGCGAGCCCTTCTTCTTCTTGGCCTGCGGCTTGCGCCCACCGAAACCGGCGCCCGGGATCGGGCCCATGCCGGGGACGTTCGGGACGCCGCCCTTGGCGACGGTCTTCATCATCTTCGCGGCCTGCTCGAAGCGGTTGACGAGCTGGTTGACCTCGGTGACGGTGGTGCCGGAGCCCTTCGCGATGCGGAGGCGGCGCGAACCGTTGAGGAGCTTCGGGGTGGTGCGCTCGGCCTTCGTCATCGACTGGATGATGGCCTCGGTGCGCACGATCTCGCGCTCGTCGAAGTTGTCGAGCTGCTGCTTCATCGCGCCGGCGCCGGGCAGCATGCCCATCATCTTCTTGATGGAGCCCATGTTGCGCAGCTGCTGCATCTGCTTGAGGAAGTCGTCGAGCGTGAAGGTGTCGGTCGCGAACTTCTCGGCGACCTTGCGCGCCTCCTCCTCGTCGAAGGCCTCCTGGGCCTGCTCGATGAGCGTGAGGATGTCGCCGAGGTCGAGGATGCGCGACGCCATGCGGTCGGGGTGGAACGGCTCGAAGTCGTCCAGCCCCTCACCGGTGGAGGCGAAGATGATCGGGCGGCCGGTGATGGAGGCGACCGACAGGGCCGCGCCACCGCGCGCGTCGCCGTCGAGCTTGGAGAGCACGACGCCGGTGAAGTCGACGCCGTCCTGGAAGGCCTTGGCCGTCGCGACGGCGTCCTGACCGATCATCGCGTCGATGACGAACAGCACCTCGTCCGGGTCCGTCGCCTTCCGGATGTCGGCGGCCTGCTTCATCAGCTCGGCATCCACGCCCAGACGACCGGCGGTGTCGATGACGACCGTGTCGTACTGCTTGGTCTCGGCGAACTTCAGCGCGTCCTTCGCGACCTTCACCGGGTTGCCGACGCCGTTTCCAGGCTCGGGCGCGTAGACCGGGACACCGGCCTGCTCGCCGACGATCTGCAGCTGGTTCACGGCGTTGGGGCGCTGGAGGTCGGCCGCGACGAGGAGCGGCGTGTGGCCGTCCTTGATGAGCCACTTGCCGAGCTTGCCGGCGAGGGTCGTCTTACCGGCGCCCTGGAGGCCCGCGAGCATGATGACCGTCGGCGGCTTCTTGGCGAACTGCAGCCGGCGCTGCTCGCCGCCGAGAATGGCGACGAGCTCCTCGTTGACGATCTGGACGACCTGCTGGGCGGGGTTGAGCGCCTTGTTGACGTCGTCGCTCAGCGCACGCTCACGGACCTTGCCGGTGAACTCCTTGACCACGTCGAGGGCGACGTCGGCGTCGAGCAGGGCCCGACGGATCTCACGGACGGTGCCGTCGACGTCCGCCGGCGACAGCTTGCCCTTGGTGCGCAGGTTCTTGAAGGTGTCCGCGAGACGGTCGGACAGCGTGCCGAAAGTAGCCATGATCCGACAAGTCTACCGGGCGCGGCAGAGTGTCAGCCCTGCGTGTCGACCGCCACGACGTCGCCGCGCACGTCGAACGCGACCGTCAGGATCGCGTCGGTGTCGTCGGGGCTGATCGAGTAGTCGAACGTGGCGAAGACCTCGTCCTCGCCCGCGTCGTCCGGCTGGAGGACGACGTGCAGCAGCTGCAGCGACCGCAGGACGTCGACGGCGATGTCGCCCGAGTTGTGCACCAGGAGGTCGACGAGGCTCTCGCCCAGGCTGTCGACGTGCTGGTCGATGTACGTGGAGGTCGCCGACTGCCGCGAGCTGAGCTCGGCGACGAGCGCATCCCGTGCCCGCGCGTCGAAGCCTTCCAGCGCCTGGATCAGCGCGGCGGCCGAGTCGAGCGCGTACTCGGTGACGGCCGTCTCGTCGTCGGCCAGCAGCTCCACCTCCACGGCCTGGTCGGCCATCTCGACGGTGTCCGACCAGGCGAGGCCGCCGGACGCGGTCTCGTCGATCACTCCGAAGTAGTCGTGCTCGATCGCCATGACGGGCCTCCTAGCCGACCAGCTGCTGCGCGAAGACGTGCGGGGTGAAGCCGGTGAGGTCGTTGATCCCCTCGCCCTGGCCGACCAGCTTGATCGGGATCCCGGTGCGCTCCTGCACCGCGAGCACGAAGCCGCCCTTGGCCGAGCCGTCGAGCTTCGTGAGCACGAGGCCGGTGACCCCGGCGTGCTCGAGGAACGCCTCCGCCTGCGCGAGGCCGTTCTGCCCCGTCGTGGCGTCGAGTACGAGCAGCACCTCCGAGATCGGCGCCTGCTTCTCGACGACGCGCTTGATCTTGGAGAGCTCGTCCATCAGGCCGCCCTTGGTCTGCAGGCGGCCGGCGGTGTCGATGATCACGATCTCGGTGCCGTCGTTCTTGGCCTTCTCGACCGTCTGGAACGCGACCGAGGCCGGGTCCTGCCCCTGCTGCTGCGGCCGGACGATGGAGGCGCCCGCGCGCTCCGCCCAGGTGGCGAGCTGCTCGACCGCGGCGGCGCGGAAGGTGTCGGCCGCACCCACGACCACCGTGCGGTCGTACGTGCGCAGGAACTTGGCGAATTTGCCGATGGTGGTGGTCTTGCCGACCCCGTTCACGCCGACGACCAGGACGATCGCGGGGCGCTCGCTGAGCTTCAGGGTGGTGTCGAGCCGGGAGAGCCGCTCCTCGAGCGTCTCGCGCAGCATGCGCTGGAGGTCGGCGGGGTCGGTGGTGTGATAGCGCTCCACCTTGGCGCGGAGGTCGTCGACGATCGCCTCGGTCACGTCCGGCCCGAAGTCGGCGGTGATGAGTGCCGCCTCCAGGTCGTCCCAGGTGTTCTCGTCGATGGTCTTCTTGGCGAACAGCCCGCGGAGGGCGCCCGACAAGGACCAGGGGGTGCGGTCTGCCATGCCACTCAGACTAGTTGCTAGCGTGGGGCCATGTTCTCCCTCGTGGCGGTGTCGGCCGAGCTCGCCGAGCAGCTCGTGGCGATCGAGTCCGGCGGGGAGGACGCCGTGCACCAGGCGCGGACGCGCGTCCGGCGCCTCCGCAGCGTGCTCTCGGTCTACCGGAAGGCGTTCGACGCCGAGGAGACCCGGCGGCTGCGCGGGCGTCTGAAGACGCTCGGGACGCGACTCGGCGAGGTGCGCGACCGGGAGGTCAGGGCCGACGCGCTGGACGACCTGCTCCGCGCGGACGACGACCCGGCGGTGATCGACCGCGTCGAGGCGCTGGCGGCGCGCGCACGCGCCGACCACGGGCACGAGCTGGCCGCATTGCTGGAGCACCTGCGCGGCCGGGCGCAGCGCCGGCTGCTGGCCGACCTCCAGGCGTTCGTCGCGGACCCGCCCCTCACCTCCACCGGGCGGAAGCATCCGCGCAAGATCACCCGACACGGCCTCGCGAAAGCCGTGCAGCGCGTCCACGCCGCCCACGGCGAGTCCCTCGACGAGCGGCACGCGACGCGCAAGGCCGCCCGCCGGCTGCGCTACGCGGCGGACGCCGTGACCGACGACCTCGGGCGCGACGCCG
This sequence comes from Leifsonia naganoensis, assembly GCF_013410615.1. Taxonomy (NCBI): domain Bacteria; kingdom Bacillati; phylum Actinomycetota; class Actinomycetes; order Micrococcales; family Microbacteriaceae; genus Leifsonia; species Leifsonia naganoensis. The sequence continues at coordinate 4,169,275 of NZ_JACCHJ010000001.1, forward strand.
TGCGCCTGGCGTCTGCGGCGGAGGCGGTCCAGGATGCGCTCGGGTCGCATCGCGATGACACGCTGCTCGCGACGTTCCTGCGCGAGCACGGGCTCGACGCGGCCGCCGTGCGCTGCGAGCGGCGCGCGGGCGAGGCGCTCGACGGGCTGGACGGGAAGCTCGCCGCGATCGGCCTCTGACGGACGCGACGGCCGCGTCAGCGAGAGGTACCGCGCGGGCCCTCGTCCTGGCCGAGCCGGAACGTGTGCTGCGGAGAACGCACGGCCAGCCGGTCCAGGTACGCCATGACGATCGACGCGGCGATCAGGGCCGGACCGAGCACCGGCATCGCGCCGGTCACGATCTGGAGCACGGTCTGGACGGTCACGGCGAGTCCCTGATCGACGCCGTTGGCACCGCTCCCGCCGGACCAGGCGCCGTAGACGATCGCGGGCACCACCAGGTTCAGCACGGTCGACGCGACGGTCAGACCGATCCCCCACCACAGGACGACTTTCGGGCGCAGCATCGCGTCCCCCCTCCTCGTTACGACGCCGCCTCCTGCGCGACGCGCTGGCCGACGACGGCCGACACCCCATCCTGGCGCATCGAGACGCCGTAGAGCGCGTCCGCGATCTCCATGGTGCGCTTCTGGTGGGTGATGACGATGAGCTGGCTGCTCTCGCGCAGGTCCTCGAAGATCGTGAGCAGGCGGCCGAGGTTGGCGTCGTCGAGCGCCGCCTCCACCTCGTCCATGATGTAGAACGGGCTGGGGCGGGCCTTGAAGATCGCGATCAGCAGGGCGACGGCGGCCAGCGACCGCTCACCGCCGGAGAGCAGCGAGAGCCGCTCGATCTTCTTACCGGCCGGCTTCACCGACACCTCGATGCCCGTGGTGAGGAGGTCGTCGGGATCGGTCAGCGCGATGCTGCCCGTGCCGCCCGGGAAGAGGATCGGGAACACGCGCCCGAACGCCTCCTTCGTGTCGGCGAAGGCGGACTCGAAGATGGTCTGCATCTTCTCGTCGATCTCCTCGATGATGGTCAGCAGGTCGGTACGGGTGTTGGTGAGGTCGGTCAGCTGCTCGGTGAGGAACTTGTGGCGCTGCTCCAGGGCCGCGAACTCCTCCAGCGCGAGCGGGTTGACCCGGCCGAGCTGGGCGAGCTTGCGCTCGGCGGTCGCGAGGCGCTTCTGCTGCTGCTCGCGCACGAACGGGATCGTCGGCTGCTCCTCCTCGGAGCCCCCGTCGCCTTCCTGCCCCGCGTCGCGGTCGCGGTCGACCGGGATACCGACCTCCGGACCGTATTCGGCGACCAGCACGTCCTCCACGAGACCGAGCTCACTGCCGACACGCTCGAGCAGGCTGGAGAGGTGCAGCTTCTTCTCGTAGATCTGCAGCTCCAGCCCGTGGACGCTCTCGGTCACACCCTGCAGCCGTTCCCGCAGGGCGCTCTCCTCACGGCGCACGGTCGCGAGCTCCTCGTTCTGGCTGGCGCGCTCCGCCTCGGCGGTCGCGAGCTCGAGCCGGGCCTGTGCGACCGAACGGTCGGCGGAGGCGAGCACGGGGGGCAGCGCGTCGACGACGCCCTGGGCGGCGTCCAGCTGGCGGCGGCGGATCACCGCGCGTCGAGCGGCCTCTTCGGCGGCGGCGCGCTCGGCCTCCAGCTGACGGGCCAGGGCCTCCCCGCGCGCCTGCTCGGCACGGACGCGCTCCTTCGCCGTCTCGACCCCCAGGCGGGACTCGACCTCCGCCTCGCGCGCGGCGTCGAGCTCGGCCGAGAGCGCATCCCGCGCGCTGACGTCGAGGATGGGCCGGGGACGCGACCGGGCGGTCTCGAGCTCGGCCTTCGCCCTCTCGGCGGCGGCCTCGGCCTCGGCGACGCGCTCGGCGGCCTGCTCGTGCGCTCGGCCGAGGCGCTCGGACTCGGCGAGGGCGCCCTCCAGCTGCACCTTCACGCGGTTGAGCTGCTCGGTGCGGGCGGCGAGCTTCGCGTCGAACTCGCGGAGGGCGGCGAGGGCGGCCTGCGACTGCTCCTTCGCGACCTGGAGGACGCCGCGCTGCTCGGCGAGGGTGAAGCCGGCGCGCTCGATGAGGGAAGTGACCTCGCCCAGGCGGTCGGCGGCGGCGTCCCGCTCGGCGATGAGCTCGATGCGACTCTGCTTGGCGCCGGAGCCGCCGCGCAGCACGTAACGGGTCAGGACGTCGCCGCTGCGGGTGATCAGGGTCACCGGACCGCCCAGGTCGCGGCGGGTGAACTCGTCCGCGGCGGCGCGAGCGGCGTCGAGGTCGTCCGCGATGGCCGTGAACGCCAGGATGCCGAGCACGCCGGGCGGCGCATCGACGACGCTGCGCGCCGGCACGACGCCGGCCACTCCGCTGAGATCGACGTCGGGTACGACCGCTTCGGCGAGCACGACCTCCACCCGGCCGAGATCGTCGCCTGCGGCGTGGGCGACCGCCTCGAACGCCGCGTCCCGATCCTCCGCCAGTACCGCGTCGGAGAGGGAGCCGAGGGCCGCGGCGATGGCGGCCTCGTAGCCGGGATGCACGCGGATGTGCTCGGCGACGAGCCCGCGGACGCCGGAGAGCCGGGCGGAGACCAGCGCGGCCGAGCCGTCCTTCTGGTCGAGGGCGAGCGAGAGGGCGCCGGTGCGCGCGGCGAGGGCGTCGCGCTCGCGCTCCAGTGTGTGCAGCTCCTCCCGCAGCCGTTCGATCTCGCCCTCGGCTTCGAACACGTCGGCCTGCGCGAGTTCGTACGCCTCGTCGAGGGAGTTCTCCCCCGCGTCGGACTCCTCGGCCTCCGCCTCGCGCTGGTCGAAGGCGTGCTGCGCCTGCGCGAGACGCTCGGCAGCGGCGTCCAGGGCGTTCTGCTGGCGGAGCACCTCGCCACGCACCGCCGCCAGGCGCTGGGCGGCGGCATCGGCCTGGCCGGTCAGCTTCGAGATCTCGAGGTCGTGCCGCGAGACGAGTGCGCTCTGGGCGGCGATCTCGTCGTCCACGGCGTCCAGGCGCTCGCGGGCTGCACGGGTCGCCGTCTGCGCTGCCGCCCAAGCCGCCTCGGCCTCGGCGACGACCGCGCGCAGGCGCTCGGCCTCGTCGTGGGCGTCCTGCACCATCTGCGGGCTGACGCGCGGCCCGTCGTCGGTCGACTCCGCCTGGCTGCCCAGCAGGGCGAGCCGCTGCGTGGCGAGCGTGTAGAGCGAGCGGAGGCGGTCCTGGACCGACTCGAGCGCGAACGCCGTGCTACGTGCGACGTCGACGGCATCACCGATCTGCGCCTGCTCGAGGCGGGTGCGCCGCAGCTGCTTCTGCTCCAACTGCTCCTGCAGCACGATCTGCTCCGTGTGCCGCTCCGCCTCCGAGCGGGTGTGCACGTCGAGCACGCGACGGAGCCCGACGACCTCGTCGGCCAGCAGGCGGGCGCGCGCATCCCGCACCACGGCGGCGATGGTCTGCGCCTCGCGGGCGATCTCGGCCTGGTGCCCGAGCGGCTTGAGCTGACGGCGCACCTCCCCCGCCAGGTCACTGAGACGTGTCAGGTTGGCCTGCATGGCGTCGAGCTTGCGGAGCGTCTTCTCCTTGCGGCGCCGGTGCTTCAGGATGCCGGCCGCCTCCTCGATGAAGCCGCGGCGCTCCTCGGGGCTCGCCCGCAGGACGGCGTCGAGTTGCCCCTGCCCCACGATCACGTGCATCTCGCGCCCGAGACCGGAGTCGCTCAGCAGCTCCTGCACATCGAGCAGGCGGCAGGACTGGCCGTTGATCGCGTACTCGCTGCCGCCGTTGCGGAAGAGGGTGCGCGAGATCGTGACCTCGGAGTACTCGATCGGCAGGGCGCCGTCGGAGTTGTCGATGGTGAGCTGCACCTCCGCGCGCCCCAGAGGACCGCGGGTCGAGGTGCCGGCGAAGATGACGTCCTCCATCTTGCCGCCACGAAGCGTCTTGGCGCCCTGCTCGCCCATCACCCACGCCAGAGCGTCGACGACATTGGACTTGCCGGAGCCGTTCGGCCCCACCACGCAGGTGACGCCGGGCTCGAAGGCGAACGTCGTCGGCTGCGCGAACGACTTGAAGCCCTTGAGCGTCAGACTCTTCAGATACACGCAGGTGAATTTACCGTAACGGTCATGCCTGCGCCGCGCTGTGCGGCGTGAGTCGCCGCGGTAGCCGCCGGAGGGCGGTCACGCGGCGACCCACGCCCGGGCATCAGCCGACGCCCAGGTACGCCTCTTTGATCGCAGGATCGGCGAGCAGTTCGCGCCCCGTTCCGGACCGCGTGATGCTGCCCGTCTCGAGCACGAACGCCCGGTTCGCCCGCGCGAGCGCCTGGTTGGCGTTCTGCTCCACGAGCAGCACGGTGGTCCCCTGCTGGTTGATCTCGGAGATGATCGTGAAGATCTGCTTGATGAACTGCGGGGCCAGCCCCATCGAGGGCTCGTCCAGCAGCAGCAGTCTCGGGCTCGACATGAGCGCGCGGCCGATCGCCAGCATCTGCTGCTCGCCGCCGGACATCGTGCCGCCGACCTGCGTCTTGCGTTCGGCCAGCCGCGGGAAGAGCCCGAAGACGCGCTCGAAGTCGGCGGCCATCCCGCTGCGGTCCTTGCGGCCGAACGCCCCCATGTCGAGGTTCTCCATCACCGTCATGCCCGGGAAGATCCCCCGGCCCTCCGGCGCCTGCGAGATCCCGCGCACCACTCGGATGTGCGCCTTCATCTTCGTGATGTCCTGGCCGTCGAAGTGGATGGTGCCCTGCGACGGGTTCAGGATGCCCGAGATCGTCTTCATCGTGGTCGACTTGCCCGCGCCGTTCGCACCGATCAGGCTCACGATCTCGCCCTCCTCCACGGAGAACGACATGTCGTGGATGGCCTCGATGCGTCCGTAGGCGACGCTCACGTTCTTCAGCTCAAGCAACGTCATCTTCGGGCTCCCCCAGGTAGGCGGCGATCACGCGCGGGTCGTTGCGGATCGCGGTCGGAACGTCGTCGGCCAGCTTGCGCCCGAACTCGAGCACGACGATGCGGTCGGTGACTCCCATCACCAGGCGCATGTCGTGCTCGATCAGCAGCACCGTGTAGCCGTCGGCCCTGATCGTGCGGATGAGGTCCATCAGGTCCTCCTTCTCCGCGGGGTTGAAGCCGGCGGCCGGCTCGTCGAGGCAGAGCACCTTCGGGTCGGTCGCCAGGGCGCGGGCGATCTCCAGCCGGCGCTGGTAGCCGTACGGCAGCTGCCGGGAGGCCGTGCTCGCGAGGTCGGCGATGCCGACGAACTCGAGCAGCGCCATGCCGCGCTCGATCGAGGACTTCTCCTCCCGGATGTGCCGCGGGGAGCGGATCAGGGCGCCCGGCACGCTGGTGCGGTGCCGTGCGTCGAGACCGACGACCACGTTCTCCAGCGCGCTCATCTCGCCGAAGAGGCGGATGTTCTGGAAGGTGCGCGCCAGGCCGAGCCGGGTGATCTGGTGCTGCTTCTGGCCCTTGATCGATGTCCCCTCCAGCAGCACGTCGCCGCTGGTGGGCTTGTAGACCCCGGTCATCGCGTTGAAGCAGGTGGTCTTGCCTGCACCGTTCGGGCCGATGAGACCGAGGATCTCGCCGCGCCGGATGTCGAAGCTCACGTCGTCGAGGGCCGTCAGGCCGCCGAACTTCACCGTGAGGTTCTTCACCTCGACGAGCTTGTCGCCGACCCCGACCGCGATCTCGCGGTCGGGCGCGGCCGCTGCCGCGACCTCCAGATCGACGTCGAGGTCGGTGAGGGCCTCCGGGTCGGCGCCCTCGGGGAGCTCTTCGCGGGCGTCGGTCATGATGCGCCTCCGTTCGGCGTGACGGGCGTGCTCGGCGGAGCGGGCGGCGCCGGCGGTGTGGGCGACGAGGAGGGCGTGCTCCCGGTCGTCGGCGGTGGCGTCGGTTTGCTCACCAGGTACTTGTACGCGTTGCGCCCGTAGGCGAGCAGACGCTGCTTGGCGGGCACGAGGCCCTTCGCACGGAAGATCATCAGCACTACCAGGGCGACGCCGAAGATCAGGTACTTGTAGTCCGCGATGGCGGTGAAGCGCAGCGGGATGTACGCGACGATCGCACCGCCGAGCAGGGCGCCGACCTTGTTGCCCGTGCCGCCGAGGACCACGGCGGCGAGGAACAGTATCGAGGTCTGCACGTCGAACTTCTGGTTATTCACGAAGCCGACCTGACCGGCGAAGAGGGCTCCGGAGAGACCGCCGACCGCCGCACCGATCGCGAACGCCCACACCTTGTACTTGAAGGTGGGGACGCCCATGATCTCGGCCGCGTCCTCGTCCTCGCGGATGGCGATCCACGCGCGGCCCACCCGGCTGCGCTCCATGTTGCCGACCAGCAGCAGCACGATGATGATGATCACCAGGGTCAGCCAGTACCAGGGGATGCCGTTCGAGTTCGAGAAGATCGGCACGCCGTTCGCGGTCTCCCCCGGCGGGTGACCGACGTTCTGGAAGCCGACCTGCCCCTTCAGCGCCGGGATGATCGTCGCGAGGATGCGCACGATCTCACCGAAGCCGAGCGTCACGATGGCGAGGTAGTCGCCGCGCAGACGCAGTGTCGGCACACCGAGCACGACGCCGAAGATCATCGCGACGACCATGGCCACCGGGATGGTCCACAGGTACGGGATCTTGACGAACGGCGAGTCCGGGCTGGTCAGCATGGCCGCCGTGTACGAGCCGACCGCGAAGAACGCGACGTAGCCCAGGTCGAGCAGTCCGGCGTAGCCGACCACGACGTTCAGGCCGACCGCGATGAGCGCGTACACCGCCATGCTGAAGCAGGCGAGCGCCCAGTCGTTGCCCGGCTCGGTCGTGAGGGGGAAGAAGTTCAGGTAGGGCAACGCGAAGGCGAGCGCCACCACGATGAGCATCCACAGCCATTGGATCGGGCGGGGAAGCCGGTTCCATCGGTCGCGGAAGCCCTGCAGCGGGCCGCCCTTCTTCTTGCGGGATTCCTCCGCGTCGATCGCCTGTGCGCTGCGCGCATCCGGGAGGACCCGGGGTCCGTCTGACGTGCTCATGCTCTGCTCCTCCCCAGCGAGGTACCGAGGATGCCCGTGGGCTTGATCAGCAGCACCAGCACCAGCACCACGAAGGCGATGACGTCGGTCCACTGCGAGTCGCCCAGCAGGATCTGTCCGTAGTTTCCGATCAATCCGAGCAGGAGTCCACCCAGAAGGGCGCCGCGCACGTTGCCGATGCCGCCCAGCACCGCCGCCGCGAACGCCTTGATGCCCAGCACGAAGCCGCCCGTGTAGATCACGCCGGAGGGCACCAGCATCACGTAGAAGAGGGCCGCCGCACCGGCGAGGATGCCGCCCAGCACGAACGTGATCACGATGATCCGCTCCTTGTTCACGCCCATGAGGGTCGCGGTGTCCGGGTCCTGCGCGACGGCACGGATGCCGCGGCCGGTCCGGGTCCTGCGGATGAACATGTCGGTGAGGATCATCAGGACGACCGCCGCGATCACGATGATGAGCGACTGATTGTTGATGATGGTCCCGAAGACGTCGAACACGGCGACCGGCCGGAACATGGTCACCGCGGGCTCGGCGTTCGCTCCGCGGATCACGAAGATCAGCGACTGGATGGCGAACGACGCGCCGATGGCGGTGATCAGGAACGCCAATCGTGGCGCATTCCGTTTTCGCAGCGGCCTGTACGCGATGCGTTCGAGCAGGAACGCCGTGACCGCCGACGCGAGCATGCCGACGAGCAGCGCGAGCAGGAGGTCGCCGACGATCGCCGGCAGCGACAGGTTCGGGATCGACGGGCCGAAGCCGAGCGAGGTGAGGGTGATGACGACGCCGTAGGCGCCGACGATGAAGACCTCGGAGTGGGCGAAGTTGATCAGGTTCAGCACGCCGTAGACGAGGGTGTAGCCGACGGCGATCAGGCCGTAGATGGCGCCGAAGGTCAGGCCGTCGAACGTGGCGCCCCAGAAGTTCTGTATGAGGGAGGGGACGTCGAAGTTGATCCAGGAGTTGTCGATGACCGGGTGGAGGACAAGCATTTCGAGCATTCAAGCATCCAGATCCATCGTGAAGGGATCGCCGTCGATCCCAATCGGAGCGGACAGTGGGGACGAAGGATGCCGCGGGCCACGGTGGCCCGCGGCATCCTCACGGTGTCGCGCTATCCGATGGTGCCGATCGGCACGATCTTTCCGCCCTCGACCTTGTAGCCGTAGACGGTCGGGGCCTGGAGCTCGCCCTTGTCGTCCCACTTGTAGTGCTTGCTCAGACCGTCGGCGTCGTAGTTCTTCACCCAGTCGACCAGGTCGGCGCGGGTCGTCTTGCCCTTGTCGATGCCGGCCAGCAGCACGGTGGTGGCGTCGTAGCCCTCGATCGAGTAAGTGCCCGGCTCGGAGCCCGAGAGCTTCTTGTAGGCGGACTCGAAGTCGGGGATGAGCTCACCCGGGATGCAGGGGCAGGTGAAGTACGCGTTGCTCGACGCGTCGCCGGCCAGCTTGATGAACTGGTCGTCCTTCACACCGTCCGGGCCGACGAACGTGCCGGTGAAGCCCTTGTTGACCAGCTGCTGGTCGAACGGGGCGCCCTCGGCGTAGTAGCCGGCGTAGTAGACGGCGTCCGGCTTGGCGTTCAGGATCTTCGAGACCACGGCCGAGAAGTCCTTCTGGCCGGTGGTCACCTTGTCGGTGCCGACCAGCGCGTCGCCCAGTGCCTGTGAGGTCTGGGTGCCCAGGCCGATGCCGTAGTCGGAGTCGTCCTGGACCAGGTAGACCTTCTTGGCCTTGAGCTGGTCGGTGAGGAACTTCGCCGCCGCCGGGCCCTGCACGGCGTCATTGCCGAGGCCGCGGAAGAAGGTCTTCCAGCCGTTCTCCGTCAGGCCGGGGTTGGTGGCCGACGGGGTGATGTGGACCAGGCCCTGCTGCTCGAAGATGTTGCCGGTGGCCTTCGACTCGCCCGAGAACGGGAGGCCGACGACGCCGACGATGTCGGCCTCGTTGACGGCCTGGGTGACCGGGCCGGTCGCCTTGTTCGGGTCGCCTTCGGTGTCGAACTTCTTGAAGCCGACCTGGCAGTCCTTGTTCGCCTCGTTGTGCTGGTTGATGGCGAGCTGGATGCCGTTGTAGATGTTGATGCCGAGCTGGGCGTTCGGGCCCGTCTCCGCTCCGACGTAGCCGATCGTCAGGCCCGCGGGGCAGGTCGCCTTGCCGTCTCCGGCAGGGAGGACCGCGTCCTTGGGCGTGTCGATGGAGGTGATCGCCGGGATGTCGACTTTGGAACCGCTGCTGGTCGATCCGCCGGTCGAAGGCTGGTTGGCGCAACCAGCCAGGAGGAGCGCGACCGACGCTGCAACGGCCGCACCGATGGTGACTTTCTTTCGTAACATCTTCTGCCTCTCGACGTGAAATGCGTCACGAACGTGGCGTAGTTGCCACGTCGCACCACGAATATGTGTGCTGAGACTACATGCTGCGCAAGCTTTTGCAACCAAGTCGGACAGCGGGATTTACACGATCGAAATCAAACGGGCCCGTGGTCTTCCCCCGCGCCACCGGCCGGATTAGGCTCAGTAGTTCCGGCCCCGGCGATGCCGCCCCGGGCGCCCGTGGGGGGAGGTGTGCAGGTTGGAGATCCATCGGCTGACCCTTCCCGACCGGCTCGGCACCCCCGAGTCGGCCGCCTTCGAGGAGCTCGTCGGAGTGCTGAACGGCATCGTCTACGCGCTGTGGGGCGACGACGACTTCGTCGAGACGGCGGAGGAGGCGCTCGCTGCGCTCCGCGAGCAGGAGTACCACGAGAAGATCATCCTGGTCGCCGTCGAGGAGGGTGCGATCGTCGGCCGGGTGGAGGCCGACTTCCCGCTCGACGAGGACGCCGAGACCGTCGCGCTGCTCGTCGACGTGGTGCCCGCCCTGCGGAGCCGCGGAATCGGAGCCGCCCTGCTCGCCGCCGGGGAGGAGCTGGCCGCGGACGGCGGCCGCACGGTCGTGACCACCTACACCGAGCATCCCGTGCACGCGCTGCCCGAGGAGGGCGCCTGGGTGCACGCCCCTGTCGGCACCGCCGGCCTCCCCGCCGAGGACCCCGGCGTGCGCTTCGCCCTGCGTCACGGCTACCGGCTCGGCCAGATCGAGCGGTCGAGCGAGCTCGAGCTGCCCCTGCCGCCGGTGCGGGAGGTCGCCCTCGCGAGCACCGCCGCCACCGCGGACGGCTACCGCGTCGTCTCCTGGTTCGGCTCGGCGCCGGACGAACTGTTGGAGGCGTTCGCCGCCCTCAAGGAGCGCATGGTGGTCGACGTTCCGCAGAGCGGCATCGCGCTGGACCGGGAGGAGTGGACCGGCGATCGGGTGCGGGCGCAGGAGCGCGAGCTCTCCGCGCGTGGCGAGCCGCTGCTCGTGACCGTCGCCCAGCACGTCGGCTCGGGCGACCTCGCCGCCTACACGGAGATCGCGGTCCCGGCCGACGGCGAGAAGGCCGAGCAGTACGACACGCTCGTCGCGTCGGCGCACCGCGGGCACCGGCTGGGGACCCTGGTCAAGCTCCACAACATCCACGAGCTCGCCCTCCATGCCCCGCACATCCACCGGCTGCTGACCTGGAACGCCGACGAGAACACGCCGATGATCGCGATCAACCGCGCGTTCGGCTTCCGCCCGCACGCCCTCACCGGGACGTGGCAGAAGACGCTGACGTGACGGGTCCGCGCCGGCGACCCGCTCACACGTGAAGGGTCGGGTCCATTCGCTGGTGCAGGATGCGGATCACGTCGTTTCTCACCGCAGCCGCTGGCACCTGGGGCAGAAGTGCGAGGAGCGGTTCATGAACTTCTCGCGCACGATCGGGGTGCCGCAGCGCGGGCACGGGCGGCCCTCCTGGCCGTAGGCGTTGAGACTGTGGGCGAAGTAGCCGGAGTTGCCGTTGACGTTGACGTACTGCGCGTCGAAGCTGGTCCCACCCTCGGCCAAGGCCTTCTCGAGCACGTGCCGCACCTCGCTGAGCAGAGTGCGGACCTTCGCCGGGCTCAGCGAGGAGGCCGGCTGTTCGTAGTGGATGCGCGACGCCCAGAGCGCCTCGTCGGCATAGATGTTGCCGATTCCGCTCACGAGCGTCTGGTCGAGCAGGGCGCGCTTGATGCCCGTGTTCTTGCGGCCCAGCGCCGCGGCGAAAGCGCGATCGTCGAACGCCGGGTCCAGCGGGTCGCGGGCGATGTGCGCGACCTGGGTCGGTATCAGCGCCTCATCGGTGCCGAGGCCGGCCGCTGCGCCGTCCGCGGTCGGGACGAGCGCGTCGACCGCCATCGACCCGAAGATGCGCTGGTCGACGAAGTGCACCCAGAGCTCTCGACGCGACCCGTCGGGCTGCGCCGCGGTCTCGATGTGCAGGCGGATGCGGAGCAGACCGGCCTCCACGGCGCCCGGGTCGCGGAGCAGGATCTGCCCACTCATCCCGAGGTGCGCGACGATCGCCTGCCGGGGCTCCCCGTCCAGCGGGATCCAGAGGAACTTGCCGCGGCGCGCCGGCGTGCGCATCGTGCGGCCGAGGAGCAGGGCCTCGAACTCGCCGGCGACGGGGTCGTGGCGCTTCAGTGAGCGCGGTTCGAGGACCTCGACGCCGAGGATGGTCGCGTCGGAGACGGCGGGAGCGAGCCCGGCGCGGACGACCTCAACCTCGGGAAGCTCGGGCACGTCGGCTCGTGAGCTCGGTCCACGCGGTGAGAGCCGCGGCCATCTCGGCCTGCTTCTTGCTGGTACCCTCGCCCTCCGCGGTCACGAGTTCGCCCACCGAGACGGAGGCGTGGAAGACCTTGGAGTGGTCGGGGCCGGTGCTGGTGACGGTGTAGACCGGGAGCCCGGCGCCGCGGTGGGCAGCGGCCTCCTGCAGGCTGGTCTTCGGGTCCATCGCGGCACCGAACCGGTCGGGATCGCCGAGCAGCGGCTCCACGAGACGCAGTACGAGCGCCGTCGCCTCGGTGCCGCCCAGGTCGAGGTACGCCGCTCCGATGATCGCCTCGACCGTGTCGGCGAGGATCGATGCCTTCTCACGGCCACCGCTCTGGTTCTCGCCGCGTCCGAGCAGGAGGTACTCGCCGAGGCCGATGCCCCGCGCCACCTCCGCCAGCGCGACCGAGCTGACCAGGCTGGCCCGGCGCTTCGCGAGCTCGCCCTCGTCGAGGTCCGGGTTCTCCCGGAACAGCTTCACCGTGACGGCCTGCCCGAGGATCGAGTCGCCGAGGAACTCGAGGCGCTCGTTGTTCGGGATGCCGCCATGCTCGTACGCGTACGAACGATGCGTCAGCGCAAGCCCGAGAAGCTCGGGGTCGATATCGACCCCGAGCTTCTCGATGAGTTCAGTGCGGTCGGGGTTCTCCCCGGCCAGACCGTGCCCTCTCATTGCTGAGAGACGATCAGACGTCGGCGACCTTGCGGCCCTTGTACTCGAGGAACAGGGCGGTGCCTGCGGAGTCCTCGACGACCTTGGCACGGTGCGGGAGGCTGTAGGTCACCTTGCCGCCTTCGACGGTCTTGACGAGCGTGGGGACCTCGGCCTTCCACTGCGAACGACGGGCGCGGGTGTTGGCGCGAGACTGCTTCCGCTTCGGAACGGCCATGACTATCTCTCTTCTGTGTTCCCGGTGGACGGGGTGGATTCATCGGTGTCGGAAGCCTGGAAAGCCGCAAGCGCAGACCAGCGGGGATCGACGGTCTGGGTGGGCTCCTGGTCCGGTTGATCCGCCAGCCGCTCGCCGGTCTCGGGGTCGAGACCTGGGCAATCCGGCCGGCACACCGGCTGAAACGGCAGTGACAACACCACCGTATCCCTGATCAGAGGTTCAAGATCCACGTGGTCGTCGTGAACCTCATAATCGAAAGCTTCTCCAGAAGGATACGCGAAAAGTTCCTGGAAATCGACTTGGACAGGCTGTTCGATGTCGATCAGGCACCGTCCGCACACGCCGGTGGCGGTGGTCGAGCCCTCCGCGGTGACCAGGATCCCCTCGTGGACGGACTCCAGGCGGAGGTCGAGATCGAGGTCGGCACCCTCGTGGACGGCGAGCAGGCCTTCGCCGAGCTTCTCCCGCACGGGGATGCTCAGCTCCTGCTCCTTCATCGATCCGGGACGGTGCACGAGGTCGTACACGTTGACCGTGTATGGGGTGTTCTTGAACGAGGTCACGGTCGGCTAGTCTACGCGGCGCTTCCCGGGCTCGCAGCGATCGGCCAGCCTGCTGGCAGCAACGACACAGGCAGCAGCAACGCCCGCAGCCGGCGCGCCGGGCCGGCGCTCGCCTCCAGCGCGTCGAGGACCCGCTGCAGGTCGTCGGCGAGTCCTACCGTCGACCCGCGCACCGGCGGCCCGTAGGAGTCGCGCTCGCGCACGGCCAGCAGGCGGAGCACCGCCTCCTCTCCCGGCGTCCCCGCGATCTCGTCGGCCAGGCGCCCGGCGAAGGCGCGGGGCGTCTCGGTCGCGGGCGCGACCCAGCCGAGATCGCGAACCGTGTCGCGGAGCTCGGACCACACGACCGCCGCGCCTCCCGATGCCTCGGACAGCCGTCTCAGCCGATGTCGTCGCCGCACCCGGCGGACGACCGCCGGGATCAGGAGCACGGCGAGCACCAGGACGGCGATACCCAGGCCGGAGAGCACGGGCTCCAGCGGGGACGGGGCCGTGGCGCCCCGAGCGCCCGCGACTTGCGCGGGATCGGTCGGGACGATCCGCTTCGGAGCCGAGGTCGCGCCGGAGGCCGGAGCGGACGTCGGCGCGGCGGCCGCGGTGTCGGCCCGCGTGTAACTCGGGATCGTGCCCCGGCCCACCGTCGGCTCGAACGGCACCCAGCCGACCCCGGCGAAGTACAGTTCCGGCCACGCGTGCAGGTCGTCGCTGGTGACGGTGTACTCACCGGGGTTGCTCGCCGAGCCCCCGCCCGAGGCCCCAGGTAGATACCCCTCCGCGACGCGCGACGGGATGCCGAGCGAGCGCGCCATCAGCGCCATCGCGGAGGCGAAGTGCACGCAGTAGCCGCTCTTGGCCTCCAGGAACGCGGCGATGACGCGGGCGCCGTCGCCGTCGTAGCCCTGCTTCAGCGGGGTCTGGGTGGAGTACACGAAGCCGTTGTCGCGGAAGTAGTCCTGCAGGGCGACGGCCTGCTCGTACTCCGACGTCGCCCCTTCGGTCGCCGCGATCGCGGTCTTCTCGATGATCGCGGGCATGTTCGTGGGCAGGAACAGGTCGCGCTGCACGTCCTCCGGCACGACCCCGCCCGCCGCCTTCAGCTGATCGGCCGTCGGCTGGAGGAGGAGGCTGGTCGCGGTGTAGTCCTGGCCCTGGGTGGTCGCGTTGATCCCGCCGATGGTGAGGTCGTCCGGATCCCACGACCAGGTGCCGGTGAGGCCTTTGACCGACTGCACGGGCGCGGGCACCGGCAGCCAGCGGCTCTGCATGTTGTCGATCGCGACGGTGGTGGTGATCTTGGAGGTGGGCACGTCGGCGGACAGCCCGGCGACGGGGCCGATCGGCGTCCCCTCCGCGAGGCGCTTCGTGTCGCGCTCGCGGTGCTTCCAGACCGAGCCCGTGAACTGGTCGAGCGACGCCAGCTTGAGGTACTGGCCCGTCGGCGCGGAGGTCGTGTACGTCAGCGCGCGCACGGCCGTCGGGCGGCGGAGGTCCTTGCCGAGGTCGATGAGCGGGGTCACCGTGCCGCCGATGTTGATGCCGCCGGCGGTGAACGACGTCGCTCCCCCGCGGTCGAAACCCGGAGCGGTGCCGGCGAGCAGCAGCGCGACCACCGTCGCGGCGGCGCCGACGGCCAGCGCGGCGCCGGGTCGTGGCGAGCCCGGGCGCCGGGTGCGCACGTCCGCCCGCAGCAGCCACAGGTAGGCGATGGCCGAGAGCGCGAGCGCGCTCGGATCGAGACCGTCGCCGAGCAGGGCGCCGGGGACGACGAGCACCGCGCCCACGCCGACGGCGGTGAAGGCGGGCGCGCGGACCGCGACGGCGAGGGTGTCGAGGACGACCGCGATGAGGCAGGCTCCGCCGACGACGAGGAAGAGGAACTCGGGGAGGCTCTCAGCCGGCGTGCCCTGCTGGTAGATCGACAGCATCGCCTGCTGCAGGAGCTGCCACCAGTGCACGAAGGTCGCGGGCGTCGGGATGATTCCGACCAGCCCGGAGCCCCCGCCGAAGACGGCCGTCATGACCATCGCGCCGAGGACGAGCTCGAGCAGCGGCACGAAGCCGCGGTGCACTCCGAGCGTCCGCAGCCCGGCTCCGGCGACGAGCAGGAAGGCGGAGGTCAGGATGAGGGCGAACCACCAGCCGGCGCCCTGGATGAGGCCGACCAGCGCCACGCTGGCCGCGAGCATCTGCAGCACCATCGCCCCGGTCAGCCGCCAGTAGCCGGCGCGGCGGCGGACCGTGCGCGGGACAGCGAGGGCGACGGATTCGCTAACCATTGGACGCGGCCCCCTGTCGCGCGAGCGCGCGCTGCCACGAGGTGGCCGGACCGTCGCCGGGCGCGCACTGCACGCACAGCCAGCCCGCGTCGACGAGCACCTCCTCCACCTCCGGCGGGGTGGACGGTGCGAGGAACGCGACGGCCGGGTCGCCCATGGAACGCAACGCAGCCAACGAGCCGAGCTCGCGCGTGCCGCCGAGCAGGAACGCGAACACCGGGACGGAGCGCCCCGCGCGCCGCAGCCCGGTCGCGAGCTCCGCGACCGCGTCGTCGCGCGGCTCGACGCCGGGCTCGATGCTCGCGAGGTCTGCGAGCAGCAGCCGATCGGCGCCGCCGAGGTCGTAGGTGGGGCTCATCGCGCCCAGGGTCCCGGACCGTCCCGCCCCGCTGCGGCCGTTCAGCTGACGCTCGGCGGTCTCGACCGCGCTGACGGCGAATCCCTGGTCGAGGAGGTGGACGCCGACCGACGCGATCAGGTCGACCTGGTCCTCGAAGGCGGCCTCGCCGGCGATCCCGCCCCGCGTGTCCAGCAGCAGCCACGCCTCCGGGTTGCTGCGCTGCTCCTCCTGCCGCACCATGAGCTGGTCGTGGCGGGCCGTCGCGCGCCAGTGGACGCGGCGCAACGGATCGCCCGGGCGGTACTCGCGCGCGATCAGCTCGTCGGCGCTCGGGATGCTGTGCCGCAGCAGTTCGTGCTCGGTCCCCTCGCTGTGCGCGACGTCGAGGACGCCGTTCGCCAGCGGCACGACCCGCGGGGTGACCAAGAGCGTCCGTGGCTGCCCGAGGGCGTACTCGGCGTAGGCGATCCCGAACGGATCGGTCCGGCTGATGACGAGCGGGCCGACGGGGTGCGACCCGCGCTTGTCGGCCGTCACGTCCTGACGGAGGACGGCCGTGTCTCGTCCGTGCGCCGCGTTGGCCTCGTGCGGGCCCAGCCGCGGGAAGGGCGCCCGCCGCTGCACGTCGATCGCGGCCGGGGCGAACTCCCGCCAGCGCGCCGCCGGGCTGGGGCGCCCGACCAGGTTGCGGGCCGTCGTGACGATGGTCGTCTTCTCCCCCACCGCGATCACATCGGGGTGGAAGCTGCGCGTCACCCCGAGCCGGGGCCGGTCCCACGTGACGGAGATCATGGCCGCCAGCGGCAGCACGGTGAGGAAGACGCCGACGAAGAGCACGTCGGTCCGCCCGAGGAAGGCGGAGGCGGCCAGGGCGACGATGCCGATCGCGCCCAGCGTCCACCCGCGCGCGGTGGGCCGCGGCTTCGTCAGCGGGCTCGACGCCCGGCCGCGGGGAAGCACCCTACCGCCCGCCCGCGCCGATCGCGCCGGAGCCGACAGGCACCGGCGTGGAGGCGACGATGCGCCGGACGATGTCCGCGATCACCGGGGCGCTCTCGTGGTGGTGGCCGAGCGCCCGGCTCGTCGGCAGGAGCCGGTGGCCGAGCACGGGGACGGCCAGCGCGTCGATGTCGTCGGGGAGGACGAAGTCGCGCCCGTCGAGGGCGGCGAGTGCCTTGGCGGCGCGGATCAACTGCAGCGTGGCGCGGGGGCTCGCACCGAGCCGCAGGTCGCGGTCCTCCCGGGTCGCACGCGTCAGGTCGACGGCGTACTGCTTGACCGGGGTGGAGGCGAAGACGCTGCGCGCCGTGGTCATCATCGACCGCAGCTGCTCCGAGGTGACGACCGGCCCGATCCGCGAGAGGGGGCTCGAGGTGTCGCGCGTCGTGAGCATGGCGAGCTCGGACTCCTCGTCCGGGTAGCCCATCGCGATGCGCGCCATGAAGCGGTCGCGCTGCGCTTCGGGGAGGGCGTAGGTGCCCTCCATCTCCACCGGGTTCTGCGTGGCCACGACGATGAACGGGGCGGCGAGCGGATAGGTGGAGCCGTCGACGGTGACCTGGCGCTCCTCCATGCACTCCAGCAGGGCGGACTGCGTCTTCGGGCTCGCACGATTGATCTCGTCGCCGATGACGATGTTGGCGAACACGGCGCCCGGCTTGAACTCGAACCGGCGCTCGGCCTGGTTGTAGACGGACACGCCGGTCACGTCGCTCGGGAGCAGGTCGGGGGTGAACTGGATGCGGCTGACGGTGCAGTCCACCGACTTCGCGAGCGACTTCGCCAGCATGGTCTTGCCGACGCCGGGGACGTCCTCGATGAGGAGGTGGCCCTCGGCCAGGAGCACGACGAGGGCGGTGCGCACGGCGTCGTGCTTGCCGTCGATCACCGACTCGATGTTCGCCGTGATCTGCTCCGCGGCGCGGCGCAGCCCTGCCAAGTCCATGGTGGGCTCGGCGCTGCCGTGCTCCTCCTCCGGTGCGACCGAGGGTTCCGTGGGCTGGCGCGTCGCGTAGCTGTTCATGGCTCCTGCACTCTCATCTCGATGACAGCAGTTCGAAGACCGCGGGCGGGACGTACGGGCTGACGTCGCCGCCCAGCGCGGAGACCTGGCGCACCAGCGAGCTGGACACGTGCGCGTTCGCGGGGTTGGGCAGCAGGAAGACCGTCTCGACGTCGGCGAGGTGGCGGTTCACGATCGCCATCGGCGTCTCGTACGCCACATCCACCTGCGAGCGGATGCCCTTGACGAGCACGTGCGCCCCCACGTCCGTGCAGTAGTCGACCAGGAGGCCCATCGACCAGGAGGCGACGACGATCGTGCCGACGATCCCGGCCTCCTCGATCGACCTCTCCAGCAGGGAGACGCGCTGCGCGATGGGCAGCAGGGCCGACTTGTCCGGGTTGTGGACCACCACGACGTGGACCTCGTCCCAGAGCCGGGCAGCACGCTCGATCACGTCGAGGTGACCGAGGGTGACCGGGTCGAACGATCCAGGGACTACGGCGATCCTGTTCATAGGGCACCAGACTATCCCGCGATAACCGTCATTTCGTTGTGAATCCGTTACCTTGTCACGACTTGCCGAGGTAGGCCCGCTCGGCCTCGTCGAGCCGCCGGGCCAGCGCGGCCTGCAGGGCGGGGACGGCGGCCAGGCCGCCCTCCGCGTCGAGCGTCTCGGCGGCCGCGACGCGAGCCTCGCCGATGAGGTCGCCGTCGGAGGCGACGCGCAGGAGGCGCAGCGACGAGCGGCCCCCGGACTGACGGCTGCCCAGCACATCCCCCTCGCGGCGCAGCTCCAGGTCGACGTTGGCCAGCTCGAACCCGTCGAGCGTGGCGGCGACGGCCTCCACGCGCTCGCGGGCGAGCGACCCCTCTTCCGCGGCGGTGACCAGCAGGCAGAGCCCGGGCACGCCGCCACGGCCGACGCGTCCGCGCAGCTGGTGCAGCTGCGACACACCGAACCGGTCGGCGTCGAGCACCACCATGGCCGACGCGTTCGGCACGTTGACGCCGACCTCGATCACCGTCGTGGCGATGAGGATGTCGATGCCGCCCGCCGCGAAGGCGCGCATGACCTCGTCCTTGGTCTCGCTCGGGAGCTTGCCGTGCAGCACGCCCACGCGCGCGTCCGCGAAGAGCGGGTCGGCGCGCACCTGCGCCGCGACGGACTCGACGCTCGCGACGGCGCGGGGCGGCGCGTCGCCCTCCTGCTCCGCGGCGGGTGCGGACTCCTCCCCGTCGTCCTCGGCCTCCTTGCCGGTGATCGCCGGGCAGACGACGAACACCTGCCGTCCCTTCGCGATCTCCTCCGAGGCGCGCTCCCAGATGCGGCGCTCCCAGCCGGGACGGTCGGACAGCGGCACCACGAAGCTCTCGATGCCCTGCCGCCCGGCCGGGAGCTGGGCGATCGTGGAGACGTCGAGGTCGCCGAAGACGGTCATGGCCACGGTGCGCGGGATGGGCGTCGCCGTGAGCACGAGCACGTGCGGCGGGGTGCCGCCCTTCGCGCGCAGCGCCTCCCGCTGCTCCACGCCGAACCGGTGCTGCTCGTCGACGACGACGAGCCCCAGGTCGAAGAAGGTGACGGCGTCGCCGAGCAGGGCGTGCGTGCCGATGACGATGCGGGCCTGGCCCGAGACGGTGCGCAGCAGCGCGCGCTTGCGCTCCTGGGCGCCGAGCTGGCCGGTGAGGAGGGTCGGCATCAGCTGCGCCGACAGGTCCGGGCCGAGCATCGCCGCGATCGAGCGCAGGTGCTGGGCGGCGAGCACCTCGGTCGGCGCGAGCAGCGCGGACTGACCGCCGGAATCGGCGACCGCGAGCATCGCCCGCAGCGCCACCAGGGTCTTGCCCGAGCCCACCTCGCCCTGCACCAGGCGGTGCATCGCGGCCGTCCCGGCCAGATCGTGCGTGATCTCGCTGCCGACGAGCGCCTGGTCGTCGGTGAGCGAGAACGGCAGCGCCGCGTCGAAGCGCTCGAGCAGACCACCGGGCTCCGCCCGTCGCGGCGTCGACGCCACCGTGCGCGCCTCGGCCCGCTGCTGCAGCAGCGCCGCCTGGAGCACGAACGCCTCCTGGAAGCGGAGCGCGTCGCGCGCCCGCTGCCACTGCGAATCCTTCTCGGGGCGATGGACGCCCTCCAGCGCCTCCCGGTACGACAGCAGCCCGCGTTCGGCCGCGACGGAGGCCGGCACCGGGTCGGGTGCGGAGTCGAGCGCGTCGAGGGCGAGCTCGACGGCCTTCTGCACCTGCCAGCTCGCCACCGTGCCGGTCGCCGGATAGATCGGGATGGGCGTCTGCGCCCACTCTTTCGCGGCGGCGCTGCCGGGCACCACCGCGTTCTCGGAGTCGGGCGCGAACAGCTCGTAGTCGGGGTGCGCCAGCTGCAGGGCGCCGCGGTACGCGGAGACCTTGCCCGCGAAGATCCCGCGCACGCCCGGCACCAGGTCCTTCGAGCGCCACGACTGGTTGAAGAACGTGAGTGTCAGGATGCCCTCGCCGTCGGAGATCTTCACCTCGAGGATCGAACCGCGGCGGGCGCGCATCGAGCGCTCCTGCACCCGCAGGACCTCCGCGATGATCGTGACGTTCTCGTCCAGCGGGAGGTTGGCGAGAGCGGTCAGCTCGCCGCGGCGTGCGTACCGCCGCGGGAAGTGGTGCAGCAGGTCGCCGACCGTGCGCATCCCGAACGCCTTCTCGAAGGCCGAGGCGGTCCGGCCGCCGAGCACGCCGCTCAGCCGCGAGTCGAGCGTGATCGCGCCCTCGACGGCCGGGGCGGAGGCGTTGGTCATGATTCGATCGTAGGCGCAGCCCCCGTCAGCGCGGCGATCTCGGCCTCGACGTGCGGGTCGCCGGGGCGCTCCTCCGCCAGTACCCGCTGCCGTTCCAGCGCCTCGTCCGCGCGTCCGGCCTCCCGCAATCCGCGCGCCACAGCCCAGCGCGCGAGGAAACGCTGGTCGGCGGTGCCGTACGCGTCGGCGGCCCGGAGGGCGTGCTCGAACTCGTCGACCGCGGCCGTGGGGTCGCCGTCGTCCAGCAGCGCCCAGCCGCGATTGTTGTGGAGCGCGACGCGCCAGCGCAGGGTGCGCGGATCGTCGGACTGCGCGAGATCGGCGAACGCCTCCTCCGTCCACTGCTCGCTGCGGGTCGGGTCGACGATCGCGAGCATGTGCGCGGCGTCGGCCGCGAGGAACGTCTCGCTCTCACGGCGCGCCGCCTGCAGGGCCTCCTCGAGGACCTCGACGGCTTCGGCACGACGGCCTTCGCTGGTGCGCA
The DNA here is from genome assembly GCF_013410615.1 of Leifsonia naganoensis. Taxonomy (NCBI): domain Bacteria; kingdom Bacillati; phylum Actinomycetota; class Actinomycetes; order Micrococcales; family Microbacteriaceae; genus Leifsonia; species Leifsonia naganoensis. Next base: position 4,190,310 of record NZ_JACCHJ010000001.1, read on the forward strand.
GGCGGCCGCGCTCGAGCAGGATGCGCACGTGCAGACGCCCGCTCGCCGGCTCCATCGACTCGAGCAGCGCATCGGCCTCGGCGAAGCGTCCCTGGAGTCCGAGCGCCCGCGCCCGCTGCGTCTGCAGCTCGGCCCGGACCAGTTCGCCCCGGAAGGGCTCGGCGGCCGCGGACGCGATCCGCTCCCCGGAACCCACCGGATCGTCGAAGTCCCACAACGCGTCGAGCTCGGACTGAGCGAGGCGTTCCTCCATGCCCCTATCTTGCGGGCGCGGGCGCGGAAAGGCGAGGGCGGGATGCGGCTAGGCTCGGATGGCCATGACCCGAATCGTCTCCGGATACGCCGGATCGCTCAGCCTCCAGGTGCCGAAGAGCGGCACGCGGCCGACGAGCGACCGGGTGCGCGAGGCCGCGTTCTCCGCCCTCGACGCGCGTGGGGCCGTGCACGGCGCGCACGTGCTCGACCTCTACGCCGGCTCCGGCGCTCTCGGCCTCGAGGCGGCCAGCCGCGGCGCCACCGTCGTGACGCTCGTCGAGCGCAGCCCGGCCGCCGCGCAAGTCTGCAAGCGCAACGCGGCCGCCGTCACCCGGGCGGCGCCGCCCTCAGCGCGCCCGTCGGTGGAGGTGCGCGCGGTGAGCGTCCAGTCGTACCTCGCGGGCGCGTCCGGACCGTTCGACCTCGTGTTCATCGACCCGCCCTACGACGTCGACGACGCCGAGCTGCTCGGGGTGCTCACGTCGCTCGTGCCGCTGCTGGCTCCACACGCTTCCGTCTGCGTGGAGCGCAGCACCCGCACGGGCGAGCCGACGCTCCCCGACGGCCTAGAGCTCGTGCGCCGCAAGGACTACGGCGAGACCGCCCTCTTCTGGCTGGAGCCGGCCGAGGCGTAGCCGCGGGTCACCCGGCGGCGCCGTCCCACTCCAGGTACGGGTCCCAGCCGCCGCGCTCGTCGAAGGGGCGGCCGTCGACGAGGAGACCGGAGCCCTCCCGCACCACCCCGATCCGGCGGAACCCGCCTGGCAGCGCCGCGGACGCCGGGAAGGCGGCGAAGAGGCTGTGGTCCTCTCCCCCGGTCAGAGCCGCGCGGACGTCGTCGCCGAGCTCTGCGCGGTCCAGGTCGATCGCCACCCCGCTGGCCTCGGCCACCCGTCGTGCATCCAGCGCCAGTCCGTCGCTGAGGTCGAGCATCGCCGTCGCGCCGGCGTCGGCCGCGAGGGGCCCGTCGGCGATGGGCGGACGCGGACGCAGCTGCGCGCCGACGGTCTCGGGATGCGCGGCGTAGACGTCCGCGAACCGCTCTCGACTCGGGACGCCCTGCTCGTCCACCGCCTCCGCGAAGAGCAGCCGGAGCCCCTCCGCGGCGGCGCCCAGCACACCGGACACGGCGACGACATCCCCGGGGCGGGCGCCCCTGCGCAGCACGGGGGCGCGGCCCTGGAGGTCGCCGAACGCGGTCACCGCGAACGTCAGCGTCTCCGAGACGGACAGGTCGCCGCCCACCACCCCGCAGCCGGGAGCGAGCTCCTCGCAGGCGAGGCGGAAACCGTCGGCGATGGCCTCCAGGTCGGCCACGGGCATGGTCGAGGGCGCCGCGATCGCGACGACCAGGGCGGTCGGGATCGCGCCCATCGCCGCGACGTCGGACAGGTTGGTGGCCGCCGCCTTCCAGCCCAGGTCTTCCGGCGACGACCAGGCGAGGCGGAAGTCCGGGCCGTGCACCATCATGTCCGTGGTCACGACGTAGCGGCCGTCGGGCGCAGCGAGCACGGCCGCGTCGTCGCCCGGTCCGACCAGGGTGGCCGACGATCCGGGCAGCCGCGGGAAGATGCGGCGCAGGGCCTCCCGCTCGGTGGTCTCGCCCATCGTCGCGCCGGCCGCCGTGCTCTCAGACATTCCCATGTCTGGAAACGCTAGCCTGAATCATCGTGACCGTTCGCCGCACCGCCCTCGCCGCCGTCCTCGCCGCCGCAGCCCTCGCCCTCGCGGGCTGCGCGCCCACCGTCTCGCTCGAGCCCGGCGCCGCCGCGAACGACCCGGGCTGCGCCGAGATCAGCGTGCGCCTGCCCGACACGGTCGCCGACAAGGACAAGCGCGTCACCGACGCGCAGGCGACCGGAGCCTGGGGCGACCCGGCCGCGGTCATCCTGCGCTGCGGCGTCCCGCCGATCGGGCCGACGACGCAGCCGTGCGTCAACGTGAACGGCGTGGACTGGGTGCTCATGACCGACCCGACGGCCAAGACCATCGTCTACCAGACGTTCGGGCGCACGCCGGCGACGGAGGTCGTGATCGACCACGTCTCGGGCGTCTCCGACTCGTCGGTGCTGCCGGAGTTCGCATCGGCGGTGTCCACGATCAAGCAGACCCGTCAGTGCCTGTCGACGCTGGACACCAGCCTCACCCCGACGGCGACTCCGACACCGACCCCTACCCCGACTCCGACGCGCTGACACCGCTCCGCGACTGCTACGCCACGGGACATCTGCTGCCGCTCGCCGCGCAGCATTCGTCCCGTGGCGTAGCAGTCGCTGAGCGGACGCGGCCGGAGGCGCGAGCGGAGGCGGCCTCAGGCCGCCGCGCGCGCCAGCGCGACCTGGATCAGCTCGTCGATCAGGTCCGGGTACGACAGCCCCGACTCCTGCCAGCAGCGCGGGAACATCGAGATCGGCGTGAAGCCGGGCATGGTGTTGATCTCGTTGATCACGAAGCCGTCGGCCGTCAGGAAGAAGTCCACCCGCGCGAGCCCCTCGCCGCCGATCGCGTCGAACGCGCGCACTGCGAGATCCGCCATGTCGGCGAGCTCGGCGTCGCTCAGGTCCGCCGGGCAGATGAGGTCGATGCCCGGTGCATCCAGGTACTTCGCCGCGAAGTCGTAGAAGTCGCGGCCCGAGACGACGACCTCGCCGGCGACGGAGGCACGGGCGGGCTCGCCCGGACGGCCGCCGAGCACCGCAATCTCGACCTCGCGGCCGATCAGGGTCGACTCGATGAGCACGCGGTCGTCCTCGGCGAGGGCGATCTCGATGGCCGCATCCAGGTCGGCCCAGTCCTTGACCTTGGTGACGCCGACGCTGGAGCCGGCGCGCGCCGGCTTCACGAACGCGGGCAGCCCCAGCGCGCGGGCCTCCTCGCGGACGGCCTCGGCCGCCGTGCGCCAGCGGTGGGCGGTCACGGTCTGCCACGGGGCGACCGGGATGCCCGCCTGCTGCAGCACGGTCTTGGTGAAGTGCTTGTCCATCCCGAGCGCGCTCGCGAGCACGCCGCTGCCGACGTACGGCAGGCCGGCCAGTTCCAGCAGACCCTGGATCGTGCCGTCCTCGCCCCAGGGGCCGTGCAGGATCGGGAAGACGATGTCGACGTCGCCGAGCGACTCGACCGTGCCGTCCGGGTGCGTCACGGTCAGCTCGCGCGTGGCGACGCTCTCGGGCCAGTGGACGCGGGTGCCGTTGTCCTCGACCTCCGGCAGCACCTCCGCATTCAGGGCGAAGCGGGCGGCGTGGTCCGGCTGCAGCGTGAAGGCGCCGTCGTGGGTGATGCCGATCGGGATGACGCGGTACGCGCTACGGTCGATCGCCGCGAGGACCCCGGCCGCCGTTGCGCAGCTGATCGAATGCTCGCTTGAACGCCCCCCGAAGAGAAGAGCCACCGTGGCCGTGTCCGTCATCCGTCGTCCTTTCGCCTTGCGGCTCGTCCGAGTCCGTGGTCAGGTGCGGCGCGATGTCCTTGGGATCGAGCGTGCCGGCGAGCACCTGGCTCACCTGCCGCACGATCGGCATCTCCACCCCGCGCGCCTCCGCCAGGCTCAGCACGGGGGCGACCGAGGCCAGCCCCTCCGCCGTCTGGTTCATCTGCTTCACCACGTCGGTGAAGCTGTAGCCCTGGCCGAGCAGTCGCCCGGCGGTGTTGTTGCGGCTGAGCGACGACTCGCAGGTCGCGATCAGGTCGCCGAGGCCCGCGAGCCCCGAGAGCGTCTGCGCCTCGGCGCCGTACGCCACGGCGAAGTCGGTCATCTCGACCAGTCCGCGCGTGATGATCGACGCCTTGGTGTTCTCGCCGTAGCCGACGCCGTCGACGATGCCGATCGCGACGGCGATGAGATTCTTCAGCACGCCGCCGAACTCCGTGCCGATCACGTCGGTGTTCACGTAGCTGCGGAAGTAGCGGTTGGTGGCGGCCATCGCCACCGTCTGGGCGGTCTCCAGGCTCGCCGACGACACCACGGCGGCGGTCGGCTGCTCGCGCGCGATCTCCAGCGCCAGGTTCGGTCCGGACGCCACCGCGATCCGCTCGGGCTCGATGGGGAGCCCCTGCGCGATCACCTCGCTCATCCGCAGGCCGGTGCCCTTCTCGACGCCCTTCATCAGGCTGACCACGATGGTCGACAGGCCGAGGTACGGCTTGATCGCCTCGAGGTTGCCCCGGAGGGTCTGGCTCGGGATGGAGACGAACACGACCTCCGCATCCCGCATCGCCTCGCCGAGCTTGGAGGTCGCCCGCAGGTTGCGCGGGAGGTTGATGCCCTCGAGGTAGTCGCTGTTGCGCTTGACCTCGTTGATCTCGCGCGCCAGCTCGGGACGACGTGCCCAGAGCACGACGTCCGAGCCGCCGTCGGCGAGGATCTTCGCGAATGTGGTCCCCCAGCTCCCGGCGCCGAGCACCGCGATGCGGCGCGGCGGCGTGGGCGGGGCCTTGCGTGCCGTCTTAGCCATCGAAGCGGCCGGTCTCCTTCTGGTTGTGCTGGGAGGGGTCCCAGCGCTCCGCGGGCGCCTTCTCTCCGCGGAGGTCCTCGAGCAGAGCGGTGATCGCCGCCATGATGACGGCCGTGGCCTCGGCCAGGGTCGCGCTGTCGAGGTTGCGGCCCTCGAAGGCCGAGAGGTCGACGGGGTCGCCGAACTTCACGTCGATCGTCTTGCGCGGGAAGAAGCTGATCTTCTTCGAGTAGCGCGCCATCACCTGCTGGGTGCCCCAGTGCGCCATCGGGATCACCGGGATGCCGTGCTCGAGCGCCATGCGGGCAGCACCCGTCTTGCCGCGCATCGGCCACATGTCGGGGTCGCGGGTCAGCGAGCCCTCCGGGTAGACGACGACGATGCGGCCCTCCTCGATGATCTTCTGGGCCGCGTCGAGCGTCGTCGCGCCCCGGGCGCCTCCTCCGCGCGCGACCGGCACCTGGCCGGACTTGCGCAGGAACCAGCCCACGACCGGGATCCGGAACAGGCTGTCCTTCGCAAGGAAGCGCGGCAGCCTCCCGAGGTGCCACAGCACCATCCCGACCATGACGGGGTCGATCTCGCTGTAGTGGTTCGGAGCGACGATGTACGCGCCGTGGCGCGGCATCTTCTCGCGGTCGACCATGCGGAACCGGGCCATGAGGCTGCCGATCGGGACGACGAGGCCCGCGAGGACCCAGAAGATCGACGGGCGGCTCTTCTCCGAACGCTGGCGCTTCATCGGGGGACGCTGGACGGCGGGATCTTCGGGATGTGACACATCCCTATTATCCGTGCCGTCACCCTTCGAGGACGAAGTCCGCTCCGAGCTGCTCCAGCTTCGTGATGAAGTTCGCGTATCCGCGGCTGATGATGCCGACGTTGCTGACGGTCGAGGTGCCCTCTGCGGTCAGTGCCGCGATCAGGTGGCTGAAGCCGCCGCGCAGGTCCGGGATCTCGATGTCGGCGCCCTTGAGCTGCGTCGGGCCCATGATGACCGCGGAGTGGTTGAAGTTGCGCTGACCGAAGCGGCACGCGTGTCCGCCCAGGCACTCCTTGTGGACCTGGATCTTCGCCCCCATGTCGATGAGCGCGTCGACGAAGCCGAAACGCTGCTCGTACACGGTCTCGTGCACGATCGACACGCCCTCCGCCTTCGCGAGCGCGATGACGAGCGGCTGCTGCCAGTCGGTCATGAAGCCGGGGTGCACGTCCGTCTCGATCACGACGGGCTTGAGGGTGCCTCCCGGGTGGAAGAAGCGGATGCCGTCGTCGTGGATCTCGAAGGCGCCGCCGACCTTGCGGAAGACGTTGAGGAACGTCAGCATCTCGGGCTGGCGCGCACCGCCGACGTAGATGTCGCCGTTGGTGGCCAGCGCCGCGGCCGCCCAGCTGGCGGCCTCGTTGCGGTCGAAGAGCGCGGTGTGGCTGTAGCCGACGAGCTTCTTGACGCCCTCGATGCGGATCACGCGGTCGGTGTCGACCGAGATGATCGCGCCCATCTTCTGCAGCACGTTGATGAGATCCATGATCTCGGGCTCGATCGCCGCGCCCGAGAGCTCGGTGATGCCGTCCGCCCGGACCGCCGTGAGCAGGACCTGCTCGGTGGCGCCGACGCTCGGGTACGGGAGCGAGAGCTTCGCGCCGTGGAGGCCGTTCGGGGCGCTCAGGCGGATGCCGGTGGGGCGCTTGTCGACCACGGCGCCGAACTGGCGCAGCACGTCGAGGTGGTAGTCGATCGGGCGGTCGCCGATGCGGCAGCCGCCGAGATCGGGGATGAACGCCTCGCCGAGACGGTGCAGCAGCGGCCCGCAGAACAGGATCGGGATGCGGCTGGAGCCGGCGTGGGCGTCGATGTCGGCCATGTGGGCCGACTCGACGGCGCTCGGGTCGAGCAGGAGCTCGCCGTCCTCGCCGCCGTCCGTCACCTTGACGCCGTGGACCTCGAGCAGCCCGCGCACGACGCGGACATCGCTGATGTCCGGCACGTTCCGCAGGACGCTCGGGCCCTCGCCGAGGATCGCGGCGACCATCGCCTTGGTGACGAAGTTCTTGGCCCCGCGGACCTCGATGCGGCCCCGGAGCGGGATGCCGCCGTTGATCGTGATGCGGTCGCCCTTGAGGCCGACGCGTGCTCCAGCTGCCTGAGCGTCCTGAAGAAGTGAGTTCAAAGTATCACCGGGAGTGTCTTGGGCCGCCAACCAGCGCGGCCGCTTTCGTATTCGGAGATGCGCGCCTCGTCGCGCAGGGTCAGAGCGATGTCGTCCAACCCTTCGAGCAAACGCCAGCGAGTGTAATCGTCGATGTCGAAAGACACCTGGACCTCACCGATCGTCGCAGTCTTGGCAACCAGATCCACCGTCGCCGCTATTCCCGGCTGAGCCTCGATGGCCGCCCAGAGACGCGCGGCGTCCTCCTCCGTGATCTGCCCGGCGAGCAGTCCCTGCTTGCCGGAGTTGCCGCGGAAGATGTCGGCGAAGCGCGGGCTCAGCACGACGCGGAAGCCGTAGTCGCGCAGTGCCCAGACGGCGTGCTCACGCGACGAGCCGGTGCCGAAGTCGGCGCCGGCGACGAGCACGGACGCACCTTGGTACGGGGCCTGGTTCAGGATGAAGTCCGGGTCCTTGCGCCACTCGTGGAAGAGGGCGTCGTCGAAGCCGGTCTTGGTGACGCGCTTGAGGAACACCGCCGGGATGATCTGGTCGGTGTCCACGTTGGAACGGCGCAGCGGGACGGCCACGCCGGTCACGGTCTCGAACTTCTCCATCAGGCGCCCACCTTCTCTCCGGCGCGGGTGTCCACGCCGTCGCCGGACGGCGTGTCGCCGCCATCGTCATCCAAATCCCAGGGACTGGACAGGGTGCCGCGGATCGCGGTCGCCGCCGCGACGAGCGGCGAGACCAGGTGCGTGCGTCCGCCCTTGCCCTGGCGGCCCTCGAAGTTGCGGTTGGAGGTGGAGGCGCAGCGCTCCCCTGGTGCCAGCTGGTCCGGGTTCATGCCCAGGCACATCGAGCAGCCCGCGAAGCGCCACTCGGCGCCGAACTCCTCGACGATCTTGTCGATGCCCTCGGCCTCGGCCTCGATCCGCACGCGGGCGCTGCCCGGCACGACCATGACGCGCACATTGTCGGCCCTCTTCCGGCCCTTGATCAGGGAGGCGAAGGCGCGGAGGTCCTCGATACGGCTGTTGGTGCACGAGCCCATGAAGACGGCGTCGACGAGGATGCTCTTCATCGGCGTCCCGGCCTCGAGGTCCATGTACTCCAGCGCACGCTCGGCGGCGGCGCGGGCGTTCGCGTCCTCGATCTGCGCCGGGTCCGGCACGGACTGGCTGAGCGAGACGCCCTGCCCGGGGTTCGTGCCCCAGGTGACGAACGGCTCGATGTCGGCGGCGTCGAGGTAGACCTCGGCGTCGAACACGGCGTCGTCGTCGGTGGCGAGGGTGTCCCAGTAGGCGACGGCCTCGTCCCAGTCGGCGCCTTCCGGCGCGTGCGGGCGGCCCTTCAGGTACGCGTAGGTGGTCTCGTCCGGGGCGACCATGCCCGCGCGGGCGCCGGCCTCGATCGACATGTTGCAGATCGTCATGCGGCCCTCCATGGAGAGCGAGCGGATGGCGCTGCCGCGGTACTCGAGCACGTAGCCCTGTCCGCCGCCCGTGCCGATCTTCGCGATCACGGCCAGGATGATGTCCTTCGCGGTCACTCCGGGGCGCAGGTCGCCCTCGACGGTGATCGCCATCGTCTTGAACTCCTTCAGCGGGAGCGTCTGCGTCGCCATGACGTGCTCGACCTCGCTGGTGCCGATGCCGAACGCCATCGCGCCGAACGCGCCGTGGGTCGACGTGTGGGAGTCGCCGCATACGACGGTGATGCCCGGCATGGTCAGGCCCAGCTGCGGGCCGACGACGTGGACGATGCCCTGCTCGACGTCGCCCAGCGAGTGCAGGCGCACCCCGAACTCCTCGGCGTTGCGCCGCAGGGTCTCGATCTGGGTGCGGCTCGTGAGGTCCGCGATGGGGCGGTCGATGCCGATGGTCGGCGTGTTGTGGTCCTCGGTCGCGATGGTGAGGTCCGGGCGCCGCAGCGGGCGCCCCGCCATCCGCAGGCCGTCGAAGGCCTGGGGGCTGGTGACCTCGTGCACGAGGTGCAGGTCGATGTAGATCAGGTCGGGCGACCCGTCCTCACCCTTCACGACCAGGTGGTCGCGCCAGACCTTCTCGGCGAGGGTCAGCGGAGTGCGATCGGTTTCGGTCGTCATTGTGCTCGTTCTCCTTAGCTTGCGTGCGGATCAGCCGTCGACGGACTCCGCGGCGAGGGTGGCCTGAGAACTAGGACTCGCCGCGGCGGCTAAGGAGGAGAAGACCCGCGTGCACGGACTCAGGATATCACCGACGGTCCGTCGGCCTCGTCCGCCGCGATGACGAGCACCGTCACATTGTCGTGGCCGCCTGCCTCGACGGCCGCCTCGACCAGCTCGCCCGCGGGGTCGTCGGGCTGCTCGGCCAGGATGGCGGCGATGCGGCTGTCGCTGAGCTCGCGGGTCAGACCGTCGGAGCAGATCACGAACACCCGGTGCTGCGCGTCCGGGAGCAGCTCGGTGTCGGTGTCGACGAAGTCCTCGGCGCCGAGCGCTCGCGTGATGATGTTGCGCTCGGGGTGGACGGCCGCCTGCGCCTCGGTGATCAGCCCGGCGTCGACGAGCTCCTGCACCGCCGAGTGGTCGACGGTGAGCTGCGTGAGGGTCGTGCCGTCCCACCCGTAGACCCGGGAGTCGCCGACGTTCACGACCATCCACTGCTCCGTCGCCCGCTCCGGCACGCGCACGCGCACGACGCCCGCGAGCGTCGTGCCCGCGACCGCGGCACCGGACTCATCCACTCCCGACAGGGCGCGGACGGCCGCATTGGCCTCGTCGATCGCGGCGACGACCTCGTCCGGCGTCGGCCGGCTGCCCGGCTGCAGCGTGCGCGCGAGGCTCTCGACGGCCGTCTGGCTGGCGAGATCGCCGCGGGCGTGGCCGCCCATGCCGTCGGCGACGACGAACACCGGATCCTCCGCGAGGAAGCCGTCCTCGTTCACGTGGCGTACCGCCCCGATGTCGCTCCGGGCGCTCACGCCGACGTGTGAGGTCATGTGCGGGGGTCCTCCTGCTGATCGCGCGGGACCGCGACCTCTCCGGTCCCGGCCTCCGGGGCCTCGGCGGCCTCGTCGTCGTCATCGCCGTGGATCGCCTCGGCGAGCGTGGATCCGCTCATCCGGAGCTTCACCAGACTTGCAATGGTAGCGACAACCATCGACCCCACGATGACCGCGAGCGACGTCCAGGTGTCGATGTCGGGCGCCCACTCGATGTGGTGGCCGCCGTTGATGAAGGGCAGCTCGTTCTCGTGCATCGCGTGGAACACGAGCTTGACGCCGATGAAGGCGAGGATGAACGCGATCCCGTACTTCAGGTACACCAGCTTGTCGAGCAGGTGCCCGAGCAGGAAGTAGAGCTGGCGCAGCCCCATCAGCGCGAAGACGTTCGCGGTGAACACGATGAAGGGGCTCTGCGTGATGCCGAAGATCGCCGGGATGGAGTCCAGGGCGAAGAGCAGGTCCGTCGTGCCGAGGGCGATGAAGACGATGATCATCGGGGTGAACATCCGGCGGCCGGCGACCGTGGTGCGCAGCTTGTTGCCCTCGTACTGGTCGGAGACCTTGAGGCGCTTGCGCGAGAACCGGATGAACCAGCTGTCCTTCTGACCCTCGTCGTCGTGGTTGCCGAAGGCCTGGTTGATCGCCGTCCAGAGCAGGAACGCGCCGAAGATGTAGAAGATCCAGCTGAAGCTCGCGATGAGGCTCGCCCCGAGCACGATGAAGACCCCGCGGAAGATCAGCGCCAGGATGATGCCCACCATGAGCACCTCCTGCTGGTACTTCCTGGGCACCGCGAACCGGCTCATGATGATGACGAACACGAACAGGTTGTCGATGCTCAGGCTGTACTCGGTGAGCCAGCCGGCGAGGAACTGCCCGGCGTGCTCCGCATCGCCGATGAGCAGCATCAGGAGCGCGAAGACCAGCGCGAGCGCCACGTAGAACGACACCCACAGCGCCGACTCCTTGGGGCTCGGGATGTGCGGCCGCTTGAAGACGATCAGCAGGTCGAACGCGAGGACGAGCAGCAGCACGACCATCGAGCCGATCTCGAACCAGAGCGGGAGGGCGAGTTCCATGGAGGGACCTTTCGAAGGGCATCGTAAATGAGCCGAAAGTCTCTCCCGCACCCTGTCGGGTGCCGCTGTGCCCGGGTCCAGAGCGGACCGTGATGACGTTCACAGCGCCGGCGGCGGTGCGTGCACCGCGGCCGTCCGGGATACTCCCCTTCGCGATGGCCTATCTTACCGGACTCGCCGCGGTCCCGTGCACCCGCGTACAGTGCGCCGCGTGGAGTGGGTCGAGTTCGAGAGCGCCGTCGTGGCGGCGGCGGGCTTCGACGACGGCGAGCACGTCCTCGAGATCGTCTTCATGTCCGGGGCGCGGTACCGATACCGCCTCGTCTCGGAGCGCGTGTGGCGCGAGTTCCGGGCGGCGCCGTCGGCCGGGCAGTACTTCTCGGAGCGCATCCGGGACCACTTCCCGACCGAGTGGCTTCCTTGACCGACGCTCCCCTGCTTTTCCCGGCGCACATTCGTGCCGAATGTCGTGACCTGAACGACGAAGAAGCCCTCCCGGACATGGTCCGAGAGGGCTTCTTCTGAGTGGTGACCCCAGCGGGATTTGAACCCGCGTTACCGCCGTGAGAGGGCGACGTCCTAGGCCGCTAGACGATGGGGCCGTGTTTTACAACTCAATGATCATGCCACAGTTCTGGTTCTTCCTCCAAAACGAGCGCGAAATCCGGGTGTGTCGCGGGCATCACACCAGCACGCGGAGCGCCCCCGGGACGATTCCGACGTCGACCGGGAGCGGACCGATCCGCTCGCCGTCCGCGTAGGCGACGACGCCCTCCGCCTCGATCCGCGCGGACGTCAGGGGACGGAACGCGACCTCCGGCAGGCCGGTGTGCTCGCCGCGGAACACCTTCGGGAACACGCGCAGGAAGCGCGCCTTCGACATCCGCCGCACGATGAAGAGGTCGAGTCGGCCGTCGTCGAGGGACGCGTGCGGGACGATGCGCATGCCTCCGCCCAGGGAGCGGTTGTTGGCGACGGAGACGAGCATCGCCTCCGTCTCGAGCACCTCCCCGTCCACCACGATCCGGTACGGGCGCGGTGCCAGCGTCGCGAGTTCCCGCAGGAGCGCGAGGATGTAACGGCTGCGGCCTCGCGGTCGGGTCATGAGGTTGGCCCGCTCGTTGACGGTCGCGTCGAACCCGGCCGAGAGGACGCCGCCGAACCAGGTGGAGAGATCGCCGTGCCGGACCACGCCGGCGTCGATGGTGCGCGGCTCGCGGTCGAGGGCGCCGAGGAGGTGGGCGATCGCCGCCTCGGTGTCGCCGACCGGGATGCCGAGCCCGTCGGCGAGATCGTTGCCCGTGCCGCTCGGGACGATGCCGAGAGGCACCGCGGTCTGCGCGACGATGTTGATGCCGAGGTTCGCCATCCCGTCGCCGCCGACCACCACCAAGGCGTCCGCGCCCGCCTCGACGGCCCGGGAGGTCTCACGCCGGAGCAGCTCGATGTTCGCCTCGTCGACGGCGATGGCGACATGGCCGGCGTCGCGCAGACGCTGGACCACGAGCGGACCGACCTCGCGGCGATGACCGAACGACGCCATCGGGTTGATCGCGACCACGACGGTCCTCTGGTGTGCGGCCATAGTGCACGATGATCGCACACCGCGGCGCCCCGCCGTGGACGTCGTGAGCGACGGCGGCGGGGCGACCGCGGTGGCGCGACCGTGATGAGGCACGGATCAGAGACGCACGCGCCGCAGCAGTTGGGCGTTGAGGGCCACGACGATGGTGGAGACCGACATGAGCACGGCGCCGAAGGCGGGCGAGACCACGACTCCGATGCCGATCGCGACGCCCGCGGCGAGCGGGAGGGCGATCACGTTGTATCCGGTCGCCCACGCCAGGTTCTGCAGCATCTTGCGGTACGTCGCCCGCGAGAGCTCGACGACCTTCGCGACCCCGCGCGGATCGCTGGAGGCGAGCACGATGCCCGCCGACTCGATCGCGACGTCCGTCCCGGCGCCGATCGCGATGCCGACGTCGGCCTGCGCGAGTGCCGGGGCGTCGTTCACCCCGTCGCCGACCATCGCCACACGCGACCCGTCGCCCTGCAGGCGCGCCACCGTGCCGGCCTTGTCGCCGGGCAGGACCTCCGCGTAGACCTCGTCGATGCCGAGGCCCGCCGCGACGGCCTCCCCCACGGCGCGGGAGTCGCCGGTGAGCATGGCGACGCGGATCCCCCGATCCCGCAGGGCGCGGACGGCCTCCGCGGATTCGGGGCGGACGACATCGGCAAGGGCGATCGCCCCTGCCACGCGCTCCCCCTGCAGCACGTACACGACGGTCTGCCCGAGGCGGGCGGTTTCGTCGGCTGCGGCGGCGACGCGGCCTCCGGCCACTGCTCCCCGCTCCACGAGCAGCCGGGGTGCGCCGACGACGACCCGCTCCCCCGCGACGGTGCCTGCCGCACCACGTCCGCCGAGCGCTTCGAAATCAGTCACCGGCGGGATGGTGATCCCACGCTCCCGGGCCGCGGCGACGATCGCGCGGCCGATCGGGTGCTCGGCGGGGGCCTCAACGGCTGCGGCGAGCGCGAGGAGGGCGTCCTCGTCGTCCTCCGCCGTGACGGAGGCGACGCCCTGACGGCCCTCGGTGAGCGTGCCCGTCTTGTCGAAGAGGACGACGTCGATGCGGCGGGCGTCCTCCATGGCGTGGCGGTCGCGGATGAGCAGGCCGTTGCGGGCGCCGATCGCCGTGGAGATCTGGGCGACGAGCGGGATGGCGAGGCCGAGGGCGTGCGGGCAGGCGATGATGAGCACGGTGACGACGCGCTCCAGGACGAAGGCGGGGTCGCCGGGACGCAGCAGCACCCAGACGACCAAGGTCACCGTCGCCACGGCGAGGGCGACGTAGAAGAGCCACGCGGCCGCGCGATCGGCGAGGATCTGCGTGCCGGATTTGCTGGCCTGGGCGTCCTCGACGAGACGCATGATCCCGGCGAGAGCGGTGTCGCCGCCCGTCTTGCCCACGCGCACGAGAAGCGAGCCGCTGCCGGAGATGCTTCCGGCGACGACCTGCTCGCCCGGCCCGCGCGTGACGGGCTTGGACTCGCCGGTCAGGAGGGATTCGTCGAGGTCGCTCCGGCCGTCGACGATCTCGCCGTCGACGGGCACGGCGGCACCCGGACGCACCCGCACGAGGTCTCCGATGCGCAGGTCGGCCACCGGCACGACCTCGGGGTCGGCGTGCGGATCGGCGACCCGCTCCGCCGTGTCAGGGAGGAGCTTCGCGAGCTGCCCGAGGGCGTCCTGGGCACCCATGACCGCGGACATCTCGATCCAGTGCCCGAGCAGCATGATCAGGATCAGGGTGGCGAGCTCCCACCAGAAGTCCATGCCGGGCAGGCCCAGGGACACCGCGAGGCTGTAGCCGAAGGCGACGACGATCGCGAGCGAGATCAGGGTCATCATGCCCGGACGGCGGCTGCGCAGCTCGTCGACGGCGCCGCGCAGGAACACGAGGCCGCCGTAGAAGAAGATCGCGATGCCGAAGACCGCGGGGATGTACTGGCTGCCGGGGAACCGCGGACCGGACAGGCCGAGGATCTCCTGCAGGCCGTGGGAGAACACCAGCGTCGGGATGGTCAGGACGAGGGTGAGCCAGAACTTGCGCCGGAAGATCGCGGGGTCGTGCCCGGCGTGGCCGCTGTGGTCGTGGCCGCCGTGGCTGGCGTGCCCGGCATGCGCGTCGTGCCCGGCGTGCTCGGCGTGCCCCGCGTGCGCGTCGTGCCCGGCCGAGTCGTGCTCGTGGGCCGTGCGCTGGTCCTCGTGTGCGTTCATGCTGTCCATGTCACCCCGAACGATACCCCTCCCGGGTATATTCCACCACCCCGGAACGGTCGGCTTGCACGCTCCGCCGGATCGGTATTTCCTAGTGACATGAGACTCACGAAGTTCGAACACGCCGCCCTGCTCCTCGAAGACTCCGGCAGGAAGCTGTTCGTCGACCCGGGCAGCTTCACGACGCCCCTGACCGACACCGCCAACACGGTCGCCGTCGTCATCACGCACGAGCACGCCGACCACTGGACCCCCGAGCAGCTCAAGCGGGTGCTCGATATGAACCCGGAAGCGAAGATCTTCGCCCCCGAGGGCGTCGCCCGGGCGGCGGCGGACTTCGATGTGACGGTCGTGCACGCCGGAGACACCGTGGAGGCCGACCCGTTCACCCTGCAGTTCTTCGGCGGGACGCACGCCGTGATCCACTCGAGCATCCCCACCGTCGACAATCTCGGCGTGCTGATCAACGGCCAGCTCTACTACGCCGGCGACTCGTTCACGATCCCCGAGGGCATCGAGGTCGATGTACTGGCGGCACCGGCCGGCGCGCCCTGGATGAAGGTCGCCGAAGTGATCGACTACGTGCTCGCGGTGAAGCCCAAGCGCAGCTTTCCCACGCACGAGATGGTGCTCTCGCGAGCGGGCAAAGACATGTCGAACGCCCGCATCGCCTGGGCGACGGAGCAGAACGGCGGCGAGCACTTCCCGTTGGAGCCCGGCGACACCATCGACCTGTGAACGCGGCCACCCGCGACGACCGAGAGGACGCCCCGGTCGTCCTCTGGTTCCGCGACGACCTCCGCGTGGCCGACAACCCGGCTCTGCGCGCGGCCGCCGATTCGGGACGCCCCGTGCTCTGCCTCTACGTCTGGGACGTCGAGTCGGAGGGCGTGCGGCCTCCCGGCGGCGCCGCGCGGTGGTGGCTGCACCACTCGCTCACCGCGCTGGCCGAGGAGCTCGACCGGCTCGGCGCGCGCCTGACGGTGCGTCGCGGGCCGGCCGAGCGAGTCGTCGCCGACGTGCTGCGGGACTCGGGCGCCGGCGCGGTGTTCTGGAACCGCCGCTACGGCGGAGCCGAGCGTCGCATCGACGAGGCGATCAAGACCGCCGCCCGCGACGGCGGGCTCGAGGCCGCGAGCTTCGCCGCCTCCCTCCTGTTCGAGCCGTGGACGATCCGAACCGGCGCCGGGACCCCGTTCTCTGTCTACACACCGTTCTGGCGCGCCTGCCTCGCGGCTCCCCCGCCCCGCAAGCCCCTCCCCACCCCGCAGGAGCTGACGGCGGCCGACCCCGTCGACGGTGAGAGCATCGACGACCTCGGTCTGCTGCCGACGGACCCCGACTGGGCCGGCGGGTTGCGCGAGGCGTGGGAGCCGGGCGAGCGCTCCGCCCGGCGGCGCCTCGCCGCGTTCCTCGACGAGGACGTGGCCCGCTACCGCGACGACCGGGACGCGCCCGGCATCGACGCGACCTCCCGGCTCTCGCCGCATCTGCGCTGGGGCGAGCTCAGCCCGCACCAGGTCTGGCACGCGACCGCCGAGGCCCGCGACCGGGCGAACGCGGAGGGCGCGAGCACCTTCGTCAGTGAGCTCGGCTGGCGCGAGTTCGCCTACCACACGCTCTTCGCCCATCCCGAGCTTGCCACCGTCAACATCCATCGCGAGTACGACTCCTTCCCCTGGCCCCGCCTGCACCCTGCGGCTCTCCGGGCCTGGCACCAGGGTCGCACCGGCATCCCGCTGGTGGACGCGGGGATGCGGGAACTGTGGACAACGGGAACGATGCACAATCGCGTGCGCATGGTGGTCGCGTCGTTCCTCATCAAGAACCTGCTGATCGACTGGCGGCGGGGCGAGCAGTGGTTCTGGGACACCCTGGTCGACGCCGACCCGGCGAGCAACCCGTTCAACTGGCAGTGGGTGGCCGGCAGCGGCGCGGACGCGGCACCCTACTTCCGCGTCTTCAACCCCGAGCTCCAGCGCACCAAGTTCGACCCGCACGGCGACTACGTGCGGCGCTGGGTTCCGGAGTGGGACACCGCCGACTACCCGGAGCCGATCGTCGACCTGGCGGAAACGCGGAGAGCCGCCCTCGCCGCCTTCGACGAAGTGAAGAAGGCGCGCTGACGGAGCGGCCGGGGCGGAGTCCGGTCAGCGCCCGTGCTCGGCGAGGATCTGATCCACGTCGATACTGGCGAGCAGCGCACCCCAGTCGAGATTCCGCGCCACGTCGGCCTGCGCCTCCTCGGCCAGGACCTTGCCGCTGCGTTCGACGATGACGCCGTCGGGCACGCGCCGGTTGAGTTCGGCGAGGATGGCGTCGTCGACCGCCTCGGTGTCGAAGTCGGCGCCGACGCGGGCGAAGTAGTCGCCGGAGACGGTGTAGGAGACGATCCCGGTTTCGATGCGGCTCATGGGGCGCATGCTACTCCCGGGGCGCGTACTGTGCGCCGTATGACCGATCGAGACGAATTCCGCACCGACGACGACGATGAGGACCTGACGCGCGCGGAGGCGCTGGCCGAGGCGGTGTCGGGCCTCGGCGAGACGCCGGAGGACCAGCTGGAGGCCGTGGCCGACCGCAACGACTCGCTCGAGGAGCGGCTGCCGGGATCCGGCTCCCCCGACCAGGGGTAGGCCGCCCCGGAGCGGCCCGGAGTGGGGACTCCCGGGCCGGTCGCGCCCCGGATAGCGTGGCGCGATGGACAGCGGACGGATGAGCGACCGGGCACCCGGTGCGGCGGTGATGGCGCAGGTCGTGCGCCTGCACGACGCCGCCCCTCCTCGCTCCCCGCTCGCTCGCGCCCTCGGAGTGACGCCGCTGGCGGACGAGACGGTCCCCTGGTTCGTCGGCGCCCTCGGCGAGCGCGAGATCGGCGCCCGCCTCGCCCACCTGCCCGGCGGGTGGCGCGTCTTCCACGCGCTGCCCGTCGGGAACGGGGAGGCGGACCTGGACCATCTGGTGGTGGGTCCGGGCGGCGTCTTCGTCGTCAATACGAAGCATCACCGCGGCGCCCGCGTCTGGGTCGCCGAGCGCGCGCTGCTCGTCAACGGCGCCAAGACCGCCTACCTGCGCAACGCCGACCTGGAGACCTCGCGGGTGCGCGGCCTGCTGACCGCCGCGGGGATCGAGGCTCCGGTGCGCGCCGTGGTCGCGATCCTCGGCGCGAAGGAGCTGCGGGTGCGCGCGCATCCACGCGCCGTCGATGTGGTGCGCGGGGAGGCCCTCGCCCGCTGGCTGATGCGCCGGCCCGCAATCCTCGACGCAGACACAGTGGAAGCCGTCACCCGGCTCGTCGACGCTCCCGGGACGTGGCGCGCGGCCGAACCGCGGACCGACGTCGCCGACCGGTTCGCGGTGATCGAGCGGGAGGTGCGCAGCGCCCGGTTCGTGCGCGCGGGCTGGGCGATCGCCGCCGGGCTGGGGCTGCTGGCGGTGGCGATGCCGTTCCTGCCGCACTGAGCTGCCGCTGAGCGGCCGGGTCGCTCCTTCTCGGGCCGTGTCGTATTACCGCGCCGGGCGCGCCGTCGTGGTCATGACGACGGTCAGGGCGCCGTCGGCCTCCACTGCCTCCAGGGCGACCTCCACGGCCGCGAGCTCGGCCAGCGAGCGCAGGTGCGTGCCGCCGCACGGGATCGAAGCCGTGCCGTCGGGCAGCGCGCACGTCCACAGGCGCCGGTCGCCGAGGCCGTCGGCCTCCCGGTGCACCGACACCGGGGCGCCGGACGCGACCCAGCCGGCGAGCAGCGCGTTCGCCGCGGCGACGACCTCGTCGAGGCGGCCGGGAAGCTCGGCCGCGGGGAAGCCCTTCTTCCGCAGGCTCTTGCCGATGCGGTACTCGTCGCGCGAGCCGTCCAGGAGGATGCGGGACGACACGATCGCCAGCCGGTCGAAGTCGGGACGGCCGCGGCCGTCGCCGGGCACCTCCTTCGTCCACAGCGGCGCGAGTGCCTCGTTGAGGGCGAGCGAGGCGAGGTGGCAGGCGGTGTGGCCGGCGGACAGCGCACGGCGCACCTCCGGATCGACGTCGACCGTCACGGTGGTGCCGGGCTCGAGGCCGGTCGCGTCGTCGACGAGGTGGCACACCACGAACGACCAGCCCTCGGTGCCGGTGCGCACGGGCGCGTCGCCGACGTGGAACGTCTCGCCGTCGGTCGCCCCGACCATGGCGTCGACGATCGGACGGGAACGGCCGTCGACGGACAGGGTCCCGGCGTCCGCGGGCTGATCGGGCCACACCGGGTCGACGGCGTGGAACGCGGTGCGGTCCAGCACGACGGCGGTGCGCCCGTCGGGCAGCGGCGCCGTGTGGACGACGGTTCCGGTGGAGGTGAGATCGCCGTCGGGGTAGGTGACGACCGTGTCGGTCCGCGGGAGGGTCATCCCCCCAGCGTAGGTGGAGTCCGCGGAGCGGCCAGTAGGCTGACGCAGTGATCAGACGAGCCACCCGCGCGCTGACGGTGCTCGCCGTCGTCGGGCTCCTGGCCGCGTGCACGCCGGTCCAGGCGGAGCGGCTCGAGGACGACGCCGCCTCGGCCCCGGCCGTCGCCCGGTTCTACGAGCAGCCCGACCCGTTGCCCGCCGGGGGTCCGGGCGCCGTCATCCGCTCGGCGCCCACGCTCGGCGCGCCCCCCGGCTCCGTCGCGACGCGCATCCTGTTCCACTCGACCGATCTGAACGGCCGGCCGGTCGTGAACTCGGGACTGCTGGTCGTGCCCGACTCCCCCGCACCCGCCGGAGGACGCACGATCGTCTCGTGGGGCCACCCCACGACCGGCGTCGCCGAGGACTGCGCGCCCTCGCGGTCCGTCGACCCGTACGACAGCGTCGAGGGGCTCACCGACTTCCTGAACCGCGGGTACGCCGTGGTCTACACGGACTACACCGGGATGGGCACCGCCGGCCCCGACTCCTACCTCGTGGGCGACACCGAGGGTCGCAACGTGCTCGACGCCGCGCGTGCCGCCCGCGCCGTGCTCGGCGACGACGGCAGCGACCGCGTCGTGTTGTGGGGGCACTCGCAGGGCGGGCAGGCGGTGCTCTTCGCCGCGCAGCTCGCGCACACGTACGCGCCCGAACTCGACGTGCGCGCGGCGGCCGTGGCCGCGCCCGCCACGGACCTCGCCTCGCTGCTGCGGGACGATATCGGCGACGTCTCGGGCGTCACGATCGGCTCCTACGCGTTCCAGGCGTACTCGACGGTCTACGACGAGCCGCTCGACAGCATCCTGACCCCGCACGCGATCACCGCCCTGCCCGCCATGAACGACCTCTGCCTGCTCTCGCAGAACAAGGAGCTGCACACGATCGCCCAGCCGCTGGTCGGCCGGTTCCTCACCTCGGATCCCGAGACGGCCGAGCCCTGGGCCGGGCTGCTCGCGCAGAACACGCCGGGCGGCACCGCGCTGGCGATGCCGCTCTTCGTGGCGCAGGGCGAGAGCGACAAGCTGGTGCGCCCCTCCGCGACCGACACGTTCGTGGCGGCCGCGAAGGCGGACGGCACGACAGTGACGTACGACCGGATCCCCGGTGCGACGCACGCCACCGTCGCGCTGCGCTCGCTCCGCTCCCTCTTCGACTGGCTGCACGCCGTCGGAGTGAGCGGGACGCCCGACGCTACGAGGTGAGCGACTCCACGTACTC
The DNA here is from genome assembly GCF_013410615.1 of Leifsonia naganoensis. Classification (NCBI taxonomy): domain Bacteria; kingdom Bacillati; phylum Actinomycetota; class Actinomycetes; order Micrococcales; family Microbacteriaceae; genus Leifsonia; species Leifsonia naganoensis. The sequence goes on from NZ_JACCHJ010000001.1 coordinate 4,210,660, forward strand.
GGCGTGCTCGTCCATCCACTTCGACACGATGCCGTCGTACTGCGACGACTGCGCACCGCTGTTGAACATGACGTTCTCGAGCGAGTAGAGCAGGTCGGAGTCGAGCGAGAAGCCCTTCACCCAGCCTGCGACCTCCGGGAACTTCTTGGCGAAGTCCGCGCTGCCGATCGAGTGGATGGACTCCGCCTCGCCGAGCGCGCCCTTCGGGTCCTTGAGGTCCTTCAGGTCGAACTCGTCGTAGGCCCAGTGGGGGCGCCACAGGGTCACGGCGACGTCGTCGCCCTTCTTCATCGCGGCGGTCAGCTCGGCGAGCATGGCGGGAGTCGAAGAGGTGACGAAGTCCATCGAGCCGAGGCCGTAACCCGGGATGACCTTGTCCTGCGTCGCCTGCGTGAGGCCGGCGCCCGGCTCGATGCCGACGAGGCGGTTGCCGAAGTCGGACGAGTGGGCGGCGAGCTCGTCGAGCGAGTCGATCGGCGCGTCCTTGTTCACGGCGATGGTGAGCTTGGCTTCCGTGTTCCACGCACCGAGGTCGGTGAGCTTCGAGCCGTACTTCTTCATGTACGCCTCGTGGGTGGTCGGCAGCCAGCCGTCGAACGCCACGTCGTAGTCCCCGGTGGAGAGACCGGCGAAGGCGGGGCCGGCATCCGCGTACTCGAAGTCGACGGTGTAGCCCTCCTTCTCGAGCACGTGCTTCCAGAGGTACGAGGCGGCCTCGCCTTCAGGCCAGCCGTTGAAGACGGCGACCTTCACGGTGCCCTTGTCGCCGGTGGAGGCGGTGGAGGCGGCGGTCACGGCCGTGCCACCGACCGCGACGAGCACGGCGGCGCCGAGCACGGCGAGGGCACGCTTGGGCATGCGCAGGCGTGCGCGGCCGACCGAGGCGGTGAGGCGGTCGAGGATGATCGCGAGGATCACGACGGAGACGCCGGCCTCGAAGCCGAGCCCCACATCCACCCGGCTGAGCGCCTGGACGATGTCGCGCCCGAGCCCGCCCGCGCCGACCATGCCGGCGATGACGACCATCGAGAGGGACAGCATGATGACCTGGTTGACGCCGGCCAGGATGGACGGCATCGCGAGCGGCAGCTGGATCTGGCGCAGGATGCGGCGCGGCGGGGATCCGAACGCGCGCCCGGCCTCCACCAGCTCCTTGTCCACGCCGCGGATGCCGAGCTCGGTCAGGCGCACGCCCGGCGCCATCGCGAACACGATCGTCGCGACCATGCCCGGCACGACGCCGACGCGGAACAGGATGAGGGCCGGGATCAGGTAGACGAACGCGGGCATCGTCTGCATGAAGTCGAGCACGGGGCGGATGATCGCCGAGGCGGTCTTGGACCGGGCGGCCAGGATGCCGAGCGGCACGCTGATCGCGATCGCAATGGCGGCCGAGACGAGCACGAGCGCCAGCGTGTCCATGGCGTTCGACCACTGGTCGACGCTCGCGATGACGAGCAGCCCCACCACCGTGCCCGCGCCGAAGATCCAGCCGCGCAGCCACACGGCCAGCACGGCGAAGATGAGGATGATGGCCCAGAACGGCGGGGTCTGGAGCAGCCAGTCCATGCCGTCGAACATGCCGGTGAAGATCATCCGGATGACGTCGAAGAAGCCGCCGAGCGTGGTGGTCACGAAGTCGACGACGTGGTCGGCCCACTCGCCGAGCGGGAGGCGGAAGCCGTTCACGCGGGCACCTCCTCACCGCGGGAGGACGGTTCGTCCCCGGCGGTCTCGCTGAGCGCGAGTGTCATGGCGTCGACGGAGACGGTCGCCGGCGGCTCGACGATGACCGGGATCTCCATCGTGTCGCTGGAGACGTTGCCGAGCGCCGCGAGCAGGGTCACGCGCGGGATGACGCCGAGCAGGCGGGTCTTGTCGTCGACGACGGCGAGCGGGAGGTCGCTGCCGACGGACGGCTCGACCAGCTCGCTCAGGACCTCGTCCCGGTCGACGGAGGCGATGTCCTCGCGGATGACCTCGCGCAGGTCGCTGCGGCCCTCGCGCACCTGGCGCATCACGTCGCGGTCGCGCACGGCGCCGAGCAGGGTGCGTCCCTGACCGACGACGAACGCGGCGGAGGTCTGGAGGTCGCGCATCGTGCGCATCGCGGCGCGCGGTCCGCCGGCGACGGTCACCAGCGCGCGGGCCGGCTCCATCACACTGGCGGCGGTGAGCACGCGGGCACGGTCGACGTCCTGCACGAAGCTCGCGACGTAGTCGTTGGCGGGATCGGTGAGGATCTCCTCCGGGGTGCCGGTCTGCACGATGCGGCCGTCGCGCATCACGGCGATGCGGTCGCCGAGGAACATGGCCTCGTTGAGGTCGTGCGTGATGAACACGATGGTCTTGCCCAGCGATGCCTGCAGCTCGAGGAGCTGCTCCTGCATCTCTCGGCGGATCAGCGGATCGAGGGCCGAGAACGCCTCGTCCATCAGGAGGACGTCGGTGTCGGCGGCCAGCGCACGGCCGAGGCCGACGCGCTGCTGCATGCCGCCGGAGAGCTCGCTCGGGAGCTTGTCGCCCCAGCCGCCCAGACCGACGAGCTCGAGGACCTCCTCGGCGCGGGCGCGGCGCTCGGCACTCGGGGTGCCGCGCACCTCCAGGCCGTAGGCGATGTTGTCGACCACGGTGCGGTGCGGGAGCAGGGCGAAGTGCTGGAAGACCATCGAGATGTGACGCTGACGTACCTCCCGCAGCCGCTTGCCGGTCAGGCCGGTGATGGTGGTCCCCATCACGTCGACCTCGCCGGCGGTCGGCTCCAGGAGGCCGTTCAGCAGCCGGATCAGCGTCGACTTGCCGGAGCCGGACAGGCCCATGACGACGAAGATCTCGCCGCGGTTGACCGTCAGTCCTGCGTCGATCACGGCCGCGGTCCCCTGACCGGAGACCTCCTGCCGGGTGGCGCCGTCCCGGAGACGGCGGACCGCATCCTGGGGCTTGCGCCCGAATACCTTGTAGATGTTCCTCGCCTCGACGGCGACAGACTCGCTCACTTGCTCTCCGCAGGCACGCATCGCACAGGCGCGATGTCGGCCGGTGGTTGCGCCCGGGTGGTGGGCGTGCTGCGGTATCCGGGCGACTCGAGCGCGGACCCTCCGCGCGAATCACCACCGCCGGCGCGACCATCGGGGTGCGCCCACGCCCAGCCGACCGTACGTCCCGGGCGGGCCGAATACACGGTCCCGCGCCCGGGTCGCGGGCTGGGTTCACGGCCCCGTTCCGTGCTGTCGGAGCACACCGGGGCGCTTTCGACCGTATCAGCGGTCGCGGGTCGGATGCCAAATCGCTTCCGCCGCCGATGCGTGATACGGGCCCGATGCGGCAGAGTGGATGTCATGGCCGACACCTCCGGAGACCACAGCTGGCAGCGCGTCCCGATCGAGCCCCAGAGCGTGGACGCCCCGCTCTCGCGGGCGGCCGTCTTCCTCGTCGTGACGGTGGGCGATTCACCTGATGCCGTCGCCACAGTGAAGGACGTGCTCGGCGACCTCGCGGGGCTGGTCAAGACGGTCGGGTTCCGCGACCTGAACGCGCACCTGTCGTGCAATGTCGCGATCGGTGCGGCCGTCTGGCCGCGGCTCACCGACGTCGCACCGCCGCGCGAACTGCACGCCTTCCGGGAGTTCCGCGGGGTGCACACGGCGGTCGCCACCCCCGGCGACCTGCTCTTCCACATCCGGGCCGAGCGCGGCGACTTCACGTTCGAGTTCGAGCGGCTGCTGCTCTCGGCGCTCGGCGACGCCGTGACGGTGGTGGACGAGGTGACAGGCTTCCGCTACTTCGACTCGCGCGACCTGCTGGGCTTCGTGGACGGCACCGCGAATCCCACCGGCTCCGAGATGGACGCTTCGGCCATCGTCGGCGACGAGGATCCGGTGCACGCCGGCGGCAGCTACGTCGTCGTGCAGAAGTACCTGCACGACCTCGGCGCCTGGAACGCACTCGGCACGTCGGAGCAGGAGGCTGTGATCGGCCGAACCAAGAGCGACAACGTCGAGCTCGACGACGTGACCGACGGGCGCAAGGCCCACAAGACCCTCGCGACCATCACCGGCGAGGACGGCGTCGAGCACGACATCCTGCGCGACAACATGCCGTTCGGGCGGCCGGGTCAGGCCGAGTTCGGCACCTACTTCATCGGGTACTCGCGCGCGCTTTGGGTGATCGAGCGGATGCTGGAGCGGATGTTCGTCGGCGACCCGGCCGGCTCCTACGACCGCATCCTGGACTTCTCGACCGCCGTGACCGGAACGACCTTCTTCGCGCCGACCCGCGGCTTCCTGGACGCCTTGGCCGACTGACCCACCGCGATCCCGGCGAGCACGATCGCGAGACCGAGCAGCTGGCGGCCGGTGAGCGTCTCCCCCGCGATGAGCGCGCCGAGCAGCACTCCCGTGACCGGGTTGAGGAGGCCGATGAGCCCCACCGTCGCCGGGCCCAGGTGGCGCAGTCCGCTGAACCAGGCGAGGAACGCGACCGCGGTCGCGATCACGGTGACATAGGCGAAGCCCGCGATCGCGGGGCCGTCGAGTGCGGGAGGCGCGCCCTCGAACACGAGCGCGAGCGGGAGCATCAGGAGGCCGCCGGCGATCAGCTGCCAGGACGTCGCGGAGAACACGTCCACCTCCCCCTCCCAGCGCGTCGCGAGCACGTAGCCCACGGACGACAGCAGCATGGCCGCGATCGCGGCGACCACCCCGAGGGGATCGACGGCGTTCGCCGCGCCCAGCAGCATCACGGCCACGCCGATCGCCCCGGCGATGCCGCCCGCCAGCGCGAGGAGCCGCGGGCGCTGGCCCAGCACCAGCCAGGCGAGACCCATCATGGCGAGCGGCGAGGCCGCCATGACGGTGGAGGCCACGCCCGACGGCAGCAGGCGGGCCACGGCGTAGACGAGGGCGAAGAACCCGCCCGAGGTGAGGACGCCCAGCACAGCCGACCTCCACCACCACGCTCCGCGCGGGAGGCGGCGCTTCACCAGCAGGAGGAGGAGGCCGGCCGGCAGCGCGCGGAGCACCGCGCCCCACAGCGGCTCCCCCGGGAGGACGGCGCGCGTGACGACGTAGGTGGAGCCCCAGGCGATCGGGGCGATGGCGGTGAGGGCGACCCAGCCCCATTTAGCTTCCATGGAAGCTACTTTAGCTTCCTCGGAAGGTATTGTGAAGGCATGGAGAAGTCGATCCCGGCACACCCCGATCACGTCGCGCGCATCCAGCAGGAATGGCGCCGCGAACGTCCCGACCTCGACGTCTCGCCGCAGGGCGTCATCGGCCGGTTGCATCGCGTGGCCGCCCGGCTGACCGAGGAGCTCGCCACCGTCTACGCCGAGCACGGCCTCGGCGAGGGAGACTTCGACGTGCTCGCCGCCCTCCGGCGCGCGGGTGAACCCTTCGAGCGCACGCCCGGAGAGCTCGCCGAGCACACCATGGTCACGACCGGAGGCATGACGAAGCGCCTCGACCGGCTGGAGCACGCCGGGCTCGTCGCCCGGCGCGCGGCCGACGGCGACGGGCGCGGAAGGGTCGTCGCGCTGACGCCGCTCGGCCGCACGACGATCGACGCCGCGTTCACGGCCCACATGGCGAACGAGAAGCGCCTCCTGGACGAGCTCGCGCCCGACGACGCCCGCGCACTGGAGGGCATCCTGACCCGCTGGCTCGGGACGCTGGAGGGGTGAGCGGGCGCGCGGGTGCGGTGGGCGCGCCCGCCCGCGAAGGGTGAGTTGTTGCGGGTAAAGGGTGCCCAATACCCGCAACTAATCTCACCTCGCGAGACAGGGGTGTGGAGAGGGTCCCGCGAGGGGTGAGTTGTTGCGGGTAAAGGGGGTCCAACACCCGCAACTACTCGCACCTCGCGAGGCAGGGTTTGGGGGCTCCCGTGGGGTGCGGAGGAGCTCCCGCGAAGGGTGAGTTGTTGCGGGTAAAGGGGGCCCAATACCCGCAACTACCCGCACCTCGCGAGACAGGGTGTGGGGGCTCCGGCGGGATGTGGAGGAACTCCCGCGAGGGGTGAGTTGTTGCGGGTAAAGGGTGCCCAATACCCGCAACTACTCGCACCTCGCGAGGCAGGGTTTGGGGGGCTCCCGTGGGGTGCGGAGGAGCTCCCACGAGGGGTGAGTAGTTGCGGGTAACGCTGGCCCAGCACCCGCGACTAGTCACGCCTCGCGAGATGCGGCGGCGGGTGCGGGGGTGCGCGCGGTCAGGGCGTCGAGCACCGCGCGCGCCACGCGGTCGTTCTCGCGGAAGGCCAGGGCGTTCGTGCCCGGCCGCGAGAAGGCGCCGGCGAAGGGCGCGGTCGTGAAGGGGCCGATCGCCCAGCGCGCCGGATGCGGCGAGCCGTCCGGGCGCAGCAGCCGGGATTCCTCGGTCGAGACGCGCACCTGGCCGTGGCGCACCGAACCGGCACCGGAGGTCACGAGGTCGAGCAGCGCGGGTTCGTCGCTCGTCTCGGCGGTGGCGGCGGGCAGCCATGCGTCGATCAGGGCCGTGACCTCCGTCTCATCCGGAACGCTCGCGCTGCCGACCCGGAACACTTCGGCCTCCTCATCGGCCGTCACCCGGATCCCGGCGCCGGCGAAGCGGACGATCCCGGCCTCCGACAGCGCGATGAGCTCCTCCAGCCGATGCCCGGGAGGTCCGGATGCGACGTAGCTGAAATACCCCGGCCACCACCCGACCACGTCGCGACGACGCGACTCCTCGGTCCAGAGCTCACCCGCGAGGTGCGGGGCGATCGCGAACAGCGCGTGCAGCAGGGCCGTGAAGAGCCCGAGGGTCGCGCTGCGGTCCGGGTGAGTGCGGTGATGCAGATCGGTGCGGAGGTGGGTGCGGACCCACTCCTGTAGGGCCTCGGGGTCGTCGAAGCGGGCGCCGTCGAGGGGCCGGTCGAACGCGTCCAGGTGCAGGGCGTCGTCGGGATGCCGCAGGGCACGCGCGACCAGCGCGCGGTAGCCGCCACCCTCCGGTCCGACGCGATCGAGCTCGGCGACGAACGTGGACCACGGGAGGCGGACCCGCTCGGGATGACCGGTGAACAACTCGCGGTAGTAGCCGTGCACGAGCTCCCGGGCGATCAGCGGCCAGACGGCGTCGCGGAAGTCGAGCCGCTCCGGGGAGGCGGCCAGCGCCGCCACGACCTCCGGCGTCAGATGGCGGAGCGCGGGAGGCTCGCCGACCAGCTGCGACGAGATCTTCGACCGGTACGGGACGCCGCGGCGCGAGCCGATCAGGAGGTGCGGCTCCAGGCCGCTCGGGACGTAGCGCAGACCGGGGCCGTCGTCACGCACGAAGCGGCCTCCCCGCCCCTCCGTCAGCAGCACGATCAGATCCACCGCGGCCAGGCCGAAGCCGCGCACCGCGACCGTGCGGCCGGGTCCGAACGCGTCGAGATCGGCGTCGGCCGTGAACGCCGGGGCGACGTAGTCGAGGCTGTGACGTGCCGCGAATGTCGCGAACTCCGCCGACTCCCCCACCGGCTCGCTTCCCGCGTGGCCCAGCGCGTAGACGACTGCGTCGACGGTCAGACTGCCGCCGCTCGCGAGGTGCACGACCTGCGGGCCCTCCACACCCTCCACCGCGCGCACGCGGTCACGATGGAGGACGACGGTCACGCCGTCGTCGAGAGCGGCGACGGCCCGGCGGAGGAACCAGTCCAGGTAGTGGCTCTGCAGCCGCCGCGTCGGGAAGTCCCCGCGCTGCAGACCGCGCAGTTCGGCCGCCACGAGCGGGTCCTCGATGTGGGCATCGTCGAGGGATCCGGCCCGCACGGCCTCCACCCACTCCAGCAACGACGGGCCGGGGCGCACCGGGCCCTCGACCGTGCACGAGTCGTCGGTGAACATCGTGACGTCCTCGACCATCGAATTCAGCTTGAGCAGCGGCGACTGGTCGCGCCGCCAGATGCGACCGGCCCCGGGCGGGAACGGGTCGATCAGGTGCACGATCGCGGCGGGCCGATCGTCGCGCACCGACCGCGCGGCGGCGAAGCGCTCCAGCCAGCCCGCGGCGCGCGGACCGGCTCCGACGAGGGCGACGGAGGCGGGCGGGGCGGTGGACGGCATCCGAGCAGCGTCGCCCGCCGACGGCCTGCTGCCAAGCCTCCGTTTCGCCGTGTGACGCCCGCGTCGCAAACCGTAACGGGAGCTCCCGTCCGCTTGACGGCCGCCCGTACGGTCGTCGGCAACCGTTCCGCTCCCCATCCGATTGGAGGCCCGTCGATGACCGCATCCCCCGTCATCGCCGACGAGTTCCGGTACGTCGACGCCACCGACGAGCTGGCCCGACCGCTGCTCGTCGAGCTCGAACTCGAGTACGACACCCGGTACGGCGACTTCTTCGGCGAGCGCGCCTCGACCGAGTTGAGCCGCTACCCCGCCGAGGAGTTCGCGGCGCCGCACGGCGCCTTCGTCGTGCTGCTGCGCGCCGGGACGCCCATCGCGGGCGGCGCGTTCAAGCGCTACGACGAGAGCACCGCCGAGCTCAAGCGCATCTGGACGAGCTCGGCCCACCGCCGCGAGGGACTCGGCCGCCGGGTCGTCGCCGAGCTGGAGTCCGAGGCCGTGCGCCGCGGCTACACCCGGGTGTACCTCACCACCGGGCCGCGCCAGCCGGAGGCGAAGGGCCTGTACCTCGCCGCGGGGTACACGCCGCTGTACGACCCGGCCCTGACCGCGGAGGAGGTCGGCATCCACCCGTTCGAGAAGACGCTGTCGGCGCGCTCCGCAGGCGGCCGACGATGAGCGCGACCACGACGGCCGCGCCGACGACGGCGGACGCCGCAGCCACCGCCACGGGATCGACGCCCTCCGGACGCGCGCCCCTCCCCGACTCCGCCGCCCTGCGCCGCCTGGCCGACCGGCCGGTGCTCGCCCTCCGCCACCCGGGACGCTGGCTCGGCGCCGCCCTGGTGCTCCTGCTGCTGGTGAACGCCGGGCAGTCGTTGTTCACCAACCCGTCGTGGGAGTGGGCGAAGGTCGGAAAATGGCTGTTCAGCCCCGCGATCCTGACCGGTCTCCAGCTCACCCTCACCGCCACCGCGATCAGCGCCGTCGTGAGCTTCGTCGGCGGTGTCGTCATCGCGCTGGGCCGCCTGTCGCCCAACCCGGTGCTCAACACCGTCAGTTGGCTGTACGTCTGGCTGTTCCGCTCGGTGCCGCTGATCCTCGTCCTGATCTTCCTGTACAACCTGGGCAGCCTCTACCCGTCGATCGGGATCGGGATCCCGTTCGGCCCGCAGCTCACGGTGCCGACGGTGACGGTGCTCTCCGATCTGACGCTCGGCGTGATCGGCCTGAGCCTCAGTGAGATCGCGTACGCCTCCGAGATCGTCCGCGCCGGCGTGCTCGCCGTGGACCCGGGCCAGCAGGAGGCTGCGAAGGCCCTCGGCCTCTCCCGCGGCCGGCAGTTCCGCCGGGTCATCCTGCCCCAGGCGCTGCGGTCGATCGTGCCCGCGTACGTCAACCAGATCATCGGCCTCCTGAAGGCCAGCTCCCTGCTCTTCTACGTCTCCCTGCTCGACCTGTTCGGCGTGGTCCAGAGCATCGGCAGCACGAACCCCGGCGACATCATCCCGCTGCTGGTCGTCGCCACCATCTGGTACCTGGTCCTGACCAGCGTCGTCTCGACCATCCAGTACTACATCGAGCGCTACTACGCCCGCGGATCGGTGCGCGCCCTGCCGCCGACCCCGTTCCAGCGACTGCGCGGCTGGGCGAACAACCGTCTGGACGGTGCAGTATGAGCGCCGGCATCGAGATCGCCAACGCGACCAAGGCCTTCGGAGATCGTCCCGTGCTGCGCGGGATCGACCTCACGATCGAGGCGGGCACGGTCACGGTCGTGCTCGGCCCGTCCGGCTCAGGCAAGTCCACGCTGCTGCGCGCCATCAACCACCTGGAGCCGCTCGACGAAGGCTATGTGGTCGTGGGCGGCGAGCTGATCGGCGTGCACGTGCACCGCGGCCGGCTGAAGGAGCTCAGCGAGCGGCGCATCCTCGCCCAGCGCGCCCGGATCGGATTCGTCTTCCAGAGCTTCAACCTCTTCCCGCACCTGACGATCCTCGAGAACGTGACCGAGGCCCCGATCGCGCACGGCGTTTCCCCGGGGGCCGCCCGGGAACGGGCCCGCACCCTCCTGGCACGTGTCGGTCTCGCCGAGAAGGAGGCGGCCTACCCCCGCCAGCTCTCCGGCGGCCAGCAGCAGCGCGTGGCGATCGCCCGGGCGCTCGCCCTGGAGCCCGAAGTGCTGCTCTTCGACGAGCCGACCAGCGCCCTCGACCCCGAGCTCGTCGGCGAGGTGCTCGCGGTCATCCGCTCGCTCGCCGGCAGCGGCGCGACCCTCGTGGTCGTCACACACGAGATCGGCTTCGCCCGGGAGGTGGCCGACCGCGTCGTCTTCCTCGACGACGGCGTCGTGGTCGAGCAGGGCACCCCGGCCGACGTGCTCGACCACCCGCGCGAGAAGCGCACCAGAGAGTTCCTGAGCCGCGTGCTCTGAACACCACCCGCACACCGCCAACCGCACCCTGGAGAAACCCATGACACAGCACATCCCCCGGCGCCGCCGACGGACCATCGCGTCCGCCGCGCTCGTCGCCACCGCGCTCATCGCCTCCCTCGCGGCCTGCTCCGGACAGGCGTCGGCGAGCGGCACGAGCGACGGATCCGACACCGTCACCGTCGGCGCCCACTCGAACGGCGTCGCCACCGAGACCACGGTCGAGCTGAAGCAGGTCGACAGCATCCGCGACACCCTGCCGGAGAGCGTGAAGAAGAGCGGCAAGCTGGTCGTCGGCCTCGGCGCGCTGCCCTCCGGCTTCCCGCCCATCACCTACATCGGCGACGACCAGAAGACGTACACCGGCACCGATCCCGACCTGGCGCGCCTCGTCGCGAAGGTGCTCGGCCTCCAGCCGGAGTTCAAGAACGCCACCTGGCAGAACCTCTTCGTCGGCATCGACAACGGGACCATCGACACCGGCTTCTCGAACATCACGGTGACCGAGGAGCGCAAGCAGAAGTACGACTTCGCCTCCTACCGCCAGGACATCCTCGCGTTCGCCGTGCTCAAGAAGAGCACCTGGCAGTTCGACGGCGACTACGAGAACCTCGCCGGGCTGACGGTCGCGACCGACCGCGGCACCAACCAGGAGAAGATCCTGCTCGAGTGGCAGCAGAAGCTCCAGGCCGAGGGCAAGACGCTCGACGTCAAGTACTACCCGGACACCAATGCGGTGTACCTCGCGTTGAACTCGGGCAAGATCGACGCCTACTTCACGCCGAACCCGTCCGTCGCCTACCAGGAGACGCAGACCGCGAAGACCGCCAACCCCATCCGCACCGCCGGCACGTTCTCCGGGGCGGGCGAGACCGTGAAGGGCCTCATCGCCGCCACCTCGAAGAAGGGCAGCGGACTCGCCGAGCCGGTCGCGGCGGCGCTGAACTACGTCATCGAGCACGGTCAGTACGCGAAGGTCCTGAAGGCATACAACCTCGCGAACGAGTCCGTGCCGACCTCCGAGGTCAACCCCGCGGGGCTCCCGCTGAGCAACCAGTGACACCACGCGGACGGCCCGGTCGCCTCCCGCGGCCGGGTCGCCCGCAACAGGCCGTCATCTACATGGCGACCGACCCCGCGAGGAGGGTAGAAACGAGCGATCATGTCGCGCATCTTCACGAGTAAATTCAACCCCGGCAAAGCCCGGTGGGAGCTGGTGGTCAGCCCCCGGGGCGACGTGTACGCCTTCCCGCTCACGCTGCCCATCGCCCAGCGCCAGGTTCTCGGCGGTCACAAGCGGTACCTGGTGGGCAAGGTCGAGCGCGGCAGCGCCGCGTGGACGGCCGCCGGCCCCTCCGGGCTGGTCTACGGCACGACCTTCCCGTCGCTGCCGTCGGCCCTGGAGGCGATCGCCGACGAGGTCGACCTGGCGCCGGTCCCGTAGCGCCCGCCCGGCGCGGCGCGCGGAACGGAGGATGGATCGGCCCCGCAGGGCCGGATCTCCTCCGTTCCCGGCGTTTCGGGTCCCTTCGCGACCCGATCTCCTCCCGTGGCCACGTCGTGGACAGCGGAGGAGATTTCGCGCGACACGCCGGCCGCAGGCCGGTAACGGAGGGGATCCTGAGCCGCTAGGCCCGGATCTCCTCCGTCCGCGACCGAGCGGATCAGGCCGACTTGAGGAGGGCGTCCTCGAGGGCGACCCAGGGCAGCATGGCGCACTTGACGCGGGTGACGTACTTGGAGACGCCGGCCAGCGCGACCGCGTCGCCGAGCACCTCGTCGTCGCCCTCCAGAGCGCCTTTGGAGTGCATGAGCTCGCGGAACGCGGCGACCGCCTCCGCCAGCTGCGCGCGGTCGACATCGTGCACGAGGTCGCTCAGCAGGGACGCCGACGCGGTCGAGATCGAGCAGCCGTGACCCTCCCAGCTGATCGCTGTGATGCGGCCGTCGGCGGCGGGATGCACGCCGACGGTGACCTCGTCGCCGCAGGTCGGGTTGAGCTGGTGCGAGCTCGCGGCCGCGTCGTCGCGCAGGCCGTAGCCGTGCTTCTCGCGCGCGTGATCGAGGATCACCTGCTGGTAGAGGTTCTGCAGATCGCTGGAGGTCATGCGGCCACTCCGAAGAAGGCGCGGGCGTCGGCGACGGCGGCGACGGCCGCATCCACCTCGTCCGCGGTGTTGTACAGGTAGGTGCTGATGCGCGTGCTCGCGGTGGCGCCGAAGCGGCGGTGCACGGGCTGCGCGCAGTGGTGGCCGACGCGCACGGCGATGCCGCGGTCGTCGAGGAACTGGCCGACGTCGTGCGAGTGGATGCCGTCGACGACGAAGCTGGCGAGGCCGACCCGCGGGGTTCCCACGCCCGGACCGAGCACGCGGACGCCGGGAATATCGTCGAGTGCGGCGAGCATCCGCCCGCCCAGCGCCTCCTCGTGCTCCGCGATGGCGGCCATCCCGACCGCGTCGAGGTAGTCGACGGCCGCGGCGAGCGCGACCGCCTGCGAGACGCGCTGCGTGCCCGCCTCGAAGCGTTGCGGCGCCGGGAGGTACTCGGCGCCCTCGAGCGTCACGGTCGTGATCATGGAGCCGCCGGTGAGGAAGGGCGGGAGCGCGTTCAAGAGGTCGGCGCGGCCGTAGAGCGCGCCGACGCCGGTGGGGCCGAGCATCTTGTGGCCGGAGAAGACCGCGAAGTCGACGTCGAGCGCGGCGACGTCCACCGGCAGGTGCGGGACGGACTGGCAGGCGTCGAGCACGACCAGCGCGCCGTGCTCGTGCGCGAGCGCGACCAGCTCGGCGACGGGGGCGATCGCGCCCAGCACGTTGGAGACGTGGGCGAACGCGACGACGCGGGTGCGCGGGCCGATCAGCTCGGCCGCCTGGTCGAGGCGCAGGGTGCCGTCGTCGTGGAGGCCGATGATGCGGAGGGTCGCACCGGTGCGTGCGGCGAGCTCCTGCCAGGGCACGAGGTTGGCGTGGTGCTCGGCCTCGGTGGCGACGATCTCGTCGCCGGGCCCGAGCCGGAAGCGCGCCGACTCCGCGCCGCCGCGGCCGAGGGAGGCGTTCGACATCCCGTACGCGATGAGGTTCAGCCCTTCGGTGGCGTTGGAGGTCCACACCAGCTCGTCGGGGCGCGCTCCGACGAAGCGCGCGACGCGTTCGCGGGCCTCCTCGAACAGCTCGGTGGCCTCGCCTGCGACCGTGTGGGCGCCGCGATGCACCGCCGAAGTGTAGGTCTCGGCGAAGGCGCGTTCTGCGTCGAGCACCTGGCGGGGCTTCTGGGAGGTGGCCCCGGAGTCGAGGTAGACGAACGGGTGGCCGTTGACCTCGCGGGCGAGGATCGGGAAGTCCGCGCGCAGGCGGGCCGTGTCGAGGATGTCGGTGCGCATACGGTCCTCAACCATACAAGCGGCTCCTGCAATCCCGCCGTGCGTTCTGCAACCCGCGTGACCCCGGATGACGGGGGTTACGCCGCGTGTCGGCAGCCCTTGCCCGCCCCCGGTGGGCCGCCGGTAGCGTCCTGCGGCATGAGCATCGCATCCGACATCGACACCACCGCCTTCACGGCCGCGTGGCACGCCTGGCACGACGCGCACGAGGCCGCGCGCGCCGACGCCCACGGCTTCCTCGCCATCACCTCCCTCCGCTGGCTGACCGCGGAACCGGAGCGCTTCGACGACGTGCCCGGCGCGTGGTCGACGGGCGAGGACGGCCCGGTCGTGCAGCTCGCCGACGGCGAGGAGCTGATCGTCGACGGTGCAACCGTCACCGGACGCCACGCGTTCGGGCCGATCGCGGAGCGGGACCAGCGGATCGTCTCGTTCGGCGACGCGGTGGTGGAGGTCGCACGCCGCGGCGGGTCCGACATCGTCCGCCCGCGGCATCCCGACGCCCCCATCCGCTCCGCGTACGAGGGCACGCCGACCTACGCGCCCGACGAGCGGTGGCTGATCGCCGGCCGGTTCGAGCCGTTCGCCGAGCCCCACGACGTCACCGTCGGGTCGGTGGCGGAGGGCCTGGAGCACGTGTACGCCGCACCGGGCGACGTCGTCTTCGAGCACGACGGCGCCGAGCACCGGCTGACGGCCTTCGACGGACGGACCCCCGGTGCCCTCCACGTCCTGTTCCTGGATGCGACGAGCGGCGTCACGACGTACGCCGCGAACCGCTCGCTCGCCGTCGCGGCTCCCGCGGCCGACGGCTCGGTCGCGCTCGACTTCACGCGCGCCGTCAACCTCCCGTGCGCTTACACCGATTTCGCCACCTGCCCGCTGCCGCCGGCCGGCAACCGCCTGCCGTTCGCCGTGACGGCCGGCGAGCGCATCCCCGTCGAGCGCGGCGGAGAGCGGGGCCACGCATGACCGGCCTCGTGCTCGGCGTCGAACTCGACGGCGACGGCGCGCATCCCGCCGCCTGGCGTGCCGCGTCGCACGCTCCCGCTGATCTGCTCTCGGGGTCGGTCGTCGCAGGGCGGGCGCAGCTCGCCGAGCGCGCGGGGTTCGCCTTCGCGACGTTCGACGACGCCCCCATCGCGCCCGGCCACCCCGGCGGTCCGCAGGCGCGCCTGGACGCGGTGCTCCGCGCGGCCTACGCGGCGCCGCTGACCTGCGCGATCGGCCTCGTCCCGACGGTCCACGGCGTGTACGGCGAGCCCTTCCACGTCGGCACCCAGCTCGCCAGCCTCGACTACGCATCCCACGGGCGCGGCGGCTGGCTGGTCGCGGCCGACCCCGACGCCCGTGCCGCCGCCGTGTTCGGCCGTCCGTCCGTCTCCGCGTCCGTCGCGGTCGACCGTGCCGCCGACGCCGTGGAGGTGTCGCGCCGCCTCTGGCTGTCCTGGGAGGCGGACGCGGTCATCGCTGACGTGCCCACCGGTCGCTACCTCGACCGCGACCGCGTGCACCACATCGACTTCGCCGGGGACGACTACCGCGTGACGGGTCCGTCCATCGTGCCGCGGCCTCCGCAGGGCCTGCTGCCGGTCTTTGGGCCGGCCGCGCTCGCCGAGCGCCTCGAGCTCGATGTGGCGCTCTTCGACGTCGCCTCGACAGAGCCGGGCGAGCTCGTCGCCGCCTCCGCCGCGCTCGCCTCGACGCTGCGCTCGCGCGGAGCGGTCCTCGCGGTGCTCGAGCTGGAGGTCGCCCTCGACTCCGCGGGAGTGCCTGCCGCGACCCGCATCGCGGCGCTCGACGCGCACGACCCATGGGACGGCAGCCGTGCCCGGTTCGCCGGCACCGGGCCGGCCCTGGTCGAGCTGCTCGCGGCGCTCGCCACCGTCGTCGACGGCGTCCGCCTGCATCCCGCGGTGCTCGACGTCGACCTGGAGGAGCTCGGCCGCGCCGTCGTCCCGGCGCTGCGCGAGCGCATCCCGGTCGCGACGCCCCGCGCGGGCGACGCCCTCCGCACCACCCTGGGCCTCGCGGAGGCGCCGGCCCTCCCACACACCGCCGACCGTCTCGAGGAGTCCGCATGACCGCCCCCACCGTCCTCCGCTTCGGCGTCTTCTTCCAGGGTGTCAACTTCAGCACCGTGTGGTCCGACCCGGCCAGCGGTTCGCAGATCGACTTCGAGAGCTTCCGCCGGGTGGCGCAGACTGCCGAGCGCGGCCTGTTCTCGGCGTTCTTCCTCGGCGAAGGTCTGCGCCTGCGCGAGCACCTGGGACAGCTGCACCAGCTGGACGTGGCGGGACGCCCGGACGCGCAGACCCAGCTCGCCGCCCTGGCCGCGGTGACCAGCCGGATCGGGCTCGTCGCCACGCAGAACACGACCTACAACGACCCGTTCGATCTGGCGCACCGGCTGAACAGCCTCGACCTGCTCTCGGGAGGCCGCGCCGCCTGGAACATCGTGACGACCGACAACGCGTGGACGGGTGAGAACTTCCGCCGCGGCGGCTACCTCGACCACGCCGACCGGTACACGCACGCCGAGGCCGTCGTCGTCGCGGCGAAGGCCCTCTGGGACGCCTGGGACGACGAGATCGCCGACGCGACCGATGCCGCAGCCTGGTCACGGCCCGGGCGGGGCACCGGCACCGCCGAGGCGCGCACCGGGCACTACACGGCGCAGGCCGTCTCACGCCTCCCGCGCAGCCCGCAGGGCCACCCCGTGCTGTTCCAGGCCGGCGACTCCCCCGACGGCCGTGACTTCGCCGCGCGCCAGGCCGACGTGATCTTCTCGGCGCACAGCGCCTTCGACGACGCATCCGCCTTCGCCGCCGACATCCGTCAGCGCACGCTGCGGGCAGGGCGGCCGGCGGACGACCTGAAGATCTTCCCGGGTCAGGAGTTCGTCATCGCGGACACCGACGCCGAGGCGGAGGAGAAGGCCCGCTGGCTGCGCCGCGCCCAGATCTCGCCGCAGACCGCGATCGCGTTCATCGAGAACATCTGGGGAACGGATCTCTCCGCACTCGACCCGGACGGCCCCCTCCCCTCCTTCGATCCGGTGCAGGAGACGACCGGCGAGACCCGCGGCACCGCGTTCCGCGCCGCCCAGGCCAAGACCACGGCCGATGCCTGGCGTGCGCGTTCGGAGGCCGAGGGGCTCTCGATCCGGGAGCTGGTGATCGCGCTCAACTCGACCCGCGGCTTCGTGGGGAGCGCCGGTTCCGTCGCGGCGACCCTCCAGCGCTACGCCGACGCCGGCATCGTCGACGGGTTCAACATCACCCCGTGGCTCATCCCGTCGGGCCTCGACGACATCGTCGACCTGCTGGTGCCCGAGTTGCAGGAGCGCGGCATCTACCCGACCGAGTACGCCGGCAGCACGCTGCGCGAGAACCTGGGCCTGCGGGCGCCGCTGACCCGGCGCGAGCGGGCCGCGCAGAGCGCCTGACGGGGCGCACGGGCGGGCCCGCCGCGACGGCGCGCCGCTGGGTAGGCTGAGGGAATGGTCGAACGCACGAACGGCTCCCCCTGGTACTTCATCGGCGGCATCGCACTGATCGTCGTCGGGCTGGCCGTGCCCCTGCTCGTCGACGCGGCCACCGGGCAGGTGCAGTGGCTCGTGCGCGGCGCGGGTGTGCTGGTCGCGATCATCGGCGCGGTGCTGCTCGGCTTCGGGATCCGCCGCCGGCGCGGGCGCTGACCCCCGTCCGCGGGTCGACCGGTCTAGACAGGACAGCACGCCCAGCGTAGGTTCGGCCCGTGCGCTCTCGCTTGCCGGTCATCCTCACGACAGTCGCGGCCCTCGCCCTTCTGCCGCTCATCGCCGCGACACCGGCCTCGGCCGCGACGACCGGATTGTGGGCGGGATGGACCGCCAACAGCCCGAGCTCGTACACCGTGCAGGTGGCGAACACGCCGGCGATGACGGCCACGGTGACGACGGACTCGCGCGCCGGTCAGATCGGCGTCATCTCGGGAGCATCGACCTGGCTGTCGCAGGGCACGCCCGTCGGCGCTAAGTATGGTTCGAGCCTGAACCGGCCCTATCTCAACCTGCGCCCCAAGGCGGACAATCCGGCATCCCCGTCGACCACGACGTACTCGTTCGCCAACCCGACGCCGACCTCCGGCTGGACCTTCGTGCTCGGCGACATCGACGCCGACAAGGTGCAGATCCGCGCCGTCGGCCCGAACGGGACGGCGCTCACCGCCGCTCAACTGGGCTTCAACGGCGGATTCAACTACTGCGCCCCCGGCGTCGCCGGCAAGCCGTCGTGCACGGGGTCCGCGACGGACGTGCCGACCTGGGATGCGACGACGCAGACCCTCACCGGCAACGCGGCCGCGGCCGACACCAACGGTGCGGCCGGCTGGTTCGAGCCGACAGCACCCATCTCGTCCCTGACGTTCATCTACACCCAGCGCAGCGGGCTCCCCGTCTACCAGACCTGGTTCGCCTCCCTCGCCCGGGATGTCACCGGCACGGTCACGACGACGGATGCCAGCAGCCCCGCGGGCGCGACGCTGACGCTGACCGACGCGAACGGCACCGTCGTCGGCACCACCACGTCCGGCGCGGACGGCACCTACTCGTTCCCCGGCGTCCAGGCGAGCGCGGGCTACACGGTGTCGATCACCCCGCCCGGCGGCTGGATCGCCGACGCGCCGCGTTCCCGCCCGGTCGATCTCTCCGCCACGGACGGCGTCGCCGACTTCTCGATGCACGTCATCGTCCCCGTGGCGGTGGGAGGCACGGTACGCGACACCGCCGGCAACGCCGTGCCCGGCGCGACGGTCGAACTCATGCCCGGCGTGACCACAGTCACGGGGCCGGACGGCACGTACCTGTTCGATCACGCGGAGGTCGGCCCGTACACGGTGCAGGTCACCGACGTCCCGGCCGGATACACGGTCGTCACCCCCGGCCAGCCCATCACCGTGCCCTCCGGCTCGGAGACCCCCATCCTCGGCGTCGACTTCCAGGTGCGCGAGAACCCGAGCCTCAGCGGCACCGTCACCGACGCGGCCGGGCCGGTCGCCGGCGTCGTGATCACCGCGACCGGGCCGAGCGGCACCGTCAGCACCGTCACCGGCGCCGACGGCACCTATACGCTGCCCCGGCTCGACGCCGGCGGCTACTCCGTGACCGTCTCGGCGCCGGACGGCTACCTCATCAGCGGCCCCGCCGAGCGGGACGCCACCGTCGACGCCGACGACGTCACCGGGGTCGACTTCGCGCTGGCGAAGACCGGATCGCTCGCGGGCGTCGTGACCGCCGACACCGGACCTGTCGGGGGTGCGACGGTCGTCGTCACGGGGCCGGACGCCCCGACGACCCTCACGACCGGCACCGACGGCTCCTACGACCTGGGCGGACTCCCGCCGGGCGACTACACGATCACCCTCACCATCCCGGACGGCTACACCGCCTCCGGCCCGCTCACCCAGACGGTGACGATCACGGACGCCGGTGACGCGCTGGCCGTGCCGGGCTTCGCCCTCACGGCCGTTCCCGCACCGCCGACACCCACGCCGGGCGACGGTAGCGGGAGCACGTCGCTGACGACGGGCGAGCTCGCAGACACCGGTTCGACCGGCGCCTCGACCCTGATCGCGCTCGCGGCGCTCTTCACCATCGGTGGCGCGGCGACCATCGTCGCGGGCCGCCGCCGGGCGCGCGTGCGCCGCGGCTGACGGGGTCAGCCCAGCGGGGGCCAGCCCAGCGGGGCGCCGGCCCGACGGTGCGTCAGTCCCAGATCGGTCTGGCGTAGTCGGCGGCGGCGCGGATGCGGTCGCCCGACAGTTCCCGCGTCCCCTCGGCGAGACCGAAGGCGGGCCATTCCCACGCGAGCGTCAGCGGACCCTCCGGCGGCAGCGGCCACAGCCAGAGGTCGCCGGAGAAGACCTGCGTGTCGTCGCTGCCTCCACCGCTCCAGTTCGCCATGCCGAGCACGTGCTGGTCGGGCTCGGTGAGCTCTCCCGGCAACCACCACGAATCGCCGTCGGCGAGCAGGCGCTCCCCATCGGCCAGTTCCAGCCCCAGCCGCAGCGAGCCGAGCTCCTGCTCCCCCGGCAGCCTCGGGCCGCCGACGCGACGCACCAGCGAGGCCCAGGCGGCGTCGTCCTCGTCGAGCCTGCGCAGCCTCCACTCGACCAGGAACAGCGCGCCGTCGGAGTAGGCGCGCACACCGGAGAGCAGCAGGGCGAGGTTCTCGGTCGTGCCGAGCACGGCGGTTTCGGGGAGCGCGTGGGGCAGCTCGTCGTCGGGCGGGCGCGACCAGCGCGGGGCGCGGGAGCGCTGCGGGTCGCGACTGTCCACGGGGCGCTGCTCGCGCTCGGGGAAGAACCTCATCGACACCCCCATCCGTCCGCCGCTCGGGTGCAGGGACGGACACGTGTGGGGACACACTACCCGCGCCGGACAGCGTGGGGGAAGGTCGATTCCGTCAGCGGCCCTGGTGGCGCGGACGGAGGCTGCCTAGACTCTGGCGTGTCCGCGCAGCGACCGCGCGGAGCATCCGGGAAGGAGCACCCATGCCCACCGTCACCTCGGCCGACGGCACGACGATCGCGTACGAGACCACGGGGTCCGGCCCGGCTGTCATCCTCGTCGACGGCGCCTCCGCGCACCGTGCCGGCGGGCGCTCGCGCGAGATCGCGGCCGCCCTCGCCGATCGCCTCACCGTCGTCGCCTACGACCGCCGTGGACGCGGGGAGAGCGGCGACACCCTCCCCTTCGCGGTGGCGCGCGAGATCGAGGACCTCGCCGCCCTGATCGACGCCGTGGGCGGATCGGCCGCGCTCGTCGGCTTCTCGTCCGGCGGCGCGCTCGCCCTCACGGCGGCCGCCGCGCTCGGTCCCGAGACCGTGACCCGGCTGGCCGTCTACGAGCCGCCCTACGTTCCCGAAGAGGCGCAGGCACCCGCCCGGGAGTACACCGCCGCGCTCGGGGAGGCGCTGGCGCGCGACGATCGGGACGCCGCCGCCGAGCTGTTCTTCCGCCGGGTCGGCGTGCCCGACGAGCAGATCGCCGGGCTCCGGCAGTCGCCGCACTGGGGCGGGACGACGGCGCTCGCGCCCACACTGGCGTACGACGATGCCGCGCTCGGCGACTCGCTCATCCCGGACGAGGTCATCGCCGTGCTGCGCGTCCCCGTGCTCGGGATCGCGGGCGGCGCGAGCCCGTCGTTCCTCCACTACGGCGCGCACGAGATCGCCGCGGGCGGGGCGGACGGGCAGTACGCCGAGCTCCCGGGTCAGACCCACGACGTCCAGCCGGAGGCGATCGCGCCCGTGCTCGCGGGGTTCGTCACCGGTTCGGCCTGACGCCGCCGGGCGCCCGTCCCTGCCCTGGGCGGTCTGCCAGGATCGGAGCATGACGCACTACCGCGCGCACCGCGCCACGACCGAGACCTACGAGCTCGCGGAGGGCCCCGTCTGGGACGCCCCGCGCGACCGTGTCCTCTGGGTCGACATCCTCGCCGGAGCCGTGCTCACCGGACGTCTCGACGACGGCGCCATCAGGGTCACGGGGAGCCGCGCGTTCGGCGAACCGGTGGGCGCCGTGCTCCCCGCTCAGGATGGGCGGCTCGCGGTCGTCGGCCGCGATCGGATTCTGCTCGCCGGCGACGACACGGTCGAGGCGGGACCGCTCGTGGTCCCGGCCGGCGCGCGGAGCCGCACCAACGACGCCGCGGTCGACCCGGCCGGCCGGCTCCTGGTCGGGACGCATCCCCTCGACGACGGCACCGGGCCGGAGCGGCTGGTCCAGGTCGACGGCGAGCGGGTGCGCGTGCTCGACGACGACCTCCTGCTGTCCAACGGCTTGTGCTGGTCGCCGGACGGCGGCACCCTCTACTCCGTCGACACCCTGGCCACGACGGTCTGGGCGCGCAGCTATGACGTGGCGACCGGCGCGACCGGACCGCGTCGCGCGCACCTCGCGTCGAGGGAGCTGGTGGGCGGGATGCCCGACGGCATGTGCGCCGACACCGACGGGATGCTCTGGATCGCCTTCTGGGGCGCCGGCGAGGTGCGCCGCTTCGACTCGTCCGGGGCTGTCGTCGACACCGTCTCCGTCGACGCCCCGCACACGTCGAGCGTGGCGTTCGCCGGACCGGACCTCCGCACGCTGGTGATCACCACCGCCCGGGAGGGCCTCGACGCCGAGCAGCTCGCCGACGCGCCCGCCTCGGGTGCCATGTTCACGGTCGAGGTGGCGGCGCAGGGCCTCCCGCAGCCGGAGTACCGCGCGGCCTAGCGGCTGCCGACGTCAGCGCGTGGCGCGCCGCACCCGGCTGCGCTGCTCGCCCAGCCCCTCGATCGCGACACGGACGGTGTTCCCGTCGACGAGGTACGGGAAGCGCCCCGAGAGCGCGACGCCCTCCGGAGTCCCCGTGTTGACGATGTCGCCGGGATCGAGCACCAGGTACTGGCTGAGGTCGCGGATGAGCGTCGCGACGCCGAAGATCAGGTCGGCGGTGCTGGAGTCCTGCCGGGGCACGTCGTCGACCCAGGAGGCGAGCCGCAGACCGGTGTGGTCGACCTCGTCGGGCGTCACCAGCTCCGGTCCGAACGGGTTGAAGGTCTCGGCGCTCTTGCCCTTGGACCACTGGCCGCCGGAGACGTCGAGCTGCCAGGCGCGCTCCGAGACGTCGTCCGAGACGGCGAAGCCCGCGATGCACGAAAACGCCTCCTCGTCGGTCTGCAGGTAGCGGGCGCGACGACCGATCACCACGGCGAGCTCGACCTCCCAGTCCACCTTCTCGGCACCGGGCGGGAGGAGGATGTCGTCGTTCGGTCCGACCAGCGTGTTCGGGTGCTTGAAGAACACGATCGGATGCTCCGGCGGCGCCGAGCCCGACTCGGCGGCGTGCGCGGCGTAGTTCTGGCCGATGCAGACGATCGCGGCGGGGCGCGTCACCGGGGGTCCGATGCGCAGCTCGGCCGCCGCGGGCGGAGCCTCGGGCAGGCCCCCGGAGGCGAGGGCGGTCGCGGTGCGCGCGATGCCGTCCGAGGCGAAGAACGCGGGATCGATGTCGGGAGCGACGGTGTCGAGCTCGTAGAGCCGGCCGTCGGCGCGGACGAAGGGACGTTCGGCCCCCGCGGGGCCGAGGCGTAGGAATCGCATCGGAGGTCCTCTCAGTCGGCCGTGGCGGCGACGCGGTTGACGATCGCCGGGACGGCGCGGCCGGCCCAGTGGTCGATGATGTTGTCGGCGGCGTGCAGCGGCAGGTCGATCAGCGCCTCGGGCGAGTACCAGGCGGCATGCGGCGTGAGCAGCACGGTGTCGAGCGCGCGCAGCCGGCTCGACGCCGGCAGTGGCTCGCTCTCGAAGACGTCGATCGCGGCGCCGGCCAGCCGTCCGGATTCCAGCGCGTCCGCGAGCGCCTCCTCGTCGACGAGCGGCCCGCGGCAGGTGTTGACGATCACAGCGGTCGGCTTCATCGTCGCGAGCGCGGCGCCGTCGACCAGATGGCGCGTGGCGTCGGTGAGGGGCGCGTGGAGGGTGAGCACGTCCGCGCGCGCGATGGCCTCCTCCAGCGGCGCGGGCTCGAGGCCGTCGGCGAGGATGTCGACGTCGGGCACCATCGGGTCGGCGACGACGACGTGGAAGCCGAGGGCGGCGCAGCGGCGGGCGACGAGCGAGCCGATGCGGCCGTAGCCGACTACGGCGACCGAGGTCGCCGCGGGACGGAACCCCATCGGGCGCGCATCAACCGCCGACCATCTCCCGGCGCGCACGGCGCGGTCGTAGGAGACGAGACCGCGACCGAGGGTGAGGATCATGGCCAGCGTGTGGGTCGCCACCTCGTCGAGGCAGTAGGCGGGGGTGTTGGCTACGAGGATGCCGCGCTCGGTCGCCGCCTCGACGTCGATCATGTCGTAGCCGATCCCGAGCCGGCTGATGAAGCGCAGGTTCGGGAGGCGGTCGAGCAGTTCCCCGGTGATCGGCGCCCACTGCACGATGAGGGCGGAGGCGTCGGCGGCCGCGGCGACGATGTCGTCGGCCGACGGCGAGGCGGCACGGCGCACCCGGAGGCCGGCGGCGGTGAGCGCGTCGTCGGCGGCGGTGCCGGGCAGATCGCAGTCGGTGATCACAACGAGATCGGAAGTCATAATCCAAAACGCTATAGCATCTAGCGTTTTCAGGCCAGTCCGCTCGCCTTTCCGCCCGGTGTTGCTATAGCGTTTTCCCATGACCCTCCGACGCTCCCTCATCACCGGCGCCAGCTCCGGGATCGGATCCGCCACCGCCGTCGAACTCGCCTCCGCGGGCCACGCCGTCTGGCTCACCTTCACCTCCGGGGGCGCCGCCGCCGAGCGCGTGGCCGCCGAGTGCCGGGCTGCCGGCGCGGCGGAGGTACGCATCAGCCGCCTCGACCTCCGCTCCCCCGAATCGGTCGCCGCCCTCGTCGCCGAGGTCGCCGACGCCTGGGGCGAGCTGCACGTGCTGATCAACAACGGCGGCGTCTGCCCGTACCGCCACTTCGACGACATCGAGCTCGACGAGTGGGACTCGGTCCTGGAGACCAACGTGCGCGGCACCTTCCTGCTCACGCGCGGGATGCTGCCGCTGCTGCGCGCCGCGGCGGGCGACCGCAGCGTGGTCAACCTGTCCTCGATCGCCGGCCAGGTCGGCGCCCTCCAGACGGGGATGCACTACGCCGCCAGCAAGGGCGCCCTGCTCGCCCTCACCCGCAGCTTCGCCCGGCACCTCGCGGCCGAGGGCATCCGGGTCAACGCGGTCACCCCCGGCCCTGTGACGAGCGCGATCACCGACCAGCTCACCGACGAGGGTCACGACGCGCTCGAGTCGTCCATCCCGCTCGGACGGTTCGGCACGCCGGCCGACGTCGCCTGGACGATCGCGTCGCTCGCCTCGGAGCGTGCCGGGTTCGTCACCGGCGCCACCTACGACGTCAATGGCGGCGTGCGGATCGACTGACGTCGTCCGCCCGCGCCGATCCCCTCGATCTCCCCAGGAGGACTCCCATGACCGCACTGGACGCGTTCCGCGTCGTGACCGAGCAGGTCGACGCGTTCAACGCCCACGACCTCGACGCCTTCGTCGCCACCTACGCGGAGGACGCCGTGGTGTCCGGCGTCGGCGACGCTCCCCTCACCGGGCGGGACGCCATCCGCGCCTTCTACGCCGACCGCCTGTCGTACCCGGGGCTCAGCTGCAGCGTCGCCACCCACGCGCTCTTCGGCGAGCGGTGGGTGGTCGCGCAGGAGTACGTGGTGCGCGACGGCGTCGCGACCGAGACCATCGCGACGTTCGACGTGCGCGACGGGCTGATCCGGCGCGCGTCGATGGTCAAGGCCTGAGCCTCGGGCCCAGCCGCGTCAGCGACCGAGTCCGTATCGCTCGGCGAGCGACGCGTCGGCCCCCGGGCGCCCGAAGGAGGCCGTCCACGCGCCGTCCACCGCGATCGACTGACCGCTGATGTAGGACGCTTCGTCGCCGAGCAGGTACGCCGTGAGCGACGCGACCTCGGCGACCGTGGCGATGCGGCGCAGCGGCGGACCCTCGGCCAGGCCGCGCTCCTCCGCCACGGGATCGGCGGCGTTCGCGATCTGTGCGTCGAGGTGCGGGGTGCGCACGCCGCCCGGCGCGACCGTGTTCGCGCGGATGCCGAACGGACCGTACGTCACGGCGACGCTGCGGGTGAGCGCGTCGATCCCGCCCTTGGTGAACTCGTAGGCCGCGTGGTCGACGAAGCTCGCGCGGCCGTGGATGGAGCCCACGTTCACGATCGCGCCTCCCGTCGTCTGCGCGGTGAACGCGGTGACGGCGGCCGAGCAGCCCCACAGGTAGCCGAGGCCGTTGGTCTCGACGACCCGGCGCACCTCCTGCTCGTCGAGGGCGTGCAGCGGGGTGCGGACGGTGATGCCAGCGTTGTTCACCCAGCCGGCGAGCGGGGCGAGCTCCATCGCCCGACCGGCGGCCCGCGTGTGGATGTCCCGCTCGGAGGAGTCGCCGCGGACGACCGCCGCGCAGATCCCCGCCTCGACGGTGTCGGAGGCCGAGCGCTCGACCCCCACGACGATCCACCCGTCGGCCGTGAGCCGCTCGGCGATCCCGCGGCCGATGCCCTTGCCGCTCCCGGTGACGACGACGCTGCGCTGCTGCGCGGCACTGCTGCTCATGACGACCTCCCGAAGTCGAAGGTACCGGGCGCGAAGCCGAAGCCGAGCCCCGGCCCGGATGGCGGGGTCGCGTATCCGGCGGAGAACGTCGGGCCGCCGGTGACGAGCACGGGCGACGGGTCGTACGGGTTCGGCTGCGGGCCCCGCGCGAACGTCTCGACCTGCACGCCGGGCAGGTGCGCGCTGATCTCGGGCCCGATGTGGCACGACACGGGGAGGCCGCGCTCGGCGCCCCAGGCGAGGAACGCCCGCGACGGGGTGATCCCGCCGAGGGCGACGACATCGAGTCGCGCCACGTCGATGCCTCCGCCCTCGGCGAGAGCCTGCAGGACGGCCGGGTCGGTGACCTCGTCGCCGACCGCGACCGTCAGCCCGGTCTCCCGGCGGATGCGCGCGCAACCGGCGACGTCCTCCGGGAGCAGGGGGTCCTCCAGCCAGGCGAGCCGCGGACTCCCCCAGTCGGCGATCTCGTCGAGCGCCTCGTCGGCATCGCGCCAGCCGAAGCCGACGTCGACGACGAGCCCGCAGTCGGCCGGCAGCTCGCGTTCGAGCTCGGCGAGCAGGGCGCGCATCAGGGCGCGGTCGGGCGAGCGGGAGATCTTGACCTGCGGCCAGCCATCCTGCGCCTGGCGCACGACCTCCTCGACGAGGCTCTCCACCGTGCGACCGGGCGTCGGATAGGCGGCCACGAGCATGGTCGGCCGCGGCGCGTCACCCGAGCCCAGGAGGCTCCACACCGGCACGCCGAGAAGGCGCGCGTGCAGATCCCACAGCGCGACATCCACGAGCCCCAGCGCGCGCCGGACCAGGCCGACCCGGCCGACGATCGCGCTGCCCCGGAACGCCCGCTCCCAGAGCGCCTCCGGGTCGAGGTCGCCCGCGAGCACGTGCGGCGCGATCAGGCGCTCGACGATCTCCGCCATCGGCGCCTCGCGGGTGAGCCCGTAGGCGACGCCGGTCTCGCCGTCCTGCTCGATCCGGACCGCAGCGAACTCCCGCCGCGTGACCGTCATGGCCCCGAGCTGGAGCGGGGCGGGCAGGGGCAGCGCGGTCGTGGCGGTGCGCAGCGCCCGCGTCACGGCTTCGGGACCGACGCGAGCGGCACGCCGTAGTCGACCATGAAGCCGCCGTCGGCGTAGAGGGTCTGCCCGGCGAAGTAGCTCGCCTGGTCGGAGAGCAGGAACGACACCGTCGCGGCGATCTCGGCCGCCTGCGCGAGCCGCCCGGCCGGGATGCGGGCGAGGATGGTCTCCTCGCTCAGCGTCCCGGCCGCGACGCCCTGGCGGAAGACGCCCGTGTCGACGTATCCCGGCGCGACCGCGTTGACGCGCACACCCCGGGCCGCCCACTCCGCGCCCGCCGTCGCGGTCAGGCCGATCACCGCCGCCTTGGTCGAGGCGTACGGCGCCCGTCCCGCCGAGCCGCGGGACGAGATCGACGAGATGTTGACGATCCGGCCGCCGCCGGCCGCCAGCATGTGCCGGCCGGCGGCCTGGAGGCAGAGGAAGACGCCGTGGAGGTTCACGTCCACGACGGCCTTCCACTCGTCCCACGCCAGATCCTCGATCGCGCGGTGGCGCTGGATGCCGGCGTTGTTGACCACCGCATCCAGCCTCCCGAACTCGGCGACGACGCCGCCGAACACGGCCTCGACGTCCGCCGGATCCGTGACGTCGAGCCGACGGTGCACGATGCCGGCCTCCGGCTCGGTCGCGGTCAGCCCCGGCACGAGATCGGCGGCGACGACGCGGTAGCCGTCGGCCACCAGTCGCCTGCCGATCTCCCAGCCGATGCCGGCCGCGCCCCCGGTGACGAGGGCGACGGGCGCGCCCGGAGCGGCGGCGGTTTCGGATGCGGATGCGGGCATGGGGGTTCCTTCCAGTGATGCCGTGGTGCCGGGGTGGGGCGGTTCGGGCGGTGGTTCAGACGGTGAGGTTGCCGGCGGTGACGACGCGCGTGGAGTCGGCGGGGAATCCGGTGCGCGTCACCGAGCTTTCCACGTTGACGGTGTGCAGCAGGGTCGACGACCCGCCGAACCCGCCGGACGTGAGCTCGAGCGCGCCGCCCTCGAAGCGGCAGCCGGTGGCGCGATAGTGGTTCGTGCCGCCGGTGAGCGAGAGGTGCTTGCCCCCGGAGTCCGAGCGGGCGAACGAGCTGTCGGCGAGAAGCAGGGTGAGCGCCTTGTCTCCGGCGCGGCCGATCGCAGTCCCGCCCGCTCCGGTGACGACGCTTCCCGCGGTGACCTCGATGGTCTGGTCCGCGGTCCCGGCCGCCTGCAGCGAGACGTTGTCCAGCCTCGTTCCGGTGAGCCGGGTGCGCGCCGAGGCCGTCTGCACCGCGTCCGACCCGGCCTTCGCCGTCAGCGTCGACCCGCGGAACGTGACCTCCCCCGCGCCGAGGATCTTCATCCCGCCGACGTTCTCGAGCGTCGTGTTCTCGAACGTCACCGGCACCTTCACACTGGCATCGGTGAGGCTGCCCGGCGCGGCGAAGCCGAACCAGGAGTCGCGGATCACGGTCGGGCGGGTGGAGGCCGTCGACGACTGGGTGATCACCAGGGTGCTGTCGGCGGTGCAGCCGCGAAGCTGCGCGCCGTCGGCGTTGATCCACAGCATCCCGGACCCGGCCAGGCTGGGCTTGCCGATGACGCGCACGTCCTCGAGCGTCAGGTCGGTGATCCGCACCCGGGCGACGAACCACGAGCAGATGTGCTTGCGCACGGTGATGCGCTTGGCCGCCGAGCCCCACGCCGCACCGGAGTTGGCGAACGTCATCAGCCCCGAGTTGCCGGTGTAGGTGAGGTCGTGCTCGTACTGGCCGTGCGTCACGAACGGGCCCTCGTCGTCGCCGTCGCCGTGGCAGTTCTCGACCATCGAGTACGCGCTCGCGGTGAAGTCGTTGAGGTGCCGGGCGTTGGAGGTGTGGCAGTTGGCCACGTAGCCGTAGAGGCAGTAGATCTGCTGGGTCAGGTAGCCCGCGCCGCCGTAGGTGACGGACGTCGGGTTCGAGAGCGTGCAGCCGATCGTGGAGTAGAAGGTGTTCCAGCGCCGCATGATCAGCGGCCAGAAGGTCAGCGAGCCGACGATGTTCTCGACATCGCAGCGCACCGCGAACTCGAACGCGATCGGGTGCGACCCCGTGTACTGGTCGGTGCCCTTGCCGCGGAACACGAGGTTGGCGATGCGGATGCCCTCGACGGGCTTCACGCGCGTCCAGGTGATCGTGCGGCCCTTCGCCAGCGGCCACCCGTTCTTGTAGTCGACGCGGATGTGCGTGCCGTCGACGATCTGCGTCACCTGCACGAGCTTCTGCAGCTCCCGCTCCCAGCGCCCGCTGAGCGCGTTCACCTCGGCCGTGTACCAGGAGTCGACGGCGAACCAGGAGGAGTCCGCCACTTCGAAGATGTCGCCGAGGTCCGGGATGGCCGCCGACAGCGTCGCCGTCTGCGTCTCGGACGAGAGGACGCCTTGGAAGAACATCACGGCGGCGAACGGGTCGTCGGTGCCGGCGTTCTCGATGCCCTCAGTCGTCATGAGGTGGCCGCCGAAGTCGAGCTCGAGGTGCGAGCGGACCAGCTTGTGGCGCTTCACGAAGTTGAGGTCGGTGTGCCCCTCGATGCGGGCGATGGAGGCGTCGGCGACCATGGCCTCCAGCGCGGCGTCGGCCGGGGTGTCCGGCCCCATGATCCCGAACTGGCGGAACTCGACGGTGCCCTGGTGCACGAGCACCCACACGGTGCCGTTCTTACCGGCCAGCACGGTCCCGCCGTTGGGCGTCGCGCCCTGGCCGGACGCGCCCCGGTAGATCAGGCCGCCGACGTCGCCGGGCTGGTGGTAGCCCGAGGCGATCGCGATCTCGCCGTCCTTCGCCTTGACCTTCGCGAGATCGCCCACGAGGCGCACCTGGCGGAGCGAGCCGGAGGTCGCGGCGGTGGCGGGCGCGGCGGCGGCCGTGGCGGCATCGCCCGGGCCGAGGCCGCCGACCGCGGTCACTCCCCCGATGGCGGCGGCCCCGAGGCCGACGAGGAGGCCGCGGCGGGTGCCGGAGCGTGGCGCGTCCGCAGCGGGGGTCGCATCGGTGCGACGGCTGCCGCGGGTGCGGCGGGTGCCGGTGGGTGGAACCGAGGAGCTGGTCATGGAGCAGGGTCCTTTCGGTCAGTCGGCGACGAGCACGTCGCCGACGATGATGCGGTTCGTCGGTTCGGGTAGGGTCCGCTCGACGCGGCGCTCGGTGGCGCCGTCGTAGAGCAGGGTCGAGCCGGAGCCGAACCCCGCCGCCGGGAGTCTCAGGGCGCCGCCGGTGAGCTCGGCGCCCGTGAGGCGGAGGTGGTTCGTCCCGCGTTCGATCGCGAGGTGCGGCGTCCCGGCGGGCGCGTCGGACGCCATCCCGTCGATCCGCCAGGAGACCGTGCCGGTTCCGTCGCCGCGGGCGAGGGTCGGCGCGGACGTGCGGGTGGTGGAGAAGCGGGTGCCCGCGACGGTCACCCGCTGGTCGCGCGCGGCCGTCGCGACGAGGGCGACGCCGTCCGCGCTCCCGCCCTGGACCGTCAGTTCGGCGCTGGCGACCTGGAACGCGTCGCCGCCGGCCGGACCGCTCAGCGCGCAGTCGACGAACCGCAGGGCACCGGCTCCTCGTGCGACCGTGCCGTCGACGCCGTCGATGCGGCAGCCCGAGAACGTGACCGTCGCCGTCACCGGCGTCTGCACGAGCACCTGCCCCTTCGGCAGCGAGAACGTGCATCCCTCGATCAGGGTCGGCCGGGTCGACCGGGAGCTGCGCTGCCCGACCGCGAAGAGCCCGGCCGTGCAGCCCCGCAGCTGGGCGCCGTCGGCGTTGATCGTCAGCGTCGCCTGCGGGTCGAAGGTGCTGCGCGGGAGCACACGCACGTTCTCCAGCGTCAGGTCGGTGATCTTCGTGCTCGCCACGAACCACGAGCAGGTGTGGTCGCGGACCGTGATCCGCTTGGCGCTCGTCCCCCACTGCGCTCCGGAGTTGGCGATGTCCATCAGACCCGAGTTGCCGACGAACGTGAGGTCGTGCTCGTACTGGCCGTGCGTCGTGAACGGGTTGCCGCCCTGGTCGTCGCCGTCGCCGTGGCAGTTCTCGACCAGGCAGTAGGCGCTCGCCGTCAGGTCGTTCAGGTGGCGCGCGTTGGAGCTGCGGCAGTCGCGCACGGTGCCGTAGAGGCAGTAGATCTGCTGGGTGAGGTAGCCCGCGCCCCCGTAGAAGACCGTCGGCGGGTTCTCGAGCGAGCAGCGCTCGGTCACGAAGTGGCTGTTCCACCGGCGCATGATCACCGGCCACCAGGTCTGCGACGCGTGGATGTCGGCGACGTCGCAGTGGACGGCGTACTCGAACGCGACGGGATGCGACCCGGTGATCTCGCGGGAATCGGGGAACGACCCGTCGGTCGGCCCGTCGAACGGGCCGGCGCCGACGAAGCGCATGCCGTGGATGCGCACCCGCTTGACCGGTGCGACGCCGCGCCAGCGCAGCCGCCGCCCCTTCTCGAGCGCCCAGCCGTTGAGGTAGTCGACCCGCACGTGCGTCGCGTCGATCCGCTGGGTGACGCGCACGAATCGCTGGAGTTCGCGCTCATCGGCACCGCCTCCCGCGACCTCGTCGCTCTGGACGGCCCACCACGAGTCGATCGGGAAGGCGTTCGCGTCGGGCACCGCGACGGCGTCGGTCAGCTCGGCCCACGCCTCCGGGAGCGCGTATTCGATGGTCGTCCCGGTCGGCTTCCCCGTGAAGAACAGCAGAGCGCCGAACGGGTTGTCGTGGGTGTTCGGCTCGATGCCGTCGGTGGTCACGAGGTGACCGCCGAAGTCGAGCTCGATCCCGGATCGGCTGGAGGTGTGCCGCCGGACGAAGTGGAGGTCGGTGCGCGCCTCGATGCGCTGCACGGCGGGGTCGGCGAGCAGCGCGTCGAGCGCGTCGTCGGCGGGGGTGTCCGGACCGAGCACGCCGAAGACGCGGAAGTCGATCGTGCCGTCGTGCAGCAACCGCCACACGCTGCCGCTGCGTCCCGCGACGATCGTGCCGCCGTTCGGCCGCGCGTCCGAGCGCTGCGCACCGACGTACAGCAGCGTCCCGGCGTCACCGGGTGCGCGATAGCCGGACGCGATCGCGAGCTGGCCCGTCTGCGCCTTCTCACGGCCGAGGTCGGCGACGGTGCGGACGACCTTCGGCGATCCCCCTCCGCCGGCGGAGGCGGTCGACGTCGCGGCCGCGGGCTCGGCCGGCGCCTGTGACAGGATCCCGGCGCCGCCGAGCGCCACCGCGCCGAGCCCGACGAGCAGCCCGCGACGCGTTCCGTCGGTCATCGCTCCTCCTCCACGAGTTCCTGGAGGGTCGCCGCCGCCGCGGTCGTGAGCCGGTCGAGACCGCCCGGTGCGAGCGGGGTCTGCCAGGCCTGGTAGGCGCCGCGACGGTAGGCCCCGTCGGTCGGGAGGTAGACGAAGCCCGGACCGTTCGCGAGGTTGAGCACGACGACGGGATGGTCCCCGGCCGCGGCCCGCACACCCGTCTGGAACGCCGAGTACGCCTCCCCGGGGTGGCCGACGAGCAGGGCGTCGCCGAGCCGCCAGGCCCAGAAGGGATGCTGCACGGTCGGGCCGTCGATGTAGCCGTCGCGGAGGTTGCGTGCGCGGCCGAGGCGCTCCTCGCGGCTGCGCGGGTCGATGTCCGCCCAGCGCTGCGCGAGCTCGTCAAGGGTCGGCAGCTCGTTCAGCGTCAGCTCGACCTCCGCCCGCACGGCCGCGATGGTCGTCGCCGGCTCCTGCGCGGCCTCGGTCCACATCCCGAGCGGTGCGCCCGACTCGACCACACTGCTCAGTTCGAGTTCGGCTGCGGGTGAAGGGAGCAGCTCGAGGGCAGCGAGCACGGCGTGGCCGAGGGCGCGGCCGTGCCTGTCCGCGATCCCCGTCTCGCCCGTGTACTGCTGCCGCGGAGCCAGCTCGCCCGACGCCCCCTGCAGGAACAGCACGGGCGCGCCCGTCTGCGCCTCCACGAGTTCACGCATCGCGCCGACGTAGTCCGGCGAGACGAGACGGTTCTGCCAGGCGAGGGTCGTGGGATGGCAGGCGTAGTTGACGAGGGTGGCGAGCGGCTCTCCCGACGCGTCCGTGATCCGCCCGACGACCACCGTATCGTCGGCCGGCGCGGCGTCGGGGTTGTAGCCGACCAGGGCGCGGCCGTCGATGTCGAGCTCGCGGTCGGCGGCGAGGGCGCAGCGACCCGTCGTCCAGTCGATGTGGCCTGGCGCGCGTGCAGCGAGAGCGTCGCGCGCGGCGGCCGCGATGCCGTCGGCGAGCGCGTCCAGATAGCCCGGGATCAGCTCGCCACCGGGGAGGCCGGCGTCGGCACTGCAGAGCACGGCTCCCGCGTGGGTGTGCGAGAGCGCGATGATCAGGCGCTCCTCGCTCAGGCCCAGGGCGTCGAGGACCCGGCCGCGCACGGCGCGCTCGTCGTCGACGCGGCGCCACCACGTGCCGTCCACCGCGACCAGCACGAGCGGGTCGTCCGTGCCGAGCGCGAGGGCCGTCGCGGTGAACGGCCTGTGCGCGCCCTCCGAGCGCTCCCAGTCGGCCGGTCCCCAGTTCTTCGCCCGGATGCCCGTCGGCGGTGTGACGTCCCGGCGGGCGACGCCCACGGGGGCGTCGGTGCGCGGGACGGCGAGACGTGCGCCCAGCTCGGTCATGCGTGCTCCGTTCGATCGATGGCGGGTGAGGCGGCGGCGATGCCGGTCACAGGTAGTCCCCGGTCCAGTGGAAGGCGCGGGGGTGGTCGAGGGTCGCCCGCACCGTCGCGGCGTCGGCGTCGAGCGGGTGGAACATCCCAGTGCCATCGGGTACCGGCACCGGGTCCGCGACGAGCTGGGCGACGAGGTCGTCGTACGGCGCGCCGGTCGGGACCTCGATGGACACTGTTGCGGCCCCGGCGCGCACGAGCTCGTCGCGGATCACGTGCCCCAGGGCTGCGAGCGCGGCGCGGTCGCCCGCCGCCTCCAGCAGCGCCGGTTCGTCGCCGACCCGCGTGACCGCGTACGCCGCCGGGGTGCCGTCGGGCCCGTCGAGCAGGTGGATGCGGCAGCCGGCGTACCACGAGAGGGCGCGACGCCAGCCGAGCGCGTCGCGGACAGCGGTGAGGGGCCGGTCCGTGTCGCGGTCGTGCAGGGCGGCGATGCCGGGAGCGACGAGCAGCTCCGCTCCTCCCGCGCGCAGCCGGGCGGGCCGTCCCGCCGCCTCCGTGTTCGTGCGCAGTGCGCCGACGCGCCGCCGACGCTGTCCGAACGGCTCGTAACCGCTCGGAGCGTAGACACCGGGCGTCCCGGTGAAGAGCAGGGACCAGTCGTAGCCGGCACGGCGCGCGAACGCGACGGACGCGTCGGTCATGGCACGAGCGAGCCCCCGCCCGCGGGCGCGCACGGCGACACCGACGTTGGCGAGGCCGAGCACGGGGGCGATCCGGCCGTTCGCGCTGCGCCGCCGCTGGTCGACGAGGGCGACCGCGCCGAGCACGTCGGCCCCGTCGGCGGCGACGAGGGTCCAGGAGCGACGGTTCGGGTCGAGGCGCCAACGCGGGGCCATGCCGGGCTCGCCGAAGGCCTCGTCCCACACCGCCAGGATGCCCGGCTCATCGACGGCCGTCGCGACGCGGATCTCCGTCATGCGACGTCCTCCGTTCCACGCGTGCGCGCCGCAGCGGCGAGGAGCAGCCGGTAGCCGGTGGAGGTCCGGCGCCAGGGAACGGGCGAAGGCCCTCCTGTCGCGAAGGCCAGCAGTGCATCGGCCAGACCCGCGTAGCCGAGGTCGTCGCCGTCGCCGAGCGCCAGCTCGTGCAGGCCGTCGTCGGCCACCACGCGCATCGCGTAGCGGTCCGGGCCCGGAACACCGCTGACGGTCGCGGTCACGGGGATGCCGCCGGCCGTCTCCGCTCGCACGACGGCGACCGCCTCCGACCGGGTTGCGAGGTCACCGGCCGTCGCGTGCGCGTCGACCAGCGTCGCCTCCGCGAGCGCCGCAGCCTCCCCGGCCGGGAGGACCGCATCCACGAGATCCACGGCGTGAACGCCGATCGAGAGCAGGGTGCCACCGCCGCCGGCCGGATCGTCCTGCCAGGCGCGCTCGGGCACGAGGAAGCCTGCGATGTCGTGCTGCGCGATCACCTCCACCGCCCGCACCCGGCTGCCGGCGAGGCCGGCGGCGAAGGCCACCACGGCCGGTGCGAAGCGCAGCACGGACGACGAGGCGACGCGCGCGCCCGATGCGGCTGCCGCGTCGAACGCCGTCAGGGCGCCCACGGAGGCGGCGACGGTCTTGTTGAAGAAGACGGGGATTCCCGCCGCGGAACAGGCCGCCAGCACCTCGGGGGCGCGGGGGGTCCGGGGCGTGGCGACGACGAGGTCGGGACGGTCGGCGAGCAGCTGCTCGAGCGTGTCGTGCTCGGTCGCTCCGAACCGCGTCGCGAAATCGCGGCGCCGCACGGCATCGTCCACCTCCCAGACCCCGGTCGCCGTCGCACCGCGGGCGCTCAGGTTCGCCGCGTCCGCGAAGGGATGGGAGTGCGCCGCACCCGCGAACGCCACCGTCGGCCCGCTCACGCCATCCACTCCAGGTCCTGCTCGCTGACGGCGTGCTCGAGCGGACGGCCCGCGGCGTACCGCTCGACCTCGTCCACGACGGTCGCGCCCTGTCGCAGCCGCCCCTCCCGCGTTCCGGCGGCCTTGTGCGGCACGAGCAGCGCGTTCGGGAGCGTGCGGAAGGGGCTGTCGACGGGCAGCGGCTCGTCGTCGAAGACGTCGATCGCGGCATCGAGGCGACCGCTGCGCAGCTCGGCGAGCAGGGCATCCTCGTCGACCAGCCACGAGCGCGCCGTGTTCACGAGGCCCGCGCCGTCGGGCATCAGGGCGAGCTCGCGCGCGCCGATCATCCGATGGGTCTCGGGCAGGCTCGGGGCGTGCAGCGCGACGATGCGGCTGCCCGCGAGCAGCGTGTCGAGCGTCACCAGCTCTGCGCCGAGCGCCAGCGCCTCGCCGGCATCGATCGTCGGGTCCGCGAGCAGCGGGCGGGCGCCGAGCGCGCCCAGCAGTCCCAGGTACGCGCGACCGGTGCGGGAGGCGCCCACGACTCCGATCGGGGCGTCGAGCAGTTCGTGCTGCACAGGCGCGCTCTCCGCCGCCTCCCACTCGGCACCGGCGTGCAGCGCGTGATCGAAGCGCGGGAGGCGGTGGAGCAGCGCGAGCGTGAACGCAAGCGACACCTCGGCGACCGACCGCGCCATCGCCGCGCCCGCCTGCGTGACGAGCACACGGCGCGCGAACAGCTCCGGGGTCGCGAACGGCCGGATGCTCGCGCCGCAGTGCGCCACGACCGCCAGCATTGGCAACCGGTCCAGGAGGTCCGCATCGAGCGGCGGGACGCCCCACGCGACGACGAGAACGCGCACGGCCGCGAGGTCGAGCTGCGTCAGCGCGTCGCCGAGCGACTCAGTCACGGCGAGCGCTCCCCCGAGCCGCTCCGCCGCCTCCGCGAGCCGTCGCTCGTCGCCGTCGGCGAAGAACTGCGGACGCAGCGCGGCGGGCACCGCGACGAGCACGACGGGAGCGGCCATCAGCGCAGCCACTCGTCCCGGTGCTCGGCGATGAACGCGTCGTCGCTGAGCCGCGGGTAGGCCAGGCGCACCCGCTCGATCTCCGCCGCCTGCCCCGGCGAGAGCGTCTCCTCCGGGTCCAGGCACCAGATCCCCTCCAGGAGCCCCTGCTGGCGCAGCACCTCGTGGACTCCGGCGATCACGCCGGCGAACCCGTTGGCGGGGTCGAAGACCGCCGCGTTCAGGTCGGTCAGATCGGCGGCGAGGTCCGCGAGCTCGAGGGCCGCGGCGGCGTCGCCGGCCTGCGCCCGCTTCGCGAGGGCGAGCACGCCGGTGGCTGCGCGGGTGCCCACGGCCCACTGGCCGAGCAGGCCGCCGCGGAAGCGCAGCTCCCGCGTGCCGGTCGCGGTCTGCACCCGGTGCACCGCAGTGAGGTCGGCGACGATCGCGTCGTCGTTGCCGGTGTAGAGCGCGACGTCGGAAGCGCGGTCGGACTCCCCCACCCCGCGGACGAGCTCGATGGTGCGGTACCGGTCGAACGGCGCCGCCTTCACGGCGACCACGGCGGTCAGATCGGCGAACCGCCGCCAGAAGTCGCGCGAGAGCACGGGGCCGCCGATCGCCTCCTGCAGGTAGAAGCCGATCACCGGCAGCACCTCGCCGACCGCGCGGGCGCGCTCGATCAGCGCGTCCTCCGTCGCCCCGGCCAGGCGCGGGCTCAGCAGCACCGCGTCGTAGCCGAGCCGGGCGGCGAGCTCGGCCTCGGCGACCGCCTGCGCGGTGGGTCCGACGACGCCGGCGATGCGCACCAGGTCCCGGTCCGCCTCGCGGTCCAGCACGTCGGCCGTGAGCGCGAGCACGGGCTCCAGGAGTCCGCGGTCCGGCTCATGGATCTCGAACTGCGTCGTGTGCACCGCGATGGCGATCCCGCCCGCGCCCGCCGCCAGGTAGTAGCGGGTCAGGGCGCGCTGGCGGCGTTCGTCGAGCCGGCGTTCCGCCGTGAGGGCGAGGGGATGCGCCGGGACGACGAGTCCCTCGGCGAGGAGCTCCGCGCCCATCAGAACTTCCCGTCCCGGACGGCCCACTTGGTCGGCTTCCCCGAGGTGGGCAGCCCCTCCCGCAGCCAGTCGGCCTGCCACTCGATCAGCGTCCCGGCCGGGACCGTCGGGTAGCCGAACAGCTCGAAGCAGCGCCCGGCGTTGTTGAGCAGCGCCGACGGCGCGGGCTCGCCCACGAAGGAGACCTCGCGGTCGAACAGCGCGCCGAAGCGCTCGGCGATGCCCCGCACGCTCAGCAGCTCGGGACCGGTCAGGTTGACGGTGAAGACGGCGTCGCTGGCGTGCCCGAGCGACCGTAGCACGACCTCGTTCGCGTAGCCCTGCCACACGACGTTCACGGCACCCGTCGTCAGATCGACCGGCGCCCCCGACAGCACGGTCGACCCGATGTCGGCGAGCACGCCGTAGCGCAGGTCGACGGCGTAGTTGAGGCGCACGATCGACACCCGGGTCCCGCGCGTCACGGCGCCGAACTCGAAGACGCGCTCGCGCCCCAGGCACGACATCGCGTACTCGCCGACGGGTCCCGGCACGTCCGACTCCACCGAGCCGCCCGAGCCCGGCGCGACGAAGGGGTAGACGTTGCCCGTGGACATCGCCGTGATGGCGCTGTCCCGGTAGCGCCGCGCGACGCGGTCGGGCAGTGCGGCGTTGACCTCCCACGCCCACGAGGCGTTGGTGGCCGCGCCGAACTTGGCGCCCACCATGAACACGACGTTCGGCGCATCCGGCAGCTCCGCCAGGTCGCGGTCGGAGAGGAGGTCGAAGGGCACGACCTCCACCCGCTCCGCCTCCAGGCGCCTGCGGGCCTCGTCGCTCGAGAACCGCGAGACCGCGTAGACCGTGTCGGAGCCGCGCCCGGCCTCGTCGAGCGCCCGGCGCGCGAGCACCGACAGGCTCGGGCCCATCTTGCCGCCGGCGCCGAGCACGACCAGGTCGCCGCTCGACGTCGCGAGGTCGGCCACCAGGGCCGCGCTCGGTGTCGCCAGGGCCTCTTCGAGCTCGTTCTCACTGCTGAACATGTCTGCCTTTCGCTTCGTTCGGGGTGGGCGTCAGCCCTTGATCCCCGCGGAGGTGACGCCTTCCTGCACGTAGCGCTGGGCCACGACGTAGGCGAAGAAGATCGGGACGAGCGCGACGACCGAGCCGGCGAGCATCACGCTCAGCGGCACGTTCTGCTGCTGGAGCGACGCGATGCCGACCGTCAGCGTCCACATGTCGGAGCTCTTGGCCATGATCAACGGCCAGAGGAAGTCGTTCCAGTGCCAGAGGAAGATGAAGATCCCGAGCGTCGCCAGCACCGGCTTGCACAGCGGCAGGACGATCGTCAGGAAGATGCGGAACTCCCCCGCGCCGTCGATCCGCGCTGCCTCGAACAGGTCATCGGGCAGGCCCTCGATGAACTGGCGCATCAGGAACACGGCCTGCGCGTTCGCCAGGGTCGGGAGGATGAGCCCCCAATACGTGTCGACGCCGCCGAGCTTCGCCAGCACGATGAAGGTCGGGATGAGCGTCACGTGGAAGGGCACCATCACCATGGCGAGGAACGACCAGAACATCGTCTCCTTGCCGCGGAATCGCTTCTTGGCGAACGCGTAGCCCGCCATCGCCGACAGCAGCAGCACGGCCACGACGCTCACGATCGCGTAGATCAGCGTGTTGCCGAGCCAGGCCAGAAGGTTCTGCCCGCCGAGCACCTGCTCGTAGGACGCCGTGGACAGGTTCCACGGCAGCAGGCTCTGCGGGAACTGCACGGCGAGGCCGGGCTTCAGGCTCAGCACCACCATCGCGTAGAACGGGAAGAAGCACAGGACGGCGGCGATCGACAGCCAGATGTAGCGGACGACGAGTCCGCCGCGCGTCGGCTCGAGGGCACGGAACGAGCGGGCGCGCTTGAGGCGCGGGGTCGCGGTGGTCACTTCTGCCTCCCGATGACGCGGCGCTGGATGAGCGCGACGACGAGTGTCATGACGAAGAGGGCGACGCCGATCGCGGCGGCGTACCCGTAGTCGGTGTACTTGAAGCCCTGGTCGTAGAGCATGTAGACGAGCGAGTAGCTGGCGTGCGCCGGCCCGCCCTGCGTCATCACGTAGACGAGGTCGAAGACCTGGAAGGACGCGGTCGTCTCGATCACCGCCAGGAAGAACAGCGTGGGCTTCAGACGCGGCAGCACGATGTAGCGGAAGCGGTTCCACGCCCCGGCGCCGTCCATCAGGGCGGCCTCCTCGTGCTCGCGCGGCACGTCCTGCAGCGCGGCGATCACGATGAGCATCCCGTAGCCGAACCGTGACCACACGCCGACGACCACGAGGGCCGGGATGACGAGGACGGTGGAGTTGAGCCAGGAGCCGCCGAGGCCGAGCGGGGCCATGATCGCCGACCAGGGGCCGTCGGTCGAGAAGATCCACTTGAAGATCGCACCGGCCAGCACCAGGGAGGTGATCACGGGGAGGAAGAACACCGAGCGGAAGAAGCGCGAGCCGCGGAAGGCGCGGCGCACGCCGAGCGCCATGGCGACGGACAGCGCGAGCGAGATCGGCACGGCGAGCACCGAGTAGGCCAGGGTCACACCGAGGGCCTGCCAGAACGTCGGGTCGGAGAGCATCCGCTCGAAGTTCTTCAGCCCCTCCCAGTCGAGCTCGCCCGAGATGTCGTAGTCGAAGAAGCTGAGGCCGACGCCGGCGATGGCCGGGCCGAACCGGAAAGCCAGGAACAGCAGGAACGCGGGGAGCACGAAGAGCAGCGCGATCCGCGCCTCCCGGCGGGCCAGGACGCGCTTGGTCAGGCCGGGCGGACGTGCGTCACGGCGTTCGCCGTCCGGTCGTCCGCCGACCGCCGGCGGCCGTGGCTGGGTGGGGGTGGTGGTCACGGGGGCGTCTCCTCGGGTCCCGGGACCGGCCGGGGCGCACTGGGCGCCCCGGCCGGTCCCGTCTGTCACTTGATGAGCGGCTGAGCGGCGGCGGCCGCGTCCTTCAGCGCCTGCTCCGGCGTCTTCGTACCGAGCAGGGCCGCCTGGATCTCCGGTGCGAGCACGCCCATGACGGCGCGGGCGCTCGGCTGCAGCTCGCCGACCTTGCTGGTCGGGATGGTCTTCTCGATCGCGCTCTGGATCGGGTCGTCGGCGTACAGCTCGCCGGTCGACTTCAGCGGGGAGAAGAAGTTGGACGCGAGGTCGAACTTCTTCGAGTTCTCGGCGTCCGTGGCGAACGCGGCGAACTCGCCGGCGGCCTCCTTGTCCTTCGCGCCCTTGAGCATGGCCAGCGAGCCGACCGTGCCGTAGGAGACCTGCTTCTCATCGGTCAGCGGCGGGAGGATCTTGATCGCGTCCTCGCCCCAGAACGACGTGACGTCGCTCGGGCCGGACTGCCAGGTGCACGCCACGTTGTTCGTCGCGAGCGCGGTCTGCTCGAGGGCCGGCATCGTCGAGATGAGGTCCTTCTCGATGTAGCCCTTGGCGGCGAAGTCGGAGATCATGCTCAGCGCCTTCTCGCCCGCCGCGCTGTCGAAGGCGACCTTGCTGCCGTCCTTGTTGTAGACGGAGCCGCCGGCCTGCCAGAGCAGCGGGTAGAAGGTCATGTTGAGCGTCACGTCCGGCGAGCCGAAGTACTGCGTGACGTAGATGCCCTTCTCCTTGAAGGTCGGGGCCAGCTTCTCCAGGTCGTCCCAGGTCTTCGGGTAGTCGGTGACGCCCGCGGCCTCGAACGCCTTCGCGTCGCACATCAGGGCGTTCGCGCTCGTGAGGATCGGGGCCGCCATGAGCTTACCGTCGATGGTGATCGAATCCGCGACGTTGTCGAGGATGTCCTTCTTCTGCGCGCTCGGCAGGTAGGAGTCCATCGGCTCGATCGACTTCTGGTAGGTGCTGAGCTGGTCCGGGATGAGGTAGACCAGGTCGGGCCCCTTGCCTGCCGCGATCGCGGTCGAGAGGGACTCGTCGCGGTTGGCCCAGGGGTAGATCTCGTACTTGACGGTGATGTCCTTGTGCTCGGCCTCGAAGGCCTTCACCGTCTCGTCCCAGAAGCCCTTGTGCTTCGCCTCGTCGGCGATCACCGGGTAGATCCACATGGTGACGGTCTTCTTCGACCCGTCCGAGCCGCCGGAGCTGCCGCTGCAGCCGGCCAGCGCGAGCGCCGCCGTGGCTGCCACGGCGGCCGCCGTGATCGTCTTCGTGTACCGCATGCTGCTCCTTCGTGCGTGGTGGGGGTTCGCGGCGGGTGCCGCAGGGTGGAATGGTGCTGTCAGTAGCGCGGGACCGCCTCGACCGTCCCGGCGTGCCGCGACCGTTCGGCCGCGAACACCGCCAGGTGGCTGTCGAGGGACTCGCGCGGACCGGACCGGATGAGGTCCGGGTCGCCGGCGGCGACGGCCGCGACGAAGGCGCTCATCACGCCGCCGTCCCCGCCGCCGTGGTCGCCCCCGGCGTTCGCCGCCCCGGTCGGCCCGGTCTCGTGGACCGTGGACTCGCCGGTGCGGAAGTCGGTGACCCTGACGCGCTCGCCGTCGCCGTCGAGCATGCCGTGGGAGCCGAAGAGCTGGGTCTTGCGGTGCTCCTGCTCGCTGAAGGCCGTCATCGTGAAGGTGCCGGCCGTGCCGTCCTCGAACTGGAGGGCGACGACCTGGTTGTCGACGACCGTGTTGTCGGCCGCGTACACGCACACCCCGTACGGGCCGGTGCGGAGGGCTTCGGTCACGCCCTCCTCGGTCGCGTCGTCCGTGATCACCGTGACCGGCCAGACCGCGCCCTCCTCCCGCACCACGGGAAGGTAGAGCTTCTGCGCGGCGTACGGGCAGGTCTCCTGGAGCGGGCAGTCGAGGCAGCGGTCGGCGGCCAGCGCCGGCTTGTTCTCGTGGCGGAAGTGGTGGCGGGAACCGAAGCTCGCGACCGCGGCGATCCGCTTGCCCGTCACGTAGCGGATCCAGTCCAGATCGTGGCTCGACTTGGCCAGCAGCATCGGGGTGGCGAGGTCCTCCCGGCGCCACGGCCCGCGCACGTACGAGTGGGCCATGTGCCACCAGCCGACCGGCTCCAGGTGCTGCACGTTGATGA
The DNA here is from genome assembly GCF_013410615.1 of Leifsonia naganoensis. Lineage (NCBI taxonomy): Bacteria > Bacillati > Actinomycetota > Actinomycetes > Micrococcales > Microbacteriaceae > Leifsonia > Leifsonia naganoensis. Next base: position 4,253,389 of record NZ_JACCHJ010000001.1, read on the forward strand.
TGTCGCCGAGCACGCCCGAGTCGACGACGCTCTTCACCAGGTCCGTGTACGGCATGTACCGCATCACGTGGCAGACGCCGAAGAGCACTCCGGCCGACTCGATCGCGGCGACGATGCGGCGCGACTCCTCCTCGGTCGGGGCGAGCGGCTTCTCCATCAGGATGGCGTAGCCGCGCTCGGCGCAGGCGACGGCGGGCTCCACGTGCTGGCGGTCCTGGGTGGAGACGATGACCATGTCGGCCACGCGCGCCGGCTCGGCGACGAGCTCGCGCCAGTCCTCGAAGTGGCGCACCTCCGGGTCGCCGGCCGCGATCACCCCGCGCTGGAACGGCCGGGGGTCGGCGACGGCCACGATCCGCGCCCGGTCCGGGTTGGCGTGCACCCACGAGGCGTACGACTGGCCGCGGTTGCCGGCGCCGATGATGGCGATCCGCACGGGGCGGCCGACTACGGGGGTGTGCTGCATCGTTCCTCGCGCTCTCTCATCTGCTGTGCCCGGTGGCCCGGGCCGACGGCTTCGCTGGGAGCGGTTCGCCGTCGAACGGTCCCACGATAGCATTATTGCTATAGCATGTAGCAAATGACGAGCTCAGACGGAAAGCTTTACCCGCTCGAAACAATCGGGTCCCCCTCACGGGAGACACGGAGCGATGTATTGCGCGAATCCATCCTCTCGTCCTATAGCTTGTAGCGAAACCACCCACGCCAGGAGGGAGTGCGATGACATTCGGGAGCGTCTCCGACCGGAACATCTCGGCCAAGGTCGCCGACGAGCTCCGCGACGCCATCCAGAACGGCCGGCTCGAACCGGGCGAACGCCTGGTGGAGCGCAAGCTCGCCGACAGCCTCGGCGTCAGCCACATCCCGGTGCGGGAGGCCCTGGCCAAGCTCAGCGAGGAGGGCCTCGTCGAGCGCACGCCGCGCCGCGGCGCCCGGGTCGCCTCCCTGACCGACAAGGAGCTGCAGGAGATCACCGGACTGCGCATCGTGCTGGAGCAGTACGTCGCGCGCAGCGTGCAGCAGTCCTGGACTCCGAAGTCCGATCAGACGCTGCGCCGGATCGTCCGTCAGATGATCGCCGCCGCCGAGAAGGAGCAGGTCGAGAGCATGTTCGCCCTCGACAGCCGGTTCCACGAGACGCTCTGGGAACTGGCGGACAACCGCACGCTCCTCACCACCGTCTCGCAGCTGCGCAGCCGCATCAACGGGTTCCTCCGCGCGGCGAACGGTTCTCTCGCCGCCGACGAGCTGGTCGCGCACGCGCGCTCGCACGAGGCGCTGATCGACGCGCTCGCCAGCGGAGACCCCGCCCGCGCGGAGGCCGCGATGGCCGACCACGTCCAGATCGCCGCCCACCGCATCAACGCCGTGTCGCACGCGAACGACGCCGACGCCGACCGCGCCGCCGACCCCGCCGTCTGACGCTCGCGGCCGGCGGAGTCCGCCGTCAGGCGAACAGGTCGCCGACCGGCAGCCGCTTCTCGGCCTGGAAGGTGTCCTCCGCGCGGCCCAGCGCCCAGTAGGCGGACAGCGAGAAGTCGTCGCGGGTGAGACCCCAGCCCTGCAGCACGGCGCGGATGCCCTTCATCGCGGTCCGCTCGCCATGGGCGAAGACCTTCACGGCCCCGGTCGGGCGCGCGAGGCCCTGCACCGCTTCGACCAGCCGCTCCCCCGCCACCGCGTCGTCCCGGTGCACCCAGCGCACCTCGATGCCCTCCGGGTGGGCGAAGGGCAGTCGATCCGTGGCGCCGCCGACCTCGATCAGCGCGAGGCCCCGGGCGTGCGCGGGCATCGCTTCGAGCGCGGCCGCGATCGCGGGGAGCGCGCTCTCGTCGCCGATCAGCAGGTGCTCGACCGCCTCGTCGTCGTTCGGCGCGTACATCCCGCCCGGGCCCGAGAGCGCCAGGAGGTCGCCGGGCTGCGCTGACGCCGCCCACGGTCCTGCGATGCCCTCGTCCCCGTGCACCACGAAGTCGATCGCCAGCGTCTTCTCCTCCGCGTCGAGCGCGCGGACCGTGTAGGTGCGGCGCACCGGCACGTCTTCCGGCGCGAGCTCGGCCCGCAGCGCGTCCAGGTCGTAGGGCGGACGCAGCCCGAGCCCGGGCTTGGCCATCAGCAGCTTGACGTACTTGTCCGTCTTCGCGAGCGTCACCGGATCCGCCTCCGCCACGAAGGCGTCGAACGCCGGGCCGCCGACCACCACGCGCACGAGGTGCGGCGTCAGCCGTTCGGTGCGCACCACCTCGAAGACGTGCTGGCTGCGCGCCGGGCGCGGAGGACGGGTGTCGGAGCGCGGAAGGGTCATGATTTCGATCGTATCGCGCATGTATTTCGGTATGCCGAGTGCCCACTACTGTCGAACCATGCGCCTCGGAGTCCTCGACGTCGGTTCGAACACCATCCACCTCCTCGTCGTCGACGCGCACCCCGGAGCGCGCCCGATCCCCGCCGCCACGCACAAGTCCGTGCTGCGACTCATGCGGTACATCACCGCGGACGGATCCATCAGCGATGAGGGCTGCGCCGCGATCCTCGGCGCCATCGCGGCGGCCATGCGCGTCGCCGGGCAGGAGGGCATCGAGGAGCTCCTCCCCTTCGCCACCTCCGCCATCCGGGAGGCCGCCAACGGTCCCGAGCTGCTGGAGCGCATACGCACCGAGACCGGCGTCGACCTGCAGGTGCTCTCGGGCGAGGACGAGGCGCGCCTGACCTTCCTGGCCGTGCGCCGCTGGTCGGGCTGGTCGTCCGGCAGCATCCTCCTGCTCGACATCGGCGGCGGCTCCCTCGAGATCGCGTCCGGATCGGACGAGTACCCCGAGGTCGCCGTCTCCGTGCCGCTCGGCGCCGGCCGCAGCACGATCGGCTTCCTCCCGGACGACCCGCCCCGCGACGACCAGCTCGACGCCCTGCGCGACCACGCACGCACGACCCTCGCGGCGGCCGTCGACCGGTTCTCCCGCCGCCGCTCGGACGAGCACGTCATCGGCACTTCCAAGACCATCCGCTCCCTCGCCCGCCTCGCCGGCTCCACCACCGCCGGCCCGGGCGGCACCGAGCGCACGGTGCTCCGCCGCGCCGATCTCGCCGACTGGGTCCCGCGGCTGGCGAAGATGAACGCGGAGTCGCGCACCGCACTGCCCGGCATCACCGCCGACCGCACCTTCCAGATCGTCGCGGGCGGCGTCGTCCTCCGCGAGACCATGCGCGCGTTCGGAGTGGACGAGCTGGAGGTCGTGCCCTGGGCCCTCCGCGAGGGCGTCATCCTCCGCTACCTCGACCACCTCGACTAGCCCCTCCGCCGGGATGAGGGTGCACCGGGCGCACATCGTCTCCCGGTACGACACGGGTCGGCACCTGCGGCCGATCCGCAGCAGCCGCCCGGTCCGTAGCGTTGACGACATGACCACCACAACTGCTCCCACCCCGATCGGCACCGGACGCGGAACCGCGAGCCTCGTGCTCGGAGTCTGCTCCCTGCTGGTCGGCTGGACCTTCTTCGCTCCCGTCATCGGCCTCGTCCTGGGCGTCTCGTCCCGCGGACGCGAGCCCTATGCCCGCGGCCGCGCCGGCTGGGGCATCGCCCTCAACCTGCTCGCCATGGGCGTCTGGATCCTGCTGGCGATCGTCGTGATCGCGCTCGGCGGCTTCGCCGCTGTCCAGAGCCTGATCAACTGACGCCGGATCGCTCAGCGGCGGTGCATCGGCCGCACGCTGAGCGACTCCACCGTCCCCGACGGCGGCAGGTCGACGGCCGTCCGCACGGTCGCGGCCACCATCTCCGGCGTGATCGTGAACGTCGTGTCGTACGCGTGCCCTTCGCGGGCGACCAGCGCCCGCTGCATGTCCGTGTCGACGCGGCCCGGGTGGATGCTGCTGACGCGCACCCCGTGCGGTCGCTCCTCCTCGCGCAGCGCGTCCGTCAGGGCGCGCGCGGCGAACTTCGACGCCGCGTATGGGCCTCCGCCCGGTCCGCTCACCAGACCCGATCCGCTGTTGATGACCACGACCAGACCCTCCGCCGCACGCAGGGCGGGCAGCGCGAGCCGGCTGAGCTCCGCCACAGCGAACACGTTCACCTCGAAGAGGCGCCGCCAGGTCTCCAGGTCGGTGTCCTCCACCGTCCCGCCGTCCTCGAGTCCAGCCGAGTGGACGAGCACGTCGAGACGTTCCGGCAGGGGCGGCAGCTCCCCAGCGGCCAGGTCGCCGACGAACGGTTCCGCCGACGGCAGCTGCGCCACCACCGCATCCACAGCCTCCGCATCCCGACCGCCGACGAGCACGTGGTGCGTGCGCCCGAGGTCGAGGGCGATGGCCTTGCCGATGCCGCGCGAGGCGCCGGTGACGAGTGCGAGGGGGCGGGAGGTCGACGTCATCCTTCGAGCCTAGGCGGCCGGCCCGGTCGTGATGCTCGCGGCGAACGACGCGACCACGTCGATGTACGGCTTCCCCGCTGCCAGCTGGTTGAAGCGCGCCATCGAGGAGATCGGGTGCTTCTGGCCGCCGTTGAGGTAGAAGATCGAGCCATCGGGCGTGCGGATGAACGCCGTCGCGTCGATCCCCTTCGTGAGCAGAGCGCACGTGAACGTGTCGAGCTCGACGTAGGTGAAGGGGTACTGGGCCAGCAGTGCGGAGCTCACCGCATGGATGCTTCCACCGGCGGAGACGTACTTCTGGCTTCCGCAGATCACACCGAAGCCGAGGAGCGTCTTCGACGTCGGGTAGCCGTTCAGCCGGTCGTCGGTGGTGAACGTGAACTGGGTGAACCCGGCCTGCGTCGGCGGATCGAAGCTCGAGAACGGGATCTTGTTGGTCACGCCGTTCACGAGGTAGACCGTGGCGTTGCTGGCGTTGCGCACCATCGTCCCGGCCTGGAGGGCGACGGGCCCCTTCGGCAGGGTGGCGATCAGCGCCTGCGGCACCACGGTGATCGTGGGCGTCGCGCCCGCCGACAGCGCGACGAGCGAATCCCACGAACTGATCGGCCGGATGTCGTCCGGCATCACCAGGTAGACCGTCCCGCTCGCCGTCGACATCACCGCGGCGCCGGCTGCGATCGCGGGCTTCGCGGGCGACCCCGTCAGCAGCGACGAGGGAACGGTCAGCGGCTGGAATGCGGCTCCGCCGACGCCGGCCGGCCACGCGTGCAGCCCGTCGGAGGCCACGACCTGGATCGTGGAACTTCCGCTGGCCTTCACGGCGCCGGTGTACGGTGCGCCTGCCGGGAGCTGCGCGATGCTCTCGGTCGCCAGCGAGCCGACCGCCTTGCTCGCCAGGCCGATCGTGGTGGCGGCGTTGGCATCGATGGCCGAGGCCTTCCCGCCGGTCAGCAGGACGCCCTCGCTGGTTCCGCTGCGCTTCACATAGACGTCGTCGCGGACGAGGGGTTTCCCGGCCGGCATCGTCGTGAGCGCTGTCGCCGACAGCGTGTTGAAGGAGCCCGTGACCCCGGCCTGCTGCTGGGAGACAGCGTCGAGGACCTCATGGCGCTGGCCGCCCTGGACGTAGAACAGCGGGCCGCCCTTGGAGTTCATGAGCGGGGTGACAGCGGGTCCGGTGGCGAAGCGGGCCGCTTGCGGACTCGTCAGCTGCACGTATCCGCTGGCGTCGCAGGTCCCGCCGTAGTCGGCGACCAGTCCGCACGACCCGAACGGCAGCTTGATACCGGAGTCGTAGAAGTAGATCGTGCCCTGGGGATCGCGGATGACCCGTCCCGCGACCTGCTTCGTCGCGAATTGATCGAGGTAGCTCTGCGCCACGAAGGCGACCTGCCCCAGCGGCGCGAGCGCCCCGAGTGTCACTCCATTGCTGATCGGGTACTTGTTGGTGCCTGCTATCAGGTAGACGGTTGCGTTGTTCACCGTGCGGGCCAGGCTGGTGCCGAGGCCGTACATCTGGAGGTCGGTGAGCGATCCGTTGAAGACGTCCGAGTCCCCCGGGAAGGGTCCCGTGCTCGAGTACTGCCAGAGGGTGTACGCCGACCACCCGGCCGGCAGCGTGCCCGCCCCGTCGGCGATGTTGTTGGGGTAGCGCGCGATGAAGAGCGGATGCGCCGAGAACGCGGAGGAGTTGCCGGTGCACTGGATCCACCAGTTGGTGGTGGAGTAGATCGCCGGGAGCTTGCCCGTGCGGGCGACGATGGTGTTCGAGAAGTCCTGGATCCACGAGACCATCGCGGCCTGGCTCAGTCCGTAGCACGTGGCGCCGTAGGGGTTGTACTCGATGTCGAGCAGCGGCGGCATCGTGCGGCCGTCCTGCGTGCCCTGTCCGCCGTGGTTGAGGAACCACGTCGCCTGTGCGGCACCGCTGGATGTGTTGGGGGTCGCGAAGTGGTACGCGCCGTGCAGCAGCCCGGCGTTGTAGGAGTCGTTGTACTGCTCGGTGAACTGGCTGCTGACGTAGTCGGTGGCCTCTGTCGCCTTCACGTACGTGAAACGGGCTCCGCTGGCGTAGACGCTCGCCCACGTCGACGCGTTCATGACCTGCCAGCCGCTGACGTCCAGCCCGGGGACGCCCGGCGGCGTCGCTGCCGCCTGGACCGCGAAGCTGCGGGCCTTCGACAGAGGCTGCGGCTCGTTGGCCGCGATCGTCGACCCCATGCTGTGGTTGCGCGCTTCGTTCTGGACCGTGAGCGACGGATCCTCGGCCAGCCCGTCGGCCGACGACGCGCCGGGCGCCTGCGCGACCGGGGTCTGCGGATCCGGAGCGGGCGCGGTGGTCGGGTCCGGCGTCGCCGTCGGTTCCGGCGTCGCGGTCGGATCCGGCGTCGCGGTCGCGGTCGCGGTCGGCGACGTATCGCTCGGGGGCGCTGCGATCGCCGGTACGGCCGCGGTCAGGACACCGGCGATCATCGCGAGACCGGTGGCGCCGACGACGGCCAGCCGAGTGAAGGAAGGCATGAGCTGATCCCCTTTAGTAGCCGTTTAGTGGGCAGACTAATACGTCTACATGCATTCTGCAGTGTCGACGCGCTGATTTCGAAGGGGGCACCTGTCACTCCGGACAGCAAAAAAGCCCCGGATGAACCGGAGCTTGATTTGCTGGGGTACCTGGACTCGAACCAAGAACAACGGTACCAGAAACCGCCGTGTTGCCAATTACACCATACCCCAAGGGCTTCGGGCCTAGACCCGGGCACGAGAAACAACTCTAGCCTACGCGCGCGACGAACTACAAAACGGCGCGCTCGTCGACCTGCATGCCGATCAGATCGCGGTTCACCGCCGAGGCGACGACCGCCCCGGAGCCTGCCGCGACGATGAGCTGCTGCGGCCCGGGAGCGGTCGTCTCCCCCGCTGCGTACACGCCCGGCAGGGACGTGCGGCCCTGCCGATCGGTCACGAGGTAACCGTCCCCGTCGCGGTCGAGGTCGAGACCGTCCACGAAGTCGAGGGCCGGCGCCCACGCGGGCCGCACGAAGCCTCCCGCACGCTCGACGACGGTCCCATCGGTCAGGCGCACGCCGGTCATGACCCCCTTGTCGCCCACCAGATCGTCGATCGGGCGCCGCTCGACCCCGACTCCCAGGCTGGCCAGGGCGCGCTCCTCGTCGGCGCTCACGGGCGCGACCCCGTTGGTGAAGACGATGAGGTCGTCGGTCCACTGCGTGAGGAGCAGGGCGCGCTCCGCGAGGTCCGCGGACTCGCCGATGAGCGCGAGCGGCTCGTCGGCCTTCTCGAAGCCGTCGCACTCGACGCAGCTGTGCAGCTGGGTGCCGTAGTAGGCGCGGATGCTCGGGATCGCGGGCATGGTCTCGGTGACGCCCGTAGCGAGCACGAGCGTGTCCGCGAGCACGTCGACGTCCGCCCCCCCGCGCACGCCGCGGGCGCGGACACGGAAGCCGGTGCCCTCCACCTCCACCGAGCCGACCTGCGCGAAGACGACCTGCGCGTTGTCGTACGCGTCGACCTCCTCACGGCCGAGGCGGCGAAGCTCCAGCGGAGGCACGCCGTCCCTGGTCAGGAACCCGCGCGCGATCAGCGTCGCCGCGTGCCGTGGCCGGTTGCCGTCGACGACGAGCACCCGGCGCCGGGCGCGGGCCAGGTTGAGGGCGGTCGACAGGCCGGCGGGTCCCCCGCCGACGACGACGACCTCGACGGAGTCGGGCACGCTCTGGTCCGGCACCGCTCCCCCTCAGACCAGGGACGCCGAGAGCCGGTCGAGCCGCGCGATCGTGTCGGCCTTGCCCAGGATCTCCATGGACTCGAACAGGGGAGGCGACACCCGGCGACCCGAGACGGCGACGCGCAGCGGCCCGAAGGCGACGCGCGGCTTGAGTCCCATGGTCTCGATCAGGGCGTCGCGCAGCGCGCTCTCGATGGCGTCGTGCGTCCACTCGGCCATGGGGATGTCCTCGAGGGCGCCGAGGGAGGCCGCGAGCACCTCGCCGGTGTTGGCCGGCAGGGAGGCGCGCGCGTCGTCCTCGACGACCAGGGAGGCGGTGTCGGTGAACAGGAAGCCCAGCATCCCCGGCGCCTCGCCCAGCAGCTGCATGCGCTCCTGGACGAGCGGCGCGGCCTCGGCGAGGACGGCGCGCTGACGCTCCGTCAGCGGCTCGGTCAGCACGCCCGCGGCCACGAGGTACGGGATGGTGCGCTCGGCGAAGTCGGCGACCTCCAGCAGCCGGATGTGGTCGCCGTTGATCGACTCGGCCTTCTTGAGGTCGAAACGCGCCGGGTTCGGGTTCACGTCGGCGACGTCGAACGCGGCGACCATCTCGTCGATCGAGAAGATGTCGCGCTCGTGACTCAGGGACCAACCGAGCAGCGCCAGGTAGTTGACGAGGCCCTCGGGGATGAAGCCGCGATCGCGGTGGTGGAAGAGGTTCGACTCGGGGTCGCGCTTGGAGAGCTTCTTGTTGCCCTCGCCCATCACGTACGGGAGGTGGCCGAAGCGCGGCACGAAGGTCGTCACTCCCGCGTCGATCAGCGCGTGGTAGAGCGCGATCTGGCGCGGGGTCGACGACAGGAGGTCCTCCCCGCGGAGCACGTGCGTCACGCCCATGAGCGCGTCGTCCACCGGGTTCACGAACGTGTAGAGGGGCTGCCCGTTCGGGCGCACGACGACGAAGTCGCTGAAGGAGCCGGCGGGGAAGGTGATCTCGCCGCGCACCAGATCGTCGAAGCTGAGGTCGTCGTCGGGCACCCGCAGGCGCAGGGCGGGCTCGCGGCCCTCCGCGCGGTAGGCGGCCTTCTGGTCGTCCGTCAGCTCGCGCTCGAAGTTGTCGTAGCCGAGCTTGGGGTCGCGGCCGAGCGAGACGTTGCGCGCCTCGATCTCCTCGCCGGTGGCGAAGCTCTCGTAGATGTGCCCGGAGGCGACCAGGCGCTCGATCAGGTCGCGGTAGATCTCCCCGCGCTGCGACTGCCGGTACGGCCCGTGCGGGCCGCCGACGTTCACGCCTTCGTCCCAGTCCAGCTTGAGCCAGGTGAGGGCATCGATGATCTGCGCGTAGCTCTCCTCGCTGTCGCGAGCCGCGTCGGTGTCCTCGATGCGGAAGATGAGCTTGCCGCCGGTGTGCCGCGCGTACGCCCAGTTGAACAGAGCGGTGCGGATCAGCCCGACGTGCGGGGTGCCGGTCGGCGACGGGCAGAAGCGGACGCGGACGTCCGAGCCGGTGGCCGTGGAGAAGGGGTGCGAAGCGTTGTCTGACATACCGCTCCCAATCCTACCGGGGAGCGTCTTATTTGGGGGTGCGGACGGGGTTGACGAGCGAACCGACGCCCTCGACCTCCACCTCGACGGTGTCGCCGGCCACCAGCGGTCCCACACCGGCCGGGGTCCCGGTCAGGATGACGTCGCCCGGCAGCAGGGTGAACACGCTGGAGGCGTAGGCGATGATCGACGGGATGTCGTGCACCATCTCCGACAGGCGCGCCTCCTGCTTGAGCTCGCCGTTGACCCGCGTGCGCAGGAACGCCTCCGGGTCGAGCTCGGTCTCGATCACCGGGCCGAGCGGGCAGAAGGTGTCGAAGCCCTTCGCGCGCGTCCACTGCCCGTCCTTCTTCTGCAAGTCGCGGGCCGTGACGTCGTTGGCGACGGTGTAGCCGAAGATGTGCTCGTGCGCCTTCGCCTCGGGCACATTGCGGGCGATCGTGCCGATCACGACGGCCAGTTCGCCTTCGTACTCCACCTGCGACGACTGCGGCGGCAGCAGGATGGCGTCGCCCAGGCCGATCACCGAGGTGTTCGGCTTGAGGAACAGCAGCGGCTCCTCCGGCGCCTCGCCGCCCATCTCGGCGGCGTGCTCCCGGTAGTTCTTGCCGACCGCGACCACCTTGGAGCGCGGGATGACCGGCGCGAGCAGAGCGCCGACCTTGCCGAGCGGCACGCGCTCCCCGGTGGTGTCGAATCCGGTGAACAGGGGGTCTCCGGCGAGGACGACGAGGGCGTCCTCGTCGACGATCCCGTAGTCGATGGCGCCGTCGTGGCTGAACCGTGCGATCTTCACCCTACGAGCCTAGCGCCGCCACGATGCGGGCGATGGCGGGCGTCGGGACGCCGTGCCGTTCGCCGATGCGCAGGAGCGCCCCGCCGATCGCGTCGAGCTCGCTGGGCGCACCGGCCGCGAGGTCCTCCTGGAGGGAGGTGCGCATCGCGCCTGGGACGCTGCCAAGCACCCGCATGACGTCGAGCGCCGTCGCCGGCACCCCCTCGGCGGTCGAGCAGGCCGCGATCTCCGCGACGACGGCCTCCGTGAGCTCGGGATCCTCGCTCAGGGCGCTTCCAGCCGGCTGACGCCAGTACGACGTGAGCAGGGCGAGACCGGCGAGCATCCGGAACTTCGCCCAGAGCACCTCGGGTTCGGTGCCCTGCGCGCGGACGCGCGGGCCGGCGCCGTCGAGCGCGCGCACCGCGGCGAAACCGGCCGCCGCCTCCGGCGCCTCGATGTTGACGAACGGGCTGCGGTGGTCGATCACCGTCGGCGACAGGCGCAGGGCGGAGACCGCGACGGACGCGCCGGCCACGGGGATTCCGGGGAGCGCCGCGCGCAGCGGACCGACGTGCTCGACGCCGTTCAGGAACGAGACGACCTCGACGGGCCGGGAGGCCGCGATGTCGGGCAGCACGGCGTCGAGCCCGTAGGCCTTCGTCGCCAGCAGCACGCTCGCGCCCGCAGGCACCACCGTGTCGGCGGGGACCCGCTCGACGCCATCTCCGAACTGCGCGCTGCGCACCTCGATGCCGTCCGCCCGGATCGCCTCCACCGTCGCCGGGCGACCCACAGCCACGACGTCGTGCCCTGCCCGATGCAGCAGCCAGGCCAGCAGGCCGCCGACGGCGCCCGGGCCGACCACTGCGAAAACCGTGTCGTCGCTCATCCCACCGATGCTAGCCGCCACTCCTCGACCGCGAGTCCGGCGATCGCCTCCGCCGTCGCCGCGATGGCCGGCACGACGTCGGCCCCCGCGGCCCCGACGAGGTTGATCGTGCGGTGGTCGCGATTGCCCGTCGCGCGCAGCACGACACCCGGCTGCACCCCTGCCGAGCCGACGGCGAGTCCCGGGAGCAGGGCTACACCCATCCCCTCCGCCACCATGCGCAGCACGGCCACGAAGTTGTCCGTCTCGTAGGCGATGCGCGGCTCATAGCCGCGCCCCGCCGCCAGCTCCAGGAGGTGGCCGCGGCAGCGCGGGCAGCCGCCGATCCAGGCCTCGGCGGCGAGATCCGCGAGGTCCACCCGATCGTTCGCTGCGAGCCGGTGCCCGGCCGGCAGCGCGACCAGCATCTCGTCGTGCCAGAGGGGCGCGACGGCGAGGCCGCGCGCACTCTCGCGGTGCGGGTCGACCCGGTCGCCCGGGTAGCTGAAGGTGATGGCCAGGTCGGCGGTCTGCGCGCGGACGGCGGCGACGGCCTCGGGAGGCTCCGCCTCCAGGTACGTTATCCGGACGCCGGGATGCGTCGCCTCCATCGTGCTGAGCAGGCGCGGGACGATCGAGGACGAGGCGGACGGGAACCCCGCCAGCCGCACCCGCCCGGTGCGGAGGCCCCGCAGGTCGTCGAGCTCGCCGGCCGCCGCGTCCAGAGCGGTCGTGACGGTCAGCGCGTGACGGGCCAGCACGCGTCCCGCCTCCGTCAGCCGCACGCCGCGACCGGCGCGGGCGACGACCGGCAGACCGATGCGCGCCTCCAGCCGGCGCAGGTGCTGGCTGATGGCGGGCTGGCTGTAGCCGAGAGCGCCCGCCGCGCGCGTGATCGAGCCTTCGTCGGCGATCGCGCGCACGACACGCAGGCTGTGGGAGTCGAGGTCGTCGGGGAGCATGCGGCAATCATAAGCAGAGCTGATGATTCCGATTCGATACCTGCTCTGGTGCGATGGATCGTGATCCTCCACCGTGGACTCATGCTCACCCTCCAGAACCACTTCCCCGCCGGCTCCGGTTATCTGGCCGCCTGCACGCAGGGGCTGCCGACCCACGAGACGGTCGCAGCAGGACGCGCCGACCTGGAGCGCTGGGCGGCCGGAGCGTCGACGCCTGCCGACTACGACGACGCCGTGCGACGCGCCCGCACGTCCTTCGCCCGCCTCGCCGGCGTCTCCGTGGAGGCCGTCGCGATCGGCTCGCAGGTCTCTGTGCTGGCGGCCCTGGTGGCGGCGTCGGTGCCGGACGGCGCCACGGTGCTCTGCGCGGAGGGGGACTTCGCCTCGATGGTCGCCCCGTTCCACGCACAGGCCCATCGCGGCGTGTCCGTACGATCCGCGCCGCTCAAGGCGCTGGCGGATGCCGTCGACGAGCGCACGTGGCTCGTGGCGTTCTCGCTCGTCCAGTCCGCGACGGGAGAGATCGCCGACGCCGGTGCGCTGCTCGACGCCTGCGCACGCACGGGCACACGGACCTTCGCCGACCTCACCCAGGCGCTCGGCTGGCTACCGGTCGACGCCTCCCGCTTCGACGCGACTGTGACGCACGCGTACAAGTGGCTCTGCGCGCCCCGCGGGTCGGCGTTTCTCACCGTGGGCGGGAGGATGATCGACGCCCTCAACCCCGTGCAGGCCGGCTGGTTCGCCGGGGAGGACCCGTGGAGCTCGTGCTACGGCCCGCTCGCGGCCCCCGCCTCCAGCGCCCGCCGGTTCGACGTCTCCCCCGCCTGGCCGGTCTGGCCGGGCACGGCGGCCGCGCTGTCGCTCTTCGACGAGCTGGACGCCGACGCCGTGCATGCTCACGCGACCGGCCTGGGCGACGCGTTCGCCGACGGCCTCGGACTGGCCGCCCGGGGGCGCGCGATCGTCACGTGGCCCGACCCGGAGGGCGCTGCGCTCGCGGCGCTCACCGCCGCCGGCCTCCGCGCGTCGGGACGCGCCGGTCGCGCCCGCGTCGCCTTCCACCTCTGGAACTCGCCGGACGACGTGCGATCCGCGCTCCGCGCACTCGGCCGTCGCTAGCGGAGGAGATCCCGTCCCCGGGTGCCGCCCGCACCCACAAACGGAGGAGATCCGGCCCGTTTCGGGCGGGATCTCCTCCGTTGCCTGCTATCGCCCGGTGTGTCGGGCGAGGACTCCTCCGGTAACGGCGGACTCAGCCGTCGAGGCGCGTCATCCAGTTGTGGCGGTCGCGCACGCGGCCGTACTGGATGTCGGTGAGCTCCTGGCGCAGCGCCATCGTCAGCTCTCCCGGAGGCGCGGTGATGTCGCCCACCGTGAACGTGTCGGACTTGAGCTCGCCGATCGGGGTGATCACCGCGGCCGTGCCGCAGGCGAAGACCTCGACGATGTCGCCGCTCTCCACGCCGTCGCGCCACTCGTCGATGGTCACCTTGCGGCGCTGCACCGTGTGACCGCGGTCGCGGGCGAGCTGCAGGATCGAGTCGAGCGTGATGCCGTCGAGGATGCTGTCCGACTCGGGCGTCACCACGGTGCCGTCCTTGTAGACGAGCACGACGTTCATGCCGCCGAGCTCCTCGAGGTACTTCCCCTCCACCGAGTCGAGGAAGAGCACCTGGGCGCAGCCGTGCTCGGCCGCCTCGGCCTGCGGCAGGAGGCTGGAGGCGTAGTTGCCGCCGGTCTTCGCAGCACCCGTCCCGCCGTGGCCCGCGCGGGACCAGCGGTCGGAGAGCCAGATGGAGACGGGGGCGACGCCGCCCGAGAAGTACGCGCCCGCGGGGCTCGCGATCAGGTAGTACGCGACCTTGTTCGCCGGACGCACCCCGAGGAACGCCTCCTTGGCGAACATGAACGGACGCAGGTAGAGGCTGGTCTCTGGCGCGGTCGGCACCCAGTCGCCGTCCACCGCGACGAGCTGCTTGATCGAGTCGAGGAAGTGCTCGACCGGCAGCTCGGGCAGCGCGAGGCGGTAGGCGGAACGCTGCATGCGGGCCGCGTTGGCCTCCGGGCGGAAGGTCCAGATCGAGCCGTCGGCGTGACGGTACGCCTTCAGTCCCTCGAAGATCTCCTGCGCGTAGTGCAGCACGGCCGCCGACGGCTCGAGCTGGATGGGGCCGTACGGCGAGACGCGCGGCCGGTGCCAGCCTCCCTTGGCCGACCAGCAGATGTCGACCATGTGGTCCGTGAAGTAGTTGCCGAAGCCCGGGTCGGCGAGGATCTCCGCACGCTCGGCCGCGCTGCGGGCGGCCTCATTGCGCGTGACCTGCCAGAGGAGACCGCTGGTCTCGGTGGGGCCGCTGGTGAGGGTGATGCTGGTGGAAGCGTTCATGAGAGTCCTTTGCGCTGCATGCGGTGAAGCACGGTGATCTAATTCTGCGCCACCCGGGCGGCGATCGCGTCGCCGATCTCGGCGGTCGTGCGCTGCGCCCCGCTGCGGGAGGCCAGGTCGGCGGACACCGCCTGCTCCACGCGGGTCGCCTGCTCCTGGGCGCCGAGGTGGCGGAGCAGGAGTGCGACGGAGAGGATCGCGGCGGTGGGGTCGGCCTTCTGCTGGCCGGCGATGTCCGGAGCCGATCCGTGAACCGGTTCGAACATGCTCGGGAATGCGCCGGCGGGGTTGATGTTGCCCGACGCTGCCAGCCCGATGCCGCCGCTGATCGCGGCCGCGAGGTCGGTGAGGATGTCGCCGAAGAGGTTGTCCGTGACGATCACGTCAAATCTAGCAGGGTCGGTGACCAGGAAGATGGTGGCGGCGTCCACGTGCAGGTAGTCGACCGCGACCGACGGGTGCTCGGCGGCGACCGCGTCCACGATCCGCTTCCAGAGCCCGCCGGCGAAGGTGAGCACGTTGGTCTTGTGCACCAGCGTGAGCTTCTTGCGGCGCTGTTCGGCCTGCTCGAACGCGAACCGGACGACGCGCTCGACGCCGTACGCCGTGTTCACGGAGACCTCGTTCGCGATCTCATGCGGCGTGCCCTGGCGGATGGCGCCGCCGTTGCCGACGTACGGGCCCTCCGTGCCCTCGCGGACGACGACGAAGTCGACCTCGCCCGGGTTCGCCAGCGGGCTGGCGATGCCGGGGAACAGGGTCGTGGGGCGGAGGTTCACGTAGTGGTCGAGCGAGAAGCGGAGCTTCAGCAGCAGACCGCGCTCGATGTTCGCGCCGGCCAGTCGCGGGTCGCCCGGCTTGCCGCCGACGGCGCCGAGCAGGATCGCGTCGTGGGACGAGATCGACGCGAGGTCCTCGTCCGTCAGCACGTCGCCCGTCGCCAGGTAGCGGTCGGCACCGAGCGAGAAGTGGGTCTTCTCGAACGCGAGCCCGCTTGCCTCGCTGACCGCATCCAGGACCTTGACCGCCTCGGCGATCACCTCGGGGCCGATTCCGTCTCCGGGGATGACGGCGAGCTTGACGGTCTGGGACATGGCACTCCTGCGTGGTCGATGCGGGCGGACACCCCCACATTACCGGCCGGCCGGCGCTCCCCGACGCCGTCCGTCAGCCGCGGACCGTGCGGAGCGAGACGACCGCGAGCACCGCGGCGGCGACCATCAGACCGACCCCGATCCCGGCCGTCAGCCCGACGCCCGAGTCGAAGGCGGCGCGAGCCGAGGCGAGCAGCTGCTCCCCCAGGCCGGCTGGAAGCTGGCCGGCGACGGTGGTCGCCCCGCCGAGGGTCTCCCCCGCCGCGTGCGCCTGCGCCGCCGTCAGCCCGTCGGGCAGCACGACCGCCGTCCGGTAGGAGGCGGTGAGGATGGTGCCGAGGGTCGCCGTGCCGAGCACCGCGCCCAGCTCGTACGCCGTCTCCGAGACGGCGGAGGCCGCCCCGGCCTTCTCTGCGGGCGCGCTGGTCAGGATGAGCTCGTTCGAGACGGTCTCGGCCGCGCCGATCCCGAGCCCGAGCAGCACGAACGACAGCATCAGCGTCCCGGTCTGTGCGTCCCCGCCCGAGAGGGCGATCACGAGGTAGCCGACGGCCGAGATCGTGAGGGCGACGGGCACGACGATCGACGGACGAACGCGTCGCGCGATCGGCACGACGACGAGACCGGCGACGATCATCGTCGCGAGACCGGGGACGAGCACCAGACCCGATTCGATCGGGCTGAGCCCGAGGACGAGCTGGAGGTGCTGCGAGACGAAGAAGAGGTAGCCGACCAGCGACACCACACTCAGCAGGTTGATCAGCACAGCCCCGCTGAACGACGCACGCCCGAAGAGACGCATGTCGAGCATCGGGATCGGGCGCCGCAGCTGCCGGCGCACGAACAGCCAGCCCGCGACGACGCCGATCACGATCGCGAGCACACCGCTCCAGGCGAAGCCGTCCGAGGCGAGCGTCTTGATGCCGTAGACGATCGGGGCCATGGTCAGCAGCGAGAGCAGGATGCTGGGAACGTCGATGGGACCCGGGTTCGGGTCGCGCGACTCGCGGACGAGCAGCGGGGTCAGCACCAGCAGCGGGATGAGCACGGGCACGGCCAGCAGGAACACGGAGCCCCACCACAAGTGCTCGAGCAGCACACCGCCGACGATCGGGCCGAGAGCCGAACCGGCGGCGAAGCCGGAGGCCCACACCGCGATCGCCAGCCGGCGCTGCTCGCGGTCGGTGAAGACGCTCCGGAGCAGGGACAGTGTGGAGGGCATGAGCATCGCGCCGAAGAAGCCGAGGCTGGCGCGGGCGGCGATCAGCAGCTCGGTGGTCGGGGCGAAGGCGGCGCCGATGGAGACGATGGCGAAGCCTGTCGCGCCGATCAGCAGCAGCTTCCGGCGGCCGATGCGGTCGCCGAGGCTGCCCATCGAGACCAGGAGGCCCGCCAGCACGAGCGGGTAGGCGTCGATGATCCAGAGCATCCCGGTGCCGCTCGGCTCGAGGGCCTGGGATATGGAGGGCAGCGCGAAGCTCAGCACGGTGTTGTCGACCGAGACGAGGAGCACCGGCAGCATCAGAACGGCGAGCGCCACCCATTCGCGCACGCCGGCGCGCGGGGCGGCGGAGGGCGCGGGCAGGGTGATGTTCGTCGTGGACATGGCATCTACTGTACCGTCTGGACGGTACAGTAATCAACTCCGAGCGGCTAGCATTGCCGCATGGCCGAAACCCCCTCCGCCCGTGACCGCATCCTCGACGCCTTCGAGGAGCTGCTCGGCGAGCAGAGCGAACGCGCGGCGACCCTCGACGCCGTCGCGGCTCGCGCGGGGGTCTCCAAGGGCGGCCTGCTCTACCACTTCGCCTCCAAGGACGCGATGGTCGACGGCGTCCTCGCCCGGCTGAGCGGCCACGTGGAGGCGGACCTGGAGCGGATGCGCACGGCGCCGGAAGGCCCGGTCGACTACTTCATCCGCACCTCCATCCCGACCGACAACGACCTCGAGCGCTCGATCGTGGCCGTCGCGCGGCTGGCGCAGAGCGCGGACAGCCGGGCACGGGATGCACTCGCCTCGATGCAGCGCTCCTGGCTCGGCATCCTCGAGGCCTCGGTGGGCGATCCCCTCGTCGCCCGGATCATCATGCTCATCGGCGACGGGATGTACTACAACACCGCTCTGCTCCCGGACACGAACGCGGTGCTCCGCGGCGAGACGGACCTGGACCGGGTGATCGAGCTCGTCAAGCGGCTCGCCGACGACCCCGCCGAGTGATCCCGGCCGAGACGGGACTCACGCGCCCTGCTGCTCGGCGAGACGGCGTGCGAGGAAGCGTCTGACCCGCTCGTCGGTCGTCGCGTCGAGCGCGTGCGCGTAGGCGGCTGCGGCTCGCTCCGGGCGTCCCGCCGCGCGCAGCAGATCGGCCCGCACGGCGAGGGCCTGCGCGGCGACGACGCCCTCGAACAGCTCGGGCCGCGCATCCAGTTCGGCGACGGCCGCCTCCGGCCCGATGTCCGGGCTGTACCCGCGCGCGACGGCTCGGCCGAGCTGCGCGGCCGTGGACGGCCACACGCGCACCAGTCCGTCGTACAGGCGGGCGATGGCCGGCCAGTCGGTCGCGGCCCACGTCGGCGCGATGCCGTGGAGGCCGGCGATCGCGGCCTGCAGGGCGAACCGGCCGGGCAGCTCCCCCGCGTCGTCGGCCAGCGCGGCCGTGGCCAGCCGCTCGCCCTCGTCGAGCAGTGCGCGGTTCCAGAGCGAGCGGTCCGCCTCGGCGAGCGTGACGAACTCGTCGACCTCGGACAGCCGGGTCGTCTGACGGGCCTCGGTCAGGAGGAGGAGCGCGAGCAGCCCCGCCGCCTCCCGATCGTCGGGGCGGAGGCGGCGCGCATCCCGTGCGAGCTCGATCGCGTCCGTCCGTAGCCGGCCGTCGGCGCGGGCGTGGCCGACGGTGTAGAGCAGGTACACCGTCGTCAGCGCGTCGGGCAGCCGCGCGGCGAGGTCGCCCGGATCGTCGGCCGCGAACCGCAGCCACGAGTCGTGGATGCGCTTCTTCGCCCGCGTCAGCCGCGCTGCCATCGTCGGCTCCGGCACCAGGAACACCTCGGCGACCTGCGCCGTCGGCACCGCGCACACGAACCGCAGCGCCAGCGCGACCCGCGTCTCCTCCGCCACCTCGGGGTGGCACACCAGCAGGATGAGCTCGAGCCGCTCGTCCCCGTTGAACACGTCGTCCGTCAGCATGTCGGCCTCCGCCGCGTGCGCCGCGGCCTCCCGCCCCGCCTCCTCGGCGGCGAGCACGGGGAGGGCACGTGTCGCCGTGGCCTCGCGGCGCCGCAGATCGACGGCGATGCGGCGCGCGACCGTGGTGATCCACGCCGCGGGATTCGACGGCTCGCGCCCGGCGGCGGCCTCCGCGACGGCTCGCGCGAACGCCTCCTGGACCGCATCCTCCGCCAGCTGGAGGTCGCCGACGGATCGCGCGACGGCGCCCAGGATGCGCGGCGCCTCGGTGCGGTACGCGCGCTCGATGGCGGTGGTCACAGCTCATTCAAACAAGCCGCGACCACCGGCACAATCAGTTGACGCGGTCCAGGACGAGCACCGGGTAGAGCTCCACCCAGCCCTCGGTCGGCACCAGCGCCGCGAGCTCGCGCGCCTGCTCCGGGCTCGCCGCGGTGAATCCGTAGAAGCCGGTGACGACCTCCCGGGTCTCGCCGAACGGGCCGTCCGTGAACAGGGGCGCCTCGCCGGCGCGCGGGGTGATCTTCGTCGCGGCGCTCACGGGCTGCAGGGCGTTGCTCGCGAGGATCTTCTCCCCCGCCGCCTCCACCGCCTCCTGGAACGCGCGGTGGCCGGCCATCCCGGCCTCCCACTCCTCCGCGGTCATCGCCGCCGGGTCCCAGTTGGGCTCCTTGATGAGCAGGACATACTCCTCGGCCATGATGTCTCCTTACGTCTCGAGCGCCGGTGCGCTCTTCCGATGCGAACACCAGTACGACGTCAGTCAACCGCGGAAATCGACAGCCCGCCGGAAAAACTTCTCCGGCGGGCTGTCGTACGGTCGATCGGGATCGATCAGGACTCCGTGATGTCGATCTCCTGCATGAGGTCGGCGTCGATCGCGACGCGCACCTTCTCGAGCAGACCCTCCGGCACGCGCGAGTCGACGGTCAGGACGCTGAGCGCCTTGCCGCCGGCCGAGGTGCGGGCGATCTGCATGCCGGCGATGTTGATGGACGACTCGCCGAACTCGCGGCCGTAGACGGCCACGATGCCGGGGCGATCGTCGTAGACCATGACGATGAGGTGCTGGGCGACCGGCACCTCGACGTCGTAGCCGTTGATCTCGACGATCTTCTCGATCTGCTTCGTGCCGGTGAGCGTGCCGGAGACCGAGACCTGCGAGCCGTCGCTGAGCGCGCCGCGCAGCGTGATCAGGTTGCGGTACTCCTCGCTCACCGAGTCCGTGATGAGGCGCACCTCGATGCCGCGCTGGTCGGCGAGGAGCGGCGCGTTCACGTACGAGACGGTCTCGCTCACGATGTTGGTGAAGATGCCCTTCAGCGCCGCGAGCTTCAGCACGCTGACGTCGTAGTCGACGAGCTCGCCGCGCACCTCGACGTCGATGCTGGTCAGCGGACTGTGCGCGAGACCCGAGAAGACCTGGCCGAGCTTCTCCACCAGCGGGATGCCGGGCCGCACGTACGGGTCGATGACGCCGCCGGCGACGTTGACCGCGTCGGGGACGAGCTCGCCCGAGAGGGCGAGACGCACCGAGCGCGCGACGGAGACGCCGGCCTTCTCCTGTGCCTCGTCGGTCGACGCGCCGAGGTGCGGGGTGACGATGACGTTCTCGAGCGCGAGGAGGGGCGAGTCCGTCGGCGGCTCGCTGACGAACACGTCGAGGCCGGCGCCGGCGATCACACCGGAGGTCAGGGCGCGGTAGAGGGCGTCCTCGTCGATCAGGCCGCCGCGGGCGACGTTCACGATGTACGCGGTGTCCTTCATCAGCGCGAGCTGGTCGTCGCTGATCATGCCGGTCGTCTCGGGCGTCTTCGGCATGTGGATGGTGATGAAGTCCGCCTCGGCGAGGAGCTCGTCGAGCGTCACCAGCTGCACGCCGAGCTGCTGGGCGCGGGCCGAGGTGACGTACGGGTCGTACGCGATCACCTTGGTGCCGAAGGCCTGCAGGCGGGCGGTGATCAGGGCGCCGATGCGGCCGAGGCCGATGATGCCGATGGTCTTCTCGTAGAGCTCGACACCCGTGTACTTCGAGCGCTTCCACTGCCCCTGCGCGAGCGCGCTGTGCGCCGCCGGGATGTGGCGGGCGAGGCTCAGGATGTGGCCGACGGTGAGCTCCGCGGCGGAGATGATGTTGGAGGTCGGTGCGTTCACGACCATGACGCCGGCCGTGGTGGCCGTCTTGATGTCGACGTTGTCGAGGCCGACTCCGGCGCGCGCGACGACCTTGAGCTTCGGCGCGGCCGCGATGACCTCGGCGTCGACCTTGGTGGCGGAGCGGACCAGGATCGCGTCGGCGTCGGCCACGGCGGTCAGGAGAGCCGGACGGTCGGTGCCGTCGACGTTGCGGATCTCGAAGTCGGGCCCCAGGGCGTCGACGGTGGCGGGCGAGAGTTCTTCGGCGATCAGGACGACCGGCTTTGTCACGTGGCAGATTCCTTCGAGATGCAGGGCTGGCTTGGGAAAGAAGAGCGCCACTGTCGGCGGGGCGCGGGTCCGGCTTAACTCTAGCGGGCGCGCGGGGCGTGCTTTCGCCGCGTTACGCCTGGTCGGGAGAGGATGGGGCGGTGACCGTCTTCGAGATCGTGCAGCTGGTGATCAGAGTGGCCCTGGCCCTCGTCTTCGTCGTGATGGGCGCCCTGCACTTCGTGCCGGGACCGGCGCGCGGGATGGCGGCGATGATCCCGCCGGGCCTGCGCGGCACCGGCGTGCTGGCCCCTCCGGTGCTCGTCGCGTTCACGGGGGTCTGCGAGCTGGCGGGAGGCGTCGGCCTGCTGATCCCGGCGACGCGCGTTGCCGCGGCGGTGTGCCTGATCGTGTTCCTGATCGCGGTGTTCCCGGCGAACGCCTACGCCGCGCGACACCCGCAGAAGTTCGGCGCGTTCGGCACGCCGCTCATCCCGCGCGCGCTGCTGCAGCTGCTGCTGATCGCGCTCTGCGTGGTCTGCGCGCTCTGACGGTCGCGGTCTAGGCGCCCGCGGCCTGGCCGGCCGCGGCCCGGGCGGCCGCCACCGCGGCCCGCACCACCGACGGGTCGGTGATGTCGTAGGCGGCGTCCCCGCCTCCCGGCCCGCTGGGTGCCCCCTGCACCGAATCGCGCGCCGACAGGTGCACGGCGTCGACACCGGCGGCGGTGAGCGCCGGGATGTCCTCCACGCCCACTCCCCCGCCCGCCATCACCTGGATGCGTCCGGCGGCGCGCTCGGCGAGGGAGGCGAGCACATCCACGCCGTCGATGCTGCGGGAGGCGCTGCCCGAGGTCAGCACGCGGGTCACCCCGCGGTCGGCCAGCGCGTCCAGCGCGGCGGCCGGGTCGGTCACGATGTCCAGAGCCCGGTGGAAGGTGACGGCCAGTCCGTCGGCTGCGGCGACGAAGCGCTCGACGGCGGCGAGGTCGATCCGGCCGTTGTCGTCCAGCGCTCCGATCACGACGCCGGCGGCGCCGGTCTCGCGGGCGAACCGGATGTCGGCGACGGTGGTCGCGAGCTCGTCCTCGTCGTAGACGAAACCGCCGCCTCGCGGGCGGACGAGCACGTGCACGAAACCAGGTCGGGAGGCGGCCTCCGCCGCCTCGACGGCGGCGCGCAATAGTCCCGCCGACGGCGTCAGCCCGCCGAGCCCGAGCGCGGAGCAGAGCTCGATCCTGTCGGCCCCCTCGGCGAGGGCGATGCGCACGCCGGGCACATCCTGCACGGCGATCTCGACGGCCGGACGGGGCATGGGCGGTTCCTCTCGACGACGAAGGGGTGCCGCGCTCTCATCCCGTCGGAACGGGAGGAGCGTGGCACCCCTCAGGCTAGCGTGCCGTCAGACGGCAGCGGTCGTGCGCTGGATCAGCGCGCGACCTCGCCGTCCACGTAGTCGTCGTCGTTCGAGGCGTTCCACGCGAAGAGCTTGCGCAGCTCGCGGCCGGTGGCCTCGATCGGGTGCTGCTCGCCCTTCTTGCGCAGGGCGAGGAACTCCGGCGCGCCGGCGTCCTGG
Source organism: Leifsonia naganoensis (assembly GCF_013410615.1). NCBI lineage: Bacteria > Bacillati > Actinomycetota > Actinomycetes > Micrococcales > Microbacteriaceae > Leifsonia > Leifsonia naganoensis. Next base: position 4,276,296 of record NZ_JACCHJ010000001.1, read on the forward strand.
TCCGCGATGAAGCGCTCGGCGAAGGCACCGGACTGGATGTCCGCGAGCACGGCCTGCATGTTCTCCTTGACGTGCGGGTCGATGACGCGCGGGCCCGAGACGTAGTCGCCGTACTCGGCGGTGTCGGAGACGCTCCAGCGCTGCTTGGCGATGCCGCCCTCCCACATCAGGTCCACGATGAGCTTGAGCTCGTGCAGCACCTCGAAGTAGGCCACCTGCGGCTGGTAGCCGGCCTCGGTCAGGGTCTCGAAGCCGTACTGGACGAGCTGCGAGACGCCGCCGCAGAGCACGGCCTGCTCGCCGAACAGGTCGGTCTCGGTCTCCTCGGTGAAGGTGGTCTTGATGCCGCCGGCGCGCAGGCCGCCGATGCCCTTGGCGTAGCTGAGGACGAGCGGCCAGGCATTGCCGGTCGCGTCCTTCTCGACGGCGACGATCACGGGCACGCCGCGGCCGGCCTCGTACTCGCGGCGCACGGTGTGGCCCGGACCCTTCGGGGCGACCATGATCACGTCGACGCCCTCGGGCGCCTCGATGTAGCCGAAGCGGATGTTGAAGCCGTGACCGAAGACGAGCGCGTTGCCCTCTTCGATGTTCGGCTGGATGTCCTCGGCGTAGAGGTGGCGCTGCACCTGGTCGGGGGCGAGGATGACGACGACGTCGGCCCACTTGGCGGCCTCGGCGGCGCTGAGGACGCGGAAGCCCGCCTCCTCGGCCTTCGGCTTCGACTTCGAGCCGTCCTTCAGGCCGATGACGACCTCGACGCCCGAGTCGCGGAGGTTCTGCGCGTGCGCGTGACCCTGCGAGCCGTAGCCGATGACGGCGACCTTCTTGCTCTGGATGATCGAGAGGTCCGCGTCGTTGTCGTAATAGATCTCAGCCACTGGTGGATTCTCCTTCGTAGGTGGTTCTGACTAACTCTGAGTTCTGACTGCTGGTGCCGCCGGGAGGGCGGGTCAGTTCTTGAAGACGCGCTCGGTGATCGACTTGGAGCCGCGACCGATCGCGAGCAGGCCCGACTGGGCCATCTCTTTGATCCCGTAGGGCTCGAGCACCTTGAGCAGCGCCTGGGTCTTGCCGGAGTCGCCCGTGACCTCGATCACGAGCGCGTCCGTGGCCACGTCGACGACGCGGGCCCGGAACAGGTTGACCGCCTCCAGCACCTGGGAGCGGGTGGAGTTGTCGACGCGCACCTTAATGAGCAGGTGCTCGCGCTGGACCGACTGGGCCGGGTCCAGCTCCACGATCTTGATGACGTTGATCAGCTTGTTGAGCTGCTTGGTGACCTGCTCGAGCGGCAGGCCCTCGACGTCGACGACCACGGTGATGCGCGAGAGCCCTTCGACCTCGCTGGTGCCCACCGCGAGCGAGTGGATGTTGAAGCCGCGCCGGGCGAACAGGCCCGCGACGCGGGTCAGCAGGCCGGGCTTGTCCTCCACGAGGAGGCTCAGGACGTGTGTCGTACTCACTGGGGTCACTCCTCTCCGAAGGCGGGGCTGTGGTCGCGGGCGTACTGGACGTAGCTGTTGCTGACGCCCTGCGGCACCATCGGCCACACCATGGCGTCGGCGCTCACGACGAAGTCGATGACGACCGGGCGGTCGTTCGTCTCCAGGGCGAGCGTGATCGCGGCGTCCACCTCTTCCTCCTTCGTGACGCGGATACCGAGGGCGCCGTACGCCTCGGCCAGCTTCACGAAGTCCGGGACGCGCACGGTGTCGTGCCCGGTGTTGAGGTCGGTGTTCGAGTAGCGGCCGTCGTAGAAGAGCGTCTGCCACTGCCGCACCATGCCGAGCGACGAGTTGTTGATGATCGCGACCTTGATCGGGATGTCGTTCAGCGTCGAGGTGGCGAGCTCCTGATTGGTCATCTGGAAGCAGCCGTCGCCGTCGATCGCCCACACCACGCGGTCGGGCTGGGCCACCTTGGCGCCCATCGCCGCGGGCACCGAGTAGCCCATGGTGCCGGCGCCGCCGGAGTTGAGCCACGAGTTGGGACGCTCGTACTTGATGAACTGCGCGGCCCACATCTGGTGCTGGCCGACGCCGGCGGTGTAGATCGCCTCCGGTCCGGTCAACTCGCCGATGCGCTTGATCACGTACTGCGGGGCCAGGAGGCCGTCGCTCGTCTCGCTGTACCCGAGCGGGAACTCCTCGCGGAGCCCGTTCAGGTAGGTCCACCACTCGACGAGGTCCGGCGCACCGGACGACGCGGACGCGTCCTGGAACGCGGCGGTCAGATCGACGATGACGTCCTTGGCATCGCCGACGATGGGGACGTCGGCGACGCGGATCTTCGAGATCTCGGCGGGGTCGACGTCGACGTGCACGATTTTCGCGTTGGGCGCGAAGAGGGAGGTGTTGCCGGTGACGCGGTCGTCGAACCGCGCGCCGAGCGACACGATGAGGTCCGACTCCTGGAGCGCCAGCACGGCCGGGACCGTGCCGTGCATCCCCGGCATGCCGAGGTGCTGCTGGTGGGAGTCCGGGAAGGCGCCGCGCGCCATCAGCGTGGTGACGACCGGCGCGCCGATCGCCTCGGCGAGCTCGAGCAGCTCCTGCGACGCGCGCGAGCGGATGACGCCGCCGCCCACGTAGAGGACCGGCTTCTTGCTCTCGACGAGCAGCTGGGCCGCGGCGAGGATCTGCTTGCCGTGCGCCTTGGTGATCGGCCGGTAGCCCGGCAGGTCCACCTTGGGCGGCCACACGAACGGCGCGGTGTTCTGCTGCGCGTCCTTGGTGATGTCGACGAGCACCGGACCGGGACGGCCGGTCCCGGCGATGTGGTACGCCGCGGCGATCGTGGCGGGGATGTCCTCCACGCGCTTCACCAGGAAGGAGTGCTTGGTGATCGGCATCGTGATGCCGACGATGTCCGCCTCCTGGAAGGCGTCCGTCCCCATGAGGGTGGAGAACACCTGGCCGGTGATGAACACGACGGGCACGGAGTCCATGTGCGCGTCCATGATCGCGGTGACGAGGTTCGTCGCGCCCGGGCCGGAGGTCGCCATGGCGACGCCGACCTTGTTGGACGCCGACGCGTAGCCCTCGGCCGCGTGGCCGCCGCCCTGCTCGTGGCGGACGAGGATGTGGCGGATCTTGGACGAGTCCACGATCGCGTCGTAGATCGGCAGGATCGCCCCGCCCGGGAGCCCGAAGACGTCGGTGACGCCGAGGAGCTCGAGGGTGCGGACGACCGACTGCGATCCGGTCAGTTGTTCGGGCGACGCCTTGCCAGGCGCCGCGGAGGGCAACACGGAGTTGGGGGTTGCATCCGAGGACATGCCTTATCGGTCCCTTACGTACGAAACGGTTGATACTGCTGGAGAGCGAAGAGCTACCCCGTGACCGCGCCTTCTGCTGCAGAGCGCACGAGCTTGGAGTACTTCGCGAGAACGCCACGGGTATAGCGCGGAGGAAGAGGAGCCCAGCCGTCACGGCGGGCGGTCAGCTCTGACTCGTCGACAAGTAGGTCGAGGGAGCGAGCCGCGATATCGACCCGTATCAGATCACCATCGCGCACGAAGGCGATGGGACCTGCGTCCACCGCTTCGGGTGCTATGTGGCCGATGCACAGGCCGGTTGTGCCGCCTGAGAATCGTCCGTCCGTCAATAGTAGTACATCCTTGCCGAGGCCCGCGCCCTTGATGGCCGCGGTGATGGCGAGCATCTCGCGCATGCCCGGGCCGCCCTTGGGCCCCTCGTAGCGGATGATGACCACGTCGCCCGCGTTGATGCGGCCCTCGGTGAGGGCGTCCATCGCGGCGCGCTCCCGCTCGAACACGCGCGCGGGGCCCTCGAAGACCTGGGCGTCGAAGCCCGCGGTCTTCACGACCGCACCCTCGGGTGCGAGCGATCCCTTGAGGATCGTGATGCCGCCGGTGGCGTGGATGGGGTTGTCGAGGGTGCGCATGACCTCGCCGTCCGGTGCGGGCGGGTTGATCTCGGCGAGGTTCTCGGCGACGGTCTTGCCGGTCACGGTGAGGCACTCGCCGTGCAGCAGGCCGGCGTCGAGCAGGGCCTTCATGACGACGGGGACGCCGCCGTGGCGGTCGACGTCGTTCATGACGTACTTGCCGAAGGGCTTCAGGTCGCCGATGTGCGGCACCTTGTCGCCGATGCGGTTGAAGTCGTCGATCGTGAGGTCGACCTCGGCCTCGCGAGCGATGGCGAGCAGGTGGAGCACGACGTTGGTCGAGCCGCCGAACGCCATGGCCACCGCGATCGCGTTCTCGAACGCCTCCTTGGTGAGGATGTCGCGGGCGGTGATGCCGAGCTTGAGCAGGTTGACGACGGCCTCGCCCGAGCGGTGCGCGAAGTAGTCCCGGCGGCGGTCGGCCGACGGCGGAGCGGCGGAGCCCGGGAGGCTCATGCCGAGGGCCTCGGCGACCGAGGCCATGGTGTTGGCGGTGTACATGCCGCCGCAGGCGCCCTCGCCCGGGGCGATGGCGCACTCGATGCGCTTGAGGTCCTCTTCGCTCATCTTGCCCGCCTTGCAGGCGCCGACGGCCTCGAAGGAGTCGATGATCGTGACGTCCTTCTCGGTGCCGTCCGACAGCTTGACCCACCCGGGGGCGATCGAGCCGGCGTAGAGGAACACGGCGGAGAGGTCGAGCCTGGCCGCCGCCATCAGCATGCCGGGGAGCGACTTGTCGCAGCCGGCGAGGAGCACGGTGCCGTCGAGGCGCTCGGCCATCATGACGGTCTCGACCGAGTCGGCGATGACCTCGCGGGACACGAGCGAGAAGTGCATGCCCTCGTGGCCCATCGAGATGCCGTCGGAGACGGAGATGGTGCCGAACTGCAGCGGGTACCCGCCGCCCGAGTGGACGCCTTCCTTGGCGCCCTGCGCGAGCCGGTCGAGCGACAGGTTGCAGGGGGTGATCTCGTTCCACGAGCTGGCGATGCCGATCTGTGGCTTCTCCCAGTCGGCGTCACCCATGCCGACGGCCCGGAGCATGCCCCGGCTCGTCGTGGCTTCGATTCCGTCGGTGACGACGCGCGAGCGCGGCTTCCAATCGATCTCTGGCATGGGACAACTCTAGAACGTCTCGCATGCCCCTCCGACCATGCGCCGCGGGATCGGTGGAGAGCCGGGCCGGCGGCTCAGGCTGTGGAGGACGCGCGCGCCTCCGCGAGCAGCGTGAGCAGGGTCGCGACGGCCCGTTCGTCCGCCACCCGGTACTGCGCCGCGGTGTCGCCGGGGCCGACCTTCACGCCCATGTCGCCCTCCTGCGGCCGGAGGACGCGCAGGCCGTCCTCGTCGGTGACGTCGTCGCCCGCGAACAGCACCGCCGTCGCGTGCGTGTACTCCCGCAGCCGCTCGATGCCGTCCCCCTTGTTCGCCTCGCGCACGGAGAACTCGATGATGTCCTTGCCGTCGCGCACGGTCAGGGCGTCGCTCACCGCGCCGGCGACCTCGTAGGCGCGGCGCACGACCTCCTCGCCGCGGTCGCCCTCCACCGTGCGGTAGTGCACGCCGAAGCCGACCGGCTTCACCTCGAGCTTCGTGCCGGGGAACGCGTCCACCAGCTCCTGCAGCGCCTCCCCCAGTCGCTCGAGGGTGGCGCGCTCGTCGTCGTCGAGGTCGAGCGAGACGCCGTCGCGGCCGAACCGGATCTCCACGCCGTGCGAGCCGATCAGCAGAGCGTCTTCGTCCGCCTCCGTCACGGTCTCCAGGCTGGCGAGCGGCCGCCCCGACACATAGGCGACCCAGGTGCGCGGCAGCTTCTCGAGCCGGTCGAGGGCGGCCTTCGCCTCCGGCAGCGCACGGGCGCCGCGCGGCACGTCGACGAACGGCGCGAGTGTGCCGTCGAAGTCGAGCGCCAGCAGCAGGCGATCGGTGTCCGCCAGTCGCCGGATGGCGGCGGTGAGAGCGAGGGCGGAATCGGACGGGACGGACGGCGTTTCGGTCATGCGGCTTTCCGGATCGGGGCGGGAGGACGGCGGAGGCGGACGCTCAGCGCCGGTTCACCAGCGGGTTCTGCAGCGGGTGGTCGCCGTGCGCGGCGCGCGTGAGGGCGTCCAGGAAGGAGGCGGACCAGCGCGCGACGTCGTTCGTCACCACCTTCTTGCGCAGGGCGCGCATCCGCCGGGTGCGGTCGCGCTTCGGCATCGCGATGGCCTGGAGGATCGACTCCTTCAGCCCCTCGATGTCGTGCGGGTTGATCAGGAGCGCCTGCCGCAGCTCGTCGGAGGCTCCGGCGAACTCGCTCAGGATGAGCACGCCGTCGTCGTCGACGCGGGAGGCGACGTACTCCTTGGCGACCAGGTTCATCCCGTCGCGCAGGGCCGTGACGAGCATGACGTCGGCCGCGAGGTAGAGGGCGACCATCTCCTCCCGGGGATAGCCGTGGTGCAGGTAGGCGATCGCGCTGTGGCCGAGGGTCGAGTAGTCGCCGTTGATGCGCCCGACGGTCAGTTCGATCTCGTCGCGCAACTGCCGGTAGGTCTCGACGCGCTCGCGGCTGGGGCTCGCGACCTGGACGAGGGTGACGTCCTCGGCCGAGAGCGCGCCGTCGCGCAGCAGCTCGCCGAACGCCTTGAGGCGGTGGCCGATGCCCTTCGTGTAGTCGAGGCGGTCGACGCCGAGCATGATCGTCTGCGGGTTGCCGAGCTCCTCGCGGATCTCCTGTGCACGTGCCTGGATGTCGGGGCGGCGCGCGAGCTCCTGGTACTTCTCGGTGTCGATGGAGATCGGGAACGCGCGGGCGAGCACGGTGCGCGCCAGACCGCCGTGACGGTTGGTCGTCACGTGGCGGTGCGAGCCGGCGTCGGGATCGTCGCTGTCGATCGGGACCTCGATGATGGGGCCGCGGGTCTCGTAGCCGCGGAGGCGACGGACGGCACGGGAGAAGTTGCCCGCGTCGGCCACGCGCTGGAAGCCGATGACGTCGGCGCCGAGGAGGCCGTCGATGATCTGGCGTCGCCAGGGCAGCTGGGAGTAGATGCCGTACGGCGGGAACGGGATGTGGTTGAAGAAGCCGATGACGAGGTCGGGGCGCAGCTCGCGCAGCATCGCCGGGACGAGCTGCAGCTGGTAGTCGTGCACCCACACCACCGCGCCATGCGAGGAGGCTTTGGCGGCCGCATCCGCGAACCTCTTGTTCACCTTCACGTAGCTGTCCCACCACTCCCGGTGGAACGTCGGCTGTGCGATCACGTCGTGGTAGAGCGGCCACAGGGTGTCGTTCGAGAAGCCCTCGTAGTACTCCTGCAGCTCCTGCTCGCTCAGCGGGACGGGGATGATGCTGATGCCGTCGGCCTCGAAGGGCTCGATCTCCTCGCCGGAGACGCCGGCCCAGCCGATCCAGACGCCGTCCTGCGAGCGCATGACCGGCTCCAGCGCCGCCACCAGTCCGCCGGGCGACGGGCGCCAGTCGGCTTCGCCCGCGTCGTCGACCACGCGGTCGACGGGAAGGCGGTTCGAGACGATGACGACGTCGTAGGTCTCGGTCGTGGTGGCGGTATCGGGTTGCGCTGAGATGGTGGATCCTCTCCCTCAGATGTCGATGGGGGTGGTTCTCGCCACAGTACCAGCGTCGCTTCCGCGCGTCCGGGCCCTGGACGGGGCGGCCGTTCGGCGGTAGGACACGCGTCGTTCAGTGCCCGGGGTTAGAGTGCGCCTGTGATGCGCATCGGCATGGGAACGACCTGCGTCTACCCGCTCGGGCTCGAGGAGGCGTTCCGCACCGCCGCCGAACTGGGGTACGACGGCGTCGAGGTCATGGTCTCGCGCGACGACGCGACGCAGTCGGCCGCGCCCCTGCGCGCCCTCGTCGAGAGGTACGGGATCCCCGTGCTCAGCATCCACGCTCCGGTGCTGCTGCTGACGCACTTCGTCTGGGGGCGCGACCCGCAGGTCAAGCTGGAGCGCTCGGCCGCCCTGGCCGCCGAGCTGGGCGCGGACACCGTCGTGGTGCACCCGCCCTTCCGCTGGCAGTCGGGATACGCCGAGGGCTTCCTCGACATCGTGCGGCAGACGGCCGAGCGGTCCGGCGTGATCGTCGCGGTCGAGAACATGTTCCCCTGGAAGGTCGGCGGCCGCTCGATGGCGGCCTACTCCCCCGGCTGGAATCCGCTCGGCATGGACTGCGACAAGGTGACCCTGGACTTCTCGCACGCCGCCCTCAGCGGCATCGACGGCCTGCGGCTGGCGGAGGAACTGGGCGGGCGCCTGCACCACGTGCACCTGTGCGACGGCTCGGGCACGCCGGATGACGCGCGGGTCTTCGACGAGCACCTCGTCCCCGGTCGTGGGACGCAGCCGGTGGCGGAGGTCCTGCGGATGCTCGCCGGCTCCGGCTGGACGGGGTCGGTGGTCGCCGAGGTGAACACCCGCAAGGCGCGCAACCGGACGGAGCGGCTCGCGCTGCTGCGCGAGACCCTGGAGTTCGCGCGCGAGCACAGCCGAGCCGCGGCCTCCTGACGCCGTCTGGCGCCCCCGGGCCTCAGCCCGCGGTGCCGAGACGGCGGACGAGCTGGCGGGCGTACTCCGCGTACCCCGCGGCCGTCGGATGGAACGCGTCGACCCCGCTGGTGTGCACCCACGGCTTCGCGTCGCCGATCGCGTGCCCGGCGAAGTCCACGCCGACATAGGTCATCGGCGCGCCTTTGGCCCGCTCGGCGTCCACGGCATCGTCGATCACCTGGTTGAGCCCGATGGTCGCCGCGTTGATCGCGGCGGCCATCCCGAAGTCCTTGGCGTTCGGGTCGGAGGCGTCGTACATCAGGGCGTAGCCCGTCACGACGATGCGCGCGTTCGGCGCCGCCTGGACGATCGCGTCGTACACGGTCGCGAGGCGCTCGGGCAGGACGTTGAGCAGCGAGAGCGCGGACGTGAGCTGGCTCCGGCAGGAGGCCGCCTTGCCCGCGGCGCAGTCGGCGGCGATCGCCGCGACGCCCAGGTCGTTGCCGCCGATGCTGACCGTCACGAGGTCGGTGCGGTCGTCCAGGGAGATGAGCTGCTTGCGCAGGAGGTCGGAGGTCGTGGCTCCAGAGCAGGCCGCGTTGACGATGAGGTCGACGCCGGACTCGCGCGTGAAGACGGAGGGGTAGCTCGCGCTGCTCGAGCGGCACTTGCCGGTCTCGCCGCCGCCGCCCATGCCCGCGGCGAACGAGTCACCGAGGGCGACGTAGCGGGTGCTCGTCGTGAGCGGCCGGCGCGGGAACGGGTCCGGGGTCGCGGAGGGCGTCGCCGTCGCGGCGGCACGGGGCGAGGCCGCGGGCGTGTCGGCCGGCCCTGCGCAGGCGGCGACCAGGGTCAGCACCGCGGCGGCCAGTGCGCCGGCGAGCGCGATCGGGAGTGCTCTGCGTCGCATCTGATCGAGCGTAGCGAAGATGCCTTGGTGTTCGGTCAGACCCGCTCGGTGAGGGCCAGCAGCACGGCGGGCACGCTCTCCGACAGGCGCTCGGCGAATTTGCGCTCGTCGCCCGCGAGCAGAGCGTGCGCCTCGCCGCTGGCGCAGAGCTCGGCGATCACGCGCACGGCCTCGGCCGGGTCGATCGTGAACCGCCGGTGCGCGCTCGCCAGGGCGGTGATCACGATCTCGGTCAGGTCGCGGTAGAACCCGTCCTGGAACGCGAGGTAGCCGCCGGCGATCGTGGCGTCGCGCAGCGCGAGCAGCTGGAACTCGGACTGCACCAGCCACCAGCGCCGGTCATCCGACTGCAGCTCGAGGATCTTGGTCACGATGTCGATGACCTGCGCATCGTCGATCTCGGTGATGCCCGACTCCACGAGCGGGGCGAGGTGCTGGGCGAGTCCCTGGCCGAGCTGCTCGAGCCGCATCTCCTTCTCGCGCTCCATCAGGGCGAAGAAGAGCTCCTCCTTGGTGGAGAAGTTCGAGTAGAACGCGCCGCGGGTGAAGCCGGCGGCCTCCGCAATCGTCTCGACGCTGGCGGCGCGGACGCCCTGCTCGGCGAAGACGTCGAACGCGGCGTCGAGCAGCCGGGCCCGGGTCCGCTTCCGGCGCGCGGACTCCGCGGGAGCGTCGTCGCGCCCGTCTCTGAGAGCTGTGCTGTCCAAGCTGAAACCTTCCTGAGTCGAGTTCCAGATACACGAGTGTATCCGATACAGTCGAGCATCGGATACAACAGTGTATCGAATCCCTTCATTCCGTGACGCTGCTGGTCACTTCACCGCTGGAGAACGTGTGTCCTCACTCCTGTATTCGATCGGCCGCTGGGCCTTCCGCGCCCGCAAGCTGGTCGTCTCGCTCTGGCTGCTGGTGCTGGTGCTGCTCGCCGGCGGCGCCGTCGCCTTCAACCAGGGCACCGACAACACCTTCAGCATCCCGGGCACCGAATCCCAGGAGGCGCTCGACACGCTGAGCCGCACGTTCCCGCAGGTCAGCGGCACGAGCGCGCAGATCGTGGTGGTCGCGCCCGACGGCGAGACCGTCGA